>CBDDGA010000002.1:0-4756639 GCA_965227685.1 uncultured Pseudohongiella sp. | reverse complement strand
TGGAAGAAGCTGGATGGACAGAAAGTCAAGCTAGTGGCGTGAAAATCCAGAAGAGCGCGTGTGATTCCACGTGTCATGTTCATGGCTCATGCACAATGCCAAGTTCATTGCGATGTGCGTTCATGAGGAGTATATAATCGCTATATAAATGGGTTTGATGGCAGGTGCGTGCGTGCAGGGCTCTCCTCTGTAAGAAGCTCGCCGGACAACAGGCGCATCTATAGGCAGGGCTAGATGTATATATATACAGCTCGCTTTCGGGTCGTTGAAGGCGGCTGCAGATTGGCATCGTGGCATCGCCAAAAAAATAGCTCCGCATGCTACATGTTTGTTTTTAGCGAAACCTTGTTGGAATCGAACGGGTAACAGGTATCGCTGGCAAGCCATGCACGCAAGTTATTAAGGCTCGCAGATCACATGGAATCCCCAAATGGGCGGTTTACGTGGCCATCGCGGAGGCGATGGAAGGGGGCCTTAAGATGGAGCGGCTTTGTTCGCTGGAATTATCAACTATGGTGGGTGGCCATCTGGACTTCTGGATGGGTCGACTTCAGGACTGCCTCGCTTCAAAGTTGAAAGCGTCGGTCACGGCAGGACTGCCCGTGATACACTACTGATTGGGATGCGCATGTCCCTCAGGAGGTACCTCCTTTTCATAATTCGAATGCACAGAAACCCACCTGCGCACCTGATTATGGGCTGAAAAAAAGTGTCACAACTAACGAAATAAAAGTTGTTTAAAGCTGTGTGTGGAAGAGATGTGCGTTTTCTCTGATCATTGGGTATATTTTCTTTTTATGCTGCACCAACGCCGCACAGCCATGGGCGGCCCGTGAACACGCGAATCCGGAGAAGCGACTTATCGCTGCAGAGGCGTTTGCGCATAATGCGCTCCTGCCTGTGGTGGCTTTAAAGCCTTGCATCTTCAATGCGCTGGCGCACTGATCACGCCTTGCTGTTACGAAAACAGCATGGGCCGTTGACCATTTTGTCCCCCCAGAAAACATGTTTCTTGTTTTTTTAGGACAAAAAACGCTGCTAAACTACCCGTAAACTAGTTTAGCAACTTCGCTAAACTAGTTTACTAAACTCGCTAAACTAGTTTAACCAAACACGCTAAACTAGATACAAAGCTGCTAAACGTTTACAAACCTGCTAAACACTTAGCAAACCGCGCGGGCATCCAAGAACGAATGCTGAAAGCACCTCGAACACTCCTAATGCCGCCTCGACGAGATCTCCGCATGCCTCGGCCAATGGGCTCGTGGACCCTGTGTAGAGGCGTACCGATTCCCTTCCGATGGCGTTCTGCAACCAGTTCGCATATGCCACATTCCCGGCGTCGTAGTTCAACCGATACCTCCATGTAGAAACCTCGGCCTCAACGGACGTGTATTCCTGCATGTCCACGTAGTACCGCTTGAATCCTTAGCCGTTGTATCTGGGCACTCAAATTGCATCTGGTTACTCACCCATGCCTGCCTTAGAAATAGCATGGTGGTGGTAGTAGTAGTAGTCGTCGTCGTAGTAGAGTAGTAGTAGCAGTAGCAGTAGCAGTAGCAGTAGCAGTAGCAGTTAGTTAGTTAGTTAGTTAGTTAGTCAGTCAGTTAGTTAGTTAGTTAGTTAGTTAGTTAGTGGTAGTAGTAGGAATAGTAGTAGTAGGAATAGTAGTAGTAGGAATAGTAGTAGTAGGAATAGTAGTAGTAGTAGTAGTAGTAGCAGTAGTAGTAGTTGTAGTAGGAGTAGCCGCACGCCTGAATCCACTGGAGCCAAACGAATCCGAGCACATTAATCACCAAGAAAAACTGAAACATCAGCATATATCATACGACATATTATGTCACAAGGCTAACCTTAGGGTGTGACTTGTGCGGAAAAATCCGCTTTTTGGCAAAAACCGGCCGGCGAGTCTGGGAACGCTTTCATTTTGATTTTTTGTGTGGCAATTTTGGGGCTGTAACTGAGCCAACCACGCGTAACTCCGCGCGGGGCGCTTGAATCCACCAGAACCAGGCCCATCTGAGCACTTTAATCCTGGAAATAGTTTTTTGACTACTTTAATGTGTTCGGGTTGGGTTGGGGCTTCCAGATTAGAGCCTATGAGCCAGAGTTATGTTCATTTGAAGCTGTTCCGGTGGCTTTCGGGCTGATTTGGAGGCTTGTGCACTTTGGGTGCTTTGGGCTTCTTCCTCCAAAAGTCGCGGTTTGTGGCTAAACTTGACCTAAATTGCCCATCTCAGCACGGGCCGGATAGCTCAGCGGGTGAGGCGTTGGAGAGGAGGCTTCCTCCATCATTTGAGGGGTTCGATTCCCCCCTGCGTCGTTTTCCGCCCTCGCTGCCCGATTGTGTTCGTTTCTCTTCCTCTTCGTGTGCTATTCGTTTCCCTGTTCGTTTCCTTCGTGTTTGTTTTCGCGCCCAGGAAGCCAACTCACTTCGGCTAATAAGTCCCTATGTCTCTTGCCGCCTAGCAAATGTAGCATAAAGACGCCTAAAGTTCAAAGCTTAAAATGAAACCAAACTAAAGCGGAAATGACAGAAACAGAATGTGAATGTTAATATTTATCAGTTTATATAATTTAAGTCATCCGTATTTAATGCTGCTGTGGTGGTAGCCTTATTATATGTATAGTATGTGTCCGGCATTAACATTATAAAAGACAAGTATTTATGTTATATTTTCCGCCGTGCGGTCGTGTCAGCTCGCAACTGCGCGCGCTTTCGCTGAAGCGCGTCTGCACGCATCGGCCCCATCTCAACCTCTTCACTATCGCTCATTTTCTCGAGCACGGTGAAGCTCAAAAGCGAAAAATGTGAGACGTCTCACAAAGGTGCATCGCCATGATCCGAATCAAGAGCCGGGTCGGAGGCCGCTTCTTCAGACTCCCCCATTTCCGCATCATCCTCTGCGCCCACAATTGGCTCAGACTCACCGGCAGGAGCTGCAGGAGGAACTTCTTTGACAGCACCATCATCTTTGACGGCATACTTCAAAGCAGCAGCCTCTCGCAGGCTCTCCTGACAGGATTGGAGCGCTTTAAATATGAAAGATCCCGGCCATAATCTGAATGACCTCTGAGCGGTCGAGGCCCTTGAGGTACTCCTGCTTGACCGTCTCCTGAGCATGCTGGAGGTCATATCGAAAATGATCCGAGAAACTGCAATCTCTTCAATCACCTCCGGTGGAACACCGGCCACGGGCACCACCTGCGAGCGAAACCAAAATGATTTGAAACCTGGCCCGAGTTTCGCGGCCATTGACCTTCACTCCCCAGACTCCATCCCTCTTGTACATGCTCTTGTACACCTGCAGCTTTGCCGCCGGTCTCTTCATGGCTTTAGCCTTGGCGCCTTGTTTGGCCTTAGCAGCAGCTCCGCTCGTTTTCGTGGAAGATTCGGCTTCCACACTGTTCACAGCTGGGCGCTTACTCACTGACCCTTGCTTGGACTTTTTGGGCGAAGCTTTAGGCTTCTCAGCCTTAGCCTTGGGCTTCTTGGGCGAAGCCTTGGGCTTCTTCGGCGAAGCCTTGGGCTTCTTCGGCGAAGCCTTGGGCTCCTTGGGCGAAGCTTTAGGCTTCTCAGCCGCTGCTGGAGTCTTTGCCGGTGTCGGCACCGGCGTGGGAAGATCTTCATCATCCGACAGCCGGAGCACACTTTCCATGGCAGCTAGAGTCTGAGAAGGTCTGAAAGCGGCTGCTGCAAACACTGTTTCACCCGCCTTTTGACTGCACTGCGGAAGCGTCACGACTGGTCCATTGACCCACCACTGGCTACCGGTGCCAAGCTGACAAGCGAGTTCAACCAAACGCTGACTCCTGTTGTCAGTCAAATTGGTCTGAGGCAACAGCTCAAAAGAAACCGACTTGAGCTCTTTCAAAGAACCCGCAGCTTGGCTCGGCATGACAAAAATTCCCACTGGCGACCTCAGGGCGTCAGCCTGACCGCCTGGCCCTTGTCGATCATGATCTTGCATAGAAGCCAGAATTTCGGCTTGAGGGCGCAGATGCGAGCCGGCACGCCCGGCTCGACACGCACCTCAGTCGCAGAACTTGTCAGTAGTAGCTTCTTCAAGATGCTTCCCAAACCAGGCTGGCGATCTCCGACCGCACTGGAAGCTTTCCGAAGTTGCCTTTGAAGAGGGCGCCCAGCTGCGTGGCTCTCATTGAGAGGCGGTCGATCCCTTCATCAACCTTTTGCGTTTCGAACACAGAGATCTTTGGCTTGGGCGTAACCTCATAACGGAAATTCATTGGGACGCCCTTCTCTTGGTCCTCCTGTCGCTGTCAGATCAAAATCAAAGGGCAAAACCATCATCTTCCAAAATAAGTTTCGAAGCAATCGAGAGAGAGTCTAAAACAGACGGTCTTGCTGATCGACATGTTCTGGCCTATCTATGTAGATCTATCTGCAAACTTAGGGCAACATCCGCTGCGCCTTCTGGAGCATGTCATGCTCCAGAAGGTTGATGGCCGTCACCCCCGAGGAGCGCGTCACCTGGCAAACCAGGTCGGCGAGGCTCAGCGCGCTCTTGCCGGAGCTCTCGACATTGAGAAGTTGTCGGTCGTCGCTAACCAACCAGGGAATAAAGCGGTCGCTTCCGGAGCGAGCTACGCCTGTAATGGCTCATCGCGAACTTATATGGAATCTTGCCGGCCTGTGGGCATCTCCGTTGCGTCTCCAAGCCCAAATCCAAACAACTCCCCGTGACTCAGAGTCACAGCTTCCTCGCCGCCATTCGTGAGCCAGATATGGTAGTCGCTGGTCACGCAAAGGCGCACCTTGTTGCTGAGCGTCGGGGTGCACTTTGCCAGCAACCTCACTAAAGAAATTTCACGAACAGACTCGCACCAAATGACTCCTTCTTGGATTCGAACTGCGGCAGGTCCAGGCTTTCAGTGGGAAGCTGAGTGGCGTGGACGTTCACAGGCCGGTCGCTGTCCGAAAACTGGGGCTTGCACATAGTGCGCGCAGCCTCGTCCTGCTGCGGCCCCGAAGAAGTGCTCTCTGGTGCTCCCAACGCATGCTCAGCTCCGGCATGCTTTCGGTTGAACTCGGTCACGCACTCCTTCATGGCATCTTTGATGCCACTCGCCGCTTCGCTTGCACCAGGAAGTGCGTCCAACACCGTAGCAGGAATCCTATGCTGAGACAACTCTCATGCGGAATTAACCAAGATGCGCAACTTCGCCATTGCTGACTGTGAGCAACTGCAGCTTTGGCATCGCCCCACTGAAAGGAGCAGCTGCTCGCTGCTTTGGCCCCGCCTCGGGGCTGGAGTCCCACCATTCCTTAACTACAATCTGCTGCAACGTCTTATGAGACTCTGGCGCTCATCAGGACTGCCGCAACCTCTGTCTGCATGGTCGCCAGCTCCTTCTCTTGTCCATGGCAGCCATAAGCACTGAAGTAGAACTCCATGGCCGTTGGGGTCTGGAGATTCTGCTTCTGGTGCTGCAGTGCTGCTCTGCCCCACTCGTTGTACCTCCCAACACGCTATTCGGAAAAAGCAATATAACATATATATATATATAACATACAGTAAATAAAATGGATGAACTTGTCATGGGAAGGACGATGGACATGCGCCAAACAATGAATGGGCGCCTGTTAGGGACCAGATCAAAGATGAAGACTCGCGCTGGTTTAGTGGCCTCAACCACTCCGTCCAACAGCCCTTGGATGATCTCGCAGCTTGCCTGCGTGCCCCTCTGTTGCACCTTAGGTGGGCTCCGATCCAATCCACTCCCCATTATTCGAGGCGCGCGTTGGGGCGGGCTCAGTGGATTGCCCTCCGGATCCCCGTTCACCAGGTCAGAGACTCTTGCACGGGTGATTGGCCCGACGGTTCCAAGCAGCGCCTTCGAGTTCGCCCAGGCCCACGTCTTCGAGTGGATGGCCGAGCACCCCACGATGCCTGGGTTTAAGCAAAAGAACAGCATCGGAAAACCAAGGGGCAGCCCTGCGACTTACGTCGCTTGTCGCCCTGATGACCAGAGTCCGCATAGTGAATTGAGACTTCATGGATGACGAATCCCCTGAAACACGGCAAAAAGCAATTGCTCCATGCAAACAGGGCACGCGAGGAACAGATCTTCAAGCCTCCTCCGTCGGCGGAGCACCACGGCCTGGTCCGTGCTTGCTTGCAGCACCGGGGAAAGCGCCAGGGCCAAGCAATTCGGGGATGCAGCGGCAATCGTCTTTGCCACAGCGATGGCCTCATCGACCACCATCTGCCCTAAGTTGAGTGTGCCAGGAACGCAAGCGACGCCGGGTCTCGAGCCGGCCACACCGTCAAGTCAATGACAAGGAGCACTTGCCTTAGTCGCATTCTGAGTCAAGCCAAGACTACTCCTAGGTGCGTTGCAGGCTTGTGCGGATTCTGGATCACTCGCAGGATGTCAGGCACGGCTTCGTCCAACGACTCCTTCACAGGCAGATAGCGCTGCATCTCCTGCATCAGCTCGGTCACCCGAGCGCTCCCTCGGGTGTACCGGTCGGACAAATACTTCATGTCCAGGCTGCCCTGCGCAGAGAGACACGTCAATCATTCTTTAAACTTCTTCTACAACATGATTTGCACCTGGCGGTTGTAGTAGTCTTGCTTCTCCGTAAAGTAGGCGTCCAGCAGGACCATCTCCTCCATCATGCGCGCCTTGGACTGCTGCAAGGTCGCTGCTGCCACCTCTTCCGCCAGCCTGATGGCTAAAAGGCACACACTTCACATGGCCCCTTGCCTCTCGTTCTTCTCCAAGTTCTCGTCAGCCACCTGCCACAATCTGGACGGGTTTCAACACCATCAAGCAAACATGCCTGCTTTTGGAACTGCATCAGACTGGTTCGGAAGCAGGACACTATGGCCAAGTCAACCGGCGGGACCGTCCCATCGAGGAGGGACATGATCTCGCCGTCGAGGTGGCGAAGCATGAACCTGAGTCAACGGCAACAGCAAAAGCTTTAAACAACACAGGTCGCTTTAAGAAGATTCTCCTAATATAATATCTCAATATCATATCATAGGATTGATGATTGCTATATCGTTATAGGGTTCATGTCCATAACCCCATGGACATGCCACGACTTCCTGATGCTCGGCATCTGCTCTTCGAAGTAGCTCGACGGCACCTTCTGCTGGAAAGCTTCAACGCAAGCAATGAAGCCGCCAGCGCAGCGGAGCAGGGCTTCCTCGACCCACTCATGATGATTCAGAAAGGTTCGGCCAAGCGACCACCTCCTTCGACCCATAAGGGCGGCGCATCCTCTGGTTCAGAGCCAGGTAGTCTGCCTCCATGCGACTGCAGGTCAGCTCCAACAAGTCCAGTTTGTTCGTCAAGGCAGCCTCCCAAGCAGTGCCAGAAGCCGAGGAGTAAGTCAGGTTGAAGAGGCCCTGGCTCACCGGCTCGTGGAAGAGGAATCGCCCCATCCCGTAAGTCCTGCATTGGGGGCCAATGCGCAGTCTTAGTCTGAACTAAGAAAAGCGGTCCGGACGAACTGCGCGAGGCACTCCACCACCTCGTTCGGCACCCTGGCCATGAGGTTCGTAGCCGCATCCGTCTCCGCCTTGCCAAGGCGAAAGGCTTCGCAGAACTTGGTCGTCGCCTCCCAAACCTGCAAATGACATCATGCCAGAGATGCTCAGGAGAAACGACGACCCATCAGTCTATGACGCCGGAGGTCCAAAAATCATCTAGCTTGAAGGCTCATGAGATGAAATCATCGAGGATTCCAGCCTCGATGGCCCCGGACTGAAGGGCTCCGAGCTTCAGCTGCATCCGCAGCTGATGCAGCAGGTTGAACGCGTTCGGCTTGCGCCGAATCGCCGTCGAGGCCAGCGTGATGCCTCACATAAAGGCGCGACTACTTTCGCTGCGGCGCCTCTGTTGGCCTCCACCAGCTGGTGGGGCGCCTGCACCACGCAGGTCGCGTAGATCGTTCGGAACGACCTCGCGGCACACCACAGTCCAGAAACAGCCTGAGGCCGGCCTCCGCAGCTCCTCAGGCCACACCTGCATGAGCGATCCCCGAAATAGCAGATCATGATCGGGCCTCCACCGCCTGCGAGTCCTCGAACCCGTGGAGCAACACCGCGATCGCGCACAGGCTTCGCGACCAGCCCTTCACCACCAAGACGTCCGGCGTGCCGGGCGCCACCTCCAAGGTCGGGATGGAGCAAGGCCGCGGGCCGATGGCATCGTTCAGCCGGGCCACCACCAGCTTCTCGGTGCCCGGGATGTCAGGGTTGGTCTTGAACCTCCCCCATCATATCATATTGTGACTGAATCTGCTAAGGCCACATGGACCAAACGGTACTAATAATCTTGTATCTAATCGAATGGACGGGCGGCTGGCTCGCAAGGATCAACTGGCACAGCATCTGGAACACGTCCTGAATCAACATTGGTTCATCTGGAAGATTGGGGAGCTGACCGGTTCCAAGTACCCTCGCAACCCCGTTGCCGGCGCGTAGTTCAGCATGAAAGGCCGCAGCAGGATGGGCCCCTCGCACTGAAGATCCGCTGCCGTGGCATAGCTCCTCGACTGAAGCTTTATAATGATATATTATATAAATAAACGTACGTATCTTAATATCAGATGTCATCACAGCCAGCGAGCTATGCCAAAAGGGGGGGGTTTTGGCGCAGCACATCTGCGTAGAAAAGGGGGCCTGCCAAAACGAGAGGACTCAGCGCCCCACATCCCATCTTCTGGCGGGAAGTGCTCGTCAACCCAGCGCCAAAACTTTGCCAGGTCCTCCTGTCCAAGATGTCTACTGCCAACTGCACTTTCAATCGCCGGTAGGTCTTAGCAACCATCGTCCATAGAATGAAGGAGAAAATCACACATCTCGGGAGAAAACATGAAGCCCCTTGATCTCTCTTATCGGTGGCAGGTGGCAACGGATTAAATCCGATGCATCCCGGTACACCCGGAACCGGACATCGGTACGATCACGTCACCAGCCGAGCTGGCCTCCTTCTCAAAGGCCTTCTCCAAATAGTAGTGGATGGAGGAGTGCGTCTCAAGGATCTTGCTCCTCAGCACGCCAGCACAAAGCGTGCAAAGGTCTAGGCACAGCCACACGTCGAAGCGTTTCACCTGTTCCTTCAACAGCGCGTCCACGGGAACCTTCCAGTCTTCGGCCTTCATGGCCTTTGAAGGAGTAGCCTTACCACCGCCCTCGCTCTTCCTCTTCGACTTCCCACCCATCGCTCGCAGCTAAAAGACACCTGGACCTGGCCAGAATGAATGCTGTTGTTGTCTAATGCTGCTTTAGCTCGGGCCGTTCCTTCCACGGCGGTGTCCACAATCATTCCATGGTTTTTGCAAACCCTGGCAGAGGCAGGCCCGCACTTTTCAGCCTGCGCAACTCCCCAAGGTTTTGTGTAAAGCTCGGGGTGGGACCTCGCACAAAATCTACAGTAGCTCCGTGCCTATGGGACATCCGTTTTGAAGTTGGTGTTAAACGTAGCGATCAACGCAAATGCAGATAGTGACCATGCGAAGTTGCAGTCCTAGGTTTTCCGAACTTTTTGTGTGAGATCCCACCTGCGATCCCACACAAAATCGCGCCGGGCCCCCCGTGAGCATGGGTCGCCACTACGCCTCCGAACTTCTCACGAATCTGTGCCTGGAACTCATGGTGCTTTTTGTGTGGGATGTCACTGGGATCCTACACGAAACTGAGAGTGCGGAAGGGCGCTTGGCCAAAACAACTTGGGTGAAACATGGATCTTATGGAAATCCTGCCTGACGACATTGTTTTTGTGTAGGATCCCACCGGTTCTGTGCACAAAAAGCTGGCCTTCCAAAAGCTCCACACCACACCCACTTTGTGTGAAACTATCCGGTTCCGAGAGTGAAACCGCCCGATTGAGAGGAAAGCCCTGTGCCGTGAACCTCCACATGCTCTCAATTTCAGCAAGAGTTGAAGTTGACCATGACTCTAGGCTTTGCCCCACGGCTGACCATCAGGCGTCATCTACAATGACTCCATCAAAGGCTTCGGATATTATCCGCTTTGCCTCTGGCAAGTCTATGCCAAGGGCCCAAAGTTGTGCTGCTGCTTTGTAGATGTGCACCTCCTTGCTTTGGGCCTTGTAGCGAGTCAAGCAGTCCCGCTTCACCGTGTCCACCTGCAGGTTCAAGATGTTGCGGGCCTTGGCACGTCACAGACAGCTCGAAGTCGGTCCAAGCAACTGGCTCAAACATTTGTGGCCCAACTCTTCCTGATCCTTGCTGCCCGATCCCAACGGCTGGCCCCAGAGTAGGGAAAAACCTTAGGCTAAGCCCTATCTCGCATCAAGCATTGGGTAGCCCTGCGAAGCGATTGGCGGCAGGTCATACTTGCGCTGAGTCCCTGCAGCAAGGTCCTCCAAGTACTCTGCAGCGGCTGTGTTGTCGAAAGGGCTCTCTCCTGAAAGCATCAAACTGACTAAGCCGAACTGGGGACAAGAGTCTGAGAAGGCCCGCATACTTGCGGTAATGGTTCGCGGTGTCTGGGTCCAAAATGTTCACGTCGGCAAGGACTCAGGCAGGACATGCCACGAGACACAATGTCCACCGCGCCTTCGGTCGGACCATCACACTCAGCTGACACAATCCCAGGAAGATGGAGAAAGACTTTCTCCCCGTAGTCGTACGACATGTACTGTTTAGTCCTGGCCAGGCTTGCAAAAGCAAAGTCACCAAGCATCAGGCCTGAGAATGACATCCGTAGCGACAGGCGTCTCGAATCCACGCCGCTCCCAGAACTTGCAGTCAACGGATTCCGCCACGATCTCTCCTCTAAACGCCAAGGCCAGTGCAGCACAGTTATTATTCTTATTAACATGCCAGGCATCCTTGAAGGGACTCGCGGCGGTCCAGCGCGAAGCAGTGTGGAGCTCCAGGGCCGCCCATCCCTTTGAGAAAGTTGCGCCGGCATAGGTCCATCAGCCACAACTTCCTGACAATGACTCCATCGAAACGGTCCACGGTCAAGCGGCCAGTCACGCGTGGAACTCACCATGTAGGCATTCTTCATGCCCTCTCGTGGCCGCACAGCCGGGTTCGAAAGGTAAGTGCGTAGCTCATTGAGAACATGCTCTGGGTTGTATAGCTCTTTCTTTGTGGACATAAAGCTCCCCAAGAGGCTGAAGAATTGGTCTATGTCTTCATGGGAGTGTCCGCTTTGCAGGGACTGCAAGCGGGCACTCCCCAGCCTCCTCTTCCCCACGAGCACGGACAGAAGCCGTAGAACCGCGTTCGACTTCGCTTCTTTGGAGCAATTATCACATTGCACATTGACTTCAGCGTGGCGTAGGTCAATGCCCGCCCGGGTCAACTTGTCAAAGGCATGAAGTAGAAGCTCAATCGTAAAGTTGGCTCCTTTGACCACCGTCTGATCAGCCAACACCACAGCAACGGATCTCCCATGGCAGATCAGGCCAGTGCAGGACAAGTGGGGCCTTATGAAGCTGTTGAAAGCTTTTGCGCTGAGCTGGTGGGACTTCGGCAACACCCATTTCGAGTGATCCATGCCATCGATGATCAAAGTGATCACAGGGCCATGGACCCCTTGTCCAAGCCTGCTTTGAGCCCGCAGGTCCCAATACCTTTGGCGATCCATGAATTGTCGTTCGAGGTGCTCCCCCCAAAGCTTGGCTTGGACTGCTCTTGCTCGCTCGTGATCTCCAAGCTTGCGGATGAGACATTGATGTTTCACGCATTCTGTGCAGCGTCGGTGCTGAGACACATCTCTGATGTGCAGGCGGTTCGAGAACCCCTCCTCCCAGACCTAGGCACGGAAGTTTTCTGGACCGTTCACTTTTACGTTGAAACCAATGAATGAAAGCATTGCCAGATCCGTCCAGCGGCCTTGCAAAACAGCTTCAAGGTTGCCTTTGTATGGGGCCATTTAGCCTGAAACATCCGGTGATAATCTGAGAACGTCCCTGGGGGAATGAGGCGCAGTTCGTGCTTCTCAGTCAGAGGCGGGTCTCTCTTCTTCTGTAGCCTAGGTCGCTTCCCCTTTCGGGCCCGTCCTCGCTGGCCGGCGCTCGTCTGATATCGCTCTCCTTGCCCATCATGAATCTGCAGATCCGGCAGGGGCTCTGCGCACTTCACATACAATTCTGTCAGAAACTCAAAGATTGCTTCCCTGGCATCTGGCCGCTTGAAGGGCTTGGAGCCAGGCCCAGCTCTGCGCATGCGCCCGTCCAGAGGGCAAGCCTGACCGGCACCTGCCAGCTTCCGGTACTTGAACAACTTCTTAGCTGAAGTCCCAAGCAGTTTCCCGCATCCACGGATGCACAGCGGGTGGCCGAATAGGTTGACACCTTCATCACGGCCAACTTCTGAAGAGGGATCTCTCAAAGCCACGATGTTGTAAACCTCAGGTCGCTTGTCACCGCACGAACTCAAGTCCGGGCCTTCTGGTCACGGTCAGACTTGTCCAAGGAGTGCAGGTGCATCCGAAGATTCAACACCGCGTCAAAAGCAGACTGCAGCCGAAAGGGCGAGAAGCAGTTGTGGTGCTCCTTCCGCTTCGATTTGCACTTGCAGAAGCAGTTGCTGTCCACAACACGTCGGAGTGAGCGCCGCTGCTCACTCTTGGCGACCACGGCAGTGCTGTCCACCAGCTTTCTCCGCTTCAGTGGCAGTGTAGTAACAGGCGCAGGTGGCGACGCGACCTCGTCATCTGACAGCGTGCCAACTGCTGCTAGCATGGCTCCCAAGCGCCTTCATCTACTATAAGTAATAGGTTATGTAACACCCGTCTGCCTCGAAGTGCCTCACTGAATATAATATAATACTGAGTCAATAGAAGCTTGAGCCTCGTGAAACCCATTTCCACCCACCATCGAGCACCTCCACTTTTCCAATGGAAGAAGGTCGGGCAGCTTCAAGATCTACTGCCGCCGCGCTGGGCTGGCCGCTTCAGATTCAAAGGCCTGCTCTTACTTTTAGGATAAATCCTCTTATACACAGCCTCGGCCTGGGGCCTGGGCGGCGGCTTAGGCCGAGGAAAACATCCAGGACCCTTTGTGAGATCAATCCAGGACATCGCACCCCGCGGGTGGTAGTATGACTTCGGAACCTCGTACTGGGTCGGGTTCGCGAGGCACCACCCATAGAACTTCAAATACTTCATGGAAATCACTTCCTCGAAACCTAGCCCCGTGCGCATACTGCAGCGCAAACCAAGGATGAAGTCCTCCTCCTCGCCCCAAGGCTGCAAGTAATCTCGACGGCTCGCACGGATCGCGAGCTTCTTGCAATCGACTATCTCCACTTCTCCATACAACTCTTTGTTGCAAGCCAATGCAATGACACCCCTCTTGGTCGTGGACGTGCCCCTCACTTCAATCGACTTGGTGCCGTTCAAAATCTTTTCCAAATACTCGCGGTGCACCACAAGAGCCCGCACGGGGGCCATCGACAAGGGACAGTGACAGCAAAAAAAAGTCCTCGGATTGAGCCACTTTGGACGCGAATGATGCTGACGCTGTGCCCAAGTTTCGAACGCCCATCATTCAATTAGAGTAACATGCCCATCATGAGCACCCAGGAATCACTCAAAGTCAATCCCGATCTTTGAAGATCTTTGAAGCTTGTCGGGAAAAAACCTGCGCCGGGCTCCGACTACGATCAGGGGCTGCAGCACGTCCTGTCCGAGCGCATGCTTGCATGTCTTTCCCTCGCCTTTCACAGCGGCGGTCGACTTCTGATCCTTCTTTTCTTTGTCCTGCGTGACTTATGATATATAGTATATACATGTATATTATATAGGATTCAGGAGACCTGTCAGGAGCAGATAGAGGTGCAAAACGCAGTTTTGTCGGATGCAGGGCCTCTGAATATCAGTTTTTTTCGGATACTAACTAGAGCCTACCTTTCGGATACTGGCCTACACCGTGGACCATGATAATCTCGCTTTTTTGGGCGCCCGAGCATGGCGGTTCATCAGATAAGAACGGGAACGCAGCGCCATCAGACTTCATAACGGATACACATGGTTTGTCCACGGTCACTGGTGTTGCGAAAGCCCATAGTAGTGTTACCCTTCAGACGAGTGTGTACCCCTATGCCCCCATGTCTTTGACTTTTCCCATTCGGATACTGACTTTCGGATACTGACAGCCTTCGGATACAAATCCGCAAAATACGGATACTACATGACGCCTACAGTATATTTTATAGTGTGATTGTATGTTTCTATATCATACGCATCTGCATTCTCCACCAGCCTGGGCCTGGCTCTTTTCCTCGCTTGCAGTCTTTAATAAAGCCTTGCCAGTGAATCATGCCAGAAGATGACATCCACTGCACCTCAACGTCGCCGACGTGGTCGTCGTTTAACAAATCCAGAGTCCGATGAGCGCCGAGCTCCTGCAGAAGCAGAAGTATGCTTCAGACAATCGGGTCCTCATCCCAGACATGGACTCTAAGCACCTGAGGGTCGCTGTCCTGCTGCAAAGGGATGGGCATATAGGATCTTAAGACCCAGCCTTCCACGTCAATTCGTCATACGTCCAGCGATCAAGGGTCTGCCGGCGCGATCTCACTAGTCTAGCAAAAGCCTAGCCTCCTGGGAAGCAGTCGGAGATTCATCGCCTCCTTCAACTTCAGGCGCAGGCATGGCGGGAGTTCGCTGAAGCAGCGCAGAGACGCCTTGACCCGAAATTTCCCTGCCACCAAAAAAGTCTCTCATTGAATTTCAGCTGCTGTTTTTCCGCAACTGCCTTTGGAAGGCTTCGCTGAGTCATCACAGCACATTAATTAAGGAACTTCTTCGCAGTAACTGCGACCCTAGGACTGGCTCCGGATCGCATGCAGAAGCAGGTGCATGCCTAGACGCGCGCACCTTGGAAGGACTATGTTGCCCAACATAAGCATCCTCTCGTCGTGGAACTTGTCCTTCTCCGTGGCAAGCCAATGGGCCAAGGGCGGCTTCTGAGATGGATTCCATTCTGATAGGGCCTCTGACTTCATCGTGTTCTCGTCCATCAATGCTGAGTCCTCCCAAATTAAACATTGTATAACAGCCATAAACGGTCCGGTCCTCCCACAACTCAAAGCCTGGCCTCCAGGCCAACAGGAAGATGCGATCTCTCGTCATCTGCCAGGCGACGTACGCTCATAATAAGCCCTCGCCTGAATGCCGGCCATGTGCCCGGTCACCGTCACCCAGCGCACCCGCCACCCACGCTTCGTGAACTCCTGCAAAAAAAAGAAAGGTTCACGGCAAGTCTCTGGCCTCAAGGATGTAGTTCATCATTCCTTCCATGGCCTTCTGGGCTAGGTGCCCGACATTCTCCATGATGCAGAATTCCCTCGCACACAGTCAAGAATAGCTTAAGCTTTCGCATGAAAGGCACACGCGGTCATCCGTAGCAGCGTCTTCATCAATGAGGCGGAAGAAGTGGCTGCAGAGGCTTGAGCGCTCCCCTTGCATGCCCCTCTTCCTTCCTGCCCTTGATACATCCTCACAGCCACTAAACCGTTTCAATACAGCCATGAAGCTTGACATGGAAATCCTCCGATGTAGCCTTTGGGCCTCATGGACGGGGCCAAGTCTGAGGCATGGAAGCTCTCCACGTCCGAGAAGATGGGCGCACGAGGCAAGTGGCCTTCAGATTGGCGTGCCTTCAAGACCTCCTGCTGGTGCTTCCCACACTCCACCTCAGTGGCGGGAAAGTTTGCAACACTAAGGGCAGCACATAGCCCGTGGTCGTGACAAATCTCAGCGTCAAGGACTACACAATTAAAGCTAGGCTTAGGCTGGCACTCCCTCAGGCCCAGCTCCAAGCCGCCGACGCCCGAAAACAAGCTGACGACGGGGTACGAGGTCCCCTGCACCAATGCAACGACAATTTCCTAAGCGCTGCCTGCTTGTCGGATCCGAAGAGCTTCTTGAAGGCGGGATTGCTGACCGCTCCAGCCCGAGGGATCGTCCAATGCTGAGGGATACCTAGGCGGCCATGGCCGTATAATAATATTTTATAATTTGTAATTTATAAGTCCAGTTAAAGTCAGATGAGCTGCCAGCGAACCATTCTCCCACCTCTGGCGTCACGAACCGCTTCTGCCGGACCAGCTTCAAACTCAGGCCCTCGAGCCGGCATGCCTGGCGGTACGTCGTCCAATGGTGAATCTGCGTGCCCAGGTCCTGGCACAAGAAGTGGCGGATGGAAGACATTCGCCTGCTTCCCTCTCTGGGAAAGGTACTTGGTGTTCGCGACCTGCGTCGCTTTGAAGACGCCTGTCATCAAAGGTCATGCCCGGACATGGGCCCAGGCGTAGGGTGCCGAAGGACTTCATTGTGATGGGCTTCCGGATGAGCTTCTTCGTCCTTGACTTCTTAGGGAGCTGCCGAGGCGGTACCTCCAGCTGTTTTGGAAAGCAACTAATTTAAGGCCGCGAAACCAAACGGATCTTGAGGGGATTCGCTGCAGGCTTGCATAAAGGCTTCCATGACCGCATCTCGAAACCAGCAGCGCCAATGAAAGCTTCCCCGCATTTGCGAGACCCCTTCATCGCCTGACATGGGCAAATAGAAAACGAAAAAAAACAAAAAATTATCATATAATGGTATATTAGATCTATATCAATATTATTTTTATCGTGTATGGCCTTCACAGAGGCGGTCTTCATGGCCTTTGGCGCCTTTGGTGCGAGCGCCGGCGGCAGCCCAGCAGCAGCCACGTCATCACTGGGCAGTTTCAAACGACAATGTGACATCAACTCAGCGCTGCACTCACTGAGGGCGTCCACCACGGAGATTCCCATTGCTAATCACGAGAGCGCCCTTGAGCCTGCCTTCGAAATCACTAAAAAACGACTAGTATACATAAATCATATTTTTGCTAAGATCGAGACTTCTCCCTCACTCGATGGCCCTGGTTCTAGTCGATCTCGCACTGCCCCAAACATGGAAATGCCCGAGATAAAGTCGACGATGGGCCTGCCGGTACCCCCCAAATGAAGCAGAAACGGTTACACTCCGAGCTCTATTTCATGGCACAGTAACATCAATGATCAAAGTGACCCTTTGAAGTCCGGAGAAGCCTGCGAAGTCGTTCAGCAATGAAGTGGAATGAATGCCTAAGCGGGACATGGAGGCAGAGACGACGGAATAATAATGATTCTACTACTAGTAGACCTCGAGCGCCGAGCAACTTCGGAAGTGAGCGTTCTCGCGCAGAGGCCATCGAGCCCCGGCATCATGACCAGGAAGAGCCACGGCTCTCACTCACGCGCAGACTGCTGTGACTGTCGTTGTTGGTGATGCTTTGATTTTGTTCGAATCTGATGCCCCAAAATTGAGATCTGCCAGCCGACACCACTGTTTGTGAGCCACCTTGCTTGGCCCCTCATCTGGCCCAAAACACCTATGGCGGCATTACGAGCACCGTTGTGTTGGCTTCCCTTCCAGCGTTTGCAAGCACTTTTAACTCTCTTTCCAAAATTCTTTTCATCTTTCTCTGGCCAGGGTCCGCGGGGCAGGACACCCCCGACCCCTCTCACCGGCCTGAGCGGGTGAGCTGACTCCCAGGCCGGGGTCCGCGGGGCAGGAAACCCCCGACCCCTCTACGTCTCCTGGGAGACGCAGCCGGCCACTTCGATCTGCCCAGGGTCCGCGGGGCAGGACACCCCCGACCCCTCTCACCGGCCTGAGCGGGTGAGCTGACTCCCAGGCCGGGGTCCGCGGGGCAGGAAACCCCCGACCCCTCTACGCCTCCTGGGAGACGCAGCTGGGCAGTCGGATATCCCGTCGCTGAAAGTTGTGCTGACATTGGCAAACTTCCATCCCATCGTTTACAAAACATAACACGTTATAATTTAAACTATATTGTTTTCGTATATTATATCTTTTACAACCTGTTTTTTCCAAGCTCTTCTGTGTCATCCTGAACCTGCCCACACCGAGTAAGTCTGCGAGAGTTATGCAGGGTTGGTTTGGTTACAGCTCCAAAATCGCTCATTTGATTTAAAAAAAGATAGTAGTAGTAGAAGTAGAAGTAGAAGTAGAAATAGAAGTAGTAGTAGTAGTAGTAGGAGTAGTAGCAGTATTAGTTGTAGTAGTAGTAGCAGTAGTAGTAGTAGCAGCAGTAGTAGTAGTAGTGGTGGTAGTAGTAGTATAGTAGTAGTAGCACTAGTAGTAGTAGTAGTAGTAGCAGCAGTAGTAGTAGTAGTGGTACTAGTAGTAGTGGTGGTAGTAGTAGTAGTACTAGTAGTAGTAGTAGTAGTAGCAGTAATAGTAGTGGTAGTCACAGTAGTAGTAGTCTTGGGAGCTAGTAGTTGGCAGCAGTCCGTCATAGGTAGTAGGTAGTAGTGTACTAAGTAGTAGTGGTAGTGGTGCTCACAGTACTTGTTGGACTACTACTACTACTACTACTACTACTACTACTACTACTACTACTACTACTACTACTACTACTATGCTATTTCTAAGGCAGGCATGGGTGAGTAACCAGATGCAATTTGAGTGCCCAGATACAACGGCTAAGGATTCTTGATGTTCCCCCCCATGATCTCCTTCAAGGCGTTCCGCTGGGGTACTCTGATTGCGCCGAAATGTGACAACATCTTCCTGATCCCCCTCGTCGATCCAATGGCACTCCAAATGACCCTGAGGACAGGCAATATGTCTGTCTTCGCCTGAGTCGGCAATGCTTTCACAAAGTCGCTCTGACGTGGGTTGGTCAGGTTGAAGATGTTCACGATAATCCCAAACGCTGTCTCATACTGCCTCTTCGCGGCTAGGGCTGACGTTGGCGACCACCCCCCATCTCCAGCAAGTGATGAGACTTTCTCGAATTCATCGATCCCTCGGCACCTGACACAATTGTCGGACATCGGGCTGACCTTCGTAAAAGCGTCATCCCGGTCCAGAAGGTCACGGCACCTAGAACACACTGCCTTAGAGTGCTCCCTTTGCTTTGGGTTCAAGAATCCATGGGTCTGAGGATCGTGCTTCTGCCATTTGGGGAGTGCATTGAAATGCTGGCTCTTCCATATGCTGCAGGGTTGTCCATTGTCTCAAGCCAGTCGATGTCGGCGTCGTCCATGTCGTCCATGGTGACCTCGAACTCTCCATCACTCCTCTTCAATAACTCATCAATCTTGGCACCATCGATTTGTTTCCTGGTCATCGCATCATTGAACACCTCACGGAGCTGTTGCATGTCTGCTGGATGGTAATACAGGGCGTGGACCATCTTCTCCCTGAGGAGATACTTCTCCATCACAGCGAAGGGCTGCAACCCTGCACCACTCCCCCTGAATGCTCCAGAGTAGCACTTCTTATAGAATGGTGACCATTCAGCTGATGCGTAGATTTCCTGCCAAAATTGCTTGTCGGGGGACACGATGCACCCGATGCTCTTGAACCTGCTCTTCAATTGCATCACCCATTCCGGACTGATCTCGTATGGGTTAGTCACCCGGTTCCCCAGGTTGAGAAACTCCCAGGTGTCCAGGTTCAGTCGCACCATTGCGGGACATCCCAATTCCTCCGAATGTATCCTCGACAGGACCTCGATGGCTTTGGTTGTTAGATACGGATTCAGGCTCCCCATCTCTTGCTTCGTGTAGTTTGAAGAGTGGAAGGTAGTCTCAACGGCAAATGAACCAGAGAGCCAAATGTGCAACGAACATGTTCTGTGGTACCCTTCGTGCTGACGGATGACCTCCCTTGCTTCATTAAGAGCCTCTACCAGCCTGTCTCCTGGACTGTCCTTGTGCATGTCGCCCTGGGGATCACGATGACGTCGGTGTACCTCCATCCGGCAACATTCGTGAGGAAATAGCTTAGATCATACCGCGTTGCACCAGTCCGCGATGACCATTGGTAGTCCAAGTCCGTCACGATGATTGTTGCTCCCCCGGCTCTCGCGAGCGCTGCTGCCTCGTCGCATACGATGTTCGGGTCTGTCTCTGAAAGAGCACTGACCTGCACACAGTCTGGGACTGACAACTTCCTGAGCACATCCAACAGGGTCCCCTTATCAAAACGTCCCTCTGCAGAGTCATCCTTCCAATAGGTATCCAGATTCATAGCGACCAGTAACTCTGCTCCCGATGGCATGAATTGATAGACGCCGGAGAGGGTGGATGTCGTCCGGATGCCTTCATAAGCCTTCACCACGAGCTCGTCCTTCTTGAAGACATCCTCCAGGGAGCGATCCACCGATCTCCTAGACCTGTCTCCTTGCCAATGCTGCATGAAATATAGCATGCGCCTTGCATAGATCGCAAATGGCGATACTGTCCTATCGATCGTCATTGGGCCTTCAAGGTGCCATTTCACGGGGTAGCCCTGGTAGGCGTCATATTCCACCGATATCAGGTCTGGCCCCTTGTGCCTCATCTCATGCACTTGCGTCGTAGCATCCGTGGCTGTACCCATGAACCATCTCTCCCTCGGTTTTGGTTGAGGTCGTCTGGGCATTGGCTTGGGTTCAGGAGCCGAGGATGATGGCCTTGCCTTCGGCTCTGGGGTACTCTCCGTGTTCCCCCATCTCCTGCCACCGGACGATGCACGAAGGTCTGAGTACCACTTCGGGACGTTGTTGATACCCATCTGCTCAAAACCAAGGAGAACGGGAACATCTCCCGCGCTCTTGTAGATAGGAACCTCCCTCACAGTGAACTCCTTCTTGTCCTTCTCCTCCGACGCATTCAGTGACTTCTTGTACCGGGTGTAAGAGTCGGTGAGGATACCTCGAAAAGCCTTGAGTCCCTCTCCATTGGGATCAGACTCCCGTGGGCCATCATGGACTGGAAGATGTCCGTCTCGAAGATGGTGTACTTCTCCACCGTCTCGATGAAAGCCCTGCAAGCTGCTCTCCGACGTTCCGTAGGTGGATTGAATGCCCCGGCGATCACTGAGTCGAAGTATCTCGCGCCATGGATACAAATCCCAAGAACTTCCAGAGCATTCCTGATACCTGAAAGATCAACAGGAAGTTCATAGTCATTGTTCCCAAGCATGTTGAGGAAGTCAAACTGGTCAACATTGGTCTTCCCCTTCCATGTCCCAGCGCTAGTGCAGTATGAAGCCCCGATCAGAAACTCCCTCAAAGCTGCCGTACCCTGATTGACGATGTCCTTCACGTTGCGCCAATCGATGGATGACTCTCCGCGAGACATGTTGTGATAGGTCCGCATGCAAAAATGGTACTCTGCATTGCGGAGCTTTCCTATCGCTGTGTTGGCAACATTCAAGGATTGTCCACTTCGCAGTCTCGCAATTACCTGCTTGGTGGTCAACTCTTCCGGAGGAACTCCATGATGCTCTGCCGCTGAAAGCGCGCCTTCCCATAGATCCTTAAGCTTCTCCACAACATTGGCGTCCATGACATACTTGGTGATGGGCGTTTCAGAGATCCCCTCTGCACGCTTCTTGTCGATGTCCGCCTTAGCATTTGCGAAGAACGCAGCGGCCCCCCTGTTGCATTTCTGCACGATTGACTTCAGAGGCTCCATCTCTTCCTCCTCGGTCATGAACGGGCTCAACATCTCCAGCATTGCTAGTAGGTTCCAGCTTGAAAGAGTGCTACTTTGCGTTTGGGCCCATCTAGCAGCGACCAAAATAGCCGCCGGTAAACCACGACTGCCCCACTCGGCCATCCAGACTAAGTCCATATATGGATCTGTGCAGACAATTCGCTTCGGTAACCGGTCGACGGCATTGTAGGTCTCCTGGATAATCTTGCTCACCGCAGGGTACACTGCCGCTAACTTCCCTTTCCATGGCAGGAAAATCCCGCCTCCGATCACTGCGCCTACGCTCATGGATACCTGAAAGGCCGTCCACTCGCGCTTGGCAGTGAGAGTCTTACGGTTTGCCTCCGCGGGGCGGGGCTCACCAGGCGCTATGAGCTCTTCGGTTCCGTAGGAACCAGTGCACCTGACATGGCACGAATGGATTTGAGCCACAGCGAGTGCATAGTGGATTGAAAGGTCATCAGTCTCAAGATCACTCTCTTCATCAAGCCAATGCCCTATCCTAACGCAACAAGCTGCATTCGTGCTCTTCTTATTCCTAACACCAATGCTTTCTCGAAGGCTGCCTACTCCACGATCATGCGAAGCGAACGAGTCGACAATCAGCTTCACTATTAATGGCGTGTAAAGCTGTGTGCTCTTAGTCTCCGATCCGGCACATGGTGTGTGGTCATGCGATCCGTCGCACTTCCGACTGAGGCCATTACCTATCCTCGTGTTCCAGGATAACATCTTCCATGGTTTCTTGATTGGCTTCCCATTCTTTCCAGCAAGACCGAACATGCATCCGTCGAGTTCATGCACCTGGCACTTTCCATCACCTGCAATTGCGATGATTCTTTCATCTTTCCAATAGTCGCAATGCCTTGGCAGCTCAAAGATGAGCGGAGAACCTCTTTTGATGCAGATGCGGCACGCCTCATGAAATTGATCCCATAATCTCCAGTAAGTCTCTTGCTTGAGTGATAACATGGTCTCAATGGTTTTGCTCATGCTTGAGTTGAGGCGTGACCATGGCGATCCTGCTGTGCACGGCCCTGCGAACATGCATGCGTCTCTCGAAGACCTTAGTGCAGCTTTCCACTTAGCGATTCCGTAAGGCGACAGAAGATCATCATCCGCAGTAATGAGAACAGGAGTGTGCTTGCAATGCTCTTGTCGACACATGTATCTCTCGAGCGGTTGTCATCTTCAGCGCACATTAATACGAAAGCGTCATCATGTGTCCCTAGCTCATGGAGATCTACTTCTATCTTCATGTCCTCCCTTTCGATGTCCGTATCGCCACCGGAGAGACGGAGGCGAAAGGAGCTCTTGCTTCCGTTCTTTCTGTGCAAGGTGACACATACCTGTGCGAGTCCTTCTGGCGCTTGGCTAGTCCCCCGGTGAATGAGGTTGAGCGGAGGTTGCAGTGCCTGAGATCCGTGCTTCCCGCTCTTGGGAGTGAACACTTTGTACTCATCTTTCACTAGATAAGATACACGGATTGCTGCTTTCGAAGGGATGAATAGGTCACTCAAAGGGATCGTCGACAGTCCATGCGCATCCGAGCATATCGCCACGCATGCATTGTGATGTCCGGCTGCCTCACTTTGTTTGGCAGATCGCGTCGGCACATAGAAGATGGTCTTGCCGATCCACCTCTCTCTCTTCTTGTCTAAGTTGTTACCTCGACGCTTCCATTCATCACGCACCTCTATTCTCTCTCCCTTCTTCCCTATAAGCTCTGCATGATCGTCACTCTCTTGTCGAGAAACAAGAATGGATTGATGGGTGTGCTGTCTGCCTCGGACGGTATGAACTTCCTGCTTCTTGGGAACTTGTGGTGCCTGATCACCTTTGTGATCGTAGGCCCTTCCTCGACCGTCCATGTGTCATGGCAAAGAGCATCTTTGTTCTCGCTTTTTGTGACGGCGAAGTCCCATATGATCCCGTTGTTCACGATCTTCGAAGAAGCGTCGTGTACTGGGAATAATGATCCGACCTGCCCCCCTCCCCCCCCATGCACCAGGCGTGTCAGAGTCTGGAGCACCACACGGGCGCTCGGATCCAGACTATGAAGTGGCACAGGGGTGTGAGCGTTGCGCTGGCGAAGCAGCGGCCGCAGCGAGAAGAGGAGCGTAGGCTCGGACGACGACACAGGGTCACTCTGGGTATGCTGCCAGGACTCCTGAACGGAAGTCAGGGCGGGTTGAGACGGGACTGGCGATGTCGCCAAGGCGGGCTGGACCGGGTGAAACTGGAAAACAGCTCGCTCGATCCACCGTCCAATGACGTCACCTTCAAGAAGTGGATCGACCCGGGTCTCAACTTTGCGCCACACCTTGTTCTCGAGAAACCAGGTGGTTCTCAGCCATCGCTCGCCAGGAAGCCCACTGGGTGGTCGCAGGCGATAGCGACTCGGACATTTGCACATGACGTAGGGGTCGGTCCCAGGGAGGACCTGGAGACCCTCACGACTGCTGAGTCCCGCGTCAGTGTATGGGAAAGTGGGGATCTGGGTCCCTCGCTTCTGGAACATCTGAGTCTTATCGGCGCCGCCCCTCGTGGTTTGGTGAAGTTCTAAGACCTCACGACTAGAAAGCTCCTCGGGGGGCATGATGTTGATCAACTGGCAAGCATGTCGCCACTGATCAGCACCTGAGAAGTCTTTCGTGTGGATATCCGCAGCCATTCGAGCGGTGATCTCATACGCAAGATCGATGTGATCGAGCTGAAACATCTGATGCATCCATACAATCGATATCCCATGAGAACGCTCAAGATGGCGCATTGTCGGGTTCCGACCAGTGCGCATGACACCGATCATCCCCTGGTTGTCATCATGGAAGGTGACTTTGCTACCCTGACCGAGAACGGTGTCCCAAACTCGAAGAGACGGGATCCCGAGATTGCGAAGAGCATAGTCTGCCGCAACGATCTCTGCCTCAGGCGTGGAGTGTGAAACACATCCCTGCCGTTTGCTTCCCCCGGAGATGGGAAATCTCGTATGCGGTCCCTGCACATGCAGGTGCGCACCGGAAGTAGAACGTAAAGTCTGTCCACATCCCGCGAAGTCGGCGTCGGCATAGAGACCTATCTCGAGCTTAGCAGCTCCATCACCGACCCATCCAACCATCTGATGGCCAGTAGTTCCATTTACGTAGCACATCAAGTGATGAAGTCGCGCATCATCCCTGTCCGACCATTTCGAGACGTTGCGGGCTATAGGGAATTGATGGCCCTCAAGAGGTCGAACCTGGCAATCCGTGCGGCATACAAGAGCTTCATCAAGATGCTTGCTGCATGGGGTGCCAATTTACCTCTCGGCATACCTTCCTCTTCGGGTTGCTTCTTCCCTTTAGATGCTGGATCGGGGGCGCCACCGGATCCAGGGGAAAGCTTGCGCTTATCCGCCTCTTTCGGGTCGAAGTCGCACGAGCACCATGGGCACTGAATGGAGTGGCCATCACTAGCCGGAGCCCTTGCGGGGTGCTCACGGGTGATCTCTGGCAACATAGGAGTCGCCACACGCCGCAAGGTCTTCTCCCCAATAATGCCTAGGTACTTCTCGACAGTCATCTTCAACAGATCAGACATGTCGTAACTCACAGTCTTCACCTTGGTTCCGTCGTGAAGTGAGGCTTCACCTTTCTTTGTCATGCACCCAAGGTACAGTCCTAGCTCTGTTTCCGGCTCAATGCGGAGCTTGGATCTGAGCATATCCCACCCCTTCTTGAGGTTCTGGGTTGGCCCGGCCATTTTGAGATCATCAACATAAATCACTAAGAGCAATTGAAGCTTCTTGTGATAATACATTCCTGGCCATTCGGGACCCACGGGATCGAACTCGAGTCCCTTAACCTCGGTGTCGCAATGCTTCTCCCACATGGTACCCGAGTCGGGATGACCATATAGCGCTTTGCGCAGGCGACACATGGGTCTCCGTAATCCCAATTTCTTGATCCGCTTGAGGACATCATCCGGCCATGCATCTTCGGGTAACTCGACCCAACAAGCCATTCCCGTAAGGAGTGCTTGGATGTAGGCTTGGATTGCATCAGCCATTTGCACGGAATTACCAGGCAGGCAACCGAAAAAGTCTGCCCGACGTGCTGCCTCAAATGTTGCCGGAGAGTTTCCGAGATCCTGGAAGAGTGCTGCCTCAAAGTTCTGGTTCTTCACTTGGTTTCCAAGCAACACACCTCGTCCCTTGAACTTTCTCCTAGGGTCATCCTTGGGGAGCTGATGGTTCTTCTCGACACATATTCCGTGTACGCGTGCGAGTTGGACCTCCTCATTCTTGGCCCGATACTCACGTACAATCCCATCATACTCTACGACCCTCGAGAAGTCGAAGACGTCCTGATCCCACAATCCTTTCCATTCCTTCTTCATGGACGCAAGGGCCTCCGGGGAGGACAACATCTCGCTCCGACTGACCGGTCTGGAAACCATGGCATTGTAGAACTGTGTAATGATCGCCTTCTGTCTTGGGACGTCGTTGTCAACGATCCAGGGCATTCGTGGGTAATTCATTGGCTCCTCCTTCTTGGATTCATCACTGGGCTTGAACTCATAGACACATTCAGAGACGATATCGTTCACGACACTGGCAGCAGCGGTTTGGGTCACGGCAGTCACCTTTCCGTTCTTGAAGTCAATGTTGTTGCCGTCGATCCATTCCGCCTTGGGCATCTCGGTCCCCCCACTCTCGATGTCCCCCCATTCATCCCAAGACGTGAGGAACTCCTCATCGCTCGGAACAGCGGTGGACACGGATGACATGGGAGTGTCATCATCACTGTCGTATCTGCTCAGGGGCCCACGATCAGGAAGAGGAATGGATAGTGCGGCGCTCTTCTTCTCCTTGCCGCTCCCGGAGGCTTTCCCATCCTCCCCCGGGTCTCCCTTATCCTTCTTCTTCTTCTTCTTTTCCTTCTTCTTCTCTGACTTGTCCTTCTTGGCCTTCTTCTTCTCCGCCTTTCTCTTTTCACGCTCGTCGGCAGCCCTCTCAACCTCGGCTGCTTCCTCATCGAGGTGGTCATACTTACTCTCCTCCTTCTTCTTGGCGGTCTTCTCGATGCCTTCAACGACTTTCTTCTTCACCGCTTCCTTGAAGTGCTCGGACTTGTCAGATAGCTTCTTCATTCTCTCCTTGTCCTTCACGGACGTCCGCTGCCACTCCTCGGGCGTGAAAAGCTCCGATAGCCTTGACGATCCGGACATGGTCTTTCTGCCATCGGGGCCGACACGATACCTCCTCCCATCTGAACCAATCTTCACTCTCTCACCGTCATCGTTCAGATAGATCCGTCCATCTCCGGGTTTTCCGGCCGATGAATGCTCGATACCAACATCTGGCAGCTTGATGAATTCGACGACGGTCTCTTTCTTCTTCCCCGTTTTGGATCCGCCATCTCCACCTCCATTATCATCATCACCCCCATCATCATCGCCTTCATCATCGTCGTCGCCGATGAAGAAGCTTTCCGGGATGTCACTCTTCCCTTCCCTCCTTCGCACCTCACTCAGCCCCTCGAGAGTCGTGTTGAGTTTCTCATATTTCTCCTTCAAGGGAAACTCGATTCCTCCGACGATTTCGATCTTCTCCGTAACATGGGGCGTGAGGAGCTTCATGATAGGACGGTCCGCATCATAGGCAAGGTTTTGCTCCACAAAATCCTCAAGTGCCCACACAAGGTACTTGTTGGACCATCCTAGACCGGTGGTAACTTCATATCCAGCGAAGATGCCGGGGATGGCGTCTGGATCCATCTTGTGATCCTGCTCGATGTTTCGTGCTCCGCTTGGCTTGAAGAATACCTTAGCTCCGAAAGGGATGAGCTGCCCCTTGAACTCCTCATCGTGCATCTTCATCCATGCACTGCCGTCCTCCGTCGTGTGCTCGCAGTTCAGCAGATGACACACGCAGTCCAGAGCATACTTCCAGAAGCATGGCGGTGCCCCCGCGTGTAGCAGGCATGTCGACACCGTCATGATGAGGAACTGATTGTTGCGCTCTGCGTATGAGTTGTTCTCGGCTCGTCCCGGTAATGATGAATCATGACTGATCTTCAGCTCCTTGCCTGCCTTGACGAATGCTGGCGCGTCATCAGAGTAGAGCTGTAAGACTTTGCGTCTCCCAATGAAGTGCTTCAGGGACCTGACGACCTGGCCGGTCTCTCCGGTGCGCGAGCTATAGCCGGCAATCATTCCAGTGAACCTATCTCTCACGACCAGCACCTTGTAATCCAACACTGGCACTAGATCGAGACTTGACTTGTCGAGATCAAGGTAGTCAAAGGAAATCAGGTCACCAAACTTGTTCAGTGGCCGGTTGAAGGCACCTCTTCGAGTCTTTCGATGCTTCATCTTCGCCCTCACACAAGTCTCACAATAGGGGTTCTTGTACCTATGCGTGAGGATATGCACTAACGAGTTGGCCTCGGCTTTGAGGGATCCTGGTCTTGCAAGACGTGGGACCCCATCGACAACGTCGATCTCGAGCTCTCCATTGTCGGACTCTGCACTGACCTTCTCGATGGCCTCCCACTCCTCTTCGGATGCTGGTTCATGTCGCTCAGCGGGTGGATCGTGGTCGCCGCCGTCGGCGGGTGCCTCGACGGGTGGAGGAAGTGGAGGCTCCCCATCGGCTTCCGCTTCACCTGGGACTGCCCACGAGAATCGTAGGTCGGAAAGACCCTTCGAATCCTCAGTCAATTTAATGCTGGGCAGAGCCGACTCGCCGTCCTTCCCATCATCTCCGGTGATCTTCTTGTCCTCAATGACCAACGCAGGTTAAGCGTACACATAGAACCGGGGCCCAAGGCCTGGCTATATAGGACCCATGATGTCACATAGACCCCTGTCTCCAGAGTGTGTCCAGGTACTGGCCATATAAGGCAAGTTTTTTGACCGTACCAGTTGGCGTATACTCTCAGGTTCAACGAGTCATTCAGGGATTATATATACGATACCGGACGATACCCTCTTATTTCTATGCGGGGTATATTTACATAACTATAATATTCTTTTACTTGTTAACTCGATCAGGAAAGAAAAGGGTGCTTTGAGATGTGCCTGCGCATGGCTCCAAGACCGAACCGTCCATATCCGAAGTAATATATATATGCAAGCTCTTTATATTTTGTCAAATCAAAAATAGCTCTATAGGTATATATACGAACATGTGAGCCGCACACGCTTCATTAGTTCTTTTCATCTGATCGTATTGCCCGCGCCCTGCCCATCGATGTGGCCGTACCTCGGACACTACAAGGCGTGGCCGGGATCGATATCGATCAGGTGGTCTACGCTGTATAAACTTGAATAGAGACACTTGTGTTTCGAGTGTGCTCGAGCTTCCGTTTAAAACTATCTTAGAGCCATGGGTGCCCGATCCCGGCTTCAAAAGGAACACCGAGTTCATTACGAGCGGATGGTTTCCAAGAAGTTGATCCGCAGGCTTGAGAAGGGCGATCCTACCAGAATGCATTCAACCAATCGGCTTATCCCACCAGGAACCTTGAAACGAGATGATGTCCGCTTCCTGTTTTCTGGATGGGTGCAGAAGCTGAGGGGTCAGGGACGCCTCGTCACCTTGAAATTGGCACAGTCTGTTTGCTTGATGGTGCGGGAGCACTTCGGCCTCCCTCGTCTTGAAGCTGAACATGAGAAAGCCGAGTGTAAAAGGTTGCATCGCCTGCTAAAGGAGGCTCGAAAGAGAAATCTTTCACGTCGGCAACCCATGGCTGCTGGCGCCCTTGTGGACAATGTGGACACACTCCCCATGCACAATGAGGATTCTTAAGGGTCGATGCGCGTCGAGTCGTGTATGTTTGCAGATCATGCTTTATAACAGTTTCGGGCGCGATCTGTATATAGATCCATGTGTTCCTTTATCTATAGCTTTAACATTTCATTATATTTCATTGAGGCTGATTTCGCACATGTTAACATGTGCAACCTGGGCGCTCGCAGGAGGCACCCGCTGCTGGAGACCACGAAAGGTGAAGACCTCAGCCGCGATTATTTGAAAAGCAGGATGCCACCCCCGCCAGTGCCAAAGAACCAGAACAAGCGAAAGCAGGCTGTTATTTTTCGTCTCATGTTTCGCGAGTTGATGGCAGGGGGCTATCGCTGATGCTGCAATTGAAGGACGGCGGCCTTAAAGCTTTCAATATGATGGCAGGTGACGGTGAGGTCCAAGACACTCAGGTCGATGGCCCATCGCCCGTTGAGGAGGAGGGGCCATTCGCGAAGATCCCTGCAAGCGATGCCGAGTTCACAGATGAGGACAACATCGACGACCCGAAGCTAGAAGGTCAGTTTGCAGATCTTCCCAATGCCGTGTTCCAAGGCACTCAGGATCCTGAAGCCATTGAAGAAGAAGCCTTTGAAGGCCAACCTCATATCATGAATCGTTTATGTTAATCAACTGTCAGGCGATGACTACTATGACACCATGGACGAGATCGAAGGAGACGCGGCCATCTTTGAGCACTTGGGTGAGTATCTCGAAGGCCGATCCGAGAAAAACACATCTTCGAAATTGTTGCAGGTCAAACCAAATCAGAGTGGCTGAGCTTTCTCGGTCCGGTCAAATCCCTTATAACTTCCTGGTCCCTCTAAGGTTGCGCGAACGAGGACGAGTTCTGGGCTATGTATGAGCGTTGCGGGCTTAGATCGATTTCGACACTGCGTCTTGTTGTAATCAAGGTCAGTGGGCCCCAAAGGCCAAAGAGGTGTGTTTTCTGCTATCTAGCGCTCGATCCTGTGCTAGGTGCCAGTAAGAGCTGCTGAGGAGGAGAAAGAGCGAGAAGAGCGGGAGGCCCTTCTGAGGCAAAAAAACCAAAACGATGGGGTATCCGTCGTCGGACGAAGACGAATTGGAAGAGGCGTGCCCTGCTTCTGTTTTGTGTTCAGCTATATATTTGCCTATATAGATATATTTATATACTAAATGTATTTATAACTATATATATATGTATGGTGGCTTCTGTGAGTTTCTGCAGGCTGAGGCGCCTGGTGGCACTGCAGGATGTCCCTCCTCCTCATCAGCATCTTCCCACAAGGGCCCCAAGTTTGATGCTGAGGCGTTCTGTTAGATCTAACATGGATTACGTTGATATTTATAAACATTTATGAACACTGATTTCCAAAACGTGCAATCATACAAAGGCACTTCGTGTCTCCCTGCAGGCCGAGCCCACCGAAGAGGACGAGGAGCTGGCCACGCCCGCGAAAGAGGTCGAGGAGCTGCGCATGTGCTGTCGGTCGGCTTGTGCGCAGGACAAATCCTGGGCTTTACCCGACCCGTTCGCGGACTTTCTCCATGTGGACCTTGAACCTTGCTAATTGAACGTGACGCGTTTACGAACAGGAGTGGACTGACTTCATCAACGAGGAGCGTCGTGCTCGCCAAGAAAAACGGGAGAAGATCGTCAAGAAGATGAACTATGCCACTCGTCTCCGTGCACGTGCCAACCACACTAAGGCCGAAGATCAAGCCCGGAAGTATTCCAAACATGGGGTGTCTCGGATCAAGGCTTTAACATAATTCAATGATGCAGGAGGCCATGCCCCATGAGCCCGAGGAGCAAGATGAAGCTGAAGAAGAGCGTGAGGCCGTAAGACGCCAAACATCTCCTCTCTGGAGCGCAGGAGAAGTCCTCAGAGTTTCCGGATGACCCATTCCCTGCAACTCAACGAGAAGTGCTTGAGGCAGCGGTTCGAAAGGTGCTTCAGGCACTGCTCTAAGTCCCTAGACTCTAGACGCAGGTTGGGGACGAAACCTCAAGCCCAGATGAGGCGCCATGTTTTGCTTTAACCCTTTGCCCGTTCTGTTCTTTGTGTGTTGTTTCCTTCTTATTATTATAATGTCAGGACGCGGAAGAGGAAGAGAAAGCGCAACCGCCAAAGGCAAAGCGTACGAGGGCAGCGGTTCCGACTCCTTATGCAAAGTTGCAACTTGCGGCTGCAAAGCGCGCAGAGGCTGCGCTGAAAGTTGTGAAGACTGTGGCTTGCCAAAACCCCCCCCCCTTTTGGCAGGCCCCCTTTTCTACGCAGATGTGCTGCGCCAAAACCCCCCCCCCCTTTGGCAGGCCCCCTTTTCTACGCAGATGTGCTGTGCCAAAACCCCCCCCCCTTTTGGCATAGCTCGCTGGCTGTGATGACATCTGATATTAAGATACGCACGTTTATTTATATAATATATCTTTTTCGACATGTCGCATCCCGACTAAGACGAAGAAGAAGCAGCCAGAGGTGGTGCCTCCACCAGAGCCTGCGCCGCGCCCGAAAGGCAAGAAGGCTGCGCCGAGTGCTAGCTCTGCGGCTTCCAAGAAGAAGAGCTCTAAGGAGGCGCCGAAGGCAAAGCCGAAAAAGCCCGAGGGCGAGGTCAAGAAGGCCTATACGCCCACCGAATATGGTAAAGCGAAGAGACTCTTTGCTTTCGGGCCACTTGGCTTGACCGATATGTTGAGGTGCACTTTAAACAGCTTTCCAACTATGAGGTTTCAGTTCGACGGCCCGAAGAGCGAGCGGAAGAAAGCTCTCGAGGAAGCGTGGAAGGCTTCCCAGGAACGGCAGTTTGTGCTATGGGATATGCCCTTGGCTGAGCAGCGGAAGAGGAAGTTCATTTGAGCCTTCTCATAGAGAATCCTCTATGATGATGTTTTGCATTTGGGGTGGGTGACAAGGCAATGGTCTGCTGATAAATAACTATAAGAGAGTTCTGGATGTAGAACGCTCGCGGGTGAATGTCAGTGCTTTTCGGTGGGCCATACAGCCATGTCTTTCTTTTACGCTGGTGTTCGCAATGGACAGCAGTGCTAGCGAGTACATGCTTCGGATCGAGAGTTGCAGAGCGGGGTGAGAAAGATGCGCGTTGTTGCAAGTCAAGCTTTGTTCAGTCGCTTAGCGGAATCTAGTATCTCGGGCATGCGTTTGCAGTGATGCAAGAATCTTGGCTCCAAGTCGCGTCCATGAAGTACTCGGCGATCGCTGCGATCATCACTTTGTTGATGCAGAGCCGCCTGGCCATTTGTGAAACTAGAGACTGGACAAAACTCGGCGTTAAGGCCCGGATGCGTTGGAGGAATCCCCGCTACACGCCATCGAGTTCTTTGCAGGCTAGGGCTAGGGCCAGCTTATATCAAGTATAATTTTGATTAACGTTGCAACATAAGGGTTGTGAAACTCTTCTGAAATACGATCAGGGGGACTCATGTCTGACCGCATTTCAATTGCGTCACGTCTCCTGGAAGGTTCCCACAGACTACATGACAGCTTCGAACATCACGGGCTGTCGTCTGCAGCTACTGACGCCTTGACCTCGGAAATGCTTGATGCAGCCCTGCGTGCTGAGGTCCGCTTTTCGCGACATATGAACTTGCTCACTCCCATTGGGCTATTGACAGCACTTTGCGTTGTGCCGACGCCTTCGAGAAGGCGCGCATGCGGCCTGGAGATGTTTCTCACTTCCATTTTTCTATTCTTAGGTTTGGTTGGGATGCCCATGCTCGAGCTGGGTGTGGTTGAGCAGGGGCACGACGAAGCGATGTGCTCTTCGACCCCGTGGCTGCAAGAAGGTTTGCTCGGTGAGGCAGCAGAACCGCTTGGTTCGCAGGATGTGTCTTTTGCGCCTTGGCTGGCATCTTTGTTGGCGTATAGTTTAAATTGCAAATCAGGATGGAATACATCACCAGCAAGGGCGCTTACTACACAATAGAACAACCACGGTCGAGCCTCCTCGCATGCTACAAGCCATTGGAGGCAGGGGCATTTTGCAACCTAGATAGTCTCGGTGTTTGGCCCCTTCTTGGAGGCTGCTTTGCGTCGACATCGGGCCTTTACCCTGTACCTAGACCAGGGCGCGGTGGGAGGGAAAACACCGTCACCTGGTAGCAATATGAATACGGGTCATATCATATCTGGTCAGCCGCCGTCTAAGGAAGCCTACAATGTTGATGTCGACAGCTGCATTCCTTAAACCACTGGCCCGTCACACATTGACAGCAGAACACCGGCTTTGGCTGCAACGCCTGGCCTCGACCATGAAGATCGCTTTGGTGAAGAAGTACCGCGACCGTCAAGGCCGGAAGCGGGTGGTCCGATCCTGAGATGCTTTTCAAATCTCGCTCCAATGAGGCCGGAAGCAAACAACTAAAAGGGAGCCAAGTCTATCCTTGGGGCATGTGCTTGGAGGCGCATTCTGCTATAATATCATCTTCTGTCTTTATCTAAGGTGGCACGGCTGCACCGAGACTTCTTGCTTAAGACCAACGGTCTCGACGCACCGGTCCGCAGCGATATCGGTACAAGCTACGCCGATACGAACCCTGAGACAGAGTCTGAGGACGACTTGGACGATGTGATCTTGAGCAGGGCGCACTGAGATGGACTGTACAGTTCATGTTGAAATTCAGAACGTTGCCTTGCAGCGGGATTCCGCATTGACGCACTCGTGTTTCCGAGTATCGTGGGGCGCGCCAGGTGGCATGCCGCCGTACGTCTTGCATTGATGGACGAGCCAGCTTGGAAGAGGTCTAGGCCGGACTGGTGACGTCACGTCACGCAACATGACGTCATGCAGCATGACGTGCGCGTGTTGTGGTGTGTGGCATGCCATGGGGGTGACGTCATGTCATGTCACGTGACGTCACGTCACGCTGCATCACGGAAATGGTTCTGTGTGGTGTGTGCAGGGCTCTGGTGCATTTTGTCCAATTTCCATTCATTCGGGGGACCCCGTGACGACCCCGTGACGGCCCGTGACCCGGGCCACATAGGACCCCCCTAGACCGTGACAAGCCCGTGACGGGGGGTGCACCTGGAAATGGTGGATTTCTGCAGCCATTTTGGCACACTGTCACCGGGTGACGACTCTTCTGGATCCAATGGCTCCTCGTCTTGATTCTTCCTTTGCCTTCTAAGTTGATCCAAGGGTGAAGCTACGAAGGAAGGGAAGGGCGCCTTGTATGCAAGCTGGGTGTATTTGGTGAATGGATCAAGGTAAGAAAGACCCCCCCGTACGCTGGGTTCCATGCAAGACGACAACTTCTCGAAAGGGTTTGATGCCGTTGATGCGGAGTTGGTCCCAAGGCCAGGCAAAGGGGAAGATGCTGGCGCTTGCTGCCTTAGTGGTAGGCGGGAAGGGCGGCAAGTGCGGCAAGTCCGGCCCTACGAAAGAGAAGGATGTGCCGGATCGGGAGACGTTCAAAAGGCTGCGGAGAATGAACACTGCGGTGGCTGAGGCCGTTCAGTCAATTCAACTCGGTTCTTTTGCCAGGGAAAGCCACATGTAGAACCCAAGGAAGGTGGGAGTGACATGAGAAAGAACATAGCTATAGTCGCCACAGGGAAAGAGAAGGAAACGAAGAAGCCGAGTGAGGAGCCGAGCGATAAGGGCAGCAAGAAGGTGGAGCCCGAGAAGCCTAAGAGGAAGAGTGAGGTGAAGGTAGAGGTGGAGACTGTGAAAGAGCCGAAAGCTAAGAGTAGCAAGAACGTAGAGAATGGAGGTTCGGACAACAGCAAGAAGGGCACGCCGCCAGCAGAAGAGATCGAGTGCCCGCCAAAGAAGAAGTCTAAGAAAGCCGATGAGCCCCCGAAAGACGCGAAGAGGAAGGATGTGCCTGTGCCCAAGCAGGTGCAGGGTGATCCACCAGAGCAGCCGGACCCGGAGGGCCCAGCGGAGCCGGACTGGGAAGAAGGCGCAGAGGCTGAGGAGGAAGAGGAACTGCAGGACGATGAGATTTGCGAGGATGACGAACCTGTGGAACCTGTCGTTAAGAAGCCGAAGAAGATGGTTGGCACTGTGACAGGTCAGCCAATGGTGAGGTTGAGAACAAAGACGAGCTCGGACAGCTTGGGGCAGACGCCAAAGACACCTGTTCGAGAGCCTGCTGTCGCCTCTCCGGCCAGCACGACAGACTCCTCGTCGTTTCTTGGCACTCATGCTGTGTTAACCTATTTGATCTAGGGTGCCGCGATCAGTATCTCCTATCAGCCTTGGAGTTGGCTCTGAGACAAAGGCGAGATTATAATATATATATATGCTAAACGTTCGCTAATTCTTGCCAGGTCTCTCCGAAGATCACGATCGATGGCCGCGAGTACACGGCCCCGTGGATGGTCGTCAGCACCTGACAGCATGCGAGGTTGGACAGCTTCCACCAGATGCAGCAGCTAAGATCAAAGCTATGCAACCTGGTGACCTTGCCCAAGCAGACAGACGAAGACTCTACAACCAATTAGGCAGACGCCTAAAGGACCCGGAGGTCCCGCCGGGCTTACTGGAGCAGTACATGAGCTTCCAGGGCCAGAATCCTAAACGCTTTGAAGTGCTCAAGCAGTTCATATGCGATAAGAGCATGCCCCTCAGCTTATAGGTCAACGATGGCTATCGCGCCTCAGGAAGACCTGCACTGTCGAGGGCTTCTACCAGCAGCGCTGTCCTTAGCCATTTCGATCTATTTACAATTTGTGTACAGATATACGTACTTATATATTGTAGAGGTTGTACTCCGAGGGAGGCCGAGAACCGCAAAGAGGACATCTTTGAGGAGCTACCACTATTCGCGATCAAGCAGCAGTACGGCAAGAACGAAGCTGGCAAGTTCCTTGGATGAAGTTTGGGTGTGTCTTAAGATGTTTCACCCAAGGGCTTTCGTGAAGCGGATCGTGGAAAGTGCTGCCCTCAACCAAGCCTCTGTCGTATATGTCCCAAGCACTCAGGCCAGAAGGGCAAAGCAAACCCTCAGGTTCCTTGGATCACGGCTGTTTGCTTCTAGCGGCCAGCTAAGTTTCCGGACGATGACCGGTTCAGAATCTACAAGGTCTTCAAAAAGTATCGCACCACAGGAGCCATTTTCTAAGTCTATGTTTGTTGGTTTCATGCCGCAATCGGGTGATGTGCAGGAGCTGAGATTACAAGGAGTGGCACACGAACGTCGGCCAAGGCTCGTGTGAAGTCCGCGACCGCGAAGAAGGCGTTGAGCGAGTCCTTGGACGGCGCAACTGCAAGACTCAGCAACGCGCATGCCGGTGAGGAAGGTGGCCCACGAAAGGGGAAGGGTTCAGGCAGTGGAAAGAATAAGAAGGAGAAGACTGAGGAAGAGAAAGCCATGGATGAGTTGAAGTGTCATGTGAAGCTACTTAGGAGCAAAGCTTCCAAGGCCACTGAGGCTGGGCTGGAAATGACTGCGCTAAAGATTCCACACCAAGAGGCGCTCTGGCTTTAGAGCCCTTGCATCGGTGCCTAGGAGATGCTGAAGCAGCTGGCCGAGCACACCGAATGGTTTCAGAAGCAGGCTAAAAGGACTGCCATAGAACCTTGAAAGTGGTGAGATCTAGTGTTATTCACGTTCCTGTGCAGGATCGAAAGTGCAATCTTCGAGCAAAAGGACATTAGTGTCATCCAGGCCCTGAAAGACAAGAAGCAGAAGCGCGTCGAGGAGAGCCGTCTTGAACTTGTGATTGAAGTCCTCGTTGAAGTCCTCAGGATGCGATCGAGCAAGTTGAGAACGCCCGCGGAACGGTGAAGTCTTGGAAATCCCGTGAAAGCCTCATCTGCCTTTTAATCTCTGAAGTGCCCTAAGGCATCGAGAGGAAGCAAAAGGCTGCCAAGAAAAAGAAGGAGAAGGAAGCCGAGCAGAAAGCCAAGCAGGCTGCGGATGCCTTGCAGGCAGAACTAGATGGAGAAGACTATGATGAAGAGGAAGAGGAAGACGGCGACATGGACTCGGATGAGGATTGCGAGTGAGAGCTATAAGCGGGTCAGACCTGCTTTTGGGGCTGTGACATGTCTTTCATGTCATTTGGGTTTTGTGTGCATAGCACACACAGCGGTATATACTGTGTCTGTGAAAGCATGGACGCTTGGAGACTCTCGTTCCCTGACTCGCTCCGGAAATGGTTTCATAGCAATTTAGACTAGTTGCCAGGCGCCTTGCTGGCGAGGCGCAAGCCCAAGTGGTCAAGGAGAAGGTGACCGCTCTCTTGCAGAAGTTCTGCGATGGCAAGGCTCTTGTCGTTCTCGTCGTTCCTCGGCCCGACCATGCAGGCAACGGTCCAACAACTATATGACGAAGTTCTGCAGCTGTGCCGTTTAGACCACTCCTACATTCCGTGTCTTATCTATGAAACCAGATCTGTTTGCTATTGAGGCCGGAAATTCTCGACCTCCACGCGCGTTTTTTGTGCTCCGGACAGTGGGGCTTGGAGCGCTGCTTCGATCGGTGGGTCATCCGACAGCCCTGGAGACAGATCCTCCCGACGAGCTTCATACAGCGTCTTGGATCTTTAGACACACGCATTAAACAATAGTACAGTAGCGTTTCTCATTCCGAGGTTCGATGTTCCGGCAACCTGTCACTAACACAGTAGTTTGTTGTATGCATCAGGCAAGAAGAGGCAAATATGGCTCTTCGAGCAAAGAGCAAACGACCTGGCAACAGTACGTCATGCCGCCCCATGAAGTCGTGGCTTCATTTTATGCCTATGATGAGCGTTTGTTCCATGCCACTTTTTGTGGCGCACCTGGTGACTTACAGGAATGGTGGCTTCACAACATGGATCACGCAGAACACTTCCCTGGACTTGACCTCGACTGTGCTCTGCCGTTGCGACTTTACGGCGACGGCGCCGATTCAACAAGGTCGCAGCACTTTGAAATTGTGACTCTTCTCCCCACCCTGGCATGCTCACACACAACTAGGGACAGCCGAATAGTACTATCTGTGAGATCAGCTGTCCACACCGGACACAAAGCGCTGGAGCTCATATCTGAAGTGCTGGCATGGTCCTTTGAAGCCTTGCGATGCCCGGCTTGATTTATAGTGTCTGATATGTTTGATCCGATAACCGACAACACGAAACAAGAATCGACCTAAGGTAAAGGTGTGTGGCCGGCAGAGGATCCATGGGGGGAGCCATTCGAAGGAAAGGATCCGAAACGTGCTTCGTTGGCTGGCCTCCCCCTAGCGGGGGGGTGGAAGTGCGTGCTGGACGGCATACAAGGAGATGCTGACTTTGTGGCATCTTTGTTCAAGCTACAACGCAACTTGTTCACAACTCGTTTCTTTTTGATTTCTGCATTATATAAACCTTTCAGGTTCGTACAGACATCGCGAGTGCTGCTACCACTGCCCTGCTGTGACGCACATGCCCAACGACGAGGGTGCCTACCATGAGCTGCTTTATACCAACTTTGGTCGAGGAGCCCGCTTCCGAGATGAGCCTCTTGGCCGCCCGCGCAGCCAGCATTGCTCATCTTAAGGATGTACACTGCTGAAGATTTTCGAACCTGCGCTACCTCACCTCTTTTGAGCATCCAGGGTTTCTCTCAATGGCGTGACTCGCTTTACAAAGCTTAAAACGGGAAAATTGTTATCCTGAGTCTGTTCATGCATGCAGGCATATTTCCGGACCAGCTTCATATCTTAGACCTCGCCTTGTATCCGGACCTCTACGCGTCCTCCTTTATGCTATACACGGACGATCGCACGATTTACCCTCCCCGATCTCGAGACGATCGTCTGCAATGTATCTTCGCGAGATACAAAACCTGGTGTCAGGAGAACAGAGCCTTGGGCCTATAGTACGTTTTTTTGGTAAAGCTGCATGCACGAAGGAGTGCCCCATGGTGCGAGAGCTCGTCGCATATTATGGTTGAAGGAGACACTGCAGCCTAAAGCTGCAGCGGCGCCTTCAATAGGACAAAAGAAGCTGAATGGGAGCGCAAGCAGAATGATGCTTTACTTCTGTGTGGTTCTCTCGGCCGAGATCGCAGAAGAGTTTCCCTCGGACGTGCACAGGTGCATGCATGCTTCTTTTCAATCGTTCAATGTCCAGGTGGTTGGCCTCCTGCTATCTTGCGCTAAGCCATGCTGCCACAATCTGTGCGAGGAATGGTCGCTACATTCCTTGTGGTGACCTTGATGCACTGGAGCAGGCGTATCTAGAATATCGCTTGAACTACAACCGCTACTCGAAAGGTAATGTTGACATGTCCACGTGCGTTGAGGCTTGGCCGTTTGGGCGCATGAAGCCCAACGGGTACTATTCCCGGTGCGCCCGAAACAACACAGCTACGAACATCTGACGCTTGTAAAAATAGTTATCGGAATGTCGAACAGCTTAGGGTTCTGGATTACTCGTGGCAATGCAATCCGCGCTTTCTGCAATGCATGCTGGATGAGGATTGTATACGCAGAGCGCTTCGCACACATTTAGCGTTTGCGTATGATCGTGAGGTGAAAACCCTCCTACTCGGCGTCCACAGCAATTGCTACTCTTTGAGGGGGCTCCAACATTACTGCTGCGCTGCATGCCTCCGTTGGGGGCAAGGCTTTGATTAAGCCACAAGCTCCGCGAAAAAGAGCTCAAGAATTGAAGAACGAAGTTTCCTTTTTTTTGGAGTTATATTAAATAAAGAATTACAATATACATATAATATATATTATATAAATAGATAGAAATAAAATATGCAGACCATATGACGCTACCCTTTGGCTCAAGCCACTCTCCTGACGCTATGCTTTGGCTCAAGCCACCCTCCTGACGAGGAAAAGTGGGCGATTGCGCTACAGTCGCGGATTTGGGCATATAGATCACAGCATCGATCGCCTGAACGACAGTGCTTGATCGCATGGATGCCACATGGGCTACCCATAGGGAGGCACAGGGAAGGGGGGGCCTATATGACTGGGGGGTTCCATGTGGGTAAGCGGCGCATAGGATGATCTATGTGTACTCACAGCCTTTGTTGGGATTCCCTCATCGATCATCTTCCGGATCTGGTTGATGATGGTACTCTCGCAGCTAGAGAACTTCTCATGCCGTCCCTTGGGATCGTTCAGCTTGATGTACGGGATGTTGTCCCTCACTGTCAGTGGCGTGCACTCTCCGTTGTCGTCCATCATGTAAGGGTTACGACCAGACAACCATATGAAGGAGTAACCTTGCTCCATGCACTTCTTCCCGACTGACAGCACGGCTGGTGTCTCCTCCAGCACATATGCCTTACTGTCCTGGTTCAGCTCCTTGGGCCTGAAGTTCATGACTTCTTGAGTCTGCGTCACTCCGTTGGCCGTCATAAATGACATACCACCCTCATTGTCGTGACTGATGACTCCGGACATAGACTCGACCTTCTGCCGCGATATCAGGTCATGACCGCATCCCGTGTCCAAGATGCACCGAACTGGCTGTCCGACATACTCGGGAGCCGGCATACACAACGTCGTCTGTCCCCGCTTCGGTGTCATCTGGTTGCCGTCCCTCTCGATGTACGAGAGGTCTTCCGGGTTGACGATCCCCACTAACCATTCACCATCGTGAATCCTCACTTCGATGTTAGGAACCGTCACGTCTCCCCGGGTGATCTGTGCAATGACCTTTCCGCGACCAATAGCCATTCGGGCCTCGATGTCTCGTCTGGCCCTGCCTCTCTGCGACAGAATTCTCTTCTCAATGTCGATGGGCCGTTGACCTTTTCCCCGTGGCTGCGTCTGAGACTTAGGAGCGCTGTCGCTCAGGATATGCTGAGACTTGAATCTTATGGTCTCGACGTTGTTGGAGAATCTCACCTTCCTCTTCCTCTTCGGGGTCTTCTTGTTATTGTGAGGTCTGGAGGTGATTTCCGCCTCAGAGTCGCTTTCTCCGAGTGACCCCGCCGTGATGGCAGGAGTCGCCTTCTTGGGTTTGGCCTTCTCCTTGGCAGCTGGTGCGACGGGGTCGTGGTGAAGAAACTTACACTTGTCCCCGAACTTGCACTTGCCATCTCTCTTCCACGCATGGCACACCTTGTCGGTGCTTGGAGATCGACCGCTTCCCTTCCCATCACGACTCTGTGATCTGCTCTTCGGTCGATGCTTCTCTTGATGACTGAACTCGCAGTCCTTGCCCTTCTTGCATCCTCCATTCCAGTGGAAACGACATCCGATCTTGGCCTTGTCTGCGGGCGTGAGCGAACGTCTCTTGCCCTCACCCTTCGTCGGCCTCTTGCCCACAGGTGTCGATGACCGCCCTCTCTTGGGTTTGCCTTTCCCCTTTCCCCCTTTTCCATGATCCTTAGGATTTGGCGTTGGAAGAACCGCCGCGGCCTCGACCTGGACTTGGATCACGTGAGGCTGGGGGTTGGGGATGTCCTTGGTCTTCGGGACGGAAGGAACGCCCGGGCCTTCGTCTTTTTACCACCAGCCTTCTCCCCGGTTGATGTCTCGGTCAACGCTGGCGTGGGATTTCGTGCAAGAACATGCAAGGATTTCTCACGCTCTCTCCTGTTTGCCTCCTCTCGTTCCCTTCTGATGTGCTTGTTGATGATATCCTTCAGTGCCTGGTAACTTCTGGCAGGATCGGAACGGGCAAGGTTGTCGAAAGCATGAATATCAAGTTCCATGAGCTTGGATCCCTTCACCTTGTCGTGTAACAACTCAAGGAGAGCATTGTCCGGCAGGGTCGTGCTGACGTCCATGTGCGACAAGATCTCATTCCATTGAGACATGAATGGTTGGAGCTTGCTGTCGCCAGGGTACTTGAGGTCAAATATGTTCTTCGCAGTGTATAGGACCTCGGTGTTGTTAGTCCCTCGGAAGAAAGCCACGATCCTTGCCAGGTACTCTCGTCCCTTGGTGAGTTCAACGGATGTTCCAGACCTCGTGCGCTCCAACTCGATTGCGCGCATCTCCGCCTTCACCGGTGCTGCTGCCTCGCCGGCATTCACCATCATCTGGCTGAGAGCTTGGGCCAGTTTGAGGTCGATGCTCGTAAAGCGATCTCCCCCGGAACTCCGCAGGATGTGCTCGGGTGTAGTTGGGTCATAGGCCTCGTTGCACCATCTCGTCCACAGATCGACATCAGAGTCACCGCGCTCGCCTGAATGACGGAGCGAACGACGTGCATTTTCCAGATCCCAATGTCGCTGATCCTCGGCCAGGATGGAACGATGATCTTCGCTTTTTTGTTCCGGGATGGCATCTTCGATGAGTTTGGCATTGACATCATACCGATGTATCCCGGCGGCGGTTGTGGCCCGGTCCAGGACGCATTGCCTTGGGCCGCTTCAGCTGATTCGGACACCGCCCGATGGAGCTCCGCTTCCTCCTCGCGGAACCACATCTTGTATGCGTTCCGATCGTCTCTGAGTCGATCCACATCCGCCATTGCCTGACTGAGCTCATCCCTCATGTCATCCATCTCCTGCCTGCGACGTTGAGCTTCGGCCTCCTCCTCGATCCGCGGTCTGGGGAGAATTCCCCGTGACCACCCACGAGTGATTGCTTGTTGATCCCGCCCTTGGCGTGGTCGTGCCCTGAGTCGGCTGCTGAGCAAGTAGCTTCGCATTCACCTTCATCAGGCTTTCCCGATCGGCACGCAACAATCCAACCTCATGTCGAAGGGCGACCATGCTCTTCTCTTTGTCTTCGCATACAGTTTGAGTATGTCTGAGCTCACGCATCAGGGCTTGCTGTTGGCTTCCCGGCACATTCATAAGCTCATGTTGCTTGGCAACTTCCATCTCAAGACTGAGGTTCCTGTTCTTGAGATCCGCTGCTTCCTCGTTGCTGAGAAGTTCATCTCTCCGCATCTCAATCTCGTATTCCGTCTTCGTGATCTGCATCGCCGATTGGAACTCATGGTTCATAAGCCCTATCTTCATCTCAAGTCTTTCGTTCATGCTCTGGGCTTCTTGTTGCACGAGCTGGAAAGAGGCCTCACGGCTCTCGTAATGCCTAAGCATGAGGTTTTGCCGGCCGAACTCGATCCTAGCCTCGTTGAATCCCTCTCTCATCTCGGCTACGACGCCGGATGCATACATGCGGGCTTCAGTGACCGCTGCGTTAGCTTCTTGATCCCTTAGAACGATCTGTTGGCTCTCGTTCATCGCTACTTGGCGAGCACTGTCTGTGATCTCGGCGAGTCTTTGCTGCAGGGCGATGTTCTCCTCCGATTCATGCACAATTGCCATGATCCGCTGATCGCTCATATTCTGAAGTTGCTTCACATAACCCGAAAGCTCACCTACTTCACTGACAGACTTCCGATACATCTCTTCTAACTTGGATGAGACATCTCTTTGCTCGAACATCTCCATTTGGTAGCTCTCACTCTTCTTTATCTCGGCATCGTACTTGATTGCGATGTATGCGACTAAGTCGATATCACTCACTTCTTCAGCTTCAATGCCCTGGAGTGCTGCTGACTCCAATCTTAGAGGTTGATAAGCCATTACCCTTGATTCATCCGATGCCGCGTAACCGGTGAGCTGCGCTCTGAACCTCGTGTTGGGTGTCTCGGGAGAATCCATGACGTCCTCCAAGGGAAGCGACCGCTTTCGCGGCGTCGATGGCTGCGACTCTGGAACTCTCGGCAGACTACTAACAGGAATCATCCCACTACCAGCTTCCAAGGCTCCAGGAGAGGCGGACGATGAGCCACTGCTCATTGTCGCCTCCGCAGGCACTGCTGCATCCCCAAAAGTCATCGGGCTCTCCGTCTCCGACCTCTGGTCGGAAGAAGACATGGTTGTACCTCACTCCCTTAGTCTCACAGTCTCCCAAGCCGCGATACGGCTGATAACCTACGATAGGTTGTAATGGCACGCGGTTTTCTCCTCTGCTACGCAAAGGGGTGTGCTTGAGCCAAACACACGGGTATGTGGGGCCCTGGTTCCTCACGCAAACATATATATGTTCCAGTTCCAAGTTTTGCCAGTGCGGGGGTACCCCCCCCCCCAATGGTATGGTCTCACCATGGAAGGCAGGGCCCACACACAGTGTTATGTTGGCAACAGCTTCATGAGCAGACTGTGTTTACAACCCAGTGTGCAGAACGCTCCATTCCACAGGGGGGGAGGGTAAGATGATGATGTGTGTGTTTGTGTGTGTGTGTGTGTTGATATTGCCTGTGTGTTTTACACGTCCTCATGGTATGTTCCTTGTGTTATATAGGGCTACCAACCATATGGCGGGGGCCCCCCCCCTCACTGAGCGAAACTGGTACATATATATGAACATATTATTGTTGGGAGATGACTCTCCTACAAGACGCCCCATTTTACTACCAGCTTCACATACCACTCGAGGCCCCACGCCACACCCGAGGAGAAGCGGCCATTGGTGCGAAGGCCTCGAGAATCAGAAACACCAAGTCCCAAAGTCCTTTCTTTTAGCCTAAAAGATTGCTTTCAAGACTAAAAGTGAGCCACCGCGCTACCGTTGCCCAGCCAGAAGTTGCGCTGGTAGAGCTTCCCGTTCCGCGCCACCTAAAGCGAAGGCACTCTTAAAGCGAATGCGATGGGCCTTGATCACAGAGTAGCCCGAGACCTTCGACACGAGCACATCCATGTTTTTTCAAGGCCTTTAACCCCTTTGGAGGCCATCAAGGCTGTGAAGAAAGCAGTTCCGAAGGCTTTAAGCCGGGGCACAAGCTTCTGAAGCAGGGCCTCCCACTGCTCCAGAGTGTGCTTCTCTGTGAGAGACGAGTAGCTAAGTGCGGACGGCAATGTGCAAGGCAGAACTAAGTCTAAATCACCTTCATCTTAGGGCAAAGGCCGGTGAACACGCTGTGAATTGAAGATCTGAGCTTGTGCTCAGCCGCGCACAGCATGTTCTGAGGTCCCTGAGCAGCGAGGAGAGCTGGTTTCAGTAGATCTTAAGACTGAAGGCCAACGCTCTCAGCTTCCGACCCCATGCGCGCGATTCTGCACCTGGACCATCCTCAGCGAGTAAGCCTTGAATTCAAGTCGTCAAGGCACAGCAAGGCGCCAGGCCCGTGACCCGCGGGGATCACCACGTGGATCAAGTCGCCACTGGGCGCCACCACCTCCAGCGTGTCGCCCGCGCAGCAGCCCTCGGGCACGCGCACCTTGATCTGCATTCCTCCACGCCTCATTGCCAAAGGCCACTGAGGGGCGCCAAGCGGCTCAAGCTCCTCCTCGGCCCAGCTCTCCAGCTCATCCTCGGCCATCCTCTCCTCCTCCCGCAGGGCAGCTACAGCCGAGGCCGCCGCCAAGAGGTCCGGCCTTACGCACGCTTGAAGCCACCTATGTGATCCACACCTGGTAGCCTTTACGGCGGTGGGCTCCTAGGTGCGAAACCAAAGGACGGCCTCTATAAATGTGTGCCCCGAGCCTGCCGTTCCACCTCCTCCCGCTGCAGCTGTTCGGCGATGAGGGCATCATCCTACGATTGCGTGGCCACCGGGCTCAAAGTCTAACCTCTCACGCGGAAGAATAAGCTTTCGGACACCAAAACCAATTAATTTCCATCACCTTGAGCACCAAAAGCCCCCCGAATCCCACCGTCTCGTGCCTCCGTCTCCTTTAAGAGATCCTCTTGCAGCTGTATGGCCATGGCCTCATCCTCCGCCTCTTGCGGCCCAGGGGCCAGCGCAGCCTCCACAATCTTCGCCTTAAGCGGACTGCAAAAACGATTCAGTGTGAATCGAAATCAACTCATTTTCCCTTCATTTCCTAGCATAAACGCTCGATCTCCCACCAGGAACCCCCTTGCAATGGGCTCCGTGCCCGCTGCGTGGACGGCTTCATCCGCTGGTGCAGAAGCCCCATATCTCGGTCGAAGCGATCCGGCCTCAAGCACGAAACCACGAACTCAGGTCATCTCAAAACCATTGAACAAGGCATCAAGAAGCCATCAAACAACGTGAGGAAGGGTTCCAAACACTTGAAATTCGCACCAGGGCCCACACGTGACCTCCATCTTAGGCTCCTCAGCACTGTCCTGGCAAATTTAGCATGCCATATAAGCTTTTAGGGGCCGGTCCTCACCGCTGTCATCCTCATGGCATCTCAAAAAATCGTCTTTGCGTGCCTTTCCCACAGTTGAAACAAATCCAAACCGATGGATTCACTATGTATGGTATACAATATTTAATGGCTAGTTGTAGCTTGCGCCTCTTTCCTCTATGTCTTGGTGTCTGTTCATGAAAAAGGATGAGGAGGTGCCATCATCTCAACACTCCCCCAGGCTCGAGGTCTATGACTCCTCAAATCTCTACATCTCAATTCCCTACTCGGCCTGTTTGGCATCTTGGGGACACTCAAAGCGGATCCGATTGGACCTTCTGCGGCCCAAGCCCCGTCGTTACTCTACCAATCGGCTGTACACATCAAGCAGGCCTTGAACGTCCTCACACCTCTCCCAGGATCGGCCTTCTCAATGGTATGCCCCTGCATCAAACGGACTACCCTCTCAAAGGCAACTTTTCTTCTTTTCTTCGTGTTTCAAGGGGCTATACAAAGATTCCCATTCCAAACAAAACATCAATTCCTCGATCCTCTGCCATGGATTTGGCGCCCAAGTCTGCTCTCTGGAACTGGCCTGGCAATAAACCCATCTGCCAATCCACTGCCACACGTTTCTCTGCACACGCAGTTTTTCAGGCGGCGTGTCCGCCAAGACGATGGCCCCGTGTCCACCCATCGCTGCTTCCAATGATCCTCCTCGTGTTCAATGAGGATGGAGTCCAGGGCGTCGCCTGACGCGAAAGCATCCTGCCCTCCCATCTGCTAACGATACCCACACCTTGTCCACATTTGGTCTGGCGCGTCTCCCACTTCCAATGGCCTCAAAGAATGCGTAGCGCCAGAATTCAGCAACGCCAAAGACTCACTGCCCCGCGCATTCATCCGAGTCAAACTGAGCACATGCTGCACATGCTGCCCCTCGAGCTCGTTCAGCTGTCTCTAAAGGTCGTCCACCGATGTCGACGCTGGCTCTGGTCTGCCTTATGCTGCAACGCCATCAGCGTGTGATTGACTTCCTCGATGAGGGACTTTATCTTCCGGCATCTCCAGGACAGGAAGATCATCTCTCGGTGCCGCCGTAGTCTGCTCGTCCGGATCGACTTCCTTCTGGTTCTGGTCGATGACCTCCTGAAGATGCTTGGCCTTCGTGTTGGGGTAATGTGTGGGGCACGCCGACAAGAAGTGCTTCCTCATCTTTGACGTGGGCCCACATACAGCCCACAAACAGTTGCGTCCCTGTCAACATTCGTCCTCACAGGCAAAAACCGGCAGGGTCTCGGGCTATCTCCATGAGCTTCAGGTCTCACCTTCTTCAGCTTGGAGACCGCCTTCCCTAACAGCCTGGATTCCTCCTCGTGGCTAGTTCTTTGCCCTTGAGTGGTCATTCTGTGGTCTGGCGTTCTTCTCCATGTGCGCAACTTGTTCATTGGATCTCTACCAACAGGTGTGTTGCGAACTGACCCACGACCTCTTTGCTAGGCCGTGTGTCCACCATCACGGTAACTTGGAAACTGAGCTCGTGGTGGGATTCTGAGACCTTTGCTGTGAGATTGGTGATGGCACGCACCAGCACTGACGGATCTTGCTCCGTCGCCTATAGCTCTGCACCCAGCGTCGAAGTCCAAGCACCGCACCTCCGAGCAACTGACCTTCTCAAAAACTCTCGATGTTCTGCAGCAGGGTCTGCTTCTCCCCCAAGCCACCAGGCTGGAATCTAAGCTGCACGTGCGGCACATCATGGAGAACACAGTCAAACGCTTAGCTGCCACCAACTGTTGATCAGGCACCGCTGCAAGTAACAGTAGCATGATCTAACATGTTGGCCACCCGTCTCATCCCTTGGTGTGGAGGTCGTGAGGAGGGGAGCTATTGACTTGCCGAGGCTGGCGGGGTAGGACGCACAAGAGGGTCCCCTCCGCATGGGAGATTTGTTGGCCTTGCTCGAGCCGGCCATCAGCGATCTCTCGACATCTTCGGAGCTCTGGCGGTCAGAGGTGGCGGGGGCCAGTGGGGGCAGTGTAGGCGTGGTACCAAAAAGATGGTTCCATTCGATCGAGCACAGGCTCTTCAGCTGAAGCAGTGGCGCCTTCCCGCCCGCTCCTTCTTGTATTGTGGGTGGCCAACTAGCGGAGCCAGGCACCGCCAGGCCGGGCAGCCCTTGCTGCTGCGGCTCCCCTGGGACAAGCTGACCTCGGCTTCTTCTGGAGTGTGGAACCTGCTACTTCTAGCCTCACTGCCATGAGCTCCTCCCGAGACTTCCGATTTTCCTCTTAAGATCTCATAAGCATGGTAGTCAGCTGCCGCAGATCAACGGATACCGTCGTTCCCGCGTTGCGTCTTCATTGTTCCTTGCTGCGTAGTGCGTCTGTCGAGATACCAACATCATAGCGCTGAACCTGGCGTGAACCTCGTGGCGTCTGCTCATCCATTCCACCTTCTTCTCCATTGGCAATCGCAGGCTTCTCCTCTTCCGATCGTCTCGCTGGAAGTAGAGGAGAGGAACGTACCATAGCCTCCATCTTGTCCACCTGCCCTTTAAGGAACATTGGCGCCAATGCTCTGGGCGAGGTTGCACGGTTGCATGTCCATCCGGCAAAGGAAGTGAGCGCAATGCCAGCCTCGGCACCCCGCTCGCACCCAAGGTCGGTCTTGGAGGGGGTCGCATATTCATGCATATTCCACCGTCTGCTGCTCCTGGATTAACGCCAGCTCTTGCGTCACCAACTGCAGATCGCCGCGTCCCCCATCGTCTTCGCGTTGGTCTTCCGAATCGTGACAATCATGAACTTCAGGAGGTAGGCCTGTTTGCCCGTGTCTTAGCCGCCTTCTCTGCGTAAGCGTCGACCTTGGGCTAACCTATTGGTCGTAGATGGTGCCTCTTTCCTCTCTGGCTTGGTGTCTGATCATGAAAAGGGCTGAGAAGGAACCATTTCAATAATATATATTGTATATATGTGTGTGCGTATATATGTACCAGTTGCAAGGCTTGCTGGTCCGGGGGTACCCCCCCATGGTATAGTTCGCACCAGGGAAGGCAAAGGCCACACCCTCAGGTCATGAGCATGGTTGCTTGGCACCTTAGTGGAAAACACCCCAGCGTGGAGAACGCTCCCTTCCGTGATCATGATGTATGTACCTCAGTATGCCACACGTCAGTGTCAAGAACGATCCATCCCACAAAAAGGAGGGGTGTTCATGTGTGTACCTGAATGTTGTACACCCCAGTGTCAAGAACGCTCCATTCCACAGGGGGTGGGGGTGATCATGGGTGTACGGGTTTGATCAATGATTGGGGTATGTACGAAAGCATGTATGCTGCGAAAGTGTTCAACATATGTTCCTTGTGTTATTCAGTGGTACCAAACATAGGGGGGGTCACCCGAGAGTTGGACAGTTCCGGACTATGCGGCAGCCACCTTGTAACACAATGTATATGTGCTACTTTCACAACAGTCATTCTACCTACATACTCAATGTTGCGTTCCGCGGTGCAATAGCCTCAACATTTACCGGAGCTCACCTTCATTTGACTTTGTTGCATGTCCCGTTTGACACAAATCACTTCTACGACTACTACGGATAGTAATGCCTACTACTACGACGTACTGGTGTGCCGCGTCATGTCATGTCACGTCATGTCATTTCACGTCACGTCAAGTCACGTCCCGTCCCGTCCAGTCCCGACACAAATCACTTCTACGACTACTATATACTAATGCCTACTACTACCACGTACTGGTGTGCCGCGTCATGTCATGTCACGTCATGTCATTTCAAGTCACGTCAGTCCCGCGCAGTCCCGTCCGGCCCCGTCACGTCATGTCACGTCATATTACGTCACGTAATGGCATGTCAAGTCCCTTCATGTCACGCCACGTCATGTCATGTCACCTCATGTCATGTCATGTTATGTTTTGTGGTGTCATGTCACGTCACGTCATGTCATTTCACCTCACGGCACGTCGTTGGTTATTGTCGTTGACAGCAGTCGTTGACCCTTGTGGACGTGTCCGGTCATGTGCTGTATTATGTCATGTCATGCCACCTCATGTCGCGTCGCGTCACGTCACGTCATGTCATGTCATGTCATGTCACGTCACCTCCTGTCGCGTCCTCGTGTCATGTCATGTCATGTCTTATCATGTCGTGCCAGGTCATCTTACGTCAGACCGTGTCATGTCACATCACGTCATTTCGCGTCATGTCATGTCGCGCAAGGCGTCGCCGGTCATGTGTTAGATCGCACCCATGGCACGTCAAGCTCCTAGCCAAGCGCCCCGTCCTTTTGACTGGCTCAAGTTGGGCCCAATCTGCGGATGGCCCATCTGTACGTTTGGACCGCTACCCATGGAGATCCTCTGAAGACGATTCGGAACAAATATAATCCATACATTATACAGATATAAACTAAACGCACTTAAACTCATCCAAAAACATAAAAAGGCGATCTTCGAGCTCCATTCTGAGCGCCCCAGCGTTGAGATCGCCCTGCGCGGCCGCCTGCTTGTCCCGCTCGTTCACATCCGCGCGGTCCCGCAAGATCCTCTCCTCCTCCCGCAGGGCAGCTACAGCCGAGGCTGCCGCCAAGAGGTCCGGCCTTACGCACGCTTGAAGCCACCTATGTCATCCACACCTGGTAGCCTTTACGGCGGTGGGCTCCTAGGTGCGAAACCAAAGGACAGCCTCTTGTGTGCCCCAGCCTCCCGTTCCACCTCCTCCCGCTGCAGCCGTTCGGCGATGAGGGCATCATCCTACGACTGCGTGGCCACCGGGCTCAAAGTCTAACTAACCTCTCATGCGGAAGAGTATGCTTTCGGACACCAAAACCAACTCATTTCCATCACCTCGAGCACCAAAAGCCCCCCGAATCCCACCGTCTCGTCCCTCGGTCTCCTTTGAGAGATCCTCTTGCAGCTGTATGGCCATGGCCTCATCCTCCGCCTCTTGTACCCCAGGGGCCAGCGCAGCCTCCACAATCTTCGCCTTAAAGCGGACTGCAAAAATGAATCAGTGTGAATCGAAATCAACTCACTTTTTACCTTCCTTTCTTAGCATAAACGCTCGATCTCCCACCAGGAACCCCCTTGCAATGGGCTCCGCGCCCGCTGCGTGGACGGCTTCGTCCGCTGGTGCAGAAGCCCCATATCTCGGTCGCAGCGATCCGGCCTCAAGCACGAAACCACGAACTCAGGTCATCTCAAAACCATTGAACAAGGCATCAAGAAGCCATCAAACAACGTGAGGAAGGGTTCCAAACACTTGAAATTCGCACCAGGGCCCACACGTGACCTCCATCTTAGGCTCCTCAGCACTGTCCTGGCAAATTTAGCATGCCATATAAGCTTTTAGGGGCCGGTCCTCACCGCTGTCATCCTCATGGCATCTCAAAAAATCGTCTTTGCGTGCCTTTCCCACAGTTGAAACAAATCCAAACCGATGGGTTCACTATGTATGGTATACAATATTTATAGTTGTAGATTGCGCCTCTTTCCTCTATGTCTTGGTGTCTGCTCGTGAAAAAGGCTGAGGAGGTGCCATCATCTCAACACTCCCCCAGGCTCGAGCTTTATGACTCTTCAAATCTCTACATCTCAATTCCCTACTCGGCCCGTTCGGCATCTTGCAGACACTCAAAGCGGATCCGATTGGACCTTCTGCGGCTCAAGCCCCGTCGTTGCTCTACCAATCGGCTGTACACATCAAGCAGGCCTTGAACGTCCTCACACCTCTCCCAGGATCGGCCTTCTCAATGGTATGCCCCTGCATCAAACGGACTACCCTCTCAAAGGCAACTTTTCTTCTTTTCTTCGTGTTTCAAGGGGCTATACAAAGATTCCCATTCCAAACAAAACATCAATTCCTCGATCCTCTGCCATGGATTTGGCGCCCAAGTCTGCTCTCTGGAACTGGCCTGGCAGTAAACCAATCTGCCAATCCACTGCCACAAGTCCCTCTGCGCACGCAGTTTCAGGCGGCGTGTCCGCCAAGACGATGGCCCCGTGTCCACCCATCGCTGCTTCCAATGATCTTCCTCGTGTTCAATGAGGATGGAGTCCATGGCGTCGCCTGACGCGAAAGCATCCTGCCCTCCCATCTGCTGACGATACCCCACATTTGGTCCGGTGTGTCTCCCACTTCCAATGGCCTCAAAGAATGCACAGCGCCAGAATCCAGCAACGCCAAAGACTCACTGCCCCGCGCATTCATCCGAGTCAAATTGAGCACATGCTGCACATGCTGCCCCTCGAGCTCGTTCAGCTGTCTCTAGAGGTCATCCACCGATGTCGACGCTCTCTCTAGTCTGCCTTATGCTGCAACGCCTTCAGCATCTGATTGACTTACTCGATGGGGGATTTCATCTTCCGGCATCTCCAGGACAGGAGGATCATCCCTCGCTGCCACCGTTGTCTGCTCGTCCGAGAAGTGCTTCCTCATCTTTGACGTGGGCCCACATACAGCCCACATACAGTTGCGTCCCTGTCAACATTCGTCCTCACAGGCAAAAACCGGCAGGCGATCTCCACGAGCTTCAGGTCTCACCTTCTTCAGCTTGGAGACCGCCTTCCGTAACGGCCTGGATTCCTCCTCCTGGCTAGTTCTTTGCCCTCGAGTGGTCATTCCGTGGTCTGGCGTTCTTCTCCATGTGCGCAACTTGTTCATTGGATCTCTACCAACAGGTGTGTTGCGAACTGACCCACGACCTCTATAGGCCGTGTGTCCACCATCACGGCACTCCGTGCCAGGCCGATTTGGAAACCAAGCTCGTGGAGGGATTCTGAGACCTTTGCTGTGAGATTGGTGATGGCACGCACCAGCACTGACGGATCTTGGTCCGTCGCCTACCCACCTGGCTTGACTGCCGAGATGATCATGCGGCCCTCTTGCGAGGTCTCAACACAGAGCACTATAGCAAAGGTCCTCTGGTCCGAGCTCGAAGCCTAGCTTCTTCACCTCAGCTCCACATAAAACACCCGGCCTGAGGGCCTTCTCATCGAAGAGAACCTCAATGGCCTCGAGCCCTGCCATGTCACTTTTCAGCACTGGACTCTTATCGACTTCTGAGGCCTCCGAACCATTTTCGGACTGCTCACCCCCTACGGGCAGGAGTTTTGCTGTCGACGGCATGACCCTGCGAGACAACCGCGTAGAACCCATTAGATCACACAAAAAATCTGAGGTGGGGATCCAGCCTGCTGCGCTTGCTTCTCTCGCATCTGTTCCAGGTCGTTCCGGTCCTGGCTAAAGCACCATGACTCATAGAGGCAACGTCTCGGCCACTGAAACTTAGCATCATGAGTTGAGACTGTCTGCACGAGGTCCTGTCGGCTAGGAATTGCGGAACCTCAACGTCATTCATGTCCATGCTCATGGCCTCACCTTCTAAACAATTCAGGTCTGCTAGGTTCTCTTCAACGTCCGGAACATAGCTGAGCTCCAAGACGTGCGCCTCGTGATGCTTTGCGCCAGCAGCCTTCTCCTGAGCGGGTTTGGTCACCCTCGATGGACCCAATGGAAGTGGGGTTGAAGACGTAGTTGGAAATACATGCTTGAGGAAACCCAAGAGCATGTGCATCTTCTTAGTACGTCTGAACTCCACACAGTTGCCCATCACTACGCCCTTGGAGGAAGGTGTTGCCAAAATAACGTTGAGTGCTGACAGTTCTCGCCTGCCAATTAACACAGGTACCCCCGGAGATGGAAGTGCATAGATAGATAGCTCTTGAGGAGGAACTTGAATCTTCACACGGAAGTTGGCTTGCCCCCCTGTCCAGACCCATAGCGAAACTATGGGCGATCGGATTGAAAGATCAAGATCCGGGTGTCAGGTCTTGCCTTGGAAATTGCTGTACATAGCTGTGTCACAGCATCATGGCCTCCCCCTGACGCTGTAGCGCCAGTGTCAATGATGGCCTCATGTGGAAACATTGGCTCCCGGGTCTTAGAAGTGCCCGCTGTACTGGTGACACATTTTCATCGTTGTCGTTGCCCTCCAAGGTCATCAGCTCGTAGTCGGCATTCAAAACGAATTGACTTCCGCTCTTTCCGCCCTTGCTGCCTTTCGGACCTTGAAAATCTTCCCACCAAAGAAGCCGGATCCCTTCGATCTTGACTTGCAGAGATTGGAGAGCGTCGTAGCTCTTGCCCTTGCCCTTGTTCTTGCCTTTGGCCTGGTACATCGACCCAGGCCGCCCTTTGCTCTGTTGAGGCCCGGCACCCCATCCACGATCTTTCGTGGCCGCAGCAACAGCCTTTCTGGCCTCAGTGAGATTGCGGTCATTCTCCGCCATCATCATCTGAAGATCGCGGTTCTGCTTCTCGGCCTCTTCCTGTGCTTGCATCAGCGCCTTGAGCTCTTCCACGTTCACCTTGGCCTCCGGTTCGTCCTCAGGCCAATCTTGCCCGTTCCACTCAGACACCCATGCCTCCTCAGGTTGATGCTGGTCGGACCAAGTCTCAGCCCGCCAGTCTTCTTCAGGGTAGCCATCATAGTTCTGGTAATAGGCCTTGCCGTACATGTCCTCGTCATCGTCCACCTGATAGCTCTCTTGGAAGTCGCCATGATGGCTCCCGACATAGCCCCGCTGAGTTCGAGAACCACCCTGAGTGTCCTCATACATGTTAGTCAAAGCCGCTCGAATCTCATGGTATGTCAACTTGTTCCTGGTTGCCGCCTTGACCACGCACTTTCCATTCTCATCTCCTGAATGCAAGTCTCCAGCAGTAGCCATCCTCTGATGACATCAAGAGCACTGAGTGGCATCAAGCCTTTCTCCATCAACCTTTGTAGAAAGTCTTTCCCTTTGGCAGTCTTCACGGAAGGTGTGGAATGTCCAGCCTCAGATTCCTTCTCATCTTCTTCAGCTGGTCGTCCTTCACCACGTGGAGCTTGAGAGCCTCCAGAATGGCCATCTTGGAAAGAAGCTTCTTCATCACGTCGCGTCTCTGAGGAGTCATCACCGCCAGAGAACACTGAAGCGCCATCCTTCATGCCTACGAACAGCTTCAGCTCTCCCACGGAGCAGTCGTACTGATCGAAATCCAGATCGCGCTCCCTCAAGAGTCGTTGCAAAGCCTTCAACATCTCGTCGTGCACCTTCTCTTCTCGCACGATGAATTGTCGGACTGACTCATGAGGTTTTTGGCGCAGTCGCCTGTAGTAAGCTCCGATGCGGTTTCCTGCTTCCGGCAATGGCTGCTTGTTGAGAGGTGAGTCTTCCAAGAACCGAATCAACCTTGTCACATCCGCTTCTCGCTCAAAGTTTTCAGGGTCCAATTTGTAAAGGAGTTGGACTAAAGACGGTGGCCCCATTTTCAAGTTCCTACGAACCAACCGAGCCGCAAGACGCGGCGTCTCTCTGAAGGCTTCATCGAGCTCGGCGTCCACTTCACCTCCACCAGGGAATGGTTCCAATTCTCATGCCTGCCATCCCATCGTTTGGACCCCTTCACCTAGGGCTGCGCTACCAATGTGGTTAATGCCGTGAGATCGCACCCATGGCACGTCCTAGCCAAGCGCCCCGTCCTTTTGACTGGCTCAAGTTGGGCCCAAGCTGCGGATGGCCCATCTATACGTTTGGACCGCTACCCATGGAGATCCTCTGAAGACGACTCAGAACAAATAGAATCCATATTATAAAGATATATAATAAACGCACTTAAACTCATCCAAAAACATATAAAGGCGATCTTCGAGCTCCATTCTGAGCGCCCCAGCGTTGAGATCGCCCTGCGCGGCCGCCTGCTTGTCCCGCTCGTTCACATCCGCGCGGTCCCGCAAGTGCGCTTGCACCTGGAAAAGGTCCCGGCGCGTCTCATGGCCCATGAGCCCGCAACACGTGCGCCACGAGGCTCTTTTAGCAGCCCTCGAGATGTTTGGCCTGCTTCTTTGAAAACTGTGAGCCAAAGCCACGTGGCAAGTCGACTCAGGGCGCCCGAGCCAAGCGCGCCATGGCCATGATCCGCTCTTCGAGGCTTGACACATCCCCGCTTTGATGAAAACAGGCCCTGTGAAACAGCTTTCGGCAGCGGAGAGCCCACAAATCGGCAATTTTCCTTGCTCATCAGCTTCCCAAGCCCGGCAACGGCATTTGATATCTGTTTTCCGGCAAAGCTCCACGATGCCACTTCTAGGTCATGCCTTGAAAACACATACAGTCTGTACAGGTTCTTCCCAAATCCAACTGCGATGGCTCAAGACCAAGACTCCGTCTGTGGATAATGAGGACGACGAGTACTCCGAGTACGAGAGCGAAGGCTTCCAAACACCTTGCATCCCGATGTTTTTGGCTACACAGGCACTAACCCCATTATCCCGAAGGTTCCCAAGGTTCGATGGACAAACCTCCTGGCTCGAAAAGGAGGATCAGATTGAGGACTGGCGTGGTATCTCCAGAGAAACGGGGGCCCCCATTGAAGAATGCCTTCGTCGGACCAGCAGAGTTCTACAAGAACATGTTGGACAACCACAAGCTTCGGGACGGAAATGGTGGCGTGACCCACTTCAAGGAGACTTTGAGGCCCTATTTCGCGAAGGGTATTTCCTTCATCTTCATGTGGCGCTTCATGTATCTCTGTCGTTGTTGCCGGACTCATGCCACCGACTTCATTATTTGGATTGCCAGGTTTGAAGTTGCAGTCAGAAGACTCACCTGTTCGTGCATTGACCTAGCGCCGTTCCTCCAGACAGACTAGCTGCATTCATCGACCAACATTTGTCGCAAACACAGCAAGAACATCTGACCCTGCTGATCCAGAACCACGCGACCGAAGAAGAGCAGCTCACGTTTGTGCGAAATGTCCGCGAGCAGCGCCGAGAGATGCAGAAACAATCGTTTCCTCTTACAAGGACAATCTTATCAATCTCATCTTTCTCGTCCAAGCGGATCTCAATGAGAGCCCACGTGAGTGCTTCATCTCGGCCATGAACCTCAGAGACGTCAGGTGAAGAAGGTCTCTGGGTTCAAGACGACGATACAGGGGAAGCAGGTTGTCTGACCTTGTTTGCGGAGGACGAGGTCTGGGTGTTGAGAGCAACCAAAAGTGGCTACACCTACAAGAGAACCACGATCCAAGGTCGGCACTTCCAAAAGCCATTCAATAATTCGGCAAGAGGAAAGGAGGTAGTGGCAAAGGCAAGGGAGGTGTCCTGGCTTTTGGAGCAGACAGAGTCGGTCAAATATGATCCAGGACCACAGCGCCATGTATGGAGGAAGAGGAGGCGAGAAAGGAGGAAAGAACAAAGGAAAAGGAAAAGGAAAGGCGAAGGGCAAGAGCAAAGGAACGGACGCCGAGAAAGGCCCCTCAGCCAACGAGTCCTTGGCCTCTGACAGAGCAGCCTCCACAGCAACAAGCAGCCTCTGAGCCTGCATTGAGTAATGAGACGTGGCATGCCTGGGATGATTATTATGACTATGAAGAAGACAGAGCTTGGTGGACAGAAAGCAGAGAACCCACCTACAGTTCCAGATTGACAGATCCACTCGGATTCGTTTTCTTCATACGATTGGAGTCTATGCCTTCGCTATTGTCAGAACATGTGCACATGCGGAACAGTCCCACGTATGTTATTCTTGACTCAGCTTGTACAAAGGCAATTGCTTCACGTTATGCTGTCAATAGACTCATGAAAGCGTGCCAGAATTCACCTGAATACAGGTCGGTCAGCTTGAGCTTCGAGCCATGCCGTAGAACTGCTTCCTTTGCCAATAGTGATGCATCTATTGTTGGAGAACGGCTTCACACCCATATCAAAAGTGAACTATCACCGACTGGCTCGATTAATACCACCGTTGATGTCCTAGATTATAAGGTCGTGTTCCGATCCTATTCTCAGTTCTCAATAGAGCAGATGCGGAACTTACAGTTCACCTTGGAGCATACTCCCATCAGTGAATTCCTGTCGTGTCCAGGGTTTGGTATGAAGAGGACTCCACTTCCAGTGTCTACATCCAACCACGCCGTTCTGGACGTGCAGGACCTTGTTCGCACCACTAGGCAGCCTAAGCACAGCCTTTATTCGTCTTAAGATGCTTTAGTCACATGCCCGGCACTGGTAGGCGTCGCCCTCGTACTTATGATGAGGAGGGCCTCAAGAAGAAACCAACGCCGGGTCCTAATAGCAAGGACGTACCCTCGACTACGAAGGACCACGGCGATCCTGAAGCAACTGTGCCGGCTAAGAGACTGGCCAAGAAAGTTAAGCCGGCGAGCCTGTGCTAGACAAGCCCGTCACCATACCATCGCTCAAGCCCGTGTATGCACCACTTAAGGAAGCACTACCTCCGCCGGATCCTGAGACTCCCGCAGAGTCTCCGCCAGGACTACAGAAGCCTGCCGATAAGAAAGAACCACGCGTCAACGCTTCGTTCCCACTGGTTCTGCAACGGATTCACGCTAAACTTGAACATGATGTTGAGCTTCTTAAGCTTCATCTCAAGCACTATCACATGAGTCCAGAGCAGTTTCGTCGCAGGACTTCGGCTCTTAAGATTCCAGGTCGCATGTATGCCAGATACGAAGAGATCGTTAAGCAGTGTGACAGATGTCAGAAGAGCAAGATAGCTCCATCTAAATCCCGCATTAGCGGCATGAGGAGCGAGGTCTTCGGTGAGTTGACTTTCATTGATCACGGCGAAACAGTAGTCTTTCCCACGGCTGAGCTTGTGTTCCTTTAATCTATGATGGCACAGCTACGTTGACTACAGCGTATCCAGTAGAGACCAAGACGGAGAAAGAATCAGCTGAACCCAAAGTACATTGTCGCAGACATGGCCTTCATGGGTGCGGAGATGGAATCATTCTATAATCGTAAGAAGATTGTTCCCATCTCTCTCGGACCAGCTACTCCATGGACCTTTCGGGCAGAGGCTGGTATAAGACTCTTCAAGAGACAAGTAGACACCATGCTGAAGACCGTAGGTGACACCGTCAGCACTAGCTCATGTTAGCTACAGGCAACTCCTGTGGCGGCATGCACGCAAATCCACAGTTACGTTTGGAGGTGTGACTCCTTTAGAGATGGCGTTTGGACGCCGTGCCGACATCGTGAGTCCTGCGATACAGGACCCAGCTCAGTTGACAGCTGACCTTCGGCGCCTGACCTCGAAGCCAGGCAGTCAGATGATCTCCGACAAGATATAACGTCGAGGCTTCGTCCGTCCGATGGACCTTTTGTGCCTGGTGATCATGTCTACTGGACTGCCAACACTTCCAGAATTGAGGCAGGTGGTAGCTATGATACTCGCAAGTGGATTAAAGGGAAGGTAATAGCAGCTGAAGGCAGTATGGCAAGCATAGATCTTAGCACCGTAGCAATTAAAGGTCAACGTTTCTAAACTCCGTAAGGATCATAGTCCAGTTGAAGACGTTGATGTTCCTCTGGACCCACTTGCCATGTATCTGAATACAGATGCTGATATAGTAGATCCAGCTAAGATCTTGATGGCCAAAGATGGTGCTCATTCTCCGGATGGGACTAGCTATGCCAATAGTAATTGGGCGCCTGTCACTTCTGGTCCGACTTTCTGGAGCTGTTCCCCGGATCTGCACGTTTGTCGCAGGCAGCACCGAATGGCTTGCGTAAGTAGCTACACCCATTGATGTCCGCACCGCCTTCGACGTGAATCGCAGTAGGTCGAGAGTCATCCGAATCATTGAGAAGCAGAAGCCTATGCTTGTCTTCAGGGCAATTGACTGTAGTCCATGGTCAGACATGCAGAATGCCAGCAGCGGAAGTCGATGCCGTTAGGCCAGTTCTGCGCGGCAATAGCCGCGCACCAGATTGGCCATAAGAGGTATTTCATTAGAGGTACGCAACTTCAGCTGTCTGGTACACGCGCAGCTTCCGCTCACTGCGGGCTTAACACAAATCAGTCAATTGGGACACCCTGAATATGTCTGCATTCGGAATGAAAAATCTAAAATTTAAAATGGTTATTATTGCTAGAAGCCTACCAGTTTGATGCTGAACTTTGATCCAAAGGTTATTAGACCTGTTTCCGGAGGTGTGTTTAAATCTTAAGAAGCCGGGTGATGCCGTTGGGCCCCCGCGACGGCACACCCATGAGCCGATCGAGGGTATATAATGCTTCAGGGCATGGATCAAGAACCAAGCTTGCACATTATCCATATAAGGTCTGTCAGACGCTTTTGAACTCCATGTTGCCACTAGGCCAGCAGAGTCTTTTGTGCAACAGCACTAGCCTCCTTTGCGAGTCTTTCACTGATTCAGTGCGTAAGACCGCTAGACACGTTGACACTTGGGGCCTTGCCCGTGCAGGATTATCACACGCGCCCATCAATAAGATCAACAGTTTGCCTCATGTAACTGAGCTTGATCCATCGTCACCGTCTCTTGCCAATGACTTGTATTACCTGTTGATTCAGCGCGTATTCAGCTAGGCCCGCTGATTGCTGCACATTGGAGCGGTACTAAGCAGACCACAATCGCTAAGGTGAGACAGCTGGACAGCTTTGCACATCAGTCCAACTTCAGCGATCCGATCTGTATGTCCAACTAAACTGCCTTCTCTTGCTTGTTCTCGCTCTTCACCTCCTCCGGACGACGTTGCTGTTTGATTTTCTCAAGCTCCTCCGGCTTGAATCCGTGCTGTTGGGAGATGAAGGTGTTCTCAAAGGTGTCCGCCTCTCGTTGTTTAAACCTATTGAAAAGTCATAATAATAATAAAAAAAAAAAAAAAAAAAAAAAAAAACTCTAAGTGGCCTATCGCAGCTTGGATCTCGGAGCCCCGACGAGATTCGTGTCCACCGAAGGGATGCCAGGAGCCTCTTTGCACTCCTCCTGCAGGTAAGGCAAGGATTTCTCGCAGATCTCGATGACCCACTTCTTCAAAAGCTCGCTCTGAGCTGGGAACCTGCGCAGTTTCATGCCATGCGACCTTCGAGCAGGTGACATGGCATCTTGCTTCATTCACTTCAATATTCAATACGGACCTCTTCTTGATGTTCTTGGCCCACGTCTGCACTAAAGGTTTCCATCCAAGGTGGATGGCTTCGATGTAGACCTCAGAGACTTATGACATCGACTTCAATTGGACTCAACGCCTTCTTCACCGAACTTTCCCTGTCTGCGCTGGCCCACTGCTCTCTTTAGGACGGCGTCTGCCGAGGATCCCAAGCAAAACAAGTGAGAACATGGCAAAAGGCATTAGCCTTCCCTCATAGGAAGGTCTCCAACCGATCTCTCTCGACCGGAGCGCTGTACAAAAAGAATTAGAAAGATTCATAAAGAGCCATTCAGCGGCTCAGAGGTGACGCTCGAGGGGCTGCCACGGCCTCCAGAACGTGGATGTGCACTGAAATGCGGCAGGATGCATGTGAAAATGGGGAAGACACATCTACGCCGTGGCCGTACCTTGGGCTGAATCACTGCCCAAGACCACGGCCCAGGAACTGCACATGAAAAGCGGCAACTTCATGGCTGCCTCACCGATCCATCGAAGGGTCAGGCCGCAAGTGCGGACGTAAGTGCTGCAGCGACAAGCGCCACAACTCTCTGAACTCATTCTTGAACTCAGAAGCCACCACTTTGCTGTGATAGAGGAGGTCCACCAGCCTCCCCAAGCCTCTGCCGGCATTTCGCCAAATGCGAGCTAGTCTGAGATCCAAAACATGTCGAGCAATTATGAGACTCTGAGGATTCATCGAAGCTTATTATACCACAAGACATTGGGTCAGTTCTTGCAGAGAGACTCGGCTCAGAACATGTCATCACTAGGCCGGGGCTCTCCGCTTAGACCGAATGTGAGAGTGGGATGAATTCAACCAAATGGCTCATCACTCGCAAGCACGAGCGCAGGTTGCGGCAGCTGCAGGCCTCACAGGCTGGCAAGCTGGCCAACCTACGACGGAGGGCCGCCAAGACCTTGGCTGCGAGTGGCGCCATACTCTTTTTCAAGGCGCTAGGTCCATTGTCTTCAGCCCGGCCCTCTCCGTGCGTTGCTCCATGTTCTCCAAGAGGAGGGATAGCACCTGCTGTTAAGCGGCTTCCCCATGCCTTCGGCTAGACTTGCTGAAGCAGCTGAGGCCTGTTCTTCGCTCATGGCTTCCATGGTGAGCCGCTGCGCTTTGTTCAACTTCTTCTTCACCATCTCCGGCTCAAAATGGCAGAACTGGCAGTCCATTCCCTGGCGACAACCGCTCCACCACAGTGAAGAGGCTTGAAACAAGACAGACCCACGAACCCGAATGCATTCTACGCAAAATCAGTCAAAGACTCTTATTATTGACTTAGGTCAACGACAAGAATCAGCGACTCCTTAAAACGATTTATGTCGGCTACTCTCTTCGTTGATTCTTGTTGACAAGTCTTGTCACTCTTATCAACCACGCGGGTCAACAACATGAGACGACGTGAAAAGACGTGACAAGACCTAACACGTGACATGACATGTCATGACATGACAGGACGTGACATGATATGGTATGACATGACATGACATGACATGACACGACATGGCATGACATGACGTGACATGACAAGACATGCCAGGACACGACATGACATGACATGACGTGACATGGCATGACATGACATGACATGACATAACATGACACGACATGACACGACACGACACGACATGACATGACATGACATGACATGACATGACTTGACATCTGACATGACCTGGTAGGACATGACATCATATGACATAAAATGGTATGGTGTGGTATGGTATGACATGACATGACATGACACGATATGACATGACATGACAGGACATAACATAATACAACAAGACATGACAGGACACGACACGACACGACATGACATGACATGACATCACAGGACATGACATGCAATGATGACATGACATGACATGACATGACATGCGATGCCATGACAAGACATGACAGGACACGACACGACACGACATGACGTGACATCACATGACATCACAGGACATGACATGACAGGACATGACATCACGTGATATGACATCTGACATGACATGACATGACATGACATGACAGGACATGACATGACGTGACATGACATGACATGACATGACGTGACATGACATGACATGACATGACGTGACATGACATGACATGACATGACATGACATGACATGACATGACATGACGTGACGCGACGCATCCTGAGATGACATGACGCAACACGACACGACATGACGTGACGTGACGTGACGTGACGTAACGTGACATGACATGACATGACATGACATGACATGACGTGACGTGACATGACATGACATGACATGACATGACATGTCATGTCATGTCATGTCATGTCATGATGCGACATGACGCGACGCGACGTGACGTGACATGACGCGCGACGATCGCGCGGGCACACAGCAAACGAAGCGAACACGGGTCCAGCCCCCAGACCCCCAGACTATAAACGGGAACCCTTCGCTACGCATTCGGGAAAAATGACGATTCTGTACAAGCGCGGGCTTTAAAAAGGAGCCGTTTTGGCTCGCCAGAACACCGGCTGCCACCCGTACTAGCACTGCTACGAGGCCCTGGTCCGCAATCCCAAAGAGACGGCGCCACCCAGACGAGGCCCGGGTCAGCAATCCCTAAGACACGGCGCCACCCACGCGACACGCCCACCAGCAATCCCCAAGACACGGCGCCGCCCAGACGACGCCCTGATCAGCAATCCCAAAGACACAGCGCCACCCAGACGACGCCCTGGTCAGCAATCCCTAAGACACGGCGCCACCCAGATGAGGCCCTCGTCACACGGCGCCGCCCACACGACGCCCTGCTCACCAATCCTAATGACACGGCGCCACCCAGACCACGCCTAGCAGAGCAACAGAGACACGGCGCCACCCACACCGCAGCAATCCCCATGGCACAGCGCCGCACACGCGACACGCCCACCAGCAATCCCTAAGACACGGCGCCACCCAGACAAAGGCTGTGTCAGCAATCCCCAAGACACCGCGCCACTGAGACGACGCCCTCATCAGCAATCCCTAAGACACGGCGCCACCCAGACAAGGCCCTGGTCAGCAATCCCTAAGACACGGCGCCACCCACGCGACACGCCCAGCAGCAATCCCCATGGCACAGTGCCACCCAGACGACGCCCTGATCAGCAATCCCTAAGACACGGCGCCACCCAGACGACGCCCTGATCAGCAATCCTCAGCAATCCCTAAGACACGGCGCCACCCAGACGACGCCCTGATCAGCAATCCCTAAGACACGGCGCCACCCAGACAAGGCCCTGGTCAGCAATCCCTAAGACACGGCGCCACCCACGCGACACGCCCACCAGCAATTTCCATGGCACAGCGCCACCCAGACGACGCCCTGATCAGCAATCCCTAAGACACGGCGCCACCCACGCGACACGCCCACCAGCAATCCCCATGGCACAGCGCCGCACCCGCGACAAACCCAGCAGCAATCCCCACGGCACAGCGCCACACACAAGACACACGCGACACGCTCGAAACGCAGTTCCCAACGGCACGGAATTAACGACGCACCCCGCGACGACGCGCTCCGACGCGCGACGACGCGCTCCGACGCGCGACGACAGCGCGGGCACACAGTAAACAAAGCGAACACGGGTCCAGCCCCCAGACCCCCAGACTATAAACGGGAACCCTTCGCTACGCATTCGGGAAAAAGGATCACAACAAAATGTCAAGATGCTCCCCGCCTTATGACAATTCTTGTAAAAGAATCCTCGGAGACTTACATCATCGGACGCTTGATATATGGCTAGTGGCGTATGCAGGGGCTAGAGCACATCTCGGGATGACCAGCGCTGCCCACCGTCCAAAGCTCCTGGTTGGGCCATTGGAAAGCTTTCCCTGCCCTTGCCAGCAGCGCACCCACCTCAGACCGCTATTAGGATCTATTATGTCTCCTATTGCTAGCCACGTAGTCGTCCTGGTCTCCCGCTGGACGTCGTGTGAGCTTCGCTGGCAAACTGAGCCTCCTCGACGGCCTGACCCCCTGTCGCAAGACACATCCAGTGTCAAAAAGGCTTCAAAAGGCTTCCAAAGGGCGTTAAAAGGGTGTCAAACAGCGTGAAAAGGCCTCCTCCAGATGAATAAAGCCGTTCTGCAGCTTCAAAGACTGCGGCGTTCGAGGATCCATGGCTTCGGGCGCCCCCGAAGACAAGGCTGCGGTCGAAGCTCTTCAAAGGAGCTTGGCGCGAGCTTGGCGCCCCGAGCCATGCCACAGCGGCTGATGGTCGCGGGAGATGGCACCTGGAACAAGGAGGCCTTCGAGGGCACCCAAGGTGCGGATTTCGAAATATTTCTAGATTCTAGACAATAGTCTATATCTTTTATCATATGTATATATATATAATATGTATATAACAATTAATTAGCTCGTGTATTTCTATCTATATGTCTACATGTATTTCTGCTTTTCTGGCAATTTCAGTGCGAGAAGCAGCTTAGCGACCCGTTGAAGCCTTCAGGTCTTGCACTTCGAAGAGCATCGTCATGGTCGGAGGCAGCCTCAACGGCCTGCTAAGAGGCCTAAAGGAGAAACTCCCTTCAAAACACTATGACGGACCCTTCACTTCAAGTGTCTTTAAGCTTTTAAACATGCAAAATGCATTGAAGCTCACTTTAAAATATCTTAAAATCCTTGAAACATCTCTTCAAGTCGAGCTCTCGAGGCACTTGATGCGTTCGCCGTTGGCCAAGCAGAGCATCTCATTGTCGTCCAGCGCCGTGTGCCTGTTCTCGATCCAGATGGCATCCACGGGACCGTCGAAGAGCACCTATCTAATCCTATTTATAATACATGGATATGATATTGTATTATATTATGTGATATATATGAATTATATCATTATAGGCATATTTGGACAAGGAAACACAAGGATGCCTTGATCTCCAGTGCGATCAGTGCGATTTCGCAGCTGACTCAGAACCGCGCAACAGGTGCCCAACTTGCTGCGGCATGGCTAACTTTATGCCACATTTAGGCGAACCATTTGCTGGCTCTGGCCCCCCAGTGAGTTGCTTCGAAGGCTAAAAGCGTCTCATGCCCCCCCACGATCAACAGCATCTCTGCTTCCGCATATCCGCAAAATGCACAGAAGAGCTGGGGACCTGCTGGAAAGGGTGTAGGCAGTGTAGGCAACAAGATGTCTTCCAAAACCTAGACAGAAAGAGACAATGGCGAATCGCTGCGGCCTCCGCCCGCTTCTTGTTCTCGGAGGTGTCCGAGACGGCCTCCGTGATGCCCATCAGAAGGCCGCAGTCATGTCAAAGGAACTAAGTACATCAAGCCAGTCGACGTCATACCGGAAAGTTCGCATGACTGGCATATTCCACTGTTTGGCCTGTTCCAGCACTCGCTGAAGGTCAGGGCCCGACCAAGTCAGACACGCACTGCGAATCCTGACCGTGCCAGAACCCAAGCCAAAGGCAAGGGCAAAAAGACGAAGGATTGGAGGAAGTGAATTATCACGCTCCATAGGCTTGCCATCTGAGACCGAAAAGGTGACATATCACCTAGGTCAATTAATGACTCTCATTTTGGACGTGCGTTCACAAGTACGGGAGAGAGAAACGGAACTTGACTCATGTCTCAAGTACGAAGTATCGACCTCGGAACGCGTCCGCAGCGGCTAGTCCACTATGATGAGGATGCATAGCCTTAGAACCGTAGGCAGAGTGTCAAGCTTGAAAAGTGGCACATTTCGCTTGAAGAAAATTGTGTCTGCTTGATATCCGTTTTCGGGGAAAGCTCCACGATGCCACTAGCCTATAGGTCATGCCGCGTAAATACAGTCTGTACAGATTCTTCCATATCGCAACTGCGATGGCTCAAGACCAAGACTCTGTCTGGTCAGCGTGAAAGCACATTGTGTTTAGGAGAGCGTCCGCTTGTCGTCCCCCGTGGGGCCACATGGTCATGGTTTTGCTCCCCACCCCCCCTGTGGAGCTGTGGTGGTTGTGGATGGGCGTGGTTGCTGGTTGACGGAGTCGTAGTCTTTGCAAGTGGTGTGGAATCCTTTGGTATTTGCATGGAATTCCACTATATATATAAAAGTGCGAGAATAAAAGCGAACATGGAAGGCAAGTAAAAGAATATAATTGGGACATGCAAGGCTTAATCTGACCATACCATGGGGGGGAGGTTAACACTGAACACGAGAGCGTATTTTTATACACACAGATTTGGTACATCTAGATTTAATAGATATGTCCATTAATATAGATACCATACATATTCGCCGAACCCGTGCCAGGCGGGGGCTGGCTCTTGAGGGTGTGCCTGCACACACACTCACACACACAAAGTTGCTGAAACCCACACCCTGCCCGGCCCCGAACTTTTTGTGGCCGAACCCACACCGTGGCCCGAAGTATTTGCGTCAGATCTGCATTGTGCCCACACATACCTTTGCTCGAGTGAGCCACGGTGCTTGGAAAGGGCTGGTTGTGATGTGCATGGCATGCGTCAGGAGCGCTAGGCCACTGCACGTTGACACTAACTGGCACCGCAACCTGCCAGGGCCACGAAACGCAACAAATTCTGACTCTTCGGCCCGGCTTCAGGACCGGCCACAAGTATCCCCAAGTCACTTCCGTGATCATGCAGAACCTCTTAACATCCGCTACATGCATAACCCACATCCATTGCATCCAATACACCACAATCGCAGGGTACTGAACGTATTGCGCCAGCTCGGCTGGCTGCAGCAGTTGGAAGTGTTGCGTGGCCATTGCGGATGGTATGATACAAGAAAAGGCCTTGAGCCCGGAAGCAAACACCCTCCATGTAGTATGGTGGCGAAGAAGTTCAGACATCATAAATATGCCGTGAATCACCATTATATCCACATATTTGCTTTTTGCTTGTACAAGTCATATCATATGAGTCATATAGGCATATAGGTCATGTTAAACAGCGTCTTGGCCATTTTTCCTTGCTGTTCCTTTATGTACATCGCTCAGCTAACGGACTTCCCCAAGCCTTCAAAGACCGGTGGCGGCTGCACCAGTGAGAACCAGCTGTAGAAGCCCGCCAAGGAGCCGAAGAGCAGGATGTTCATCCAGTTCAAGGCCTCAAAAGAGCTTCAATTGAAGATATAAACGAGTTTACCGAGTTTAACTCTAGGAACCTATTATTCTATGTATCAATGTATCGTATCTCTACCTCCTTAGCTTCAAGGGGCGTGCCAGGTGGAGTCGGTGAGTTGCGCGCGCAGGAGCGCCAGGGTGGTGAGGCTGAAGACCACGGCATAGGCGCGCACCACCCAACGCCTCACGTGGCCGTCGTCGGTCTCCTTGGCCGCCCAGGTGAGGATGCCCTGGCCGAAGATCAAGGCCCCATAGAGGCGGATCACCACGTGCGTGATCTTCACCTCAAGTCTTTTCTTCCATCTACAATTCTATTATTGTCTTATACATTGCTTTATACATTGTATACATAGCTTCTATGACATAGATTGCCTTCTACATCTAGTGCCTATGACTCTGGACGGCCTGGCCCTCGTCGGGGTTCCAGCGCCAGGCGCCGTGCCACTCCTCGCCCAGGAAGAAGCCGAAGAAGTGGGGCAAGACGAAGGCGGAAGCGCCGAAGACGAAGGCCACACAGCAGTGGCAAGTGAGCAGCAGGTTCAAACCTCAAGTGTCCTTCGAAAAGCAAACATATATGTATATGTTATAGTTGTATCATATCTAGATATGTAAATGCATCTACACATCTAGTATCGTTGCATTATATCCATATCATATTGAAATGTATCTTTATATATCATATGTCTATGTCATCGAGGCTCTAAATCTCCTTTTTCCTCCCTTTTCGACCGTGAATGTTTGGAGAAATCAGCTCTTGAAGATGTCGTCGACGTCGATGGCCCGGCCCGCACCTAGCACACCGCTGGCCCCAGCGTTCCGCAAGCGGCGCACCACATCCGGGAAGCGATTCCTTGGATGAAATGAGCCTACAGAGTGCTGGAAATGCCTACGCAAGGCTTGATTTAGCTTGATTTTCAGCTCAAAAGCCTTGATTAATGAGACTGAAAAGACTCTGCTTGGCGATCTTGATAGCTGTGACCCCGTTCTTGTCCACCTCGGAAAGCAAGCCTGTGGTGGTGCAACTGTACACTGATGTGTGAGCCGATTTCTGTTGCCTAGACCTACCACCCAGGGGTCAAATCCATCCATACAATGCATCCAGCGTGAATTCGGGCCACACCTAGGCTACTAAGGTTCTGCTGCAGACCTCTGCTGAAATTGTCAAGCCACGGTGTTGGGATTGGCACCCGCCTGGCCAGTCGACAGGCCATGGAACGGGCCCCCATCGTGTTTCTAGCTCTAGATTTGGTCTTCAATAGCCTTGCGGCCTGTACGATTGCTGCTCAAGGCCTCTTAAATGAGTCTCCTCCAGGTGCCCAAAGTGGGCATCTAATGTTAGTCGCCTTCACCAATTCCTCCACGATGGGCCCGTGGCCAGCCATGGCCGCAAACATCAGCGCCGTACAGCCATCCTGGGAGACGTCTCGGTCATATCATATACATACATCATAGCATAGCATGTACATCTAGAGTATATATATATACACATCTTTATGCCACACATGACATACACAAAGTTACATACAGTAGGCAAATGTGTACATCTTATGTAAATGAAGCAACACCGGGCCTCCCGCGCCAGATCGACGCTAGCCGTGTTGTTGGCCGTATTGTTCAACAGCTGCATAACCACTCCAGCCTGCAACCCATCTCGCTTTCTGACACGTAAAGCAACACCTTCCCGGTCTGTGCCGCAATCATCAGTGGCGTGGCACCATCCTGGTCAAATATATACATACATACATACATACATACATACATACATACATACATACATACATACATACATACATACATACATACATACATACATACATACATACAGACAGACAGACAGACAGACAGACAGACAGACAGACAGACAGACAGACAGACAGGCAGGCAGGCAGGCAGGCAGGCAGGCAGGCAGGCAGGCAGGCAGACAGACAGACAGACAGACAGACAGACAGACAGACAGACAGACAGACAGACAGACAGACATACATACATACAGATAATGCTGTACACTATACATATCACCTGTATCTGATATATATACATTACATAAGTCATAAGTCGTTTTTTTCATATGATGAGCTATAGAATCTCCTCTAGACTCGATCAGAGGGCCTCCCGCACCGCGTCCGCTGTGGCGTTCAGCTCCAGCAGGAACATCGCAGACTCCGTGGAGCCGAACCTAAAGGAAACGCTCTCCGAAAGGCCCGAAACTCGAGGCCTTTCCCGCGCACGTCGCGCAGTGGAGCTCCTGAAAGGCATGGCAGGACGGGATGAAGGGCAGCTCGTTCCACATGGAGCCATCATGCTTTGGTTGCCGCTGCCACTCAACGAACTTGGAATAGAGGATGCCTTCGGCCACCAAATGGAAGACCCGCATGAAGGGCATTGAGCACCATACGGCGAGCCCCACACCCGCAATGGTATAGCTGCCCGATGGCATCACGATATCTCGGGGGAAAAAGAAAAAACAAAGATAGGGAAGCCATGAAGAAGACTCGAAAGCAAGGCACAGTGGGGAGACGACACACTCCGATAGTACCTCAGAAGCTAAAGTGAAGCTGAAAAAGACCATGAAGTCCAGGCAACTCATCTTGTAGCTTGTAGAGCGTCAAGCTCCAACCCACCAAACCAGCCAGCCCCAGGCCCGCTAGCTGGAAGAACTTCACCTCTCAAGGAGTTGATGCCACTTGGATATTATGTAACTGTAGAACAATAGATATACAGTATATCATACATATTCTCAAATATATAGTGTGTGTATATATATCAATATATGATGATATAATAATATATAATTAATATGTCAAACAGAAGATTCCAAGACTTACCACTTGTACCAACACGTTGGAGTTGTCGATGACCAACTCACTAGTTGTAACCCAGCGAGTCGACAACACTCAGGCGCACCATTTGTCTTGAGCCAAAAGCGGCCACCGCGGAGGGATAGGAGGCCTGTAAATTCTTCTCCCCCCTCTCATATCTTGTAGCGGTGTCGCGGGTTCCTGTACTACGTGTCATCTCGACACTGAATTCATGCACCTTCTGGATCCCTATTGTAGAGCAGGATTCGCTGTGCACGTTGGGCACGCGTTTTGCGTCCCTTTCGCGCCGTTGGTGGCGGCGGTGAGGTCTGTACATGGGATTCCGGTACCTCCGGCTGCAAAGCTTCGGCTGCAGCGTCGGCACTCTGCTTTAATCCCGTATTGGTTGACGTCAGAACCTTATACTGAGACATTGTGAGACCCATCAGAGACATTGCGGCTGGCCACTTGGCTGTTTGCAACGCTTTTGTGAACACGTCTGCCTTCTGCCTGGTTGTATTGACAAGCTCTAGTTGAGTATCATCACGATCCAACTGCTCCTTCACTGCTGCGATGTTGACCTTATGCGTTCGCTTCAGATGCCTTAGCTTTCTTGAGTACCCTGTAGATACCACCTTGGCACAGGCTTCTGAGTCTTCTCGGAGCTTGAGCATGACCCTTCTTCCTAGCACCTGAGAGTATAGCTCTGCGAGATCTATGGCTTCCTCAAACAAGACATACGACAATGCTACGACTTCAGCTTCTGTTGTGCTGCGGCTCACGGCCGTCTGTTTCTTGCTGAGCCATGCTAGCGGAAAGAACCGTCCGCTTTCATCCGTGAGCTGAATCCATCCGCCACTTGTGCTGTACATGTCATCTACCTCGCCGGCGAAGTCGGCGTCGCAGTATGCCTCGACAAACAGCTCTTCAGGCTTCATGCTGAGACTTCCGGTCAGCAGTTGATCTGTGCTCTGGATGAGATAGCCGATTGCCCTAGAAAGCAAAAGATCTTCTTCATGCGACCATGAGTTCACCTTCCGCGCCAAGAAACACGTGCTTTTCAACAGGTCTGGCCTAGCTAAGCGTGCCAACCACATCAGCTTCATCAAGATGGACGATGCTCGTCCGGCAAGACTTCCAAGCTGTGGCTCATCTGTGTATCCGATACTTAGAAAAGGAGACATAGCAGGCTTTGGTCGGACTCCGGTGATTGCGGTGTAGTCTGAGATGATCGTCCTAGCATACTCACGCATGTCGAAAGCAAACATTGGTTGACCTTCGTACTCGATCGTGCAGTGATGCCTTCCCAGAAACCGTCCGAGGTCGCCGATGTCATCAATCATGATGTGTTCGCCTAGCTTCTTCCAAAATGGACCATGGTGTTCTTCCCTCCCTGCGAGGATGAAGTCATCTACATAGATGCACAGGCACAAACCTCCAAATTCAGGAAAGAGAAACATGGATGGATACTCTTCGATGGGCACTGCATTCATGTGCTTCTTGATCGCTTCTTCGAACTGCATTTGCCAGTGTGATCCGGCCTCTGGATGCCCATACAAGGCTTGCAGTAGCTCAATCACTGGCCCCTTATACTTTGGCGTGCCGTCTTCGTTGAACCATTCCTTCGGCCACACTTGCTTTGGCAGGCGTATCCACGTCTTTGCAAGGCTTTTCAACAATGCTTGCAAGTATGCCTTCACTGCATCTGCTGAGGTCACCTTGTGTCCTTCTAACATGCCGAAAGCTATCGTGGCGTTTGCGGCTACGATGGATGCTGGCGATGCACTTAAGGTCTGGTACTTGGATGGGCGACCCCTTTGCTAAGTAGATGGCGCGGTTAGGGAAGTTAATGACTTGGCCAACCACAGTTATGACTTCGCTAACATAAGGTTATAACCTAGCTGACTCTGCCAAGTCTCTTGCTAGAGTTACTATGTTTGCGGCCTTGGGCTAAGTGCAAAGTAAGTTCGCCAGCAACTTGGCGTACTTAAATTCAAGTTATATGTGAACTTAGCATCACATAGCTAAGCTATTTAGCAAACTTATTATGTAAGTTGGGGAGCTTACGCAAGTGCGCTAAGTGAAACTTATAACATCGCCGGTCTCTACTTAGTAAGTTCGCGCGGGCCTACTTATAAGTTCGCTCGACCTACTTACGGCGTACTTATAAGTTCGCTTCAGACTCGCTTCAAAGGCCACGCTTGCGAATGAATTTGTCTGGGCACGCGGATATGTGAATGTAAATGTGGGCGTGTATTATATGTATATTGTCAAGTTCATCAAACCTTAAGACGTGTTATGAACGAAAATGCGTTGTTGTCGTGGCGCCACAAACGTCGAAGATTGTTATAGACGGGATAGGGCCACATGTTCATATTTAAGCATTCTATAGTTCGACGTCAACGACAAGCTGCTGCGCAGCAGGCGCAGCGTCGATGCAGTTCATGCACGAGTTTCGGCTTCTGAACGAGAATGGTGCGCAGCGGAATTGGTTATAAATCCGCCGAGCCTTTTCGCAAAGACTCCTAGACAAAAGAAAACGGAAAGAAAAGCAAGAAAGGAAAAGTGGACAAAAAGGAAAAGTAAAGGAAGGTATAAGAAAAGTGAAGGAGAATGGTGCCCAGAGGAATTGGTAAGTCCGCCGAGCCTTTTCGCACAGCCTCCTTAGCCTTAGACAAAAGAGAAAGAAAAAGAAGAGCAAGCAAAGAAAAGTGGACAAAAAAGGAAAAGAAAAAGAAGGTATAAGAAAAGTGAAGGAGAACGGTGCCCAGCGGAATTGGTAAGTCCGCCGAGCCTTTTCGCAAAGCCTCCTTAGACAAAAGAAAAGGAAAAGAAAAGCAACAAAGGGACAGTGGACAAAAAGAGACAGAAAAGGAAGGTATAAGAAAAGTGAAGGAGAATGGTGCCCAGCGGAATTGGTCAGTCCGCCGAGCCTTTTCGCAAAGACTCCTAGACAAAAGAAAAGGAAAAGGAAAGCAAGAAAGGAAAAGTGGACAAAAAGGAAAAGAAAAGGAAGGTATAAGAAAAGTGAAGGATAATGGCGCTTAGAGAAATTGGCAAGTCCGCCGAGCCTTTTCGCAAAGCCTCCTTAGACAAAGAAAAGGAAAAGAAAAGCAACAAAGGGACAGTGGACAAAAAGGAAAAGAAAAGGAAGGTATAAGAAAAGTGAAGGAGAAGAGTGCCCAGAGGAATTGGTAAGTCCGCCGAGCCTTTTCGCAAAGCCTCCTTAGACAAAAGAAAAGGGAAAGAAAAGCAACAAAGGGACAGTGGACAAAAAGGAAAAGAAAAGGAAGGCAAAAGAAAAAGGCCATCTCCGGATTTGTCAACGCATCGGGACGATGAGCTAGACATAAACATCCAAAAATCTTATAGTTTGGGACGGACGGGCTTCAGGGAGGCCTGGTACATGATAGACACAGGTGGCCCTATCCCAAGTAAACTTACATTGAAACCTAAAACGGTAAACCTTTGACATCTTTTAGTATACATAAATATACATAGACATTCTAGCGCAAAGACAGAGCTCTTCAGCTTGCTTCGCGGACATGATCTGCGCTGGCGACGTGGCCTCGGGTCTGCTTAGGAGGTTATATATATACAGTTGTTTTGAGGTGGTTTCCAGGTTCATGTGAGGTGTATATATATATGGTTTGCGTTCCGTCTATCTTTTTCTTCGATCACGTAGGTATACCCGCACGCTGACCTGCGGGCTGCCGGGGCTGCCGCCTTTGAGCAGGCCAGGGCCTGGGGGGCTGAGGGCCTGCAGGGTTCTTTTCGGGTTTCGGGTCCGCAGCCCCTTTTTGTTCGATTTATTTTGTTCTTTAGTATTCTTATTTAGATTTGTGTGTTTGGCTGGGCCTCGAGCTCGCCATTGTTTTGTTATGTTTGTTTGCTTGGGCCTCGAGGTCGCCATTGTTTTGTTATGTTTGTTTGGCTGGGCCTCGAGCTCGCCATTGGCTTGTGGGTTTCTTTCTGGGAATCTACCTTCGTGGTAAAGGCTGGGCTCTGCTCGCCGTGCTGGGCGTCATAGCTCGCGTGCATGTTGCAGCAGAGGCTCACAGTTCAAATTGGCGAGCAGCCATGCCCAGCGAGTCAGCTGTGGATAGGAGGGCGAGGCTTCTGGAGCACTACAAATCGAAGCCCGAGTACGAGCAGTATGTCGCGACGAAATCATTAGAGGATCCTTTCACACCGCGCGTGTGTTTGCCAAAGCGGCAATGGGAGACTGAGATGTATCTGTGGCGGACAGCCATGCGATGCCCTGTAAAGATGTAAATTAAAATTAAAGGAGAGCTACATAGATGAGTGGCCGGAGGAGGATCCAGCTGCAAAGCAAGAAAGCTACGTGGGTGGCTGGCAGTAGGGCCAGGATGCAGAAAGCTACGCGTGTGGCTGGCAGCAGGCCAGTATGGAGGTGGAGGAGACGACAACTACGTGGGTGGCTGGCAGGAGGATAGAGCTGGCTACGATGGCCCCAAGGGTTACGGCTACGGCAAGCAGTGGAAAGGTGGTGGCAGCAAGGGCTACGGCTACGGCGGCTACGGCAAGCAGTGGACAGGTGGCAGCAAAGGCGGCAAGCAGTGGGGAGGTGGCACGTATGGAGGTGGGGCGCCCTGGAGGTTACGGCTGCTACAAGGGCGGGAGCTGCGTGGACTCGTGGGCCGATTGGACCTGGACGCAAGCGTGCTCGGACTCGTGGAGGTGGGCAACGCCGTGCGGAGGAGGCCTTGGCGCGCTCGGTGGAGGCTCTGGCGGATTGCGTGACCAATCTGACGCGAAATTAGTTTTGGGCCTGAAAAAGGCCCTGCGAGCCATCGAAAGGTTGGCCGTGTACAGTTGCGAATAAGAGCCAGCCTTTTTGGCCGGGAGCTGCAGGGAAGCCGTGAGGACGCCTTGATAGGTCTAGGTCTAGGAGACTGAGCAAGTAGAGTAACATGCAAACTTATCAATCTATAAGACTGCAAACTTATCAATCTATAAGATTGGGTTACAGGAGAGAAACGGAAACTTATCAATCTATAAGACTGCAAACTTATCAATCTATAAGATTGGGTTACAGGAGAGAAACGCAAACTTATCAATCTATAAGACTGCAAACTTATCAATCTAAAAGATTGGGTTACAGGAGAGAAACGGAAACTTATCAATCTATAAGACTGCAAACTTATCAATCTATAAGATTGGGTTACAGGAGAGAAACGGAAACTTATCAATCTATAAGACTGCAAACTTATCAATCTATAAGATTGGGTTACAGGAGAGAAACGGAAACTTATCAATCTATAAGATTGGGTCACCGGAGAGAAACACAAACTTGTCAATCTATAAGATTTCAAACTTATCAATCTATAAGATTAGAGATTTTCGGTGGGATAGGTAGACTTATCAATCTACAAGTCTAAGATGTTCAGAAGCATTCCTTCGCGTGGAGCACGGGCGGACCTGCAGCCATGCCACTACTGGATTCGGCCCGCGGCTGTGAGGAAAATGTGCGCCTCTGCGAGGGTTCTCTAGGTCGGGTCTAGGGTAGGTCTGCGAGTGCTGGGCACAAGATGCTCGCTCTGTTGGGCTTCAGGTTGCATCGGTTGGGTTTTAGGTTAGGTCTTAGACTGCTGGGCACATGATGCTCGCTCTGTTGGGGTTGAGGACGCATCGACCACGCGCGCAGCTGCGGGGCTCTAGGCATCAAGATGCAAGCAGCAGAGCTTTAGACATGGAAAAGCTTCGCTTGGACCCGCAGATTCGCCAGGACCATGAGGTTCGCATAGAGAAATCAGGGTCGCATGGAGCCTTATATATCAATTTAGACGGTTGTTAGGCGAGGGACATCTTTCCACTTGCAAATTCACAATTCCTGATTCACGCCCTCTAACCTCTCTTGGTAGGCTTGGCGTTCTGTTGGCAGGCCTGCTGCTATGCCCCTGCTGGATTCGGCCCGAAGCTGTGAAGAAAAGAAGCCATCTTGGGACAGGTTGTCTAGGTGAGATTCTTGCGGGAAGACTTCACGAGACTCGAAGGCCGCATGCTAAGGTAGGTTGGACATAGGGTGGGTTTCCAAAAGCTGGGCGCTAAACGCTCGCTGTGCTGGGCTGGTGCTCGCTTGACCTACGCAGCCTACGCATGCAGCTGCAGTGCTTCAGGTGGAGCAGGCATTGAAGGGCGAGGGAGAGCAAGTGGAGCAGGCATCGAAGGGCGAGGGAGAGGAGGTGGAGCACGCCTTGGGGGGCGAGGGAGAGCAGGTGGAGCACGCCTTGCAGGGCGAGGGGGGCCAGGCCTTGGAGGAGCAGCGCGTGGAGGATGAGCAAGATGAGGATATCAAGTGCAAGCAAAGCCCTGAGCGTTTATTCAGCGGTGCGGTTTGTTCTTGTCGAGTGGAAGAATCAAGGGCTTCTCGAACGAGTGACATTTGAGGTGGATTCATACTTGGCGCTTTCTCGAGTGCTCGACTTGCTTCAAGCAATCCGGAATGGTATCACGAGAGCATCTACCTTGGAAGAATCCATACTTGCGCATCTACAACTGTTTCTTAATGCGTACGGGGATGCAAAATGGAAACCAAAACACCACTATTCTACTCATTTGGGCCGAATGCTGAATCAATTTAAGCTCCTGTGCTCCTGCTGGGTGCACGAGCGAAAGCACCGTGAAGTAAAGAGGTTTGCCAATTTGATCACCAACACGTGGAGCAATTGGGAAGAATCAGTGCTTCGAGATGCCACGTTGCTGCATCTAGTAGAGTTGCACGGCAACCACGGCGAACCCTACGTCACCGGCTTGAAGAACCCTGCTCCAACAAGCCCTGGAGTTTCAATGGTGTTAAACGCCGCCCTTGGGCAAGAGAGCCTTGTAGAGGTGTCGACTTGCGCCATCTATTCACCTGGCGCGGTTGCGTATGAGTCTGATGTGGTGCTGGTGGCGATTGACGGTGCAAAAGCTGTTGGGCAAATCGAGTTTTTTTGCTCGAGTCGGTGGTGATGAGTATGTGTGCGTGAAGAGATGGGTATCTTGTGGAAAGAACCGCTTCGATCCTACTGGGAACGTGGTCCTGATACCTTTGACTAGCATTAAGGACACATGCATCTACACCCAAAGGGGCGATCAGATGGCAGTTGTGCCATCCAGCCTGTGGACGTCTTGAAAAGAAGGTTCCAGGTTTTCTCGACACGTCTTGCAAAGCCAGTTCCAGGTTTACCTCCCTGCGTTTTCAGGATGTGCGGCTGGGCTTTGAGCTCGCCATGCTTGGTAGCGTTTCGTTTCATGTTCGATCACGAGATTTGAGAACGAACGAAGGGTTTCTAACTTGGACATCTTGATAACACATCCAAGGGGTGCTGAACTATTAGAGCTAGACAAAAGCAGTTTCGGGCTTGAGTGCATTGGCTAGCTTGGCTTGCTTGCTTGGACCCTTGTCTTGCGACATTCAAGTTCTTTAGGGACAAATAGCCTTAGGGCCCGTGCCAGGCAGCCCTGGCAGCTTCGCAGGTGTGTGCTCGGACATTTATATATATATATAGGCAGGCAAAATATAGAGGCAAGGAAACGCAGGTGGAATACCATGTTTTTCGGACAGCGTTTAGCAAGCCAGTTGCATTATGATTCTTCGTCTTTTCTAGGTGGCATGCAGGTTGAAGCCTTTTCTTTGAGACTGCGTCCGCCGTGGTTCTATAGATGTTTGTGCCAATCTGTCGCTGGAAATGGAAAATACTTATTTTGTCGCCGTAAACACGTCAGACACAACCATAGAAACGCAGTTTCGCGCCGGCGATTTGACTTATATAGGGTCGTCCGGATTCCTTAGCTATAGTTCGCCTCGAACCTTTTTCTCTTTGCCTTAGTCGCTCACTGCAAACAAAAACAGGCATGAAAAATGCTTGTTGGTGCCCTCCACGGCCGACTGAGCAAGGTCGCTCAGCCCACTTATAAGTTCGCCCGCGGACCTACTTATAAGTTCCCCCGGGCCAGCTTATAAGTTGTCTCCGTTGAACTTAGCCAACTTGGCGCAAGCAGGCTATGTTGAACTTATATGTTCAACAGCGCACCCCATATTGCCAAGTGAGCCAAACTACATATATCCTCACCACTATGTTGCCTAACCCTGCCATCTACTTAGCAAAAGGGTCGCCCACCCAAGTAGAGCGCAAGGTTGCCGCTCTCATCCCTGGCTGCATCTCCTCTGTAGCATACTCTGCCTTTTAAGGACCTTTTGGCTGGTTCTAACTCGACGTTCTTTTCAGAGCAGATGGCTAGCAGATCGGCGATATGGATGGTCTTCTGTTCTCGGATTGCCTCTTCTCGCACATCTGCCTCTTCTCTTACCGATTCCAGCTTCCACGCTCCCATTGCTCCGATGCCGTCAAACTCCTTCTGGATGGCTTCAAGGCATCTTCTCGGCCCATGATCTCGGCTTTTGAAAGTTGCCGAGTCACCGCAGCGAACAGCCGGTCCGCTGGTCTTGCCTCCTCCTCATCCGAGGTCGGCTCATAAATCGGTGATGGTGGCTCATCTAAGATGTCCCTGACTGGCTCATCTCGGGCTGACTCTCGTGGCATTTCTGTGGACAACGATGGTCCGGGAGTTGGTGGAGCAGTAGATGGAGCTGGCAGTGGCGGCGGCTCCGTCTTGAAGATCGTATCGAACTTGCGTCTGCATTCTGCATTGTGCCTACTATGCCCTTCCATGCATCCGGAGCAACCTTTCGTGAAACCGTGCTGGATTTGCCTGGCCCATGTGATGTACGCATGACGTTCTGGCACTGGCTTGTCTACGGTCGGAAAGGAGTCTATGTCTACTTCATACGGCAGAACTCCGGACACTAGTGATCGGTCGAAGGCACGCTGCTTACTCTCATGCTCTGGGGTGTCATGTTCTTCAAGGCATTCTTTGCGGCGTTTGCCAATGGAAACTCTAGATGAACCTCATCAGGAAAATACACTTCCTTGACATGCACTGTCTTCGGCTGCCAGTGGAGATGGGCTCGGTGGCGTGTTGCGTCGTAGTCCAGCACTAGCACGGCATCCCGGTACCGCAGCCCTGACTCGAGCTTCCACCCTGCGAACAGGCCTGGCTTTGTAGTCGGCTCTGCCATTCCATCACCCTTTGCACGATAGAAGATTAGTGCTCCAAGAGGATACTTTGGCCCTAAGAAGCGAGATCCGGTCATCACTTCCCACCTTGTCTTGTCAAGCTTGAAGTTCCCTGCATTTGTGCCTCTCTCTTTATTTGAGATTGGTGCCATGCCCCAAAAGGTGCGTGCTTGAGACACATATCTTACTGTGATTGTCCACAGTCGCTTGTGAAACCCTGCTTGCAGATGGCTTGGGCGTGACAGCTCTTTGATGGTCCTAATCTCTCTCTCTACATGAGCGTTGTGCGGAAACGAGTCCGGCAGCGCTGTTGACACTGTCCAACACAATCTGGATGCTGCTGCTTGTAGCTCGGTTGCGGCGTCACTCCGAAAAGCCGTTTCGGTTCTACCGTTCAACCTTGTGCCTCCAAAGTGCTTGAGTGCCTCATAGTTGTTCGTCTCTGCCCTTGAGGCCATGGGATACACTGCTACTACTCCGGAGTATCGATCCCTGATGACTAATGCTGCTTTCTCTCCCGCTAGCCCTAGAGATTCCGTGGATGGAAGCATGTGATCTGCCTCGATCAGGTCTCCATAGGCCGTTATTACAGGCTCCTCCTCGTCATAGGCCCTTACGCTGTGTGTGTACCTGCGGAGCATTCTTCCTCTTTGGCAAGCCTCGCAGTGGATGTTCTTCTTGTCGTGAAGAACTAGGTGTCTTAGGCTCTTGGCTTCCTTCTTGAGCCGCTCTCCGACAGGCTCTTCTGGCTCTTCTTCGGAATCTGCATCCGATGCCGCTGCAGCCGCGTATAGCGTGTCTACAGTCTCAATGACCAGCTCCTCTGGTCTTATGGTCTCTAAGTCTTCTTCTTTGACGTCTTTCTCTCTGTGGTCTTCTTCTCTCTTTGGCACTACTGGCATTGCTGGCACTGGTCGCATGATGGCCTTGTTGTATAGCGTGGTCAGCACGACCTCGCATAGCTTCCTTGGATACCTTGCAGTCTTCGCGGTCTCCCGACCTTCAATCGTTGCGTGCTTGTATCCGCGCTCGTGGTTGCACCTCAGTGGTGAAAGCGCCTTCTGAAGGTTTTTGCTGGTGGTCGCGACTCTCCACCTTTTCAGGAATGGCCTAAAATTCGCATCCACAAGACCTACTCTGCAGCCATCAAAATCCGCGAAGCACATGTTGAGCTCTTGGATCATGCTTTGGACTACTGGGTCATTCCAACCGGATGCGTGGCGAGGCCATTCGAAAGTGACGGTGCCTCCACCTTGCAAGACCTTTTGGCCTAGCTCTTTGAACCGCTGCACCTTTGTGCGGCTGTCCTCTCTTGCCTTCTCTAACTTTGGTCGGAAGCTCTCTCTGTGGCTGTTCATGTTTTGCCACTGTGACCATGCTGTGCATTCTAGCGATCCCCATAAGTGCATGCCGGGATTGTCTTCTACGATCTTCTGCAAGATACCTTGCGTCGCAGGTTCATCGACGTTGTTCTGCGTCTCGGTGCATCGAACTACGTTGATCCCTAACTCGGAACCTACTACTCCCAGCATCGAGTTCTCCGATGTGCAATACTCAATGAGCGTGCTCGGAGGTTGCTCCTCGGCTTGTGCATGGTTGTCACTGGCCCCCCTGTCACTGGCTAGGGTGTCTGCGGTTAGCACGTATAATTCTTTGTGCTCCCATGACTTCCATGCTTCAGCTCTTGCGGTTTTGCGTTCTGCCTTGGCCACATGTTCCTGCTTCTTCTTCTGGGCGAACCCTGAGACATCAGTGAGCGTGGCACATACACAGAACTTTGTCCTCTCGTAGCACTCTTCACAGTGCTCTGCACATCCCCCCTGGTCGTATGCACAGGGTAAAGCTGTCTGATTCTCTTCCGCTGCTTCTTCAGCGATTGCAGGCATTTGCTCATTCGATGACTTTGCATACGAACTGTTGCCCGTCTCGATGGAGAAGATGGGAACATGGTGCTGGACACGATCTGCGTACCAACGATGCTGGATTGGACATGTCACTTTGCACTGCTTATGATCTAGGCATATGAACGGCTTCTCTCCATGCTGCCAGATGAACGTGCGCCCTTGTGCTACCTGCTTGCCGATGGACATTGCGAGCGGACAGTTCTCTAAGAGATGAATGTTCAAGTCTCCAACGCTGTCTGCATAGACCTTCAGCATTTCTCCGGCGATCTGTGCTCCTCCGCCTGTCTCGAAGCTTATCGGGTTTGCGAGGCACTTTACCCATGCGTCTATGGTCCTGGCATCCAGGCCTTGCTCTTCTAGGGCTCTTCTCGATCCGATGTCATGCGTGGCACCTGTGTCTCCTAACAGTTCGATTGACATGTCATGGAACTCTTTTGCTGCTGGACGAATCCTGGCAGACGCTGCATGATGCTCTAGATGCATGACTCCTGAGACTAATGATGCGAAGATAGGCACACTCAACTTCAGGAACACGTTCATGGCAGGCAATGCTTTCTTGGCGAACTCTACGAAGGACTTCCACATCGCCTCTACCTCGGTGACAGTCACCGAGCTTGCGGCTGCTGCTGCGGCTGCTGATGGGACTGTGGCGGATGCACCTGCCTTGCCCTTGTCCTTCTTGCCCTTGCCTTTGCCGTCACCTTTCTTGTCCCCTTTCTGCTCCTTGGCTTTGTGGTCCTCGACAGCCTTCCTTGCATCGGCACTTCCTGGCTCTCCGATGTGGGCATATCTGCATTTCGCACCGAAGCGGCACTCACCAGCGGCATGCATCCTACATGGGACCTTTGCCTTGCCTGGCTTTTCCGTTCCCTTTGTCTTCCCCTTTGTTGGTGCTCCCTTGCCTGGATTGCCACCTTTTTGGTCCAACATGGGCATGGCGTTCTCCGTGGCTGGCACTGCGAGGGTCGGAGACGGATGATGCTTCTCTTTCATGCCTTGTGTCAGGTTCTCATAGTTGGCATCATGTCTTCGCTCACGAAGCTCTTCAGATATGCTGTTCCACAAATGCTCGAAGGTGCGACGCTTGCTAGAGCTCTTCGATTCTCGGACCTTGTCTGTGATGCGAGTCAGGATCGGCACACGCTTCACCTGCCTCCATAGCCACTGGAACATGGTGGCTTCTGCCGGTCTGTCTGAACCTCTCAGGCCATGCAAGACATAATTGGTCTTCCGCACGAACTCTTGCAGATCCTTTGCGCTCTTCCCTTGCAGTTGGATCGACAGCAGATGCATCTGATCCAGGGCGGCGTTCCTCGAGATGTCTGTCTCGAAGTAGGATGCGATGATGTTCAGCAGTGCGGATCCCTTTGGGCCTTGCTTGCGTGCTGCACATGACTCGACGTGTGTCTTAAGTTCGTGTGCGAGTTCTGGGTTCGTCGACAGAACTTCCTGTTTGATCAACTCTGCAGCCACATGTTTATTGAACGCGATGTACTTATCGTCGTTCTGCAAGGTATCCCGGTACCTGCGGCCACGTCCGTCGTCAAAACATGAGACTGTGTAGCGCACCAAGACATCATCTACGGACATGTCTACCTTACTCACGCATGCGAGGAAAGCACTGCGCCACTCTCTGTGTGTGGTGGCATCCGTCGGCAACTTGGTGATCACGATCTGCTTCAAGTGCTTTACCCTATACACCTTCTTTTCTTCAGGCCATGCATAGCCTCCAGCACTGTTTCCACCTCCGCCTGGGTCTGATCCCGGGTCTGGGGATTCTGGATCAGACGACTCTGGGTCTGACGCAATGCTGAAATGCTGCGGCGATACTACGCTGCTTGGCGCTTGCATGCTGACAGGTGTCGGGCTTCTCTTGATTGGCAAGCCTGGGATTGGCTGCCCTAACTCCGTGCCATGTGGCTGTGGATACACTGCGCACGGTTGCGGTATTCCTGATAGTGTTGGTGTTGCATTTGCAATGCTCTGCAATCCCTTTGCCATCTCTTCTCTCCAGTCTGGGATCTGCATCTGGGCAAAACCTCCTTTGGATGAGGCGGCAGGCGTCGGCGTTGCGGGAACTGGCGGCGGCGATCTACTGGCGATCTCTGCGATCCTAAAGTCTGCTTCTTCGCGGACTCTCTTGATCTCTGCTTCCGCTGACATGCGATCCCTAGCGACCTGCTCTTGGGCGTATTGGATTGCGGCTTGCATGCTTGCTGTGGCTTGTGCTTGGAATTCTTGCGCCTCTTCTCTCATTCTTTGCATCGCGTTTTCTGCAGCTAGCTTTTGCTCATGTGCTTGTCTCGCGCTCTCTTGTGCCTGTCGGATCTGTTCCTGCGCAATCATCATGTGCTCAGACACCTTTGCATGCATTAGGCTCTCTAACAAGCTTTCAAGCTGCTGCGGATCCACCTGATTGACCTGCATGTTTTGCATTGTTAAGCTTTGGTGCAAGTGCTGGTGGCGATGCGTCTCGGGCGTCTGTGTCCGTGCTGTGTCACCCGTGCCCTGCCTGTCTCCATCTTGGATCTGTGGTGTCGGCGATGTACCTGTGGCATCAAGATTTGGGCTAGGCGTTGACGTATCTTCTTCATGTGACCCGATTGCCTTGAACGGTGTCTCCGGAGTTAACCTCTTCATGATCTCTAGATCTTATCTTAAGGCTTCCTACTCCTAACACAGCTTTTCGCGCCAAGGGCTGCGATTTGCAGGATAGTCTCCGCGCTTTTAGCAGCGGGTGCGGTCCTTGCTCTTCGATCTGATTTGAGCTGAGCGATCGTGGGCCTCCTTTCTCACAACCAGTTAGCGAAGCACCGGCAACTCCTCAGGCCCCTTCTCCTGTAGCAGCTTGCGAAGTGGAGCGAGGGTAGATTCTGGATCGCGACTGGCCTGCAAGCACAATGTACGGCTTCCTCGAGGTCGATGTCTCTGTGTTCGCTCACAACGTCCTGTAAGATCTGGGCTTGGTCGTCGATATAAACAGAGATTCTTTCCTCCTCGATCGCCTCAGCCTTGGAGATCGTATCTCCTGTAATCGAAGGACGGCTCTCTCTGTCTGTTGTGAGCTTGCGAGGACACAACACTAGTCGGAGCGGAAACCCCAACACGTGCTGGAGAGCTCTCCGTCCAGAGAGGACTTGCTCCTGTCGCTTCCTGCTGGATGCGAAAGAGATAATGCACAGGCGGTAGCCGGACTCGAGGAGCTCGTAGAGCAAGGATCTGTTCGCAGCGGACACAACGCCGTTGTCGCCGGCGACTGTGCGGTGCCAGTCCAGCCCTAAGGTCGGCTTTGAGCCTTGGTTGTAAGCACCTCTGAGACGTTTCCGGTGCAACCTTGCCTCCTCCTCTTCTTGGCGCTTGGCTTCGTTCTCCTCACGCCTCCGGATCGCCAATTGCTGTCCTCTGGAACGCTCTGCAAAGTCCTGCTGAGACAACGATGGACTGAACAAGGCTTTCTGTGTTGGGCGAGGGCGAAGATCTCCTGCGGAAGTCTGTTGCTTCAGGCTGATGCGCTTGTCGCCTGGAGAGTAAGGCCCTTCCGTAGGCTCGTAGATCTCCTCCGTGGAACGCTCTGCTTCCGTCTCGCTTCCGATCAACACACCTTCTCCTTGTGATCCTTTGTAAAGATCTCTGAGCTCAGGATACGTCGGCCTGGATCTATCCTCTTTCGGCGTAGCCGACACTGATCTCGCGGATGCTCCCTCCGGCCTTGCGATGCCACCTCGCTTCCAAGGGGCGGGCCCTTAGGCTCAGTCGGTTGCCTCTTAGACCTCTGCTCTTCTCCCTCTGGATGGTCTCTGGCAGGTCGATCGTAGTAGCCGTACCAAATCTCGCTTCGAGGCTGCTTTCTCCGCTCAGGCGATCTCGATGGCTCCGGTTCCCGTTGTCGTAGGATCAATGGCCTGTCTCCGGCTCGGCGAAGTACAAAGAGCGCCCCCTAAGTTATAAGTAAGTTGTAAGCCCTTCAAGTTATGTTATAAGTTGGGTTAACATATGTTATAAGTTGGGTTAGCTATGTTAACTTTTTGCGAACTTATATCTTGACTTATAACTATCTTACGGGAACTTGTGAAGATATAACTTAGTTATACTTTTTTTGGAGCTTTTTACTAAATAAGTTATAAATAAGTTACAGAAGTTAGCAAATTTCGTTTGTTTTTGTTGTTTTTTCAAGGCGAGCTGCGAAACGATGTTCCGCGCAACTTCTTTGGAAAACGCTACGTTCGTATGACTCTTTTAGAACTTTTTGAGTTGCCTTGCGGCTTGCATGGGGGATCTCGTTTGCCCTGCGTCTGCGTGCTGCGAGTCTTTGCAGGCGATGGTTCGCCCAGAGGATGTGCATGCAGGTGACGTTGTCGAGAAATTTCTGGCGATGGTTCGCCCAGCAGTGCGTGAAGAAAGCGCAGGCGATGGTTCGCCCAGCAGTGCATCTGTGGAAGATGTTGCGATGCAGCCGCCAGCTACAGTGCTCAGGGCCAGCCATGGCACCCCGGGCTCAGATGCAGCAATGGGAGTCGTTTCCTTTGTATATTCCGAAGCCGGTCTGGGAGAAGATGGTGGAGGAGAATGTGACGTCTCTGGGCGCGTTGGAGGTTCTGCTTCGTGAACTCTATAGGCTTGGCCTTCGACACCCTTCTGAGACTTCGCAGGCCTTGCTAGTCGCCATCCTAGTGAAGAGGGAGGTGAACAGCTTCAAGCAACAGAGTATGCAGGAGTCCCAGGCCCTCTTCTCCTTATACGGAAACGTCAAGGGGCAATGCAAGGCCTTGTTTGCCCGCCTGTCCGCAAATGGGCGTGCTCCTGACCCTTATGTGACGTTCTTGCCGGCGAACATCGACAAGGCCGATGAGTCCGTGAAGGCGCTTGCCTTTGGCGATGGGCCCATGGTTCCTTCGACGCCTTGGTCTATGGAAGAGCTGCTGCGTGTGGCATCCCAGGCGCCGTTGAGGAATACGAACAAGCTTGCGGGACATGGCGCAGGGATGCAGGGGCACGCGTTCAGCCCTGACACAATGCAGTCGATGATGGCATCCATGGCTATGGCCTCATGGGCTATGCAGCGCATGACTTCTGCAGGGCAGGCTCCACAGATTGAGTTTCCCAAGCGACCCAATTGGCCCTCAGGGATCTCGTGAACCCCGAGCCAGTGGCAGGAATGCTTGCCATCACGAACAGCGAGGTCGGCTTGCCGGCTGCGCAGAAGGAGGCTCCATGCCCGGCGGCACCGCAGACGGTTGCAGCGCCTGCAGTCATGCCTGTGCCTAGCAAGGAGGCCGCGGCAGAGACTCAGCTTGCGCGGCAACCGTCAGAAGAGGTGGTGGAGAAGGTCGCAGAGGAGATCGATGCGCCTCCAAAGCCAGCAGCCAAGAGGCTGACTCTCGAACAGAGCTTGGTGGAGTTGAACCGAGCCAGGCAGGACGGAGACAAGGGAGAAAGCGTTGAGGAGGTGCCAGAAGAGAGTGAGTTGTGCCTGAAGCGCCCTGCGGCCAAGACCTCGAAGACATCAGGCAAGACCTCGAAGACAGCTGGCTCGTCTGAGGTGAAGCCGAAGGCGAAGCCAAAGGCGAAAGGCAAATGCTCTCCAAAAGCGAAAGCCAAGGCGCTTGCTGGCCAGAAGAGGCCTTCAGACATGTCTCGAGAGGAATGGAAGCGTTTGAAGCTGGCCTCGATCCCTCAGCAGGCCCGGAGTGAATACAAGAAGGGCTGTCAGAAATGCCGCTTCGTTGCGGGGTGCACTGTGAGTTGCTGGCGCTACCGAGGATGGGACGTTTAGGCTCCTATCCGTGCTTCTTTGCTCGCAGATACTCTCTTAAGAGTGCGGTTTTGGACCTGCTCACTGCCGAAAGTGTGGACGCAAGAAAAGGCGTGCCCCTGGAGGCGATGGTTCGCCCAGCAAAGGTAAGATTTCAGTGAGATTGGCGATGGTTCGCCCATGGCTTCTGTGTTTGGATTGTTTGCCTGCAGCCTTTTGCTTCAAAAGCGCTTTTCATGGATGGATGGGCCCCTCGGAATCCGAAAGCGAATAAAACCTTCCTTGAGGCTCGGTGTTGCGCTGGACGCCGGCGGTGCTTCTCAAGCGGCTTCTTTGCTGCTTGCCTTTTTTTTTTAACCAACAAAATGGCTCAGGAGCATGAACGAACATGCTGATGCCGTAGACGGTGATGGCAGGCGGGATTTGAAAGAGGTGCCCAGAAGCGCGCGCAGGAGTGGTGCTTCGCCACAGGGCATCGCGGCAGAGCCCAGGCGCCTTCGCTCTAGAAGAAAATGATTTGCATGCCTGAGGCATGGTCCTGCGGGGCAAGGAGGTACTGCGGACGGAGACGCAGCCGTGGATCACTCTGGCGCTGTGCAGCGCCTTGTTTGTGGATGTGTTTACCTTCGAAAACTACACTGGTTGAGGAGTGACGACGCTGGCGAAGAGGTCCTTCGGTGACTGGGCAGTTGGTGTGTTGCCTGGCCCTTCTGTTCAGGAGTGGCGCCGCTTCGAGCTCTTCTTGCGCGGTGGACTCCATGAATGAGGACTGCGTGCATCCCGTGAATGAGAGCAGTATGGATCCCACGAATGAGAGCAGCATGAACGAGATGCGTAGCCGAAAAGAGTTCAGAAAGCGCATAAAAGAAGCGCGCGCAAAATCTGGACTCAGCAAGAAGGAGTTCGACAAAAGAATGGGGTTCCCCCCCGTGAAGCGGGGGGGGAACCCCGATGTGCAGCGCTGGCATGCCAAATGGTCTCAGCCACGCCCATGACTTGGTGGAGAAAAGTCTTTATCCGTGCGATGGTTCGCACAGAGATGCTGTGCGGCTGTGCCCGCTTCGTGTTTGTTGATGGTATAAGGTAGACACATCTTAAAGCTGTATATAGGCTTTGATCTATTTTCATCCTGCGTTTGCCTGGAGCTCCTTTTGGCCCCCCGGTTTGGGAAGGTATGTTTGAGTGGGGGTTCGTGCAGCGCATGGACTGGGAGAGCACGCCACTTCGAACAGTGACGCAGTGCTGGGACTTTGGTGGACACCTGGCACGCAAGCAGACCCTCAAGCTGCGCACGGGGTTCTCCGCGCCACACGGCCAGATTGTGTTATATATATGAAGCTATTATAAAATATATCGCCCTAGGCTCCACATCAAGATGTCTGTCTACCAGGGAGCGACGACGCCTGTGACCTTCTACGAGAAGCCTTCCAATCTCTATGATGGGTGGGTGGTCTTTGAGCCTGCCAGCAGGCATGACTGGGTGGTCTTTGTGAGGTGCCCTCCCGGCTACTTCAGCACGAGGCTTCTGATAGCGACTCGGGAGAAGAGGACCATGATCTTCACCTATGCTGCGACTGGGAGCACCTGCACGACCCAGCGCTACAAGGCGGACAAGACCTTGCTTGATGTTATGGAAGACCTGATGAAGGAGGTCGACCTTGAGTTGGGCCATAATCAGCAGGGGTGCCAGATCCGCCTCATGATTAAGGGAGAGCTGCTTGACGAGAAGGACTACAAGCACACGCTCAGCTTCTACTTCAAGGAACCCCCAGCGCGGCTCCAGGCAGAGAACGTGCTCAATGAGAATCAGCTGCTCGATGAGAATCAGGCGCTCCATGAGAATCAGCCGGGCCCACTAGAGGATGGTGCGCAGAAGGAAGCGGCAGGTGTGAAGAAAGGGCCGAGTGGTGTGAGGAAGAAGCTCCCGAAGAAGAGCGTTGCTGCCGGCGCATCTTCGAAGGGAGGTCTCAAGCGGCCAGCGAAGAAGTGAATAGCCGGTTGCTGACCCAACGTTATATTTTTGAAAGGAAGAAAGAGGCGCGCCAGGCGATGGTTCGCCCAGCAGTGCGTGGAGCAATTTCTGGCGATGGTTCGCCCAGCAGTGCATCTGATCCCTGTGGAAGTTATGTTGTGATTCAGCTGCCAGACCCTAAACCCTAAACTTTAGACGCTTCGCACGCGTTTGTGAGGCACACAAGAAGACACACGAGGATACACCGGGATACAAAGAGATACATTGGGATACATGCCCCCCGGGCGGCGGGATACACCGGGATACATGTATCCCTTTGTATCCCGGTGTATCCCGCCACCCGGGGGGCATGTATCCCAATGTATCCCAATGTATCCTGGTGTATCCCGCCACCCGGGGGGCATGTATCCCAATGTATCCCAATGTATCCCGGTGTATCCCGCCATCCGGGGGGCATGTATCCCAATGTATCCCAATGTATCCCGGTGTATCCCGCCACCCGGGGGCATGTATCCCAATGTATCCCAATGTATCCCGGTGTATCCCGCCACCCGAGAGCATGTATCCCAATGTATCCCAATGTATCCCGGTGTATCCCGCCACCCGGGGGGCATGGGATACATTAGGACACACACGTGCTTTCAGAAGCTTATATTTCCACCGCCACAGATTTCGGAGCGACCCCTTTAGCTTGAAAGATCTTCGGTGCCATGTCCCAAGACGCTCAGGGCCAGGAGGCTTCCCAGACACTCATGGAGACGCAGATGGTTCAGGTTCATGAGGCGGTGCAGGAGCCACTTGTGAAGACGGACATGACCATCTGCCAGAAGTGCGGCCAGTCTTACGAGATCGAAGCCTTTGCCTCTACCAAGAACACCTGGACAAAGAACATGGTGTGCAAGACCTGCCACGCCATCGGGACGATGTGTTGGCGCAATGCTAATGGTATCTTGGACGCCATGGATGAGGATGCCAGGCAGAGCTTCTACAAGCGATGTTGTGCCAGGAAGCTCGAGAACCCTGAGTCCCCTCTCAGGTACAAGATGGTCCGGGCAATGATCGCAGAAGCTCTCAAAACCGTCAAGGAGAAGGTGTGCACTACGGGCTCCGGAGGGCAATTCCAGCCCTTGACTTACTACAAGAATCTCGGATACGACACATCCGTGATTGAGAACGGGTGCGAAAAAGAGACGCACCCAGTGTTGGGAGACACGTTTCTTCTCAACATCACGCACAAGGACATCAGCGAGATCCATCGGCAGGTGGAGGAGCTCATCTGCAACGCTGAGATGCAGGCCAAACGGCGCCATCTCCCCGTGGAGGACAAGCCGAAGAAGGCGAAGAAGAATGAGCCGCAGCCTGCCCCCATTCCTTTGACGGACGAGGAGCAGCGCATCAAGGTGTCCTTGGACGGCTTGGTTGACCTCGTCTCTGACAGCGAAGACGAGGGCAAGTGCAAGCGGCGCAAGGTTGTGGCCGGGTCTGCTGCGCAGGCTCGGAAGGACCAGAGGGAGAAGGAGAAGCTCTCGACAAAGAAGGTCCAGCTGGCACACAAGGCCGCCGCGGTGCTGCAGCCGATCTACACGCGCATGCAGAACGCTGACAAGAACTCTCAGAAGATCATGGCAGACTTCGGGGAGGAGACGAAGCAGAGTTGGGCGGATGGCCTGGTGGAAGCAACGAAGATCATGCAGCAGGTGCAGGCCGTCATGGAGAAGCATGTGAAGAGCCATGAGATCGAGGAGGGCGACCTGCAGTTCCAGACGGACAAAGAGGTCACGGCAGAGGCCAGGGCTTGGCGCGCACTCCTGGAGACCTTCAACACCGAGAAGAAGAGCGTGAAGAAACGCTTGGCCCAGGCAGGCGCCTGAGCTCTTCCTGGGGGCCAGCAGAGATGCAGTTCCTTTCCAATTAGTTGACGCATGTTGGCGCGTTGCAGAGGTTTAAGGCTTTTGGCTCATGTGAATTTTTCCTCGAGCCTGCCGTGTGGTTCCCGGATCTAATTCAATCTCGTTGACGCGTTGCCAAGCTGTCTTGCAAAGCCCTCAGGGTGCGCGCGAACCTTCCAAATGTGGAAGGGCTTGCGCCACCAGATGAATCTAAATTAGTTTCAATTCGAAGCTTTCAGCACAGCGTAAAAAAAAGAGAGAGCTCTGATTTTGTTTTGGCGATGGTTCGCAGAAGTTTACACATGGATTCCATCGTATATACTTGCGATGGTTCGCACACAAATATGACGACAGGCGATGGCTTCGCCCCGACAATATCTCTTTTGCAAGAGGCCTCCACGGCTGCTGTGCGAAGTCAAGCCATGCATCATGTCTTCAGCTTCGAATGAGCGGGCTAGGAAGAAGGCTTGCCTGAGCCGCTCCATTGCTTATGCGTCTGGGCACACCATCTGGCGACTGCACAGCCTATTTGAAGGGAAAGAGATCGCTGGGAAAAGGCCTTCGGGCGCTTTTCGCAGGCAGGTCCAGAAGGTTCTCGCGCCCAGCGCTGATTGCTACGAGGAGTTGGTTGTGGGAGGTGTTCATTTTTGGGCTGGCTGCCTAGAAAAAATCTTCGCCTTTGCGTGCGAGAACAGCCTTCAATATCGAGCTGCTGTTTTGGCAGCGCCTGAACGCTTGAGCCTCATCTGGTATAGTGATGAAACCACGGGCGGCAACGTCGTGGCCACAAGCCAGTCCAAGAAAGCGTATTTGTTTTACGTTTGCATCTTCGAAGTGGGACATTTATCCAGCCCAGACGCTTGGCTCCCATATAGTTGCATTCCCTCCTTTGACGTCAAGGCGATCGGCGGCCTTGCAGCAGTCTCCAAGGTCTTGGGAGAGCGCTTAATGAAGCAGCTACAGGGCGACATGTTCTTGCTGGGGCGTCAGGTCTCGTTTGAAGTGCGAGCCATCGCCGGCGACTACGACGCCCTTGCCGACTTGTGGTCTGGTAAGTCTGCGACAGGGGTCAAGCCCTGCATCCTCTGCCAAAATTGTGTGAACCGGCACCAGAAGGACGCGGTCAAGGTTCACTCTTATTTCCGGCCAACGACATGTTTCGCCTTTGATGAGTTTCAGCCCATCAAAGACTCAGAGCTCACGAAGGTCTATGACAAGTTCTTGAAGCTGTGGCCATCCATGCAGGTTGGTGCCAGACAGGAGGCCGAGAGGCAATTAGGCTTCTGCGTGGACAGCACGGGCGTGCTCGCATCTTCTGATGCTCGCGCAATCTTTCCGCTGTCCAAGGCGTGCTTTGATGTCATGCACGTGTACTTCAGCAATGGCATAGCAAGCAAGGAGATGCTCTTCTTGCAAAGAGCGCTGCAGCGGGATACTGGTGCGTCCTTGGACTTGCTCGCCACGCAAACACTTCAGCTTCAATGGCATTGCCAGGCGAAGCCCTATCGAAGTGCATACTCAATCCGGCGCTTGTTCAGAGAAGCGTTTTGGAGAGGAAACTTCTTCAAGGCAGAAGCCTCTGCTGTCTGGGTCCTGCTTCCATTGATGGGCTATTTTGCATCCGCATTGGCGCCGAATTTGCCAGAGCTCCATTCCTTCACAGCGCTCTTGCAGGTGCTTCGCATCCTGAGAGATGTTCGCCGAGGATTCCGGAAGCCCCAAGACATGGAAGCGCCACAGAGGCAACACCTTGAAGCTTTTCTGCAGATGTACACGGAAAAGGAAGTGATTCCCAAGCATCACTTTTCACTCCACATACCACATTGCTGGAGGGCGACCTGTGTGGTGGACTGCTGGGCGATGGAGGCAAGACACAAGGTGTACAAGAATGAGCTTTGCAACGATCTGCAGAGCTTGCTCGAACCAAGATCGGGCAGATTCAGTCATGCACTTGTTCATCGGGCATTGCATAGATGCCTGGAGGGCACAACTGCGTGTTGGCACGCTCGCTTGCAGGGACGTGTCTGGGACCCTGAAGATGTGGAGCGCGAGACAGGACTGCGATGCAGAATTGCCAAGACATTTGCGCAAGGGACTCTGGAGCTTAGCAGTGATGACATCCTGTTCATGGGCCACTTGGAAGCAGGCGTTCTTCAGTACTTTGCTGAAGAGAACAACGAGTTCTTTGCCTTGTACAAGCCCTTGCTCGAGTGCTCGTCGAGCTTGCCGAACAGCAGGCGGTTCCAGGAATGCCATGTGCTGCGATGCCTTAGCCTTCAAAGAAAGGATTTGTGGCAGCCTACCTGGTGGCGCCGCGACGGTGCCAACATCCTCACTTTGCTGTGATGCCAAAAAAAGAATCCTGCCTGGATTTGGCGATGGTTCGCCCTGAACTTTTGTGTTGGGCGATGGTTCGCCCTGAAGCTGTCTCTATGGCAATGGTTTGCCCTGAGATCTTAATCAAGACTATCTACTGTTCATTTGCGATGGTTCGCACAGAGCTGGTCAGCGATCGGTTGTTGTGGTGGGTGCGCTGTGACTGCATCGCGTCTGACATGCGTATACGCACAGAACCATGCTCTATGCTGTCGACATGTGCTTCATATAGCCCACTCATGCTTCTCTAGGTTTTTCAGTGCCACGCGCGCGTAGCCTACTTTTTTCACTCTTTTTTTAGGTAAAAGAGTTACGGAAGTTATAACTTAGTTATAACTTCTACATCTCAAGTTATACCTTAGTTGCAAACAAGGTCCCGTAACTTAGTTATAACTATGTCTTAAGTTTTACAAGTTCCACAAGTAAGTTATAACTAACATAAGTAGGGGGGGCGCTCTTTGTACTTCGAGACCTATCAGTTGATGCCAAAGTACATCGTAGCTGACATGGCCTTTATGGGACAAGAGATGGAGTCGTTCTACAATAGGAAGAACATTCATCCTATCGCTCTTGGCCCGTCAACACCTTGGCCTAATAGGGCTGAGGCTGGTGTCCGACTCTTTAAGCAGCAGGTCGATCTGATGTTGAAGACCATTGGAGACACACCATCCCTTAAGGATGTGACCTATCGACAGCTCTTAAGACAAGCCTGTTTAGCCAGGAATTCCATGGTTACCTTTGGTGGTGTTTCGCCCATTGAAATGGCATTTGGTCGTAGGCCTGCTGATGTTGTAGGACCTGACGTGCAGTCTCCTGGAGAACTCACTGCTGGAATACCAGCTCCTGAGGCTGCCGCACATGCTCTTAGGCATTTAGCGATGAAGTCCTACCTCGAAGCCAGGCAGTCTGCTGACCTTCGGCAAGATATTGCCTCGAGGCTTCGCTTATCGGACGGTCCATTTGCTCCTGGTGATAAGATTTACTATTGGACCGAAGATAAGTCTAAGATCAAGTCGGACGGCTCTCACGGCGGTAAGTGGATTAAGGGTAAGATCCTTACTGCCGAAGGTAGCATGGCCAACATCGACCTAGGAACCAGGGTCATTAAGGTGAACATCTCGAAGTTACGGAAGGATCATAATCCTCTTGAAGATGTTCAGGTTCCTTTGGATCCATTGGCGATGTATTTGAATACAGATGCAGATCGTGTTGACCCTGCTAAGGTTCTTATGGCTAGGGATGCTGCTCAGCTATCACCCGAAGGCATCAGTTATAGCAATAGCCACTGGATGCCCGTAACTTCCGGTCCGATTGACTTCCTTGAGTTGTTTTCCGGATCTGCGCGCCTGTCGCAGGTAGCAGCACTGAGTGGCCTCCGCGTAGGTACCCCTGTAGACTTCCGCACCGGCTTCGACTTGAATCGGTCATTAGACCGACAAAGAGTCATGTCCATTATTGAGAAGCAGAAGCCGATGTTCATCTTTATGGCAGTCGAGTGTACCGCATGGTCAATTATGCAGAATGCTAGTGATCCTGAATACAGGAGAAAGAAGCAGCAGAAGGCTATGCCTATGGTTGAGTTCTGTTCGGCAGTAGCCAAGTATCAGATAGATCATGGACGATTCTTCCTTATCGAGAATCCTTCAACGTCCAGCATCTGGTACACTCGAAGCTTCACACGCTTGTTGAATTATCATCAAGCTGTCACTTGGGACAACCTTCATATGTGCGCTTTCGGCATGAAGGATCCGAATGGATACTACTATTATAAGCCAACTAGCCTCATGCACAATCTAGACCCGAAGGTTATTAAACCGGTCTTTAAGAGGTGTCCCAATTTGAAGCAGCCGGGAGATGCCAAGGCGCCGTCGCCGCGGCACTTCCATCAGCCAGTAGAAGGCAGCGCTAGCGGCCATGGCTCCCGGACCAAGCTTGCACAGGTTTATCCCTACAAGTTTTGTCAGACATTAGTCGACTCTTTGCTACCGCTTGGCAATCCGAGGGCCTTGTGCACTAGCACTTCCCTTCTCTGTGCAGACTTCTTCACAGACCTGTCCGAACAGGAGTTAACAGGACTCGCGCTCGCGCTTTCGGAGAGTGTTGTTTCTGAGTTTCCTTGCTTTCTTGAGACAGATTCCTCTCTCCTTCAGACAAGACCCAAGCGAGACGCGTATTTGTCCGATTCCTTGCCGGTACAGGATTACCATACACGGCGTGCGCTTAATAAGATTAATAGTTTCCCGCACGCGACCGAGTTAGATCCGTCAACGTTGGTATTAGCCACCGATCTGTACTATTTGCGGCGTAAATATATCCCGCATATGACTTTTCAGAAAGCTTTTGTGTGTCGAGGCACTTTCGCATGGCTCCGAGAGAAGATTCGGACTTGTCCAGGTGTTGTCATTTTGTGGAAGAAGCGGGATCCGACCAGGCTTTGGATTTGTGATGCCAGCACGTTATCCTTTGACCCGTTGATCGCAGCACACTGGAGTGCCATCTTTTTCTGGAATTCTGATGGCTCTACTCCTGCTGCGCAACCTCTTCGATCTCGTGCTGAGAATCCGTCGCATCCGGACGCACCTATGCCACCGGCGCCGAATGCCGGTCCCGATGAGCCTCCTCCGGCTCTTGTTCCGGATGTCGACATGCCACCGGGTGACCCAGATGTTCCTCTGGATCCGCATGATTTACCTCCTGGGCCTTCTGATGACCCACGGCCCTCGGGTCTTCCGTATGATGACCCTCCGGATCCACCTCCATCTGCTCACCCAGGATTACCTGGTCATTCCGTTTCCGATTCGCCACCGGACGGTCCCGTTGTTTCCGTCCTTCCTGACGCCCCTGTCACGCCGGGCATCATTGTTCCGCCTACCGTTCCCGACGTGGACATGGGACTCGGGGGTGTGAAGCGCAATAGCGCTGAGACCTTTGATGATCCTCCGGCCACGAAGGCACGTCCGTCGCAGCCGACTCCTCCTACGGGCAGTCGCCTGGCAGGTGATGTTTCGCCGACTTTGCCTTCCCGGCCCGTCTTCCAACCGTCTGGACCTAAGTTTTTCCGCATGGACACTCCTCCAGACGATGAACATGATCCTGAAGCGACATCTTCTGGTCCACCTCCTCTTCCGATTACGGACGATGGACCCTCTGCATCGATGCCAGCACCTAAGCCTGCTGATAAGCCTGAGTTCCAGCCATCTCAGCCCGCAGCCACCGCTGATGAAGAGTCAGATGCAGACGATGGTGAAGATGATACTGTTCCGTATTCAACCGGAAGTGATCGTACTGTCCGGTACGAGAGTGATCAGTCGCTGATCTCTGACCTCTATGTCGATGAATTATCATGGACTTTCCTCACGCAAGAACAGAAGCTGTGTTCTAACACTGCTTCATTCTCTGTCCCGAGATACATCACCGGACTACCGGTGGATGTGCTTCACACGGACTCTCCAGGTGATCTTTCATGGCTTACTTCCCATCAGGCCTTTAAGGCCAACGTAAGACGCCAGAAGAAGCGTGCTTATGGTGACTTGTCCGCTGAATACAGCGGCATCACTGAAGAAGACAGAGCGTTTTTGACCCTTTGGCGAACCTCTGATGATAAGCACGCCCATCTTGTAGGCAAGAAGCGTAAGGAAGCCTCGCAGCAAGAACAGCGTGAGTTAGTGAAGCAGTTTCTTGATGCTAAGAAAGCCGAGTGTCAGTCCTGGCTTGACAATGACGTGTGTGACCTGGTTGACATGCGTAAGTTGCAGGTCAAGAACTTCGTCTCTGGTAGATGGGTACTAACCGTCAAGAGAGACAAGGATGGAAATTTCCTGAAGTGTAAGGCACGCTGGGTCCTTAGAGGATTTGAAGACCGTCAGAAGAATACTCAACAGACGGACAGCCCAGCGGCAAGTAGAAGCGGTTTCCGCTGTGTCTCACAGTTAGCCGCTAATAAGCGCTGGGACCTCTACCACATGGACCTTAAGACAGCCTTCCTTCAAGGAGAAGCTTACGACACGTCCAGAGATGTGATCTGCCAGATTCCAAAGGAAGCTGGTCATCCTCCCTACATCGGTGCTCGTCTCAAACGTCCAGCCTACGGACTTAATGATGCACCTCGTCGCTGGTGGAACGTAGTAGACAAGGCACTCTTATCCTACGGTCTTGTTCCAACACGTGCAGACCGGTGTACCTACGTGCTCTACGCAGAAGGTAAGAAGAACGCTACAGCCACCAGTAGTAAAGGCATCGAAGGATCTCGTCCCTTGGCGACGATCGATGAAGCAGTAGACTTCCTCATGGATCCGATTGCGCGTAATAACGCCCAAGGACGTGATGTTCACGGATTTGTATGTCTACATGTCGATGACCTCTACATGGGAGGAGACGATCACTTCGTCAAGCAAGTGCCCGGAAATATCCGGAAGGACTTTAATGTCGGTTCAGAGGACAAAAATGACATTATGTTTGTCGGCCAACGAATACGTTGGAAGGAATGCCCGAAAAATGGTCCTTACCTGTCAGTTGATCAGAAGCTTGCAGTTGATGCTGTGGAAGAGATTAAGTTCGACAAGCATCTTAAGGATGACATCCCATGTACTCCACAGTTGCACACTGCCTATCGTAGTGTTCTAGGACAACTGAACTGGCTTCAGAGTAGGACCCAAGCACATATCTGCTATAGGTTCTCCAGATGTGCATCGGCAGCGGCTAAGCCGACCATCGGTGATGTGCGCGAGATTAATAAGGTTGTTCGTATTCTGAAATCGAACTACATTGATTCAAGACACTGGCCACTTCGCGGTAATAACCGCATTCTTGGTTTTCCTGATGCCTCATACAGGAACAACGCAGACAAGAGCAGCCAGCGCGCCCATGTCATCTTTATCGCTGAAGAACGACACCTGCCTGACCCAAAAGGAAAGACGAAACCTGACGGCAATAGTCGTGGTTCGATTGTCGACTATGGGTCACATAAGATCACCACAACCACACAGAGCACCACAGTGGCTGAATTAGCAGCCCTGATGAAATGCTTTGGTACGTGTTTGTTCCTACGTGGTCTATGGGCTGATGTTGCAGGTGAAATATTGCCGATTCACATCCGCACAGATGCTAACAACCTGGTGACTACAGCACAAACCACACACCTACCTGAGCAGAAGGAGACACACCACCTGATTCAGATGCTTCGACACGAGAGCAACACCGGACAGTTGCATGATTTGTCGCATGTCGCCAGCGAGTACTGTTTGGCAGACCCACTAACTAAGCATTCCGCCAAACCTGACCAACTTGTGTTCTCAATAGAGACAGGTCAGATTGTGAACGCTGACATGCATCCGCCCTTCCGTACTCTTATAAAGCACAAGGCGTTTGCAGCGACTTGGTGTGTCCAGAATCTCAGAGAGCCTCAGAAGATTGAGACTTTTCTTTCAGAGACCATTTCAGAAGAGATCTTCCTTTGCTTCTATGGTGTTTAGTTTCTTCGCTTCGAAAACTATTTTGAAGCTCAAGAAAAATTGTGTCTGCGGTTTGGCTCAGCCAAGGTTACATAAACTATTTGCCGCCAAGGCCGCAGTGCTACTAAGGATTACTCAGGTTAGCATCACTTTCCTCTAGGCATTCGTTGCATGAGCGCACCGAAGCGCAATGATGTGAAGGAAGAGACACCCGAGAATACTCGGATTAGTCGTAGGCGCCTGGTTCCCTTGAACCAGACTGAGCGCCAGGCAGGAGAACCAGCCTCAAGTTCCCGAGGCGATCGTCGGTCAGGGACTCCTCTGCCACCACGACGGGACTACCCGTCCAGAGAGACATCAGCCGACAGCAACGTCACAAGCGAGAATACTCGCAGACGTGAACGTTCTATGTCTTATGGACGAGAAGCCCGACAGCCGTTCCGTGACTGGGCCTCGCTGATTACATCCGAGGAACTGGAACGTGCTAAGGAGAGAATCCATCTTGAGCGAAAATGGGATTACGCACTCATGTGCGCTCTGTACAAGATCACAGGTGTTGTGGAGCAGGAGAATACTCTGACCGTAGGAACTTCGGAATACCAGGAGTTGATCGAAGGTTTTGGCAAGCTGATTGTAGCGTGTGTCAGACACTCCATTCTCATGCACGTCGAGGATGCCAGTACTAACTTGGCAGAGTTCGTCGCCGTGTCGAAGGTCGGAAGGAAGTTTAACCTATTTGAGAAGAAGGCTTACAAGATCTTGGAGCCTGCGGCCTTCCGCACTGACCCACTTGTCAAGGGCGTCTTCGATACAAAAAGTGCCGAGATGGAGACGCGAGACTTCGACATCTTTTGCAAGTTATGCAGCTTTGTGAGTCCACTAGCGCACACCCTCCTCCGGTACAACGATACGGAGAAGCAGAGATACCAGGTGGGACTACTCCCTGGTAACGTTGAGGATCCCCTTGCACTGCTCGAAAGCCATGACTGGTTTGGAGCAGGCTGGGATTACCTACAGGTTCACGCACATTTGCGTTACCGCCTTGAGAATTTGGAATGTCTACCGTGCCGAGTTAGCCTTCGGGCTCTCCAATGCCACAGTGAACGAGTACGTCACACTGGCATCATGCAGCCGATTGTTCACCGTTCGGACATGAAGAATGACCGGCTGTACTTCCACGGAACCTTCTTTCGGGCCTGGACTATCATGGACCCGTCGAAGGAGCGCAGGGTATCCCCGTCCAATCCGGAGTACAAGTTTTACGGGTGGCTGCGCATGGAAGGTGGTCCCGGGAATACCCGGACCGGCCGGTTGTTGCATTTCTTGCCAGAAAATATTCTGAATTCTCAGCCTCAGGCGATGCGTCGCAATTGTGACGTCCTCTTGGTGTTTCTGGAATCTGACCTGTGGAGTCTTTCACAGGATGCATCGGCAGACCAGAACTTCAACGACATGGCCGCCAACAATGGTGAGGATTCCGGACTACCGGATACCATCTGGCGAGCCGGAAACGGAGTGGTTTGCTGCAACTTCGACATCGAGCTGAGCAAGAACTTGGCAGGCGCATATGACGTGCGCCGCAAGCAGTGGTTGACGAGTGAGCTCAATCTGGAGAACGAGGCTAAGGAGGCAGTCGACTCCTATACCTCCCATTGGCATCACCACAACCCAGACGCTGGTCTCAGGCCACATCAGGAGAATCCTCCTGCGCGAGACCGAAGCGCCTCTCGACCACCAGGTTCCAGATCAGGCCCAAGTGCCCAGAGAGATTCGAGATGGCAGCAGCGTCAGACAGAACACTCCGAGCGTTTCCGAAGCCAGACTCCTGGCAGAGAGCGCAACTTTCGTGCCCGAGAGAGGACACCTCCTGCCAGGACTACCCAGCAGACCAGGTGGACCAATCGCCGGCCAACTGAGCCAGATGCAGAGCCAGAGAACCGGACTCGCCCACAAGCGAAGCGTCGGCTCTCCCCTCACTTTGGCCAGGCACGATCACGGGAGAATACTCCCGCTCCGACGAGACGGACACCTGTGAGTTTGACACCACGCCAGGATGTGCCTCGATCAAGGCCGCAATCGCGGACCCGGTTCGGTGATTTCAGTGAGGAACAGGACTATAATCCAGAATCACCACCAAATCATGCCATGTTGCCCGAAGCCGGAGTCCTTCCACGGCCAGCAGAGGTGGTATCCTGAGGACACCGCGAGCAAGCCAGCAGAATACTGCAAGGACTACTCAGCGGACCACGGCATCTCCAAGGAGAACGACCCGTGAGAATACTCCGGGCAGAAGCCAGACACCTCGGAGAACTCCGAGGGAACCAGACCATCCTCCACCGGAGAATGACGACCCTTTTGTGCACGGATTCAGGTTCAGGAATTCTCCGCCTGAGGTGTTGCAGTGGTGGCGGTCAAGGGCCACCCCGTCTGATCAAGAGCTCCGGAATCCCAGGCTCTTCGAAAAGCCAGAGAGACGAGTGTCTCTGTGAGCTGTGTGCGAAGCAGACAGCCTTCCACTGTTCTCTCTGTGATCTGATTACATGTTCACTGTGTCGAGTGGATTACCACTGTGACTGCTCTACCAGGTGGCTAAATCTTGGCAGTTCCCTGATGAGGAATACCTTTCAGGATGTCAAAGAGTTTGTCTACGACGACTCTGGAACGCCTTTTGACCACTACGAGCTCCTTGAGGAGCACAAGGAGATCATAAAGACAATCGTCAATCAATCGGTCAAGCCCTTCAAGAAGCTCAAGGACGATGTCCGCGAGAGGAGGACTACCTCCGGAAGCGGCGAACTGGACAGGATCCTGCGTCAGGACATTAGTCTCGACGATGCCTGTTATGGCGTCTACGATCCAGATGATCCCCTTCCATCTGCCGAAGAGCACTTCAAGCAGAGTCAGGTGCCACACGGACTACCGGTGCTCCGATTCGCAGGACTGGATGCGGTGGGCCGCGATAGCCGCCCTGGCGAGAAGAACGCAGTGCTCGAAATTCTTCGATGCTTCTTCGTCGACCCGAGCGCCCGCGGGCGCACACGGGAGAACGCCAGCCGCACCCAGGCGGACACGATGAAGGTCGAGTTCGGCCTCTTCAACTGGGGTGATGCGATTCAGTCCGGAACAGTATTTCCGGCCGACATCCACACGACGAGCCTTCCGGTCCAGGACTACCTGGAGGACACGGATGTGCGAACCTATTTGATGTGCAAGAATGGTTCGCACGTCGTCGGTTGCCTTGAGGCATACCGTGTGGAGCACATCGCCCCTATCGTAGAAGATCATGCGATGTTTGGCGTTTGCGTCAAGAGCTCTGACAGTGGCGCACCGCCTATCCTCTGCCTGGTCCGAGGCGATAGCACGACCAGTTTGGAATTGCAGCGTGTCTACGACCTCGACAGGAACGGCGTAGACTTCACTGCCGAGGGGGCGGATAAGTCGTCATGGTTCTTTTTCGCAACGACCTACAGAATTATCTGGGGTCTGAAGTCACACACTGGGAATACCCTTGTGGACACCATGCCAATGAAGGCAGATGGCCTCCGGATGACTACATCCGAGCACGATGAAGCCTTCGCCGAGCAGGAGCAGCAGTCCGATGAGTCAGAGCCTCCAAGGTACGTTGATTACAACGCTGACCATCTTGCACCCCTCCGGGAAACATGTCTGCTCCAGCACTCCGGCCCTGAGGAGAATGCACGAGACTACTCGTCCATTCTCGAAAAGGACACTGATCAGCTTAAGGATCTCAGGTCCTTGAATCAGGGTGCTCCAGACCTTCAAGGTACCATGGCGGAATACCGTCCAGGCAGACCTCTTCATGATGTCTTGCGTTGGGGCATGCCAGAGTTCAGAGTGCAGTTCTTTCACATCAATTCAGCACTCTGCAAGACCAGGCATTGCACGTTGCGGGAAATCTTCTGCAGCCTTTTCTGGACGGCAGTAGCCATCGACAAGGTCGACCTGATTACAGGCGACTCCAATCAGGCTGGACAGCTTGTGAAATCGGGAGCACCTCTTGCTGATTACAACAACTCCCTGCTGGTCCAGTGCATGGAAGCCGTCGTCACAAAGCTCAATGAGCAGTGCCCTCCTGTTGAGAGAGTGACATTCCAGGTCATTTCGAATACGAAGGCCAAGGAGTATGTCAAGATGATGGAGGCACAGAAGTGGACTAAGGAATCTGAGTGTGACGGACTCATTGCATTTAGCATTGTTTATGGCTTCAAGCAGGACTCTATCCAGAAGATCAGGTCGTTGGATGAGTATGCCACAGACCAGACTTACAAGGGACCTGCTAAGGCCATGGAGTGCACCTTCTTCTCCAAGGAACGCGCGAAATATCTCGCTCCTGTTGATGTCGGCATCCGTCAGTCGAGTAAAGACTGGCATGTTCCTCTTCTTGGCCATATTGGCGCCTTTGCCCTCGAGACAGGACGAAGGCGGAAGCTCAAGTCTGCCAGACCTGCCGCCAAAGGCAAGGGTAAGACCGCGGCAGACTACCGTCCCAAGGGTCAGGAGAAGGGACGCTATGTGAAAGGCAAAGGTAAATATACCGATGCCAAAGGCAAGGCCAAGGGTAAGTATGCGGACTACCGCAACAAGGGCAAAGGCTGGTAGTCCCTTACCTGAAGCCTGAGGATACGAGCGGATTACCGCCGATCCAAATTAACTGCTCTGTGGTCGAGCGTGCTCCTGATAGTAAGCGAACGGGAAACGGAACAAGGCGCAAGCCTTAAGTACATAGTACCAAGTAGCTGAACTCAGTGAGCAGGCGTACTAGCGCTAAGCTCTCACATTGAGCGTTTGCACGGCCCTTAGCTTCAGCTTACGTGTTACTTCGCTTCACGGCGTAGCTTCGGACCGACTGTCGTGTGAACAGGGCTTAACGTGTTGAGCATACATCTCATGAATAGGCACATTCCGCTCTAAGAAAAATTGTGTCTGTTTGTATAGAGCTCCACGATGCCCATGAGTTCGCATGGCTCATTGCACCAATTCGCTACACTGTGGCTCAAGACTAACATCCTCGCTTGAAAAGGCAGTGCGCTGCAGTAGCTTGTCGTCCCCCGAGGGGCCTCACCCCCTCCCTCCCCCCTGTATGTTGTTTTAGGGATCCCATGTACCCTTAAGCATACATGTCACTAGAGCTCCACGATGCCCATGAGTTCGCATGGCTCATTGCACCAATTCGCTACACTGCGGCTCAAGACTAACATCCTCGCTAGAAAAGGCAGTGCGCTGCAGTAGCTTGTCGTCCCCCGAGGGGCCTCAAGTGGTAGCGGAGCCGGTTCTCCGAACTATCGGAGAGATCGGCATCCGTTTGTACATAAGCCATGTACGCGGATGAAGAGGACGACGAAAGCTACTTCGATTACGAAGGAGAAGGCTTCCCAAGCCTTGCTACCCGGAACTCTGGTTATGGCGGGACTACTCGCATTATTCCGAAGGTTCCCCCTACTTTCGATGGTACCACGTCATGGCTCGAATACGAGGACATGATCGAGGACTGGTTAGGCATCACCAACCTGTCGCCGGAGAAGTGGGGACCCTCTCTGAAGAATGCGCTAGTAGGCCAGGCAGAGTTCTACAAGAACATGCTCGACAACCAGAAGCTCCGGGATGAGAACAATGGCGTTGCACACTTCAAGGAGACACTTAGACCCTACTTCGTGAAGGGCGTCTCCTACATATTCATGTGGAGATTTATGTATCTGTTCCGCTGCTGGCGGACGAACGCCATGGACTTCATAACCTGGATTACCCGGTTTGAAGTCGCAGTCAGACGACTTCAGACCTCATGGGTAGATCTGACACCCTTGCCACCGGAGACTCTGAATACAGGGTTTATCAGAGATTTCTTTACGACTCAGCAACAAGAACACCTCACCCAGTTGATTCACAATGGTGCATCCGAGGATGAACAGCTCACGTTCGTGCGAAATATCCGCGAACAGATCGTCACCGATCGTCGCGAGAGGCAGAAGGCCAACTTTCCACTAGGAGATAACCTCGTGAGCCTTATCTTCCTGGTTCAGGCCGACCTCAACGAGAGCCAGCGTGAGCGTTTCATCTCCGCCATGAACCTCAGAGATGTATCCATGATGGATTACACTTACCTGACCGTCAAGCAGCTTTTCATGGAGCTCTTCTGCAGCACAGGCACTAGCGTTGCTGATCCCATGATGCGCCGGACTCAGCGACGGAATTTTCTCGTGCTTGATGAAGGCTCGCTTGACGGCGAAGATGTCCTCTGGGTTCAGGATGAAGAGACTGGTGAGGAAGGTTTCATGACCTTGTATGCTGAGGATGAGTTCTGGGTCCTGCAGTCCAATAGGAGTGGAGGCTTCACCTATCGCCGCACTCGCGTGCCAGGACGCCAGTTTCGTAAGCCGTCGAAAGGCTTCCGCAAGGGAAAAGGAGGCTCCGGCAAAGGCAAGGGCAAAAGCCGTCCAGGCTTTCAGTCAAGGCGAGGAAGGTCAAATATGACCCAGGATGCCAACTCCATGTATGGAAAAGGCAAGAAGGGAAAGAAGGGCGGCAAGTCCAAAGGAAAAGGAAAAGGACAGAAGAGCAAGGGCAAGAAAGGAGACGACATGCCCTCAGCTAACGAGGCAACTGCCTCAGAAGCCGTCCAGTCTACGCAGTCACAGACCCCTTCTGAGCCTACTTGGAGTTCTGATGCATGGTATTCCTGGGAGAATGATTGGTATGATCACACTGACTACACAGAAGATGCGTGGTGGACAGAGACCACGCCGGACTACAGCTACAACTACATGGCAGTTGGACTACCAATGCCACTTCCTTCAGGATTGAACGATCCATTAGGATCAGTCTTCCTAACACCTTTGGAGCCTAGCACTAGCTTGCTTACCGAACGTGTGGATCTGCGGAACAATCCCTCGTTCGTGATCCTCGACTCTGGCTGTACCAAGGCAATGGGTTCACGGTATGCAGTCAATAGACTCATCCGAGCTTGCAAGGACTCGCCGGAATACCGGTCGATTGACTTCAGCTTTGAGCCCTGTCACAGTACATTCTCTTTTGCCAATAGTGAAACCTCTGTTGTCCGAGAACGACTTCACATCCACATCCGAAGTGAATTATCGCCCACCGGATGGATTGAAACCACAGTTGATGTCTTGGACCAAGGAAGAGTCCCTATCCTATTTTCCATTGAGCAGATGAGGAACCTAAGATTTACCTTGGAGCATACTCCAATGGGTGACTTTATCTCCTGCTCAGGATTCGGAATGAAGAGGACTCCCCTTCCGGTGTCGACTTCGAATCATGCCGTTCTCGACATCCTGGACCTGGTGAAGACAAGCCGGCAGCCCAAGCACAGTTTCTTTGTTAATGATGCATTGGTCAGCTGTCCTGCTTGTAATGGTAAGCATCGGCCTCATACGTTTGATGAGAACTGTCTTAAGAAGAAGCCTCCTGGAAAGGAGAAACCTCTTGACAAGGCCGGTGAGATTAAGATGACACCAGCTCCTAAGAGAATGACGAAGAAAACTGCGCCGGCGGATGATCCGATTGCGCCGAAGGATACTGCTAAGGTACTTCCTGAGCCATCAGAGCCGGCCAGCGGATCGAAGGGACCCGATAAACCTTCTGGAATACCAGAGGTGATCGAGGTTCCGCCCGGACTACCGAAGCCTGCTGACAAGAAGGACCCGACAGTCAAGACTAGTTTGCCTCTTGTCTTGCAACGCATTCATGCTAAGCTTGAGAGTGATGTTGAGCTTTACAAGCTTCACCTGAAACACTATCACATGAGTGCAGAGCAGTTTAAGCGCAGAACTTCGGCACTCCGGATTCCTGCTCACATCTATGACAGGTATGAGTCGATGGTTAAGCAATGTGACACTTGCCAAAAGAGCAAGGTAGCACCATCGAGATCCCGCATTAGCGGCATGCGAAGTGAAGTTTTCGGAGAGTTGACTTTCATCGATCATGGAGAGACTCCGGTTTCTCCAACTTCTAAGCTTGTCTTTCTCCTGATTTATGACGGAGCCACAACGCTGACTACAGCGTATCCAGTGGAGTCCAAGGGAGATAAGGAGACTGTCTCCTGTCTCCTGGACTACTTCGAGACCTATCAGTTGATGCCAAGGTACATCGTAGCTGACATGGCCTTTATGGGACAAGAGATGGAGTCGTTCTACAATAGGAAGAACATCCATCCTATCGCTCTTGGCCCGTCAACACCTTGGCCTAATAGGGCCGAGGCTGGTGTCCGACTCTTTAAGCAACAGGTCGATCTGATGTTGAAGACCATTGGAGACACACCATCCCTTAAGGATGTGACCTACCGACAGCTCTTAAGACAAGCCTGTTTAGCCAGGAATTCCATGGTTACTTTTGGTGGTGTTTCGCCCATTGAAATGGCATTTGGTCGTAGGCCTGCTGATGTTGTAGGACCTGACGTGCAGTCTCCTGGAGAACTCACTGCTGGAATACCAGCTCCTGAGGCTGCCGCACATGCTCTTAGGCATTTAGCGATGAAGTCCTACCTCGAAGCCAGGCAGTCTGCTGACCTTCGGCAAGATATTGCCTCGAGGCTTCGCTTATCGGACGGTCCATTTGTTCCTGGTGATAAGATTTACTATTGGACCGAAGATAAGTCTAAGATCAAGTCGGATGGCTCTCACGGCGGTAAGTGGATTAAAGGTAAGATCCTTACTGCCGAAGGTAGCATGGCCAACATCGACCTAGGAACCAGGGTCATTAAGGTGAACATCTCGAAGTTACGGAAGGATCATAATCCTCTTGAAGATGTTCAGGTTCCTTGGACCCATTAGCGATGTATCTGAATACAGATGCAGATCGTGTTGACCCTGCTAAGGTTCTCATGGCTAGGGATGCTGCTCAGCTATCACCTGAAGGCATCAGTTATAGCAATAGCCACTGGATGCCCGTAACTTCCGGTCCGATTGACTTCCTTGAGTTGTTTTCCGGATCTGCGCGCCTGTCGCAGGTAGCAGCACTGAGTGGCCTCCGCGTAGGTACCCCTGTAGACTTCCGCACCGGCTTCGACTTGAATCGGTCATTAGACCGACAAAGAGTCATGTCCATTATTGAGAAGCAGAAGCCGATGTTCATCTTTATGGCAGTCGAGTGTACCGCATGGTCAATTATGCAGAATGCTAGTGATCCTGAATACAGGAGAAGGAAGCAGCAGAAGGCTATGCCTATGGTTGAGTTCTGTTCGGCAGTAGCCAAGTATCAGATAGATCATGGACGATTCTTCCTTATCGAGAATCCTTCAACGTCCAGCATCTGGTACACTCGAAGCTTCACTCGCTTGTTGAATTATCATCAAGCTGTCACTTGGGACAACCTTCATATGTGTGCTTTCGGCATGAAGGATCCGAATGGATACTACTATTATAAGCCAACTAGCCTCATGCACAATCTAGACCCGAAGGTTATTAAACCGGTCTTTAAGAGGTGTCCCAATTTGAAGCAGCCGGGAGATGCCAAGGCGCCGTCGCCGCGGCACTTCCATCAGCCAGTAGAAGGCAGCGCTAGCGGCCATGGCTCCCGGACCAAGCTTGCACAGGTTTATCCCTATAAGTTTTGTCAGACATTAGTCGACTCTTTGCTACCGCTTGGCAATCCGAGGGCCTTGTGCACTAGCACTTCCCTTCTCTGTGCAGACTTCTTCACAGACCTGTCCGAACAGGAGTTAAAAGGACTCGCGCTCGCGCTTTCGGAGAGTGTTGTTTCTGAGTTTCCTTGCTTTCTTGAGACAGACTCCTCTCTCCTTCAGACAAGACCCAAGCGAGACGCGTATTTGTCCGATTCCTTGCCGGTACAGGATTACCATACACGGCGTGCGCTTAATAAGATTAATAGTTTCCCGCACGCGACCGAGTTAGATCCGTCAACGTTGGTATTAGCCACCGATCTGTACTATTTGCGGCGTAAATATATCCCGCATATGACATTTCAGAAAGCTTTTGTGTGTCGAGGCACTTTCAGCATGGCTCCGAGAGAAGATTCGGACCTGTCCAGGTGTTGTCATTTTGTGGAAGAAGCGGGATCCGACCAGACTTTGGATTTGTGATGCCAGCACGTTATCCTTTGACCCGTTGATCGCAGCACACTGGAGTGCCATCTTTTTCTGGAATTCTGATGGCTCTACTCCTGTTGCGCAACCTCTTCGATCTCGTGCTGAGAATCCGTCTCATCCGGACGCACCTATGCCACCGGCGCCGAATGCCGGTCCCGATGAGCCTCCTCCGGCTCTTGCTCCGGATGTAGACATGCCACCGGGTGACCCAGATGTTCCTCTGGATCCGCACGATTTACGTCCTGGGCCTTCTGATGACCCACGGCCCTCGGGTCTTCCGTATGATGACCCTCCGGATCCACCTACATCTGCTCACCCAGGATTACCTGGTCATTCCGTTTCCGATTCGCCACCGGACGGTCCCGTTGTTTCCGTCCTTCCTGACGCCCCTGTCACGCCGGGCATCATTGTTCCGCCTACCGTTCCCGACGTGGACATGGGACTCGGGGGTGTGAAGCGCAATAGCGCTGAGACTTCTGATGATCCTCCGGCCACGAAGGCACGTCCGTCGCAGCCGACTCCTCCTACGGGCAGTCGGCTGGGGGGTGATGTTTCGCCGACTTTGCCTTCTCGGCCCGTCTTCCAACCGTCTGGACCTAAGTTTTTCCGTATGGACACTCCTCCAGACGATGAACATGACCCTGAAGCGACATCTTCTGGTCCACCTCCTCTTCCGATTACGGACGATGGACCATCTGCATCGATGCCAGCACCTAAGCCTGCTGATAAGCCTGAGTTCCAGCCATCTCAGCCAGCAGCCACTGCTGATGAAGAGTCAGATGCAGACGATGGTGAAGATGATACTGTTCCGTATTCAACGGGCAGTGATCGTACTGTCCGGTACGAGAGTGATCAGTCGCTGATCTCAGACCTTTATGTCGATGAATTATCATGGACCTTCCTCACGCAAGAACAGAAGCTGTGTTCTAACACTGCTTCATTTTCTGTCCCAAGATACATTACCGGACTACCGGTAGATGTACTTCACACGGACTCTCCAGGTGACCTTGCATGGCTTACTTCCCATCAGGCCCTCAAGGCCAACGTAAGACGCCAGAAGAAGCGTGCTTATGGTGACCTGTCCGCTGAATACAGCGGCATCACTGAAGAAGACAGAGCGTTTTTGACCCTTTGGCAAACCTCTGATGATAAGCACGCCCATCTTGTAGGCAAGAAGCGTAAGGAAGCCTCGCAGCAAGAACAGCGTGAGTTAGTGAAGCAGTTTCTTGATGCTAAGAAAGCCGAGTGTCAGTCTTGGCTTGACAATGACGTGTACGACCTGGTTGACATGCGTAAGTTGCAGGTCAAGAACTTCGTCTCTGGTAGATGGGTACTAACCGTCAAGAGAGACAAGGATGGAAATTTCCTGAAGTGTAAGGCACGCTGGGTCCTGAGAGGATTTGAAGACCGTCAGAAGAATACTCAACAGACGGACAGCCCAGCGGCAAGTAGAAGCGGTTTCCGCTGTGTCTCACAGTTAGCCGCTAATAAGCGCTGGGACCTCTACCACATGGACCTCAAGACAGCCTTCCTTCAAGGAGAAGCTTACGACACGTCCAGAGATGTGATCTGCCAGATTCCAAAGGAAGCTGGTCATCCTCCCTACATCGGTGCTCGTCTCAAACGTCCAGCCTACGGACTTAATGATGCACCTCGTCGCTGGTGGAACGTAGTAGACAAGGCACTCTTATCTTACGGTCTTGTTCCAACACGTGCAGACCGGTGTACCTACGTGCTCTACGCAGAAGGTAAGAAGAACGCTACAGCCACCAGTAGTAAAGGCATCGAAGGATCTCGTCCTTTGACGACGATCGATGAAGCAGTAGACTTCCTCATGGATCCGATTGCGCGTAATAACGCCCAAGGACGTGATGTTCACGGATTTGTATGTCTACATGTCGATGACCTCTACATGGGAGGAGACGATCACTTTGTCAAGCAAGTGCCCGGAAATATCCGGAAGGACTTTAATGTCGGTTCAGAGGACAAAAATGACATCATGTTTGTCGGCCAACGAATACGTTGGAAGGAATGCACGAAAAATGGTCCTTATCTGTCAGTTGATCAGAAGCTTGCAGTTGATGCTGTGGAAGAGATTAAGTTCGACAAGCATCTTAAGGATGACATCCCATGCACTCCACAGTTGCATACTGCCTATCGCAGTGTTCTAGGACAACTGAACTGGCTTCAGAGTAGGACCCAAGCACATATCTGCTATCGGTTTTCCAGATGTGCATCGGCAGCGGCTAAGCCGACCATCGGTGATGTGCGCGAGATCAATAAGGTTGTTCGTATTCTGAAATCGAACTACATTGATTCAAGACACTGGCCACTTCGCGGTAATAATCGCATTCTTGGTTTTCCTGATGCCTCATACAGGAACAACGCAGACAAGAGCAGCCAGCGCGCCCATGTCATCTTTATCGCCGAAGAACGACACCTGCCGGACCCAAAGGGAAAGACGAAACCTGACGGCAATAGTCGTGGTTCGATTGTAGACTATGAGTCACATAAGATCACCACAACCACACAGAGCACCACGGTGGCTGAATTAGCAGCCCTGATGAAATGCTTTGGTACGTGTTTGTTCCTACGTGGTCTATGGGCTGATGTTGCAGGTGAAATATTGCCGATTCACATCCGCACAGATGCTAACAACCTGGTGACTACAGCACAAACCACACACCTACCTGAGCAGAAGGAGACACACCACCTGATTCAGATGCTTCGACACGAGAGCAACACCGGACAGTTGCATGATTTGTCGCATGTCGCCAGCGAGTACTGTTTGGCAGACCCACTAACTAAGCATTCCGCCAAACCTGACCAACTTGTGTTCTCAATAGAGACAGGTCAGATTGTGAACGCTGACATGCATCCGCCCTTCCGTACTCTTATAAAGCACAAGGCGTTTGCAGCGACTTGGTGTGTCCAGAATCTCAGAGAGCCTCAGAAGATTGAGACTTTTCTTTCAGAGACCATTTCAGAAGAGATCTTCCTTTGCTTCTATGGTGTTTAGTTTCTTCGCTTCGAAAACTATTTTGAAGCTCAAGAAAAATTGTGTCTGCGGTTTGGCTCAGCCAAGGTTACATAAGCTATTTGCCGCCAAGGCCGCAGTGCTACTAAGGATTACTCAGGTTAGCATCACTTTCCTCTAGGCATTCGTTGCATGAGCGCACCGAAGCGCAATGATGTGAAGGAAGAGACATCCGAGAATACTCGGATTAGTCGTCGGCGCCTGGTTCCCTTGAACCAGACTGAGCGCCAGGCAGGAGAACCAGCCTCAAGTTCCCGAGGCGATCGTCGGTCAGGGACTCCTCTGCCATCACGACGGGACTACCCGTCCAGAGAGACATCAGCCGACAGCAATGTCACAGGCGAGAATACTCGCAGACGTGAGCGTTCTATGTCTTATGGACGAGAAGCCCGACAGCCGTTCCGTGACTGGGCCTCGCTGATTACATCCGAGGAACTGGAACGTGCTAAGGAGAGAATCCATCTTGAGCGCAAATGGGACTACTCACTCATGTGCGCTCTGTACAAGATCACAGGCGTTGTGGAGCAGGAGAATACTCTGACCGTAGGAACTCCGGAATACCAGGAGCTGATCCAAGGTTTTGGCAAGCTGATTGCAGCTTGTGTCAGACACTCCATTCTCATGCACGTCGAGGATGCCAGTACTAACTTGGCAGAGTTCGTCGCTGTGACGAAGGTCGGAAGGAAATTTAACCTATTTGAAAAGAAGGCTTACAAGATCTTGGAGCCTGCGGCTTTCCGCACTGACCCACTTGTCAAGGGCGTCTTCGACACAAAAAGTGCCGAGATGGAGACGCGAGACTTCGACATCTTTTGCAAGTTGTGCAGCTTCGTGAGTCCACTAGCGCACACCCTCCTCCGGTACAACGACACGGAGAAGCAGAGATACCAGGTGGGACTACTCCCTGGTAACGTTGAGGATCCCCTTGCACTGCTCGAAGGCCATGACTGGTTTGAAGCAGGCTGGGATTACCTACAGATTCACGCACATCTGCGTTACCGCCTTGAGAATTTGGAATGCCTACCGTGCCGAGTTAGCCTTCGGGCTCTCCAAGGCCACAGTGAACGAGTACGTCACACTGGCATCATGCAACCGATCGTTCACCGTTCGGACATGAAGAATGACCGGCTGTACTTCCACGGAACCTTCTTTCGGGCCTGGACTATCACGGACCCGTCGAAGGAGCGCAGAGTATCCCCGTCCAATCCGGAGTACAAGTTTTACGGGTGGCTGCGCATGGAAGGTGGTCCCGGGAATACCCGGACCAGCCGCCTGTTGCATTTCTTGCCAGAAAATATTCTGAACTCACAGCCTCAAGCGATGCGTCGCAATTGTGACGTCCTCTTGGTGTTTCTGGAATCTGACCTGTAGAGTCTTTCACAGGATGCATCGGCAGACCAGAACTTCAACGACATGGCCGCCAACAATGGTGAGGATTCCGGACTACCGGATACCATCTGGCGAGCCGGAAACGGAGTGGTTTGCTGCAACTTCGACATCGAGTTGAGCAAGAACTTGGCAGGCGCATATGACGTGCGCCGCAAGCAGTGGTTGACGAGTGAGCTCAATCTGGAGAACGAGGCTAAGGAGGCAGTGGACTCCTATACCTCCCATTGGCATCACCACAACCCAGACGCTTGTCTCAGGCCACATCAGGAGAATCCTCCTGCGCGAGACCGAAGCGCCTCTCGGCCACCAGGTTCCAGATCAGGCCCAAGTGCCCAGAGAGATCCGAGATGGCAGCAGCGTCAGACAGAGCACTCCGAGCGTTTCCGAAGCCAGACTCCTGGCAGAGAGCGCAACTTTCGTGCCCGAGAGAGGACACCTCCTGCCAGGACTACCCAGCAGACCAGGTGGACCAATCGCCGGCCAACTGAGCCAGATGCAGAGCCAGAGAACCGGACTCGCCCACAAGCGAAGCGCCGTCTCTCTCCTCACTTTGGCCAGGCACGATCACGGGAGAATACTCCCGCTCCGACGAGACGGACACCTGTGAGCTTGACACCACGCCAGGATGTGCCTCGATCAAGGCCGCAATCGCGGACCCGGTTCGGTGATTTCAGTGAGGAACAGGACTATAATCCAGACTCACCACCAAATCATGTTGCCCGAAGCCGGAGTCCTTCCACGGCCAGCAGAGGTGGTATCCTGAGGACGCCGCGAGCAAGTCAGCAGAATACTGCAAGGACTACTCAGCGGACCACGGCATCTCCAAGGAGAACGACCCGTGAGAATACTCCGGGCAGAAGCCAGACACCTCGGAGAACTCCGAGACAACCAGACCATCCTCCACCGGAGGACGACGACCCTTATGTGCACGGATTCAGGTTCAGGAATTCTCCGCCTGAGGTGTTGCAGTGGTGGCGGTCAAGAGCCACCCCGTCTGATCAGGAGCTCCGGAATCCCAGGCTCTTCGAAAAGCCAGAGAGAGACGAGTGTCTCTGTGAGCTGTGTGCGAAGCAGACAGCCTTCCACTGTTCTCTCTGTGATCTGATTACATGTTCACTGTGTCGAGTGGATTACCACTGTGACTGCTCTACCAGGTGGCTAAATCTTGGCAGTTCCCTGATGAGGAATACCTTTCAGGATGTCAGAGAGTTTGTCTACAACGACTCTGGAACGCCTTTTGACCGCTATGAGCTCCTTGAGGAGCACAAGGAGATTATAAAGACAATCGTCAATCAATCGGTCAAGCGCTTCAAGAAGCTCAAGGACGATGTCCGCGAGAGGAGGACTACCTCCGGAAGCGGCGAACTGGACAGGATCCTGCGTCAAGACATTAGTCTCGACGATGCCTGTTATGGCGTCTACGGCGATCCAAATGATCCCCTTCCATCTGCCGAGGAGCATTTCAAGCAGAGTCAGGTGCCACACGGACTACCGGTGCTCCGATTCGCAGGACTGGATGCGGTGGGCCGCGATAGCCGCCCTGGCGAGAAGAACGCAGTGCTCGAAATTCTTCGATGCTTCTTCGTCGACCCGAGCGCCCGCGGGCGCACACGGGAGAACGCCAGCCGCACCCAGGCGGACACGATGAAGGTCGAGTTCGGCCTCTTCAACTGGGGTGATGCGATTCAGTCCGGAACAGTATTTCCGGCCGACATCCACACGACGAGCCTTCCGGTCCAGGACTACCTGGAGGACACGGATGTGCGAACGTATTTGATGTGCAAGAATGGTTCGCACGTCATCGGTTGCCTTGAGGCGTACCGTGTGGAGCACATCGCCCCTATCGCAGAAGATCATGCGATGTTTGGCGTTTGCGTCAAGAGCTCTGACAGTGGCGCACCGCCCATCCTCTGCCTGGTCCGAGGCGATAGCACGACCAGTCTGGAATTGCAGCGTGTCTACGACCTCGACAGGAACGGGGTAGACTTCACTGCCGAGGGGGCGGATCAGTCGTCATGGTTCTTTTTCGCGACGACCTACAGAATTATCTGGGGTCTGAAGTCACACACTGGGAATACCCTTGTTGACACCATGCCGATGAAGGCAGATGGCCTCCGGATGACTACATCCGAGCACGATGAAGCCTTCGCCGAGCAGGAGCAGCAGTCCGATGAGTCAGAGCCTCCAAGGTACGTTGATTACAACGCTGACCATCTTGCACCCCTCCGGGAAACATGTCTGCTCCAGCACTCCGGCCCTGAGGAGAATACACGAGATTACTCGTCCATCCTCGAAAAGGATATTGATCAGCTTAAGGATCTCAGGTCCTTGAATCAGGATGTTCCAGACCTTCAAGGCACCATGGCGGAATACCGTCCAGGCAGACCTCTTCATGATGTCTTGCGTTGGGGCATGCCAGAGTTCAGAGTGCAGTTCTTTCACATCAATTCAGCACCCTGCAAGACCAGGCATTGCACGTTGCGGGAAATCTTCTGCAGCCTTTTCTGGACGGCAGTAGCCATCGACAAGGTCGACCTGATTACAGGCGATTCCAACCAGGCTGGACAGCTTGTGAAATCGGGAGCACCTCTTGCTGATTACAACAACTCCCTGCTGGTCCAGTGCATGGAGGCCGTCGTCACAAAGCTCAATGAGCAGTGCCCTCCTGTTGAGAGAGTGACATTCCAGGTCATTTCGAATACGAAGGCCAAGGAGTATGTCAAGATGATGGAGGCACAGAAGTGGACTAAGGAATCTGAGTGTGACGGACTCATTGCATTTAGCATTGTTTACGGCTTCAAGCAGGACTCTATCCAGAAGATCAGGTCGTTGGATGAGTATGCCACAGACCAGACTTACAAGGGACCTGCTAAGGCCATGGAGTGTACCTTCTTCTCCAAGGAACGCGCGAAATATCTCGCTCCTATTGATGTCGGCATTCGTCAGTCGAGTAAAGACTGGCATGTTCCTCTTCTTGGCCATATTGGCGCCTTTGCCCTCGAGACAGGACGAAGGCGGAAGCTCAAGTCTGCCAGACCTGCCGCCAAAGGCAAGGGCAAGACCGCGGCAGACTACCGTCCCAAGGGTCAGGAGAAAGGACGCTATGTGAAAGGCAAAGGTAAATATACCGATGCCAAAGGCAAGGCCAAGGGTAAGTATGCGGACTACCGCAACAAGGGCAAAGGCTGGTAGTCCCTTACCTGAAGCCTGAGGATACGAGCGGATTACCGCCGATCCAAATTAACTGCTCTGTGGTTGAGCGTGCTCCTGATAGTAGGCGAACGGGAAACGGAACAAGGCGCAAGCCTTAAGTACATAGTACCAAGTAGCTGAACTCAGTGAGCAGGCGTACTAGCGCTAAGCTCTCACATTGAGCGTTTGCACGGCCCTTAGCTTCAGCTTACGTGTTACTTCGTTTCACGGCGTAGCTTCGGACCGACTGTCGTGTGAACAGGGCTTAACGTGTTGAGCATACATCTCATGAGTAGGCACATTCCGCTCTAAGAAAAATTGTGTCTGTTTGTATGTTGTTTTAGGGATCCCATGTACCCTTAAGCATACATGTAACTAGAGCTCCACGATGCCCATGAGTTCGCATGGCTCATTGCACCAATTCGCTACACTGCGGCTCAAGACTAACATCCTCGCTTGAAACGGCAGTGCGCTGCAGTAGCTTGTCGTCCCCCGAGGGGCCTCACCCCCCGTGGGAGGAGGGGACGAAACCTGGGCGGGGCTCGCCACCACGCAACCCCCCGCAGGCAACCTGCCCCCCCGCACAAACCCCCTCCCCACATGGCACCTCGACACCACGGCGATGTCTCGCCCCCCTTTGTCTCGCAATGCCTCTCCTCGTGCGCCGAGGTGCTCCGCTTGGCCTCCCGACCGAATTCCGGCGACCGGTGACCCCGGCCACAAAACTTGCACGGAAGGTGGCGGAGCGGCTATGATCCAGGGACAGGCCTACGTCTTCAGGCCTGCCCCAAAACTGGCTCTGCCCCGCTTAGCGTGGCTGCCAGGTCGCAGGGGCTCGCCCCAGACACGCCGTACACCAGGGTCGCTCCCAGGTCTCGGCTATGTGCAGCCTCTCCGTGGTCTGGGGATCGTGAAGCCTCACCGCTCGCTGCGGGGCTTGGCCGTGCTGACACAGCGATACGCCAGCTTGGTCACCAACCAGGTGTAGGTGAGATCGAGGAGTAGCCATGTAGCCAGTCGGACGGGGGAAGACACCCCCCGACCTCGTAGTACGCAGCACCTCATGGATCCATGCCGCGGCCTTCTTGTTGCGCATGAAGCCGGCAAAGTCCACCTCAGGGCGCCGGGCCTCGATGTGTGCAACCGCCTGCTGCCAGGAGGTCTCGTGGAGTAGGGCGTACATCAGCGCCGCCACGGTAGCTCCTCGGTGGCGCCCGGCCATGCAGTGGACCACGACCGTCTCTCCCAGCCGGATCGCCAGGCAGCGGTGCTTCACCTTGAGGCTCATCAACTGCCGCGCCCCGCTGTAGTGGCACCGGCATCCTCTCCTCCGGGGTCAGGGCGGTCTTGTCCGTCCAGTCGCTCAGCGCCACCAGCTCCCGCCCCGGGAAGTTGCACAGGTGAGCGATCGTCGGGAAAAGGCGCCGCCAGCTGTAGGTCGTCAGGTCGGCCTCCTGGTCGATGCAGCCCCGGAAGATCTCCTGCGCGGTCACCTGGCACTCCTGGATGCTGAAGTGGTCGCCGTGCATGTTCTTGCACAGCCCAGGCTCCTTGTGGCGAGCGGCTGGGAGCGCCTGCATGAAGTTCAGCCACTTCATCGCCCATGGCCATCCCGTCGTAAACGTGGATGGGGCGCACCAGTAGAAGCCCTCCTCTCTGGTCTCGCGCTGCTTCCCCTGCAAGCACCGGAAGTGGATGGTGCTATGGCTGACCTTCGTAGGAAGGGAGCGGCTCAGGTGCTTGTTGCGCAAGACACCCACTGCCACCAGCCAAGATGCCAGCGCCGCCGTCCAGTGGGGGTTCCGGGAATCGTGCATGCGCTGCACCTCCTCCTCCAAGAACCGCAGCATGCCCGGCTCCACGACCAGAGCCTGACCCCTCCGGCTGCTCGGTGCCTCCGCGCGCCTAGCAATGGTGATCTGAGCCAGGTTCCACTCCATCTGGGCTGCCTTGGACAGCCACTTGAGGCTGTTGAGGGCCCGTGCCGGGCCGCGGGTGCCCTCCTGGATGAACACCGCCAGGTCGAGGCCTTCCAAGGTGGTGCGGTTGCGCTTCTCCATGAACTCCCGAAGCTCAGTCCAGGTCCGCAGGGCATTCAGCACCGTGGTGGGTTCGTGCCGGGTGCATTTGATCTGGGCAATGCGCGAAAGGGCGCGCTGCCGCTCCTCAAGAACCGAGGCATCTCGGGCGGTGGTTGAGAGCACCCCCATCTGATCGAAGACCTGGGCAAGGGCCTCCACTCGCCTGACAGTCTGCTGAGCGCTGTCCTGCTGGGGCCGGAGGGTGGCTCCCAACCTGCGCCCAGGAGGAGGCAACGCCAGAGCCACCGAAGCCTGCGTCGGGCGTGGCTCGCCCTCGGCACGCTCCACCGCAGCAGACGCGGCAGGCAGCAGTCGACCTTCTGCTGATCGGCGAGCTTCGACCCACATCTGAGCAAGGGTCTGGCCACCTGCTTGCTGGGCATCCTCGAGGTGGCTGAAGGCGTACGCCAGATCATCCTCGTGCTGTAGCCCATGAGCAGCACGGTAGGCATGTGCTCGCTGCAGCCCCGCCTGCTCCTGGATCGTCCGGGCATCATGGGACTCACCGGCGGCTTCGGCCGCATACCGCCCCTGCTCCTGGCTATACGCCATGGCCAACCCTAAGCCGATGGCTCGAGCCAGGCTGCCCGCACAGCTCGCATCCTCTCGCCGCACATTCCCCGCACAGGGGAGCTCTGCATTGCCGGCACTTGAAAGGCGCCCGTTCCAGGCAGCCGATGGCCACACAGAGCGGGGCGCCAGGCCCCAGCTGGCGGAGGTCAATGTGCTCGTTGTAGCGGATAAGGAGGGGCCTCGCCTCTGCAGCTGGTAACGCCAGCCACTCGAGGCTAAGCCGCTCCATAGGCGACGGGTTGCCATGGTAAGCAATCCACGCTTGAGCCGCGGTAGCGCCAGGCATCGTAACACAATGCCGACGACTCCACACCCCAATCCAGGGAAAACGAAACCCACCGCGTCCCTCGCGGCAGCGACGGCACCCTTCCTCCCGGCATGGCACCCAGGGGATGGGCGGCAGACCCCAGGAGGGACGCAGTACCCCTGCGGACCCCCCCGGCAAACCATGCCCGGCATGACGGATCTCAACCACGCTACTCGCCAAGGTGCTAGCGCGGCCGTGGTGTCCCCCAGCTTCCAGCTGCTGCACGTAAGCCGCGAAGTCCTGCCAAGCAGCCGGGGTAAGAACCGCGTACCGCGACATGACGGCTTCATCGACACCTGGTGTATAGGGCATACGGGTAACCCCCTCGCCCTCCTCCACCAGGAAGATGAAACAACCCCAAACCGGTTCCCTGCCAGTTTGGCTCACTTGAGCCAAAAGGCATGAACCGTCGCTAAGTGATGAGACCTGGTGGCCCAAGCCCCCCTAAACCTAGACCAGGGTATATATATCGTACCTGCCTTGGCAAAAGCGCTGATGGTGGCGCTGTGGACCAAGAGGTCTGCTGGCAATGTCATTGTAGCCATGGCATGCAGTAAACTCCTGGCACCAGTCTGCGAGATCGTTTTAGATAAAGCATGATAAAGCCAGATTGTAGGCCCACGAACCCGATTGCACTACGAAGCTCTTGTCAACGACCGCGGTATAAACTCTTGTCAGCGACTCTTGTCAACGACAAGAACAAAAGGACTCTCGTCAAGGAGAAGAGTCAAGGACTCTTGTCAGCGACTGCTGTCAACGCCTCGTGTCACGACGCTATGCTATGCTACCCTATGCTGTGCTATGCTTTACATTACGCGACATGAAATGAGACGACACAACCTCATGGCATGACATGCCACGACATGACACGACACCACACAACACAACCCAACTTCACTGCCAATCTCAATGGCACAGCGCCATAACTCCCAACCGCGCAGCGCCGCCAGCCAAAAGCCAATCCGCATAGCCACGCCCAAGCAGACATGCTCGCGAACGCTCGCGGACGCTCGCAGACGGGACGCCGAAATTGAGGCAAACACGGTCCCGCCCCCAGAGCCCCGCTTAAAGACAAGAATCCTTCGCTACGCATTCGGGAAACAATATAGAAAGGTGTCTTGAGATAGTACAAAATTCAAAAGTAAGACAATGTCTCCTGGCTACTGTCCACTGAGTGCTCCTCTCGCCTTGGGACATTCACAGTTCACAAGGCATGATGAGTGACAAGCTGAAACGCAGCTTGTATAGATCACCACATTGGCCTCCAATTGCATAGCAACTGCTTGGCAAAGCAGAGACAAAGCCCTTCTCCAACATGTCTCATTAGATAGAGCAGCTCCAAAGTGGAAGATGTTTGTCTCAAGCCGCTTCCGTGGTAGCTCCATCAAATAGACCAAGACGGCTTCCCATCTTCGCGCTCTTGCCAAGTCTCTCAACTCCAAAGCTGCCGCACGAGATGCTCTTGACATGGGCACGAGGCCGTGTACATTGCAAACGAATTCTTGGAGAATTCTTTGAGATTCTGAAGCTGCAGAGAGATGCCTCAACAGACTACAGAAACCGTCTAGTATTCCAAGGAGTTCAGTCATGCCAGGAACACAACGAAACACGCAGGCCCATTTGCGGCTTGAAAACGCGCTCTAAGCATTTGATGGTAGAGCCTCGCAAGGTCCACATTGTCTATGCCTGGTGCTTCGGATGCTGGGTGGACTGGTATCACGAGGAGAAGCGGAAGATCGAGAGCAAAACTTGAGGAGGAGACTGTGAGTGTGAGTCACATTACCCCCACAAGGTGGAAGTCCGAAAGTGAAAGAGGACAAGTCTAGAGGACAAGAAGGTGAGTACCCCTTACCTGGAACCACATGGTGGTTGACTTCTTGCGCAGGCAAGATGGCACAAGCTACAGAGAAGAGCTTCGCTGCAGCCCACTCGAGTGGGCTGCAGGAGACACTGAGCCAACTTGTTCAGTCACAAAGCTTAGCTCAGTGGAGCAAATGGGTGAAGAGCCCTGATGGAAGTTTAGCTTCACTCACCATGTGCAGTGGACCCAGAGATGGACAAGCCGAGGCCTACGAAGGAGGTTACATAGAGCACGTTGGTGCGGTTGGCGGCATAAGGATATGGAGCCGAGTGGAAGGCAGAGGACCTCAGCGCTGACACTGAGCAGAGTCACATTTGCTGATGAGAAGACCGACTCAACACTAGGGAAAGCAAGAGCTCACTTCTCATGCCCACCAAGACCTCTATGATTGATGACAAGGGTCCAGCTCGATTCAAAAGCAAATACTATGGTGGTAAAGGCTGGAAGGACAGAGAGCCCCTTTGGCAAGAAGGGTGATGGAAAGACCTTCAAAGGCAAGACAAAGAAAGATGGCGAGTTTGACAGGCAAGAAAAAAGGTTCTTACGCAAGTGGGACAAGAGGCCTGGCCAAGGAGTGCAGGCAACCAAAGATACAACAGAAGGAGATAAGCAGCGTGACGCCGCCGGACGTTCCTTATGTGCGGATCGTCGACCTTGATGACTATGACTCACTGCTTGAGGATCATGGGCAGATTGGTCAGATGAGGTGAGCATGGTACAGGTACTGGCCGACGAGTCAGTCACAAGTTCCATGACTGTGTGGAGCTTGAACTTGAGGTGCCAGCTGCTACACCTTCAGGACGAAGAGGATCCCAGTGCAGAGGATTTGAGTACAGAGGATGTGAGAAGGTGTGCAAGACTCTGGAGAGAAGACTTGGCACTAAGTGACCCTTGACTCAGGGGCTGAGTCCTACCGATAAGCTTGCTCAATGTGGGAGAGCCAGTCAGACATGATGAAGGCATGCGCACGTATCCAATACGCTGGCATCACCAAAGCATTCCTGTTGGTCAAGGAAAGTGGCTTAAGAGGGAGATCCCAGGAGGAGAAGGGCCAGAATGAGGTAACACAAACAGATGAGAAGTTGAAGCACATCAGAGCTCTCAGCGGTCTTCTGAGCAGAGCTGCCCAACAGTGTGGTGGCCTACTCGAGATGACAACATCTATGATGGGGCAGTCGCGCCGAACAAATAGCCTCGGCTGACGCTTGCCTTCTTGGCACCAACTCCGTTCAGGTCATATTGGGAGAAAGACAATGAAGTGCCCCTTGCACCTTATCCTCAGGTCGAGGACTCCTTGATCGGCATGATGACGACGAAGAGGTTGAGGCAGCAGATGGCACTATATACACTGCAGGCAGAGGAAGAATTTGACTCAGAACCTCAAAGTGTTGTGAACGTGAAGATCGACAACTACGTCTTCTCGAAAGAGATGACGACAACGGATCTTTCACACGCTTGTCAGAAGTATGGACTACCTCAGTCCGGCACCAAGTGGAAATTGCTGCAGAGGCTTGAGACGTTCAAAGCGAAGTTGGATGCATAGATGGAGACAGAGGTGGCAATCAAAGAATGTTAAGAGAGCTTGAGAAGGCCTGTGCAGGACAAGGCACCGAAGTTACCAACCCCCCAATTCACAGGGAGAGCGCGCTCTTTACCCGCATACCCTTCGCTTCGTGGTGCGAAGCATGCATGGCGAAACAGATCGCGCGAGGATCCAAGAGAGAAAGCTGCCATCGCTCAGAAGATCCACGTGGTGTCATTCGACTACTCAGCAAAATCTCGAGATGTGGATGGAAGATCTGGTCAGGTTTGGGTTCCACAATAGGCGGCCCGATGGCAGGATCTACCAGGCGGACAAGGAGCGATGTTGAAAACAGCTGAAAGCCATCCAGCCGGTCAGAGCCCATGGACTCAAGACCGAGATCAGGACGGTGTGCGAGAATCAACGCCAGTCCAACGGCCAGGCGGCGAGAGCGATTCAGACCGTTCGAGAGATCAGAAATTGGTTGCAGATGTCTACATCGGTGGTGCTTCAGGCATGCGGCATGGCTGGTGAACACGCAGCGTGTGCTACAGAACGAGTACACCAGCTACGAGCCCATGTACGCACGGACAAGAGTATCAGGGGTTTGGTGAAAGTATCCTCTTCAAATCCTCCAGTTCTTTCGAAGGTGGTGACATAAGTTCATCGGGGAGTCTGGGTCGGAAAGAGCAATTGGTCTGACATCCACATCGTGCAGACCCGAGGAGGTGCAGTTGAGGCCAAATCGTTGAGGAAACTTCCTGACCAATTTCAGTCCGGGTTGTCCAGCACGTGCTATGCCTGTTTCCATGACCATCACAGGAGCAGTCACCATACAGAAGAGGAGAAGCAGAAGGTCTCTGAGTTGCAAAGGAAGGCATAGACTGGGCACATGCAGTCAGGTTGAGGCTGAGACCACGGCTGCAGAGGAGCGCATGTCACTGGTGTCACCCAAGAGACACATGCTGTATGCACCTGGCAAGGAGGTGGAGATCACCCACCAGAAGTGGATGCAGATACACTTGCAGGGCAGCCCGACTTGTCGCAAGACAATCCAGGAGCACAGCAAGCTGCGACGATATTGCTACGTTTGCCAGAAGAGGAAGCCAATGGCATCATCTACAAGGGCACCTAAAACAGGCAGGCAATGGTCCATGTTGTTTCGTGGAGTTCCAGAAGCATATGGAGGCTAATTGCTCTTTAAGATGAATGATTTGCGGAGATCGATGAGAGTGAGGAGATGAACAAGTGAATACAGCCCCACACTGCGAAGTCTCAGGCATGCAGATCACATAGTGACCTATCTCGCAGGGAAGCGCCTGTTAGACATGAGACATCATGAGACTACGCTGGACACAAGGCCGCCCGCAAGAGCTCATCTTGCTGTCACTGCTTCAGCATCGCGCTATCCAGTGGATGCTCAGAAGGCTTGTGTACCCAAGCTGAGGTCTAGGTCAGACAGTTAGGGAGTTGGACGTGTAAGGCACATTGCTGGAATGTTCTGGAGCAAGATCGAAGAGGAAGAGATCAAGGGCTATGAATGGAAGTGATCTCTGCCGCAAAGGCAATCCATACCGGTCCACCAAGGGTGTAAGCAGTTCAGTCATGCCAAGGCCCATTTGTGGCTCAAAAAGGCGCTCTAAGCGTTTCAGAAACTGTTGGGCTTTGTCACAATGATTGAGTTCAACACTGACTCACTGAGCCTGCTCGGCAGCTTATATCTGTTTATTAATCCTTAGATACTCACATGCTCTGGGGCACGCAAGAGGAGCATTACTTCAGCCCTTTTCTGCGTGCTATGCTTGCTGCGATCACATTTGGGCAACTACTGTGGGCATATCGTATCAACAGACATACTTGTGACATAATAGGTGCCACTGTCAGATACGACTTGCGGAAGGATTGGACTTTGCCTCACCCAGCGAACTCCCCCTATTCAATCCGTATTCTTGCCCCGCGAATTCCTCTGGCGGTCTCTGACACTCAGCATTCACAAGATCTCTAGCATTCTCTAGATGCTCTAGCCTTTCGATTTGACGTCATTGACCAACCTTCCTGCGCTTCAGTTTCCGGTCCACCCAATCATCAAGATCTTCCTGAGACCAACTGAACCAATCATGGCCAGTCGTCCTCCACCGAACGTGGAAATCTCTGAGATGCCTGTGCCAGCTGCCCATGTCCTTCCGTCCAGACACAAGCTAAATCTACAAGTCTACAAGCGAGAATCCAGAAGCGTTGCAGGGCCTACACTAGCGCGCTTCAAGCTCGCTTGTGTGGCCTCGAGGAGGATTCGTAGCCTGCCAAGCTCTTGAAGACTCTTGAGAACATTGAATGCCACGCCTCTGAAAGGCTTCGCGTTAGGGGCCAACGCAAGTCAGCCAACGTAGATACTGCCTCATCTTCGTTTCAGGTTGACAGGCGCGTTGAGCTCTCCTACCTCCAGAATCTTGGAGAGTCCCGCATGCGTCATAGGCGTAGAATCCTGATCAAGTCTTAGAAACCTGGTACAAAGGATTATAAATAAATATAAATAACATCTAAATGCACGTGAATCTCATTCATGTTCATCGAATTTCAAAGCTCCTCCAGGATCTGCATCTCAGTCAAGAGGACCTGCGGGCACAGTTGCAAACCAAAGCTCTGGGCGCCTGAAGAGTCTCCCGGGCTCTCCCTGCCTGAGACTGTGCCTCTTGTGGCGCACACTTCGCCTTGCGGGGATCTCTTTGCTTTCCAACCTCAGACAGCGACAGCGGTGAGAATCGTCTGGGGCTCCAGCTACTCTCCGAGGCGGCAACCAGGCCATGGCGGCCAACAGGCTGGAGAATTCTCCTTCGTTTGAGCCTAAAAGGAGCCTCAAACAGCCTTAAAGAGCTCTTCTTTTGTCTTCAAAGACCGTGCGCGTGCCAGTGAAGCTCGGCAGTGGCCCGAAGCCCGTCTCCTTACATCCAAGATGAAGATGAATTCGACAAGCAGCTGAGGTAACTTCGCGGAAGCGCTTCCGATGGTAGCATCCTGTCAAAGCACTCCAAGATATGTTATGCTAGCATCTTAAATAGATTTAAATAGAAAGGTAAGTAGGAAAGGCGCACGCCTTGAAACTTTGGTCCTGTGGGAGACGGACCTCCTCCCAGACTCACGGGAGGGACCTTGACAAAGATGTCCATGGACACTTCAGTGCTGAGGAGCAAACCAAGCTCCAACGCCACCGATACACAAAGCCACGCCTTGAAATAGGCTCAAAATAGGCTCAAAATGATTTGAAATGCCTCTGCCTCGTGTCTTTTTTCTTCACCCAGCCGCCGCAGCTCTTGCCTCAGATCTGGATTCATCTACTGTCTTGCAGGCTAAGGTGCGGTAGCTGTAGGCTTCCGAAAACTCTTTTGAGATATCCTTGGCAAATAAAAACAAAGAAAGAGATGTGCACGCCACGTTTTGTTGCAGGCCATGCCGGTCGGGGGCAACACGGAGTACGGTCAGACCCTCGCCTGTCGACTCTTTTCCACTGGAGCTGGGGCATTTCCCTGCCTTCCTCGCACTGCGAATCTTTGGCGGCCTGCTGGAAAGGTCTACCAAGGAGTGCACATTGCGGCATGCCGTTGTCCAACCACCCCAACTTGACAAGATCCAAAGCCAAAAGCGAGGGAACTCTGGCCAACCTGTCGTACATGGCGTGGTGGTCGACTCCTGGTTCGACCCATGTGTCGGACCGGCACCTGGTTTGGGCCGAGCAGCTACATTAGCAGCTACATGAGGGACACGTTGTATTCCCCAGCAAACTGACAATGTTCGCCGCGACGAAAGAAAGGGAAATGCGCAAAAGCAAGGCAGTCTCTTGGCTCAAACGCTTGCGGTCCAGTTCTTTCCCCCTTCCCTTTGCAAGCACCATGACCTCTCACATTTAGGCCGTGGGGAAGGTATCTCCTACTATCAGAACTTCTGTCGCAGGAATCAGAATGGTTTTCTCACTGCGCGTATGAATCTCATAATCATATACCGGTACTTCAATCGAATCCCCCTTGCGGGATTCCTGCAAGTGCTTGACCAGCAAGCTATGTTCCAATGAGTCCGGGTGGTCATAGTTTACTTTTTCCCTTTCCTCGATGGCGACATGGGTCTGGTCTCGGTAATAGGAATCTTCGCTGACTATCGCCGCACCCACATGTGGTTTATGGGTACGAATTGCATTGAATAGTTGGAGAGCGAAGAATGACTTGCCGGCGCCAGAGGCCCCTGTTACGGCTATTGTTATATTTTTCAAGATTGATCTAACCGAATGACGTTCATGAGGTGGCTGCGCATAATGTAATGAGGACTATTGAAATGTCAAAGATCGAGCAAGGTCTTTATTTCACCAGGCTCAGGAAATCTCCCTGATTTAAACTTCGAGAAGACAAGCTTGCCATCGATTTCGATATCAAACACGCCTCCTCTCCCAGCTACAAGAGTAGGTGTACCTTGCCAAATCTCCGCTATTTCGGCAGACACACGGTCTGCTTCAGGACGATAATTTCAGGCAGCGCAATAAGTGATGTTTACTTTCATCATGAGCTCATTCTGTACGCAGGCAATGGGGGTGCCTAAGCCAGTTCATTTTCCTGTAATATGGAAACCCCATCATATCAGTTTGCCACTTACTATTGGGTATAGCACGATGCACCTTCGAAAAAACACCCTTACCACAAGTCTAGCCATACTATTCATAACACAGGGCTCGCTCCAGTCATTCGCCCAACAGGAGAGCCCACAAGGCTGGTTTGATGCCGGTCGGGACACCGTACAAAGGAATTTAGCTCTACGGAATCTAACCCCCGATGGGATTGCTAAAAATGTGATCCTTTTCGTTGGCGATGGAATGGGAGTGTCCACGGTAACTGCGGCACGGATACACGAAGGCCAGCTGAGAGGCGAGACTGGCGAAGAAAACCTTCTGAGTTTCGAAGAATTTCCCAATATTGCCCTTTCAAAAACCTATAATACCAATGCCCAGGTCGCTGATTCCGCGGGAACCATGACAGCCATGGCGACAGGAATTAAGACCAAGGCCGGGTTAATTAGTGTTAATCAGAATGTCACCCGGGGCGACTGCGACACTCAAGCGGGCAATCAGATATTAACCTTTCTCGAAAGAGCTGAAATGCGTGGGCTGGCGACAGGGGTAGTCACAACAGCCCGCTTAACCCATGCAACGCCTGCGGCAAACTATGCCCATATAATGGACAGGGATTTCGAAGATGATGCCGACGCACCGAGATTCAGATTCGCAGGCGATTGTGCCGATATTGCCCGCCAGTTAATCGAATTCGAGAGTAAAGTACTGGGAAGCGATGGCCTGGAAGTAGCCATGGGTGGCGGTAGAAATAGTTTTATCCCGAACACTGAGAATGATCCGGAATATGGCAATAATGGAGCCAGGTTAGATGGACGCAATTTGCCTGAAGAATGGGTGGGCGCAAATCCAAATAGTAATTATGTGTGGAACAAGGAGCAGTTTGACAGTATAGATCCACAAACCACCGATCATTTGTTAGGTCTGTTTCAACCATCGCATATGCAGTATGAGTTTGACCGCGAAGATGACCAGGGCGGGGAACCAAGTTTAAGCGAAATGACTGCCCTTGCCATTGAGATTCTAAGCAAGAACGACAATGGCTTTTACCTGACTGTAGAATCAGGGCGTATCGATCACGCGCACCACGAAACAAACCCCAGACGTGCACTCGACGACACTATTGAATTCTCTAACGCTATTCGTCTGGCTACCGAGATGGTTGATCTCAATGAGACCCTGATTATCGTAACGGCCGACCATAGCCACGTGTTTACCATCGCGGGCTATCCTCGAAGGGGAAATCCTATACTGGGCAAGATGGTGGGTCTGAATAGCGCAGGCGAAGCCAATCAAATTCCTTCACTCGCAGAAGATGGCCTGCCCTACACCACACTGGGTTATGCCAATGGCGTGCAACAGCCATTGGAAGTAACACGGTATCGCCGCTCTGATCTTACCAATGTGGATACCACTGCGCCGGACTTTCGTCCACAGGTTACAGTACCTCTTAGATCCGAAACCCACGGCGGCGAAGACGTTGCGATCTATGCCATCGGCCCTGGTTCTGACCTGATCCGCGGGGTGATGGAACAAAATGTGATTTTTCATGTGATGATGGAGGCCAGTCAGCTGTCTACCCGATAGTACGCTGGCGGTCTACCCAACCTCCTCGTCGCTGTTCATCACAGGCAATGCTGTTGCCTGGTCATGCGCTACTGGTTTTATACAAAGCAAATGCGCGACTTGTCATTGACCTGCAGGATTACTGAATCTTAAGGCAGCTATCCCCCAAACTAGATAATTTTCTAAAGCCTGGAGTTAACTGCGCTGAAAATCGTAAACGCTGCCTATGTTCAGAAGCTGGCTGAGTTCGTCCAGCGCGGTGCGGCATTCGCTTAGAAGAGAGGGATCGGCTAAATCTTCAGGTGAGAGCTCATCGCGATAGTGGCCCTCTATCCACTCTTTCAGGTTGCGGTAAAGTTCTTCATTCAGAATCACATTCGCCTGTAGCTCATCTCTTTGCTGCTTGCTCATCACCACTCGTAAACGCAAGCACGCAGGGCCACCACCATTATTCATACTTTGTCGCAAATCGAAATAACGTACTTCTTCGATAGCGGAACTTTTATCCTTCAGTTTCTCCAGGTAGGCATGAACAGCGGTGGTTTCTTTACATTCTGCAGGCACGATTAACTCTGCTCCAACTCGACCCGGCAATCTGATTAACTGAGAATTAAACAAATAAGAGCGCACCGCATCTTCAAGAGACACTTCAACGGCAGGCACCTCAATGTATTCAAGCTCGAAGTCAGCGATCGTATCAAGCTGATCACGGAGCCGCTCCGGGTGAAGAAAAGCCCGTTCGTGATAGAACAGGAGATTGAGGTTTCCCACAGCGATTACATCATTGTGAAACACTCCAGCGTCAATGGCCTTTGGATTTTGCTGCGCATAAACCACCCTGTCCTGACGCAAACCATGATTACGCGCCAGCGCCTCGCAGGACTCCAAAGTTTGCCGTGCCGGATATTTTTTCGGCAAATTCTCCCTTGTCTTACCCCGTCCATAGACAAACAGTTCAATACCAACATTCCCATAGCCTGAACACAGGCGGGTATGATTTGCTGCACCTTCATCGCTTAGATCAGGAGTGGACGGCAGAGGGTGATGATGCTCATATCCTTCGCCGTTAAAAATACTGTGCAATACCCGGCTGGTTGTTTCCGCTTCAATTGAGCGGTGCAACATTGAGCTCAGGTTCGCTGGCGTGAAATGAGTCTTGCCATCAGCTGTATCCGGTGCCGGGGAAACTGTTGCTGCGTTTGCCACCCACATACTGGCAGCGGATGCCGCAGCGGCAAGTAAGTGTGGTGCTTCTTTGGCTGCTCCTGCCAGCACTGCGGACTCGCTGTTGCCAGAAAAGCCCAAGCGCCTGAGCAAGGCTATATTAGGTCGCTCCTGTGGAGGTAGCACGCCCTGAACCATGCCCAATTGGTGTAGAGCCCACATTTTCTCGAGCCCCTGCAGTGCCGCCTGTTTTGGAGATGACCTGGCACCTTCATGATTCTTGGAAGCGACATTGCCGAAGGCGAGCCCCGAATAGTTATGGGTCAAACCAACCAGACCATCAAAGTTTACTTCCTGGAAATCCATTTGCGAGCTTCCCGGGATTATAGAGTAATGCCAGGTGCCAGAGATTCAGGGAGCTCAGGTTTCTCCGATGACATACTGGCTACCGGATACGCACAATAGTCGGCTGCATAAAACGCACCAGGCCTGAAGTTGCCGCTGGCACCAACACCACCAAATGGCGCTGCGCCACTGGCTCCTGTGGTTGGCCGATTGAAATTGATGATCCCTGCACGCATTCTTGGAAGAAAATAGTCCCAGTCAGATTCATCATCGCTCAGTAGCCCGGCACTTAATCCGTAACGAGTTCTATTGGCCAATTCTATGGCAGCATCCATGTTCTCAACCCAGAAAATCTGCAGCAGTGGACCAAAGCATTCTTCGTCTGGTAAATCCGACGCCTGGCTCACATCAATTATCCCTGGTTGCAGAAAGGGGCGGCCTTCCTCAAAACGTTCAACCTTAAGCAGTTCCCGCCCGCCTGCGGCCCGCAGAGAATCTTCAAACTCAAGTACGCCTTCCGCTGCTCTATTGGAAATCACCGGGCCGATGAAGCACTCATCATCTACGCCTACTTTCAGCGATTTTGTAGTTGAGACCAATTTACCCAGAAGTTTTTCATTCTCTTCAGAACGGACCAGAATCAACCGGCGAGCACAGGTACAGCGTTGGCCCGCTGTAATAAATGCCGACTGGATTATGGTGTAGACCGCCGCATCGATATCTTCTACTTCGCTTACAACTAATGGATTGTTTCCACCCATCTCCAGAGCCAGCATCTTCTCCGGTTGTCCGCCAAATTGCTTATGAATCGCCTGTCCTGTTCCGGAACTTCCGGTAAACAGTAGCCCATTGATATCTTGTGCAGCACCCAAAAGTTGACCGGTACCGCCATCGCCTTGCACTAGATTGACAACGCCGTCCGGCAAGCCAGCCAGTTGCCAACACTGGATCATCAGATCAGCAAACATAGGTGTCAGCTCGGACGGTTTGAATACAATCGTATTGCCAGCCAGCAAGGCAGGAATGATATGACCATTGGGCAGATGTCCCGGAAAGTTATAGGGACCCAACACGGCGAATACCCCAATCGGCCGATGTGTTAATGCTGCAGTGATAGCGCCGGAATCATTGCGACTTTCACCAGTCCGCGCGTGATAGGCCTTTTCCGATGCTGTGGCTTTTGCCACCATGGTCGCCAATTCGGTTTTACTCTCCCACAACGGCTTCCCGGTTTCCCTGTGCAAGGCCTCAACCAGCAAGTCTCTATGCTTCTCGAGCTGCTCGACAAAGCGCATGACATATTTCTGTCGTTCTTCCACATCAAGCAAAGACCAGTGAAGGAATGCATCCCTTGCTGCCTGAACCGCTTTCTTCACCTCGTCGGTGGTGGCACAATTGCCTGCCCAAACAGTCTCACCATTCGCAGGGTTTTCAGAATTAAATTCAACCCCTTTGCCTTCCAGCCATTGTCCATCAATGAAGTGTTTCTGCTTACTCGTTAAACCCAGGGAATCTCCACTTTGAGTACTCATTCCACAGCCTCCTGACTTGCCTTCTTGCTGCGTAACTCCAGAATGCGAACTTGATCCCCAGATTGCACACCAATGGATTCGGCCGCGCTCTTATTGAGAGTGACGCGATGTTCATCACCATAGCGAGCGGCGGAAAGAGTCAATTTGTAGTCGGACAAGTTTCCGTTGCTCACAATACAAAGTGCTTCTTCTTCGTCGTTGTCATCCTGAACTGTATCGGACAGTGCCTCAACCTCAACTAATTGAGTGTTGCGAATCGATTCTATGTTTTCGCGTTCGCACTGCATCACCGGACCCGCATCAAAAATATCTATTGTTCCCTGGTATTGAAAACCTTCCTTCTCCAGTAATTTACGTGCTGGTACTGCGTCATCATGGGGCTTTCCTATCACCTCCACAGCAGCTTCCGGCAATAACTCAAGGTACACAGGAAACCTTGGCATTAAATCCGAAATAAACTGCGAACCATTTACTGCGCTAATAAAGTCCGCCCTATCAAAAGGAAGGTTGAAGAATTTCATTCCCAGATGTTCCCAAAAAGGAGAAGACTGATCCTTATTCAGCCAGCCACGAATTTCCGCAAATACAACATCACTAAAGCGCTCCGGAAAGTCGCTCATAAATACATAACGACAACGTGACAGAAATTGCCCACCATAACGGCATCTATACTCAGGCATGAGAAACAACGAGATCAGTTCCGTTTCCCCTGTGAAATCGTTTACCAGATTCAGAAGATTCGAAATGACCCGTATATCCAGCGCTTCCGATGCCTTCATATCTTTCGTCAGCTTGTAGTTATAAAATGGACGGGTTAAGCCCACACCGGCCACGATTCCTGCTGTACCCACAATCTTGCCACTATCGGGCTCTTCCATGACAAGGAGATAAACTGACTCTCTGTCATCATGAGGAGTTTCATTCAGACTGTCCTGAACCAACTCCAGTTTCTTCTCCCAGGTGGCTTGATCAAATGGCATGGAGGTCATGCCCGGTGGTAGCAGAGCAGACAACTCCATTAGCGCATCTAAATCAGAGGGTTTTGCAGACCGGATCAACATGCCTGATTCTCCAGGTTGTCACCGTCGACCTCGCTAGCAGTCTCTCTTGCGGCTAATAATTCTTCACCCTGTTCAGCTAACTTGTTCAATAGCAACAAACTAAGCTTTGCCCGACCAGGCAAACTATCTATCAGCATGAATTCCTGGTCAGTATGGATGTGACCACCCATCACACCCAGCGTGTCAATATTCGGCAACCCTGCTGCTGCCAAATTGTTGCCATCACAGCATCCACCAGTATCGGCAAAGCTGATGTGAGTGGAGAGGTCATTGCCGCATTCGACCGCCCAGTCCATTAACAGCTCGTTAGCAGGAGAAATTGACTTGGGAGGACGGGTAAAACCTCCATGCAGATCAAAGCTGCAGTCATCAGCCTTATTTAACTTTGCAAGCAATTCACCCAAGCTAGCCATGAATCGTTCCTGGTCTGCCTTGGTCCAACAACGAACATTGAACTGACAGACCGCGCTGTCAGGCACAACGTTTAGAGCAGTGCCACCGGCGATTCGGCCAATATTAACTGTTATACCCTGCTGAAGATCTGTCAGCTCTGAAATTTGCTGCACAGCGCGACTTAACGCAGCTATCGCATTAATGCCTTTTTCAAATTCACGCCCTGCATGAGCCGACTGTCCACGAGCGATCAGGGTAAAATTTGCTGAGCCTTTTCTCGCCCGCGACAATGTGCCATCAGCGAGACCAGGCTCATAGATCAGACCCGCATGAGCCTTTTTCGCTGCAGCCACTAAATAATCAGCTGAACCATGGGAACCTGTCTCTTCGTCTGCATTCAATATGACACGCCAACCCAGATCCCTACTTCCCCCAAAATGCTCATAGGCACGTAGAGCAGTCAGCATAGCCAGTATGCCGCCTTTCATATCGGCGACACCCGGTCCATGCAGAACAGACTCGTCTTTTATAACAGGAGATTGAAACGGATGATCGACAGGAAACACAGTATCCAGATGACCTACTAACAATACCTGAATAGGTGCATCAGGACGCAGGAAACAATCAAGCATGTCTCCGTAGTACTCCTCTGTCAGATTACCCTCAAGATCTGCCCGTTCTGCGGTTCTGGATTTAATAACACTAAGGTGATCAGACATCGATGAAAGAGTTTCAGAAAACACTTCGCGTACCTGGCTGATACCACTATGGTTAGATGTGCCCGAATTAATCGCAGACAGCTCACACAAATCGTCGAGCAGTTCAGATCGTTGAGCGTCAATCCAGTTAAGTGATTCCTGCAAATTCATCTTCAAACTCTGGCTAGTGTTTCCAGCGTCGATTCAATGATGGCCAGTGCCTGATCGATATGCTCATCAGACACGTTCATTGGTGGCAGAAGCCGAATCATATTGTCACCGGCCTTGCCCACGAGAAGTCCGTTGTTGCGTAGAGCCACCAACAAATCGGTGTTGGCAATGACACATTTCACACCAACCATCAAACCCAATCCGGTGACAGCGGATATATGCTCTGGGAATTTTTCAGTCAGGGCTTCCAGTCCCGCCTTCAATTTGCTTCCCTTACGAGTTACCTCTTCTAAGAATCCGGGTTCTAAAACAAGATCGAGAATGGCGTTACCGACGGACATGGCCAAAGGGTTTCCTCCAAAGGTACTACCATGGCTACCGACTACCATGTGCTTCCCTACTTCTGCTGTTGTCATGCAGGCTCCCAGAGGAAATCCACCACCAATGCCTTTTGCAATAGACATAACGTCAGGATTAACACCGAAATGTTCATGGGCGAAAAATTTACCAGTACGCCCCGCACCACACTGCACTTCATCCAGCATGAGCAGAAGGTCATTTTCATCGCATAAGGAACGTAGCGACTGGATAAATTCCTGGGTAAGCGGACGAATGCCACCCTCACCCTGCACAGTTTCTACGATGATGCCCGCCGTGTTTTCGTTTATAGCTGCTTTAACAGCTTCCAGATCGCCCCAGGGAACCTGATCGAAACCATGATCGGTAGGTACGAAGTTCTGGGTATGAGCAGGATTTCCAGCCGCTGCAACCGCCGCTATGGTGCGACCATGAAAACTGTCCGAAAAACCAATCAATCGAAAACGCTCTTTATGACCGATACTCGCCTGATAACCACGTACAGCTTTAATTCCAGCCTCGATTGCTTCAGTACCGGAGTTGGCGAAGTAGACAAGATCAGCAAACGTGTTCTCCGTCAGACGTTGAGCGAGACGCTCCCCTGCTGGAATTCGAAATACATTGGACAGATGCCATAGTTTGCCCGCCTGTTCAGTCAATGCAGAAACCAAATGAGGGTGTGCATGACCAAAACCGGTAACGGCTATGCCACTCAGGAAGTCCAGAAATGTACGCCCATCCGTTGTATAGAGCTCGCTACCACGACCATGACTGAATACGATGTCCTCGGGTGGGCTGTAGTTCGGCCACATGGCATCTCGGTTTGTGGTTTCAGGAAGCGAATCCTGGGCATTGTTACTGGCTGTATCGGTCACCTTGACCTCCATCGAATAATCTTTAGGTGTATAGGGTATCAGGAAGCTTGCGAAAGGAGCTTTCTATCTTCTTCTGATTGATAAATAAGCTATTTTCAATAACACGCCAAACCGAATAAAATTCGGTAGCGGCCCAATATCGGGTCAAATCAGCGATTAACTAGGGCAATACGGAACAGCAGATATGGCGAGTATTAAACTGGACAAGATCGACCAGAAGATACTGCAAATTTTGCAACATCAGGGTCGAATAACCAATCAAAAATTAGCGGATCAGGTAAGTTTATCACCCAGCTCGTGTTTACAGCGAGTACGGCGTCTGGAGACGGGTGGAGTAATCGAGTCCTATCATGCCAGGGTCGACCTGGCCGCCATAGCACGACATATTATTTGTATCGCCTCCGTCTCGCTCCGTAATCATACCCAGGATGAATTTACGGCCTTCGAATCCCTGGTCGAATCTATACCGGAGATTGTCGAGTGTTTCACTGTCAGTGGTGAGTCGGATTTTTTGATGCGAATCATTTGTCCGGACATGAACCGTTATGTGGAAATCAACGACCAGCTTGTCAGTAGCAATAGCTATCAGGTAACGATTAATTCCTATGTGGTAATGAAGGAAAACAAACCTTACAAAGGAATCGATCTGAGCACTCTGCAAGAAGCAGCGTCATAAATGAAGACATAAAAAAACGCTCGTACTGCAAGCAGTACGAGCGCAAATGCCCAAAACACAGGAATCTGGTTTGAAATGTTGGCAATGGTCAAGGGAGAGAATCGACCAGCACAACATTAGACTCCGTGTATGTGATTTCTATATTGCAGAGACCGTGCCAACTCCAGTGATACCGTGATCGCGAGTCCTACAGCGGGTTGCCGGCGAATTATTGAAGCAATTACCTAAAAAAGCGCCCAGCTTTTGTTCACGTCAAAACCATTCGCACAATTGAAGTGCATGTTGGCTACAAAATTCAGAATCAACTCGGAGACATCATGTCATGAAGATCAGTCAAGGCTGACCGGACCAACGCTCAATCTTGGCAAGCAAACGCTCTCGCAAAATCGGTTTGGTCAGGTAATCATTCATTCCGGCATCAATACAGGCTTTTCGATCTGATTCCAAGTCACTGGCAGTCATGGCAATGATTGGAGTCTCGCAGCCCTCCTGCCGCAGTTTCACCGTGGCTTCTGAACCTGACAGTTCGGGCATTTCCAAATCCATGAGTATCACATCAAAGTTGCTGTCCGTTGCAAGCCGCACGGCCGCCTCACCGTTCGCACATTGCTCAACTTCGATACCTGAGCTTTCAAGCATCTTACGAGCCAGCAGAAGATTCACCTCATTATCGTCGGCCACTAGTACAGACAGCCCAGCGCAATTTTCATAGTTAACGTCCGGCCGTGATTCATTAACTGCAAATAGCTCGTATGGAATACGTAACGAGAAAGTACTACCGGAACCGGGTTTGCTCTCTACTTTTAATTCACCGCCCAGTAACTCAGCCAACTGCTTACTGATGGTTAGCCCTAATCCAGTGCCACCATAGCGACGAGTCGTGCTCGCATCCGCCTGCTGAAAGGGATTAAACAGCGTTTCCTGTACCTTTGGATCAATTCCGATGCCGGTATCGCTAACGGCAAAACACAACCGTCCTTCTTCATTGGTGACCGTGAGTGTGACCGTTCCATGGTGGGTAAATTTCACCGCGTTGTTGCAAAGATTGATGAGTATTTGCTGACATCTGTAAGGGTCAGTCATTACACTGTCTGGCAAATCACTGGCCAGATCAGAAACCAACCGGACATTATTGGCTTCGGCTTTCGGCCTGATCATGGCGAATGTATTCTGAATACACTCCTGCACATTAAGTGGAGCAATATCCAGCCTGACATTCCCCGTCTCCAATTTGGAATAGTCCAGAACATTGTCTACCACCGACATCAACATATGGGATGAGCGATTGATCTGGTGAACATGGTCACGGGCAGCGCCACGTAAGTCTTCATTCATGCACAGCTCGCTGAATCCGATAATCCCGTTCAGTGGTGTGCGTATCTCGTGACTCATTGTTGCCAGAAATCGTTGCTTGGCCCTATGTATCTCCGCTTCTATCTCATTCTCTCTGAACTTGTCCGTCAGGCGTTTCACCACAGACATAACCAGAAACAATAAGGCGATCATGCCGAATACGATTGCAAGATTATTTATAAGGGTGATGAATTCCGCGAGTATTGCCTGTATCAGAACAACTCCGGCTGAAGCCAATAAATAAATCGCTGCACTATCACCACGCATCGCACTGGAAACACTGACAGCCACTAGAGCCAGACTCGCGAAAATGAGCGAATAGGTAACAAGGAAGAAAAGAGATGGTTCTATGATATAAGGCAGGGAAGCCAGAATATTCGCGATCATGGCCCACTGCAGCAATCGCAACAGGCGGCGATCTGCTGTATCACCAAGAAAATGCCAACCGAACCACGCTGTTGAAAATCCAGCCACGCCCAATAGAAAAGGGGAAAGTTGATAGGTCACCATAGGCTCATCCGGCCACAGGAACAAAGTAGCGTAACCACCACGGACAATCATTACCGCCAGCCAGGAGATCAGGGTCAGGGCCAATCTGCCAGAATGGAAATCTCTGCCAAAAATTGCGAGACAGCTGAGAAAAACGATCATCACAGTCATCGCCCCGTAATAGAAAGCATCTACGCCAATACCTATAACGGTAGAAACACGTTCACTTTCGGAGGACGGAAAGCCAATTGAGAAACTGGTATAGCGACCCTGATCAATCATCAGGATCAATTGTCGATCCTGTATCTGTTCAAGCGGTATCAGGAATTCGGGGTGGAAGACTTGCCGTGATCTCTCCTCAATCGACAGCCCTCCTTCAGTCAGTAAATTCCCTCTGAGGTCGTACAATTCATAGTGAAACAACGATGCGTTTTCTATATGAATATAGTCACTGTCGGTATCAAAGAGATCCAGATAAAACCAGTGTCGCCCCTGCGATAGTTGTAATGAATGCTCACTCGCCATCGTCGAGCTTGTGTGAACAGCAGATATGGCATCTCTAATACTGTTGGTATTTTCCAGCACATAAAACGATTGAGCACTGGACAACCCTGCCAGCATCATAGCGATAATCAAAATGAGCAACTGACTGATACTGCGAGTCGACTTCCAACAAAGTGGCATTAGCTGAGTTTTCGGAACGCCTGCAGATAGCAACTGTCGTTCCGTTTTCATCATTGTACAGCCCTCTCCTGCCCGCCACTTAGCCAGCGCTTGAGTGTTCTCTTCATTGACTCGGTTTCGATTGGTTTTGCGAGATAGTCGTCCATTCCGGCACTAATGCAACGCTGCTCATCCTCTTCCATAGCGTTGGCGGTAAGTGCCACAATCGGCGTTGGGCGGGCACCATGTTCTTCCTCATATTTACGAATCTCGGCTGTAGCCTCGAAGCCATCCATCCTGGGCATCTGGCAATCCATAAAAATGAGATCGTATTCTTCCTCGGTGATTTTTTTTACTGCCTCAAGGCCATCTCCAACTTTTTCACATTCGATGCCAAGTTTACGCAGCATTCTGTCAGCGACCATTTGGTTGACAGCATTGTCTTCAACTAGAAGAACCCTCGCTGTCTCAATCTCCATACCAGCTACAGGCAGCAAACCGACTGAAACTTCCGACTTCTGCTTCAGGGCGCTGCGAAGTTGCTTGAATCGGATTGGATGATTCAATTCCACGATATTTCGGCCCGAGTCGTGATGAGCCATTCTGTGAACCAGACGAATGACCCTGCCGTTCTCGTATTCAAAGTTTGGATCGTCTGTTATCACGACATCTGCAGGTTCAGCGTCCAAACATATCGCACTAATTCTCATGCGTTTAAGCATTTGTTCGAGAGCCATATACTGCAATTCGGAATCTACCTGAATCGCCACCCTTAGGTTTTCAAGACCCAGTTTTGTGTGTTCATAGAGCTGGTCTTCCGATAATTCAGCAGGGATGCTGAAGTAAAACTCCGATCCCTTACCTTCCTGGCTGACGAATCCAATCTCACCATCCATAAGATTTACTACCTGACGTGAAATAGTCAGCCCCAGACCGGTTCCACCATATTTTCTGCTAGCGCTCCCATCAGCCTGACCAAAAGCTTCAAAGAGAGAGAACTGGTAGACAGAATCTACACCAATACCTGTGTCTTCAACTCGAAACTCCAGACTGGACATTTCACCTTGACGAACAAGCTGACAACTCACCAGCACGTGACCTTCGTGAGTGAACTTCACTGCATTCCCTACCAGATTCAGTAGTACCTGGCGTAAGCGAGTGGGATCAATCTGGAAGGTATCGAATGCTTGTGGATCAATAGTGGAAACAAGCTCGACCTCTTTGCGGCGCGCGACCTGATACATGATGGCTATGACTTCCTCCACCACATCGGCTGGCGCAATAGCTGCAGGCGTGAGTGTCATCTTGCCTGCCTCAATCTTGGACAGATCGAGTATGTCATTGATGATGGACAGCAAGCCCGTGGCAGACCGGCTGGCGATTTCCACATAGTCACGCTGCTCGGAAGAAAGCGCACAACCTCGCAACAGATCCAGCATTCCTACTACGCCATTCATGGGCGTACGAATTTCATGACTCATGTTGGCCAGAAACTGAGTCTTCAGAACCGCTGCTTTTTCGGCTTCATTCTTTGCCAGTTCCAGCTCTTCAACAGAGTTTTCCAGACTGTGGCTATACTCGCCCAGTTTATTATCCCGTTCCTGAAGATGTTCCAGCAGATGGTTAAAACGCTCAACCAGGAATCCAATTTCATCGTCGGATACCTTCTCTGCCCGAATCGAAAAATCCTGCTGCTCAGTGACCTCCGCCACAGTAGATTTCAGCGAGTCGATTGGTTCCGAAAGAAAGCGAGCGAGGAAATGTGATAACGGAATGACAGCGATCATTAAGAACAACATGGTGAGCCCGGTGCCCACCAGAAGTTGCGATATCATTTCTAACACTTCGCCGTGATCGATCTGTACCAGCAACAATGCTGCCGTGGCAGCTCCCCGACTGATGGGTGCAACCAACCAGGTGGTTTGCCAACCTGATAAAGATTCAAAATCGGCGAATGGCAATTCTCTGCGAATAATCGCCTGTTCCAACTCCGAGCTATCACCCAGAGCCGCGAGCATTCCGCCTCCGGACTCAATAATCAGGGCACCCTGCAGATGACTAACTTGTTCCAGATTCCCCATTTCGGCGGTAAGGTCTGCCCAATTTCCCGTTCCCAGAACTGTAGTTAGGGAATCTGCCGTTTGCTCCACCTTGATTCGGGATGCATCAATACTGGAATGGTAGGAATCATAAATAACGTAGAGAAGAGAGCCGATTGAACTGACGAGCAGAAGCAGACCCGCGACACCGATGATGATGACACGCAATTTGGTCGCCAAAGACATACCCGTGAAATAGCGCAATTAAAGTCCCGAGCAACGATATCCGCTGCACAAATATTTTGTCGGACTCAGGCTTACCAAACTACGGGATACTTCGGAGCAGAAGCATCACCACTGGAAGCTATCAGAGCCACAGTCAGCCCTTCTTTCTTCTTTTATTCAGTTTAGTAAAGATCAGGAATTATGCCGGGAAATTTTCCCGGTTATTTTGTGAGGAATCGGGTTACGGAAGTAGTTGAAATTGCACTACTTCCATATTCTCTGGCATGCAGTTTACCTGCCAACAGGCAGACAATAGGCGGGTAGTTTAGTCAAAATGCAGCTTACCGCGATTTAACTCCTTAAGGGATGAGCAGCCCATCAGAATCATATCCCGCTCTATTTCATCCCTCAGGCGGGTGAGAGCTCTATCTACTCCGGCGTAGCCACCACCCGCTACCGCGTATAGATAACCCCGTCCAGTCATGCAAGCCTTGGCTCCCATGGAGAGCGCCTTCAGTACATGGGTACCGCGCCTCACTCCTCCATCGAGAATAACTTCAATCTTGTCACCGACCGCATCGACAATATCACCCAGCTGATCGAAAGGCGCGGTCGAACCGTCCAGTTGTCGCCCACCGTGATTCGATATCATTACTGCCGACGCTCCTATATCAACTGAACGCCTGGCATCTTCTACCGACATAACCCCTTTCACCGCGAATGGACCGCCCCATCGTCTAATCGCCTCCTCGGCATCTTTCCAGGTAATGGATCGGTCAAACTGACTGTTCATATAACCCACCACAGAAGTAAGTTTGCCGCTGCCATCGGAGATTCGGCCAGAGACATTAGCCAGTTCAAATTTCTTCCTGAGCAAGTAATTGAAACTCCAACTGGGATGCGTCGCAAAACTAAAAAGGCTCTTCAGAGTGAACTTTGGAGGAATCACCATGCCGGTGTACAAATCCTTCTCCCGATTGCCAGCTACCAAGGTATCTACGGTCAGGCAAATAGCGGAATAATTGGCTTCCTTACAGCGATCGATAAATTCCCAACTCATACCCCGATCTTTGTGGATATATAGCTGGAAGCATTTGGGCCCAGGCGTCGCTGCACCAACTTCCTCAATACTGGTGGTTGATAATGACGACAAACTGTACATCGTCTTGTGATCGTGAGCTGCTTTGCAAACCGCCAATTCACCCTCATGGTGAAACAGACGTGTCATTGCCGTGGGTGACAGGAACACCGGCCAGTCGATATCCTGCCCCAACACATTAGTACTCAAGTCCATGCCACTGAGGTCCGCCAGGGCATTGGGGATCAGACGCACCTGATCGAATGATTCGGTATTCCGCCGCAAGGTGACTTCATCATCCGCCCCACCATCGATGTAATGAAACAAGGGAGCAGGCAAACGCTTCTGCGCCATTCGCCGAAAATCCGCGGTGTTATTGCAGTCCTTTACTCGCACTGAATTGGAGCCTCTCTGAATTGCACTCGATCGATCAGGAATTGGTGGAACCGAAGCATAACAGGAAACCCGCTTAGCTCCGAATTAAGACTTTGGCAGGAATTCAATGATCACGTGGAGTATTATTAGCTATGGCCTATGTTCTCTTTCGCTATCTGCATCTGATCGCAATTCTCGTCCTCGCTGGCGGTATCGTCATTGAGAACATAGCAATTCGGTCTCGAATCAGTGAAGAAGATATCCGCAATCTGGCAAGGGTCGATGCTGTCTGCGGCATGGCAGTTCTCGCTGCCATTGGATTCGGCATAGTGCTTTGGTTCGGTGTTGGAAAGCCGGCAGCCTTCTACAATGAGAATCCTGTATTTTTCACTAAGCTGGCCCTGTTAGCTCTGTTGTTACTACTTGCAGCCAAACCCGCTCTATTCTTTATTCGTAATCGAAATTTTGAGTCAAAGGAAAATGAAGAGTTAGCTGTCCCCAGGGCTGTCATTGTTTGCCTCAAGCTGGAACTGCTATTGGTGTTGATTATTCCTGTTCTTGCCTGGCTGATGGCGAGAGGCGTAGGAATCTCCCCTTAACGAAGGCAGAAATGAACTCTTTTAAACCTAACAATCAACATTGGATTTCCATCACCATGATCGCCACCAGGTACTGCATGGTAGTCTCAGCCACCATCGGCATATTGATGTTTGCTGATTCCGCTGACGGACAGGGTAGCGGCAACCTGCGACGAGCACTATCCGGACCAGATCGGGAAGTCACAGACTTTGTTCGCGACGAAGCACGCAAGCCGGTAGAAGTGCTGGAATTTTTGGGGATCGGCGCAGGCATGACAGTGCTTGATGTCTATGCTGCTGGTGGATACTACACCTTTATTCTCTCGAAAGCGGTTGGCGAAGAAGGTCAGGTCTATGCCCAGAACACAGAGCGCGGTCTGAACTTTCGCGAAGATCGCCAGGAAATTTCACAAGGTGAAGCATTAACGGCAAAAATCGAAAAAGGAAATCTGGGAAACGTCATACTCCTGACTGGTCGCGTAGCCGATGTGAACATTGCGGAGGAATCGCTGGATGCCATACTACTGATGCAGACCTTGCACGATTCCTATAACGGCAATCCCACCCGCGCACTCAATCTGCTGCTGACTCTGAAGAACTATCTGAAACCAGGCGGAATCGTTGGAATCACTGACCACGTTGGGGTTCCCGGCAATGATAATCGGGACCTTCACCGTATGGAGATTGATCAGGCCATAGACATCAGCGAACAGGCTGGATTCATCGTCCAGTCTTCTGATTTATTGCGAAATCCAAGGGACGACCATAGTCGTAGCATTTTTGATCCTCGCCTCGCTCGCAACACTGACAGATTCCTGCTTCGTCTGATTAAGCCGGATTAACAGCCCTCCAGCTTGGAGCGCTTCCTTGAATTTGTTAATCTGAATCACAGATTGATTGAGATTGAACTCCCCCGAAAACAGAGCAGCCAGAATGAAAAAAATGCGAAAACAAGAAGAATCGAGCCAGCCCGGTAAAGCCAGTTCCATGGGAGAGTTATACAACCTTGATCCGCAACAAGCCGACCGCAAGCTATGGGGACGGGAAGCAGATCCAATCAGCCGCAGAGGCTTTCTCAAAAACAGCGGGCTAATGGCCATGAGCGCTGCTCTCGGTATGACTATTCCTTTTGCGCGTTATATGCCTTCCGGATTAATCCCTGCGGCCTTTGCTGCTGAATCGGCGGGAGATCAGATTGCAGGCAAGGATGGCTTGATCGTCCTTAATGACCGCCCGATAAATGCGGAAACTCCGGCTCACCTATTGGATGACGATATAACCCCCAATCACCGAATGTTCATTCGGAATAACGGTATACCTCCAGAGAATATTGATCCAGATAGCTGGACACTGGAAGTGGGTGGCGAATCCTGTTTACGACCTGCCAGTTTCACTATTGCAGATCTACGAGCTCGTTTCGAAGAAGTAAGCCTGCAACTGCAATTGGAGTGTGGAGGCAATGGTCGCTCGGAATTTGTTCCTGCAGCCAGCGGCAATCAATGGACTACCGGTGCGATAGGCTGTCCAATGTTCACTGGCGTTCGCCTTCGTGATGTTTTGAATTACTGTGGCGTCGGAGCGGATGCCCAGTATCTCGGCTACTACGGTGCGGACACACATACCAGCGGCAACCCTGACCTGGACCCAATTTCCAGAGGCGTGCCCATCACTAAAGCCATGGAACGGGAATCCATCATAGCCTGGGCTATGAACGGGGAAGAGATCCCACTGCAGAATGGCTACCCACTGAGACTTGTCTGTGGAGGTTGGCCGGGATCAGTATCTGGTAAATGGCTGAATCGACTTGTTATCAGAGATCGGATTCACGACGGTGAAAAAATGGCTGCTCCTTCCTACAGTGTGCCCCAGGTACCGGTGGCCCCAGGAAGCCGGGTCCCAAATTCAGAGATGAAAATTATTGAATCAATGCCAGTGAAGTCTCTGGTGACATTTCCAGAATCAGGCATTAGCCATGATTTCCGAGAACGCATGCCTGTTCGTGGCCATGCCTGGGCCGGTGACGATCAGGTCAGTGCTGTATTCATCTCCATCGATTTCGGTACAACCTGGTTTCCTACTTCCCTCGGCAATGCATCTAATCGACTGGCCTGGCAGAACTGGCAGTCCTGGGTGCAATTTCCCGAACCGGGTTACTACGAAATCTGGGCACGCGCACAAGATTCTCAGGGGCGGTCTCAACCCATGGTAGTTCCAGGGTGGAATCCAAGGGGATACCTCAATAATGCCTGCCATCGTGTTGCCGTGCAGGCGGTGTAGTATATGAAACTCCATTTGATAAGCATCACGTTAATTACTGTGGTGGCAACCATGTGTTTGCTCCAGTCCAATGCGCAGTCCGTGGATTCAGTTTCCGGATTAATACAGGCGGAAGGTTGGGAAACTGTTGAAGCCACCTGCACAGAATGTCACTCAGCTCTACTCATCACTCAAAATTCTGGCAGTCGATCTGTCTGGAAGAGCCGCATAGTCTGGATGCAGGACTCACAGGGATTACGCCAACTTCAAAGTGCAGAAGAAGCAGTCATACTGAGCTATCTGGAGACCAACTACGGTCCTAAAGAGTCCTCACGTCGCGCGGGAATACCCGCACATCTGCTGCCCACTAATCCCTATCCTGTAGAGCAATAAACCAGCCATGACTGCTCAACAATTTTCAATGTTTGAGAACGATGAAACCAAGGCTGACACGCCTGTAAAAAGTGGCAGTAATTCTTTCACTTCACTCTCCATCAGCAAGACTATAAACGGCGGCCAACAAGCAGTATTCGATCACTGGTTGATTCCCGTATTCATCGGAGAATGGATGTTTGGTCGCAAGGTTCAGGCCGAAGAAATCATCAGCCTGGAAAATACTGTGCGTAAGAATGGTGAGTTTAATTACAAGGTTAAACGTCGCGGAACCGAAATCAGCCACCAGGGAGAGTACATCGAGCTGGCCATACCAAATAAGCTGACTTTTAGCTGGAAAGAAAGTACTTCGGCCGAGTCTGTATGCCAGATATCTGTTCAATTCAGCGAAGCCGATGGCAAAACCAGGCTCAGGATTAGCATCAAAATTCCGGAAAGCCTGAAAGCGGACAGGGACAAGATCAAGAAGGTCTGGACTGCACGCTGCAAGGCACTAGCCGACAAATTCAAATAAGCTCAGCATGACCACTGATCTAGCGAGCCAGTCCAAGATCCCTGGCTTTAGCCTCTTCTATAGTGCGTTCCGCTGCATCAGGCAGGATGTAACCGTCGGCAAGGTTCTGTTGCACAACCTGCTCTACCGCCTTCACATACTCATCATGGTTTGAATACAGGCTACGCAGAGTCTGCTGGTCAAAAGGCTCGTGTGAACCGTAGAGAAAACAAAATCGATTTGTTGTACCTGAGTTCAGTCCCGTATTCTTCGCTGTAGCAACAGCATGTTCTGCCAGGCGTATACCTCCAAGAACATTGCCAAACTCATCTCGAGCAAACTCCACCTGGGGCAGAGCTCGTCGCAACTGAATCCGGTCAGCTAATGGCGGTGGCACATCATCACGAATCCAACGCACCAGGTGCTCGTAAGCTGAATTCATTACGTCGCGAAATGGAACATGGCTGTATGGCGGCAATGTGCACTCGGTATCACGAGGGACAACGCCTTCTATAGGTAGCCCTTCACGTAGATTCCTGACCCTTGCATATTCAATTTCAAAAGGAACGTCTACGTGAGATGAGCCTGCTACTTCCCACTGCCGAAAGTTATCGGTATCGGGCTGCGGCGTCGCAGCTCTGCGAGCCATATCAGTTTCCGCCATAATCTTGAAGACTTTAACTGGCTGATCATCGCGGATCAGGCCGCCACCACCGTGCACCATGAAGCCATCAAATACCGGATCCAGTGGGTGAATATTGTTTATGTAAGTCGCAAGTCGACTCGCCGATTGTGAATGACCAGTGGCGATGATTTGCTCTGCGTAAAATCCAGGTAAAATATTGACTGTACCCGTACCGGTTTCTTCTCCCTGCCGGTTAATTGCCTTGCCAACCGCAGCAAATATATCGAATGACAAATCATCATTCTCAACCGCGCCACCGCTCGTGGTATCGAGAGAACCATAACGCTCCTCGCTCCACTGCTGCATGGTATCGATTCCCATTTGCTGTGCTGACACAACAATATACGCGTAGCCATTGCGCATCCAGTGAACACCAGACTGCCACCAGTCGATATCTTTGTCGGGACCACCGGTCACATTTATCCATTCAACCAGAACCACACCATTAAAACTTGCTACCGACTCAGGGCGGCGCACCACCAGTCTGGTGCGATAAGGGTGTCCACTTTCCAGTATTTCACCCGTCTCCTGCCCTGTCCCACTATAGCGATTCGCCGTTCCTTCTATGAAATACTCTTCCTCTATGTAGCCGTGGGAAGACAGGTCTATAGCTGATGCACTGTAGATTGAATTTCGTGATGGATCCCCTGGCGGATCAGCTTCTACAGGACCATAAATTGTGGCATCTGGCACTGCTGCGTTTCCAGACAATACAAATGGACCCAACCCCACAAGTAGAAGTCCTCGAATCAGCATTGCAATAGATTGTGAATTATTGGTCATCTATATCACCTGTCGGAGAGAATCACTTCTGAAAATGTCATTAATCTGGCTTGTCTATTCCGAGACGAATGCAGCTTAACACCCCGGACACAGTTCCCAAAATAGCAATTTGTCTCTGCTTGGAATAAGCTGAGTTCCCATGGATACCAATTCCGTAGCAAGAGAGCTTCCGGCACCATCGCTACCCCATAGCCTGCTGTGCTTCACCGTGGTGATTCTGTTCATTGGCGTCGGGCTGTTTCTGCTTGCGATCGATCTTCATGTGCTTATGTTCCTTTGCCTGATATGGGTCGGCAGCAATGCCCGGATTCTTGGATATCAGTATCCGGAGATCAGAGCGCTGATGAGTGGTGCAATCGACAGAGCATTACCTGCGATTTATATCTTCATATTAATTGGCATGATTATCGCGAGTTTCATGCACAGCGGAACGATTGCGGCGCTTATGTATTACGGTCTTGGCTGGCTCACCCCCGGATTATTTCTTGGGTTGGGAATGATTCTGTGCGCACTAATGTCGGTCACCACAGGCACATCCTGGGGAACGGTAGGAACACTCGGAGTGGTGTTTATGGGAATTGGCGGCGCCATGGGCATGCCCTTGCCACTGGTTGCAGGCATGGTAGTTTGCGGCGCCACTTTCGGGGACAAAATGTCCCCGGTTTCAGATACGACCAATCTTGCAGCCATGAGTGCCGGCACGAATCTCTACCATCATATTTTCAGCATGCTGTTCACAACTGCCCCAACTTTCGTGCTTGCCCTGATCATATTCAGCGTCATAGGTTCGGGATATGGTGGGGATGCCCTGGCTAGCACTGATATAGAGAATATTCGTACTGCACTGGAGAGCAGCTACAAGCTGTCGCCTCTGATAACTCTGTTGCCAATTATCACTCTCACACTTCTAAGCATCAGGCGGGTAGCCCCCGAAGTCAGCATGTCTGCGAGTATTGTTGTAGCAGCACTGATTGCCGTCCTCTACCAGGGGAACGACGCCAGCTCCGTACTAAATGCGCTATGGGCAAACTCTCCTGGTACTACAGGCATTCAAAGCCTCGATGATTTACTGGGCCGAGGAGGAATCTTCAGTATGGCCTGGACCTTGATTCTCGCGCTGATGGCGCTTGCACTAGGCGGAATCCTGCACGGTGCAGGTTTTCTCGGGACGTTGTTAGCCGGTGTCATTGCCCGGGTTCAGAATACTGCAAGCCTGATAGCCACGACCATTGCATCAGGGTTTGTTGGCAATCTCGCTATGGGCGAGGCTTATATTTCCATCATCCTCAATTGCCAGTTATTTCGCGAAAAGTACAGGGAGAAGGCCCTGGATCAGGCAGTTCTTTCCCGATCTGTAGAAGAAGGGTCGACGATGACTACCGGACTAATTCCCTGGACCACGGCGGGTGCATTTTATGCAACCACACTGGGAGTACCTGTTCTGGAATACGCACCCTACGCGTTTTTTAATTACCTTAATGCTGTAGTAGCAGTTGTTATGGCCACTCTGGGTATTGGACTACTAAATAGAAAAGTGTCTGTTACGAACGAATAGTCACCAGTTGCTGGCCACATTCAGGTTAAATACTGGTTTGTTGCAGATAATTGCTAAGCGATTGCATCTCTTTGGTACTAAACTGATAACCCAACTTAGTACGGCGCCATAGTACGTCTTCCGCTGTCAAAGCCCATTCACGCCGTCGCAAATAATCCACTTCCTTTTGATAAAGATTTGCACCAAAGCAGACGCCCAGGTCACCCATGCTGCGTAGATTGTTCACAATCTCAAACCCCAGAGTGCCGTAAGTCTTCATCCAACGAGCGATTATATCGGGCCCCAGCCAGCCGTACTTACTGGCCATTTCCTGAAAAAGACTCTCTTCCAGATTAAAATTCCCGCCTGGCAGTATTGCTCGCCGCGTCCAGGCACCAGGAATTCTGCCAATAAACTGCCCCATTTGATTCATGGCCTGTTCCGCTAATTCCCGGTACGTCGTTACTTTTCCACCATAGACTGACAGTAAAGGTGCCGGGGATTTGGAGTAAACCAGCTGATAGTCCCGTGATACCTTACTTGAGTTACCAGAATTACTACCATCAATTAAAGGTCGAACCCCGGAATAGGTGTGAACTATGTCCTCACGATGAACATTCTTCTTGAAATAAAGATTGGTAATTGAAACAAGGTAATCGATTTCGCTGGAGGAGATTTCCACTTCATCCAGATTTCCAGTGAATTCTTCTTCCGTGGTACCTATAAGTGAGTACTCGTTAAGATAGGGAATGACAAATACCACGCGCCCATCATGGTGTTGCAGCAGAAACGCGTTGTCCGCTTCATACAGCCGGGGCAAAACTATATGGCTGCCTTTTACCAGGCGTAGCTCATGTGGCGCTGAATCGAGCATTAATTTATTGTGCAGCTCAGACACCCAAGGGCCCGATGCATTTACCAGAACCCGGGCCGAGACCTGATACTCCTGCTGCTTAATGTGATCATACAGCGTGCTCTTCCAGATTCCCTCGTCCACATCCAGCCCAATACATTCTGTGCGTGTACGAATGTCAGCTCCCTTTTCAGCAGCAGACATGGCATTCAGCACCACCAGTCTGGAATCATCTACCTGGGCATCCCAGTATTCGAATCCTTTCTTTACTGAGCTGTTGAGCGGACTGTTTTCTCCATATTTCAGTGTCCGGGAGCCTTTAAAGCGCTCACGCTTTGCCAGATTGTCATATAGAAATAACCCTGCCTGCACCAACAAGGAGCTGCGGGAATTTTCCAACATCGGGATTTGAAACGGCATTGGATGGATGATATGGCGAGCGGCATTGCTCAGAACCTCACGCTCCTTAAGGGATTTGCGAACGAGACCAAACTCGTAAGTTTCCAGATAACGCAGACCGCCATGAATGAGCTTGCTGCTCCACGATGAAGTGGCTGCTGCCAAATCGGATTTCTCGCACAGAAGAACCCGAAGACCTCGCCCGGCAGCATCTCGCGCAATGCCAGCACCATTTATTCCCCCGCCAATGATTAGCAGGTCGTAATCTACTGTTCCCTCATTCACTTGCTGATCCTGGTTCCCTTGCTGGCGCAATGCTCTGCTACATTGCCGATGATCTTAGTGTAACATGGCTCCACCGTTTCAAAGTCACAATGCAAACTGAAAGATTGCGATGACGCAATCTTGCAGCGAAAGGAGACAGCTACCCCATGGCGGAATATATTCTTGCAATCGATCAGGGAACTACCAGCAGTCGTGCGCTCGTATTCGACTCGTCAGGCAACCAGGTAAGTCTGGGTCAGCAGGAATTTACCCAGCACTTTCCAAAGAATGGTTGGGTGGAACATGATCCGGAAGAGATTTGGCAGACCACGGTCAATAGTTGTCGTCAGGCCCTAAGCCAGGCAGGTATTGGTGCGGAAGATATTCTCTGCATAGGTATCACCAATCAACGTGAAACTACTGTAGTCTGGGATCGCAGTTCTGGAGAAGCGATTTATCCCGCCATCGTTTGGCAGGACCGCCGCACAGCCGATTACTGCAAGAGCCTAAGGCAAGATGCCAAGCTGGTAGAAAAAGTACAGCAGAAAACCGGCTTGCTTCTCGACCCTTATTTCTCCGCAACGAAATTGCGCTGGATTCTCAATGAAGTTCCCGGCGCCAGGGAAAAGGCAGACCGGGGAGAACTGGCTTTCGGCACGATAGACAGCTACCTGCTCTGGCGATTGAGCAATGGTGAAAGTCATGGGACAGATGCCACCAATGCATCACGCACTATGTTGTTTAACATTGAGAGCCAGGAATGGGATAAGGAATTGCTTTCTCTTTTCGATATTCCTGAGACAGTGCTGCCGGAAGTGAAAGATTGCGCGGCTGACTTTGGACAGACAAGTGCTGAATTTCTGGGGGCTGCGATTCCCATCACAGGCATGATCGGAGATCAGCAGGCAGCAGCGTTTGGCCAGGGTTGCTTTGCCAAAGGCATGGCAAAGAGCACTTACGGCACTGGCTGCTTCCTTCTTATGAATACCGGAGAGAACATCCTCAAGTCAGAGAATAAATTATTGGGGACAGTTGCCTATCGCCTGAATGGTAAGACCAGTTATGCCATAGAAGGGAGCATATTTATGGCTGGTGCTACCATGCAGTGGGTACGGGATGGTCTAAGGCTAATCGACAAAGCAGGTGATTCCGAGTCACTGGCAGAGGAAACCAGTGACAACTTAAGTGTATACCTGGTACCTGCCTTTACCGGCCTGGGAGCACCCTATTGGGACCCTGAAGCCAGAGGTGCGATATTCGGATTGACCCGCGATACTGGTGTTAAAGAATTAGTCACAGCAGCATTACTTTCGGTGTGTTATCAAACCCGCGATCTGGTAGATGCAATCGCGGCTGACGGAGCCAGTCTGCAAACCCTGAGAGTGGATGGTGGTATGGTGAAGAACAATTATGTACTGCAAAAACTGGCGGACATATTGAATGTAGAAGTACACCGCCCCGTCATCACCGAAACAACAGCATTAGGAGCTGCCTACATGGCCGGGCTGAAACAGGGTGTTTTTGCATCACTGGATGAAATCGCCAGCAAGTGGCAGCTGGAAAGCGATTTCAAGCCAGGCCAGAGTGAAGAATGGCGACAAGAACGTTATGCAGGCTGGCAAGATGCCGTCGCCCGGACTCGCGTGCAGTCTCAGGATTAATCTAAATACCAGGAGTAGAGATGGAGCTACATTTAATTCGTCATGGACAGACAAACTGGAATGCTGAGCGTCGAGCCCAGGGTCAGAGTGATTCAAAGCTTACGGAACTAGGTGAGCAACAAGCAAGAGAGGTAGGAGACAGACTGGCTCACATCGAATTCGACCACATTTACTGCAGCAGCAGCCTGCGCACACGACAGACAGCTGAGCTGGCATTTGGTCAGCGCAATCGGGAAATCGAATATCGGGACTCACTAAGGGAGATCTTTCTCGGCCCCTGGGAAGGCCGTCTGTATGACGAAATCCAGACGGAATATGGAGATTCCTATCATCACTTTTGGGAGGCTCCCCACAAATTTGATGTGGAAGGTGCAGAAACATTCTACGATCTGCAAAACAGGGCGATGGCAACTCTGGACGATATTTCAAATAACAACAGCCACAATCGAGTGGCCATAATCAGCCACGGGGCCCTGATAAAGACAGTGCTTGCGAAGATCGAAAATGTGGCAATGGAAGACTTATGGCAGCCACCCCTGATGCACAATTGCGCCCACAACATGATTGAGCACATTGGAGCGAACAAGTATCGTATACATGTATACGCTGACCAGCCATTCGACAGCTTACGCTGATCTCAGTCCATAGAATTTCCGTATAGCTTCGACTCTATGAATGAAAAAGCTCTGAACATGCTGACTTATTTCGCTATTGCGGTGGCAGTACTCCTGCTGTCACAGGCAATTGGGTTTTGGATTAATAGCAACATCGCCCAGAACAGCACCTTGGAGGTAAGCTCACTCATACATTTTACCCACATCAGAAACTATGGTGGCGTATTCGGTTTAGCCCAGGGCTCCGGTTATTTGTTCGGATTCGTAAGCATAGGTTTGCTGCTGGGCATTAGTGTCTATCTCTGGATAAGTAAGGAAGTCCAACGTTACGAATACATCTGCTTTGGTTTAGTCGTTGGAGGTGGTGCCAGTAATATTACCGATCGGCTAATCCATGGCAGTGTTATTGATTTCATCGATGTCCAGCATATCCCTTTCTGGAACTACGTGTTCAACACAGCCGATGTCATGATTCACCTCGGCATCTGGCCCATGCTTCTACTCAGCATCTTTGCGGCCAATAAATCAAATTCTGGCTCCTAGTCTGGAAATCTGTCCCGGATGGCTGGGTGATAGATAGCAATCAATAGTCTGTTCAGAGTTTTCTGGATTAGTCTGGTTTTATTCCCAAGGTCTTCAGAAAGTTTTTGACACATCGTTACTAAACGGTGAAAACTCAGCCCCCTCAGAGTCGCATACACTTCATCTTCAGGCTCTGCCCAAAATAATAAACAGGTTTCAAATCAACACTACCCGAGTGATATACGTTTTGATCTATTCTGTTATTGTCAGGAGAAGAGGCTCTTTGCTGTAGTGCAGCTCTCCTTGAGAATTGCTGTAAGCGAGGTAGAGTTCAAACTCTGCAATCGTGTCTACTGACTGATCAGCTACGATAATTTCCAATGACTGTTGATCTGCCATTAACTCACCCTGGGACAACAGTGAGTCAATATCTCCATCCCAGGTAATAAAATTATCCTCTCCTGTTCTTTGATAGAGCGCGTCCTGGCTTTTGACAACGAGGTAGGTATTTATAATCGAGTCTAAATCTCTGGAATCCAGGATAATTTCGGCTCGGACATCGATACTTTCACCTTTCACGACCCGGGCCAAGTTGCTGCTGACAAGTTCTCCGTTCAGATACCAGTTAAAAATAGCTGCAGAATCCAGACTTAAACTTCGCGGGCCTGGCTCGGGTAGCGGTTCCATGCAATCGGCATCAGAGTCGATTTGATTATCTAAATAAGCCGACAGTAGCGCAGACGTGATAGCCAGAGCCGGGGGCCTTTCTGCCGGCGAAGTACTGGAATACGCTATTGTGATCTCTAAACTGGGGAAATAGAACATCTCAGAAATGTCTCCATCGACTCCTCCATTGTGCCCCCAGGCCTCCAGACCTCCGATAAGTGGCTTCCAGACTCCCAGGGCGTAGGCCCCAAATTCGCTTTCCGTCAGCATTAACTCGACTGTGGTTTCTGAAATTATCTTGCTCCGAAACAAGGATTGACCAAATTTTGCCACCTCTCTTACCGTCGAACCCAGATTTCCTGCCGACCAGATTGCACTAAAATTTCTGCTGCCTACTACCCTGGTCGACGCCCAGTTTTCGAGTACCGGCGCATTGGAAATCAAAAAAGTGTTTTCTAGCCCCAGGGGTGTAACTATCCTGTCAATAAAGTGTTCTTCTAACGAAACATCTGTTATTGATTCAATCGCCATTCCCAAAAGCACATAATTGCTATTTGAGTAGATCGCGTCTTTGCCAGGCAGGAATATTGGTGCTGGCAAATAATTTTGCATTAAATTCAGAGGTTCCCAGTTTACCGCTTGTGAACCTCTCCATGCATTCTCCAACAAAGGTATTGTTAGATATTCTGCAACACCGCTCGTGTGGTTCATTAGTTGGCGGATTGTTACTGAACTATAGTAATTAAGATCTGTTGGCAGAATGCCATAAACTCTATCGTCCAGGCTGATCTTGCCTTCTTCTACCAGGTTCATAGCTATTGCTGCCACAACAGTCTTTGTAATACTTCCAAAGGTAAAGAGCATGGAAGGTGAAACAGCTGAACCACCAGGAATAGTAATACCGCTCGCCCCCTCCCAGAAGCATTCATCATTCATGTAAACACTTGCGGAAAGACCTGTGATCCCATACTGGGTTGCAGCCTGGTTTAGTGCAAATTGCAATTCCTGGGAGAGTTTTCCGGCAAACGGAGAGGACTGGCAGAACGCACCAGCACAAGAGAACACTGCTAATATCAATACAACAGTTTTGGACATGAACTAACTTCAGAGTCGCATTAAAAGAATCACGAAGTCTTATCTTGCAAATTTAAGACATTGATCTACCTCATAAGACCAAATACTGATGCATTAGTTCTGTGTAAGCTGATGATTTCATTGGCAGCCACAATTCATGGGCAGTTAACTTACGTCTGGCATCTAACGGAAGCATGGTTGGGCCTGCCCACAAACACGCTATTACTCAGCAACACCCTGAATCTCTAACTCAAAATCCAGTCTTTCTGCGACCCGCAAGCTCCCACCCAGTGCTGTAAATACCGACAGACCTAAATCTTCATGTTGCAGAGAAAAACTGGCAGAAACGTTGATGTTCCCTTCGCTTACATTGACCTCAGCCGGAAGTTCTAACTCAACTGTATTGCCAGAGATATTCAGCGCAATATTAAAACGCCACTGCTCTTCCAACACAGAAACTGTTGAGATATTGGCGGATATAGTTGGAAACAACTCTTCGTTGAGAACATCTTCACTCATCATGTTCCTTCTTGTGCCTTCAATCGCCCGACGTCCGGGTTGAGTGTCGAAGCCTTCACGCTGGTCGGCCGCTGCTCTATCCCGTTCAGATTGTTCATCAACGATGAAACTACTGAGCGGAAGTTCAAATGAGGCGCTGGATTCTTCCAGGTCAGAAGCCAGATTAATCACGCCGGTTAGGCCATTGGAGTGCACAACATGATTGTGTCCCATTCGGGCAAGAGGTCCGGCACGACCAACATAGACCCTGAGAGTACTGTTGTCAGAGTCGATAGCGAATGTGGTATCGCCTTGCTGGGCATGCAATGAATTGGCAAATAGGCCGCCAAGAAAAATTCCGATTAAAACGAAGGTTCTGCGAGTCATATCTTCTTCCTGTGGAATCCCAGTTAATGAGGTCACTACGCCAGGTCACGGTTCTGTACCAGGGCGTATGAAACCAAGACGTGGTTCTGGCAAAAACATTACAGAATTGAATACAGACAGGTTTTCTCTTCTATGCAGAATGCCGGGTCGTCGCTTAGCTGGAATATGCTACCAAGATTGAATTTCGGTTCCTAATCTAATCGCAGGCAATAAAAAACCCGGCAGCTTTTCAGCGACCGGGCTTTTCCTGAATGAATGTGATTCAGAATTCACATGTTTCTAATGCCTTACATTCGGTAGCAAAGCGTATACTCATTGTCTTCAGAGTAAACACCACCACCGCCTAATGCTCCATTTCCAGGAACGGTATTGGCGCCTGCAGTTCCCTGAGTCGCACGCAGACGGCCGGTTGCACCGTTGCCATCGTCCATCTCGCCGTCGATAGCAATCGCTGCAGATCCTGGAATTTGGCTCATGCAGACTTTAGTACCACCAAGGCCGCCGTTTGCCACCTGGGTAGTCACACCAAGCAGCCCACCCCAGGCATTTCGGGGAATTGCTGCAACACCAGTGTCACTGGGATCACCCGGAATAAAACCAGCCGCACGAAGCTGACGGAAGAATGGGCCACCTTCGCCGGTGCCGTTAAAAGTCTGGTTGCGGGTAATTTCCAGTCGGCCATCAGCATCGCCGCCTATGTTTGCACTGTTCCAGCTGGCGCCACGGCCCTGGATTGTGGCGGTTGGGCCATCATCACCAGGAGTGGCACCGTAGCGATCCTGATAAGCAAATACTGCAGCCGCAGTTCCATTCATATCTTTAACTGCTTGCTTAACGCGAGAGTTTTCGATCAGTTCCTGTCCTTGCAGAACACCGCCAACCAGCAGACCGATGATTACCAAGACAATGGCAATCTCGATCAAGGTGAAGCCCTGTTGCTTCATAGTTCGCATTGCCTTGATTGAATTATTCATCTGTATTGCTCCTGAAAGCCAAGTTCTAGTTAAGTTATTCGTGCTTGTTACTAAATGTGGCGCCACTATATATTTCGGTCATAGGGGTCGCAATATGTAGGTTTTTTTTACACAGAAAGCGGCAAAGAAACCACGAATGTCATTGGTTGATCACTGGGTGTAGAAGCATGCAATGTGCCGCCAAGCCCCGTGGTTAGCTGCCTGGCGTGGTACAGACCGATTCCCAGACCGTCCCCTTTTTCGCTCCAGAATGGCTCAAAAAGTCGCTCTGGCCAGAGGCAGGGCTGGCCCTGTTTGTCGGTTACGGAGATTGTAGCGGACTCGGCTTTCGCTTCGATAACAATTTCGATATCCGGCTGAGAGCCAGGGTTTCTGCGGGTTTGATCGGCATAATTGCCGAGCAGGTTGTCAAATATCCCATTCAGGGACTGCTCATGGGCGCTGACCGAAGCTTCTCCCTGGATAGAAACCGCCAGATCGTGAATATTTGCGGTTTTGTGAAGGAAATCACACAGATTAACCGACTGGCGTTCTTCTCCCTTAGGTGTCGTGGAAAGCGTACTGAGAAAACGTTCTGATCGTTCCCGCAGAGTCGGCATGACCGTACGGATGCTTTCCAGCAGTTTCTCCTGTTGATCCGTGGGAGTAGATTCCAGTTGCTCAGCCAGCAGACTCACCAACTGCACTATATTCTTCATATCATGCTGCAGGAACACATTCATCTTGGCAGTCTGAGCGAATGCACCACGCACTGTGCCAAGCTTTACCCACATATCTGTATACACCAGCAGGAAAAAACTCTCTGACACCAGACGTGAAAAGTACCGTTGTTCGAATCGACGTTTGCCATCGTGCAGGTTAACCACGAGGCTGATGTCTTCAACTTCAAACTTGCGCTCAATGGTGGAATCACCCTCACTGCCATCGAGATGACTTATCGTTGAGCCGAACCAATCCAGTTGCCAGCCGATCCCCTTGAATCCGGCTTTGGAGAGAGGCTGCCAGCACTGCCGCAGGAAATCAGGCAAATCAAAGTTCACTTCCTGATTCAGTGAGACCAGTTCCTGGGTGATTGTAGCTCTTCGTCTGGCTTGATTGAGCAACCAGGTGGTAGCAACGATTATGCTGAAACCGACCAGAATCAGATAAGGGTATAAATTTGCCATAGGAATTTGTTTTTCTGTTTTCTCTTCGAACCAGACTCGCTCTACTCTATTCTCGTTATTCTCGTTTGATGCCAAATTTTTTCAGAAAGTAATAGATGCTTTCACGTTTAAGTCCCAGCTTGGCCGCACTCTGATAGACATTGAATTCGGTATCTTTGAGCACCTTTCGTACGAGCTTTTCTTCAGCCTCTTCACGAACCGCTTTTAAACCATCGGCAACTTTGGCGTTAATCTGTAACCGGGTTAACCCTTCTTCTTCCGACAAGGTTTTCTCCTTGTCATAAAACAGCACAGCCCTTTGCACCGCATTGAGTATATCTTCTGAACTTGATGGTTTAGCCAGAAAGTCAAATGCACCTTCTTTTATCGCAGCAAGTGCGGAACTCTCCTCGTCCTGTCCGGTAAGAACTACAATCTTGGCAGGGTAGAGCCCTTCCACTACTAATTTGATTGTGGCAAGACCTTCGCTGGTGGTGTGAGGAGATGGTGGTAAACCCAGATCCAGAACAAGAGCAGCAACATTGGAGTGCTCTTGCAGCACAGCTTCGGCTGCCAGTTTGCTATCTGCTTCCAGCACACTATAGCCATTGCTCTCCATTACATTCCGCATGACCAGGCGTAACGCCGGATCATCTTCAACCAGTAGTATGGTAGGGGCGGTTTCAGTATCAGAGTGTTGTTTGCTATCCGTCATTGCTGCACCAGCGTCGAAGAATAGCGCAAGAATATCAGGGAAGCTGGCCGGCTGAAATCATTCTCGAATAGAGCAAATTTGGAGAAACCCAGGAGATGATGTCGTCGTAAACATCTTCAATATAGTTCGTCGAAACGAAGTTCAGATCATTGTTATGTCGATAACCATTGCGGGTTGCTTCTGCATTCTCGGTAGCATCGGCGTCAGCTCCTGTGAACTCAGCCCAGTCTGTACCCTGAGACAGCACCACTGCCGGAATCTGATTAGCGACTATATTGGTGCAGGCAGCTTCACCACAGACTCGCAAATCAGCTACCAGTGCTGGCCAAAATCCGCGGATTCCCTGCGGTGGAGCTATTAAAGGAACACTGGTAAATGCATTGGTCGAAACATCACTGACGGAGTATCGATAGGGATTTTGCCAGGGATCTACCAGTAGACCATCACCGTTTACAGCACCACTAAGCCCGAGCGTGGCCGCCGGTACAAAAGCATCATCCCTCGTACAGTTGCCACCACCCGCCGGGCTTTCTGCACCATCACTATCGAACGTCGCCGGGCAAGGTAAACGCCCGTTAGTCTGAGCAAATCCATAAAGCGCTTCTATTATTTCTTCAATCTTGAGCTCGGCTTCGTTTCGCATGTTGTTCTCGCGTAGCGCCGCGACTGAAAGCAGCAGTCCCCCTAATAGCGTGCCAACAATCACAGTAACGATAGCCATCTCAATAAGGCTAAAACCTTGCTGAACAAACCCTGCACGGATCAATTTTTTATTCATACTGGTAATTAACATTGCGTCCCCGTTCTAATCATAGTGTCAGCAACATTATCGATTGTATAGATGGAATTAAGGCAGCCATTAAACTGGAGTGTCACATTATCAGCATCGACTTTGGTATAGCTGGTATCTGCCAACCAGTTATTGGTGGTGAACCAGGCGGGCACAAACTCGAGCGCTCCTCCTGGATTCGAATTGAAATCCCCTGCATCCGGATATTCTCCATTCGCCGTATGCCAGGCCTCAAGCTCAGTCCGTATCGTATCGGCAATCCTTGCAGTGACCGGAAACATGATTTCAGAGACATGAATCCCGAGCACCCTGTCATTGTTGGTTTCCGATCCAACGATTCCACTCACAAAGTCCGGGCCACCCGCATTCCCCACTTCGAGATAGTTGGCATCGTTTGTACTGGGGCGTATCTGAGAACCAACAGCTTCCCCTGGTGCGATTAGCACGGCCGCCATTCCGGGTTGCCCATTAATTGTCAGCGTTCCTGCCGTACTGGTATTAAAAGCAGAAACAGGGTTTCGCCTGGCAGAATCTATAAGCGCATACCAGAACACCTGATCAGTCCCCATTCCATAGTCGGACAATTCAATGATGGGATTTCCAGCGGAAGGTGCAGTAACCGAGATAGGTAACCAGCCGAGAGCATCCATGCCACAGGGAGTATTTTCCTGCCCATTGCCGTTGGTATCCGGGCAAGGTAAGTGCCCTGGCCCACCGCCCGCGGGACCGTAATAGTCTCCGTGCATCACGGCATAGGCGATCAGTGCCTCTTTTGCCCGTCGCAATTCCTGCAGATCATCGGAGTTCTGTTGCTGTCTCAAAACACTGGTGTTGGTATAAGTCAGAAACAAACTTGCACTGGCCATGAATAACACGGCAAACAAAAGAAGTAGCGCTATACCCCGCTGTCGAATCACTCTGGGGCTGGGCTGGAATTTCATGGCAGGGCTTCTGAATTGCTAACAGTCGTTCGAATCAGACACAGTAGCAGGACTATCACTCTGTTCTGTGACCGAATTTGCAGCTTCGGAATTCAGCACCTGGGGCTCACTGTAATCATAGGATTCGAAAATTGCACCAGATGTCAGATTTATAATCTGACCTGGCTTTAGCTCATAACGCAATCCATTATCCGGGTTTGTGATCAGTAACCGCCCCTGAGCGAAGGGTTGAAGTAACTGAATGTTGTTCGGCAGATCTTCCTGATTGACAGGTTCATCATTTAACCAAACCGTATAAACACCATCATTTCGCAGCATGGTTCCACCAAGATGATAGATCACATCTTCTGGCGGAGGTTCCAGTTCAATAATCTGCGGAATCTCAATCAGAGGTTCGGCTATAGCCTCTGCCTGACCCGGACGAAACAGACGTTGTCTCTCCCGCTCAAGCTCTGCCCTTTCTGCTGGCGTAGAAAAAAGGCGAAAAATAGACTGAGCCTGTACGCCAGTAGAAATCAACATGCAGAAAGCTATTACAGTGTATAAAGTTACTGATTGCTTTAATCGCATCACTAAAATCCCAGGTAGGGCTCACGTTGAAAGGTGTACCAATTGAAATCACATTCCGCAATCTGATGTTGCACCACCTCATCAATCTGTGACGGATCTTCCAGGGCCATAGAAACGGCACAGCGACTCGGCACCATCAGATTACCCAGGGAAAGATATTCATCCAAAAATCGGGTCAGGTCTTCTTCATGCAAGAGTGAATAACGAACCTGTACCTGACTTGTGCGCAAAGTTATCTGTTCGTCAGGGAAATCCACGGTATCAGGATAAGGCAAAAGCAAACGGTCTTGCTCTCCGATTGAGACATTAATCGGGAATAGCAGATTTCGATCCCTGATATTTGTAATTTCCTCCAGCAGTCTGACCCGGTCTTCTTCCCCCATGGCGCCATTGGCAACCATGCGATTATAGATGCCTATATTGTTTACAACGATTTGTTCAGAAGCCGCGATCTCATTGACCTGCCCAACCAGCAGATCCAAATCTGTTGTTGCATTAAACTGTTGACGGCGCACTTCATTCAGATACATAGAGGCACCAACGTAAAGACTGACAGATGATCCTACAACGATCACCAGCACTGCGATTGGCCAGCGCAGCCATTTAATATCATCTCTATAATTACGTTTACGAAGTGCCATGATTAATTCAACAGACTGACTCTTATTGCGAAACCTGCATCAATCGCCACATCATCGATGACTGTAGACACTTCCCCATCCGGGCCCGACTCCACCGGCAAGCTAATGGGGATCGCCCTGGCGCCATCGATTTCTCCCAGGGCCTGCAGAAACACACCGAGCTGGCGTTGGGAAGTAGCAATATTGCCACCTGAAATGGAACCAATCAGATCGATACTCGCCATCGCTTCGCCATCTAACAGTGTTTGAGTGGTTTCACTATCGTCGTCCTGACCTCGCAATTCCCATTCAAGACTGGAGAGGTTCACCGCTGGAAATCTCGCGACCACCTGACTTACTCGCCCCATCAAATCCCGTGGGTCATATGCCTGTTCAGCAATAGACTCATGCGTGGTCACGGCGAGCACCATGGCATCGGATGGAATTGGTGTCTCTGGAAATTGCGCGGTGAGCGCATCATATTGCAAACGAATAGGTTCAGCTTGTTGCCGTAGACTGTCGATACGTGAATTGCTGATCAAAGCATCAAAAAACAATGGCAAAGACACACCAATACTCAGAACCATGGCTGATATGGAAAAGGTGTAAATAATCCTCCTTACTTGTCCGAGATCGTAGAAACGCTGCACCGATGGACCGCCATAACGGTTTGCAAGCTGTCCACTTCTCACGCCCCAGTTAAGACAGAGCAGAACCGCTGTCTTGGTTTCTTCCGGACCATTGTATTCTTCAACACTAATCAATTCGGCGGGGCGGTGGTGCTGTATTGAATAAAAACTTCCGTTGTCGCGATGGCTATCGAAGTCAATTTCATTAAGCTGAGGGGTAATGATGTGTAAGTCCAGACGTTGATCAAACTTCAACAAACCGATTCTCTCAAGGTAGTCCTTTGATTGAATGCAGTTGTCCATAATCTCACCAGCCAGGTCTATACCCGCATCGGCCGGCAGCTGGGAAAGTCGGCTAAACATCATTCGTTTCTGATTAATGAATGTCTGCCGGATACCAGTCTTCTCCCAATTCACCATCAGGGTGCAACCATCGGAGAGCAAGTCAAAATGTTCCGCCACTTTGCATAAAGCAAACGCCGGTGTAGTTATACCCTGAATCGGAATTTCTTCCTGCAACATTGCTCGCAGCCAGGGTTCAACCACCTGGTTTTTCGTCAGCGCACTGAACAGTACCTTGTCATTCTTGCGGCCGCTTTTTTCACGGTCCACCACACTGGAGGATCGATAATCAAGACCACGAAAATGTTGAAGCGATTTGCGATTAAGAAAACCCTTCCGATCGTAGTAGCTCACATGAGGGAGTGACTCAACAAGAAAGTCTTCGGCTACGGTATCCACTAACACGGTAATTGGCGTGCGCGCGTGCTCTGCTAGGTAGAAGCGAAAGTTTTCATGACCAAAATCTTCGTCAGAAAACTTCGCGTCATGCACAAGCTGTCCTTTGTCGATCACAAAGACAGACAAGCCCTCCTCATCGATCAAGGCAATTCGCTTTGAACGTTTTCTACCTAGATTGCGTAGCACGCTGACCTTTAAAACCTATAAATTAGTAATGGAGTCATACACTGGCCCCATCACAGACAACATTACCCAGCCTAAAATTCCCCCTAACAACACTGTCATGGTTGGTTGAATCAAGGCCTGAACTCTCTCGATCGAATCTTTGATGTCACGGTCATAAAAATAACTGACATTGAGCAAAGCCTCGTCCAGCTGACCTGTTGTCTCTCCAACCCTGATCATACGTACTACCAGTGGCGGAAACAGACCAGTGTTCTGAAAACTGATAGAGACACCCTGCCCTTCCTGGATATCTTCTCTGGCTTTAGAAAGTGCATTTTTTATTGCCACATTACCGACAATGCGTTCAGTGATTTCAATACACTGCAAAACCGGAATTCCCGCCTTGTACATCATGGCGAAGAAATTGGCGAAGCGAGACAAAATGATTTTTTTAAGCACCGGGCCAATTTGCCAAATCTTAAGTTTAAGAGAATCGAGCCGGAAACGAATATCGGTGCTTACTGCAGCCAGGATCCTCACTATAACTACCGCAACGATGGGCACGATGGTGAACAAATACCAGTAAGCGACAATAAAGTTGGAAGTGGCGATCAGCATGCGTGTGTGAAATGGTAAGGTTGATCCAATCCCCTCAATAAAATTAATCAACTGGGGAACCAGATAAATCATCAGAAACCCAACCACAAAAACTATCGCCAAACCAACGAAGGCAGGAAAGATCATCAGTTTCTTGGTGGTGGTTATAAGCTCATCCTGCCACTTGATCATGCCATTGAGCGATTGAAATACATCGGGTAACTGACCGCTTTCCTCACCTGCGGAGATCAGGCTCACAAACATTTCATCAAAAACTGTTGGGTGTGCACTCATCGCTTCCGACAGCTTTTTCCCACTTTCAATGTCTTCAATAATCTGCGCGATTACTGCACGAAAAGCGGCTTGCTCCACACTGTCTCGCAAATCCACGAGCCCATCAATAATGGAAACACCTGAGCGAGTAAGTTGCTCCATGTGAAAACAGAAATTAATGAGATCTATCCGTCGAATGGTAGGTTTGGAAAACAGGGATTTTTTTTCTTCGACGAATTTGGCACGAACAAGATCCATGCCCATGCGGGCCAGCCTGCTCTCCAGATCGTTTTCGTTAGACGCATCCAGCTTGCCGGAATGGAACCGGCCCCGGCTATCGACAGCCTTATATGCGAATAATGCCATTTATCAGTCAGTCCTCACTCAGCCACTGACACGATTGGTTAAGTCGACTTTACGGGTAATCTCATCGAGGCTGCTGGATCCTTCCATCACTCGACGGCAGGCATCGTCAGCAAGTGTCTTGAATCCGGTAGCCACGGCTGCTTTCAATATCTCATGGGCTGATGTCTTGTTAGAGATTAGCTTCTTCATATAGTCATTGATGCGCAAGATCTCGACAATAGCGATTCGCCCTTTATAGCCCGTGTATTCGCATGCCGCACAGCCTTTATTGGTGTAGATATTGATATTTTGCACGGCAGGGTCGAGCCCTAGTAGTTTTCGCTCCAAATCCCCGACTTCCTGAGGTTCTTTACAGTGTGTACAAAGTTTACGAATCAGTCGTTGCGCTACAATGCCAATCAGGTTGTCTGACATGATATCTGGCAATACCCCTAGATCAGACAGTCTGGACATGGAACCTACCGCCGAATTTGTATGCAGCGTGGAGAACACCTGGTGGCCAGTCATGGACGCCCGAAACGCCATTTCCGCTGTAACCGCATCTCTTATCTCACCGACAAGGATGATGTCCGGATCCTGGCGCATCATGGAACGAATACCCTCGGCGAATCCCATTTTAGCCGCTTCATTAATAGAGGTCTGACGAATCATTGGCATGGGATATTCGACCGGATCTTCCATGGTCATGATATTCACGCCTTCTGTATTAATGTGATTCAGTACAGAATAAAGCGTTGTTGTCTTACCACTACCGGTTGGTCCGGTTACCAGTATTACACCCTCAGGTTTCGCCAGCATTAGCTTGATCGCATGCAGGTTGGAGTCAGACAAACCCAGATTATCCAGCGGGACGATTCCCTTGCGTCTGTCCAACACACGCAGAACAACGTTCTCACCATATGTTGTGGGTTGTGAGGCAACACGAAAATCGATTTGTCGTCCCATTAGAGACATGGAAACCCGACCGTCTTGCGGTGCCCGGGATTCAGCGATATTCATGCCGCTGATAACCTTGAGACGCACAACCATGGCTGCCCAGTAACTTTCATGCAGTGAGCGCACCTGACGTAACACGCCATCGATACGATAACGAATTCGCAGAAACCCTTCTTCAGGCTCAAAATGAATATCCGATGCGTCCCTCTGCACTGCATCGGCCAGCAATGCGTTTATCAATCGCACCATAGGATGATTGTACTGGTCACCTGATGCCGACTGAATTGCGTCGAGGTCCACTTCACCAGTCTCGATCTCTTGCAAGATTCCGTCGATGGACAGATCAAAGCCGTAGATCTCTTCGGTAATGCGCGCTATATCAGCATCACCCCCAAGCATAGGTACAATTTCCAGATTTCTGTCATGCAGACTGCGAATCTGATCCAGCGCCACAATGTTGAACGTGTCAGTCATAGCCAATGACAGTTCGTGCTTGTCTGCATCATAGGAGATAGGCAATACCTTGAATCGTCGAGCCAGGTCCTGGGGAACCATGGCGATAGCATTGGCGTCGATCACAGCATTGGACAGGTCAACACTGCTGTAACCAGTATTCTCACTAAGAGCATCACGAATTATCGAGTCAGTGACGAATCCCAGTTCAATTAGCACCGCGCCAAGGCGTTTGTTCCGAAGTTTTTGTTCATGCAAGCCGATCTTGATCTGATCTTCGGTGATCACTCCCCGATCGATGAGTATTTCACCAAGCCGTTTCTTCGGTGCGTTCCGGGCAGGTTCGCTCATCAGGAATTCGCCCCCGTTAAACTTCGCAAACGACTTCTTGCTACAGACACATCAAATCCCGCTGGGAAATCCTCAGCGAAGGCGATAGCTTCTCGGTAGTAAGTTTCCGCAGCGGCGGATTGATTGAGGCGCTCAAGACTCACCGCCAGATTAAACGCATAATCCGGATTCACTGGCACGCCTGACAAGGCATCAGTTTTTGCCAGCTGCAATGCATTGAAGTAAAAACGCTGCGCTTCGTTCCAGCGATTCTGAACCGCATAGAAATTTCCCAGCGCATAGGCGACTGGCGCGACTTCAGGATGCTCTTCCTGTAAACGACGCAGTTCCCGTTCCTGGGTTTCCGGTCCACCTAATGGCCGTATTCCCAGGAGCCCGGCTCTGGCAACACCGTCGCTGGGATCTCTGGCTAACAAACGGGAATACAATTCCATGGCGAGACTGGTTTCATTATTGCGGGTCGCAATAGCAGCAAGTCCCAGCAGAGCATCTCTTTGCAGAGGAGATTCAATAAGCACTTGCTGGTATAGCTCCTGGGCGCGACTCAGATCATCGCGTTGGTAGGCGCTATAGGCGTCTTGCAGAATTGGGTCGGTGCCGCTTCTGGGTTGTGCACGACTAAAACTAATTGAGCCATCCGCTGGCTGCACTGGACGGGATGGCTGAAATGTCTGAACGTCTCTCGACGGAAGAGTCTGTTCCGCCACATCAGCCAGTGTGGTTTCGGCAGCGGGCTCAACTTGTTCAGTTTGGTTATCAACAGATTCAGACGAGGCCAACTCAGCTTCAGGGGCATTTTCAGTAGCCTCTTCTGGTACAGACTCTGGCACAGATGGCGTGGTAGCCGGTGCGGCAAGCTCGGCGATTTGTTCCGCTGCTGGAGAAATTTCATTTGGCGCTTCAGCAGTAAGAATTTCTGCATCCACTGCGGGAGACGCTTCATCCAATGAGCCAGTCAGAGATTCCAGCGGTGCATCTTCTACCATGTCTGCCTGATCAAGTGCCTCCAATTCATCGTTGAAATTATTGGAATAGGAATCCTGATTAGTCAGGTATTGCTCCGGCACATTGAACGTATTGCCATTGCCACTGGTAGAAAAGTAGTAATAAGCCCCGCCAACCATCAATAGTAGTGCCGCAGCAATTTGAGCAGCCCAGATTCTGGTGGAGCGCCTGATTCGAAATCGGCGGGTCTTCTTACCCTGTTTCTTAGCTGCGAAAACTGCCCTTGCCGAGCGCCGATCCGGCTCGGAGCGGGCGCTAATGGAGTCAAGATCTGATTCTGTTCGCAGACTTGGATTTGGCACTGTCTTGCTTCGCACCTGATTGGTCGGCGGTACCGGCCTCACAGGTTCAGGTTTAGAAGCGTCGGTTTTTACATTTACAGTTTCTGTCGCCTGCGTCCCTGGCACGGTATCTTCTGCAGGTTTCTGGTGCCGGGGTTCCGCACTGTGATGAGTCGCGGAATCTTTAACCGACTCTTGTATGGTTTCATCATCTGTCGCCGGGGAACTGCTGTAATCGGAATTAACAATAGGCTTGGGGGTTTCCAGGGAATAGTCTGGTGTCGCATCAGCAGCAAAATCTTTTCTGGTAACACTGCTAAGCCCGGAGTCTATTGGCTCGAGGCTCAGGCCCACAGATTGAGTTGAGTCTTCAGAGTCCTCATTAGAATCTCTTTCTGACTCCCGAGCCTGGTCATCGGTTTTTTGTTCCCGGTCTGGTTTTTCGTCCTGTCTGTCTTCCTGTTTATTTTCCTGTCCATCTGCCTGCTGAAATTCGATTTCCACATCCGGGATAGCTGGCGCTGGCTCTGTAGACGACTCTGCTTCCGGTAGCCCCGGGGCCGGGGTAGATTCAGGCTCTAGGGACGTTTCATCCGCGGCGGTATCTGGCGTAGATGGCGCGGGTTGTTGATGGGCAATAGTCTGCTGCTCACCTTGCTCTTGCCCCCGCTCTGACGTTTCAGCTTTCTCGGCCTGTTTTTTGGCCTTTTCAGCTTTACGCAGGGCGTCCATTAAAAGACTCATGGATTCTTCTCTCTAGCCAGGCTATTTCTTACTCAAGACCAACCATCAATAGCGGATTATTGGCTTACTGTGCTATTGCGCTTGTGCACTAATATTGCCAACGGTTGGAGTTGGCAGGTACTCGCGAAACTGTTGTAAATCGCCATCCAGGCTAGGCTGCCTGACTACAAACGGGCGAATAAAGATTATCAGCTCGGTTTTGATAGTGTTGTCATCACGATAGCTGAAAAGATCGCCCACGACTGGTACCCGGTTCACACCGGGAATACCTGACACATCACTATCTATAGTGTCCTGCATCAGACCTCCCAGAATTGCAATCTCGCCGCTCTCCACCTTCAGGACCGACTCGATTTCCCTGATTTGCAACTCAGGAATCGAGTTAACAACCGAGGCGGTTGCCAGGGCAGGATTGGGATCGTCAACGAACCGCAATATACGTGAGATAGTTGGTCGTACGTTAAGTGTAATCTGATCATCTTCACTAATCTGCGGGGTTACTGCCATGGTAAAGCCGACCGGCACGGTATGAACTTCACTGGTAAATGTTGGCGGTATCGCCGGACTGGTAGCCGTTGCCGGAAATCCTGCTTCCACATCGATGGTGAAATAGATGCGATTATCAACAACTCTCAGCATGGCTGTCTGGTTATTCAGAGCCATGAGTTTGGGACTGGACAGGACTCGTAAATCACCGAATCGAGATAGCGCTCTGATCGTAGCGCTAATTGCGTCCGGGCCGGCACTTTTGTCAATGGTCAGGATATTTGTTGGCGCGGTGTCGAGATTCAAACCATTAAGGCTTTGATTAAAACTAATCTGGCCACTGTCTCGTGCCAACGCTGACCAGTCCACGCCGGCCTGATACCGATCCCCGAGATTCACTTCCACAACGGTAGCTTCGATCATAACCTGATAAAGAGAACGTGTTCTTACACTCTCTATAAAATTATAGATAGCTTCATGTTCTCGCGCTGTTGCACGCACCGATACCAAACCACTCTCAGGGCTCACGACTATCGAACCGGCAGACTCTGTGTCGCCACTCACCTCGCCCAGCAAGGTGGAAAGATTTGCTGAAAGAGTTTGCCAGAAGGCATTCGCCGTGGACTGGCTAAGAACAGTTGTAGAATTGTTTCCTTCATCGCCCTGGGATTCTTCACCCACCCCACCTGTTACTGCTGATGATACGCTGACCTCTGACTGTGCACTGCGGGACATATTCACATAGTCGATGCGATAGTTTCGCCACACCGGCAGATCAGGCTGAACGATAAGATAGTCAGAGCGCTCGAAGTCCCAGGTGATGTCTACCTGGCGAGCTATGCGGTTCAGAATCTGCGGAAGAGATTGATCGATTGCATTGATGCTTACTTCACCCGACACGCTGGACGGCACATCTATGTTTATTCCCGCATCTCTGGCCATGGCGAACAGTAACTGCCTTACATCCACGTCCTGAACAACAACAGAATACAGTTCCAGAGGAGCTTCAGCCTGGGGTGGCGTAATAATCGGGATGTTTTGAACGATTGCAGGAATATCTTCCGCTACAGCTGCTGATTCAGGTTCGCTTATGTGTCTGTTCTCGACTTCAAATTCGGTGTCGACCTGAGGCGGTGGCAAAGGTATATAGTTACAGGAACCCATTCCCATTATTACTGCCAGGGAAAATAAAATCCTGCCTGAGCCATTAGTTGTCATTACAGCCTACTCCAAGATAAGTGCAGCCAATGAACTGTTGGCGTTGCACTCCACACTGCTGATGTTCTGTACAAAAGGTTGGTAATCGAACAATTGAGTTGGCAGGCTATCGATATATCGCTGCGCCACGCTCAAGCCCGAAAAAGTCCCGTGTTTGATTGTCCAATAGCTCTTGCCTTCAAAGATGGACATGCAGACATAAGACTCATCGATCAAGTCTGCTCCCAATAATTCAACCAGAAAATTTTCGGCGGAATCCATGTCGCCGGTGTCGCCTGACATAAACTGAATGGTGTAACCAGTTTGATTAGCATTTCGAAGCCAATCTATTGAGGCAACAATTCTTTCCTGCGCCAGATTCCTGCTAGCCACCTGCTCAAGCTCTTGAGTGCTTTCAATGACTTGCTCTTCCGGGACAGTGGCTGTGTCGATTTCTGCGATCTCTTCAATCTGCTTTGCTGATTCAACGGGAAGAAGCGGATCCACTGACTGTTCTGATTCCTCTGTCGTGGGAATTTCTATCTCAGTAACCAATGCCGACTCAGGTTGCAGGCTGTCCAGTGCTTCAGGTTCTGACTCAACGACGAGAATTGGCGGTTCGATTGGCAGAATGTCATCTCTGACCTGATTGGCCTGACCCACAGTCGTGGGCCAGAAGGTGAAACCCAGGATGCTCATCACTACCAGTGCGCTGGCGCCCGCGATTTTGAGATTGGAAAAGAGTGATTTGAGTGCGAATGCGGAATATTCGCTGTCGCGAATCGCTGCCATCACATGACGCCAGGTAACAACCGGGGGAACGTCCGGTGAAAGATTCTCTGGTGACTCGAGAACATTGTCAGCGAAGGCTGCCAGCAAGGCCTTATCAGCCAGAATATTGATGCGTCGAGTCAGTCCGCCTGACGCTCTGGAAAGTAACCATTCAGCACCGGGCGTAAACAATTTCGGGCAGGGACAACCTGCCGCACCGAGTCGAAACTGGATGTAGTCACCTGCCTGTTCCGCGGTCAGCGGATTCAGGTAGAAACTATGGGTAATACGTTCGCGCAGCTGCCGGATATGTTTGGCACTTAAATTCTTGTCCAGCTCAGGTTGACCGAACAAAATTATCTGCATCAACTTGTCGCGATTGGTTTCCAGATTACTGAACAGACGAATCTCTTCCAGAGTTTCCAGCGGCATGCCCTGGGCTTCTTCTATTACAACCAGGACTTTGCGATTCTGAGAATGCTGTTCCAGCAGATAGGTTTGCAACTGCTGCATTACCAGCAATTTGGTCGTGTCACGGCGAATTGGCAGCTTTAGCTCAAACGCCACCGCGTAAAGAATCTCTTCTGCACTGAGATTAGGATTGGCCAGATAAACCACTTCTGTGGTCTCAGGCAAACGCTCTTCCAGCATGCGGCAAAGCATGGTTTTACCACTGCCAACTTCACCAACGACTTTGAGAATGCCTTCTCCCGTTTCGATGGCGTAAAGCATGGCGTCCAGAATAACGCCGCGGCCTTCGGCCCCACCGGGATAAAAGAGGGATGTATCTGGGGTAATTCGAAATGGGTGTCGCGACAGAGAAAAATATTCCAGATACATTAATTCGAGCCTTCAGCCGAAATTTATGAGCCCATCAACCGCTGGCTTTCAAAAAGCCAGCACGCAAGCCTGGTATCTACTACCAGTATTAGTACTCATATCGGTACGCTGAAGGGAAAATTGACGCCGGCGAGGCAATTTTTTAAAGAAAATCAGACCGGACGGGGCGTTCTAAAAATTTTAGATTTTCAATCAGTTAGCTCGACACCCAAATGGAAATCAGGAAGCGATTCCGGCTCGACTGAAGCATCGCCAACCCAGGCCTTAACTGCCTCATTTTGAAGAATGGTATTCATGTATTCGGTGCACTCCGAATTGGGTTCAATTCCATAGGCGCGGAATCGCATTACCACGGGAGCAAAGAAAGCATCTGCCATCGAAAAACCACCAAAAAGGTAAGCTCCACCTGATCGATTTGCGGCTCGGGCCTGTGTCCAGAGCTGCTGTACGCGGTCGATCTCAGTCTGCAAATCAGGCCCTATTTCCACCCTGAATCGGGCTCGGCAATTCATCGGCATTTCATTGCGCAAGGCGGTAAATCCACCGTGCATCTCGGCGCAGTAGGCACGGCACAAGCCGCGTACAGCGGGATCTGCAGGGAACCCTGCCCCATCCAGATAACGATCCGAAACATACTCACAAATTGCCAGTGAATCCCAGATTGTCAGCTCACCATCAATCAAGGTGGGAACTCTCAGAGTGGGAGAATATTCGGCCAGCTGTTCCTTGTACTCTGGAGTAAACAGAGGAATGCGAATCTCTTCGAAGTCCACTGCGAAATGACGCAGGAATACCCAGGCCCGCATGGACCAACTGGAGTAATTCTTGTTACCGATTACCAACTTAATCATATGAAGGACCGTCCTTGAGAGCATGCGGAGACCGTGGGACTATACCGCAGTCTAAATTTGATGGAAGCTTTTCTGAAGGAGCACTTTAACGTGGCAGGTTCCCGCTTCGATGGCGTTCTCGCACCAGTCATCACCCCTTTTAACGATGATCTGACTCCCAATGGTGCAGGTTTAAACAAGCATTGCCGATGGCTGCTATCCCAGGGAGTTGGACTCGCGGTGTTTGGCACCAACAGTGAGGCTAACTCGCTGAACTTACGAGAAAAATGTGAGTTGCTGGACACCCTGTGCGATAGCGGAATTGATCCTGCCCGCACGATGCCAGGTACCGGCGCCTGCTCTCTCACTGACGCCGTAGAACTTACTGCCCATGCCAGCAGGCTTGGTTGCGGTGGCGTCCTGATGTTACCGCCTTTCTATTATAAAGGCGTCAGCAATGAAGGCTTGTTTGCATTTTTCTCGGAAGTGCTTGAGCGGGTTGGTGACGAAGGCCTGCAGATTTATCTGTATCACATACCACCTATATCCCAGGTGCCAATCGATTTAGATCTCGTTGAGAGATTAGTGTCTGCCTACCCTGACAACATTGCCGGCATAAAAGACAGCTCCGGCGACTGGAATAATACGAAAGCACTCAATGATCTGGCACTAGATGACTTCCGGGTGTTTTGCGGTTCAGAATCATTTCTACTGCAAAATATGCAAAATGGTGGTGCCGGGTGTATTTCAGCAACAGCAAACGTGAACCCAGCCGCGATTCAAGGCCTGTATGAAAACTGGCAATGCACCGATGCTGAGCAGAGGCAGGAAAAACTCAACCAGATAAGAACGATCTTCCAGTCTGCCCCCATGATTGCCGCACTCAAAGCAGCCACCGCTCACTACAGTGGCGAGGCAGGCTGGACCCGTGTACGCCCCCCTCTGGATAGTTTGCCCCCCGCTCTAACCGAACCTTTGCTCGAAAAACTGGCGGAAGCTAACTTCCAAATGCCTGATATCTAGGTATTTTTTTACCAGGTTTTTGTAAAACTTGGTTACTTATTCAGCATAGACAAAGGCCAGCCCATCAGTTAGCCTCAATCCGTATCGTGGGCTATTTACCCGCGGTTTTCGCGGACTTTTTGACAGTGTAACCAACTGTTATCTCAATGGTTTTTGAGAATGTTCCAGAAAGCCGGGAACACGATACAGCGAACTGAATTTATCTTTTCTCAGTGAGGCGCAAAATGACAATAAGAGAGAAACTCCTGCAACGTCTCGGAACCCCCACTTTGGCAGCTCTGCTGCTGGCTTGCTCAGGTAGCTTGCTGGCTCAGGACTCCATTGAGTGGTTTAGCCTGGGTAATGACCTTGGCAATACCCGCTATACCGAGTCGAGTGAGATTACCATTGATAACTTTGAAGAACTGGAAGTCGCCTGGGAATGGGATGGCGCCAGCATGGGTGCGGTCAGCGGCCGTTCAACACCCAGCTACATCAACGGCACTCTGTACACCGTAGCCGGTGCCCGCCGTCACGTAGTGGCAATCGATCCCAAGACCGGTGAAACAATCTGGAGCTATCGCTTACCGAATACGTTTCGCTGGGAATATTCCATGCGTGCTGACTACGGCAAGGGCGTAACCTACTCTGAAGTAGACGGCCGCGGCGTGATCTACGTAGCCACTCCTGGCTTCTTCCTGCTGGCACTGGATGCCAAAACAGGCGAACCACTTGAAGGCTTCGGTCAACCAGTTGCCGTAGACGGCTTTCCAGAAACTGGTGTGGTTGATTTGTTAGCTGACCTTGGTCACCCCTATGATCCCTATGAAGGTGTACCTCTTGAAACAGGTTACATCACTGCATCTTCACCACCCGTTGTAATCAACGACACTATTATCGTTGGTAATTCAGCTGAGCAGGGATATCACCAGTCACGAATCGAGAATATCCCCGGCGACATTCTTGCTTACGACAAGGCAACTGGTGAATTTAAGTGGAAGTTCAATGTCATTCCACGTCCTGGTGAATACGGCCACGAAACCTGGGAAAACGATGCCTGGGAATGGACTGGCGACGTGTCTTCCTGGGCACCCATGTCAGCCGACCTTGAAGCAGGTCTGATCTATATTCCAACCAATGGCGCGACCATCGACTACTACGGTGGTTTCCGACCCGGTGACAATCTCTATGGCACCAGCCTGATTGCGCTTAACGCAGAGACTGGTGAAAGAGCCTGGCATTTCCAGATGGTGAAACACGACATCTGGAACTACGATAATCCGCAGGCACCAATCCTGTTGGATCTTGATGTACCAGGTCAGGGTCGTATTCCAGCGATTATGCAGGCAACCAAACAAAGCTTTGTTTATGCCTTTAACCGTTTGACTGGCGAACCAATCTGGCCAATGGAAGAACGTGAAGTTCCACAATCTACTGTGCCAGGTGAAGTGTTGTCGCCAACTCAACCCTTCCCCACCAAGCCAGCACCTTTTGATATTCAAGGTGTAAACGTAAATGACCTGGTGGACTGGACTCCTGAACTGCGTCAGCAGGCTATTAATGGTTATGCTGATTATCAGATGGGCCCACTATTCAACCCACCAATCCAGCGTGGACATGAATCCGGCAAGCGTGCCGCCATGTTCTGCCCCGGTGGTGGTGGCGGTGCCAACATCACAGCGCCTTCAGTAGCTGATCCAACTACTGGCATTTTGTATGTGTCTTCACATACTGCCTGTAGCGCGGTGCAACTGGTGCCAGGTGAAGAAGCAGATCTGCAGTACGAACTGCCAACAGGTACTACTTATGCTCAGTATGCCAATGGCCCAGGCGCAGGTTCTCCTCGTCATCCAGCCGGCATTCCAATGTATAAGCCACCTTACAGCCGCATCACTGCAATCAATATGAACACGGGCGAACACGAGTGGATGATCCCAACAGGTGAAACTCCATCACGTGTTCAAGCTGTGATTGATGACATGGGTCTGGATGTACCTAACACTGGTACTGGTGCTCTGGTACCTATGGTGATTACACCTAATATGCTGGTGTACTCTGATACCGCGACTGATGGCACGCCAATGCTTTATGCTATTAACAAAGCCACGGGTGCAACTGAAGCATCTATCGAAGTGCCTGCTCGCAGCCGCTACGGCATGAGCAGCTGGACCCATGATGGACATCAGTACATTATTCTGCAAACCGGATCGAAATTAACTGCCATGGCAATGCCAGCAGCACAACCCGGCTCCAGCGGTCACTAAACTAAAGAGATTTAGTTCAGATACAAAAACCCGGTCATTGAAAGATGGCCGGGTTTTTTGTTTACTGTAGAAAAGTAATTCGCTCTGGAATAAATAATGATTTACCCCCATGGCAACATCGAACCAGTCGCTCAGGATATTTATATGGTGCGTGGCAGCATCCAGATGAACGCCATGCTAAGAATAAGTCGTAACATGGCGATCATTCATCATGAAGGACAACTCAGCTTAATTGACCCAATCCGTCTCAATGAAGAAGTTGAAAACGCCCTGCTTCAGCTGGGCAATATAAAGCACATAATTCGTCTGGGCGCTTTTCACGGCCTGGACGACTGTTACTATGTGGAGAAATTTGGCGCCACCATGTGGAGCCAGCCAGGCGGTGAAGCCTATACTGAACCCACCATAGATGTACCTATTACCAAGGACACCAAGTTCCCCTTTCCCGATGCCAGGGCAATTCTGTTTAGGAAGACCAGGCAACCGGAATGTGTGCTACACATAGATCGCGAAGGAGGCACTCTCCTCACCTGCGACTCGATTCAACACTACGGCGACTACAGTTTTAACAACCTGCCTGCCCGGATCATCATGCCGTTCATCGGGTTTCCCAAGACCACCATCGTAGGCCCCATGTGGCTTAAAGGCATGACACCCGAGGGTGAGAGCCTTGAGTCAGAGTTCAGAAGTATTCTTGAGTCGAAGTTTGAACGATTGTTGTCTGCGCATGGTACATTACTATCTAGTGACGCTCACGAAGGAGTAATGAACGCGGTAAACAAAGCATTTGGGAAGACAAATTAATCACTAAGGTTTGAATAAAATAGAAAGCCCGGACATCAACTAATGTCCGGGCTTTTTTAGTCATCGAATTTGTCAGGGTTAGACGATATATATCTATAGACGAAATACGCCACAGCAAAGAAGCAGATAACCAATATCACAGATCCACCTATCGAAATATTTCGAAGCGCACCGTCAAAATAGAGCGAAGCTGTCGCATATATGCAAAAAGAAACAAAAGCGACCCAAAATACTTTGGTTTGGTTGCTATTTAGTTTAGACAACTTCTTTTCCATTTACGATTACGAGAAAGTGCATCATGAATTGTAAGCCATTCCGCCTAGATCGTGTGCTAAATCACCACCTGTACCTCGAGCATATGCATAGTTAACTCCTGCTCCGATTGCAGAACCGATTCTCCAACCTACATCAATCGCCCCAATTACGCCGAGACCAGTAGTTATGGTCCTAGTTGTAGATATGTAGTTACCACCGGGTAATGCAATACCATCACCCCCAACAACCATCTCCATTTCCTGCTCAGTAAGTTCTCTCATCCTAATTCTCCTTTGATTTGTGAAGACACTTACCAGTAATAGACGAATCGTCACAAATACCAAAGAAAAGCTGAAAATTAGATCGAACCCGCTTTATGCATTGTTAATTCAGGGAAAATCGATGAAACAGGTTAAATTGAACCTGTCCCTTACTCACATCGTCCGTGTCCTGATGCATATAGCCAAACTGCAGCCGGACGTTGTCTGACACGCTATAACCCAGCGCCAGATAGGCCCGGTTGCGATCGAAATAATCCACATAGCGGCCATTGCCAATATTCTGTTCCAAATTGACAAACAATTCATTGTAGAAAGACAGGTAAACTGCTCCTTCGCCAAGATCATTGCGATTAAACGGGTAGTTTACCGCCAGGAAATAGCGAGCTCGGTTGCGTCGATCCTGGCCATCCACGTCTCGCTGCTCAAGACGAAAACGATGGGTGAGCAGGAACTTTTCTCCCAGTCGTTGAGGAATCAGTGCTTCCTGATAGATTCGATGCTCACGATTTTTTCTGGCACTGGGCCCAAAGGTTCCGGATTTGATATTGGCATAGCCAAGCGTGTAGGTATTGCTTGAACCTTCGGGAGACCAGGTGAGTCCGCCGCGAATCAGCAGTTGTTCCAGGTCTCCACCAAGATCCCAGTTTCGATGCTGCACGTCTCCCTGAAAACCAAAGTTGCTGTCCGGCAGCCGTGTATTCCAAAAATACATGTACCAGGCACCAAACTGATCTTCATCGATTTGCCCATGGGAAAGTGGTGAGAATGTTAAAACCAGGACGAGCGAAAATAATGCGAGGAACTGCGACTTCATGAATCTACTCCCTTATGTAAAGCCTGATGAACGGAAAATCCTCGTACTTGTTACGAATCCAGCTCATTCCCTGGATTATCCAAATCAGTCAAAACTGTAAGGAAATGTTACATGCAACCTGAGTCACACAGAGAAAGTGGTTTAGTGAGTTGTGAACGAAATCCCTGGAGTAAATCTAGAGACCATAGCGAATGCTTGTGCTGGAGCTGGGAATATTCAGCGTACCGACGTTAGTGTTAAGCAATTCTGCAAGGCTGGTGCAGGTACGCCGGCGGATGTAACTGCCGGTACTTGCTTCTTTTGTGCAATAAACCTGTTCGAGGGGAGCGACAGAGGAATTGTAGGCATAGAGCTCTTCATCGGACATGAGCTCAAAATTGGGCCTCGGTGTGACACAGGCCGACAGTAGCGACAATGAGAAAACAACCAGGAAAGACACCTTCATAATAGCCTCCCTAAATTCATGGTACCCAACAGATAAGTTCCATTTTACCCGGTTTCCCTGAAAAGTCCTCTGATTTTGGAGCCTTCCGTACCCACTATTTGGCGCCTTTACGGTCTGTGGCAGGGCCAGAAACAAAGCGGATACGGTCTATCGCCCGTTTTCGTTCTCCCAGCGCAGCAATCTTTGCGGGGTCCAGCGGATCCTTACCTTCCAGGTATAAACGCAGGTGTTCGAACTGATCGTTACCCCAAAACAACTGATCATCTATGACCATGGTCGGCACACCGAACACGCCTTTTTCGATGGCCAGTTCTGTTTCCGTTCGCAGCAGATCTTTAATGGCTGGTTCTTGAGTTCGCTTCAGAATTTCCTCAGCCTCGATACCGGCAGCCTTCAACAAAACCAACAACGAAGAAGGGTCTCCCAGATCCGCACCATTTGACCAGCCGGCTTCAAAAATTGCGGACACAATTGCAGACTGTTGCTCACCGCAAACCTCGACCAATGACATTCGTAGCGACGCCAGTGGGTTGTATGGATGGTACATGGGTGGTTTGTAGTCGAAGCCATGTTGCGCGGCATAGCGCATGCAGTAGTTGAGCAGCCAACGACTCTTGGGAGGAATCTCGGCTGGACCAAGCTGGCCCCAATGATCGAGTAGCTTGCCGAACACCACGGGATGAATTTTCAGATCCAGTTTATAGTCCCCGCACAGAGCTGGAATCTGTCGCCAGGCGAAATAGGCAAAAGGTGAAATGTAGTCGAAGTAAAAATGCAGGGTACGTCCATCACTCATCATATAAATCCGGAATCTAATTCGTTGCGGCCTTTCCTATGGTTTCATCGACAATCCTGTAGATACGACGATATTCATCCAGCCAACTACTGGGCTCGCGAAAACCATGGGGCTCGATAGGATAAATAGCTATCTCCCAGTTTTCTTTCTCCAGCTCGATGAGACGCTGTACCAGTCTGACGGAATCCTGAAAGAAAACATTATCATCCTGCATGCCATGAGCAATAAGGAGTGGTTTCTCCAGGCCTTCAGCAAATTCAATCGGTGAACTTCGCTCATAGGCTTCAGGATCCAGTTCTGGAATGTTCAGAATATTTGAGGTGTAGGGATGATTGTAATGCGCCCAATCCGTAACGGGTCTAAGTGCTGCGCCGCAGGCAAACAGATCAGGCTCGGTGAACAGTGACATCAACGTGAGAAATCCACCATAGGACCCACCGTAAGTACAGACACGGTTGCGGTCCACATTTCTGTTTTCCACCAGCCAATCAACACCATCCCTCAGATCCTGGACTTCCGGCGTGCCCATCTGCTGGTAAATCGCTGTGCGCCAATCACGACCGTAACCACTGGAGGCACGGTAGTCCATATCCAGCACCACATAACCCTGCTGCACGAGAAAGCTATGGAACATGAATTCGCGAAAATAGCTGGACCAACCCTGATGTGCGTTCTGCAGATAGCCAGCACCGTGAATAAACACCACTGCTGGTCGCGACAGGTTATTGTCCTGTGGCGTATAAACACGGGAATGAATTGCATCACTAACATAAGAAGATGGTACTTCGACAAATTCCGGCAACGCCCATTCGATGGCCCTGAAATCGTCGCTGATTGTGAACGTTAAGCGAGAAGCGCTGGCCCCGGCGCGCGTGTTCTGCACATAGAGTTCTGGAGGTTGACTGGCTTCGCTATGGGTAATCAATAATCTGGACTCATCCGGGGACAGACTATAATTGTTCATACCACCCAACTCTGTTAAACGCTCGATATCGCCATCATTGAGATCAACACGGTAAATTTCCCAGATCGTAGGGTGCTCAGGATTACCTCGAAAGTAAGCGGCGTCCCCGTCCCTACTGATAGTGAGACTGGTGACTTCGTATTTACCCGACGTAAGCTGTGAAACGTCGCCACCATGACTCAGATAAAGATGTCCGTATCCACTCTCTTCAGAAATGAAATAGGCTGTTTCATTGTCCGGCAACCAACCCACACTGCCAAAAGAGCGCCTGTTAATCCAGGCGGGATCGTGCTCATGATGCACCAGCTCTAAATGAGCCGAGTCGAGAGTGACCGCCATCATCACGCTCTCATCACTACTTGTACTTTCATCTGTAGCGGGTGCTGAATCCAGAGACAACCCTTCAACATCAAGTGCCACTATCCAACGGTCCTTATTGTCGCGACTGCGGGCCTGCAACAAAGCACGATCACCATCATCAGACCAGACGGCATTGAATTGAACTTCCCTGGGTTCGGGTTCGGCATCTTTTTCTCCTTCTCTTCCCAATTGCATTGCCAGCGGATCTCTTTTGCGATCGGGCAGAGCTGATAGATCCAGTCGAGCATATTCATGAGCTAGCAGGTCAAACAGATATATCTGATGGCTGGCGAATTCTGTGGTTCCGACCCGAGTGCGCACTTCTCTGTTTTCTACATAGCCGGAAGCTGTCACGTAGTTCGGCATAGAGCCATCGCGCCCATCCTCCTGCTCAGATTCATCTCGCACTGTCAGCAACAACCAGCGCTCACCAGGTGATAAATCGGAACTTACTATTTCTGTGTCTTCTCCCAGGTAGTAAGGCAGAGCAAGTTGAGACTGATCCAGCTCTCGCAAAGACTCATTGAATTCATCTGCCAGTTCTTCCCTCTCTTTCTCAAGACGGATTATGTCGAACAGGCGCAGCTGTTGGTCAGTAAGATAGTCATCATCACTTTTATTGTCTGGAGCATCTTCCAATCGAATTTCGGCAGCCTGATACTCCAGGCCCGAAGCAAGATCGCGCACGAAGACAGTATTTCCACGGCTAAACACGACCCGTTCATTATCGGCGGTAAAGCGCGGACTGGATTCCACGGAAGCACTGCGAGTAAGTTGGTTGATATTGCCATTACGCAGATTCTTCACATAGATATCGCCGGCCCGGCTGTAGGTCTTAAATCTTCTGTTGGATGAATAAGTTCCTGCTGCCACATCGGCTTGTGCCCTGTCAGCAGCATCCACCAATTTTGGCTCACCACCATCAACCGAAATGCGGAACAGATCAATTTGTTCAGAGCCTTCACGTTTTTGCGAGAAGTAGATTGAATCACTATCGTCGGCCCAATAGGGTCGCTGAGGGGCACGCCCAATCCAGTCGGGATGAGCCATAGCCTGTTCAAGGCTGATGGTTTGTGAATTCGCCAAAGGCAGCCACGCCACGGTCAGCAGGCAAAGCCAGACTGTCGGTAATTTATTCATCAGAATTAAACTCCTGAGGAGAAGACCACATGATTTAGTGTTTTAGATTTTAAGACTCTGCTAAATGATTAAACTCACCACGCAACCAGTCATCAGTGTAGCGACGTTGCCAAGCACCAACGCAGTAAATACAACATCAACTACCTCCTTGCGCCGCTCAGGCATGATGGCAACAAGACCGGCGATAATGATGCCGCAACTGGCAATATTGGCAAAACCGCACATTGCATAAGCAATGACGATCGTCTGCTTTTCGCTGAAGGTACTGACATCGGCAAGCGCCAGATAGGCGACAAACTCATTAAGGACAATCTTGGTGCCCATTAGCTCTCCAGCCAGAGAGGCGCTGGACCAATCGAAACCAAGCAACCACATAACCGGACGGAGCAGAAAACTCAGTATGGCGCCGATGTTCAATTCCGAATTAAAGAGCATCAGCAAATCATCAAGTAAATAGATAAAGGCGAACAGTACAACGATTATGGCTGCGATCGAGATCATCATTTTGACCGCATCATTGACTGCATCAAGCAGCACCTCGATCCAGGTTTTGTCACTACGGGGCATCCCTGCCATATTCAATTCATCTCCCTCAGTCGGGCTGTAAATATGCGCAAGCGTGAGTGCTGCCGGCACACTGATAATCGATGCAGTCAACAGGTGTTGCAGTGAGCCTGCCAGGGTTTGCTCAAGAACACTGGCATAAAGAATGATCACTGTGCCCGCAATGGTAGCCATGGAGCAGGTTACAAGCGCCAGCAGTTCACCTCTCGATAATCTGTTGAGATAGGGTTTTATTACCAGAGGCGCTTCGATTGTGCCGAAAAAAATTGTTGCCGCGGCGCCCAGGCCCAGTGCCCCGGACAATCCAAAAGCCTTGCGTAAGCCCTTGCCGATCAGCTCCACAAGAAAACTAAGCACGCCAAAATGAAACAACATGGCTGATAGCACACTGATAACCAGAATCAGTGGCAATACCTGGAAGGCAATAATGAACGAGTTGTCCGGGTTACTCACATCAAAGGGAGCGGGGCCACCAGCTACATAGCCAAACATATACTGAGCGGCACGATCTGTGGCACTCTGCAAAACCCGCACTACTGCGTTGAGGCTCAGTAGGGCATCAGAAACGAGACTTACCCGCAACAGGAGAAAGGCGATAACCAGTTGGGACAATATTCCTACCCCAACACGTATTGGAGACACCTGACCACGGTTGCTGGATAACAGATAGGTTATGCCCAGGAATACAATGAGTCCCAGCACAGGTTGGATATAGCTCATACCCGACGGTTTCCTTTTAATTGCATCTTATTGTTCTTGTACAGACCCGCAAAATTTAGTTTCTAGTCAGGGCCCAGCTCATCTCTTGCCAGAAAAAAGCGAGCGATAATTGTTATGGCGAGTACCGAAATCCAGGCCCAGGTAGTTACCCCTAAATACTGGGGAAACAGAAGAAATACTGAGTAGGCAATGCCGGTTTCCCCACCTTCGGCCAGGCCTGCTGCCAGTCTCATGCGCCGCTGACTATCGTCTTCCATTCCCTTTTGATTCTCCAAACTCCCGAGAGCCAGAGCGCCACTTATACATAACACATAGCAGAACAGCATGAGCAGCCATTGCCAGGTAAATTCAGGGAATTGCCAGTAAAGGGCCAGGACCAAGGCTGAGTAGGCGGCCATATCCAGCTGGATATCCAGAAATCCGCCAAAGTCAGAACTAAGATCATAGGCTCTTGCGTAGATACCATCCAACCCATCCATCAGTCGCGACAACCACCACACTAACAGTGCCGGGATCAGCATCCCATACGCCACCAGGGAGGCAGCCACTATGGCGATAGTGAATCCAAGCAGGGAGATATGGTTGGGTGTGAAACGAAGTGTAGCGAACAACTTCAGAATTGGCGTCACATAGTGCGGCAGCAGTGCACGGAAATAATTATCGATCATGGCGCAGGCTTTACCTGGAACTATTTATTTTTTTCAAACCAATGCCTGGCACTGAAACCTGTCTAAGCATTTTTGCTGGCCCGGGTAACGATGTAAGAGGGACTGTATGCGTTGAATGGCAGTTCATCTGTCCAGTCATCTTCGTACAGACCTTTGAGTACAAACCCTGCAGTAATCTGTCCACCCAGCTGTGTTTCCATGGAATGGCCAAACATCAATGCCTCACCGGAGTGTTTCAGTTTTTCAAGGCCCGCTTTATCCAGGCTCGCAGGCTCCTCGTAGGGCAGTTTATATTTAACCTCGAGTTTGCCTGTGGCCTCCGATTCATCGTGATCAAACAGGAAGAAACTTGGGTTCATAAAGCCAGCTAACAACTCACCCTCGTTTTTCAGTACGCGAAAACATTCTCGCCACACTACTTCCACATCGGGAACAAATACATTGGAGACGGCATGCACAATCAGGTCGAAACTGGCGTCTGCAAATCGGGACAGGTCTGCCATATCCCCCTGTTCACAGCGCAGAGCCAGCCCATGGCGATCTGCCATATATTGATCTTTCTTCAATTGCTCTTCAGACAAATCAAAGCTAACGACGTTTGCGCCCGCTGCGGCAACCTTTACTGCCTGCTGGCCGCCGGAAGACGCGAGGCAAAGCACATCTTTCGCTGCCAGTCCTTCTAACCATTCCCTGGGCACCGGGCGGTTTGGAGTGAGAGTAAGATTCAACTCACCTTTTCTAATGCTCTCCACCTCCTCGTCGGAAATCGGAACAGACCATTGCCCGCCCTCTGCCGATTCCCGATTCCAGGCGGCGCGATTATGTTCGAGTATGTCCATATCGAAACTCTTGAGACTTGATCCTGAACGTCTTGCTTATTGCACTAACGTGGTTTGTTCTAATAGGCCAATGAGTAAGCTTCACGCCTTGGGTCGGCTGCCGCCGTCAGCACACCGGTGGCTGGGTTGAAATGAATCATCTGCGCGCCACCAAAAGTGGCAGTCCAGCCGTCGATAAGGTTCAGCTCGTGACCTCTGTCCTGCAATTCCAGAAGCACATCTTCATCCACACGGTTCTCAATTGTTAAGCCAACTCCACTCATGGAACGAAACCGTGGAGCTTCAATTGCCTGCTGAGGAGTCATTTCAAACATCAGCATATTGTGAGTGATTTGCAATATAGACTGGGTCTGGCTGTCACCACCAGGCGTACCGAGAGTGAAAGCGAATTCACCATCGGGGTAAAGCGCCATTACAGGCGACAATGTGTGGTAAGGGCGCTTACCAGGTGCAATCTGATTGGGGTGTCCTGTTTCCAAGGTAAACAATGCCCCGCGGTTGTGGAGGAGAATGCCTGTTGCCTCATCCAACAAACCGGAACCAAAACCTGCAAAATTACTTTGAATCCAGCTTACTGCATTGCCCCATTGATCAACTGCAGTGAGATATACCGTGTCACCCGAATCGGAGCGATTGCCATTGGGTTCAGCAAATATCTCATCGCCAAATCCTGGTGATACTTCGGCGGCCGCGACTTGCATATCTACCTGTGCGGAACGCTCACGTAAATACTCCGAATTTAGTAGTTGATCCACAGGCACAGCGGCAAGTTCAGGATCGGCAACCCATCGATCACGATCAGCAAAGGCCAGTTTCTTCAATTCAACGAGACTGTGTAAATAGTCGGCACTATTGTGCCCCATGTCCTGCAAACCATGGGCCTTGGCCATCTCAAACAGGGCCAGTTGCGTTATTCCCTGAGTATTCGGAGGCATAACAACAAAACTATGGTTCAGATACTCTCCCCGTAGTGGCTCCACCCAGGTTGAAGTATGAGTCGCAAAATCCCCCTCTCTAAGATAACCACCCTGCTCAGTGATGAAGGCAGCAAGTTTCTGTGCAATTCCACCCTGATAGAAACCTGCCTTGCCTTCGTTCGCCACGATTTCCAGTGAGTTGGCTAACTCAGGGTTACGCAGCAATGAACCAACTGGCGGTGCCGAACCAAATGGCAGGTACAGGTCCAGCCCGGCCTGATTCAGATTGGCTCCCTGTTCCTCGAAGTCCTGTGCCAGTCGGGTTGAAACGGCGAAGCCATTACGAGCGTAATCGATTCCGGTGGCAAGCAGCTCAGCAAATTCCATCGTGCCAAAACGCTCATGTGCGTCTACCCAACCAGCCACAGCACCCGGCACGCTCACCGATAATGGCCCTACACCGGGTACACGTTCAAGCTCCGCCGCAGCAAAGAACTCAGGAGTTGCCAATGTGCCTGCGCGACCGCTGGCATTTAAAGCCGTGATCTCACGAGTTTCTCCGTCGTAAAAAATACCGAATGCATCTCCTCCGATACCATTCATATGAGGTCTGACGACTGCCAACACTCCCGCCATGGCGATGATGGCGTCGGTGGCATTACCACCATCCTGCAATACCCGTAATCCTGCTTGCGCAGCCAGGGGATGGCCCGCCGATACCGCACCAATTTGACCCCTAACGTCTGGTCGATTCTGGGGTGCATAGCTGGTGGTGCCGAGACTGTCGGTAGCAGCCGTTGCGGAAGGTATTTCAGCGGTTTGCTGTGGACTGCAGGCAATCAGAGTGACCGCGAACACCAGCGTGGAAATACGAAGCAAAGTACGAACCAGAGAAGAAACAGCGCGTGTTGTATTCATGATATTCAACCATTTCGGGACATTATCAGTTAGCTGCCTGTCATCAGTATAAAGGGGATGAAGCAATTCCCCTACCCTGCATAGCCTGTTTTTGGGTAGCATGACGAAACATTGCAGATTCACAGGAACCTGGGTTGGAGAAGACTATGTCAGGACGCGTGACCGCTACAATTGCAGCCACCTGGATAAGCACATTATTGGCAACCCCTAATGCCCTGGCGCAAACCGCTTCTACCTTGGAAGTAGTTGAAGCTATCCATAGTTATCGAGCGTCACGGGAACAACGCATCATTCAGGACTTTGCCGATTTATTGTCTCTTCCCAATTGGGCGAATCTGGAAGAGAAGCTTCTGAATGCGGACCACATCACCGGACTGTTAGAAGAACGGGGCCTGTCTACCAGAGTTCTGCGATCGGGTGGTGCACCTTATGTGTACGCTGAAATGATGACGGCTGGCGCTGAGGAGACTCTCCTAATCTATGCCCATTTTGATGGCCAACCAGTGCAGGAAGAAAACTGGACCTATCCGCCATTCGAACCAACCCTGCTGGATGGGCCTTTGCAGAGTGGTGGTCAACCGGTAGACATCAGCAGTGTTAGTGGCGCGTTCGACCCCGAGTGGCGCATTTACGCTCGCTCCGCCGGGGACGACAAAATGCCCGTCATTGCCCTGATTCATGTGCTTGATGCCCTCCGGGCAAACAACATCGAGCTGTCAGTAAACCTGAAAATCCTGCTGGATGGCGAAGAAGAAATTGGCTCTCCAACTCTGGGTCAGGTGATCGATGACAATCCAGGACTTCTCGATGCGGACCTGATTCTTTTCTGCGATGGCCCCATGCACCAGTCGCGGCGAGCACAGTTAGTGTTCGGAGTGCGCGGCGGCATGACTCTGGACATGACTACTTATGGCGCCAACCGCCCATTGCACTCGGGACACTATGGTAACTGGGCACCTAATCCCATCATGCGTATGGCCTACCTGTTGACCAGCATGCGAGATGAAACCGGTCGCATACTGATCGATGGCTATTACGATAATGTAGCGACTCTCTCGGAGTCTGAAACCCAGGCCATTGCCGCCATGCCCAATATTGAAGAGCAATTGAAAAATGAGTTGGCGGTAAATACTCCGGAAGGTGCCGGTAGCAGAATTGAAGAATTGGTCACTCTGCCAGCGTTCAATGCCCGGGGAATTGCAGGCGGCGGGGTCGGGAGGCAAGGCAGAAATATCATACTATCTGATACCACTGTTTCCCTTAACCTGCGCCTGGTGCCCAATCAGCAACCGGAGCGCATCAGACAACTCATTGAAGATCACGTGACAGGCGAGGGTTTTTTCATCGTTCATGAGGATCCCACCAATGAGCAGCTACGAAACAATGAGAAAGTAGTGAAACTGGATTGGCGCGGTGGTGGTAGTAATGGACTGCGCACTTCCATGGATGGCCAAATGGCACAACGTCTCATTACTCTGATGCGGGAAATGACTCCCGAATTGATCCTCACCCCTACCATGGGTGGTGGCCTGCCTCTAAGAGCATTCTCAAATCGCATGGATACACCTATCATCGTCCTACCGCTGGCCAATCATGACAATAACCAACATGCCGAAAATGAAAATCTGCGTTTGCAAAACCTTTGGGATGCAATGGCGGTTTATGGTGTAGTACTGTCGAGATTCGGTGAATAGTATTTGATAATGAAAAAGATTCTAAAGAGTGATTCCACATGAGTATCAGAGAGATAAATCACCAGGATATAAGCACCGCCAGTAAGCTTAGTGAAATAATGCAACTGGCCTACCAGGAAGAAGCCCAATTAATCGGCGCTGAAAATTTTCCTCCCCTGCGACGCACGGAAACTGACATCCAGAATTCCAATGGAACATTCTTCGCCTGTGAGGACAACGGCGAAACAGTCGGCGCTATTGAGCTTGAAATAAATGGTGATGGCGTTCAGATAGCGAGCCTGGTGGTCCACCCACAAAAAACCCGACGGGGATTTGGTGCCAAACTTGTGGAGCACGCTTTGGAATTAGCCGAAAGCAGAACCGTACTGGTTCAGACTGCACGTGATAACAACATCGCCATCGGACTGTATGAAAAACTGGGGTTCGAACTGGTAAGGCAGTTTTCTACAAATGACGGCTATGAGTTAGTAGAGCTTATTAAGTAAGCAATACAATTTATTCCGATTCAGCCAAAAAAGCTGATATCACATCAATGTAAAGCCTGGTCTGTCGACTCAAGGTACCATGCGCTGCATCGGGAATAACTTCAAGCTTCGCTCCTTCAATCAAAGTTTGAAATTCACGCATTCTTTCGGGACGGGCCTCATCATGTTCGCCCGCCACGAACAGAACCGGTATATCTATTTCGCCGAGTCTGTTTGTCACATCGAAATTGACCAGGGTGCCGGTGGCGCTAAATTCCGTCGCTCCCCACATGTACTCATAGATCACATCATTACCGCCTGCCCCTTCACAGGCATCTGGTGATGGCAACCGATCACCACCTCGCACATGTCGACGGTAGAACTCCTCCGTGGCTGCAACATAGTCTTCATGCTCCAGGGTTCCTGCGGCTTCGTGTTTATCCAACGCTTCCTGCATTTCAACAGGTAATTGAGAACGCAAGAAATTGGCATCTTCCATCCAGGCCGGCGAACTTAACAAAGGTGAAGAGAGTATTAGAGATACAATACCGTCAGTTCCTTTCTCCAGCACATAGGCTGCCGCTAGCGCTCCACCCCAGGAATGACCCAATAAATGCATTTCCTCTAAACCCAGTTCATTACGTAATGAATGCAGCCCTTCCACAAATCTTTCTACCGTCCACAGATCCAACTCATCGGGACGACCTGATCTTCCTGAGCCTAACTGGTCATAGCGAACTATAGGACGCTCGCTACCCATGGGTGAAAGTCGAGTGTAGCCACAGGAAGTACCACCGGGGCCTCCATGCAGTACAACCAGGGGAATACCCTCACCACCTCCCATGACTTCATACCATACAGGGCCGCCGGGAACCGAGACGAATCCCTGCCCTGGCTCAACAGCCGAGGCATTAGTCACGCAGAAAAGGAGAATAGAAAGTGAGATTGCCAATAGCTTGTTCATAACACCGAATAATATTGTATTTTTAACTTTGTGCATTTATTCCATGGGAAACAATGCTAATCCACAAACCACCGCAAGCAAACAGTGAATCAGAATTGCTGTGACCAGCAACTATTTGTTCTGGCATTATTCCCTGGCCAAAATCAGGGATGAAGCTCTGGCTAGCGCCTCCTCGGTGGGAACCCCGTGATCAGGCCTAACCCCGATATACTGCCAACTGGATCTGGTTACTGCATCCACACTCCTGGCAACAGGCACGGCCATCATGTAGTGATCGTGCAAACGCACATTATCGAAAGGATGAGCGCCCCCCTGTGTACGTTCACCAACAAGCTCTGCTCTCCCTCGTACCTGCAATGCATAACTGAATGCCTCGGCAGCAGAGAACGTTCTGTTGCTCATCAATACATAGACAGGTCTATCATTCCCATAGTGAGGCCCATCCAACCGATCCAGAGTACGACTCTCAACGATTCTATTCTGATCTCGATACTGTAAATGACCGATTGGAGAGTCTGAAGGAAGCAGGTAACTCAAAAACAGCGCGACCATGTCGGGGCTGCCACCACCGTTGTTTCTCAAATCAATGATGAGTGCATCAGTGCCCTCCACCGTTGTCATAGCTTGCGCAAGATACTCTTCAGAAGGACCGCTCTCATAATAAAAATCACCAAACTCTATATATCCTATATTGCCCGGCAGAATCTCAACCTGATCAAATCCATAATTTCGATCGCGCAACAACTCAGCTCGCTCCCGTACTTGTTCCGGAGTCGGCTCGAGATAGTTATAGTCTTCGGGAATAGCTTCGGGGTGGTAATTCACCCAGAGATGTAGATCAGAGATTACATCAAGGATACCGGTTATCCGATAAGCGAAAATTTGTGGATCATCGATAGAATCGAAGTAACCAGTCTCAAACCGATGGTTGAGTTCATTAACTGCAACCTGAGCTCGATCAGGATAGATATACCTGTCCAGTAGGATCCGGGAAACCTGGGAGACGAGTTCTGCTTTGAATTCCTGATTGAAATAATCTTCAGCGGCGATGGCATTTGAGACAGTAAATACCAAAACCAGTGAAATTCTTGTTAACGCCCCAGGGAAAGCAGCTGATGAAGTATTCATATCAGTTCCTGCACAGAACATCAGACCAGCAACAAAGAAACGCTCCCTAAAATAAAAACATTGAGCTTTCGCTTCTTACATTTTTCGCACTATAGCAGTGTACTGCAAGTATTGAGAAACTGGAATCTGACCGCAAGGCCTTATAGTGGTGAGTTAGATTGTATTCCAGATACCTCAACCAACTTCATTGAGAATTCGAATAATCAGTTATTCCCACTGCATCAGTTTGCGCTGGGCTTCAGCATGTCCCGGGTTATCCCTCAACCATCTCTCTAGCAACTCTCTGGCGCGGCTGCGATTGGCGGTGGTGTCAGAGTCCCAGAGAGCGTCGGCCAGACTTTCAACTGGTGTATAGGCTGCCGGGAATAAATTGTGGTTTCGCTCAAAAAGTGTCAATGCGCTTGATTGTTGCCCGGTCCGAAATAATTGCCATCCTACATTGTCCAGCACCTGATAGCCCTGTTCCGGACTTCCCAGTTCTATCCAACGCTGCTCAAAATAGCTAATCCCCTGCTCCACACCCGATTCAAGTATCTGCCACATAGTCTGCAAGGTAAGAGTAAACCCTGTTGTTGAGAGGGATGGGTTTATGGATTCATTGAGCTGCGCAATGCTGATTGCATCATTAAACTCACCTCTTAATGCCAATTCTGTCGCAACGGAGGTGAGTGATGCCTCCTGAAAATTGTAAGCATCTCTGCCCCAATATTGCTGCCGGAGCTGGTGATAGTATTCTATTGTCGCCTCCAGGCCTTCAGCGCCGTATCGGCTCAGCAACGCATCAGGGAGTGGTCTCGGATCAGTACGTCCGGCATGGCAACTGGCACAGGTGACTCGCAGATCCGGTGCAATTCTCCCTTCCAGTCCATCCAGGTGATCATTGATTTTGCGTACCATTGCCATCATTGAGCGGGCCTTTCGCTTGGCAATTTTTGTGTCCGACGCATAATTCCATTGCGCCCGGGGAATTTCCAGAGAGCCCTCATGACAGTAAAGGCAACCCTCACCTTCTCTGCGTGGCAGCCCCAGTCCGGCAAGATTTTCCAACATAATCTGATTCAGCTCGCTTCGGGAAATTTCTTCAGGAAGCACCTGCAGATTTGTAGCAACATTGCCCTCGGCAGCAGACAGTATTGCAGAATGGCAAATCATCAAAAGAACAAGAAGCATCTTGTCAGCACATCGAATGGTCATAATCTCCGCTCCAACAGAATAATGAGCGGGCACAATGTAGTGTGGTAGGGGATATTTGATAGACCGATGGTGCCAACGGTCGATTTTGCTGGCGAGCGGTCAGTTGAAAAAGATCAGATGACTAAATTACGATTGGTCAGCTCTTTAAATCGCCTGCGACTCACGGGAATGCGAGTGCCGGATCGGGTTGTGATTCGGGTTTTGGCTACCAGTGCAACATGACTAAAATTCACCGCAGCAGAGCGATGAGTCTGAATAAAAACCTCCTCTGCACTCATCGCCTGCAACAATTTGAGCAACTCCCTGAAACCTGACCGGACTCTTACCTGTCTCTCAGGCAATTGAACCAGGGTGTAATTATTGTCTGCTAACAGCCACTCAATTTGTGAAAGTTCAGCTGTCACCAAACCTTCTGTGGAATTGAACATTACCAGCTTGTCAGCGTCTGAAGAATCAACTTCTTCTTTCTTATGGGTAAGGAATTCACTATTACCGGACTCAAGGGAATTGTCCTGACAGAATCCGCGGTGCCAAAGCAAAGCTACAGCGAGATAAGCTAATAGCTCATAGTTAAACCATCCAATTGCGTGTTGGCCATAAATCGACCAAATGCTTTGCTCCGCAAAGCCAGGCACATAAATCTGGTATGAACTCGCTACAACAAAAAGATGTAATGCTGCAAATCCAAGTGCCCATGGGACGTGCAGATAAAATATTGATGCATCATTGCGTCGCCACGACTGTGTCTGTTGAGTAATGACGCCGATGATCAGGCTGAAGCCGATCCACGGCAGATAAATATAAAGCGAATGTGCCAGATAGAGCAGATACAGCCACTTGTTATAGGCAAAATAGAGTGTTTTGATTGACTCCAGGATAGCCAGTCCGATCCAGATAGCAATCACAACTGCTATCTGGTCAATATAATCACCAAAGAAATTTCTAACGAGAGAGAAATAATTTTCCAGGCACTTTCTCTGGCTAGCTATGCTCATGGCGCTCATACCGAAAAGGCAAAACTATGAAACTAAATTTCTACAAGTTCAGACGACTACGAATATCGCCAATCTCACTCCGATCAGAATCTTCAGCCACGAAATCAAGTAGTTCCTGACCATAACGTCTCGCCAGTGCAAAATCTTCAATTGCTTCAGCCGCACGGATAGCACCCAGATAATTATTGAGCCTTGCAGCGGCGTGTTTCATGGACTCTTGATACTCATCCAGTGCCTCTGCCGGGCGACCTAATTCCATCAACAGGTCACCCATCTGTTCATGAGCCGGAATCACACGACCCGGGCTGATGCTGCTCTTGTCAGTTTGATCTTCCAGATCCACTGCACTGCGCATCAACTGTTCCGCTCTCGCATGTTCGCCTTTTGCTAACGCTATGGTTGCCTCAGCTTGCAAACTAAACACCTGTGCCGTGTTCCTGCCCCATATCCGCTCATTACTAGCGAGTGATTCAGCCACTCTTTGCAGCGAACCGAGATCTGTCTCTGCCTGTTCGAGGTTGCCGGTTAGCGCCGCTCCTACTATCCGTGCCCAATAGCGCATGGCCACAGCATTTCTCAATTGATCATTACCATTCATTGCTTCCACGTCGGACAACAGTGGCAGCTTAGCTGCTGCTTCCCAATCACGGCGCTCGACTGTGTAACGCACAGGAAGTGCAGCCGCATTAAACACAATCACGCCATTGTTCAGATTGAGACTTTGAAACGAATCAACATAATTCACAATCTCTAATGCCCTGGTGTTTTCGCCACGTTGCAGATGAGCGTATACCAGGTAATCGATAGAATGGAGTTCATCCTGGGTTCCTTCACCCAGATCGTGCATGGCTGCACGCTTCACAGCCTCATCTGCAGACAAGCTGTTAGCATGAATCGAACGCTCCCACATGCCCAGCTGAGTGTAGATATGCCCGGACATGTGTAATGCGTGGGGCATGGTTGACGCAATTTCCAGATAACGATCGGCAGCATGTACGGCGCGGGCTGCAAGATCAGGATAGTCGTAGGAATGAATGATGTAGTGTGCCAAACCGGGATGGTCTGGCATGTCGTCAAACATTGCTTCCAGCTCAACACCAACCCGATCCTGTATAGCATAAGTCTTGTCTGTTGGATCAGCTGTACTGATTTGCGCCAAGCCGTGAAAGATTTCTGCTTCTACATCATTTGGGTTTGACTTAACCACGTTAGCCATCGCCTCTTCATAGCGAACGGCACGCACCCGGTGTGCTGAACCATCTGCAGCATCATAGAAAGCACCAATGGCTTCGATATAGGCTTGTTCCCGTGACGTAAAATTACTTCCTAATTCCCGGGCCCTGGCAACTGACTCGGCACCCGCGGCTAACTCCGCAGCATTGGGTGGAGCCCACAGAGGATGGTAATAGGTCATGGCAATTCCCCAGTGAGCCATCGCGCAGGCAGGATCATTCGCTGCAATTTGTTCGAAATTCATGCGGGATTCATCAAATTCAAAGGAATGCAGCATGGCTACGGCTGTGTCGAACGCATCACCCACTTCAGGTGAACAGGAATTTTCGAAATGTACCGTTCCTGTCACATCAGCCACATTGTTGGCATGGGAAGCGGTTTCCGTTTGCGCCACATCCGATGCCGATTCTTCGGCACCACCGCAGGCCGTTAAAAATGAGACGCAGGCAAGCAAGGCCAAATGCGACTTTCGATTATTTTCCATTAGAATTCCCCCCTGGAATTTAGCATTGTCTTGCTATGATCAGAAACGGATGACTTAGTTCCGGAAACTATTCCTGATGGACCAGAAAAACTCTACCGAGGTAGTCCGCAAGCTTGATCTCATCGTAGCGTTGAACTTTTCTTCCATTGGCGGTTAGAAAAGTCACTTCGACAGTAACTGTATTTATATTCGGCAATCCAAAGTGCACTGCTTGATTACTGTGGCTGTTATAGCCGTCACCCGTGGAGACCAGTCGTGCACCCAGCAGTGAACCCTGTCTGTCGAAGACTCTAACTTCAGAACCGGCACGGTTCATCACTCCATTCATATCCGTTACCGACACCTGAAGGGACTGCCGGCTTTGCGCCAGTGGCAAGTCATTTCTTGCAAGGGGATGTCTGCCCGCTATGTTGTAGCCTTCGGTCAAAGATATATCCAGATCACCATCCCCATCAAAGTCTGCCCATTGCACGCCATGATCAGCACCATTCAGGGCTGTCCCTTCGAGACTGATTTCACTGAAGGTTTCTTTTCCATTATGGAATAACCTGTCATGGGGCGAGCGCAGTCCCTCGTCATCATGGTAACCAGCGGCAAAGAGATCAAGCCAGCCGTCGTTGTCATAGTCTCCCCAGCTGGCACCCACCATATGGTCATTGCCTTCGATTCCAAGAGAGCCGCTCACTTCATTAAAACTGCCTTCACCTGTATTTTGATAAAGTTTGTTGATGCCGTAAGTTGCGACGAAGAGATCGAAGTGTCCGTCGTTGTTGAAGTCTCCAACTGTGCAATCAACTCCGCCGTCGCCCCGCTGACGCGGACCACCTTCCATGCCCAGCTCTGCGGCTCTGTCTACGAATCGACCGCCCTCATTGTGATACATAGCATCTTTACCGGTACCCTGATTTGCCAGGAACAAATCCAGTAGACCATCCTGATCATAATCAAACCAGCAGGCGCCAACTGTCGCGCGAGGATCGGCGAGGCCAAGCTGATCTGCCACATCAATAAATTCTCCGTCGATATTGCTAAACAGAACATTGGGTCCAACACGATCTGCCACAAAGAGATCAAGTGTTCCGTTATTGTCAAAGTCGATCCAGCTGATCTGGCGCGTACTTACCCGCTCAATAGCAACACCCAGCTCGCTCGTGACTTCAGAAAATCCCTGGGACCGGTCGTTATGAAACAGTTCGTTCCCCTGTCGATTGCTTCCAACGTAGAGGTCGAGATATCCATCTCCATCATAATCACCCCAGGCGATGGAGCGACGCTCTTTGCCCCCGGTAGGCAAGCCAAGTACCGGACCTACATTGGTAAATCCACCCAACTGATTATTGTAGAGTCGTACGTCACCGGTCTTGAATGATACAACCAGATCAAGATCACCGTCGTTGTCGTAATCACCCCAGGCATTGGACAGCGCCATATTGCCACCAAAGGTGTCGGGCTGAATCCGTGAAAAATCAGGGATAGTAGATTGAGCAGAAACGTAAGCGGTTGTTGAAAGAGAGACCGCCCCTGTTACCAACGCGAGGGTTCTAATAATAAGCTGCATGGTTTTATGCCTTGGACTCAACAACAATCGATATTAGCTAATCCACACCCATCGCTCCGGCACCCGGACGACGTGGATCGGAATACCCGTAGAACAAACCGTCCTGCCACATGACCGTTTGCAGGCTACCCATACCCGCACTACGTTGACTGAAATTGATGTTCTGCCCTCTGTCGATCAGGCGTTGAACTGTATCTGGACTAATGCCGCTTTCGATTTCCAACACATCAGGCCGCCACTGATGATGAACCCGTGGCGCCACCGCAGCATCGGCGATGTTCATACCAAACTCCAGCACGTTTAAAACCATCTGCATGTTGGCGCTGATGATTTTGGAACCACCGGGGCTACCGGTCATAAGAATTGGCTGACCATTGTGGGAAACCAGCACTGGCGACATGGAACTCACCGGACGACGGTTTGCCCGAATGAGATTGTTTTCACTACCCATGAGCCCGAAAGCGTCGGGAATATCCGAACGCAATGTAAAGTTGCCCATATTGTTATTCATCAGAATGCCAGTACCTTCAATAACAACACCTGAGCCAAACGAGAACATCAGGGTATAGGTATTACCCACCATGTTGCCTTCACTGTCGACCACAGAGTAATGAGTGGTTTCATCACTCTCATAGATCGCCAGATTGCCTGGCGCGATATCATCGGAAGTTAGGGCATGATCCAGAGAAATTCTGGCGGCTATATCTTTTGCATATTTTTTGCTGATCAGAGATTCAGTTGGCACCTCAACAAAATCAGGATCGCCCAGATACTTGCTTCGATCGGCGTAGGAGAACTTCATGGCTTCTGCCATGACATGGAGTGCATCAGCACTTTCTGGCCCCATCTCTGCCAGTGGAAAATTCTCCAGGATGTTCAACATCTGGATCACATGGGTGCCTCCGGAACTGGGCGCAGGCATCGCGGCGATGTCATAGCCACGAAATGTACCGCGCACGGGCTCGCGCTCAATCACTTCATAGTTGGCCAGATCTTCCATGGTGATCAGGCCATTGTGAGCTTCCATGTCGGCAACGATTTTTTCGGCAACGCTTCCTTTATAGAAGGCATCCACACCGTGTTCAGCGATTTCCGAAAGTGTCCAGGCCAGATCAGGCTGTTTCCAGAGTTCCCCCACCTCATAGTGAGAGCCATCGGGTTTGTAGAATTTACGAAGTGCTGCCGGGTTATTTTTTAGACGCGTGCTGCGATCCAGATCTGCAGCCAGATCATAAGTGACTTCAATGCCATCACGAGCAAGGCGAATGGCCGGCTCCAACACTTCAGCCAGGGTCATGGTGCCATAGTGTTCAACGATGTGAGCAAGTCCGGCTACCGAACCGGGAATAGCGGATGACTTATGTGAAAAACGGTAGGTTTCGTTTGCTACTACATTGCCGTCTTCGTCGAAGAACATATCCTGATAGGCAGCGGCCGGGGCAGTCTCCCGGAAATCGATAGCGATGGTTTTATCCAACTCAGCCACATGCACCAGCATAAAGCCACCGCCACCAATATTACCTGCACGGGGCAGCGTCACAGCCAGGGCAAATCCCAGCGCCGCTCCGGCATCGATGGCATTACCACCATTGGCCAGAATTTCGGCGGCAATCTGGCTGGACAATATATTGTGACTGGCGACCATGCCCTTCTTGCCCATAACCGGGTGGTTAATGGCACTGTATTCAAACAGCGGCTGGGAACTACCTTCTTGTGCAAAGTTTGGGGTAATAGTACCCAGTATAAATAGACCGGAGAGTACGAGGTTGAATGATCGTCTTAGCATGGTGCTAATCCTGAATGTTTAGAGGTGTAAGAATTATGATGTTGAACCTGACACAAGGAAAGATACTGCAATTTCGTAACTTTGCCCAATGGCTATCTGACTAATACTGGACATAGCAGAATCGGACAGGCGTAAGAATGGCGCCAGGAACAGAGATTATGGCGATGCAACTGGGAGTGCCGAGGAGAAATGAAGGAAGCCGCAATACAGAGAATACTGCGGCTCACTAGTTCAGGCGTTGATAACAGCCATGCCGCCGGCATCGTAGCGCTCACCCATCACCCTGTCTGCCAATGCATTCAGAGTAGTCAGCTCATCATCAGACAAGTCTATTTCATAGGCACCCAGATTCGCTTTGAGGTTCGCCAGCTTAGTGGTTCCCGGTATGGTAAAGACATGCTCGCCACGACCAATCACCCACGCCAGCGCAATCTGTGCCGAGGTACAGGACCTGGCTTCTGCAATTGCTTCAATTTCATCAACCAACGCCACGTTTGCAGCGTAGGCCTCTCCCTGAAAGCGCGGATTTGTGGCGCGCCAGTCACCGTCCACCAGTGACTCGGTTTTAAATCTGCCGGAAAGCATGCCACGCCCCAGTGGCGAGTACGCTGTCAGTGTCGCTCCAACTTCAAGACAAGCAGGAACCACATCATTTTCTATGTCCCGCGCGAAGATCGAGTACTCGGATTGCACGGCAGAGACAGGATGGATTTTTGCAGCCCCACGAATTGTGTCACCCGATACCTCGGAGAGGCCAATTGCCCGCACTTTTCCTTCCGAGACCAACTCAGCCATTGCTGAAACTGTTTCTTCAATTGGTGTGGCTGGATCAACCCGATGCAGGTAGTAAAGATCAATGACATCTGTCTGCAAGCGCTTTAACGAGCCCTCTACTGCCCGGCGACAATTTTCCCGCGAACCATCAAAGCCGATTCGCTCTCCCGTTTCCCAATCACGGGTAAAACCAAATTTGGTAGCGATAAATACACGATCACGCCTATCCGCCAGGGCTTCGCCCAGTAGAGATTCATTGGCACTTCGGAATCCGTACACCTCGGCTGTATCAAAATGCTTTACGCCTAATTCGATAGCTTCATGGAGTAGCTTTATCGCTTCAGATTGTTCGGTAGGTGGACCGTAAAATTCAGAAAGACCCATACAACCGAGGCCAATTGCTGGGAGTGCAACGTCAGAATTACCGAGAGTTCGTATAATCATAGGTTCAGCTCAGAATATAAATGGAAGTTAGTTCATATTACTCTGTTAGAGGTTGCATGGCAGAGTAAATGTTCAGGGACAAAAATTTCCTGGACGAGAGATTTGCCAGCAGCCGCCTACCCACCTGTAGAATATAGAGTCAGCAAAATACCTTCCCTCTGCTTTGAAACACCAAACCTTCATTAGCTCAGCTATTCCCCACTCGCGGCAATTCTATCCGGAAAAAGATGCACTCTCTTTTTATTGATGAATACCATAGGAAAAATTATCTTTACTGTTCTAAACTTATTTGTGCTCATAACTCCTGGTCATGTAGCAGTTTCTTTTCAGTAATACCCCAAATTATGTGGGAGCCCTGGTGACAGGAATCAACTTTAGTAGCGAACTAACTGCTGACTCTATTTCGGTGGCCTATCTGGATGCAGGATGTCGATACCGATTCGTCAATGACATTTACTGTCGCAACCAGAACCTCAATGAAGATCAAATCATCGGCCAGCATATTAAAGATGTGCTACCAAAAGAAGTCTTCAAAGGCATAGAAGAGTATGTTGACGCCGCGTTGAATGGCGAACATCTAAACTTCGAATATCGTCATGGTGATACCGACTCACTCGATTCACGAATATATAAAGCCAGCTACATACCCGATCATGATGCTGATGGTAATGTTCGTGGATTCTTTGCGTTTGTAAATATCCAGTCTGAGTCAGATGAGACCAATCACTATAAGCGCTTCCGCCATGCGGTAGATCAGGCTGTCGAGGGGTTTGCGATTCATGATAAAGACGGCAAGTTCACCTACATCAACAATGCCCAGGCTGAGATGTATGGTTATACATCCGAGGAGCTATTAGGGCAACACTGGCATATCTTTTACGATGATGAACAAATCCAGCAGATAGAATCCGAATACTTTCCGCTTTTGCTGAAAGAGCAGAAATGGTCCGGTGAAGTGACTGGCACTCGTAAAGACGGCAAAAAAGTGGATATTTCTCTGTCGTTATCACTTCTTAATGATGGTGATGGGAATCCAGCCGGACTTGTATGTAATTGCCAGGATGTCACAAATCGAAAAATCGAAGAGCAGACATTACGTCAATTGCAAAAAATCGACGCACTGGGGCAACTCACAGGTGGCATCGCACATGACATTAACAATTTACTGAGCATCATCATCGGTTCTGTAGATTTGCTGCTGGAACCTGACAAAGAGACATCGCAAAATACTCATCTGGAACGTGCCTTATCAGCGGCAAACCGAGTCAGTGCCCTGGTCAATAGACTTCTGTCTTTCTCACGCAAACAACCGCTTCACCCAAAGACGATCGATGTTAGTGAATCTATCGCTGAAATGCTTGATCTTGTGCACAGGACACTGGGAGAAAACATTCGGGTTGAAGCAGACCTGTCAGACGACGTCTGGCTTTGTGAAGTGGACCCGTCAGCTTTGGAAAATGCTGTTTTGAACCTTGCTTTGAATGCCAGAGACGCTATGCCTACAGGGGGAAATTTACAGTTTTCTACATACAATGTTGCAGCCAAACAGCCCACCGGCAACTCCTGCCTGTTGACGGACCATGTCTGTATAGCAGTATCAGACACGGGCACAGGTATGCCTACCGAAGTACAGGAGAAAATGTTTGACCCATTCTACACCACAAAAGAGTTCGGCAAAGGCAACGGTCTGGGACTAAGCATGGTGCATGGCTTTGTCCGCCAGTCAAAAGGACAGATTTCTGTTGACAGTAAACTCGGTACTGGTACTGATATCAAAATCTTTCTGCCAAAGTCGAATCTGACATCAGTTATAAATCAGGATAACAACAACAGAGATGCTGAAATAATTCCTGAAAAGAGCAATAGAGAAGCTATCAAAATCCTCGTAGTAGAAGATAACCCAGGCGTTCTCAAAACAACTATCGAAATGTTGGATGACATTGGCTACTCCACTCTGCAGGCGGAGCAGGCTGAGGAAGCTTTGGCACTGCTTGCCAAAAACAAGGAAATAGACCTGATACTTTCCGATGTAGTACTCAAAGGCGGCATGAGTGGTCCGGAAATGATGACAAATTTACCCCACCACCACAAAGATACAAAAATCCTCTTCATGTCAGGATATAAAGCAGGACATTTCGTCAGCGATAAATTAGAAAATTATCTCGACAAACCGTTTACTCGAGATGACCTGGCAATCAAGATCGCGGAGACATTAGAATGACTCATCGCGCCACGAGTATCTATGGAACGCGCAGTTACTTAAAGCGACAGCTCATTCCCGACTTACACTATCAGCTGACTTTAACCAATTAACCCTGGTCACCAGGGACTGGATTAATTCCAACGCAGTTACTGCCCCCCTAATGACATAGGTCGAATCCCACCAAAGCACTCATAGTATCCCGGCTCTTTATCTCTAAAGAAATCGAGGGTTAGAGTAATTTTTCCTGCGCTGAATTTTTACTCTGATCGTGTTTCTTGTCGCACTTATTCTTAAGAGTGCATGCCATGACAATTGATATATGCTTATCTAACAATTCCACTGTCCACCAACTTCATCACTATCTTTATATTAACCTGTCCCCAATTTAATTAGACGCTCGAGGTCACTGGCATTTTTGAGATTGTGTGCTATATAGCTTAAGACCATAAATAAAATTTAGTTCTCTATATAAATACCTTAGCGGGTCGAGTAGGAGTTTTCTTACAAATGGACATGAAACTACTGATTGTTGATGATAACTCCGAATTTCGAGAGGCCATCGGTGAACTGCTTTCTTTAGGCGGCTATGAATCAAATACCTGTGTGGAAAGTGCAACTATCGCACTGGATCTACTAAAGACCACTAGTTTTGATTTGATTCTGTCTGATTTGCTCATGCCGAAAATGAATGGAATGGAGTTTTACGCCGAGGTCCAGAAACTCGAAAATCCCCCTCCTTTCGTACTAATAACAGGGTCTGATCTGGAGGACGTTAACGACGTATTGGATGCCAGAATTCCACTTCTGCATAAGCCATTCGGGTTTAAACAACTCAATTCACTTATTCTGCAGGTTCTCCATGAGTCTGCGCCTGAGAGACCAAAGGAACTTGAGCCAACGGCACTCGAGCTATGAATTGTGTATTGCGACTGTCCTCATTCAGAAGTAGTTCACCACTATTCGCAACCATTATGCCGTGAGAAATACTCAGCCCTAATCCGGTACCATCCCCCACAGATTTTGTCGTATAGAAAGGGTCGAATATCTTGCCCCTGATATCGTCATTAACTCCATAACCGCTATCAGTTACCATAATTTCGACATCTTTATCGTTGATACCTACTTCGATCCTGATCCAGGGAGACTCGGAATCGACTATCGCGTCCCTGGAGTTTTGAACCAAATTGAGTATCACTTGAGAAATTTGCACAGCTCTGCAATGTATCTGCAAATTGTGTTCTGGTGAATTGTAAAGAATCTCTATACCTTCATTTTCAATTTTTGACTGACAAAAATCTAATGTATCCTGAATCAGGTCGTTGACGGAGACCAGTTCAAAGTCGTCATTACCTCCATCCCTTGAAAAACTCCTCAGTCCGTTAATTATTCTTGAGATTCTGTCGACGGTGCTATCTACTTTATTACGAATTTTCTGAAGTTTTGATTTCTCTATCTCGTCCTGTTCCAATAGTAAGTCGATTATGTCAAATTGACTCTTAATTACGGAGAGCGGGTTATTGATCTCATGAGCAATACCTGCAGCCATCTGCCCGATGCTTGCCATTCTTGCTGAATGAATCATCTGTAACTGTTCCTGCTCCCTTAGCCTGGCCAACTTCCTCTCTTCTGTTACGTCCCAGTTAATTCCAACCACTTTTACGTCATCGTTTTCCGCATCTTTGACAACTGACGCCAGCACCCTGATATCTCTCTCCTCACCCTCTTTATCATTAATTCTGAACTCCGTATCAAATGATTCTCCAACTCTGATGGCTTCCTCAATTTCCTTTGAGACTCGTTCCCGGTCCTTCTCTACTACGCTACTGGCCCAGGAAGCGTAGGTATTCTCGAATTCATCTTCCTGAAAACCATAGAGTTTGAACATGGATTCATCCCATATAACAAAATCCTCTTTCACGTCCCAATCCCAGACGCCCACATTTGAGACTTGTAACGCCAAACTTAAGCGTTCAGCTAATGTGGACATTTTAGCTTCCGTGTCCTTTAGCCTGTCTATGTTTACAAACGAGATAACAGCGCCGCTGATTGAATTTTCAGATCTGTAGGGTGTTATCCTAATCAGGTAGTTTTGACCGCCGGAGTCGACTAATTCTCTTTCGAGTAGTTCAGTTGTGCCATTCAGAATTTGATCCAGTTCCTCGAGAAATGATGGGTAGTTGAAATTATTAGTTAAATGATCGATCGGTCTGCCAATGTCAGTCTCCAGAAGGTGGAAGTTTTCTTGAGCAGAGGGAGTAAATTTTCTTATCTCCCTATTCTCATCCACGAAGATTGTTCCAATCTTCGTGCTAACCAACAAATTATCAATATCGTTATTTAATTCCTGTAGCTCACTAATTTTTTCCTGATGCTCAATGTTGACTGAATACAGCTCTTCGTTTACTGACTGAAGTTCTTCATTAGTGCTTTGCAGTTCCTCATTAGAGGCCAGCAATTCTTCATTGGTGCTTTGCAACTCTTCATTAGAAGTTTCCACCTCTTCGATCGTGGCACTGAGGTTTTCCCTGGCAAATCGGAGTTCGTCCTGTAATTCAGTGATTAACGACTCCGTTTCAGCATTTAATTCGATATCCAGAGTTGGAAGATCATCTCCGGAATGGTCTTCCAATAGGACTAAAAAGTTGCGAATAGCCTGGTTCCTGGGAGACAAAGGCCTAACTACCAGCTTAAAAGTCCGGGAGCCATCAGACATCTCCATGCTCAACTGGTTGACTACTACTCTTATATGTTCCTTTCTTGATTTTGATAGAGCCGTATTGAGCGCCACTCTAAATTCGCTCTTAATCACGTTTGCAATATCAGGCATTGCTCTGATTCTTCCATCAGGAATTTCAATCAGTAGCTTGGCATCCCCAAAAATATGAGTAATTTCATTTTCATTATTGACTATCATCCCGTTAGGAATAATCTCCTGCAGAGCATTGTCGTACTCAATAGTAGCCAGGTCTCGCCGGTACTCGTGAGAAACAATAGCGGGGCCTTCTACAGCACCCTTCCTGTCCCGATCGAGCCTCTTCATATTGAGGTTTAAGGGAATTTTTGAATCTTTCAGCTTCTTGTAGAACTTTAATTTTCCATCTATCGTTTCAAATTCTTCATCCAATGCTCCCAGAGTTTCACTTGAGCCTAAAAAAAGAACACCATCTTTTTGCAAGCCGAAATGAAAATTGGACAATGCGCGCTTCTGTGCATCATTGTTTAAGTAGATCAACAGGTTCCGACATGTCACCAAATCAATCCTGGTGAAAGGTGGCTCGTTGAGAACATTGTGTACAGAGAAGATAATGCTATTACGAATTGCTGGCACGATCTGAAATCCAGACTCCAACTCTTTGAAATAGCTCCTTACCCATTCATTCTCAGGAAGCTGATTAATAGCTTCTCTGGTGTAAACACCTTGACTGGCAATATTGATCGCTTCAGGAACCAGGTCGGTAGCAAATATTTTGAAAGTAGCTTTCAAATTATTAGACTTGATGTAGTTATCTACTAATATTGCGATGCTGTAAGCCTCTTCGCCAGTTGAGCATCCAGACACCCAGATTCTCAGCTCTTGCTTTTCTTCATCGATTAGTTTCGGAATGATAAAATCTTTCAAATAATCGAACGCGTCATGATCTCTGAAAAAGCTGGTCACTCCTACCACAAGGTCATTAAACAGATGATCTACTTCATTTGAATCCAGCCTGATTCTTTCAACATATTCCTCTGGAGAGTTTAACAATAGTGTCTTTATTCTTCTGACTATCCTCCTATTGATTGTGTTTGGTTTGTAATCATCAAGATCAAGATTGTGTTTTGAGAATACTTGTCTGAATATCTCGGCGAATTGCCCGGCGAATTCAGGAGCATCGGTGGAGTAATCACGAACATTGGCAAACTCTCCCGGGTCTTGCACATAGTTCACAATAAATTCTGGCATTTGTTCCGGTGCCAGAATCTTATTCACAGTCTTCGTACCAATTGCATTCACCGGCATACCATTAAATTTCGCAGAGTCGGGCTCTTGTGCGATAACCAAACCGCCGTGACTATTAATCTCAATGATCCCCTTGCTTCCATCGGAGCCAGTCCCGGACAGAATTACTGCAATTGCTCTGATACCTTTTTCTAGGGCTAACGAATTCAGGAAAAAATTGATTGGTAGGTTCGGGGTGTTTCCTCTCACTTGCTCCACCAATTCCAACCTGCCTGCATTGATGGTCATATTCTTCTTGGGCGGTATCAGATAGACATGATCCCTTTCTACCACCATGCCGTTTGTAGCCTGCACAATCTGCATGTCTGTATTTCTAGCCAACAGGCCAGCCATCATGCTTTTAAAATCGGGAGATAGGTGCTGAATTATTACGTAGGCGAGGCCGGTATTACTCGGCAAGTTGTTGAAAAGATCCTGAATAGCTTCCAAGCCACCGGCAGATGCCCCAATTCCGACTATGTAGCTTGGTTCCCTGATGCTCATACTTAAACGCTCTTTAAACGACCATATCACTAATGTTGTGAGAAATATTAGAAAGACTCACTAGTCATTACGCATCGATAAGAACAGGCGGATCACTAATGAGAAAATTCTTGCAGGCAGACTACTAAACTGCAAGATCATCCATAGATGCCTGATCAATTAGAGTATGGATGTGGCTATTAGAAAAATTAAACCTGGTTTAAAACCCAGCATTAGCGTGGTAATTGCAATGTCGACTAATGGGCTAAAGTTATGTCTTTAATTTGATAGGGATCAGGACGGCAAGATAAGATCTTGAATGAATAGGACTTCACGGAACCAGCATGATCAGTTGAACCTTGTCCTGAAATAGGAAATCTTGTCGACCATGGACCAGATTTTTTCCTCGTCACCCCTCGGTTTGTACAACTTATTCGAGACCATGAGTATGTAGTCTATTAAGACAAATTCGAGCTTAATTTCTGAGACCATATACTTGGTTACATACTTCATGTTCCATGAAGGGAACTTTCTATCCTCAATCTCTTCTTTAGAGAATATATTGACCACTTCATGCCTGGGGTCATCCTTGATACGCCCCATAAGAGATTCGACAACGCTCTTCTCACCTTCCAGATATTGCACAAAATAATCATTTTCAAAGTAGAGATAACCGGTTACTTCCAGGTCTTTATTAGCGATACAAGCCTGATCGGAAATTCCCTCTAAATCTTTGGTATTGAATCGTTGCAAGGCTTTGCTGACGTAAACAACCCCTTTTAACTTTTTGGTCAAACCATTACTCCAAACCACTCCCGTCAAAATCACATCATTGCACAAGTCACAGGATAGAACACCGGGGACATCGACAAGATAATACAATAAATAACGAGACGCGAACCGACCAGGTCCAAATGAAATGCATTCAAATATACTTAGCTGCAGATCATCCCAGGATTGCACACCAAATTCACAATTTTCTACAAATTCGGGTTTAAAAACGAACAACCACCTCAACTGGAGCATGGTCACTATCGCGCCTTTTACCATCGTAATTCAGATTTACAAGATCACTCCTGACTCTTCCAGAATTGGGCACAACCCTGGGGCTGGTTCTCCCTCTCTGAAGATTTTCGGTGAATATCATATGGTCTAGTTGGACGTCGCCGAATGAAGAGCTAGCCTGGCCTTTGCCATCGGACAGATCGATAAAGGAACGCAGCAGTCTATCTGGATCCAAAACTGAACCTAAATGCGCTTCAATACCACTTTGCCATATCTGCTTCTCGTAACGATCGAAATCCGGACCATCATTCACATCACCTATAATCATAAAACGGTCATGATTTCCTGACTCAATCCTGGCTTGCAGGAGTTCGCGAAGCCGAATCCCTTCTGCAACTATGCGTTTTCGATTCCTGACAGCTTCTTTCAGCTTTTCTTCTGGCGTCAGGCCATCACTGGGCCTTTTTGATTTGGCATGAACAACTGACAGAAGCATTGAGTCACCTGTTCCGTCGGCAGTCAGCTCAATAACAAGCGGCTTACGAGCAAACTTGTAAGTGACATCTCGCCGATCATCACCGATTCGAGTCTTCCAATTCTCTGTGTTTATTCGAATAGTACGGACATCAACCTTCGATTTTTTGTACAACAATCCCAGGTTATAGCGAGAACCTGAGCCCTTAACCAGCACACCATCATATTGTGGGCAAAACTGGTTTTTGTAGAAAGTTAACTCTTGCTTGTTCATGCATTCCACTATCCCCAGTACGTCAGCATCCATATCGTTAATTATTCGCGCGACATTTTCGGCCCGGCGACGTTGGGAAGGGGTAACCCGCAATCGGCTATTCCGTTTCTCCACCAGGTTCCAGGAAAAGTAAATATTCCAGGCTGCTACTTTTATATCCATTTGAGACTCCTTAATTTTGCAAATTTGCTAATTGATACTGGCTGTTGAGTATCTGCACGCAACGCCATTACTTTTCTACAAACTATCAAAGCACTGTCGAATCGACTGGACAATCGAAGCCTGGCTCCCTAAAGAACTCTTTATCCTGCGCCATTTTTATTCGCTCGTGCAAAACACGGACCTCTGGAAACATTTCCAGAGTTCTTTCCAGATACGTCAACGCATTTTCGTAATCAGCGTACAGCAAATAAGCAGTACCTAAACCACCGAGGCCAAATGGTTCGTTAGGAGCTATCAAGACTGCAGACTTATAGAATTCGATCGATTCTGCAAATTTACACATCTGTCTGTGTGATGTCCCAAGACCGATTAAGGAATAGTAGTGATTTCTGTCCAGCTTTATCGCTCTTTCATAGTAAATTTTTGCCACGTCCGGTTTCCTCAGTCCGAGCAACTGATTGCCCAAAGCCGCCTGCACATCCGGATTAGATCGAAACAGAAAGGAAGCCTCTCTAAAATAGCCCAGCGCTCTCTGTTGGCCCTCTTCATCGTCTTCACTCATTGCGTAGAAAGCCAGCCCACAATAAAGATGCGGCTCGGGTAGCAGGTGATCCAATGCAATTGCACGCTGACAGTGCTGAAATATCTCTTCAAAGTCAGGTTCTGCAACATTTGAGTACAACGAAGCCCAGCCAAGATGTGCGCGCGCATCGTCCCCCGAATCATTATTGATTAAAAGTTCATGCAGGATTGACTTAACACGTGCCAGTGAGCAGTCAGAATATTCCGAACAGACAGTTTCTGGGTTGGATAGAAGATACATGGCGAACACATAAGGGTGAATAACCGCAAGCGCCTCCTGTGAGACAAAGTGAATCATCGTCTCCAGGTCTACCGTTGTCGGGATCTTGACGACAGAGGTTGTGCCGTCGTACTCCCCTCCCTCCACAATCAATTGAGCTGAGTAGAATTCGAGGCCATCTTCCTGAAAAACCGAAAGATCAATTCTCAGTTTAGTGTTGTCAATCCCCACTGAATCCTTGATGAATTGAGATAACGTCCTGAAAGAAAAGTCCTGATTGGGAATTGTAATGTCGGCTACCTCTCGATACCCAGATGTCGGAATTTCCATTAGAGATTCACTTGGGAGTAATACAGAAGCCGACAATCCGATCTCTAACATTTCCCGCGCGATGCGACGGGACATCAATGTGTCGGAGTAGCCTTGTTCGGCAAAACCCGGCGGCACTGACACCGGTAGAATGCTTATTTGCTGCTCACCGAACAACTCTTTCCCCAGGCTCCAGACCAGGACCACCGCTATCGAAATCAGGAATAATTCTGTGACCCACTGCCGGGTCACGCTAAGCCATTCTTTGAAACTTTTCCAACGTGTATTGTTTTCATTCACGATGTCTATTCCCCAGCAAATAGGTAAGCAGTGGCTTAAGCAAATGTCACAAACATACTTTCCCTGTCCAGCGACACATCAATGGTTTCGCTTCTTCCAGACATTCCGTTTCATTGCATATCGCCGCACCCAGAGTCCAGCTGCTATCCTCGGTTTTATAGCTGGCAGATACTCCGAATGTTTCGAGAAAACGACGTTGATACACTGACCGAAAGCAAGAAGACTCCGGCTGAAAGTTTGCCCTCCCCACCGCCTTGCAGTAGTTTTCTATATCGTCTCCAGTCATAAACTGGAAGGCGCCGGTCAGTACCCAGGTCCAGATGTTGGCATCATCGATAGGCACTGTGACATAAATACCTCTATCCTGACCGGGGTTGATATTGTAAGGATCATAGATACCGTCTGTAGTAACGAGATTTATCCTTTCCTCGCAGTCAGCTACGGTCCAGCCATCAATAAAGGTTGCCGCACCTTCTGCACAGACAGGAGATCTATCAAACACTTCCATTGCCTCGTCCTGACCAAGTCCCAAAAAAGAGTAACTGAATAACTGTACCTGATCGCCTTTCACTAAAACTGGTTTAGCGCCTACACATTCATCACACAAGAAAACAATCTGTGCAGAGGCACCCCCCATCTCCAACAGGCCAAAATAAGCATCATCGCGACTTTCCCTGATAGCCAACCATGCGTACAGGCCTTCTTCGAATCCAGTAATCGTTCTCGTATCAACCTCTGTACCAATCGCAGCACTCATCTGCTCATTCAACTTCTCCCACAGTTTAGTCGCGTTATCTCCATTTTCTTGTTCGGCAATGCGCATCCCGGCAGTGGCGTACACACTGGCAGATGCAATCGCGCATTGATCTGGCCAGTCTTCTGATTGCCGAAATGACGTAAAAGATTCAACAACGTCATTCACCACTTTGTCAGCGTCTTTCCAGGTTTTGTCGCGGATTTCGCGAATTGGATCTGCCAGTGCTGAACTTCTGGGCCCCTCGTGAGACACCCAGTTCTCACCCTCCTGTTCAAAAACATACAGTCGGGTTCCACTGCTGCCAGCATCGAAGACTATATGGCAACTAGGCGCCTCAGAGCCTGGCGATTGAGCCCAGGCGTGTGATGCAGCGATGACTGTTAGAGAAAACATAATGAGCGATTTCATACCACACTCCATGAGCAACTGAGTTCAGATGAACACCTATATAGTAAGTGCCATGAGAAGCTCAATCCTCTCAATTGCTAAGTAATGTTGATTGCTGGATATGATGACGATAGAAGACAGAGTGCTCTATCGCGAATACTGATCTGTTTTCTAGCCCGGCTTGCGAGGCACGGGATGACTGGCACTGCTACATTATTACTCTTCTGAGGCCCATTCCATCGCTGTTTCCAACCTGTCGTTTCCCCAGAATAGCTCTTTTCCAATGAGAACAGACGGTGCACCAAATATGCCTGCTCGTCGGGCCTGCTCAGTTCGCTGTTTCAGCAGTTCTTTGGACCCGTCTGTTGCCGCCTCCAACAGGATTACTCTGGCCGAAAGTCCACACTTCTCCAGGCAATGACTCACCACATCTGGCGATGCAATGTCGAGATCGAATTCGAAGTTGGCCCGGTAAATTTCGCGAACAAACCCGGGCAACCATTCTTCGTTACAGTAACGACAGGCCACGCGCGCTGCCAATAAACCATTTCGGGGAAATACTGACGGACGTTTGAATGCAATTTCCTGAGCATCACAGAGCCTGTGCATGTCACGCCACATGTAGTCTCCCTTGGCAGGATACAAATTGAAAGGTGAATCGCCCCAGCCCTGCTCTTTGAATATTGGCCCTAACAGAAATGGTCGCCAAAGTAATTCAACGCCATTCTCTGCTGCAAGCATTTCGATTCGCATAGCCGCTGGATAAGAATAGGTACTGGCGAACTCAAACCAGAATTCTGCTTGTTTCATCTCTTAAAATTTAATGCCCGTGTCACAAGTAAAAATAAACCTACGGAGTCAGCTTGCCTTCGAACTGGATATGCCTGATGGAGCAACTTTCAATTAACTCTTCATAGCCCTCTGGTAAGTATGATTCTTCCCAGCGATCGCCGAAATTGGACTTAATAGAATCCATGCTATTCCATATGGAAATGAATACCAGGTCGTGCTCATCAGAGGACAGACTTTCACCGAAGAAATAGCCCAGATTTCCTGGCTTGCCATCTACAACAGACACCGAGATATCCGCTAGCTTCTGTTTTAATTTTGCAGACTTGCCAGGTAGTGCACGCACTTCAAACACCCGCATTATTGATCTGTCCAGATTCATTTAGTCAGCTCGCACTACATCGTAAATTTGCATGTGAATAAAGGCTGCACAACAAATTCGTTTCAGCTGCCTTGTTATATCAGAAGCATTATTCAGGTAATTGTTTAGGTACCTGAAGTCATCTTGAACTCTACCACTAAATATATCTACTTTATTTTTACTCCGAGTCCATTCACTTTCTTTGTTTTCAGTTAATGTCCAACTATCCCCGCCCCGAAAATCAATTGATACAATTGAATACTCAAAAATAGCGTGCACATTGTCGCTGCAGTATAGGGAATCCATTTCTTCACATCCATGGCTTTGTCTAGCGCTTCAGATTCTTTACTCACTAGCCGAATCAAGGACAAATTGACCAACAAGAACACCAATATGATGATGAAACTGGTAATGGTAGCCAGAGTGGTGAGATCAAGACTTGTGGCCAGCACCCAAATCACAAACCCGACAATCAAAGTCGCGATATAGGGTGTTTGACGGCGGCGATGGACAGTAGCCAGCCATGCAGGAGCGAGAGAATTTCTGCCCATGCCATACAAAACCCGGGCTCCCATAATGATTTGCACCAGAGCTCCATTCACGATTACGGAAAGACTGATCAGGCTGACAAAGTTGGCTGCTGATTCGTTGTGCCTGTTCATAATGTCATACATAGGTGCCTGGCTGCTGCTTAATTCATCGAGGGGAAGCTGCAGTATCGCTGCCAGAGCAATCAGGTAGTAGAACAGGCTGCTAACGACTATGGCAACCACAATCGCTTTGGGTAAGGTACGCTCCGGCTCAATGACTTCTTCAGCCATATTCACCATATCTTCAAAACCAATGAAGGCATAGAAAGCGAGAAAGGCTCCCAGCAGAATGCCAAACCAGATACCTCCATCAAAAATTGGTGGAGTAACCTCGGATAAGCGTTCGGGAAGTGTCAGAAAAGCTGGAACGCTAAAGCCCAGAATCACCAGCAGCCCGGCAATTCCCATGATGGTGGTGATGGCAGTCACTATGACCGACTCTGCTACACCCCATACAGCGAGGAAAGTCATCGCTATCAGCAGGACTGTAATTGCCCGGAAATCCGAAATTTCTACAAAGGCCTGAAGATAGCCCACGGAACCACTGGCGATGGTCGCAGCGCTCACCACTCCAGTTAACACCACCATCCAGCCTACTATTGAGGATAGCGTTCGAATTCCGAAAGCCTCCTGGATGTAAACCGCTTCACCGGCGCTTTTAGGGTAACGTGAACTCAGAGCGGCATAACTGTAACCGCTTAACCCCGCCAACAGAGCTGCCAACAAAAAGGAGACTGGTGCATATATCCCGGCATAGACTGCCACCCTGCCGACCAATACATAGATACCGGCCCCTAATATAGTTCCAAGACCATAGAGTGTCAGCAATGGAAAATTTATGCTGCGTTTTAACTGGGCCTTGTCTAGGTTTGAAGATTGAACTGTATTGTCCAAAATGTGAACACCAGGAAGTTGGAATCTTCTTCAGTTAGAACTACTCAACTTTTTATTCCTGCAAATTTGACTGCCAAACAGGCAGCCTTGTCGATGTGCCAGCTATGACAACCAGCTGATTAGTGCTTATCGATTATCTATCATGTTAGCGCAGGATCCGGGAGATAGCTTGAGCAACATCAAGGGAGCGGAGATAACTGGACCCGAATTGAGAACCAGGTATAACAAGGCTAGCTCCTTTGAATATCTGTTTCGATTCTTATTGGATACATTTGCGTACCTATACTGAGGATCGGCATTCAAAATGTCAGCTTCGACTAATCATTCTGCGACCTCGCCGCTGTGAAGTAGACTGCCATACTCCATTGGCATCGGCATAACCGCGATCAATAGCGTCCTGCATCAGCTGGCCAAGCGCCACTTCATCACCCCGGGTCTGCAAAACATCTGCAAGCACGCGCCAGTTATCGAGTCCATCGAATTTGTTCACCAGTTTCTGTGCCAACTCCAGCGCTGCATCGGAATCGGTCATGCTTAGCGGAAGTGATTGAACGTCTCCCCAGCGTTCATAGTATTCCAGTTCAGTGCCTTCGAAGCCCGGATTAATTCCTACTTCCATATGTAACAGGAGTGTGCGTCCCAGAGAATCGGTATCCTCCAATTGCTGATAGGCACCCATGAGAGTAGTCGCAACAATCCACGTGTATTCCCCACCCTCGGCGAAGTATTGATCATTGTAGGCGAGGAATCTGTTCCAGTCCTCCTGCCGCGCGGCGTACCTTGCCATTAACTGCAAAATCGCCCACCTGTTGTCCTGACGTATTCCTGGCTTTTCGAGTGCCGCCTCATAGAAGAACAGCATATCCTCTACCTGTGACGCTCTTGCAAAATATTCAGCATAACCGAGCAACACCTTCCCCTGATCCTCTTCAGAAAGAGATTCATACACCTCTAACATGGCGTTCAATTCATTCAGGGCTTCATCGGTTTGGCGCTCTCGTAGTCTCATTAACACTTCATCAAATACCAGCTTTGCTCTGGAGGTTGGGGAACTCAACTCAGAATCAGGAGACCCGGGATTTCTCGAGCCAGACAGAGAAGTAAGATTTTCGACACTGGAAGAATTCTGGGAGCCCGGCGCAGAATACATAACACCATCAGATATAGTCAGTTCTTGCTCATCGACCAGAGTTGAGAACACCAAGGTAGCAACAACCAAACTTCCGCCGATCGATATCAGCAAATTACGATTCATTTTAACCGCCGAAATTCAAGAAATGTTTTTATTATCGGACACTTAGCGTGACAACAAGTAACCAGTTATCTGACGAGACATGTTCAACAATCCATTGTAGCCGACGCCATTATTGTTCAGCAAAATTACTGAAACCTGGAAATCCGGAATCAGCATCATCATGCCAACATAACCTTCCAGTTCACCATCTCCTATGATCACCATACTTGGAGAGTCGCCTGACATCTGCACAAGGGAAACATCCCATGCTATCGGGTCATCGGGATTGAACATGATGCCGAATGATTCTTCACTCAACAATGCACCATTCTGCAGTGAATTCCCCCATTTATAGAGATCGCCAACCGTCGAATAGACTGATGCTGAGGCGATGAAATGTCCATAGTTGACTAAACCGCCCTTGCGGTAATTCCCGTTACCATCCCTAACATAGTTCGCTGCCAATTCCGGAATTACCGCTGCATTGCTTTCAATAACTCCGGTGTTACCCATCTCGATAGGTTCGAGAATTTCTTCAGCCAGATAGTCAGTAAAACCAGAGCCCGTTACAGACTGAATAATGAGCCCAAGCAGAAGATAGTTTGAATTTGAATATACCTTGTCAGAACCTGGAGCAAACTCTAACGGCAACTGTGCAATTTCGGCAGCGAAATCAGATGCTGGAACTGAATTGAGAAACTGGCCATCGAACCATCCTGGTAACGCAGAAAAATTCGGAATTCCTGATCTGTGTTTAAGCAAGTGCTCAATTGTCACAGCGGAAGAATAGTCCGCGGGGTAATCAGGTAGTAGCTCACTTAGGGTGTCATCCAAATTGATCTCACTCCTGTCGACCATTCTGAGCACGAGAACCGCAGTCATTGGCTTGGTTAATGACCCAACCAGGTATCTGGTACTTTCTGTATTAGAAATATTCCAGGTGCGATCAGCCAGGCCTATTCCGTCCTGATAAATGACTCCCTGAGGGGTTCCAACGAGTACAGAGCCATCAAAGCCAGAAGAATCCGCAAGATCGGCAAAGAAATCACCGAGTCCATCGCGCTGCTGCGCCTGCACTTTAAGTGATGAGGATAGGCTCAATATTACAATAAGCATACATAGAATGAGTCTGTTCACTTTCAGGTCGCTCGCATTTCTATGGTTGACAGTTCAGTTGATTCAAAGTCAGGCAGCACCATCATACATTCTGTAGCCATGAACAAACGCTGTATTTTTGCCCGGGCCTGAATCCAGAAAATCAGAACAAATTCATGGCACCTGGTCTTCGTTCCGCTAGCGGTATTCATCAGAATTAAATGGACAGCTCAACATTTTTCTTGGAAGACCTTATGGAATCCAGCACGTTCTGTAGTGAAGCAATAAAATCATTAAGCGTGTCCCGAATTAGCTGCGCAGAGAGTACTTTTCCTTCTATTCGATAATCGTCACACAGATCCTGAAGTTCCTGGCGGAGCATCTGATATTGGTGATTCAGGCTGATATCGAAATCATGAAGGCTTCCCAGCTCCATTCTAATAAGCTCCACTTTTGTAACAGCTACTGAGTACTTGAGGGGACTCAAGTTGTCACTCAGATCCACCAGTAAATCCGATATTTCACTGCATAGATGTTCCGGTTTAAACTTGGCAGCCAATTCGTCGTCCTTGATGAAGTTGCTTACTGACTCTATCAGCTTGTCATTGTCTCCAAAATTTGTGCGAATTTCCTCTGATGCTTTATGCAGTTCCTCAAATGAAGATTCACACCTGCTGCATATTCCGACCAATGAATCGACCAATCTGGCTCTCTCATTGTGCTGAACAAGCGATAGATATTTAATGGCCTTTCCTGTTTCCTTAATAATTGTTCCTAACTTATCTAATCCGATCATCGAAACCCCTCCGACTATTGCGGTTACAATCTATATTAGAGTCAATGCAATTTTAGAGTAAACGGACTACCAGACTGCCCATCATTCTACCCTGTCAGCATAGTGTCAGCCTGCGCATTGACCCTTGAATTGATATTGCTAATGCTCCTGAAATCATATGGTTAATTCGGAATGTTACTCCATTTTACGACAGGAATGCCTTTTCGTATTGATTATTAAACAATTAGTCAAATTCTATCTGGCTAGATTTTATAAATCATGCCTTCTCAACCGTCAGGGAACAAATTGTTACAATTTATTTTTATCTCGATTGACTAACAAAAGAGCCCAAAGCTTCTGGGCAGAGTTTCTACGAAATCAAATAGATAATCAGGTTGTCTTATCTATGGTATGAGAATAAGCCTTTAAGTCATACCCTGTGTTTTCTCACACAAAGTCTGTGTTTGTTGACACACATTTTCTATATGGTTACTGTTCGCCAAATCCAGACCAGGTCTAGGAGGGTAATATGAAGAACAAAAGCCACTCCAAGCAGATTCATTTTATTCGTAAAACTGAATCCCTAGTTTCTGAACATTCATTCCATCCAGACCCGTTTTCTGTTCTGCGTTTCCTAAGCGTTGATTCCAACCTGGTTATCAAGTCATTTGAAGATGCCTTCAATAACAAAATAAAATGGATCGACGGTCGATCACCCAGTTTCGTGGTAAGTGAGGATAGCGGCAGTAGAGTTGTAACGGCAATCAATCCTCTACAAGACAGCCCAACTTTTCACAACGACAAATCTCTCAGATCAGTCATCGCCTCCGCACCGATCGAGCAACGTATTCAGGAACTTACAGATAGCTATCTCAGAAATGACTACTTTCTGGAAAAAGTGGACTCCGCCAAGATCGCACTTCAACAGTCTAAGCAACTGGGCTACCTGGCCTACGACTATACTGTGACTCCTGATATCGAGACGGACAGAGATACCCTGATCTCCGTTGCAAAGGGCTATAACTATAACCTTCAAAAGCTGATCCTGAGTTTTGCCCGCTGCGCGAACAGAGCAAGCGGTGCTGTTCTTCGATTCAAGCGGATGACCAGGCCTTTTGAAGCTTGTCAGAATGCTTCCGATCCTGTTAGTCGAGTTAGCCGGTCAAATAGCCATTTACTCAGAGCATCCAATTTTTACGGCCAGGAAGAATTCATTGAAATTTATGAGCATCATCCAAAGATATTCGCTCATTCAGGTCAGGAAAGCAGAATCAGAAATTTGGCAATTCACGCCCTGCTTGCCAACTACAAGACTTTTACAAGAAACATCGTTGAAGGCAACGACCTCAATCAGCCTATTGGCGTCTCTGATTCAAGATTCCATCAGAGTTTTGATTTAAGAGAGTTTGTTATGTTCAGTCGAGGACAGGATTCGGTAGATTCAAGGGGTGAGTTTATTTTTACGTTTGCCATATTGCCAAACCGGATTGTGAAGTCTCATCGTTTTAATTGGTTCAAAGAAGCGGCCTAGCATCAGGAGTAATTGCATATAATGAAGAAGAGTGAATCCACACCTGAAGGTAAAGGGGGAAGCAAGAATAGGAACTGGATACCTGAAGTTATACCGGGCGGATTAGATGACGGTTCAGGAGTTGTCCGAAATAAATTCCACCCTAAAGAGGGGCGATCGAGTGAGACTGATCATTCTGTAAAATATCTGCTTCTTGAAGACGATATCGAACATTTGTACTTCACCAAGCAATTCATCATTGGTGAAACAGATTCCGATCACCTGGGGTATGTCATTGAGGCGATATCAGGGTTCATTTTTTCTTCATTAGAGAAATCAAAAAGTACATTTATAGTGAATAGTCAGGGTGTGCGGACGCACCTGATATTAGACCGCGTCGATACCACAAGAGATTTGGGCGCTCTTTCCAATATGAAGTGTGAAAAGTCGACCAAAGACCTCGTATTAGAACTTAAAGACAGATTTGGCTGCAGTTCTGAGCAACGCATAGTGCGGCATTGTTTAAGAATTGCCAGCTTTGTATGCAAATGCTACCTGAATGATTGCAGGTTCTATAGAGAAACGAAATCTACTGGCAACATAGTCGAGTTAAAGACTGTGTTTGCACCAAAATATGTAAAAGATATTTTCGTGAAGTTAGAAGAAGGACGAAGGTATTCGAGTTAATTGCTGGAGGTACCTATGAGAAACGATAGCCGTAAGAAATTATTGATTCTTGGAACTGAAAACCAGAAAACGGCTGGGACGGAGAAGACAACTCGATTTGCGATAGCCTGCCTATGCATCAGCCTGACAAGCCTGGGATTCACATCAGCTTTAATTTCAGACTTCAGCCCTCTACGACTCTACTCCGTACTGGCGTTTATCTTTGTGTTGCTCTCGACTCTCGGACTCGTTGTCTTCTCAAACATGCAAAGGGAAAGAAAAGAGCAGGAGTTCAGGCATCGAATGATAAGAAAAGATTTGAAGTCTAAATCCAAACGATCCCGGATCAGGATTGTAAAAGAAGACCTGCAGCACCAGGAGCCTGATGAAGAGACTCACGCCTCAATTAATATCGGGATGAACACTGATCAGTCTCGCCTGGAGAACCATGTATTCAATACGCCGAAATCGAACTCTAAAAGATTCATGAAAGACCGCAAGGAGTGGTTCGCTGACGAAGACAGAATGGAACCGTTATACACCATTTCGTGAATTTTGTGTGTAATAGCGTGAATTCGCCCGTAAGCGCCTTGAAACAGAGGACCAGAATAATATTTCTGGTACAGTACTTTACTCCTTCCTCATTTTCTTCATTCAAGCTGTACAGGAGGCCATACCGCTCCGTTATAGTGTACTAGCCGGTCGTCATCATCGATAGCGTTTAATTCGGGGGTGGTCGCTATCAAATTCTCCGTAAAGGCCAATGTAGAATCCTTGACTTCCCCTACAACCCCGACCAATTCCCCTATGTGTTCTTGATGCTGCTCCAGAAATTCTTCCGCCTCAACCTCGTCATCGGGCACTTCATCCATATCAAGTGTATTGGTGCGCAGCTGATCTTCAGTTTCATCAGCCGTGTCTTCAATCCATTGCTCTATACCCAAATGGGATATCTGCGCTCCATGAACATTGAAGTCGCCAAAATTTAAATTGGTAAAGTCACCAACCGGAGGACCGGCTTTTATTGCGATTCTATTATCGAACCCCGCATGAAGCAGAGTATGCATTACCTGCATATATCTTCCTTCCAGGGTAATATGCGCATTATTTGCCGCAGTAAACTGAGCGCGATCAAACACTGGCGCTGCAGCACCAGCCAACTCTGTACGTTGACGGCGTCCCGGCGCTGCGTGAACAATGTCTGCAGGCATATCATGTATATGAATCTGCTCGGGGTCAGTGGTAGTACTCCTGGACATATGCACATAATCTGAGGGGTCAGTGGAATCGATTATCTGCATATTCTTGTCCCACAAGTGGTTGTCGCCTGCGTTCTGATTGAAGATTGTTGTTTGTCGCTCTACTTTCTGCAGTATGATATCGCTTGAGTCTTTTAGCTGACTAAGTCTCTCACTGCCATTAACATGACGTTGTACTTTGCCAATGCGCAAATTCTCCTGCCTTCCATCAACTAGCGCGTGTGATGGCCTTGCATTTGCAGCTGCTGCACTGCGATTTGCAGAAGGTTCTTTTTTTGCTCTAGTAAACATTAAATTCGAACAGCCCTGGTGGTTATTATACTGGGGACTATTTACCTTCTTTTATAATAATTGAGTCAATGAAAATTGCAGCGATGTACCTGTGCTGTGCCCTTTTTCTTAATACTGCTTCAAAAATCGCCGCTCATCCTCGATGTAACCACAAGACTCGTAGAATGCATGGGCCTTGAGTCGGTGATCGCCGCTGGTTACTTCAGCCTTAATACAGCCGGTCTTTCTGAAGAATTTTTCGGCCTCTTCAACTAACAGTCTTCCAACTCCAGATCCTCTGGAATTTTCATCGATTATCAGGCTGGTAATGCGCCCTGCTCTACCTGCTTGATGAAAGAGACTAGTTATATGACAGCTGATTGCACCGATCAGCTGCTCATTTTGGACAGCAACAAACACCTCGTCGATGCCCGAATCTGTAAATTGTTTTAATTTCTGTTCAATCAGGGAACTGCTCGCTGAATAGCCCAACTGAGCCATTAGAGAAGAAATTTCCGGCGCATCACTAATTTCAGCAATTCGAATTTCCATCAACATATTAATCCATGAATTCCCAGGACTCAGCACCATCGAACCTCCGAATAGGAATCCCACTATAGGCCGAAGAATCAACCATTCTGAAATTCACCGAAAATCTTTCATCTGTAGTCTTTTTTATGCCTTCATAATGAGTTAGACAACCACAGATTTTACAGTGAAAGAACTCTATTACTTTATCATTCCACATATAAGCCGAAAGCGAGTCAATTCCTTTGGTTAATTTTGCAGATTTCCGGGTAAGATGCCCCCAAAGTGCACCATATCTACTGCAAAGCGAACAGTTGCATTGAATGAGGCATACGGGGAGCTCCGTTATCTCGACTTCAACCGCCCCACAATGACAAGATGATCTAATCAATCCCTATACCCTTTTCGTTGTGATCATCCAGTATCATATTTTCCAATATATTGTCGCTGACAAGCATTTCATCTCCGCAAAAGTGGTAACCCTTGCCACCAAGAGCCACCCAGCTATCAACGTTGTCTTTAATATTGTCGATGAGCAACGCATCACTTCTCTCTGTAATACCCAGCCTTTCCAAAGCTAAATCACAAATTCGGCACTTGTCTATTGTAGACTCTTGCCAGGACGTCACGATTTCAGTGAAATAGTCGTGGAGGGAGTACTCCTTCACGATTACATTACTAAAAATATCTGAATTTACGGTCACTATTGCCTGAGGGCAGTTTAAAGACTTGGCAATATTAAATGCATTCTCAAAGAATGTGATGCTTTTGCTACGCTTGATCATATGTTTCAGAATGACGTCTGAATCCAGATCAATGACTGTTGCTAGTAATTGCGCGACATCTTCAGTAGCCAGGTCGCCGATAAACCATCGATGGCCCCACTCACCATTCCAGATATGTTCGACAAAAAGACTCTCCCAGTTTATACCGTCACAGGGAGGTTCCAGGAGCCAGCTTTGATCAACCAATGTATCTCCGAAGTCCCAAAGCACACAGCTATATTTCATTGAGTCGACCATAACCTACGCAATATCACATTATTAATCTTCCACTGGAGAGCATTCTGACTATGTGAGCAGTACTGGATATAATCTCCTCTCCAGTTCTGTTCCAGATACTATCAGACTGCTGTCTGTATTTTCTTGGACTCCCTTTTCTTTCATCCTGACTCCCTGCCCCTCAGACTATCTAGTCAGTTGGAATACAGAGGCACCAGCGATCATATCTTCAGGCTCACCCATACCATCGACGATATCGGGATAATCAGGTCGGTATTTTGCCTGATAAACTTCGAACACTGGAAGTTGCCCCTCGGTTAGTCGAGTTGCAGTCAAGGAATAAGTCGCGCCTTCAATACGCAATTCAACAGAGCCTCCCTCACCCAACATGGTCACCCACCCGCTGCCATTACTGCCAACAACATAAAGCTCATTATCTAGTTGAACCACCCAGATAATCACAACGCGAGGTATGGTGCCGGCAACCCGCAGTCGCACTTCATGCAGTTCACTCGTATCCTGCCAGATCGCGGGAGTCGCAGTCGCTGTGCCGCCAATGATGAAACCAGGTACCGGACCAAGGGGTGCCATAAATATCAGTACAGCAATTATAATCAACAGTATCGGTGCACCGACCTTTAGATATTTCATGGATATTTCCTCCAAAACCTCGCAGTCGCAAGCTCCATTTAAAAGGGGGTAGTTTGATTTATTCCCACTATTTCAAATCAAAGCACCCTTACCTCCCTGATTCGAATAAACTACTGCATCCCTATTCTGACCAGGTGTATTTAGTCCTGCAGCTCACACACCCAATGCATGAGCGATAAGTTCTACGTCTTCATCATCATTATATAGATGAAACCCTACTCTGAGTTGCCCGGCCCGTGTGGCCGTGACCAGTTTTTCCAGCAGATCGCTGTCTGTTGTGGCGGGCAGCTCAAGTGAAACAATTGCCGAGTTACCGGGGGCAAGACCCAGTCGTTCCCGCAACTGATTCGCCAGCGCCAAATCATGCTGATGGATATTCTCAACACCAATTTCTTTGATAAAGCGCAAGGCAGCAGTCGTGCCTACCCAGGCCAGCCAGGCCGGTGACAGATCAAAGCGTCGTGCTTCTCTGGCCAGCCTCAGCGGCGGACTATAGATGGACTCCCAAATTGATTCGCCTGCATACCAGCCTGGGTATAGCAACGCTGGCAGCTCCATAGAATCTTCCCGCACTGTCATAAAAGCACTGCCACGTGGACTCATCAACCATTTATAACCCCCGGTCACCGTGAAGTTATAAGTCCTGGCATTGAATGGCAGCCAGCCGCTGGCCTGAGTCGCATCGACCAGGGTCAATGCACCGCAGTCTGTCGCAAGCTGAGCAATCGATTCACCATCGGTCACCCGACCGTCTGCTGACTGCACCAGGCTGAATGCCACCAGATCAGTATCAGGTTGAATATGAGAACCCAGGTCTTTAAGAGGCACAAAGCTAACATCGAGATCTTTACGCGCAAGAAACGGAAAGATCAGCGAGGTAAACTCTTCCTCCGGGCAGAGCACTTTTGACTGTGCTGGCAAACCGGCTGCCACCATACCCACTAACGCTGAAACCTGACTGCTCACGGCCACCTCATTCGGAGAGACATTCACCAGATCTGCAAATAACACGCGAGACTCATCCACATAACGGTCATATCCGGGCGCAGTCGCTTTACCGGCCTGCCAGTCATCAAGTGCAGCGCGTAATAAATCTGCAGCTGAGGCTGGAGGTAATCCGATCGATGGTGTGTTCAAATAACGGCGGGCGCCTGGAAAGTGATGCCTTAACTCTTGCAGCATATATAACAACCTTTGTACTACTGATGGGATTCGTGGACGATCAGCATGTGAATCCAACGAAGATTAATAGGGCTGGTCTAAAAATGTGGTACTTTATTTTTAAGATATCTCTTGTGCTTTTTACTAACTCGCCAATCCAGCTGCAATCATCAGACAATAAGCCAGAAATGCAATCGGTAACGTGAGCAAACCACCCAGATAAGCAAACCTCGGTGTAAATTCCGGAATCCGTGAATTGTTCAAATGCCGGTTCACTTCAGCTGCAAATCTATAGCCTACTGCGGGAACGTTAACGATAACTGCACAGTCATCATCGGCAATTGAATTTCGAACGTCTCTGGCCAACTGGTGCAAGCCTTCCAGTCGTTGTACTACCGAATTCTTCCAAATCTTGTCATACAAGACATTGTGGGAAACGATTTCACCCTCAGCTTCAATAAGTACTTTCAGAAACTGCCCAGCCTTGGGCCTTAATGGGACGGCTATTCCCGAATCTTTAAGCTCACAGGTCTCAAGATTGAACAAATAGGAGCCGAAACTGACAAATTTAAGGGAATTTTCAGCGCTGAATTTCATGTAGAAGCCTTATAGTGAGTATATGCAAGTTGGAAATATGTCAGTTCGAGTCAGTGTACCAATTATTGCTCTATTAAGCGCCGCCTGGTGGGTATCTACCTGGGTCTGGCCATCGTCTCTGAACTCAGATCCGACACCCGTGAAAGAGTTATTATCGCTTATGGGGTTGTTATTCCTGATTTGTGGCTCGGCCAGCTATTACCGATTTGAATCGCCCTGGAGCTGGATTCTTTTTCTCTACTGCGCCAGTTCAGCGGTACACTGGGCAGGCCCACTAGGTGACGGCGAAGGTGCTCTCGGATTTGCGTTACTGTCCATTTACATACTTATAGCTATTGCATTCTTCGCCAGCGTCTTTCTACATCTGGCAATGGCATATCCCAATCGAAGCGTGAACATGCCGATGATAGCTATATCTTACCTGAGTTGCGGATTAGCTTTAGTGTCCATTCTTCTTGCAGCGGTTGGTGTTCTTGAGACTGACGCAATCTTGATAAATCTCGTAGTTGGCTCCGGTGTTAGTTTTATTGCTGGCCTGCTCTGGCTATATCGATTGTGGGTTAGCAAAGACTGTGGAGTCACTACTCTGGAATCCGGAATTGTTACGATAGCTTTGCTTGTAGGCTGGATCCCAAATATGTTGAATCAATATGGTATTTTGACATTAGGGGAGTTTGGCGGTGTCAGCAACCTGAGCTTATTGATTACCTTAAGCATGCTCTACTGGTTGTCTTCGAAAACAAGGTCAGAATTCGGGGACACAGAACCCACGAAACAAGATTAGATTGACGTTGGAGTAGCATTTCAAATAACAGTCCTCTACCGCCTCTGATTACCTCAGATCAACAATAAATAAATCTGTCCCCTTTATTCCATTATAAATTCTCCCCGATTTTCCCGAGAATCCGAAATTTAGTGCCACCAATCTGGCCTTTATAGCGTAAAATGCAGCGTCGCCACCAGGGTCGAATACCAACCACTTGGAGCTATGGATTCGATCCATCACACTACTGATTTATTTTGGAGTAGCAGCATTATGAATGATCCGGTTGTAATTGTAGGCATTGCACGAACTCCAATGGGTGGCATGTTAGGCAGTTTGAGCGGCATGAGTGCACCGCAACTGGGAGCCATTGCAATTCAGGGAGCCCTGTCTGATGGCGGTGTAGAAACTGATTCAGTAGATGAAGTCATCATGGGTTGCGTGTTGCCCGCTGGAACCGGACAAGCGCCGGCGCGGCAGGCAGCAATTGCAGCAGGAATCGACAAGAACACGCCCTGCACTACGGTAAACAAAGTATGCGGCAGTGGCATGAAGACCATCATGATGGCACACGACATTATTGCCGCCGGGAATGCGGATGTGATCGTTGCAGGCGGCATGGAAAGTATGAGCAATGCCCCCTACCTGGTACCAAAGGGACGCAGTGGCTATCGCTTTGGTCATGCCGAGATGCTCGATCACATGTTGTACGACGGTTTGCAGGATGCCTATGCCGGCGGACCCATGGGAAGCTTCGGCGAGTTGTGTGCTGACAAATACCAGTTCAGCCGTGAAGATCAGGACGGATTCGCCCTGGAATCTTTGAGTCGCGCCAACAAAGCCATAGAAGAACATCGTTTTGAGCGCGAAATAGTGAGCGTAAAAGTACCCGGCAGAGGCGGCGAAACAGAAGTAAGTGTCGATGAGCAACCGGGCAACGCCAGGCCAGAGAAAATCCCCCAGCTGCGCCCGGCATTCAAGAAAGACGGCACTGTGACAGCAGCGAATGCAAGTTCTATCTCAGATGGCGCTGCGGCTGTAGTCCTGATGAAACAGTCGACAGCGGAAGAAAGAGGATTACAACCCCTGGCAGTAATCATAGGGCAAAGCCAGCACGCTCAGGAACCTGAGTGGTTCACTACGGCACCCGTAGGGGCCATGGAGAAGCTCTTCGACAAGCTGGACTGGAAGGTTGAAGATGTTGAACTTTTCGAAATCAACGAGGCATTTGCCGTGGTCACGATGGCGGCTATGCGAGAACTCAACATACCCCATGACAAAGTAAATGTGAACGGCGGTGCGTGCGCATTGGGACACCCCATAGGCTGCTCGGGAGCGCGACTAATTGTTACACTGATCGCTGCAATGGAGCACTATGGCAAAAAGACTGGCGTGGCCAGCTTGTGTATTGGTGGCGGAGAAGCGACGGCTATGGCGTTGGAGATGGCTTAGATTGGCTGAATGTGAGAGGCTTGGGAACACTGACAACTTAGCAACTTATCTCAATTATTCTAGACACGGCTCTAACTGTATTTCTTATAGGCATCCATACGAAAAAGGAGGACTGTGAAAGCATCGAACTTCGTTAAGTTGCTAAGTTGTCATTGTCCCCTGGTTTGCACCCTGACCACTAATCTACTTCTACAACGCTTATTACTTTGAATTCACCAGAATTCATGTCGTTTACTTGCATAGCACTAATATCAAAAGACTTGCCGTTACTGCTGACTCCGCGCAATGTCAGCTCGCCATCTTCAGAGAATGTGCTCTCGCGTTCAGGCTGGATACTGTCATCCAGCTCTTGGTAATCCAGAAGCCGAAGCCTGCTACTATCATTCGACAGCACTTCAAATAGAGCACTAACAAGAGAACCATCAAATACGCGTAAGTAAGGCACCGTCAGTTTATCTCCTTCCAGTTGAGGGCGAAGAGATGTATCGAATGATTCGATACTAAGAGTGTTTTCCTCACTATTAATTGGGCTACTGCTCTGAACAAAAGATGGGCAGGGATTGCCCAGTTGCTGGCTGTCTGCTGCATTGTCAAAAAACGGTATACAGAACCCCGATGCAGGAAAAAACCACGTATTGACCCTTCCAGAGAGAGTAAGCGCTACCGCCTCACCTGGGGAATACTCCTCAAGCACTTCCGCTTGAAAATTAAACCCGGCTTTCTGATTCGGCTCTAGTTTCCGAACGAAGCAGACAACTTCCCCCTTAGTGGGGATTTGATAGTCAGATTCACTTACCAGCTCCCATTCTTCCGCTCGAACAAAACATTGATCATCTTCGGTGACGAATGCAATATCATCAATATCTCCCCCGAACCTGACTCGTAAATCATGAACAGCCTCTGATCCTTCATTAGTTAGCTCAACAGCTACTGGCGCAAGCTGCCCTTTGATCGCGCCGGCGGAGGAACTGGAAAGCGTGATGTTGAGCTGTGGGATTCTATCCCTTCCCACGGTTGGTCTATCGAAGAATTCCGGATCTGGAATGGGCAAAACACTCGTTGTGAGCTCAGCAACAAGATAGCGGGTGGCATTCAACGAGAAAACTGTATCAGCTCCGTTGGCGAGATCATTACGATCAAAACCGCAGGCGCTAATCCCGCACATCTTCTGTGTGTCCGAAAATCGATTCAGCACAAAGGACGAAATATTGTCATTGGATTCATGATCACGGCCAAATCTGGTTTCCCTCGTAGCAATTCCTTCGGGTGTTACATGGCCAGCAGAAAATGGAAAAGTACCTCCATTGGGTTCAGCAGCTCGAGAAGACACTATGCCCATGTTGATAGCAACTGTCCCCGCTAAATCATTAATGCCAGTACAACTGGGTCCAAAATTTATAACTGACAATAATCTACCGGCATGAGCCTCAGGATAGAAATCTCCATGAATTGCATCCGCTTGCGTACTAAGCAAACAGAAATCTCCAGCCTCATTGCCTCCCGTCGCATGAAGGAAAAACAGCAAGTCTGCTCCCGTACTAATTCTGATGGCATCAAGATCTGGAAAGCCCTCGCTATTAGTAGCCACAAAATCGTTATACAACTCTTCAAGCGTAGCATCGGGCTTGTCATATTCTTGCAACCCCAAAGCCGCCAGTCTCAAGGTGATGTTAATCTCATTGTCTCGAAAAAACTGATTAGTAGAAGTTAGTAAGTTCTCCACCAACGGACCGATTTTTCCTCGAGTGTAGCTATCTGCTTGTTGTGAGTAGAGAAACGTAGCATCAATGATGGCATTACGCCGTGGTAAAGACGTCGCATCACTAGGATCAGTACCAGCCAAAATTTCACTGATATATCCAAGTCCGTCACCATCCGGATCAAAAAGGACATGCCTCGCCACACCTATCGAAAGTGTCTGTCCCTCTACGAACCGGCTTCCATCAGACAGCCCCACCGTGTCTGTAGCCTGGTTCCGCGTAGCAATTTCACCTGAAAGACTAGTAGTACTCGTACTAAAGGGATCGGCAAATACCCCAGCTGAGAACCCTGGACGATCGTCCAAATTCCCAACAACTGCGAATTCGATTTTGTTGAATGATTGGGCTTCTACATTTGGCAGCGTACAAATGATTTGTGATTGATTGCTTGGTATTCGTTCACCACATCGAGAATCCAGATCGATAATCTCAATAAGCGTCGAAAATTGAACGCCAACTCGCACAATACCCAAAGATTCATCCGTAGGATTGTGTAGTTCGACAGTGAAGGGCAATCGCTCTTGCTCGAACACGATATCCTTTGGTGCATAGAAACGAAGATATGCCTCGCTTGCAGATTGTGCTGAAACAGGTGAGATCAGTGCGAAGCTAAGCCAAAAGACGCCAAGTGCAATCTTTATAAGCAAGCTCACTCTCGCTAAGTATTGAGAATTCATGGCACAGAATTGTACCAAAACCCGTCATGTTCGTGCATACAATTACGGTGGGATGATTAGCTGCTACTTAAGAAGACAAACGAGGCATGGGGACACTGACAACTTAGCAACTTATCTCAACTATTCTAGACACGGCTCTAACTGTATTTCTTATCGACATCCATACGAAAGAAGAGGACTGTGAAAATACCGAACTTCGTTAAGTTGCTAAGTTGTCAGTGTCCCCTGGTTTAATTAACGGGAATATAAGGTATTCCTGCATCTCCAAATTGCTGTGCGTTAACCAATGCCTCTGTGCTTTCCGCATTGATGTTATCAAGCAAGTACTCAGCCAGGCTTGTTTCACCGGATTCTATCTGGGAAGTGAGCGTTGAGATCGTTTCCGCTGACGCTTCTGTACCATGCAAATTGTTTGAGATGAGATTAGCCAATGAGGCTATATCGGGATTCGCGCCAAGCACCACTTCGATGGCCAGGTTCGCGATGGTGTCCTCGGTCACGCCACTGGCGAGCAAGTCGAGCCCAATTCCCAGGTACTCGGCATGAAACGCCGACTCCAGCCCCAACAATGTTGCCAGTAGCCGGGTAACGAAACCCGTATGCCCGTCATAGTCCAAAGCGAACGCCCCGTTAGATTGAATTCTCTCGATATTGGTATGCTGCACTTGCGGGTATACTGTTGTTGCAGAGGGATACACCAGCGTATCTATACCCCCGCCTCCATCAATGACAATAGCATCACTTGCAGATGCCACCGGGAGACTCACTGAGTACGCCTGTTCGTCATCGATCCAATTCGAACTGTCATAGGCATCGTCAACTGGATTGTTAGGAAAGGGGTCAACTTCCTGGCGACCGAAAGGACCATTGAGCGATAACTCGGTAATGGCAAAGAACTGGGTACCTGGCCCCGATGGCACAACAATCTCCAGCGTATGCTGCGCCATTGGATCATCAATAGGTATCACAGTGCTGGCAGGTTCCCAGGAGCCATCGAACCCGGAGTTCTGGATAGCGTCGAGATTCTTCGCAATATCAAAAGTTGTCCATAACTCACCATCAAAATAGATCTCTGCAATATTCACGCTGTCTTCGCGTGTCCAGCCATGGAGAGTCAGATCCAGTTGTGTAGAGGATTCGGGAAGATGAAAAGAATCTGCACCTGAACCACCGAACACTTCATCAAGACCACCATTCAGGTAAAAAGCCGTGTTGCTCGATCCACCGTGCAAACGTTCAGAATAGACTGAACCGTGGGCACCCATCGTGGCGCTGTAGTGATTTCCTTGTTCAAAATAGTTTGTAAAAACGCCTAGAATATCTGCAGGAAGTAATGTCAGATCGAGTTCCTTCCAGGCATCGAAATATAAACTATCGCTGAATTCCGCGTTTGCCCACACCTCATAATTGCCCACAACAACCGACGCCACCTCGTCGTTCAGATTGTGGGAAATGTGGTGCAGCGACGCTTCAAAAGCGATTTTCTGTAAATCTCTATGAACGTCCAATGGCCGCTGGTTCAGCTCTTCATCATAGGGATCCCAGCCTCCATCCAGCGCGTGAGATACCGCGAATGCATTAACAGTCAGCACCAGCGGCAGCTGATACTTCTCGGACAGGTTCTTGTAAATAATCGCATAGGGCTGATCTTCGAATCTGGGATCTACATAGCTTTGCTGAATAAATTCATGATCTGAAACTGGCAGTGTCGATATATTCCATCGAGTCCAGATATTAATTACATCGAACAGATCCCAGATCACGACCTCGTCGAGTTGACGAGACTGAAATTCCAGAATGTGGAGGTAGGTAAATGTGAGCGCGCCGCCATAAACAGCCCTGACATCTGCCACTATCGCCTGCCACTTGGGAAGTACCTCCGCATTCATAAACTCAACATCTGCAAAAGCACCCAGTGACAACAGGTCCAGGCCTGCCCCATTAAGCTGGGTGGCAAACGGTACCCAAAATTCCTGCATGGAATTCATCAAATTGGCGGTAAATTCTGCAGTTAAGGGCTCGCCAAACAATCTTTCCCTATCACCAACGTATTGGGCATTCTCTCCATTGAATGTCCAGTTCACCATAATGGACGTGTCCAGCCCTTTTGATCCAGCCAGCTCTATCACCGAGAGCAGGCGATCATATGCCAGTATATGAATTAGATTCCCATCAGAATCTACACTGGCAGTCAGATCGAACATTACTGCTTCAAACCCAAAGGAAAGAACTGAATCAAACAAGGTCGCGAAATCTGCATCGCTAAAATTTGATGACTGGCTATCGTGGTAGTAGCCGATTTTAAAAGCGTCTTTATATAAAGTCGGGTTCAGCTGCGAAAATTCAGGCTTAAGCGCATTCGCTGCTTGAAGGCTAAACAATCCAGTAAATACAACGAGGAGCATCTTATTCATGTTTTCTCCATCATTTTTTAGCAACTCTCAGAAAAAGTAAATCAATCGCTTATATCAAATTCCGCTCTCAATTATCGATAAGCGTCATTCTGATTCTCTGCAAAAAAATCTGAGGCAAGTCGAACGAAGGGTGATGACTCAAGTAGCGAGCGACCAGTAATTGCTCCTGCATTGCCGGAATACCATCCATCGATGGACATAAGGGCCGTCGGAGTGAGATGAGTCGCAGCCGGTACGTCAGATAGTTCTAATCTGCGTATAGTCCGTATATCCCATCAATATCTTATCAATCCCATCCTGCTTCCGAGTCCTCATCCCGGACGCAATCGCCTCAAAATGAATATCCGCCGCAGGTGCTCTACGAAGAATCATCTTCTTGATTTGTGGCGTGGACATCAGCAGCTCATGCACACCCATTCGGCCTCGGTAGCCGGTATCGAGACAGGCCGGGCAACCTGGCGCTTTGTAGAGTGTGAACTCACCGTCGTGGGAGAAGTCTTTTTCCCAGAGTTCCAGCTGTTTCTTCACTGCTTCTTCCGTTGGGTCGGAGCGGCTGCCATCGGGGATACTTTCGCGGCAGTATTCCGAGGCAAGGAATTCTACTTCGCTGGCTTCTGGTACATAGGATTTTTTGCAGGAAGTGCACAAGGTCTTGGTAAGACGTTGAGACAGGATACCGATCATGGCGTCGGCAAAGTTAAAGGGGTCCATGTCCATATCCAGCAGACGGACGATACTTTCCGCCGCACTGTTGGTGTGGAGTGTTGATAATACAAGGTGACCGGTGAGTGAGGCTTCAATGGCGGTGCCTGCTGTTTCCTGGTCACGCATCTCACCTACCATGATGATGTCCGGGTCGGCACGGAGGAAGGCGCGCATGGCACCGGAGAAAGTCATGCCGACTTTTTCGTTTACCTCTACTTGCCTTAAACCATGCTGGGTAATTTCCACTGGATCTTCGGCAGTCCAGATTTTGCGTTCGTTGTTGTTCAGATAATTGAGAATCGAGTGCAGGGTCGTACTCTTACCAGAGCCTGTCGGACCGCATACCAGGAACATGCCGTAGGGTTTGGAAACACCGGCCAGCAGATTGTCTAAATTGGGTGTGCTCAAACCAATTGCATTCACCGGCATACACTTACCACCGGACAGAATACGAATCACCACATCTTCGATGCCGCCCTGGGTTGGAATAGTGGCAACACGAAGCTCGATATCCACCGGCGCAAAGTGACGGAAATTGATCTTGCCATCCTGGGGCCGGTTCTTGTTGGAAATATCCAGGTGAGCCATCACCTTGATACGGGAGACGAATACGCTGCGGTATTTCGTTGGGAATTTATAGTAAGTGGTGAGCACTCCGTCCTTACGGAAACGGACAATTACTTTTTGTTTGCCTGTGCCCGGCTCGATGTGAATATCTGAAACTTTCTGGCGATGAGCGTCTTCAATGATCTTGTTGACGATTCGAACAACAACGTTGTCCGTGACCTGCTGGGTTTCAACTGCAGAGAAGATGGTAGCATCGTAATCATCATCCTCCTCTGCACCTTCCATCTCCTCTTCGTAGTCGGCGATGGTGGACTCGATATCTTCCGAGGAATAATAGAATTGCAGTGCCCAGTTGATATCTTCCGCAGACGCCATCACTGGTTCAACATACTTGTTGATGTTGAAACTCAGGGCATCGGTCACCTGCCAGTCCATGGGGTTTTCGATAGCGACAACAATCTTGCCTTCATACACATACAAAGGCACTACCTTGTGTTTAAAGGCGATGGCTGCGGTCAGGAGTCGAACGATGTCTGGCTCGACCACGAATTCCCGCAGGTTAATGAAAGGAATACCCAGCTTCTTGGCCAGGGCCTGCTGAATTTCATCTTTGGCGATAACACCCCGGTTAACAAGAATTTCACCAAGGGCGCCTTTTCGCTTTTTCTTCTGTTCTTTTAGTGCTTCGTTGAGCTGCGCTTCACTGACCAGGTCTTCACCCACCAGAATCTCACCCAGCTTGAGGTTGGGCATATGCTTCTGGCGAGAAAGTGCAGATTCCAGTTCGGCGGAATCTACAATCTTCTGGGTAACGAGGTATTCACCTAACAGGCGTGAACGTTCTTCCTGTTGATCCTGCAGCGCAGTATCCAGTACTTCCTGGGAGATAACTTCTTCTTCAACCAGCATCTCGCCAATCTGGCCACCGATGTTCTGATTTGCAATGGCCGAATGGGGCACAAACAGATGAGTACAGTAACGCCACTTGCGCCCCATCTTGGTTTGTTCATAAAGATGCATGCCCGTCTTGTCCTGGCGAGTACCGAAAGTCTTGCCGGTCAGTTCTGACTTGTCCTTGAACATGACTTCGAAGGAGCGGGCATCAGTAGATTCGAAACCAGGATTAGGGTTATTGCTCTTCAATACAATCTGGTAGGGCTTTTCCAGACGCATGTATTTTATGCCTGACATCTCGACCACTGTTGGTTCTTTAGCCCGGGGCTCGAAGATGGCAATGGATTCGGATGCCGTGTTGAACTGGGCGAGTTTGCCCTTGATGCGATTGGAGTTGTTTAGCTCGATGGTGACCTGGGTCTTGTCATAGTCCGGGCCATCGTGAACTTCAGCAAAGGGGGGTGGCTGAAGGTCAATCTTTGGGGCATGTTCCGCCTCGGGTCCAGCCTCTTCAGGCTGCACCGTGAGTTCCGGAGCATCGATTTTTTCGATCTCTTCGTCGACGAGTGCGGTTTCAGCTTGCATGATCATTAACTTTAGCAGGTATTGTGGGGCTTCTCAATTTGACCAATTGGTGTACAACATTGATTTTATTACAGAATATTAATATTCCGTGCTATTTTCACTGATATCGCCCAGTGAATTCAGCTTTCTACAGTGTATCGGCCAAGAATGCGATTTAAGCCCGGCAATCTGCCGGTGGTCATCCCCACACCCAAAAGCACCAGAATACAGCCCAGCACCATAAAAAGTGTGATGCTCTCCGCAAGAAACAGGCTTCCCCAGAGAATACTGAACAGTGGGATCAGGTACGTGGTCATGATGGCTTGCTCGGTTCCCATGCGGGCGATCAGTCTGTAGAACAGCATATAGGCGAGACCGGTACACACGACACCGAGGGAGATGACCGCCATCCAAACCGGCATCGCTGGCATCTCTTCCGGTCGCTGCCAGATCGCCAGAGGGAATAGTAATACGGAGGCTATAAGCAGACTACCTGTAGTGATCGCCAGTCCGGAAACATGGCTGAGTTTTTGCGACACCAGATTGAGGGCGAGGCCGTAGAGCACACAGGCGAATAGTGCTGACAATGCAGCTACTATATCCATTGAACCAGCAGCGATGGCTACCGGATCTAACACCAGCACAACCACACCAATGAAACCCAGGGCAGTACCGAGAATAGCCAGCAATGATAGACGCCGTCCCCATACTGCAAAACCAATAAGGGCAGTGAAGAAAGGAACCGTGGCATTAAGAATGGATAACAGACCGGCGTTGATATTGATGGCGGCATAGCTGAAGAAGCAGAACGGTACCGCCATATTGGTTACACCAATGACGAAGATCATTTTCCAGTTTTCGCGGAATTCCGGCCACTTCCCTAACAGAAAACACATGGGCAGCATTACTATCAGACCGCTCAGAACCCGCATCTCCACCAGGAAGAATGGACCCATGGCTGGTGCTGCGATACGCAGGAACAGAAAAGACGATCCCCAGACTGCTGACAGCAGAACCAGCTCGGCATAAAGCCGGGCCGAGCCTGGATTGGCAGATTGTGATGTTGCGACATCCGACATGAACATGAACCCACGCCGTGCCGCCGATGATTTGCATCGGCAGCTCGGTCAATTATTTCTTTGCTTCCAGAGTGGTACTAGAGAACCTGCACTTTCTTTCTACAGGTTTACTACAAACCTACAGGCTGGCGTAGTGCGCCTGAGCGGCGGAGACTGCCGCGGCTGGATCACAGGAATAGCCCTGCTGGTTGAGTACGTTACCAAGAGCAGACAAACAGAACAAGACATTCTTTTTGTTGCTGGCATACCCCATCAATCCGATGCGCCAGACCTTACCTGCCAGTGCACCCAGACCCGCTCCGATTTCAAGATCGTAGTCATTAAGCAATGCACCTCGCACTGCACCATCATCGATGGAATCGGGAAAGGACACGGCGTTCAACTGAGGTAATCGGTACTCCTCATCAACAACGAATCCCAGGCCAAGGGATTTAATTCCTGCAGCGAAGGCTTCATGGTTGTTGGCGTGGCGCTGCCAGGCGTTTTCGAGACCTTCATCTTTAAGAATTACCAATGACTCGTGTAGTGCATATAGAGAATTAACGGGTGCCGTGTGGTGGTAAGACCGCTTGGCGTCAGTTCCCCAGTAACCCATCACAAGATTAGTGTCCAAAAACCAACTTTGCACTTTCGATGTGCGAGATTGAATCTTCTCCACCGCTTTCTGCGAAAAACTCACAGGCGATAGTCCAGGTACGCAGGATAAACACTTTTGCGTTCCGGAATAGATAGCATCTATACCCCACTCGTCTACCTCCAACTGGATACCACCAAGAGAAGTCACAGCATCAACGATAGATAGACAATCGTACTTGCGCGCCAGGGCGCACAAAGTCTCTGCATCACTTCGTGCACCGGTTGAAGTTTCAGCATGCACAAAGGATATCGCAACAGCATCTTTGTGATCCCGCAACACCTGCTCTACACTGCCTGGATCGATGTGAGTCCCCCATTCCCGTTCAACCATAATGGCAATGCCGCCGCAGCGCTCCACGTTTTCTTTCATGCGTCCGCCGAACACACCGTTCTGGCAGATGATGACTTTCTCACCGGCCTCGACGAGATTGGCAAACACAGTTTCCATACCCGCCGATCCCGGAGCCGACACCGGGATCGTTAATTCATTCCGGGTTTTAAAGGCGTATTGAATCAGCTCTTTCACTTCATCCATCATCTGAATGAAGGCTGGATCCAGATGGCCAATGGTGGGTCGGGACAAGGCCTCCAATATTCTTGGATTCACATCGGATGGACCCGGGCCCATGAGTGTACGCTGTGGCGGGTGGAATGAAGAAGTCATTTGTTGTCCCTGTTAAAAATGCTGATCCGAAAATGAAAAAACCCGGTCGGATTCGGTTAAGTGTCTGAATCGGCGACCGGGTTTTGAATTTGCTGGAGAGAGTCGGTATTAATCCTCTTCTGTAGTCTCCACGTCGGTGTCGAAGTCATCCTCATTGTGCAGAGGGCGGTCTACCAATTCCACATAGGCCATCGGCGCCTTGTCGCCGGCACGCTCGCCGCATTTAAGAATGCGAATGTAGCCACCGGGGCGATCCTGATAACGTGGACCGAGTTCATTGAAAAGCTTGCCCACAGTCGCCTTGTTGCGAGTACGACTGAAAGCCAGACGACGGTTAGCCACGCTGTCTTTCTTGGCAAGTGTGATTAATGGCTCGGCAACTGTGCGCAGTTCCTTCGCCTTCACCAGGGTAGTCTTGATGATCTCATGCTCTACCAGTGAAGAAGTCATGTTGCGAAACATGGCTGTTCGGTGAGGACTGTTGCGATTCAGTTGGCGACCGCTGTGTCGATGACGCATAACTTTATACCTTATTAATTCGCTGAGGGCCTTTAAGTTTCTTCGCTGAAGGCTCTAAAGCTTCTCGGCTCTTAACTCTCTTCCTTTAAGCGGCGCGATCGTCTGACTTGAGGCTGGATGGAGGCCAGTTTTCGAGACGCAGACCCAGTGAAAGGCCACGTGTCGCCAGCACATCCTTGATCTCAGTCAGGGACTTCTTGCCAAGGTTTGGTGTCTTTAACAATTCAACTTCAGTGCGCTGAATCAGATCACCGATGTAGTAAATGTCTTCGGCCTTCAGACAGTTGGCGGAGCGAACAGTCAGCTCCAGATCGTCTACAGGACGGAGAAGAATCGGGTCAATCTCGTCTTCGTGCTCTTCTGGCTCGGCGATGATTTCGCTCTGCAGGTCAACGAATACACTCAACTGATGTTGCAGAATAGTCGCGGCACGACGGATTGCTTCTTCAGGATCTATAGTACCGTTGGTTTCCAGATCGATAATCAGCTTATCGAGGTCGGTACGTTGCTCAACTCGGGCATTTTCCACGGAGTAGGACACTCGAACAACAGGGGTGTAAGAGGCATCCAGAACCAGTTTGCCCACAGCACGGGTTTCTTCATCGTCAGACACACGAGTGTCGGCTGGTGAATAACCGCGGCCCTTGCGCACAGTGATGCGCATGTTCAGCTCGCCATTGCCATTGAGGTGCGCGATCACGTGATCGGGGTTAACGATCTCAACGTCGTGGTCGACCTCGATGTCACCTGCAGTGACCGCACCTGCTCCTTTCTTGGAAAGAGACAGAACGGCTTCGTCCTTATTATTCAGGACTACTGCAACACCTTTCATGTTAAGCAGAATTTCGATGACGTCCTCACGCACACCTTCGATTGTGCTGTATTCGTGTACAACACCATCGATTTCCACTTCTTCGATTGCACAACCAGGCATGGAAGAAAGCAGGATTCGACGTAAGGCGTTACCCAGGGTATGTCCGAAACCACGTTCCAGTGGCTCCAGTACAACCTTGGAGTGACACTTGTCGTACTCGTCGACTTGTATCACTTGCGGTGTCAGGAAATCAGATAAAGAAATTTGCATGAATACTCACCCTTTGTGTGATTGGTTCCCTACTTGGAATATAGCTCGACGATCAGATTTTCATTGATCTCTTGTGGCAGGTCTTCGCGTTCAGGTAAACGCGTGAATTTGCCTTCGAGCTTGCCGCTGTCGACTGAAATCCAGTCGATGTCGCTGCGCTGGGCAGCGAGTTCCAATGCAGATTTGATTCGTAGCTGCTGCTTGGACTTTTCGCGAATGGATACCACATCGCCTTCACTGACTTGATAAGAAGGAACGTTTACCACTTCGCCATTCACCATAATCGACTTATGGGAAACCAGCTGGCGTGCTTCCGCGCGGGTAGAACCAAATCCCATGCGATAAACCACGTTGTCCAGTCGGCACTCCAGAAGTTGCAGCAGGTTTTCACCGGTTGCACCCTTACGTCGAGCAGCTTCTTTGTAGTAGCCACGGAACTGCTTCTCCAGCACTCCGTAGGTACGACGAACTTTTTGCTTCTCTCTGAGCTGTACACCGTAATCGGACAAGCGGCCACGACGCTGACCATGCTGACCAGGAATCGTATCGGTCTTGCACTTGCTGTCGATCGGGCGTACGCCGCTCTTCAGGAACAAATCTGTTCCTTCTCTTCGAGAGAGCTTGCACTTAGGGCCTAGATAACGGGCCATAGGTTTTCTCCTAGTTTAGACGCGCCGCTTCTTGGGCGGTCGGCAACCATTGTGAGGAATTGGTGTTACGTCGGTGATATTGCCGACTCTCAGTCCGCAGTTATTCAGGGCGCGGACGGCTGATTCACGGCCTGGACCAGGTCCGTTGACCTTCACGTCCAGATTCTTCAGACCATACAGTTCCATGGCTTGTTTGCCGGCTTTCTCAGCTGCAACCTGTGCTGCAAATGGTGTGGACTTACGCGAGCCGCGGAAGCCGGAACCACCTGAAGTTGCCCAGGCAAGCGCATTACCCTGGCGATCTGTAATGGTAATGATCGTGTTATTAAAGGAAGCATGAATAAACGCCATGCCGTCGATGACGGTTGAGCGTGCTTTCTTCTTACCAGATTTTGGTGTGGCCATCTTAGTTTCCAAGTACTTCGATTGATTCGTTTATCGTTTCGCTCGAAAGTTTCTCTTAGTGAATTCTCTTATTTGCGAATTGGCTTTCTGGGTCCTTTACGTGTCCGCGCATTAGTCTTCGTACGCTGCCCTCTTACTGGCAGTGAACGACGGTGACGAATGCCACGGTTACAACCCAGATCCATCAATCGCTTGATGTTCATGGAAATTTCCCGGCGCAGATCACCTTCAGTTGTAAGCTTGGCAACCTCGGCACGAATCGCATCCAGTTGTTCTGGGCTCAATTCGCTTGTCTTGGTCGCAGGTGCAATCCCTGTGGCGTCACAGATCTTGCTTGCTGTGTGGTGACCGACTCCAAACACATACCGCAGTGAAATCACGATGTGCTTGTTATCCGGTATGTTTACCCCGGCAATACGTGCCATAGATATACTCCGTCTATCTCCGTGGCCTAACCCTGACGCTGCTTGTGTCGGGGTTCTGCACTACAAATAACTCGAACCGAACCGTTTCGTCGAATGATCTTACAGTTGCGGCAAATCTTTTTTACTGATGCTCTTACTTTCATCGTTACACTCCGAACAGGGCGCTGCCCTGATCTTTACAAGTTCTTATATTCCACTGCGTCCATAGTTACCCAGCTTGGACTTCTTCATCAAAGAGTCATACTGGTGTGACATCAGGTGCGATTGCACCTGGGACCAGAAATCCATAGTAACCACTACAGAGATCAACAATGCGGTGCCGCCGAGGTTGAAAGGTACGGCTGCAACCATCTGCATGAAATTTGGCAACAAACAAACCAGGGTGATGTACACGGCGCCGAACATGGTCAATCGAGTAATCACACCATCGATGTACTTCGCAGTTTGTTCACCTGGACGAATACCGGGAATGAAAGCACCGGAACGCTTCAGGTTTTCTGCTACATCGCGGGGGTTAAACACCAACGCGGTATAAAAGAAGCAAAAGAAAATAATCATGGCGCTGAAGATGATGATGTATAGCGGCTGACCTGGACCAATGTACAGAGCCAGATCCTGCAACCATTCGGAACCTTCAGACTGACCGAACCACTGACCCAGGGATGCCGGGAACAGCAGAATTGAGCTGGCGAAAATCGCCGGGATTACACCGGCCATATTAATCTTCAGCGGCAAGTGACTGGCCTGAGCCTGATACATCTTCCGACCCTGCTGGCGCTTGGCATAGTTCACTGTAATTCGACGCTGGGCACGTTCCACATAAACGATGCAGGCCACAACACCAACTGCGATCAATGCAACAACCAGTAGCAGTACGCCGCTAATCTGGCCCTCATAAGCCTGGGTCAGAGAAGTACCGACTGCTGCCGGGAAGCCAGCAACAATGCCGGCAAAGATCAGCATCGAAATACCGTTACCGATACCCTTCTCAGTAATCTGTTCACCCAGCCACATCAGGAACATGGCACCGGTGACCAGTGAAATAATGGCGGTGAGATTAAAAGCAATACCCGGGTTGTAGGCCATAGGCGCCAACAGACCAACGGTCATGCCCGTGCCCTGCACAGTGGCCAATACCAGTGCGCCGTAACGGGTGTACTGGGTGATCTTGCGGCGACCGGACTCACCTTCTTTCTTCAGCTGATCCAGTTGCGGGCTCACTGCAGTAAGCAACTGCATAATAATCGAAGCAGAAATGTAGGGCATGATGCCCAACGCCACGATACTCATACGCTCAAGCGCACCGCCGGAGAACATGTTGAACAGATCGGCAAATGTCCCTTCCTGCTGATTAAAGAACGCCTGCAATTGCAACGGATCAATTCCGGGCACAGGAATGTGTGTGCCAACCCGATAGACGAAGATGGCAAACAACAGGAAGAACAGACGTGACTTGAGCTCGCCCAGCCCAGCGCCTATGTTTTCCGGATTAATGTTTGGTTTATTTGCCATCGTAGTTAACTAATATCTCGATCTAATCGTTTATGTACGGTTCTGCTTATCCGCACACCTAATTCATTCTCTGCTTATTCAGCAGCCTTCTCTTTCTTAACCGGCTTGCCTTTAGGTTCCTCAACAATATCTGCTACCGAACCACCAGCCTTTTCAATCGCTTCCTTGGCGCCTTTACTTACTCGAATGCCTTCTACTGAAAGCTTGCGAGTTACGTCACCAGAGAGCATGACTTTCACACGCTTGATATTGGAAGTAATCAGACCCGCCTTGCGCAGTGACTCCATGTTCACTACATCGCCTTCCACCTTGTTCAATTCGCCGCTGCGAATCTCGGCAGTAATGCGACCGACGCGAGAGCTGAAACCGAACTTCGGCAGGCGCATCTGCAATGGCATCTGGCCGCCTTCGAATCCAGGCTTAACAGTGCCACCAGTACGGGACTTCTGACCTTTATGACCAGTACCGCTGGTTTTGCCCCAGCCGCTACCTACACCACGGCCAACACGCTTCTTGGCTTTAACGCTGCCTTCTGCTGGGCTCAAATCATTAAGTTGCATTTTGATTACCTGCTATTCTCAGTACCTCAGTCTCACTCGACTGAAAGCATGTAGCTAATTTTGTTGATCATGCCGCGCACTGCCGGAGTGTCTTCCACTTCCACAGTTTGATGCATGCGACGAATACCCAGACCCTGCAGGCACAGCTTGTGCTTGGGCTGCGAGCCGATTGGGCTTCTCACCAAAGTGACTTTGACTGTTTCTTTTTTCGCCATCTCTATTTACTACCAATCAAATCTTTTCGTAAATTTTTGAATCCGCTATTACCTCTAGCTGATTCACTCGAAGGCATTAGCCCACTATCTCATCTACTGACTTACCGCGCTTTGCCGCGATGTCTTCTGGAGCACGCATGTCACGCAGTCCATTGAAAGTTGCTCGTACCACGTTCACTGGGTTAGTAGAGCCGTAGCACTTGGCCAGTACGTTTTGAACGCCGGCTAATTCCAGGATGGCGCGCATGGCACCACCAGCAATGACACCGGTACCTTCAGAAGCTGGCTGCATGTAAACCTTGGATGCACCGTGACGAGCCTTGATTGGGTACTGCAGAGTGTGGCCGTCCAGATTGACCGTAATCATGTTGCGACGGGCTGATTCCATTGCCTTCTGAATCGCCAGAGGTACCTCGCGCGCCTTACCGCGACCGAAACCTACGCGTCCATTACCATCACCAACAGCAGTCAGTGCAGTGAAGCCGAAGATTCGACCACCCTTAACCACTTTGGCTACACGATTAACCTGAATCAGTTTTTCCTGCAGGCCTTCTTCGTTCTTACCTGGCTCGTCTTTAAATGCCATAACCTAAAACCTTTTTAGAATTCCAGTCCGCCTTCGCGCGCTGCCTCAGCCAGGGCCTTAACCCGGCCGTGATAGGCATAACCCGAACGGTCAAATGCAACTTTCTCGACACCAGCAGCTTTCGCACGTTCCGCGATCAGCTTGCCAACATTCGTGGCAGCGTCGACGTTACCAGTCTTGCCACCGCGGCTTTCTTTCTCAACCGTGGAAGCACTGGCCAACACCTGGTTGCCATTTGGTGAAATGATTTGCGCGTAAATATGCCGGGGTGAACGATACACACACAGACGATTTACACGTAATTCGTTGATCTTTGCTCGGGCCCGCTTGGCACGGCGTAAACGAGCTGTCTTTTTGATACTCATAACCCGGAAACCTATTTCTTCTTCGCTTCTTTTCTAAACACACGCTCATCAACGTAGCGAATACCTTTACCCTTATAAGGCTCAGGTGGTCTAAATTCTCTGATCTCTGCAGCAACCTGACCTACCAGCTGCTTGTCAGCACCAGAAATAACAATCTCTGTCTGGCTGGGTGTTTCAGCCGTTACACCTTCAGGCAGCTTGTAATCGATAGGGTGTGAATAACCCACAGTCAGATTGACAGTCTTGCCAGACGCCTTGGCACGATAACCAACACCCTGTAGCTCTAACTTCTTTTCAAATCCTTCGCTTACACCAACAACCATGTTGTTAATCAGTGAGCGAAATGTTCCCGCCAGAGCACCTGCTTCGCGCGAGCTATCCTTAGCGGATACCTTCAGCTCTTCGCCTTCCTGGGCTACACCAACCAGGGTATGCAGATCCAACTGCAATATTCCCTTGCTTCCTTTAACAGAAATTTGTGAACCGGACAGAGTCGTTTCCACTCCCTTGGGAATCGCTACCGGTGCATTTGCTATTCTGGACATGCTTAAGTCACTCTTAAACTAATTTGTTCGAGCACCCGTTTAGAAAACGGTGCACAGTACCTCACCACCGAGACCGGCGGCTTTAGCTTGTTTCGCTGTCATCAGACCCTTGTTGGTAGACATGATTGCCACACCAAGACCGGCTCTGTTGCTTGGCAAATCATCTTTGCCCTTGTAGCTACGAAGACCAGGACGACTTACGCGCTTGATCTCTTCGATCACTGGCTTGCCCTGGAAATACTTCAGATCCACATTGATCACTGGCTTGCCATCTTCTTCTTTAACAGCGTAACCAGAGATATAACCCTCGTCCTGCAATACCTTGCTGATGGCTTCCTTGATCTTGGAAGACGGGCAAGCAACAGATGGATGCTGAGCCATCTGTGCATTGCGGATGCGAGTCAGAAAATCACTAATTGGATCGGACATGCTCATATCTAATAACCCCTTACCAACTGGCCTTGGTCAGACCAGGCACGTCGCCGCGCATCGCTGCTTCACGCAGCTTGTTTCGGCAAAGACCAAATTTTCGGTAAACGCCATGTGGGCGACCTGTTACACGGCAGCGACGCTGCTGACGAACAGGGCTGGCATCACGTGGCAGCTTCTGCAGTTTGATTTGAGCAGTCCACTTGTCGTCGTCACTGGCGTTCGGATCCTGCAGAATTGCTTTCAACTCTGCACGCTTCGCCGCGTACTTCTCGACAGTCTTAGCACGCTTGTTCTCTCTGGCTATCATTGACTTCTTAGCCATATCAGGACTCCTCTGTTCCTTCGTTTGCTTCCGCTGATTCACTTGCTTCTGCAGTTTCAGCATTGGCAGTATCTTCTTTAGCTGCTTCCTTTGACTCTCCAGCTGGATTCATACCACGGAATGGAAACTTCATCGCAGACAGCAGGGCACGACCTTCATCATCGTTACGCGCTGTAGTCGTGATTGTGATATCCAGACCACGCAGCTTGTCGATCTTGTCGTAATCAATTTCAGGGAAAATGATTTGTTCATTCACACCCATGGCGTAGTTGCCACGACCGTCGAATGACTTGGGGCTAAGGCCACGGAAGTCACGGATACGTGGAATTGAGATATCAACCAGACGCTCCAGGAATTCGTACATACGTTCGCCACGCAAGGTAACCTTGCAACCAATTGGCCAACCTTCACGAATCTTGAATCCCGCAATACTCTTACGCGCCTTGGTAACTACCACTTTCTGGCCGCTGATCATTTCCAGATCTTTGGTTGCAGCTTCCAGAATCTTCTTATCGGCAACCGCTTCACCCAAACCCATGTTGAGTGTGATCTTGGTGATCTTTGGCACTCGCATAGGGTTAGCGAAACCGAACTGTGAAGTCAGCGCAGGTACCACTTCTTGCTTGTAATACTCTCTTAACTGAGCCATGACTAATCTATTTCCTGACCGTTAGATTTGAAAACGCGCTTCTTGGCGCCGTCTTCCAAAACTTTGATTCCAACGCGATCAGCCTTGTTCTCTGCCGCATTGAAAATTGCTACGTTGGAGATATCCAGTGGCGCTTCGCGCTCAATGATGCCTCCTGGTTGACCTGCATTCGGGTTGGGCTTGGTGTGACGCTTAACCATATTGATGCCGGCAACAATGACCTTGTCTCCAAGCAGGCGAGAGATAGTTCCGCGCTTGCCTTTGTCTTTACCGGCAATTACAACTACTTCATCATCAGTTCTTAGCTTGTTCATATTTCTCTATCTCTCTTGAGCCGTTCTTAAAAAGAGCTCAAAACAATCTTTAAAGCACTTCTGGTGCCAGCGAAATAATTCGCATGAATTTTTCGTTACGCAATTCACGAGTAACCGGACCGAATACACGAGTACCGATAGGTGCTTCCTGGTTGTTCAACAGGATTGCTGCGTTGTCGTCGAAGCGGATCAATGAACCGTCACCACGGCGTACACCTTTCTTGGTACGAACGACCAGTGCGTTAAGCACCTGACCTTTCTTAACCTTGCCCCGCGGAATTGCTTCTTTCACAGTAACCTTGATCACGTCACCGATGCGTGCGTAACGGCGATGGGATCCACCCAGCACCTTGATACACATTACGCGTCGTGCGCCGCTGTTATCTGCGACATCTAAATATGACTGTACTTGAATCATCGATTCGCTCCATCATGTATTCAGTGACTGAATACAGACTGTCTACCTTCTTTAAATCTGTGTTGCTTTCTCGTCTACGGACACCAAAGACCAGGACTTGGTCTTGGAGATCGGACGCACTTCCTTAATAGTGACTTCATCACCAATGCCACACTCGTTGTTCGCGTCGTGGGCGTGGATCTTGGTAGACCGCTTGATGATCTTGCCGTACACCGGGTGCTTTACGCGTCGCTCAACCAGCACAACGATAGACTTGTCCATCTTGTTGCTGACAACTTTGCCGCTCGCTGTACGCGCCAGGGTTTCCTGACCTTCCTGAATATCACTCTCTGACATATCTACGCTTCACTCTTCTGCTTTTCAGTGATGATGGTCTTGATGCGCGCAATGTCTTTCTTCACAGCGCCCACCAGGTGCACCTGACCTAACTGACCAGTAGCGTTTTGCATGCGGTAGTTAAACTGGTCTTTGTAGAGATCCTGCAGCTGTGACTGCAGCTCTTCTACTGACTTCTCTCTCAACTCACTCGCTTTCATTACATCACCGTTCGCTTAACAAAAGTGGTATCGAATGGAAGCTTGGCAGAAGCCAATGTGAATGCTTCACGGGCCAACTCTTCTTCGACACCTTCAATTTCAAACATAATTCGACCGGGCTGAATCTGGGCAACCCAGTATTCAACGTTACCTTTACCTTTACCCTGACGCACTTCCAAAGGCTTCTGAGTAATTGGCTTGTCTGGAAAAACACGAATCCAGATTTTCGCCCCACGCTTTACCTTACGGGTCATGGCACGACGAGCCGCCTCGATCTGACGTGCTGTCAGACGACCACGGGAGATGGCTTTCAAACCATATTCGCCGAAATCCACCTTGCTGCCGCGATGAGCCAGACCACGATTGCGGCCCTTCATCATCTTGCGAAATTTTGTACGTTTAGGCTGTAACACGTTCTATTCCTCTACCTCAGAACCCTTAGCTAGCAGCTGGCTGCTGCTTGGGCACGATGGCTTCATCCAGATCCAGGATCTCGCCTTTGAATATCCAAACCTTCACACCGATGATGCCGTAAGTGGTACTGGCTTCAGAGGTGGCGTAATCAATGTCTGCTCGCAATGTGTGCAATGGCACGCGACCTTCGCGATACCATTCGCTTCGGGCAATTTCGGCACCGCCCAGACGACCACCGACCTGGACCTTGATTCCTTCGGCTCCCTGACGCATAGCATTCTGAACTGCACGCTTCATGGCGCGGCGGAACATTACGCGACGTTCAAGTTGCTGTGCCACACTATCTGCTACAAGTTGGGCATCCAGATCAGGCTTACGAATTTCCTCGATGTTGATCTGCACAGGTACACCCATCTTCTGAGTCAGAACACCGCGCAACTTCTCAACGTCTTCACCTTTCTTACCAATCACGATACCTGGTCGCGCTGTGTAGATCGTGATCTTCGCAGTCTGGGCAGGACGCTCAATATCAACCCGTGCAACGGAGGCACTGGCCAAACGCTTCTTTACGTAATCCCGAACTTCGAGATCCTGCAGCAGGTTGTCCGCGTATTCCTGACCTTCGGCAAACCACACCGAGGTATGTTTCTTCACGATACCCAGGCGAATGCCTGTTGGATGTACTTTCTGGCCCATAAAAAATTCCTAGCTATCCGCTACCGTAATTGTGATATGACAAGAGCGCTTGAGAATGCGATCGGCGCGACCCTTTGCTCTCGGCATGATGCGCTTCATCGTCATACCTTCATCAACCATAATGGTTGATACTTTTAATTCATCTACATCAGCACCTTCGTTGTGCTCAGCATTGGCAATAGCTGAGTTCAACACCTTCTTAATGATGCCGGCACCTTTCTTGGTGCTATAGCTGAGAAGCATCAATGCTTCTTCAACACCCTTGCCACGAATCTGGTCTGCTACCAGGCGTGCCTTCTGGGCAGAGAGCCGAGCACCTTTTAATCTTGCAGATACTTCCATCTCAATAACTCCTAGCGCGCCTTCTTGTCGGCAACGTGGCCTTTGTAAGTTCGAGTCAGTGCGAACTCACCCAACTTGTGACCAACCATGTCTTCATTAATAAACACAGGTACGTGCTGACGACCGTTGTGAACGGCAATAGTAAGGCCGATCATCTCAGGTGAAATCATGGAACGACGGGACCAGGTCTTGATTGGTCGCTTGTCGTTATTTTCAGCAGCGGTCTGCACCTTCTTCATCAGGTGCAAATCCATAAATGGGCCTTTTTTAAGTGAACGTGGCACGAATCGATTCCTCTATCACTTGCCGTTAACGGCTTGATTTCCTGCGGCGAACAATCATCTTGTCCGTACGCTTGTTAGTTCTGGTCTTGTAACCCTTGGTAGGTGTACCCCAGGGTGAAACAGGATGACGACCACCAGAGGTACGGCCTTCACCACCACCATGTGGGTGATCAACCGGGTTCATGGCAACACCACGAACAGTTGGACGCACTCCACGCCAGCGCTTGGCACCAGCTTTACCGAGTGAACGCAGAGCATGTTCTGAATTGGATACTTCACCCAATGTGGCTCGACATTCGCTTAATACTTTGCGCATCTCACCGGAACGCAGTCGCAGTGTTGCGTAGTCACCTTCGCGAGCAACCAGCTGCAGAGAAGTACCAGCAGAGCGTGCAATTTGAGCGCCCTTGCCTGGCTTCATTTCTACACAGTGAACCGTGCTACCCAGCGGGATGTTGCGCAATGGCAGGCAGTTACCCACCTTGATTGGCGCTTCATCGCCAGACACCACAGTATCGCCCTTGGCCACTTTGGCTGGTGCGATGATGTAACGTCGCTCACCGTCTGCGTACTTCAGCAGTGCAATGTTGGCAGAGCGGTTTGGATCGTATTCCAGACGCTCGATTTCCGCTTCGATGCCGTCCTTATTGCGACGAAAATCGATAATGCGATATTTCTGCTTGTGACCACCGCCCTGGTGACGACGAGTGATACGGCCTTTATTGTTACGGCCACCACTCTTGGACTTGGGCGCAGTCAAAGGCGCATAGGGTTCGCCTTTGTGCAGATCGGGATTGACAACCTTGACGACGAAACGGCGCCCTGGTGATGTCGGTTTACATTTAACTACTGGCATGACTTAACCCTCTACTCCCGATCAACCAATTTCAGCGAAGTCAATTTCATGTCCAGTCTCAAGACGGACATAGGCCTTCTTCCAACTAGCACGACGGCGAATCTTGCCGCGCGCGGAACGCTTGGTCTTGCCTTTCACGTTCAGGATCTGCAGATCATCAACAACTACATTGAAGATCTTTTCCACGGCTTCCTTAACTTCAGGCTTGGTTGCATCAGTGGCAACACGGAAAGCGTACTGATTGCTGTCTTCAGTCATCAGTGTGGATTTCTCAGATACGTGAGGACCAAGAATTATTGTGTACAGTCGTTCCTGGTTCATGACAGCACCTCCTCGACCTTGTTAAGTGCTTCAACTGTGATCAGGACTTTTTCGAAGCCAATCAGACTTACCGGATCCAGACCATGCACATCCAACACTTCAACCTTGTGCAGGTTGCGTGCCGCGAGGAAAAGGTTTTGTTCAACTTGATCAGAAATGATCAGGACGTTGTCTAACTCGTATTCTTTAAGCTTGGTAACCAAGTCTTTTGTTTTGTGCGATTCGACTGTGAATTCATTTACGACAACCAGTCGCTCTTGTCGGATTAGTTCGGAGAGGATGCATTGCATCGCTCCGCGGTACATCTTTTTGTTCAGCTTCTTGCTGTAGTCCTGAGGACGTGCTGCGAATGTCACGCCTCCACCGCGCCAGATTGGGCTGCGGATAGTACCGGCTCGGGCACGGCCTGTGCCCTTTTGACGCCATGGTTTGCGTCCGCCGCCGTTTACTTCATGGCGATTCTTCTGCTTCACAGTACCCTGGCGGCCACCGGCGAGGTAAGTCACAACAGTCTGGTGTACCAGAGGCTCGTTGTACTCACGACCGAAGAATTCGTCGTTCAGTGAAATTTTTTCTTTGCCCGTTTTCTTACCAGGCAGTGCAAGTGCGAGTTCCATGCCTTACCTACCTCTTAACCTTGATTGTTGGACGGACAATAACTTTCGAGCCAGTTGCTCCGGGTACAGCACCCTTAATAAGAAGAAGGTTGTTCTCTTCATCAACGCGAACCACTTCCAGGCTCTGTGTTGTCTGCTGTACTGAACCCATCTGGCCAGCCATCTTCTTACCCTTGAATACACGACCAGGTGTCTGACACTGACCGATAGAACCAGGAGCACGGTGAGAAATGGAGTTACCGTGAGTGGCATCCTGCATGCGGAAGTTGTGACGCTTCACACCACCCTGGAAGCCTTTACCTTTCGAAGTGCCAGTAACATCTACTTTCTGGCCTGCTTCAAACTGGTCAACCTTGATCTCGCCACCGAGCTCAATGCCTTCCAATTCTTCTGTGCGGAATTCCCACAGTCCTTCCCCTGCTTCAGTGTTGGCTTTGGCAAAGTGACCAGCCATCGCCTTGCTTACGCGTGAAGCACGACGACCACCCATGGTTACCTGAATGGCGCTATAGCCATCAGTCTCAGATGTTTTAATCTGAGTCACACGGTTGGGCTGCACTTCGACCACAGTTACGGGTATAGAAGCACCTTCTTCAGTGAAAACGCGGGTCATGCCGCTTTTTCGACCGACTAAACCTATCGACATTGTTATAAGACCTCTTAGTGCAAGGGGCTTAAACCCGCTATGGCCACTGACGTGTTGCACTTAGTTCGCCATCGCTCCGTAGCCGGAGGACAGCCAGACAATTCAGTGCACCAAATCTTTTTTAACTGTTTTAAAAAAGGGTAGCGGGGACTGATTACTCGCTACCTGGTTATATTTTTATTCTCTGAGGGTTATCCCAAAGAGATTTGCACCTCTACTCCAGCAGCCAGATCCAGCTTCATGAGAGCATCTACTGTCTTCTCAGTAGGCTCCACGATGTCCAGCAGGCGCTTGTGGGTGCGTATTTCATACTGATCACGCGCGTCTTTATTGACGTGTGGTGAAATCAGTACGGTGTAACGTTCTTTATTCGTTGGCAACGGGATAGGTCCTTTGACCTGCGCTCCGGTGCGCTTGGCAGTTTCCACGATCTCCTGGGTAGACTGATCAATCAGGCGGTGGTCGAAGGCTTTAAGCCGAATTCTGATGCGCTGATTTTGCATCTACACAAATCTCCAAAAAATCGTTGTAAAAGAACAGGTTACTGCGCTCTTTTTTGCAGGCGATATTTGCCTAGCCAAAAAAGGATGCGCATTGTAAGGGTCGTGCACATCTAAGTCAACACAATTTCACGAGGAAAGCCTTGTTTTTCGGGGCCTGTGGCCGATATATAAGGGCGGGAATTTATCGCCTTCTCTCTATATTCGTGGCAAAACCCTGGAGCTGTAAATCCGGCTGATCTCTGGCGATAGACAGCGCTTTAACGTGGATTCATGCCATTCCGGTATGAATCAGGATTGCTGAATGCGCCAAAATGATGCAGCAAAGGGTTGAAAACTCCCCCGCCGCACACATGGTATAGGTTACTGGCCTTAATATAGTGGGCAACGCTCACAACATTTCGATATCGAAGTAAGTAATTGCTTCGCTAGTCACACCAAGGCAGCCAATTGTGCGAGCTGCCATGCTTCTCTGGACGCTGTGGAGGTACGAAATGGAAGACTCAAGTGTTGGAACTCAGCAGCCTGAAGCGAAGATGTCCTATTTCGCACTATTCATTAATATCCTGACCTCCCCATCGGAAGCATTCGAAGAATTACACGAACACCCCAGTAAACTGGTGCCGCTGGCAGTTGTGATCCTGGTGAATGCGGCCATTATTTTCTGGTATTTCTCGGTCCTGGATTTCGACTGGTTTGTCGATGATCTCCTGCAGAACGGGAACATCCCGGAAGATCAGATCGATCAGGCGAGGGAGAATTTCGAAGACATGTCGCCATCCACCTTCCGGCTGTTCGGCTTACTGGGTGGAAGTGCCGCAATTCTGGTCATGTATACAATTCTGTCAGGGTATCTGACCCTGACTTCCGCTCTGGCGGGCCACAGTGAAAAATTTGGGCAGTGGTTCTCCCTGGTGGTCTGGACAGGAATTGTAGCGCTGTTCTCCCAATTCGGCATGGCAGTCACTTTGATGCTGGCTACCAATGGCCAGATTGGTCAACTTGATCTCGACCCGACTAACCTGCGCAATCTTGGTCTGCGCCCGGAAAGCGACGATCTCCAACAGATATTCGCCACCATCAATCTGACCATGATCTGGAGCCTCGTACTGACGATTTTAGGCTACAGACAATGGCTTGGGACGAGCACTATTAAAGCCGCTCTGATTGTAAGCGCACCTTATATTTTGATATTTGGTATCTGGAGCTACTTTGCCCTGGGTTAACTAGAGTGAATCATGGGATTTGGAACCAATAACGCAGTAACAATTAGCCTGAACTGTCGTTATATTTTCATAAGCAAATATCTCTTCTGCAGTGAGTCGCCGTCATGGATATGAAGAAAATTGGTCTGGTTGTTTTCCTGGTTGCTGCTGTCGCGACTTTACCTTTTATCAACCGGGCGGTGTTCGGGACCAACATCAAGGAAGTCGAAGTCGCACCCATTAGCACCCGGGTGATCAGCCCGTCTATTCTGGCTTCTGGTTTTCTGGCCCACGAAGAAGAGGTCATGCTTAGCAGCGAGGTGATAGGCAAGGTTTCTGAGCTGTACATTGAAGAAGGCGACGAAGTCAGTACCGGAGATCTGGTACTGGAAGTTGACGATACCAATTTCCTGGCCAGCCTTGAGCAGGCGCAGGCCGCAGTTCGCATAAATACAATTGACATCGAACGCCAGGAAATTCGTATAGAGAACCTCGAACGACAGTTCGAGCGTACCTCCAGCATGTACGAACGGGAATTAATCGGCGCAGAAGAATACGACAATGCTCGCAATCAATTAGACCTGGCACGTGTAGATCTAAAATCAGCCAGAGAGAGACTGGCCCAGGCCGAAGCTCAACTGGACCAGGTCAGCGATCAGCTCAGCAGAACCAAAATCGTTTCGCCCATTGACGGTGTGATTACCAGTCTTGACATTAAAGTAGGCGAAACAGCGATTGCCAGTTCAACCAACATTCCCGGTTCTTCGCTAATGACCATTGCCAACCCGGCCAGTATCTACACCGAGGTGCTTGTTGACGAAGCCGATGTTGCAAATATCGAAGTTGGACAAACTGCAGAGATCGTTGCCATTGCCTATCCCGATCAGCCCATGCGCGGTGTCGTACGTTATATCGCCAATACAGCCAAGGTAGCGCCAGGCCGGCAGGGCCTGAGTTTTACCGTGAAGATCGATATTGTCGATGCCGGTGATGTCTTGTTACGTCCGGGCATGTCTTGTCGCGCAGAGATATTTACGCGACAGGACCTGGAAGTTCCTGCGGTGCCCATCCAGGCAATCATTTTCGAAGAAGATCGCTCTAATCTGATAAACGAATACTTCGTTTTCGTAAACGAAGATGGCGTCGCGAAAAAAACCCGGGTAGAAGTTGGTATTTCTGACGATGAGTACCAGGAGCTGACAACCGGAATTGACGGCGAGGTAGAGATCGTAATTGGACCTAACCAGGAACTCCGCCATCTACTGGACGGAGACAGACTGGAAACTACTTCAGCGGAAGACTAGGCGTAACGACGCTTAACAGAGAGTCGCTATATGTCTCTTATTACTCTCCACAACATCAAGAAGTACTACGAGATGGGAACCCAGGTAGTTAAGGCCCTGGATGGTATAGATGTCTCCATCTCCCCTAACGAGTATGTGGCCTTCATAGGATCCTCCGGCTCCGGCAAGTCCACCATGCTAAACATTCTTGGTTGCCTGGATTCACCAAGCGACGGCACTTACCATCTCAACGGCACTAACGTGGAATCTCTCGATCAAAACGAGTTGAGTGAAATTCGTAATCGTGAGATTGGCTTTATCTTCCAGAGTTTTAACTTACTACCGCGAGCCAACGCACTTCAGAATGTAATGCAGCCTCTTGTGTACAGAGCAATGGGCATGGCTGATCGCAAACGACTTGCCAGTGAAGCACTGGAGCGGGTTGGCCTCGGCTCCCGCATGGATCATTTGCCAAACCAGCTATCAGGCGGACAGCGACAGAGAGTTGCTATCGCCAGAGCGCTGGTTACCGAACCTTCAATATTGCTGGCCGATGAACCAACGGGAAATCTCGATTCAAAAACCAGCGTAGAGATCATGCAGTTATTTGATGAACTTCATCGCGAAGGACATACCTTAATCGTAGTCACTCACGAAGACGAAATTGCTGAACATTGCCATAGAGTGATTGAGATGAAAGATGGCGTCATCCACAAGGATGATCTTTCTGCCAGAGCCATGGAGCAGGCCTGATGTTTTTTGTCATCATGGAAAGTGCCCGCTCTGCACTCTCATCTATTTTCGCACACGGTCTGCGAAGCTTCCTCACTACTCTTGGTATTGTAATTGGTGTCGCCAGCGTTATAGCAGTGGTATCGGTTACTCAAGGGATGAGCGCATTCATAGGTGAGACCTTTGCCTCCCTGGGATCCAATTCGATTACAGTGAACTCCTACACGCCTTATGAAGATCGAATGAAAGGTAATTTTGCGCGACTCACCTACGACGATCTGGATATTATCGAAGCCCGTGGCGAGGGCATTGCCTTCATCACCCCTATTCTGTTTGCGCCACGCTCTTCCCAGATCAAGTACGGTTCTCAAACCGCCTTTAGTCAGATTCTCGGAACGACATATGCTTTTCAGGATATTACCGCCAACTATCCCCAGGTTGGCCGGTTTCTCTCCCCGAGTGACAATGATACAAGACGCCGAATCGCTGTTATTGGTGCCAAGGTGCGCGAGAACCTGAGTCTGCCAGATAATCCATTGAACGAATATGTAGAACTGGGTGGCGAATGGTTCAAAATCGTCGGCTTGCTGGAAGAGAAAGGCGAGATCATGGGCAATAGTCAGGATGATATGGTTCTGGTTCCTTATTCGACAATGCAAAGCATTGTAGGCAACCAGGCTCGCACGAATATCCAGATTCAAATCGGTCTTAGCGAAAACGCCGACGTCGAAACCGTTGTTCAACAGCTCACAAATCTATTACGAAGCGCTCACAATCTCGAGCCGGGAGATGAGGACGATTTCCGCATTCAAACCGCCGAACAATTGATGGATACCTTCGATGAAATCATTGGCATGGTCACCGTGGTCATTGGTGGAATCGTCGGAATCTCTTTATTGGTTGGAGGCATTGGCATTATGAACATCATGCTGGTGTCGGTAACCGAAAGAACTCGAGAGATAGGTATATGTAAAGCTATTGGCGCCAAGCGTCATCACATTCTTGCACAGTTTCTAATTGAAGCCGCCCTACTCAGTCTACTGGGCGGCATCATCGGACTGGCGCTGGGATATGGCCTGGGTACATTAATCTCCAGCAACATTCCTGACTTTCCACCGGCAGTAATTCCACCCTGGGCTGTATTTTTATCGCTGGGGTTTTCCGGATTTGTCGGCGTGCTATTTGGCATTCTACCTGCCGCAAAGGCCGCCAATCTCGACCCTATCGATGCACTCAGATATGAGTAACTTACTGAAAGAATCCAGTTCCGAAACTGACACCCACGGCAACGCACCAGACTGAGATCGAATCGAAGTCGTCAAGGGTTCGGCCAGCTGGCAGCGTTAGTCGAAGTGTATTATTCGAGTAGGCAATACCAACCAGGTCCTCACTGATCGCAAAGCCACCCTGGCTTTCACGGAATCGACCACCGGTTCCAACATAAATTCGCACATCTATACCGCCTCCGTCGAAACTGAACCCAGTGAGATCAATGGTGCAGTCGTCAACGATTGTTGCAGTACCGCTGACCTGATGGAACAACCTGGTAAATTCGGCAGTTTGCCCGATTTTAGAATTGGTAGTAGTACATCCCGTTTCACTGTTAATGAGCGGATCATCATTGCCCATTACAACATTGCTCTCGGCGCCATCACTGACGAAAGCTACAATGTCCACCAACTCATTGTTTGTTAAACGATTCGCTCCCCAGAAAGGCATTATGCCTCCGGTTAAACCAGTGTATGTGCCACTATCTATTAATCCACTGGTGCGGGTTCGCTGGGCGATGTACTCAGCAGACAAATTAAAGCCTGTGATCTTGGGTGCCAACTGAGTTCCTTCGCCATCGAAACCATGACAAACGATGCAACGAGTATTAAAAAGGTCTCGACCAGCTTCAGCGTCACCACCGGTCAGATCAGAGGGAGGCTCCTGAATCTCGATCTGCACAAGCTCAGCAACCTCATCACTGTTTTGATCTTCCAGCCAGTTAAGCAAGTTTACCCAATCAGTATCGGTTTCCTGTAAAGCCGTGGCATTCATCCATTCTGTTACGCAGGTATTTACTGCATCCAGGAAACTGTCGAGCTGGCCATTCTTGTAGCTCTCCCGCTTGCTTGCATTCTTAAGCGGGTGACCAGGGCGGCGAAATCCGTCACTGGCAAAACCGTCGGTTTCAGTCATTGCGTGACAAGACGAACAGCTAAAAGTACTGGCGCTACTTAAGGGGTTTGTGAATACAGCAGCGCCATAACGACCATTCTCTTCCAGACTTGAGGCGTCCGCCTCGATACAGACTTCGAATCCACATCCAGAGATGACTCTGAAGTTCAGCGTGTATAACTGATCGGCAACGTTGATTTCGGGAACACGAATCAGTCCAGTTGTATCATCGTAAACCGCCTCAGTGCGAGAAGATGCCGCAACCCCGGGGAATTCATTGCCTCCCCAAACCGGCGGGTCGATACTCACCTGTTGAAACTCACCAATTACTGCTGAATCCTCCGCAATGCGAATGATAGGAATCACCAGATTACCGGACACGGTATCGTAGATATTTCCGGCTGATGCAGTTTGCACCCCAGGGCCCAGCATTAGGCAGACCAGGAAGAAACCCCGAAATTGCGCTCTCAAGCTCATTGTTATGCTTCCGATTTGATCAAATACATAGATTAGAGACCGGAGGTGACAGGTTTCATTACACCGATAAAGACCCGAAAACCATGTCTGTGAAATGTATACCAATTTACTCTTATCCACCCGGTATTAGTGCCATTCGGAGAATCGTTGCATATATTTGTCTTCAAACAAACTCAAACGGTGCTTGCCACCGCTGGCACCGAAAACGTAATCTACGTTCTGCTCTGGCTAACACTTCTGTAACCACCAATTATTAACCTTGGATCCCCTGGTAAAATGAAATCAGCTTTAAAACACCATTTTACTCAGCTATTAAGCACCATCCTTTTACTCTGTTGCATCCTTTGCCCTTCATCTATATACGCAGCAGAAGACGAGTCAGATTTTGATGTGGTGGTTATAGGTGGCGGGCTGATGGGCAGCAGTGCTGCCTGGCAACTGGCCAGAGCCGGCCAAAAAGTCTTGCTGCTGGAGAAACAGGCATGGCCGTACAATGAAGGTTCCAGCCTGGGTGAAACGCGAATTTCACGCAGCCTGGGCAGCGTCGATGACATCTGGTCCTACATGCACAATCATACAGTTGCCGAAACCAGGCTTCTAATTGATTTCCTGAATCAGCATGAGCCGGGTCATGCAATGACTGATGTCTATGTAACTTCGCCGGTTAGTTATGTTCGTCATGTCTCCCATGCCAATAGAATCGAGTCCATAGAAGATGGCCAAAAAGATGACTATCTGTATGCCAAAACACCAGAACAGGCTATGTCACTTTTTGATCTCACATTGCCTGGAGATAACATAATCTATCGGGAGTTCAAGGAGCATTCCGGAACAATTAACCCTACTGGACTCATAGAGCTTCTGCACAAAGGAATTCGGATTCTGAGTGGGAGTGTCAACTACCAAAGCAGAGTAGATCGGCTGACAAGAGATCAGTCCGGCTATGCGATCTCGATCACCGACTTATCAAACAATCAACAAAGAACTCTGTCTACTCGAAAGATGATCAGCGCTGCTGGCCCATACACTGGCGAACTACTTGAGGAAGTCGCTCCTTATTTCAATGAGCTAATCAAACCACAGCGCGTATTCCTGGCCTTTCTCAGCCTCAATGAATCCTTTTACAGCCGCTTATCGCCAGATGAAAGAGATCGATTACGTGACCTTTACCCTGCCATTAACAGCACGATACCCGGCAGAGATACCAGTTTTTTTACCATGCTGGAAAAACCAACATCGGAGGGCCTGCCAGTTATAAAAATTGGCGGGCATTTTCAGCGGAGTCCAATTTCCAACCTCGATGAAGTCTGGCGCCTGGATCTTACGGACTCCGAAATAGACTGGAGCAGAGAAAGCACCCTTAGGCATCTGGCACTATTGGGCGTAGACATTCAGCCACAGGACCTGATTTATATCAGTGGCTACTCCTGCGTATACTCCCTGACTGAATCTGAAGTGCCGTATGTCACACAAATTGTAGATACAGAAGGCAACAAAGATTCAAATATGATGGTTATTGCAGGACTTTCCGGTGTTGGGGGAAAAGGTGCGATGGCTTATGGGGTAATGGCTGCGAACCAGTTATTACAGAAGGATGAGGAAGATCCTGTTTACCAGAAGGCGGTTGAAGCATTTGGGTTTGAACGCCTACTGAGTGATCTTGAAGAACTGTAGGTGCTGAATCTCCACAGCCCTAGCGTCTCATCGAAGCTATGAATATAAAAAAAGCCAGGCGCCTTGCGGCGACTGGCTTTTTTAGAAGCTTTGCTACAGATTACTCAATAATCTTCGCAACAACACCTGCTCCAACTGTACGACCACCTTCACGAATCGCGAATCGCAGACCCTCATCCATCGCAATCGGAGCTATCAACTCAACAGTCATCTTGATGTTGTCACCAGGCATAACCATCTCTGTACCTTCTGGGAGCTCAACGTTGCCAGTCACGTCCGTTGTACGGAAGTAGAACTGCGGACGGTAGCCCTTGAAGAATGGAGTGTGACGTCCACCCTCGTCTTTGCTCAGGATATAAACCTCAGCTTCGAACTTGGTGTGGGGCGTAATTGATCCAGGCTTGGCCAGTACCTGACCACGCTCAACTTCTTCTCGCTTAGTACCACGCAGAAGAACACCAACGTTCTCACCTGCACGACCTTCGTCAAGCAGCTTGCGGAACATCTCAACACCAGTACAAGTCGTCTTCTCAGTGTCCTTGATACCAACAATCTCGATTTCTTCACCAACCTGGATGATGCCGCGCTCAACACGACCGGTCACAACCGTACCACGACCAGAGATCGAGAATACGTCTTCGATTGGCATCAGGAAGGGCTTCTCAACATCACGCTCTGGCTCCGGAATGTACTCGTCCAGAGTTTCAACCAGCTTCTGTACCGCAGGCGCGCCGATGTCAGACTGATCGCCTTCCAGGGCCTTAAGTGCAGAACCTACGATGATAGGTGTGTCGTCACCCGGAAATTCGTACTGGTCCAGCAGCTCACGGATTTCCATCTCTACCAGTTCCAGCAGTTCTTCATCGTCAACCATGTCCGCTTTGTTCATGAACACGACGATGTAAGGTACGCCTACCTGACGAGACAGCAGGATGTGCTCTCGTGTCTGTGGCATGGGTCCGTCCGCTGCTGAACATACCAGAATCGCGCCGTCCATCTGCGCCGCACCGGTAATCATGTTCTTCACATAGTCAGCGTGCCCAGGGCAGTCTACGTGGGCGTAGTGACGGTTCGGCGAATCGTATTCAACGTGGGAAGTCGCAATCGTGATACCACGCTCTCTTTCTTCCGGTGCGTTGTCGATTTCATCAAACGCCTTAAGGTCTCCACCGTATGCTTCTGCACATACCTTGGTCAGTGCCGCAGTCAACGTCGTCTTACCATGGTCAACGTGACCAATCGTCCCTACGTTTACGTGTACCTTATTTCTTTCGAATTTTTCCTTCGCCACAATTTTCTCCTCTTACTTAATCTCTAATCTGATACCGAATTATGCAGCGGTGCTATCGATGATGCCGTCAGCAATATTGCTGGGCACTTCTGCATATTTCTTGAATTCCATCGTATATGTTGCACGACCCTGGGTTGCTGAACGCAGATCAGTTGCATAACCGAACATCTCAGCCAGAGGTACATCAGCAGTGATGACTTTACCGCTGGCACTGTCTTCCATACCACCGACCATACCGCGACGACGATTAAGATCGCCCATCACATCACCCATGTATTCTTCAGGCGTAACAACTTCCACAGCCATCATTGGCTCAAGCAGAGCTGGGTCAGCTTCCAGAGCACCCTTCTTCAGTGCCAGGGAACCAGCGATCTTGAACGCCATTTCGCTGGAGTCCACATCGTGGAAGGAACCATCGTACAGAGTGACCTTCATCGCCAGCAGCGGATATCCTGCCAGACAACCATTCTGCATCTGTTCCTGCACACCTTTGTCAACTGCAGGAATGTACTCACGGGGAACCACACCACCGACGATTTCGTTTACAAATTCGTACTCGTCATCGGGATCCACTGGCTCAAGTTTCAGCCAAACATGACCGTATTGACCACGACCACCGGATTGCTTCACGTGCTTGCCTTCAACTTCAACCGCCTTACGAATAGTTTCGCGGTAGGCTACCTGTGGTTTACCAATGTTCGCTTCAACTGAGAATTCGCGACGCATACGGTCAACCAGTACGTCCAGGTGAAGCTCACCCATACCGGAAATAATGGTCTGTCCAGATTCTTCATCAGACTCTACACGGAACGATGGATCTTCCTGGGCCAACTTGCCAAGTGCAATACTCATCTTTTCCTGGTCCGCTTTAGACTTGGGCTCAACCGCAACTGAGATAACCGGATCAGGGAAGTCCATCTTCTCCAGAGTCACAATGTGATCGGGAGAGCACAGAGTCTCACCAGTGGTTACATCCTTAAGACCAATCGCTGCCGCGATGTCGCCAGCCAGTACTTCCTTGATCTCTTCACGGGAGTTGGAGTGCATCTGCACCATTCGACCCACACGCTCTTTCTTGTGCTTCAGTGGGTTAAAAACCGTATCGCCTGAATTCAAGGCGCCAGAATAAACGCGGAAGAACGTCAGAGTTCCCACGTAAGGGTCGGTAGCGATCTTGAAAGCCAGGGAAGCAAAAGGCGCATCGTCCTTAACTTCACAAGTAATTGGCTCACCGCGATCGTCAACACCTTCAATCGCCTTAACTTCAGTGGGTGAAGGCATGTAGTCAACTACAGCGTCCAGGACTGCCTGTACGCCCTTGTTTTTGAAGGCAGAACCACAGAGCACTGGCACGATCTCATTAGCCAGAGTGCGCTGACGAATTGCCGCCATGATTTCTTCTTCAGAGAGTTCCTCACCTTCGAGATACTTCTCCATCACTTCTTCATTAGCTTCAGCGGCAGCTTCCACCATATGGGAACGCCATTCTTCACAAAGCTCTTGCATATCAGCAGGAATATCTTCGTAGACAAATGACGCACCCTTATCTTCTTCACTCCAGACGATGGACTTCATCTTCACCAGGTCGATTACGCCCTTAAACTCGTCTTCTGCACCGATAGCCAGTTGTAGTGGAACCGCAGCCGCACCCAGGCGATCTTTCATCTGCTCCACAACTTTCAGGAAGTCAGCGCCAGCACGGTCCATCTTGTTGACGAATACCATGCGAGGGACTTCATACCGGTTAGCCTGGCGCCAAACTGTCTCAGTTTGCGGCTGCACACCAGAAGACGCACATAGCACAACTACCGCACCGTCGAGTACACGCAGTGAACGTTCCACCTCAATAGTGAAGTCCACGTGTCCCGGTGTGTCGATGATGTTAATGCGATGCTCATCGTACTGTTGATCCATGCCACTCCAGAAACAGGTAGTGGCAGCAGATGTAATCGTAATACCACGCTCCTGTTCCTGTTCCATCCAGTCCATAACAGCCGCACCATCATGTACTTCACCGATCTTGTGAGAAATACCGGTATAAAAAAGTACACGTTCGGTTGTGGTGGTCTTGCCCGCATCAACGTGCGCAGCAATTCCAATATTGCGATAACGGCTCAGTGGGTGTTTTCTAGCCACAGCTTTACCCTCAACAAAAAATAATCAATTAGAAACGATAGTGTGAGAACGCGCGGTTGGCTTCCGCCATACGATGCACATCTTCACGTTTTCTTACGGCGCTACCACGACCTTCTGCAGCATCAACAATTTCGCCAGCAAGGCGCAGCACCATGGACTTCTCACCGCGGGCGCGGGAGTGTTCTACCAACCAGCGCATGGCCAGAGCATTACGTCGCTCGGCACGCACTTCAACGGGAACCTGGTATGTAGCACCACCAACACGGCGAGACTTAACCTCAACCATTGGCGCAATACTTTCCAGGGCTTTTTCGAAAGTTTCGAGGGGATCGGCTCCGCTCTTCTCGGAAACGATATCCAATGCACCGTAGACGATCTTTTCAGCAACAGACTTCTTGCCGTCGACCATCACATGGTTCATGAATTTAGCGAGGATAATGGATCCGAACTTGGGATCAGGCAAAACTTCGCGCTTTGCCACGACTCTTCTTCTAGGCATAGTAGACCTCTATGTTAATTCAGGGTTTTCCGGGATTCTGTCATTGTGGATACAAAACATCGCACACCCGGCCTTACTCAAATCCCATCACATTGTTTAAAGAGCTGTAATGAGTCGCGCTGTTCCATGCGCTTGTAGTTGGCTCTATTAAATTTTTCTACGTTGAAAAACCGTTGCTTCTAATTGACTATGAAGCGGTAACTCACCGTTGAGTCATCTGAATATGAGCAGATTATTTTGGACGCTTAGCTCCATACTTCGAGCGACGCTGCTTACGATCTGCAACACCGGAAGTATCCAGACTGCCGCGAACAGTGTGGTAGCGCACACCTGGCAGGTCTTTAACACGACCACCGCGGATAAGCACCACGGAGTGTTCCTGAAGGTTGTGGCCTTCACCACCGATATAGGAAGTTACTTCATAGCCATTAACCAGGCGCACACGACAAACCTTGCGCAATGCTGAGTTCGGTTTCTTGGGCGTAGTAGTGTACACACGGGTGCAGACTCCACGCTTCTGGGGCGAGCGCTGCAGAGCCGGCACGTCGCTTTTGACGACTTTGCTCTTACGAGGCTTGCGGACTAACTGGTTAATTGTAGCCATCTTAGTTTCTTGGTTCCTATATCTTTGTCGTTAAATTCGGTGTTTCCGAGCTGGAAAACCGACCAGCCAACAAAAGAGGCGAGAGTTTAATGATCTCGACCCGCTTAGTCAACCCACTCAATTTCCAATTTTTCTCTCGAAAGGCCCGGAATTCGGGCCTTTCAGGAGCTTTCCCAAGCCGGACAGGCAGACTTTCTACTCTTCTGCCTGCTCAGCCGCATTTTCACTGGCTTCGACGGTTTCAGCCAAAGCTTCGCTCAGTGCTGCTTCCACATCACTGGCGCTCACGCCTTCACCTTCAGCCTCCTCTGCAGCCATCTTCTTGCGGTTCTCGTGATAAGCGAGACCCGTTCCAGCTGGAATCAGGCGACCAACAACCACGTTCTCCTTGAGACCGCGCAGGAAGTCGCGCTTGCCGGTAACCGCTGCTTCCGTGAGGACGCGAGTGGTTTCCTGGAACGAAGCTGCTGATATGAAAGATTCTGTGGCCAGCGATGCTTTGGTGATACCCAACAGCATGCGCTCGAAGCGAGCTGTCTGCTTGTCTTCCTTCTCAAGCTCATCATTAATCTCAAGAATCTGGGTATAAGTCAGCTGTTCACCTTTAATCAACGTCGATTCACCTGGGTGGGTAATCTCAACTTTACGCAACATCTGACGCACAATTACCTCGATGTGCTTATCGTTGATACGCACACCCTGTAATCGATATACATCCTGTACTTCATTGACGATGTATTGAGCTAGTGCTTCCACGCCTTTCAGACGCAGAATATCGTGTGGTGCAGGTGGACCTTCAGATACCACTTCGCCCTTCTCGATGTGCTCACCTTCAAACACTGTCATGGTCCGCCACTTCGGAATCAGTGTTTCGTAGTGATCAGAGCCGTCGATTGGGTTCACACCATCTTTCGGTGTAATCACAAGACGACGCTTGCCTTTCGTTTCCTTACCGAAGCTAACTGTACCGGAGATTTCAGCAAGAATTGCTGGCTCCTTTGGCTTACGTGCTTCAAACAAATCGGCAACACGAGGCAAACCACCCGTGATGTCACGAGTCTTTGAACCTTCCTGAGGAATACGAGCGATTACGTCACCAATATTCAGTTCGGCACCATCCTTCAAGCTGATAATCGCATTGGCCGGCAGGAAGTAGTGTGCAGGAACGGTGGTTCCAGGCAGACATACATCTTTACCCTTGCTATCGATTACACGAATTCCAGGACGTAGTTCTTTCGCTGCGGAGGAACGCTCTGCAGGATCGATAACAGACCAGGTTGTAAGACCAGTGATCTCATCAGTCTGCTCGCGTACTGTGATGCCCTCTTCCATCGCTTCGAAAGCCACCTTACCGGCCACTTCAGACACGATTGGGTGAGTATGGGGATCCCATGCAGCAACCAGTTGACCCGCTTCAACTTCCTTCTTCTTGCCAACAGTAATGGTGGCACCGTAAGGAAGTTTATATAGCTCTTTCTCACGACCGTTGGTGTCGTTAACAATCAGTTCACCAGATCGGGATACTACAACCAGCTCACCTTTGATATTTTCAACAGTTTTCATGTTGTTGAGGTGAATTGTACCGGTGTTCTTAACTTGTACACTGTCAGTCGCCGTTGCTCTAGATGCCGCACCACCAATGTGGAAAGTACGCATCGTCAGCTGTGTACCCGGCTCACCGATGGATTGAGCAGCGATAACGCCCACTGCCTCACCAACATTGGCCAAATGACCGCGAGCAAGATCGCGACCATAACACTGTGAACAGATACCGAAGCGAGTTTCACAAGTTATCGGAGAACGTACGTAAACCGAGTCAACACCCTGAGTTTCCAGCTTATCTACCATGCGCTCATCAATCAGAGTGCCGGTTTCAGCAATCACTTCACCAGATTCTTCATGCGTAACATCAGCCGCAAGCACACGACCCAGAACACGATCACCCAAAGGCGCAATGATGTCACCGCCCTCAATAATCGGCGACATATGCAGACCAACGGTAGTACCGCAATCTTCTTCAGTGATTACCAGATCCTGGGAAATATCCACCAGACGTCGTGTCAGGTAACCGGAGTTAGCTGTCTTCAGTGCGGTATCAGCAAGACCCTTACGAGCACCGTGAGTTGAAGTAAAGTACTGAGATACATTCAGACCTTCGCGGAAATTCGCCGTAATCGGAGTTTCAATAATCGAACCATCGGGACGCGCCATCAATCCACGCATACCAGCAAGCTGACGAATCTGGGCGGGGGAACCACGAGCACCGGAATCGGCATATACATACACCGAGTTGAAAGATTCCTGTTGCTCTTCTTCACCATCGCGATTGATAACCGCTTCAGTAGAAAGTCCTTCCATCATGGACTTGGCCACGATGTCGTTAGCGCGTGACCAGATATCGATAACCTTATTGTACTTCTCACCCTGGGTAACCAGACCCGAAGCAAACTGAGATTCGATTTCTGCCACTTCAGAATTTGCCTGATCGATGATCTCTGCTTTCTCATCAGGAATAGCGAAATCGTTCACACCGATGGATGAACCGGAACGAGTTGAATACTTGTAACCGGTATACATTAGCTGGTCAGCAAAGATTACTGTTTCTTTCAGACCAACGTTTCGATAGCAGGCATTTAGAATTCCAGAGATAGGTTTCTTCGACATCTTCTGGTTAACCATTGAGAATGGCAGACCTTCCGGCACGATATCGAAAAGAAGTACCCTACCCACTGTGGTATCAACAATACTTGTGTTGAATTCTTTTTCACCCTCATCGGTCAAGGTGCAATCAGTAATACGCACTTTGATGCGAGCTTGTAATTCAGCATTACCAGACTCGTAAGCGCGCAGTACTTCCTTGGCGTTGGCAAATACCATACCCTCGCCTTTCGCATTAACGCGTTCGCGAGTCATGTAATACAGACCCAGCACCACGTCCTGTGAAGGAACGATGATTGGCTCACCATTGGCAGGTGCCAGAATGTTGTTGGTAGACATCATCAGGGTTCGCGCTTCCAACTGAGCTTCAAGAGTCAGTGGTACGTGAACTGCCATCTGGTCACCATCGAAGTCAGCGTTATAGGCCGCACATACCAGTGGGTGTAGTTGAATCGCCTTACCTTCGATCAGTACAGGTTCGAATGCCTGAATACCCAGACGGTGGAGAGTTGGAGCACGGTTTAGAAGAACCGGATGTTCACGAATGACCTCAGCCAGAATATCCCAGACTTCGGCGGTTTCCCGCTCCACCATCTTCTTGGCAGCCTTAATAGTAGTAGCAAGTCCGCGACGTTCCAGCTTACCGAAGATAAATGGCTTGAATAGTTCCAATGCCATCTTCTTTGGCAGACCACATTGATGCAGCTTCAGGGTAGGACCAACCACGATCACGGAACGACCAGAGTAGTCCACACGCTTACCCAGCAAGTTCTGGCGGAAACGTCCCTGCTTACCTTTAATCATGTCTGCCAGAGACTTCAGCGGACGCTTGTTGGACCCCGTAATGGCACGGCCGCGACGACCGTTATCCAACAGCGCATCGACCGCTTCCTGCAGCATACGCTTTTCGTTGCGAACGATAATGTCTGGCGCATTAAGATCAAGCAGTCGCTTTAATCGGTTGTTCCTGTTAATAACCCGACGATACAGATCGTTAAGATCTGAAGTCGCGAAACGACCACCATCCAGTGGTACCAGTGGACGCAAATCGGGTGGCAGAACCGGCAATACATTCATCACCATCCACTCCGGCTTATTGCCGGAATCGACGAAGGCTTCCAATAGCTTAAGTCGCTTGGACAACTTCTTCAGCTTGGTTTCTGAATTGGTTTGCGGGATTTCTTCGCGTAGACGAGTAGCTTCTGCTTCTACATCCATGTCGTTCATCAGTTCCTGAACGGCTTCTGCTCCCATCTTGGCTTCGAATTCGTCGCTGAATTCTTCCATCGCCTCATAGTACTGCTCATCAGTAAGCAACTGACCACGCTCAAGCGTAGTCATACCAGGCTCGGTTACCACGAAGGACTCGAAGTACAGGATGCGCTCGATATCACGCAAGGTCATGTCCAGCAGCAAACCAATTCGTGAAGGCAAACTCTTCAGGAACCAGATGTGAGCAACCGGACTTGCCAGTTCAATGTGACCCATACGCTCACGACGAACCTTAGAGAGCGCCACTTCCACGCCACATTTCTCGCAGATTACACCGCGATGCTTCAGGCGCTTGTACTTACCACACAGGCATTCGTAGTCTTTAACTGGACCGAAGATCTTGGCACAGAACAACCCGTCTCTCTCAGGCTTAAACGTTCTGTAGTTTATGGTTTCAGGCTTCTTCACCTCACCAAAAGACCACGCCCTGATCATCTCGGGCGATGCCAGACCAATACGAATAGAATCGAACTCATCCGACTGTGACTGAGATTTCAACAACCCTAGTAGGTCTTTCATTCTATTTCCTCCGCTGATCGCTTTGGAGCGACCAGACTTCGATAATCAATTTTCGTTAATGGCTTCGCTAAATAGTGCTGGTTACCGGGTCATTCACTGACATCCAGTTCCATATCAATCCCGAGAGATCGGATTTCTTTAACCAGCACGTTGAATGATTCCGGCATAGCTGGCTCCATTCGATGATCACCATCAACGATGTTCTTATACATCTTGGTGCGTCCAGCCACGTCGTCAGACTTAACTGTGAGCATTTCCTGCAATGTGTATGCCGCACCATATGCTTCAAGCGCCCACACTTCCATCTCACCGAATCGCTGACCACCAAACTGAGCTTTACCGCCCAGGGGCTGCTGAGTAACAAGGCTATAAGAGCCTGTTGAACGAGCATGCATCTTGTCATCAACCAGATGGTTCAGTTTGAGCATATACATAATGCCCACTGTCACCGGCTGATCAAACGCATCTCCTGTACGACCATCAAAGAGTGTGACCTGGCCACTTTCATCCATATCAGCCAGTTCGAGCATGTCTTTGATTTCTTTCTCTGCCGCACCATCAAACACCGGAGTAGCCATTGGTACACCACCGCGAAGGTTTCCTGCTAATTCAAACAGTTCTTCTTCGTCGAATGATTTGATGTCTTCAGTACGTTCACCAATCTTGTTGTACACATCGGTGATTAACTTACGCATCTCTGTGACTTTGGCCTGCGCGTCGATTGCTTTACCAATCTTGTTACCAAGACCTTTCGCAGCAGCACCCAGGTGAGTTTCCAGAATCTGCCCCACATTCATTCGAGATGGCACACCCAATGGATTCAATACGATATCCACTGGCACGCCCTGCTCGTCATAAGGCATGTCTTCTTCTGGCATTACCACAGAGATAACACCCTTGTTTCCGTGGCGTCCCGCCATCTTGTCACCAGGCTGGATAGTACGCTTGATTGCCAGGTAAACCTTGACGATCTTCAGCACACCTGGAGCCAGGTCGTCGCCCTGGGTGAGTTTCTTCTTCTTGTCTTCGAATCGCTCATCCAGTTCTGCCTGACGTTCCTTAAGCTGGGCTTCGGCACGCTCCAATTGGTTGTTCATTGCCTCATTGGACATACGAAGCTTGAACCAGTCTTCGCGCGGCAAACCGGTCAGATAGTCTTTAGTGACTTTCTGTCCTTTCTTCAACTTGGGTCCACCGGCTACAACTTTTCCAACCAACGCTTTTTCAAGGCGCTCGTAAGTAGCTTCTTCTACGATGCGGTATTCATCGTCAATGTCCTTACGCACCTGGGCCAGTTGCATCTCTTCGATTTCAATAGCACGCTGATCTTTTTCCAGACCATCGCGAGTGAAGACCTGTACATCGATTACAGTTCCTTTAACGCTGGTTGGAACACGCAGCGACGTATCCTTCACGTCAGATGCTTTTTCACCAAAGATTGCCCGTAACAGTTTTTCTTCAGGTGTTAGTTGAGTCTCACCTTTAGGAGTCACCTTACCAACCAGGATATCACCTGCGCCCACTTCAGCACCGATATAGACGATACCGGACTCATCCAATTTGCTCAGCGCGCCTTCACCAACGTTTGGAATATCGGCGGTGATTTCTTCTGAACCCAGTTTGGTGTCACGAGCCACACAGGTCAGTTCCTGAATGTGGATAGAAGTAAAACGATCTTCTTTAACCACGCGCTCAGAAATGAGGATGGAATCTTCAAAGTTATAGCCATTCCAGGGCATGAAAGCGATACGCATGTTCTGACCAAGCGCCAGCTCACCCATATCAATGGATGGACCGTCTGCAAGAATATCTCCGCGCTGAATCACGTCACCGTCTTTAACCAGCGGCTTCTGGGAAATACAGGTGTTCTGGTTAGAACGGGTGTATTTCGTCAGGTTGTAGATGTCCACACCTGCTTCACCAGCATCAGTCTCTTCGTCATTTACCTTGACGATGATTCGTCCGGCGTCGACACTTTCGATCACACCACCACGGAATGCTACGACACAAACACCGGAATCACGGGCTACATTTCGCTCCATTCCGGTACCTACCAGAGGCTTCTCTGTCTTCAGAGTAGGTACAGCCTGACGTTGCATGTTTGAACCCATCAGAGCGCGGTTTGCATCGTCGTGCTCAAGGAATGGAATCAGAGCTGCAGCAACAGACACCATCTGTTGAGGAGCAACGTCCATATAGTCGATTTCATCTTTTGGCTTAAGAGTCGTTTCACCCTTGTAGCGAACCGTTACCAGGTCATCTACGAATGCACCTTTCTTATCCAGCGGTGCAGACGCCTGTGCAATTACAAAGTCACTCTCATCAATCGCCGACAAGAAATCGATTTCATCGGTGACTTTCTTGTTCACTACCTTGCGGTATGGACTTTCCAGGAAGCCATAATCGTTCGTGCGGGCATAAGTCGCCAGGGAATTGATCAAACCAATGTTTGGACCTTCCGGAGTCTCAATAGGACATACTCGACCATAGTGAGTCGGATGAACGTCACGCACTTCGAAACCGGCACGTTCACGAGTCAAACCACCTGGCCCGAGCGCAGAAACACGGCGCTTATGAGTTACCTCAGACAGCGGATTGTTCTGATCCATGAACTGAGACAGCTGACTGGAACCAAAGAATTCCTTAATTGCTGCAGCTACAGGCTTGGCGTTTATCATGTCCTGGGGCATCAGGCCTTCAGAATCAGCCATGCTCAAACGCTCTTTCACTGCACGCTCAACACGAACCAGACCAACACGGAACTGATTCTCCGCCATTTCACCTACTGAACGGATGCGACGATTACCCAGATGGTCGATATCATCCACCGAACCAAACCCGTTACGTATGCCAACCAGTGTCTTCAATACATCGACAATGTCGTTAGTATCCAAAACCGGATTACCTTCTGACTCTGGCCGACCCAGACGACGGTTAAACTTCATACGACCAACTGCAGAAAGATCGTAGCGTTCCGGAGAGAAGAACAGGTTAGAGAACAGGTTTTCAGCTGATTCCTTCGTTGGTGGCTCACCAGGACGCATCATGCGATAGATTTCAACCATGGCTTCCAGCTGGGAAGTTGTGTTGTCTATTCGCAAGGTGTCAGAAACGAAGGGGCCACAGTCCAGATCGTTCGTATATATAGTCTGAAAGCTCTTGATTTCTTTTTCATAAAAGCCATTCAGCATCTCTTCAGTGATTTCCGCATTACATGGGAATAACACCTCACCGGTTTCTTCGTCGATTACATCAGCCGCTAGCGAATTACCAACCAGGAAGTCATGGGTGACTGCCAGATCGCTAAGGTTTGCCGATTCCATCTGACGGATATGGCGAGAAGTAATACGGCGACCTTCCTCTACAATCACTTTGCCTTTCTTGTCTGTAATCGGGAATGTTAAAACATCGCCACGCAATCGAGCTGGGACCAATTCAAGAGAGACCGAAGGTTCTTTTCCATGTTTGATCTTGAACGTGTTGTTCTCGTAGAACATTTCAAGAATTTCCTGCGAGTTGAAACCAAGGGCTCGCAGCAACACAGTCGCAGGCAGTTTTCTGCGACGGTCGATTCGCACGTAAACAAGGTCTTTTGGATCGAATTCAAAATCCAACCATGAACCACGGTAAGGAATTACTCGTGCAGAATAGAGCAATTTACCTGAGCTATGAGTCTTACCACGATCGTGGTCAAAGAACACACCAGGGGAGCGATGAAGTTGAGACACAACAACACGCTCAGTACCATTGATTACAAAAGTACCGGAGTCGGTCATCAATGGGATTTCACCCATATAGACTTCCTGCTCTTTGATGTCCTTAATTGTCTGCGTGGTTGATTCCTTATCATAAAGAATCAGGCGAACTTTCACCCGCAGGGAAACGGAATAAGTAGAACCTCTTAACTGACATTCTTTTACATCGAATGCTGGTTTACCCAATTCGTAGCTCACATATTCGAGTACCGCCTTGCCCGAATAGCTTACGATTGGAAATACAGATTTGAATGCGGCGTGCAAGCCTTGATCCAGGCGATCCTCAGCTGGAGTACCAGTCTGGGTAAACTGCCGATAAGAATCGATCTGTATGGACAACAGATAAGGGATGTCCATAGCGCTTGGCAGCTTGCCAAAATTCTTACGAATGCGCTTTTTCTCTGTATAGGAATAGGCCATGAGTTTGTTCCTAGCTATAAACTGTCTTCTGGTTTCGAGTGCCGACTTACATTCAAGTAATGTCCGGCGTCTTGCCTGCTGCTTTTAAGCGCCAACTGCAATACAGCGCTTAATCAGTAAATCTCAAACACAGGAGCACATCGAATCCGGAATTTCCGAATTCGATGTGTCTGTGAATATCTGTTTTTGCTTATTACTTAAGCTCAACAGTCGCGCCAGCTTCTTCCAGAGCCTTCTTGGCTTCTTCGGCTTCAGCTTTAGGAGCAGCTTCCTTAAGAGTGGAAGGCGCACCATCAACCATTTCCTTGGCTTCTTTCAGACCAAGACCAGTGATTGTGCGAACTGCCTTAATGACGTTTACTTTCTTGTCGCCTGCAGAAGCCAGAACGATGTCGAACTCGTCCTTCTCTTCAGCAGCAGCGGCATCACCACCAGCAGCAGCTACAGGAGCAGCAGCAACGGCAGCAGCGGCTGAAACGCCAAATTTTTCTTCCATCGCCTCAACCAGCTGGACAACGTCCATTACTGACATATCAGCGATTGCATTTAGAACTTCTTCTGTTGATAGAGACATGAGTCTTATCTCCTACTTACTTAGTAAATTAATGATCGAAAAATCAAAGGAATTAGGCTGCATCCTGCTTCTGATCGCGAACAGCAGCGACCGCTCGAGTAACTTTCGAGGGCACTTCGTTTGCGGTACGAGCAAGTTTGGTGATTGGCGCCAACATGACGCTCATCAGCATGGAACGCGCCTGATCTAGTGTTGGCAGTTTCGCCAGCACATCGATCTGGTTTGCTTCCAGCAGATTGCCACCAATTGACAGTGCCTTGATCTCAAAATCGTCATTCTCTTTGGCGAAATCCTTCAGTACACGCGCCGCGGCACCTGGATCTTCCTCTGAGAGTGCGAGAATGGTTGGACCAACTAATGCTTCCTGAATGCATTCAAACTCGGTATCTACAACGGCACGCTTGAGAAGCGTGTTTCGTACTACGCGCAGATAAACTTTGTTTTCCCGTGCATTCTTACGAAGCGCAGTCATGTCCTCCACAGTAACGCCACGATAATCGGCGAGCACTGCAGACAAAGCACTACTAGCAGCCTGATTGACTTCCGAGACTATTTGTTGCTTGTCTTCAAGTCGAATAGCCACTTGCTAACTCCTTCAGTTCAGACAAAAACTGCCAATAACCTATAAGTGTCATCTGGCACTTTCTGTCTAACGGTTAAGGCGATTTAACTCGCCTGGTTTTTCGGTGATAGGAATTCAGGAAAACCTGAACTTGTCTCACCATCTGCGTAGGAAATTAAGAAGCAACTCTAACTGCGAGTGCGTCACCTACGGTCTTTGATGGAGCTGCCTTGCGACAGCACTCAACAAAGTCATTTATGTTTCACGATGCTGCTACTTCTCTGATTCAATGCCTGAAAATTCTCGGCATCGAAGCAGCTGCGAACATCGTCCAACAAAGTCTTTACAGAATTGAGCTAAACGCCCAACACCTGTGCAATTCTATTTATAGAGAGAGCGAAGACTGATCGATCAGCACACCCGGTCCCATAGTGGAAGAGAGAACTACCTTCTTTATATAGACTCCCTTTGAAGATGCTGGCTTGGCCTTCTTCAGGTCAGCCAACAGTGCTTCCAGATTAGATTTGATAGCAGAGCCTTCAAAGCCAACCTTACCAATTCCACCATGAACGATGCCGTTCTTGTCCGTACGATAACGAACCTGACCAGCCTTGGCGTTCTTCACTGCAGTCTCGACATCTGGTGTCACGGTGCCAACTTTAGGGTTTGGCATCAGGCCACGAGGACCGAGCACCGTACCCAACTTGCCCACAACACGCATAGCGTCTGGAGTGGCGATAACAACATCGAAATCCATGTTGCCGCCCTGGATTGTTTCTGCCAGATCATCCATACCGACCAGTTCCGCACCAGCAGCCTTTGCCTTATCAGCGTTATCGCCTTGAGCAAATACAGCCACGCGGACATCCTTACCAGTACCAGCAGGCAATGTGGTACTGCCCCTGACAACCTGATCTGACTTACGAGGATCGACACCCAGGTTTACTGAAACGTCGATTGATTCCTTGAATTTCTGTGACGCGAATTCAGAAAGAAGGGAAACAGCTTCCTCAATAGGATAGGCTTTTCCTGCTTCCAGCTTTTCAGCCACTAGCTTTTTCTTTTTGGATAGTTTGGCCATCTTATTCTACCCCCTCCACTTCCAGCCCAGCGCTACGAGCGCTGCCTGCCAGTGTGCGAACGGCTGCATCCATATCAGCAGCAGTAAGATCTGGCATTTTCTGGTTAGCAATTTCTTCCAACTGCGCACGGTTTACCTTGCCCACTTTCTCAGTATTAGGTCGACCGCTACCTTTCTTGATGCCTGCAGCTTTACGAAGCAGCACAGAAGCAGGAGGAGTCTTGGTAATAAATGTAAAGCTGCGATCAGCATATACAGTGATTACAACAGGAATAGGAAGACCAGGTTCAGTGCCCTGTGTCTGAGCATTGAACGCCTTACAGAATTCCATGATATTTACACCGTGTTGACCGAGAGCCGGACCAACAGGTGGACTTGGGTTAGCCTGACCAGCACCAACCTGCAGCTTAATATAAGCCAGAACTTTCTTAGCCATGATATTTCTCCAATGGGTTCAAGCGCTGAAACCAGTCCAGCTCCCCTATCCACTTCAAGCAAGGCTACATGCCTGAAGATCGAAAATGCCAAAATCTGTGAGATTGAGGCGATTACTGGGAACAGAATAAATTCTGTCCCACGGAGCCTCGCGGCTCCACTTATCAGCTCTTTTCTACCTGACCGAACTCAAGCTCGACCGGTGTGGATCTACCAAAGATCAATACTGCTACGCGCAGCCTGCTCTTTTCGTAATTCACTTCTTCTACTGTGCCAGTGAAGTCATTAAATGGGCCATCGATAACCCGGACCATTTCACCTGGCTCATAAACGATCTTATGAGTTGGTGCTTCTTCACTATCTTCCATACGCTGGAGAATTTTATTGGCTTCTTTATCAGTAATCGGAGCCGGTTTTTCCGCCGTACCGCCGATGAAGCCCATTACTCTTGGCGTCTCCTTCACCAGATGCCATGTATCGTCATTAAGATCCATGTGCACCAGCACGTAGCCCGGGAAAAACTTTCGCTCGCTCTTCCTTTTCTGACCTGCGCGCATTTCAACTACTTCTTCAGTAGGCACTAAAACTTCGTCGAAATAATCGTCCATGCCTTGCAGCGAAATCCGCTCTTTCAAAGCATGCATTACTTTTTTCTCGTAGCCCGAGTAAGCATGGACTACATACCAGCGTTTAGCCATTTCAATCCTTTATGTGATCAACGATGAAATTACGCCATTCAAGGCTGAATCCAACAACCACAGAATGATCGCCACGATAAAGATCACTATCAAGACAACAATCGTTGTCTGTGTCGTCTCCTGCCTGCTCGGCCAAACGACTTTTCTAATTTCGACTCGCGCTTCAAGACAAAGGTTTACAAAGGCTCGACCCTTAACCGTCTGTGCTGCGATCCATCCAGCAACACCTGCTGCCGCGAGCAGACCAATAGTTCTGAGCAGCAAAGACTCAGCCGCAAAATAGGAATTCGCATAGATACCGGCGCCAACAATGACAGCCACTATCAGCCATTTGATCCAATCTTGCTTGCCTGCTTCGCTTTCTATTTTCTCTGCCATTACTTCTGTACTGTCATTTACTGCTTTAACTCAATGCCTGCTCAAAAATGGCAGGCCAGGAGGGAATCGAACCCCCAACCTGCGGTTTTGGAGACCGCTGCTCTGCCAATTGAGCTACTGGCCTACGATGCTTTAAAAAACTCCGGAGCCTTTCATTAGTTCGGAAGAGGACCAGAAAAGAACTGATATCTCTGCCAATCAAGGCCGGTGTTCTAATCAACAACCTAGCACTCGCTCGAAGGATCAGTGTTGCTACGGACCAGCCCTTCGGCAAACTCTTGCCAAGAAAAAGTCGTAACTCGAAACTCACGACCTTTCTTTGCACTTTCTCGAAGGATCAGCCCCGAAGGAAACCCTTCATAATTCTGCACTGAACTCCAAAAAATCAGTGCCCAATCGCCTCAAATACTTACTTTCTATAAAGACGACTAAGCCGAAACCCCCATTCCGAGAGTTTCGGCTCTAAAAACGATTAACTTTTCAGTTATTCGATGATCTTCGCAACAACACCTGCGCCAACTGTACGACCACCTTCACGAATCGCGAATCGCAGACCCTCATCCATCGCAATCGGAGCTATCAGCTCAACAGTCATCTTGATGTTGTCACCAGGCATAACCATCTCTGTACCTTCTGGGAGCTCAACGTTGCCAGTCACGTCCGTTGTACGGAAGTAGAACTGCGGACGGTAGCCCTTGAAGAATGGAGTGTGACGTCCACCCTCGTCTTTGCTCAGGATATAAACCTCAGCTTCGAACTTGGTGTGGGGCGTAATTGATCCAGGCTTGGCCAGTACCTGACCACGCTCAACTTCTTCTCGCTTAGTACCACGCAGAAGAACACCAACGTTCTCACCTGCACGACCTTCGTCAAGCAGCTTGCGGAACATCTCAACACCAGTACAAGTCGTCTTCTCAGTGTCCTTGATACCAACAATCTCGATTTCTTCACCAACCTGGATGATGCCGCGCTCAACACGACCGGTCACAACCGTACCACGACCAGAGATCGAGAATACGTCTTCGATTGGCATCAGGAAGGGCTTCTCAACATCACGCTCTGGCTCCGGAATGTACTCGTCCAGAGTTTCAACCAGCTTCTGTACCGCAGGCGCGCCGATGTCAGACTGATCGCCTTCCAGGGCCTTAAGTGCAGAACCTACGATGATAGGTGTGTCGTCACCCGGAAATTCGTACTGGTCCAGCAGCTCACGGATTTCCATCTCTACCAGTTCCAGCAGTTCTTCATCGTCAACCATGTCCGCTTTGTTCATGAACACGACGATGTAAGGTACGCCTACCTGACGAGACAGCAGGATGTGCTCTCGTGTCTGTGGCATGGGTCCATCCGCTGCTGAACATACCAGAATCGCGCCGTCCATCTGCGCCGCACCGGTAATCATGTTCTTCACATAGTCAGCGTGCCCAGGGCAGTCTACGTGGGCGTAGTGACGGTTCGGCGAATCGTATTCAACGTGGGAAGTCGCAATCGTGATACCACGCTCTCTTTCTTCCGGTGCGTTGTCGATTTCATCAAACGCCTTAAGGTCTCCACCGTATGCTTCTGCACATACCTTGGTCAGTGCCGCAGTCAACGTCGTCTTACCATGGTCAACGTGACCAATCGTCCCTACGTTTACGTGTACCTTATTTCTTTCGAATTTTTCCTTCGCCATGCCAGACAGCCTCTATTTACTTACCAATTACCGGCTTCTTGCCAGTGTTTAATTTCACGAATCGGATCGAGCAGAATCGATCACTATCAAAACTAAAAATTACCTATATAAAGAAGCAACAATATTTCTTCTTTTATATCCGTTATTTCCTATACCTAATCTCTCCCACTCCTCTGGAAACTGGTGCTCACTCCCGGAGTTGAACCGGGGACCTCTTCATTACCAATGAAGTGCTCTACCGCCTGAGCTAAGCGAGCCACATTTTCAATAAGCTCAATTAACCCCAATCTAAGCTGGCCTACAGCTCAGCAGTTATAAGCTTTCTACCAATTACCAAAGTGATTTGGAGCGGGTAGCGGGAATCGAACCCGCGCAACCAGCTTGGAAGGCTGGGGTTCTACCTCTGAACTATACCCGCGTGATTGGAGCGAGTTCGCCATGCTTCCACTAATCTGACCCTTCTTCCAATTATCAGATGGTGGAGGGGGGTGGATTCGAACCACCGAAGCTTGCGCGTCAGATTTACAGTCTGATCCCTTTGGCCACTCGGGAACCCCTCCCACAAGATCTCCCAAGGGTCAAAATCCCTGGCTCTCTCACTCAGGGGCGGCATTTTATTGGAATTGGGATGCTTGTACAAGGCCTTCACAGAGATTTTCCAGCCTTGTCAAGCCCTCTGTTTCTGCTGATAAATCAAGCCATTCCGACTCATTTATGCGCTCGGCCTGAGGGGGCCTGAGCAGGACCCGGAACTCACTCTCAGCCAGCTGAATTTCCTCAATTTGGGGGCCATATCCCAGCGCAGCTACCTGCTCCTGAGCGATTTCTGCGAGTCCACGCTCACCGAATAAACCCAGAGCTATACCATTCTCCTGCTCCCCACGGGTAATCAGGTAGATTTCCAGTCCCAAATCCTCATTTTCCAGCCGTTCACTGATATCAGACAAGATGGCGGCGGCAATTTCTCTGGATGGCGTGGGTGGCAGGTAAAGACGATATTCCGGCGGTATTTCAGGGTCAATTACTTCCAGCAAAGCCTGCAAGCTTGCTGCTCGCGCCCGCTCCGCAAATGCTTCAGCCTGGGCCTGGTCATCGAAACCAGACACAATTGAGCACTGCCGGATTGCATCCGCTGCCAGCTCATCACCCTGAGCCTCAAACTCGCTCAATAACGACAGCCCGGTATTGAGTAAAGGCCTGGGCTCTTCGGCAATAGCGGGAAGCTTGGGACTGTAGTAATTCCAGGCAAAAAACCCAAGATTAGCCACTAACAGAAATATGGTGATGTATCGCAAGCTCTAACCTTCTGCCTCAACCCTGATACCGGCTTCTTCAGGTTCGTATATGGGACAAGCCAGGGCTAATCCATCCAAAACCAGATCTGGCAGGATTTCAACATCCCCCAGCACTTCCAGAGAGGCTGAAAGCAAAGGCGCATCACCACCACTCAGGAAAATTTTCACGGTCGAATTGCTGGCGCGCAATCTGGAGTAGGTGATTTCCACCAGCGCAACAGCAGAAGCAAGTGCGGCATTATGGACAGCTTGCTCGGTACTCTTGCCTGGTTCGATACCTGGCTCATCAGTTTGCGGGCGTAGCCTAATTGCTGTGTTGGACTCCAATGCCTGTGCCATGAGTTTCAATCCAGGCAAAATGAATCCTCCATCATGGTTACCATCAGCATTCAGAACGTCCACTGTCAGGGCGGTACCTCCGTCAACCACAATGCATGCCCCTTGAGCCCGGTTATAGGAGCTCAGCATGGCCAGCCAACGGTCAACACCCATGCGGGATTCATCTTCGTAAGAATTACTCACTCCCGCACAGTAACGCGAAGTTTTAGCTATCAAGAGTTCCAGCTGCCACCGGTCTGAAACCCAGTCTTTGAATTCATTAACTTCTTCGCTGTTGCGCACACTGGCGATTCTAATGGCCTGTGGCTTCTCACAATTTTCGAGCTTTGCCAGCATACCCGACAAAGACGCCGCATGATGAATGGTCGCCGTACCATTCGCTGATTCAAGGCAACGCCATTTAATTCGCGAATTTCCAAAGTCTATTTCTATAATCATGCAATCACTCAGCTGATACGCTGCGCAAGGACGGAAATATCTCACCACCGGTAATTTTTGCCACCCCGCTGGCTGTTCTCAACGTCAATGCCCCTTTCTCATCTACACCAAGACAGTGACCAATAAATTTCTGTTCTGCGCTTTGAATGACCACATCCTGCTCCAGATACCGATCTACAGAATTCCAGCGTGACTGAAACTGCTCAAATCCATCATGTTCAAACAGGGCGATGTTCTTCAGTAAGCTCGATACTATTCCAGCAATTATGCTCACTGAATCAGGCGCATCATCAAATACAGCGCAGAGATCTGTTACCTCTCTATCAATTTCCTGCTTGGCTTCCTCAGATATTGAAAGATTTATACCGATACCAAAAACGATAGCCACATCCTCTTTCTGCAGGCGTGACTCCAGCAGTATTCCACCCAATTTAGCCTTGCCTAACAATAAATCATTGGGCCACTTCAACTGCAAATCTTCCGCACCAAGTTGTCCAAGCGCCTCATGAACTGAAAGCGCAGTAACAAGACTCAGCGCTTGCAGGCCTTCCAACTTCCGCGAAAACTTTTTAACAAGCGATAAATAGAGTCCGGCTCCTTTCGGACTATGCCACTTACGCCCCAGCCTCCCTCTGCCAGCGGTCTGCGACTGCGCTGTTATGAGCAAAGAATCTGATGCAGCTTCCTTGAGCAAGCGCAATGCTTCAGCATTGGTAGAGTCAATCTCATCGTAGACGTAAATCTCAGAGATTTTGGAATCTACAGCATTCCTTAAATCAGATTTGTATGACTCTGTATCCAACTTAATAACTCATTCAGACAGATAGACATAAATGAAAAAGGAGCAGCCTCAGTGCGAATCACCCGAGACTGCTCCTTTCTATTCTTATGTGGCCACTTTTTCTGACCACTCAAGATTACTTATTCGCTGGAAGAGGCTGCGGAATCTCCCTCGCTCGCAGAATCTTCTCGACGAAGTTTGGAAACAGTAGACCAGGCTTCCAGCACGATAAACACTGATGACACCATGACGGCAACCTGGATCACAACCAGTATCCATTGACCACGATCGATGTAGTCCATGACATACCAGACACCTGCCCAGGATGCCATAACCAGAATAAAGCAGAGCGGCGCGATCAGATATTGAGCGGGTCTGCCGAGCTTGATCAGATAAACCGCAATTACGATCAGTGTCATGCTGGCTAGTATCTGATTGGTAGCGCCGAATACAGGCCAGATTAGCGTACCGCCATCACCCGGGTAGTTGCCATTGGACACACCAAACGCCAGCAACAAACAAGCACCTACCGCAACAAAGGTCGAAATGTAGTTACTCTTGAGTGGTTCTATCTGATAGATATTGCCCCACTCCTGAATGATGTACCGAGTCAACCGGAGACCGGCATCCATCGTTGTACCGGCAAACAGCACGACCATAACCGCGAGCATTGTTTGTGCGAAGGTTAGTGATATTCCCCAGCCCTGAGAAATCAGCGCCGCACCACCGGAAATAAAGCCACCTGCAGAAGGGCCGCCTGTTATCGTTGGATATATCGCATGCCAGTCCGCTGCAGTTGCAGCATAAAGGGAACCAGTCACAGCAACGATAGTAATCAGCGCCAGCGAACCTTCGCCTAATGCACCGAGATAACCTACAAAACGTGCATCCTTCTCATTATTCAATTGCTTGGCGCTGGTGCCTGAAGACACGATGCCGTGGAAACCGGATAATGCACCGCAGGCAATTGTCACAAACAATATTGGAAATATTGGCGGCGTACCTTCAGCCACGTCGTTAAACATTGGTGCCGACACATCTGGCATAGTCAGCAGTACTGCCGAGTAGAGCACGAACAATCCCAATACTAGCTGTGCGCCATTAATATAATCCCGCGGTTGCAGCAGAAGCCAAACCGGCAACATTGATGCGATGCCTGCATAGACATAAAGCAGGATAATCCAGTTGCCATGACCACCAAGACCGAAAATGTCCCCTGGCAGAGCCAATGGCATCAGGCTGCCGATATAGATAGTGAAGTACAAAATGCCTACACCTACTACTGATATCAGCAACAAGTTAAATTTGCGACGAATCAGTACACCAACCGCCACTGCAACAGGTATCGCTGCCCAGGCAGGAAAAACAGATTCCGGATAAATAATCATTTCGTCCGCAATGATTGTTGCGAACATGGCATTCACCAATACGAGTAGCAGGAAGATAATAATCATTAAAACTGAACGCACCCGCGTTCCAATGATCGACTCAGAGAGAGCGCCAATAGATTTCGCATCGTGACGATTACTTGCCCATAACGCACCGAAGTCATGGACGCCCGCAAAGAATATAGAACCAAAAGTTACCCACAACAGCGCAGGTAGCCATCCCCAGTAAACTGCAATTGCAGGACCAACAATAGGTGCCGCACCTGCTACTGCTGTAAAGTGAGAACCCCACAGAACAAATTTGTTAGTAGGAACATAGTCAACACCATCTTCAAACTTGTGCGCTGGAGTCTCATAGTTTGGATCTAGCTGATAGATTTTCTCAGCTATAAATTTCGAATAGACGAACCATCCGAAGGTAAATCCAATCAGTCCAAAGAGGACTATAAAAATTGAGGACATGTAACTCTCTCCCGCCTTTTGGGTTCTAAATTATTATGAATTTTAAGCCCTGAATAATAGCAAGTTAGTCCCTTTGCTTCCAAGGGATATATTCTCCGCAATCGACTGTATTTTCAGGATTTTTCTTGTCTCTACCCGATTCCCAGGCAATAAAAAACCTGGCCCCCATAAGGGAGGCCAGGTTATTTGATTTAAACCGCGGGAACCTGAGTCTAGTCGGTCTCGTGATAAGTCCAGTAACCGATAAACATCTCATCCCAACTCTGTAAACCGAAGGTCAACTCTTTGCTGGGGTCGGGATTCGCTGGATTGTGTTCTGAGTTGTCAAAAGTACCAGTTACATGGGCTATTGAACCAGCTGGTAAAACAGCAGGCTCACTTAACTGGTAAGTTGGCTGCCATGCATAGCTGTAGGCAGGAACACTTAACAAATCTTTTGTTGTTCCATCTGGATATTCCACGGTGAACTTCATGTCCTTACCGCGAAAATGCATGTGAGCACGAAGACCGGTGACAACTACGTCTTCAGCAAAGGTATAACGGGCTGAAGCTTTGTGATCACGCTCATAAGGTGGAATCACAAACATGCCCGCCACTGACATAGTAAAGTTCTCATGCTCAGGTGGCTCTTCATACATGTAAAGACCAAGCAAGGTTTCATCAGTAGTTGCACGACCATTGGTAGTGTAGTGAAACTGCATGGAAAGTTTGTGACCCTTGGGAATGTAGACACCAGTATCTTCAGGGAACAACATGGCATCTACTTTGCCCGGGGCATAACCTTCCAGAAACCGGGTAGCAACGCTTCCCTGAGCAGCTTCTCCTTCGGCAACTTCAAGAGGCGCAGTAACGTAAGTCAGAAGATGGTGCAGAACCGACTCATCACCAGCGATGTATTGAACGCCTCTCACCCATTGGTCTTCTTCAAATGGTAATTCCACATCAACGTTGATGTAATCAAGCACTCCTGTAGCAGGAATTTCGTGCTTGGGTGCCTTGATAATGTAGTCCGGCTCACCCATTTGCCACTCTTTACGGTCTGGAAAATCTAGCATTGTCAGCGGATCTTCCGCACCAGCCCCTCGCGGAGCACCTGCATCGATCCAATGCACCAGAGTCTGCATCTCTTCTTCGCTTATATAGCGCGCATTATCGAAGTGTCCGATGTACGGATCGACCTGAGTTGGTGGCATGCGCTTGGTTAGCAATACTTCGCGAATCATGGGCGACCAACCTTGTAACATCAAATGGCTGTCCATAGCGAAGGGTCCTATGCCCCCTTCTCTGTGGCAGGATGCACATTGTTCGGCAATGATTGGTGCTACTTCAGTGCTGTAATCCGGAAACGTATCCACGTGCTCCTGTTTGACCGGGTACTGCAATTCACAACCACTGCTGGCAACTACTACTGTATCTTCAACACCACCATTCAATTCAGATTCAATAATACTGGACACTGAATCCTGCAGCGGACCCCGATAGAGTAAATTTAGTCTCTGAGGGTCGAGAACAGTAACCTCTCCCGCAGTGCTTAAGTTCAGGGTTTCTGAAACCAGTTGACCATCATCAATAAGCAGAGGCAGCGTCAGGTTTTGTTCGTTCCGAGCGGACTGCAGCCTGGCGATATCCTGGTCAGTGCTGGCATTAATTAGCGCAAATGCTACAGATTGATCTGACCAGTTCGCCTGTAGATTTTCAAACTGATCCACAGCCTGCTCAATACTCGCGCAATTAGCGTCGAATGACATGAGTACCAGGGCTTCCATGTGACGGTAACGACTTAGCTGATGAAAATTTCCCTCGGTATCCAGAAGCGCGAAGTCTCCAGCCCGCTCAGGTAAAGCAAGAACGCTGGTAGATACGGCGCTAAGGGCCAAAATCAGCAGGGATTTCAATTGGCTCATGGTAGGCTCTCCGATTCATAAGGAAGTTGTAGAATTTTAAACCAACTGGTGCCCGAGAGCAGCTACCAATTGCCCACGGTCGGCAACCGGAGTGTTCTGGGGGATCAATCTATTTTGTGATATGAAAAATAGCCTATAAACATCTCATCCCAGCTCTGAGCGCCCCCTCGCACTATCGCGCCAGGGTCCGGGTTTCCGAGATTGTATTGGGAGTTATCGAACGCACCCTCGATCAATACCCGGGATCCCGCGGGCAGCAGCATGGGTTCGGACATGCGGTAGGTGGGCTGCCAGTTAAAATTGTAATCAGGCACATTGAGTATCTGCTCCTGTTGCCCATCAGGGTACACAACCCAGAAGCGCATATATTTTCCGCGATAATGCATATGCGGGCGCAGCCCATGGAGTAGTACCTGGTCTTCAAACACGTGGCTTGCACGCATCTTGTGCTCCTGCACACCGGGTGGAATTTCCAGGTTTCTCCCACCATGGCTTAAGGCATAGGTTGAGTACTGATGGGAAGGATCTTTCTCAGCAAAGTACAGGCCAAGGCGCGTTCTATCCACCGCCTCTTTACCAAAAGTTGTGTAATGCAAAGACATTTGCACCGCTGATCCCTTTGGCAGGAATACACCAGAACCCTTGGGAAAAGTCGCCGCTTCGTCTTTGCCCGGAGCATAGCCCTCGAGAAATTCACGATAGCGATCGTTTTCACCTTCTACGATTCGCTCTTCATAGTCGGCAGGAACGATGTAACTCAACAGGTGATGAAGAACTCTCCTATCACCCGGAATGTGTTGAACGGATTTAATCCATTTGTCTTCTTCGAATGGCAAATTGATCGTGACATTTTCATAGTCGAGAACGCCAGTTGCAGGCACGGTAAAGGCTGGCACTTCAACGACGTAATCTGGCTCGCCCAACTCCCATTCTGATGATGGCGCCTGTACATCACTAAGCGGGTCAACAGTGAAAGTTCCAGCAGGCGAGCCAGCGTCTATCCAGTGGACAAGAGTTTGCAGCTCACTAGTATCCATATACCGAGCGTTAGTAAAATGCCTGACATCCGGATCCACCTGGGCGGGAGGCATGCGCCTGGTCATCAATACTTCCTTCATCATTGGCGACCAGCCCTGAACCATCATATGTGAATCCAATGCAAAGGGACCAATGCCCCCTTCCCTGTGACAACTTACGCATTGCTCTTTAAGAATAGGAGCAACGTCAGTTGCATAGTCGGGGATATCGCTGCTATGGATATCTCGCGCTGGAAACCTGAGCTCACATCCTGCTGTCTCTGCCACCCTGGTGAACTCTACATTGCCTGTGCTACCGGTTACTGCCGTTGCGAGAGCACTGGCCAGATATTCTGTCCCCGGCCGGGCTTCAACATTGCGTTCCGGGCGGGCGCGTCTTGCTTCGATATCCAGACCACCCCGATAAATAACATTGAGACGAACCGGATCAATTACCAAAAGCTCGCCTGCTTTGCTGATCCCCAAATTTTCTGCAACCAACTGAGACTTGTCGTGAAGTATTGGTAAATCCAGGTGGTATAAAGCAGCCAGTGATCGAAGGTCTGGCAAGTCGTCGTCAGGAGACGAAGCTATCGCAAGAAAGCTTACGCCTTCCCTTTCCCAGGTAGTTTTCAGGAGTTGATATTTATGCAGGTTCGTCAGATTCTCTTCACACTGGTTTGCAATTGAGATGAGAACAACTGCTTTACTATCTCCATATTCTGTAAGCTGATGAGAAGTTCCCTTGTGATCAAGCAAGGTGAAATTATCTACCTTGTCGAACTTGGCATTGGCACAATTTGCAAGAAACAAGAATCCAAAGACGCAGAATTGCATCGCTGGTTTTGAAAGGATTAAGCCATTTAGGTTAGCCACAGGGAAGCTGCCTTCAAGCCTTGTTTATTTGGGACAGTTAATCGGATTATTAAATAACGAGCTTATCCTATTAACTCAGAGGCCACGGCAACACAGTGTAAGTGATTGTTACAAAATGCAACCTGCAGACTCCATATCCACTTGTTTTATAAGGTTTTATAGCAGTCCGAGCTAACCAATATACCAGACAAAGATTAGTTCTTGGCGTTCAATCTCTGCCCTATTCCATAGCTGGAGAAGCTATCAATCAATGAGAACTTTCTGAATAGCTCATACATCGCCCATAGTACGGCCACCACGACGATTAAAAGCATGCCCCAGCGCATCAAAGATGCGAAGAACATGGAATCCATAACCGGCCACTGGTATTGAAACTGTGTCAACTGCCCACCTCGATCCAGCATCCAGTGCCAGGCACTGTGAGCCAACAAAGCCGACAACAAAATGCATCCGATTCTTTCTTCCACGAGGTATTTGAACAAAAGGTTAAGTATTGGAATAGCAATAATCAGAATCAGTATTTGACCAAGCTCTACACCGACATTGAATGCCAGTAAGGATGAAAATAAATGTCCACCCGCAAACTGAAGAGTTTCACTAAACAGGAATGAAAATCCAAAACCATGGATCAGACCGAAACCGAATGTGACAATCCAGCGATGTTCGAGTTTTGCCCCAACGATGTTTTCAAATGCCATGTACACGATTGATAAAGCGATTAGTGTTTCGATAAGCGGCGGAAACCAGAGCACATTGGGAGCCAGTCCAAAGGCCGAGCTTATAAGTGTTATAGAGTGGGCAATAGTGAAGGAAGTTACGACCGGTATCAGAGCTCGGATGCTGCGAAGCGGAATCACGAGACAGAACAGGAAGAGCAGATGATCAATCCCTTCAAGAATATGATCAAAGCCCATCACCACGAATCGCAAAGCGGCCTGATGCCAGCGGGGATCCAATTCAACTACTCCGGGATTGCCCAGGTAATTGAAAACTCTTTCTGCGCCGGTCGGTACCAGGAAGCGCAATACGGTAGTAGTTTGCTCGGAGAGCGTCCCGATTTCGGGATTAACGGAAAACTGCGAATCTTCTGATTGAATTGGGTAAGTTACCAGAATATCCAACACGCCCTGACGCCAGAATAAGTCCACACTGTCATCCAGGGGCGGTGAATTGATGTTGTCCATCGCGGTTTCAAAATCCGAGAATGTTCTATTGGACGGGAGTGACACCCGGGTTTTAACCAGTTCCTTCTCGGTGAGCTCCACACCATTTTCGTAAAAGTGCAGGGACTCAGTGATGTAGACCCTGGCTGCATCTTCCTGTTCGTCTTCCGCCTCAGATATCACCAGATAACCCGGCCCGCGAAGTGGAAATACGATTTCACTCAAGGCTTCCATAGGCACGCGAACCAACGCGGTAAGCTGATTACCTTCGGGTTTGACGAATGCATATACAGTGACACGGGATGGAATATCGTGAGCAGCGGACAATGCAGAGAACGACAAGAATATTAACGAACTGACCAGAACTAGTGCCTGGCGCACGATATTGGCATAAAAAAAGACAGAAAATAGGCGCATAATTTTGTGTTTTTCTTAGAATTTACAGCAACTTAATTCAATAGAGGGCTGGCAGGATAATGCCCCTTTGACATGCATGCAACTTAAGCCAGCCAGACTGTTACAAAATCTTACAAGTGGCGCTCTCAATAAGCGTGGAGCCAGTATACTGCGGGGGTTTTAGACAGTATACTCAGCCAAGCTCTGGAAGTACGTCGCCTGCGCAGGGCTCAAGAGGAGATAAAAATGACTAAGAAGAAACTCGTAATCGGTTCCTTTCTGGTAGCAGCACTTGTTGCCCTGGGAATCGGTCAGTCCCAACTTCAGGAACCAACTGTCGCGGCTAGCGATGATGTAATGGCTCCCCATTTTCTGGTAGATCCGCTATGGCCCAAGCCACTGCCCAATCACTGGATTACCGGTAACACAATTGGTGTAGACGTGGATGACAGAGACCACATCTTCACAGTTCACAGAAACACAGAAAACATGTTCCGCGGAGTTACTGAAATCGGCTTGGCCCTTGGCGTCGCCGAATGCTGTACTCCAGCACCTCCTATTCTCGAATACGATATAGAAGGTAACCTGATTAACGCATGGGGTGGTCCTGTAGAAGGCGCGCCTTATGTATGGCCTGAGTCCAACCACGGTATCGAAGTTGCTCCAAATGGCGACGTTTGGATCGGCGGTAACGGTGGCCCTGACTCCCACGTACTGGTATTCAGTCGTGATGGCGAATACATCCGCACAGTAGGTGTTCCAGGAGAAGAAATGGATAGCAACAGCACAACTGCCTACGGCCGTGTTGCTGAGATCGCTATCGATGAAAACGCTGGCGAGGTTTACTTCGCTGACGGTTACGTTAACAAGCGCGTAGCAGTTGTTGACCTGGCTACTGGCGCATTTAAGCGTTACTGGGGTGCTTACGGCAGCACAGACATCGATGATGATGCTGATGACACCTACACACCAGGTGAGCCAGGACCACAGGTATTCCGAGGCCCAGTTCACTGTGCAGAGCCTTCAAACGATGGCCTGATTTATGTGTGTGACCGTGGTGCTGACCGCGTACAGATTTTCCGTCCAGACGGCACTTTTGTTAGCGAGCACATCTATACTCCTGCCACTTTGGCTCAAGGTTCTACCTGGGATATCGCGTTCTCACCTGATGAAGAGCAAGAGTTCATCTACATGGCTGATGGCCAGAACTTCAAGGTCTACATCATCGATCGCGCCTCCATGGAAGTGCTTTACACCTTCGGCGACGGTGGTCGCCAGCCTGGTCTGTTCTATGCTCCACACAGCATCGCAACTGACTCAGAAGGCAATATCTACACCACAGAAACTTACGAAGGTAAGCGAGTTCAGAAGTTCCTGTACCAAGGCATGCAGCCTGTTACAGTTACTGACCGCGCGCCAACCTGGCCTGCAGAAGAACTGTAAGAGTTCTTTAAAAGCTAAATCAAAAAACCCGGCCTTGGCCGGGTTTTTTATTTCCTCCGAATTCAGTCGAATCGCCAACATCCCTCCAGTCTGCGAGCATAGCTCGCAGCCGTTCAAACTGCGCTCGAAGCTAGCGCTTCGAAAACACTTGTTTTCACCCCTGTTCGTCGTTCAGCCCTACTAAATCGCTTTAGCTTCGCTACGCGAACGGGCTTCACACTGTGCTTTGTCGTGGTCTCAAATTGATGATAACGTGCCGGTTCTGTAGTTGTTTCAAATCAACCAATAACAAAGGAAACCACTATGTCCGGGCTTAAGAAATCTATCGCTCTTGTCTCCCTGGCGATCGCGCTATTCCTGACCTTGAACGTTGCTCAGCAACAACTTCAGCAGTCTGCTGAAGCCGTCAACAATGATCGACTTATACCGCACTTCGAAGTTGATCCATTTTGGCCCCAACCCCTCCCCAATAAATGGATTTTAGGCAGAACCATCGGTATAGCTGTCGACGACCGCGACCATTTGTTTGTTGTGCATCGGGATCAGGACAGCATGTTCATGAATCAGGAAATAGGACTAACTCTGGGACGGGCCGAGTGTTGCACGGCAGCACCACCTATTCTGGAATTCGATGCCGAGGGAAATCTGATTAACGCCTGGGGTGGTCCGGGTGATGGCTATACCTGGCCGGAATCCAATCACGGGATTGAAGTAGCTCCCGACGGCAACATCTGGATTGGCGGTAATGGATCTGGAGATTCACATGTTCTGGTATTTACCCGTGATGGACAGTTCGTACGCGAAATCGGAATCCCGGGAGAACCAGTTGACAGTTTGAGTACCGTTTCATTCAGTCGGGTAGCGGAAATTGCAATCGATGAATCAGCCAATGAAGCCTATTTTGCTGACGGCTACGGTAACAAGCGAGTTGCTGTAGTAGACGTCGCCACCGGTGCATTCAAACGCTTCTGGGGCGCTTATGGTAACGAACCAATAGATGAGCGCGTCACCTATGATCCTAACGCTCCACTCCCGCAGCAGTTCGTTGGCCCGGTTCACTGTGCAGAACCGTCTAATGACGGACTGGTATATGTTTGTGACCGTGGCGCTGATCGCATTCAGGTTTTCCGACCAGACGGTACCTTTGTTAAAGAAAGCCAAGTGGCGCCATTAACCCTGGCTGGCTCCACCTGGGATATCTCCTTCTCTCCAGATGACGATCAGGAGTTTTTGTATGTTGCCGATGGAGGCAATTTCAATGTCCACATCCTGGATAGAGACAGCCTTGAAGTATTGGCAGAATTTGGAGAGGGAGGCAGACAACCAGGACTGTTTTTCGCCCCGCACAGCATCGTCACTGACAGCCAGGGAAATCTGTATACGACAGAAACCTATGAAGGTAAACGGGTACAGAAGTTTCTTTTTCAGGGCATGAGACCAATAACTGAACATCGCTCAGGAGCACCCTGGCCCGCGTCCGAATTACACTAGCCTGAAATTCAAAAATATACTGGGAAAAGCCGGCAATTGTCGGCTTTTTTATTCACTTGCGGTTCATGTTTATTGAGTATTCTTTTATTCACCTTTCGAAAACTTATGTCACACAATAATGTCCGGGAAAGCTTGAACCACCTGAAGGGGTCAATTATTCTGAATCCAGAAAAAGCACTGAGTTCGGTAACAATCAGATTCGAACTGAAAGTGCACGTTAGGATTCACATCGAGAGAACCACACCATGACTAGAAAACAGATCATTGCCCTTGTACTCACTGCCTGGTTAAGCCTTTTTTCCATTACCAGCAACGCTGCCGAACAACTGAACATCGATTTCACGTATGAGCGCAATGTAAATATTGGAAGTATTAGCAAAACACTGAGCTTACCTCCATTTGGTGATGATCGCGGTGTAAGCGATAACAAACTTATCACTGAGGATTACAGTGCCCAGCTTCCTTTGTCCGAAATCGTCCACGATGCTTTTGCCCAGGGATTTGCTAAAGGTGGTGTGGAGTTAGTTGAATCTGGCGAAGATATGCAGATCATTGGCACTGTGGTCGCATCTGACTCTGAGATTGTGGACAGAAATGGTGTGCAGACCATTCAACTCACCATTCGCACCAAAATCCAACTACAGAATGGTGGCAGAACAGTATGGGAAAATACCCTGTTTGGTCGGGGCAGGGTTCCCGAAACTGAAGGCATGGCGGCAGCTGTAAACGCCTCGTTAACGCGCATGGTGCGTGAACTGTTTAACGACGATTATTTCCTTATTGAGCTCTAGAATGGGCTTGGGTTTGTAACACAGTCTAGAAACAGCCAAGACTAGACTGAAGAGTCGGCTCAAGTGGTCGGCTCAATTCAGGGAAAAAATCCAATCCAGTAAGATCTTCTATCTCTGACACATTGCTCATCTGCTCACAGTGATGCATATGGACCGGCGAGTTCTGTTGTAGTAAGAATGCAGCGCTCCTACCATCCTGAGTCAATATAATTTTAAAAAAGGCATCTGGCACTCTGTGCTGCTTATCGATTGGCAGCTGGACTGGCTCTTCGTTGAGATTGAAGACAGGTCCCGTAAGCACAAAAACAGAATCTTCTCTATTCACGAGATTACGTATAGCCCAATCCAGTCCATACCATGCACCCTGACTCAGGCTCGAGCTACGAGCCACAACATTTGTCAGATAGTTTACTTCCCGCCAGTATGGTGTTGCTGCGAAGCCAACCAAAGGTACATATTGAGCCCTCACCAGGCCAGTGCCTTCACCAGCAAGGAAATCTGTTTCTTCCAGTGTATCTGCAACATAGTCATCGGTGAGAGGTTCCCGTGACAAACTGGACGCAATTCCGATTGATCCGGAATTGATTTCATAGGCGACCCAGTCAGCAGATTTTGTTTCTGTATTATAGGACAGTGTATAAATCGACCTGGCTATCAGGTGATTTTCAGCGGCTACACCAACAGGACACCCGTATAAGCAATGTCCCATTCGGTAGATCTGGGCTGTAACTTGAGGCGTATAGCTGAGAAGCACACAAGCAATAAGGCCCAAAAAGGAAGAAATTGTAACACTATAGCGGTTTCGACAAGACTTCTTGTGTTCTGTGTGCCTGCCTGAGACATTATATTGCTCGCAGGTATTCGAATGAGCATTCATTCCAAACGACCAGAACCCAGATAGACCGAAGCGAAAAACCGCCAGAAGAATAACAAGATAACAACTATTATGGTACTTTGAAGGTTCAATGGGCTACAGATCAAGCGCTAGTAATAAGCAGCAGTGCCTGAAATACCCAGCTTCGGCTGATTCAGCACACTGGAGGACACCGTTGAAAATTCTCCTGGTCGATGATGAGCCTGAGATACTTGAAGTAATTCAAGAATTCTTGGAGCTCAAAGGTCACGATATCGAGACTGCCGGTAACGGCAAGTCGGCACTCGATATGGTGCTCGGCCATGAAGATTTCGATCTGGTATTCAGCGATATCAAGATGCCGGAAATGGACGGTCTTACTCTGCTGGAAAAGATCCGCGGCAATCAAATCGACGTTCCCGTAATTCTCATTTCTGGTCAGGGAGACCTGAATAGCTCGATACGCGCCCTGCAACTGGGAGCCCTGGATTTTATTGTAAAGCCGGTATATTTGAAGAGTGTTGAAGAGGCGCTCGACAAGATAGAGACTGCGCTTGCAGCGGAACGGGAAAACAAGGCTGCTGTTGAGCTTATAAGCGAACAGAAAGTAGCTCTTTCCTTCACCAGTGACCTGAACAAGATCCGCAACATTATCAGCTATTTCAATCGTTATACCCAGGATCTTTGCAGTGTATTCGACCTGGATGCTAACAAGCTTGCTATATGCCTCCAGGAATGCCTGACCAACGCTATCATTCACGGCAATCTTCAAGTCGAGTCGAAGCTCAAGGAAGAAGACTGGACCGCTTTCGACAACCTGATTAAAGAACGGCAGGCCGATCCTGATTTGGGCAACAAGAAAGTCTTTATTACGCTGCAGCAGTCCCCTGACGCGCTAATCCTTGAAATCACCGATGAAGGAGAGGGTTTTGACCCGGCGATCCTGCCAGACCCAACCCATCCCGAAAGCTGGCTCAAGCTAAGTGGACGGGGCATCCTGTTCATTCGTTCCTATATGGACGAAGTAAGATGGAACAGTGTTGGTAACAGCATCACCATGGTCAAACACCTCACTCAACAAGTCTGAGCAGCCCCCTGCTGTCATAACAGGCCCATTTTGGTGCAACAGAGCAAAACCACCGCTCAGATAACCATGGAAAACCTGAGAATCGGTCTATCTTTATAACAATAACTGTTAACAATTTTGCTGCTTGGGCGTCTTACTACTGTCACAAGGGATTTGCCCCACCCCTGTGAAATACCCATGACATGGGGGTTTGAGCGAAAATTAGAACGTTTCGGAGAAAAACAGCTACCCAATTATTGAAATTTCACTGATTTTCAATTTTCAGGAAGCTAAAAATCTTGGTGCTATCTAGTATGCGCCCTCAGAAAGATACGAAACTTTCACTCTGCAGAAGCTTTAGGAGAGCGATATGCTTAGGATTACTACCCTTGCCAAGGTGGCCGCAGTTTCAGCTGTAACTGCCTTTGTTGGCCTGAGTGCCAATGCTGCCGACCGCGTCAGTGATTTCTCGCTGGTTGACCATAACGGCAAATTCTTCCAACTCAGCCGCGCCGCTGACAACGAAGCGATTGTGATTCTGTCCCACGAAGATAGCCGGGACGTGCGCCGCGCTTACGGTGATCTGGAAGGACTGATGGAACAATTTGCAGATCAGCCTGTGGCTTTCTACCTGATGGATTCAACAGGAGCCTCAGACAAGGTTGAATTGCGCGATGTTGCGGATGATGCAGACATCACTCTGCCAATTCTGATCGACGAAACCCAGCTGGTTGCCAAGGAGTTGGGAATTAGCCGTGCCACTGATGTGGTGATTCTGGACCCTGAATCCCGGGAGCTCGTTTTCCGCGGCGCTCTGAATGATCGCTGGGCTGAAGGCAGCCGCGCACGACGCGCTTCAGAGCACTATGTTGCTGACGCATTGACTGCGTTCCTCGATGGCGGAGACATCGCCACTGAGCAGTTGGCCAGTAAAGGTGATGCTCTGGAATTCGCTACAGTTCAGGAAGTTTCCTATGCAGACGAAATCGTACCGATTCTCAAAGAACGTTGCGTAAGCTGCCACATGGAAGGCGGGATCGCTCCCTTCGCCATGACCAACCATCAGATGGTTCAGGGCTGGTCTCCAATGATTCGAGAGGTGCTGTACACCAAGCGTATGCCACCAGGTCAGATCGATAACGAGTACGTTCACGATTTCCGTGATGTTTCTCATATCACCACTGAGGAAACTCAGAAGCTGGTGAGCTGGATCGACAACGGTGCACAGAATAACGATGGTGCTGATCCGCTGGCTGAGTACAAGCCTGAGCTTGTGAAATGGGCCTACGGTGAGCCTGATTTGCTATACACAATCCCAGCGCAAACGATTCCTGCAACTGGTGTTCAGGACTACCGTAATATCGCTCTTCCTTTAGAGCTGGAAGAAGACGTTTGGGTTAAAGCGATCGAGTTCGAAGCGGGTGACCCAACTGTACTTCACCACATTATTGCCTTTGCTTACGGCCCTAATGGTGTAAACGAATTCGAAATCCTGAATCAGGGTATCGGACTCGGTGCTTACGCCCCTGGTAACGAAGTGAATACCTACCCGGAAAATTCAGGCTTCCCACTGAAAGCAGGTGGCGGTCTGATGCTGCAGCTTCACTACACCACGTCAGGTCGTGAAACTGTTGATGAATCTGAAATCGCACTGTACCTCTGGGACGAGAAACCTGAGCGCACAGTACTTGGCGGTTCAGCAGCAGAGCTGGAAATTAACATCCCACCATTCGAAGCTCGTCATGAAATGGTTGCCACTGCAAAGTTCCGCAAAGATTCTTACCTGACAATGCTTGGGCCACACATGCACTACCGTGGCTACGATGCCAACTTCAAGTTGGTATACCCAGACGGTAGAACAGAGGAAATCCTGAATGTACCTAACTATCAGTTCAACTGGCAGAAAGTGTACGACTTCGAGGAGCCCAAGTTCGTACCCGAAGGCACAGAAATGGTCTTCACTGGAACTTTCGATAATTCTGAGATGAATCCATTCAATCCGGATCCATCACAGACCCTTACTTGGGGGGAACAAACCTGGCAAGAAATGTTCTTTGGTTTCTACCGCTATGTAGAGGCTGGAGAAGGCGACGATTAATTTCTAGCCAGTAGTTTTGTTCGAAAGCCCGGGTACTGGAAGGTATCCGGGCTTTTTTTATTGCCAAGAAAATTGGTTTTCATTCGCCCAATCTCTTCACGATCAGGCTTCACCCAGTCAAAAGCAATAGACTCTTTGACATGCGCCGGTTATCTCTCCTCCAGCTTTCAAGAAATTAATTCTCCGGGGCAGTAAATGAAACATCAGGTGGTGTTAAAGATGGGACTACTTCCTCATAGTAAAATGACCATGAACCATCTACTTGAGTACCCCAGTCAGGGAATCGAATATCCCCGAACTGTTTCATAGGGCCGTAGATATACTCAGTGCCATCCCGGTGTCGCCAGCGATAGAGCTCCCCATCCCGATTCACCCAGAATTCACCCAGCAATCGATCCTCAGACTTGCTTCTGGCAGTAAATGAGTTGTCGCTGGCCATTGTGAGTTCAAGATCGGCATCAGCAACAGCCAGGCGACGGTACATCACATAGATTTCTCCGTGCCAGTAGTCCTGAACCTCGTCATGTAAAGTGTCTGGCAAGGTTTGTCGCTCACCGTTAACCAGTTGATAGACACCGTTCTCATCCCACCAAAATTCTACTTCCATGCCATCCTGGTTAGATAATGTGTATCGTTCCCGAGGCTCAATCAGATCTCGCCAAAATTCTCCTCTAATGCCGCTCCCATTTATTGAGCGAGAGTTTTCCAATACATGTAATGAGCGTATTCCCGACCAGACTGCACGCCCTCCTATGCTTTCTATAATTTGCTCTGCCAGGGCAATGGCCTCTTCATCGCCACGCAACTGTGCGTGGGAACTAGTGGAAAAGAAAAACAGAGCGAAGGTGCCGCCCGCCAATAAAAATCGAATCATTAATATCCCTCAGACTGCTTTCGATAGGACTAGCCAATTGCTGACAATCCGGATCTATGCCCCCGGAAAGGAAACTCATGGCATTTTGGGTTAAAGCGTCCATGGGGTGACGTCCAGTAATAGTCCAGATGCAGTGAATGGGAATCCGGCTGTTGAGGTCTTTAATTCAATAAATCCTCCCTGTGGCCAGAGAATCAGCCTGTGATAGACTGCCAAGTCAGTCCAATAACCAAGAAAAACCAACGCATTATGAGACTTCCAGCATTAATTTTTCTCGTTACAGTCAGTTCACTGGCGAGTGCCGACACCACCCTCATTACCAATGTGAATGGCTACACGCTTAATAGTGACTATCAGTTAATCCAGTTCAATGCTCTGCAGTTCACGGATGACACGATCGATGCCATTTTCGGTGACGGCGATGAATTGCCAGATGATGCAGATGTCACTATCGATGGCGATGGCGGAACCATGCTACCGGGGCTTATCGATGCCCATGGCCATGTCCTTGGTTATGGTCTTGGGTTGCTTCGGGTCGATCTGGTTGGCACTACTTCTGAAGAAGAAGCGGCGCAGCGAGTACTGGAGTTTGCTGAAGCTAATCCAGATCTGGAATGGATTCAAGGCCGGGGTTGGAATCAGGTTTTATGGGACAGTAATGAATTTCCAACTGCAGCGAGTCTGGATGCTGTTGTCAGTGACCGGCCGGTTTGGTTGAGCCGGGTTGACGGGCATGCCGCCTGGGCAAACTCGATGGCAATGGAACTCGCGGGCATCGACCGAAACACTGAAGATCCTGTTGGGGGACAAATTATTCGTGACGATAATGGAGACGCAACTGGAACCTTCGTAGACACAGCAGAACGCTATATCGAACAACACATACCGCCGACCTCGTTCGAGGAACAGAAAGCCGCTTTAGTGACAGCAATGGAGACACTGGCTTCCTATGGCATGACAAGTACTCACGATGCAGGCATTGGAAGCAGTACTGTTCGTGCCTACAAAGAGCTGGTGGCTGAAGGTCCTCTCCCTATTCGTGTTTACGCCATGCTGTCTTCTGGCGATCCGCTTTATCAGGATCGCCTGGCGGAGGGATTCTTTCATAGTGAAGACGGCACATTTGCCATTGAAAGTGTGAAGGTTGTTGCAGACGGTGCACTGGGTAGTCGCGGAGCAGCGCTGATTCAGGACTACAGTGACGATCCTGGTAATCGCGGATTACTCAGACATAATGACGAACGCCTCGAATTTTTGATGCGAGCAGCTATGAACGCTGGCTTCCAGGTGAACACTCATGCCATCGGAGATCACGCGAATATGAAGGTGTTAGACAACTACGAACAGCTCATTCAGGAAACTGATTCCCGTGATCGCCGTCATCGGGTAGAGCATGCCCAGATTTTACGGTATGAAGACATCCTGCGATTCACCGAACTAGGCGTTATCCCTTCCATGCAGGCAACTCATGCTACCAGTGATAAAAATATGGCGGGAATTCGTTTGGGATCGCTTCGAATTCAAGGTGCCTATGCCTGGCGCAAACTTTTAAATACTGGCGCACGAATAGCTAATGGATCAGATTTTCCAGTAGAACACCCTAACCCGTTCTATGGACTACACGCATCTGTCACCAGACAGGATCAACAGAACGAACCGCCCGGTGGATGGTTCTCCGAAGAGAATATGACTCTCACGGAAGCGCTGGCCAGTTTCACCATCGATGCGGCCTATGCCGCCCACCAGGAAGATATTCTTGGTACTTTGGAAGCTGGCAAAAAGGCTGACTTTATTTTTGTTGATCGGGACATATTCGAAATCGATCCCAGTGAACTATGGGAAGTTAAAGTTGAAAAGACCTGGGTTGGTGGTCGTCGGATCCACTAGCAATTCAAGAATCGGCAATAGATTGGTGGCGAATATGAATACGAAGAACGCTTTCCTGATTACAACTCTAGCGGCCTTGCTGATTGCTTGCACGCCTTCAGAGGAATCCTCTGAATCGGGTAATCAGGCAGCTGTGTCGGCACCCAGTCTATTCAGTGCCGAAGAAATCAGCCGATGGGAGCAAACTGCTGCCAATGTGACAATCTTGCGAGATCGCTGGGGTATTGCCCACATCTACGGTGTCAGCGATGCCGATACGGTATTCGGAACTTTATATGCGCAGGCGGAAGATGATTTCAATCGGGTTGAAACCAACTACATCAATGCGATGGGCAGACTTGCCGAAGCTGAAGGAGAACAACAACTCTATCGTGACCTGCGAATGAAGCTGTTTATTGACCCTGATGATATGCAAGAGCAATACGAACGCAGCCCGCAATGGCTGAAGGAATTAATGATCGCTTTCGCCGATGGCCTGAACTACTACCTGTATACTCATCCCGAAGTGGAACCTCGCGTAATCCACAAATTCGAGCCCTGGATGGCACTGAGTTTTACCGAAGGCTCCATTGGTGGAGATATCGAAAGAGTTAATATCCAGCGCTTACAAGAGTTCTATAACAACGGACCAATGGTCGCCCAGATCGAGGCACCTTTCGACGGTGAGCCGCGGGGATCCAATGGTTTTTCAATCGCACCTGAAAATACCGTCAACGGCAATGCCCTCTTCCTGATCAACCCCCATACTTCTTTTTTCTTTCGCTCAGAATTGCATATGGTCAGCGAGGAAGGTCTGAACGCATATGGCGCGGTAACCTGGGGGCAATTTTTCGTATATCAGGGATTCAATGAGAACACCGGCTGGATGCATACCTCGTCACGCGCCGACGCAATTGATGAATACCTGGAAACCATCGTGCAGCAGGATGATGGCTACTACTATCAATATGGCGAAGAGCTAAGAAAGCTTGAAGAGAGAGTGATCACGCTTCCCTATAAAGATGGTGACCGCATGTCAGAGAAGGTAGTCACTGCCTACTACAGTCATCACGGCCCAATAATCCGTGAGGAAGATGGAGGCTGGATTTCAATTGCACTGATGCAGGAACCAATCAAGGCACTGACTCAATCCTACTCCCGCACCAAGACCAGCAACTATGAAGAATTTGCTTTAAGCATGGAGCTCAAAACAAATTCATCCAACAACACAGTGTACGCGGACAGCGATGGCAATATCGCTTACTGGCATGGCAATTTCATACCCCAGAGAGATGAGAGCTTTGACTGGAACAGCCCGTTAGATGGCAGCAATCCCGCGACAGATTGGGGCCCCCTCCATCCTGTTAGTGAAATGATCACACTGTTTAATCCAGACAACGGCTGGATTCAGAATACCAATAACACGCCATTCAACGCTGCCGGTGAGGGGAATAGCCCTGATCCCGAAGACTATCCAGTGTATATGGCTAACAACCCGGAGAACCCGCGTGGCGTCCACGCGGTACGGGTACTGGAAGGCAAAACCGATTTTACTCTGGACTCCCTGATCGAAGCCGCCTATGACTCGGAACTACCTTTCTTCGAAGATCTGATTCCAAGTTTGTTGCTCATCACAGCAGTGGATAGCCCGACGCAAGTCGCTCAGGTGGCTCAGGCAGACGCTAACACTGATAACCCCGGTGCCGCCGCTATTACAATTCAATCAGACCTATTGGAATACATCGATTTGTTGCGTGGCTGGGATTACCGATGGAGTCTGGAATCTACCGAAACTTCTCTTGCAGTATTTTGGGCTACACAGCTCATGGAAGATGTTCGAGCCGAAGCAAGCAGTGCCGGCATCAATGTCTATGAGTACATGGTGAACAATTCCAGTACATCACAAAAATTAAACGCCTTACGCCAAGCAGCCGCCACACTCACCAACGACTTCGGTTCATGGCAAGTGCCCTGGGGAGAGATCAATCGCTATCAACGACTCAACGGTGATCTGGTACAGGATTTCGATGATAATGCACCGAGTCTCCCTGTTGCATTCGCCTCAGGGCGTTGGGGTTCTTTAGCGTCATTTGGAGCTCGCACCTATCCTGGTACGGCGCGCATGTACGGCACCAGCGGTAATAGTTTTGTCGCAGCTGTTGAGTTCGGCAATACAATTCGCGCCAAAGCCATTACTGTGGGTGGCCTGCAGAGTGACCCTGATTCACCCCACTTTGACGATCAGGCCCAGATGTATGCGGACGGAGAATTTAGAGACGTACTCTTTTATCGCGATGATGTGGAAGCAAATCTGGAACGGGAATACCACCCAGGCGAGTGAGTTGTACTCAAGGGAATACCACTAGGTCATGAGCGCGTCCGATAGACATATTGCTGGTCGACATTTTCTGCAAATTCCCGGGCCCTCAAACACACCTGATAGTGTTTTAAGGGCTATGGCTCAACCGGTAATTGACCATCGTGGGCCAGAGTTTCCTGATCTGACTAATCGACTCATTACGAATCTGAAGTCAGTATTCAGAACTGAATCCCATGTATTCATTTATCCGGCTTCCGGTACCGGTGGCTGGGAATGTGCGTTGCAAAACGCACTTTCTCCTGGCGATAAGGTACTGGCATTCGAAACTGGCCACTTCGCAACTCTCTGGAAAGATGTAGCAGAAAAACTTGGACTACATATCATCTGGATTCCCGGCGACTGGCGGCGAGGGATTAAACCTGGTCTGGTGGAACAAAAACTCAGTGAAGACTATCAACAGGAGATAAAAGCAGTGCTTGCAGTACACACTGAGACAAGCACTGGCGTTACCTCGCAAATTCCTGAAATTCGTGCCGCTATCGATAAAGTAAAACACCCGGCACTTTTTATGGTAGATGCCGTTTCCTCTCTGGCCTGTTCTGATTTCAGACACGACGAATGGGGTGTGGATATAACAGTCAGTGCATCGCAGAAAGGCCTGATGCTTCCGCCAGGTCTGAGCTTTAATGCCGTCAGCAACCTGGCATTTGAAAAAGCCAAAGAATCACAATCCCTTCACTCCTACTGGCGCTGGGACATAATGGCAGCGAATAATGCCCGTGGTTACTTTCCCTACACACCGAGCACCAATCTGCTGTATGGACTGGATGAAGCACTCAGACTTATTCACAGCGAGGGCCTGGACAATGTGATCGCCCGACATTCCCGGTTGGCGGAAGCAACCCGGGTAGCGGTCGCCGCATGGGATCTGGAAAATGTATGCATTAACGAGAAAGAGTACTGCAATAGCACAACAGCAGTATTAGCACCCGAAGGAAACAATGCGGACGAATTGCGGGAAATAGTTCTTAAGCGCTTCAATATGTCATTAGGCACCGGATTAGGCCTGTTAAAAGGCAAAATCTTTCGTATAGGTCACCTGGGTGACTTCAACGAACTAATGTTGATGGGCACGCTCTGTGGAGTAGAAATGGGACTGAAGCTTGCCGACATGCCTCATCAACCAGGTGGGGCCCAGGCTGCGATGGATTTCCTCACGCAACAAACAGGGAGCTTCTGAACTACTCCCCGTAACAACAACAATAAGACTTAACAAGGAGTCGTTATGGATCCCTCTACCGCAGTAAACACCAGCGCGGCTGTCTCACTCATAGGCTTTACTGCTGTTATCTTCTTGTTGCTGTTTCTGATAGCCAAATGGAAATGGCATGTCTTCTTCGCGTTGCTAATCCCTATTCTTTTATTCGGAATTCTTCCTGGCATTCAACAAAATAACTTCATCGATGCCTTTGAGAGTGGGTTTGGTAACACCCTTGGCAGTATTGGTGTGGTCATCGTCCTCGGATCAATTATTGCCGAGGCACTAAAACACACAGGTGCAATTCAGGTAATTACCCGATCCATGGTGAATCTGGTTGGCTCAACCCGCATGCCGTTGGCACTAACTCTCACCGGTTTCATCATCGGTGTCGCTATATTTTCCGATGTTGCCTACGTCATTCTGAATCCGCTGGTACATTCAGCAGCCAAAACCATGGGTGTAGGCATTGCGGTCATGTCCACAGGATTGGTTGGCGCCTTACAACTCACCCACGCGATTGTCCCTCCCACTCCTGGCCCGCTTGCTGCAGCCGCGCTGGTTGGAGCAGACATAGGCAAAACCATCATCTACGGCAGTATTGCCTGTCTGTTTGGATCTCTCGCCTGCTGGGCGTGGGGGACCATGTTTGCCGGACCTCGAATTGCAACGCAACCCAGCGATGAATTCGAAGGCATTACCATCGATGACCTGGACGAAGACGGCCCATCCGAATTACCCAGTACTCTAAGTTCTTATATGCCAATCATCATTCCGATCCTGTTAATCGGTACTCAGAGTGTTGTCGCCCTTACCTTTCCTGAAGGACATATCCTGCGCACCATCTTCTTGTATTTAGGTTGGCCAGTAATGGCCTTGTCAGTTGGTGTATGGCTTGCCTATCGCAATATCAAGAGTAATGACGACAAAGAGAAAGCACGTGATGCCTGGGTTGAAGCTGCGCTGAAAACATCTGCCATGATTCTTGTTGTTACTGGCCTTGGTGGTTCACTGAGCGCAATTCTCCGAGGCACACCCGCTGTAGATTTCATAGCGACTTTCTTCAGTGACTATGGTTTGCCAGCGATTTTGCTGCCGTTTGTAATAGGTATTATTGGCAATATGATTACAGGATCAACCACAGTCGGCGTGATCACTGCGGCTTCATTGGTCGCTCCCATGTTAGGCACTCTCGCCCTGTCACCTGAAGCCGCTATGCTGGCAGGCGCCAGTGGCTCTGTGATTATCAAATATGTGAACAGCAGCTACTTCTGGGTGTGCACATCGCTCTCGAAATTGAGTGTTCCCGATGCAGTGTTCAGTTATGGGGGAGCGACATTGGTGGGTGGCCTGGTTTCGTTTGCCACTGTGTGCGTACTATGGGCAACTGGATTAATCTGAAACTTCACAAAATCAATCACACCAAGTAGTAAAACGACTCATGAGTTTAATCTCCTGGTATGACCTGGCCTGGTGTCTTCTGCCCATCGTCATCGTACTCGCCATCAGTATGCGATGGCAGTCTAATGCTGCTGATATATTGCTTGCAGTAGCGCGCATGGTAGTGCAATTGGTAGCTGTAGGCTATTTGCTGGTGGTGATCTTCAATAACCCATCGCCGCTGATTAGTACCGGTATTCTTGCCCTCATGTTGACATTGGCTGGCTGGATTGCAGTCAGACCAGTGCGTCGACACAGGCAATATCTGCTTCCTTCAATCATTGCTCTGGGTATAGCAGTGGGGCTCCACCTGCTGCTTTCCCTGCTTCTGGTATTGCGCGCAGACAATTGGTTTCAACCGGATCTACTGATTCCTTTGGCAGGGATGTATTTTGCCAATACCATGAACACCATTAGTCTCGCTGCCGAACGTTTCCAGTCTGAATTGAATAGTCAGCAACGAGAAGAATCGGCGCGGGCAACTGCTTTTCAGACTGCCATGATTCCACAGATAAACAGTTTACTGGCGGTCGGGCTGGTTGCCCTGCCCGGTATGATGACCGGGCAGATTCTCTCTGGGGTTTCACCGTTGATAGCCGTGCGCTATCAGATCATGATCATGTCAATGCTACTAGGCGCATCAGGAGTTGGCGCCGCCCTGATGCTCTGGATCGTGAGCAGGCGGCAATCCCTTTGAGTCTGACAAATCCCACCGCATCTTGCATGAAGCTCGTTGGCTGAAGATTCAAAGACCACCTGCAGTAACTCAACAAAACCACTGTATATTTACTCTGATCCTAATAATCTCCGCTCCAGCACATACCAGGGGTTAAGGTATACATTGCCCGCTGGCACTTTGAATGCATCATCCATTCGACGTGTGTTTCGGTCGTAGACCAAACCACCCTTACTTCCTGGCCTCATCCCTCAATCTATTTTAATCAGGATATAGACATCACAAAATTCGTGATATGGTTATGTGCGATCTAGTTCATGTATTGAAATTGCCGGAGGTAGTAAGTGCAATTGAATGAAGTAAGCAGACAAATCGTTAGGGAAATGGACGAACAAGGACTATCAGACATAATAGGAGGAAGCGACGGCACAGCTGCTGCCTGCGAGCAACTGTTTACTGCTGTTCAGCATCTTACGCTGATACAACCGGACATGAGTATCCTGGATTTCGGGTCCGGATGTGGCAGGTTAGCAGTCCCAATGATGCAATTTTTGACTAAGGATGGGTCCTTTACAGGTATCGATATTATCCCGAAGTTAATCGAGTTTTCGAATAAGCACATCGCATCAAGATACTCTAATTGCAACTTCTATCTGAGTTCTGATAAGAACAAGCTGTACGACAAATTTATCGAAACAGGAGAACCCAAGCTAGTACCCAATAAGCAATTAGATGATTTTGGAAAAGACAGTTTCGATGTAATTTCTGCATTTAGCGTTTTCACCCATCTTTCCGATTCTGAAGCAGAAGACTATCTGAAACAGTTCAAACTACTATTAAAACCTAATGGGAAGATAATCCTGAGTTGTTTCCTTATAAATGACTCTTCACGGGAATATTTGAGAAACGGAAAGTCTACAATTCCTTTTTCTGATGAAGTGTTTCAATACAAAGACGTATACTACTATGCCCATGACGGCCAACTGACTGCAGTTGGTTATCTGGAGGAGAAACTGCAAAAATTAGCATTTAACGCAGGATTCGAACCAGTGGTGACTTACCATGGTCACTGGTGTGGAAGGCCGGTGAGACATTTCTATCAAGACATTCTTGTACTATCACCAAAACCAGAACTTCCCGAAAACTTCTGCCCTCAAAGTTATCTAAAAATTAATGCTGATATTTCTGTAGGCGAGAATGAAGATCTCGATGAAGTCGCTAAAAATCACTATCTGCAGTTTGGAATTGTGGAAGGCAGGAACTGGAACCGCTAAGTAGCGCTACAATAGACAAAAATTCCTGAAATTGTTACAGGGAAGCGATTGGCTTTCAATTCATGGAGGGACAGCAGCCGCGGACAGACTGGTGTATTTAGCTATAGTCTGTTTAATGTTCAGACTGGGTTTGCTTTAGCGAAAAAATCGGCCCAGGAAACTACTTCAGCAGATTGATGACTTAGCCTTGCTCAATTTCCCTTTGTTGTCTAATCCATTCCCGATCTACATTTAGCTTCGCCGCGATCTTGTCCTCTGGTGCAACGACTCTCCAGAATGGCGTTATTTCGCTAAGCTCTGAGCCATTTTCTAATTCTTCTAAAGCTGCCTGAGCAGCGATCCGAACGAAGATTGCAGTAGATACCGGACAGGTAGCGTCACACTTATACCAGCGAGCCAGTTCGTTTCTCAGCTGATGCATGGTTTTGGTTTTGCCTCTTGGAACTTTTCGCATGTAGGCGTCCACAATCTGCGGTGTGCCCACAAGCATGAGCTGACCCGCTTTGATTCCTGCAAAATCCTGCTCAAGAACGACTTTCTTTTTGTCCTTTTTTTGATTCAGGTGTTCGATCGCTGTTTTAGCCATTGACTGCACTCCTTTGCTCACAACTTAACATGAGTTTTCAACATCGAAAATAATCCCCCTTTTTTTCCTTGCTATTCAGTAAGTTAATTTAATTCTGATTAGACAATAGATGTCGCACCTCTCGAGAACTGTCCGGCTAATTGGTCTCAATCTCTCTGGCTTTAACGATTTACCTACCCTGAAATTTTAGATAGGCTGCGCGGACATCAAACACTATGTGATACCTCAGGAGGATTTCATGAAGACACTGGTTTATATGAGCTTCTTGTCGCTGATATTGGCGGCTTGTTCAAATGATTCTGAGACAACGTCCAGCAATACTTCATCCAGTTCTGCCGCACCGGAGACCGCTGCAACCGCAACCAATTCCGCTCCGGTATCGGTGGCATCTGGCACCAGTCTGGCAGAAGTCCTGAACCATGAGCGTCGGAGTGATAACAGTGGCCGTGATGAATGGCGTCACCCGCTTGAGACTCTGACCTTTTTCGGCATAGAGTCGAACATGACAATCGCCGAGGTGCTTCCTGGCAATGGGGGCTGGTACTCACAGATCTTGACTCCGCTCACAGCACAGGAGGGTCGAATGATCGGCCTCACCTACCCGGACAGCCTTTTCAGTCAAATGTTCGGTACCTGGAATGCAGATTCTGTTGAGAGAATCGGCGCAGATATTACTCAGATGGGACGATATTTGAGTGTAGCAGGTGTTGAGAGTTCGCAACCGATTGTTGGTTACACGATCGATAATATACCTGACTCAGCAAATGGCCAGGCTGACGCGGTTCTGTTCTTTCGCGCAATGCACCACCTGTTCCGATTTGACGAACCCATTATAGATACGGCAATGGCTGAAGTATTCGACCTGCTTGCGCCAGGCGGTGTCGCTGGAGTTGTCCAGCACCGTGCCCCTGAAGATGCCGATCCTGACTTCGCCAACGGCAACAATGGTTATCTGAAGCAAAGTGATGTAGTCGCTGCATTCGAACGCGCTGGATTCGTTCTGGAAGAATCCAGCGAAGTTAACGCTAATCCTAACGATGCTGCAGACAATATGGTTTGGCGCCTGCCACCAACTACTACAAACAATCCGGACACCATGGCAATTGGTGAGTCAGATCGAATGACTTTGAGATTCCGAAAACCAGCTTAACCAGATCAAATAAGCTAATGAAAAATCCCGGGTTACACCGGGATTTTTTGCTTTCTGTAAGTGCCTGGGTATCAACCCGGATGGGCAGCACGTCCTGAAAAGGACACTTCTCGATTGAATTAAACCGGAAATGGTCCTTCTTCAAACTCCTGATCATGGTATCCCTTTACGCCAACGAATTGAGTAACTTCAGGCCTGGGAAATTTCCGAGTCGTCCTTAGCAATTCCAGAACATGGGCAAAATCATATTTTGGCTTCCATCCCAGGTCAGTGCGAGCTCGCGAGTTATCATAGACCCGGTCAAACTTCTCGAGCATTTTCCAGTTAAGCCTCTCATATACTTCCTGAAAGTTGGGAAAGTAGCTGGCAACAACAGCAGGTCCATCCTGATTAAGATTATCTAGATCAGTCCTGTCAAATGGTGAGGTCGCACTAATAATGTAAAGCCCGAACTTTAAGGCTTCAGCTTTATCCGCTGCGCAGAAATGAGCTTCCACAATATCTGACAGCTCTGCCCTTCTATAGAGAAACTCGTTGGCCTTACTGTTATCAGAACTAAATTGAGAGCGCACCTTTACTGAATCATCATCCTCAGGAAAGAAACGGGAAGTGCGCAATATTATGCAATTGAGACCTTGCTCTTTATGAGCAAGCTTGCATAGACCTTCAGCCGCCAGTTTTGTTATGCCGTAGATATTCTTTACTTGCGGCGCCAGATCCTCATCTACCCAGATTGCAGGCTTATCTTCCCTGGCATGCATGGCATGGCCATATACACTGGTAGTGCTGGTAAAGATAAATCTCTTAACGCCACAAGTTATAGCCGATTCCAATAGTGTCTGTGTGCCAGACACATTGACATCAATAAAATCCTGCACTGTGTGAGTTTTGACATGGGGTTTATGTAAGGTCGCGGTGTGATAGACCGTGTCCACATCTGACATCAGTTTGTTAACTTCTTCCCTGTCAGTGATAGAAGCAACTGAAGTTGTGAATTGAGAAGGCTTAACATCAATACCTGCAAAGGCATCACCCTTTTTGGACAATGTCCAGGCAAGCGCTTCCCCTAAATGACCCGCACTCCCTGTGATTAATGCTTTCCCCATATTTTCAAGGCGTGCAACTGAGTTTAAAAATCTGACTCGATGGTCAATCCAAGGCGTGCAGCACCATTGTAAATGAGTGCAACCACAGCTCCGCCAAAAAATCCCGACAAAGCAGCCATTGCTGGCATTCCCAATATAGCGAGAAACGCCAGTGCTGTACCTGCATTTAAAGAACTGGTAGCTAACTCAAAAACAAATCCACCTATGCTATAGAGCATACCCACTGCCAGCCCTAATACACCTAAAGAAAGTGCTGCCAGCTTGGCTGTAAAAAGAACCCCGATTCGTTGCAACTTAGCCATCATTACTCTCCTAATAATAATTAAAGAGCCATCTGTAGAACTCGTGCGACATGCAGTGCCTCGCGGCCGCTACCATGCATTATCTGACTGCGACAACTAGTGCCATCGGCGACGATCAAAGCGTCCTCACTTGCATGCTCAATCGCAGGTAGTAAGCTTAGTTGAGCCATGGCTATGGAAAAACCATAGTGCTCTGCCTCGTAGCCAAATGATCCTGCCATACCACAACAACTGGAGTCGATAGTACTGATCTTTAGACTGGGAATGAGCGCTAAAAGTTTTTCCAACGAACTCATTGCTGCGAATGCCTTCTGATGGCAGTGGCCATGAATCAGTATTTCCGTCGCAGAAATTGGATTCAATTTAAGATCCAGATCACCCGCCTCATGTTGCTTCCACAGAAATTCTTCAAATAAGAAGGCATTGTCAGACAGCGCCTGCGTAGCTTCACCAGGCAATAAAGCAAGGTACTCATCACGAAGTGTTAACAGGCAAGACGGCTCTAACCCCACGATAGGTATCCCCTGCTCAATATATGGCTGCAGAGAGTCCAACATTCTTTCGGCTTCCACCTTTGCTTCATCCAGCAGTCCATTACTGAAAAACGTACGACCGCAGCACAATGGCCTTTTTCTATCTGTAGCAGTCGGGCAATGTACGTGATAACCAGCAGCTGACAGCACTGCCATCGCAGCCGTGGCATTCTCTGTCTCAAAACAGCCATTAAATGTATCAACCAGAAGCACAACTTCTTTCTCGCCTTCACTGACAACAGCATCTTCAACGATGGGTTTAAAATGATCACTTCGCCATTTTGGCAACGCCCTATTTGCACTCAGCCCCAGGAGTTTTTCACTTAGCCATGCCGCACCGGGTAAGGAATCACGTAGATTCATAAAAAATGACAGACGACGAAATCTATGAGCGTACCTGGGCAAATAGGCGAATATCCGTTCCCTGAAAGGCAGACCGTGCTTCTTTCGATAATGATAGAGAAACTCTGTCTTCATGCGCGCCATGTCGACACCGGTAGGGCATTCACGTTTACACCCCTTACAGCCAACGCACATGTCCAACGTTTGATACAGGGAATCGGAAGTAAATGCGCCTTCTCCCAGCTGCCCGGTTATGGCCAGCCTGAGAGTATTGGCCCGCCCACGGGTGAGGTGTTGTTCGTCCTTTGTTATTCGATAGGATGGACACATCGTGCCAACGTTCGCCTTACGACAGGCGCCGTTGTTATTGCACATTTCGATGGCGCGATTAAATCCATCCCATTCGCTCCAATCTAATTGCGTGTCCAGGGCAATAGGTTCGTAACCCGGAGCAAAGCGCATGATACTGCGATCATCCATTTTGTGGGCGTTGACAATCTTGCCGGGATTAAAAGTATCACCAGGGTCGAAAAGGTTTTTCACCTCTTCGAAGTTTTGCAACATGCGTTTGCCAAACATTGGTTCATGGAATTCGGAGCGCGAGATTCCGTCACCATGTTCTCCAGAATGAGATCCTTTGTACTCCCTTACAATTTCCAATGTCTCTTCAACAATCGAGCGCATTTTGCTTGCGCCTTCCTGCTCTTTCATATTCAGAATAGGTCGAACATGAAGACAACCCACCGAAGCGTGAGCATAAAATGTTCCTGTTGTTCCATGTCTCTCGAATATGTCTGTTAGTCGTCGCGTGTATTCCGCCAGGTCTTCGAGTTTCACCGCACAGTCTTCAATAAAAGAGACCGGCTTACCGTCCCCCTTCATGGACATCATGATATTCAGTCCTTGCTTGCGAACTTCCCAGACCGCATTCTGAAATTCCGGATCGGTGGCCTCCACAACAGAGTTGGGAAAACCCATATCGCCCATTAATTCAACCAGTGATTGCAGATCCCTGAGCTGAGTGGCCTTATCTTCCCCGGCAAATTCCACTAACAATAATGCCTGGGGTTCACCTTGCACGAATCGATTTACCGTTCCAGCAAACATCGGAATATCCCTGGCCAGATCAATCATGGTGCGATCCACCAGTTCTACCGCCGCAGGATTCAGTTTCACAATATGTTGTGTGCTATCCATCGCCTCATAGAAACTTGGAAAGTGACAAACGCCGAGGGTTTTGTGCTTCGGCAAAACTTGCAGGTTGAGATGGATACACTGAAAGAATCCCAGGGTGCCTTCTGAGCCCACCAGCAGACTGCCAAAATTGGGTGACTCTTTGACCAGTTCATCGATATTGTAGCCACCTACCCGACGCAGAAGGTCCGGGAAGCGACTCTTTATTTCATCCGCTTCCCTTTCGCCGAGTGCCTTCAAACGCGTCAGTAGAGAATCATCAGGCAGGAGAGTACTCTTTTCTCCATTCAGTTTTGAAAAATGAGCACGGGATCCATCAGCCAGTAGTGCCTCTATGGAACGTACGTTGTGCACCATATTGCCATAGCGAATAGAGCGCGCACCGCAGCTATTATTTCCGGTCATGCCGCCAAGGGTTGCGCGATTCGCAGTCGAGACATCAACCGGATAAAACAATCCATGAGGCTTAAGAAAACGATTGAGATGATCGAGCACCAACCCAGGTTGCACGCAGGCGCTGCGATCTTCGGGATTAAACTGCAGCACTTTGTTCAGATATCGGGTTGTATCGATCAGCAGTGCTTCGCCAATGGCCTGGCCGTTTTGTGAAGTGCCTGCTCCCCGAGGAAGCACAGGGATACCTTCTTCCACGGCAATCTGAACCGCAGCCTCGACGTCCTGATCATTCCGGGGTATTACGACGCCCACGGGCATCAGCTGATAAATTGACGCATCCGTGCTATAGCGACCCCGACTGAACGCATCAAAGAGCACATCACCCTGCAGGTCTTTGCGTAGGCGCCTAGCCAGATTACTGTCGTTATTTTTATCCATATCCGGCCGAGGATCAAATACTACTCAGGGCAGGCGCCTCCAGGTCAAGGTCGCTGAGATTCTACCCGTATTATCTTTAAGAGAAAGCTTGAGAAGATTGTCCTCGAATTCGTAAAAGCGAATATTGTCACCTCCCACCCAGCGAGGTTGGGTGGGAGCGCCTTCCACATGATGAATGACACGCCCTTCTTCTGTATCGACAGTTACCGACCCCCAGTATCCGAATCCGGCTCTTGCCTGCGGATCACTTTCTGCACGTTCCGGTAGATCCCGCGGCATACCAAGGCCAGCCATGTTGCCATGTTCGTCGTAACTTAAATAACCAACGTAGTTCATGTCACGCTGGCCACCATCTGCCGGGAAAACCACATAGGACACCAACTCCCAATCGCCTATGAACTGGGCGTACCCGTCATCTGCTGCATTACCTTGTGGGCACACAGCAATCACACAAGAAAAAAGTAGTGATCGTAGTTTTCCCATAGCATCGCTCGTGTTTAGAAGCCTACAGCTGCACCGTCTCCCCGGCGGGAGTCAGACGCCCCCATGAATAGATCATTCGCTCTGTCATAATAGACACCCATGGCTGCACCCTGGGAACCGCGCTCTCTGATCTGGTGTCCTTTTGCCTCGTACAACTGGATGGTATCTGGCGAAAGAGCATTGGATTCGATACTGGTGAAATCCGGAAGCCATTGATGATGAATGCGTCCGGCTTCCACAGATTCAGCAATATTAAATCCGTGATCAATCACATTGAGGATCAGTTGCATGGTGGTATTGATAATGGTTTTACCCCCCGGGCTACCCACTGCGAACACAGGTTGACCATTCTGGGCTACGATTGTGGGAGTCATACTGGATAACGGTCGCTTTTCGGCAGCCACCAGGTTAGGTGCGGTGCCAATATTACCTCTTGTATCTGTGAGACCTGGCACTGCGTTGAAATCACCTAGTTCGTTATTAAGCAGATAACCCCCACCATCCACCACAATTGCCGAACCATAACCAAACTCCAGTGTGTAGGTCATGCTCACCATATTGCCTTCACTATCTACCACTGAGAAATGTGTAGTTTCCTCTGACTCATATGCCTGGGCAAACAACTCTGGGCTGCTTTCGGACTTTTGAGCGATATCGATGGAAGATCGGAGTTCTGCTGCATACTCCTTGTCCATCAACCGATCCAGAGGCATTCCCTCGTTGAAATCAGGGTCACCGAGATGCTCTGCACGATCGGCATAAGCCCGGCGCATGGATTCCGTAAGTACGTGAAGATAATCAGCTGAATTATGACCCAACGCAGCCAGATCATATCCTTCCAGGATATTCAGCATCTGAACCAGCGCAACCCCGCCAGAACTAGGTGGCGGCATACTGACGATCTCATAGCCCCGGTAGGTGCCTCGAATCGGCTCTCGTTCTACAGCTTCATACTGAGCCAGATCTTCCTCTGTAATGATACCGCCGATGTCCGCCATAAAACCTGCCAGTCTTTCTGCATTTTCTCCGCGATAGAATCCGTCTGCCCCATTGTCACGAATCAGTTCCAGGGTATGGGCAAGATCTGGCTGGTACCAGGTATCACCTAATTCATAGGCAGAGCCATCTTCACGGAAAAACTTTCGTTCCGAAGAAGGATACTGACGCAAACGGCTGGCATTTCGGGTAAAACCCGAAGCCAATGAATAAGTGATAGGTATCCCATCGCGAGCCAGATCAATCGCAGGTTGCACAAGATCTGCCCAGGGCAGAGAACCCAATCGTTGATGGGCAAGCCACATACCGGCGACCGTTCCCGGAACCCCTACTGCCAAAGGTCCGAAATGATTTGAGTTATTGGAAACCCGACCATCCAGTCCCAGATACATTCGCTCGCTGGCCGCCAACGCTGCTTTTTCACGAAAATCGAAGGTAGTCGCTTCCCCATCATTGCCGTGATACACAAGAAAACCACCGCCACCAATATTGCCAGCGGTCGGCCAGGTAACGGCTAATGCGAATGCAGTGGCAATAGCTGCATCAACAGCATTCCCACCCTGCTTCAATGCATTGGCACCAGCCTCAGACGCGAGTCTTGATGCACTGGATACCATTCCATTTTTACCGTAAACCGGTGTCCTGCCACCCTCCCCAAAGGAAGGCGAAACAAGGGCTAGAGTAAACAGCAGTAATACACTTCTGGTCAGAATCTGGAAGGAATTGCTGCGCTGCTGAAAATTCAATGGAGTAAGCATAAGAAATCTATAAAATTCAATGAGTTAAAAAATAGTCAGGGGCACAGTTACAACCCTGAAATAGAGAGTGTATGTCAGCCCTGAGGCCCCTAGCAAACCTGCCATTGTAAAGGGATTGGGGCTGATGCTAACTTGTAAGAAATACTGTGCGTAATCCACATTGAATATTCAGTTTCAGCTGCCTTGTGGCCTAATCTATTCGCACCTGCAAATTTTTTTAGAACCCTGAAAGGTATTCCAATGAGAAATCATGGCCGTTATTTGTTAGCCATACCCCTGGCAATTTTCCTGACTTCCTGCGGAGAATCTGAGCCGCCCGTCGAAAGCGAAGAAGATCTAATAGCCCGGGCCCGAGCAATCCACGAACGCACTATCACGCTGGACACCCATGCGGATATCAATACCGATAACTTCACCGCGGAAGTTAACTACACCCAGGATCTGGACACCCAGGTTAATCTGCCCAAGATGTTCGCCGGCGGATTGGATGTAGCCTTCTTTATTGTTTATACCGGTCAGGGTGACGTCAATCCAGAGGGATATGCCACCGCCTACGCTAACGCCATCGATAAATTTACAGCGATACATCGCCTGGCCGATGAGATCGCACCGGACCAGATTGAAGTTGCCTATAACTCCGATGACGTGCGTCGCATTTCTGCCGAAGGCAAGAAAGTCGCCATGATCGGCATTGAGAACGGCTATCCAATTGGACCCGACCTTTCCAATATAGAGAAATTCTATGATATGGGGGGCCGTTACATGTCCCTCGCTCACAATGGTCATAACCAGCTATCCGACTCCAATACGGGGGAACGGGATGGTGTGTATTGGCATGGTGGGCTTAGTGAAATGGGTCGATTCGCCATTCAGGAAATGAATCGACTGGGAATGATGGTGGATATCTCTCATCCCTCGAAAGAATCCATCATGCAAACTCTGGCATTAAGCCGTGCACCGGTTATCGCATCTCATTCCTCGGCTCGAGCATTGACAGACCATTCTCGCAACCTCGACGATGAGATGTTGTTAGCCCTGAAGGAAAATGGTGGAGTAGTCCAGACTGTAGCGTTCGGCACCTATGTAAATGAATTGAGACGTGCCCATTGGGCATCAGGTGGCAGCTTTGCTGATGCCCCACCTGCAACAATCTCGGATTTTGTCGATCACATAGACTACCTTGTCGATATTGCCGGAATCGAACATGTGGGAATCAGTTCAGACTTCGATGGTGGCGGTGGCATTGAGGGCTGGGGCGATGCCTCTGAAACATTTAATGTCACCCTCGAACTGGTTCGCCGTGGTTACACAGAGGATGAAATCGCCATGATGTGGTCTGGCAATTTACTGAGGGTACTCGACGAAGTTGAAGCAGTAGCTGCTGAAATTCAGGCATCAGCCCCAGTAGGGATGAATCGTCGATATTAAATTAGCAGTAGAAAAACCAATAACGATTAAAAGCACATAGAAGAAGGCTTATGAAATCAATTCAACGACAGCTGAAGGCACCTGCTATTCCAGGTGCCTTCCTTTTATTCAGTATATTCACTTCAGCTGTGATAGCCGCCGAAGCAGGCTCCGTCATCATGCCAAAAGAAGAAGTGGAGGCCACCCTGGCCCAGGGTCTCGCCAACCTTGCCGAGGGCCGAAACGTCAGCGACATCGTCATGCGACACATTGATGTTGGCGAAGAGAATATGGGGGTGTCTGTCGTTCAACGCAGTAAGGTTGAAGACAATGGTGTAGAAACAGGCATCGCTCATGTCCACCTGGATGAAATCTACTATGTCGTGGCTGGCGAAGGAACGATGGTTACCGGGGGTGAGTTTGTAGACCCGAGCAGTTCCAATTCATCTTTGCTGGGGCCTATGTTACGTGGAGAAATAAAGGGTGGCGTACTACAACCGGTCAAACCAGGGGATATAGCGATAATTCCCAAGGGTATGCCCCACGGTTGGCATGAGATAACCACTGAAACTATCAGCTACATTATATTCCGCGGCGATCCCACGAAAGTCATGGAAATAAAGTCTGAGCCCTGATTTTCAGGCCTCCTGGTTGCATTGCACTTCTAACCCACAGACTTATCTTAAAGCCGGGACATTCGAAAATATCTGAATAAAGCACATTACTTTCAATGAGTTGCGCTCAAACGATTCAGTTGATTCCTGGACGCTCGTGGCAACCGACGATGTGGAGAATTCTTTCTATCTGAATCACATAACAAGTGAGCAATTATTCGAGATTTCTACCTGAATTCCTGCAAAAATGTGGATCAGTTCACGAAATTGGGCTGCATTTGTGATGGCCCCGTGTAGCTCATCACATTATTGTGACGTGTGGATAATAAGCTCTATGCATACTCTGGAAATGAATGGGATTGCTTCATTCCCACAGAATTAACGGCAGAGTAAATGTTATGAGTCAGGACGGTGAATAACTCAAGTCCCTGCTCCAGTTACCAAACGAGAAAAATAATAAAGTACAAAGGCTAAATTCGGGTAAAAAGGGTCATGCAAAGTCTCCACCATCAGTCCTCTTCCAGGTATCAGAGGCTCTATGAAAAACTAGTGGTTAGCGTATTCACGCTGGCATTGGCTTTTTCGCCTTTAAATTCCATCGCCCAGAATTCAGACAGCAACGCATCTGAGGAAATCGCCGGACATGTTGTATTCGTGCAGGGGGGTGTTGTTGCACGTGACACCTCCGGCAGCGATCGCACATTGAGTCGCCGGTCTGAAATTTTTGTTGGCGATACCATTTTCACTGACGTGAATTCATCCACCCAACTGCGCATGATTGACCAGGCGATGATTGCGTTGAAGGAGTCAACGGAATTCGCGATCGTCGCTTACGAATACGAAGAAAACCCCGAGACTGATCGCTCCTCGATTGAATTAATCCAGGGTGGTTTCAGAACTATTACCGGAACCATTGGTGAACAAAATCGTGAAAACTACGAAGCAGGAATCTCAAACTTCGCCACGATTGGTATTCGCGGTACTGATTATGAAGTGATCATTACACCAGCAGGTGAAGTACTGACCGGTGTCTATGATGGCGGTACTACGATTGAGAATAATCAGGGTTCCCTGGATCTGGGTATTGGTGCGGATTTTGACTTTGCCTCTGTTCCGAATCCAGAGACTCCACCTCTGGGTCTGCTGGCTCAACCTCCAGGGCTTGGGAATCTGGATATAAATATTTCAAATAATGGCGGTAATGGCCCCGGTGGCGGAAATGGTGGAGACAATGATGGAGCCAATGGCGGAGACGGGCCTGGCAATGGAGGTAACAACGGTGGCGGCAATGGCGGTGCCAATGGAAACGATGGAAATGGCGACGCCGCAGACGGAGGTAATGGGGGAAATGGCAACGGCAATAATGGAAATGGAAACGGCAATGGCGGCACACCAGCAGTAGCCGCGTTGACGAATAATGCTTCAAACAATAATGGCGGCGGCAATGCAAATAATCCTGCTACAAATGCTCTTGGCAATTTATCCGGATTGGCAGGGGCAAATGTAAATAGCGATGTAAACGACGCTGGTAATGATTCATTAGCGTTATCCCTTGCTGGCAGTCAGACAAACATCGAGACTGAAGTAGCAATTGATCCCCCTGCTCCAGAAATTGTCGCGCTTACTCCTGCAGCTGACACGGCGGGCTCTGCGGTAACTCAGGCTCAACAAGATACCCTGGTTTCTGCCTTCACAACGAATCCCAATGAAAACAATGGTGACGGATCTGTAGATTGCGCCAGTAACTCCAGCTGCACAGAGACTGATGGCCAGGGCCAGGCGGTTTTGACTGCTGATGTAGATACAAGCACAACAGAAGAGGATCCTCTTAGTGGTCTTGAAGGTCTGGACGTACCTGACCCAACTCCTGACGCCAATGGTGACGACAACGGAAGCAGCGGCGATGGAACTAGTGGTGACGGGACCAATGGGGACGGCACTAATGGTGATGGATCAAGTGATGGGTCAACCAATAACCCTGATGACAATAGTGGGTCTTCAGGCGATGGCTCTGGCGATGAAAACCCGGACAGCACACCCGACACTACTGACCCAGCAATAGATGGCGATACGACTACAGATAATGATGCTGACTCCGACGACGATGACAATTCCGGAAACAATGGCAATGGAAATGCCTTCGGCCAGGATAATGACACGACCCCTCCTGGAAATTCCGAGAACAGCAATGGTGTGCCAGGAGGGAATACACCCGGAAATAGCGATGGCAACAACGGAAATAATGGCAATGGCAATGGCAATGGCAATGGCAATGGCAATGGCAATGGCAATGGCAATGGCAATGGCAATAACGGAAATGGTAACGGGAACAGCGGGTCAAACAACAACGATGAGGACAGAGATCCTACCGCAACAGAAGATGATGATGGTCGCACCGAAGATGACCCGGATTCCGGAAGCGTAGATGGGACCGACAGTGATTCTGGCAGCAATGACGATGTAGACAGAGATCCCGGAGACAGTAGCAATGGGAATGGCAATTCCGGAAATAACGGCAATGGAAACGGTAACGGTAATTCCGGAAATAACGGCAACGGAAACGGTAATGCCGGAAACAACGGTAATGGAAACGACAACTCTGATACTGAAGACAGAGACCCGTCTTCAGACAATGATGTAGACAATGATTCAGATTTTCTGGATACCGATCCTGATGCAGATGGAGCAGATGAAGATAGAACTGATGACGGTCCTACAGATGAGGAGATTCAGGATCGCGTAGAAGATTTTCTGGATAGCATAAATAATCGAAATAATGACGAAGACGAGGAAGATGAGAATTCTGATGACGCTTCGGAAGAGGAAACCAATAACGACGACGATAGAACCGAAAATAACGGAAATGGGAACGGTAATTCCGGAAATAATGGTAATGGAAACTCCGGTAACGACGGAAACGGAAGCTCGAGTAACAATGGAAACTCAGGAAACAATGGGAACGGTAATTCCGGAAATAACGGGAATGGAAATGGTAACAACGGCCTGAGCATTCCTGAATCCTCAGAGGAGCAGTTTGACATTGCATGGGGTAACTGGGATCAACCGCTGGACCAAAACTGGGTTGTAGTTCAGCAAATCGATAGTGAGCTGATCCGCATAAGCACCAATGAGTACTTTGCTGAGTTCATTCCAACTGACGTAGCGAAGATGTCCGGGTCTCACAGTTATCGCACTGGCATAGCGTCCTCTTTCATAGGTCATGGCAGCGCAGGAGATATAAGCAGCCTGGTTGCGGAAATGAATGTAAACTTTGACACCGGAACTATCAGCGCTGGTAATTTGCAGGTATTGGCAGGAGACCAGAATTGGTCGGTAAATTTTGACGGCCTGATTCAACAGGGCATGGTTGAACTGAATCCATTAGGTGGTCAGCTCAGCGATCCAAGCGGAATAATCAGCAACCACTTGGAAATTGATCTTGGCGGGGCATTTGCCGGTCAGGCAGCTGAAGCATTCGTCGGCGGATTCCAGGCTCTTGATGCAATCAACGAACTCAATTACATAGAAGGCATTTACACGATCGAGCGTTAGCCTGGAACCATGAATAAACGAAAAGGCCGCATCAAAAATGATGCGGCCTTTTTCATTCTAATGATCAACTTTTACCGAGGTGGTCTGGCATGAGCCGAACCTCTGAAAATTGCATTCATCATAATCACATTCAAGCCATCGAGATACGCTCTGACTGTAGGATCCTGGGTGAATGCAATTACCTCCCCTGCTCCCAAAGACTCCTGTACAACGAATGGCTTGTAAGCAAGTTGCCTTCTGTTTTCTTCCCAAATGTAGCCGCTTGCCAGTAGATCATCGGGCCCCTGAAACCTGGCTACGTTTACCCCATCGTTTATTCTGATAGGTGTAAAAATGTCAGTACCGCGAACCAACACATTAATTACAGGCGCCACCCCAGCACTTAACCAGTGTTCTGGATGGACATCGGCCCTGACCAACACTCCGGCAACCGCGTCCGGACTGCTCTCAAGAGCTATCACTCTTTCCTCATATTCTTCATTGCTGGTTAGATAGCTTCCTTCGACCGTTGCCTCCTCTTCCTCCTCCGGAGCTTCCACTTCGACAACTGCCCGCTCGCGCCGTATGCTGAGCAACTCGACATCCGGGTCTGCCAGAAAACGAGTTGCATTTCCCAGAGCGATTAGCACACCACCCTCCCGAACCCATGATCGCAGATTGTTAATGCCTGATTCACCAAGAGCAGCTTCGTAGCCACCACCACTCATCAGTGGAAGTATCAGAACCTGGTAACGACGCAGATCGGCACTACGCAAGTTATCGACGCGGATTGGCGTAACCGGGTAGCCAAATTGTCTTTCAATTACGAACTTAGTATTACCCGCACTATACGCATTAGTTGGAACATCCCAGGCCATAGCGACCCGGGGTTGATTGAAGCGAACAACATTGCCACTTCCAAAACTCGGACCATCAGTCACCCAGCTGTCGTTGACAGCCACAACATCCGCGCCTGTCTCTTCTGCGATGTTAGCGATTATTTCAAAATGATTTGCTGGATTGTCAGCCACATCGAGTATGAGACTTCCAGCTGGATATTCGTTTCCAAGATTAGTGAAGGCTTTATCATTACTCTTCACGCTAAGACCTAGTTGTAGCGCCTCACTCAAAAACCTTACAGCGGAAGCCTCTCCCCAGGGAACGATATAGCTGACGCTGGCCGCACCACCGACCACCGTACCTGCTTTTTGCAATTCCGTGCCATGTCGCGAAAACTCCCCGTTTGGTACCCGATTACAGGTGTCTGTATCGATATTAAACATTAACGGCAACGACCAACCTGTAACATCGTAGATTTCATCGGGAAGATTATTGGCTCGACGTTCCTCCTGCTCAGCCAGAAAGCCATCTTCCATGGGAACATCAATATCCAGCAGTGTACGGATAAATCGTTTTGTTGGTTGATCTGTGCGGATCACATAAGATCCAGCATCGTATGATTCACCACATGCAGAAAAAGATTCCAACGCGCGGTCTACTTCAATGCCCTGCCTGCTCAACAATCCCGCCATCTTGTCAGCTGCATCCTGATCGGACTGTGTCGGTACGATGAAGGCGCGTATATTCTCTTCCTCGCCTTCTTCTATCGCACTGGCTCGATAATTATAAAAATCAGTAAGAAACTTCTCTCGATTCACTTGCACTGTTTCTGCGGTAGCTAACGAAGTAAGAAAGTGGTTCCGCACGGTGTATCGAAAATGCAGATCGTTTCCATCGTACTGCCGATACACCAGACCTCGCGCAGAAGCCTGCTCGTAAGTCATAGCAATACTGCCGAAGTAAGAGGGCCAGCTGGCGCCATAACCAGGGTAGAACGCGTCATATATTTCACGGGTAAAGTAATCCAGTCCGAATTGATCAAAATAGCGAGCATTGTTACGACCAAAGAGTTCCAGGCTGTTGCGTTGATCTTCCGCCAAATGGGGGTTGTAGGGTACGGCTTCTGGCGCGAAGAAATAAGTTGAGTCACCTCCCATCTCATGGGCATCGACAAAAGCAACCGGGAAAAATTCCAACATGGCTTTTGTCCGGCCCTGAGTCTCTGGCTGGGTCTGAATAAACCAGTCTCTGTTCATGTCAAACAGGTAGTGATTGGTGCGCCCGCCAGGCCATGGCTCATCATGCTCAGCCGCCATCCGATCGGAGTCAGGCACCAGACCTTCAGCACTGGTAAAAGAATGGATAAAACGATCCCTGCCATCGGGATTTTGAACTGGATCGATGACAACTACCGTATCTCTCATTATCTCACTCACTCGTGCATCTCCTCGAGAAGCCAACAGATGATAGGCAGTTAACATTGCCGCATCAGTTGAAGATATTTCATTCCCATGAACACCATAGGAGAGCCATGTCACGGCAGGTTGAGATGCAATTATTTCTCCTGCTTCTCCATCACTTGTAATCCTTGGATCAGCAAGGCGCTGCATATTTGCTTTTATACCTTGCAGGTTCGCCATATTTTCAGATGAGGAGATGACTACGTAGACGAGCTCGCGCCCTTGCCAACTACGAGCATACTCAGTGATCTGGACCCGATCAGGCGCAGCTGCTGCCAGCGCTTCAAAATATCGGATAGCATCCAGGTGCCAGGTAATTCGATCCCCAGGAGCGTACCCGAGCACATCTTCTATGCTCGGAATGTCCGGGTCGTAGTCGGGCTCGGGCCAGTAAACAAAATCATCCTGCGCAACGGCCAGGTTTGAGAAAAACCCAATCCCCAAAATCAGGAAACCGGTCTGCAGGAAATTGCGAGTAGCACTGATACTTATCATAATGACTCTCTAGAAAATTCAGACGATTGGAAATTGTTCTGGAATGCTATCTGTTTTTAATCACACCATCCACAGCCGGTTGGTGACCCACAGGAAGAATCATGTCTGAGAATTCAGCACCTACTATCCCTCTTGATTTTCTCGAACGCAGCGCAAATGAATCACAGGAACGAGCCAGATCATTCTTCGAATTGGTGAATAAGCGGCGCACTGTCAGAGATTTCTCGGATAAGCAGATCCCGGAAGGGGTTCTCGAACACTGCCTGCTAAGCGCTGGCACCGCCCCTAGTGGAGCAAATCGCCAACCCTGGCATTTCGCCGTGGTACATAGCCGCACCATAAAGAGGCAGATTCGCAAAGGTGCTGAAGAAGAAGAGCGGGAGTTTTATTCATCACGGGCGCCACAGGATTGGTTGGATGCCCTGGCACCCCTTGGTACAGATGCACACAAACCTTTTCTGGAGACTGCCCCTGCACTGATTGTAATTTTTGCTGAGAAATTTGGTTTCGATGAAGCTGGAGATAAACAGAAAAACTACTACGTCACTGAGTCTGTCGGTATCGCGACGGGTATGCTAATCACGGCCTTGCATAACGCTGGACTAGCCACACTGACTCACACACCAGCTCCGATGAAATTTTTGAACAAAATTCTTGCACGACCCGAAACGGAAAAACCTCTGATGATCCTGGTTGTAGGCTACCCCAAAGCCAATGCACAAGTGCCTGCAATAGAGCGCAAAGAACTAAGCGAAATCGCCAGCTTTCATAACGACGAATAACTAGTTGCGAAACAACAGTAAAACATCGTCCACTTCATCGATACCAGTGATATCCAGGTCGCCATCATTATCCCTGTCGTGCAAAACTGCACAGGAAGCGGCTGCCGGTGCTATCAGCTGATTAGGCAATCGCCTCATCGTGCCATCGCCGAGATTTTCGAATATCAGATAGAGACGTGTATTGAAGTCAGCTGTTACAACATCAAGATCGCCATCGCCGTCCAGATCTCCCACATCAACCGCAAGTGGAAAGCCATCGCCCTCTTCTTCCACTGAATAGGCTACCGGCTCTGCAAATCCACCAAGGCCGTCGCCCAGGGTTACTGACATGGTTTTTTCAGTAGCATTGACGCTGACAACATCACCGTGTCCATCTCCATTCATATCACCAGCAGCCAACATCCAGGGATCTCCCGATGTAGTGATACTCTGGTATTCCGTAAAAGTGCCATCACCATTCGACAACAAGCTGACGATCTCACCACCGATACGGGTGCCAACGACAATATCAGTGAAACCATCCTCATTCAGATCAACACTGGCACAAGACCATTCACCACTGCCCACGTCAAAAGTTGTAGCTTCAGAAAACGTTCCATTGCCATCATTGGTAAAGGTGGCTACCCGGTTATTTACATAAGCGGTAGCAAAGATGTCAGCGTCACCGTCATTTTCGAAATCCAATAAGCAAACGCCGCGAACACGGGTGCCCGCTACCAGGTTTTGAGTCTGGGTCAGATTACCCTCTCCATCTCCCATGAATACATGAACCATGGTGCCCCAGGCGCTACCAACGACGAAATCGATGTCCCCATCACCATCAAGATCAGCACCTTCATTGGTACTGGGCCGATTGGCTCCTTCTATAGGCACTGTTGTGAAATCGCTATAATTGCCAGCACCATCGTTTAGGAAGATGCGAAGGTCGTTGGAAATTTCATTGGGAACAACAAAGTCTGACCAACCGTCTCCATTCAGATCGCCTGCATAAGCCCCATAGGTTTGAATCTGATCTGGCGATCCGGCTTCCCTGACCGAAATTTGATCTATCTGTTCGAATTCGAAATCCGCCGATTCTGATGCAATCCATTGAGACCAGGAATAACCGCGAGTCAAAGAACTACCATCCATCGCAGCGAGAGCACCTGCGGGAAGCGTCGCCGTTAACCATTCACCGGCGGACAAGGTGGTGGAAGTATCGAATACAAGTGACTGACCGTCACCTGAAAGAGACTGTTCGCCTTCTATCACCCCCGTCCATCGACCAAACACCTGAAGATCGTCTGGACCGAGGGTCGTCGGATCTATTTCTCTATCAAAAGATACGATAATTTGAGAATTGTCCGCGCTTATGGTGCGAGGCGCGGGCGAGAACTGCAGTGGATGCAGAACAGATTCTGCCCCTATGAAAAAATCAGCCGCCGATTCGTCATAGTAGTAGTCAGCACCAATACGATAGCCAACAAATAATCCGATTTCCCCGATCGCATCTCCTATCAGCCCCTCAAAAAGTTGCAGAGGTATGTTTTCGTCCAGTGTAATGCCTTCCTGAAAAGCAGGCACTTGATCAGGATTTAATGGTTGCAACTGGAGACTACTGTCGAGTACTGAAATTTCGTTTCCAATATTCAGTGCCACAATGACATCGGCTACTTCTCCAAGATGGTCAGATCTTGGACAAAGCGTGCCACCGATAAACACGGATTCGGATGCTCCCACCTCAGGCACAAAGTCCAAACCACCATTAGTGGACACTCCACCAGCAAACACTTTGCCAGACTGGCATTGCGCGAACGTTGTTCCTGCCAGTAACAGAATTGAGGTGGCAACAATCAGTCGTACATAAAAGCGGTTACTCAAACTCATATATCAACCCGGCATAACTTCGTGAGATACGACATAGATTACAGAATTAGACGGTAAAAACAAAAAAACCCGGTCACGTAAATGACCGGGTTCTTTGTACATCTATTCCTGAAGCTCTCTTCAGAACTGCTACCAGGAAACCTTTTACTGAGGGTTACCGATTGGAGTTCCCTCTTTACGCCATTCGCCGTATAGAAATTCTTCACTGAATTCAGCACACTTGAACTCAAGTAGCTGGTAATTTTCCTGCACATGGCGATACAAAGGAATACTGATCGTCCATGGTTGGGTAAAGGTATTGGGATCGGTAATGGTTGCTTCGTACTGGATATGATTGGGGCTCATTGGTGTGTAACGCTCTTCTACCACCATCTCCCAGCTGTGGTGATTGCCCGCACGATCGAACCAGGTATCTGGCATCTGACCAGTCACACTCACCACCAGGGTATCGCCTTCCCAGTGAGCATTTGAATGGCCCATCCAGGCATCGACCTGGGAAACGATTTCTGGCTGGTCCACATACAAAATGCGATTCGCTTCAGCATATTCGTAGGCCAGCAGAATTACCTCGCTGGACTGCACAATCTGAAAAGGGAACGGCAGATAGGTCGCACGGGGAACGCCAGGCATGAAGCACTTGGTGAGTGGATCATTATTAATGGCATCGGCCCGGTTCTGATCACGCTGGCGCAGAGCCGCTTCTGTATAGGGAATACGACCGCCTTCTACAATACCCTGACTTCCGGGAATTGCAGAATGTGCACCCATCAATCCAGGGTGTGGGCCATAGGCAGCAGCATGGGGCTCAATGTCGTAATGGGCCTTGGTCATGGCCTGCCAGATACCACTAAGGTCGGGCTTGCCGTCAGGTGTTCTGGGAAATTCATCCAGTGGCTGCGCTGCAGCGCCAGTAGCGATCAATGCGCCGAACAGGATGGTCATAAGTTTCTTGCTAATGTGCTTCATTGGATTACCTTACTTCTGTTAAACCTAATCTGTTAGTAGTTCTTGGATACTCGATTCTATGATTACTGACCATCTTCATTGGCACGCTGTTCTTCCATGCGCTCACCGCGAAGTATATTCACCATGCCATAATTGCCTTCGTGGCAAGCATATTCGTAGATCTGGCCCGCAACCTTGGTCATTGGCACGATGGCCGTAATTTTGTCTGTGAATGTAGATGGATCATCGATAGTGAACTCGTAGTCCACAGTGTCGTAAGCAGTGCGCGTAAATCTTTCTGTCAGCACCATGTCGATATTTGAACCTGTGCTGGAAAAAGTCTGGCGGTAACCGTTGAAGTTTCTGGTTTCTACAACCAGGGTATTACCGTCAAAATATCCGCGCGAATCACCAGACCACAGCCGTATGTCGTCATCCAGTTCTGGCATCTCTACCAGCGGTACGATGCGCGCATCGTGAATCATTTCTGTCATTATCACGGCTGTGTCTTTGGACTGGAAAATCTGCATATTGTTGTTGTACAGACTGGGTACGAACGGAGGTCCGGAATTAAATCCAACGATGCAGCGTTCTGAGAGCCCGCGATCTTCTGGTCCATCTTTGGCAATTCCACCTACGACGTAACGCACTGGACGATCGCCGGGGATATCCGGTCCAAGCCCACCGAACTGTCGCTGCGCGCCTTCAACGGCAGTCGGTACACGTCCATTCTCGGGATAGACTATGTGGGAAGTTCGAACTGTGTCGCCAATTCCTGCCGCCTCTATCCAGAAATCATTGTAACCGCCAGGGTTGTCCGTTACCGGGGGTGCATCCGGATCAACTACACGCTGAGCTGCAGCTGCATCCGCTGCAGCGGCGGACGCCTGTTGTCGATCGATAGCCTGCTGTATCTGTTCCTGCGTGAGAAATTCCTGATCCCCATAGCGTTGGGGGCGCTGCATTGGCGTGTTGGAGCTGAAATTCCAGACACCTTGCAAATCCGGCTGGCCCCATTCCGTGCGCGGGACGTCATAATCGTCCTGTGCCTGGGCCAGGACACTGGTCAGAGCCGTAATGCTAACTATTGAAGAAATAAGAAGTTTTTGCAGTCGCATGGCATCCCCCACGGCCTAGTCGAACAGAAGCCGTAAAGTAGAGGTTTACTTGCCAATAATCAATAGAAGTGGCTGCCTTACATCCGATGGCAGCAGCGCCTAGTCGAAACTCAGGACCTGGTAAACCGCGTAAGCAAGCTGGAAGTATCCCAGCGGCCTCCGCCCATTTCCTGCACTTCGGCATAAAAGCTGTCCACCAATTCAGCTACCGGGAGCTTCGCGCCGGAACGATTCGCTTCGGCCAAAGCGATACCGAGATCTTTGCGCATCCAATCTACTGCAAATCCAAATTCATACTCGTCCTTGAGCATTGTCTGGTAACGATTTTCCATCTGCCAGGAGCCGGCAGCACCCTTGGAAATAGTTTCAATCAGGGCCTCCCCATCCAGCCCTGATTTCATGGCAAAATTAAGCCCTTCAGCCAAACCCTGCACAACACCCGCAATACAAATCTGGTTCACCATTTTAGCCAGTTGTCCATTGCCAGCCGGGCCAAGTAATTTGTGAAATCGGGAATAACAATCCAATACCGGAATCGCATCCTGGTACGTTGCTTCATCACCACCAATCATAACGGTCAGAGCACCGTTCTCAGCTCCTGCCTGTCCGCCCGAGACCGGAGCATCGAGAAATTGCATACCTCGTTCAGTTATCTCTTTGTATAGTTCTCGCGCCAGCTCTGCTGATGCCGTGGTGTGATCAATAATAATGGCTCCATCTTTAGCACCGGCTAATACACCATTATCACCCAGAATAACTTCGCGAACATCGTTATCATTTCCCACGCAGACCAGTACAACATCGCAATCTTTCGCTGCTTCCGCAGGTGTAGGCGCCATGTCTCCCCCATACTGCTCGCACCATTGACTGGCTTTACTTTGAGTTCGGTTGTACACACACATAGCCATCCCTGCGTTCTGCACGTGACCCGCCATCGGGTAGCCCATGACTCCCAGTCCTATAAATGAAACTTTCATATTCGCTCCTGCTCCTGGCCTGAAATTAAATTCCTGATCTTCCTGCAATAACACTCATGCATTGTTTGGGGTATTAACCAATTGAGCGCACCTTATTTTGAGTTAAAGGCGCTCAGGTTGGAGCGCCAGTCCTGTTGCAGGAGATTGTATAACTCTTCCATAGTTTGAAATCGATCGTCCGGCTTCTTTTGAAGACATTTCATTGCAATGTCATTCAGCAGTTTTGGGATCTTAAATCTGGCAACTTCCGCTGGTTCGGGAGGGACTTCCGATTTCACTGATTCGATGACTTCGTGCAGTTTCTCCCCTCTGGCGGGAGTTTCACCACAAAGTATTTCATATAACACAGCACCCAGGCTGTAAATGTCAGTCCTGTGATCGATTGCGGGGTCGAGCTCAATCTGCTCTGGGGACATATAGTGCGCTGTGCCCTGTGCAGCACCCTGCCCGGTTAGTGATATATCCTCAATAGGTGCTGGTTTTGCCACTCCTTCGTCTGTTCCACTTCCATCAGGGTGCCAGACTTTGGCTAACCCCCAATCAAGCAGCAAAACCTCTCCATACGGGCCGGCGAGTATATTCTCAGGCTTGATGTCTCTGTGCGCCACCCCATGGGTATGGGCATACAGCAAACAATTGCAGACTTGCTGCACAACTTCCATAAGTTGTGTGAGGTCGTAACGTTCGCGGTAGTTCAGAATTTCTCGAAGCGTATAACCATGTACCAGTTTCATCGTAAAGTAGGGATTACCACGGCCATCCCGACCCAATTCATAGGTAGGGATGGTATTAGGATGCTGGAGCATCGCCGACACTCTTGCCTCCCTGATGAGTCTTTTTTGCTCTATCTCATCATCTGCAAACTCAGGCTTTAGAGTCTTGTAACAGACGAATCTGGACAGATGGAGATCTTTGCAGGATTTAATTAGCGACTTCCCGCCTTTCGCAATTGTGCTGAAGAACGCATAGCGCATGCGAGGATCAATTTTTTCCGGAAGAGGCTTATCTGTCTCTTCAAGAAAAACAGAGCTGTAGTTTTTGGGAGGTTCCGGGAAGTTCAGCATCGATAGGTAAGCGAGAGCACTGTATCAGGAGCAAAAGGTAGCATTGATAAGCCTCGCATTACCATGATTACGTCTCCCATTCTCGATGAATTTCCCTCCTGATCCTTTCTTCTTTTTCCTCCATGAACAGCGCGCTATATAATGATTGCCCTAACAAACAAAAGAGCAAACACATTAGATGACAAACCAGTCCAAATTCCTGGTGAGGGAAACAGAATTTCCCGTTCGCTATGCTGAAACTGACGCCATGGGAGTCGTACACCACGCAAACTATCTTGTCTATTTTGAAGAAGGTCGCAGCCAATACATGCGTGATTTGGATAGTGACTATGCAAAGTTAGAAGCAAGCGGATTTCAACTGCCCGTGACAGAGACTTCGATCCGTTTTGTGGGAAGCCTGCGCTATGGTGACAGAGCAAGAATCAGAACCTGGATAGAAGAAAACCGCAGCCGTCGTGTAAGTTTCGCTTATGAAGTACTGAATGCAAGTACTGACGAAGTTTTGGTCTCGGGATATACACGTCATGTATGGACAGATCAGGATGGTAAGGTCACACGCGCTCCCGAATCATGGAAAAAATTATCGGAGAGGGACAGTGAGAAATAAGAACTCTCTTCTTTCCATATTCCTGGCCTCCTTCTTAATTCTACTGACTTTCAATATGGCGCAGGCACAATCTGGTAACCGCATCAATGTCAGTTTTGAAGAAGTCCTCAGCCATCCATTCAATGACTATGCACAAAAAATCAGCTATGGCGAGAATGAGCTCCAGTATGGATTGTTATGGCTGCCTCAGGACAATCCCTCACCGCCCCTGGTTGTACTAATCCATGGTGGTTGCTGGCTTAATAGTTTCGATGTCAACCATAGCTCTGCCCTGAGCTCAGCCCTGGCCGAGTCTGGTTTTGCTGTGTGGTCGCTGGAATATCGCCGTACCGGCGATCCCGGCGGCGGCTGGCCAGGTACATTCGATGATATTCAATCCGCTCTTTCGAAGCTTTCCAATCTGCAAGAACTGGGCGTTGACACAAACCGATATGCTATAGCAGGCCATTCAGCTGGCGGGCATCTGGCCTTGCTGGCCGGCGGCAAATTTAAGAACGCAAGTGCAGTGATTGGTCTGGCAGCGATAGCAGATATAGAAACTTATGCCCGGGGTAGCAATAACTGCCAAACAGCGACCCCAGCCTTTATGGGATCCAACCCGGAAAGTAAACCTGACGACTATGCATCTGCCAATCCCGCCAGACAATCGTTACACCCCAACACCTTACTGCTCCACGGCGACCGCGACACCATAGTGCCACTCTCACAATCACAAGCGCTGTCACTACCAGTAAGAATCGCAGAAGGAGCTGGTCACTTCGACTGGATTCATCCCGAAACACCGGCTTTCACCATTCTTCTGAACGTACTGCGTGAATACCTGGCTCCGTGAATCTTACTGAACTCAAACAACTAGACGCTGAGGACCCTCTTGCCAGATTCAAAGAAGAATTTTTGCTACCCAGCGGAAGCGTTTACCTCAATGGGAACTCTTTGGGTCCTCTATCAAAACGCAGCAAAAACCGTGTAACGGAAGTCGTAAATGCACAATGGGGCGAAGACCTCATCACTTCCTGGAACAAACACAGGTGGATCGATCTGCCGCTGACAGTAGGAAACAAAATTGCACCTCTGATCGGAGCAGAACGGGGGCAAGTGATCTGCACAGACTCAGTGTCTGTCAATCTGTTCAAGGTACTTAGCTCGGCATTTCAGACTAACCCGGACCTTAAGAAGATTCTGACTCTCAAAAGCAATTTTCCAACGGATCTTTACATAGCAGACGGCTTCGCAGAGCTTCAGCGACACAACAATGTGACAGTTGAGCAGGTAGCTGAAGAAACTCTGTATGCTGCTATCGCCAGCCAGCCGGCAGTCCTTCTGTTGACGCAAGTGGATTTTCGAAGCGGTGCTGCTTTAGACATAGCTGGTATTACAAAATTGGCTCATGAACACAATTGCCATGTAATCTGGGACCTTTCTCATAGCACAGGTGTGATGGAGCTATACTTGGATGATTGGGGCGTCGATTTTGGCGTGGGCTGTGGATACAAGTATCTGAATGGTGGGCCAGGTGCTCCTGCTTTCATCTATGTAGCAAGAAGGCATCTTGAATACCCTAACCAGGCATTGCAGGGCTGGATGGGACACAAGGCGCCTTTCAAATTCACAAAAAACTATGAGCCGAATCCAGACATTAATCATTACCAAAGCGGTACACCCCCAATCGTTTCCATGGCCGCTCTTGATGCGGCCCTCGATTTGTTTGCAGATGTCAGCAGCGAATCGCTAAGGAAAAAGTCACTCGCTCTCAGCGAGGCATTTCTGGCATTGATTCAGAATGAAGAATCTCTGAAGTCCCTGCATCTTGTCTCTCCGCAGGATCCCGATCTACGTGGTGCACAGCTTAGTTTTAGCCATAAAGAAGCCTATGGTATCTGTCAGTCCCTGCAGGAAAACAGAATATTCACTGATTTCCGAAGCCCCGATGTAATTCGATTCGGCTTCTCACCGCTGTATCTTGGCTTTACTGACTTGCACCACTGTATCCAGGTACTGGTCAAAATCATGCAGGGAAAAAGCTATACAAATCAGAAATTTGCAAACAGAAAGAGGGTTACCTGAGGATTTTGGCCTAAAATAGGGACAAATCCGGGTAATTTCCGGGAAATTGGGGATAAACTACCCCATATCAACCGTGAACCGCCCGGAAATTGGGACTACAATCTCTTATCCCTACTGAAGGAAACTGTACTGGTGCCGGGCTAGCCGTTAACATCGATAGGAAATTTCTCTCGGTGAGCACGGACTCCAAAGAGGCAGAACAAGTTCCAGACAAAGGCAAATGCAGTAACAGCCAGAATGCGATATGAAGGAATACCTGGACAAAGTTAAATTCGCCACAACCAAGTCTCTAAATCGGTTGATCATGAAGGCGCTTGATGATGCTCGTGTACAAATTGAAGCACAGGCAATGCGTTTCGTTGGCGCGAAATTACCTCCCATAGCAGAAGAATCGCCCGGTATTACCGAGCGCTTCATGACCAACCTGCACAACTACTTCGAAGAGCTAACCACACTCGTCGTGAAGGATGAGGAGATTGAGCCAGATAGCTATGACAATCTAAGCTTGGTGGACCATGACTACCTGGAAGCGATGATCGCAATGGAGGGTATGGTCAAACAACTTAGAGATGGAGAGATTAAAGGTATGCGCAGCCTGTTAACGAGGCTGGAGACCATGTACCCCAATATCCGTATAGATCAGACCAACAATCCACTGGATCCAGAACAAATTGGTGACTGCTTTAACGAAGCGATCAAGCCGCTGGGCTTCAAAGCACACTACCTGCTCACCATATACAGGGAATTTAATAAAACAGTCTTTGGCAAGTACGAAGAGATCATCAAGGAAGCTAACGAAACCCTCGCTGATGCAGGCATTCTTCCCGACCTTGACATTACTGCACGGGAAAGAGAACTCAGAAAGCAAAAACGTGCGGAAGCCCGAGCCCAACTTGAGGCTGAACAGAAACTCAAAAAAGAACAGGAAGAAGCCGAACTGGCTGCGCGCATGAAGCGGCCAACGGCACCAAAACCTGCTACACCCGCTGAAGCTGCAGACTCACCTGTGGCAACACCGGCGGCTCCGGCAATGGCTCAACAGGCCCAGGCGGAGATGTTCTCCATGATGCAGACTCTGGTTAAGAGTCTGGCGGAAAAACAGTCAGGTAGTGCATTTTCTGCAACCGCTGGAGCTGAAGTGAGTTCGAATCTGGCGGCTGAGCAGGAAGACCTGCGCAAGCAACAACATAAACTGATGTCCATGCTGACGGACATTCAATCTTCCGTCATCAATGGGGCGAAGAGTAACGGCTCCGCCTCGAATGCCAGCAATGTTGCCAAATCAATCAATGAGTCGTTGAAGGCGGGTCAGTCCAGCGGAGATATTGGTGCCATTTCTGCGCAGTCCGGTGATGTAATAAACCTCGTCACCATGCTCTATGAAGCCATCTGGAAAGATGAAGCTTTACCTGTTGTGATGAAAGAGCTAATTGGTCGCACCCAGATCTCCATTATGAAGGTAGCACTGGGAGACACGGATTTCTTCGATAACGAGAATCATCCCGGCCGGGCCTTGCTCAATGAACTTGCACTGGCAGGTATCTCCTGGACACAAACAGCCAGTCTCGCTGAAGACCCTGTTTACCAAAAAGTGAAAGCTCTGGTTGAAAAATTATTGGAGCAGCCGGAACCGGGTAACGACTTCCTGCAAAGCCTGATTGATGAACTCCACGCATGTCGGGGCGAACAGACTGGAACTGATCTTGGTCTGGAAAAGCGCGTTAAAGAATCTTCTGCAAAGAATCCTGAAGATATACACGCCTACGTCAAACAAAAGATTCACGAGCGCGTACTTAAAGGTTATCTCGACCCCGCTGTCAAAAACCTTCTGGATACCCATATCCATGAATTCCTGGTCAAGCTGGTGATGAAAGAAGGTCCGGAGGGTAAGTCGTGGAAGCCTGTAATGAGCACCATCGATGTCCTGTTATGGACAGTACAGGCAGAAAAACAAGCCGGCGACAAAGCCCGGTTCGACAGGATTAATCCGCGGCTTGTGGATAATCTCAGCAAGGCTCTGGAGATTGGTGGCGCATCCAAAACCAAGATCACCAAGATCATGCGTCAGATAAAACAGATTCAGGAATTTACCTTCCACCAGGCCTCCGCTGGCGTAAAACCACCCAGCAAGCAAGTCGCTTCCATGGCCGGGGAAATTCGACTTTCTACGGCCGGCAAGAAAGATTTACCTGCCCTGCCTCGCAACGACCCCCACCTTCGCCGTATCGATAAATTGCCAATCGGTGCGTGGTTAGAATTCAGGGGAAATTCTGGTCAGCGGATTCGCTGTGCCCTGGCGTCGAAGATAGATAGCATTGAAAAATTATTCTTCGCCGATAGCGATGGGCACAAAGTTATTGAACTAACCAGAATGCGACTAGCCCACGAACTGAAGGCGAACGCTGTGAAAGTCATCAGTGAGGGCACTTTGGTTAATCGTGCAATGGAATCGGTGATTTCCAACCTTAAAGAAACCGCCGAGGAAGCCGCACCACGGGAAATCGCAACAGGTTAAACATCAGGTCCCAGGGCCTGCACCTGCCGGTATAAATACTGGGTCAATGCCGCTCTGCTGCCCTGCTCTTCCAGTTCCTGCCATGGAATAGGTCTGCCGATTTCAACCCTCACGGTATCTCCGAACTTCTTCAAAGCCTCGTGCACCAGCAATGCCATTCGCAGTGGCTCAGCAATATGGGAGGCAACATGAAATTTACGACTATTACAGCCGTGGAAATAAACCGGAACGACAGTGGCCTTTGCTTCCCGAATAATTTTAGCCGCAAAGGTTGTCCACTGACCGTCCACAACTGCACCAAACCCAAACTTGTCGGCGGTCGAAACCATGCCCGAAGGAAAAATCAGCACAGGAATATCTCTCGACAGATGCTGCAAAGCTAATTGCTTGGAGCGAATATTTGTCCTCTGCGCATCCTTGGTTTCTTCGAAATCAATGGGCAGGAAATAAGGAGCCAATTGCCTGTCCTGACAGAGCAGAGAATTCAGCAGAATGCGAAAATCACCTCTCGCTTTTAGCGCGAGATCACAAAGTGCGACTCCGTCTACTACACCATAAGGATGGTTAGCGACGAACATCAACGGGCCATTATCGGGAATCGCAGTCAGTCGTTTCTCATCGTAATCGATATTGATGCGCGCTTCCTGCAAGGCATCGGAAAAGAACGTTTGAATGTTAAATTCGTGCTCTTTAAGTTTGTAGTAAACCGATTCGATCTTGTTTCGACCGAACATTACTTCAAGCGTCGAGACAAGGTGACGCATAAGCCAATTGTCATCGGGATTGCTGTAGGAGAGCGTTGGCGGATCTCTGAGGTAGGCGTAAAATTGAGGGTCGATTTCAGCGAGATCCATGGGCATAAATTTACGCAATCGATGTTGCAGTATGGTGACAGCTACTGTCTTATAATTCTATAAATTCAATCATACCCTTGCGTCAAAGCACATCCAGAATTTGAGAAAAATTACTGGAAATAGGATAGGGGCCTGCTGTCCAGCCTAACCTCACAATCACCGTGTCCAGAGACGGAAAAATCATCACTAACTGCTGCCGATTACCGTTGGCGTAATACATATCCTCCGGGAATGCCTGGAAGCGATAATTTTCATTGCCTCTGTTCAACCACCACTGGTAACCATAGGCCTTGCTGTTCATAGATCCATTTGGACTGGTTGCTCGTGCAACCCAGTTTTCGGTAACGATACGCTTACCGTTAATCGTTCCCCCATTCAGCATCAATTGCCCCATGCGAGCCCAATCCCGCGCTGATGCATAGAAGTAGGAACTACCCATGAACACACCACTGGCGTCAGTTTCGAAAACCGCGTTCTGGAATGCCATGGGTTTAAATACAGCTTCTATAAAATCGTCATATGCAGCCTGGGGGCTACCCAGGGTCTCGGTATACAAGCGCGATAACAAGTTCGCTGTTCCCGAGCTGTAGTTAAAACGAGTGCCAGGCTCATGAGCCAGAGACTGCTGCAAAACGTAGTCTGACGACGAGGGCGCAGTGAATAACATCGCCGTGGCGTCATCACCGGGGTTGTACTCTTCGGAAAAATCCAGACCATCTGTCATGGTTAACATGTCAGACGTTTTAATGGCAGCACGATCATCAGCTGCCCATTGCGCAAAGCCGGGTTCAGCATTGAGATCTATTAAACCGCGCATCTCCAGATTGCCTAACATGATGGAGTTCAGACTCTTGGCCATGGACCAACCCAGAAGCCTGGATTCAGCATGCATGCCCTGTCCATAGGCTTCCGCCTTTATCTCGCCACCGTTCACTACCAACAGGGCTCTTGTATTGAGACCTGCCTCATTGTCCGCCGCGAGAATTTCTTCCAATAAGTGCTGCAGATCTGAATCAATAGTGGTGACGGATGAACCCATTGGCCAGGGCGCATTGCTTTGTTCCATATCCTGGACCAGGAGATTACTGCGCACCTCATAGCCCCGGTAATCTACCGAACAACCTAAACCAGGAATATAAGAAGCCGTTGCCTGACTAATACCATACAGAGACGCTGAAACAGTCTGCGCCTGATCATCATAATCAACACTTACCTGAGACAGAATTGGAGAGTATTGCACCAGATCCTGAAAGGCTTGCTCGCGATCATTGCCAATCACATATTCAGCGCTGCAAAGAAGTTTGGATCCGATACCCGCAGCGACACCCGGGCCATAGATTACGAAGGCGGGTGTAATGCCAACGAAGTAAAGTCCGCCAAAGAGAAGAACCACCAATGCTAACAAGCCAGCAAGCAGTTTTTTGATCATCGATTCATCCTGTTTGATTTACTTTCTATTTCACGTTCTGGCAATTGGCCAGGGCACTGACATGTTCGATTTTGCCACCGGCCAGAAATAAAGCCAGACCAATTGCCCCTGCAGTAGCAATTACCGCATAGGGCACTGCATAATTATCGCCGCTTGTACTGTAGACAATCCCCATTAATGCCGGACCAATAGACGTACCAAGCGAGGACATCAGATTGGAAACTGAAAAGATGCGAGGATAGTCCTTAACGCCAAACGCTTCTGCAAGGATCAGTGGTTGTAACATGAGGAGATTGCCGACACTGGCACCAAACATGAAAAGACCCACGCATAAACTAATAACACTAAAACCACCTGCAAGCATTGCCAATGAAGTGGCCTGAAGAATCATCATGCCAATTGAAAAAATTCTGATGGACATTCGATCGACCAGCCAACCACCGATTAATCGACCGACGATGCTGGCCACTGGCAAAATGGCAACGGCAATTGCTGTCTGAGCATCGCTCAACTGCTCACGTGCCAACCCGTACTGATGCGCTATACCACCTACCTGGGCCATCATCAGAAATACATAGGCGATACTCACGCACCAAAAAAACCGGCCTCCCAGTGCATCCCCATAACTTATTCCAGATTCGATAGGAGACTGGGTGTCTGATGACTCGCTTTGAGCAGACTCATTCACCTCATCACCATCGACATGTAACCCCAGGGATTCCGGATAAGGTCGCAACCAGATCCAGGCTACGGGAATTACCCCTAGAGTAAACATTACGCCAAGGATGGGCGCCGCAATTTCAAAACCAAATTGATCTACAAGCAACACACTCAGGGGTGTGAGCAACACTCCACCCAGAGAAAGCCCGGTAGACGCAATTGACAAAGCCATGGCACGTCGACGGCGAAACCAGCGAGTAATCAGAGTAGTTGCAGGAAGGAGAGCTGACGCTGCAAAGCCAGCCCCAAACAAAACATAGACAATAAACAACTGCCAAATCGTGTTAACCCAGGGTAATGACCCCAACGAGAGGCTCGCTAATAAGGCGCCACCTGTAATACAAAGTCGGGGGTCGTAGTTTTGAACCCAGCGCGCGACATATAAGCCAGTTATACCACCGCTAAGAAAGAATACAGAAACCGCCGCTGATGCAGACTGAACATCGAAAGCAGGTTTCTCTGCCAAGGCATTGAGGTAGATCGCATGATTGTAAAAGCTAAGCCCGCTGGTGAATGTCAGCTGTACCAGAAGAGCCCAAACGATTTTCCAGCCATAGTAAAGCTTGCCATCGCCTTCATTCACAGACTTAATCCGTTGCCGGATGGTAGGTGAAATAGCCAGTGAACATTTCTTCCCAACTATTGAGTCCGTATCTGATTTCCAGAGAGGGATCCGGGTTAGTTGGATTGGACTCTGAACTATCCAACGCACCCACCACATGAACCCGTGTGCCAGCAGGCAAGCTTATCGGCTGATCTAACTCGTAATGAGGCTGCCAACCATAATTATAAGCCGGCACACTTAGAATAGTTTCCCTGCTACCGCTCGGAGACTCAGCAATAAACTTCATTTTTTTGCCACGATAATTCATTCGTGCGCGAACTCCTGTCAGCACTATATCCTGATCAAAAACATGGCTTGCTTCCTGAGGAAACTCTGGCGTATTGGGTGGTAGCACGAATCGGGTTCCAACAGCCTGCACTAACTGTTCATGACTCGGGGTCGTGTCGCTGAAATACAGGCCTATCTCAGTCTGATCCACCGTAGATTGACCGTTAGTAACGTAGTGGAACTGCATGGACAGCCCGTGGCCGGCGGGAATCTTTACGCCCACATTTTCAGGGAATTCTGTGACATTGGTCGTACCGGGAAGATAACCAGCAACAAAGCGTCGGGCAGTTGAGGTTTGATCGCGCTCGGCGCCCCAGAAGTCTTCACCGGGCTCGGTCACAAAAGTCATTAAATGGTGTAACACAGAGGTATCGCCAGCGCGATACTGAATCGCCCGCAGCCAACGGTCCTCGGTAAACGGCAAGTCCACATTGCCATAGTAGTAATCCAATACACCCGTTGGAGGAATGGCGTGTTCAGGGCCCTGCACGATGTAGTCAGGCTCCCCTAATTCCCAGCTCGATTCCAGTTCCGGCTGGTAATTTTCCAGCGGGTCAGACGCACTATCACCCTGTGGTGCACCAGCATCGATCCAGTGCACCAGGGTTTGCAGATCTGCGGCTGAAATATTGCGGGCACTCTCTGAATCGAAATAGTGTGGATCGATCTGCATAGGCGGCATGCGACGATTCAGTAAGACTTCGCGAATCATGGGCGACCAACCCAGCAACATGATGTAACTGTCCATGGCAAAAGGACCAACACCACCCTGCCTGTGGCATTCAACACAATTCTCAAGAACAATAGGTGCCACCTCGCTTACATAGTCTGGTGGTGCCTGCATATGAGTATCGCGCGCAGGATAATCAATCGCACAATCACCGTTCGATCCAGTCACAGTGTCACCTAACGACCCCGCGAGCACAGCATCAAGAGTAGTTTCTATTACTCCGTCCAGACCACCACGATAAAACACAGAAAGCCTCTCCGGATTTAGCACAAGCATTTCTCCGGCGGCACTGATTTCCAACGATTCGGCAATGAGCTGAAGCTCGTCCTGAAGAATCGGCAGGGGCAGGTTCATGGCACTGAGTGCCGCGCGATCTTCATCATTGGTATCCAGCAACAAGAAATCCATACCTTGCGCCTGGTAATCCGAAGCAAGCTGTGAAAATCGGTTAACTGCATCCGACATGCCTTCACAACTAGCATCATAAGCCAGCACTGCCAGCGCCTCACGGTGGCGATAACGGCTTAGCTGATGAAATACCCCTTCCTCATCAAGCAGAGCGAAATCTCCAATTCGATCCAGTGCTGCTAATGAAACCGAAGCATGGATAAGCAGAGCGAAAGAGAAGACTAAAGAGAACAATCGATTCATAAAATTACTGGCACAAACAATGTAACAATTTGTAAAAAAACAATGACATATAGCCACTAATTGCGGCACTTAGCAGCTAGACGCCGATCCAAATGGTCGCTATCCTAGCGTCCCTGCTTATGAACGTAAAACGTTAACAAGGATCGTTCATCGAAATCGGGTACCCAATACCTGGAATACTGATAATAAAAGAGACGCCGAGACAAAGAAGTCCACAGATCTCTAAAACGAAACCGCAGTTAATTGGAGAAACAACCAATGCGTACAACAAAACAAGCGCTTGCATCGGCTCTCTTTGCCCTGATGGCCCTGACAGCATTCAATGTGTCAGCCCAATCTGCCGATAACGGACGATTCCTGAGTATCACTCCTCCCGAGGGCCTGCCCATTATTCCGGTTCTTGAAGGATGGATCGACAACCAGGACGGAACCACCAGTTTTTCATTCGGCATCATCAATCGCAACGAAGAAGCCATCGATATCCCACTGGGAGAAGCAAACTACCTTGTCCCGGAAAAGCATCAGGGCATTCAGCCCACCCATTTCCCTGCAGGACGCTCTACCGGTGCATTCACAGTAACTGTACCCAACGATGAACGGGAAACCGACGTATGGTGGCACATCAAAACTGGCAATTCAGAAGAATTGAAAGTACCTGGCCGATACGGCGCAGGGGCATATGAACTGGATTTCATTCGTCCCCGACCACAGGGTGCTTTACAGCCTCTCGTTGGCATCGGCACAGATGGTAACCAGTTACCTGGACTCTATGCACAAATTGGCAACTTCCCAGGCGGAACTGTGAGCGTGGGTGAACAGGTAGAACTGATCGTGAATGCCACTGACCCCGCTGTTCGAGATGAGACTGATCCACGTTTTGGCGAGCCCTTATCAATGGGGGTTGAGTGGAATAAGTATCAGGGGCCTGGTGAGGTTGTGTTCACTCGCCATGAGACCACAGAAGTACCGGAAAACCCCTACAACGAAAATGACCCTCGCTTCCGATTTTTCCGCGAGCCAGCGGCCAATCAGAGCGAAATCGCTGGGCCATCGGGAACGGGGCATGTATACGCAACATTCTCCGCGCCAGGGGAATACATCATCTCTACCAAGGTGGATATCCATGAAGCACCCGACAGCTCAAATGGCGACCAATGCTGCTGGACTAACGTCTACCAGCGTGTGACTGTGCGATAAGCACTCACGGCAATCTCCCACATATAAATCGTGGTAAACGACCGGCCTCTGGCCGGTCGTTTCGTTTCCGCCTTCTGCTTCCGATCATATCCCTGAATATGATCTAAAATTAACCTATGCACGTAGCTGTAACCCCCATGAGACGCGGGTCACAGCTTGTTTCAATTTGTTGCAATGTGGGACTTAAAATCACCGGAATCAATGGACTTTTCAGGTACTGCTGGATAACATTTTTGGCCTGAGAATTGCCCATTTCCCTACTTTGAGGAGAACAGCATGAAAAACATGCGTCAAAAGAGTGCTCTACTAGGCGGTGCCGTAGCGTTGGCCGTCGGTATGGGTGCACAAGCGCAGGATCGCGAAATCACTTACAACGGTGAAGTCGCACAGATCATCAATGAGAACTGCGTCGTTTGTCACCGTGAAGGTGGTATCGGCCCCATGCAGTTCGAGAACTATGACCAGGTTCGTCCCTGGGCACCTCTTATTCAACTCAAGGTTGCCGCTCGGGAAATGCCTCCTTATGCCTATGACCAGCACATCGGTATTCAAGAGCTGGAAGGTGACTGGCGTTTGGAGCAGGAAGAAATCGACACTATCGTTGCCTGGGTAAACCAGGGTTCACCCATGGGTGACGCGGACATCGTTCCTCCAACTGTCGACTTGCCTGACACTGACGACTGGAACTTCGCCGCACAGTTCGGTGAGCCAGACATGATTATTCCTTCCCAGCCATACGACATTCCAGCCAATGGTAATGACCTGTGGTCCAAGGAATTCGTAGATCCTCAACTGGCTTCTGATCGCTGCATCAAGGCAGTACAGGTTAAGCCACGTGGCGACGCGAAAGCCGTTGTTCACCACGCTAACTCTGACGTTTACATTTATGACGATCAGGGCGAGCTGCAGCAGTACGGTCAGCTGACTGAGTACGCCATGGGTAAATGGGGCGAGTTAATGCCAGAAGGCGTTTGCCGTACCATGCCAGCCGGTTCTCTGGTGCGTTGGGACATCCACATGTTCCCAGGTGGTGTAGGTGCCACAGCTGAAGGCGAAATGATTGAAGACAACGTGGTTGAAATCGGTCTTTGGTTCCACGACGAAGACTTCGAAGAAGTAAACGACGTCTACAAGCAAGACCTGCGTCTGTACCCACTGCGTGAAGGTTATGAGAATGGCCACCTGCTGGTACCACCTCATGGTTACGCGATGACTCAGGGCTTCCACTCTTTCGATCACCCTGTACGAATTGACAGCTTCCAGCCTCACGGTCACCTTCGCATGAATGCGGCCTCTCTGGAGAAGTTCGATCCCAAGACTGGTCGTACAACACAAATCAGCCAGATTTCTAACTGGTCAGCTACCTGGCACCACAGCCACATCTACGATCCAGATGTAGCGCCTCTATTGGCTCCAGGTGAAGTACTGGTTATCAAGCAGTGGTACGACAACACAGCTGACAACCCCAACAACCCTGATCCTGATCAGTGGGTGTATGGCGGTAGCCGAACCGGTGACGAAATGTCCCACGCCTGGATTGCTGTTACTCACCTTGACGACGAAGGTTACGAGAAGATCGTAGCTGACCGTCGCGAAGCTGAGCAACGTTCACTGGCTGGCAGCGACGACGACTAATTCGTCACTGACAACAGTATGTAACTCCAAAAGGCCGATCAGGTTAAACCTGATCGGCCTTTTTCGTGGTCGCTGGTCACAACTTGGCCTGAATCCACCCACTTGCCCCGCCGATAGAATAGAGTAGACTAGACTTATATCTGCCCCTGACCAGCATTCCTGTGGCTAATTATCCCCTCAAGCGAAAGGAAAACTGGAGAAAAAACAATGAGATCCCTGCACAAACTCCTTTCGGTAATGGCTGGCAGCATCCTTGCCTTTGCAGTACAGGCCCAGGATCAGCAAATTACCTATAACAGCCACGTGGCGCAGATCATCAACGAGAACTGTGTCGTCTGCCATCGCGAGGGTGGTGTCGGCCCCATGCAGTTTGAAAACTACGACCAGGTTCGGCCCTGGGCACCATTAATCCAATTGAAAGTAGCGAACCGGGAAATGCCTCCCTATGCCTATGATCAGCATATCGGCATCCAGGATTTACAGGGCGACTGGCGTCTGGAACAGGAAGAAATCGACACGATTGTGGCCTGGGTGAATCAAGGTTCGCCGTTGGGTGATGTAGACATCGTTCCTCCTGCACCGGATTTACCCGACACCGATGCCTGGAATTTCGAACCACAGTTTGGTGAGCCCGATCTGGTTATCGCGTCAGTGCCCATCGATATTCCTGCCGGTGGTAACGACATGTGGCATAAACACTACGTTGCTACGGGTGTCACTGAAAAGCGCTGCATAAAGGCCATGCAGGTTAAGCCCCGCGGCGATGCCCGGGCAGTAGTCCACCACTCCAACCCGGCGGTTCACGTGATTAATGACGAAGGCGACTACGAACGCCACAGTCAGCTTAGCGAATATGCCATGGGCAAATGGGGTGAGTTAATGCCTGATGGTGTGTGCCGTGAGATGCCACCTGAGTCTGCAATCTACTGGGACATTCACATGTTCCCGGGTGGTGTTGGCGCAACAGCGACTGGTGAAGCAATTCGGGACAACGTGGTTGAACTGGGAATCTGGTTCCACGACGAAGCCTACGAAGAACGGGAACAACCTTATCGTCAGGACCTTCGTGCCTATCAGATGCGTGAAGGGTATGAGAACGGCAACCTGTTGGTACCACCCCATGGCTATGCCATGACCCAGGGTTTCCATTCTTTCGATCATCCTGTTCGTATCGATAGCTTCCAGCCCCATGGTCATTTGCGCATGAATGCGGCAGCGCTGGAAATCTTCTATCCGGAAACTGGCCGCACCGAGCAGATAAGCCAGATTTCCAACTGGTCCGCCACCTGGCATCACAGCCACATCTACGAGCCAGATGTTGCACCACTACTTCCTACTGGAGCAGTGCTCGTTATCAAGCAGTGGTACGACAATACGGCTGATAACCCTAATAATCCCGATCCTGACCAATGGGTGTATGGTGGCAGCCGCACCGGGGACGAGATGTCCCATGCCTGGATCGCTGTGACTCATCTGGACGATGAAGGCTATGACAAGCTGATAGCAGAACGTCGGGAAGCAGAACAGCGTTCACTTGCGGGTAGTGATGACGACTAATCTATTGATAATTCAATAGATTCCAGAGAAAAACAGAGAAGCCGACTAGTTAACTAGTCGGCTTTTTTTGTGCCAGATGACAATGCATTACTACACATTGTGACTTTTTCGGACTAAATATTAAGAGTACACTCAGATTTATCTGTAAATTGAGTTCAGAATTCGATCCGCAACATTACTATTACAAACGGGAGAGAAGTATGAAAATCGCTAATACTTTGAAGGGGTTAGCTGCAATTTCCCTGCTTGCAGCCAGCTCTCAAGGCCTAGCGCAGTCCGACCATGAGCTTGCCTATAACGGCGAAATTGGCCGCATCATCAATGAGAATTGCGTGGTTTGCCACCAGGAAGGTGGGATAGGCCCCATGGCATTTCAATCCTATGATCAGGTTCGCCCCTGGGCGCCGTTGATATCCTACCGGGTGGCTAATCGTGAAATGCCGCCCTATGCCTACGATCAGCACATCGGTGTGCAGGATCTGATAGGTGACTGGCGTCTGACTCAGGAAGAAATCGATAAGGTTGTGGCCTGGGTTGAAGCTGGCGCACCAATGGGTGATCCTGAAAATGCTCTACCTGCCCCTGATCTCAAAGACCCCGACGAATGGAACTTTGCCGCAGAGTTAGGGCAGCCTGATTTGATTGTGCCTTCTTCCTCCTACGACATACCGGCTAACGGAAATGACCTTTGGAGTAATGAGTTTGTCGACCCCAAGATGACAGCTGATCGCTGCATCAAAGCGGTTCAGGTTAAGCCTCGAGGAGATGCTGCAGCGGTTGTTCACCACGCGAATTCATCAGTATGGATGGAAGATGACGAGGGTGAACTTCAGCGTTATGGCATGCTCACCGAATACGCCATGGGCAAATGGGGCGAAATGGTTCCATCTGGTGTATGTCGCACACTGCCAGAAGGCGCCATGATTCAGTGGAGCATTCATATGTTCCCTGGTGGTGTTGGCGCCACAGCTCAGGGCATGATGATCGAAGACAACGTGGTTGAAATTGGTCTGTGGTTCCACGACGAAGACTATGAAGAAACCAACAATGTCTATAAGCAAGACCTCGCTCTGTATCGTATTGAAGAACAGGACGACCTGATCATTCCACCTCATGGTTATCAAATGACCCAGGGCTTCCATAGCTTCGATCATCCGGTTCGTATCGATAGCTTCCAGCCCCATGGACATCTGCGCATGAATGCAGCCTCTCTGGAAATTTTCTATCCCGAAACAGGCCGCACCGAACAGATCAGCCAGATTTCCAACTGGTCAGCCACCTGGCACCATAGCCACATCTACGAACCAGATGTTGCACCTCTGCTACCAGCAGGTGCAGTACTGGTGATGAAGCAGTGGTACGACAACACCGCCGACAACCCCAATAATCCTGATCCCGATCAGTGGGTGTATGGCGGTAGTCGCACTGGTGACGAAATGACTCATGCCTGGTTGGCCATCACTCACCTCGATGACGAGGGTTATGAGAAGCTGGTTGCTGAACGACGCGAAGCCGAGCAACGTTCACTGGCGGGCTCCGATGACGACTAAGTCTTAGTTGATTTAGTAAGTTAGAATCTAAGGCCCGGGTGGGAAACCATCCGGGCTTTTTATTAGGTGATCAAAAATCAATATGCGATCTCTCGGTTTGTCAGGGGCTATTTCAGTCGTAGCGCTACTTGCAAGTACCGCCCTTGGTCAGCAAGCAGAAGAAGAGCCAGTACTACTGAATATTACGGGAAACTTGATTGACCTCGATGAATCTATAGACCTCAATACCAGCGCCGAGCAAATAGTACATGCTTACTATGAATTACTTAACGAAGAACGGCGAACAGAACTACTCGCCCTTTGGCGTCGCATGGAACGACGAGCAGAAGATTACCAGGTCGCCTTTCGATCCGGCGACACTGCAGAGATTAATGAGACACTTGATGATTTAGGATTTTATTGGGCATCAGTTCGCACATTACATGCAAGCGAATTCACTCAAAATGTAATTGAAATCCTGGAGTCACTCTACGCTGAGATTTTCCCTTTCATCACCACTACCGACTAAGTTCTACACTATCCATCTTCCTGTTTGACTAGCACGCTACGTTATACCCAATAATTAGGCTGGATCTGGTTAACCTATAGCGATTGCTGCTGGTGATTAGAAAACTGACCCAATTATTCTGTGTATTCCTATTGTTGACTGCGCTAGTAGCAATTAACAGTGCAGATAGTGAAGCTAATAGAACATTCCAGCATACTGACTAAATTATTCGAGCAGGTACGAACCATGAATGAAAATACAAGTTTCAGCATTGGCGAACTATGCAATCTCGCCGGAGTGAGCCGACGCACACTTCAACACTATGATGATATTGGGCTGCTGACGCCCGAGCGCCGCGCAGACAATGGTTATCGTCAGTACACAGAAGCTGACGCACTTCGACTTAAACAAATATTGATATACCGCGAACTGGAATTCAGCACTAAAGACATTGCAAGTCTACTCGACGCAAAAAACTTCGATTTATTCAGATCTTTAAACAAACAGAGAGAATTGCTCGCCGAAAAGAAGAAATCTATCGAAGAAATGATTGCCAACCTGGAGCATAGCATCGAGAACATTAAATCCAGATCAAAACGAAATATGGAAATTCTCTATGAAGGCATTCCTAAAGAGAAATCCGAATACTGGCAGCAAGCCGCCAAAGATCGCGCAGGAGAAGAGGCGTGGGAAATTAATCTGCAACTGTTAAGTGGCATGAGTGAAGATGACGCACGGAATATCAAAGAACGTGGAGATCGCTTCTATGCAAATTACGCAGAGGTTCTTCAGCTTCCGGTTACTGCTCCTGAAGTACAGAAACTGGTAGGTGAGTTCATCGAAAGCATTAACAAACTCTACGCCCATTCAGTATCCGATTTCGAAGGCCTGGGTTATGAAGAATGCCTTATGATCGCTCGCACCAGTGTCGAATTAGAGGATGTTAAAGACAGTTATAACTATTACGGCGAAGGGCTGGCGGAGCATTTAAGCGAAGCAATTGTGCTCTATGCTCAAGAAAATCTCTGTTAGTGGTATTTTATTGACCTTCAGTTCGCAAATTGCATACGCGCGAATTCGAGATAGCGTAATAGACATTTCTGGATCAGCCCATATTGAGATTTTTCTCTTTATTCAAGGCTCTCAATAAATTCGTCGATGGCTTGAAGCACTTCCTCTTCATTGGATAGAAAAATCCAATGGTCGGCATCCTCTAAAACAATAGCACGACCGTTAGGCACCTCGGTTTCGAAACGTCGTACCTGAGCCATATTTCGCTTTCGAGTTATCTCAAACAATTCCTCCAGAATAGGCTGCAAGTTTGGATCATCCTGATCGTACCAGGCTTCATTAAGCGCTTCCGGGGAACCCGGAACCGCATATAAAGCCAGGGCAGGTACCTTAATGTTCTTGTAGTCCGGCGCGACAATACCTCTCATCAAGGCATCGAGAAAGAGGCGTTCATGTTTCACCTGCCCCGTACTCATGTCGTAACTGGCAATGATCTCTCCTTCAGGTATATTGGCGCTCCGTCCTAAGCGCCGAGCATAGTCAGCAAGCGTGGCATAAGACTTCGATTCCGATGGACGTACCGGAGGGGCCTGTGGCAACTGGACGCTCAACTCTCTGAAGCGTTGTGTAGATGATTTTTCAAAGATATCTACTCTATCGTAGGCGGCATCGGCATAGATCAAACCATCAATGCGAGATGGGTAGCGGGAACCGAGGAAACTAAGCTCCTCACCACCGAAAGAATGACCAAGAAGCACAACTGAGGATAATTCCAACGCGTCCATGACCTGGAGCACATCTTCGGCGAGTCGTTCTATCTCGTATCCACGATCTGGCTTACTGGAGTCACCTGTACCCCGCCTGGTCATGCCCACCACGTTATATTTCTGTGCCAGCTTTTCAGCCACATCATCAAATGCGTGAGCTGTCGCACCCAGACCTGGCAGTAGCATCAACGTTGCAGCATCGGGTTTAATCTTCTGACGCCAGTCCAGCACTTCAATGCGTACTCCTTGTTCAGTTGAAACGAAGCTTATTTCATGGGGAGACTTGTCGCTCCAACTGGAAGGCCTTTCAACTCCTCTAGTTGGCCGGTTTGGTAATGGACAGACGGATTCAATATCTCCCAACACACCTGGGAAGGTTAGCTGCTTGTTCAATATCCTTTCCGTCTTGTACGCCGTGACGATGACCGAAGAATTGTCAGCAATACTAGCGGGCTGTAACGTCAACTCATAACTATTGCGTTTTAGTTGTTCGATCCAATCACTGGTGAGAATGGTACGTGTCAGGCTATCAACACGGCTACTTTCGATACCAACCAGTTCAGCCGATACCAGGTCTGGTTGAGTACCGCGCTTGCGGCACTCTACGGTGATTTCATTGGCACCACTGTCTAACTCGGCCTTACAATATCCCAATTCAGGAAACCTTCGGCGCACACCGTCTACTGGTAATTCATAGGGCGTTGGTTTCAGCAGAACAGCGTCATATTCCAGCGTAAGCGTAGGTCTCATTCCTTCGGCGAGTTGTTTAACTGCGTCACCAGGTATGAGCCAATAATCGGTCTTTGTAGAGACGATAGGGTCGTATCTGTTCTGGGCCGATGTTGCGTATTGCAGTTCTACCGGAGTTTCCAGCGAATCAGAATCAATACGAGCCTGTGATCGAAAGCGGTGTAATCGCCATTTGCTGGTACGCTCTCTTTCTTCCGACTCCAGTGAATACCATTCATCCAGCATGTCACGATAGCGAATGGATGTGGCAATGCTCATCGCATTGGGGCCTGCCGCTGTCAGGTAGAGCTCCGGCCAACGCGCCTGAGCCAGATGATCGCTCTGTTCATCTGTGGGAAATTCATCATCAATCATGGCAGCAGGGAAACAGGCCATAGCTGGTTCCAGGATAACCTGATTGTCCAGCTCACTATTGTCTGTATTGATCAGCGCAGTATTAATAGCGATAGCACTATCCCAGTTATACAGAGCATCAGGTGGATATATCGACAAGAATACCAATGCGTTTGCGGACCAGAATGCCAGATAGGCTCTTCGCCTCTGTCGCTTGCAATACAGGAACCAATAAATTAATCCAAACCCGACGAAACCAGCTACTACAATTACCGTTCCCTGCACCCACATCAGAGCATCGAAGTCGCCCCCAAGCCGGATGCCAACTGCCGCCAGAATTGGACTGGTCACACTCCAACCTGGAAGAAGGAATATGAAGAAAACCCCGATCATGAGCAGAATTGATTTACGTAGGGTTGGGGCAAGTAGGCCTACAATGATCAATACTGATGCCAGAGTAGTAGCCTCAAAACTTTCGATTCCGGCGGCGTAGTAGAGAGCGATACCAGGCGATACACCAGCAGAAACATCGGCGATTAGCCTGGATAGAATTACCGGTAGTGCAAATACCAACAGCAGAAACAGAAGTTTTGCCAGCAGCCAATCGAGTCTGGCAATTGGGCGAGTCAGCCAGTCATGGTTGAGACTGTCCGCAGGGTCCAGTTGTAGTGCAGAGACAATCAAAAACAACCCCAGGAAAAATCCGACCCAATAGATATTTGCCTGTAGCAAAAGCCAAAATTCCTGATCACCTCCAATACCCATTAAGTCCAGATTCGAGATTATTGGCACGACCACAAACACAACACAGGACAGCAAAATCAGTGGCAACAAACCAAGAATATCTTTCTTTACTATTGCCAGGATTACACGAGCATTCGGTTTCATGCTGCCTCTCTTTGCTTTTCGTCCCGCGCCTGCCTTATCAGAACCTTACTGATCTCCCGCAGACTCATAGGTATTTCTTCAACCTGAACCGCACCGAATCGTTTATGGAGTTGACTGTGCAAGGCATCACTGCCTGCAAACTGTGTCTCGATAAACTGCAACGAGTGACCTTGAATTTGTGGCGCCAACCAGCCTGCAGGAGCATCTGACGGCCAGTTTTTTTCATTGGAAAGCGTGACATTCACTTCGCGAAAACGATCCCTCAGGGATTCGATAGACTCCTGAAAACTCAACCTGCCATCGTCCATGAATGCGATATGAGAGGTGAAGTATTCAATTTCTGCGAGTTCGTGAGAGGAAATCAGAATAGTGGTTTCGTGCGCCTGCTCCAGTAAGCCATCTACCACCTCATCGCGGGTTAGTGTATCCATGCCACTAAGGGGCTCATCCAAAATCAACAGCTTCGGACGAAACGCAATACCGGCTATCAGCACCGTTTTCATGCGCATGCCATGGGATAGTTTGTTCAGCCCTCGCGAGGCAGGCAGATCCATACGTTTTCGCAATAATGATTCCAGACCGCGATCCCAACCTGGATACAGTCTGCGTAAATAATCAAAGTACTGCCCTATTGTTAAACGTTCAGGCAGGGTCTGGTTTTCCGACACATAGCCAATCTGATGAAAGTGATTCGGCTGTAATTTACGGCTGTCGACTCCAAGCACCATCGCCGACCCACTGCCAGGCTGAAGAATATTAACCAGTGTGCGCATGGTTGTTGTCTTACCAGCACCATTGGTACCAACCAGAGCGAAGGCTGAACCTTCAGGTACCTGCAAGTTTATGTCCTTGAGAACCCGTACCCGACCGTAGGCCTTACAAAGATTTCGTGTATCAATGATCATCGGAAACTACCTTCAGCTTCTCCATGCTTTTCCAGTGCTTGTCGATAGACTCTTGAACTTCATTAAGTGAAACCCCTACCCGTTTCGCTTCTACGACGAATTTTTCCACTTCCTGCCCCAGCAACTTCTGCCGATCTCCACTGCGTGCCGATGGAGGGTCGGCTACCACAGTTCCCCTGCCGGGACGAGCGATTAACCAGCGCTCTTGAATGAGATGCTGGATCGCCTTGTGCGCAGTATTGGGGTGAATCTTGAGATCGGACGCTAGCGATCGCACGGAAGGAAACGGGTCACCTGGCTTTAATGCCCCACCGAGAATTGCCTTGGTAGCGGCAAACACAACCTGATCGAATATCGACTGTGTGGATTTTGGATTGAGTTTAAATGGTGTCATATGCGTAGTGTGACACCTAGAACAGAATTGTCAAATTATTTTTTGGGGGAATTTCATGCGAAAAAAAACGGCGAGCACCAGGTACTCGCCGTTTTTGCTTTTAAACCAGTTTCTGGCTTTTAGGGAAACAAAGCTGCCAAAGTAGCTTTTGCTTCAGCGCTGGCGACATGGTTTATACCAGCGATAATCCCAGCCAATTGTCTGGCAGCGTCTGGTGCATCGTTGTTCGCCTCAATAGCTGCCATGGCTGCCTTGCCTTCAGCCGATGCAGAGTGGCTGATGTTTGCAACCGTATCCGCCATGTTGCGCAACCCTTCGGGGAAGCTGGCATTGCCTGAAATCTCGGCAAGTGCCGCTTTGTCAGCGTCAGACGGGAAATGATTCAGATTGGCTACGATATCGGCTATCTGCTTCATGGCTCCCTGAGCAGCCGCATCCTGAGCCATTACCGACTGTGAAAACAGACCGCCAAGCGTAAGAATCATGAGTAAATTCGTGATCTTCTTCATTATTGTGTCCTCCAGAAAGTTCTCTCAAGCTGAGTAAAATTCGAGCAGCTCAGCGAGTGTACCCCATCAATATTGCATTAAATAGTCTGATCAAAGATCAACAGAGCAATAAAAAAGGCGAGTCAGTTCCTGACTCGCCTTTTTCGCAAATTTATCGCTACTACTGGGGAGAAGACATAATCATGGTGTGCTGCATATTCATGGCTGAACGGGAGCGATTGCGCTCTGAACCAGAAAGCTCCCCGATTGCGGGGCCACCCTGATTGAATATGCCCCCTCTTAGTGCAGAGAGCAGATAATTCATTTCATCAGAAACATTGTCCGACGCTGAGGTAAATTCGGTTGCTACAGTTTCCAGCAGTTCATCGCGGTTATCCAGTTCAGGATAGGCAATGATGTCCACCATGGCCGCTTCCAGCATGTTCAGGTTATCGATGATCACCGCCGCCTGTGGAATTTCGCTATACACAGAAGGCGCTATCGCCGGCACACTCGGCATCTCAACTGGTACCGGAAACATGGTCATACCGGCATCGGTTCCCACCTTGTTCCAGTAACGCTCAAGAGTAACCGGTACACGACCCTCAAACTGGGAATCCAGTTGACCTACCACGATGGCTTCCAGAGCCGCTAATTGAGCCCATTGATTAGTCCAGAGTAAAGCACTCAATCTTGGAAAGGCTGTCTTGGCACTATTGGCATATTCGTGGGCCAGGTAAAGATCAGCATTCTTCGGGATCAGAGAAATCGCATGACGCGCATCTTCAGTCTGATAGGCTTCGATGAGCGTATCCACTTGTTGACGCTTCTGAGCCATGCTTACACCTGGGTTTGCATAGATATCGAACAGATCACGCTCAAACTTACGACCCCAGGCCAGCACACGCCAGGCATGGACGGGTAGTGACTCAGCATTTTCGAATGCAGTTTCTGCATCAGCCACGGAATGGTCACGGCGCAGCAGATTTGCATTAGCAACCCGTGCTTGCACTTCAAGTTCACCATAAGGGCCAGACATGTTCATGGTCATTTCATTTCCACCATGCCCCATTGCCATGTGATCGTTCATGTCCATATTGTTCATCATGTCGATCTGCATCTTTGTTTCCATGCGTGCAGACATGGTTTCCGAGCTGCTGTTGATACCTGAGATGGCATCGTAAACAGCTGCCTGTACAACGTCCTGCGCTCGAATCAGCTTGGCAAGGTCCGGGTGATTGGATTCCAAAGCACCACTTTGTGCCAACACGTTCATGGACAGTATTGCGCCTGTAGCGAGGCCTACGGCTTGTTGAAATGATTTTTTTAGGGTCTTGTTCTTCATTGGAGTCCCCTTGGATCCAGCTGGATTCAGCGTCAAAATTCGCTGATAGGTATAACAAAAGAGGATAAAAGCCCCCTCGCTCAAAGTCCACAGATTATCACTCTGGTAAGCCAACGAAATCGCCGTAAACCATTGATACTTTGCAACAAATTGTAATCAGAGAAGATTGTGGCTCTTACTTGAATCGCCACAGATTAGATAGTGCCAAGGAGAAGAATCCAGCTACTACGTTGTCACACTATTCAGTCGGATCGACAAAGAAGAAATCCGCTGGACCAGCCCGACGAACCAGGATGACTGCAGGCTCACCCCCGGCAGGCACAGTCCATGAGTGATTAACATCACCAGGTATTACGATATAGCTACCCACAGTGAGTTCGTAGTGCTCGTCCCCGAGTTGCATGGACAACTCCCCTGCCACTACTACCACCCATTCGGTGTGAGTATGCCAGTGGAGGTCGTAATGGGTGCCTGCCGGAAAGCGGGCGTAATAAGTGATACCACCCGTGTCGGGGTCGACACCCTGGCGAGCGGTCTGAACACCGAGTGGGAAACCGTTGCCGCCACCGGGTGGACCCCATTGCAACGTTGCCAGATCTACGACTTTATTTTCAGCTCCGATGACCAAACTGGATTGAAACAGCAATAACGCAGCATACATCGATGCCCGCAGTACCCGAATTACGAGTTCAGATATTGAGCACTTATGGCAGGGCAAAATATTTCTATCAGGCATGATCAATTGAATTCTCAAGTTCTTTAATTTCCTTATCTCTGAATCTGTAATTTCGCATTGCGGGATTAGATCTGGCTTTGTCCAGATATTCGGTCGCAGATTTAAAATCCTGTCTTTGAATATTCAGACGAGCCAGATCCAGATAAGCTTCCCATTCGTGAAATTTAGCACCCGTCCGCTTCGAAACCTCCAAAGATTCTTGCAGATCTTTAGTAGCCGACTCAAGGTCATTCATCGCTATATGCAGCTTTGCCCGGGAATTAAGTCCGGAAGGTAAGTATAACCATTCGTCATTGGAACGGAGCAGGTCAACCTGCTTGTTTAGTTGAATCTGAGCATTGACTTTGTCACCTAAAGCCAGAAAAGCCAACCCAAGAACAAGCAAATCACCCGCGTAGATAGATGTTGTATCGACAGCAACTTGCCAGGTATTCCTGTTTCTCCAGGCAAATGTTTTCAGAGAACGCTCCAGAGCTTCTGATTCTTTTCCAACATCCAGCAGATACTTGCAATAGTAGGAACTTATAGTTGGAAAGAGTGCTTCAGACTGGGGCTGGGGCTGAGTTAGCACCGACTCTGCTTGCAAAAATAGTCTTTGCGCGATCTCCGGTTCTCCACTCAGATAGTATATGTATGCCTTGAAGTTCGCTGCCATGGCAATGGCGATCTCATTTTCCGATTTGTGAATTACATCCTCCATGCCCTGCACCAGCCTCAACGCCGCGTCCAGTTCACCTGCGGCTATGTACATTGACAGTAATGGAGCCGCCGCAACAGCTGCCTGTAAATAACTTTGATTTTTGATAAACCAGCGAATACTTACTTCAGTAGGTTCAATCGCTTCAGCCAGATGCCCAAGATAAATCAGATTCGTTGCGGCTGACGTAATTAGAAACATCTGAGACTCTTCGTCTAAATGTTCAGTGGGGGTATCCCATCCCTCACCAAAAAATGCACGAATGCAGGACTGATCTGCATGATGCGATCCATCTGTAAAAATTGAAAATTGCCCTTTCTTTATCTTTTCGTAGTACAGAGCAAATGATTCCGTGTATCGGCGAGCCCTGGTGCCATGGATAACCGCCCTGAATAGCGGTTCCATTTCCGTCATATTCGCCGGCTCTTCAGGGGCAGTTGAAATCAGATAATCAAATATCAAGCTGTTCCCACTTTCCCACATATCACCTTCATTCCCTTTGAGATGCTGCAAAATGCAATCCTGAATCAGAGGATGACAATCGATTACATCACCTGGATTCTGGCTTTCACTTGATACCAATTTTGCAGAAATTAATTCCTGAATTGCGTAACGCCAGACACCTTCATTGTGGTCCGCCAGATCATCATTTAGCCCACACTCAGTTCTAATTTTTGAAACTGCCTGCAACTCCTGCACACTGGTAGTTCTTTCGAGTAACGAGACTAATCGCAACAGCTGCAGTGCGGGCTTGTCAGACAACCATTCAAGGTAGTCAGACATAATGCCCTGTACCTGATTTTCGCGATGTGCATCGTCAAGCAAGCTATGCCCTTCACTTAGATTGCTCAAATCACCCTGATGAACGGTGGTCAGATAGCCTGCAACCAAAGAAAGACTTAAGGGGTGCCCGTCATAACTCCTGACTACATTCTCATACTCGTGTGTCTTTCCCGTTACCCCTTGCCTCTTCAGTAACGCGATTCCAGCTTCTTCTGAGAGATTCGAAAGATTCAGTTTAGCGACTCGACCATCATCAAATGCCTTAATATCAGTCACTGGTGAGCGGGTGGTTGCAATAACCAGGCCTTGATTTTCAGCAGCGAGTTCTCTGATCAGAAATGAAACCGATGGATTTTCAATTTGGCCATGCTTATTTCCAGGAGGAAACTGAAGCGGTTCCAGGCCGTCCAGGATCAACAGCGTCCTGGAATCCCGAATGAGTTTGGCTAATCGGCTAGCTTTCGACCAGGGGGTTCCTGCTGTAGGATTTTCATCTCCAAACCAGGTGAGTGCATGTTCGATAAAGTAATCACCTGAAGAATTAACATCGGAAGAATGACCCTGCCAGTAGAATGACCACGCATAAATTTTTTCGGCTTTTCTATAATGATCCTGTCGAAAGCCGGAAAGCCATTTATTTATCAATGAGCTCTTTCCCGTACCTCCAAATGCTACTACTTCAACAAAGTTAACCTTTGGATCGGACCAACATGTATCGAGAAAAGACAATTCCTCTTCTCGCCCAACCAATTCAATGTTGGTTATGGGTAACGCCGCAATTGATATTTCCGGCGAGGTACCTGATTTAAGGTTCTTGCGGGATTCTATAAGTGCTCTTACTCGCTCCTCGAATTCACCGAAAGAGAGCGAAAGCCAATCGTGATCTATTTGGAAAATTTCCGCGACTTTCTCAGTTTGTGAAAGAGGAATTTCATTTCCGCGGGTAGTTCTAGTCCCTGTACACCAGCGACTGATTGCCTGTCTCGATGTTCCAAGCATTCTTCCCAGATCAATATTGTTCCCGACTTTGGGGTTTAGCTTTAGCAGATAGAGAAGCTGGAACTTATCCTTGAGGTTAGGATGTTTCTCCATAGGTTTCTTTCCACCTCTGAACTAGCAGAGTGCTTTCGGAACCTAAAAAGCACATTTCTAATTATTATGTCTTTGTCGCATTACCAGGCGGTGCTGTTATAGCCAGAACTGATAATCCCACAGAATTTAGGAGACTACCTCAAGGTGAACCAGCCGTCGAGAGTCACAGTTATTGAAAAATCCGTGGTTATCTCTGCATAGCCATTTTTCCAAATCTCCATCGCCAGCTCCCCACTCTATACCGCTTATGCCCCGAAAAGCCGATTTTCAGAGCCGAAATCTGCCTGCAGAAGCTGGAGTGCTCACCCCCAATATTTGATCCCCAGCACAGTTTCCGGTATCTATACGTCTACACTGTATATATAGGAATCACCAAGTCTGTATTGTCATGAAACCTTCAAACTCGCAGTCCGGCTTTACTCTGATCGAGCTCATGCTGGTGGTAGCCATCATAGGCATTCTGGCGTCTGTGGCCCTGCCATCGTACTCGCTGTACCGCAATAAGGCCCGATTTGGGGAAGCGATACTGGCAGTGGGTGCCCAGCGCTCAGCAATTATTACGGCTGCTTCCATTGGCCGTGCCAATGCTGTTGCAGATTTTGACTCCGGAGCCCTTGGTATTCCTGCTACCCAGCCCCAGGCCGCTACGACACATGGTATCGACGTGGTGGATGGCGTTATTACGATTACCTGGCGAGCCGATGGCACAGACCTAGCTGGCGCTACCTATACCCTGACTGCACAGGGCCATCTGCCTCCCATCCAATGGGTTGCCGGGGGCAGCTGCATCGATAGCGGTTACTGCTAACTTCTTCATTTACTCCTTCTTTTCTGGCATTTAGAGTGATTGTTGGCAACAATGGCTCCTTAGGCAGTACTGTTGCCTGCTTATCTCAATTAATAAGAAGCGGAAACTAATCCGCCCTGATGCCATGACAGATAACACCCTTTCCTCACCTAATCCTACGAATCGAACCAGTGACCTTCGGACTGTGCTTGTAAGCGGAGGAATAGCAATCGGGCTCTACTTTATTATTTTTACAACCGTCAGTTGGCGCCAGGCCAGTCTGTTCCTGGTGGGTCTGGCAGCTGGGGTCATCCTCTACCACGCGTCCTTTGGTTTTACCGGGGCCTGGCGGGAAATCGTCTCCACCGGGCGTAGCGCGGGAATCAGAGCGCAGATGATAATGCTGGCGATGACTGTCCTCATATTCACCCCCCTGATTGCCTGGGGTGAAGTGGGTGGTATTAGTCTCAGAGGAAACTCAGCGCCACTGAATCTGGCCGTGGCCTGGGGAGCATTCGTATTTGGCATCGGCATGCAGTTGGGGGGTGGCTGCGCTTCGGGCACGCTTTTTACCGCAGGTGGTGGCAATGCCCGCATGTTGATCACGCTGCTCTTCTTCATAGTAGGTTCCGTACTGGGTACCTGGCACTGGGGTGCCTGGCAGGATGTGCCGGGGCTGGACCCGCTGGTTCTCTCCAACTCCTTCGGTGTGGTTGGCGGGATACTGGTTAGCTTTGTATTGTTCGCGGCTGTTTATCTGATTGCCGGTAGCTGGGAAAAGCGCAGACTTGGCAGTCTGGAAAGCACAACAAAGGTCAATTCACCTACTTTACTGCGCGGCCCCTGGCCGGTGCTGGCTGGGGGATTAGCACTTGTTGCGGTGAACGTTGCAACTCTCTTATTAGCCGGCAGACCCTGGGGAGTAACATCCGGATTTGCATTATGGGGAGCAAAGATAGTTGGCGTATTAGGGCTTGATGTTTCTACCTGGGCGTATTGGGCGCGTCCCGGTCAATTAGCTTCGCTTAATGACAGCCTGCTGTACAACACAACATCGGTGATGAACTTCGGCATTATTCTCGGCGCCCTCTTCGCTGCTGGTCTGGCTGGGAAATTTGCACCCAGTTTTAAAATACCGGGCCGCTCCATTATGGCTGCCGTAATCGGTGGCATCCTGTTGGGCTATGGTGCTCGCATAGCTTTTGGCTGTAACATCGGCGCCTTTTTCAGCGGGGTTGCCTCAACCAGTATGCACGGATGGTTGTGGTTCATCTCGGCATTCATTGGTTCCACAATTGGCACGCGGTTACGGCCCTATTTCGGACTGAGCTGAAATCATTCTGCCGCTGCCTTAAACTGGTGCCATGAGCAGTGCTTCCAAAACTTCCCTTAAGGGCAATCTCTATCTTGCAGACGGCGAGCAGGAGTCCTTTAGCCACAAACAAATTGAACTGCTTCAGGCCATTCGAGCCAAAGGTTCCATAAGCGCGGCAGCCAAAGAGATAGGCATCAGCTACAAAACTGCCTGGGACCGTATTGATGCAATGAACAACCTGGCGGATGAGCCTCTGGTAGTACGTTCTGCCGGCGGCGCGCACGGCGGCGGCACTCGCCTTACAGAGTTTGGTGAGAAAATCCTATCTGGATTTCACGCATTGCAAACGCAACACGAGGAGTTTGTCTCCCGCCTCGGTGAGCAATTCACCGATATGAACACAATCACCCGCTTCATAAAAGACAGTGGATTAAAAACCAGCGCTCGCAATCAGTATCGAGGCACAATTAAAACAGTGACACCCGGCGCTATAAATACCGAAGTAGTAATAAGTCTGGGAGAACAACTTTCTCTCATTGCCGTCGTTACAAACGACAGCCAGGAACGCCTGGAGTTAAACCCTGGTGTTGAAGTTATAGCCCTGGTAAAGGCTTCATGGATTATTCTCACCCGGGATAGCCAGGTGACCACCAGTGCCCGCAATCAACTTACTGGCATTGTAAGTCAGATTCATCATGGTGAAGTGAATGCGGAAGTGAGTCTGGATCTGGGCGACGGCAAAACTCTTTCCGCCATCATAACCCGCGGCAGTCTTGAGGAGATGAACATCAAGGAAGGCGATCAGGCAAGCGCCCTGTTTAAGGCGTCCAGCGTAATCCTGATGCGTGCCTGATCAGCGCAGGATGGCGACTGACTTGACCTGAGCCCAGACATTGCTGCCGGTCTCCAGCCCTAATTGAGACACGGAGCGACGCGACACTCGCGCCAGTATCGTGGAATTGCCAAGCTGCAGCCTGACCAGCGCCATTGCCGGATCTGACTCGTTTATGTCCACTACTCGCGCTGGCAAACTGTTGAGAATGCTTGAATCTGTCACTTTCTGAAGCGACAAACTCACATCCCTCGCAAGCACTCTGATCCGTATCTTTTCGCTTTCTGAATTTCCCCTGTCCCTCAACCAAAGCTCGCCGCCATCAAAAGTGAATAGCACCAGATTCCAGCCCTCATCTTTCTCAACAATCTGCCCCTCCAATACAGCACCAGCTTCATCTCCGAGATTCAGGGAAGACAGAATCGGACCCACCTCTCCTGAAGCTGCCACCCGACCCGCATCCATCACCACCAGATGATCCGCCAGGCGGGAAACTTCATCCACTGAATGAGTGACGTACAGTACAGGAATCTGAATCCGGCGGTGGAGTTGTTCCAGATAGGGCATGATTTCGTGCTTATGGTTTACATCCAATGCCGCAAGCGGCTCGTCCAACAACAAAAGTCGGGGATTAATCAGTAGTGCACGGGCTATAGCGACACGTTGTCTTTCACCACCTGAGAGTTGATCCGGTTTACGACTGAGTAGCGACCGGATCCCCATTAATTCGGTGATTTCATCCCGGTCGATCAGAACTGAAGATTGAATTGCACGTCGCTGAGCAAAATCCAGGTTCTGGTCAGCAGTAAGATGCTTGAACAGACTGGCTTCCTGGAACACAAAACCTACTGATCGTCGCCAGGCAGGCAGACTTCCTCCTTCACAGTGCCAGGTCTCATTGTTTACAGATAGCTCTCCACCGTCTACCGGAGTGAGGCCAGCAATGCAGCGCAGTAAACTGGTTTTCCCTGAACCGGATTGTCCAAAAATAGCTGTAATGCCAGTACCGGGGAGCTCAAGATCGACATTCAACTTAAATGCCGACCCTTTACCAGTCCGGGAGCTGAATTTAAATCGCATTCCACTGTCAGAACCAGCAACCCGCTGAGTGCTCATTGCCCACCCTTCAACATCATAGACCCCGATTTGTCCTGAAAGCTGTAAACCAGTAACAAAACCACAAATGAGAACACCAGCAATGCACCTGCCAACCAATGTGCCTGCCCGTAATCCAGCGCCTCCACATGATCATACAGTTGTACCGATACCACCCTGGTTTGCCCGGGAATGTTGCCACCAATCATCAGTACGACACCAAACTCCCCTACGGTATGAGCGAACCCTAACACTGCTGCAGTTAAATAACCCTGCCGCGACATCGGTAAAATCACATTCGCAAACTGATCCCAGGGGCCTGCTCGCAATGTAGCTGCCATTTCCAGTGGCCGCGGACCGATGGACGCAAACGCATTTTGCAGGGGCTGCACAACAAATGGCAGGGAATACAATACCGACCCAACTACCAGACCCCAGAAGGTAAACGGCAATGTGCCAAGGCCCAGCGCTGTCGTTAATTCTCCTATCTGTCCACGGGGGCCCATCAGGATTAGTAGATAGAATCCGATTACCGTCGGCGGAAGTACCAGAGGCAGAGCAACCAATGCTCCAACCATCCCTTTCAACCGCGTGGTGGTGGTAGCGAGCCACCATGCCAACGGCGTGCCGAACAGCAACAGAATCACCGTGGTGGTAGCTGCCAGCCGCAGGGTGAGGCCAATAGCGCTGATGTCTTCCGGAGTGAAGCCCATGATTTTCTCGAAGCGAAGGTTGTTCTCGTTATATAGAGAAGTATATAACGCTTTATATAACGACCTGCGAATGAAAAACAAGCACAGAAAGTAAAAATCTACTGCTTTTTCAGTAGATTACAGAAGGTAGAGGTGCAAAGAATCTAGGGGTTAGTGAAGGTAGTTCGACGCCATTCACGCTGGGAAAGCGCTGAAACCTCCTCAATATAGCCAGCCCGACGGCAGACTGTCTGGGTAATGCGGGTACCCACAGGCTTCTCATCCCGGCAGATGATGCGATCTTCCGGTTCCACGCTGGCATTGTACTGCTCAATCTCAGCCTCTGTAGGCATGCGTGTTTCCTTGCGTTCGGGCATGGTACAAGCTGTCAAAACGGATGCTGCCAGAGCAGCTGTGATCAGTATCTGGATGAGAGATTTCATGATTGCAGCCTCTTGTGGGGAGCTTTATATCTGAGTATCTACCCATTACAGAGGGACTGCAAGACTCTGGAGGATTTCAGGATAAACGCCCGTATCCAGCTAGGCTTGCAGTGCTACCTGACTTTCCAGATCAAGATTCAGCACATTGACCACGAAAATGCAGTAGCTGCTTCCTGCCTCGCTGACCTCTCGCATACGTACTTCAACGGGAAATTTAACGCCGTCCACGTTCTCCATTTCGGTCCTGAAGCGTTCCTGCTGCCCAATATCCCGACCCCAATAATTGGAAGAGAAAAGGTCGTCCATGTGAATCTTACCCACTACCTGTTCCGGTGCGTAGCCAAATATCTCCTGGGCCTTGTTACTCCACGACTGCAGTAACCCTACTTCGTCTGTAACAAGAATGACATCCAGTGAATTGTCCACAATAAACTGCAGGTCTTGTTCAGAACGCGTGCGTTCATCCAATAAGGCATGAACTTTTCGATTGGCAAATTCCAATTCGTACAGCGCAATGGCAATGAGAATAACAATGAAACACAGGTATTCTATGTAGTAGAGAAGAAGATACAGTTCATTCAATGGAAGCGCTGGCAAACTGATGCGGACACTTAGCAGTATCAGGCTGGCCAGGGTCAGGAAGACTTTACTGGGCGTGACTCCGGGGCCGGTAATTGCTGCTCGGCAAAACAACATCAGTGTGATGAGAATCAGTGGCGCTGCGTAAATATAAGTTGTCAGAATATCACCAGGCCCGGGTAATACCATATAGGCAACCAGTGTAGCCAGTAACCCTGCGCCAAGCAGACCAAACAGCCAGTGGTAAATGGCTGTAACACGCTCAAATACCAACAGTAATGCGGCTACCAGAAACAATGTGGAGCCAAACTGAAATACATCCGCCAACAAATACCAGGTGATGGAGTCTTCGTTAAATCCGATGGCCATATCTGATGCAAGCCGAAGAATTTCACAAATGGCAGCAAAACAGGCAATTCTTAGATAATCTCTCCGGGAAATACGATAACTCATCAGTAACGCAGCGATTACGATTACATTTAACAACGCCACAAAGCCGATAGCCAGTGCGTAGAATCCGGTGCTTTGATCTAACATGGTTTTGTATTGACCAGCTCAGAAAAAATCTGGACATAATTGTTTAAACTGTGGGTTAACATTGGATTAACAGTCAAACTCAAAATAGCATGGGTAAGTTGAAGACTATCTATACAATCGGCTACGCCACCAAAGATATTAGTGAACTAATTACCCAGCTTCAGTTTCACGAAGTTGATGTTGTGGCGGATATCCGCTCTGTTCCCTACAGCGCCGCATTCAACGACTACCATCAGGAAGCTCTGCAAAGTCATTTGCGTAGTAACAGCATTCGCTATGTGTATCTGGGTAAGGAATTGGGACCGCGCTCTAAAGATCCAGCCCACTATGATGAGAATAATCAGGTGCAGTTTGACCGACTAGTGCACTCCGACCTGTTTCAATCGGGTATCCTGAGGCTGCAGAACGGACTGGAGAAAAGCCACCGAATCGCCCTGCTTTGCGCCGAGAAAGACCCAGCAATTTGTCATCGCAGTCTATTGGTCAGCCACTACCTGATTCGAAACATCGACATTGAAATACAACATATTACTCACAGTGGTGCGTTGGAATCTCAACAGGAAATGGAGGAGCGTCTGATCGACCTGCAAGGATTGCAGGCCGATATGCTAACCGGAAGTGACGAACTTCTCGATCTGGCCTATAAGCAACAATTAAAAGACTGCGCCTATCGACGGCAGTAACATGATTAAAGCAGCTTATTGGTTATATCTCGCTCGAATTATTCGCTAACTACCGTTCCTAGTTTTCTGTACGGTAGCGTGCGAACCAGGCAAGGATATTGTCCACTTTGGCGATCTGATGTGACGGACGTCCAGCGATTCCATGGGACGCTTCCGGTACTCGTACCAGAGCCGTGTCAACTTCCAGTAGTTTAAGCGCCTGATAATACTGCTCCGATTCGGGCATTGGTGTTCGATGATCGGCCTCGCCTGTGAGTAACATGGTCGGTGTAGTGACATTGCCCACCAGCGATAAGGGAGAGCGGCGCCAGTATTCTTCCGGATCTTCCCAGGGCGGATTTTCGAACCAATAGCGTGTCACGCCCTCAGGGATATCGCTGTAGAGTGCATGGCTGGTCCAGTTAATCACAGGCTTGGCAACAACTGCTGCGGCAAAACGATCCGTGTTACCGACAATCCAGGATGTCAGCACTCCACCACCGGACCCGCCGGTGACAAAAAGCTGGTCTTCATCGATGAACCCCATGTCGATCACGGCATCCACACCGGACATCAGGTCATCGTAGTCCTGACCTGGATAATTGTGATGAATCTCGTTGGCGAATTCATAGCCGTAACTGGTTGATCCACGGGGGTTGGTATAGAGCACTACATAGCCAGCAGCTGCATAAAGCTGAACCTCGGTGGAAAAAAATGGTCCGTAAGCCGAGAAGGGTCCACCATGAATTTCCAACAAAAGTGGATAATCTTCGTCGGGGTCAAATCCCGGTGGGCGAACTAACCAGCCGTAGACATCGTGATCACCGACGGATGAGCGCCAGCTGATCTCTTCTACTTCGCCAAGGTTCTTGTGAGCCAACAAATCTTCATTCAATTGTGTAAGCTTTTCGGAACTGCCTCTACGTCCAACCGCCAGATCCGCTGGCCTTGTGCCGGTTCCTGCGGAATAGGCATAGCTACCATCGTCAGCCACAGAGTAACCGCCGCTGGTATAAGGACGGGAAGTACCAACTCCGCCCATATCACTCAGATAAGGTTGCACATTGCCTTCCATATCAAGAGACGCCAGATTGCGCTTTCCGAAATCGTCGTAGGAAATGAGCAGCTGACTGGAACTTCCTGCCCAGTCAGCTGAGTTCACAGACCGGTCCAGCTCTTCTGTGAGCACGGTAACGCGACCGCTGTCCATATCCAGAATATTCACCTGGGTATTGTGATAACCCATCAGTTCATCGTTATAACCCAGGTAGGCGAGTCGGCGACCATCGGGCGAGAATGTCGGAGAATAGTCAGGACCTTCGCGGGTAGTTAACTGATTTATCTCACCACTGCTAACATTCACCGACCAAAGATCAGAATTTCGAGCCCGCAATCGCCAGTCTTCATTGCGATTTGATGAAACGACAATCTGGCTACCATCGGGGGACCAGGCCAGCCCTGCGCCGTGGTTAAAATCTCCCCCAGTAATTTGTCTTGGAGTTCCTCCTTCTGCAGGGATCACAAAGACATGGGTATAGCCAGGGTCGAGATATCCTCGACCATCAGCACGATAATTCAGCCCCTCAATAACTGTGACACCTGGCGCCCAATTTGCACCCTCAGGTTTTGCTGGTGCACTGGCCAACGACGCTTTTTCACTTTCAACCAGCATGGAGAACGCTATCTGCGAACCATCTGGCGACCAGCTGATACCACGGGGCGAATTCTTCAGATTGCTCAACAACGCTGTTTGTCCCGTATCCATCCAGCGCACGTAGAGTTCAGACCCCCTGCCTTCAGCACTCGAGACATAAGCAAGCCGGGAGCCGTCGGGCGACCAGCGTGGACTGGAGTAGGAATCCGTACCGGACAACAGAGGACGGTGATTACTGCCATCGGAATTAATAATCCACAGATTGGCTTTGGTTCGGTCAATCATGATGTCGTTGGAATTGCGGACATAGACCACCCGGGAGCCGTCAGGAGAGATTTGGGGATCGGCGGCTACTTCCAGTTCGAACACGTCTGTGTTGAGAAAGTGATTCTGATCCTGTGCTGCCCCAAACACAGGCATAAGTAGTATCAATAAGAAATGGCCCATACGTGACATGGTTTGACTCCAGGTATCTACATATCTAAAAGATTCAGGATTCTCCTACTATAAATGACGTGGTTTATTTTCTGCAAAGAATAAAAAAGGCTGTCGACCGATATCAGCCGACAGCCTTTTAGTGATTACCGCGAAGTACTAAGCAAATGTTATCTGATCAGTACCACCAGTCAGTCCGGCATCTGTGACACCAACCAGGACTATACCCGATGTCGCCGCCGAGCCCGTTGAATCATTGTCAAACAGGATCAGAGTATCTGTACCTGCTGATGTATTCACTGTGAATGTTCCACCGGACCAGTCACCACGGATCATCATAAACTCTCCATCGGCCACCGCAGAAGCATCTGTTGCCTGCTCGGTCAGACTTTGCGTACCCGTAAAGCTGATCAAATCACTGGTGGATAGGCCAAGTGTCGATGCAGCAAGAGTAGCAGCAGCATCGATGGCAAATGTGTCATCGTCGCCAAAGCCTCCGGTGCCACCGTCAACATAGCCAACAGTACTGTCACCAGCAGCGTCACCAACCTGTGTAGTGATAACACCACTCGACTGATCCAGTACGGTGCTGGAGCTACCTGCAATATTAGCGAAGGTGTCGGTAATATTCGCAATTGTTGCAGTACCAGTGCCATTTGCCGACTCAATAGTCGTTGCATCAGCGACATCGGACGTACCTGTGATTGATGAATCAAAATTAGTCGGGTCGGTGTCAAGGTCAGTCAACGCCTGAACCACTTCGGCTGCTGTGCCATTGATGTCAGTCAGCGCACTACCATCAATCGTACCGGAGCCATTGGCTGCTTCGATTGATGTTATATCACTGGCTGCTGCCGCACCCGCCGACAAGGTTGTATTAAAGTTTGTCGGATCGGTGTCCAGATCAGCAACGGCCTGAACCACTCCGGCCGCCGTACCATTGATAGCCGTCAGTGCACTACCATCGATAGTTCCGGAACCATTGGCCCCTTCTATCGTTGTGATATCAGCTGCATCTGCTGCTCCCGCCGACAAGGTCGAGTTGAAGTTCGTCGGATCCGTATCCAGATCAGTTACCGCCTGTACGATTTCAGCTGCCGTGCCATCGATGGCTGTCACTGCCGACCCATCAATCGTGCCCGAGCCATTGGCTGCTTCAAGAGACGTGATATTCGACGCTGTCTCTGTACCAGCACTCAGCGTGGAGTTGAAGTTGGTTGGATCAGTGCCCATGTCGGTCAACGCCTGCAGAATCTCAGTCGTCGTACCGTTGATTGCTGTCAGAGCAGAACCATCAATCGCCCCTGTACCATCGCCACCCGCCAGGGTAGAAATGTCCGTGGCTGTTTCAGCACCAGCTGACAGGGTTGAGTTGAAGTTCGTTGGATCGGTATCCAGATCAGTCAACGCCTGATTGATCTCAGCCACGGTTCCGGTAAAACCAGTCACCGCACTGCCATCAATCGTGCCCGAACCATTAGCCCCTTCAATGGACGTAATGTCAGTTGCCGCCGCTACTCCAGCAGCAAGTGTCGTATTGAAGTTCGTTGGATCTGTATCCAGATCAGCAACGGCCTGAACCACCGCGGCGGCTGTACCATTGATATCAGTCAGCGCACTACCGTCGATAGTGCCTGTGCCATTCGAACCTTCGATGGATGTAATATCACTGGCCTCTGCCGCACCAGCCGACAAGGTAGTGTTGAAGTTCGTCGGATCGGTATCCAGATCGGCTACCGCCTGAACCACCGCCGCTGCCGTACCATTGATATCAGTCAGCGCACTGCCGTCGATAGTACCTGTACCATTGGCCGTTTCGATTGATGTGATATCAGCCGCCGCTGCCGCACCCGCTGTCAACGTCGTATTAAAGTTCGTCGGATCCGTATCCAGATCAGCCACTGCTTGTACTACAGCGGCCGCCGTACCGTTGATATCAGTCAACGCGCTGCCATCGATCGTACCGGAGCCGTTCGCTCCTTCTATCGAAGTGATGTCAGCGGCTGCCGCTGCGCCGGCCGATAAGGTGGTGTTGAAGTTGGTTGGGTCGGTGTCCAGATCAGCAACGGCCTGAACCACTCCGGCAGCTGTGCCGTTGATAGCCGTCAGTGCACTGCCATCGATGGTACCGGAACCATTGGCGCCTTCTATCGTTGTGATGTCAGCTGCGTCTGCCGCGCCCGCCGACAAGGTCGAATTGAAGTTCGTCGGATCAGTATCCAGATCCGCTACCGCCTGAACGATTTCAGCCGCCGTGCCATTGATCGCTGTCACTGCCGACCCGTCAATCGTGCCCGAGCCATTGGCTGCTTCAAGAGACGTGATATTAGCTGCCGTCTCTGTACCCGCACTCAACGTGGAGTTGAAGTTCGTTGGATCAGTGCCCATGTCAGTCAACGCCTGCAGAATCTCAGTCGATGTACCGTTGATTGCAGTCAGGCTTGAACCATCAATCGCCCCTGAACCATCACCACCGGCGAGGGTAGAGATATCGGTAGCTGTTTCAGCACCGGCCGACAAGGTCGAGTTGAAGTTCGTTGGATCGGTATCCAGATCCGTCAACGCCTGATTGATCTCAGCCACGGTTCCGGTAAAGCCAGTTACCGCACTGCCATCAATCGTGCCCGAACCATTAGCCCCTTCAATGGACGTGATGTCAGTTGCTACAGCAACTCCGGCCGACAAGGTGGTGTTGAAGTTGGTTGGGTCGGTGTCCAGATCGGCAACGGCCTGAACCACTCCGGCCGCTGTGCCGTTGATAGCCGTCAATGCACTACCATCAATCGTGCCCGAGCCATTGGCGCCTTCTATCGTTGTGATGTCAGCTGCATCTGCTGCACCCGCCGTCAAGGTCGAGTTGAAGTTCGTCGGATCCGTATCCAGATCAGCCACCGCCTGCACTATTTCGGCTGCCGTGCCATTGATGGCTGTCACTGCCGACCCATCAATCGTGCCCGAGCCATTGGCTGCTTCAAGAGACGTGATATTCGACGCTGTCTCTGTACCAGCACTCAGCGTGGAGTTGAAGTTGGTTGGATCAGTACCCATGTCGGTCAACGCCTGCAGAATCTCAGTCGTCGTACCGTTGATTGCTGTCAGAGCAGAACCATCAATCGCCCCTGTACCATCGCCACCCGCCAGGGTAGAAATGTCCGTGGCTGTTTCAGCACCAGCTGACAGGGTTGAGTTGAAGTTCGTTGGATCGGTATCCAGATCCGCTAACGCCTGGTTGATCTCAGCCACCGTGCCGCTAAAACCAGTCACCGCACTGCCATCAATCGTGCCCGAGCCATTGGAACCTTCAATAGACGTTATATCGGTTGCTACCGCAACTCCGGCCGACAAGGTGGTGTTGAAGTTGGTCGGATCCGTATCCAGATCGACCACCGCCTGAACCACAGCCGCGGCTGTGCCATTGATATCAGTCAGTGCACTACCATCGATAGTACCTGTGCCATTGGAGCCTTCAATGGAGGTGATGTCAGCGGCGTCTGCTGCACCGGCCGACAAGGTCGAGTTGAAGTTCGTCGGATCCGTATCCAGATCAGTTACCGCCTGAACAATCGCTGCCGCTGTACCATTGATATCAGTCAGTGCACTGCCATCAATCGTGCCTGTTCCATTGGATCCTTCGATGGACGTGATGTCAGCAGCAGCTGCTGCTCCCGCCGACAAGGTTGTGTTGAAATTTGTTGGATCTGTATCAAGATCAGTCACCGCCTGAACCACCGCGGCTGCTGTACCATTGATATCAGTCAACGCACTGCCATCAATCGTACCCGAGCCATTGGCCCCTTCTATCGTTGTGATATCAGCTGCCGCTGCTGCGCCGGCCGACAAGGTGGTGTTGAAGTTGGTTGGGTCGGTATCCAGATCGGTCACCGCCTGAACCACTCCAGCTGCTGTGCCATTGATAGCAGTCAATGCACTACCATCGATAGTTCCGGAACCATTGGCCCCTTCTATCGTTGTGATATCAGCTGCATCTGCTGCACCCGCCGACAAGGTCGAGTTGAAGTTCGTCGGATCCGTATCCAGATCAGTTACCGCCTGTACGATTTCAGCTGCCGTGCCATTGATGGCTGTCACTGCCGACCCATCAATCGTGCCTGAGCCATTGGCTGCTTCAAGAGAGGTGATATTCGACGCTGTCTCTGTACCAGCACTCAGCGTGGAGTTGAAGTTGGTTGGATCAGTGCCCATGTCGGTCAACGCCTGCAGAATCTCAGTCGTCGTACCGTTGATTGCTGTCAGCGCCGAACCATCAATCGCACCTGAACCATCGCCACCCGCCAGGGTAGAAATGTCTGTTGCTGTTTCAGCACCAGCTGACAAGGTTGAGTTGAAGTTCGTTGGATCGGTATCCAGATCCGTCAACGCCTGGTTGATCTCAGCCACGGTTCCTGTGAAGCCAGTCACCGCGCTGCCATCGATCGTGCCCGAACCATTAGCTCCTTCAATGGACGTAATATCAGTAGCTGCGGCTACGCCAGCAGCAAGTGTGGTATTGAAGTTGGTTGGGTCAGTATCCAGATCAGCTACCGCCTGAACCACAGCCGCGGCTGTACCATTGATAGCAGTCAATGCACTACCATCAATCGTGCCCGAGCCATTGGCGCCTTCTATCGTTGTGATGTCAGCTGCATCTGCTGCACCCGCCGACAAGGTCGTATTGAAGTTGGTTGGATCTGTATCCAGATCGGTCACCGCCTGAACCACTCCAGCCGCTGTGCCATTAATAGCCGTCAGCGCACTACCATCGATAGTCCCGGAACCATTGGCCCCTTCTATCGTTGTGATGTCAGCTGCGTCTGCCGCACCCGCCGTCAACGTCGAGTTGAAGTTCGTCGGATCCGTATCCAGATCAGTTACCGCCTGCACGATTTCAGCCGCCGTGCCATTGATCGCTGTCACTGCCGACCCGTCAATCGTGCCCGAGCCATTGGCTGCTTCAAGAGACGTGATATTAGCTGCTGTCTCTGCACCCGCTGTCAGGGTTGAATTGAAGTTCGTCGGGTCAGTGGCCATGTCGGTCAACGCCTGCAAAATCTCAGCTGCTGTGCCGTTGATCGCTGTCAGAGCTGAGCCATCAATCGAACCCGTACCATCAGCACCGGCGAGAGTAGAGATATCGGTAGCTGTCTCAGCACCGGCTGACAAAGTGGAGTTAAAGTTTGTTGGATCAGTGCCCATATCCGCCAGAGCCTGATTAATCTCGGCAACGGTACCGGTCAATGTAGTAACTGCAGAACCATCAACTGAGCCCGTACCATCAGCACCTGCAAGAGTCGAAATAGCGGAGGCAGACTCGGTTCCTGCCGACAAGGTCGTATTGAAGTTCGTCGGGTCAGTACCCATGTCTGTCAGGGCCTGGTTAATCTCAGTCACAGTACCTGTCAATGCAGTTAAAGCCGAACCATCAATCGCACCCGTGCCGTCACCCCCCGCAAGAGTTGATATTGCGGACGCAGACTCAGTTCCTGCCGATAAAGTGGAGTTGAAGTTCGTTGGATCGGTATCCAGATCCGTCAACGCCTGATTGATCTCAGCCACGGTTCCGGTAAAGCCAGTTACCGCACTGCCATCAATCGTGCCCGAACCATTAGCCCCTTCAATGGACGTGATGTCAGTTGCTACAGCAACTCCGGCCGACAAGGTGGTGTTGAAGTTGGTTGGGTCGGTGTCCAGATCAGCAACGGCCTGAACCACTCCGGCCGCTGTACCATTGATATCAGTCAGTGCACTACCATCGATAGTTCCGGAACCATTGGCCCCTTCTATCGTTGTGATATCAGCTGCATCTGCTGCTCCCGCCGACAAGGTCGAGTTGAAGTTCGTTGGATCCGTATCCAGATCAGTTACCGCCTGAACGATTTCAGCCGCCGTGCCATTGATGGCTGTCACTGCCGACCCATCAATCGTGCCCGAGCCATTGGCTGCTTCAAGAGACGTGATATTCGACGCTGTCTCTGTACCAGCACTCAGCGTGGAGTTGAAGTTGGTTGGATCAGTACCCATGTCGGTCAACGCCTGCAGAATCTCAGTCGTCGTACCGTTGATTGCGGTCAGAGCAGAACCATCAATCGCCCCTGTACCATCGCCACCCGCGAGGGTAGAAATATGTCCGTGGCTGTTTCAGCACCGGCCGACAAGGTGGTGTTGAAGTTCGTTGGATCCGTATCCAGATCCGTCAACGCCTGGTTGATCTCAGCCACGGTTCCGGTAAAGCCAGTTACCGCACTGCCATCGATCGTGCCCGAGCCATTAGCCCCCTCAATGGACGTGATGTCAGTTGCTACAGCAACTCCGGCCGACAAGGTGGTGTTGAAGTTCGTTGGATCCGTATCCAGATCGGCAACGGCCTGAACCACTCCGGCTGCTGTGCCATTGATAGCCGTCAATGCACTACCATCAATAGTACCCGAGCCATTGGCGCCTTCTATGGTTGTGATGTCAGCTGCGTCTGCCGCACCCGCCGTCAACGTTGAATTGAAGTTCGTCGGATCCGTATCCAGATCAGTCACCGCCTGCACGATTTCAGCTGCCGTACCATTGATGGCTGTCACTGCCGACCCATCAATCGTGCCCGAACCATTGGCTGCTTCAAGAGACGTGATATTCGACGCTGTCTCTGTACCAGCACTCAGCGTGGAGTTGAAGTTGGTTGGATCAGTGCCCATGTCGGTCAACGCCTGCAGAATCTCGGTCGTCGTACCGTTGATTGCGGTCAGCGCTGAACCATCAATCGCCCCTGTGCCATCGCCACCCGCCAGGGTAGAAATATCCGTGGCTGTTTCAGCACCGGCTGACAGGGTTGAGTTGAAGTTTGTTGGATCGGTATCCAGATCGGCTAGCGCCTGGTTGATCTCAGCCACTGTGCCGCTAAAACCAGTCACCGCACTGCCATCAATCGTACCCGAGCCATTGGCGGCTTCAAGAGATGTGATGTTGGAAGCCGTCTCATTGCCAGCCGACAAGGTCGTGTTGAAGTTTGTTGGATCAGTGCCCATGTCGGTCAACGCCTGCAGCACTTCGGTCGATGTACCGTTGATTGCGGTCAGTGCTGAGCCATCAACCGCCCCCGTGCCATCACCACCCGCCAGAGTAGAAATGTTCGTGGCTGTTTCAGCACCGGCCGACAGAGTTGTGTTGAAATTTGTTGGATCCGTGTCCAGATCCGTCAATGCCTGGTTGATCTCAGCCACGGTTCCAGTAAAACCAGTCACCGCACTGCCATCAATCGTGCCCGAACCATTGGATCCTTCAATGGACGTGATGTCGGTTGCTGTAGCCACACCTGCAGCAAGTGTCGTATTGAAATTAGTTGGATCCGTATCCAGATCGACTACCGCCTGAACCACGGCAGCTGCTGTGCCATTGATAGCAGTGAGTGCACTACCATCGATAGTACCTGTGCCATTGGAGCCTTCAATGGAGGTGATGTCAGCGGCGTCTGCTGCACCGGCCGACAAGGTGGTGTTGAAGTTGGTCGGATCAGTATCCAGATCCGCTACCGCCTGAACCACCGCGGCCGCTGTACCATTGATATCAGTCAGTGCACTGCCATCAATCGTACCGGAGCCATTCGAACCTTCAATGGAGGTGATGTCAGCTGCCGCTGCCGCACCCGCCGACAAGGTTGTGTTGAAATTTGTTGGATCTGTATCAAGATCAGTCACCGCCTGAACCACCGCGGCCGCTGTACCATTGATATCAGTCAGCGCGCTGCCGTCGATAGTACCTGTGCCATTTGACCCTTCAATGGACGTGATGTCAGCGGCGGCTGCCGCACCGGCTGTTAAGGTTGTGTTGAAGTTAGTCGGATCGGTATCAAGATCGGTCACCGCCTGAACCACAGCCGCGGCTGTACCATTGATATCAGTCAGTGCACTGCCATCAATGGTACCGGAGCCATTGGCGCCTTCTATCGTCGTGATATCAGCGGCGGCTGCTGCGCCGGCCGACAAGGTCGTATTGAAGTTTGTTGGATCAGTGTCCAGGTCGGTAACCGCCTGGACCACTCCGGCCGCTGTGCCATTGATAGCCGTCAGCGCACTACCATCGATAGTTCCGGAACCATTGGCGCCTTCTATCGTTGTAATGTCAGCTGCGTCTGCCGCACCGGCTGTCAGTGTCGAATTGAAGTTCGTTGGATCCGTATCCAGATCTGTCACCGCCTGAACGATTTCAGCCGCCGTACCATTGATCGCCGTTACTGCCGACCCATCAATCGTGCCCGAGCCATTGGCTGCTTCAAGAGACGTGATATTAGCTGCTGTCTCTGCACCTGCTGTCAGGGTGGAATTGAAGTTCGTTGGATCAGTGCCCATGTCGGTCAACGCCTGCAGAATCTCAGTCGATGTACCGTTGATTGCGGTCAGGGCTGAACCATCAACCGCCCCTGTGCCATCGCCACCCGCCAGAGTTGAAATGCTGGCTGCTGTTTCAGCTCCCGCCGACAAGGTTGAGTTAAAGTTGGTTGGATCGGTATCCAGATCCGTTAACGCCTGATTAATCTCAGCTACCGTTCCGGTAAAAGTGGTAATTCCGCTTCCATCCAGTGAGCCAGATGTATCACCATTGATATTTGAAACATCAGTAGCGGCAGCAGTTCCGGAAATAGTTGCGTTATATGCCGCTGGCAAATCGCCATAAGTACCGAATGCCGAAACGATAGACGCCGCAGTCCCTGTTAGTGTCGTAACGCCGCTCAAATTAAGCGTTGAAGTTGTGTTTGTATCGACGGTAGATATGTCTGATGTTGCTGCAGTTCCGGTAATGTTTACCGTTCCAGCAGCATTAAGTTCAGCTGAGGCGGCCGCCGCAAGTGCTGCCGCAGTATCGCTGATGTTATAGACAACAGCCTTAGTGAATCCTTCCAGAAGCGCCGCTTCAGCCGCCGTTGCATTGGTTGTCGCAGTAACCGTGCCGTTTACATCATTTAGAACCGCATTGGAGGATAGCGAAATCGCATTTGCCGTATCAGACACCGAATTGATATTTGTCGCACCCGAATTAGTCGCATTGCTAATCGTTGTCGCTTCGGAGATTGTTGCCGCATTAGTGGTAGTAATAATAGTAGCGCCATTCAGCACGCCGGCAGCAAGCGCAGCAATCGCCGCACTGGTATCTTCGATGTGGTATTCGGAGAGACCTGTGCCTGCTGCTGTCGCCGCATCAAGAGTTTGCACACCCTGGGAAAAATCGTCCGCGGTGAATGTGATACCACCTGAACCACTCAGCACCAGCATCTCAATGTCACCGGAGCTGTCAGCATCATAGAGAACTAACAGGTCAGCACCTGAAGATGTATCCACGGTGAAAGTGCCACCGGAGTTAGCACCACGAATCACAGTGAATTCACCGGTTCCTACACCACCATCGGCAGCGCTCTCGTCTTGAGTGGCTGCAGTGGGTTTGGAAAGAAGGCGAATTAAATCTGTGCCATCTTCGAAATTACTGACGATGTCCGCACCGGTTGTAGAAATGGTGTCGTTGTCATCAAAAGCACCAGAGGCATCACCCCCGACATTGGTTATTGTCCCGGTATCCGCAGAGTCCCCTGCGTTTTGAATAACTGTGTCAGCTGCAGTATCGCTGCTACCCAGATCGATAGTATCAGCGCCAGTTCCTGCGGTGATGGTATCGCCCCCCGCCATAGCATTGATAGTGTCTCCCGCAGCGGTAGCAGTAATTGTGTCTGCACCTGAATTGCCTTCAATCACTACTGAAACATCGTCGGCATCCACGGTGATATTTGAGAGGTCTACTGTCTCACCACCAGGCGCAAGATTGACCTGAAAAGTTTCACCACCATTGTTACCTGTGCCATTCAGTGCAAACGTTTCACCAGTTACGGTGGAGCCGTTAAAGCTCAGATTATCTGCCGCCGCCATGGTGACGGTAGTCACTGCCGACATATTCACATCGGCGGTGGTATTGGTTTCTATTGTGTCGAGATCGCCTGCTGAAATAGTGCCCGCATCAAGAGTCACACCTACCCCAAGATCGAGACTTAACCCCGCTGAAGCGATCGCTGTTGCCACATCAGCTGCAGTACCGGTAAGAGTAGTAATCGCGGTCGCTGTGATATTTACCGTGGTCTTACCATCAAGCGTATTGAGTGCTGCTGCAGCAACTGAGGTATCGGTAACGGTTATAGTGAGTGCATTGTTGCCATTGGCATCGGCGATACCGGCAAGCGTGGTCATATCGTTGTCCGATATAGTCGCTGTGACAACCCCTGTGGTATTTCCATCTATCGCAGCTTGTTGAGCTGTTGTAGCAGTTCCAGAGTTGACGGTGGCTGCGACTCCAGCTGCTGTATTTATTCCGGCCGACGCCAGCGCCGTGCTAATCGCGCTCGCCGTTCCGGTCAAGGTGCCTACTGCTGTTGCTGTAACAGCCACACTGGTCTTGCCATCCAATGTATTTAAAGCAGTTGCGTCCACGCTGGCATCAGTCACTGTGACTGTGAGCGCATTGTTTCCATTTGCATCCGCCAGGCTGGCGAGGGATGCCATGTCGTTGTCGGAAATAGTGGCGGTGATGGCTAAGGTGGTATTGCCATCCATCGTGGCCTGCTCAGAACTGGAAATCGAGCCAGTTGGGGCTACACTGGTCAGCCCGCTGAGATCCAGACCTGCCGCTGCCAGTGCTGTGTTAATTGCAGTAGCCGTACCATTCAGGGTGGTTGTCGCGGTTGCATTCACCTGCACTGAAGTCTTGCCGTCCAGCGTGTTCAGCGCTGCAGCATCGGCAGTACCATCAGTAACGGTAACTGTTAAGGCATTGTTGCCATTGGCATCCGCCAGTCCGGCGAGAGTAGTCAGATCATTTTCGGTGATCGTCGCAGTAATGGTGCCAGTAGTATCGCCGTCAAGCGCTGATTGCTGGGCAACAGTGGTGTTGCCAGAAACCGTAACATCTACGTCAGCAGCAAGAGTCAGCGTTGTGCCTGCGGCGGCTAATGCTGTCACTGCATCTGCCGCAGCACCTGTAATAGTATTAACAGCAGTTGCAATAACTGCGACTGAAGTTTTCCCATTCAATGTATTTAATGCAGCGGCGGCTACACTGCTATCCGTCACCGTAACTGTCAGCGCGTTGTTACCATTAGCATCAGCCAGTCCCGCCAACGTTGCCATGTCATTATCAGAAATTGTGGCGGTTACCGTTGCTGTAGTGTTTCCATCGAGTGTCGCCTGCTGGGCAGTCGTAATAGAACCCGAGACACTCAATGCAACTCCTGCCGCAGTATTGATTCCAGCGGAACCAAGTGCAGTCGAAAGCTCTGTGCCTGTGCCACTAATGGTTGCAGCCGAGGTAGCATTTATCGCTACGGTTGTTTTGCCATCCAGTGTCGTCAGATCAGAAGCAGCGACTGTGCCCGCGTCGTTGATAGTCAATGTGTAGGCGTTGCCGGTGCCATTGAGACCATTTAGATTGGCCAGAGTGTCGGTTGCCAGTGTAGCTGTCACGACTCCGGTAGTTGCCGCATCAATAGTGTTGGCATCGCTAACGGAAGGATTGTCGCTTAGAGTGATCGGCACATTGCCTGGAAGAGTAATGTCCCCTGCGATTGCAGTTAACGTGTTCGCGGTGGTGCCACTCAATCCTGTTATACCAGAAGCGTCCACTGTTACAGTGGTTGCAGTATCTAATGCATTGAGGTTTGCTGGATCCTGAGCGGCTCCAGTTACCGTCAGCGTAAGAGCGCCAGTTGCCCCATTCAAATCAGTATTGAGACTTGACGCATTATTCGCCGTCACTGTCGCTGTAATAGTGCCACTGGTTCCTCCATTGATACTATCTACCAACGTCGCAGCAATGGTGTCTGATACCGTGACGTTTACGCCAGCCGCCGTATCTATGGTAGTTGCGTTTACCGCTGTATTAATAGCGGCACCTGTACCTGTAAGGGTCGTGGCAGCTGTTGCAACAACATTGACAGTGGTCTTGCCATCGAGGGTATTCAGAGCAGCTGCATCTACACTGGTGTCAGTGACTGTAATCGTTAGCACATTGTTGCCATTGGCGTCAGCGATTCCTGCCAGAGTCGCCATATCCCCATCGGAGATAGTGGCTGTTATAGCGGCAGTGGTGTTACCGTCCAAAGTGGCTTGCTGTGCAGTTGTAATCGAACCAGTGACACTGAGTGCAACATTAGCTGCCAGAGTGATGCCAGCAGAGCCCAGCGCCGTTGAAAGTTCAGCACCTGTGCCGGACACAGTCGACGCAGACGTTGCATCAATAGCAACAGTAGTCTTGCCATCGAGAGTAGTGAGATCTGACGCAGCTACTGTGCCAGCATCATTGATCGTGAGCGTATAGGTGTTATTGGTACCAGTTAATGTATTCAGATTGGCAAGAGAATCAGTCGCTGGCGACGCGGTTACGACACCTGATGTGGCGGCATCTATAGTGTTCAGATCCGCAACTGTTGGTGTCGCACTTACATTAGCTACGAATGAACCGGAGAGTGTGATATTTGCATTGCCAATAATGGCAGCAATTTCTGGGCCCGTACCTCCAATAATTGTGCCGGTGCTTGCGTCCAGAGTCACATCAAATTTTGCGTCCCCTTCCAGAGTGGTGAGATCACCTGCAGCGACACTTGTATCTGTAAGAGCAAGAGTGCCATCACCATCGATGATGGTGTCGATATTGGTAATCAGAGTCTGGGCGTCTGATAGGGTCATCGCCAGTGTCTGACCTGTTGCCAGAGTAATTTGCGTTGCGGTTCCTGCGACACCTGTCTCAAAATCCGGTTCAGTGCTGGCCGTAATCCCGCCACGGCTAAACGTAGCTACGGAATCACCTGCATTCAGCACCCAGGAAACAGTAATGTCGCCCGTTGCCGTACCGCCGAATTCGACGACACCGGCTGTTTCTGTCACGGTGAAAGTGGTTGGGGCAGCGCCGCCTCCGCCCCCTCCGCCACCGCCACTTGAAGTGACAGCATCAGATTGACCATCACCATTGACATCGCCCAGTTCTGAAGCCGCGTCGTCAATTGAATTGGTGAGGTTATCGCCGCTGGTGTTCTCAGCAGCATTGCTGATATCACCCAGGCCTGCGGACTGGTCTTCAACCGTGTCCGCTGTATTGCCAGATACCACCTGCACCTGTGCAATCTCGACCAACACATCATCGGGATTACCGGTGCCATCACCCACGGCATCATCAACGGCTGAGTTGAGATTGGTAATAATAGTAGAAGCATCATCGGCCAGGTCGTCCACAGCCGCCTGCTGATCGTCGGTGGCTCCTGCTTCGGTGGCCGCCGCTTTCACGATGTTTGAAATCGCGGTTGTGGAAGTCAGATCAATGCTGCCATCCGATACCTCTGCATCGGGGTCATCAGGGTCGGTGGACAAGCCAGCCGACGAAGCGGCTACGCTGATGGCATCTGCAACAGCCGCAAAGGCTGCCCCGTTGCCATCTTCAGTCGTACCTGTGCCCTGCAATACGGCTGCAGTCTGCTGCACGATGGTAATCACCTGTACCGCAGCAGCTTGCACTTGCAGTGCAAGAGCTTTTTGGGATTCATCCCCAGAAGTAATCAACAGCAAGGGGTCGAATCGTGTCAGGTCAACATGTGCTGGCAAGCCGAGAGCGGTCAGCACTTGTTCCTGGGCACTCTGCTGGGTAGCGCCCGGTGTTTTGGAAATTGCATCGATGAGTGTAGTAAGGGGGTTAACTGTACTTGATGAAGCAGGTGCAGTCAGGGTGCCTTTAAAAGGCTGTCCGGTAGCGATATCAATACCACCGGTGGCGATAATTTGTCCGTAGGCATTCTCGCCGCCATCAAAAGACCATTCACCCCTGTCATCGGTGACCGTTGAGGGCTCATTCGCATTCTGAACACCGTCCCCATTGAGATCCACGAACACAGTTGCGCCAGCCACATAGCCATCAACAACTACACCTTCCAGACTTTCAGTAAAAGCTGCGATAGCCGCATCGACAGTTTCCGATGCTTCGGTTACTGCCGCAGTCACCGCCTGGAGAATGTCCAGGGTCGATGCAGAACCTTCTTGATCAATGGCATAAGTACCAGCAACTTCCACTTTATTGCGAAACTGAATTCCGGCGTCCGCCCAATCAGAATTGAATACGCTGATTCCGGCGAGTTCGTCCGCGGCGAAGGCCATGACTTCTCCGCGTGACATGCCCTCATTTAGCAGGCGAGCTACTTCTCCTGCTGCCCAGGCCTTGTTTGTCGCAGAGGCCGCATCACCGACTATGTTTTCAATGAACGCCTCAGCAAATTCGCTATTGCTCAGGGAGTCTGAATACATCTCCGAGGTGAAAATCGGGTTTGCTGCCAGCAGATTGGCGAGGGGGACAGTGGAACCCCCAGAATTTTCCACGATCGTAGCGAACTCATCGAGGATGGATGCATTGGGGGCCGCGTTAAACATGGCCTGTATGAGACGTAATACGCTGGTTTGGACTTCAGTCATGACTACTCCTGGTGCTAACTGCCCTGGTATTTAGATAGAGGTAAGAATTCTGTAAGTGGCGATTTGAGGCAGAGCATTGGATTCGATTCTTGTGCTCATGCAGACCTGCGGGTAATCCCACGCAATCGCCGGTGCCATCTGGCAATTTCTGTTTATTATGTTAATTAACGCCCTTCCTCGCATTTTGTTTATCTTGTACTACACTAAGGAGGGGGAGTTGAATCTAGCCTTTTCTTATATGAAAAGGAAGTATCGTTTTGCTATTGAAATAGCTTAATTGGCTAAATCGCGGAATAAGGCGGCAGGCCGCATAAAATCTGGGGATCTAAGGCCAATAGTCGAGCCAGACTAAGATAAAAATCAGGTTATGATTGCACTTACCTGATTGACATTAGCTAATTCAACACAGCCTTATCTGGTGAAGTCCTTCAGGAGTGCCATATTTTCATTTCCGAACTGCAGCTGCAGTGTCACAAAGTCGGGTAAATTGGACAATAAAAAACCCGGTGGACATATGTTCACCGGGTTTTTTATTGATGCTTCTTATGAAGGTTTAGTCGTCAGATCCGAACTCTTCTTCCAGTTCAAGGCGACGGGCACCCGCCAACATACCTGGCATGGCGTGATTGCCTTCATGGCAGGCATATTCGTACATTTCGCCGTCCATTTCGTGGTAGCTAAGCTCCGCAGTCCATGGCTGAAGATAAAGATTCGAATCATCTACCGTAAATTGATAAACGATTTCTGTATCGGAGTAGCGTGAGAAACGCTCCACAATGACACCTTCGGCAGTGATTGGCACGGAACTTTCAGCCATCTGCTTTGGATTAATGTTAGTAGTTTCAACTACCAACCAGCCATCTTCATACCAGCCAACGGAATCACCCAGCCATTGCTTGAGCACGTCTGGACGGTGATTGGCGCGAGCCTCATCGGCGCTATCGAAGATGGGAATGATGCGGGCATCGTGAGCCATTTCCACGGTAATGATCACGTAATCATCAGTCTGCACGAATTCGTAAGTGCTGTTGTACAGCGTTCCCATCATGCCTGGACCAGCAGTATTACCGAAACCCAGTAAGCAGCGCTCCGCCAGGGGGAAGGCTTCAGGCCCACTGTCTTCGCCCACTCCAGTGAGATAGCGCGCGCCGTAGTTACGCACTTCCCAATCTGGCTCTGGTTGTTCCTTCCGGGGAATTCGTCCGTTCGGTGGATCGATCACATAGGAAGTTCGCAATTCGCCCTTTACATAGGCCAGCGTTGAGCCCGGATCAGTCCAGAACAAGTTGTAGCCTCGAAGACCGAAATCCTGGCCACCCACGGGGGGCGCTCCAGTCTCCGGATCTATGGCTGGACCTGATTCAATATTTTCAGCGGAGATTCCGGCCAGACCCATTCTGGAAACCATTTCGGCTGCCTGTTCAGGTGTAACTGTCAGACTCTCAACACCACGGGGCCGCTGGAGTCCGGTGCGCGAGGCGTTGGTCCAGGTTCCAGTTAATTCTGGACGATCAGCAGACTGGGCAAAGCCACCGCTTGAAGCCAGTGTAAGCCCTACTAGTACTGCACTCAGTGCAGTTTTCTTGGCGTTAAACATGTATTTTTCCTCTTTAATTCAGGCGCTTGGATCATTATAGGTTAATGAACAGTAATCCGCCCGGTTCCCCCGGCCAATCAGCTGAGGCCACCATTGCTGGTTTAAGGTCCTGTATTTTACCGTTGTCACAGAGTACTCTCCAGTCATCATGGCGCGCTGTAACAGGAAGCGACCTCAATTTGGTTCAGGAGGCAATAATGACCAGGTTCAATGTATTTGCGAATTTCACCGCCTTTCTCTTAGTTATTCTGATCAATATCACCAGCAGCGCCCAGAGTGACTGGGTGACTTTAATAGATGGCACTGAAGGGCTGGATAACTTCGATCGTGTAGGCGATGCAAACTGGACTGGTGAATATGCATCAATTCGCGCTACTTCCGGTAGTGGTGCCTCCTGGCTTGTTAGTAAAGAAAGCTATGGCGATTTTGAACTGCGGGTTGAATTCTGGGCCAGCCATGATGCCAACAGCGGTGTGTACATGCGATGCCAGGACCGCAGTCGCATTACTGACCGCAATTGCTATGAAGCCAATATTTTCGACCAACGTCCGGAAGCTGCCTATGGCACTGGTGGCATCGTGCATATTGCTCCAGTATCAGATCCTCTGCCAAAAGCCGGCGATCGCTGGAACGTGTACAAACTAATTGCCGAGGGCGATCGCCTGATCGTAGAACTCAATGGCAAGCGAACGGTGGATGTCAGAGACGATCAATTTTCCGAAGGACCATTTGGTCTGCAATGGGCCCGTGGTGAGTTGCGCTTTCGAAAAGTAGAAATAAGAGAACTCTGATTAGTCGGATAATCGACAAATCAGCGAGCGCGCATCGCCACTCGTCTGTATTCCCGGTAAGCGGGAGTCCAGAAATTACGTTCTATTGCGGCTCGTAAATCATCGTCGCTGATTTCCAGGCAGTAGCCCTCTTCCTGTGCCACTTTGGCTACTGCAAACGCGATCTTTTTGCTGATTTCAGCCAGTGACGTAAGTGGAGGTAAAATTCCATCCTCATTAGCATTGGATTCGGGTGCCAGTTCCGCCAGGGTTGTACTTGCTACCATAAGCATCTGATCACTTACACGACTCGAATAGCTGGCAATCACGCCCAAACCTATGCCCGGGAAAATATAACTGTTGTTACATTGAGAAATATCGAATTCCCTGCCATCCCATTTCACCTTGCCAAACGGGCTGCCGGTAGCGACGATGGCCTGACCTTCGGTCCACTCAATGACTTTCTCCGGATGGGCCTCTACCTGACGGGACGGATTGCTGAGAGGAAAAATTATCGGACGGGCACAGTTTTTGTAAAAAGTTCTAATCACTTCTTCCGTAAACAATCCCGGCACCCCGGAAGCACCAATCAGCACTGTCGCCTCTGCATTACTGACAACGTCCAGTAAATTCGGATTACCACCCGAAGAGAACTCCCAGGAATCCAGAACCGACTTCTTCTGCACGAGCTGCTCCTGAAAATCCATCAATCCTGATGTGCCTTCTAACAGCAGTCCATCCCTGTCCACCATAAACACCTGGGAACGGGCCTGAGCATCATCGAGCCCCTGGGCCACCATGGCATTAACAATTAGTTCTGCTATACCGCATCCTGCCGAACCTGCGCCAACGAAAACCAGCCGTTGATCTTTCAGCTCCTCTCCCTTCTTTTTACACGCGGCAAGTAAAGTTCCGAGAGTAATCGCAGCAGTACCTTGAATATCATCATTGAAGCAACACACCCTGTCCTTATGCCGTTGCAAAATAGGCATGGCATTGGGTTGCGCGAAATCCTCAAACTGAATCATGACTCCAGGCCAACGAGCCTGCAGCGCATCAATAAACTGATCGACAAATGCATCGTAGTCTTCGCGACCTATGCGCGGATGACGCATTCCCATATACATTGGATCATCCAGTAACTTTTTATTATTGGTGCCCACATCAAGGGCTACCGGCAACGTGTAAGCAGGTGAAATTCCGCCACAGGCCGTATAAAGAGAAAGCTTCCCGATGGCAATTCCCATCCCACCGATGCCCTGATCCCCAAGACCAAGCACTCTTTCTCCGTCAGTGACAACAACAACCTTAACCTTGTCTTTGGTGACACTGCGCAGAATCTCATCCATGTACTCCCGCTCTTCCCATGAGACAAAAATTCCCCGGGCACTGCGATAAATATCAGAGAAGTGTTCACACGCATCGCCAACGATTGGCGTATAGATGATGGGCAACATTTCCACAAGGTGCTCGCTCAACAGGCGATAGAACAGTGTCTCATTGTTGTCCTGCACTACTCGCAGGTAGATGTGCTTGTTAATCGGTTCATCGAAACTACAATATTGCTGATAGCATCTCTCAACCTGCTCTTCTATTGATTCATACACCGGCGGCAGCAACCCTATGAGATTAAATGTGCGGCGCTCCTCAGGTGAGAAAGCAGACCCCTTATTAAGCAGGGGGGTCTCAAGCAGGGAAGGCCCGGCATAAGAAATATAGATTGGCTTGGGTTCGGACATATCAACTAACTCGGATAGAGAATCTGCCAGCAGGATGTGATCGGTTCAGAAGGAATAAAGCTCGCCTGTACATTAAGCAAGACTAGCCCATTTAGGTGAATCTGTCTTTGCAATCAGGTGGATTCGAGTTGTGCATCACGATTTCGTGACCAGTAGTGAAGCGCAAATTCAATGCCGCTAAAAAACATTAACGCATCGCCAAGTAGTTCAACGGTTTCTTCTACGGCATTTTTCACGTTGCGCTGGTAGCTCTCCTCCATAATCGCCATCCAGAGCTCTTCATTTCCCAACAGGCGCGAGAACGCAAAAGTCGTGAGAAATCCAGCCATAAATAGGCCAAAGCTATAGGTTTCCATATGACTTTGCAGTTGGAACCTGAATCCCTGCCAATCCTGGCGAAGACGATAGATCATGGCTATGACAATAAGAGTTGCCAGTACCTGCCACGCGCCTGTTCCGATATTTCCTTCAAGTACCGCATCCAGTTCCCGCACCAGTGCCAGCAGGAAGAATCCACCAAACAGCAGGGCAAGGGTCCGCACTGACTGGACCCGTCTTGCTACCAATACATGAATGATAAACAACAGCAGGAATAAGCTTTCCTGGGCTCGCTCTGTCCAGGAATTTTCAAAAAACTTGGACTCTTCTGCGCCAGCGTCGACCACCACCAATAGCATCAGTGCGGCGAGAAACAACATATAGCAGAATGCTCTGATTAAAGGAGAGTATTTCAATACAATTTCTTCCGATTTGTGCAGCAGCTAAAACAACATACAACCAGACAGTTGTAATTTAACTTTTCTTACAGTGCCTGAAATAAACTGGCGATCCAGACAACTCGTGGGGTGTTTGATCCAATGTAGCCCCGAAGACATTTTCAGCGGACTGGTAACTCATGTCACTACATAAAGGCAATTCTGCGCCATGACTCCAGCAGACAGTAATTTTCTCACCTTCTTCGCTTTCAAACCAGAACCGATAGAGACCATGACGTGAACCTTTCTGTTCAGGAATATCTGCCGAGACGAAAGTCGCCTGCCCTAACAGAGTCTGAAAATGCTGAAACGCAGTAAACCCGGGTCGAAGCCGTATCTCTCGGGTATCAGTCAGGTTAGCCAGCCCATAACCCCTCGCAACAAGACGCCACCAATAAATTCTTTCAACAGTCCCTGAACACAAGCTCAGTACCAGATAGCGAATCATGTAACTTGCGTAAAGCTGTTCGTCGACTCCACTTTCGTCGATGGATATCTCTGGCAGGTTTCTGTAGTCAAACGGTACCGTAACAGGAGAGTGCTTGCCTGTGCCCGCAATGGGCCAATTGACTTCAGATATGATGACTTTCGAATTATCAGAGTCGTGATGTTGTGCTATTGCTTTGGCTAACACACATTTATCAATCAGATTGAACCCGCTCTGCAAGTTTTCAGGTGCTCCTCGTCTATCGACGTACAAATGGTGAGATACAGCACCTAGTGGAACCTCCTTTGGCCAGTCTCGAAGGGCAGACAGCATGAATGCGTATTCGAAGTCGATGGTGGCTGGCCCAATGATTTCCAGTCCGGGGTACATTGATTTGATCCGGGGCAGTGGTTTATAGAGTTTTCTGAGCTCGTGGAAATCCCAGATGCCCCACTTCACACGGTTGATAGCGTGGCCAAATTCCATACTACGGATATGGGTGCCCACATTCGCCAACACATCCAGAACGAATTTCTCCCAGTGTGCACTGTGTAGAATGGCTTCACGATCCTGTACCAATGCCAGGCAAATATCATGACCAGCCGCAGATAGTCTCTTTATCAGCTCCATCTGATACGCCAACTGCTTGGCACTTTCGTGATGACAAACACGAACGAGTACAGATCCAATATTCAGTCGATTCAAAAGGGCCAATTCATCTTCGAATGTCTCTTCGGCGGGAGCAAGGGAAACACCTAACCGCCCGGTCATCGATACCGGACCTGTATAGACTTGCTGTTTGATTTTTCTATATTGGCGTCGAATGTCCCATCCCGCTCGCATGCTGTCCGCTGCCAATCGCCACGATCGATTGGCGGGATAGAGTTTTTTGCGCTCATGTCTGCTGGCTGCACCCAATGACTGGTCCGACAAATCATCCCAAATCCAAATATCTTTTAAGGACGGAAATTTTTCCCCGGCGGGAATGAGGGCTGACTCCTTAGCTATTCGTGCTTCACGAATCGGATGGCGCCATTTTCTACTACGATCTCTGAAGAGAAATCGGGAACGATGACGATCATACTGGGCAACAAGTTCAGATGGCGCGGGAGAACCCCAATACATGTCGAGAAACATTTCCATCAGCAGACCTGGAATATTCAGACGGGATAAATCCTGCCCTCTCTGCTGGAGACTCAGTTCAGCAAACCGCCTGCCTCTGTTTAGATCAATAAACAGGGCTGGTCCGTGGTTCTGACCTTCTGCTTCTTTGATCAGGATGTTCTGATTGCCCAGGTCATTGTGCATGTACCCCGCGTCATGCATGTCCTTGCATGACTCGGCAACCGTCATTAATAGAGGCATTAATTCTGAGACGTTGGGTCGACTGTGCAGCATCTCGATAAAGATTTCATGAAAGCCTCTCGTTCCTTTGGCATACAAACTCAGGAAGTAGCTTTCCTGTAACCGAGAGCCCTGTCGGCGCTCCAAAAACGCGATTGGCTCTGGCGTGCCAACACCATTGCAATGCAGATGCAGCGCGGCCTCAAAAGAACGTTGTGCTTTGGAATTGCGATAGGTCAGATCGATCCAGTCTTTTACTTTCCCCTGTCGACCAAAGGACTTCACCAGCACCGGTATTTCATTGCCACCAAAGGGCAATTCGATCAACCAGTTATGATTACGACCTCCCGCAATCAATTCAGCTGATTCTGCCTTTAGTTTTTCAGGCAGACTGGCAAACGCAGCTAGCAGCGAGTCATTCTCATAGTAACCGTTGATAGCACCACTATAGTTTCCTGATGTGATCGCTAAACTTTCGTTTGATGACTGGGTATGGGATTGCGGCTCGTTCAAGGCAGATTCCAGAGATTGAGTGGAACCCGGATATACATCAGATTCAACCCAGACTAAAGAGAACTCAGGCGACTCGCCGCATCAGGACGAAGCCCGCCAGGCTACATATAAATATAGGGGTCATAACGGCCAACAGAGGGCTTAGCCCATAAATCAGACTGATTGGCTCCATCATGCGCTGCACTGTAGTAAAAGCCAGACCAATAGCCAGCGCTATGAATATGCGATATCCCATTGTAGCTTCTCGCAGCGGTCCAAAGACAAACGAAATTCCAAGAATCACTAACGCCAATGTTGCCAGGGGTTGTAACACCTTCTTCCAAAAGGCAAGAAAGTAAATTGAGCTATCCAGCCCTTCCGATTCAAAAAATTCCGCAAATCGATAGAGCCCTGAAATTGATTGCTTGTCTGGTTCTACCAGTAAGACACTGAGCAGTTCTGGCGATAAATCTGCATACCAGTCTTCCTGCAAATAACGACTGGTAGTAACACGACCGTCAGCAAAAACACTTTGTTCGACGTTCAGAAGCGACCAGTAAGATTCCGACTCGGACTCCACATACTCTGCAGACTCAGCAAAGCTCGCTGACACCAATGAACGGTCTTCATTGACGGTATATCGACTGACACCATATAAGGCCTGCCCACCTGGAGCTATAGCATTAATATGAATGTAGTCGTTACCGATTTTACGCCAGGTGCCGGCTTCCGGGTTAATGGAATCGGAACCGCTTAACTGAATTGCCTTATTACTGTTTGCCACTTGCTCCAAAGATGGGGAAATATATTCTCCAAGTGCGAGACTTGCGATCATTACCAGCAGGGTCGGCTTAAGCACAGCGGACACAATCCGCCACTTGTGAACTCCCGCCGATTGCATAACCACCAACTCATTGTTGGAAGCGAGTATTCCCAAACCAAACAACGCACCACCCAACGCGGCATAAGGGACTAGTTCATAAATACTGGTGGGCGTGGTCATCAGGACAAACATAAGTGCATTGACAGCGGTGTAATTCACACCTGATTCACCCAATTCATCGATCAGAGAAAAAATGAGGTCCAGTGCCACGACCACTCCCAGCACCACTGCCATGGAGAGCAAAACTGCCAGGCGAACATGACGATCGAGGAGATTCAAGCGGACCTCCAACGGGCAAACCAGGGCTCACCATCTCGCCAGAAATTCGCAATACCAAACCCTATAAATAGAAGATGTATCCACCACAAGCCCAATGCAGGATCAAGTTCACCCTCAGCGATTCTGTCCCGACAAAATTCCAGCGAGATAAAGTAAAGAACATAGAGTAGTGCCGCAGGAAATAATTTGCTGTAACGTCCCTGCCGAGGATTAACTCTGCTCATAGGAATCGCGATAAGAGTAATCACAGGAATTAGAAACAGCGTCGATATTCGCCATTGCAACTCTGCCACGTGGGCTATGTCCGAGGAGCCGATTAGAGTAGAAGTGGGTAATGTGGACTCTTCCAGAACCGCCTCATAGGGCTCCGGGGCTGGCAACAGTATTGACTGCCTGTCGAACTGCCCGATAGCGAATTCTCCCGATCCCGGACGACCGTCATACTGAAGTACATTATCCATCTGCATGAATCGGGCATTACTTTCCGGATCTATAAACGGTCTCGCGGCATCGGCGATAATGATTCTGGGAGATTCTGTTGAACTCTCTTCGGAGGGGCTTAAGGCTACAAATACTTCACCTAATTCTCGACCGTCGTCGTTCGATTCCCGTATTCGTGCTGCATAGGTGACCCGCTGACCCTCACCAAAAGTCTGAAACTGACCGGCTACGATCAGATCTACTTCTGTAAGCTGATTCTGGGTGAGCTTAAGTTCCTCACCATTGCGTAACCCTAAAGGCGAAAGATAAAAACTTAGAGACCCGACCAGAACTGTTATGAGTGCACAAACAGCCAGCATATAGGCCAGCAATTTTTTCTGGCTCATGCCAGAGCTAAGCAATATCACCATTTCATTCTCGGCATACATTCTGCCAAGCGCAAGAATAATCGAAAGAAAAGTAGCCAGCGGCAGAATGACCAGAAGAAACTCCGGAATTCTGTACAGCATTAAAAGAAGAAGGATGTCGGGTGCTTTTTCACCGGCCACTGCATCGCCCAGGTACTGGATAAAGCGACCAGTCAGGGCAACAGTGAGCAATACGAATGTGATGACCGAAACGATCTGTAAGATTTGCTTGCTGAGGTACCTGAAGATGATCAAAAGCAATTCGCTCGTGGGCAGAACTCTGCACTAACCTAACTCTATACTTAGTACTTCGTCCGATCCATCAAAAGTTAGACTGAGGACCTTACCGTCTCGCTCGATATTTACCAGGTTTGACTGGTCAGGCCAGACATCCCGGAGGGCAAGATTTACGATTGTCAGAGCAGCTATGGATTCCGATTGCGGGATTTCCTGATATACCCAGAGGAACTGTCCATCTATTTCAGAACCCACGAAAGAGAGTGCAAGATCTTCAGTTTTGCCGCCTTCAAATTCAGCCTCGATTGAGAATCGATTAATCACATAGCTGCTGAAGAGTTGCCTGGATTCAGCGGACTCCATCAGAGACTGCCTCTCTCCAAATATTTGAGTCGCTGCATGTTCCGCATCGTGCACAAAAAATCTGTGCATGACTTCGATATTGCCAGTGTTGGGGTTAAAGAGAATACGGGTTACAGCGTTCTTCTGTTGATGGGCTGTTGCGCCGGAGCTGAGGAACAACAGGAAAGACAACGCCAGCAATGGTGCCAGGCTGCGCGAGCAGCCTGGCATCCAGTATGGTTTAGTCATCGTCGTTGTCAGACTCGTCTTCATCCTCATCATCGCTGGCGAGTTCAGTCTTGATGTCCTGCATAATATCGCGACCTACCAGACTTCCTCCACCCTGGGATTTGAATGATTCAATTCGAGAAGGAATGATGCGACGGGGATAGTAGTTGTTTTCGATATCCACATCCGCTGTTTCCTGTAGCGGGTCGATCACGATCGAGACAACTTCTTTATCGGTGATAACCAGCTTTTTCACTGCTGCAGGCGAACGACGCCAGATTTCAGCAGGAATGCGCATTTCCTCGCTGGTGCCATCAGCATAAGCAAACTGCAGAATGATCGGCATCACCAACCCACCCTTGTTGGAGAATTCCACGATATAGTAGTTACGATCTTCTGCTACGGCTCTGTCCAGCACTGCCCTCTCCCAGTCTTCCAGTCCTTCAAGAAAACTGTTGTAGCGATTGCGCTCGACATTAGTCACAGTGAACTGATCATTATCATCATAGAAGTCACGCACATCAGGATTGCGCTCCACCCAGGTAAGTCGACCTTCCTGTCTGTTGCGTTCTACATAAACACTGGGAGGCAGAGATTTTTCAAACTCACGCTGTCTGGCGTAGTCGATGTCCGGGTTCTCGGTGTCGATCTGCATGGCATAAACACGATCCAGTGAAATATCGACATGGTCAGTCGTATAGAACCAACCGCGCCAGAACCAATCCAGGTCTATCCCTGACGCTTCTTCCATGGTGCGGAAGAAATCGGCAGGTGTCGGACGCTTGAACTGCCAGAGATTGGAATACTCTTTAAAGGCAAAGTCGAATAGCTCGCGGCCCATAATTGTCTCGCGCAGAATATTCAATGCAGTCGCTGGCTTGGAATAAGCATTGGGGCCCAGGCGCAAAACGCTGTCTGATTGGGTCATCACAGGCACCTGGTTGGAAGATTCCATGTAATCAGTGATATAGCGTGGCTCGACTCCCCAGGGAATTTCTGCATCCCATTCGCGACCGGCTACAGAATCCAGGTAGCTGTTTATGCCCTCGTCCATCCAGGTCCATTGTCTCTCATCTGAATTCACGATCATCGGAAAATAGAAGTGCCCAATTTCATGGATTACCACACCAATTAAAAATCGTTTCTCTGCTAACGAATAGGTCCGGGTTCCATCGTCCTGCAATTCAGTTCGCGGTCCATTGAAAGTGATCATGGGGTATTCCATGCCGCCCACGAAACCAACGTTGACAGATTGTGCCGTTGGATAGGGATAATCAAAGGAGAACCTGCTGTACACCTCCAGGGTATGAATCACTACTTCAGTGGAATAATCCGCCCATAAAGTGCCCCCCTCTTTGGGCCAGAATGACATGGCCATTACCAGTTCCTGGTCCGCACCAGGTTGACTGTGGCCTTTGGCGTCCCAGATAAATTTACGGGACGAAGACCAAGCGAAGTCCCTTACATTTTCCGCCGCAAAACGCCAGGTGGCCGTTTGATTACTGCCTTCTCGCTCATTTTCCAGGGCCTCTTCCGGCGTCACGATATAAACAGGCCGCGCTGCAGTTTCCGCTTCTTCCAACCTGTCTCGCTGTTCCCGAGTAAGTACCTCATTGGGATTCTGAAGCTCTCCTGTCGAGGAAACGATGTGATCTGCTGGCACGGTCATGGAAACTTCGTAGTCTCCAAATTCCAGAGTAAATTCTCCTGAGCCAAGAAACTCCTTATTGGTCCAGCCTTCATAGTCCGTATAGGCAACTAAACGGGGAAACCATTGGGAAAGCGCGAAGATGTAATTGCCACCTTCTCTTTCATCATCAGGAAAGTGTTCGTAACCGCCACGGGGAGAAAGAATATCTCCGTTTACAATGTTGTAGGCAAAGTCGATGCGTAATTCGACTTCATCCCCTGGTCCGAGTGGAGTGGCAAGGTCCACCCGCATCAACGTTCCCACCACGGTATGACTCAGGGCATTTTCCCTGCTGTCTGAAACCAGATTAATCTGGTGACCAAGATTAGAATCGTCGTAGTACTGCAGTGCCTGCAATTGGCGCAGACTAATTCGCGCGGGATCATTGGCATCGGCATCCGGACTGGAGCCGTTGAAAGTGCCACTCATCACTGCCATGGAATCTGATCGGAATCGATTCTGATCCAGCTGGAACCACAGGTAGTTCAGGGTATCCGGTGAATTATTCTTGTACGTAATCAGTTCCGTGGCTGTAATTCGCTGATTATCCTCATCCAACTCAGCGCTGATGTTGTAATCGACTTCCTGTTGCCAGTACTCATGACCCGGCCCACCTGCTGCATTGCGGTAGGTGTTGGGTGTAGGCAAGACCTCTTCCAGTTGCCGAAATTTATCTTCAAAGGACCCCTTAGTCTGTTGAATTCCCTGCGCGAATCCGGCAGCAGCTAGGGATAGCAAACCCAAAGACAGAACTAATCGCCCCAAAACCCCGGGCAGAAACTGATCTTTCACAACTTATCTCCTGAAAAATGACTGCGATTGCCAGGCCCGACAACCGCGATGGCGCGAATGATACCGCTTTTTGAGAGGGCTGAGGTGAAGTAAATGTGAAGAACCGTCAAAAATAAGAAAGGCCCTGTCAGACCGGAGGCTGACAGAGCCTTTCCTGCTATCCGGATTCGGCGACTAGCGCATGTAATCGTAAGTCAACTGATAGGAAATACTAACCCCTGGAGCAATAGCAGATGCATTGAATGAAACTTCAAACGTTCGCCGCGTATCGGAATTATTCACCACCGTAATACTGATATTGCTGATACCAGTGGCGATTCCATCCAGACTGCTTACGATTTCCTGATTGATCTCATCTGTATTGGACAGATCCGGAGCCGGAATATCAGTGGCGGTGAGACCCTGAAAGTTGATCGTGTTACCGATTCCGAATGTAGTTGTAGTCACAGTTCCGGAGATATTGAGATCCCAAAGAGTGCCTGAGCCACCGCTATCGCCACTTCCGGTATCCGTTGGCGTCTCTCTGGCTTCCAGGGTCGCAATTACTGAACTGATTGAGCCTGCATCGACGATTGCATCACCGAATGCACCACCCAGCAGGAATACATTGCTACCAGCCATGGCGAGATAAATCCCGGTCGCAGGGTAGAACCGATATACGTATTGGTCCTGGGTTAAAGTGATCGAGCCACCTGGAAAATACTCAGGGACCTTCAGTTCCGCGAGACTGAATACCGTATTCATGTCAGCGGTAACAGTCACTTCTGCTGACGCATCGCAGGCTGTGCTGTCGCTGATTCGACTACCTGATAGTTGTCCGAAAAAAGCACCACCGGTATCGCCCACATTCACTTCATTGAAACCAGTGGTCAGGTTTGATACGGAATATCTGATACCAGTTGAAGAATCGCTCCAAATTGCCTCAGCCGGATTTCCGTTGAATAACACTGGGCTACTGAGAGACAAATCATTAACGCATAATGTTCCATTGCTGTTGATCACCAGGGTAACGCTCTCGCCATTTGAAAATGGCCCACCGGAATTAATTGCGTCGTAGGTAAGGTCATAGGTACCCTCCAACGAGCTCGGTATAGTTGCCGGGGATTCTGTTTGAGATATGGCTTGCTGACTCACACTCATTAGAACCAGTGCCGAACTGATCAATCGTAAAATGTACTTCCTCATTAACTTGCGCTCCTGACAGGATAATTGAACAGAACTGACGAACGCTTTTGAGCTCGCAGCATAAGACTGCATTCTAGGAGGCAACCGGATGAGAGCGTATCCCCCAAAAGGGGGTGTTTAAACTGGGACTATCGTTAGAATTATCAGGGGTCAATCAAACCAAGTTTGATTGCCTTAATCGTGACTTCCGAGCGATTGTTTACTTCGAGTTTTGAGTAGATAGCTTTCACATAACCTTTCACCGTGTCCGGAGATAACTCCAGCAGCGCGGCAGTTTCGTCAACACTATAGCCTTTAGCAATCAATCTGGTTACTTCGATCTCTCTGGGTGTCAGGCCCGACTCAGCCAGACTGCTGCCACTATTATTGAAATGTTCGATGATTCTTAAAGAAGATGACGCCGACAATGCCGGACGGTTTTGCTGTATTCCTTTCAGGTATCCGACAATCTTGTCCTTGTCCTGATCTTTAAGGACATAGCCATTGGCACCTGACTTAAGCGCTGTAAACAGATTCTTATCGTCGTCGTAGATGGTTGCGACGATGATGTGGCAATCTGGTTGGCTGAGCTTCAGTTCCGCAATCAGGTCCAGACCTGAACCGTCGGGAAGCCCTAGATCCACCAACGCCAAATCAAATTGCTCAGCCGCCACAAGACTCCTGGCGGATTGCAGGGTTTCCGCACTTGACACGCTCGCCTCAGAAAACGCTCCACGCAAGCATGTGGCGAGCCAATTGCGGGTTTCCGCGTTATCCTCAACAATCAAACAGTGGCAGGCCTGGTCCAAATTCGTCATGCAAGAACAATCCTCGGTGAGGAGAACAATCTAGAAGCAGAAACGGGAATTGTACACCCCCACATCGGGGGGCGATCATGATAATGTTTGTTAGACTATTATTTTGCAGACCAATGAATAGTAGAGGATTTGTTACTCTGAAAACCCCGGTAATTAAATTTTTTTTGCAAATTCTGTTGCCAACATCCATTGCGTTTTTGTGCAGCTTCTCATTAATAGCGCAAGAAACGAATGCAGAGTTTCAAAGCATAGACAGAGTCGAATTCCTGGCGAGCAACGCCGAACTGCCACCTCTTGATACAGCTGACTGGCAGATTCTCGACCTCCCCCTTGGCTCACGATTGGGTTCGGAAGATGACAGTGGCCGTACCCTCTGGATGCGATTTGAAATTGCTGAGCCCACCGATGCACGCCTGCATGCCCTGTATTTTTATCGCCACAATCTATCTATAGATGTGTTTTTCAACAATGAATTAATTGGGGGCGATACTTACCGTGAGGGTAGGCAAACCATGAGCTGGAACCACCCCCGAATTATTCCGATTCAACCGGCCAACTGGAGTGCAGTTTCCAACATCGTCCACGTCCGATTTCAAACCAGCTACTTTGGGGGAACTTTCGCTCCCGTACTATTTGGTCCAGCGAACGAATTACAAATCCAATATGAAGAGCGACTGTTTCGACAGGTAACCATCAATCAATGGATGCAGTATGCAGGTTTTCTTGCTCTAGCGCTTTCTCTAACACTATGGGGAGTGCGCCGCAGCGACCGGACCTATCTTTTGTTTGCCGGGATGGCAGCCTGTTGGATCGTCCTGGCAACCCATATGGTGATTTACTATAACCCAATCATTTATCGGTACTGGCTACCACTGGTGCACCTCAGTACTGACATGTGGGGATTTCTGTTCTTTCATTTTCTTACCAGGCTTACAAATTTACCCGCACCGAAAGCAGCATCTGGCCTCAATTACTGGTTAGCGGGCAGTCTGGCCTGGAATTTGTTTGCCCCGATCGAATACTGGTGGATCGGTGCCTACATACTGCATGCTATAGGAAATCTGTTCATCTTTTACGTAATGGCAAGAATTGTCAGGAAGGCATTTACCCAGCGCGATGAACTGGCAATTGCGATCTGCCTGACCATTTGTGTTCAGGTCAGTTTTTTCACTCATGACTTTCTGCTTGTCTTGCTGGCATCACCAGAAGATTGGGAAAGTGCGTTCTACTACTCACAGTTCGCATTTCCCCTGCTGATGCTGGTGTTTGCGGGAGCATTGCTGCAAAGATTTGTTTCAGCTCTGTCGGAAGCCGAAAAACTCAATCGAGAGCTGGAAGATCGAGTCGAAGCCAGTCGCCAGTTGATTGCGCGCTCTTTCGAAGAAAAGCACGAACTTGAACTTAAACAAGCTGCTGCGCGAGAGCGCATCGATATATATCGCGACTTACATGACGACGTGGGATCGAAGTTGCTCTCTATCGTCCATGCGGGCAAGGATGACGGGACTGAAAAGAAAACAGGAGAGCTGGCAAGAACAGCGCTTGAGAGTTTACGGAATGCTGTATCCCGGGCTAATAGTCCGGAACAGTCTTTGGTTCAGTTTCTGGAGGAGCTAAAGGAAGAAGCTGGTCTGCGTCTGTCCGGGTCCGGCCATGAATTCAGATGGAGTCAGCTCGACTCAATTCCAGAGTTACAACTCAGCTCAACACAGGTATTCAATTTAAATCAAATCTTTAGAGAACTAGTGAGTAATATAATTCGTCATGCTGATGCCAGCGCCGTAGAGATTCGACTCTCCAGCACTATTGATGGATTGAATTTCAGAATCTCTGATAATGGCAAAGGAATGAACACTGAAGATCATTCGCGCAATGGCAATGGTCTGGGGAATATTGAATCAAGGATTACGGAATTGAATGGCAATGTGAGCTGGCGTAGCAATAATCCTTCAGGATTATTGGTTGAATTGAGCGTTCCCGCAACACTCCCGGAAAGCGTGGCTCCAAATCCGGTGTAAGTGAGCTACCAATCAAACACAATAGCAGCAGCTGCAAGAGCCTTCTCCTGCTGATCAAGAAATCTGCCCACCACCTCTGACTCTGCCTCTGAAAACCGCCCTCCAAGAGCTGTTCTCGTTATCCTGATTGCTTCCAGCTGGCGGTCCAGCGTATCAGCTACACCTGCCGTTAGCGCGATACCATCAGGGCTCGTCAACGCATAAGATTCACGAAATAAAGTATCCAGTATTAGTGCTCTGCTTTCGGAACCAAGCTGCTGAAGGACTACCTGGTCTCGTGATGTGTATACAAGGTCGAAACTCTGTCTGGCCCGTTGTTCCAGAGTTTCTTCCAGGGTAATTAGTTGATCTGCGTCTAATACTAAAGACAATGCATCCAGCACATGGTTTGGATTACGAAGACTGAATATTTCCGACTCTTCGAGCTTCCCCTGCTCCATCGCTGAAGCAACCAGACGAATGTCAATGTAGGAATCTTCCAGTACACTTCGTATCACACGCTCGTCTTCACTGTTCAGTTCAAGGCGGTCGAAGAATCCGGCGAATTCTGATTCGACTTCATTCTTAACCGCACGCTGCAACTCCACAGTTTTCAGGTTGTCCAACTCAGCCAAAACTGCTTCCCTGAACACATCCCGATTTTCGTTTCTAACAGGGTCATATGAGGATCCGGCCGGCCTGCTGGATCGTCTGGCTATGAACTCAGTTCGTTCATCAGAAATAGTGTTGTCAGAATCATCTGAGACATCATCTGTCTCAGACAGGCGCTGATCCGGCAACAAACTCAGCCAGAAGGCGCCTGCTAACAGAACAACCAGGAAGAGGTACTTATGAGAGAACATTATGCGGGCAATATACAATCTGCAAGCATAGAAAAGCTAGCTGAGCTTTGGGAGATAGCTATGAATCTAGCTCGAGAGCTTGTTTACGATCTCATCGATATTTTCATGACGAATATCAGTTCCGGCAACCATATAAACTACATGCTCGCAGATATTCTTTGCGTGATCACCGATTCGTTCCATAGCCCGAAGTGCCCAGAGAACGTGAAGAATCTTGGTAATACTTCCAGGCTCTTCCATCATATAAGTAATAGTCGAACGCATGGCGATTGAATATTCGTTATCCACATTGGAATCTTCACTCACTACCTTTAGCGCCGTGCTGGCGTCGTAGCGGACAAAAGCATCCAATGCCATATTCACCATGCGCTGAACCTTCACACCAAGTGCTCTAAATTCCACAACCCCTTCCGGAAATTCGCCGAACTCACTCACTTTGATGGCTGCCTTGGCTATTTTCGAAGACTCATCTCCTATGCGCTCTAGATCCCTGATAGCCTTAATGATGGCCAGTACAAGACGCAGGTCCCTGGCCGCGGGTTGCCGTCGGGCAATAATCAGATTGCATTCTTCATCAATCTTCATTTCCATGGAATCGATCTGGTCGTCTGCTTCAATTACCCGAGCAGCCTCCCCACTATCAACGTCAATCAGAGCGTTGAGTGCGTCGGAGAACTGCTTTTCCACCATTCCACCCATTTCCAGCATATGGTTTTTGACCTCTTCGAGGTCTGAACTGAACTGCTGGGATATGTGATGGCCGTGGCTGTCGGCGCTTGAATTCATGAAAATTTCCATTGAGCTGAACAATCTTCCATCTATAGTAGTACCTCAATATGACGGTTATCGTTCAAACTGTTGCTAAATTAACCGTAACGACCGGTAATATAGTCCTCTGTTTGTCTTTCAGACGGATTGGTAAACAGGATATCTGTCGTATCAAATTCTATCAGGCTTCCCATGTCCATAAAGGCGGCAAAATCGGAAACCCGGGCAGCTTGCTGCATATTGTGGGTCACGATAAGAATCGTATACTTCCTGCGTAGATCGTAGATTAATTCCTCAATTTTTAGTGTGGAAATAGGATCCAGAGCTGACGCTGGCTCATCCAGCAACAATACTTCCGGCTCCACGGCAATTGTCCTGGCAATTACCAATCGTTGCTGCTGACCACCGGATAGCTCCAACGCATTGTCGTCCAGACGATCTTTTACTTCGTCCCACAGCGCAGCCGCACGCAATGAATCTTCCACTATTTCATCCAGAATCCGCCTTGATTTGATGCCCTGAATCCTTAACCCGTAAGCCACATTATCATAGATAGATTTTGGAAACGGGTTTGGCTTCTGAAAGACCATTCCTACCCGCCTTCGCAGATTCGCCACATCCATTTTCTTGGAATGAATATTCTCGCCGTCTATTCTGACTTTGCCCTTAATACGGCAATCGTCTATCAGGTCATTCATTCGATTAAAACAACGCAGCAGACTCGACTTGCCACATCCACTTGGACCGATAAACGCCGTAACCCGGTTCCTGGGGATTTTCAGGGTGATGTTTTTAAGTGCGTGTACATCTTTTGCATAGTAGAGGTTCAGGTTCTTTATTTCGATACACGTGTGCAATTCCTCGTCGCCATCGGGCTGCGACGAAGATTGCTCCTTTGCACTGGCAACCGCCAAGGGCTCATCAGCATTCATCTTGCAAGTTCCTGAGTATCGATCATAAAGGTTCAACTAATACAGGATTATACATCTAACATCTTGTACTTCTCGCGCAGCCTGTTTCGTAACGCAGCTGCTGTGAAATTGAGTATCGCAATTACAATAACCAATAATAATGCGGTTGCAAAAACCAGCGGCCTCGCGGCTTCAATATTCGGAGATTGAAATCCAACATCGTATATGTGATAGCCCAGGTGCATGAATTTCTGATCCAGATGTATATAAGGATAAATTCCATTCACTGGCAACGCGGGCGCCAGCTTCACCACTCCCACCAACATTAACGGGGCAACCTCTCCAGCGGCTCTTGCCACGGCCAGGATAAGCCCTGTCATCATGGCAGGGCTGGCCATAGGGAAGACAACCTGCACTATCGTCTCAAATTTGGTTGCCCCAAGGGCAAGGCTTCCTTCCCGCAAGCTCCTGGGAATGCGTGCCAGCCCCTCTTCTGTTGCGACAATTACAACTGGCACGGTTAGAAGCGCGAGAGTCAGTGACGCCCAAAGTAAGCCGGGCGTTCCAAAGGTGGGTGCAGGTAACGCTTCGGGATAAAATATCTGATCTATCTCTCCACCCACAAAGTAAATGAAGAAACCCAGGCCAAATACACCATAAACAATGGAAGGGACTCCGGCGAGATTATTTACTGAGATTCTAATCAGCTGAGTGACAACACCCTGGCGCGCATATTCACGAAGATATATGGCGGCTATAACACCGAACGGTGTTACAAATACCGACATAAGCAACACCATCACCACAGTACCAAATATTGCAGGAAATATTCCTCCCTCAGTATTTGCTTCACGGGGTTCTGTACTGAGAAACTCAAACAGTTTTTCAAAGTACAATATCAGCTTCGCCGGTGTTCCCATCGCATTTGGTTGATAGGCGCGAACAATGTCCGAGAGCCGAATCCTGACCTCTTCGCCTCCGGCTGTTTCGAACACTGCGCTATCTCTTTGTAGCTCGGAATACAGGGCATTTAATCTGGACTGTGTTACTTCAAATTCCGCGATCAACTGGCCTCGCTGTGCTTCCAGTTGAGCAATAAGCTCTGAAGTTGCCAGTCCCGCCAGTTGTAAACGCCGCTCTTCCAACCGAATTTCTTCCATGCCTGAATTAATTTGCGCGATTTCCCCATCTTCAAGCATGGAAATCTCGCCATTTAAAGTGCTGCTACGCACTAAACGGCGCTCCAGTTCCTGCCAGAGATCGTCCGATGAAATTTCCTGGCCGGATTCGCTTATCGCCAGCAGTCGGCCATAAAAATCTCCCCATTCTCGGCGTTCCAGAACAGCGATGTCAGCAGGCCAAGAAACGTCTTGTAGAAACTGGGGAAATATCCACCCAAAATCTGCACGCCCCAGGTCTCGATTGCCAAAACGAATCAATTGCCGCTTGACGTTTTCTTCTTCGCCTTGTAGCTGAAACCCGCTCTCCTGCAGTTGAATAGCTGGCACGTTTTCACTGGTGACTATTTCCCCGATAATTCGCACTGTTTCCGGAGCATTGTTAGCAGGAACTATATAGTTTGCTTGCATCACATCTCGCGGCCAGAAGTGACTCAAGCCATTCACAGCCAAAATAATAAGTAGCGCCATCAACATGAGCACACTGATCGTCACCGCACCAGCGTTAAACCAGATCCACGGTGTCCCATCACGCAACCAAAGTCGAAATGTACTGATTTTTTTCTTTTTCATAACACGTTATATCTGCTACGAAGACGCTGCCGAACTACTTCGGCAATGGTATTCACCATGAAGGTAAAGACAAAAAGAACCAGAGCAGCCAGAAACAGGATACGGTAATGGCTGCTTCCCACCTCAGATTCCGGAATTTCTACTGCGATATTGGCCGCCAGTGTACGCATACCTTCGAACAGATTAATGTCCATGATTGGTGTATTGCCTGTTGCCATGAGAACAATCATAGTTTCACCAATTGCTCTTCCCATACCCACCATGAGCGCGCTGAAAATACCAGGGCTGGCGGTCGGCAGTATTACTCTGTACAAACTCTGCCAGGGCGTGGCACCCAAAGCTAACGACCCGTATGACAACTGTTGTGGGACGTTAAAGATTGCATCTTCAGCGATAGAAAAAATCGTAGGAATCACAGCAAACCCCATAGCCAGACCTACTACCATAGCGTTACGTTGATCGTAGGAAATCCCCATATCATTGCTGAGCCAGTTTCTCAGGTCACCACCGAAGAATGCATTTTCTATAGGAGTAGCGATAGCAAATGACAGATAGCCAAAGATCAACACTACCGGAATCAGCAGAATTGCTTCCCATCCTTCAGGCAAGCTTTGACTTACAACCTTAGGCAAGAACATCCACAGCAAACTGGCGGCAAGTATGCTCAGAGGAAGCAGGATAGTTACACTAAATACAGCAAGCAAATGCTGTTCAACCAGTGGTGCCAACCAAAGACCGGCGAGAAATCCCAGCACTACTGTCGGCAACGCCTCCATTAGCTCAACCAGGGGTTTGATCTTTCGCCGCAGCCTGGGCGCCATAAAATATCCGGTGTAGATTGCGCCACAAACAGCCAACGGTGCAGCGAGCAACATGGCAAAGAATGCTGCCTTGAAAGTTCCGAAGGTAAGTGGAGTCAGGGAATACTTGGGTTCAAAGTCATTACTGGCTGCAGATGACTGCCATATGTAATCTGGTTCAGGATAACCCTCATACCATACTTTCTCCCATAACGCCGACCAGGAGATTTCGGGATGGGGATTATCAATTTCCCAAACAGCCAGACTTCCATCGGTGTTTTCCACAACGAGAGTATTACCTCTCGGTGCAATTCCCACCGCAACGGCACCCTCAGACAATAAAGGCACTTCCAATGCCGCTCTGCTTGCTGTGGTATTGAAAATGCGGACTACGCCTGCCTCATCCGTAGTCACAAAATTTTTGCGCCGCAGCTCGGAATTGACTGTCGAAATCGCGACGTTGGAACCGGAGAAGCTGCGTACCGCCTGCAATCGATTTCCTGTTTCATCTCTTAGCAGAAACCATTGAGTTGTCTCACCGCTATCTGAGGATACCAATAAAGAGACACCCCCCAACAAAAAGCGTACGTCTATCAGGCGTTGCCCCTGTGGCAACAGATTAGCCTGAGCAACTTCCTCAATCGACCCATCTTGAAAAACTGAATCCAGACCGAAAACCGATGCGTCTCCGATCGAGTCCACAGTCAATAGCCATCTCAGATCGCCATCCAGCAGCAATTGTTGAGCGCCGCTTGTAAAGTTTGATATTTCTCGCTGTTCAATCTGATAGTTCTGTATTGGTTCCGGGTCGAAAGCACTTAGTAAGTTTCGCTGCCGTACTCCACGAATAAACAACACATTGCCATCTGAATTCGTAGCTGCAATAAGAATTTCTTCACCACTGCTCCCGATAGTTATTTCTGTTACTTCGCTCGATTGAAACCCTGGGAGTGCAGACTCACCAAACGGAAATTCAAATGTGGGTATGACGATACGAGAATTATCTTCGGGATCAAAGCTGGTATCGTATTCCTGATCTACCACCAGAATATTGCCATCGCCAAGGCCAAACGCCATGAGACCGCTTTCGGCTTTATCCACATCGAAGCTTGTGATACGGGCAGTCAGCTCCAGTTGTTCCTGGCTCAGGCTTTGCCCGGAATCCAAATCGAAGAAGAGAAAATTCCCTGCGTTATCGAGACGGACACCAACTGAAGACTGCTCCTCGACTCCCAGATAGAGAGTATCGTTTGCGGGATCTCTCGCCAGCCGAATACTGCTGCGAGCCTCTATAGAGGCATTCTGAAAAAGGGGGACAACTTCTTGCAGAAGATAGATGAAGATGAGCAGGAGGACAGCAATAATACCGATACCACCCAATGAGATTGCTGCTTTCGCGAATCTGTCAACAGCGTAGCGAACTTTTCTAATCTTGCGAACCTGATCACTAACTGACGACGGTACGCCAACTTCCTGCGATAAATCCAATTCTTGTTGTTGTTGTTCTTGTTCAACCATAGCGACTTGCTACTTTAGAGTAACGACATACTCTATTATTTTATGCATTGTTTTCAGCTCTATGGCATTGCCGTATCTCTATTAGTCAATTCCATAAAAGATTCAGATCGCAGATAACCAGACCTGCCACTTCGATTCAGGGATTCTCTTAACCGTTCAACCGAGCTTACAAGCCAAGATTTCTCCGCGTCACATCAATAACTCTGGACGGAAGTGGTATATATCCATCTCTTTCAACCACTTCCTGACCAGTAGTAGAAAGAATCAGTTTAAGAAATTCTTCTTCTAATGGTGGCAACTCCCTGTTGGGTTCTTTGTTGATGTAGACATACAGAAAGCGAGCCAGCGGGTAATCTCCCGAAAGTGCATTTTCTGTGGAAACCTCCACATACGGTGATGAAAAATCTCTCGCCAATGGTACCGCTCTGACATTTGAAGTCAGATATCCAATTCCGGAATAGCCAATACCGTTAATGGACGCACCGACTGACTGCACTACCGATGCTGACCCGGGCTGTTCGTTGACATTGTTTTTGAAATCACCACCGCATAGTGCAACTTCTTTAAAATAGCCGTAGGTCCCCGATACTGAATTGCGACCGAACAATTGAATATTTCTGCGTTGCCACGGACCAGGGAGGGTCAAATCTCCCCAGGTTTCAATTGTGCTTCGCAAACCACATCGTTGATTGTTGGAAAATATTGCATCTACCTGATCCAGGGTGAGCCCTGCTAGCGGATTATCAATGTGCACATATACGGCAAGAGCATCAATTGCCACGGGCACTGCCGTGGGTTTGTAACCATAGCGAGACTCGAAGGCTTCAATCTCATTGTCTTTCATTTCACGACTGACAGGGCCGATATTAGCCGTCCGCTCGGTCAATGCAGGAGGAGCGGTCGACGAGCCCGCCGCTTGAATCTGGATATTGACGTTGGGATACACTCGCTTGAAAGCTTCACCCCACAAGATCATTAGATTTGCCAGAGTGTCAGATCCTACACTGGACAAATTACCGGAGATGCCACGAACCGGTGAATACTCTGGAATCGGTGCCTCAGCTTCAGCCGCGAGCACTCCGGTCGGCGCTATAGCAAAAAAGAAGACAGCAAGGCTGACCAGAATTCTGGCGAGCATGAAATGGCTCCGGGGTAATTCACAGGAGGTGAGGAAATCTGTGCGAACAGACGACATTAGCAGGGGCATATTGCCGAATTATGACACTAATGAAGCATAATTTGGGTATTTTTGACGCTAAGATTCGAGAATTCGATCCTTATTGCGGCTAAATGCAGAAAAATATCGCTTATCTTGCCGAAAATTCACTGATTAAGCATTTTCGCCAAGCATTGGCTGGAATTACAATTTCCAGGCTTTGTTTTATGCTCTGAAATCTTGTAAAGCGAAGCGTTTTTCTCATGCAGCCCCCTTGTATAGAGGGCTACAGAGGAGTTACCGAAATAACCAGGGAATTTGGCGCAATAGTTGCTAATTAAGGAAAATACCCATAGAGGCTTGACCCTAATTCAACAGGAGCAGCAATTATGCAAGAAGGTGAGGTAATCGAAAGCTCTGCGAGGTTTGAAGCGGAGCCAGAAGAGACCAAAAAGCGACGCTACAGTAGCGAAGAAGTAGCAGACATAATCAGGCTCAGCCTTCAGGATCGGACCAGCGAGACTGACGACAGTGTCAATTACGAAGATCTACTGGCAATCGCCAGGGAAGTAGGCGTTGACGCAGAGGAAGTAGATCGCGCTGTACATCTGTTGGAAGAACAGCAAACCGCCAAAGACAAAGAAACCTATCTTTGGTCCCGATTCAAAACTCACTTAACAATTTTCATTGCGGTAAATTTACTTTGCATCACAATTAATGTGATTGGCAGCTCGACAACTTTTTGGTCCATGTACATGCTCTTTGGATGGGGTTTGTTTGTATTGGGACATTACGCGGGGCTTCGTTACGCTCCTCAATTTGTTGAGCTGGCCATGGAACGGACCCAGAGTCTGGCAAACAATAAGTACCAGGAATTTTTTGCTGAAGACGGTAACGTAGGATTCACGATATCTGACTCCACAGGACTGACTGAAACGAGAGGCCTCGTGAGCATGGAAGACAGCAACCTGGTCGTTGAGTATCAGACACTGGATTCGGTGCTGGGAATCTGGAAGTCGAAGGTGAAAGTTGTTGAAATTCCTGTAGCTGAGATAACCACGATTCGACTGGACAGAAAGCTATGGTCGGCGGACCTGGTAATTCAGGGGAAACGCATGCGGGCATTACGCAATGCTCCTGGCAGTTTAGGAGGAACGCTGCGTGTAAAGATAAATCGGCAATCTCAGCTAGCGGCCAGTAAATTGGTTCAGGACGTGAAGAACTCAATTGATTCTTGAGCAAGCTCTTGGAAATACGCCGCTAATAGGATCTATTCTATCGAATTCCTGACATCAGGACTCTAGGCCTGAGAGTCCTGGTGCAAGTGCACATCCATTGCAGGATAAGGAAAATGCAATCCTTCCTGTTCAAATCCTTTGTAGACTTTTTCGTTCATCTCAAAGTAGACCGCCCAATAATCTGCCGAATTCACCCAAGCTCGTACAACGATATTCACAGATGAATCTGCAAGGGCGTGCAATGCCATGAATGGTTCAGGATCTTTTAGTATTCGCGCATCTTCATCGATGTATCGTTGTAGCACTTCGTAAGCCTTATCTACATTGTCTCCATAGGCTATGCCAAACACCCAATCCACTCGCCGTGTACTTTGGCTTGAATAATTTATCAGCGAGCCTGTTGCCAATGGACCATTGGGGATCATCACCGTTTTATTGTCCCCTGTTGTCAGCACAGTAATAAATATCTGAATCTCTTTCACTGAACCGGTATAGCCTTGAGCCTCAATGAAATCGCCAACTTTGTATGGCTTGAACAATAAAATCATCACACCACCAGCAAAGTTCTGCAGGGTTCCGGACAAAGCCATACCTACTGCAAGCCCCGCTGCACCCAGAATGGCAATGAACGAAGTCATTTCCACGCCCAGCATGCCGATGGCCGTTATGTAGACCATTATCTTCAACAGAATGGAAACAAGGCTGCGAACGAAACCCGTCAGTGAGGGGTCGGTATCACTCTTTTCCATCACTGTGCCAACCACACCGACAACCAGGCGAACTACGTAAAGTCCAATTACCAACGTAGCAATCGCGGACAGCAAGTTAATTCCGTACTCAATTGCCAATGGCATCAGTGTCGAAGTATTAAATTCCATAATTAGTCAGCCTGATAGTTCCTATAAAGAAGTCAACATTCACAATCCAACAAACCAGCGTGCCACTAGTGCAGAATCATTCATGGGTTAATCTGAAAACTTGCGTGCAGATCGGAGCTTGATTCCTCATTAACTCCTGACACTGTGTTCTCAGACGCAATCGTAGGTGGCCTGGTAATGTCTCTACCTAATAACCGCACTGCCAGCTTGGCCAATCTGGCATTGGCACGAAACTCCGTAAGTAACATACCGTTTTGGTAGACATCTAAATAATCGTTCTCATCTTTCATTCTAAAGTGCGCCCGCAACAAGCCTTCCTGTTGAAAACCCAGAGCGAGGGTATTCATCTGCGACTTCTCATTATTGGTGTACACATAACTGACAAGTTTCTGCAACCCTGCACGATTAAAGGCGTACTCGAACAGCAACAAGCTTGCTTCAAGACCTGTGCCGGGATTACGGTTACCGGCATTAACAATACCTAATTGAAACTCGGCTCGTCGCTGTTCGTTATTGAATGCACTTAGAGCCGCAAAACCAATTCCGCGGCCGTTGCCTTCTTCTAGAGTTTGAATGAGCCACTCAATCTTTCCACTCGCCGCGGGGTTTTGTTGATGTTCGAACTCCAGTTTCCTTACCAGTTTTCTATCCAGTGTATGGCGATCCTGATTGTAGCGATATGCATTCCAGAATGAGTCGTCACTAAATGTTTCCTGCAGATAAGGAGCGTGCTCGGGCCCCAGACGTACCAATCGAAGACGGCGTCCCTTAATCGGTTTATTGAATTCAAATAGCTGCCTGGGCTTCATAAGAATTTGCTACAAACTTCAATAAAGCTCTAACGCAATTTGATAGAGTTAACGCTCGATAGTGTAAAGTCCATTGACTTCGTTCAGCGTGTTCAATTGATCCAGCATATCGAAGCCACCCACAAAGGCTTCAGCACCATTGCCGGTAAATACACCACCCAAATCTGCTTCAATTGCGGTGCTAACAACCTCACCAAGTTGGCTAAGCTGGCCACCTGCAGCATGCAAATCTACCGCACCATGAGCAACAGAGCCTTCGAAACCAACTGACCACACTTCACTTCCCGCAACTTCCACAAGGAGCGAGCCATCTGAAATTGTGCCAGCATTGAAGTCGACATTCATCGCAGCACTGACAGCGGTGACAGACCCGGCACTGCCCTCACCTATAAAAGAAGATGCAATGCTGGTTTCATAGTTTGCCGTACCTTGTAGATTCGCAACCGGAGTGGGATCTACCGTGGCCAAATAGTCTTGTGTCTGCAAGGCTACTGCGCCACCGGTTTGGGGCTCAACTACTACCCAGTTTTCACCTATTGGGTTATCCCAGGCGCCCCAATTGACATTATGAGTTTCGATAGTTTGATCCACCGAACTTAAGGGTGATACTGAACCTGCAGGTCCGGTGAACAATACCGCACCATTCACAAATCGCTCCGGCTCATCGATGGCATTGTCGAGTGCTTCATCCTGGTCAGCACCCAGACCCAGGGTCGAAGTAAATGCAAGCACAAACCCTTCAGCCTGATCTCCAACGAGATAACCAACAGATTCTGAAGCAATCACCGCTGAGTCACTATTCAGGAATCCTGAAGAAAAACTATTACTGGTGGAACCTGCAGCGACAAAAGCTCCGCTGAAAAATATCGGCCAGAACTCTTGTCCGTAACTGTTTTCGTCACAGCTACTGGCACCAACGCAGATATCAATCCTGCCATCAAAAACCGATCCAGTGGCAAGATCGACAGTCAAAGACCCCGTAACCGAACCAATGGAGTTGTTATCAAATCCGGTTGCTACGATTAAGTGATCAGCCACATCATCGAATAATTTTTGCCCGGTAAATGCGCCAAATTCGCTCTCAGTAAGTGATACACCTACAACCGGAGAAGTTAAGATATCTGTGACTGCATCACCAATACCATAATAGGAATCGCGAATTGTCAGATCACTGGGGTGCTCCCATACACCCCACTGCAAATCGAAACCACCAACATTGGTTTCAAGTTGATTGGGACTGACTTCACTCAAACGCAGAAAGGAAAAATCATCTTCTTCCGTAATTGGAAAATCAACATTTCCGATCCCCGTTACAAACATCTCCAGACCACTGGAAAAATCCGACGTGACACCAGTCCTGAGATTCAGATCTCCTCCAACCACGACACCCGTGCGATTAACTTCCGCCAATTCATTATTAAGAAGTCCGCTCACCGGAGTATCGGACAGCGTAAACAACAAAGCAGCATCAACGATTTCCTGGGAACCTGAAAGCTTGCTTCCGTTCTCCAGCCACTGAAATCCTGCTGCGAATCCGATAACGTCAGGATTATCAGTTTCTGCTACGAACATGCCCTGAAAATAACCTTCGAAAAAAGTACTTACATTTTCCAGGGGAGCCCTTAATCGACCGCCCATTGCAGTGCCAGCGATATAGGATCCCGCAGCTGCAATAGGAATGCTTTCAATAATGTCGCTTCGCCACACCCGATCTGCCTGCTGGCAGTCTGCCGAGCCGAGACAGAACTGAACACGCAAATCGTTCAACGTGCCATTTGCAACATCCAGTAAGAACGAGCCCAATACCGAATTTTCAGAACCCACGGCGGGGCCATTTAATTTGTAATCCGAAATGCGGTAGCGCCCGGATGCTGTACTGGTGCTAACGTCAACCGGGGTTCCGAATGCGAACAGGGTATTACCGACTAACTCTTCAAATTGATTGGCATCACGGGCGTCGAGAAAAATATTAGCGGCTCCCGATGAAGAGGAGTTCCAGATACCCCAACTTAGATTGAAACCACCCACGTTTTCTTCCAGCAGAGTAAGCTCTGCACCATCCTGCAAAATTACGCCGAAAGTTTCGGGCAGTGTGCCACCGGCCAAAGCCTCTGGAGAATCTGTAAATATTGCTTTATCGCCACCGGGATCGGCTGCTGCTCCAAAAAAGTAGGCATCACCAGGGTCACGCTCAACGTCAGCTGCAGACTCAGGTACAAACAGTGCGAATCCAAATCCCTGCAAACTTGCAAGCTCTTCTACACTGAGGAAGAAATCGCTAGTTACTGCAACAGGATTACCGAATAGCACAGAGCCATTTACTGCCTTACCACTGGTGGCGCTTCCAGAGCCAGCCGAGGTAAATGAAAGAACAAAACCCTCTGCCTCTTCGCCAACAAAAAGGCCGGCGCCTCTGGCAGAGATTGCTGCCTCGGACACCAGATCACTATCTGTCGATGAGGTATTTGCAAGAACGAAACTACCCTCCTGCAGGAGATTCCCTTCAAAACGTAATGGCCAATACGTGTTACCTAAATCAGCGGCTTCACAGTTGGACGCTCCAATGCAGATATCCAGATGCCCATCCGTGAAATCTGCAGTAGCCAGGTTGACAACAAAACCGCCACTCACCGCACCTACCGCGTTATCGGAAAATCCGCGTGCGCGCAGCAGGTAGTCAAGGACAGAAGTGAATTCGAACGTGCCGGTCAGATCACTGGCTGCTGTGGGATTGGCATTCACCAGCACTATAGGCGTGGTAATCTCTTCCACTGTCGTAGGATCATTTACATTTGCAAAGAACTCAGCGGGAGCATCTTCGGAAGCATCCCAGGCCCCCCAGGACAAGTCGAAACCACCTACATTTTCAGAAAAGTCTGCTATTGGGGCATTTGCTCGTCTTAATACTGACGCGCTGGCAGAATCGAAACTGCCTAATGGACCAGATGCCGCTATGCCAAGCTCTTCATTATCAATGGCGTTGCTAACTCCTACGAAAAAGCCCCCTGCTCCAGGAATATCCGAATTGATTGAAACCATTGCATTGTTTTGCAATTGAGCAATTTCTTCATCATTCAGAACCTGCAAATCCGGCTCGGGTTCCGGTTCTGGCTCTGGTTCAGGTTCCGGCTCTGGCTCAGGTTCCGGCTCTGGCTGCGGTTCTGGCTCGGGCTCGGGTTCTGGTTGAGGCTCAGGTTCTGGCTCAGGTTCCGGTTCAGGCTCAGGTTCCGGTTCTGGTTGAGGTTCGGGTTCTGGCTCCGGTTCAGGCTCCCTGTCTTCATCTGCTACGGGTCGACACGCCGCTGCATTAGAATTGAGGGTACATACTAGAGAACCATCACCACTCAGCTCATTGGGGTTAACTTCAACTTCTGTGGTTTCCTGGACAGTGTTATTACCAGACAGTGCAACACCTGTCGTATTAGCAGTTTCTTCAGGAGTGGCTTGCGGTCCGTTCAGGACCCCTGAATCACCCGAAGCGTTTTCTGCGTTTGCCTCTCCGGCAGCTGAATCGTCAGCTTGATCTCCTCCGTCAGTCGCCGCATCGTCTCCAGCATCAGTGGCGACACCATCTCCGCTATCCTCCTGATCACCCTGATCATCACCGGCTTCTTCATCTTCTGGCTCAGGAATAGTAAGAACTGTAATATTGCCTAATTCCAGGGGCTGCAAAATAAGCCCTTCTGGCGGGAGATTGGGATCGGTTGCCCTGCCAAAATCGAAGTCCGCTCCAATACCCAACTCCAGGTTTCCGGCATTATTTGTTAGAGAAGTACCTCCGTCGTAGACACCGGTGTAAAGAGCATCGGTAATAACTGCCTCGTGGTCAGTGCCACGAATACCGATCGCAGCAAAGCGTGTTTGCACCGTATAGGCGTTCTGATTCTGATCTCCGATCGCCCCTGTTATGGTGCGGAATCCCCCTTCAATGAGATTCATGGTAGAGATATCGTTGTCAGGATCTCCATCATAGCTGTAGGCCAGCACCTGAAACTGGGTGGATTCTTTGAGTGCAATAATGGCTGCATCAGACATTCTTATCTGAGCAAAAGAATCAGCCTGGGTAATTATGGTGTCACCGACACGGACTTCAGAGCGCCGCGCCAGCTCCCGGGAACTACCGCTCGCATCCACAGCAGTGACTTGTCCGCGAGTCGCTACGACTCGACCTGCCACTTCATCCTGTTGCGCAAGACCGGCGGGAGAATAGAGTCCCAGACACAAAAACAGGAAGTAATAGCAAAGCTTGTTGACGAAGGCCTGAAGTCTGTTTCTCATTATTTTAGTTCTACCTATTATGGAGTGAGCCTCGCTTTGAAGAATAAAAGGAGAAGCCGGATGAGTCCATTTATTTTCTATACAACTTATCAGACACAATTTGAAAAAACTTAGCTAGTACAAAGGTTTACAATTTTTTTCCTGACGTGTTTAATTAGTGCCCCATGAAATCGACCACACTGAACAAAGTACTGATCGCCAATCGCGGTGAGATTGCCCTGCGTCTGGTGAGAGCCTGCGCCGAATATGGAATTCGATCTGTTGCGGTTTACACGGAACCGGATCGCTACGGACTCTTCGTGAAACGAGCCAACGAGGCTTACTCACTGGGTGAAGAACCACTGGCAGGCTATCTGGATCCCCTGAGAATCGTGAACCTGGCCGTTGAGACTGGCTGCGATGCCATACACCCAGGCTATGGATTCTTATCTGAAAATCCTGAGTTGGCTCGTCTGTGCGAGCAGAAGGGAATTATTTTTATCGGCCCCAAAGCAGAAGTCATACAGAGAATGGGGGATAAAACTCAGGCTCGTATCGCCATGAAAGAAGCTGGCGTTCCTGTGACACCTGGCACTGAAGGCAATCTGGAGAGCGTGGAACAGGCGTTAGAGGAAGCTGAGCATATCGGTTACCCGGTCATGGTGAAAGCGACTTCTGGCGGTGGTGGGCGAGGAATACGGCGCTGCGATGATGCTGAAGATTTACGCAAGCAATTCCCCCGGGTGATATCTGAAGCTACCAAGGCATTTGGCTCGGCTGAAGTATTCATGGAGAAATGCATTGTTAATCCTAAACACATTGAAGTGCAGGTACTCGCGGACTCCCACGGCAATGTAATTCACTTATTCGAACGCGATTGTTCAATACAGCGCCGCAATCAGAAACTAATCGAAATAGCTCCCAGCCCGCAAATAAGTAATGAATTAAGGCAACGACTTGGTGAATTAGCAGTAACCGCCGCACAAGCAGTAGATTATTGCAGCGCTGGCACGGTGGAGTTTTTGCTGGCCGACGATGAAGTGTATTTCATGGAAATGAATACCCGAATCCAGGTTGAGCACACTATTACTGAGCAGATTACTGGCGTAGACATAGTGCGCGAACAATTTCGTGTGGCCGAAGGCAAACCCCTCAGCTTTAAGCAGGATGAAATCAGCTTTCGCGGTTATGCGATGCAATTAAGAATTAATGCAGAAGATCCCAAGAATGATTTCCTGCCCAGCTTCGGCCGCATTACTCATTACTATGCGCCGGGGGGACCAGGCGTAAGGGTCGACACTGCGATCTATACCGGCTACGAAATTCCTCCTTACTATGATTCTATGTGTCTAAAGCTGGTTGTCTGGGCTTTGAGTTGGGAGGAAACAGTAACCCGGGCACAGCGAGCCATCGATGACATGCGCCTGCATGGTATACGTACTACCGCCAACTATTATCAACAGATTCTCAAACACGACGAATTTCAAAATAAGCAGTTCGATACCAGCTTCGTCGCCAGACATCCAGAGCTTTCACGTTATTCCGACAAACGCCACCCCAGTGACGTTGCCCTGGCATTGTCCGCGGCAATTGCAGCCTATGCTGGTTGGTAGTCCATAGAATTTACAGAGTCCAGAGAAAATCAATGAGCAGCAAAAAGAAAATTGAGGTCACTGAAGTCATCCTTCGTGACGCCCACCAGTCGCTGATTGCGACCCGCATGCGTACCGAAGACATGCTTCCCATTTGCGAGCAATTGGATTCTATCGGGTTCTGGTCTTTGGAAGTGTGGGGTGGAGCCACCTTTGACGCCTGTATTCGCTTTCTTAAAGAAGACCCCTGGGAACGGCTTCAAAAACTGCGGGCTGCGTTGCCAAACACAAGACTTCAGATGCTGCTGCGGGGCCAGAATTTGCTTGGTTATCGTCATTACGCCGACGATGTGGTTGAAGCTTTCGTGCAGAAATCTGCAGACAATGGTATTGATGTATTTAGAGTATTCGATGCTCTCAACGATTTGCGAAACATCGAAACAGCGATGACAGCCGTGAAAAAGAGCGGTAAACACGCCCAGGGTACAATTTGCTACACCACGAGCCCTGTGCATGACTCAGACCTTTTCGTGAAACAGGCAGTGCATCTTCAGGAAATGGGTGCTGATTCAATTGCCATTAAAGACATGGCTGGATTGTTAACACCCTATGCAACCTATGAGTTAGTTAAAGCAATTAAATCCGCCGTTCCACTGCCACTGGCTATCCACAGTCATGCAACGTCTGGACTGGCTCCACTGTGCCAGATCAAAGCAGTTGAAGCAGGTGCTGATCGCATCGACACTGCGATTTCATCGTTCGCAGGTGGCACTTCCCATCCGGCAACGGAATATCAGGTCGCAGCATTCAAAGACACGGACTACGATACTGGATTGGAACTGGACAAGTTAACTGAGATTTGTGATTACTTCAGAGAAGTCCGAAAGAAGTACCATCAGTTTGAAAGTGAATTCACCCGCGAGGACATCTCGGTACAAATTAACCAGGTTCCCGGCGGCATGATGTCTAACCTCGCAAATCAGTTAAAGGATCAAAACGCCCTCGACCGGATCAGAGATGTATTCGACGAAATTCCAAAAGTCAGAAAAGACCTTGGATATCCTCCATTGGTAACACCGACTTCTCAAATTGTCGGTACCCAGGCTGTTTACAATGTACTTGCCGGCGAAAGGTACAAAACCATTACCAATGAAGTGAAACGCTATCTACAGGGTGGTTATGGTCAGCCTCCCGCCGCAGTTGATGAATCAGTTCGAAAGAAGGCGATCGGTAATGAAAGTTACTCCGAAGAACGTCCTGCCGATGCACTGGCTCCCGAAATGGAGAAGCTCAAGAATGATATCGGTGCGTTAGCCAAAACCGAAGAAGATGTGCTCACCTTCGCCATGTTCCCGGACCTTGGGCGTGAATATCTGCAACAAAGAGAAGACGGCTCTCTACAACCGGAACAACTTTTACCCATCGACGCAGGTGATCGACCATCCAGCTCCACGGCGACAGAATTTAAGCTGGATGTACACGGTGAAACCTATGATGTGGCAATCACAGGGGTAGGAGAATTCGGCAGTGGCAGGCGCAAACTCTATGTGTCTCTGGATGGGATGCCGGAAGAGGTTATTTTTGAGCCTTTGAATGAATACGTGGCAGAAGATAGCGGTGCAAGAAAACAAGCTACCGAACCAGGCCATGTCACTGCTGCAATGCCAGGCAACGTTGTCGATGTGTTAGTGAATGAAGGCGATGAAGTTGCTGCCGGTCAAGCGGTACTGGTGACTGAAGCCATGAAAATGGAATCCGAAATCAACGCCAATATCGCGGGTAAAGTGGTTGCTATCAATGTTGCAAAGGGCGACCGCGTAACACCCGGCGAAGTGCTCATGGAAATTTCTGAGTAGAACACTTACTTAGACTAAGGAAAGTATTGAGCCAGCTTTAGAACTTTCGCTAGCTGCACTGTATGCACTATTTATCTTCGCCTGGTTCGCGGCGACGTGCCCTTTACTCCCGTGACTTCCTCCGCATACAGTGCACACACTATTAACTTCTTCTCCATCGACAGAATTCGATTCTGGTTGTTCATGTCTCGCCTTTTCACTTAAATCAGAACTTTCATTCAGTGCAGGACTTTCATATGAGTTCTCTGGTATCGAGGAATGCCCATGAGATCCAGGCAAAGAATCTTCAGTGTCAGATAACGAAGAGGTGGACTCATTCTTCGAATCGGTATCCGTAGCTGTATCATTGGTAGCAGCTGCTTCAGCTCTTTCTTCGGCCTTAATCTGCACAAGCTCCTTTTGCGCCTGCTGTTTTAAAGATACCGCTGAGGCAGCTACGGAACGATCCTGGGCTGAGGGTTCAGCGGGAGCCAGTGCTGCCCGCTTTATCTGGTCAGCTTTGCGAATAGTCAATTCGGGATCAGCTTCAGCACTAACATCAATGCCCACGGACCCACCTACCGCATAGTTTCTTCCGTCCGGGCCACGTTGATAGGTGTAACGGGCACCAGAAGTTGCATACTGGCCAGCGGCAGCCAAGTGGGCCGCCTCGTGAGCCCGCACTTCCCTGTCTCTTTGTTTTAGACTTTCAATTTGTTTTCGAGCGGCTTCATCAACCAGCAGGGAATTTATACTCTGATCCTGTTGATTCCTTTCATTTTGTTCAACTGAACCGCCAGACTTTTGCTTGTTGCTGGAGGATTGCCCTGCACCTTGCCCGTCGGTCGCGCCGTTGACCCTTCGCGTTGCCTCATCGTCTTCAGGCACAGCACTAGGTTCGAAAGGCACATTAGATTCAGAGGCTGATCTCTCGGCCCCATGATATTGGGAATATGCAGAAGGGGCATAAGAATGCCCATGAATCGCAGTCATGTCGTCTATAGGTAGAGTTCGTCCTATTTTGAGTATAGCTAAGGATTCAGCCACCGTAGCAAGGTTTACTATACCTTGCCGACATCGTTAACTCTGTGCATTCATAACGATCATAAAAAACCCGCATCAGTTAAGGCTGATGCGGGTTTTGTTTTCTTTTCTAAAGCAACTAACTCAACACAACAATTGATTGCGAAATTGTAGCCACCTGAAAACTAGCGTCGGGTGTACTTGGTAAATGCTCCACCCGCCCAGCTAAGTGAGTTAGGACCTTCCGCTGCATAGACATTGCCATCGGCATCCACAGCTACTCCTTCGCCCGCTGTACCCTGACCCTGACGGTCTGGTCTTTCAAACGGCTGAATCAGACCAACGATTTCATCGTCTTCCAATGGTCCAATTCGTACACCATTTCTCCAACCAACATGATTGGTAGGACTGGATTCCGAATCAATGGCATAAACCATATTGTCGTCTGTTATGTACAGACCACTAATACGGCCATAGGCATAACGGGATTCCAGATAATTACCATCCTGATCAAAAATCTCTAAGCGATGGTTTCCTCTGTCTGCCACCCAAAGACGACCATAGGAATCAAATTCCAGAGCATGAGGAGTTCGGAACTCGCCATGGCGAACACCAATCTGACCCCACTCTTTAATAAAAGTGCCATCTGGCGCGAATTTCATGATGCGTGCTGTATTCCCTGCAGCCCGACCTTCTTCCATGGCCTGGTTAGAAGTCATACCCTGACCATTGTGTCCATCAGAAACATAAATAAATCCAGCGGGTCCTACGATTACGTCGTTAGGCTGATTGAACATACCAGGTCCTGATCCAGCCTGGCCCGCTGTACCGAGACTCATCAACAGTTCACCATCGGCGCTGAACTGATGAACCTGATGCCCCTTGGTGCCGTCTCGATTGGCAGCAAAGTCAGTGACCCAGACGGTACCGTCAGCCGCAGCATGAATGCCATGGGGCGTCTGCATAATCCCACCACCGAAATTGGCCATAACTTCACCAGTGTGGCGATTGAATTTAAAGATTGGATCTACCGGATTGGTATCGCAGTTAACTGGTACACCGCCGCCGAAGCTACTCGCTCCGCAACGTTCGTAGGCCCAGATATGACCATCTGTAGGATCGATATCAATACCCGCGGTGGAACCCCAATTTCGCCCGGAGGGCAGCTCGCCCCAATTCCTCGTGACAACTGGATTTGGATCGGGAATTCCTTCGCCTGAAATAAACGCTGCGCTTTGGGCGGTCGCAGCACTACTTGCCGCAAGAGTCAGGCAAATAGAGAGTGATGAAAATAAAATACGGGATGAGGACATTACGGCTTCTCCTTAGTATTGTTGCTCTGCTTTGGGACTTCTGTTCTTAATCTTGTTTTTGGTGTTCTGTTGCAAGCTCTTTAGTCTACTACAGTAAACTGGAAAATTTGCGGCAGCACTTTGTATTGAGTTAAATGCGGGACTGGCTGCCATCATTCAGCCCGATATGCGGGTGGACAAGTATGCATCAGAAACTACAGAAGACACAATTTGACCTTTCAGCCTATAAGCTGCAATGTTTTGTTACTTTATAACGAGGAATCCTGTTCATGCTCTTTACTCTAGGTGACACAGAAGTCGAAATTACCGGAGATGACTTTTTCGTCGCGGACAATGCCACGGTAGTGGGCAACGTAAGAATAGAAAACAATGCCAGCATCTGGTTTAACGCGGTGATTCGGGGCGATAACGAACTCATCACGATTGGCGAAAATTCCAACGTTCAGGACGGTTCTGTCTTGCATACTGACCCAGGAGTACCTCTGGTGATTGGTAAAAATGTCACCGTGGGTCACAAGGTAATGCTCCACGGGTGCGTGATTGGCGACAATTCACTTATAGGGATTAATTCGGTCATACTCAATGGGGCCAAAATTGGCAAGAATTGCCTGGTTGGCGCCAACAGCCTGGTCACAGAGGGAAAGGAAATTCCTGATGGATCTTTGGTAATGGGATCGCCAGCGAAAGTCATAAAGCAATTGAGTGCCGATCAGCAACAGAAACTTGCGCTGAGTGCCGAGACCTATGTACAGAATTTCAAGCGCTTCAAAAAAGACATGCAGCCGGATTCCCGAAACTGATTGCATAAACAACACGAAACAAAAATGCTGGAAATACACATGAAAAACATCATTGCTCTGCTTCCTGGATTGTTGCTGGTTGGCTGTACGTTTACTACCTCAGGCACATCGTTCAATCTCACAATCGATACCGATGTTCCTGAGCAAGGTGCTTCAATCCTGAATCCCATCCACTCATTGAACTTCAACATTGATCAAGCTGAAATCGACAACATTAAAAGAGAAATGCAACGCGCTGTTGATGTGGGTCATATTAATGGCGCCCTGCTTCTGGTGGGAAACAGAGACGGGGTTGGCCTGATGGAAGCAGTCGGCTCGCAAACAGCAGCGGGCACCAGGCCGGTAAATCAGGACACGCTGTTTCGCATATATTCCATGACGAAACCCGTCGTCAGTGTGGCCGCGGCATCCATGGTTGAAGATGGCCTACTGGATTTCGATGACCCTGTGAGTGATTACATTCCTAGCTTTGCAAACCTGCAAGTCATAGATCCGGAAACCAGCCAGGTAACTCCTGCTGAAAATACCATGACAGTTCGTCATCTGTTGACCCACCAATCGGGAATCGTGCAACAACCGTTTGCCATGAATACACCCCTGGGACCTATGTACAGGGATAATTTTCCGGATGTGCTCACCCGCCCGGATACAGACAATGTTGATGCCGCATTCATGTCTGAATTTAATTCTATAAGTGCTAATGAACTGGCCACGCGAATCGGACGATTACCCGTGTTATTCGAACCAGGAACTGCTTGGCACTACGGTCATTCCACCGATGTACTCGGCGCAGTGCTGGAAGTCGCTGCAGGGAAACCCCTGGACCAGATTTTGGACGAGCATATCTTTGATCCTCTGGCAATGCACGATACTCACTTCTGGGTGCCCACCCCAAAATCGTTTCGTATCGCTGAACCAATCCATGGCCCGATGACGGATAACACAGAGCCCCGAGGCATGCTTGCAGCAGGCCATGGTCTGAATGCAAGTTCCGCCGACTATGCCCGTTTTGCATTGATGCTGCTGAATGGAGGATCGCTGCATGGAGAACGGGTAATCAACTCCAGCACCTTGAATTCGATGCGGCAGGAAACCATTAACGACAACGTTTCCCGCCAGTACTTCTTCTATGGCGACAGCGGTAACTGGGGCCTCGGATTTCATCTGCAGCCCACGGGAGAAGATGATGCAGCCCCGTACAATTTCGGGTGGCGTGGTATAGGTGGGACTATTTTCATCGTGGACCCTGAAAATGATTTCTATCTTCTATATATGGTACAGAAATGGGGTGGTCCCACTGACACTCCCTTTACCAACGACATCGCTGTGCGAATGGTATATGAGGCCATGCAAGACTAGTTAAGATGGAATACGAGGTAGTTGCCACTGTTAGCAGTCCCTTTAAGCAGAAATTCGCCATCCCCAGACAACCAAATCTGGTTAAGGAAGCCACAGGATCGCTGATATTCACAGAAGCATTCAGTGATCCGCAGTTGATACGAAGACTGGAGGATTTCTCACACCTCTGGTTGATATTCCAATTCCACGCGGTTGTTGAACATGGCTGGACTCCCACTGTGCAGCCTCCCAGATTAGGTGGCAAGGAAAAGGTAGGTGTGTTTGCCAGCCGCTCCCCATTTCGTCCCAACTCCCTGGGACTTTCAGTGGTGGAGAATCTCGGAAGCTATCAGGAACAAGGCAGGCTAATAATTAAAGTCGGCGGACTGGATTTACTGGATGGCACACCTGTCCTGGACATCAAACCCTATCTTCCCTATGCAGATTCCATTCCAGAGGCCAGCGCAGGCTATGCGCAGGAACAACCCCAGGAAAAATTTGAAGTCAGCATGACCGCCACAGCGTTGGATAGAGTTAGAAAAGAAGAAGGAAGGTACCCGGGTTTGGAAGCGCTGATACTCTCATTGCTTCGTCAGGATCCAAGACCCGCCTGGCGGGTCAAAACCCTGGATGAAAAGCAATATGGAATGGCTCTATACGATCTAAACATCAAATGGCAAATCGACGGTCAACGAATTACGGTAGTGTCAGTCGAAACTGTGGAGGAACCAGATTTAGATCACTCCATCGGAACGTAGTTGCTCTATGTCCGATGGCGACAGACCCAGTTCCTCTAAGATTAAATCGGTGTGCTCCCCCAGCGCTGGTATGGCAGACAGACAGGGTTCGAAGCTGTTGTCGATTACCGGGGGTTTAAATCCCTGAATTTCACCAACCGGACTATCGTAAGTTATCAGTCTTTCCAGTTCGCGTAGTTGTGGATGATTCCAGACATTTGCCAGATCATTAACATTGGCGTAAGCAATCTTTCCCTGATCCAGTTTCTTTCGAATCTCATCGGCACATTGGTCATTGAAAGCCTGTTCAATAATGTCCCGAAGCTGAGAACGATTGGCTGAACGCTGCGCATTGCTATCGAAGCGAGAGTCCGCAGCCAGATTTTCGTCGTCAAGTACCTCTTTACAGAATGAATACCATTCCCGTTCATTCTGTAATCCCAGCATCAGTACCTGATCATCACCAGTTGCAAAAACACCATAGGGAAAAATAGTGGCATGGTCAGCCCCGGAACGCGGAGGCGGCTCTGCGCCTGCGTAAGCATAGAATAGTGGATAGCCCATCCATTCCACCATGGCATCCAATAATGACACAGTCAGATGGGATCCCTTTCCGGTTTTCGAGCGTTGAATGAGTGCCGCCAAAATTGCCGAATGTGCCTGCATGCCGGCAGAAATGTCCGCGATTGAGATGCCACTCTTTACTAAATGATCAGGCATGCCGGTAACAGTTAATAATCCTGACTCAGCCTGCACCAACAAGTCGTAGGCTTTCTTACTGGCATAGGGACCACTGCTGCCATACCCGGATATGTCAGCGCATATCAAGGCAGGAAAGTCATCATGTAGTGACGCATAGTCCAGGCCAAGCCTGGTCACCGCGCCGGGAGCAAGATTCTGAACCAGCACATCAACTTCCGGTAGCAACTTCTTGACGATTTCCAGGGCGGAGGGGCTCTTCAGGTTAAGAGTCAGACTCTGCTTACTACGATTGGTCCATACAAAATGAGAGGACAATCCCTTAACCCGATCATCGTAATGGCGTGCAAAATCTCCGCCCTCTGGCCGCTCAACCTTTATGACGCGAGCACCCAGTTCAGCAAGCTGACGCGTACACAGTGGTGCAGCAATTGCCTGCTCAATAGCAAGCACCGTGATTCCCTCAAGAGGTGGGTTATTTTGCATAAGGACATAACACTGACAATCGGAACCAGTAGTTTAGCAATCTCTGACGACACGGGACATCTGCTCATACCGACGAACATGCAACCCGTTTCCTTTGTTAAGTATGTTATCGAACAATATCAGTCGTGGACTTAGTCTCCCATTGGCCCTATATTGATAGTTGCGGCGAGTAAATGTTGGAAAAGAATTTAATGCAGTCCGGCAAATCAGGAATTTCATTCCAATCTCTATCGGCATATCTGCTATTGGCTCTGTTGTCAGTGACAGCCCTTAGCGCCTCCGCCCAAACTCAATTTAGCGACCGTCTGTCCCGCAGCATACTTGACGTCAATCCGCCGCATTCCAGAGTGAGTGGAACTCCTGGAGACATGAATTATCTCGGTGGTAGTTGTCAGTCGCTGGCACTGGAAGAAGTAAGGTCCCGGATAATCAATATTGCGATTCAGGAATGGGCCTACTTCGGCTATAGCATATTGGATCTGACCGAAACCCGGGATTCCAACCCCGACTATCGCCGCCAGCCCTGGCGCCGGACAATCATCGATACCGATGAAGCTATTCGGGCGGCCTCTTCAATAGCTGGTTATTGGTCAGCAACTCCAAACAGTGCCTGGATACTGGAACGTCAGAATCAGTCCTGGGAGTCCAGAGGTGCAGGCTCAAGGTGGCGCAATCCCTGGTCAGCTGCATTTATCTCCTGGGTTATGTGTGAAGGAGGACTTGGAGATCCTGCCCTATTCCGTCGGGCAATTGCTCATCATAGTTATATCGATCAGGCCATTACCGCCATTGATGAAAACGAATCCCTTTCTGCTTATATAGCAGTCGAGCCTGGATCTGAAGAAATAGCACCCGGAGATCTGTTATGCCGCGCCAGCAGACCTGCCTATCGGACTATAGAAGACAGACGGCAGCAAATTGGTGAAGGGGCACGTAGCCACTGCGACATAGTTGTAAAACTTGATCCGCAGAATGAAAGAATCTTACTTATTGGTGGTAACGTGAGAAGCTGGGTACGCCTGAAAATGTTACCCGCCAGTGTTAATGATTCAGGAATTCTCGCTCCTGTACCCTACAACGGCAGAACGATTTTTGCGCACCTGCAGTTACAAACTAAGACCGTCGGCAATACCAGTTTTGAGCGGTCACCTACACTAAGCGCACTGAGTTGCGAAGAACTTAACAGGAAAGTTCCTTCTCTCGCTGCCAGCCTGGAGTCCAACTGTTCCTGAGCATTGGCCCTGGGGTACAGCTAATCGCGCTGCTGATACCAGAGAATAAAAAGTCAAACCCGTTCAATGCGTATCCCTCTCCCACTATTACCAGCAACTGGTCGACTCTGTATTTAATAGAAATCCTTTACTATATATTTCATATACATCAATAGCTTACAGAAAAAATTCTAGACGAGCACAAGAGCTTGAACTATTTCCTCGAAAAAGGACACAAGCCCACTTTGCCACTCTGCTTTATTACTTTGTACGAATTACTTACTATGTAAATTGTGGGATTTGGTGAGTGATCCTATCTTCATCAAATGTAGGGTCAATAACGTGATTAATATGGATAACTAGGGATTATCGTTTATTTGAGTGTGACAAAGATGATCCAGAAATTAGATCAATCACCGGTAAAAAAGCCAAGCTTGGCTATCGTCTATGAAATTACTGACAATCCGGCATTGAATTCAAACCAGGAACGCGCTCTTGATCGATTGTCCGAGTTTGCTAATCCAGGTGAAATTAACCAACTTGTGCGCACTCTAAAAAATCTCGGTTACGAAATATCAATAGTTGATGGATCTCGAAGCCTTATCGAAGATATTGAATTGATAAAAAAGCGTGAGGACCTTGTATTTAACAAGTCACTTGGGTTTAAAGGACTTGAGAGAAAAATTGCTGTTCCGGCAATTTGCCAACTATTTGACGTCCCTTACATAGGGACATCTGCTTATGCAATGACTCTTGCACGTCATAAATACCATACCAGCCGTCTTGTGCATGGTATGGGCATTAGAACTCCCATGGCGTCAATCTACAAATCAGAATGGGTTGATATTAGCCATTTTCAATTCCCAGTAATTGTAAAACCGAACCAAGAATCTGATGCGATAGGAATTGACGAGGGCTCAGTTTGCTCAAACGAAAGAGAAGCCCAGAAGAGAGCAATCTGGATAACAAATGAGTATTTTCAGCCGGCTATTATAGAAGAATTTGTCAGCGGGGAGGAGTGGAAGGTAGCTGTATTAGGCAATGGTAAAAATGCGAACAGTGCTGGAATTGCAGGAGTCATGAAGAATGGAAGACCTATGGATGGTTCCCTGCAGACCCGCCAAGATGTGATTATGCACAAGCTAGACTACTATAGGCCCAAAGAAAGTAAATTGACTAAGAAAGCTAATGCGATTGCCGTTCAGCTACATCAAATACTAGAACTAAGAGACTATTCTCGCACCGACTTTCGGATTGGAAAAGATGGAGAGCTTTACTGCATGGAAGTATCCACTCATCCTGACTTGAGTGAAGATTCTTCATTCATATATGCGGCAATGCATTCATTTCCTAATTTTTCACAAATTATCGAGATGATCGTAGATTCAGCCATCTCACGAATCAATCGCCCCAAAACTGGAGGTCTATGAGAGTATATGGATATTTGTAGTAAGTGTTGTCCGGAATGTCTAAGCACCAATCGTATTGCTGTAGTGAGCTAGTCAATTTATTAGAATTTTCCAATTCACTATGTAACTTATTCATGAGCCGATACCACTTGGAGTACTTGTAGAGTGAATAAGAGTTTTCATTAACCGGTTGTATTTCTCTCAGTATTTCAAGGGCTTTTTGTTTACAATTTCTATGAATATAACACTGTGCCAAATTGGTTTTAATCGGAATCAGGTAGCTATATTCGCCAACTGTTTCTGCTTGATCTAAAATTCGACTTAGAATATTGATACTCTCTTCCAGCTGACCTGCATTTGCTAAAACTACAGCCAGATTGCAGCTTATAACAATTTTATCTACATCCCTCCTTGAGTCCTCCATCGCTTGAAAAAGCTTATTCTTCGCTTCCAAATATTCATTTTTAATGCAATCAATAAGTGCCAGGTTATTGTACATGTAGCTTAGTTTGAAGCCATTCAGATCAAGGCTTTTTTCCATTGCGGCTTTAAGTAATTGAGCTGCCTTTTCAAATTCTGCGCAGTATAGATATTCAGTGGCCGCATTGTTAAGTGACATTATTTGCTCATGAATGACGCCTAGATCCCCGAAGGTATTTGCTACGCTCTCCACGATTGGTGCGGATAACTCACTTTCCATAAATATGACATTTTTTCTTTGCAACCTAGCCATACCTATTTTGTCATTTGAATGGTTGTAGCATATTTCAGCGCGCTTAAATTGTATTTCAGCATCTTTGAATTGATTTAAGTGAGCGTGAGTGACAACAAGATCCGTTAGTACGTCCCCCAAGGATCTATAGTCATTTTCACTTTCGAATATATTTTTAGCTTCATTGAGATAGTCAATCGCATCTTCAAAATCCTTTACACTAGATAACTTGGTCAGCACTTTCCCAATCCAATGATTAGTAGTTCCAGTAACCACAGATTTTTCAGTGGTACTTAGAAGCTCCAAAAAGCAGTCCTTGGATTCCTCGTATCGTCCAGTATGAAATAGAAGTCTACCTCTTAGCATCTGGACTTTGTCTTGTAGAGACAAGAGCGGGTCTTGAATCGATTCTACTAATCGAAGCGCTGATTGAAACATCGCACTTTCTAACAAGCGTTCAGCCTCTTTGACCCTAATTATTTGCGCTGCCTCTTTATCTCCGGATTTTTCATAATGGTAGGCAATAGTTAGCGCATCTGCTCCCAACTCTGGCGATAGCTCTAAGCAGTTGGCAATAGTTTTATGAAGCGCTGACGCATGTTGACCAAGAGACCTGTAGATCACTTCTCGAATGACGTTGTGCTCGAAAGTCCAAAGGCGTTGTTGGAGTAGATACTCTACAATTTTAAACCTACTTTCGATTTCACAAAATATTTCATAACCAGTTCTTTCGCTAAGAATCGCATCAATAATGGAATCTTGAAATGTTTCACCAACTACACTAGCTAGTTCTAGTGCATTGCGACTTTTTGGTAGGGACAGGTATACTCTTTTCAACCTTTTTTTTATTGAGTCGTGAAGATCAAGTTTGATATCGAGATCTTTCCACGTGCCGCTTGATCGCCATTCACGGCCTACTTTGATCAGGTTCCCATTCTCTTGAAGGACTTGAAGCGTTGACTTTATGTATAGCGGAATACCTGAAGTAAATTCATATAGAATTTCTAGCTCCTCTTTGGACAATGAACAAGCGCCACCAAGAATTTCACTACAAATGATTCCCAAATCTTGTGAAGCCCAGGCTTCCATTTGAAAATGGTTCCATACCGGTGACTTCTCTTGGTTCGTCCAAGAGTCAAATACTCTCTGAATATGCATGTGAGAATCATTCCACACTTCGGCCCTGTCGTTATAAAGTAAGATAACGAGAATGCTATGCTGTTCTGCTACATCGCATATGGAGGCAATAACCTCCCAGCTATCTTGATCCAGCCACTGCGTATCATCGCAAAAAAGGACAACACGCCGGTTGCCGGATATTTCTTTCATAAACTTGATTACATTTGGCCAGACTATTGCGTCAAAACCGATACCTGATCGAGCCACCACTTCAGCGAAAGCTTCTCGACTTAGGTCTTCAGTTAGAGGTGCTATGTACTTGCCAAACGTTGGCAATAGTCTCGTGTACTTCTTGATTAGAGCAATGAAGGCTTGCTTAGCTACAACTTCTCCACTAACTGCATGGTATAGACACTCATAAACACTGGACAAAGATGTTTGTTCTGTGGGAAGGCCCTTTATTCTAAAAATGGAATGGATTTCCTGCTTGTCCTCAAGGAAGCCATTAACTAAGTGAGTTTTTCCGTAACCGCTACCACCAGTAATCGCGCATATTGAACCTTTTCCTTCAGTAAGCCTTGCTAAAGACTGAGTAAGAACTTCTTTTATTTCTGTTCGCTTCTCCATTGCACTAGCCAATAATTTGATAATCCCTAGTTATCCGACTTTTTATACCTCCCTATCACCTTTATTAGTGCCACCTGATTACCAAGTACCTATTCATCTACATAACTGAACTTTTCCGAAATTGAATCACAGGAGTTACTTAGAATCGGCTGCATGTAGCTGATAACAATTTCCGCTACCAGTAGTTGATTGATATGCTAAGAGTGCCTGCGCATTTACGGAACTGCTTTTCTTAGCAGCAAGGATGCTGCCCTAGAATTACTGATTTGTACTCTGATTCCTATACTTCAGAAGACTGCCCTTCCTCATTCGCTGGTTCCCATAATTCGACTTTGTTGCCTTCCGGGTCCAGACACCAGCCCAATCTGCCAAAGGGAAATTCTACAATCTTGTCCATTACCTGGACTCCTTCGGACCTTAATTCCACAAGGCAGCTGTCCAGGTTCTCGACCCGATAATTCACCATGAAGGATGCGGGTGAACCTTCGAAATTCTCTGCATCTTCAGCGAACACTTCCCAGACTGTTCGCCCCACCCTATCTGGTGACTCGGCATCGCGCCAATAGTGTGACCACACACCATGCTCATCAACCTGTACCCCCAGATGCCTGGCATACCAGTCCTGCATTTTCGCCGGGTTTTTCGCCTTGAATATAATTCCTCCGATGCCAGTAATCTTAGCCATAAGTATCTCCATGTAAATTCCATACCCTAATGGAGCATAAAACAAAGGATTGGTGCAAGACATTGGGATTACTGCGAGAATAGCGCCATGGCTAAACTATATTTTTATTACTCATCTATGAATGCAGGAAAGTCTACTTCTCTGCTGCAATCCAGTTATAACTACCGCGAGAGAGGAATGAATACCATTATCCTCTCGCCGGAACTGGATAATCGCTATGGTAAGGGAAAGGTGACATCCCGAATTGGACTTGAAGCAGATTCAGTGAGCTTTAAAACGGATGACGACTTATTAGATGTTGTCAATCGCCTCAATGCAGCGGAAGCTATTCACTGTGTATTAGTGGACGAAGCACAGTTCCTTACCAAGAAGCAGGTCTATGAGTTGGGAGAGATCGCCGACGGAATGGATATACCTGTACTTGCTTACGGCTTACGCACAGATTTTCAGGGAGAACCCTTTGAAGGAAGCAAGTATTTACTGGCCTGGGCAGACAATCTGAAAGAACTGAAAGCCATTTGTCATTGTGGTGCTAAAGCCACTATGGTTATTCGGCTGGACGCAGAGGGTAATGCGATCAGCGAAGGGTCTCAGGTAGAGATTGGTGGCAACGACCGTTATCTATCAATGTGTCGTCGCCACTTTAAGGAATCCATTGAGCGTTAGGCTAATTGGGAGAATTGAGATCTGGTCCGGGACTGCTAGCCCGCAAAACTCACTTCAGTAGAGCAGAGATTCTTTGCCGGAGCTGCAAATTCCATCATTGTTTTATCCAGCAAGAGTACATGAACGGTGGAAATCAGCTCAATGACATTGAGTGGCTTCTCCACTAAACAAACCACGCCTAACTCGTTAGTCTGATTTCCCAGAGCCTCTCGAGCCAGCTCAGGATATCCGGTCATCAATAACACTTTAATGTCCGGAAAACTCATTTGTAGCTTCTTCACCATGCTTATGCCGTCCAATTCAGGCATGACGATGTCAGAAATAATTAAATCGGGCTCGTACTTGTGGTACTGAGCAATGGCATCCACGCCATTGTTAGCAGTGATAACCTCGTAGTCACTGCCAAGTAGGCATTCGACTATGAGCTCCACAATAAGGGACTCATCATCGACTACCAGTATCGTATGTTTCGGTTGTTTGATGCTCATGAGCGTAGCGCCTCTCCGCACCCTCCTGACTCAGCAGTCCAGGAATAAGTTCAGAATTCACTAATTACAGTCTATTCAGCGTCCCAGCATCAATCGGAGCGTCATCCTGAGGGCTTAAAATGCACCTGCTCCAGCTGAGAGCATAGTCCAAACTACTCAGTCCGCCAGTTAATTTGTCAGTAATCTTTCTGCAACCTGCTTAACTTATTGTTTTTATTAAGCATTTTACAGAAACTATTATGCAGAATTTCGAGCCATAACTGAGAGTGCTCAGTACAAATCCAAATAACATTTTAGATTTCAATTACTTAGGAGAGCATTAGTGACGGCTAATGGAGCAATCCCGTTCTGCCGTAGGACAATCTCTGACAATACCCCCGCACTCCTGGCCATTTATCTGGTATTGAAAATCACCTGGTAGTTCTCCAATCTGAGCCTTACTGAGAACTCCATCACTTTCCAACGCCGATAATTGCGCCTATGCGACGCAGGTCGAATGCAAAATGTGACCTCCATAACTCATTCCATATGCCAGTCCCCTAATCTAGAAGCCGACCAATAGTTGTTCCTGAAATCTGAGGTGAGGATTTGGTATGAGCATTAGCACAGAATTCGACAGAGAGATTAGTGATTCACGAGAGATCGGGGAATTATTGCAGATGGCGTTCCTGCATCAATGGAAATTTACCTGTCTGCAACTCGTTCGCAATCATCTCACTTCAGATGATGCAATTGTGCTGGATGTAAACGTATTCGACCGCGAATTCGTCGTCGACAGCGACGTATTGGTCTCTGATACAAAAAGAAAGCGAATGGTTGCATTTCGAGCCCAAAGTGGTGGGCTGTCCCTGGTATTCAAGGCCGTATTAGAAGGTAAAAGCAGTGATCCATCTGCCTGTGAATGTCGATTTAAATTCCCTCAGTTCCTGCGCTTTTCTCAGTTGCGAAAAGCTGTTCGCATCAACATGATGGATCAACCGGAAATCCCGGTAACCCTGTTCGCAGACAGAGGTGAACAGTTTCAGGGACGGGTAATAGATCTTTCTGCGACTGGCGCAAAGATACAATTGTTAGGTGATGTATCGCAGAAGCTTTCTCCCATGCAATTAATTGAAGATTGTCAGTTACTCCTTCCAAACAATCGCATAGTGGATTTAAAAGCACAGATTCGGGGCAATGTCTTTGATACATCTTGTGGTGTAAGTTTTGTGCGCTGCCAGTTTGTGGAAATGGGGGAAACGGACGAGACTGAATTACAGAAACTTATATCAGCAGCCATGATGCAAAGCGGCGCAGGCAGGCTCAGTGCTGCTGGCTGATTACTGAATTTCCAGTGCGAAACAGCAAGCCTGAAGCAAAAGGACTCTAGTTTTCGAAGGTATAACGCAAATCAATTCCGTAACGTCGTGTCTCACCCCATAAGACAGCGCGATCGGCATGAGGAAGATTATCCAGTGTGAATGTCACATAGTCTTCCTGAAGAGCGTTCTTCATCCAGAATGAAAGGCTGAAGCTGCTCGACAGGAACGGAATGTCGGTAAAGTTCAATCGATAGTTAAGGAGCTCAAATCCATCTCTATTCATGTTCCGGTTTTGGCCGGGCCTGTCATCAACAATGTTGTAGTCGATATGAAACACGGGTTGGCCAAATACAGAAGGTGGCAGTTGGTAATCAAATGACACTGTCGCGCTATGTTTTGGAGCGCTTGGAAAAGTAAATGAACGGGGAAGACCAGTGAATGGATTAATTACTTCATCTATCTCTGTATCCAGATAAGCGTAGTCGAATCTTCCCAACAATCCGTAGTAAAGAAATCCTGCCAGTTCCAGTTCAAAACCACTCACTTTAGCTGACCCGCTATTCAGTACCCGGGTATTGTTAATAGTGTTTGGCAACAGAAAATTCAGCTGCAAGTCTTCAAAATCGGAATGGAAGACTGCACTATTGAGCCGCAACCTCCTGTCCATTAGTTCCCCTTTGAACCCCAGCTCAACAGTCCTGTTGTGTTCATCATCGAAACCTCTCGCGAAAAATTCCGGGTCAGGATCACGAGTATTAAATCCACCGCTCTTGTAGGCTTCTACATATTTAAAATAGGAAATTAAATTGTCTGTCCAATCAAACTCTGCCATCAATGTGATGGAGTTGTCGCTGAAGTCTCGCGCAGCGCTTGCACTAAACTCTACTTCTTCCAGTGGCCCGATATAGGAAATACCTGTGTCGATGTAGCTGTTTTGCTGATAATCCCTACTCACTGAACGCTCGTCTCTTGACGACCGCCACCCCAGGCTTAAATGTACTCGAGAGTCTAGCCAGCCCGGAGTCCAGGTTCCTTGCCCATATATCGCCAGAGCTTCATTGCTAATCACATTACGCTCGCCCAAAAAATTCACCACATCCACAGCATCATTGGCAGCTGCCAGTGGAAAAGTATAAATATGATAGGGAGGCAAACCCGATTCATCGGCATCTTCCTCGAAGTAATAGATACCTGCCACATACTCCAAGGCATCACCAATCTCTCCTACCAATTGAAATTCCTGAGAGAACTGATCCTGCTCCAGCGGAGTTCTTGTGGCTGGAAATGTTAGCGGTGACGCACCCTGGGCACCAAGAGTTGCCGTGTTGTAATCGACGCGGTATTCACCTGATGCACCCCCTGCAAAATCAATGTAGTTCTCGTTGCTGAGATCACGCCAGGCCGAAATCGATTTAAATGTCGCGGTGGGTAGCTGCCATTCCAGAGTTAAAGCATGACCCTCAATCGAAGTATCTGATGGCAACAAGGGAACGCTCGTGCTCATCTCTCTTACTCGTTCAGATCCGTAGTCAACAAATCGGATTGCGCTTTCGGTAGCCTGATCCAGCAAGGTGCCATTCAAGGAACCAGGAACAACAGCCTGCGGTGAATAATTGTGATTTTCAATTCGTGACTTATCCCAGCTGTAATCCAGTGTGAGTCGTTCACCAATGTGCCAGCGCCAGTCAAAACGATAGGCTTGCGCATCTCTGTCTCCAAAATCTCGTCCCGGCCCTTTGTTACGGATAAATCCATCGGAACTGTCGCTCAACAACGAGAATTTAACGGCGTGATTCTCACCGAGAGGCAAGTTAAGCATTGACTTAATCTGGCGCTGGTTGCGGTTACCTGCCCCAATTGTCTGCTCAAACCTTAACCCTTCGGTGTCTGGTCTTCGGGTGACCAGGTTAAGTGCACCACCTGTGGTGTTGCGCCCATACAGTGTCCCCTGCGGCCCACGCAGCACTTCGATCCGTTCCAGGTCAGCGATTTCAGTAGCCAACCCGGTGGAGCGCGCAAGATAAACACCGTCTATATAGACACCAACCGCAGGGTCCTGCGTGATCTGAATATCGGTCAAACCTACGCCGCGAATAAAAAGGCGCAATGTTTGATTGTTGGCTGGAAACTGATCTGTGATGAAATTGGGAATTTGAATACTGATATCATCCAGACCTGAAATTCCCAGAGTATCCAGGCGCTCCCTATCAAGTGAAACCAGGGAAATTGGCGCAGATTGCGCAGTTTCTTCTCTTCTCTGCGCTGTAACTACAACTTCATCAAGTTGGCGAGTCTGTTGTTCCTGACCCTCGGAATGTTGCGCCATGAAGAAAGAAACCAAAGTAGCAGCCGGTAGGGATGCTGTTAAATGCTTGAACTTCATAAGTCGAAAAAATCATCCAGCTCTTGCGTGGGCAGATTCCCATCGTATATCAGGAATCGTCTCCGCTGCAAAAATGCTTCGCGGGTAAATAAATAGGAATCAAGCGCACTATCGTCTCTTGCTTCAGTCTGTCCAATTATAGCTGCACGTTTTTGAATCAGATCGAGGCCAAGGAAAGGCAATGCGATTGGTACTTCTAAATAGAGTATTGGATTTATGGCGTTCCTTACAAAAAAGTCCGGCACATAACGATCGGTGTAGGGACCCAGCAAAGGCAGGTACAGGTAGTCACCAGCGCCCAAGCCCCAAATTGCCAACGTTTGTCCCAGATCTTCCTCATATCTTGCAAGACCAAACTCGGAGGCGACATCAAACCAGCCCAGGATTCCTACGGTGGAGTTTATTACCAATCGGGCAATATCTGAGATTCCCCGATCTACCTTCCCCTGTAGAAAATTGTTCAGCAAGGTGTTCGGATAGTGCAGATTATCAAAGAAATTGGATATTCCCTGTCTGATAACGGGGTTGATACCTGTCTGATAGTTTTGCGCCAGACCCAGTATGAATCCTTCATCTGCAGACTCATTAAACTGAAAATTATTGCGATTAGAGGACTCATGAGGATCACTTGAATTGGTTTCACCAATGGTGGCACAAGCTGCGAGAAACAAACCTGCGAACGCTATAAGCAAAGGCTTCAACAGATTAATGGAATGAAGTGGTTGAAGTGTCATCCTGAGCATAAGAGATGGTATTCTCAATCAGCTTCTATCACCCATGAATTTTAATTGCTCGTCATTAACGTGGAGATCTGGGCATGTATCTCTTGCAGCAAACTATCGATTCCTGACGACTGCATTATTGCTCCATACTCAGCTCTTTTGAGTGCCAGATCGTTCACTCCGTCAGCAATTACACTAATTATTCGCCATCTATCATCGACATTCTGCAATATGTAATCTAGAGCTACCGCGTCCATATCAGGCCCACTGATTTGAGATCGCACCATCACTCTACCTGCGTTCATAGACTCATAGTCCAAGCTAACAAATTGCTGCCCATTGTAGTCCGAAAAGCGACTGGCATAAGTTGCCGCGGAAAGTTCCAGCAATGCTGAAGTAAAAGAAGACTGCTGTTCAGCTGAGAGTTGCCGCCAATGCCTGTTAAGAATCACATTGCTGACAATCTCCATATCAAATTCAGAGTCTATCGCAATCGCCAGACGTGCGGAGCGCTCAATGATGCTTGTCGATTCCCCTTGCTTCATCACATCCAGCAGCAAAGCATGGAATGAGTCCACCACAATCACAGCATTCTCATTTGCAAAACTACCTGGGCATGAATTCACTAATACCAGGAGAATGAGGGCCAGTTTGGATTTGAGTCTGGTGGAGAAGATTTTCATAACATTAAGCGATTCAGGTTCACTTAGAATGGACCAACTCAAAAATGAGCAACCCCGGGACAGAATAATAATCAGTTTAATTGTTGCTGAATTGCAGGACAACTTGTCTGTCATATTACATATAATGCCTGCTTATCCGACTGGTTATTTCTCATCAACCCAATGGCAGAGACACACGCACAACTTGCTCGTTATCTGGCGTATGTAACCCGTCGGATCCTGGAACAATCTCGCCTGGTCACCGGTGCTTTTCTTGTTCTTTCTGCTTTCGCTGCCGGGTATGCAATTAGCAATTTAGGAGTGAATACAGCTACTAATGAGATGTTCTCACCCGAGCTGGAGTGGTTTCAGAGCTTCAATGATTTTCGCGACGAATTCCCGATTCTCGATCGAAACGTCATTGTAGTTATTGAAGGGCAGTCAGCAGAACAAACCGATCGTGCTCAAATTGAACTGTCCCGACGGTTGCTCGAGCAACCTGGCTTGTTCGGCGAAGTATTGGCCATCGAAGCTACTGACTTTTTCCAACGGAATGGACTTCTGTTTCTTGAAGAAGAATCACTTTTTCAATTAGGCGATCGATTGGCTGCGATGCAGGCAGTTGTTGGTCGTCTCTCCCAGACTCCCCATCTCGCGGGTCTGACTACTCTTATTCAGGATTATCTCGAAAATCCATCATCAGCACCCGAAGAGTTTCAATCAGCTATTTCTGAAATCACAGCTGTATTCCGCAGTGGTGCAGACAGCACACCGCAATCGATCTCCTGGCAAAACCTGTTTGCAACTCAACCTGAAGAGCAGGCTGAGGGTTCAGTATTCCGGCGGGTCATCATAGTCGTTCCACCTCTGGACTTCGAAGGCGCAGAGCCCCGGCGCAGAGTCCTTAACGGCATCCGCGACGAAGCACGCGCCCTGAATATGGATGGAAATACCAGCTTGAGTATCAGGCTAACGGGTGGACTGGCACTTGAACAGGAAGAACTGGCAAGTGTCGCTGATGGGATTATCCGGGGCGCAATAGCGACCGTTATATTGGTAGTAGGCATTCTTCTATTGACGTTTCGTTCGACAAAACTGTTGCTTGCTAGTTTTATTGCACTAATTAGCGGTTTGTTCTTAACAGCTGCCTTTACTGCACTAACAATTGGCTATATTAATCTGATAAGTGTTGCATTTGTTGTTCTGTACATCGGGCTCGGGATAGATTTTGCGATTCATTATTGTCTTCGTTATCGAGAATTGCTTGCGAAAAGCGAGGATCATAAACAGGCATTAATCGATGCTTCAGAATATACAGGTTCTGCCCTGGTTCTGTGTGCAATAACCAGCTCAATTGGATTTCTGGCCTTTGTGCCAACTGCTTTTTCCGGCGTTGCGCAACTTGGTCTCATTGCAGGCTTTGGCATGTTCGCCAGCCTGCTGGCGACCTTGATCTTACTACCTGCTTTAATCAATATTTTCGGTCCGCCGAAAATTGCTATGGCACAGCATTCGCCTCCATTGTTTCGCCTGATAGGAACAATGGTTTCAACCAATCTATATAAGGTCAGGATTGCTATTGTGACACTCGCTGTTCTGGCTGGATATTTTAGTACCTGGGCTGAGTTTGACTCGAACCCTCTCAATCTACGCGACCCGTATTCGGAATCAGTGATCGCCTACAGGGATTTGTTGGCAGATTCTGACTCCCCTCCTCTGACCTTGAATGCTCTCATTGAAGAAGAGTCTCTTGAATCAATAACTGCTCAACTGGAGCGCCTCCCCCAGGTTGGAAACGTGCGTTCCGCCCGGGATCTGGTTCCGCAGAATCAATCCGACAAGCTGGCAATCCTCGACGACTTCATTTTGTTCATTGGTACCCCACAAACCATTCAATTACAGGAACCACTTGAACAAAGAGACCTACAAGCATTACGGAACTTAATCCCGCTGCTAATGAATTCCCGCAATGAGGCGGAAGTGGAGCTGGGTCTGGCCATTTCAGAATGGGTCGGGGCTATAGATAATGAAAGCACTGAGTCAAGACAGGCCGCCGTAACTACCATCAGTAAAGCAATTCTGGATAATCTGGTATTTACCTGGAACCGCCTGGTCCGTGGATTCGAAGCTCAGCAATTCGGACTAAGTGATTTGCCCGAGGATTTGCAGGATTTATGGATCGCCAGAGACGGCCGTCTACGAATTGAAATTCTTCCCCGGTCTTCTCTTGGTGACATGGCGCAGATTGGTGATTTCGTGATCGCGGTCAGAGATGTCATGCCAGATGCCACAGGTCAACCCGTGATGCAGTTTAATGCAGGAAGGACGGTGGTCGCCGCCTTTGTTCAGGCTATGGCAACGGCCATTGTCGTTGTATTTGTACTCTTACTAATCCTGCTACGCGATACTCGACAAACGCTTGCTGTTATTCTCCCATTACTAATCGCCACAACGGCAACCGTTGCCATTGCTGCCCTGATAGGCCAGCCCTTTAACTTTGCTAATGTAATTACCTTACCCTTGTTAATCGGCGTTGGTGTCGACAATGGAATTCACATGATGCATCGCCATAATCAGACCAGTCAGCGGGAAGCTTCGGTGATGGTCTCTTCAACTGCCAGGGCAATTCTGTTCAGCACTATTACAACAATAGGAAGTTTTGGCACACTGGCATTTTCCAATCACCCTGGAACAGCAAGCATGGGTGTAATACTGGCCATTGGTATGACCACTTCATTGTTGGCTGCACTCTTCGTGGTGCCGGCGATATTGGAAAAATTTACTAAAGCTTAAAACAGCTAGTGCAAACTGGAGGAAGAGCTTTTCCCAGAGTCCGCTAGTTCAATACGATTTCTACCATTCTTCTTCGCAAGATACAGTGCCTCATCCGCCCGCTTGATGAGTGATTCCCACTTTTCACCATCCAGGATAGATGCTACCCCAATGGACACCGTAATATTAGGCAATGCTTCATTTTCCTGCTCTGGCATTCTCGTATCAGCGAGAACTTTAATAAGTCTTTCTGCAGCCAGTCTTGCGCCGGAAGCATTGGTGTATGGAAGAATTACGCAAAATTCCTCGCCTCCATAACGAGCTGCAAGATCAAGTGGCCGCACATTCGTGGAAACAACTTCGGCTACCAGGCGCAACACAGCATCTCCAGCGGCATGACCATAACGATCATTGAATCGTTTGAAATGATCAACATCCAACATAAACATCGAAAGCGGATGTTGATCTCTGTCGGCTCTGTTGACCAGTGAAGGGAGCTTTTTGTTTAGCCAGGCACGATTATAAATTCCTGTAAGTCCATCCGTAATCGCCTCTCTCTTATACTTACCCTGCAAGCGATTACCTTCAACTATTGAGTAATTATTGGTGCGCATGCGCGCAGCCAACATCATCATCATGTTTGCGCAGAATTCATGAGAGGCACGAATCAATCGCCAGAAGGTATCTTCATCAACCCGTAGCACGATACTTGGCTCGAGTGCTTTAACATAGGCAGAAGTAATTGAACCATCGATGACGGAAAGCTCTCCAACTGTCTGACCGGACGTCAGGGTTGCCACAGCCTGCGTGAATTCACTATCGAGGAATACTTTCAACTCACCCTGCAACACGACATAGAGATGGGTATTGTCCTGATTTTTGGCCATCAGAGGTTCGCCAGTTGCCAACGATTTCAGAGGGCAATGCTCGAGAAGACCCCAGACAGACTCTAATGCCACGTCACGAAAGATATGTAGTTTGCAGCTATTATCTGGCTCTATCAGCTCTGGAGTCAGGATTGGGGTATTTACGAATGCCTTTTTGGGTTGACCAGGCTCAATATGTTCCATGAAATATCAGTCCGAAGATACTTTATGAAGTATAGACACAATTCTCCAGGGCAGACTGACGACTGGACTTTCAAATACTGGGGAATTCCCGCAGCTTCAGATTAGCTCACGGCACTTGTGGGCAGACGATCCTCCAGCAGTAGCCGATTTTCCCAATCATCCGGTAAGCACTGTTGATATTCAGCGTCGTGCTGGCTACCAGCCCCGTTCGCACCAACAAATCTGCGGCTTGATATTGGCAGAAACTTGTCGAATCTTGCCAAACGCAGGTAGCTCCGGCCAGATTTCCCGGGTATGTTACACTGCACCCTCACCCGGCCTGCTGTAGGCCCTTTGTAGCAGCCAACGATTAAGCTTCATTTATTATGTCTAATTTACCTGTTTCAAAATTTTTGCTGAGCTTCTTCATGCTTGGCTCCCTGGTAGCCTGTTCTGAGTCTGCTGACTCGGGAGCCGGACAAGGGCAATCGATAGCGGCGTCTGACACACAATCGCCCGTCTTAAATCCGGAAGATGGTAATCCCGGCAACAACATGTCGTCAGAAGGGGCATGGAGTCACGGCTTCATGGCCGCCGTTGCCAATCCCTATGCAACTAATGCAGCTGCCGAAATCCTCGCCAAGGGTGGTCATGCAGTCGACGCAGCGATTGCTGCCCACACAGTACTTGGACTAGTGGAACCAGAATCATCAGGGCTTGGCGGAGGCGGTTTCATGGTCGTCTATTCTGGCGATGAGAAACGAGTTCGTTTCTACGATGGCAGAGAGACTGCACCACTGGGCGCTACTCCAGACATGTTCATGGCTAATGGTGAAGTCATGGGGTATTTCGATGCCAAGGAAAGTGGCAGGGCTGTTGGCGTTCCAGGTGCTATTGCACTGTACAAACTGGCCCATGACAGTCATGGCAAACTGCCCTGGGCTGAAGTTTTCCAACCAGCCATTCGCCTGGCTAATGAAGGATTTGTAGTTACTGGCAAGATGGCGAATTTCCTGTCTGCATTTCAACAGATGACTGCGCTCGATGAATATCCCGGCAGTGCTGAGTATTTTTACCCGGGAGGCGAACCTCTAAAGGCCGGAGACTTTTTGCGCAATCCGGAGTACGCCAACACCCTGCAGATCGTTGCCGAACAAGGACCACAAGCGTTTTATACCGGTGAAATTGCCGAACAGATTGTTGCCTCCGCACAGGCTGAGCCGAATAGCGGTAGCCTGACGATGGAAGACATGGCGGCTTACCAGGCTGTAGAAAGAGATGCCATCTGTGGGCCATGGCGCATTTACCAGATTTGTTCGGCCGCCCCGCCTTCATCTGGTGCAATGCAGATCATGGTAGCCAATATGTATGATGACCTCGTTGCCGATGACGCTACACTGATGGAACAGGTCTCAGCATTCGTTGATGCCCAGCGACTGGCCTACGCGGACCGTGATTACTATTTCGGCGATCCTGATCGTGTCGATATTCCCCTGCAACAATTACTAAACCCAAGCTATCTCGAACACCGGGCCACCAATCCAATTGAACCAGGTGCTGTGCCTACACATGGCGATCCCGGGGAAGTATTACAGGGAAACAGTGTTGCATTGTGGTCTGCAGATTCGACACAAGAACCTGCGGGTACCACTCACTATTCAATAGTCGATAGTGAAGGAAACGCTGTCTCAGTGACCATGACCGTAGAATCCATTTTTGGTTCAGCACGCTGGGCAGCTGGCTTTGTGCTCAATAATCAGCTCACTGATTTCGCCCGCTACTATGATCCGGATGAACCAGAGGCGGCGAATGCTGTGAGACCTGGCGCCAGACCACGCTCATCCATGTCTCCAACCATCATGCTGGATAGTAATAATGAATTGTTCATGGTCACAGGTTCGCCAGGCGGAAATTCTATTCCTGCCTATACGGCGAAAACTATCCTGGGCATTGTAGACTGGGGAATGACAGTTCAGGAGGCAGTGGACTTTCCCAATATTATCGCCAGAGGTGAGCAGGTCAGAGTCGAAACAGGAATGGAACCCGGTAACGAAGTCGCGGAGTATTTACAAGATGCTGGCTACAACGTGCAAGAAAGCCAGGGAGAGAACTCGGGGCTACATGTCATCCTGGTCGAGGATTCAGGCATGATTGGCGCCGCGGACCCTCGCCGAGAAGGTACAGTGCTTACCACCACTCCACAGGACAGATAACGCCAGCACGCCATGATTAAAGGGCTCCATCATAACGCCTATAGATGCCGGGATTCAGAGGAAACTCGTGCGTTCTATGAGGATTTTTTAGGGTTACCGCTGATGCATTCATTCGAAATCAACGTGACCAAGAGTGGACGCCCCAGCAAGGTCTTGCACACTTTCTATCAAATGGATGATGGATCTTTCCTGGCCTTCTTTGAAGAGCCCGATGAACCTTTTGAATTTAAATCCCAGCGGGATTTCGACTTACATATCGCCCTGGAAGTAAAAAGGGACTATATGCTTGAGATGAAAAACAAGGGAGAAAATTCGGGAATCGAAACCCGCGGCGTGTCGGACCATGGATTCATAGAATCTATCTACTTCCGAGATCCAAATGGCTATGTGATCGAGCTGGCAGCTCCGGTTGAAGGTAAGGCTGGCGATGTATTTGATAAGGCTGCTGCCCATAAAGCTCTGGAAGAGTGGCAGAGTCAAAAATAATCGTTTCTATTCAGCCTTGATTTTCCAGGGCTTTATCGATAAATGCTTCTAGAGCCTGCTCATCTTTTTCACGCATATGCACAAATTGAGTGCGCAAGAATGAAACATTCATCTCATCTTCTGCAATTAAGTCGATTAGCTGAATGCCTGTCTGCAGTACTGGTCCATCAGGCAGGTTTATCTTGCACGCATCAACTACCTGAGGATTTCTCAATTCTTTCTTGAGATTTTCATCAACGCGGAATTTTGCACCAGAAGTCGAAATATCCATGCAGATACCTTCATACATTGCCCCATTGGTTAAGAACAATGTGGTTGGCACCTCTGCTATCTCATCCAACTGGATACGAGCTGTCTTACGCAACTGTGTGCAGGTAATCTTGTAAGGAAGCACGAAATTATGGAGAGTACTGGACTGTGCAGAGCCTGACTGATCAACAGGAGGCGACTTGAACATGACGGAAAGCCCTCCACTCTGACCTCTGAACATCAAGGAGCCGCCACCATTCAAAGCGGCTTCCAACTCTTCGCTTTCAACGCAGAATGATGCGTCCTGAACTGAAACCGACACCAGTCGCACATCATGGGTAGATAGCAGTTTACGGTTCTGCTTAATGAAAGCGAACTTCCAGTCCTGTGCAATCGCCATATTGAGCAACTGCAGGATCTCCTGGCGGTGAGTAAGATCACCATCGGTGAGATTTATCCCACTCATTATTCTTCAAACCCTTTGTTAGTTATCCAGCTTGCTGACGCAAAGCCAGCTCTGGTTTGCAAAGCATACAACGAAGGTACGGACAACTTTGCGCACTGAATCACACTAGTGTACACAGCAACAGAGTCAAGGAAAATCCTCACTTCCACAACGCTATCGCCGCACTGCGTACTGTGCGTACTGATAGTGTACTAGATTACTAATAAGGTATGCATGAGCGAAAGCCCCCGGCATCGACTCTCGACAACCGGCTCAATGCCACGAAGAAATTATCAGGAAAGCTCTATCTGGATTAATTCCATCCAGGCCGCAATGTCTGAATCCTGATTCTCAAGTAGCTTTACCCCCACCAGATAATCACCGTTGTCTTCTTTCGACCAGCGCACTTCGCCCTCCACCGAGCGAATCGATCTGGGGTCGACCGCTACCGCAATGCGGATTATGGTCTCTTTTGAGAGTGGAATATCGGATCGGAACTGTAAGCCATGTTCTGATAAATTGATGGTCTCTACCTTTACCGGGCAACCTTCCAGGGACGGATCTTCCTCGCAACGGCGGACGGTGCCCACCATAGCCAGACGCTTTTCATGACGCGGTTCCGAACGCTGCTCCATAAAATGAGCATCATTCGCGCCTTCAAGTCTTTCCATCTCAGTATCTCCGGTGGCCAGCAGGCAGAAAATTCCAATTTCAACTCAATGGTGAGTAATAGTAAGTATAGACAGAAATTCTCAGGCCACAGCTCAGCCCTCTGACAAACGACCTTTCTGTAGTTCGTGTTTCCAGTCTCAAAATCAGTACAGATACAGCTCTGAATCGAACTGCTCTGCCTTCTATAAACTCCTGTTCTGAAAGGAAAAATAGTAGTGATTAGCCTTAATTTATGTTTCAATTCCATGGCTACTTCGAGCAATTTTTAGGCAGCAGGATTCAGGTGTAATCCCCATAATGATGACTGGTAGAACAGCGAAAATTACCGCCAGAGCAGCGACCACCATCGCCATGTTGCTCCTTTCTGCCTGCGGATTAAGTATTTTCGAATCGGCTCGTGAAACTGCCTCAGGCGTGGTAGAAAACATTCGTAATGTGCCAGCCGCTGTGATGCCTGCTCAGTTTCAGAGAAGCGTTTCAATTGATGGCGATTTCCGACTAACCAATGCCGCGCGCAGCCTGGAAGGCGGCCACACAGTCACCCGTGCTTTTTTTGCAACCAATCGCTCACTTAATGACGGTAGCGCGCCCCATCTGATGTTCGACAGCGGGCGGGCCCAGTTGCCATCCTATGGAAAGAGTTACGTAACTCTACGTTTACATCCGGAAGACTCAGCAAACATTGAACTTGCCAGTATGCTGAAAGTGGAACTGGGAGATCAGCCGACAAACCCGGCTGTGCTATCCCACAATGAGGTCCAGGAACATGAGGACTTTATTGCCGACCTCCAATCAGCAATTGAGTCAGCTGACGATGACAGCATCCTGATTTATGTACATGGCTTCAATGTCAGCTTTGAGCAAGCCGCGATTCGCAGCGCACAAATCGCCTATGACATCGGTTTCGCTGGAACACCTGTGTTTTATAGCTGGCCAGCACAGTCCAGTTCCCCGGCATATATTGCTGATATAGAAAGCGCGAGGAACTCTCAGCGTTACTTTCACGGATTTATCAATGACATAATTTCACAAACAACCAGCAGCAGGATCTATGTGGTTGCCCATGGCCTGGGAGCAAGGCTGAGTAGTCGTGCGATGAAAGAAGTATTCGATGTAGACCCTGCATTTCGTAGTCGACTGCAGGAGATAATACTGGTAGCACCTGATATAGGTGCTGATGAATTTGATTCAGTGCTGGCGCCGTCACTGGGTACTGTAGACTCTCCTGTCACGGTCTACATCCATACAGCTGATCCAGCACTCTCAACTACCAGGGCATTTCGTTCAACTGATTTGGTGGGGGAAAAGAACAAAGTTGTGGCGGATACTCAGGTGGTTGAGTCCGTTGACGTAAAATCTGCAGATACTGGCCTTGCAAGTCATGCCGGTTATCGGGACACCGGTAACATCATCGCAGATTTGTGGAGCTTGATTAGTTTTGGAACCAGGGCCGAACAACGAAATTTACTTAACATGAAGTACACTGCGGAAGGTACCTATTGGGAATATGGTGAGTGACGCAGGAACTCATCCACACTGACCAATCATTTAGTCGGTACTATTCATCTCGATAGACAAAAACTGTGAAAAAGTCTTCACGTTCCTCAATCCGAATATCCACGAGCGTCGACAATTTCCGGCAGTAGTTCCAGACTGCCTCTGGATTCGAAGGGATTAAAACACCATCTACGTGATCTACCCGATGCAATAAACTCAGAACCAGACATTTGGAGCTCAAATCGTAAAACCTGGTGATCATCTTGTTTAGATAATCAGGGTCACTCTGGCGATAATTCAGCGCACCACAGCAGACAACATAATCAGCAACAGGAAGAGCAACCGAGGAGAATTCTCCCAGCAGAAACCTGACATTCGAATCAGCACCAAAGCGCGTAACTGCCACATCGAGAAAACTGCTCATGCTATCAACGCCAGTGTACTGGAACGAGCCAAACCGGCGCTGCAAGAACTGGTAGAGATCCCCATGACCACATCCGAGATCGAGAACACTGCTTCCTTCGATCCCAGACAATTGAAGAATGTGTTCGAAGCGCTTGCTCTGACTCGATGAACTTTTCCAACCAAGCGCTTCACAGCTATCACTACCGAAACGGGAAATCCGCTCGCTATGATAAGCCGTGACGGTGGCAAAATCCTTAATGCTCACCGCCACCCCAGCCCTGTCGCATAGTTCTGCGTAATCCACCTCTCAGTTTTCTGATTACTCTGGATCTCTGGCGCTTGATACCGCGATTGATGTAGCGATTGCCTGTGGCATTTACTCTGACATCAGGCATCGAGCTCTGCAATGGAACAACCAGGAGCACAAATGCGATGGGAAGCAGGAAGTAGACGACACGCAAGTAGTGCATGTAGGGATCAATGAATATATACGACAGGATCAACATGGCGAATGTCAGAAATCCCAGAGTTTTCGCCAGGAGAAGAATCCAGGGTCTGATAGGTTCGCGAATCGACCAGATCAGAATAATCATCGACAGTGTATAAATCAGTGTCATCGTGAAAATCAAAGATAAACGTGCCTGAAAGTAGATACTTCGCGCACCCCGTTGAATGCTTTCCCAGGTGCCACCACTGTCGTCCACCATGGCAGCGGTAAACGCATTCTCGATTTGAATACCTTTTACCGTGTTCTCCAGTGGTATAGGCCAGATTGCAGCGCCTCCTTCATTACCGAATGTCCATCGCAGATCACGTAGATCGCGACTTAACGTGGGAAATTCTTCATTTTCATCCATAGCAGGAATAATAATGGGATTTAACTTTCGAAGCACTGCGGCACTGTCGTTGTCTTTAAACGTTGTGCGCACAGCCTCAATCAAATTTTGACTGCTGTCCCAGGTATCCTGCTCTAAATACAAAAGCACACGCGCCACATATTCATTCATATCGGTTTCTGTTCCAATGATGAGTGAATGAAGCTGTGTCAGAACTTCAACGGTGTTCTCTTGATTGAAATCCAGCATTAAATTAATTGGTGGTACGTCGTCAGGGAACTCTCTTTCCAATACATCATCCATGTGAGTAACCAGACTGACTATGGTTCCTAAATCTCTGACTTCTCCATTCTCATCCTCGAGATTGTCAAAGTAGAGAGTGAGTCCATCACCCATCGTATCTTTACCGATGGTTTCAGAGTAAGTAGGGAATAATGGACGAAGGTAGTTCGAAGCGAACCTGGTCAATAAATCAAACTGCAACGGAATAGAGAGCTTGTCTACTATATTGGCAGCAGCAAAGTTTACCTGTGCCCCAGCCCATTGATGCCATGATGGCGAATACACTGCCAAATCTATGCGTGTATTCCTGACATGGGCATCCTGAATAAAGGAATTCAGTATTCCGCCTTCTCGCCAGTTGGGATCATCGCTGATTCCGCCCTGCTCATCCAAAGTAAATCCCAGATAAGCAACACGGCTGTAGAACCTCAAATCGACGCGTTGTGGTGCGGAGCCAGGTAGCGGAATATCCCAGGATGGATAGAAGCCGTAGATAACGTTGGCTTGATCGATTTCGCAGCCACAACCCAGAAAATCCCAACTTACGGGCCCTCCTGGTGCTGGCGGTGCATCTTCACTTTCAGCTTCCTGGTCAGAATCGCTAATTGAAGGTGCGACCATGGGGCCATTCTCATCATACCGAACAACCGAATCCCAAATAGCATCGAGCAACAGTTGGTAATGTTCTTGCGGCAATTGTGCAATTTCATCTGACCCATCTCTATAGGGCTGCATTACCCGCAACACTGCGATCCGCAATAGCCGTAAATTTGGATAGGGAATGTCTTCGACAAAGCGCAGTCTGAGCCTGACCCCGCCAAGAAAAACGTCATCTGTTAGCGCATTCAGGGCGTTTTGAGTTTCCAGATTCCTGGCATTTCTGTCATCCAATGCCTCCTGCATTAGCTCACTGAAGTCGGTCAATGTACTAAGCTGGGCTAGCCTCTCCATGGTGGACTGACTGGTGAAGTAATAGGGAGAATTCACCAGCTCGTCTCTGAAGTCGTCAATGAAATAACCCATAGCCACCGACGCAATGTGCTGCCTGATAAGCTGCAGACTACTTTCAGCAGTTAAGTCGAAGAACCGAATCTGAGGCACTGGGACTGCCTCGCCATCCGCATTGCTTGCAACTGCTTCTGTTCCGGCTTCGTTCTCCGTATTCCCTGAATCAGTAGATTCTGAACTATCTGGGCTGGCTTCTGCATTAGCAGTTTCAGCTGATGTCGAATCATCGGTTCCGATTTCGGTCGAATCATCACTCTCCTGGAGACTATCAAGCACCTCTGGGTGTTCTATGATTCCCCCGATAGTTTCTGTGACATAAGCACGATAGCTCGCGACAAATTCACCTTCGTTCATCGAATTTATGTGATCCGCCAGTCTTTCGAAGTAGCGTTCATCGACTATCGCCGAACTGGCGCTTGCCAGAGGATCCTCGAAATCCTCACCCAACAGATCGACCAATTCTTCCTCGGTTGCGGTAGAGATGTAGTAGCTCCAGAGAGTCTCTATATAGTTGCGATACAGATACTCATAAGCACCATCGGGCAGTTGCAGAACGTTTTCCAGAACAAATTCCTCGAAGCCTTTGGTTGCAACAACCCCCTCGCCACTTTCAACCACAGGCGGTGCAACCAGATACTCAGATGTAAGTTCTCCCAGATACTGACGAAATGGCACTGCAAATTCATCATCATAGAGCCAGTCGATATAAGCATTATAGAAATCCGAGAGACCACTGGTAGCCAGCTCCCTCAATCTCTCATCTGATAGTCCTTGCGCGTACTCACTCAGCAGTTGACTGTATTCGTCAGCTGTCAGGCTAGCGATATAATCTTCCAGTGCCACATCAAGAGGGAGGTCGGCAATCAGTATCTCAGTTTCTGAAGTAAGACGTTGACGCAAAAATTCCAGGGACTCTACGGTAATTTCGTAATAGTTGTTAATCGTTTGAGCTGGGCTATTTGCTTCTGCCGCTTCAGCATCATTTGTCACAGGCAGCAGAATACTGGAAACCTGCAGCAGGCCACCGTAGAGAATAGTTAAGCAAAACTTATTGATAGTCATCTTTTCAGTCCCTCAGACCGTTTTGCCTTCTTTGCGCAACTCGCGGGTCACGCCTTCAATTAAATCTTCTTCGAGCAGTTCATTGCGATTCATTTGCAACGAATTGATAGCACCATAGCGCACTACATTAGTAATGGCTCCACCTGAAAGCTCATAATTTTCAGCCATATTCTCCAGAGATATATCCAGAGACAGATTCTTGATGTTCCCGAGTATTCGCTGCCAGAGAAGCAATCTGTGTTCGGTGTCCGGCATTGGAAAATACACAGCTGATTGAAAACGCCGCGAAAATGCTTCATCAATGTTAGCCTTGATATTTGAAGCCAGAATTACTACCCCTGGAAAGTCTTCTACCCTTTGCAGAAGATAAGAAATTTCCTGATTTGCATAACGGTCGTTAGAGCTATTCGCCTGCGTTCGTTTTCCAAACAGCGAGTCCGCTTCATCGAAAAACAAAATCCAGTTCTTCGATTGCGCCTGGTCAAAGACATTGGCCAGATTCTTTTCCGTTTCACCAATATACTTGGACACCACCATCGACAAATCAATTCGATAAACGTCTGCGCCGACAGCAGAACCTATGAGACTGGCAGTTAGCGTTTTGCCTGTACCCGGGGGTCCATAGAAGAGACTTCGGTATCCGGGTTTTACAACTTTTTCCAGGCCCCACTCTTCCATGATGGTGCGAGAATGTTTTATCCAGGTAATGATGTTGTCAATCTCCATCATCACCTCTACTGGCAACACCAGATCATCCCAGTCCAGTTTGGTGTTAATCAGTTTGGCAGGGAAATTTATGCTGTAGTCCGGCTTATGATGAATGCCTGACGTGAGCCGATTGAGATATTCCGTGCTCATTCTAAGCCCGCCGCTCATGAAGGGCTCTCCGGGAGACTTATGCTCAATAGAGATTACATTGTTCTCGAGCAGAAAACTTTCACCTTCCAGATAACTGGTCAGTGCAAATCGTTTCTCAAGATCGCTACCAGCTATAATGAAGGCTGCTGTCTCACAAGTAGGCAGGAATCCACCATGACTCTGGCCTTTCCAGCCACCGAATTGAGTAAAACCGCGATCAAAATTCTTGTTTCGAGTGAACAGCAAGTCCAGCATGTCCGGACGCACATGAGGTATAAGCGTGAGTATAAGGAGTATACGCTCATCTGTACTCAGCTCCGCTTCTTTAAGCAGTTCGGCATATGGGGACTTGTCTGCTTCAATTTCAGGAGCTTCTATCTCCTCAATGCTGCTAAAACTTACGTCTGACTCATTGAGTGACTGGTCATGCTCGAAATACAACGATATACGGGTATCGAGAATGGTGTTGAACCATTCCAGTTCCCGCTCTAGCGTTGCAGCGTTGGCAGCACTCAATTCGATATTCATCGCCATTCCACGTAAATAGGTTGTTTCATCCAAGCCAGCTTAATAGTCGAGTATCCCCAGGGTAAGGAATCCAGCAACATATCAAATGCTTTAGTCTGAACCAGCAAATGCCAGGCATCGGCCTTCAATTGAAGGTGTGCTTCTCGCTGCATGAACGACTCTCGCAAACCTTCGACAGATGTATTTTTCAGCACTGGCCAGTTTGCAATTATTCCCTGGAGAAGGCTTTCGGAAGCTTCCTTCTCCTGGTCGCTGATTTCTATGCTCTTACAGATTGGCACTCCTGTGCCGACACCGCAGAGCAACTTATTGAGCACAAGCTGATACTCAAAACTGTCAGTACTTTCATTCACCAGGTATTGCAGAAGATGCACTCCTCGTTCCGCCGCCACCAGGTCTTTGAACTCTTTACCATTCATCAGCCCCAGCATGTCGAAATATCGTGGCAGATATGGCGCAAGAAGTACTAGTCCGGCATTGTTGATATACACATCTTCCAACACATCAGAATCATCTTCTGAATCGTAGTAGTCCAACCTGGAAGAAGAGTTTTCCGCATTGGAATCCTCATCATGGTCCAAATTCTCTAAACCAGGCGGTACCTGATCGCGTAATTTTGTGTCTCCGCGCAATAGTGAAGCTTCCGCAGCGTCTTCTTCTCTTTGTCTTCGCGCTATTTCCTGCATAAATTCATCAGCAGGATCCATAGATTGATTTTCGGTTTCTGACGAGCCTTTTGACTCAGCTATCTCCTTTCCTGACTCTTTACCTGACTCCTTATCCGCCTCCTGGGCTAACAACCTCTCCTGCTCTGAAACAACTGCAGCATTGGAGATACTTGAAGCGCTCTGCAATATCATGGCGATGCGCACATTCGCCACATGGGTTCGCGATGAAGACGTCGAGGAGAGACTATCAGTAAGGCCTTTGATAAATTCACCGCCAGATTTCGCTGTACTTCGTTGCTGAATGTAGTCAGCGTAGCGACGCACAAATGCAACTTCGGAGAAGCGCTTTCCTTCGATAATCATGTAATTAAATACGAATTGCCACTTGGCAAGGTGCAAGTTACGGGAAACCTGACTAGCGGCACCCTCCGCTTCTATAGCTGCCATAGTCATCAGCTCAGCATAGAGAATCGCCCTGTGTTGATCGTCGGGTCGTAACAACAACATTAGTTTTACCAACAGACTTTCTGGGACTATTTCAACCAGCCTGTCGGTAGAAGACTTGTCATGCAATGATTCGCTTAATAACCTGGAAAGTGTGGCGGGATGGCTACTAAGTAATAGTTCTATAGTACTGACGATAGCCAGTTTATCTTGCTCGATGACATTCAGATTACCCATCAGATACGCCCGAATCAGATCCGTCGTCCCCTGATTCAAAGACAGAGGGGCAGACTCCCGCAGCTTACTATCTGTAGTTGTCCGATCCAGCCTTGCTGAATCTTCAGGATTCTGTTGTCGGTTCTTGGCAACTACATCATCATTAATCTCAGACGAATCTGCTGCTTCTTCAGGATTCAGGATAGCATTCAGTTCCTGCACACGATTACCTATCAGACGTTGCAGAATCTCACTATAGAAAACGTTTGTTATTCGTGAGTTATTTTCCAGAGCTGTTAGTCGGGTTTCGAATTCTTGCGCACCAAAACTATACCGATTAGCAAAACTACCGAAGAATGAAATTAGCAGCTTACGCTGGAGTGATCGCGGAAGCTGAGCAATTACAGGAGACAGACTTAGTTGACCTGCATTCACTTCCTGATTGAAACGATGCAACATCCAGGGGTAATTGTGAATCATCTCATGCAGGAGACGAATGACATGGTAGGAAATACTGGCTCCGGATGAACGCGCTGAAGATATTGCAGCAATCAGTTTTTCGTACAAGAGATAACTGCGAATATGCTCCAGCTGCTCAAGCTCTTTATCTCCCTCAATAGATTTTCTGCGTTGCTGGTCTGCCTCAACTGATCTGGCAATACGTAGATTATTTTCAGGCGTGGTTTCTATTACTGGCCTGTTCTCACCAGCGTCGATCTTACTCTGAATTCTCAGCTCCTTTGCTGCTTCCGCCAACAGCAGCACCAGTTCTTTCTGAAATGAATTGGCTTTGGCTACAGACTCTACAGATTTCTTGATATTCAAATAGATTTTTTCTACTGATTCATTCTCATGGGACGCCATGCGTTTCAGAAGAGCTGCCAGATAGGACTTCTTATTGAATCGGCTTCCCCGATCAACAATGAGATAACTTAGTGTAAATTCTCGTACGGTTCGACGAGTCTTTTCCGGGGCTGGAGGGCGACGACCTTCAAGTGCAGGTCTTCGTGACGAACTTTGCACAACCTCAGCTACAAACTCACCGTGCACAGGCTCCAGAATGAATATAACGTCCCTGAACATGGGGCTGGTAAAAGATCTTGCGACATTTTTCCGAACCTTCTCGTCTCTGCCCTCGCTCTTAAAAACCTCAGCGAGCCATTGAGTATGCTGCCTGGTAAGGACCTTCCATATCAATTTAAGTCCCGCAAGATCGTTGCTACGCAATGCAGTATGCAATGCCTTGACCATTGACTCAGACGGATGCATTGAACCAGCGTCTTCCTGGCGGCCTGTCGTCGAGTCTGACGATGCTCCGTCATGCGAGTTTTTACTCCCGACTTCACGCCGGGTTTCAGTTTCAGATTCCGCCAAACGTTGAGTCGTAATACTTTCTTTATCACTGTGTGGGGCGCCGGAGATGTCTCTATCCTCTGATTCCTCACGAGAGAATGACTTTGACCCTTCGGATATAGCCCCTGATCGGGCTTTCGATTCGTTGTCTCCCCCACTAATCTCAGCTCTGAGTTCAAAGAGCAGACCTAGTAACTCCGCGCGCATTGGGTCATTCTTCGCCAGAGGTTCCAGCAATGCCATAATCGACTCATAGAGATCAAAGATATCCACATTTACGTGGGCCGCCAACTTGGACATGACGCTGGCGATATAGGACTTCTTGTTAAAGCGGCTGCCACGCTCAACCAACAGGTAGGTTAAGGTAAATTCCCATAGTGACTTTTTCGCTTCTGATACTTCCATACGAATCTCTTCATGGGATTCGAGGTAAAGGTGAGGATCATTGACAAGCTGTTCTATGAATTGATGATTTGTGGGCTCCAACAAAATAACAATGTCACGAATCATGGACTCGTGAAATTTTCGTGCGATATTTCTGCGAACTTGCGCACTCTGTCCCAGCGAAATAATCACCTCCCGCAACATTTCACTGTGTTGACTTACAAGCTCCAGCCAGACCCCCTGGAGTTTCACAACCGAACCGTTATTCAATGCGTCGATCAATCTTGCCTTACCGGCTAGCAACCGGGATCTTTGCTCTTGAACCGCTTTCTCATCTTCATCGCTCAGGAATCCTCTCTCCTGATCATTAATCTCTTTGTCCTGAACCAGAAAGTCCGTGTTTACTGCCTGCCGAGCATGCTCTAACACCAGAGAGTAAATTTCTGCGGCATCCGAATCCCTGGCAAGCGATTGCAGGAGAGTGTTCACATAGATTGGATATCGATGAGGAACCAGCATCGACAATTTACGTAACACCTCGTTGAGCAGCTCTTTCGAACCCATGCGACCTGATCTGTCCAATAGGGCAAACTGCAATACTTCAGCCCAGATACGTCGACTGGTGTCGGATTTTGACAACCCGTAACTTGAGATTGAGCAATTTAGTAGACGAGATACCAGGTCTGCTGCATAGCCCGCTTTCAGACTGGTAAGAAGCTGAAGTACCTGCCCCAGCGTTTCGGACGGAAATTGAGTGGCCAGCCTGTATATCATCGAGTTTCGTTCTTTTGCTGACCGGATGCTGGCAATGAACTCATTCCCGCTATGAGTAAGCACTCGACCCATCAGTTCATCGATTTGCTGTCTATCACTCAGCGCCGCATTCCATGGCAGGCGGCCTTTAGCCAGAAATTCGCAAAGTATGTCCAGCTCAGATGCTTCCGAAGATATTTCCTGATGATTATCGGAGGGGAGGAACTGATGCTGTTTTAATTCATGCTGCAGGGTCTCTCTGATCTTATCTCTCAGTTTCGCACTAAAATCCTGGTAGAAATAGGAAAGAGATATTTCACCCAGATCGACTTCCAGCTTATCGAACCAGAGAACCGAATCTCCGCGAGAAAGCTCGCTGAAAGCTTCGTCCACAATTGGCAAGAGCTCATTCTTGGCAAATGCTTCCAATTCCCCGTGCTGAGACAAAGCCAGCTCTTCACTTGAATAGGAAATCTTGAAGATGGCGGACTCTATACAATGTCGCTTGTCCATCATTGATCCCCCAACACTGACACCCATTGTCGGATATCACCTGTTACGCCCTGTGCAGCGTTCAGTTTCTGCAGTGCCTGCCTCAGCTTACTGGCGCTTGCACTCGAATCTACTGGCTGCACGGTTGCATTTTGTTGCTGTTCAAGCCAACGCGCCCTTAAACACCGAATTTTTTTCATATCGGCTGGCACGAGCCAGTGGAAATTTACTTGCAAACCGGGATCGACTGCTGCCCGAATACCATCTTCCACGATGGACTTTACAGCATGAAAATGCGCAGTCTGACCGCTACTTATGCGAAAACAATATAGTTTAGGCAATATCACGCTGACCGTGGATACATAGAAATTCCAGTCGTCATCTTCAAGGTCAGAATCTTTATCAAGTAGCCGCATGTGTTCAATAGTGCGCAGCTTGAACTTGCCAAGCTCTGACTGCAGCAACTCAATACCATATAGATACTGCTGCTCCTCATCCGACAATCGACGCTCAGAAAGTCCAATTTCCTTACGACGTTCAAGCAACCTGCTCACATACAACGAAAGTTGGAAGTCTATATCCTCACGCACACCACTCAACCCTTGTGCATTAATATAGACATCGCCATCTTTTGATCTGTTGAGGGAAAGAAAACGTAGTAGAGCTCTACTCGCCGCATCCAGTTCAAGCGGGTCTGATCCGTTGTTTCGAGACCGATAAAGTTCCTGCCACCTCTGTAGCAAAACTTCAAACTCACACATTTCAGCAAAACTTAGCCAATAGACGTCGGGGCTGATGTGGGCGGGACAGTTTTCCCGCACCAGGTCTTCCGCAATTGATCTGAATTCTGGTTGATTACACCGCGCGGTCCAGGCTGGAAAAACAACGCTGACTCTGTTTGCGTATTTCTCCTTTAACTCATGGCTCTGATTTTCAAAATCGCTTGGACGGAGCAAAATATGTTCCAGCACATGCATGCCCTCGCATTCGCTGTTCAGATGGGTCAAAAAACACCGCAGGAATTTCTTTTTGTTCTTTGAGCCAATCTTCCCTTTTCCCACCAACAAACGAATCACTTCAGACTCTTCATCCGAATCTGTAGTCGTACTCAATACCAACTGCAAATCGTCAACCCTGCCATCGTAGACGTAGTTATCCTCATGTACGCCACTTTGTAAAATTGCCTCCGATACCAGTCCCCGACGAAGTGGGCCGATTTCAACCAGATGATCGCGAACAATTCGATGATACCGCTCATCTTTGTCGTCCTCAGGATTATCGGTGTCAATTTCTCGATAGAGCTCTTTTGCCAATCGAACATACTCACTCTCTGCAAGAATGCCCGCTCCGGGCTTGTCGATGACAGATCTATAGTCGGAATGCGGGAGAAGGTTCAGATCGTGTCTGAAAATTTCTTTTACCAGTGAGCGAGGCATGAGGTGTCGAAACCCCAGGAATATCCCAAGCCTGTATTGAAGTCCTGAGACATTTTGCAGGCGCACAGATTCTCCTGCTCTGGCAATTGCCGGGTCTTCGGCTCCGATTGCTTCAGATAGAAGATTTACTGCTCCGCCTCGATCGCCACTTAGAAACTTAACCCTGTTCAGCAGCCGAATTTTATTGAGAATTATGGATCGTTGGAGTTCCGAATCGTTCTGGTAGAAATTAAAATTGCGCAAGTGATCCTGGCTAAACTCTTCGCCATATAATGCAAGCAGATAATCCAGAAGTCTGGATTTTCTACTTACAAAGTTATCAATCTTGCCAAGAATGTCGTCAAGCAGATTGGCTGCGTCGTCGGGGTAAACCCGCCCCAGACTAGAAATTTCGTCGTTATTCAGAACCCCGGCAGTATAACTGGAGTCCTCGTTCCCTTTTACCGAGAACAATCGCCTTATAGAACCCAGATTTGCCAGATAGTTAGACATGATCTGTTCGAACAACAACAAATAAGACTTCAACTGCAAGGCCTGTGCCTTACGTTCATTTGGATAAGATTCGGGAACGCCGTACTGATTGATGCCATACACATCTGGAAACTGGTTCTGCACAGATTGGTAACGAGATAGCTCTCGATAGTTTCCCGTGGGAGGACTGGAAATCAGTTGATCTTCTTCGAGTTTGTAGGATCGGCTACCCTTGGCGAATTTCAATGTATCGAATTGCGCTCTGAATTCGTCTAATGAGAAATCAACCTTACGCCCGCCACTCTTAAGATTCATACCAGAAAAATCATTTGGCGTTTCTGGTTCCACCAGTCTGAATTTTTGCAGTGAATCTGCCGAATGAGATTGATCCCGACTGCCAGCTGGTCGCAATGACAGCGCAGCAACGTACTCTATGCCCTCCACTTCTCTCGAAGCAGATAATATCGCAGACTCCAGCTCATGCTTTCTTTTCAGACCTTCAACACGCTCAAGCTCGGCATTATCGATAATGCCATTGCCAGTGAATGGCCCGGTGAATACTTCATCCAGTGGTTTACCCTGGCGATAGTCTTCGCTAAATGACTTAAAGCTAATACTTCTTACCAGTACCTGCCTGGCAAGAAAGTAGAGTTCTGCCAGAACACTTGCCGCCCGATAGCCACTTCGAATACTGATCTCTCCATCAAGATAGCAATCAATCTCGGAAACGACTTCTATATCGTCATCCAGATCCTCACATAGATTTCGCACGGCATGAAAACTGACACGAGTCGCCTCCTTGATCTCAAGATCGTTCGATGAACCAATCACTTGCTCGTCCACCGACTTTCTTACTCTGACCTTGTATAGCCCATAGCCTCCCGCGCTGGCCCCATCGATACCGGCAAAAACCTGAACATCACTAAGTCCTGGCGTGGAGTCGAAGATAGCTTTTTGATAGTCAATTACCGTACCCGGTCTGGAAAAAAATACATCCTGAGGTGAATGCAGTCCCAGCGTGGTGGTATCGACAAACCCCTGCTCGTCACAGAGATAGTCCCCTACATCAAATTTGGTGCGATAAATGAGATCGGTAAGGGCAAAACATAACTGCTCCAGAATAGTAACTCCTGGATCATGGTAGTTATAATCCGTCCAGGCTAAACCGGATAGATTCTGAGATATTTCAATCCCTTCCCGTCGCAGGCGATCAAACCCATAGGGATTGGTATCATCAAGGTTTCTACTTATTGTCTGACTGGCTTTCATTGTTTGTTCACTGAGCGTTTCGCTGAATGAATTCCCTTGTTAACCGACCATTACTCTTCTGATTCAGACTCTTCTACTTCTTCGACTACTGCTGCGGGAGGCATGAAAGTATTTGCATCACCAAACCATTCCCTCCCCCATAACTTAGTCACGTGGTACTTAATTTTTGCATCCCCTGGATATTTGAATGCTGACTTGATAGCTAATCGATATTGAGTGGCTCCAGCACTGTCTTCATCTTTCACAGTTTCCCACCGCAACTTCAGACGGTCTCTCGGACCACTATGGTAAGACTGATGAATCTTGATACGGCGCGAACGATTCCAGAAATTGAGCACTCGCCACGGAGGGTGGTAAGCGTTCAGAGCAATAGCATGCATAATGGCGAAACGCTTTTCTTCTCTTAGCTCAACTTTTGCGACCACCTCAAGAGCCTGAAATCCATCAAGCTTTTCAGTGATTACTTGATACTCACCATTCGCTGGCACCGAATTTTCATTGTTCAGACCAACACCAAGCCTGCCTGGCGCACGAACCGCTCCCCCAACGTCCATGCGAACAGGAGAAATACCCAGCTCAGCATCGAGATCAACTTCTTCGTTGAATTCCCCGCCATAAACTGAAAGCTTGCCATCTTTATCCAGCGACAACACAGTCTTTCGCTCGTTGGTCGATGCATTAGTATGAATGAACTGTAAAGCTTCCTTCTTAGCGTGGAAGCTAATTGACCAGGATGGCAATTTGTCAGTTAGCTTGCGGAAGAAACTAATTAAATTTTCAGTGTCTTCACTTCCCTTTTGAGGGGTAATCTCGAATCCAAACTCCTCAGTTTTGTCGAAGCCTTCATCAAGAATATTCAATGACGAATCGACCAGATCAGCAAAGTGCTCTTCAGTTGGCAGTTTTCCTGCCCCGAAGAAGCGCTTTAACGTTTCCCTATTTTGCTTCGCCATTTTAAATTCCGCCCACAATAAATGTGCTGCCGATCTCCAATTCCCTAATGCCCGTGACTTCCGGTGCTATAGGCTCAACTTCCTTACTAAGCTCAATATAGTGTTGCTTCAAAGGAACCATCAGGCTCCAGGGATGAACTGGTGATACATCTGCAGACTTTCCTTCCACCACTTCATTTAACACTGTATCTCCGAGTCCGTAGCGCCCCCGGTTGTCTCGAGTGATATGAAGCATGGAGAAGTCGGTTACGAACTTGATGTAGTCGAGATTGTAGATATGAGAGTAAACGTCTTCGCGCTTAATCGTCTGATTGAAGTTGAGCCCGTAGCCATAGCTGTCCCATGGGTTCAGATAACGTGAAATATCGGCATTGAGTCGATCGATGTATAGCCCGGAAGACGCATAGTCCTCGAAGATAGCAGTACATCGAACTTGCACCGATTCATAGCTGGGGTTGCTGACTTCAATCGTATTAAACGCTGTGCTTAACTGATTGACATAGTTGTGGATATCTTGCAAATGCACAGCACTAAGCTTCGGCGGATTGCCAACTGTCTCAGCCGAATCAAGCACCAGCGGGGTGACTACGATAAGCAGATTGCCTGGTTGGTTTCCTGTCACTTGCCTGGAGCAGTTAGGCAGGCATAACACTTTTCCGACAAATGGAAATCTTTCCAGTATCAGTCTTTCATAATCCCAGGCAGTAATCGCCCTTGAACGATGACGAATTCGTTCGCTGACACGAGTAATCATCTTCCAGCGATCTTCGGCTTTGGATATATTTGCGAATCCGTCGAGCTGTACTATTGAGTTCAACCCGCCGATAGTTGCCTGAGGACTCCATTCCAGATCGCTCCATCTGATTGATTGCGCATCGAATTCCGCGTTGTCATCTTCACTTCTCGTGAGTAAAACAGCATGGGTTTTGACCCGTCGCAGACTACAGAAATTTTCGGAGTCAGCATTGCTGGAAATCTTCAGCCATGCACAACTTCCCGGCATCTCAGCATGCTCTGCGATCAGATCCTCAGGAAGATCCAGTACTACAATCCCGGAGCAAAGAAATCCTTTGGTGCCATCTCGAATTACGGCTTCAGGCTTTAGTCTGGTCCAACCTGACTCAGACAAATATGACCACTGATGCCGAATAGTGCTGTCGGACTTGTTACGCTCTGAATCGTCGGCAAGTGAGAAATAAATACTTAACAATCCGCGGTGGTTGCTTGTGTTTATTCCAAGCAGCAAGTTGCCGTCGTGATCAAATGGTTTAAAAAATGCGCGAGTACCACCGGCGTCATTAGGATAGATCTGCTCTGAACCAAACGGATGCAAGCGATAGACTTTCTCTGCAAAGTCTTCAGTCTGAGCGGCAGCAGAACCACTGATCGAAAAAGTGCTGGAAGCCCCGTAATCGATGGAGACTTTATTAAGCATCGGCGTATAAGGTGCTTTGGGAAGAGACTTCTTTTTCTTTGGCCTGGCCTTCGCATTGCTTTCCAGAGTTTCCGATAATCGCAGCGGATATTCCTGATGACCAAAAGCAGATTCTGGACTTGCAAGAGTTAACTTCAGGAATCCATTTCGGGTTTTTAAACCCAGATCCAGCTCTTCATCAGCAATACCCATGCTAATCGGCTTGAATAATTCAACATTCTCTATATCAATTGCCTGATGGTCTTTGAGTTTCTTATCTACTGACGTAAATAACCGACAGTTCTGAATCTGTGACTTTGTTTGGGGCTGCCAGCTACCGTTGTTAAGAATGCTCACATTCGTTGTGAAACTATGGTTCTTTATCTTCGATGGATACCCGGCATAGTGACCATCAAATCCATCATCCGTATTAGGCAGATCTCCCCAATGCAGGTGAACCCGGAATTTGTCAATCTTCTTTCGTGCTGCTTCCGGTGCAGATAGCGCCAGATATGAACTTGTTGTTGGCAAAGGCCCAAATGGAAAGAACGGTTTTGATGGATCCAGCTGACTGATACTATTAAAGGCAACCACATTGCGAGCACCTGAAACATCAACAGAAATCGTTATTGTATCCAGGCAAAATTGTTCCAGGACGGAGTAAAGATTTATGGATGCTTCGGAATTTAATCGAAGTTTCAATACAGGCAACTCTGTATCCCATTGCTCTCCATGAACTTCTGGCAAGCAGCCTACTATAGGGGGTGCATCAGCAGGCAAACTGGCAACCACCTGAAAGCCAATACTTCCTCCAGCTCCTTCAATCACATCATATCGATCAATTTTGAGCCAGGACGACTCCGCACTTAGATCAACTACAAAGCCTCGGTCGAAGTACTTTCTGAAAAGGCGATTCTTGCCCAACGATAATTCGTTCTTAACTGCAACCAGAGAATTATCACATCCAAGTTCCCGAGCCCTGGTATCAGCCGCTCCTTCCAGTAGACGTTTGGCTGACCCCTGCTCCAGCAAGAAGTGGATTACCAGAGAGCCCAGCCCATCGCGAAACTCTGACTCAGATTCCGCATGCAGAAGATGATTATAGTAAGCAGCTGTTGTGTCGTGCTTTTCCTGCATTTCCTCAACAGCATTTCGGAATAAATTCAAACACGAATCCACCTGAATAGAAGCACCGGTCGCTACGTTTTGAATAACCGGAGGATCTTTCAGGTCAAGAGCTTTAGCTGTGGATTCAATTTTGGCAATCAGGTCATGTGCTACGGTGTCGTGCCAATTTCGCTTGGTCGACTCACCCATCCACGCGAGCATCAACTTAAAAAGTACGTCACGGAATTCAGCTCTGGAAGTAGACTGCTCAAGATCTTCAAGGTAGGTAGATACTGGCCGCACGCTGCGCTTGAGCCCAACTTCCAAAGTGATTTTCCGATAACCTTCCTCTAACAATAGTGTCTTTGAAGCCAGCGCTATACCGACATCGAATGAGGTATCAATTCTTGCCAGTTTTTCTTTACCTGAAACCAAATCACCGAACAACGGCCAACTAGTATCATTTTCCAACCCCTCAGCGCCACACACAGGTATTCTTTGCTGATGAATCCGAGTAACGAAACGCATGTCACATTCAGGTGTGATAAGAGACTCTCGATCGTATTTCAATGTGTAAGCTGCTGAGACTTCCGTATCACTCACCTGTAGCTCTTCATTCGTTTGAAACACTACATCGCGCAGCGACTCATCCCTCGCACAAACAAAACTGGTGTCAGCATTTATGGAGATTGGTTCGGCCCCAGACTGAATACTAAAATTCAAAACTGTAGATTCTAGACTTTTCTCCCGATACTGAACTTTAAGAAGTTCCTGATAGTAATAATCGAGGTGGCGCTGGGTAAAAGTATTGACATTCTCCTGAGCATATTTGTAGAGCTTAAGGAAAGCTATGAAGAGACTAACTGCAGGATCATGTGATTGGGTCTTGAGTGATCTCGGTAATAGCGCTGAACATAGAGATTTCAGATGTTCCAGAGCATTAAAGAACTCGGAAGTTGCACGCGACAAATTCTCAAATGCACTGGCAACATCGTCTCCCGCCTCAGCACGAGCATGAGGGAACCAGACCTCACCGTTTCGATCTCTGCCAATTTCCCATATACCATGAAGCTGTCTGTAATTAATTGACTCTATATCTGGATTCGTGTGACGTAACTCTTCAAATACCACGCAAATAGTGTGCAACTCTTCACGAAGAGTGCTTCGAATCATGCTATTAAGTTTCAGAACCAACTCGTGAGCAGGGTCAGAATTGGATCGCTGAAGATCAACTATCCACTTATCGAACTCCAGCACTAATTCAAATATTGTTTTTGATAGAATTGCTGCCTGTCTGTTTTCAGGTGTCTGGATAAAACGCCGCATTGCATCAACATCTTTATTAATGATGTTTGCCATAATTACGATTTCATTTGAGGCAAGAAACGCCTTCCAGTCACCTGACGGCTGTAGTTCTGAATTATAGAAAGTCAACGATGAGGCGAACTCAACACTTAAGGTCAACAGATCCTCAAAAGACATTTCATCTACATTGAAATAGCCTTCTTCCAAAGCAGGTAGAAGCCGCTGATTTTGCTCAACGCCATTCCTAATCTGTGCTCTGTTGTAGTTGCTGATCATCTAACTCTCTGTTCAAACTAGGTTTATCGGGTGCAGCGTACAATTTCGATTTATAAACTTAGCTCGGTCCCTTCCTGAAAATAGAATGGATAGACAATATTGCTACGGGTGTTAGTCGAAACAATCGTGTAGCTGATATGAATCTCCATCAATCCGTCATAAATATTCTCTGTATCAACGTACACATCGTCCAGATCGATTCTGGTTTCGAAAAACAATACAGCTCGCTCAATCAAATCCCGTATTTCCGTTATGGCAGTTTCGTCTATGTTGTCAAAAACCATACTTTTCAGACCACATCCGAATGTTGGTTGCATGACCCTCTCCCCGGGTGCTGTAGCCAACAGGATTGCCAGGCTCTCTTTGATATCTGCGTCGAGTGATACAGTTTGCAATTCGAGCACGCCATTAATTTTTTGGAATTCCGGAGGAAAACTCCAACCGGTTCCCAAAAACGACTTGTCCTGATCATCTGTCATCAAGTTGCTTAGCCTGAGGCTAACCTCCAATCATTACTGTCGGGCAGCCTATTGTTATTTGCCCACCATGTACTGTGGTGTCCCCCATACGCGCTGCAGGTTTTCCACCAATTGTCACCGTTGCAGACCCTTTAGCAATGGTGTCAGGGGGACCTACGCAAACAGCACTGTCACCAACGACCGCAGCCGGCATCTTGCCTATTAGAACAGTAGGCACACCTGGACCAACGATCGGTCCGCCTACATGAGGAATCGGTGGCACACCTGGCGTCTGCATGGGGCAAGTATGTAAATCTGTTAATCGCGCTGCTGGAGGCATCTGTTCTTCCTTCTTTATATAGCCAGAACTTCAATAGGTGTCGTTGGCTAGTTAATCATTACCATGGCGCCTTTTACGGTAGTATTGCCGCCGGCAGAGAGCTCAGCTGAGGCACCACCTTTTGCCGTAATTCCAACATTGGCACTGTGCTCGATATTGAGCCCAGAAGCCTTAATATCCTGGGAAGAATTCATAGTTATTCCTCCCGTCCCATCGATTGAGACTTTTCCAGTCGCACTGATGGCAATATCCTTCGGGCTATCCATCGTTATGCCACTACTATTGAGTTCAACTTTGTTTCCCGTTTCGTCCTGCACGAGTATGGATTTGGCATCGTCACTCAATACAATCTTATTGCTGCCCGGCGTTTCGATTGTGATAACTTTCTTGTCATCATCGAATTCCACTTTTAATTTGCTCTTGGTCACAATGGCCTTGGTGAAATTGTCAGCCGTTAATGAATAGGGAGGGCTGTGTTTAGCGCTATATAGACTCCCTAAAATTACCGGATGTCCAGGGTCGTTGTTTAAATAACCAAGGATTACTTCATCGCCAATTTCCGGAATAAAGAACTCTCCAAAACCATTGGATGCATAGTAATTGGATAATCTTGCCCACACTCCTTCTGTTTCAGCCTGCAGTACAGGAACCCTGACTTTTATCTTGTTTTGTGACTCCGGGTCTTCATCCAGCTTCACCACGATACCGATGTGCAGACCTTCCACACCGGGAGTTAATCCAGAGGCAGAAGGTGCAACAATGTCTCTCTTTTCCACAAACCACTCAGGTGACATACCAAAATCAACTTCTGTGATCCAATCACCATCTTCAATGTCATGCCTAACCGAGCTAACAAAAATATTTCCATTAAAACGGTCGCCCACACCACTTAACTCGATCAAGCTGCCAGGTTTGGCCTTGGCGGACCCTTGAAATCTGACTCGCCCACGGACGCGTGACAAACCTGACTTTACTTGCTGCCCTTTCGCCCAGCTCTTCAGAGCAGAAGACTCCATGCTGATTGGTGTCTGCAATTTGAAACTATCCAGCCCAATCACTTCACTTAAGGTGGAACTGTTGAGATTACCCTGATCGTTTAAGGTTTCGGTTGCAGCAACCTCTTCCACAGCCTCCAACGTGCTGGGATCCCAACATACACCCTTAACCTCTTCATACTGGTTTCTTGCATTAACTTCTGCATGAAACTCCATAATGTCCTGACCATATCCGACTGACAGCACTGCAGAGCTGGATGTATCTGGCGGCCCAACCGTAACTTTTCCATCGTCTACCGTTACTATTGAGCCGGTTACTTCTGCACGGGATAGCATGAAATCCCAGTCCGTCGCATAGTACTGAACCAGCTCTTTGTGTGTTGTCGTTGTCGCGGTCACGTCCGCCGAAAGACCACTGCAATTTCCTATGAGCTTGCTGAATACATCGCTATCTTTTGAATCAACGTAGTTTGCATTCTTGCGGCCAACCGTCATTGCAACTGCCTTGTCGCGGCATTCGATCTGCAGTCTGGAGTAATTATCTCCGGTAATTTTTATACCGTGCTTTACAATTACACCCTTAAAAATTGTTTCTTCACTGTCTTTGTAGCCAGCATTAATCGTTATTTCTTTTCCAGGCTTCAAGTCGTCGCTGTTGCTGAGAGGGAAGTCCTGATTAGGCATATCGCCATCCAGCAATGTGATACGTGCGAAAGGTATAGCATTTACCGTTTTTTCAACTTCCACGCTCACAACTTTCGCTGATTCATTAAGCTGGGAGCCTTCACTCAAAATCGTAAGCTTGATAACTCCTTCACTGTTCTTTTCGGGAGAGTCAGCCATGGCTTAGGACAACGGTGGAAAATAGAGTTTCTGCCCAGGCTTGATATCACGAATGTGACTAATGCCATTCACTTCCGCTACAGCCAGGTAATAAGAGCAATCGCTATAGATGCGATTACATAATAGTGGCAAGGTATCCCCTGCTTTCACTTCGACGACATGAGTGAGGTCTGGAGACGACCGCTTGGCTTTTTTTGACTCTTCCCCTTTGCTGACGAATCCGGTGAATGACAACGTCACCAATGCGCGCAATGGCTCACCACTGGGCTTGAATAACTTGTACTCCACTTTCATGCTTTCAAGGCGACCATAGAAAATCATGCTGCCCCAAAGCAATCTGACCACTCGCGGCTCGTGATCAACACCACTATATTTGTAGATCACGCCATTCAGCTTTTTAAGCTGTGTCTTTACGTCGTCCTGGGTTCGCTTGGTATCATCTTTAGTCTTTTGCGAGTAGTCACGAACCACACCTGTACCATCAATCCAGATCTGAAAATTTATCTTGTCAGGGTTGGTTGATGCGTACTTGGCGTCTGACCCGGTGCTTCCCTGAGCACCTTTCTTGCTATATTTAATGGAATAGGTGTGATCGTAACCCTTGGGGTTCATCATCACCGTGAACCAATTTTCTTCTCCGCTCTCCAGAGAGATATTGCCTGTATTCTTATCAATGTCACAGGCTGTGATCTGCAGCTTCTTTAGAGCACCTTGTCGCGGAGCAGCCATTATCGTTCTCTCGCATTACTTAAAGTTTCCGCAACAATCTGCTTACACTCCGCCAATAATTCCTTTTTGAGTGCTTCCAGATCGATACTGGTCTCACTTCCAGATTGCGAAGAACCTTCTTCTGCATCACTTACAGAAGATTTGATCACCAATTGTTTAACTTCGATTGTCATGGCACTACTGGGTCCTGACCATAAAGTTGTAACTGAGTTCTATTTTTTCAATGGCGATGTCGTTCTTGGTGGAATTGAAAGCCTCTACGTCCCATTTCACCGGATACGCGCTGACAATGTCCCACACTCGTGCCACTTCACCTTGCTGATCCATTAACCGAATTGATAAATCAGCAGTTTGTACTGTATCGATGTAGCCACCTTCGAATACTTTCCGGCACCAACCAACCAGGGGAGAATTCATATTCAGGATCCCCCGCTTCAGCATCAGTTTCGGATACTTCACTTGCTTTGGTAGCTGATAAATGAAACGATTTTCACCACCCTCGACAACCGCTTCAGTTTCGATTTCAGGAGTTAGCCCGGAAACCTCCTGAAAAGAGGAATCCTTGGGCGCACCATTCTTGGCACCAAGAAATTCAACCGAGAAGTAGAACGCAGGCAGAAGGTACGGGTTCTTTCTCGTACCTCCTGTCTTCGCTCTTCTATCGGCGCTAGCACTCGCAGCCATCTACGAAAACTCCAGCCTAACTTCTACTAGGCGTTTTCGATTGTCAGACCTTCATGGGCAATTTCGATGGTTTCGATTGCCACCTCGTTGCCATCTGACTTCAGATCGGTGCCAGTGATCTTGGTTGGCCAGGCATTGGCCAGAGTCCAGACCATTGTGCCATCACCATTCTCATCCAGCAGGCTGATAGTGACAGGAACACGCTTAATAGTGTTCATCTGAATCTCATTGAACCAATCCCAGAACTTGTTATCACCTTTGTAAATACCCTTCTTCATGGTGACGTTGCCGGACTTCTTAATGCCGGGCATTTTAATCGTCGAGAATTCCGGGCTGTCGCCAAGGCGATACTCAATAGGTTGTGCTTCGATATCCAGGCCTGAAACTTCCTGGAATGACATGACCTCACTATCCCACTTCACTTCGAAGTGAAATTTGGGAAGAGGCCATACATTGGTTGATTGTGCTGAACCGTCATCTGCCATGTTATTTCTCCAGTTTAGTGACTAGTAGTTATAAGTAGTTAGCTTCGTGATCAGGACTTCTGCATCTGCTGCTGGAAGGTGATCTCGATAAATTCTGCTGGGCGAATCAAAGCCACCAGCACTGTTACCCGCAAGATACCTTCGAGGATATCTTCAGGAGTCATGGTTTCACCCAGACCTACCATTACCTGGAATGCATCATCAGGGCTGGATCCAGCCAGACCACCGCGCTTCCAGATACCAGTAAGGAAGTTACGAATCATGCTCTTGATAGTGATCCAGGTATTTGCTGTGTTGTTTTCGAAGACATAGGCCTTGGCCGCTAACTTGATGGATTCTTCCAACATGATCATGGTGCGGCGCACCTGGATGTAACGCCAATCGAGGCTGTTGCCATCAAGAGTTCGCGCACCCCATACCAGTGTGCCTTCGCCGATGAAGCTGCGAATCGCGTTAATGGATTTGCCTTGTGGAGTAACGTTCAGGTCTTGCTGATCTTCGTTAGTAATGTTCACTGCAGGCGAGATAACTGCATTCAAACTGACGTTTGCTGGCGCCTTCCAGACACCGCTGGCGTTATCAACACGAGTAAAGATTCCTGCCATTGCCGCCGAAGGAGGCAGCAAGTTCAGCTTCGCTTTGGACGCATCCATGATGATCTTGAAAGCTGCAGAATTTCCAACCAGACTGGACTGAAGCAATCGCATATTTACAGCAACAGCGTCGTCATCTAGCTGGTTTCCTTCTGCATCCTGCCACTGATCCTTACTGATCTTGTCCAGGCCATCTACCTGATCTGCCATTTCTTTTTCTTTGGTGTTGTCCTCAGGCGATTCTGGCAAGCCAAGATCTGTTTTCAGAATTGTTTTCAGCGCTGTTCGACCGGCTTCATCGAAATTACGGTAGTCAAGCTCACTATCCTGAACGATAGTGGTGTTTACCCACGGGTAATAAGCCATACCGAAATCGAGGTTGCTGGTGCCGAGACTATTACGAGCCCGCTTGATTGGGCACTCGTCGGCATCGCTGGAGATATCTTTGTATCCCTCAAATATATCGAGGACTGATACGCGGTTTTTCATCTTGTCGCCGCAATGCATCAGCATCTGTTGCTGCACGCCATAGGCTTCGTTCTGATCTGTCATGGCGCAAATATCAGGAATAACCACCATAGTGGGCTCCTGCTCTTTAATAAGAGATTCGATACCCTTTGTCAGGTCAGCACTTTCAATTTTCTGCTCAGCAGCTTCTTTACCGTATTTACCGACGGACACGATGTAGCATGGGCCACCTCCGTTGGAGAAGAACAACTTCATGCTGTTGTACATGTAGTACTTACCAGCTGTCTGGCTGATGAAATATTCCTGGGGATCAGCCTCATCATCACCAGCTGGACGCTGCAAGAAATCAGCCTCATCAACACCTTCAGGCTTATCAGTTCCCACGGTGAATACAGGATTACACCCACCACCAAAGTAGTTGTGGAACTCCGCCATGGATGAAATTTTCCAGGGCTTGTTGACTAGGGATTTCCCTTTATTGTCAGCTTTTTCTGTGTATCCGATAAAAGCTGGTACAGCGGTCGCTACCTCTACCACTGAATTGGGAAACGCGCTCTTTTCGACGATGTAAACGCCGGGGGTCTTCATAGGTGCGGCCATGATTTCTCACTCCTCCGATTAAAAATTAACGTATATCTCTGAAACGAATAATTCGCGGTCTTCTACTTTTACTTTATTGATTCTGTTCGCCGAAGCGACTGCCAGTCTCTTCACCAAAACCTTGAGTCGGTTGTGCTTTGGAACCAGCAACTGAAACTTTGGTTTAGCTCGGTCTTGCAGTGGTATTGCCTGCCTGGAGAGAAACACCTTGGCCATGCGACCATTTGCAACTTCTTCGTCTCCGAGATAGTCAAATTCGATTTCATCCTTCGCATCTTTCACAAACACACCTTCACGGTTGGCATCACCCAGGATGTAATATTTCCAATGGGTCTCTCTCGCCCTGAACCTGATGTGATAGTCGTTGTAGGTAGTTGTATCTGCCTGGACAATTTGTTCGAGTTCTTCGGGTGTCACCCGAATGCTAATGAGGCCCAAAGATGGAGGTCGGCGAGACGCAGGACTTGCACTGCTGATCATGCCCCTGGTGACAGTTCTGCTTTCCTGCAGGTTGTCTGGATCGAGAGGAATTTTCCCTTTCGGGCTTTTCGCCGTTTGCTCGGCATCAAAAAGCAATGCTCGACTTGCTGAAAAAGGCAGAACGCTGCTATGACTTTCGTTTACAGCGAAAGCACCATTGAATAGTTCAGCAGTATCAGCGGAAGAAACGAATTCTTCATTGTGAAGGTACTTGATGCCAATAGATTGGGCATCAGTATTAGCTGACTCAAAGTAGAGTGTTCTGGAGTCATCAAAATCAGTATCGACTGTAAAATTTCGAAAAGTCTGATCTTCGATCTCACACTCGAAATTCAACTGAAGAGGATCGTCTTCATCTTCAGCGTAGAGCTTTAATGTATCCAGATAGTCATGGTCAAAGAATACAGTTATGCCATCATCTCGCTTACGGGTGACGAGATTGGCATTGTTCATTAGCTTTACAGATTCACCAGTTGGGACCAGCTCAACACCAGGAAACTTGCCACTGCTGAAATAGGTGTGCTCGAGGCTTATATTAAACATTGGTCGATACTGGCCCATAACGTAATTCCGCCCTATCCACCAAAAGCCGGCTCAGGAGTACTGCTAATGGAAACTGCCTGATCCCGAATGTCGCCTGGATCGATAGCCACCATGCGCGCCCTGTACAAAACAGATGGAAGGTATTTCCCCCCTAACACACCCCACAGGTTGCTTAGATCCTGAATAGAAAGATTCTCAATATCTAACACCAGCTTCTCTATCTGATCATCGAGATCGGGCGTGTTGGAATGATCAAACACCGGGCGGCGCTGAAAGAATGCAATGGAGTTCGAAAGAAACTTCATCGATTCGAGATAGTTACTACCTCCAAAACAGATTGAAACCATTACGTACAGGTTCAGGTAAACGGGTTCGTTACTAATTGCTGAACGGCTAAATCCACCACCTGCACTGCCAATAGTTTTTGAAAATGTTTCCCGTTCAATATTGATCAGGCTAAGTGCGACTTTGTTGTTGGCCGCCAACGGCAGACTGCCGTCCTGCTCCACAGTGTTGGAGACAACGACGATGCTCTCGTCCAGTCGAAAAGCTTTTTGCAAAGCGTCGTCCAGCTCCGATGCCAGGATGTTCATTGCCGCGTTGATCATTCGCTTAAGCTGCTTAAGGCAAGTTGTTGAAATTCTTCTTCGTTACGGGATGGCCATTGGCCAGGGCAGTCCTTCCCGATGACACACCCTATCACCCTAGCGTTGAGCTATCGTTCACCGGACGTTCGCCAGGAGATAGCCAGACGTGCCTTTTCTGTGGATTAGCCGCTTTTTGCTCGTTGGTGGTGCGTTTTTCTACCGTTTGTTGATCATTTGCCATGTTTTTGGGGGACCCTGATTGACCCTGAATTTCCAAGTCGGTTATGATCAGACCCCCTGTCTAAGAACAAGAAAATTCAGGCAATCATGTCGAAATTAACGCTGGCTCTGCTGGGCACGCCAAGACTGTCTCTGGATGAAGAATCCTTGGATGATATGTTCTATGAAAAGGTAGAAGCCTTGCTTGCCTATCTGGCCGTGGAGCACAACAGACCCCACCGCAGGGAAGTTTTAGCGGAATTGTTCTGGCCGGAGCTGTCAGATGACCACGCTCGTAGTAATCTGCGCTATGCACTCTACAAATTACGTGATGCACTTCAGGATAAACATAATGCGATTCCTTTTCTGATGGTTAATCGCACCAGCATCCGGTTCAACCCAGAGAGTGAGCATTATCTGGATGTCACTCATCTCACGGAAGCATTCGAACAATCCCTAAGACCTGACTCAAGGCTTGCCATTGAAGAACTAGAACAGCTCTGCAAGCTTTACCGTGGTGATTTTCTTGAACAATGCACACTAACAGAGAATGAAGTGTTCTATGAATGGCTCTGTAACAAGCGGGACATCTTTCACCGCTACCAGTTGATATTACTAGGCAAGCTCATTGAGATGTACACCGAGCAGGCAAACTATGATCTGGCGTTACATCATGCACATCGTTTCATTACCCTGGATCCATTGGACGAATCCGGTTATCACCGCCTGATCGAACTACTTGCCCATAGTGGCAAGAGCACTAAAGCAATCGAGGCTTACAATAACCTCAGTCACTTACTGAATATGGAACTGGGGATTCGTCCAAATGAAGAGTCAACAGAACTCATCCGCAACTTGCTAAATAGCAAGACAGCAGACTATCAACTTAGTTAATCACTCAACAAAATTTCTTCTTTATTGCCTTTGGCGCCCGATTTGCCACAATACTTGGCTATGCGGTCAAACTTGAGATTGAGCTCAATCCTGTTTGAAGGGCTTTGTTTTCGATTGAATATCCAACGCAGGTCGCTTGGGCTGGATGATATTGGCTGATGCCAAACCGTTTGCCAGGTTTCTGAACTTACGCTGCATCACCGAGGCAGATCTACGATCATCAATTTGATAGGAAGGGGCAGATTTTTCGGCCTTGCCAGTACTATTAGCAGCCGAATGATTACTGGTGTTTTTCTCGTTACTGGTACGTTGTTTCATAGCTAAGGCTGATTAGTGTCCTGGATACTACTTATTTCGCAGACTTGGTGCTTTGACTACTGTCAGCTTTGAACTGCGCAGCCTTGGCCCCCATGTCATCAGCCTCTTTTTCGAGACTACTATCATCATTGACTTGTGTGCCGCCTGCCATTTGAGTAGTGGGCTGCACTCTTCCTTGCGCTTGTTGGACGACATGCCAGGCTTCGTGGGGTAGATGTTTTTCCTGCCCCGACGCTACATGAATATCTGTACCCTGGGCATAAGCGTGGGCATTCAGCTGAGCGGGCTTATCAGAATTGTAATGAACCTGCACATTGTCCATAGACATACCGGACAAATTCTCGATACCCGCCTTCAGGTTATCAGGCAGGCCGGTAGAATTTTTCGAATCCAACCCTTTCGCCTGAGCCGTTTCGAACTTACCCTGTAACGCTTCTTCTTCCTCGACACGTTGTGCCGTCTCAAACTTGCCCTGAAGCGCTTCTTCTTCCTCCATTAACTGTGCCGTTTCAAACTTGCCCTGGAGGGCTTCTTCTTCCTCCATTAATTGCGCCGTTTCAAACTTGCCCTGCAACATCTCCTCTTCTTCGGCAGCGCGTTGGCTCACTGATGATTCACCAAGGAACTTGCGTTGGATTGAGTCTGCAGCTGATTGGCTGGCTTGTTGAATAGAGTCTTTCTGCTTTTTCTGCGCGATGGCAGCTGGATTGGAATTGAGTGTCACTGACACAGCTTTGAGCTGAGCACTGTTAATCGCATCTCTGGCCTGCATCGCGTCTCCAGTACTCTTACTGGAAACCACGCTAGCCGCTGATGGTTCGTTTGCTTTACTTTGTCCCCGCGCTTTTTTCATTGAATTTCAGCTGTTTGCAAAAATTCTGTAATGTTTGTAGTCAACATTTATTCAGTCAGACTGTATACCCCTGCCAGTCAGGTGGCAAGAAGAATGGGTGTGATTTTTCGCGCTATTTGTGTGCTGTGGCACATCTTGTAGCTCACTGCCTTCCTTACATCTATAAGGGGTCAAGTGATCGTTGAATTATTTCACTAGCAAGCGAATAATCCTTCACCGAATCGAGGTGAATCATTTTGACAATATTCCAAAATTTGCCATTGCCTGTTCTGTTCATTGTGCTTATAGCACCATGCCTGATTGTTGGCATAGGAGGCGCGTGGCTGGTTAAGTCTTTCGGCTGGCAGGCTGGCCAGGAAGACAAGGATGCTATCGTTCTGACCCATTCTTTCGCAGGCATGCTCTATGCCGTGGCACTTGGCCTGATGGTGATTAACGTACAGTCGGGTTATTCCGAAGTGAAAATGGTGGTTATGAAAGAAGCCAACCTCATTGAGAATCTGTTTATTGATGCAAGTGGGTTGCAATCGCCCTCGGCGACTGAAATTCAACAACTGGCAAAAACCTATGTTGGAGATGTCATTGCGGAATGGGAAGACATTTACCTGCAAAGTGATTCAAATCTACCTTCCCATGAATCCATAGAAAATCTCACTTTGCTTGTATTAAGTTATGAACCGGTTTCCAGCCGCGATCAAATCATCTATGGCGAAGTCCTCGCTGGCTTAAATGACATGCTTGATCAACGCCGTGAACGGTTGCATCTCGGGAGAGATGGTGTAGGCCCTGTGGCCTGGATGATTGTCATTCTCGGCGCACTAATCACAATAGGCATGACCTGGTTTTACAAGACTGAAAGCGAAATAGCGCGCTATAGCCTGGTAGCCACTATGAGCGTGATGTTTGGCCTGATGATCTTTCTGATTGTTGTGATGGATCACCCATTATTGGGAGAATTCAAAGTTGAAAGCTCATCTTTTCAGGAAGCATTACTGGATATGAATGCCTGGGAACAAAGATTCAGTTCTTATTAGGCGTCAAGAACATCCTCAAGACTGGCTCCTGCTATCAGCTTCCTTATAACAGGCGCATGGGTAAGTAAATTATTGTAGAAAATCCGCAATATGAAGCTGATTTGTGCGACTTCCAGACTAGCCTCTGGATCCTCGACCTGTACGAATTTTACATACACCTTGCCATCATCAATATGAAAAGAGCTTAGCTCAGTGTTGTTGTTGGCCAGCGAGAGATAGGCGAGTAAATCCGAAGAAGGCTGGTCAGCCACCTCCCCTATCAATGTATGCAATTGCAAAAACAGGTAAGGCACTTCGTCCGTGACTTCAATTGGAAAGTAGTTAACACTGAGAATTGACTCCTCTGCCAGTTTTATTTGAACCATATAGGTCTCAAAAGCAGGCGGTTCAAAGAAGTCATAAGAAAATTCCGATTCCAGCAATAAATGCTCAGCAAGTCTGCTCATTCGAGGTTTATGAAAATTTTCAACACAGTAATCAAGATCAATCATATTTTTCTCTGGCCAGCAGCTATCGCTGCTTCATTTTTTCGATGAAATAGCCAACCAATTCATTCGCTGACTTGGAATCAGCACTAGCCATAGCTTTGATCAGAGTCACGCTGGCACCAGTGCCGAGTATTTTCGTTTCAACCCAGCCATATGCCTGATTGATGGAGTCCACCTGCTCCTTATTTGGCGTAGTTCCTACATCCACGACCCGCTTGTCGTGATCCGCAATATTTTCCACCAGGCGGCGGGAAGAATGAAAATAACGCTCCTGTTTAGCGTCATCATTCTTGAGAATATTTGTACTGTCGTAAATTGAAGAACCCCAGAGCCCGCCTTCTGCCCCCTCCGAAAAATCAGTCGCTCCTTTGGCTCTGGCTGCGAACTTGATAGCGTTCCCACCTGATCGGGCCACATCAATCGCCGCCGCACCTGCTTTCATCGCCGATCCTACAACTGCCCCTGCCCCAGAGAGAGTAGCAATATCGCCTCCAATATTGACCAGGTCGGTAAAAATACCAATCTTGGCATTGGTTGAACGTTTGTCTTTAACTTCTTCCAAATGATTGATGAGAGTCTGATCACCAATGATGGCTTCCAGCATTTGCGAAGTTACACCCATGCTCATTAACTGCTTTGTTTCCGGCCCCAGTCTATCCAGGCTCATATTGTTGTTCTTGGAAATTTCCTCTATACGAGCAAAATTATCAGGATAGCGCCTCCTCAGACGCTCATGTAACTCAGCATTATCCAGCGATTTGCGATACTCGGAAAAAATGGCGGGGTTATCTCTTTCCTGTTGCCTATATTCGGCGGCAGCCACTACGATGGAGCGAAATTTTTCGCTTTGAAGGATTGCCTTAACTTCGGCCTTCTTCTTTTCGTCTCCTTGCACGAGAGAAAGTATGCTATCAGTCTGGGATTCTTCAGCAGTCTTTCCAAAGTCTAGTTTGTTGTTCTTGACCAAGGTCACAATACGCCCAATCAGAGAGACTGTACTCATAACTATACTGACAGCAGGAATCGCTGCCTTCACTGCCAGTGCCTGGGCCGCCCCAAAACTCTTCTGATAGTTATCTATGGCTGAGAGAGCGATACTGGTGCCAGACAGCGCTGTATCAAATGCTGCTTTCGCAGCCTCCATTTTTGAAGGATCCTCGTCAGTGTTTTCTTTAACCAACTGATACTCTTCATAAGCTGTCTTCAAAGCCATACAGTTCTTGAAGCCTTTCTTGACCAGACCAATAATGCCGTCCGTATAGCCTTCGACCTGTTTCTCCTCCTCTGCACTTGTCTTGGATCCACTGTCATCCTGCCCTTCGGATTTTGCAGGAGCCTCGTTTGCAAAACCTTTTTCCTGTGCCTCCTTGAATTTTTCGAAACTGGTTTCTGCTTTCTTTAGCTTTGGATATTTCGAAGGTGTACGCATGAAGTGATTTGGGATGCCCGCGGGAACAACAGCAGGTTTTGCTGGCGCTTCGTCATCAGCTTTGACTGGCTCATCCTTACCACCAGGCTTCTTCGATTTCTTTTTCTTAGGCTCATCGGGCTCATCCATGCCAAGCAACCGTAAGCCTACTTCTCTCATCCAGGGGGACACTTCAGCCTTGCCGATGGAACCTGCAGCGTCTTCCGCCGTCGGCTGCCTGGCTTTTGCCAGCTTTTCTTCCATCGTAGATCCGACTTTCGTATCAGCTCGCTCTTCATGTTTCGATTCAGTCTGAGATGACTCACGGGCGCTAGAAGAACCAAGATCTAATTCTGAGTTAGCGAATGGCAATGCTTCTTCTGCCTGTGCCTGAATCAGGGAACTGGCGGAACCACGTTGCTTAATTTTAATAGAGCTGGACGAAAGACTATTTGCAGCTTTTTGCTGGGCTGTCATTACTGAGCTATTACTGAGTGATGCAATCAGGCTTTCTTTGGGTTTGAGTTGGTTAATTCCTTGCACAATAGAATTCGAGCTTTCCCGACCAGAGTGTTCAGCCGCTGGAACAAGGGCAGCTCGATCTTGTCGTGACTTCTCTGAACGAGTTTTCTTCATGCCTGGCAAGGATCGGAAAGTTGGGCAATAGTACTTTCGCTGTGATTATTACCCAGAGAGTAGGAAATTCCAAACCAGAAGATAGTTAAATGGTGGGAACAGCTGATAGTTCTGTGAATTCGCCTATGCTCACCAGACAGGGCAAAATTACTAGCTCACCGGCTGAGTTTGTAGTCATCATAACCCTTGCGGGTCCAGAAGTGAGTTCTGGAACTATCTTTATTTATAGCGTGAGCCGAATCGTAGTACTCGTCTTCAGCGTCTACGCTCTCATGGCGCCAGTATTGATTCGAGTCGATGAGAATTATCGATCCATCGGACAGATGCATCACATTCTTATTAATACTGCGGGTCATTCGTCGCAGTCGCAGTTGATGACGCTTCATATAGTCGGAAATCTCCAGCACCTCCCAATTGTCCCCATAGTTTGCAACACGCATATCGGAGCTCTGTCTCTTTACAGTTTCTCCCCTCGTTTGACTACGAATAAACATGCTTCGGCAACTACTTCGATTCGCTAGTTGCATCGCGTTTTGTAGATTTACCAATTGTGCTGATCTGGCCCGATTATCGGGAATTTCAGCAGTAGACTTGATGGCTGGGCCGAAACTCTCAGAATTTGCGGCTGCGAGGACTTGGGAGTATTCGTGGAAATATGAAGCGCCAGGCGTCTTTCTAAATTCGACAGCATTGGCAGTCTTACGCTTGCCTTTGGTAGGCATACTGAATCCCGATTCAGGATAGACATAGTCTCTATCGTCCGAATCGGGAAATTCAGTAGTTATTACATCATGCGTTGTTCCAGTCTTAGCTGTTGCGGCTACTGAGGCAACAACCTACAACGGCACAAATGCCAGTGCATAGTTTGGGTTTAGAGGAATTACCAGTTGATTCTGTACCGAGTCATAGCACATGGATGCAGCGCTGGGAATGCCAGACGCAATTATCTCGGCTTCCTCTCCCGGTCGAATTCGAGATACGCTGCCGAAGCGTACGCTACTTACGTATTTCGTACCATCTGGCAGGACCACCACTCCATCGTTACCGCCTTCTACAGCATTTTCTATACGCACTACATCGCCATCCGGGCTGTAGGTAATTACTGCATTGTCGGTAATATTTACCACCACAATGTTTCCATCAGGGTCCATCGCCACACCATTAGGAGCGGCCAATGGTGCGCCATCCGCGAACACTGACACCTCACCCGCTGCCGTGACTTTATAGATCGATTCCGGGTTTCTGGTATTAGAGATATAAGCAGTTCCTTCGCTATCCACGGCAATACCGTTCAGGATAGTCGAACCAGGAACTTCAATGCTATTAAGCGGGCGACCTGATTCAAGATCGAAAGAACGGAGATAACCTACATCTACCGTATAAAGTACACCGTCGGCAATTGCGCTACCCAGAGGATGGTGAAGCTCCAGACCATTCCGGTTTACACCAATCCATTTGGCTGTATGTACACTACCATCGGGATTGATCAAAGATACAAAGCCGTCATTTTCAGTTCCATCACCACGAGCACCGGTATTCATGGCAAGAATCAGATTACGCTGAGGATCGAACGTGCAGCTTTCCGAGAAATGGAAGCTGCCATATACCTTTACGTTTGACGACATGGGAACATGTACTCCGGCTTCATTCACGGCACCCAGCGGCTGACCTGCTTCGAATTCCTGGGCAGACACCAGGGTTGCTGGCAACACAAATGCAGCAAGACCAATCAGCCTTGCGATAGAGAAATTACTGTTTCCGCTTGTGATATTCACAATGATCTCCTTGATTAAGAAATAATGGATGCCGCCGCAAGCTCTATCTTTACAAGCCTTCAGGCAGATTTCAATTTGTGCGCCATGTCCGACGCAATAATAAGCTGGAATGAAGCTTTGAGATTGGGATTGTCCTTAAACAGCTTCTCTAGCCGAGCACGTGGCCAGCTATAAGCTTTAATTTCTGAGTCTGCAACCACATTAGCCGAAGCTACGCTATCAGTTACCAGTGACATTTCTCCCACGAAAGCCCCATCGCTCAATTTCACTGACCGGTTGTCGTTGCTTCTTTTAACTAATGCATCACCATCACATATAAGCAACAAAGAATCAGGTAGCTGCCCTTCTGTCATCATAGTCGCGCCGGAGTTGATCTGTTCCCACTGGCCCACTTTTAGCACTTTTGCGAATTCAGTTGGAGAAAGGTGACGGAAGACTTTGTCGTACAGCTCCTGCTCATCATCAGAAAACGTGGCTTGTTTTCTCTCCAGAATGAGCAGGATAGATCGCACTCCGTTTACCAGGATAAAGAAAGCATTCCAGAATATTGCGACCCACAAAGGTTCTTCAGGCACATAGTAATTGAACAGAATCATAATGAAGCAGGCGATAATAGAAATACCGCGCAGCCACAGCATGTCTTTCACAAGATACGCCAAACCAAACAGAACATTTGCGGCGTGTCCAAATAAATTGGGATCCATGACAGAGCTTCTTTTAGGGGTTCAGGTATTTTTCGATTATGGCGTCGATTGCACCGGACGCTGTCATTTCCATCAGAAATCGATTTAGAGCGTCTTGCAATCCACTATTGTCCGACGGTAACGCAAAAACGAAATATTCCCGCGGATTGTAATAGTGAACATCCGTCACTCCGAGTTCTGGCATTACAGTGGCATCATAGCGGCTGCTAACGTCACCACGGGCGATGGCGTCTATACGCCCGCCCAGCAAATCAGCGATGGCTTCTTCCTCTATCTCATAGGACACCAGTCGGGCACTATCCGGTGCCCTGTCTCTGGTATCAAATTCACCGGTTGAACCAGGAGTAAAGCCAATAGTCAAACCTTCAAAATCCGCCATGGTTCGCAGACGTTCCCCATCAGCCGCACGAATTGACAGAGAACGCTGCACTGTAAAGTAAGGCTCACTCCAAAGCATGCCTGGCACCAGGCGAGAATCTAACTCGGAGATTCCTGACCCCGCAATATCGACTTCTCCCCGGGCAGGTAATTCCCATATGCCGCTAAAGGGTCGTTCAACCACATTGAATTCAACATCGTGCTGATCGGCGAATGCCTGGAGTATATCGACATCTATACCAATGATTTCACCAGTGTCTTCATCGTGAAACACAACCGGAGCAAAGCCAGGATACAGGGCCACGTCCAATCGGCCAGCGTTAAGTGTTTCAAATGTCGGGTTTTCAGAGGCAGCGCCGATACAGGCCGACAGCGCAAGGGCTAGCAGGACCGGTATAAGAATTCTTAGATTTCTAAACATGAATGTTTTTGTTTTTATTTTAAAACGCGAATTATGTCTGCAAGCTAGCCAATGAACAAGATGCCGATAATGATCATTGGGAAAACGTACTTGGTTGTGCGATCGATGATTTCCGCAAGTCTGTCATTCTCAGCAATCACTATACCTTTCGATGTTCCAGTGGCCAACAAATAGACGATCACAGATTCACAAAACGTCAAAAACACAATCACCTTGGCAGCCATCATCTGAATATCCAGGGTGGTCAGATAAGGTATATGGGGTAGTGTCGTCTGTACTACATAGTTATGCGCTACCAGCGAGAGAAAAATAGTAATGGCTAATTCTAGCCTCGAGACCAGATCTTCCGGAGAGATAAAAAACACAGCGAAACACATGGATACGATTAGCAACATGATAAAAATCACGTTGAAGTTGTAATACGCCGGATCCCTGTCAACGGAAAGTGTGAACCGAAACTGAGAAAATACAGCGTTATCGAAAAACGAATAAGGATTACTCTCGATCGAAACCCTAACGTCTTCAATTTCCCATTCCTGCAAACCAAGATATTCCTCATTAATTACTTCATCTGGACTCGAAATAGCACCAATGCTCTCTAACTTTGTCAACGGCCCGTCACCAGGATCACGTGCTTTTTCATAGAGAAAGCGCATGCGACTTTCATCCATGATGAAATCCTCGATAATGACAGGAAGCTCGTGACTGTCGTTCGGGAAACTTCGTAAATTCAGGTTGGTGTTGAGTAAGACGTTGTATCGAGCCAGCCACTGTACGATTCCGTATTCGTCATTTGAATAGATAATTTCGAAGGGTTGATCTGAAGATTCTTCCTGCTCCAGCGCGCCGTTGATAAATGTAGGCTGAGGCTGGAAACAAGGTGTTTCTTCCAAGGGTCCTAATGGGGCATTACGATAGGCTGGGTCCTCCCACCGCATATTAAAGAAAAAATCCACCACATAGGTTTCGTTTACCGTGTCGAAATCACGAAAGGAATTGATAAAAAAACTGGCATAGATAGGTACAGGTTCGCCACTACTCGTTGTTTCACAAACAGCCGGCAAATCGCCCTGTGCCTGCCCTGTGTTTGCCAACGAGGCGAGTACCAGAATAGCCGCCGAGTTAGTTATTATTTTTAGAATTCTGCCCACACTGAAATATTACCATGGGATAAGTGTTTGATGGGATAAGTGATTGTTACATAAGTTGTTGAAACTAGAGAGAAAGCCTCCAAAAGCAGAATTGAATTCTGGCTAGCCATAGTTTCTGCGTTAATATTCAACTAATCAGGCACGCTAAGAGGCATTGTGCACTCATTTGAGGCGCAGCAAAGCGAAGACTAAAAGACTAATGGAACTTCCAAGATTTCGCTCTATCTGGACCAAGGTATTCGGCCTGAACGCGCTGCTGGTTTCAATAATGTTAGTGGCAGCCAGTGCTTCTTTCATTATTTCCTACTATAAAGTGAACGATGTTCGTCTTCGGGTTTCTCATTTAGCCAATATTGTAGTCCCTCTCACCCAGGCTGCGGCGAACGTAGATGCCTACTCACTGGAAGAAGAAATTTTCCTGGAAAGAGCATTGAGAGAATGGGCCTCGAGCACAAGCTCTGAAGAGAATTACCAACAAGACTTGCAGGAGTTTTACCAACTTGAAGCCCACGTACAGGAAGAGCTTCAGATTGCTCGTGACAATTTGACTACAGCCCTGGCTAACCCACAATGGCTGAGCCCGGAGGATGGCATAGCCTTCGGTCGTGTAGCCCTGCTATTGGACAATATAGAGAAGGAGCATCAGGAGTTTTTCGAGCATGCTCATACGATGATTTCTTCTCTCGAACTCACATCGTCTATTACCATCGAAGAACGCATTCTGGAACTTGAGGCAGAAGCCGATCATCTGGATTCCGAGCTCTTTGCACTGCTGACTATCTTACAAGAGCTGAACGTGACTCAGGCTAGCGAGATAGAAGCCGCAGAATCCATGATAATGGGTATTTATCAACAGAACTTTATTCTCACATTTATTGTATTTGTCACCGGTATTGCGCTATCTGCCACGATTACTACTCGAATGGTTAAGCCGGTTCGGGAGCTAAAAGACCACTCGGAGGAGATTCGTCGAGGAAATCTGGATATTGAAGTCATTCCCCGCTCAAAAGATGAGATTGGTCAATTGGCGTACACCTTCAATCATATGACACAGGAATTGAAAGCAAATAGTCAGGTAAAAGAACTGTTTGGAAAATATGTCGACCCTCGTATCGTCGATTCACTGTTGGTTGAAGAAAATGATGTAAGGCCCTTTGAAGGCAATAAGCAGGAGAAAACTATTTTTTTCTCTGACGTGAAAGGGTTCAGCGGTATGTCTGAAGTCCTCACACCAACAGGTTTAGTAAAACTCATCAACCGATATTACAGCTACATGACTGAGCCTATCCTGCTACAAAAAGGCGTTATCGATAAATATGTTGGTGACAGCGTCATGGCGTTTTGGGGACCACCATTCACCGGTGAAGAAAACTATGCCGAATTAGCCTGTCATGCGGCACTCGCCCAGTTCCAGCAATTAGACAGATTGAATGCGTCTCTCCCGGAAATCCTAGGTTTCCGCAAAGGCATACCGGAGTTTGAGATTCGTGTAGGGCTTGCCACTGGCAATGTAGTGGCTGGAAATATTGGATCTGAAAACGCCAAGTCCTACACAGTAATGGGTGACACCGTCAACATTGCTTCAAGACTCGAAAGCCTGAACAAGCAGTACAGAACACGCATACTCATAGATGAACTTACTCGTACCAGAATCGGCGATAGTTTTGTGGTAAGAGAAATCGACTGCGTAACTGTTGCTGGCAAAGATGAAGCCACGGGGATTTATGAGCTTTTTGCTGCTGCTGGCTCGGCGGAACCATCATTGGAGAACTTGTTCGCCCAATATGAAGCTGGATTGAACGCCTATCGGAATAAGAATTGGGATTTAGCAGCAGAGAAGTTTCAGTCTTGTCTGGAAATCAACCCTGAAGACGGACCGTCGCTCGTAATGCAGCAGCGTATAGAAGAATTTATGCAAAACCCACCTGAAGACGACTGGGACTGTGTGTGGCATTTCGCTATCAAATAGAGGCAAAGTAACTGACGGTCTCTTACCCACCCCCGCAGACGCTGCTATGATACATGCCCGCATAGCCGATGCAGATCAAATAGATGGAATCGCAAGAAGAAGTATCTCACAGCACTAAAGCCATTCTCAGGTTTGCTATTCCCTCTTTATTAAGTCTTTTACTGTTTCTGGTACCACTTCCGATTGATGGCAGCAGCACCATCATTGTTGCTGTGCTGGCTAATTTTCTTAACAAAACCATGAGTCCTGTTTTGCCTGCACTCATATTGTGCATTTGTATAGTCTCTGCCTTACTCGCCCTTTATTGCAGATGGCGCGAAGTTCACGATGGAATTATTGGCAAGCTTTTTGGGGTCAATCTGCATTGGCTGGTCTTACGCTGTATCGGCGCGATTGTAGCGATAATGGTTTTCTTCGAATCTGGGCCTGAGGCGGTGTGGGGCGTTAACACTGGCCAAACTATGGTGGGACAACTGGTACCAACAGTAATGACGCTATTCCTGGCCGTAATCTTCCTGCTTCCGCTCATGACCGAATATGGCATCATGGAATTCGTCGGTGTGCTGGTATCTCGCTTTTTCAGATTCTTATTTCGCCTACCGGGGCGTGGTGCTATTGATGCCATGGCATCGTGGCTGGGTGCCGCACCACTGGGCGCTTTGGTCACCACCCAGCAATATGAGCGAGGCCACTATAACAGAAGAGAAGCCTTGAGCATTATCAGTTCTTTTTCACTGGCGTCGGTAGCATTCTGTCTCCTGATTGCCAGTATTCTCGAAATCACCCATATCTTTCCACAGTTCTATGGATCAGTAGCCATTGTATCTGTGGTTCTTGCTGTTGTTGTTTGTCGCCTGCCGCCTCTCATATGGGTTGCAGACTCCTACCATATAGAGGCAAAAAGAACTGAACTGGTACCGGCTGGAGTGTCAGTCTGGAGCTGGGCGATAAAGCAAGCTGTGGCGAAAGCCAGTGATGCTGAACCCCTACTTCAACAAATCAAGCATAGTGCCATACGTCTTCTGGATCTTTGGTTCGGCCTGATTCCTACTGTAATAGCGATCGGAACATTAGCCTTAATGGTGGCGGAATTCACGCCACTGTTTAACTGGATAGCATTTCCTTTTCAGCTGTATCTGCAAATTCTGGGGGTACCCGAAGCATCGGCAGCTGCACCATCAATGGTGGTGGGGTTCGCCGACATGATTTTGCCCGCCGTGCTGGGTAGTGGTATAGAATCAGAACTTACGCGCTTCATCATCGCCGGAATCTCGGTTACCCAGGTAATTTATATGTCGGAAATTGGCGCGCTGATTCTGCGTTCCCAGATTGAAACCACCGTCTGGCAACTCGCTGGCATCTTCCTGCTTCGTACGCTCATCGCGATACCCTTGTTTGTTGTATTGGGACATCTTATGTTGAGCAGTGTTTAGCGATGAATTCTTTATGAGCAAATCAAAAGACAAGATCACCCTCTCGAGCCCTCACATAGAAGCTCTGGAGCCATATATGTCGGCTAGACGTATAGGTGGCTCTGGTGAAATATGGCTGAATGCGAATGAACTGCCATTTGCCAGAGAAGCGATGCAATTGGATGTTTCTGAATATCATCGCTATCCGGATCAAGGGCCAGATCTGGTACAGGGAGCCTATGCCAACTATGCCGGCTTGAGTGCTGATCAGGTGCTTGCACTTCGTGGCGCTGACGAGGCCATAGATCTTTTGCTACGTGCCTATTGCAAAGCTGGTGAAGATAAGGTGTTAGTTAGTAGTCCAACCTATGGCATGTATCAAGTATGTGCTGACATTCAGAACGCTGACGTAGTTGACGTACCCTTGACCGATAGCTTTCAGTTAGATGTTGCCGCAATTTGTGCCAGACAGGACGTGAAACTTATCTTTATTTGCAGTCCTAATAATCCCACCGGAAATTATTTTGCCAAAGAAGACATCATTGCCATTCTCAACGAATTTGCCGGAAAAGCGATTGTAGCGATAGACGAGGCTTATATTGAGTTCTGTCCAGAGCAAAGCGTGGTGGGAGAATTGAGCAACTTCGACCATCTGGTTGTTATTCGTACAATGTCCAAGGCATTTGGACTGGCGGGGGTTCACGTAGGGTATTTACTGGCTAACGACGCTGTGATGTCAATCATGCGTAAGGTAGCTGCACCTTATCCTCTAGCGGATCCCTGCGCCCAAATAGCACTTCTTGCTCTGCAAGAAGAAAAACTGATCACCATGAGCAGGCAGATTGCGGAGATTCATAGCATTCGCGAAGAGTTTTGCCTGGCTCTCGAAAGCTCTTCAGCTGTTGTAGCTTGTCTACCAAGTGCAGTGAATTTCGTTCTTGTGAGTTTTCATGATCCAGAAGCAGTCTGGCAAGCGCTCATTGACAACGGCATCGTTGCCAGAAAAATTCCGGACCCCCGCCTCGAGAACACCATAAGATTTACTATTGGAACATCTGCCGAAATGAATCAGGTGGTTGATGTAATTAACAAGCTGAACTAAAACCGGATTCAGTATTCAGGCGCTAATTTTAACACCCAATGAATCGCCAATTTAATCGCCTGTTGGCACGCCTGGATGCGTGATAAAGACCTGGGTCATTTTCACATCAAGAGCGGTTGAGATAGCCGTATTATCTCCAGTATCAGCGTCCGGATATGCATCAGCGAGACGTCTTAAGGCTTTATAGAGGGATATTCCCGAAATCTGCCCATTACTCAAATGATGGGTGGAATCGTTGCGAATCAGTTGGTAGTACCAGGTGTCTACATCTGCATAGCCTGCAAGCAGTCCATCGGCTGTGTTCTGCGTTAGATCCAATTGAAATCTGGCATCGCGGAAAATATGCACAGAAGGTACGCTCAAGTTTTGCCATGGAATGACCAACTCATCGATCGGCTCTGTAGTAAGGATGGAATTCTTGATCTGGCCATTGGTTTCCCTGATAAGACTGGAACCCCACCTGCGATCTACCCGTTGCGTGCCGCCTGGCATCACTTTTAAGCCGGTGGCGTCGGTTAGTAGCCGATCCATGCCCCGGTATACACTGACAGTCACTTCATTATCATTTTCCAGATCATCGATGTCAGTAATTTCAATCATCATGCGGTTATATCGTTCATCTACGATAGCCTTGTTCTGAAAAATGTACTCAACGCCATCGGGACCACGAAAGCCAATGATGCAACCCACCGCACGATAGACTTCATTATCGATGCCTGGCGTTCCATCTGGATGTACAAAATCATTGCTGCTCTCTTCAGCATCCAGATTAAGCCCCCAGGAATATTTGCCTTCCACTTCCAGGAATTCGAATCCATCAGGAACGGTGTTGGGATGCCAGGTTTCTATTTCTTGCCTGAGCTGAGTTTCCTCTACTGACAAGGCCTCATGCATAGGGAATAGCTGTTCGAATTGCTCCCTCGGACCATCATTGAATCCTCTGGGGCATTCTTCGCTGGCATCTTCTGTCTGATAGACAGACCAGAACAAGTCGGTCATCACATAGCCGATCTTGCCGTCTTGCACAGCAGACTCGGCATTCAAGTTAGCATTCAAACCAAAGATGCTGAGTGTTGTGAGAGCTAGAATTGAACTGCTTTTCATCTAAGAATTCCGTTCATGAAATCGTCACGCAACCAGAATGCACGCAAACCATTTCTCTGACCTCGCCATTCACCAGTGCCACCGCCATGAACATCTCCAGGCCGGCGGTCTCCGCCAAAGGTATAGACCGGACGATCGCGATAGGACCATACGCGCAAAGCACCTTCGTCATCAGCACTGGCAAATCGCCCTGTCATTGGATTAATGGTAACGATTCGCCACGTGCGATTGGGGCTAACTTCATCTGGCCCAGCTACAACATAGGGCCAATGTTCGAGACAGCGTTCGACCTCACCTCCGCCACACATTGCGAGGCGATACACCTGAGTCGAATCCGGGTGATCACAAGACAGCTGATCTGCGGAATCTTCACCACAGAAGTATCGGTAAATTGTCTTGCCTTGTTTGTCGGCTAACACATCCCCGGCGATCGTCTGTTGCACGGAAAAGCTTGCGGGTACTTGTGGAGCGTATTGAGTAAACACATTGCTCCAGCCAGGCAGGTCACTGCCCTGTTGAGACCAGGATTCCTGATCCAACTCATAGGTATATAGAGGCTTACCCCTATATACCCATTGTTTGATTCCTGAAGATCGTTGAAACAGACTCCATTCACCTCTTGGTTTTGCCATCTGTGGGGCTGTAACAGGTATCCAATTGTCGAGGCAAGATTCGCTGCAAGCAGAGGATGTGGCGGTATCGTCATTAAAACTGTAAACAGCCTCATTCTTTTCCGTGGTTAACATCCTGCCAACACTGGTACTGCGGACAGCGAATCCTGGCGGCAAGAGTGCGGGCGGACCAATCGGTACACGATAGGCAGGCGAGTCTCCACCATAGCGTCGCCGCGTACCACCGAGCACATCACCCGGGACTTTGTCTCGAACCGATGTATAAAGCGGCTGTTCATCAAAGGCCCATTGCAGAGAGCCATCTCGACGCTCAACAACTGACCACTCACCTATTTCCAGATCCAATGAGGTGCCTGTATCAGCCAATACAGGGTTCCAAAGGTCAGTGCAGCTCACACGATCATCTAACTCGGGGAGCTTTATGCCCGGTGGATAGGGGCTCATTAAACCTGCGGTTACGGTGAGCACCTCATCGTAGCAGGCAGGATTACCTGGAGCTTCTCCGCTATAACCATTCCGAAGTTTGTGCTGAGGCCACTTATAGAGCGTCATACCATCAGCATTAGCAAAAACAGGTCCTTCTGCTGACGCTTCAACTCTGAAACCAGCGGGGATTGGAATGTCACGGTATGCCTCTGTGTATTCTTCCTGACCGAACACAGCAGCGGGTAAACAGCATATAAGAATTGTTGCCAGAGGCCTCATAGGATTCACTGACGCTTGCTCAATAGTACTAAACCAGTATTTCACTGATCTCACTCGATGTTGTATTACTCTTACTGCCCCATGAATCAATCTCAAGCCCCATTAATCGTTGCGCTGTGTAACCGAGCCGACAACCTGGCGTGCCACCACCATCGATATGCAGGCCTGTTTTCACTCGTCCACCGGCAGTACCTGCGCTGAACATGGGAATACCTTCAATAGAATGAATCTTTGCAAAAGACTGATCAGTGGTGGCATAGATGAGAGCATTGTCCAACAAGTTACCATCACCTTCTCTAAAGCTGGCTAACGCATTCACATAGTAAGCCCATTCTTCCATGGCTCTGCGGGTATACCAGGAGGTATTCGGCTGATAACCCAGCTCCGTATCCACAGCCTCTTCATGGGTAGCTGTATGGTGGGGTTTGTCATAGCCTGGCTTGGTGGTTGCTGAAAATGCGGAGGCGTAGAACATATTGAATACCCGGGTCTGATCACAGGCTACAGCCATTAACAACAGATCAGTCATCATGCGATGTCGCTTAGACACCAGATCCGCGTCAAGTCCAGATGGCAGATCCATAGGGGCCTCGGGTAATACACAGGCTTCACGAGGCTCTGGTTTGGTTAGCTGTAATTCAAAGCGACGTTCCAGATCACGCAGTCCGGTGTAGTACTGATCGAGACGCTCACGGTCAGCTGAGCCCAGTGATTTTTCCAGTTTACGAGACTCTTCCAGTACAGCGGACAAGGCGCTTTGCCTGATCATCACTTTTGGATCAGGTGTAAATGTTTCTGAATTTGGATTCTGGAAGTCTTCTCCAAACAATCGTTCATAGAGCCGCAGCGGTGACCATTCCGGTGTATTCACGGAATTTCCACCTTCATAACTAAAACTGTCCCGAACATCACCAGTCGCTGTCGCACTGAGGCTACGAAAACGTGTGGCATTGCCCAGTTGTTTCGCTACGGAAACATCGATTGTTTCTCCAGGGCGATTCTCTCTGGTCATCGGTGCAATGCCAGAACGCAATACCACCCAACCGGAGTGGTGACAAAGATTAGGTGCATCATCTTTGAAGACATGAAAATTTGTATACAGATTTATATGCTTCTGCACAGGCGCCAGAGCAGCGATCTCTTCCGGCAGATCAAAATTTTCACCGGTTTTCTTTGGAACAAAAATCGGCTTGCTCATTCCGAGACCCCAGGACCAGGTGCCAAAACGTTGAGGAATAGGGGTTCCATCGGCGAAGGCCGTTCCGCTGTCATTCAGAAAGATATCCAGAAGAGGAAGTGCTACTGTTACAGCACTTCCTTGCAAGGCTCCCTTCAGAAAACGACGGCGATTAAATGGCTTCATCTGGCTGACTCCATTCGAGCCGTAACATTCCCTGCCGCTGCCAGGCTATGGGTGTCCGCCGCTCGATCAGGTTCTACAATACTAGCATTGTCGGGTTCTGCTTCTGATCGGACCGTTCGGAATGCGGGGCTCGTCACCAGATCCTTCAACAGACCTCTCAGTCTGTGCCCGTTTTCAACAAATCTATCTTCAAACCATTGCAGGTTGTCCCGGTCCAGCAGGCGATCCGTTGGCCCACCGGTACCGTAGGCATATAGACGATTAACCAGACAGGAAGGCAAAGCCGGGTGCCCATGCATGGCAACAGCCAGCCCGGAAATATCATCGAAAGTCACACCGTCGAGCTCACCACTGACATCAAGTTCGACACCGTTCTCCGTATCGCGGTAAATGCCCGCACCGTCAAAATTCTCCAGCGCCAGGCCGATTGGGTCCATCACTCTATGGCAACCCGCGCAGGACGGGTTAGTCTGATGAACTGTTAATCTTTCACGTGCGGTCAGTGCGCCTTCTGCTTCTTCCAATGCGGAAAAATCCACATCCGGCGGAGGATCAGGCACTAGCTGACAAAGAAAACGCTCCCTGAGCGCTCTACCACGGATAGTGGGTGAGCTACGCACGGCATGGGAATTCGCTGCCAGAAAACTAACGTGGGTCAGCAGCCCCATACGCGGACTATCTTCGGCGAACTCATAGGGCACCCATCCCTGGCTGGTGGGCACACCATATACTGGCGCTAATTGCATGGACATGAATGTCTTTTTAGTGGTGAATAAGTCACGATAGTCTGCGTCTTGTCTGAGAAGATGATCTACCATGGTTAACAAGGTCTGTTCCCGGGCATGCTGCAATGTTGTGCCAGTTACCGACGGGTATACATTTGGATCTTTTGCCAGGCTATTAAATTCATCAAAGGCAAGCATGTCATCGAAAAAAGCACGCATGCCATCTTCAATGCGGGGACTGAGCAGCATACGTTCCACCGCACCGACCAATCCATCTTCGGTATATAGAGCACCACTTTCAGCTGCATCCAATAACTCGCTATCCGGCGGCGCATTCCACAAGAAGAAACTTAGGCGGGAAGCCAGAGAGTAGCTGTCGAGTCTCTGTTGCCCAGAATTAACAGGATCTGCTTCCGCTTCTTCAACTATGAAAACGAATTCTGGGCTAATCAGTAGTGACTCCAGAGCCAAAGCCAGTCCGTCGTAAAAGTCTTCCATCTCGTCTGCAGCAAATCCGGCCAATGAAACCAACTCAGACAATCGCAACTCATCCACAGGTTTTCGAATCAATAGACGACCCGCTTCAGCCAGGAATAACTGCGCACAGGCAGTATCAGCACTCTCCAATGATTCGGGTCTGCATGGGATAAGAAAATCACGGTGCTCCTCGTCAACTACTTTTTCTGCAATAGCTGCGGCGGACAATTGAATCTGTGAAATCTGGTCCGAGGTTACTCCAACGAAAGCTGCTCCTGATGCCAACAAACCCGATGTACGATCCATAGGTGGAATCGGAGCCAGAATGCTGTCACTCACATCGCTGCCAAACACTTGCTCTATGGAATTAGTAAATTGCTCAGCAGTTAACAACCGAGTGCGCAGCGGAGTTCCATTTTGTTCGGGCACAGACACAAGATCCGGCATTTGAGTGTCGACAGATTCTTGCTGACAAGCACTCAATAAAAGCGAGCAGAAGCAAACAACTATTATTCTGGATCGGTTCATTACCTACCGCTTGGTACAATGGTCGGGGTGCACACCCAAAGCCCTGAAAATATAGGGCAATAACTTACCTTACCTGCAATGAGGGTCAAGCCAAATCGTCCCAAGAACAGGGCCTTTCTCGTATTATTGATGTAGCATTGTGTAACACAGGCAAACACTACAATATTAACCCTATACATTTCAGGCAATAGTCGAACTACCATGGAATTACTCCCTAACATGGTGCAGCGCGGCACCAGAATCGTGCACCTGTCACGCCTACTCCGGGCGACTCTTTTAACGGTCTTTCTTTCGCCAACACTGCTTAGCGCACAAGGTGAAAACATAGAACAAGAACTGTCGGCTGTGCGTCCTATCGAAGCCGGGAAATCTCCCTGGCTGGAAGAGCTCACCTGGATGGAAATCCGTGACCTCATCGCCGAAGGCACAACGACAGTCATAGTGCCGACTGGAGGCATAGAAGAGAACGGTCCTTATCTGGCCACGGGCAAGCACAATCTTATTCTGGAATCCATTTGCCCTGCTCTGGCCGCAGAACTTGGAAATGCTTTGTGTGCACCAATTGTAAAGTTCGTTCCAGAAGGCAATATTGAACCTCCCACAGGCGCGATGCTGTTTCCCGGCTCAATAAGTCTGACGCAGGAAACTTACGTTGCCTTGTTAACCGACATCGTCGCCAGTCTGAAACAGGCTGGATTCTCTGACATCGTTTTGATTGGAGACAGCGGCGGCAATCAAAGAGGTATGGCGACTGTAGCTGATAAGTTGAATGGGCAATGGTCCGGCCCCACGCGTGTGCATTTCATTCGTGAATTTTATGACCCGGGTTGGGTTGAAACCGAACAGTACACAGAGCGAGAGTTAGGTATCGCAGAAGGCGAGCACGATGGCTATCACGATGATATCTGGGTAACCGCTATGATGATGGTGACTGACCCAGAGCAGGTTCGATATCGGCAGAGAATGGATGTTGGTTTGGCATCTATAAACGGTGTGTCAATCGCCGATTTGGATGCCGCCATTGAGCTGGGCCAAAAGATGGTAGATTTCAGAGCAAGATACACAGCGGAAGCAATACGCACCGCAATTACTTCTCAATAACTAGTCTTAATATATATTTGATCCACAAAAAAGCCCGCACTTGGCGGGCTTTTTTATTTTATAAGATCCGGACAATTAGCTCTCTTCAGAGGCTTCCATGAATTCCACATGGACCTCCAATTCGATCTCGTCACCCACACCAAAACTGGTGAAACGATCCACACCAAATTCAGAGCGAAGGAAGGTAGAACTGGCTGAAAAGCCCAGCGTGTAGCTTCGCGTCAGAAAGTTGCGACCACCACCGTGGAAGTTTACGTTCAATTCAACAGGTGCAGTTACACCATGAAAAGTCAGCTCACCCGCGTAGGTGTAACTATTCTCACCAGTTTCCCCAACAAACCCGGTAGTACGATAAGAAGCTTGTGGATAAGCCTCAACGTCCAACCAATTGTCACCGCGAAGCTCTTCTTCGAACTCTGGCAGGTTTACATCGATTGAACCCATTTCGATAATCACTTCAAGGTTCGCTGCTTCGATATTCTCTGGATCGAAATCCAGCGTAGCATCGAACTCAGTAAAGCGACCCAGGAAAGTAGAAAAACCCAGATGGTTCAGCTTGAACATTAACGCCGCATGGTTGGCATCAAGCGTATAAGCACCACCTCGAAGCTCGGTAATTTCGTTAGTTTGGTCAGGTGTAAGCAGACGATCACAACCAGCCAGCGCTGCCGCACAGGTAAGGATGAAGGAAAGACGTCCGAGCTTAGAAGTCATAATAGATAACATTTATAGATCCTAAAATTTATTGCGTGTTGGTGACTGGCGTTATTGCTGAAGAGCAAAGACATCTACAGTCACAGTAACTTCATTAGGTACTTCGGCTGTATTCGCCCAGTAACCTTGCCCTACGCCGTACTCTAACCGGAGAATCTCTACTTCGCTGGTCAGGTTAAAGCAGACCTGTCCGTCGCAAGTGTCGATGCTAAGATCGAAAGGAAATGTCATGGGGTTGGACTGGTCACGAATAGTGAGCATGCCGTCAGCTTCGAAAGAAGTAGCACCTGTGAGGCGGCAATTTGTGGCTTTAAAAGTCGCGGTAGGCCATGTGTCTACATCGAACAATTCATAGTCCAGCAAATAGTCCAGAACTTCCGGTGAATCCACGTCGATATCTTCGATATGAATAGTTACGTCGAAGTTGCAGCTTCCAGGACGCATAGGATCAATATCAAAAGTAGCTTCTACATTTGAGAAACGACCTTCATAGGGATCGGTACCATAGGAATACTTGAAAGTGACCAGGGACTGGCCTGGATCAAGCACCCATTCCGCTGCCGTTGATGGAAGTGCGATGATTGAAAAAGCCAAACCGACTGCAAGACTGGTTGCTCGATTCAATAAAGTTCGCATGATTATTACTCCTTTCTAAAATTAAGGCAGCGCGTAAGCCACTAACTGAGCTGGCTGACCACCACCGCTAACGAACATGGCAAGATACTGTTTGCCATCATGCTCGTAAGTAAAAGGTAGACCCGACTGGTTGTTTGGCAAATCAATCTCAGCAATGATTTCTCCAGTTTCTTTATCTACCGCTCTAAATATTGGGCTGGCGCCCGGACCACCTGTTCCCTCACCCACGAAGAGCAAGGTCTTGGTTACCAGAACACCGGCACGGGTTGGGATACCTGTCCGCTCAATATCCACACCCTCAAGCAGACGGTGATTAGTGATGCGATCAGGAGTATCCGCATTGGCAATCCACCACTTGTGATCGCCAGAATTCATATCAATAGCTGTAACCCGACCGTAAGGAGGCGCCACAATATCCAGACCCTGGATGCGCGGAACACGAACTCCAAATGACGCACTCAGATCCAAATCAGAATTTTCGTCTTTACCCAAAGACATCACTGCCAATGCAGTACGCGAAGGCACATAAAGAACACCAGTTTCTGGATCAAGAGCTGCACCTTCCCAATTAGCACCACCAGTCGATGAAGGCAGACTCAGAGTGCCTTTTGTACCATCAGCGGCTTCTGCCAAAGAAGGTGGTGAATAAACACTTGGAGAAAGACGGAAGCCATCAAGCGCAGCAACAGCTAGTGCGCGTATTTCCGGTGTCCAGTCCACCAGATCATCTTCAGTGAAGCCACCGCGATCGAATGGTGCAGGCCTGGTTGGGAAAGGTTGTGTTGGTGAGTAATATTCGCCAGCCACATCACCCGCAGGCACAGGCAATTCTTCGATTGGCCAGGTAGGTTCGCCGGTTTCACGATCGAAGGTGAATACCCAGCCCTGTTTGGTAATCTGCATGACCACTTCATTGCCATTGGGTAGGTCAGCCATAATAGCTGCAGCTGGCAAATCCCAGTCCCAGATATCATGGTGAGTAATTTGGTAGTGCCACTGGCGTTCACCAGTTGCAATATCCAGAGCAACCAGAGAACTGGAGAACAAGTTATCACCAGGACGGTCCGCCCCATAGCGATCGCCCGTTGCGGATTCTACTGGCAAGAATACGAGACCACGTTCTGGATCACCTGAAATGGGAGACCAGACCCCTGCATTACCTGTAAATTCGATACCGCCGTCAAGCCAGGTTTCAAAACCTACTTCACCGCGCTCTGGTATGGTGTGGAAAGTCCACAGCAGTTCACCGGTGCGAGCATCGAAACCGCGAACGTCACCTTTAACATTGGCCTTGGATCGGGGGCGCATACCGACGCGGTGAGCAGCTCCAACAACGATCACGTCATTCATGACGAAAGGAGCAGCAGAAAGACCAATGTCGGGATAGGGGAAACGAGGATCATCAGCGTTACGCAGTCCAACCATCAGATCTACAATGCCGTTGTCACCGAAATTCGGATCAGGGACACCTGTCTCAGCATCTAATGAAACCAGGTGATAGCCAGGGGTTACATCGATTACTCGTTTCTCAGATCCATCAGTCCAGTAGGCTACACCGCGGCCAGCACCCTTACGTGGTGCCTCATCAAATCGTGTTCCTTCATTGGGGCGCCATAGCCACAGCACCTGCCCAGTTGCTGCATCCAGTGCAACAACATTGCGCGTACTGGCAATGTTTGCGTACAGCACACCATCAATTTCGATAGGTGTAGATGGATTATTGAAATCGGTAGTGGGACCAAAATTGGCTGTGGAGAAACTCCAGGCCAGTTCCAGATCGCCGACATTGTCTTTATTGATCTGGTCCAGTGCAGAATAACGCTGAGCCTCGGGATTGCCGTGATAATCGGGCCAGTCACCGTCATAAACGCTGGTTCCGGTCTGGCTCCATGCTGCACTGGCACAGGCAACTGCTCCCAAGCCTAGTAACAGTGACGAAATCGAACCTGTTTTTCTTCCCATTTCTGGTCTCTCCACTTTCTGATTCTTCACCGAATGCTTTTTCGGCTTTCTAAATTCTTGGTTAGCGATAGCCTTCTTCATCCACTCTCGATTCCGTGGCCGCTCCTTGCTTTTTGAGCTTTTCCAACGGAAAGCCGCACCATCTGACCGCATGGGCCATGGGGCGGATTTTGAGAAGCGTGATTGTAGCAAGGATTGGGCAGCAGGGGAGGTATTGCATGTCCCCATTTCGTAAGAGTGGGGATAATCCCTGTATCTCCGGCTGTCAGCCTCAAGCGGCCGTATCATGCCCTATTCAGCCCGTTGAGTAGTTACGAAAATCAGGCAATTTGTAACAGTTTATTACGGGCTGGGGGGCCAATTTCGCCCTGCCCCGCAATGGAATCCGCCTGACCCATTGCAGGAACCCACGCCTGGTATGAATCTTGGATAATAGTATGAATTTTTGGGCATGAACCCAGCCTGAACTGTCATGCTAATGGAATTCAACATATTGAACAGTCTGAAATTTATAAGGTCCATCACTTCGAATTAAGTAGATGTCACACTCGGAATTCTGGTCAGTTCGTCTATACCCGGAGAGCACTCAATCTCATGAATTAGACAACTGCAAAAGTGATCAACAGGAAGTTAGGGGGCACGTAAGTGCGCAGATTTCCGGGACTACACAGATAGTTCAGTGGATTGCACTTTACTTGAGATAGTAAGAATGTGTGAGAGACTAGCCATACCCGAAGCCACTTGTAAGAGTCAACGAAACCTTGCAAGCTAGATAAAGAGAATCGGACTTAGCCAGGGTCCCGATAGTGACTGAACCTGTATCCTATATCCATATATAGAAGGAAGAGGCGTGATGGTGAAACTGGATAAAATGCAAAGATCGAGTTGTGAACAGTTAAATCAGGGTAAGGTTTTAAAGTGGGCCTTATTAGGTCTCGCAGCACTGGCCGTAGGCTCAGCTTCAGTCTGGTTTTTCACTTGTCCCTGTGAACGCATGCCGGGAGCCTATCTGGCCGGAGAGCAGATCGACGAACCGGTGGCAGATTGGTCCTTTGCCAACCAAGTGCCACTGTGTCAGATACAGACCAGCTCCGGCATCATCCCCCATGCAATCAATCTAAATTGTATGGCAGACACAAATGGAGACCTGTTCTTAAGCTGCTCCCAATGTGAAGGCAAACGCTGGTCGACGGCTGCACTGCAGAATTCGGCTGCAAAAATTCGACTAAACGGATCAGTTTATCCGGTGAATCTCAGAAGACTCAGCAATAGTGGAGAATTAGATAATGCCTGGCGCACCCGGGCTTTGAAACTCGCCGGACTCAGGGGGCAATCCCCGGGTGATATCGGTGAGAGACCTGATCACTGGTGGTCTTTCCAGGTCACATCCAGAAGTTAGAAGCCTGAGGATTTCAAATCTAATAATCTGCCGAAACTAGCAGGAAATTCTTGTCCACAGGGTGTCATCTGAAGCACTTCGCCTTAGAGTTAAGAAGAGCAGCTTTCAGATTGTCTTTGTCCTGATTCGATATTCAGAATTCAACCTAGTTCCGTTCTGCTTATAAAAAGAAAATCTAGAGTTTTCCCCAGCATCCGGATAGGACCTCATTCTCCCCTCCTATACTTGCTATCGACTTTTCAAAGTTGTTTTTCGACAGCAATAGGATGACTTGAATGATGAATTTCATAGATCTTAAGAACAAGTTAATAAGAACTATCACTGCAACAATGCTGGTTGGCCTGACTGCAATGCCTGCTTCTGGCGATGAGCATCTACTGGGACAGACGGATAAAGCCTTCGATAAAACAGAACTCTCCATCAAAGTGGGCGAAACCGTCAGCTTTCCAAACAACGACCCCTACTTTCACAATGTTTACAGTCTTTCTGATGCCAAGTTCTTCGATCTTGGTTCTTACGAACAGGGTGAGACCAAAAAAGTGACATTCGATAAAGCTGGAGTAGTCGACGTTGAATGTGCAATCCACCCCACGATGAAAGCGAAGATAGTCGTTCAGGAATAACCAGCTTCAATGAAGAGGTTCCCTGTGCAATTTCTGCTATTTCTAGTCATTGTCGGCAGTAACTGGTTTGTGAACGCTGATTCAACGGAAAACAGATCGGCAGAAAACTGCGGTGAGGAAACGAGTACCTCATTGGAATATGGCGCAGAAATCTTCCAACAACGTTGTTCCCTGTGCCATGGCAATCAGGGACTGGGAGATGGCAGGATGGCGCGCATAATCACAGACCCGCCACCCTACAATCTGACTACGAGCGTGGCGTCGGAAAGTTATCTGGAAGACATCATAAGATTGGGTGGCGAACAGGTTGGGCGCTCACCGCAAATGCCCCCCTTCCTCGATGAATTTTCAGAAACTGAGATTAAATCAATCGTATTGCATCTCTTGACACTAAGACCCTAAAGCAAAGGACTGCGAAAAATGAGAAAAACTATTCTGTTATTGGTCGCTACACTTGGCCTTACCCAGGCTTCTGCGCAGGAATCTGATGATCTGGTGTTCCAGGCGGGACACCCTAGCCTGCAACATTGGCTTATGCCTGAAACAGTGCCTCATCCCGAAAACAATGCCCCAACCCCGGAAAGAATCCAACTAGGTCAAATGCTGTTCTTCGAGAAGCGACTGTCCAAAGATGGAGACATGTCCTGCGGGACTTGTCACGATCCTGCCAAGGGATGGTCTGACGGCCTGCCTACAGCCAGGGGATTTCGAGGAATGACTCTAGGCCGGGCAACACCGACTGTTATTAATACCGCATACAATGGAATCCAAATGTGGGATGGCAGAGAACCCACACTGGAGAGTCAAGCAATCGGCCCTATGATGGCAAGCGTTGAAATGAACTCTGATTTCGATAGTGTATTCAGATTTCTCAATTCAGATACCGATTATGTTCAGGCATTCGCCAAAGCCTATCCAGGTGAAGCGATTGGTAAGGAAACCCTGCAAAAAGCCATTGCCTCATTTGAACGAACAGTAGTAAGCAAGAATTCGCCATTTGATCGCTGGATTAAAGGCGATCCATCTGCACTATCGGATGATCAAGTTGAAGGATTTAAACTTTTTGTTGGTAAGGCAAAATGCGCAACCTGCCACGCCGCACCCAACTTTACCGATGATGGCTTTCACAATTTGGGCCTGGCTTCCTTTGCTGCCAGCGAATCTGACCTTGGACGATACGCTAAGGTTCCGCTGAACATCATGAAGGGTGCATTCAAAACACCCACTCTGCGAGATATCTCAGCTACAGCACCGTATTTTCACGACGGGTCAGCGGCAACTCTGGAAGAAGTGATGGATCACTACATCTCCGGCGGCGTGGTAACTTCAAACCTTTCCCCAAATCTGCATAAGATTGACCTGACGGAGGACGAAACCTCGCAGGTAATCTCATTTCTCCATGGACTTAGTTCGCCTTCAATCCTGATTAGTGCACCCTGATTAAAGATTCCACTCCCTCCTGGGCAACCAGACAAGATCAGGTTTCAAATTGCGCCCTCAGCAGAGGGCGCTTTCAGTTCAGAGATAGAAAACAAAGGCGCTGGTCTGCTGTCACGAGGATCCCTTTCACTACTAACATTACGGGCTTACCGGGCTAGTTCTTTGTCTGTTGAATAGATCTTTTACTTTATAGGCTTCTATTGCGGGAAGCACTCCGTGGTGCTAATTTCATAGTGCGCTGATAAGCGCGCAGGATCCTCAAATCGGGCATTTAGCCAGACCAGAGCCCACAATCAGAACCCGGAGGTCCCTATGTCAATTCCTGCTATGACTGCCAACCGCCACAGCCTGCCTTTTTTCATGCTGCTAGCATCCCTGATTTTTTCTTCGGCCAACGCCCAAACCTACCAGGTAGATACTGTTACCGGGCCAATTACTGATCGCCCGATACGAATACTGCAAACAAACTCGGCCGGTGACGATGTCTATGTTTTTGATCCGGCGTCCATGCAGCAGGTTGGTTATATTGAAAACCTGCCCCACAACCATGGCGCAACGGTCCATGCCGATGGCACGTACTACTATTTTACCAATGAACATGATCACACTGTCGATGTAGTGGATACGCGGACCTTTGAAATGGTTGATCGTATCCAACTGGCAAACGGACCCCACAACCTGTCTGCAAGCATGACTGCGCGGAAGGTCTATGTAGCTATTATTCGGGAGCCTCTGATTCAGGTGATCGACATGGATACCCATGAAATCATTGCCGACATTGAAACCGGAGGTGGTGTCCATAATACATTCGTAACACCTGATGGGCGCTATGCAGTAGGCGGCATGATTGGCGCCAGCGAAGTTATCGCCATCGACACTGAGAACGACGAGGTAATTTGGGAGTTGGAAATCCCCTACTCCCAAAATCCATTTACAGGGGGTGTGAGGCCAATGGCATTCACTACCAATCCTGATGGTTCAACTCGTTCTCTTCTCGTTAATGTTGGTGGCTGGCACGGATTCTGGGAATATGACTGGGAAACCCAGGAACTGATGAATAAAGTCAGCCCACCAGAGGGTTCCTGGAAGCGCACAGATCAAACCGCTGACGGGATTCAAAGTGCACCTAGCCACGGCGTAGTTATATTGCCCGATCAAAGCCAGGTATGGCATTCAAGTAGGGCCACGTCTCACATTTATGGTTATTCCTTTCCTGATTATGAATATCTGGGTCGTGTCTATATCGGCAATCCTGCCTGGATAACCACAACTCCTGACAGCAGGCACCTTTGGGTAGGTGTCTCCGGACACAATGAAACAGCTGTTGTGGATGTACAGACACAGGAAGTGATTCAGCGCTTTCCTGTAGGACAAGCGCCCAAGCGCATCTTTACAGCTATTATGCCTTCTGACTGGGAAGGAGAAGCACAATGACAGGGAAAGCAAAGCTATCGCTCCTGGCCCTGGCAGCTTCACTGCTGTTGGCCGCCTGCAGTGATGAACAATCATCATCTGGTCAGTCCACTCCAACTGCCAGTAGCGAAATACCACCCAACAAAGGATTGGATTTCGAGCACTATGTAGCCGCCGTTGAACCCATATTTCTCCGACATCGAGGAGGATTCGTGGGAACAGATACCTCCTGTGTCGCGTGCCACACTATACAAGCTAACGCTCCACTGGGTTTAGTTGCACCAATGGAGGAAGATGGGCGTGTGTTCTGGACTGAAGAACAGTCCCGCCTGAACTTCGAAAACGTGTCGATGCTGGTAAATCCCAGTGCCCCGGAGACCAGCAGACTGCTATTAGCACCATTGGCAACCACTGCTGGAGGTGACAGACACTCCGGAGGGAATTTCTGGAATTCAATTGATCACAGCGAGTATCGGGTAATCGCAGACTGGATCGCAACGGGCGACCCAAACGCTACTGCTGATCCCATAGTAGAAGTGGATTTCGATTTCTTTCGCTCCTGCGTGCAACCGATTTTTGTAAATCCGTTAGACAATGCTATGCCTTGCATCGAATGTCATAGCGGAGAATTTGCTGTGCCACCACCAGAAAACAGTTATTGGACAATGGAGCAATCACGGCAGGCCTTTGAGTCACTTGCCTATTTGATTGACCCAGGCAGGCCGGAAAGCAGCCGTTTCCTGCATAAACCCCTGCATCCAAATGCAGGCGGCGATCTGATGCATAATGGTGGCCGACGCTGGTTCTCACAGGATAACCCTGAACGCCTGGCTCTGGCCGAATGGGTGAAAGGGAATGCTCAAGGCGATCAATGCCCGGCACCATTGCAGTATGACTACCCGCCCCGCTCTTAAGCTTTTCCAACTGATCAACCGTCTGATTGCGCTGGCTTTACTGTCAGCGCTGTTATCAGCTTGCTCTGAGACAATTCCGGAAACAACTCTGGACGGAATATTTACAGTGGAGCAGGCCAATCGAGGCGAAGGTCTTTTCGACACTCACTGTGTTCGTTGCCACAGTATCCAGGAATTCAGCGGCCCCGCCTATGGAAGTATTTGGGTAGGGGCCCCCTTAAGTGCACTTTATTTACGTATAGCCAACACAATGCCACTGGACCAACCTGGTAGTCTGGGCACAACGGAAGCAACGGCAATTACCGCCCATATTCTAGCTGAGAATGATATGCCGTCAGGTAGTGCCGAATTGGGTGGCGATGTGGAATGGCTTACGAGCATCGCTATCGCTCAGTGACCAGATTCGATTCTTCCTCTCCCCTAGAAGAACACTTGCTCATCTTTTCGAATAATGTTCAACAGCCCATCAGCAAAGAACCAGAGCAATGTTGTTATAACGACGCCGATAAACCAGGGCAGCAACACGAACGGCTCAGGTCCCGGAGTGATTGATTGCAATAGCGCGCCAAGCAGATAAAGCAACGTTGCGACCCAACTCAGGCAAGCCAAAGCCAGAAGTACTGCTGCTATGACGTAAAGAAACCTGGTAATTTTTTTCGATAAGACTTTATCGTCGCGTGTATCGAGACACCTTATAAGCGTCTTTTTCAAAGGCTTATAGTAGAGAGCGGTGATGCCGATCAGCAGTAGTTCTAACAGCATGGCAAAGGAACACAATTGAGTATCACTCAATTATCACGCTGAAGAGCTTAAACGTAAATATTAACTATGTCGCAACCGGTGCTGTGTCCAGATTGCACCTGCAGTAGCCACTAATGGAAGTAAGCCAAAACTGTGGCGAATCGCGGTTCGTGCTGCTGTCGCACTGGTCTCGAGGGAGCCATAGAATTCCAGATCAATTGAATTCAATGCTGCCAGCAACAAACCTGCGACAGCAATTATCAGAGCCTGCTTTGAGCTTATCACTGTATCGCGGATCAACATGGGCAGAATATAGCAGGCAGCGAGCACAATAAGCGCACTTATTATCCAACTATGTACACCTGCTACTGACCTTGTCGCTTCCACAAACGCCACGCCGTCTGTCGATGAGACAAGATACGCAAGCTGTAATAACCAGAACGCTGACAAGACAGTGAATCCGATTGTCATAGGCCTTGGCTTTAGCGCAAACCAGGTGATGAAAATTCCCCAGAGCACCGAGACAAAGTAAACCATGCAAAGGATTAACAGGATTCTGATACCAGTGTATAACAAACCATTGGCTGTAAACTCATTGAGCCAGTTCGAAAATTCATTTCTTATCGCCGCAAAGTCTTCCAGCAGAATCGATCCCAACACTGCAATGGTTATAAATTCAACAACTGCTGCTACCAACAAACACTGGAAGGTTACACTGATTCGAGCAAAAGCAACGGTCGAAGTAGAAACAGGTAACGTTCGTTCGAAAGTACTAATACTGGATACACCGTTGGTGTAACTGATACCGAACAGTGATGCCAGATGTGTCACAAATACGCTGCAGAAAAAGATAAAGCCGAATCCCCAGACATCATCCAGTTCGAGGGGGCCGTCCCAAAAACCACGCATATCAGTGAGCATTAATACCAGTACCGCTGCTGCTCCTATAGCTGCACCCAGAACGGCAGCATTGGCCATGCCACGAAATTGTCGCTGGTGCCATGTTAGCGCCGCCTCTCCCGAGGAAGTGGGACAGGGTGTTCTGCTGACTCTAAAGGTAAGTGGAAAGGCGATTTTATTCGCTGACTCCTGTTCCACTCCATAGAAAAAATGATCTCCCCTGCGCTGACGGCGGACACCAATCATCATTAATATCAGAGATGAGCAAGTAATCAATACTGGAAACAAGGCACTGCTCCAGTCACCAATTATCATTTCCCCTGTTTCAAAATTAAACGTAAAGTCCGGAATCAATACATCCAGATAAAACAGCAGAATCAATGTGAACCAACAGGCGAAGGACTCGTAAATATTGGTTGAACTCCAGCCTATGGCGATGACGATGAGCAAGAATTCCAGCACTACAAAATGCACCATAGGATGTGGCATCGGTAGCGAGTGCATTGTTGTAAGCAGCCACACCGTACCAAAGAACACAGAATACAGTACCGCAATAAGGAACAGGAAAGGCACCAGATTCAACTGCCAGTTACTCACGGGATAGGCAAACTCGGTGCGCAGAGGAAAGCCCGTTCCATTAGGCGTTTTGCCTGACCCACCCAGTGAATTGTGGCTGGCCATCGGACCAAGGATAAACAAACCCAATCCAGCTGAAATCAGAATCGTATTGGAATCCACCCAATCACTTTGACCCTGATTGAAGTAAAGAATCGTGAGAGAAGCCAGGGAAACGATTGCTACGGACACACAGAATACCGGGACTCTTATACGCTGCCAGCAGAACCAGAGAAGTGCGACAATTGGGGATCTCATGCGCCAACCTCTTCAGGTTCAATGCGGCCAACCCTGGCAATAAATATCTCTTCCAGGCTGGCATTACGAGTTGAGACCAACTCACCCTGAATTTCCTTTGCCCAATTGCTTAGCTGTTCCGGACTATTACTATGGACAACACTCCAGGAACGTCCTTCTCCTGAAGTTTTTAATACGTCAACGAGATTGGGCAAGTTGGATTGAATATCGTTAAATCGAAGTTCCGACACATGGTGGGATTGCCCGAGTAGCTCGAGGGATTGATCCATCAGAATTCTGCCTTGCTGGATCATGATCACGTGATCGGACAGTCTCTCTACCTCCTCCAATAAATGGGACGAGAATAATACTGTCCGCCCCTCTTCAGAAATCGTACGCACAACCGCATTTAAAATATCTTTTCGGACGATAGCATCAAGTCCACTGGAAGGTTCATCTAATACGAGTAAGTCTGGCTTATGGGCCACCGCACCGATGAGCGCCACCTGTGCGCGCATACCTCGCGAAAGATTTACTATTTTCTTGTTTTCATCCAGGGAAAAAGTTTTTAGCAGTTCCTGAGCGTAGGCGTCATCCCAGCCTGGATAGAAAGCATGCACATAGTCGCAAAACTCTTTGATGCTCATCCAGTCTGGAATATCCCGCTGCTCCGACAGGTAACCAATATGTGCCAACGCCGATTGTGGCTCACGAACCGGATCGATTCCAAAAACTCGTACCGTTCCAGTCTGACAACGGAGCAAGCCGAGAATATGCTTGATCAGGGTTGTCTTGCCGGCTCCATTAGCACCAACAAGGCCGTAAACCACGCCCCGTTCCAAATGGAGATTAATGTCGCTAAGTGCCTGGGTTGAGCCAAATTCTCTGCTCAATTGTGCGACCTCAACAACACTGTTGGTTGATTGCTTGCTCATACCGAGACTCCCCCCTGCTCCATCGCCGATCTTCTTTCATCGATAAGCTTCCCAAGTTCCTGGAAGCTGAAATTTAACTGGTGCGCCTCGGCCAACAAGTCATCAATCCTTGCCGTGATGATTCGAAGGCGCTCCTGGTCCGCCAACGTCACAGCACCGTCAGATATGTAAGTACCTGCTCCTCGTCGTTTAAAGATCACACCCTGAGATTCCAATTCCTGATAAGCCTTCACGACCGTGTTGGGAGTTACATTTAGACGCAGTGCGAGTGTGCGGACCGGAGAAATTTCCTCGCCTGATTTCAGTATTCCGGACGCCACCATATAACGAATCTGGTTGGCGATCTGGCGATAGATGGGCATGCCATCTTTAAGATTTATAGTGATATTCATGCTGGCTCAGGCCTGCTTTTGTTTTACTGTATCAGTATTGTGATACAATTTTTCAAATTGTCAAGCTTTGGGAAATTCAGGATCAAATCCGCGCATGTCGCAAAATCAGGACATGTTTAAGAGAAGTCGCCGGAATGGGCAGGGAAAGATCAAAATTGCAGACGGCAAAGCCTGAAGAAAAATCAGGCCTGCAATTGGTGAATGGTAGCTGCTGAATTAGGAAACAGGCAAATACCGATTGTTAGAATTTAGCTTTGAGAGTACTTATTGTCAGTACTGAAGAATCCAATGAGTTTTGCCAGCTCCTGGGCCTGATCACCCATTGATTCGCTCGCTGCTGCAGCTTCTTCAACAAGTGCTGCATTCTGTTGTGTCATCTCATCCATCTGGGAGATCGAGGCATTTACCTCGGCGATTCCGCTTGCTTGTTGTCCGCTGGCAACTGAGATGTCACCAACTATGCTGGTTACTTGCTGCACAGAGCTGACTATCTCTTCCAATACCTTTCCTGATTCATCAACGAGTTTGGAGCCTTCACTCACTTTGTTGACGCTGTCTTCGATAAGATCTTTGATCTCTTTAGCCGCAGTTGCACTCCTGCCTGCAAGGTTTCTGACTTCGCTGGCCACTACAGCGAAACCACGACCTTGTTCGCCAGCCCTGGCAGCCTCCACAGAGGCATTTAAGGCAAGTAAATTTGTTTGAAAAGCTATCTCGTCGATAACGCTGATAATATCTGCAATTCGCTCGCTGGCCTGATTGATCTCGGCCATCGCATTGACTGCCTTGTTTACGACTTCGCCCCCGTGTTCAGCTTTTTCGCGAGCATTCTTCGCCAGATCATCGGCTTTCACCGCATTGCTGGCATTTTGATTCACGCTGCTGGTCATTTCTTCCATGCTGGACGCTGTTTCTTCCAGGCTGGATGCCTGTTCCTCGGTGCGCTGACTAAGATTCAAATTGCCCTGTGCCAACTCATCCGCACCAGTCGCAACTGAATCTGAGGAATGCCTTATATCAGTTACAACTTCATGCAGCTTTTCAATTGTTGCATTGGCGTCGTGTTTTAGTTTCTCAAACGATCCCTGATATTCGCGCTCAATCTTTTGACTAAGATCTCCCATCGAGAGCGCGCTTAATACACGAACAGTATCGAGGGTAACCTGATCACAAACCTCAACGAGATTGTTTACCCCTTCGCTGAGCGTCAGGAAGAAACCGTGTTTACCATCAAGCTCAATGCGTTGACTCAGATCACCTTCCCTGGCTGCGTCCACGATATGTTGGATATCGTTTTCGATAACATCAGCAAGTTTTTCTGAAGTGGAATTTGCATCAAGTTTGAGCACCTCAAACTGCCCGCGAAAATCCGCATTGATCCGTGTCGACAGATCCCCTGCAGACATAGAACTCAGCAAGCCACCCACTTCATTCACGACACTCTCAGATATGGAAACCAGATCATTAACACCTGCGCTAAGTGTCCTGAAGAATCCTTCTTTACCGGTAAGGTCAATCCGTTTACTCAAATCCCCTTGCAACGCAGCCTGGACTATTGCCTGAATGTCTTTCTCGATAACTTCAGAGAGTTTTTCCACTGTCGCATTCGCGTCATTTTTGAGGACTTTGAAGGCATCTTTGTATTCATTATCAATTGTTTGAGTAAGATCACCGCTTGCCAATGAACCAAAGACGCGAACGGTTTCGTCCACTGCCAGTTGCACTTCTTTAGCCTTTTCCCGATCTGCTTCAATGCGATTCTTCAACTCATTCTGCATCTCAAGCAGACTTGCAGACAGATCCCCGATCTCGTCCTGCGAATTAAATTCGATAGTAGATTCAAGGTCAACTTTGGCGACTTTAGATGCAAACTCGGAAAGCCTCTGAATGTTGGCAGACATCAGACGTGACACCACCAGACCGATAAGGCTAACAATTACCATAATCACTAGCAGGATGATCAAGGTAGCAACAATCGCATTGATACTGGATGATTGCGCCGTTTCCAATGCGATAGTGAACGTCTCGTAATTCACTGAGCGAAATTCGTCGAATGCATCTTCCAGATCAAATACCCGATCTTCCAGACCATATAGACGGTCCTCCAGATCAATCGCCTGCTGAGATTCTGATGCCTGTAGAGTGCTGGAAATTTCATCACCAAACGCCCGGATCATTAAAGCCAATTCAGTAACGGCATCTTCCTGTCTGGGACTGATTTCGAGTATGGTCTCCAGTAGTCCACTAATAATTGTCACGAACTGTTCTGCTGATGACAGAGAGGATATATCTTCATGGGCTTTGTAGAGTTCAGGCTCTATAAGCTCTACGAGACTTATTGCGCTGTCAGTATTTTCTAGAACTGGATAGTATTCCTGGGCAATTAAGCTCAGACGATGATTGTTTTGAATGGATGTTGCCGTGAAGAACAGAAAGATAGCGACCAGGCCGATACAACCAGCTGTCGCAACGACACGAATCTTGCCTCCGATCTTGCGATTTTCAAGCTTCAGTAATTTGGATACTCTGGATACCAGTGCCTCAGAGTCGAACGATAGTCGTTTTAAGATCGCTTGTTTCACTTCCATGTTTCAGTCCTGTCGACTGCTCCTTTTAGCTTCCTTACTTTCAGAATAGCTAACCAATTAGTCGGTATTTACCCCAGAGGGTCGTTCCTTGACTCTCTGGTTGTTGATGCTGGACCTTACGCATCCATTTGATACGGGTTGATACAGCCTGGAAATAGCTCACTTCAGATTTGGCTCATATGAATTCAGTTGAACTGTATAAATTACTTTTACATCGCCATTAACTAAACTCGAGTCAAATTTATACCCCTTTAATTAGTAGGATAGGAAATGAATGGGGCTTTTCCAGCATTCGAGCTGAAAATTTTTGAATTAATGAGTGATAGCTGTCATGGACTAACAATTGTCCACCAAGTTAACGGGAACGACTTCGGGCTTAGGAGTTTTCGCTATATGCAGCGCGGTAACTAAGATCAGTCAATTATCACAGCATCGTTGGACTTGAAATAACACAGCTTGTGTCACTAACACTGCAGCGAAAAACTTCACCAGCGACACTCAGAAACCTGTTCAGAGCATGCCCTCAGACAATGTGAAGAACCGCTAGTTGAAACCACCTCGAAAAATAGTCCTGCCCCTGTTATATCCTTCCGGCATCGGCAGCACATTATTGGCCTCTTCCCAGGCTTCATAGTCAGCGAGCATTTCCGCAAAAAGTTCGGGCATGTCCTCGATCAGATCTCTGGTTTCTCCTGGATCATTCTTAATATCGAATAGGTGCCATTCGGTTTCATTTTGTTCGAAGCGATTAATTACGATTTTGTAGTTGCCCTTAAACAACACACTGCTTCCACCGAGCTCATATCCTATCGGCTCTGATGGTGAATGTACTTGCTCTGCTTGCCCCGACAGATAGCCAGTGAAATCTGAACCTACGATAGGTTCAACAGACTGACCGTTCCATTGACCATCATGATCATCAATGCCAATCAGACCTAGTATCGTTGGTGCGATATCTGTCACGAATACAAATTCATCTGTCAGTTCTCCCTGTTGCGAAATCCCCGGACCTGACATCACGAGTGGCACGCGCAGACCGCCTTCATTTGAGTGGAACTTGTAATAGAGGAGAGGTGAAGCAGCAATAGTGGCGTTGCTGGGACCAATCGCGGCCCATGACCCTTTCTCACCAAGGGTTTCGTACTCTGTTGTATAACCCACCCGGTCAAACCAGGCATTCAGTACAGAATTGCCATCGTTGCCAATCAGGGCTGAACCTTCTGCGCCATTGTCAGAGGTGAAGATAAAAATTGTATTGTCATATTCATCAATACTTTCAAGATACGACATCAATCGACCAATATGCGTATCCATGGCATCGACCATGCCCGCATAGACCTCCATGCGACGAGCATTATAACGTTTCTGTTCTTCTGGTAACCGATCCCACTCCTGGGTACCTGGTGTCACTCCTGCCGCTGTTCCCCGTGGAATTACACCAGCCGTAATCGCCGCTTGTCGGCGTTTTTCTCGCATTACCGTCCAGCCTTCGTCATAAATCCCAGCGTACTTGTCCGAATATTCCTTTGGCGCCTGTACTGGCATATGCACCGCCTGAAATGGAATATAAGCAAAAAACGGATGCTCACTGTTGTCGTTGGAAGCAATGAACTCGATGGTTTTGTCGATGAAGTATTCTGATGAATAAAAGTCATCAGGCAAGGTATGCGGCCTTCCATCTGCATACCAGTTAGCTTGTGTGTAAATCGGAAGATATGTTCTCTGCTCCCAGTTGTCGGCTCCCGTGTCAGCCATGGCGATAGTACGATCAAATCCTCTGGCGGACGGCAACAGCGAAGGTGTATGCCCAAGATGCCATTTACCTGTCATGTAGGTGTGGTAGCCATTCGCCTGTAGCAGGCTCGCAAGGGTTACAACGTTGTCACCGAGCACACCCTGATAATGATCAAATGCCATTTGTTCGGGGGGAATAGACTCCGGGATGTTTGGCACACCATTGCGATGACTATCAACACCGGTTAGCAGCATGGCCCGTGCCGGCGCACAATTTGCGGCCGTGTGATAGTTGGTGAAGGACAGTCCCTCGCGAGCCAACCGGGCAATGTTCGGGGTATTAATCTCACTGCCAAATGGCGAAATATCGGTATAGCCCAGATCATCTGCAAGGATCAGCACCACATTCGGACGATTATCAGACTGTGCTGAAGTGGCGCCGACGCATATTGACCACGTGGCAATTGGAAGGAGCAAATACCGAACGGTTTTTGAAAACATGGAACTCTCTCTAAATTAGAATCTCTGAAGCTGTGGGCGCTACAGAAGTAAGTCGTGAAATCTTATCAGAACCTGACCAGAAGTAGTCAGAGTTCGCCATCACAAAGCCTGAACGATCGTCACATTGGGCAACAATTCGTGACAATCATGCAATTGCGGCGGTTCCTGACAAGCGATTAAAATTACCCTGAATCGAGGTATGAATTAAAATCTCTCCATCGACCCGGACACAGCAAATGGGAACTCTCCAAACTACAAAGTCCAAAATACTGGCATCGTTGAAAATGATGATGCTTTGCGGCGTACTGCTGTTCTCCGGCGATTTCCTCGTTTCGTTCTCCAGCCACATAGCAACCAAATCAGTCTATGCAGCCAGTGATGATCACACCAATCTGAGGCTATTAAAAGAAGTGGTTCCCGGAGCTGACAGCTTCTCTGAGAAAGAGGGAGAACCGCCTGTCTACAAGGCCTATCGCACTGATGAAGCGACAGGAGAAAAAATTCTGATTGGCTATGCAGTTGTCACTCCTGATGTTCCGCCAGAACGCAATGGTTTTAGCGGCACAATTGATACCCTGATCGGGATTAATCTCGAAGGTACCATTACCGGACTGAAAGTTGTTTACTACAAAGAATCCTATCGCTATACCCTGGGCGACTTTTTCTCCTGGGGGTTTGAAGGTCAGTACATTGGTAAAACGGTTCGGGATCGATTATCTGTAGGCCGAGACATTGACGGCATCGCCAAGGCCACTATTTCTTCCAAGGCAGCTGCGTGGGGTATACGCCAAACCATTCGAGCTGTTACAGAAGCTTATCTTGACTAAAACTGATAACCCTCTGCCCCAGATGTTGCCGCTCTCATAAGCGCGCTGGCTTCCTTAGTTGCTCGATGATAGTTGCTCGATGCCGTGATTTGCATGCCCACGAATGGAACGCGAATGAGCCGTATTAGCCAGACTCCGGATTCGCTGGCTAATTAGACAGTACTAGTCGATTTCAACGACTAAGTCCCAATCTTCGGCTCTACGATTGAATGGTTAGTTGCTGCGCTGCAGCGAGTAGCACAAATCCCCTATTTCTTGTATTTTTGCGCTCTGATAAAGCCTGGTTTAGCAGTAGCAGGTTGAGGCTGAGCGTAGGATCAAATTCCGTACTTCCTGCAGAATTTCAATTAGCGAGAAACCTTATGTCGAATAATACGCGTTGCAAGACGTCATTCAGTTTTTCTTCGTTCCTGGCCATGGTTAGTGGCCTGATCTTATTTCACTCTCAGAGCGCAGCTGCACAGTCTACTGCTGGTGAAACTGAAGAATGGGTCACAGCTAGCATGTGCGATGTCAATGAGAGATCCGTTGATTTGAGCGGAGCACCTTCTTTCACTTACACCGATTCCGACGGAAATAATCCTCGCCATCTCAGTGCCGAGCAGGCTGGTCTTACTACAGCCGGGTTAGCCGATCTGGAACTGGCCTGGGCAATTGCATTTCCCCAGACTTCAGGCTTGCGTGCTGCGCCAGTAATCGTTGGTTCCACTGTGTTCTATTCAGCTACAGACGCGGGCCGGGTCTTTGCACTCGATACTGAAAGCGGCTGTGCGAAATGGGTATATGAATCCGGGACGCGATTACGGTCCTCGTTAGCCTATGGTGAAGTCGACGGGCAGAAGATCCTCGTATTCAGTGATATGCCGGGCATGATTCACTCAGTCAACGCTGAAACTGGAGAAGCGAACTGGGTGGCTAGCGGCCAGGCCGAGAATAATCAGGGAATGCTGACAGGTACACCGGTGATTCATCAGGACAGAATCATCGTCCCTGTATCGGGTTCCGGAGTAATCACTGGCGGCAATCCCAACTATGAGTGTTGCGAAAATCATGGAGCTGTTACGGCTTTGAATGTTCGAACCGGTGAAAAACTCTGGGAGTATCACACCATGCCCGCAGCTGACTATACCGGCATGGTCAGCTCGACTGGTGTAAAACAACGGGGTCCTTCTGGCGCTCCCATCTGGACTACACCGACTATCGATGAAGCTCGGGGACATATCTATGTCACTACAGGAGAAAATACGTCCCACCCCACCACCAACACCAGTGACGCGATCATTGCCCTGGATCTGGAAACTGGTGAAGAAAAATGGGTATTCCAGGCACTGGAAAATGATATGTGGAACTTCGGCTGCAGTGCGGGCGGACCCAATTGCATAATTCTCGATGACACGAATTCTGTGGACTACGATTTCGGCGGACCTGCAGTACTGGTCGATGCTGGAGAACAGGAGTTATTGGTTGCCGGACAGAAGTCCGGAGACATCTGGGCATTGAATCCAGATACCGGAGCCGTAGTCTGGAATCAGCGTGTGGGCGAAGGTACTGCATTGGGTGGCAATCACTGGGGGATTGCGACGGATTCGGAGCGTGCCTTCCTCACCATAAACGACCCTGGCGGTATGGGAGCAAATAGTGTCCCGGGGCTCTACACTTATTTTCTTGGCACTGGCGAGCCAAGTTGGTTCTACAATGCGCAACCGAAATGCGACGATTCGAGAGATCCCAGACTACGCCGCTGCGAAGGATTGTATGGTTTTTCAGCAACACCACTGTCAGTGGATGGCGCGATAATCACGGGTGCACTCGATGGTCGCCTGTTTGTGTTTAACTCGGACTCAGGTGAGTTGCTGTTTGAATATGACACTGTGAGAGACTACGAGACTGTGAATGGCGTTGAAGGCCGCGGTGGATCAATCGACAGCCACTCCATCGCAGCAGGTGCAGGCATGGTGTTTATCGGATCAGGATACGGGCAGTTCAGTCAGGTTTCAGGGAATGTATTATTAGCTTTCAAACCAGCTGAATAGCCAATTCTGATTTAGAGTAGTATGTCGGAAACGGAGTAGATCATTCCTGGTCTACTCCGTTTTTTCTGCGTTTTGTTTGCTAACTGTTGGTTACACAGCAAATGCTCAGCGATTAGGATTATCACCAGTTCACCTCCAGACAATAGTTTCAACGCGACCCAATTCGTGGCAAAGTATTTGTCACTGCAATCTATTGCGAACCCACTGCCTACATGAACAAGGACCTCCTCTGGACTTTTCCGCAACCTCTGATCGTGTTTGCCTGCACATTTATGGTTGCCTCAGCATTTGTCACCGACTGGATGAATGGCCAGGTGCTGACCGGTGTGATTTTGTTGTCGATACTTCCAGTTTGCATGATTGCCGAGCGCATCATTCCCAGACGCAAAGACTGGTTGTTGGATACCAGTGACTTTTTCGAAGACATATTCTGGGTAGCCGCCGGCTTTCTGATCTGGGTACCTCTGTATGATCGATTCTATGACTCACCTATCGGTGATTTCTTTTCCGGATTAAGGGAAAGCCTGGACGTCTCCCTGACATTCAGTGCGAACTCAATTATAGGCATGGTCATGACCGCCATCGTCGCAGCGACATGCATTGAATTTATCGGCTACTGGGCCCATCGATTTCAGCATCGATATATGTTTCTTTGGCGAATCCATGCTACTCATCATCACATCGTCAAAATGAGCATTGCCCGGGCAGACCGTACCCATCCGCTTGAGTTTCTCGGACTGAATTTAGGTTCTGCTGTGGTAATGGCATTCTTTGGCGCCACTCCGGAAATAGCCGCAGTCACACTAACCCTGCGGTTGACCAATGCACGTCTGAATCATTGCAATCTACCTTTTCGCTCTGGGATCTACGGTTGGTTCTTTACAACGGCTGAATGGCATGCACTTCATCATTCCAACAACTACGACGAAAGCAATACCAACTACGGCTGCTCAATAATCATCTGGGATCGACTGTTTGGAACCTTCAACGGCAAAACAAGTGTTGAAAAAGTAGGGAATGGCAAAGGAGAAAAACTATCACTTTGGACACAGCTGGCTCTGCCCTTTTTCTCCAATGAGAAAATTCGAAATTTATAGTTATTCAATAGCGTTCCAGTACCTTTTGTTAGGGGACAAGCCCCTATCATTTTCAACATCCCGAATCCGCAGCGAATTGAGTATCTCGACTGACAAATAGTCCTAAGATAGTATTCGTCAAAATAACAAAAACAGGCTGAAGCAATGTCCGATATTCTCAGCAAGGAACGCATAATTGCGCCAGAAGGGTACAATCGATGGCGAGTCCCACTGGCATCCATAGCAATTCATCTCTGTATCGGCTCTGTCTATGCCTGGAGCATCTATAATCCTTCGCTGACCCGGGTTCACGGTGTTGTTACCAGTTCTGCCGAAGACTGGAGTCTTAGCGAAGTCGTATGGGTGTTTACCGTAGCAATCGTTTTTCTTGGATTGGCAGCAGCCTTTGCCGGTAAATGGCTGGAACAAGTTGGTCCGCGCAAGGTCGGCGTGGTATCTGCTATTTGCTGGGGAGGCGGGTATCTGGTTGGCGCGGCTGGAATAATGACTCACCAGTTATGGCTGCTTTACCTGGGTTATGGAGTCATCGGAGGTTGTGGCCTGGGATTAGGCTATGTTTCTCCAGTCAGCACACTAATTCGTTGGTTTCCCGATCGCCGCGGCATGGCAGCAGGTATGGCTATCATGGGTTTCGGTGGTGGCGCCATGATCGGCACGCCTATGAAGGAATACTTTATTCGATTGTTTTACCGCGCACCCGAATATCTGGGAACACAGGATCAGGTGTCGTTGATTACAGAGGGAGGTCGTCGGTTTGCCCAAATCGGTGATGAGCTAAAAGAAGTGGTTGTTGCTGGAGCGGCGGAAGTACGAGATATGACTGTTCCAGGACCTGAAGGTATCTACGTTGTCGATACTGGAGCCGCAGGTGTATCAGAAGCTTTTCTCGTAATTGGAATTATATATCTTGTCGTCATGCTGGTAGCTGCTTTTTCCTATCGACTACCGGCTCCTGGCTGGAAACCTGAGGGTTGGGAAGAACCAACTGACTCCAGTCAAAGCGCATTGATCACAACCAGAAACGTAGATATAGATGAAGCACTAAAAACTCCTCAGTTCTATCAACTCTGGATTGTGCTTTGTCTTAATGTAACTGCTGGTATTGGTGTACTGGGCGTTGCCCGCACGATGATCACTGAAATTTTTGGTAGCAGTCTGCCTCAAGTAGTCGATACCGCTTTCGCCGCAACCTATGTCGTGATGATCAGTGCATTCAATATGGTAGGTCGTTTCATCTGGGCCAGCGCATCAGACTACATCGGACGTCGCAACACCTATTGGATATTTTTCGTATTGGGTATCGCACTTTATCTTTCTGTTCCCTGGACTGCACAACAGGTTAGTGTCAGCCCATCGATTGTTTGGCTGGTGTATTTCTATGGCGCCACCATGATTATTTTCACCATGTATGGTGGAGGTTTTGCCACTATACCAGCCTATCTGGCTGACATATTCGGTACACGCTATGTGGGAGGTATTCATGGTCGACTCTTAACAGCCTGGAGCACCGCAGGGGTATTAGGACCGTTAGCCATTACATCGCTGCGTCAAAACTCGGTTAGCAATGCCATAGATGAATTGGCGGCCAGTATTGATCCGGCGAGTTTTCGCGAGCAATTTGGCGCACCCGTGTCCCAACTGGAAGAACTGGTTGCGCAAAATACAGTCACCATTTCCCGCCTGATGGAAATTGCACCAGCTGGAACCGCTGATCCTACGAGTAGTCTTTATAACTCCACCATGATCCTCATGGCCATGTTGTTGGCGATTGCCCTTGTCAGCAATGCCTTGATGAGACCAGTAGATCCCAGGCATCACATCGAGGAATAAATACTGTTCTCAATACCACTCTAGCAGCCCGTCACTGTAACTAAATTCACCGCTATACGTTTCATTCTGAATTACGAGAGTGAATAGGCTCCCACCTTAAGAAAGTTGGTTGAGCGGTGAATATTATGTTGGCAAAGAACCTGGCCGCCCTGGCAGAAGTGCTACTAGTTCTGGCTCTGGGTAACATCATTGGCGAAGCAATCTATCCTTATCTTGCCTCTGAGTCGGTGTTACAAGGTTCCGCATCCGATATCATAGTTGCATTTCACGAAGGACTATTAATCCTGTTGCGCCTGGGAACGGTAGCACTACTTGGCCTCTTGTTACTGTACCTTAGGAAAGGTCTGACACCAGAACAAACAGGGCTTACCCGGAATGATCATGCACTCGGCCTGCTGGTCAAAGAAGGATTAGCCATGGGACTGTTATCAGGTTTCTTATTGTCCCTGCTGTTTTCAATACAAGCAGTTTCTCCACTTGGTGAGGGCTTAGCTGCCTGGTGGACCTATTCTGACACGCCAATCAATTCCGCATTCTGGGTAATGTTGTTAGGAACATCCGTTTTCATTCCTCCGCTTACTGAGGAAATTATGACACGTGCCTACATGAGAGTTCGGGTAAGTGAGAGTTTCGGCCCTATGGCTGGCGTTGTCCTCACAGGATTAATTTTTGGGCTGTCCCACTCTCGCTATATTTCAGCTGATCCCATGTTGTTTCTTTTCCTTGTGCAGCTGTTATTCGCATCCATTCTCTGGACTTATTCCGCACAGAAGTATGGCTCAATTATTCCGGCCCTCATTGCCCATTCTCTCTCCAATGGAATCGGTACAGCTATCCTGTTCAATGTATGGCTTCCCCTGGCAACCACATCTGTTCTGTGCCTGTTACTCAACAAACGAATCAGACGCCTGTTCTCTGACTTTTTGCATGACTGGAAAGAAGATAAATCGAAGATCCAGATCTGGCAGGGTCTCATCATCATAGTCCTGGTTTTGATTATCTCGCTGGCCTTGCTCAATTCCCTGGGTCGGAGCATGACTCTGGCAATTCTGGGTATGGCTTGCCTGACTTATACGTTGGTATTCACGGCGTGGGAGATTAAACGATCTAAAACCTGAAATATTGGTCAAATTTGCTATCTCAGAATAGTTAGTTCCCCCACAGCCCACTGTTTCGGGACTCCTGGTGGCTGGTACAGATTTTGCTCCCCAAGAGTGCGGTCAATAGACAGGGTTTCCTACCATGCAGCAGGACACACTTGCGATCATATTCGCGTCAATCATTGCCATCTGTATAACATCGGCATTGGACGCAAATGGACATGGCGCATTCAGTGCATTCATATTGATTCCCCTTTTTGTGGGATTTAGCTGGTTTGGAAAATTAAATCGAGAGCAGCTGGGAATTGTTATTGGCAGGAGAAGTACGTACCTGTTTGCGTTGGCTTTACCTGTGGTTGGAGTATCGACTTTAACGGCGGTGGCCTTCCTGGGTGATGGTATCAATATTTCAGAAAACGACTGGACTCACACACTAGTCAATATCTCTCTGGCATCCAGTATTGGGGTCCTGACAGTTATGCTGACAGAGGAAGGTTTCTTCCGAGGGCTACTCTGGTCCTTATCTGAACGAGTTGGCAATAGCAGCGTCTTTACACTGTGGTTAACAACGGGAATATTTGTGATCTGGCATCTTTCAGCGATTACTCTGGTTGAAGAATACGCACCCCCGTTCAATCAGATTCCAATCTACCTGGTAAATGCTACCCTACTTGGATTGATCTGGGGCCTGATGCGATTAGTCAGTAATAGCATCTTACCATCAGTCATCTATCACTCAGTGTGGAATGGTTTGGTATACGAACTCTATGGTTTTGGGGCAAGAGTAGGCTATCTTGGTGTAGAACAAACCTGGCTATATGGACCAGAAATTGGACTACTTGGAATTATAGTCAATGGTGCTGCCTGTTTTTATTTATACAACAAGGCAAGAGGGCTATTTACAAGCTCGCCAGTTCATTCATCCTGAAACAACGTTTGGTGGCTGCATGCACTGAAGACAGTGCAAACAACTTTTTACTCTATGAGCAGCCTGAAGAATTTACTCCAATTAGTGTATTCTTCGCCCGCAAGACGTTACTCGGTGGAGAAGAAACTTACCGCTTTGATCATTGTATCGGCTTCGCATGCGGCAGACTGACCTGCAGCTGAAGCCTCTTCTGCCAGCGCCGCATTTTGCTGGGTCATAGTATCCATTTTGGCCAGTGCGGAGTTAACTTGCTCAATACCGGAGCTCTGCTCCTGAGCCGCGTTTGAGATCTCCTTAATCTTTTCGGTCACCTCTTGTACAGCGGAGACAATTGAATCCAGAGTTTCACCGGACTTGTTAACCAGCTCGGTGCCGTCTTTGACTTTCTGCACACTATCTCTGATCAGATCTTCAATCTGCTTGGCGGCAGTGGCTGAACGCTGCGCCAGTGTTCTGACTTCACCAGCAACTACAGCAAAGCCTTTACCTTCTTCACCAGCCCTCGCTGCTTCCACCGCTGCATTTAGTGCAAGCAAATTAGTCTGAAAGGCGATCTCGTCGATCACACCAACAATGTCTGCGATCTGAGTGCTGGACTCACTAATCTCTTGCATAGCTCTGACAGCTTCGTTTACTACATCACCACCTTCAGTTGCAATGTTGTGAGCATTCACAGACAACCTGTCCACATCCGCTGCGTTCTCCGCGCTTTGCTTAATGGTTGCGGTCATTTCTTCCATACTCGAAGCTGTTTGCTCGAGGGCTGACGCCTGATGTTCTGTTCTGGAGCTTAGCTCACTATTACCATGGGAAATTTCACCGGTGGATGTACCAATGGAAGTAGAAGAATATTTAATGCTGGTTATTACTTCAGTAAGTTTTTCTGCGGTCGTATTTGCATCATTCTTTAAAGTATTAAAAGCACCCTGATAGTCGTTGACGATACGCTCAGACAAATCACCTTGAGCAAGCGCGCCCAACATACGGGATACATCTTCCAATCCGTTGTCAGTAGTTTCCATCAGCAGATTGAGATTATGACTCAGGTCCTTGAAGAAGCCCTGCTTGCCTTGCATATCCAGCTGGGACTTAAAGCTACCGTAACTCGCCTCCTGAACCAGGTGGCTAATCTCAGACATGACACTCCGGATTCTGTTAGTCGTATCATTTGAAAGCACCTTCATTTCATTAAAAGCACCGCTGTAGTCTTTGTCGACGGACTGGCTGAGATCGCCTTCCGCCAGCGCCCTCAGCATACGCACAGCATCGGACAAGCCACTCTCGGTTGTAACGATTAGAGAATTGAGATCCTCGCTCAGATCGCGAAAGAATCCGCTTTTGCCGTCCAGGCTAATTCTGTGATCAAAATCCCCCATGGTTGCATCACTAACAACATTTGCCATCTCACCCATAACAACGTTTAGCTGAGCAACGGTGTTATTACAGTAGGTTTTTAACTCGTCAAATTGACCTTCATAGTTGTTAGTTATGGATTGACTAAGATCGCCACCAGCGATGGCTCCCATAACACGGTTTACGTCATTCAGACTTGTCTCACAGGTGGTCATCAGTTCGTTTAGCAAGGTTCCCAATTTCAGAAAGTTGCCTTGCTTCCCTTCCAGGTCAATTTTCTTGCCAAAATCACCGTGCGCTGCAGCCTCTACCAACTCATCGATGCCTTGCTGAAGCGCGAGATCAGATTTCCGACGCCTGGACAAATTGTCGCGCATCTTCGCCATGGACTGCATAACTCCTGTAGTGGCATCTTTGTCCAGCTCCATGTCCAGATCACCTTCGGCTATTCTTTCAGAGATTTGCTTTAGTCGGCTCGGATCATCACCCAGCTGTTTCAGCACACCCCGAATCAGAAAAAATGTAACCAGCATACCCAGGCCAATGGCGAGGGCTGCACCGCCTAAAGTTATGAGCTTGGTAGAATCTGCAGTTGCTTCCTGATCTTCATTACGAATAACGATCAAGTCATACTCTTCCTCAACAAAGTCACTAAGCGCGGACCGCATTTGTTCCATATGGTTTTTGCCAATTTCCTCTTCTATAAAAGCAGTTATGTCATCTATGGTACGGGTAACCTGATTCATTGCGCGGCGGGCTTCGACCTCCGGCAACGCAGCTTGTGAGCGCCAATCTGAAGCCACCAGAATAGCCTCATCGAGCGCCTCCAGAGCATCTGTATCATTCGAGCTTTCCAATAACTCTCTAAGCTCATTACTATACTGTTGAAAGCCTCTGATACCTGTCACAAATGGTTCTAATGAAGCCTCCTGACCTGTCAGCAGAAACCCCCTTTGCCCGGTTTCCTGATTTATCATTTCAATAAGCATGTTTGTTGACAAAGCCTGAGCCCGTGGCGAATCTGAGACTGTTTCATCCAGCCTGATCATCGCCTCTCTAAAACTATTGAACTTCTCCCGCCCCACAGTTCTGGTTGAAATCTCATTGAAATTTCGAGCAGCTTCGGCGCCGAGATTTACTTCACGACGATACTGCATAGCAACCTGAACATGCTCTTCCTGCCATCGTGACTCAATTTCTTCAACCTCCTCCAGGTGTGCCAACTGATCAGGACTATCTGCAACTTTCTGTTTCGCTTCAGCAATCAATCGAACGAAATCGCTTCTTCCCGATTCATAAGGCGCCAGAAAACTTTCTTTACCGGATACAAGAAATCCTCGCAGGCCGGTTTCCATATTAATCAACGATGCGGTAATACTGTTCCCCAGATCTATAGCCTGATAGGTATGATTCACCCACCCGTTTGTTATCAGCAAGCGGTTCAGGCTTAGGTAAACAGTGGAAGCAATCACTGCGAAGAAAGCCAGAGGAATAGCGAACCCGACCAGTAACTTCCATTTCAATTTCAGATTTTCAAAGGATTTCATGATTCAAAGTCTCGATGAGTAGCTTGACGTGAAAACATCAGTAGTCTGACCGTTGCCCATCTGCAGCGAAGATATTTGACCAGAGATAAAGGACTGGGTTTTCAGTGCGGGAAAATCACTTGCGCGGGTTAAGGCAACAGCATTGCGTGCTGTCCGAACTACTCGAATCTTCAAGTGGCGCTCCCTGGCTCTTCGCCTTTGTAGAGGAAAATCTTATCCGTTTTCCCACGATTAGATTCGTGGTCTTTTCCTCACTTTTTGTAGATTATTAAGTTGCTTTGAGTTCCATTTGAAAGCCGAGCATCCAATCAATTAGCACAAAGCTATGATCGTTCCCTGTTTGCAGAGAACGACAATGTGACTCACTCAGCCCTACTACCGAGCCGATATATAAGCCGTGTAAATACACGATCGCGTAACCTTGACTCTCCTGTTGAACTTGCTTACGGGGAGCCTCGGTCCGTAGCTATGGACCGTCGATGCAGATCGGATGTATTTGATCCTGAATAAGTTAAGTAGACAGTCCCGGAGTTTTCAACAGGACGAGTTTTGAAGATTCAGGGTATTTAACTATGAAGAAAACCTTTCCCAGGAAAAATCCCAGGAAATAGAAACAGATATCGCTAATTTCATTGAATCCTTGTGTTCAGAGCGCATATCTACGAATGATTTAGACTCGAATTGTTCTAACTCGAGCAACTGCAGACACTCCCTCAAATCGGTTTTTTATCGACTGGGGCTGCTATTTTTAATTGGACAGTGGGGGCTGCCAGCTTCTTGATTCAAGCATCGACCGCAGGGAACTCAAGCACTGTCGCCAAATCATCCTCATCCGTTTTAATAGACCGAGAGGAGGGTCGATCGTATCCTCCTTTTCGAAGCTCACGCCTATCGATAGATGAGGCTGCATTAAGTGCATTGTGCAATTCAAACAGAGAATCTTGCATCATCTCATAGACGCCCATACAACTCTGCATGGGATTGTTTGCTACTCTCCGTTTAGCATCTATTTGAAATAATAGCCCCTTGAGCCTATGTTGCATTCGCTCAGGTGCGGACTCGATTAACTGCTGGTTTAGTCTGTCACGTAATGATTCAAGTTCCTCTGGATTTTCTTGAGCAAGTCGCATCAATAGATCAAATTCCGGCAATTCATCCGGCGTATTCTGACTCATGGTTTACTGCACCCCTGGTTACCTGGTAATGGTTTTCTTCAGCCTGTATTGACTGACTAATGCCCGCGCCTTAGTTGCTTCTGTCGCTTTAGTTATCTAGCTAAAGAAATAAGCCCCACTCTCTCCTACCACTCATTCAAGTGGTAACATGTAAACGGCTTACCCTTTCCCGTCGATCGTGAATAGCTGAATTTTTCAGGAGTAATGAAGATACCCGTCTCCTGCCTGAAAAGTTCGGCTCTATTCTCACTAACTCTCACTAACGAGCACTAAATCTAGTCTACACCAGAAGCCATTTCCTAATAAGACACATACTTAGACTGATATGTAATAACACTCTAGAAAATGGCGGGTTTCGAAGTGTCTGTTATAAATTTTTCGAATAAGAATCCCACACATCGCACCACAGAATATGAATTGCATAGCCCTTGAGCTTATTCACTACACGCAAATCCCCTTACTCAATCTGGCTCTTTTGCGGGCGAAATGAATATTTTTACACTCAGAAAAGATACTGCATCTAATAGACTAATCAGGATATTCACACAGGAGCGAGCCCTGGCACTTTGCTATTACCAGGGATTTCGATCAAATAACAGATGACCACATTGCAGTCTACTGATCGTGAATAGAGGCTCAGAACCTGCCCGGAACCGGTCAGGCTGCGAACTGTTGCATAATGGCTCTCGGCACTTGATTGAGTGAGAGAACAGTCTTAACGCCTCCAAGGGCTATAGCTTCTTTTGGCATACCGAACACCACCGAACTGGCTTCGTCCTGGCTTATCGTATGGGAGCCTCTATCGAACATCTCTTTCATTCCCCTGGCCCCGTCATCTCCCATGCCTGTCAAAATTATACCCAGAGCGTTCTTGGCCGCTACCTTGGACACTGACCGGAAGAGGACATCAACGGAAGGACAATGACGGCTAACCAGTGGCCCCTCCTTTACTTCCACGTGGTACTGCGCACCGCTACGTTTGAGAAGCATATGCTTGCCGCCGCGGGCAATAAGTACCCTGCCTGGGTAGACCCTGTCATTACTCTCGGCTTCTTTTATCTCCAATTCGGAAAGTTGATTCAACCGATTAGCAAATGAACGGGTGAAATTTTCCGGCATATGCTGCACTACTACAATTCCGGGCGAAGATCTGGGTAAGTTGGAAACGATGAACTCAAGAGCCTGAGTACCCCCGGTTGAACAACCAATGGCTACTACCTTGTCGGTAGTAGTTTTCAACCTGGAGTCCGAGGTCGAATCGACGTCTGCGTCCGCCTTCAGTTTTTTTGGGGTTGTCTCGGGAGTCAATTCTCTGCGCAAGTTGTTAACCCTGGATTTTGCCGCCGCCCGGATAACGTTCAAGATCATCTCGGAAGAATCACTGAGATATTCTTTGGTGCCCAGCGTAGGCTTACAAACGATGTCTATCGCACCACAGGCAAGAGCTTCTATTGAAGCATCAGATCCTTCAGTGGTTAAAGTGGAACAAATGACTACCGGTGTTGGTTGCTCTTTCATTATCTTTCGCAAGAAAGTCAGACCATCCATTCTTGGCATCTCTATATCCAGGAGAATCACATCAGGCCACTGCTTTTCCATTTTCTGCATAGCAAAAATTGGATCCATAGCTGTGCCTATTAATTCTATGTCCGGGGCTGTTTTAAGAATCTGCCCGATAGCCTGTCTTACTACGGCCGAATCGTCTACATGCAGGACTTTAATTCTCGAGCTCATAGCATTTATGTCCTCATATAGATGCTAGGTTGCAGAGACTCAAGAGATGTATCCAGATAGTTGAGTGATTCTGTAAGGCTGGTGATTAATATGCCGCCATTGCGCAAGCTTCCATATAGCTTTTCTATAACCTTCTTACAAGTTTCCCTGTCAAAATAAATCAACACATTACGCAAAAAGATTATGTCGAATTGTTGATTGTCAAACACTTCATCGGAAACCAGATTAAAAGATCTGAACGAAACCTGACTCCGTAGTTCATCCTTAATACGAAACGTTCCGAGTTGAGATCTGACTCCCCGCAGACAGTATTTGTTCAGATACTTGTCGGGTAAGTTCCTGGCATGGCTTAGACTATAGTGACCTTTGCGGGCCTGCTCCAGAACCTGCTGACTAACATCCGATCCAATCACCTCGAATGCGTAGGGTCCCAGTGTTTCGGACAACATCATCGCAATACTGTAGGCCTCGTCCCCAGTTGAACAAGCCGCGCTCCATATCCTGACAGGTTTCTTTAACATCAAGTATTCTTTTATGTGCTGAGCCAGAAAATCGAAGTGGACTTCTTCCCGGAAAAAATATGTTTCATTGGTAGTAAGTAATTCCAGAAGCATTCGTTCCTCATCTTTGTCTTGAGATGAGGCGATATAGCAGACGTACTCACCGAACTCCTTGAATCCGTAGTGGCGTAGCCTGGGGATCAGGCGACTGGCCACCATTACACGCTTGTCACTACCCAGAACGATTCCGGTGGCGCTGCGGAGACGATTTCGTATCGATTCAAAGTGCTCCACAGGTAAGTCAGGTGGTTGTTCGTAATCAATACAATTCATGATCTTCGAAATCAAAACACGCACTCTCGCCAACTTATCTGCGAGATAGAATACGATTCAAATTGATTTACTCCTGTGCAGGTACTTCCGTGTTAGAAACGTCTTCCCCGATTACCATCTGAACCTTCGACAACTCTTCCACCGACAGGACCCGATCGATATCAAGCAAAATCAAGAAGTCGCCATCGACTTTCCCCATCCCTTCAATAAAGTCAGTTCGGATACTCAATCCAAAGTTCGGAGGAGGTTCTATTTCACTGGCCGGAATATCCAGCACTTCATTGACACCATCAACAATAACCCCTATTTCCAGAATTTCGCCCTGATCAGAAATTTCCGCAATTATGATGCTGGTTCGTTTCGTTATTTCAGTTGACTTACCACTAAAGCGAACAGACAGGTCTATAACCGGCACGACCCGACCCCGCAGATTTAATACGCCACGTATAAAATCTGGCATCATCGGCACATTGGTAAGCTCACTAAAATCAATTATTTCGCGCAGGCGCATAATGCGCACAGCATAGGTCTCGCCGCTGAGTCTGAACGTCAGATACTGACTTTGTTCCTCCGCTACCTCAGAATAAGTATCCTGTGCTGCTGCCTGGTTCATAGAGCCTCCCCGAACTGCTCAAAGTCTTCATCGCTATTGCCAGCTGATGGATCAGAAGAACCCTCGGGAAGTGAGCTACCGGAGTTAATAGCAGATTGGACGGGAGCCGTGGCGTCTTCTGCCAGTTTAAATCGTGCCATCAACTTCTGTAGATATTCTGCCTGCGCCCGAAGTTGCTTGGATGTAGCAGAAAGCTCTTCCGCTCCGCTTGCATTCTGTTGAGTGACCTGATCAAGCTGGCTCATCGCTGCTGAGATTTGACCCGCACCGCTTGCCTGTTCTGTAGATGCAGCATGTATTTCCTGTACCAGAGATGACGTCTTCACAATATTCGGCACCATCTCTTCAAGTATGCCACCGGCTTTTTCAGCAATATCCACACTCTCGGTTGCACGTTCGCTAATTTCCTGGGAGGCAACCTGACTTCTCTCAGCCAGCTTTCTGACTTCTGCAGCGACTACAGCGAAACCTTTGCCATGCTCACCCGCTCTTGCCGCTTCAATCGCTGCATTCAGAGCCAGCATATTGGTCTGATAAGCGATGTCTTCAATAATGCCAATTGTTTTCGCAATGCTCTTCATAGCGTCTACTGTTTCTTTGACAGCCGTGCCACCTTCCTCGGCTGACTTGGCCGCCTCCCCGGCGATACCATCGGTCACGCTGGCGTTCTCGGAATTTTGCGAGATAGAAGCAGACATCTCTTCAATTGATGCGCTGGTTTCGGCTACGTTTGATGCTTGCTCAGACGCTCCGGAACTTAACTGATGGGCTGTTGTGCTAACCTGGCCGGAAGCCGAAAGAATGTTTGCCGCATTTGTGTTGATGTCACACATCAACGAGCCGAGATTGGCAACAGTTTGATTCGTAGCATCCTTGAGTTTTGCAAATACGCCCTGGTAATCCGCCTCTATAGACTGCGTCATGTCTCCATCAGCCAGCAAATCAAGAACTCGCGACACATCTGATAAACTAACGTCGGTATTTGCAATAATTTTGTTTATGCCTTTCGATAAATTCTTAAAGAATCCTTTCTTGCCATCCAGACTAATCTGGCGAGTGAAGTCTCCAGCACCAGCGGCCTCAACGATGCCCGCCACTTCTCTCTCTATAGCCACTTCATCTGTTCGATCCTGCCACTCAACTACTGTCCCTAAACGTTCTCCATCTCCATTTAAGACAGGATTAGCGATTAGACCGAATGTACGACCGCCTACTTCGATATTCGTCCTGTAGGTAGAACTCAAGTTGCTCACCATGTTGCGTTGATGAGCGGGGTTCTTGTGAAAGGCATCCATGTTTGCGCCCTGCAGTTTGCCTGGATCAAAAGAAGGCAAGTCTTTGCGTATGTCGTCACCTGCAGTTTCAAACATGTTCTTCACAGAGTCATTCATGTAGATGATATTGGCTTCAGGATCGGCCATCATTACATTGCTGCTGACACTATCCAGAGCGATTTTAATACGGAGGTTGTGCTCCGCTAATTTCTCAGCTTCAGCCTGTCGCTCTTTCTCAAGATTTTCAGCGGCGAGAGCCTCTGTTTTGTCTTGCCACTCCACTACAGTCCCAAGGCGTTCACCAGACTCGTCCACAACTGGATTGGCGATCAAGCCAAACGTGCGCCCACCCACTTCTATATCCGACTCGTAAGTCGAAGTAAGTCGTTCAACCATGGAACGCTGATGTTCGGGTATTGAATGGAATACGTCGATACTTGTGCCAAGTAACTTCGAGGGATCGAAATTTGGCAGGTCCTTCCGAATATCACTCTCAGCGGTTTCAAACATCGAGTTTACGGATTGATTTAGATAGACAATATTGAAGTCAGTGTCTGCCATCATGACGTTGCTGCTTACATTGTCCAAAGCGACCTTAATACGGAAATTTTCCGCCGCAATACGATCGGCTTCCGCTCGACGCTCTGCCTGACGTTTTTCCTCCGCCAATGCATCTGTCTTATCCTGCCATTCCACCACTGTGCCGAGACGTTCACCTTCCTGATTAAGGACAGGTGTGGCAATCAATCCAAATGTGCGCCCACCCACTACGATGTCTGTCCTGTAGGTAGATTTGAGTCGCTCAACCATCGAGCGTTGATGTTCCGGATTTTTATGGAACAGATCGATATTGGAACCCTGTAGACGGTCCACTGAAAAGGCTGGTAGTTCCTGCTGAATATCCGACTCAGCATCCTTCAGCATCCTTGTTACTGCCTCATTGGAATAAACGACATTGAAATCATTGTCAGCCAACATGACATTTGCTGTGACGCTGTCGAGGGCGACCTTTATTCTCTCATTGTCTTCACCGGCTTTACTTAATTCGGTGATATCCATGGCAAATTTGATGACCTTATAGGGCTTGCCAGCTTTATCCAGGATTGGGGTGTATGAAGCTCGTAGCCAGACAAGACGACCATCTTTGGCAATACGTTTTGGTTCCCCGGTTTTAGTCTCGCCTTCATTCAGACTTTCCCAGAACTCTTTATATTCCGAACTTTTTCCATAAGCCTCTTCGACGAGGATTCGATGGTGTTTACCCTTCAAATCTTCAGTGGTATACCCCATCACTGTCGTGAAATTTTCATTTACGCAAATTATCGTTCCATCCATGTTGAATTCGATAATTGCTTGCGCCTGGCTAGCCGCCTCCAGTTTAGCCTGCATCTCTGCAGACTTTGTCAGACTGGCACTCTTTCTGCTTTTTCGGGGCTGACTCGGTTTCTTGGCTTCCTTATTTATTGCCATCACTCAGTTCCTCTTAAATTTTCAATACTCAATCAGCTATCCTGACTGGAGAGCAGGTGTGAAATTCCAAACCTTCTATTCATTCCTAATACTGGTTATTTGATCTATCAAAGCAGGCACATCGATTATTAGTGCAACTGAACCGTTTCCCAGAATCGTTGCACCACTAATGCCTGATAATTGCTTAAATATCCTGCCGAGTGGCTTGATTACGGTCTGGTATTCACCTAAAAGCTCATGCACTACCAGGCCAACCTTGTGACCGGCAAACTGTGTTACCACGATGTTCTCTTTCGCGCTTGATTCTGAGTACTCGTTAAATCTTTCCGCCAGCCGGACACACGGTAAGACTTCTCCGCCAAGGTCTATAAAATCCTTAACTTTACCCGTCCCCTGCTTTTCTGGAGGCATATTCGTACAAACCTCTATAAGGCTTAGTGGGATGACATAGTGAGAGTTACCAACTCTTACGAGAAAGCCATCAATGATGGCCAGGGTCAATGGCAGTCGGATACTGACCTTGGAGCCTTTACCCTTCACGCTGGAAACATCTATGTGACCTCGGACCTCTTCGATATTCCGACGTACTACATCCATTCCTACTCCACGCCCGGAAATATCAGTCACTTTCTCTGCGGTTGAAAAACCTGGTTCAAATATCAGATTAAATATTTCCTGTTCTGAAAGGGCTTGCTCTTGTGGAACGATCCCTCTTTCCTGAGCAGCGTTTAGAATCTTTTCCGCGTTCAGGCCCTTGCCATCGTCTTCAACCTCAATGACTATGTGCCCGGAATCGTGGTAAGCATTTAGCTTAAGCGTTCCCTGCGCTTTCTTGCCTTTTGCTTCTCTCTCTTCTGCCATTTCAATTCCATGGTCCATGGCATTCCTGACCAGATGCATAAGTGGATCAGCCAGCTTCTCTACTACAGCACGATCAAGTTCGGTATCCCCGCCGTTGATTTCCAAATGGATATCCTTATTCATTTTTTGACTGATATCTCGCACCACGCGACGGAATTTAGTAAACGTGCCACTTATCTGAACCATACGTAGCCCAAGAGATGTATCGCGGATCTCCTCAATAAGTCTGCCCATGTTCTCCATAGAAGAAATTAGTGAATCATCATTAGTTTTTTTCGCCAGCATCCAGGAATTAGCACCAGCTATAACCAATTCTCCAACCAGATCGGTAAGGGACTCCAACCTCTCTAGCGCAACTCTGGCCGAGCGGCCGTCGACGCTCGCACTACGAGTACGATTCTGGCTTGCGACAGCTGCATCCACGGTTTGTGAATCTACTGCTCCCTGACTGATCAAAATTTGACCCAGTGGCTCCTGCGCATTTTTCTGTTCAGATAAGGCAGAATCCACTTCTTGCTCTGTTACCGCACCACTTCCCAGGAGCATTTTCCCAAGACTCAATTGCTCTTCTACCACCCCATCCATCATTCCAGCATCTTTTTCCGGATCCAGAGCAAGAAAGATTTTTACTTCGCAATCATCTTCTATGAATACGAAGGCGTCCTGTATTGTCTCTTTGTCTTCCGCACTTAGAAGATCAATTTCCAGATTGAGGTAGCAGCTCTCAGGATCCATGCTGTCGGCAAAAGGTAGCCCGTCAAAATTGCATGTCACACTTTCCACGGTACCTAAAGTGTCAAGATAATTAATAACCGATAGCGGTTCCTGTCCATTTCGAAAAGTGTCTATGCCGAGATCAAGCCTGATACTCCATCGCTTCGTCGTACCAGGCTCGTTGAATTTGTCCGCTTCCGATTCCTGAGAGTTATGAGATGAGGTTTCGCATTTTTCGGCGGTATTGAGTAGTTGTTTCATGTAGCTATCGATGTCAGTAGCACGTGACTGCAGATCGCCTTCTATCTCAGCGTCTCCGTTGACTGCTAAATTGACGAGACCGCTTATAACATCTCTACTCGATAGTAGATTTGAGGCAAGATCAGCCGATATGGACAGCTCACCTGCACGCACACAATCCAACACACTCTCGACCGTATGTGTGAATTCCACTACATCCTTGAACGCGAATAACCCCGCCGTGCCTTTAATCGTGTGGACAGCGCGAAACACAGAATTGATCTGGTCTGGATCATCAGGCGTGTCTTCCAACCCAAGAAGTGCTGACTCCATCTCCTCAAGGAGCTCTTCGGCTTCGACTCCGAACGCCTCAATTCCTTCATCCAGTTCTATATTCATTGATCATTCCCTGGCTCAAGCTTCCTGATATAGATGATCGCCTAGATTGTATATATCGATTGCCTTCAATACGTCGCTGCAAAGATTTGAAAATTTCCATTCAATATTCATTCGATTCAACTCTTGCTGAAACAACAGCAGCAGCTGGATTCCCGAACTATCTACTCGTGTAACTGACGACAGGTCCAGCTCGATAGTGCTATCGCGGGAAACCTGGGCAAGTACTTCCTGTTTCAGCTCAGCAACCTCATAAATTGTCATATCGCCTTCTATCTGAATGCACATATGACTTCCTTGATTGATGATAGATATTGCCATTGACTAAGACACCAGTGTTTTAGGGATGCTCACATGAGTAATTTCGATACAGCATTTATTAGCACCGGTGGTTCGAAGGGTTTGACCACCCAGGCTTTTGCTCCAGCTGCTCTGCCGCGTTCTTTCATGTCTTCTCCGGACTCCGTAGTCAACATGCAAACCGGAGTAAATCGATATTTCGGATCTTCCTTTGCCTTGCTGACGAAAGATATGCCATCCATGTTTGGCATGTTCACATCACTAATGATTAAGTCGAACTTATTCCCATCCAGTTTGCCAAGCGCATCAACTCCATCGCATGCCTGCACAACTTCATATCCCTCGCGAACTAACGCGAGACCAACTACGTTTCTGAATGATGTTGAATCATCAACAACCAATATACGTTTCATCACTTCTCCTCCTAGAAAAACGTCACATCAGAATCGTCGTTTCTCGATTCTGCCTTTCCCTCGTGAATTATTTTTTCTTCTTCCGTCGAATAACTGTTCATCATTTGGCTGGCCCATTCAACCAGGCTGACTCTAGAGGTCGAGTCATCATCGCTACTTCCACTCAAATAGTGCTTGAATAAACTCTCTATTCCTTCAACCACATGGTTAAGTATTTGTGAAACGCGATCCTGAAATTGCAAAGACGTCATTACATCGGCGATTTCCGTTTGAATCTTTTCGCCCGCCGCATGGGTTTCAGCGGAAGCCTTGCTTAGGTTTTCAGTAGCGGCTTCGAACTCCTGCATCACAGTGCCTATTGTTTCCTTGGCGTTTGCTATAGCTTTTTGCTCAGACTCATTAGATTCGTAGGCCAGATCTATAACTGATCCCATTGAGCTAGTAATCTGCGAAACTGTGGCAGAAATCGTTTTACCAGTATCTCCTGAAACTCCTGCAAGAGAACGGACTTCATTGGCTACTATTGCGAATCCCTTGCCAGCCTCGCCGGCGGCCGCAGCTTCAATCATGGCATTGAGTGAAAGGATATTCGTCTGGCGTGCGATATCACTCACCTGACTGGCAAATTTCTGAAGATCATCAGTCAGGTTTCGACAATCATTTACTTCTTTTACTAATTTGAGTTTTGACTGCTGGATGGATTCAAGCAGATCAACAACCTGGTGTAGTTTTTCCTCGCAGTCTCCGAACAGGTACTGTGCATTTTCGCTACCATTCCTTTCGAGGCTACTGCGGGAAGCCTTTAGAGCCAGATCAAGCTCAAGAGTCAATTCGGTAAACTTTTGGGTCAACTCACTATTAGCGGTTGCGATCTGTTGTGAAGCGCTATCGATTTGCCTGGCCCATATAGGCCAGGTGTATTCACATACTTCGTGAAGCTCTGTCATGCTGACTTCTTTTGAACCAGATACTGCGGGCCCGTCAGAGTCAGGCACTGAACCGAGACTTCCTGTTTGAGGAACTGAAGATTCCATTCTGCAATTTCCCTGGGTTTATCGTTGTATTAGGACAACTTTGCGTTTACAAAACTCGCGTTACTACAGCTGCAACCACCCTTACGATTCGGAGAATCCACTTTTAAGCAAATGACGGAGATAGCTGATCCTGCTTCCTTTAATTGATCATTTATTAACCAATTTAGCGAAATTCCCGTGAATAAAAATCCCACGAGATTCCTATGTTCAATTTTCAGTCTAGCAGCGAACCGGAATTCAGCCTCACAAAGTTGGTGATATTGAATTTTGGGTGATCTAATGTGGGAATTTCCTAACTGTCGGGAAAAACTCCCAAATATCACAAGAAATCAGGAAGGAAATATAGGTCTTAGAATGGACGGTTATTAATCGCATTCATCTAAATACCCGCAGGCATCGTAGAAACATTTGAAGCCTAAATTAACTGACCACCAAACCCTGAAAAACCCGGGAATTCTACGGTATTGTGACTATACTAAAATCTATATAAAGCAATCCCTGCTCATTCGAATTCGCTATATCACCCTACATTGTCAGTTATATGAGCTAGCGTTGACCGGATGGGCTCCCTGTTTATCGGAATGTTTGATAATAAAAATCGAGAAAGTTAGTGAACCCAGAACACCCCTTTAGCAACATGAGCGAAGACCCAGAACTGTTGCGCCTGATTTTCGATGTAAATCCCACTTTAGTTTTCGTAAAAGACAGACAGGGTCGTTTTTGTTTCGCCAATAAGGCACTTGCTGAAGTCTATGGCGCAGATGTAGAGGACTTATTGGGTAAGACTGACGCGGACTTCAATCCCGAGATTGATGAGATAGAACATTTCCTGGCTGATGATCTCAAAGTCATGGACAGTCGTGAAGAACTCTTCATCGCCCAGGAAAAAGTGACTGACCCTGCTGGCGGCAGTGTCTGGCTACAAACAATAAAACGCCCATTGATCAGTGATGATGGCACCTGCAATCACTTGCTGGGGGTCTGCGTTGATATTACTGCGCGCATAGAAGCCGAAGAACGTGAAAAAAATCTCCGCCAACGTCTAAGTAACTATGAGCGACTGGACTCGCTTGGTGTAATGGCCGGCGGTATTGCCCATGACCTGAACAATATTCTCGGACCATTGGTCGGATATCCTGATCTAATTCGCATGCAGGTAGAAGATCCAAAAGTCACAAAACTTGTCAATGAGATGCAAAAATCGGCGGAAAGAGCCACTGGAGTAATAGAAGATTTACTTACACTAGCACGGCGCGGCGTTTACAAGGCCAAGCCTATATCGCCGACAAACTGCGTAGACGATTTTCTCAACTCTGCAGCTCTCAAGCAGATCATTTCTGATTACCCGGCAGTAACTATTGAACTCAATCTCACAGATGAAACCCCGACTGTGCTCGGGTCAGAGTCCCATGTACATCAGATTCTACTCAACCTTGTAAAGAATGCATTCGAGGCTATAGATGAATCTGGAATTGTAAAAATTGAAACCGGATTGGAAGATATGAGTAACGCAATTGCCGGCTTTGAAGAAGTGCCTTCCGGCAGCTTCATGTTTCTAAAAGTTAGTGATAACGGCAAGGGAATTACCAAAGCTGACCGGGAACAGATATTCGACCCGTTCTTTTCCAGGAAGAGAAAAGATGGCGGAGGTACCGGTCTTGGCCTCGCCATGGTTTATGCGGTAGTTAAAGACATGAGCGCATCTATCGAAGTGGAAAGCAGGCCCGGGGACGGCTCATCATTTGTTGTACGATTTCCTGTTGTTGAAGGAGCTGAAGTTCAGACTAATAATCAGTTTGCAGACTATCGGGGTGATGGAGATATTCTGATTATTGATGATATGCAGCCTCAACGGGAGCTAGCCGTGAGAATGCTGGACGCCCTGGGATACCGGGTAACTACTGCATCCCATAGCGACGAAGGCATTGAGCGATTTCAGGCAAAAAACCAGAAATTCGATCTGGTGCTTATAGATATGATGATGGGAGATGGACCCGATGGACTGGAAACCTACCGTCGTATTCAGAAATTACAGCCTGGTCTGCCTTGCCTGCTCGCGAGCGGCTACTCGGAAACTGAGCGGGTGAATACTGGAATTTCTGAAGGCGTCAAAGGTTTTGTCCGAAAGCCATATACACAAGCGGTTCTGGGATCGGCCGTAAACAAGGCTCTAAGTTAATCCGACTTAATTAAATTAGAGACAGAATTACGAAATTTATTCGTCGGTGTATCTGAGTTCATGCTCCTTCAATAAAACCACCGAAAAGAATAGCATCACCAGTGTCAGACCTGTCATACCGACTATCGACACCCACACCGGTGGAGGTGCAACAATAACCGCCAGTGGACCTTCATCTAACGGTATTGGCAATAATCCCTTTAGATAATGAATCACGCTTAGTAATTTGAGTGCTGGCGGCAGGATGAAATGAATAGTCTCCCAGCCCACGATCAACACAATGGGTATAAGAGGGTTTCGAAACAGCAGACTGGAAGCGAGGAATACTGAGCCATAGCCCATGCAAGCTAATATGATTATTCCTAAATATTGCCCCATCTGCTGAAACACGATGCCATTGGTGATATCAGAAGTAAGCTGCTCCATGCCAAAAGGTGGGTAGAGCAATAAGAACCCGGTGAATGTCATTAGGCTAAACAATGCTATTGCGAAGGAAAGGCCTGCCACAAATTTAGCCACTACAATTATTTCTCGTCGCACTGGTGTGAGTAAATAATAGTGAATACTCTGGTCCAGAACTTCACCTCTGAGCAAAGTGGTGAATATTGATGCGGTTCCGAGGAACACCACACCACCCAACATCAAGGTGGAAAATATTTGCCCATATATCTCCCGGGCGTTCTCAACTGTTTCAAACACTGATTCGTTAAGACTTAGTGATTCCCAGGCTGCGATTGACAATATAAGCACCGGCAACATCGCCAAAGCCAGACAGGGGTAGGCGCGCTTGGAGAACGCAGCTTTGCGAAACTCTATTTTGACTATGGCCAGGAACTGTCGCTTCCAAAGAGGCCAGTCCGGCTCATGTCGTGGCGCAATATGCAAGTTTGACTCTGCTTGAGAGCTCATGATGCCACCTGCTGTTCTACGATCAGGTGCTGATACACGGCTTCTACTGTTTCATCAGCCGGCCCCATGGATTCAATTGCCCAGCCCTCTTCAATAACTTTTTTGTTGAACGCCAGAAAAAAGGCATCGGCATTGCTGGATCGAATAAACAGGCCACCGCTGTCGTAGTGCAACTGTGCTTCTACAACATTATCGAGGTCGAATACTCTGGCAGCGATCCTGGCTGCGTCGACACTGCGAATGAATATCTTCATTGGTTCGCCGGTTTCACTCTGTATCTTTGTAAGATCTCCCTCCGCAACCAGATAGCCACTGTTGAGCAGTACCACTCGATCTGAAATCAGGTCAACCTCATGCAGAATCTGACTCGAGATTAATACTATCTTTCCTGCATTGGCGTATTCCCGAAACAACGCGATTACTTGCGCTCGGGCCATAGGATCCAGGCCATTCAGTGGCTCATCAAGGACAAGTACATCGGGTTGATGACAAATGGCCTGGGCTAGCTTGATTCGCTGCCGCATACCCTTGCTGTAAGCTTCAACGGACTTGTGCGCTGCACTGGTGAGATTGACCTGTTCCAGGACCTGTTCGGTTAATGTTCGTGCCAGCTTTTTTTCATAGCCATGGATCAGCAACGTATTGAGAATAAATGTGTAGCCGTTTACTCCAGCTGGAAATGAATCGTATTGACTGCAGTAACCAAGCTGTCGGTAGAAAGCTTCCGTGCTGGACGGGGGCAGCCCCCTGATCTCTACTGTTCCTCGAGTCGGATGAATCAGTCCGGCAATGAGATTCATCAAAGTGGACTTTCCGGCACCGTTTGGCCCAACCAATCCGACAATTCCAGGCTCGATTTCCAGGCTTATGTGATTTACGCCGAGGATATCCCCAAAAAACCTGGAGACATCATTCAGAACTATCTTCTTGTTCATCATCTCGGTTTCAATGCGTTCGGCGCGATTCATTAGGAAACCACCTGATAAGCGCGAATTCTGCGATAGAGAATTGTCACGGCAACTGCTGTTACTACTGACACCTGGAGCAATGCCAATTGAGGACTCATCTCTTCCACAAACTCCAGAACCTGACTGTTTCTCGCGTCATAGAAAGTTGCGATCAGCACCTGGGCGCTGGACCCCAAATCAACCATATAGGCTCCTACGCCACCAAAAATCTCCTGAATGATTTCGCCCACTATTGAAGCCACCAGAAATACGCCAAAGAACGCAATCCTGGCTACTGGCTTCCACTTAACAAAAGCGGAAATCGTGAAAGCGACTGTTGTTAAACAGATGATCCAAAGCATTGAAGTCAGAAACGCCGCAACGGGTATATAGAGATAGTCTGACAACCAGCTACCCCCTGCCAGAAATGATTGCACGCCGAACACGATGCAAACAGGAATCCAGCTGGTCACAGAGCCGAGAAAAATCAGCACCAGAGACTTGCCAACAATATAGTTTCGTTTGCTGATCGGACGGGAGAGGTAAAGCGGCATGGCATTGTTTCGCAAATCCGGGGATATCATGATCGGACCTACGAAAACTATCAGGAAAAACAGCAGAAAGTGTTGCGGAATCTGTAATGCAAGCGCAAAGAACTCACCATTGATGGTAGGCAAATCATCCGCCAATTGGGGATCTATAGCCAGAAGCATTTCAATGTTGTGATAGATGTAGAGAAAACAAATCACACCTACAGGAAGCAATATACAGGAAAACAGGTAGGCTACGAGCAATCGGGATTGCAATGCATCGGCAAGGCCATAGCGGAAGATCACCAGAATTCGATCCAAGCCGCTGGTAAGGCTTCCATCATAGCCTTTATATGCTTTTAAAAAGATTGCCACTTTAAATCGCCGGAAATTTTATCAACTAGTCATCATCCATAGCCCTGAGAAATATATCTTCCAGGGAGTCACGCTTGTAATCGAGGTTTCTGATTTGTACGGATAGCTGATCAGCCAGCGCATATAGCTGGCTGATTTCAACTCCCTCAGGGGTTATCGCTTTTATACGTCGCTTGTTGGGAAGCGCGACATTACATCCTAAAGCGCGGAGCCCTTCGACGAAGGCTGTTTCGTCACCCCGGATTTGCATCAACAGGAACTGCCGGTTACTGCGACGCTCTTCCTCGAGATTACAATACTTGGCGATTCCGCCGTCTTTTAGCACCAGAACTTCATCGCAACAGGACTCGATGTCCTGCAACAGGTGAGAAGCCACAACGATATGGGTATCTCCGGAATCTCTTATTTCGCGAATGAGTTGCAGCATTCGCGCTCGAGCTGGCGGGTCGAGACCATTCGTAGGCTCATCAAGAAATAATAACCTGGGGCCATGGACTATGGCCTGAGCCAGTTTTGCCAACTGCTTCATGCCCAGAGAGTATGCTTCCACTTTTCGATAACGGGCTTCACCGAGACCCACGTAGAAAAATACTTCGTGAGCGCGCTCTAAAGCGACTTTCGAACTAAGACCAGAGAGCTCCGCCATCATTCGAACAAATCGTATGCCTGTCATACCTGGAATGTATGAGTCTCGTTCAGGCATGTAACCTACCAGATTACGTACAGCCTCTCCTTCAGTTGCAAGATCATAACCCAGAATTGCGGCACGACCAGACGTCGGCCTATTGAATCCCAATAGAGTATTAAGCAAGGTGGTCTTACCTGCACCATTTGGACCAAGCAGGCCGATGCAATTCCCCCGCATCTCAGCTGTGAGTTCGTTCAGTACAGGTTTGTCGTAGCTGACACAAAGTTTATCCAGTGTAATCACCGGATTCCCTGTCTTTACCTTTAACTCATCTTCTGAATTTGTTGAAGAAGAAATAGAACCAGCGGCCTCCGGGGAGGCCGCCGTAGAAGGAGTGCTATTGATAGTCTCAGTACTCAATAATCATTCCCTGAGAGCAAGCTCAGACTTGGCTTGTTTACTCTTCCGCTTCCAATTGTTCTGCCGCCGACTCGATTAGAGGAGCCAGAATAGCCAGTTGGGATACCACCTGTAGCGTTAATTGTGAACTGCCATTGTGCGCAAAGTGGATTCTGTCAGACAAAGCTAGCGCACTTCCGAACGAAGGGCCAACATCTGTGTCAAGTTCAGCCAGGGCAGCTTCCTGTTCCGGGGTAATACCAGTTGGCAAATTACCCATCAAGCTACCCAGCATTTCACCCAGGCGACTGAAAGTTATAGCGGAGAAATCAAGATATCCGTCTCTGGCCATCAATTCCTGAAATTCGGTGTCCGTGTGCAAACCTGAACCGGATTCATAGTAACCAATAGCGCGATCGATAATTGCTTCATTCGGTGCAGCAATAAGATATCCATCTACGAACACGTAGTTGAAGTTTGCCGACTCCAGATCGAACTCGTCATCTTCAACTTCTGCAGAATTTACAGTAAGGGCGACCTCGAAACCTGTGTAGCCGGCAATATCTGCTGGAGACACTACAAGCTCTGCATCGAAGTCTTCTTGATCAGCAGCATAGGTATTAAACTCGTTTGCTGACCACTCAATACTTTCCTGCAAAACATTCTCATCGTAGGCCTCAACGACCACTTTCCATGCCGGAGTAGGCAGAGCCGGACCATCAAGACCAAAGGCAAATTCTCCACCCAGTACTCCTACCACGTTGTAGAACAATTCCAGTTCAGCATGTGCGTCGAAATCGTCTGGCAGCTCCAATGGCTCAAATTCCTCAAGAATGGCACTGGGTTCCCGCAATAGTGCTGCGCCTACAAAAGTTGTGTCAGTTGAGAAGAACTCCAGGGAGCCCATGGGTCCAGGGTTCGCCAGCCATGACATAAGACCTTCACGGTCTCCATCGAAGTACATGTCAGCTGACATAGAGGTCTTACCATCCTGCTGTTGATACTGGCCTATCAGATACTTGCCATTGCTCACTCCAACCCGATCCATGACTTCAGTGATATCTTCTGCCTCATCTAGATCTTCGGGAGGAATCTCATCAAAAGTCTGAAGCAATTTCGAAATATCCACGGCGCTGATAATTTCAGTACCCTGACTATAGGAAAACTGCAAGTACTCATGTAACTCGGTACCAACAAAGTCGCTGGCTCCATTGAGAATAATGTTCTGCATGTTTTCCAATATTTCGGAGTTGATGGACGCCACCATGATGTCTTCAACTAATAAGATGGAAAGCTGTTCTTCAATGGCATCCGCCGGATCATCAATAATATGTATATCCATTTCGCCATCTAAACCTTCCGCAGCGAAAATGGACTCTATCTGCTCCATGGTTGACTCGAATGCAGCGCGAAACACGTCAGCATCCACTTCAGAGAGCACAATAGGTGCAGGCGCGTATTGTTCACCGTTATGGTACATGTCAATGGCAAATACGGTTTCATCACCAAGGGCATAGCCAATCTCACGTAGCCAGAGCATTACCGCATCCAGATGGCTAACTTCTGTGTTGTCTTCGATCTCCGCCCATAGCTCAGCCATGGTGTCACTGCTTTCTACTCGCTCACGCACCACGTCATAGACATCGACGATTTTCTCAGGTGCGTTCGGCACTGCTATATACATAGCAGTCTCTTCGGGGACCAGATCCAATAGACGTGTAGAGAAGCGATTCGGAGAATCCATGACCGCTTGCAAGTCCTGCTGCAGTGCAACCACTTCCTGAAGCATCGCTATGTATTCATCAGCGTCCTTACTCCAGGAAAGCTCATCAGCCAGATTGCGCGCAAAGGCTTCAGTGCGGGTCCCTAAAACTTCGCCCGGCTCAAGACTGGAGGTACTACCCTCCATCAGCACATCGACGGAACCTTCAATTACAGCGACCCGCGAACCTTTAGCACCATGTGCCACTTCAAAAATTGTTCCGGTAACCGACACCATAAATTCATCTGTGAACACATCCAGTGTGCCAGACCCTTGCGGCGAGGCTACAACCAGAATACGTCCACGAGATACGTCGATGCGATTACCGGAACCACGGCGTGTCATGGAAATTTCAGAACGCTCATCCACTTCGATCTGCGAACCATCATCGAGAGTAATAATGGCTTTGCTGCCATTGGCAGAGCGAATACGCTGACGTCCATCAACCCAGCTGCCCGGCTCCAGGCTTTCTAGCTGGCCATCAATGATCTGATAAAGCTCGCCATTAATCTCATCGATTTGCGCCAGCTGGGACTGATTAAATGACGGCAATTCCGGTGTGATAGCAAACAATGCCACGGCAACCGCCGCTACAGTCGCAGCGACTGCAATCCACCGATAAGAAGATTTACCTGAAGAAGTTACGATTGACTCGGAATCATTCTTTTTACTTTTATTAGCGCGTGCTTCATTAAGCGCACGTCGAAGTGGAATCGATTGTCGCGATTCTTCCTCAAACAAGAGTGTTTGCTGCGGAGTTAACTTATTGGACAGATAGGCTGGTATTGCCGAGATATAATCATCTATCGAGTCCCAGGCTCGATCAGAGTTGAGTTTACCTTGATCCCTATCCACATGTGACTGACCACTGTTGTTTCCAATAATAGCAGCGCGTACCCGATTCCCCGTTTCTGCGATTTCTGTCACAGACATTTCATCAGCCCTGACCGCTTCGATTGCGGCATCCAGGCTGGTTGGATTTGATTGATCGTCTTTCATCGGCTTACACCTTAAAGTTCACCAATTATTTTCTGCAATTGTTCGCGAGTCCTATGCACGCTGACTGCAACACTGTTAGGTGTCATTCCGAGCAATTGCGCTATCTCTGCGTTGCTAAATTCTTCAAAAAACCGTAATGAAAATATTTCAGCAGCCTGTTGGTCCAGAGTCAGCATTGCTTCTCTTAATTGACGCCTTAATTCAGCCTGGCGTGCAGCACTGTCTGCTGCACCCTGATCTGAAGTGAGAGTCTCCTCCACCAGGGTCTCGGTAGGGTAGCGCTGGCGGGATCGAAGCAAATCGATACCCGCATTTACCGCCGACCGTCGAAGGTAGCCTCCAGGGTTTCCGCTAATCACTAGTTGCTCCTGGTTTTTCATCAGGCGCAGGAAGACTGTTTGCAGTACATCCTCCGCATCCTGACGATTCCCTGTCACCCGGTATGCAGCCCGCAGCACTAACTCGTGATAATTGCTGAAAAGCTCATCAAAAGTAGGTGTCATGCTGCCTGCACCGGACCGGTGTTCATTGGGCAATGAGATAGCGTGTTCTCCCATATCTATAGAGACGAACGATCACTGAAATTATTACAGAGATCGGTCAAAAAAGTCTGCTGTTTCCTGAATCCAGTCAGTCGTAAGGGCCTGGAACGATCGCAATGGCGAGGCAATGAAAGATGGTTCGTTGGGTGTTATTCTGTAAGCTAAACATAATAGATAGAAGATAGATGCTCAGAATCCTGTCCCCTCTTTGTTTGAGATGTGCATTATTTACGCTCTTATTGGTGATGGCGGGATGCGCATCTACTCATCAGCTTGATGTCTCAGAATTGTCTGACAATCGGCAACGGGGAGACGCTATTGCACTTGAGAAAGTTGGGGGATACTCATCGTTTTTAGCAAAGGCTATCGTCTGGATTGCCGGAATGTCAGACAGAGTGCCTGTGAGCTATGGAGTTGACCTGTACCGTTTGACTTATCTCACGTTGGATGAGAATGGAGAACTGGCTGAAGCAACCGGCTTATTGACAATTCCGAGATCAGAGTCAGCAATCGGTGTATTGAGCTGGCAACACGGTACGGCAGTCACCCGAAGCCTGGTGCCATCTGCACCAACTCCTGACGAAGGGGTTCTGGCGTCTCTCGCGTTTGCTGGCCATGGCTATATTTTACTTGCACCTGACTACATCGGTTTGGGGGGGTCAGTGTTAAACCATCCCTACTACCATGCAGACACAGCAGCCGCCAACGTTCGAGATATGGTTATCGCTGCGCATAGCGTCATCACAGAGTCGACCCTGGCATGGCCAGAGAAGTTTTTCCTCACAGGTTTCTCTCAGGGAGGGTTCAATACCATGGTGGCATTGAGGGATCAGGAAGCCCAACCTATTCCCAATGTCCAGTTAACAGCGGCCGCATCAATAGCCGGCCCATTCGATTTAGCGGGTTTCAGTTTTCTCAATGCACTCAAAGGCGAATCACCAAGCGCCAGCCTCTACCTCGCTTATATTATCAACACCTATAGTCGTGTTTATGATATGCAGCTAGATTCCGTGTTGCGAGAACCCTACGCTTCAACAGTACCCGATGTTTTTAACGGCGAATTAGATTCGGATGCTGTTGCCGAAGCCTTGCCTCAAGATCCAAGAGAGTTATTTCTCGACTCCGTTCTTGCTGAATTGGATGCCGGAAACCTGGGATGGATTGGAACCAGATTACGGGAAAATAGCCTTGGTAGCTGGAGCCCGAAAACACCCGTCAGACTTTATTATGGTAATGCTGATACCGATGTTTCGCCTCTGGAGGCTATAAACCAGGTTTCCCGCTGGGATGAAATGGGCCTGAGCGTGATTGCAGAAGACGTGGGTGCATTCGACCACAACGAATCGGTTATCGAGGCAGCTCCCAGAATTCGCAACTGGTTTGATGAGTTTCTGAATTAGTTGTCTGTAAAACAGGCTATTTAGCAGAACGCCGTGCCCCCTGCTGTAGAGCCTCCTGTACCCACTTCTTCCGTCCCAAATTCATGTAAGAGAATTTCTCCCCCCAGTAATCCGGGAATTTGCGAGTAAACCCATTAGATTGTCACAAATTGTAGGCGCTTAGTGTTCTAAACACTCGAATCATGTAGAGTCCCGCTTCAGTTTTCGGCGCTAAAAATTCCAGCATTTGCCACCAATAATAACTGTCCTGAGAACTATAATTAGACTTGTTTGTTTCACAACTGAGCCCCGAAATACCCGGAGCGTCTGCACCACATGCTTGCCTGGCCCGCTGCAAAACAATTTTTCTGCTCATCAGTTAGTTCCAGATATAAACACAGAATTATCCAGATAATTTGTGTAATTTTGATTGTGTGCACCCAAAGCCGCGGGCATGCCGCCGAGGAAGAACCTGAGTATCGCATTCTCATGCTGTTCGGTTCCGAACGTATTACATTGTGGATTCAGGACTTCAACGAACGGCTATTACAAGCGATTCCTACTGATTTAGAACTGAACGTTACGCTGGAGATGTTGCCACTGCAAACGGATGGATCTCTTGAACAATTGGCATACTCCCTGAGTTCACAACATCAGAATCACGACCCAGATCTTGTGGTATCGGTATTACCGGAAGCAGTTGAATTCGATTATCTATACGGGCAAATCTATGCTCCAGACGCTACCCGACTATTCATCCTCCCAACACCCGAAGTAGTGCGTGCTGTCAGCGACGAACCCGATCACTATTTATTGGAAAGTGGTATTTCCGAAGCCGCAAAAAGTACAGTAACCCTGATTCCAGAACTGATTCCCGAAGTGGAACAAATCTATACCATTGGAGGAGCCTCACCAGGTGACATATCCTATTTTTCGAGAGTGCGATCGGCAATTGAAGAGATGGAAATTGATATTCCTGTAACGTATCTCCAGGGACTACCTACGAATGAGCTGCTGGATGCACTGCAGACATCTCCCTCCCCCGAGAATACCGTCATAGTTCTCAGCACATATGATGAGGACCGGAATGGAATTCAAATGCGCACTGGCATTATTCCAGAACTAATCGGCGAGCATACAGATATTCCTGTATTCGCATTATTCGACATTGTATTAGGGATGGGTGCTGTAGTTGGGGGAAGTATTACTGACGCAGAATTATACGGTGAAAGAGCTGCCGAAATGATCCTTGCTCTGCGTGACGGAAGCACGAATCTTGACTCAGTACCTCCTCCGGTAGGCAATGTGTTTGATGCTGAACGACTTCGACGCTACGGCATAAACCGCAATCTTTTGCCGGTAGGAACAGAGTTAATAAATGACGATCAACCCCTATGGCAACAGTACATGACTGAGATCGTCGTAGCGTCCAGCATAATTATTTTCCAGCTGATTCTTATCATAGCGCTTATTCAAGCCATGCGACGCCAGGAAAAAGCCGAACTACTATTACGTCAGACCCAGAAGATGGAAGCTTTGGGCAAAGTATCGGGAGGTGTGGCCCATGATTTCAACAATGTACTGATGGCTATCATGGGAAATGCAGAAATGGCCAAACTCTATATGGGCAAAGAACCGGAAACTGCTAAAAGCCTTCTGGATAAAGTCCTGACCGCCAGTGACAGAGCGCGTAATCTCGTGACTCAAATTTTGATGTTTTCACGGAAAGCAGATGAAGAAGACATGAAGTCGGTGAATCTGCGTGCCACGTTAAAAGAAACAGTTGATATGTTGCGTAATTCTGCGCACAAACCCATGCGGGTTGAACTGTATTGTCCTGACAACCTGTGGAACGTTAAGGCTAATACCACCCAGATTCAGCAGGTAATTATGAACCTCTGCAATAATGCACAGGATGCTATGGACGAGTCCGGTGTCGTGGAGATTGAAGTTCGGAATGAGAGTCTTGTTGATTCCAGAAAGCTATTTCAGCAGCAACTTCCTGCGGGTGACTATCTTGCAATCTCCATAAGAGATAACGGGGAAGGCATCAGCAAGGAATCTATTTCGAGAGTATTTGAACCCTTTTACACAACCAAAGACCATGACAAGGGTACAGGGCTCGGCCTGGCTCTCGTATACGGCATAATCAAAGCTCATGGTGGGTTTATTGATATTCATTCGGAAGTGAATGTCGGCACTGCAATCACGTGTTATCTGAAGGCTTCATCTGAGGAGATCTCTCAGGAAAAAACAATAACTAAACAGGAATCAAAATTCGGTCGTAAAGAATCTATTTTACTGATAGACGATGATCAGATGGTCCTGGATGCTATTAGCAAAATACTCATTGAATTAGGGTATTCTGTTGATGCCTATAACCGTCCAGTCGAGGCACTCTATTCCTTTAAGCAAAGAGCTCAGGACTACGACCTGATATTCTCAGATCTGTCCATGCCAGAGATGGATGGAATGCGCCTTATTCAAAATATCCGGGAAACCCGGCCTGAAATCCCCTCCATTCTCTGCACAGGCTATCTGGATTCTCTAAACCAGCTTGAAGCCGAGACCATGACAAACTTCAGCACATTGAAGAAACCCTTCAATGTCGAGGAAATTTCACGAAAAGTACATGCAGCTCTGGCGGCTTAACAGCCAATTATGGGATGTGCTCTCTTTCTGATTGATCCAGCGTGGAATAGAATGGAGCAATCAACCGAGATTACCCCACAGATATAGAAGGAAGAATTCAATCCATGGCAATACCAAACTGCATGCAAGGACGCTTATCTGTCCCAGCGGTAGGTGCACCGCTGTTTATTATTTCCAACCCTGACCTCGTTATCGCTCAATGCAAAGCTGGAGTTGTAGGTTCTTTTCCTGCGTTGAATGCTCGCCCTGCTGAAGTGTTAGATGAATGGCTCACCCGTATCAATGATGAATTGGATGCTCATAACCAGGCCAACCCGGATAAACCTGCAGCCCCGTACGCCGTTAACCAGATCGTTCATGGCTCCAATGATCGGTTAATGCATGATGTAGAAATGTGCGTTAAACACAAAGTACCGGTGGTAATAACCTCATTAGGCGCACGGCCGGAAGTATTCGATGCCATACACTCTTACGGTGGCATTTGCTTACACGATGTCATCAATGATCGGTTCGCTCGCAAAGCGATTGAAAAAGGAGCAGATGGGCTAATCTGCGTAGCGGCTGGTGCTGGAGGCCATGCTGGTATGTTGTCACCCATGGCATTCATTCAGGAAGTACGTGAATGGTTTGACGGACCGGTGTTGCTTTCCGGAGCAATTGCCAAAGGTGATGGCATTCTGGCCGCCCAGGCTATGGGGGCAGACCTGGCATACATCGGATCAGCTTTTATAGCAACGGAAGAGGCGAATGCTGACCCGGCGTACAAGCAGGCACTGGTTGACTATGCGGCGAATGATATCGTGTACACCAATTTGTTTACCGGCGTACATGGCAACTACCTGAAGCCATCTATTGCGAAAGCTGGCTTGGACCCTGACGATCTGCCAGAGAGCGATCCCAGCAAGATGAATTTCGGTTCGGGTGGCAGCAGCAAATCAAAGGCGTGGCGCGATATCTGGGGATGCGGTCAAGGACTTGGAGCTGTAAAAGAAGTCTTACCTGCCGGAAAACTAATTGAGCGACTCAGTAGAGAGTATCAGGAAGCCAGGTCTCGCGTGCTCAAAGTAGCAAGCTAGATCTAATCCTATCTACCCTATAAGAAGATAATTAGTCTGCACTCCCGGGTTCTACGCCATTGTCTATTTCCAGGTGTAGAACCTGGCAGAACCTGATAGAAATCCCTCGACTAGTCAGCCTGTTTAGCACGGAGCATTTCGTGCATCTCCTCAATTTGGTTTTGCATCTGGCTGATCTTCTCTGTCATCTCTTCTCTTTCCAGGTGCGCCTGCTCTGCCGTTTCATTGTTGTGTTCTTCCGTCATGACTTCAAGAATTACACCCACCATCATATTGAGAAACACAAATGCCATTAGAAATATAAAGCTTAAGTAGTACAGCCAACTCAAGGGATGGCTCTCCATGGTCGCATACATGACATCAGTCCAATCTTCAAACGTAGCCACCCGAAATAAGGTAAGCATTGCAATAGAAACATCTCCCCACAAACTCTCATCAATCTCCGAAAAAAATAAGGAGCCAATTGCGCCATAAATATAGAAGATTATGAACATTAGCAGTGCTATATACCCCATTCTTGGTATAGCTTTAAGCAATGCATTTATCAGTGATCGTAATTCTGGAACGACTGACACCAGACGAAGAACGCGAAACACTCTTAATAATCGGCCAATCAAGACAGCTTCAGCATCTTGCACTGGCACTAAACTGCCAATCACAATTATGGAGTCAAACAGATTCCATCCATCAGCAAAGAACCTTTTCTTATTGTCGCTAACTGTGAAGCGCAAAATTATTTCCGCGAGGAAAAAATACGTGATACCACTGTCCAGCAACGGCAGAATATCCTGTGCTATCTGCGGCAGATCGTAAGTCTTCGCGCCTATTGAGATAGCAGAGAGAATGATGATGAAGATTACGCTCGACTGAAATAGCTTGCTGCTTTCGATGCGTTTAAGAGTCTCAGCCGCAAGCATTGCACCAGAAGGCGAAGGTGTTGAGGGCATAGTTAGTTGCTCCGGACAGTTTTGTAAAGCAAGGATGCCGGAATTATAACGATGGGTTTATGAGCCAACAAATAATGGAGAGGTGAATCTGTGAATGTCTGAGCAAATGAAGACAATAACAATGAGGTTGACCCGCAGTTGAACTCATTAGTTCTGAAATCGGGCCCTGGCCTGCCAACTTAGTCCAGCCAGGAGAATGAACAGAGATGCCGCTATACTCCCGAAAATCAGATCACCCCTGGCGTCCATTACACTCCAGACAAGCATACCAAGGGCAACCTGTAACAAATATGCAATAGCCCATGGATGCATCCAACGCTTCATTCTCAGATATCCGTAGGCGCCGGCACCATAGACAAACCAATGTAGTACACCGCCAAGTTTTGCTGCCCATCCAGTAAACAGCAATCCAAACCATACTTCCTGGTCTTCACCTATGGGCTTGATAAAAATATCCCAGGGAAGATAGATGAAAGTCATATACATACAAAACAGGAGCAATCCATTCATCCACAACGGACGGCGTTCCAGTTCAAGTTTGATAGTTGCGAGACCACTCATACACTGGGCGTCTTTAATACGTGCGAATACATGCGGATATTTGGAAATCGATCAAATCACTGTCAATCGATTAAAAACAGACAAGAACGGCTGGCGATTAACTTTCCAGTCTGGCAGCTTTTTCTAATACGGTTTTAGTCTGCTCTTCACGCAGGCTATGCAATCTTGCGCGAAGCTCCGAATCAGTAGTACCAATTATCTGGGCTGCCAGAAGCGCAGCATTCGCTGCATTGTCGATAGCAACCGTAGCAACTGGTATACCCTTTGGCATCTGCACAATAGAAAGCAATGAATCCTGACCTTGCAGGGCAGTGACCGCGACAGGCACTCCTATTACCGGGAGAACCGTCAATGCGGCGACCATGCCGGGTAAGTGAGCGGCTCCGCCAGCTCCCGCGATAACCACCTTTAGTCCTCGTTCTTCCGCTTCCCGCGCATACTTGTACATTCGGTCAGGTGTTCTATGGGCAGAAACGATTGTCAGCTCATAGGAAACTTCAAGTTGGTCCAGAATGTCGGCGGCGGCTTGCATTACTTTCAGGTCTGAGTCGCTGCCCATAATGATTCCAACCAGAGGTTGATTCGAATCAGTCAAGTTGATCTGCTCCTTTGACAAGAATTGAGTTCCGGATTGCATTCATTTTATCTAATGCCGCATCCACCGTCTCGGCAGTTACCGTGACATGTCCCATTTTACGACCAGGAAAACAATGTTTTTTGCCATATAGATGGATCGCTATGGATTCATCATCCTTTAATTCTGGCTTCTGCTCAACGACTGTATCACCCTCAAACCCCTCGGCTCCCAGAAGATTGAACATAGCTGCCGGCGTGGTTTGTGCAGGATCGCCCAATGCCTGTCCGGTAAGAATCCGCAATTGCTGGGCAAACTGGGAAGTGCGACAGGCCTCTTTTGTATAGTGACCGCTGTTGTGGGTGCGTGGAGATATTTCATTAATCAACAGCTGATCATCGTAGGTCAGGAACATTTCAATGCCAAATATGCCACGCCCATTCATGGCCTTTATGGCCGACACTGCTAATTCATTAGCCCTATTTAGTACCTCTTCAGGCAATCTAGCGGGTGCTAGAAGATAATCGAGCACATTGCCGCCTTCATGAAACACCATTTCAACCGGCTGGTAAGCACAAACATTACCTTCCAGATCAGCCGCGACCATGACCGATACTTCCATTTTTCGGTCAATAAATTGTTCCAGGAATCCTGGTACCTGCAATCGGGAGCTGTTGTCAGCTTCGCTGTGCAAAATAGCAACACCGCGCCCGTCGTAGCCACCTTTCGCCGCTTTCTGCACTACAGGAAACCCAAATGGCTCTGCTGAAATCGGTCTGGTGCCGTCATGGGGAACGAAATCTGCAGTGGGCAGGCCCAGTTCTTTAAACCATCGTTTCTGCTCCAATTTGTCCGTAAGACGTAGCAGCAAAGCGGGATCCGGTATTACCAGGACGGATTCGGACTGAATATTGGAGAGAGATTGCACGGAGACATTTTCCAGATCGATAGTGACCACATCTGATCGGCCTGCCAACTCATCATAGCCAGCCCCGGAAACAGGTACACCCTGTACATGGATACCCCCAACCTGAACAGCTGGGCACAGCTGGCTCGCATCCAGAATATAGAATTCGTGATTGCCTGCCTCGCTGGAATTGGCTTGCTCGCCTGCCTGCACCAGCATGGCCGCCAATTGCCCGCCTCCCACAATTCCTATGCGCACTGTGATTGCTAGCCCCGTAAAAAAGCTGCGTATTGTACACGATCAGGCGCAGAGCGGCAGCCTCATGGCAGATTGCAAGAGCATGCCGGCCCGGTGTTCAGGATCTGTAGTGCCTTAATGCTGACCCAACTGTCCTCAATTGGAAAAGGCAGAGTCTGGCTTCATACTCCTGGCATGATAAAGCGGCCTCGAAAGAATAAACGGAACTGGTATCAGTTACTTTAATTCACTGGTCATCGGAGAATCTGAGCAAATTGTCGTCATATCTGGATAGCCAGCTACCCTCTCCTGAAGCTGCAAACTGTCCTCGCCTTCTCCCGAAAAGGACATGTTTCCGAACTCAACTAGCGAATCCCACCAACAGGCTTGTTAAATACGCCGGGATAAACTCACAATCCAAAAGCCACTGTAGAAAACCCTAGATCATCAGCTATATATTGACAATGTAAGTTTTGAGTTCTGGAGATATTTTGATTACTGGCTAGTTTGAGCATTCTTTTTGTTCACAACTGCTATCGAGGTTTTTATAAAGTAACTGACTAAGACAAACTCGCTTCATAGCTGAAAGCAATTACGGCATTCATTTTTCGTAAACGACGTAGAATACCGATTGTTACAAAATGAACCGAATCGGCGACAATTCCCTCTAATTGAGAACAAAATCACGCTTTAGGCCACAAATTGACCAACTATTGGTAATTTGCGGACCCCCTTTTTAGATCATTTTTTCCTACCGAATATTTGCCACGAATTTTAGTGCTACAGTTCTTTTGAATGTTAGTTCTGAAGCAATTGTATGAGGTCACATAAAATGAAAATCGTTCCTAAAATTCTTGCAGTGTGCGTTAGCGTGTTTTCGTTTACTGCTTTCGGACAGGAACTCGTCCCTGCTACGTTTGGCTCTAAAGCAGAATCACTGATCGACAAGCTGGACTTTCCTGATATCTCCGAAGATACGCCGCTGGCAGTCAAGTGTGCCGGCAGAATCACCAGCCGTGGAGTATTCGATTCTCTTCTATGCCTGAATGATTCAAACTTTAAGGGCGACAGCAGTCTACCGCGTGAAGTAGGCGCTGAGGTTTCCAAGATCGCTGCCAACGTGAGAGTTGAGCCAGCAAAAGTAGACGGCAAACGCGTAAAAGTCTGGTACAGCTTTACCATCCTGTTTGAAAATCGCGGTGGCACCGAGCATGTAGAAATTGTGGATAATCATGCCCGCAACCAGAGTGAATATGGCGTAGCCTATCAAGCAGCTCAGCGTTATGAAGGTGATGTTCCATCCTGTGCCTCCAATCTGTCTTCCGCAGTTTTTGTGCAGGCCTCTGTCTCTGACTCTGGTCAGGTTCAGGACGTAAGCCCAATGGGCAATGCAGAAATGAACAGCTGCACCGAGCGCCTGATTGCCAACCTGCAGGAAAGCACCTATATCCCAGCGATGAGTGATGGATCTCCAGTAGCGTCTACCTACGTAGAGATCTTCCACAGGTAAATATAACTGGGCAGAACACTGCTCCAGTAGTAATCGAAAGAACTTAAAAGAACGAGGCTCAGGTATTCCACCTGAGCCTCGTTTCTTTTTGCCCTGAAAATAAGTTCAAATTAACTCTGTTCATAACTCTGGATATCCCCTGTATTTTTTTTGCCAGGTTTGGGTGATTTTCCCCCTTCATGCGGGATGGCTTCCTGAAAGTGCAAACCATCAATTTTAGAGGGTATTTTCCCTAATATTGTGACTCCACTGACTACACTTAAAGGCGAATTAGGAGATTCCCGGGCTATTGCTTCTATCGAATTTAATAGTCAAATCTTCCGGTTCATTCAGCCACTGGAGTGTGCTGACAAATTAATCGTGTTTAATCGAGCTCCTAACATTAGGGCAAAAATGCAATCGCACAGATGGTAAGCGAAGGGAAGCGACATGAAAATTACTGCGATGATTAACAACTTGACCATTAGAGCCAAGATCTTAGTCTTTAACTGCCTGGTTCTGGGCATCACCTTTCTTGTAATGTCCTACTTCATCATGGCCAGCATGAGGAGTAATTCTGAAGTAGCTTCACAGCAAGAGAATCTTTCTTCTCAGGAACTAATCCAACAATTGGGAGACAGATTTAGTTCGGTCCAATACTGGGGATTAGATCTGGCGATTAGTTGGCTCGATGAATCCGAAGAGCAGCTCAATAGCAATGCCGATCAAATGCGGGTTCTGTTGCAAGAGACTTCAACACGCTGGCCTCAAATCTCACAGACTATTTCCAATCAATTGGATCAATACATAGATATCAGCATCCAGGCTGTGGATGCCTACGTCGATGACGACAAAGTACTGGGTGTATCTCTGATCAACCAAAGTCGAGAGATTGGTGTTGAGATGACAGATAACATCGACAACTTACTTGGGCAATTGCGCGTCGAAGTTAGCGAATCTAATTCCAGAGTTTCGGCAGCGAATAGTAATCTGATTGCCGCTGCCATAGCAGCGTTGGTTCTGGTTCTGATTGTAGGCATAGCCTCATCCCTTACTTTGGCCAGCATCATCACTAGTGCAATAAATTACGCAGTGAAGCTTGCAAACAAGATCGCCACTGGTGATTTCAGTGAGGACATCGAAGTCAATCGGACCGATGAGACAGGCACCCTGCTCTCAGCCATGGCGTCTATGCAGTCGGATCTCAAAGAAGCCGCCGCTAAGCGCGCCGAGAACGAGCGTATAAGCACCGAGAATGCAAGCGTGCGTCGCTCACTGGACGTGGCAAGCGCTCCAATCATGATGGTTGATAACGATTTCCAGATTGGCTATGCGAATGACTCGGTGTTGCAAATGTTCCGCGATGCTGAAGAGAGCATTCAAACTGAACTTCCTGAATTCAGTGCAGACAATCTGGTTGGCTCCCCTCTGAGTATTTTTGATGAGTTTCCCGTGAAGCAAGGTGAAATAGCCGACGAGCTGAATGAGAACCAGATCGCCGAAGTGGGAGCTGGAGGAATGACATTCCGCATTACCTCAAACGCCATTACAGATCAGAGTGGTGCCCATATCGGAACCGTCGTGGAATGGGAAGACCGTACTCAGAAGATGAGTATCGAGGAAGAGGTTCAAACCATCGTTCAAAGCGCATTGGCCGGAGATCTCAGTCGCCGAATAGATATCGACGATAGAGGAGGCTTTATCAGCCGCCTTAGCGGAGGCATCAATGATCTGGTAGGCATCTGTGAAGGGATCACGCTCGACATGGGAAATCTCATGAGCGCACTATCTCGGGGCGATCTGAGCCAACGAATTACTACCGAATATCAAGGACAGTTTGATCAACTCAAGAACGATGCCAACAACACTATCGACAAATTGTCCGCTGTTATTGAGAGGGATATTAACTCCATTGTGTCATCAGCATCCCATGGAGACCTTAGTCGACGCATTGATCTTGGAGACAAACAAGGTTTCTTTGCCACCCTTAGTGAAGGTATCAATCAACTGGTGAATATCTGTGAAGAGGTGATCACTGATACAACCGAAGTCCTGGGCAAACTGTCACAGGGCGACCTGACTCGAAAGATCGATCACGACTACGAAGGACTATTCAATCAGTTGAAGCTGGATGCAAACTTAACTATCGAAAGACTGACTGAAGTAGTTTCGAACATTAAGAAGGCTTCTGACTCTGTTGACGCTGGTGCCATGGAGCTAACTCAGGGTAACAATGATTTAAGCAGCCGCACCGAGCAACAGGCGGCAAGTCTTGAAGAAACTGCGTCGAGCATGGAAGAGATGACCAGCACAGTCAAACAGGCCGACAACAATGCCCGCAAAGCTAATGAACTTGCCCATGATGCGAGACAAACCGCAGAACACGGCGGGGAGGTAGTAGGTAAAGCTGTTGCCGCGATGTCAGAAATCAACAATGCCAGTGAACGCATTGCCGACATTATCGGTGTAATCGACGAACTGGCTTTCCAGACTAACCTGTTGGCTCTAAATGCTTCGGTGGAGGCAGCCCGAGCCGGTGAGCAGGGTCGGGGTTTTGCGGTAGTTGCCAGCGAGGTAAGAAACCTTGCGGGTCGCAGCGCGACAGCGGCCAAAGAAATTAAAGAGCTTATCGAAGACAGCGTTTCGAAAGTGAACGATGGGTCAAAACTGGTGAATGAAACCGGACAGACGCTGGAAAAGATTGTTAGCTCAGTCCAGACCGTATCTCAGATGGTGGGGGATATTTCTATGGCGAGTGCAGAGCAGGCATCCGGCATCGAAGAGGTCAACCGGGCAATTAATCAAATGGATGAAATGACTCAACAAAATGCAGCCCTGGTGGAAGAAGTAACCGCGGCTAGCGAATCCATGGGACACCAGGCGTCCGATCTAAAGGAGCAGATGGCATTCTTTAATATTGGAACGGGAACTTACTAATAGCCCGGCATTGAGGTTAGAGCCAAAACTCTGACCTCAATGTCTTTCCAATTTCTCATTACATATCAACAATATCCACATCAATCCAATTGTGACATTATGTACTATTTATTACAAAACTAGCATTTACCCGCTATAGTTAATGTAAGCTCAAGATAAATCGCGGGTTTTCCGAAACGTCACTGAATCGTTTCTGACTGCGAAGGTAGAGCAATAGTGAATGATCAGCAAGCAAGTGAAAATCTCGAACCTCGGGAACCAGGAGCAGCCGCTAGCGAAAACGCAGGCGACCAGAATGCTCCTGAGCAAAGTGAAGATACCAGGGCCTTTGTCATCACGGTTAGTGAAGACAAGTTGCAGGCTTTTCTATCGTTCAGATTTGGCAGCAATAAACCCGTCGTAACGAAAGAACAGATTCTCGCCGAAATCCAGAATTTAGGCATCGATGATCAATGCCTGGATCGAGCCTCATTGGCAGAAGCATTTACCGCACAGAGTGAAACCCCCGCCTGTATTGCTAGCGGCATTGAGCCGATTCATGGCACTGACACCGAATTTAAGCATCTGGTCGACAACCGGGAAAACCTAACACCGAAAGCCGACGAATTGGGCAATGTAAATCACAAAGATGTTCTGGACTTTCCAGTCGTAGAAATCGGCACACCGCTGCTGCAACGAATTCCTGGTGACAGAGCGGTTGATGGCGCCGACATATTTGGACAAGTCATTTCAGCGAACCCTGGACAAGACAAGGAGCTAGGTGCACTTGGTGAAGGTACCCGCTTTAGCGAGGAAGATCAGAATACAATCGTCGCAGATGTGAAAGGTCATCCGGTATTCAGCGATGACTCAGTTTATGTTGACCCTGTACTACGCCTTCCTGCGGTAGATTTGAAGTCTGGCGACATCAAGTTTGAAGGGTCGGTCTATATATCTGGAGATGTCAGCCCAGGCTACTGTGTCGATGCAACTGGCAATGTAACTGTGACCGGAATCGTAGAGAGAGCGAAGATTATTGCTGGTCAGGACATTCATATCAATGGCGGTGTAATTGGCAGCCAGATGGAACATGAAGCCGAATCTGACGAAGACACCGATGTTAATCATGATGCCGAGAAAGACCTAACGGCAGTATTAGAAGCCGGTGGCTCTATAGAGGCGAAATTCTTGACAATGTGCTCTGCGACAGCAGGTAAAAACATTCTGATAACCGATTCTGCTGTTCAGTCGAACTTAAAAGTGCTCGGTGACCTCACCATTGGTAATGGCAGCGGCAAAGGTACACTAGTAGGTGGGCACTGCGAAGTTAGCCATTTTGCGTCAATCAATGTCATTGGCTCTGATGCCAATGTCAGAACCACATTTATGGTCGGCGAGTTAGGCTCACTCCATGAGATTCATGAATCCCTTAAGCAAGAATTCAACGACAAAATGGAACAACTGTTGCAGTTGTCGAAAATCCATAAGCAACTAAAGCAGACACCGAATGCGAAAAGCTCAGATCAAGTGAAGGAGAAATTGAAGAAAATTTCCAACACGGTAGATAGTCTTCGAAAATCAATTGATGAACTCACCGGGGAAATGACAGAGCTCACTACACTAATGAAAGAGGCCGCTCACGCCAGCCTGGAAGTCAATAAGAGAATATATCCAAACGTAAGCCTGACAATTAATCATGCTACTGAAATTGTAAGAGAACCAAAATCACCTGGCACTTATCATGCTAAAGGCAAGAAAATTGAAATGCTGAAAGTCGAAGATTCTTAATTCTAATTATAAATTGCTTGGATTTTACCGGTTATGTCTGTGCATGCAGACTTACCATGTTTTTGAGCTTCTGCAAATTAAACGGCTTATCCAACACACCAGCAACCCCGAGCTCCGGGCCAATCTGTTCATGCATCTCCTCGCCATAGCCGGTGCTTATAATAACCGGAATGGAATCATAACGAATTGCACATTGCTTACTAAGCTCCAGTCCGGATTTACCTGGCATGGAATAGTCGGTGATTATTAAATCATACTCGCCGTTAACTTCTTCCAGTTGATCCAGAGCGCTATCAACATTCTGACAGACTGTACATTGATGACCCAGCGCTTCCAGCATACTGGAAAATATCTCCAGCAATTCTTCCTGATCATCCACCACGAGTATGCGACGACTCGTGTCTTTGACTGTTAGATCACTCTCACTTTTGCGTGATTCGACCACTTCATCGGTGAGTGGCAGATAGGCGGTAAAACTTGTCCCTTCATCTTCAACCGACTCGATATCGACAGCACCTCCATGTTCAATAACGATTCCTTGCACGATCGCCAGCCCCATTCCATTTCCCATTTCCTTACTGGTATAGAATGGGTCAAATATTTTGTCGATGACTGAATCCGCGATTCCACAGCCTGTGTCAGAAACACTGATTTTTGCATAACGCCCTGCAGGCAGATTTGTGAATCTGCATTTTAGATCTTCGTCGAATTCAATCGCTTGTAGAGTTAACGCAATCCGCCCACCCTCATCAATTGCTTCATACGCATTCGTTACCAGATTGACTATTACCTGAGATAACTGGCTTTGATCACCCAAGGTGAAAATTGAATGAGCACACAGATCTGTCGTAAGTTGGATATTGTTTGGTATTCCAGCGCTCATAATGCCCAGGCAGTCTTCAATAAGTGAATTGAGATTGGTGACAACTTTTTCATTCTCTGATTGTCTGCTAAACGTAAGTATTTGCTGGACCAGGCTCTTGGCTTTTTCTGAGGCGGACATCAGGCGAGACAAGAGTTTGGATGCATCTTTGTCCGCTTTCATGTTCTCTTTAAGCACATCCACGGTACCCATCATTACACTTAGAATATTATTGAAATCATGGGCTATGCCGCCCGCCAATGTGCCAAGCGACTCAAACTTCTGCGACTGTCTTACCTGTACCTCCAGTCGCCGACGTGCTAATTCATCATCCTTGCGCTTCGTAATATCTCGCGTAACTCCTACCCACTCCGTGGCCACACCACCAGAGAATTTCGTAGGTTGAACAGCAATCTCGCAACTTACCAGGCGTCCATCAGTTGCGTTGTATTCCACCTCTATCAAGGACGCCTGGGGATTGTGCCGATAGAGTGACTCAGTACATCGCTCAAATGACTCCGGTGTCATGAGATCACTCATTGGCATTGCCACTATCTCTTCCGCTGTGTATCCGAGCATCAATTCAACTGAGGGGCTGCAGTAGCGAAGCTTTTGTGCTGACGGATCCCAAACCCAGATAACATCCAATGTATTGCCAGCCAGCAAGCGATATCTCTCTTCGCTTTCTCGAGCCGCACGTTCACTTGATTCAACAAGTAATCGCGCTCTCTCGGAGCGGCGCAATGAAATGGTCTGAAATATTGCAAAAGCTAACAGTGCGAGGATTACATTTGAAATTACCGCCACACTAACCGGATATTCGCGCCAGAGGCTTACAGGCTCATCAATCAGTTCATATGGCGCCTGCAAGCGATTCACTGGCAGATTCCAACGCTGTACAGCGTTCCAATCATAAACAGTGAAGGCAGCATCCTGATCAGAGACTCCAGAATATGACTCACCTGATAGTGCACGTTCTGCGATTTCCGCCACTGCCGCAGCATATGCAGAAGAGCTGGTGACATGACCACCTACTGCACCGAGCCCGAGACCTTCATCCGTTGTCATAAACGCCGGCACTGAAGCTGCCCGATTTACCTCTCTGGTCGCGGTAAATGGCAAAAGCCTCTCCTGATCACCATAGGCGAAATAAGGCAATGTAATCACCGCCGACGTATCAGGCAATTGGCTCACATGGCTCTTTAAAGTTTCAGGATCCACGCCTACATTAAAATTGAATTGCAATCGGTCTGCATATTCTTCAGAAATTTGATGCATGTAATTAACGTAGGTGAGGTTGGTGGGGTGATTTCCTGCAATAACTTCTATGGTGGTGGTCTGAGGTCTGAGAGTCAGAATTTGCTCGACGGTTTCCTCCATCGCTGGTCTGACAGAAGATTTAACAATGCCCACATAGGCCGGTAGGTCAGGTATGTTGACAATGGTGTCGTCGGGAATAGTCAGAATGAATGGCACCTGATTCGGGTTTTCCAGGCTAAGGAGAAATGCCGTTGCCACAGGCAGTACCGCCACCACCACGTCGTAACCTACTTCCTGAATTTCCACTTCCAGGTCGTGCTTTATGCGCTGCAGAACCTCAGGAGTCTGAGCGCGGCTCAGTTCCAGAGTGCGGGAAGCTACAACGGTCGGTACTGCTTGATCAGAACTGAAATGATCCACCAGACTGCGATCGAAATTGCGGTACCAGTACTCACTTTCCAGTTCGCCATGAATAACAAGGATTCTTTGAGTCTGTTGCGCGTAGGCCGCGTCACAAAACCAAAGTAATAACAACAAAGCCAGGCACAGGATGGGTGCTGAAGAATGCAGCGTTGTATGACCAGCTTTCTTGATCACGGAGACCGTCTTATTCTGATTGGCTCTATAGAGTATAGGGGCTAGTGGATAATCTGTGTCTGAGCTAAATACTACTGAATTTTTCAATCAGCCCAGCTATATCAAATGATTCGCGATAAGAACAATTTACTCTGTGCCTTGCACTTCCAGAGTGCGGGCTCCAGCAAGGATTCCCACCATACCATAGTTTCCCTCGTGACAGGCGTACTCGTAAAGCGGCTCATCGATGCGTGATAGTGGAAATTCTCCAGAGAACTCTGCCGTGAATGTGCTCGGGTCGCTTACGGAAAATCCATAGATCAACTTATTGTCGCTGGTGCGTCGGAAACGTTCGGTAACTGTCAGCTTATCCACTCCATATCCTCTCAAGCGATGCCAGGAATTAAAGTGTTTGGTTTCGACTACAAGACTGTCACCTTCCCAATAGCCGATAGAGTCTCCCATCCATTTGCGATGAGATTCCGCTGCCGGGTTTCGCTCGTCGCTAATCTTGATAATGCGCGCGTCATGCACCATTTCAGCTACGATGACAACATAACCTGGCGACTGTACGAATTGGAGATGACTGTTATAAATGATGGGACTCATCACTGGCCCGGAAAGATTACCGAATGCCACCAGACAACGTTCGCCAAGACTGCGCCCTTCAGGTCCATCGCTGGTACGGCCCCGCGTTGCCTGATCATCCCGGCGAGCTTCGAATTGTGGCCGGGTAACTCCCTCCTGTATCGGCGGTAAGCGTCCGTTTGATGGATTGGTAATTGCAGAGGTACGAAACTCACCATCAATGGTGGGTATGAATTGAGCGTCATCTCGCCAGAACAGATCATAATTGCCGATTGGTGGTAATGAATCCGCCACTTCCGGTGCAGGGCGATCTGGATCTAATGGTTCGTTGTCAGCATCAAAGCGCTGCTGCACCGAGCGTTCCCGTGCAATTGCTTCTTCTTCAGTGTAAGCACGCTTGTCACCAAGCTCAACGGGTCGTTCGAATGGAATAATAGAAGAATGTTTCCATACTGCCCGCAGGTCGGGTACTCCCCATTCAGTTTTGGGAACTTCGTAGTCCTGAGCAAAGCCAACCTGACAAACACTGACGAGAATTCCAACTATGCAAAGTCGTTTCATGTTCCCACCTCCAATTTTTCTTAATTTCAGAGCAATGATTTTCAATAATCCAATTATTAGTCAGGGGCGGCGCAGTAGAAATTATTGCCGTCGTCTGAATCTCCGCTACCATCAAATTGGGCCACTTCCGGATAAACACAGAGCGGTCGGGTTCGAGTCGTTATTCCAGCTTCAACTTTCGAAGCCATTATGGAATCGGGCGCCACTCCATTTTCTACCCAATTTTCCAGCGCACTCAATGCATCGAATCGATCAGGTCCCGGCCCTCCCCTGCAGTGCCCCATTCCCGGCACCATAAATAATCGGAAGTAATCCTGAGTTCGTGCCAGTGCATTCGCACTACCGGGGTGAGCTGAGGCTTGCCTATCAACCACATTTTCGAAGTACTGAATACTCGCCAGTGGTGAGATATCAGGGTCACTCCAACCATGATACACAAGGAGTTTACCGCCACGGTCTCTAAAAGCAGACAAATCAGGATCTGCGGCATCGACAGCTCCTCCTACCCTTTCCAGGGCAAACTCCAGATCCCTGTCATAATCGAATTCACGAAAATCCCAATCCGGATCATCGAAAACAAACCAGCGAAAAAAACCTTCGCCGCCACGCCAGTGAAGAGATTCAAAAGGAGCTCCGCCAGTTACCCAGGTAGACCAGCTGCCACGTGCCGCCTCTCCACCAGGAACAAGCCCTGGGTAAATCAGTTCTCCATTGCTATTCCTGACTCCTGACCAGATGTTCTCCACGGCGGTGACTTGTTTAGGCGTGAGGCAGGAGTTAGTGTCTGTACCAGCATCACATTGCAGACTTGATGGTTCGAAATTACAGGCAAGAGGATTCATCAGTATGCCATCACGGATACCATCGTTAGCGTCACAGGCCTGGTTCACCGCTTCACCCAATGCGTTCAGTTTGGCCGGTGGTATCCAGGCGTCCGTGTCTGAAAGCATGGCCTGTGAATACCACAAATGGGCTCCTGCATAGAATCTGGTCCAGTCATTGGCCGGATTTCCAGCAACTATGCCATCGAAATCATTGGGATATCGCTGTGCCTCCATCAGTCCTTGCTGACCGCCTTTTGAACATCCAACATAGTAGGAATATGTGGGCGCATTAGTGTAGTAGTGCTCGATCACAGACTTGCCATGCACTGTCGTCAAATGCAGAGCACGGTGACCAAAGTCTTCAATCAAGTCCATGCGACCTGACGCCCAGGAAGCATCGAACGGTATGGGACCGGCCTCATGGCCTGTATCGGTACTCGCCGTTGCATAGCCCCGGCGAATAGCAGCACCCATAGCGGCGTAACTGATTGTTCCAGCCATTCCACCATTGCCAACCACCTGAAACTTGCCATTCCAGTTACTGAGTGGCATCCAGACTTCAAAGCGAACGGCCGGTTCAGATATTGCCTGAAATCTACAAAATTCCGGCGTCGCTATGCTTTCAGTAAAGCCAGATGGCATAAATTCGTTTGCCGGCACAATACTGGAATTGATTACCTGCGTCTCCTCCACAACCAGGTTTGTCAAACTTTCACACCGGGCTGTGGCGGCATCCAGTGATTGTGCTTGTGATAGTGTCGCAAAGCAGAAACTGCTAATGCCACCGAGAAGAATTCTGCGTAGAAATACTTGCCCCAGGGTTTGAATCATTTTTAATCCTGTATGGTGAACCAGTTGAAATACCAATATCACTCTCTCGAAGCCTCTCTAAATCTGCCATATCGTCGGCAAATCAACAACTAACCCAATTTTAACGATCTCGAGCGCCGTGATTTCGCGATAAAAACAAACATTCCAAAAGAGCTAACTCCCGTCTGGCACACACAAACCAGTAAAGCTAGCAAAGAGAGTAAAGAGATTTCAGTGAATTTTACGGAATGATGGTAGATAAATTACTGTACTGCGTTTTGTTCCTGCACCCTGGCTCCGCGAAGGATATTTGGTAGTGCGTAGTTACCCTCGTGACAGGCGTACTCGTAAATGGGTTGTTCAGAATAGTCGAAGACTATTTCTCTGGTGAAAGGCACTGAATAGGTGTCAGGTTGATCGGAAGTAATCTGGTAGAGTAGTTCTGTTTCGCTAATTCGCGTGAAACGCTCAACATTGAGTCGGGCCCTGTTGTGACTGTAGCTACTCTTGTTGGAATAATTTCTTGTTTCGACAACAAGAGTATCGCCATCCCAGTAGCCTCTGGAATCTCCATGCCAAAGCCGAATGGTCTCTGGAGCATGGGGCATGTCAGTTAAGGGAATGATACGCGCGTCGTGCATCATCTCCTGCAGAATTACCACATGGTTCGCGGACTGCACGATCTGCCAGTAACTGTTGTAGCCAGCGTTGAGATAAGGAGCACCATAACTGATACATCGATCGTCAACAGTCAGATCGAGCCAGGACGCTGGTGGTCGGCCTCGCCGACTCGTGTTAGCCCGCGCAATCGCTGCTTCTGTCCTTGCTGGATACTTTCCGTTAGCTGGTTCGATTATTTGCGAAGTACGATTATGTACATTGCGCTCTACCAGCCAGGACTGGTCGTAGTTGCCGGTTGTCGGATCGTAGGAACTCACCTCACCTGATATTGCTGCTGAAAATGCACCATCACCAAAAAGAGCATCGCCATCTCCATCAGTGATCTCACGCACTCTTCGTCGCAAAAACTGCATCTCTTCTTCAGTGAGAAACTCACGGCCCTCGAACATATCAGGCCGTTCAATAGGAGTGAGTGTGTTATTGGCCCAAACACCTTGTAAATCTGGCTGGTCGTAAGCCGTGCGAGACACCTGCCAGTCATCAGCGGATGCACTCGCCGCTAAAGCCAAGACCAGAATAAAGGCAGCATTCTTTACCAATTGCACTGGATTCACCTACAGTTCACTACCGCGCCTCGCGCCAAACTCTTCCAACACCTGCCTCGCAGTTGGACCAACATAATCGGGCGTTTCCTGCGCCAGAATACCTCTTCCCAGTCGTCGCTCGGCAACCAGGGCAAGATCCAGTGCCGTCTGCCCTCTTCCGTTGAGTATATTGATGTCTGCACCGCGCTCTGCAAGTTCTCTAACCACAGTAGCGAGATTTCTGGTCGCAGCATCATGGATTGCCGCGCTGCCGGTAAAATCGGTGTGGTCCAGGTCAATGCCATGATCGGCAGCAACAATGATTGACTCAAGCGCCAGTCGCTCTTCGCCTGCAGGATCAGGATTGGCTTGTACATAGTATCGCTGACGTGTGCTATCTCCTCTGACAGCCGCCTGCAAACTACTCGCGAGCCCACCGACCACTTCTGGTGCCGGTGGATTTATGCGTGACTCTCTATCACGCAGGCGACGATACTGCTCACCGTTGTTGAGCAATGGATCAGCCCCCGCTTCCACAAGCCTCTTCATAATCCCTGCCTCACGAAAATTGGCAGCGATCCAATAGGGTGTGGCACTTATCAATGGAGACTTCAAAACCCAGTCTTCACTGGCCCGTTGCACCGGGTTTGCTTTTTGCAACCGAATGTTGGGATCAGCGCCGTGCTCCAAAAGCGAATTAACAACAGATTGATCGCCACGCAGTATGGCAGCATGCAAAGCACCATAACCGGCTTCCATGGCATTGGGATTGGCACCTGCACGCAGCAACATTATCGCCACCTCTGTATGGCCACTGTGGGCTGCTACTACTAGAGCGCTTGTTCCATTTCCAGCGACTCCTTCAATTTCAGCTCCTGCATTCAACAACTCTTGTGCGACTTGTGTGTGTCCGTTGCGTGCTGCGAAGAGCAGCGCGGAGTATCCCCCAAGATTTTCCATTACACCCTGATCGAAAGCCCCACCATTGGTGGCATCGGCAAACATTAACATCGGTCTGACTTTAGAGCGGGCCTCCAAATCTGCACCGGCGACAATCAAAGTTTGCACCACGTCCAGATGCCCCTGGGAAGCAGCCCACATAAGAGCAGTCTGATTGCGGGAAGTCTCACGCACATCAACATCGGCGCCTGCTGCTATGAGCAGCATTACTGCATCATTGGCGCCAGTGCGGGCAGCCGACATCAGAGGTGTTTCGCCATTGGTTAAAGCTGAATTCGGACTGGCACCTGCTTCAAGTAGAAGTTGAACCAGATCACTGCGACCACTGCGGGCTGCTATAAACAACGCTGTCGCTCCGAGTCGATTGGCAACGTTTACATCAGCTCCAGATTGCAGAAGCTCGTTTATCAGTTCAGTATTTTCTCGGTGCACTGCCCAATGTAGTGCGGTGGCACCATCGGCTTGCTGCATATCTGGATCGGCACCCTCTGCCAGTAAATTTACTACTGCTTGTAGATCTTGCTCTTTCGTCGCCTGGATCAGGTCAAGGGCGAGCACTCCCTGGCCCACTGTCAACAACACTGCCGCCAGGAAATACCGCAGCGCAGTAGTTACAGTTTTTGAGAACAGCAGACCCAATTTAAACTTCACTGAGCAAGTCCAGTGGACCAGTGCTATCGGCAAACTGCTCCAGCGGCATTCCCATCTTGTCCAGCATGGTCAGATGTAAATTGCTGATTGGCGTACCAGCTGGGTAACGTAGATGCCGCCCCCCTTGCATCGAACCAGAGCCACCACCAAACAGCACCAGCGGCAGTGCCGCATTGCTATGTTGATTGCTATCTGACATACCAGCGCCATAGAGCAGCAAGGTGTTATCAAGCAGAGAACCCTCGCCGTCAGGGGTTGCATCCATCTTGTCCAGGTAGTAGGCAAAGAGGCTGGTATGGAATTCGTTAATCTTGGTGACTTTTTCATACAACACCGGATCATCACGGTGATGGGAGGTAGGATGGTGAGAATCCGGCACACCAATTTCCGCGAAAGTGCGGCCACTAAGTTCGCGACCCAGCATGAAAGTAATAACCCGGGTCAGATCTGTCTGATACGCCAGCACCTGTAAATCGAACATAAGCTTGGCGTGCTCTTCATAGGTCGATGGCACCCCCGACGGTTGGTTGACTTCTGGTAATTCGCGGCTGCTCTGTGCTTCAGCCATCTGGATTCGACGTTCTACATCGCGAACAGCATCCAGATACTGTTCCAGCTTTGCCCTGTCACCGGCACCAACTTCACGATTCAACTCGGCCACGCGCTGGGTAACCGAATCCAGCAAGCTCTGATCCTTCTGAATGCGCTGCAATCGCACATTAGGATCCGTTGTACCAATATCACCAAACAATCTTTCAAACACCAGACGAGGATTAGTTTCCATGGGCAGTGGTGTGAATTCATCACGCCAGGAAATAGTGCTGGTATACATACAGCTGAATCCAATGTCACAGGAACCGAACACATCGTTCTCATCCAATGCTAACTCCAGGGATGCAAGCTGAGTTTCTTGTCCGAACTGTTGGGCAATAATCTGATCGATTGATATTGACGCCTGAAGATCAGATTCGACGCGTTTTGGTATCGCTCCTGTCAGAAAACGTGTCGATGCACTGGCGTGCACTCCGGCATTACTTTGCGGCCCGTTAAGCCCGCTAATCAGCACCATTCGATCCCGATAGGCCTCCATGGGCTTGAGAATTCGAGTGATCTCAAAGTCTGTGCCCGCTGTCTCCGGAGTCCAGGCTTTCATGGCCATACCATTCGGTACATAAACGACACCGAGGCGCTTGGCCGGTTGTGTGGTCGCCGCATGGGATGACAGCGCAGGAACCATACTGTCCAGAATTGGCAGCGCCAAACTGGCGCCCAGCCCTCTCAGCATGGTGCGTCGAGAAAGGGTCTTCTTCGTTATGATCATAATTCGGCTCTCCGCATTTGAAATGGCGCACTTTCGATTACACCCAAAATTACTGAGGACCAACGATAATCTTCCTCTTTGGCGTCACGTACGATCGATCGTATTGTTGGCATATCGTAATACTCAACTCCACGCCCAAGGGCGTAGGTTAAGAGTTTTTCTGTTACCGTGCCGACAAAATCATCAGGACGATCTAGTAACAATTGCTGTAGACCATTGCGTCCATCGAAGGCAGCACCATCGGGCAACAGCCCGGATGCGTCCACATTTACTCCCGCGAACATTTCCCGCCATTTACCAATGGCATCGTAGTTTTCCAGTGAAAATCCAATAGGATCCATGGCTGCATGACAAACCCTGCAGGCTGGGTTTTCTCGATGTTGAGCCATTGCTTCACGCATGGTGAGCTGGCGGCCATCCTCACTGGCTTCTTCCAGCGCGGGTACATTTGGTGGTGGTTCTGGTGGTGGAGAACCCAGTAGGTTTTCCAGTACAAACTTGCCTCTTAACACTACCGATGTGCGATTAGGATAAGAGGTGACTGTCATCAGGCTACCATGGCCAAGAAGGCCACCTCGCTGCTCACCATTGAGAGTCACCTTACGAAAATGGTTGCCGTAGATCCCGGCTATGCCGTAGTGATCAGCAAGACGCTCGTTGATGTAGGTGTAATCTGCACTCAATAGATCCAACAGGCTGTGATCAGCTCGTATCTGATCTTCAATAAACAATTCAGTTTCTCGTTTGAACGATTCACGCAGATTTTCGTCGAACTCAGGAAAGGCCGACGGTAGTGGATAGTGAGTGTCGAGATTCCTCAAATACAACCATTGGCCAACAAAATTATTGATGAAAGCATCGGCTTTGGCATCACCCATCATGCGTGCTACCTGTGCTTCCAACACGGCACGATCTCTGAGTCTGCCTGCGATAGCCTGTTCCAGTAACTCATCATCTGGCGCGCTACTCCAAAGAAAGAAGGAAAGACGGGAAGCCAGTTCAATATCGCTGATTGGATACACGTCACCTGCTAATGAGTCAGTCGGGTCCTGCTGAATTCGGAACAGGAAATCCGGTGCTACCAGAACCCTTTCAAGTGCAAACTGGATGCCAGTATCAAAGCCATCCTCTCGTCGCCCCTGTTCATAAAAACCCAGTAACTCCTGAATATCTGACTCGGTGGTGGGACGGCGGTAAGCTCTGCGGGCCAGGTTCTCAATGATCTCCCGGGCACAGGCGGGTTCTTCGTCAGAGCTTTGTGGTGAACAACTGAAGATACGCTGCCTGCTTGGTGTATCACCGGGTCCGGCTACAGACAGAGGGCCTTCTATTGAGATACTTCCAACACTGGGATTAGCATCGGGTAATTCAGTCACTGCCAGGTGATATCCAAATAGGCGCGGTTGCAAGATTCCCTCCGTTTCCCACATTTCGCGGGGAAAGGTTGCACCCACAACACGTGGACCTGCCTCAATATCCAGTTCCAGTTCGAAGCCTTCTTCTGCAAAGGCCATCATGAACTCTTCCCAGTCATCACTACCGCGAATATTTCCAGCGTAGCTATAGGGGGCAGGTGTCCCAGGTGCATCTCCACCAAAACTTACGACATCAAGCAATTGCCCATCGAGACTAATCTCCATTTCATGAGGCTGGTCATAACCACGCACAAAATCTACATAGTTTGTTTGTAACTTAACGTTGATCCTGTAAGTGCCATCGACGGGGAAATTATGAGTAATGGCGGCACCACCACGGGAACCGAAAGGCAGCTCATCACTGAGCCGATCATCCTGAATCAGATTTAACGGTACTTCATAAGTTTTGATGGCAGCACCACGGGGCGTAGCGCCTACCGCCAACTCTGCTATCTTGTGCGCGGCCGACACATAGCGTTCCATTAACACGGGAGAAAGTGCCAGCACTTCAGCGTTGTTATCGAAGCCATGCTGATCAGGTGGATCAGCGGGAATCAATTCATCAACATCTATCTCCAGATGCAATAAGTCCCGAATGACATTGCGGTATTCGATTTGATTAAGACGATGAAAGGCCTGGGTGCGGCCCGGATTCAACTGATTAGCAGAAACCTGATCCAGTTGTTCCTCAAGCCATACTCTGAATTCGGTATAGTCCTCGTGACCAGGACGCGGATTATCAGGCGGTGGCATGACACCAACCCGCAATTTGCGTACTACCTTTTCCCAGACCTCTGGATTCTCAGCGACGTTATCGACATTCTCAACATCAAGTGTCAGACCAAGATCCCTTAACTGCGTAAACAACAAATTCTCTCCCGCAACAGGAGTGCTGTTTACCATGGCCTGGTTGTGGCAGGCGATGCAAAACTGATTAAGCAGAGCCCGTTGTGGCGACACATCGTTGGTATTCTGCGCACTGGCGATTGAAACCATGCCCCACATAATCACAGATACGCCGAGCGAAACTGAGAGTCTCATGCATTCCGCCCTGTAGGATTATCCACCGTGCCACATTCTTCGCCGTAATAACCGGCACCTCCACAATAGCGTTGATCCTGCAGCTGCAACAGAATGCCATCGGGATCAGTGAAGTAGACTTCAGGCGTTCCCCCAGGAGCACCACCACGATCAGGCATACGCATTGTTACATAGGCTTGCAACGGACCATTGGCACTGCCGGATTCACCGAGAATCTGTAAACCATAGTCTTCGAGAACAGAAAATATTCGATCAACATCGAACTCATCGATATTCAGGCTGGCATGATGGATGCGACCTGCGAGCGGCGGCACTTGCGCCAGAGCAAGAAATTCCCGCGCTGCGCCTACCCGTAGAATCGGCATACCGCCCTGGTAAGTATCAATGCTGAGGCCGAACAGCTTGCGATAAAATCCCACCGCTTCAAGCTGGCTTTCGACGAATAAGGTGAGGTGATTGAATTCCCGTAACTTAATCAGGCCCTCAGAAGGTGCTGGTTCAGGCTCAGCAAGGCAGATGTTTCCCTGAACACCTGCTCCGCCACAGTAACTGGAATCCTGAATCTGGACTCTAATGCCATCAAGGTCGCCGAAGTATAACTCGGGCGTTCCAGCATCTGCTCCACCGAACTCTGGTCCGCGCATGCGCACGCGTGACTCCATTTTCGCTGACTGTCCGGTATTAGCCACACCATTTTCGGCCAGAATTTCTATTGCCCGTTCCACGGCGAAATTGTCTACGGCGACACAATAATGGGTAATACGGGGGTTATCGCTGGGACTACCACCAATAGCGATAAACTGTGGTCCGTCGCCAATCTGCAGCACGGTTGTCTCTGCCTGACGGGCTGCGATTGGCAGACCGAATAGCCCCTGATACCAATCCACTGAAGCCGCCGGGTCTGAGGCAGCCAGGGTGATGTGATTAATAGACTGGATGGGCAGAGGGGGCTGGGAAGCAGACTGGGCAAGAGACTGCCCGCTCATTATCCCGGTCAATCCGGAACCCGCCACCATAGTAGCCAATGATCCCATGAACCTTCTACGGCTGGGCAGGACTAGCTGTCTCCTGGGCATGCCATTGTTGGTCATCTTGTTTTCTTCTTTTTATAGGAATTTGATACCTATAAATGTATCGACTCCGCCATCAACTGCCCAGTTATTTTCAGAGTAATTTCGAAATCTGACACAAAAACCTGGAAGCCATAATTGCCGTAATTTGCTTGTTTTTTGAAGAATTTTGAAATCTGGTATAAATAAAAAAAGCAGTTCCATGGCAAAAATGATAGAAACCTTTAGATATGTCAGGCACCAGCGGCCTGGCCGCAAATACCAACGCAGTGCACATTAGAGCCAGCAACTGACTGCTGTCTACTCTCTGGCGTTAGAATAACAAAAAACTGAGGAAATACCCGTGTTTGAGAATCTGGATCGGTTTAAAGCTCTTACCAACCACCCACTAACTGGACTCCGAAATCTGAGCAATATTGGAATGATATTGCTTTTATTAATGATCTCTTCCGTCGCTCAGGGCCAGCAAAATTCAGGCACCATCGCAGGCACGGTGACGAGCAGCAATGGCGCAGAAGCCGGGGTGTGGGTTATAGCGGAGACCGATGACCTACCTACCCACTTCGTGAAGATTGTTGTTACAGATGATGAGGGCCGTTTTTTACTCCCGGAACTGCCCGATGCTCAGTTTAAAGTCTGGGTCCGCGGCTATGGTCTGGTGGATTCACAACCCGTGTATCTCCGCCCCGGTGCCAGAGAAGTCAAACTGAATTCATATCCTGCGAACGACCCACTCCTTGCTGCTCAGGTTTACCCTGCTAACTACTGGTATTCCTTACTTGAAGTACCCGGACATGAAAACTTTCCCGGTACAGGAGTGAATGGCAATGGCATCGGCGAGCGAATGCGCAGCCAGGACCAGTGGATAGACATGACCAAACAGGGCTGTCAGCTCTGCCATCAACTTGGTAACAAGGCAACTCGTTCTCTGGATCATCTAAGTCACCTGGACTTTGAAACCAGCGTAGAAGCCTGGCAGTACCGCACTGCCATGGGAATCAGAGGCGCGTTCATGGCCGGATTCGCCAATCGTTTTGGCCCTCGCGGCATGGAGATGTACGCAGACTGGACAGATCGCATCGCTGCTGGCGAAATTCCCCCCTCGCCTCCACGTCCCAGCGGTATAGAACGCAATGTGGTCATCACTCAGTGGGACTGGGGCAATGAGTCATCTTATATTCACGATGAAATAACCACTGATAAACGTAATGCTTCCCTCAATGCCGGCGGCTTTGTTTATGGTGTCGATGGCGGTCATGGCGCACTGCTGGAATTGGATACTGATACCCATGAGTGGAAAGAAATCGTTATTGCGGTGCAGGACAACCCTGATAATCCGGCGGTATCTCGCTTTGCTCAACAATTCCCGGTGCCCTCGGCTTACTATGGAGATGAGGCTCTTTGGCAACGCCCCGCCGACCCTCACAATCCCATGTTTGATGAATTGGGTCGGGTTTGGATGACCACCAAGGTACGTGGCAACGATCTTCCACAATGGTGCCAACCAGATTCTGATAACAAGTTCGTACAATATTATCCAACCCGCGGCAGTACACGACAGGCTTCTTATTACGATCCTGCAACGGAAGAATTTGGCCTGATCGATACATGCTTCGGCACCCATCATTTGCAATTCGGCTGGGGTGAAAACCGAATGCTGTATTTCAGTGGCGGAGGCGATGTCATTGGATTTATCAATTCGCGTCAATACGATCGCACCGGAGACGAGCAGCTATCCCAGGGTTGGTGCCCGATGGTAGTGGACACCAATGGAGACGGCCGAATCACAAAACCCTGGAATCAACCAGTGGGGCCTCTGCGCGATCAAAATGAAGGCGGTGGCGGTGGTGAGTTATTGAACTTCGATCCAGCACTGGATACCCGCATGAGCCCGGGCAGCTATGGGATCATCGCTGATACAGTGGAAGAAAATGTAGCCTGGGGAGTGGGCACTGAGTTCCCAGGGCGCATATACCGTCTGGACATTGGCAACAATCCTCCGGAAACCTGTATCACTGAAGTCTATGAAATACCGGTTATCGACGGTGAGGTTCAGGGCTTTGGGCCCCGGGGAATTGACATGGACAAGAATGGCATTATCTGGACTGCCTTGTCCGGAAGCAGTCATCTCGCCAGCTTTGATCGCAGCAAATGCGAAGTCATGAACGGTCCCTCTGTTGTTAATTCCCAACACTGTCAGGAGGGCTGGACACTTCATGAAGTGCCGGGCCCAGATATGAAGGGTACGGACAGAAAGGCAGATTTTCATTATTACAATTGGGTGGATAATTTTAATACTCTGGGGCTGGGTGAGAATATCCCTATTGCCACCGGCTCCGGTTCCGACTCCCTGATAGCCCTTAATCCGGAATCTGAAGACTGGGTTCGTATGCGCGTGCCTTATCCATTGGGCTTCTATTCAAGAGGTCTCGATGGCCGCATAGATGATCCTGATGCAGGTTGGAAAGGACGTGCGGTCTGGGCTAACTACGGTACCAACTTCAACTGGCACACCGAGGGTGGCAAGGGCACGACTAGCAAGATGGTCAAATTTCAGATTAGACCTGACCCCCTTGCTAACTAAGATCATTTTCTCAAAATCGGAAAGCTGATTATTGGCTTTCCAGTCTTTGAGTAATACCGAATTAACCTCTTGCTAAACTGCCTTACTGCATGGACAACCGCATGCTTAGAAAAATCTTCTTTGCCCAATACTTTCTTATTGGTCTTACTTCTCTCACATTCGCTCAGGACCAAGTGAGTGATGACACTTCCGACTCTCAAGAATCGATTTTCCGCAATGTACGCCTGATAGTTGGTGATGGCAGAGTGCTGGAACAGGTAGACATTTCGATATCCAATGGAATCATCCAGTCAATATCTGAGAGCCCAATCAATCAAACCAGCCCTGACATAACCATTCGTGATCTAGCTGGCAAAACCATGATGCCGGCATTAGTTAACACCCACGCACACCTGGGCTGGGAAGCATATGGTGATTGGGGATCAGAACATTTTACTGAAGAAAACCTGGTCGACCACTTATATCGCCATGCCTACTACGGTGTAGGGACAATTATTTCAACTGGCAGCGATAAAGAAGATGTTGCGAAATCAGTCAAGCTTGAACAGCTAAAAGGGTCGATTGGAGGCGCCAGGTATCATCTTTCTCCGGGCATGGGCTCTCCAGGAGGAGGCCCTAATCCGCGCTTTACTGACGATCCCGGATACTGGGGAGTTTATCCAGTATCAGACCTTGACGAGGCCAGGAAAACTGTAGCCCAGCTGTCGAAAGACGGCTATCAAATTGCAAAGATTTGGGTAGACATCAGGGACACACGCCGGGGTGCTGGAGTAAAACTGGCACCGGATATCTACGGAGCGGTACTGGACGCTGCACGGAATTTTGACTTGCGGATCATTGCCCATGCCACAACGCTGGCTGACCACAAGTCTCTGGTAAGTCTTGGCAACAGAAGATTCATTCATATGCCCTATGACTTGCCAGTTGATGCTGATTACCTGAATATGATTCGAGAAAACAACGTCTATATCGTCCCCACTTTGGGCATGATCACGAAGCGAGAGCCTTATTATGTTCCGGCGTTTCAGGATCCTTTTTTTTATGACCAGGTTTCAGAAGAAACTTTAGCCTTGCTAAACTCAAATTACACGCCTACGCGAACCATACCAAGCGTTATTGCGCAACAACGGGCATCCATGTTGTCTGACAATTTATTAAAACTTAAAGATCACATTATTTTGGGTACAGACGCTGGCGCAGTAGGAGACTTCTTTGGTTACGCCGATCATGTGGAACTGGAGTTGTTTGTCCGCATGGGCATGACCCCAGGCGAAGCGATTGTAGCTGCAACATCTCGGTCTGCTGAGGCCTTCGGATTGAGCAATGTTGGCTTGATACAGCCAGGCAAAGCAGCTGACTTTGTAATCCTTGACGCCAATCCTTTGGAAAACATTCGTAATACGCGGCAAATCTCGGACGTATATCTCCGCGGTGAGAGGATAAATCGAGAAGCTTTGCGCGCACAATGGAGCCAACAAGATGACGAATAGAAAATCTCAATTCACCTTTGCAGCTTGCTTCATTTATCTGGTTACGTGCGCTTCTCCAGTGTTGGGTCAAGAAGGAGACTCAAACGGTCAATGGCCAAGCTACGCTGCAGATTCAGGTTCCACCAAATACACTAGCCTGGATCAGATTGATGGATCGAACTTCGACCAACTCGAAACCGCCTGGAGTTGGCAATCCATAGATGGCAATCTCAATCTTGCCGAGTTGGTGGAGGATGGAGCGGATATAGGATTCGGTCGACTGCAAGCGACACCACTGATGGTAGACGGAGTGCTCTATATGCTCACAGCCCTGAACCAGATCGCTGCTTTGGACGCGGCGACCGGTGAACAGCTATGGTCATTTGATCCTCAGGTCTATATGTCAGGTACCCCTATCAGCCCCCTTGGCTTTCATCATCGCGGTGTTGCCTATTGGAGTGATGGCGAGAATGCCCGCATCTTGTTAGCAACAAATGACGGTTACATTGTTTCCGTGGATGCAGAAACTGGCGAGCTCGACCCTGACTTTAGAGGTGGCCGCATCGATATGACCGAGGGCATTCCTCGAGCCGACAGAAACGTGCTCGACTATACAGGAGCACAGCCCGTAGGCACCGTTTCCCCTCCTATCGTTGTTGGTGACGTATTGGTGGTGAATCAAATCACATCAAATCGCCCCCACTACAAAGAAAGACCGCCGACCTGGGTTCGAGGCTATAACATTCGAAATGGGGAATTGTTATGGACTTTTCATACCATACCTCAGGCGGGTGAGTTTGGAGTAGAGAGCTGGCAGGAAGAATCGTGGCGCTATACAGGAAACGGCGGCGTCTGGACCCAGATGAGTGCCGATCAGGAGCTTGGGATTGTTTATCTACCCACAGAAGCACCCACGAATGATTTCTATGGCGGGCATCGACCGGGAGATAATCTGTTCACACAGAGCGTAGTTGCTCTGGATGCAAATACCGGCGAACGCATCTGGCATTATCAGATGATCCATCATGGCATCTGGGACTATGACACCCCGGCTGCGCCCAATCTAATTAATATCAATGTAAATGGCAGAGAAATTCGGGCGATCGCCCAGGTAACAAAACAAGGGTTTGTTTATGTATTTGATCGCGCTACTGGCGTGCCTGTCTGGCCAATTGAAGAACGCCCTGTACCTGACGGCCTAATCCCAGGAGAACGAACGTCAGCAACTCAGCCATTCCCTACCAAGCCTCCGGCTTTTGTCACCCAGGGACTAACCGAAGACGACGTAATCGACTTCACTCCAGAACTGCACGCTGAAGCCATGAGCATTCTGGAAGACTACACCTATGGCCCCCTTTTTACGCCGCCAAGTTTACCTAACGATACGGGGCATCGTGGGACCATTTTATTGCCAGGTGCAGGCGGCGGAGCAAATTGGCCGGGTGCAGGTATAGATCCGGAGACTGGCATTCTCTACGTACCTGCCTCCAACAATCCAACCGTGCCCTTCATGGGGACACTGCCGGAAGACGAATCAAACTTTAACTACTATCGACTCGCTAACCAGGGAGTACGTGGTCCCCAGAATCTTCCCATACTGAAACCACCCTACTCCACAATCACTGCCTATGACATGAATAGAGGAGAGATCCTCTGGCAAGTTCCAAATGGCATTGGCATGGCCCGCCTGGAAAATAGCCCAGCACTTGACGGTATTGAGCTACCCCCCCTTGGCGGAGGCGGGCGACATCCTGTTTTAGTCACTTCGACTCTGCTCATACATGGACAGAATACGGGATCAGGTCCTCTGCTGATTGCTAGAGACAAGTCAAGTGGAGAAGAACTGGCTTCTATTGAGTTACCAGCCAATCCCGGCGGTGCGCCGATGAGTTACTCGGTGAATGGAAAACAGTACATCGCAGTCGCCATTAATAACACGCCAGTACCGGAATTGATGGTGTTCTCCCTGCCCGAAGACTAGAGATTTAACCGCAAACATTATGAGCTAGCAGTGTGCCGCGCCTTATACTCAGTGGGTGTGATGCCTTTCAGTTTCTTGAAGGCGGTGTTGAAAGTGGAAAGTGAGCCATAACCGACATCCTGCGCAATAATGGCTATATTTCGGTGTTTGGATTTTATCTTCAACAACTCACTAGCCTGTTCAATCCGATAGTGATTGAGAAACTGATTGAAATTCTTATATCCAAGCTCTCTGTTAATAATCAGTCTTAATTTGTATTCCTGCACAGAAAGAGTTTCCGCCAATTGACCAATGGTGAGTTCCGGCTGTGCAAATAATTTTTCCTCCCGCATTCGTCTGTCCAGTTCATTCATGATTGCCTGATCTGTCGACGAAAGTTGAAGCTTCGAATCTGATTTCTCAGCTGGTTGCAGCATCGTTGTATCAATGATGAACTGAGACCCAACAGTGAGACGAAACGTTACAAGGTTGAAAAACAGGAAAAAGGAGAAAATAACCAGTCGGCTCGCTATAAAAGCTACTTGACCAAATGCGACTGCAGAATCTCCCACCAGAAATATTGGTAGCAGAAGAGTTGCCACCAATAAGGCCATTATTACTCCCAGTCCTGCAGCAAATGGGCCTCTTAACCGCCTTCTCTCCTCCAGCAAATCATTACCAGTCTCCCTTATTGACATAAAAATTACGTGGAGAGTCAGACCGAATGCGACAAGCAAACTTATCGGGTTTAATACGGAGAAGACATATAACTCACCGAAGTTAAATATTTGCTCCGGAAATGCTACGAATGCTCTTGGAACTTGATAGCCAATCAGAAACACCCAGGTCAAAGTACTTATTTCTTTCTCGTCTTCAAAGAGGGCATGGGCAAACAACCAAAGCACCGCTGGCGTGGCGGCTGCGATTCTACCAACAACATATCCAACAACCGGGTAGCCTGCTGCGGCAAAGGGATTCCAGACTGCAGCAAGCAAACACACACAAAGTAAAGTTATGAGCACACCCAGACGGGAATGTCGATAATTAACCAGGAAGAACAGCCCGGTAAGCAGCAACTGTGATGCAGCAAAATAACCGATCGCTGAGAGTATGGATTGCATCTACCCAATTTTGTCCGGAAGCTTAGAAGGCTTCCATAATAACCTGAAAATCAGATTTCAGGACCAACTGGTTTAACTTTCCTTTTAGTTCACTTCGACCAACGTCACATTCAGAGGTCTTAACAAACAAAGCCTTACCATCACAGATACCACACCCGAACTTTGCTCTATACAGATGAATGTCGGAGGAATCTAGACCGGCGACCGGATCACCCAGTACGTTCGAACTTCCTATGGGTAGTTGTTCCAAAAACTAGTTCAAAATCGACAACCCCTTTATCTTGAGAAGATACCTCGCGCAGTCACACTTGCTCACAATAGGCCGTTAGTTTTTTCTTACACTCGCTCTTGAAGTTTTACTGTACTATTGAACCAGTAGCAGGTGAACCCAATTCCCGACTCATTATTCCTGACCCGAATTCAGGCACATTGCGTTGGAAGACACGCCAGTAGTGCCACTCTTGTGTAACCCGTTCATTACCGTCTGCATCGACTTCTTTCACAATCGGATCTCTACCACCCCGCAATCGCGCAACTTCGGCCCGATCCTGAACCAGTACGACAGTCATTTCGTAGATCTTTCCTCCAATCTTCAGACGCACCCTTGGATCGCGCTCCACGTTTCTCCACCAGGCTTTTCCGTAGGGAAATTCTCGATTCAATCTGAAGGTTTGAGCACTGGACTGCAGGTAAAGTTTGTCTCCGCGCGGTACCAGTAAAACTCTGACCGAGTGAGGAATTCCATACCACGTGCGAGTCTCCAGAGAAGTTGCGTTTTCACCGAAGGTATCATCGAACTGATTGACCCAGTCCCAGTTAGTTACCGGCTCACGAACAACTTCTCCTGTCAGCCACAACCCTGGCCTTGCCGACCGACCCGCATCAGCGTATTCCTCGAAAGTGGGATGGCCTGGATCAAGCCCGGTAATTCGCAGCGTGAGGAGTGCACCAGTGAGGAGAATACCGATTAGCAGTAAGCCAAGCTTTAGTGATTTCATTGTCTTCGTTATTCTTTTTAGTTAATCAATCACTTATTAGTGCGAAGCACTAAAGAGAATATGATATGGAACTTTATTACATATGAGTAGAGCTTTGCTGGTCAAGGATAATAAGATATCCGATCAAGCAGGTGGTTGAATGCCAGACATTCATTGAAGCAATCCACCAGCTCTTATCAATAATTTACAGTCGTCGAAGTGACAGCTTCACAACCTTGAGACAGATGTACTCATTACTCATCATCTCAAGGAACCAACTATGAAAAATACTGAAATATGGTGCTGGTGGAATTGCCTCGTTAGTAATCGTTTCATTTTTTTCGTTTAGAATATTTGGGCTAGAGAATTAGAACTCTGAAGTGCCATAATGGACCATCAAAAATAAGAATTAAGGATGGTTGCTCATGGATTATTCTGGTGGCGCTCGCCCTCCGCGCCTCTTTCCCGCATTACTTGTCCTGTTGGCTCTGCCTTTGCTCTGGTGGGGAATAGAGCTCATAACTCTTGGCGGCTCGTCTTACTACCTGGCCTGTGGGGTGGTTCTGATACTGAGCGCCACTTTGCTGTTCAGGAGACGCATTTCAGGGTCCTGGTTATATGGATTCCTGGTGCTAGCAACTATCATATGGTCGATTCAGGAAGCAGGAATTGATCCCTGGGCTCTGGCGCCGCGAATTCTGCCTCTGGCAGTAATTGGCCTGTGGTTATTAACCCCCTGGTTCAGAAGATCAATTTACGGATCGTCCTGCAAACCACTGTTCACATCCACTGCTGTCCGCGCCATCTCAGTTCTGGTCGCCGCAGGAACTATCTTTGTTATCGTAATTGGCTCCGATTATTCTGTCAGCCCGATTCCGGATCGAAATGGCCAGACCCAGGTGAATACCCGCACCGACTGGCCAGCTTATGGCAACTCCCGTGCTGGTTCCCGCTATTCTCCGCTTAATGAAATCAACGCTGACACTGTCGGTGATCTCGAGCATGTCTGGACCTATCGTACAGAGATAGGAGGTTCTTTAAAGGGTACTCCTATTCAGGTTAACGATCTCCTGTATGTTTGCGCAGCCGGAAATATTGTCATTGCTTTGGACGCCGAATCGGGAGAGCGCAGATGGCAATTTGATCCAGGCATTCCCCAGGAGTTACTAAGTGCGTCTGGCGGCAGGTACTACCGTACCGGGTGCAGAGCCGTATCCTACTACAAGGCACCCGATGACTATCGCGGCGATTGCCCTGAACGCATTCTGAACGCGACTACCGATGCCCGCCTGATAGCGATTGATGCCCACACCGGCGAGCTTTGTCGCGGATTCGGATACGATGGTGCAGTTGATCTTTCAATTGGAATGGGGTCAGGAGTCCCTATTTCCTACATGTTAACATCTCCACCCGCCATAGTGAGCGGAAATGCAGTTATAGGAGGATGGGTGCGGGACAACTATACAGTGGGCGAACCTTCTGGAGTCATCCGTGCGTTCAACGCCATTAGCGGAGATTTTGCCTGGGCCTGGGACATGGGTCGTCCAGGTATCAACAGTGAGCCACAGGAAGGAGAAGAATATACACGGTCCACGCCAAATGTCTGGACCCTCTTCAGCGTCGATGAAGAACTGGAGATGGTTTACGCTCCAACGGGAAATGAGACTCCTGACTTTTTCGGCGCACAACGACTCGAAGTTTCGGAAGACTTTTCTGCCGCCATTGTGGCTCTTGATGGTCGAGACGGCTCGCTAAGATGGTCATTCCAGACTGTGCATCATGACATCTGGGACTATGACATGCCTTCCCAGGCAACTCTCGTAGATGTTCCCGGAGAAAATGGCGAAATCATTCCAGCGCTATTGGCACCGACAAAGCGTGGCGAAATTTTCATGCTTAACCGCGTCAATGGACAACCGATTGCAGGCGTGGAAGAAAGGCCTGTTCCTCAAAACGGTAAAGTTCCAGAGGAATGGCTATCCCCTACTCAGCCCTTTTCTCTATTCCCGGACTTTCGAGGTCCTGACCTGACGGAAGCCGATATGTGGGGAATTACTCCTTACGATCAGTTGTGGTGCCGAATCGAATACAGAAAACTTCGCTACGATGGACATTTCACCCCACCGGGTACGGATTGGAGTCTTTACCATCCTGGCAACTCAGGCGGTTTCAATTGGGGGAGCATCAGTGTTGACGAAGCCAATCATCTGATGGTTGCCAACCCCCTCCTAATGGCCAACGTGCAACGACTGGTACCAAGAGACGAACTACCGGAAGGTGTTGAAGGTAACCAGCGAGGTACTCCCTATGCTCACGACACCCACCGTTTTATTTCGCCACTTGAGATTCCCTGCTTCAAACCGCCTTATGGGGTATTGGCCCTTGTAGATCTTGTAACTCTGGAAAAGTTGTGGGAAAGGCCAATCGGCACAGCTAAAGAGTCAGGTCCCTGGGCTATCCCTACCCGGCTGCCTCTTACCATTGGCACGCCACAGATGGGTGGTACTGTGATTAGTGCTGGCGGATTGATTTTCCATTCAGGCGCATTCGACAATACTGTCCGCGCTATAGAAGTTGCCACTGGAAAGGAGTTATGGAGTGCTCCATTACCCTGGTCTGCTCACGCAACACCCATGACTTATCGCTCACCAGAATCTGGCAAGCAGACATTGATCATTTCAGTGCCGGTGTACAATACGAATTCTGCGGTAGCGTCGCGGGTAACTGCGCCGGAAAACGAAGATCCTTTGGGAGGCTACATTATGGCGTACCGCTTACCCGACTAGCGTAATGCTCGCTGACGATCTGGCAGCTCCAGATCCAGCGTAAATGAAACTGGAATGCTTTGCGGTAGAAAACAAATAGCATCGTCACAGGCCTGATAGTGTAGAGTTCCTGTAAGCGTAAGGGCGTCCATTTCACCCATCATTCGCTCTGCGTCCTCATCCCCGTTCATCACAACTTCCTGGAGAAGTGTAAATCTGTTTTGATAAACGGGCACATACTCATCAAGCGGCTCGAAATGGTAAATTTCTGAATCAGGGTATGTAACCGGTTCAATACGGGCCAATGGTGTTGGATTGAGATTGAAGCCAATCACTCTATATCCCTTATCCTCTGCACCAGGGGCGTATACATGCATGTCTGGACCTGGCTCAACTTCAAGCGCAAGTGAAAACCGGGTTCCAACGGTAACTGCGGAGTTGCTTGGATAGGCTGTAAATTTCAAGTGTGCTGTAGAGCCTTCAACTGCCGCTATGGGCGACAGACCTACTCCCAACTTCAGCATCACATTGGTCGTGGTATTACGTTCCCTGTAGAACTCCTCGAAGAATCGTGAGCTGACACGCCCGCTGCTATCCAGCATAAAAGTGCCTGGATAAGGTGTTCCAACAATAAGCGGGCTGGCACCAAATACTGATACATAACGTGCAACGTCCGCCTGCACATCCGGGTTATCTGCATCAGCTCCAAGCCCCTCCTCGGCCACGGTATTCAGAATGCCGTATTCTGTGATGGTCGCCGAATCGTCATCGGACAGAAGTGGGAATGTAATGCCGCGACGCTGTGCGAAATCAGCAAGCACTTCTTCAGAGTCATAGCTAATGGCAGCCACACCGATTCCCTGCTCTGCCAGCACTTCAAGTTGATCCTGCAACTCCACGAGTTGCGCTTTACAGTAGGGTCACCAATCAGCGGAACGATGAAATAGAAGCATTACCCCATTTGAGCCCATCACATCATTCAGTGTGTGATAGTTGCCAAACTGATCAGGTAACCGAAAATCAGGGGCCTCATCGCCTACCTGGGGGCCCAGGGAAGACACGTCAATTGCCTGCCGTTCAACTTCCTGAGCAGCACCAATTGAAGCGAGTGTGGCCATGAAAAAGAATGTAAGTGATCTCATTGTTTTTGGAATTATCGATCTCATTAGTCTGATCCTAACATGTAGATTTGATCTGAACCAAGTCAATCCACATGGCACGTAGATATCCAATAGTTTCCTTAGGGCCCTTTGGTCCCTGGGCCTGCTTCAACTGGGGCCAATATCATGGTAGAAACAGCACTCGGAAAATCCTGGACCAATAGTATGAGCTGGCAAAAAGAAGTTCACGAGATTCGCAAACGCGAAACCCTGGCGAAAAAAATGGGCGGTGAGGAACGTGTCCAGCGCCAGCATGATAATGGACGCCTGACTGTCCGGGAGAGAATCAAATCTCTGGTAGATCAAGACAGCTTTCATGAGATCGGCGCCCTCGCTGGTAAAGCTGAATACAACGAGCAAGGGGAACTCACAGACTTTACTCCGTCAAACTTTGTGCTCGGCACGGCCGATCTAAATGGCCGGCGCGTTGTAATTGGAGGTGATGATTTTACTGTTCGCGGAGGCGCTGCAGATGCAAAGGTCGGAGACAAGTCAGGTTATGGCGAAAAATATGCTTTAGAAATGAGACTACCGCTTGTGCGCCTGGTGGATGGCAGTGGCGGCGGAGGCAGTGTAAAAACATTGGAAATGGTTGGTTATTCCTATGTACCAGCCTTGCATGGTTTCTCCACCACGATGGAACTTATGGGCGTGGTACCTGTTGTGTGTGCCTGCATGGGTTCTGTAGCAGGGTTGGGTGCTGTGCGTGTAACCATTTCCCACTTCTCATTAATGATTAAAGACACCAGTCAGCTTTTTGTTGCGGGACCTCCGGTTGTGGAAAGAGGCTTTGGAAAGCCCGTTGAGAAGAATGAACTGGGAGGTTCACAAATTCATGCCCATAAAAGTGGCGCGGTAGACAATGAAGTTGCCAACGAGGAAGAAGCATTCGAAACCATTAAAAAGTTTCTTTCTTACTTGCCACAAAACGTCTGGCAACTTCCTCCGGTACAAAATTGTGAAGACCCCATAGATCGACGCGACGAGAAGCTGCTTTCTGTTATTCCCAGAAATCGTCGTGAGATGTATGAAGTCAGAGAAATAATCGAAAGTATCGTGGACGAGAAATCATTTTTTGAGATTAGTCCGGACTACGGCCGCTCCTTAACTGTCGGCTTAGCGAGGCTTAATGGCCACCCTGTAGGACTTATCGCCAACGACACTCATCATCACGGCGGCGCCGTTAATGCTTCCGCTTCAGAGAAAATGATGAGGTTCGTAGACCTGTGTGACACATTCCATCTCCCAGTGGTGAATCTGGTGGACAATCCAGGTTTTCTTATTGGAACAGAAGCAGAACAGGAAGGAACTGTTCGTCTCGGAAGTCGCGCACTGATGGCAGTTTACCAGGCCACCGTTCCCTGGATTTCTGTCATTGTAAGACGTTGCTACGGTGTTGCAGGTGCCGGTCATGGCAAGACTGATGGACTCAACCTGCGATACGCCTGGCCATCTGCCGATTGGGGATCATTGCCTATAGAAGGTGGAGTGCAGGCTGCTTACCGTCGGGATATCGAAGCCGCTGAAAACCCCGAATTGCGGCGCCGGGAATTGGAAGATATGTTGGAGCAGTACCGCTCCCCTCTGAGAACAGCAGAAGCATTTGGTATCGAAGAAGTAATCGACCCCAGAGATACGCGCCCACTACTCTGCGACTGGGTCAGGCTTGCTTACGACCTGTTGCCAAGCCAACTCGGCCCTAAATCCCGCACACCCCGCCCCTGAAGATCTCTATCTCTCTGACACAGATTCCCCGTTCAACAGGACTCCAAAATAGACTAAAGTAGCAACTCACTACAGCAACTCCACAGAGAACGCGGAGAATCAGCTCATGAGAGCAGGCGCAACTTCAGTCCTGAAATCCCTGGGAATAGCGGTATTTTTAACAGCTGGCACCGTTCAGGCCCAACAGGAAGCCATCATTTCCTGGCAGGACGACCTATCCCCTTTATCACCTGTAGACTGGAATTATGACCGCGCAGCTCACCTTTTAGAGCGTGCAGGGTTTGGAGGCACTCCGGAGGACATCGAAAATCTTGCCAGACAGTCGCCAGCTTCTGCGGTGAACTCCCTCGTTTATTTCAATCCGGTGGCGAATGACTATTTACCCCCTTTTGATCACTCAGGAATTCACGATCCAGGGTTGGAACCATTTCCTCCCAGCAGACCTGCAACAACAAATCTGGCCAAGGAGACTGGCGAAGCTTTGGGCATCAAGGTAAAGCCCACTGGCAATCGACGCTTGCAACCGGTAGTAAACAAGTTTTTCTATTGGCTACGAGCCAGCGTTCTGGAAACAAACCGGGTTGCCTACTGGTGGGCTAATCGCATGGTTGCGTCCAATAATCCCTTACAGGAAAAGATGGCGTTGTTTTGGCACGGCCATTATGCGGTTAATGAAAGCAAGGTTCGGGACTACAGAAAACTCTTAATGGAGTTAGAACTTTTTCACGAAATGGGTACCGGTAATTTTCGTGATCTCATGGTGGCTATCGCCAGGGACCCAGCCATGCTCTCTTTCCTCGATGCTGGTGTAAATGTAAAGGGTGCACCGAATGAGAATTTTGCCAGAGAAATCATGGAACTGTTTACCATGGGTGTTGGTAACTACACCGAATCAGACATTCGGGAGGCAGCACGTGCTTTTACTGGCTGGAATTATGTAGATCTGGAATTTGTTATCAATGAAGACCAACATGATGATGGCATTAAGCAATTTTTGGGACAAAGCGGTGAATTCGATGGTGTAGAAATCATCGATATCATCATGGATCAGCAAGTCACTGCCGAGTATATCGCTGGGAAAATCTATCGCTTCTTTGTCCGTGACGATCTGAGCCCTTCACTGCAACGAGAACTTGGCAGTATTTTTCGCGAGTCCGGATACGAAATTGCTCCACTATTGGAAACGATTTTTCTCTCAAAGGATTTCTATAGTGCAGCCTCCGTGGGCACTCATATTAAAAGCCCGGTAGAACTGGCGGTTTCAACCTATGTGAAGCTTGGATTGAACGACGCACCGGGGGTTCCTGACTTCAATCAGGCAACCGGAGCGCTTGGACAGACTCTGTTTAGACCTCCAACAGTAGCTGGTTGGGCAGGAGGCAGAAGCTGGATCACTCCCGGCCTGCTATTAGAGAGGGGTAATTTCGCCCGGGACGTATTGTTTCCAGATATTAATTTCGTACCAGCCGACAGACGCAATCCCAGCCGCGAAATTCAAAGCGTTGCCAGACGAGTGCGTGAAGGCATGGACATCACTTCCGCCACTCAGCCCTCCGGCATAGGCGAAGGCCAGGTGATGGCCGAGTCCAATATGCTTGCCGATAGAGACGAGGATTTTAATACGCGCTATGGCAGCTTTCGCGGATGGCAGATGGCTATCGAACGAGTCAAACCTATACCAAGGCATACTGCGAGACTTAATCTGAGCAAAATGATAACCGATCAGCAGGTCACCACCACAGCGGGAGCAGTGGATTACTTCATTGCAAGATTTATGAGGGTAGCACCAGGTACAGATGCAAGAAATATGTTGGTTGATTTTTTAAGCAACGAATTGGGAACTTCCAGCATAGGTGAAGCAGAGTCCTATATGGAAGACGCTCTGCGTATGACGCTGCACTTATTACTTAGTCAGCCAGAATACCAGTTAAGCTAATTGAATTGCGGCAATCGCACCGAGACATTAATCATGACGAGCAAAGACTTATTCAGGAATAAAATGAAAAGAAGGGAAGTGCTGAGCAAAGGACTGGGAGCGATGGGTATTGCCGGTCTCGCTGGCTCGTCCCTGGCCCCATCCATGTTCGGAAGAGTTGCAGAAGCAGCAGCAACCGCTGCGTCTAACGGCAAGATACTGGTTATTCTTGAGCTCTCCGGCGGCAATGATGGTTTGAATACGGTAGTTCCCTATGCTGATGATGCCTACTACCGACATCGCCCTGAAATTGGATTGCCCAAAAACCAACTCAGAATTCTTGATGACCATTTCGGCTTGAATCCGGGCATGGCTGGCTTTGAGAACATGTACAAAGACGGAAAGATGGCCATCGTACATGGCTGCGGTTACGAAAATCCCTCCTATTCCCATTTCACCTCCATGGCCTACTGGCACACCGCTGCACCAAACAGCGGTGATGAATATGGTTGGATAGGTCGTCTTGCAGATGATATGGAACCATCTGCGCCCTCCAATTATGTAGTCAACGTCGCAGCCAGACAGTCCCTGGCAGTGCGCAGTGAACGTCATGTACCGGTGGTTTTCGATCAGCCAGATCGTTTTATGCGAGAAGCATTTCACGAGGAAAAAGATTTGCTTGAACGGGTACCAGACGTTGGTGATATCGATAACCCTTCCCGTCGCTTCTTGCTGAACATTGCCCGCAGCGCCAACGACGCTTCTGCCCTGGTACGACAAGCCTGGTCAAACTACCGTTCGCCCGTTGACTATGGAGTTAACAGCCTGGATTTGCCCAAGGTAGTTTCATTGATCGATGCAGGAATGCCTACGAAACTCTACTATGTTTCATACAGAAATAACGCCTTCGATACCCACGTGTTTCAGAACAATGTGCATCGCCGACTACTCACCTATACCTCGGATGCTGTTGCGGCGTTTATGCGAGACCTTGAGAGAATTGGCCGCGCCGACGATGTTGCACTTATGGTGTTTTCTGAATTCGGCCGTCGAGTGCCTGAAAATGTCAGTCTTGGTACAGATCATGGTGCAGCCAATGCGATGTTTGTCATAGGGAATCAGGTTAAAGGCGGACACTATGGCGAATTACCAAGCCTTACCGACCTCGCTGAAGGTGACAACCTTGGTTATACCACCGATTTTCGACGGGTTTACCAAACCATGATTGAAGGCTGGTTAGGACACGAAGGTGGGGAAGAACTCTTGAATGGTCGCTTTGAAGCTTTTGATATGTTCGCCTGATCCAAACGACCAGGCTTTGAGGATTGTATTTGTAAATGCAATTGTCGCTTTTAAATAACACCTGAAGTTAAGGCTATTCAACAAACGATTAACTCCCATCTATTGGACAATGGGAGAATTTAATTTATAAAAGAGAAATCTGATTATTTTCCCCCACCCTTAACCCACCAATCATGCATTTCTAAAAACATTGCTTCGAGCTCGTAGGCACGTTGGGTCGCTGTGTATTCAACACGCGGAGGTACTTCTGCATAAACCTTACGCTCAACGAGTCCATCTTTTTCCAGTGCTTTGAGCTGCTTGGTCAGCATAGTTTGGGTCACACCGTCGATCATTCGCCGCAGCTCGTTGAAGCGCTTCATGCCTTTGAAGATCAGAATTTGCAGAATGATCAGTTTCCACTTGCCACCTATCAGTTTTGCGATATCAGGCATTGGACATAGCTCCTGATCCCCGCCGAAAACGGCAGCAGCCTCCAAGTTTTTACTAACTCTGGTCACCGTACAAGCCCCTAATAATCACATTAGTATCAAAAAGGATACTATACACTTTTTTTCTGCCTACTTGTCTACTGATACTAATTCTATATTCTGATGCGACTTTTATCGAACACAAGGGAGCATTAAAACCATGTCTATCACCGTGTATTCCGTATCAGGAGCACCCAGAGCCTGGCGCGTACTTTTAGGTCTTGCTTTTAAAGGGCTGGACTATGAAATCAATCTACTGCAAGCCTCAAAGAAGGAACATAAATCGCCAGAGTATTTGGAAATCCATCCCAGAGGCACAATCCCTGCCCTGGACTTTAATGGACTAATCCTACGTGACTCTGTTGGGATTCTTGCCTGGCTGGATCGCCAATTCCCGGATAAGCCGTTATTCGGCACAACCGCTGATGAAGCCGCCAACATCTGGCAGGTGGCAATGGAAGCCTGTGACTATCTTCGAGCTGCCACAAATGAAGTCTTCTTTCCGCTATTGCAACAAGGAAAACCATTACCAGAACAGGGTAGTGATTCATTCAATACCATGTTCGCTGCTGCTCAAACACTTAAAGATGAATGCCAACAGATTGAAAACCTGTTAGGCGATCAACCCTTCATTGCTGGCACTGTACCAACAGCCGCCGATGCGATCTGTTACCCGGAAATACGTCTGATTGAACGCGCCATAGACACCCGGTCAGCGGAAATGCAAGCACTGGAGTTGAGCTCGTTTGATCAAACCTTTCCACGGCTCAGTGCCTGGAAGAAGCGCATCAGTGAGTTACCTGGTGTTGATAAAACCATGCCAAAACACTGGGTTTAATTTATACAACCCAGATCAGACAGGAAGTTAGCCAATGGATGCAACCAACTATCGCCGCAAAATTACCGTAAAATGCAGTCCTCCTGCTGCGTACCAGGCCTTAACCAAAGGTATTGAAAACTGGTGGACAAAGCCTGACAAACCAATTCGTAAAACGGGGGACAGAGCAAAGTTCACCTTTCCACCAGGAAAGTCGTTTTGGACATTTGAAGCTGTAGCGTTACAACCTGATAAACGAATCAAGATGCAGTGTGTCGAGGCACTCCACTTACACGAAGGCCAGCCCAAGGCCATTGAGCAAGAATGGCTAGGAACAACTGTGGTCTGGGACATCAAACCCAATGGCGACAATACTGACATTCATATTGAGCATGTAGGATTGACAACCAGCTTACACTGTTACGATATTTGTCGGGCAGGTTGGGACTTCTTTTTTGTTGAAAGTTTAAAAGCCTATCTGGATAGCGGCGTGGGAAAACCACATGTGTACTAAGCTGTCTTAACGCTAAACCATATAAAAAATCCCAAACGCAACTGCAAATAAACTATCAACCACAAACAGATCGTTCGCAATTTTTCTAAGTCAGTTAAGTGGGTTCTAGTCCTGTGTTTCTGGGCTAGCTCTCATTTAGGCTACTCCCGAAACTAATAAGGGATATTTTTATAGCCAACCTAACTAGAAATTCTTACCTTCAGTTTTTGGGTGGAAGCGGCAATAGTTTGGAAGCACACTACAGGGGTTGCAGCTCGGTGGACTTTAATTCGAAAAAAAGATAGCGTGATGAATGGCCAAGAATAAAACAAGCATCATCGCTGTATGTTTCTTATACCTTTTTTACCTGGGCAGCAGCCAGGCACAGCAGGGTATGGGCAGCGAAAAAGAGCTTAGAGATACCGTGACGTTATGGGCCACTGCCTGGTCATCACAAAACCCTGAACAATATTTGAATTTCTATGAAGAAGATTACTACCCACCCATCTTCTCCTCCAGACGTGACTGGATAGAAGATCGAATTCGCAGAATCGAGAATCCGGATTCTATTCGAATCAGACTGTTTGATTTTGATTTGGTGTCATACGGTGACGGGTTGGCAACAGTTCGATTTATGCTGATCTATGAGCGCCCCGGATATGGAGACCAGACACTCAAGGAACTGGATCTGATTCAGCGTAATGGTGAGTGGCGAATTAACCGGGAAAGTAACCTTTCTGTTGAATTGCTGAATTAGCTCAACCAGCCGTGAAACAGGCAGTGTTTACTGCTCAGGGCTCCCGTTCTCTTTGATTCCTATTCCGGCACGAGTCGAACAATACGGCTGCCACTATTATGTTCCAGTAGCAACAGGATATCGCCGTTATGTGCGGTTTCAATGTCACGGATTCTTGCCACACCTTCTATCAATGTTTCGCGGCCTGCGAGTCGATTATTCTCAATGTCGAACCGATAAAGCGTGCGGGCTTTTAATGATCCCACCAGAAAATCACCTTGCCAGGCTGGAAACTGGTCACTGGATGAAACGACAAAACTCGATACAGCAGGAGACGGAGTTAAATCCACGATAGGTTGTTGTATATCCGACAGCTCGAAAGCAATGCCCAGATCACGGCCGTACTCAACTGGAGTACCGTCATAGTCCATACCCAGCGAATACAATGGCCAGCCATAGTTCTCTCCTGGCAGGAGAAGATTCACCTCATCGCCTCCTCTCGGTCCATGTTCAGTACCCCATAATTCGCCCGAATTGAAGTCAAATTCCAGACCCTGGGGGCTGCGATGACCCCAGGTGTAGATGCTGCGATAAACATCATCGCGATCGGCAAAAGGATTGTCGTCCGGGATGCTTCCGTCATCGTTTACTCGATGTACTTTTCCCCAGGGAGTTGAGAGATCCTGAATACCTTGAAAATTACTCACCCCTTTCATGCCAACACCAATAAACACATGACCGGCATTGTCAAAGGTGATTCGACCACCCGCCGCTACATCGGTTAGCAAACCGTAGTGCTCGATATCTGCTTCCCAAATCGTTTCCTGCTCGACCCAGGCACCTTCTGCAATTTTGCCGCGCACAAGTTTGTTCATCGATACCGGTGCTCCCGCGCTGCGGCTGATCGCGTTGCAGTCTTCACAGCGATCACCATACTGCAAATAGATCCACCCATTTTCCTCATAATTAGGATGTAGTTTTATATCGAACAACCAACCCACTCCCCACTCCTGTTCCAGGGTTGCGATATAGGTATCAGCATAGACCTCTGGTGTACCTTGCAAGTAATCTGATTTGCTGCCGTCAGGCTCAATGATGCGAATACCGAATTTCTTTTCGGTCAGAAGAATACGTCCATCTGGCAGAGGCTCTATTGAAAATGGCTGGGCATCCAGATTCTCGATGATTGTTTCTAGCCGAAAGTTATGAAGTTCTGTAGAGATTAAACCTTCTGGAAGCTCAAGTGGTGAGCTGTAGTTGAAATTCTCGTAATTGATGTTGGCACGGGATTCAGTGATTAACAGTGCAAGGTTTCGTATCTCTGAAATGTCCAGGGTGTCACGCCAGGACGGCATGCCAGCGGTAGAAAAACCATTGCTGATACTGGATATGATATCGGTGTTGGTGTCTCCATGTTTAAGGTCACCAAGAAGAGGCACTCCAATAGTAGTTCCCTCGAAGCTCTCGCCATGACACACGGCACAGTGTTCATTGTAATTGGAGCGTGCCTGCTGAACCCCTGACATTTGTGCGAAGAGCTCCGGAGACACTACAAGAGCCAGCAGGCAGAATAAAATACTTGAGGGATGAGCTTTGTTCGGCGTTGTCATTTATTTTACCTTCACTAATTATTTATCTGACACGGGCATAAATGGTCGATAACTCCTGACCAGCGTTTTGGGGATTCAGGAACTGAAGATTTAACTGTTATCCTTCTGCAATCATGGCAGAACGATTCAGTCCGGTTCTTTTGTCTTCCGCCTGTCGGGCTCTTCTTTCCTCTCCCCTTCTCGCCAATTCCTCTCGGTTACTATCATCTACTCGGGAATAATCATCACGCCATTCGTTATTTGCCCATGAATAAGGTGTTCGTTCTACTGTATTGGCTGCAGTGGCTGTACGAAACATAGCCACACCCTGACTAATGATGCTGAGCTGCATATCTTTGTTGTAGGGAACTCCGCAGGGGTTACCTAAGGGGAAATCACTGTGTAAATATCTTGGGACACCGCAGTGTTGAACTATGTCGATGGCAGAGCCAACGATCAGCGTAGGAATATCATTCGCTTCGAGGTGGCGGGCAACCAGACTCACGGTCTGATGACATACAGGTCACAATGGAACCAGTATTGCAATGTCTACCTCATCTTCCCGACATCTTTCTAATATCTCGGGCGCATCATTTTTCCGGGTATTGCGCTGACTGTATTCAGTAGGAACCGAATAGAAACGATGAGCGACTGAACCGATACCACCTTCGTCAACCAGAACACTCAATTGCCTCAAAGGCAAAAACGATCCCACATCATCGGTGTGGGTTACAGTCTGATGCCAGGAAAGCTCAGCTGTATACATTGACTCAGGTATAGGTGATGACAGGGAGGCATAGACTTTACGATGTGCGCGGCCAGATTCTGTGTCTGGCATGGCAGTGACTATAACACCTACTTTGCATTCGCTGAGGGGCCTGGCAAGAGGCGTGAATGGCGTTTCGGAATTGTGCGCCCACACATAATCCTTCTCATATCCCTGAGCACGATAATAATCTCGCGTGCGTTGCATATAAGGAACGTCATAGACATCAGACACAGCTACTATCCTCTTTTCTATGTCTCTTCCACAGACTCTGGAGCATACCATCCCATACTATTGCAGATCATTCCAACTCAAAATAGCGTTGTATACGAAAGCATGATCATGGAGATTGGCATGACAGTGCATGGAGTTCCAATTGAACAACACGATGTGACCCCGATCCAATGACTTACTAATCAGGGTCGCGAAGCTCGAAGCGAATATTCAGGTAAGTAATCGAATCAGTTTCCCGGATACCATGGGGCACACCTGGCGGCACGAAAACCAGATCTCCTGCCTGAATAAAACGTTCTTCTCCACCCCTGATACCCGTGCCGCGATATTCACCCGGCCCGCTTCCAGACGGTGTCTGGTCGATGAGTGAACCCCCTGTCACTACAATTCCCGACCCTTCCCTGACTACCCACACCTCGCTTATACGACCGTGCTGTAGTGCAGTTTCTGCTCCTTCAATGTGGCGTACATTGATACTGAATATTCCACCTTCCAGCATCCGCCGGGTGGAGATTCCAGCGGCGGCAAGCTCATCGGCAGCCACTTCCAGTGCCTCCAGGGAAATTGCATAGGCTTCGTTTGTAGGTGCTGGTGGTGCTCCATCTATTTGCGCGAGAACCGGCAGGGATGCAGTCGCAATGACTAGGAGTATTACCCGAAGTGTTTTCATGTCTGGCCCTCGTTTTTTTATAAGGGAGTCGATGTTCGCACGGCAGGGCGCGATCAGCCAGACTTACTGCTCGTTGCTACGAAGTGGATTGTCCTGATCAGATGTTATGAACCAGCGCTCATCAACTTTTCTAAGGGTTAGCGCAAATTTGCCAAGGTCTGTGCCCTCGGTATAAGTATAAAAACCAAAGATGTAGGCAAGAGTCTCACTCATCTCATAGTGGATTGCCCTGAGTTTGAGAGGACCTCCCGCGAAGCCATAGCGAGATTCGATGATTTCACGACCCCGGGCAGGGGAATCGCCACCAGAGAGAATATAGCCATCTTCAGTAAACAACATGGCGAAAACCTCACCATTCTCACCTGCCCAGGCTGACTCGTAGTCACGCAGAACCCGTTCCAGCTCATCGGGTAGTTCAATTGATGGGAAAAGTGCAGGATCGTGGGTTTGTGCGGTGCCTGGCGATGACATCGCCCACACCAGAATTGAAACAAGAAATATCTCGCTTATCTTCTTCAAGCTGCCGTCCTCTACTAATCAACTGCAATTGAGGAATCAGACAGAAATGGATTGCAGAAATACATCTGCTACCTGTTTAACCAGTTTTCTGAATTCCTTGGTTGTAGCTGCTTTCTTTTTTATTCCACCGAGAGAGGCAAATAATAGCTCAACGAAGGTTTTTGGTTTAAGTGAAGAATTTGTGAAGCTTACTTCACCCGCTATTTCAGCTTCACTCAGTGAATTCGCCAGAGCAGTGTGTAGCCTGGTGATCTCTTTCATCATCATATCTGAAGCCAGGCTCTGGCTAATGTCCATCAATTCAGCGCCATGGGGTGAGTCAGCGATTGGTTCGTAGAATATCTTTTCAAATACCAATAATGCTTCTGTAAAGCGTTTCCTTGAATCGCCCTCTCCTTCCAATACCTCCAATGCCTTCTCGATCGCCTGATTCAATCTGTATGAAGCCAGGGCCTGAAACAAGGCATCCTTGTTTTCAAACAATAGATAGAGGGCCGGACGGGATATACCAGCTGCCCCGGCGATGTCATTCATCGTGGTGCGCCTGAATCCATAGCGGGCAAAAACATCAGATGCCGCTTCAAATACCGCGTCTTTCTTGGCCTGCGCGCGATCTATGCTCTGTTCGGGTTTATTCATGTAGATTTTGGATAATCAATTGGTGCACTTCACCAGAGTTTAGGTTACCATTCGTTTATACATTCTGACATATAGTACCTAAAATGTCAGAATGTTCAATCACTAATTGACATATTCGCGAAGGATTTCCGCCAATTAAGCGCAGAGATCATTCGCCAGAATTACAAACGAAATAGATATTTAATAATTTTAATTGCTTAGCGAGTCTTATCATAGATCAAGCAAAGATTTGACCGCAGGAGACTGACAGACATGAGTACATCCTTCTGGGTAAACGGGGTTAGACAGACGGTGGATGTCGACCCTTCGAAACCATTGCTCTGGGTGTTGAGGGAGCAACTGGAATTAACCGGAACCAAATTTGGTTGCGGTATCGCGCAATGTGGTGCCTGCACCGTCCATATCGATGGCCAGGCCATGCGCTCCTGTATAACACCAATTTCAAGTGTTGAAGGCAAACAGATCACCACCATCGAAGGACTGAAAACTGATTCTGGCGATCTGCATCCACTGCAACAGGCATGGATCGAGCATCAGGTGCCCCAGTGCGGCTATTGCCAGTCAGGTCAATTGATGTCTGCTTCTGCCTTATTAGCAGAAAATCCAAACCCGTCAGATGCTGATATTGATCAAGCCATGCGAGGCAATATTTGTCGCTGCGGTATGTACGGTCGAATCAAGAATGCAATTAAATCCACGAGTGTTGCTGCCAATTCTGACGAATCACTCTTTTACAACGTAGCGGGGGTGGATAATGTCTAAGTTAACCAGACGAGCTTTTATCGCGACCGGTATCGTTGCTGGGGGTGGATTGGTAGTCGGCATCGCCATGCGCCCCGGCAACCAGGTTAGAGATCTTGCCGCCAAAATTGGTGAAGATGACGGAAAATTAATTCACTCCTATATAAAAATAGACAGCGATAACGTTGTCACCGCCATCATTCCCCATTCAGAGATGGGCCAGGGTGTTCATACCGCACTGGGACAGATGCTGGCAGAAGAGCTTGATGCTGATTGGGATCAGTTGAAAGTGGAGGAAGCCCCTGCCATTGGCGAATATGCATCGTATTCTGCTGGGCGCCGGTACTTGTTTGCAGGCGTCGATTTTCCAAATCTGGTAATCCCCACGGTGGATGGCATGATGATGCGAGTCGCTGACACCCTTAATCTACAGATTACGGGTGGCAGTATGAGTGTTCGTACAACCGGCATACTCGCTATGCGAATTGCCGGAGCTGCCACACGGGAAATGATCCAGACTGCTGCCGCTGAAGCCTGGGGAGTCCCCGCCCGGGAAGTCAGTACCGAAAACAGTTATGTTGTGCACGCCGCAAGTAATCGCCGTGAGCCTTATTCAGCGTTTGCATCCGCTGTCGCCGAGATGACACCGAGTCAGACACCTACTTTTAAAGACCCCGCGGATTACAAGATTGTCGGCACCCACAGACCACGGCGGGATATTCCAGCCAAAGTGGATGGTAGCGCCAAATTCGCTTTGGATGTGCGCTTACCTGACATGTTATACGCAAGCGTCGTGCGATCACCGGTTCCCGGTGGCAGTGTGGTATCAGTAGACGACAGTGCCGCCCGCGCAATCGATGGCGTTGAAGATGTGGTAGTAATTCCAGCTTCTTCGGTAACAAATATGTTAGGCGAGACATTATCAACCGAATCTGTTGCGGTTGTTGCCGACAGTTACTGGACTGCAAACCGGGCTGTGCAATTGCTGAACGTGACCTGGAGTGAAACTGGTAACGAATCAGTTTCCAGTGATGATATTTTCGCGCAGTTTGATCGTGATATCACTGCTGGCACTGAGAGGCAAACTGATCGAGTGGAAGGTGAGCTTGCATCAGCGTTCGAGTCTGCCGCAAAGGTTATTGATGCCGACTATCACGTGCCATTTCTGGCCCATACCTGTATGGAGCCGCTAAATGCGACTGCAGATGTGAAAGCCGATAGCGCCGAGGTATGGGTTGGCTGTCAGAACCCTCTTGGTTTCCGTCGGGATGTCGCCACTATTCTTGGCATGGACCCTGAGAACGTCACTCTACACAACCATCTCATGGGTGGCGGCTTTGGCCGCAAAGCGCGCCCGGACTACGCCATGCAAGTCGCCCTGCTTTCAAGAGCTGTAGGCAGACCTGTTCAACTCATCTGGTCGCGGGAAGAAGATGTACGACAGGATTTCTACAGACCTGCAGTACAGAGTCGTTTCCGTGCAGCTTTTGATAAAAGCAACAACCTGGTCGCCTGGGAGAATACTTACACCAACAAGAACGAACCAATTGAAGCACCGCTGATTCCCTATGCTGTGCCTTCTCAGGACATTGGCTATGTAAGCAGTCCCACCCATGTGCCATTTGGCGCCTGGCGAAGCGTCGATCATTCGCAGCATGGTTTCTTCACAGAATCATTCATTGACGAGGCTGCAAATGCAGCGGAACAGGACCCCTTTGAGTTTCGGGTAGCGCTATTACAGCAACATCCTCGCCATCTGGCCGTGCTTCGCAAGGCTGCGGAAGAAGCACAATGGAACCGCACTCTTCCAGCCGGTCGCGGTAGAGGGATATCTCTGCAGGAATCATTCGGCTCAATCGTTGCCCAGGTAGTTGAGGTTACAGTGGTTGAAGGCGAAGTATCGGTAGATCGTGTCGTCGCTGTAATTGATCCGGGACTGGCAGTAGCTCCCGATGGAATTGCTGCGCAACTGGAGTCCGGCATCATCTACGGCCTCACCGCTGCGATGCACGGAGAAATTTCGATTGAAAACGGCGCAATCGCTCAAAGTAACTTCCATGATTACCAATCGGTACGCATGGACGAAGCTCCCGAAATTGAAACTCATGTGATCAATAGCGGAGCTGATATCGGTGGCGCCGGCGAACCAGGTACTCCTGGAATCGGTCCGGCGCTGGCAAATGCTGTTTTTGATGCTACCGGCATTCGTGTGCGGCAGCTACCGCTGAAAAACTTCGATTTGAACTTCCAGGTGGAAGAATCCGGAGTAGTTGCTTAAGCATGTAAACAAGAATTGGGCTCTAGCCAATTCAAAAAGGGCGGCTTTTCGAAGCCGCCCTTTTTCATTGCAGGACCAAAAAAAGCTCAACCTGCAATAATTTCAACTTATGCGTACATAATCAGAAATCCAGTCACATGTGTTTTCTCAGCTCGACTGGTTCGTTAACATGTGAATACTGTAATTAGTTGTTTTACCAGACCTTAGTCAATTGAATGGGGTCGCTATTTAGCTATCCTCATGGGTTGAAAACAATGAAAAGAATAATTACTACACTGTTAATCCTGCCTGTAACGGCAAGTCTTGCCACAGCGCAGATTAGCGTATCCACACTGACAAGAACGCCCGCAAATGGCGGTATAACAATCGCTTCTGACGGCGACATCATAGTGGCGGAATATGGAAACTACGTATCCGAGGGTGGAACGAGGGTGTTTCGCTTCACCCCGGATGGCGAATCCACACTAATCGCTGAGAATATAGGTTTTTCCAATTCCGGGAACGATTTCGATAGCGCTGGAAATCTTATCCAGGCCAGTTGGAATTCCGGGCGACTCACCCGAATCACGCCAGAAGGTGATGCGTCATTGTTAGCAATTTCACCCGGACCTGTTGGTGTAGTAGTAGCGCCAAACGATGACATATTTTTTACCCAATGCCGTGAAGGTGATCGTATCAGGCGCATCCCGGCCTCCTTCGTGTTTGGCGACATCGTGGAGAATTTCTCAGAACACTCCTCATTCAACTGCCCCAATGGGCTCACGATGGATGAAAATGGAAATCTCTACACAGTAAACTGGCATGATGGACTGGTTTTTCGAATAGATCAGGATGGAGAAGCGACAGTATTGGCTGATATCCCTGGCGGCGCGGGGCATCTTGTTTATGCCAACAACAGGCTATACGTCGCAGGAAGAACGATGAACAGAATTTACTCTGTTGATCTTGAAGGTAACATCACTGAACTGGCAGGTACTGGCGGTGTCGGCGACAATGACGGAACGGCAGATGTAGCCACTTTTTCACGACCCAATGGTATAGCTGCATCAAATGACGGGAAATTGCTTTACGTCTCCGGCACTGTATTCGCAACGGTTAGTGGTGGGGGAAGCGACAATGCTATTCGGATTGTTGACCTGGGAATATCAGATCCATCCGAGAATTCAACCAGCGCAATACTTGATGGCATCAACCTCACAATCCCAGTTCTGGTAGCAGGCGAACAGACCTTTTCTATTACACTAACCCTCGATACGACAGCTGAGACTCCAGAATTAGTCATTGCCAGCTATCAGGAAATATCAGCAACCAGTGATACAAACGTCAGCACATTCGCTGACAACATTCTGACGATTCCATCGGTTCTTGTGGATGGCATAGACTATTGGGCCAGATTTCAATTGAGTGCGACTGATACGTCCAGATTTATCCTTCTGTCGGCCGACCTGAACGACAGCGAAAATGATGATGCTGAAGATGGGTCAGATGATTCTCTGTACAACACCGATCAGCAGTAGAACTGCCTGAAGCAAAGACCGCATATCAGTTCTCGCTCGTTGGTGAGGAAGGCAGTTAAAGCAAACCGAGATTGACTGCCTTCAATACCGCTTGCGTGCGATCCCTCACTCCGAGTTTTTCCAGAATCGAAGAAACCTGGTTTTTTACTGTGCCTTCAGATTTATGAATAGCCGTTGAAATTTCCCTGTTGCTATAACCTCCGGCAACCAAGCGCAGGACTTCCAGTTCTTTTGGTGACAACTGCTCAACCATTTCAGTGTCATGGTCTTTACTGGCCAGGCTGGATAGCCCTTTTAATATACGTTCAGTTATTGCAGGCTGTACCAGAGTCTCTCCCCTGTTCACAGTTTCAATCGCATTAACAAGACTTTCCAGTGACACATCCTTCAGCAGGTATCCACTGGCTCCAGCCTGCATGCCTTCAAGGACAAGCTGATGATCATCGAATGTGGTGAGAATGATAGAAGGCACGCGGATGTTTTTTTCCTGCATTGCGCGCAAAGCCTCTATTCCTGTCATTTTGGGCATTCGAATATCCGTTAGAAGCACATCCGGATTCAGGCGATCCAGACCTTCCAGAATTTCTGCTCCATCCGTGACTTCTCCCACTACTTCAATGTTGTCGCTCAGCTCCAACAGATTGCGCAAGCCTTCCCGAACCAGATTCTGGTCTTCAGCGAGCATAACTTTAATCTTCATGGCGCAGCCGGGGTAGTAAGTTTAATCTGCAGATGGAAACCATCTTTATTCTGTTGCCAGGACAAATCTCCATCTCGAGCCTGTACCCTCTCCTGCATTCCTTTCAGACCATTACCTGGCTTTATTTCTGTTTCGGAATGCCCATTGTCGCTGATTGATAATGTACAGCTCCCACGATCGCCACTCATTGAAATCAGACAGCGATCAGCTGTGCTATGCCGCAATACGTTCGTCACCGCTTCCTGAGTACAACGCAATAATGTCTCGGCAGTTTCAACGTCATCAATTCGGGGCGCCGAACTAAAATCGACGTCAATTGAGAAATTTGGAATATCTGCAACCAGCTTCTTGATCGACTCTTCGAGATTAAGTGACGATTCGTCACGAAGCTCACCGACAGCGCTACGTAAATCACTTAGCAATAGTTTTGCCATGGCCAGCGATTGTTCCACCTTTTCTTTTGGCTGCCCTTCAACACTGTGGCTGGCAACCTCCAGATTGAGAATTAATGCTGTCATATGATGACCAAGTATGTCATGCAGATCCCTGGCTATGCGCACTCGTTCACTTTGCGTAGCGGTTTGAGAGAGCAATTCTCGCGTTGCGATGAGTTCACGATTGAGCGCAGCCATCTGCTCTCTTCGTTCCCGTTCATTAATGGCCCGTTGCACCATACTGATTGAGAACACTTGCAGCAGACCATAGAGGAGGACACTTACCAGGATCTGCAGACCATCCCCGGAATCCGGATGAATGTATTGGGCACTCAGGAAAAGTAACTGACTTGCAATCAGGCAGAAGACAGCCTGCCGTATTCCAAACAGCTCAACAGCCTGTACTAGTAATACGATAGTCAGAATCAATATAAATGAAGATGACACAAGAAAGAGCAAAGTGGTGATGCACGTTGCTTCCAGCCAGAACAGGATCAGGCTGACTTTCCGACTTTTAGATCGCAGCAACGCGACAATTACCAGAGCTAACAGCGTCGCTGCCAGCAATGTAACATAGACAAACTGGGGTGAGTTGAATACTGAATAGGCCCCTACAGCCCCCACAACAGCGGTTACCAGAATTCCAGAAAGAGCCAATGCAGTTTCACTGGCCGCTTTTGCTGTTGTATCCGACTTTGACATTTATTAGAAAAAATTCCCGCTGGGGACCGTAATGGAATGGGCATCATTCACAAGAAATTATCACATAGTCGGGCAACCTCACCTATAGGCCAAAAGTCATAGGACACATCGTGACTTCTGGCACTGTGGGCTCAACGTTCACCTCCCTACTATACATACATCCCCAATTACTTCTAACCATGAGAACAGGCCTGGGAGGAAACATGCTATTACTTCATGAAATTGCCCTCTATATGCACATTGCGGTTGGAGCTTGTGCATTACTTTTATTTTGGGTTCCTGTATTCACCCGAAAAGGAAACTTCGACCATAAGCGCTTCGGTCGTTACTTCGCTATTGGCATGTATACGGTCTCGGTATCCGGAATCCTGATGTCGAGTCTGGACTTGCTGTTTCCCCTATCTATGCATGCTGCCGGACTGGAACTAAGCCCTGAAGCAGAAGCTGATGCCATAGCACAAATCAGAGAATTCGGCCTTTTTCTCTTTTCACTCAGCATCCTGGTTCTAACGAGCACAAGACACGGCTGGTTAACCATTTTATACAAAGATGACCGGGAGCCCCTGCGTCATCCTGTAAATCTGGGGCTCAATTCCTTGCTGATAACTGTTGGGATAGTTCTGCTTGTTGTTGGCATCAATACAAACACCATTCTGTTTATGATCTTTGGCCCCTTGCAAATAGCCGGAGGCATCTCTCATCTTCGTTACATATTTCGCAAGGAAATTCGCCCTAAAGAATGGTGGATTCAGCATCTCAGTGGCCTCATAGGTTCTGGAATAGGTGCCTACACTGCATTTGCAGTTTTTGGAGGAAGACGTTTATTCGAAGAAATCTTCGCCAGCAATTTTGAGAGCTACTCAGTATTTCTATGGATTACCCCGGGGATTGTGGGCACCATTGCGATCAATATCCTGTCGCGCAAGTACGCAAAGAAATTCGGTGGTAGCTGGATAACTAAACGGGTAGACCGGCGTCGGGCTTTGTTCCAATAAAATCTGGTAAAAGAGGCAGAGTAGTTGGTGACCATAGGATCGGTTTGGAATTTTCATCGGCTCTACTCATCACCAGTCTGCAGTCTGGCCATCCAATCTAATGCCTCTTCTTCCGTTCTGAATATTTGAACAACGCTGTCTTCAACACCCCCATACACCGCCATCATCCTTACCATGCCATGGTAAAGATCACTGGAAACAAGAAAAACTGAGTGAATATTCATGTTTTTGACATAGGAGCTGGTCTTGCCGGCAATCATTCCCATATCGGCACCAGAACGTTCACCTAGTGAAGTCGAACCTCTTATGTCCCAATATAATATAGGATCCTGCGGAAACTCTTCAGACTCAAAGAGATCAACTAATTGTTGCGCCACTTCTTCGGCGCTGCTTGACCCTATGCTGACAAGATGAACAACACGGCCTTTAATAGAAATTTCGATGGGCATGCAAAATACTCCAGACTACAAAGCGTCAGTAAATTATGGGAATAAAAAATCCCATGCTTAACTGGAGACAGGGTTTAAGGTAAGAGATGTTATCAGTTTATTGCGGGTACTCGCATTAATACGTAAGTAATATGTTCATCATCTGAAGTCAGATAAGCGTGTGGCATCCGCGCCGGAATATGCACGACATCTCCTGCACCGACATCGTATTGAGACCCTCCCACAATTTGCGCGCCGGGTACATTTGATTCACCAACCATTTCTCCCCCGACGTGGACTCTCCCCTTTCCACTCTGGATGAAAACCACATCAATTATGTCCTGATGTAGTTCCGGCACTCCATCTCGATCGCGTCGCAGAAACCGAATTCGGTGTGAATTGCCTCCGACCCCATAGTCAGCCAGGGTCATCCGAGATGAATAATCACTGCGCATATTAGACACGATTTCCTCATTCAGTTGCGCCAGTTCCGAAGCACGCCATAGTCCAAACCCTGGTGGCTCCAGATCTGGTGCTTCTCCGTCTGGATTTTGCACCACTTCTCCTCTGAAGGCTGGCACTCGAACCAGTACATAGGTAATGTGTCCGGCGTCTCCGACCAGATAGGCATGGGGGACACCAGCTGGAATTCGCAGCACATCACCCGCCCCGATTTCATGAACGTGTCCACCATTTATTGATGTACCTATGTCGCCATTGCGTCCCAGCATTTCACCCCCAACGCGAACACTGCCATTTCCACTTTGGATGTAGACATAGTCTTCAATATGGTCATGTAATTCCGGCAGACCGTCACGGTCCCGACGAATGAATCGAAATCGATGGGAACGAGCGGGAACCAGGTAATCTGCTAATGTTTCCCGGGAGGATCCATCTTCGCGAATAGTTCTGCCCAATTGAGCGTTTCTCTGCTCAAGTTCCAACGCAGTCCATAGAATGAACCCGGGTCTGTGAGACTCGGCAGAATCAGCCGGGTCAGATGATTGGGCATTAGCTTGCTGAAGTAGCAGGGTAATGAAGAGAATCATCATCGGTAACGCAAAAACGAATTTGCTTACCGATATCGTTTGGTTCCTTGAACATGACATCATATTGTGCCCCGCGAGGATGAAGAACTTTGACTGAGGTAGACTTTATATCCTGAGACCAGCCTGCCTGACTTGCCGAAGAATCAGAATATCACAATCATATCGACTTTCCTGCAAGGCTCGCTTGCTGCGGCATGGAATAATCCAGGAGGAGACCTGGTCTGATGTTCTGACGCAAGGGTTCGAGATTTACTGTTGGTTGTTGGCTTGGAGTTGCAGCAAACTCAAACACTGAACTGTTTAGTTATTAACTGATACTATCGGAGCATAATAACTATAAACTTGAGATTCAGCCCATGAATTCTTCCAAACTTGTCAGTCCTGGCGCGCTGATCGTACTACTTGCAATCGCCTTCATTCCTTCAGTTTCCTTTACCCAGGATGTGGTTTACCAACCTCAAGGTTTGCAGACTGAAGAGAAGATTCCCTCCGACATTCTCACTGATACAATGGCACGTCTTCCCCAGGTCCAACGTGAGGAAATGGATGAGATCGGTAAGGCGGCTTACGATACCTACGTAAGTCCGGGTACTGGTTATGAAACCGGTCCGCGCGGTCCAGTGGCGATGTGGTTACATAGTCCGGTACTGGCTGAAGCAATTTTTGACGTACGACAACGGGTCCGCTACGGCACGAATAAGGATCAACGCCTGACAGAGCTCATCATTCTTTCAACGGCGAGAGAAATCGATCATCAGTATGAATGGTCCGCACATGAGCCCCTGGCTCAGGCGGCGGGACTGGAGCAAGACATTATTGAAGTGATCAAGTATCGGAAAGAATTGGATTCGTTACCCGTAATCGACGGTCTTGGCGATACCGAGAGACTGCTGATCGAGTTCACAAGAGAACTGGTAAGTGAAGAGAAGGTAAGCTCTGAGACCTTCGCCACCGCTATCGAGATGTTTGGCAATGAAGGCCTGATGGATATCGTCGGCCTGGTGGGGTACTACAACTTTGTTGCAATGACATTGAAGGCATTTGACGTGCAACGCCCTCTCGGAACAGAGCTGTTACTACCGCTTCCTCGCTGATAAGATGTTGTCCGCAAGCAGAAGATTCCCAACCCAAAGGTCTCAATCTGCTGTGCCGAAACTTCTCAGAACTTAAGAAGAATTAAATAATTAGAAAAACAGAGAGTTCCGTATGTTTTCAACCTCCCAGATGGTGCGACGCGCCGCTCAAAATAAACCTGATGTCCTGGCTACAGTAGACGGCAATCGCAGGCAAACCTGGCCTGAGTTCGAGCATAAGATTGCCTGCTTTGCCGGCGGCCTCCAAAAGCTAGGTATCGGTGCCGACGGCTGTGCGGCGATTCTGGCGCTAAATAGCGATCGTTATTTTGAATTTATGTACGCAGTACCCTGGGCAGGTGGCATCTTCCAACCCATCAATACCCGGTTGGCTGGTCCGGAAGTTGAGTACTGGTTAAACGACTCTGAGGCATCAGTGCTATTCGTTGACACCACCTTCGCCCCTCTAATCGCCAAAATTAGAGATAAGCTACAACATGTCCAACATTTCGTATTTATCGATGATGGTGATGTACCAGATGGATACGTTTCCTATGCTGAACTCATCGATAACGAACCTGTCCCTGACACACAACGTAGTGGCGATGATATAGCCGGTCTATTCTACACAGGAGGTACCACTGGAAGATCCAAGGGTGTGATGCTTACGCACACAAATCTTGTAGTCAATGCACTACAAGCCATCTCTGTCCTGGGTATTCAACAAGGCGATCGGATTTTGCATGTGGCACCGATGTTTCACATTGCAGATGCATTTGTCTGCATGATGTCCACTGCTCTGTGTGGCTCAAATTATTTCCAACCTGCTTTTGAGCCCCTGGCTACATTGCAGGGTGTGCAAGATCATAAGATTCAACGCATGCTGCTGGTTCCAACCATGATAAACATGGTTGTGCACCAACCCACTATCGGCGATTACGATACCAGCTCATTGCAGAGTGTGTGGTATGGAGCTTCCCCCATGCCGGAGGCAGTGATCAAGCAGGCCATGAAGGTAATGCCACAAGTAGACTTCTATCAGGCTTACGGTCAAACCGAAGCTGCACCAGTGATCACTACGTTGCCACCAGAACGTCACACCTTCGAAGGGTCATTGGCTGGCAAGATGAAGTCTGCCGGGCAAGCTCTGCCCGGAATCGATGTGTGCATCATGGATGACAACAATAAACCAGTCGATTATGGCGTTGTCGGTGAAATTTGTATGCGCGGGCCAAACATCATGAAGGGTTACCGCAACATGGAAGAGCAAACCAGCAAGACAATAGTCGATGGCTGGCTACACACAGGGGATGGCGGGTACATGGATGAAGAAGGATTCGTCTTCATCGTTGACCGGGTGAAAGACATGATCATCTCTGGAGGCGAGAATATATATTCCGCCGAGGTTGAGAATGCACTGTATCAACACGATAGCGTTAGCCAGTGTGCCGTTATCGGTATTCCCCATGAAAAATGGGGAGAGGCTGTGCATGCTATCGTGGTCCCCAAAGAAGGATCCGAATGTGATGAGCAAGCACTGATTGAACATTGCAAGTCATTAATTGCCGGTTTCAAATGCCCGCGCTCTATTGCCATTCAGGCTGAACCACTTCCTCTTTCTGGCGCGGGCAAAATCCTGAAGACAGAATTAAGAAAGCCTTACTGGAAAGATGGAGATCGCAACGTCAACTAGAACAGGGACTTCTACCTAAAGATCAACAACCGAGCTTAGCGTTATGAATCTGCCAGTATTTGATGACCTTCTCAATATAGCCGAGATTGCATCAGTCTTTTTAGGATTCACTGTATTAGTCACTGCGCTAACGCCGAGCAGGATCGACATGGTCCGAATAATGGCAGTTGTCATAGGCACCTCCATGACTATAGTTCTATGTCTACTGCCAATCTTATTGCGTACTTATTCTGATAACGCTGCGGCTGTCATTAGAATTTCAGGCGTATTATGGATAATCCTCAATATCTCTGCGACCGTCGCCATGGTGAAGTACATCCCCGGCTTTAAGGAAGTGCAGAAAGAAGACAAGACCGGAGCGGCAGTTGTCTGGCTATTGGAAGCTTTGGCTTACTTATGTCTCACGTTGGGCGTGCTTGGGATATGGGAAGGAATTTCCATCACCTTATACTTCGCGGCAGTATTCTCGCTAATTTTCCAATCAGTCTTTCTCTTTATCTTGCTGGTTTTATCAATATCCAAGAGCGGATCTATAGAATCGAATCCAGAAAACTAAATTCCATCGGACAATGACCATGAAAAGAGTAATCTATACGCTATCTGCAATCCTGCTCCTTCTGGCTTCCTCTGCAAGTATTTCACAACCTGCTGAGCCAGTGTCCAGACAACAATTCGACCAATGGATGCAAGACATCTCCAACTGGGGCAGATGGGGAGATGACGATGAGCGAGGTACGCTTAACCTGATAACACCTCAAAAGAGAATTGAGGCCGCCCGATTGGTGCAAGATGGCGCATCTGTTTCTCTATCCAGGTTTGCTGACAAAGAACAACGTCCTATGAACGGAAATCCTTTTCGTCACATACTTTCACGTTCTCGTTTTGGAGAACATGAAGTGGCTGGCGATGAATACTCGGTGCAATACCATGGCTTTGCTCACACTCATATGGATGGCTTACCCCACTTCGCACACAAAGGTCAGATGTATAACGGTTTCTCTGTTGATGAACTAGAGGAAAGTGGATCTAACCGCCTTGGCATCCACAATTTCTTCGAGGGCGTATTTACCCGGGGAATTATCGTGGATATCCCCTGGCTTAGAGGTGTGGAGTTTCTGGAACCGGGTACTGCAATAACCGCAGCAGATCTTGAGGCCTGGGAAGAACGCACTGGCGTACGTATAAGGAGTGGTGACGTTTTGTTAATAAGGACCGGGCGATGGGAGCAAGTGCGCCAGCAAGGAGAGTGGATGTTCATTGGCAATGCCGCCGGCTCCCATGCTTCTTTAGCGCTATGGCTCAAGGAGAGAGATGTAGCAGTGATTGGTTCCGACGGTGTCAGCGATGTAATGCCCAGTGGTGTTGAAGGTCTAATTAACCCATTACATGAGTTGGTGCTGGTAGGTTTGGGAATGCCGATTCTGGACAACCTTGATCTCGATGCTGTTGCTGAGGAGGCAATCGCAAGGAATCGCTGGGAGTTTTTATTTGTAGGCTCACCGCTGCGAGTTGAAGGTGGCACCGGGTCGCCGATGAATCCACTGGCAATATTCTAACTAATCAATCGGATTGCTGTAGCAAGCGTTCTCCATTCTCCTTGCTACAGCGCAGACTTCACTGAACCTCATATTCAGTTATTGGTGGAAGTCCCAAAGCATCAGCAACCTGTCTGATATGTTCCATTGCCTCGTCAGTAGGCCCCGGATAGTCGCCTGCAATCGCAACATTTCCTATATAGCCAATATCTTCGATGCCTTCCGGTGTTGTGAAGTAGGCACCAAACACCAGACGTCGCATACGATTGAAAAACCGCGCTGCCAGTTCAAACTCAGCGACCTCATACTGCGAGCGAAAGGCAATGTCTTCGATAATCTCAACTTGTTGGCTTGTGGTCGCTGATACGAAATTCGTTTCAAATCGCAGGTTTGCCTCGTCATCCAGCCATTGCAGACCGTTGACAATCTGCACACGGTCCCTTTGCTGAGTGGAGTAAGGTGCGCTTACCCATTCATCTATGACATCGGGTACACCGACGTCTGTTGCAGCAGGCCCTCTATCGTCAGCCGGGCAAATTATGTCACTCAGCACCGCCACCATATCTTTCTGAGCATCGCTTAGCGTTAATGGCCAGGGCACAGAAGGATTGGAAACGATTGGATCCGTGCCATACGTAGGACCTGTAATCGCTTCCAGTTCAATCCCAGGCCAGTGACCGGCTGAAAATGTTGTGGTTGAGCCAGCACTCTCAGGCTCCACCGGATCGCACGCAACCGGGATACCTCCAACCATGATGACCGTTGCCATTGAGCCGATCCGCTTCATGCTTTCGCGGCGACTCATTTTAGGATTGTAGATTTTGCTCATTAGTTTGCTCCGATCAGGCGGTTAGTTGTTCGGCTAACCGCGAAGCATTGCGCATAGCCAGAGTCAGGATTGTAATCGTGCAGTTTTTGTGAGGATTAGAGACAAACACCCCGCCGTCCATCACATAAAGATTTTCCACATCCCAGGTTTGCCCCCATTTATTGCAAACCGAGGTTGCTGGATCGTCACCCATACGGGTAGTACCCACCTCATGGATGATCTGGCCGCCAGCTTCGATCGCTTCTTCAGCTGTGCGATCTGGATTGTTAACTATGCCACCCATGGCTTCGATAATTTTCCTTCCCCACTCCAATCCATGTGCTACCTGATTGATTTCCTGCTCCGACCATTTCCAATGAAACTTCAAGACCGGAATTCCCCATTGGTCTGTTACTTCTTCATCTATCTCGCAGTAACAGTCGTCACTAACAAGCATTTCACCGCGTAAAGATAAGCCAATACCTGTTCCATAGTTTGAACGAATTTCATCTTTAGCCTCCTTCCCATAACCGTCAACCCGACCGGCTATTCCCATTCCTGGTGAACCGAACCTGGCGCCCACCTCGAAATGATAACCACGACTGAAATTTAACGTTCCATTCTTCTGCCCTTCCCGATCCCACCAGGGAATATAGAGATGGTTACCCGTGTGACCATCTTCATTGTATTTTGGACGGTCACGCAGTGCAGGAATGTAACCACTAACACCAGCGCCCAAAGAATCAGTTAAGTTACGGCCCACCTGGCCACTGCTATTTGCCAAACCTTCTGGAAATGCTTCGCTCTTCGAATTAAGAAGCAGCCGGGCTGTTTCGCAGGCACTGGCTGCCAGTATGATGTGCTCTCCGTCGACCCTCACATCTTCGCCATTGCTCCGGTTTACAAATGTAACTCCAGAAGCCTTGCCTGCATCATCGAGGTGAACCTCCTTTACCATGGCATCAGTAACAATCTTCAGGTTGCCACTATTCCTGGCCCAGGGTAGCAAGGAGGTAGTGGTTTGGAACGCAGCTCCTATTGAACAACCTCGTCCACAGGGTGTAGCCCAAAAACAAGCCTGCCGGTCGTCTTTTGGTTCAGTCAAAATAGCCCTGCGCATGGGAACAGCCGCGATTCCCAGAGATTCGCAGGCTGACTTCAGAAGCAATTCCATGACCCGGGGCTTGGGCGGCGGCAACAAAACACCATCGCTGGAACTCGGTGTGTCATCTAATCCCGGATTGTCCCCGCAGACACCAATTAATTCCTCACATCTGTCATACCAGGGAGAGATCTCGTCATAATCCACCGGCCAATCCATACCCACACCATCGGTGCTATAGGGTTTGAAATCGGCAGGTGTAAAGCGCGGCACGAGACGGCCAAAATGATTGGTGCGTCCACCTAACATGCGTGCACGCCACCACATAAATCGCGTACCCGGGGCTTCTGTATAGGGCTCTCCAGGTACCTGCCAACCGCCATCTACCGTTGCATCGTAGTAGCCAAAGTTTTTATCTGAGGTACCTGTTCCTCTGAGTGGAGCCTCGTGATTCTGCCTGAACATTGGCGTTTCGGTGTAGGGGTCATAGTCCCTGCCCGCCTCCAACATCAGCACTTTAACACCCGCTTCAGTAAGTACATGCGCCGCCATCCCACCACCAGCACCTGAACCGACAATTATTACTTCGTACTCAAAATCCTCGAATGAAGCCATATTTTTATTATCTACTCCGTGGTTTTGGGTTCTATTTACCTGCCCCAAATTGAGTTTCTTCTGCTTAGGATGATATAGCAAAGTCAATAAGGAGTAATCTATAGACTATTAAATCGGGCGAACGCTGGCACTACTTTCCTGTCATGTATATTCCAGGCAGCAATAAGCCACCCCCTGAATAAACAGAAAGCAATTTCTACAGCTTTTCCGGATCAATCCTTCAGCATTCCTTCCGGAATTTCAGTATCAATAACAACAAGATGCTCTCGAAAGTCGCGAGGAAGCTAGTTGGGGGAAAATCGTGCCCAGATTTTCATTTCCTCAATACTGCAACCTTTTTTCATTGCGTGCGTCTCATAAAACAAGGGTGCGCGCCTGGTTAAACATAAATGTATTGGAGAAGTATTATGAACAGGCTTATCAGATCTTTTTCTCTTGCTGTCGCAATTACTGTCCCAGCGCTCTCATACGCGAGCGTTGAAGTGCAGCAGATTGATGAAGGCAAAGTATCAATTGTCTACAGCGCAGAAGACGCCTCCACTGATGTTGGCAGGGCGGAACTTGAACTTCAGGTAAGACGGGTTGCCGAAAAAATTTGTGGCTCCCAACAATTAAGAATTGCCGGATCTCTAACTCAGGTTCAGGAAAATCGAGCGTGCTACGAGACTGCCGTTTCCAGCGCAATGGAAAAGATTGAGAAATCAGCTACAGGGTAATTGATTCACCGGAATACAGCGTCACTTGCTCTGCTCATGAGCCAGTGACGCTATTCCGATTCCGTTACATGATTACTGAATAGACTGTGCTCTTATCATAACTGAGTAGTTGCCACCGACCCCCCATTTATCTTCGACATGCAGATAGTAGGTGACGTCCTGACGCTCTTCACCCTCTCCCAGCTCGGAGAATAGATACTCATTCAGGTATGAAGCCATGGTAAAGTCATAGTCATCATTGAACCCTATCTCGTAAACCCCGTCTGGCATATCAGCATAAAGTGTTATTCGAGTATCAATGTCACTACCTAGAATGTTAGTGAGGATATCAAACGTTCCATTTACAAGAATCTTGAATTCAAACCATTCCTGATAGTCATTCTGACTCGAAAATTCTGACGTTAACGAAACACCGAAATTTGTAATCTCTGTAGTAACCAGATCTTCTACTACCAGGTTTGATGTAGGTAGTTCATTGCTCAGTTCCAGCATATATAGGCCGAACTGATCATTGCCGTAACCCCGAATTCTCACCATATAACTTCCTGCAGGAAGGAATTCTGTCAACTCAGAGAAGAAAGTATCCCCACCGTCATCATCATCTCCTATAAGATTGTTGGCTCCATCATACAATTCCAAATATGTGTCCAGATCTGAAAATTCTTCACCTGCAGCCCGGGTAGAAATTCTGAACAATCCTTCGGATTCCGAATCAATGGTAAATCGGAAGTCCTGCTCCTCCAGGCCGCTCAACGCTAATCTACGAGGTGTATTAATCAACAAATCAGAATCGCTGGTAGCCGACTCCTCCTGAGTGATTTCAATTTGACTCTCTTGTTGTTGCTGAATGACGCTTGCCAGGGTCTTACCAGATTCGTTTAGTGAAACACCTTCCAGAGTTGCCAGACTTTCGTCGAAATGCACAAGGTTTAATGTGTCCAACATGGACAAATCAATGAGCAAGCCAAATTCATCATTTCCCATTCTGTTCGCAAGATAAGGAGCTCTTATGGCTGGATTGCTATTGAGTGCTGTCAATAAGTTACGAGCCGAGGGTCGTTTGATGAGAATACGATTATGCAATACAAGAAAATCTTGAATGTCTTCTCTCATCTCAGCTTCAGAGAGTTCGGAATTTCCACGTCCCTGTATGGAGATGTTATTTATTAGCTGATCAACCGTCTTATCAATTTCCTCCCCCACACCAACATCGGCATTAGCATTGATAGTGGGAATGGAATTCTCGGAGTCAGAAAAATAACTCGTTCCCGCACTAAATATTCCCGCCTCCGAGTTTGTTAGACTTGCCAATCCCGTCTCAATTATTGATACCCAGATCAATCCAGATAGAAAGCTGAGGACAGCCACACGTGTCTTCTGCATATTTTCAATCTTGGCATCAAAAATAAGCACAACAAGAGTGAAACTTGCAGCCACACCGAAAATCAGAGACAGCACCGGCCCTGAGTATGGATCCGCAAATACATCTTGCTCAGGATGGGCGCCCATGAACCAACTAAGCAGCCCTGCAAACCCACCTGGAAATCCTATTGTCCAGAATTCGGGGCCATTAAAAATTCTTAAAAGGTTTTTTTTGGCTTCCATCATTCCTCTCCTACTCATCTTATAATTGTGAGTTTAGGTAATTGTTTTTCTTCTGACTGAAGGAAATTTTCTGTTGTGATGTATTATTACTAACTAGCCCTTTGAAATTTGAAAGACATTCCTACGTGGCAATCGCAATAATTCCACATCTATAATCGTCGTTTGGAAGCTTGAAATAATTTCCCGCAACTGACTCGAAGTAAGCTTCAAGTTTAACGGCACATATTTAACGTCGTCCGAGTCAGGCTCATGCCCCGTTATCTCAACATTCACTGGTGAAATACTATTCAGCAGTTCATCCCATCGCTTCATGCGCTTGTTGTAGGACTGCGTACGCATGTAGTATGTGAGCGTGCCATGATGCTTACCATTCTTGTGAACATCTTCAATTAGTGTTTCAAGTCTAATCTTTTTAGATCCTGTGCCAAGAGTCTTGATAGTAATATCGAAGTCTTTAACCCCTATCCCGAATTGATCTCTAATTCTGAAGATTAGCTGCGCATGACCCTCATATTGAGTATGCTTGTTCCAGCCAATTGTCCGGTACTTTAGATTAGAAATTCTCTTAAATGTATTCTTTGTAGTAGTGTCAAAATATCTATTAGTCGATTCGTAACTTTCTTCAGTAGAGTCAGTAGAAAGTGCTTTCTGTATAAGTGGCATTACGCTTGAACGGCTGTTTTCGCCACTCACTATTCCCATTCCTTCACCAAAATGTGCTGTTTCATAGGCGATCGCAAACGGAATTTTGGTTCGGTTCTTCGAGAGCAATGAAAGATCATGCTCGTAGTTTTGATCTACCACAACTCGATTGTTTAATCGTTGCTCAACCAAATTGTCCAGGTCCCTCACACTAAGTTGAAATGCACTACTCTTTGGACGGATGGACACAAGATTAAAGTTTAAATTGCTGGCGCTGGTTCTTACTGTGTTATCAGAAGAATCTTCTTTTATATATCGAATGGGCACCAACTGAAGAGCAGTTGGAATCTGCGATCCTGCTATACAGTACTCAAGGACACCGAAGTCACGATACATATCGTTACCCGGTTCAAGAAAATAGGTATGCAGATCTATAGTTTTCCAGGAGCCAAACTCCAACTCATCGAGAATGCGAATTCCACTACCGGTATGAGCAACAATGAGCCTTCCCCATCGAGCAAGCTGCCCTTTACCGACATGAGCTAACCCGCTTCCAAAATTTGCCCCCGCCAGGTGAACTAAATGCTGAATAGGACAAGGTCGCCTATCCTTACAGTGATTTTTAATCCAGTTGCGTACAACCAGAGCACCAGTGCTATGAATTATTACGTTGAACCCACTCTTAAGCAGGCGGGAATGGCCAGATTTCAGCGCACGTTCGAGTGCATAGCTAACATCGTCAATGCGAATGCCATTACTCAGTGAAATCCATCTGCTTAAATTAAGCTCTTTTACTTTGTCGGCACCGAATATTTTCCGCAGATCGTCGGGAAGCGAGCCATAGATTTCCGATACGGTGTTGGATTTACCTTCAGAGGAGTAGCCGTGTATCAGCAGTATAGGTTTCATCACATCTAGCCTTACCAATTTTACTGGCTTGCAGATATTGGACTAAATTCTTTGCCTGAGCATTCAGAAATTTCATTGTCACTATATCACCAATTTGGCGATACTCCAGTAGAAATTCCGATTCCACATTAGCAACAAAATTTCGGCATTGTGCGAATAGTAGATTGGTTTTCAGGTGAGTGAACTTCCTTTAACTGCAATGAGAAGAAGATCTTTCTGATGACACAGCAACAATAGATGGATTGGGAAATGGGTTTATATCCCCAACTATTCTCTATTAATCCAGCCGATTAATGATTCTGCTAACTGAAGGTATTGGAACTATAAGAAGAGGTTCTAGAGTTATTTCGATAGCATGTAGCATCAAGAAGAACGATTTACCAAGAGAAAGTAGAGCTTTTTGATTATGCAATTAAATAGCTCTACAGCATTCACCAGACGATCACTCTCTTGTCTCTATTCAAACATCTGAGCTATACCCAATTACTGAACACCCAGTTCTACATTGACATCATCGTCCGATTTCATTTCCTTTAATAGCCCAAACAGAAACAACCATGCGCCAACCATCTCCATACCTTCCTCCAATGATACGGTGGCCATATAGAGCAGTGAATCTGCATCCATATCTTCTCCAATCAGCTCCATTATCAAGGCACCGGAGAAATAGACTACTCCAGAAGCCACAAACATTGATGACAGGTGCCTGGGTAGGGAAAGCAGGAATGGCACAAAGAATACTCCCACAATTAGAACTAATATTATGCCGAAAATAGCCCAATTGGTTTCGATAGCCGTATTTACGGTTTCATGCATTCCGGCTACTTCATCCAGGGACAGAATCAGGAATCCAATAGCCAGAAACTTCCAATATGTTCTTTTGTCCAGAGCCTCCTGGCAGGAAAAGATGAACAGGAAAAATGCATTATTTGCCAACAGGAAACTTGAATACCAGGTGGGAATATTATTCTCTTCATCAAGATCGAATAGTTGGCGAAGCAGCCAGGGCAGTTCATCTATCTGATAGTGATAGAGGTACAGCCCCAAATGGATTAAAACCAGAACTATGCTCAGAACGAGCAAAGTAGCCAGATAGTCTCTCGCTGGAATATGAAGTGAGAAGTATGTTGCAGACATGATCGAAGCCCGAGTGGTTCTTATTAAGCACTATTGCATCAACAACTAGATTAGCAATACATAGTGGTAAGGAGCAGAAACAAAACGGGCCGATTCAGTGCTGAGAGTTCCTCAGATGATCGGCCCGCCTCGTTTGCTTGAGTTACTCTGTTCGCAACTCAATTCAATCAGCTCGATTACTCCTACTAGTCATCCACATTGTTAGAGGCGGTGCAGATAGCCCAGGCCTCAATTTGCTGGGTCAGTTCTGCATTACCCGGAGTACCGTCCACAACCACTACCCAGTTGTTAGGATACTCAGGAAAGTTTCCACCGTCAGGAATACTCGTCGTTACAAATACTGGTGTTGGATTATTACCGTAAGTGATGTTGTATCCACCTCCAGTGACTACTTCCAGTCCGTTACATGACGCAGTGGCAATATTCTGGCCGACCCCAATAGTGACTGGGGAACCAACTACTACTCTGTTGCTTATACCGGGGAAGCTGCCAGTTCCATCCTGGCCAGGCGGTCCTGCTGGACCCTGGGGACCGGTAGGACCTGCTGGGCCTGTAGCTCCTGCCGGACCAGTGGCTCCGACCGGACCTGCAGGGCCTTCTGGACCAGCGGGGCCCGCCGGACCTGCAGGGCCTTCTGGACCAGCCGGGCCTGCGGGGCCTTCAGGGCCAGGAGGTCCTGGAATGGGATCGCCGCCGCCTTTCTTAGATTTCTTGGATTTCTTGCCTTTCTTTTTACTCTTATCACTCTTCTCGCTTTTTTCACTCTTCTCGCTTTTATCACCGGCATAGGCAGGCAAGTTCACGGCAAAAGTCAGGCTAGCCATAATAAGAGCGATGACCAGTTTCATCGGCATTCTCATAGTTCAGATCCCACAATATTAAAGATATTATCAGCTTAGATTTCGCGCTGCAGGATTGATATCAAATCGATGGAAATGAGTAAAGCACCGTAACTCGGAAATGCGGTATAACGCACAAATCTTACCCATAGCATTCTATAAGTTGTTAATTTATCGCGTTTTTAACCAGTTTTTACCATGGGCAAAAATCGATGGATTTTGCAGATCCAGGCTGACTAAGGACACTCCGCGGAATCTCGGAAGCACTCCATTTGTCTGATTATTCACCTTGGGCTGGTCAAGACCAGCGATGGCATTTAGAGTAACGTATCAGACTAAAATAGGCGGCAAACTTAGCGAAGACATACCGAACCCTGCTGTATTGCCAATCTATAAATCCCCAAACAATACCGGCTTGAAAATTGTCAGGTTTCTTCTCTGGGCTGCAAATGAAGACAGCCAGCAATTAGCTTGCATCTGGGATTGTCTTTATCAACCGCTAGGCTCGACTCTGAATATGTAGACATTGTCTAAGCCCGGACTACTCCAATCAGGGTATTTGAGCTCCAACTCCCGGTGTACTGCCACCCGCAACGCTTCGTCTTCGATATACCTGAGCGCACGATCGTATAAATCCTCTCCAATTTTAATTCGCACCCGCGGATCGCGCATGACATTTCTGTTCCAGCTGCGATCTTCCGGAAAATTACCACCACCGTAATATGCAGAAAACAAATAGAATTCACCGTTGTAATCAGTCGAATAGGTTGTTACCGAGTGGGGAATCCCGTAAATAGTATTTGTTTGCACAAATACTTCATCGTATTCATCCGTGAATGACCAGTCATCGACAGCGCTTACCACTGTACTACCTGGTAGCCAGAGCCCCGGACGTTGATCCTGCGGTTGCAAGCCAAAAATCCTGAGAAATATCAATGTCAGTATAATTAAAGCCGAAGCTCCCGCCGCAGCTAGTTGAAGTGGTTTTTTCACGTTTGTAACCTCAGAGTATTCTTCTGATCGATCTTGTGAAACAAACTAATTCGATTTCGTTTCAATGAGCCGACAAGAAATAGAATTTCGACATTCCAGCTATGTTATTCCTTCCATAGATAAATTCACTCTTTGTTCGAGAGCCAACGCACCCTGAGAACTGGAAATCAATTTTGCTCTTTCAAAACACTTCTTCGCTTCGCTTCTGTTCTTGTCATCGCGCGAGAAAATCTCACCTCTAAGTCTCAAAATCTCCGCGATCCAGAATTTTTCGCCAGAGTTTTCAGCTATTTCTAGAGCTCGATCGACGGTACGCATAGCTTCAGAAATACGTCCCACTTTCAATTCGGCTTCAGCTAGAAATGAATAACACAATGTAACAGTGACCATGGATCCTGAAGAGGACCACAGTTCGATTCCTCTCTGAATAGTACTTAAACCGTCCTGATCTCGCTTATGGAAAACCTGTAACCAGCCATTGACTATTGTTGCGAACGCATGCCAGGTCGGCATTTCATGCTCTTTGAGATATGTGATCGCTAAATCGCTAAATTCAAGCGCAATATCATATTCATTTCTTAGTAAATAAATTGCCCCTATAAATGCCTTTGCCACCCCAATGCTATATGGATGATTTAATTCCTTCGCCAGCTCGAGCGCCTTCTTGATAGAAGCAAGTGCGGCGTCTGAGTTTCCACAACTCCATTGACTCCAGGCCAGGTAACACAAGCTCATAACTGCCGGGTTTTGCAGAGTCCTTGGGTTATGCTGCTCGAAAGTGTATTGCTCAACACATCGATCGAACCATTGTTCGGCTTTACTTAACTCTCCGGTTTGAAAAGCAACCAGACCTAACGTCCAGTAAACAACAACATTAACTCTGGGCTCACCCAATTCGTCCGCAATTTCCAGGCACTCTTCGGCAAGTTTCTGCGCAGTTTCAAACTCAGCACGCATGAAATAGTATCCCTGCAGGCCAAGTGTTGACTGCAGCAACCTACTCTTATCCCCCAGAGTTAATGCAATTGAACGTGCATTGCTATAAATATCCTTAACCTCAACCTGCCCCCAACCTTTATTAACAATCAAACAGTTTGCGTGAAGCAACTCCAACTGCAATTTCAATAACAGTTGTTCAGCAGAATTTTCAACTGTAAGGACTATCTTGTTGGCTTTCCTCAGATGGGATATCGCCTCTCTGTGTGCATGCTTGGCGATTGCACTCTTGCTTGCCTTAATCCAGTATGAAACTGCTGGTTCTGGAAGCTTCGCCTCCGCGAAATGGTGTGCAGCAATTTCCCAGGGGACTACTTCAATAGCACCCTTCTTATCTACAAATAATTCTCCCGCAGCGCGGTGAATCTTTCTGAGTAATTTCCCTGGCAGGGATTCGTACGCCATATCCCGCACCAACGCATGCTTGAATGCGAAAACATCGGCTTTATCAGTCTGCACAACCAGTCCCGATCCGATCAGGTGTTTCAGATGCATGTCTAGCGCTTGCGGTTCAATTGTCGATAGTCGACGCACCAGACTATAGTTGAATTCTCTTCCTATAACTGCCGCTATCTGCGCGACTTTCTTGGATTCGCCAAGATTATCTAGTCTTGCCATTAGCAGATTTTGAAGTGACGGAGGGATATTGCTAAATAGCTCGGGGAGATTGGAATTTGAATGCTGTAGAGCAATCATCTTGACCAGTTCTTCAATAAATAGTGGCACTCCTTCTGTGTAATCCGATATCCCCTCTATTTGCGACTCGCTTAATCGATAGCGCTCAGCCAACACCTTCGCAATATAGTTGCCGGAATTGCTATCGAGTGGTCCCAGTGCCAGCGTGGGAGCTCTCTCCTGATGCAGCCACCCTTCTGCCGTTTCATAACGGGAGGCAATTAAAAAGAAAACGGGAAAAGACTGAAGTTTGTCCCAAAAATATTTCAGAAAGTTAATTGTAGAAGGATCAATCCAGTGCAGATCTTCACATACCAGCACAAGAGGACGGGCCCTCGCCAGATTTTCTATCATTCTACAAACTAGCTCTGCCAACTTCTTTTTCTGGCGTGCAGATTCAAATTCAAACTCGGATCTCGAGCTCGACTCTGATGAACAAATGAATTCTCTTAATAGTTCGATTTCATCATCACTCATAGATGCCAAATCTGCCAATGAAGCAATTTTTCCAGCAACAGAATCTACTTCCCCTGTCCCCGGGCATAAATTAGTGATTGATTGCAATAAATCACTAATCGGAATCAGTGGTGTATTTTTGTAGAGTGAGGAAGACTGCATAAAGAGCACTCTCTCACTAGAGATGTTTTCATGTTGCAAAAATTCCAGCACCAGCCTGGATTTTCCAATGCCAGGGTCACCAAGGATTCGAATCATTCGCGACCCGGAACGACTTAATCCGCGCCAGATTGAGCTGAGATAGTCGATCTCGTCTTCTCTACCTGCAAAAGGAGACAGCTGACTCAGATTTTGGCCAACTGTTTCCTGTCGGGTGTCATTTACCTCAAAAACTTCAAACACCGATTGTGGTTCTGAAATTCCTTTCAGGTTAAATAAACCCAAATTCGAAGATTTGATTGAGCCATGAACGAGCTGATACGCGCTTTCAGAGATCACTAGAGAATTTGGCTTCGCTGTTTCCTGTAACCTGGCAGCTACTGCTGGCACAGTTCCAAACGCGAGTAGTTGACGGTCTTCAGTTCCATCGAATCCATCCAAAGCCACAGCACCGGAATTTGCAGCTATTCTGACTTTTATCTCTTGCTCTGAACTAATGTATTTCTCAAATTCTGCATTGAGGACAGGCATACTTTCCAGTAAAGACAGGCCAGCTCTCACTGCTTGCAGGGCACTCTCTTCACCAGCAGTTGGGTAACCGAAATAGGCAAGAAATCCGTCACCCAATTGTTGAGCCACGTGCCCATCATGGTGCTTGACCAGATCTGCACACATACTGTGGTATTTTCTGAGAATATCGATCCAAAGATCCAGGGGGAGGGATTCAGAAATGCTAGTGGAATCCACAATGTCACAGAACAGCACTGTGAGCTGTCGATGTTCTCCACGGTCGAATTCAGTTTGCTTGTAGCCCAGTTTGTTAGTCATTGTGGTTCAGGCGACAGAACGGCTTGCCGCCATGCTATCACAGATAACGTGGGTCAGCTTTATGAGCTAGACAGCAGATGAGTGCTTTTAACTTAACTGTGTAGCCAGTTGATCTAAAGCGCTGGTTGATGGATAAAATAGATAGACCATGCCTTTTGCCGATGTAAAGCCTTCCAGGCTTTCAAAGGATAGTTCTGCTCGATTAGTTAACGGAATTTTGGTTACTGCTTGCGTAGATTCTCCGCTACCAATGAGTGGATCAAAACTTGTACTTCCAGATCCGGATTTTGGGGGCGCATTGTTTATCCATTGTCGCATTATTAGCTCAAATTGGTCCTCGAGACTTGCACACAAAAACAGACCTAGTAGCCCTCTTTTTTCATTTTCATTAACGTCGGGCTTGTACTTAGAACCATACGGAATGCCACGTCTTAACAACATTGGCTTTTGATTCAGAATAACTTCATCTCCACGCGGATTGCATCGGCGTATATGTGAGGTCACGGGACAACCCGCACCTTCTTGATCCTGCCCGAAATCGAATTGATTTAGCTGGGACGGCATATTAGCAGGCTGACTAATTTGTTCCGGTTCAATAGGAGCTCCATTGGGCCAACGTCCAACCAGCTTTGCGCTTACCAGGGAGGAGTCAATCTTCTTATCTGCGCCCGATCCATGAATTGCGTTGTAGTCTTCTGCAATCCGATCCACATTTGAGAAAAATCGACCCACGTCTTGTTCAATCTTTCGAAAAGCAGCAAATGAACCATTGTGGAATAGTTTCTTGAGTGCTTCATCGTCTATATCACCGAAAGGATTTTGGCCCCGGTTGTTCCTGTGGCCAAGCAAGAATTCTCCCATCATCGATTTTTGATGACTTATTAAACTCTGTTCAGGTTTAATCTGAGATCGGTGAAAAACAGGCTGACTAATGCCATCCCTGAAATTGAAATGCTCCCTCCTGTCGTGCCTGTTTTCATCACGATGCGCACCCTTTTCTGGAGAATCCCATCCCACAAGCCCACTTGCTCCGGGCAATGATCGAAGTGATTTCGATATCTGCGTCTGTAGTTTTGTCGTGTTACTGTGAATCGATAGCACAATGTCAACTCTTTCATCAGCATAAGGAGTTTCCCAATGAACCGGATGATTTAATTTGCTGTCACCGACAAATTCAACCGATCTATCCCTGGCTCCCGCATAAAATGCTTTGGTTTTAACACGTAATAAACTCTCCAATTTCCCTGAATTAGCGAGTTTCAACAAACCGTTGGAGCTGAAGCCAATCTGAACTGAGAACTTCCCATCTCTCTGAACTGGCTTGGAGCCAGTTGCACGAGAAGATTGAATATCTGAGATCCTGACTTTACTGGTACTTGATGAAATAGTTTGTAAAAACTGTTTCGTAGCCGAGACGGAGCGAATCCTGAGCAAGTAGTAATGGATATGTTGGTAATTGTGAGTCCGGATCAAAAATTCCTGAACATCATCAATGTTGGATCGGGACATAACCTACCTCACTTAGAGCGCTCGGCTGCTCTGATACTTTCCACTGATCGGGACGGATAAGCAGAGAAGAAATAATCTGAGACTGGTGCACGATCATATTGTCTGATCAGATCTACAAACTCTGACCTATGTTCTCGGACTGGCATAGGCGGAGCCACCTCCATATGTTCGAAGATTAAATCGAACATCGGGCCAGCGACATCAGCAAAAAGTGCTATATAAGTATCAAAGTCTCCGTCATAGGTCGTAAAAAGCCCTAGCTCTTTGTCATCATTTAGAAAGACAAATCTGGCAAAATGCACAATACCGGATGCGGCCAGTAATCGTTCAATTATTGGTGCACCGTAGTTGATCACTTGCTTAAGAACTTCGGCATGTTTGGCGACAGGTGTTTTAACTTTCATGATAACGTTCAGTGGTTTTTGGGTGATTACCTGGTCACGGGAATAAACCACCGGTAGCTCATCGCAAATATATCCCCACTTTTTTGATAGTCCGTCGGCACTGCTTTGCAAGCTCAAACCTTGCAGATCCAGAATTTTCCTCACTGCACTGACTATGAGTGGTATGGACATCCCTTCTCCGATACAGCGATGCGAGCTTGAGTCATCGATAGAGTCTCCAAATATGAAGTTATAGGCATCCAGAGTGCGATGGTGGTTGAATTCATCAGGATTTTCATCAGGACTGAGATCCCGACTCGCCGCACCTAAGGGGATCATCACATCAGCGCCCTCTGGTATTTCGACTTTTGATTTATCCGGCAGCACAAAGGTTCGCTGTTTTTTTGACAACTTATGGTTTCCGGTTGGACTGGAAGCTACTCGGGGAATGAATGCCGCCGGTGGATTTAGGCGTAGAGACTCCTTAATTATACTTGTCAGTTCATCGTCGTCTGCCTGTTCAGCCAGTAATCTCAACGAATGATTTTCCAGCAATTGATTCATAACTATGCTGATTCCTGCTGTTATGTTGCCAACCAATCCAGACAGAGAACCAACTATATCTCTAACGATTTCTCCTCCCGTAGCTGAATATTCGCCAGACTTGAGAGACGGCTCTTCAATCATGTAGTCGAGAACAGTTTTCCTGAATCTCAGATTAAAATCTCTACGATCTCTTACTAATACCGGCAGTGGATGTGGACTCTCACTGTCCGCATTCAGACGAATTGGAATAACAGAATCATCTGGCCGCTCTTTTTCATCTATCATTGCCTGGAAGAACTCTTCCAGCTCTAGTGACATTTCAACACCCAAATTCAGGTTTATAAGATTTTCCGCTCGAAACTCGTTTCTAACCTGATATAGATTCAAACTCTCATCCAGAAATTTAAAAATTTCTGTCACGGGGGTCTCACCATTTGCTATGGCCTCAAGCAAAGAATTACCTTCAGACTCAAGGTTACCGCCTTCCTCAGCCTTGATGGATTCGACTGTCAGAATGTGACTAATTACTCCAGATAATGATTCTCCCGCGCTGGCTACGTCTTCACAGTAGTAATCAGTGAATCTATTGAGCAATTCTGAATCTACTTTTTCTTGCAGTGTTTTTTCTACCAGCACCGCAAGTTTTGCCATTGCGCCATTTCCCTTTGGCAAAACAACAGAATTCGAAATGAAATGTCGGGCATACATTTGATACACCAGAGCATCTAATGCGGGACGCATAGTTTTCATAAAAAACACATGCTCCTTATCAGGAATACCAAATATTGCTGCAGAAAAACGCAGGGCAGTCTGCTCAGCGACATCGCGCACCAAATTGAACTGACTATTTTTGGTAGGCCCTATCAATGCCTGGGCAATCGCCTGCTGTGCGATGAATGACACATCATCCTGAACATTTTTTAGAGCCTGCAGCAGGAATTTACGCTTGTTTGAATGCCCGTCACTTTGTGTGTTGTCACTAGCGAGAACGAAAGTCCCACTACCAAGAGGCTTATATCCTTTGTTCGAAAACTCCTTCAATGCATAGCTGATGTCTTCTTTCCGCGTCAGAATGTAAGCGTCACGATGCGCATCAACCACATTTCCATTTTCATCTTCGATTGGTCTAATGTCTCTGGTAGAAAATTTTAAGACTGGCAAGTTTTCACGCAAATCCGAAAACAGCGCTGCCCGATGTACATCAGAACGCAGCCAACTCCAGAGCAAGCTATTGCCCTCAAAACCTGATCGTTCCGTGGCGCGGTTAAACTCTTCTGTGTACTTAATTGTCATCGTAGAACCCCATTGATAGCCCTGTAACTCCGGCTTTTCCTGCCAGTTATTTAAGTCAATTCTCGTTGCAAGCCATATTATCGCTTGCTACTCGCCTAATTGTTTTTTCAGCTTGCTCTTGGCGAAGTACCTGATCAGTCTCCCTGCAAGCCAGCCTAGCTCAAAAGGCGGCTTTCTCAATACCTCATAGATGAGATCCGCAGCGCGCTCTATGAATGTATTCCTGGCATCGGGATTCGCATCTTTAATTTCAACTTGTGTAAGGTCTCCCCAGTGATGCTCTGGTTCATAAGCTACACTTTGCTCTCGGTTGATTTTGGACTCACCGAGAAATTCTGGAACCAACTCATGTGCAATCTTCCGCCCAAAGCGAAAATCGTGATCACGCCAATCACGCTCGAAGAACCCTGCTAATGAAAAAAAATCTCTGCCAGCCAATTGAGTCTTATCAGCACCGATCAGAAAGAGGTTGATATCACTCTTATACTGCAAGTTTCCGGCAGACTCGGAAGCATACAGCAGGTTTGTAAATATCGATCTTCGTTTTTCAAACATCTCCTGACTCTCGCCTGCAACTCCTGTCGCAAAGTACTGTTCTCTGTATTTTTGTTTAGTCAGCTCAAGGGATTCCTGTAGCGCCGTACCGCTATCAAGCCGTGGAATATCGCTGGAATTTACCCTTTGTAACTGATGTATTTCCTCAGAAGAATTGCCAACGGATGCCTTCAATTCATCCATACTATCCGCAGGTAATAAATTAATTAGTCGAGACAAGGTATATGCGAACTTCTCGTTGCATTGGAGTTGCTTGTTTATTTTTCCAGCTCGCAACCAATCCTTAGCTTCAGCCTCGCTCAGTGCCATCATCAACAATCGGGATACATTTTCAACAAGGGAAGTCTGTTGATCTGGATTTGCAAATTTAGCCGACTGCCGACTTGCATTTATGGTCGGGTCTATCAATATAAATAAGCGATCTTCACTTGGGCGCCCTCCATCAAGCTCCGCGGCAAGTCTGATAGCTTTCTTTACTGGTTCATTATCAAACATTCCGCCATCGGAAATTGCATGTTCACCCGGTAGGTGTTGTGAGGGCAAACTACCTGGAAAATCCGACTCTCGACGGAGTAAGTGGTAAGGAGGGAATGCAACCGGAAATCCTCCACTGGCAACAGCACTCTGCTTAATCAAATCCCATTGACCAACGTTGACCGGGTCCTCATCCGTAACTTCTGTAGTCAAATAATCGGAGAAGAACGTCCAGATAAACTGTCCTCCATCGCTGTCATTGACCTGCTTGGAAGCGAAGCTGTAGGGGAAGCCGAAATCGACACCTACCATATTGCTGAGAGAAAAAGCCAACTTCAATTTTTTTGGCGCGAAGGAGGCTGGTTTTACGGATTGATCGCTAATGTTCAGATATTTAGCTGCTACAAACTCCTGAAACTTTGATGAGAACAATGAGCGCTTGCTATCAGATTTCAACAATTCACTAATATCAGCGTCTCTCAACCATAGATCACGCAGTGCAGACCTATTCTCAAAATTATGCATGATCGCGCTTGCTACCAGTGCTCCGTTTATGCTGCCAGCAGAGCCTCCTGTAATTACATCTATGACAAATCTCTCTTCATTCTTTCTTTTATTGTACTGATCCAGCAAATACAGCAGTTCGGTCAGCACCCCAGCCTCATACGATCCAAGAGAGACGCCACCTGCGATGATGAGGGCAATTTTACGACTTTGAGGCATATCTTGCTTCCCTGGACAGTCTACCTATCACTCTTGGAGATACCATAAGTGTTTCGTTCGATTGAAATGGTTTAGCTTTGCTAAACATTGCTGAAATTTGTTCAAATTTGGCGTGGTCGCACCAAACAGATCAGTCACTTTCCATCTCAACTATCGCCTTATCTTCTGATATAGACGGGTTATTACGACGACCTCCACGATGCTCTACGTCGTTGTTCACGCCTTTACGATTAGAGAGTTTACTCCCAAGGGCTTGAATGTATTGCTCGTCAATTCCCAGCTCAGTAGCGCCATCCATCATCGACTGAATTGTATCTTCAGTCGGGTGCAAATTTTCATCAGTTGCAGTGGCGAGAAAGGTTTTAGCTGGAACTTTCTCTGAATCCCTGACCTCAACTGTAACATCAGCCTCGACATAACCATTGCCAAGATGAGCAGAGAAATAACTGAAGACCCCATTTGGAAGAGAATAGAGTACTCCCAATACTTCAGAATCTTTATCTTCAACGATATTAGGCAGACCAGTAGCGGCACCCTGATTGGAAGAAGGTTTGTTAAATTCAAGTCTGTGGCCGGGTAAACGCGCTCTCTGAGCACTTTTCTGCATCAGTTTCTTGTTTTTTTCATTTACCTCCCAGCCTATTTTTTCAAGAAAAGAGTCAACATCAAGACTCGATCCATATGCAAACAGTGATACTTCGCTGGACTTGTCCGATCGCTTTATAGTTATGAAATCAGACCAGGGTCTTTCTCTGTGCTGTGTTTCGGGGCGCGGCGCCTTAATCCACCAGTCTGGTCGGTCGGCGTGATACAGAGACTGCAGAAAGTCTTCACCCATTTCAGTAAGAATAAGGAAGCCCAGCTTGTAAGATTTTAATTGTTGGCTATTGGGTTCTTCCTGTTTGATCTTACCCAACTTGTCTTCGATCTTTGTCCTGGCTTCTATTGATAAGGTCTGAGCAGAATCAAGCATTGTCAGTGTATAGTCATAGATGCTATCGAATTTCAGATTATTCATGGTATAGATCACAAACTCTGCTCTTGATTGTGCCCTTACCCGATCTATCGCCCTTTCCATAAAACTAAAGTAGGTCTTGATTAGTTGCTCTGGCCCGAAAGCCATGTCATCACCACCAACCTTCATAGTAAATAGCCTCGACCTCATCAGAAGCATGGACCCCAGCCCCGCAAGCACTACAGCCTGGACTATTTCCAAAGGGGAGGAAAATGCAACATCACTTATCCGTAGTAGATAAAGCGCAAATACTGAAATCAAACCATTAAGAGTATGGTATGCAACTGCATGTGGCGTTCTGAAAGCCTTTAGAGGTTCATCCCTGAACTTTCCGATAATCTCTGCAAACGCGGTTATTACACCAAGCATGAACACACTGAAATACGCCCCGCCGTCATCGATTGTTTGTGCAACCAAAAAGGCATAGGAAATGATGATCGTATATACGACTAGCACCAGATAGGGTTTCAATATCTGTTGTAACGCTGCACCCAGAATCATCAGGATCAGAAGTAACCATGGGTTTGCGAATGCCAGAGAGAGGAGATCGTTTAAGCTCATTTTCAGTATTCCCGGATAAAAAACTCACAGATGCTCGATATGGAGGTGCAACCTATGAGGAATGTGTCGATTCACCGCATGTCCAGATTGTAGTTAGCATCATCTGATTCTGAATGTGTGAAATCCCACAAATCCACGCAAAGATTCGATTGACGCATCTATTTATGAGTCAGACTACGGGAGATCAGAGACTTGATTGCATTAGAAAATGATTGAATACTCACTCCACAATGATGATTGCTTGAATCTACATTCTAATGGCCTTAAATAGCTGGGAAATTTCCGGAACAGCACTTGCCGGGGTAAATTGCTTTTCCAAATTAGATCTTTCGCAACGTGAGGAGATTGCAGAACTGTGCGTGGGGAAAAAGTTTGAGAAAGGCCAGCTAATCGTATCCAGACTGGAACACTCCAGAGACGTGTTTTTTATTATCAGCGGCGCCGTTCGAGTAATTTTCTACTCCAAATCAGGCAAGGAAGTTACCTTCAGGGATGAATCTGCAGGTCGCATGTTCGGTGAAATCTCTGCCATAGATGGCGAGCCTAGGTCTGCCCACATCCTCGCTCTATCCGATGTATCTCTCGCTTTTATTTCACCGGAAGATTTCTCAGTAATTCTGAAAAAGTATCCACTTGTAGCTGAAGAAGTGATGAAACGGCTTGCTCGGCTAGTCCGCAGACTTTCAGATCGCGTTGTAGAAATGAGTACTCTGGGTGTGAAAAATCGCATACATGCTGAACTCATGCGACTAGGCCTGGAAGTAACCACCGAGGAAAACCAGATTAAACTTTCACCGGCCCCTACGCATTCAGATATTGCCAGCAAGATTAGCACTCACCGGGAAGCCGTAAGCCGCGAAATTAGCAGATTGAGTCAACATGGAATCATAGAAAAGATCTCAGGGGCATTGATCATTAAAAACATGGAAACTCTTCGAAGAATGGTCGTGGAAGTCAGTGATGTGGCGATGTCAAACAAGGACTAGACTAAAGCTACACGAATCGACCCTGAGTCCCGCGCGCAATATCCTCATGCAGTTCTCTCTCAACTCTTTCAGATATTACAGGCAGACCGCTCCTTGTCTGCCTGGAATAATCACTTCAGTTAGCCATTACCGCGATCCAGAATAAAATCTTCCAGTGCCACAACATCCTGTTCCGACAATTCAGTATCCTCGGTTGATGAAAGCGGAGCTCCGATACCAGGCCGGGGGCCAGGCGGCAGTGGTCGTGGGCCAGGTAGTGGTGGTAAGGGAGGTATTGGCCGCGGCCATCGGATGGGTGTCGGCAGACGGGGGATTGGTGGAATCGGCCGGCGAATAAGACAGCGTAGTCGAGCGATCATAGCCGCACGGTAAGCATCAATCAGCCCATTTCCAGTTGCATTATCGGGACCAGACGTCGCCGTATTGCCCTGCTGCGATTGCCCAGTAGTAACATCCACAGCCGTGGTCTGGAGAATCGACCGTATCTGACTCGGAGTGAGAAATCTACAAGCCTGTTTTATCAGGGCACAGGCACCGGCGATCTGAGGCGCTGCTGCGGATGTCCCTGATATTGCTGCCCAGCCATCATCCGCATCAGTTTCATCTCTCCCTGGCCAGTTTCCTCCTGATACGTTTCGGTCGATATTGTCGTTTGGTTCCACCGGCAGCATGATGTAGTTAGCCCCGGGTTGCATACCAACGAGCCCCGAAACATCGGGTACTACTCGACCCGGATAGATATTGCTGTCAAATCCGCTGCTGTAATCACTGGCTTCAAGAGAACCATCGTCCTTCATGTGCACGCCACCCGCACTAATAACATCAGGGTGTTGACCTGGAAAACCCCAGTGACCATTACCTGCGGAAAATACTACGGTTATTCCCCGGGCAACTGCTGAAGCGACAGCAGCACCCAGAGTGCGATTCGCCGCTGTTAGGGTGTTCTTTCGACTGGACCCCCAACTGCAGGAGATAATGTCAGGCTCCAGGCCTACTGCTGCATTAAACGAACCAATAGAGTTTGCAAAATTCATTTTGACCATTCGGAAATTTACGTCTGGCGCAACTGCAAACACGTTTGCAGATTCAGCTGTACCATGACCACTTTCATCTGCCAGCGGATTAGAAGCACCTGGACCAAGTACAACAGGCCCGGCTCGATATCCCCTGCGTTGAAAAAAAGGATGTTTATACCAGCCGCTGTCCACCATCACGACATCAACACCCTTTCCTGTTAGTCCCGCTCGATGGGCCTTGTCGGAATTCAATGCCGCGGAAACGTCTCCAGGCACCGTAAGATGCCAGTAAGATTTCCGGGGGCCATAGGGAAGTGGTGAAAAGTAGTAAACAGGTTCATTAATAGCGATACCTTCAAAGTAGTTCGCCATTCCGCCCGTCTTTTTCGCTTTAGGAATAATCAGAGAAGGGTCGTTCTGATTGTCACAACACACGAATTCAGCAAGTTCCTCAACGTTCCTTTGCTTTAGTACTTTGTGCTGCTCAGTGTGCAATTTCGTACCGAAAGCCTGTTCGAACAGTTGCCTGCTACCTGCGATATTAATAGTCGCATCGCCGACAGCAAGCACTTCAAAGCCAGCCTTCTCCAGCGAATGAATTGCATCTCTCGTCAGGCTGGTTTCAGAGGCATAGTTCTGAACACTATCAACACTTACTTCACCATCGTCTGCGAATAACGACCTGCCGCCAATTGAATGTACTGATGCTTCAGCGAATATTCGGCCTGGCATCGCAGGTGATTTGGATCTGGCCTTTTTCTTTACCATTTTCTGTTCTCCTGATCTTAACCGAGCCAGATTGATGGCCCTGAATTAGAAAAGGATGGGTTTTTCAGGCACTAATATCGCGTCTACAAATTCAGCTAAGCCGGCAGGCACCTCCAATTTGCCGTTGTTGGAAGCTTCCAGTAGTGAACTCTGTTCCAGAGACAGCCCGAATGCAGCTTCAAATCGCTGCCTGGTCCCTACAATACTCAACGTGTAGTCACTTGCCATAACTTCGAATCCAAGCTCGGCCATTATCGAAGCCACAAACTCTCTTGACTCCGGCAATGGTGGTGGTGGTAAGTTAGATCCAGTGACCAATTCACCTTCCAGAATCGAACCTCCATCGGAACAACGCAAAACGATTTCGGCAGAAAACTTTTCCAATGCTAGTAGGCTCCTCTTAACTTGCAGTCCGGAAAAACCTCACCCAGCTGATCATTTCGAAGTAAGCGACACATTAATTTTCAGGCTCTGCTAATTATAAAGTCGATACTGCAAACAGAATCAGCTGTTCGCAAGTTTTACTATTCCCTTCTGCGATTGAAACCAGATATCGTCGAAAGTTGTGAGTAATACCACACTCGCTTCCATTTAGGAAAATAGTTAGCCGGATTCGTTCACTCGCCTGGGTGACAGTATCTGATATTTCTTTTAACAGTCTTAATCTGACTAACACATAGAAAAGCAAATTCACTGCAATTGTGAGAATTACCACATCCTTAGAAACATTTTCTAGGATACTTTTGTGCCAAATTTGGTATGCCGGGTTCTATCGCCCAACCAGATTTTCAATGAATAATTTCACTTTGTAAGATGTAGAACCAATTCGGTGAGGAGGTGTATGTGAGCGAATATTCCCATGCAGCAAAATTTACAGCCGCTTATGTGCAAGGCACACATGGATACAGTTTTAAAGACTATCTAAAAAATGACCCGACTATAGAAGCACTCCATATGATTGCTTACTCGGGTGATGAGGCAACCGACAGAATTTCGGCTCAAAGAGAAGCAGTTAAACTTGTTGGCCACATCTCATCTCTGGGATTTCAAGCCGAATCCGACGATTCAATTCCAAAAGCACTGGCAGACATAACAACGCTTATCAAAGATGGCACAAAAAAGGCTTCTGACTTGTCGGCCGCCGTTAACAGTGGATTCGTTTTCGACGATGAGGTCGACCAGGACGAGGTAGAGATTGCATGAAATTAAACCATATGCTGACATGGGTAATTCTGATTGTAGCTCCTTCCATATCCTCAGGAGCTGAAAATTCTAATCCTCTTTCATTACTTTCCAGTCTGAATTCAGATTCCAGTGAAATAGAAACTCAGGTAATTGACAAAGTAAATGACTTGCTCAACAACGGGTTTCCATTCTTATCGATACGACATATCAATAACGAGGATGATGCGTCAGAGAATGGCTATGCACTGGACTATGACTACAATCGATCTCGATCTAATACTGACTTTGAACTAATCGAGTCTTCATCAGGGCTCGCCAGAGAAGTCACCGCAGAATACACATCAAATAGTTTCGAATTCTCAGCAAATGGTTCTTACACCTGGGCAGACACTGACAATATCGAAGACTTCTCCAAGATAGGGCTCTCAGCCGTCCGATCAAAATCCTTATCCAACTGGAATGTCCCTTCAAGGTCTTACAATGACTGTGTGATAAATACCAGTCCAGATGATCCCAATGCCGACGAGACAATTGGAAACTGCTGGAATCAATATATAAGGCCAGGTTCTTCATATGCATTTGAACTATCCCTGAAATACAACGTTGAAGGCAATCACGATTTTACTGAAAAACAAGAGGCCTATGGTGCACATGCAGTTATAAGTTACGAGCCTGAGAGCGAGTCAACACTCCAGGACTTCAACATATTCGACATTCCATTTCGATGGACCAGAAGCATGACAGATACTCCTGCACACAACGCTGCCCTCCCGACCCTTTCGTTTGCTCTTGAACAAGTCGATCCTACTAATAATACATTGCGCCAGGGGCTACTGGATGCGGACAGCACTTATGACAGAACCCATTTCGTTGCTGCCTTCAAAACCCTGGCTGGAAATTTGGGAGGCTCACCTGTTACTTTTGAATGGATATATCAAAGATATGATGAGATAGATGCTCCCTCCTCCGTCAAAGCTGCCGGTCTGGATAACTTTGAATACAATAAAATTTCATTTTACTTTCCTATGCCACTTCCTGGATTAAACCTGGAAGACGAAGAAATTTATATACGCTACTCTTCTGGCTCACTCCCTTTCGATGCCATGACTGATAGCGCCATATCAATTGGCTGGAAATCGAATCTAGCTGACCTCTTTAACTGATGTTCTCATTCAATGCTTGCAGTTGAATTGAAACCACCTGTTAGTTGAACCGTTACTGACAACTAACCAGTAAACAATTGACATAAATCGGTAGAGCGGGTTTTCTAGATTTTCTTCCAGGCATCGAATTGGAACTAGATTGCCTTATAAATAACACTCTACAGGAGACCAGAACATGGCTTACGACATAGACTTCCTCGGTAATGGTGTTAAGGCCCCGCTACCAACATTTGGTCCTGATTTGGCGGGGGATATAGTAAGAAGCAGTCGGTTGAGAGATGAAATCTATGCTGACTATCCGACTTTCAGCCTGGTAATGAATAAAAGGCAACGCAGTGCTGCGTTTGTAGCACTCAATATCAATCAAAACCAGCTGGGCGGCAAAGGCAGCAAAAGCTGGACATATGACACACGCGTCAAACGCAAACATCAGCTAAACAACGACTATTACAAACATAATGTATGGGATCGTGGCCATATGGCGCGACGAGCGTCAGCTGCCTGGGGTGGAACCAGAGCAATCAAAGATCGTCGTTCCAGAGAAACTTACTATTGGACTAACTCCGCCCTGCAGCATCAATGGGTTAATCAGGATGAATGGTTGGGGGTGGAAGATTGGGTACGCACACTGGACGATGATCACAACAATAAAGTATGTAGCATTTCTGGTCCTGTCTATTCAGAGATTCTTACCAGCGTGCACCCAAATGGCAGGTCTCCGGCAGCAGTTCCGAATGCATTTTTTAAAGTTGTTATGTTCCGCCATAAAAACAGTCCTGATGAATTGTCAGTAAGAGCATTCTTTGTACCACAGAACGCCAGGACAATGCGGGCTAACGGTGAGTTTAAAGTTGAGGATCTACAGACTTATCAGGTATCCATAAGATTTATCGAACAACAGACAGGACTTGTTTTTCCAGAGGAAGTAGTCCGAGCCAACCCCCTGTTTTTCGAAGATGAAAAAGGCGCCGCTGCGGTTGGTGGACCTGCATTGCCTGAAATTCGCGAAGTAGACTGTGATCTGAACATTATCGATCCAGGTCAGGCCAGAACGACAGTGGCTAAATCTGATTTACCAATCAAGATTGCAGCAGCAATGGTGGATGCAAAAGGTGATGAAAGGCAGAACGAATGGGTATCTTTGATTAACGTCGGTGCTGATACTGTTAATTTGAAGCGATGGAACTTAACTGATCATCGTGGGCGTGAATGCGAAATCAACGAAGTTCTTGAGCCGGGCGTTGCAGTTCGAATTCAACCCGTTGCAGCCATGCAGCTAACCAATTCCAATGGATCAATTACTCTCACAAACAAAGATAATGAGCTGGTTGACCGGGCCTACTGGATTGAAGCAGACACAAGACGGCAGGGAGTGCCTGTGATATTTATGTCACCGGTCCGATTTGAAGGGAAACCTCCCAAAAAATAAGTAAGGTTTATTCTCCATCTTTAATCGATTGAATAAAGTCAGGCCCGTTCATCGCCTCCCGATTCCGGGCTAGCTGGTGGAGGTGGCGCTGCCCTTACTACTCTTGATACCGGCGTCGCGAGCAGCCGATCCAATCTCGCTGCCGCTAAACGCGCAGAGATATCGGGATGTGCATCGCGGTTTTCCGCTGCTGTTTGCTCACGGTCGCTGGCACCACCCACCATGGCAGCTGCTCCCAGTGCTGTGCCTGCGACAGCTGCAACCGGGCGCGTTGCTACCCATCGTGACGCGCCAGCTCTTCTCAAAACCTCGGGCATTACCGGATCAACACCTCGGACTATTGATTGAGCCAACCTTGTTCTCATATAAGGACTGCGAACGGCAGCCACTGCTGCCATTGTCCCCGCCGTCATTGTTAATGCTGTACCTAACATATCTCCCGCTGTTCGGGCGATTGTTCTGGATAAATCTAACTCTGGTGCCGCATCAGCCGCGGCTTCGGCAACAGCAGCCGCACTGCGTCTCGGGTGAGCAGCAGCACTGCGAAGATCTGCAAATTGCCTGCGAATCGCTGCAGGATTGCCCGGGCGCGCCACACTGGCAATGGACTCAACAGTACCTGATACACCTTCAATAAGCCCGCCGGCGAATACAGATGCCACACTGGGTCGAGGGGGAGCAGCCGGCATGGGAGATAGCTCGGGAGGCTCGCGTCGACCCTCTGAAGAGGGTCGACCTGGTGGTGAATCACCTGAGGAACTCATTGATATTCTCTAAAGAAATCATTTTGCCTGATAGATATAAACGTTAAATGACTGCTCACCTTCTAATACCAATTTCATGCAATTCTCAGGAACACAGGATTGAATTCTTAACATTCATACAACCTCAGCAGGTCGAACCGGCGCTAAGGGTCTGGCATCACTTAACGCTCGACGTCTGCCCCCGCCAGGTGCAACAGGATTATTTCGCATTGATTGCAAGCTAACATGCCTTAAATCTTCAGTATCTGATTGCACTGAAGTATTGACTTGAGGTGGGCTTACACCAGCTATGGGTGGTGTGTGTAATCGAGCTCTGAATGATTCCATTGCTGCGACAGGGTCATTACCCGAGGCATGCAAGAATGCTCCCATTACTGGAGGTACCAAAGAATGACTCGCCGGGTCTAGAGCAAGTATGCTCGCTGTTTCCCACTTATGCTTTTCTCTTTGCTGGTGGACGATTTGTGTCATTTCCTCAAAATTTGCTGGATGTCTCAAATCACCGACTCTGGCATGTGCCATAAAAAGCGGCTTACTAAATGCTGCAGTATCTGATTTCACAGTATCCAGTTCAGACTTGGGTGAGCTCATGTATCTATGAGTGGCCAGCCTGGCCATCACAGCTTCATCAAAACCTGAATGAGAAGGCAGTGCATCACCAATCGTTTTTTGAATTGATTCCCAACGAGACTGATCGCGCTCACTGTGTGATGTCGTGACGGAATTTTTGGTACCTGGTACTGCAGCCGTATGTTTGATGGCTGGGGTATGTCCAGCAAGCGGAGATACAGATGGGTCAGAAGATTTCGAAGGAAACACTAAATGTTTAGTAGGAAAACGTTGACTGAAAACGGCGGCACGCTCATCCGCACCCATGTGTTTCATTCGTAACTTAAGTTCTCGTGTGGGGAATCCTTCGTCATAACCACTCCCCCACTCTTCACCGGTTTCCTGAACTGCCCGTAGCCTTATATGGCGAGATGCTACAGGTGCGCTTGCCTGTTCATATCTCGTACGCTTAGCGCCGAATTCCGGCAGACTTGCACTGGCTATGTCATCTTCACCCCGATCTGCAGCGTCACGAGCTGACATGCTGGAAACTCCTAAGCTCTGAATCTGAAAGAATCATCTAACGTGTGGATCAAAATCATTCTGGTCACCAATCTAAGCAGCATTGGATAACCAATCGTTCTCACTACCCAATAGTCCGCACAAAATTTCCAATGCCAATTTGGCTGGGAATTCTCTTTCACGAGACTGATGTTCGGTAATGACTGAAACTGCCACATACCGGACTTTAAGATAGAATTTTGAACCATTCAACACTTTATATCTATTTTAATCGTGTTATAGTCTATTATATTTATCTTTTAAGCATCGAAATGGATGATTTAATCGGCAGCTTTGTACAGCAAATTCCCTGTAGCGGCTTCGAACTGCGGAGCTTTCGTGCGGTCAATCTGGAGCAAGTAAGCGTTGCTGAAACTGTGGGAAAGGCACTTTATTGGCCTATTGATGAGTTGGGGGATCGCAGTTATCGCCCGATCAATGAGGAGCCTGCGTTGTTTCACAAATTTGCCGATCTGAATCAGGCGCCGCCACCGCAGGAAATTCTGTCTTTTGCCGATGAATACGGCTGGCTTGGTATAGGCATTCCTGCAATTGATGCGGCTGAAGACTATCGCGATTTACGAGACAGCACCCGATCTGTTGTCACTTGCGAATTCGTAGAAGACTGGCATGAACAGCTGGCTAAATTTGTCCCCTACCATCAATTATGGATGGCAGTCGTGAATCAGGACGAAGAGACATTGCGCTCTGTCATTACTTGGCATGCGAATTTCTCTGCTGTTTCATTTCAATATCAAAGCACTATTTACATGCCAATAGCGTCAGCAACGCAAAATCAACATCTGTTTTCGACATTAACCAGAGGCGATTTATTCGCGCCTGCCAAAATGGTAGTAGCCCGCGCGATCAATCAGAACCTGAGTCAGCTTTGTAGTCCAGCCCTGAACTTTGAATCTTCAGCGTCCGGCGACGCCCGGTTACGCTTTCGTTGCGAAAACCTGTTGGCAGTAATCTGGTTGCAATTCGCTACCACAGTTGCTGAGAATTCAAGTGTTAGACGCTGCGTACAATGTAATTCTCCTTTTATTCCAAGTCAGTCTGAAAGAGGTAAGAAGAAGCGATTCTGTACTGATGCATGCAAGTCGAAGAACTATCGAACAGTTGGCGTTAGGCAATCCTGACAATGTAAACAGGCTCGCCATAACTAAGAATCATGAGTAGTAGCAGAGAGAAATTAAATTCAGAAATTCTCTGATTATCATTAATAGCACCCTATAGCTGGCTGAAGTTCTTACTATCGACCCTTAGGTACTGGCTGCTTAAGTAGCCTCGAGAGGAAATTAGTGAGCTACTGGAATTCGTTTACATCAACAATTTCAAATGCTGCAAGCACCACCAGCAGCTATGCCAGCTCGGCACTTAATTATGCCGGTTCCTCGATGATTGGACGGTCAGCGAGCCATCTGGTATCCGGAATTGGTTATGTATCGGGTCTTTCCAGCATCTATTATGGGGCACGTCGTATCTACAACAGCGAGTCCTTATCTGATGCTGCTGGTGGAGCGCTTGATGTAATCGGTGGCAGTGCATCAATTGCAGCCTTGCACACAACAGGATCTCTAAGACTTGCCAGCACGGCATTAAGTTTTAGCGGAATGCTGTCTCCTCAATCTGCATCACGACATCTTATTACAGGTGGCTTATCACTTGTTTCAAGTGCACCCAGCACTGCAACCACTGCTATCAGGAGTCTGCAAGACGCCTCAAATTTCCCCGCATATCAACAAACTTATATTAATTACCGTAAACAAAGGCATCAGAACCAGGACCTGACTGGCGTATCTGCTTCGAAAAGCCTGGGAGCGATTCACAGAGCAGACAGGGTTAAACAAAGCGGTCAGGGAAGAACGGCTATACGTTTGTCCGATGATTTCAGTCATTTAACTATTACGGGCACTGAAAATAATCGAACCGTTGAGACCAATACCATGCTGATGCTGGAAAGCCCGGCTTTTCAGCGAGCTGGGGAATCAGTGTCCAGCAAAATCAAACACCAGGAAATGGTACTGAAAAGGCAGGTATCCAAATGGAAGGGTGACAAGCGTGTCTCTACTCACAGTCGATTTATTGTCCTGGGAGGTACCGATGCCCCCAAAGAGTTTTCAACAAAAGAGTGGAAGGCTTACCGCAACAAGCACTTCAATATTAGCGACCCAAATAAGGGGAACAAGATTGGACGGGTGAGAATTAGCCGGGATCAGGCCCAACAGATGTTTTCCCATCATGAGCAGAGAAGAACGCTTACTTTAGAGAAAGACCCTGGCCAGCCAAAACTATTTGGACATAGCCTTCGATTTCTTACGGAATATGCACGTCTGAATGTATGCCAGAGCCACACCCGAGATACCATCGATACTGTGCTCGGAGAAAAAGTTACCAATGAGTTAACGCGAACTTTCGGCTTTTCTACTCAGGGCCGACGTAAATTGAATACCCACAGCGCTTCAGTAGCTAAACCTTCATCGAAACCAAAAGTTGAATAACTTGAGCCTTGATAATTCCAGGCACGTCGAAAGTATGGATTCAAGCCTACATTCATCAGTAATAAATCAAGGAATTGCAAAATGCCTTTCAAACCACGCAAAACAGGAATATTCGGAACACGCTGGAAGCATACCGGGACTATATTAAGGAGCCCCAGACAATACTATCGCTATAAACGTCACAAGGCTGCATTCATTAGAGAGAACCATCTTTCAATGCATCCTCACTACGCGGTGGAACATGCTCCACCTCATATGTATCCAGGACTTCCCCCGGGCACATCAGTCAGAGATGGCGGAGTAATTTACCCAGGCGATCATGGAGATCATGCAGCTACCGTTGTTCCTCGAGGAACCTCTCTAATGGCCACGGCTCCTCATGATCATCAAAGAGCCGCGGGAGTTCCCGAGGATCATTTGGGAGTGGCACTACGAGATAGAGACCAACCAGCCCGAGGCCAGCCAGTGCCTTCTATGGTAGTGCTTCGGCGTGAAGCGCCGGGTGCAGCACCGGTTCTGCGAACCGCTGTAAAGCGCGGACCACATTCCTCACCTGCTCCAGAGCTTGAAGATGTGGGGAGAACCCAACACAGCACTCTAACTGGTGGCTTGGCAGTCGCCTCAGCCGCCATTCGGATGAGTGAGGTTGCTGCATTGGATGCGGTGCCTGCGACCGAAGATCATGAAGGGCTGCCTGCTGTTCCTCACTCACCAGCTTATATTGCCATGTCATCAGGACACTATCGCCCCGATGCTGAACTGGCAGCCGTAAAACTGGCAATTGCAGGTAAGATGGCAGGAAGTCTCAATCGCCGAGAAACAGAGTTTAGAGAAGGCGGCTACTTTGGAGATGAGCGATCTGTCGACCTGACCTTAAAGAGAAGAATGAAAACAGTTTCTGACTGGGCGCACCCACCTGGTCCGGCACGACCCTCTATCTTTGCCAGAATGAGAGCAAGGTTTAGAGGTGGCTATCAACAATTGGAAGCTGAAGACAATTAGAATATACAGCAGCACGGGTGCTAACTAGGAACCGATTTTGACAGAAACACGGCCTTTTTCCCTGCTCTCATTTTCTTTTCTGCCTTTGTTCTCTGACTTCGCTTGCATTCGATTCAGGCGAGCTCTCACTTGTTCCGGCACTTGATAGCTTAACGAGGTCCGTGTTCTCAATTCCAATGCCGTCCTCAACAAATACTCTGAACGGGGAGTCGTATTGCGTGGAGAGTCTGCTGTGCTGTCCCAGTAGCTTATGGACTTCTGCCGCTTCCTGGCTTCTTCAACTTCAAAATTACGACCAAGCACTTCGTGCTGTTCATCAGGCATAATAACGACTTCAACTTCGTGCCCATCATTTCTCAATGGTAAGGAGTCAGAATCGGAGTCGGAGTTCTGAGAATTTTCATCGTCGTTATTCATACCTTGTAGCTCCGTGTTGACTGAGTCTTGCCTTTGGTCGATTATAATCAGAAGTAGATTCAAGAGTGAAGTTGCGACTACAAGAATTTAAAACGCTTATTCAGAAACTAGCCATGGCATGGATTTACCAAAGTGGGTCATTGGGCGAAGCTCATATCCCAGTTGCTGAAGTTAACTCACCCGGATTCGCGGATCTCTGTGTCTATCTGGTGAGTTCTGTTGGTTTGGCCTCAGGCGACTCCTACTGGTATGTCGATAGCTCCAAGGAATCAGCGCGTACCTGGATTTGCTTTACCAGTATAGGAATGTCTCAAGTGAAAGTTTGCTTCGTAAAAGATCGCGGCATGGCAGGCTGGCAGAATCCACATAAATTGCAGGGCAAATTCCGGTAGTGATCGATCTGGTCAGGCTTAAAATGCACAATAAGCGAAAATCTATCTTGATTCATCGGCAGAGATTTCCGAAGAGGAGTTCGAAGGTTCTTCTACATCTGCAGAGTCTTCAACAGTTTCAGAGCTCGAGAACACATTGCCAAACCAGGTAGCTGCTTCATCTTTGAATTCGTCCGGGACATTCATGCCAGTAACAAACATTGCTAAGCCATAGACAATTAGGGTCACAATGACGCGGATTTTGCTCGGCATATGCTGCGAATCCAAGAGTTATTTTTCCCGACAATATCACACCTGACATAAGTTCAGTGAGGTCTGGAATTGACAGATAGAACCAATAGTCTGGAAATAATGAGAACTTTGCTTAAGGAGCAACGTTTTAGCCAGGCTGTAGTGGCTTCCAATCACTATCAACAGAACTGGGGGACTGATATTGAAAGTCTGTGGATTCAGGCAACCGCTTATTTTGAGCTGGGTGACTTGAGTGCCGCTGAGGACACTCTGAAGCTCTATTTGAGCATGGATGCTAATAATGTGCAGGCACTGAAGCGCCTCGCCGAAGTATTACGTGGCAAAAACAGGGCTGAAGAAGCGATCCAAATTTTAGCCGGACATACTCAGACATCTGCCAGGGCAGACTTAAGTGCCGAGTTAGCCCAGTCTTACATGGAAGCCGGTAATAGTGATCTTGCAATTCTCCATGCAAAACAAGCCCTGGAAATCGACAGTAATTCCGTACAGGCACTTATGGTTCTTGGGTCATTGTTGATTTTCCTGGGCACTCACAATGAAGCGCTCAAATACATCCGGCAAGCACAACCTCTTGCGCCAGCAAATCCGCAAGTCTACATAAACCTCGCGGCAATATACGAAGCACAAGGAAACATTGATGCGCAGATCGATGCCTACCAAGACGCACTACTTTGTGACAGTCGCCTTTCAGAGGTGCGCTTACTGCTTGGCAAAAAACTAATACAACGAGGAAACTATCAGGAAGCAACTGAACAATTTTTAACCAATATTGCTCAGGGAGACGATCGCGCTGACACACACTTTCATTTGGCACTTGCACACAAACATTCAGGGCAATTTCAGAAAGCTATAGAAGCTCTATTGAAACTAATTAAAAATCAGGAAGTTAATATTTTGTATCTGCTGGAACTCGCTGAATGTTACGCGCAGCTATCGCAAACTGATCACGCGAGATCAGTAATTGAGCATATATTAAGTATAGATGCAGGCAACAAGCGCGCACTGGATATGGCAGACGTTATACGGGACTAAATTTTTTAACTTACCAAGCCTATTCTATTGACGGGACGAATATTACCAACGAGAATAGTGGTGTTGTCTGCGCCAAAGAATCAATCAGCTATTTCATAAAATATGTGCAATAGCTGTCTTCTACGCGAAAAAATCTAATAAAAATAAATTGATATTTGCGCCACTGAGCGGACGCAAATATTGAAAATGGAGTTCTTGTGCTAGTGTCAGGGGCGTCGCGTTGCTTGTAGAAATAATTTCGCTAGAATCAGAAAAGTCGCAATCGCGGCTGGCCAAAAGATTGGCTGACACTCCTTTTTCTTTCTCTTTCCTAAACTTACAGAACGTTATTGAGAATAAACCACAGCTAAATGGCGGACGAGTTCTATACGCTTCAGCTGGCCGTCTTAACGAATTAGTCTCCCTGATCGAAGAAAGTGACCTCCTGTTCGACTTACTCATCTGCAATAGCCAGAGAGTGTTTAGCTATCGTGCGTTAATGTCTCGCTGTACAACAATTCTGGTACTTCCAGTAGATGAGGCAACTCTCGTTGAAGCACTTACAGAGACAGTAACCCAACATGAAGAAGATGATAGTTTACTCGCACTGACGATGAATTTCGTCGGTGATTCAGCCCCTGTACGCGATCTGCTGAAGGTAGTGGACAGGGTGGCCAGATACGATGCGCCTATATTGATACACGGTGAAACAGGGACCGGCAAAGAACTTGTTGCCCGGGGCATACACTACGAAAGTATGCGCAAAGACTCCCCATTTGTGCCGGTCAATTGCGGTGCTCTCACCGATGATTTATTACTATCTGAGCTATTCGGCTACGAACCTGGTGCATTTACCGACGCCAAGAAACAACATGTCGGCTTAGTCACCCAAGCCTCGCAAGGTACACTATTTCTCGACGAAGTTGATAGCCTTTCTGGAAAAGCTCAGGCCTCGTTACTGCGTTTCATGCAGGACCAGGAATATCGTCCATTGGGAAGCGAGCTTGTTCTAAGATCCGACGTACGAATAATCTGCGCTACAAATCGGAACCTGGAATCGATGGTTGAACAGGGATTGTTCAGAGAAGATCTGTACTACAGGCTCAAGATACTGGATGTAAAAACACCACCGTTACGGGAACGGCGCGATGATATACCCATACTCATTGAATTTTTTCTCAATGAGATTGCCCATAAATACAACGAACCGATAAAAATATTGCACCCCCTCACAGAGCGCTGGATGGTTCATGACTACAACTGGCCAGGAAATGTCAGAGAGCTGGAGAACTATTTGCACAGACTAATTGTATTGAGCCGGGGGAGATCAATCTATGTGCCTGATATTCTTGGAATGCCTCTCGATGTGAGAACCAGAGCACAAGAAAACTCACAGATCCAGGAATCAGAAATTGGCTCGTTTCAGGAAGCAAAGGCACTACAAATTAGCCAATTTGAAAAGCTCTATCTATCCGATTTAATGAAACGAACCTCGGGAAATGTTTCACAAGCAGCGAAAATTTCTGGTAAAGAACGCCGTGCATTGGGGCGACTGCTGAAAAAGCACGATATCAACTGCGTCGAGTATAAGAAACCAGCAGTAGAGCATAGCTAGCTCACTGATCCTACAAACCTTCCTTCCTTAAAATTTCATTTAGACTAATTTATTTAGTCAGTGGGCTGGCTGTCTGCTTCGCCAGCACGTGGGGCTTTTTTGGCGCAGTGGGTCTTTTTCAACCCACCCTGCCCCCTCCATTAGATTCACTCAAGCGAAACATTCCAAACCTCCTAAACTTCTCGCTATTTAATCTTCATAACAGTTCTAACATGAAGCTTTGTTGACACGCCCGCAACAATTCCGGGTCAAAAACTACCCATCCCAAAATTTAACATCGATCAGAAAAGCTCAATAAAAACAGCGACATCAGAAATTCTTTGTAATTGGCACAGAGCTTGCGTTGTCACTCTATAACAAATGACTGGATGTCTCAGAAAACTTCACGGTGCATCGAGTCAGCTTGGTTAGCATAGAAGCTCCATGGCAGCGTGGATAAAGTCACAACAACCAAAGAGAAATACATGTGGATAGGTTACAAGGTTCTGAACTGGAAGATATTGCAAATGCAATTCGCAGATACATCTCTTCTCGGCCCAATGCTTCCGAAACCGTGGAAGGCGTAGCCCGATGGTGGTTACTGCGGCAGAGGTACGAAGATTCACTTGAGGTGGTGCAGGAGGCCCTTAACTACCTCGAATCTGAAGGAAAGGTTACAAGACTGAAAATTCCGGGTGGAAAAATCGTTTATTGCAGCCCGGTAGCACAAAAAAAAGCGGGTTTACAACACTAGATTGTAAATGCCGATCCTTATTAACCAAGAGGAACGCGGAAAATGTTAGGCAGTGTTCAAGATAAATTACTAAGAGTCAGACCACCGAGAGTAAAAATTACCTACGATGTGGAAACTGGTGGGTCACCGGAAAAGCTAGAATTGCCATTTATAGCTGGCATCTTCTCGGACTTAACCGGTTTTATTGAGGACCCGACCAATAGTCACTTGCCCGCAGTCAAGGATCGAAAGTTTGTCGAAGTAGATCCAGACACATTTCCCAAGTTGATGCTGTCCTCAAAACCGGCTGTCGATCTAAGCGAAATGTACAACGTGCTCGAGAAGCCTGCAGAAGAGTATCCAAGCCTGGACAAAGTGCCAAAACTTAAAGTTGCTGAAGGCGTGAAAGGTCTGGTGTTTACCAAAATGGAAGACTTTGAACCTGAGCATCTGATTAAGCGTATAGAGCCTCTCAACGAACGATACGAAAAACGTCAAAGCCTGCGAACTCTGCAATCAAAAGGTGAGATGGTAGACGCAGTTTCCGAAATACTGCAAAAGTCGGTTGAAGTCTCAAATACCGACGTTCGTAAGGAACTGTTAGATTTTGCAAAAGCCAATCCAGGCGGATTAAGCCCTCAGGCTGCGCTGGAGGCGGAAAAGGCACGCAGAGAAGAAGCTGGGGAAACAGCGCTTACTGAAGATGAAGAGAAGACGTTTCTTGCGGCAAGACAGCCAGCTGAGGTTGTAGTTACTCCAGCTGTCGAAGCAGACGAGAACGCCGACCCACCAGTTGAAGCACAGGACGAAGTAAAGGGCCCAGGATTTGTAGGCCAGTTAATTAAGCCATCCATGTTGGTTCAAAAAAGTGATATAGAACTAACAGACGAAGAGCAGCAGAAACGGGAACAGGCCGCCCTCAGCCTGATTATCGACTTTGCCAATGAAGTACTCACAAAGTTTGACGCCGGCGTCAAAGATAAATCCATTACTGAAGACTTAAGTCTCGCAGCATCCATTGACAATGCAGTAGCAAAAATTGATCAGGCTCTAAGCCGACAATTGGATGTGATTCTTCATACTGAAGAATTCCAGAAACTGGAAGCTACCTGGCGTGGACTGTCATTTCTGCTCAACAACACAGAAACCAGCAAGACACTAAAGCTGAAGGTCTTCAATGTTTCCAAAGACGATCTAAGAAATGAACTCGCCAAAGCGGTTGAATTTGATCAAAGCGTAATATTTAAACTGGTGTATGAAGAAGAGTATGGCACTTACGGAGGTAAGCCTTACAGCATGCTCATGGGTGACTATGAGTTTGATAGAACACCAGCAGATCAAGAACTATTGAAGCTTATTTCTTCGATCGCTGCTGCTGCCCATGCACCATTCGTTGCCGCAGCTTACGCCAAGCTGTTCGACATGGAGACGTTTGCCAATCTGGCCAAACCCAGAGATCTATCCAAAATATTTGAGAGTGTCGAACTCGCAACCTGGCAAGGCTTCAGAGAAAGCGAAGACTCTCGTTATGTGACCCTGGCATTACCAAGAGTTCTGTTTCGATTGCCCTGGGGTGGTGACAAAGGCATGCCAGTAGAGGCCATTGACTATCAGGAAAATGTGATGGATATGCCGGTGGGCAAAGATGGAAAACCACCGAAGCAAGGCGCTGTGGATGGGTCCAAGATGCTCTGGGGCAATGCAGCCTGGGTACTCACACAAAGAGTGACTAATGCCCATGCAATCTACGGCTGGACTGCAGCGATTCGCGGAGTAGAGGGAGGCGGACTAGTAGAGAATCTTCCAACTTATACATATACCTCTTCAGATGGGGACATCGAATTATTGTGCCCAACTCAGGTGAGCATTACCGATCGCCGGGAGAAAGAACTCAATGATCTTGGATTCATGGCAATCTGTCACTGCAAAGGAAGCGCCAAAGCAGCATTCTTCGGAGGACAATCCACGAAACTACCAAAAAAATATCTATCAGATTTAGCGACATCTAACTCTCGATTGTCATCACAGCTCCCATACATGTTATGCGCATCCAGATTCGCTCATTACATCAAGGTCATGATGCGGGACAAAATAGGCAGCTTCCTCACCAAGGAAAACGTTGAGGACTTCCTCAACTCCTGGATTACTCAATATGTGTTGCTTGACGATAACGCCACACAAGCTTCCAAGGCAGCCTATCCACTTCGCCAGGCGAATGTTGTAGCCACAGAAAACCTGGACAAACCCGGCTCCTACAACGCTACTGTGTTCATTCGCCCTCACTTCCAGCTTGAAGAGCTAACCGCATCAATCAGACTGGTCGCTGAAATTCCGGGCTAGGGATTAACTGGTATCTGCAAATTAATTAGAAACGAATTTAAGTAACAGGAAAAAATCATGGATCTAATTCTCTTAAGACCCGGCGACCAAACTGTAATGCCATCAGCCAACGGTTGGGACACAGGTGGCAGCCTGATAGACGAAAACTGGCGTCAAAACCCACCTTTGGATCTTGGCGATCACATGCACATAGAGCTTGTGTCAATTCATCAGGGACTGAAACAGCAAATGACCACCGATGTCAGCAATTCAGCCAGGACATCCGGCAGGCCTGTTATCACAGAATTTACATGTGTTAAGTATGTGGACAAATCTTCTGTTAATTTCTATGACAGATGCCTGCGCGCCAAACCACTTGATACAGACCCCTCTGCGCCCACTGCAATTCACATTGCAAGAAACTCTGGCGAAGAAACAGCGAATATCATGACGTTCTGGCTCCGGGACGCGATGATCAGTGAGATTCAGTTACAGTCTCACCCCGATGACATGCCGACCGAACAATTCAAACTAAGCTTTACGGAAATTATTTGGGAATTCACGGTTCAAAATACCAATACTACCTTGGGTGGAAATGTCACTTCCTCCTGGAGTATTGCTCGCAACCGCCCCGAAACAGACATGCAGAAGCCAGGCTAAAACGCATTTTGAGATTCCGGGCGAATCAGAACCATGAAGTATTTATTCGAACGCATGGAAGAACCTCTCACCGAATGGAATGCCAATGATCAGATATCGGCGATCCAGAGGCAGGTTCAGAGAATCGCAGAAGGTCATCGCCTGGTAAAAGATGAGTCTGCACTGGATCTTATCGGACTGGAACTGGGTAGCGGTAACGAAGTAGGCACTGTTGTCGACCTTGGTGCAAGCGCAGGACAAAGCCATATCCGTTTTGCCAAGCAAATGGAGCGGCTGTTACTGAGATTTGAGCCACGAATACTTCGTCCGAAAGTAAGTGTCCTGCCCTCATCCAAAGGTGCGTTTCAAGCAAATCTTCTTATTGAGGGTCAATTGCAGCATTCTGATGAGCTTGAAGAATTTAGGTTCTCAATAGAATTAGCAGATTGAGTCAGACTCGCTTATGCCGAACGTCAGCAACAATTTTCGTACTCATTATCTTGATGAACTTGATGCCCTTAGACACGAGGGTATTGAGTTTGCGAGGAACCATCCTGACGTTGCAAAAGAGTTGGGTTTTGGTTTTGATCAATGGAAAGATCCCCAGGCAGAAATGCTGGCGCAATCGTTTGCCTATCTAACTGCCCGCCTCAGAAATCAGTTGGATGTAGATCGTAGCGCAGTACCCAACGCATTACTGAATCATCTCTATCCACACTTGCAGGCCCCTACTCCTTGCATGGCTATTTTAGAGGCCAATATGGTGATGCAGAACGCGAATGGCAGACCAATTGAGCGGGGGCGAACATTTTCCATCGAATCGGAATCGGCAAAACGAAAAGCCCTTTGCCGATTCAGTAATTGCTACGAGACACCAATTTGGCCGCTCATAATAGAAGACATCGAATCTGTGCAAGCCAACAGTATAGACCTTCCCGACAAAATGGAGGTTTCCAGTCTTCTGAAGATTCAAATCAGGACTGATCCAAAAAGCAAGATTAGCGATTTGAGCATACGAGAGAACGGACTCAGATTTTTCATTACGGGAACTGACACAAACACTCAGAATTTGTATCAAGCCCTGAGTACATCCCTTAAGGGAGTCTTGGTAGTTATCCCTGATCAGCAAACAGATAGCGAATCGAAAGATGCGGCAGAGGCTGATAAAGAGAGTGGTGCGCAAAATGATTCACAGAGAGCCAAGCCTGTTAAAAGCAAGGGGCAATTTCTCAATGCCAGAAACCTGACCTGGAGAGGGTTTGGTAAAGACGAGGCAGCACTACCAGATGGTGATACCTCTAATCCAGGGTACCGGCTCATCCAGGAGTACTTTGCCTTTCCCGAAAAATTCATGTTCTTTGATATCGAGAATATTGATGTAAGCAATGCCACCGCTGAAATTAATATATTTTTACTCCTAGGTGACGCCATTAACGAGGTAAATAAGGACTCACTGAAATTAAATTGCTTTCCTGCTGTGAATTTGTACAAGCAAGCGATCGAACCTGTGCGCTTAACCAGGCGAAAGTACGAATATCAGATCGAGGTCGACAGAAGTAATCTTCAGAATAGCGAAATCTATCAGATTCTCGATCTTTATTCCGTGGTCAATGGTGAGGCTCCGAAGCCCATATCTCCCTGCTATGAACTATCAGCATTCGATGCAGATGAAGACAACGAATATTTCTATTCCTACCGCCGGGAAAACTACGACTCGGACAAAATACCGGGGACCAAAAGCTATATATCACTTCTGGATCTGAATATGGACATCTGCAAACCGCCGGCGGAAGCCATTGGAGGAATGGCGCTATGCACTAATAGAAGGATACCGGAGAAACTATTTGTGGGTAACGAACTCGTTCTCGAAGGCGCGGGACCCATTGCGACAGCCAGGTTGATCACAGGCGTTACTAATTATCGCGCTCCTGATCTGACAGGGAATGCTCCCTGGCAGCTCGTCTCGAGGCTTAGTCTGAATTTCCTGTCGCTGGTGGAGCAACAGGGAGACGATGATCTAGGCGGACTAAAAGCATTTAAGAGTATCTTGCGAATCTACACCGACACGCAAAATCAATTGGTGTGGAAGCAAATAAATAGCCTCCGCTCCCTAAAGGCCAGAAGAATCTCAAGGATGGTGCACAGCATGGACAGTTCTGGCCTGGTGCATGGACTGGAAATAACCCTGGAGGTTAGCGATGGTGACTTTAAGGGAATTAGCGCTGTTCTATTTGCCTCTGTATGTCGTTACTTTTTTGTGTTGTACGCAAGTCTTGGCACTTTTGTTGAGCTTATCCTGATTAGCAGTTCTAAGAGAGAGGAGTGGAAGAGATGGCCACCGATGGCTGGCGCACTAGTCGATCTCTAACGCAGCAAATTGAGGAGAATTGTGGAAATTTCAATTATTTCCAACTAATCCATCTCCTCGATTTGCAAGCAGAAAAGACCGGCACAAAGTATCGCTTCTCTTCAGACCTTAGTGAAGCATTCCCGGCAAGCGAGATTACCTACATAAAGAGGGGTTCAGGTGTTGGCAGAGATGGCAAGAGATCTGATTCATTAACGGCGAAAACCTCAAACTATTGCATCGCCGGCTATTCTGGACCTCTTCCGGAAGCATTCAGCGGCTGGATTGTTGATCTGCAAAAAAGCGGAAACTCTTCTGCTGTTGATTTTTTGGATCTGTTCAACAATCGCATAAACCTACTAAGGTATGAAGCAAAATCATCTTCGAGACAGGCATTAGATAGTAACCCACCGGAGAGCAATCTGCTGTCGAACGCCATATCCGCCGTGATGGGCCTGTATTCCAATGGCTTATATAGAAGCATGAAACTCAGCAAACGGAGCCTCATGGCACTGGCTGGATTAGTAGCAAACCATCGGGTTGGCTGCCACTCTATTGAGCGAATACTTCGAGCCTGTTTCAACATTCCGCTGGTTGTACGAGACCTTGTTGGCGGTTGGAACACGATTGCTGAAGATAACTTGTGCAAACTGGGAGTCACAGCCAACAGGCTGGGGGAGCTATGTCTCCTGGGAACACAAGTATGGGATATGCGTAAAAGAATTAGGGCATCCATAGGACCGTTACACTTCGATCAATTCATTAAGTATTTACCTGCGTTTGAATTTTCTCATTCCGACATTCAAGAACCTGAACCCGGCTCAACATTTTATATAGCAAAGCATGCAGCTGCATTCAGAGACATATCCCGGTTTTTGACTAACAGATCAGCCGATGTCCTTGTCACTCTGGAAGTTGAATCTGAAAGTGTGACCGACTATCCGTTCTTGAGATACCCAAGCTCCCCTGACAGTGCATTTTTCCGTCTGGGTCAGACAACATGGCTTGGCAAACCTACCATCAAAGATTGTCGGGTGTCGTACTTAATCTCGGATTTTGACGATTCTGAAACTGACTACCCAGCGAATACTGCTGAGATTGTTACATGAACCAGAAGATTAATTTTCCAACCGTAGATACTGCTCAAGAAGCAGTAGAGCAACCTACGCTGTATCTCAACTGGCATATGGAATTGGAAGATGGTCGGATTCTAAACAATGACTACTTACGACTTGTTGAGTTTTCAGGTCAGGAACAATTATCAAACCCTTTCACCTTCACACTAAGCTTGCACGGCAATTCCGACAACAGTAAAGCCACGTATAGTTTTGCTGAATTAATAGGTCAGGCGGTCACTATCGGAGTTTGCATTAAGGATCCAAAGCAAGGGGTTGATAATGGCCCATTTGATGATTCGCTGTACCAGCCAGCTAATCCTGCTTCAGATTTTGTCAGCGCTATGGCGGGAGAACAATCAGACAACTTCACATTCTATAACGGAATGGTTACTGCATTCTCTATGTCAGAACCAGGTGTCTATAGTCTGACAATGAAGCCTTCTCTCTGGAGGCTGATGCTCACCAATGACTACAAGATACATGAGCAGCTTTCCATCAGAACCGCTATAGAGTCTTTAATGACAAAGCACAAGATCGAATTCAATACCAATGATCTGGTAGGAAATACTAATGCCGCTGACTATCGAATACAGGACTGGCTGCAGGCTGGAGAGTCAGATTTTGAGTTACTTCAGCGCCTCCTAAGCAAGGCTAATATTCATTTTTATTTTGTTCATGGACCGAACTCACACAAAATCGTCTTTAGCAATAAGATGAGCTATCCGGCTACTTTTCACGATGAACGCAAACTTAAATACTGTTATTCACGAGTTGAAGGTGTAGAGAATGCCGACACCCTCCTGGACTATAGTTACTCTCAAAACATTTCATCGACAAATGTGGTGGGCTGCGTAACCCGGCAGGAAGAAGCCTGGGAAAGCGATACAGTAGCAGGAGAATGCAGTTTTTACACAGACTCTGCTGCAAAGGACTCTGACCTCCCACTACACATTTATAAAATCGTACAGTATGGAGGTAGCAAATCGTGGGTCGATATGCATTCGTCGCAGGTCGCTCAAATGGCGGACTCTGCCGCTACGGAACTGAACGCCAGTACCCATTGTCCTGAAATCCGGGTTGGTCACAAAATCCAGCTTGAAGAAGGAGAACATTCAGGACCACCATCAGTCAATCCATACCTGGATCAGTCCTGGTTTGTTGTCACTGAAGCACAGCATCAAGCCAGCCTTGACGGTACATATACCTGCAAGTTCAAAGCCACAGAAGCAGATAGTCTCATAACGACTTTCAATGCCCATGACACTCATCAGGGGTCAGTGCTTGCAGAAGTTATGGCGCATTGCCATGGCGACATGCCAACAACCTGGAAGTACTACGAGAAGACAGTCTATGACCCGGAAAACTCCAAAGCTACCGATCTAAGTGCCAGTAATTCTGGATTCATTGGTGGTATCGATCCTTCTGACAATCCAAATCCTCAAGTGCTGGTGACAAAGGGAATATTTGTACGGTTCACATCCAGCCCAAATTCAGATCCTGTTTTTGTCAAGTTATCCGCATCGATGCAAACCTGTCCGGAAATAGGGTCAATGGTAATTGTTGCTCGTGCATCCGATGACTCGGAATTACCTGAAGTTCAGCAGTCGGTGCAGGCTAATGGATCTAAAGTTATCACTCCATCCGGATGGAAAGCTGACTCCCACGTTGGGAATAGTTACTCAACCAGCTACAGCGACAGCAAGAGCATCAGGTTTAGCAACAATAAGAACTACTCAAAGGCGAATCTGGATGAGGCTATAAAAATTATCACGAAAGAATATGACAAAGGAGTCTTCCGGGATTCCTCATATTCCAAAGGCGGCAGCTACAGTTACTCTACATCCGAATCAGATAGATCCGGAATGCTAAGCACTAGCGATAGTTTCGGCAATACATTCAGTCATCACGAAGGAGATATTAGTAAGAGCTATTCCGATATCAGCTCACAATTTTCAAAATCTCTTAATGAAACTGTGGTTAGTAAAAGCAAGATAACAGAGTCAAGCGATAATCATCACGTTAACGAAGGTAGCAGCACTAGCTACAGCGAAGTATTAGGGAAAACCACAACCACAAACATCCAGGGCGAGGTGGAGTCACACAATACTACGAAAGGAACAGTCAACTCGACCTCCACGTTTGAAGATGAGGTTACCGATACATCTACGCACAAAAAGCTCGTTACAAGTCATTCGACATACGAAGGAGATGTTGATTCGCACTCCACAAACGAAGGGAATGTTACCAATACATCAGATATATCTGGCACTGAAACCAATAACATAACCAGGAATGCTGTAATTACACATTCAAAAACAAGTACATCGACTGGTACTAACATGGTAGGAGCGTCTGCCAATCTAAGCCTATTGGGCGCGTCTGCAGATACAAGCATTTCCGGAGCAAGAGTATCAATGGCGGTTAGCGCAACTACCAATGATATGAATATCACCGGAATAAGAAATTCGATATCGGTGACAGGGCTGGCTAATTCGATTTCATTGACCGGAACTGGCTTTAGCTTTGAATCGTCCGAAGTGTTAACGGTGCAGGACACATTAGGTGCCATAACTTTGCAGGAGTTCTTGTTGCTCGTTTAAACCTCATCATGAACATCATCAAACCATTAACTCTCGGATGCCTGCAAAGAACGTTTAGCCGCGGTGGGCAGCACTATTTCTGCGTCTCGGCACTGGGATTTTTCAGCCTCAATGGTGAAAGCAATACGTTTCTGATTGAAGGACCTCAATGGAAAACGGCACTGAAACATATTCCGAAGGGCCAGGCCCTGGACCTGGCGATGCCGAAAGCAAAGTCTGAATTTATTCTTGGGGGCAGCGCTTATGCGCCATGCCCCAACACAACAAATCGTCTGGTTGTATCGGCAGAAGTTGGAAAGTTAAAAAAATCAATTCTCGTTCAGGGTGATAGGCAATGGTACTACGGCGTGCTTGGAAGCCTTCATATAAGCCAGCCTCTTCCATTCACTAAAATTCCACTGAGCTATGAGAACGCATTTGGCGGAGAGTCTTTTAAGGCAAATCCCGAGGGAAAGGGTTACTACCGCAATAGGCTGGCCTGGCTAATCGGCAAGAACAAAGGGGATATGCCAAATCTTGAATATCCCGGCCATCCGATAAAACAGCACTTCAAGCAATCAACCCCTGCGGCATTCGGTCCATTGGCTATTCAACACCACTTCGACGCGGAACTGGCAGGAACCTACAACGAGGATTGGCTAAATAATCATTTTCCAGGTTTCCCGGCAGATCTGGATCTCTCCCTGTTCAATATGGCAGCCGCCGATCAACAACGCCCGGGGCCATGGGAGAGTGGAGAGGCTTATGCGCTTCATGGAATGCATCCAGAAAATCATGTCATTCGGGGATGCCTACCTCGGTTTCGAGCAACCGCACTAATACAACGAGATTGGCGAGGCGAAAAGTCGATTCAACAGAATGATCTACTTCCGGACACAGTCTGGTTTTTTCCCGAAGACAACCTAGGACTGATTATTTATCGTGGAGTGTTCGATATTGCTGACAGCGATGGGTTTGACGTCAAATCGCTACTATTGGCTTATGAGGACGCAGATTCAGTCCGCCGCACAAAAGGCCATTACGAGGACACTCTCTTCCGCAGGCTGAATCGTCAATCTAACCCTGCCGAGGTATTGAACGAGGCTCCTTTGATTCCTGAGCATTCGAAAATAAGTGCACCAGCAACGACTGACAGCGAGGTTGAACTACGTGCCAAATCATTGAAGTCTGCTATCCAAAAAGAGTTAGAGCCGAATATCCCGAATTCCGACACATCATCAGATCATGGCGATAACAAATCTGGGAAGTGCGAATCACCCGAGTTGGAAATCGAGATACCCAGTGAATTAACCACACCTCTCGGCCAGGACGATATTGCATCTGGTGGAGTAGATCTAAGTAAGGCTCTTACAGAGCTTAACGAGAAAATCGAGCACCTTAGACAAGAGAAAGAAAAGGAGCTTCAGGAAGAAAAGAAACAACTGGATGAACTGATCTTCAGACTGGAATCTGATGATACTCGGGCGGCCAATGAAAAGCAGGCACTAGACAATGCAATAGCACGAGCAGGCATCTTGCCGCCTGACCTCCATTCTGACAATGACAACTCCGGCAAAGATCAGAGCGATTTTCTGAAGAAAATTTCCAGCCAACAGAACCAGGAACAGACAAATTCGGAAAAAGAACTGATTCGCCTAAACGCGCTGCATCGGGAAGCACTCACCAGGCAGACTACTGTTGACGATGAGAGGCCCCGGCTGAGCACCGAAAATGGTAAACGGTTAGGTTGCTGGTTCATGTCTGCAGTTCACCCAGTGGGTGCTTTTGCAGGTCGGGATTTCTCAGACATCGTTTTGCATGACATAGATTTCAGCGGATGCAATCTTTCCGAAACAAATTTTCAAGGTGCTGACCTTTCGAATTGCAAATTCAGACGCAGCATCCTTCGTAAAACAAATTTCCTGGGAGCCAAACTGACTCACTGCGATTTTTCAGGAGCTGACTTGTCCGCGGCGAATCTTAGTCAGGCACTTTGCACCAATGCTGTATTTAACGCAGCCACTCTTGATTCCACATCCATGACCAAAATCGATCTGTCAGGCGCTTCCTTATGCAATTCAATCTTGAATAAAGTGATAGCACCTGAAGCAAACCTCAGTTTTGCGAATTTTACTTCCGCCAGGATAACCAAAACTGTCCTAATGGAGAGCAGCGCAAACAATAGCAACTGGACCGATGCTCTATTGGAAAAAACTGTATTCACAAACTCAACCCTCGAAGCGGCGGTTTTTTCTGGGGCAACTATAACAAGATGCATACTCAACAATATCAATGGCCAGGGTAGCAATTGGGACAATTGTGAAAGTACACGTTGCTTTTATGGTGGAAATTCCACTCTGAGTGAATCGTCGTGGCGGCACGTGTTATTCAAAACCTGTGGCATGCGAGAAAGCAATTTCGAGAACGCTTCGATGCCTGGCGCAACGTTCTTCCAGTGTGATTTCAGCAAGTCTAGTTTCAAGAACACTGACATGTCAGATTCGGTGTTGTGCAGATCACTTTTTACAAGTAGCGACTTGTGCAGTGCGACTTTAAAGAATGCCGATCTTCACCAGGCAATATTCCGGAAAGCTAATTTCAATGACGCAAACTTGATGGGTGCCAATTTGGTTGAAACTGATTTAGTGGGTGCCGTAACCAAAAACGCCAATCTTGAACACATAATAGATAAGGTAGCATGAAACAGGAAATGCCAAATTTTGAAACTCTGAACTTGCCACCCTCGCCATCGGTCATGGCGGCATCCAGTCCGTCTCAACCATGGTTTATGGAGTCACCGAGGAGCATATCGCAGATACAAGATTTGATTGATATGGGAGTGCCAGTAAAAGAAGCCTTACTTAATGGCCAGAATCTGGAGCTGCTCAATATCTCGGGTGCATTATTTGAGGACTGTAAATTTGTTGGAGCACGTTTTTCCTCTAACTCCATTGAAAAGACCTGCTTTATTGGTTGCGATCTAAGTGAGTCGAGCTGGCAAGGCGATGATCTAGAGAAATTGACTTTCCAGAATTGCAATCTGGAGCGCTCTGACCTGGAAGCGAAGAATATAAAGCGCTCTCTTTTCAATGAATGCAGTCTGTCTGGCGTAAATATGAAGTCGGTTTGCTTATTACGGACAACTTTTAATAAGTGTGCCCTGAATTCAGCCAACCTTGCAAACAGCACTATCGAAAGAAGTGTTTTCGTCGATTGTGACACCAGTGAGCTAAACCTGGCACAGGCCACACTGGATCAAGCTGTTCTGAAGAATGTTGATTTTAGCACAGTCGACGTTTCGGAGATTTTCGCAACCAATAGTCAATTCATGGAATCCAGATTTTTTAGCATGGATCTCTCGGGGCTACAGCTGATGAATTGTAACTTCAGTGGATCTGAGTTCCGGGAGGTGAATCTTGATCACGCAAACCTGGCAGGTTGCACGATGATAGAAACCAAATTTATAGATGTTTCTTTTTCTCAAACGGTGCTGAACCAATCGCTTTTTTACAGAGCATCGCTTAGCAACGCAAACCTCGGGAAGGCACAAGCAGATTCCACCATATTTAAGGAAGCAACACTACAAGAGTGTAATTTTGAAAATTCGATACTGTATGCAACTAATTGGGCAAACGCGAAGCTGTGTCATGTGATTCTGGATCACGCTGATCTTACATTTGCTGACTTTAGTTCCGCCAAATTAGAAACCTGTAGTTTCTTCAAGGCAACTATAGACGAAGGTTCACTACATGACATCGAACATAGAGACACTGTTTTCAGATTCAAATCAAAAAAAAGGCTAAGACAAACATCTTCGTTACGAAGAAAGGTGAAGTCAAACCTGGTAAAGCTAGAGGCAATTACATGAACTCTGTTCAGGCACAACAATATGATTCCCATAAGTCAACGTACTGCATATCCGGATTCGTCTGTGAAGTGACCATGGGAGTTTCAACAGTCCACTCACTAGTTGATGGAAACCAGTTCCTAATTGACGGTGGCATGGTTGCCGACAGGGCTGACGGCTGCCTATTGACTCCACAGGTAAATGATCAGGTGCTTACTTGCATTCAAGTGGCCGAGACTGGAACCACAAAGGCCACCATAATTCAAATTTTGCATCGACAAGACACGAGCCCTGCGTGCATTAATGTTCCCTCTTGTGAAGAGATACATATTCACCAAAACAGACTTCGGCTTTCCGCCAAAGAACATCTATCTCTACTGTCCAGAGAAAAACTACAAATTACGGCCACATTAGGCGCTCTCCAGATTAAGGCGAAGGAAATGTTCAACTGTATCGCCAATAGCCTGATTGAAACTGCAAAAGTACGTGTTAGCCGGGCGGAATTCACCCAGATTAACTCTAATTCACTGACGCAATTCCAAAGCAATCAAACGGTACTGACTGCTGATGAAGACGTCAAAATAGATGCTGAAAGAATACATCTTGGTTGAGAAATATTATGTTCGCAAATAACAACATGGGTGTAACCAATCTCGCATTTCCTGACGTCTGCCTGACGCCAGTGCCTGCGCCGACACCAATCCCATATCCTAATATTGCAGTCTCTATGACACATATCCCCTCTCAATTAACTGTTTTCATGGGAACGGGGATTGGAGAAAACCTGGCAACCACAGGAACCGTTAGTAACGGAGACAATGCAGGTGTCAATACTGGCGTAGCGTCAGGATTAGTAATGGGGCCAGATCGTAGCGTGCTGGGAAGCTTCAAAACATTTGTAGGCGCTATACCGGGAAGCAGATTGACGAGCGTGAATATTCAAAATAGTACAAATGCTCCTGGTCTGTCGTTAACACCCGCTCAGTTCGTAACAATGCTCATTGGCTAAGCCTGATTATGTATTCGAAACCAATAGTCAGAATCGTCGACCAGATAACAGAGATCAGAAAAGTCAGACTTCTGGCTTTAATTCTATTGCTTGGAAGCCTGTTAACAGGTTGTTCAGCAATAAGGAGCTTGCTGGGCCTGCATGACCCACCCAGAATAACAGTCAGATCAATTAGCCTCGAAGCTCAGGCTGATGCGAACAACTCAAGCGGGACTCAATTGGAGTTCCTGTTTCTGCTGGATTCGGATTTACTGGACACATTACCACCAACATCAGCGGAATGGTTCGCAAACCGTGACTTACTAGTGAGCAATAACCGTTCTAACCTCATTGTTTCATCCACGGGCTTAGCACCAAGTACCACTGAAGCAGTAGAGATGCCAGATGGCTTCCATAGGGCTATAGATCTGATCTTGTACGCTGACTACATACTACCCTCGGGCCAAAAATGGTACCGAGTCCCTAATTATAGGAATGTACGAATCCTATTGACGAGAACTGGACTGCAACTGGAAGAGAAACCGAACTAGTGCATTGCTGATATGGCAGCTCCGCAAATTAACCAGGAATAGTGTGAGGAAATTATGAATTCTAATGATCTTCTAAAGATACCCGACCCGATCCGCTGGCGGCAAGGGATGCTTCTTTCTCCTCAGCACTTTCAACAGCAGCATCTTCATGTCGAAAAACTAATTTCGCACAAATATTCAGTAGCACAACCTAACTTTTGGGGAATTATCGATATCGATATTTCAGAAAGTGATCTTATAAATGGAACAGTTCGTGTAACCCGATTGCATGCTGTTCTTCCGGATGGTGAAGTAATTGATTTTCGAACTGGCGATGAAGATGACTCAGAAGCCTTATCTCTTACAATTTCCACCAAGAAAACACCCAAGCTGGATGAACATAGCGCGATTCTAATTAGTGTCGGCGTTGTGCGTCGCGACGCGAAGCTCAACGGTGTGGTAGGCAAAGTTGAAAAACGGTATGCGACCGTGCAGAACACAAATGTGGTAGATGAAAATAACATTGATCAGATTATCAATCTGGAGCGCAAGAAACTCATTCCCAAACTGTTTGCAAGTAACGAAATTAGCTCTCGATATACAACTCTCCCACTGTTTAAGTTGATTAAATATACAGATGACACATTCAAGATAAGCGATTACCACCCTCCTATGCTTGATTTGAAGGTCAGTAAGAAGATATTTGAAAGCCGAACTGAAGCTTCTCTGAGCGAACAACTGGAGTCCCTTGTCAGTAACATGAGGGGAAAGGCCAGGAGATTAGCATCTAATCGCTCTCTGAATTCTTCGGCTTCAAGCTACAGCACGATTAGCGCTCTGATGTCAAAACTTCCAACAATGGAGCTACTTCTACGATCACCGTTAAGTCATCCATTCCAGGTGTATTTGAATTTTGTGGATATGGTTTCGGGCATCATGACCTTGAACCCGGCAGCATATGGAGAGAGCAAAGCAGACTTTTTTAGTTTTATCGACTACAAACACGATGACCCCGCCCCTGGATTCAGGCATATAAAGATACTGAATGAAATCGTTAACAGCATTCAGTTGGATTACGAATCGAGAAGATTCACAGCAATTGGGGATGGTGAATTCGAAATCGATCTTTCGGAGAAACAAGATACAAGCGAAATATTTATAGAGCTGGCCGTAGAAAACTCACATAACCCGAAACTACTGCAAGACTGGTTTGACAAGAGCGTAATCGGCAGCGCAGGTGCCATTGGCATTCTTGAATTACACCGGCTTCCTGGAGCGAAACGAAAGGCTGTGTCGGCTTCCGTGCGACACAAGCGAAGTCTGCCAGCTCGAGGCTACATAATGAGCCTTGGCAATGAAATCTACGATCACAAGAAGGGAAAATTCAATTCAATTTCTGCGGGCAAGAAACTGACCATCAAAGGAAAGTCCGAAAATGCTCCAACTGCAATATACCTTTATGAAAAAGGCAATGAAGATTCGCCTGAAGACTAGTCTGTAACCCATAATTTAGAACCAGGTTTGGAGAAACCATTGGCTATACTAGGTGACAATTTTCTACTGAAATCGTTTTCTGATTATTACCAGAAACTCGCTGAAGTTCGCCTGGCGATAAGGGAAAAACGGCTGGTAGAAATTCTTACCATACCCGAAAGCGACGACCCACCAGGCGGGGAGTTGGTTGTTTCTTCATTATTTCAAAAGCTATACACCTTGCTTCGAAATCAGCAAATACAGATTCGCAAGCAAGCGACTATAGATGAACAAAAGCACTACACGATGGCACTCTATGTCATGGCGGTTCTTACTGATGAAGTTCTCTTACTTGGTGCCGACTGGGAACTGTCTGGCTTATGGCAAGAAACCCTGATGGAAAATGCCTTGTTTGAAACAGAGGATGCCGGATCGCGTTTTTTTGAAAAAGCAGAAAATTTAATCGACGACAGGAAAAGCTGGAAACATCGTGCCGATCTGGCAGCAATATTTCTACTCGCCATTGGGCTGGGATTTCGTGGGAGATACCAGGGTCCAAGTGGAAAAGAGAGCTTGCAGGAAATTCGAAAAAAGCTTCACAGCAAACTTAGCCAAAATCCAGCCACCAAATATCTCTTTATGGACGCCTACCAGAGTTTGCTAAGCGTACCTGAAGATCCCAAAAAGAATCGAATCGCTTCCTTGTCCAAGTGGCGCAATATACTAATGATTGCTGTCCTTTCATGGTTGCTTATTTCAACAATAGTGTGGCAAGTCTTAAGCAACCGCCTTGTTGGAAAAGCAAACGAAATAGAAGGCTTGTCACAACAGACTACGGCGGCGGTGACTGCTCGAGACCAAACGAACGAAGAGACTATTTCATCAACAGAGCTATCCTCAGCCGCTACTTCTGACATCAGCCAACTAGAGGAAGTGTTCTAATGCCCTGGTTGGACTCACTACTTCAACTACTGTCGTCTTTATCAGTATTAGAGTTATCCTCAGGATTAGCTGCCGTTGCGTTTCTTGTTCTGGTGATTTCCGCCTTGAGATCAGGCAAAGCTCCCACTCTTCCATCATTAAAGGATTCTTCAGATAAGGACTCCCCCATCCTAATCAAGATGTTCAGCTGGATTATCGGTTTAGTAAAGACGCTGATTTCAGACCTGCGAACTCTGGCTGGCCGTAACGAAGAGAGTTATAAAGTTCCATGGGTGCTGATGATGGGTTCTGGAACTACCAGCATTGGCTATTCGCTCTCGGATTCCTCAATTCTAAGATATTTGTCCGATAGTCCGGTCGAAGATCCTGAGTCGATCGGGCTTTGGAACTTCAATCGCGGGGTGCTCGTAGACTTTGAGTCGTTGGCGAGGAAGTCATCGGAGGAAGATGCCATATCTGGTTTATCTCGCTTACGTAGCGAGCGACCAATAGACAGCATACTTCTTTGTCTTTCCGCTTCGGAAATTCTCGAAAGTAGCTCGCGAGAGCTGATGGACATGGGAATTGCTCTCAGTGATCGATTGAATTCACTGCAGGAGAAACTGGGTTTTACTTTTCCTGTTTATGTGCTGATCACGAAGTCTGACTTAATCCCGGGATTCAGCGAATTCGCACAAACGCGCACTACTGATGAATTGAGCCAGATTTTTGGCTGGTCGAACCCCAGCCCACTAGAAGCGAACTATGATGCAAACTGGATCGCGGAAGCACTCACCAGAACTCACAATGCTTTGGTACACATTCAATTAGATGGAATAGCCGGCGGGAGCGACTATTCGGAAATTGATGTAGATAGTTATGTGTTGTTTGCACCGAAGCTTCAGAAGATGGAGAGTTCAATTGATAAAGTTCTGAGAAAAATATTTTCAGTAACGATTGATAAGCCAAATTTCTATTTCCGTGGTATTTACTTCTCAGGCATAGCAACAAATTCTGGACTAGTAGGCGACACTGCAATTGATAAAGTCGTATTTATAGATGAGCTATTTGCAGAGAGAATTTTTGCAGAAAAGCATCTCGCGCGTTCAGTGGACGTCACAGTGTTTTCTAGGCAAAACACAATCAGAAGAATTCAGAAGTCATTGGCCGTGCTCGTAGCAGGCCTGGCAATCGGGCTGGGTTACTCTACCCTGACGTTACGTTCACAAATAGAAAACATAGAATCAATTCTGGACACAATATATCTTGAGCATGGTAATAATGCGGCGAACTCTTCAACCTGCTCTCCATTTTCTACAATTGAAGCACTGTTGCTCGATGTAAGCTCACTCGAATACGATCTGGGGACACCCTTCATGCCCTGGTCTTATTTTGATGATAGCTATCGAACTGCTGTTGCTCAGGTGGCATCACAAAGAACTTTTCAGGACGTAATATTTCCCGCCTTCAGATGCAAGATGAACAGTATGGCATCAGCGCTGGAAGATCCCAGCATTCCTGAAGTAGACCCTTCAAACATAGTTGGATCAGTTCCAGAACAAGTAGAAGCCGTCAATGAATACTTAAACTCAGTGATTGCACTCCACGAAGTAGAGTCTGTTTGGGATCAATTTGCTAATACAAATCAGGAAGATGGAATCAGCAGACTTCAGGATATTGATTCACTGTTAAGGCTCTTGTACCAAAATCCTATGCCCCGACAGGTGTCCGCGAATTCCAGCAACATGACAACGATTCTGCAACACGTAGACATCGAAGCATTTCGAGCCGAAGAGCCTGCGGTCTATAGCAATATAAGGGCACAAATTACTGACTTGATTACTTCATTAGACAATTTGATGAATAGAGGTCTGGATGTTGGTTCCGAACTCTTACCATCACTAAGCACAGGCACCGCGGATGTGGCGGAAGTTAGACGCTTTGTAACCTGGCTGGACTGGATTGATAACGAGTGGTTAACCAACCCTGGTCAGACGGCGGCTTGTGAGCAGATTTCGGAGACTTTACGGGATGAACTCGAGAAAATAGATCAATACCCGGAATACGACGGACTCGCAGAAACCCTCAATCGCAGTTTTGAGAAAACTTATTGCCGAAACCTGGCCCAGTCGAAGCTGGCACCGCTTCGGCTTGAACCACTGGCCAATCTGATAACACCAGTTAAAGAAACCACCCAGGAGAACCCATCCGCTGACTCAATTCAGGAATACACTCTGGCAGAGCCCTGGAGAAAAGAGCGCGATTATCTCGAAGCATTGACCCAGTTGGACTTCATGCAATTGGAGACTGGCGGGGCATTTTCGTGTATAGCAGGTGCGACTCAATGGAATTCTGGAAGTATTGCTGAAGCCAGCAAGCATACAAACGATTTTATACACTATCTTCGTTCGATTAACGGGACGTCTATATTAGCCAGCACAACGGCGACAGAGCCGGAAGACAGCGAGGGCAATGATTCTGAACCCTCTGACGATACAGGTTCAACTGGCAACGGTTCTTCAGACTCCGGGGCCGATGATACTTCGACACCTTCTTCTGACGCAGAACCCAATTCAGAAACTACGAGCGATGAACAGAACCCATCGCCAATTAGCATCGACCAGGCGCCACATATTGTAATCGGTCAGACCAAACTGGCGCAGACCGTAAACTCTTTGCTATCAGATGCTCAACGCCAACTCCGAATTCAGAACGATTACTCTTCAGCTGGTGGACTAAATGCACAAAATACTTTAAGGGCCATCAGCAATAATTTCGCAAGAAGCGCATCAGACCTGGAGTCCTTGTTTGGCGGCTACGAAGCTCTTCAGATGCAGAATGATGGGCAAGCGATCGCTGCCTGTATCCAGCAATTTTCAAGCCGGCAACTGGGAGCGGTTAACAATCTGGCGGCGGCCAGTAAACTGATGCTACCGAATACCAGCACCACTGAATACTTCAAAAATGGCACTCCTCTTTTTCAGTTTGGAAGCGGGCCCGTTGCAGAAAACTGGTGGCCCAGCGAACTAAGCCGAGCAGAGTTAGTCCTTGATTACGCCAAACCGTTTGTAAGTTTTATTAATCTGACTAAAACTTCATATGGCAGTCTGGGCCAACCGCGGGAAACTGCCCAGTACTGGGGTAACAGCCTCGTTCAATTACAAAACAAAGTTGAGTTTGGACGGACAGATGGTCAGGTAGATGAGTTGGAGAAGACATTCATCGCCGTAACCGACGTTAGTGATACAAATTGCTCATCTGTTATCTCCAGCCTCCCTAGCGCGCCACTGGGCATAGACTTCTTTTCAGAACGCAGGCATTCGATCAAGAAAACCCTGGTAAGCAATTGCAGTTCTGCACTGAGCGAATCCGGCAGTGGAATTTATACACAGCTAAGTAGCGCATTCGCGAACATTGCAGGTCGCTTCCCATTCGCCAGTGTTTCAACAGGCAATGTCGCGAAGCTATCTGATATCCGCTCATTCTTCCTCACTTATGCGAGTGGTGCATCTGAACTGGACGACTACCTGCGCGCAAGAACAGCTGGCAATCACGATCAACATGAAGTCCTTGAGGCTATGGACAAACTTGCTGATGCTTCGAGATTCTTCAACAGTCATCTGTCTGTTGAAGGACCACCAAAGCGACTTAATCTGGATGTGACATTCAGAGTACCTAATCCTTCAAGCCCAAATACAGGCGGGATCCCGGGGAATGAGAATGTAATGATTTGGAGCATGAGTAATGGCATTGAATCCGTATTTCGACCTGAACGCCCAAATGCCTCTCTCAGCTGGTACTACGGCGAAGATCTCACGGTGTCTTTTACCTGGCCACCTTCAGTTAGACCGGTTGTGGACGCGACTCAATCTCATATGCAATTAAATCGACAGAGTAATCAGGTAAGTTTTGTTTTCGATGGAGATTATGCTCTGCAACAACTCATTGCTATCCATGCGCAGTCGGGGCCGGCCCCAGGCGATACTGCGCCGAAGCCAATTGTCCTGAGATTTGAAGTCCCTGTTGAATACACAGAGTCTGGCAATTCAAATTCGTCGGAAGGATCTAACAACACACCTTCCCAGACAGTACAACTTTTCGTAGAACTGGATACCAGTACTGTCGACGATAGTGGACAACCGGTTCCTGTATTTGTCCCTACAACCATGCCTTTCAATTTTCCTAGCGACAACTGAGAAATGCTTTCCCGAGAACCCCAAATGGCGAATCCACTTAGCAGCGAACAGACAGAATTTGGCGACACTGGCGAAGTCCTCTTTACACTGGCGAACGATACTGATGATGATCAGAATGAGCACGCACTCAACGGTGCTGATGAACAAATGAAAATGTGGACGAATGAGTACTTTGAACACTTTCATGAAACTAACATAGAGAATTTGTTACTTGAGCTTGAAGGTGAAGATAAATGTGGTCCAGATTTAAGAAGCTCGTCGACATTTGCTGAAATCGAGGAAGCAAGACGAATTGATGATCCAAGCCTGCCCCGAGGAGAATGGGCGTTTGAACTGAAAAGAGCTGATTGGAACAAGGCAAGTCAACTAACTCTTGAAGCGTTGAAAACCCAATCGAAAGATATGCAACTATACGCTTGGCTCGCTGAGTCAGAAATAAGGCGAAATGGCTTTGATGCAGTAGCTCCAACTCTAACCTTGCTGGATTATGCACTGGACAAATTCTGGGATTTGATCAATCCAGGTATTGATCAACCAGAATTGCGCTGCAATATCATTCATTGGCTAGATAAACGCATCAGTCTTTCAATTAAGCATGTACCTTTAGTATCTATTGAAGACGAGGCACTGAACCTGACTGGAGTCGATCTTGATCGATCACTAGTGTATGACCGCTTGGTTCAGTCTAACCAGATAAGTACTGATCAGATGGTCGGTGTTACCTGGCCCGAATTTTGTAAACTGGCCCAAAGTCTTCCTGATGACCACTATCAAACCATGTACCTCGCAATTGAAGGTGGCATGTACGCTCTTAGCAAACTAAAAGAGAGAGTGAATTTTTTGTTTGATGAGGAATTCGCCCCCAGTCTAAGCAACATTCAAGAGCAACTGGAGAAAACAAATGAATTTTGCTGTATGGAACTGGAGAGGCGCGGAATACTTGATGAAGTGCGAAATCCGGTTACCACTGAAAACAGTAGCGATAGCCCGGAATCAGCGAGCGAGCGTTTTGAAGCAGGCAGCGAACAGAACAATGCACCGGATCAGTTCAGTCGGAATGACGCTTATCTGCATCTACATCAAATAGCGGAATATCTCGCACACATCGAGCCCCATAGCCCGGTTCCTTACCTGATCAGACGCGCTGTTGAATGGGGAAGTCTCTCCGGTGCGGAGCTGTACCAGGAATTGTTTCAAAGGAACAATGGACAGTTAAACATGTTCGAGCTTATGGGCACACCGAATAGGCAGGAAGCCCAAATAGATGAGCCACCTTCAAAATGACTGGTCTTGAATCTCCGATGGCAAATTCAGCTCTCGATTCAGAATCTTCATTTGGAATAGACGCATATGCTTACAACGATGGCATCCCTGCAGACGTTCTATCAAGGTCTTCCTGTATTGAAAACCTGATTTCAAGGTTTGAGCTTAGTATGCGTACAGCACCGGAAGAAGTGAATAGTGAGACTTCGATAGCTGATTGCATGTTGATCTCCAATGACTTAAATACGTGGCCACTTACCTTGTACATGCAAAGTAATTTGAATGAAGCACATCCGCAAAAAGCTCAGGGTCCAAGGATTCAATTAGCTGCCGCTGAGGCAGCATTTCAGATGGGCTATCTTGAAGTCTCTGAAGGTTTTCTTAGACATATATTGTTGACTCAGCCAAATAATTCAGAAAGCAGCCAACTCCATCATTTGGTGAACGATTGGTCTCTTTTCTGCTATGAAAAAGGAATCCAGGAGCCAATATTTGTTGGCAATGACACACTTCATTTACAGCTATTAGGCCATCACCACGCCAGCAGCTTTTTGTCTATATATACCCAGCAAACATCATATCTTTGCCGCCTTCCGGTTTTCCAGGATATTCGTGAATGGCACAGCTGGCTCTGGGAGAAGCATGCAGACAATACTGAACTTATATTTGCTGTAACTCACAAGATCCTGGGACTAATTGGTGTTGTTAGTGTGGTGCTGTCGGATGACAGCGGATTCTTTTACTACTGGATAGGCGAAGAGTTTAGAGGGCAAGGATATGGCCCCTTGGCAGTCTCAATGATGCTTGATGAAGTTTCTTGCAGGTGGGGGATAAATACATACTACGCCAAGGCATTCGAGTTTAATCAGGCATCTTTGAGTGGACTCGAAAAACTAGGATTTCAAAAACTGGATATTCGTGCGGCTGCACCGAATCATGATGAGCTCTTTTTTAGGCGAGGCCCTGCCCAAAATGAACAGCTGGCACTCGAGAAGATGCGAAAGTTTTATGACTGCATAGGTTGTAACAAGCAATTCCTACGCCTAATTTGTTAATGGCGAGGACCATACAGGAGAAGGAAGCTGTATTAGCTAATATCTTCAAAGTTGCAAAAAATACTCAGTACTCTGCATTAGGGGCTATCAGGTGCCTGAAGATTCAATACAACTTCCCGATACTAAAACAGGAGAAACACACGAGTTCTCAGAAATCGGTGATCGAAGCCATTCCTCATCTGTAACCAGGGCACTGGATCTGGCAACCCCGGTAAGATCCCCCACAGTTGGCATTCCTGAGAACAGTGGTCGCAAAGGCTCGGCTGACCCTCTTGAAGCCAGACGTGCATCAATGTCTGATCTGTCGTCTCCATCATCAGCGGAACCGTCACCTACATTAAGTGACATGTCCAGTAGTTCAAAATCCGCTGGCAAAAGTAAATCCGGAGCACTTAGCGCATTCAAGACAACAGCTTCGCTAACAGGAACGGTGCTTTCTGCAGGATTCAGCGCGCTCACTGATCGCTCAAAACCATTCGCAGGAATCACGGAAGACAAAGTCCGGAGCGTTCTTAGTCAACGAGAAAACCCGGAGTCGACTAAGTCAGGAAGTGACGACAAAGCAGCGCGGTTACATTCAGCAATGCAAAGCGTCTCAAAGTCAAAGAGTTCCAGCCTGTTTGCTAACATGGCAAAACATATTGCGAAAGCCAAACATCCGGGATTACAAAAGGCGTTGAAGTCAGGTGCTGCCCACGGGGAAGCTGGTCAGGCTATACAAGCCGGCCCCGATATAGCTCGTCTAACTGCCGCCATGAAAAGAAGCTCTTCTCACATGAGTAGCAGATTTATGATGAAAGTTGCCAAAAAGATAGGTCAGGCCAAACAAAGAAAATCGGCAAGTTCAGAACCACCAAAGACAGCGCAACAGCCCCCACCGAAACCTCGCACAAAAGCCGTTTCATAGACAAACAATGCTTAGATTTAAACTAGCCGGTGCCATCAATACAAATTCGCATTCTGACAAAGCATTAGTTTTCAAGCCTGCTCATCGTTGCCTTAACTTTTACTTTCCTGAAACTTGCTCAGTGCTTTTCTCAAAGTCTGTGATACCTGAGAATTAATATTGGAATTCTCTGGAGCAGTTCCATTTGCTCGCACCAGCAAGCGTGCAGGATCACTCTCTGCCAATATGGCTTGCAGTGCAATAGCAGACTGATGCTCAAGGTCGAGCGATTCGCATGATAACTCCGGCATATCGTTATCGGTGTCTTTAGCAAACATGCGCCTGGCAGTAGTTCTGCTATCCGATTGCGAAGCTATCTGCAATTTTTCTGGCGACTGCTTAAGTAGTTTTTCGCAGTCAAGCAAACCTGCTCCAAATTTTCCTTTTTTCAGATTGTGATCTTTAGAAGCCGAGGCTTTTAGAGCAGCGCGAAATAATTCCTGTATTTCTGACTCCCTTCCTTTCAGCTCCTCAGCATAGAATGCACGCCATAGTGCTGCTGCTCCGGCGGTGAATGCCACAGCATATGATGTGCCATGCCCCCGCCCAACAGTTTGTGCATTGTTCTTGAAGCTGGCTCGCCACATGGACTCAGCACCAGCAGTAATATCAACAGCTGAGCCACAGCTTGATCCGGACCAGGGTTCTTTGTTTATATTACTACCGGCTACAGCAATGGTATCCGAATATCTTGCTGGCCAGACTACGATTTTTACTTCATTACCTGCTGCAGCCAGTACGATCAACCCCTTCTGCGTAGCTCGTTTGATAGCTTTACGCACACTTCGACTTGGCAGTCCGCCCAAACTCATGGAAATAATGTGAAATCCCTTGTTTGTCGCATAATCGATAGACCTTCGCAGTCGCCTCATGCCACCCAGAAACAACACCGGTGTTGGGCGCAAAAAGCCTGGTTTAGTGACACGTAATGGAACAATCGTTGAAGCACGGGCCGGGCCTCGCACTTTATCATTCTCGGCACCACTACCACTCATTATCACGCTTGCTGTCGCCAGGCCATGCCGTCCATATTTTCCTTTTGCGGTTTGTGCATCTGCATCATCATCCAGAAAATCATAGTCCTGCCTGGTATTGACCCGCGCTGCATCGAGCTCCTTGTGAGGAAGGTAGCCGCTGTCTGGGTGTCCAATGATTATTTTGTCCCCTGGCTTCTTGCCATTAGCCTCTATAAATTCCCACGCTTTGTCAGCCTTAAACTGTTTTATGGCCCACAGATGATCCTCTGTACCAGGCAAATCTGGTCCACCAAGTAAGCTGGACATGCGCATTGCTGTATCTGTTTCAGAGAGATCAGATTCTCCGGCGACAGGAGTGATGAACGACGGTTCTGCCCAGGAAACAATTTCCTGATTTTCGAGATCGTGAACCAGTTGCCAGGAAGTTGAAAAACAAAGGCGCTTCTCTCCAGTGTAGATAGCATCAAATTCAGTTGACCCACTTTTATATTCCGATAACTTCCAGCTCTTCCCCAGTTGCTCCGCAATAAATCGCTTTTGCTCCCTGGCAGTAAGTGGGGACTCAGGCTCAATTATAATTGCCTCACAATACACCTGGGCTGTATTGTTTATGTCTCTGAGCTCACCTCGGCGGGTGGAGCGCCCTCCTCCCTGATAGGCTTCTTTGGCTTTCTGTCTTTGCTCTGCTGATTTAGGAGTTTTCCCTTTCTTTTGAAATTTTTTCATTGACATGAACTGGTCGTCTCCACCTTTAAGTGGATCATAAAAACCAACATAGCCACCTGGTGCGACACCGAAAGACTTAACACCTAATCCCAAAAAGTCGTTGTGATTGATCTGCTCCTCGCCGGGGGTGAAGTACAACGGCAATAGAAAATTTGACACTTCTACATCATCAATCGTGTAGGTTTGAGCCTGAACCGCATCGCATAGTTCATACCAGTGATACACCATTCTCCCGCCTTCGTCGGGATCGGGGTGCGGCCCTTGAGCCAACAAATTGATTTCCGGATCGACCGCCATCTCGAGAGCTTCATGTGAAAGCGTGACGGACCATTTCTCATCAAGATCAACTGATAGTTGGGTAAAGACAAAACTGAAAGGAATACCCATATTGGTAAGTGCGTGATAACCAAGCGCACCGTCAACGTCATCCTGATCCCACAAATATAAAATCGCTTCTCCTCTAATCTCGAATGGATTATCGGGGTCTGGTTCAACGCCCGTCCATCCTTCCAGGACCAGCTCTACATCCTTGTGCCAATATTTCTTGAAGTCTTCCTGCAATTGCCTGTTTACCGCACGTATTACAGTCTGGACTTCTTGATATTCCATCTGGGTCGCGTTGATAACGGAAATCTTCATACTATTATTCCTCTGACTTTCTTTCGAGGTGAGACAGGGTTTGAGTAGTCATCCAGGGCAGTTACAGACTATCTCACAAATCAGACGGGATGTTGACTAATTGTTTAAATAACCAGCAGCCAGCCGGTAAGAGCATGACATATTGTCGGAGTAGAATCTGGATGGGCCTGTCTGCTTCGCCTCAAATTAAACCAGGAACATGAAGTCAGGGCTTCATATAGTTTTAATGACAGATGGCAGCAATCCGCGCTTGTTATATAGAAGGTGAAGACTGCAGCTTTGTTAGCCAGGAACCGGCGTTGAAGTGCAGGACGTGTCCACAAGCTGACCAGTTTTTTTCCAGCACCCACTTGCCGAGGCACACACTTTGCTATTCGTTGATGCTACTGCTCATCTTCTTCTTTAATACCGGCAAATCCACAAAATCCCCTTCCCGCTTGTCAGCGGCTGCGGCCATTGCCTCTTGTATCTCATCGGGTTGCAACATACTTGCATTCCATATCCCAATGTAATCAAGCGCATCCGCTGTGCTGTGATCTCTTGAGTAATTAATGATACGTTTGCTTCCGTATATTGCCAGTGGCGCCTTCCTGACAATCTCTTTAGCAATCGCCATTACCCCTTCCAGCATCTCCTCCTGAGATGAAAACACCTTGTTCACAAAGCCCAGCTCCTGCGCCTCCTGTGCAGTGAACCGCCTTCCGGTATAAGCTAACTCTTTGACGATTCCTTCAGGAAGTAGTTTTGTAATGCGGGGAAATGTACCCACGTCCGCTGTCATTCCAATATTGATTTCGTAGATACTGAAGAAGGCATCCTCGGTTGCATATCGCATATCGCAAGCGGTAACAAGATCAACTCCGGCACCAATAGCGCCACCCTGAATTGCCGCTAGTACAGGTATACGACATTGTTCGAGACTTGTGAAAGTTTTTTGCAGGTGTTGCACAGTCCCATACAGGCGAGCGCCTTTGAGTCGAGCACGTTTAACCGGATCTTCAGATTCAGTGCCTTTTTCGCTACTGCCGAAGGAAGATACATCCATGCCCGAGCTGAAATGAGGGCCAGTAGATGAGATTACAATAGCTCTCGCACTATTCTGACCGTCTATTTGTTCGATAATTTTCGGTAATTCATCCCAATACGCAGGAATCATGCTGTTACGTTTTTCGGGGCGATTCATAATGACGTGTGCAATCTGGTCGCTTATCGTTACATCGAAGCATTGGTGTGACATTGTTTTTTCCTGATTTTGTACGCGAAATTCACTGATAGGACTAATTGTTAGATTAACCTATCCGGATCGACGTGAGCCAGTATGTTTATTCGAATGTCTGGAAATCTCTCCATTGATAGGAGGATGTCAACCAGGTTTTGTGAGCCCCAATGTCAGGCAAGAACCAATTGACAGACTCAGGTCACAGAAGAAATGCGTGATACGATTTCAGATCACTATGATTTTGAAGCAAGAGAGGAAGTTGAAATCAAGGGCAAGGGGAAGATGCGAACATGGATACTCAAAGGGGATATTGCCTTCAGTGAACTATTCGGTTAGTTAAGTCAGCCCATAGGCCTGCCGGCGAGCCAGGAATTCATCCACGTTGACCGCCATAACCAGCAAGTCGTGATACTCACCTTCTTTGTCTTTCATATGGTCCTTGAGAATAGCTTCATTGCGGAAACCTAATTCTTCAAACAGTGCCCTGGCAGCTTTCTGATCCGGAGTCATACGGGATGTAATAATTTCAACGCCAAGAGTAACAGCCAGCTTGAACCCCTCTCTGATCAGGGTACGACCAAGGCCATGTTCCCGGAGATCAAGGGAAACCGAAACCCGAAGCTCAGCCACATGGCGAGTCCAGTCAAGTTCAGTCAAATGTATTGTGGCATATCCGCCAATCTCGCCATCCACAAGTGCAATTACGGTATGAACGCGACCATCAGCGATATCGTTTATCCACTTGTTGATTCCCGCTTGCTCAGCGATATTCCTGCGCATGAAGAGTATGTCGTGGGCGGGTAAGCCTTTAGCAAAATTCAGCATGGCTTCGCCGTCGTCTGTCGTCATCGAACGGAGAACGACATCTTTGCCATTCATATTTACATGAAGTGGGTATTCAGAGTTTACTTCTTTTGACTCAGAGGGCATGTGGGTTCCGTTTTCTTGTTTCTACTTATTATATTTTAGCCTGGCTTATTCAGCACGTTCACTAACCCATTCATCTAGTTTGGGCCACAAACGATACATCGCATTTCCTCCAGCAACCAGACTAACGTGACCACCACGAACGACAATTTCTTCCTTGTCTTCAGAGCTCACCAGGTTGATCAGGTCTTTCGAGGCACCTTCGGGAATGATGTGATCGAATGAAGCCGCCACATGGAGGAATGGCACCTTTATATTACTAAAATCAACACGTTTGCCGTGAAGATCCAATTCATTTTTCACCAGCAGGTTATCTTTCAGGAAACTGTTGGTCCAGTCTTTAGCAAGCGCTCCAGGCAATGGAATCTGATCCGCCGCCCAACGCTCGAACCGCATATGTGCTTTTACAAACTCATCATTCTGAACATTATTGAGTAGCGTTAACTGATTCGCATTCCTTTGCAGTGGTCGCAGAGCCTGCATTGACGCATTTATCAGTTCAGTTGGAATGTTGCCTAGTTCGTCCACCAGCAGGTCTATATCAAAACTATCCGAGCGAACCCAACGCTGGTGGAGGGTCATTCCATCACTGTTAATCGGAGTAGTAAAACAGGCCAGGTTTTTAACCGGCCCATCGGGATTAAGCGCTGCATAACAGACGCTTAGTAATCCTCCCATGCAATAGCCAACCAATGTCAGGTCTGTCTCCCCGGAATCTTCCACAACCTTGTCTACACAATCGCCCACCAGGTCCTGAACATAGTCAGCCAGGCCCAGCCGACTCTGATTAGCACGTGGTGCATGCCAGTCCAGCATGTACACGTCATGACCTTTGCTTAGAAAATACTCGATGAAGCTTTGGCCTTTGGCGAGATCCAGAATATAGCCTTTAGCCACAGGTGACATGATGATAAGTATGGGAACGCGATAGACTTCATCTACCATCGAATCGTAATGATAAAGTCGGGCGGTATCTTTTGAATAGACCAGTTCTTTAGGACTGGTACCCACTTCCAGTTCTGATTCAGTTTGCGGTAAATCAGCCAGACCTGGAATATTCCGCTCGATAGTCCGCCGAACCAACTGATCCACACGAGCGTCAACTTCCGCCTGAGTGATTTCCTCAGAGTCTTTCGCAAGTTGTTCGGCTGTGGCATTCATAGTCAGGGTTCACTAATTGATTATTAGTCTTTCTTGGCAGTGGCTTTTTTGGTGCGTGAAGGTTTTTTCTTTGGTGCAGAACTCATATCGCTTTCGCTTTGTTTGCGAATCGCTCGCAGTTCAATCAAGACAGAGTTCATGGTTTCTTCCATTTGCGAGACGCGATCTTTCAGATCTAGAATATCGCTGCGAGACGGCATATTCAGATTTGAAAGATACTGGCCCATAGACTCACTGAACATTCTTTGAGTGTGCAAGGCTTCCTGCATAAATCGACCCGAGCTCTTTGCGACACGCTCATCTGCCATGAACTCAGTCATTGCATCGCTCCACATTTTTTCAGACTGAACAAACCAGTCACGCATGAGCTGCATTGGATCCATATCGTCTTTATTTGCCATTAGACTTTCCTATTTTTGCTGTTATTCCTGCTTCTTCTTATATACCCGGTTATATACCTGGTATGTTGTCGAATTATGACATTGCTGTGAGCTATCAGCAGAAGTTGTACTGAGTTACTTTCTAGTCTGATTGTTCACTTTCTTCTGCAAGTCTCGCGCCAATTACACCATAAACGGCAGGGTGCACCACCATACCTATGTGAGTGCAGTCAACTTCGCTGTTAAGCGCTTCATCATCTTCAATACAGGAGCGCCAATCAGCGACCCCATCTTTCTTCGAATAAACCGCAAACTGGGGCGCAGTCACGTGCTGTGGTTGCAGAATGCTTCGAACGAAACCACATGTACAGTATCCAGTCGCACATGAGGGTTTTAGGTTGCGCCCAACTAGTCCGCTACGGTTGTCCTTTAACTTGTCCCAGATGCCGATCACAGAAGGATGAGCCTTTACCAGTGATTTAAATGGAGAACCAAGGGTAATAACCCGGTCAATGATTTCCGGCTCTGTTTGAACAATGTACTTGGAAATCATTCCTCCCAGGCTGTGGCCCACCAGGCGAACACGTTGGCCTGTTTTCTCGTAGATACCCCGAATGCGAGTGATGAGTTGCCTGGCTGTTTTGTCAGGGCAATCTGTATTCCAGGCAATTCCTGATAGATAGGAGTCATAGCCCATTCGACGCAACCAGCGATGAAGCTCCAGCATCAGAATATCGCTAGACATAAATCCCGGCACCAACAATACAGGCTCTTTATTGCCTCTGGGTATTCCAAAGCCCCAATATACGGGAGAGCAACGCAGTTTGACCCAATCCGCGGGCCAGACAAATTCTCGCCAAAGTGGCGTGTGACTAAACTCGACAGCGGGATCGTGATCGAAGGCATCCCGCAGATGCTCGAACAGATTCGCTTGAAACTCTTCCTCTGAATACTCTGTCACTGACTTCCTATTATTATCAAATTCAGGTGTCTGTAGAGCGCTTGGGCGGGAAATGGAGATGCCCAAAAAACAACGCGCGGAACCTCAGTGTATCGAAATTCCGCGCGAAGAGATTGTATTCCTGTCGGATTACTTGGCGCTGGATGCCCAGAAGCTGGTCATCTGCTTATAAGGAGCCGTCCAGTCGATATCAGCTGTCTTGAAGGGAGCAAACAGCTCTTTTGCTTTTTCAGACGCTTCACTAGTCATCTCAGTTTGCTCGCGGTAAAGAGTCTTACCGAATTCCAGAGTACATTCCTGGCGACGATTCATGGTTTCCATAGCAAGCTGCAGGTTAGCCTTGTAGTCAGTGGGAGCAGCGGCGATTGCGCGGCTCAGTTCCAGCATGTCTTTCTGGCCGTTTTCCACAGTCTCGATGAACTTGTCCATAATGCGAGTGTTGCGCGCACGGGCATTGCTAACGGACTCTGCGAACTTCTCAGAGCTGTCCGCCAATCCATCAAAATAGCTGTCCATGGAGCTCTGTACAGTTTCTTTCACAGACTCTTTTGCTTCAGTTTTCTTGGCAGTACTCTTGGTCATTTCCAATTTCTCCAATATTTTCAGTAAGTTAAGTTGTACTTAGGTGCTGAATCGCAGAAATAAGCACAACGTACCTAAATCCTGGTTGCTATTTATATGCATTTTGCACCTATATGTCAAATTATTTTATTCATATAAACTGCATATCTATGAGTGACGACAAGAAAAAGAAAGCTGAGAGCACCGAAAACAAGAGCGAAGACGGCCCCAAGGTTTCTCCCAGCGGCGATATGCTGACTGCCCACCTGCTGGCCATGCTCAACGGTTGGTCCGCTTACGGCTATGAATTAGCCCAGAGGCTGGAAGAAGCAGGATTCGGTAGCTATAACAAGGGCTCCATCTATCGCATTCTGCGTCAGATGGAGGAATCTGGCCTGGTATCTTCGACCTGGGATACCAGCAAAGATGGACCTGCCCGCCGCATTTACGATCTTACAGATACCGGCTCCATGTTTCTGAAAAACTGGATGATCATGGCTGACATGCATCGAAACTTCATAAACAGTATGCTGGAGATGAACCCCTTAATGTCTTCCATGTCGAAGTCACGAAAATCGAGGGATGATAAAAGCGAAGAATAGAACCACTTAACTGTTTTGGAGGGAGTTAAGGTGAAAAGCAATAATAAGAAAAACCAGGACAACATATTAACTCTCAACCCAGTGGTTGGTCTTTCCATGGACGACGTCCTCAAAGCCGGGCGAGAGGCCGTCCGTCAGGGAATGATGCAGCCCGCCATAATTTTTCAACAGTACACCAAACTCTCACGCGACCTGTTCGAGATCGGAATGAACCAGTCCGATCTCAAACCTTCCCCTAAAGACAGACGATTCGCGGACAAATCTTTCACTGAGAATCCTCTGTACGCCAATGTGGTTAAAGCCTGGATCGCCTGGGGAAATCGCATGCTGGAATGGGTCGACGAGTTGGATGTAGTCGATATCGAACGAGAACGAACCCGTTTTATCGTCCAGCTATATGTCGATAGTATGGCGCCTACCAATTTCCTCATGGGCAACCCCTCCGCTCTGCGTAAGGCTTACGAATCGAAAGGAGGTAGTTTACTGACTGGCTTCCAACAGTTTCTTGGAGATCTCAAAGACAACGGTGGGATGCCTTCGCAGGTAGACAAAAGTGCCTTTAGCGTTGGGGAAAACCTGGCAACTACGGAAGGCTCGGTCGTATTGAAACTACCTGTGTTGGAACTAATTCAGTACAAGCCTGTTACTGAAAAAGTAAATGCTCGACCGGTCTTCATTGTGCCACCACAGATCAATAAATTTTACCTTTATGACTTATCCGAGAAAAATAGCTTTATTCGCTTCCTGTTAAAGGAGGGCTTCCAGGTCTTCATCGTTTCATGGCGCAACCCTACCGCCGATCAGAGAGATTGGGGAATGGCAGAGTATGTAGATGCCCTGGACCAGGCCGTAGACGCAAGCCTGGAAATTACAGGTCAGGATGCTGTTAACAGCGTAGGTGCTTGTGCCGGAGGGATCACATTGTCTACAGCGCTTGGATACTTTGCCGGGAAAGACACATTGCACCGGGTAAAATCCATTACCTTAATGGTTAACGTGTTGGAGTCGGAAGGCGATGACTCGGTAATTGGACTATTTGCCAACGAAGACACGATTGAAAACGCACGCAAACAATCTGCATCGAAAGGTGTGTTGGATGGTCAGGAAACTGCCAAAGTCTTCAATTGGATGCGGCCAAATGACTTAATCTGGAATTATCACGTAAGTAATTATCTTCATGGTGAGAAACCTCCCGTGTTCGACGTATTGTTCTGGAATAACGATACAACTCGCTTACCTGCCAAATTGCACAGCGATTTTCTCGATATTTTCCGCAGTAACCCGTTCAGTAAACCTGGCACATTGGAAATTAATGGCGTGCCCATCGATCTAACAAAAGTGGACTGTGACGTATTGATAACAGGTGGTACAACCGACCATATAACTCCCTGGCAGGCCTGCTACCGCTCAACGAAACTGTTTGGTGGAGAGACGACTTATCTATTATCGACAGCCGGCCATATTCAAAGCCTGTTGAATCCACCCACTTCTTCGAAGCGCTCATATTTCCTTAATGATGACGTTTCATTATCGGCGGAAGAATGGGCAAACAATGCTGAAGAACACTCTGGCTCCTGGTGGCCATTCTGGTCTGAATGGTTAAAAGATCGCGCTAATGGAGAGATTAGCGCTCCTGCCGATCTGGGTAATGAAGAATATACGGTTGAAAACGCTGCACCTGGAACCTATGTTTATGAATAGATGATTTTCAAAATCACAATAATCCATTAGTCACAAAGATGCCCAAAATAGTATGCAAATATATTCAGACCACGTAGGTCGATTTGATCTAAGAATTATTCATTCCCTTGACGATCACGAAGGCACGCCGCTCCTGATTTTCAACGGCATTGGCGCCAGCATCGAACTGCTGGAACCTGTGGTGCGTGAATTAGAAGTCCCTGTCATCGCTTTTGATATGCCCGGCACCGGAGGTTCACCGTTTACCTTCGTTGGATTTGGCATGTCGGATTACGCATGGCTCGGCATTAATCTGATCGATAAACTCGGAATCGAGACTGTCAACGTGATGGGTGTCTCCTGGGGAGGCGGTGTTGCACAGCATTTTGCTCGCCACCATGATAACCGTATGGGGAAACTAATTCTTGCGGCTACCTCAACTGGCCAGGTTATGGTTCCTCCCAGTCTGGAAGTCCTGATTCACATGGCATCACCATTACGATACATGAGTTCTTCTTACTTTCAACGAATTGCACCAACCATCTATGGCGGAGATTTTCGTAGCGATGCCAGACTGGCGAGCAGCCATACTAAGAAAATGACTGCGCCTAATCCATTGGGATACATACAACAACTTTCCGCAATGGCTGGCTGGACCAGTGCTTTCTGGATACACCAGTTGCAACAGGAAACACTGGTGATGGCTGGAGAAGACGATCCAATTATTCCCCTGGCAAATGCCAAAATCATGGCGGAGCGTATTCCGAATGCCACACTGGAATCATTCGATTGTGGACACTTGTTTATGCTTACAAGGAAACAGCAAACAGTAGAGAGTATTGAACGGTTTTTGGTGCACTAGTTAAGCTGGTAGAACTAGACAGAAAAATTGGTCCACTCAACACTCTCACATAAACCGATAAGTGGCTCCGCCCTACTCATTCTTCTTACCTAATTCAATAACTCCCATAGCCAGAAGTATTGAAGCCACAGCACCTAATGCCACGTGATCGTCATGGACCCATTTGAGATAGGCGATTATTGGAATTGCTGCGAAGAATAGAATTAGCCCTTTCTGTTGATGCGATAGTGACTTATTAATTTCCCGGATCATTTTCTTTCCTATTCCTTTAAGTTAGTCGAGTGTAAGAAAAGAACGTAAATGCAACTCAGTGGTTCAGTCAGGAATGCAGAGCACCAAAACTGGGCAAGAAGTATTCAAAACCGAACTCTTACTACAGGGGAATGCAACTACTGTGCCTGACACCACTTACCAATAGATCGCCCTGCTCACGTCGGGATTAAGAGTAATGTTGCAGAACAAGGAATTGAGATCTTTTCCTTCATACAAGGCAAATTAACTTCACATGCAATTGCAGTTCCTTAGTCTTCAGAATCGCTGGCACGCTCACAGCTATCGGGCAGGTACTTTCCAGGAAGAGCATCGGTCGTGACAGGATCAGCCATACAGTCCCAGACTATGGTCCCATCTTCCTGAGCTCTGGCAATTAGCCAGAACCCTGATTCGTAGTCCTCAAAGCTTGCTCCGAATTCGCTCAGGTCCACGATTCCATTCAGGGTACCCATGCGCAGTTCATCGGAACCTGTCTCACCGAATACACCTGGCCGCCAGCTGATATCCTTGAGAATCCCAACAGGAGTAAAATCCTCCAACCCAAAATCTGCCTCAGATTGGGGCATCTGGCCTTCAGCCTGATAGTATTCCTCAATCAGAATTTTCTCTTCCTCACCCTGGATGAGCGCATCTGCGATAGCGCTATCTAACTGGTAATTGCGGTACAAACCAAAAACTGTGCTGGCAAGCACAATAACGATTAGCGCGTAGGTGAAAAGCTCGGCAGTGGTGGCACCACGTTGCCAGATTACAAGTCTTAATTCATTCATGAGGTAGGGCCCAACAGTCCATACAAAAATCTATACCATTGCTGGCATATGTGTAGATGCAAAGATCACACCAGTATGAGGGTCCCTGTAGAGAGAAGCGGTTTTCGCTGAAAGGGAAATAAATTGAAGTAACTGCGTATCAGCGAATTATCTGTGTTTACTCCGACGGCTTCATAGCTTTCACAATCAGCAAGCCGGCATTCACTATTATTCCAAGAACGATACCTAAGCAGGCATTCCAGAGCATGCCCGCAATCGTGTACCAGGGCTGACCGATTTCTCCAATTAATGATTGCTGGGCATGTTCCAGAAATAGGATGCCATGACCAACGATCCCACCGCCTACCAGAAACATCGCAGCGGTTCCTGCAATAGACAGGAATTTCATCAGAGTCGGAGCGAAGCTCAGAATGCTCTCACCGCATTTTCTGGACAACTTGGAATTCGATTCGAGCAGCGCCAAACCGAAGTCATCGAGTCGCACAATCAGTGCTACCAACCCATAGACACCGACCGTCATTAGGACTGCTATGGCACTCAACACGCCAAGTCTCACGACAAAACCTGAATCAGCAACAGTACCCAGAGAAATTACTATGATCTCAGCCGAAAGAATGAAATCTGTTCGAATCGCACCCTTTATCTTGTTCTTTTCGACAACCTTCAAATCCGTGTCAGGACTCTGAAGTGCGCGTCTCAATTCCTGTCGATGAACTTCGTCATCCTTGCTCAACTGAAACTTGTGAAATAGTTTTTCCACGCCTTCGAAGCAAAGATATGTACCGCCCAGCATGAGCAGTGGTGTTATTAATATCGGAGCAATCGCGCTGATTGCCAGAGCAGCAGGAACCAACATCAACTTATTCAGCGCAGATCCTTTCGCCACCTGCCAAACAACAGGAAGCTCACGGCTAGCTCTAACACCAGAAACCTGTTCGGCATTGAGGGCCAGATCATCGCCAAGTACGCCAGCTGTTTTCTTAGCGGCAATCTTGGTCATCGCGGAAACGTCATCCATGACTGTGGCGATGTCATCTAGCAGGAGTAGTAAGCTACTGGCCATTGATGTAACAGAAAATTTGAGTCTTTAGTTTGAAGTTAAATAGCGAATGCTCAGAACAAGGTAAAAACATTCGCTATCGGAAACTCATTTTGCGCGTACTACGAACCACCTATTTGTTCCAATTTCTTTTAGCAAAAGATGGTATTCGACTACTCTGAATTTAGAAACTTCATTTAGCTAAATTCAGAACATTCCAAACTAATTCAACTCCCGCAACAAGTCATCCATAGAAGACTTGGCATCCCCATAGAACATGCGAGTGTTGTCTTTAAAAAACAGTGGATTTTCAATACCGGAATAGCCTGTTCCACGACCACGTTTACAAACGAACACGTGGCGTGATTTCCATACTTCAAGCACAGGCATACCTGCAATCGGGCTGCCAGGGTCATCTTGCGCAGCCGGATTCACGATATCGTTGGCACCAATAATGATGACCACATCTGTGTCAGGAAAATCTTCGTTGATTTCTTCCATTTCCAACACGATGTCATAAGGAACTTTTGCTTCAGCCAACAACACGTTCATATGCCCTGGAAGACGGCCAGCAACAGGATGGATTGCAAATCGCACTGTTTTGCCTTGGGCTCGCAAGCGCTTGGTGAGTTCTGAAACTGAGCCCTGGGCCTGGGCCACGGCCATGCCATATCCCGGTACGATAATTACGCTGTCTGCGTCTTGTACCGCCTGAGCCACGGCATCGGCGTCTGCCGCAATCATTTCGCCTTCGACAGTGCTTGCTGACTGTGTCTCACCACCCCATCCACCCAGAATTACCGACACGAAAGAACGGTTCATTCCTTTGCACATTATGTAGGAGAGAATGGCACCGGAAGAACCAACCAGCGCTCCGGTAACTATCAACAGATCATTGCCCAGCGTGAAACCAATCGCTGCGGCCGCCCAACCGGAATAAGAGTTCAGCATTGACACTACCACAGGCATATCGGCACCACCGATCGCAAGGATCAGGTGACAACCAATTGCACCGGAAATCAGAGCAACAGCAAGCATCGTCCACAAACCTGCGCCACCAAGGTAGAGATAGCCAAGAATAATGCAGGCTAATAGCGCCGCCAGATTTAGTGCGTGACGTCCGGGCAAGGTCAGTGCTGCTGAGCTGAGTTTCCCGGCCAGCTTGCCATAGGCAATTATGGAGCCAGTGAACGTGATGGCACCTATCAGGATACCAAGAAACAGCTCAACTTTTAGTATGCTCAATTCAACATCAGTTTTGCTGGCAATGGTCGCAGCGAATCCTGCCAGCTGATCGACCGTACCGGCCTCTCGTGCCGCCAGTGCCGATCCCATTTCCAGATCGGCGTTAATACCTATGAACACTGCAGCCAGACCAACCAGACTGTGAAATCCCGCCACCAGCTCAGGCATTTGGGTCATCTGTACACGGTTAGCGACAAACCAGCCGCCTATGCCGCCAATTACCACCATGAGTCCAATTAGTGATGTTTGTCCCCCTGCAGTATTAACTGTGGCAGCTACCGCCAGGGTCATACCAACGATTCCATACCAGATGGCACGTTTGGCTTTTTCCTGATTGGACAGACCTCCAAGAGCCAGAATGAAGAGTACTGCAGCCACTACATAGGCTGCGGTGATGAGTCCTTCGCTAGTATGCATCGCTTAACTCCGCTGAAACATCGCCAGCATGCGACGCGTGACAAGAAAACCACCAAAGATGTTTACCGAAGCCATTAATACGGAGGCTGCGGCAAGCCAAATCACTGTGGAGTTGCCGGATACGATTTGTAACAAGGCGCCCACGATGATAATTGACGAAATGGCATTGGTAATGGCCATCAGAGGTGTATGTAAAGAGTGGGCTACACCCCAGATCACATAAAAACCAATGAATACCGAAAGTACAAAAACGATGAAGTGTTGCATAAAACTGGGCGGCGCAACTGCACCAAGAGCCAGGCAAAGCAGTCCCCCTGTGCCCAACAGCCACCCCGTGCGATTCAGCGACTGCTTCAATTCGGCGAGCTCACGCGCTGCTTTTTCCTCGGCGCTCTCTTCCACTTCTTTCTTTTTCGGAGCAGCCGCCGCGATGGCTTTGATTTTGGGTGGTGGTGGTGGCCAGGTGATTTCGCCTTCATGGGTGACCAGGGCGCCCCGAATCACATCGTCTTCCATATCAATTACCGGCACACCGTCTTTTTCAGGTGTAAGGTCATCCATCATATGACGGATGTTAGTTGCATAGAGATTGGAAGACTGCGTGGCCATTCGACTGGTAAAGTCGGTGTAGCCAATGATAGTAACGCCGTTATCAGTGACCAGTCTTTCATCAGCCCTGGTGAGTGTGCAGTTGCCACCCCGCTCGGCAGCCAGATCTACTATTACCGAACCTGGCTTCATGGCTTCGACCATGTCTTCTGTCCACAGTTCAGGTGCGGGTCGATTTGGAATAAGTGCTGTTGTGATAACGATATCAACCTCTGGCGCCAGCTCGCGAAATTTCTCCAGCTGTTTTTCACGAAACTCCGGACTGGATGGTGCTGCATAGCCACCTGTTTCCGCGCCATCGGTTTGTTCTTCTTCAAAATCCAGGAAGACGAATTCCGCGCCCATGGATTCAATTTGTTCCGAAACTTCCGGACGTACATCGAAAGCCATAGTGATTGCACCCAGAGAAACCGAGGTACCAATTGCCGCAAGACCTGCTACTCCCGCGCCCACTACCAGAACTTTCGCTGGCGGCACTTTGCCCGCTGCAGTCATTTGTCCCATGAAGAAGCGGCCGAAGTTATTACCTGCTTCAACCACAGATCGATAGCCTGCAATATTGGCCATTGACGATAAGGCATCCATTTTCTGCGCGCGGCTGATGCGTGGCACCATATCCATCGCCAGAACCGTCATTCGTTTGGACTTTAATTTTTCCAGAAGGTCTTCGTTGGCAGCCGGCCAGATGAAAGAAATTACGGTTTTTCCTGCCGGGGCGATGTCAACCTCTTCCGCGGAGGGCTCCCGCACTTTGACAATAACGTCCGCTTCGCTCCACAGCTCTGTGGCTGAGTTCACAAGCCTGACGCCCGCTGCTTCATAAGCCGCATCGGTGATAGAGGCTGCTGCGCCTGCGCCTGTTTCCACCAGACACTCATAACCCAACTTCTGCAGTCGCTCAGCACTCTCAGGTGTCAAGGCCACGCGAGCTTCGCCTTTTGCAGTTTCTTTGGGGGCTCCAATTTTCATTACAATACTCCTGAAACTCCATTTTTAGCCCGGTTAATCCGATGCCTTGCCTATGTACCTGGTGATCTTGGTACCAGGCTTATTGTCTGGGCGGCACTTTGGGTTAGGGCGCTACATTTCTCAACCTGTATTCTTTCTATTCCGACAGGTATTTTGAGTGAGGCCTAAAATACAGAGATTTTGTGATGATTCATAGGCACCAGGGGTATTTTGGATTTAACAGAGATATAGAATTTGTCGGTACCGGAATCCAGGTATGCTGTATTGTCCACAATTGCCACGCTAGGTATCCTTACTCTCAGATTGGCTAATCGTCTGGCAACTTTCTGAGGGGACGTTCCATGCCCAGATTCAAGTATCTTAGATCCAGCTTAGTATGCTTCCTGTTATTACCTTTGGCACAACTTGCCAATTCACAGGAAAATAGCAGGCACATCACTCCGGAAGACTTTTTCAATATAAAAAGTGTCGCGAATCCTGTAATTAGTCCAGAAGGAGAATGGATCGCGTATACCGTGCGGGAAACCAGCCTCGAGAATGACAGTTCCGAAACCCGCATCTGGATGGTGTCTACCGATGGCAACGAAGTTATGCCAATGACCGGTGCCGGATCTTCTGCCAGCGCGCCGGCCTGGAGCCCGGACGGCAAATACTTGTCTTTCCTCGCCTCACGTAATGACGGCGAAACCCAGGTATGGGCCATGGATCGACGAGGTGGCGAAGCAGTTCAGCTAACAGAAATAGAGCAAGGGGTGTCAGGCTATGAGTGGTCGCCAGACAGTGAACGCCTGGTGTTACAAATTCGTGACGCTGAAGAAAATACAGAAGACGATCAGGAACAGCCCTGGGTCATTGATCGACTGCAGTTCAAGCGTGACTACACGGGTTATCTTGATCGTCGACGTAGTCATCTCTACATCTTTGATCTGGGTAATGAGGACAAGAGCCAGGCACGACAAATCACTTCAGGCGACTATGATGATTCTCAGCCAACCTGGAATCCAGATGGTACGTTGATCGCCTTTGTGAGTAATCGCACAGAGGAACCGGATAGCAACAGCAACTCTGATATTTGGGTAGTTTCTGCAGACAATCCCGACGAAGGAGCCACCCTATTACAGATCACCACCAATCCGGGAGGAGACTCCTCACCAGCCTGGAGTCCTGATGGCCAATTTATCGCTTATACCAGTGTCACCGAACCCGAATTGATCTGGTATGCCACCTCTCATCTGGCAGTGGCCTCTTCTGGTGGCGGTAACGAGCGAGTCCTGACCCAGCGCATTGACCGTAACGTGGGATCACCTAAGTTTGCGCCTAACGGCGACGACATCTATTTCGTACTGGAAGATAGCGCTGAACGTCATCTGGCCAGCATTAACCGTTCCGGTGAAAGATTTGAGCGCCATATCGAAGGCAATATCAGCCTGCGCGGTTTCTCCATTAATAGTCAGGGGCAAATCGCCACTGTGATTGGAAACGCTCAGCAACCGCTGGAAATCTTTGCTGGCACCGGCAGAAATTTACAGCAGCTTACTTTCACTAATGAGGAGTTTCTGGAATCAGTTGAGTTGGCTGAAGTCGATAACATCCTCTTTAACAGCGAAGATGGTACAGAAGTCGAAGGCTTTGTTTACAAACCACCTGGATTCCAGGAAGGTTTCCGTTACCCGACTTTATTACGAATTCATGGGGGACCGGTGTCACAGTATGACTTTAATTTCAACTTCGATGCCCAGTTGTTTGCTGCTAACGGATACGTGGTAGTGATGACAAATCCCCGGGGCTCATCGGGTTACGGTCAGGACTTCTCTCATCAGCTTTGGGCTGCCTGGGGTGTTAAAGATTTTGAAGATGTGATGGCAGGTGTGGAGTACGCCATCGATCAGGGCTATGCGGATCCAGACAGACTTGGTGTAGGCGGTTGGTCTTACGGTGGAATTCTAACTAACTATGTCATCACCAAATCTGACCGGTTTGCAGGAGCTATCACTGGTGCCAGTGAAGTTTTATACCGCAGCAATTACGGTCATGATCACTATCAACGACAGTGGGAAGCTGAACTGGGCTTGCCCTGGGAGACTCCGGAGAACTGGGAGCGCATATCACCATTTAATGACGTTGCAAACGTCACTACTCCAACTCTGATCATGGGAGGTGAACATGACTGGAATGTGCCAATTCTTAACTCGGAGCAGCTATATCAAGCACTAAAACGACTGGGTGTAGAAACTCAGTTAGTGGTGTACCCGGGTCAGTATCACGGGATCAGCAAACCCACCTTCGTTCTCGATCGCTATCAACGATATCTGGCCTGGTACGACAATTGGGTCAAAGGCGGGCACCAGCAGGAACCCTGACAGGAAAGAACAATATAAGGTAGTAGCCAGGAACAACGCAGCAAATTCAACCCAGGCTCACAGATTTAACTCGCTATTGTTTATTTACACTACCCCATTCCCTATGCCCGGGAATCCAATACTTCTCTTACGGCCTGGCACATTGAAGAAATCGGAACCGGTTTCATAAGATATCGACTTACACCTAATTTCAGTGCCTTTTCTTCATTAATCGATTCACTATATCCAGTACAGAGAATAACTCTTTGATCGGGTTTTCTGGCGATAATTTTTGATATCAACCGATCACCCGTCATACCAGGCATTGTTTGATCACTGATCACCAGATCATACTTCGACTCTGACGCTATAAATTCTTCAAACGCCTGGCTGGCATCATTTTTCACAACCACGTTATATCCGTAGTGACTCAGGGCATTGCTAAACAAGTCTGCCAACATCTCATTGTCATCAACTACCAGGATATTTTCCTGCCCATTTACATCTGAACTTGTTTCTTCTTCCTTCAGATTCTCTATTGAAGGTTTAACGTCCGATTTAATCGGTGGTAAGTAAACTGAGAATGACGCTCCTGCATCGGTATTTTCAAATTCCACAAATCCATTATGAGCATCGACAATCGAGTGCACCAGGGCGAGCCCCATACCAGTACCAGAACCAATATCTTTGGTGGTGAAGTAAGGCTCAAATATGCGATGTATAAGTTCATCAGGAACACCAGGGCCCGTGTCTTGAATCGAGATTCTGATGAACTTGAAGCCTTCGCCTGAATTTTGAGGCAGCTTTACATTGAACTGGTTCATAGAATTTCGTGGCGCCGCAGCCAGACTCAAATTAAGTGTAATTTTCCCAGGTTCGTTTCCTATAGCGCTGGCAGCATTTGTATAAAGATTCAAAAGCACCTGAAGCATCATCGATCTGTCGGCGTACACCATTAACGACTCTTGCTCGATCTCGGTTACCAGTTCAATGGTCGAAGGAATTGTTTGCTCAATGAATGCGCGGCTGTCTTCAACTATGTTTCTAAGATCAATCGGCTCTTTATCTTCTTTTTGCTTACGGCTAAAAGCAAGAATTCGATGAACAAGTTGTGTAGCAGTCTCTGCACTGGCGAGGACATTAGCAAGATGCGATTGAATTGGGCTGTCCTTCTCCAACTGAAGTTGAGCCAGCTCAGTAAATCCTGAAATGCCGCCTAGTAGATTGTTGAAGTCGTGCGCGATCCCCCCAGCGAGGGTTCCGATAGCTTCCATTTTTTGAGAATGTCTTAACTTCTCTTCCAGATGTGAACGCTCCTGCTCTAATCGAACTTGTTCTGATATATCTCGAATTGTCCACAGGCTGTATGCACCTTCGATATGATCAATAGTTGAGACTGAAAGCTCAACAGGAAAAGTAGAGCCATCGACTCGCCTTCCAACTGCGCTAACTTTTCTATCGATGTTCTCTAAAGAGCTTTCCATTATTCCGGAGACTTTCGCTGAGGTGTTCTTATCAAACAGGGTTATAAATCTAAGGCCTACAGCTTCACTTCTCTCAAAACCAAACATCGATTGACAGGCCTTATTCAGAGTAAAAATTTCACCACTTCCATCGACGGTGATTACACCTTCCAGCAGACTGTTAAGAGTATCCTGTAATACCTGTTTACTTTGTGAGAGCTCTGTCTGGTATTGAGAAGCAGTATCCAGATACCGATTTGCTGAACTTACCAAGCGTCCAATCTCGTCGATTCTATGACCCTCATCCAGAAGAAGCCTTTCCCCAGACCCTGGTTCGATTTCAGACAACCGTCGAGCGAGATTTCTTATTGGGTTCGTGACAGCAAGCACGACAACCAGAAAAATCAACACAGCTACAGCAAGAGCTTCAAGGACGAGCCCCGAGGCAACCGTAACAGACTGATCTATGAATGGACTCAATCCTCCCTTTACATCAACAGTTGCACGCAGCATTCCAGTTGCCCCTGCTTCCCCGGGGATAGGTAACGGATACCTTAGTTCCTGCATCGGGATATCGAGAAAACCCAATACTCCCCTTGCATCTCGTGGTGACCGCCCGGAACTTGCTAATTCCTGACCCAATTCATCAAGCAGTTCCACATGAGTAAACAACTCAAATTGCATTAGACCACGGATTAGATTTTCTGCCTGACTCACATCGAGTTGATAAACAGCTTCGCCAGCCGCATCGAGAGTCAATTCCAATAGTTGCTTTGCTGTAGATTCAATTTCACCAGTTGACCTATTGAAGTCCCGGGAAATTTCCCACGTAGCCACCAACATTCCAACCAGCAGTGCTAACAAAATTGTATAACTAGCAAGCTTGAATGCTAGATGCTTATTTAGAAAATCAATCAAGAGAAAACTATGCACTGGAATTTGAAAAATAGCTGACTATGATAATAGCCAAGATAGACTAAGTTCGAAAATAATACTCCCAAAAATTCATAAAATAGAAACGGGATATAAACATTGATCTATGGCAATTCAAAAGCCGGTATTATATTTGTGGGAATACTATTTAATTTAATAGTCTTTCACGCTTCGATTGCTGAAGAAACCGAAGAAGAATTTTTACAGATCTATACAGAACTCTACGAGCCAAACAGCTACATAGATAGTGACACTGGTGCTGTGACTGGCTATGTCACGAAACTTGTAAGAGAAGTTCTGGCTGAAGCAAATATAAATTACACAATCAACATTGTGCCCTGGGTTCGAGCCGTCCAAGCATTGGATTCAACACCGAACGTCATGGTCTACTCCATGGCAAGAACTCCTGAACGAGAAAACAAGTACCATTGGATTGGCAAGACACTGCCGTTGGAATTTTATCTGTACGGTCAAAAAAGAGACCTGGACCAACTCCCGAGAACTTTTAGTGACGCTGCCAATGCCAGGATAGCAGTAGTTCGGGCAGATGTAGTTGCTGATTATCTTGAATCCAGACAGTTTGAAAATCTGATATACGTCAGAACCCCATCCCTGTACTTAAATATGCTGGAAAGAAACAGAATTGATCTGTTTCCATTTACAGAATTAGAGGTGGGATTTTTTGCTCGCGAAAATGGGATAGATGAAAACAGTCTGGTAGGTGTGGCCAAACTAGAAGAGGTTTCCAAGGACCAATTTATTGTGTTGAGCAAAGATACAGATATCTCAATTTTGAGAAGACTGGAAGATGCCTATAAACAGGTGCTGAATTCTGGCAAGTATGACGAAATTATGAATCCATTTTTTAACCAACTGGAACATATAAAAGTTGATGTCCTTGAGTAGCCTTTCAATTGATTGGACTAAATATTCAGATTAAGGCAATGATCGTATTCAGCAAAAGCAGAGACTCGTTGTTATTTAGGAAGGTGCTTTCGAAGGGGGTGCAAACTACGTTTGCGATTGTTGTAATTTCTCTTCTTTCAGCGAGACCTGCCATTGCAGCTGATGAGTTTTTGCAGGTCTACACTGAACTTAATATGCCAAATAATTATCTGGAATATGAAGAAGGACCCGTAGTTGGATATGTGACTGAACTTGTCAGGGAAGTGTTAAACGAAACAGGAATAGACTACAGCATCGAGATCGTCCCATGGATTCGCGCAGTCCAGGCGATTGACTCCTCTCCAAATGTCATAGTCTACTCAATGGCAAGGACTGTTGAGAGAGAGGACAAATATCACTGGATTGGCAAGACTCTGCCTCTGGAGTTTTATCTGTACGGATTGAAAGACAGAATGGAATCACTTCCGAAAACTTTAGAAGAAGCTATCAATTCTCCCATCGGTGTTATTCGCGCAGACGTCGTCGCGTTATATCTGGAGTCTCAGCAGTTTGAAAATTTGGTATATGTCAGAGACCCATCGCTCAATCTCAGCATGATTGAAAGAAATCGAATCGACTTGTTCCCCTATGCCAGGCGAGAAATCGGGCTTTTTGCCAGACGCAATGGATTTAATGAAGACAGATTGATAGGCATGTTCAAACTGGATTACATATCCAATGATTTATTCTTAGTAGCAAGTAAAGACACCTCTGATTCAATACTTCAAAAACTGCGTCTTGCATATCAGAGTGTAATAGACTCTGGAGAACATGATGAAATCATGAACCCCCTATTCGAACAATATGAAGCTATTACCGTTGATGTTATCGATTGAAAAATTGCCCTGAGCACCCTGCTGGAAATACATTCAAGATGCAACTTCCTTCTATGCTTTTACATCTTATAGTCATCGGAATTAGTGGCTGTATAACTCTTTCTATACCAGAGAATGCTTACGCAGATGATGAGTTTCTGCAGGTTTACACTGAATTCAATATGCCCAACAACTACAAGGAGCACGAATCCGGGCCCGTGGTTGGCTACGCTACCGACCTTGTCAGGGAAGTCTTAAACAGAACAGGTATCGGCTACGATATCCAGTTAGTACCCTGGGCCCGGGCAATGCAGGCGATCGATTCCTCATCTAACGTGATGGTCTACTCAATGGCGAGGACTGCTGAACGAGAAGAAAAGTACCACTGGATCGGTAAAACATTGCCCCTGGATTTCTATCTTTATGGCCTGAGAAGTCAGTTGGAGAGACTCCCCAGGACTCTGGAAGAAGCTGTAGACTCGAGAATTGGTGTTGTGCGTGCCGATGTCGTTGAATTGTATTTAGACTCAAAACGATTTACTAACCTGATATATGTCCGGGATATGTCACTCAGCTTTAATATGTTGGAACGAGACAGAATCGATTTATTCCCATACACCAACCTCGAAGCAGGACTCTTCGCCCAAAGAAACGGTTTTGACGTAAATGATCTAATTGGCGTAATCAGATTGGATGACATATCCAACGATTTGTTTATGGTTACAAGTAAGACTACCAGTGCATCAATACTGGAGAAGCTGCGAGTAGCCTATAAGGAAGTAGTGGACTCCGGCAGATTCAATGAAATTATGGATCCGCTTATGCGGCAGTATGAAGCCGCAAACGTTGAATTTCTGCAACAGAAACCGCAATAAAACTCTGACGCTTCCGCGCAGCATCAGAGTTCATAAGCGATCTGCCTATCCATAAAGCTTCTTATAAGTCTGCACGAAATAGCGCATTTCATCCGGCTTTGCCATGCTGAGACGCATCCAGTTGCGAAATGGCGGAAATGGCCTGCCTACGCGAATATTGTGTTCCATAAACCGTGCCTGAACCTCGGCAATGTCATGACCGGTTTCAACAAAGGTAAAGTTGGCGTTGGAGTTGATGTGGCGAATACCTGCCTCCCGTAAATAGCCTTGTGTGATATCAAGAGCTTCCCGGTTCTTCCGCAGCACGAAGTTAGAGTGCTCCACATCGCGATAGCTCGCCAGTGCGGCTCGCATACCAACAATGTTTAGAGTTCCTGTCATGCGCCTGGTAATTTCGGCAGCCAGGTCAGGGTGCGAGAAGCCAAAGCCTACCCGTAATCCGGCCAGACCGTGAATTTTTGATGCGGTGCGCGCGATAATGATGTTCTGACGGCCATCCCGAACCAGGTCCATCATCGAACCGTAATTGGGATTGTCGACGAACTCGTGGTAAGCCTCATCCACGAACACCATTCTGTCACGGGATATTTCCAGCACGAAATCTCGGAGTGCATTCTTCTCGATGATATTTGGAATAGGATTATTTGGATTACAGATATAGACCAGCTTGGTATCGCGCCGAATTGCACTGGCCATAGCCTCGAGGTCTGTTTCCAGGTTGTCATTGACCGGGACGCGAATAACCTCAGATCCATTAGCCTCTGCATAACGCGGCAGATCTTCGAATGTGGGGTCGGGAATTACAATTGAGCCCTGGTCCATGCTTGCCAACAGCCCGCCTATCTTGAGAATTTCCGCAGATCCAGCACCGACACTAATGTACTCAGGTCCAATATTCTGCTGGCTACCAATCAGCTCCGACATCTCGCCTGCCAGGAAATACGTATAGAGATTGGCTTCTTCCACGGCGGCATTGATGGCACGGAGCGCGGCTCTGGAAGGTCCCCAGGGATTCTCATTGGAATTCATTCGAATCAGTTTGTCAGGCATTGCGATGCTGTCCTGACCCAGCGCGCTCTTCATGAGGTTTATCGGTGGAGAGAAAGGGGTACCCGGAATGCCCTGCATGGCACCGGCTGCAACGACAGCTGAGCTGCCAAGAAGAAATTTTCGCCTGCTGATTCTGGTTTTCACAGTAAGACCCTCGCTTAAGCTGCTTTTTATTGGAGCAAACACGCAATGACCCGGTTCAGGAATTAGCGGTCAACACTACTCCCAATGTCATTTCAGGAAAGATTACCGCGTTTTGGCGAACACTTGTAGCAAGAGGTAGTGTGCAATTAGGACCGGAAGCCAGAATAGAGCATGTGGGCAGATGGAGAATGTCCTGACGCCCACTGCTGTATCAGAACGGTAGTTCATATGACGATTTGAAGCGCAGGTTCCGAACAGTGTTATAGCTGTAGGCCATAGAATTGATGCCATCACTGGGATTATCGTGTTCAACGATATAGTGCTGGAATCCAGCTTTGCTCGCATAGCTAAACAACTCAGTGAAGTTAATTCCACCACGCCCCACATCGACCATCTCTCCGGAATAAGAGCGATCTTTAACATGCAACATGGGATAGCGTCCGGGATATTTGAGGAAGAAAAATTTCGGATCATATCCGGCCACTTCAGCCCAGAATAGGTCCATTTCAAACACCACAAGCTCGGAATCTGTCTGCGAAGTCAGGATGTCGTATCCGATCCTTCCTCCCTCCTGAATTTCAAACTCAAAGTCATGGTTGTGATAGCCCATTGTAATCCCTGCTTCCCGGGTTTTTTCGCCTGCACGATTCAGAGTCTCGGCGTGACGCTGATAATCGTCAAGACTACGTTCATCCCCTGGCAATGAAGGTACAACGATGTATTTCTGTCCCAGAGTGGCGGCAATCTCAATCTCGCGATCCAGATTCTGGCGAATCGCATTCAGTTGAATATGAGCAGCTGGCGAAGTAAGTCCAAAGCCATCCAGAATAGCGCGCACTTCCGGTGCTGGTTTGCCATGATACCCAGCAAACTCCATCTCGGTATAACCAATTTCCGCCAGTTGCTCCAATGTGCCTTCGAAGTCTTCCGCCATCTCGCGACGTAGTGAATAAAGTTGTATCCCAATTTCGTCGACGCGCCGTACCTGCGCCATCGAGCTGAGTGGATTCGCAGCAATAAGGGCAGAAACCGCGGTTTTTGCAAGAAAATCACGACGGGACTGCCGTGGAGACTGAAATCGTTTGCGCATTTTTTATTCTCCGAATTCCGTTATTGCTGCTTGGGCTGCCAGGAGATTATAGACAATAGAGACCCACTCAAGACAGGCTTCAAGATAGCCTATTTCAGGGAGGCTAAGAATGCCGACGTCATTCTAGTCCAGCCTCCTTCAGTTCCCTTTTAAATTTCCTCTTATTAGCACTACTTTTGTTAGAACCTGTTAAATTGCGAACTGGTTGGCGTTTTCTGCCATTCAGCGGTCCCTGAGTCCTCGATAACCGCTACTATACTTAAGCGTTATTAAGCCGCTAATGTACATAGACTGGGGCCTATCAACGGAAAATTCATGCACCAACAATCTATCCGCATTGTGCTCAATCCCATCCGCCCATCTATTCTGGCGCACCTCAAATTGCTGGCTATAGTGCTGGCGAACTTCGTCGCGCTAGGAACGATTAACTCTGCCAATGCGCAGAACCTGGATGCCTCTCCCCTGTTTGGGTCGACCAGCCTGGAAGCCGGTTTCACGGTAACACCTTATACAGTGGAGATAGCACCTGGCGGTGAAGATTTTTCTTCTGATCTGGGTGATGACTGCTACGGTTACATACGCTTTGCACAACCCGATTTCGTCCTTTCCTACCAGGCAGGCGACAGCCCTCTTGGTGTGTTTGCCATATCGGATCTGGACATAACGATGGCAATCAATGATCCAGAGGGTAATTGGCACTGCAATGATGACAGTGTCTATTTGAGTGGTACCAATTCTGGAATTCAATTCAACGACCCACTGTCAGGCGACTATCAGATTTGGGTTGGCAGCTATGACATTGGCAGTGAATCAATTGTCACGATGCTGGCCATCACTGAAGCCGACGAAAGCGAGTGGGCAGCGATTCCAGTCGGCCTGGAAGACTCAGTTTACGCAGCGAGTTATGACATCAATGGCGACATCGTGTTTGGTGACGACAGCAGCGCATTTGCCAACGATGGCGAATGCGACGACCCGCGATTTCAGGGACCCGGTATGGCGTTTGGCCCTACCAGCGACCACATGTTCAAAGACGCAACGGATTGTCGCACTCAATTTGAGGCTGGCATGGTCAGCCTTGCCGAGCCAGAAGACATGAATCTGAGTGGTGATATGGATATGTCAGTTGCAGATTCGGATCTATTTGGCGGCGGCGTACCGGCAACCAATCCGTTAGCAATGCCCGATGCGGGCCCATTAGGTGAAGTATTATTCGCATTGGCACAGGCGTTTCAGGCTATTCCTGGCGACCGCGCCGGAGCCATGCCTCTCCCATTCGGCCTGGGCGGCGACAATGCAGCAGATTACGACCGCGCCAGCATGACTGCCCTGACAGGGATCGATTTCGGCGACAACAGTAGCGTATATGCCAATGACGGCGAATGTGACGACCCGCGCTTTGAAGGACCCGGGGCAGCTGACTTCACCCTCGAAGACGATGAACTTTCGGACGGAAATGACTGCAGTAGTTTGTATCTGGCTGGCTCACTTACCTTTATAGACGATGCAAATTCAGATAATGCCGTTCCTGACATGATGGTGGACAGCAGCGGTATCAACTTTGGTGATAACTCAAGCATTTTTGCCAACGACGGCGAATGCGATGACCCCCGCTTCGAAGGGCCTGGTGTGGCGATATCTGCTTCTTCAACTAGCGAGATGCGCGACGCGAACGACTGCCGAATTATGGTTGAAACCGGCCAGGCAACACTACTAACTGGAGCACTCTCTACGTCTTCTTCTACATCATCTGTAAGCAGCGCCAGCATACCGACCCCCGCTCCAGAGCCAGAGGCGTACACTGTTGGGACGCCACGGGGAAACATTGATGGCGCACTGCAGGAAGACGGTTCTCTGTTCGCCAGCGGAACAGTGTATGGCGATCCTATTAATGAATCCCAAGCTACCAACGCAGGTAACCTGAACCGCTCCCCGATGCCCGGTACATCAAACTTTTCACCAGCCCCGACCCGCTCGGCGCCTGCTGGCTCTGTCGACTTTGGTGACAACAGCAGCATCTATGCCAATGATGGCGAATGCGACGATCCGCGCTTCGAGGGTGCCGGTATGGCAGCAATAAGTTTCGATGACGATATTCGACGGGATGCCAATGACTGTCGCACGGCCTACCAGGCCGGAACAATCACACTGATCCGGAATTAGCAGCCATGAAAAAAGCTATCTTATATGGAGCACTGGGCGTCACCGCAGTAATCGCCGCGGCGGTAGTGTCGGCACCCAAAGTAATCGGCAGTGGCGTTCGCGATGCAACCATGAATGGCGTGTTGGAATTGTTACCACCGGAAAGCCGTAGCCAGCTGCAAATCACCGAGACCCGTTTCGATAGTGGCTGGTTCAGTAGCCAGGGTGAACTTGATGTACGCTATGTCGCTCTGGCAGATCAGGAAGACCTGGCAGTAAAGCTACTGTTCGACATCTCCCACGGACCTGTGCTGTTTACTCCTGACGGGATGCAACTGGGGCTTGCTTATGCCGAGATAATTCCTTCCTTTAATAGTCCAGAATTAACACAGGCCATGACACAGTTATCTGTCGAACTTCCGGAAGTGCGTATCGACATGCTGGCCGATCTGGATCAGACGCTGCGCCTGTCTCTCAACGTGGATCCATTCAACTATAGCGATGAATCGGGTCAGGTATCTTTCGCTGGCCTGTCAGGCAGTGTGTTGGCTAATCCGGATTTATCAGCTGAGTTGCAGCTCAATATGGGAGCACTTCATGCTGAGCAACCGACAACACAGATGGGATTCACCATTGCTGGCCTCAATCTGCAAAGCTCTACCCAGCAGATGAATGACATGTTAGCGCCCAGCATGGCGATGCTGGCAATTCCGGCAATAACCAGTGAAGCACCGTTCGCATTCAATCTCAGCAACATTAGCGCTGATTCTCAGGTGCAACCATCCCCTGCCGGTCCTGAACAGATCAACATGCGGCAGAATTTTCGTATCGGCAATATCGATACCGACATTCCTGTGGCGTCAGTAAGCTGGACTTTGGATATCAATGAAATACGTAGCGATCTGATTCGCAACTACTACGGTATGATCGCAGAGATTCAGAATGCTATTAACGCCAGTCCCACCGCCGGCACCAGCTCGATTGAAGAATATGCAGAAGAGATGGTTATGATTGCAGTGCAGAACAGCCTGGTGTTTAACAATCTGGTTGAAGCAAATGCCTTCGAAGGTGACCACAGCATCGAGATAGGCATCGACTGGCGTGGCATGCCAGATGTTGCTGATCTGGACAGCATTGAAGCCATGGAGATTCTTGAAGTTTTCAGTTTTGATATTGCTCTGTCTTTAGATGAAGAAGCGATAATGCGGTCACCACTGGCTGATATGGTGGACCCTTATGTAGAGCTAGGTTACTTGCGTAGAGACGGTGGCCGCATTCTGATGGACGCGAATCTCAGCGATGCAGAATTGACTGTAAATGGAGAAACAGTGGGATTGGAGCAATTTCTTTAAGCTCATTCACAAAGAATATTGGCTCCGAGCAGATCCAGGCCCAAACTACCTCAAAGCATTAAGTAAGAATTCAATTCCTTTCCCGGTTCTACCTAGAGCCCAAGCAAACTTTTTTCTATGAGCAACGGTTCTGACCCAGGCAGGGCAACAAATACCTGGTGTGACCGAAAAAGTTCAGTTTCTTCTGAAACAGCAGCACGCAACACACTGGATTCAGGTTCGTATTGAATCTCCACATCATTGGCACCCTGGATTGCTTGAATATCAATCGTTATCCGGCCAATGAAACTGATGCCCTGATTTACTTCGATATAGTCGCGATCATCCCGTAACTGTGCGATACGTTGTGAATCCGAGTCGTGCACAAAATTTATAGCACTCAAAAAATAGCGCCCTGATGGCACTTCTTCCAGCAGGTAAGGAGACCCGTTCACGCTAAACCGATTTCCAGTAGCAGGATCCAGAACTCTGATAAGCGTGTCTTCGTCAACGTTTTCAAAGACCAGTTCGTAGCTCCCCATACCTGATGGAGCACTTATTGCCAGCAATATATAACTGGAATCTTCGGCAGCTCGCGCTGTTGTGGAAATCAAAACGTTGAAGACAAACAGCACGTAGCAAATCCAGCGCTTTTCCATATTCAATCCAAATTCTTGGCGAATTCAGGATTGTATTGCGTACTGACCGTTTTTCGAACTTTTTTATAAATAACGGTACGTCTATTCAGCTGAAATTCTGCCCTTTAGGCCTCTGCCTAGAATCGCCGTGTTAACGCCGCAACCACGAAAAACTGAGTACTCTCCATCGTTAAAGAACTGTCCCCTGCATCACCCACTAATTCTCCAGCTCTCGCTACTCCCGTAAAGCGCCACTTTGACCCCACAGGAATACTTAGCAATCCTTGCAAGGCCACACTTTCCAGGCCCGATCCGGCTTCAAAGGCAGCCAAACCAGTAGCAAGGCTTTCGCCAGGCCTTACACCGTAGAGTGCAGACATGAAATTTGAGTTACCAAAACGCACACTGGGACCGATTCCAGCGAAAGCTCCCCTTCCCAGTATGAACCGATAACTGGCTGATAGATTTCCATAAAATCCTTCATGTCCGGAAGCAATAGCCTGGGCGACACCTGCCTGAAAAGACCATGGACCACTGTCAAATTCCGCGCCCAGTCGAGCCTCAATGCCGATGCCAAAAGTTTCCAATCCTGCGATGTCATCTGCATCTCTGTTCTGGAACCCCGGCGCAACTGCAGCAGAAAGAGCAAAACGATTTCCGTTGGAAAGACGTTCCCTGACGAAGTAGCGTCCGAATCCCTGGGGTACATTAAAAAAAGTTTTCGTACCCTTCTCATCTACGTACCGCACATCGAAGTAAGGGACCGGCAAGATTCCATAGTCATCGCTTCCCTGGTATTCCGGGTTTGCAATCAGGCCTAAACCGAGATCGTATTGCCATCCAATTGCTGAAGGTGGAGGGCTCGGCGCCTCACCGGCAATAGTGCTGTTGGCATAAGTGATAAGTAGACATACGATCCAGTATTTAGCGCGATTGCGCATCGAAATTCTCCTGTTGAAATCAGAGTTGGCTAAATGAAGTGTTCCTGCCAGTGGCGGTCAGGTCTTTAGGGGATACGTGTGATTTGTGGGTTTGGATTGTTCAGAACCTGGACCGGTCTTAGTAGGCTTCCACCCCATCTATTTGACTAGGAGATAACAAAGATGAAACGGCAGTGATACTTTCGGAAAACCTTTGGCGTAAAAATCCAGGATGAGCTGTTAACAGATATTTGCTGTTCGGTTGCTTACGGATCGCTGACCGTCACCGACTGGATTAAGTCTGCTCCCTTTACTTGTCGCCTATATTGTCATCTCGTCTGCGATATAGCTCTGGTGAAGTGCAAAGTCACCCGGAACCAGGCCAGAAACTGCGGTGAATATAGCAGCAGAGTTTTCCAAAATTGTTTCCGGATAGGTCATCCAATTCTCTGTCGTAGGACCCAGAGGGAATTTTGAATTCATAATTGGGGCGAGCAACATACCCCACATTCGCCGTTCGTACGCTTCCGTTAAGTCGGCAAATCCAGGGTTTGAAAGTTGCTCTCTGTACGATGCATTTCTCATCGATCCAGTCCAGATGTTCATATTTGTCGTGTCATCTAGAGCTCGGGCTAATATTGTAGCGAAGCTTTCCTCTTCAGCCTCCGGTACCGCTCCATACTGAAGATGCTTTACAGCTGCTTCGTAGGTTTGAGCGTACCCCTTGTCATGCACCAGACATGATTGTATGTAATGAAATCGCTGTTCTTTATCAGCAATAGAGTCAATTCCTGTTTTAAACTGAATCCATGCGACCGTTCGCTGTTCAAGATCGGCAACCGGCCCTGCGTCCCAGGCTTGAACAATTTGTCTGGATACACTTTCAAGGATGGCAATTGTTTTTTCCAGAGTTTCGCGGTCAGTGGCATCCTCTGTACCAGCAAGCCCCAGAGCTTCCACACTGGTTCCCAGGGCGTAACATATCTTCATGAAACGAACGGTTTTTAGTGGATCATGCGCCGTATCTTTTTCGGCCATGAATTCCCCAACCGCCGCATCTACCTCTCCCTGCTCGGGGAGGTTATTAGCCGCTTGCAGAATGTTGGCAGCTAGTGTGTGTTCAGTTAATTGATCGGGAGAAATCCGATCCCGTTGACTATCTCCGATTTTCGCCGGCCGACTGCCTAATGCCTCAGGAACATCAGTAGTAAAGGTTTCATCTCTCACGTAGGAATTCTCTGGTGCCGGCGCACCATTGATTGAGGTCACCAGGAACCAGCGGTATTCATGATCTCCTTCCAGATCTACCTCTCTATAGACTTCCTGATTTGGTCCACGGCGAGATCTGTATTTCTTGCTGGTATCAATTTTTAACACATCGCCGCTGCCCACCAGCCTTCCCTGATTCCCTTCCATTATGGATGAGCCCACCATTTCAACTAAATGCGTTGTACCAGTGATTGCTACAGTAATTGCCTGTCTCTGAATTACCGTGCCAGGCCTGGATTCTTTCTGAACAATTTTCTGAGACACCTCCTCAGCCGGTCCTGTTTCAAACTTACTTTTTACCGGACCATAGATGCTGTTGCTGCCCACTTTTTTTAGTTGGCTTGCTATTGATGCCCCTGAGCTTTGTTTGGCTACCTGCTGCAAGGTTTTCTGCCCATCGCTTTCAGGCCGATTATCGATAAGCCAGGACTCCGGCTCCGACGCATCAGTTTTCGGCTCTGAACTGGCAATGGCCCTGGACCTGGTTCCCTGCGGCTGTTCGGTTTTCTTGTTCATCTAAGAGTAAATATCCAGAAAAGCCTGGCGGTTTAACAGTCTAACGGCCACCGTACGTGCCGCCTGAATCAGAAAAGGAGTCAGTGTAAATTTACCCCATTGGATATTTGTTCTGAACCCTTCGACAGATCTCCTTAATCTACAATTAGTCGCCTTTTCGCGTACTTATACTGCCTTATTTCCCAGGAAATATTGCGCGCAGTTGTGGTATTTCCCACATCCTGGCTCCAACAAAACCAATATTCTGATTCCAACTTTAGCGAAGAATAATTGGCCTATCTGACCTATCTGCCCAGTCGAGGTAAACACTATGAACAGTCTCATTCGCACGACCATCTACTCTCTTGGGGCTGCATCACTGACCGCGTGCTGTAAGCTAAGCCCCCCTGCTCCCTTGTGCGTAAACTTTGAAAGTCTTTCTCCGGGGACAGTCTATAACCTGAACGACACTTTCATCGATTCTGGTATCACCATGCGAGTTACAAATTTCACCTGGGGAAATGGAAACCCGGCACCGAATCCCCGCGTCAACATTGACAATGGCCAGAATTCCGGCGGTTCGGGTCTGGATGCCAGGCTAAACAACGGAACCTTGTCTTTTGGATTTGGGCCTGTGGATAAAGTGTCTCTGCGTTACGGAGACTACGGCGGCAACGAAAACCTCGTAGTCAACGGCTCGCTACTCAACGTGGGCGATATATCTGACCAAAATGGAGTCAATGTGGGTGGGGCCACCATTACCATCACTACCCTCTCGACTAATATCAGTCTCACTATAGGCGATCTCATTATCGAAGGTGATATCAGCAGTTTTGGGATTGGTGGTCAGGAACTATGGATTGACGAGGTGTGCGCCAGCTAAGGAATAGAAGGTGCCAGAGTAGATCACCAGTTCAGGTTTTTACTCTGACCCCTTTCAAATCATGTCTATGTGAATTAGTCCGAGCTGGCCGCAATCGATTGACAGGTATATTCATAGCTCCTGTATGGTTTGTACTCAGTCACCCATAGAAATGGTACGGTAAGAAATATACCCCCGACGATAGCGCCGATATCTGCTTCTTCACTACGTCTGAAACTATGGTAATCCGTGCGGCATCCCTCTTTTCGTATTTCAACTTCGTTGCGAGAAAACGCAACTTTCTCATCTGAGTAGTGAGCCTGACCCGTACCAATATACTCGCCATTTACATAGATTCGTGATTCCGGGTCAGTAGATCGAATTACAGTAGAACTGGTGCAGGCGCTCGAAAGCACTGCAACCAGCAGAATTAGGACTCTCATTTTCACCCCTCTCTGTTAGAGTAAGAATTGAATTATTCTGATTTTAGATTCAACAGCAGGATTCAGAATGCAACCATACGGCTTAATCGGAGCTGAATGATTCAACGAGGTAACTGGCTAAAGTATATGGAGTTATATTGGACTAGCTTCGATATGGGAGATTCTGGATTAAGGCAATAGCACTTCTAAACGATCTGTGCTCAGGTAGATTTGCTAAAGGGGTAAGGAATTCGGGGCAGAGTTTACTCAGCGCCTTACCCTTAATAAAAAGCCCGTGAGAAAGAACCTGGGTCTTAAGCTTTCAATCTATTTGTTAGTCGAATTTATTGCTAGGTACCTATACATGTTTACTGGGTCGCATAATATTCAAGTGCTAATGCGACGTTTGCTCTAAGCTCTTCGCTAATTCCTCTTACGCCGCCAAACTCACTAATTGCATCAAGCACGATTGAAACATCTGCTGAGATAAGTTTTTGCAAGGTCTCGGTAGATACGCCAGATATGTCCACAAACTCGGGCGCTTGATTTTCTTTGGTGATTACGCTGTCAGCATAGATACGCCACCGCTGCTTCAATTCGTCGAATTTCAGCGAATTTTCCTCAATCAGGAAAAAGGCCTGAGGCTTTCCACAGCGATCAATTTCTCTGCCAAATCCCAGAAATATCAGACTTTCTCCCAAATCATCTGCATCAACGCCCAGTTCTTCCTGGTATTCCCGGACCAGACCACCAGCAAACCAATTTAAGAAGTCTTTAGTTCCCCACTGCCCCAACTCATCCCATTCCAGTGCTCCAGAGGTCGAACAACCTAATACACCTGGATCAAAAGCCACATTGGCGCCGCGATGACTCAGTACCCATTTACTATCTGCAGTTTTCACTACACAGCAAACACCGATTGTGTTCGAAAATGGACTATCAGCAAAAGACTTGAAGCTGCCATCAGGGGCAAATGCCAACTCCCGGACTTTGGTATTGGTTCCTGGAATCTCTTCGTTCAATGCAAACTTATGATTGGAAACCACCTGATCGCTATACATTGCTCTTTGGACTTTTAGTTTCCCACCATCTTTTCCATCCCAGTCCACGACCCTGGGAACCATTGAGTCGAATGTGATTCTTCCGATGGCGTCGGGCCTGTTTTTTTCAAGCTTTTCCCACATTTCCTTTTTATAGCTCTCACTTATACCTGACACGCCGGTTGCCAGGAACTTCTTATTGATGTCGAAAAACGTTTCATCAATTTCTACTACCGGATAGGCTTCAATAGGCGGGCGAATAAGCATTACATAACCATACCTTACTCCTTCAAAGTCAAAGCAGTCATAGCTGGAATAACTAGATTCTCCTAAGTACTCAAATTTGGCACCGCCATGTTCCGGCTTACGATCGCTCATAGCAAACTCGCTCTCATATTTTTTCTTTAGTGCCGATATTTTTTTATCCACCTGATCTAATGAATCAGAGGCATCTGACCATTCATTCTGAACACTAATCGGTAACTCTTCTCCAATATAAAGTGGGTATTTGTAGTTTAACTGATGATTTGACTCGGCAAACGCATGTTGAATTATGGTTCTCGCCTGCACTTCGCATTTGAGCCCCAAAAAAGCTTTCTTATCTGATTCCCTTAGATATTTGTAGAACAAGGAATTACTATCCAACGTAACTATAAAGTGAAAAGAACGATAGCCATTACCACCACTCTTTTCCCCATAAGAATCATTTGCCTCTTTTCCGAATACGCTTTCCAGATCAGTCGAGTCAAGAAAGCCTCTTATGTCATCATCAAAATAGACGATTAACCGAGTTCCAACCAGGTCTGATATGTCACCAGGCTTATGCACATCACTGTATCCGTGTTCTTTGACGTTTCGAGCCAACGAGTCATCAGACTTCACCCGAAATTCGGAATTTTGAATTGTCGGAAGAATTGTATTTTCAGGAAAATATTCCAAATACTGCCATAGAAAGAATTTTTGGATAGCTTTCCCGAACCTGTGGAGATCGTCGTAACGTTCCCGCTTAAAGTCTTTAATACTGTCTAGATCGAGCGTCATTCTATTTCCGGGTTTATCGAAATGAATCTATTGTCAATTGATTAGCGAGATTCTTCTCTTTTTGCGGTTTTGATCGATTTCTCTCTGATACTGTTGGAGACGTTGGGAGACTCTTCTGAAAGTTTATCGATTTTGCATTTCAGACTCATAACCGAGTCGACAAGATTGAGTCCCCCTTCTTCAGACTTGATTAACACATGTAACGACTCAATCTCTCTTCGCAGGCTTCCATAGCTAGCTGCGCTCGCTCGATGAGTCTCAGCCCTCTCGGCAAAATTTAGAAATGTCTGAAGGGCCACTATTACGGCCGCTAAAAGACTAATAAATCCGATCAATAACTGGTCTGGATTGGCATTCGCAAAAATTGTAGTCCCAACGATTGCCGTGAGTATGGTGGCCAGACCACCCAACCAATAGTGCATCAAGTTAAAATGTCTTTCCGCAGCGTAGTGGGCAAATTGAGATTCGCGTAGACGCTTGTTCCATTTTTTTAGAAGCTCGGGAACATCTTCAATATCTAGCTCGTACATAAGCCCTCCGGAACAGATGTAGGGATGTTGATCGTCGAATAGCTTTGCAGCATCGATCTTCATCGCTTCTGCAAATTAGTTTCCAGCGTATCTGCTCTTTATGAGAAACATAAATGCAGAAATTGTTCCACCAATTTAGTGGTATTGCAATGCGTCACCTAGTTAGTTGTTTTTAGTCCGAAAAACTCCGGACATCAGAGCTGTCTGAATGGGGATCGGCATAGGATTTTTGATATGAATTGATCTGCGCCTGTCTTCTCTGGCGCAGTTATGGAGGCTGTGTTCTTCTTTGATCCAGAGTCGCAAACCGTGGCGTGGCACTAAGTACTATTTTGAGCGGGCTGGCAGATTGGCTGGTTTACTCGGGCTACTATATAGCTTGTACTGCACAACTCTCAGAAATACAGCGGTAAAGAACTTTAATGTATCAGAGTAAATTTGCAGTACTGTATTTTTTCCTCAATCCCCTTCAGTTCCTTCTATTACTACTTACATTGAAATAGTAAAGAAAGACATTGTGATCCTTACAACAACTGGACTGAGTCCCCAACAGATATTGAAGCATTGTCTGCTGGACCAATGAGTCTTACATTGACTCCGAATAATGGTTGTCCCGACTCATTAGCATGCCTATTCATCAGTGAAACCATAGGTTCACGTTTTGGGTGTCGTTCGCCGCTATCAGGATCGATGGTTGTGAGTACACAGCGGACACAGGTGTCCAGAACTTCGAATCCCACATCCCCGATCCTAAATCGCTGCCAGGCGTCTTCTTCAAAAGCTTCAATTCCTTCAACTACAATGTTAGGGCGAAACCGCCGAACATCAGGTTCGATACCACCCCACTCACAAGCTCGCTGGATACTCGCTGTGCTTGCCACCAGGATAGGCGAAGCATCTGAAAAGCTGGTCTCCAACTTGTACTTGTTTGAAAACCTGGCCTGGTTTTTCCAAACTGCGATACGCACCTCTGTTTCGAGTATTTCACTTAACCAGGCAGCGGCTTCGTCACCTGCATCCAGTGCATGTACGGTATCCTTCCACAACGTTCCGGAAGTAGTAGCACTCAGGTCTTTCTCGATAATCTGAATTTGACTGTTTTTTGGATGAAACTCTAACAGCCATCCTATATCGTTGCGGGTACAGGATACTTGCAGTAACCGGCTGTGCTTACGCGCGGTGATGAAGACACTGTTTTGATCGAGGACCACTAGTCGACGGTCATCACACATCCCTGCGCTATCGAATCGGGTTTCGGACAGTGATTGTCCTTTTCCGGACTTGAGTGGGTATTTCCATAGTTGGTTGACTTTAATCATGGTTGGAAGTGGTTGAAAGCTTTCACTCTATAGCAGGGTGTCTGAAACGATTTAGCGCAGCTACCTATTGGCTGCAACAATGGCTCACCACTCCAGAGAAGCCCTCTATAGCAAATTCACTAGCGGGAGGCGAAAACCGTTGTTGATTAGGATTTGCATGGGCGCTCCATGCAAAGGCCGTGGAAAAGCGGAGTATATAATAAAAGGGGTCGGGGTAAACGTGCAGTGCAGTGAATTTACCCTGATCCCCTTCTAGTTGGCATAATGCAGAACTGACAGAGGAAAATAAGGACTTAGTAAAGTGCCGTACTCTGTCTTAATTCAGGCGACAAATACTAAAAGTCATAAACCACCCTGGCATAGAACGCTCGATTCAAGGCATCAGACAAGCCCCCCATAATTCCTGCAAACTCAGGAGAGCGCTGCGGCTCGCGATCTGTCAGGTTACGACCACCGACTGTAAAGCTAAGCTCACCATCCCATAACTCGACTCCCCGGTAGGTATAATTTGCGTCCAACTGGGTCCATGCCTTGATTCCGGTATCGACTATGCCCGCCGGGCGAAACGTGTTGGCGAAGAAATCCAGATGGGTAAACAGCGGGCCATCATAGTTATTGATCTCATCGACATAGCGAGTAATAGCAGTAACCGAATGATTACCTCGAGACCAGCCTAGTTGCAGGTTGGCTTTGAGCTTGGGCAGCTCTGGTGCTGCACCAGTGTCATCATTGTAGTTACCCGCACCGTCAACGATCGGGTCTGTCGGCTTGGACTGGTACAGGAACTCATCAATATAAGTAGCCTGGAGATTAACTCGAAAGTCTCCCCAGTCATTCACACTGAATCTGTAACCAGCCTGAACATCCCAGGCAGTAACCTCTACTGTCTCCGCATTGCCAGCACCAGTACCGCTCACTTGCAAAATAGTAAGTGGATCATCAGGATCACGGAGTATGGCTTTGTTTGATGCCGGGTTGTTTATCCATGCGACTACCTGATCCAAACTTGGTCTGGTATCTGCACTGAATCCATCCCCTGCAAACCCCGTGGCTTGTTGGAAGTTAAAGAAATCAAAATCCACAATGTCCTGGGCGCCGGTGGTAATAATTCGATTATCAAATTCCGTGTTATTCCATGTCACCGCCAGGTCGAAGTCCCCAATGTTTACGTTGAATCCAAATTGTTGCGAGTCAGATTCTTCATTGTCCAGATTCGGATTGCCTCCTCCACAAGATGTAGTAAAGGCATCGTGAGGTCCGAATCTGTCAGTTACCGTATTAAGAGTGCAGGTGACAGGGTTTAGCAACTGCTCCAGAGTCGGAGCAATAAACGCTGATCCCTGGGTTGCGCGGAGTGTCAGCCAGTCTGTAGCCTGCCAGGTGATGCCGTATTTCGGATCGGTAGATTCCTGACCAGTAGAAAACTCTTCCCGGCGCACAGCCGCCGATATTTCCAGAGTTGAAAGAACAGGAAAAGAAAACTCGGCAAAATAAGCATCTACCTTCCTGTTGCCAGTAGTAACAATCTCCTGCTCTGTGCCACCTATCCAGGTGTCTCCAGCAAGTTCTACCTGAGACGGGATATTGGTAAACGAGTCATCGCGCAACTGATATCCAATAGCTGCTCCGATTGTTCCCCCTGGTAATTCGAAGCCTCCAGGAGATATCGTCCCGGTGAAAACGATGTCGATTGTATCCAATGTATCCAGTACCTGTTCCTGGTCACGGGCTGCAATGGCGTCCATTACATGGGTAGCAGTTGCATTGGCTATATCTGTCGCGAAAAAAGGGTTGTAACAACTCTGCCGATCATTGACGACATCACAGTTCAGACCCTTGATCATTTCCGTAATGTCGTAGTTTTGATTTGATATGAATAGATTGTCTCGCTCCCCGGATGCCCAGGCAGCCATGCCCTCCCAGCCTTCAAAAAATGGCACTGTGAAATCCGCCTGGATAGAAAAGCGGGTCAGAATGTCCCGCTCCTGACGCAGATTGTCGAAATCCGGGCTGTGACCAACCAGCGGCAAGCCTGTCTTGTTTATAGGACGAAGAGTTCGTGCGGTGACATCCTCGTGCAGCGGGATTCCGTTAGGCTCGATACCAGCGACAATGTAGTCATCGGTACCGTCACCGTTCAAATCAACTCCAGGCTGTCGATCTGGCACGCCATCGCCATTCGCATCGACTCCATAGAGCTGATTACCGTTAGCATCCACAGCCCAGAATGGATTGCCCGGAATCTCACCGCGCACTGCCGGTAGCTCTCCGATTCGAGAGTTTCCAGGATTGGATGTGGAAGAGTATCTCAGTATGGCTTGCCTGGTACGAAAACCCTGGAAAGATAGCGTCAAATCGTCATTCATTTCCCAGGTAGCATTGGCATAGTACTGATTCTTTTCCATGGGCTCCCGGTAAGACCGGTTGTCGCCGAAGTCGAAGAAACAGCTGGTTCCCAATAGATTCCCCGTGGGGTTGGCAATCTGATCCGGGGTGTAGCCAGTTCGTTCGGAAGCCGGAGCGCAGGCAGGATCTGGAGCACGGGAACGGGTTCCAGTATAGACACCATTTTCATCCCGGTCCGGACGGAACCAGTTACCTGGTGCATTGGATGAAATAGTCAGACCTGAGTTCGCCAGCAAATTGCGCTCGTCCCAACCCAGCCGACTGTTTTGATGAAACTGACCAGCCAAAACAACGTTGAGATCACCGATGTCACCCCCCCACATGATTTGCGCAGAGTGTTCGTCGTAATCACCGCGGGAGTCTTGCTCAGCATAAGTATCAATCTTTAGACCATCGTATGACTTGTAAGGAACAAAGTTCACCACTCCCGCAACTGCTTCATTGCCGTAGAGTGCAGCTGCGCCATCCGCAACAATATCCATGCGCTCAATAGCAATAGTGGGTACCAACAGCTGTAAGTTCTGGTTAACTATTCGTTTCCCATCAAGCAGGGTCAGAGTCGACCTGGGACCAAGACCGCGTAGATCAATGCTGTTATTGGTAGAGCTTGTTCCCTGAATGGTGTTGGTGATGGCAGAAGCCGCGCCATTCACAAATGTCAGGTTCTGCACCACCTCACCGAGATTCAGAGTCCCCTGAGCCTCGAGGTCAGCTGCATTCAGCTGCGTGACGGCCGAAGCCTGGGTGAAACCTTCGCTGCGCCGGATAAAGGATCCCGTGACAATCACCTCTTCCACTTGTGGCTCTTGTGCATGGGAGGTCACTGATAAAGGCAGCAGAGATAAGGAAATTGCTGTACAGAGTAAATTGCGCTTATGTGGGTTCTTGGGTTGCATACTATCTCTCCGATTTTAGTTTTTAAGACAAATCAATGGCTTATGACCGAGCAATGAATTGCCAATAGGTGGAATTGCACTAAAGTACGAAAATGCGTCTACTTATCTGCGAAAAGTTTCGCTTGATGTTATTTTTTTCACAGTATGTGAAAAAAATAACAGAGATAGCTTTTATGTCAACAAATTATTCGACGGGAGCACGCCTGGGCCTCCGTATTTGTTGACTTTTTGAAGGTAACTGTCGGATAGTTCGCAGTGTGCGAATTTGTTCGCAGAGACATCTAAATCAATTGCTCCAGCAACCACCAGCTATGCCAAATCTTGAAAAATTGAGCCGACGTGAGAAGCAAGTCCTGGAAACGCTGTATCGGCTTGGAGAAGCCAGCGCCAAAGATATCCAGGCTGAACTCCCGGATGCGCCTGGTAACTCTTCTGTCCGAACTCATTTGAGAAACCTGGTGAAAAAGGGATATGCAAACTGCAAAGAAAAGGAATTTAAATATCTCTACTGTCCATCCAAAGATATAGAAGAGATATCAAGATCGGCATTGGCAGAAGTAGTAGATACGTTTTTCAAGGGAGAACCAGCCCTTGCGGTGAACCAACTCCTGAACTGTAATCTTGACGAGATTTCTGATGAGGATTTGGCAGATATTGAGAATTTAATTAAAGATCACAGAAATCAAAAGAACGAATAAACATTAGGGCAGGTAAAACTTCATGTATATTGACCTGATTAATAATGTTTCCACCACACTGGCAGAACTGCTTCTAATAATTTCATTAGCCTCCGACTTTATCTTTAAATCCGGCATTATCGTTACTGTGGGTTTCACAACCTGCTTTTGCCTGAAGTCATACTTGCAACCAGCCACCCGTCATCTTATCTGGCTTATCGTTCTGGCGTGCATAATATTGTTGCCAGTGGTCTCACTGATTAGCACCCCCACATTCGAAGAAGCAAATCCAGATCCACTCTACGATATTGTCGAGGTTTCCATACTGCCAATCGAATCTCTGAGTGAGTCGCTGAACGAAGCTCCTGGCCCTGACAGGCAATCAGTCAGCCAGATTGAATGGAGTCAGGTATTACTTTTTTCTTACTTTGTAGTTTTCTTCGTTCTTCTATTCAAACTGGTATTTGGCGCATTGAGTATCCACCTGATTAGCAAGTACTCAGAATCCGTCACCAGCCTGGACCTGGTGAAGCAGATCAATCAACTTAAGAAGCAATTGGGTATTTGTCGCCCCGTGATTGTAAAGTTCAGTGACATGATCAACTCACCTGTGTCCTTCGGATTGTTCAAACCCGTCGTAATATTTCCAAGGGTCGCAGAGGAATGGCCTCAACACACATTCAACAGCGCCCTTGTTCATGAACTTAGTCATATTGGCCGCATGGATTGGTTGGCAAGTACTTCAGGATATGTGTTCTCGTGTTTGCTGTGGTTTAATCCTTTTACCTGGTACTCCCTTGCCAAAATCAACTCCGAAGCAGAATCAGCCACCGATATGGCCGTATTAAGGTGTGGAATCAGTCGTAGCCAATATGCAGAAGATATATTGTCTATTACCCAAAGCTGCAGAAATGTGAGCAACAAGACTTTATTCGCACAACATATATTGCCTCCGCAATCGCTCAAATCGCGAATTGTAGATCTTCTAAACTCTCACAGTGGAAATACCCGAACGTCTGTACTGATACCACCCGTAATGATTGCGGTCGCAGCTACCCTGCTGATGATCCTGGGCGCGGGAAGTATTCTGCATACTTCAATTCTGAATCACTCCACGTTGTTTGGTAGCCTGCAGCCGAATTCTGTTGCTGAGTTGTCAGTCAGCGCTCAATCCGTTTCATACAATACTGATTTTTTCGATGAAACTATTGATGATCACTATCCAAATAACGCTGCACTTTTGCCACGCGCAATTCCGGAATTAATTCCACCGGAATTTGAATCAGTAGAAAACGTCATGCTCCAGATGGCGAGCAATGCATTAGAACAATCCAGAACGCGCACTCCAGCCACTGAGTATGCCGATTTTCAGCCCCCTCTGATCGAGCTCGGTTTGCCAAGTAGCGAACCTGTTCTTATATCTGGAGCGGAGATCGCTCTGGGAAGTGAAACACTAAACAGTAGTGAAAATGGCGATCCAAGCATTGCTTCATCTTTAGAGAGTAGACAATTATCGAGAGCGGAAATAGAAGCGGAGATTACGAGGGTACAAGAAGAGTTCTACCGTGTATTTAATCTAAACGTAGAAGACAAGTCATTACGTGTAATTTGTGGAACTTATCGACCTTTAGGTTCATTCATTACCAAACGATACTGCGAGCCTCAGTTTGTTATAGACAATAGAAGCCTCTCACTAAGAGAGCGGTCTGGGGATTCTGGAGTATTTAGAGCCGAAAGCGCAATTAAGGGCGCGAATCAAGGCAAGCTGAGCGAACTGACTGATGCTATGAATGTAGCTCTGAACAATGATCCCTTCCTCATGGAGTTGCACCTTTATCTGACGCATCTAAGGTCTTTGATATAACGGCTTATCCGGTCGCACGATAATAGAGCTCATCTTTAGAATCTACAGCACTATCCCTGACCCATGGTTCGTCACTATAAATAGCTGGCTAATTACTTGAAAATTCAAGCAGTGTCGATTCGCCATCACTTTGAGAGATGAACTCTTCCAGTCTCTGTGATGGTAGTGGTTCTGCGAAATAGCGTCCCATACCTGTGCTGCATCCGCAGTGGTAGAGAAACTCAAACAACGATTCGGTATCAACTCCCTCTGCGCGCGTGGCTAACCCCTGTTTATTGCAGAAAGATATGAGGGTGCTAACGTCAAATTCTGTGTCTACACACTTAACAACGCTGTGCACCAGATTTCTGGCAAGCCTTATTTCGTTAACTGGCAAATGCAGAAGCTTTTCAAGTTGTGAGGTATCTGCAGAATCCAGTTCTGCAGATACATTGAATCCATTAATCCGGAGGCGGACCAATGTGTTCAGCATTTTTGCTGATCCATTTAATATTCCATTTTCCGATACGCCGAATGTCAGCCTGCCCGGGTCGATATTCAACGTAGCCACTTGTGCCAACAAATAGTTCAGCGAGCCTTCATCCAGGAAAAAATTGTCCAGAAGTCTGATTACAAGACCGAAATCCAGACCTTTGCTAGTCCACAATGAATAAGTCTTTATGCAAGTTTCAATAGCTGCTCGGCAGAATTCCAGAGAGAGACCAGAACCTTCAAGCTCTGGATAATATTCCCGAGCAGTCAAAAATCGTGAACGCCTTTCCCCATGCCAGTATATTGAGATATCCACATCTGAGACACCCTGCCCTGCCAGAGATTCTATAGCCATACCAGGCTGATACAAGACGCGGAATTCTCCTGGGCCCAGAAGCTCGGTAAATTTCTCGGAAGCAAACTCACTGGCGCTATCCGCTTCTTTGTCCAGAACGCTACCGACGTCATCAACTGAAAATGGCTTCTTCAATGCTGAAACTACATTCAGGTGGTGCAATCTTCCGACCTCGGTAGCAGATTCCAGTGTCACCTTATCGACTCCACTGATTAAAAATATTTTCGATTTGCACTCTTTGTCTGCCAGGAGGTGCAGAACCTCTATGCCATCGTGATCGTCGAGTTTGAGATCCAGAAAAATAACGTCTGGTTGAAAGCTTTGATAAACATCTTCTATAGAATCAAAGTCATGCACACAGCGTACTGAGTATCCCAACTCTTCTGCGACACTTTTTATTAGATCAGTCACGCTCTTGTAGTCATCGACAATCAGCAGTTTCGATTGACCTGGATTAGGCACATACTTGGCCATATCGATAATTTCACCTTGCGTCTGTGTAGCCCGCTGCTTCGAACTGCCTGTCGATCCTGCAGCCTGATTGCGATATATCGACTCATCACTTGCGAACATCGTTTGTTTCTCTCTGTGATCTGATTGCTAGATTTGTGACCGAACTTGTTGTCGGATAATCACTTGCTGGCAACCTCGCTGCACTCACCAGGACAGCAATATCCTCGATTCAACGGTGTTAAAGATACGCGCCAGGGATACCCGCTAGTATCAGGAATTACCTGAATCTCTAACGGGGATAGTGGTTCGGGATCGGAATCGGAAACTCAGAAACGGTGAATCCAGACAGTATCGCTTGATTATTGTGAAGCTTCTCACAACCTGAACAGCCTGGATTAAGGAATCCCCTGAATGATATTAAGAGTTTCCCGCAGGCGGCCACCGACTGATTACTACAATCCGTAGATCACCTGCACTCCTGTAGATGAGATAGCTTCGAAATCCAGGATCCCGTCTCCGTTTACATCCACAGCGCGATAAGCGATGCCTGTTTCATCGGCATTGTTTTCAAAGAAATCCTGATCTTCGCTGGTTAATGGTGAAACAAAGTAGTCCGGCCGAAACTGTGCTGCAGTGTTAGTCGCTTCATCGATTACAGTCACCACGCCAGTACTCCGGGACGTGTTAAAACTCAGACCGCGAGAATCCAGAGAGTCGAAGAAACTGTCATCCGCCACAAAGGGAGCGATGTTCTGCCGGCTACCATCCGGGTAATCTACAGAAAACGTGTATTCTGGATCAGAAGGATCACCATCCTCTGGCACATTGAATGTGACCTCATCCACTGTTCCGGTTTCAGTTGACTGCGCATCATCAAAACCGAAAGTACCAGAGAAAGTTTCCCCATCTCCCGACGTGATGGTTATTCCTCCGCTGGTCTCCAGCTTGATATCGCCGACTGCTGAAGAGAGAGAGCTTACCAGTCCGATGGGATCCTTGGGTGCAGGAACAACCGTCACTGCAACTCCGTCAGAAACGCTTAAGGCACTGCCATCCGGTAAAATCGTTACTCCTTCTGGTACCGCTGGCGGCACTATCGCTACCTTGGCAACGTTCACAGGAATCTCCGTATCCCCAACATCTACCAACAGTGAGCCGGTCAATTCATCAACCGAGATAGTAGCGGAACTGTCGCCTACGCTATCTCCTACGTTCTCCACCATCGAGTCTAAAGCGTTAACGCTGGTACCATTAGTTAGCTCCAGGTTCACACCGACTGGATTTACAAACTGGGCAAGATCGTTTGATAACTCTTCCGCGGCGGCCTCATCCAGGCCGTTGGCTTCCAGATTATCTACCAAAGCGACTGTGTCTAACTCCGCGCTGGAAGGCAGTTCTACACTGGCAATTTCCAATACCTTGTCCAGAAGCGCGTTATTTTCCCGTAACAGGGCTTGAGTTGCCTCTACATCAGAGGTGTCGGTTGGCTCAATGCCAGCCTCGCTGACAACGTCGTCCAGTGTATTGTCCAGAGCCTTTTGACTCAGGGTTTGGGCGGCAACCACAATTTCTTCATCGAGATCCGCGCCAGCATTCTCCGTAGATGCCAGAAGCTCCTCAATGTCTGTGACCAGCCCTTCCACTTCCTCTTCTGTAGATTCCTCATCGATCAGGTCTGCCACGGTATCCACGGCTTTCTGAGCAACCTGTTGCAATTGTTCAACCTGGGTCTGATCTAAAGGTTCCTCTTCATCCAGAGCATTGAGAATGCCAGTGATACTTTCGACCGAATCCGTGACATTAGTCTCATCGATGTCGGCACCCTTACCAGTAGCTTCTCCAGCAAGATCCAGCGCACTACCCAGGGTGTCCAGCACTTGCAGTGCATCGTCACCAGTAATTTCTCCAGAATCGATTTTAGCTTTCGTGTCTTCAGCCAGAGCACTTGCATTATCCAGTGCGGTGTCGATTGCCTGTACGGTTTCCTCGGTGATTTCATCGTCGTCATCAGAAATCACTATGTTTTCTATTTCCTCTTCAATTGCATCATTGTTGTCAGCAATTACCTCAAGGGCTGAAGGCTCTGTCTCCACAACCGGCGTTTCAGGCTCTTCTTCGTCCGAGTCATCGTCTGACCCACCGCCAGACCCGCCACCAGTGGGAATCGGAGGCGGTACTACGACTCGAGTAATCTGCAACCCATTATTGCCATCCAATGAGTCCAGGTAGGCAATGGTCTCCTGATCCAGGGGATTGCCTGTGATAGTCAGAGTCTGCAATGCATTCAAGTTATCAATGTCTATCATTGTCAGCTGATTGTTTGACAGATTCAGGGATGTAAGAGAACTGAGTTGGTCGACACCCATAACACTCACCAGAGAAAGACCAACGCAGCTCAACGATGTCATTTCACTGACATGTGTCCAACCCTGGGTGCTAGCTGTATCTTGCACACAAGATTGTAGATTTCCATCCAGAAACCGGAGTGCAGCGATCTCACGGTCCCCGGCTTCCCCACCGGTTCCAGCCAGAACTTGCATCGCTGTTTGTGCCAGCACATTGTTGTTCAGGTCGGATACGACTAATCTGAAGTCATAAGTGCCGTTCTGCGTGACATCGAACAAGGTGTCGCCCAGTGTGTTAAAGAGCCATCCGATATTCTGAGAATTTTGAGTGATATAAAAGTTGGAGCTACTACCCAGGTTGGCATTCGTCTCAGCGCTGTCGTCGCCGTCACCGTTGGCTGTTGTATTGTCGCCGTAGGCGTTATCAGTCCACACCGATAACGGATCGAAAGTTAAAAAAGAAGTCCCGGGGGACGGGTCGAGGTCAATCTGCAATTCGATGGACACTTCGTCGAACAATCTGGGACTGCCACCACCATCCTGATTCAGATTGATGGCAAAATCATAGTTCCAGATGGCCGGGCCACTATCACCGCTAAAGAAACCCACCTCTGGCGAGTACGTCCCATCGCCATTACTGTGATTGTCACCAACAAATCGATCTTTGATCCTGAGCCCTACTTCCACGTTGTTGGAAACACTTCGGACAAATGACCCGTTGGAATTTCCTGATCCGTACAAAATATCTGGAGTAACGTCCTGATCAAATAGTTGCAAAACTGTAGTAATTGGAGAACTGGCGTCGGAAGCTTGAGAGACTATAGCTTTGGCATTGATCAGCTCTTCACTAGAAAAGTCGGTAAGTTCTCGCCTGACCGCCAAGGACGACACTGAACCGGATGTACCTACAGCAACTTCACCATCACCAGCGATAGCATAGGCATAGACTGGCACCGTGTTGTCGTTAACCAGATTTTCCACATACATAGTTGTAGGGAAAGTCTGTGAATCGTCCCCTCGCACCCAGAGAATACTGCTGGCATCGGTAAAATCGTTGCCAGAAATCTCCGACGGTAATGCTGCCGCTGCATTATTCCCCGCATCCGTATCATCATTCCCTGTAACGACGATGCCATCATTGCTACCTCCTGGGAGAGCAAGGAATTCATTATCAGTGATACGCATAGATAAAGAGTCAGTGCTGTGCCCAATTCCTGGCCCATTGGTAATAGTTACTAGTCCGTACAATTGCGAATCCATCAAGGTATAGTCAGTAATTGCGGAAACAGCAAAGCTGCCGTCGGACGGCACATCTTCATCATTTATCTGGACTGCCGTGGTCATTGTCAGTCCATCTTCGGCTGTGACAATACTGTTCTGCAGAGTGAAATTATCCTGAATCACTTCGATCGCTTTGTTCACGGTGCTGGAACTGGAGGTGGCTACCAGCTGGAGGCCCTGAATGCTGACATCTTCAGCGGTGACAAAGAAATTAGTCCCCCATCCTGACTGAGTTCCAGAATTGATTATTGCCGAAATATCAGCAGTATCGGTAATGACATTGCCGTCAGCATCGACGCCTTGAATCGTGATGCTTTTATTGATCAATAAACCCAGGGGATTGTCACCGGAATTGCTATTACTGTTGCCGTCGTAATTGGCAGCTTCTGAGTAGTTGCCAGGATAGGCCAACAGCGTATCGCCGTTGGCGGCTGCATCAATGGCATTTTGTAGCGAAGAATAGACAGTGCCCTCACCTGCAATAACAACTCTTGAATCAAAGTTGTTTCCTGACAAGTCAAGAGTAATGTCGGTGTAAACTCCGATTTGTGTTTCGTTGTCGCTGAAGTCGTTGCCGGTAAGTAACAGTGATGGGCTATCAGCACCGGGGCCTATCCCCAGTGCTTCAAAAAGATTATTGTCGAAGAAATTGCCAGTGACATTCGTATTATCAGGGCCGTCGATGGACATTCCAACGAAGTTACCATCGAAGTCATTGTCGCTTACGTCAGCGTTTGTCGCACCGGGGTTGAGATAAACCCCGGTTGCCCAGCCCGAGAAACTGTTCTTACTAACTATCAGATCGATATTGTCGCCGTTAAACGTGGTGAGAATACCGCGGTGTGCATCACCATCTACCTCACCGGAACGGATGAACAAAGTATTTTGAACTGTCACATCACTTGCACCGTTAGCCAGATAGATAGCTGCAAACTCACCTCCTATGCTGGCCCCTTCCTGAAGAGTAAAACCATCGATAAGAGTATTATCCGCACCCGAGCGTAGGATAATATTTCCTTCAATCACAGTCTCAGCATCGGCGTCGCGGCCACGAGCATCGACTCCAGCTTGCTCCCCTAAAATTGTGAGAGGTGTGTCGATTGTGATTTCTTCTGAATAGGTACCGACTCCGACAAGAATTGTATCGCCTGAGCTTGCGGCATTGATTGCTGACTGAACTGTGAAGTCATTGCCCCCCACCAGAAATAACGTCGCATCCGCGAATTCCAGCAATTCGACATTTTCCAGCATGTCGGTGCCATCTCTACTGTCCGTACTGTCAGTTACAGTAAAGGTGCCTGCGGCACTGCTAATTGTGTAGTCAACCATGTCCCCTGTGTAGCTGATAATGTCCAGGCCTGTGCCTCCATCGAAGGTATCGTCGCCACTGCCACCGAACAGATTGTCGTCGGTGCCAGTTCCAACGATATTGTTGGCATCGTCGAACACGGAAAATGGGGATGGTAATACCAGGGGATACCGAATACCGTTTATGAAATCCCAGCCCATGACTGACGAAACGACATCCAGATCGGAGTACAGACCATCCGAAACCGTGCCCCGGTTATAGGGTCGCTCTCCAAAAAAATCGCCAGCGACTGTGCGTGGGTCGGGTTCACTCAGATTAGTGAAGCGACCTGTAATTGGTGAATCGCCCAAATTTCCCAGCAAATTATCGTGTAAGGTCTGCAGCCTGTCAGCGCTTAGCTTGACAAGATCAAGCCGCGCATCATTGCCCTCAAGCAAATAATTAGCGTAGTCATTGCCGAGATAGACAAACGACGTATTGATGGCAAGGTTGTAGTAGTCTCCTGCTCCAACATAGGCCTGATCCAGCACGATCCAGTACGCAGCAATGGCATCGCTATGGCTTCCTGCTACAGTCAGTCGCTCTGGAACCAAAGACTTGTCTGCCGCCAGGCCTTCAAACTCCAGGCCAAGCAAATTTGCTACAGTAGGGGTAGAGCCATCGTTTGGTAACGTAAGCCCACTATTAATAATATCAACGCTCCCATTACCTTTTATTGTGAGCGTCGAATCTGCGTCAGAAATGGCCTGAAGCTCTAGTCCATCAAGTTGTATCGACTGGTCATCCGCCGTAAGAATTTCTGTCAGCTCGTCGATATCTGAAATGGAAATGTTGGCACCTAGCGATGAAACGTCCAGCACACCCCCAACTGCGTCTTGAGAAGCATCTACAAGAATTACATCATCTGCCGCCAATGTTTCACCAAGAATGGCAAAGTTGAGCAAAAAAACTGCTGCAAAAACCTTATCGATCACTTTCAGAATACCTCTTACTCCATTAGTACCTGGCACTTATCATTCCTTCCTTTTCCTATTTGCGTAGCGCTCTTCCCAATTACTTGCCTCTTAAAGGAAACTCAGTGCCACAATTCTTTGGAATCTCACAGTTCGGATCGAGCCAGGACTCAGTTTCTATGCGGGCTTCCTGCTCGGGCCGGCGCACCCTAGCGTGGCTCTTTGTCTCCATTCAATGGGACAAATTACACTGGGCTTGATGTCAACCGAGCGAGTTACAAATCCCCGTTGTTGAACCGTACGAACCCCCTCTGACATCTCCTGAAATAGTGCTTTTTAAACAGGAGAATTGACTGAATTACCCCATAGGGTCAGTCAATTGGCGCGTAAAGATACTTGGGAGGATTAAGGTGGAGTATCCGGGCAACCCTGATTCGGGAAGTGCATACCCCTTACTCAAAGTAGGCTAATGACTACACCAATTAAATAGAGAAGTAGTAATGTGAAGGTCATCACACCTGACCGATTTCTGGCTGAGGGTAAGCCTGCTACTTGTTAAGGTATTCCCTGATATGACCATCAGGTGAAATCCGCTAATTTCGCCGACCAATTGGTTATGCAAGCAATATGTTGGATCAGGGGTCATCGTCTGGCGAGAAACCTTTGCGTAACATATAAAATGACAATAGAAGTCTGGGGTAGCAGAAAATATATGGACAAAAACAATCCAGGATTGGACGAAGAGGCAACGGACGCCAATTGGCGGGCACTGGATCATTCACTACCATGGCAAGAAGTAGCAGGCATAGGAGTGTGTAAGAAAATGGCAGTACAGGTAATTCTTGCAGATGATCACCGAATCGTCCGTGAAGGCCTGGTGGCTATGTTGGCTTCCGACCCGGGCATTGAGGTGGTTGGTGAATGCGGTAACGGTCGAGACACTGTGAATATGGCTCGCAAACTGCAACCTGACCTTATTGTAATGGATGTATCTATGCCCGACTTGAATGGAATAGATGCTACCCGGCGAATTATGGGACTGAAAAACAATACCAAGGTACTAGCATTATCCAGTCACTCTGATGAGCAATTCGTCAAAGGGATGCTGCAAGCCGGTGCTTCCGGCTATCTACTTAAAGAGTGTGCTGGCAACGAGCTCATTCTGGCTATTCGCACCATTCGCAGAGGTCGAGTCTATGTCAGCCCGGAAGTGGCCGGGCTGATTGTCAACGACTACGTATCAAGACTGTCTGGCGATATTGTCCGGGACGCACCAATACTCAGTTCACGCGAACGTGAAGTGCTGCAATTAATCGCCGAGGGACGAAGTACCAGCCAGATTGGTGAACAACTCCACTTAAGCGTCAAGACGGTAGAAAGTCATCGTAAGAGAATCATGGACAAGTTGGAGATTCGAAACGTTGCAGGTCTTACCAAGTACGCGATCAAAGAAGGACTTACTTCTTTGGATAATTAGTCTTTCGGCGCAAGTAGATTTTTGCAAAGCAAATTTAGCAGGCAAACCATATCCAAATGACCTTCCATCCTGCAATCCTGCCATTTGCCGTCTCCGTCATCGTGATGATGTCGATTTCCGTATATGGCTACTTACATCGAGAATTCCCGGCCTCGAAAGAACTTAGTCAATTAATGCTGGTACAGGCGCTCTGGGTGATTTTTTACATCATGGAGTTGGTCAGCCCAGAGCTGGACGCAAAAATCTTCTGGTTGAAAGTAAAGTATCTGGTCGCACCGGCAACTGCTGTCCTGTGGCTGGTTCTCTGTTTCGTGCTCACTGAGAATCGACAGGTGCTAACACGTACGTTCTATGTCATCAGCATAGGATGGAGCGCATCAATCTCACTTATCGCAATAACCAATGACTGGCATAAATTGTTCTGGGAAGAATTTCGGCTGGTACCCGGCATCCTGGAATCAGTCGTAGTCCATGGATCACTTTTCCCTTTTTACAGCATTCCATCACTATCAATAGTGCCGATAAGCCTTTCCTTTTTTGCCATTCATTCAAGAAAGGCAAGATTCTATCGCGACCGCAGTGCTCTTCTTATATTGGGCGGTCTTATGCCTCCCATAGCCTGGGTGACAGGACGACTGGGAATCGGCACGTCCCTGGGAATGGACCCTGTCGTATTGGGTCTTTGCCTTGCCACTGTGATTTACGCAATCGCTGTTTTTCAATTCCAGGTATTGGATGTATTGCGGGTAGCACAGAGACTTATTATCAATAATATTGACGTCGGAATGATTGTGGTGGATGACAACAAGAAGCTGCTTGGTATCAATCCTCACGCCCAAACGATATTTCCGTCAGCAGAAGTCGGCGGCCAGTTGGAAGGGATTTTCCCTGAAGCCCGGGACACCGAACTGAAAGACGGCGACGAATGGGAATATCTGGTTGCTGATGACGCGGAAAATGAAGCAGAGACTTACTACCTGGTCCGAATATCAGAGGTTGCCAATGAACAGGTAGGAAAACTGGGCCACGCCCTGATACTTTGGGATATATCGGAAAGCAAAGCAGCGGAAAAAGCGTCGCGCGAATCAATGGAAGCAAAGTCCCGATTCTTTGCTAATGTAAGTCATGAACTGCGTACCCCACTCCATGGAATTTCCGGTTTGCTCGAGTTACTCAAGCGCACCGATCTTGATGAAAAGCAGGAACAATATCTCGACAAGGCAACAGCGTCTGCCAGACTGCTACTAACACTCATAAATGATGTGCTCGATATCACCCGAATCGAGTCTGAGAGACTTGAATTCGAACTAGCTCCATTTTCATTGCAGGAAGTTGCTGAGGGAGTTCGATCAGTTATTGGAGTAAATGCCGCCCAAAAAGGGCTCGACTTTATTGTAGACATTGACCAGCTGGACAGACTCTTAGTTGGTGACTCACTGCGGTTAACTCAGGTGTTAACCAATCTGACAGCTAACGCAGTTAAATTTACTAACAAGGGGTATGTAAAACTAGTAGCCAGGATCGGGAAGACTGATGATTCCCGGGCTACAGTTGTATTCTCTGTGTCCGACTCAGGAATCGGAATTCCTGAGCACCAACAACATTCGTTGTTCAACGCTTTTTCACAGATTGATTCGTCCACAACCAGACAGTTTGGCGGCACAGGCCTCGGCCTGGCAATTTCACAGCAACTGGTAAAACGCATGGGCAGCAAAATTGCGGTGGAAAGCGCTGAAGGAAAAGGTAGTCAATTCTCCTTTGCTCTCACCTTTTCTCTTGGTGAAGTTGCTTCGTTTGAGAATACTATCGAAGTAGTCCCGCCAAGCAATCTCGAAGGCCTGCGAGTTCTGGTGGCCGACGATTCTCACGTCAATCAACAGGTAGCTGAGGAATTACTGGAACAGGTAGGCGTACAGGTTCAACTTGCATCCAATGGCCGCGAAGCCGTTGAAGCCGCTAACGAAAGCAGGTTTGATGCCATACTAATGGATGTGCAAATGCCGGAGATGGATGGCCATGAGGCAACCCGCTTGCTGCGCTTCGATTACTCAAAGGAAGAGCTTCCAATCATCGCAATGACTGCAAGCGCCTTCGATGAAGATCGACAGTTTGCTCTGGAAGCGGGTATGACTGGATTCGTCTCAAAACCCTTTCAGCCGGAGAATTTGTACACAGCCTTGCAAAATTGCCTGGGTAAAAATAAAACAGCAAGCAAATTACCTGCGTTCGAGAACGACGGTGCGGAACAGAGATTTAATGGCGACAAGGAGCTGTACAAGAAACTCCTCAAGGATCTTGCCGAGGAAGCAAAATCTCGATTAATAGATGTAGGCGACGCAACCAGTGAAGAGCAATTCAAGCGAATTGTTCACGGCATTAAAGGTAGCGCCGGCATTGTTGGCGCAACGGAACTGGCAGCCTGCGCTTCAACTATCGAACAGGAACTCTGTCAGGGGCTTACCAGTATCGAAGACGGCGCGGCTCGGCTGAGGCAATCTGTTGCCCGGTTGGAGATGGTGACCTGAACTGAGCCTTATGTTTAGTAAAAGGAATGAGAATAAATTTTCTACACTATATCTTCGCTCTACCTCTATTTGTAAAGATGTACAAAGACCAGGACGGAAATTTCGTATACTCGATTCTGGCTCCGGTCTCGTGGGCCTATTTACCAGACGAGGATGTATCTTTAGCTCTCGGCGATGGAGGACTCTGAGCGCCTCCGCCGGCGGGGGCTGCACTGCTGGCTGTATCTGCACCAGATCTGGGAACGGATCTTTGTTTTGAACTGAAAATTCTTTTTGTTGCTGGGTCCCGGTGAACTGCCAGTTGTTGCCTGGCCACGTCTTCCCCTTCGTATTTTTCAAAAACCGGTTTCAGTCGGTCAGTTCTTTCTTGTACTTCTGCTGTTACATGAGTGCCTCCAGGACTGGTTGCCGGATCTCTTCGATTCGATAGGCTCGAATTTTTTCTGCTGGCACCCACCCCCAGATTGTGCCGGTGATCGGCGGCTTTTGCGGTAATTGCAGTTACGGCGTCTGCAGCAGCGGCAGGATCCATGTCAGCCCCTGGTGTAAGTGGCGCAATAAGCTTTTGCGTTTCAGCATGAGCGCGGGGGGAATCCGCGGTTAGTGCATCGGCTGTTTCCTGCATATCACTTCTTGCCTGCTTTCTCTGCGCTGCGCTTGCACTGGGTGAGGTTGCGTGAGCTGCCATTACCGAAAGTGCCTGTACCGCAGACTCGGCAGCCACGTCGTGATTTAGACTGGCTCCAGCTTTGGACCGGGAGAGTGTCGGATCGTTTAACATCTTGTCTTCTTCCTCAGTACGTTGTCCTCCACGTTTTTTTGCCTCTTCCAGGGTTTCTCTTTCATGCCGATCACCCAGGCCACTTCTATGAGCCGCATCGTACACCTTCCTGGCTCTATCCTCGTGCTCAGGCGGAAGCGACTCTTTGAATTCCTTCCCTGTTAAACGCCGTTCTGGCTTGGTACCACCTCCGAATACAGCAGACGTGCCACGACGGGCTGGTATCGTCAACGTGGGCGAAACAAATTCCGCTGTATCTACCGACCCTCCAGCATCAGCTGAAGAAGCAAGCTCTGAAAGTGTTGGAGTGGTCGGTGCAGCAACGGGCGTTTGTGGACTCAATTGTGTAGATGGCGCGGCAGCAGCGGCCGGTGAAGTGGTTGCTGTAGTAACAGGCATTTGCGGACTCAATTGTGTAGATGCTGCGGCCGCAGCAGCCGGTGAAGTAGTAGCCATCGGCGTCAACTCCGACGTTTTGCGTCCGCTGGCAGTGGTATCCATAGCACTAAGGGGTTGGGAGCGTTGGTGCCTTGGAGATTGTGGTGAATCGCTATCTGAATCTCTGTTACTCATCGCATTACCAGTTTGCAGTTACAAACTGCCCATTAGAGTCAATCACAGAAGTTTGGGATAGAGACTATAGTATCAGGGCTACAATCCATTCAATAGAAGATATTTTTGCATGAGCCCAACACAGATACGGTGCAGCCTGTTGCTACATTGCGAGCGGACTATCCACCTGGAAAATAACAAGCACAGAGCTGTATCAATAAACAAAGAGAGGCCAGGGAGAGGTCCAGGAATAGGTCCAGGAATAGGAGCGAATTAGTAAGTTCTTACTACAACTTGAACTATCAAGAGCCCCGCCGATTATTCAGATAAATCTGGTTCCGTTTTACACAACGTCGAACGCTGCCGGATCGATTAAATTAACCGGGTTGCCCGGATCCTGCCCATAAACTGTGAAGAACGCGTTCTCACCGAGAATACCCGCCATTTTAAAAAACATGTCTGAAGCAGCCTGGGAATGTTTTTCTGCTAAGTCGTCTACCTGTATTTCTGTTTCCGTATTTGTACTTAGCTTGGCTAACTGTTGAGAATCTTCCTGGCGCATCATTTCCTTAACTTGCCGAATCGTTTCGTTATCAATCTTACTTCCCAGTCGATCTTTTAATTGAAGTTCAACTTCGCGAAGGTGATGCTCTAGTCTTTCTGCTCTACTCCTTGGGGGAACGTTCTGAACACTTTCGTGAAGACCAACAACTTGCGCTTCAAATGTAGAATTGACAGCATTTCGTTGACTCGGACATCTGCTTGTCCTATTCATCCACTCACCATACGCCACTGCTTCCAAAGAGGCATATACGAGAGGGAAAAGGAAGGCTATAAAAGCCGGTACGAATGTGCCATACACTCCATAAAGGGTTGACGTAATGTCATAACTGCCAGCACCCTTAACCGTAGCTCCAGTGTGATAAAGAACCCGATTGGCAATTTGGTGGCAGACACCGTTCACTCCATAAACGATACCCGCTGAATAGGGAAATTTTTTCGTAAATGGATTCTCAGGAAGCTCCCAATTAGACTCTTCTGGATTACCCATGCAGGTGGCAGCGGCAATTGTGCCGTTCCCACATTCGAGTTTCCTGCCACCACTCTGACTGCCCAAACATCGCCATGTCTTTGATGGAGTCATGACATAAGTATGATCGCCAGCTGGCTGCCCATTAGGTAGAAGTATGCCTGCGGGTAAAGCGTATACCTGAAACTTCTCCTCATTCATGACTCTATTCTCCAGACTTGTTCAGAATAAGTGGTAGGAGAGACAGGGGATACAAATCACCAGAACCTATAGAAGACATTTTCTAAATGCAAAGCCTGTCTAAAGATTGAGTTTTAAGCATCCCCTGCTTTCATTGAACTTGATGTAAAGACTGTCCAGAAGTCAGAGAACAAATATTACGCAGGTTCGGCTTCCTTCACTTGAGAGAACATCTCCAGCCAACCTGCCTGCTCACCGTAATTACCAGCCAGGGTTTGGTTGAATATCGTTTGTTCACCAACGCCCCAAATGCCGCTATCAACAGTAATCTTCACATGCATGGTGGCGTGGTTATTTGCGTTGCTAAAATTCGAAATTATTACTTCCACCTTGGGACTCTCATTGACGACTATCGTCCCATCCTTAGTGACTTGGTGCGGGCCACCAGTTACATGACCGTTCTTAACCCCGCTGTAGTGAGAGTCGTATTTGATTCCTACCTTCTTGTCTCCCATGTATACAAGCCAAAGTGTGGTTTCTACTTTTTCAGCTCCTAGTCCATAAGAATGTGTTTCAGTTTTCTTATCAATCACCGTGTAACTCATGACCTAATTCTCCTGTTTGATATTAATAATTGCCGCTAAACCGCAGGTTATATGTGCCTCCTTTTTCCCCTCATGCTCAGTCGAGAGTCCTTATGCAGATTGTTGGCAAATGGCCTGAAAAAGAGGTTCCGAAACAATTCCATTTTTATTCTATTCACGGTGACTACCTTCTAAGCTCTTGTTAATAAAATGAAATCTGCCATCCAATACATAGATTCAGAGCAGAGACTGTTGTATCTTCTCCCTTTCAATTGCCGGGAAAATAACTAGAAGCGGGGAGAAAGGCAGCGAGCTGTGTTTCCAAAAACCCTCATAGTCGGTGAATTTGAGCTCGATGTGCCCTCTGGGCAGATCGTTGGCAGAGGCATATCCACGAGAATTGATCCCAAAACCGTAGACGTACTTATTTACCTGGCTAAGCACAAACGGGAGCTTGTTACCCGAGATCAGCTAATGAATTCGGTGTGGAAGGGACGCTATGTTACCGAGACGCAGATTTCAAAACGAATTGCAGAGATTCGGCATGCCTTAGACGATAGCGAAATTCCTCGTCGCCATATAGAAACACTTCCCAAACGGGGCTATCGGCTAATTTGCGACGCCACAATAATCTATGAGAATCAGCAGCATGCTACTGGTTCTGTGCCCACACTCCTGGAAAACCTGGCCGGTCGATTCAGAGAATGGCGAGCGCTTGGCACTCTAACACTCATTGTTTTGATATCCGCCTGGCTCGTTATCCTGTATCTAAATACGCAAGATAATGAGGAAGGCTCCCCAGACCTCGTCGCAGCTGTTTCTTCTGCCCGAACTGCCAGGCCTTCAATTGCCGTCCTCCCTTTCATCGACATTTCAGCTGAGCAGAATCAAGAGTACCTGGCCGACGGAATGTCCGATGAACTGCTACATCTACTGGCTCAAAATCCCGATCTAAGAGTTGTGTCCCGAACTTCTTCGTTCTTTTTTAAGAACAATGCCATGGAGGTTCCGGAAATTGCCAGGAGACTCAATGTTGACTATATATTGGAAGGCTCAATCAGCCATTATGAAGACAGCATTCATGTCACAGCCCAACTGATCGACGCCAATCACGATGCGCACTTATGGTCTCAATCATTCGATAGCGAATTTGAGAACATTTTTGATATTCAAAATGAAATAGCGATCGAAGTTATTGAGCGCTTCGAACTGTCTCTGTCTGATAACTTTCAGTCGATTAGAACTCCGAATAGCGAAGCTTACAATCTCTTCCTTCAAGCGCGGTTTCTTCACCGACAGCTTACAAACGAGAGCCTGGCAAATGCCGTTGATCACTATTTGCAAGTCCTGGACGTAGACTCAAACTATGTTCAGGCTCTGGCTTTTCTGGGATTGGCCTATCTGGACCAGGTGATGATAAGCGATCTGCCGCCACTGCTAGGACAGCAAATGTCGATGGATGCATTGAATCGAGCGCTGGCCATTGACCCAGGTTACGCTCACATCCACATTGGGCTTGCCTACCAAGTTCTCTTTAATAATGATCTGGAATCCGGCGCAGAGCACTTTGCGAGAGCATTAGAGTTGGCACCAATGGATGATGAGGTCATGTTTGAATCGGCAGTTGCACTGTTCACCAATTATGACTTTGAACGAGCATTGCAGATTTTGCAGTACCTCGAAGCCAGGGATCCTATCAACCCAACAATTTACACCACGATATCTAGAATCAACGCCCGCATGGGGCAGTGGGAACTGGCAGCAGACAATGCCCGCATTGCCTTAAGGTTGAGTCCCGATCACTTTGATGCGCCATACTATTTAGGACTAGCGCTCCTGCATATGAATCAACCAGGGGCTGCGTTGGAAGTATTTATGGAAGACCAGGGAGCAGATCAGGAAGTAGGAATAATCCTGGCTCATCACAGAATAGGTAATCTTTCTGAATTTGACTCTCTCCTTGAAACCCTGAAAGAAAAGTGGGGACAAGACTCCCCTTCAGATGTAGCAAAGGTCTATGCATTCATTGGAGAGATCGATGAAGCTTTTAACTGGCTGAACAAATCATTGGAATATGACTTAAAAAGGCTATTCATCCATACCAGTCCTCTACTGTTGAATCTACATGCAGATCCACGATGGGAGGAACTACTGCAGGAAATTGGAACGACAGAATCCCAGCTATTACCTCTCTCTGAGATTTTTCTGCTACCGAATATGATTACTAGTTTAGAGTCACCGATTGATTAATTGATCATGCAGAATTCAGAACTGCCCGCAATTCTTCAATCAGAGAAATTCTTTCATCCGGAGCGAGTGTAATTTCCTGCATATCACGAATTTCTGTTGTCCAGATTGGGTGCATCCATCGAGGGTCATTCATATAGCGGGGGATTAGATGAAAATGAAGATGAGGTACTACATTACCCAATAGCTCGATATTAAGGTGATCCGGTTTAAATACCTTCTGCAAACTTTTTACAGAATGGCGAAGATCATTCATAAAATGAACATATTCTGCTTCACTCAACTCTTCTATACTCTCCGCATGTTTGCCTTCGAAAATAAGCAAGCATTGGCCTCTATACGTCTGATTTTGGCTCAAGCACAATTTTGACGTCGATAATCTTTCGACAAAAGTCCACCATTCGTTTTCCACTGGATCTTCGCGACAAAATGGGCAGCCATCAATTTCGATTCGATTCTTTAGACGAAGTCTCGGTTGCCTGCATGTAATAAGCCCGACTTCTGTTGTGATTTTGAGTGGTCCGGCACCTAACCTTGCGTCAATTTCCTTCTTTAGGCTATTAATCTGCAGATCGGACCACTGAGCAGCCGCCGGAGTCGATAGCACGTAATCGAGTAGCGGATCTCTTTCGGTTACCAGTAGTTCATCTGGAAAAATTTCATATTCCACTTGCTGAAAGTGCTGCAATGCCAATTCCCTTGCGTCATCAATTGGAAAAGAAAGCGCCACCAGCTCGTCAGAAAGATCTCCTACAACCTCACTAACAAGATTTCTGAGCTCGGACAGATGGTTCGCGCCGATTGTGGTAAATAAGAACGTGCCCGAAGTTTTCAGGACTCTTGATACTTCCGAAAAAAATTCTTCTTTGTTGTCCACATGATAAATAACACCAAATGCGGTAGCTATATCCTTACATCGATCTTCAACATCAAGATTACATGAATCCATTACCTTTAGTGTTATGTTGGGGTGCTCACTCACTACAGAACTCGCCAACATCTCAGCTGACCCATCAGTAAGAAGAACTTCTGCATGTCCGGGTAGCAATCCTTCCCAAACCGATCCTTTCCCACCTCCAATATCTAAAATCTGTGGTGGTTTAAGTTCACCTTCAACATTACCTCGAAGCCAATCGAACCAGTTCTGAGATCTGGAGCTATATAAGTCATAAAGCCTCAGGCGTGCCTCCAATAGCTTCGACGAAGAATAATCAAAGTTCATGCGCAATTTCCCATTGGCACCAGGAGTAGTCTGGTTGCCTGGTCAATGTCTGCGTCTGTGAAAAGATGGCCGGCCGGAAGGTCATTCTTAATATATTTGTTGCGCCAAAATTCCAGGAATTCACCAAGAGTGTTGAAGCTACTGCCATGTAAACAACGATGAACTCTTATAGGGAACTCAACATCAAGTTTCTCGTTTATTGCCGACTCAAAAACTCTGGCAATGTTGATATCAACACCGAGGGCTGCAATTGATAAGTCCGAAGTCTGAGGATCCGAATATCCAAATTCTTTAATAGAGTCCTTGCGAATATGGACTCCTGATACAGAGGGTAAAGTGGCTGAAGCATGCCTCTTTGTCGCTACTGTAGGCGTGGCTTCTTTGAGAACAGGGTGCAGAGTTCTCTGGTGGGTCCTTGGTCCAGTTACCCTGCTACCATACAGAACAACTCCCAATTTAAATTTCTTAACTTCGTCCTGTAATTCAGACAACTGTTCGGGTGAAAGTCCTATAAGTGGGACCCTATCCCCACTTAGTGTGTCTACAACCGCAAATTCCAAAGCTCCATTAGACCATTTCTGTATCACGTCCTCATACAGATGGCAGCCTGGTCCAAGCTTCGAATTGCTCACAGTCCGCTCAATATCTCTTGCAACTTCGACTTAGTCATTACCATTACTGCTGGTTGCGTGAATGTTGCCTCCCACGGAACCTCGAGAAGATGCATTGAGGAATCTGACTCAATGAGAGACTCTACTTCCTCTACCTTCTGAATTACGAATTGATGTGTTTCAAGGGGCCAAACGCCTGATTCCGGAGTTTCACGTGTATAAACTAAAATCTCTGTATTAGGTAATGTATCCCGAATATACGTAATAACGGCTGTAAGTTCCTCAATCGCCAGTTCAAACTCATCGTGATCCACTGTGGCGTTTGTTGAGCCGAAGAAGGCTGAAAGATGGATGATCACCAGCGCTGGATTTTTTCTGGCAATGTCGTCGTGATTTCTGAAATTTGGCCCAACCAGCATGTGTTCTGTTTCAAACATGGAGCCCATCTGTGAAGATTGTACAAAATCAACGATAGTTTCCGCATTCGTCACCTGCACTGACTTGTCGTACCTTCTGACGAAAGAGTCGATTGCAATCACGCGCTTTTTAGCCCCGTCAGCATCAGCTATACCAGGATTGCTAACCAGAACGAAGCCAACAAACCCCAGAACAATTGCTACAAGAGCCAGATAGAATAATCGGTTAATAATAAGAACTATAATTTCTGACGAGAGATCCTTAGTTAAAGTAGGAAAGACGTTCAATTTTAAAATTTGGCGCAATATCAAGAAGAATGCACCTGCAAGAAATCCACCTATCATTAATGGGCTTGATACGTTTGTAGCTGTTTCTAAGACGCCTTGCATAGTGAACCTATTTGTTATGAAATTTTTCTTCAGGCATACGGGAGTATTAGCGAATAAGCAGAGATGCGTATATATTAAAGGTGATGGGTTTTACTTAAGTTATTTCTCCCTCAAGGGCTTGTCAAGGGAATATCGTGGGGGCAGCGTAACTCTCGAGACATATATGACTCCGAAATACCTTTTTGCAGCTTGGACCCTCACTGAGCACCAAATTGGAACAGCCCAGGCTTCACACCGATACTTTCTGTTTTGGACGGTTAATTCTATATGTAATCAAAACTATGTATACCGCCCGTGGCACGATATCTGAATTCTTCTTTCGCACCAGCCGCAACATCTCTGGCGCGGCATTTACTAATGCATTTACTAATAAAAGAACCTTGCTCTTGTCGCGCGGCGCGGCCTTACCTCACCCTACTCCCATATGAAAAATACCCACACTACCATTGATGCCGAGAAAAATTCACTTCTGAGTTCGATAAGAAATTTTACAGCCTTACGATAGTCTGCAAATAGAAATACTGACTATTACCCTTCTCCACCAGATCCATATAGGGACCGGCATTGATCCAGACATAACCACCGTCGACCGTCAGCTTGTTATCCAATAGGTGCCAGCGCACGCGGGATTCTAACTGATCACCCAGATGGGTTTCCCCGAGACCGCCTGGATGTCGATAGCGGGTTATGCGCCAGCCCTGTGCCTGCTCGTCGAGTGATGGTCGTTGCCATCGCAGATAGGCATCGATATTGCTCGCCGGCTGCAGGTTTAACATTAGACCGGGGGACTTCGTATTCACACGCTGGAACGCACGAAACAATCCAGTCGGGCCGAAGTCAGGACGCGGCACACCGAACATATGGTCCAGTTCGTTGGATTCGTTATCGAGGGGATTCTTGTCGCCGCTACCGTTATGATAAATGAAACTCAGACGTGGTTGCCAGGGAGCCTCAAAGCTGTAACCAAGGCTGAAGTGAAAATAGTCTGCCTTGTGATCTCGAAGTTCGGAGACCGCATCCAGGGCCGGGGCATCACCGAATTGGTATACTGCTTCCACATCATAGTGCCATTCACCTGCAGCAGGATTCCTGAACAAGCGTGCACCAGTGGTCAGTACATCAAATCGCTGGTTAGCCGGCCTGTCCCGTCGCTCATCAGCGCCAAGGAGATAAAGCTGAAGCATGTCTGATTGCCCAGATAGCTGGGTTGTAAAGTAAGCTCCCCAAAAAATGTCCTTGGATTGCTTGTCCAGACGCGGCTTGTTGTCGATCCAATCTCCGGAAACACGTCGCTGGGTAGGACGCGTGTAAAATAGTTCAAGAGACGTGTTGCCATTTTCAATCCCGGCATGTACTCCCGCGAATGAATTGATGGTATTGCGAAATCGGTTACGGGCAACAAAGCGACGACTACCCTGGTCCATGGTAAAACGACCTATCTTGATGAATCCCTGATCGTCTTCACTGAACACTCCGGAAACAGGAACGTTTACATGGGCCTGCAAAATATCCAGGGGATTGGTGAAAAAGCTGTCCAGTGGTGAATCTTCGTCGGCTAGGTAGGTTCGCATATCGGCTATCTCGGTCTTTATCGAGAAGCGATCGAACTCCATATCAACCGTTAGGGTGTTGCGCCACTCAAAGCCCTGATCGCCACCATCCAGCCCTGCCCTGAACTGTCCATCCAGCACCTGCATGCGACTCTGTTGTTCGAAGCTTAGGGATAGCCAGTCATTGGTTTGTGCCTGGGCTGGGAGAAAGAATGTTAGTAAGAGGCTTGAGCAAAACAGGACTAGCGTGTGACGAGATGCCACCTGGGTACTTCTGTACAACATATGGAGTGTTCCCTTGTTTTTTACTTTTTACTTTTTCTTTTTATTTCTATTTTTAATTTTAGCTAACAAGTGATAAGCGATACTTCTTGTCATTTGACACAGCTGCACTTTACCCAATGCGAACTATTGTTACCTCTGCTCTAACAGCAGATTAATAGTGTAGTTCTCAATTGAGTATCCTGGTTTAAAATTGAGATCACCTGATTATTATTAGCTGTCTGGATAGAGTAGCCCTAGCACAGAATCTACAGTTGTCGTCGCCTCGTGAGTGTTGATAAACATCTGCACTTCATAACTACCTGGATTAGGATTGCGCACATCTGCATCAATCCCCTGGAGCATCTCGGCATTAATCGTAAGCGTATGAGAACCTGCATCCAGATACCATGAACCAAACACATGGGGTGCCGAGATCGCATCGAGAATTACTGGAAACACATGGTTCCCATCGATCCATACTGAGCCCTGAAGGATAGAGGAAAGTCTGTCGGAATCAGGCTCATACTCGACAGCAGTATCACTGTCTTTCGCATAGAGATTCAGAATCACATAACCTGCTTGAGGCATGTTAAAACTAAAGTTATCTTCATCTTCCAGACTGCTGATATCTCCTTCGGCGAAAAAAGGAAGTGCAACGTCCAGCGTGCTGATATCGCCACCAATTTCCGAGAAGGTATTCTCGTCGATCAGGCCGTCCTGATTGTTGTCCTTGCCATCGACTAGCTCCGGCGCATAAGGATAAATTGACGCGTCATTGTCATCTAGATCGCCATGCAAAGGTGAAACACCATCCCCATCCTGGTCATCCAGTTTGTCACTACGAGAATATTGATTGCTTATGCTGTTATCCAGAGCAGGAAATTTCCAGTAGTCGAAATAGTCGCTGGCGTCTATCTGAAGACCTTTCGAAGTGGCATCCAACCAGTTCTGAGCACGCTGTAAAGGCTCTTGAGCATGATATCCGACACCGCCACTCTCCCAGCCAGGGTTAGATAACATGATTTTTTCCAGCTCAGAAAAAACCGCAGTTAATCCGCTAGCACCATGCATGGCATAAATCGACATAAGAAAGCCACCAGGCACAAGCATATGCTCCTTGTTTTCGGGAAGTGGCAGTTTATCAAATTCCAGATCCAGGAATTCGTCGGAGTTGTAGGTCGACCAGTCCAAATTTGGATTATCGAGAAATCGCTTTAACGACAGCCGATAATAATGATTGAACGTGTAATTTGGGTCGAGATTGCCTACGGTGCGCTCGCCTATAATGGCCGACATATTGCCACCCGTACCCAGGACATGATTAATGATTGGTTCCATGCCAGAAGTGAAGGCATGAGCGGTATCTTGCCCACCGAGCCAGACCCCGCCACGGAAATCCCATAGATGCAAAATTTCGTGGATCAGAACTTCCCAGTGCGCTGCAGTCAGCTCATCACCGACATAGAAATCAGGAAAGATACCACTGGGATAAAAAGAACCGCCGGTGCCGGTACCTCCACCAGGTATCTGGTCACAGATAAATGTGTCCAAAGCCTGCGGTTCTGGTAGAAATTCCCAGCCTATAAACTCGGAATAAATGTCAAAAATATAGTCCGAGAAAAGAAGTAAGCGCCCAATGTCGTCATCTCTTACTGACTCACTGATTGAGGCTTCAACAAATAGCTTGTGATATTTACTCTGGTAAACTTCCCAGCTTGAGCCACATTCGTTCCAGGTAAATTCCCTGGTTTCTATGGGAGGAGCAAGAGAGTTAGTCAGATATTGGGGATACAGAGTGTCATCATAGGCTCTGGCAATGTTGATATGGTGGTAGTAAACATCACTGGAATCGCTGCGTGAAACGGAGATTAGATGTCGATTTACTGCATCGTAACTATGGGAAGTTGAAGTTCCAGAATCTGCGGTTCCGTCATCGAAGCTCCAGGCATAGCTTACGCCCTGTTCTACTAAATCCGGATTCAGGCTGAAATGAATCTCTTCTCCGACAAGCGCCTCTTTAGGTCCAATGATATTACTTGAGTCCGTTAGCGAAGCTGTTACCGAAAACCGGAACGGAATTGGTGTGTAGATAAGAGCTGACTCACCGGCTACTTGATAACCGATATAAAATTCATAGTCACCTACGTTAAGTGTGCCCGAGTAGAGCTCGCTTTCCAGCGCTGAAGGCAAAACCATGGCGGAAATATTGGGGACTAGCTCTTCAGGTAAGCCCGACCATGGAACATAGTCTCCCGATGAACTACGCATGGAGAATTCGTCACCAGCAATGCGAACCATAAAAATCGCTGCAGTCTTTCCCACATCAGTCGTATCAATAACTGCGCTCGTGGATATTCTGGTATTTGAAGAGTCAGTTGCGGTATCTGCCGGTGTGACGTTGCTGTCAAGGTACATAGTAGTGGTAAAAGTGGTATCGGTTGGGCTGCCATCAGTGCTGATTCCAAGTACCTTATCCTGTGAAAGAGCAGTACCCGGTATTAACACAAGGCTGAAAAAACACAGCCCAACCAGTCCTTTTACCAGTCTCATAAACATCACTTTGCTGATCCTTGTCTATGTATATCGATGTAGTGCAAATTATTCGACGAAACCACAATTCTACATAAGGATAGACGCCTAAACACGGAACTTCGACTAAATAATCAGTGTTAGGGACAGTAAGTCTATAGAACCACAACATTGTCCATGCTTATGGCAATCGGTAAGTTCTCCGTTATAGGAAGTTATTACCTATTGGGACACTATCTAACACTGATTGAGCCCAATGAAGAGTCATATAGATGCGGACAAAGGCAATCAACGAACTGAGTTCGGAATTTTCTTGCAAGACTCTCTTAATACCGGATTTCGCCCCTATACGCCAGGGGGCGGGCTAAAATTCGCTGGTTGGTCAATCTCCATCTATCATCAGTTTCCTGAACGCTGGCTCCCGCGTGGCGAGGCTAGTTACGAATACTTTTTTGGCGACGTCACTGATAGTCCACTAGTTAAGGACTTTGGCCGGAACAATCAGTACGAATTGGGTATTGGAATCTACTACCAATTCTATGAGTCAGCAATTCCGCTGACCCAATTGATTAGACAAAATTCATTCCGTTGCTTGTGCAAAGATATCTCGCCAGGTGAATGCCGCAAGCAGAAAATTGAGATGAAGCAGCAAGGCTATATTCCACTCAAATGCATCTTCGTAGTCATCATAGTTTGGCAACAGGACATCGAGAAATAATGTCAGTACTCCAATGCAAAGAATTAACAAACACATTAGCTGTTGCCAAAGCAGTGAACGACTGCGCTGCCCCAGGACCGAAAGCCGGTGTACGATGAGCAACTGACAAAGATAGGTTAGAGTGAAGTAAAAAATTATCCCTATCCGACGCAAAAGTCTGAAACTATCCGCTTGCGCTCCTAGTGTAATAACGTAAAGAGCCAGCGCGGATACTGCAAAAAATCCAAGATTGCGAATCAGCTGCTTCTCATAGCCAATTTGGTTCAGGGCATCTGAACACTGTGCCCAGTAATATAAATACACCAGGCTGAGAGGCAGCATTGTCGCCTTAAAGAAATAGAAGGCAGTACCATTACGACCGGTCGCACTGATCGATGTGCAGCTGTCCCAATAGGGGTTACACCAGGCAACATGACCTTCGCTCACGGCAATCAGGTAGTTAATATTGATAGCCAGGGTTGGTAGCACAAATAGCAGCACCGCGACCACCGCCAGACCTGGCAGAAACCGCTGCGCTGTTGAACTCGCCGCTGGAGAAGAGCGTAAAGGTTCCATTGATCAATGTGAAAAAACGGGATCGTGATACTCTTATTAGCAGAGATTTCTTCCCGGTGGAAGCACTCAGAGTCGGGCAACAGCAGTATTACACACCCATGACTTTTCCGAATTCTCACACTAAATCAGAAAGTTGCAACCAGGCAGTGTTAGGCCTGGTGGCGTTTTTCATTACAGTGAGTCAGCCAGTATTGGCTCAGGAGCCTGATAGCCATCTGGCAAAAATCGCCTGTGTTGAGTCCTACACCGCTGCAGATGAGAGCTACCCATTCCTTCGCCAGGACACACTGACTGAATTTCCAGACACAGAACTGATCGTAACTGACATCGATTACTCACGACTTAGAATTTTTGATGAATCTAATCCCGACGAGAACAATGCCCTGTTCCGCTGGGCCAATCGCCTCCATATTCTGACTCGCCCCAACACTGTCCAGCAGCTCTTACTGTTTGAAGAAGGTGAAGTCATAGAAGGCAGACTATTGGATGAAACAGCACGTATTCTACGTAATCAGAACTATTTCTTTGATGCGGATCTGCGATTGGTGAGCCGCTGTGAAGATCGTGTCAAGGTCGAGGTAATCACTAAAGATACCTGGTCGCTGACACCTAACCTGGATTTCGATCGCTCCGGGGGCGAGAACACATTCTCTATTGGTATACGCGATAGTAATTTGCTGGGGCTTGGCAAATTACTGGCGATCTCCCGAAACGAAGACATCGATCGTGAATCTGATGAGATTATTTATGAAGACCCAAACGTGTTGGGTAGTTGGATTCGCAATCGCACCGCCTTTGTTGATAGCGATGATGGGTCTAAACAAGTTTTCGATCTCGGGCTGCCGTTCTATGCTCTGGACAGTCGCGAAAGCTGGCGACTGCGATTTGAGAATGAAACCCGTCGCGATGCCCAGTTTTTCCTTGGCGAAGAAGTAAGTGAAGTTGAACACACTATCGAGCTTGGCGAAGCAAGCTACGGATGGTCGAAAGGGCTCATCAATGGTCGCTATATACGCTGGTCAGCAGGCCTGCGCTATCAGAGAGATCGTTTCGCACTCAGCCCGGAACTGCCCCCACCCCAACTGTTTCCAACAAATCGAGAGCTGGTCTATCCGTTCTTTCAAATGACTTATGGTGAGAACCGATTTGCCACAGCGTTCAATCTGGATGAGCTATACCGCACAGAAGATCTTTATCTTGGTCACAGCCTGGTTGTCAGGCTTGGCTATGCTGCTCAAGATTTTGGCTCCGACCAATCCCGTGTTGTATTGGAAGGTAATTATGGCGGTACGCTGATTTACGACGAGAATCAGTTTTGGCAGCACAGTCTGAGTTGGACTGGATTCATCAACACCAATACTGAGCAATCTGAAGATCTGCTTCTATCTTATTCCAATCGTTATTTTTACAGACAATCACCACGATGGTCATTCTTTGCCCGTTTCAGCGCCTCCTATTCCAAAAACCTTAGTCGTGAGCGGCAAATATTTATGGGAGGAAACCAAGGTGCCCGCGCCTTCGACAATCGATTGCAGGTCGGCGATCGCAGTATCCAGCTAAGCCTCGAAGAGCGGGTATATACAGATCTGCATCTACTGAACTTGCTGCGGGTAGGCGCTGCCGCCTTTGTCGATATCGGACGCGCCTGGGAACCAGGCGTCGATAGCGGTCTGCCCGATGCCTGGCTCACTAATATTGGTGTTGGTCTACGCCTGATGTCCAGTAAAGCTGCTTCGAGCCGCATCGCGCATCTGGATTTTGCTTTCCCCATGAGCAATCGTGATCATCCTGCTGTGGATGCTGTGCAGATCGTATTCAATATCAAGAGCAGATTTTGAGTCAGGGAATTAGGGAGACGCCAATTTTTCAGTAGCTTAACGATTTCTCGGATCAAGTGATGCACCGATCTACCCCTGCATTAGTTTGAATTTGCTCGACCAGACGGATGTTAGGGCTAGATGAAAATCAAAGAGCCAGAGTAGCTTCGCCTTTATGCCGGTCTCACTCGTTCGATACGCTCCGACTCTTCTTTCTGAATCCTTTTCTCAATTGATTGTTTAGACTCCAGAGCGAAACTTAGATACTGCTAGTGATTGGTGGTAATGCCAGGAAAATCCACGCTACGAAAGCGACAATCCAAGTAGCAGATCGAAGGACAGGAACGCCAGCAAGGGACACCAGTACGTAAACGGTTCTACCGCTGATGATTGCGATGGGAATCCAGTCAGGAACTTCACCGACTCCACCCGTCATGCTAGCCAAGCCCAGTATCGATACCAGAAGGACAATAAACTCCAACTGGTTGTTCTTGACACGCCGTAGCCTCGCCTCAGATCTAGACTCGCTGGGTGGGGTATCAAGGTTAGATAGTGCGTACTTAATCCCATGGGTGATTGATCTGCTTGCAACTTGTGCTCCCAGCAGTAGTGCCAGAATCAAAATGTTCCAGACCAATGTAAAACTAACTGTCATTCTATTTACCTCCTATGTTGTTTCGGTAACTGTACTTTAACGTTTGTTATTCAAGGTCGTATCGCCGAGTGCCTGTTTTGATCTCAATTTCGAAACCCTTTGAGGAAAACGAAAAAGGTTAAGGACGAGATAATCAGTTGCGGATTTATGCAACGCGGCAAACCAGTCGGCCAGTCGCTTCCACACTTCTCTAGATCGTCTCCATTTAGATTCATTCATCTTTCATTAACTAATTTCGCGACGGGCGTGTTGGCGTCTTTAATAGTCGTGACTGGGAGTAGCGGATCGTGTCTCCCAATTGTGGTGGTGGCTGACGGAATGTGTTCCGGTATATTGATTCGCCCTGCGTCTGAGGATTCTCTCCACAGAGGACATTCATATGCCAGGGTTGGGCGCCTGATTAGCGGATAACCGCGATCACGCTCCCACCGCTCTAGATCTAATGGCTTTGCCATCAAAATTCGCGCTAATAGAGAAAAAGCCGACAGCTTGGAACCAATCTTTAGATTAGGGCTTACTAACGCAGGCTTCTGAATGTAACGACGCGCGGTTACCTCAAATGATTCTGCTGGAGCACCTGTTACTATTTCCACGTGATCATTCGGCGCCGACACTGCATAGACATCGTTTCTCACCTCTTCCGCGTAGTATCTTATGTGGGCAACCTGCTCTGTTGGCAGCCCCAGTGCTATTGCTGCTTTGTGAAATTGCTTGAATGATACAGATTTGTACTGTACCCGCCGCTCCAAAATAGAGCCAAACACTCCGGCAATTTCTTCAGGTGTAAGAAGTTCTGGTCCAGTAGGTCGATAGCTTTTCCCGATGTGCGGCGCGGGGTGCATCAGGGAATGTGCTGCTACCCGGCCTATATCTTCATTCGCGGGCGGGGCGTTCCTACCTTCACCGAACGGCGCCATTAGCTGTCCAAAATGAACAACCGCAGGAAGCCCAAGGAAATAAGGGAAGGCAAACAACCCTGGAGCCAAATGAACCACATCAACGGAAGGCATCCATCTGTAGATATTATGTGCCAGCCAATGACCACGCTGGTGGATTGACGGATGAGTGGGACTCAGGTTCCAGGCTCCCATGAGGGTGACCACTTCCAATTTTGCCTCTTCAGCTGCAATAGCAAAAAGTGTTGAGTCATACAGCGTGTTTGGAGAAAAAGGTGGGTTATGGAATGCCCGCTGACAGCCTGAAAGTGCAGCTTGTACGTCGCGATAATCGCGAATATCACCTTCAAATATCTCTGCACCTCTCGTCGATAACTCAGCTGAACGACTATCCTGTTTTCTGACAAATGCTCTAACTGGGTAGTCACATTTCAGTAATTCATTAACGGTTGCGGCGCCGACATGCCCGGTCGCGCTTGTAACGAGTATTTTAGGTTTCATCGGACTCATCTCCTTTAGATGATGCTGGTAATCTTAATAAGATGTCAGTTATCATCTTTACTGTCAATAGCGAGGTGCAGATTTCCATGGCAAGAAAATCATCTGAGGAAAAAGAGCGAAGCCGAGAGCAGATTATTCAGTCTGCAGCGGACCTGTTCCGTGAACAGGGAATTGAAGAAACAACGGTGAACCAGGTAATGGAACGCGCGGGGATGACTCATGGAGGGTTCTACCGACACTTTGACTCAAAAAGCGCCCTTGTCGTTGCAGCTATAGAGACCGCATTTCGCGCAGGCTTGGATGTGTTCGACCTGGAAAAAAAAGCCACACGCGGACAAGTCAAAGAATATCTTGAGCAATATCTATCTAGTATGCACGTGAACGACCCTCAAATTGGCTGCCCGATGCCAGCGTTGAGTGCTGAGATATCGCGTGGTGATTCGTCCTGGAAGGCGGAACTATTGAAGGGATTCAACACTGCAGTTACCAAAGTTCAGGAAGGAAGTGTGAACTATGAGAGGAAAGAATCACTAGCTGCTTTAAGTCTAATTGTGGGGACTGTGACTCTCGCCAGAGCAATGGGTGACCCCAAAGTAGCGGACGAGTTACTTCAGGCAGCCAAGTATCATGTGACTCGGTTATCATGACATTTAAATGAACTTTATAAGAGCACGCCAGGTTTCATTCAGAGACTTTTGGAAATTGAGTCAGTTCAAAATAGAAGGATCAGAGAATTTGGATTCAATTAACTGAAGCCGGACAGAATACCAGGGGTCATGAAAATTGGGGACACTCACGACTTAACTTTCCAACTTGGAAAAGTTTATGCCGAAGAATTTCACCAGCTCTTGCCCTTTTAGCACCCTCCTTAAAGCGATTGTTGAAGTACCTGTAGACGCTGGGCGACTTTCGCGACTGTATGGCCTGGTTTGTTGGCTACCCAGCAACCCAACCACTCGTCCTTGGCATATTGCCAATATAGGCGATAGTTGCAGTGCCATCAGTATTCAGCTAATTAAGTTGGTGAGTTGTGAATGCCCATAATTATTGTATTCAAACTTCGTATATAGGACATTAGGGTTTACTACAATTTGTAATCAGTCTTATTACACATGTCCTCAGCAACACATACATCATCATCTAGCCACCCACTTCACTACTATTCAATTCACAATATCGCGCAGCTCCTTCAAAAGAAACAGTTATCGTCTGAAGAATTGACCCGCATGATGCTGGACCGGATCGACTCGGTGGATACAACTTTACAGAGTTACGCCACAGTGATGCCCGACCAGGCCATGGATGCGGCAAGGAGAGCTGATCAGGAATTTGCGAAAGACAGTTATAAAGGCCCACTTCACGGTGTACCTATCGCTGTAAAAGATCTCTGCTATACCAAAGGGGTTAGAACGATGGGTGGTCTTCAGGTACGTCAAAATTTCGTGCCCGACTTCGATGCCACAGTAGTTAAGAAACTGGAGGACGCTGGAGCCGTCCTGTTGGGCAAACTCAATCTAACGGAAGGGGCTTTGTCAGGCTATAACCCGAATTTTCCTATTCCGATTAATCCCTGGGGAAGTGAGCTATGGGCGGGAGTATCAAGTAGTGGTTCTGGCGTAGCTACCGCAGCGGGACTCTGTTTCGGCTGCCTGGGAACAGACACTGGAGGCTCAATCCGCTATCCCGCCATGGCAAATGGAATTGTCGGTTTGAAACCAACCTACGGCCGGGTTAGTCGGCATGGTGTTCTGGATTTGGCTGAATCCTTAGATCATGTAGGACCTATGGCTCGCTCAGTCAAAGATGCAGCCATAATGTTTGAAGTGATAGCAGGTCATGATGTGAATGATAAAACATCTTTGCAGGAACCTTTGGGCTCAGTAGTAAATCAATTTACTAAAGATTTATCAGGTATACGCATCGGCATCGATGAAAGTTATTACAGCAATGGCACTGATCCGGGCCTGGTTGCCGCTATCGAATCTGTCTTGCAAGTATTACGGCAATTAGGCGCCAAACTTGTACCTGTCTCGATGCCAGAAGCCGAACCTATGGAATTGCGTGATCTCTGGTTACCACTATGTGGCTATGAAGCAATGAAAATCCACCAGGAGTTTTATCCTACCCAAAAACAAGATTACGGAGGTTACTTAAGTGCGGTCTTAGATATGGGTTTGGAGATGAGTGAAGAAGATTATGATCGGATAACCTATCGCCGTCAGGAGTTTAATCGACGTTTCGAATCTGAACTAGAAAAAGTAGATGCAGTAATTTGCCCGTCCGGCGGCATGGTGTTTGAAGTGGACAAAGAAGCCCAGTACGGTGATATGGAAGACCTGAAAAAAGTGGTGCAGCACTTTCAGGGGCAATTCACCATTCCGGCTGATTTGGCTGGCACTCCCTGTCTGACGGTTCCTTGCGGTTTCAGCGAAGAGGACAGGCCTTATACTGTGCAGTTCCTGGGAAGGAAACTCTCGGAAGCAATCTTATGTCGAATTGGTCATGCCTATGAACAAGCTACTGAGTGGCACCTGAAACATCCCCAGTTCTAGTCACCATTTAGTGATATAGACTTCAGGAATAATTGGGTCATCATTTTCGCTGTCAGGCTTGTGTAGTTAAAAATTACTTGACCATTCACCGATCAAAGTACTTTGACCCCCATGATTCTGTATCGAATGCACTCCCTCACCTGCAGATATTTTACACGAAAGTGCGATCACTGATTTGGTATGCTCACCGTCTGGCTTGGAGTGTTCAATGTGGTCTGGCCGCCATTAATTACGTCCTGGACCTTGGAACATATACGTCTACGTATATGGCTACCAACCGCAACCTCTTCTCGACAATAGACTCGTTCCTGAGCAGGTACTGATTGATTGTATGCAATCAATTCCTCTTCACTCATGCGATCAAATCTAGGTTGTGAAGAAGTGCTGCATGCGACGAACGAACCTAGTACTGAGAACATTATAATTGTCTTCATGTATTTACCTCGCTCGATATGACTGAAATGTATACCTGGATTATATAGCCGCATATATTCCCAAACTATACGGTTATTTCTGATCGATTAGCAGTAACAAGCGATCTATAGGCTATATTCAGCGGAGATCTAAAAATTGAAGGTAAAAATGGGATGGCGTCCAATCTATTTTATATCGTAGTTCAACCTTATATCTCTATACTATTATTAGATACGAATTCAGTTTATAGGCTGGTAGTTCTCGTTCGCAACGTGTAAAACAAATGCTCCCCAATAGAATGGGGATTTGTAAACTGACGACTCTTGCAACCGTTTTTGTGCAAAAACCAATGCTGTAGCTGGGTTGTAATTGAGTGTCTTCATTGCGTAATAGAAATTACCCATTAGTTGTTCAGTCGCAGTATCAGCAACTTGCCAAAGAGAAGATAGTGTCGCCTTAGCGCCACTTGCAAGAAACGCCCTAGATATACTCATTATTCCTTCTCCTTCAAGGGCCATTCCTGCACCACTTTCGCAAGAACTAATTACAACTAATTCATTTTTGAAACTATGAGCACTGATTTGATGCCTGGTAAGTAACCCGGAACTTCCCGTGCTTTTGTCATTTGCCAATGCCAATCCAATCAATTCTGCATTTTCATCGCTTGCGAAACCATGTGAAGCGATATGGAGAATTCGAGACGTTCTGACAGGTTCACTAAGTAAATTTGCTATGGATGCACTTTCCTTTATATATGCCAACGTATTTTCATCGCCAAAAGTTTCAACTATGCGGAGAGCTTCATTCTCAGCGGAAGGCAAGTTCCCAAGACTGTTACGCCAGATTTTGTAGCTGCTATCCATGTCTATCGGCTCGATTAAGGAAAATTCAGGATTTGCAAAGACTGCAACATCAGTCCGATCAAATAGCTCTTGACCTTCGAAATTGTCCTCTTGATCCATATACTCACTCATCGAAGGAATATACGTAAAATAGTTCTCATTCGATGTTGTCAGAAAATTGAGGATCGAAAATGGAACGCGACTGAGAAATCCATCTAATTCCAACAAATTGTTCTGCTTGCCGTTTCGATCCACAGCGGGTAGAAGCAAGTCTGCCAATGCCTTTGAATCATCTAGCATCTGACCTTGGATAGCTATTTCCGAAATAGCGTCGTCAACCAGTTTCAGTAGTTCGTGCTTAGGAGGTAACTCTGAAATCTGTACATCACTGTTCGTGAGTATCAATGCGTAACTCTTTTCCTCATCTAGTATAAAAGTTCTCAACACATCATTTGCATCCAGAGAATCTTGAATATCTCTTGCAGTCCTGAAAATATAGGTGTCGATCAGGTCTGCCCGGCTTTTCTCGAGTCGAAGTAACTGTTCTTTTATTCTTGCTAATTGCCTTTCATAGTCTTCTGTTGGCTGGCCATTTAGCCATGCTCTCATGGTTTGTTGAATTACTTGAAGCTTAAGGTTTTCTAATCGTTCCAAGCCGTCGACTTGTTGTTGGTCTGAGAACGAATGGCGCATTTGTCTTAGCCCTCGCGCCCGCGACGATTGTATTAATTCAATAGTCTGATCAAGATACATGGTGTTTCCAGTTTTCAGATAGTGGTCCAACAACGAAACAGACAAGAAGCTCAGGGTATTGCTAGTTCTGGACGCCCATTGCGGTCCAAAATTTTCGTAATCGATTTCGTTTGCTATGCCGTTAACTATACTAAGAGCACTCTGGGATGTTGCGACCATAGCGTCTATGTCACCAGTGAGATTTTCTATCTCCATCTTGAGATTTCGTAATGCAAGCTGCTGTATGGGTTCCTGTAATTGGCTGCTTAACTGCGCTAGGGCCCTGTTGATCCCTCCTAGAGCTAAATCCAGGTTACCTTCTTCCAACTGAATCTGAGTCTGAAGTATCACACCTTCGAGGGCGTATTTTAGCTGAGCATCTCCAAACATTGAGAGCTCCTTATCCCCCACCCCGCCACTCAGTTCGTCCATCAACTTGTCAACCTGACCCATTTCTTTATTTGCTTCTTGTATTTCTCCTGAGTCCAAATGAAGTTGAGCTAGTTGATAGGGCAGCCTCAACCGGTCCTGAAACCTACTTTGAGCGTCGAGATTTCTCCTTACAGAATCCAACTGATCATGTGCTTCTTCTACTTTACCGATCTCCCTTAGTAACTCTGCATACTGAAGTTTTGTATGAATTGGAGCTCGCCCAGACTTGGTTTCTTCGTATAACGCCAAAGATTCACGAAATCGGGCGTCGGCATCATCGAAGTCTCCCAGCAAATAATAAGCATACGCTAAGCGGGCTATTACATGCGCTTCGCCTTGGATGTTCTTAGAATGTTTTAACAGTTCCAGCGCTTCCGCATACAGTCTGAGCGCATTTCTGAAATTGCCGCGCCCTAACTCTGAATTGGCCTGATTGTTGCGGACACTAATCAAGCTTTGATTGTCTCCGGCCTTTTCCAAAAGATGTGCAGATTCCTTGAACAATTCGTCCTTTACTTCGTTGACCCGTCCCTCCATAGTGTCGTAATAACCTGCAAGGTAAGATAAGAGTCGCCCATGGGTAGAGAAGTCTTTGCTCTTTTCTGCCTCATGCAGTGCACGCCTCAGAACCTCACCCGCTCTGGCTAGTAGAGTTTCGTCTCTGGGCGTTTTTGCCAGCGCCGCAAAAATATTTACCTGCCCCCGCGTCGCCTGTATATTGGTGCGCAACCACCATCTTGTCGCCGGGGAAACAGAAGGCAGCCAATTCTCCTGCATGTACTCTTTTGTGAGCACTTCCATATGCAGGAAGGCTTCGAACGGTTTCTGCTCATTTAATAGTGCTTCCACTGTCAACCAATTCAAGTAAGTACGATCGACTGCTGTAAAATCGATCTGCTGGAGAAATGCGTCGACGAGATCCGGGATTGTTATGGTTTTCCCACTGCGTGCTAAAATATCGAGATAAGTTCGTATACCGATCTGCTGGAGCTGGGAATCTACCGACCAGGGTACTGCTGACATTAGGATTGTCTCGGAATCATCAGCTGTCGAATTTTCAAGCCAAGCTCTGCTTGCCTGTGAAATTGCGGACGCGAGATTCAGTTCCCTTTCAGAAGGTGAATCGATAGTTGACAGCCCGTAACGTGGCTCCGGACCGCTGTGTACAGGAGCAATAGTTACCTCAAAAACCCTTGCATCCTGAGTCTCGTTATGAAGTACAGCTACCTCGTGCCCATATGCCCTATCAGGCCCTTCCTGCATGATTATTACATTTTCTCTTGCCTCTATTCGCAGGGACAGATCAACACCTTTTTGCTCTATGATGACGATTTTTGACCCCTTGGGAGGGACTGTTATCTGATCAACCAGTAGCCATTCTTCATTTTGAGCCATGCCAGCGGCAGATAGCCCAGAGACTGCAATGCAGGCGATAATTGCTAAACACCGCTTACCATTTCCAACACGTAATAAAATGCCTGTTGCTGTCAGGATGGTCCCATTGAAAAATGACATCATTGACTTCCTGAAAGGTTTTTCTGCCATGGGAGTCCTTCCCTGGCAACATGTATTTCTGGATTCTGCAATGCACTATTTTCCACTGAGTACTACCCAACCTGTTCTCTTCGGAGTTGATATAGCCTTTATCAAGATACAAGACGCCCTGCCGTCCCTCGGGTAATTCGTGGTTGGGCGCTGTCACGAATTTTAGAGGATCAATCAGTTTTCGTCGATTGCTATTAGCCTCTCCCCATGCGTTTTCATCTTCGGGATTTGGTAGTTCAATTGCAAGATAAAGGTTTTCGCCTGAACCCCTTACACGACAAGACACTCGATAGGAGTCCCCGAGCCCCGGCATATAGGCCCTCAACTGCTCTCGCTTCTCGATCGCCAGAGGCGCATTGTCATCTTCCAGGTCCTGGAAATAGGACACTTTCATAGATGCGTTCTCGATCGTATATTCTTCCAGCAATTCTCGAGTTGTTTTCATTCTTAATGATTCTCCGTAAGTAATTTTAAGATGCTAAATTCACTCAAACTTTGCTGTCATAAATTCATGCATAGTTCTTATGACAGGAAAGTCCACACTTTCGAATTCCGCCTGGACCCCTTTATAGTTTTTGAATCCAGTATTTCGGAGGGCCGACTTTATGATCTCAACAAGCAATAGGCTTCCCAATGGGCCGAGACGCTCTCCTCGAGTGGCTCCCATGTCCGCTTCGATAAGGATAAATATCCACAAAGGTGTGTTTGTCCAGAAACCTAGTTCCTTCAATTTTTTTATCTGCGCACGACTTTCTGGTTCCGGCAACTTCTCTTCGTTCAGCATCGGAGAAATGCCCAGATCGCCGAGTCCTTGGGCCAATAAATCTTTAACTATAAATTTTGCCAAGTCCTGCCCGGATGAGAGGCAAGCGGTGATCCCATCGGTCAGGTTGTGATGAACGACATTAGGCCCGAGCTCATCTTGCAGTTGGGACTCAATTCTTAGATTTATCTTCCTCGCTTCCTCATGAGGCCCTGCATCTGGCAACCCCGAAGGGAAAAAGAGTGGCCATTCAATAAAGAACTTCTCTGATATGCGATTAAACTGGCGATGCTCATTTCCACCGGTTAACGAAAGTAGTTTTTTCAAAGTGACACTGCCAGCAACGTCGTGTACTGTGTTCAGCCTATACACTCCTCTGACCTGAGAATGGCCGAATCGTGCTGCTGCGTCAGTCACCTCGAGAGGGAGAAACTTTTCTGATTCAGGTATTTCTATGATGTCCTTACCTGTCTCCCAAAGAGCATCCACTACTCGCTTGTCCGCCATCCTCATCATGTAGTCTTCGGCTATGACTCTTTGGAAGCAGGCAACAACGAAACTCTTGGCCTTGAGAAAAGACTCTTTTACACTCAAGCCGTTGCCAAGCGGAGATTTCATGATCTTTTTTATGACATTGTTGTGAAATTTCTGAAACTTCAGATGCATTTGAGCAATAATTAGCTGGTCGTCATTCCGAAAGTCTGGAATAAGAGCCCTGTGATGGTCATCACTGTCTCTGATCAAGTCCTCCAAAAACCCCGACCCTGATGGCGTGGTTAAAAAGGTTCCGGATGAGCTGTCAATCATCTCTTCATTAGAAAAATCCGGATACACACTATCAAGATCAAGCTGCCTCGAGCGCTGATTCACATTTGGGCGAGGAGCTATTTCATGGGCCAGGAACTGACCAAGATATGTGTAGCCTTGAGGTATTCCAACCTGACCTTTAGCCCAGTTAGAACAAATATCTTTCACGGCTTGAAGATTCGTTGATAGTGCATTCGCCAGTTCTCGATCAGCGGGTTCTTCCGGCCTAATTCGTTGATTTCTTACTACGATTGTCATGTTCTTATTCCTTTTTTAGCGCGATCTTTATATAAGTGGAGATGTTTTCCACTGCTCGAAACAAAGGCCTATTCGATGCAGTCGAATTGATACCGGCAGCCAAATAAGGCATTGTCCGTAGCCACAAGATATGATTCATCTTGGCACTGTTTATAGTGGGGACTGGACTAGACGCTTATCGTCAACGGCTACTTTGACGTGGAACTAGTGCATTCTCGTTTTCTCTACTGCTGCAACGAACGGAAATGTCCCATTAAGGCACTAATAATATTAAGTCGAATGGACCCTCAGAGCTGATCTTGAAAAACTACTTCAAATAACACTGGGGCTAATGGTGGGCTTTGGGTATTTTGCGAAGAGATTCGAATATTTTTTTCTCCTGAAAGCGGACTTTCAACTATCATCCTAACTATTCCGTTTTCATCAGCAGACAGGTTTTCCAAATTCAGAATCAGCGTATCGTCAGATTCCATAATCGAGATTGTTACGGAATTAGAGCTAAATTGAGGTCCGGCACGGAATTCCAACAGCATAGGAAAATTACCAATGATTGAGAGCCGGCCTCGCATCACATCAATTTGCCGTTCGGTAACAATATTTAATCCATGTGCAATAGCTTGCTCCGCATTCGTCGACTGCAACTCAACAAATTCCTGGTTGACCCTTTCTCCAACATAAACTGCAATGAGGAGTACCGCAAAAATCAGCGATGCTGCTATAGAAAGCGGTTGAGCTACCCACTGAGCGAAATTCAATCGTTTCTGTGTAGAATACCCGTTTAAGGTCAGGTTTTGCTTCTCGCGTTTTAGCTCACGAATCATTGCCTCCTGCCGCTGAACTTCGGAAAGAAGCTCCTGGCTGTCAAGCAACATCACCTCAAACTCTCTTTTTTGTTCCTCGTTGAACTCGTCTAGTAGATATCTACGTATCAAATCATTCTGCTCGGGAGATAAAGTGCTCATGTTGTCATCTCCGGCTGTAAATCATCGTTCGAACCGTCTTCAACCAACTCTTTGAATCTGGCTCTGGCCCTTGAAATTACTCGGTCGAAATGCCGGCTACTTAGTTCCAACACTTGGCAGATCAAATCCTTGTCAATGTCTTCTATGTAATATAACGTCAAGATTTGTCTATCTCTCGCATTCTGAAGATCATAGATCATCTGCTTGACAGCTGATTGTGCACGCTCCCTCACCAAATTAAGGTATTGGTCGTCACAGCTCTCCGCTATTGTATCAAGCAGCGTCGTATCAAAAGTTGTATTTCGCCGAGCTTCCTTGCGTTTTTCGCCGATAAAGATATTGACGGCTGTGTTGTGAAGATAGGCACTGAGCTTGGAGGGGTCACTTAGAGGTTCTTTTCGTAATTTCTGTAGGACAATAAGAAATGCTTCCTGCTGTATGTCCTTGGCTGTTTCTCTGTCCCCTGTTCGCTTCTCAAGGAGATAGGTAAGTGCTGGGCCATACTTTTCAATCATGGCCTGCTCAGCATTTCTGTCACCCTCAACAATACCTGTAACGATTGCATCAGATGTCTCAAACTGCGGCATCGATTTCTTATCCAACATCTATTCTGAAAGTCAGGGTATGCAATAAAATCTTTTAATCTAAACGATGTTTACATTCGGTCATCTTACGAGTTCTGATTAAATGCGGGGTGACGCTGCAGCCAATCGCTTCAAACTCATGCGAAACACAAAGCTATCCTGCCAGAACCCGCTTGTCCAGTGGGATTGACAGCCACTTTGATCCTTAAGACACCGCACTATTTGATAGGCAAAAAGCACCAGATCCAGCCAATTTATTTCGACGTCAGATTCGTTCTAATAGCTCGCTTAAAGAGATTTTTGAGTTAAACGACTGTAACTTTTCTTACATTGAGCACACACCACTCGTGTTATCTCCATCACAATCAACGGACTTCATCACGGCGGGTATTCGAGTCGTTTTTTATTAAATGTACTGAGACATATCATTGAATCATGACAGTAGAGAGTGACAAGCATGTGCTAATGCTGTCGTTATATGGACCCCCAGTGAATTGTAGATAGATCCGAGAGACCAGTAGTCAAATTTCTTACAAGCCGGATCGGAGAAAGTTATATGGCTAAACAACGAATTATACTTGTACACGGTCGCAACTTTAAACCAGGTGAGGAGGACTTGACGAAAAACTGGATTGAAGCTATCGCACTCGGGTTGAAAAGAGACTATGGCGCTAACCAAGCTAGGAAGTTCAAAAGAACTCATATTTCAATGGCCTACTATGGGGATGTTTCCAATAAGTATTTACGTAATACTGGCAAGAAATACGACAAAAAGGCAGATATTAGTGATCGGGCCAAGGCTCTAGAAATACTTGCCAACTATAAAAAGAGTGACTTTAACAAGAAGACTTATAATGCATTAGATGGCAAAACCAGCTTAAAGGAAGGATTGGCTGACGCGCTTTCTAAACCCCTCGAATTTTTTGGCGTCGCCGACGACATCATAGGTAGAGTTGCACCAGACATGGATGATTACTGGAATCCCGATGAACAATTTGGTAGCGATGCCAGGTGGCCATTGACCACCATTCTTAAAAAAGCGCTCATTGCCAACGAGAAAGTTCTCCTAATCTCTCATAGCCTCGGCACTATAGTCTCCTTCGATGTCCTCTGGAAGTTTTGTTACTACCGAGAATATATGGAAGAGCTGAAGGGCAAAACTGTGCACACATGGGTGACTCTGGGTTGCCCGCTCGGTAATTCTACAGTGAAAAACAAGGTAAAAGGTGCAGCAGCTAAACACGATCGAAGATATCCCAACAATGTTAAAAAGTGGATAAATGTGGCTGCCGAAGATGACTACATTTCTCATGACCAAACAGTAGCCGATGACTATCGGGGGATGATGAAAAGGAACCTTATTGATTCTATCGTCGATCATAGAATTTATAACCTTGCGGTCAGAAAAGGCAAATCGAATCCTCACCACGGAGCCGGCTACCTAATTCATCCGACTGTCTCTAGGATAGTAAATAACTGGTTGTAAAGGAGCATAGAAAACCACTATGGCGACGTAACTTCATTGCTATATTTCTAATTTGAGCTTTAACAAAAAAGGAGACTATTAGTCATCACTTAGCAAAAAACCTTTGTTGCTAAGCCATGAGTGTCTCCAGCACTAACATGACATAATAGTAGTTGCTATCTATAAGCAATCGACTAATTTCTAGCACATCACTAAAGTAGTCTAGGTATCCAAAGCTGGAGCCTATCTGATTGCTCGGTCAGTTGAGTAGAAAAGTAAGCTCCCCAGAGTATGTCCTTAAATTGCTTGTCCGGACGCGGCTAAGTTTGACGCGTGCAGAATAATTCAAGAAGAGAATAAGAGGCTTGCTTTATAAATAGGACCAGAGTAAAAATACAGGACTGCACATTTAATCTGGTCCTCTTTATTACTGCGCCTCCGCAACCAATGAGATGTTAGCATCCCTCCAGATTCAGAATTTGTAGCCGTCTCATTGTTGGCACAAAATCAATGTAAGCAATAGCTTGCCATGCCGCAATAATTCCGTGGTTTAAGTTGTTTAGTTATGAGTGTGCTTAATACTCTCTGAAGTTTATGACTCATAGAGCTATTTTCTAGAATGAGATGTGTACAACGAGGTTCTGAAGAATACAGCTCTGCCTGAATCAGTCAGTTCCCCGTAAGAAAATTGATTATAAAGTCATTTTCACCACAGGCAGAAACTGGATTCGAGTCGGCGTCAGAGGTCTCTTAGCTGCAGTTTATTTTTGCATGAATCTTAATTGATAACTCTGTCTAATGGCAGCCTTATACTCAAAGTAGGCGAACCACAATCCTGTAGCTGCAACTCCTCACGCGCACCTTTAGCCCCGACACAAATCACCCTAACTTTCAACTGTCGATTCTCTAACAAGTTCCTTTCTACCTCAAAATCAATACTTACAGTTCCGTGTTTCTGGCAGGTTGGGCACTGCCTCGGTTCAGTTGATTGAAAAATGTAATGGGTGGAAACTATTTCTCCATCCGCCAACAATTCCAGATTTACAGATCCTTTCACTGAGAGTCGGTCGAAACTTTCGAGTCTTACTTGCACCTTATCGGTCTCAGCCAATTGGCTAACTTCATGGGCCATTCTCGATGGAGTCCAGATACTAAATAGCTCAGCAGTTTCAGGTGCAGGAGGCAGTTCATAGTCTACATTTAACTCAATACTGTCGATGGTGGCCTCTGATAGCACAGCAAATGGTTCCAATAGACCAATAACTGGATCGTTCAACCAATCATCGTCTTGGCCGGCACTCGCTAACAGATTTCGGAAGTCGCTAAGTCTCTGTACATTTGCATTTCTTTGCCACTGCCACCACAGACGGTCCCAGTTGCAATGAAAGAACCAGAATAGAGGGTCAAAGGCTGCCGTATCAGGTATAGCGAGTGTGTCACCACAGTCTCCGTGGCCGGTATTGTGTGCTTGAATTATATTATTATCGAATGGCGGCAACCCGTTGAAACCGAGCCAGGTATCTGCTCCCAAAGCTAAATCAACGTTCTCCTTGAGTCTGCTTGTCCGGCGGTTCACATTTGCAAGTAATGTTGCCTTGTCAAACCTGCTAGTTGACTCACCAGCGTACGCTGCAATTGTGCCGTTGAGTCCTTTAACGTCAATCTGATAAGTGTATTTGTTGAACGGCTCTTCATAGAGCACATCTGGTATCTCACCCGATGCTATATCCCAGAAGGGAAGAGTTACATCTTCACACCCTGGAACTGATCGAAGGGCATTCTCAAATACGAGGAGATAAACCCGGTGCCAAGGATTGTATCGATCTTCCCCATGCACACAGTAAGTAGCTGGCGCAGGTAACCAATGCAAGCCAGCAAGCTGAAAGTAGCTGTCGGGTTCAGTTGATTCCCGTGCAATGAGCCCGCGGAATGCATCTCGGAGCCGATCCATTTCTACGCTGCCCGGATCTATGTCCGCCAGGTTCTTGCGAACTCGAAAAGTCTGGTCCTGAACCAAACTAATCCTCATACCTTCCAGCAGGCTATCATCTTCCGCATTGAGAGGAGAACCATTTGCGATCCAGTTCCTGAAATTCTCGAGTCGATACTCGTTCCATTTAACTTCCACCCCACCAATCGGCATCGTGCCGGCTTTGGTTACTCCGTAGATACGCCGCGCAAAAAACCGCACCGATTCGTAATTGCCAAGAGGAATACCCTGCCCATTCATGCATTGAATATCCCTATCTGTAAAGAAGTGTTGAATATGATCTTCCCAGGTAATGTTTGGAATGATTTCAGTGTCCCAGATATCTGCCATGGCTTTTCTCCTGATGGTTGCACATTCTTTAGCTTAGAAAATTAGAGAACAATTCATATTAAACCCAGACCATTCTTTCATTGTTGAGTAAAAACTACTCCGAATCGTATTTATTACTCTTTCAAACAAATTGTCGATCACATAGTAATTGTTAGGCTTAATACAGATAATGGCGCTTATTTGACTCTCCCCTTAGGCTGACTGTCTAGGCAAGCAAGCATCACAGTAATTTCCATCCTATGTCCGTGTCGATTCCGAACTAGATTCGAATAAACCTAATCTTAATGGTCTCGCCCGTTATCCCACCATTCATTGAATCTGAATAAGTTGAGCTTTTGGCAAATCTTCGGATTTCTTGTTTAGGTTGAGTAGCTGTTGAATTAATGCGATAACTTGCATCGCCCTTCCCGACTCATTACCAGGAGGGACACGATAAGTCACACCTTGAAATTGTGTAGATATCGCTGATGGTCCATCATTGAAATGGACAGGAAACATTTGATCATTATCGACACCTATCGTTATTTTACCTCGAGCGTTTCGAAGATATTCACCTAGATAATAAACCACAGCATCTACACTTCTAGTGCTAACTTGTAGTGAAGACACGACCGGACAGTTCTCTACCTGCTCCCTAAGGCTCAGTTGATCTCCATCGGCTATTTCTTGTCTAGGAAGTATTTCTCTACCCACTGAAGGAGTGAAATCTTCCGAGAATCTGTGTATGAAACTCGATAGCTCCGTAGGGCACTCGGTTAGGTAAAGATTGAGTAGCTCTTCATCTCCGCTTACGATGCTATCTTTGTAGTACTTGATATCTGAGGCTGACAGTTTGCCTTTACGATAGATATTGAGACCCACAGAGCTAGTTCCACTTAGATATACAATTGACTCTTCATCGCTGGTGCATTTCATGCTTTCCTGGTCCTCTTTACCACATCGACGAACACTAATCCCTTGTTCAATAAGTTTCGCCAAACCACTGGCATCCAGTGATGAAGTAGTCATCAGAATCTTCTCTTCAGCGAGATTTGATTCGACATCAATCCGTAACCGTTCTGTCAGGTCTCTCCAGCCTTTTTCTTCTGATTTGTTTTGAAATTTTAGTATTGTTTGTCTTGGTTCTTTCTTCTTTCCATCTTCGTCGGTATCTTCGTCAATCTTTTCAGTGATCGTGAAGACTAAGAATTCGAATAGTAGATGTGCGAGCAGTTCCTCGTCCCACCCCTGTGACCGAAACAAGCTAACGGTAGTTGGCGATAAAGGACGAAGCACACCGTTGTAGAATTCTTGTGATTCCAAAACAGCTATAGTGTAGTTAGGGTTAGTACTGTAGCTTACACCCAATTCAGGAGAAATAGATTCTGCTGCAGAGCTAATCTTGTGAGTGATTGAAGGGGTAGCAGACGTTACGAACGTGGATTCTGAAGCCCCCTCTAAATTCAAATTCGATTTCAAACCAGTATTTCCAGTGACAGTAAAGTTGCCCTTGATGTCAGAAATGGCAGTATAGTGACGTGGAAAACGCAGATATGACCTTATAATGTTAAGAAAGATCACTTCATTATTTGTTTGTTCAACGGCACGATTGAAATCGATAGCATCAGCAGTAATTTGGGGCTTGAGTGTAGAACAGCCCTGAAAGAAGAGCAGAACAAGTGTTAACAGGTAAAATTTGCGTATATTCATAGCCTTCCTCATTAGAATTCTGTGTTTTTGTGCACTGTCAATTGATGAGATTTTGAACCGTCCCGATTGTCCAAATCCGGCTAGTTCTGTCACAACAAGAGAGCATTAGCGCAACTTTTCTACGCCTAAGGTAATCTAGGTGGAAACCCAGTATTGCGTTCCCATTCACCTAATAGTGTCACGAGAATATGAATCCCCTCATCTGTGTATTAGTTAGCGATTGCGCTTTGGAATTTTCGGTGCGACATAAAGCAAGAGTTTGGAGAGATGTTTAATTTCATAGTCCTATACCACCCTGGCGATCTCAGAGTTCCAAGACCGTCAAGGTGTTACTCGATCATGAAGTAAAGTGCGGGTGAGCACGTTAGAACAGTCATGGATTTTGTGATTGTTACAGACAATGAAGGACACGCGGTAAAGTTACACGAGCCGAGATGGCATAGTCTGAATCGCGAACTTCAGTGATTGTGCTTTCAGAAAGGAATAAGGTGAATCGCGCAACCACATTAACCCGGACCGCAGATCCAGCATAATTGTGAATCTAATAAAAAGAACCCACTGTTTCGCTTGAGTCCTAAATCTCTTAGGTATGAGATATTTAAAAAGCCGCGCCAAGGGCGCAGATATTCAAAGCTGCCTAAAGGGTGGGTATTTTAGCTAAGCGAAAATTTCAGCTACTATGACCAGACGCAAGGCGTCGGTATCATATGCATCCAATATAAAAGCAACTCTATAGAACGGGATGGTTTTCTTGGTGACTTGACAATCACATACCCTTTCATGGGGAAGCCTCGCGCCACCATCGACGCTGAATGCTTTCGCTTCTGAGTCCGAGATAAGATCGGGTGATTTACATTCGCTATTATCGTCAAGCAATTCTATCCGTGCGATTAATAATGATCTGTACAATGTACTTCAATTTGATGAAAGACCATGTCTGTAACTACTCATGTTTTGAATAAATTTGTAATTACTTTTTACTTATTAAAGTATCTATACAAGTTCTCTGTACTGAAGTTGTTGAGTTATTTTCTTCATACAATCGATTCTCTTCATACTATAAAGAGAACCCATGATTATATGATAAAGCCTCACGAGCAATTAATGCTGGTTGGCTCAATGCGTTAATGCTCTTACACACCCAGTCTATAACATCGTTGTCTTCAACGGCCATGCTGTCCGAACAAAATTAAAGCAATTTCCTAGAGCTTGAACCCCAACAATGCCCCGGAATACCCAGAACCACTCACTGCTATCACCAGATACTGCTCACCATCGATAGCGTAAGTCATTGGCGAGCCTGTCTGTGGCGCAGGCAATCGCAAAGACCCTACTTCTTCACCGGTGGCTTTGTCGTAGGCCCTTAAGTGGGTGCGACGCTCGCCATCCTCGCCGGTGGTCATCTGGGCTTCTCCGGCAATTAGCAATGTCTTGGTTACCAGGGTGCCAATAGAGGCGCCCTGTCCTGTTCTTGGAATGTCTATCCCCTGAAGCGCTCGGTGATTAGCTATCCGGTCCGGTGTCTGTCCATGGGCAATTTGCCATGCGATGGTACCGTTTGTGAGATCGATGGCGCTTATCTTGCCATAGGGTGGCTTCTGCAGAGGCAGACCTTCTACTAACAACGATCTTGGCGGCGTACCCCGACTTGATTGTGGCACCTGGCGCTGTTGTGCCTGAAACTCTGTTCTGCCGCCGCCTGCTGACGATCCTGCACCGCCGGATGTTCGGGGACCGGAGATCGCACTGCCCTGTATATAGGCCATGTCAGATTGGCCAGGATACGGCGGCACTAATCCAAGCGCACCCATGGAGCTGTTGCTGGATACATAAAGTACTCCCGTCTCCGGATCGAAGGATCCCCCAGGCCAGTTAGTCCCGCCACCCGTTGTTGGTGACATAAGTATACCCAGAGGACCATCAATGTTACTTACTACCGGTGGGGTGAACAGTGGGCCGAGCTTATACCAGCTAGCAATCTCCAATGCCTTCGCTCTAAGCTCCGGCGTGAAATCAATTAAGTCATTTTCAGTCACACCCTGGCGATCATAGGCTGGTGGTTTAGTCGGGAACGGTTGTGTTGATGAATACCATTCACCAGGAACGTCTCCTATTTCAACCGGGCGTTCTTCTATTGGCCAGATGGGTTCGCCGGTAACTCGGTCGAATACGTATAGAAATGCCTGCTTGGTGGGTTGGGCGACTATCTTACGTAGCCGACCATCAATCATCACATCAGCTAATATAGGCGCAGCGGGTATGTCCTGATCCCAGATACCATGATGCACCAATTGAAAGTGCCATTTTCGTTCGCCGTTGTGCAGGTCGACCGCAACCAGTGATTCAGCAAAGAGATTATCCCCCGGGCGATAAGCACCATAGTAATCGCCAGTGGCAGCTTCCACTGGTAAGTAAACTGTGTCCAGCTCCGGGTCCACTGATATCTGTGCCCATACACCGGTATTGCCGGTATAGCTGCTGGAATCCCCCTCCCAGGATTCGAAACCGTATTCACCGCGTTCTGGAATGGTGTGAAAAATCCAGAGTCGCTCGCCAGTGCGGACATCAAAGCCTCGGACAAAGCCTTTCACATTTTCCCGACTTCTTGGATTACCTCCGGTGCGGTGTGCGGCCCCGACAATGACCACATCCTTGGCGACCATGGGAGTGGCATGGAGCCCGATGTCAGCGGTATCCAGATCCACGTTTTGATCCAGATTACGTTTCAGATCAACGACGCCATTATCACCGAAGCCTGGATCAGGATTACCTGTTTCAGCATCCAATGCGATGAGTTGATAACCTGGAGTTACAAAAAGCACCCTGGCTTCAGTTCCATCCTGCCAAAACGCAAGACCGCGGCCCGACAACTGCCGCGGCGCATTGGCCGCGCGCTCCCCTTCCTCGAAGCGAAAGCTCCACAGGATTTCTCCCGTGGCAGCGTCAAGAGCCACGACTGCACGACGGGAACCCGCGGTGGTGTAGAGCACGCCGCCTACCATCAAAGGTGTGGATTGAAAACGATATTCAGGTGAAGGTCCAAAATTGTCTGTCTTGAAGGTCCAGGCCAGTTCGAGCTCGGAGAAATTGCTGGCATCAATCTGATCCAGGGACGAATAGCGGGTATGACCGAGGTCGCCGCCATAGCTCGGCCACTCTCCCTGAGGAGCGCCATACTGGGCATACATCGAATTGCTGAGGAATAATGCGGTGACGAGGATACTTGCTCTGGGCATTGGCTGGATCCTTTGTGGGTCCTGATTTTCTAATTATTCTGACCTAGGATAGCACTGCTGGCGATGACGAAGCACGCGACAGACCTGGCGATATTTTGTACTATCCAGACAAATAAGAGTGGCTTTAAACACCGTATACCCTGAGTTCTATGCCTGACTTAAGAGAACTTATAACAATTGGCAGCTGCAGCAGAATCTTTCTGCTTCTGATTCTGACCCCGGGCGCGCTGGGACAGAGCATAGGCCTGCCCAACCAGACCTGGTCCGGCGAGGTAATTCGCACCCACGGCCAACCGGTGATCCCACTGTTTGATGGCTGGTATCCTAATGAGGATGGCACCAGCACGATCTGTTTTGGCTTCTTCAACATGAATTCCGAGCAGGCACTGGATATTCCTGTGGGAGAGCACAATTACATAGAAACCGACTATCCAGGACTGGATCTGAATGACGCCCTTATACCCACCCATTTCGATCCGCTTCCGCCCCGCTATCGCCATGTGTTTTGCGCCTACAGCATCACCGTACCTGAGGGCTTTAACTCCAGCCATCGCATCAACTGGCACATTACTGCCAACGGCCAAAAGCTCTCCAACCCGGGCAAGGTAATTCCTGCCTATATAATGGATGAACCTCAATCCGATGGGCGTGGTGACGTAGCGCCTTTGGTAACCCTGGCATCAATTGCGGAAGGTGTGCGCGGTCGTACCGGCATTCATCATCCCGAAGTTTTTAGCACCCGGGTCAATCAACCGCTCACTCTGAGTGCGCAGATCGATCACAGCGATGATGTGGTCTGGGTAGGCTGGGCTCATCACAGCGGCCCAGGTAAAGCAGAATTTAGCAAGAAAGAGTATGAAATAGAAAGTGGATCACGCACGGAGACCGAAGTGAGTTTCAGTGAGCCAGGTGAGTATGTAGTCAGAATGCAGACCATTGATGATATCGCTGCCTTCGAATTTTACTGCTGTCATACCAATGCCTACTTTCACATTAGTGTAAGCAATTAGTTGCCATTCCGATTACGGAGCCAACAGCATGAACAGTGAGTTAATCAAGATTAGAAAAGCAAGGCCGTTAGTTTCAATCGCATTCCTTGTCGCCAGTTCTTCGAGCTTTGCCCAGGACGCACCAACCTACTCAAGGGATGTTGCACCGATCCTGCAGGAGAAATGCGCCTCTTGCCATAACCCTGAGGGTATCGGCCCTATGCCTCTGCTTAACTATGAACAGGTAAAACCTTTTGCCGCTTTGATTAGGGATCGCACCAGTAAGCGCATCATGCCGCCCTGGCATCTGGATCCAACCGTTGGTATTCAACAGTTCAAGAACGATGCGTCACTTTCGGACGAGCAGATCGCTACCATCGGCGCCTGGGCTGACGCTGGCGCACCACAGGGTGATCCCGCTGACATGCCTCCACCCATCGAATTTCCTTCTGGCGCGGAATGGCAATTGGCTGATGAGTTGGGTCCGCCCGACATGATTATTCGTTCCACGCCCTACGATGTAATCGCCAACGGTCAGGATCAATGGTGGACACCCAGTGTCCCGTTTGACGGACTGGAAGAGGAACGCTGGTTGAGAGCTGCTGAATTCAAACCTTCTTATCCTCTGGGCAAAAAGGTGGTTCACCATGGTCACGCCGTATTGATCCCCGATAGCCCGGAAGAAACCGGACGTCGGCAAGTTGCTCTAGCGCGCTATGGTGTGGGTAAGTCCTGGGAAGTGTACCCGGAAGGTACAGGAATGCGCGTGCCGACCAGTGGTCGTATCGCCTGGAACTTACACTACTTTCCAGTGGGTGCGGAAGCTCCCGGTGATGTTGTCGAGGTAGGTTTGTGGTTTTTCCCAGCAGGCGAACAGCCGGAGCTGGAAACCGTGGGTGAAGCCATGTTTCGTGTAGATGGTTTAGATGGGATGGCCCGGGGCCAGGACATTGTCATTCCACCCCATGGCTACCAGGTTCTGCAAGGCACTCACGTGTTGCAGTCGCCCGCCGTCATACACAGCTATCGACCGCATCTGCATATGCGGGGCCGGGTCATGACGATGGAAGCTATCTTTCCTGATGGTCGCAAGGAAGTGTTAAGCCAGGTGGATAAGTACAACCATAACTGGCAGATCTCCTACATCTATAGCGATGAAACAAAACCAATCCTGCCCACAGGGACAGTGCTGCAATTTACTTCTGTATTCGACAATACGGCTGACAACCCAATCAATCCTGACCCGGAACAGTGGGTAGTGTTCGGCCGCCGCGGAGTGGATGAGATGAGTCATGCCTGGCTCGGCATCACCTACATAAATGAAGAGCAATACGCACAAGCCGTTGCAGAGCGTCGTGCCAGCCAGGAAACCTTGCAGCTAAGTAATTAAGAGAGCAATACCAGGAATCTTAACAACTGAGGATTTAAACCATGAGAAGCGCGGTGCGCGTTCTGGGATTGATTTGTTTGCTAAGTAGTAACGCGTCTCATGGTCAGGAGCTACAACAAGCTACCTTTAGTCAGATCCAGGCGAGTCGCGGCGAAACCCTGTATCAACAAAACTGTGCGGCCTGTCACCTTGCTGATCTCACCGGCTCTTTCGAGGCACCCAATCTCGCCGATGCCGCATTTCGCAGCAACTGGGCAAATCGCGGAGTGATTGAATTTTTAGATTTATTAAACCGTACGATGCCACCCCAGGCGCCTGGTTCTCTCAGCGAAACTGAATACCTGGATATCTCCGCTTTCTTGCTAAGCGCTAACAATATTCCTGCATCATCAAGTCCGGTCTCATTAGCCGCTACATCCGTCTTATTTCTGGGTGATAATAGCGATGGGCAGGCATCGTTAGTGCAAAGAACTCCAGTTCCCGGGCGAGCAGGCACAATCCCCACACCGAGTTCACGCAATTCTGTACCGGAAATCGCTACAATCTATTCCAGCGACAGAGCGCGCACCCGTAGCTTCCGCTCGGTGGATCGTTTTCGCAATGTCTCTACACAGGACCTGGCAAACCCTCCCGCAGGTGACTGGACTTATTGGCGCCGCACGCCACAGAGCCAGGGCTACACTCCACTGGATCAAATCAATCGAGACAATGTAGGTCAACTGTCTCTGGCCTGGGTGTGGGGTATGGAGCCCGGTCGCAGTCAACCGGCGCCACTGGTACGAGACGGAGTAGTCTTCATTCCTAATTTCGGTAATGTGGTGCAGGCTTTGGATGGCAAAGACGGCACATTACTTTGGGAATACCGACGACAGTTTCCTGAAGGCGGACGCACCGGCGCATTGCTTCGTACTCTTGCGATGTGGGAAGACATGATCTTCGTTGCTACTACTGATGCCCACCTGGTTGCACTCGATGCCAGAACGGGTGCTGTGCAGTGGGACAGCGAGATCGCCGATGAAGCTTTGGGTTATTCCAATACCAGCGGCCCGATAATTGCCGACGGTGTCGTGATCAATGGCATCAGTGGCTGCGGACGCTTTTTCGAACAGAGCTGTTTCATCACAGGCCACGATGCAAAAACTGGTGAAGAACTTTGGCGCACTTTCACGGTCGCGCGGCCTGGCGAACCAGGTGGCGATACCTGGGGCGACTTGCCCCTGGAGTTCCGCGGTGGTGCCGATGTGTGGATGACAGGCAGCTGGGATCCTGACATGGGCCTGGTATTCTTCGGTGTCGCGCAGGCTAAACCCTGGATGGCGGTAACCCGCGGCATGTCTGCTGATGATGCTGCACTCTATTCAAATTCGACTCTGGCCATCGATCCACTGGACGGTCGTATCGTGTGGTACCGACAACACGTGCCCGGCGAATCCCTCGACATGGATGAAGCCTTTGAACAAGTGCTTATTGATATCGTAGATGAACCTTACCTTTTCACCATTGGTAAGAGCGGCATTCTCTGGAAACTGGATCGCCGAACAGGTGAGTTTCAGGGGTTAAGAGAAACCACCTTTCAGAACGTGTTTTCCGATATAAATCTGGAAACCGGTGAGGTGCGTTATCGGGAAGATATTCGAAACATGCAGGTAGGAGAGTGGCTTTCTGTATGCCCTTCCACTGCCGGTGGCCATAACTGGCAATCCACGGGCTACCATCCGCCAACACGCAATCTGGTAATTCCACTTAGTCAGTCCTGTATGGAGATGTCACCCCGGCAAATCGAATTTGAGATTGGTTCAGGCGGTAATCAGGGCGATCGACGCTGGATGCCTATGCCCGGTACGGAAGAACGTTTCGGAAAATTGGCCGCTTATAACGTGGACACCATGGAAGAAACCTGGAGTCTGCAACAACGCGCTCCTTTTCTTACCGCGGCACTCACGACGGCCGGCGGATTAGTTTTTATAGGCGATTACGATCGTTATGTTCATGCCTATGATGTCGCAACCGGTGAAGAGCTGTGGCGCACCCGTCTCGCTACATCCGCACAAGGATTCCCTGTGAGCTTCGCCATTGATGGAGAGCAGTACATAGCAATCCCGGCTGGACGCGAGGGTGGCAGCCCATGGCGAATTGGTAGTTTTCTGGCGCCGGAGCTGCAAAGCCCCAATGATCATAACGCTCTGTATGTATTCAAACTCAACCCATGATGCGTTCATCATTTTCCAGAACGACTATTCTATTTATCAGCTGGGTAATTAGTAGTAATGCGCTTTCCGCTTCCACCATTACTGGAGATGATGGCGACATCACTATCACTCCCCTCGTCCATTCCAGCGTCCAACTGGAATATCAGGATCTGGTTATTCAGGTAGACCCATGGAGCGCCATCAGTCTCAGTAACTACAAAACCGCCGACATTATTTTGGTGACTGACAACCCCGGGCACCACCTCGATGTAGATGCTATAGGGGCACTTAGTCATAGCGAAACTGTTGTGGTTGCGCCGCAAAACAGCCGCGACCGCCTTATAGACGCGGTAATACTAATGAACGGCGAAAGCACTCTGGCCAGGGGAGTAAACATCGAGGCCATCGCCGCATACGACCTTGTTCCAGGACCGCCGGAGCATCCGAAGGGTGATGCCAATGGTTATGTGGTTACTCTTGGCGGTAAGCGTTTCCTGTTTGCCGGAGTGACTGAGTGCGTCGACGAGGTGCGCGAATTGCAGGACATTGATGTTGCGTTCATGCCACTCAACATTCCGCCTTCTCGCATGACACCCATGAACTCGGCTGACTGCACGAAACAGATCGACCCGGACGTGGTATACACCTACCACTACAATCAGGATTATGCCCGTCGCGTTAACAACCCAGACTATTCCGGCAGTTTATTACCGGGAGGATACACAATCGCGGAAAGTCTGGATGCATTCGAAGAAGCATTAAGCGGGAACGGAATCGAGTATCGCCGTGGCAATTGGTACCCACCGCGCTTTGAACTAGATCGAAGCTGGCCCAAAATACCATTGGGCCAGAACTGGCTCACCGGCGGACTGGGAGGCATGTGCATTGGTAGTAACGATCGTATCGTCTTACTGAATCGACAGAACGTGGTAGAGGAAGATCTGGATGGCGCGTACCTGGCACCCTCGATAATCACACTGGATATCGAAGGCAATACACTTTCAGGCTGGGGAGGTAGCGTAGACTTTGGTGGCCGCCTCCATGACTGCTATGTCTATGACGATGGTTCACTCTGGATAGTTCCGGCGGCTACTGGCCACATACAACACTGGTCCTCGAAAGGAGAACTGCTTAAGCAGATTGGTAACAGTGACGCATTTGATTCCAGCGACGGTACCCGCGATGGTGCACCTCTGAATTCCGATCGCCCCCAATTTTTCCTACCCGCTGCCATTGACCTCGATGAAACAAATGGCGATCTCTATGTAGCCGATGGCGAACTACCCGGAGGTAATAGCCGCATTGCTGTCTTTAACAGAGAAGGCGAATTTCTTCGACAGTGGACACTCGAACGAACCGCAAATGACCTTAGCCTGCAACTACCCCATTGCCTGCGGTTGTCGAAAGATGGCCTGGTCTATGTATGTGATCGCCGGGGCGATCGCATTCAGGTGTTCCAGCGTGATGGTTCTCTTGCAAAAGTTATCACTGCACCGTTCTCGTCTGTTACCAGTCAAGTCGACAGAACTTCAGGCACGCGAGGTGATGCCGTGGTGTTGGATTTCTCTGCAGATGACGCACAACAATATCTCTACGTAATAAATCAGAATTCCAACACCGTGGAAGTATTGGACCGCATCAGTGGTGACTGGATCACCCGGTTCGGCGAAGGACCGGGTCGCTATCCTGGTCAATTTCAACTGCCCCATGGAATTGGTGTGGACAGTGACGGCAATGTTTACGTTGCGGAACAAGAAGGTAGGCGTGTGCAGCGGTTTATGTTGCAACAATAGATCGCCAATTTAGCCTGCTCATATTATTGTGAATGGGCTTCCTAGCTTGAAGGCCCACAGTGATAGACCGTTACCGAGTTTCCAGTTGTTCTCCATTTTATTGAGCAAGACCTACCGTAATGGTTTCCAAGGGCCATGCTGGTTCCCAGCAATTGGCCAGTGCCTGCGTGAGCCACAAGCCTTGCCTTAAGTTGATCGTCATTTCGTATACCATAGGCGATACCGAATACATCATCGTAGTGATGACTCGCACCAGGATCAATTATAATTGTTTGCACCAACTGAACAGCGGAAAAATTCTTATCTGGAAGTTGCTGAAGTTTTCTCTGTGCAATGCTAATTGAACGATTGTCATTGATACACAGATCCGATTGCCTTCCAGACTTACCTGAATTGTAGCCAACCGATTGTGTTCCATTGACTTCGGTCCTTGCATCAGCCGAACGTGTCCTCATTTATTGATTAACCCCTTGCCTGCAACGGAGTGGTAGGCTATGCAATATTTTGTCGCGCAATATGTGCGCCGACAATAGTATTATGCATATGGCGTATCTATACACCTACGATGCAGCTTGTGCCTGAGTTGTGGGAACGCCGAGTAAACCCGCATCATAGCCTAAGACTGCTAGGGTACAGCAAATGGACGACTTCAGCCCGTATTGTTTACCAGTAATTTTGGTGGATTTAAATCGCGATTCCGATTATGCGTATAACTTCATTACTTCGGCTATTCCGGCAATTTTTCCTTCGCATTCCTTCCGGGGTATGCTGTCTGTAGCATATTGTTGTAGCTCTTTTTCAAGCTCTTTCTTTTTTCCATCCAAATCCAGCCATGCTTGAAACTTATTCATTGCCGCTACACGTCTTTGCTCCTGGTTTATCGCCGCTTCTTTCGCTTCTTTAAAAGGGTCTTTGTCGTGTTCTGTCTCCCTTATTTGAGCATTCGCTCTGGCAACATCATCGCTAGCGGTGCCGGGAGCCGCGTGTCTGTCGATATATGGGGAATGAACAATGTTTCTAGGTTCAGGCTCAGCCATCTGAATTGGACTCTCAGAGTTAGGTTGAGCAACCTCAACTGAGTCACTTGCGCCATCACTGCCTGGAGCCCTCCGACTTTTAAGCTGCAATCCCTTGCCTATCGGACCGCTATCCAAACGGGATTGGTATTGAGCCAGGTCTTGTGACTTAGAGCTATTTTCAGCAACCGCCTGAGCTATTCTTTGGGCTTGAGCTTCTTGGCGTGGATTTGATATGGCTTGTCTCTCTATTTCGCCTGCATCGCTACTCTTTTGGGAATCAGATGATTCGCGATTTGCACTAGCCCTGGATTGCTGGTTAGAGTCTTTGTGCTCTTTTTTAAATCTCATTTTGATTCTCTTATTCAAATAAAAATTGGGCGGATAACAGAACGAACGATCTATGTACTGATTCCTTGCTGGGGGTACCTTCTAGTTCTCGTAGTCTTGTAACTTCTGAAGCCAAATAATCAATGAATGCCTGGTTCCAGTCAATAGATTGGTCAAAGAACTCTGACCATCCTTGATTTTAGGTGGAGACTCCTAGTCTTAACTTATTTTCCGTAGACAAAGGGTCAGAGTGATTTGACTTTTCGCAGCAGAAGCTATTGGATCAAAGCACTCTGACACCATTGATTCTACTTAGACTACTCAGCCGTATCGATTGACTCCAGAGTAAACTGCATTGACTCACGATCAGTAAGTCTGAATAACAAGTTGGTAAATCTCACATCAGTATTAACTACAAATCTGCCTTGAATTACATCACTCTGATAAATCACTAACTCCGGAATGAGAAGTGTTTCAGTGGCCGCATCGTAGCTAGTCATATCACTATAGGTCTCGTACTCAGTATAGGAAGATTCTGGTATCGCCTGGATAACGATTATTGGGTCGGTAGAAAGTAGTGAGAATGTAATGTTCCACAATCCGAGATCTCTGGCGTCAATCTTCAACCTCACTTGGTTACTGCCTGAGTGAATGTAGTTAGTTGGGCGGGAATTGTCGTGAGAAATTTGATCCATGTCCACGAGTATTAAATTACTCTGACTGAATGTATCACATGAGAATTCAGAACCGCTTTCATATTGGATGGTTGGCACGCTTGTACTCGCCCCATCCAAGGATACCGTAGGCAAATCCACGATAGCCGCAGCAACTTCAAAGCCTTCAACAATCTCGCCGATTACAACTGGCCCATTAACAGGATCAACAGAGTTATTGTCTTCGAGGTTGATTATCCAGTCTGTAGTTAGGAAATTTGGGTTATAAGGATCACGCTGTAAGGCCACAGTACCTGCGGAGTGGGCAAGTCCGCTATCCACGACAGGAATCGACACCGCATATGGCAATGCTTCCAGTGGGCCGGCAGTACAACTTTTATAAAGAAATGAGCCGCCAGCGAGAGTCGAACTGTCAGCATAATGAATAAATGTAGAATCGTAGTCTCCTACCAATACTCTGCGTTGAAAGTATGCGGTACTGGCTTGGTCTTCAAATACTTCAATCCTAATAATACCCAGCGGAGTATGCACATCGATTAGAGAAGCGGCTTTAGCAGGCACTGTCAAAAAGGGAAGCATACAAAGCGTTGCTGCAATGAATAATCGCGTCTGTAACTTCAACACAATACCCTCCTTCTATCGGAATTTTTCTATGCTACTGCTACTGTCGCTCTCTTTCTGAGCAAGAAAAGTGGTGAGGTCAAATACACAGAATCGGGTTTGTACTGTGACCTCGCTAGCTCTCACTCGTGTTCATATACATGAATGGGCGGAGTTATAGTGGCACTACTTATCTCATTCCACCGCTGCCTTCGATTCCATTGTAAAAATTGATCAATCGCCGCAATACCGCCAGCTAAGTACGAAGTTTGCACCTCTTCTGCTCCGGTAAATTCTGCAAATTCGAGCTGCTTACGCATTAGGTCGCCAGCCTTTTCAACGTGATACAGCGAACGCTTATCGAGACTCTCTCTAAATGCATAGAGATGCCATTCAACCACTTTGTCCAGGCCTGCATCAGAAGATTCCCTTCCCGACTTTATAAATTCTAAATAGACCTGTTCCAGAGTGGCGTAGAGCGCGTCCACCTCTTCCCAGTTTTGCTCACGCTGTTGGATGAAGATTAGACTATCTAAAATTCCAACTTGAGCCTCATCGAATAATCCGAAATTGGCACGGGAAATATAAAGAGCTTCCGAAAGTGAGGTTACTGCGCCTTGATAGTCTGCTGTATCTTCCTGCACTGCTGCTGAAGCGAGCAATGGGTTAAGAAGTTGCACATTGTAGGTAGGGTTTTCGATGCGAAGCTCAGCAATAGCCAAGCTAAGTTCCCTTAAAGCGAATCGCTGCTGCAGGGTTGGCTGCTGGATATTTGCGTTGGACTGGGCATTGGTAGAATCGGGTACAGTAGTGAGTAACACTAGCCCCAATATTGCGAAGGTAGTTCTAAACATACTAGTACCTCCCTGCAGTAAATAGTCATCGGATTCAGGAAAAATTCAGTTCTGGTTTTTCTCCGACTCTTAATCGATCCTATCCCATATTCCCGCGAATTTCACTGGAATACGCGCCAATCGGACAATCTCGGCCCGGTCCTGGACCAATACCAGCGCCTTTCGGTTGACTGAGATGCCTTCGCAGCCTGCAATCCAAAATCTTGCTAAATTGTTCGTATTCTATTCTCGTTTGCAATAGTTACTTGGTAAGCGCAATATGAAAGTCACCTGATTGCCAATATCTAGTGAGGTCTCCGTCAATGATAAAAACAATATCGGCGCTTCTGTTCCTATCTACGATTACTCTGATCAGTTCCATCACTCTCGCCCAGGGTGCTAACCCTTTCATCGGTACCTGGGACATCGACCTAAGACAGTCGAATTTCGGCAGTGCCACTGTACCGGCCAATATGTCCCGCACCTATTTCGATCACGGTGATCAAACCTACACCTACATGGTAATTACCACCGCCCAGAATGGCTCTTTGAGTGGCACCACTTCCCGTTACTCATACAGCGGCGACCAATACCCTATTGCCAGCTTTAATCAGGAACAGATGGCGATGATTTCCTACCGAAAGCTCGGTGAGACAACCGTGGAATATACAGTCTATTTGGATGGGGAAGTGCAGCAGATAGGGGCTAAGGTTGTCACTCCTAACTACCAGCAACTCAGGATTGTTGTTCAGTTTCCGAATTCTGATCAACAAGACCAGGTTCTGGTATTCAATCGGCGCAGCCGATAGAGCTTAGCAGTGGAGCACTGTTCGTTTTAATAGATTCCAGGTAGGTTTGTGTGGATACCCTTCAGACCAAGAGGAGTTAGAGCGGCAACCGCTCCTTGCACTACTCTCACAGCATCTAGCACTTCAGATTTCAGCTACGCAGGAGATGCCTGACAAAACGCGAAAGCGTTTTGGACAGCCGAAGGCTGCCCGGAGGGCGAGGAATTTGGCTAAGCCAAATTTTGAGTCACAATGACGCTCGCCATAGGCGAGCGCTCATTGCGCATCCAAAAAAATACCCCGACCGGCGTAGCCGATCGGGGTATTTGTTTGGATGCCTGACAATGACCTACTCTCACATGGGGAAACCCCACACTACCATCGGCGCTGAACGGTTTCACTTCTGAGTTCGAGATGGGATCAGGTGGTTCACGCTCGCTATTGTCGTCAGGCAATTCTGACGACGTAAAGCTTTCGCTTTACATCATGTTCTTTAATTCGATGAAAGACTTTCTATCTATCTGTAACTTACTTAAGTACATGGAGTACTTCTTATACAAGATTTCTGTACTGAAGTTGTTTGAGTTGCTTTGTCATACAACCACATTCTTCTCTTACGTTTATGTTCTAAATAAACAAAGAACAAAGAGAGTACATGATTATATGGTCAAGCCTCACGTGCAATTAGTACTGGTTAGCTCAATGCATCACTGCACTTCCACACCCAGCCTATCAACGTCCTCGTCTTGAACGGCACTTTAGTAGGATCAAGTCCTAAGGGAAATCTCGTCTCGAAGGGGGCTTCCCGCTTAGATGCTTTCAGCGGTTATCCTGTCCGAACATAGCTACCGGGCAATGCTACTGGCGTAACAACCCGAACACCAGAGGTTCGTTCACTCCGGTCCTCTCGTACTAGGAGCAACTCTTCTCAAATTTCCTGCGCCCACGGCAGATAGGGACCGAACTGTCTCACGACGTTCTAAACCCAGCTCGCGTACCACTTTAAATGGCGAACAGCCATACCCTTGGGACCGGCTTCAGCCCCAGGATGTGATGAGCCGACATCGAGGTGCCAAACACCGCCGTCGATGTGAACTCTTGGGCGGTATCAGCCTGTTATCCCCGGAGTACCTTTTATCCGTTGAGCGATGGCCCTTCCATTCAGAACCACCGGATCACTATGACCTGCTTTCGCACCTGCTCGAGTTGTCACTCTCGCAGTCAAGCACCCTTATGCCATTACACTAAGTGGGCGATTTCCGACCGCCCTTAGGGTACCTTCGTGCTCCTCCGTTACTCTTTGGGAGGAGACCGCCCCAGTCAAACTACCCACCACACACTGTCCTCACTCCCGTTTCAGGAGCTAAGTTAGAACCTCAACATTACCAGGCTGGTATTTCAAGGGCGACTCCACAATGGCTGGCGCCACTGCTTCAAAGTCTCCCAGCTATCCTACACAAATAAGGTCAAAGTCCAGTGTGAAGCTATAGTAAAGGTTCACGGGGTCTTTCCGTCTAGCCGCGGGTACACTGCATCTTAACAGCGATTTCAATTTCACTGAGTCTTGGGTGGAGACAGCGTGGCCATCATTACGCCATTCGTGCAGGTCGGAACTTACCCGACAAGGAATTTCGCTACCTTAGGACCGTTATAGTTACGGCCGCCGTTTACCGGGGCTTCGATCAAGAGCTTCGTCAAAGACTAACCCCATCAATTAACCTTCCGGCACCGGGCAGGCGTCACACCCTATACTTCCTCTCACGAGTTTGCAGAGTGCTATGTTTTTAGTAAACAGTTGCAGCCACCTGGTCACTGCGACTCCCCTCAGCTTACGAAGCAAGTTCGATCACCAAAAGGAGCGTACCTTCTCCCGAAGTTACGGTACCATTTTGCCTAGTTCCTTCACCCAAGTTCTCTCAAGCGCCTTGGTATTCTCTACCTGATCACCTGTGTCGGTTTACAGTACGGTCATTTCTTACCTGAAGCTTAGAAGTTTTTCCTGGAAGTATGGCATCGACTACTTCTCCGTCGGGTTTCCCGTCGGGATCGTTATCACGTCTCAGATTAACGAGGAACCGGATTTACCTAATTCCCCTACCTACTCGCTTGAACAGGGACAACCAACGCCCTGCTAGCCTAGCCTTCTCCGTCACTCCATCGCAGTAAGATCTGGTACCGGAATTTTAACCGGTTTCCCATCGACTACGGCTTTCGCCCTCGCCTTAGGGGCCGACTCACCCTGTCCCGATTAACGTTGGACAGGAAACCTTGATCTTTCGGCGGAGGGGTTTTTCACCCCTCTTATCGTTACTCATGTCAGCATTCGCACTTCTGATACCTCCAGCATGCCTCACGACACACCTTCAGCGGCTTACAGAACGCTCCTCTACCGAGCACGCAAGCGTGCTCCCACAGCTTCGGTTTCCAGTTTAGCCCCGGTAAATCTTCCGCGCAGGCCGACTCGACTAGTGAGCTATTACGCTTTCTTTAAAGGGTGGCTGCTTCTAAGCCAACCTCCTAGCTGTCTAAGCCTTCCCACATCGTTTCCCACTGAACTGGAATTTGGGACCTTAGCTGGTGGTCTGGGTTGTTTCCCTTTCGACTACGGACGTTAGCACCCGCAGTCTGTCTCCCGCGATAGAACTTACTGGTATTCGGAGTTTGCATCGGGTTGGTAAGTCGGGATGACCCCCTAGCCGACACAGTGCTCTACCCCCAGCAGTTAAACGCGAGGCTCTACCTAAATAGATTTCGAGGAGAACCAGCTATCTCCGGACTTGATTAGCCTTTCACTCCGATCCACAGCTCATCCCCCCATTTTTCAACATAGGTGGGTTCGGTCCTCCAGTTGATGTTACTCAACCTTCAACCTGGCCATGGATAGATCGTCCGGTTTCGGGTCTATTACCTGCAACTGAGCGCCCTATTAAGACTCGGTTTCCCTACGGCTTCCCTAAACGGTTAACCTTGCTACAGACAATAACTCGCTGACCCATTATACAAAAGGTACGCCGTCACCCATCACTAAACACCCAAGACTCTGTGTTAGACGCACATCGCTGTGCTTCTTATTAACACTGATTCTCTATCTAAAGGGTCTTAGTGCCTTACGGAAACCACTAAGCTTAGATGCTTAGTGATGGGCTCCGACTGCTTGTACGTACGCGGTTTCAGGTTCTATTTCACTCCCCTCGCCGGGGTTCTTTTCGCCTTTCCCTCACGGTACTAGTTCACTATCGGTCAGCTAGGAGTATTTAGCCTTGGAGGATGGTCCCCCCATATTCAGTCAAGATTTCTCGTGTCCCGACCTACTCGATTTCATCACATAAGCGTTTTCGCATACGGGGCTATCACCCTCTATCGCCAAACTTTCCAGATTGTTCTGCTAACGCAAATGTAACTTAAGGGCTGATCCCCTTTCGCTCGCCGCTACTTGGGGAATATCGGTTGATTTCTTTTCCTACGGGTACTTAGATGTTTCAGTTCTCCGCGTTTGCCTCGTTAACCTATGTATTCAGTTAACGATACCTGATAAATCAGGTGGGTTTCCCCATTCGGACACCCCCGGATCAAAGCATGTTTGACTGCTCCCCGGGGCCTTTCGTGGCCTACCACGTCCTTCATCGCCTCTAGCTGCCAAGGCATCCACCACGTACGCTTTGTTGCTTGACCATATAATCATGGACTCTTATGTCCATGGGAGCGACATTCGGAATAGCTATATTCCAATCACCAGCTTTAGTCCCACTTTCATGTTAAGAATCTGCCCCGGTCTTTGTATGTACCCCGGGCATGACCATATGAAAAACTACCGCAACTCGTAACGACTTCGTACAGATCGCTCAAAAAGTCTAAGACTCTAAGAGCTACCTTAATGCACTTGTATAAATTTAACTTGTTAAGTTACAGCATACACACATTCGTTTTTGGGTATGTCTTCCCTGCAATGATCATCACAATCACTACAGTTGGACATTAATAACAAACATATATATGTCGTCTTTCACCAAATTGTTAAAGAACACACGGTTTACTCTTTCGAGTACTACAAACCGCCAAGCCGAAAAAGCTTGCTAGTTACCTTTCTTTTATTGAGAAAACTAACTAGCAAGCTCTCTTTGTCTTTCAAAAACCGTTGATTAAGTTGGTGGAGCTATGCGGGATCGAACCGCAGACCTTCTGGATGCAAACCAGACGCTCTCCCAGCTGAGCTATAGCCCCATTCAAGCCTAAAGCTTTAAAAGTGACACATGTCACCTTCATTTGATCGGTTTTTGGTGCTTAGTAATCAAGCAATAGAAGTAGATACTTACTGAAGGGATCGAGAAATCTCGTTAAGGAGGTGATCCAGCCGCAGGTTCCCCTACGGCTACCTTGTTACGACTTCACCCCAGTCATGAATCACAAAGTGGTGAGCGTCCTCCGAAGTTAGACTACCCACTTCTTTTGCAACCCACTCCCATGGTGTGACGGGCGGTGTGTACAAGGCCCGGGAACGTATTCACCGCGACATTCTGATTCGCGATTACTAGCGATTCCGACTTCACGCAGTCGAGTTGCAGACTGCGATCCGGACTACGAAAAGTTTTGTGGGATTAGCTCACCCTCGCGGGGTCGCAACCCTCTGTACTTCCCATTGTAGCACGTGTGTAGCCCTGGTCGTAAGGGCCATGATGACTTGACGTCGTCCCCACCTTCCTCCGGTTTGTCACCGGCAGTCTCCCTAGAGTGCCCAACTAAATGATGGCAAATAAGGACAAGGGTTGCGCTCGTTACGGGACTTAACCCAACATCTCACGACACGAGCTGACGACAGCCATGCAGCACCTGTCACTCAGTTCCCGAAGGCACCAATCCATCTCTGGAAAGTTCTGAGGATGTCAAGACCAGGTAAGGTTCTTCGCGTTGCGTCGAATTAAACCACATGCTCCACCGCTTGTGCGGGCCCCCGTCAATTCATTTGAGTTTTAATCTTGCGACCGTACTCCCCAGGCGGTCAACTTAGCGCGTTAGCTACGCCACTAAAGATACTAAGATCTCCAACGGCTAGTTGACATCGTTTACGGCGTGGACTACCAGGGTATCTAATCCTGTTTGCTCCCCACGCTTTCGCACCTCAGCGTCAGTATCGATCCAGGGGGCCGCCTTCGCCACTGGTATTCCTCCACATCTCTACGCATTTCACCGCTACACGTGGAATTCTACCCCCCTCTACCGTACTCTAGCCTGCCAGTATGAGATGCAGTTCCAAGGTTGAGCCCTGGGCTTTCACATCTCACTTAACAAACCGCCTACGCGCGCTTTACGCCCAGTAATTCCGATTAACGCTTGCACCCTCCGTATTACCGCGGCTGCTGGCACGGAGTTAGCCGGTGCTTATTCTGCAGTTAACGTCAATCTGCACGGGTATTAACCGTACAGCCTTCCTCACTGCTTAAAGTGCTTTACAACCCGAAGGCCTTCTTCACACACGCGGCATGGCTGGATCAGGGTTGCCCCCATTGTCCAATATTCCCCACTGCTGCCTCCCGTAGGAGTCCGGACCGTGTCTCAGTTCCGGTGTGGCTGATCATCCTCTCAGACCAGCTAGAGATCGTCGCCTTGGTAGGCCATTACCCCACCAACAAGCTAATCTCACGCAGGCTTCTCCAATAGCGCAAGGTCCGAAGATCCCCTGCTTTCCCCCGTAGGGCGTATGCGGTATTAATCCGAGTTTCCCCGGGCTATCCCCCTCTACTGGGCAAATTCCTACGCGTTACTCACCCGTCCGCCGCTCGACGCCTGGGAGCAAGCTCCCATCGTTTCCGCTCGACTTGCATGTGTTAAGCCTGCCGCCAGCGTTCAATCTGAGCCATGATCAAACTCTTCAGTTCAATCTTAAAAGTGATCATCTTCCTACCACTGTCAGTACTACAAAATCTGACAAAGAGAACGACCACTAAAAATGTGCTCAAAGATTAAGAAACTACTGCTGTATATATTGCTCAATTCCTCCGAAAAGGTGCCGAGCTATATAGTTAAGCTTAATTAAATAAATTAACGCAGTTGCTTACTTTGAGTGGTTCGTAACCACCCCCGGCGAAATGCCAGAGGCTGTGAACCTAATTGCTTAGATCCCTGATACCACCTCAGCAAGCACCCACTTCTATTGCTTGATTTACTTTTTAAAGAGCCAAAAAACCCCCGTGCCCCTCGACACAGAGGACGCGTATTATACGCGCGAATAGTGGTTTGGCAAGCGCTTGTTTAGAGTTTTTTAGACTATTTTCAAATAGCCCAAAAACCCACGATCTTGCCGGGGAAAATTGGCTAATTATTGGCCAATTTTCATCAGATGAAACATCTTCTTGCCGCGTCGCAGGATAAAGTACTTCCCATGCAGGGCCCCTGCTGACGAGAGCGCGAATTCTACATCATTAATTGTCTGGCCGTTAGCACTGACAGCGTTATTTCCAATAAATTCTCTGGCCATCTTATTGGACTTCGCCAGACCCGTACTGACCAACGCCTCAACGATTCCTGCACCGTCTGATTCCAGGCTGGTGCAGGGCAGGCCATCCAGTTCCAACTGCTGCAGGTCTGATTCCGTCAGCGTAGCTATGTCGCCAGAAAACAGGGCTTCACTGATGCGAACAGCGGCTTCCAGCCCGTCCCTGCCATGGACCAGTTCAGTGGCTTCCCTGGCAAGAATTCCCTGGGCTTCAGGTCGGCCCTGGGCCTGCTTGTCACTTTCCTCTATATCAGTGATTTCAGCTGGAGACAGGAATGTGAAGAAGCGAAGGAAGTTGTACACATCTGCATCCGCCACATTGAGCCAGAACTGGTAGAAGGCGTACGGAGACGTCTTGGTAGGCGACATCCAGATGGTACCGCTTTCTGTTTTACCGAACTTCGATCCGTCCGCCTTGGTAACCAGCGGGGTTGTGAGGCCATAAACCTGCTGCTGATGTAAACGACGGGTTAAGTCGATTCCCCCGGTGATGTTGCCCCACTGGTCACTGCCACCAATTTGCAGCGTGCAATTGTAGCGTTTGTTCAATTCGGCGAAATCGTAGGACTGCAGCAGCATATAGCTGAATTCAGTAAAGGATATGCCCTCGCCTTCACGGTCGAGGCGCTGCTTTACCGACTCTTTTTGAATCATGGCGTTCACAGCGAAATGCTTGCCGATCTCGCGCATGAAGTTCAGGACGCTGTAGTTTTCGGTCCAATCCAGGTTGTTCGCCAGAATGGCGGAGTTCGCACCGCAGTCAAAATCCAGAAACTGGCTTAACTGGGGCTTCAGCCGCTCGACCCACTCATGAACGATATCTTCTGAATTCAGGCTACGCTCGCTGGACTTGAAACTTGGATCGCCGATCAATCCGGTGGCGCCGCCAACCAGAGCGATAGGCTGATGCCCGGCCATCTGGAAGCGTTTCAGCACCAGCAGAGGCACCATACTGCCTACATGCAGGCTCTCCGCCGTGGGGTCGAAGCCACAGTAGACCGTGCGGGATCCCGAGTTCAGATGCTCTCGTAATTCGTCCCCACCCGCCATTTGCACCAGCAAACCGCGGCTGTCCAAGTCTTCCACAATATCGGTAGCCGACGCCGTCATGCCCACATTTAACCTAAGAATATTTTAAATTTTGCCGACCCTAGCAAGAGAGTCAGTAATCTCGAGCGAGATTGAGGGCGCAGATTTTACACTAATGCGCGGCTGATGGTGAGACTGGATTGGATCTTCGAGGATGAAGATTTGAGAGATAGCAGGTGGAAAGCCGGGAACCGTTACTATATTCTCGCGCGCTGCACTTGCGTGTTTGGAACTAATTAAAAAAGAAGTTGTATAAATAGACGTGGCACCAATGGAATACATCAAGCATTTTGTCAGCAAATACTACCCGAAAGATCATCTGTATCTGGCGGGCGGTCTGGTTGCGCTATTCCTTCTTCTATTAGTTATTCCTGGCACTGATGAGAAGGGGGCAACTGTCACTTCTCAGACCCAGATTGCGATTCCTGTTTCCACCTCGATTCCTGAAGAATCAGAGGCCACCTATGAAATCTCAGATTTCGTTGTTCAAGCTGGAGAAGAAGCAGAGCCACTGGCAGACACTGTTGTGGCTCCTTCAAACTGGCAGAATATCGAAGTGAAGAGCGGAGACAGTCTATCGGCCATTTTCAGTAAGGTTGGCCTGACCGATCAGGACGTCTACCGGGTTCTCAATAGCAGCGATGAAGCCTCTGTTCTTGACCGACTGTACCCGGGCTACCAGCTGGATTTCATGATCCCTGAGCAGGGAGAGCTGGAGCAATTGCGAGTTCTCAAGTCGCCACTGGAAGGATTCCTGTTTACCCGCAGCGAAACGGGCTATGCAGTGGAAAACATTCTTAAAGAAGCAGAGCTCAAACAGTCATTTAAAACAGGAACCATCGCTGACAGCCTGTTCATGGCGGGACAGGCTGAGAGCATTCCCGCTGTTCACATCATGGAGATGGCAAATATTTTTGGCGGTGTGATTGACTTCATTCTCGACCCGAGAGAAGGCGATCAGTTCAGCATCCTTTATGAAGAACAGTATCTTGACGGTGAGTTCATTGGCAACGGAGAGATTCTGGCAACTCAATATACGAATGATGGCACGACCTATACAGCCGTTCGCTATATAGATGACGAAGGAGAAGTTGGTTACTTTAATCCCGAAGGCGAGAGCATGCGCAAGGCATTTCTTCGCAACCCACTCGATGTCTTCCGTATCAGTTCAAATTTCAATCCTCGTCGCCGCCACCCAATCCTCAATACGATACGCGCCCACAAAGGCACCGACTATGCTGCCCCAACAGGCACACCTGTTCGGGCAACTAGCGACGGTCGGGTAACCTGGGCTGCGAGAAATGGATCATTCGGCAATCTGATTGTCGTTCAACATGCCGGTGGCTTTGAAACCAAGTACGCACACTTGTCCCGCTATGCTGTAAGCAAAGGTTCACGAGTACGACAGGGAGAAGTAATCGGCTATGTAGGCGCTACAGGCGGAGCCACTGGACCTCACCTGCACTACGAATTTCTAATGAGTGGCGTTCACCAGAACCCCCGCACTGTCCATGATAAACTGCCCAAGGCGGAATCCATCGACTCGACAGAAATGGATCGATTCCGCAGCCAGACAGCAGGGTTACTTCAGCAATTTAGTAATCTAAATAACTCACTGTTCCTCACAATAGATCAGCCCAGCGCTGACTAAGTAGAGCGCCATGGGCGAAAAGTCTCTCTTTGTTGGATTAATATCCGGCACCAGTGTAGATGGTGTTGACTGTGCCCTCGTTCAGTTCGATTCTGATAAGCCTCAGCTTATTGCTACACATTCCCATGAGATTCCACCGCAATTACGCAATTCCATTCTGAACCTGTGTTCCGGAGAATCTTCGGGCCTCGTTCAACTCGGAACCGTGCATATAGAGCTCGGAGTTTTATTCGCTGAAGCGGCTGCAACTCTACTTCACAAGTCCAGACACCAGGCAAGTGATGTCACCGCCATTGGCAGTCATGGTCAAACGGTATGGCACGAGCCGGACAGTGCTCATCCATTCACATTGCAACTCGCTGATCCGAACACAATCGCACAAGTGACAGGCATCACTACCATTGCTGATATGCGTGGCAGAGATATGGCAGCCGGTGGACAAGGAGCACCCCTGGCACCGTTACTTCATCGACAGATATTTAGCTCGAAAGAAACTGATCGCGCTGTGGTTAACATTGGTGGTTTCGGCAACATCACTGCTTTACCCACAATGGGACCGAACCTCGCTTTCGATACAGGTCCTGGTAATGTATTGATGGATTACTGGATCGAGAAACATAAGCAGCAAAGTTTCGATGCCAATGGAGACTGGGCAGCGAGTGGGACATTCAATGAAGAACTGCTGAAACTGCTTTTGGAAGAAGATTATTTTTTAAAGAATCCACCTAAAAGCACCGGCAGAGAACTGTTCAACGGAAATTGGCTGGAATCGAAGCTGTCTGCATTTGGCCAACAAGTAGACCCGTCCGATGTTCAGGCCACGCTACTGAGACTAACGGCTACTACTATAGTGAGTGACCTCGAACGTTATAGCGATGCGCGGGAAATATACATATGTGGTGGCGGAGCTCATAACAAAGAACTCATGAAAACTCTGGCCGACCTGGCGAGCGGCACCACAGTTAAATCCACAGCAGAATTAGGCATCGATCCCGATTGGGTGGAAGCAATTGCTTTCGCGTGGATGGCAAGTCAGACAGTTCAGAAAAAGCCAATAGATACCGGCGAATTTACTGGTGCAAGTGTGCCAGTAATTCTTGGTGGTATTTACCAGGCGTAACAGAACTAAATTGAGAAAGAAGCCCCGCAACCGCAGGTGGTAGTTGCCAAAGGATTGTCGACTATGAATCGGGACCCCTCCAAGCCTTCAACGTAATCGATCTTTGAGCCAACCAGATACTGGTAGCTTAAAGGGTCCACCACCAGAGATGCGCCCTTATTTTCGATGATCGTGTCGTCGTCCTTGATGTCCTCTTCGAATGCGAATCCGTACTGGAATCCAGAACATCCGCCACCGGTTACGTAAACACGCAACTTTAACTTGTTGTTACCTTCCTCGGTGATCAGGCTCTGCACCTTGTTCGCTGCGTTGTCAGTGAAAGTCATGACAACTGGATCAACTGATTGGACTACGGACATTAGATAACTCTACTTCTCAAAGCTCGACAATTGGCTATATGGGGACCGAATTCAGGGTTTAAACACTTCAACCCAGCTGCCCAACAATACCACAGGAAAATACTCAGGTATTATACCTCAAGTCGCTGAAATGCGCTAAGGGGACTGAATTTGGGGAGATAACCGGGCTTTCAGGCCAACTCCGCTGCAGAGAGGCCTACTCCACAGAATCCTTATCAAAAGGCAATTTGTGCTTGTCGCTCTTGGTAAGGCGCTTGGTTTCCGTCTGGTTGGACCCGATGTGCATGAGATTTCCATTCACCTCTGAACCCATGACCATTTCGATCAGGTTGTAATACACATTACCGACCACAGTGGCTTTAGCAGCAAGCTCAATATGAGTAGCAGAACGCACGTCACCCTGAACCAGGCCATTAATGATGGCTGAAGGCACACAGATTTCGCCCTCGACAGCTCCCTTCTCGGCCACACGTATTAGCGCTTTGGAATCATCTTCAGCATAGATATTGCCCTTAACTCGACCTTCGATTATCAGCTCTCCACTGAAATGAATATCGCCCACTATTTCCGTTGAACGGGAAACAAGGGTATGTGCATTGGATGATGTTGTCGCAACTGTGTCGCTATTCTTGCCAAACATCACTGATTCTCCTGATGTGTTACGTCTTATTGAGCCAGGCTATGTAGCCAGATTAAGGTGATATATCCACCATTATTCCTAGCTACTTTTATTCGCCTTCAACAACCCAACTAAAATCCTGGTTTAAGGTTTTCTCCACTGGCTCTGTAGCCACAGCAGCAATTTGAATGCGATCAGGCACGAAGCCATCAGGCAGCGCCATTTCACCTTCAATGTTCTGGAAGAACTTGAATCTGAGACGAATGTCCAATTCGTCTTCATCTTCAGAGATATCTCTAAGCGAGTAGATTACCTGTTCCTCTTCCAGCTGACCCACAACATTCACGTTTACATGCCCGGTGAGAAACGTATCGCCATCAGCGTCTTCCTGTCGCATCACCAACTTGTAACGAAAACGTTCTGGCTGCTGGGTAGTTTCGATATCGAACTGACCAATTACCAATCCGGTATCTTCTGTCTCTTCGGAAACCACCTGCCGATAGAACACTATGTCCTGTTCGAGTTGGGCGACACGCTCACGCAAAGTTCGAATAGTGGTTTGAACTTCTTCCGTCGCTCGCTGATCCATCACCGAAGCACGATCGAGGATAGCGATCTGCCGCTTTAAATCGGTGTTTTCTGTCTGCAAGGTCTCCATGTCGGCAACTAATCCGGCTCGATCAGCCTGGATTGATTCCTGGGACAACATGGTTTTGTAGTAGCCATAGGCCCAGCCACCAAGCGCACTGGTAAATACACCTGCAAGCACAGCTACGGTAAATAGCACCCGCTGTCGTGGCCGATATGGCACCACAACCATGCGTTCCTGCTTACTACCTTTGACTACATTTGGCATCCAGAAATCTCCGTAAACCAGCTGACTTCAGTTTGGGCCTGTTAACAGGCTCTAGGGTAGCAAAGCGATGCCTTCCAGGCCGCTCGTTTCGTCGATTCCGAACATGATATTGAGGTTCTGAATCGCCTGGCCGGAAGCACCTTTCACCAGATTGTCTTCCGCGGACAGCACCACTACTGTATTAGTTTCCGCTGAGTAAGTGACTGATATTGTACACTTATTTGATCCTTTGACATCTCTCGTGGCTGGTAGTTCACCTTGCGCAAGTACATCGACAAAGGGTTCATTAGCATAGCGGGCGTCGAAAATTGATTGCAACTGCTCAATTGTGACCGAAGTTCCAGATTTAACCGGAGCATAGAGAGTTGCCAGAATACCCCTCACCATGGGGGTGAGATGGGGAATAAACGTGAGACCTACCGATCCCCCTGCCTTTCCCTGAAGACCCTGACATATCTCAGGGTGATGGCGATGACCTGCAACTCCGTAGGCACGAATCGACTCCGTGGCTTCACACAGCAGATAATCTTCAGCCGCTTTACGCCCGGCGCCGCTTACCCCGGATTTGGCATCAGCAATTAATCGTGAACAATCAACAAGGCCCTCTTCTATTAAGGGCAGAAACCCAAGTTGAATTGCTGTGGGGTAACACCCAGGGACCGCGATCAATTGAGCATCTTTTATAGCAGCACGATTTACCTCAGGTAGCCCGTAGACCGCTTTCTCCACCAGAGCAGGACTGGCATGCCTGGTCTTATACCACTGCTCCCACAACTCGATGTCTTTGATTCGAAAATCAGCCGATAAATCAATTACCCTGACACCCTTGTCCAGCAATTCAGCAGCCGTATTCATGGCTACCGCATGGGGCGTGGCGTAGAAGACCACATCACAGGCTGCCAGCGCATCCATATCGGGAGCACTAAACGCCAGATCTACATGTCCTCTGAGATTTGGAAAGTGGCTGGCAACAGCTTTGCCTTCCAATTCACGAGAAGTGACTATCGACAATTCGACATCAGATCGAGGAGCCAGCAAACGAAGCAGTTCAACGCCGGTATATCCCGTTGCACCGATAATGCCTGCTTTAATCATCATTAGCTCCTTAGTGAAGAAGGTTTCTGGAATCCGACCGGATGCAAAAGGATGACCGTCGAAATGGGTGCGCAATCTTACACGCCAATCCTGAGAATTCCAATGATCGATAGAAATTCAATCACCAAATCAACACCTTAAGTCGATCCCAACCCAATCACGAACGCATCAAGACTTCCCCAGACGGCTGTGATAGCTTCTCTCCCTCACTCTGTCAGCACCGTTGTTTTATGCTCTGGATTAAAGCGTTTCATATAGTGTTTGTGGTCTGCTGGTTTTCTGGCCTCTTTTATCTGCCCCGGCTGTTCGTCTATCACGCCATGAGCGAAGACCAGATCAGCAAGGACCGATTCGTTATCATGGAAAGAAAACTGTTCTGGGGGATTACGACTCCCTCCGCAGTACTCACCATTGCCTTTGGTACCTGGATGTTAATAGGCAACTGGGGCTATTTCATGGCCTGGTGGTGGATGCATGTGAAACTCGCACTAGTGGGACTGCTGCTGATCTATCATTGCTACTGCTGGTGGCACATGAAGAGACTTCGGGAAGACAGTAATCGGCGAACACATGTTTTTTTCAGAGTCTTCAATGAGCTGCCGGTATTTCTGCTAGTGGGCATAGTAGTACTAATAGTGGTCAAACCCATCCTGTGATCTCAGGCAAACCCACAGTAATGTGTTTTTCAGGACTGGACCCTACCGGGGGCGCCGGAATCCAGGCCGACATCGAAACCGTGTTCAGCCTCGGCTGTCACTGTGCGCCGATAGTTACCGTGCTTACCGCGCAAAACACCCAGAACGCTCTGAGCCAATCTGAAGTTGAGGCTTCCTTGTTGGTGCAACAGGCCCGTGCAGTATTGGAAGATACACCAGTACAATGCTTCAAGATTGGACTGCTGACGAGTGTTGAATCCATAGAAGTAATTCACACCATACTCAAGGATTACTCGTCTGTTCCGGTGGTGCTGGATCCCGTTTTGAGTGCAGGAGGTGGCTACGCGTTTAATGGTGATGAAATATTGGACGCGATTAAAGGCTTGTTGATCCCTCTTTGTACTGTATTGACCCCCAACACCGATGAAATCAAAAGATTAGCTCCTACATCCGACAGTGTTGAAGCCTGTGCCAATGAACTACTGGAGCTGGGAGCCGATCATATTTTGCTTACAGGAACACACGCACAAACTCCCGGGGTTGAAAACAAGTTGTTTGCATTGCATCAGGAAGCAACTGTATTCAACTGGCCCCGCCTCGAACCTAACTACCACGGCTCAGGCTGTACATTGGCTGCTGCCATAGCTGCAAACCTCGCTCATCGCATCACTGTGCGGGAAGCTATACAGCAGGCTCAGCGCTTTACCTGGGAATCATTGAGTCATGGCTATCGCAGTGGCTTCGGCCAGCATATTCCTGATCGCAGCTTCTGGAAAAACAAAAAGCTGTAAACCAAATGAGCTATTCAGGCATATACGGCATTACAGATGATGCGTTGCTTCCAGATGAAGTCCTGGTTGCACGAGTTGAAAGCGCACTGAGAGCCGGACTCAACATGCTGCAATACAGAAGCAAGAAACCTGATCAGGCCAACAAACTTAAAGCGGCAACCAGTCTTGCTGAGATTTGTCGCCATTACTCAGTTCCTCTGTTAATCAATGACGATCCAGGATTGGCAAAACAAGTCAACGCACAGGGAGTGCATCTGGGCCAGGCGGATAGCAGTTTATCCGAAGCCAGAGAGCTGTTGGGGCCCGAGGCAATTATAGGTGTTACTTGTCATGCGCAACTCGACCTGGCGCTGGCCGCTCAAGCTAGAGGCGCTAACTATGTGGCATTCGGGAGGTTCTTCGCCTCCAGGACCAAACCGGACGCACCGCCTGCATCGTTGGACCTGCTTACCAGAGCGAAACAAAATCTCACAATTCCAGTAGTTGCTATCGGCGGCATCAACCCGGAAAATGGCGCAGCTGCGGTAGCAGCAGGTGCCGATATGCTGGCCGTCATCCATGCCTTATTCGCGGGTGACGATGTTGCAGCAAACACCAGGAAACTCGTTAATCTATACCCGAGCTAGTTTGAATAAGAAGTATTGAATTTTCATGAATCGAGAACAATCCAAAAAACTGTACGACCTGGCACTTCAGTATATTCCTGGAGGAGTGAATTCTCCTGTGCGTGCGTTTAAGGGCGTAGGTGGAAACCCGCTGTTTTTTCAGGGTGGCGAAGATGCGTACTTAATAGACAGCGATGGTAATCGCTACGTCGACTATGTAGGCGCCTGGGGCCCGCTTATTCTTGGCCACCGACATGAGTCTGTAATCAGCGCTCTCGAAGAACAACTGAGCAAGGGTTTAGGCTATGGAGCATCCACAGAAGCCGAAATCGAAATCGCTCGTAAAATTTGTGACCTGGTGCCTTCACTTGAGCAGGTAAGACTCGTTACTTCCGGCACCGAAGCCACCATGAGTGCTATTCGCCTGGCGCGGGGATTCACCCGGCGTGATCTGGTGGTAAAGTTTGAAGGTTGTTACCACGGCCATGTGGATGGGCTGCTGGTGAAAGCAGGTTCGGGCGCGCTTACTCTTGGCGAACCCGACTCTCTGGGCGTCCCCAAAGCCTACACTGATTTGACCCATGTGCTGGACTTTAATGACAGTCAGGGTGTAAGAAAATTTTTCGAACAGCATGGTCAGGATGTAGCCTGTGTCATAGTCGAGCCAGTTGCAGGCAATATGAATTGTGTGCCACCCGTTCCGGGCTTTTTGGAGACCCTAAGGGAAGTGTGCACCGACAATGGCGCAGTATTGATTTTCGATGAAGTCATGACCGGATTCAGGGTCGACCTGGGAGGAGCCCAAACTCGCTATGGCGTTACCCCGGACCTCACTACCCTTGGTAAAGTGATTGGCGGCGGATTGCCCGTAGGTGCATTCGGCGGTCGCAAGGAAATTATGGATTGCATAGCCCCAAACGGCGCGGTTTACCAGGCTGGCACCCTTTCCGGCAGCCCACTGGCAGTGGCCGCCGGACTGGCCATGCTGGAAGAAATTTCAAAACCCGGTTTTTACGATGAACTCAGTAGCCGAACTACTATACTATTGCAGGGGCTTAAGGAGAGAGCTGAAGCTGCCGGAGTAGCGTTCACCACCAATCAGGTTGGTGCAATGTTTGGGTGCTTTTTCACTGAAGACGAACAAGTCAGCAGTTTTGCGCAGTCAACTTCGTGCAACGCTGAGCAGTTCCAGACATATTTTCATCATATGCTGGACAATGGGGTGTACCTGGCCCCTTCTGCATACGAAGCAGGATTTGTGTCCAGTGCTCATGGCGAGCTGGAAGTGCAGAAAACACTCGATGCCGCTGAGATTGCATTTGCGGCTGTAACCAAGAACTAAATGGCGTAGAGCCAGATACAAACGGAAGAGATCGAACACACATGGCCAGATACGATGTATATGGAGTAGGTAATGCTCTGGTAGACCAGGAATTTGAGGTTGAAGAGAGCTTCCTCACTGAACGCAACATCGAGAAGGGTTTTCAGACCCTGGTGGATTTCGATCAGCAGGAAGAATTACTTGCCGCTCTCAGGGAAAGATATACGCGGACAAAACAGGCTGGTGGCGGGTCTGCCGGCAACACTGTCTATGCTCTCAGCCAGTTTGGTGGGGAAGCCTATTTCGCCTGTAAATTGGCTGGAGATGACACAGGCGACTTTTTCCTCGGGGAGTTAGGTCACAACAACATCGACACTAATGTAGGAGCGAGAGAGGAAGGAATTTCAGGACGCTGCGTCATCATGATTACTCCCGACGCTGAACGCACGATGCATACCTATCTTGGTGTCTCGGTAAATTTTTCCCTGGAAGAACTGGATTTCGACGCAGCAGCGCGTTCTGAATACATCTTTATAGAAGGATATATGGTGACTTCACCGCCAGCCAAGGCTGCAATAATGAAGCTGAAGAGCTTCGCCGAAGAAAATCAGGTGAAGACTGCCATGTCCTTTTCAGATCCGGCGATGCTGGAATATTTCAAAGATGACATAAATGATGCGTTAGGAGCTGGTGTAGATATGCTGTTCTGCAATCTACAGGAAGGCCAGCTTTGGTCTGGTGAGGAAACCATTGAAGGCGTGTGCGAAAAACTTAAAACCAAGGCTCGCAGATTTGCTCTCACCCTTGGAGCTAAAGGTGCTCTGTTGTTTGATGGCGCTCGCTTTATCGAAATTGCCGGCAATGAAGTGCAGGCTGTAGATACTAATGGTGCGGGTGATATGTTTGCCGGCGCCTTTATGTACGCAATTACTCAGGGCCTGGATTTTGAGACGGCAGGCAAGTTAGCGAGCCTGGCTTCTTCGAGAGTAGTTTCTTTGTTTGGTGCCCGGTTGGACCCGGAAATGCATCCGCAACTGTTGCAAGAAGCCGGTCTTAAAAAAGAATAGGAAGTGTCAGGCTCTCAAGCCATCGACAAATTTCTTTACACCATCAAACCAGGAAGTTGTTCTGGGGGATTGCCCACCCTCTTCTTCCTGGATTTCCTGAAATTCCTGCAGAATTTCTTTTTGCCGCGCTGTCAGATTAACAGGTGTTTCAACAGTTACACGGCAAAGTAAGTCGCCCGCGCTGTTACTACGAATTGGTGTCACGCCTTTACCGCGCAGCCGGAAAAGTTTTCCTGTTTGTGTTTCAGGCGGAATCTTCAATTTCACTTTGCCATCGAGGGTTGGCACTTCCAACTCACCACCAAGTATTGCATCTACAAAATTAATTGGAATATCGCAGTGTAAATGCCTACCTTCCCGCTCAAAAATATCATGGGGTCTGATGTGCATTTCCACATAGAGATCGCCAGAAGGTCCACCATGAGTACCAGCCTGGCCCTCCCCACTGAGTCGTATGCGATCACCGTTGTCTACTCCGGCAGGGACTTTTACTGAAAGAGTTTTAGTTTCTTCCACATGGCCTCGGCCATGACAGACATTACAAGGATCTTTAATTTGTTGACCAGCGCCATGACAGGTAGGGCAGGTTTGCTGCACAGAGAAGAACCCTTGCTGCATTCGCACCTGTCCGTGTCCACCGCAGGTGCTGCATTCCACGGGTTGAGTTCCCGGCTTGGCACCCGAGCCATCGCAATTTGTGCAGGTTACAGTAGTAGGTATGCGAATTTGAACCGTGGTTCCTTTTACCGCATCTTCCAGCGAAAGCTCGAGGTTGTATTTTAGATCGGCTCCCTTACGAACATGACTACGAGCCCCACCTCTGCCACCACCGAAGATGTCGCCAAAGATGTCACCAAAGATATCGCTGAAATCAGCAGAACCAGCGCTGGTCTGTCCTTCGACTCCGGCATGACCGTATTGGTCATAGCGGGCGCGTTTGTTTTGATCAGACAGAACTTCGAAAGCCTCGTTGGCTTCTTTAAATTTGTCTTCAGCTTCTTTGTTGTCGGGATTACGATCCGGGTGATGTTTCATAGCCACGCGACGGTAAGCCTTTTTGATTTCAGCTTCCGAGGCGCTCTTTTCAACACCTAGTATTTCGTAGTAATCCCGCTTGGACATAATTGAATTCTTTTACCGACTTTAACGAACCGGGGACAGATCCCATTCTTGCCGCTGCAACAACGGAGTCTGTCCCCTGATAAATTCAGCTTGTTCGATAGTCGAACTTGCTTACTTGTCTTCTTCCTTTACTTCTTCAAATTCCGCGTCGACAGCATCTTCAGCAACGTCATCAGCCGCCGCCTCAGCACCAGGATCAGCTGCACCGGCTTCGCCGCTGGCAGCCTGCTCTGCATAGAGTTTTTGTGCCAGATTTGTAGAAGCGTCAGTCAGATCTTTGGTCTTGGCTTCGATCTCAGCGATATCATCACCTTTTAATGCTTCTTCAAGCGCGGTGATTGCGTTGTTAATCGCTTCTTTCTCTTCATCGGTAGCCTTGTCGCCGGCCTCTTCAAGAGTCTTCCTGGTAGCATGAACCAAACCATCTGCTGTATTGCGGGCAGTAATCAGTTCCTCGAACTTCTTGTCGTCCGCCGAATGGGCTTCCGCATCTTTGATCATCTGATCGATCTCATCATCAGATAAGCCACTGGATGCCTTAATCACGATGGACTGCTCTTTACCTGTAGCCTTGTCCTTGGCCGACACATTCAAAATACCGTTAGCATCCAGATCAAAAGACACTTCGATCTGTGGCATGCCACGTGGAGCGGGAGGAATGTCCGTTAGATCAAAGCGGCCCAAGGATTTGTTCTGGCCCGCTTGCTTACGCTCACCCTGCACGACATGAATAGTTACTGCAGTCTGATTGTCATCCGCTGTTGAAAACACCTGACTCTTCTTGGTTGGAATTGTCGTATTCTTGTCGATGAGCGGACTTGCCACACCACCAAGAGTTTCAATACCGAGAGTCAAGGGTGTGACGTCCAGCAGTAGTACGTCATTAACATCGCCAGAAAGAACAGCCGCCTGAATCGCGGCACCCATGGCTACAGCCTCGTCAGGATTGACGTCCTTACGCGCTTCCTTGCCAAAGAATTCCGCAACTTTGGTCTGAACCTGGGGCATACGGGTTTGTCCACCAACAAGGATTACATCATCAATGCTTGAGGCATCAAGGTCAGCATCCTGCAAAGCAGTTTTTACCGGGCCCAGGGTTCGTTCCACCAGATCTTCTACCAGTGACTCAAACTTCGCACGGGTCAGCTTTTGCACCAGGTGCTTAGGACCGCTGGCATCAGCCGTAATATAGGGCAGATTCACTTCCGTCTGCTGTGAGGAAGAGAGCTCGATCTTGGCTTTCTCCGCTGCTTCCTTCAGTCGTTGCAAGGCCAGTGGATCATTATGCAGATCCATTCCACTTTCTTTCTTGAATTCATCCGCCAGATAGTCGATCAAGCGCAGGTCGAAATCTTCACCACCGAGGAAAGTATCACCGTTGGTAGAAAGCACTTCGAAGGTATGCTCGCCATCAGTTTCAGCAATTTCGATGATAGAAATATCGAATGTACCGCCACCGAGATCGTATACAGCGATCGTGGCATCACCGGACTTCTTGTCCATGCCATAGGCCAGGGCAGCTGCAGTAGGCTCGTTAATTATGCGCTTAACTTCAAGACCAGCGATCTTTCCAGCGTCCTTAGTAGCCTGACGCTGTGAGTCGTTAAAATACGCAGGAACTGTGACAACTGCTTCATTTACTTCCTCGCCAAGATAATCCTCAGCGGTCTTCTTCATCTTTTTAAGCACCTGGGCAGAAATCTGCGGTGGAGACATTTTGTCGCCATTCACTGAAACCCAGGCATCACCATTGTCATTGGCAACGATTTCATACGGCACCATCTTGATGTCTTTTTGCACGACATCGTCTTTGAACTGACGGCCGATCAATCGCTTAATAGCAAAAAGTGTATTGTCGGGATTGGTTACCGCCTGGCGCTTGGCTGGTTGGCCAACCAGTGTCTCGCCTTCGTTGGTGTAGGCGATGATAGAAGGCGTAGTACGATCCCCTTCCGCATTTTCAATTACTTTGGGTTCACCTCCGTCTAATACCGCGACGCAGGAATTGGTAGTTCCCAAATCGATACCAATTATCTTGGCCATTCTCTAAATCTCCGTGTTTCTGACTCGCCGGGCTGAAATCAAATTCACACCCTTCACTGATGCCTCAAATATTGGCCCTAACCTAGATATTTCAAGGATTTGAGCCGAAATTCCTTAAATTGCTCAGGGATATCCTGAGCTATCGCAAAATTTGCTGTTATTACCCCACTGTGACCTTGCTCAAACAGCAGGCCATATTACGCCTGTTCGTCAATTGTGCTGCCCTTGGTTCCGGTAGCCGCTTTCGAAACCATCACCATGGCGGGGCGAAGTACACGCCCGTGCAGGGTGTAGCCTTTCTGCATTACAGCGATCACAGTATTTGGTTCCACATCAGGGTTTTCCTGCATGGACATAGCCTGATGTAATTCAGGGTCAAAGGGCTCGCCAACAGGTTCCACCACTTCGATGTTGAACTTGCTGAAACAGTCCAGGAAACTCTTCAATGTCAGATCTACACCCTCGTAGATGGCTTTCACTGAATCGTCGTCACTCTCAGATGCTGCTGCCAGCGCCCGCTCAAGATTGTCGATTCCATTGAGTAACTCGGTGCTGAACTTCTCTTGCCCAAACTTGTGTGCCTTCTCCACATCCTGCTGAGTTCGGCGTCGCAGGTTTTGCATCTCTGCCTGAACTCTCAGAAGGTCGTCTCTTGCCTGATCGGCGCGTTCTTCAGCTTCTGCCAGTTTTGCCAGGGCCTGTTCGAGATTTAAGTCCGAAGCATCAGCGCCATCGGTCTCAACGGCCGCTTCTTCGCTGAATTCATTACTGGTGGCCTCGTCCTGAGGTGAAGTTTCTGAATTCCCGGAATCCTGGTCTTCCGAGTGAGACTGCATGCTCATCCCCGCTCCTATAAGTTCAATAAAATACTTCGTGATATCAGGAGCTTACATGCAGCTCCCGGGCGCTCAGTGCGCTCCATTGTTGATTGGAGCGAAATATGGGGGCATTGCTGGAGGATTCAAGCTCTGAGAAGGCTGGCGTTTTTGCCGGTCTCAGTACAAACTAGCCGCCATCCATGCTCAACCATCTCACCATCAAGAACTTCGCTACCGTCGACTCGCTGGAAATCGAGTTCGAGGAGGGTATGTCTGTTATTACGGGGGAAACAGGGGCCGGAAAATCCATTATTCTCGGCGCTCTGGGGCTGGCTCTCGGAGACAGAGCAGATAAAACAGTCGTTAGGCCTGATGCCAGCAAAGCTGATATCTGTGCAGAGTTCGACACGAGCAAAATGGATCAGGCTCGAGACTGGCTATTGAAAAACGACTTCACGGAGGAAGAAGCGTGCAGCTGCATCTTGCGACGTGTCATAAACAGCGATGGTCGGTCCCGTGGCTATATCAATGGCTCCCCTGTCACTCTGGCAAACCTCAAGACCCTTGGCGACATGATGATCGATATCCATGGGCAGCATGAGCATCAGTCACTCCTGAAGAAAACCACTCATCGTCGACTACTGGACGATTATGGATCTGATGGAAAACTGTTAGTGAACCTGCAATCGACATGGAAACAATGGCAGCAGAACAATCAACAGCTGTCTGAACTGAGCCAACAGTCTCAGGAAGATTCCGCTCAATCCCAGCTACTGTCCTATCAGCTCTCTGAACTCGATGAACTGGAAATCGCCGACAACGAAACTGAACAACTCGAGGCGGAGTTCAGGACACTTAATAGCGCCGACGACATCCTTTCTTCAGCACAAAGCGCGAGAGATTCTCTAAGCGAATGCGATGAAGGCAATGTACTCACCAGACTTTCACAAATTTTAGCCAGCTTGCTACAACTTGCGGAAAAGACTCCGGAAGTTAATTCGATTGTCCAGCTAATTCAGGAAGCAGAAATACAACTCAGCGAAGCTAGCGTAGAACTTCGAAATTTTACGGATGGATTTGAAGCCAACCCTCAACGACTTGAACAGGTAAACAGCAGACTCAGCACGCTACATGCGGTAGCTCGCAAGCACAAAATAGATGCTAAAGAGCTTCCTGCACTCGTCGCAGATTTACGCGCCCAACTAAGACGTTTTGAGAACAGCGATGAAGAATTGGAAAAACTCCGTGCCAATGATGAGATGCTCAGGCAACAGTATCTGCAACTTGCTACAGAACTGAGTAAGCAGAGGAAAAAGGCGAGCGGTAAGTTAAGTAAAGCAGTCAATGCCCAGCTCAAAGATCTGGGTATGCCTCACGCATCGCTGGAAATCTCTCTGGCAAGCTCTGCGGGTGAAGAACCTTCCCCATCAGGCCTGGAAACGGTGGAGTTTCTGGTCAGCACTAACCCCGGACAGCCGGCAAAACCACTTATCAAGATCGCGTCGGGCGGGGAATTGTCTCGTATTAGCCTCGCGGTTCAGGTGATTACCGCACGAACTTCACAGACGCCCTGTCTGGTGTTCGACGAGGTAGACGTTGGAATCGGAGGCGGCGTTGCCATTGTGGTAGGAGAACTTCTGCGAGAACTGGGCGCCTGCACCCAGATTCTCTGTGTGACGCACCAGGCACAAGTTGCAAGTCAGGGGCATCACCATTTCTTCGTCAGTAAAAGTAGCCAAAAGGACGAAACCCTTACTGCCATACAGGCACTCGAAGGCGAGGAAATTGTGAAAGAAGTTGCCAGAATGTTGGGAGGAGAAGAGTTCAGTGATGAATCATTGGCCCATGCCCAACAGATGGTAGCGAATCTGGCCTAGACATTTATTTTCTCCCGTTTTTCCGCCCAATAACTCCTGCAGCTGGTGCACAGGATGCAATCACGATGACCATCTGGGGTCAGCGCAAAAACTGAATGGCCACCATCGAAATGGTGGCTGAAAACAAAATTCTCTTTATGAAATTGCGTCAGCCGTCGCCCTGTCGTTGCCAACTCTGGGTTGCAGGTTTAGTGGCCCGAAAAGTTACTGTGACAAACCGAATTTATCTCCAATTCAGGTGTCGAATTGTGTGTTGACCGGAATCAAAAAGACTGGAACCTCCCGGTCAACCATAACAGGCAGCGTTCGCCTGGCATGTATTTTGGGGTATCATGCCCACTCTCCATTCAGGGGAAAGCCGAGGAAAGAAGGGAATAGTCCAGAAGAAATTCAGAAAAAAGTTACGAGTTGCCGTTTCTGAAGAACAGATAAGCATATGAAGCCCAGTATCAAAATATTTACATTAACCAGCGCTCTATTGCTCACTGCTTGCAATAATGTTGGGTCATTAGACTTCCCCGGGGTGTATAAAATCGGCATTCCTCAAGGCAACATCATTACCCAGGACATGGTGGATCAGCTGCGCCCAGGTATGACGAAGCGGCAGGTTATATTCGTGATGGGAACACCTCTGGTTCGGGATCCCTACCATCAGGATCGCTGGGACTATATCTACAGTTACCAGCCTGGCGGTGGCGTAAGAGGACAGGAAAAGATCACGGTGCACTTCGTGAATGATGAGTTGGTGAGCTTTTCCGGAGATTTCATTCCATCTGGTGCCACAACAGCCGCTACTGAAGCTGACGCGTCATCAGATAGTTAATTCCGCAAGTGAAATTGCAGCGACGAGCAGTCGGCTACCCGTCGCTGCGAAACCAGGACAATTATTCTGGCTGATAAGGCAAAGAAGAGTGGTGAAGGACAATCCTGAGTGTTCCTTCTTCGTCTTTTTTGTATCCCCAGCTCTTGTCTACTTTCGTTACGTTTCCATCTTTATCTGTGAAAGTAACCCAGCCCATCCACATGGCGACATCGCCCTGGATAAAACTTGCAGAAGTTTCAGATACAACTGTTCGCCAACCCTTAATCCCGAATCCGCCATCAAGAGGATACTTGTCGTTGTGTCCGACGAAATAGGAAAGCGCTCCTTCTCTGGTTGGCCTGAATGTCTGCTCCCCACTGGCTAGCGTCGGCTTGAACAACACAGGACCCAGGTTATATCCGTAAGCGGCATCCAACGCACCATTTGCAACTTCCGTGGCAGCATCTATACCACCTTCCTCAAATGCCTTAGAGACAGCAACGAGGGCATCGCCCCAGATTTTGCGTGCTTCGGTTAATTCCTGTTCAGTAATCGTATCGGTCATCCATTTTCTCCTTAAAAGACGCCATCGCTGGCGCCAAAGTTACCGGCACATAGCCGACAATTTGTGTCGATAAATAGTGGGCAAAAGCCATTACCTACTCCTGCCCAAGCATCTGCGGACATTAAGATGAGCGGCATTCCCAGTCAAGAGAGAAAGGGTCAGAATAATCGAACAGATCATTCGAAAAAATCGAATAATCAGTGTAAGCATTTCGAGTATTACTGGCGTTATCAGAGATATCTGCAGACACTAATTCACGCGTTTAGCGTTGGTTGGGGTTCTGATTTACAGCGAGTTTTATAAAACCATCCACAATAAATCAGAACTGACCTGAAAAGGTCAGTGTCACAAACATCCCTCTTTCACGATCAATAGTCTCGGTACCTGTAAAAGTCTGGGCACGAGTAGGCTGGAAAAACCGTCGCTCCTGAAAGAAGTTTCTGGAACCAACGTTTCGCAGGGAAAGGTTACTGCGAATTCCAGCAATGCGGGTAGTTTCCACATAGACTCGCCACTGATCACCATCGCGACTAAAGGTTTCTTCATCGGCAAAATAGAATGTGTTTTCTGATGTGGCTCGATAGGAGAAGCCCCAACTAAGACTGCGGCTAATCAGATCCTGCCGGAAGTCCAAAAAGATATTCGGCGTGCTCAACCCTGACAGTTCGCGCTCTCTGCCCGTCAAAGGATCAGTAAAACTTGAATCCAGAACTTCAGCTTCAATCTCCAGCAAGCCACCGGGTATAAAACTACGCAGTGGAATAGTTATGCTGCTGGTAATTCCACGAACATCGGCGCTGCCAGCATTGCCGGTTCCGGGCACACCCGAAGGGAGCACTAACTGTTCCAGTACATCGTCTCGCCATTCATGAAAAAGCTCAACATTGATAGCCAGGCCAGTTTCTTGTCGATAATCAGTAATGAATGAAGCTCGAACAACCTGATCTGGACGAATTGCCGGATTGCCCGCCAGTAATCTGTCTGCGTCAGCCTGGGCTGAAGCTGCAAACTCACTGAAGCTTAATTGGCCAATACGCCGCCTTATACCTGCCCGAAACTGCAGACCGTCCGCGTAGTCCATAATCAGATTCGCATAGGGTTTGGCAAAGAAAAACGATTGCTCATTCCTGGCATCACCACTCACCTTAATCTCTGAGGTTTCAAAGGCTGCGCCTGTTTCAATTGAGTACTTATCACTTACTGCCCAGATCAGATTAAAGAAAGCTTCTGCGCGCCGCTCTTCAACAGTGGTATCTGCTCCGGGTAGAGTAATATTGGAAGCGATACCATCCCCATCCGTGCTGCTTAGAGACAGGAGGTTGTCTACATCATTGTAAGTCAACTCAAAGCCTAACTCAGGAAATAGAGGGCCATCGCCATTGAAGCTAAAGGTATTGCGAAACACCGATTCCAGCTGCTCGCGTCGACGTGAAAATGTAGATGCAGAGTCAAACGTGCCCACCGGCCTTTCTGTGTTAACCCATTGAATTTGGGTCCAGTGTTGACCAGAAGTTAAAGACAGAAGTTTCCAGCTCCAGTTGTCTGAAACAGGCTGGGTCCAGTCTATTCCTATTTCCGCTTCATTGAATTTACTGTCCAGATCGATGGCAAAGAATTCGTCAGGAATTCTTGAAAGATCGGGCAAATTTTCGTCATAACCTAAGCGCCCGGTGTTGGGCAAAAATTCACTGCGCCCATATCGACCAGTCAATCCAAGCGTCCCGGCTCCGAGAGGGCGTCTGAATTCTGAGCTGAGAAACGCTTCCTGGAGAGTACTTGGCCTGTCTTCAAACTGGCCAATCCGAATATCGCCAGATGGGTTTCGTGTGACTCTGGACCCTTGCAGTGGGTATCGCTCCCAGAAGACATTTGCCTTTGTCGAGGTTTGCCAGGCACCTATGGGCAAAGCCCACGTCATCTCGGTGTTACCATAGATAGTGTTGTCAGAGGCCTGCTCAATTCTGGATTCCCAACTTGCCGAGCTAGCCTGGGGAATTCGAATGATATTGGCGACTACTGCCTGACCAGCCGCTTCGCTGTTCCCTGCCACGCCACGTATCACTTCAACACGCTCAATCAGATTTGCTGGCAATCGATTGAGGGCATCTTCTATTCCGCCGGTCTTGGATGAAGGTCGCTCGCCATCTATCAGAACATTGCCAGCGGTAGCACCAAATCCACGGAGATCCTCACCGGTATCGATGGTGAACCCCGGTAGGCGATCGATGATGTCCCAGGCAGTTTGTGGATTGTATTGATTGAAATAGCTTCGCTGGTACACCTGAGTTTCACTGCTCGAATCCTGCTCAATCTCAGATAAACTTCCATCACTAGCAGGGACTTTCTCCTCTGATTGCTGCGCATAACTTGCAATTGATTGTGTCGCGCAAACAATCAAAAGTATCTCTGCAAAACTAATTCTTGTTCGCGTAGTTATCATTCAGTACAAGCCGGTTTGTAGAGGGAGTGAGACTTCAGGTTTCAAACCAATTACACTGGTGCACTGGCTGAAACCGGGCGTGTAGCAGTCTCACTTTCAGTGACGCAAGCCAGGAGAGCTTCCTCTATTCCGTCCAGGTCCTTTTTATTGATACTTATCAACTCAACTCGGCTATCAGCAATTGACTCGAGGCGTTTTTGGCTCAGCACACCATCCACCATATTGAATCCAATTACTCCATCCGTTGTATTGAAAACGCCTTTTAGCCTTTCAACATCGATGCTGTAAATTAGTGATAGTAATTCTTGCCTGTTGAAGCTCCACTCTCGACTAAACACCCAGCCCCGGCTGAAAAATCCATCACCCTGATTTTCTCTGCTTATAAATCCTTCTATTGGAATCTTGATATCTGGAGGCAAGAAACTAATTGTGGCGTTATTCGCTGTAGGCTTGATCGCACCTATAGTTTCTTTACTTATAGAACGAGAGAGCCATTCCAGTTCAACCTCACCGTGTTGCACCTGATAGATTAACTTCGAATCCAGCCCAGACAGACCATCGATGTAATCGAGCAAACGAGGGAAATCTTCCTCGGCATACAAGTCTGCTTTGTTTGCTATGACTACATCAGCGATTTCCAACTGCTCATTAAATGTTGCGTTCGATGTATATCGCTCAAGCTGTAATTTGCGAGAATCAACTACAGTTAACGTTGCCTGGAGACTTAACGACTCCCTGTAGTACTCCCCGGTCAATATACTCAAGACTTCCTTGGGATGACCGAGCCCCGTGGGCTCAATCAGCAATCGATGGGGCTTTGATCTCGCCAGCAATAGATTCAGTGCCATCTGCATAGGCAGACCATTCGCACAGCACATACAACCACCAGGCACCTGACTAATTGTGACGCCCTTCTGGCTGACGTTATTCTCTGCGTACAAGTTACTGTCTATTCCGATTTCACCGAATTCGTTCACCAGAACTGCCCAGCGTTCCTCTTTCGGCTTTTGGCTCAGCAGATGCTGTATGACGGTAGTTTTTCCTACACCTAGAAATCCAGTGACGATGTTTGTGAGAATTTTATTCATCGTGGGCACTCTCAATATTTAATTCTAATGAACGTCACTTTCTTCAACTGGATCGCAACCCTGAACCCGACAGGAAAGGAAGTTTCGAACATGGGCAAAAGCAATAATTCCTGTTCCAGCAACGGTAGTAAGCTTTTCCCCTGTTTCACCGATAGTTTCTTCTCCCAGAATTAAAACCAGAAAGAGAACCAATAGTCCTGTCAGGCCGGTGAGAAGAATTTCAAAATGTCCATGCTTACGACAACCCAATCCCAAGGCTATAAGACTGGTTGGAAGCACCAGAAATAGAATTGCGTAGTGAAATCTTTCATCCTCCAGAAAAGTAGCTCCCAGGGCTGGCAACATGACTATTGCAACTGGTGTAAGCAGGCAATGCACAACGCAAACCAGAGAAAGCCCGATAGCAGCCTTATCCATATTCATTGTGTTCAAATGCATAATTCCTCCTCCTGGAACTGTCAGGAAGCAGCTTGATCTGTCGCAATTTGCCTAACAGATTCATTGAAATGCTCAATGTCTCTCGCACTGTTAAATACATTTGGTGAGATATAGACTCCATCATATTCACCAGGGAAGTTTCCAAAAGTGAAAACCCTGTGGTCATCAATCAATATCCTTGTCAGGTCTCTACCACTGATTCCATCTATAGCAATGCGAGCCAGGCCGGTTCGCTTTGCCTCATTGGCTTCAGTAATGACATGCACTCCGGAAGTATCCCGTAGTCCATCGATTACCAGACTGGTCAGATATTTTACTCTTGCCGCTTTTCGCTCTGGACCTATCTGTTGATACAAATCGATTGCCTGGCCGATCGCTGCCAAAGTTGGACCGCAACGGGTTCCAATTTGCTCAAATTTGGTGATGTCATCTTTCGCCCGCGTGTTACCGTACATCGGCCACAGTTTTTCGATTCGCTCGCGTTTAACGTACAGCGCTCCTGTTCCCAAAGGTGCGTTCAGCCACTTATGTAGTGAAGTCGCGTAGTAGTCACAATCAATATCAGTTACATCTACGGGTATCTGCCCAAAACCCAGAGCACCATCAACGAGCATTTGCGCGTCATTTCCATGAGCTAGCGCTGACAGCTCCTTTACTGGCAGGACGAAACCCCAACCATCCACAACATGACTCGCGACAACCAGTTTAGTTCGTCGACTCATGGCATCCTGATACAGTGTGACTACCTGTTCTGTTGTTGGTGACAAAGGAAGATCAACGACTTTTATAGATACACGTTTGCGCTCTGCAAGTTGCTCCAAAATAGGCAGTGCATATCGTGTGTCGAAATTGGATAAAATAACCTCATCTCCCTCGCTCAGCTCTATTCCAGAGCACACAATATTCAGGCCTTCTGTTGTATTGCGCGTAATTGCCAGCTCTTCACTTTGGCAATTAAAAAGCCTGGCCAACCGAACTCGATGGTCATACATTCTGTTCCAGAGTGTGTAGTTATGGGGGCGGGGTTGGCTTGCAGCTAACTCGTCGAAACGATGCATCGCATCAACAACGGAATTGGGAATTGGATTATTACCACCACCGTTCAGAACGATGTATTGACCGTCGAGGTTGTAAGCCCTCGAGATAGCAAGCCAGAAATCTTCGTCTTGTGCTATCTCTTTCGCACTGCGACCCCTGACATTACTATCGACGGCCGCTGCCACGTGACCGGCACAAGCCGACAAACTTATTCCACCTATTATCGAGGCAGCAAGTAATTCGCGGCGCGAGAGATGTTTTACATTAGTTGATTCAAGTGCTGTACGTTCACATTTATCAGTTAGAGTATTCATTGCAGTGACTCCAGTTTAATTTTGAATGGGAACTTAAGTGACTACGACCGGCAGACAGTTCTGACTGACTGATTTCGATCACTTGCTGCTTAATGTTACTCATTCACCTCAATACATAAGCGGTCAGATGGTTTAGCTTCCATTGCAAATCCATTTCGCTACAATCTCAATTTCCTTTCACTCCACCCATAGAAGCATTTGCATAGACAGAAGACCTATTAACACGGTGCCAAACTGAGGAATGGACGCAGTATTGCCTCTGGCAGGCAGCAACATTGGCATCAGGTTAGCCAGTGCGATATAGACGAATCCACCTGCCGTGATCGACAAGAGTAGCCCCAGGTTAACTTCTGCATAGCGGTCAAAAATTAAAGTACCTATGGCTGCTAACGGCGCAATCAGCGCACAATAAAAATTTGCCTGGAATGCTTTTGACTTACTCCAGCCTCCACGAATGAGTAAGGCTATATCTGTTAATTCTTGTGGAATTTCGTGTAAGACGATGGCCAAAGTGGTAGCTATCCCTAGTTTCGTATCAGCCATGAAACTCGTTGCGATAAGAACTCCATCTGTGGCGTTATGAAGCGCATCCCCAGCAAGATTCATATATGGCAACCGCCTCGCGAGTGATTTACCTTCTTCCAGCTCTCTTTGATGTTGTCGCGATTTTACGAACTGCTCAAAACAGAAAAAAATCACGATACCCAGGAGCATCCCACCCAGCGCAGCTTCCGAGTTTTCACTAATCTCGAACGCTTCCGGCATCAAATGGAAAAATGCGTCTCCCAGTAGTACGCCACATGCCACAGCCAACAGACTTGGTGTCCATCTTCGGATACCATTTTCGCTCAGCAAAAAAACATAGGATGCACTGAGAGAAACCAACGAGCTCAAGATTGCTGCTGTAATCACAGTAGTGAACATAGTCACGAGAAGGCCTTGCGGAGTCAGGGAAAAGTAAGAAGCTTGAAATTGGTAATGTTATATTATAACTTTTAAGCTAAATCAAGCTATATATCAAATCCAGGCCAGATTCTGATATGGTTCAGTTGCAGTGCGAACTTGAGGAAGCAAGATCTTAAGCCTTTCAGATTGTGAGCCTAGTCCCTGACCCTAAAATTTGAGTAAAGAACTACCTATGCCTTCCTTGAACTCCACACCTAAACCTCCCAGTTTCGCTTGCAACCATGATCATGCACTTTGTATTGAAGAAGCATTAGAGCAAGCCAGGCGAGTTTGTGAAAAAGGTGGTGAACGATTTACAGACCTTCGACGCCAGGTGTTTGAAATAGTCTGGGCGGGACACAAGCCGGTGAAAGCCTACGATCTTCTGTCTGAGTTAGCTTCCAAACGAAGTGGAGTAGCTCCTCCAACTGTTTATAGAACTCTGGATTTCCTGCAATCTCTGGGACTCGTTCACAAACTCGAATCACTGAATGCCTACCTGGGATGCTCCCATCCCGAAGATGAGCATCAGGGGCAATTCTTGATATGTGAAAGTTGCGAAGAAGTAAGAGAATTGGAATTTGCTTCGTTCAGCGATTCAATAGCTCAGGTTGAAAAGGCGCAGGATTTCCGCATCAAGCACATGACCGTTGAATTTTTTGGTGTGTGCTCAAAGTGTAGCCAGGCGAATTCTGACCAGAATTAAGTGAGTTTTTGGCTTTACGATTTTAGTATTCGTAAAGTTCCACGCCCTCTGCGGTAAGACTATAAGCTGAATTAGCCATATCATTACGAACCACCTTACTGGTCAGCTCGCCCATTACCACATGGGGGTCATAGTAGTTGTCCAGAGGTATTCCATCGGCATAAGTGACGTGAATGATCTGGTTTGGTGGTGGTGGTGGAAGATGAATACAGGCACCGAAAAAGGGAACCAGGAAAAATTCTGTCACCATGCGATCATCGTTGTACTTGGTAGGTACAATGAATCCAGGTATCACTATTCGCTTGTTGATCAAATCCGGATTTACATCAAAGGATTGTAAAGCCTTCATATAGGCTTGTTCTTCAGGACTGCCGCCGACCTGGCTTTCCCATCCAAAACCATCGTGAGAAACAGCTGGTGCATTGAGTATTGCGTCCAGATCTTCCTGACTCATCAAATCTTCCCATTCCACCGCCAGTACGTCTTCCAGGTCGGAGTACGGGTTGTTGTCCTGACCATAAGCAACATTTGAGACAACACTTAGGGTCATCAGGAGGATATAAAGAGTCTTGAATAGTTTGGATATCATGAGTTTCTCGGCGTCTGTATCCTGTTAATCGAGCCAGTATACAGCAGAAAACTGTAATTCAATATGCCCCGGATTAACTGCGATTGCCCAATCACTTTCGGCCGGACCTGCTGCAGGCCCCTGTTTTGAGCATCAAATAATAGACAATATTATTAAGTATCAATTAGTTACAATCAGTAACGTGATTTTCTTCAGTTCGAGCATGGCAGATGATAGATTGCACTGCCGAAGCAGATACATTCAACAATAACAGGAACAAACCTATGAGATCCCTTATTGCCAAAATGGCGCTATGCGCAATCGCAACTTCATTGACGACGCCATTGCTTGCTCAGGATTCAGGAATTATCGGTCCCAGTCCCTACGACTATACGACTGAAACCTGGATGCAGCCATTCGCTGAAGAAGGCATGACCTGGGGCGGCACTTCGGGGGTCTATGTTCAGAACAAAGATCGTATTTTTTTCCTGCAGAGAGGCGAAACCCGTTTACCGGACCCTATTCCTGAAAGTTATACCCGATTCCCCGGCTCCATAGGATGGAATGTATTACAGGGGCGAGGGCGAGAATGGCAGAACTGCATCTATGTAGTTAACAGTGAAGGTGAAGTTCTGGAAGTTTGGGATCACTGGGATCATTTGTTCATGGGAACTCCTGGACCCGGACCGCATCGACTGCGTATGGACCCATACGATCCGCTTAATCGACTGTGGTTGATCGATGAGACGAATCACATCATCTATGTTTTCTCCAATGATGGTGAACGTCTTGTGATGACTCTGGGTGAGAAAGGCATTCCCGGTAATGACGAGACCCACTACCGTCAGCCACAGGATGTCGCATTTTTACCAAATGGCATGTTTCTGGTCGGTGACGGACTGGGCGGTAATAATCGCATCGTAGTTAGAAACGCCGACGGAACTTATCGCTCTGAGTTCGGCGAAGGCGGTGACGAAGCCCACCAATTTGCATCCGTACACTCCCTGGCAATGGGTCCTGACCAAAAACTCTATGCTCTGGATCGGGACAAGCGGGATGTCAAAGTATTCCAGCAAACTGCTGCCCTTGATTCAGAACAGTACCCAAGTTACGAATATGTCGCCACATGGACCGGGCTAGATCTACCCCTGGATATTACAGTAAGCGATGAAGCAGCCTGGGTAACCGACATTCGACCTCCCAAGATAGTTAAATTTAATCTCGACGGAACTCCAGAATACACCTGGAGACTGCCCGTTGAAGGGCCTCATATGTGGATCGAGATGCACTCGCTGGCTGCTGACGAAGATGGCAATTTATATGGAACTGATAATCAGGCCGGGAGACCACAAAAGATGGTGCCGCGGTCCGATGCCAATCCCGACCATTTCGTACGTCGCCCATACTTTGAGCAATAAGCTGTAGCGGACTAATTCGAATCTACTTGCATATACGGATTATCTGAAATTAGGGTCAGGTCTCACTTGAAAGCATTAGTTACAGGCAGCCTCATTCTGATGCTGTTCCTTGGACAGGCATTAGCCCAGGAAACCAGACCGCTGATTCCACCGGATGAAGCGATAGAAGATCAGTTCAATGCAGTCTTCTCTGACCCGAGAGTGCAAGCAGCGTTACAAAGCATTCAAGAGCGAGAGTCTCAGACTGTTGAAGAGCAACTCGAAATCACCGAGATACCTGCTCCCCCGTTTATGGAAGAGCGAAGAGCGGAAGATTACCTGCGACGACTGCGTGAACTAGGTCTTAACGATGCTTACATCGATAATGAAGGAAACGTAGTTGCCCGAAGAGCCGGTAATGGTGAAGGCCCAACATTGCTAATCGCTGCTCATCTCGACACAGTATTTCCGGAGTCAGTAGACACAACCGTTGAATTCCGCGATGGTCGATACTATGCACCAGGAATAGGTGATGATACCCGCGGATTGGCTACGCTTCTTTCGGTTATTGACGTGCTCAATAAGAGTGGCATCGACACCGTGGGAGACATTATCTTCAGCGGCAATGTCGGTGAAGAAGGTCGCGGTGATCTGCGGGGGATAAAGGCACTCTTTAGAGACCTTACCGAAGTCGACGGCTTTATCTCAGTTGATGGCGTGCGCCTGACCAGGATTACCGCCGGAGGCACTGGCAGCCGTCGCTTCGAATTTGTATTTACAGGGCCAGGGGGACATTCATTCGGTGCATTCGGTCTGCCGTCAGCAATTCATGCCATGGGCAGAGCCATCGCTTATATTGCCGAATTACAAACTCCACAGTTTCCAAAAACTACGTTCACAGTAGGAACCGTTACCGGCGGCACCTCGGTAAACTCAATCGCAGCAGATGCCACATTCGCCATTGATATGCGCTCTAATGAAAGCGCTTCCCTGGCAATATTTGAACGTGAAGCCAAACTTGCAGCTCTCACCGCCGTGGCTGAAGAAAACTCCCGCTGGGGTAGTGATGCAATCAGCGTAGAATTTAAATTGATCGGGGACAGACCCGTCGGTAGCACACCGGTAAGCAGCCCGATTGTGCAGGTTGCTTCGCTGGCGTATGCCAACCTGGACGTTGAAATCTCCGGGGTGAATATTTCCAGTACAGATGCCAATGTACCAATGTCTATGGGGATTCCCGCCATCACTATTTCCGGCGGAGGTGATGGGGGCGGCTCCCACTCTCCGGAGGAATGGTTCGCACCTATCGACTCCCATCTGGGACCGCAGGCTGTGTTACTTAATATTCTGACCCTGGTTGGAATTGATGGTGTCAGTGAACCCGTTCTGAAGAACGACTACTAGTTCTGACTGAGCTGAATACCAATACAATTTCAGTTATTCAGCCGTTCAGGCTACAGCATTTTCCAGTAGCGTTAACTTTCCTGCTTCAACATCGAGTCTGGCGTTAGCACCAACTGGTACAACCGTCTGATCATCTACATGCCCGATCATCAAGCCACGCAGGGTCGGGATTCCCAATGGTTCAAAGCGATCACGCAACACTTCTTCCATGCTGAATGTGTTGCTGTCGTAGTCATCGTCAGTGAATTTTCCGAGAGCTACGCCCGCCAGTCGTTCCAGTTTTCCTGTAAGCCATAGATGGGTCAGCATCCGATCAACACTGTAAGGTGGTTCTGAAACATCTTCCAGGAACAGAATTGCGTCGTCAAAGACTGGCTCATAGGGTGTCCCCATGAGCGTGACCATCAGTGAAAGATTACCACCAATCAACCGCCCTTCCGCTGTTCCGGGAACTATCGGGGTCAAGCGATTGGTGCGTTCAACGACGCCGGGAGAAGCTTCGAACGGGGGAGGTTCAGCGATGCGAGTCTCTTGCGAGGGGTTAACCAGGACCCTTCTGTACTGATTCAGGGAATACTCGGAAAAATTACTACCGGCAATGGGTCCATGAAAAGTCATAAGTCCTGTGAGCAGATTGATGCTATTAAGCAATGCAGTGATATCACTATAGCCCATCAGGATTTTTGGGTTGTCCCGAATCAGGTCGTAATCCAAATAGCGAAGCAAGCGCCCTGAGCCATAGCCACCACGCACACAAAAAATAGCGTCTACCGCAGGATCAGCAAACATGGAATTAAGATCAGCTGCGCGCTGTTCATCGGTACCTGCAAGATACTGTGTTCGGGCGAACAGATTTGCGGAAGTCTTCGCATTAAAGCCCAGAGACTCTACCAATTCGATTGCAGCCAGCAGCTCTTCATTCTCAGGTACATTGCTTGCCGGGGTAACGAGCCCCACAGTCATACCTTCCTTTAATCTTGCTGGCTTGATTACTGGTAGTCTGCCAGCGGATGCAGCCAGACTATGCCCGCCCATCCCTGCTGTAATCAATGCCGTGCTGGTCGCGCTAATGAATTGCCTTCTGGTCATCGCCATGAGTGATAATCCTTAATTAATTTCAATGGAAAAACTCCCACAGAAATTTGAAGCAATAATGTAATTAACCCGTTATCTCAGTCCTGATTTTCATCGAAACCACCCAACCAATCCCGGCGCAAACGCCGGGCCTGCTCATTGGCCACATCATCAACATTGATTTCGTGATCAGCGAGGACCGGATCAAGAGTCAGACTTAGCGTCTTAAGCTCTCCATCGCGAAATAACGCCAGCTCAACTTCATCACCCGGAGTGTAACGACGTAGTAAAGAATCCAATCCGCTGCCAATGCGAATACCATCCAAAGCCAGTAATTCATCGCCTGCATTTACCCCTGCACGCCATGCCGCACTGTCGAGGCGGGCGTATCGCACTACAGGTGGATTGCCTCGCAATGCGGCACCGACTGAAACCTGTACCGGTGCTTCACTTGTGTCTTCACGATCCAGAGCCCATCCGATAACTTCAAGCGCTTCGGCAACAGGTAGAGGATCGGTATCGTAAACCCAGCTATCCAGGCGATCAGCGAGAGCTTCCCCGCCAGCCGCTGCTAATCGACTGCGGAAATCATCATAGGTAAAGCCTCCTTCACCAAGAGGAAAATCGTCATACAGTGCCGACATAACTGTATCGAGGCTGCGTTGACCGTCGGATGAGCGACGAATTTCGAGATCCAGAACCAGGCCTAACAGTCCACCCTGACTGTAGAAAGAGACCGTTCGATTAGGTTTGTCGGCGGCACGATCGGCGCCACGGTGGTATCCCTTGGTCCAGGCTTCCAGGCTGGCCCGGGCCAGAGTGTCCTGACCATAGCCGGGATTATCCACTACTCCACCAATAGTGTCGGCGAGTTGTTTTCGGTATTCCTCAACGGAGACCAGACCTGCTCGCACTGGCAAAATTTCGTCATAGTAACTGGTAAGCCCCTCAGCCACCCAAAGCAGCTCGGTAAAGTTCACACCCTGGTAATCGTAACGATCAATGGTTGCTGGTCGAAACCGTTTCACGTTCCAGGTGTGGAAGAATTCGTGGGCCATCAAACCGAGAAATCTTCGCCAGCGTTCCTCATCCCAGAATGCACGGGGATCTGTATGCACCACAGTGCTATTGTAATACTCGGTGCCACCACCAAGTCCAGGGCCACTGTTAAGCAGAAACAAATAGCGATCGGTAGGAAGCCCTCTCTCTGCAGACTCAAACACTTTTACGGTGGCTTCAACGATTGCGCCTATATCATTTGCCAGTCGCTCTTCATTTTCGTCCCAGGTGCCTTCGATCAAATAATCGATAGTCATGCCGCCCGCTTCGAAACTAATCAGATCAAAAGTTCCCGCTTCAATGGGTGAATCAACCAGACGGTCATAAGTTGGTGCAATAAAACGACCTTCTTCAGGCTGTTCCATTCCACTCGCTACCCGCCAGCCACTGGGCAGATCCATACTTACTTCGATTGGTGAATCGCGAAACCCATCCGCGTATATGAAAACGGCGGCTGGATTGAGAAATGCGTGATCCGCATCTACGTGACGGGTGCGGTCCGACAGACTGTCTGCATAGAGTCGGTAACGAATCAGCACCTCACCGCTAGCATCATCGGGTCTGTTGATACGCCATGATGACTTGGCTGTCTGTTCAAACTGCAATCGCTCCCCATTGCCATCTGTCACTTCAAGACCAGACATCGTACCAACAAAGTCGAGCACAAGATAAAGGCCCGAGCGCCAGACTGGCAGGTGAAAATCCAGAGTCTCACCGGTTACATCGGTGAAGCGGGCTTCGATTGAAACCTGCTGAACCTGGCGTTCTGATAAATCAACGTGGTAATAAGTTTCGCCTGCATAGGCTGCTTTAGTGAAGCCAACAAGAACTGCCGCTACCAGAAACAGCTGTCTGGGGAACTTGATAATCGTAGATGTCATGGGTTCTCCTTAATGAAGAGGGGAGGATACCGCAAAATGCAAAAGGGCCGGAGCAATTTTACAGTGCTGTAGAATCACTCCGACCCTTACGTGGTCAGTATTGAAGAGTGGTTTCTGATTCTCTCCGGATAATTTTACTGATTTCCTATTTCGCTGCAGCGAGATCAACCACAACGTCCCAGTTAAATCTCAGGAAACGATTCAATTCGCTGATCAGTATTCGTTCCTGATCACTATGGGCTCCAAAGCCCAATCCTGCATCTTCACGATCTATCGCTGGACCTATGCCGTAACACTGTACTCCACGGGCCCGCAAATACGCCATGTCGGTCGCACCAGTGGACATGGTTGGCAGTGTTATGACGCCATAGTGTTCCGTGGTGTTTTCTTCGATTGTGGTGAACGCTACTGTATCGATGCTGGCCTGTCCTGCAGGGCGTGTGTTTCTCACTCCCAGGCTGACTTCGATAGCTTCGTCACCGATCACTTCCCGGATGCTGTCGAGATACTCCTCGATATTTTCATCGGGCAAAGCACGGAAATCCACAGAGGCGCGCGCTTCGGAGGGAATCACATTAATGCGATAACCTCCATCGAAAATTGTTGGCGAAAGAGAGGAACGCAACATCGATGCATGACGAGGCTCATAGGCGAGGAAGTACTCGTCGGATTCACTGGCACGACCTGAATCCAGGACCGCCAGGTATCGCTCACCGGCATCAGGTGGTGAGATAGACGCTAAACGTTCGAAATAAGTATAAGTAGTTTCATTCAGACGAATGGGCGACCGCCAATCGGCTATTGCCGAGATTGCTTTCGCCAACCGTACTACTGAATTGTTTTGCAGCGGTACAGAGCCATGCCCGGCCACACCGGTGGCTACCAGTTCCAACCGATATGGCAGTTTTTCAACTGTCTGCACACCAGAGTACATCACTTCGCGATTTACCCTGGCGACGCTGCCCCCTTCAGCCAGGCAAAACTCAGCCTGAATCTTGTCAAAATGCTCATTCACCATGAATTCGATGCCATATTCTGTGGCACCTTCTTCACCAGACTCGGCAAGAAAAATAACATCACGAGACAACGGGACGTTCTGGCGTTTCAACTCCAGCATCACCATAAGCCCGGCTGCAAGATTATCTTTGTCGTCAACCGCCCCTCGCCCGTAGACATAGCCGCCATCCACAGTTGCACTGAAGGGAGGAAACGTCCACTTCGCCGGATCTACATTGACAACATCTGTGTGAGCCATGATTAACAGTGGCTCCTCACTGCCATCACCTTCCAGCCTGGCTACAACATTCGGTCTTTCAGGGTCTACCGACAACATTTCTACCGGTATGCCCTCGGCCTCCAGCACATCTCGCAGATATTCTGCCGCCGGCAGTTCCCGCCCAGGTGGATCACTGGTATCGAACTGCAACAAGGCCCTGAAGTGTCGTAATAGTTCTTCCTCAGCAGATTCCCAATCCGGCTGATAAGTCTGTGCCTGTGCGCCAGCACTTATTGAGACAATCAATGCAGTAATAAGCTTTCGCATAGTGTTTCCCCAAAAAATGAAACGGCCAGGCTCGGGAACCGGCCAATGATCTGAGAATAACAGCTTTTTGGCGTGACACGTAATAGACGAGGCAGGGAGTCAGGCGGCAGGTACAGTCACTACCTGGCCCTGGGCATAGCATTCACTGTTGGAATTCTGGCTTTACTGGATCATCTGACGAATTCGCGATTTGAATTCGTCGACAGATAAGGCGCGCTCGAATTGAAATGGGCCAGCATCCATGATCACTCCACTCGCTGGCGCCGAGTCGCCATCAACCAGGGAACGCGGACGTCGAACACTGGGAGGAATAGTACCCACCGGCACAACGTCGGTAATGGGTACGAAATTTACCGTGCTGACTTTCTGTTCAGCTTCGTCATTTACAATGAGAAAGTGACCCTGTGACCACCCCAGTAGAGGATTGACCAGGTCACGGCTGATTGACTCGACAAAATAGATACCCTGCTCGTCCAACTCGGGAATTCTGAGGCCACTGACTTCAATAAGCTGCCCGGCCAATTCTCCTCCGGTGAATTTCAATTCCAGAAGCGGAGCTGAGTAGGAACCCTTAATGACATCGTTCACCTGAAAAGTAACGAAGGTGACAACGATACCGGCAGCATTTTCCTGAACATTGTGTTCAAGCACCTGACCTTCAAATACCAATTCAGCGCCGTTAGCCACCTCATCGATGTTCATACCGAGTATGGTGGTCGCTGTGAGCAACGGTGCCCCAAACAAAAAAAGCAGGGTACTCAAGATGAGTACCCTGCTTCGATACATAAAAAGAGCCTGAATTACTTTTGCCATGGTCATCTAAAATTCTGTGGAATCTCTAATCTTACAACGAATTTTGAACAGAATCGTCGACCAGCGTGGCACTGAGCTCTGAGTTTTGAATTACGATCAGTTATCGCCATAGGGCCAGTCCGGCATCGCAACGACTTCCTGTTCCATAGACCCAAGGCTCTCCACCTCCACTTCGACTACATCGCCCACTTCCAGATTTCGCCGCATACCAGGTTCCGGCGAAATAGCTCCGGTGTAGATCAGGTCGCCGGGTTCCAGTGTCATGTAGCGAGACAGGTAACTCACCAGTCGCGCTGGGTTATTAATCATAGTCGACGTCTGTCCCTGAGAGAGCAATTCTCCATTTACCCAGGTTGTTATTTCGAGATCACTGTAGTCCAGACCGCGCACGATAGTATTGCCCAGACCGGACCAGGTATCAGTCGCCTTACCTACCAACTTCAGTGGGCGGGTGCCGGGACCTGCAGTGATCCATGCTAATTCTGACCAATCATTGCCTGCCGCAACACCGAAGATGTAATCCTGTGCTTCATTTACCGGTATGTGACGACCACTGCGTCCAATGACTATCACTAATTCTCCTTCGGGGATGAACATCTCTACTTCCGGTGGACGCTCGACGTCATCGCCATCGGCACTTAGCCCTGAAGAATGTTTAAAGAAATATCGAGGATGAGGGACCTGTCTTGGCGCACCATTGACAGGATGGTAATTGGCTGCCGCGGCTAAAACTTTTCTGCCTGGAGCTTCAGGATCTATCGGCAATCCAATTTCCACATCATCCGCATTGAAGCTGCGACCGGTAGTGGTTGCTCCGCCTTCTACGGGATCTCCATCTAACTCCTGGATTTCATCGCCATCCATAAGACCAAAAGAATACCCACCTGAATGCTGGAATCTCACATAGGTTCCGTTTGCAGCAGAAATTTCAGGCCCCGCCACGTTTTGTCGAGTAACACGCACCAGTTGGTTGCTGACAATTCCGATATTTTCTATTTCAACTTCCACTACATCATCCTGCCAGAGCTGACGGCGGGTTCCTGGAAGTTGAGGTGGAGACACTGTACCGGTGTAAATTATGTCGCCACGCTTCAATGTCATGTAGTGGCTCAGCTTGCTGATCAGTGCTGCGGGGTCATTTCGAAAGTAGGCGGTTGAACCCTGGGCGGCAACCACACCATTTAGCCGAACTGTAAGTTGCAGGTCGCTCAAGTCGAGTCCAGTAACTACCTGATCACCCAGAGTGGCAAAAGTATCACCTGCTTTACAGAAAACGTGGCTGGGTTCCTCGATGCCTCTTCTCTCACCGCACCAATCGTTTTCGCTCCAGTCGTTACCCACAGCCACACCGAAGAGATAGTCCATTGCCTCTGATTCAGGAATGTGTCGGCCTTCTCTTCCGATAATCAGCGCAAGCTCGCCTTCGAAATTAAAGTTAGTTGCACCAAAAGGCACTTCAACTGGCGCCCCATTCTTGGCAAGAGACGTGGTGGCTTTGCCAAACCAGGTTGGATGCTCTGCTTCAACCGGGTTGCCATTAGGATTGTTTGAGTTGATAGCAACACCGACTACATGAGGCACTCGCTCCGGATTCATGGGAATTTCCAATTCCACTGATCCCACGTTCACAGTTTGCCCTGTCGGGCTAACCCCATCGTCAAAAACTGGATCACCATCCAGCACACGAATGGTCTGTCCCTCCAAAATACCGCTGTGTATGCCAGAGTCATCAGTGAAGCGTACATAGCGAGTGACCCCATCCTGAGCAACCGAAGCTTGAGCCGCCAGCACTGTGAAAAAGATAAGCGAGAGTCTTAGCAGGCTCTGCTTCAATCGTCTTATTGCTTTCATTGGTATTACTCTCCAGTGGATTAATTGATTTTCAGTACTTGCTGCTTACCAGCTGTATCGCTGTTTTAGATTTGTCCGGTCGAAAACACTTATTACCTGGCCGTCCAGGGCGGCTCGATAAGCAATTCAAAACCCGCGTCCTGTTTTGGCACAAATTTTTGCGTACGGCCATACTGATTGTCGCCTCCATAGAGTGAACCATCGGGGACTACTGAAAAATGCGTACCTCAAGATAACCGTCAGGTAACTCTCTGGGAACGAGCAGGTGTATCTGAGATCTCCTTTAAAGTCGAAGTTTACAAAGCGCAGAAGCAACAAATCCGCAATCCAATAGCCATTCTCATTTATCTATTTGTTGTTATATTATAACCTAACATGAAATCTGCAAATGCGCGATTATTCGAGCATCAGAAAAACGCGGCAAAGCAGCCTTTCAATACTGGCTCTGCAAGCTGGCCAGAGTACTACGCAGAGCTTAATTTGGCCCCTTTGATCAAAGCTAAAGAGCGTATAATAGAGAGCAGAAATGCCCGTTTTCGATTTTAGTTGCAATGATTGCTCGGAAGAATTCGAGTTTTTTCTGGTCCGCTCTTACGATACCCCAAGCTGCCCGGCTTGTTCTGGTAATAACCTCACCAAGAAAACTTCTTCATTCAAGATTGGAAATTCTAGCGTGGAGAGTATCCCTCCCGGCACTGACCAGACTGTTGATACGGGTCACAAATGCACCAGTGCCTGCAACCACGGCTCAGGATCACAATCCAACGGGAGCAGCAACGGTAATCACTCCGGCTGTGGAGTCAGCATTGCAGATTCTCTGAGAAAGAAATACGGGTACGACTAATTAGCACAACGCCTGCAAGAGTCTGTTTTTATTTCTTCGAATTCATGACATCGCTCCACCATTACAGATGCAAGCACTATCCTGTTTCCCTTTATGTTCACACCAGGATTCAGAAACAGAAGCGGCGCACAAACCATAAAAGCGACCGTGATCTACCCACTTTATTAGTTGTTCTCGAGAGAATTTAAGATAGGATATGATCAGAATACTTCCTATACTATGCACCGCGCACAATTTAAGTGGGTTGTGTAAGCCAACTTCCACAGATTTAAAGAATAAGCCCTGATGAGTGATCAAAACCAAGATTTACGCAATGCCGGACTAAAAGTCACCCTGCCGCGGGTGAAAATTCTACAAATGCTTGAGAAATCAACTACCCGGCATCTGAGTGCGGAAGATGTCTACAAAGCGTTGCTTGATGCGGGAGAAGATGTAGGCCTGGCGACTGTATATCGCGTCCTGACCCAATTTGAGCAAGCTGGCCTGGTAGAGCGTCACAACTTTGATGGTGGACATTCCGTGTTCGAACTGGACAGCGGCGAACACCACGACCATCTGGTGTGCACAGAAACCGGCAAAGTTATCGAGTTTCACAACAAGAAGATCGAAGCTCTGCAAGAGAAGATTGCCGACGAATTAGGCTATGATCTTGTTGATCACAATCTTGTTCTCTACGGCAAGCCAAAATCATAGTCCAATTGGAGTATACATCCTGAGCTATGAAGTTTAATTCCCGACGCCGATTTCTGCAGGCACTAGCTCTAGCCACTACATCTTCTATAACTCTAAATCGAGTATCAGCTCAAATTCCAGACACCGTTACACCCGGCACTGAAGCTTATCCAGCCGAGTGGCTTCCAGCCGGGGTACGTTCTCGCTTCGTGGATGACATTAATGGCCTGCGAATGCATGTGCTGGAAGCTGGTTACGAAACGGACAAGCGCCCTGCTTTAGTGTTGCTCCATGGCTTTCCGGAGCTGGCCTACAGTTGGCGCAAGCTAATGGTGCCCCTCGCTAATGCTGGTTATCACGTGATCGTGCCGGATTTAAGGGGATACGGCAGAACTACCGGTTGGAGTAGCGACTACGATACCGATCTGGCACCGTTTCGCATGCTCAATAAAGTGCGGGATGTGATGGGGTTGATCTATGCCTACGGCTACGATCATGTCGATTGTGTAATCGGCCACGACTTCGGCTCTCCTCTGGCAGCCTGGTGTGCCGTAACCAGGCCTGATGTCTTTCGATCAGTTGTTATGATGAGCGCACCATTTTCCGGCACTCCTTCTATTCCGAGTAACACAATTCGGAATCCTCGTTCCAGTAACAGCGGCCCCAGTATCTTCGATGATCTTGCCAATCTTCCACGCCCACGCAAACACTATCAGCGCTACTATCAAACCAGAGAAGCCAATGACAATATGTGGAAGGCCGAACAAGGGCTAAGTAATTTCATCCGGGCTTACTACCATCACAAAAGCGCAGACTGGAACCAGAATAAACCCTTTCCTCTCGCTGCTCGCACCGCCAGTGAGTGGGCGAAAATGCCTACCTATTACATTATGGATTTAGCCGACGGCATGGCAGAAACCGTGGCAAAGGTAATGCCTTCTGCGGAAGAAATTGCCTCTAATGATTGGTTAACTGAGCCGGAGCTGGCCGTATATGCTAATGAATTTGGTCGCACCAGTTTTCAAGGTGGGCTAAACAGCTATCGTATGGGAGCGAGCGGTATCGGTGCTGCGGAGTCAGAGCTTTACGCCGGTAAGACAATTGACCAGCCTAGTCTTTTTATCTCCGGAGCCAGCGATTGGGGCACCTATCAAAACCCAGGTGCAATTGATCGTATGCAGGAAAGTGCATGCACAGACATGCGAGGTGTTCACCTTGTAGAAGGAGCCGGCCATTGGGTACAGCAGGAGCAACCTGAATTAACAACACAACTCGTTCTAAATTTTCTCAACGGAATCGCGTAACGCGAACCTGAAGCTTCAATTCCTGTTCGACGAAAGACTTTGGTTTTCTTCGAATCAAAAACTTTCATTCTGCCAATAAAACTCACCAATAAAATAAAACTGACCACCAACGCTGCAAAGAGTAAAATCTGACTCTTACCAGAACAGACAGGCTTGCCCTAAGGAGAAATTTGCCGTGCCAATGCTAACTTTTCAAAATCCTGTGCGTTTCGATTTCGGAGCCATAAAGAAACTACCCGAATCGTTGCAACGCCAGGGCATTGAGCGGCCATTTCTGGTCACTGATCGCGGACTTAGAGACAGTGGCCTGCTGGATCAAATCACCGCCGTGCTTGAAGATGAGTCCGCAGCCACTATTTACGATGGCACGCCAGGTAATCCCACAGAAGAGGCAGTCACCGAGGCACTGGAATCCTACCAAAGCAATGATTGTGATGGCGTGGTTTGTATAGGTGGCGGTTCTCCGATGGATCTCGGCAAAGCGGTGGCCTTATTGGCAGTGAGTGGCGGACCTCTTGCTCAATATGATCCGTTACAGGGCGGCAACAAACTGGTAAAGGGAATTGCGCCACTCATAGCCATACCCACCACCGCAGGTACTGGCAGTGAAGCCTCAGTGGGATTCGTTATCAGTATGAATGATGGGCGAAAACTCACTTATGCAAATTCACTGTTTCTCCCCAAGCTTGCGATTTGCGACCCTGAACTTACTCTGGGATTACCACCCCTGCTCACAGCTGCCACCGGCATGGATGCAATCACCCATTGCATCGAAGCCGTTTTAGCTTCACCGGTAAACCCCCCTGCTGATGGAGTTGGACTGGACGGTCTATGGCGCGGCTGGCAGCACATTCAACGGGCCGTGGAAGATGGTAGTGACCGCACGGCACGCTGGGAGATGATGATGGCGTCGACCGAGGGGGCTCTTGCTTTCGTTAAAGGTTTAGGTGCTGTTCATTCAATGAGTCATGCTGCAGGCCGGCTTAAGGAGCTTCGTCTGCATCATGGCACTCTCAATGCCGTCATTTTGCCAACGATATTGCGGTTCAATGAAGACGCCTGTGAAGACAAATATCCACGTATACGTCAGGCCATGGGCCTGCCTGCCGATGCCGATCTAGCAAAAGAGATTGAAAAGCTTAATGCAAACATTGGCCTGCCCGCTGGACTGGCAGAAATGGGTCTAAGTGAAGACCTGATCGACGACATGGTTCCACATGCCGTGAATGATATGGCGACAATGACTAATCCAAAACCTGTTAGCGCAGAAGATTACGCTGAGTTGTATCGAATTGCGATGTAGATGAGATTGGCCCGCCAGGCTGCTCTAGTTTGGATAACTAAAGCGACGCCAGAGAGCCTCAAGCGGGCCCTGAGCATGAGACTGCAACCAGTAGCGAGCGAACAACCACTGCAATGGAATCACCAGCGCAACGACAACTGGAATCAGGGAAAGCGGAAGCACACCCATTAAGGCTAGCCCATAGCCATAGAACACAATTACTCCAAATGAAGTTTGGGTGATGTAACTGGTCAGGGGCATACGACCTATTACACCAAGTTGCGTCAGTAGCCAATAGAATTTCCGGCTTTGCCAAAGCCAGGCACCAGCGCCAACATACCCGACCATCAGTGTCAGGCAACTAATGTGCATAACAAGGCCCTGAAACAGCCCCATCAAATCCGTACTGTAGTAGGAGGCGGTCACTGCTTTGGTCCAGGCATAGAGCGCACCACTCATCATTCCAATCAACATGCAACTTAACCATAACCTGACTGAAATATTTCTCCCTTCTCGCCACATTGGCAAAACCGTCCGTGCAAACAGTGCTCCAAGTACGAAAAAGCCAAGCACCTGCACATATCTTCCACTTAGCAAATAGCTTAATGGTCTCTGAACAGCACCCAGAACATTCGCCAACCAGACTTCTCGCACAGAGTCAGACAGGAGCAGGCTTTCACTACTGCGGCCCTCTAACCCCCAATCGCTTTGCAATTCCATTGCCAAGCGAGAGAGGCTAGTCCAAAAAGGGGCATTCTCGGTGACTGCAACCATGACATGAATTGCGAGGGGCAAGATCAACAGTATTCCCACCGAAACTGCCAACTGTCGATTCGAAAAGGTCAAACACAGTGGCATGAATAATCCTAACACTGCATATAAGGTTAGAATATCTCCGTACCAGATAAAGTACATGTGAGTGAGCCCGATAACCAACAGCACCCCCATGCGACGATACCAAAAAGGTAGAAAGGGTGATCCTCTAAGTTGCGCTCGCTCAGCCTGCAAGGCAAAACCTATACCTAACAACAATGAGAACAGCGCGTAGAATTTACCTTCTATCAATGCGTCAATGGCAAACAAAACTGCTTTATCAGGAAATGGCAGACTCATTACCTCGTCAAAGTCCAGGTAATACATGCCAAAGAAGCTAACCAGGTTAGCCAGGAAAATTCCAATCAGGGCGTAGCCCCGAAGAACGTCCAGTAAAGGAAGACGTTCTTCGACGGCTGTAGCCTGCAATGAACTCATGGTTTCAATTTAGAACTGCCACTGCATCGTTACGCTGTAGTTGCGAGGGGCCCCCATCATTACCTGATTGGCGTAGATAAAGGACGGGTCTGTTTGCCCCAGATAAAATACATCAGACCAGGAAACATAGTCCTCGTCTGCAAGATTGTCTACTCGTGCGGTTATGCGGTAGTTGTCGCCAACCCAGGCTGCGTACACATCCAGAAGTTGATAAGAGTTGAAAGCTACAGAGTTGTTGTTATTGCCGAAGCGGTCATCAATAAATCGCCAACCGCCTCCCAGCTCCAATGGCAGCCCACCCACATTGGAAACGCTGGTCCAGGCATTAGCCGTGCGCTCAGGCACATTTGGAGGGGTATTTCCTGCATTCACGACATTGTTAGCGGAACGTTGGAATTCCGCGTCGGTGTATCCGGCATTGACACCGACACGCCACTGGTCGTTCAGATTACCGGTGAGAGCAAATTCTATTCCGCGGGCGTCTTGCCCACCGATATTGGCAACATTATCAACGGAGAACCTTTGCAGGATATCGTCGCGGGTAATATCAAACCAGGCTAAGGTCATCTCTGTGCCGCCACCCAGGCTGGCTTTTAAACCGATTTCCCATTGCTCGGCACTGGTAAGGTCAAAGTCGTTGTTACTGCTAACTAGAAATATGTTAGAACCGATAGGATCAACCGCATCGCTGTATTGACCGTACAGGGCAATATTCTCGGTGACATCGTAAACAAAACCCAGACGCCAGCTCCACCAATCATAAGTACGGGAAAAACCACTGCCCTCATCTACTCCAGACTCATTGAAGTTTGCACGATCAAGTTCCAGTTCTTCATATCTGGCCGCTGCAACCAGGCTGAATCGATCAGTAATCTGCAGTGCATTCTCAGCAAAGATCGCCCAGTCCTGTATCTGCGTAGGACTGACGCCGCGCAATTCCAGTTGGCCATATACACCGGGTATTGGATTATATGGATCGACAGAATCACCAGGCACGGGCGCTATATTTCGGCGAAAACCACGGCTGCGAACAAAGTCGATGTCTAAGACTTCTGCACCAAGCAGAAAACGATTTTCCATGCCTCCCAGCTCACCATCAACATTAAGTGTGAAACGGTTCCCCCATTGGTCCTGCTCATGAAACACGAAGAAATAACCGTAGTAGCGTTGAATCTCACCAACCTGACTGCAGACATCTACAACAGTTGTGCAATAGGCATAACCTTCTGCGTTAACCCATTCGCGGTCAGCATCGAACTTGTAAAGCGAATTATTTAGTGTGATGTTTTCGGAAAGCTCCCAGGAATAATCCGCTCTCAAAAACAGTTGATCTGATTCCGCAAATCCATCTTCAACGTTGTAGTTGCGAAATCGCATGTCTTCATCAATGGTTTCACCGGTTGTGGTGGAGATTATATGTGTCATCGGACGCCGGGCTGCTTCCAGAGGTACCAGTGGAGTGCCAAAATAACGACCCACATCGTCCTGCAAATAATCTGCGCTGAGCTTCAGCTCCATATCATCTGCCAGACTCCACACAAAACTACCGGTGACATTAGTCGACTCAGGGTCTGTACGCTCGACAAAACCCTCAGCGCCATAAGTGCTTACGTCGAAACGCCAACCAGTTGTATCGGACAAAGAGCCACCGGCACCGAATCCAGCCTGAAATGAATCCCAGCGTCCAGCACTCAGTAGTAAATCGTAAGATGTATCAGCGCCAACGACTGCAGTTCTGGCGACTGTGTTTACCGTGCTGCCAATTGCTCCAATGCCACTCATCACCGAGGAAGGACCTCGCAACACTTCTACACGTTCCAGATTGAACGTGTTTTGCGGGCGCATCACCATGCTACTTGGACCCACCCATAGACCATCACGCAGGATAGAGACCTGGCCGCGGGTAAACCCACGCATTGAAAATGTTGAAGGAGCTGCTGGATGATTACCAGAAATCACCCCGGGCAAACTTTGTACTGCATCAGTTAGTTTCTGGTAACCACGGGAGCGCAGTACTTCCTTATTGAGTACCTCAATCGCTGCCGGGGTTTCCCTGATAGTTAGTCCAAGTCGGCTACCTGTGCTGGATTCGCTATCCAGACCAAGGGATCCCACCGTGTCACCAATAACAACAATTTCTTCAATGTTCTGATTGGATTCTTCAGCGCCATACAATGAGTAAGGGGTAAAGAAAACTAAAGCAAAGGATACGAGATGATTCCTGACCACTGCTGTGGTTGTGCGATCTTTCATTAACTAACTCCGGTTGATGCAGAAAAGATTCTTCTTAAGTCGTGCAGGGTGCTGATAACGGATTACTCAAATCAGATTGGTATCTCAACTGATGAAGCCGTGCATCGGGTTACCAGGATGATTTTTGATTTAATTTTTATAGATATGTTATAACATAACATATCTCTCTGCTTTATGTAACCAAAGAGGCTATTCCTCGATATCGCTGAGGATGGAATACCACTTATAGAAACAGTAGCCGCTCAGTGAACCTGATTCCCAACTCGGTTTCTGGCCAGGAATTCCAACTCTAATGACCACTGGTCTATAGAAGGTGTCGGATTTCAGCATCTACCCGTTCAGGTAAATTTCTGATTTTTAACAGTTAATTAACGCCCAGGAAGACAGCAGTAAGGCATAATTGCTGCCGTTTCTAACGAGCTCTGGATAAATGAAAAAACTGAAGAAACTACTCTTCCTTGCCCATCGCTGGCTGGGCATATTCATGTGCCTGTTATTTGCCCTGTGGTTTGCCAGCGGCATAGTGATGATGTACGTGGAATATCCCGAGCTAACCCGGCAAGAGCGGCTTCAAAATCTCCCGCCGTTGAACATCAGTTCAGTCAGTTATTCACCCTATGAAGCTGCGGTAGGTTTGGAGATTGTAGACGCCTATTCTTCAGTAAGCCTTTCTTCAGTGATAGGTCGCCCTGCTTACCAATTCGGGTCACCAGACAGAGAGTCAATAGTGGTGTTCGCCGATACAGGAGAAGCATTCGAAGGGTTGGATGAGCAGCGTGCGTTGGAAGCCGCGAAACTATCCGGTTTCGGAGATGAAGCGAACCAGCCAATCTATACAGGACCGATCGAAGTGGATCAGTGGACAGTTACTGCGTCTCTTGATCAACATCGCCCGCTTCATCGAGTGTCCTTGGAAGATGAGGCAGGCACAGTACTTTATCTATCCAGCACTACAGGTCAGGTAGTTCGGGATACCCAGGAAACAGAACGCTTTTGGAACTGGCTGGGTTCGACAATACACTGGATCTACCCATACCAGTTACGACAACACAATTCTGTGTGGAGAGATGTGATCGTTTATCTATCCCTGCTCGGATTGTTCTCAATAGTAACTGGCACAATCATTGGCTTCATGCGACTGCGTCCATTCAAAAAATATCGAGGCACCAGCATGACCCCATATAAGGGGTGGATGAAGTGGCATCATATCCTGGGACTAGCTACGGTTATCTTTGTCACTAGCTTCATGTTCAGCGGACTGATGTCCATGGGACCCTGGGGTGTTTTTGATTCCAGTTCGTCGGCCACACCACAGATCGCCAGATATGTTGGACAAAGCACGTTTCGCCTTGCATCGCTACCACCAGTATCTTCGGTTAATGCACTATCAACTAGTCAAACAGCAAAAGAGCTGACATGGCACTATATTGGGGGCGAACCCTACCTGGTTGCCCACTATGCCGATGGCCAACGCAATGTTTCTTTCGAAGAAGGGAATAGCGATGATCGTGCTCGACTACAGACTAGCATTGCAGAATCTGTACCCAGTTTATTGCCGGAGAATCACTTACTGAGCATGAATCTGGTTCAGGAATATGATGACTACTATTATTCGCGACACAATCGATATAGACCATTACCGGTCTATAGGGCCAGATTTGATGATGACGAATCCACCTGGTACCACATTGACCCAGGTACAGGCCAGCCCATAAACCGGGTCACTGACGCGAGTCGCAGAGAGAGGTGGTTATATAACGGCTTGCATAGCCTGGATTTTCAGTTCCTCTGGCAACAGCGCCCGTTGTGGGATGTAGTCGTGATTTTACTGAGCCTAATCGGAATTGGGTTTTCCCTGACTTCAGTAACTGTGGCCTGGCGTTATCTCAAAAACTAGGAAGTTAACTTCTCACTATGTCGATTTGAAAAGCTTGCTGTAGGTTTTCCCGCAACGGTTCTAAATATAATTGGACGCATCAAACAAGTAGAGCGAACCATGTCGTGAACTCGCAGCCAGAAGCTTCGACCCTTTTGCAGGTGACCATTGCAAGTGTTCGACGCGGCTATCGAGGGTAGTCCAAATTCTTGGTTCGAGATCACGGGCAGACTCCCATATAGCAATACGACCTTTGCGACAGCCGCTTGCTATGCTCTTACCATTGGCAGTAACAGTGACAGCACATATGGCCTCGTAGTGAAAAGACCGTGTATCAGGTGCCCGACCTTCCGGTCCTTTCTTGTCGAATGACCAAAGCACAAGATCTTTGCTACCACCCGTTAGTAATTTCTTACCCCCATTGCACCAGGTCAGCTGCAAGGGTTTGTTTTCAAATCCTGACATCGCCGCGCCCTGACGCGAACCGAGGCGCCAGAAATTTACGGAATTGTCCTGGCAACCAGCCACAATAATCTTGCCATCGGGGCTCCAACTCAGGCTGAGTAATGAACCCTTCCAATCTAGTTTTGTGGGAGGCTCTTCCGGATGAAGAGCGTTATGGATGATGGTGCCACCATAGCCTGCAATTGCCAGCAATGACCCTTTGGGGTGCCAGGCGATAGCGCCAACCGTACCACCAGGAAAGGGGAATACGCTTTCCGTATTGCCTTGAACCGAGCTGAGCAGAACTGCATTCCCAGCACCAATAGCCAATTGCTTACCGTCAGGTCGCCAACGAAGCCAATCAATCCAGTTGCTTTCGAAACTTGAAGGTAGCGTAATTTCCAATTGCAGGTTGATCGAATGCCGGGAGTCAACTTCCCACAATTTCACAATCCCACTTTGGCAGCTAGTGGCGAATATAGGCAATTTAGGATGCCAGGCTAATGCCAGAGCGTTGTCGTCGTGAGCTGTCCAACTCTTGATTTCGCTACCGGTACTTGCATCTACTACGATCATTTCACCAATAGCATTGATCACAGCAAGCCATCGGCCGCTGGCTGACCACCCTGATGCAATTGGAGCTTCGCCCAGGTCAGTCTCGAATAGGCAACCCAGGGACCGGACGTTCGTCATTCTTCAGCCAGACAGCGCTTGAGACTTCCTTCAAGATAGTCTCGATCAAGTTCACGACCGATAAAAACCAGTCGATTGTGACGGGCTTCTTCTCCCCAGGGTTCACCTGGCTGGGCATCGAAAAGCATATGCACCCCCTGGAACACCATGCGCCTCTCATTGCCAGCGACGGAAACAATCCCTTTCATGCGAAAGACATTGGGACCCTCGGTCTGCAAAAACACCGAGAACCAGGCATTCAACTTGTCAGCATCAAAATCGCCTGCAAAATCCAGCGCCTCCGAACTCACGGTGTCGTCATGGGTGTGTCCGGCGTTGAAATAATGTTCCTGATGGGCATCGATTTCTTTACCCGAGCTATCCGCTACCTTCATATCAAACTCTTCCGGAGTGTGTTGAGTAAAAAGCGCGAACGAGTCTCCCTGCGAAGAATCTATCGTGATTTCCACTGGCTGACCCAAATCCACATTCCAGTGAGTTGTACCAGGAATGATTTTGTCTGTACTTGTGACTTTTTCGGGGGATTCCGCCCAATAACGGAACACCTTCTCCGCCAGATCTGCCAGCTCCATCTCGTCATGTTCGGCCAGAGGAACACACAGAAGCGAGATATCCGGATCGGGTCCGGTACCGAGACGCAAAGTGTAACTGCTGTCTTGCAAGGTGTAGGTGCCTGCCCATTCGAAAGGGTATTCCGGCTCGAGGAAGGCCTGATTGATACCCAGAGCGCGATCCAGGTCAAAGCCGCCAATATCCAGCACCCTGGGTATAGATACATCTGCCATCCTGGCAGGCATGATCTTGGCCATCTTGTTTACACCCGCAAGCCGTTCCATGAGATGACTCTGTTGCTCTTCCTCAATGAGGTCGCATTTGTTTAATACGATCATGTCAGCAAACGCTATCTGGGCAATTACTTCATCGCTATCATCGAAGTGTTGTTCTACATGTTTCGCATCTACCAGTGTAACTATTCCTTCAAGATTGAATTCGTCGCGAATATCGTCATCGACAAAGAATGTCTGGGCGACCGGACCGGGATCAGCCATCCCTGTGGTTTCCAAAACTATTCTGTCGAACTTATCTCGTCGCCGCGCAAGATTATTCAGTATCCTGATCAGGTCGCCGCGGACCGTGCAGCAGATACAGCCGTTATTCATTTCGAAAACTTCTTCATCAGCATTGATTACCATATCCTGGTCAATACCGATTTCGCCGAACTCATTCTCAATTACTGCAATCCGAAGCCCGTGGGACTCGGACAAAATTCTATTAAGCAATGTTGTTTTCCCGCTACCTAGAAATCCAGTCAGAATTGTTACAGGTACCTTGGTATTCACTTTCTTACTCCTTAACATCTGTTAGGTAATAGCCTCTAACCACAGAATCGACTGCATGGAGAATACGCCTAAAAGGGATGCAGTAATCTGAGTTGGAAGCCCAATTTTCAATTCCGCTGAGCGCAGCAATGGAACAAGGTCGCAGGCGGCGATGTAGATAAATCCACCAGCCGTAAAGGCCAACATGGCACCTAAACCCAACTCCATAAGTTGCGAGAGTATGAGAGTGGCAGCTGCCCCAGCAATGCAGGCTGTAGCGCATATGAAATTCAAAAGCACGGCGCGTTTCTTGCTGTACCCTCCATGGATTAGCACAGCAATATCCGAGATCTCCTGTGGAATCTCATGCAGCACAATTGCAATCGTTGTTGCTATGCCAAGAGCCGGATCAACAAGAAAGCTCGACGCAATTAATACTCCGTCTACGAAGTTGTGAACTCCATCCCCCAGGAGATTCATCTTTGCGTAAGACGCCGGACCATTTTCAGTGCCACCAATAAATTCAAGATTGTGGTCATGTCGCCACTGCAGACCTTGCTCGATATAAAAGAAGCAGAATATTCCTCCGAGAGTAGCCAGGAAGACTGTGCTGCTGCCGCTCGTTGTAATCTCCAGAGCGTCAGGAAGCAGGTGAAGAAATGCGTCGCCCAAAAGAACACCAACAGCGACAGCAATTAAGCGGGGCATCCAGACCTTTAGCCGCTCGTCACTAATGTATAAAACCACGGTGCAAAATAAGGGAACAATGGCAACCAGAAAGGAAGCTGCCAGTACGGATAAAGTTGTTGTCACACCCATTTATAGCCTCACGGTAGACATTGAAGACGAAGTCCTAGCTCTGTTGACTTATAGCCAGATCGAATTCCTGAACAATCAATTGATGACAGCCACTTAGCGTTGATTTGCCCGGACCTGAATTCCTCGATCGCCCGGATTTAACGATACGTTTGCAGCTGACAGTAACTGTGATTCTGTACATCACTGCTTTCGTTATGGGCTGGCCTACCCATGCAATGTTATGTTATAACATTTATAGACCAACACACGCAATCCACGCCCTTTTTTCACCCTTTCAGGTATCGAAATGAATCAGCAAGCGAACTTACCCGTAACCGTGCTTTCGGGTTTTCTGGGTGCCGGAAAAACCACGGTACTTAGCCACATCCTTAATAATCGCGAAGGCAAAAAAGTCGCGGTAATCGTCAACGACATGAGTGAGATAAACATCGATGCATCCCTTGTCCAGAGTGAGGTTTCACTCTCTCATCAGGAAGAAAAACTCGTGGAGATGAGTAATGGCTGCATCTGCTGCACCCTGCGCGAAGATTTACTGCTGGAAGTCAACAAGCTCGCCAAAGACGGCAGATTTGACTACCTGGTGATCGAGTCAACGGGGATATCAGAGCCTTTGCCAGTGGCGGAAACTTTTACTTTCGCCGACGAAGACGGGGTTTCCCTATCAGATGTGGCCACACTGGACACCATGGTCACTGTGGTAGATGCCGTCAATTTCCTCAAAGACTATGACGAAGCAAAGGACCTTCAGGAAACCGGAGAGTCTTTAGGCGAAGAAGATGAACGCAGTGTGGCCGACTTGCTGGTAGATCAGGTCGAGTTTGCTGATGTCATACTTATTAGCAAGACTGACCTGGTTAGTACAAAAGACATCGAAAGACTCACCGCAATCCTTAAATCTCTGAACACCCATGCTCGAATTATTCCTATCTCACAAGGTCAGGTGCCTACTGACGACGTGCTCAACACAAAACTCTTCAATTTCGAACGTGCGCAACAGGCTCCAGGCTGGCTCAAGGAAATGCGAGGTGAACATGTGCCCGAGACTGAAGAATATGGCATTGGCAGTTTTAGCTATGTGGCACGCCTGCCCTTTCATCCCGAGCGAGCCTATGAGTTTTTCCACAATACTCAAAAATTCGGAAAACTGATTCGATCAAAAGGCTACTTCTGGCTCGCCTCACGCCCTGAGTTTGCCTGGCAATGGAGTCAGGCTGGCGGTATTGCTCGCTATGGTTTTGCGGGCATGTTCTGGAATGCCGTCCCTCGAGACGGTTGGCCTAAAGACGAAGAGAGCCTGAAAAATATAAAGAGCTTGTGGGAAGAACCTTTCGGCGATATGCGCCAGGAGCTGGTGTTTATTGGCCAGGGATTGGATGAGCCTGCGATAAGAAGAACTCTCGACGAATGTTTGCTAACGAGAGATGAATTAGTCAGAGGAAAAGAGTACTGGCTTTCACTCAGCGACCCATTCCCCGACTGGACAGACCAATGACATCTATAGCCGAAGCAACAGAACAATCCCTATCCGCGCCGATAAATCGCCTGGCTGTAGCTGGCGAAAAACTGGATGTGCTTGCAGACATCTATGAGGAAGAAGTCAATATCGCCACCTGGCAGCGCGCAGTTCCTGCGACCATAGCTGATGCTGCAAAAAAGGTCTTGCAGAAGAAGCCTAAGCTGCAAATTTCACTCTCACTCAGTCCGCATAATGCGCTGGAAAATCTTATAGATCGACTGGACTCAACCCCAGAATCCACTGCCCTGGCAACTGACATTGCCGAACTGGTAGATATGTTTTGTTGCTTGTTCGGACTAAACCATGTTGGCCTGAGGTTAACCGCACTGGGTCAGGCAATGTGCCCCCGGTTCCATGTAGACAGAGTCCCCTGTCGCCTGGTGACCACCTACATCGGTAGCGCCACTGAATGGCTTCCCCACGATCGGGTTGATCGCGGCAAACTTGGTCCTGGCAGTCAGGGTCTTCCTGATGATCAATCCGGTCTGTATTCCCGTAGCGAAGACATACATCAGTTAGTGGCTGGCGATGTAGCCCTGCTAAAAGGAGAATGTTGGATCGGGAATGAAGATGCTGGTCTGGTACATCGCTCACCACAGCTGGAGTCTGGAGCTCAGCGACTGCTGTTAACTCTGGATTTCGCTAACAACTAAGCTCTCGACCGTTAGTTTTTTACCGCATGTTTGAAACAGAACTGACTGAGACTAAAGACCCCGGGACAAATGGACTATTGGCGGCTTCCCCTTCTCCCCATGCGCTGGGAAAGGATTCAGCCGTATTGCGCCAGGCAATGAATCCAGGCGTCAATCTCGCTCTGTGGCAACGTGAAGGCAATGCCAGAATCACAGAAGAAATTTCCTCTCTTAAGGCTAACGATCTTCGGGATGAGCGACACCATACATCACTGGCTTCATTTGATGAGGATGTTTGCACCTTAATGAGGCAACAGGGCCTCGACCCTCAGAAATTCAGAAACCTGCGCTTTGATCTGCAACACCTGACCGATCTCCTGGCTGCGATAACTCGAAGTAATAAATTCATATTTCGCCTGGTAACCATCGCAAATGATGAATGTTCTCGATTTCACCTCGACCGGGCCCCGCTCCGGCTAATAACCACTTATCAGGGTCCGGGCACAGAATGGCTACCTGACCGGCAGGTGGACCGGGCCGCACTGGCTCGAAGCGCTTCGAATGAAGCAGTCACTCGCTTCGGCAGCCCTTCCCGATTCGAGCAATTCTGGGTAGGGATTATGAAAGGAGATCCCCGAAAATCAGGTCAGGGTCTGGTGCATCGCTCACCACCGGTTGCGGGAACAGGGCAAATCCGGGTACTTTTCAGTCTGGATTCCAAAGTGGTTTATGATCACTCAAATGGAAGTGACCAATAATAAAAGCATCATCCCTCAAGATGCAGGCTAAATAACAGGAGCAAACATGGCCCTCATAGATTTCAGCACCATAAAAGCACTAATAACAGACCAGGGTGCGGGCAAAGACAAAGGCGTATTATTCCAGGAAATGCTGTTACTCGTACTCGCGAGAGCTACCCGGGCAGACTCAAATGTGGAGTCTATTGAAGTTGAACATGTTCGCAGTGCTTTGTCGGAAATGACCGGACAAGATTTCTCAGAGGCTGATATCCTGACTGCCGCTTCTTCCGAGATATTTGAGTCAAAATCATTGGAGCGGACCCTTGCAGATGCAGCTCGCAAGCTCAATGAAGAACACAGAATCACCATCCTCGACTGTCTGGCCAGCCTGATTCGCGCTGATGGTCAAATTCGCTATCCAGAATTAGAGTTCTTCGATCAGGTAGCGAACTCATTGCAGGCATCACCTTCCGAGATTGCCGGGCTTCAAGTGAGCACTACCTAACTGGTGTTTTAAAAGACTGATTTGCTTGTAACGCATTAGCGAATCAGCCTGACATTCAGTTAGCAAAGTCCATGGCAGCAGGTTCCTGGGAAATCGCATTAGGAGTCTTTCCCGGGCCGAATAACAAAAACAACATAGGAGCGCCGACAATGCGAAATGCTATTCCCTATAAAGCCGTCAATGCCTATAGGCAGGCCATCACCCTGCTAATAGTATGCCTCTCACTGTTCACCGCTAATGCTGGCTTCGCCCAGGCTGTCGAACGGGACTTTGTTGGAGTTACAGCCGGTTATTCACTCTCCCCCAATATCACCTACCACCGGGCTGATGGCGTAGATCTTAAGCTGGACGTTTATCGTCCCCGGGGGGAGCCTCAACCCAATCCGACTCTGGTCTATATTCATGGCGGTGGCTGGACCAATGGCAGCAAAGAAAGTTCAGCGCTGACATTTCTGCCCTATCTTGAAATGGGTTGGACAGTAGTCAACGTGGCCTATCGACTGGCTGAAGTTGCTCATGCCCCCGCTGCGGTAGAAGACACACGCTGTGCGCTGCGTTGGGTATATCGAAATGCGGAGCGATATGGCTTTGATCGCGACGCCATCGTGGTAACCGGCAATTCCGCTGGAGGTCATTTAGCATTGACTACTGGTATGTTGCGGGCGTCTGACGGACTGGATGCGCAATGTCCAGGTGATCGAATGCGCACCTGGGATATAGGTCCTCGTAACACTGATCCACTAAGGGTGGCCGCAGTAATTAACTGGTATGGCATAACTGATGTGCTCGGATTACTGGACGAAGGACCCGGCACATCAGGTAATTTCACAGAAGCCTGGCTAGGAAGTGCAGATAATATTCGAGCTACCGCAGAGCGGGTTTCGCCAATTAACCATATCAGATCAGACCTGCCCCCCATACTCACCGTGCATGGCACGGATGATTCAATCGTGCCATACGATCATGGCGTCCAGCTACACCGGGCACTGGAAGAAGCTGGTGTGACCAATCAGCTAGTTACCATTGAGGGTGGCGGTCATGGTGGTTTCAGCTACGAAGAGATGAGTTTTATTTACTCTGAGATTCGCGCATTTCTGGGTCAACTGGAACCTTAGAATCAGCTAGAGAATCTTTCCTCTTGTCGACAGCCTGATGCGGTACAGGCCCGTTCGAGCTGTCATATAGAGCGTTGAGCCATCATCTCCCCAGGCTACATTGGCAGGAACTTCAGGCGGCTTGATAGTGCCCAGATGATTACCTTCCGGATCAAACACCCATACACCGCCGGGTCCCGTTGCAAAGATATTACCCGACTCATCTATTTTCATTCCATCGGCCGCGCCCGTTGCGTCCTGGTCGTTTACATCGAAGAAAACCCGACGGTTAGATATTTGTCCGTCATAGGCAACGTCGTAGGCATACCATACTTTATTGTTTCCATCTGAGTTTGCGACATAAAGCGTGCTCTCATCCAGTGATAAAGCAATGCCATTGGGTCTTGATTGATTTCGTTCCAATAACTGCACTTCACCGGTGTCAGGATAAACCCTGTAAATACCATTAAATTTCAGTTCTCTTGATGGATCCTGTTCCTGTTGCGCCAGCCCGTAGGGAGGATCGGTAAAATAGAGCCAGCCGCTGGAGTGCCAGACTGAGTCATTCGGGCTATTGAGTCGGCCATCACCATAGCGATCCGCAAGCACCGTGCGCGAGCCATCTGCCTCGATGCGGGACACGACTCGACTGCCATGTTCCATTAGCAAAAGCCGACCCTCTTCATCAATTGTAAGTCCATTGGATCCTACGGATTCATGCCCGACATCTCCCGCAAACACCGGTTGCAAAAAAGTATTCAGGCCTTCTGCATCACTCCAGGTGTGAATGGCATTACTACGCAGATCACTGAAATAGAGTTGGTTATTACGACGGTCCCAGACCGGCCCCTCGGTAAATGCAAAGCCACCCGCAAGTTTTTCGATTGTTGCATCCATGGGTACCAGACTATCGAATTTCTCTGACACCCGATCGAAACTGCCTGAGCCAGCTTCCTGTTGGCTGTCGACGTTTTCGCCACTGCAGGATTGCAGTATGGCACCAAGAAACAGGGGAAAGAGACAGCGACAGGAGTTTTTCATAAAGATTCTCCACAGCTTGTGAGTGAGGCAGATTACTGCCAGTTTGATCACTTTATTGTCAAACCTGACTCCGACCAATTATTATGACCGGAATGGATGCCAGACAGAGACACAGTCACGACGTCTTCCAGGTATTGCACTGAATATTTTTGCTTGCCGAAGACCGCTTAATAAAAACAATAAAATTCACCACTTGCAAGGGAGGAACATCGCCATGCACTCCAGACTGATAGCAATTGGGGTTCTCTTTACCAGCTTTTTTACCGCCTCCTCAGCCCTGGGAAACGAAGGCAGTATTGCTTTTGTTGGCGCCACTATCATTGATGGCACCGCTGCCGCGCCACTGGAAAATGGTGTGCTTGTTATCACCGATGGCCGAATTCGTAGTGTAGGTCCACGCTCGGACGTCTCCATACCAGAAGGCGCTGACATCGTTGACGTGTCTGGCAAGTTCATCATGCCCGGGCTGATAAATGCCCACGGTCATGTGGGGGCAACTGTGGGTTTAAATGGCAATGCCGACTACAGCACCGAAAACCTGTTACGGCAACTCGGTCTCTATGCACGTTATGGAATTACCACTGTAAATAGCCTGGGGGGTGATGCAGAAGAAGGTTTCGCTCTCAGGAATGCACAATTCACGTCTGACCTGAACCGCGCGCGCCTCTTCGTAGCAGGTAGCGTGGTTGTAGGCGACACCGAACAAGCTATCCGGGATGAAGTAAATCGCAACGCCGATATGGGAGCAAATTTCATCAAGGTAAGGATCGATGACAACCTGGGCGTGACACCCAAGATGTCCCGCCCTCACTTCGAAGCTCTGGTTGACCAGGCCCATAGCAGAAGACTGCCTGTAGCCGTACATTTGTTTTATCTTGATGATGCCAAGTTCATGTTGCGCGCCGGGGGCGATCTTATCGCTCATAGCGTTCGGGATACTCTAGTCGATGACGAGTTCATTTCGCTCATCAAAGAAGAAGGAGTTTGCTATATCCCGACTCTTACCCGCGAAGTGTCTACCTTCATCTATGAGTCGGTTCCCAGTTTCTGGGGCGATTCATACTTTCTGCAGGAAGCCGATCCAGAAGTGCTGGAGGAACTGCAGACCCCGGAGCGAATGGCGCGCGTTGCCAGTAGTCGCTCTGCCCAGGGCTATAAAGCCGGACTCGAAGTCGCATTAGAAAACGTGGCATTGTTGGCCCAGGCTGACATACCAATTGCCATGGGCACAGACACCGGTCCCCCAGCTCGATTTCAGGGTTATTTCGAGCACATGGAATTGCAGATGATGGTGGATGCCGGAATGACTCCCCATGAAGTAATCCAGGCATCCACAGGAGTTGCAGCCGATTGTATAGGCATGAGTGATATTGGCACTCTGGAGCCGAATAAATGGGGTGACTTCTCTATTCTCTCAGAGAACCCTGTGGATGATATTGCCAATACCAAGACAATCGAAAGTGTCTACATAGCTGGCAATCTGGTGCCTGATTCCTGATCTGGCACCAGGGTTGAATCTCTAGTGGATTACAGTGGTTATCTCAGACCACAGAGCATATCTTAGGACGATTGCAGCGCATCTCCCAACGACCGGTAATAGGCAACCATGGCGGGAATGATGGTAATCACCACAGCCGCAACAACGGCACCTCCCATATAAGCCCAGATACCAATTGTCGAAGGCCAGACATCGATCACCAGAGCGAAGGATTCACTTAACCAACTCTGGGTCACCGCGAAACCGGCAACTACCACGAAGTAGCCCAATATCGCCGCCAGGGATACCATGGCCAGCCCTTCAAGTTCGATTAGCCAGACTATGAATGAGGGATGTGCACCAATGGCACGATAGAGAGCCAATTCCCGCCGACGCTCTCTGAGAGAAGACAATAGCATCGTGCTCAATCCCAGTAGTGAAGCTGTGAGTACCAGGATTGAAATTACCTGCAGGAGGTTTTCCAGGGTACCAATGATCTGCCACAGCTCACCAAGAGCAACTGCTGGCAGAATTGCTGAAAGGGGTTCAGACGGATAATTGTTTATTGCCCTCTGCAATCCAAACACTCCCAGGGGGGATTCCAGCCCCAGAAGAATTGCAGTGATCTGGGTAGGTTGAAGCTCCGCCAGTCCTGGATCGTCAGGAGTGGGACTTAAAGCGGCAACCTGCACGCCATCCCGATAACCCATATGTATCGCTTCTATTCCCTGCAAACTGGTGTGGATAGTGCGATCAACCGGCGTACCGGTTGGCGCAAGTATTCCGGACACCGTAAACGGCAAATTATCGTGGTTCACAAAACTGGTGTTGCCTATGCCATGGGAAATGACTATTTCATCGCCGACTTCGTAAGCAAGGGTATTGGCTACTTCACTGCCAATCACCGCCTCCAGCGGAGTTGCGAACTCTTCCCCCGCCGATAGTCGCAGCGGCTCTGAGTCACCATAACGAAAGTATTCAAAGTAATCGGAATTCGTACCCAGTACGCGATAGCCTCGATGTGAGTCGCCGAGTGAGAACGGGATGCTCCAGCTAACTTCGCGTCGAGCAATAATGTCCTGATAGCTTTGCCATTGGATATTGTTTGTGGCGTTACCAATCCGGAAGACTGAATAAAGGAGCAGATTGACCTGACTGGTGCGAGCACCAACAAGCAGATCGACGCCGGAAACGGTTCTGACAAAGCTATTCTCGGCCTGGGCCCGCACATGCTCTACCCCGATGACGATCGCCATACTGATGGTCAATGAGGCAAGTGTGAGCATCACACTACCACGACGACTCCAGAGGCTGCTTAACGCTACTTCAAACATGATCGACTTCCCGGGACCGGACTTTGTTGATATCCGTTAAAGCCACTTTAGTCTCAAAATAACTCGCCAGGGAATTATCGTGGCTGGCGAAAAGAATGGTACAACCGGTTGACTCCCGTATAGACAGAAGCAACTGCACAAAGTGGTCCCGTGCATCAGAGTCCAGCGCTGATGTAGGTTCATCAGCAAACAGAATCTCAGGTTCATTTATAAACGCTCTCGCAATTGCGACCCTCTGCTGCTGGCCAACGCTCAGTTTGTCCGCCTGACGGTTCAGGATATCGGTTGGCATCTGCAGTGATTGCAGTAAAGCCTCGGCGCGACCGTCCACATCCTGATTCGTGTTATTGGCAAAGCGTGCTGCGAGTCGCAGATTTGCGCCCACAGTTAGAAACGGAATCAGGTTGAACTGTTGAAAAACAATTCCGATATGGTCAGCACGAAAGCGGTCTCTTTTGCGCACAGACATATCGGCCATATCAGTGCCGAGTATCTTTATAGTGTTTTTTGGCGCCGGTAAAATCCCACACAGCAAACTCAGCAGAGTGGATTTGCCGCTACCAGAAGCCCCTCGCAAAAACACAGACTCTCCCGACTCTACCCGAAACTCTGGCACATCGAGAGTCGCCGTTTCGGCACCTGGCCAGGTGTATCCCAGATTGCTGATGTCTATAACTGCCATGTCATTCCATTTCCTGACGTTTCTATTTCTTTTCCATTGTCGCTCTTTTTCCTGTGAACGAACTTTACATTCCCTGGCGAATTTTTCAAAATTGTATGGAAAGGAGCTGTTATTACCATGCGAAAACTACTGGTTTTGCTTGTCCTGTCGTTTCCTCTCTGCGTCCAAACCGTCATGGGTCAGGATCAGGAGTCTGTGCTCGCTGTGGAGTGGGTAGATCTCCTGAGTCCTGCGGACCTGGACGCCATGCTCAACCCGCCAAACTTAATCCACGATGGATACGGCTGGGAAGAGCAACTCGAAAAGAGTGGTGATGACGATGCCTATATCAAGGCTCTTCAATCTGTAGATGTTAACCCAGATTTCGTCAACAAGCGCATTATGATTCCCGGCTTCATAGTACCCACTGCCTACAACGAAGCCCGTAAAGTGACAGAGTTTTTTCTTGTGCCATTTTTTGGCGCCTGCATTCATTTACCCCCTCCTCCACCGAACCAGATCATCTATGTAACGTATGATCGCGGTGTGGAGCTGGAAAATTTCTACGATGCCCATGTAATTCATGGAAGATTGACCAGCGAAGTCGTTCGTAATGACATCGCCACGTCTGCCTACCGCATAGAAGCCGAAGGCGTCTCCATCTACTCGTACTAAGTTAACACGCCTGATATTTCTGGCTATTCGATTGCCAGCACAGAGTCATCTGGAGTAAGTTCGCTGAGACCAGGGCTACGTTCTACTATCCATTGTGTGGTGATTTGCTCAATACCAGGAAAGTGCTGAAACGCAGTAATCTGAATTTCCGCAGGTACCGAATTACGGCAATTAAACAAATATTGCACCCGAAAATCAGAATGTCCATCTGCCTGCTCATCATGATCATGGGATGAATGATCTTCATCGTGATCGTGTTCTTCCTCATGGTCATGATCTTCGTCGTGATCATGTTCATGCTCTTCATTGCCGAATTCTGGTAACTCCAAAGCTTCAACAGTCATATCGCAGTCAGCCAGACTATCACCCAGCAGCCAGCCACTGCCGGCCAGCGCGTCACTTATATTGGCCAACAGCTCCCGTTCCTCCTCTGACTCAGGCGCACGCTCAAAGCCGAGAAAATTCATCGCCGGGCTGGAAAATTCCAGTTGCACCTGCTGCCCTTCACGAACCAAATTAAGTTGAGCCAAACCGTGCACATGGGCGTCCTGTGCGAGCGCTGATGATCCAATAAACTGAGCAATCAGAATCGGACATAGCTTTGATACAACGAAACGGCTCTCGTATTTAACTGCTATAGGAATATTGTTCATGGCAATAATTGACTCAAATTAGTTAATTTCAAAATCCTGACTTTAAGGAATATCAGGGGTGATGCTCTCTATTTTAACTATCAATGTTCCACTCACTTTCTTACAGATGTCTAACAATATCTATTGGTAGAAAAACAAATCCTTTGGCAACTCGACTCTCAGAGTGATCTCAATCGGAGCCTGACCTCACTATCAAGGCGCAGGCACTTCTGCAATCACTACAATATTGTCACCATCATTGACCGGTGGAGTACCGAACAAAATTATCAATACCCCTGATGCCGGCGCCCTGATCGTTTCCAGTTCATTTCCGAAATAATCGGTAATTACTCCCAGCCTGGTACCCGCGGTGACATAGTCCCCTGTTCTTACCAATGGGTCGGCATGCCATATCCCATTGTGCTCACTATAGACTCGTGCACGATCTTCTACAAAGAAAGGGTTCTGAGGCAACTCAGGATTCCCGGGAATCATCTTCAACTCACGCAATACATTGAGAGACCCTTTGGTAATCGGGTCAATGAAACGGCTATCAACCAATCCCAGCTCTCCGGATTCCACATCCATCGCTGGAATTCCCCGCGCTACCGCCTGTGCGCTGGTGTAGATTCCATCCTCTATTGATTCGTAGGTGCCGCCCATAAGTACGACAGTTTCAAATCCAAATGCTACCGCGAGACGACGTGACTCTTCGTTTACTTCCGCACTTCCTCCGTTTCCGTAGTAAGCAGCATAAGATGGTCGCAGGCTTTCGTTGCCATCTCCAGAGTGTATGTCAATTAGATAGTCAGACACCGAGATAACATGTTCAGTTAATGTGTGAGCTATTCGCTCCGTAATTGTTCCATCAGGGCTTCCAGGAAAAGAACGATTTAGATTCTTCTGATCATCCGGTCCAAAGTAGATCGTTCTTCCTTTAAAGGCTGGCATATTCGCTATATGCACAATAATCACTGTCCCCGACATTTCAGTCGGATCAAGCAGTTTCGGTAATTCCTGCATCGATAATATTGGCGAGTATTCTGAACCATGAATTCCGGCAATGAATGATAGTACCGGCCCTGTGCTACGACCGTGGAAAACTGTTATCGGAATAATGCTTCCACTGTCACCATCCATGGGTTCTACAATTATCTCTCCACTACGCTTCTGCCCTGGCGGAACCTCCAGTTCTCCGATTTGGAAGGAGGTGGTGCTGGGACCATTCGCATTTTGAGCAAAACCGGAAGAGCTAATGAGCAGCAGGAAAAAATACAGCCCGAAGCTTTTTCTTAATCCACATGACAGCTTCATGCTTCCACTCCAAAAATGTCTGGCCCCGAATTTTGTGATTTCATTGAGCAACCCATTAGTCAGAACCAAAATCCGGAATGTCCAACTCATACAAGCGCTCCTGCGCAAAAGGTACTTCGCGAAACAAAACTGGATAATATGCTCTTCGAATCTTTCCGTGATAGGCACGAACTTCATCTTCAAAGTCTAACTGCGCCTGGAGATTAGTCTGGGCAAACGCCTGCAAATCCCGTTGTATAGCCACGGCAGGAGAAAGCCAGGAAACAATCGCTGTCAGACGATCACGTTCCAACATCGTATCACGGTAGGCTTGCGAGAGATCGGCAGCTGTTTCATCACCCATTTGCTGAAATGCGTAATACCATTTCCAGTGCCATTCCTCATTGAGTGGTTCAGAATCGGACCACTCGGGATGGGAAGCATAGAAAGCATCCATAGTGACTGCCTTGGGCAGATCCCAGGCATCGTTTACCGCCTCCCTCTGCACCAATGCCACTTCTGCTCCCTTCACCCCTGGAACAGAGTTCTCAATGTAGACTTTGCCGACAATTGGGATCAGCAAAGTGAACAGCAACCAGACTCCTACACTGACTGCCGCCATGGTCTCTGATCGAAACGAAGCCCGGGTAGCGATTACCAGTGCAACCAGCGTCCACAATACTACTTGCAACACTATGGCGAAGCTGGCACCCGCGACAACTGAAAATGCAGTGTTTTCCACAAACATTCCTGTCCACAGCGGCAGGAGTAATGCCAACAGAACTGCAAGTACCCTTAGCACGATGCGAGGAATCCAGAGTGAACGCCAGTTATGAGCGGATACAGCAAGAAGATTCAATCGCCCACTCTCACGCTCTACTGCGATCAGGTCGTAAAGGACAAATAAAATCACCAGTGGCAGCAGGTAAGCCGCAACGAAAGCAAAATCAAATCTGCCTGCCAGAGCCAGTTCAGGATTGATACTGTCGGTCTCATAGATCTGCCCCTCCAATGCGAGAGCACGGATACGCAACATAGTAGGATTGAGATCCCTTTGTCCGATTGCGGCAAATGCAAGATCGGAAGGAGAGTTCCATACTGCGTGAAATGCGTCGTAGGCTGCACCGCCGTAATCGTAGGCCAGAGTACGTTTATAAGCGCGCTCTTCAGTATCGAGCTCAATCAACTGGGCTATCTGTTCCCGCTCTTGTGTTACATGATTAAGACCGAGACCAACACTCAGGCCAGAGAGCACCAGCAATAAGCCAATCGCTCCTAATACCGCCCGGCTTCTGAGGAGAAACGTAAACTCCTGCTGCCATCTAAAGAACTGATTCATACTCTTACCCACCGCGCCGAGACCAATAGCAGAGCTAAAGCTGCCAACAGCCAGATCGTTAGAACCAAAGCAGGCTGCGAGGCTGCTTGCCAGCGCTGAGAACTCGCCAGGGGCTGCAATTCGAAAACTGGCATTTCTGCCCAGTGCGATGAATCAACCCGTGTGCGATTGCCTGCGGCAATGCTTTCATTCCTGGCCAAATCTTCAGCCAGTGTCATTTCGTACATCTGCAGGCTATTGAATGTTTGTACCATCTCATATCGATAATCCTCAGCCGCCCGAAGAAAATGATGATGATCCTGAAGTGCAGTGCCTGCCAGTGCCATGGAGAAGGCACGGAGAGCGACCACGGGAGAAATGATAGAAAACGCGTCAGCGACTTCTTTTTGCTCGTATTCTCTTGCCATACGCTGTTCCGCGAATTCCTGCAGAACTTCCGTATCAGCTTCCTCACCCCTCAATGCTACAAGCCCACGGTAATTGAATGGCAGGTCTTCAATCTTTCCAACGCCATACTCAGCTAGTGTTAGCGATCTCAGATCAGTAAACGCCGCGTCCTGAATGTCATGACTATCGCCACCCTCACGCATTGCTTCCGCTATCAGAAGATTGGTTTCAATCTGGGTCGGGGCAGGTACTGATGCTTTCGCATATTCACTGGCAACCCGGGGAGTCAGCACTGACATCACTATCCACAGACCGAGCAACAGTGAGAGGGATTGCGCTGATGTACGCAAAAAGCTTGAGGTGCTGACAATGACAAGCACCCAGAAACTCAAATAGGCAAAATATCCGGCGGCCATAGTCCACAGTGACGTCCTAAAGCCAGAGTTGCCATCACCGGTTGCCATAAATCCAAGTATCAGAAGTGGTAACAATGCCAACAATGCTACCAGCCAAAGAGCCAAAGCCTTCCCCAATAGAAGTTTTTTAACACTGACTCCCTGCCCTATCATCTGATATAGGGTCTTACTTTCTTTCTCTCTGGTCACACAGGCAAATCCGATAATGATGAGCAACAAGGGCGCCAGAGTTTGCAGAGCAAATGCCGGAGAAAAACTGCCGAATCTTGCCAATAAGCCGGTCTCTCTCGCTGCCGCGAATGTCGCTGTATTCTGGCGATGGCCTTCAAGAAAAATCGATGTGCCGACCATAGAGTCGATGCCCGAATCAATCACAGCCAGAGGAGACGCCGCTCGATACACGTAATGACCGTAGTGCACCATACGATGTGGATGGCGATCAGGCTGAGCCTGAAAGATTGCGTCTGCTTCTGCTTGTTGGGCTAGTCGTTCTTCAGCTCGTCGACTAATTTCCGCATTTGACACCATGGCCGCGCATACCGAGGTTATCAGGAGCGCAACTAAAACTGCCCAGGCGATTTTCGAGCGCTGCCAGTAACGCAACTCGTCACCTAAAATCATAGAAACAACGTTCATCACGCCACCTGCTTCTGTAGAAATAAATCCCGAACAGCAGCGATGTCTATCGAACCCTCATCATCGGATTCGAATACATCGACTAACTGACCTGACCGTAACAAGCCTACTCTGTGAGCCACCTGACAGGCTCCGAATAAGTCGTGAGTAACCATCAGCACTGTTACTCCCCCTCTAGCCAAACCTTCCACAATATTGTGAAAATCTTCGACCGCCGCAGGATCCAGGCCTGAGGTGGGCTCGTCCAAAAGCAGAATCGGAGTGTTACGTAGAAGCGCTAGCGCGATAGCTACTTTTTGTCGCATACCCTTGGAATAGGATTTCAGCGCCTGCCCCCTGCTCTCAACAGGTAAGCCGACTGCATCCAGTGCTTCATCAAGAGATTTCCGCTGAGGCCTTGGCTGACTTAAAGACAAGAAGTAGCTGAGGTTCTCCCAGGCTGATAGATGCTCATAAAGAGCTGCACTTTCTGGTAAATAGGCGATCTGCTTTCTTACCTGTTCGGATTCATCAGACGCTGATCGTCCCAGCACTTCTGCAGTCCCTCCTCTGGCTTGCAACAAGCCCATGAATGTAAGAAGCGTTGTCGACTTTCCTGCCCCGTTGCCACCAAGCAGGGCGAAAATTTCGCCCTGCTTTACCTCGAATGACATCCCCGATAATACGACTTTGCCACCGCGCACAACTTCCAGGTTTGTCGCTTTGAGCGCAATATCTGTCATTTTGTTCTCCTGTGTGACCGTATGGTTCCTGTCAGAAATTATAAGAAGCGGTGAATCTCCAGCGCGTTGGCGCACCGGGCTCGACCCAGACATCGGCATAAGAGTTGGTGTAGAACTCCTCGTCGAACAGGTTATCTACATCAACCCGCAAAGAGAGGCCACTATCGAGTTCCACTTGCCCAAACAGTCGTGCAGTAGTATAGCTTGGCAATGTGAAATCAAAGGCCGTCCAACCGAGTCTGTCATCAGTGTGCAAGACACCTCCACCAATTTGAGCTGGCATGCTGCCGAATTGAAAATTCTTACTGATCTGCAGATTGACCTGATTCTCTGGAGAATTAATTAGAGGATCTCCCGCGTCTATCTGAGCACCAAAATCAGCATCGGGATTACTGGTTGTGAACTCAGCGTCGGTGTAAGCATAAGAGAACCAGAAATTTAACCCGCTGGAGTTAGACAGATTGACATCAAACTCCAGTCCTCGACTGCGAGCCTCTCCTGCAGATGCAGAGAAGAATCCTGCGGCTACAGCCTCGGGTCGGTCATCGTTCACCAGGATATTGCTCTGGTCGACGCGGAAAAATGCCAGTGACATCGTTCCCGAAAGGTCATTGGAAATATTCAGAAGATCCCATTTAAATCCAAATTCAGCAGATTCAGTGAGGTTGGGATCAAACTGGTTCCCCTGAAAATCTGAACCTGTTTGCTGACGAAAACCTTCACCGTAGGAGGCATACAAACTGAATCCCTCATTCACCAGATACACCGCCCCAAACTGTGGGGAAACCCTGGAATCCGAAGACGTGGTGGTGGTTGCCGGGCTGGCCCGCAGATTAGTCAGATCCTGTTCGAAATCATCCCAACGCAAACCGAGTCGTATCTGAAACCGGTCTGTAACATCGATCTGATCCTGAATATAGATACCGGTACCACTCAGATCCTCGGCACGATCTGTGTTCGGCCCTGGAACTGGTATGGGATGTTGTCCGTACACCGGGTTAAACACATCGAGCAGTAGATACTCGGCTGGGTCCAGAGTGCTAATGTCTCCATTTGGTCCGAACCAGGCGGGACGAAAACGCAGTATAAAGAGACGGTTGTCAAAGCGGTCGTGATCGGCCCCAATCAGTAAACGATGGCGCACAGAGCCCGATTCGAACTCACCGGCAATCTCAGCTCTGGCTACGAAATAATCTGACTCGAAATCCCTGAACCGGAAAAAACGGGACAAGGTGCGACCATCGAGGAAATAGGTCTGGCGACCACCGAAATTAGATTCCGAAGCATTTCCCGTAAACTCAGTATCTCGATAGCCGAGACCTGCCAGTAAACTCCAGTTCTCTGTAAAATTATGCTGAAGTTCCAGCTGATGCCCGAATACATCAGTTTCAATTGGACCATCGCCTGGCTCACCTGCAAAAGTCTCCCGCGGCGAGAATCCGAACTGGTCTGAATAGACGACACCGCGATCGAAAGGAATCTCTTGCTGGGTTAACTCCAGTTCATAGGTCAGACTGGTTTCATCGGAAATGTCGAAGGTTACAGAGGGGTAGAAGCCAACTTTCTCGGTCTCCACTGTGTCACGAAAGCTGTCGGCATTTTCCACAAAGCCAACCAGACGAAGTCCAATCTGATCTTCGGAGCCGAGTACGGTTTGTACATCACCCTCGAACCGCAGCTGATCCCAGCGACCGACTGTTGCCCGTATATCCCCACCTTGTTGGAATTGGGGTCGTTTGGTCGTCAGGTTAATTGTGCCCCCGGGTTCGCCGCGTCCAAACAATGCAGAACGCGGTCCTTTAAGTACTTCAACAGTTTCAATACCTACTATGTCCCGAGGACCACCAAATCCTCTACCTGCATTAAAACCATTAACCAAAAATCCGCTGGGTAAATTTATGTCGCCAGAAAAACCGCGAATTGAAAAACTATTCCACAGGCCTCCAAAATTATTCTGCCTGGCGACAGATGCGGAGAGATCCAGTGCATCATTAAGGTTTAATGCACCTACTTCGCGTAGGAGCTCACCGTCTATTAACTGTACGGCTGTTGGATTTTCCAGTTCGTCAAAATTGCCCTGATAGGCGCGGCGCTGACCCAACACAAAAATCGATTCAATTTCATCGTCCGACGGGGTCTGGGCATGTGCGCCACTTATAAAAAACGATTGTGCGGCTAGCCCGCCTAGCAGAACGCCCAATCCCAGGCGATTTTTCCACACAGCAAGCCTGGAATAGCTAATGGGCGTTTCAGTGTTATTCTGAAAAGCAGGGTTGAGTGCTACTGCTTCTTCAAATGCACTCGATTTATTAATTTTCATAGGTTTTCTCGCAAGATTCTTCTTTCACTCGCTGGCAACAAACAACAACGCAAATGCACAATCGTTCGAAAGCACAAGACGCGAGTAACAAATTTGGATTCTGTTTTGCGAATCCGACAGATTACTTAAGAATCAGAAGAAGGAGGTCCACGAGACCTGAGAGTGAGAGGAGGAAAGGCTGGCCCTGAAATGGTATCCGTTTGTGTATCACTAACCACTGCTATTGCAGTGGGGAGAGCAAGATCGACAGGTAGTACTTTCGATTCGTTTCCCTGCTTTATGCATATTGAGCAGTCTACATGATGAGTAAGTTCAACTTCTCTTTCGTGACCCTCATCATCGTGGTGGTGCACCAACAAAACTGCCTGTGCACCAACAAGGCTTAAGGCAAGAGCCAGAGTCAGGAAGGCGCGACGCCGCATATCAGCGTTGACACGCGCTGGCCGCAATCTTTGATGAAGGTTGTTGAGCACTTTCTTCATATCACCTGATAACTCTCATATTTTCCCCATTCAGCGAGAGTTTTCGCTTACGAGGATGACCGCAAGAGTCGAGATAAAGTTGCATCATGTCAAGCAAATTTCTTCGTTCATGTTCTGATATAAATTTCAAAACACTAATCCTGAGAGATCGCAGAGACAGAGCTAAGCAATTCCTGCCCAATGCGCAACGCCTGCTGTCTCGTCTCTTCATTCTCTTCTTCACGGGCGACCGCAGCCAGATGAAAAAATAATCCGGCATACACGGATTGCTTTAGAGGCACATCAAGCTCCTGCAGGTAGGGGTCTGCGGACGGTTCACTGGTTTGCTGCATGAATTGCATGAAAGCGATCATCTGCTCCCCGACAAACCAGTCGATCAATCCCGCTCTCTCCGCCCGATGAGACTCTGGCGCCAGATATTCAATGACAGGGTGATCATCTGTGTTCAGTGCGACACCCTGCACCCAGTCGTGATCGTCGTTGAGGGTTCCCAGATAGTAGGAGAGTAGCGGAATCTGTGCATCTCCACTGCTTTGCATAGTTACCAGGTCAGCGGAGGAACGCTGGATGATCGGCAGCTCAGGTGACAATGGCCCACTGTTCTGATGCCCGATCATGGCCATTATGGGCTGGTTCGCGTAAAAGTCGCCTCGCCATAGACTCACCATAGGAAATGACCGGGTCATGGTGTTAGCGATAATTTTTAGCTCGCGTTCACTGATCTGGTAAAGCGGTATCCATTGTACAAATAGTCCGTCAGAGTTGAGCCGTTCCCTGGCTTTCGCAAAATGCTCTTCGGTGTAAAGCATAGCGACACCCGAGCGCCAGGGAATAAAGAGATCGGCAATGATCAGATCGAAACTCTCATTGGTTCCGGCAAGATAATTACGACCGTCCTCGTGAACAACTGAAATAGATGGGTGTTCATGAAAATTGTTTGAGTATTCACCAAAAAATTCACGAGACGCCTTTATGACCTCAGCTGATAATTCCGCTACCGTTGCCGATTCGATCGGATAATTTAGTACAGTTCCTGCTGTTATTCCCGAGCCCATACCGAGATAGAATACCGATTTGGGATCCGGGTGCAAATGCATGGGCAGATGAGTTTGAATTTGCTCCATACGCAGCGCACCGGAACCACCGAGGGCATACCAGTTATTGAGCTTTATGCGGCGGCTGCCGTTTCTCTCAACTACAGCCACTGTTCCATCGGCCCCTTCCCAAAGCGCGAGTAATCTCTCATCTGCCCGGTTGATCCTGACAATCGGTAAAGCGGTTGGGTTGGCGAGCAGCAGAACAAGACCCAGAGATATTACAGTGGCAACACGTGAGCGAGTCGATTGAAAAAGTACCAGGGGCACAGCCAGGTAAACGACGCCCAATAATAAAATACTACTCCACAACCCGATGGATGGCAGCAACAGGAAGCTGGCTACTAATGGGCCAATCACTGCACCGAGCGTGTTCCAGCCATTGAGCCTACCCAGGGTTGTGCCAGGAGTTTCATCGATAGACTCTGCGTAACGGTACAGATAGGGCAGCACCATGCCCATGGTAATTGTTGGCAGACCCACGATTACGCCTGTTGTAAACAGCACCTGAAACAGATAGCTCCCCAACTGATCCTGATTCCCCAGATAGGACAAACCATTTGTCCAGGATACGAACACGAATGGTGTTAACAGGCAGGCAACGCCGGCAATCGCCATGAGCGCCAGCAGCGTATTGAGATTGGCGGGCACGCGATCGATGATAAGTCGCACCAGAAAAGCTCCGACCGCCAGCGCAGCAAGAAACACAACCAGGATAGCTGAGAAGGTATAGGTAGAGTTTTGCAACACCTGCACGAACATGCGAATCCAGAGAATTTGCATTGCCAGGCTCAGGAATCCAGAGAGCAATGCAATAGACTCCATAAATTCAAATCTGCCTAACAAACCAGAATCATTTGTCGCTTTTGGTGGCGGCGTATTTTCCTTTCCCCTGCGCTCTTCGTTCTGCCTGGCCAGTAACCAACTGCAGATACCGAGGGTTGAGGAAAGAGTAAGTGCAATACTGTAGGTAAGATTTAGACCTAACAAACGAGGGAGGAAGAAGCCTGCCGCGATTGCACCCACCACCGCACCAAGCGTGTTGAGACCATAGAGTGTACCGGCCCAGCGACCAAGATTATTACGGTCCTGAATCAGGTATTCACCCATTACAGGCAAGGTTCCACCCATCAAAAAACTGGCTGGGCAAATAAGCAAAATCGAAAGCAGAATTTTAACCAGTGGGAACAAAAGTCCGGATTCTGAAAAGGTTTCAAATATCGCGCTGTAAAAGAGGAAATAAACCTGGAAAAGCAGGAAGTAGAACAGTGCCGCCAGCACGATACCGAATTCCAACTTCGCGTATACCTGCAATGGATTCGTTAACTGATTAGCCCTGCGGCCCCAGAAATAGGAGCCAGCGGCAATGCCAATAAAAAACGCGGCAGTGGTAACTGCCGCGCTTTGTGATGTGCTGCCAAATAATTGGGCAAGCTGTCTCATCCAGAGGATTTCATACATCAATCCGGCAGCTCCGGATGCGAAGAAAATCCCCAGGATGAGATTGGACTTTAGTTTCGACTCACTAGTAGTCAAGCCTCAGACCTACCATGAAGCCACGCCCAGGCTCAGGCGCAAAGTTCTTCAGGAATGAAGTGTGAGTACGAATTTCTTCGTCGAGCAAGTTGTTGCCGCGAAGGAACAACTTCAACTCGCTGTCGTCACCGAAGTTCCAATGGTAGTCCGCATAGAGGGATACATTGGTATAACCGTCGGTTGGCAACTCTAACTCAGCCGCATCGTCCTGATCGCTCACTTCGGTTACGTGTAAGTGCATGCTCCAGTTATTCCTGAAGTAGTGCAATTCAGCACCGATTTTCGCGGCAGGAATACGAGGCACATTACCACCAGCGTCGAAATCCGCGTCAACCAGATCACCAAACAAGCGCAGCTCGACATTGCCGTTGTCCCCTTCCATCAGGTTAAACGTGACCTCTCCTTCCAGACCTCTGAATCGGGCATCTCTCGCCAGGTAGCGGGCAATTTGTGTTCCCTCATGCTCCTCACCGGTCAAATTCAGAAAGATGTAGTCGTCGATCTCATTGTAGTAGGCGCTGAACTGGCCAGTAATTGGACCATTGTGCATACGATAGCCAAACTCGATATTGTTTGAAGTCTCTTCACTGAGATTCGGATTACCGATCTCGAACAGACCAGTGGCTGCGTGGGCAACGAAATCCTCATCATCTGCAAACTCAGCGCAAGTCGCCGAGGAAGTGTTTGAAAACAATTCTTCAATGGCTGGAGCTCGTTCAGAGCGGGCGAGACCAAACAGAAAGTTCGAATCTGGATTTATGTCGTACAGCACACTTCCACTCAAGCTGGTGGCATTAACATCTGAATCACAGCGACCATTCGGATCCACGCTGTTGTCTTCAAAACGGATGCCAAACTCAGCAGTCAGATTACCCTGGCTATAGCGTTCCACAGCGAAGATGCCGCGGGAATTGATATCGGACCTGGGAATGAAAGATTCTTCGCCTATGGCAGAGAACTCTGTATCAGAAAACTGGAAACCCAGAACACCTGTCCAATTACCAACTGGCACATGATTCAAAGTAAAGCGACCTTCTGTTCCCTCGTTGCTAAACAGCGTTCCAACCTCGACACCGCCGTCTTCAAAGAACTCAACTTCGCTGTGCTCGTAGTCAGTAAAGCCCAGTGAACCGCGTACAGATTCAATCCAGCTGTCAGCGAACTCGAAACCACCGCGAAGGTCGTAGCGTCGGCTTTCCATGTCTATACGAACGAATTCCACTTCTTCTTCGTGGCCTTCTTCTTCCTCATCATGACCTTCCTCTTCCTCGTCATGCCCCTCTTCCTCTTCATCATGACCTTCTTCTTCATGATGACCGTGAGCTCCAGGAGGTAGTCCATAGTCATTGTTCAGTTCATTAACTGAAACACCGATGAAACCTCGATTGCCAACCCATGAAAAACCAATGGTGCCACCGTCTGATTCAGAGTCTGAGTTGCCAATGAAGCCATTGGTGTTCTCAAACTCTTCCTCCTCGTCGTGACCTTCTTCCTCGTCGTGGCCCTCTTCTTCCTCATGGTGACCTTCTTCTTCCAGATGCTCGGCCACCAGGTCTTCCAGTCGCTCGACTGAAAACTCATCAATGGCAAAGCCTTTGATTTCTACATTGTCACTTTCTCTTCTAAAGGCATCCAGATGGAAGGCAAAATTTCCGGCAGAAGCATCCAGACGAACGATAGTTTTGTTTTCGTCGTTAACAGTGTCGCGGCTCTGCTGAAGAATAAACTGAGTATCGTCGACAAGAGATTCTGGTATGCGGTTATCGATTACGTTAACCACACCACCGATAGCGCCACTGCCGTATAGCAAAGTAGATGGGCCGCGAAGCACTTCTACTCTCTCGGCTAAAATCGCTTCCACAGCATTTGCGTGATCAGGACTCAGTGCCGCCGCGTCAGTTACGCCTACGCCATTCGTTAAGGCCATTACACGTCGGGCGCTTTGACCTCGAATGACTGGCTGCCCTACGCCGGGACCAAACGATGCACTGTTAACACCGATTTCGTCCTTTAGAGTGTCGCCCAGGTTATTACCTACTTTTTCCAGTAATGCTTCACCTGACAAAACGGTGATTGGCAATGCTGTTTCTGCCTCCCGATCCTGAAACGGAGCAGAAACCACGATCTCTTGAAAGTCGTAGCCAGTGTGCTCTTCTTCTTGCGCAAGACTGCTAAAACTTGCACCGTTCAAGCCAACGAACAATGCACATGAAATTAAACGTCGAAAATTGGTTTTCATGACCAACCCCATAAAAAAATTAATACTGCTGATGTAATTCAGTTACCCGCCAAGGCCAGATTATGCAAGCCAGGGAGAATCAGGACAGCGAAGCCCGACTGAAAGTTAATTTTTAATGGGATTGTGGGGGAGCGCGGGAATTGGCGGCAAATGCAAGAGTTGCAGGAATTGAAAAGATTGAAGTAGCGTCGATATGAGCTTTTGCTCCAGATATCTGCCCATTGGCAGATGCCAGAGCCAGATCATCGCTGAAACCAAATTGCAGACAAATTTCACATTCAAGCTGACTCTCATGATCATCGTGAGCATGGGAGACTTCCACAGCCTGGGTGAAAATCAGGGCAACAGCAAAGAAAGCACTTAACACCGCAGACTTGCGATGCAGTACCCAGGATTCACCAATTTGTCGAACAGAAAATCGCATTCGGTCTAGTGTTGTATACGTTCCATACAGCCAAGACCGGAATTATTGTCAATTCATTCAGTAGGGTCAACAGTAATTAACTGAAATTCAAAGAGAACTTGCCAGAACCTCCAGACCTTCCAGGCCCAGAACATCCCTCGATTGCAAAAATATATCCTGTCTTGCGATCTGACCAAGATTCTCCTGCAAAGTCTGCAGGTGCTGCTCTTCCTGCAGATGACGTTCATCCAGAAACTCACCCATGCCCTCTGGAGCCCGCTTGTTTACTACCAATCCGTCTACGCTGACCCCTGCCCGGGCCAACTGCTCGTGCAGCTCTATAGTCTCTAGAACCGGTAAACGTTCTGCTGCCAGGACAACAATAAATGAGGTCTGGGCCTGATTTGACAGAGTATCCCTTAGTTGTGAAAACTTGCGACGCCGGCGAAACAGTATCTGACGAATCTTGCTTTCCTTATCTCTTTCACTCTTGGAAGAATCACCAATAGTCTGATCCTCGATAGACGTATCGGAACCGAGATCCCTGACAATTTCAGCAAATCGATCTGCCTTATCCCTACGTTTGATAAGGCCTTCAGTCCAGGCGGACATCATCTCAGGCAATACCATCAGTCTGGCTGTATGCCCGGAAGGTGCCGTGTCGAACACTATAAGATCGTAGTCATCGAATCCGTCGGCAATTACATCAGCCATACGCTCGAGAATTGCCGCTTCGTGCATTCCCGGCGCATCCCTGGATAATTCCATGTGTTTGTCGATTTCTTTGTGCTGCTTGGCGGGCATCAGTGAATGCAATGCCGTTCTGACTTCTTTCAGGTGAGACGCAACGGTTTCCGCCGGGTCCATCTCAATGGCGTCGAGCCCCGGTGTCAGACACACAGGTCTGGGACCGATACTTCGTTCGAAGAGATGCCCGAGGTTGTGCGCGGGGTCGGTAGAAACCAGTAAGACTTTGGCCCCTTCATTGGCGCGAGCCAGTGCTGTCGCTGAGGAGACAGTGGTTTTGCCAACCCCACCTTTACCGCCGAAGAAAAGAAGTTTGCGATTACGAGCGAGATCTAACAGCAACTTACGTGATCCAGAGGAGATTTTTCCATGCCCATGCGCACATGCCATTCATGGAAGCGATCATAGACAACCGGAAGCAATTCAAGGGTATAAAAAGACGCTGGATTGGGGACACCCATGCTTTCTGCAAACACCAGAAGCATGAAGAGATCTTCTTCATCCCGCTGAGCACGAGCAAACGATCGACGATACGGCGCCACATAATATTCCTGCAGCCCGGCCTCGAGCTTGCTCAGAAAGCCAGGTTCCTTATTCGTCTCTTTTTTACTCATGGCACCCGTTTACTCATAGTGTCTGTTTACTAGTAGCACCTTCGCACTCAAGACACGCTACACATTGTCGATGTGAAGTATTCTCACTTATTTGTTCTATTCTAGCCACGCATTTCTTACCAATGCACTCTATTTATTCTCTTTATTCTCTTTATTCTCAGTTTTCCTTTCTAACTCTCTTCCTTTTTGCCCTTTCGCTTTTTTCCTTTACCCTTTTCGGCTCTATCCAGCCGGGCCTGTTTGGGATCAATTATTAGAGGCCTATAGATTTCCACCCGGTCTTTCATCTCCAGTTTGTATTCCTTTGGCGACGGCAGGTTCTTGCCATCCATGAGAACAGAAAATATTCCCATCGCATCGTTCTCGACATCGATCGATGGAAACTCCCGCGTGATGCCACTCTTGATAACGGCTTCGAATGCGGTTGACCCTTTAGGAACTTCCAGCGCTATGATGCGTTGTTTCTCGGGCAATGCATAAGCCACTTCCACAGATATTAATTCCGCGGCGTGGTCATCATCACCGGCAGATTCTTTATCCGTTTCCATATATGACTCTTGCGCGTTCTACGAAAGCTTCTACCTGGGAATTTGCAATGGACGAAAACAATTGCCCTGCTGCGAATCCAACGATGCTGCTATCGAGCTCAAAATCCATGGTAAGTGATACTTTACAGGCATCTTCGCTTAACGCCTGAAACCGCCAACTGGCTGAAAATCTCCTGAACTGACCGGACTTCAGCTTCATGCTTATCAACTCAGGTCGTTGCAAACTGTTTTGAGTGGTAAAGGTGAATTCGATTCCGGCCCTGCCCAGTGTTAATTCACCCAGCAGATGATCTTCATCTTCGCTCAGTACCCGTGCGGAAATACAACCCTGCATATATTCAGGGTAGCGCGCCACATCGTTAATCAGATCAAACATCTGTTCGGCTGAATGATTTACGAGGGCGCTACGTTCAATGACAGGCACAGGGAACTTGCTTGCTATGCACTAGAAATATATCTGGCTCACTGTGCTGATAAATACGATCAACAATACGGCAGGAATCACAGTGCCGAGGGAGAAGTTGATGTATTTCTCCAGCATTGAACCACTATAGCTGTCATCACCGAGAACAAGCTCTTCCTTTAAGCCGGATACCTTCCAGTTGTAAGCGCAAAAGATGCAAACCGTAAAACCGACAAATGGCAGTATGGTCTCATAGAAAACATCATAGACAACGTCGAAGAAAGACTTGTTCAGACCACCATAGCTGGTGAAATTTGTGAAGAAGTCAGAAATTCCCAGTGACATGGTTGCCGGGATGGCGAAAAGAGTCAGCAGAATTGCCTGGAATATTACCGCTTTTTTACGAGAGAAGCAGAGCTCATCAATCCAGCAGGCGATGGGAATCTCAATGATCGACACCATCGATGTCAATGCAGCAAAAAACACCAGGATGAAAAACAATGCTGCAACAAAACTGGCACCACCATATCCCACGGCGTCCTGCATGGACAAAAATATCTGGGGCAGAAAATCGAAGATCAACCCAACACTGCTGGTGGACAAATCGTCAGTATTGGTATTTGGATCGAAAGCGAAAATGGCAGGCAGTATCAGCATGCCGGCAAAGAAGGCAATTCCGGTGTCTGCAATTGCCACCATACGACTGGACTGCGCGATATTATCGTCCCGACTGAAATACGAGCCATAGGTGATCAATATTCCCATACCAAGTGAGAGCGAGAAGAACGCCTGCGATAGAGCACCATTAATGACAGTAAGATCAACCCGACCAAAGTCAGGCACCAGATAGTACCGAACACCCAGACTGGCATTATCAAGAGTGAGAACGAACCCGGCCAACAGGACCAACATAACGGCAAGCGTAGGCATGAGTATCCGGGCTAACCTTTCAATGCCCCCTTTAACGCCACCAAGCAGAATAAAGAACATCAAAAACAGCAGTCCCACCAGGTAACCAAACAGGCTAGGCCGTGCCACGACTTCACCGAAGTTCCCGGGTTGGGACAACACATCAAGATTGCCCGAAACGATTTCCTTGATGTAGACCACCAGCCACACAGTGATAACCGTATAAAACACCGCAATCATAAAGGGAGTCAGAATGGCCAGCATGCCGGCGAATCGCCATATCGGCTTACCTCCTGAAAGCGCCGAAAAAGCGCCCACCGGATTACGGTTGGTATGACGACCCATTGAAATCTCGGCCATCATCACCGGGTAACAAATAAAGGCAACGAAGAAGAGGTATATGATGAGAAATGCGGCGCCTCCATTCTTTGACGCCATCACTGGAAACCCGACGAGATTTCCCAAACCTACTGCGGAACCGGCTGCAGCCAGTATGAATCCTAATTTAGAGCTGAACTGCCCCCTGTCCTGTGACATCAAAACCCCTTATTTCTCAATAGATTAGCTTATTATTTCGGGTTAGTTTCAGGGGATTCTATCAGCGGCCCCATATCAACTCAATTTGCATGATCACATGAACCCTTCGCATGGGGGCTTTTAATCTGTGTAAAGAGCTATAATCGCGCCCCATGGCTAAATCACGGAAAGCGAAAACTCCCGACAACACCATCGTTTTGAACAAGAAAGCGCGTCACGACTACTTTCTTGAAGACAAATTTGAAGCCGGTGTCGCACTGCAGGGTTGGGAAGTAAAGAGTCTGCGTTTGAAAAAGGTGCAGCTGGTGGATAGCTATGTCCTGATAAAAGATGGCGAAGCGTTCCTTCTTGGCTGCAACATCACACCACTGGATACTGCCAGCACTCATGTGCTTGCCGAACCCGACCGCACGAAGAAGCTACTCCTGCACAAGAAAGAACTGGCCCGACTCTTTTCAGCGACCCAGCAAAAAGGACATACCTGTGTCTGCACAAAACTGTACTGGAAAGATCATCTCATTAAAGCAGAGATCGCCCTGGCAAAAGGAAAGCAAACCCACGACAAGAGAGCGTCAGTGAAAGATCGCGAGTGGTCAATAGATAAACAAAGAATTGTGCGACAGCAAAACCGCTAACGGCATTTTGCGAACTGCTAATGGTTAATGGTTCGCAGGCGCATAGATTTTAACTATGAGAGATATCTGATTAGGGGGAAACAGAAATGTCAGAGAATACTTATGAGAAGCTGACCTATAGCTTCAGCGACAATATCTCAACAATTGCATTGGATGATGGCAAAGCCAACGTTATGTCCGTGCAGATGCTCAACGAGATTAATTCCGCACTGGATCAGGCCGAAGCGAATGGCGGTGTGGTCATTATCACCGGCAATGCAAAGTTACTGTCAGGTGGATTCGACCTGGCTGTCTTCAAGGAAGGCTCGCCTGATGAAGTGTATACAATGCTGAGCAGTGGAGCGAAGCTGGCTCATCGCCTGTTGAGTTTTCCACTCCCTACTATTTGCGCCTGCAGTGGACACGCGGTAGCAATGGGAATTTTTGTTCTCCTATCCACAGACTACCGCATTGGCATCGATGGTGGCTCCAAGTTTGCCGCAAACGAAGTAGCCATCGGCATGACTGTACCGCATTTTGCTATTGAGACATTAAGACAACGATTAACACCGCAACAACTCAACAAGGCTGTTAACTTCGCTTACTATTTTTCTGCCAAGGAAGCCTTAAGTGCGGGCATCCTCGATGAACTCACCTCAGAAGAAGAACTGATGAGCACAGCCATCGAACGCGCGAAAGGTGCGCTGGAACTGGACGCGGCGGCACACACGAACTCGAAACTGCGAATGCGGGAAGAGTTACTCAAGAAAATGGAAGTAGCCATCGAACGAGACTGTGAGGGATGGCGCGGGGCTTATGAAAAGGCCTAGGGCCGAGCATTATCGGGCATATAAGCAGACACAATCTTTGCAGAGCAAAATTTGTTATACTTTATAGTCCGCTCGGGGGCGATTAGGATTCGACGCCGGTATCAATCCCTGGGGTGCATGTCGAGAGGGTAGTAACTCTCGTTAATCAATTACTGCAACTACTATAGTTGCCAACGACGATAGATACGCTCTAGCAGCTTAATATAGCCGCTAGCGATTGCCACCGGGATGCCTGTAAACCAGTGTTTAGCAATCGTCATATAGAACAGGATCGCGCGATAACCGTCTGGGGTTTGAACGTTAAATTTTAACCAGACTCGCCCTACTCGCCCTGCCCGTCGGGTAGACGTGGGCTAACTCAATAGACGACGCTACGCATGTAGAGCTTCAGGCTGCGAACTGACGGACGGGGGTTCAAGTCCCCCCGCCTCCACCAAATAAAAAAGGCACCTCAACGAGGTGCCTTTTTTATTTGGCAGATACGATGGTATTGGACTCTTATAGTCGGGGGTCGCCCTCCATGGATGGACTGTGTCAAAAATGCAGGAGCAATTTTTGACCGAACCTCAGGGATGAGGGGCGTGCCTAAATTGTCCGGCCGGTTTTTGCTCCTGCAAAACCGGCAGACCGCCATCCATGGCGGCCAATAATTTAGGCGCAAATCTGGCGAAGCTCATAACCTGTTTCCCATTTACCAACTACTGTATTTTCATTCTGACCCCTGTTAATTTGCTAATCATGTTAAAACTTCGATATTTTCTATCAGCATCCAAGTACTGCCAGAGCATTTATAAATGTCAAACTATACAGTTTCACTAGTTAAACCTTTCATTGGCTCTCGCAACTATGATGAATCGAAGGCTTTTTACCAGGCCATTGGATGGGAAATGACTTTCGATTCAGAAGACATTTGCGAGATGCGTCTGGGTGAGAACTATTTCTACCTTCAACGCTACTATGATCGAAAATGGTGTGAAAACTCAATGCTGCATATAACAGTGGAAGATGCACATGCTTGGTACGAAAGAGTTGAGTTGGTACTGGCTTCGAAAAAGTATGGCGCCGCGAGAGTTGACCCGCCGCGCGAGCAAAGCTACGGCGCTCTCGTAACATTCGTCTGGGATCCTGTTGGGGTATTGCTGCACTTCGCGCAACCGATCACGCCCGAAAATTAATATCAAACACCTAGCTCTGAATTCAAAGTAGTTGAACCTGTAGTAGGTACAGGTTCTATAATTCATGAACTGCTCACGCAACAACGGGCCTCAGGTGACCAAAAAGCAACCAAAACTCAGCTCTATCGCCATCCTTGCCATGGCTGGACTGTTGATCTCTTTCTCAGTCAAAGCCGCTGCAGTTGATGCTGAGATGTCGCAGGTTACACTCTTTGTCGAAGGTATGATGAAGAGTCGTGGCGGCGTCACCTGAATGAGCTGACCCGATAGCGTGGTAGCAGCTCTGTCAGAGTTGCCTGGAATGCAAGAAGAAATAGAAGTCAATCTGGAGAGAGATGCATTTACTCTGCAGTACGATCCCTCTCGCGTTAATCTCGAGCAGATGTACGAGGCCATTGAAAGCTTAGGTTACTCTCCTGGACTCGAGCCACCTGTTGCGCTTGATTCACAGTCCTCTGGAACATCTTCAGAATCTCCTTTGCACGCAGCACTAATTCAAGCTGTTAGTGAGGACAGACTCGTATTTGTGGAATTCTTCGCAGAGTGGTGCATCGCCTGCAAGGCACTTGAAGAACTCGTGTTAACTGAATTTGCAGTGCAGTCAGCTTTGAAAGACTACGTAGTCGTCAAGATTGATACGGATGAATATGCTGATGTTGCTACTGAATATCAGGTGGTTGGCATGCCCACCTTAATTGTCCTAAATTCCAATGGCGATGAACTGTATCGTTCAGTCGGACAAATCCAGGCGACCGATCTGGCAGAAAAACTCACCCAGTTAACTGCTGAATAATTGATCTACTATTGGGCATTCTGGGACGTCGCCTTTGCTGCACTGATCGGCCATTTCGTCTAAGACAGATTCCATCTTTTGTAGAGATGAGATTTTCTGCTTCACATCCTGGGCGTGAGAAATCGTTATTTCGTGCACCTCTTTGCAAGTGTAATCACCAGTGTCTACCAGGCTGAGCAGACTCCCAATCTCTTTTAGAGAAAAACCTAGCCCTCTGCAGCGGTGGATGAAGCTGAGCCTTTTAACGTCATCCTGATCGTAAATTCGCCTCCCGGATTCTGTGCGCGCTGGTTTCGGCAAGATCCCCTGCTTTTCATAGAATCGGATAGTTTCGATATTCACCTCTGACTTACGTGCTAATTCTCCAATCGGCAAAGATTTCGTCATTATTGCACCAGTTTTGTCTTGAATCTGTAGTTACTACAGAATACATAATCCTGGATGTATATCCAAAAATTGCCATTATTACTGGACTTATTGTCAGCTCCGCACATGAATGAATTGATGCTCGACTCAATCCTCTCCTGTCCCCGCTGTGGTCATCAACAACTGGAAACAATGCCTACTGATTCTTGTCTGTTTTTCTATAGATGCTCGAATTGCTTCGTATTACTCAGACCAAAGGAAGGGGATTGTTGCGCTTATTGTTCGTATGGGAGTGTGCCTTGTCCACCGATTCAGCATGGAAACCGTTGTCAGTATGCTCCTAACTAGATGGAGGTATTAATATGTCTCTTGAATTAGTTGATCAGGGTAGCCTTTCTCGACCAGGACTAATTGGCCGGTTGCTTCGACTTTCAATAGGAATAGCTTGCCTTTACGGTCTTTGGGAACTTATTACAGTAGCGCCATATTTCATCGATCGACCGATTGAATTGCTGCCTAATCTGTCACTCATGATTTTGGTTGTTCTCTGTATTTTCAACTATGTTGTAAATATAGGTTTCTCCAAAGATTGGAACCGCTACCCGGTTTTTATTTCAGTCCTCGTTTTTATTGTAGTAGCCGCGGTCAACTACCTAATAAGTGGAACGCCAAGTTCCATGCTACTGGGAGGATTAATGGTTTTATGGATGGCTTACTTCTATGCGCATCTCGGTATTTCTTTCGTTTTGGCAGCAATTCTTGCGACGCCGGGCTGTGAGATGCGGGCTATTCCAGAACTATTTGGGAGGCTAACAAATAGAGAGACAAAGGAGCATCACTGCCCTTCTTCGATAATCTCAGGTATAGATCGTTGGGAAGCCAATCGTAAGTGAAGCGATTTAGGGAGTTGTTTGATGTGGTCTGAGTTTAAGTTGTACGACGTATCAACTGATTTGGATATTTAGATAATTTTCAAAGTGTTAGATCTAGTATAGGGATATCGCAACGGGAATTTAAGCCATTTTCTAATACGTAGTCATGCTAGTTAGAGCCATGAAGACTGCAAGACAAACAGCATGTTTTACTTACGAGCGATAACTTCAATGTCACTCCATAGTCGATTTTCTAGTATTCAAAAAGAGGCTCGATATCTATTTGAACCAACTGAATTTGAAATGAGTTCAATTTAGTTCACTTTCTTGATAATTAATCAATCGTGAAGCGCAGAGGTTGAGCTCTGATTCCCACTCCGAGATCCACCATGAGAGAAGCTTTAGAAGCATTCGCGTATCAATCCCTCCGAAGTTCGACCCACAAAGAACATTTCCTTTTTCCGATATCATCCAGCTATAAAACAGTACAACACTCATTTCTTCCGGATGAGTTTTACCTCTCCAAGGCCATAACCTGTAGTATCGAAATAGATTCTGTTTCTTAGGTTGTAATATATCAATCATTCAAGTCTTCGTTCTCATATTTTGTTCGAAGTAGTAGACCTTCAGCTGATTAAGTAATAAACCATCAAGATAGTCTTCTGCTTCTTCATATTTCATCGTTTCGAAGAATGTCAGTAGTCGGTAAAAGTGCGTCGTAGGAAAAATCATGAGCTCAAAGTTGATTACAGGATCATCAATTTGATCAAGTTGCTTCTTTCCATGGATCGATACTAGAAGAGGAACGCATGAATTTACTTTTTCTATCAATGCTCTCTTTGCAGGGTAGTCGATTTCCAATTCTGTAATCTTCATTGACAGTATATTCAGTTCTTCAGACTCAAAAGTATCAAGTATTCCGAATGCGCCTATGTTTCTAAAATCATCCATAGGTGTTCATATGCCACTATAGTTAGTCGATTTCCATCGAAGATAAATTCTGAATGGGTAAGCTCTGATTCTTTAGAATGGATAATTGAGTAACTCACTCTTCGACTCGTGGATTTATATGTAGTTGAGATTCAGCGAAATCTTATTGTTGCTCTGGGGGTGTGAATACGATTATGCCATCCATCTCTCTTGTCGTATTTATCTGACAAGCCAATCGGGAATACTCCCGTTTATTCGATGAAGCTGCGATCAGTGCCTCCTCTTCATCTGTTGGTGGATTGACCAATTGCCCCCAAACCTTGTCCAAATAGACATGGCAAGTTCCACATGAGCAATATCCTCCACATTCTGCATCAATCCCAGGGACTCCGTTCTCAATGGCTACTTCCATCAACGATTTTCCGAGCGGCGCCCTAACTTCCGCGCGATTACCCAATGAATCTATATATACAAGATCTATCTGCTCAGTTTGCACTTCTTTTCCCAATTGTGAGTTCACGCTTTTACCTCTAAAGAATCATATCTATTGCAACCCTTGATGGGCGAGCAAGCGTACGTTCTATAGCAATGTATGTCAACCTTTGTTGACTTTATGACTGCATATAGTTACATTTATTGACAACTGTAGTTGATATTAATTTAGGCAGTTTAATTTTCTGCTAGTGGCAACTTTCAAGTTAGCTTCTTCGGTGCCATCGGTACCTAGGACAGAGGAAGATTGCACTCTACTACAGAGATATAGTTTTAAGGTGCTTAGAGACTTAAACGAATTCTCAACTAAATATGACTAGAATATTTATGATTGCTACCAATTCTAATAATTCACCATTTAGCTACAGAACTATCATCTTGGCGATTTCACTTACGATTTCATCGCATACTTATGGTAACGATGATACCGATCGCCTTACAGAATATGGTTACCCCGACCTTCAAGGTATCTGGGGCCAGTTAACTTTCACTCCCTTTGAGAGACCTAGAGATTTAGGAACTAAACAGTTCTACACTGAAGAAGAAGCTCAAGAAGAAATTCAGAATGCCATTGATTTTGATTTGAAAAGGAAAACTCCTTCCGACCCAAATCGGGGTGCCCCACCGGTCGGGTCAAGAATTACCAATCAGGCAGATTTCAATTTTGCACCAGAATTGCCTCACGATATAGCTACCGTTGATGGGGAGTATCGAACTTCTCTAATTGTCAGACCTGAAAATGGTCGGATCCCGTATCGAGATTCAGTATCTGATTTTTACGATAAATTCCGTAAAGCAGGCAAGGGAGACTTCGATGGACCAGAGATACGCCCAGTCGCTGAGCGATGCTTAGCCCTTGGGGCTCAGATTCCACATATGGTTCCTTCAGGGCGATACACCCAGATCGTACAGACTAAGGATCACGTAATGATTTTCACAGAGAATGACGGAAAGCCTCGTATCATTCGACTGAATAGCGAACATCGTGATACACATGGTGGGAAGTGGTTAGGCGACTCAATAGGACACTACGAAGGAGATACACTTGTAGTTCACACTCAAGGATTCCGCCCAGAGCAATCGAATAGATTTATAAAGTCCTCTGAGAATTTGGAAGTTACTGAAAGATTTCGACTGGAAAATGATGATAAGCTGATCTACACATACACTGCGTCAGACGAACTGGTCTTCGAGGATTCATTCACCGCCCAGATTCCCATGAGTCGTATAGACAAGGACTCAAGGCTCTTTGAGTATGCATGCCATGAAGGTAACTATTCACTAAGCGGAGTTCTAGCTGGCGCCAGGCGTCTTGAAATTGAACAAAGAGATAGCAAATCTAGCGAGTACTAATTTCGGCGCACAGTAACGATAGTATTAGGTTGTAACGATAGTCTAAACAGATATTTCAGCTATTGATTACTTGCCTATGGCAATAGAATTGTGGCTACTATTCCTCAGCTGAACTATTTAATTACCTTTCGATAGTTGCGCTGATGCCTATACCATAATGGCATTTCTAGAATACGGCGGTACATTTAGGTAGCAATTTGGGTCGATTTATTCAAAACGCTCTTTATTATAATTCTAAAAACTGGCGAATTTCATTGCCTTGATCTATAAGGCTTCGCTTGATTGATGATGGAGTCTCGACCAATTTTCTTTTCACGTTCAATCCAAAATCCTAACGCTTTACTTACCTTGCTATTTCTCAGCATTTAACTCTTTCCAATATTGGATTCTGTTAAAGAAATATGAGTTAAGGCGTAATCCTCAATATTCCATACTGCTCAGAAGCAATGTATATACCACCATCAGGACCTTCTTCTATATCTCTGATCCTACCAACATCGAATACAACTTGCTCTACTATTCCAGATGAACTATTCGTTTCGCTATTAATTTCAATACGGTTGATCTGTTGGCCTCTGAGACTTCCAACAAAAATATCTCCCTCCCACTCAGGAAAGAGTTTACCACTGTAGACTAAAACACTGCTGGGAGCTATTGAAGGTACCCAGTAATGTATCGGCTGCCTCATAGAAGGATAAAACTGAGCAGAGTGGATGGGCTTACCAGCACCATAATTAACGCCATATCCAATAACCGGCCATCCATAGTTCTCTCCACCTTCGATAAAATTCAATTCATCGCCGCCTTGAGGACCATGCTCTATGGACCAGATTGAATCACCTTCAAGTGCTAATGAAAGACCTTGCGCATTCCTGTGACCGTAACTCCATATTTCAGGCAATGCACCTGGTTTATTAAAGAATGGGTTGTCAGTAGGTACTGTACCATCGTCGTGTATTCGAATGATTGTGCCATTGTGATTGGACAATTGTTGAGACGGGTGAGTGCTCAAATCTTCTTCTGGATCTATCCTCCTGTCTCCTATAGTCAGATACAGATAATTATAGGAGTCAAACATCATTCGGCCCCCAAAATGGCCAACCTTTTCCGAAGTAACAGTTTGTGAACTAAATACTTTCTCTACTTCGACTAGCTTATCATCAGTCAAGATACCTTTTACTACGCTGAGTTCGAGTGAGCCATTAGTCTCTTCGGTAAAACTAAGATAGATCGTTTGATTCTCCAAGTAATTGGGGTGTAAGACAACGTCTAGCAGTCCTGACTGCCCTTCTGCGTACACTTTGGGAACACCTGATACAGAAACTACGGAACTGGAATTATTTGAAATTAATTTGAGCTGGCCTTCCATTTCGGTAACTAACAGAGATCCATTTGGAAGCCACGTCATTGACCATGGCATTTCTAATCCAGCGGCATACACTTCTACATTCAGATCTCTAATCGTTGACCATCCAATATCTTGCGCCTTAACACCAATCGCTGACAGTGATATAGGCAGCATCAAGAATGCGCGAGTAACCTTATTTTTTAACATATCTTATGACTTCTCTTTCTAAATCCATATAACTTTGTAAGAAACTGTAAAGAAGAATTCGGCTCAGAATCGAATCTGCTATCTACATAAGTACAGACTAAAAATGTACTAACAGATTACTAAGAGAGAACCGTGTTTCTACCGCATACTATGATGAGTTAGCGCTCTATAGCTTAATTAGAAATGTGATAACTAATCTTTATCAGGAAGTTTTAGATCAACCCAAAAAACAACAGGAGCATGTGCTCCTGTCTAATCTCTGCTTTACTAGTAGCGGCGCATTAATTGAGTATGGAAACTAAAGACTGAAACTGGTGCTTACTATAATAGTATGATGCATATGTGTCAACTTGTGTTGACATTATAAGATTTAGTTACATTGATTTTTGTATCAAAAGAACAATAATGAAAACAAGAGGTAAAGTGCCCAAATTCACTATCACTGGACTTTTGGAGTTGCCCAATTTTCCATTTAACAGAGTGTAATTACATTCCTCAATTAGTTATCCGAAATTAGGATTGCTGATCAAAGCCATATCAATAATTAGATCCATATCCAGTCAACACTTACCTAACCAAGAAATGATTGCCACTATTTATCCTATTCGATGGGCACTCATAGCTCGATTCAGAATATTGCTATTGAAGTACTGAACGAAGACTAACTTCCCCACTTATTTGTTATCATCCAGTGCTCGAGCGCTTTTCTTTTTTGGAAAGCTTGTGTGTATTGATATACACCTCTACTCACTCTTTCTATTTCATTGTCTTTAACAAGCTGGTCAAGCGCTCTTTCAATAGTCCGTCTGCGTTGCTCGTCGTCGGAGTCGCCAATTAAGAACTGCATAACTTCAGCCCTGGTCAAGCGCGCACCTGTCGCTTTCAATAGATCGACGATTTTCTTGCGATAAGTGGGCTTCTTTCGATTCGATGAAGAGATTTTCTTATTCATATTGTATCTATATATGTGGATATTGGTTAACAAGAAATCCTAATGTGGAAGGTTCTACATTTCGAGGCTAAGAAGGTGTATAAGCTTAAGAAAATTCACTAATTATTAACTTTCCGCTCAAAGAGATGTAGACATTTTCCACAAATCGTAAGTTAGGAATATGAGAGGGAAAATGTCTAACATTTGGTAGAAGAATTATACGGCGACTCACATATATGTCAACATGTATTGACATTTATTGATAAATCATTATGCGCAACACCACCATAATTTATAGTTGCTGACTTGATTTTAGTGGGGAATCACAGACTATTGCACTACTATTTGGCCTCTAAGAAACCCATCTTCCTCAGTCTGGGATCTGATTTATCGACTAGAATAAGTAAGATATTTTTGCAAATATTTGACTGCTATCTTGATGTAGATCGTTTGTCGATATCAGATGTCCAATCCCCCTAATTGTTTCTAGATCCGAGTTGCTGGAGTTTGAATTGTATCCAACGTACATCGCCGTCCATGGATTTATCACATATCTTAACAACAAATCGAAATTGATATTTTTCTTGTCTTCTAAGGTTGAATTAAAATTACTATCAGTCTCGTTGTATTGCGTAATTAGCCGTATCGAGAGCTCTTTTGAGAACTGATAATTCATATTGAGCCTTCCAATTTCATTTGAGAAAACCTTTCTACCTTCCTGTTTATCTTTAACCGCTGTAAGTATGTACTTACCATTAACTTGAAGCCTTTCAAGAGGGCGCCATAGAAATTCAGCGGTAAAACGTTCCAGATCCTCGACTTCTGGTTGGTAGGAAGAACTTGGAAATAAATTTATGGCCTCACCATTTTCGTAGATTCCAATTACTCCAAATTCAGACAGAAATTCTGTTCCCGCGCTAACATAGAACTTGTCATATTTGTAAGCCCTTGAACTTTCTAATGAGTCAAATTCATCGGGGAATAAGCTTTCAGTACTTTGCTTATAGCCAATTGTTAGATACGTCTCCGCATCCCAATTTATCCTTGCATTCTGCTCTACTTCAGAGAAGATCTTTGTCCCATCCTTGTTCTCAAGATACGCTCCAGAAAACTTGGCATCTATATTGTTGAAAATAGACTCAGAAAACACAGAGCCAATTACTTCGCCATGTAATCCTTGAGTGTTCGATCTGTAGAATCTATTCTGAAAGCCTAGTTGGGACACAAAATTTTTGTCTGTATCAATGTAGTGGACATGCACATCTAAGTGCTTTCCTGATCTATCTAACCTAACATTCCTTTGCCCACCACTTGATTTGGAGTTATCTTTCCAGGATAAGGTCTGTGACTCGACTAGCTGACCTTGAGCAGTCCAGTTTTGAGTAAGCCGAACCCTACTATCGATACTACCAATTCTGTTATATCCATTCAGAATGTCCCTCTGGCTAAAAAAAGCGCCTACTCTAGACTGATTCGGTAGTTCCTTAAATATACGTAGTATCCCAACATTCGCGCTTTGGTCTACTAGAGGATCGTCATCTGCACGGTTTCTTCCTATAGCTCGATCATTAGCTAATAGTGTAGCGATTCCCCAGTCACCGTATTTTCCGGTCAACCTCAACCCACCCTCAGGATCCACAATCCGACGAGTAAAAAGAAGTGTTGAATCTGTGGCGAAATAGTCAGCATTCTCAACGAAAAATGGCCTCCTTTCAGGAAATAGTACTTCAAACCTTTCGTTTACTGTTACCTGGGGTTCATCAGACTCAATCTGCGAAAAATCAGGATTGATTGTGAAGTCTAGAACAAAGCTTTCCCCCAAGACGAACTTGGAATCCAGTCCTGCATCAAAGTCTTCAGATCTATCAAACCTCAACCCTGACGTGTCTGCCGTTAGGGATTTTGAACTTCTGAAGAAACTGAAAGGCGCGAATTGGAAGATACTCCCAGAGTTGACTCCTCTTATTCCTTTTATAAGAGCAGCCTGGTTAAGCCTGCCATCTACTTCAAGGGAGTACTCGGGCCAGAACACCATTTCACTTAGTCGCGGAATATTTCTTGATAATTGTAAGCGCCATTTTTGTTCTGACTCATTTCTGAAGCGCAGGCTATCGAGAGGGATCTTCATTTTTACCAAATAGCCATTTTCGGTGATCTCTCCTTCGCTTTCCCAAACGGCCTCAAAGGACTGATCAAACGATGGTGAACTTGTAGCTTCATTCCATCTTCCATCCCATTGGATACCTAAAGGAGTTGATCGAAAAGAATATGCTGTCCTCTGATCGTTGAAAGTATCAATGATCAAACTAACCACGTCGTCGCCATCAATTTTTTCTCTTGGCGACATATTTGCCCGAATTAGATGCGGTTTGTCATCAAAGGCTAAAAAGAGTGCATAAAAGTGCCCTTCGTCATATGCAAGATATACCTCAGTATTTTGTGATGGTGATTCTCCACTGTGTGGCAGTCGTTGAACGAATCCTTCGATCTTTAACATTTTTCCAATTACTTGTTCATTTGGTTTCATCCCATAGAAGTCGCTAAGCTCAGGCTCAAAGTCAACCCTGGGAATATCATGTTCTTTATCGTCTTGGGCCGCGATCCCGTCCGCGTAAATTAGAAGAGTGATAGAAAGAAGCAGTCCAATGAGGGTTCGCTTTGTAGCACGTTTCATCTGATATCAAGTTCCTAATAGCTATATTTAACTCACACGCTTAGGGTAACGGAGCTAGAAAGGACCCGCATACCTAAGGAGAAAATAGGGGTTGCTTAGTTTGGATGATTCAGTAAGATACTATCAACCATAGTTGACAGTATCAATGGGGCTAATTGTCGCACTTGGTATGTGGTACCGGCTTGTTAGCCCTGCAACGATAGTGTGTATGAAGAGGTATTCAATTTTGCTCGACTTAGAATTAACTCAACATTAATCGAGTAGTATATATGCGACGAGATCTACCATTACCACCAACAATTGCAAAAATCTGCTTAGTAGCTTTCGGTGCAGTCGGATTACTTGGAGATAGAGTAATCAACTACCCTGTTAGTTTTATCGGCATTCCATGTATATTAGCCGGTGTGTATCTGAACTGGAACGCAGCTAAGACTTTTAGGCAGAATGGTATAAATATCCTACCTAATTCCAAAACTATTGCATTAACCCGCTCTGGCGTGTTCCGTTATTCTAGAAACCCAATGTATCTTGGAATCTTCCTGGCACTTCTTGGCGTTGGGTTTCTGATTGGCTCCATAACTAGTATTGCTGGCGCATTAGTATTTGCAATTGTAATGCAGTACACATGGATCCCTTATGAAGAGCGTAAGCTTAAGCAGTCATTTGGAGTCGAGTTTGAACAATACTGCAGAACCGTCAGAAGATGGGTTTAATACAAAATCCAGTTAGGACCTATTCAAAATCGTGTAAGTACCTAATGATTGGATGCAGGCCTTTGCAACGAAGTATTAATAATTTTTGAGACTACATTCATATTTGAGCGATATTTATTACAATATTTAGTACTGCTATCCACCACAGGCTCGAATACGAATTGATCTCTTGATCGCACTAAAAATGAATGTCTACTAAAGTGCTTATATGAAGCGCTAAAGCAGCCATAGGATTCAGGGTTAGAAAGATATCCAATTACCATGACATCAAATGGATAGAAGCCATTCTGTTTGAAGTAAAGCTGCCAGTACCGCAACCATTTTTCAGTTGGCTTAAGTAGAACTTCGGCTGGTTTATAGAATTCAGTCAGTTCCTTTATATTTTCATATTTAGTCTTGGACTGTTTCGCCAGTTCGAATGGGAAAAAGCGAAGTTTAATTCCCGAATCCAATAGATAGAGAGTTGAATTGATATCAGCGACCATGTTCAGATCATGCATATGGAAAAGTGAACTATTGTTTACTTTGAGCACTCCACGTGCCGTTTGTCCACCAACAACAAGGATCTCGTCTATGTAATTTGAGGGTAGATCTAGATTCCGGACTACGGCAGAAATATTTGATAATGAACCAAGTGCCAGTATGGTTATCTTATTACGATGTACTTTATAGTGATTTCGAATTGTAGTTGCAATATTTGTGATATCTTGTTCGATATACATATTCTTGCCAACTGATCCTACTAGTTCTTCTAAGTTGCTTCGGGTGACTGCTACGTTGGAATTGCCGTCTGTTGCGCTAACAATAAGAATTTCTTCTCTCATAGTGGCGAATAACAAAGTTAAAGCTAAGCAATCGTCAATGTCGCTAAATCCTGGCTCAAAGCAAACTGGATCGGTATCTACCCAGATTGCCGCTCGAGTTTCAGATACCAGTAATGAAGATAAAAATACTAGTGCAATTCTAACGGTACAATGTCTATACATTATTTGAATGGCAATGCAATCATCCATAGATAGGATTTAGTTTCTGATCCTCTTGGCTCTTCAAGGCCGATTTCAAATTCCTTCCAAGGCTTTCTTGGCTCGGGTGTGTAGGTGAAAAATATTCTGTCCCAAAAAGAGAAAACGGCGCCATAGTTACTATCAGTCTCTGGTTGATAAGAGGAGTGATGTATTCTATGCATATCAGGAGATACGAAAACTAATCGAATTGTTTTATCAAGCCATTTTGGTAGAGAGACATTTGCGTGAGAAAAAGGAGTGAAGAAGGAATCTAGCACCTCATAAAGAACGAGCACCCAAGCACTTAGACCGAAAAATGCAGTTGTAGGTATTACGATCAGTATTCCGAGCAAGATTTCAATTGGGTGTAGTCTTACAGTTGTAGATACATCGAGATGTGTGTCCGTATGATGGACTCGGTGGATTCTCCATAGGAAAGGGACCTTGTGCATCAAATAGTGAACTACATAAGACACTAGGCTTCGAATTAGCAATGTCACAATTAACACTACTTCTATAGAAGAATTGCTCACATTCAATAGACCAAAATTGTTTGTAGAGGCCCATATTGCTGCACTGATGGCAGTAACAGGTAATAGTGATAAGACGACGATATTTGTAATAGTAATTAGCAGGTTTCCTTTCCACCTACTGGACCGTTCCGGGACAGAGCCTAATACCGGAAAGAGTAACTCTGCTATCGCAAATACAGCAAAAACTCCGAAGAAGGCTCCAAATTGCAGACCACCACCGTAATTATTAATAAAGTTCTCTAGACCTTCCATCAAGGATTCCTCTGATTTATTGAAATGAGATATCTCAAAAAATGAACAGTTAACGAAGACAGCTGGATTGAAATCTAACGGTTCGAATTTTGTTCATTGTGCGAAGAGAACGAAGGTCGCTCTAATGTTAGGATAGACTTCATAAGAGCAATTGAAAGAAGCAGAGAGAAGCTATGCTGAAATTCGAGTTTAGGAACTTCGAAAAGTTCTACTAGCATAGAATTCCATGTCCACATTAGAATCGTGGCGGTAACTAGTATATAAGCCAAATTTGTAAATAGTATGCGAATGTTGCCAGATTGCTTGTGCTCAAACATTTTTCTTTCCCAAATGAATTTACATATGCAATATCGTAAAAAAAAATCTCATTATTGTCAACCTTAGTTGTCAATAATGAGATTTTTAGTCCTCCGGCTATAATATGTTGTGGTTTCAGATTTTGGCTGCTCTTACATCAACTTCGATCAACCATCCATCACCCATTAAGCCACCTGCTTGAATGAAGGTTCTCACGGGCTTCGTGGGATTTTCCTCCGTTCCGAAATACTTAAGATAGCCGGTATTGAATCCCGCAAAATCGACCTCTCCAGAGTCATCTGGTAATGCGTATACGCGTACTTCGACAATATCTTCTAGTGAAAAGCCTACTCTTTCCAATCTCTTTTTCGTTCCTTCAAAAACAATCTCAGCCTGCTCTTCCATGCTCCATAATTTTCCATCCGGTTTCCTGCTTGGACCACCAAAAGATGTAACACCTGCACCGCTTAAAAAGACTAACTCAGCGTTGCTCGGTATCTTGACAGTAGTGAACAGATTCTGACGTTCTTCAATTCTAACTATTTCTTCACTAGCGAGTGAATGTGAAATGCCTATAAAAGTTGACACCGCGAGTATACATGCCTTCCAGAAATTCGAATTCTTGCGTTTGTCTAACCTCATTCTGCTATTTCCTCATTGCTCAATTTAGTCGATTTTTACCCATTTATTTCAAAGTTTTTTGGTAACGCTCCTGAAATTGATTGTGAGCTAGACATCGAATTTCCGATTTCTAAACACAAATTGATGCCTATTTATCAATAATGGAGAAACGACGTTACCTGTCCTGAAATCTGAATAGTTATTTACTAACCATCTTGCAGATCTAAGTCACTATGCCGGCATTAAGACTGTTACTGTTGCTGAACCTCTTGCCACTCGAAAATGCCAGCAAACATTTCATCCCAACTCTGCTGACCGAAATATACTGTTTTCGAAGGGTCGGGATTGGAAGGATTCTGAATTGAGTTGTCGAATGCACCTATGGTGTGAATTACTGAACCTTTCTCTATTAAAAGCGGTTCTTCCAGGACATTTAGCATCTGCCAGTTAAAAGAATATTTAGGTATTGATAGAAGCAGTTCTTTATCCCCATTGGGATGTTCCAGAACATACTTCATCCTACTGCCTCGATAGTGCATGTGGGTTGTAATGTGTTTTAAATAGACATCTTCGAGAATAGTGAGTTGTGTATCCAGCTCATGATCTTTCGTATAAGGGGGAATTTCTATGGCAAGGGTGCTTGAGAATACCCGTGTGTTCCTAATACTAGGAACTTCATCATCAGGATAGAAATACAATCCGATCTTAGTTTCATCTACAGTTTCTTTACCTGACGTTGTGTAGTGAATTTCGATCCCAATATTGTCACCTTTGCGAAGAATTCCTCCAACTCCTGGTGGGTTCATCGAAGGTTGATATCCTGCTGCATAGCCCGCTAGGACTGCAGAATTTCCATCCAAGTTGCCTGTAAAAAGCATGCCGGTGTTTACATCTTCTCCTAAGGCACGAATCGCAGCTACTCTATCAATTTCCTCGCCATTTGCTTGCATAGATGCCAATTTGGCTCTTACCTTATCTGCTCGCTCAGAATCAACATTGTCCATTTTTTTCAGAATTCCTTCTGCTAGCTCAGCTGGCGTAGGACCTCCTGCGGGGGGCAGAATACTTGCAAAAGCATGGTGAACAACAGCCTTATCACCTGGAACAATCTGACTGCCTTTTAGCCAAACGTCTCTTTCCAGATTTAGTTCTATCGGATATGTTTTAAGCTCCAGAACCCCCGTCGCCGGAATTGTTTGTGGTTCAATTGAAACAACGAGGTCTGGTTCACCAAGTACCCATTCCGACTCTGGCCATTCAGCATCGACAAGAGGATCAAAATCTCCATCAACTGGTGATCCTGAATCGATCCACGCAATAAGCGTTCTCATCTGCTCATCAGTTAGATTTGTTTCACTACTGAAACGCTTGCCAACTTTATTGTCAATTTGTCCGGGCGGCATTCTTCTGGTCATCACTACTTCGCGAATCATAGGTGACCATCCTTTTACTGCTAGAATGCTATCCAAAGAAAAAGGAGCAATACTTCCCTCTCGATGACATTCGGCACACTTTTCAAGGATGATGGGAGCAATGTCTCTGCTGTAAGAGATTGAACTCTCTGCGTCATACCCTGGGAGCGCATATGCTATTCGTGCATGATTTGAAGCCAATTCTGGCTGCTGAACAGAGTTACCCGCCTGAACGTTAGCAATGACATTCAGTAAACCTGTATTTGCAGCTCCTCGATACTCTATTTCAAAGGTGTTTGGATTGTAGATTACTGCTTCTTCGAAAGTCTCTAGCCCAAGAGATTTTGAGACTAATTGGGTATCATCCATTAAGATTGGAATCCCGAATTGAGAGAACTTTGTGTTTACTAGATCTCTGTCCTCAGTTACTCCGGGATTTATGAGGAAGAATTTAATCGAATTCAGACTCGAGCTTTTGTTGGCTGTATTCAGAAGATCCTGAAATTCTGCACTCAGGCTTACTTCAGTGCTCACTGACATCAGCACCACCACTTTATGATCATTGTACCAGGACATATGCTGAAATTGTCCGTTGCTGTCTATAAGCGCAAAGTCGCCAGCCTTTTGCGCTAACACACCATGTGTTATTAGAGTTGAAATGATCGAAACTAAGATACCTAATCTAATTCTCATACAATTGTCCGATTTAGCAGTTTTAAGGCTTTAAAACTATATTTTTCAAGTTCCCAGGCAGAAGCTATTCGGTGGGCATTCGATAATCTTGCCATTCCCGAATTTTCCCGTCCTCAAGAAAGAAGATCGCTGACATATGGTTCTCTTCCTCTGTGTCCCCTCGATCGAGGTAGTGGATAGAATCGGTTATCACAACTTTTCCATAGGCTTCAATCCTTAATAGGTCAAATCGGATGCTCACTATTGAGGAAAGAAAATCTAATAAATTCATCTCAAATTGTTCTTTACCCTCAACCCGCGGTTGATGTTCCGCAATTCTAAACGTCAGATCTTCGTGTAAATATTTCAATATTTCCTCTGAATCATGAGTCTGCCACGCAGAATTAAACTCTCGAACAAGCTCCATGTTTTCCTTTTCAAGTAGTCTTAATTCTTCGATAGTTGTTTCCTGTGCAACAGCACTGCTAGTGGAGGTAAGTAGAGCTGCAGTAGCAAAAATTGAAAACACAACACCAAAGCAAACAGAACTGACTGATTTTCCCGTAGAATCTCCCATCTAACGTGCCTCCTAGCAGATATCAAATTGGAAGTGACACTGGGGAATTGATGAGTTATCGCCCAGTAAGACAGTTATTCAAATTACTATCGTCAATCATAGTTGTCAATATAATTCGATTGTTATAATGTGATTGTCTTCTAACTGAATAGCGGAAGACATTAAACATGGAATATCCTTCGAAGGCTCTTTTTTCAGCCTCCAAAACACTTATTTGGTGGGTGATGCTATTTATTACGTTGTTCTACTTCGCTTTTGCTGTTGATCAATTTCTTGCAGAATTTAATTTTCAATATAGCAATTCAGTTCGTGAGGGTTTGAAAGAAAGAAACACTCCTATTGGCTTTTTGATTCATACTTCTGCTGGTAGCATTGGTTTCTTGGCTGGCATATTTCAATTTAACTCGTGGATTAGAGTCAACTACAGTGCAGCGCACAAGCTCATAGGCTGGATATACGTAATAACGATACTTACAACAAGCCTTACAGGAATTTGGATTTCAGTGAGTTTTGAAGTGCCTACCCTGGCCAAAGCAGTCTTTTGGGTAATCGGCGTGGTCTGGTTCATTTCTACATTTGCTGCGTTTCTATTTGCGATAAAGAAGAAATTTGTACCTCACCGCAATTGGATGATTCGAAGTTATGCTATTACCCTATTTTTCATGACTTTCGGTTTTTGGGTCCCTAGTATGCAAGACTTCTTTCCCGCAGAGATCGCTTGGCCATTAGGCTTGACGTTAGCATTTCTGCCAAATCTATTAGTGGCAGAACTGATCATAAGGAAAAATTCTACTAGAACTGCCAAGCCATAGAATTCACATGCCTGTAAGCAGGCGAATTCGAATACTGGAATTGGCGAAATGTAGGATTCTTGTCCATAGTCTACAGACTTCAATATCAAGATGAATGGGGTAGTCCTAAGGCTACGGTTCTTGATCTTTACGGCATTTGTATATCAATGATTAGTTCCCATCCTCTAATTAGTCCTTATAACGCACAGTATGTAAACTGAATGTTAGATTGCACATATTCATGATTTTAAATTGGTGAGATGGGAAGGTTGGTATCTAACTATGATATTGGAGCTTTGCTAATCACAGTAGCTAGGATCAACACATAAGGTTTTTGAAGCACATATAATTTCTGGTTCTTGCGATATCGCATCTTGCATCCAAGAGATATTTAGCAATTTGGCGATCCTCATTAGTGTTTCTTCTGCTCTGCGACTAAATGAACCGCATTTGTTGTCACGCAGCCTCTGAATCTCATCCTCCATGAGTATTGCGGCGCCAGGTTGATTACTAATTGCCGGATGCAAGTCAATCCCTGCACAAAGCACATGCTTATTGCCCGCAGCATCTCTTACTTTTACAGATTTGCAGCAATATATATTAAACTTTGACTCGTTAATCATTATCGAATACTGAGATATTGAGGAATCCTCATCGTTAGATAAAAGTTTGAATAGCCCCCATTTTGAGCAGAAAGATGGTGAACTTGTTAATGTACCCCAAGGTAAAGGAATTCCGTTACCTCGATAAATTGCTCTTAGATGGCCGGATGAATATGTATCAAAATAGTGCCAATAGGGATAGGAAGACACCGCTGTTACCCTTCTCATGAACAAGGATTGAGATACTCCCAGTCTATTGTGACTACTTATGGCATAAGAATGGTGGTTTAGAAACTGCCGAAACTTGGCTTTTGGGCACAGCAGTGCACCCGCGAAGAAACTACATTCAAAATCTCTCCAAGCGACTAAAATGTCGGCTGGATTAATTGACTTATTGTTTTGGCCTGGCTGAAGTACGTTACGTATTCCGCTTCTTAGAGTATCACCAGCAGAAATTGCGCTTCTCATTCCATCACCATTGTGTAGCACTCGGTGTGCAATGTGGGTCGCTAAGTCGTACTTCAATCTCTCTGGTTGTTGGTTTAATACACTATTAAGAAAGATTGAATTGGGTGGCTCGAAATATGATCGTACGATGGTCTGGTTTTCAACATCGGTCTCAGATGTGAAGAAGTCTGGATTACCAGAAAACCAATGTATCTTCAAATCCTGCTGTTTGACTAACTGAAGGACTGCATCCAATGACAACGGGAATTGTTTTTTACCTACACTCTCTGCTGCCTTCTCAAGCTCGGGAAAATTGTTTCGGCTTTTCTCCTGATGAGCGCGAATCAGTAACTGAGCAAATTGCCTACCCGAGACGCCAGAGTAAACTAGAAGCTCTGGAATAGCAGTGTTCAGATATTCCCTTGAGAACAAGAAGCTCGGCTCCAATGGAAGGCTCCTGAATTTACTTGAGTGTACGTCATCAGGTAAGCCGTTTGCTTTGCTATCGTCGAGAAACCATTCCACCTCTTTTTGAAAAACACTAGCTATTACTCCTATGGTGGCTTCTTTTGGGGTCCTCCGCCCATTTTCAATCATTGACAGATAAGATACTGAAGGGGCAGCTTCAGGATTTATTCTTACACATCTCAGTGACAAGTCTTCTATAGTCATATTGTTTTGCTTTCTAAGCATTCTGACCTTAGGCCCCAAGAAATGAAGTGTACGCATGGTATTTCCGATCCAATCTGTAAAATTTACAGAGTAAAGTTTTTACTGTGAAAATATTCCTCTACATCGAATAGAATTCTTTCTAATGTTTTATGTCAACCTTTATTGTCTTTTAGATGGAGTTCTAATTCATGAACAAAAAAGAGCTAATTTCAGAAATAGGTGAAAGTTGGGCTAATGACGCTCGTTGGTCAGGCGTGACTAGAAACTACACGGCAGAAGATGTAGTCAGTTTGATAGGATCGGTTAGAGTAGAGCATACCCTTGCAAAACTCGGCGCAATGAAACTTTGGAAATACATCAATGAGCCAGATGGTGTTTGTGCATTGGGCGCGCTTACAGGGAATCAAGCCATTCAGGAAGTGCAAGCTGGTCTGAAAGCAATTTATTGTTCGGGTTGGCAAGTGGCCGGTGACGGAAATAGCGCTGGAGAAATGTATCCTGATCAGAGCTTATACCCCGTTGATTCTGTGCCCAAGATGGTTGAAAGGATTAACAACGCATTCACTAGAACCGACCAGATCTATAGCCTGAACTCCAATCACGAGATTGATTGGTTTCCTCCAATTATTGCGGACGCTGAAGCTGGATTTGGTGGGAATCTGAATGCGTTCGAGTTAATGAAAAGCATGATCAAGGCTGGCGCTGCAGGTGTTCATTTTGAAGATCAATTGTCTTCAGCAAAAAAATGTGGGCATATGGGAGGTAAAGTATTAGTCCCTACTCAAGAAGCAATTAGTAAGCTTAATGCAGCTCGATTAGCTTCTGACATTCTAGGTGTCCCCACGGTCATTATTGCTCGCACTGACGCAGAAGCAGCGAAACTCATAACTTCACCCGCTGACGAAAGAGACAAAGAGTTCCTAACTGGCGAGATCACCTCTGAAGGATTCCACTATGTTAAAAATGGCTTAGACCAGGCGATTAGTAGAGGACTTTCTTATGCGCCATATGCAGACATGCTCTGGTGTGAAACTTCAACTCCTGATCTTTCCGAAGCGAAGAAGTTTGCCGAAGGCATTCGACGTGAATATCCAGATCAGCTCTTAGCCTACAATTGCTCTCCTTCTTTTAACTGGAAAGCTAATCTTGATGAAGCAACAATGAAAAAGTTCAGAACAGAATTGAGTTCAATGGGATTCAAGTTTCAATTTATAACTTTAGCAGGCTGGCACGCCCTAAACCTCAGTATGTTCGAGCTAAGTAAGGGGTATAGCGAAGAAGGGATGCTTGCTTACTCTAACTTGCAGCAAAAGGAATTTGCACTGGAATCTGAAGGGTTTAGAGCAGCTAAACATCAATCTTTTGTTGGTGCAGGTTACTTTGATGCACTCCAGAATGTAATTTCAGGCGGTTTGAGTTCAACCACAGCTCTTACCGGAAGCACCGAAGAAGACCAATTTGCGGTGTAATCTTTCTTGATAATTGTATTGTTACGCTCATGAAAACATTGGAACGTGAAAAAACTGTGGAATCGCGCTATTCATTCTCGATCGCCAGGGAATTTCGAGAATTTGTCGAAGAAGAACTTCTTCCTAACACCAACGTTAGCACAGATAAGTTCTGGAATTGCCTAAATGTATTGATTACTGAATTTAGTTTTAAAAATGAAGAATTGCTGAATGAACGTGTCTCGCTCCAAGAGAAGATTGATGATTACCACCGCATCCAAAGTGAGAATAGCTTTGATTTGGAAAACTACAAACTATTTCTTAAGAAAATTGGCTACTTAGAGGAGCTCAAGGAGAAAGAATTTGTCATTGACCCTGGCGAAGTTGATTACGAGATCGCTAACTTGTGTTCTCCTCAGCTAGTAGTACCGTTAAGTAACACAAGATTTGTTATTAATGCTTGTAATGCTAGGTGGGGCAGTCTTTATGGAGCTTTACATTCAAGCAATATGTTCGAAAATTCAAGGTTATCATCCAGAATGAAATTCGGTGCAATATCGGATTATATGCTTACCGAGACAATTAAATTCGGAAAAAGATTTCTAGATAATACGTTCCCTCTTTCAACAGGCTCTCACTTTGACGTTATCGAATATAGGCTGCATTTCGGAAAGCTTCTGGCCATTCTAAAGGATGGAACTTGCACCGGCATGAAGAATTCCGGTCAATTTATTGGTTATCAGGGTGAGCGAGAATCATGTTGTTCTATACTCCTGGAAAACAATTCACTTAAAGTTGAAATTGACATAGATAGAACCGGTAGAATCGGCCGCACCGATTCTTCTGGCATCAATGACATAGTTTTGGAGTCTGCCGGGACTACGATAATGGACTGTGAAGACTCGGTCGCAGCGGTATCAAACGGGGAAAAGATAGCGGTATATCGGAACTGGCTCAATTTGAATCTCAACCGTATTCACTACGATATTCCGGGCGAGTCATACACTATCCGCCGAAAGCCAAATCCAGATCGCGAATTCCAAAGACCAGATGGTACAAATATTGTGTTACGGAGCAAAAGTCTACTCTTCGTGCGGAATGTCGGTCTTTTAACAAAGACAAACTTGGTCAAAGATATCGAAGGCAACCCAATTCCAGAAGGATTATTGGATGCTCTCATAACAACTACTGCTTGTATGGCAGATGACTGGCAGTCAAATTGCTATGGAAATAGTAAGTTTAGGAACGTCTATATAGTCAAACCCAAATTGCATGGTTCTGCCGAAGTCAAGTTCTCGTGCGAAATCTTCTCTAGAATCGAAGATCTACTAGATCTCCGCCCCAACTCAATAAAAATGGGTTTAATGGATGAAGAAAGGAGAACAAGTATTAATCTTCGAAACTGCATCTGGGAGGCACGAGATCGTATTGTTTTCGTCAATACTGGTTTTCTAGACCGAACTGGAGATGAAATACATACAACCAGACTTGCAGGACCAATTCCACCAAAGGGTAGGATAAAGGAACAAAGATGGTACACGGCTTATGAAAGTAACAACGTACAGATTGCGCTTGATACGGGATTTACCGGGAGAGCTCAAATTGGGAAAGGCATGTGGGCCGAACCAGATAATTTGAAAGGAATGGTGTCCGTGAAAGACCATCAACTATTACAAGGTGCGACCACGGGCTGGGTTCCCTCCCCTCATGCGGCAGTACTCCACAGCCTTCACTACCATGACATTGATGTATTCAAAGTTCATTCTAGGATTGAATTTGACACAATAGATCAATTAGACCTCCTTCTCGATATTGGCGACCGAGCTATATATCAGGACTTTTCAGACTCAGTCATTGAAAGGGAGCTAGAGAACAATCTGCAAGGTATTCTCGGATATGTTGTGAAGTGGATTGATAAAGGAATTGGATGCTCAAAAGTGCCAGACTTGAATGGTGTAAATTTGATGGAGGATCGTGCCACCCTTCGAATCTCAAGTGCTCACATTGCAAATTGGATAGAGCATAAAATTTGCACGAAAGAAGAAGTGCTTAAGATTCTGAAGAAGATGGCCTATATTGTCGACGAACAGAACAGAAACGACCCCGGTTATGAACCGATGTCAATCGAATTAGAAAATTCTATAGCATTTAAGGCAGCATGTGCATTGGTGTTTGAAAGTTCAAGTCAACCTAATGCGTATACAGACTTAACATTAGCACTTTTTCGAGCACTAAGACATCAGCCTCCTGCCACATAATTATAGTTTTAGTTTCTGACCTCGACTTTCATCGTCGACTGCTGACCCCTCTACCTTGTAAGCAACTTTACACTTACTAAATCGGAGCGAAGCATTGTTTTCAAATTGAACAATGCTTCGCCTAATTTCAAATATCAAACTGGAATCTTAATCAAAAGCCGTCTATTTGACGGCTTTTGCCTTTCTGCTCTGCACTTATGTCAATATATGTTGACATATATGTGTTATCCATATATTGTAAACTATGGTTGTCTTTATGTTCATTTGCTTGAACACTCAAAAGGTCTTCAACTTCCTGTTTCCTACCCAATGAAACACTTCTATCTCGCAATTAATATGACAAAAAAAGAGATAACCATTACTACTTTATAAAAGCTACTAAGGAGACAGATCTCATGTCTAGAGATTTGCTGTATCGTATAATTAAAATTTCTGTACCTATTACTTTTTCTGCAATCGGTGCAACCAATTCACTCGCGCAACAAAGTGAATCTAATCAATCCAATGATGTTATCGAGCAAGTCGTGGTCACCGGGACGTTCATTAGAGGTAGTTCAACTACTGCTCCCTCTCCCGTTCAAGTTATTGATCGAGCTTCTTTCGAGTCCCAAGGCGCCGCTACGATCTGGGACGTTGTCAAAAATATGGAGATCAACCAAGGCTCGACAACTAACCAAAATTCCCAAGACGAAAATGACACCATCTCCGGCACAGCCAATGTTAATCTCCGAAACCTAGGACAGAATTCAACTCTGACCCTGATTAATGGAAAAAGGCAAGTTGTAGCTGCAGCTTTAACTAGAGACGGTAGTGAATTCGTAGACCTGAACACCATTCCGCAAGTCATGTTGGAACGAGTGGAGATTCTAACTGATGGTGGCTCGGCCCTATATGGATCTGACGCTATTGCTGGTGTGGTTAATCTGATCATGCGTACTGATTTTGAGGGGTTCGAGCTTTATGGCGACATTCAACAGATCGAAGGAGCAGGATCAAGATTTGATCAAACAGCAAGTGCAATATGGGGCTGGAGCTCAGATGATCAGAGCACCAACCTTGTGTTAGCTGGTGAATACTTTGAAAGGGATCCTGTTCCTATAACAGAAGCGTCATATTTTGATCCCGAAAAGACCGAATTCTATGGTGAGGTATGGAAAACTTTCGCAGCTTTTGGAAAAAACGTTAATCCTGCATATATCAATGCAGAAAACTTTTCAAGATCCAGTAGTGCATTAGGAGAATTTACTGATCCTCTTTGTGAAGAACTAGGATTTTTTGTCAGTACTCCTGAGAACCCACTGAAAAGAGAGGAGGCGGATGACCCTATATCAGACTGTTTGGAAGACACCACTGAATTTCAATTTATAAATGTCGGACAACAACGGCATAGTTTGTCAGCTAGCTTAAGTCATCTATTTAATGAAAATGTAGAATTCTATTCTTTTGGTATGTATTCCAAAAATGAGATCGAGCGAGCAGATAGCGGAAACATTGGTTCATTGGGACCCGCAGTTGCACTCCCAAGTGGCGATCCTGTAAAAGGGTTAGGGTCAAGAGCATTCGTAATCGGACAGCAGCAGCCCATTATTGGAAATGCGCCTCATGATCTAGCTAATGGAGGATTTAATGAAGTTACGTTACTCCAATATCAAACAAATATTCCTCGACCTGGGGGGTCGACCGCTAGAACCAATGAAGACGAGACTTACGGTATCCAGCTAGGATTAAAGGGAGAATTTGAAGTCAATGACAAGCTCTTTGATTTTGATGTGTCTTACTCTCGAAGTCACAATGAAAGGCTGCGACTGGATAGAACGATAGTTAGAGATCGAGCTGAATTAGCAATTAATGGATTAGGCGGCCCTAATTGCGTTCCAAACGGAATTTCAGACTACAATCTCGACAACGACCCTTATTTTGGATTCCCTGCAGTAAACGACAATATTTTCAATGAATATACACCTGGATATCCGCAAAATTTGCGTGAAACTATTTCACTGGCGGTAACCAGCACGAATCACGGCAAGGATGGCTGCTTATTCTTGAATCCCAATCTAACTCAGTTTACCAATCCAGAATTGGCGAATGACCCAACGCTAATAGATTGGTTAACCCCTATTGTTCCAGTCTCTGATCGAGAGAACACATTTGAGGTTTTTGATCTTGTGGTATCTGGTGAACTAGGACAGTTAGGTCATAGATCAGTTGGTTTCGCTTTAGGCTATCAGCATCGTGAACAACGACAGCTTGGTAGATCTTATGAGCTCGTCGAACCAGGGCTGCAGACCATCGCTAGCTATGATCCAATCACTACACGATATGCTTCAAATGATAATCGGTTCGGTGGGTTTTTCACAAACTCGTTTGATGATACTAGAAAAATTGACTCTCTGTTTGGAGAGTTGCAAGTACCACTTAGCCCAACAATTACCTCCCAATTTGCTCTCAGGTGGGAAGACTATGGTGGGTCAATTGGTGATGAAGTGAGTCCAAAAATTGCGCTTCTTTGGGATGTAAGCGATTCACTATCACTGCGCACTTCTTTCTCAGAGTCTTTCAGAGCGCCTAATACTGGAATAATCCATAATGGGATTGGTGGCCTCGTAACACAGACGTCTGTCCGCGATAGCTTAAGTGTTAAATCTGTCAGGGCGGGATTAGTGGATCCTACCTTCGAAAACTCCATCGATGATAGGCTGTATATTAGAGGTCGTCCAAGTCCAGATCTTAAGTCCGAAACCGCTAGAACTTACAACTTCGGAATTCTATGGGAGGGGGATATTGGCCCAATGGAAGGTCTCAATGCTTCAATCGATTTTTGGAGGTTTGAGTTTGAAGACCGAGTTGTAACACAGCCTCTTCGTGCGGCACTCGAACCAGAACTTCAAAACTTTCTTCAAGCTAGACAGGATCCTTCCAATTATGTGCTCTTTGATTCTATACCAACTAGGGCAGATCCTCGCAATGTACCCTGCAATCCTAACGAGCTTGCAGCACAATACGGTTCGGACTCCCAGGAACGCCTCAATTGCGTCGTGAACCCAGTTGCTTATCGAACACCTGGTGTAGACAGAGGTCAAACAGGAAACATAATTACACTAGATGTCAGGTCTGTAAACTCAGGCAAAATCGCGACTGATGGACTTGATATAAAATTGGCCTACAACTTAGACACCAAGATCGGGAACTTCGATTTTTTAACCTCATACACACATGTACGTCAATATACGGTTTCTGATCTTCTAGGATTTGAAAGAGGCTTTTTTAGTACTGGTGTGACAGACGCAGCCGGAACATCGGGTGACGGTGTGATTGCTAGATCAACGCCAGATAACAAAGGAACCATTTCAGTTACTTGGAGTTCGGGGAATCACAGCGTAACTTCAAATACCAGGTTTATTGGATCTTATACTGATCTTGCCTACGGCTCGACAGTTGCGAATGCGACGGACAGGAGGATCGCGCTAGCAGAGAGAAAGATACGTTCTTATAACGCCTTTGACCTTCAATACAACTATAATGCTTCTTGGAGCGATTTCTCTACTACAAGATTTACTTTGGGAGTATTAGATGCATTTGAAGAATCGATCACTCATAGAGAATGGAGTGATCTGAACTACGATGCGACTGTATTTGACCCTCGAGGTAGAAGAATGTACTTCCGTGTACTACATAGTTTCTAAACACTAAAACTCCTAAAGAACCATAAAGTCAAAAGAAAGCCGATCAGTCTAAGATTGATCGGCTTTTTTAATATGTTGATATCTATCCCACTGATGTTCTCTTAACAATATGGTTCAATTGAATATCGGCTTTGCACCATTGAAGATGCATGACGTCTGACTCAGAGTCGAGTATGGAGAAACCTGGAACTCTATTATTATGAATTAACCTTTCTCATATTGCTGTTCGGGGAAATACTATGAGCGGATAAACGCAATCTCAATCAACCCGAAACCAATAGAAGATTTCGTGAATAATATATTATTTCAAGAGTCAGTTTTCCCTTGAGTCATTAGTTTGAAAGCAGAGAATTCTATTGATCGTTATTGAAGCCGCACAAAACGACGCTATAAATATTGGTGTATCTTCGGAGTGCTACAGTTACTCTTATAATTGCGATGAACTAAATAGAATGAAACAGGAAAATGGATTCTTTGATAATAATTGATTCGCTGTGGGCTTGAAACATCAACTCTAAAGCTCTGGTTGAACACTATACAGCGCAAAAGTCTGAAGTTATTTACTCTATATTGAGTCACTCAATTCATTTCCGGAAGTTTCCTCGAGAGGCACTCCTAGGGAGTTCAGTCATCAATATATTTCAAGTATTAGTGCATTGGTCATAGATTACCGACAGCTTCTAAATCAGAAGATAGCTAGAATTTATGTTCTTATTTCATCCTAATGTGCATATTGCCACTCATAAATTCCAGCAAACATTTCGTCCCAGCTTTGCCGTCCGAAAGTTACATGAGCGCTCGGATCTGGATTAAATGGATTCTGTTCCGAATTATCGTAAGCACCAGAAACTACTAGCTCCGTTCCTTTAGGCATGAATAATGGTTCCTCTAGAAAGTGATTAATTTGCCAGTTGAATGAATAGTCTGGTACCGACAGTACAAGTTCTCTTTTACCATTTGGATATATAACCGTGAACTCGACTTCCTTTCCGCGATAATGCATGTGAGGCATAATTGCCCTAAGGAAAGCATCTTCTCGCACAGTAACAGACGCTTCCATTTCGTAATGCTTTGAATAAGGTGGTATTTCCATGAATCTGGAGCTGGAAACTACATTCGTTCTTCTAATTTGGGGAATATCCCCTTCATCGTAGAACCATAGACCTACTTGCGTACGATCTACAACTTCTTGCCCCATAGTCGTGTAATGAATCTGCAGATTTAGATTGTGATCTTTTGGTATAACTCCTCCCACTCCCTCAGGATTCATCTCGGCATTCACCCCCGCAGCATATCCTGCAATCAATGCAAGATTGGGATTCGCACTACCTACGAGAATTAGACTTGTATCAATACCAGTTCCTAGTGATTTCAATAGTGTAGCGCGGTCAGGCTCCACACCCGCTTCTTCCGCTGATCTAATAATTTCCAAGGCGGCGTTAGCTTTTTCTGGCTCTACCTGATCAAGTACAAGTTTGACCCTCTCTACCAGGCTCAACATGCCATCTTTCGGCACAACCGTTGTGATGACGTGATGAACAACTCGAGGATCGCCAGGTGCTATTTCGCTACCACGAATCCAAACGTCCTTTTCCAAATTAAGCTCTATCGGATAATCTAGAATATCCAATACTCCTGTTGCGGGGATAGTCTGTGGGTCGATCTCCACAATCAAATCAGGCTCACCTAAGCTCCACTTTGTCTCAGGCCAGGTTAAATCTGCCAAGGGATCATTCTCACTCTCATTTCTTGATCCCATCTCAATCCATTTAACTAATTTAATCATCTCCTCATCAGAAAGATTCATTTCATTTCTGATTTTTCTACCGACCTTATTATCAATTTGACCAGGAGGCATTCTTCTTGTTAGAACTACTTCCCTAATCATAGGAGACCAGCCTCTCACTGCAAGATGGCTGTCTAGCGCAAATGGTGCGATGCTACCTTCCCTATGACATTTAGCACATTTTTCTGCGATGATAGGCGCTATATCGTCTAGGTACGATAATTCTCGGCCAACGTACTGTTTTAGGTTTGTGAAATCTACTTTTTCGCCTAGTCCGTACTCATTTGTAAGATTTGGCAAATCTCCCTGACTTACAATATCGCTTAGACTTGATTTAAACTCGTTATTGATCTCCCCTTTGTAGATTAGTTCAAAGTTTCTAGTATCTAAAATCATCACTTGCGCAATGTTGGTAATCCCTAAAGCATCTGAGACAAGTTGTGTATCATCCATTAGAACTGGAATATCTAAATTAAGACTTTCTAGGTGATTAGTAATCTCTATTCTATCTTGTGAGACTCCTGGATTAATTAGAAACGTCATAAATCTTTTTGAATTATTCAGTTTTGAAAGTTCGTTAACGAACTCGGCGACCTTTGGAAAATATTCAGAATAAGGACTATAGCTAACTAGAACAATCGCATCGTTGTCATTGTACCAGCTCATATTCTGAAAACTGCCAAAATTATCCACTAGAGCAAAATCTCCAATCTTTTGAGCAAATGTGGTGACCGATGCAGTTGTTAGAATAAATGTTATTGCAATATGTATGACTCTACCCAGTTTCATAAAGATTTCTCCAATCAGTTCGAGTTTTACAAATTGATTTCGATTTAGCTTAACTGTGAAAGTTAAAGACGAAGGCCACCCTCACATCTGCGATTACCAGTCTCGAGCGTAGATGTTGAATATATGACAATACTGGTTTACAATATTGATACTAATCTACATTGTCAATAGATATTGTCATTATCAACACCGGTTATCCCCTCTTTAGAAGATTTGTCACGCTTTAGTACAGGAATAGACTGCATTTCCTTCGAATGGGCACCTCGTCTGAATCCATTTCAACCGACTCCGTTTCTGTCACGATGGCACGAAACTCTAGAGGCTTAAGGTTTTTTGCAGAGATAATTGGTGCATCAGTGTTGATTCTCTCAGTAACTTTTGTTGGATTTGAGCTTAAGCAAACTAGGGACATGAACTTGGCTGAAATACACTTCAATAGACTTAGTCTGTTCCATTCACGCCTATTAACTATGCTGGAAAGCGACGAAATGCTGTCTGCAAGAGCTAAGGTTAGTCCTCCACTCTGGGGTCCTGAGAATCTAACAAACACTGAAAAAGTAGCATTAGAGGTATCAGCGAATGCCCAGATAGTAGAGTGGGAAATGGAATATCGTATTATTCAGCAGGGATTTTCCACACGAGAAACTATCAGTCTGCGTCAGGAGATCGCTCACGACTTTAAAGGTAGGCCGGAATTACGCGCGGTCTGGGATAGATGGATGGGTTCCGGAGAAGAGTCGTATGAATTCTCACAGTTCATAAACTCAATAATTAGAGTGCAATGAAATTCATCATCTACATACTTATAGCTAGATTAGTCTGCATATGATCAACTAGCTTGAATCTTCAGGCATTCAAGCATAGGTTTTCAATAATCGACTACCGTTATTAACAGTCTCCATATTTCCAAAACTTCCTTGCTAATCTACGATATAATGGTTGTCATACCCCAAGACTTTCTAAATAGTTTGATACTTTGTTCCCCACCAGCTATTTGCTGAGTGCTTAGCATATGGAATGAAGGATAATTGTAGTTCTCGCGGAGATTATTGAGCATGCAAAAAGACGAAGTATTACAGAGCGTAATTGTAGAGATCTTAAACACCTTTTTCGAGTTGAGAGAGCTAGGAAAAGAACTTGAGATGGTATCTGAGTCTGGTGGCGGCGTTTGGGGGCTAATGAGAATAGTGCATACTGAGGGGCCTCAAACGTTATCAGAAATTGCTAGGTATCGTGGTGTCTCCAGGCAATATATGCAGAAAATTGCCAGTCAGTTGGAAAATCAGGGTTATCTAGAGCTGTTGGATAACCCTAATGATGGAAGATCTAAGTTAGTACGATTGACAAAACAAGGTGAAAGACGTTTGGATTTATTAGACAAACGTTTCTTAAAAATAGTAAGTAGCATCTCGCATGATTTCAAAAAGGATGAACTCTCTACAGCACTAGATGTAGTGCTAAGGTTAAAATCACATATTAGCAATCTTGCTAGTTAATTTTGAATTTGGAGAATTAATTGTCCTTGACGCCAATCACTAGATTTACTGGTGATCTACCAAATCTAGTACTTACCTCAAACGCTTCTATCCTAAAGTTTGCGTCTTCTAACGATTTCTGAATTTCATGGATGTACTTAGAAGAAGCGTCGCCCGATTTAGTATTCTTCCTTGACTGATGAAGTATTGCGATTTTTCCATGAGTCTTCATTCGTTCATGTATGTTGCGCAAGCATGTCACTCTGTCTGGCCAGAAATAGAACGAGTTCACGGCTAATACTTTAGTGAAGCTGTTAGGAAATTTTGGTATGTGGGTTACACTCGCACATACTAATTCCGTGTCTTTGATCGAAAAATCTGCTCGTCTTCTTGCAAACTTGATCATTAGCGCGGATCTGTCAATTCCATACAAAGACTTACATTTATAGTTACTTTCAATTTCTCTAATACTGAAACCAGGCCCGCAGCCTATATCAAGGACCACATCATCAGGCAATATCTCCATTTTTTTGACTACCCATCTAATTCTTTCTCTATTCGATTTACGGTAAAGCATGCTGAACCCAGCAATCCAGCCCAAAACTCCTCTGGGATTACCAAACTGTGAAATTAGATACTTCATGGTCATTGATATGTATTGTCTACTGCAAAAAAATGGAGTATTCGCGAATTTGGAGAATATTCAAATATTACAGATGGAATGTTGAATAACGTCTACTTAAGTTTCATAGTGTCGGTTCAAGATGCTTTCCTGGAGACTTACACTAATTGAGAGTTGGACACTGCGAACAGAGACTCCGCGAATTTTCATTCACGAAGTCTCCTTATTGCAACCAAGAGGATGTTTGCATCATCCTTTCGAATTGCGTCAGAGAGCAGAACCAGAACATTCGAAAGGCTAATCGAAGATTATATACTTTCTGCCTATTCGTCAACTAATATTGACATTATTAGTCAAATTCACAATTCTGTTATTTAGCCGAATTGTATTCATTTAGATTACTATCATGCGCTGGGCAGTAAGCTTAGTTTTAGAAAGTTTTTCGAACTGGCCGGCATGTATATTTTAGATGCACCCTCAAGGCCATTCTTATGAATTAATCTCTTTACTATTTTTCGCTCATCCAGCAACTATTGTCTATAAATATCTTCTATAGATACTCGTTTTCAGAACTTGGGATAAAGTCGCCGAGGATATATCTATATTCCGTGTTAGGATCGATCTCTGGCTTTACATACAGTTGCTATTGAAGTTTGGCTAAATTGACCTTAGAGCTGCGCATTCGTATAGGCTTCTCTAATATAGTGCACACAATTTGTAGATCTAACTAAATCAGCAAGACGATACCTATCGACAACCTTCGTGTTGGTGGTTCGACTCCAACTACATCACCAATACGTTTCATACTTTAATATTAGTACGATTTACTAATACGATTTGTATTTTACGGGCAACTAAGCGAAGTACGATTCTCAGAAAACTATATTTTCTTCAATACCTTAAGTTCAAAAGATTCAAGATGCCGGGACGAAGTAAGAGAGTCAACACTTTTAGTCGAGGTCCCCATTCATAGATGGGTGGTATGCAAAAAGTACAGGAGCAATTTTTGACCGAACCTCAAGGATGAGGGTCAATTTAGGCACCGGGCCAACACAGCTGAATAGTTAAATTCAAACTACTGATCCGTTTCCACACACCTTATCGAATACTCATCTTGCATCACCACAATCTTTCCCTTCGATTGTGCAATTTCATCTTCCTGATCACTAGTGAGAGCTCCCACACCGGGGATGACTAAAAGATTCAGCGCGATATCCCAGTTCCTGGATGCAATTTGTTCACCGGACAATGTTTCCAGATTACTTATTTCCTGATCGATTTGCATTTCGAGTGTGCTGCAGGCCATGTTCACGTACGGTGCTCTAGAAACTGCTGCAGGTTGAATGCTTGAGGGAGTTGCTGCACAACCAATCAATAAAGTTATTAGAGTGACACTAAATAATGTTCTCAATTTTTGACCCCTTATTATTGTACTTGGAGCATGCTCAGTAACATGCCCGGATTATGCGGTTGGTAAAGCGCATCTCGCACCCTACATTGCCGTCAAATTGAAGAGTATCCGGGAGACTACCAGTTTGGTGGGAAAATTAAACAGCTAGGTTGTTCTAAATTGAAGGAATTGGAAGTAACTCATAGCACTGCGCCATGAGTTGTGGCCGACCGAGTTTGTATGAGCCTGATCTTCTAGCTCATGCCATATTTATAGCTCCTCAATAATCATCATGCTCTGAGACGATTGGAAATTAGATCCACTCACTCAACCCGCCGCACATTAATCGCCTGCCCCGACTCAACTATCCGCATCCGATAAATCCCCATCCAGTTCCGCGTAATCTCAACTTCCGGATCGACAGCCGAGTAGACATATCGCCGCTGGCTTCTGGTCTCCCATATCTGACCATTCTTAAGGTGAAAACGTGTTGGACCATTCCAGCCATTAAACTGGCCATCAATCTGGCTCGTGATCGCTGCATTCTCAATTTCTCTGACTGCAGGGCTGGCACTCCTGACTGACTCCGCATCCAGGGCTGTATATCGCGCTAACCAACGATTGATAACTTCTATCTCATCGCTGGATAACTGATCCAGGCCAGAAGCAGACAGCTCCTCCGCTGTCATCAGTACGCGGATATCGGGATCTTCAGCAGAAAACGCGGTTAGTGTGAACAGTGACATTAACAGCACAACAAGAGATCGAATCATTCTTCGCAACCTGTAAATTTTATGGAGAAACAGTCGGCTTCAGTGCTGAAATCACTGAAGCCGACCACCCTAAAACTGCCTTACTCTTTTACTTCTTGCAACGAATTCTCACGCTGCTGCGATACACTCTATCTCGACCCGGGTATCGCCACCCAAACTGATACCGACAGCAGTTCTGGCGGGCTTATTCTCCGGGAAGAATTCTGAATACACTTCATTCATGGCTCCCCATTCAGCCATGTCTACGAGGAATACGGTGCACTTCACAACACGGTCCATGGAAGAGCCGAATCGCTCAAGGGCATCTTCTATGGCTTCCAGAGTGCGACGGGTTTCCGGCTGCACACCTCGCTCTCCTGGTCCACCGGTTTTGCCGGCGAGGAAAATCAATCCACCATATCTCACGCCTTCAGAATAAGGCGCCCTTGGGTTTGGATTCATGTATTCCGGGTCGCCATACTGCGTGGCTGACTCAGCGGCGTAGACAGTAGGTGATTCCGGCTGACAGCCGAGCAATAGCGAGGCAAGGGCGGCGATGGCGATGACTCTTAACATGGTGTTCCTCCTCTGGTTATTTGCAACTGAGGATATGAGTATTCTCGCAACAAGTCCACGGGCTTGTTGTGCGGAAGGAATGTTTGATTTCGGATGGGTGAGCTACTGGTTCAAAGGTCTCTGACCTTCTAACTTAAGCGCTATGAATCCCAAGTCCAATTGCGTGTTGCACCAATCCGAATCCACCAGGCCAAACAACTGTATTTTTACTCTGACCCCATTTATTCTGCCTCTAAATTTGCGCAATCACTATCAAGAGGTGATCAATCGTGAGTAAGAACACAGCATCAATGAACAAAAATAACGGATTAACACTTGTCAAAGTTCTTATGTGGATCTTCGCTGGAGCAATTCTATTGGGAATTGTTGTTTTTGTACTCGATCTAGTAGGATCAGGTCCACCACCAGCACCAGCCTTAAACACTCCAATCCCTACCCCAGACTTTGACGCTTCCAGTAACTGGACTAGACCTAGCGACGGCAGTCCATATGAGCTTGCAACTATTGATCCAGGAGATGTTTCTATCATTCGGGGCAATTCTGTGGTGTTCTCATACACATTGGATCGAATATCTCAAACCTCCCAACCGTTGGCTACGCCTGTGGAGGGGCGCGGAACATGGTTCATTCTGGAAGATACGAGCGAGATATTTATAAATAGTATCGAGGGTGGCGACGCTGACGAAGATTGGCTTCAATCAGACGGCAGTATGGCGTATGCACTAACCGACGAATACGGCGAAATCGAGATTGAATTGCAGTCAATTACTGATGTTGAAGATTTTGGCGCTGAGACTATTAGCGAGCTTGACGCTATAGATCATGATTCTAATAGAAAGTTAACAGCTATAATTCGTCTCGGCCCGCCAGAGTAGTTTTTATCAAGGGGTCAGAGTAAATGCTCAGAATCGAATTTTTACTCTGACCCCTTTTCTTCTCTGACCCCATTTATTAAGTACTCTGACCCCTTTGATTTCCTTTCAAGGCAAGTATTTTTCAGGAATAGGATTAGCCGGCCCTTCCGCCTGCCAATAGATGGAAACCACCCACCAGCGTTCGCCATCATTCATCAGCTGAAAGGAATTGATACCACGGGCGAAGGGTTCGGGATCAGAAAGTTTGCGACGTGATTCGTAGATGCTAAAGACATGAGCGATATTGCCATAGCTCTCAGCTACATGCTTGATCTCTATTTCATGAAATCCGTTCTGTTCCAGTGAGGGACCGCTTTGTTCTGCATAGTCTGCAGGAGTCACGATAACGCGGCTAATGTGGCCATCTCCGTCATTGGCGAGATAGCTCAGAGTAGCACCTGGCGCAAACAGAGTATGCCAGCGACCCCAATCCCGCTTCACTCCAGCATCTCCTGATATCACATCATAAACAGCGGTTAGAATCGCCTGCACCGATTCAACATCTTCCGCCGCAGCGGTTTGTGCAGCAGGCTGAGGCGCCTGCAAGGTGAAGAAAAGAGAAACAAGGATTATGGGCAGTTTGTTCATTTTCAAGGCTCGCATCTGTGCTTGGTAGGTTTTAGTCTGACAATGTACTCGATAATTGAATCTGTCCCTATTTATTATTTCTTAAGTTGTTAAGTTGTGAGTGTCCCCAAGGTCTGATGCGTCGGCGGGTTGATTGCAGTGTCACGAACCTATTCAGAATAAATCTGCCCGGTTTTTTTAGCTCAAAGTACTCTGACCCCTTTGATTAATTTATGTATCCGATATTCCGCGAAGTCTGTTCTCAATTTGGAATCTATCTTCATAACTCTTTTAATGTAATAAGCTTGAAGCGATATTATTTGAGTCGGGAGTAGTGATTCTTAGAGTTGCTTGGCAAATTGGTCACCAAATGCCCGCACTTAGGACAAGCTACCGAATCCATTGCATCTAATTTAACTCGCGGAATATGGAAAATATGGGAGCAAGATTGGCAATAGAATCCCTTTTCCCCTTTTTCTGATGCGCGTCTACTGCGTTCTCGCGATTCCTGATGTGTCGAAATGTTGCCTGATGGCGATCTATTTGAACTTAATCCTAACCAATTTGTCAGACTACCATGCTTAAACTGCTTATATGCATTCGCATGCAGTATTGGTTTGTGTTTATTGTCAGGCAACTTTGAATTAGCATCCTGAATCTTTCCATCTAAAGTAGCTTTAAGCCTTTCCTCGACTCTAGACTTTTCTGGATGATAGAGCCAACTGACTTTCACATTCTCGCTATATATGTGCTCCTTTAGCTCCTTCTTTCCAGACATGTACTTCTTCGAAGACAAATTTATCTCAATAGCCGGTATTTCTAGTTTTTCGATTAAATCTACTTTCTTTTGCGAAGCAAAGCTGGTGACTGCTACTTCGATCAGGATTGGGTGATTCCCCACGTACGCGATTATATCTGGTCGTATTTTGTCCAACCTCTTTTCAAGCTCAACTTTGTTTAATTCAGCTATTTGGCTCTTTTTAACAAGCTCCTCTACATAATGACTTTTACCGCCACTATCTGTTCCAGATAACCGTACAACTATTTGAGGAAGATGAATTTGCCTCTCTTCGTCTACTATCTGTTTAGCCATGCGGTGAACTGATGTTTCATATGCTGTTCTACAGTTGGCGAAATCTTCTGATTTATCATGAGAAAAATGGTGGACCCGAATGTTCCCCTTCCTAGCTTGCAACTTCCTATTGCAAGCCGGACACACGCATCCACATGCTAATCCAGAAGAAACTTCAGAGACTTCGAGCATGTCACCATTTCGCAGCCCAAAGGGGATTCGGTTATAGCTGCGCATCTTTTAAATAGGTAAGCAATTTCTGAATTTGGAAGAAAAGAGCGTCATCAACACTATGTGCACCTTTTTAATAAAAAAAGTCTGACCCCTTTGATTGCACAACCTCAAAAGCGCGGCCCGAGCCCGAATGAAACTACAGTATTTTTACTCTGAACCCTTTTCTTCTTTCTCCAGAGCTTGAGTTAACTCACGTCTGACTTCCTCAATGACATAGCTTCTTTTTACTGGGATTTCAATCAGAAGAAGTGACGCGGAAGCACATGCTTCTCTTAAAAACTTATCTCTAGATTTACGTCTATTAGAACTATGTGACTTGTCATTAAGTTCAATCACACACAATACAGAAACGGTATTACTACTACACAATACAAAATCAAAGTGTTTGCTTGAAATTCGATTAAAAGCTCGTTGCCAGTTGCTCCGACTCATTCCTTTCTGGGGCCTCAAGATATCTGCAACACGGACTTTAGCGAACACCAGTGTCGATTCATCGACCACTTGATTCAATGTACCAAAAAATGATCTTTCTGCAGGGCTCAACAATTCGGAATTTACAGAGTAGACATAGGGCTCTTTCCTTTCAGACTTTTTGGTAACCAGCCCAATTACAAAAAGAACCGAAACTATCAGGATTATCCAAATAGAAATGTCCATCTAACTTAACTTTGCTCAAATTTTTATCTTATTCATTCCATTCCAAAAATGGTGCTCGCATCAAATTACTGTATTTATTACTCTGACCCCTTTTCCTAAATTACTCTGACCTTCTAATTTAAGCGCTATGAATCCCAAGCCCAATTGCTTATTGCTCCAATCCGAATCCACCAGGCCGAACTACTGTATTTTTACTCTGACCCCATTTATTTACAACGTCCGACTTTAGTCACCTAGTTGGGAATAAGCGCGACTCCATCGAAGAATTCACCAGCTATGTGATAATTTTTCAAGGAATCGACTGCTGAACGCGGAACATGTTCGAAAACAATAAACTGAAAATGTCCGTTACTTTTCAAGCGAGACTCTATATAGAAATCGAGCAACTCAAAAGCCTTCCTGATTTTGTATTCATCACTATCACTAATATTGTCAGCATTTCCTTCGCGACCACCATAGTAGGGCCTACTCGGCTGATCAATTATCAAGAACGGGGCAATGAAGTCAGAGGAGTTGGAGAAAGCCACATCATGGAAAGCAAGAGTAAAGAACAGCTGGAGGAACATATGATTGGAGCTACTCCCTATATTCTCCACCAATGGTTTTTTCGGCTGCCTAAGCGATAACGTCTTTTCAACATAACTAAAGACTGGCTTATAATTTGAATAGTTCTTAAGGGCGCTACCTACAACGCTCATGTACTCTGTAACAAACTCCTCGAATTGATTTGCAAGGAGCTTTCGCTTCTTGTCAGTTGACACTTGAGGCAGGTCTTCAAGCAAGGAGAGCAATTTTGAAATCTCTGCGTCGAAATCAGTATCAATTTTAAGCTTAGACTCATCCAGATAATCGAACTTTGCTTTCAGCTCGCCCAAAAAAACATACTTCTCTTTGTTGTTCAAAAAGCCTTCTATTGCTTTAGGTGTGTTCGATAGTTCCTTTTTCTTCTGCGCAATACTCTCACTTAGTTCTTTAATTTCATCGTTTAGACGCCGATCTATTGGTGTAGTTGCTGAAACGGAACCTCGAACTTGCACTAACTGTTCGGTGAATGAAGTTATGAGCTCTTCGAAGATCGACGTTTTAATCAACTCTGCGTCTTTACTTTTCAAGTGTTCTATTGGCTTTGCACTTTCCGCCTCTTTCTTTAAGCTTGCTTTGTATTTTGAATACTGATCGGAGAAACGCTGTAAAGATCGAAGACGCCTCTCATTTTCGAAGATTTCTCTCTCTAGCGCGTCATCGTAGTCATTGTTTGTGCTTCCAATTGCATCATTGGAAATAGCTTGCCTAATGCCCAGTCTGGCCGTTTCATTGCTATTCCCAAGTTCTATGATCCCGAATTCCTTAGCTTTTGCGATAAGGGTTGATTGTTCTTCAGTAAACTCATCTTGGTTCCTCTGTTGTAGGTATTTTTTGGCTTCTAGCCTATCAATCTTACCCTCAAGCTCTGACCTTTTCTCTCGCTTAAGAATTTCTTCAACAGTTTCTAGCCCGATTGCTAGATCAAATATTCGAGGCATAGCCTCGCGATAACGATCTTCATTCTGTTTATCAATAAATACGCCATCATCACTTTCTATAATGTTGGCGGATATTGTATTAAACATAAGAAAGTATCTAAGAGAAATCTTACTTCCAGTTCTAATTGATCTGCCGCCGTACGGTATTGACGATGCCGAATCTATTGAGAATTCAGATTCAAATATTTTCTTAACTGCTCTCTCTGTTGTGTTAGCCTCCAGCTCTTCTGGAACTTCCCAACTCTGCAAGAAACAATATTCTTTACTTACTTGCTGCCCCTTAACTCTCCTGCGGCCAATGAAATATTTTTTTTCGTTGACTTTCAAAGAAATGCCATACCAATCAACGTTTTCGTTAACTTTACTTTCAGAGATGTGAGACCGACTAGCGAAAAAACAATAGTCCACAATATTTAGAATATCTGTTTTTCCAGTATTGCTATCCCCAGTGATTATATTGACCTTGTCCGGATGGAAGACCAATTCGCGCCTTCTTCCATCAAGAAGCCACAAAGAAATTTTCGAGATATAAAATTTCATAACTCAACCCTCAAATTAGCGTACAACTCGCCAACTGGAGTGCTTAATAGACGAGAAATGTTGTCCGAAGCCTTATAAATCTTCGCAGCCCGATCTCCCATACTTTTTTCGTAATCTAATGTTCTCTTGCTTATCAAACAGCAATCGTCAATATCCACGTATCCAATTTCAGAAAGGTATTGAATTGCGTTTGTGGTTTGAACTAGAGAGTCCAAGTATCTTGAATTGAAGTTTACGAAGTAGGGTGTTTTCTCTACAAGTAGTTGCTGTAAGCTCAGTACTTTAGAATTGACTCTAGATAAATGTCCAAGCAACTTCTGATGCGATACAAACGGAAAGGCGAGATAGGCCAAATGGATGTCTAGTTGCTTTCTATCATTCAGGATCGAGGCTAAGGTGATAGCGACGATACCAAAATTGTTATAGATGTCTTGTTTCACTTTTTGTACTTCTCCCAGTCCTTGCGCCACCCTATCTCCGGCTCGTCGGACATTGAATATAGCCCCCCGTTACTGAATCCTCGACCTAAATCCTGCCCATCAAGTTTCATGTCATAAGCACGCATTTCGTCGAGTAGTTGCAATGCGGCCTTGTTATGGTCTAAGGATAGATTTACGTCTCTATATGTCTTCTTCCGAGTGTTCTCCCAGGCCAGCTTCGCATCATCTTTAAGTGCTTCAACATCGAGTGACGTAATGTCGCCTTGCTGTTTCCACGTTGATAAGTTGTCATCAGTAGTAAGTTTTAGTCCGGTAAGCATCGAAATTTCAGAGAGATCGCTGGCATTAAGGTCACCAATTTCCACTAGCTGTCTAATAAAGGTTTGATCCTCCAAATTGTCCGGCAGTACCCCTGAGAACTTTTTAACTTGTAGAGGCCCATTTCGAGAGCTGTCGAACAGCTTTCTGTACCGTTTATAAAAATTGTCAAATGATATTTCTACTGGAGTCCCAGCTTTCATGCTGTAGAAATTGTCTTCTCTTATTGCTGAATCAAGGTTTGAGAATACATTTTGAACCTTGTCTTTAGGCACCATTTTAGATTCGATTGCAAAGTGGCATTTCTTAATGAGCTCATCTTCTCCGAGCTCGAAACGTATTTTTCTTAGAAACTGGTCAAGGACCTTCTTTTCCAATCTTATCAAGATGTCAGTGTAGGACTTCAGATCGTCAGACTTGGATTGACTAGCTATTTCTTTTAATACCGCACGTACCGCTTCAACATCGATTTCATCAGACTTAAACTTTGAAAGTGCTGTGTCAAAATCGTTTGTTTTAGAGTTAGTCTTGTTTGTTGCCAAAACGAATTCAGTTCTTGAAATGAAATCAAGCTGCTTGTCCGTCTCCCCTCTTCCCGCCACAGTATCTGTGATAACGAGCGCCCAATTGCTCAAAGTTTTCCAAAGATCGTGGTCGGATGTAGTCAGATTTGGCGCGGACCCATCTTTCTTAGTTTTAATTGTGTGCTTTAACTGAAACAGAATTTGTGACTCAGAATCGACTTCAACATGAACGTCGTCAGATATCTCGAATCCAACTTTCTGTCCTCGCTCAAGACTGATTACTTTCCAAAGAAAGTAGTAGTACTGGAAATCAAATCCAACAATTGTTCCGGATGCTGATTGCTTTTCTGACTGGCTAGCTTTATTCACCATTATATTTCTGAAATAGTTTTTTACTCGAATGTGATCTGCGACTACTTTTATTAGTTAAAGAATCAAAGGGGTCAGAGTACTTTGATTCTCGAAGAGTGCTAACTAGACTCACTTGCTGACTATCGAAAATTGGTCTCTCAGCATCTACCATCATGCATTCGTCACTTTGCAGTTGATCAGCCATCAAGTAACCATACTCTTGACGGGATTGAGTCTCATACTGCTCCCGCGAATTTCGTGTGTCAACTAGGGACTACGCGGGCTGTAGACAAATCGAGCTCTATAGGGGATCGCTCGCGCACTAAAAGCGGTCAGAGAAGCTTGAGTATGAGAATACAATACAAAAAAGCCCAGCATTGCTGGGCTCTTTGTTGTTCGTTTGAAGAAAAATGAACTCACTTAGTTGGAATTAGGATTCCAAGGATCCCCAACCCCCGCCAACTCACAAAAATCCCCAGTATCTAAAAAGTGAGTATGCAGACACTCCAGACTAGACCCCATCTCCTGCAACAAATCCACAGTCTCAGGATAGCCAACCCGGGTAAAGAATCCCGACCTACCACCACGGGCCATATCAGCAGTCGATTGCCCTAAGCGGGTTATCACTTTCACATCACCACCTTGGGAAACAAGATACCGAATCAACTCATTGTCACCTCTCGCTGCTGCATAGTGCATGGGCGTAAAACCCCATGAGTCCAATTCATTTACATCTGCACCATGTTCCTCGACGAGATACTTAACGGCAGGAATAAAATTTCCAGGTACGTTTCTGACACTGAACGAACCTAGTCCTGTAAAACCACCACCAGCAGCCACATGGATTGGATAGGCATTGAAGGCATTGGTTGGAATATAGGGCAGCCCTGAATCTTCCTGTTGTCTGCCATCCTGTTGCCGACGCTCGCGCATTTCTGGTGCTGGCCAGGCGGTTGGGATATGGGCATCGGCACCATACTGGGTAAGCAGCTTCATGGCTTCGATGTCTTGTGCGTAGGCGGCTCTCCAGAAAGGTGTGGCGCCTTTTAGATCGGTGCCAATCTTGGTGAGGCCATATTCGAAATACCACAGGTGAGTGTTGAGTCGCTCATTGGGATCGGCGCCCGCTTCCAATAAGGCACCCACCACTTCCATGTATTCTGTTTCCTGTAAGTCCTGGGCTCTGGGCTGGGGATAGTTGGACTTGGGTGCCCATTGCGTGTTCAGGGTTGCAAACAAGGGGCCTGCACCATCGGTGCTTGCTACCAGGTTTGGATTGGCACCGTGTTCGATTAGCACCATTGCTACATCGAATTGTCCGTTGAGGGTGGCGATTAGTAGTGGGCTGGTTTCGTCGCCGCTCACTTGATCGACATCGGCGCCGCCTTTTATCAATGCTTCGGCTGCGCCGGTATGACCTTCTCTTGCTGCATGCAACAGCGCGGTCATACCGCCGGTGGTTCGCACCAGGGTTTCACGATAAGGCGGCCGCGGCAGATCGGGGCCTTCTGGATAATCCGGGCGCATGGTAATTAGCGCTTCAGGGTTGAAGTCTCTGTAAGCTGCACCTGATTTTCTGAACTCGCGCTGTGCTTCGATGGCTGCTTGCACGGCTTCCACACTGGCGGTGTCCATGGTGCCTTCGATGTTGGTGTATTGTGCAACCGCTTCCTGCAGAAGTTGGCTGGCCTGGCGGTCGGCGTACACTTCCTGCAATACATCTACGACGGTTGTGGCTATGGCTGGGTCTGCACCTGCATTCAGAAGCAACTCAATTGACTCAACCTGGTTGCTGGCGGCGGCGAACATTAATGGCGTTTGCCCGGCGGAGATTTCTTTGGCGTTGGGATCAGCGCCGTGTTCCAGCAGTAGCTTTACAGATTCGGCACCGCCTACTTCCTGCGCCGCCAAATGCAAAGCCGTAGCATGACTGTTAGTTGTTATTGCTGTGGCATCTGCCCCTGCTTCTAACAGTAGGCCGACGATAGCATCATTGGCCTGAGTGGCGGCGATATGCAGCGGGGTATAGCTGCCTATTCTGGTTGTTGGGTCTACAGTTGCGCCTGCGTTTAGTAGCGCTTCAACAATGGCAACATGCCCGGCTTGTGCAGCCAGATGCAGCGCTGACATGCCATCGCCTGTGGCTTCATTTAAATCAGGCCGGTCGCTTAGCAGTGCTGCTACTCGTGCTGCATCACCGGCGCGGGTTGCGTCTAATAATTCAGAGGCAACACTTGTAGAAGAGAAACCAAGGCCAAGAGTGGCAGTGAACAGCAAACTTGCCAGCGGTCGACGGGCAAAGCTATTCATCACACTGCAGCTCCTGACTTAAGTGCGAGCGCACCATTGCTATCGCCGAAGCTGTCCAACTCGTGACCCATACCATTCATCAGAGAGACAAAGGCGTTGGCCATGGGTGTGCCAACGGCAGCGGCAACATGCATATTGCCTTCAAGCGCACCATTGGCATGGCCCATTAACAACAAGGGGCAGCGGATATGGTTATGCAGGTTGGGGTCGCCCATTGGCGAACCGTAAACGATGGCTGTTTTATCTAATAAGGATGCATCACCATCGACTGTGTTCTTCAACTTCTCAAGGAAGTAGGCTAGCGCGCCCGTGCGATAGGTGTTGATCTTATGGAAGTCCATAATGTCGTCGGGCACATTGCCGTGGTGGGACGCACCGTGAATGGATTTATTGGTGCCACTCTCCGGGAAGGTTCGGTTGGACTGATCGAAACCGGTCTTGAAGGTGATGGCGCGAGTCATATCGGATTGCAGTGCCAGCACTTGCAGGTCGAACATCAGTTGCATGTGTTCGTCCCAGCTTCCTGGAATACCTGAAGGTGCTTCTGGCATTTCTCTGCTCTCTCCATTTCCATTACCACCACTGGCGCTACGCGCTTCCATCAATTGAATTCGGCGCTCTACTTCGCGGATGTGTTGCAGGTATTCATCCAGTGCGACCTGATCGGCGGCACCGAGAGATTTACTCAACCTGTCTACTTCCGTGAGCATCCAGTCCAGCATGCTCTTGTCGGTTTGCCTTCTTTCCATTCGGTCTTGTTCGGAATCGCCAGCGCCGAACAGGCGTTCAAAAACGGCGCGGGGTTCACGAATGGCTGGCAATGGTTGATTGGGTGTGGCCCAGGCCAATGAAGTTGTATAAGCACAGTGGTAGTTGTAAGCACAGCCACCGCCGCGATCTATTTCTTCGATGCAGAGTTCCAGTGAAGGTAGCACTGTATCCTGACCAAAACGTTGGGCATGGAGCTGATCGATGGAGACGCCGATTTCCATGTCAGAGCCCTGGGTCTGTTTTGGCATGGCTTGCGTTAAGAACACAGCAGTTGAACGATCGTGATCGCCGCCAATCTGATCGGCATTAAATGGGTTCGCCATATTGCAATCGGTGGAGCTCACCACGGTGAGATAATCCCGGTAGGCTTCCAGCGGTTTTAGCTGGCTGTCGTTGGGGATGACGAAATCTTTGCCTGCACCCTGGGGCGCAAACAGGTTTCTCTCATGGCCCCAATCACTGCCGCCCGCACAGCCCATGGACTCTTCGATACAGACGAGTCTTGTCGGTGTGCTGCCATTGCCATTAGCGCTTTGCGCCAAGGCGCGCCCTGCTGGCACCATGGCGCTGAGGAAAGGCAGCGCGACACCTGCGCCCATCCGACCAATGAAAGCCCTGCGTGAAAGGTGTTTTCCGGTGATGAATTTCATACGGGGTGGCTCCTTAGTGTTCTTCGTTCGCTGCTGCAGCCAAACTAATGCTTGCATCAGCCACTTGCATCTTCTGGAATGGATCGCTGCTGACGACACCCAGAATGAATGCGGACATTCGGTAGTCGTTCTTTTCTGCTTCGCTAACAATTTTGCGTACAGCGGGTTGATCAAAATATTCAATGCGTCTGCCCATGGCATAGGCCAACAGATTGGCCGTGAAATTGCGCACGATGGGTATGGGTCGCTTTACTACTACTTCGTTTAAATCCGCGGGCGTATCAATGTCGGTGCCATCGTAATAGGTGCCTGAAGTATCCAGCTCCCTGCCGTCTTCCCGAATGCGCCAGGCACCAGTGACATCGAAGTTGTCCAGAGCCAGGCCAATGGGATCCATGAACTGGTGGCAGGCATTACAGGTGGGATTTTGCCGATGAATTTCCATGCGCTCGCGGGTGGTGAGAATTCTGCCGGGTTCAACGCCGCCGGTGGCTTCCAGCGCGGGCACATCCGGTGGCGGTGGCGGCGGCGGATTACCCATGATCACTTCCATCACCCACTTGCCTCTTAACACCGGCGAGGTTCGGTTAGACATGGAGGTCAGCATCAGCACACTGCCATGGCCCAGCAGGCCGCGGCGCCTGTCATCGGGATAGGTCACCCGTTGGAAGTCATTACCGATGATGCCTTCAATGCCATAGTGGTCGGCGAGCCTTTCATTCATGAAGCTGTAATCCGCCGACATGATTTCCAGCAGGCTTCTGTCTTCGCTAATGAGATTGGCGAAGAACAACTGGGTTTCCCGAATCATGTCCTCTTTTAACTGACCGGTGAAATCGGGATACAGGTAAGGCTCGGGGTCGTTCTTGCCTGCTTCTTGTAGACGCAGCCATTGTGAAGCGAAGCCGGTTGCCAGGTTGCTAGCGCGTGGGTCTGCGAGCATGCGGTTGACCTGGGATTCCAGGATATCGGGATTGCTTAAAGCACCTTGCGCTGCCAGATCTCTGAGTTCCTGGTCTGGCACGGTCCCCCATATAAAGAAAGACAAACGGGACGCAAGGTCGATTGAATTCAGGCGAAAGCTTTCACCGGGAGTAAGATCCTGGGGTTGTTCTTCCAGCCTGAATAAAAAAGATGGGCTGGCGAGAATGCTTTGCAGTGCGGTGCGTACACCGATTTCAAAACCGGAGTTTTCGGCATAGCGTTCATAGAAAGCCAGGGGGCCTTCAATATCTGCTTCAGTGACGGGGCGGCGATAAGCTTCGGTTGCCACCCGGCTAATAATTTCTCTGGCACATGCCGCTTGCTCGGCAGTGGAATCTTCCGGGTAGCAAGAGAATATTTTGTTTCTGCTTGATGTGTCCGATACCGGACCAGCGGTAACAGGGCCGGTTACCATCAGGTCCGATAAATGGGGAAGTGAGGTGATGCCATAGTTAGACCACTGTTGTGCATCTTCTCCACCTACGAATGACCACATGAAGGGACTGAGTCGATCTTCGTAGGGCCCTTCTATGCGTTTAATAAACGCCGCGGCAATTTGGTGTTGCCCCGCTTTCACATAAACCGGTTTGGTTTGAATTGGAATGGACGTGTCGCCGTTGTGGGCAAGCGCTAGTTGCGCCACTGGCATGCCATCAATGGTGATATCCATATCATGCCCGGGCATACCTCTGCCAAAAAGCGTTTCTATGGAAATGACATACTCACCGTCGGTGGGGAAATCATGGGTGACCACCATGCCCCCTCTGGTACCGAAAGGCGTGCCTTCAATATGATCCCAGGCGTGTTGAGAAACGTGGATGGGGTTGGTGTATTTGCTCGAGACTGATGGCGCATCGGGATTACCCATGGCGATGCGGGTGACTTCCGCTGCTGCTCTTAAATAGGATTCCAATAAGGTGGTGGAAAGATTCTGGGCCGCGGAGAGATTATTGAAGTTGCCGAGAAAGGTATCTTCTGTCAGCCAGCGCGAGGCATCGATTTCCAGATCGAAGAGTTGCTTTACGCTGTTCTCGTATTCTGCTCGGGTGAGTCTTTGAAATCTTCTGACACCTGGGTTGGGATTGGCTTCTGCGTTCGCATCGATTCTTGTTTCCAGTTCTTCAACCAGGGCATCGAGTGTTTCAGGACTCGGCCTTGCCATGCCCGGCGGCGGCATCATGCCGGCGCGTAGTTTGCGGATCATTCTCTCCGCTGTCACTGCATTCTCATGGGCGTTTTCAACTTCGAATCCTGCCAGGGTGAGATTGCCGGTCATCAGGGCGTCGTTGTGGCAGACGAAGCAGTAGGTCTGGACGACTTCGGTGAGTTCCGTAGCAGGGATTTGAAGATCTTCTGGAGCATGGGAAGCGGATTCTGCAGCAACTTGCTCCGCAGAAAGAGTCTGGTTTGTTGCCTGCTCAGTGGATGAGTCACATCCAACTAATACCAGGCCAAGTGCTATGGCCTGAAGAGCAGTTACTGATCTGTGCATTGCGAGCCCCTGTTATAGATTTTTTCTTGAGCTTCGGGTCTTCAACATCAGCTGTGTGCCTGTATTTACCAGCATTTGCGCCGGTATTGGGCCAGGCAAGATGGCTATAGCCAAAGAGCAACCGATGTCTCCCACAGGTTAGCATAGAGAACGATTCCATTCTAAAGATTTGCGATGCTCCAGCGCTCTTCAGTAGCATGGGGGCTAGAGGCCACAGGCCAGGAAATACACCGAAACAAAGACGAGAAGAAGCGAGTGTGAACAATGTATATATCGGGCTATTTAAAAACGCTGAAAGGATTGCGGCTGTGTTTATTGCTACTAACCACTGTGGGCCTGTCGGGCTGTGTTGTCGAGAGTGGTTCCAACCGATTTGAAGTGGGCAAAGGTGGTGATGACAGGAATGGCCCCTACGATGTGATTCCGGGTTGGTGGAAGCCGGCACCGGATCATGACGAGACCTGGACCTGGGGATCAGCCGCGGGTGTTTGGCCGGACACACCGGACAGAGTGTTAGTGGTTATGTGGGGAGATCAACGCCGAAACTCACCCCGGGGCGAAGGCAACGAGCTGCAAAGAAATTTTATGGTGGTGGTTGATCGCGATGGCAACATCATAGAAAACTGGTCGCAGTGGGATCATCTCTTTAACCGCCCACACCAGGTCTATATCAACCCCTATGATCCCGAGCGCGCCGTATGGATCGACGAACGTGGTGGCAATGGTGTGCACGAAGCGATTCTGAAATTCAGTAATGATGGCAGTGAGCTGCTGTTGCAAATGGAAGATCCGAATCCGGTGTTTGGAGAAGGCGGAGAGAATCCCCGTGACAACCCAAACCCTGGACCTTTAGATTTTGGGCAGAATTCAGTGCTGGCGTTTTTTCCTAATGGCGACTTCTTGTTAGGCGATGGTTACCAGAATGGCCGCATCGTTCGCTATAGCCCCGAAGGCGAGCTGCTATACGAGTTCGGGTCTGTTGGAAGTGGACCAGGTCAGTTCGATCTGATTCACGGTGTAGCAATCGATAAAGAAAATCGCATCTATGTTTCCGACCGAAGAAATCACCGGATTCAAATCTTCACTGAAAGGGGAACACTGATCGATGAGTGGCCGGACATTTGGGATCCCGTAGCCATCATGATTGATGTAAATGATTATGTGTGGATTCTGGATGCAACGCTCAACCGTATTCTTAAATACAATCTTGATGGGCAGTTGCTGGATTACTTCGGTACCTATGGTGAAGCTTCATCTCTTGGTCGACCTGGTTTTACCTGTTCCAGTCCTGTCTATGTTGCAGCTGCGGGTCTTGGCCCTGACCACGAAGGTGCCTGCGGTGGCTTTTCTCTGCCTCATCAAATGAGCGTGGATTCCGAAGGCAATCTGTATGTGGCGCAGTTCGGTGGACCCTGGATTGACAAGTATGTACCCAAGCCTGACGCGAACCCCTCCAGACTGATAGGTCAGCCCCTGGGTCGGTGAGTAACGCCGGATTCAGAGACTTCAAAAAGAACCAATAGAAGTATCTCGTCAGCCATCCGGGATCAGTACTGAATACCCCAGCAAAAAATTGGCTCTGATCCAAAAACCCTAAGGCCTTGTGCAGTAGCACAAGGCCTTCGTCTATTGTTGAAAGAATTTAAGTGCCTGCGGGTCTAGTGGTATATCGATTGCAACCTGATCCACTGTCCTATGAACACCAAATTTCACGTAATAAAAAATGCTTCACTGATTTTAACTCTCGCCTGTGCGCCTTCTTTGCAGGCTGCAGTAGAGCAGTGGGCCATCTTTGAAGCCTTTACCAACGCGGAAGGGGATGTTCAGTTTGTAGAACTACTCAGCCCGACTGATGTGCAATCGGATCTGCCTTCAGTGGCGCTTTCCAGCTTCGACAGCGAAGGCAATCTGATCGCCAGCGTGCTTCTCGAAAATGATTCACTACTCGAATCCACTAACACCAATGTTCTTTTTGCTACCCAGTCTTTTGTCGACAACACAGGTCTGGAAGCCGACCAGATCATTCCAGATGGGTTTTTACCAACCGACGGGGGGCGTGTGGAGTTTGCCGATGGAGTCGCATTTCTCAATCTGGTGGTCGGGCAGGTTCCTCTAAATGGCGAACAATCTATTGGCTTTGGCGAAATCATTGCCTTCGCTTCGCCTACTAATTCAGAAAGACTGACAGCTACTGTCGCTGAACCAGTGAATGCAATGTTTGATGGGGAGTCAGGTGTTCTTAATTTGCCGATAGTCGATGCTGGAAACCTGGGAGTCGCAAACGTTTCCCTGCAGGTGGATCTGGAAACATCCCGGTTTACGGTTCTCGAAGACTCCTATATCTATGCGGAGAGAGTGCAGGCTCCTGCATCAGCTTCTGCCCTGTCAGCTGACAATGTACTACGAGTCCCTCGCCTGGAATTTAATGGCGAAGTCTATGATTTTGAAATTTCTTTACTGCAAGATGAACCTTTGGTGTTCGGCAATATCAATGTTTTGAGCATAAGCGATCTGTAAGAAACGGAGACTTATAAATAATATTCCCAGCAAGCTCCCCAAGGATCCGGTTCTTCTCTAGACAGCTCTACCCTAACGCGCCACAATGCCTCCAATAAGAATCCCAAGGAGGTCTCCATGTCATTCCACAGCAAATTCAAATACACACTGTTGGCAGTTGTACTAGTACCTGCGCTGGCTTCGGCGCAGTCCCTTTCACCAATTCAGCAGAAAGTTGCCGAGGTTATGCGGGGTGATCACCGCACTGACGCTGAGCTGGCCAGGGATGAAGATCGCGACCCAATAAATGCAATTGAATTCATGGGTATTGAAGAGGATATGACTCTCGTTGAATTCCTCCCTGCCGCCCAGGCCTATTACACCAAGATTCTTGGTCCAGTTATCAACGATAACGGACATCTTATGGTGGTTGACGCGCAAAGTACCTTCGACCGCTGGGGTGACTGGAAAGATCAACCTGAATTTTCAATGACCCATCCTGTTGCTGTTGAAAACAACTACAACCGTTCTCTGGGTCGATATGAAATCGGCGACATTGAATTCGGGCTGCCGGCAGGATCAGCAGATAAATTTCTCTACATTCGTGAATACCACAACTACAACGCGGAAGATAACGCGCGCATCAATGCGGCGGTTATGGATGTTCTAAAGCCTGGAGGCGAATACGTAATCATTGACCACACCCGCCGGCATATGGAGCCAGAAGGTCGCGCCAATTTCCGTCGTGAAGATCCTGTGTCTGTAATCTATCAGGTGCTGCAGGCTGGATTCGAACTGGATCGCATTTCCGACATGTTCGCCCAACCTACAGATGCCTTGGATCTGGAAGTAGGTCAGATACCAAATATGACTGATCGTTTTTTCTTTGTATTCAGGAAGCCTGAATAAAGTTATTCAGTTGTTCAGAGCAGCAATTCAATTGCAGGATTGCTGCTCTGATCCAGACTTTTGCCTCAGGACAACTACCTGACACTATTCTTCACCATCACCGCTTCCAAAAAATAACAACACTGGAGTGCGTTATGAACATGAGGTCTTCATTCTCAATCCTTACCTGCCTATGCATGCTGGCTATTGGTGACTCTGCCGCTCAGGTGGGTGGCAGCCTGATGGAATTCCCACCCCAGGAACTCTATCTTGAGATTATTCAGGATGAAGAAGGCCGACCCCATCTTTCAGCCGATGAATTCAAACTCGTTACCGGTGATCTCTATCGTCTGCATATTTCCAGTGATGGCATGACAGACTGGCGAATCGAGATGGATGAATTGCTACTCAACTCCCACCTCAGGGTACTCGACGTCGACGGCATTGAGATTCATCTGCAGTCCATGTCTTTTCGGGCAATTGAGTTTGATGAGCCCGGCACAATCTGGATGAGCTTTGTGCCAATTCGCCCAGGCAGCTACAAGTTCACAATTGGCAGGAATCCCCGGGTGCAGGGATTACCGAGAGGTACAGCAGGAATTCAGGAGCCAGAGTTTCGCACTGAAGGGGTTTTCATAGTCGAGTAAGATCAAAGCGCAGGTGCTGTTACGAACTTGCGTATCACTTCGCCATATCCCCGGCAGATTTCTGCTTCACCCAGAACCCCTTTTGCGGTAAGTGCGCGGTGAAAGCTTGCCAGACGATATTGGGGGATCGATGGCATCAAGTGGTGCTCGAGATGATAGTTCACGCTATTGGGAGCAAAGGTAAAACGCTCCCACCATCGAGCGATTGTGGTTCGGGTGTTCTTTAATGGGTTGGTGTCTGTGAGATCAGGCACTGCCGCATGTTCCGCCAGATTTCGAATTCGGCTGAAAACTGTGTAAGTACTAAAATAGGCTACTACCCAGAGAAGGTAGAGTGCTGGATACCCTGCAAGGCTTAATACCAGAAGCAATAACCCGTTGGTAATGATCGGCGCATACAAATTGGAGAACAGCTTACTCACGTGAAAGTGACTTCGACCATTTTTGTCAGTAGCTAATACACCATTAACGCGAAGTGTTGCCTTCAAATTTTTCCAGCTGGTCTGTCCAGTTATATCCCTGATCAATCTGCGCCTGAATGACGCTTTGTCGGTAGGATAATTGCGATAGCGATGTAAATCCGGATCGTCCAGCGTGCCGGTTTCGCGATGATGCTTTAAATGCTTTTGCATATAGTCATCCAATCGATAAACAGTCGGTGCTGCTCCCAGCCATTCTCCGACAAATCGATTGAGTTTTCGTGAACTGAATAGCGAACCGTGACCACACTCATGCATGATTACTCCGCAACCAAGTTGACGATTCCCCAGAACTACCAGAGCTATTGCAATTGTTATCGGGTTTGCCTGCCAGGCAACCAGGGCGAATGCGCCAGCGATCATTACCCAGTTTAGCAGGATCATCCACCATGCCAGCAGGTCGCTCCGTTGCACATAGGGCTGCAACTCTTCCTGACTAAAATGTTGGCTAATGATATCCATCTAGTTGATCTCGGTCTCAAGTTGCAAGTTCACTTGCGTGCGCCCTTGGTAAATCGCTTAAAAAAATCCGATAAGGTTTTTTCCTTAAGATCAGTTAGCTCACCCGCATCGAAAAAAGTGGCGCCGCAACTGGGACAGCATTCCAACCAGATATGGGGTTGATCCATATCTTCGATTTTGTCCATTCTGATTTTACATTTAGGACAATCGATATCATCTACCTTGTCGAAGCGTTCTCCTACTTTGGCCGAACCCGTATCTGGATTCGTGTCGGGAGCCCAATCTGCTAACAACTTCTGCGTGACACCCACCGGGACAAACAGGCCAAAACAATTACTGCAACGATCAATCGTTATGTTTTCGGCAACAAGTTTAGTCTCGAAGCTACCTCCGCACTTGGGGCATTTCGCTTCCTGATCTTCCGACATCTGATTTCCCGCGTTGGTTTTGATATTGCCCTGTTTAAAGGGCTAATTCTTCCCTGCCATTCTAGTCCAATCGGGGCTTAATTGGCCAATCAGGACAGGGTTGCAAATTTACCCATTTCCTTAATCAGCGATTGAACAGAACAGGAATGAAAATGCCGGCTCGAAGACTTCTGGTCTTTTCGTCAAAACTGGCCAGAGCTTCGCCGTAGCCGTCGTAATAACTCACCATAAATTTTGTGTTGAACCAACTCCCCATGGTGTAAACCAGGTCCAGTTGATAATTGTACTTGCTTCGTTCGTGACCTTTCGTTGAGCTGATAATGACATCCAGGTCCTTGTTGGGTTCATAGGTGAGCTGAACTTCACCATTACCGAGATAGTCGGTAATGTCGATATTCTCCTCTCCCTCATTCATCGCTTGCCAGGCCTTGAGCCGAAGTGACAGATCATCTCGCAGACGTAAAGTTTTTTGGGCATATAGTCTGTCCCAGCTTCTGGACTGGGGGCCGTCGCGACCATTGGACTGGTGCTCGAATCCGAAGCGATCGACCACGGTGCCAATCTCGTCAGGTAGCAGTGCATCCTCGGAACCGGTATCGTTAAAATCCCAGAATATCTCCGGGTTATAGTTATGCTCCTTGAAGGGAGCAGATGATTCAGCAATATCCCACCAGGACTTTTGCGAATAGCCAAAATAGAGAGGACTTAGCTTGTTAAAGTTTTCCTGGTTCTGAAACAAACGAAACTTCATGCCAAATTCAAATCGAATATCAAAAGTCTTTCCACTGAATGGCTCTCCTCCATTTTTGTTTTGCATCGAACCGAAAACGATGTAGTTCCTTTTATAAGGTGTGAAGAATTCTCTTACTCCTGGTGGTCGTATAAAGGAGGATTCACTAACGGTATCTTCGGAAATCAGCGCTGTCTCAATCACTTTCTCAGTAGTTGGCTGCTCGCATTGCATCTTCAGTTGAGAAACCAGCAGAACATCGTTGCTGCTATCCGCCAACGCCTGTAGCAGACAGGTTTCGAAATCCGTACTTGTTACAGTACTGGCGACTGCCAAATTACCCAATGACAGTAATACGATTCCCGGTATCAAATTCTTAATCATTACCTTGTCTCACATCTATTCTTGCTCTGACACACTTTCTCACATTAGCTAACGATTTCATGGTTTACCCCTGTGCGCGAACCACCCATAATACTGCAGCCCACAGAGATGATGCACAGTCAATTTATGTGCAAATAAAAGAAGGAGAGAATTTTTGCTCGTCACACTTGAGAGCACTGGCCTGGCTCGCTGGGTTGGCGAATCATTGTATGCCTATCCTGCCCTGCTGGCCTGCCACATAGTAGGCCTCGCTATAGTGGTTGGAATCTTCTCAATGCGGGATCTTAAATTATTGGGATTGTTTCCCGATCTGGATCTCCGGGTATTCTCTCAACTTAATAAGCTGGCATTGACAGGCTTCGGTATTAACGTTCTGTCAGGATTGTTGCTTTTTAGTTCTCAGGCGAGTTACCTGGCCACCAGCATTCCCTTCCTGACTAAAATTGTTTGCATCGCAGTTGCCATGACCCTGGCCGTTCAGTTGCGACCGGCAATTTTGTTGAGGGTCTCTGCTTCAGATTCGGCACTTCACTCAACAGGCAAATTTAAAGTCCTCGCCGCTCTCTCGTTGGCCATTTGGACAGGAGCAATTATCGCAGGACGCCTGATCGCCTACGTGTTTTAACTATGTGGAATTTCCTGGCTGACATCGCTGCAGAAAGCACACTCAATCTCTGGATAGCGGAAACCTATTGGTTGTGGCCCGTGATGGAGATTATTCACTTTATTGGTCTTACCCTGCTGCTGGGTGGACTTTTAATCGTGGATCTTAGAATGGCAGGACATCTTCGCGTGATTAAACCTGCTGCCACCCATCAACTGCTGCCCCTGGTAGTTTTGGGTTTTCTGTTAAACCTCGTGACAGGTGTGTTGTTTTTCTTCGGAGACCCGGGGAGATATTCCATTAATATCGGATTTCAGATCAAGATGACCCTGGTATTAATTGCCGGACTAAACGCCCTTCTCTATCACTGGAAAGTTAGCCCTCTCATGGAAGGGCTTTCTGAAGATGGAAGCTCGCCTCTTTTGGCCCGCTGCGTGGCCTACACATCACTGGGAATGTGGACCGGTGTTTTACTCACCGGCAGACTCATTCCTTACGTGGGGACTGGCTGATCGATTCTAGTCGTATTTAGACGGATAGAATCTTACGGAAGCCCGAGATGCTTCCGCATCGCAGTCATAGGGCTGTAATTTGTATCCCTCTGCGGCAGGCAGCCATCTGGTGGTATAGGAAGTAGGCTCCAACAGGAACATTGGATCCGCAATCGTCAGGGTCATGCGCAGTTCTTCACCTTCACGCCAGTAACGTTCCGTAATCACTTTTTGCGCTGAAGATGGAATGCCGTTGTAATCATCAAACCCCGCGATATCGAAAACGAAATGAGTAGTGGTGACATAGAGAGAACCATCCTCATAGTAACCAGTAGAAAATCCCTGAATACTGTAATCCGTTGCTTTCGCTTCTCTGCCGTCTAACCAGATAGTTCGTAGTTGATCGTCTTTTTCATAACGCAGTAATACCCGATCAGGCCATTGAGTCACCTGAAAATGATAGGGATCGTATTGAATGGCAGGTGAAGAGGCTGGTTGGCAATCGTACTTGGGAGCCATGATCTCTTCCCAGGTTTCCTGATAAGCCAGTGCCCTTGCGTTCAGCTTCGGAAAATTCTCTTCACCCCATGGCACGTCGGGTCCGTTTACTGGACGAACACTAAAGCCACCATCCCAGACGCCCTCAAGATTCGGAATGGAATCATCACTCTGAGCATTGAGCGTACTGGCTGCACCAACAAGTGCAATGAACGAGAACGTGTGAAGCAAATTTTTTCTGCGAATAGTTATCATCGTCAGGTCCTTCTAATTTTCGTCATCTTCGCGAACTCTGCCGCCTTCCAGTACTGGTCGGCCATCAGAACGAGTCATACGAACACAGCAAAGACCAGTGGAACCTTCGGCTCTTGACTTGCTTCCCGTGGCGATAACTTCCATTCCCACAGTGAGTGTATCCGGAGTCCAGCCTACTCGACGCAAACTCACCGGTGCCCCTAATTCGATTTGCCACTCCACGGTTTCCCCGTTGTCATCAGTAACATCGAGAAACAGAAACGCATGGGGATTTCGAAATACGAAGCGGGTGATTGTGCCCTGAATTTCAACCCGGTCTTCTGGATCATAGAACGGCGCACTAGCATGGTGAGCTGACAATGGTGCGGCTATCAACATGCCGAGGCCCAGAATAGTGGCAAATATCGGTCTGACCAGAAGCCTGATGAAATTGTTTGATGGGAGTTGAGTGGTGTTAGGCACGATAAATCTCTCCTTATTAGTATGGCTCAGAGAGTAAAGACAATGCCTATGAGAGTCAACGCCAGTGCCCCAATCTTTGTTCTTATAAATCAGTAGCTTAGTCCAAAGTTACATGATGTAAAACTTCAGCAGTATCAATTGAGGCGTGTCAGTCCGCTAATTGCCTCAGGCACCTCTTCTGAACTGTGGTGCAGGCAGATTACATTCTGTCGGTGTTTAAAAATCATGTATCCAAGATTCTTATCTATATATCCCAAAAGCTCTGCCTCTTTCTCAGGGCGATTATTTTCAAGGTAAAGTAATGGACGAAACGTATCGATAGTTTTTTTGCTTCCCTGTAGTACGTCCAGTTCCATCCCTTCTACATCGATCTTAATCAGGTGACAGGCTTCCAGTGGAATTGCATCGAGCTTTAACATGTAACCTGATTCCTTGAATGTCTCGAATGAGAGAGAGTAACCTCCGTAGTTGTTGTTCCTGCCGTAATCAGGAACAGGCACATCAACCCGGCCTTGCGCATTACCTAATGCAGTCGGAACACACCAGACATTTCGCAAACTGTTTAATGCCACATTGGCGCAGAGAATTTGAAACAGGAAACGTTGCGCTTCGAAGCTGTAAACCTTCCCCTCACTGCCAGTACTTTGGGAGAAGAACAGAGTGTGACTGCCGATATTGGCACCAACGTCAATTATGGTCTGGCCTGGCTGAATCAATTCTCCAAGCAGAACTTTTTCTTCCGCACCATAATCACCGCTTGTCCGAATTTTCTCGCTGATAACCGTGTCGGTTTTGAGCACAAGCATGGGACCCATCGCACTCTCAACGATTTCTACAAGATCCTGGTCCACTTGGATTATCCTGGTGCTGCTTTCAATTAGAGATAGTCTTCGCCTGTAGAACAGGCAACGATACGACTAATGTGACTATAAGGAAGTTTAGTGATCTCATGCCATTCATTGAACTGTGCCTGTGCTTTTTTGAGATCACGCTGACTAGTGGGGTTTGAAGCAATATCCAGTCCGATAGAGTTAAGTACAGTGACCACATCGGTAGACAAGATAAAACAGTCTTTACCCATCCGCCGCAGGAACCACAGTGCACTCTGCCCACCTAATCGTGAACCATGCTTCTTCAGGTATTGCATTAGCTCTACCTGTTCCGAAGCTGGCCAATCAGCCAGCAATGCACCGAATGATCCGTGTTCACGAGCAACTTCCTGAACAAAAAATACGTTCTCCTGCAATGCCTTGATCTTTTGCCAGTTGCGCACAACACGCCTGTCATTGGTATACGCTTCCCATTGCTCCGGTGATAGCAAAGATAACTTCTTGAGATCGAATCCAAAAAAGGCTTCTTCAAATTCCGGCCATTTGTTTTCGATTACTTTCCAGCTAAACCCGGCCTGGTTAATGCATCGGGTCATCATAGAAAGATAGCGATCATCGGTCGTGGATTTCAATTTTCTTTTCGATGCGACTTTGGGTAGAAGTTCCTGTAATCCTTTTACCCCTTTGCGTTTCTCCGCACGCTCGCGAATTTTGTTAAATTTACTCATTTTCAACTATCAGCTTTTTCTTGCAATCAGCAGTGTGAAGTCACTTTCGATGACACGTTCTTCAATCAATCTCTTTTCTTCACGATAAAGCCTGCGAATAATTTCTATCCCGTCTTTAGTGAAACTTAAATTTCCGGCGATATCATCCAAGACCAGGTGCAGCAGTGTTCCGCCAAAATCCCGGCGATCGATGATTTCGAAATAATTGCCCAGCTTCCCAATAATATCCTCTGAACATATAGCTTCTGTGGGATCATAAGCATTCATTTCTTCGATGCTGGGTCTGTGTATCCTGCTCTTGATTCCCTCGCCTCTTATTGAAGACCTGAATTTCTCAGGAATGGAATCCAACATTTTTTGTGCCAGCTCTACCTGTATATCAGACCACTGAAATTGATTGGGTCCTACAAACTCATTGATGACAAACAACCCACCTGGCTTCAACGCTGAATGCACCTGGGTCATATAATGCTCCAAATCTTCGATATGATGAACCGACTGTGAAGCGAAAGCGGCGTCATAGACTTCCTGTTTAAATTCCAGGTGGTTCAAGTTTGCTACCGCATAAGCGATCTTGTCGTCTTGCCCTGATTCTGCAGATAGTTTTCTGGCGATTTTGATTGCTTCTTCTGATACATCCAGACCGTCTATCTTCTTCGCGATGCCAAGGTTCAATACATGACGTTCCAGCCCACCACTACCGCAGCCCAGGCTCAATGCCAGCTCAACGGGTGTGCGGAAATAATCAATCGCTACAATTTCTAACCACCCTTGCCGCGCTGGCCCCGAGACGAGCGGACTGATGTACTCCTTCATAATGACCGGGCATTCCGCCCAGGAGCTATGCAGGATCTGGCTTTGTTCCTCGTTGGCCTTCCTGCCCCACCAGTTGCTGGCTAACTCCATGCCGGTTTTCGCATTCAATTCCGCCTCGTCTAATCCAACTACCGTATCGAGGGTCCTTGCTTGCCGGGAACCCAGTCTGCTGCCAATTTTTGAAATGAACTTTTTCAACATACCGTGACTATTGGGTAAATCTGACGAACTTCCCTGAGCTAAACCAGTTTTCAATCAAGTGGGTTCAAAGGAGGTGAGAGGAATCAGAGATTGGCGTTCTCCAGAAGGATAGGCATGCCATGGGGAGTAGCGAGATAAGCGCGACGCCAGGCTTTTACTCTTTCATCCAGTTCTTCGTTACTGGAGAGATTTTTAATCTGAACCAGAGCCTCCAATGCCGACAACCAGTGTTCATAATAGGAATCACCCAGATCAGGATCCCCGGCTTTCTGTGCTTCGGCGATCGCGCTGGCCAGCGCGTCAGTCCACTCTGCGGCATCGATCAAACCAGCTTCCTGAAGCGATAGCGTTATCGCAAAAGCCTGGGCCTGCCATGGTTCATTGAATACTGGACCTTCTTCTGACTGGGGCTGGTGTTCAAAGAGTTTCATATAACTGCTTCTAAATAGGGCTCCCAGAGATCGACGTAGACTGTACCTGCTTCACTGTTAGTTCCCCATAGATGCTCACCGGAAAAACTTACTGAATAAAGATGCTCCCCCCGCTTATCGCCATGGGCTGTCGCATCAGGAAAGATATGGGTGCCGTAATGTGCTTCGATCTTACCTCTGGCTCCCTGTACGTAACCTGGCATTCGAGTGTGGCCGGACTGCCTGGTTCTGATCACCTGCACCTTGTCACCTACACTGAACATTGGCTGCTGGGAATCCGGCAGAAGAGATGGGCCTCCACTCTCCAAAATCTTTTTGGCTATATCAGGCGAGGGAACAGAGAGCCGCTGCATTAACTGCTCATCAACATCTATCAGGCCTTTTTCGTTCAGTAGCTTTTCCAAACCTTCAAGCCAGTTTTCGTAATAGGAATTTTTGAGATAAGCAGTAGGATGCTGACGTTCCCTGGCATGTCTGGATTCATCAATATTCCACTGCCCCAACATTCCTGTTGCCAGCGTCAATGCAAACACCTGACGTTCCCAGTCCTCATGGAAGAATGGCTCTTCCGCTTCCGACTCTGGATTGATGGGACCTAAGCCTTGCTTGCCCCCGAGGTCATGACCACCGTTCATGATTATTGCTCATCCGGATTAGTGATCACTTCAACACCAATCATCGAATTTCGGGTTACCAGTGCAGCCAGGTCTTCTTCGCTCAACTCTTCTGTACCTGCAGGCCTCATGGGCAAAACCAGATAGCGCATCTCCGAGGTGGAATCCCAGACCCGGATATCAATGCTTTCATCTAATTCAGTACCAAACTCTTTCAGGACTGAACGAGGCTCACTGACTGCTCTGGCCCGATAGGGAGCTGACTTGTACCAGACTGGCGGCAGTCCTAACAACGTCCATGGGTAACAGGAGCAAAGAGTGCAGACCACCAGGTTATGAGTATTAGCGGTATTCTCTACTACCGTTAAGTGCTCACCCTGTCGACCGGTAAATCCGAGTTCAGCCACTGCCGCCGCTGCATCATTCAGCAGCGAATCTTTGAATGACTCATCAGACCAGGCTTTGGCAACTACCTGTGCACCATTTCGCGGACCTACTCTGTGTTCATAAGTCTCGATGATTGTGTTCAGGGTCTCAGGATTTACCAGACCTTTCTCAACCAGCAGGCTCTCCAGCGCTTTTACACGGAGTTCCAGTTCGCTGGGGGGATGGGTGTGATCGTGGTCTTCAGACATAGCTGAAGAGACTCGCACAGGCGAAAACTACTGGCAAGTGTTGTCAGGGCTCAGTGATAAAGTTGACTATGGAATCGCGATATTTCGGCTTCCGGACTTCAGTCATGAAAGCTTTCATGGTCTCAAATGGCGTGTCTACCAATAACATATTGGTTAACCATCCAGGCAATGCCGAGCCCGGATCAAGATGAGCCTCATTGACGATTTTTATGGAACCATCTGGCAACGGCTCGAACCTCCAACTGGCTATGGCATCAGTTAGTCGAAGACGACCGCGCATGGCTTCTACCTGCCCTGTAACCGCCGTGCTATTCATTTCTACAGCGAGGGACTGGGGATCCTGTGTCCATTTCAAGCGAACCACTACATCCCTGTCTCGCACAGGAAAAGGCATGTCATTGTGAGTGTAGACATAAGCTTCTGTGTCACTTAATTGTTCTACTACATAGGATTCGGCACAACGATCAGCCCAGTCAGCACAGGCTTCAGCATCGTTTACCAGCGCAACCAGCGAAGACAAGCTAACACCTTCAATAATGGCTTCAGACCTGACAGCGTCGTAGGGAGACCCTTCTACTTCTCCGGTATAGACCTGAATACCATCCCGATCCCGTTTCAGCTCCCACTCCGCTACCTCCGCAGCAAGCAGTGGTAATGGCAACAACATCAGAACAAGCAATCGCATAAGCATTCCGCCACCCTAGAGAATTTCCAAAACTATATCTAGCTAAAAAGACCGACAGATTACAAATATCTGACAGGGACTGAACTTACTAAAATTTTGCTAAGCCGTAGTTTATATATGCGCGTAGCCATGAATCGTCTCGAATTGAGGCATGGATGCCGGCATCCGCGAAGCGGATGCGAGGAGAGATTTTCAAGGCGAGTCGCGCCTCGCCGCCAGTAAATCTCGACGACCGAGCAAAAGTCCAGGGATGGGTGAAGCCCGGTAGCGCAGCGAATCAAAGCGAAAGCTTTGGTAGGGCTGAACGACAGCACATGGATGTGCTGGCTGGACTGAGTCGCCATGGACGGCTGACAACTTCGATCTAATCGGAAATCGACGCATAAAAAAAGCCCGGTTGCTTTCCAGCAACCGGGCTTTTGTTTGGTTTTCTGTCTCGACTAAGAGATTAGAAAGTCAGACGGAAACCAGCAGTGTAGATACGGCCCAGAGGGTCGTAGTTACTTGGGAAAGTATTACCACTGTTAGATGAAGTATCACCAGCTTCGTTACCTACAACAGGTGGATCTTCGTCTGTCAGGTTGTCCACACCAATGCTCAAGCGGATGCGGTCATCCCACAGGTTGTAACCTACGTACAGATCCAGGTAGTCGTAGCTATCAATTCTGCGGAAAGCCGCGAAAGAGTTAGCTTGCTCTGGAAGCTCTCTGTCTACAGAGTCAATGTGACGCCATTGCAGAGAGGCTGACAGATCGTTCCAGTTCCAGGTAGTACGCTGAACCCAACGGATGTCGGAAATCGGGTCACAGCTAGTACCGAAGAAGCCTTTACAATCGATTACAGCTACAGATGGAGAGCTGAGGCTTTCCTGAGTTTCGTACTTGTTCACGTTACCGGAGAACTGCAGATCACCCATACCACCCAGATCAACACCGAAGTTGAAACCAAGCTCGTAACCTTCAGCACGCTCGTACGCCAGGTTAGTGGTGAAACGGCGGATACCGGAAGCTGGAGAAGTCAGGTCACCGTCAACACGAACTACGTTGGCACAGGCAGCAGCATCACCTTGAACGTAGCACTGGTCCAGGATTTCCTGAGCAGTGAACGCACCGATGATGTCTTCTACGTCGATGTCATAGTAGTCGAGAGACACAGTGAAGTTCTCGATGATGTCGCTACCGAAGTTAGGCGTCCATACGAAACCAGCTGTGAATGTATCAGCAGTTTCAGCTTCGGGAACATTTACAGGATCGGAACCTTCCAGGGTATTTACCTGTCCAGCTACGATGTCCTGAAGAACACCAACCTGGCCTGGCAGCATGCCTGTGCTTTCACACAGAGCCTGCAGACGGGCGTCGATGTTGCCAGCGTTTGCTACTGAACATGGGTCCAGAGTGGCGTTACGCAGTGCAGTAGTTACAGGAGAGAACAGCTCACGTACGTTTGGTGCACGAGTTGCTTCCTGCTGCATGACACGAACCAGTAACTGGTCGTTGATTGTCCAGTTCAGGCCCGCCTTCCACGTGTCTACACCACCAACAGTGTTGTAGTCGGAATCACGGTAGCCGAACTCAAAGTTCAACGCTTCAACGTAGTCGAGACCATCAACCAATGGCATAACACCTTCCACGAAGAATTCATCTACCTTGTAACCACCAGCGATTGGCAGGAGGTTACCACCCGCACCACCTTGACAGGAGGCTGGAGCAAGCTTCAGACACTCATCAGGCTCAAGAGATGCGAACTCGTCGCGAGTCTCGAAACCTACTGACAGAGCCAGTGGAGTAGAAGCCCAGGGTAGTTGAGCGAAGTCTACAGGACCATCAAGAATGATCTGGCCGATTGACTGGTCATACTTCTGCTGCTGCAGTGCGATAGCACGTGCATAGCCAGCCATGGCTGGAGTGATAGTACCGAAACCACCGAACAGATCGATAGGCACACAGGTAGCATCGCCATTGGCACAAGTTACACCGTCAACGGAATCAAGAGCGTTCTGGATGTTAGTCAGGTTAGTGTAACCATCACGTACAGTTGTACGGTTGGACTCACCATACTGGAAGGATACATCGTAGTTCCAGTCACCGATCAGCTGACCACGTGCACCAGCCAACATCATGAAGTGCTCAGTGTCATACTGCTCAGTACGAGGACCAAGCTCCAGAGTACGACGACGCAGCTGCATCTTCAGATAGTCAGCTTCGTCAACTACACCGTTACCGTTTGCGTCGTACCAGTTAGAACCCTGGCCACCTGGAGAGATGTTGCCAAGTCCAGCAGCCTGGTTAGCGAAGGAGATGATCTCACCGCGTGCCTGGTCGCTGAAGAATGGGTTAGCCAGAGGTACGTCGAAACGTGCACCGAAAGTACCGGAAGGAGCAACTTGCTGCTCTACAGTGATGTTGCTGAATTCCAGTGTTGAATAAACTTCCAGATTTTCGTTGAACTCGAAGTTACCCATTACGAACGCGTTGTAACGTTCCTGGGGAGTTCGGTAGAAGTTATAAGGGTTGAAGTTAAATACTGAACAACCACCACGTGCGCCAAGGCCGATGCCTGCGTCGCCAGTGTAAAGAGTACGGTCATTCAGGAACTGACCCACGTTACCAGCGCCAGCGATGTTGGCACGAGTTGGCATAGAGGTAGTAGAACCACCAGCAGATACCGCGTCAGGTGCATCACAGCCTGCGATTGGAGTAGGAACAGGGCCCTGACCAGCCAGGAATTCTGCGTAGTTTGCACCAGAAGCGGTGGCAATACCCAGGTTACCCAGAGGACGTTGACCAAGTAGTACAGCTTCACGCTCAGACCAGCTCAGGTTGATAGCTACGTTACCGCGGCCACCGTCCAGATCGGCACCAAGAGTCATGGAGATGTTGTCAGTGTCAGCATCATTGTCACCGGAAGTAGAGTTGGTGACCTGCAGATCGAAACCAGTGAAGTTTTGCTTGGTTACGATGTTTACGGCACCCGCAATAGCGTCAGAACCGTATACCGCAGAAGCACCACCAGTGATGATGTCGATGCGTTCAATAAGAGCAGTAGGAATAGTAGAAGTATCCACCCGACCAAAATAGTTGGCTGGGGTAATACGACGGCCATTTAACAGAATCAGGTTACGTTCTGGTCCAAGACCTCGAAGGTCAATAGACGCATAACCACCAGTACCGTTGTTTACGTTCTGGCCATCACCAGGAATAGTAGAAGGAAGTTCACGCATGATCTTCTCTACTTCAACTTCTTGTTGATATTCCACTTCTTCCAGACCGATTGTAGTAATCGGGCTAGAGGACTGCAGGCCAGGACGGCGAATACGTGAACCAGTTACGATCACTTCTTCAACCGCAGAGTCCTGCGCGTACACAGCGGGGGCTGTGCCGAGAGAGGCTGCTGTGGCCACCGTGGCGAAAGCCAGAGACCAGGCAGATGCCTTCTTGTTGAGTTTGAACATTTAAGTTCCCCCTTAATGAAAACAGAGCGCCACGAGACACAAACTGGCCCCCGAGCACCCTCGTTTCTTCTTTTGGTTAGATTGTGCAACCCACTAATTCTGGGTTACTTGGGCGCGGATTCTACACTGACTTGCTGCAAACAAATAGTCACATTTGTAACATTTTGTAAAAACTTCCAGATTTTTTGCCCTTTTTTTGTGAAAAAGTGCGATGAAATGGATAACTCCCGAAATTTCGGGAGCTTGCGAGGCTTATCTGAGTAATTTAGTCAACTTCTTCGCCTTATGGTGGTGCACTATTTGTCAGATTTCTGCCATATTCTCTTCTGTGCCACTGCAATCAGGATCATGGTGCAATAAGATATTTCAGCATTGCAGTATTAGTCTTCTTCCATGTAACAATTGAAAAACCATCACAGTCATCATGTGGTAGAGATTGAATCCTCTGACATCAGGTCAAAACCGAATTCAATTAACTGGATAACGCGAACAGAAAGACTATGAGAATAAAATTAACAGTGTTCTTTTTAGCTCTTCCGATTCTTGCAAGTTGCAGTGCGGAGTCTGTTTACAATTCTGTGCAACAAAATCATTTACGACGATGCGAGCAAATACCAATTCCAATGCAGGAAGCTTGCAAGGCTCAGTATCGAACCAGTTATGAAGAATATGAAAGAGACCGAAGAGATCTGTTAGAGAACGATCAGTAGTTTATATCTGATTGGAAAGCATAAATTCCACAAATGTGAATTTACATTAATGAAAACTTCGTAAGGTTAACAGTAACGAAGACTGAAGCAGGTATTTCTCGGGAAAAGATGTGCGCGGAATCGAGACTAGGATGGGCGTACTGAAAAACGGTAACCTGCACCACGCACTGTTTGAATCAATTTGGCATAGTCTATCGCCGTGCTTTCAATGGAAGAGAGAGCCTTACGTAGACGACGTATATGAACATCAATAGTCCGCTCTTCAAGGTAGACATTGCCACCCCAAACCGAATCCTGGATGTGATCTCTACTAAAAACTTTTTCCTGATTGAGCAGGAAAAATTTCAGTAAACGAAATTCGGTTGGTCCCATATCAACAGGCTTGTCTTCGATTGAAATGCGATGACTTGTTGGATCAAGCTTCAAATCGAAGACCTGCAACACTTTATCTTTCTGCTTGCCATTTACCCGACGAAGGACTGTCTTGATACGCGCAACCAATTCCCTTGGCGAAAACGGTTTAGTGATGTAGTCGTCTACACCTTCATTCAGACCCTGGACTTTATTGTCTTCACTGGTCTTGGCCGTCAGCATGATGATTGGAATATTGGTAGTGATTTCATCTCTGCGCAGACGACGCGCTAACTCAATACCACTGCCACCAGGAAGCATCCAATCCAGCAGAACCAGGTCGGGCTTGTTGTCGATAATGGACACGTGAGCATCGTGAGCATTAGCTGCGCTGATGCTGCTAAAGCCGGCTAGATCGAGAGTGATTCCAACCATATCGCGAATGGCTGCTTCGTCGTCAACAATCAGGATGGTCGATTCAATGGTCATTTGAATTGTTCGCCTCGGCAGAGAAACGGGCTATAAAAACAGCTGTAATTTAAGCAATATTATATTACATCTGTATGACATTATACGCCTTTACCACGTTCTTTCAGATCCCTGAAAGGCCCGTAATATATGGCCTACAGCGAATCTTATCAATTTAGAGGGTGCGCCCTGAAGCGTCCGGGTGCGGGACTAAATCAGAACGTGTAATCCAGCTGAAAACTGAACTCTCTACCACGATTGAAGCCGTTGGCCACGAAGCCACCCTGGGTGACTTCGTTGCGTTCGTCCATGATGTTCTTGGCCTTAAATGTCACTCCCAAATTGTCTGTCAACTCACGAATATAAACGAAATTGAGTTCACCAAATGGCTGCTGCACGAAGTCAGGTGCAGTTTCTACACCAACGTCAGAAATGCGTTCACCGAAATAGTGATACAACAAGGTTGCTGTAGTTCCACTAAAGGGTTCATAGCCTAACTGCAAATTGAACAACCAGTCTGATTGTCCCTGCAAAGGTCTAACCAGAGTAGTAAGCACTCCCTGGTTTTCAGGTGCAATTTCTACTTCGGAATCGATGAATGAAACGTTTGCCTGCACATAGAAGTCTTCGCCAATACCATTGAAGAAATCATCCCCAAGAAAGTCCAGACGTTTGTAACCTTCGAGCTCAATTCCCTGATTAGTAGCTCCGTCAGCATTAATGAATGTTCCGCGACGGGATACACTACTCACAATCGATGATTCTATTGGGTTGGTAAATTCCTTGTAGAAAAGACCCACAGACACGTAATCAGAAAAGCCAAAATACCACTCCCAGCGGAAATCGTAATTTGTAATGTCTGTAATCTTCAGATCCGGATTGCCGATTACTTCCCAACCAGTCACCGGGTTGGTGAATGCCGCAGGTGACAGCTCACGAAAATCCGGTCGCGAAACTGTTTCACTGTAAGCGAGTCTGAACTGATGATCGTAGTTGATAAACGTCAGTGAGAAAGTTGGCAGTACTTCACTCGTATCCTGTGTGGCGTTTGAGCCAGTCTCCGGCCGAAACAGGTCGAAGGTATTCACTTGTTGTGAAAAGTCTTCCTGGCGCACACCAGCTGTTAGCCGAAGACGATCGTTAAAATTAAATTCGACCTCACCGTAATACGCTTCCATCTCGTTTTCGGCTTCGTAGTTGTCCGTTGGTCGAGTCAGCTCACGAATCTGAAATCCATCGGGACGGATATTCTCGGGCGAGAAAATGTTTTCTGCCGGACTCAGCAGCAAATCTCTGTCATTTGTAAGTGCACCGATGAATGCAAAGCCAAAGCGGCGAATCTCTGATTGGCGCTCTTTCTGGTTATTCACATAACCTGCCTTGGTAGTGATTATGGAATCCAGCGGGCCGCCATAAAAAGTCATTGACGCATCCACGCCAAATTCTTCAGCGGTGTCGTCCAGAACACTCCAGGTACGTTGGTTACCGTCGACACGAGAACTTAATTCTCCGGCATCTCTGCGGTAGACAGTCCAGTCGGGAGAATCCCGCTCCGCCTTAATTCGACTGGTACGCCAGTTTACGGTGAGCTCATTGAATTCAGGGAAATAATGATCCCCCTGCAGCTGATTGGAGAACAGCTCTCTTTCGATCCATTCAGATTCGTTTACCTCCAGATCTGTAGCTGCTTCAGTGAATCCTTCAGAGCGATTAACTCTACCGTCGGTCTTGCGCAATAAAACTGACGTCAGGCGGACGTTGTGATTGAAATTAAAATCCAGACCTGCCGTCGCAATACCACTGATGTCTACGCTGTGCTCAGTCCCGGTAAACGTCTGGCTCTCACGGAGAGTTAGACCATCTCTGCCTGGTGCGTAGGTATTACGCTCGATGATGTCAGTGTCCCAGCTATTTGAATAGTTAACCGCTGCCAAATAGTTCACTTTCATGCCGTCATCATTGAGTTCATGAAAGTTACCCATTGACACCGTGGTGCTCACATTGGGGTTGATCGTTTCAACCTGGGGTGTCCATTGGTTGTTAAAGCTCTCACCAACCACTTCCAATTCTTCAACGGGAATACCCACACCAGAGAAGCGGCTAAAAGGTCGTAGTTCCTGGTTGTTGGCAGTTGCCTGTAATAGAGGCAGCGGAGCTTCCCGGTGACCATCGTCGTATCCCAACCAGTCTCTATCCCCACCATCCATAGTGAAGCCATCTTTGAACGCTACGTTCTGCACACCGCCTACTGAGGATGTGATGTTAAAAAAGAACTCATCGGTAGATTTCTTGGTGCGCATCTGCAACACACCACCACCAAATTCGCTGGGGAATTGCGCTGAATAGGTTTTCTGAACCAGCACGCTATCTAAAACCGAAGTTGGAAACAGATCCATTGGCACGACCCGGTTGATTGGCTCCGGGCTGGGAAGAATCGCGCCATTAAGAAGAGTCATCGAATAGCGTTCACCCAATCCACGCACATAGACGAATTTTCCACCAACAGTGCTCAAACCCGACACCCTTTTCAGGCTTTCCGCAATATTGGCATCACCAGTTCGGGAAAACTCTTCGGCATTCACCACGTTAGAAACCGCAGAAGTTCCGCGTTTTTCATCCGGTACAAATTGGCCAATGACAGAGATCTCTTCAATCTGAGGTGCTTGTGCAATAGCGATAGAGCTGACAGCTGATGCAATACAGGCTACCAGTAGCTTCTTCCGATTCATTTGGATGTTAGCTCCGATGAGATGGGTGCTTTAAATTGCGGCATAGGATATTGCACTTGTATGACAGAAATATTACATGGCGAAAATTTATTTACATTTAAGCTATTGATGTAATTCGGGTTTTTGGGAAATAGGAAATAAAAAAGGGTGCCAAAGCACCCTTTTTATTTAAGTCACTGAATGCCAAGGCATTAGTCGAAGTCGAATGTCCAGCCCTGAGTCCAGTCAGAAGCGTCATCCTTAACGGCACCTATGTAATCCACCTGATCAAAGAAAGAATCTGACGGAATGGCAGGAGTCACTGAATTGATTGTGGCTCCATTGGTCCAGCCCTCGGTTCCACCCAGATCAGCAGTCTGATCAAGAACAGTATTTGCCTGAGCAGCCAACCATTCGGCAACTGTAAAAGTTGGTGCAGTAGTGCCATCCAGCGTTGCTGTAGACTGTGCACAGGAAGCTGTTACCAGGCTGTTTTCCAGAATCAATGTGCCATTGAATGAACCCGAAGATCCTGTCTGAATGAAGGTTTCATCTCCTCCCATCACAATACAGCCTTCGGTTGAGTCAATTGTTCCACCGATAACCATGTTAACCATCTGACCACCGGTGCCGGCTTTCAACTCAAGAGCGTGACCGCTGGACTTCTGGCCAGTACTGTTAATACATGTCATGTTAGAAATGGTTGGATTGGAACGTGGAGTTGCTGTTGGATTGCCACCCAGATTATCAGCTTCGATACAGTTGTCGCCTGAAGTCGTCTGCTCAACAATTACATGCTGGAGCTTACCAGTCCAACCTGCAGTCCAGTCCAGTGCGTCATCATCAGCGCCAGAGATGTAAATGTGCTTGGCGTTGACTGTTCCACCATAGAATTCGATACCATCGTCAGCACCGTTGTGGCTGTGGATATAGTCAAGCACTGTTCCGCTTCCTACACCCTGCAGTGAAATAGTATTCAACTCATCATCCTGGGTAATTGGGAATCCAGCGTACTTAAGTTGCAGGTAGGTAACTGCTCCACTGCTGTCGGCATCATTAGGGGAAGTGCCTCCACCGTACTGACCAGTAGAACCTTCGCCATCATCGAATCCGCTTGAAGTGTTCAGCGTCGCTGAACCGGATATTGAAAGGCCACCCCAGAGACCACGTGCATTAAGTACATCCAGCGAGCCATCATCCTGAGAAGAAGTCATAATGATAGGCTTGGCTGCAGTGCCATTAGCGTAGATCTTGCCACCACGAGTAATAACCAGTGCAGACTGGTTACCTTCAGAAATGATGTTAGTACCTGGATCGATGTGCAAAGAAACTTTTTCGCTGTCTGCAGGAGCAATCAGATCATTGTCACCAACAAATACCGTGCCACTGAAGAAGTAAGCGTTGTTGTTGGTCAGATGCATGTCAGACATGATGGGGGAACCAGTTGGAATGTTGCACACTGGCAGATCGTTAAAGGTAGCCGCATTTTCGGTAGTTCCTGCCGGGCAACCCGTTGGGTTGGCCGCGATATCTACAGAAATTGGTTCAGCAGTTTCGTGTCGTGTGCTCGGATCTGAATCCAGAACATAACCAACTGTAATATCAAGAGTTACACCCGCACCACCTACGTCATTCGCAACCAGGTCGTCTACCAGAGTCAGCGCCTCAGAAGCCGTCAGAGTTTTAGTAGTGAAGGTAGTAAGGTTGTTTTCATCGTGTGCAACCCACTGACCCTGATCATTTAAAGTGAGTGTTCCAAACCCCGCAGCAGAGGCTATAGCGTACATGGAAGCAGTCTGGCCAACATGGGACGACGACGGATTGATAGTCGCCAGAAAATCGAAAGGCTCAGTAGGAGGAACAACAGGCACAAAACTCGCGCTGTTATTCAGCGTCACACCACCAGTAAATGAAACACTGGGTAGGGGGCTTGCAGAAGGGATTGAAGGTTGGTCTGCAGCCTGAACTGCCATTGTTGCTACACCCAACGCTACGCCGGTAGCTAGTGCGCTGATTTTTGGTCTATTGAGTTTCATTTCGACTCCTTGGTAAGTGATCTAGCCTGGAATGTGTTCTTATCAGGTCGGGCCATAATAGGAGCCCGATGTTTCAGAACTGCTACGGAAAGTTTGCAGTTATGTGACAATTAAAAATAGAAAGTGCCATTTTCCGCGGGATGCGGTTGAATAGCTTTGATCAGGGTGTCATTGAGATGTCACTAACAAGTCATTACGCACAACCAGGCTTTTCACTCCATGCCAGACCAGAAAAATTACGATCAGATTAAAGTTGAAGCCCAACCCATTGGCCTTTTCGAGACCCCTGTTGCCTACTGCTCACTGCAGAATGGGGAAGAACTTCTCGATGAACTGGCGGCAGCAATTCGGACCAGGAAAGCGAGCGATGAAGGAATTGCGCGATCGAACATAGGTGGCTGGCATTCGGATACCGACATGCTGAGCTGGGGCGGAAAGGCGGCCATAAAGCTCGCCGAAACGGCAGTGAAAATAGCCAAACGTATGAGTCATTTCCAGGAGTCGTCGCCAGATGAATACAACTGGACGGTTCGCATGTGGGCCAATGTCACCCCCAAAGGAGGCCTGAACCATCTGCACAGCCACCCCGGCAATCTATGGGCAGCGGTGTTGTATGTCGATATGGGGGGGAGTGACAGCCAGAGTGCTGAAGATATCGGGGGTCGGTTTTATCTGGAGGATCCCCGCTTTCCCATGGCGGCTATGAAAGACACCAGCTTTCGACTGATTGGTCAGAACGATAAGCCGCAACAATATGAAACGGAACTCAGGTTAGAGAGAGGCAATCTGGTGGTATTCCCAGCCTGGGCCAGGCATGGAGTGCGGCTATACAAAGGCGATCGAGAGAGAGTCTCGATCGCCATGAATATCGATGCCCAACGTAAGGCCTAGCAGCAGCAAATTATTAGATACTGGAGCTGGTAGCGCGACGAAATCTATAGCGCAAAAAAGGATTCAGAAGTCTCGCGAGTCCACTGGTAAACGTGAGTGGGCTATCCAACACAGCAAAACACAGACAGCCTTCCTCAGTTCTTGGTTGGTGAGTGTCCTTGTTGGTGCGCAGCAGAAAATCTGATGGCTTGTATTCTCCAAAGTCATCGCTAAAGCTGCCATCGAGAACCAGAGTCACTTCGGTGCCCTGATGCTTGTGCAGGGGAACCTGGCTGCCTGGTTTCATGTGGAGAAACTCGCACTGTGTCTTGTCGTCGAGTATGACGGACGCCTCACTTATACCACCAGCAACCCGCTTCCACTCCAGTCCCTCCGATGCAATTTTCGCAAGAACAGAAGGAAGTTCTACTTCCCGTGTACCAGTGTCCCACTCGATAGCAACCTTGTTATTGCCAGGCGTCTGCAAAGATTCTTCCTTCACCTGTGCGGTTGCAGTGATTGCTTCCATCAACGAGTCTAATTCCGTGCCGAATTCAATTGAATTTGCGACACTTTCTTCGGCCCACTGGCTCGAAATCTCAGCTTCGATGGCGTTGGCAGCCTGTCGGCTGGACTCGCACATCTCCAGATGAGCGGAAATTGCCACACTCAAACCAGTGTTCAATTCACCTTTAACGAATGCCTCAAGCAGTTTTGGCTCTGGATGAAAATTATTCTTGCTACTCATTTTCAGTTCCAACTAATAACTTTAATTTCCCCATGCCCAGACGCAATCTTGATTTGAGCGTGCCCAGTGGAATATCCAAATGTGCAGCCGCCTCTTCATGGGTCCGGTCATGTATATAAATCTGTTCTATTACAATTCTCTGAGCATCAGGTAGCTGCCTGTAGAATTTACCTATTCGCTCAACTTCAACTTCCTGTGATGCAACTTCTCCCTGAACAAGCTGATGCTCACCCTCGCCGTCAGCTGGCCAGATATCATCGGCACTCACTGTACTGGGCTGACGCTTGATCTTACGCAAAATATCGAAACAACGATTTCTGGTCAGAGTGAAAATCCAACTCTGGGCTGATCCCCTGTCCAGATCGTAGAGCGGTGCCTTCTGCCAAACGGTTAGCATCGCTTCCTGAACCAGATCCCGGGACAACTGTTCGTTCCTTGTCAGTTTCATACCCTGGGCGAATATTCTGTTGGCGAATCGGCGGAAAAGCTCGTTGAACGCCCTGGTATCCTGCCTGTTTCCTACAGCAATCAGGAGGCTTTCGTCTGATTCAGGCGAAGTGGCATCCGCAGCCACTGAATTGGATTCGGCTTCCAGTGAGACCGAATTGGGTGAAAATTCATCCATCGTTGGGTAGTAGACACTCATGAACCGGAATACGCCGCTGCTTTCATTGCAGATCACAACGAATTCCACAGATTTTTACCCATATTACAGCTAAGGAGGTGCATTCCTGAAGCCCTGGGGGAATTGGTTTGGGGTCGGAGGTCAGAAGCTGCGGGGAAGCGAGTGATCAATCAACTCTTTGTGGGGGTTTGAGGGCCGAATCAGGCAATTATGTCCGGTATTAAAGATTTACCGAAATGATGATCATAAACGAATGGAAAATCGCAGGCTTCCCACATACCCCCGGCGAGTTCCTGCAGAGATTGTTCCCGCCCTGTCTTTATCCAGTCAGCCAAACCTGCTGCAACATCGGGATACAGGATTCGTTCATGGCCCGGAAGATCCAGCCACTTCTCAAGGATTACCGGGTCCAGGGTTTCTATTATCGTGCCCCTGTTCAGGGATTGCAGAGCAAGCGCATTGCAGAGCTGCTCGTATTGTCCAAGCAAAGGTTTTATCAATACTTTTTTACCCAGAGCAAGGCATTCGCTGGATAATTCGAAACCCGCATGACTGATCACACCAAAACAATCCAGTAGATCCCGATGAAACTCGGAATGGGACAAGGGTTTAATGCAGATATGTCCCAGGTGCTTTTCTTTTTCCACTTTGGCATAAATCAGAAAGTTGTACTTGTGGAAAGGCCTTACGAACTCAACAATATCATCGATTTCTTCAAAGCCCATGTAGACCAGAATTTTATTGCCAACAATTGGTCTGGGTTTAAGGGGCTCGATCAGTGGAGGGAGTACAGGTTGATTAAAATGATGCCAGTGCAGACCTACTCTGGTATTGGTCGGAGCAAAGGTCTGCAAAATCATTCTCGAGCCCAGATAGCCTCGAACTTTTGGTACGGCAAAATCGAAGGCTTTCTGATGGCTAATACCAATCGAAGGAGTGCCCTGTAACTTTGCGGCCCAGGCTGTGAGAGGCTCAAAGTCGGAAATTACCAGATCGTAGTTTGTTGTATTTAGTTTTTTGAGATCCCTGACAAACTCGAACACATTGTTTTTGGTCATGGTTTGCAGGTGCCTGAGCTTCCCTCTCTCTACGATCAGCGAGAGTCCGCGATAACAGGCAAAGCCATCGAACAGCTCCATGTTGAAGTAGTCTTTTCTTGCACGACCTGTCAGCACAAAGTCTATTTCTATGCCCACCTGTCGCATGGCAGGAACCAGTGCCCGCGCGCGCGCCAGATGGCCATTGCCCGTACCCTGAATACCGTATAGAACCCGCATACTTACAGAATAAGCAACAGTGAGAGAGAAACAGAGGACGCGCCCAGCAAGGCGCCAGCAAAAATATCACTGGGAAAATGTACGCCAAGTACGACACGTGATATTCCGATCATGCTTGCCCAACCATAGGCCAGGATCGAGAACTCAATATAGAAATGGCTGATCAAACCAGCCATTACAAACGCCGCCGCTGTATGACCAGAGGGCATCGAAAACTTATCGCTTGGTTTGATTGCAAACTGACAGTCCGACAGTTGAACGAATGGTCTGTCCCGCTTTATCAAAGACTTCAGGGCAATAAAGCAGGGAAGCTCGATCAGAAAGGCCAGGAGTCCCACTTTAATGAAATCGAGATACCCCACCGGTTCTTTCAGATACACCATTGTTGCTATAGCCACATACAGATACCCATCTCCGCTGTGTGATATCCAGCGATTCATTCTGATGAGATGAGATTTGTGCTGTAGCTTGTTCAGCCAAAGATAGGTGTGAATGTCGAAGTTGAGTAACCCAGTGATCACATCGAATCTCCACGATGGTCTTCGATATGTACACTTTAGTGTCGCTATATGTCACTTTAGTTAAAGAAAAATTAAATTTTCTTTACATTTCAAAGGAATAGTCGCCGGTATATTGACGCAGCCGGTCAACCCAGCAGATACGGCTGCAATGCTTCAAAACGGTACTCAATTTCTGCAATTTGCTGCGCATTGAAACGGTATTCTCCACGTCGGGACTTCGTCGTTTTGAATATGCCACGGCTTTGCATGATATAGAGACGCACCCCCGGGATCAGAGTATCGAGATTTTGAACGAGCAGTAAACGTGAGTAGCAATCCCGAAGTGATTCCGTGTCTCCCTGTTGATAAAATTCCCATAGCTTCGCGTAGACATCTGCATACATGGCACCGCCGGTCATTACTCCATCCGTGCCAAGACGCATCTCGTACAGCCACCCTCTTCCAAATGTAGCGCCAAGCACACTTCGAATGGGATTGGGTTGATGTTCCTGCAGGGCCAGCATGCGTTCTTGCACACGACCATATTCTTCCTTTATATAACCACATTGTGGAAATTCTCTTGCCAGTGAAACAAGGAATTCAATGGTGAGTTCGATATCCGGGCCACCACTGGTCTGCACGAAAACCGGTCGATTAGTCACCTCACACAGCGCGGCATAATAATCCCGGATGTCCTCAAGCGAGTTCGCCGATTGCGGGGGTATAGCGATCATTCCATCTGGTTCGAGATTTTCCGCAATTCGTGCATAGTCAAGCATGCCCTGAGTATCTTCCGCTTGTACACCCAGAACCAGAGCGACGCTGGAGTTACGATTCGCATCCGCCAGAACCTCGAAACCCTTGCGGCGTTCTGCCTCACTCAAGTAGCGCTGTTCACTGGAATTCTGCGGCCAGACCATCCCCTGCACACCGGCTTGCTGACAGAACTCTACTTCACGAGCCAGATCATCGTAGTCGACTTCTCCGCGTTCATCATACGGAGTGGAAAGAATCATAAATGCACCACGCATTTTGTTCTCTTCCTGTGCGAATAACTCAAATTGTGGAGCCAGAGTTATAGCGCCTGCCGCTCCTAACAATTGTCTTCTGGTTATCCTGGAATTGATTGGCATGAGTGATTTTGGCTCCTCCAGCTTCTTACCTACCTTCTTCCGACTCGAATGTTTCGCATTGTATCGGCTATAGGAATAGCTGATTTTTCGTCAGTTTTTTATTATTTTTCTGGTTTGATGGTGCGTCACTTCGCGCAGAGCATCAACTTATACACGTTACCACACAGTTCGATCAGTATAGCAGTTGGAAGTCTTCCCTTGCGTTGTCAGGCTAGCCCTGTCCCAGGGCTGGAAAATATTCAACGCAGAAACTGCACACTTAAAGCCCGGTAAATATTGTTTCTGAACCAGACTAACTATGGCCGGTGCCAGGAAACGAGAATCGCTTACCCACAGCGCTCAAATTCCGCTAGAATCTTCCAAAACATCAAGAATGGAGGGTCCAATGGCCGAGCCGTCTCACACTTGTAGTTTGCGTTCCCGATCCTTGCAGTTACTAGCTGTATTTACTGTTGGCCTATTACTGGCCAGTTGCGACAGTAACTCCACATCACCTACAACTACAGAATCCCCTGGCCCTCAGGCTACCACATCAACCCCCGGTAATTCCTACTCGGCAGCTAGTGTGGGCGCACTCAACGGTGAGTGGCAGGCCTATGGTGCTGACATTGGAAGTACCAAGTACACAGCACTGGATGAGATCAGCGCCGACAACATCGGGCAAATAGAAATAGCCTGGCGTCGGCCTGCCGTCGATCAACACTACCTGGATATGAATCCACGGCAACGATATTCCACCAGCTGGAATGGCACGCCAGTGGTTCAGAACGGCATTGCCTATGTAACGAACGGCATAGGTTTGGTTGAGGCTTTCAACCCGGGTTCCGGAGAAACCATTTGGGTTCAGGAACCACCTGGAGGTGTGGACGGCTTGCCTGGAGCTCCAACCAGGGGCATAGCATTCTGGAGCGATGGCAATGAATCTCGTGTCTTTGTGCAAAGAGGTACCTGGCTCTACGCACTGAACGCAGAAACAGGAACTGCGGTAGAAGAGTTCGGCATAGATGGTCGGGCAGATCTACAACTCATTCCGGCCGAATTTGAGCGCTTTCGCTGGGGCGGCGTTCCTATGGTTGTCCGTGACGTGGTGATTATTGGTCAAGCCATGTCTGACACATTTTCAAACAAGGAAGCTTATCGTGGTGACGTTCATGCTTTTGATGTGAGAACAGGCGAACTACGCTGGACTTTCAACACCATTCCTCAGGAAGGGCAATTCGGAACTGACACCTGGCAAGATCGTTCCTGGTCATATACCGGTCACGCACCGGTCTGGGCGCTATTCAGTGCTGATGAGGAGCTGGGCCTGGTATACATGCCGATCTCGTCTTCTACAAATGACATGTATGGCGGACACCGGCTGGGAGACAACCTGTTTAGCCAGAGCCTGGTTGCAGTGGACGCGGAAACCGGTGAGAGAAAATGGCATTACCAGACCGTACACCATGGCCTCTGGGACTATGACCCTCCCGCCGCACCCATAATTATGGACATCAATGTGGAAGGACAGGACGTCAAAGCCGTGGCACAACTTACGAAGCAGGCATTCGTATTTGTCTTTGATAGGGAAACCGGAGAACCGGTCTGGGATATTGAAGAAAGACCTGTTCCACAATCCGATGTTCCAGGAGAGGTTACTGCTGCGACGCAGCCATTCCCGACTCGACCTGCGCCCTTTGACAGACAGGGCGCCGTTGAGGAAAACCTTATCGACTTTACGCCGGAACTTCGTGCCGAAGCACTGGAGATTTTCAACAACTATGTAACGGGTCCGCTTTTCACTCCACCATCTGTTCGCGTGGAAAATGGGACACAAGGCACTATACAACTTCCAGGCTCACAAGGTGGAGCTGATGTTCAGGGGGCGGCTTTCGACCCTGATAGCGGCTATTTATATATCCCGTCTATTACGTCTCCGTTCGTAGCAGATTTATTGCCGGGAGATCCGGAAGTGACCAATCTTGCCTACACCAAAGGGTCGAGGCGCTGGATTGCCGGGCCGCAGGGACTGCCACTGTTTAAGCCTCCTTATGGCAGAATTACTGCAATCGATATGAACACAGGTGAGCATGTATGGATGGTTCCTAATGGTTGGGGACCGGTAGACAATCCTGCAATCGCTCACCTGGAACTCGGTAAACTGGGTGTTCCGGGACGGCCCTCTCCTCTCCTGACCAAAACCCTGTTATTTCTTGGTGAAGGCTTAACGAACCAGCGCCCTGGGGGTCGCATTCCACCCAATATGCCGGTTGAAATAGCAACCAATAGTGGTGGACCCAATTTCCGCGCCTATAACAAAGAAACCGGAGATGTTGTTTGGGAAATGGAACTTGAAGCTGGTACCACCAATGCACCAATCAGTTATTTGTACGAGGGCAGGCAATACATAGTGGTGGCAATAGGCGATCGTGAGCATTCTCCAGAGCTCCTGGCATTTGCTTTGCCGGATGCCTGAATAAAAATTACCAGGGAAAATGAAAAGCCAGGCTGTGAGTACTGTTCACAGCCTGGCTTTATTTTGGTTCTGGCAGCCTTGCATACCAGGGATCGATAAGATCGATCGAACAACTCCAGATTTATGAAGGTTGCTTCGTCGTGCGCAGATAAGGCTTTATAGTGTTCCAACCATTGGGGAACATATCTTTCGCCTCTTCGTCAGAAACCGCTGGCACGATAATCACGTCTTCGCCATCTTTCCAGTTAACGGGGGTTGCAACTTTATGCGCAGCCGTCAATTGCATGGAATCCAGGACACGCAAAATCTCGTCGAAATTCCTGCCGGTAGTCATCGGATAGGTAAGCATTAGCTTTATCTTCTTATCCGGGCCTACAATGAACACTGATCGCACTGTGGCATTGGTCGCAGCTGTTCTTCCTTCAGATGTCCCTTCTTCTTCTGCAGGCAACATATTATAGAGTTTCGCTACGGCCAGATCGCTGTCACCGATCATCGGATAATTCACAGCATGACCTTGTGTTTCTTCAATATCCTTTTCCCACTCCTTGTGGCTATCCACGGGGTCTACGCTCAAACCAATTATTTTGCAGTTACGTTTAGAAAATTCTTCTTCCATCCCAGCCATGTAACCTAATTCGGTGGTACAGACTGGTGTGAAATCTTTTGGATGGGAAAATAATACCCCCCAGGAATCCCCTAACCATTCATGAAAATCGATCTGCCCGTGGGTAGTTTGAGCACTGAAGTTGGGTGCTTCGTCATTTATTCGCAAAGACATTGTTATCTCCTTGTAGTTTGGTGTTCACATCGCCAGGATGGGAATCAGTGAAATTTGATGTTCAGCATATCCAGCGCAGGGTCGCCGGGACGCGCATATAGCAAGCCATCGAAAGAACAGACCGAATGATCCGGGAAGTTATTTTACACACTCATAAACGAATGCGGGTGGCATATTTCGAAGAGTAAAACGGAGTTTAACATCTCTGAAGAAAGGCTTCATGTCGCCATAATTAGCAAGACTGTATTGATACTGGAGAAAGCGACCACCAGTACAAAGATTTTCACCCACAGTACTAAGAATATCCTGGACCACTTCATCATCAATCAAGGCTAGAGGCAGGCTGGAGACGACATGATCGACCTCACTAATATTTAGCTCATCCAGAATCTTGCGAATCGATGATGCACAAGCGTTATAGACGTGCAGTCGCGGGTCATCTATATAGCGGAGCCTCTCAGCAAATTCGAAATCGAGCTCAAGACAAATCAGGCGACAATCAGGATTCATACGCTCAAGAATTACTTCCGTCACGCAGCCATTTCCGGGGCCCAATTCGACAATACAGCTTGCGGTATCGAAGTCGACAGATGCCAGCAGACGCCTGATCAGGTTCGGGGAACTCGGCGCAATAGTACCGGTAGTCCTGATATTTTTAATAAGCCGCAGTGTGTCGCTCTGTTGCAACCTGGCTGTTAGATCCTTAACCATTCCCCTATTTCCGTTCCCAGGTAGACATATAGCGTGACCAGAGGTATCTCACCGATTATTACCGCCGCCACCATTTTTTTATAGGTCATTTTCACCACACCCGCCACATAGCAAATGGCATCAGTCGGAACCAGGGGGAAAAACGACCATCCGGCTACTATCCAAAAAGCGTAGGGCCCGTGCAGTTTTTCCTTGAGCCAACTGATCTTCTCTGGATATTTCTCCTCCAGAAACTCATCGTAGCTTCCAAAGGACGGGAAACTGTATACCAGGTATGCTCCCGCCGCAATACCGGCAAAGGATACGGCCATGACCACAATTGGCATCTCGGGGAAACTAATGCCTCCGGCCAGTACGAAGGGAGTGCAGGGAATCATTAATAGTGCCCGGGTTAGGGACAGGACGATGTACACCACCAGGGCTAATGCGCCCAAACCATTCAAAAAGTTTGAGATTGACTCCCGGCTTACCCAATCAGGAAACAGGAACAGCAAGCTGGCACAAACAAGCACCAGAACCAGCCAGATTGTATTGATATGTTGGAGTAGGAGTGCGCGCACTGTGATGACTTCGACCGACTATCTATTGGTGTTAGTTGGCTCTAGTTGCCGATAGTTCCTGGATAGATATATTCAACGGTCTGCACTTTACAGGCAATTTGCCTGAACTAGTCACAGCCTCCCCCATCACCACCATCGAAAAACCCAAAGAAGCTACCACTGTTTGGACCGGAAATACTCTTCCAACCTGTGCGACCTGCCACCCAAAGAGCGAGGGCACAAATCAGAATAAAATCTATGAATGGAAGAAACAGTGACCGAAAGCTACTTTCTGCTTGCAGGTCAGTGAAATACAGCGAAACACTCAGACAAAATACGATTATGCCAAGAGATTTCATAAGCCTTTCCCCCTATCAGTGTTTGAAATGACAGGATCAGTAACCCACTCTAGCATCGGGTGTTTCCTGTTCCAAGGGTGAATATTCCAAGCGACAGATAGATGGGCTACACTGCCTTCGGCCCTGAAATTGGTAGCGCTGCAATAATATCAGGCTTGATATTCAACCTGATTCAGGAGTTCTCCGCGGGTCAGTGAAAATACCAATACGCTAATTGAGCTGGGTAGGCTTCGAGAAAGTCAAGCAAGAGATGCTAGTGAGCTATCGAGCTGCCAAAGCGTCTCGTTCCGTGCATATAGGGAGAGGGAGTTGCTACACCACCGTTTTATTGAGCAGGCGCGAAAACAAGCTGGAAAAGTTGCTATTCGCGACAAAGCCACCAACAGTGATCTGCCATTTTCCAGAGCCCTTCTGGCTTCTCTGATTCTCGCCCGACGCTTCCGCAAGCTTGAGCGCGGTCGCATCGGAATCATGCTACCAACATCATCCGGTGGCGCCCTTGCCGTTGCCGCTTCATTGCTAGCCGATAGAACACCAGTGATGATTAATTACTCCACTGGCGCTGCCAAGAACTGTCGTTATGCTCAACAACAATGTGATTTTAAGGTAATTGTCACGGCACGTGCTCTATTGGAAAAAACAGGCTGCGAAGAATTGCCCGGTATGCTTTTTATCGAAGATATTCTTGCGGAACTGGGGAAGTTTGAGAAAGCTCTGGCCTTCTTGAAATCCAAGCTTCCGGTTGCACTATTAAAAAAAATGAGTGGGGCTGTAGATCTGGAAAAGCCAGCGGTGATCTTATTCACCAGCGGCAGTGAGAAAGAGCCAAAGGTTGTCCAGCTTTCCCATAGAAACATCCTGTCCAATATCGATTCATTCTCAGACATGATGGATATCTATGAGATGGACAGATTACTGGCTGTTCTTCCCTATTTTCATGTATTTGGGTTAACAATAAATCTTTGGACTCCGCTGTGTTTGGGAATGACAGCCATCACTTACGCCAATCCTCTGGAATTTAAAACCATTGCGAAAATCATAAGAGATGAGAAACCACAGCTATTAGTAGGAACACCGCTCTTTCTCGAAGGATATGCGAAGCAATCCGCAGCCGGCGACTTTTCCAGTGTAGAACTGGCTGTTTCCGGAGCTGACAAATGCCCAGATGCATTGCGAGAGCTTTATCGCGATAAGCACCAACTCGAGATTTTTGAAGGATACGGAACAACAGAAACTTCCCCCGTGATATCAGTAAATCCTCGCGATAGGAACAAGCCAGGCAGCATAGGCATTCCCATTCCCGGCACCAAGGTAAAGATCGTACACATCGAAAACGGAGAAGACTGTGCAACCGGAGAGACCGGAAAGATTCTGGTGAAAGGCGCTGGTGTCATGAAGGGCTATCTGAACGATTTAGAAGAGTCTCATCTGCGCATTAAATCAGGTTGGTATGACACGGGTGACCTGGGTGTACTGGATGAAGACGGCTTCCTCTGGCACAAAGGGCGGCTTAAGCGCTTTGTAAAGATTGGTGGAGAAATGATTTCCCTGGTGATGGTAGAAGAAAGTCTGAATAGTGTGACACCTGAAGAAGTAGAGTGTTGCGCTGTAGAACTTCCTGATGCCAAGCGTGGTTCCCGTATAATTGGCGTAACAAATAAAGCCATAGATCAGCAGGATGTCAGCAAGAAGCTTGCCGAAGAATTGCCCAATCTGGCCCTGCCTAAGAAATATGTTGTCGTCGAAGAATTCCCCTATATGGGCAGCGGTAAAGCAGACTTTCGTACCCTGACCAAGATGGTTCAGGCTCAGGAAGAACTGGACTGACATACCAGAAACAGGCCCAGCACCCGGGCAGTTCAAACCCCAGAGAAAATCCCTGGCCGGCAGTACTTGAAGGCAACATCCCCGGAACCAGGCTTCCGGTATCTCACTCTACGCCTAAAACTTGAGAAATTTCAATTAGTTAAGAAATAGATCAAATTTAGCTTGTTTTTCTGTCATTACTGTATATATTGTTTATATACAGTATGTGAGGCAGCCCTGTGTTACTACATATATCCGATCAATCGTCCGAGACCTTGCAAGAGCAAATCATCGGTCAAATCAGAGCTCGAATTTTGAATGGCGAACTACAACCAGACTCTGGTCTGCCATCAATCAGAACTCTTGCCAAAGATTTGAAAGTTAGTGTGATCACGGTTCAACGCGCCTATGACCAACTGCTCCACGAAGAGCTGATCTACTCAAGGCGTGGGAAAGGATTTTTCGTTGCTACTTTAAATCAGGTAGATAAATCCGCACTTGCTCAGGAGCGATTCTCAAGCCAGTTGTCGAGTCTTTTAAAAACCGCAAGGCGGGATGGGCTGCAAACCGAAGAAATCAGACAAATTATGGAAGTGCGTTTAAACGAAGGAGATAAATCATGAGTCTGCTAAGGATTGATGAGCTGGTCAAAACTTTTGGCGACTTCGCGTTGGGACCAATTAGCCTGCAAGTAGATGTTGGCAGCAGTGTAGGCTTGATAGGCGCAAATGGTGCCGGTAAAACGACGCTCTTTAGAACAATCATGGGAACCTTACGTCGACAGCAAGGCTCAATCTCAGTTTCAGGTGGTGAAATTACTCCAGATGAAGCGAGTTGGAAGAATCAGGTTGGTTATGTGGGTGACTACACGCCGCTGTTTGACAATTGGACTGGATACAAAAACCTTTCTGCGTACAGCCGGTTCTATCCGAACTGGTCCAATAAAATCGCTGAAGGAGCAGCCAAAAAACTAAATTTGGATCTGAACAAGAAGGTTAAAACCTATTCCACAGGTCAAAGAACGAAATTCGCTATAACTCTAGCCCTGGCCCATCAGGCACGTCTACTGATTCTGGATGAGCCGACATCAGGATTAGATCCGGTATCCCGCGATGTATTTATGGAAATTCTGTTTGAGTTTCTGGCTGACGAGAATGTCGCATTGATCTATGCAACCCATCACATATCAGAAATAGATCAGCTCGCTGACAGGCTTGTTTTTATGAGCGAGGGACAATTAATTTGCGATGAAATCAAAGAGGACCTGGCGGAGAACTGGCGACGAGTTACTTATCGTAGCGAGTTCCCGCCGGCGAATATACCCAACTACATAAGCCAAAAAGGCGAACATCCCTATTACGAGCTGATCACTGACGATGGGAATAATGCAATGCAATTCCTGACTGATGCTGGTGCTACTAACATCGAAGGAAGTCGTCTATCTATCGAGAAAATCGCTGTTGAAATACTAAAAAATTCGGCGAAGGAGTTTGACCATGTTTAAACAGCTTTTCCTAACTGAAGTTGATGTAAACAAAAAATTCCTGATTGCATCACTAATAATCAACGCACTGTTTTTTTTCCCGTTCGGACCTGGGTCCGACATGGATATGGGAGAATTTGTTACTGTGACACTTGTTTCTTATTGGATATTGCTAATCGCAAGCGTAGTAGTAAGCGGGGATGAAAAGCGCACTCGTCAGCTAACACAGCTACCAGTAACACCCACGCAAATATTCTTAGCAGGATGGCTTCTGGTCTTGTTGTGGCTGTCGGCACAAGTATGTGTATGGCTGACTTACGGGTGGTTCTTCGATTCAGAATTTTCAAGCAATCTTGCTGCCGACGCGATTTCAACTGGTCTTGGTGCTTCTATTTTCATCGTAATTGTTTCCATTATTCTTGATCTCGGTGCTTTCAGACCTTCCTATGTCAGGTGGTTATTCGTTGGCGCTTTGTTCGCAGCATTTACGGTAATTATCAATCTTGATCTGATGCATACATTCGATAACGACATACCAGGGTTCGTCGTTTTCCCCGTAGGACTCTTTTTCGATGGCGCAATGGAAGTATTTGCCAGCTTCGCATTGTTGCTGGGGTTACTGGTGAGCGACTACTTCGTATATCGCTTCAGTGATAGCTATTTGGGTTAGTGATATTGAGTTGAGATAGGAGCTAAGTATAAAGATGACAAGCTACCAATCGATCGACATCTTTGAGCGGAATAAGATTCGGGGTGGTGTTACGACAGACATCCATCACTCGCGGACAACGATTAGCGAACCGACATCCGGCGGGCACATTAACTGGCGAAGGTATCTCCCCTTTTATCGCAGTAGAAGGTCGGCTTCTCTCCGAATCAGGGTCAGGCTCCGGGTTGGATCCAATGAGCACCTCCGTGTACGGGTGTTTGGGATCGAAATACACTTCATCAGCTTTACCCAACTCCACAAGAGAGCCAAGATACATGACTGCCATGCGATCGCTCACATATCTGACCATGGAAAGATCGTGAGCGATAAAGAGCAGGGTTAACCCCATCTTCTCTTTAAGTTCTCCCAGCAGGTTAATCACCTGGGCCTGAACTGATACATCCAGCGCCGAAATTGGCTCATCACAAACGACGAACTCTGGCTCTAATATTAAGGCACGTGCGATCCCGATTCGTTGGCGCTGACCACCGGAAAACTCATGTGGATAGCGAGACATGTGGTCTGCGTTTAGTCCAACCAGCTGCAACCAGTCTGCCACTTTGTCTTTCAATTCTTCCGCGGTGATATCGCTGTGTAACTTCAAACCCTCACCGACGATTTCACCCACTGTCATGCGCGGATTCAATGATGAGTAAGGATCCTGAAAAATCATCTGCATCTTGATCGCGAGGCGTTGAAAATCCTGGGGAGTATATTTTTGTGGGAGTGTTTCTCCCCGGTACAGCACCTCGCCAGAAGTCTTCGGATACAAGCCTAGCAAAGTCTTGCCGAAAGTAGACTTTCCGGAACCGCTCTCACCTACCAGACCAACTATTTCTTTTTCATCAATAGTCAGAGAGACCTCATCAACTGCATGCACTCTCTGATTTCGACCAATGTCAAAAAAGCGAGTAAGGTCTCTAGCTTCAACGAGAGTGGACATCAGCTTTTCTCTCCGAAATGTAATTCCTTCGGTCTATTACTGGCGTTCTCGTGATGTAACCAGCAACGTGAAAAATGATGATCACCCAGGAAATAATCCAGTGGATGCTGCTTGTCGCAAATGGCCATGGCATGAGGGCAACGTGGGCTATAGCCGCAACCGACGGGTGGAGCGAACAGGTCAGGAGGGCTGCCATCTATGGGCTTCAATTCGATCTGCTTCGATGGATCATTTGTCGGCATCGCTTCTTTCAGGCCAACGGTGTAAGGGTGGGCTGAACGATAGAAGACATCATCTACAGTGCCATGCTCAACTACCTTTCCTGCGTACATCACAGCGACTTCGTCTGCCATGCGCGCCACCACACCGAGGTCGTGTGTGATCAGAATAATGGCCATGCCCGTTTCTTTTTGCAGATCCTGCATCAGGTCCAGAATCTGCGCCTGAATTGTCACATCCAGAGCCGTGGTAGGTTCATCGGCAATCAAGATGGCCGGCTTGCAGGCAAGTGCCATGGCAATCATTGCCCGTTGCAACATGCCGCCTGAAAATTCAAAAGGATACTGATCAGCCCGTTTTAGAGCTTCCGGTATCTTGCTCATCTCAAGCAGTTTGATTGCTTCTGCTCTCGCGTCTTTGTGGCTCAGTCCTTTATGTACCTGCAAAGGCTCGGCAATCTGGTTTCCGATTGTCATCGTCGGGTTTAAGGAAGTCATGGGATCCTGGAAAATCATGCCGATTTCGGCGCCACGAATCTCTTTCCCGTCTATGGCGTTACGACCAAGTACTTCATGACCACGCAATCGGGCAGAACCAGATGTGATACGTCCTGGCGGCATGGGTATCAGTCCCATCATGCTCTGCACAGTGACAGATTTTCCGCAACCCGACTCGCCAACAATAGCCAGTGTCTGGCCACTGTCCACTTTGAAGTCCACTCCGCGAACAGCTTTCACGACACCACCATAAGTGTCGAACTCTACAGCGAGGTTCTCAACTTCAAGTAGCTTGGGTGCTTCATGAGTATTCAAGACAGCTTCGCTCACTCTCTGTTCCTCATGCGTGCATCGAGAGCATCACGGAGTCCATCCCCTAGAAGGTTGAAGGCCAATACTGTCAGGCTAATTAACATTGCCGGGAATATAAGTTCATGGGGTGTAGTCAACATGGTTTTTATACCCTCATTAGACATCGAGCCCCACGAGGGCGTGGGTGGTGCAACACCCATTCCTATAAAAGAGAGGAAAGCTTCGGTGAAGATTGCACTGGGAATCGCAAATGTGAGTGTCACCAACACTACGCCCAGTGTATTTGGGATCATATGACGGAATACCAAATAGGGAGTCTTGGCGCCTAACAACTTTGATGCATCGATATAACCCTGCTCACGAATCTGCAGTATCTGACCGCGTACCAGACGGGCTGTGGCTGGCCACAACAGAACCACCATCGCTACCAACATTGGGAATACTCCGCTTTCCCCCGGCCCAATTCCGAATGCAATTTTAAATACGATCATAAACAGCAGAAATGGCAATGCGACGACAAAGTCGGCAAAGCGCATCATCAACTGATCGACTCGCCCACCAACAAAGCCAGCAATAGATCCATAAGTCACACCAAAAATGACAAAAATAAGCGGTGCACCAATACCGATAAATAGTGATACCCGGGCACCCGCCATTAAACGAGCAAGCATGTCTCGTCCCAAATAGTCGGTTCCCAGGGGATGTAAAGCTAACTGTATTTGTTCTCCAACTTCGAGAGTCGCCCCTTCTTCAATCAGCCCTCGTTCTATTGCCTCGGACACCGTCGTAACCCGTTCGATCTCCACTTCCAGGGATTCATATTGTTGGAGCACTTCCCCTTGAGGGCCCAGAGCAACAACCGAGTAATAGTAAGAACCGGGCTTGAGATCGAGGAGATCTTCAAAATACAGAGTGTCTGTGTTGAGTATTTCGGCTCGTGGAATGCCGTAAGCATATTCAGAACCAACTGGAAACAAGTTCCGGTATACGCGGTGACCGCTGGCACCCTCTAAAGCATCCCATTGCAATCTCACCGCCTGGGTAGTTGCCCTTTCTGCCAGGCGTACCCCTTCCCCGGGTAGGGAATCATCTCCAAACCAGGGTTGGTAGGGTGCGACGACTGTCGCTGTTCGGTCAGTTCCCGGAGGCAGACTAATCTGATCCAGATCCTGACGAGCCGGATCAACCGGCCACAGAACCGGCCCCAGCAGTGTGAATGCCAGCAGGCCAATGACTATATAAAGAGAAACCAGCGCACGCCTGTTGGCCTTGAGTCGAATCCAGGCATCCTGCCAGTAAGACAGAGAAGGCCTCGAAATAACCTGAGACTCCTGCCCAGTCGCCAGAGGTTGAAAATCTTCTGGACGGTAGTCGCCTGAAAAGTTATCTGCACTGCTCACATCGGTCACTGTTCCAACCTCACTCTCGGATCGATGAAGCCGTAAACAACGTCAACCAATATCACCATGAAAACCAGGAACGCTCCGTAAAATACAGTTGTACCCATGATCACCGTGTAGTCCAGCTGCTGGACCGCTTCGACGAAGTATCGACCCAGACCAGGGATCGCAAAAACCAGTTCAACGACAAATCCACCGGTCGTGATTGCTGCTATAGCCGGCCCCAATACAGTGACCACGGGTAACACCGCGTTACGCAATTGATGGTGCGTAAAAATGCGAGTTGGCGGTGCGCCTTTCGACCTGGCCGTTCTTACATAGTCAGAGCTCGTTACTTCCAACATGGATGAGCGCATTAAACGAGTCAGATAAGCCATGGTGCTAAGGCCCAGCACCAGGGCAGGAATTAGCATGTGCAGGATCGTGCCCCACCCCGCAACTGGAATAATGGTACGGCCTACCGCCGTGTTCAGCGTCACGAGACTTAGCTGGCTTAGCGCGGCAACCACAAAGCTCGGTACCGAGATGCCGAGAATTACCAGAAACATGATTATGTAGTCGGGTAAGCGATTTCGAAAAAGCGCCGTTAGTGCGCCCAATAAGACACCTCCGGTTGCAGCAAAGATTACCGCCAGTATTCCAAGAATCGCTGATACCGGAAAATGTTCGCGGATAATGTCATTAACCTGTCTGTTCTCCTGGGTAAATGAAATCCCCAAATCACCCTTCAGTATATTGCCGAGGAATATGGTGTACTGAGTGAACAGAGGTTGATCGAGGCCATATTTGGCTTCAAGGTTAGCGCGGGTGATTTCAGTCATCGCCCGATCATTCATCAGGGGGTCGCCTGGCACATTGTGCATGGCAAAGAAGGTTGCGGTTGCTATGAACCACACAGTTACAACACCTTGGAGCAGGCGCTTAAGAAAAAAATTCCACATCTAGATGAACCGAGCCCTTATCCAGTCGTCTTCAGATTGCTCACTGTGATGAAGCATCAATGTAAGCAAACTTGTAATCCACTTCGGGCCCTACGATTCGACGGCGAAAGTTCTTCAACCGCGAATCTACTACAAAAGAATTGCCTCTCTCATACATGGGGAGAATCACAACATCTTCGTACAACAAACTTTGAATCTCGCCAAAAGCATCCATTCGCTTCTGCGGATCGAGTTCTGACTGCACTATCCGTATCAAAGAATCCATCTCGGCACTGTTATAGCGACCCCGGTTTTGCAGATTCCAGGATGAAAAAAGATCTCCATAAGTCAGGACATCGTTGTAGTCCGGCCCCCACCCCGATAGCACCACGTCGAATTCTCCCTGGCGCATTTTTTCCAGGCGTTGCTTGAATATTTGCACATCGAGGCGAAACTCAAGGCCAAGGTTTTCTTTAAACAACTGCTGGTAGTACTCACCAGCCAATAAGGAAATTGGCGTGTCTCCGGCCAGCATCATCAGGGGCGGGAATTCCTCAATGCCCAGCTCCTGCTTCGCCAGCTCCAGATGTTCCCGCGCTTTCTCCACGTTCATCTTATGTTCCACAGGCGGGTATTCTTTTTGGAATGATTCCGACACGCCATTCAACCAGGCTGGAAACAAACTGACTCCAGGAACATAACTGGGTTCCTTCAGAACCTTGTAAACCAATTCCGTTGAATCCTGAGCCAGCTGCAAGGCACGACGAAAGTTCCAGTTTCGGGTAATACGATCATCCCGATGGTTGAACTCCAGATAAAATACCGAACCGTCAACGGCGCGGTCTATCTGCCAACGTTGCTCCATTGCCGTGGTAAGCATAGGAGAAAGTAGATGAGTATCTACAATCTGTCTGTCTTTAAAGAGGTTAAGTTTCGCATTCACATCGCTGGTCATGTAGCCGGTGCGAATCTCAGAAATGAAGGCCTTGTTATCTTTGTCCCAGTAGTTCGGATTTTTCTCCCAGCGCATGGTGGATCCATGAACCCATTCCGTTAGTACATAGGGTCCGTTATAGAGCATCATGTCCGCATCGGCACCGTAGCGACCATTGGTACTATTAAAGAAGTCTTCCCGGGTTGGGAAATAGGTTAAGTAAGAAACCAGTTTGTCGAAGTAAGGGGTTGGTCGTTCGAATTCAACTTCCAGGACTCTGTCGCCCGCGGCGCGGACACCCAGGGTTTCTATGGGCAACTCTCCGGTATTGATGGCTTCTGCATTCTTTATTGAATATAAGATAAAGGCGTATTGAGATGCTGACTCAGGATCAAGCACCCGCCGCCATGAAAAAACAAAATCATGAGCGGTGACTGGTAAGCCATCACTCCAAAGTGCATCTTCACGCAACCAGAATGTCGCGCCGTCTTCACGGATTTCCCAGCGCTCTGCTACCCCTGGAATAGGTTGGGCATTGAGATCGTAACTGATCAAACCCTCCATGACGTGGGATAAAACGATATGGCTTACTGCGTCAGTAGCGCGGGCAGCGTCCATTTGTGGGGGTTCTTCTCGCAAGGAGATGGTGATGGCATTGTTTTCGATATCTATAGCATTACCGGAAGTTGTGCTACCCGCACTTCCGGCGGCTACAGAAAGCACAAACATGACCAGTGCGAGTGCTGCGATTGAGTACAAAGCATATACCGCCAGCTGTTTTCCAGCCGAGCGCGTAAAGCCAGTGTCCGCGTCGATGACGACGGAACCAGTATCGGACATAATTTCTTCCTCCCCGCACCGAGAATACCCCAGGGCATAGGGAGCGACAAGAGAATCCCGTCTCACTTAGGGCAGGAATTCACCGCAATTCAGGAAGTTATATGAGAGCCAGCGGCTACCGGACGCTGCGCCGTATGTGGCGGTATCCCAGTATCGCACCGAAAAGGGACACGAACGTACCACCAATAAGTAACAGGACAATCACTACATCCCACATAGGCCTGGTTCGATAGAAAGCACCAAAATCGAGCGAATGGAAACCGTTGTATAACCAGCGAATGGCGCGGTTCAGACGGTGGCTGCGATAGACAGGCTCGGCGGTCTGAAGATCAATATAGAGAGCCGTTTTTGCCGGATCATCGTATTCAACTCGCAAAACTGGAAGCGGGCGCGTAGGACCATCTGCGCTCTCCCGGTCATAGTAGTAATTGTCATAGGTCTGGAGAATCTGAATATCCGAAGCTTGCAGACCTGTGGCTGCATCAAGTTGTTCGACAATACCGGCGGTATCAAAATTCCCATATTGCGAAGACAAATCCTCCCAATCAAGCCGAACTACTTTGTGTTGCCAGCGCGAGTCAGTATCTGAGACAAGCAATTCTAACCAGGCGCGGTCAAATAATTGCTGCGGCTTTAGTTCCTTGATTTCATAGTCCGAGACGGCTGATTCAATCTCTGCTGTTGAATTCAAGGTATCAAATGACCTGGTGTTCAGGTTTGCATCTCGGGATTCAAAATAGAGCTCTCGATCTATATCCACCGCTTCAATCTGAGCCCACGAAAACGGCCCCATGGAAAGTAAACCGCTAAACACCCAGGTCGTTGTGACAAGACCGAAGAAGACTCCACTGATGTAATGCCAGCGCATCAGGCCTCGATGGGGTACTGCCTTTTTCAGCTCAGGGAGTTGTTGCCATCTGAACTGCATAAAAAGAAGGAATATACCCAGCAACGCCAGAAAGGTACCAAGCGCGGATAACCAGATTACTGTTTCAGACCACAAGCTGGTATTAGTGCGCAGTGACCGAAAGTACAGCCAGTGTGGAATTGCACCAATCCATGCCAGCATTCGGTCTTTGGCCGTTGTATGCTGAACAACGCTTGCAGATACATTGGAGACATACACCTGCGAACCAAGCCCATCACGTACTGCATATTTCTGAAGAGGTAATCGTTGCCGCAACTGTAACGTCCACTGATCGGGCTCATCAATTTCACCAATCCGAACGATCTCCGATTCATCAATACTCAGGAAGTCTGCAACAATTTGCTTCGAGCTCACCATGGAAGAGTCGAGCGACTCTCCGGTATCTGCAAAAACAATATTGTCGAATGAAAATGCATAAGCCGGTCGGCCCATAATCGTGGTTAATCGCGGTAATGTTGAAGTGGCGGCAACTGCTTGTGCCTCGCCGACGCTAACGTCAAAGCGGGAAAGATCTAGAGTGGGTAGGTGAGTTAGTCTTTCTGCTTCGGTAAGGCGGGGCATGCCTCCGGTATAGATGATGACAAAACCGGATAGAAACCAAAGCAGAAAAAAAAGTGCTAAAACTATGCCTAGATAACGATGAAGAACAACAAAGGTACGCTTGATCCAATCCACGCCACGCGTACCTGATATTAGAAGTCTGCCGGGCTTACAGGATACTGCCGACCGCAGCGATCAAGCCACCAATCAGCAAGAAAGCTGTAGCCAGGAAGCCAGGTACAAAACCTCTACCCCGTTTGTTTGGGTCAGCCACATACGACTGCATATAGATCAACCGGGAAATGGGAAATACCAGACCTACACCTGCGGCAATCATCGGGTTTCCATAGTAGCCGTAGATAGTGATGGCCGGAAGAAAGATAAGCAATTGCTCCATTGTATTCTGCTGCACACGGTAATAACGCTCAAACACCGGATCGCCGGTGATGGCTGGTGCAGGACAGTTGTATTTCACGCGCATACGTCCAACCTGAATGCTGAATCCAATAAATTCAAGTAAACAAATAACTATTACTATGACTACATATTCCATTTGCTTCTCCCCCGGTGATTCCAATGACAAATAGTATTAGGTGTTACTCTGGTCATCCAATTGCTGTTCAATAGTTTCCAGATATTTTTGTGTGTTTGTGACGTTGATAGCCTGAAACTTAATCGTGGGATGTAATTCGCGCATGCGGGAATTAAGCAAGCCATGGGCCGAGATAACAAGCGAATCAAGAATAATATTATTGGTATCGCATTCCTGTGCGAGCTTTACCAATCTGTCAAACCCGACCAGAAAATTTTCTGAGTGGTTTATTCTGATTTCTGTGCCAAAGAACAGATCTTCAAGATCAGTATCTTCTCGCCCGGCCATTGTCAGAAACATTCTTGAATAGACTTCTGAATCACCCTGAGCAAACTGTTTCCACAGTTCTGCCAGTTCCTCGGTCGTATAGGACTCATTCCCCACGGGTCCCTGACTGGAGATAAACAACAAACCGGAAATTGCACCCAGTTGACGGCGAGTGGCTTCCGAGATTTTAAAGAATGTTTCCTGACGCGCATTTAATTCAGTCGCGGCGATTGCCTGAGTTTGTTTCTCGGAATGCAGGTTGTTTCGTCTTAGTTCCTCATTGTTCTGTGCCAATACGGATTGTTGAATAAACAAACCAATCACAAGCCAGAGGAACGCGAGAAACGCAAACGCACCTTCCAGGAATGCACCCATCTCATCTATGGGCAAATCCATGAAGGAGCCCCAACCCACATTGCGCGAGACGTAAATTGCCAGAAAGATAAACCACAGAAAGGTCAGGATCAGGCCAAACTGAATACGCCAATCCTTGGGCCAATAAGCAGGTATTTTTTGATCTTCATTCATTAAGTTGTTCGGCAGAGTGTGCCCTCTTCAACCGCTGGATAACCGATGTTTGCCCGGAACCGCCATAGAGTAAAGCCCTGCCCAAAAGGGGTCAATTCCCACGTCAACTTAAAGAGTGAATCAGAATCCCCAGAATTGGTACTCGAACTGGCTCCCACGTGTTTTATGGACTACGCTTTATAGTACACATGGACGAATCAGACGCGGATATAATGGCAGTGTTAAACTCAACTGACGGTTGGCAGCGTACCGACCTTGAACGAATTCCTACTCAAACGATGGACGCTCAGCGCATCAAGTCCATGTTGGCCAATATCGAGAATTCAATGGCCAACAACGTAAACAGTAAAGACAATAAAAAGCTGCGCGAACTGAAGAATTTTTTCGAAAGGGAGCTACGCCGCCGCGGCGAATAGCGAGATCACGAGTATTTTTCAAAAGCAAGAACCATAAGAGCCAATAGTACCATCCCGCTTCAGTTCCAGCCCCATCCTCGGAAGATAAGCAAAGTGTCTCCCGGAGATTTTTCTCCGTTTCATCCCCTCCATTCCTGCGCTACAATCGATCATCACGCCTCTCCTTCTATCTTTCTTAATATGGAGCCAATGGGAGAACTATGTCGGAGTGTTTTGCAGAAGTAGCAATCCTGGAAGAACTCAGTACGCTACCAGCCAATATGCAGGAAATTTACATGCAGTTGGTGAGTGCGATAGACCGATCCCTTGGCCGTCTTAAAGCAGCAGGGGCAACTCCGGGGCAACTCTCCGAAACCTTCATCGAATCTCTCGTTGATAAATTGATAGATGATTCAATTACCCAGGATGATCTGGAAGTGATGGTGGACGAAGAATTCATGCGACAGATTCTGGAAACTACTGAACTTTCTACCGCTTCCTGATATTCGTTCGCGACGGCCAACAGATTTACAGGTTTCACCAGCTGATTTTGTCGATGGGTGTCAGTCCCGGGTTTCGGGATGCTTTAAGCTGAGCTCCCTGACGCTTGACCACATACTGAATCAGAAATTCCTGGATTCGCTCGCTCACGTCAATGAATTCAACACGGGCGGTATGAGTAAAATTGGATTCTTCATGGCTGGAAAATTCATAGCCTTCTTCGCAAACTACAAGTTTCGCAAGCAGTTTCAGATACTGCCGGCCAGACTGTAGTACCAGATGCATCTCAAGATATTGCCCGGGCTCCAGAACTTCGGTCGTACCCAACGCCATACCACAAGCACTGATATCCACTACTTGCTGCGGTATTTCATCAGGACTCTGAAGTCCCTCTGCAATACCACTATTATCGACCAGCAATTTTAATTTCTGGTTAAGCAACTGCCCCATTTCGGCTACTTCAGGACTACGAATTTTTACTTTATCGAACAGTAATTCCAATTGCTGTTCAATCGCAGACAACTCGTCCAATGCGGGAATTTCGGCATACTGGCTGGCAATTTTTCGTGTGTGATACTCGGCTTCGTTTAGCCGCCGATAGCTAACGCCGATAAGGTCCTGAATTCTGAAATAGCGACGATCTTCTTTACTTGTCATGTCTGTTGAAAATCTCGTAGTGTCATCACTGATTAGAAACTGTTGATTGAAGGGCGGGCATATAGCTGGCGTCCTTCCTCCAGGCCAAAGCTCGCATACAAGGCCGGGTCGATATTTTTTAGCGCCTCTATCTGTTCTTGCAAATTCGGATCGACTGCTTGTCGAATAATGATTTCGACACGGCGATTGCGATCCCTGTTCTCTGCAGAGTCATTAGGAGCAACTGGCCTGACGTGTGCGAAACCTGTAACCGCGAAGCGCCGTTCATCCAGCACATTGTCTATAAATAACTCCTGAGCGACCGTCACCGCTCTTGCGGTAGACAGATCCCAGTTGGAGCGGAAGCGATTACTGCGGATATTAATATTGTCAGTATGACCTTCAACTGCAACCGTGCCTTCCCTTTTAGCAATGACTTCTCTAACACTTCTAAGCACCGGATAGTAGTCAGGCGCCAATTCAGCACTGCCTGGTTGAAAGGATCCTCGCTCTTTGATGCGAACAATAATCTGGCGCCCTTCCGTTTCCACTTCCACTTCACCGCGCACGATTTGTATTCGCAATTCTTCTGAGAGGGATTCCGCATCGGCTGCGGTTTCTGCTACAAGCTCTTCCAGCCTTTCAACAATTGGCAGTTGAGTCCCTTGTGTCAAACCCTCGGTGCCCTGCTCCACATCGAATTGTTCCATCTCTTCGAAATCCAATGTGTTCTCAGTAATTTCCCGTGTCGATTGGTAAATCTCGTTGATGGGAGTAGGTTGTGGAATTCCCGGGCTGAACTCCTGAGCAATTATGCTGGTCCCTTTCGGAATATCATCCACATTTATTCGATTCTGCACGCCAAAGGCCTGTGCCATTGAACCAGCCAGACGCTTGAATTTGAGCGCGTCCATCTCGGAGAAAGATAACAACAGCACGAAGAAGCACATCAGCAATGACATGAGATCGGCGAAAGTCATTACCCAGGCCGGGATACCTGCTGGACAGTCAGGACATTCTATTTCTTCTGCATCCATTGGCTAAGCCTCCAACCCGAATATCAGGCCTCAGCACCAGCTTCGCGCTGTGAGCCCGGTAGATAGGTACGCAGCATCGAGTCGATTACACGCGGATTTTGCCCGGCCTGAATTGCCAGTAGTGCATCGATAACCAGCGATTTGATTTTTTCCTCGTGGGAACTGCGTAGGTTGAGTTTGTCGCAAATAGGAAGCGCGAACATGTTTGCAAGCATCGCACCATAGAGTGTCGTTAGCAGCGCTACCGCCATAGAAGGTCCAATCGACTGAGGGTCATCCATACTAGCGAGCATGCCAACCAACCCTATCAAGGTACCAATCATTCCCATGGCTGGACCAACATCGCCAATCGCCTGCCATATTTTCTGACCCCATTCATGGCGATCAACTGCTTGCTTCATATCCTTGGTAAGCAAGGTTTTCACAACCTCGGGATCATGACCATCGACCAGCAGTTGTATGCCATTTTGCAGAAAGTCGTTATCTACTTCTTTACCTTCGAGAGAAAGCAAACCACCTTTTCTGGCAGCATCCGCCAGTTCGACAATTTCAGTAATGAGGTCTTCGGGTTTTTCCATCTTGTCGATGAATACTTTACTGGCAGTCTTGAAAGCGCTGAAAAACTGCGACATTCCAAATTTCACCATCACCACCAACAGTGAACCTACAACTACAATCATGATCGAGGAAATGTTCAGGAACATATAGCCGGAACCACCCATCATGATAGTTCCGACAATTAAGGCCCAGGCGCCAATTAATCCCAGTAGCGTTGCTATATCCATTCTCGTCTGAATCCTTTCAGATTATCTGTTGCCCACGTCAGTAGTTCCAAGATTCGCAGCAAACTGCCAGCCCAGAGCCAATTGATACCCTGTCCTGTGTCTATAAAGTTTAGTCCGAAAATGCTGTTCTGACGGGATACTGCACAACTTTATTGCCTGTACAGAGAACAAAAGATGCGGGCTTGGCGTATAATTCGCCCGTTATCACGTGCATATGCCGTAGAGTCATTTGCCAGAGAACTTTTAAACGGAATCGCTATATGTCCCCGAAAAAGAAAGAAGGTTTCAATTTTGAGCAAGCGCTTGAAGAATTGGAGTCCCTGGTTACTTCCATGGAGGAAGGAGACCTGAGCCTGGAAGATTCACTGAAAGCATTCGAGAAAGGCATCAAGCTGACCAGAGAATGCCAAACCGCATTGAAGCAAGCAGAACAAAAAGTTCAGGTATTACTAAACGACAGTGGCGACACTGAAGAATTGGAAGCTGACGAGCTGGAAGACTAAGGTTCTATGTCTGCCCCTCCCTCAAATAGTCTGTTGACTTTTATCAAGCAGAGTCAATCACGAGTTGAATCGCGCTTGGAAAGTGTATTGGACAATGTCACTTCTACAGAGAATTTGTCTGATGCCATGAAATACACCTGTCTGGCCGGAGGGAAACGTATACGGCCAATATTGGTTTATGCTACCTGCGATGCCCTTGGGGTGGAATTGAGCAAAGCGGACAATGCTGCCTGTGCCGTTGAACTTGTTCACTGTTATTCACTTGCACACGATGATCTTCCCAGTATGGATGACGACGATGTGCGGCGTGGAAAGCCAAGTCTGCATATCGCATTCGATGAAGCCACAGCAATACTAACTGGCGATGCGTTGCAGAGCATGGCGTTTGAATTGCTGGCACAGGAATCTACCGTTTCGGTAACAAACCGAATCAGAATGGTGAATGAACTGGCCCAGGCAATTGGTGCAAATGGCATGGTGGCAGGACAGGATCTGGACTTCTCGGCCAGTGGTAAACATCTGAATGAAAGCCAACTTGCTAATCTGCACAATCGCAAGACTGGTGCATTGATACAAGCTTCATTACGCCTCGGTGCATTATGCAAGGAAGAGGTAGAAGCTAGTGTTCTCGAGACTCTTAAAGAGTTTGGTGAAGCAGTTGGACTGGCATTTCAGGTGCAGGACGACATACTGGATGTCACTGAAAACACCGAGTCCCTTGGCAAACCCCAGGGATCGGACGCATTAAAGGCGAAACCAACCTATGTATCCATTCTGGGATTGGATGCCGCCAGGGCCAGGGCGACCGAACTCACCGAGCAAGCTCATTCCATTCTCGATTCTCTGGAGTTCGATGTGAGCCTGTTGCGGGAACTCGCCAGTTATATAACGCAACGTAAGCACTGATTGACCTCAAACCTGCACTGCTTTAAGTTAGCTGGCTGATTTTCGAAAAAGCCCGTAAATAGTTGAAATTACTATGGGTTAGCGTTGAAATACTCTCATGTTGGAAGAAATACCTGCCTCACGACCCAAAACACCTCTTCTGGACCAGGTGGACAGCCCCGAAGACCTCAAGAAGCTTGAACTGTCTCAACTGGATGAACTGGCCCGCGAGTTGCGCCTGTTTCTCCTGTATTCAGTGGGTCAGACCGGAGGTCACTTCGGGGCAGGTCTCGGCGTAGTAGAACTTACAATTGCACTGCACTACGTCTTCAATACACCTGAGGATCGTCTGGTGTGGGATGTTGGTCACCAGGCTTATCCTCACAAGATATTGACGGGCCGCAGAGAGCGCATGCTCACTATGCGCCAGAGCGGAGGCCTGGCTGCATTTCCCAACCGAAGTGAAAGCAGCTATGACACTTTTGGTGTTGGCCACTCCAGTACTTCAATTAGCGCAGTGCTCGGCATGTTGGTCGCCGGCCGCATGCAAGACAAGTCAAGACACAATATCGCTGTAATCGGCGATGGAGCCATGACCGCTGGTATGGCTTTCGAAGCCCTGAATCATGCAGGGCATATCGATGACAACGTGCTCGTTATACTCAACGACAACAACATGTCGATCTCTAATAATGTGGGCGGACTCTCAAGTTACTTTGCGAGAATGTGGGCAAGTAAGCCTTATAATTTTATTCGAAAAGGCAGTAAAGCAGTTCTGTCCAAGATACCTCCGGCACTCAAGGCAGCACACCGGGCTGAAGAATACATGAAGGGAATGGTGTCACCTGGTACCTTATTTGAAGAGATAGGCTTCAACTACATCGGGCTAATCGATGGGCACGATACCACTGGACTGGTTGATATCTTAAACAACATAAAAACTCTTCGCGGGCCACAACTTCTGCATATAGTGACCCAAAAAGGCAAAGGCTATTCCGAATCAGAAAATGATCCATTCGGTATGCATGCCCTGAGCAAAATAGATCCTAAAGCCAGTACACCAGCGAATAGCGACTATGAAACAAAACCCAAGATCCCCCCCGCTCCGACCTATTCCCAGGTATTTGGACGATGGCTATGTGACAGGGCAGAGAAAGATCCGTCGGTAGTAGGCATAACGCCAGCCATGGGTGAGGGTTCGGGTATGAGGGAATTTGCTGAACTATTTCCCGACCGATTCCATGATGTAGCAATTGCAGAGCAGCACGCTGTGACATTTGCAGCCGGTATGGCCTGTGAATCTGTAAAGCCTGTCGTTGCAATCTATTCTACCTTCCTGCAACGGGCCTATGATCAGTTGATTCACGACGTCGCGCTGCAAAATCTCGATGTACTATTTGCAATCGATCGCGCAGGCCTGGTTGGGGAAGATGGGCCTACTCATGCTGGTAGTTTCGACCTGAGTTATCTGCGTTGTATTCCCAATATGCTGGTTATGACGCCAAGCAATGAAGATGAGACGTGCAAGTTGCTGACAACCGGCTATCTTCATCAGGGCCCGGCAGCCGTGCGTTATCCCCGGGGCAAGGGTCCGGGTGTAAAGATCGACCCTGCCATGGATCCAGTTGAAATTGGGAAGGGAGTGCTGCGTCGTAAAGGAAGAACTGTTGCAATCCTGGCCTTCGGCTCCATGGCTGAAGTCGCGCTTCAGGCCGCTGAACAAATTGACGCTAGTGTTGCTGATATGCGTTTCGTCAAACCTCTCGACGAAGAACTGATCGGTGATTTAGCAACCAGCCATCAGCTAATTGTGAGCATTGAGGAGAATGCTGTAATCGGTGGTGCCGGGTCAGCTATTAATGAGTACTTGCTGTCGGCAAACTACAGTATCCCAGTATTGAATTTAGGACTACCTGATATCTTCCTTGAACATGGCAAGGTGGCTGACATGCTTGCTGGAGTAGAGCTCAATGTAGAGGGCATCAAGCAAGCAATCAACGATAAACTTGCTGCATGCAAAATTCAGTCAAAAGCCGTTTAGTCCCTTACGAGGTCTAGGGCTCGATATTTCTCGCCATATCAACAAAATTGCACATCATCTCTACCCCCTCGATAATGCGCGGCGAACTTCGCTGAAGCAAATCAGGTGGAATAAATCTTAGCTGCCCGGAATCGGCCGCTGCCAGCCCTGGCCACTCTGCCCAATCATCCAGCCATTCCGGGCGCTCCTCATCCATTCCACTGACAACGATTAGTTGTGGATCTGCAGCCAGAACAGATTCAGTGCTAACCACAGGCGCCAGGGGAATTGCCGAGCTGAAGATGTTTTCACCACCACACATGCGAATGATATCTGAAATCAGATGCTCTCCATTCAACGTCATTAGCGGCTCGTTCCAGACTTCATAGAACACTCTCAAAGGCGGCTCATCCCTTGCTGAGTTTTTCAGAGCATTTAGACGCACCCGAAAATTTTCCGCTCTCTGCTCTGCCACATCGCTGGTACCTGCCAGTTCTCCGAATCGACTTATTGAGCGGGGGATATCTTCAAGTTTTCGAGGCTCATCCATATAGACCGGCAGACCCAGACTTCGGACACGGGCAATAATCTCTTCGCCATTCCCGCTGACCCAAACAATGACCAAATCCGGATTAATACTCAGCAGGGATTCATAGGCGATTTCTTTGTAGCCTCCAATTCTGGGTATCTGCTCTGCTGCTTCTGGATAATTGCTGAACTGCACCGTGGCAACAATCTTGTCGCCCGCTCCAGCTGCGAACAGAGTCTCGGTAATGTGAGGCGCAAGACTAACGATTCTCTGAGCCGGCCCAGGTAACACAAGCTGATTACCCAGATCGTCCGTCACTTCAATCTGTGCAAAAGAAGCTAGCGGAGCCATCACTAAAGAGTAAAGAATTGCCTGCAATAAGAGTTTAATATCTTGCACCACCCCCTCCTTATTCAGATCACCAAACCGACAAGTAGAATTGCTACTTCGGAAACTTCAATCAACGCACCAGCACAGTCGCCTGTGAATCCACCAATACGCCGTACCATAAGATACCGGGCCAGTGCGGTTACGAGTATCAGAGCTGACAATGTCGTAACACTCTCAGAGACGGGTAATGCGATAACAAAAAGCCCGGTCCAGATGAATAGACTACCCCATAACAATGTGTTCGAAGCTCGTGAAAGAGCCTCACCCATTACCCCTTCCCCGACGTAACGGGTAGAAATCACCAGACACAATATTGCCATGCGACTCAGGAACATCGCTATTATTAGTACCGCGAATGCCTCGAGCACTATCAGCTCAACGTAAATTGTAAATTTAAGAAGCAGTAGCCCAACTACAGCTGTGACCGCCATCGGGCCGCTACTGGGATCTTTCATAATTGTCAGGGTTCTCTCTTTATTGCCATGCCCTCCAACCCAGGCATCGGCACAATCCGCTAATCCATCTATATGAAGAGCTCCGGTCAATGCGATAGAGAAAATTAGTAGCAAGGCCGCTGACACCAAAGACGGGAACGGCAGCAACATTCCGACGCCGTAGAGAATGGCGCCAAGCGCGAATCCAATCAGGGGGTACCACTTCAATGAGGCTGTAACAGCATCCCTGTTAAGCTCTCCTCTGTAGAACGCTGGGAGAATAGAAAGAAACCCCAGCGCCACATTAAAAGCATTCCACTCAAGGAGAGCGGCTGACTGCGAATTAACTGTTTGTCTCTCCTCTTTTTCCATAAGCAGCGGTCTCTACTGACTCACCTGTGCCTGTTCGAATGTCGCCATCCCAGACTGCAATCGGCACGCAGATCTCAGTATTGGAACTACAACTGCAGCACCTGAACCTTCTCCCAGCCTTAAGTCAAAATTCACCAGCGGGATAACTTCCATCAGTTCCAGTAACTTCTGATGGCCCTGCTCTTCAGAGCGATGACTAAAAAGCATCCAGTCTAATACTCCCGGGTTAAGGCTGACCGCAATAAATGCGGCCGCTGTCGTGATAAACCCATCCACAAGTATTGGAATTCCTTTTTGAGCACAGGCCAGGTATGAACCAACGAGAGCAGCAATCTCCAAACCGCCAAAATACCTCAAGCACTCAAGAGGTGAATCCAAATCGGATTTGCACTGATCCAATGCCTGTTGGATAAGCTGTATTTTAAGCTCCAGCGCACTATCATCCAGGCCCGTACCTCGCCCAACCCACGCTCTGGCATTCTCTCCAGTCATACTGCAAATGAGAGCCGCTGCTGAGCTTGTATTGCCAATCCCCATTTCGCCCCCAACGAAGAGATCCAAGGAATCCACTACCTGCTCTTTACCAGAGGCCATTGCTGCCAGACATATGTCCTCACTCATTGCAGGACCATGTAAAAAATTTTCAGTGCCCGGGGCCAGTTGTAAATTTTTCACACCAGGAAGATCTTCGCAGGGAGAGGCTGTTCCAAGATTAATCACAGTAAAGTCAGCCCCCAGCTCATCAGCAAGCACGCATATTGCAGCACCACCTCGGCTGAAATTCCGAATCATTTCCAGTGTCACCTGCTGGGGAAAGGCTGAAACTCCACTCGTAGCTATGCCATGGTCTCCTGCAAATATCGCTACCTGAACGCTCTCAAGTCTGGGGCGGTCGGTGTTTTGCCAACCGGAAAATGAAATAGCTATGTCCTCAAGCATGCCAAGGCTCCCGGGAGGCTTTGTAAGTGCGAGCTGCCTCTCTCTTGCCGCCTTCTTTGCGTGCTCAGACACCGGCATCGTCGGTGTGAAAAACCATTGCTCTTTTTCGATGGAAGACATGCTGATATTACCCGGCCTTCAAAATTTGCGGCAGACCTGCGACAACCAGACTCACGTTGCTGCAACAATGAGCTAATTCCTGGTTGAGGAATCCATTTTCATCAACGAACTTTCTGGACAGCTCTCCCATTGGCACAATACCAAGACCTGTTTCATTGTTTACTGCAATAATCTGTGCCCTGGAATGCTGCAGCGAATCGAAAAACGATTCACGGGAAGACTGCCAGCAATTATGATGAAGACAATTGCTCAACCAGAGGGTAAGACAATCGATAAGTATGACTGCCTCTTCTGAATCATGGCTTCTAATTGCAGCACCGAGGTCCCTGGCTTCTTCAACCAGTTTCCACTCCGGAGACCTATCGCGCTGATGCTGTTTGATTCGATCAGCCATTTCCTCATCATCAGCCGTAGCTGTAGCCAGATAGATAAGTTCAGAAGCAGAATTTCTGGCCAGCTCTTCTGCAGTCTGTTTCGCAAAACGGCTCTTGCCGGAGCGGGCTCCTCCAAGAATCAGGTGACAACGATCAAACATGGCTTCTCAGCTAATCACGAGACGAGAACCGTCTTTCTGGTTTACAGACACTTCAGCTTCTATCGCGAAGACCTGTGCCAGCATTTCTTTAGTCAGCACATTGTCAGGTGAACCACAACTTACCAGTTTGCCCTGGTCCAGCACACAAATCTGATCTGCACATTTACTTGCTAAATTCAGATCGTGAAGAACTGCCAATATGGCAACATTCTGATCACCAAAAAATTTCATCATATCCACGATCATTGCCTGATGAGCAAGATCCAATGAAGCACTGGGCTCATCGAGAATCAGACATCGTTTCCGTACTTGCTCTTCCCAGATCTGTGCGGTCACTCGCGCCAGTTGTACCCTTTGTTTCTCACCACCGGAAAGATTAATGTAGAGTCGATCTGCAAAACGTTCGCAGTCCACCAGTTCCAGAGCAGCCCAGACTATTTCGTCATTTCTTTTTTGCGAAGTCTCATGGGGTATTCGGCCCAGGGCTACGACTTCCCGTACTGTAAACGGAAAATCCAGTGTGGACCTCTGAGGCAGTATCGCCAGCAATCTTGCTCGCTCATGCAGATCCCAATCTCCCATCTTCTGACCGCCAAATTCTATGCTGCCAGCATTGAAATCAAGCTCACTACATATAGCTCGTAACAAACTGGTCTTTCCTGCACCGTTCGGTCCAATAATGGCAGTGACTTCGCCGGCACGGAGTTGTAGATCGATATCTGTCAAAGCTAACTCGGAATTGATGACAGCGTTAACCGCACTCAACTGTAAAGTAGTTTCGCCGTTCATCACAGGCGCTCCGGATTGTTCAACGATCTACTTCGTATGAGCAAATAGAAGAAAACCGGCGCCCCAACGAGAGATGTAAGAATTCCCGCAGGAAGTTCCGCCGGTGAAATAACTGTGCGTGCGATCATGTCCGCAAGCAACAAAAGTAATCCACCTGCCAGGGCTGCTCCTGGAATTAGCGTTCTGTGGTCTGGACCTATAGCTCCTCTTAATATATGGGGAACGACAAGACCGACGAATGCAATGTTACCCACTACGACAACACTTACACCTACAGCCAGAGCCGAGATTAGAATCAATTCTTTCTTCACCCATTGCACATCGATGCCGAGAAAGCGGGCTTCGGATTCGCCTAGCAAGAAGGCATTCAGGGCTGACCGATATCTAGGCAGGCGCCAGAGCAGTACCAGTGCAACCATCAAGATCAGCAGGACCCGTTCCCAGCTGGCTCCCTGGAGATTTCCCATCTCCCACACCGAGATACGACGCAGCATCACACTGTCGGCAAAGTAGGTGAATAGATTATTCAAAGCACTGGCTACAGCGCTAATCGCAACTCCGGACAACAACATCGTGATCACAGAAGTACCGTATCTGTCAGTGGCAAGCCGATAGACCAGAATGACTGCTAACATGGCGCCAATAATGGCCCCAATACTGACGATAGAAAGTCCGAATAATTGACTACCTTGCAGTATTGAAGCGCCGAATACGATGGTAAAGCTGGCACCCGCTGACGCGCCACTGGATACCCCGATCAGCGCAGGATCTGCGAGTGGATTGCGAAACAGGCCTTGCAACACGGCACCACATACCGCCAGTGTTGCTCCCACTAACATGGCCATTATTGCTCGCGGCAATCTGATCGAACTCAATATGACCTGCTCCCTGTTGGGCTCGGACATTTCCGAAACAGAAAAGATTGCCATTGGAGAGATAAAACTTGGCCCTATGGCAAGATAGAGGACAAATACTATTGGCAGGAACAACATCAACGCCCGCATTACCTTTCGCGAATCTAGACGTTCCATTTTGTTCTCTGCCGATTTTGCGAAAAGTAATTGGGAAACAAGGCTGGGAGATCGATGTGCTCAGTGATTTCGTCAGCCAATCTGTCCAGTTGTTGATCTCGTTGTGTATCAGCATCGCTCGCTGAAGGGTTTTTTAGACCGGCCCAGTTCAATAGACTGACTGATGCTTCTTTGTTGTCAAAAAGCCCGTGCAGATAGGTGCCAATAATTTGCCCATCCTCACTAATCACACCTTCTTTCCGTTCTCCATCAATGTGCATTAACGGTCGCGAAAAGGCTGGCCCTTCAGAAACTCCACAATGAATCTCGTATCCCGAAATCGAAGTTGTTTCGGCTTCATCGAGAAGCAGCTTCCCTGAGCACTCCAGCAATTGCTTATGTGGTGCCAGACTAGTAGTGAACTCCAGATAGCCAAGGCCCTTGCTGGTACCTCTATCGGGGGACTCGATGCCTAAAGGATCGTCAATCTTCATACCCAACATCTGCAATCCGCCGCAAATACCGAGTAACTTGCCCCCATAACGAAGGTGCTTCCGAATATCTTTAGCCAGACCCAGGGACACGAGTAGTTCAAGATCTTCTCTAACGTTCTTGGTGCCTGGCAGTATAACCAGATCACTTTCGGGTAATGCCTGGTCGATATTTACATACCGTAAATCTACATTAGGATGTAAGCGCAATGGATCGAAGTCTGTATGATTACTTATATGTGGCAGTACGATCACCGAAACTCTTAAATTCCCGGAGTTTTTATCAATTACTTGCTCCGCATTCAGGGCATCTTCGGCATCCAGGTAGAGACCTCTGAGATAAGGCAATACACCCAATACCGGTTTGTTTATTCTCTCTTCCAACCAGTCCAGTCCGGCAACAAGTAACTTAATATCGCCACGAAACTTGTTGATCACAACTCCGCAGACGCGTGAACGCTCGGACTCGGACAACAGTTCAAGTGTCCCGACCACTGTAGCGAATACTCCACCTCGATCAATATCTGCAACCAGCAGCACAGGACAATCTACTGCTTCAGCAAAACCCATGTTGGCAATATCGTGTTCTCGTAAATTGATCTCAGCCGGACTGCCTGCACCTTCAACAACTATTACGTCGTGTTGTTCTTTTAAGCGGCTGTAGGAATCAAGCACGAAGTCCATGGCCTTTGCTTTATAGTCATGGTATTCCTGCGCATCCATTCCCTGCAGGACTTTCCCCTGCACGATAATCTGTGCCCGTTGATCAGACTCAGGCTTAATCAGTATGGGATTCATGTCGATTGAAGGGCGCAATCCAGCCGCCACGGCTTGCAGAGCTTGTGCACGCCCAATCTCCCCACCGTCAGCCGATACAGCACTATTCAGTGCCATATTCTGTGGCTTGAATGGAGCGACATTGATTCCTTGCCGGGCGAGCACACGACATAGGCCCGCAACCATCAGGCTCTTGCCGGCATCAGAGGTTGTACCCTGAACCATTAGGGTGAGTCGCGACATGTAACGTCCGTCTAAGAATTCAGTTCAGGAGGGGAAGCAGAAATCGACGGGTATGCGCTGCCGCCGACTTGTCCACATAAGCCCTCCGCTTATTTAGTCGAATCTGCTTAAGGCCGGTGTCGGGCTCGCAGTGTATCCAACAATCGAGGATGCAAATGCTTACCGTTGCGGGGGCAGCCCAGGATTACTCACCTGTGTTCCCGTTTATCCAGATCATCCTATTCTCTAACTTCAATGTCGATCAACAGTGTCGAGTCGAAGCAGGAATAGCTGGCACCTTTCAGCACATGCGATTATAGAGAGTCCCCGGCTGGTGTCAAAACGCTGATTGACAGCAGGGACACGACAGTGAATGATGTCGTCCCGCGGTGATCCAGTATCACTTTCCGAACCAAGCAGACATAGAGATACCTATGGCGACATCAGAAGAGCGCAAAGTCAGGCATAAGAAAGCCATGCAGCGCAAGAAAGAGCATATCGACAATAAAATCGAGCAAGCGAATATCGAAAAAGGACTGCTGGTAGTTCTGACTGGCAATGGTAAAGGTAAAAGCTCATCTGCTTTTGGCATGTTGGCCCGTAGTCTTGGTCATGGTCTCAATTGCGCTGTGGTTCAATTCATCAAGGGTGTCTGGGAGACGGGTGAGCATCTTTTGTTTCAGGACCATCCAAATGTTGAATTTCACGTAATGGCTACTGGCTTTACCTGGGAAACTCAGGATCGTGATAAAGACATTGCTGCCGCAGAGGCTACCTGGACCGAAGCCAAACGTTTACTGCAGGACGATTCAATTGACGTCATCGTTCTCGATGAAATTACCTACATGCTGACCTATGGCTATCTCAATAAAGAAGAAGTAATCAGCTGTCTGAGCAATCGGCCAGCGATGCAACATGTGATCGTTACCGGTCGCAATGCTTCACCTGAGCTGATAGAAATTGCGGATACCGTAGCCGAGCTGGAAAGTGTGAAACATGCCTTTGAACAAGGTGTCAAAGTACAGAAAGGAATTGACTACTAGCCTGAAGAATTGTGCTGATTAGTTATCTGAAAGTTCTCGCCAGTCAGCCGCGTGTTCTGCGCCATTGTGAAACATCAGGGCACAGTGGGTTTTCCCGTCTACTACGTCAATACTAATCCTGCTGATGCTGGCGAAGGGAATATAGAGGGGAAAGCTTTTGTTCAGCGGCATGCCAAGCACAGTGGGCAGAATTACCCTGAGTACGCCGCCATGAGTGACCAGAAGCAGATGGGAGCCATCTTCGTACTCTGATAACTTACTCCATGCGTGTAACACCCTGTCTTTAAAATCCAGATACGTCTCCCCATTTGGAGGAGCCAGCGCTGATAAATCTTCTTTAAACGCACGGAACTGGTCTGCCGCGACTTTTCGCCATTCTGCAGCAGGCATACCATCCCAATCACCATAGTCAATTTCTTGCCATTGATCATCTATTAGCGGTTCAAATTCAGCTGCGCTTGCAAGTCTTTTTGCAAATTCACTACAGCGGGACAAAGGAGACGAAACTACATGGGTCCATCCAGGAGTAGCAGAAGAAAGAGAGTAGTCTTCATTAAGCGCAGTGGCTTGCCGCATCTGTTGCCAACCCAGACTGGTCAGAACCGGATTGACACGGCCCCGGACAATATCACCACCTTCCGGTTCACCGTGACGTATCAAATCAATAGTGAGTTGCTTTCTTTGCTTGGCCAACGGAATCCCTTGGATATATAGAAGGAATCTTATCTATTTGATATGTCCGAGCTTATCGAATTTCACTGCAAGATAACTTTCATTGTGTGGATTGGCGCCTGTTCGCAACGGCACCACGTCTGTCACTTCAAACCCCATTCCACGTAACGCATCAACCTTTCTGGGATTATTGGTCATCAGATTCAGACTTCTGACATTGAGATGCTCAAGCATTGGTTTGCAAACTTCATAGTGTCTTCCGTCTGCATCGAACCCCAGTTGCACATTGGCTTCCACTGTGTCCGCGCCTGTATCCTGCAAAGCGTAAGCACGAATTTTGTTGGCCAGACCTATGCCCCTGCCTTCCTGACGCAAATAGAGGATCAATCCACGTCCTTGTTCAGCAATCTTTTTCATGGCGGCTTGCAGTTGCGGCCCACAATCACAGCGTAAGCTAAACAGACCATCTCCCGTCAGACATTCTGAGTGAACTCGGCAGAGCACCGGATCGCCTGAACTAATGTCTCCCATAGACAGAGCTACATGTTCTTTTCCAGAATCTGAATCTTCGAATGCATGAATTGAGAACTCACCCCATTCGGTGGGCAATTTCGCTGAAGCGACGTAGTTAACCGACACTGAAACCTCTACAACAAACTAGCCAAGCAATAATAATAGTGAGTGGATACACAGGGCGGCCATTATACCCGCTAAAACGTCATCCAGCATGATCCCCAGCCCCCCGCCGACCCTGGTGTCTGCCCACTTGATTGGCCAGGGCTTAAATATGTCCAGGACCCGAAACAACAGAAAACCGAGTAAAACCCACAACCACTGAGGTGGAACCAGGAATAAGGCCAACCACATCCCTACAAACTCGTCCCAGACGATGCCGCCGTGGTCATGAACTCCAAGTTCTTCAGATGTTTTTTCACAGATCCAGACGCCCAGTAAAAAAGCAGCAACTACCGCTGCTGCATAAAAGAGTGCAGGAAGCCTGCTGAGCGGGATGTAGAACAGCAAGGCGGCTAGCGTACCGAAAGTGCCAGGCGCCTTCGGCGCGAATCCACTGCCAAACCCGAAAGCAAGCCAATGACGCCAGTTGCCCCTGTCAAAATTTGCGGGAATAGAATTCATAAAACCATCAGAAATGAGTGAATGATCGCACCAATGCCTTTTCGCGCCGCCCACTTTCATGGAGTAGCAGAAAGTCTGTATTTGCAGTTATCTCACCAATTCTTGTTAATCGCAGATTCTGTGATTCGGCAACTGCTTCGAGCCCGGCAGCCTGTGAGGGAGAAACCGTTACACATAACTCATAGTCATCACCACCATACAAGGCGGCTGCGATGCAATCTTCGGGACTGGAAGTTTTTTCCAGAGACTTGCCATAGGGCAAGCAACCCAGATTGATTTCTGCGCCAACTCCACTGGCTTTTAATATATGCCCAAGATCTCCTGCCAATCCATCTGAAATATCAATTGCGCTGGTTAACAAAGCAGAAGCGGCCATTGCAAACTCAATCCTTGGCTCTGGGGCATAGAAGCAATGCTTCAAGTCCGTGAGTTCACTTTCTGAGAGCCTGTCTATTACAGGTGAAAAATCAGCGAAGTGCACATCGATTCCCATCGACTGAAGTGACAGCGCGCCATTTCCCAACTCTCCTGTTACATATACCTGGTCCCCGATGTTCGCTCCTGAGCGGGTTACAGCTTTATCTTTTTCCACGAGGCCTTGAACCTGAATTGCTATGCTCAGTGGTCCGGAAGTGGTATCCCCTCCTACCAACGGGCAATTAAATCTTTTAGCCAGCACTGTCAGACCTTCACAAAACCCTTGCAACCAGCCTTCATGGACTGCCGGAATTGAAAGGCCCAGAGTAAAACAAAGTGGTTCAGCAGACATCGCTGCGAGATCACTGATGTTTGTAGCCAGTGCTCTTTGACCGAGCAATACTGGATCTGCCGAGGATGGGAAATGGACGTCCTCAAGCAATACATCCATGCTCATACAGACAGACTTGCCATCCGGAACCGTGACGATAGCTGCATCGTCACCTATGCCTATCTCTACAAACTGGCGAGCAAATGCCAAAGACTTCTGTTGAAAGTACTGCTCGATCAGTTCGAATTCTGAACAGGACATAAGTTGTGCCGCTTTTTCTGGCCCAGTGAGTCAGTCACTATTATCGAATTAAGGCTATTTCTTATTCCTGAACTCGATAGGACGAAGTTCTGGAACGAGTTTATCCAATACTCCGTTTACATACTTGTGCCCGTCAGTTGCACCGTACTGCTTGGCTAACTCGACACATTCATTAATGACTACCCGGTAAGGGACATCGATACGATTAGCCAGTTCGTAAGTTCCCAGATACAACAGAGCTCGTTCTATGGGGTCAAGTGAACCTGCCGCCCGGTCCAGAAAAGGGCTGATATGTTGATCCAGCGCCTCTTGCTGTTTGGGGACATCTTTGAAAATTGAATCGAAATACTCCCACTCTATTTTCCCAGGGTTGTCCTCATGGAATTGCTTACTGATGTCCAGAGGATCATCTTTGGTCATCAACCACTGATAGAGCGCCTGCATAATAAGCTGTCGAGCTTTACGCCGCTGAGCCAGTGGAATTTTGCTGCGCATCTAGGAGCCTGTGTGAAACAGTTAGGAAAAGGAACGAAAAATCAGGATGTCTGGAGTTTGAGAAATCAACTAGGAATCCAGCTGTCTTAGAAGACTCACCATTTCCATGGCAGTTACTGCCGCTTCCTCACCCTTGTTACCAGCCTTGGTTCCCGCGCGTTCAATGGCCTGCTCAATTGTATCTACAGTCAGCACACCAAAAGTGACTGGCATGCCGCTATCGAGAGAAACATGGCTAAGTCCTTTTACGCACTCGCCTGCTACATACTCAAAATGTGGTGTACCCCCTCGAATCACTGCTCCCAGCGCAATAATTGCATCGTATTGATCAGATGCCGCCATCTTTTTTACAGCAACCGGTAACTCATATGCTCCAGGTACTTTGACTATCGTAATGTCTCTTTCCAGTACTCCATGCTTTTGTAAAGCCTCCAGCGCACCATCCAGGAGCTTGTCTACGATAAAGCTATTGAACCTCGCTACTGCAATGCCATAGCGAGCACTAGCATTCTGAAAGTTTCCTTCCACTGTTTTTATAGTGGTCATTACCTTGTCCTTACACTGTTGCTATCAAGCCAGTCTTTTCCTGGATAGCTATTTTTCAAACTGCACAAAGTCAACAACCTCCAGGTCAAATCCGGAAATTGCATTAAACTTCGCTGGATAACTAAGTAGTCGCATCTTGCTTACACCCAGATCTCGAAGTATTTGGGAGCCTGTACCAATAGTTAGGTCGCTGCCAGGTCGGTTAGCGCTATTCGATTCAGCGCCTTCCTGAAGTGCATTCGCTAAATTCTGCGCCACATCCTGCCCGTAATCCTCCGCCGATAATAACACAGCCACACCACTACCTTCTTCATCAATACGTCTTAGCGCATCGCTAAAGGACCAACTCGTCCGTTCTTGATTGTAGACTTCACAAATATCCCGCAGAGTATTTGGAATATGCACCCTGACCAGAGTCGGGTCTGTGGTGCCTACTTCTCCTTTAACAAACGCCAGGTGAAGACTGCCGCTTATTGAATCTTCATAAGTATGCACCATAAATTCGCCGTATCGAGTCTGCAACGAGTTGCTGTTCTTCCTCTGAACAGTATGTTCATTGGCAATCCGATAATGAATAAGATCTACGATAGTGCCAATTTTCAGATCGTGCTTCCTGGCAAAAACTTCAAGATCTCCACGCCGCGCCATGGAACCATCTTCATTCATAATTTCAACGATCGCAGCAGCGGGCAGATACCCGGCCATGCGTGCCAGGTCACAGCCTGCTTCTGTGTGTCCAGCTCGACGCAGGACTCCACCTGGCTGAGCCATGATGGGGAAAATATGACCAGGCTGCACTATATCTTCAGGTACCACATCTCTGGCAACAGCTGCCTGGATGGTGCGCGCTCTGTCAGCTGCAGAGATGCCTGTCGTAACGCCAGTGGCAGCTTCAATTGAAACTGTAAAATTGGTGTTATAGGGGGTGCCGTTGTCATTTACCATGAGCGGCAGCTTGAGATGCTGACAGTGTTGCTGGGTCAGTGTCAGACAGATTAAACCACGAGCATAGGTGGCCATGAAGTTGATATCTTCAGTTCGCACGCGCTCTGCCGCAATGATGAGATCGCCTTCGTTCTCCCTGTCCTCATCATCCATCAGGATTACCATTTTGCCCTGACGGATGTCGTCGATGATTTCTTCGATTGAATTCAGTTCCATGTCGATAGACCTCAGTTTTACTTCACGGACTGGAAGCCGTGTTGCTGCAAGAACTCCTTACTAATACCTGAATCAGATTCAGATGCACCGAGCCGTTCGAGATACCGGGCAACGAGATCTACTTCAAGATTCACTTTCTGCCCTTCGACATAGGATCCGGAAATAGTTTCTTCTTGTGTATGGGGAATTAAATTAATGGAGAATCTCGTACCATCGACAGAATTAACAGTGAGGCTGGTGCCGTCAATACAGATGGAACCCTTTGCCGCTATGTACTTGGCTAATTCCGAAGGTGCATTGAAGCTCAATACCAGACTCTTGCCTTCAGATCGTATCGACTCCACTTCACCTACACCATCTACGTGACCACTTACGATATGCCCACCAAAGCGATCGGTTGCCAACATTGCTTTTTCCAGGTTGACTGCAGAGCCATCCTTCAGATTGCCCAGAGTTGTACAGCGCAGGGTTTCACTGGAAACATCTGCCGCAAAACCTGTTGGACTGAGGCTGACTACTGTCAAACAACATCCGTTTACGGCAATGCTGTCCCCCAGTTTTACATCTCCAAGATCGAGCGCCCCCGTATTCAGAGTAAGTCGCCACTCTGAATCAAGTTGCTCAAGCCCCGAGACTGAGCCTTTTGCTTCAATTATTCCTGTAAACATAGTTATCTTGCTTGATCGGGAGACAGAGTAATTCTCAGGTCTTCACCAACTTCTATGGACTCTTCGATATTGAAATTGCTGGCATCTGCAAGCGACTGTAAACCCGTGCTGGCAAATAATGGCCTGGCGTCTGCACCGAAAATTTTCGGTGCCAGGTAGACTATCAGTTCATCTACAAGCCCAGCATCCAGAAACGCACCACTAAGAGTAGGTCCGGCCTCCACCAGTATCTCGTTACAGTGAAAGTCGGTGGCCAGGGAGTTTAACACATTCTGCAAATCAACTCTCCCCTCATGGGATTCTGTCTTCACAATCTCCACATTTTTGGGAAGGTCTTTAATTGCCTGAGAATCCGCACAAGTGAAGAGTACTGCCTTTCCTTCCATATTCAATATATTGAAGGTGCCAGGTGTCTGTAATTGACTATCCAACACAACTCGCAAGGGTTGCGTTTTAAGGTTGACCTCGTTCGTCAATCGTTGTGTCTCGCTAATATCCAGGTCCTTTGCCCGAACATTTAGTTTCGGATTATCCGCAAGCACTGTTCCCACACCGGTTACAATTGCACTGCTTCTGGCGCGCAGAAGTTGAACATCGTTGCGGGCCGCTTCTCCGGTTATCCATTTACTATCACCATTTGCCAGTGCGGTACGCCCATCCAGGCTCATCGCCAGCTTTAACCTGACATAGGGTGTCTGAGATTCCATACGTTTAATAAATCCCAGATTAGTCTTGCGAGCATCTGCTTCGAAGTCGAGTAACGTAACCACCTCGATTCCGTTATCTTCAAGAAATTTAATACCGGCACCAGAAACTTCAGGATTGGGATCGACCAGTGGCAGCACAACCTGTTTAATGCCAGCGGCCAGCAGCGCCTCGCAACAGGGCCCCGTGCGACCATGATGAGAACAGGGCTCCAGACTGACAAATGCAGTTGATCCTCTGGCAGCCTCCCCCGCCTGATTCAATGCCACTATTTCAGCATGAGGAAGCCCAGGTCCCTGATGCCAGCCTTCTCCAACTATCTCTCCATTCTTAAGAAGTACACAACCTACTCGAGGATTGGGTGTCGCAGTAAGCACGTGACGCGCCAGGTCCAACGCTCGCTGCATATGGACTGGCCAGTCAATAATGCCTGCATCCAGATCTGTGTTCCGAAGAATTTTCATGCTCAGCTTCCTGGATAGCACCCTGGCAGGATAGTGCCCTGGCTTTTGCGACTACTGTGCTGTCCCTGATCAAAAGAGCAGGGATTCTAGCAAATGTAGCGACTTAAATGGACTACGAGTATCGGTTCCCGTGGGGCAAGGTTTCCCGATTCAGATAAGACTAGGAACTGTCTTTGGAGAGCCGATCGATCTCTTCGCGGAACTCATTGAGATCCTTGAAGCTGCGGTACACCGAGGCGAACCGAACGAAAGCAACCTCGTCCATGTTTCGAAGCTCTTTCATAACTTGCTCACCTACATCGCGGGAAGCAATCTCCCTTTCCCCGGTGGATCTCAGATTGGCTTTAATTCGATTAACTGCTTCTTCGACCTTTTCTATAGAGACCGGTCTTTTCTCCAGAGCTTTGTTCAAACCCGCAATCAACTTGTCTTCATTGAATGGCTCACGCACACCATCAGTCTTGATAATACGCGGCATCACCAGTTCAGCAGATTCATAGGTAGTGAATCGTTCCTCACATGTAATGCATTCGCGACGACGGCGTACATGATTACCTTCGGACACCAATCTTGAGTCGATTACTTTGGTATCTATTGCTCCACAGAACGGACAATGCATGGGAAAACTCTATATTTAACTTATTATTATAGGTATTACTGATAGACAGGAAACTTGGAGCAGAGTGCCAGTACCTGTTGCCTCACTTCTTCTATCTTCGCGTCATTGCCCAGATCGTCGAGAATATCGCACATCCAGTCTGTCAGTTGCGCACATTCGGCTTCACCAAAGCCACGTGTTGTAATAGCCGGGGAGCCAATTCGTAATCCGCTCGTTACGAAAGGAGGATTGGGATCATTAGGCACTGCATTCTTGTTTACCGTGATATTGGCCCGGTCCAGCGCCGCATCAGCATCTTTACCCGTGAGTCCCTGACGTATCAGACTCAACAGGAACAGATGATCATCGGTGCCATTTGAAACAACATCGTAACCCCGGTCCATAAACCCCTGTGCCATGACTTGTGCGTTTCTCACCACCTGTTGTTGGTAAGTTTTAAAGTCGTCACTCATGGCTTCCTTGAAACAAACAGCCTTTGCCGCAATCACATGCATTAACGGACCACCCTGACTTTCCGGGAAAACAGCGAAGTTCAGCTTCTTTTCAAGCTCTTCATTAGCCCGGGCCAGGATGATGCCGCCCCTGGGGCCACGCAGTGTTTTGTGGGTCGTTGAGGTGGTGACATCAGCGATGTTCACCGGGCTTGGGTAGACACCCGCGGCAATTAGACCCGACACGTGAGCCATGTCGACAACAAAGTATGCACCCACAGCATCAGCTATATCCCTGAACTTTTGCCAATCGATTACCCGGGAATAGGCCGAGAATCCCGCCATGATGATTCGTGGTTTATGCTCGTTGGCAAGTGCTTCAACCTGGGCATAGTCGATTTCACCCGTTTCATTGTTCAGACCATACTGAACAGATTTATAGATTCTTCCTGAGAAACTAACACTGGCTCCATGGGTTAAATGGCCACCGTCTGCAAGGCTCATACCCAGCACCGTGTCACCGGGTTTTGCCAGGGCCATATAAACCGCTGCATTGGCCTGAGATCCGGAATGGGGTTGGACATTGGCATAGTCCGCAGAGAATAGTTCTTTCGCCCTGGCGATGGCGATCTCTTCAACGTTGTCTACGAATTCACAACCGCCGTAGTAACGTTTACGTGGATATCCCTCTGCATATTTATTGGTTAATACCGACCCTTGCGCTTCCATCACAAATGGGCTGGTATGGTTTTCAGAAGCAATCAGCTCTATGTGTTCTTCCTGCCGGGTCTTCTCCGATTCGATAGCCGCGCTAATTTCCGGATCAAATTCAGATAGGCTGACATCGGTCTTGAACATATAAAGCGGTCTCCAGGTTGAAGCTATACAGCTGCTAAAAAAGAAGGCGCTATTCTACCCGAACAACTCTCCGTGATCATCTATATATGGGGCTATAAGAGAGAAAATCTCGAGTATCTTGTGTTTATTTCGACTGGGACACTTATCAAGCTGCTATGCAATAATAGCGCCCTTCTTAATAGCCTGTAGGTCATAAGCTCCATGTCACAATTCGTTTACACCATGAATCGCGTCGGCAAGATAGTGCCGCCGAAGCGGGAAATCCTTAAAGACATATCTCTATCGTTCTTCCCCGGGGCGAAGATTGGTGTATTGGGGCTCAATGGTGCGGGCAAGTCTACATTGCTGCGTATCATGGCCGGGCTGGATACGGAAATTAACGGTGAGGCCCGCCCACAAGCCGGAATCAACATTGGTTATCTGCCACAGGAACCACAACTCGATGAGGATAAAGATGTCCGGGGCAATGTTGAGCAGGGTATCAAAGAAGTTATTTCCCTCGTTGAAGAGTTCAATGCCATCAGCGACAAATTTGCGGAACCCATGAGCGATGACGAAATGAATGCGCTGCTGGAAAAGCAAGGCAGTTTGCAGAACGAGATTGACGCTGTAGATGGCTGGCAGGTTGAACGAACACTTGAAATCGCGGCGGATGCGCTGCGCCTACCACCCTGGGAAGCCAAGGTCGGTCATCTTTCAGGAGGCGAGAAGCGTCGTGTTGCTCTGTGTCGACTCCTGTTGTCAAAACCCGACATGCTGCTGTTAGATGAACCTACGAACCATCTGGATGCAGAAAGCGTTGCCTGGCTTGAGAGATTCCTGCAGGAGTATCCCGGTACGGTGGTAGCCATTACCCATGATCGGTATTTCCTCGACAACGCCGCTGGCTGGATACTGGAATTGGACCGCGGCCACGGTATTCCCTATGAAGGCAACTACAGCGCCTGGCTGGAAGCAAAAGAAAAGCGTCTCGAAATCGAAGAAAAGCAAGAGGCTGCCCGGGAGCGCACGATTAAATCTGAGCTGGAATGGGTACGTGCCAACCCTAAAGGTCGTCAATCCAAGAGCAAGGCCCGAATAGCCCGGTTTGAAGAACTAAACTCAAAAGACTTTCAACAGCGCAATGAAACCCAGGAACTTTATATACCACCAGGCGAGCGCCTGGGCGACAAGGTGATAGAAGTGGAGAATCTTAGTAAGGGGTTTGATGGTCGCGCACTTATAGAAAACCTGAACTTCTCTGTCCCCAAAGGAAGTATTGTTGGCATCGTGGGTGGAAATGGCGCGGGTAAAACAACCTTCTTACGCATGTTGGTTGGCACTGAACAACCTGATAGCGGTTCCATCACCCTGGGTGAAACTGTTGATCTGGCTTATGTAGATCAGAGTCGTGACGAGCTGGACGGTGAGCATACCGTGTGGGAAGAAATTTCCGATGGTCAGGACATTATTCAGATCGGAAAGTACGAGACTCAATCCAGAGCCTATGCCAGTCGCTTTAATTTTCGCGGCAGCGATCAACAAAAACATGTCAAAGATCTTTCTGGCGGTGAACGCAACCGCTTGCACATGGCGAAACTTCTTAAGAAAGGCGGCAATGTCCTGCTATTGGACGAACCTACCAACGACCTGGACGTGGAAACTTTGCGGGCTCTGGAAGAGGCATTACTAGCCTTTCCTGGCTGCGCCATTGTGGTATCCCACGATCGTTGGTTCCTGGATCGAATCTGTACCCATATTCTGGCGTTTGAAGGCAATAGCCAGGTTATCTGGCACGAAGGAAATTATTCAGACTACGAAGCTGAATACAAAAAGCGAGTAGGCGATTCCCAACCTACGAGGGTGAAGTACAAAAAACTTGATGGATAGGACAAGCCGTCAACTGATCTAAAGGCTAAAGATTCAGGTCTTTCTTTAACCTGGCAATTCGTTCCCGTTTTTCCTTGGCGGTCATCTTACGTTGTACTTTTTCGCTCAGAGCAGGCGGAGCATCGATGACCAGCTCTTTACCTTCTATCACCTGTCGACATAGTTGCCCGTAGTGATACTCAAAAACAGGAAGTGCAGTGCTTTCCGCTTCATTAGCCAGAAGGTACCAACCAGCCGCCTTGCCTGCGAAGTAAACAGCCTCGTGACTCCACTTGTAAGCTTGCTTGGGTGAACTGGCTCGACAGGCCTCCTCATAGGCTTGCCGGGGAGAAGGTAAGCCATAGAGATCAAAACCCTGTTCACAGGCTTTTAGCATTGCTGCGATAGATGGAAGATACTCCTGAGTTTTTACGACACGTTTGGCAGCTTGCACGATGTGGCGAGGGGAATAGTTCTCCAGCGTATTTAACCAGTACTTCTTGGCAATAATAAGGCTTTCTGAATCGGAGAACGCTTTGTGAAATTGATTGTGGTAAGCAAACTCAAATTCCGCAAATACCTGATTGATGGCGTCCACGTGGTCAATAATCGATTCTTCACCACTCTCACTATAGGAGTAGTCTGAGTCTGGCTCAGTTATCGAATCACTCTGCCCAACTGCGGTCAGCGATGCGCTGGAACCTTTCTTTAATTCTTTGCTGGCTTGTTCCACCAGTGGTTTGATCTTCTGCATTGATACTACGACCAGATTCTAGGGATTTAAGGCGCCGCGCCCAATCCTGTTTTATAAATTGAAGAAACACTGTATTCCATGATGCCTTTGCTTGTTGACTGTCCCGCCAATACATTACGAATTCGGGAATCTTGCTACGCGCATAGTCTTCGTCGATCTCCGCCAATTGCAGAATCTCAAAACAATCCACACTGGGTTGCCAATTGGCCGTTATTGGGCGCGGTGTATCGTCAGCCCCGAAAGACGCAGTGAATTTCGCCCACTGACGCCTGATGTGCTCAATGAACTTGGTATTCCAGGCACCATGAACGATTCCACGCTCACGCCAGTAAAGCACGAACTCTGCTACAGCGTCTTCAATAAAGTCTGTGTTGATTCCGGCTTTCTCTAAAATGTCCAGGGCGTCCTGACTTGGCCGCCAATCCGGTGACATGGTGCTTGCCAACTCGAACGCGCCTTGCCTGGTCTGCTCTTGTCGCCACTGCTTCAACACGTGCTTATAAAAGGCATTGCCCCAGGAAAACCGGGCCTGTCCCCTGTCCTGCCAATAGCTTACGAATTCCGGAACCAGTGAATGGATAAATTCGTCGGGAATCGCATGCTGCCTGCACAATCGGATCCAGTTCTCATCGGGGGTCCACTCCGCGGGAATACGTCCCGCAGAAGATTGAGCCTGCTTGCGGCTGGAGGGAGCAATAGGCTGCGGAGGTGCTTTTTGCTCTCCTCCTCTGTGACGGGTCTCGTCGATTGCCAAACAGCGTTTACCATCATGAGCCGATTGAATCTTCAATATCCCGAGGGATTGCAAACTAGCCTGAATTTTCTCGACTTTAGCAACGTCCCAAAAAGGTAATTCCTCAGTTAAGTCCTTCTCATCTATTGCAAGCCAACGCAATTCGGATCCTTCTCTGTTTTTGCCATGATGTTTGATCAGCAATGCCAGTACCTGCAACATAACTGCCTCATCGAGGCCTATGGTTGCAGCCAGAGTAGGTGAGATGACAATTGGATGTTCAGGGATCACGATGCTGATTCTTAATTTGGCAAATTCTTGAGGTAGGCAATGGCGGGATAATAGCTATCCACATGCCTTACCGATCCATGCTATCACAGTAAGCCTCGACGGCTCATAGTTGACTGCAGAAACTGGTTCAATAGTTTGCTGTCGTTAGCGTCTCCACAGTAAGATGAATTCTCACACTCGTTAAACACTGGATTTACACTGTGTATCCACAGGATATTCAAGTCGTGAAATCACTGCTTGAATCTGAAGCACTTCCCGCCAGTTATAGCGAAGATGCCGATAACTGGTTTCTACCCGCAATCCACGAGCTCATTGAGGGACTCGAACAGCGAAAGGGTGCATCTTATCTGCTGGGAATAAATGGCGCTCAGGGCACTGGCAAGTCGACTCTCGCCAAGCTGGTTCAGAACATTGTCCAGTCCAGGGGTTACACCGTTGCTAATCTGTCAATCGATGACTTCTATTTGAGCAAGCAATCCCGCATTGAACTGGCAGCGAATGAGCATGCTCTGTTTCGCACGCGAGGCGTACCGGGGACACATGACACTGATTTGTTACGGAATACATTGCACAAACTGATGCATGAATCCGGGTTAGTAGGTATTCCTCGATTCGATAAAGCGAACGACGATCGGGTGCCAGACGAAGAGTTTGAAGAGATCAATGCACCTGTTGATCTGGTAATTCTGGAGGGCTGGTTCATCGGTGTTGCAGCACAAAAAGAAGAAGAACTGGCCAACGCAATAAATGAACTGGAACAGACAGAGGACACTGACGGCAGGTGGCGACTTCGAGTCAATTTAAGTTTGCAGCAGGATTATCAAACTGTCTTTAGTAGCCTCGATAGCCTGATAATGCTGCACGCGCCCTCGTTTGAGCAAGTCTATGAATGGCGTGGTTTACAGGAACATAAACTGGCTGCAACCAGCTCTGACGGGTCAGCCGTAATGGACGATTATCAGCTACAAAGATTCATTCAGCATTATGAAAGGCTAACTCGTCATTGCCTTGCCAGTCTGCCAGAAGTGGCTGATATCGTATTTCTGCTGGATTCCAAACACCGTGTTGTTGCCAGAACGACTAAGTGAGGCTTAAATCAGCCCTGTTCAGCAGCTGTTGTGCTCATTGTATTGTCTATTTCTGGTTTCCTGGTCAATCGCGACCAGATAGGCGCCAGCCAGACACGCACCACCAGTGCTACCAACAACACAGCCGCTAGCTGTCTCCACAACGGTACGCTGGCGCCATGTTCAGCCATTGATAGTTGTAAAGGCCAGCCATAGGCTGTGTAAAGTTGATTTAGCAGCAAACCACAGATGATTGCCGTACCAATGACACCAACCAGATAGGCCGTCAGCGAACGCATTCCTAACTGTTCTTTTATTACACCCATAGTGGCGATATTAGTCGCTGGTCCGGTGAGCATGAACACCAGTGCAGCGCCCGGCGACACTCCCGCGAACAGCAGGCTGGCGGCAACCGGTGTGGACGCGGTTGCGCAGATATACATGGGCAATCCGACTATCACCATAATAACCATGGCCATTAGGCCATCACCCCATTGAAGAAAGAATGATTGGGGTACCACCGCGGTGATTATGGCAGCGGCAACCAGCCCGATCGTGAGCCATTTTGCTGTATCTGAAATCATGCGACCGTAGCCGTATTTAACAGCACCAACAAAGCGTTGTGTCAGCGGTGGTGGTGATTGTTCGATAATGGATTCCTTTGCCTTACTCTCACTGGCACAGCATTTACTACAACTCGTCGATTCTTCGGCAACCGCTCCATCATCTTTGTCCAATACGCTCACCAGGCCGCCAGCTACAATAGCACTGGTCAGGGCACCAATTGGCCGTGCAACGGCAAATATAGGACCCAGAACCGCGTATGAGAAAGATATTGAATCAACCCCTGTTTCAGGAGTTGCCACTAAAAACGATGACGTGGCACCTTTAGAGGCACCAGCTTTTCGAATTGCAAGAGCTGTAGGAATCACACCGCAGGAACACAATGGCAGAGGAGCACCAATAAAGGCTCCTTTTACAATTGCTGAAAACCCCTGACCTGATAATTGTTTCTCAACCCAGCTACTGGGAATTATCTGTTTGATAATCCCCGCCAACAGGTATCCAAGCAACAACCACGGAGCACTCTCGATCACCAGATCCCAGAATATGCTTAGCAATTCCATTATGAACTCCTCCCATTTGTTGCCGCATCATCAATGACCACATCACCAGCATCAAGTGCCTCAATGATGGAGCAATGGGTTGCATTTTCAGGTCCGCCGCAACAACTCTCCAGCAAGCGCTCCAGCGTTTGTTGCATGAACTGTAGCTCTGCAATTTTGCTATTAACTTCATCCAGCTTATGCTGGGTGATATCTGTAACTTCCTGACAGCTATGACTTTGCTTGTCCAGGCGGATGGACAACAACTGACCAATATCGTCCAGCGAAAAGCCAATATTGCGGGCGGTTTTGACAAACTCGGCACGGCGTACATCAGCCTCGTTGTAATAGCGGTATCCAGCCGAACTGCGTTCGCTGGCGCTAATCAAACCATTCTTTTCATAAAAGCGGATAGTGTGGGATGACAAGCCGGTCTGGGCTGCCAATTCGCTAATCTTCAGCATGGCAAAATACCTGATATTCCTGTGACTGCCCTGATTTCAGGGGCATCTACTCAATTCTGGGAATGAGTATAAGCTTAGAGTTAACTCTAAGGTCAAGTGGGGGAATTTCAAGTCAGCACGCGACTAATCCAGTCACCGATATCCCGGATTTGTTCCGGACAGACCGCATGTTCCATGGGATAGCTGATGTATTCGGGGTTAAATCCCAGATTTTGCAGGGTAGCGACACTTTTACGTCCTAGCATTTCCGGCACTACCGGGTCATCGGTGCCATGACAGATCAGAATAGGCAGTGTGTTTTGCAGCGGATTTATGGCAATGGTGTCGGCCGTAGCAAAGTAAGTCGACAGAGCCATTATCCCTGCCAGGGTAGAGCCATAGGTTAAGCCAGCTTCGAATGACACGGCCCCACCCTGAGAGAAACCCGCGACTATTATGTGGGAGCTTTCGACACCACGTTCGATCTCCCGGTCAATGAGATCGTGTACCCAGGATGCAGACTGCTTGAGTTGCTCTTCATCCACATGACGATCGATATCCAGTTGTTTGATGTCATACCAGGCTGGCATCACAAAACCATTATTAATAGTTACAGGAATAGAAGGAGCATGAGGAAATACAAATCGAATACCCAGATCCTGGGGCAGAGGTAGCTGGGGAACGATTGGAGCGAAATCGTTGCCATCTGCACCCAGCCCATGAAGCCAAATTACGGATGCCGTTATCTCTTTTCCTTGTGGATATTCAATTTCAACTGCTGGCAAATATTCCATATCAGATCCTGTATGTGTTCCAACTTTATGACGGTCACTACTGTAGCAAACGAACTTCCCTCTGGGGAAACGGAATAGCAATGTGCTCTGCCTGCAAGGTATCCAATAAAAGCTTATTACAGGCAAAACGAAGCTCATGGAAATTTGTAGTACTTACCCAACAGCGAATGCCGATGTTAATTGCACTGTCGCCAAAACTTTCTATACCGACCTGAATTGAGCGTTGATCACTAAGGCCTTCCAACTTTGACAACGCTTCTTTAATTGCATGCATCGCTTTATTGGTATCACTCTGGTAATCGATACCGACGCTCAACTCAAGCACAGTATCTTCCTGGGAATTGTGGATTATTTCTCCAATGATATGTCGGTTAGGAATCGTTATTTTTTCTTCGTCTTCATTGGTGAGAACCGTGTAAGCCAGTGTTACCTCCTTTACCACACCCCAGATGCCCTGCACTCTTATGGTGTCTCCCACGACGAAGGGGCGGGTCAGGATGATGCTGAGGCCGGCACCGTAATTGGATAATAAGCCCTGTATCGCTAATCCAGCGCCAAGACCCAGAGCGCCAATGGCTGCAATGAAGGGGGTTATCTGCACACCCAGCTTGGGTAATGCTACAGCCAGTGCCGATATGACAATGACTATCCTCGTACAACTGGCAAAAAACTTGCTGAGAGTGATATCCAGACCGCGCCGCTCCGCCGTTTCGAAAACCAGATTCGAAACTTTGCGGGCAATCACGATTCCAATTGCCATGATAATAATGGCACCCAATATCTGGAAACTGTAGGTCACCAGGTAAGTGGTGATCATGTTGTAGATTTGCGTGAACTGCTCTATTTCCTGCTCCATTGAAAAGCTCCTGGCGGGTATAAATTCTGAGGATCATTCTGCCACGGCGGGCAATCGCAACAAAATTAAACAACCGTTTGCAGGATTACCTGTGGCTGATTACCATGCAGTTATGACCAGATTAAGTCTCGCGTCTTTATTCTTCCTGCTCTGTTCAATGCTGAGTGCCCTCTCCGTAGCACAGGAAGAAGCCAGGGATTCTCTCATTGGATCGTGGGAAGGTCCGCTGGTGCTCGGCCGGGAAAACATGAGCATGGCATTTACCTTCAGTGAAGAGAACGGTGAATACAAGGCTGCATTAATTAGTGGCGGCCTGGGGATCTATGGGATGCCAGCGGATTCTGTAACCATTGCAGATCGCAGAATTGAAATCAGGATAGCCAGACTGGATCTTGAATTTACCGGATCAATTCGTTTCGATGAGAGTGGTGAAAAAATTCTGCGAATTGATGGAGACTGGTTCCAATACAGCGAAATGGTGCCAGTTGTACTTCTACCCGTCGACAGCCCGAGCTTCTAGTTAAGCGTACATCCGGGCTATATATATCTGCTCAGGTTTCTGTTAGCTCTGCTTAGTCGTTCTGATAGAACTTTCACAATATAAGTATGAAGTGCGGCGGTTGAACCGGGGAATCTTCTGGACATCGCCTCAAGCTTCTCCTTGTCCAGTCTGAAAAGCACAGCATCCTTTTCAATACGCACACTGGCGGTGCGATTTTCTCCGGTATAAATGGCCATCTCCCCGAGAATCGCACCTGCTTTGTACTTTCTCAGGATCTGCTCCTGTTGACCAGGAATTTGTAGTACCACTACAACCGTGCCTGAACCTACAAAGTACAGCGACTCTCCCTTATCGCCCTCTCTAAAAAGATATTCACCGGACACCCTGGGTTCAACAGTAAAGAATTCCGCCAGCAACTTCACATCTTCTTCAGCATAGGCAATTCGTCGTAATACATCAGTAAGTTCAAGATTATTATCTTCGTCGCGGCGATTAAGGTCCGACAGTATTCGCCGTTCACACCAATCAACTGCAGTATCAACCTGTTGCTTGTAATTACGCTCCCATTTCTGTTCGCCAAATGTGAAGAAGCCATGTTTAACAAGCTGCTTAATAGATTTTTCATCAGCACCACTGATTACGATGTGGAAGCCAACCCGGTCGCTAAGTTGAGCAAGTTTCGAGAATGTTACGATAGCCGAGGTATCGAGTTGACTGACGTGATGAAAATCCAGAACCAGAAAGTCGAATCGACTATGGTCCTCACCATCTACGATACGGGTGCGAATAGCACTGATCAATTTGTCTGCGGTGCCGAAAAAGATAAATCCCTGCAATATGAGAATCAGTGTGCGATTCCCTTCCTTATTTAATAACTCTCGAGTTTCCAGATCCCTGTCAACATTACTGGCATGATCGCTACCGTTGGTTTCGATTTTAATCACACTAAGCTGGGAATAATTGACAACGAACAGGATTATGGCGACAAAGAAGCCGAAGGTGACTCCCTGCAAAATATCCGAGAAGATAATTACTATCAGAATCAGAATTACAACCACGTAATCTGAAAGAGGTAACTCATCTCTGGCTTTCCACAACCAATCTATGAGGAACTCAAGTCCGACATAGATCAGAAGACCACCCAACATGAAAGTCGGCACGATCTCCATGAATTCAGTGCCGGCAAACAGTGCGGCGCCAACCAATACAGCATAAACGTATCCGGTCAGCCGTTCTTTGCCTCCCAGACGATCTACCAGCGCTGTATCTGAAGCATCGTGTACGCCAGGAAAACCACCGAACAAACTGTTCACCATATTGGTGTATCCCATCACCTGGAGCTCATGGTCCGGATTGAGATCCTTACGAGCGATCAGCTCGATTCCAGATACATCCAGTAGAAGCATCATGGAACACAACAGAGCAACAACAACAATTCCACTTAGCTGATCAGAAATAGCGATCCAATTTACTTGCTGAAAGTAGTCAAGATGAAATACTGGTAACAATGCGCCAGTGGAATCTATTCTTGGTAATAATCCATTTTCTGCTGCCTGTTCAGTTGAAATCCCTCCCAGCATCAGCACACCATAAAATATGAGTATGGAAACCAGTAAAATTCCGGGTACTGAAAGCCTGTTGTCTCGGAACAACTTACCAGATATCAGGCACAAGGCGAGTACAACCGCTGGCGTTGTAAGCTGAATAAAGTTTGTATCAAAAAAGGAACCAAGCGTAGGACTGCTGCTGCTGGCCACAGCCAGGCCACCTTCCACGAAGATATATCCTATGCCTGCAAAAAAACCACCTGTTACTGGATAGGGAATATAGCGAACCAGGTTACCCAGCTTTAACCGACCCAGCAGAAGTAAAAACAATCCGGTAATAAGAGTGGTCAACATGAATGCCACAATGATGGTCGCTTCAGCCCCGATGGAATATTGATTACCGAAACTGGCGTAGATGCTGGTCACCATTACCGCAAACACGGGCACAAGACCATTTCGAGGCGAACATATTACCGAGTTGAAATCACTAAACAGCGAACCACCTAAACCAGTGATCAGGGTCCCAATCAACAGAATTGCTATACCTGGCACCATCAGGCGTGGGTCTGTCTGGGCAAACAATAAGGCGGCGACCGATATTGCTACCGATATATTCACCAGCGCGATTAGCGCACCCGATATGACATTGGCGATATGGTTAGACTGCATTTTGTTCTTATGGTCCAAAACAGCTTTTTCGTCCGAAGCAGCAAGGGTCCTTCATGTACCTCGGGAAAGCCCGAGCATACTACCTGCAAGCAGCCGATACTAGAGCTAATAGCCTGAAATTGCAGACTTTTCCTGTGTTTGTCAGCCAATTGGATGTTCTTGCGTTACTTAAAGAAACGTTAACTACAGCGTAGCTTCCAATCCGCGTTGTAATAAACTATCCGTTAGCGCTGTCTAAAATGAGAAACCTCTTGCGAATTCTGATAGTGGTCCTTAAGCCAGCCTCAAGCAGGCTAAACTGAATTGAGTAGGAGTGGTTTTGTTACACCAGGATATCCGGCAATGATCAGAGTAAAACGAAATAGCGATCTATTAGACAGATGGAATGTTCTGTTCGTGCTGTTGATATCGTCACTGACTTTTAATTTCAGCATTGCGAGCACCATACTAAGCATGGACGTGGACCAGCTCGCAGTTCAATCAGAATTGATTTTTGAAGGAGAAGTTCTTCAACATGTTGCCCAGCAGGATTTCAATACAGGAATTATCAATACTTATGTCACATTTTCTGTTTTGGATATCATCAAGGGCGACTATGACGCTGATGCGTTGGAGTTAAAGTTTGCGGGCGGTACGATTAATGGTGAAACAATTGAGATCAGTGGTTTGATTCTGCCCAAAGTTGGAGAACAGGGAATTTATTTTGTTGAATCAATAAATCGCAGCCTGGTTAATCCTCTTTTGGGATGGTCTCAGGGTCACTTTTTGATACTTGAAGAAGACGGCGAACGGCTTGTTAATACCGTTAGCAATGCACCGGTAACGAATGTTATTCCAGTAGCTGATATTCCGGAGACTATTAAACGCCCTCAATCTCTCATCGAGAGTGATTCAGACTCAGCCGTCGGAATTGTTTCCGAGGTAAGTGCATTCGGCATCGAACGTGCGTTGTCAGTGGACGAATTCAAAGTTCGAATTCTAAGCTTGATCGATCAATGACATCCTTGATCGATCAGCTTTGATTGAATTAATACAAATCTCGTGTGGCCTCTCGCCGAATATTAACAAAGATCCAATTTTACTCTGCCACTAAAGCTCCGACGGCCACCAGCTTCGCCCCTCCGCAGGAAGAGAATCGGCGAAAATTCTCATATACACTCTTGATTCACGAAATGCCCGACGAAATTCTGCACTCATAAAGTACTCACCGCGGCTCGAGTTCGCACCTGCAGCAAGTACGTTATGAACTATAGGTTCGGCTCTTGAAGCACCGTTGGCAGTTTCAATAGCAAGTGTGATGGCACGTACAGAACCCACACTTCCCTCTCTGACCTCAATCTCATAGGCCAGTACATTTCTTAGCGGATCGAATGTCAGCTCTCCTCCAAACTGGATACCCCCTTCGGCATAATCCAGATTCACTGTTTTGTTTTGTAGCGCAGAGGGATCGTTTAATGAAGGTGTTACTGCAGGTGCTTCTCTGGTGTTTCGCTCTTGTTCAACTGCGTGGGCAATTGCCAATAATCTGGCATCAGCTAACAAACCACCAATTAACTCCATTCCCACCGGCATGCCATTGGCGCTGAAGCCTGCGGGAAAAGAGATTGCCGGCAAGCCAGAGTTCGCTGACAGACTGCAGTTACTGCCAGTCTGGGGATCACCTATCTGCACAGGCAGTTGGCCGATGGTTGGATAGACCAGAGCATCGAGTTGTTCAGCCTGCATTAGTTCTTCCACCAAATCCCGAAGTTCCAGGCGTTTTGCCAGGCGTTCCTGGTATGCTTCGCTATCTACATCAGCCGCGGCACTACGCCCCAGCGCTCCTGCTACAGCCTGATGATAAAGACCTAACTCCAGAACTTCTGACAGACTCCCAATCTCAGTACTGCCGAATTGCGCAAGATAATTGTTCAGGTCATCCCTGAATTCCAGGGTAATCAATCCCGACGCGCTTATCAGGTCGCCGAGTTCGGCAATGTCCACGCTAACGATTTCTGCACCTTGTTCCTGCATCCACTCCAGCAATTCCTCAATGGGTTCACGGACACCAGCACTCGCGTTATCGAAATAGGGTTCTAGTTTTCCAATTCTAAGTTCAGAAAATTGTGCTGACCCCAACGAGCCATGAAAGTCAGGTATCAGGTTATCCACCATGAGTTCAGTCGCCGCGTCCTTAGCGTCGAACCCACTGACAATATCTAATACGATTGCCAGATCTTCGGTACTGCGAGCCAAAGGGCCGGCCACATCCTGAGTGTGAGAGAGTGGCATTACGCCGTAAATACTGGACAGTCCCTTGGTAGGACGAAGTCCAACCAGATTGTTAAATGCTGATGGTATCCGAATCGAACCACAGGTATCGGAACCAAGACCTACTGCCGCCAGGCTCGCGGCAATCGCCGCGCCTGTACCACCACTGGAGCCTCCAGGCACACGACGAATATCATAGGGATTTCGAGTTTGCCCGAAGATAGACCCCACAGTCGTTATCCCATAGGCAAACTCATGCAGATTAGTTTTACCAAGCACAATTGCACCCGCATCCAGTAGCTTTTGGACCTGAAATGAATTCTCGCTGGGGACAAAGTTAGCGAGTGCTACAGAACCTCCACTGGTTGCCATGGGTAAGGAGTTGTAGTTGTCTTTAACCAATATGGGAATACCGTGCAGCATACTTCTTGGACCAGTATCAATGCGCTCCTGATCGAGTTGAGCGGCCTGTTCCATAGCCCCAGGATTCAAACCAACCACAGAGTTGAGAACCGGTCCATTACGATCAAATGCATTGATGCGAGCCGAATACTGCTGTACTAATTCAACAGATGTTACCTCACCTTCTTCCAGTGCATTCTGAATTTCAGTAATACTTGCTTCAAAAACATCAAATCCTGAGGATTGCCCGAAAGCGCTACTGACCAAGCAGGAAAAAATTGTGAAAACGATTACACGATTCATGAGAACTTCCGATTCTTCAATTTGATTTCCAACATAACTAATATTTACAGTGTTGCCTAGTTCATTCAGATGGCTGAGCACTTTTGTATAGCGCAAAAAAAGAACCGGCTACAGAGTAGCCAGTCCCTTTCTTCAATTTCTTGTTAAAGAGAGCTAGTCAGGCATACGAGCCGCTCTGATTTCAATCTCTACCAACCAACCGTCCACGACTAGGTCAGCAATTTCAACGAAAGAGCGAACAGGCTTGTTTGGGTTATCATCCGTGCCGAAGAACTGCGCATAACCTTCGTTGAAGCCAGCAAAGTCCAGGCCGTCTTCACCGGCAACTGCAAACGCTCGAACCTGAACAATATCACTCATAGACCAACCCTGTGTTTCTAGAGTTTGCTTGAAGCGCTCAAATGTATTGACTGTTTGCTGCTTCATATCACCCCAGCTGCCATCAGCTAGCGGTCGGGCGCCGGAACCTGACAGGTACATGGTTTCTGCACCTGGCGGGATTGTGATAGACGTATAGAAATAGTTGCCTTCGTTATAGCGAGTGATGTCCTGGGCTACGACTGTCACTCCAAAGCCTGCAATTGCTACTAAAATCAGGCTTGTTAATACTTGTTTGGCTTTCATTGAAACTCCTCCATTTGATGCCAATTATTCTTAGCTAATTATTCAGAATTTTATGTGACGTTCTGACCTGCATGACCCAGGTCTGCAGCTGCTTCCGAAGCAGTCGCATCTTCTCCCAACAGACGCCTGGTAAGTACGCCGGTTGTAATAGCGCCATTTACATTCAAGGCAGTTCTGGCCATATCGATCAGTGGTTCAATAGAAATAAGCAATGCCGCTACGGTAACTGGAAATCCCATGGATGGCAGGACAACGAGCGCAGCAGCAGTGGCGCCACCGCCAACTCCAGCAATACCAAAAGAGCCAATGGCAACAATCAGCAGCAAGCTCGCGATAAAGCTCATATTAATATCTACCCCCATAGTGGGAGCCACCATCACAGCCAGCATTGCCGGGTAGATACCGGCGCAGCCATTCTGACCAATCGTGGCGCCGAAGGAAGCCGAGATATTAGCTATGGGAGCAGGAACCTTAAGCTCTTCGATCTGAGCGCGAATAGTTAAAGGTATGGTTGCCGCCGAACTGCGTGTAACAAAAGCAAATGTGAGTACAGGCCATACTTTCTTGAAGTACGTTCGAATATTCATGCCAACCATTCCGATCAGCAATCCGTGAACAATGAACATAAGAGCAATTGCTATATAAGAAGCAATTACGAAACTAAGCAGCGTTACGATGGCAGCACCATCAGAAGTTGCAATCACTCTGGTCATTAATGCCAACACGCCGTAGGGAGTAAGGTTCATGACTATCTTCACGAGCTTCATGATGACAGCCTGAAAAGTGTCAACCGCAGATCGTATCCGCTGACCGTGTTCCTTATCTTCCTCACTCACTAATAGAGCTGCAATACCGAATAACAATCCGAACACAACAACAGCGATGATTGATGTGCTTCTCGCCCCGGTCAGGTCAGCAAAAATATTCCTGGAAACAAAGCTGACCAGTAAATCAGGGACGCTAAGATCCGCCACACTGTCCTGACGAGACTCGAGAACCGCTTCCCGAGCCAATTCTCGCTCACCATCGACAGTGGCCAGCTCTCCGGCATTGAGGTCGAACAGTGAGGCCATAAGAATGCCGATCAATGCGGCGACTACTGTAGTAGCAATCAAAATTGCTACTACCGAACCGCCAATCTTGCCTAAAGACTTAATCTCTTCTACTTTCAGCACCGCGGCAATCATGGTGATCAAGATCAGCGGCATGATGATCATGCGCAATAGATTTACATAGGAATTGGCAACAATGTTTGTCCACTCCAGGGTATCGCGAGCGACATCGCTGCCATAGCCGAATACGAATTGCAGGTAAAAACCAAATATTGTTCCCGCGACCAGGCCAATAAGAACCCGTCGAGACAAGCCCATATCCAGTTTGTTCAACTGAAACAGCATGCTGATAAGCGCGGTGAAAAGGACGAGGTTGAAAATCGCGACCATGGACATGATAGTTACTCCTCAGTGCTGATGCAGCAGGGTATTCTGCAGTGCACCCTGCAGCGTTCTTATTTTTCTCGTTCGCTGCTTTATGTTGTTACTTCTGTAACTATTCCTGACCCCCACTTTCTTTCAGGAACAGGGTTCTTGGGGTCTCTCACTTCAGCTCAGTATATAGACCACTAGAGCCAAGACCAAGCTTGCGGGAATTTCTGTTCGAAGATCTTGAATTTAGCGCTCAGCGAGGCTGTTTATGTAGCTCACTACGTTCAAGATACCGGTTTCATTCGCCAATGGCTGGACCATGACACGCATCTGCTGCCCAAACGTATCGTCGGCGTGGTGGCCACGATAACCAGCAAGGTAATTCTTCAGCTGTGTAACCAGATACCAGTCATTCTGGCCTACCAGGGCTGGAGCACCCATTGCTTCATTACCGCTGGCATCAGCGCCATGACAGGCTGCACAGGCGGTGTACAGCCGAGCGCCGGCATCTACATCGCCCTGTACTGTAATTTCCGCTGGCTTATAGGTCCAACTACCCACCCAGTCGATGATGTCGTCAATACTCTCATCTGTCAGGTTCGCCATGGGCTGCATGGCTATGCCTTCTCTGTCCTGTGGGTGAGTTCCCCTGATGCCCGCCCGAAAGTTTTCCAGCTGACGCTTAAGGTACCAGTTTTCCATTCCCGCAAGACGTGGCGCCTGAACCCCTTCGTTTCCCTGGCCATCTGTTCCATGGCAGGTAGTGCAATAGCGGTCGTTGTAGGGTTCACGTCCTTCTTCTGCTGCCACAGACCAGGTAGATGCAGATATCAGCAATGTACTGACGAAAACTTTGACATAGCGAATGAGCATACGCTTTAGACTCTCCAGAAACTCAAATGTTGGAATTTAATCAGGCTGCTTCAGCTCGAACACGCTGATCGAGATCTGCCATTGCCCACTGGGCGGACATCACAGCGCTTTCCTGCCAGGCTGAATGCATACTGATCTGATCACCAATAAAGTAGTGGCGACCATTTACCGGAGCCTGGATTCGGTGATAAAGCTCCTCTTCTTCGTGTGTCCAGCCTTCTGCGAAATTACGCTGCCAGCGAGCAGAACAACCCAGCATATGATTCATACGGTGCCAGGCGATCGTAACAGGCTTCTCCACCAGATCGCGATAGTTCGAGTGCAGCTTCTCACCGTCATTCAAGTGCGCTTCGATTCGCTGCTCTTGAGTCATCTTAGTGTGATACATGCCCCCACCGTAGTCGTAAGCACCCAAAATCACACCCTTAGCCTTGTGTATACCATCGGTGGGGTACCAGATCTGGCGGCTTGGATTGCTCATCCAGGAAATGCCCCCGTAGATATCCATGTCTTCCCAGAATCGGTGTTTTGCCTGGAAAGCGGCTTTATAGGCTTCACCTCGACGTACGTACTTCATGGCACGCACATAGTCATTGGGGAAATTGTGATCTATGCCTACCATCAGGTGAGTTGGGATACAGTTAAAACAATAGTCAGCCTGCATGGTGTGACGGACGCCATCCTGGTCGTAGGCTATCTCAACACCATCATCCCGAACCTGAACGGAAGCTACCATGGCCCGATATTTAACCTGATGGCCAACCTTGCGGAGAAAGCCATGAATAATCTTGTCCATGCCGCCTTTGGGCTGCATCAGAATCGGACCAGTATCACCTTCGTTCGCTCCCAGTAACTGACGACCAATTCTGGTTTTCAGTAAATCGCGAAATGCGATGATGTCTTTCTGAACACCATGCTTGAGGAAACCACCTTCCGCATATCCGGCTCGAAAGCTTCCTTTATAGAGATCCCCTTCACTGAGATCACCGAAAGAGCGAATCATACTCATCAGAGTTTCTGCTTCCGTTTCAGTGAAAGGCGAATTCATTTCGTCTACTGTCATGGCCTTGGCCATGAGCTCCGCCATGAAGCCTCGCATGTGCGTGGTGTAATCAATATTTCTGATGGGCTTGCCACCAAGCATCGAGTCGTCCTGAACGAAGGAAGTTTTGTTCTCGTTGATAAACAACTCAAGCTCGATATCGAGTTCTTTACAGTAGGCAAGTAAGTTGCGGTGAGTGCTTGGAATTCGAGCCGCCCCCGCATTGAAATACATATGGGGATCATCATCGAATTCGCAGTACTGACGGTTACCGATCTCATCGATCAGATCGCCGTGACGTACGGTGAAAATTCTGCCACCGCAGCGATGAGAGGCCTCCAGAATCTGGCAGTCATAGCCGAATTTGGACAGCTCATAAGCCACGGTAAGACCCGACAGGCCGCCACCAAGAATGGCCACCTTTCGACCCTTTCCGGCCATATCTAACAGATCCAGGTTTGCCGCAGCCGCGCTGCCGGGCAACAGGCCCAGTGCTGTACCTGCTTTCAGAGTTGCTGCCGTACCACCGGCAGAACCAAGTAGATTTAGAAACTCTCGTCTGGTAACGAATCCAGCCACAATCTCTCTCCCGGAACTTCTTTAAGTTATTGTAATAGCTTGCCAAATTGGGCTTTTGACAGAGCGCGCTAGAGTACCATTTTCCCTATTTGCAATGAGTAACAATTTGTCTCATACATTGACCGTGTTTCGTGGAAGATAGTTCCAAGGAAAAACCACAGAATTTACTACCCCGGATGGTATAAATTTTGCCAACTAATCTGACACTTACATGCATTAATAATATACGGCTATGGAGCTTCTGCTATGTCGGACCGCAATTATTTTCCTGAACAAATTCGTAGTCCAGCGGCGTTTGCAGATGAGTTTGAGGCTTATGAAGTGGAGGCTGGAGACTGTCGGGTTTTATATGGAAGATACCCGGTGGGAACCATCACCGAGCCTCATTCCCATAACACAGATAATATTGATGTCATATGTCGATGAGAACTCAAACTTACCATAGGTTAAGAGACTCGAGTTCTTGAGCTAATAGTGCAGGTGGGTGATACCACATGCCGAAAGACCAGGAACATTCAGCTGAATTCACGCTGGAAACTTCAGATATTGTGTTCGGGTTCAGCGACTGGAACGTGAAGAATCATCCTCCTGATCAGGTAAATGACCTACTTTAACCCAAATGACAGTCTCGACTTCAACATAGGGAGCATGTTGACTCAGATGCGGGCTACGAATCCAGGTACCTGCCGGATATCGGCCATGCTCATCGATAAACTCACCACTGATAACAAATACTTCCTCTCCACCATAGTGTGAGTGGAATTGAAAATGTTCTCCTGCGGGGAACTTAACCAGAGCCACTGACTCGGTCCCGTGGGTATGCAGAGGCATCACTTCGAGATTACCCTGGCCGGGGAGCCATTCGGCACCAGTAGTATCTATGTTCACATGATCTGAATCATCAGCCTGAAATTGATGCAGCTTCACCAGTATCACACAGCCCTCTTTACTAAAAGGCGCATGTCTGAATCCTTCTGGATTACGAAAGTACGTTCCTGCTCCGTAGTCGCCAGTTTCATCTGAAAACGTACCATCCAGAACTAGAATTTCCTCACCCAACGGATGGCCGTGTTCGTTAAAACTGGCACCTGGTTCGTATTTGACGACGCTGGTTGCATGCCCTCGTTCAGCCTCTTCTCTTGCCAATGGTTTGCGCCATACTCCTGATTTTGGACTAGGGACCCATTCCATCTGAGCAGTATTTATCACGACTCGTTCGTCGAAATTCATATTGATCAGAGACATTGCTTAGAATCCTTCGAATGCGAGATCAGGCAAGCTACCGGAAATTTGAAATTCCCGCTGTTGAAGATACGCTTCACGCAGAAAAAGATACCTGTCTCCAGTAACAAAATCATCCAGATCCAGAAATGATTCCCGATAGTCCACTGCTTCGGTGAGTATCAACGAATTTCGAGTTGGTACATGTTCGACCTGACGTACCGGTTCAACGGTGGCATCAACACCAAGGCCAAATGCATCCCGCAATGTACTCGGACCAAACAGGGGCAAAACGATATAGGGTCCGCTTTCCACTCCATAGTGGGCAAGAGTCTTACCAAAGTCCTGGCGGTTTTTCTCCAGTCCGAATTCACTGCCAGCCACGTCAACAAGCCCACCAATACCGATTGTCGAATTGATTGTCAGCCGACCTAAGTCCTGCGCTGCTTGCGAGAATTTAAGCTGTGCCACATCGTTGAGAATGACACGCACATCATCAAGATTGTTAAAAAAGTTTCTGATCCCCTTCTTGAGGAAACCAGGTGTGGAGTGCTTGTAAGTAACCGCTGCAGGTTTCACTACCCAACGGTCAACAACTTCATTGAATTGATGAGTTACCCGATTCACCGATTCCAGTGGATCAGTTTCTGCAGCGTTTACCGGACCTGCAGTCATCAGAATAAAAAGGATTGCCAATGCAATGTTCTGGGGGTTGAACATCCTGCGCATCGGCAAACCAAGGAGAGCCTTGCTTGCGGCTATAGGCTTTATAAGTGTTCGAGTATTCATAACGTTCTACTCACTACCTTTAACTGTAGCTGACCGAAGTGTTCGTCTATTGCTCGAAAATTCAGCAGTTACGCCACACACCAATGTTTCCGGTGCTTCGATCAACATATAAAATTTTTGATTCAGAGCGCCTCGCTGCGCTACCAAATCGACATAAACCAGTCACTGCCTTGGCTAATCAAACAGACTCACTTATTAATAGACCAGTCTATTTTAAATGGGCCAAATTTTTTTCAGCGACTGAAGAAAAACTTCATAAACATATCCAATGGTTGGCTGTTCTTTTGTAGCTTCATCTTCATGATGGCTCCCTGCCAGGAATTCATCAGGAGCTGTGCACCTTCCTCGGGACTGAGACCACCAAGATTTAACTCTCTGGCTTCCAGGTCAGTCAGACAATCAGCAATCCTGTCCACCATCACCTGGGAAAGTTCGTTAATCTTGCAACGAAGTTTCTCATTCACATCTGCCAACTCCTGGGAAAGATTGGCCATCAAGCAGCCCTGGCAGTATTCAATATCATCGTAATGCTCAATATTGCTTTGGAAGAACGCTTTCAGCTTCTCGTAATTGCTGAGCTCCGGACGTGCCAGTAGTTCATCCAACTGTTCCAAATTCTGTTGCCCGTAGTGCTCCACCACCTGAATACCGAAATCTTCCTTGCTCTCGAAGTAGTGATAAAAAGATCCCTTGGGAATCTCGGCTTTTCGCAAGATGTCGTTCAATCCAACACTATTGAAGCTGTTGTTAATAAACAGCTCCTCACCCACAGCCAGCAGTGATTCGCGGCATTGATTGAACTTTTCTTCATCTCGGATTCGGGCCATGGAAAGAATATTAGACCAGTCTATTATTTATTGCAAGCCCCTTTTTGCAAATATTTAAACCCTTGCCCGAATCCCATGTAACCAAGCGCTCTCATCGATCGTCTAAGTCCTGAAAACCACAATAATCAAGCGATAGCGCCAGTCTCAATCAGCACAGACTCCGACCATGCCTATATCAGATACCTCTTCGCAGGACATCGAACTGACCCCCGGGTCTGCCCCCTACCGCAAATTCACCGCCATCGGAATCATAGCGATTATTTTGGCCCTGGCCTGGCTCGTCACACCCATAGTGCAGCGCTGGGCGCTGGCCGAGGACTCAATATCCGCCGAAAGACTCAGAACGGCGACGGTTTCTCGTGGTGATTTTGTGCGCGATATCTCTGTCCAGGGACGGGTCGTAGCGGCTGTCAGCCCAACTCTATATGCAACCCAGGCTGGTACCGTCACCTTTGAAGTAGAGTCCGGAGATTCAGTATCAGCCGGTCAGATTCTGGCTTCGATCGACAGTCCGGAAATTCAGAATCAATTGCTACAGGAACAATCCCGTTTGTCGTCATTGAAAGTGGAGCTGGACAGGCAGCGCATAATGACGCGCCAACAACAATTGGAGAATCAGAAATCGGAAGATTCTGCCTCCATTACCCTGCAGGCAGCAGAGCGAGAGATGAGCCGAGCAGAAACTGCCTTTCGTCAGGGTGCACTAACTGAAGTCGACTACGAAAAAGCACAGGACGATCTACAAACGGCTGAGTTGTTACATAAGCATTCGTTGCTGGATAAAGATCTGGACAACGAAAGACTTGAGTTCGAATTGCAAACCCGACAGCTGAGCGTTGATCAGCAGGAACTACTGGTTGCCGATCTTAAGAGGCAGGTGGAAGAGCTGGAGATTCATTCACCGGTCAACGGTATCGTTGGCAATCTGACTGTCGATCAGAAAACCAACGTAGCCAAGAACCAATCCATACTCAGTGTTGTTGACCTCTCTGCCTTTGAAGTGGAAGTTCAGATTTCGGAGAGCTATGCGGACGATCTGGCCATTGGCATGCTTTCAGAGATTCGAGCCAGTGGTGAAACATATGACGCTATTCTCATAGCTGTATCACCCGAAATCATCGACAACCAGGTAACCGGCCGCGTCCGCTTCCGCGGAGATGTACCTGCGGGCCTGCGACAGAACCAGCGCCTGCAGACCCGCATACTACTGGAAGAAAAATTTGATGTACTAAAAGTTCAGCGAGGCCAGTTTTTCGATAGTGGCAACGGCCGCGTTGCCTATCGAATAGATGACGGCATCGCCTATCGCTCTCCTATTCTGACTGGTGCCACCAGTCTGAACAGCATCGAAATACTCGAAGGCTTGCAGGAAGGAGACACCATCATTATCTCTGGCACCGACCAATTCAATGGCGCCGAAACTGTCCTGATTAATAACTAATGAGGTTCTGCTGATGTTAAAGATGACCGATGTGTGCAAAGTGTTTCGCACCGAACTGGTTGAGACCCATGCCCTGAATAACTTTTCCCTGGAAGTCGAAGAAGGTGAATTTCTTACCATCACCGGGCCCAGTGGTTGTGGCAAAACAACTTTTCTCAACATTGCCGGATTGCTGGAAACCATGTCCAGTGGCGAGTACCTACTGGACGGCGTCGATGTTTCACAGCTGAGCGATTTTAAACGTGCCAAGCTGCGCAATCAGAAAATCGGTTTCATATTCCAAAGTTTCAATCTGATGCCAGACCTCAATCTGTTTGACAACATCGATGTCCCTCTTCGCTACCGAGGCATGCCAGCTGGCGAACGAAAAGAACGAATAGAACGTGCCCTTGAATCAGTTGGTTTATTGTCACGAAAAAAGCATCTACCTGCTCAGCTTTCCGGCGGTCAGCAGCAGCGAGTTGCTATTGCCCGTGCACTCGTAGGTGAACCACGATTCCTGCTGGCGGACGAGCCTACCGGAAATCTGGATTCGAATACCGCAAAAGGTGTGATGGAGTTGCTACAGGAAATTAATGCCTCTGGCACCACCATCATTATGGTCACCCATGATCAGGAACTGGCTAATCAATCGCCTAGAAACATTCATATTCTCGATGGTCGCATAAGCAACCAAACCGCTGCCGTAACTGAAAATCCGTCTCCGGCTACTGCCGTAGCCTGATGCCAAAGAACCAGGGGAAAAGAGAATGTTAATTTATTACTTGCGACTGAGTGCTCTCAGCTATAAGCGCAATCCAATATTGAGCAGCCTTATGGTACTGGCGGTGGCTATAGGCGTGGGAGCCTATATGGTGATTTACACCTTGAATTACACCATGGGTGGAAATCCTATCCCTCACAAGAGTAGCCAGCTATTTCATGTGCAGCTGGATACCGGCGATCCGAATCGCAAAACCGACCCACCGGAGCAACTGACATATCTGGATGCCACCGCTCTAATGGCTGAAAACAGAGGCTTCCGTCAAACTGCAAGCGCAAAATTCATCGCTGTAGTCGAGCCAGAGAATCCGGAACTATTGCCAATGTTCACCAATAACCGCGGTGTATATGGCGACTTCTTCACCATGTTCGATGTGCCGTTTCTGTACGGTACTAGTTGGAATCGTGATGCGGATGACAATCTGGAGCAGGTAGTCGTTCTCTCAAAAGAAATCAACGAACAACTGTTTGGTGGCGGTAACTCTGTAGGTGAAGACCTGATCATGGATGGTCTGGTTTATCAGATAGTCGGAGTCCTGGATGATTGGACTCCGGTACCCAAGTTCTACGATGTAAACAACGGGCCGTTCGATCCAGGCGAGGACATTTACACTCCCTGGACACATATTGTAGATAAAGAATTTTCCCGGGCTGGAAATACCAATTGTTGGAAGGCCATCGGTGGCTCAGGCTACCAGGCCTTTTTGAACTCGGAATGCACCTGGATACAGTATTGGGTTGAGCTCAGGGATTCGGATGAGGAAGAAGCCTACCTGGATTTTTTAAACAATTATGCAACTGAACAGAAATCCCTGGGACGATTCGAACGTCCACTTAACAACTCCCTGTTTGACGTTGAAGAATGGATGATTGAGCAGGAAGTCCTTCCCGACGAAACGAAAATTCTCTCGGCTCTGGCGGCAATGTTACTGGCGGTTTGTTTATTAAATACTATTGGACTGTTGCTATCCAAATTTCTCGGTAAGTCCGGTGAAATTGGTGTGCGCCAGGCGCTGGGGGCACATAAGGGTTCACTATTTATTCAACATGTAATCGAAGCAGGCTTCATTGGTTTACTCGGAGGAATCCTTGGCCTTGGTATTGCCAGCCTGGGATTGGAAGGAATCAGATCGCTACTCGGACAGGACTTCATGGTGACCGATTGGATACGACTGAATATACCAGTGACGATTACTACTATCGTGCTGGCAATTGTATCTACGATTGTTGCAGGACTCTATCCAATCTGGCGAGCCTGCAATATCAATCCGGCAATTCATCTTAAGACCCAGTGACCAGTTAATAGTTAAGAGAAAACTAACATGGAAATCGGACCAATTTTGCGAGCCATGACTCGCAACAAACTCGGAGTGGTGTTAATTGCACTGCAGATCGCATTCACCATGACCGTAATGATCAACGCCATTTTTATCATAAATGAACGGGATCGGTTGATGGCTCGGCCTAGCGGCATGGAAGAAGCCAATCTGTTTCACATCACGAGTATTGGTTTTGGCGATGATTTCAATGAACAGATTGTCAGTGAAGACGACCTTGCCATGATTCGCCAATTGCCAGGTGTGGTTAACGCCAGCGTCACCAATGCCATCCCGGTCAGTTCGTCAGGTTCTTCAACTGGTGTGAGACTCGTAAATGATGAGTCCCAGCCAGCTGTTGGTACAGCAGTGTATCGGACTGATGATCAGATCCTCAACACCATGAATCTTGAGCTGGTTGCAGGAGAGAATTTTGAAGCCGCCGACAAGCGCTACCGCTTGCAATCTGGCTCAACGGTCTCCAGCAAAACTGTTATCACTCGGGCATTGGCAGAAAATCTGTTTCCTGAACAAACTATCAATGACGTAGTTGGCGAAACCCTGTTTATGCCTGGCGGGATCAGTGTCCAGATAGTTGGCATTGTTGAACGCCTGCAGGCCCCCTGGCCCAACAGCTCATTGATTGAACGTTCAATGGTCCTTCCTGAACAAGTCATCGACGGTAACTCTCTTTATCTGGTACGAACCGAAGCGGGTGAAAGAGACAGAATCATGGCAGATATAGAAACCTTGCTGTTGCAGCAGAATGATAGCCGTGTATTGAGAGGGCTGCGATCCCTGGAAGAAACCCGGGCCAATACTTATCAGGTGGACAATGCCATGCGCTCCGTATTGTGGGTAATAATAATCACGCTGGTATTCATTACTTGTATGGGAATAATAGGATTGGCGGTGTTCAGTATAAATCGTCGCCGCAAGCAGATTGGAACCCGACGAGCGCTGGGGGCGACACGCTTCGAAATACTTCGCCATTTCATGCTGGAGAACCTGCTCATCACTACCGTGGGTGTACTACTTGGTGCCGTACTCACCATTGCATTCAGCATCGTGCTGACTACCAATTTCAACATGCCTGCGATGGCCTGGTATTACACACCCCTGGGAATGCTAACCCTGCTTGTCGTCGGCCAGCTCGCCGTGTTCGGTCCCTCCAGAGGTGCAGCTCGAGTCGAGCCAGCCCTTGCTACCCGATCTGTTTAGCTCAACCATCTACTATACTTAATAGTCCAGAATCGCTAACTGGGGGTTTCCGTGAGGAAGCCCCCAGCTTCGTGAGCTATTGACTGCAAACGCATCTTCACCTAAAACAGATTCAGGTGGCAGAATTGCGATCCAGTTCCGGCAAAAATGTGATGGAACCACTATTATTAACTCTCAGGTAAATTCTTACTGAATCTACGAATCATGACTCGCAACCGACTTCTACTTGTACTTACGATTCTCGTTCCAGTGCTATTGGCTGCCGCTATCAATAGCGCTGAGGCTGCCGACAATGGCTGGCTTCGGGGAAGTTGCGCAAGCGGATCCGGAGTCTATCGCTGGACCGATGGCAATCGCTACGAAGGACAATGCAACAACAACTACTTTCAGGGACAGGGGACTCTTTTCCTGAACAATGGCGATCGCTACGAGGGGCAATTCGCCAATGATCAGAAAAATGGCAGCGGCACCTACTTCTTTTCCAATGGCGACCGCTATGAAGGTCAGTTCCGCAACGGCCAACGTAATGGCCGCGGCACACTCTATCGGGCCAATGGTGAACGCTACGTAGGTGGTTATCTTAACGACCAGAAATCAGGCCAGGGATCCTACTTCTTTATTAATGGTGATCGTTATGACGGCGCCTGGGCTGGCGATCAGTTCGACGGTCGCGGTACTTACGAATTCAGTAACGGCGACAGCTATAGCGGCAACTGGTCTGCTGGTGAACAGGATGGCCAGGGCACTTTTGAATGGGCAAACGGTAATCGCTACGAAGGAGAGTTCCAAAACAATAGCCGCAATGGCATGGGCACTTTTGTCTGGACCAATGAAAACCGTTACGAAGGCCAATGGCGGAATGGCAAACAGCACGGTCAGGGCACAAAATACTGGGCCAACGGTGATCGCTATGAAGGACAGTGGCGAGATGATGCCATGAATGGCCAGGGCACGTTTTTCTACGTCAACGGTAATCGCTTCGAAGGTGGCTTTCGCGACGACATGCTACATGGCCAGGGTATCTATCACTTCTCTAATGGCGACCGTTATGTCGGTCCCTGGCTCAGGGGAGAGCGGGACGGTCCAGGTGTTTACTACGATGCAGCTGGCAACAGTCAGCAGATGGAATTCGCTGGCGGTCGTCGGGTTTCCTGATTCTCTTCAATTAAGTCTTACTGCTTTGTTCTAAATTGCACTAAAAGCGCTATGTTGACGTGTGCCTGATTCAAATGGCATGCGGACTGATTTCAGGAACATAGTTGCGTCGATATTGAAATGTTGGGGCTACGCTGGGAGCTGTCAAATCGAGGTGCGCGATTTTTTGGTTGAGGAGATTGAAGAGTTTGCATCTGACTCGATCAGACACTCTGCAACGAAGGCTTGGTAAGCTCAGAACCACTGCCGAAGATGTTAACTCCTCAGCTTATACCCTGTGTGGAAGATATAAATCACGATTAACAGACAGGTAAAAAGAAAAGCCGTAACACAAGCCAGGCTTATCACGACATTTACTTCTGAAATCTCATAAAAACTCCAGCGCAAGCCGCTTACCAAATACAACACAGGATTAAACAAAGAAATGGACTGCCAGATTGGGGGCAGCATATCTGTGGAATAAAAACTCCCTCCCAAAAATACCAGAGGGGTAATAACAAGGGTGGGGACAACCGACAATTTTTCGAAATTATCAGCCCAGATGCCAAGAATAAAACCCAGCAAACTAAACGATAGTGCGGTGAGCACCACGAACAGCATCATAATAACCGGATGAGCTATTTGCAGATCTGTAAAGAAACTGGCAGTAATCAGGATAATCATGCCAAGTATCATTGACTTGGTGGCAGCAGCGCCCACATACCCCAGCACCACTTCGATGGTGGATATCGGCGCCGAAAGCATCTCGTACACAGTGCCAACAAATTTCGGGAAATAGATAGCGAATGATGCGTTCGAAATACTGTGGGTAAGCAGATTCAGCATTATTAAACCAGGCACGATGAACGCCCCATAGCTGACTCCTTCCACTTGCTGAATTCGCGACCCAATGGCTGCACCGAAGACGATGAAATAAAGTGAGGTTGTAATAACTGGCGCAACGATACTCTGTAATAGCGTCCGCTTGGTACGCGCCATTTCAAACTTATAGATTGCCAATATGCCGTAGAGATTCATTTAAGACTCGTCCAACAGACTCACAAATATTTCTTCTAATGAGCTCTGGGTTGTATTCAGATCACGAAAACCCACACCCGCATCCTTTAGTTCATCGAGTAGCCCGGTAATTCCCGTGTTGTCACAATGATTATCGAACGTGAACGTCATCTTCTCACCGTCTTCGGAAAGTTCCAGATCGTAATTTTCCAGAATAGCTGGCAGCTCCTTCATCGGCTCCGACAAATCCAGAATTAGTTGTTTCTTGCCAAGCTTGCTCATCAGGCTGTCTTTCTCTTCAATGAGAATTAACTCACCGTTGTTGATGACCCCTACTCTGTCTGCGATCTCTTCTGCTTCCTCAATATAGTGGGTAGTCAGGATTATGGTGACACCTTCAGATTTCAGGTCGCTGACGATCTTCCACATGTCCTTGCGAAGAGAAACATCAACTCCGGCTGTGGGCTCATCCAGAAACAGAATGCCTGGTTCGTGAGAAAGTGCTTTTGCAATCAGCACCCGACGTTTCATGCCACCGCTAAGGGTTCTGATCATGTTGTCTTTCTTGTCCCATAGGGACAATGCGCGCAGCACTTTCTCTATATGATCAGGATCAGGAGCCTTACCAAACAGACCCCGGCTAAACGACACTGTGCTCCACACCGATTCAAAGGAATCTGTGGTTAGTTCCTGGGGTACCAACCCGATAAGCGATCGGGTTTTTCGAAAATCCCTGATGATGTCGTAGCCAGCTACATTCACGGATCCTTCAGAAGGTCGAACGATACCGCAGATTGTGGAAATAAGCGTGGTCTTGCCGGCACCATTGGGGCCCAGCAACGCCAGAATCTCACCCTTCTGAATTTGCAGATTGATGTTTTTGAGTGCCTGAAAACCGCCGGCATAGGTTTTGCCAAGCTGGTCTACGGTGAGAATTGGATCTGAAACTGCGTCCATGGGCGAAGCATTATGTCTCTGTGTCGGGTCGATTACAATGACAGCTTCGTAATCAGGTATATATCGTTTTGTTGAACCTACCTTCATCACACTCACTCAGATGGGCTGGCGCCATCGCGGCCGCCATTCCGTGCTTCTACCTGAGCTACTTACTATTGAAAGTCTGGCGAGACCCCATGAGTGTTTATGAAGGTAGTTGGGTACGTTTCGGTGTTGGTCTGATGTTGCTGGAATTCATACTCCTCCATTCCGGCGGTATGGTGTCTAGCTTGATGGCAAAGGAAGATAATTTACGTGACAAGCTGAAGCTGTTTTTTGGCCTCTTCTTCTTTTACACCATCATGGTCGTTACTTTCGCCTATGTCCTGGAAAGCCAGGCACTATTGTTGATCTTCGCCGCCGTCAGTGTCGGCAGGCTGGTCAGCGCATTCGGCTACTCCAATGTGGATCAGCTGGAGTCTCAGAAGCGTGTCGGAATAGGCATCATGTTGTATTTATTGGTTGTGGCGATTTCTATCTTCGCGCCAATACCAGAGCTTGGTATAACCAGCGACATAGTTGCTGAGGTTTACCCGCAACGTGGTGGTGGTCTTTGGGAACAATCACCAGAGCGTGCTATAGCAGCTGCAGCGCTATACTTCCTGCTGTTGGGACTATGTGAATTGTTTATACTTGGCCCGACGTCGAAAACCTCAAATCAGGAACTGGCAGCTTCAGAAGACAACTAACTCGATGAACATTCAACGCGCAAGAAAAGTCTCGATTAACTACAGGCTAATGTTAGGGGCACTATGGCTCCTGGGGCTGTCACCTTCTTTATTGCATGGTGCTGAACTTATCGAAGCAAATCTGACCGATGACGAAATAGCACTGGCAGACTGGCTGGCTCCACAAGAGCAGGAAATGGTGGATCTGCTGGAGAAAATAACCAATATCAACTCAGGCAGCCTCAACAAGGCCGGGGTATCAGAGATCGCGGGTATCTTTTCCGGAGAATTACGAGAACTGGGATTCACGATCTCCAGTCTGCCGGGTGAACGTATCGAGATGCCTAGTTGCCCCGGTAGTGATTACAGTATTGATGTTGCTGACCATGTCCTTGCAAAGAAACCCGGTAGCGGCGCGCGGTTGTTGCTGATGGGGCATCTGGACACTGTATTTCCACCCGATGCACCCTTCCAGGAGTTTCGGCGAGAAGGAGACGTAGTGTACGGCCCGGGTGTTGCCGACATGAAGGGTGGCCTGGTCGTCATGCTCTACACCCTGAAAGCATTGGCTCAGTCAGGAGACCTGGATGACATGGCTGTCTCGGTTCTACTCAATAGCGACGAAGAAGTCGGCTCCCTGTCCTCTCGCAAATTTCTGGAGCGGGAAGCGAGAGAGCATGATTACGGGCTGGTGTATGAATCTTCAGGACTCAATACGCTGGTGCGTGAGCGCAAAGGGCTGGGACAGGCTCGTTTTGTGATCAATGGACTGGCGTCCCATGCCGGGGGCGCTCATCAACAGGGACGCTCCGCCATCAAGGAACTGGCCTACAAAATCGTCGAAATCGAAAATATGACGGACTATGAATCCGGCGTAACAGTAAACGTGGGTGTCGTCTCCGGCGGCGAGGCTCGCAATACTATCGCTCCCTGCGCAGAAGGCTTCGTGGACCTTCGATACCCCACGCCGGAGCAGGGAGAAGAAGCGCGACAGGATTTCGAGCAAATCTTCAGTCAGGTGTATAGCTACCCGGTGGATTCAGGTGAACTAACGACGAATAGCTGGGTTAATCTGCATCGCCCTCCAAAAATCCCCACGGAAGAATCCGATTATCTCCTCGAAAAGACCCGGGCGATCGGCAGAATGTTAGGCCAGTTATTCGGTGTGACAGACTCCGGAGGCGGCACCGATGGCTCACTGACCCAGGCTGTTGGACTACCAACCCTCGACTCTCTTGGTGTAGCTGGCCTCGGCGCCCATTCCAATCGAGAGGAAGCCAGTGTAAGTTCACTGGTGAAACGCGCTCAACTCAGCGCGGTTCTGATGAGGCGGCTCAGTCTGGAACAGTAGATTTTTCAAAATCCACAAGCTGATAGTGCCTCCCATGTAATAACAAACAATAAAAATTGGGAATTTGCTCAATGTCCGAAGCAATGGAAGCAGAAAAATCCACTAATTCAGAATCAGATACTGACTCTGGCCTTAGTCAGGAACAGGCTGAAATCGCCAAAGCCTATCAAAATCCAACCTATCGGTATCTGGTTCTGGGGGTTCTTACCCTGGTCTATATATTCAACTTCGTTGATCGCCAGGTAATCAATGTACTGGCTCAGCCAATAATTAACGATCTGCAAATTTCTGACGGACAGTTTGGCATGCTTTCAGGTCTTGCCTTTGCCGCTATCTATACAACCCTGGGGATTCCCGTTGCCAGATGGGCCGACGTTGGCAATCGCCGCAACATCGTTTCTATTGCCGTTGCTGTGTGGAGTGCCATGACCATTCTCTGCGGTTATGCGCAGAATTTCTTCCAGTTGTTTATGGCTCGCTTCGGCGTAGGTGTCGGTGAGGCCGGGGGTTCACCGCCTTCCCATTCAATCGTGTCTGACATCTTCCCGCCGGAACAAAGAGGCACTGCGCTATCCATTTATTCGCTTGGCGTTTACGGCGGCATCCTGGTTGGCACCGTGGGTGGTGCCTATCTGGTTCAGTATTTCGACTGGCGTACAGCCTTTATCGTAGTAGGCTTACCGGGGATCTTTCTGGCGCTGCTGCTTCGCATGGTAGTTAAGGAACCACCTCGCGGCATGGTAGAAGCACGTCGCGATGTCGCACCGCCGAGCTTTTTTGGCGTTCTGCAATTTCTCTGGGATCGTAAATCATTTCGACATCTGTCTGTCGCCTGTGCGCTTCATGCCTTTGTAACTTACGGCATTGGCAACTTTATGCCACTGTTTCTTGGGCGTACCCACGGTATGCCCATGTTGGACGTAGGTTGGTACTACGGAATGATTGCTGGAATAGGCGGGCTTTCAGGTACTTTCTTTGGCGGCTGGATCTCTGACCGCTTAATCAAAAAGACGGGTGACCGAAGCTGGTATGTTCGCATCGCCTTTGTCTCGACCATCGCGGCAATTCCTCTGGCACTCAATACGTTTTTGATCATGCCTGATGGCTATACCGCGGTTTACTCCTACCTGCTTACTTCGTTCATGGGTGGTTGGTATCTCGCTCCCTGTCTTGCTTCGACACACTTTCTTGTGGGCGTCCGCATGCGAGCAATGGGCTCTGCCGTGCTGCTCTTCATGCTAAATCTGATTGGTCTGGGATTTGGGCCAATGCTCACAGGCTATGCAAGTGACTACCTGACTCCTGATTTCGGCGTTGATGGTCTTCGTTACGCCATGGCGATAACCGTGCTGGTAAACATCTGGTGTGCAGCACACTATTATTTTGCGCTACAGACTATCAACCAGGACTTTGAACGAGCGCCTGAATAGACACTGCAATTCAGAGTACCGCCAGTGCCTGTTCTACCTTGGAAACACCTATAGTCTCCAAACCTTCAATACTGGTTTTAGGCACATTGGCTTTCGGAACGATTGCGCGTGTAAATCCATGCTTGGCCGCTTCCTGCAGTCGTTCCTGACCACCCTGAACAGGGCGAATCTCTCCAGCCAAACCAACCTCACCGAACACCACCGTATTCTTATCGATCGGCCGATCCTTGAAGCTTGAGACTATAGCCAATAGCAACGCCAGGTCCGCACTTGTCTCACTAACTTTCACACCACCCACTACGTTTACAAATACATCCTGATCTGCCATGTAAAGGCCACCGTGGCGATGAAGTACAGCCAGTAACATGGCCAGTCGGTTTTGCTCGAGTCCTACTGCCACACGCCTTGGATTGCCCAGAGGACTGGCATCTACCAATGCCTGAATCTCAACCAAAAGGGGTCGGGTGCCTTCCCATAGCACCATTACCAGTGAACCAGGACTATCTTCCTCTGCGCGAGCCAGGAATATGGCTGAAGGATTTTTGACTTCCTTCATGCCCAACTCGGTCATCGCAAAGACACCCAATTCATTCACTGCCCCGAATCGATTCTTCTGGCTACGCATTATTCGATACTTGTTGTCACTACCTCCTTCCAGCATGACAAAGCAATCGATCATGTGTTCAAGCACTTTAGGACCCGCAAGGTTTCCTTCCTTGGTTACATGTCCGACCAACAACAATACAGTATTGGTTTGCTTGGCATATTGAATCAGATAGGCAGCGCATTCTCTTACCTGTGACACGCTACCTGGAGCCGAAGGAACTTCACTGCTGTGCATGACCTGAATTGAATCCACCACCAGCAACTCTGGGCTATGTTCCTGAGCTGCTTTGCAGATCTGCTCTACATTTGTTTCGGCCAGAAGTTTCAATTTATCCTGGGGTAACTGCAGTCTTTTAGCGCGCATGCCAACCTGCTGCAATGACTCTTCGCCGGTTACATAAAGAGCTGGTTTCTCCTTTGCTGCCAGCAAGCACATGATCTGCAACAGCAGGGTACTCTTCCCCGCTCCAGGATTTCCGCCAACCAGGATGACCGACCCCGGGACGAGACCACCGCCAAGGACGCGATCCATCTCATCGATGCCACTGGAGAATCGTGGCAAAGACTTCAGATCAATGTCGGCAAGATTCTGTACAGGCGAAGTTTCACCCGCGTAGCCTTTAGTACGGAAATCTGTGCGAGTGGCAGGAGACGATGATGCACCACCAAGATTTACCTGAGAGAGTGTGTTCCATGATTTACAGGCGGAGCACTGCCCCTGCCACTGCGCGTACTCTGCACCGCAATCGGTGCAAACAAATGCTGTTTTGGTTTTTGCCACTGCTTCCTGTTTCTATAAAGTGATTTGCTAGTTATTTATGCGTCGATATAGCTAAAGTCGACTCTCTGAGTCACTTTGCAAAAGAGTTCATAGGCGATGGTGCCACAATATTTGGCTACTTCGTCCGCACATAAACCAGTTCCCCAAAGTACCACTTCATCATCAATACCCACATCGTCGATACCGGTAAGATCAATAGTGATCATATCCATGGACACACGGCCTATAAGCCGTGTGCGGGTAATTCCACTCGCAGTTTTCAAAAGCACCGGTGTGCCGTTCTGCGCACTTCGGGGGTAACCATCGCCGTAACCTATAGATACCGTGCCCACTTTCGTGTCACGGTCGCAAACATAAGTTGCACCATAGCCAATTGCATCACCTGCTTTTAAGTCCCGAATTGAAATTACTCTCGAAGAAAGAGTCATTACCGGCTGCAGCCCCAGCTCTTCTCCGGTTTCGTTGGCCATCGGAGAACTACCATAGAGCATAACGCCTGGTCTTACATAATCCAGATGAGTATTGGGCCAATGCAAAATGCCAGCCGATGCCGCCATACTGCATTCGATATCCTGGTGAGACTTGCTGACCAGTTCTCCGCGCAACTTAACCAGGGCTGCCAACTGCTTCTCGGTAACCTCTCGAAACTGGCTATTGTCAGGGTCGTCCGCGCAGGCCAGATGTGACATCAGAACCAAACTGGTGCCCGGCATGCCCTGTAATCTGAGGAAGGTCTCGAGACTGTCGTTCTCGCTCATTCCCAGCCGATTCATTCCGGTGTTGTACTTCACCCAGAATTTTCGATTTTCTCCCAGAATATCTTCCGCAAGCACGCGCTCAACGGATTCCATCTGATACGTACCATGCACTACTGGCTCAATTCCTTTATGGAGACATTCCCTGAGTTCATCATCATTCACAAAGCCATTCAGTAGAAGAATTGGCAACTCTGATTCCACATCGCGAAGCTCCAGGGCTTCCTCCACTGTAGCCACACCGAAGCCTGCTATATTGGTATGGGAGTCCTTCAGGGCTGCTGCAGCCTGTGCCATACCATGCCCATAGGCATTGGATTTGATAATGGGATAGATGCGTGACTCAGGACAAAGGGAGCGCACACGAGTAAGATTTTTGCGCAGAGCGTTTAGATCAATGGTGGCCCAGGCGCGGCGGCTAGCTACAGTCATCAGGTTTTCCCTACCAGCGTACCAGTCTGAGGTGCAGGCTACATTCCGTGGGTATAGCTATCGTCATAGTTAGGTTGAGCGAAGTTTTCAAAGCGAGTGAACTGACCGAGAAAGCTTAGACGAACAGTGCCGATAGGACCATTACGCTGCTTTCCAATAATGACCTCGGCAACACCCTTGTCCGGAGTATCTTCGTTATAGACTTCATCGCGATAGATGAAAGTGATTACATCGGCGTCCTGCTCGATCGCACCTGATTCTCTCAAATCTGACATCACAGGACGCTTGTTAGGTCGTTGTTCCAGACCACGGTTCAACTGCGACAAAGCGATAACGGGGCATTCGAATTCACGCGCCAGTAATTTCAGGGAACGGGATATTTCTGAAATTTCGTTAACCCTGTTCTCCGACGTTCCTTTAATCTGCATGAGCTGTAAATAGTCCACTACGATCATGCCAAGAGAACCGTGCTCGCGGACGATTCTTCGCGCGCGAGCTCGCATTTCCATGGGCGACACCCCCGCGCTGTCGTCAATAAACAATGGTCGGTCCTTTAACCGGGCAACAGCATTGTTGAATCCTGGCCAGTCCTCATCGTTGAGCTGACCAGTACGCAGCTTGCCCTGATCGATGCGTCCGATGGAGGACAGCATACGAAAGATGAGACTCTCAGCTGGCATTTCCAGACTGAATACCAACACGGGCTTCTCGTCATTGAGTACGGCATGCTCTACCAGATTCATGGCGAACGCGGTCTTACCCATGGAAGGACGACCGGCAACGATTACTAGGTCCGATTTCTGCCACCCCGAGGTCATCTCATCCAGATCCTTGTAGCCGGTTGGTACCCCGGTTAAACCACCATCGAGGCCCGCTAACTCATCGATACGATCCACCGCCTGAGTAAGCAGCGGATTAATATACTGAGGCCCCTGATCCTGCGGACGTTCATCTGCAATATTGAAAACCCGTTGTTCGGCTTCGTCGAGAATCTCGGAAGCTTTCTTGCCACCAGTGTTGTATCCAGTGTCAGCGATAGAGTTGGCGACTGAAATCAATCTACGGAGAATGGCACGCTCTCGAATAATGTCGGCATAGGCTAAAATGTTTGCCGTTCCCCGGGCATTTCCTGCCAACTCGCTCAGATAGTCCACACCACCGACACTGTCCAATTGATTCAGGGCATTCAATGCCTCAACCAGCGTCACCACGTCAATCGGATTATTGGCTTCACTCTGCTGCAGCATGACCTGATAAACCTGTTGATGCTCAGCTCTGTAGAAGTCTTCCGGCAGTAACACGTCGGCTATGTTGTCCCACTCGGTATTGTCCAGCATCAAACCACCGAGCACCGCCTGCTCGGCTTCCACAGAACTGGGTGGTACTTTCAGAGTGGTTAGATTATTGGTGGAGGCCGGAGGCGGCTGGCCACTGGATTCACTGTATTCGGACATGTTTCGGGTCTGCTTCGCGTGTCACTCTACATTAACATTCAAGGCATAAAAAAAGCACCATCTGAGTGTTCAGAATGGTGCTTTTTAAAGCCCGGCTCGCCAATCCATAGCATCGACGAGTGGTCACTATCAGGATTCGCTATCTGCTTCCTCAGCACCTTCGTCAGCTGCAGCTTCTTCTGCATCAGCTGATTCTTCTTCGGCTGCTTCTGCTTCGTCGATCTCTTCAATGATGCTGCCATCATCAGATACACCGGCTGTCTGCAGGCCAGCCACAGAAAGAGAAATCTTTGTAGTGACATCGTAGCCCAGATCAAGATCGATTTCGTATTCACCCAGATCACGAATTACGCCGTGCGGCATAAGCACTTCGCTCTTACCGATATCGCTACCATTTGCCTGATTAAGTGCATCAGCAATGTCGCGAGTACCCACTGAACCAAACAATTTGCCTTCATCACTGGCATTCACTTCGATGCGCAGTTTCGCACCTTCTACCTTGGCGCAACGAGCCTGTGCAGCAGCTACTTTTTCGTTATGGGCAGCAATTAAGTCAGCCTTACGGGCGTCGAATTCCGCCAGGTTTTCCTTGGTAGCTGGAATGGCCTTGCCCTGTGGGAACAGGAAATTTCTGGCAAATCCGGCTTTCACTGTGGCGGTATCGCCAATCTCACCCAGATTACCTATCTTTTCCAGCAAGATAACGTTCATGAATCACCTCGTTGTTTAAACTTCACACACTGCTCTGCAGTCGTGTTCTAAAATCGTACCAACTGTCGATCAGGGCAAACAGAACTACCATTTGCAGCATGATCGGTAATAACAACAATACATAGAAGGTCACCAACCACATGCGTGACAACTTCTTCATTGCTACCACTCCGTGTACCAGCGCTATGCCAGAAAACACCAGTGGCAAAATCAGGTACAACACCCAGGCCTCTGGAAGCAGTATGCCGAAGCTGGCTAATAGCATGGCTGCAATTAACACCAGCGCGACTTTCTGCTCTACCCTCAACTTGTGAAATTCCTGTTGGAACCCACTGGGGTTGTACAATGCGGCTTGCATCCAGCGCGCCAGCATCAGCGAAACTATAGAGAGAAACATATACACCGCACCAATCACGGTGATCATTGTTTCCCTGATGTCTTCAATCAGCAGACCCTGCGGATTGTTGTTCTGCAGGAATACCTCTACCTGCGCCATCAGAACATCCAGTGCTGCCGGTTGCACGCGTAAATACAATTCGACGCAAAGGCCAACGGCTATCGAGGCGATCAGAGTAAATTCCCAGGACTCTGTTTCCCGCAACAACAGCGCCAGGGCACTGATTCCTACCAACATGATCAGAGGAACTACATCTCCAATCACTGCCCAGGCCGCTAGTGGTAGTAGCGCCCAGGCAAATATCACCGCTGCTTCCTGCCATCCTTTCCGCAGGGCTACCAAGCCGACCATCACCGGGCTTAGCAAATTCAGAAGCGGTAGCAGACCAAGCAGAAATACTGCAATGATGGCCTGCTTGCGACCGGTCATAACGTACTCTGCAAGACCGCGCATTTGTTTCTTCGCTTATACCTGGTGGCTATCCGTGTAAGGGATGAGCGCCAGATAGCGAGCTCTCTTGATCGCAGTTGCTAATTGACGCTGGTAGCGCGCCTTGGTGCCTGTGATGCGACTTGGAACAATCTTGCCAGTTTCTGAAACGTAGGCTTTCAATGTTTCCAGATCTTTGTAATCAATTTCTTTGGTACCTTCTGCAGTAAATTTGCAGAATTTACGTCGACGAAAATAACGGGCCATATCCTATACCTGTAATCAAATTCAGTGGCGGTTTACTCAGCGTCTGCTGAAGAGTCATCTTCAGAAGCTTCAGCCGCAGCCGGTGCTTCTTCAGCTTCATTGCGCAGCACGGAGCCAGGATCAATCTCTTCTTCCGCAGAATCAGCTTCCGCTGCGGCCTTCTCCGCCGCTGCAGCTGCTGCCGCTTCCTCTTCTTTACGCTTTTGCTCAGCACGTGCTTTGCGTTCTTTGCTTTCGCGCTCTTGCTTGAGGATCAGGGATTCTTCCGTAATAGCTTCCTTACGCTTGATAACCAGGTTACGCAGCACCGCATCGTTATAGCGGAACAGTGTAGAAAGCTCTTCCAGGGTTTCACCGCCACACTCGATGTTCATCATCACGTAGTGTGCCTTGTGAATCTTGTTGATGGGATAGGCGAGCTGGCGTCGGCCCCAGTCTTCGGTGCGATGCACCCGACCGCCACTGTCGCTCATCAATTGGGTATAGCGCTCAATCATTCCCGGCACCTGTTCGGATTGATCAGGATGCACCAGGAACACTACTTCATAGTGTCTCATAGAGACTCCTCTTGGTTCAGGTCTCCCAACTAACGCTGGCGCGCGTGGTGAGACAAGGAGTTATGTAGGGCCTGCAAGTACAGCCAGACCGGTAAAAAGAGCGGGGATTTTAGAGAAAGAGGGCCTTCTATGCAAGCCAATTTGGGCCTGTAAATCAGGCGGTAGAGCGCTGTCTGATGGCCTCAAACAGTGTCACTCCAGATGCGACCGACACATTTAAACTACTCACTGCACCAGCCATCGGAATGGAGACCAGGTGATCGCAATTCTCCCGGGTAAGGCGGCGCAATCCGGCGCCTTCAGAACCCATTACCAGGGCCAATGGGCCTGTCAGGTCCTGCTGAAACAGTGTATTCGGGGCCTCATCTGCGGTTCCGATCAGCCAGATGCCTCTGCTCTGCAGGTTTTTCATGCAACGAGCAAGATTGGTGACTGTAACCAGCGGTGTGGTTTCGGCTGCACCGCTGGCAACCCGGCTTACCGTGTCATTGAGAGAGGCAGACTTGTCCTTGGGGACGATCACTGCGTGAATACCCGCTGCATCCGCTGTGCGAAGACAAGCACCGAGATTATGGGGGTCAGTCACACCATCGAGGATAAGCAGGAAGGCATCTCCCGTTATTCCATCAAGCAGCCCTTCCAGATCCTTTTCCGTTAAAGCCGTTTTTTTCCGGGCAGTTTCCGCCACGATTCCCTGATGGGTGTTGGAACCGAGCTTCTCAAGCTCTGCCTGATTCAGCTCAAGGGTTTCAATTTCATTCTGGCGAGCAAGTCTCAATAACCCGGCCACGCGATTGTCATGGCGACCCTTCTTTATATATATACGCAATACATCCCGGGGCCGCTGCTTCAGCAACTCCGCCACAGCATGTATGCCTGCGATATAGGTCGGCTTTCCTGACATTTAAATGGGTGTCCTTTAACTGCTTTCTTCTGTAGTTACCTTGCAGGGCTTTCCATGCCCTGCAAGCACAATTCCATTCTCCAGCTAGCGACGGCGGCCTGCTGTTTTTGATCACTTGCCCGAAGACTTCTTCTTTGGGGCTCCGCGAGAACGTCCCTTGTCCTTTGTTTTGTGTTTATTACCCTTTTTACTTCCTTTCTTTTTACTTCCTTTCTTTTTACTTCCTTTCTTTTTATTTCCTTTCTTATTGTGTTTCCCGCTCTTTTTCTTTTTGTCTTCTTTCTTTGCTGCTTCCAGAAATTTTTCTTTTGCGGATTTCCTGCTTCCTTTCCTTTCGCTGCGATTTCGTGAACGAACTTGCGACGAGCTTAGCTGAAGATCTATCTGCTTCTCTTCCAGATCTACTCTGGCGACCCGAACTTCCAGAGTATCTCCCAAACGATAGGTATTATTGGTTCGCTCCCCTTCCAGGCAATGTCGGGCAGGATCGAAGTGGTAATAGTCATTGTCCAGCTCGGTAATATGAACAAGGCCCTCCACATAAATACCGTCCAGTTCAACGAATAACCCAAAGCTGGTAACAGATGTTACAGTGCCCTCGTAGACATCTCCCACCCGATCTTTCATGTACTCGCATTTGAGCCAGTTTATAACACTGTAACTCGCCGCATCCGCTCGCCGTTCTGCAGCCGATGTGCTTTCTCCCAGCGCAACAAGATCACTGAGTTGATAGGGATAAATTTGTCCTTTGCCCAACTTTTCCTGACCATCATAGGGAAGCAGCTTGCTATTCTTCTTGTTTCTTATCAGATAGCGAATGGCGCGATGAACCAGTAAATCAGGATAGCGGCGGATCGGTGAAGTGAAATGTGTATAGGCAGGAAACCCCAACCCAAAATGGCCGACGTTCTCCGGCTGATACACGGCCTGCATCATGGATCGAATCATCATGGTTTGCAGGAGATTTCGATCTGGCCTGTCAGCAATACTTAACAGGGTTTGCTGGTAATCAGCAGGAGTGGGTTTCTCGCCGCCCCCTAATACCAGACCCATCTCGAATAGGAATTCCCGAAGCCCGGACAACTTGTCAGGATTTGGCCCTTCATGGATTCGATAAAGGGCAGGCAGCTCCATGGATTCCAGCAAGCGTGCCGCTGCAACATTCGCGCACAACATGCATTCTTCGATCAGCTTATGGGCATCATTACGTTCAACCGGAATGATTTCCTTAATCTTCTTGTTTTCGGCAAAGACTATCCGGGTTTCCGTACTTTCAAACTCCATGGCGCCATCACCAGCCCGATGGGACTTGAGCGCTTTATAGAGTGAGTAAAGAGACTCCAGATGAGGAATAAGTGGGTCATATGTTTTTCTTAGCTTGTCTCTAATCTTTTCTGAAGTTGCATTGACCGGCTCCTGCAACATATCGCCCACTTCTGTATAAGTCAGGCGCGCATGTGAATAGATTACAGCCTCGCAGAAGCGATAGGTCTTCAACTTCCCTTCGGCGGAGATTTCCATCTCACAAACCATGGCCAATCGATCTGTTTCCGGCTTGAGAGAACATAATCCATTGGAAAGTTTCTCCGGTAACATCGGTACAACATGACCAGGGAAATAGACAGACGTGCCCCGTTCTTTGGCTTCCTTATCCAGAGCAGTGTTTAGTCGAACATAGTGAGATACATCAGCGATTGCGACAAACAGCTTCCATCCATTCTTTGCTTCTTGGGCAAAGACCGCGTCATCAAAGTCTTTAGCGTCTTCACCGTCGATAGTCACGAAAGGTAAATCCCGCAAGTCATGACGAGCTTTCAGATCTTCACTTGAGACCGCGTCTTCAAAATGCTTTATCTGTTTTTTGACTGACGATGGCCACTGATGAGGGATGTCAAAACTATGCAGTGCAACATCAATCTCTATTCCCGGCGTTGACACGTCGCCGAGAATCTCGGTTATTTCAGCAACTGCCTTGCTGCGCTTGTTGGGGTATTCGACGATGCGTGCACTTACGTACTGCCCTTCGCTCGCCGGCTTGCCGTAGCCATCAGGTATGACGATTTCATGGGCGACTCGTTTGTTGTCTGGCAGAACAATGCCATAGCCCTTTTCCTTGAAATAGCGTCCGACAATTTCCTGATACCGTCGTTCAAGAATCTCGACAACGGCGGCTTCCCGCTTGCCACGGCTTTCGTAGCCAGAGAATCGCGCCAGGATTCGGTCACCATCGAAAAGCTGCTCCATCTCCCGGGGATTCAGGAACATGTCTTCCTCACCATTATCCGGAATGAAGTAGCCAGCGCCGTCTTTGGTTCCCTGTACCTTGCCAGCCTGCAGATCCATATGCGCGGTGAGGCCATAAGCACCGCGGCGGTTACGAATGATCTGTCCATCCCGCGCCATGGCATTGAGTCGACGCCGCAGCGCTTCGAGGGCGTCTTCATTGTCCAGCCCCAATTGCCCGGCAAATTGCGTCAATTCTATGGGCGCGCCAAGCTGCTCCAGCTGATCCAGAATATGCTCACGGCTGGCTATGGGGTTTTTGTAATTTTCCGCTTCGCGGCCTGCGAAAGGATCGCTGCCAGCGGCTTTGGATTTGGATTTTCGTCGGGAGGGCATGAGAATTGAGCGCAGTATACACGCCCCGTGCGGCGCTGTCTGTGACAGTGGAGGGACAGTTGACAGAATTAGGTCAGCTGGGTATTGTTGCGCTCCCCTTGCCCAGGTGGGTGAGAGCAAACGCTTTCGATGCGCTAGCATCGAGTGCAGCTCGAACGACGCCAATCTGCGATTGGCGGCTGGGGGAATTGGTAGACTGCAGCCGCCAGGCTGCTATCTTCAAGATTAAACAGTGCAATGCAGACGCACTATAAATAAATATGCCCAGGTGGCGGAATTGGTAGACGCGCTAGCTTCAGGTGCTAGTGATCGAAAGGTCGTGGGAGTTCAAGTCTCCCCCTGGGCACCACTCATCGCAGTACCCTAGTTAACTTCTGAGACTCCCAACAGCCAATGCTCATAGCCGACTGGTCGACTATTGCTACGTATTGGTTCAATGCAGAATTTTGCATCTTGAGGAATCTTAGAATCCAGCAACAGATGCTATTGGACTCCAATATCTAGCCAGCACGAAAGTTAAGTGCTCATAAGATAGGGGAGCTCCCCCTGGGCACCAGCTCAATCAGCTTAAGAGCACCTTTCCTGACGCGTTGACAGCTAGGAAGCTTAAGAGCATCTGTTGCTAGACCTCCTAACGGGAAAATTCCTCTAGTAACCCTTCGAAGAATCCAGCAACAGATGTTATTAGACTCCAGTTTCTGGCCAGCACGAAAGTTAAGTGCTCATCAGATAGGGGAGCTCCCCTGGGCACCAGCTCCCTTAACTTACGAGCACCTTTCCTGACGCGTAGGCAGCTCGAAAGCCAAACAGCATCTATTGCTAGACCTCCTAATGGAACCACACTCAAAGACAGTCCTTCCGATTAACTCAGTAGCAGATACTTTTGAATATACAAGTCTGACCAGCACTCGGGGTTAGGGGTCATAAGCAGATGGAGTTCCCTTGGCTTAAGAGCACCTTTCCTGACGCGTTGACAGCTAGGAAGCTTGAGAGCATCTGTTGCTAGACTTCCCAACGGGAAGAACTTCTCTAGTCACCCTTCGGAAAACTCAGCAACAGATTTTGTTAAACCAAAGAGTCTGGCCAGCACGCAGATTTAGTGCGTGTAAGATAAGGGAGCTCCTCCACTAATCTTATAAGCACTGAGTCAGGCGCTCAGATAACTCATATTCTCAATGGTATCTCTTACTAGACTTTATCGAAGGGCTAGTCTTCGACTACATAATTATTAAAAGCTACTGCATTTTTCCTCTGACCCCATTATTCAAGGATAGTGCAAGAGTAAATATTGCTAAATTTTCTTGACTATTAATATTAGAGAGATCTATTATTAATAGTCAGCAGCATACAAATAGCATGAAATAGAAAGGAAAACCGCCACTATGACCAACGGTAACAGTGGCACTTAGTTGGCAATCACCAGGGATTTTCCCGCGAGAGTGCCAACGTTGTTACTTTATTTCTGCGATTGAGAGTTGTTGCAAGAATTCACCGCTAAAAATTCACAATTATTTCCCGACTCCCTGTCCAGGGTTTACTCAAGCAAATTAGTGCGCTGAATTATTGGCTAAAGAAATAAATGAATTTAAATGAGACCTAGCAAAGTATAACCCGGTGGGTCGTACGTCTTTTTTGACAGGAACAACTGATATGGCAAGGCCGAAAAATGTGGATAAGTACGAAGCAACCAAAATGCGATTGCTCGAACATGGTATGGCACTTATGCGCTCGCAAAGCTATTCAGGATTAGGAATTAACGATGTGTTGAAAGCAGCAAAAGCACCTAATGGCTCTTTCTATCATTATTTTGGAAGTAAGGAAGCATTTGGTTTAGAGGTAGCGAACCATTACCACAGTCAGCAGATGCAGTTTGCCGATGATATCCTCGAGGATAGCTTGAAACCGCCATTAGTCAGACTCAAATATTTTTTCGAAGCAGCCAGCGAGGAATTTCGAAGTAGAAAATATGCAGATGGATGTCTAATGTGTAACTTGTCTACTGAGCTGGCTGACACCAGTGAAATATTTCAGAAAAACTTGAAGCGGCATTGGAAAAGTCTCACCAGGAAAGTTGCTAAATGCATCTCGCTATTAGATCGAAATGAGATTGGTCTCTCTCATCTTTCCGATCAGGAGGCGGCTGACTGGCTGATGAATGCCTGGAGTGGAGCGCTAGTACGCATGAAAGCAGATCGAAGTGGTGTACCTCTAAAACTATTCGTGAAGTCTGTATTTGGAAGTACATCCAGCTGAAGGTTCATTTAAAAGCTCACGCGCTCTACTACTTTCTATCCCTAAATAATCGACCCTCATTCGAAGAATCCACCCAGATTTTGGGGCGGCAGAACCTACTGCACCCGAAAAACAGCGGCCAAATTGCTCAACTCAATTCTGGCTAATTCCGAGCCCAAATTTAGGGGCTTTTAAAACTCATAACTCATAAGGAGTATCTCAACATGTCTGTGAACAAATCCGTATTAATCACCGGCACCAGTCGCGGTATAGGACTACTCGCCGCAAAAACACTCGCACGAAGAGGACACAAGGTCTTTGCCACCATGCGCGATATCGTTACACGTAATAAAGATAGCGCTGAAAAATTACGCGCCTGGGCAACTTCGGAGAAGCTGGCTTTGGAGCCGATCGAGCTTGATGTAACAAAGCCGGAATCCATCTCCCAGGCGGTAGCTACAATAGAAAGTCATGGTCCGATTGACGTGCTGATTAACAATGCGGGCATAATGCCGGTTGGTGTTACCGAGGCTTTTGACTGTCAACAAGTTCAAGGCTTCTTCGATCTCAACGTCTTTGGTTTGATGAATTTAAGTAATGCTGTATTACCTGGCATGCGTAAGCGAAAGTCAGGTCTTCTCATTCATCTGAGCTCGGCCGCAGGGCGCCTTGCAATTCCATATTTTGGCGTCTATTGCTCTACCAAGTGGGCTGTCGAGGCATACGCAGAGTCCCTTCATTATGAACTCGCCCCATTGGGCGTTGAGTCCATCATTGTAGAACCCAGCGGTCATGGCACTGACTTGGTAGAAACGTCGCCCACACCAAGCGATCAGCTTCGACTGGATAATTATGGCACCCATGCCGCAGGAGGAAATAAACTACTCGACATGTTCAAACAACTATTCGCTGAGGGAGACAATTTGCACAATCCACAAAACGTCGCAGATAGCCTGGTACAGCTCATCGAACAGAACAAACCTCGCCCGATACGAACACAAGTGGGAGACGATATGGGTGTCGCGGCAATCAATGAAGCCGTTGGGCCAGTGCAAGCCGCCCTCGTTGAATCGTTGAAGTCAGTGTATGATCAGGCTGACACGAATCAATAAATGTGTTCAGGGTGACACTGCAGTAGTTCCTGTATTGATCGATAGTGAAATTATCGCGCACTTCATAGCGATCTCTGATTTCGGTCTTGCTACATGTTGATCTAACTGAGGAATCAGCCGACACGTCTACTGAAAATTTTCGTGTCGGCAGTTCAAATCCTATAGTGCTGGATCGCAAAACTATAGAGAAGATCTATTTTTTCACTCAACTTATAAACACCTTGTTAGACGCGTAGACAACTCATATTTTCAATAGCATCTCTTGCCAAATTTTATCGAAAAGCTGGTCTTCGACTACGTAATTATTGAAAAACTACTTTATTTTTACTCTAACCCCATTGGTTATTTTGCCGCTCTAAGTTCACCGAGCGCTTCAGAAGAGTGAAACGATCCGTTCTTTATAAGAGCAGATATTTCCCGAGTTGCGCTAATGCCATCTAGAGGATTCTCTCTAAGTATGACGACATCTGCTACTTTTCCTGATTCCAGTGTCCCGTAATGTTCTTCGAGATCCATCCATCTCGCTGCATTAATAGTTGCAGCTTGCAATGCATCCAAAGGTAAAAGCCCACTATCAACCAATAATTCTAATTCACGATGTAAGCTATCGCCCGGATATATATAGGAGTTAAAAGCCCCACTGTCGGAACCAGCTAGGATTAACACGCCGGCTTCCCGGAGCAAAGGCATTAACAACATTGCCTTTTCTGTCCTTTCATGTTCAGCAGAAACTTCGGAGGACGTTCTATTTGACGCACTGAACACTCGAGCCCGATAGGTTGCTTTTATAGCTTCGGGTATATAATTTAAAACCTCATCATCTCGATGATCAACTTGATCTATGAATGCCATTACGTGAAGTGGATACAAAGTTGGAATAGCAGCAGTTCCCGCTTCAGCCATTCTTTGAAACATTGAAAGTGCGTACTCACGATCAAAACTGTCTATATATTTTCGGAAAGGGTCTGCTCTTAAACCGTTCTCTAGAATGTCATTGGAGATTGCTTTATCAAACTCTGAGGTAGCCTTGAGCAAAAATATTGCGTGTTCGACTCCGTTCAGTCCCGCATCTATGGACTCTTCAAAACTAACTCCCATATGCAAATGAGCGGAAACCTTATATCCAGTTCCTTTAATAGCCCTAATAAGCGGTATAAATCGTTCGCCACTAAGGCTACTTACATAGATTTTAAAGAAGTCAGGATTTTTGGGCAGTAACGATTCTATCGCAGGGAAGAAGTCATCATTAGTTACTATAGGAATAGAGCCGGACCAAGTACTATGTTGACCATCGAATTTTTGAAGTGATGTAAAAATACGAGGTCCAATAAGACTTCCAGAGTTAATTCGATCACGCCAAAGCATGACTTCTTCCGAAAGATCGCCACCCGCATCTCTGACAGCTGTCACCCCATAGCCAAGATAATGGTTGAGAAGAATCTTGTTTTCCTCTTCGAGGCCAAGCCCTCTGAAATGGACGTGCATATCCCACAAGCCAGGAATGGCATAGTATCCCGAGAAGTCGTGTAATTCAGTAGCGCTTGATTTGAAGGTTCCATTTGGGACAATTTGTTCAATTCTGTCCCCAACGATCAGAAGGGTTTGGCCTTCAACTATCTCTCCAGTCTCAACATTAACAATGTTTAGGCCAGTGATGGCAATATCGTACTCTGCCTGTGAGAATACTGCTGAGCAACATAGAGATACTATACATATTGCTGAAGCAAATTTAGTTAGCGTCTGAAATCTTAACTGTCGGATTAATTGAAGCATGAAGAATTTGGTGGCTTACTACTTATAATTGGAAGCGTAATACGCAATCTCAGTCTTAAGCAGTTATTTGCATTACCTGTATATCGATCAGATTTATTCAGGTCGATACGCACAATCAATCCGTGCGAATTTTTGCTAGTCGTGCTTCCACAATAAATCCTAATATTCCGGTAATTGCCAAAATGATTCCCAAAATTGATAGAAAGATGTTGGCTCCATACATCCGGCCAGAATCGTTAAGTAGGTTTCGTTTGTAGACCCGACGAGCTGCCTGAGGCATATTTCCATAGATATTTCGGGCGTTTAGCTGCACATAAGCTTGCCTGTCGACAGATTCCCCCAGGTCTTCGCGACTAAGGAATTCGGCCTGATCACGCCTCGTGAAAACGTACTGTAGAAATTCAGCTTTTTGAGGTCGTTGTGTTGCACTGCCAGATACCAATGTAGCTTGCTCATCACCTGCGGTTGATCCCATGATCCATTCCAAGCCCAGTTCATCGTAGATTTCACCTGGCATCTCGAAGAGTGAGTCCGGCTCACCGAAGAAAATAACTCCGGCAGAGCGATAGAGATACCGCGTGTTAGTGAATGCGATTTCTAAATAGGCAACAAGAATAAGTGTTATTCCAATCCCTAGGGCTGCGGCGGAAAAAAGAATCCACCTTTGTCTGAGGTTAGACTCTGTCGATTTTTCAGTTTTACGAAAATCTATGACCTCAGAGAGTGAACTGAGCTTGGTATCCAAATATATTGGATCGAGGTCGCTCAAGAGTTGCGGTAAAGTGATCTCAAAGATATCGAGTAATTTCTGTAGAATTTCACTTGACGGTGTGACTTTGTCGTTTTCAATTCTCGAGAGCCATGATTGCTCTACCCCGAGCAAAGCGGAAAGGTCAGGTTGAGTCAGCCCCCGCCGTTGCCGTAGTAGTCTAATTTTTTCGCCTAGTAACATTTCATACCGCCGCATAGCTGACTAATATTTTGAATATTTCTGAGTATGCCTCAAGTCATAATTTGAAGAATTTTGAGTGATATTGGATTATATCGGACCGAGTTGACTGATCAGGGACCATGGGAGGTCGATTCTCAGAGCTGAGTGTTCTATTTTCCAGAGATGCCTGAAGATTGGCTATTTTCTTGTTGTAGAGAGTTAAGTGTCATTTCTGGACCAATAGCGAACAGCCAGCCCAATTTCTTTCAATTGATGAAGCTTATGGAGCTGTCGATAGGGGCAACTTTAACCCTCTCGAGCAAAATCTCGATATACTTGTGATTGAAAGAGTAGAAAAGGGACAGATTTACTGTTGCTCTAAGTTTTTCTTACTTAATAGGAATAAATCTTTCCCGGTTACGCATGTAAATACTACAAAGGTTCCCAGTCTGACTCATATCGTCCGGCATTGAACCCAATGATAGTCCCAGGGATATCAGCCCGGTGAGTGATTCCGATTATTCAATTATGTTGTGGAATTCTGATCAGTCAACGCGTCGAACAAGGGTGTTAGCCTGTCTTCATAGCGTTTCCATAGCTGGACAGAATCCTTATACATGGGATTGCGTACCTGTGCTGCACTAGCTGTATTAACAGGGCGGTTAGTGTTATAGAACTCGAGGCAAGCACTGTCCCATTCGAGACCGCAGTGTTTCAGAAGAGCTCTGGACTGAGCTTCCTGATCTGCTACTAAATCTTCGTAGTGAATATCATAGACAAAATCAGGCAACACTCTGTGCCAGTGAGCCATCAGGTCTCGATATAAATTGTGATATTGCCCTAACTCACTCAGATCATACGCATAGTAGATACCATCTTCTGTGAAGTAATTTTTAAATATAGACAAACAGGTATCTCGCGCGCTTCTGCAGCAATGGATTACTTTGGCATTTGGCAACATGAGCCTAATCATGCCAATTAGTTGAAAATTGTAGGGCATTTTGTCGGTAACAAATTTGGCGTCTCCAATTCTCCCCCTGATCAGCCTCACATAGTCTTCTCCTGCGCTTGCGAAGTCACTGGCGCCTGACTGATCAAGTATCTTATTGAAATCAGAGTTACTTATATGTGCAAATCTCGAATTTACGACTTGCTCCAGATGATATAACTCACCAGCACCGTACACATCTGGATGGCTGGCCAGTATTTGTTCCACCAGGGTAGTGCCCGAGCGCGGCATGCCAAGGACAAAAATCGGCGTTCTATCAGAAGAACCTGCAATATTTTGTCTGTCAAATAATTCAGCAGTAAATAAAACCTTCAAATTTTCAATTGTCTTCGCAATTGGTTCAATTGAGTAATTGAAGGAGTTGCGCTTGATTGAATTCCCGGTTAAATAATAATTAAAAGCCTTGTCGTACTGGCGCAGATCCTCGAATGCCTTGCCAAGTCCGAAGGCAAGATGCATTCTTTGCTCCTCAGCGTAATCTGGTCTGATATAGGCTTTTTCCATAGATTGAATATCAGCGTCGTATTCATGAAATTTCTTAATGGCCGCTAACTGCCTGTGTGCTTCCGCGAAGCCAGGCTTGATGATTAAGGCTTGGCGATAACTCTCAATGGCCTCATCCATTCTTCCTGCTTCTTGATACGCAATACTTAGATTGTTATATGCTTCAGGAAAATCCTGTTTGATTGCAATTGCGCTAGTAAAGCTTTGGATTGCTTCATCCAGTTCTCCAAGATCCAGTAGTGCATTGCCAAGATTATTGTGTGCTTCTGCATAGCCAGGATTTATTGCAAGAGCATTTCGAAAACTTATAGCAGCGTCGCCAGGCTTTCCCTGAATTCGTAATGTTCTTCCCAGATTATTATGTGCGTTGAAAAAGTCGAGCTTAATTTCGATTGCCTTGTTATAGCAAACGACGGCATCGTCCAGCTTTCCAGTTTCTCGAAGCACATTTCCCAGTTTGAAATACACCTCAGCATTATTCGGCTCAATGGCCAGGGCATTGCGATAACTGGCCACGGCACCATCAAGGTTTCCCAATTTTTGAAGTGCAACTCCAAGGTTGCCATGGGTGTTGGCACAGTCTGGTTTAAACTTTAGTGCCTTTTGATAGTATGTGACGGCCTCATCAATGTTGCCTGATTCATGGAGTGTAGTGCCAAGATTGATGAGTGTATCTGTATGGTCTGATTTTATTTTAAGTGCATTGCGAAAACTGACTATCGCCTCATCCAGCTTACCTTGCCCCCGAAGCGCATTACCCAGGTTAGCGTGTGCTTCAGCAGAATCAGGATTAATCTGAGTAACCCTGGAAAAGTTGACCGCAGCTTGCTCGAACCGCCCCAATCCGGCATTCGCGACTCCTAGTAACTGCGGGATTAGCACCGAATCCGGGTACTGCCTTTGAATTATTTCTCCTTCTTTCAGCACCTCCTGAAACTTTCGCTGCTTGTAATACGCTATTAATTTGGAGGCCAGTTCCTGTGGGGGTTCGGCATTTACTACAGATTTTGTCATTTTCAGCTTCTTTACTGGACTTCAATATCGCAGTTGCCTGCTGGTACGGCGGATATTTCTCTAGAGTAGGTTTGAGTGAAGACTATTGGTCATGTCGGCCTCACATCAATGAGCACACCATTCTGTCATAATGGGATTTTTACTCTGAACCCTTTTTATTGCAAGATCAGTGCTTATAAGGCTAGGTAGCTGACTGATATACTGCCGCCAAGCAGTAAGCTCAATATATAATTCTCGATTAGGAGAACTCCTAAAATGTTGCAGAAGATACCTTATAGGGCGGCAACTCGCCAATAAACCGGATTAATGCTCCAAAAATGAGAGTACTCCCTCGTCTGCCTGCCCACTCAGGAAAAAATAATCCTGAACACTTCAGATTCCTGTAAGACGTATCAGCTACCCATTCGCCTGACCGATACTACCGTTTATGCGGGCCACTGGAAGATGGATTGGCCTCCGTTTTTTCTCTTCACTTCAATCCATGCTCTCAGACTTCTTTGATGTTCCATGTTTTTCTCGTTCTCACAACGATCAATATGTAAATTTGATGGCGTTCAGATTGTTGTTAGTATTACCCATGAGCATAGTGCAAGTACTGTAGATACTGTTATAACCCAATACTGCGACATCCCATATTTCTACTGTAAGTGACTCTCTAGCTGCATTTATTAATGTTGTGTAATTTGTAAATGTCTGACCGGTGCCAGGGTAATCCTTGTAATCCGTACCAAGCCTTACCTCTATTACGTCTACCGTATTTCCCGCACAGCTGATAGTCCTGTCCAACCAGATCAACGCGAAATTCGCCTTACTCATACTCTCGCTACGAGTAGTGATTGCTGATACTCCTGTAACTTGGAAAATCGGTCCTGCAAACGCATAGTTGGTAACACATAAAAGCATTATCGACAGCAATAACTTTTTCACAATTTCTAACCTCTCTACAACACAAGAATTGATCTTGACTGAATTAAAAGCCGACGCATTCTTATTTGACCTGATTACAGAAAATCGAATCATCGAACGTTGACACTTTTCGAAGATTAGATTCGCCCGATTTAGATCGCTAAAATGCAACTCTGCTAGTTTATTTGAAATACCTCTATGACCTCGTTACTCAAAGGATATAGATTTTTCCGGGTTTTTGGTTCATGTTTTTCTTTTACCGATCAAAATACTCTAATTCCTAATTACTACCCCTAAGGGTAAATAACCTTAAAAGGGTTCGGATGAAGGTCCGGATGCAATGTGCAACCCTGCGATGACATACCTAGCTGCCCAATGTCCCAGACTTCGACAGTCAGCTGCTTTTCAGTGGCATTAACCAGCGTCGCATAATTGGTGAATATATGAGTATCTGAGCCACCTGGCTTCAGCACACCAAGTCCAACGACAATCATATTTACCGTGGAACTGCCACATTGAATAGATTGATCCAGCCAGATACGAGCGAAGTATTCAAAATGATTATTAGAGGTAATCAGGTTCTGGCTGATCCCTCCTATCTCCACTATTTTGAATGTCGGCCCGGCATAAGAAGTAATAGCCATCATTAACAACGCACTGGCTATTAACCATTTGGCTACTGCTATAATTCCTGTTCTTAAAGTCCTAATCACACTAATTCCTATGGGTTTTCACTGAAAATATTTATATGGGAATTACTAATCTTTCTCACTGTGAAAAAATTATTCTGTCCCTCGACTGGTCTTCTAAATCGATTACAGAAAATGTACTTTAACGAACTTGTTGCTTCCCGTATTGAATTCGCAAATACCACTGTCCCAAACCAGATCAGTCTGATCGAACTCTATATCGAGACCATTCTGCGCCGCATTTACTAGCGCCGTATAATTGATAAATCCAACACTCTGAGAAACAGGGCCGCCGCTTGGTTCGGAATAAGCCAGCCCAAGCACAATTCGAATTTCATCGACCTGACCAACTCCCGGGCATAAAACAGTGTTGGCTAGCCATACATTTACTGCAATGCGGGCATTAGTGACGGAAAAAACACTTCCGATAGTCTCTATTTTCGTTACCGCTGCAAAAGCACTAAGGCCTGGATAGGCCATTAAAGTCAGTATAAGTAGACATCGCTTAATCATAGTCGTCTCCAGAAATGCTGATTTTGTTGTCTATAAAATTCGAAACCAAAGTCATTGGCAGACTGCCTGAGGAGTGCTTTTCACATTCAATATTCTCTGGATAATTTCGATATTCTTTTCCCACATATCGAAGTGCGCTGATCTATTCAAATATCTATACCGCTCACATTAATACCCAATTCTAAGTGTCGAACTACTATTCCCTAGTTTGACCTTGCAAGTATTGCTCTGATAAGTAAGAGCACCAACGCTATTAACCTCTATATTTAATTTTTTCTGGGCAGCGTTGAGCAATGTCGTGTAATTCGCAAACGCAACACTGTTCGATCCATACTGCGCAAATTCGCTGTGTTCTCTACCAAGATTAACCTTTAAGACATCAGTAATATTCCCCTGGCAGTTAATTGTTTGAACAAGCCATAATTTGGCCCAGATATAATTCACACCACCGTCGTTTTCTACATGGAGAGTGGACACCTCATCAATTTCAAACGCAAACGCTCTTACAGAAAACAGCGCGAAAGTAATTACAACCAACATCCTCTTCGTCACAATCATTGTAAATTCTCCAACAAATCTTATTCAGGCTTTTTGAGCTTCTCTATTTCTTTAGCTACAAGGAAAAGTAAATCCGCTCCTCTTATTACTGATCTATTTGACTCTGACCCGTTGACTCTAGTAGTTGACCCTGAACGCACTATCGTTTGGTCCACCCATGGGAACGATGCAACGACTGGAAACATAAGTCATCGGACCCGTATCCCATATTTCCGCCTCCAATGATTTTTCAGCGGCATTCGTTAATTGGGCAAGGTTAGCGAACACGTGACTATCAAATGCATCTGTAGGAACAATCCCCAGCTCCATCCTAATGCTGTCCACATTCGTGCCTTTGCAATCAATTGTCCTGTCAAGAAATATATGGACTCGATATTCGTAGTCAGAGGACACTTTGGTCTGCGTCATGCCTCCAACCCCTACTATTTTAAAAACAGGGCCAGCCAAGACACTTGAAGTAAACACACACGCAAAAACGAAAATTGTTAGTCGAAAATATATATTCATAATCTATGCCTTTCCCAGAGATACTAGGTTCGTCTGAATTTTCATAATCATCTTTCTCTAATTCTAAAAATAAGTCTGTGCCCGATTACTTAATCACTTCCATCCTTTAGAAATGGAATTTCAAAACATTTGGGTTATTCTGATTGTCTACTGTCAGATCCAGGACACACTTGTTCGTATTCGGATCTTTGAAAAGAAAACCCGTCCACGTGCTATTGATTTCTACAGTTTTGGAAGTTTCGGCTGCATTAATTAGCATTGTGTAGTTTGCAAAAGATTGAGATTGGGACTCGTCAGTCGTGACAGAGCCCAGATTCACTCGGAGATAGTCGACAGTGAGTGATTCGCATGCAATTGTCGTGTCGAGCCAAACTGTTGCCCTGTTAATCGTATTCGTTCCTGAAACTGCTTCCATCATTTCTGATATGGCTACTATCTTGAACGTTGGCCCAGCTGATGCTGAAAACGCAGTTAGCATAAGAATGAAAGTTATGAATAGTTTTCTCATAGTCATCTAAAATTCCAAAAAAACGAATATAGATTTAAGTCGTAAGTTCAGGCCAGAATTCTGCAGAATCATCTTTAAATTAGATCTTATGTGCATTTACTGTGTTTTTACTCTGACTCTTTTTCTTCAGGAAAAACAAATTAGTCAACCTATTTTCGCCAAGTAAATATAACTGTCTCTTATTCCGTGTTATCTATTAGGGATATATCACTTTCAATATATGCCCATTTCTCAACTCAATATCACAGTACCCACTGTTGTATGCCAGCTGCGAATCTAGTACGTCCAAGACAAAATCATTTCGCGCAGCATCTACTAACATTGTGTAGTTGATAAACGCTGCAGATCGATCGGTCATTCCAGTTCCGCTCAATCTCGTAAATGAGCGACCCAATCCAATGCGCAATTCCGAGAATGTATTTTGGCCACATTGGAACGAACTATCTGTTTCAACAATCACTCGCAACGCCCATTCATCTGAGTTAATGGATTGCTCATGCACATTTGAAATCGAATCAATTCTAAAAGTAAGAGCTAGAAGCTGAGTAGGCAATAATCCAATTAAAAAAACAGAGTCAGTTTAACCAAAGCTTTTCCATTCATTTTAGTTCTCCATAAGAAAAAGAGAAAAAGGGACAGGTATATTTTTTAAGGTCTGCTACAGAATCTTGTCTCTATCCTTATCCCGGTTCGAAGTTCGATTTCATCGATAAAAATTAAATCTGTCCCCTTTTATCTGTTATTCCCGTTCATTTGTAAAAGGGGACAAACTTATTTTTTAGGCCTGCCCCAAAATCTTATCTCTATCCTTATCCCAGTTCGAAGTTCGATTTCATCGACAAAAATTAGATCTGGCCCCTTTTACCCACAGGTTCGAAGTTCGATTTCAACGATAAAAATTAAATCTGTCCTATTTTATTTAACCTTCCTTAGAAGTAAATCTGTCCCCTTTTACTTTTTTGCTCATTTTTCATGTTTCAGTACAAGCTCAGAACAATCTGTCATAAAAATCGACCACTCGTGATTTCCAAAAGGGTCTGGTGTTCCGGGAGTTAAAGACCAGATTGTTTCTAAATTCTCGAGCTGAGGAGAAATACGTAGCTTAAATTCACTAAAATGAATTTCTATAGCTCCCGTCTTCAGCAAGCTAACGTCGCTCACTTCATCACCAAGTGCTTCATAAATTCTAGATATTACTTCCGGCCTACTATCAAACACTGATGACTTATTAGCTATCTCAATCTTACCGGTTGTGCATAACCAACAGCTTCCGTATTTGTCATTTTCAGTCGATGTGAAATTGAACCGAATTTCTAGGCTGAAAACTTGAAAGCTATCAATTTGCTTTGAGACCAACATTTCCGTTAGTTTTTTTTGCGTTTCAATATAATTATTAATCGTTCTGACCATCTATCACCTTTTATGTCAAGACAACGTAGATTTTTTAAAAGAATATGTGGCTTCTTTTTCTTTGTTCATTTCGTGGTACATTTCCAAAATTAGCCCCATTCGAAGGATTAACAGGTTGGCTAGATCCTTGCCTCGTAACGGACACTCTGGGCGAATGATGAGGCCCACCATCCATCACTCTAATATCCGCCCTCATTCCTGGCACGTTATGTAGCGTTCCCGTTTCTGTTCCTGATGGATTTGTTATTCTACGACCATTAAAGCCCGCACCTTGCAAAGATTCTCTAACAGCGTCGGGAGAAGCATGTACTATCGCTCCATCAGAGGAAACTATAAAGTCCGGTTTACTTCGACCACCAAATATTTTTTTAAGTAGTCTTCCCGCACTACTTGCTATACCGGATGCTTTATTGGCTATCTTGACAGCTGGAATAATCGATGCAACTGCCAACCCTGCGCCAGCCAGACTGCAACCATCAATTACACAAAGTGCTACATCTCCTCCAGGAATGAATCCAGCAGCTGTTCTACCAACGGTACCTAAAACAGCACCATAATCAGAAAAGCTAGAGACTCTTTCGGGTAGCGGCGCCGCGTCCACAACATCTGATTGCGCTATTGATTGTGTTGGCGTCGGAATTACGAAGTCTTCTGACAGATTTCCTAAGGCCTCTCTGAGAATATCCTCGAAAGATGGCCCTGGATCCACATCGCCTCCTTCACCTGTCGAATTCTCAGGCCCATACCCACCACCGCAAGTTGGACACGCTAGACTGACAATTCCACCACCAGTTGAGTCTGTTCCGTCAGTGGCATCAGCTCCGTCTACAGCTCCGGAATTCCCCCCTCCTGAATTACTGTTATTACTGTTATTACTGTCTGAATTATCCTGCTGCTCGGTATTTGTATCCGAACTGTCTGTTTCCACCTGACTCAAATCATCTATAGTGACATTTGGCAGAAATTCTCCTGGACCATCCTGATCCATCCATGCGCCAGGAGTAAATGTGGTTAATCCTCCTAGGCCAAACAAACCTGCAAGGTAATTGTCTCCGTAAATTACATAGCCACCTACATTAGGTAGTCGAGGGCCCGTATAGTCCGGCCCATAAACAGTAGGTGTGTCTCCATTGAAGTCAATTCCATCAAACCCACTAGGATCCGTATAACTCAACGGACTGTTCAACACATAAGAATACCGATTCAGCCGCTGCCCATTGCTTAAATCACTCACAATCGGATCCGCACTCATAAACCGCCCAAGTCCTGGATCATAAACCCGACCATTCATATGAATAGCTCCGACCTCATCCAGCATCTCGTGGCCGGTAAAGCCGCGAGTAGTCAGGTCATTCAATGCACTGTATTCAGCCTGAGTCAGCGCCGCAAAGGTAATCAGATTACGCCGCTTACCAAAGGCATCGAAACTGAACTCATCCACCACCAGACCATTTTCATCGGTGATGATGTCGACACTGCCCAGGTGATCCTTGTGGGTGTAATGCTCGCTAGAGCCTGAACTACTGTGTTCTGACACCACGGCAATGTCACCTATGTAACGCTTAGTTTCCGTCACGCCACTGCTATGGGAAATAAACTCCACATTGCCAATGTAGATTGTGGTCTTGGTTTGCAGTCCATCGTCGTCTACTCGTTTGTAGCGTGCGCGACCGGGTCCATACTCGAAAGATGTAGTGTGTCCACCCTTCGTCAATTGCGTTGGCTTGCGGAAGCTGTTGTAAGTCACCGTGCGACCACCACCAGTTAACATATTGCCCACGTTGTCATAGGTATAGGTATCGCTACCTGCTGTGGTCACGGCATGAGGACCGGCATTACCTGCGCCATAGGAATAGGAGCCTACATCTGACTTCGATGTCATGTTGCCGGTGATGTCGTACGCGAAAGTCTGGGTTGGTAGCCCGGTGGCAGTCGCCTGGGTCAGTCGATTCAGTTCGTCATAGTGAAATGTTTCCGACAGGGTATTGCCTGTAGATTCCACATAACGATCGCGATCAGTCAACATGCCTACCTTATCAAAGGTGTAGGTGTTGTCCTGAATGGTTGCCATCAGTGGTGTGGTTACCAGAATCTGATCCGGCAAGCCAGTAGTCGCCTGGTAAGTATTCAACACAGTCAGACCATTGCCCAGCTTGTGTTGTTTCACGTTACCCCAGGCATCCAGTGCTTCCACTTCATAGTAAGACTTGGTGGAGTTGGAAGCTTCCAGAATCTTCAGCAGATAGCCATTGCTGTTGTATTGGTATTGCGTGCCGTGGGTGGTGGCATCGATCTGCTGAAATGGCCGTCCGTATTCATCATAGGTGGCGTATTCTTCATAGCAACCCGTGGCACAGGTCGCACCGATCTCGGTGTAGGTGCTTTGAATGCGACCCAGGCTGTCGTAGTCATTAACCTGTGTATAGGCGCTGATACTGTCAGCAACAGTATCCACCTGACCGATGCCATTGCCAGAGGTCAGATAGGTCCAGGTAGTGTTGCCTTCGATGGTGGTGCCATTGGATTCCTTGTCGATGCGGGTCAGGAGACGACCCAACACGTCATAGGTCATTTCTGAACTCTGGTTCAGGGCATCGGTCTGTTTGGTCATTTCTCCGAACAGATTGTATTCATAATCCCACACACCCTGGTCCGGATCGTCCAGGCTGGTGCGTCGACCCAACAGGTCGTAACCAATTTCTGTCGCGATATTCAGGGAACCAGTGCCCTTGGAGATAAGTTTGGTGAGATTACCTCTGGCGTCGTACTCATAGGCCAGAATGCCGCCCAGATCGTCGACGATTTTTTCAGCCTGACCACGGGCGTTACTGGTGGTGGTTTTGGTTTGACTCTCAGCATTGGTGGCCAGCACTTCCATGCCCACAAAACTGCCATCGGTAACCCGGTTGTATTCAGTGGTGGAGATATTATTGGCGGCATCGGTGACTTCGATGACCCGACCTAAAATATCGTACTCGGTTTCGTTCCAGCGAACCGTTTCAGACGGCAGGTAAGGATTGGAGGTAAAACGTACCCGGCCCGATTCGTCGTAGTAGATATCTGTCTTGACCAGATCTCCATTGAAACTCTGCACCTCCTGGCGGATGGGTCGGGCCAGATTGTCATAGTAAACATAGGCTGCACTGCCATCGGCCGCCACATTGTATTCGCGATAGCTTCCACCGGTGGGACAGGTAACCGAAGAACAGGAGCGCAATTCAGTTTCCGATGAACTTCCCGTATCGTTGCCCTGGAAGAATGGTCGCCCCAGTTCACCGAACCCCACATAAGACACCACACCTTCCAGATTCGACGTCATGGTTGGTTCGCCGTAGGCATTACGGGATTCAACTTTCAGTATGCGTTGAGCCAGACTGTTTTCGATTTCATCGATATAACGACCGTCGCTGTCATAGGTCACTTCGGTATAACGAGAAGTCACGCCGCTGCCTGACTCTGTTGCCCGAATGCGGTTGCCAAAACTGTCCCGCACATAAGTAGTGGTCAGGGTGAAGCTTGCGTTATTGGGTTCCCGAACTTCTGTAGCTAACAAACCGGTTGTGGCGTCATAGGTAAATGAAGCTTCCCGCACTACGTTGGCTACACCGGTTTTAGAGGTAGTCACCTTTGTTGAGGTAAGCTGCCCGATGAACCAGCTACTGGCGTTGTTGTTGTAAGTGTTGTCTGTGACGGTGGTGTAAGTTGTACCGTCACCCGTGGTCGTCACCGTGGTCTTACCCACATTGGCGTAGGTATCATAGTTTTCGAAATCGGTAGTGACGGTACTGAGTGCCCCGGACACAGTCACCTGATCACTGGCGGTTACACTATCTGCACCCTGACTGGTTGTGACACTCTCGGTGATTACCGGGCGATAAGGTGCTGAGTTTGCACCGTTGAGATTAGCCAGTTTTGTGTAGGTGAACGTGGTTTCGTTCAATGCCGTGGCGTTATTTGGAACAAAGGTTTTTGTTTCGGCAACCAGACCAGTGAATGGAAACTCCTGCAGAAACGTGGTTTCTGTAGATAACCCGGTTTGATCATCTGTGACTTCAGTCTTACTAAACCCCAACGCTCCCCTGCCTGCAGGTTGAGTCTTTAATCCTGTGTAGGTGTAAGAAAGTGAGCTGGTGGCATTGACATCAATGGACGGGCTGCCGCCGGTGTAAGCTGGCACCGCGGTTTCCACTCTACTGACGACATAGGAGGGAGAGATGAAATCAAATACAACTTCACCCCAGTCCAGGTCAGCAGCATCATCGCCCCGGGTGTACACATTACTGTCGGTTAGTGGGCTGTATTCAATGGATTTCTCGTTGCCCAGTCCATTAGTAATCCTGGTGATAAGGTTATAGGCCTTGGTGTTATTGCCGCTGGTGGATACATCTTCACCAAGATAAACGCCATTGCTGAAATTAATGTAGTCCAGCAGCCCATCGCCGTTGATGTCGAAAAAGGAGCCAGCCGGACCAAATTTTTCCGTGTAGGTAGTAGTAGCGATAGTGACAGCCGATGTTGAAGGATTGGCGAAGCCATTACCCTCCCAGTACAGAGCCTTGATCGCCGTGCTGCCGTCATCTTTGTAGATAAAATCAGAGTAACCATCCTGATTGATATCCAGCAGGCTGTGGAGCATGCGATCGGTAATGCCAGGGCTGGTGCCACCGGTGGTGAGTGCGGCCCCGTTGTTGTAGTCGAATACACCGTTACCGCACAGGATATCCGGTAGCCCATCACGATTCAGATCGACAATACTGAAGTCATCACCATAGATGAAGAAATCGAATTCGCTGTAGCCGCCTGCACCGTCAGACACCAGAATGACCTGGCCCGCAATGCTGTGACAGCCGCTGCAATCTTCATGGACCATAGGTGCCACGATGTCCGCCAGGCCATCGCCATTGAAATCGGCGCCGAATCGGGCCTGATCCAGCCCTATTCCCAGATAGGTATAGCCGGTTGTATCTACCAGTGCTTCAAAGGCCGTTGACTGATAGATGTTCTGACCGATGGTGTCGATGGCCGAGACGCCAAAGCTGGTTTCAGCACCGAAATGGTAAGGGCCATTGACCGTGCCGGAATCTTCCTCCAGCAATCGGTACTTATCGTTGTATACGATATCCAGCAAACCATCATTGTTGAGGTCTGTGAAAGTAGCGGTTTCCAGATTCAGGGTGCCGATGCTGTAATTCAGATCGCTGATCAGCTCGATTGGTGTTACGTCATAGCCACGCACACCACCGCCCTGATCTTTGTTAAGGAACAGCTGAAGTTTTTCTACACCACTGGCGGCTGTTACGACGAGGAAGTCACTGTAGTTGTCCTGGTTGTAGTCAGTAACAGCCCAGCCGTAAATTTCCGCATAGCTGTCTGATTCGTAAGTACCTGTCGACAGGGTCGAACCATTGGATGTAGCCACCCGAAAGCTATAGAAACCGGTATCTTCTTCCATCCAGACAAGGTCCCTGTTGCCATCGCCATCTACGTTAGCCGTGATACTGGACGACACCTCCATGGGATCGAAAACATTGCTGGCTGCGTGTTCGATGTAGTTCGAAAACCCAGACAGAGCCGTCGCTGTTGATCCGAATCCAAAGTCGATGCCTTCATCGGACCAGGTGAATTCTGTATCCGGTAAACACACGGATCCACGACACTCGCTGATCGCAGCGAGCTTGCTGGTGGTGTTTTCGCTGGTGACAGGAACTTCATCAAGATAAGTAAGACTGTAGGTGCGAAGGGTTACCCCCTCATTCTTCACATCGATACTGCTTAAGCGCTTATCCACCGTGTAGCTGGTGTCAGCTTTGTATCCGTCCGAAGTATCGGGACGGGTCTCGTAGGTGAAGTCGACTACAGCGTTGGCCGTGCTGCCGGAACCAAATGCATATTCGATTTTCTCGAGGCGAAAATCCGAGGTGCTGGATGAATTGATATAGGTGTATTCGATACGGTTACTGCCAGAATTATGGTAGCTGTAAGCGTCCCGCACCTCGTTTCGGCCCCAGATAAGTACAGAGCTTTGGCTACCGGGAATGAGTTTAGAATCGGTAGTATCGCCGTACTCCACAACTGATCCATCAGCATTGAAAACTAAAAAGTAGCTCGGACCGTTACCCTGGGTACCATAGGAAATAATTTTTCGGTTGGAGTCGATCTCAGTTCGATACTCGACACCGTTGGCACCGTAGGTATCCAGAGGGTCAGCTAATACCAGACGCTGACCATCGAGACAGAAACGATCGTTGGCGCTGAAATCAACAGCAGTGGCATTGCTATCCTGCACCTCTGTCTGCCGACAGCGGGTGATTGTAGATACACCGGACATGGACCAGCCCAGACCAACGATGCCATTACCTGCTCCGCTGTTATAAGACAGGCTCAGGTTTGGTTGCAGTCCAGCCGTACCTGTTGGAGTAAGCAAGGGAATGGAGTAATTCACATTGCCACCAGCACTCACATTAAAGTTCGACGCTATAGCACCAACCGAATCCGACACAGTATCGGCGGGAGGAACGGTAATCGAATTCGGGCTGGGAGCTGAATCGAATGTGCAGGTACTTGCGCTACAGGTTAAGAATTCTGTGATGTGATCTTCCGGAACACCTGCCGGATTGAGCGCGATTGCAGCCTGATATTCGTCGCCATTGGAGGCACCATCGCCGTCGTAGTCTGCAAGACCGTCGTAGGCATCCAGTGGATCCATGGTAATTGGAAAACCCACTGGCGGATTGAGTTCAAAGGTATCTGGCAAACCGTCGTTGTCATCATCCGGATCGGAGGAGTCTGGAATTCCGTCACCATCGCTGTCCGGGCCAGTGTCCTTCATCAGCAAATCCCACAGATACTGCATCTCGCCTGGTGTAGTTGCTTGAGTACTCAAACCAAGCAATGCGCAAAAAGTGACTACGGCTATCCAGGTTAGAGTCTTAGTAGTTCTTGCAAAAAACGACATGCTAAAGCTCCATTTGCGATGAAAGAGTCCGAATATATTCTTGGCTTCGGGACTACATTTGGATTGATTCAGGACTTATGTGTTGGCATAGAAATTACTTTCGCCAAATCTGTATAAACGAATTGTTCTGTAAATAAGCGGTATCAGTAGTTGAACTTGAGAGCCGGGTGCTGGACGTTATTGAAACTGACCAGGCAAAACCCACCGCTGAAGTTCACGTAAGGGGAACCTGTCTGCCACAGCTCCACCGTCAGGCTTTCTCTTGCCGCATTTACCAGAGCGGTGTAGTTCGCGAACGGCGCCGACTCTGAAAAATCCAGCTCACTCTTACCAAGAAGCACTCTGATTCGATTAACATTACTTCCACCACAGCTAATGGTTCTGTCCAGCCAAGCAACTGTATAAGCCACATCCTCATAGTTTCCATTTGCATAGCTTGCTACGCCACCCACCGCGGTAATCTTAAACACCGGTCCTGCCATTGCGACTTGTGACCCCGCGAGGAAGCAGAGAAATACTATTTTTCGAAGTATGCCGGAGAAAATGTTGCTGCTTTTCATAACTAATTTCCTATGGGCAATAGTCAGCCTTCGGCCGATCTGGAATTTCCAGAGCGACACATTAACTAAGGCGGATTGAGAGTGAGTGTAGAAGCTACAACCACAAACTTCATATTTTGAAGTTCGTAGTTAACGAGTTTAGTGGGGCGCTGTCAACGACTAAGTTCAAATTTTCGATTAATTTTTTGTTAAAGCAGAGTCACAAACCGAATTTGTATTGAAAATGTGAACTAATACTTTTTACAACATAACAATGTGCTTGTGTAATTTTTGGCGGAACAATTAAAAGCTCTTACTGAATTGCGATAGCCGAAAAGGTTTGAAACAGATCATGAAATACTGTTCGTGTAAGAATATTTGTAAATTAGTACAGGGTCAGTTCTACTTTTTTACTTTGATCAAGAATTGAACAGACAAGTCCTGCTGTTCATGAAAGAACCAGGTTAATCACCAGGAAGTTCGACTTCAGAAGTCGGGTACATATTGAGAACACTCGGTAAGTAAAGATTGATCAGGTCAATCAGAAAACTCTTACGCATTGTTCTGCATTCAGCTGACTGATGGATACGCGACTTCAATTGATACTTCCCCTGATCTATGGAGTTCCATGCAAATAGCATTAACGGTGTTAATATTTTTGAGCAATCTTCACTCCGATACAAATAAGAAACTTATTCATGCTTCATCTTTAACTTTAACTTTCATGCGAAAAAAGTTAATCAGAAAGCATGCAATGCAAAATCAGCTCATTGAACCTAGTGCATTCCCTAGGTAAATACTGCAACACGTACCATTAAATTGGACAGATGGTATAAAAAGGAATAGCTTAGGCACCTGATTGTTTAAGCAGTCAATCACTCCGCCATCACCCAAATCTCAAACAGATGGGTAATCTTGACCCCGCAAGCTCGCAAGAAAGCGAATCTATTCGCTCTAATAAAAAGCGTTATATCAAGTTGTATCAAGGAGAGAAGAAGCATGAGTAGACCCCACTCGAAAACTCAAAAAACAATTAAACGTTCTGTTCTGTCTGCCAGTATTGCCCTTGCAGTTGGCACCACGGGCGCTTTCGCCCAGGATGAAGAAATTGAACAAATAACTGTTACAGGTTCCTATATAAGAAATAGCGACTTCAATGGAGCCAGTCCAATCGACTCGGTTACGCAGGAGACACTATTAACCTACGGAGCAGCGAATATTGGGCAGTATATTCGCGACCTGACCTATACCCAGAATGTGGACACTGTGGCTAATGTGCTTGGTGGCGCAGGCGGTGGACAGGACTCAAACTCCGCACAATTTAATCTGCGAGGTCTGGGGGTAAGCAGCACGCTCACTTTATTGGATGGCCGACGAAACATTAATGATGCAGCAATCTCTTCAATACTACCCGATATAGCCACCAACCGAATCGAAGTTGTTCTTGATGGTGGCTCAGCGCTCTACGGATCGGATGCAGTAGCAGGCGTGGTTAACCTGATACCGATCAAAGAGTATGAGGGGCTGCGAATGAGAACATTCTACAATCGCGACCAAAGCGCAGACTTCGAAGAACCCAAATTAGGTGTGTTATGGGGTCATAACTTTGATAACGGCATAAATGTAGTCGCCGCATTGGAAGTCGGCCGTAAGACCCCACTCAATCGCGGCGAGCGCCCGGAATTTCTTCGGGTAGATAACGCCACGTTTATCGGTGCACCGGGTCATTATCAACTATCTAATGGCGCACCCTATCTTGACCCTGATTGCGGTGCCTACAACACAGGCCTGGAAGATAAGGGAATTGACGGCAGCTTCCCCAGCGGCTTTCCTATTGCCGGTGGATTGCTATGTGGCTTTCACTACGCCCAATGGACAGACTACAACCGTCAGGCAAACGACTATGTGTCGTACATAAATACACGGTATGAAGCCAGCGATGATGTAACGCTGGAATTTCAGGCGGCTGTCAGTTATCGCGAGTCCATCTTTCACACCGAACCCGTTACGCCCTTGGCCTCTGCCTGGTATGACAACTTTACAATCCCACCTGAACATCCTGCGAACCCTACGGGTCTGGCTGTCCGACCAGGTGTCTTTGGCATCGGCACCTATACAATCTGGAATGGCCTGGAACAGGGTGAAGGTACCAAACCAAGTTATCTGGGTGATTCTTCATTTCAGGAAGACAGATATCAGTACACCACCCACGTTTATAAGCTGGGCGCTGAATTTAACATCAGTGATACCTGGTCCGGTGAAGCCTGGTTAGGTTATCAAACCTATGAACAACGCGTTGAAACCATGGACGGCAATGCATTCCGACTGGAGCAGGCGCTTAACGGTAGGGGTGGCCCAAACGGAGACGAGTGGTTCAATCCTTTCGCCTCCAGAGACATTCGGTCTCCTAACTATGATGCCGATCGTTCCGATGGCCGCTACACAAACAACTCCCAGGAAGTAGTTGACTGGTTGTTTGAAAGTGGTAATCACAACTTGCAGGAAGACAGGCTAATTATCTTCGATGCCATTGTTACTGGTGATCTCTTTGAAATTCCATCCGGTACTGTGGGTGCAGCTTTCGGTGTAGCCTTGCGAGATCGCGTGGACGTTGATGATGACTCTCCTCTCTCGAAAGCAGGACTGGATTTCTCAAACTCTGCCGGCATCGCGGCACCGTTGGGTAATCGAACTCGGGATGGCTCGACAGTGCGCGCAGTGTTCGCTGAGTTTGAAGTTCCTATATTGGACAACCTCAGCATGCAAATCGCTGGTCGTTATGAGGAATTTACCGACCTGAATCTGGATACCACCACGCCAAAAGTAGCTCTGCGCTGGCAACCGTTGGACAGCCTGGCGATTCGAGGCTCCTGGGGCGAAAGCTTTCTGGCACCATCCGCTGAAGATGTAGGTGCTTTTGATCGATCCGGCTGTGCGAATGTTCGGTCAGGTACTGACTTCATAACTGGTAACGATTTACTGGGAACACTTTCCTGTGCATCGAAAAACCCCTTCCTACAGCCTGAGAATTCTGAAATTTGGAATGTTGGATTCACCTGGGAAGGAATCGAAGGTCTGAGTATTAGTGTGGACTATCAGGAGATTGAGTATACCGACCGAATCGTCACATTAAGCGCTCAGGATGTTACCAATCAGCAGTTCTTTAGCGCACTCACCGCACTTGGAATAAACAGAGATACCTATGACGCAACACCAGGATCCGCTGATCGTGAAGCGGCAATAGCTTATGTCTTGGCGAATCCTTCCAACACGATTGCTCGAGAGCCAAACGGTAATATCACTGAGATAGTGAGCATCGCGGACAATATTAATACCAATATTGTGGATGTAGTGGATTTCTCCGCCAACTATCAGTTTAGCCCTGGCAATGCGGGTAATTTCAACCTGATGGTGAATGCGGCTTACTACCTTACCTATGACTATGCAGGACTGGACGGAGTCTTAATCGACGCCCGTGGAAGAAGAAATGCTGATACAGCATTGTCGCCTCCTCTGCCTGAACTGATTACCAATGTACGTCTGGGTTGGAACCGGGGAGATCATGCTGCGTCTATATTGGCGAAATACACTGACAGCGTAACTTTCGATGGTAACTTCGCAACGGGTACCACACCTCCAGAGGTCATACCTGATTCGTGGATAGCAAATGCCAGTTATACATATTTCTTCGATGACATTTTCAATACGTCAGGAAGTGTGACTTTCGCTGTTAACAATATGTTTGATTGGTATCCGATTCTATTGCCGGTGACAGGCGGTTTTGAAAGTCGCCTCTATGACAATTTTGGCCGAATGTTTTCATTGGCGCTGGATTTTGAACTCTAGAGGCTTTTTGTTCTAACTATTCTAGCTGTTCTAACTGATCTAGCTGATCTAGCTGATCTAGCTGTTCAAACGTTAAGGCCGGAGTAAGAGTGCGAGAACGCACTTTACTCCGGCCTTTTTTATCCAGCGATTACACACGCTCGCCTGGCAAAGTAATTCTTCAATCAGGTTTATAAATTTCTCACCAGTAACTGTCTTATCTGATCTGTCGTAGCCAATCCAAGAGGTGTTCTGTATTCCAGACCGTCGCTTGCTGCTGTTCTGACACCCAGTCTCGCTTGAGCACCATGTTGCAAAAGTAGTTCCGCCGCATCCAGCTGCCCATTCCTTGCTGCACTCATTAAAGGCGTTTCATCACGCGGCACAATTGCATCAACGTTCGCACCTGCCGCAATAAGCATCCTCATAATATCGATTCGTCCCAGCGCCGCCGCAAGGATGAGTGGATTCCCTCGTCTGGAAGCAGCCTGATCCGGGTCGGCACCCCGCCTGAGTAAATGGTGAACCATCTCCTCGTCGCCATTTCTGATCGCCACCATTAGCGCGGTTCCCTCGATGGCTATAGGTGTATCAAGAGACAGGCCTTCTTCTATCAATCGATCAATACCAGACAAATCACTACTGTTAGTCACCGATAATAATCTGCTGCCGTCTTCTACATGCATCACCCGGTACTGTCTAAATATCCGGAGTTGATCCTCGTCCTGCACCAACCCGGAAAGCGTATCGCCAGTAAATGCAACAAGGGCAACGACAAAAACAAACGGCGTAGATGCGATCCATGCAGAGCTTCTCTTCTGTTCGAAAGTATCTGTCAATTGGTCAATTCGGATACCCAGCTCGTTCTCTGCTTCAATAAGTTTGAGGGCAAGTATCTGCTGGCGTGACCTTAATACGTGTTTCGCACAATCCAGCAGCACCTGGGCATAGGCAAACCTGTCTTCTGACTTCTGTGCTGCAATTTCGTCACATACAAGTTCTCGACTCAGATGAATCGTTCTACTCAAATACGAGAGAAGAGGATTCCACCAGTACAAACTTCCAAGAATCTTACACAGTAAGGAAGTCCACAAATCGCGGCGGCGATGGTGGGCATTTTCATGTATCAGAATCTGATTCAGTTGTTGGTCATTGAGTAACTGAAGAAGTGCCTGAGGAACAACTATGACAGGCTTCAGAAAACCAACCGCCATCGGCACATTTATTCGCTCATTGACCAGAACCGGAACAGCAATACCTTGCAAACTGGTTTTTGAAAGATGGATAGGTCGCGATTGACGAATTAACTTTCGGGTAGAGAGCAACATCGCGACCAGTCGAAACCATTGAACAACTACACCTATAGCCAGTATCAAAACAGCAATGCGAAACACCGGTGATAGCATATAGCTGACCTGATCCCACACCTCCAGGCTATTATCGCTATTACTTACTATGGCGAACGGCGTATCAGATTGATGGATAGAGGGCTCGGACGTAGTACCCAATCGTGCATTCGGTTCCGGGAAATTTACTTTGGTGATTGACTCCTCTATCGGTGCCGCCGCAGCCATACTGTTCACAGAAATCGTTCCCTGGAAAACATCAACCAGGTGATGCTGCCAGCCTGTGATTAACAGTGGGATTATCGTGACTATCAGAAATGCAGAAAGTGACGCCCTGTAAGCAGTATCTGGCTTTAAACTCTTGCTGCGCCAGGCCATAAGCAACTTTCCAAACAGGAAAAAAACGATGCTTAGCCCCAGATGGAGCAATATGATCAATTGAAACAGGTAGGACTCTGTCGACATGAGCTTCTACTCGGTGCTGTCCTTTTTCGAGTTGAGTTTATCCTGCAGGTTTTTCAAATCTTCACTATTAATCTGGTCTTCCTGCAGCAAGTGTTCCGCCAGGACTGCAGGTGATCCTGCAAAGAACTGGGAAAGCAACTGATCCAGTGCGCTATTACGGGCGTCTTCCTGAGTTGTAATTGGCGTATAGACGAAAGCCCTGCCCTGTTTGTGGTACTCCACATAGCCTTTGTCCAATAACACCTTGCACATTGTTTGGACGGTAGTGAATGCTGTATTTTTGCTTTGATTCAGTACGTCAGCTATTTCCCGTGCTGTCGCCTGCCCTTTCTCCCACAGTACCTCCATGATTTCCTGCTCTCCGGCGGTCAGGCTCTTTGATCGATTTCTTGCCAATTCAGCTATTCCTTTTTTACGTACTTTTTATTTATTTTTACTAGTCTATTTCAACAGTTCTGGCTACAAGACCCGGGAAATTAAAGTAATTCTACTTTTCCAGTTCTTCAATTCTTTCTATAAATGCAGTCGCAATCTCGTAGGAGAAACTACCGAAATCCCAGAATACATCAGTTCTCCCGTTGATGTTGAGTGCGACTGCCATTTCTTTTTCAGGAATCAGCATCAACCAGCTCTGCCCACCGCGGGACACGCCGCCATGATTGGCATGCATAAACTCCACTCCTTCCAGAAACTCTTCCTCTCTGATCCTCCATCCGATTGCGTAGTTCTGTTCATTAATCTCGCCCGAGTCCAGCCGTTGCGGCACGAACATCTGCTCAATTATTTCCGTTGGCAGGGCAGTGGGATTCGAGTTTGGAAAATAGTTCTTTCCTAGCCTGACCAGATCACTGGAGGTAGCAGCGAATCCCCCGCCAGCCAGTCTGTGGCTCAGATCAACATCCCGCCATCGTCTGACTCTAAGTTCAGTCTCCTGCTCACCGTTGCTGTGATAGGGAGTTGCCAGATTGGGAAGATCTTCCGAGCTCTTTGGCGAAACAACGACGGCATCCATACCACTGGGTTCAAAAACAAGATCATTCATCAGATCGAGATAGGATTTACCGGCTGCCTTACTCAATGCTGCACTGAGGAGAACTGTGCCATATGTTGAGTAAAAGAAATCCGATCCCGGTGTGAATAGAAGGTCTGAATCATCAAAGAGTACTAGCGAGTCATGTACTGAGCTGTAATGTTCCTGCAGCTTTAGTGTATGCATGAGTCCACTAAAATCACTGTTTTCACCATAGTGGGGCAGCCCAGACATATGAGAAGCCAATTGACGTGGCGTCATCTCCCCCCAGGCAGGGTTGGGTATTTCATCCCATAGATCCTGAAGTGGTGTATCGAGAGATATCAGATTCTCCTCGATTGATCTTGCCAGTCCCGTTGCAGTTAGCGCTTTCGACGTGCTTCCGATTCGAAACCTGGTATCCGGTGAGGCAGCAATACGAGTGCCAATATCTGCCCAACCGGATGTGCCTGCCCAGACAACTTCATCGCCGATCAGCACTGCTGACGAGATCGCTGCTGCACCAATACCAACACGATGCCTGTCCATGGCATTCATTAAACTAGCACCGGTGTCGCGGTAAAGTTCGTTTCCTACGCGTTGTGCCTGCGGAGGATTTTCGGGTAGCACCAGCCAGGTGGTGGCTGGCAAAGTGGAGCCATCTGCGAAAGCAAAAAACATATAGTAGGGAATTGCTCGCCATATCATAAAAGCAGAAATCAGAACCGCGACCAGGAGCTTTGTGCTGCGACTAATACGCATAATTAACCTACCTGTTGAGAGTTAAAACTAATGAATTAGTTTAATCCTATCTGACACGCTCAATTTCATCAACTAATAAATTAGTTTTTCATAGCACAATGGTCCTCTTGCCAGAATTTTGCGTATTTATCCAGGGAAGTCTCAGGGCAAAACGCCCAACGGGCGGTACTTTGTTGGCACTCCTCCGCAAAGGAGTTGGCTATTCAAAGCTTTTACAGTACTGTATTTCCAAGCTGGTCCTGGTTCAGTTTTCAATCTTACCCTAAGAGGGCAATCGGCCATCATGTCTCGGGATTCTCTATCGAAAGCTACTCGAATAACTCTCTCATCACTTGTTTTGATGACGACTGCGATCGCCAATGCCGACCCCAATTCAATGCATCAGCTAACTCCGGAGTCAGTCAGCCCTCTGCGGCTGAGCAATCAGCTTATTCGCCAACGCGATTCACTGCTGGAAGATCTGGCCATTCTCGAATCAATGTACGGTCCTTACGATTCAAGATTACTTGAATCGCTAGGTGACCTGACGAGTGTAGAACTGCAACTCGGCGACTTTACTTCAGCTCAGGAAATGCTGGAAAGGAGATTACAAATAGTTCGGGTGGAAGATGGCCTTGAAAGCCCCAGCCAGATTCCTTTTCTTGAAGATGCAATCAGAAATGATATTCGAGTTGGCAATTGGACATCCGCCAGTAATCGGTTCGAAGCGATCAATCGCCTGATGGAAAGTAATTCAGACGAGTTATCGCTTGAACGCCTGCTGCAGGCCAAGGCACTCAAGGACTGGTACCTGCACGCCATTTTATTGGATGCGCCGGATCTGAGAGAAGCCCAGGGGAGAAGAATTGGCGAACTTCAGTTTCGGTTGATGGACGATGCCGCAACATTATTTGCCGACGATCCTCTTGCTCTGGTTCCCTGGCTTTATCAAGACGCCATAGACGAGTATCGCTCTGTATCGGTCCGCCGAATCCGCCGGTTCCTGGGTAAGGCTCCAGCGATTTTTATTCGCGAAAAAATATTTCGAACTAACGAACAATCTATAGCCACTACGTTTAGCAACCTGAAACGTATTCGCGACATATATGCAAACCAGGGTGATCTTGAAGGCGAAGCAATGGCCATGATCTACCTTGCCGATTTCAGGTTAGCTACATCAAAAGGTTCCGCTATTTCGTTGTATCGCGGGGCAATGGATAAACTGGAAGAAGCGGGTATCCCACGTCAAAGAATCAATGAGTTCTTCAGCCGACCTACGACCATACCATCGGCGGAATTCCATCAAACTCTGGACGCTGCATTCGCTGCCCAGAATGCCAGAGGTGTGTCTGTTGAGTCCGATCAATCGCCCAATGACTCAGCAACTGATCGAATTCATCTCGGCACTTATTATGCGTGGCATCCGTTCATGCCTGGATTAGAACGTCCCCCTGTACCTGATACAGCCAGGACCATTGAGCTGGATTATGAAACAGCAGTTCTAAGCTTCTCCCTCAATTCCAGAGGACAACCCAGAAACATCGAGTTTCAGGAATCAACGGCTCAGGAGGTAAAAATGAAATCTCCTGCCGTTAAGGGAATTCAGGGAATACGATTTCGTCCACAATTTATTAATAGACGCTGGCAAAGCATGGAAGATGTGACGATTACCTATCACTACCCACGACCCGCCAGTGCTGCTGAGCTCTGATGCAGTTTGAGTTTGATATGGGATTACTTTTTCCCTGCATCTCACTCAACTCACTCAACTCACTCGACTCACTCAACTCACTCATCTCTCTCAATATAGACCATGGCAGATATCGACCCCAGCTTTGATCCGCTAGACCATAAACTCTGTGAATCCCAATACTTTGATGATCTGGAAATCGGGCAACGATTTCCTGCTCCATCTCGTACATTGACCGAATCAAGTTTTGCGGCTTTTCAAATGGCCTCGATGGACAATCATCCAATTCATTACGATGTTGAATATTGTCGACGAAAAGGTCATCCACATTTACTCGCCCACGGCCTGCAGGTGCTTATACAGACAGCGCCAGGAGCCGGTATGTTGCCTCATGTACTGGGGGACAACCTGATTGCGCTGCTTGAGCAAAGTTCAAAATTTCTGAAACCTGTTTACTGTGATGACACTATCTATCCAGCGTTGGAAATTATTGAATTGACGGCTGGAAATACAACAGGGGTTGTAACCGTACGCTCTACGGTTCATAACCAGCACAAAGAGTTGGTTCTTGAAGGCCAACAGAAGCTTCTGGCCCGAAGAAAGCCAACTTCATGACTCTAGCTCGGCAAACACTATAGAGTCTGGAGTAAGACCACCGATCCACAATCCAATGGGCATCGGTTTTTAAAAGGCTAGACAATGTCAGCAAAATGCCAGAATCACCCAAACGCTCCTGCGATTGAACTTTGTACGAAGTGTTCAAGTCCTCTGTGTGGGATGTGTGCAAGCTTTACTGATGACGGAGTATTTTGTGAGCCCTGCGCTGAAATTCTTGAGACGAGCAAATCTGTAGCAGTCGAAAGCGCGAAACTGGAACGTAAGAGCGATCCTGTCGAACTGAAACCAGAACCGGAAGTAGCTTCGGTAAAAATTCGGACCAGGCGTTCCAATACCCAGGTGGTACCCATTACTATCACTATTGTCTGTGTTGGCATAATTGCCACACGATTTATCTTTTTTTCTGCGCCCGACTTTGTGCCCCTGGATAATGAAACAAGGGCTCAGCAACTTTCAATCACACCTTTTCAGGAATGTGTGCGGATCTTTGAAGAAATCGGAAGAATATTAGCCAGAGGTGGTACCCCGCCTGAAACTCTCACATGCGATGCCTCCGGACAATCCAATATAGTCTCCCGGGTTGGTAACAATGTAATCGTGGAACATCCGCAACCGGATTTCTACGGGTACTCCAGAATTTATGTGAGTCGCAATAGTCCGGAACCAACTTTGCTTCAATGATGTGAATGTACTCTGAAATCCCCGGCTTCTTTTCTTACATTTATTCTTCAAGAATATAGGAATAACGTCCGTTTGGAGTTTGTCTGAAAATGCCGGTAGATAATTCGCCATCATCAAGAATAAAGTCGAATTGTTGAATCTCCAGAACGGATGCTGTTGCCCCGAGAATTGAAATCGCCGCATAGGGATAATTGTCCGGACCTTCCCAGTTCCAGTTACCACCAAGCGCTGTGTCGGCTAACCAGCGAGAGTTGTCGATGATTAGTTCGTCGGCGGCTTCAGGCGGCAGTACGATGTGGCTGTCATCGGGGTAGCGACCGTTCTGAGAATTCCAGCGCCGAAATTCCCTTCCCCATTGGCCCAGTTCCAATGCTGCTTCTACCAGCTGTGCCCGGGTGATGTAGTTCTGGTATATCGGTGCCGCTACAGACGCGAGCACACCGATGATTGACACCACCATGAGCAATTCAATCAAAGTGAATCCCTGGTCGTTGCTCGGCAAGCTGCCAGTCATTGGATTGAACCCCTTCAGAACCTGGTCAGAAGGTATCCTACCAAATCTACTTCAACCATGAATAAATTCATTGATACGAGCGAGGAGAACTCTTGAGTAACGATGAAACCAGAACAGTGATACAGACCTGAAAAGCTCAGAGGGAGCGAGAATCAACGAACAAGCAATGCGACCAGAAGCTTGATCTGCAGATCATCAAGTCTCTGATCAAACGCTGGCATGACGCCGAATCTTCCAAAGGAAATTGTGTCCATGATGGAATCCAGATCCCCGCCATAAAGCCAGATATCGTCCGTCAATCGAGGTGCACCTAACAGAGGATTTCCTGAGCCATCCATTCCATGGCAGGCAGCACAGTTTTGTTGATAGGCGGCCTGGCCGGGGTGGGAATTGTCGGATTCGTCTCCCAATTCCATTACATACTCGGCGACGTTACGTATTCCGTCTTCACCAAGTATTGCTCCCCATGCAATCATCTGAGCGTTACGACCACCCCTTATGGTTTGTTCAATCTGTTCGGGTGTTGAACCCCACTGCCAGTCCACATCATGCAGGTTTGGAAAGAGTGAGGCCTGCCCCCTGCCGTCAGGGCCATGGCAAGCCGCACATTCTCTGGCGAACAGTCGTTCTGCAGTTGCCATCAACTCCAGATCATTCTGCATTTCAACGAGACTCAGCTCTGTTGCCGTCGCTCTGGCGTCAGCAAAATTCGCTTCAAAATTTTCATAAGACTCGGCAACACGACTCCCCTGCGACCAATCGAGTAAACCCGCGTAACTTCCCAGTCCTGGATACAACATAAGGTAAATAAGGGTAAACACCATGCCGGCAAAGATTAGCCAAAACCACCACATTGGCGGCGCCTTGGTTCCTTCACGTAAGTCATTATCCCAAACCGGTTCTTCGCCGGAGTGTTCCGAGCCATCTGTATGGAAGTAGAGACTGTAGGTTAGCCAGGCAACCGCAGCCAAAGACACCAGCGTGACTACCGCAATCCAACCACTCCAAAAACCCGTAGGAAGATCAGCCATGATATGTCTCATCCTCTAACGGTATGCGCGACGCTGCCGCGATTTCTTCGCTATTGCCGCGGGTGCCGTACCAGATAGCCACGCCAATCATAAAAGCCATAACCAGCATGTCACCTACGAAGATAAACCAGGTCATAGTGCACTATCTCCCTGAAAGCCGATCCCCAATATCTGCAAGTAAGCGATTAGAGCGTCCATCTCCGTCATGCCTTCTAATGCAGCTTCGGCACCGGCGATGTCTTCCTCACTATAAGGGTGACCAAGAACTGTCAGTGCATTCAATTTTGCAGTGATGTTGCCAGTGTCGCTGGCGGCATTCTCGGCGAGCCACGGGTACGCAGGCATGATGCTGTTGGGCACAACTGCACGAGGGTCTAGCAAATGTATACGGTGCCAGTCGTCAGAAAATTTACCACCTAGTCGATGCAGATCTGGACCGGTTCTCTTGGATCCCCAGAGGAATGGTCTGTCATAGACAAATTCGTCTGCTCTGGAGTAAGGGCCATACCGTTCGACTTCCGCAATCAGTGGACGAACCTGTTGCGAATGGCAGACGTGGCAGCCTTCTCTTATATATATGTCACGTCCAGTAAGCTCTACGGCGGAATACAGTCGAGAGTTCTCCGTGGCGGTGTCCAGACTGTCCTGATTAAGCACTGGCAGTAACTGTACCAATCCACCAATAGCGGAAACAAAAAGGATGCCAAAGATCAACAGACCTGTGTTCTCTTCAATTTTCCTGTGAAGTGATAAGCCGTCCATTAATTCATACCATATGCTGGATTTACCGGAGGTGCCGTAACTAGCGTTGCTTGCTTGCCCTTCATGGTCATATAGAGGTTGTATGCCATCAACACTGTGCCAGTAAGAAAGATCAGTCCCGCAACAAGCCGCAGCAAATAGTAGGGAGTCATGCTGGCCATAATGTCTTTGAAGCTGAAGCTCAGTTCACCTAATTGATCGACACTAAGCCAAAGCAAACCCTGAGAGACACCTGCCGCCCACATGGAAATTATGTAAAGCATGGTGCCAGCAAGCGCCAGGGCAAAATGTATATTGGCGAGACGGGAACTATAAAGTTCGCTGCCCACTAATCTTGGCACCATAAAATAGAATGTGCCGTAAGTGATCATTGCATTCCAACCCAACGCCCCGGAATGAACATGGCCGATGGTCCAGTCTGTAAAATGGCTGACAACATTCACACTTCTGATAGACATCATTGGCCCTTCGAATGTAGCCAGTCCATAAAATGCCAGCGATAGAACGATGAATTTGAGTGCGGGATCGCTCCGCAGCTTCTCCCATGCTGTACTGACAGTCATGATTCCGTTAATCATCGTTGCCCAGGACGGTGCCAGAAGAATAATGCTCATAGCCATACCCAGGGACTGCACCCATTCTGGTATAGAGTTGTAATGCAGGTGATGAGGGCCAGCCCAGATATAGCTGTAGACGAAAGCCCAGAATGCAACGACTGATAATCGATAGCTCCAAATAGGACGTTCTGCATGTTTCGGCAGAAAGTAATAAAGCATACCGAGAAAGCCGCCTGTTAAGAGAAAGCCCACAGCATTATGCCCATACCACCATTGCACCACCGCATCCTGGGCGCCGGCATAGAGTGAGTAGGACTTACCAAGGGTGACAGGAATCGCCAGGCTGTTAACGATATGGAGCATGGCGATGACAATAATCAAAGAGCCATAGAACCAATTGGAGATATAGATCGGTTTGATTTTTCTTTGAGCAATAGTGCCGAAGAACACAATTCCGAAACACACCCAAATTACGGCGATCGCTATATCGAATGGCCACTCAAGTTCCGCGTATTCTTTCGATGTGGTGTAACCTGCCAGTAGAGACAGACCGCCGGTTAAAACCAGTAGCTGCCAGGCGTAGCAGCAGAACCAGGCTAACTTAGGAGCGAAAAGTGACGTGTGGCAGGTACGCTGCACACTATAAAACGCTGTGGCCATTAGCGCTGAGACGCCGAAGCCAAAGATAATTCCATTGGTATGCAGTGGTCGCAATCGACCAAAAGATAACCAGTACTGCCCAAAGTCGATGGTAGGCCAAACCAGCTCCGCCGAGATATAGACTCCGGCTAACATGGCAGCAATAGCCCAGAATACAGCGAACTGAATCAGCCTCAGTGCAATATTGTCGTGATAGGTGCTCTCGCTCATACGTTGTGCTTTACACTCCCAACAAAGGACCAACTCCCATGGTCCAGAGCCCCATGCTAATACCCAACAAACTTACCGCTGCTACCAACAACCATCCAACGAGGGAAGAAGCCATTAGCATCCCCCTTTCTGGCGGTGTATCCAGTGCAATTGGGATACCTTTGTAAAGCAGGTACATACTCCAGATCATGGTTGGAATTAGTACCAGCATATTGATAAGAACGTCCGGAAAAAGATGCGCAATACTGGCTATAGCCAGCGGCTCTCCAACGATGGTAATCAAGGCCATGTGTTTTCCTAATGACGCGTTGGCAGCATAGGTGGCTGCCATCCAGCTACCTATCAAGGCAGTGCTAATCAGGCCAAAAATAAGCACAATGAAGTAACCTATACTCACAAGCAGAAGTGAGTTTGTCTCCATCATTAACGGATCTTCAGCACCTATGCGCCAACCAAAATTGGCAGCACCAATAAGAGAAAACAATGGCGGCAGGACCAGCAACCATATTGAGTATCGAAAGAACACACCAGCAGGAGAAGGCTCAACTTTCGCCAACTCTTCGAACGCTTCAATAGGCTGATATAGCGCCTTTAACAGAAATGTAGGATGCAGGGTCGTATTCAATGGAACTAATCACTTTTCTCAAACAGGAATAGTTAGTTTCCGTCATAACAGGCGTAAGCTAACTGAAACAGATTATAGGTTTTCCGGTTCAGCGGAAGTTGATCTGGCTCAATGAGTACGGTCGAAGCCTGGCGCCAGAATAAAATTAGTTTTCGCTAACCGAAAAATTATAACTGCCGGAATAAATTGTGGGATCGTCACCCACAACGGTAGTCCACTCGACGGTATAGCTGCCAGTGGTTACCGGGTCTAAAATTTCAATCATCAAATCGTCTGCGGCCATGGTATGGAGCCCACGAAGCTGATGTTCACCAGCTGGCCCGACTAACCTAAGACTGCTTTGCGACACATCAGGCAGGGCGCTGTAATAAAGTCGTAGTGTCCTGGGTGCTCGGGTAAGCGACGCACCAATTTCAGGTTCCGAGCCAATTAATGGGGTGTAATCTGTGTTGCTAGCACACGAAGAAATGAGAATGCCAAGTAAGACAATACCAACTAGTTTCATCAGATTCTTCACGGACACTCCCTCATAGGACACCCAACTTAACTTAAAAGGACACCCTTTCTGATTGATTTACAGACTAGTAGTGTACCGCGATCGGACGACCAATTCATGGTCCCTGGCACGCAGATTAATGAAAGTGATGATAATTTTTTTGAGGGGTGGTTGCCGAGCTGAAGACCAGCCCGGCGAAATGGTCGGCCGATATACGGCTAGTGGGCGTCCCTTGCTGCCTTGACCCTGGCTAGCTCTTTAGCGAAATCGTCGAGTTTCGCTCTTATTTCTTCTTCTTTTAGTTGGCGAAGAAACAGCTTATCACCGTCCACACCTTCATCAGGAAGAGAATCGTTGTTTTGATCTTCGACAACTGCTTCAGCAGGTTTTGCCATTCTCAGATAACTCCAGCTTGTATTTGTTTTTCACTCTTTAGAAGAATGTGATTATTTTTATGACTCATTGTGTGGTGATTCGTACCTTTTCTGATTCTTTTTATATCAGTTACGCGCTGCTCGCAGCTTAGATAACTGTCAGCTCTTATAGAGATGCTGCTTTTTGTGTCACTGCACTTTCACCATATGCAGCGCAACATATAGTGTAGCCCCTTCAAAGTCAAACAATATGTAGTGAAATATGTATCTGAAGCACACTGCTCATGGACAATAGATACATTAATCGCTGAATAACCTTCGTCAAACCAAGCACTTACAGAAGTTGGTTGAATACTAATTCTGAAAATTTAAAGGACATCCAATTTAAATTTAAATGGGTGTCCTTTAATAATATTTATAAAACCAATCTACACATAAGCGAATTCAATCGCAGATGATCTGTGCTTTATTCATTTATCTGAGCAAAAAATAGCCAGATCTGGCTAAGGGAAACTAGAAAATCCAGACGAAGCTTTTCAGTTCGCGCTGTTGTGAGTAAAAAATAGTGTCTAACTAAATGCGTGAGAGTTTTTGAGCTGATCTGATTCCACGAATCCACTTATCGGGATGTTTCAACTTCTCACCGGCGTCTATTCGGTGTTTCTGAAAGTTAATTAACGAATCAGCGCTTCCCGCAGCGGTACCATAGTAACGATGAAATTTTGTTGCCCCTCTAATCCAGGCTCTGCTGCTTATTCCTATCGCACCTAAAAGCGAATCTTTTTCATTCATTGAACTAACCGCTTTGGTCCGCTCTGACTTTTCCAAGAAAATAATCTTAGAAGTAGTCTCGAGTAACTCTACATAAGATTTGTGGTCTATCGGTAACTTGGATTCAGAAGGGCTAAGGAATTGAGTCAAAGGTTTTAGTTCTGATTGCTTACCTTGCGATTGTCGGCCCAGCAAATGCTTGGCACCTCTTCGAGTTAATAGACGATGTTGTTTATAACTTCGCTTTTTAACGCGTTTGGCATGTTGGATCAGTCGTTCCTGGATTGAAGTGAAATCACTGTTTTCCAAAGTCTCGCTTATTCCAGCACGAATTGGATTAAGATCCACATATGCCATGCAGGTTACTAGCGCCCGCTCATCCAATAAAGCTTGGCTCTTGAACCGTCCTTCCCAAAATCGGCCTTTACACTCATCTTCCTGATTTGCTCGACGAGCGATCGATTCATTCAAACATCGCATGAACCAACTCAGATCAGTCAACCTTTCCCGCCATTCGGAGATTTTCCTCTCCAAATTTTTCTGAGCAGTTTTAGAATTTCGGTTTAAGTAAAGAGTTTCGATAAGCTTACCGTTTGCCGGAAATAGTGCCGTCCATTTCCTTACCACTTCTTCGTCGCTCCATTGCGAGGCCGAATTAAGATCGACATGAAGCACAAGATGATAGTGATTGCTCATAACTGCGTATGCACAAACATCTATTGCGAATAATGCGGCTAGTTCCTTAATTCGAGTAACCAGCCACATTTTACGGTGGTCAAAGTTTCGACCGGACACAGGATCGTCACCGCACAGATACGCGCGGCGAACACAACGAGCGATACAGTGATAGTAAGGTGTGTCTTCCAATGACACTTGTTGGGCACGGGCCAAAGTCAACGCAGCCAGTTCTACTCGAAAGTAGCTCCATCTATATAGGAAGGGACCGTCGATTTTAGAAGGTTTGCGAGACTATGCAAGGTAACGCGTAAAATCGCTATGTGACAGTGACACGGTTTTGGGTAGGTAGGTGATTTTACTGAACTAAAGCCATCGAGACCGAACTATGAATTAGCTGACTAGATAATATTTGGGTGTCCTAAGAATTAGTTCAGATGAACAAATGGATGTCCTTAAAACTTTCTAATTAGACTTTGACCAGATTCTACCCAGCGAAGGGATGGCGTACGACTATAGTTTCATCCCTGTCAGGACCTGTTGAGATTACATCAACCGGCACTTCAATAACGTCTTCGATGAACTTAATGTAAGCGCGTGCATTCTCTGGCAGGTCATCAAGTGACTTTGCACCCAGGGTGGATTCACTCCAGCCGGGGAGTTCTTCGTAGATTGGTTCAAGTTCGCCAAAACTCGCACAGTCCATCAAACTGCTGGAAGTGGATTCTTCGCCTTTGTAGCCGGTACATACTTTAACTGTCTTCAACCCATCTAATACGTCGAGCTTGGTAAGGCAAATACCTGTCACGCTATTAATTCGGTTTGCCAGTCTGACAGCTGCCGCATCGAACCATCCGCAACGTCGATCACGCCCTGTAGTTGCACCTTTTTCATGCCCTTTGATGGCGAGATGTTTACCCACATCATCAAAAAGCTCGGTTGGAAAAGGGCCAGAACCCACTCGCGTGGTATATGCCTTAGTTATTCCCAGAACATAGTCCAGGTACAGTGGGCCATACCCGCTGCCAGTGGCGGCACCACCAGCGGTAGTATTGGACGAAGTTACAAAAGGATAGGTGCCGTGATCAATGTCCAGCAAGGAACCTTGCGCACCCTCAAACATGATGTTGTCGCCAGCCTTGCGATGTTTGTGCAACATTTCAACAGTGTCAGCGATCATTGGACGCACTTCTTCCGCTAACTTCATGGAAGAATCAAATGTTTCTTCGAGATCAACAGCGTCTGTTTCGAAATATTTAGTTAGCCAAAAATTATGATACTCAAGTAGCTCGGTCAGTTTCTGCTTGAACAACTCCGGGTTCATAGTTTCGGCCAATCTGAGTCCGCGTCGCGCTACTTTATCTTCATAGGCAGGACCAATTCCCCTTCCGGTGGTGCCTATTTTTTTGCTTCCTTTCTGAGCTTCTCTCGCCTGATCAAGCCTGATATGAGAAGGAAGAATAAGAGCGCAGGCGCCGCTTATGCTAAGTCTTTCACGAACCGGAATAGAGCGTTCTTCCAACTCTCGAATTTCACTCATTAAGGCCTCAAGACTGAGAACAACACCATTGCCAATAATGCAGCGCAGATTTTCCCGCAATACACCTGAAGGAATCAGGTGTAGAACAGTCTTTTCCCCACCAATGACCAAAGTATGGCCGGCATTGTGACCACCTTGAAATCGAGCCACTACACTAGCCTGGTCCGTTAGCAAATCTACAATCTTCCCTTTGCCTTCGTCACCCCACTGAGTACCCAGTACTACTACTGACTTAGCCATACTCTGTTGTCTCTCTCACTTCTCGTCTTTCAGATTAACTTAACTACTAGCTGGTTCGTTTTAACTATTGAATAGCCCGTACGACCCAGTCTCCATTCTCATTCACAAGTTTTCTATCGCAATTCTGTTCTACACACTGTTGATCTGAAATTTCTTCTGCACCAAGATCCACGATAACTATTTCGCCAGACGCTCTTAACTCAGAAATTTTGTCCAGCAATCCATTACTATCAGAGTCCGGTGCAAGTACACCTTGTTTTAATGGAAACTCCGTAGTGGTTAGCTTGGCCAGCGTTTTCAAATCACTGTCGAATCCTGATGCAGGACGTGCTCGGCCGAACACCTCGCCAATGTGATCGTAACGCCCTCCTTTCGCAACAGCCCGACCATACCCTTCGGTATATGACGCAAATACGATTCCAGTGTGGTATTCATAACCACGCAACTCACAGAGATCGAAACCGAGATCCACATCAGGTATGCGGGTGCGTACACCTTCTGCAATAGCCACCAGTTCATCAAGTTCAGCACTTACATCAGCACTACTATTAGCAAACTCTTCTCTCGCCTGATCTAGCACATTTCCACCGCCGCTCATGCGAGTCAGCCTTGAAAGCTTTTTCCGTAGCCCAGTATCAGACACAGCGTCATTCAATACATCATCGATTTCGTCATAGGCTTTGCGCTGAACAGCATCAAACAGGCGTTGCCGAGTAGACTCGTTCAAAGATGTTTCGCTTAGCAAGGAGCGAAAGATTCCGACGTGACCAAGCACAATCAACTGCTGCTCTATACCCACCGCACGCAATGTTTCATGCATCAAACAAATCAGTTCAATATCACAAGCAACACCTGAATACCCGTAGAGTTCCGCGCCGATGCGAATGGGAACACGCGATGTCATGATGCCGCGGGGTTTCGTATGCAACACGTTGTCGGCGTAACATAGGCGCACCACTCCATCCTGATTCAGACAATGGGCATCTATTCGAGCAGCCTGAGGGGTCATGTCAGCCCGGATTCCCATCATGCGTCCACTCAATTGATCGGTAATCTTGAAAGTATGAATGTCCAGGTCGTGGGAAGTACCCACCAGAAGAGAATCGAGAAATTCGATCAACGGTGTAATAACCAATCTGTACCCCCAGGATGAATACAGATCCAAAACCCTTCTTCTCAGGGATTCCAGTTTATGGGCTTCGGCCGGCAGTATTTCTTCAACACCATCGGGCAATAGCCATCTCTTTGCAGAAGTCATGATATCCGCGTCTTACTTTTTTCGAATTAATTGATTATCAGTAACAGGATCGTTCCGGTAAGCATGCTGGCCAGTCCAATTCCGCGCATCGTAGTATTGTCCACTTGATCCATCATCTGCAGCATTCGACGCCAGCGATCCGGGGCAATAAATGGGAGGATTCCTTCAAGCACCAACATCAAGCAGAATGCGATCGCCAGTTCATGCCACATTAAAGTTCCCTATCCTAAGTGCGACCGACTCCGATCCAGCTATTCGTGGATTACTTTTGTCGCTCCAATTTGCCTCACTCAAAAGTTGATACTGATTTCGATTCAGGAATCGATTAAAAAATCCAGGCCAAAATAAAACCTGAATCGCTTTGAGCGATTCAGGTTGTGTATAGATGTAGTTTGTTTGTATTTTTTCTATTAGCAGCGATTGAATTGCTGCTAGTGTCACTATTGAACCGGAACCCCGTCTTTCAAATACTTAAAATAATCACTGTCGGGATCGAGCAACAACACATCACTCTTGGAACTGAAAGTTTCTCGGTAAGCATTCAGGCTACGCAGAAATGCATAAAATTCTGTGTCCCTGTTAAAAGCATCCGCATAGATTGCAGTCGCTGTTGCATCGCCTTCACCGCGTATTTGCTCAGCATCCCGGTAGGCTTCCGCCTCGAATATAACGGCCTGACGATCTGCGTCGGCTCTAATACCAATGGCTAATTCTTCACCTCGAGATCGTAGTTCTTGAGCTTCACGATTTCGTTCAGTAATCATTCTGTCATACACCGATGAACGCACATCATCTGGTAGATCAATTCGCTTAACTCGAACATCGATGACTTCAATTCCGATATCAGAAGCGGTGGTCTGATTTAAATCAGCAGTTAATGCCATCATGAGCTCATCTCGCTCACCTGAAACAACTTCAATCAAGGTTCGAGCACCAATCTGGTCACGTAAACCGTCATTGATTCTTTCTGCCAGCAGAGAACCAGCCGTCGCCGTATTTCCTCGAGTAGAAACGTAGAACTGGCCCACATCTACAATGCGCCATTTCGCATAGGAATCGACTTCCAAAAATTTCTGCTCTAGCGTCACGAAACGCTCTGATGGAGCGTCTTCCGTAAGAATACGCGCGTCGAATTTGCGCACTGTATTGACCCAGGGGATTTTTATATGCAGGCCAGGTTCAATATCTGAGTTAACCAATTCACCAAACTGCAACATCACTGCCCGCTCTGTTTCCTTCACGACGAACAGCGAATTGGCGACGAGTAAAAGAACTAGAACAAGTGATCCTACTAGTACGAAATTTTTCATTACTGCCGACCTCCCCTGCCAGATCCTAGCCGGGATCTATCTACACTATTGCTCCCTGTAGGTGCAGGGAGATAAGGAGCCAGCTGATTGGCCAGATCTCTGAGCTCCTGAGACGACCCTGTTGAAAGACGCCCTGCAGAAGCGCCACTCTGCTCCAAAATTTTATCGAGAGGTACGTACAGCATGTTATTGCCGCCTTCAACATCAATCATGATCTTGCTGCTTGCAGTCATAACATCTTGCATGGCATCAATATACATTCGCTGGCGTGTGACCTCTGGCGCCTTTTCATATTCGATAAAAAGTTGTTCGAAACGTGAGGCCTCACCTTGAGCTTGAGCTATAACTTGCTCCTTGTAAGCGTTTGCCTGCTCTATCTGACGTTGCGCTTCACCACGGGCTTCAGGAATACGCTGGTTTGCATATTGCTGTGCCTGATTCTGAGCTCTTTGTTCGTCTTCTCGAGCTCGAATCACATCGTCAAAAGCTGGTCGTACAGCATCCGGTGGCTGAGTTTCAACCACGTTAACGCGAGCAACCCGAATCCCGGTGTTGTAGGCATTCATATAATCCTGCAAACGATCTTGTACCGCTGCTGCCATTTGTTCACGACCAGTGGTAAGTATCTGATCCATGAAATTGCTGCCTACTTCATGGCGAATCGCTGACTCGGCCGCATTATCCAGACTACGCTCCGGATCCTGCACGGCAATTACATAATCAACCGGATCTTCGATTCGGTACTGAACGGTGACCGCAATATCGATTATGTTCTCATCAGTAGTGAGCATTGCACGATTCTGGTATGTCTTGGCATTAATCTCAGAAACGTTTACCAGACTCACTTCATCAATGAGGGGTGGATTCCAATGCAAGCCAGGTTGAACGGTTTCATCGAGGACGCGACCAAAGCGCAGCACCACGCCGCGTTCCGCTTCGTCCACCATGTAGAATCCCAGAAAACCCCAAATGACGGCCGCCACCACCACCATACTCACCAGCAGGCCCGCTGACATGCCGGATGGGGGGTTCGCCGATCCGCCGGTACCAGTGTTGCCGCCGCCAGCACCACCAAACAGTCCATTAATCTTCTTGGTTAAATTTTTGATGACTTCGTCGATATCAGGTGGCCCCTGGTCTCCACCACCTCGACCACCACCCCAAGGATCGTTGTCTTTGCCGTTATTTCCAGGTTCATTCCAAGCCATTGGTTTCTCCACAGCTTTCTCGGACGCAGAAGCGTGATTCTAGCTAATTATTGCTCATTAACACAGTATTTTACGGGGCCTTACCCCGTTGATCCGCTAACTGTCCGGACCTCTTCAGATTGAGAATCTGACCACTCTTTCCGTGGCATAGCCGGCTGTTGTTTCTGGTTCAAAACAACTACCCCTTGCTCGCACAATCGGGAAAATTCATTCTTCGGTAAACGCAGCTGGAGGACATAGCCTCCTTGCTCATTCACTGATTCCTGTTCGATAAAGTCTTTTTCGTAGAGCTGGCTTCTTAGTCTGGCCTGCTGCGGCTGCAGCAAAACAGTTTCACTGATTATCGAACCTGCAAGTAGCTCACTAATAGCCGATACCAGTAAATCCATACCAGCACCGGTTTTGGCGGACACCCAAACTCGCTTCGGCTGCCCTTTGTCGTTCCGGTCTAATCGGGGCTCGAAATTTTCAAGCAGATCAACTTTGTTGAACACCTGCAGTTGCGGAACACTTTCAGCATCGATTTCTTTCAACACTGAATTAACTTCATCCATTAGATGTAAATGTTCTTCATTGGCTGCATCTACAACGTGAAGGAGAAGATTGGCTTCCGCCGTTTCCTCAAGCGTTGCTCGAAATGCTTCTACTAACTGATGAGGAAGGTGGCTTATAAAACCTACGGTATCAGCAATAATTGCTCCACCAAAATTAGGAAGATCGATTCTTCGCAGTGTCGAATCAAGAGTTGCGAACAGTTGATCTGCCGCATAGGCACCTGCCTGGGTAAGTGTATTAAAAAGCGTAGATTTTCCCGCATTGGTGTAGCCCACCAGGGACACTGTTGGAACTTCGGCACGCCGTCTGGATCGTCTGCCCTGCTCTCGCTGGGCACGCACTTTATTCAGGCTCTTGTGAATTGCCTTGATGCGCTGGCCAATCATTCGCTGGTCTAGCTCTAGCTGAGTTTCACCTGCACCACGTAGACCAATGCCGCCTTTCTGCCGGTCGAGGTGAGTCCAACCACGCTTCAAGCGAGTGCTGAGATGCTGCAGCTGAGCTAATTCCACTTGCAGCTTGCCCTCATGGCTACGTGCGCGTTGAGCGAAAATATCAAGAATTAAACCCGTGCGGTCTAGCACCCTACATCTGAGCTGCTTTTCAAGATTACGTTCCTGGCTGGGAGACAGGGCGTGATTAAACAACACCAGTTCAGCCTTATGGGACTGAACTGCTGCTGCGATTTCTTCCAGCTTACCGGAACCGACAAAATAGTTGGGTGCGGGCTGACGCCGAGTGCCGGTGATTGAAGCCACCGGCATCACGCCTGCTGAGAGCGCTAACTCTTCAAATTCTGCTGGGTCGTCACGATCAGATTCAGAATCGATCGTGAGATGAACGAGAATTGATACTTCGCCAGAATCTGGCCTTTCAAAAAACAATCAAAACCTCGGATTATGCATTACCGGGTTCACCGACTCCTTCATCACCGGCGTCGCCCTGTCCCTGCATCGGTATTTTCACCATGCGGGCGGGAACAACAGTTGAAATTGCGTGCTTGTAAACCATCTGGCTTACCGCATTCTTCAACAGGATGACAAACTGGTCGAAGGATTCGATCTGACCCTGGAGCTTAATACCGCTCACTAAATAAATGGAAACCGGAATGCGCTCTTTCCGTAGCACATTCAGGAATGGGTCTTGTAGCGTATGTCCTTTGGACATTGTTCTTCTCCTTAATCCTTAACTTATCTAATTTTCCGGAATCCTGCGCCTTGGCTATGAATCCTGACGCGCACACCTGTGTGACTCTGTCACACTTGTTCAGCTATCAGCTGCATCATGAACCCGCACATCAGTGTGACTACGGAGGTCTCAATAAAGTTCTATATTGAGATTGAATCCATGTATTTCAAGACGTTATCGATGGATTTGGCGGACGACTCGCTTAGTGTATGCAGGTCGGGCCAACTGCGAAGCCAGGTCAGTTGGCGCTTCGCTAGCTGCCGGGTGGCAATGATACTCCTTTCCACCATCTGGTCATAGTCCAAATCGCCCTCCAGATACTGCCACACCTGCCTGTAACCTACTGATTTTATTGAGGGAAGCATGTCATGGAGATTATCGCGCTCATGCAACGCTTTTACTTCATCCACCAATCCTTGCTGTAACATTCCATGAAAGCGTTGAGCTATTCTCTCATGTAATACGGATCTGTCCTCCGGCTGGATTGCAAAGAAATGCAGCTTGCAGGGCAAATCAACGTTTCCCAGCTCTTTCGCCAGCTTCTCATCTGAGTGGTGTTCGCTAATGGACCGCCCTGAAACCAGATACACTTCAAGAGCTCGCTGCAATCTCTGTGGATCATTGGGGTGAATCCGCTGAGCAGACTGAGGATCGACTTCAGCCAGTTTTTTGTGTACAGCTTCCCAACCACGCTCCCCGGCTAGTTCCTCAATTTCCTTACGAACTGTAGGGTCCGCGTCTGGCATATCCGCCAGACCATCTCTTAGGACCTTGAAGTAGAGCATGGTGCCGCCTACCAGGATGGGGGTTTTTCCTGACTTCGCCGCAGTCTTTATTTCTCGGAGCGCGTCACTACGGAATTCGGAAGCGGAGTAAGGATGAGTCGGTTCGTGAATATCGATTAACCGATGAGGAAATTTTTCGAGTGTCTCCGCATCAGGCTTGCCCGTGCCGATGTTCATTCCGCGATATATCTGGGCAGAATCCACGCTTATAAGAGCAATATCTCGCTTCTTCGACAGATCCATGGCCAGGGCTGTTTTGCCCGAGGCTGTAGGCCCCATGATGCAAATGACGTCAGGTTTCAACACCTCCGAGGTGAGTTGGGAACTTGATTGAGAACTGTGTTGTTCCACTGTGCTGGCTATCTCTTGGGGAGTCTATAGAAAGAAAAAGGACTAATTGCACGTCTGGATTTAAATGGGTGTCCCGGAATTTTCTGTTGGGTGTCCTTCAACCATCCTTAACCGGTGATCACTGCCCACGCAGAAACAGTTTGTCCAGATCGGCCAGGCTTTGGTAGATCCAGGTCGGTCTGCCATGGTTGCATTGCCCGCTGCGTTCTGTTGCTTCCATATCTCTCAATAAGGCATTCATTTCCGGAATAGTCAGGTGTCGATTAGCCCGCACCGAACCGTGACAGGCCATTGTCGAAAGCAGTTCGTCCTGATGGGCCAATATGCGCTCGCTAGTACCATACTCGACCAGGTCGGAAATGACATCGCGCACCAGTTGCTCCACGTTTGAATCTTTCAGAATGGAAGGGACCTGCCTCACTACTACAGATTCGGCTGCAACCCTTTCCAATTCGACACCGTATTGCAGTAGTGTCTGTTGATGCTCTTCTGCACAGTCAGCTTCTGATTGACTGACTGCCAACGAAACCGGGACCAGCAATGGCTGCATTTTCAGCTCTTCATTTTGGCACGCAAGTTTCATACGTTCGTAGGTAATACGTTCATGAGCCGCATGCATATCAACCACGATTAGCCCTTCCTTATTTTGGGCGAGGATATAAATGCCATGTAATTGAGCGATGGCATAGCCCAGTGGCGGAACTTCCTCATCCTGTTCGGCCAGTTGAGCAAATCCCGCAATATTCTCCCGAATCTGCCCGGTAGAAGGTAAACTGCCTCGGTCTCCAGATTTATAATTAGTGACACTTGACCCTACAGAGTAGCCCGATTGAATATTTGACTCTTGCCAAGCTGGTTCCAGCAATTGAATTGGTGCCTGACTTCCAGCATCCTGCATTGATTGCCCGACACCATCTGCTGCCATCTGTACCAACTCAACATTCGCGTCATCTATCTCAGGCCTGACTTCCGCAAGGGCCTTGTGTAAGGCGCTGAACAGAAAATCGTGGACCAGTCGGCTGTCGCGGAACCTCACCTCATGTTTGGTCGGGTGCACATTTACATCTACTGTTGCCGGATCCAACTCCAGGTAAAGTACATAAGCAGGATGGCGGCCGTGAAATAATACATCCCGATAAGCCTGCTTAATGGCATGGGCTACAAGCTTGTCTTTGATCGTCCGACCATTTACATAGAAATATTGCAGATCGGCCTGGCTTCTTGAAAAAGTCGGCAGACTCACCCAACCCCACAGACGCAATCCTGCACGTTCCACATCGATTGCCACAGAGCTCTCAATAAATGCTGGGCCGCAGACCAGAGAGACCCGTCGTCGTTTTTCCACATCAGAGTTTGCGGCCAGCAGCTGATGTATCGCCCGTTTATTGTGGCTGAGATTAAATTGCACATCGAAACGACTTAATGCGAGTCGCTTGACGATTTCATCGATACGGGAAAATTCTGTCTTTTCAGTTTTCAGAAACTTCTTGCGAGCGGGCGTATTAAAAAACAAGTCTCTTACTTCAACTGTTGTGCCTTGCGGATGTGCAACAGGTTGAATACTGGCGTTCATTTCCTGGCCGTCGTTCTGAACTTGCCACCCAGCCGAATCATCATCCTCAACTGATTTAGACTGCAGCACGAGATGTGACACGGAACTGATACTTGCCAACGCTTCACCTCTGAATCCAAGGCTAGCAATACTCTCGAGATCATCCAGTTCCTGGATCTTGCTGGTGGCATGACGGCTCAAAGCCAGCGCCAAATCCTCTTTGACGATCCCACCACCATTGTCTTTCACCTTCATAAGTTTTACCCCGCCCTGCTCGATGTCCACATCAAGGCGGGTAGCGCCGGCATCTAAACTGTTCTCCAGGAGCTCTTTAATGACCGAGGCAGGACGTTCCACCACCTCTCCGGCCGCTATCTGGTTGGCAAGCCGCTGACTGAGAAGGTTAATTCGTTGCATGTAGGTGAAAAACTAGAATGACAAGACTGCTACTGGGCAGTCATTGTAACACTAAGTTTACGTGGTGGTTTTCTAGCTTTGTATGGGCTTGCGTGCTTAAAGCGATGGAATCTTCAGGACCTGACCAACCATGATCCGGTCACCGCGCAGATCATTGGCTTTCCGCAAGCTATTGAGACTGATGCTATACATCTGGGCAATTTCCGATAAGGTTTCGCCAGGCCGTATAGTATGTTCCGAGCTAGTTGATTGCACACCACCGGGAATATTCAGCTCCTGCCCTATATGGATAGTGTCGGAACTCAGTCCATTGAGGCTTTTCAATTCACTATATGACACACCGAAGCGTTGAGCGATCACAGAGAGACTGTCCCCACTCTTCACTGTGTAACTGCCAGGCACGATCCCATTTTCCTTTTGCCAGGCGACAAGTGAGCCTTCGGGGGGCGCGTCGTAGAAATAATTCACAATGCCCTGAGCCATCGCTGATGCCATCCGTTCCTGGAAGCCAGGAGTATTCAATTTCCGTGCTTCCTCCGGATTCGTGAGATAACCGGTTTCTATCAGAATTGAGGGAATATCTGGTGAATTCAAAACCTGTAAAGAAGCCTGCTGTACTTTGTCCTTGCGGATAGTAGTGATTCCATCCAGGTTCTCCAGGATGCGAGTTCCAGCAAGCAAGCTCTGCTCCATGCTCCAGGCCATTTGCAGGGAGACCAGGGTCAAAGCCACATCATCGTCCAGGCCGCCTATGGCCAAATCGCCACCAACCCCACCTAATAAATCGGAACTATTCTCTTTGGCAGCTACTCGCGCGGAATTTTCCCTATCAGCACGGTCACCAGATAGTGCATAAATGGTGACACCCTTCGCTCGACTACTGCGATACCAGTCGGCATGTATTGCGACAAATAAATCTGCGCGGTGGTTACGCGCAATTTCCGGTCGTTTTTCCAGCTGAACGTAATAGTCGCCTTCTCGAATCATGACTGGTTTATAGCCAGACATTGCGTTGAATCGATTAAACAATGCTTTAGAGATAGCAAGGGTTATGGTTTTTTCTTTTATACGTCCGTCATAGCCAATGGAGCCGGGATCTTCACCACCGTGGCCAGCTGATATAGCGACAACGATGTCTCTTTTTTCATTGCTAAGATTGACAGGTGGCTGACTGGTTGAAGCGACCTGGGGAGACCCGGTTTCTGTACCGCCCGATGATTCAAGATCATATAGATCTACCACCAGGCGATTGCCGAACTCAGTGTTTGGCTCCAGTGTGAAGCTGCTGGGGTTAACCTGTTGTTGCAAATCCAGCACGATCCTCAGGTCAGTACCATCTCTCGTACCACTGCGGATTCCATCAATCGGGCTAGCGCTGAAGTCCAGTCCTTCGAACGAATTGCTGGTGGTGGAATCCTTTATATCAATCACCACCCGATACGGATTGTCCAGTGAGAACAGGTTGTAACTGGCGGAGTCACTGAGATCAAAGACCAGTCGTGTGTGGTCGGGAGCTCGCCACATACGCAAATCTTCCACTTCAGCTGCCAAGGCAGAAGGAATCAGCCCTAGAGTTGAGCAAAACAGAACTGTGGTCCGTAACCAGTAATTCATGGCGACTTTAAATGGGTGTCCTCTGAAATTCTGCGAAATTGCTTTGGAATTTGCATCGGATTTGTATGGGTGTCCTTTAAATATCCTTTAAATAGGTGAATTCCACCCAAACTCCGCATTGTCTATAAGTTTCGGCCTTATCCCCACAATCTTTTGGCCAGGGTTTCTCCTTTCTCCGAGAGGATTTGACAGTCAACTGTACGAGCTGTTCCGGTACCGGAAAGATTTATGCTGAGATCTGCGGTCGGAATGAGCCCCTCGCCCTTTTCAGCCCATTCGATGATGCAAAGATTTCCTTCTTTGAAATACTCATCAATACCGAGGAAGGCTACTTCTTCAGGATCTCCCAGTCGATAGAGATCGAAGTGGTAGATTTTGCAATGAACGAACTCATAAGGTTCCACCAGGGTGTAAGTTGGGCTCTTTACGGCGCCATTAAAGCCAAACCCCCGCATTATGCCCCGGGTCAGCGTGGTTTTTCCCGCACCGAGATCGCCTGTCAGATGAATAATGCCTCCATTCGAGGGAGCACCAGACTCAGCCTCCGATGAATCCAATTTATACGCAGAATCCACAAAAGTAGCTCGGGCAAGCTGTTGCCCAAAATTCAAAGTAGCTTCTTCATCAACTAACTGCATTTGATAGTTACTAGCCATTTCTTATCAAACCATTCCCTAACTGATTACATTCCCAGGGGATTAACGAGCCTGCGAATATGGGGAAGTAGGTCTGTGGCAAGCATTCCTCTCTGCCCGTCGACCATTGACAGATCGGCTGCTTCGCCATGAATGCAGACGGCTGCCTGCAATGCGGTACTCAGTGGCAAACCCTGCGCGAGAAAGCTTCCCGCAAGGCCGGCCAGTACATCGCCCATACCACCACTGGCCATACCCGCGTTGCCCTCACTACTAAGGAAAACCCTCTGCTGTTCCTGGCCATCGCAGATTAGACTCCCGAAACCCTTTAACAAGCAACTGCCACCCCATTTAGCTTGCAACCTGACCAGGGCTATAAATCTATCAACATTTACTTCAGCATTGCTGACACCTAACAATCCTGCAGCCTCGCCGGGATGTGGAGTAAGTATCCAGTTGTCCCTTTTTACTGATGTTTCCCCGTTATCACGTTCTGCCAGGAGATTCAGCCCATCTGCGTCCACAACTATAGGAATATTTCTTGATATCTGAGTAGACAGTGCACGTTGTAGCTGCTGAGCTGACCACTTACTCTTACCGAGCCCGGGTCCTACGACAATTGATGATGCTTTTTGTAGTAGTGAATTCGCTCTTTCATCGTCGAATCCGTCATCTTCAGTTCCGATAACCATGAGCTCGGGTCGGCGAGCAAGCACTGCGGCACGGTGACTACTGCGAGTTAGTATGCTTACCAACCCGGCACCTCCTCTTAGTGCCGCTTCTGCTGCCATCAAGGCGGCACCACCCATGCCACTATCTCCACCTATTATCAGCACATGGCCAAACCTGCCTTTGTGACTGGCTGGTTGTCGGGCAGGGAAAAATTGCGCGACATCATTTATGTCTATTCGGCTAACTCCGGGTTTGGGCGCGCTATCATGGACAAATACTTCGGCCGGAACATCGAGATCCGAGTACAACAATTCACCTGTGAAATTTGCCGCCTCCCCTGTCAGAAGGCCTTGTTTCATTCCAATGAAAGTGCCCGTAACATCAGCACGAACCGCTGCCCCTAATGCCATGCCCGTGTCAGCATTGAGCCCGGACGGAACATCCAAAGCCATAACTGCTGAGGCGCTGTTATTTATCACTTCGATTGCAGCAGCATAGTCGCCGGATACTTCTCTGGTAAGACCTGTGCCAAGCAGAGCATCCACCAGCACTGTAGTTTTAGAATCCGTTGGTTTAATGGATTCGAAATCTGCCAGGCGGTTTACAGAAACACCTTTCTCAACGGCCCATTCCCAGGCATGTCTGGCATCACCTTTTAGATTGGTTGGGTCAGAGAGCGCTACAACCTCTGCCGAGAGTCCCTGTTCCCTGGCTAATCCAGCGACGATGTAACCATCGCCACCGTTATTACCAGGGCCACAGAAACAGATCACCCGCCGGACCTCGGGCCATCGCTCTAATAACGCCTGAAAGCTGACCAGACCGGCGCGACGCATCAACGCAAAACCTTCGATGCGGAATTGGTCTATTGCTACCCGATCAAGTTGCTGCACCTGAGCAGCCTGATAGAGATCACGGGGAAGTCTGGCATTTAGCTCAGCCATGGGAGATTCTCAAATGCCCCCTAGTTAAATTTCTTAATAAGGCGACGTACGAGTCGAAGCGATGTTTCCAACTCTTCGATAGGAATGTCTTCAGTGTTGTCGATAGCCCAGGGGTCCTGAACCTCTCGCAACATATTATAGGTATCAACGCCCTGGTCAGTGAGGGTTACCAATAGCGATCGTTTGTGTTTGGGATTCGACACATAAACCAGCAAGCCATCTTCCACCATGACATCGGTTATCCGCTGCACAGCCTGACGGGACTGACCCAGAACTCTGGCAATACCTGGCACCGTTAAACCGGAGCTGGACAAGGCGATTGCACCAATGACTTTCCAGCGAGCATGTGTAAGACCCAGCTTTTCAGTCATTGCATCACCCTCAGCGATCAATAAACCATTGAGCCTGAAAAGTGACAGCACAAGGTCTAAAAATAGAACACGTTTTGGTGAGTGAACAGCCAAGTTTTCTATCTATCCTCCTACTGAATGTCTTACTACTGAATACGTGCGTTTACTCAAAAAGAGATTGATTGATTACAATTAGTAACACTGACTCACAACGCCTCTGGCAGCATGTTGTCATTTACAGAAATGAAGGTCAATCTCAGGCTAGGAGTGGACTTTGCCAAACTAAAAGCCCGGATGACTCGTCTTGAACAATAGGCCTGGTATTTTTGACCCAGAGACCAGCCAGAATCATTCACTTGCAGACCGCCGCTGCCTGAGCAGGAATTACACTATGCAGAACTTCAAGCAGAGACTTGCTTCCCTACTTCTCCTGGCCGGAGCTATCAGCAGCTTCTCGTCAGCCACATTCGCTCAACCCCAACTGAGCGGCAGTCCGGACGAACTCAGAGGTTTTCTCTTTCCACGTCCTAATACGGTAAATATCAGCGGCGATGCTGAGTTAACTGCCTATAAAGATATCGCCCGGGTTAGCTTGCTGGTCACCACCGAAGCCCGCAGTCTGAATCAGGCCATGGCTATGAATCAGGAATTACGCGGTGAGCTAATCGATCAGTTCGTTGGGGCCGGAATTTCAGCAGACGACATTAACAACTCCAAATTCGCCAGCTCGCCCCAGTACGGACTGTTTGGACGCAACCCTTCATCCTATGAAGTAAGCGCCCGGCTTGATGTGGAGGTAGCCAGCGAGCAATATTTACAACTACTTGCAGCCGCCGCTGATGAACATGACGAAGTAGAATTCGAAAGCGTGGAGTTTGAACACAGCGCAGAAGAAGATTTTGAGGCTCAAGTTCGTGAGCTGGCTTTAGCCGATGTGATGGAGCAGAAAACCTTTTATGAAGACACCCTGAATCTGGAATTGCAGGCCATTAACTTCTTCTATGGAGGAATTCGACAGATGGCAAGAGCAATGCCGATGGCCATGGCAGTAGAGGAGATGGCTGTAGATACTGTTGGCGGCCTGGCAGCCAGTTCTATCGCGTCCGCTTCTGCTGTTGCCCCTAGTTTTGATGAAGTAGAATACCAGACGTCCGTGACGGTGGTGTTCGAAATTGTCAGCGAGAATAGCCAATAAGATTCTCTTTGGGAGTCCTTCAACAGCTGCAATCATCCTGTCCACTCTGCTGGGACTAAGCGCCCAACACAGCCAGGCAGATGCGATTGCCGACGCCGAGTTATTGCTTCGGGTGAGCGATACTGCTCGTCATTTTCAATTTGCCGCAAACAAACAGACCAGCGATTTGCTTCGGGTTTATTCCAGCATCGTTGCGACGTCAGCAGAAGTTGATTTGCCTGATCATGTGACCAGTGCAATCCAACAGTGCTATGCGAATTCATATGCCTGGGATAATTTTCGCCATGGCATTGCGGAAATTCTGGCTCAACATCTTTCCAGTAAAGAATTACGACTACTCACTGACTTTTATCGAAGTCGTGGTTTATCACCCATGGATATAGACTCTTTCAAACTGGTTATTTCCAAAGCGCCTGGGATTGAGGAGCAAACAGCAGAGTATATTTTTCTCAGTAGCACAGCCTGTGTGGACAAAGCGGCTTTGATGATTAGTCGTTATCTGAATTCGATTTCCTTGAGTGAGATTGTAGTTGCAACTGATCAGGTAAGTCAGGGCAATGAATAAACAGCTGCGACCAGACCCGGCAATTGAACAAGACAAGGAAGAATGGGAAGAGGCTTTACAGGACATTCTGGAGAATTATGGCCCGGCAGGGGTTCAGGAAATTCTGTCCAGCCTCAGTATCTGGTGCGAAGCTCAACAGATCGACATTAACAAGCTTCGTGTAAACACCCCCTACCTGAATACGATTTCGCGCTCTGAGCAACCGGCCTACCCGGGTGATATCCAGCTCGAACACAAACTCGAAAACATTCTGCGCTGGAATGCCATGGCCATGGTGCTCCAGGGCCAGGACGCGGGAACCGGCGTTGGCGGACATATAGCTACCTATGCTTCAGCAGCAACTCTCATGGAAGTCGGATTCAACCATTTTTTCCGCAACAAGAATGATAAATACGGCGGCGACCTGGTAATTCTTCAGCCCCATACATCCCCCGGAATCTATTCCCGCTCCTGGTTGGAAGGTGTGATCAGCGATGAGCAGATGGGAAATTTTCGCCGGGAGTTACAGAAAGAAGGGGGGCTCACATCTTATCCCCATCCCCGCTCCATGCCTGAATACTGGCAGGTGCCAAATGCTTCGATGGGTTTGTCCACACCGACCGCTATCTATCAGGCGCGCTTTGCAAAGTATCTTGAGAACCGGGGGCTGAAGAAGAAACTGGGTGGCAAGGTCTGGTGCTTCATCGGTGACGGCGAAGCCGATGAACCGGAAGTGCTGGGCACCATAAATATTGCATCACGGGAGAGTCTGGATAACTTGATTCTGGTTGTGAACTGCAATCTGCAGCGGCTCGACGGACCGGTGCGAGGCAATGGCAAAATTATCCAGGAGCTTGAAGCATCATTTACCGGAGCTGGCTGGGAAGTGATTAAAGTCATCTGGGGTGGGGGTTGGGACAAATTGCTTCTGACCGATCACAATGCCGCGCTGCGAAAGCGCATGGAAGAATGCGTGGATGGTGACTATCAACGTTACTCGGTTCTGCCTGGCAATATGCAGCGTGAGCATTGGGTAGGAGACAATTCCGAACTCCAGCAAATGATGGACGCTCTCAGTGATGATGACGTCAAGCAAATAAAAAGAGGCGGACAGGACGTCGAGAAAATTTATGCAGCATACGACCGGGCTGTTCGTACTACTGGCAAACCAACTGTAATACTCATCAAGACAGTAAAAGGAGATGGTCTTGTCGACGCGGCTGGTAGCAACACTGTTCACCAGAAAAAGAACTTCGACGCTGAACAGCGCCTGGCTATCGCCAAAAACTTTGATATTCCGCTAACCGATGATGCCATCAAGGCCGCACAGTTTTACAAACCTGACGCAGACAGCCCGGAAGTGAAATATCTGAAACAACGGCGACGGGATTTAGGCGGGCAAATTCCAAAGAGAGAATCTGAATGTTTTAAGTTACAACCACCGCCTCTTGAAAAGTTCGATACTCTGGTTAGTAATCCAGGTCAGCGCAGCCAATCTACAACCATGTCTCTGGTACGCATTCTTTCCATATTGATGCGGGACAAAGAAATTAATCGCTACATCGTTCCTATCGTGCCCGATGAAGCCCGTACATTTGGCCTTGAAGCATTGTTCAAAATTGCAGGAATCTTTTCATTGCAAGGCCAGAACTACACTCCTGTCGATGCAGATACCCTCGTAGCCTACCGCGAAGCAGAGGATGGACAAATACTTCAGGAAGGGATTTGTGAAACCGGTGCGCTAGCTTCTTTTCTGGCTGCTGGCACCGCCTATTCTATTCACGGTATACCCATGGTGCCCTTCTATTTTTTCTATTCGATCTTCGGCTTTCAGCGGGTTGGCGACATGATCTGGACCTGTGGTGATATGCTGTGCCGTGGCTTTCTCATAGGAGGTACTGCCGGCAGAACAACACTTAATGGTGAGGGTATTCAGCATCAGGATGGTCACTCGCAGATCGTGGCCAACACCTATCCTAATTTGAAGAGCTATGACCCGGCTTTCGCGTACGAACTGGTTGTCATTGTGCGCGAAGGGATCAGACGCATGTATTTCGAGCAGGAAAACATTTTTTATTATCTGACGGCTTACAATGAAAACTATGTGATGCCAGCAATGCCGTCAGAAACCGAAATCTCATCAAATATCATCGCAGGCGCCTACCATTTCACCGCAACAACGAACAAAACTTCTTCCCAGATCCACTTGCTCGGCAGTGGCTCAATCATGCAACAGGTGCTGCGCGCAAAAGACAAACTCGAAAGCCTTGATTTCGAGGTTAGCATCTGGAGTGTCACCAGCTACAACGAACTCTACCGAAATGCAGAATCCTGCGAGCGTTTGAATCGACTGCATCCTGAAGAGGACGAGCAGATTCCTTACGTCACTTCACTTTTTGCTGATACACAGGGCTGCTACGTTGCTGTTACGGACTATATGAAGAGCCTGCCAAGAAGCATCGCCCCGTGGATGCCGGATCACTACTCTGTGCTGGGTACAGACGGCTATGGTCTTAGCGAAACCCGGGAAAGTCTAAGGGAATACTTCGAGATTAATTCAGATCACATCTGCCATACTGCACTGGTAAGCCTGCTACGGGCAAAGAAGATTAACAAGACTCGATTCAGGCAAGCCACCGACGGCCTCAAGATCGATACCGACAAACCCGATCCGGCACTCAGGTAGAATCTGGCGCATAAACTAGCACTTCGAATGAGTGTTAGTGCGTCAGGGAATACATCAGGTAATTAATACCCAGGCGATACGCACTATTGGCGTAACGAGTTGGATAAGCCGGGTGATAAGTATGTTCCCAACCATCCCCCATGTCGGAATTCCAGTTAATGAGCACCATTACCCTGCCATCATCGTCGAGGATTGCATGGTTGCTGGCAAAGTCTATTCCCTGTTCTCCATATTCGTCGGTTCTATATAAGGCTGGAATTAATTGGGGTCCATCAATGTCATAGTAGACATGAAATATTTCATGGTCTGGTTGAAGCTCAACGATCTCTCTATCGGGAAATACCTGACTAAAGGCGGCGTAGAAATTGTCCCACTGTCGTTGCCCCCAGAAGTCATCGATTAACAGAAATCCGCCCCGCAACAGGTATTCCCGCAGATTTTCTGTTTCTCTCGGGCTCAAAATGATGCCGCCGTTCTGACCCACTTCCAGCATGTATAGAAATGGATAGTCAAAGATCTTCTCGTCGTCGAAGCGCAACACGATCGGGTCACTCATAACGCGAATATTGGTTAGGCGGGAAACACCTCGCAGAAAGTTCATGTCAGCATCGGGAAAATCAATTGACCAAGTGCCGTACCCGAATCCTCCACCGTAGTAAGTGTCGAATTGGACACGGACAAAATTGAATTCCCCGGCCTCATCGTATCCCAGATCATAGATATCATCTTCAGTACCGGCGATCTGTGGGTAGACCTGGCCACTGGCCACATACGCCTGAACAGAGAATATGAAAACTAGAAGTGAGGAAATTTTCCCGGGTCTTGGGAGCATTTATAACAACCTGAATATAGAGAAGAGCAAGTGTCTCCAGTTTCTTATGAACTTTCAAGCGATCAGTCTCGATCGTTTATCCAGAAAAACTCCAAAAACTAACTTTGTTTTTCAGGATTCTTGCCTACACTGAAATTAGTGATTCGGGGTTTTCGTGAGACTATCGAACGAGCAAACCGACCAGTAGTCATTGTACAAGGATGTACGTGTGGTCGGTTTACCCTGATTCAATCAGGGTGCCATCAATGAAGCACAATAGTCTTCATCGCTGACCGCGGGAGTAAACCAGATAAAATCATAGGCCGCGATATTGCCAAATCTCTGCAAGTATTCCTGCGGTCGGTTCTCACCTGTCTGTACTTCCAGAAACGCAACTGAAATTATGTTTTCCCGCTGCAGATTGTCGTCCTGAGCTAACAGATAGTTAGGCACGCCCAGGTCCTGGCGTACGTGGTAATTGCCTGCAATCAATACAGTCTTTTCATTTGCAGAATTCTGTAGCATGGAGGCTGCCATTTCGTAGTCTCTCACTTGCTGCACACGAACCATCGAAGGGAACTGTGATTCCGGCAACATACCACAATGGCTTTGGTCGATATCCATGTTTAACTGGTTCATGGTATCAGCGTCTAACACATCAGCCAGGTATAGAAACTCGGAAGAATCAGCACCGTAAACCCTCCCCACTTCCGCACTACTAATATTACCGGCACGGATTGGTACTTCTTTTGAATAGGCCGCTGAAATCAGTGGACCGTAAAATTCCCAATCCCAACCTTCTTCATCCCAGCTCAGGAAATCCTTAATCTGATCGTGATTATCAAAGCCTTGTTCATACAAGGACGCCAGCGAAGTATCAGAATCAGAGTCCAACATTTCGAAAACTACGCGGCCAACGCTTCCTGAACTCAGTGCCTTCTCTAACAGGCGCAGCTGCAAATCGTGATGGTCTGGATTATCATGCTTTTCTCCCAAAAGCAGATACCTGGCACCTGATGCTGCACTATCCAGCTCTGACTCTGTAATATATTCATCACTTGCACTGCTCCAGATTCGCCCCACAAGCTCATGATCACTATAGAGTTCCGACTTCCATGGTGTATGGCTGCTTATTTGCGCACAGGCTGTAAGCAGGTGAACACTACCAATAATAATTAGTAGTCGACTAATTAGTCCCACCCATTTGTTGCCAGTTGGCATAAATCTCATCACTCCAATAACTTTGAAAGTAAGCAATAGCTGCCAACTTATCATCTTCACCTAGTTGTGTAGAAAACCCGGGCATTTTGCCACCCAGTGCCTCTCCTCCATCATTTATAACCTGTAACAGCACTGACATTGGATGATGCCATGCGTGGGCACTACCATTGAGTGGTGGTGGCGGAAAACTTCCGTCTTCAAGGCGTTGCCGCCAGTCTTCATGCAAACCCTGAGCTTCACTACCGTGACATATGGCGCAGTTCTCACTGAATACTACAGCACCCTGCAATACCTGTTCTTCTTTATACCAACGCAGCTCTGCATTCTCGTTTTGCGAGGTAGCTACAGCGTCATTAGCGTCGCCCCCACAATTGGAAAGCAAGAAAAATAGAGAGATAACAAATAATGTGCGTGCAGACTTCATAGTCGAAGCCTACTTCTTGGGATAATCAAATTCCACCAAAGTCCCTGACTCGAGCGTGATATCGCCCCAATTATCGATTTCCAGTGAAATCTCAACCAGGCCACAGGTGGGAATATTCTCAATATCGGCACCGGCCATCGCGTTGGCAAACTCAGTAATCGCTGGATTGTGGCCAACCAGCATAGCTGAGTTGCAAGTATCGTCCACCAGACTGGCCGCTTTCAGAAACATTCCCGTGCCTGCGAAATACAGCTCCGGATTGCTGGCGATTTCGTCGGAGGGAAAGCCTATTCCTTCTGCTAAGAGTTTGGCCGTGGTCTTGGCACGCACTGCGGGGCTGGAGATTATGCAATCAGGTGCCCCACCACGTCCCTTGAATCTCGCTGCCATTACCGGCACGTCACCTAAACCACGCTCACTAAGTGGCCGCTCAAAGTCCTTGAGGTCAGGGTCATCCCAACTGGATTTTGCATGTCGCAGCAGATAAAGAGTTTTCATTTCCTTGCCGGGGAGAATGGTGGCAAAACACCCGTGGTTTACCCCGCTCACCATTCTTGCTGCCTTATACCGCAATCTGATTCCCAACTCCAGAAAAGTCGGGTTGCCGACGATACTCTAATCAACGATTACTAATTCGCAGTGTAGTTCCACCAGAGGCAGCCGATAAAAGGACGGCCTGTCCGCCAGTCATACCATTCGGGAGTTTTTGATGTACTACAAGAGAATCACTATTGCTGCCCTGGCAGCCAGCCTTTTCAGCGGGTCGATCTTCGCACAGGAAGAAGATGGAATCAGCACTGAAGTCGAGCTGGGTGCGGTAGTAACGACTGGTAATACCGAAAACGAAAACGTGAATTTTCGTGGCGAAGTTGATTGGCGCCGGGGCGACTGGGAATATGGCTTTCTGATCGATGGATTTCGCTCGTCCCAGGAGGATGAACTGGCTGCTCAACGTATGTACTACGTGGCATCAGCTCACTACGATCTGGATGAGCAGAGCTTCATTCTGACTCGTGTGGCCCATGAAGATGACCGCTTCAGCGGATATGATTACCAGTCAAACATCGACGTCAACTATGGTAGGAATCTACTTACCAGCCGCTCCAACATGGAACTGACATTCAATGTGGGTCTTGGTTTTCGTCGTAGTAGCAGCGAAGAAGAAGATTTCGATGAAGGTATTTTGCGTCTGGCAGGCGATTACGAATGGTCTATTTCTGATTCTGCTACCTTTGGGCAACATCTAAGTGCTGAATCTGGTAATGAAACCAGCGTATTCCGGTCTGAATCCAGTATCGAAACGAGAATTCTGGATAATCTATCTCTACGATTTTCATTTAACATCAAACATCAGACCGAAGTTCCTCAGGGACGACAAAATACTGATACGGAAACAGCCATAACATTCGTTATGAATTTCTAGCTGTCAGAGAAGCGTCATCAAGCAATAACTCGTCCATCATAGTGAACCTCGGGTCTGAACAATATGCCGAGGGTTCACTATGACACCTGTTGTCCGATTTTACTGGATAGTTGCCTTAGTCATGCTGCCACTTAGTACGCTGTGGTTGCATAATTCAATTGACGCTACCTACACACTGAGTTCTCTGGGAGACAATCTTGCTCCTACTATAACAACGTGTATTTTTCTGGCCTGGACATTGGTAGGTGGCTATGAACTGTTGTTTTGCGTTAGTAATCTACGCCGCAACTACCCGGTATTGGCAAACATCCGCTATCTGTTGGAATTCTTCCGGCCGGAAATTCAACAATATTTCATTTCTGACAACCTCGAAGAGAAACCCTTCAGCAGAGAACGAAGAGATTTAATTTATCGTCGTGCGAAAGGTTTGAACGATACGATTCCTTTTGGCACGGAACAGGACGTCATGGCCGAAGGTTATCGCAGCCTCCTGCATTCCATTAATGCTGTTGAAATTGATGAATCTGAAGCTCGAGTTACTTTCGGTGGTCCTCAATGTTCCAAACCCTACAGCGCTTCTCGCCTGAACATTTCAGCCATGAGTTTTGGTGCTCTCAGTCCAAACGCCATTGAAGCCCTGAACAAAGGCGCTGCGCTCGGAGGATTTGCCCACAACACGGGCGAGGGTGGTATGAGCCCATACCACTTAAAGCATGGTGGCGATCTCATCTGGCAAATCGGCACCGCCTATTTTGGATGTCGTACAGCCGACGGCAAATTTGACGACAGCGCTTTTGCTGAACGTGCTGCCAGAGATGTGGTCAAAATGTTGGAGATTAAAATCTCCCAGGGCGCCAAGCCTTCTCACGGGGGTGTATTGCCTGGTGCGAAAGTGACACAGGAAATCGCCAACATACGCCTGGTTGAGCCGGGTAAGACAGTAAATTCGCCGGCGACACATCCGGAATTTTCGACGCCGGTTGGGCTACTGGAATTCGTGCAACGTCTGCGGGAAGGCAGCGGCGGCAAGCCGGTTGGTTTCAAACTTTGTATAGGACGCCGCGACGAATTCCTGGCAATCGTTAAAGCCATGCTGGAAACCGGAATTCTGCCTGACTTCATTACGATTGATGGTTCGGAAGGTGGCACCGGTGCTGCCCCGGCGGAATTCTCTAATCGTTTGGGTGTCCCCTGTCTGGAGGCTACTTACTATGTGAATGAAGTGCTGATTGGCGCCGGACTCAGAGACTCGATGCGCATCATCGCATCCGGTATGACGGCCACCGGTTTTGACATGTTAGAAAAAATCGCGGTTGGTGCTAATTCTGTAAATGCAGCGAGATCAATGATGCTGGCATTGGGATGTATACAGGCCCGAAGCTGTAATACTAATCATTGTCCGACGGGCATCGCGACTCAGGACCCTTTTCGTTCCCGGGCGGTAGACATCGAAGACAAGTCTGTTCGCGTTAGTCGCTACCATGAAGCGACAGTCCATTCGTTCCTGGAACTCTGTGGCGCTATGGGGCTGAAAGATCCGGATAAGCTCCGACCTGACGATCTACTGCGCCGTTCCGATGATGGCACCAAATCATTTACGCAGATTTACGAACCATTGGCTCCAGGGCAACTACTTTCCAATGATCTGCCAGTTAGTTACCGTGATGATTGGGATCGAGCGTCAGCCAGCAGCTTTTAAACAACTACATAGTGGTGCCTTGCTGCAAAGCAGCGCTATACTGCCAGCATGCATAATAAAATTCTCAGATCATTGGCATCGACTGCTCTTATTTGTCCGCTGCTTTATTCATTGCAAGCAGCCGCGGACCAAACGGACGAGAGACTGGATGACTTGTTCGACAATCTTAGTGTTAGCTCAGATCCTGCCAGTATTCGTGCTACTGAAAACAGAATCTGGGAAATCTGGTTACAGCACTCAAATCCCGATGTAGAACGTCTTCTGGTAATCGGCACTCAACGCATGAACTCGCGTCAATTTCCGGAAGCACTCCTGATATTCAATGAACTGGTGAATAGCGTGCCTGACTTTGCCGAAGCCTGGAACAAGCGCGCGACTCTGTATTACATGGTTGGCAATTTTGAAGCATCGATTGAAGACATCGAAGCAACACTCAAGTTGGAACCCCGTCATTTCGGTGCGCTTTCAGGTCTGGGTCTGGTTTATTTGCAGCAAGGTGAGTTGCAGAAAGCCCGCCAGGCTTTTGCAGAATTAATTGAAGTGCATCCTAATAGTCCGAACGCCCAGGAAAATCTTCGTTACGTAACTGAGCAGCTGCAAAAGAATCTGATTTAGCTTCTACTGTTGTAAAAAAAAGGGTTGCCATGGCAACCCTTTTTCTTTGAACTTAAAGAGTTCGAGTCTTACTGGGAACGAGACCCCGTGACAGCGAAAGCACCGAAATCGCTTCCGAATTCACCATTAAGTTCGTCGCCTTCAACTGATCCTGAAAACTCAAGAACCAGAGTTTGGCCCTGGGCATCCACCTCAGCATCAAAAGCGATAGAGTTTCCATCGTAAGTAATACCTTCGATGGGTGCTTCTCCCAGTTGATCAGAACCCATAACACCAGTGCCATCGGCATTAAGTGTCAAACGTGCAGGTAGTGCACCAAGAGGAGTGTTCATTTCCACGTCCCAAACACCAACACCAGCAGGGGTAGATGCAGCGCATCCAACCAGAACAGCCAGGCTAAGAACCAACCATCCGCTCATTAATTTTTTCATAAAAAGATACACCTTTCTTTTATTCGAATTGAATTTGCTCAACTTCCTAAACTAAAACGACTTACAGAAGAGTCTACTTATATAAGAACACTTAGAAAAAAGAAGCCCGGAGTTACCGTCTGGAGCAGCCGTTGGCTATCTCAACCCCCACCCCCTTCTACGTGGAGTTGCCTCAAATGTTAAACGGTTCGCCTATTGTCCTGCTAATTGACCTCCAGTCAACCTCGAAGACCATGCAATCACTGCTAACTATCGGAAAAATGAGTCAATTATCGTCCATTGTCTCAGTATTGAATTTTGAGTTACTGAATTGCCCAAGCCGTGAGCCAGGATTGAGAGGAAAACGAAAAACCCCTTTCCAGTACGGCACGCTCCAGGCCTGGCATGTGAGCGGCACCGTAGAAAAGGCTGATCGTGCGGTGGCCGGATTGACGTAAAACCTCGTCCAGCACCGTTAACGCTGCCCGGTTCCGATCCCCCAACAGAGTCAGATTTGCCTCCAATTCCGGGTCCAGCGCCAGAGTTTCCGCCCGCCCCAACTCCTTGCCCAGCAGATACTTGAGGGCAGAAGACTGATTGTCCATGGAAAGCGCAGACAGCAGACTAGCCATGGTGAGCTCGCTCCCGGAGGCTGGTTTCCCGGCCGATTGAGCGGATGCTTGCTGAGCAAGCGCGACATCCAACACCATGGTGAAGAAGCTTTCGTTCTTCTCGGCCATTAGTTGCTGGAGCTGCGTTGGACTCAGGTCAGCATGTCTGAAATTTGGTGCTGAATAATCTATCTGCCGAAGTTGAAACTGCACCTGGAGAATTCTGGCAATCAGATTTTGCATCATACTTAACGGCGATCCACCGGAGGCTGATGCCGAAGGTCTCTGCCCTGGCTCTGCGACCAGTTCATATAGCACGACATCCTGAGTTTTGAAAAACTCATTTAGCGAAGTGTAATACGCCGAATCAGCGATATGGATTGCGGCAACAAGATTAACTTGTCTACCCTCCTTGTCCTGGTAGCTATTGATTGCTGTCTGTAATGCGCCTTGCCATTCATTCTGTCCTTCATTGAAACGAACAAATTCACTTTCCTGGGCTGAGCTAAAGGAAGCTCCAAGTAAAATGAGAATGATAAATATATATGTGAGATATGGCACTAAATGGCGACCACTAGTCTTTACCATGGAATCAGGCAGACGCTGCACTTTCAAATCGCTCTCGGGGGCAACAGTCTGGCCCCTGAATCAGTCTGCAAAAAGGACTCACCAGACACATGCCCAGAATAGGTGCGGCCACATAAACCCAGAGGCTTTGAAAATCCATCGCAGCCACTGCTGGACCTATAGAACGAGCTGGATTCATGGAAGCACCGGTGACTGGTCCCGCAAATAAAGCCAACAATGTTACTGTACCACCTATAACTGCTCCGGCCATTATCCCCTTTTCGTGGTGACCAGTAGAAACATTCAGAATGACAAACATCAGGCTGAACGAGATTAACACTTCCATGAGAAAAGCTCTTGGCAAGTCAGTAGCAGGAGCGGTTGCACCATAGGTAGTGTGATCGGGAAACAGGATTAGCAGGATGAACCCTGCGGTAATCGCACCTGCGATTTGTGCAAATAGATAAGCTGGAATTTCACTTGCACCTATTCGACCTGAAAAATAGAAACCAATGGTAACCGCCGGATTGATGTGTGCCCCGGACACATTGCCGACAGCGTAAATCACAGCCATTACAACGAGGCCGAATACAGCGTTAACACCAACGTGACCGAGCACGCCGCCGTAGAGATCGTTCACTACGATTGCACCGCAGCCTACGAACACCAACAGAAAAGTGCCGAGAAATTCCGAAGTCATAACATCAGTTTTCACTACAGTCTCCTTTACTCTCGCGCCAAGACTTATTCACAAACTCACCAGGCTAACTCGAGAATTTCCATGACCTGTTGCGTACTTTCCAGAGGCCGTGGATTTCTCCTTACGACAGGATGGCGAATAGCGCGCCTGGCAATTTCTTCGAGCTGATCTTTCCTGACGCCAACTTCAGACAATGTGGTGGGTAGTCCCAGATCAGCAATCAGCTTCGCTACTGCTTCCGCTGCAGTAGCCTTTGGCAACCCTAGTGCCGAAGAGATATCTTTTTGCCGCGCCCCGAGTATAGATTCGTTCCAGGCGAGAACGGCGGGGAGCATAACACAGGAGGTATAGCCGTGTGGGACAGAACAGTAACTTCCGAGTATATAACCTATTCCATGACTAGCACCGTGGGAAACCGACCCCAGTCCGCAACAGGCTAACCACACCGCATGCTGATTCAGACTTCGCGCTTCCTTGTCAGTTTCATCCTGCAGGCAGCGAGGAAGAGATTCTCTAAATAATCGCATGGCATGTAAGAAGTGTCCGTCGTAGTAAGGCGTTGTGTCATTCGAGCAATAACCTTCTATCGCATGGTCCAGTGACCGAATTGCCGTTGACAGCCAAAGCCACTGTGGAGTGTATTGAACCAATGCCGGGTCATAGACGATAACCTGCGGGCAAAGCCCTGGCGCCCGATAACCCTCTTTCGCTGACTTCTCCGTGTCGAGCACACCAGCATTGTTACTGTACTCAGCCCCGGACAAAGTGGTTGGAACCGCCACCTGACGAATTTTTGACTGACCGGAAAACAAACTGTCATTTCCAGCGCGTTCTCCACGGCTGCCATCCGCTCTTTGTGCATACAGCAATAATTCTTCCTTACTATGAAGGTTCTGGTCCAGAATCAGTTGAATCGCCTTGCAGGCATCGATTACTGAGCCTCCACCGATGGCTATGAGCAGGTCAGCACTTTTCTCGCGGGCTAGTTCTGCTGCCGCTATTACATCTTCTCTGGGAGTATGGGAGCGAATGTCAGTGCACAGACCAGCGCAGCTTGCCCCCAATTTGTTTTGCACATGATGGAGATCATCATTTGCTTTCGCCAGGCTACGCGAAGCAACAAGCAGGACTTTATTAGCTCCCAACTCTGCCACCAATCCGGGAAGGGTTTCAGCCAGTACCGCCTCGGAGATAACTCGCTCAAGATGGGTGTAACGAAATTCCATACTGTTCCTTGCTGGAAAATTAGTGGGTGTCCTGAGAATGTTGAGAGTGAATCGACATCCAGATGCAGGCCGCAGTTTACGCTGGAACGAATGTAATCGACCAGAGCCTGTGGCGACGACCATCGCCAATTCTGTGGATGATGGTTAGAATGGTCCGTTCCTTGGTATATAGCAGCAATCCCGACGCCTGTGGAGGGCACACAATATGGCTACTTTTAAAGTTAATGGCGTAGAGCATACGGTAGATGTGGAGCCTGATATGCCTCTGCTCTGGGTGCTCAGAGACGAGCTGGGTATGACCGGCACCAAATTTGGCTGCGGGATTGCCTCCTGCGGAGCCTGTACTGTTCATGTAAACGGCAGTGCAGTGCGTACTTGCGTCCTGCCGGTTTCAGCCGTCGAAGGTCAGGAAATCACCACAATCGAGGGCCTGGCTGATCAATCCAACTCAGCTTCTTCCGGCGTAGGGACTTTCGAACCTGCATCGCAGTTATCAGCCGTACAACAAGCCTGGATAGATCACCAGGTGCCCCAGTGCGGTTATTGCCAGTCAGGTCAAATCATGGCGGTCTCTGCCCTTCTGGCCAGCAACCCAAATCCGACGGATGCTGAAATCGATGCCAGCATTAATAATGTATGCCGCTGTGGATCTTATCCCCGCATTCGTCGTGCAATTCGCTCAATCACCGCTTAAGGAGGTCAGACCATGAAGATTTCTCGACGTCGATTCATACTTTCCTCTGCGGTGGCTGGAGGAGGTTTGCTGGTTGGCTATGCAGCGACTCGCCCCAGCAAACATCGAGTGGCTAACAACTCGCTGGCTAGCGGCGATGAAAAATTCGTTACCAGTTTTATCAAAATTGACCCGGACAACGACATTACGATTTACGTATTGCATTCGGAAATGGGACAGGGTGTTCACACTTCCCTGGCCCAGATGGCAGCCGATGAATTGGACGCCAACTGGGAAGATGTAAAAGTAGAGCAGGCTCCAGCTATGGATCTCTATTCTGCCAGCGATATGATCAATGGCTTTGCGGCGGAATACGGCGTACCTGATTTCCTGAAGGGATTGGTAGCGGCTGTAGCACCTTCTGTTGCTGGCATTGCCAATCTTCAAACCACCGGTGGCAGTGCATCCGTTCGATACAATGGTCAGAACGGTATGCGTGTTGCTGGCGCAGCGGCAAGAGAGATGCTGATTCAATGTGCCGCTGATCAGTGGGGTGTATCCGCCGATGAATGCACAACACAGCTGAGTCATGTGCACCACAATGCCAGCGGTCGCTCTGCCAGCTATGGCGAATTGGCTGCTGCGGCTGCCGAATTGGAACCACCTGGCGAACCGCTACTGAAAGAACATTCGCAGTTCAACATTATGGGAAAGGCCATTTCCCGCGTGGATATTCCTGCCAAAGTGGATGGTAGCGCACAATTCGGTTTGGACTACCACACTGATGACATGTTGTATGCCGCTATCAGACTGGCACCGGTTTTCGGCACCAAGTTGGTTTCCGTTGACGCGACCGACGCTCTGCAACGTCGTGGAGTAAAGCGTGTAATCGAATTGGAAGATTCGGTTGCAGTGGTAGCCGACAACTACTGGCGCGCAAAAGAAGCACTTAAGCTAGTGAAGTCTGAATTCGAAACTTCAGATAACGATAATATTTCCAGCGCCGACATTGCAGCCCGATTTGATGCAGAACTTGCAAACAGCGAAGGCAGCGAAGACTTCGAACAGGGTGATGCGGAAGCAGGTCTGGAGCAGGCTGATGATGTGATTGAAGCCAGTTATCGCGTACCTTATCTGGCCCACGCTCCAATGGAGCCCATGAACTGCACCGTGCATATTCAGGAAGGCAAGGCAGACCTCTGGACTTCAACCCAGGATCCACTTTCCATGCGCGGCCGGGTTGCTTCAATCGCCGGGCTGAATGAAAACGACGTTACCCATCACCCAAGCTACTGCGGCGGTGGATTCGGTCGCCGCCTGCCTTTCAACTGGAACGTGATCGACCACGCTACCTTGATTGCCATGGAATTTGACGTACCGGTCAAGACAGTCTTTAGTCGTGAAGATGACATGCAACAGGATTACTATCGCCCTGCTGTTTTCTCTAACTTCAAAGGTGCTCTGGACAACAACGGCCAGGTTACAACCTGGCACAACCGCTTCACCGGACCGATTCAGGTGCCAGGTGCATCACATATTCCCTATGCGATTGAACACCAGTCGATCCGTGTTGTGGATGGTGATACCCACGTGCCTATTGCAGCATGGAGAAGCGTGGATCACTCCCAGCAAACTTTCTTCATTGAATCCTTCGTGGATGAACTGGCCCATCGTGCGGGTAGAAACCCCTATCAATTCCGTATGGACCTACTGCATGAGCACCCTCGCCATCAGAAAGTGTTGCAAACTGCGGCTGAAGCTGCCGGATATGGTCAGAATTTGCCGGAGGGACACGCTCTGGGGCTATCAATTCAGGAAAGCTTTGGCAGTATTTGTGCCCAGGTCGCCGAAGTTTCTATCGGTGATGATGGTCAGCCAAAGGTGCATAAAGTAACCGCTGCTATCGATTGTGGTTGGGCGGTTAATCCTGATGGCGTGGAATCGCAAGTTGAAAGCGGAATCATCTTCGGATTGTCAGCCGCGCTCTATGGCGAGATCTCGATTGAGAATGGTCGGGTTGCCCAGAACAACTTCCCGGATTACGAAATGGTGCGCATGGCCACTTCACCCGACATCGATGTGCATATCATTGAGTCTGGAGAGGAATTAGGTGGACTGGGCGAACCTGCGACACCGCCTATCGCTGCGGCGGTTACCAATGCAATCTATATTCTCACCGGCCAGCGTGTGCGGGAATTACCAATTCGCAAACACAATCTGAATCAAACGCCGTCTCTGGCAGCTATTTGATTCCAATTAGCAAAACCTCAAAGGAGGCAGATACATCTGCCTCCTTTTTTTGCGCTAGTTAGAAACAGGAAGGAAAGCCGCTATGCCTGATGTTCGCAATGGTGATTGGAAGATTCACTACGAAGTTACCATCGATAACGAAGGGCCAACGTTGGTGCTAATCGCCGGGCTCGGCGAACAAATCGGCGCGGTGGAATATCCGAAAGAGCAATGTGAATTGTTTGGCAACGCCGGATTCAGGGTAATCAGACTGGATAATCGGGAAACCGGACTGTCTGAAACAAGTGATCCCGAGAAGCCTTTCAGTTTGCTGGATATGGCTGAAGATGTAGCCGCCGTCATAAGAGATTGCGCCGAAGGTCCTGTTCATGTGCTCGGAGCTTCCCTGGGAGGATTCATTGCGCGATGGCTGGCGATTGAACATCCCGAACTGGTGTCTTCACTAACGGTAGTGATGAGTGGCTGTGGTGCTGCTCCAGATGAGGATGGCCCGCAGATTGAACCCGCCGTGCGGGAGAAGAACACGGCTGTGCTTCAGGCACTGCCTAGAGATGAAGCGATCAATGCCGGTGTTGAATACTGGCGTTGGCTATGGGGCAACAAATACCCTTTTCCAGAGGAATTCGTAAGGCAGAGAATCTCCTATTGTTTTGATCGAGCCTATCGCCCGGCTGGCATTGGTCGGCAATTACAAGCAGCCATCTCTACCGGTGGGCTCTACCAGGCACAATCTCGAATCAGCGCACCTACTCTGATTGTGCATGGCGGCGAAGATCCCTATTTTTCTGCGGCCCACGGAGAAGTAATCGCTGATCGTATCCCGGACGCAACACTTTGGGCCGACCCTTCCATGGGACACATCATGCACCAGGAGCAATGGCAGGAATTGGCTGATCGAGTGAAGGAACTAGCGTCCCGATCAGTCTAGTCCAGTCGTTTACTGAACCTGGCGATCGCAAGAGTCAAAGCGGCCAGCATAAACACTGCCAGCGCCACAACTTCATCCCACATCGCCATGATGTCTGCTCCCCGCAGGATAATGCCACGTATCAGTCGATTGAAATGAGTTAGCGGGAGCACCTCGGCAATTGACTGGGCCAAAGGTGGCATGCCGTCAAATGGAAACATGAATCCACTTAACAAGATGGATGGCAGCAGAATGAAAAAAGTCATTTGCATAGCCTGAAACTGGGTCGTAGCAAGTGTAGAAATTAACAGACCCAGTGAGAGATTGGTGGCGATGAACAAAAGAGAAGCCCACAGTATTTGTAAATACTCACCGCGAATCGGTACTTCGAAAAAATATCTGCCCATGGATAGAATGATTACTAACTGCAGTAGGCCTATCACAATATAGGGGAATATTTTACCTAACATTAATTCTGGGGTCCTGACCGGAGTATTAATCAGGAACTCCAGATTTCCTCGTTCTCTCTCACGTACAATAGCAACTGCAGTGAACAGAACCATCGTCATGGTGAGTATTACACCTACCAGACCCGGCACGATATTCACAGCAGAGCGGCGTTCGGGGTTGTAATAGTTGCGCACTACAATCCGTGGTTGCTGCTGGATGAGAGATTGAGTATCGAATGCTACTGGAGCTGCCGTAAGCTGCTGCGCCACACCGAGAATGATTGGATCCGTTCCGTCCACCATCAACTGTGCCGTTTCCCTGACACCACTAATCACCCGCCGGTCGAAGTCATCCGGAATAAAAATACCAATCGATATTTGCCCGGCGTCCAATAAGGCTTCCAGTTCTGCCAGACTAGTCGCTCTTTGTTTAAGGTCAATCACCTGAGTAGCGGTTAGATCTGCAACAAAGCGCCTGGAAAGATGTGTATCTGCTTCATCAACATAGGCAGCGGAAAGATTGCGCACATCGGTATTAATGGCATAACCAAACATTAATAGCTGGATCAAAGGAATACCTACGATCATGCCAAAGGTAAGGCGATCTCTGCTTAATTGCAGAAACTCTTTTCGCATCACCGCAAAGATTCGCAGCAGACTTTTCATGCAGCTGTTCCCTGCAAACTGGCTTCTTCCAGTTTGCGTAGTTCTGTAACTGCAACGAAGACATCTTCCAGGTCAGGGAATACTGCTTCTACATCCGCCTGTATTCCGGCATTACGCAAGTTGTTAACTACCAGTTGCTCTCCATCACTTTGTTTCTTCGGCATCAGTATTCGAAGCCGCACACCGAGTTGAGTAACGCTGGTAATGGCGGGTTCTTTACTCAGGCTGAGTCTTGCCAGATTCGGATCACTGGCTACTACTTCTATCACCTGCGAGGAGATTCCCTCACCCAGACTTTTAGGCGAACCGTCAGCAACCTTTACACCCTGATCAAGGATAGCCAGGTTGTGACATCTGGCAGCTTCATCCATATAGTGGGTAGATACCAGAATGCTGGTTCCCTGATCTGCCAACTCGAATAATGTTTCCCAGAAGTCGCGACGGTTTTGAGGATCGACTGCACTGGTTGGTTCATCAAGGAAAAGGATGCTGGGACGGTGCAACGTGGCTGCCGCAAGTGCCAATCGTTGCTTCTGGCCGCCACTCAGAGTGCCTGCATACTGACGGCTGCGCTCTTTGAGATTGAACTCGTCGAGTAATTCATCGACACGAGCACGTCTCTCGTTGTTGCTCAATGTGTAAATGGTGCTGACGAACTCCAGGTTTTCTCTGACAGAGAGATCTTCAAAGAGAGAAAATTTCTGGGTCATATACCCGATCTTTTGCTTGAGTTCCTCGGCATCTTTACGCGTGTCCATACCCAACACTGTGGCGGAACCTGAGGTTGGGGTTAACAATCCACATAACATGCGAATCGTCGTAGACTTTCCGCAACCATTGGGCCCCAGGAAACCATAAATCTGCCCAGCTGGAACATCCAGATCCACATTGTTCACAGCCACGAGTGAACCGAACTGTTTGGTCAGTCCATTGGCTTGAATAGCAAAGTCATGATCAGCCATGGTTTACTCGAATAGCACCTGAACCGGAAGTCCTTCGGGCAGGCGCGAACTATTAGTGGAGAGACTTACTTCAGCCACGTAAGCAAGGCGAGAACGATCTCTTTCGGTCAGTGCGAAGTACGGCGTGAATATAGGCTCAGCAGCAATTCGGCGTACTGTTCCCGCCACCGGGTTTGCTACTCCGTCTACCTGAACGGATAGCTCATCACCAACATTAATACTGGCTCTGAGAGGTTCCGGTACGTAGATCCTGGCGAAGGGTTGTTCACCTGTTAACAGCACCGCAACTATGTCGCCCTGTCTCGGCCTTTCCCCGACTTCGAATGGCAGAGAATCAACCAGGCCGGATACCGGTGCTGTCGTCATGAGTCTATCTCTGTCGAATTCGAGACTCTTTAACTGAGTCCGGGCCTGAAGCAACGCACTGCTGAATTGTGCAATCTGTTCCGGTCGAGTACCCGCTTCCAGTTCGGCCAGCTGTGCTGTGATCCTCTCGATTCTGGCGCCAGCTGATTCCAGCAAGCGCTCAGCGTTGTCTACACTTTCGACAGAGGTAAGATCCCTTGCACGCAAACCCGTCAGTCGATCAAAATCACGAATTCGAAATTCTTTATCGATCTCTGCTTCCTTCAGGCTGGCTCGTGTGGCATCTATTGTTTCTTGTCGGGGCCCGTTCTGCAGTTCCTGCAACTGCGCCTCAATGCGCTGAATATTGGCTTCAGCCTCTTCAATGCGAATCAGGAAGCGGCTGGTGTCCTGTTGCAGCAGAGAGTCTCCAATTTCCAGGACGTCTCCTTCAGCCACGGTGATCAGGGTAATCGGCTCATTACTCTCCGTGATTATTTCCACGCGGTCGGATTCCAATTGACCAACCGCCATGAGAGCTCGCTCTTCACAAGCTTGTAGCGTTAACGCAGTGACCAGCAAACCGAAAAGTTTCATTTTCATTTCCACTGCTCCTCAGTCAGTCTTCTGTTCCAACACACCGTGATGAAACAGGTTTATGTTGTGCTCTATCAGTTGCTCCACGGTGTTCTCGTCCAGGTTGCGCTTTAGCACTGTTTCGAAAATTGGTTTCGCGAGGAATGGAAAAACGGTGAGACCGATCATGGAAATCATTGCCAGCTGGGGATCAAGGTCCTTTCGGTATCGTCCATCCTGAATATTTGAGCCAATAGATTTCAGTAGTCGGGGCGCGAAGGCTGACGCGAATTGTCCAACGATGGCATCTCTGGTTTCGCCATCCTGGAACAACACTTCTCTTGCCAAAAAGTTTGGCCACCAGGGATTGGCAATCAGTACACCGGTATAGATACGAGAAAAGTCGGTGACCGAGAGATCTTTCTCATCACCCAGCTCTGCCAGACTTTCTTCAAGGGAACTCATTAGTTCCTGCACCATCGCAATATAGAGCCCCTGTTTACTACCGAAGTAGTAATTCACCATGGCACCATTTACCCCTGCCGACTGAGCTATCTCGCGAACAGATACAGCCTTAAATTCCCGTTGCAGAAAATGCTGGCGGGCTGCTTCCATCAGGTCCGCTTTAACTCTCTCTCCGTCTTTCGCCGCCGGGCGGCCCACATTTTTCCTGCGCTGCGCTTCCACAAACAAATTCCAGTCCAGATTCAAATTTAATTAATTAAACATTTAATTAAATTAATAATCAAGTGATTTTTTCATGCCTGGCTGGGGTAGCCATCAGAAGGAAATCAGATCAGATAAATGGGTGTCCTTTAAGAAGGGCCAGAATTACCGGTTTCCGGGGATTTAGGCCTCCCGCTCCAGGCTCATGCTACACTGGCGCTTCAGCAGTACTAAGGCAGATTTAGTGGCTTTTCTGGTATTCGGATTAATCCTGTTTTTCGTTCCTCACCTGTTCAGGGAATTGGGTCTGCGCGACCGTCTGATCGGAACTCTGTCTTCCGTTTCAGCTTATATGGGGATCTATACCGCCCTGACACTGGCTGGTCTGGCACTGATCATCTATGGCAAATCTCAATCCGAGTTTATTATGATTTGGGAGCCGCCTTTCGAACTGCGTTCTGTGAGTCACGTGCTGATGATTCCGGTGTTCATCCTCGTGGTTGCCGGTAATACCCCTCTTTCTCATCTGCGCAAAGTTTTGCGAAATCCAATGATGCTGGGCACCTGTTTGTGGGGGCTGGCACATCTATGGTCCAACGGTGATTTAGCATCAGTCCTGTTGTTCGGAGGTTTTACCCTATGGAGTGGGTTTAAATTTGTTTCCCTTGGCATTCGTCAGGGGCCGAATACCAACACGCCATCATTTCTCTGGGACGGAATCGCCTTTGTGGTCGGTCTGGTTCTGTATGGTGTAATCGCTGTCTTCCATGGACAGCTTTTTGGTGTAGGTTTGAGTTTTTCCTGATATGAAAATCAAAGAAGTGAAGAGTCGTTATTGTTTTCTGCTGACTCTGCTGTTGTCGTTAGGCAATCCTTTGACCGCAGCTGCCCAGAACCAATCAGAAGCTCAATGGAATGGTGAGTGGATAGCTGAAGGTACTCTCTTTCGGATCGGCGTACTTGTTGAGAACAACATGATGCAAGTGACCCAGATCGAGTCCATGGGCCAGGTGTGGACCAATGAAGACGGTGAAGTGGAAGGGAATGTCGTGCGGGTAAAAGTTGATTACATGGGGGCAACAGGAATAATTCAGGCGGAGCTTCTGGATGCCAACACTGCGGTTGCATTTGCTGCCAGCTGCGCGCCTGAATTCATGGTTGTCTGTGCGCTATCCAAAGGTCGCCAGGCGATCTTCAAACGAGTTTCTGAATAATCACTCTATTTCTGCTGCGGACTTAACGACCTTGCCGACTATACCGTAGTCGATTGCTTCCTCTGTGGTCATCCAGTAGTCCCTGTCAGTGTCCTGCGCGACTCTTTCCAGGTCCTGCCCGGTTTCATCAGCAATAAGTTGATTAATACGAGCGCGCATCTTGACTATCTGTTCAGCCTGAATTGCGATATCTGTGGCGTCCCCACGAGCACCGCCCAGAGGCTGGTGAACCAGGAAACGTGTGTTAGGTAAACAGAATCGCTGATCCTTGTCTGCTGCAAGAAATATTGTTGTTGCTGCGCTGGCTACCCAACCGGTACCTACTACTTTTACCCGTGGCTTAATGAATTTGATCATGTCATAGATCACGTCACCGGATTCCACATGCCCGCCGGGCGAGCTGATATAAACTGTAATAGGATCTTCGCTTTCAGCAGCGAGAGCTAATAATTTCTCAGTTACCGAACGCGCTAGTTTGTCATCGATGCTGCCAAAAATTGTTATTGCTCTTGATCGAAATAGTTTTTCGTCAATGAATCCTGATTTCCCTGCACCTTTGGGTTCTTTCTTCTCGTCGTCCTGAAAAATTCTCACTACCATTTCCTCATTTCAATTATAGCTGTCAGCTACACTGGTTTAATTCAGTCGCAGCTCTGTTGTTCGGTACGCAAGTAGGCGATTAGTTTCCACAAGTCGTCCTGACCACCTGGGAAATTATTGCCAAACCCCACCATGCGCGTTTCCGGAATTCCACTGGTAACGATAGTAAATATATCTTCGTTACTACCGCCGTACTTCCACTGACAATCGAACAGGTCCACATCTTCACCAGGCTTCGGTTCAGCACCGTGGCAATAGGAAGCGCAGCTACCTTCAAATATAGATTGTCCTCTCGCAATCGCCTCTGCATCCTGCAGATAGGTGTCCAGTACGCTCTGCACCGGAACTGATTCCTCATCCATACATGCGCCCAACAGACTTAGTAAAGCACAAAGCATCAGCATTGGCCTGACTTGCTGACCGATATGAGAAAAACCTTGAAGACGACGCACTAAAACAGCCTCTGGCTTTCAAGCTTGGAAAGTTCCTGACCAGGATCGCTGGCAGGCAGATTAATCACTATCTATTTGGGAATCAACCTGACTCGCGCGCTGGGTCAGACCGCTTCCGACACAAACTCTTCGTCACTGGTGTGTTCCCTGCCCAGCGGCTTAAATGTGATTAACAGTTGCGGTAACAGTGTGAGCGAACCTGTGAGAGCCACTAGCATTGCAAGGGAAGTTAGCAAACCAAACACGATGGTTGGAATAAAATTCGATAACGCCAGAATAGAGAATCCTGCAACAATTGTCATGGATGTGAAATACATGGCACGACCGATACTGTTATGACAGAAATACATGGTCTGGCGGTAATTACCCAGTCGGGGAAATTCGCGCTTGAATCGGTGCATGTAGTGAATCGTATTATCCACTCCGATTCCAACGGAAATCGCTGCAATAGTAATTGTCATGATATCCAGCGGTATATTCAGCCAGCCCATGATGCCGAGAACAAAAGCTGCGGCAATAGCATTAGGAATGATGCAAAGAATGGCGATAGAAAGTGAGCGGAATAACGTCAGGAACATCAACATGATTGCTAACATCACTACTCCCAGAGTCATGATCTGAGACTGAAACAAACTTTGCAGCACATTGTTGTACATTACCAGAATACCAGTGAGTCTCACCTGCTCGTCACTGAAACCAAACTCCTGTTCGACTCCCGCTTCAATTCGTTGCAACAATTCATTGCGATTCAGATCAGGTGCCGATTCAATTACCCGCACATTGAAACGCGCCTGGTTATCATCGATTGCGATAAATGGCGTAAGAACTGTGTCCTTGAGCGCTTCCGGAATTCGGTTGTAGAGAATCGCCCAGAGAAAACCATCAATGGGTTCATTACCGTTCAGTTTTTCTGCCAGTTGAACTATAGCCCCGAAGGAAAGCACCTTGCCGGTTTGACTGTCGTTATCCAGATACTCGTGTATGGCCTTAATCTGATCCATCTTAGGTGCAGTAAACCAGTAAGCGTCGTTATCGCCAGCATCACCGAACCCGTCGTCAAAACCATCATCGAATCCGTCATCAAAGCCATCGTCGAAACCAACGTCGGTGTCAGGTAAATCTACGACGATGTCGAAAGAGAGTGTGCCGCCGAGTTTGTCGTCAAACAGCTGCATGCCCTGATATATTTCAGTGCTCTCCCGAAAATAGTCGATGAAGCTGTTCTCCACGCGCAACTTGCCGAGTCCAATCACGCTGAATACCAATACCAGTGCATAGATAATCAGAACATTGAACTTCAGCTTGTCAGTAATACTGGCAAGAGCACCGGTAAGATTAAGCCTCAGGTTAGTGGAGTATTCCGACTCATCTTTCTTAAGCAGACTCATAATGGACGGGAACAACGTGAAAGCTACGACCATGGCCGTGACAACACCCATCATCATCATCCACCCGAAAGTAATGATCGGCAAAATGCCGCTTACCAAAAGAGATCCAAACGCAACCGCAGTCGTCAGTGCTGTGTAAAGGCAGGGGCGGAACATGCTTAACACAGAGTGCTGCAGGAGTTTGTCGTGATCGCTGAAGTGACGTTTAGCGCGCAATTCCCGGTAACGGACTGTTAAGTGCACAGTGAGGGAGATAGTGATGATCAGCAACAAGGAAATAAAGTTCGACGACACCACCGTGACCCGCCAGTCCATGAGCCCCAGCAGTCCCACCATGATTGTCCCGGCCACTGCGCAGCAGATTAGCGGCATCGCCACCCAACGTACGCGACGAAAAATCAGCCCCAATGCGACAATAATCAACAACACCACAGCGATACTAAAATTATTCAGATCTCCTTCTACGAAGGTAACCAAATCGTCGGCAATCATAGGTGCACCGCCGAGGTAGATCTGCGCCCCATCCCGATACCGGTCCAGGATGTCTCTTATCTCCGCAATGATCTGATGTTGGCGGTCTCCTGCCAGCACACTGTATTCCGAGTACTCTTCTTCAATAGCGAGTAATTCAGCCTGCTGCTCAGCAGTTATTTCTCCGCTCAGCTCAAGATTTCTCAATTCTGTGCGTCGAGTGATTAGTCCCCGCGAAGTTTCATCAATGGCAAAGCTGACCTGCATGCCCGCGGTTTCGCCATCAGGACTCAACAGCGCGTTTTGAAATACCGGGCTGCTCATGATCTCTTCCTGAGCTGCCTGAAGATCGACGTCTTCATCCAGTAAGGTGAGGTAGTCTTCAGAAATACCTGTCAGTGGCGTATCGCCAAAAATCGGGACATTGAGGATGCTATCAACTGACTGCACCCGATCGACAGTGAGCAATTCTTCTCTTAAAGCACCGAGCTTGGCGAGCTCGTCGGGGTCGAATAAGTCACCCTCGGGGGTATAGGCAACAATTACAGAATCCCTGACGCCATAGCGCACATTAATCTCGCGGGAAAATTCCAGATCGGGGTCATTCTCGAGTAGCAGGGAATCCGCCGACGCATCAAGGCGAAAATTCTGCGCGTGCCAGGCGAAGAAAGCCACGACCAGCAACAAACTGGCTATAACCAGTCCAGGTTTACCAAATACCAATTGGCTGTAAAGTCGGGAAGAGGAAGAAGACATCGAATACTAAAGCAGGATAAATACTGAGGCGCTCACTATACGCGTTTTCAACTGGGGAATCTCCTAGTTTACGTTTAGACGGCGGAGTCCGATTAAAGTTCGAGGCTCGCCACGGTTACTGCCTTTGGCGAATCCCCGCTCAAATAGAGCCCTCATCAGGGGTTAACTGAAGGCTCCACCTCAAGACGACGCGCCCCGGCCAGGATTCCATTGAAAGCGTAATTCCCCTCGTGGCAGGCATACTCGTAAATTGGCTCCGAGACTGGTCGACGATTCATGGCGACTTCCCCACTCCAGGGCCGGGTATAGGAAGCAGGGTCTTCTATGGTGAAACGGTACTTGATCTTGTCGGCTGTAATTAGTTCAAAGTACTCCGTCACAATAGTCTGATCAGAACTTCCCCTGAAACTTTGCAGCTGATGAAAATTCCGTGTTTTCACAACCAGGGTATCCCCTTCCCAGTAGCCAACTGAATCACCCATCCACTTATTAAAGTCGGTGCTGTGATGATCCTGATCCAGAGGAATGATTCGTGCATCGTGCACCATCTCCACCAGTATCATAACGTGATCCGGTGTCTGAACAATCTGGTAGTTGTTGTTGTACATAACAGGCAACATAGGGGGCCCGGAGCTGGACCCGAATGAGAGCAAACATCGCTCACCCAGAGGACGAAGCTCATAGCTGTCGTAGTTTTCTACCCCGGGCCGATTGCGGAATTCAGCAATTAGTGAGTTGCTGCGAAACCCTTCTACCGCAGGGATACGACCATCGTCAGGCTCTACAATAATAGACGTGCGGTATTCCCCTCCCAGCTCGATAACGTTTGTTCCTCTGTCGACCCAGAAATTGTTATAGCCCAGATCCGTATTGCCATCGGTAGGCGGCGCTCGGTCCGGATCAGAATCGGCTGAACGGCGCGCAATATAGTTTCGCCAGTCAGCTTCCTGTTCCGCTGCTTCATCGGCTGTGAAATAGCCTTTCGTTCCAAGGTCCCTGGATCTCTGCAATGGCGTCTGCGAGGCATTGGTCCAGATTCCCTGGAGATCTGGCTTGCCGTCAGTCGTTCGAGGCATGACCCAGTCCTGGGCCAAGAGTGAATTGGTGGATAATCCCAGCAGAATTACCAGGCAAATCGCTGTTTTCCATGATCGTCTTTGGTGGTTTGAAGCCATTTCTGTTCTCCGTCCCGCGTAGCGAAAAACTGATAGCAAGAGTCAAAAATCTTACTCCGATCTCAGGATTGGCTCAATCTGGCGCACGTTCTTTGCCTGTCTAAACGGGCTCAAGCGATTTAATCAGTTACTAACTTTTAATAAGTCTGATCAGGATGTCTAACTTGTTGTTAATACTAATCTTTTTAATAGCAACAATTGCTTGAAATCCAGTCATTCGAGCCCCAGATAAGCTGCAACATTCTGTGATTTCGATCAAAACGCGGTTGGGCCATATCAGCGAATATTGCTACCATTATCTGGTGTAGTGAGTAACAAAACTCCGGGTAAAGCGGTCTAAATTTTTCCTCACAACTTGATTTGGAGCCACAGGCTCACGAAAGAACCAATGGAGCAAGGAGTCAATTGATGAAGTTACTAGCTAAAGTACTCATGTCGACAGCTGTGTTATTCACAGCCGCTTCAGCGCTGGCCGATGACTGGTTGCGCTCTATCCCCGAATTTGAACTGACCGATCATCTCGGCAATGTGCATACTCTGGATGACTATAAAGAGTATGAGTACGCAGTGTTTTATGTGCAGGGTGTGGGTTGTCCTATTGCTCGAATCGCTCTTCCGAATTATCGCGAAGTTCGTGATGAGTACGCCGACAAGAATATTGGCTTCACCATGTTTAATGCCAATATCCAGGACAATCTTCCCCGCATTGCGAAGGAAGCTGATGAGTTTGGAATAGATTTCCCTATCATGAAAGATGAAGGGCAGAAATTGGCCAAGGCTCTGGGTGTAGAACGTACAGCAGAGGTCTTCATCGTAAACCCTCGCACCCAGGAGGTATTGTTCCGCGGTCCCATAAATGATCAGTTAGGATATGAGACCCAACGTAACGAAGCGAGTGAGCACTATCTGAAAGATGCGCTGAATACAGTGCTCGCCGGCGGTGTTGTGGAGATGGACGATATTCCTGATTCCAAGGGATGTCTGGTAGCCATTTTCTAAAGCGCCAAATTTATTGGAACTGATAGTTCGAAAAGGGAGACGACGTCTCCCTTTTTTTGTGGTGTCTTTCTTGTATCGACGTGATTGTCACACTAAATTGCGAATTGTCGCAGCCATGGAGCTCCGCCGATACAGTGCCACAAGTAGTCCTATCACTTTCAGGAGAAGCAACTACAATTATCAGGAAGAAAGCGAGGTTGCCAAGTGAAGGAAACCCCTTAATTTACCGAGTTTCAAGCCTGAAATTTCGAATTCAACGTGCAGATTTTTGGTACCACAAGTATCCTAGGGTTTTCAGGAGTACAGGCTGAAAGCGCCGCATGATAGGGTCAGCGCGTTACGAGAGAAGTGGCTATGGAAGTCCTGAAGTGAGTTTCTCTGATCAACCTATTCCAATCTACCTTGTAGATGACAATCGAGATCTCATCGAAGCTCTCGCTATTTATCTGACGCGTATCGGTTACGATCCGCGGCAGTTCTATTCCAGTGAAGAATTTTTAGCTTTCGATGAATACGCAGAGGTCGCCTGCGTGGTACTGGACAACCATTTACCAGGCTTGTCCGGTCTGCAAGCTCAGCAGGAGATGATCAAACGAGGAGTAGAATTGCCCATTGTGTTCATGAGTGGCGAAAGCGGATTTCAGGATGTAGTAGAAGCCGTTAAAGGCGGGGCAATTACCTTTCTTGAAAAACCATTCACAATGGAACAGTTTCAGGAGGCCATTGAAGACGCCATTAAGGCGCATCGTGCCAAGCTTCAATCTCTGGCGGCTTCACATTCTGCAAACAAGAAACTGGAATCCCTAACTTCGAGGGAGCGACAAATATACGAACTCGGCATCAAGGGCTATTCGATTAAGCGAATTGCGGAAGATCTGAGCATTACCACCAGCACAGTTGAATTCCATCGCAGCAATGTTTTAAAGAAGCTGGATGTGAGCAGTTTTTCAGAACTCATGGCGCGAGAGCTGGATAAGCGCCAATAAGCAGAATTCTCACCCGAATACCCACATCGCTGTATAGCCCATTACCCCAGGAATCACTGGCTGGTCTCTCCATAGACCTATTCATTAGTCACTCGCTTAATCCTTTGCTTCTAGGCAACTGACACCTGAGATTGTCGCCAATTGCGGTGCAAATAGTCCTCTATATGCTGGGCGAGTTCCTCCGCATCTTTCGCTACCCCATCAATGAATTGGGAGTTACGGCGACGCATAAAAGGTAATCCCAACGCGTAGAGGCCTGGGGAATGCACGACACCACCTTCATGTTTCAACCTTCCTCTTGGATCTATAACCGGTACTTTCAGCCAGCTGAAATCCGGCCGGAACCCGGTTGCCCACACAACTGTCTTGATGCCTTCGCGATTCAGGTCAATCTCCAATCGTGGATTCATGGTAACCCGGGTCGCAGCCGGAGCATCCGGTTTGGGAACTTCCCGTTCCAGGCCCTGGGTTCGAATATAGTCATCGATTAATCGCAGCATACGACCCATCTTCAAATCTGCCATCTTGCACACATTGACTAACGATCCGGAGAATTGAAGCTTACTGTCCTGAATGAGCGCCAACCTGCCAACTACTTCTGCCCCTTCATCTTGTAATAGATTGAGATCAAGGTTTCGATGATCATCACTACCGACCAGTTGCGCTGATGGTAGTCGACGGAGTCTTTCCAGATCCTCAACTTCATCGAATCGATGAGAGAGTAGTCCACTTTGGTCCAGCCAGAACTGAATATCCTTTCCACGATAACGTCGGGGCATACGAACCTGCTCTCCTGTGGCAATTGTTACCTGTCGGCCACTCTGCTGGATTTCGCTGCCTATCTGTAAACCAGAGGCAGAGGCACCGACAATCAGCACACCGCCATCCGCCAGCTGCTCGGGAGACTTGTATTGATAGGGGGTAATTGCCTCAATTGAAGCTGGCAGCTCATTTGCAAATTTTGGAATAGCTGGTTTCGCACAGGCACCTGTAGCCATCACGAGAGACTTGCACTGCCATTCCCCCTGATTGGTTAATACCCGGTAGCCGTTTTGGGTTGAAGATACCTGCTCGACATTTACATCTGTGTGAATAGGTGCAGAAAGCGTGTCCGCATAGCGCATCAAATAGGAGGTGTATTCCGCTACCGTCATGAAGCCATCAGGGTCTGATCCTTCGTAGCTGAACCCTGCAAGACGAGTTTGCCAATTTGGTGACAGCAGTCGCAGAGAATCCCAGCGCTGGGTCTTCCATGCATTGGCTACCTCACCTTTTTCCAACAACACATGGTCTATACCCCGACTGCTCAGGCAGTGGCTCATAGCGAGCCCTGCCTGACCAGCACCAATCACGATGCAAGTCACCCATCTGCTGTTGTCTCTTAGCATTGTGGGATGGGACTGGTTCATTTCACTTCAACCTGCACATTAGTCGGATTGGTGATGATGTCGTATACCGCAGAACGCTTTTGCGACTGTGCAACCAGTGCTTCGATATCTTCCTGGGAAGCGTCGGCGTCAATTTCGAAACTAACGTTTATACCGCTGTAACCGTTGCGCACATCACTATCAATGCCAAGAATGCCTTGCAGATCCATGTCTCCGGACACTGAGCACTTGACACTTCTTAGCTGAATCTCCCGGTTTTGAGCGACAGAAGCGATACCGGCAGTAAGGCAGCCAGCTAGTGCAATCAGGACATACTCTGCTGGCGTGACACCTTTATCCTCAGCCGCAAATACCTGGGGATGATCCATATCGAAATCAAATTCTTTAACGTGTTGCTGCTGTTCGCCCAAGCCGAAGAAGTTTTCGACTCTTGCTCTGGAGTGGGTTCCCTTTACCCAGTCACAACTGGCTTGCCATTTGAATTGGGCGGCTGCCGGCATTGATGTCAGCGCTTCCCGAGCATCCAACAGAGCACCTACATTTACACCGTTGTCTACCGCTTTTGCCTGTACGTTCATTGTTCTGTCCTCAAAATCAGTTAATCGATCCCCGGTGAATTCCGGATGATGGAATTTTGTGAGGCGAACGTGGAACTCAGCGTGTGAATGGCCGTGGTTTTTTGAATTTGTGAGGAGTTAGAAGGAGCGAACGTGGAATCAGGCTACTTTTTCTAACCATTCCGGGGTGAAACGCTGACAAGCCCAGACCTCATCAAAGGGCATTTCTGCCTTGATTTGGGATTGTTTAACCGACTCCGCATCAGGAGCACGATACAGGCACAGCATTCTTTTATGGTCGTTTGAAAAGAAAGAGCGGATAAATTTGACGTTGTAGTTATCCAGGCACCAGGCACCCTTCTCTTCTATCGCCGCTATATCGTCGAAATTTACAGGTTCCGGGAAATTACGCTCGACCATGACATTCATTCCACTGACGTCTTCGCCAGTGTCCTGAACCTCTGAATTCCAGATGTCCCGATAGGGTGCATTCTCCATTCGCAACACACTGCGCACCGCTTCCGCATCCGGAGCTTTGAAGTGGCAATAGAGACGCGTACCATCTGGCGCCAGAAAACTTTCCTGCCATTGCACTCGATAGATTTGCATGCAGGGTATACCGTCTTTAGCCATTTGGATGTAATCGTCCATGGTTAACGCCGGATCGAAATCCCGTTCCAGGATGTAGGCACTCATGATATTGCGGCTCCTTCATGCGTAGCGGCAATGATTTTTTCTGCTCGAACTCGCGCCCATTGTGCCCCTTCTGTTTTTGGTAAGGCAAGCAATGCATTCACCTGGGCTTGCAGTTCATCTCGTTCTCCCAGTGCCTTGTGGCTTTCAGCCAGAATCGTTAGTGCCGTGAGAATTTCCGATGTTCTATCCATAATCTGAGCGTTCCCCAACGCCTCACGGGCCCGCTCCTTGGCCTTTTCGAACTGTTGATTTTCAAGATCCAACATAGCTGCACGATTTAAAGCGTAGGTCAGCCGATATTTGGCGTCGTATCTCCTCAGACCTTCAACCCCCTCGTCGATTCCATCACCATTGCCGCCGGTCGCGTAATCACATATTCCGCAGAGGGTTTTTGCAAAAGGCGCTTCACTGCCGGCTCTAAGCTTGCCACCAATTTCGGTGAGTACCCTGCAGCGACGTTGAGCACTGCGAAAATCACCTCTTTCGATTTCGATCATAGCCAGATATTCATTAGCCTGAAATTCGTTGAGCCGGTCACCGAGGGCCTTTGACCGTGTTCTGGCTTCGTCCAGATGTTCTTCCGCTTCATCCAACTTGTTTTCGTAGTAACACATCATGCCCTTGGCAGCTGGCAGAGCATCACTGTCGACGCGATTTCGTTCAGCACGGGCACTGGCTTCCATGATCATGGCATCTGCTTCCGGCAAATCCCTTTCGAGCAGGAGTAAACAGCGCGCCGCTTCTGCCATCCCGACTATGTGACTACTCTCAGATCCACCACGGGACACTCGCTCAGCCTGCATGATGGTCTTCCTGGCGCCGGCAATATGGCCATGACTCCAGCGCACGCTGCTGGCCATGTGATAGCCCGTTCGGGCAGCTTCACTTTCTCCCAGATCCAGTGCCTGTTCTGCCAGATGAATATAATCATCTGCCGCCGCCTGCCAGTCTGCGATAGGCGCGGACATCATTTGCACCTCTTTTAGGTCAATCTGCAGACAAACTTTATCGACTTCACTGAGTTCAGGTGTGTAGCCCAGGCCTCGTTCTGCCAGATTGAAAGCATCGTCATTGGCATAAAAACGCAGGCATAATCTTGCTGCCTGCAACATGGATCTGGCAGCTAGAGGGACATCTCCACTATTAGCCGCATGTCTGGCAAGCTCACTGGCGAGCTTCAGGTCCATAGCCGTATCAGCTTCCAACAACTCCGCTACCCGACGATGCATATTGCGCCGTCTGGCTGGAGTGATACTTCTGTAAATGGAACGGGTAACCAGATCATGGGAGAACTGGTAACCGTTTTCTGTAGGTAATAGCAGTCCGAAGCGTTCCGCCTCCTCCAGCGCCTGGTCGAGCACCTCGTCTTCCAATCGCGAATAGCGCAGCAAAGCACCAATGCTTATATTGGGCGCCAGTACTGCTGCCCAATTCAACATGGTGACACTATCACCAGCCATGCGTGCCAGGCGTTCGCCGATCAACTCATTCAGCGTGCCGAGTACATCACCGGCTGCAACGGCTTTCGCCAATTCCAGCGCAAGAAAAGGATTACCCTGACTCTTCTCGGTAATAGTTTCAATATCAATGTCTGGTGCTTCCTGTTCAATCAGATGAGAAATGTCTGCAGCGTTCAGGGGTTCAAGCAGTTGAGAATCGAGTAGCTTCTCCTGCCGCAAACCACGCAAGGCACTGAGCACAGGAAAGTTCACTTGTAGCTCTTCTTCGCGCGCGCCCAGTACAACCCAGAGTGGCTGTCGAGTATTCATTCTTAATACATAGTGCAAGGCGGCCGCGCTTGATTCATCACACCACTGGATGTCATCGAAAAGAATCAGTACGGGCTGTTTACTGGTCAGTCCCGAGATGAGTCGCGCAATACTCTCAAACAGGCGGTCACGATCGATCTGTTCATCACCGCTCAGTAATTCGGCGGCATCAGAAGGGAAAGATTCTCGAAGAGCATCATTCCAGAGTGCAAAAGGTCTGACGATCTCCGATTCAAAAGCGCCAGCTTTCAATACCGCCGCAGAATTTTCAACTGCCAGGGCCAGAGCATGATTAAGCAAGCTGCTCTTACCGATGCCCGGTTCGCCGCGAAACAGAAGACAACGAGCAATTGGGTTCTGCACAACTTGTTGAAAGCTTTCTCTGATTAGCGTCAGCTCGCTGTCTCTGCCCACTAACGGTATCGTTGGCAGCGCTGTCGCGTTGGGTGCTGTAACCTCGGTAATTTCAGCTGTTTTTTCAACTTGAGCCGACTCTGGTGGTTCAGCTTTCTTGCCAGTGGCTTTAAGTGCATGACGAAGATCGATTGCCTCCTCACCTACTTCCTTGAGAAGTTTGGTACCCAGCTCTACCTGCTGCTCGGCTTCCTTGTTGCGGCCAAGCTCCAGCAGCCGCTTGATGAAGGCAATTCGATAATTTTTATCATAGGGCCGGATGGACACGAGGCTACGGTTATAGTTCAGTGCCTCCTCGATACCTACTTCCTTTCTCCGCAGTAACTCACAAAGCAAACTGACTCGATCACGTTCTGCCTGTTCTCTATGAGCAAGGCACCAGCTACTAAATTCGTGAAAGTTTGCGAGTTCCAGGCCTGCCAGAAATTCACCATTAAATTCTTCAGCTGCATGTTGCAGATCTGCCAGAGTAGATTCTGCAAGATTGCCATTGGCTAACAGATTAAGTTGCTTGCTATCGATAGAAAGTGAACTGGAATCGAGATCAACATTGCTGCGATCTGCCTGAATTCGCGTGGTCTCATCGTCATCCACCAGGCGGCGAATCTTGGAGAGACTCCAGCGCAAAGATCCACGGGGGTCGTCGGGCATTTCCCACAACAACTCGCAAAGATGCTCCCGGCGATGGGCTTTGCCAGACATGGCCAGGTAGGCAAGCAAGGCACGGGTCTTCTTCGACGGTGGCAGATTCTGTTCCTGCCCATCCCGTAGCACTCTGATATCACCTAATAATTTTAGTTCCAGATTTGCCATAAACTGCCCAACCACCAGTGAGCGGCATTATAGGTAGTCCCCCATACCCCGTCTAATGTCATAACCAGGCCAGAACTCTCAGGACATCCGTTCAAAAATTTACGGGACACTTAAAGGACAGCTAACAGAATTCACCGAAATAACAGGCAAATACCACGACTGATCCAGAAAAATTCCTGTTTTTGCGAAAAAACCACGGTTCTTACCACGGGAACTCCATCGTTGGTCCGGCAGACTGCTCCGCAATAAATGCTCAGAGGGCATGAGGAGAATTAGCAATGCTGAAACCAGACAACGACATCGAATTGAACACCAAGCCAATGTCGACCCTGACATCTGGTACCAAAGAACACTATGCCACAGCACCTGTTGCGCTGGATGGTGTGGCCTACCCGGTAGTAATCGTTACCGGCAACGACAATAGCTACCTGGCCACCCTGCGAACTCTGTTCCGCGTAACGGGTACTCCGTTCCATGAAGTACCTGACTCAACCCTGATGGATGAAGTCGCCAGTAACTACCTGCCACTGGTGTATGTCGGCGGAGAGTGTGTCGGGCATGCAGTGGATGTCTATACCGAATTTATGAGTGGCAAATGGCAATCCCGATTGCGGGAGCTTGGCATGAATGTTACGCGACGCGATGCAGACGCTTGTCAGTCCTTATTCAGTGTTTCTCGGCAAGGAGCACAGTCATGAAAACCAAAGCACAACGAGCATTGCACTGGTTGGCTTTCCGCATGCGCTACGGTCGCAATGGATTTAACTTCGCTAAGCAATTACCCACCTCTAAAGAGGAGTATCAGAGATGACTATTCACGAATCAGTTCTGCAGACCATCGGTAATACACCAATTGTTAAACTGGCTCATCTGGGACCACAGCAGGTTAACCTGTATGTGAAACTCGAGTACTTTAATCCCATGGGTTCAGTAAAAGATCGCATGGCTCTGGCAATGATAGAAGATGCTGAACGGTCAGGAGCTCTGAAGCCAGGGCAAACTGTAATCGAAGCCACCAGCGGCAATACCGGAATCGGGCTTGCCATGGTCTGTGCCCGTAAAGGCTATCCGCTGGTCGTTACTATGATGGAAAGTGCCAGCCTTGAACGTCGTAAGTTACTCCGTTTCCTCGGCGCTAAGGTAGTGCTTACGCCAGCCGCCGAGAAGGGCACAGGCATAATGAAGAAGGCCGAGGAACTGGCCGACAAGCATGGCTATTTCATGGCTCGTCAATTTGAAAACGAGGCTAATGCACGTATTCACAGTAAAACTACCGCTCTTGAAATACTGGAAGACTTTCCCAACGGTAAACTGGATTACTGGGTAAGCGGTTTCGGTACAGGTGGAACAGTAAAAGGAGTTTCTCGCGTACTGAAAGAGCGGAGCCCATTAACCAGAATTGTGGTCGCAGAGCCTGACAATGCGCGCATGCTTGGCAGCAAGATGGCACAACCCAAGTCTGACGATGGCCGCATAGAAAGTAGCCATCCCTATTTTCGACCTCACCCGATGCAGGGTTGGACACCTGATTTCATATCCAAACTTATGGAAGAAGCACTGGAGGAAGGCTGGGTGGATGACAATCTGGGCATCGATGGACAACACGCAATGGATATCTCAAAGGAACTAGCGCAGAAGGAAGGAATTTTTTGCGGCATTACTGCCGGCGCTACTGTTGCAGCTGGACTGAAAATAGCCGAAGACGCAGCCCCTGGATCCAATATTCTCTGTATGGTTCCGGATACGGGGGAACGCTATTTATCGACACCTTTGTTTGATGGCATTGGAGATGACATGAGCGAAGCAGAAATGTCTTTGTCAGAATCCACACCCAGTTGTCGATTTGTAAGCGATCCCGGTGTGCCTGCTGATTTCGCAACTATCGCCAGCCCGGCTCCCAACATTGAAACATCCATGGTGCAGAAGATTATCTCCGATAATCCTGTTGTGATTTTCGCTATGGAATGGTGTGAGTTTTGTTGGGCAACAGAGAAACTGTGTAAGAGCCTTGAATTGGATTATCACCTTGTAAAAGTCGACAGTGCGGCACTGCAAAGTGATGGCACAGGAAACCAGATTCGCAAGCAACTGAAAGCAGTCACAGGCATTCCTACCATTCCGCAAATCTTTATTGGTGGCGAATATGTGGGAGGCAATAGCGAGATGCTAAATGCTTATCTTGACGGCAGCCTGCAAAAGCAACTGCGACAGCTGAATCTGTCTTTCAATAACAACGCGACCGTGAACCTGGATGAAATGATGCCAAAATGGGTTCAGAGCAGCACCGCGTAATTTCCTGCAGGGCGCTTGTAGTTGTCTGCAAGCGTCTTGCGCTACTCCGCAATCAGAATCGGCGGCCATTCAACGGTTGTTGATGACTACTCTACAAAAGCCCGCTCTATCACATAGTGGGCTTTGATTCCCTGGCGAGACTCTTCGAAATTCCAACCATCGAGAATACTACACACATCTTTCAACATGCTGGGGCTGCCGCAAACCATGAATCTGTCCTGGGAAGGATCTGGTTTGGCAAGATTCAAATCATCGAATAGCTTCCCGCTGGTCATGGCATCGGTGAGTCGTCCCTGATTGCGAAAATCTTCACGGGTAACTGTCGGGTAGTACAGCAGCTTTTCTTTAACTTCTTCACCGAAGAACTCATTTCCCGGTAGTTGATCTTCCAGCAAATTTTGATAAGCAAGCTCGCTAACGTAGCGAACGCCATGGGTAAGAATGACTCGATCAAAGCGCTCATAAGTTTCAGGATCCTGAACGATACTGATGAATGGAGCGAGTCCGGTACCGGTACTGATCAGATATAGATTGCGTCCAGGCAACAAATGGTCAACCACCAGTGTTCCTGTTGGTTTACTGCTCACTAACAGCTCGTCACCGACCTGTATATTCTGTAGCCGGGAGGTAAGTGGGCCGTCTGGCACTTTGATACTGAAGAATTCCAGCTCTTCATCATAGTTCGGACTGGCAATGCTGTAGGCACGCATCAGCGGTTTGCCCTCTATCTGCAAACCCAACATCACAAAGTGGCCGTTCTCGAAGCGTAAGGACTTATCCCGGGTTGTACGAAAGCTGAATAGAGATTCATTCCAGTGACGGACGTCGGTGACATTCTGAGTGGAAATACTGGCCACGGTGCTCTCCCAAATTGAAACGTAGCCAGTCTAGCGATCTGTCTCTTATCTGTGAAATTGATTATTTTAATATTATTTATCTATTTATTAGATATAAAAGGAGCAAACCTATATACTGACCAGCATGCACTTCACCCTCAAACAACTGCAGGTTTTCCTCGCTGTAGCTAATCATGAGAATGTAAGCCAGGCGGCTGGCGAGCTGGCCATGTCGCAGTCTGCGGCAAGTACCGCGCTGAAAGAACTGGAGTCCCGCTTCGATACAAGCCTTTTTGATCGGGTAGGCAAGCGGCTACAGCTTAATGAGCAGGGTCATTCACTGCGGCCAAAAGCAGTAGCCTTGTTGTCCCAGGCCGAGGAGCTGGAAAACGGACTCAGAAAACGCTCTGAGATTGGTGAGCTAAAAGTTGGCGCAACACTCACTATCGGTAACTACCTGGCAGTGGAGATCATGGCAGGTTTCATGACCGAGCATGCAGGCGCCAGGGTTCAACTCACAGTAGAAAACACCGCGGCTATCGCTCAAAAAGTCCGCAACTTCGAGCTCGATATTGGATTAATTGAAGGCGAGTTACAGGACGTAGACCTGGATGTAATTTATTGGCGCGATGATGAATTGACTCCCTTCTGTGCCCCTGACCACCCACTGGCAACACAATCCAGACTCAGCGAACGGGATTTGTTGGATACCCAATGGATTGTCCGCGAACAGGGTTCCGGTACTCGTCAGGCGTTCGACCGGGCAATGTCCGGAATATTACCGGAACTCAATCTGCGCCTGGAGTTGCAACATACAGAAGGCATAAAGCGAGCAGTAGAGGCTGGATTGGGAGTCGGATGTCTCTCCAAATTAACACTGGAAGAAGCATTCAGGCGCGGTTCACTGGTACCATTGTCTGTGCCACAGCGAAACTGGCAGCGCAAATTCTATTTCATCCTCCATGGACAGAAACACAGAAGCGCAGGTGTGAGTAGCTGGATGGAACATTGTAGTAGAACCTAGTCTTAACTCTTTGCAGTAACTGAAGTAGATGCGTTAGCCATGACTCTGGATATTCTCGCCATCTCTGCCCGGGTTGCAGACCGGTGTGTTGCGCACCGGTATTTGCTCTTTACAGCCAGCGTACTTTTGACCCTGGGGCTAACGACGGGTTTGCTGGCTACGCAATTCGATGGCACTTTCAATGCACTGCTCACCGAAAGCGACCCTTATCTCGATGAATTGGAACGTATGGATGAAGAGTTTCCTTTACCGACGGAAGCCGCCTTCATTTTCGTCGCCGAAGAGGGAGCAAGTGTCTTTAATAAAGCAACACTCAGTGCTTTGGATGATCTTCGGGAGAACTATACATCGATACCAAGGGTTACCTACCTCTCAACTATCATTGACTGGCTGTCACCAGAAACGCAGCGTCGACTGTTTGTAAAACCCATCAGCGAATACAGTGAGAATGAACTGGCAGAACTGGCTGCAGAGGCCGCTGGCGATCAGTTATTAACAGCGAACCTGTTGGCGGGCGACGGCAGCATTACGTTCGCCAATCTGACACTGGATGCCAGAGACGCCAGTACCGACCAACGCCTTGAGATAGCCGATGCTATTCAACAACTTCGGGATGAAGTGCGAGAACGCCATCCCGAAGCCAGGTTATACGCCGGATCAGATCTGATTCTGGAGCAGTCGAGCCAGAATTCCATGATCGCTGATCTCACCAGTCTGCTGCCAATTGTCATTATCATTTGCGTTCTGGTGATTTGTTATTGCTTCAGGTCTATCTCTTTGGGTGCCTGTATTCTCATTCACCAGGTGGTTACTGCCATTTGCAATATCGGCACAGTGAATTACCTGGGCTACTCCTTTAATAATATTTCCGTCATTGCACCGCTGGTGGTCATCATTATCGCTGTCGCCAATAGTGTGCACATTATCTCCATCTACAAGCAGGCACTGCAGCAAGGCAAAGACAATCTGAGCGCTATGGCTCATAGCCTGAGTCACAACTTTCAACCAGTGACGCTGGCTGCAATAACAACGGCCATTGGGTTTTCCTCGCTGAACATGACCTCGTCACCCGCAATTCAGGAGTTTGGCCAGATAGTTGCTGTAGGAATCCTATTCGCCTATGTACTGACTTTCACCATGCTGCCCACCATGATGATATGGCTGACCATGCCCTGGGACCGAAAACCGGATCAGGAGTTGTTTCTTCAGTCCCGGCTGGAGAAACTTGTTGGATTCACCCAACGCCGTGATAAGCCCATTTTCTGGTTTTGTACCGCACTGGCAGTATTTACGGTTAGCTTACTTCCTCTGAATGAAACCGATTTCAATCGACTCGACTTCATCGCTAATGAAGAGGATATCCGTCAATACTACGATGTCGTGGGTGATCGCATGAACCGGGGCCCCGCCCTCACCTACGCAATTCATACGGGCGTAGCCAATGGCGCCATGGAACTGGATTTTCTTCACGAGGTTGAACGCTTTGGTGACTGGCTGGTTAGTCTCGATCAGATTGAGTCTCAGGCCAGCGTTGTGGATGTCCTGAAGACCATCCACCAGTTTGTGAACGACAGAAATCCGGAATATTTCATGCTACCGGACACCAAGATCAATGTAGACAACTACCTTGAAGCATTCGCGTTGGTTAACAGCATGGAATTTCCCGTCAACGATTTTATAAACGATGACTTCTCAGCGATTACCCTGCTAATTAACGCCACCCGGATCTCCAATCAGGAACTGATAGATCTGGACCAACTAATCACTGATGAATTTTCCAACTACTTTGAATCCGCTGAGCTTATCCATGGTAGCGGCTTGTTGGTTTTTTCTCGTATGGATGAATTAGTTACTACTGAATTGCTGCAAGGTTACTCCGTGAGCCTACTACTCATCACTATTACTCTTGTGTTCGGACTTGGCTCACTCTATTTTGGTTTCCTTAGTGTGATCCCAAACCTGCTTCCGGCAACCATAGTTTTTGGATTCTGGGCACTATTTGTGGGACAACTGGACCCTTTCGTAATGATGTTGTTCAGCATCAGTATTGGACTGGTAGTTGATGACACTGTACATATACTTAGCCACTATCTGGAAAGCCGCCGCGCAGGCTCATCTCAGGATGAGGCGATCGCCTATTCAATCAGCATCGCCGGACCAGCACTATCTATTACTACCCTGGTCCTAGCTCTGGGTACAACTATTCTCATTTTCGCCAACACCCTGTATTTTCAGCAGTCCGCCAAATTACTGGTGCCAATAGTCGTAGTGGCACTGGTGCTGGATCTGATTTACTTACCCACGATATTGAAGCGCTTCGACAAAAAGACAGCTTTTGGAGAAGTGGCCTGAGGTATCACACTGCTAGTTCTCCGCAGCAGATTTCATTACTCCTGATAGCAACACATAGGTCTCGGTCCAGGCAGACTTCACTTCCTCATTCCAGGCATCACCCAGGCCTTGCTCCAGAGTCCACAACAGGGCCTCGCCTACAGTGTCATAGTGGCTGTCCTCCACCCCATAATCCTTGTGACGAACTCCCAGCTCCTGTACTGCTGGTGCCAGAGCATCGAGGTTGGACAAGCCCGCTACTGCAGTCTTGAGCATACTCATTAATTTGATACCTTGCTCTGTAATATCTCCTTTGAACAGTGGACGCAGGTCAGGGTCTAGTTCAAACAGGCGATTGTAGAAAAGTTCTGCGGCCTCTCCGGCAATAGGGGCCACCTTGGCGAAGCTGGATTGCACTAGCTCAATTTGTTGCTGTTCCATGATTTCTCCATCATTTCTTATTAATAGTTTACTTATAGCTTAGAAAAGACAATTTAGCTGAAGCAATCCTGCGGTTTCAGGATGCCGCCCGGGTAAGCGTCCCACCAATTACGGTGTCCGAGCATTGAATCCCTTATTCAGAACGTAAAAGTCCGCCCGGGCTGACTGTTGTTCAATCATTACCCAGGCGGACAGGTTCTGCTTTCTATTCAGTCTGATATCCTGATATCTGGAGTTCAGTATCAGACCAGTATCACCGAAGGTCTAAAAAGTAGCCTCCAGCACTACATTCCCTCCTTCTTCGACTCTTACACCGCTGAGCTCACTGATATTTGTATTATCGGGGAGCAAGCTGGTCAGTGCATCTTCTTCAGCTTCCACTTCAAGGATTCCGCTACCGTCGCTACTGACGCTGCCAAGAGAAACCTCATTGGAACCGAATATTAGTATCACCTCATAGCCGGTATCAGGTGTTGCACCCTCCAGCTCCAGGAATACTGCCTGGTATGATTCATCGCCCGATTCCGATTCGGTTACCAGCACACCTTGAAGGCCGGAATTAGTGTCAGAGAGCTCGTACTCAGTTTCAGATTCTTCAGAATCATCTCCCTCATCTGAGTCTTCAGATTCCGCATCTCCGTCGCCATCTTCTGAATCGTTGTTTTCGTCCCCTTCATCAGACTCGTCTTCTTCGGCATCATCATCCATTTCACAGCTACCATCTTCTAACTCATCGGAGTCCTCGTCGTCCTCGTCGTCTCCATCATTATCTTCGTCTCGGAACTCACAACCGTCTTCAACTTCGTCATCGGACTCACCATGGTCCTCGTCGTCCTCAAGTTCGCAGCCATCTTCATCGGACTCTTCTGGCTCATCAGCATTTTCTGAATTATCTTCCTCACCGGAATTGCCATCATTCATCTGACATTCTTCATCGTGACCGTCGTCTTCAAAATCATCGTCATCGTCCGAATAAATGAATGAATCCTCATCATCGGCATCACCATCGCCATCTTCATCGGCGAATACACCAAAGGCTAACAGGGAGAGATCCTGTTGCAGTCGTCCTTCTACTTCAACAAATGTATCCTGCACTAATTCTCCTTCTACTTGGGTATCGGAATTTATTTGAATCTCCCACTGGGCTCCCCCGTCCAGGGAAATCACAAAACTCGATGTATTAACTTCCAGAATATCTCCCTCAAGTTCGATCGCTCCTTCTTCCCGCTCCCCTATAAACAACCAGCGAGCCGCAAACTTGCCGTTCTGGACTTCACCACTAATGTTCACCGGATCGCCCACAGATAAATCACCTGCCGTGATCTCAGTTTCATCGTAGAACTCGCGGCGGTAGAGTTTGGATTGTTGGTTGATTTCAACATCAATGCCCAATACCGTGATGTAATCGGAACCATCTAACTGAAAGACAGATTCAATGGAACCATTCAGGCGAAACTGCTCGGCTTTCATGTCCAGAATCTCTACAGCCTCCGCCACCAGACCTTCCTGTGAGAAGAAACCAACAATTTCTACGAAATCGCCGGTCATAACATCGCTCAGGCTTACGTCTTCACCACTCTCGCCGATCTCTGTGTCCTGATAGATCAACACAGGCAGCTCAGCATCATGAATCTTTACTTCAATGAAGCCTTCATCAGTTCCTGACTCTGTTACTGAAGTTACTTCGCTCTCGAATATCAACTCACTGTCCTGTGCCATGGCTGCATTAGCCATTGAAATGGCAACAAACAGGGATGACGCTGCAAATCCTGTTTTACTCATGTTCATTTTCCTCAACTGATTAATAAGTTTGGTCATTAGTCTTGTCTTGCACCTTGCAGTGAGGCGAAATTTAGCAGTCGGCACTGATGAAATAGTGATGTAGTTCACACGCTACTTTTGGCTAACAAAAGCCAAACAATTGTGAGAAACAGGGGTGACATTAAGGAAGGATCAGAGAGTGAACCTGGTGCGCAACGAGCTGCCCCGCTGCATGGAAGGCAGCGGGCAAACAGTTAACTCAGTAGTCGACTGGATAGCCGTTTATAGAGATGTACTATTGATCATGCAGCATGAACAGGTAACCCTGACCACGCACAGTCTTAAGATAGTTGTCTGCTTCCGTACCCAGTTTCTTGCGTATCTGAGAAATAGTGATATCAATAAACCGATTCTGGCCGTCGTATTCCAGCTTGCGCACGGCCTGGAATAATTCATCCCGGGTAATCGTCTGCCCGGGATTTTCTGCCAGAAAGAGCATGACATCGTACTCCGGTGTGGTGAGTTCCAGCGCCCTCTCAGCGAAGAATACTTGTCGAGCTGACTTGTTAATTTTCAGCTCACCAAAGCGCAGTATTTCAGCGGTGTTCCTGCTAGTTCCGTGATCGACATCTGTTGCAGTATCTGATCGCCGCAAGGCGGCGCGAATCCTGGCGAGCAAGATTCTGGGCTCGACCGGTTTGTGAATGTAGTCGTCTGCACCAATCTCCAGTCCCAGAATCTGATCCACCGCGTCTGAGGACGCGGTGAGCATCAGTATGGGTCCCTGGTAGTGAAAACGGGCTTCCCGACAAATTGAAATGCCATCCTTGCCCGGGAGCATAAGATCGAGAATAACAACACTCGGTTGTTCATCCCTGATTCTTTCCAGTGCTCTGTTTCCGTCACATTCTATCAAGACTTCGAATTGTTGCTCCTGCAGGTATTCGCTGATTAGTCCTGCAAGTTGTGTGTCGTCTTCTACCAGTAAAACTGATTCAGTCATAATTATCTGCCAATAGCTAATCTATTGCTGTGAATCTACACGTCAATTTCATCGTCGGGGTCCTCGAGTTCTTCTTCCTCATCTTCAAATTCTTCTACTTCGTCTTCGAATTCCTCTTCATCAAATTCTTCCTCATCGAGTTCGTCGTCAAATTCATCTTCTTCGAACTCTTCCTCCCCCAGCTCCTCTTCATCAAGCTCTTCTTCAAAATCTTCTTCATCTAGAATTTCATCGTCAAATTCTTCTTCATCCAATTCATCGTCGAATTCTTCTTCCTCAAACTCGTCATCGAACTCTTCTTCAAGTTCCTCCTCGTCGAGGTCTTCCTCTTCCAGCTCATCTTCAAAATCTTCGTCATCGAAGTCTTCCGCCAGTTCATCATCATCAAATTCGTCTTCGAACTCTTCTTCATCAAGTTCTTCGTCCTCGAATTCCTCTAATTCATCACCTGGCTCGTTTTCGAATTCTTCTTCATCCAGCTCATCGTCCTGTTCTTCATCATCGAATTGATCTTCTTCGAAATCGTCATTTTCTACATCTTCTTCAAGTGCTTCATCGTCAAAGCCTTCATCATCATCGGCATCAGCCTGATCAAGCTCCTCATTATCATCGAATTCCGTTTCATCCAATTCTTCGTCATCGGGCTCTTCCTCTAGCGACTCGTCACCAAATTCCGGTTCTTCTTCGAACTCTTCCTGACGAAACGTATCGATGTCATCCTCAGGGAATTGCTCCTCTCCATCGAGATCGGACTCGGCCTCCTCTAAACCATCCAGTTCTTCGTCCTGAAACTCAAATTCATTTTCGAGATTACTGAAATCTTCAGATATTTCATCCATCTCTTCGAGGTCGGTTTCATCCACAGAAACCTCAGATTCTTCTGCGACCTGGGAAAGTGTTTCTTCAGAAATATCTTCTGTCTCGTTGATGGACTCTTCGAACTCTGCCTGCTGAATAGCATCTTCATCAGGGGAAACTTCCAGTTCAATTTCCTCTGGTTCCTCATCGCTGTCTGCATCCTCTGGTGTCTCCTGAGGTACCAGCTCACTTAACTCTTCCAGTAACTGGCTTTCAAATTCCGGTTCAGGGGCCGCTGTTTCCAGCTCAATTGTGTCCAATGGTTCTTCATTGATTAGTGAGATCAGCTGCAGAGTGGTTTCATATTCGTCGAAGAGTTCATCCTCGATTTCCTGAGCTCGTATAGAAACCGGCAGGCATAGCGAGGCTATCCCTGCAAAAAGCATGGGATACCTGAATCGAATTTGTCTGGCATTCTTATGCATGGGAATCAGAATCCACCTCTTGTCTCTCAGTCGCCTGGGTGAACTCACATCGAATCAATGCACCACCCAGATCACTGACACTCACCCCTGCGATTGCGCCATGGAGTTGAAGGATTCGCCGACAGATGGCCAATCCAAGACCATAACCTCCGGTTTCACTGTTACGACTGTCATCAACGCGATAGAAAGTCTCGAAGACCTTCTCTCTTTCCGACTCAGGGATACCGGGGCCATCATCTTCCACTACTATGGTCACTTTCTCTTCCCGGCGCCTGACTGATATCTGAACCCTGGAGTTGGCATGTTTGCAGGCATTACTCACAAGGTTTTGCAGCAAACGATCGATCGAAGACTCATGGGCAACCATGGCAAGCTGCTTCGGATAACTGGCGCTGATACGTTTTTCCGGAAAGGTTTCCTGAAGTCGTTCACCGACAGATCGAACGGTAGCTACCAGATCAAACTCCTGCTTTACGAGCTCTGGTACACGAACCAGGCGCTGATGCTCCAGAACCTGATCAATGAGTCCTTCCAGCTCGGTGATGTCGTTCCTTATGCCATCGATCTTCGATTGAACATTGACCCCCTGGGCCGCATTGTTTTGGATTGATTCCAGGCGAAAGCGAATTCGCGATAACGGTGTTCGCAAATCATGGGAAACCGCCTGCATAACGTCCTGTTGATTGCGAAGCAGATCTTCGATTTGTACTGCCATGGCATTGATTTGCAATCCAAGCTGGTAAATCTGATCACCGCTGGCCATATGAACCCGGGCTTTCAGATCGCCTTCGGTAAAGGCCTCTAGTGCGGTCGCCAGATGACCCAGGCGTTTATCCAGTCTGCGGACCAGCCAGGAGGCAATAGCAACAACGATCAAAAGTGAAAGGGATATCATGCTGAGCACAATGTAAAACGGGAGCTCATCAAACTGCGGAATCGGGCCCACTACCAACACCTCGTCCTGTCCCAGCGGGGCAAATACACTGAACTGATTGCCACTGTTCGTGTTGTAGTCGACGACTACTGAATTTCTCGACAACCGCGAACGCTGTTGCGCATCCAACTCTGTGTCGCTGAGAGCTGCTAGTTGCATGTCATAGGCTGAGTAGTGTTGCAGGTCGCTAAGCCCTCGCCTCTGCCCGGCTCTGCTCAATTCACTTACGACCAACAATGCATGGCCCCGAAACTGCTGCTCACCCAGGGATGGCAAACGCATAACGATGTCTTCCGACTGGGAATAAGGCAACAGCCAGGAGATTTCATCTTCCCGGTTAACCATAAGAAATGGAGAATCGGACGGGGCAGATTCACCTCGCAGGCGAGCAGACTCCGCGGTATCAATGCGATCGATTTCAGCACCAATTAGCTGAGAAACAATCTCCAGGTACTGCATTCTGCTTTCAGGCGCCTGCAGCTGCGAAGCATCGCTAATCAGAGTCATCACACCTGAAAGCGCGTCCAGCTGATAGTTTGCCAGTCTCTCGCTGCGGGTGGTGCTATAAAAGGTGACGCTTAGCAGCGCAGCCAAAGCTACAGAGAGGCAAATTCCCAGATATATTCGAGTTACCATTGTGTTGGTTCTTTAGAGTGCAAGTTAGCTACCTGCATCACACTTTACAGAACTCTGGATTCTTCTCAATGCTGGTACCCGCTAAACTTACGACTTTCCTACAAGTTAGCAACAAAAACCCAACACTGGTTTTACACTATTCAGCACTGATCGGCGTAAACTAATGGAGCGTTTGATTTTCTTTCGGCCAAATTATTGTTGTAATTTCCTATATGAATTTCGGTAAGACTATAGTTCGCACAAAACTCCTGTTTGCCTGCTTTGTTATCGCAGAGGGAGCGGTGGCGGCAGAGTTTCAATTGGCGACAGGAATTGGTTACGATGAAAACCCTTTCCGACTGAGCGAAACCTTTTCCACAGAGTCAGACCAGTTCTTGTTAACCGAGGCCAGGGTAGATCTGGGCGAATCCAGTCCATTCTTCACCCGACTCACAGCACGCACCAATCACTACCTGGATCAGGACCGTGCCGACAGCACATTTGTAACAGCCGTTACCGGCTATGAAACCGAGCTAGGCGAAGCCGAACATGAATTACGACTTTCTGTTACAGGCGTCCATTCCGACCGGACCTATGTCAGCCGCTTTACCGGAGATACATTCCGGGTGAGGGGAATAGACGCTGGAGATCGTTATGATTACTCGAGACTTGGAGCGAGAGCTGAAATTGACTTTCAGATTGGCGAGCAAACGGAATTAATGCTGGACCTGCAATATCGCGAACAGAACTATGAGGACTTCGACGATCTTACCATTACCAATCTTGACTACGGACAGTTCATTGCACAGCTGGCTTTGCGTAGCCAGTGGGGATCACGGCTTCGGTATGACATTATCCTGGAGGGCTCGCAACGCGATCACGATTCCCGATTTGCTCGCGGACTCGATGGTCGCTTGCTTCCTGACAGCGTGCTGGAATATGACTATGAAATGATCGGACTGAATTTGCGTTATCGACTCACCCCGCGTTCGTTTTTGTATGCAGAGTTTGAGCTGGAAGATCGTGAAGACAATGCCGAGCGTTATTACTCAACAGAGATGTATCAGACAGATCTGATTTATCGTCACTTTGGACAGGATGGTTCACGCTTCACCTTGAGTGCCAGCTTTCGTGACAACGACTATGTTCGCAATTCCTTACTGCAGGACATTGAAACAGAAGCTGAAGCACCAAGTTCCAGAGGCTGGAGATTTAACAGCCAGATTCAGAGAGCCATCTATCAACGCGGTGAGACCACGCTTTACTGGTTCGCAGAGGCCAACTACTGGAACTACAATTCTCCCCGGAATTTTTATGAGTATTCCCGCCTGAACGTCGAAACTGGATTACGGGTTGAGTTTTAGGTCTGTTACTCTGATCAATTCTGGCGTGATTTCATCTCGCTCAAATGCCAGCAGGCCTCATTCTCTGTTCGAGAAACTTCCAGTAGCTTCAACTGGCGTTGAGAACTCATCGCGCCACGCCACAGTTCAATCCAGCAATCAAACACCAGAGCCGCTTCTTCCTTGCTCATTCCTCGAATAACCCGCAGCCCCGATTGAGTAATCCGGGAGTTGTCAGCGGCGTTAATAACCTCGGTTTCATCTCCCATACCAGAAAACATTGTCGCAAGGTAATTCGTGCCGTCGATTAGATCACCATCTACAGCGCCAATCATATCTGCCGTTTCCTGAAAATATTGCAGCCCGATCAGTCGGGCTGCCTTACCGGCGAGTTGCCGACAAGCGTCTTCACCAATTACTGCCTGTAATTCAACAAGGCCATTGCGAATATAGTCCAGAGCATAATTGCGATTGGCTTTTAATAGTCGAATCTCATCCCATTGATCTGCCGGTGGCGCAGGTTGAGAGTCGGAATCGAATGGCGGCGGCATCTCGTCTTTAGCAAACTGCAGGCGTTCATGTTCCTGAAGGTCGTGATCGTATTCCCTGAAATATCCACACAGACCAAACTCTCCCGTCATGTCTTCGGAGACGCATACATAACCCAGTCGTGGATTTCTCAGAGAAACACCGTTGTAGGCGTACCAGCCATTGAGGAAACCACGACTCACTTCTACCGGCACACCACATAGTGTTGGCCCGTGATACATCCATCTTGGATAGCGAAAACGCACCCAGGCCTTCTTGTCCGACTCGTGCATATACTCCACACCCACGCCACCCATATTGTTGGAAAGCACATGGTATTTGGCACAGGCTACTGCATCAGGAAGACCAGACAGTCCGAGCTTTTCAAAACTGCTGAGAAATTTATCAAGATGCTGGCGGCGAAAAAGGCGAAACATCCATTCCCCAACCTCCTCATCGGAACGCTGGCTGGATACCATGAGTTGCAGACCTAGCAAATAGGCATGGTGTAGAAGCGCTTGTGCGTGAATCGCAGCTGAATTGTCATTGCCTGTCATTTCACTACAAGCATTAACGTTTCGAAAGAAACAAGTGGGCGTCCTGGGTGAGAACTACTCGCCGATACAATCATCCTGCGACCTTTGATGTAGATACACTAGTCGCAGGAAAATATAGCAATTTGATGTTGGGTTTTCTATGTGGGGCTGTTCAGTGATCCACGTTTGCCCCACTTCCTACACTTATTCCTACATCCCCTTCTGCACCTTCGGCTGCACAATCAGCATTAGCCTGCTAAAGAGGGAAAAAGTAGGAGTGTTTAGAGTAGTATTCGTGTTCTGATACCTCAAAAACTGGTGGAAAATTCGCCAATTCCGTCTACATTTCAATGTGGGGATCAAACACCTAAAAATGATACCTGGGCGACAAGACTAGTTGCCCCAGACAAGCATTTGTAGGAATTCGTGAATGGTGGCTTGCTTGTAGGGACAGAATGAAAATATCCCAGGTTATTTCGACTCTCTGGAACGGTGGCCTTGATCCTGCTACGGCCCCCCCTATTCGCCTCGGCGAACGCAGAATGGTCTCAGCCATCATCTTTCTGCTAGTTCCAAGTTCTCTAATTCTCATAATCGGAAACATTATCTGGACCGGCGATCTGATCCGGATGGGCATTATCAGCACTGTTCTCGTGCTCGGCCTCCTGGCCATATATTTCCAGGCCTATCGTGACAAGCATCGTATTGCAGCACTAGGCATAATATTTACTCTATGGTTTTCGCCGCTTCTGCTGCTGATGCGTGAAGGATTCAGTTCCACGAATTGGGCATGGTGGCTGCCGGTAATTCTTCTGGCCAACTACATAATGTCGCGTAAGGCATCAATCGTATTCACAGCGATTAGTGTAGTGGCCCTGATCTTCATCGCGATCCTCACAGAACAGGGAATAGTGGGGCACCCTATTTCAGTAGAGCTCCATTCCCGGACCATTGCGGTAGCTGGTTCAATCATCTTTATTCTGGCTTGTGTATTGGGTTATGCCTATCGAACAACGCAGCTGAAATCTGAAGAGCAATTGTTGAACAGCATGTCCATTTTGAGAGACGAAGTAGAAACAAGACGAACTGCAGAAATCAAGGCACTGGCCGGAGAACGAGCCAAGGCGACTTTTCTTGCCACAGTAAGTCATGAACTTCGCACCCCTCTGAATGGGGTCATTGGCGCGACTCAATTACTCGCTTCTCAGGAACTGGATGATGAGAAAAAAGATCTCGTCAACATTATCGATTCAAGCGCGGATATCTTGCTGGAAGTCATCAACAATGTTCTCGATCTTTCCAGGCTCGACGAAGGAAAGCTCGCGTTACAAAACGCAGCAATCAATTTACATGAAACCATAGAATCCTGCCTTTCACCTCTTCGAATCATGTGCGAGGAAAAGCGGATTGGTCTGAATTTCGAAATGGCCACAGATGCTCCGCTCTGGGTCCTCGCCGATCGAGCCAGAATCCGGCAGATACTGATGAATCTCGTTGGCAACGCCATCAAGTTCACCGATGAAGGTCATATCGACGTGCTTCTAAAGGGCTCGGGGAATGCTATCGAGCTCATTGTCAGGGATACCGGCGTTGGCATACCAGTAGATCGACAACAAGAGATATTCGAGCCCTTTGTGCAGGCTGACTCTTCAGTAGAGCGCCGGTTTGGTGGTAGCGGTCTCGGGCTGACTGTAGTTCAGCGCCTGGTAGATTTGATGCAGGGTTCTATCGCATTGCAATCAAAAGTTGATGCTGGCACAACATTCACTCTTAGTCTTCCCCTTGAAAAATGCGAACCCTCCGATACGAACGTTGAAGAACAGTCGCCATTAGACGGAAAATTGTCGAAGGATTCACAGGCTGCAGAACCGACGGTCAATAGCCTGGCCGCCGCAGAAAATCATAACCACAACCAAAAAGTAGGCGTCACTGTGCTGCTGACCGACGACAACGTTGTCAATCGAAAAGTGGCCAACAAGCTTCTGCAGAAACTGGGCTGTGACGTGGTTGAAGCCTCTGACGGACTGGAAGCTCTGGACTCGATCAGCAACGGCAATATCGATATTGTATTGATGGATGTCCAGATGCCGAATATGGATGGACTCACCGCTACCTCAAAAATCAGGGAAATGAGCAGCCCTATCTGTGATACACCCATAATTGGCTTGTCTGCCAATGCCATGCCAGATGATCAACAGGAAATGCTGAAGGCGGGTATGGACAGCTACCTCGCCAAGCCAGTTCATCTGGATCAGTTGAAGTCAGCGATAAATGAAGTAGGAGAAGCCGGGAAGCGACTCAACTAGAGTTCTGCCAACCAGGTTTTCAGGGGCTCCAGCCAATCTGACAGAGGCGTGTAGAATGCGCCATGCCGCCGACCTGTAGAAATAGCGACTTCCTCTGTAGAGAGTGCTCCTTCACTTCTATTCAGAATTTCACTACAGGATTTAACCACGTCACTGGTTTCATAAATTGATAATACATGCCCGCCCAACTCTATCGGCGGATCATTAGGAAAATCACCGCTGAAACAGACTGCCATCATCACTGTATTGATGCCAGTTGAGCGCATCGCAGCAGAAGCCTTCAGGGTAATCTGTGCACCGCGGGAAAATCCAATCAGGGTAATATTTTCCGGACTAACGCCTGCATTGAGCAATCGACCAACCCAGTCCACCAGATTTTCTGCATACTCGTCAGCATCGGTATCTGCTGGTCGGTGATGAGCAATGAGGTTGAAGTTACCATCTTCGAAGATTTTTTCTGCGATTAACGGAAACTCATAAACTCCGTATTCCGGATGCTCAGGACGTGGATTGGTGCCTTCGACGATCAGGCCATGGGAATAGAAAACATACTTTTGCTGGGCATGAATTTCATCCGGGAAGTTAGAGAGCAGCTCTTCCGCCACTACTGGTATGGATGCAAACGCTAACGATACGATTAGTGAAATCTTGCTCAATGCGGGTTTTATCATTGCAATCGAAGAATGGTTATCAGGTTCAACACACAGTACTCAATGCGTCTATTGAACTACTAACTGTCCGTAGCTACCAGCAGTATAACCCAGAGAAGTACGATTGCTGGAATTGCAGCGACTGAAAACAAAGAAGAATCCGAATGAGCCATTAGCTCACTTGCCAGACCACCAACATAGCTCCACCCCAGAATAAGCCATTCACCAAGCCAGGAAAGTGTCACATCCACTGTGGATATAGCGAATGCAAACAGCACCAGCACTATTCCAAGAACAATGCGTTGCTTGCGAACGCTGCTGGAGCGATACGCTTCGAGGTCATTCTGAACCAGTCTGGTGAATCCATAGTCCTGCATTTGAGCCGCGGATGAAATCAGGCGATTCAGTTCCAGCTCAGAGCGCTGATCGTTGCTGTTGTCAGATCGGTCCATTGTTAATCTCTTTCGAATCTACTTCATTCTCAATGTATGAGCCAAGAGAAGAGCGCAATACCTCTCGACCTCGACTGATGTTTGTCTTGACCGTACCAACAGGAATATCCAGCATACTGGCGATTTCACCGTGAGAAAATCCATAGTTCCAGTTCAGGGTGATGGACACCGATTGTAGCGGTGACAGCTGCAAAAACGCTCGCTCGAGATCGAGCTGAGTACCCGAGGAATTTGAATATCGTTGAGATTCCAAAGCCAGGCTCCGGGATTCGAGAACATAGTACTCATGCAGATCACTTCGTCTTCGTTCTTTTTTCAAATAGTCTTTAGCTCTGTTGGTTGCAACGCTGATCAACCAGGCAGAAAAACTTCCACTGTGCTTATAACTCCTGATCTTTTTAAACGCGAGCAGAAATGAGTCCTGCGCTATGTCATCAGCGACCTCATAGTCGCGCAACATTCTTGCCAGAAACGACCTTACTTTTCCCTGGTGTAAACTAACGAGGTTGCTGAATGCATCGATGTCACCCAGGTACTGAGCGCGCCAGACTAGAACCCGTTCTTTATTCATCAAAGACTTTATTATCAGGTCTCCTGTTATTCAGCCTCTCGCCATCGATAGAATCCTGCAATGAGTCTTGCGATACCAACAGCCACGAGTATCAGTGCTACCGAGGCCTGGTCCGGCGTGGTGAGGATCAAGACCATAAAAAAAGATATGCCTACAGCGATCCACAGCACAGCGCTGCGATAATCCAGCTTGTGACTGCGAGAATAGCCGTCCTTCAGAATTTTCTCCATTTCCGGGTCCAGCTCGTCTCCCCGTTCAATGATCTTTCCTATCACTTCCAGTTGCGTCAATCTGGTCTTATGTCGGAAATACAGCCAGGCCAGAAGAACCAGGGCTGGAAACCCAAACGTTGCGATCGACATAAGGGCACTGCCCAGAGAACTGGTCTCCATCGTTTAATACCTCCAATTTAAACTCTATACACCCTGGACGACGTCAGACACGTCTTTGGATTCAGGGCGGCTGACTTTGACAAATAGTGGCGCTGATGTACTGTACAGTGCATTACTTCCACAGCGATTCCGGTAATCAGGTATTCTGTTCGTGATGCGAGTATTTATCACTTTGTTTGCACTGTTCTGGGCGACTGTTACTCAGGGGCAAATCCGTGTCAGCACTCTGCTGAGCCTGGATGCCAGTGGCGGCGTAACCTATGGGCCCGACAGGATGCTCTATGTAAGCGATTTCGGTCCTCAACTTGGCCCATCGGAGCAACCCACTTCCGTTTATCGGGTAAATCCTGCAACAGGTGAATACACGGTTTTTGCTTCAGGCTTTGACGGCGCTTCGGGTGCAGCATTCGACGCAGAAGGAAATTTCTATCAGGCTGAACCCCGTGGCAATAAGGTTACCCGAATCAACCAGGACGGCAGTCGGGAAATCGTAGCCGACAATCTCAATATACCTGTGGGTGTGCAACTCGACAACAATTCGAATATCTATGTCTGTAATTGTGGTACCAACGAAATCCTGAAATTCGATGTGAGTGGCACCCGCTCGGTATTCGCAAGTGATCCTGACCTGATGGCATGCCCGAATGGCTTAACCATCGATGATGCCGGTAATCTCTACGCCGTTATGTTCGGAGCAGGCAACGTTGTAAAAATATCAGCCGCTGGAGAACCTGAGTTGCTGGCGCAGCTTCCTACCTTATCCGGCGGGCCCAACCCAATCGGGCTCGGCCATATAACCTGGTATGACGGTCAACTCTATATAACAGGGATCGGTACAGGGGTGATTTTTCAAATGGCTGATGATGGCAGTAATCTCCAAACGATTGCGGGCATCCCTTTTGCGTTCTCGAATCTTGATGGAGATAGCGGCACTGCTACTTTTTCCAAACCCAACGGAATAGCAATCAGCGATGATGGGAAGAGACTGTTTGTTAACGTCAGCGAACCAGCCTGGCCGCAGAATGCCACAGCATTACACCCGGCAGCTGTTCGGGTTATCGAGGGCTATTAAAAGATACAACAAGCAGAGATCAAGTTGATCACTACCAGACTTTAAGCAGGGTATAAACATGACTAAATATCGAACGATCAGCAAGGGTCAAGTCCGGGCTTTCATCGTTCTTTGCTGTTTTGCCGGATTGGTACACGGCCAGAACAGGGAAGCGGAATTGGATGCGGTAATGAGTGCCTGGGCGGGTCTCGATAGTCCGGGTGCTGCTGTGTCTTATCTGGAAAATGGCGAAGTAGTCTTGCAAAAAGCTTACGGGGTGGCCAATCTGGAACACTCGATTCCCTGGTCCACCGACACCGTCTCTGATTTGGGGTCGGTCTCAAAACAGTTCACCGGCTTCGCCTTCGCACTTCTGGCAGAACAGGGAATGCTATCACTGGATGATGACATAAGACTCCATCTCCCTGAACTTCCCGATCTTGGCGAAACCATCACTATTCGCCATTTGTTTAATCACACCTCCGGCCTGCGTGAAATTTACAATACGCTATACCTGATCAATCGCAGACCAGGCGACATAATTTTTCAGGAAGATGCTCAGAAACTGGTGGGCTATCAGGAAGAATTACAATTCACACCTGGCTCCAGATATTTGTATAACAACACTGAATACATGCTATTGGCGGATATTGTCGAGGCAGTAAGTGGTGAAGAATTCCATGACTGGATGCGAAACAATATTTTTGAACCGCTGGATATGAACGACACGGTGATCATGCACCAACAAGGTCAGGTGATTCCCAGAGTCGCCACATCATACTCAGTCCGGGATGGTGACTTTGTGCAGATTTACGACAATAGTACGTTACAGGGAGGTGGCGGCATTTACTCCACAGTGGAGGACATGAGCAAATGGATCGCCAACTTTTCCAGCCACCGCGTCGGCACGGAATCGACACTGGAGATACTTACCGAAAGTGGAGTATTAAATAACGGTGAATCCCTCGACTATGGGTTGGGCATAGGAGTAAATAATTTCAATGATGTTTTGCGCTGGAGCCATAGTGGCTCAAGTGCAGGCTATCGGTCCATGCTCGTATACCTGCCAGAACACGCGCGAGGCTATATCTTTCAGACCAGTACGCCAATGAATGGAATTCCGGTGGCGGAGTTAAACCAGGCTTTGATGGGTGATGTGCTACCGCAAGCCGAACAGGATGACTCCGATGCTTCATCCAGGACTGAAGCCAGCCCTGCTCCTTTGAACGATCCTGCGCTCTTTACCGGCCGATACTTCAGTGATGAACTGGAAACCTTCTACCGGGTTTCACTGGATAATGAGCAACTTACCATGTCGCACCGCTGGCTTGGTTCATTTTCGCTCCGGCATAGAGGCGATGATGAGTTTGGTTTTGTTGGCCGCGGTGGCTCAGCAAGTTTTCATCGTGATGGAAGCGGACGAGTTACCGGCTTCACGTTGGACAACGGTCGAACAATTGGCGTGAAATTCCGTCGTTTCGAATGATTGGCATGCGATGGATGATTCACAATGACTGAATGGTTTACTTCGAATCAGAATTTTCTCTGGTTCCTGACAATTGCGATGGACCTCAGCTTCGCCATAGTGCTGTACCGGCTTTTTGGACGTCAGGGCCTCTATGCCAGCATCGTCGTCAGCCTGCTATTAGCTAATCTGCAGGGCCCCAAGCTCACAGAGATCTTCGGTCTGCAAACCAGCATGGGAGTCATTCTCTACTCGAGTATTTACTTTGCCACTGACCTGCTCAGTGAAAAGTACGGTAAGGCCGAAGCTACGAGAGCAGTCATGATCGGCTTTGTGGTGAGCGTAATAATCATCGTGATGATCAGGCTAAGCCTTCTCTATCAACCCGCCAGCGATCCCGAAGTCGCCGTGTTTGCACAAAGCATGCACGATGCAACCGCATCACTTTTCAATTTCACACCCCGCTTCGTGCTGGGTTCCCTGCTCGCTTATCTCATCAGTCAGCGGGTGGATGTATGGCTATTCCATCTCATTAAAGAACGCACTCAGGGACGACATCTATGGTTGCGCAATAACCTGTCCACCCTGTGCTCACAGGCACTGGACACGGTAATTTACGGCCTGGTTGTCTGGTGGGGTGTGGTGGATCTCACCACCGCCATGCAACTCGCGGTGGCGAAATACCTCTTCAAAGTCATCATCGCCCTGATCGATACGCCTTTCATTTACCTTGCCCGTAGCTGGGAAGTGAAAGAAAGGGATTGGGTTGGTGCCACCCAAACCAGGGCAGCGGGTTGATTCGTATTCAGGTCGGACGATTTTCCAGGAATAGGCTTATTCCCCGGTAAATGTCCGACGAGAAATTTACTGGATTACTTCAGACTCGCATCGCGCTGAATGCTACTCACCAACAAGAAATGAAAAATACGCAGAGCTGATTACAACAAACAGGCTGGCGATGAAGAACGGGATTGCATGGGCAATTAATGCAGGGCATTCAAGAAAGTCTTTGCGTGGTGAAAGAAAGAAGTAAGGATCCAGCTCTTCGAGCCTGTATACAATTGCCTGGCCGAGATAAAGTAGTGGAACGGAGAACATCAATAGAAAGATTTCAACACTCATTAGATTCAGCAAGCCGATCATTTCCAGGCCAATGCCCAGCTCCGGTCCTGCCAGCACCATACAAACAAGCAACAAAGAGAGTTTGAGTATGATCTTTTTCATTTCATGCTCTAGAAGATGCGACTAGTGCTCTCCTTCAATTTCATAATCAAATTTCCGCTGCTGGAGCAGCGTGTTGCGTTGTGAGTCGAGAACTACGATTACGTCGAACACTGAAAGAATTCCAACTACTTTCTCGTGTTCAGTAACAATCACATGATGAATATTCTGCTTCCTCATCAGATTTATTGCTTCTGACACAGTCGAACTAGGACTGAGAGTGTGAACCAACGGAGTACATACCTCCCAGGTTCGTTGAGCTTTCAGGTTTGTGTTATCACCGTGGAGCTGGAGTATGTCTTTAGCCGTGATTACCCCAAAGCATTTCCCATTGATATCAACTACTGGAATGCAGCTAAAATTTAATTTATTTAGCGTATGTTCTGCTTCTTCTACACTAATGTCAGCGTCAACCACGCTAACATTTGTACTCATTATATCGCTGACTAGACAATTCATTGGTCTCTCCCAAATTGAGCAAGGATGATTTATCTGGTGGCAACTACAGAATTGCGATATTTCAAAGAAAATTAAATTTGTATCTGGAGACTCTCCTGGTTCTGAAAAGGCTGGCGCCCATACCTAAATTGGTGAATTTAGTATCTCACTAAATTAGCGGGATGACTACATAAAATTGTAACCGGCGACGGAATAGTCAGAACCAGCGATTATGCTTATGAAAGGGCCCTATCTTGCTCAGGGAGCGAACAGCAATAGCTCTTAGTTACGGACATACTCTCTATTCGTCGACAATAGGGCTGCGTGGGTACCGCATGGAGTAATCCAGCTGGAGTTAAGGCCGCGGGAAATGTCCGATAAACTTCGGCATAGCAATCGAGGACTTCACCGTTGTGCAGGGCCGCGACGGTCTCGGTTGGTATCAGGAAATTTCTGATATCACGACAAACAACGTCATGAAAAATTAGTTCAACGTGCAGCGACAGATCCTTGACTGATTTGTTTGTCAGGTAGACTGATGCACATACCTCTGAATGATTTGGTTACCGGAATTACTATTTATTTCGGAATCCAGCCTGCAACCGGAATTTTTAATCATCCGGACCGAGGCCTCATTCTCTTTGTGGCAATGCACATGGATCTCAGTAATACCTCGTTCAAGAGCCTTCTCAATTGTAAGGCGTAGCAGTATTACTCCGTATCCATTGCATCGACGCGATGGACGTATCCCGAGCCCAATATTTCCACCTTCGGCTCTGATTCTGTCATTTAGAAAGTGTCTTAGATTGGAGACACCTACTAAGTCATCATCTTCAACAAGCCAATATGTGGTACTTGGAACAAAACCTTCTGGAATGTTCTTCCCTTCGGAGAACTCCTCTAACCTTTGAACCAAATCGGAGAATTTTTCAAACTCCCAATCCATTGGGAAAGGATATCTCTCCTCATTCCCCAGCTCGGCGATGTATTCACGGTAGCTTTTCTCGAAATTTTGATTTGGTCGAATTAGCTTAACCGTCATAGGCATCCTGATGCTGTGAACAATGGGCTCAGTTTTGTCGAGTCATTGATTGATCTTTCGATTAATGTGCCCTACTCGTAGACCACTTCATCTTCAGGATCACATATACTGACACTTATGTACTTCGCATCCTGATCTCCAATGTTTGTTACATAGTGCCTATGTGCAGGACCCGGTGGAAATCCGAATACAGAGCCTGACGTCAAAGTCTCAGATGCATCACCACAAGTAATCTGTAGTTTGCCCTCTAACACAATTATCAATTCTTCTTTAGAACTGTGGAAATGCGGTCTTGATCCGTTGTCTCCAGGTTGAAGAGTCTCTTCGTGCACCATTAGTGATTCAAGCCCAAAAGGAGCGGTCAAATTTCTTATGGAAGATTTGTAGCCTGTGTCCCCTCCTCCTGAAATCGTTTTTTGTTCTATTTCTGAAATTTGCATGATGCTTAAATTGGCTCCGTTACGATCTTTCCCTAATTAATTTGTTATGCATCGATTTCATCTGGAAATACGATCAGCAGTGAACTGGAGTCCGTCCTCCTTGCCATTAGGGTAAAGGATCATCTGAACGACATTGTCCGGGCTTAGCACGAATTCAATATCATCATTTCCAGCTATATAGAAAAACTCATTTGTAGCAACTGGTGCAAATTCCAGAATTGCGCCGCTGGGGTATCTGACAAGTAGCATATTGTCAGTTGCACCTACTTCATATTCATTCCCGCTCTCAAACTGATAGATTCCGCCTATTTCTTCCAGCTGCTCCTGAGAGACCGAAATTATCGGATCACTTTGTGGTGCAATTGGTGCGTCTGCCAAAGGTGCTCCCGTAACCAGATGCAACGCGATATTTATGGGCAAATCGTCCGTTCTGGCATTAGCCAGCACAACCGATCCGTAACCAAGCTGAGTGTTAATGGCAATCCCGGATCGATAGCCCGACTTGCCTCCAGAATGCTGGATGATTTCGCCAGGCTGGATAATCCAACCGAGAGCTTGTTCACCTGAGTTATGTGCAACTCGATTGCTTAGTTGAATTTCGATTGCCGGGTTAAGTGACGAATTTCCAGGATCGAGATATAGCTCAATGAACTTCAGTAAGTCATTTACACTCGAACGCAATGATCCCGATGCTGGCATTGTTCTCATTTCCCAGGTCTCAACCGGGTTCAGGTATCTATCGTGGCCAGGCATTACCCGGCTTAACTGACTGTCGCTCATTGTGATTGAGGTGTCATACATCTGAAGAGGACTCAGTATCCTCTCCGTCAAAACTTCTTCATATGTCATCCCCATTTTGTTGGCAATAATTCTGCCTAGCAGTGAGACACCCAGGTTGGAATAGCCCCAGGTCGAACCAATCGGGGACTCAGGTTCAAACGAGTCCAGAAATTCATAAAGATCGGAAACCAGATAGCCATCCACGGGATTCGGTCTGGCAGAGATATCAAGATTGCCGGGCATAGATGGTAGCCCGGAAGTGTGCATCGCCAGATGCCTGAGGGTTATGTCGGGTAGACTTATGTCTGGCGGTAAGTAGTTTTCCGCAAGATCTTCCAGACCAATTTCGCCATCAGCAACTAAATCAGCGAACAATAATGTGGTTAGTGTTTTGGTCAGTGAACCAATCTGAAATATCGAGTCACCATTTAAAGGCCGGTTATCAGTTGCTCCAGACTGACCATACGAAACAACTCTTTTCCCATTGCGATCAATTACCCCAACCACGATGCCAATTCCATTCTGGCGCATCCTTTCTTCCAGCAGATCTGTAATCTCACTGTTGGAAGGTAGCTCCCAGGATTGCTGGGCATGCACTAAAAATTGGAAATGGATAGCAACCCAAAGAACAAGCACTTTTATTGATGTGTACTTAACCATAACTGGTCCTGTGGCTATTTATAAAACCCCGGTTTTAGAAGTTGGTGATTGCTACCTACTGATTCCAAGCAGAAATGCATAACGCCCTGCTTAACAGGCTCGACGCTAGCCGGGGCTCCTGATTAATTTGCACGTTAGTTGCCTTACTGAAACCATATTTCTATCAGACGTGAAGCCATTGTCCAGACCAGCGGGACTACTATGGCTATAAGTAGTATGACACCAAGTATCACAGCCAGAATATTCCCTGCCGGGCTACCCCTGGGAGGCTCCTCTCCGGTTTCTGCTTTGACTTTAGCTCGATCTACACCTTCCAACAGCAATCCAATGAAAAGCGGTGTCATTCCCAGAAAGAGCAGGAAATTTGACTCCCCGCCGCTGACTATTACCAGTTGAAGGGAAACAGGTAACGTTATCAGTGTTAGCGATGCTATTGCCCACTTCCATTTTCCGATCATGCGTTGCGCACCTAACGCCTTGAATAATGGGAGCAACACTATCTGCATCCCGGATTGATTTGCTAGTTATGCATCATCCATTAGTCGTTTCATGTGTACTACTTCGCCTCCGGTAGATATTCGTTCTCTCTTGAACTCTCTATATCCACGCTTTGAATAGTAAGCTATGTTCTCAACAAACGCTGCGTTCGTGTACAGCCTCAGTTCTGGCAGATCAAGTTGTTCAGCAATCGATGCAGCATGCTCCAGCAAAGCATTCCCAATTCCAAGACCTTGAGATTTTGGTGAAACCGCAACATTTTCGATCAAAAGGTGTCGCTCATTCGGAATAAGCTCTATTAAACCAAGCACTTTGTCAGATTCTTCATAAAGATCGATCAAGTGGTCAGCAATAGCATCTCGATAGTCAACCGTCATCGGCTTGGGCTCCCTCCCAATAAGTGAAACCCATTTAGTGTAAGCCTTTCTCGTAACCTCGGTCACGATAGCGGCATCCTCTAGCCTTGCTCTCCTCACATTCGTTGTACTAGTCATGTATTTCAATTGCGGTGGACGCATAACGCCTTGAATACTGGGCTGTGTTCTAGCACAGCTCTTGATTGGTTACTGCGTTATCTATCGAACTCAATTTTTATTGGTAGATTGCACACTCTAAAACTCTTCAGGCATTCATCAATGCTACGCAAATTCCTGCGACTTTATAAGCTCCCCCGCCTCATCATAAATCTTCCAGGTACCTTTCTTTTTGCCGTGTTCAAAGCGTCCCTGGTCCCAGAGCTGGCCATTGGCATGGTATCGCTTCCATGCGCCGTGCTTTTGCTCATCATCATCGAAGCCGCCTGTTGCCCTTGGATTGCCTGTCTTGTAAAACCATTTCCAGCGACCAACTATTTTTCCGTCTTTGTAGCTACCCTGGGATTGCATTTGGCCGTTGTTGAGAAAGTACTTCCATTTTCCAGACTTCTTACCGTTTGTGAATTCACCTTGGCAAGAGACGAGACCATTTTTGAAGAACAGCTCAAAGGGGCCATTTTTCAAATTACCGTTTTCGTCTATTCCAGATATATCTTTCATAGGCTTATTTTTCAGGAATGATGCCAGAAATATTGTGCATAGTTGTTCATTGTCATTGAGCCATACCATACCCGTGTATACATAACGCTCTGTTCGTTAGCGCAGTCTTTGATTTATATATTATGTCTCGTTTGCTTTTATCATTAGACCGAGGCCTGGTTGTCACTATTGTGCGCCTACTTCTCACTAAACTGACTAATTCCCAGTCAGGCGACGTATGGACTCAGGGTCGCTGTTTACATAGTCCAATAAAAGATCCTCTATTCTTGCTCTTGTTGGTGTTGTGAAGAACAGAATCTTAATCCAGAAAGCGATTAGAATTGCTACGCCTCCCATCAGATTGATTTCTTTCAATTGAGGGGTTAGTTGAAACCAGACGATGGCAAGAATGGGCAGGATACCTATGAAGGCTATTATGAGAGTGCTTTTTCTTGTCTTACGCCGAATCCTGATTTTCTTAATTAATTCTACTTGTTCATCACTCAGAATCATCTGATTGTCCTCTAAATAGTCGCCTGGAATCATGTTGCTCTGTTGCTGCACCAATCAATCCAGTCACAGACATTACACTCTGGATAATAAGCTCAGCGCACAGCGCTGAGTCCTTGAGTGATTTCATGGTTATATGCCGAATGCACCACCATATCCAATCAATAGGGTCACCAATATAAACGATGCCCAAAAAATCATAGTGCCTTTAGCTCTGAATCGTGAATCGACTTTACCAGCGAAATTCTCCCAACCGTCAGGACCGTCCGATCCATGTAGATATGTGGATTCTATTTCCCGAATATAGGATCCAATCAGATTCAGATGAGTGCCGATACTTGCGCTACGTATGGCCCCGAATACGGAAAAAATCAGAGGAATAAACCAGGCGATCTGTTCAAAGTCGAGACTGATTTCCACAGTAGCGACCCATGCGTAAACTGCACCGGCGGCGAGAATAGAATATTGTTCAATCTGCCGTAACTCGCTCATTCCTGATTCAATTTCTTTGCGAAGAGTCAAATACTCTTCCTTATGAAAATCTGAACTGTTCATTTATTTCTCGATACGGCGCATGATACGGCGCAAATAGCGCCCTGGATATTGGACAGGTTGTCGGTCCTGTCTCTGATTGATTTGTTGGTTATACATCGATTTGCTTAAACCATGCTTCAATGTCTTCTTCGTCGACCCAACCCTTGCCTTGTGCAGGAGTCGAATCTTCGTTGTCAATTTCAAAGCCCAGCCTTACTAATCCCTTCAGTACGTATTTGCGATCCTCAGTTACAGCAATTGTTCGTTGAGCAAGGTAAAACCAGACTTCTGTCGATCGATCAATATTTTCAATTTCCCGGAGTTCAGGACTCCATATCCTTTCGCCAGTGTCCAGTTCATAGAAGTACGCCTGCCTCATCGGAGGTCCGAAGGACTCCAGCAATTCTGCTTGCGTAATTCGTTGAACGAAGCGCTCATATTCTGGTCGTTCGTCAGAGCAGCTGGCGAGAGCTGAAAGTAATAGTACAAATGTGGCGCAGCGTTTCATTGGAGATTTATAACGCCCTGGATAATGGGTTCGGTGTTAGCTGAGTCCTTGACCGGCTTTTTGTCATTTGCTGCCAGCACTGTTTTTCTCTTCAATCTTCTCAAACATTTTAAGCAAGCTATCTACAAACCAGTTTGCGCCCTCAATACACTTTTCATGCTCTTCATCAGTTATTTCCAAACTACTGGAATCTGTGGGGTGCATTATTCTGTTTCTGGTTTCGAATAATATATTGAGCGACTCCCATTTGTGACTGGAAGTATCTAGTGAATATTCGATTCCTTGTGATTTGGAATATGCCCTGACCGAGTAGAGAACCATTGGTAGTAGTCTTTGAAAATTATCTCTTTCCTGAATCAGACCTTTCTTGTCCAGAAAATAGGACTTCTCTTCCAATATGGATCGTTCACCCTGATCGAAGGGTATTGAGCCCCGGTTCATTAACTCGATAGTTGCTGCGCGAAGGCCATATACGGCCGCCTCCGCCATTGACGAGTATGACCGTACCAGTGCCCTGACAATAGGTTGCGACCGATCTTCCTTAAATACTTTGAAGATTGCAGCTGTATCGTCTCGCAATACTTTTAGTGTTCTCGCAAACTCTCGATGTGCGTCAGGCTTCATATATTGCAAATATCGTCCTGGATAATATGCTCTGCACGTAATGCTGAGCCCTTGATCGATTTAATTGTTGTATTTCCCAAACCTTGTATTTCCTTCAGAAAATATTGCGTATGCTTACTCTGACAGAAGCCAGCGCCTAAAGTTTATCTTCCAGATCCGGGATCTCACGACTTAGAAAGTCTCTGAATTTATTACCATGTGGTAAGTCTGTGTATTTGTGAGTAAGTTCACCCAGTTTCATTGCGAGGCCTACAGCCTCGTCAATATTAGCTTCCAGCTCATCCGGAAATTTCTCTTCTAATTGTTCTTTGATAGTTGCGGGCTCTACTTTCTTATATACGGCCTGTATCTGTGAGTCTCCGTTTGGCTCTTAGTTATTGTCTGTTTTGACTTTCTGTAGAACGGATCAGTTAACTTGAATGCCTCTATCTTTAGTTCAATAGGATCGACCATAAGCTTCCAGTGCCCGATTACAATTCAATGTCAATTGGTTTATTAAGAGGAAAAGTGCGACCGTGTTGGAGCGTAATATTTATTCCATAACTCAAACAAGCGGTTGCACAATTGTTTCTCACGTAGATATACACTTCCAGGCTAACATCACTTTCTGAATTTAAGGAGTTTCGATTCAGACCACTCCTCAATAGTGTGTTTGGCGTATCGGCCTGCACCAGCCATAGTTTTTTGGCGCCATATTCATTCAATACCTCGACATGCAGTATTACGTGAGGATTGATCCACTCTACGTTTACAATCCTTCCTTCGAGGCTCAGTACAGTATCAAGATCCAGATCATCAAATTCAACGTGATGGGCAGATGAACTTGCTGCCAACAGGCAGGATACAGCTATTGCTAACATCTTATACCTGATATTCATTTAATTGATTCACACTATTCCTGGCTAGCAAATTGAAGTTTTCACGTTGGATAAACATAATGAATTTAGCTTTGCCTAGTCCTTGATTGATCTTGTGGCTATGTGTCGTTTGCACACTATATCCTTCGTGCACTTCCATGGCTGCAATTGGCTTCTACTTGCCCAATTCTAATTCCACCGAATGTATATGCGGACGCAAAGACTGAATCACCATCTTTATGAGTTACCGCAATGCTTCGAATCAAAGCCTTTTCGATGCTATTTTCAAAAGTCAGATAGGCCCACATTTGGCCACATTCTATTTCGTCGGTTGTAAGCGCCGCGGAGTCTTCTTTGGCAATTGGTACAAACAAGACTGCTACTACGCTAACGGCAATGGCACTATATAGGCATGACCTCTGCACTGCATCTCCTGAGATACATAACGCTCTGAATAATGGACAGCGAGCCAGCGCGGTCCTCTTGATTGATTTATTGGATACTTGTCAATCAACTCTCTGTATCGATGTGCATTGTAATATTAAACTTGGGATTACCGTTTTCTGCGCTAGAACCCGCCCTAGATACAATTGTTGAAAGAGTCCCTGCCCCAATAGGTGCCTTTGTTGTCCCGTATGCGAATGGCTTTCCAAGGAACTCTCCATACTTTAAATTGAGTGGAATTTCGTTAGTTGACTCCGAATAGATCAATGTAAGTTCACTACATGATCCTTCCACTCTATTTATATCTAAGACTTTTTGATTGGGGTCTAGACGCCATGTTTCGGTCTTGTTATTCCCCTGCGCAATGATCTTGCCTGGCTTTGTTCTATGCAGATAGTATGCAAAATCTGCTAAAGAAACAGGCCCTAAGGCATCTGACTGTACAGTTATTTCATTTGTAAGATCGAATTCTTCGGTTGATTGGTTAGTAATCACACCTTCTATCGCTTTAACTTCTAATCTTATGTGACTTAGTGCGAGTTTTTTGATTGAAGCAAACCAATCGGGCCAGCACATATCATCTGCTTCATTGAACTCTAGAAGTTGAATGTGATTCTTCGCACCATAAGCTTTCGCTTTTTTTGCGAAACCAGCCTTAGAAACAATTACAGTGTGCCCGATATCTAAGCGTTGGTGTTTAGCGTGAAGCTGCTCAATTTTTGGCAAATCGACTTTTCTTTTAGTAGCAGTGCACTCAATACCGACCGTTACGGGGAAAGGTCCCGCTGTATCTTTAATGTAAAGGTCTACTTCACGCTCAGCTCCGCTATCTCTATCGATGAGCATCTTGGATTCTGTGACTTCTGTATCGTCATCAGAGAGCTGTTCAACTATACGTCGAACTAGCTTTTGATATTGATTGCTTCTTTTAGGCACTGAACTCTCTTAAGACTCATAACGCCTTTAATAGTGGGCAAGGTCAGCCCTGTCCTTGATTGATTTGTTTGTTCGTTTGCAATTTGCGCACAATCTTCGAATATAGATAATCGCTGTAATTTCAATTATGTCGATTCAGCAATATGTTTTCTCACTAGGATTTCGACCTATTGTGGCTAACAACCTTCCTCGATTTCTTCAGAATCCGATTCTTAACGTCCTTACTCCCTATTGATTTAAAACTCTCTTCGACAGTTGTTGATGGCGATATCATTTTTTCTAAGTGGTCAAAAATTAGTTCTTTCTCCGACTCATCGAAAGAACCATCTATTGTGACTTCCCAGTATGGAGTCCTTACTTGAATGGCAACCACTAGCTCTCCCTCCTCAATCTCTTCTCCGCTTCTATTTTTCCAGTGCATATTTGAATTATTTTCCCACCACTTATTTATAGATGTCTCAATAGTTTCAAGAGTTCTTTTTAGAGCAAATTTTGCTACCTCTAGACCTACAAACGCACCAGCCGCCATAAGAAAAACTTCTAACCCTGTTTCGTGAGAGAGTAAAATTGCAGAAGTTGAATCTCCAACTTTTATCTTATACGCTCTCGCCGTACCCCAATCAGTACTAAAAATGTCACTTTCATCACCAATTAGTTCGTAGGCAAAGTCGTTAACATAGTCGCCTAAGTCTGCCTCGATTTTTCCGGCTGGCAATGTGCCGTCACCAAAATACATTGGGTAGGGAACATGTAATCTATTCACAAACTTAAATGCAAATTTGTAATATTCGTAGATAGATGACTTGTAGACATGTAGAGTTTGCGTCTTTTTATCACCACAGTAACAGCATATTCTGTAGCTTTCAGGAGAGTCTGCTGACTTTCTGACTGTGAGGGGCGAGTACTTTTCGCATAACTGACAGAATGTAATCCCCTTCTCACATTTCCTACACCACCAGTATCCATCACTATCTATAGGTTCTTTACAATTTGGACATTCGTAGTCTTGATTTTTCATTTCTTTTGAGAATCCGTTGTACGTTTAGACACAAACAATCTAGATTTTTCTTGAGATGACTCAAACGATTTACTCGTTAGGTAGCTGTTGCACTCAACCATGAGGTATTCAGTAACACTAAGACCACAATTAGTACCAGCACATGGAATCCATCAACTAACTTCTTTTCTACTACTCTCTTACTGTTGAATACCAGAGCATGGGATTGAGAAATTTTGCTTTGATGTTTTTCAAGCATATTATTCAAGTGTTTGGCGTTCGTACAAATCTCTTCCTGAAACGCAGAAACTGCAAGAAAGTTGGATAGCCAGAAAAAGAAATACAGAATGCTTAATGCAATTGGCTCTACATTTGCAAATACTTCCGTACTCAGAAATCCAAAGCTTACTATAGATAGAAAGTTCCAATAGCTAGATTGATTAGCGCTGGCTTCATTAATCGCACGAAGTGACAGTTCGAACTCCTCTTCAATTTTTCTATCTTCAACTGTTTCCAATGAAGCTACCTAACGCCCTGGATAATAGGCGGGGCGCTAGCCCCGTCCTTGATTGATTTGATTGTTATGTTTCCTAACCAAGTCACCTGTCATAACCTGGTGCCATTCTTCATGACACTTCCTACACAGATACGATTTTGGCCATCTATCGGCATCCTTAAAATATTTAAACGGAGCCCAATGATGTTGTTCGAGTAATGTGTGTTCGCCACATCTTTCGCAATCTGCTTTCTTTCGTTGAGGCATGACAATAACCTCGTCGCGATATAGCTCACTGCTAAGTGCAATGGACTTCTTTTCAAATAGCTGAGTTCGTTCGTCGCAATTGCCGCATACGAATGGAAACCTTTCGCGCCCACTAGAATCAATCATCTTTTTGATTATCCAGGTAGGGCCTTTTCCGCAATTTGGGCAAGGATGTTCTAGTCTGTCTCGATGGTTAAACATATGCGGTAAACATAACGCTCTGGATAATGGGCTCGGCTATGCCGAGTCCTTAATTGATTTCATGGTTAGGTAGCCGAAAACTTCTCCAATTGTGAATCCTTCAAGAATGATTGTGCCACCTAATATTGCAAACATCATAGACACCATCCCAGCTAACAATGCAGCAAACGCAGCCATATGATTATAGTCTTTGCCGGGTCGGTTCCAATTGGTGACCATCTTAAGGGTAAGCCAGCCAATCATGGAAATAGCCGCTCCACTAAGTTGTAGAGCTATAACTAGAGTAAAAAATAGACGCTCTATCATGCCAGTGAGCAACGGTGGAACGCGTCTCTCGCCTTCTTTCACCGTTTTTTCTTCTTCGAGTCTTAGATATTTGTTCAATGCGTATAGAAATAGCGGAGTAAAAATTCCTCCGAGGGCCAGCGAAGCTACTAAGCCAGTCATCCAGATTTCAAGTGTTAAACTCATGCAAGGTTCCGTCTACCTAACGCCCTGGATAATGGGCTGCGCCTCAGCGCAGTCCTTGATTGATTTGCTGGTTATGTAGCCTCTTCTCAAAAGCAACATAATAGTTTTCCTTTACTCGGCAAACCTTCGAGAAGAGTGACTATCTCTAATTCGACGCCATGGAGATCACCCGGCGAAGAGTCTTCATGTGGCCGAATAGGAGATTCCACTAGGTTATAGCGTATACGCTTACCGAATTTAGCACCAACTACTTCGAACCTTTCCAGTTTCTCAAATGGAGTTCGAGTTAAGTCCCAAGTTGACTCGATAAAGATTAGCTTTCCTCCCTCCGTAAACAAATATTCGGTGCCGCCTGAGTCGTAACCTGCCCAACTATGAATGAGACAAATAGGAATGTTCCTATTCCTAAACGCTGTATAGACGTTTACCGGATAGTAGTACAGATTACTATCGCTAGATCTATCTTCAATGCTTCCTGATCGGTAATTTGTGCATTCAAAGTTTTCGATCGCCTTTCCCAGATCTAAGTCTTCAAAGTAAGTTTGCGCTGCTCCATTAGAAACTATGAACAGTGTGCTTAGTATTCCTATAAGAGCTCTTATCATCAGTAGGCCTCTTAAGTTGATCAGGCTACATAACATTTGTATAAATAGCACGCCCCCATTATCCGTGGGACGAACTTATAGTTTATGCTTCAATTAATTGAATTGAAATAGAAATTCGAACTTCGGGAGTCACCAACTGTGGACATACTGAAGGGGTCCCAGTATCCCCAATAAATAGGGTCCTATTATCTAAAATAATGGGTTTCCCTTTATCCAGGCTCAGCGGCTTCCAAGTAATTGAAACTAATGAATTCAGGGTTCTCCCCGTTTGGAAAAGGGGAAACTAAACGGTGAATTTATAGACAAGAAAATCTACAAAAAGGGAATTAAGGAAGTTCTTTAGCGAAGGGTGAGATATCGAGCAGTGTCCGAGAAGCCTCAGTACGAGGCGAAAGTGTTTTTTGATTTGGGAGCTTACAAATAGTAAGTCATGAAAGCCATCCATGGCTTTCACCCTACGGGCAGCGTAAACGCTGTGCAAATTCGCTCCTGGCGAATTTGTGACCGAATCAGAAAATACTTTCAACGAAGTAATGTGGTTTCTCGGCCGCTGCGTCCCGCGCATAAAAAAGCCGGCTCTCTGAGCCGGCTTTTGATCTAACTACGAGCAGTAAACGTCGACTTAATCATCGCCGCCCTGTTCTATGTGTTTCCAGTTAACAACACCAAAAAACATCTCATCCCAACTCTCATTACCCCAATCAACCGCGCGATCAGGATTTGGGTTTGCCGGGTTCTGTGCTGAGTTGTCGTGGGCACCTACTACTGTGATCACTGTGCCACCTGGTACGAACTTGGGTTCTTCATACTGGTAAGCCAACTGCCAGTTGTAGTTGTACTTGGCGATGTTGATCAGCTCTTCGCGCGTACCATCTGGATAGTCTGCATAGAAGCGCATGTACTTACCACGGAAGTGCATGTGTGGCGTGAAGCTGTAGATGTGTGAATCTTTCTGAATCTGAATCTTCGACACTTGCTCGAACGCTGGATCGTGTGGAGGAATCGTGGTCCAGGTATTCGGGAAGATACATGCACACTGGCCTGACATTCTTTCTGCAGGTGGCTGGTCTTCAGGGTAGAACCATACTCCCAGCTGGCTGCGGTCAGTGGTTTCTTTACCGTAAGGTGTGTAGTGCATGTTCAGATGCAGTACGGAACCAGCCTTAATCAGACCACCGGTACCTTCTGGGTTTGGTGCTTGCACGAAACCTGGAATGTAAGCAGCAATGTTGGCCTTGTCAGGATTGCTTGGACCATTCAGGAAACCACGACCATCTTCACCTGGGAAATCCAGACGATTAACTGTGTGGTGAAGCACCTGACGGTCGCCGGCGATGATCTGGCTGGCTTTCATCCAGCGGTCTTGCTCCATGTCAAAGTGAACTTCCACATTGACGAATACACCATTACCAGTTGCTGGCACCTGAGTAGCAGGAATATCCAGAATCATATCAGGCTCACCGTAGGCCCACTTGGTTTCTGGCCAGGTAAGTTCAGTTAAAGGATCGTGATCACCGTCTTTCGGTGCACCGGCTTCGGCCCAGGCGATGATGTTGCGAACATCTTCGTCTGATACCAGACGGCTATTCATAAACTCACCGATGTGACCATCAATGGCGCCAGGTGGCATACGCCGAGTCATCAATACTTCACGAATCATTGGCGACCAGCCCTGAACCATTGCGTGGCTATCCATGGCGAAAGGTGCAATGCCACCTTCGCGGTGACACTCAGCACACTGCTGCGCCAGAACCGGAGCAATGTCGGCTACGTAAGAAGGCACTGTGCGCTCGGGGTAAGTGATCGCGTCACCCGTCACTGCAACTTCAGGTGTACTTACTTCGTCGCCCGCCAGAATTTCTTCGATGGCTTGCTCGGCACCAGCAACTGTGCCGCTGTACTTAACTACGAAACGGTCTGGATCGAAAAGCAAAACCTGACCCGCATTGGTGATGCCCAGTGATTCGGAGATCATGCGTGCATCATCCATCAGAACGGGAATGTCCACACCGTATTCAGCCACTTTGGCTGCAACGTCGGCACGATCACCCAGACCCATTGGGTTAATCATCATAAATTCGATGCCTTGCTCGTCGTACTTTGACTTGAGCGCGTCGAAGTCAGATACAGCTGAAGCGATGTCGCTGCTGTTGCTCTGCACCAACAGGGCAATCGCTGTATGGTCGTCATACCAGCTGATGCTGTGGTGATAACCTTCCTGGTCCAGCAATGAGAAGTCTCCGACTCTCTCCTGGGCCAGCAAAGACCCTGATGCCACAAACAGGGCCAGGGTTGAAATCAATACGCGGCTGACTTTTTTCACAATTGTCTCCTCGTTTCAATTGTTAGCTAAAATAGTTTGTTAGCTAGAAATAGTTGCGTAAGTGTAGGCAATGAACTCGAAGCAGGGTGAGCAGTTCCTTGCCAGATGGGCCTCAAACTGTGCTCTGAAGACCCCCTTTTCCAGCCCTACAGACTAAGAGTTATGGGGGTAAGGGTCAATATTTCCAATTTCGGCTCGCCCTGTATAAGACGTGCTCTGTCGGACCCGGGTTTTGCCTTACGCCTGATTAAGCAGCTCACGAAGTTGGGGATAAAGCTGAGGATTGGCGATCAGAAGATCCTTATGATGGAACTGAGGGTCAATATCCCGGGGCACTTCGCTGAAATGACCACATTTCGCACCTGCCTCCAGGGCGATCAACCTGGCCGCTGCGAAGTCCCAGACACTGAGACTCTCGTAATAGCCATCCAGCCTGCCCATGGCCAGCCAGCAGATGTCGAGAGCTGCTGATCCCAGGCGTCTGATGTCCGCGCACTGGGTCAAGACCGCCTGTACTCGGGCGATCATGGGCTCCAGTTCATCCTTTATATAGGGAAATCCCGTGGCAATGATGGCCCGTTGCAACTCGGCCTCCTTCGATACCGATATAGGCTCGTCGTTTCTGAAGGCACCATTGCCGGCGATGCTGTGAAACATTTCATCAGTGAAGGGATTGAACACAACACCCACTGTTACCTCGCCGTTTACACTGCAGGCGATTGAAACAGCAGACTGGTTATGGCCATGAGCATAGTTCACTGTGCCGTCTATAGGATCAATAATCCAGACTGTTTCCACCCGTTCCCAGATTGCGCCGACATCGGGCGAAGACTCCTCGGACAAAATTTCATGGTCGGGATAATTCTTCCTGATAGCTGAGCAAATAAGTTCGTCTGCTTTCAGGTCTGCCTGGGTCACCAATTCCTTGCCACCCTTATAGTCATGTTGCAGCCCGGTGGAATCTCTTTCGCGAACGATCAGTGCTCCCGCTTCTCTGGCAATGTCCAGTGCAAACTGCAGTAGTTCTTCATTACTTTGCATACGATAATGATCCCTGATTTGATATGAGCCAACTGCTCAGAGACTGCCTGCTGGTGCCGATAAACTCAAGGTGAAAAGTACAAGCCTCTTAGTATTGAAGTATTCACTGTTTGCCGTGATCGCAACTCTGGCCAATCTTGGAACCCAGGAAGCGGTTGTTTCTTTGTACCAGGGTCGGAATTATCTGTTCATTTCCATCGCGCTGGGCACACTGGTTGGCCTCGTCATCAAGTACCAACTGGACCGGAAATATATCTTTGCCTACTCAACAGTCTCCAGCAAAGAAAACCAGCGAAAATTTATTCAATACAGTATCACCGGCGGAACAACTACTTTTCTGTTCTGGGCATGTGAATTACTTGGAGAAATTATTTTCGGCACCAAAACAGCCCGCTATACCGGCGCGGTAATCGGACTGACGATTGGTTATGTAGTAAAGTACCGACTCGATAAACGTTACGTCTTCATCGATCGGAACACATGAATGCAACTCAGTGGCTGGGGTAACTTCCCCTCTGTGCAGGCCGACCTGCTGGCGCCTACGAGCACAACGGAACTGCAATCTCTCCTTCAGAACCGTGCGTCCACCGGCAGAATCATATGCCGGGGCGGCGGTCGCAGCTATGGGGATAGCGCGCTTAATGATCGGGTACTGAGCAGTCGATATCTCGACCATTTTCTCGATCTCGATACCGGAAGTGGCACTGTGCGCTGTGGCAGCGGTGTTTCTCTGCAGCAACTAATAGAAGTGGCTATTCCACATGGCCTGTTTCCCACTGTATTACCCGGCACGAAACAGGTTAGTGTCGGCGGCGCCATTGCCGCTGACATTCATGGCAAGAATCATCATGTGGATGGCAGCTTTTGTGATCATGTAACCACCCTCACCCTAATGCAGGCCGACGGCCGCCTGGTTGAATGTTCCCCTACGGAAAATGTTGAGCTATTTCATGCGACATGTGGTGGTATGGGGCTCACTGGGATTATTGTCGATGCGACAATTCAACTCAGCAAGGTGTCAAGTGTCTCTATTACCACCAGAAAATATACTGCCAGCAATATTGACCACTGTCTGGAGTTGTTAGACGAATATAACCAGGCAAAATATGTCGTGGCCTGGCTGGATTGCCTGGCTAGGGGCGAAGACCTGGGCAGATCCATCGTCTATGTGGGCAAACACAGTGAAGACGGTAACCTCGATCTGGTCAGACGATCCAGGGTGAGCGTACCTTTCACTACGCCCGGATTTCTATTGAACAAATTCTCGATGAGCCTGTTCAACAAGGCCTATTTCAGTTTACAGAGAAGCAAGGCAGAGACGTTTAAGCAAAACTACGAGCAGTTCTTTTTTCCTCTGGACAGCATCAGGAACTGGAATCGTCTGTATGGCGGCAAAGGATTCTTGCAGTATCAATTTGTTATTCCTACGACTGCGAGAGAAGCGCTTAAAGAGATTCTTGCCCGTGTTTCCGAATCGGGTCAGGGTTCTTTTCTCTCGGTGTTGAAACGCTTCGGTCCGGCAAACAGGAATCTCCTGTCCTTCCCGGACGAAGGGTATACCCTGACTCTCGACTTTCGCTGGCGCGAATCCCTGTTTGACCTGCTGGATGAGCTGGACGAATTAGTTCTCGCCAACGGGGGTCGTCACTATCTGGCGAAAGATGCACGCCTCGGCGAAGTGGGTTTTAAGGCCGGCTATCCCCGCTGGGAGGAATTTGTGAAGATAAAGGAACAGGTTGATCCAGACGGGCGATTTGCTTCGCTGCAATCGAATCGACTGGGGCTGACCAGGCCAGTATCAGCTGTCGGACAGGAGGCCAGTAGTTGAACGTTCTTATCATTGGCGCAAGTTCCGCAATTGCTGTGGCCAGTGCCCGACTGTTTGCTGCCCGTTCTGCATCACTTTTCCTGGTTGCCAGAAACGAAGAAAAGCTGGCTGAGCTTGCCGCCGATCTAAAAGTGCGTGGTGCGACGAAAGTGGGAGAGCAGCAACTGGATGTGCTGGATCATGATCAACACGCCGCCGCGATAAAGAACGCTCAGGATTTTCTTGGAGACATTGATGTTGCTCTGATCTGCCATGGCTCGCTGCCGGATCAGGAATTGATGGAAACAGATTTTTCGGCTGCCAGACGGGAAATTGATGTTAATGGTCTGTCAGTGATTTCGCTGCTGACTGAACTGGCGGCTGTGATGAAAGCTCAGCACGGTGGTTGTCTGGCAACGGTCACCTCTGTAGCGGGTGACCGGGGACGGCAACCCAATTTTGTTTACGGTGCCGCCAAGTCTCTGGTGTCTACCTATCTGCAGGGACTGCGGGGCAAACTATTGCCCCATGGCGTACATGTCATTGATATCCGACCCGGTCTTGTAGACTCTCCAATGACGGCACAGTTTGAAAAAGGACCGCTCTGGTCGAGTCCAGAGCTGGTCGCCAGCAAGATCATCAGCGCCATCGACAAGAAGAAAAACCTTGTGTATGCACCGGGTTACTGGCGCATTATCATGGCCGTCGTTCGCTCTATACCTGAAGCTCTGTTCAAACGCCTGAAGTTTTAGACCTTGTCCGACTCCGTAAACCAGATGCCTCTATTCGTCGATCTCGACGGTACCCTGATCAAGTCCGACCTCTCCTTCGAGTCGCTGATCATGTTGTTGCGTCAGAATCTGCTTTATCTGCTAGTTCTGCCTTTTTGGCTATTGCGAGGCCGCGCCAGTTTTAAATATCGCATTGCACAACGTGTGGACCTGGACCCGAGCAATCAGGCTTTCAATGAAGAGTTTCTCGAATTCCTGAATGCTGAAAAGCGCCGGGGCAGATCACTTATTTTGATCTCTGCTTCAAATCAGAAGTATGTGGATGCCATGGCAGAACAATGCGGATTGTTCGATAAGAGTATTGGTAGCTCCGACTCTTGCAATATGAAAGGCTCGAGCAAACTGCAGCAAATCAGGGAATTGATTGGTGATCAGTCATTCGCCTATGCCGGCAATTCAAATGCAGATGTTCCACTGTGGGAAGCAGCCAGTGAAGTAATCAAAGTGAATTGTAGCGGTGATATCTATCACGCCAATTCTGATTCCCAGACCACACAGGAGTTTGATTCACCGGAGCACTGGATAGGACAACTGTGGCGAGCACTTCGTCCCCATCAATGGATGAAGAATGGGCTTATATTTGTGCCGCTGGCACTGGCTCATCGTATCGACGAAGTGTCACTGGTCTTCGATGCGTTCCTGGCGTTTATCAGTTTCAGTCTTTGCGCCTCCAGCGTATACCTGCTTAATGATCTGCTGGATCTGGATAGCGACCGTCGACATCCATTGAAAAAGCAGCGCCCTCTGGCCGCAGGTACTCTCTCATTACAGGTCGGAATTCTTGCCACTCCCCTGCTGCTGATTGCCGCATTCAGTCTGACGCTGTTACTACCAGGTAACTTCAGTCTGATGCTGCTTGCCTACTGGCTACTCACTTTAATCTACAGCCTGTACCTGAAGAGAGTATTTCTGCTGGATGTGATCACCCTTTCATTTCTGTATACCCAACGCCTGGTTGCCGGCGCGGCTGCGGTGAGCGTGGTGGCATCGCCGTGGTTGCTGGCGTTTTCGCTGAGCCTGTTTCTGGGCCTGGCGTTGGTCAAACGTACGACCGAAGTGCAGGACGCCAAAGATGATGAAAATGTACCGGGACGGGCCTATAACGCCGGGCATCGTTCTCTGTTGACCATTACCGGCATTTCGGCAAATTTCGCCGCGATACTGGTTTTCGTTTTCTATATTTACGCGCCAGAAACCAGTGCACTCTATAGCACGCCGGCTGTCCTCTGGGGCGTCTGCGCTCTGCTCCTGTTCCTGCTGCTGCGGGTATGGCAGCGGGCACTGCAGGGCAAACTGGAGCATGACCCGGTGTTATTCGCAGTAAGTGACCGGCCCAGCCAGTTGGCGACAGCTCTGATGTTTGTGGTGTTGTGGTTGGCGATTTAGCTACGGCAACAGACTAAGAATACCGTGGTGAAATCGCAGATGATTCTCTATAAAGCTGGAAATGAAGAAGTAGCTGTGGTCATAGCCATCGCGCTGATTAAAACCTAAAGGCATGCCGGCGCTGTTGCAGGCTTCCACGAGTAACTGCGGTTTAAGTTGGTCTTTGAGAAATTCATCGTCTGAACCCTGGTCCACCAGCATTGGAATGGGTCGGGTGGCACTTTTTACCAACTGGACTGAGTCGTAAGCTGACCAGGTCGACTGATCTTCACCTAAATAGTTCTTTAGGGCTTTGGTTCCCCACTCACAATTCATAGGGGAGCAGATCGGTGCAAAGGCAGATACTGAGTGATACTTGTCGGTATTTTTTAGAGCAATAGTTAAGGCACCGTGACCACCCATGGAGTGGCCCATGATGCTTTGCTTGTTTATGTCTATGGGGAAATTTCGCGCAACCAGTTCCGGCAGCTCTTCCACTATGTAGCTATACATGTTGTAGTGCTTGGCCCAGGGTTCTTCCGTTGCATCTACATAGAAACCTGCACCCAGACCGAAGTCATAGGCTCCTTCAGGATCGTCCGGCACATCCTCTCCACGAGGACTGGTGTCCGGTGCTACCAGTATCACACCAAGTTCCGACGCTATGCGCTGGGCCCCCGCTTTCTGCACAAAGTTCTCATCGGTGCAGGTGAGTCCGGACAGGAAATAGATAACAGGAAGTTTCACATCGGCCCCGGTAGCAAGCTGTTCTGGCAGGAAGACGGAGAAAGTCATCTCGCAGATCGTACTGGTGGAGAAATGTTTACAGCGAATCTGGGTTCCGCCATAGGATTTATTCTTGGAGAGCTGTTCCAGGGGCAAGGTCGTTCCCTATTCAGGATTAATTGAACAGCTATTGTAGGCAGCTTCGCGAGTAAAAAAGAAGGGGCTTGAGTTAATCAGGAATCGAAATAAAAAAGCTGGTAGTCAGGACTGAGGATTACCTGAACTACCAGCAAGGGATTATCCGGTGAACGCTACCATCTCCTGTAACGTTCGTGATGGCGGCGCTCGCGGTCGAAGCGATAGGGGTCCCATTCGCGATCCCGCCTGCCATAGCGAAATGGATTGCGTCCGCGATCGTATCGACGGTCATAGTTGCGATCGAAGAAGCGATCCTGTCCAAAGGCGTTGCCCCTGAATCCGTTAGTGCGATTGCCAACAAACCCGGAGGCGTACCAGTCGTAGCCATTCCAGTCGAAACGCTGTCCACGATTGTTTACAACCCAGGGCCTGTTGTATGTGCCGCCGATCTCTACAGCACCGCCCGGCGCCTGGTCCCAGCCATATCCGTTCCATCGGAAGATGGCGTGACCACCATTCTCACGCTTGGCACCCAGTGCCCATCCGTCTGCGACTGCAATGGCAGCTCCAGGTACGCGATACCAGTTACCGCGGTCACGCCGGTAAATGGCATAGCCGTCTCGGGTAGGTTCACCCAGACGCCAGCCTGTATTTCGATCATTGCCTCGAAAGCCACGATCATCAGCCTGTGCTGGAACTGAACCGAACATTAACAATGATGCTGTCAACATTCCTAACAGTGCAGTTTTCATAGTGGTCTCCTCATTACAGTCACACAGTGTTCAAACTGTGATGAGGATTATCGAGGGTTGTAGCTGAATGAATTGTGAACCGGCTTATCAGTTTTTACTCTACGAAAACACCAGATCTAATCAGTATCGAGCGTTTGCTCCACATCCGGATTCGAATTTTCTTGATTCCACAGTTTTTATATGGATATATAGCTGCCTAACATCTAAACCGGCCAATCGGATTCAGGCGTACGTACTTGTTTGGTCAGCTTAGAACCTATCTCAAACTGTCGCTTTGTAGTTCGGCCGTTTGAGATAGCTTTTAGATCAGGACAAGTCTCTGCAACGCTGTTCCGTGCGGGAACAATAATCGTTGTAAAAATGAGGCTCGCTCCTATGGAAACGCTTGTCTGGAACAATGACATGCTGGCATCAGGTGTCATTCTTGCTGTCACCTTCCTTGCAATATTCACTGAAGAAATCCACAAAATACATCGGGTAAAAAGTGCCATGGCAGGTGCTGCCGCCATGGTCGCTGTCGGGCAGTTAATGGGTTACTACAATCCTGAGCTGGCGGTTGAAGCAATTGAATGGGAAGTTGTATTTCTGTTAGGCGGCATGATGACCATCGTCGCTATCATGATACCCACCGGTGGCTTTCAACAACTAGCTTACATGATTGCTGACTTCAGTAAGGGTCGACTATTTCTATTACTCGCCCTCATGGGGTCTTTAGTCACTGGCCTGTCTCTACTTTTGGATAACGTGACTACCGTTGTAATTTTCGGACCTTTGATCATCCTTATTTGCCAGTCTCTTAAAGTAAATCCAATTCCCTACTTATTGGCAGCCGCGCTGCTGTCTGATACCGGTGGTGTTGCAACTCTCGTTGGAGACCCACCCAATCTGATGATCGGCTCAGCCTTCGATATCGACTTCAATACCTTTGTAATACATATGGGGTCGATGGTCCTGGTAGCCTGGTTAGTAGTCTTGTTTCTGCTGCGCTCATTATTCAAAGAAGAACTATCCGTCACACCGGCAGAACTCAACCTCACCGATCGGGAGCCTCTGTCGGATCCAAAGACCTGGTACGGTGCTCTGGCGGTATTGGGGATCATGGTGATCGGCTTCGTGATGAGTCGATCTCTACATTGGGAGCCCTGGTTTGTAACGGCAATTGGCTTAACCTTGCTGGCCTTCATCGGTAAGGACATCGACCTTGAGGAAGCATTCGCTCATACAGAGCTAGCCTTACTGATGTTTTTCATCTCACTCTTCATTATCGTTGGCGGTGTGGAGCACAGCCAGTTTCTGGAATACATCGGCCAGTTCATTATTCCCTACGTGCAACAGGATTTACTCACCGCAACACTATTGCTTATGTGGGTGTCCGCTGTGCTTTCCGCTGCAATAGACAATATTCCATTTACCGCAGCGATGATTCCGATTCTGGGCGCCATGGAAACTCAAGGTATCAATATCACACCACTCCTCTGGGGATTGGCAGCCGGGGTTGGTATGGGAGGAAACGGCACTCATATCGGATCAACTGCCAATGTCTTTATTGTGACTATTTCTGAAAAGATGGCTAAAGATGCGGGGGATCCCAGTCTGGCTATTACACCGGGACTATGGATGAAGAAAGGGCTGCCGGTAATGTTAGCTACTCTGATAACTTGCTCAGTGATTATGTGGATGTTTTTTGATTTCTTTGCAGAGCCATTGCGCTGAAAGCCCAATACTGTCCTAGCTCAAAGCATTGATTAAAGCTGTGGCGGCCGCCGTGTCCACATATTCCCGAAGCTGCGCGACCTTGCCACCGCGAACAGTCGCCACCACACAGGCGGCCAGGGCCAGCTGGCTGCCATCGGAAAATTCACCGCACACAAGATGTTCTTCCACGAAGCCATCTTCGGTACCAAAGCACTGGATGTTTTCGTATCGAAAATTACTCACTACTGAAGACACGGCCTGAGAAAAATGAATCAGGGTTTCCAGATCGAACTCGGTATTGAGATTCTGCTTCGCGTTGAAATCAGGTGTGCAAAGAGAACGCACCCGATCCATCTCACCACCTTCAAATGCATTGAATAGATTTCTGGCAATTTCTTCATGGGTCATCGTGTGTTCCTGGATTGAAGGGTTGAGTACAGGTCAGGCCAGGATTAAAAACGAATCCTGGATTGGATCCCATTTGCTGGGCTTACCGATGCGTGTCACTTTCATGGTCTTCTGAATCTTCGGCTGCAACAGCTCTTCAAATTCCTCTACATTGGTAAATTCCGGATCAAGCCATTTGTCCACTAACTCCTTGTTCTCAAAATCCAGAATCAGAGGCATGGACTTGGGGTGAATCTCATCCCACTGGGGCGACAGCGGTGGCAGAGTAATTATTGATGCTGAGTAAACTACTTCACCAGTTTGTTGGTTTAGATATTCCTTGTAGAGGCCACCGAATGCTATGGCGGAGTTCTCCAGCTCAATCATGTGGTAAGTCTTTTTGTCGCCAAGCCCCTCTACAAACGCGCTGGCGGGAATTATGCAACGGGATTCCCGGTAAGGTTTGTAAGATATTCCTCGTCTATTGTGCAGCTTATTGGAGCGGGAATTGAAGCTCGCGTATTTGTAATTTGGTGTGAGGCTCTCCTGATCCAGTAGCAACCACCAGATCGCTTCAGAGAGTCGTCGCTCTCCACTTACTTCGTGAATGATGGCAATACGACTTCCTGGTGCGATATCGCCACTGGCAAATTCTTCGATTGAATCATGGAGGATTACTCCCAGAGTTTCAAAAAGCCATTGAATTTCCGGGCTGTCGATGAGGTTGAAGCGTCCGCACATTGCTTTTGCCGCTTGGGGTGGTAAAGTCCAATTCTTCTTTCTATATATGACCGTTATACAAGAACAATAGGATCAGCACCATCATGAAAGAAATCAAGAATCGACTTTTCGGATTTATTACCCCTGTTCTTTGTTCACTGTTGTTTTTTTCACTGTTGTCTTTTTCTCGAGGGGCAATGGCCCAGTCTGACGCGGAACGTTGTGCCGATCTGCTCGACATTCGCAGCCTCACACTAACAAGAGCTGAAGTTGCTGAGAATTCCGTAGATGGTTCATCTTATTGTTATGTGCGGGGCATCATCAGTCCGGCCATCCATTTTCACGCACAACTTCCTTTGCCAGAAAACTGGAACGGACGCTTTCTGCAATGGGGAGATGGTGGCAAAGACGGCGATCTGGATTATGCCGATCATCGCGTTGCTGAAGGATACGCCGTCACCAACAGTAATATGGGGCACGACAATGGTGTGGAACCCGGTGCCTCCTTTGCTTTCAATAACCGGCAAGCGGAGATCGATTTCGGTTACCGAGCGGTGCACCTGACGGTTGTGGCGGGCAAGAGGCTCGTGCAGGAATACTACGGTCGAGCCCATGACTACTCCTATTTTGAGGGCTGCTCTCAGGGTGGTCGTCAGGGATTTATGTCAGCGCAGCGCTTTCCCGGTGATTTTGATGGCATAGTCGCAGGCGCTCCTGCGTTCAACTATCAGGGACTCAACGCAGCAGGTACGTGGAATTTGCAGAGGGTATTTCGCGATCAGCTGGTGGGGAATCTTGCAGTTGATACAAATGGTGATGGCGGTGTAGACAGCCTCAATCTGGTTTATTTATTACACGAGAAAGTTTTGCAGAAATGCGACGCAAGCGACGGTGTTCGGGATGGCATTGTCAGCGATCCGTTGAGCTGCAATTTTGATCCTGCTCTTGAGCTCTCTGATTCCATGTGTCCAGCCAGTAGCAGTAGCGATAGTTGCTTCACCCGGTCTCAGGTGCAAACCATCGAAGACCTGTACAACGGACCCCGCGACAGTCAAGGGCGCCAGGTGTACCCCGGAAAGATGTTGGGCTCCGAATTACGCTGGCCTGGTTACTACATCCCATGGGAAGGTAATGACATGGGGCCGTCAAAGCTCATGGGTGTTGCAGGCGATCATATGAACTATCTGTTCTATGAGGAAGACCCCGGTATGGCCATACCCGATGTACGGGACGTGGACTATGAACCAAACACCACAGCGGTTATTCCCGAATTTCACTGGATTGATTGGGATATCAATGACTTCTTCTCAGGCAAAGGAGATCTAATGAAATCGATCACCGACGCCAATGACCCCAACCTCTCCCGCTTTCTTATGGATCAGGGCGGCAAGATGCTCATCTACCATGGCCTGGTAGACACATTGATTGTGGCCACGGACACCATCAATTATTACAACGACATGGTAGACAGCACTTTCAATGGCAATATGACCAGCGCTCAGGATCACGCTCGTCTGTATCTGGCGCCAGGCGTGGGTCACTGCCGTGGTGGGCCAGGGCCTGATACCTGGGACAAGTTAGTGCCCCTGGTTGATTGGGTTGAAAACGGCGCTGCCCCCGAAAGCATTACCGCCACCCATAGCACAAATGGCCAGGTAGATAATGAACGGCCACTGTGCACATATCCGCAACAGGCTCGGTATGTCGGCCCTGCCGGCGGAGCCGATAATCCAGCGAATTGGCGTGCGGAAAACTTCCGCTGCGAATAGCCAGGTTGTATATCAGTCGGGATTCTGCAGGAAGTGAATTAGATGAGCGACAGCAGTAAACCAATCGTTGCGGGCAACAGGCCCCAAAAAGTAGAACTTAAAAAGGGTCAGAACTATTTCTTTTGTAGTTGTGGCCGCTCAGGAAATCAACCATTTTGTGATGGTAGCCACAAAGGCACGGCGTTCACCCCGAAGAAATTAACCGCCGAAGAAGATGGCGACGCCTACGCCTGCATGTGCAAGCACTCGGTAAACCTGCCGCTTTGCGATGGTACCCACAAACAGTTTACCGATGCTGACATCGGTAAACCCGGGCCGGGCATTTCCGCCCGGGAGGGAGAGGCCCCTCCTGCCACGCCAACACCAGAAGAACCAACTGTACTGCAGATTCATGAATTGGCGCGGGAAGGACTAAGCAAGACCGGTCATCATGGTCCGATGACATCCATGGGTGTTCCCAGAAACACCCTGCCTCACTGGGACGATCTGCAGATCCTTACTGCACAGATGGCGCGCAAACCCTTGATGGAAGACATTGAAGTAGATACGCGACTGGTCATTGGTCCGGGAAGCAAGCGCCCTCTGGAACTGGATATTCCTTTGTTTGTTTCCGATATGAGCTTCGGAGCACTGTCGGAAGAAGCAAAAACAGCACTGGCCACCGGCGCGCAGCTGGCAGGCACGGGTATCTGCTCCGGCGAAGGCGGCATGTTGCCGGAAGAGCAACAGGCCAATTCCCGTTATCTCTATGAACTGGCTAGCGCGAAGTTTGGCTACAACGAGGAACTGCTGGATAGAGTTCAGGCCTTCCATTTTAAAGGCGGTCAGGGTGCCAAGACCGGAACCGGTGGCCATCTCCCTGGCAATAAGAACAAGGGTAAGATTTCTCAAGTACGAAATATTCCGGAAGGTGAGCCTGCTGTTTCACCACCAACTTTTGCTGATTTAAACAGCGCCGAGGACTTTGCTCGTTTTTCCGATCGGGTACGGGAAATTACCGGTGGCATACCCATTGGCTTAAAGCTCAGTGCCAACCATATTGAGCGGGATATCCAGTTTGCCCTGGATGCCGGCGCTGACTACATCATTCTCGATGGCCGGGGTGGCGGCACGGGCGCTGCACCGGTGATTTTTCGCGATCATATTTCTGTACCCACCATACCGGCTCTGGCACGGGCGCGCCGTTACATGGATAAGGTCGGCGCCAGTGGCAGAGTGACACTAATCATTACCGGCGGGCTGCGTCTGCCCATGGATTTCGTCAAGGCCTTGGCGCTGGGAGCAGACGGCGTCGCACTGGCCAATAGTGCCATGCAGGCAGTGGGTTGTGTGGCTGCGCGGATGTGTAACACCAATAACTGCCCCGCTGGGGTAGCTACTCAGAATCCCGAGCTAAGAAAGCGGCTCAAAGTTGGTGATGCATCGAAACGGCTGGCGACATTCTTCGACACATCTGCAGAATTGATGAAGGTTATGTCACGAGCCTGTGGCCATGATGCGTTGAACAAATTCTCCATCGATGATCTCAGTACCTGGGATAAAGATATGGCGGCACTTAGCGGAGTCAACTTTGCAGGAAGCAGCGTGGACCCATAGCACTCCGATTTACAGGACAGAGTTTGCGGCATACTTCAGGTGAACGAATTCAAAATTAGGCTTTCCACGGTTAGCGCTTAATTATCCCTGTTTCTACTCGACGCTATCATCCAATAGATGAAATCCGGTTATTTTATTGTCCTGATCCGGCAGAACAGCGTAAGCGCGATCGGCAAAGGTTGATTCCAATTCTTCATCGGTAACAATCGTTACACCCAGCGGGATCGTCGGAATATATTCAACCTGCCGAACTCTTGCTACATACTCGACAGGTGGATAAGTCGAACTCAGCGATATAGAAACTGGCAGAACAGTTGCTGTATTGGTCGAATTCACAATGCTGTTTGAGTTAGTCATCAGACCTCCCTGCGGCTGAGGTTCATTACTCAGAACAATAATATTCATTGCTGCAAATACAATTGTTGCCACAGATACCGCTTTTAACAGTCTGTGTTTGCGTTTCCTTTGAGAAACTGCTGCCAGCAACGCAGTTTTCATTCGGGTTTCTATTAGTTGTTCACTCATGGTTGTAGTAACTGTTCCCGTAGTTTGCTTCTCACTCTGGCTAGTTTCGACTCAACCGCCTTCTCACTGGTATTAAGCTCAGCGGCAATGGCACGGTGACTTTCACCGCAATAATATCGACTAACTATCAAGTGCCGTTCCGCTTCAGATAATGTTGTCATCGCCTGCTCTAAAGATAGTTGAGTAATGTGCTGTTCCGCTTCGTCTTCCCGATTGAAAAGCTGAATCAAGTTCAGCAATCCTTCTTTGAATCGATTAAAACGACCATGTTTTCTTCTTGAGTCCAGATAGGTGTTTTTCGCAATCGTTGCCAGCCAGGCCCAGAATGCACCCTCGTCATTGAATGTCCGAATGTTCTTAACTATCTTCTCGAATACGCATTGAAGCAGTTCTTCTGAGTCGTCTTCGGAACCGTCACTGATAACTGACAGGTAAGCCCATAGACGGTGGTAATACAGCGCAAAAAAGTCTTCATAGCTGCGTTCGTCAAGCTCAACCATGCCACGGGTCAAGCTGGCGATGTCCGCCACGATTTCCTTACCCACCAATGTGCTTATCTGCCGCAGATATTGAGTGCCGATTCCCAGGTCCTCGATTTGATTTCTAGTCCGGTCTGATTCTGGTGCCTAGTCTGCCCCCTTGCCCTCCAAGTCCTCTTTGTCCGCCCAGTCCGCCAAATCCATCTACCACAAAACCCTGGCTGTTATCTGGAAACTGGCCGAACTGTTGTTGTTCAACCAGAGGCGTGTCATAAAGGTAGAGATAGGGAGTCTTCATTCTTGATTGGCTCAGTGACCGCAGAACAGTTGCCGCCACCCGAACATTTTCCGTTCTGCCAACGATAATTAATAAGTCTGTGCCTTCGTGAAACTTAAATTCCAGTTCGCTGAAGCGTCCTTCCGCCGCCGCGGCTGCTTCGGCGGCACTGGCTATGGCACTGGTGATTTCATCAACAGTGAAACCGTTTTCATTACTGTCGTTCTCCAATAGCGGGCCTATGGAAAATGGCTGTGCTGTCTTTTGTGAGCCGACACTGCTCAGAACCCAGATCTGACTGCTTTGATCATTGCTTACACTGCCATCCGCCTGAATGACCATCGGAAGATCATTTCCAGAGCGATCCCAGGCAAAACTTATCGGTGCATCTCTACCGACGATGTTCAGCGCATTGAATAAATCCCGTTGTGTGACATTGCGCAGTTTGATGGCGGGAATGGTGATTAGCTCGGCGTTGTCCGGGAAGATCGCATTGATTCCCAGTTCACCGATTACTTCAGCGAAATCGATAGCAGTGCCACCGGAAAAATCTATGTCATAGCGTGGTGGTTCGCTGGCTGCATAGGTCAGCACGCTGAAGCAAGCACAGAAAAGCAGGATGATGATTCTCACGATTTTTCTCCCTAATTCAGATCATATATGCCAGTAAACGTGTCATACAGCGAAACCCCTCACCAGAATTTGAAATTACAGGTGTCTTGTATCTACGCTCCCTGGGTATACGCCGAGATCACGGTTGAAATAGAACGCTATTGCATTGAAAATCCAGTGAATCCTGCAAAACAACTAGAGCCAAGAGGTGTTTATGAAACTCGGCCGCCTATTGCGAACAACCGTTCTACCGGCAAGCTTGCTTGTTGCTTCACTGTCCCAGGCCCAGGACGTCTATCGGGCAAGACTGTCGCCCATGCCTACTACTCCTCAGACCGTAACTGAGATTCTTGGTGAGGGTGAAGTTATTCTCACTCTTGACGGGAATACGCTGAGAGTGGAAGGCATGTTCTCAGGCATGAGTTCAATGGCAACGGGAGCCCATCTACACAATGGGCCGCCCGCTCAACCCGGCCCCGTCGTCCATACCCTGGAAATCGATCAGGCAACATCCGGAGAGATTTCAGCTACCCTGGAATTGACTGATGAACAGGTTACCGCTCTCCGTAACAACGAGCTCTATGTGCAGGTGCATAGCACGAACAACGCCCCCGGCGAATTGCGTGGCTGGATCTTCCTGCGTAGTCACTTCGACAACCTGTAATTGAATTCCAAAGACGGCCAATTGGGTCGCAATCGAGAGAACTCCATGAAACTTATTCACTTTAAAAAATTTAGCTTTGGACTGCTGGTTCTGATGGGGGTCAGTTCCTGCGGCGATAGCGGCGATACGGGTTCCACGGAAATTTCTGTCGCCACAGCGCCAAATGCAAGTAATGCTATTGCTTCGTTCGAAACCCAGGCTGAGGCAGGTGCTGACCTATATGCGACCAACTGTTCAGCCTGCCACGGGGCGAACCTTGAAGGCACGACTCTTGGTCCATTGTTGTCAGGATTTAATTTTGTACGTAGCTGGGGTGAGCAGACTCCTGCTCTCTTGCTGGGAAACATACAGGCCAATATGCCTCCCGGTGGCAACGAAAACCTGAGCGACGATGACTACCTCAATATCGTTGCCCATATTCTTAATGTGAATGGAGTTGATGGCGTCAACGACGCACTTACCGCCAGCACAGATTTTCAGATTGCTGAAAATATCTCTGCCATCGTTGAGCAACAACAGCGAGCGGAACCTCCCCCACCACAGGGCTTAACAGTAGCGGGAAATACCGAAGACTTTGTACCTTTCGTGCCCTTGACCGAAGCAATGCTGCGCGACCCCAGCCCCAATGACTGGCCCATGCACAGAAGAAATTTCTATGCTCATAGCTACAGCCCTCTCGATGAGATCAATAAGGATAATGTGGGCAACCTGACTCTTGAATGGGTCTGGAACATGCACGAAGGCGATTCCGAGCCCGCACCTCTGGTGTACAACGGCATCATTTATCTGATTAACCCTGGCAATGTAATTCAGGCCCTGGATGGCAAGACTGGCGAATTAATCTGGGAGCACTGGACCGGACCGGCGAATCGTCAGGACATGCGTAACATCGCCATGTACGAAGACAAGATTATTCAGGCCACTACCGATGCTCGTCTCGTGGCCCTTGATGCCCGCACCGGCCAGCAGGTCTGGGAAACTGTGATCGCCGATAACAGTAAGGGCTTCTCCAACTCTTCCGGACCTATCGTCGCCGACGGTATGGTGATCCAGGGACTGGCCGGTTGCGCACGTTATATTCCGGAAGACTGTTTTATCAGTGCTTATGATGCAGATAACGGAGAGCTGCTGTGGCAATTCGAGACCATCGCCGAAATGGGACAACCCGGGGGCGACACCTGGGGCGGGCTGGACGACTTATTCCGGGCTGGAGGTGAAACCTGGATTACTGGTTCATACGACCCTGACCTACGTCGCACCTACTGGGGAACTGCACAGCAGAAACCCTGGGTACCCGTAAGCCGCCACATGACAATCAATGATGTTGGCCTGTACACCAACTCAACGGTCGCGGTGAACGTAGACAATGGCGAACTGGACTGGTATTTCCAACACGTTCCGGCAGAAGCTCTGGATCTTGATGAGGTGTTTGAGCGAGTACTGGTTAATCGTGGTGGTGAACAGCTGGTATTTTCTATCGGTAAATATGGCATTCTGTGGAAAAATGACCGCGTTACCGGCGAGTTCAAAGGCCATGTAGAAACAGTTTTTCAGAACGCGTTTACCAATATCGATCCCGACACTGGCGAAGTCACTTACCGGGAAGATATTCAGAATGCACAGCTGAACGAGTGGACGTCCGCCTGCCCTTCTAGTGCTGGTGGCAAAGACTGGCACTCCATGACCTACCACCCTCCTTCAGGTTTGATCATTGCTCCACTAAGCCAGACCTGTCTGGAAAACGCCGCGAGGGAAGTGGCTCTGGTACAGGGCGGCGGCGGACTCGCAGCCAGTCGAAAATTCTTTGAGATGCCAGGCACCGATGGCAACCTGGGCAAAGTAGGCGCCTACAATATCGATACCATGGAAGAGGTATGGAGCTACCAGCAACGTGCATCTCTTCACACGGGCACTATCTCCACCGGCGGTGGACTGGTATTCGTGGGCGATCTTGATCGCCGGTTTAAAGCATTCGATGTGGACACAGGTGATGTACTCTGGGAAACCCGTCTGGGAACTTCAGTTCAGGGCCACCCGGTAAGTTTCGCCATCGATGGCAAACAATATATCGCCGTTACCACCGCACTGGGTGGCACCAGCCCACGAACAGTGCCAGGTGTCATTGCCACTGAAATAACTTACCCGAGATGGGGGAACGCTATCTATGTGTTCTCACTTCCGGACTAGAACATAGGTCGATTGAGTAGTTAGGAAAGACCATTGGCAGTTGGTTCTCTGACATTTTTCTCGGGAAAGATGGGCGCTGGTAAGTCGACGCACTCGAAAGAGCTCGCACGCACACAGAATGCCGTATTGATCTCTGAGGATGACTGGCTCGCTAAGCTCTATCCTGGTCAGATCAATGATCTGGACGACTACAGAGAATACTCTGCCAGACTCAAGCCTCTGCTTGAAGAGCATATTCATAATCTGTTAGCGACGGGAATTGATGTTGTGCTGGACTTTCCAGCCAACACACCGGGGCAAAGAGCCTGGTTTAAGAAATTAAGCGATGCCTCTGGTATCGAAGGCCGGCTTATCTATATCAAAACCAGTGATGCCAGATGCCTTGAGCAGATAGCCATACGGCGCAAGGAACAACCAGAGCGTGCCAGATTCGATACAGAAGAAATGTTCAGGCAAGTCAGTAGCTATTTCATCGAGCCACTGGCAAGCGAAGGATTCAAACTAGAAGTACTGGAAAAGGACAGTTAATAAATAGACAAACCCTAATCACACTTCCTTAAGTGGAGCAAAACAATGAAAGCTCTAACAATAATAAGCCGCTTTTCATTATTGGTTCTTTTATCACTCCTTATTGGCTGTGGAGGAGAAACTCCCCCACAACAGACTACAACGCCGGAAATCAGCTTTGCCTCTCAGGCTGATGATGGCGCAGCAAGTTATGCCACTAACTGTGGCGCCTGTCATGGCACTGAACTTCAGGGAACAGCACTGGGTCCAATGCTTAGCGGCAGCGGCTTTCTCGGCAGTTATGGCCGCCAATCCCCATTCGAATTCTTCAATTTTCTCAAATCCAATATGCCTCCGGGTGGCAATGCTGGCATAAGTGATGATGACTATTGGTCTATCGTGGCCCATGTCATGCGGGCGAATGGTGTGGCTAATAACAATCCAGCTTTGGATGACACCGCCAGCTATGCCATGGCCACCAACATTCCCGGGGTAAATCCTGCATTGACCCAGCAACGTATCGAACCTGATCGTCCCACCGGGGTGGTAGCTGCCGGCTCTGTAGAAAGCTACTCTCCCGTGACTGACGACATGCTCAGCAACCCATCTCCTGATGACTGGTTGATGCTGCGCGGAAACTATCAAGCCTGGAGTTACTCGGAACTCAACGAAATCACTACCGACAATGTCGGTGGTCTCCGACTGGAATGGATGTGGAGTATGCATGAAGGTGATTCCGAACCTTCTCCACTCGTCTACAACGGCATCATCTACCTGATTAATACCAGCAACATTATTCAGGCACTTGATGGCAGGACCGGCGAATTGATCTGGGAACATCATGCGGGTCCATTCGACAGCGAAGATATGCGCAACATTGCTATCTATAACGACAAAATCATTCACGCAACGACCGATGCAAGGTTGCTGGCTCTGGACGCTCGAACTGGTGAGCCGGTATGGGAAGTTGCAATTGCCGATGGCAGCAAAGGATTTGGCAATTCCAGCGGACCCATCGTGGCAGAAGGGAAAGTACTTCAGGGGCTACTTGGTTGTTCCCGCTACATCGAAGACGATTGTTATATCTCTGCCCATGATGCGAACAGCGGCGAGATGCTCTGGCGCTTCAACACCGTAGCAGAAAGCGGCGAGCCCGGTGGTGATACCTGGGGAGATATCGACGATCTGTTTCGCGCCGGCGGTGAGACCTGGATTACCGGCACCTACGACCCTGAGTTGAAACTCACCTATTGGGGAACAGCTCAACAGAAGCCGTGGATGCCGGCTAGTCGTGGTCTGTCTATATATGACGCTGGATTGTTTACCAATTCCACCGTGGCCATTGATGTGGATAACGGTGAATTGGACTGGTACTTCCAGCACGTTCCTGCTGAGGCTCTTGATCTGGACGAAGTGTTCGAACGAGTGTTGATTGATCGCGGAGATGACAAGCTGGTTTTCTCTATCGGCAAGCATGGCATTCTATGGAAACACAATCGCGTTTCCGGAGAATTTATTTCCCATAAGGAAACCATCTTTCAGAATGCCTTCACCGACATCAATCCTGATACGGGTGCAGTGACTTATCGCCAGGATATTCAGAACGCCCAGATCGACCAGTGGATATCGGTGTGCCCATCAACTGCGGGCGGCAAGGACTGGCATTCAATGTCCTATCACGAACCGACGGCATCTCTGATAATCCCTCTCAGTCAGTCCTGCCTGGAAATAGCTGCCCGAGAAGTTCCCCTGGTGCATGGTGCAGGAGGCACTGCCGCCAATCGCCGTTGGTTCGAAATGCCCGGCTCTGACGGCAATATGGGCAAACTGGCCGCCTACAATGTGGATACCATGGAAGAGATGTGGTCATTTGAACAGAGAGCCGCTTTTCTTACAGGCGTTCTGTCTACTGCCGGCAATCTCGCCTTTGTGGGAGACCTGGACCGTTATTTTCGCGCCCATGATGCCTCAACTGGGGAAGTCCTGTGGCAGACACGACTGGGTACTTCGGTGCAGGGGCATCCGGTTACTTTTGCTATAGATGGAAAACAGTATATTGCCGTAACTACTGCCATGGGTGCCCGCGGTGTAAGCCCCAGAACTGTACCTCGTGTGGTTACACCTGATGTGCGACATCCCTCCAGCGGCAATGCGTTATATGTCTTTAGCCTTGGGAACTAGTCGAAAAACAGGCCGAAGATAATCGAAGTCTTCGGCTTGTCTTACAACTGGGTTACACTTTCCCTAACGCTCCTGCAAGGAATTCAGTAATGGGCAGTCGCTACGAGTCCCTCCGGGACGATCAGGTCGATTTCATTAAAGAACAGAAAATTTTCTTCGTTGGCACTGCTGCCGACGATGGCACGATCAATGTCTCTCCCAAGGGTTGGGACTCACTGCGAGTCATAGATGCGAACCGTATCGTCTGGCGAAACATTACCGGCAGCGGCAATGAAACGGCGGCCCACCTGGCACAGAACAGTCGTATGACCATGATGTTCTGTGCCTTTGTCGGCAAACCGAAGATTCTCCGACTCTATGGAGATGCCCAGGCGTTTCATCGTCGCGATGATGAATTTGCTGAACTGGATTCTCTCTTTGAACCTCACAAGAGCAGCCGACAGCTGGTGGACTTTCGATTCAATCTTGTTCAAACCTCCTGTGGTTTTGGAGTGCCATTTTTCGAGTATCAGGAAGAGAGAAAGAACATGGACAAATGGCTGGAACCCCAATCCAGTGAAGATATAAAAAGTTACTGGGAAAAGAAGAACACTGTGAGCCTTGACGGAAACCCAACTTACATCTTTGGTGACGAGCATGAGTGATGAGACTGAAGCGACAGAGAATTCTGTGGATGAGACCCCGGCTCCAAACAACATTGGCCGCATCGAATGGCTGGACCTGACAGTTGATGATGCGGACAGAGTTAAGAACTTCTACAGCAATGTCATTGGCTGGAAAACATCTGAAGTTGATATGGGCAGTTACTCCGACTACTGCATGAACCTGCCGGACTCCGGCGATACAGTGGCGGGAGTCTGCTATGCCCGGGGCAGCAATGCCAACATTCCACCTCAATGGCTGGTCTATGTACGTGTGGCGAGCGTGGATGACAGTGCAGCAGAAGTGGAGAAACGTGGCGGTAAAATTCTCGACGGCCCAAGACGCATGGGTGGGTCAAATTTCTGTGTGCTGCAAGATCCTTGTGGAGCCGTTATGGCCTTGTTGTCAGACTGATATCTGATTGGAGCATTAACCTCATCATGAATACCAACTCGAAAGTTACCGTTCATATGGCCGCCAGCCTCGACGGTTTTGTTGCCAGAGCAGATGGTGGTATCGACTGGATGAATACCGAGGACAGTTTTTCCGAGGGAGAAACCATGACCCCGGAGTATGTCGAGGAATTTCTTAATTCTATCGATTGCTACGTAATGGGTTCACGCACCTACGATATGGCTCTGGGATTCGATAATGAAGAACAGGGTTGGGCTTATGGAGACAAACCTGTCTATGTGCTCACTAATCGTGAACTACCGGTAAGTCGCGACACTGTGGAACTTCATGCAGGCGACCTGTCTGACTTTATCAACCAAGAGCTGAAACAGAAGCACGGTTCCATATGGGTAGTTGGCGGTTGCCAACTCTGCACTGAGTGCATCAATCTTGGCTTAGTGGATGAGATTAGCTATACGATTTTACCGGTGATGATTGGCGATGGCATTCCTTTCTTCAGCAAGCTCAATGAGGACGTAAGCCTTCATCTTGCTGAACACCATGCTTACGACAGCGGCGTTGTGGAAATCCGCTACGAAGTAGTGAAATAACCATGAGCGAGCCGAAACTTTTTTCAGGAAGCTGCCATTGCGGTGCCGTGCAGTTTGAGGTGCACAATCAATCGGAGTTTCAGGGTTTGATGCGTTGCGACTGCTCTCTCTGCCTGCGCAAGGGAGCAATAATGGCGACAGCACTACTGGAAGATTTTGTGATCACAAGAGGCGAAGACAAACTTTCTCTGTATCAGTGGAACACGAAAATCGCGAAACATTATTTCTGTTCTGTCTGTGGTATCTATACCCACCATCAACGCCGACGCCGACCTAATGAATACGGCTTTAATGTCGGCTGTATTGAAGGCGTGGATCTGGATTCCCTTGGCGAGATTCCACTAACCGATGGCAAGGATCTCTCTGTTGTAGGCCCGTCACAGGAGTAGAGTGAACAAGGTTATGGGTAGTATTGAGCACATCTACATCGCAGCGGAAAAACGCTGGCAAGCAGAAGCTGTTATGAGAACACAACACGTTCTGCGGCCAGGAAATTTCGCTTTTACCGTCTTAATCGCCCTGATCTTACTGACAAGTGGAAACCTAAGCGCTCGCGAAAATGAACCATACCTCTACATCCTCGGTGTAGCCCAGGATGCCGGTTATCCCCAGGCGGGTTGTTTCGCTGCCCACTGCCTGCCAGGATGGGAGAATCCGGCATTGCGACGAGGTGCTACGTCTATCGCCATAGTTGATCCCGGAGCCGAAAAGAACTGGTTGTTTGAAGCCACTCCCCATATGCCTGCCCAGCTTTACGACCTCAGACAAGAAGCTGACTTGCCCCTGGGCGGTGTGTTTCTTACTCACGCCCATATCGGACACTATGCAGGCCTGATGTTTTTTGGTCGCGAAGCCATGGGTACCAGTGATGTGCCTGTTTATGCCATGCCCCGCATGACAAACTTTCTAAGCACCAATGGGCCCTGGAGCCAATTGGTCGAGCTGAATAATATTCAGCTGTTTCCCATCTCCGAACAACGCCCGATGATCGACAACGGCATCACGGTGACGCCTTTCCTGGTTCCCCATAGAGACGAATATTCAGAAACCGTCGGCTACCATATTCGAGGACCGAGTCGGACTGCCATCTTCATTCCGGACATTAACAAGTGGCAAGACTGGGATGTGGACATAGCCGAGCTGGTGCTTACAGTCGACTACGCACTGTTGGACGCGACCTTCTACGCCGATGGCGAACTGGGGAATCGGGATATGTCCCAGATCCCTCATCCGTTTGTAAGTGAAAGCATGGAATTGTTTTCTGAATTTACACCTGGCCAGCGAAACAAGGTGTGGTTTATTCATTTCAACCACACCAATCCCCTGCTGAATCCAGAGAGTGAAGAAAGCCGTTTCGTAATTGAGGAAGGCTACAACATCGCACGCGAAGGTGTGCGTCTATCGTTGTAGCCATCGTTTCTTTCAGGCCGGTTCGACTGCTTCTACCAATCTGCCAGACTGATAGTCTTCAACCGCCTGCTGAACCTCGTCCATGGTATTCATGACAAACGGCCCGTAATGCACGATAGGTTCGCCTATCGGCTTGCCTGAGATTATTAACAGACGAGTCCCGGCGGTCGCACTGATTTCCAATACCCCGGTATGGGACAGACGTCCGAGCTTACCTGCGTTAAGCGGATAGTCAGTGCCGGAAACCCTGGCTTCACCTTCATAGACATAGACCAGGACATTATGGCCGTCAGGGATGCTTACACTCAGCTGTTCATCGGAAGCAACTTCTACGTCGAGATAACCAGGCTCGGTACTCAGTCCCTGCACATTTCCTGGCACACTTGTACCATTTACGGATAGGTCGCCTGCTATGGATTTAAGCCTGATTCCGCCAAGATCGTAGACGGGGATATCAGACGCAGAGATGTCTTTATAACTGGCCGGCGTCATCTTCTCACTAGCAGGCAGATTTACCCAGAGCTGAAACCCACGCATACGCCCTTCTTCCTGCTGTGGCATTTCAGAATGAATGACACCTGACCCTGCTTTCATCCATTGCACATCTCCCGGACCCAGTTTACCAACATTTTCCATGTGATCGCGGTGTTCCATGTAACCTTCCAGCATGTAGGTCACTGTTTCAAATCCGCGATGAGGATGGGGCGGAAAGCCTCCAATATAGTCAGCCGCTGATTCAGATCCGAACTCGTCCAGCATCAGAAAGGGATCAAAACGCGCCAGATCATTACCGCCGAAAACCCGTTTGAGTCTGACTCCATCACCATCACTTGCGGCCTGTGCCTGTAACACTTCTTCCAGCTTGCGTAGTTCTGTAGTCATGACGTCTTCTCCTGTCTTGGTAAGCAGGATATAGGGGCAAGAGAAGATTTTTAAAGGGCCAGCTAATCAGAGCCAGCAAGGGGTGCTATTGAGCAATCATGGAAGACTCGAAGTCCCGGGTCCACTGCACTGCCTCGCTGTAGAAAGCAGCGAGGGTGGTCTCTGGCATATCCAGTTCCTCGCAGAGCTCGGTAACGAATCTCCAGCTGCCGTTTTCGTAGGCCAACACCAGACTTAACACATTACCCAGTTTATCTCTGCTGCCCATTAGTGCGTCCTTGATGGACTCGTCTACCGGCAGAGAGGCGAATATATTCTTTATAGTGTCATTCATCACCGCATCGATAAGAGAGAACAAGCCACAGAGAAATGCTTTCCCTGAATCAGCGTCCGCACCTATGCCTCGCATAAGCAGCTCGCAGTGACGGGCTCGTACCGAGGCGAGGGACAGCAAAGCGGCGGGTTTTTCATCGCCTATGTGAGCCATGGCCATCAGGCAGATGAACTTACGAAGCTCTTTCTCACCGAGATAACTGAGAGCATGGCTCAGGGATGAGATCTCGGCGCGAGCACCTAACAAAGGAGAATTGATTAGTTTCAGTAACTTGAAGGAGATCCCGACGTCTCTGGAGATCATTTCGCTGATATTGTCGAAATCCATTGGGTGCTGGCTGGTTTCACCCATCAATTGCAGCATAGACATGCGATCGCTTGGAATGGTTCGATTCTGAATAATCTCCGGTTTGGAGAAGAAGTAACCCTGAAAGTAATCGAACCCAAGTTCCTTGCAATACTCAAACTGTTCGTGAGTTTCAACACGCTCAGCGACGAGTTCCACATCGTCGGTCTTAATTTCTCTCACTTTCTGAGCCAGGGTTTCCTGGTCCAGTCCTTCGATATCGACTTTGATGATATCTACTAACTTGCTCAGTTCTTCCCATTGGCTATCAAAATCAAAGTCATCCAGGGCCAACCGATAACCCTGATTCTTCAATTCGGTACAGGCAGCAATCACGTCCTCTGTTGGTGTCACGGATTCAACGATTTCCACCACAATTTTTTCTTTATTGAAGAACTGGGGAAACTTCTCTATCAAAGATTTTTCAGTGAAGTTAATGAATGCTTTGTGATCGCCAACCAGCTTTTCAATGCCCACGTCCAGTTGCGCATCAGATATCAGGCGTGATGTGGCTTCATCTGGATTTATATCTGGAAAGGAATTTGCCATGCCGTCACGAAATAACAATTCATAGCCAACGGTTCCACAGTCTTTTGAGACTATAGTCTGTCGTGCAACATAGACTGTTTCGCTGGTCGATTCGTGAGTCAATATCAGGTGCCCGCAAGATTAAAGAGCCACAGTAAATCTAAACTGTTAGCTGTTTTTATAAATCTGTAAAAAGTATAAGCCAAAAAATCTGAAGCGTTATGCCAATTGGGCATCAATACGGCTTGTTCAGCTTCTATTCAGTCGGTCAGTGTAGAGTCATACTTGAGGAAAATTGTGGGTTGTTAAGATCTGTCGCTCTGATCGCATAGGGTACAGCAGCATAAGGTCAGTTATAACAGGTGAATCCTATGAAAAAACTACTCATTGTTCTGTCTTTAGGGACTGCCTTGCTGATGAGTCAATCCGCGTCAGCAGACCATCGCTTCTACTATGGCGGCTATGATGGCTGGGGAGGTGGTCGATTCTACCGTGGCGGCTTCAATCGCTGGAACGATCGTTGGGGCTATTACCGTCCGGGTAACTTTGTCAGTTTTTCATATGGACGACCCTGGGGCTACTGGGGTCCCTATGGTCGGGGTTATCGGCGCTTTGATGGCGGAGATTTCATCGGTGGCCTGGTTGTTGGATCACTTCTTACCAATAGCTACAACTCCAGCAGGGATTACCAACGTGTTGTCTATCGATCAGCACCAGTTACCAGGACACGTGAAGTGCGCGTCGTAAATCGTAGTGCCTCGCCTTCCGTGCGAAGCAGTGGCCGGCGATTGCTCCGGGATCTGGAAGGGAATTGCTTCGAAATCACACGCAACTCCGCGGGTGACGAAGTTCGTGTTGAGCTTCAGCCACAGCAATGCCAATTCTAGTATTAAGGGAGGTTTCTAAATTTAGAGTTCTAATGGCCAATTGGTCTAGATAAGACACTATTTGCAGTTTCGTGGGAGATATACTTTTCTTGCTACCTTGTTGAAATCCCCTGAGACAAACAAACATGAAAATTTGTGAATTGATGTCCCGTGCCAGTATCCGCTATGCACCTCAGGATTCCTTGAAGTCCGTAATAAAAATGATGACCAAAGAACAGCACTCTTGCGGAATTATCTGTCAGGATGGAACACCTGTTGGCATTGTCACCGAACGAGACCTTGTCAGGTTTATGAACTCAAATGACAGACTGGGTGACATAAATTTGCTGACTATAGAAGAGGTAATGACCCCGAATCCCATCTGTGTAACTGCGAATACCGAAATTTCTTCTGCCCTGGATTTAGCAAGGTCGCATAATCTCAGGCATCTACCCGTTGTCGATGAATCGAATGAATTTACCGGCATTGTTACTTTGACTGATCTCATCAAAGCGCTCTCCACTATGCACAAAAGAAACGCTGGTCTGGCGAGTGAGAATACAAAACTGCGTGTCCTGGCTGTAGAAGATCCACTGACAGGTCTACCGAATCGACGAGCGATGGAGGTGGACATTTCCCAGGCAGCCGCTGTTTCTTCGCGTCAGAAGCGCGGCTACGCGCTGGCCCTGATAGACATCGATTACTTCAAGAACTACAACGATCACTACGGTCATCCTGCTGGTGACACCGCGCTATGTCAGGTCGCGAGTGTCCTAGATGAAGGCAGGCGCAAGGCCGACCGGCTTTATCGATACGGTGGTGAAGAATTTTTATTATTGATGCCATTTACCGATACCGAGGGCGCGCTTATTGCTGTGTCCAGATTGATTGGCGATATTGAGAGCGAAGCTATACCTCACTGCAAAAGCCCTTTCGAAGTTATAACAATCAGTGCCGGCATTGGTGTATGCAGGGATCAACTGCCCTGGGAAGACGTACTCAATAGTGCGGATGAAGCGCTGTACTGTGCCAAGGAATCAGGTCGAAACCAGCATCACCTGAGCCCGCTTAAGATGGCAGTAGAAACTCATAAATTCATGGAAGTGGTGAAAGAGGAAAGCAAGGCGCCGCGATTAAGTTAGCTTCGAATCAGCTTTTTAAAATCTAATTTAGTTAATAACCCATCCCCTCTGGGGATACCTCCTATACTTTAAGAAGGTATCTCAAGCTGACGCCTATCTGTCTCAGCTTAATTCCTGAGGGACTCGCATTGAAAATAAAAGAAATAATGTCTCCTGTCAGTATCTACCATGAACCAGGAACCTCTCTTGGTGAATTGGTCAGGACCATGGCGGAAAATCGCCATTCCTGCGGACTGGTCTGCGAGGCAGACAGACCCGTGGGCATCGTCACCGAGCGAGACATAGTCAGATTAATCGCAGCGAGCGGAAACGCCGCAGACTGGTTTCGCCAACGCATTAGTGAAGTGGTGGTGAGGAGGCCAATCTGCGTTCCAACTGAAGCTGATCTGGAAGCAGCGCTTGATCTTGCCCGCAGCTACAGCATCAGACATCTACCAGTAGTTGATGCACTATCGGAAAAGCTGGTGGGTATCGTAACGTTCAGCGATATGCTGAACGCCTATACAACACTACTTGCCCGTACTCAGTCCCGGATACCTGATGACAACCAGGCCCGCGGACAGGCGATGGAAGACCCTCTGACCGGTTTGCCGAATCGTCGCGCCATGAAGATCGATCTCCGCCATGCCTCTGCTATCGCTCAGCGCCGTTCCGAACCCTATTCAATTGCACTAATGGAGCTCGACTATTTCAAGGAATATCGCAGCAAATACGGCGATGAAGATGCCAATCAGATGGTGAAAAAAGTAGCATCCCAACTCGACTGCCACGCCAGGGACTCAGACAAGTTATTCCGCGTATCCCGGCATCAGTTTCTGTTACTAATGCCTTATACTCCCCTCGAAGGCGCCATGATAGGAGCGCGCCGAATAGGTAAAATGATATATGATTGTGGCATTCCCCATGCTGGCAGCAGCAAGGAGGCTGTAAGCATGAGTATAGGGGTTGCGGCATGCCAACCTGCCGAGCCCTGGGAAGTGGTCATGGAAAGGGCCGACGATGCCATGCATGATGCGATGGCATTTGATGGAAACGCTGTGCGCCTGCGGGAAGCACCAACTGATTCTGATTACTGGGAAATAGGCAGTCCTGGCGAAGCGAGGAGGCCTAACCCCGGATAGACTGCAAGACTGATTTACCAAAGGAGAATGTTAAACACATGAGTAGACTAAGATTCCTGCTCCTGTTTCTTCCTGTACTGACCCACTGCACTACCTCTCCTCTCGACCGCCGCCAGGTCGTGCTCTACTCCGAAGCGGAGATGGCGCGTCAGGGTGAACAGGCATATCGCCAGATGCAAAATGAATTGCCCGTAACTCCTAATGTCAGCGAGACCGACTACGTGCAATGCGTTGCCGATTATATTATTGAAGCTGTAGACGAACCTATGCGCAGCAGTGTGACCTGGGAGGTGACAGTTTTCGATGACGAACAGGCAAATGCCTTTGCGTTGCCCGGAGGCAAGATAGGTGTCTACAACGGACTATTGGACGTTGCCTTCAATCAGCACCAGTTAGCCGCGGTCATGGCCCATGAAGTAGGACATGTGCTGGCGAATCACAGTAATGAACGCGCCAGTCAGTCAACTCTCCGCAATGTAGGACTTGCCGCTGCCAGGGTGTTGGGGGCTTCAGATACTGCGCTGGAAGCTATCGATTACGGTTCCCAACTGGGCATCTTCCTGCCGTTCAATCGTACTCAGGAAAGCGAAGCGGATTCGCTGGGAATCATGCTCATGGCAGAGGCGGGATTTGACCCTGAGCAGAGTATCGCCCTATGGCAGAACATGTCGGCTAACGGCGGTGAACGTCCACCGGAATTTATGTCCACCCATCCTTCACCAGATTCGCGTATGGCGGATCTGAGAGCCAGACTTGATCAGGCCAGGGAAGTCAGAGCTGCTGCTCTGGACAGGGGAATGGTGCCTGATTGTGTTCCGGGCAGGATAAATTAGTTTATTAGAGAATAAATGCCCCCGGCATTCTTGCCCGGGTGGCATTCATGCCTCAAAACAGACACTGTTTTCTCAATCATAAGTAGGCCGAGCCAATTGAGTTAATCCAACTATTTCATCGATATAACTTCATTGATACAAATTCACAGATAAGACGTCGTTCGAGGGAAGCTATTCCTTTTCGAATTTTGGCCACTCAACGTCTGCTTTCTGAATCAGTGCCTCCTTGTCATCAAGCCAGCGATTCATTACCCGACGGCTGTAGTTTAGGTAGAGCTTACCCTCATGGATGGTCCAGAGGTCCGGCTCAGCACTGGCAGTATCGCCATTTGCCATTGCCCAGGCACAATAGCCTCCATACTGTGGCGCGTATTTCTCCGGATCAGCCACGAACAGATTAAGATGTTCCTGAGATGCAAATTTCCAGGTGGCGCCCATATATTGATGGGTATAGTCGTCTGACCCTTCAACAGGCTCTCCCTGAGTGAAATAGGCTACTGTGTCATAGCCGCTTACCGCGTTGTTATTGAAAAAACCGGTGTAGATTGCGTCAATCGCTGCACTGGCTGACGAACTAAACACTACTGCTGAAAACAGAATTGTTAATCCGGATAGATATTTCACTTGTTACTCCTGAATTACTTCAAAATTATTTAACACCTGGTACTTAAGCGACGCTGGCCGCTGTTCTGTTCTTACCTATGACTGACAGAATGTCTTCCCTGCGAAGCCATGCAATCACCAGGGAGAAAATCCACACCAGAACTGCCATGGCAAACAACTGCCCACCGTCCCTGTCCCCTGATTCATTGATAACAACGCTTACTCCCAACGGGGTGAATAAGTGGAAGAAGATGGCTCCCGAGATAACGCCGAACGCTATCGCTGCACCCAAAGCCTGGGTTCGTCTGATCAGTAGCAGAATGGATGCGATCAATTCAACCGTACCGACGGTATAACCTCCATAGGCGGCGAAGCCGGTGGCGGCAAATTCGAGAAATCCAATTCCTGCCATCCATTCACCGATGGTGCCGAAGATGTGTTGGGTCTCAAAGGAATTGGAAAATTTAAAGAACAGCGACTGCACAAACACGATGGCAATAAATACTGCCAGTCCCCAGGGCAGGTAGCGCAGGATGTTTTCTTTATTTAATTTAGTCTCGCTCATTGTCAGTTCCTCACACACTGTCTTTGCAACATGACCAGTATGCGCCTAAATTATTTCAGAGCCGAACTAAATCTGAATTAACACTTCAAAATTTCTTTCAAATTTTCTGAAAAAAAATCACATTGTTCCGGAAAATGCAGGCGAACTCAGGGTCCTGGTGATGAAATCCCCAGAGACTGAAAACCAACAAATTTAAAGGAGAGACGTTTGTTCAAAAGAAAAAGGACCTGACACCAGAACGCACCAGATCCTTTTTTGTGAGATTACTGGCAAACCGGAGGGTACTCCAGCCTGCAAAATTATTTCCGTAATGTTTTAGACTCTAATCACCTACAAAGCTAATCCATTCCTGGTCAGCTTTCTCAATGTATTCTTCTTTCTTATCACGCCATCTTTCTATAACCCGCTTGTTGAGATTGAGGTATAGCTTGTCATTATGGATAGTCCATAAGTCCGGTTCTGCGCTGGCCCGATTACCTCTCGCCATGGCATAGGCACAGTAACCACCGTATTGAGGAGCGTATTTCTCCGGTTCCGCAATGAACATGTCCATGTGCTCCTGAGAAGCGAACTTCCATATCGCTCCTTTGTATTCATAGGAGAATTCATCTGATCCTGGAGTAGGTTCACCTAAGGTGAAATAGGCTACTGTGTCATAGCCACTGACCGCGTCTTCACTGAATGACTTCTTGTAAATGGCCGTGGTTTGCGCACTGGCTAAAGACCCAAGGACCAGTGTGCAAGCGAACAGCAAGCTTCCTATAAGTTTCTTCATAGCTTTCTCCTGATAGTTTTTCCATTAACTTATTTCAGCTTAGTCCACGAAAAGCGCGGCTGCATTTTGGTGCAGATGACAGGTTTTCCGGTTCGTCAGGAGGAGAATGAAGAATGAGGTGCAGATGAAAAAAATGGGGCTGCCCATATTTAGCAACAGCCCCATCCCTGCTTGAGAATTGGTGAACCGATTACCCCAGTTTTAAATCTGTAGTTGCTCAGCCCACGGGTAAATAAGAACACAGAGCCTTACCAATCTGGTTGATCTATATCAACGCTCGCTGTGCTTGCTGCATATTTCTTGATGTGACGGCAGTTGCTGCGAAGGCTGGCTCAATCCTTGGTACCGCGGGTAGCATTTCCTATATAGCAAAGTAATTACTTTACTATATAGGAAAATCCCACAAAATCCTGGCAGGTTCTGGTTTTTAACTGCCTGGGTTGCAAGATAAATGGGTGTCCTTTAAAGGATTTTTACCGATTCGAGCGGTATTTCGCAGGTATGTGTCACTGCTTGTACCTCACTATATATAGTGGTAATGTTGATCTCGCAACACAGCATAGTGATCTAATGTCGTATTGCGTTTAGTCTGGGCGCCACCCCTCCACACCTCTTGATTGGAGCCCAGACCCTCCTTGAGATCCCCGCCCCTGTTCGGTTCGCGTGTCCGGACAGTGGGTTGGGGGGCTCTATCTTCTGAGCAAAATTACTATTTTCTAACCTGTGCATTGAGCCTTCCCTGGCGAGCTGCCCAGCCAACCCATCCCTGGGTTGTCGTTCCTCCCTGACAAAGCTGCGCTTTGCCTCGCTTCGCGACCAGTCGTCACCCATGCACTTTTACTCTGTCGTCTACGAATCCCTGGCAAAAATATGCGAATTTTCTGGTGATTCGTTGACTCGCGTCGGCTTTGCCGACGGCGGCATCCATGCCTTCTGGGGTTCCGAGATACTTGCTGGCTCGTGCATAAACCCTTTCCTGGCGAGCTGCCCAGCCAACCCATCCATGGGTTGTCAATTCTCCCTGACAAAGCTGTGTTTTGCCTCGCGTCGCGACCGGTCGTCACCCTGCACTTTTACTCTGTCGTCTACGAATCCCTGGCAAAAATATGCGAATTTTCTGGTGATTCGTAGACTCGCGTCGGCTTTCCCGACGGTGGTATCCATGCCTTCAGGGGTCCTGAGATACTTTCGGGCTTGTGCATAGAGCCTTCCCTGGCGAGCTGTCCAGCCAACTCATCCTTGCGTTGTCGTTCCTCACAATATTGGTGTTTTCGCGGTTACAATCCGTCCCATGACTGATTCCACTTCCACTGACCTGGTTGAAAAACAATGCCAGAACTGCGGTGAGGCTATGCAGGGAGCATTCTGTTCCCACTGTGGCCAGAAGGAAGGCAGCATGCTGCGGCCCTTCCTGCATTTTCTGCAGGATCTTGCTCGCGTCCTGTTTGAGCTTGATGGCCGGGCTTACCGTACTGTGGGCTATTTGCTGACCAAACCCGGTTTCCTGACCAGGGAATACTTCGCCGGGCGCCGCCAAAGCTATACGCCGCCCCTGCGCCTCTTTCTCGTAATCAGTATTGGGCTCTTTCTACTGATTTCAGTAGCTAATACGATAATGACAATGTCCCAGGCGGTTGCTCCGCCTGATGACACGGAAGCATCGTTAGATTTCAGTCTCCAGATCGACGACGAAGATGGCGATGGTGAAACCACGGTCAACGACTTTGTGGATCTGCTGGAAATCGCAGACAACATGCAGCTGCCTTTCCTTTCGGAAAGCGCCAATCAGAATTTGCAGATCAACCTGCGCTCCCAATTAGAAACGAATCTTGCTGAAATTCTCGAGGCTCCCCGGGACTTTTTCGTTAACTCGCTGGAGTACATCACCTTCTTTATGTTGCTGATGATGCCAATCATGGCGCTCGTTCAGAAAGTACTGTGGATCTTTACCCGACGCTATTATGTGGAGCATCTGGTATTGATCGTGCACAACCAGAGTTTTCTGTTCCTGATGATGTTATTACTCTTCATCACCGGCTTTACGGATCGAATCGATGTAGGTGCAATAGCGAAAGAAGTGGTGGACTGGGTCACAACACTCGCCGTGCTGTGGATGCTTATATACCTGCTGATAAGCCTGAAAGCGTATTTCCAGCGCGGTTGGATAATCACCATCACCCTCTTCACTATAACAACGGCGGTTTACTCCGTGGTGCTCAGCACAGGCATTTTCATATTTGGCGTGTTATTGGTTGTCTTTGCCTGATGACTGATCGCGTCATATCATCATGTGGTCCTGCTGTGGGTTGCTACTCAACCAGCGTCCACAGATCACAATAATAAAAGAAGGAAATCCACCATGATTGTCTACGGTGTAGCCCTGCTCTCTGCATGTCTGATTCTGGGCATGATAATCGGCCAGACTCTGGGTGTGCTGCTCGGGGTTGACGCCAACGTCGGCGGCGTTGGTATTGCCATGCTCTTCCTGGTCTTTGCCAGCAATTCAGCCCGTTTCAAATCTCTTACCGAAGACGCAGCCGGGTCGGGCATCAAGTTCTGGTCTGCCATGTATATCCCCATAGTTGTTGCTATGGCAGCAAGACAAAATGTTGCGGCAGCTGTGGACGGCGGTTTGCTGGCCCTGCTCGCCGGAGTTGCCGCGGTGGTAGTGAGCTTTGCCCTGGTTCCTGTACTAAGCAAACTGGGTAACGGACCGGCTGGCGATTCGAAGGAGGCCAGCTGATGGATATCGTCGAGAGCGTCTTCGTTCGCAATAATCTAATAGTCGCATTCGCCGTCGTTGGCGTTGTGATGTGGGTTTCCTATTTTCTCGCTGACAAACTAACCAATGGCCGTATCCATGGTTCAGCGATTGCCATCGCACTGGGTTTACTGGCTGCTTATTTTGGCGGCGTAGCTACCGGCGGCAATACCGGTGTTGCTGACGTCGCGCTGCTGGGTGGTATCGGGTTGATGGGTGGAGGCATGATGCGTGACTTTGCCATTGTCGCCACCGCATTTGGCGTTCATCTTAGTGAATTGAAGAAAGCAGGAATCGCTGGCGTCATTTCTATCTTCGCTGGTGTGATTGTTTCCTTCATCGTCGGCGCCGCTATCGCTGTTATGTTCGGATACACCGATGCTGCTGCAATAACCACCATAGGTGCTGGTGCGGTGACTTACATTGTTGGCCCTGTTACAGGAGAAGCCATTGGCGCGACGGATGCGGTAATAACTCTTAGCGTTGCCGCAGGTCTGGTGAAATCCATTTTGGTAATGATTGGTACTCCTCTGGTTGCCCGATTCATTGGCCTGAATAACCCCCAATCCGCCATGGTGTTTGGTGGACTGATGGGTACAACCAGCGGTGTCGCCGCAGGTCTGGCTGCCACTGATCCCAAACTGGTTCCTTATGGAGCGATGACTGCAACTTTCTATACCGGAGTGGGTTGTCTACTGGGACCTTCAATCTTATTTTTTATTGTTAGCGCAATTTTCTGATAGAGACTGATCTCGTTTTTTGGAACTTATTATGAGCAATGAATCATTTCCTCAACTTCGCAACGACAATGACAGGATCGCATTGGTAGAGGGTGATCAATCCTTCTCTTATGGCGAAGTTAATGAGCGCATTGATCGATTCGCCACTGGATTGTTGGGAGATAAGCAGGATCTGCAGGAAGAGCGTGTCGCATTCTTTATTCCCGCTTCTCTTGATTATGTCACTGTAATGCATGGCGTCTGGAGAGCCGGCGGCATAGCCGTGCCATTAAACGTCGCTTCTGCTGTTTCAGAGCTGGATCACTACCTTACCTGCGCCAGCGTTACTCGCATGGTAGCTAATGGCGAGTATCAGGACTCGCTGCGGGAACTCTGCGCCACGCTCAATATCGAATTAGTCTCTGTTGAGAATGTATTGGCAGAAAACGCCGGTGCTCTGCCAGCAATTGATGACGATCGACGTGCCATGATGTTGTTTACCAGTGGCACAACTAACAAGCCCAAAGGCGTTGTCAGTACACACAAGACGATCAAGGCACAGATAACTACATTGATCGATGCCTGGGAATGGTCAGCCGATGACGTGATCCCGTTATTTCTTCCACTGCATCATATACACGGCATCATTAATATCCTTAGCTGCGGACTATGGGCTGGCGCCACGGTACATCTGTTCGCGAAATTCGACATCCCACGTATTACCGAAAATGTGATAGCTGGCACCTATAATGTGTTCATGGCCGTGCCAACAATTTATGTAAAACTAATTCAATATTTTGAAACTATTGATGATGCTCAGGTGAACAGGATTTGTGATGGCTTTAAGGATATGCGCCTTAACATCTCCGGATCTGCCGCCTGTCCGGTAAAACTATTCAAGCAATGGCAGGAACTCACAGGACAGGTGCTCCTGGAACGCTATGGCATGACCGAAATCGGTATGGGAATTTCTAATCCCTATAATGGCGAGCGACGAGCAGGCTGTGTTGGTCAACCCCTGCCAGGTGTCGAATGTCAATTATTCGATGAATATGATCAGGTGATCAGTGAAGAAGCCTTGCCAGGTGAAATTCGCATCAAAGGCGACAACGTATTTCTTGAATATTGGGACAATCCAAAAGCTACAGAAGAATCCTTTAAGGACGGCTGGTTTTGTACCGGCGATGTAGCTGTAATTGAAGATGGTTACTATCGCATCATGGGCCGCTCATCGGTGGACATAATAAAGTCCGGCGGCTACAAATTATCGGCCCTGGAAATCGAAGGCGTGCTGCTTACCCATGACGATATTGCCGAAGTCGCTGTGATTGGGGTTGAGGATGATACCTGGGGCGAGGCCGTCACCGCATTTATTGGTCTAAGGGATGGCGCCAGCATGAACTACGAAGACTTGAAAGCCTGGTGCAATGACCGCATGTCTTCTTACAAGATTCCCAAAGCCATCAAAATCATCGATGCACTTCCCCGAAATGCCATGGGCAAGGTCACCAAACCAGCCCTTAAAGAACTGCTTTAGTATTACGGCAGATACTGCTTGCAGGATTCCCTGTGAGTAGTGCCAATCTGCTTACGATCGGGATAGTGTTGCTGTTTTTTCACAGCATCCTGGCACTTCTGTTCAGTAAACTCATCCTCGATGACGAACCTCTATGGGGCAAGAGGCTTCCACTTCTGGTGTCAGTGTGGCTCTTACCCGTAATCGGTGCAGTTCTGGTTCTGAGAGCACTACAAATAAACTGGTTCAGAAACGACGACGGTTCTGGCAGGACTGGGGGTGTCGCATTCAGCTTTCTCGAGTTGGACGCGATTTTTAATCCCGGGTCCAGGCAGGTTTTACAGGAACAACAACGGACGAAGGTGGAAATACGAAAACAAGGAAGGGAAGACCAGGCCGATGACGCCAAATAGCTGAAGAGAAGCGCGCTTCCGGTTATAATGCGCGCCAGCATTCCCAAGCACGAGTAGCATAATCCGTTTTGAAAACAGAGTTTCTAGGCAAGACCCTCTCAGGCCCCTTCACAGTTCCCTCCGGTATCGTTACCTGCACAGCCAATATTATTCAGCGTGTCTTCGACACCATGCCAGAAGTCGGCGTGCTTACTACCAAGAGCATCGGTCCTGAACCACGTCTGGGTAACCGTGAACCTGTTCTCACCCAGTTTGAGCCGGGCAGTTTTGGCAATGCGGTAGGACTCACCAACCCTGGAGCAGATCGCTCGGCGGAGTTGCTTTCACAACTCAAGATTCCCGAGGATCGATTTCTCCTGATTTCGATTTTTGGTGGCAGCGTGCAGGAATACGTGGACGTTGCCAGGAAGCTCGCCCCCCACGGCGACGGTCTGGAATTAAATCTCTCCTGCCCACACGCTAAAGGTTACGGCATGGCTATGGGCCAGGACCCAGACCTGGTTAGGGAAATCGTTGCCGCGGTCAAAGCCGCTGTGGATATACCTGTTATCGCCAAGTTAACACCCAACGTGGAAAGTGTCGCCGAAATTGCGAAGGCGGCTGTGGCCGGAGGCGCGGACGGCTTGTGCGCAATCAATACAACCGGACCTGAGCGTTATGAAGCGCACAATCATCCAGTCCTTACCAATGAGGTTGGAGGAGTGTCTGGAAAAGCTGTTCTGCCACGGGCATTGGAAGTTGTAAAAGAGATTGGCGAAGCTGTTGATTGCCCCATTATTGCCTGTGGCGGTATTAGCAGTGCTGGAGAAGTGAAATCATTTCTTGAGGCCGGCGCCACGATTATTGGCGTGGGGTCAGCATTAATCGGAATGAACACGAATGAGATTGCCCAGTACTTTAAGACATTAAGTGCAGATCTGAGTAGTGGTAGCGACAAAGCGGAATCCCTGGTTCGCTACGACATCGACATGAATTTCCGGCCAGTGACCCTCATTGATAACGAACGCATCACAGATGATATCTGTATTTTGACCTTCAAGGAGAAACTAAACATCCAGGCAGGTCAGTTTGTTTTTCTCTGGATACCCGGCCTTGGTGAAAAACCATTCTCCGCGCTTACTGATGATCCATTTCGACTCGCTGTAATTAATCTGGGGCAGTTCACCGAACAGCTGATGGATATTGAACCAGGTATTGAAGCCTATGTGCGCGGCCCCCACGGTAATCCGGTAGCCCCGCCCGACGGTGCCCATATCATGGCCGTGGCCGGTGGTACTGGACTGGCGGCGGTTTATCAGCTGGCGCGAGACTTTGGTAATACGGAAATCTTTTTCGGTGCACGCTCTAAAGATCGTCTCTATTTCGTAGAAGAAAGCGCCGGAGTCAGCACGTTACACATCGCCACCGACGATGGCAGCGAGGGCTACCACGGATTGGTCACAGAGTTGCTTGCACAACGGCTGGAAGAGCTACCGGCTGAAGAGCTGGAACAACTGGTTTTCTTTAATTGCGGCCCTGCGCCGATGGTCAGAGCGGCTGAAGAATTGCAGCGAAAATTTTGTTCACCTGAACGTATCTACAATGCAATCGACTACTGGACCAAGTGCGGTGTTGGAATCTGTGGTGCCTGCGATGCACCGGATGGTCGCCGGTTATGTGTGGATGGCCCATTTCTCGACGCTGCAGACACGGCTAAAGCAGGCATCGCTAATTAAGGGTAGCCTCTTTACCAGCCGGGCTTAAATACTGCCACGAGAAAAATTGTTCCAACCGTCAGTAACGAAGCAAGAAAGTAACCTCGTCTTTTCGATTTCGTGTCCGCTCTTTTCAACGCCATTGTACCCAGCACTATATACAGAAGCAGTAAAACAATTTTGATACTTACCCAGCCAACCACGAATGGGTACTGTCTGCTCATCACTACCAGGGCAATTGCACTTGCCAATAACAGGGTGTCATTGAGATGAGGTAACACGCGGGTCAGCTTTTTAGTTAACAGAGGTGAATCCGTCAACATCCAGTATCCGCGTAATGCGAAACCTGATGCACTGAGTACTGCGCAGCTGACATGTAGATACTTCAAGATGAGATAAGTGTTCATAATTTCTTCTGTTCCGAATACTCAACCATTCTCGACAAGCCCCGATGCTTGATTTAGCATCGAATGCTCATCTAAGAATAATAACTGGAGAAGCGAGGATGAAGCGTCGCGAGTTTCTCAATAATTCTCTGACCCTTGCAGCCGCAAGTTTAACTGCCTCATCTGTGGTTGCACAGGACCTTAATCCTTACCAGCAACGTGACTGGAGTGGTAATACACCACTGCGTTACCCTGATCCTGATCTAATTGCGCTGGACGATCGCTTCCGGCCATACATTCTTTTTAATACTCCCATTCGCCGCCATCATGTGGGCACCATGTGGGCCGAAGGTCCTGCCTGGAATGGAGTGGGTCGATACCTGGTGTGGAGTGATATTCCCAGCAATCAACAATTACGCTGGATAGAAGATGATAATCGGGTAACTGTGTTTCGTGATCCTGCCGGGAACAGTAATGGCAACACCTTCGATTATCAGGGTCGCCAGCTCTCCTGCGAACACGGTAATCGTCGTGTGGCCCGCTATGAATACGATGGCTCGGTCACGGTCATAGCCGACAATTTCGAAGGCACACCTTTGAATTCACCTAACGATGTGGTTGTCCATCCCGATGGCAGTATCTGGTTCACTGATCCGCCTTACGGGATCAGAGGTAACTACGAAGGCAACCGCGCCGAGCAACAACTCCCCCTCTCCGTTTACCGGGTAGATGGAGACAATGGTCGAATTGCTCGGGTCACCGATGATATCGACGCACCGAATGGTCTTTGCTTTTCTCCGGATTATTCAATGCTCTATGTGGCAAACACAGGCGCCGGTCGCGATATTAAAGTATGGGATGTTGATGGTGCACGTCTGCGTAATGGCCGGGTATTCGCTGAACTGGTGAATCCACAAAACGGAAACCGCACTTCAGCAGACGGCATTCGCTGCGACGTTGACGGTAATGTCTGGTGCGGCGCGCGACCCGGTGTTCAGATAGTAGCGCCCAACGGCGACACCATTGGGGTAATTCGACTGCCCGAAGTTTGCGCCAACGTCTGCTTTGGTGGAGTCAAACGTAATCGCCTGTTCATGACCGCCAGCCAATCTCTCTATTCAGTCTACGTGGGAACCAGCGGAGCCGCTGTTGCCTGATTGCCTGCGGGTGTGCGACCAGCGTCAGCTGGACGGGACGCATGGTCTGCAGATAATTCATTTCAGTTGCGATTGATGCTCTAATAGCCCCTCTTTGAATTCCTGTCGCACATTAAGGGGGAATAATGGGTATTCGAACCTGGAATAGAATGTGGGCCACAGCCGCACTTGGTCTGGCCTTCGTAGTTTCTTCAAGTAGCTGGGCAGACATTGAACCAGCGCAGCTGCAAGCTGTTACCACCGATCTTCAATCCCGCATCGACGAAGGCAAATTGTCGGGTGCTGTGGTTATGGTAGCGCAGGATGGAAAAATCCTGCTCAACGAAGCGCTCGGCTATCAGAATGTTGAAGATGAGGTGCCCATGAGCACTGACACAATCTTCCGCATTTTCTCAATGACCAAGCCGGTTACCGGCACAGCGCTTATGATGCTGTGGGACGAAGGTAAGTTCCAGCTGGACGATCCACTGGAAAAACATCTGCCAGAGCTGGCTGGCATGAAAGTCTTTGTGTCGCAAAATGATGATGGGAGCTGGGAGACGGAACCCGCCGGCCATGCCATGACCATTCGTGAGTTGATGAGTCATACCGGCGGATTGTTGTATACCCCACCTCTGTCTCAGGGTCCTGTGGCTACAGCTTATGCACAGGCTGGCATCATGAATCTTCCAGGGGCGACATTGGCAGAATCCATGCCCGCACTGAAAGATATTCCTTTGGGATACCAGCCAGGCACACAATGGGTCTACAGTATCTCTGTCGATGTTCAGGGCTATCTGGTGGAGCGTCTGTCTGGCATGACATTCGGTGAATTTCTGGATCAACGCATCTTCGAACCACTAGGCATGGCTGACACTGGTTTCTATGTAGAAGCTTCCAAGGCTGACCGCCTGTCTCGCCAGTATGCGCCCAATAATGATGGCACATTACGCCGCACCGACCAGGCTAATCTTGCTGGATTCGATTTTCTTAGCCCACCAAAATTTGAATCTGGTGGCGGTGGATTGACTTCCACTGCAGGTGACTACATGAAGTTTGTTCAGATGCACCTGAACAAGGGTGAGCTTGATGGCGTTCGCATTCTTTCTGAAGAAGCAATCGACCTGATGCGTGCTAATCAGTTACCAGAAGGTGTACCTAACATCGGCCAGATCTACCCTGGAAATGTGTTCGGACTTGATTTCGCCATCGTGGAAAACTCAGCCGCCTATCAGGGTGCGTCTGAAGGCACGCACTGGTGGTGGGGAATCGCGGGTTCGTGGTTCTGGATCGATCCAGTGGAAAATATCGGGTTCATTGGCATGATTCAGAATGACGATATTCTGTATTCCTTACAAACCCATGCTGCAGCCCGGGCAGCAATTTACAGCAAGTAGATCGAAACCAGGCAAGTTTCCAAAGACCCGGGAGAGCAGAGTCTCTCCCGGGTCTTTTCGTTAAAATGTGGACTGAATTACTGTTTCTTTCCCTATTTGGCCATAATCTTTACCCGCATTTCCTCGATTTGCCCGCTAATTTGGCAATTTATTCAATACAATAGTAATAACCGACTCATAGAAGGACTTCGCCGCTAACCCGGTCCTGGTTAATGATTCTGATTACTGCATTCGATAATCACGAAAAAGCACAAGAGCTACAAGAATGAAGAATACTGATTGCCCTACACTTCGACTAATTCCCCAACTCTTTGTACTGCTATCCGGCCTGTTCATTAACACCACAGTTCTGTCCCAGAGTCTGAGTTTGCTGAGTGACTCCGACGATGAAGCAGCCAGTGAGCAACTTTTGCCCCAGAATGTCGACTATAGTCGCGCAATCCAGATCACCAACAGTATTGTTGATGCACTGACTCTGGATTCTGAAGTAATGGTGTCATTACAGGCAGGCCAACAGATCAGCTTTCGGCTCAATTCAAGTGAACGATATTTAAACGGCGATACAGGCTGGCGTGGCGCGTCCTCTGATACTGCATATCTCAGCACCTTATCCATGGTAGTCAGCGACCAGCATGTTCTGGCAACTATCAAATCGCGCGATGCTGTTTTCCGAGTCGTCGCGGAAAAGAATGACGGTGTTGATGCTTATACGGGATTTCTATTTACCGAATCGGATCCTGAGCGGCGTCTAAGAATTGACGACGGTGGCGTACCGGACAACGTAATTTCCAACGAAGAGCCACTGTTTGATGTGTCAGCATTAAGCGGTAACGACGTTACCATAGTACAAACCATGTCTGACGAATTTGCGGCAATTGGCACTCAGATTGATGTAAGCATAGAAGTTACCAATAACCTCGCGAGTACTATCAGCAATGAAGAACTCAATGTTCTGTTCATTCTGGATGACACAGATTTTATTTCCAGCTCCAGCAATTGCAGCCCGGGATCTACCGGCGCGCAATCTACTATCGCCTGCACCTTACCTGATATTGCACCAGGGGCTTCAACGACCGTTGAATACTCTATACGACTCACCGATGAATCTTATCCCCAGATAGCCAGTGGCGTATTTGTCGGCGACATATTCGGTGAGTTTGTACGTAACGATGACTTTGTATTTGTCTTTCAGGATACTCTGATAGATAGCGATGGCGATGGCGAATCTGACTTCAATGAGGAATTCAATAGTACCAATCCAAACAGTTCCTCATCAGTGATAGCCAATGACTTCGTTGCTGAAATTGATTTAATGTTTCTCTATACCGATAGATTTGAGAACAATATTGGTGGCGTGACTCCGGAAAGCAAGATTAATGAAATAGTCCAGACTACCAATGGTTATTATTCCGACAGCAATGCCCGGATCACTTTCCGCCCAATCTATTACAGTAATACCAATTACACTGTGAATGACGATCTCAATTCCGCATTCACAACTCTCAGGGACAGCGATTCTGAATTCAGCCAGGTAGCCAGCATACGTGAAGAAATCGGCGCTGATATAGTTGTGTTGGTTGATGGTTTAGCAAATAACTCCGCAATATGCGGTTTGGGAACGACACCAGGCATTGGATTCGAAGGTGAGTTCTATCATCCAACCATTATTACTCCCGATCTTTACGTCACGATGTTCATGCCGGGTAGTGGATGCAGTGATATCGTATTGGCTCATGAACTGGGCCACAATCTTGGCCTGAATCATTCGCGTCGAGAGAGTGGCGCTGAAGGTACATTCAGTTATGCTCTGGGGCATGGTGTGAACGGTTCCTTTGCCACCATCATGGCCAATCCATCAGATTTTCCAGGCTCAAGCAAGATTGCTCTGTTTTCCAATCCCGCCAGTAATGACTGCAACGGCCTTGCTTGTGGAGTCTCAAGAGACGATCTGGAACAGGGCGCCGATGCCGTATTCACGTTAAACCATACCCGACATCAGGTTTCCAACAGAAGAGACTCCAGAGTTTTACCGATTACCAGCGTTAGCGGTTCTTCCAATCTCATCATGTTTGGCGGCGCAAATCGCAGCAGTGATTCCAGCACCAGCGTGAGCACGTTTTCGCCGCAGGACTCTATTGATGTCAGCGCAACTCTGCTAATACCAAGTGAACATCAGGGTGCTACTGGTGAAACTTATGCAGTGATTTCAGTTGAGGGTGCGGGGCTGTTCTACCGTGATGCTAACGGTGGCTACCAGTCATGGGATGGTGCACTGGCTAGTTTGCAGGCAACGATCGCGCCTCGGGCATTGAATGCTGAGGAAACGATCAATGCGTTTGAAAGTTTTGTTCCGTCCAGTTTTGGGGTGGATGCTGCATCCGTTACTGTGTTCTTCGCCTACTCAGTGTCGGGAACAGACACCTTTGTCTATAGCAGCAACGGCGTTCCATTTACGATTGAATAACGAAGTAGAATTTTCAATCCAGTAGAGATTGCAGATAGGCAACGGCATCCGCAACTGGTCTGCCGTCAACATCGACCATTCGATTCGCTTCCCTCATGGCTTCGTCCGGAATTTTCATTTCCAGTTGCGCCATGACATCCATAAAACTCTGGTCTGCGGCGGCTGTTTCGGAAACTGCCAGAAACCCATCATAGGGGGGAATTGCGCCCAAGGGGTCGTCCAGTATAAGCAAATCAAATGCAGCAACTCGTCCATCGGTTGTGTAGGCAGCTATGATATCCACCTGACCTTCGCTTACAGCCGTATACATAAGTGTTGTATCGAAGGTCATCTTCTCCTCAAAATCGATATTGTAAGTATCGCGAACCTGTATCCATTCAGGGCGACTGAAAAATTCCAGATCGCCCGCTGCCACCAAATCAGCTGCATAAGGTTGCAGGTCCGAAATGCTGCTAATACCAAGATCAGCGGCGCGATCACGACGCATGGCGAAGGCGTAGAGATTCTGAAATCCCAGCCGGCTTGCATTGACCAGATTATCGTTTCGGCTGATGTAGTCATTTACCTCAGCCATGATTTCCTCCCGTCCAGGATTGTCTTCACGATACATCTGGTTGGTCCAGACTGTTCCTGAATATTCGAGATAGACATTTACATTGTCATTTGAGGTAGCCTCGTAGACTACATCGGTACCCATGCCCAGGCGTTGTTCGGTAGAAAAACCCGCCTCTTCTAATTCCGCAGCAACCAGCCCAGCGATTATGTATTGCTCGGTGAACCCTTTACCACCAACAATAAAATCCACATCCTCTTCCGGCAACAGACTGTACAGGATAAAACCCGCGCTCAGCACGAGGGAAGTAGCGACGGTGTTACGCACCAGTTTGAAACGCTTTTCATCTACCTGCTCTACTCTGTTTTCTGCCAGCCACTGGATGCCTCCTATGATTGCATCAAGCACAATCGCCATGACGGCAGCAGCTAAGCTGCCAATGGTCACTGCCAGTAGATTGCGGGTCTGCAGTCCGCTAAAGATATAGTTACCAAAACTTGTCGCGCCAACCAGCGTAGACAGAGTTGCCAGCCCCACTGTCCATACAGCGGCTGTGCGAATTCCGGCAATGATTACTGGCAAGGCTAATGGAATTCGCACCTGCAGTAGTATCTGACCAGATGACATACCAATACCACGAGCAGCTTCGACAATTTCATCCGCTACTGTTTCCAGACCAGTTACTGTATTGCGTACTATCGGCAACATGCTGTAAAGCACAAGTCCGATAATCGCAGGTAAAAGACCAATTCTTCCTCCCAGAAAAGCAACTACCAGGGCCAGAATTGCCACGCTTGGAATGGTTTGAATTATGCTAACCAGAGTAAGCAGGGGTCGCTTTATGGTTTCCGATTGCGAAGCCCAGACACCCAGCGGTACTGAAACTGCAATACCAAGAGTCATTGCTATGAGAGTAAGTACCAGGTGTCCCTGAAAATAATCAGGCAAGAAGAGTAACTGCTCCCGAAGATTGTCATTCATGGTTCTGACTTCCCGTTGTCAGAGTTGCGCAACAGCTTTTCGAGTCGATCAGCTCTGCGTTTGGGCATCTCCACAATCTCCCTGACATAAGGATGAGCCGGCTTATGCAGTAGCTCATAAGGTGTTCCTATCTGCAGCACTTCGCCCTCTTTCATTACGGCAATGCGATCTGCCATCAACAGGGCTTCTGTCATGTCATGGGTAACCATGATGACTGTCAAATTCAACTGAGCCTGAATGCGTTTGAATTCTTCCTGCAGTTCGGAACGTGTTACGGGATCCAGAGCGCCAAATGGTTCATCCATTAATACCACATCTGGCTCGGCTGCCAGTGCTCTCGCTACACCAACCCTTTGTTGCTGACCTCCTGACATCTGTGAAGGTAGACGCTGACCGTAGTCATTCACTGGCAATCCAACCATGTCCAGTGTGTCAGAAACCCGTTGTAGTATCTGATCTTCCTCCCAACCCAACAGCTTCGGTACCGCCGCCACGTTTTGCTGCACTGAGTAGTGAGGAAACAAGCCTATACCCTGAAATACATAGCCAATATTGCGGCGCAGTTCTTCGGGATTGCGCTCAAGAACATTCTTACCTGCAATTGAAACAGTGCCAGAGCTGGGTTCTTCCAGGCGATTGATCATCTTCAGAGTGGTAGTCTTGCCGCAGCCACTCTCACCGATCAATCCCAGAAACTCTCCCTTTGCCACTGAAAAAGATGCGTCGGCAACGGCAAAGCTTGTCCCGTTGTCGTAGGATTTTTGAACATGCTGCAGTTCAATCATGGGAGCATAATTACGGGCATTTTCGATGTAGCGAGGCAGGAACAGACAAGAATGAAAACTAACGTCCTGCGGCGTCGCGGCCTAGTTGCAATGCATTACGCGCTCCAGCAGGTAGTCCACCATCAGTACCCACGGTGACGAATCGAAATCCTTCCTGTAAACGTTGTTCAACGGTTCTCGCATTCGTGGTGATTGCGCAGGGAATATCGTGCTGCAAACAGGATGACAATACGGTTTGTATCGCCGCTTCTACTTCCGGAGCTGCCGGGCTGGTATAGCCCATGGAAGTACTGAGATCTGAAGGGCCAATAAAGATTCCACCTAGACCGGGTACCGAGATAATGTCTTCTATATTGGCAACGCCTTCTTTCGATTCGATAAACATGATGGCCATCAGCTCTCCCTGGGGGTCAAGAGGCCACACGTCAGCACGCGTATGGTAATCCCGAATACCCCAATACCAGGCAGCGTTGGATGGATTGCGCCCGCGCAAACCTTCAGGTTCAAAATCGTCAGCACCATTGTATTGCGGGTATCGGGTTGCTCTGATTGCCAGTTCTGCCTGTTCGCGGGTTTCGATCGCCGGAAAGAACACACCATATGCACCTACATCCAATACCTGCTTAACCTGCGCTACCATCTCTTCCGCTCCGGTAGCGGCCGGAATACGCACCAGCGGCACAACATCGGGCTGCAGGTTACCTTTTTCCAGGATCGTCCTCTTGTTGGTCATGCCCAGTAGAAAGGCCCGCAGGCGTTCAATATCGAATGGCGCATGCTCCATATCGATAAACAGAAAGTCCAGACCGGAACTGGCCATAGAACGAGCGTTGGTAAGAGAGTAATCGAACGAAAGCACTCCAAATGCAGGTTGATCATTTTCCAGTAAATGAATCAGTTTATTGATGCGCACATGCTCATCTTGTGCGAATGAATTGCCAAAGCAGAAAAGGCTGAATCCCGTGACAATTAAAACCTTCAACATTGAGATTCTTTCATTCACGAGTTCAGCCTCCTGGAAATTTGCGCTGCTGACTAGTTAGCAGTCCAGGGTGGTTCAATGAGGAGTTCAGGATCGGCGTCAGCTTTTGGTACAAATTTTTGCGAACGGCCGTACTGATTATCACCGCCGATCAGATTGCCAACCGGATCTACACTGAAGGTATGCACTTCGATATAACCATCGGGTAATTCCCTTGGCACTAACCAGGTGTATTTCAAATTGCCTTCAAAATCGAAATTAACAAAACGTAGTGGTCCAAGATCGGTAATCCAGAAATCATTTTCGTTAACAATAATGTCAAGCGGCAGGGTTAATGGTGAACCAATGGAACGCTCGAATTCGAAAACTGCCGGATCGTCTGTAGTGCGAAACAGATTGACCTCTCCACCCGAACGGTCGAGAACAAATACTCGTCCTTCGGGCCCAATGGCCAGCGCGTGGATTGTATTGAATTGACCAGGGCCATCTCCCTGGCCGCCGAATTCGCCGAGATAATTCATGTCGTTATCAAACACGATCACCCGATGATTATCTAAACCATCGGCGACGAGAATTCTGCCATCAGGCAAGAAAGCCACGTCCTGAGGGCGACCGAAATGGGTTTCATCGTTACCTGAGACACCTTTTTCACCATAAGTAGCCAGCACTTCACTACCATCATTGGCTATTACATAGATTTGGTGAAAGGTTTCGTTGACCAACCAAATCTTGCTTTCCGGATCATAAGGGCTAATGCGAATACGATGAGGCCCGGGTCCTACCGAATCCTCACAGAGATAGTCCAGATGGTCCCAGACTTCGGTTACTTCACCATCTGCATTGACTGTGTACAGGCAGTTTTGCCAGGTTCGTCTGGTGGTCTCAAAGAGTACATTGATGCCCAGTTCCCCCGCGAATCCTTTGAAGTAGTCCGGAACCGGATAGGGAAGAACTGTCTCTCCGCGCTGAGCAATGATGATGCGATCCTCAGATTCAGCCCAGACTCCTGAGTTTCCGCCAAAGCCGAATCCGTCTTCCTGAAATGGTTCTGCCCAACCACTAATTACATTGTATGGGCTCTCTCCAATTGTGCCGCGCGCATTGCCCTGCTGAGCGACTGCGCCAGACGCTATACAGAAAGATAAAACGAACGACAGGAGCCGAACTGCTGTTCCCATGGGACACCTCTGATAGTTTTTTATTCTTGTAGACCTGCCAATCATGACAAATTCCAGGCGGAGGGTACACCGTCGGCCCTGAATTCAGCCGCCTGCGGCCTGTATTTCGGCTTTTTTGGCCAATCTGGCCCTGTGTAGTATGGGCTCGGTGTAACCGTTAGGTTGCTCTCTTCCCGCAAAAATCAGCTCACAGGCAGCGTTAAAAGCAATGGAATTCTCAGGGTCGATCGCCATTGCCTGATAAAGCGGATCATGTCGATTCTGCGTATCTACTACCGCTGCCATGCGCAACAGTGTTTCCCTGACTTGCTCCTGTGAGCAAATCCCATGCCTCAGCCAATTCGCAATATGTTGAGAGGAGATCCTCAGGGTTGCCCTGTCTTCCATCAGGCCAATATTGTGGATATCCGGAACCTTGGAGCAACCGATACCCTGGTCTACCCAACGTACCACGTATCCCAGAATACCCTGGGCATTATTGTCCAGCTCCTCCTGAATTTGCTCAGCACTCAGATCGTCAGCCGAAGCCAGAAGAGGTAGTTGCAGAATGTCATCGACTTCAGCTGGCTGGCGTTGAGCCAGCTGCCTCTGTACAGCTTCAACATCGATCTGATGGTAATGCATAGCATGCAACACAGCTGCGGTAGGTGAAGGTACCCAGGCGGTGTTGGCACCTGCCCGGGGGTGACCGGATTTTTGTTCAAGCATATCCGCCATACGATCAGGCATAGCCCACATGCCCTTGCCTATTTGTGCTCTCCCACTAAAACCACAGCTCAACCCTGCATCGACATTATTGTCTTCATAAGACTGAATCCATGGTGTTGTTTTCATCTGAGCCTTGGGAACCACCGCGCCCGCCTCCATGCTCGTATGTATTTCGTCACCCGTACGATCCAGAAAACCAGTATTTATAAATACCACTCGTTCCCGCGCCTCTGCTATACAGGCCCGAAGCGACAGACTGGTACGACGCTCTTCATCCATTATGCCGACTTTCAAAGTGTTAGCTGGCAAACCCAACATTCTTTCCACTGCAGCAAATAGCTCACAGGTATAGCGCACCTCGTAAGGTCCATGCATCTTGGGCTTAACGATATAAACAGAACCAGTACGGGAGTTTCGAAGTTTGTTTCGACCTGCTACATCAATACTTCCAATCGTTCCCGTTACAATAGCATCGAGAATACCTTCGAATACTTCATCGCCATTCTGATCCAGAATTGCATTGTTACGCATCAGGTGTCCCACATTGCGCACCAGCATCAGGCTTCGTCCAGGCAGACTAAATGAATCACCTGCCGGAGTCTGGTAGGTTCTGTCCTGATTCAGTACGCGGGTGAGCTCAGTGCCATCTTTTACGAATGTGTCCTGAAGTTCACCACTCATGAGACCCAGCCAATTATGGTAGACCTCAACTTTGTCTTCTGCATCAACTGCCGCAATGGAATCTTCGCAGTCCTGTATTGTAGTGATAGCTGCCTCCAGCATCACATCACTGATTCCGGCTTTATCATTTGCGGCAATAGAAGATGACTTATCGAACTGAATTTCTATGTGTAGTTTGTTATTACTTAACAGAAGCGCCGCAGGATCATCGTGCTTACCCTGAATGCCCACCAGCTGTTGGGGCTTCTTCAATGTCGTAAGCTTTTCACCGATAGCAGCTTGCAGGTCACCGGATTCAATTCGATACATGGTTACATCATGATGACTGCCATCCACCAGTGGACAACTTTGATCGAGAAACTCGCGCACAAAATGGATGACTTTTTCACCGCGAATGGGATTGTAGCCACCTGAGCGCTCTGCCCCATCCGTCTCAGGAATGGCATCCGTACCATACAGCGCATCATAAAGACTGCCCCAACGTGCATTAGCTGCGTTTAATGCAAAGCGCGCATTCTTCACAGGTACCACGAGCTGTGGACCGGCCTGCAATGCAATTTCAGAATCTACTCCAGTTGTTTCAATCTGAAAATCCTGCGAGTCATCTTCAAGATAGCCAATCTCAGTCAAAAATTGTCGGTAAGATTTGTGATCGTGAGCGAGATTATTTCTGGCACGATCCAGGTGCCAGGCATCGATGCGAGCCTGCAGTTCATCTCTGGTTTTGAGAAGTCTCTCATTGACTGGAGTAAATTCATTGATGATCGTGGCTACTGAATGCCAGAAGTCATCGGAATTCAGATCAAGACGCGGCAGTAGTTCATCTTCCACAAACTTATGCAGTTCAGACGCGATTTCCAAATCGGCTTTTTTTATGCGATCACCCATAGCAGCAGTGTACTGCTATCGAATGAAAATAGAAAAGAAGCAAGTGCAGGGAGTTGGAACTTACAGAGAGTGGAGAAGTGCAGCAAGCTTAGTCATTCGGGCTGGGGGCCATTGGATTGACGGGGCCATCTTCTTTACCGGCGAGCTCAGACATACGAATCACGGAGTCATGCATTTGCTGCAGCGTGCTTTGAAACCGCTTGGCATCCTCCTGCCCGGTAGCTTGCGCAATGGCGGCGTGGTTCAGCTCGCGAATGAGTTGAATCATAGCGTCACCTTCGTCACGCAACTTGCTATAGCGTCGCTCATTGGGAAACAGTTTGGTAGACAGCCCCCAGACTCCCGCCTCCATTAACAGAACACCTAACAGTGCCAGGGGCAGCTGCGCTGTAATATCCAAAGACCCGCGCAAAATTACCGCGGAGAAAATAATACCGATGCCGAGGCCGGTAAGGGCAATGTCGATACTGCGGCGAAGATTGCGTTTCACTGTCTGGGTCTCTTTCAGTTGTTCTTTTATTGGTATTGGCCTATCTAGACTGGATGCCGATGCTAACCATGATTGCAAGGCTTGTACAGCGCTCAACTGTTAAAGTGTAGGCCAGTTCTCCTGATAATTGATCAGTTCTGCTGGCCAAATCTAGTCTTCCACATCGAAAGAAATTGCGGCGGTGAACAGCATGCTGCGATCACGATCCCGGGCTGCCCAATCTACAAGCGTTTCCACGTTTTCCCGAACCGGATCGCTGTGCACGATGCGGCCATTCACAGAGACAAGCACAGGGTCAGCAAAATTGATCACTTCTGGACTCAAAAGCAGCGTGAACCGGCTAACACCTCTGGCATCCACGGTGAAGTTGTTACCTACCCTGTTCACGCGCAAGAGACTGGGACGATCAGCCTCGGATATCTCGTCCACTACTATCCAGTGATTGCGATTGTAGCGATCAGTTCGATCCGTCACCCACTGGATTTCTTCGGGAAATGGATCCCTCGGATTATTCAGTTTGAATTTCTCAATTGCCTCTCGTTCATCAGGCATCCATTGAGTGTTGTGTCCACCTTCTTCAATGACACGCCAGGTATGATCAACTTCTGACTGAGCCAGAATTTCAATAAAAGACTCGAGTGACGCTGCTGGATAAAGCCGGTCATTTTCGCCGTTTACGATATAGAGAGGCTTGTTGGCGAGGTTTTCGAAATAGAGTCGATAGCCTCCGCCACTGTTAGGGTTCCTTAGCACTCCAGGATGACCTATATACGGCAGAAACGCTGCCCACTCGGTAGGCTGCTTGAAAGCAAAGAAATAGGCGCCGGTTCCACCATCGGAAACACCACTAAGGTAGACCTGGTTTTCATCGATGTTGTAATGCCCTTTAAGTTCATTGAGGATTGCTTTCAGATTGTCTGCTTGATTGTCCTGCCACCAGAGCGCACCCGACCAGGAAACAGGAACCACCATAAAGCGATCATCGGCCTGTAGCCTGTTTAGCGTGCGCTCCCAGAAATTATCCCCGGACTCCGGTTTAGGTCGCCCCACTCCACCATGCAATGCGAACTCAATGGCATAGGACTGTTCCGGGTCGTAGTTTTCAGGAACAGCCACGTAGTAGGGAAAGTCCAGACCGTCCGCAGTACGGCTGTAAACACCGCTTGTTTCGACATTCTCTGAGTAAGCCGGACCTCTGCGAAAGCTCAGGTACATTCGGTAAGGATTGGCACCGGTTTCCAAAATCTGTTGCTTGATCTCAGCGACCTCTGCCTCATTGTCAGCCTGCCACAGTGCCGTAATCAGTTCCTGCGGCACAGTTGGGTCCTGCGCAATGCTCGCAACACTAAAGCAAATTGCAGCGATGCCTGCAAATAGGGTCAGATATCTCATTTAATTTCCTTGTTTCGCGTGGAACTAAAGTTCACCACCAAGCTCAGTATACACTGCCCGGAGAAAACGATCCGGATCTCCATATTGTTCGTTATAGTCTGCTGTGGGATCGTTAGCCCTCACCGTCTCGTAGCTGTCGCCTGATTCAACCATTGGGGCAACAGCGTTTCTTACTTCCAGAATCATGTCGCGAAACGCCATGACATCCATGCGAGTTGAAGGCACGCCATGCCCGGGCAGGATTACGGTGTCAGGTCCGGCAGTTCCTATCAATAGTCCTAATGCCTGCAGTGTACCCTCGAGTGTTCCTCCATTGTTGGTGTCGATTACGGGAAATGCTGTGGTGCGAAATACATCACCGGTGTGAATCACATCAGAGTCAACAAAGTGAATAAAGGTATCGCCATCGGTATGTGCCGGTGGCACAGGGAAGGCATAGACTTCCTCGCCATTGAGATGAATTGTGATGGCATCACTATAGGTGAGCACCGGTAGTGCATCTTTAGGAGACTGGGCTTCCAGCCTTACCCGTACTTCATCTCGGGCCAGAATTAATATACCCAACTTGCCAAGATTCTCATTTCCTCCGGTGTGATCCCCATGTACGTGAGTGTTTATGACAAATCGAATCTCGCCATCATTCAAACGGCGGATAGCCGCCAGAATTCGATCTGTCAGGGGCGCGAACTGATCATCGATCATGACCACACCATCTTCACCGATAGACAGACCGATATTACCGCCACGCCCTTCCAGGTAGTACACACTGCCTGCTACATGGTGAGGAATAATCTCGACATTGCTGAAGTCCTGCTGGGCCCACAGTGACTGGTTACTGCCAAATACCAATAGAGAAACGAGCAAAATCCGTGTTTGGAATCGGTTCATAGCTGACCTCCTCGGTGAGAGAACCATGTAGGGAACCTGTTTGGTTCCCGCCGTTTTTATTAATATTCCTTGAAACTCGTTGTCTAATTCGAGGACCATTTGAGAATAAGAGGCAATCCGTCATTAGTCCACGTCAGGCGAGGCAATTCAAGGCATTTTGGTTTACTCTAATCGCAAACCGATGCTTTCAGAGTTCCAGAATTAGCGCAGGATTGGCAAACTTCCACCGTATAAATAATCTTCAACCCATGCTGAATTCCATGCGCCTGCAATCTTCCCCAAATATGCTGCGTCTCGTCGTCCTGACAATCTGCCTGGTCGGCACCTGGTCTGTGGCCAACGGGCAGCAGGACCGGGATGAAAATGATCTGCCGGTGCTGGATTTTGACAGGCCTTTGCGGCTCAATTTCAGCGGTAACTGGGAGAAGGACTTTGCCCGAAGTGATCAATGGGAGGATGAGCTGAATCGGCAGCTGACGCTGCGGCAGGAACAGGCTGCGTTGCAACAGGCTGGCATCCGGAGTGGAACCGGACCTTCTGTTTCCCTTGGAAATCTAAATGTGGGGCGCCGTTCATCCCGCGGTGCAAGCCTCATTCAGATGGCGCAATTGGCAGAGTATGTAAATCGCCAGAACACCATGCGCATCATTCAGGATCGGGACCAGGTACGCATCGAACGTGACGGTGAGGCTCCACTAATTTGCGGCATAGAAGATGGGGCACAGAATACTTTTCAGAGTGCCCATGGTGATGAGATCTGTGGCTGGGAAAACCAGCAACTCATTTTCGTAATCTCTTTGCCGGGTAATGTGGTGATTCAACATCGATTCAGTGTCGACTCTAATCGCGAAAGCCTGCGTATGGTGACCAGCATTAACAGCAATGGCGGCACGCCATTCAACCTGATTCAAGCGTTCAATCGTTACGACGCACCTGCTGATGAGTTAAATTGCATCGTGACTGTCAGTCGCGGCCGGGTATGTAGCCAGGTAACCCCACTCGAATAATGAAATATTACTGGCGCCATTTACTTCGTCTACTAACTTTACTGGCAGCATTGCTATTGCAATCCTGTTTCAGCGCTGGTCCTCCTGAGCCTGTTGTCTATTACCCAGAGATTCCCGATGTGGGGCGCGTCTCCCTTGTACAGTCCACCGAAGACAACGACAACATTTTTCTCGACATTGGCATCAGTGTATTCACGAACACCTACAATGAGAGTGAAACAGAAACTTACGGCGATTGGATATTTACTGAAATTCGAGACAATGAGAGGCACTACCTCCCTTATCTGCTCAGGGACACTCTTCTGGAATCGGAACAATGGGGCGCCGTGCGGGTACTGCCACAATCAGACCCTTCGGTGGACCTGATTGTCAGCGGAAACATTCTGTTTTCTGATGGGACGCGACTGATACTGGAAGTTGAAGCGCGAGACAGCACGGGACATATCTGGCTCCAGGAAACCTATGGAGATAGTGCCGCAGGTCCCGATTATCCAGATTCCTATCGCTTACGTGCGGCAAGCCAGCTGGAACGCGAAGATCTGCAGGAACCTTTTCAGGACATTTACAATCAGATTGCCAATGACTTACTCGCTGCACATCGAGCGATGAATGACGAACAGCTAATCAATGTGCAACGTGTCTCACAACTGGTGTATGCCAATGATCTGGCACCTGATTCTTTCTCCCATACCTTACGCACAGATGAAAATGGATTGCTCGCTGTCAATACACTGCCGGCTGAAGATGATCCAATGCTGGATCGCGTTTTGGAAATGCGACGACGGCATCACCTGTTCATTGACACGGTGGATGAGTACTACAAGGCACTGTTTGATGAAATGCAGGCTTCCTATCTGGTATGGCGGCGTTACGCTTATGACCAGGACAACGAATTGGAATTCACTACCAGAAATGATGCTGATCAGAGTTTATTCAGCAGCACAAATACCACCCTGACCCTGATTCAGCGCTACAACCGATACCGCTGGGCAAAGATATATGAACAGGAATTTCTGGAGCTGGCTACGGGATTCAACCAGGAACTGGCCCCACAAATATTGGAGCTAAATCGAAATGTTCATGGTCTTTCTGGAACCATGGAGGAGCAGTACCTGCAGTGGCGCCGAATTTTACGGCAGCTATTTGAGCTGGAGACCGGTGAGGTCTGAAGGGTAGGGCTATAGAAAGTAACGGTCGCACAATCCAACCCAATCTTCGCAAACTAATTTTGCTTAGCGCCTAAATGCGGTAGTCTCGGGGCAAATAACAAGCTATCTAAAGCAAAAATAATAATGGAGACAGCGCATGAATGACGGTCAAGCTGCCGACACTAAAACGAAATTGAAATGGCTTTTAGGCGTGGGCTTTGGCGGCCTGTTGGCGATCTCCGCAGTAGGCTTCATGATCTATTCATCAGTTTGCCCCTGCGAACGAACTCCCGGTGGTTTTCTGTTTGGGGAAGCGGCGGAAGGTCCTGTCACCGACTGGAGTTTTGCCAATGATGTCCCTCTCTGCCAGTTGCAGATTTACGACGGCATTCGGCCTCACTCAGTAAATCTGAATTGCTTCGCCACGCCTGAAGGAGAGCTGTACCTTAGCTGCTCGGTCTGTGATCGCAAGTACTGGGCATCGAAAGTAGAAGCAAATGAACGAGCTGTGATGAAGCTCGACGGGATTACTTATCCAGTGGTGCTGAACCGGATACAGGAGCCATCCCGAATGGACGAATCCTGGGCGGCGAGAATTGAAAAACTGCAGACCCACGGTGGCGGCCCTTTTAATCCAAGACCGGACCCGGATGCACAACGACCAGATCACTGGTGGACTTTTCACGCCAGCTGGCGGGGTTAGCGGGGATTGAAATTGCTGCAGTTTTAAGCAATCTTATCAAGACTACATAAATTGACGGTTAGAATAAGAAAACATTCAGGGCACCTTCTTGACGAATGACCCTTTCCCGGAGGAAGAAGGCAATGAGAACCAAGACTTTTATCACGTTAGTAACATCAGCCATTATTGGTACCACTTCTTCATGCCTGTTGGCACAAAGCCAAAGCTGGGTACAAAAAGCTGTACATAATTTCGGCGCACCCATTAACACCATGTGGGCAGAGGGTGAGCTCTCCTTCGCCGACGATGGCACCATGGTCTACTGCAGCGCTCGGCAAGACATGGCGATTGCGGATGGCGATCCCAAAGATTTATACATCGCCTATTTCAATGAAGAGACAGGTACCTGGGATGATCCGGTTAATATGGGCATGCCTGTTAACCAGCCACCCCGAACCGATGTCGATCCTCTACGCAAGGGTGACGATCGCGAGCCCTGGATAACAGCCGACGGCAATACGATTTATTTTCGTTCAGATCGACTCGCTACTACTACACCTCAAAACAACCACGATTTGTTTGTCACCCGAAAAGTAAACGGCGAATGGACTGAGCCAGAGATTGTAGGATTTCCTGTAAGCACCACCGAAGGCGACGAACACTGCCCCGCCATTCTGCAGGATGGTGAGACCCTGTGCTTCGCTTCCCGAAGAGCAGGTGGCTATGGCGGCTCGGATATCTACTGCGTAAAGCCCGACGGCCGGGGTGGCTGGGGCGATGCGGTTAACCAGGGGCCTAACATAAACACGGCAGCGGAAGAATTTCATTTCACTCAGGACACCAGTGGCAAAGTTTATTTTACCTCCAGTCGACCGGGTGGTTTCGGCGGCATGGATATCTACAGCGCCATGCCAACAGGTTCTAATGATTGGGCACCTGCACAAAATCTTGGTCCCCAGGTAAATACTGCTGGTGCAGATATGTGCCCTGCTCTTCCCCCTGGCGGCGACACTATAGCCTGGTTTTCTTCACGCCAGGACAACAGCTTTGGTAACGCTGATATCTTCTGGACCAGCAAACTCAACATCGAGTCTGAAGATTAAAACCCGGACGCCGAACCAGAAACACACATAAAGAAAAGGGGTGCCCGGTTAAACCGCGCACCCCTTTTTTGTTTTGATGAATTGTTTAAGCGAGATTATTCGCAAACAGATTCAGCAGTCTGCTCCAGGCTCTCTCTGCCTGAGCCTGATGATAAACGCGGGAATCGATTGCACACCATCCATGCAGAGCACCTTCGTATACTTCGATTTCTGCTGAAATCCCTGCGGCCGCATAAGCATCCCGAAGAGTCACTTTGGCATCCGGATCATTCTCATCGTCATTAGCAGCAACACAATGCAACATCGCTGCTTTGGTGTCGGGAATTAACAGATGAGGACTATTGGCCTGCGCTGTCGCAAGTCCACCGCCGTGGAATGTTCCGCCCGCTGCAAATCGATCGGGTACTGCCGCAACAGTACGCATAACCATTGGACCGCCCATGCAATAGCCCGTTGTACCGATACCTTTGCTGGTGTCCACTTCAGGTTGCTCGTCGAGCCAGGCCTGGAAAGTACGCGCATCAGTGAAATGCGTGTCTGCATTCAGATTACGTGCCATGGGTAAAACCAGGTTGCGGGTTTCCGGGTCACCGAAGCTGGCGCCGAATCCAACAACCGGAGAACGTGCATCACGATAGAAAGGGTTCACTGTTAGTACGGCATAACCTTCCCGTGCCAGACGACGACCCATTTCGCGGAAAGCGGGCCGCAATGCCAGAATATCCGGCCACACCAGCACGGCCGCATGGGCGCCATTGGAAGGATAGGCGAAGTGACAGTCCGCAACTCCGTCAGGTGTTTCGATATCAATATCTCGCTCCGAGATTGACTGGGCATTGGCTACGGTGGGCAGCATCATGCCGGCACCAACCCCTGCGGCCAGCTTGGTAAAATCGCGCCGGCTCATGTCCGGATTATTTTTCAGGTATTCCTCAACGTCTTTCTGGGTATCAAGATCACACATTTCGGGTCCTCACTTACAACTTGTTGGTCTTATTCCGTAAACTGGAATGTGAGAGTATGTAGATCGACCCCAAAAAACAACACCCTTGGACCCGAATAACAGGGAGTCAATCATGGCAACGATGAACAGACGGCGATTCGTCACCCATTGTGCAGGAACTGCAGCCGCCATCAGCTTCCCAGGCATCGCTCTGGGACAGACCACGCAAGTTGCGACTGTTGCCGGCAATGGCGAACGAGGTTACGAAACCGAACCTGCCAACGGCGCCATGGCTTTAGAGACACCAGTGGACAATCCCTATGGCATAGTGCCAGGTCCTGATGGTGCATTGTATTTCTGCGAAGTAGATACCGGCCGAATTCGCCGCCTCGATATAAGCAACCTGCGACTTTCCACCATCGCTGGTACTGGTGAGAAAGGCTATCAACCTGAATCACGTCGCCCATTGGAAACACCATTTTCAGCCCCCCATGAAATTCGCTGGGATGATCGCAATCTCTATGTCGTCGAGCGGGATAACCACACTGTCAGACGCATTGCGGGACAAACCGGACTGGTGACAACACTCGCTGGCAATGGCGAAAGCGGTTTCTCCGGAGACGGACGCTCTGCTGTGCTTTCACAGCTAAACAGACCCCACAGTATTGCATTCGACTCTCAGGGTAATTTACTTATCTGTGATATTGGCAATCAACGCCTGCGCATCGTCAGTCGGGAAACTGGCATCATCTCCACTCTCTCTGGCACAGGAGAGCGCATCGCCACTCCCGATGAAGGACCACTGGAAGGAACACCTTTGTTGGGTCCCAGATCCATCGACACCGACCCTGACGGCAATGCCTACCTGGTACTACGAGAAGGGAATGCTGTGTATCAGTTAAATATCCGCGGCAACCAGCTCAAGCGAATAGCCGGTACGGGTGAACAGGGTTATACAGGTGATGGTGGCTCCGCTTTGGAGGCAACATTCAATGGCCCCAAGGGTATAGCTTATTCCAGAGCCGACAATAGCCTGTATATAGTCGATACAGAAAACCACGTTATTCGCCGCATGTCCCTGAGCACTGGCATTATTGATACGGTACTGGGTAACGGAGAGCGCGGCGATGGCCCGGATGGTGATCCTATGAATTGTAAACTGGATCGACCTCATGGTGTGTGTGTTCATCGCGGTGCAGTTTATGTAACAGACAGTGAGAGTCATCGCATTCGCGCTATAACTGGTTTATTCGGCTAAGCCAAATCTTTGCAGGAATTCTGTTTTGTACGAGTTAAACGACCTTCTTTTGTTGCTGCGCACATCGCAGCCCCTCATTTCGATTCAAACTCAGGAAGAACGTCGGGCCGTGGACCTGATTCGCCGCTGTAGTGTTGAGCTCGGTAAACCGGTTTTGCAGTGGTCAATCACCAAAGGACTGGTTGACACAAACACCGGCAATGCCGTCATGTCTCTGGCGGACAAACATGTCACCCAGAACATGGATGATCAATTCGATCCCAAGAAGACTCTGCAGCAAATCGGTAGCAGCCGTTCACCTGGCATCTACGTCTTACTGGATTTCCATAACCATCTGGACGATGCCTTCTGTGTTCGGTTAATCAAAGAAATTGTTCAGGATCATCGTAACAACGGTCACCATCTGATTCTCATCAGTCACGAATTAAAAATTCCCCAGGAAATATCCCGTTTTAATGCACGTTTTGAGATGACACTCCCCGATCGTGCCACCATTCGTAAACTGGTGATCAGTGAACTTAAGGTGTGGAAACTTAGGAACAAGGATGAAAAGCTGGATGCCGACCGTAAATCCATTGATTTGTTGGTGAACAATCTGACTGGACTAACAGTGTCAGATGCTCAACGACTCATTCGCAACGTAATCTATGATGACGACGCAATTTCCACCTGTGATATCGAACGGGTTCAGAAAGCCAAATATGAATTGTTAGGGAATGAAGGAGTTCTCAGTTTCGAATATGAAACTGCCAGCTTTAAGCAAGTCGGTGGTCTGAACTCACTAAAGAAATGGCTGGAGATTCGCAGAACAGCGTTTACCAGCATGAAGCAAGACTCCAAACTGGACAGACCGAAAGGAATCCTGCTGGTTGGCATTCAGGGTAGCGGCAAGAGTCTTGCTGCAAAGGCAGTGGCCGGGGTCTGGCACGTTCCTCTGTTACGTCTGGATTTTGGTACGCTCTACAATAAATTTTTTGGCGAGACGGAAAAGAATATACGACGTGCTCTTGAGATGGCTGAAGTCATGTCTCCCTGTGTGTTGTGGATCGATGAGATAGAAAAAGGCATATCGACTGGCGATTACGACAGTGGCACATCCCAGCGCCTGCTCGCCACCATGCTCACCTGGATGGCGGAGAACACGAAACCGGTTTTCGTGGTTGCGACGGCAAATAATATCGAAGCACTGCCGCCTGAGTTAATCCGTAAGGGTCGTCTCGATGAAATCTTCTTTGTCGATCTACCGGAGCTGGATACCCGTAAGGAAATATTCCAGATCCATCTCGAGAAACGGGATGTTGAATCAGATGGACTTGATCTGAACGCACTGGCGCAGGCGTGCGATGGTTTCTCCGGAGCGGAAATTGAGCAGGTTGTCGTATCTGGCCTTTACCATGCTCACGCTTTAGACCAATCGCTGTCCCAGGAGATGCTGGTGGAAGCCATTGCAAACACTCGACCGCTTTCGGTCGTGATGGCGGAGAATATCTCTCAACTGCAGGCCTGGGCAAAAGATCGTACTGTCTCAGCAAACTAGTTTGGCCTGGCGGCGAAAATTCGACAAAATGGGCTTCTATTGCAAGCGAAAAAGGACGGGACCATGAGATTCTTATCGAAGAATGCTATTTCCATTGCTGCTTTTGTTGTCCTGATATCCAATTCTGCAGCGGATGAAACTACTGAAGACGACTTTGCCTTCCTTGCAGGTATGTGGCGGGGCACGGGCTTCGGTGGTGAATCAGAAGAGATCTGGATGCCGCCTTCCAATGGCAGGGTGTTTGGCATATTTACCCAGAGCAACGATGGTGCACTGGTATTTTCAGAGTACATGGAAATCAGCGAGCAGGAAGACGGCTGGATGCTCCGATTAAAGCACTTCAATCCTGATTTCTCTGGCTGGGAAGAAAAAACTGACTACGTGACATTCAGACTGCAGTCGGTCGACGAGAACAAGGCCATATTTGGTGGGCTCAGCTATGAAGTAGTTGAAGATGAACTCACTGTCTCTCTGCGACTTCAACAGGATGACGGTTCTATTACGACAGAGTATTTTAATTTTACCCGAGTAGAGATTTAGGAGTTACTGTGAGCGAACAACATCTTAAGGAACTGATGGCGGAGCTGATCGCTGAATTGCAACGTACCGAGGGTGTGGATGTAGACACCCTCGCATTAGCGAATAAGCTCAACGACGGCATCCACGAACTTGAAGACTCCGACAACGATAGTCAGTCAATGCTGGACGATGCTGTTGCCCTGGAAGCTCGCTTTGCAGCCACTCACCCCGTTGCTGAGAAAACCATCAGGGAGCTTATTAATACACTGAGCCGAATTGGAATTTAGACTGGGTTACAGTTCGGTTGGTATTGAGCTGATGCGCTGTTGAGTACTTCGCACAGGCTACAGCTGGTGCAGCTCAATTGGAATTGAGTTCTCACGACTACCTGCCACGACTGCGATAAACGAATCTCCCCAGGTGTACTTCTCCTGCATCAGATCATTAATACGATCACGCTTATCCGGGCGTAGTTCCACCACGTAGCTTGCCCTTTCGCCATTACGAGTCAAATCGATAGACTCGCTGGCTTCGATACGGCTGAACCAACCTGAGCCATTCTCTCCGACACGCAGATACTGATAACCCTCATCATCTACCACCCAGAGACGTGTGGTAATCTCCTCACCACCCTCATCCAGCGTATGAAGCTCAACCACTTCCACCCGCTCTGCGGCAAGTCGCTCCATCCCTAACAGACCAAGCACCAGGATAGTAAGGAAGGTAACCCCCCAGCGTATGTATTTCATGACCACTCACCCCTCTTGAACAGTAAAATTTGAAATACTTTAACATTAAACTATTTAACTTTAAACAGTTAAATATTACAATTTCACATCAAGGAATTAACAGGGACCAATACCAATATGGACAATAATAAAGATCCGGCAGCTGCCCTATTCATCTTCTTCAACGAAATCGGCATCATTTCCCAGCTATCGGGAAACCTTTTTGAACGGAATCTGCCCGATGGACTAACCAGCTCGCAATTCGGCGTATTGAACTGGTTTATGCGGGTGGATAACGAAGCGACGCCAGGCAGACTGGCGACGGCATTTCAGGTGACAGGCGGGGCAATGACTAATACCCTGAAGAAACTGGAAAGCAAAGGCCTGGTAAAAGTAGAGCCAGATGGCAGCAGTGGTCGCCAGAAACGGGTTACTATTACCGCCAGCGGTAGACGCATGCGCGACAAAGCGATAGGCGCCGCCGCGCCAATGTTTGCAGAGTTTGCTTCTCAATTCTCTGCCGCTTCGATTGCCAGGCAAACTAAAGAGCTACAAAAAATTCGGCAATATCTGGATGAATACAGATATCGCAACAAATGAGATTCATGATGGACTAAGCCTGAATTAGAGAAAAACAAATTGAACGAGACTACCCAGACCATCCGCGTTTTCACCGTTGGCGGAACCATAGACAAGATCTATTTCGACGCCAAAAGCAGCTATGAAGTGGGGCCTCCCAACATTGGAGAAATTCTCGGGGGCCTTAAACTGAATCCCCAATTCGAAGTGACACCCCTGATGCAGAAAGACAGCCTGGACATGACGGATGAAGACCGACAGATGGTAAAGGAAGCGGTAGCGACAGTTCGGGATCAACGGATCATCATTACCCATGGCACCGATACAATGGTCCAGACTGCGGAGCAGCTTGGTGACTTGGCCCTCGAATCCGGGAAAACCATTGTTCTTACAGGTGCCCTGGAACCTGCACGATTTAAGACTTCAGATGCGATGTTCAATATAGGGGCCGCCATAACCGCTGTTCAACTCCAGTCACCCGGGGTCTACATCACCATGAATGGCCAGGTGTTTGATTCTGATAAGGTGAAGAAAGATGTAGAGCAGGGCCGATTCGTGTCACTATAGATAGCCTATCCAAGGAGCATTCAACAATGGCGACTACTAAAAAAATAACTTTGATCGTCAAGTCAGCTGGCCTGGTGGCATTCAGTGCCGCTCTGCTTGTCGGTTGTGGAGAATCTCAATCACCAGCTCCCGCACCTACTCCAGCCCCTGATCCTGAAATCAGTTTTGAAGAACAACTACAGACGCAGCTGATTCAGGCTCAACCTGGAGATGTGATTGAAATTCCGGCTGGCAAACATTCAATTACGCGTAGTCTTTCTCTAACTGTGCCAGGTGTCACTATTCGAGGCGTTGGTATGAATGAGTCTATTCTGTCATTCGCAGACCAGGTACAGGGAGCCGAAGGCTTGCTCGTAACCGCTGACGATTTCACGATAGAAGATCTGGCAATTGAAGACACAGTTGGTGACGCACTTAAGATAAACGAAAGCAACAACGTCTCTATCCGGCGCGTTCGCACAGAATGGACCAACGGCCCGGATTCCGAAAATGGCGCCTATGGAATTTATCCGGTGCAGTCGCGAAACATAGAAATCGTAGAATCTGTCGCCATCGGAGCCGCCGACGCTGGAATCTATGTGGGTCAATCAACACAGATCGTGGTCCGGGATTCCCACGCTGAGTTCAATGTAGCGGGTATCGAGATTGAGAACTCTACCTATGCCGATGTCTATGACAATACTGCTGTCAATAATACCGGAGGTATTCTGGTCTTCGATCTACCGAACCTGGAAGTACAGGGAGGCCAGGCTACACGTGTATTCGATAACATCATCACTCAAAACAATACTGAAAACTTTGCACCGGAAGGTGCAATCGTCGGCAACGTGCCTCCGGGCACTGGCTTGCTGGTGCTTGCCAACGACAACATTGAAGTCTTCGGGAATGAATTCTCGGACAACAACAACGTCAACATCATGGTGTACAGCTTTGTATTAGGTGGACGTACTATAAGCGATCCCGAATATGATCCCTATCCCGAACAGATTTACATTCACGATAACGAATATCTGAGCGGTGGTTCCGTTCCCGCCTATCCGATGCTGGCCAAATGGCATGAAGAGACAGGCGAAAACTCGCCCAATATTGTGTGGGGAGGTTTGATCAAAGAAGGCGGAAGTATCGAGAACCTGCTTTGTCTGGGGGACAATCCCACACAGTCATTCATGAATCTCAACGGGACGGGCAATGTGGCAGACGTATCGTTCGACACTACACCCCACGCCTGTACCCTCCCAAGTCTGGCACCGGTTGAATTGGAAGCCCCTGGAGACGACTAGCTTTAACTGGCTTCCAGATCCTTCTTCAGTCGACTCAGCATTCCAGCCGAAGGCTGGGCATAGGCCTTGATCCAGCGCTCGTGAAAGCGTTGGATCGGGCTAACATCCAGATAGTTCCAGCGTTGTCGTCCCTCTTTCTTACTAATTACCAGCTCGGCTTTTTCCAACACGCCGAGGTGCTGCATTACCGTACACCGATTAAGCCAGGGTAGCTCTTCAACAAGGCTACCAGTTGTCCGGGGTTCTTCCCTCAGTAAATCGAGTATCTGCCGGCGATCTGCACTGGCAATGGCTTTGATGACTCTCTCATCCTGCAGATCTTCCGGATTTTCGAACGGGCGATTGACCATAAATTAATTTCACCTGACACTTGCTTTATTATGTTATATTTTTATAACATATTTCTCAAGAGGTGAAACAAACCAAAAATGGAGGGAAGCAAGACATGTCTGAGCGCAATTACACAGTGAGGACCAAAATCAACAAGCCTGTCGCGGAGGTGTTCAATGCCGTTGTAGACAGTGGAACCATCATCAAGTACTTCGTAAATGCCACCAGTTCCGACCTTAGTGCAGGTCAGAAGGTAGAGTGGACCTGGGACGAATATGGCAGCAATGAGGTAATGGTGAAGAAAGTGGTCCAGAACCAATTGATCGAACTGGGTCTGGATTCCGAGAACTGGCAGAAAACCAACGACGATTCTTATGAAGTCGTCGTGTCCATGGAGTTCGAGGCGCTGGATGAGAACAGCACCATGGTAAGCGTCAGCGAATCCGGATGGCGCCACGATGAAGAAGGCTACAAGGGTTCACACGATAACTGTGGCGGCTGGCAGGATATGATTCTGTGCCTGAAAGCCTATCTGGAACACGGCATCGATCTGCGCAAATAGACTTTTCACTGCCACAATGATAGAGGAGTTTATGGTGTAAGATGGCGCCATGGTGCGCAGCTCTCCCATATTCTCCCCTATCGTTGCGGGTCTGTTCTTCTTCGCAGTCTCCGCGCTTGTCGCACGGACCAACGACGAAGAACTGGCTCTTATCACTGCTCTTTCCAGCGATCAGAACTGGACTCAGCTCGACCGGATACCCTTGCAGTTCCCCGTCTATCATCCCCAGGGCATGACACGGGTAGGTGACTATTTCTACATGTCATCAGTGGAGACTATTGAAAGACCGCAAGCATTAACCGATAACAGTCGCTACGATCGAACACCAGGATCAGGTATAGGACATCTGTTCAAGTTCAACATCGAAGGAGAACTCATCGCTCAGACCACACTCGGTGAAAGTACTATCTACCATCCGGGGGGTATCGATTTCGATGGCGAATCAATATGGGTCTCAGTCGCCGAATACCGACCAGACAGTCATTCAATCGTTTACAGAGTAGATCCAGACTCACTAGTCGCCACAGAGGTTTTTCGCTTCGATGATCATCTGGGAGCGATAGCCCGCGATACACAAAGTGGAAACCTGTATGGAGCAAGCTGGGGGTCTCAAAGGCTCTATGAATGGTTTTCTTCTACATCTGACTATGACAATGCGAATGTGATGCATGTGGACAAAGTCGGATCAGATATCGATTACCAGGATTGCCAAATCCTGGCACCAGATCGAATGCTCTGCAGTGGCATTGGCAGCATGGAAATCGACAATACCCATCGGCTTACTATCGGAGGCCTCGAACTTTTGAATCTTGATGGTTTGCAAGTGCTGCACAAAATTCGCGTCACAGGCAATACAGAGACCAGAGAATTTTTAACTCGAAACCCATTCTATTTTGAGATGACACCCCAGGGGCGCGGATTGTTTTATTTCGTGCCCGAAGACGACACGGCAGCGCTGTATCTTTACAGCGCTGCCGTACAGTAAGGCAATATCGTTACTCGAATAAGTTCAGGTTTTCCTGAGCAATATCCATATACAGCTGTTTGAAACCTGGCAACAGGAAACCATCCTCAATCAACTCATCAGTCGCTGCCTCGTACTTCTGCAAATAATCATCCGCACTGCGGTACAAGCCTTCGATTGAATCACGCTGGTCCCGATTGGCGAGAGCGTCAAAAGTATTTTTTGCCAGGGGAATATATCCGCCAGCCAACCTTGCCAACGCCCGTTCAGCTCCGGTTGATGGGTTGCGCATATTCCAGGAGACAAAGGTGGCGAGTGGTACTTTTGTTAGTGGTGGCAGAATCGTTGAGGACGCCAGATCGTTATTATTGTTATCCACGGCTGGCACGAGTGCATTGTAGAAGTGATCGGAATAGTCCGGATGAACGTCAACGATGCGATCACTGTCCCAGCGATTGCCATAGTTGGCGTGGGCTGGCTGATACATGGAGGACGGATGATTGTAACCACGGATCGGATTCCAGGCGTCGCGATTAATTCGATCATTATTGTGTGAAGACACCAGCGTGCCATCTGCGATCTTCGGATAGACGGACTCTGGTGGCTCTTTGCCTTCAGTTACCCAATCAGACATTGCCACCACGAGCGACATGCCGATTGGATTCCACATATTGGGATTGCGGGGCAGCTGACCTGATGTGGCATCCCCCGGGAAACGACCATCACCGGAGCCATGCTGGGAACCTCCTATAGTATAGAAACGCACCTCCTCCGGTATCGCTGCATCTTCTGTTCCCTGAGGATTTGTATGAGGCAGTGATCCTGCTCGCAACCAGTACTCATTGGTTGTCTGAATATGCATTACCTTCGGTACCGTACCACTGGCCTCGGCGCGGGCCAGCAAGCTATCGGTCTTGCCTGTATAGGGGTCGGTACTTTCACCATAGGTAAATGGAAATAAATCATTTGGATAAAGGTAGTTGGAATGATGGCCGTTAGTGCGCGTGGGCATGGCGAAGCGCAGGTTGAACATGCCGTAGCCACCACCTGCTATGAAAGGAACAACACCATCAAAGACGATGCGCCCTTCTTTGTCGGCATTAAAGCCATCATAGACATATTGTCTGAGCAAACGTCCACTCTGGGAAAAACCGTAGGCGATAGCATGGTCTATCTCCGGCAGATTTAATTGCTCAAGGGGGTCACCGCCCTCCCCGCCATAACGAATCAAAGAAACCATATCTCTGATTGCCGCCATACCCGCAGCGGCGAGTACCGGATCCTGTGCTTCATAGACCAGTTCATACAGAACGCCTGGCTCGAATCCACTTGCCAGCTCCAGCCAGACTCTTGGCTGATTGCTCTGCTCTACCGTTTCCACTTCCAGTTTGAACTGGGAGCGCTCAACAGGAATACGTGCATCGGTCTGGTATTGGCGACGGGTCAGCGTAGCGTTTTCCATCCCGGATTCAGTTGGCGGGTAGGCCAGATGCCGGGCACCGGCAATCTCAACTCTATTCGTTGCCCTGCTCACTCCTACTTCATAGCGCACATCACCGGTAATAGCTGAGCCATTGTCCCTGACTACCGGAGCATGCAGACGAATGCGACCATCGGCGGGAGCCAGCTCATTTATCCAGCCCGTAACAAGATAAGTAAATCCCTGCTCGGCGATTGGCAGTTGTCCGCTTTCAGGTGGAGTACTTAACCCGCCTCTGTTATTGACTCCATAGGCCAGAACACCATTGGAAATATTTTCAGAGGGAACGAGGAGTTTGAAGTCGGCTGAATATTCCACCAGACCATCAGCATTCAACGGCGCAAATTCAATATCGGTAATTGTGGCATTCGCCGAGGACTGTGGATCCAGGGTCAGATGTACTACACCCTCATAACGGCGATAGGAGAAATTGCCTCCATCGGCCACGGTATCTTCATTGGCCACAGTGATACGGGTTACATCGGCAACCGCCAATGACGAGATCAGGAAGAGTGATAATAAAAGGAACAAGCGATTCATGGGAGGGACCTTTTTTCCTTTGTTATTAATATTTACAGGGTTTTTTCGCTACTGGAGCGGTTCCCGGAACTGACTTTTTGAGTGTTGCCGAATCTATCGGCACTGTCAACGGCGCTCAGTTCGCCGTAACCCGGGATGATTCGTCCTGGCGGGAGCGAAGGTTGGTCAGAACCGGCACCAGCGCGGTCAGAGCTGACCCGGCGATAAGCAGCAAAGCTCCCAGAATAGATAACCAGGAGAGTCGGTCAGAGAATGCGTAGTCGGGATTGAGGAAGACGATCAGTTTCAGTGTGCCAATCGTGAACAGTGGAGCCAGAGCCAACATGGCACTTACCTTGGACGCGTCCCACAGGGCTAGCGCTTCGGCAAAGCTGCCATAGGCCACGATGGTATTGAGACAACAGAACGCCAGCAGAGCGTATTGGAAACTGGTAAGTTGAAAGATCTGTTCGAGCGACACGATGGGCAACAACACGATCACAGACACCACATAAATAACAAACAATATTTGTACTGAAGAAAAATCCTTCAGCAATTGTTTCTGCAGAAGTGCGTAGATCGTCCACGTAATAGCTGCGACTACTACAATTAGCACACCGATGGTTTCTGCGTTATCAAGTGAAGTGAACTCTGAAAGTCGATCGTTGAAAAACAGCAACAGGCCTAAAACGATAAGCCCTGTTCCCAATTTCTGAACTCCGACAAAAGGTTCCTTGTATACAATGACACCACCCAGAATCAGGAACAGTGTGGTGAGCTGAATGACCGCCTCACTGGTTTCTGCATTGACATAGTTCAGACTGAGGGAAAAGTAGTAGTAGTTGCCACAGAGACCAAGCGCTGCAATCAGTAATAACCACCGCAACTTATTGGAAACACTCATCAGAGGCGGCAGATTACCGCGTAGAGCCAGCCAGCCAAACAAAACGACGCCTGCCACCAAAAAGCGATACCACACCACCGTGCCCGCTTCCATTCCCGTCAACAGCTCTTTCAGGGCAATAGGCAACACGCCCCACAGACCTGCGGCAATGAGGGAGAGGAAAAATCCCAAAACGGGATTTTGTTGAGGCTGGTTCATTTGATTGTCAGACCGTGTTGAGATTGCGACGTGACGAGGAATCTGTCACGAGGGCGCATGCTATCACGAAAAGCCGTCCGCGAAACAACGTCCTTAAGAAGATTTGGTGGTCAGGACAGTTTGATGTGTCGTGAGAATCGAGCGCTGAGAAATTCCATCTGGTCAGCCAGCACGGCGTGGTTGGACAGGTAGAGGAATTCATACTGATTCGGCACAAAGGGCACCGCCAACAGTTCCATATTGGCATCTTCCGGTACGCGGTCGGCTTTGCGGTTATTGCAGCGGCGACAGGAAGTCACCACGTTGGTCCAGGTATCTGCGCCACCTTTTGATATGGGGATCACATGGTCCCGTGACAACTCACTGACACCAAATTCATGGCCGCAGTAAAGGCACAGATTCTTGTCTCGACGAAACAGAAACTTGTTTTCCAGCGGCGGGTCAAAGTTGTCCTTATGTACCTTGCCATCACAGGCGACGATACTGGGAAGTTTGAGCACTGACTGGACGCCATCTCGATTATAGCCACCGCGAATTTCCATCACAGTGTCGCCCATACTCCAGATAACGAGGTCTTTTACGAGGAGGGTGGCAGTCTCTTCCCGAGTTAGCCAACTAACAGGAATTCCGGCTTTGTTCAATCGCAGAATCTTGGCGTTCACGCTCAATCACCTGGTTCGACTGCATGCTCGGTGAGAGTTTACACGCTAGTGGGTGCGGATACCAACGAATGCTACTCCCGATAATTTTATCGGCCTGAATTCTCTACACTAAATATTCGGCGTGGCACTTTTTTGTGACTTGATACACTTTTTTAAATTTATGACCAAAGTGTCATTAAGTGCCGGTTAAAAACCTAGCTGATGCGAGTCTGCCGTTCCTGCCAACGTTCATAGCCACCGGTACTGACCCAGTAACCTAACTGCAGTAGTAATGCCAGGGCAATAAATAACGGAATAGTGCCCCAATCTCTCCCGCCGACCCGAAAGTAGAACACCGCATTATAATAACGGTCTTCCTCTGGCAACTCGGCTGTGACTACACCGATGTACGTACCCTTTTCGAGGAACTCATAACTGGCGCTATAGAAGCCACTGTCTTCAATACGAGGCTCTTCGTAGAACACTGTTACTGCATCCAGATCCTCAATCGCCTCGATATCTGCCCAATCAGCAAAACGCCCTACTTCGTTTACATCACGAACGATACGAAAATCGATATTCATATCCGTCAACAGATCATGCAGATATTCCATAACAAACACTGATCGGGTGACATCGGGTATGTCTTCACAATACTCCTCGGTCTCACGGGTGTCCGGTTGGAAAACAGTGAAGTGTGCCTGCATAAAATCGATGTTTATCACACATAAATCATCTTCAAAGGCGACACCACCATGGGAACTGGCATTTGAAGAAAACACTAATGCCAGGATCAGCATCAGGCTCTGCGGAAGCGATCTAGAAATGTAATGGAAGTACTTAAGCATCTGGCTGTCAGTAGTTGCGCATTAAAATGGAAATGACTTACCAGGCAATAGGATTTCCATCATAGTTGAAGAACTGGCCGGTGTTGCCCATGTTCAAATTGTCGATGACACCCACCATGCCATTCACGCTGGTTTCAGTATCAATCAGACCATTGGGGCCACCCATGTCTGTTCGCACCCAGCCAGGATGCACTACCCCTACACTGAATCCTTCTGAATTCAGATCCACAGACAAACTGCGTACCACCGAGTTCAACGCAGTCTTGGAGCTTCTATAGATATAGCTGCCACCGCCGGAGTTGTCATCGATAGATCCCATCTTGGAAGTAATATAAACAAGCTTCTTGTCAGCGCCCTGACGCAGACTGCCGATTATCTCCTGGGTCAACAACATGGGTGCAATGGCATTAACGTACATCACCTCTTCCCAGCTGTCGGCGGAAACATTGCCAAAGGAAGCGTCACGTGGCCCATAGATACCCGCGTTATTGATGAATATGTCCACAGCGGTGTTAGCGATCTCTGATGCAAACGCCGCACGGGATTCGTCGCTGTTCACATCCAGCTGTAACAGAGTGAGCTTGTCACTCCCCTCAGCCAGTGACTGTAATCCATCTGCCGTAGCGATATCCCTGCATGTGGCCAGGACAGTCTCCCCTCGACCCAGATATTGCTTCACAAACTCCAGGCCAATACCACGATTGGTTCCGGTGATCAGAACAGTTGCCATAGTTTTCTCCCGAAGTTGCCGACAGGCCAGTTTTGAGGAGGGGCTAATCTACACAGGCTGGGGTTTTAGGTCAAAGGGAGACCGGATTAAAGCCTGCAACCATTTCCGCCTGCGGACGTCCTAAATATGACGGTTTTGCTATACTGGCCGCCCCCCGCGAAATAACTGCTATAAGTAGAAGCAAGAACAAAGTAACCAGGGAAACAAGGTCGAGAGAAGAATTATGAAGCTGTCTTTCCGGAAACAAGCGCTATACCTGATTACCTCCTGTGTCATCTCCCAGTCATTGCTGGCCCAGGACACAGAAGAGATCATCGTAGTGGGTGTGGTACCCGCCGGCTCAAGTCTCGATAAAGACAAGATTCCCTACCCCATTCAGACCGGTTCGGCGGCTGATCTGGAAAATCTGCAGGGCCTGTCTCTGGCTGATTTCCTTAAACAGAGCTTTGCCAGCGTGTCCTGGAACGATGCCCAGAACAATCCCCTGCAAGCGGATTTGCAGTACCGAGGTTTCACGGCCTCCCCTCTCCTTGGTCTTGCTCAGGGCATGGCGGTGTATCAGAACGGTGTGCGCATCAATGAACCTCTGGGTGATGCCGTGAACTGGGACCTGCTACCACAATCTGCCATTAATGAAATAAGACTGGGGGGCGGAGCGAATCCACTGTATGGACTGAATAGCCTGGGGGGTTCTCTGGTTATCGATATGAAGAATGGCTTCAACTACGAGGGGACAAATGTTGAAGTCAGCGCCGGATCATTTGGTCGTCAGATGACAAGTCTGGAAACCGGTGGCAATGATGGTCAACTGGGTTATTACATGGCTATCGAGCACTTTGATGAAGATGGATGGAGGGATCAGTCCCAATCCGATGCACTCAATGTATACGGCAGCCTTGGCTGGCGCTCTGAATACTCAGCGGTCAATCTTAATCTGCAATACGGGCGCTCTGACCTGATTGGTAACGGTGCCTCGCCCACTGAACTTATAGACATAAGAAGAGAAGCCATTTTCACCGGGCCGGACATTACCGAGAACGATATGACCATGGTGAGTCTGGATTTCTCCCATGAAGTTTCGTCAGGCGTTAGCTTCAGCGGTAATTTTTTCTGGCGAGAGAATGATACCGATTCCTTCAACGGTGACGGCACTGAGTTCGCAGTTTGTGAATTTGCAGGTGGAGCAGGACTCATCGAAGGCGTTGAAGAAGATGATCTGGAAGAGTTAGGTCTGGACGATGACGATCTTTGCGAAGGTCAGTTCGCTGACGCCGATGCCCTGGAAGATTTTCTGAATGATTTCGCCATGGACCTTGGTGAGGAAGAAGAATTCAATATTGAAGGTTTCGAAGACGATGACCTCTCCGGCACAGGAATTCTGTCTGATGAAGCCATCAACAATATCAGTAACCGTGTGCAACGAAGTGCCGGTGCTGATTTCCAATGGACGTTTACCGGCAACTATTTTGGTTACGATGGTCAAGTCGTACTAGGTGGTGCCTACTTCCAGGGAGAGTCGGATTTCAATTCCATTTTGGAGCTGGCCAACATCGATCCAATTACCCGCATTACAACTGGTCTGGGAACTGGCACCTTCGTCAACGAAGCAGCTACTTCTATTAATACAGAAACAGAATCTTTCTCTGCTTATATTACGGCGACCCTGGATATTACCGATGCAGTTGCCCTGACATTATCCGCCAGAGGTAACGACACCTCCGTTGATCTGCGGGACCTGTCCGGCGAACGACCCGAGCTGAATGGCAACCATGAATTCTCACGAGTGAATCCTGCCATCGGTGTTACCTGGCAAGCCAATGATGATCACAACCTGTATGCATCCTACAGCGAGTCATCGAGAGCACCCACTCCAATCGAATTAGCCTGTAACGAAGGGGTGTTCGAGCTGGCAGTGGAATTTGCTATCGCGGATGGTGAAGATCCAGACGATGTGGAATTTGAATGTCGACTGCCCAATGCTTTTTTAGCAGATCCACCACTAGAGGACGTAGTGGCGAGGAGTTTTGAATTTGGTGCCCGCGGCTTTCTCGGAGATATCAGCTATAGCGCGGGCGTCTTTCACACTCGTAACGAAGACGACATCCTGTTTCAGACCACTGGTCGTTCCACTGGTCTGTTTGCCAACGTGGATGAAACCCAGCGAGCCGGCTTCGAAGCCAGCCTTTCAGGTGATATAGAAAGCTTCAACTGGTTTCTGGCCTATAGCCATGTGAAAGCTACCTTCGAAGACGACTTTAATGTACTCAGCCCCAACCATGACTTTGCCGATGACGAAGGCGAAATCCTGGTGAACAGCGGCGACTCCATTCCAGGTATTCCAGAGAATCAATTCAAGCTGGTGACCAACTATCAGGTTGATGACAAATTCAGCCTCGGCCTCGATGTCATCGCCAATAGTGATCAACACCTGCGAGGCGACGAATCCAACCAGCTGGACACGGTGGATGGCTACACCCTGGTCAACTTCAGAGCCCGCTATCGCTTTAATGACAACTTGGAAGCCTTCGCCGTGGTTAACAATCTCTTCGATAGAGAATTCGAAACCTTCGGTTTGCTGGGTGAAGAACCCAATGAGGTGGAAGTACCTATCATCGAGGATCTTGAAGTGCCTGTCTTTCTGGGTGCTGCACCACCGAGAGCAGGTTTTCTGGGCTTACGCTATCGCTTCTAGTCACTTCAGGCACTTATAACGCATCGAGCGGGCTATTTGTGCCCGCGTAGTGCCTGCCCAACACGTGAGTATAAATCTGAGTTGTGGACACATCATTGTGTCCCAGCAATTCCTGAATAGTTCTCAAGTCTGAACCGGCCGCGAGCATATGAGTTGCGAAGGAATGGCGAAATGTATGCGTTGTCACTCTTTTATAGTTCATGCCTGCAGATGAGTTAGCCACTTTAAGGAACCTCCTTACTACTGTGTGATGAAGATGGTGACGGCATATCTCCCCTGTTAACGGGTGGTTGCATAACGAAGATGAAGGAAAGAGATAAGCCCATTGAGGGCTTTTGAATGCCGATGGATATTTGCGGCTTAATGCAGGTGTCATGCTGCAGCCGACCCCACGAGAGTTGTCTTTTCTCTGTACCTCGATAGCAAGCTCGATTTGCTTACTTAGCGAAGCAGTTAACTTAGGACTAAGTATAGTTTTGCGATCCTTGTTGCCTTTCCCGTCGAAAATGGATAGCGAGAACTGGTTCAAATCTACATCCTGAACCCGGAGCCGGAGACACTCGCTCACTCGCAATCCGCTTCCATAGAGCAATTGGACGATGAGTTTGTTACGGCCCTCCAGCTGCTGAAGTATACGCCTGACTTCATCAACAGAAAGAACCGTAGGCAAACGTCTTTGTTTCTTCGCAAGGCGAAACCCAAGATCACCTACCTCTCTTTTCAAATGCTTTTCAAATAGATAAACCAACGCGTTGAGAGCAGTTTTCTGTGTATTTACCGACACGTTCCAGGTGGTAGCAATATAGCTAAGATAGGAAGTAATTTTCTTCACATCCACAGTAGCCGGATGCTCGTTCTCACAATACTGAATAAATCTGCGCATCCATAAAAGGTAGGTTTTCTCAGTAGACATCGAGTACCCACGAGCTCTGATTCCCTGCCGAACCTCTTCCAAGAATTTGCTAGCCATTTCAATCTCCAACTACTTATCAGGAACAAGAATACAAAGTAGTTGTGATTCCCCATTAACAACAAATTATGCGTAATTTTAGTGTAACCATTGCCTCCTTAATCACTAGTGATATCTAATTTAAGTAACTATTTCAGAGAGTTAGAAGACAGTAATCGGGTATAAAGGGAAACCCCTTATTTCATCTAATAGGACCCTATTTATTGGGGATATGGGGACCCCTTAAGTATGTACACAGTAGATGACTCGCCAGTCTCGAATAAGAGTTCCAATTCAAAGAATTGCGGCATAAACTACAAGTGAGTCCCACGTATAAAGGGGGCATGCTATTTATACAAATGTTAGTAGGCCAAGATAGTGCCACGACCAAGATCTTCAAAAATATTCATAAAGGATGGCGAAGAATTAAGAGCACTAATGTGGGCAACAGTAGCAAATGATGAATCGGTAATGATGGGTTTTCCTTGGAGTTCTAGCGAAAAGGTAGAGCTCATAATGGATAAAGAACGAGGAGACCTTGCAGGAGATGACATATTTCAAGAAACTTTTACTGGAAATTCCAAAATCAACTTTCACGCATCTGGGAATTACAAACTAATGAGCAAGGTTGGTTCCTCCGCCGACCTTCTAGACAGAGCAACTGTTACTGGTACACCGCTGAAAGACATCTCAGCACCGCAACGTATGGCAGAGATCATAATTCCGGAAGAATTGCCTGTCACAAACCACAGGCCCAGTGACAAAGATATAGTTATCGACATCACAGGATGTAGTTCTCAACCAACAAGATGCACCGTTGGTTGTATGAGTAACGAACATTTTAATAGTTTGCCAAAATCAGATAATCCAATGGTGGACACCTCTGAATGGGAAGCTTGGAATATATTAAGTACGCAGACTCATACGTGGATTTGGGTGATTCGTAGGTCAAGAAATGACCATAGCAATACGTCTAAGTTCTATGTGACTTTGCTTGGAGACCCTAAATGGGCTGGCGATGTGTCAGCCTACTAACAAATAAATCAATCAAGGACTCGGCTAACGCCGAGCCCATTATCCAGGGCGTTATGTTGCTTGAGACTTTTTCGTGGACATAGATCAAATCACATTTAGCTCGTTCCCTTTTGTTTGTGGCCTTCTTGTGGTCATTGCATTCGGCGGCCCTGTGAAGGCAGTTCTCGATGGTTTGACTGATCACTTAAAAGAATCAGGAGGGCAAAATCACTGGATTACTCTAAGAATGCAGGGGAACGCCATTGGTTATTTCGAACGAATACTCTTCTACTTCTCAATAATATTTGGTTATCCAACTTTCATAGGAGCATGGCTGGTATTTAAAGTAGCTGCCAAATGGAATGCATGGTCGCATATCGTCAAACTACCAGAATTGGATACAGACGATCTAAATTCGCAAACGTTTGAAACAAGGTATAGATTCAGCAGCTGGCTATTATCTAGATTCATGTTAGGTACGTTACTAAACATATTTGTTGTTGTAGTCGCTGTTTTTATCTATTTGATAGTTCAAATTTGGGCAACCGCAACATAACCAATAAATTAATTAAGGACTCGGCTAACGCCGAGCCCATTATTCAGGGCGTTATGTCTCTAGATGTAATTTCGTGCATATTGAGAGTGAAATGGTCTTGTAATTACAAGCCTCACTGAAAAGTCTGAATCAGAATGAGTAAAGGAAATTTTGCATACATCTGGCAATACACGATTCATCCTAATTTGGAGCCGGAGTTTCTAAAAGCCTATCAGCCAAATGGCGAGTGGGCATGCCTATTTAGCAAAGATCCAAATTATATTAGGACAGAATTACTACAGAGCTCGAATAGTAAGGATCAATACATGACAATTGATTATTGGACGTCCAAAAGTGCTAGAGATTCTTTTCGGGCTACGTATGGTAAAGAGTTTGACGAGCTTGATCAGAAGTGCGAATCGTACACCAAGAGTGAAGTGCTAGTTGGCGACTTTCTTGCTATTGAAACACCCGATAATTAACAAGATTTTTATATTGTTTCTGATGGTTACGAGCTATCGAGACATAACCAACAAATCAATCAAGGACTGCGCTGACGCGCAGCCCATTATTCAGGGCGTTAGGTAGCACAGTTAATGCGAGAGAGAGTTTATAGATCTCTACTACCACAGCTATTAGTACCGATAGCTCTATTCGTTTTTTCGATATGGGGTCTTATAAATACATATAGTGGAGAGCAGGAGCATTCCCAAGGACTGGTGAGATCTCTTGATTGCGAAGTTCGACAAGCTCAGGGCCCGGAGTATTATTGGCTTATAGTGAATGTAGGCTACCCAGATGCATTTAGTTTCAGGTTCAGAAATAGTTGTGGCTCCCTAACTACAACAGCGTATCTGGGTCTTGAATATGAGAGATGGGGCCGGTCTCGGATTCTTGATGACTCACATATGACAGAAAGAGTCATGATTGGAAATCGTGAATTCTTGAGCAACGAGTACGGTAAGCGTGGTTCGGTTTCAATGTTCCTATTGTTTGGCTTGTGTTCATTAGTATTTGGTGGCGCGTTTACAAAAGGGTGGTTAGAAAGAGAGAAGGCGCTACCTAACCAGTAAATCAATTAAGGATGCGCCAAGGCGCACCCATTATCCAGGGCGTTATGTGCTCTGAACTGTGCAATCTATGAATTCCTTTGAAGAATATTTCGCCCAAAGTTTGGTTAAGGCGGAAGAAGTAAGATTAGAAGTAAAAGAAACGTCAGATTCAATTCAGCAGCAGTATTCTTGGAATGTTGAAAAGGATCTTAGAATCAGGGTGTTTGAACAGATCAACAATCTGATGCAACCGTATAGCCTGACACTGCTGTATGGCGAGAAATGTATCTCCGATGACGCTTGGGTTTCTAAGATGCTGAACCCAATGAGTCAGCAAGATGTCGAAGGCGTGAGAAATACTTATGAGGTTTTTATCAGGAATGCATTTATATTCAACTTTGCAAGCGTGGTAGAGAGTTGTATGCGTTCGTTTCTGCGAGCTGTTTGTCCCAAAAATAAAGCTGTTGGCGAGTTTAGAAAAGTTAAGAGCGCCCTATTTGAGGCACTCGAAAACAACCAGCCCGATAATTCGGAGAGTGCATTACGATTACTTAACGCTATTAGAAACTGTATCCACAACAATGGTGTTCATTACTCTCCGTCTGGGGATACTCTGGAAATTGAGTACCGGAACGAGAACTACATATTTCAAGAAGGCGCATTGCAGACTGCAGCAAAACTAGAAACTCTTTTGCTCCTTCTAAAGGATATTAACGAGATGTTCGTTTTCATTGTCACACATCCCAAGGTCACGTCTTTGGAACTAGTGCATGACGATGGCACATAACCAACAAATCAATCAAGGATGCGCCAAGGCGCACCCATTATCCAGGGCGTTATGTTGCTTGAGACTTTTTCGTGGACATAGATCAAATCACATTTAGCTCGTTCCCTTTTGTTTGTGGCCTTCTTGTGGTCATTGCATTCGGCGGCCCTGTGAAGGCAGTTCTCGATGGTTTGACTGATCACTTAAAAGAATCAGGAGGGCAAAATCACTGGATTACTCTAAGAATGCAGGGGAACGCCATTGGTTATTTCGAACGAATACTCTTCTACTTCTCAATAATATTTGGTTATCCAACTTTCATAGGAGCATGGCTGGTATTTAAAGTAGCTGCCAAATGGAATGCATGGTCGCATATCGTCAAACTACCAGAATTGGATACAGACGATCTAAATTCGCAAACGTTTGAAACAAGGTATAGATTCAGCAGCTGGCTATTATCTAGATTCATGTTAGGTACGTTACTAAACATATTTGTTGTTGTAGTCGCTGTTTTTATCTATTTGATAGTTCAAATTTGGGCAACCGCAACATAACCAATAAATTAATTAAGGACTCGGCTAACGCCGAGCCCATTATTCAGGGCGTTATGTGTGCAGTTAGACATCCGTGCGACTGAAAGATTTACAAGACAATAAGAATACTCATAAATAATTTGGACGTGTTACATCATTACCAGGACCGTTTAAGGAGAGTGGAGCATGGCAAATCCCCCCGAGATTGAGAAAGATCAAGTAACACCTACGTTTGAAAAAGTTACACAAATTTCCATTTATTACTACGAGCAACCCAGTGGGCCAGATGATTGGAAAATAAATTTGCTTACAGATAAGAGGGAAGATGATCAGAAAACTATAGATACTACAGACCTCTCCATTACAGGTAGAAGTTTCCCTAAACTAAATAGCCTCATTAACACTCTAAACTATGCCAAATCTGGAAGCAGTACTATCTATGTGAGAGTGGGGCAAAATACCAATGGCAGCCCAACTTTCGAATTTACAGATAACCCTGGTAAGGAGAAAGTTTGGGAAAAACCTTGAAACCAAATTAGGGTATGGGTTGGAGTGGTGACACATAACAATCAAATCAATCAAGGACTCGGCGAAGCCGAGCCCATTATCCAGGGCGTTATATGTCTTGTGTGCTTAGGAGGCTAGTATGAAAATTTTCTTACTCAGAGCATTAAGTCTGATCTTCGGTATTGGAGCACTCCTGTTTGGAATCTTTGTCGAGTACCCAAGAATGTCTGAAGCCGGGGAAATCAGTATATTCGGGCTAGTTATGATTGTTTTGGTCAGTGTGATGTTTCTTGCATATGCCTATTCGGGTAATGGCAATATTAATGAGTACATTGAGCGGCAGTGGAAACAGCTTTTGGGAAACGACACATAACCAGCAAATCAATCAAGGACTCAGCACTGCGTGCTGAGCCCATTATTAAGGGCGTTATGAGCACTAAGTCGTGAGCGTTGCCATCCGAAAGGCAGTAAAAGACAGACTCTACTTAGAGGCCGAGAATGGCTGTGGTTTTTGTGGCTCGCGAGATATGAAGGCTTTGACTATCCATCATATGGAGCATAGCGGCACGATCGATAACTCTTATGACAATCTGATAGTTCTCTGCCATAACTGTCACACCCGATACCACCAAAAAAAGGGAATTACTAAGAAAGAAATCGTAGAAGTAAAACGAAGGTTAATTTTAAAGACTTTAACTCCACTAGGTCTGAATGCACTAAAACTTTGTTACAGGAAGAGTTTTATCGCAGGAAACCCTTTTACCTTACTGCATCTAGTTGAGCTCGGATTCATAAAGAAATATGACGTGAATTCCTGGACTTCCCTTGAAGACAATGGAAAGACTGTAGTGGAAATTGAAATGAACGTGATATACAAAATTACGCAGAAAGGTAAAGAATTCTATAAGAAGTGGAAGCTATGAGCAGGCGGCTCATAACAATCAAATCAATCAAGGACTCGGCGAAGCCGAGCCCATTATTCAGGGCGTTATGTGCCTATTTAGCATCGAGATAAACTTCGACAATGATTAGAAATACTCCAGACGGTTGGCATAGCGTAACTCCTAGAATTTTTGCCGAGGACACCAAACAACTTGTTTCATTTATCAAGAAAGTTTTCGATGCAAGCGGCGACTATCAGGAATCCAGACCTACGGAACTGAGAATCGGTGACTCAGTCCTTATGGTCAGTGACTTGGAATCTAGAAGCAGCTATTCCGCTTGTCTCTACGTATATGTTTCTAATGTAGAAGAAGTATTCGATCGAGCTATATCTGAAGGGGTAACAGTAGTCGAAGAACCTTTAGATACGCCCTACGGTGACAGGCGTGCTGTAGTCGAGGATTCGTGGGGCAACATGTGGCAGATTGCCAAATACAACCCCCGGTAACATCGAGATTGCGGCACATAACAATCAAATCAATCAAGGACTCGGCAAAGCCGAGCCCATTATTCAGGGCGTTATGTGCACTAACGTAACCGGAACAAAGAAATTCTAAATGACGATCGAAAAAGGAAACTTCGAAGAAATAGACAACGAGGACTTGCTTGCGCTAGTTGATGTGGGCGCACCCGAAGGGCTAAGACTAGAATTTAAGGCAGGGCCTTATGGGAGAACTGATGCAGATAAACGGGAACTTCTGAAAGATGTTACTGCGATGGCAAATTCGCAAGGAGGCCATATAATTCTTGGAATTTCTGAACAGGAAGGTACAGCAAATTCACTAGATGGATTCGATATAGATTGTGATGCTGAAATTCTACGAATGGAACAGATTTTGCGAAATGCAGTTGAACCTACAATACCCGGCGTCAGAATCAGACAGATTCAAATTGAAGAGAACTTGAAGGCAGTTATCATTCGGATTCCTAGAAGTTGGAACCTGCCACATAGGGTTACAGCTCAAGGGATTAATAGATTTTATATTCGTCACTCGGCGGGTGTCCACGAGCCTAGTATTGAAGAACTTCGAACAATGTTTAACCAATCTAAAGACGCCATTGATTCGGCCCAGATATTCCACAACTCACGAATTGAGAAAATACTCTCCGGAGAAGGACATAAGCCTCTTATTGGAGAGGGCAAATTGATATTCCATATTGTCCCTGCAGGTGCTGACTCAGGCCTCATAAGTATTGATTTAGAAGACGTACATCAACGGAACCATTCATTTAGACCATACGCTGCTCAAGGAATGAATATGGGTTTCAATTTCCTAGGGTATCGAACTGAACGAGGTGGTGAACAATGTCATGGATACACTCAGATTTTTAGAAATGGATCACTAGAAGCCACTATTGCCTCCATTGTTCGTGAACGGGATGAGGTAAGCACTATTCCAGGACAAGGTATAGAAAGATATTTCTTTGCAGAGCTTGATCGTTACATAAATGGGTTAAGAGATTTGGGCGTGCCAGCCCCGCTTATACTTCAATTGTCTCTGGTTGGAGTAAGGGGTGCGGTCTACAGAACGCACAATAATCCATGGGGGGATGAAGAAATTCCAATCATGGAAGATAGGCTGTCCTTACCTATCTGCGTTATTGAAGATTTTGGAGAGACTGTTGATTACCATCGGACGATAAGACCAGCATTTGACGCATTATGGAACATAAACAACTTCTCAAGATCACAGTTTTTTGATGAGAATGGACTTTGGGTCGGGCCACACTAGTACTATTAATAGAAAGCTAGGCGAATTTACTAAACTCCGGCACATAACAATGAAATCAATCAAGGACAGGGCTAACGCCCTGCCCATTATTCAAGGCGTTATGTGTCTTGTAATATCGACGCTCTGTGAATCAGGAAGTTTATGAACACTAGGGTCATAGTTGGAGTAGTAACTGGCATCATTTCATGGTGGGCTGCATTTTTTGCCATTGGAGGTGTAATAGTCTATTCAAATCCAGAGGTATTGGAAGCAGGAAGAATTGCTCAGGAACAAAACGACTACAGTCAGTTTTCAACAACTACGCTCCTACTATTGATGGTAATGTGGGTTTTTGTAAATCCATTTGCTGGTTGGCTCACGACATACATATCGAGAAGTCAGAAGTATGTTTGGATAGCAATGGCTCCGCTTTTGATTTATGCAATACATGCACATTGGTTTCGATTGTGGGACAACTTAGCAAATTGGTACAACGTAGCAGTGGTGATTGTTATCCCACCGATGATGTATCTAGGAAGTATGTTGGTAAAACTTGAATCTAGAGGCCCAGAGAATAGTGAGAGTGCGGCCGACACATAACCATCAAATCAATCAATGACTGCGCTGAAGCGTAGCCCATAATCCTAGCCGTTAGCTTTACTCGCACGAGACTGAGTGGCCATCCATGAATACAAGACAAGAGTCATTCCTAAAGCTTTTCCTCGCAGTGATAATGTTTTCTATTTCTGGGGTGTCGCATTCTCAGCTACCACGTTATCACCCATTTACAGATTTGGAGTATTTAGCGTATGACGCTCCAATAGTGAATGATGAATCGAGCGATGTAAGCATTCTGTCTGAAAACCATCCAGACGATCGGAATAGGAGCATTTCAATATATGTAGAAGGCGAGTTGGCTTTTGAACCAAATTCTGGTGAGTCTTTCCGAACCATCTCACAATCAATAGTCGATATTGACGGAAATGGCTTAGATGATGTCCTTTTAGTTGAACCGGATTGTGGAGCGCTTTGTGAAAAGTACTTTTCAATATTTTCGCAAGTCAGCCCTCGGCAGTTTACAAGAATTCGAGGCAAGACTAATTTTTGGTTTGGAGATAAGATTTTGGTCGATTTCGATTGGGATGAAAAATTGGAAATCATAACCAGCTTAAAAGTTGGACGAACTCGAAACGAAAATTTTGAATATATGATTTACAGAGCATGGCGCCTTCAAGGCGACAAACTGGTCAATATCGACTCAGAATTAGGATTCCCAAGGGCAATCGAATGGAATGCCCTGGAAATAGGGACGGAAGTGGACTCAGAGACTCTAACATACCTCTCCGATCGCTATATTAGTGAATGTGATCGATGTTGGTTCGAGCTACTCAATCAGTGAATGAGAAAGCTAACAAACAAATCAATCAAGGGCGTTAGGTAGCACAAGGTAATCACTGCCATGAATCAATTTGATAGATCTCACGAGGTATGGCTTACGTCCCCATTAGAAGAAATTAGAGGCCATCTGTCCAAAAGACTCTATTTATCAGCTGTGCTTCTTGCCAGTGTTTTGCTTCTTACCGGAGCTCGCGCTACTGCTCAAGAGCAAAATATTCAAAAGGCAGATATCTCGGCCTGGTTAAATCAGGCTGCCTTCGAACTGTCCAATAACGATCTATCTGGCAGCAATGACGACCTTTATTCTCTTAGAGATATGGTAGGCGACGCGCGTATAGTGGCTATTAGTGAGAGCATCCATGCAGCGAAAGAGACGATGCTATTTCGGAATCGCGCATTCAGATTTTTGGTTGAAGAACTTGGATTTGACGCGATCGCGATAGAGTCCGGCGTTATCGAAAGCCAACTAATAGATGAGTACGTCACCGGAGGAGAAGGAGACCCTGATTTACTTTTTAAGCTAGGGATCTCGAACGGATTTGATCAGTTTCAGCAGAACCAGGAGCTCATTTACTGGATAGCACAGCACAATAAAAGTCTCACGGAGAGTTCCAGCAAGGTTCGTTTTTTTGGAATCGACGTTTCTGGCAGTCCTTACAACAGTCCGGCCGCCAGAAACCCTGATACTTCAATTCGAACAGCGCTTGAATATCTGGAAAACGTAGATTCTGAATCTGCTGCCGAGTTTGGAACACGCTTCGAGCCCTATCTACCTGTGTTGGCCGAAATTTTCGCTTACGGATCACTCACGGACAGAGAGAGGGATGACCTGACGGCTTCAATAGCCGAAATGGTATCACTCTTTCAACGGCGCCGTTTTCAGTACATCTCTGCAAGCAGTGAAGAAGATTATGAGTGGGGCGCACAGGCAGCCGTTGCTGCCAGTCAAGTAGATGCGTGGTTTCGTGAAATTCCGGTTGGGTGGGAATCGTCCGATGGATTTGAGTGGAACATTGAAGCTCAAGAGATGCGCGATCGCATCATGTTTGACAATTTGGAATGGATTCTTAATCAGCTCGGTCACGACAGCCGTTTGGTTGTCTTTGCATCAGTCGCGCATATCACATCGACCCCGTGGTACCTCACTTCAGGAGGCACTGACGACAGCGCTGCCCCATTCGGCCGATATGCTCGAGAGAAGTACGGCGATGACTGGATCAGTATTCTTAGTCTGACGCAAAGTGGCGCAATAGATATCTGTTTAATGCCCGCCGACGAGCGCTTGTCACGAACACTTACCCCACCGCCTGATGGATCGGTAGAAGCCATGTTTGCCTTGGAGGAAAAACCCAATTACTTTGTCGATCTAAGAACTGCCCCCTCTGCTGTGACAGCATGGTTACAAAAAGAACAAGATCACTGGAATGGATTTGGAAGTTACGCATTTCCTACAATTCCTTCATTCGACCTGGCCTACTTCTTGAGCACAGTCTCACCAGACTGTGTTCAATAAGGGCCTAAGCTATATAGGATGCGCCAAGGCGCACCCATATCCAAGAGGTTATTTGCCTGGAGGAAAATCGTGCAAACTGACGAACATAAAAGAGAGCTTGCACTAAGAGTCGTAAAACTCATGCTCAGAGAACCTACTGTTACTGGCACTGGGATAACTGAAGAATATCGAGATCAAATTCGAGATCGGCACTATAAAGAGCAAACTGATCTTAGAGTAAAGCACTTCAGTACGGAACAGCTAGAAGCTTTGTTGAATTTTTATCAATCTGATATTGGTAAATCAATTCTGGAAAGCCAGAACAGAATGATCGATGACATGGGATTTCAGATAGTGTCACACGATATAGAAAGTGGTGAATAACAAATCAATCAAGGACTGCGCTAACGCGCAGCCCATTATCCAGTGCGTTATGTGCACAGTAAACGATGAGTGAAACGGTACTTTTCGATCTAGGAAATACACTCGTTCGATACTATCGAAAGGAAGAGTTTGTTCCAATACTCGAAAAAGCGATAGAAAACGTACACTCGGAACTACTAGGTCGAAATCTTTTGTCCCCCAGGAGCAAGACTGAACTAGTAGAATTGGCTATAGCAGAAAATCGGGAAGCAAACGATTATAGTTTTACACCGATGGCAGAACGCTTCGAACGAATCTTTGGAGTATCAATTACAGAGGACTTCAATCTGAGTGAGAAGCTGTGTTCATTATTTCTTGAACCAATATTTGAGACCGCATACTTATACCCAGATACCGTCAATGCACTGATCACTCTCAGAAACCAAGGAATCAAATTGGGGATAATCTCGAACCTTCCTTGGGGTAGCCCGGCAAGCATGTGGCGACTTGAACTTGAAAGGCTAGGACTAGCTGGACTAGTGGATGATATAGTTTTATGCGCTGATGTGGGCTGGAGAAAACCTGCTCCTCAAATTTTTGAGAGAGCGATGAGGAACTTAGATACACCTGCAAACAAGTGTACATTTGTGGGAGATGACCCTACATGGGATGTGCGCGGCAGTGAAGAAATTGGTATGCGCCCTGTTCTCATTGATAGAGAGAATTTGCACCAGAATTTCGCTACTACGAGAATCAGAAGCCTAGATGAGTTAAATCAGGTATTGGGCACATAACCAACAAATCAATCAAGGGCTCGGCTAACGCCGGGCCTATTATTCAGGGCGTTAGGTAGCCTATTCGAATATGACAAAGCACGGCGAGTTCAATTGGGTAGAGCTTCAAACTCAGAATCCCGATGCGGCGATTGAGTTTTACAAAAAAGCCGCCGGTTGGAATTTTATAGCTGAGGCTATGCCTACTGGCGGTACGTATTGGCTGGCAATGCTAGAAGACACGGTAGTTTGCGGTATATGGACTTTAGACAAAGACAGTAACGAACTGACTAAGAATCGGTGGGTAACTTATCTACATGTAGACGACATAGATGGCGCTCTCGGTCAGGCGAAATCGATTGGCGCTGAAGTTCTACGGGAGCCCTGGGATGTCCCGGGCGTTGGTCGTATAGCAATGATACGAGATCCAGGTGGCGCAGAAATCGGATGGGTAACTCCCAGTGCCAAGACTACCTAACAATCAAATCAATCAAGGACTGCGCGAACACGCAGCCTTGATTCAAGGCATTATGTGTCTAGGAGAGTTAGATGACACCTGAAGATAAAGCCCGAAAGGCTGAGCAGTTGTTTGACTTGATGGTGAGAGATTCTTTCCCTGACCTCACTACAGCTGGGGCTTCCGGGAAGTTACTGGAGCTACAAAAAGAATTAGGTAACCGATTTAGAAAACTACATATTGAACTTCGTCTAAAGCACTTTACCGATGAGCAATTAGAAGCGCTGCTGTCTTTCTACGATAGTGATCTTGGTAAATCCATTATTGATGCTGAATTACAAATTAGAGAAGAATTCTCGATGCTAATGAAGGGTGTTACGGAAGAACTGGATTCCGAGAAGCCGGATAACCTAAGCGAGACTATAGATAGAAGAGAGGACGGAGATGGCGGCACATAACCATGGAATCAATCAAGGACTCAGCAGGGCGTTATTCCTAGTTTTAGTTTTGTGCAGTATCCAACAATTGAAACAGCAATTTGCAGCCAAGTAAGAATCAGGTTCCTAGATAATTAGCGGACGAAAAGTAACCAAATTAGATGAAGCATGAGCTCAACTATATTTCAAAGATTCAAGCACATTAGTTCACGATTTACCGTGTTCATTCTATTAATTTTGGTGCTGACCGTAGCCCTAAGTAGTATCTATCAAGTGCTTGCTGAAGTTAGAGATCTCTCAAAGTTTCCACCTCCTGGAAGGTTAATCAATGTAGATGGCCGCATGATGCATATTCACTGCGAAGGTACTGGCAGCCCTACCGTGGTTGTTGAACAAGGCGCGGGCAGTATGTCCGTAGCATGGACTGAAATTCATCAGCAAGTAGCGCAGACAACGAGAATCTGCTCATATGATCGAGCAGGTCTAGGATATAGCGAGCCTGTTGATCGACCAATGAGATCACCGGAAGTAGCAGAAACTCTTGGTAAACTGCTAGACACGAGAGGAATAGAAGATGATCTAGTTCTTGTTGGGTGGTCCGCTGGCGGAATCTACATTCGCGAATTTTACCGACAAAACCAGTCTAGAGTGAAAGGCATGGTTTTTGTTGAGTCTTCTCATGAGCAGCAAGTCATTCGAATGCCAGAGGAGCCACCAGTAAGTGATTTTGTTATTGGATTAATGAAGATAATGGGGCCAACTGGATTGTTAAGATTAAGCGGTCTCATTGAATCTCAGACAGGTTCTCTGGCATTAACTGAAGAATCAGAGCAACGGCTAACCGCTCTATATAGCCAGTCACATTCGATAAGTAGCTTCTTGATTGACAATGAGGGTGCTCGGTTAGATATGCAATCAAATAGTCCGCCTGAGAATCTAGGTGACTTGCCGATCACTGTAATTTCTAGAGGTGTTCCTATAGCTGAGTATGAAGGCATGCCAGCAGATGTAACAGTCGAAAGCATGAGGGAATTAAGACGGAAATGGTACGAACTACAATATGAGTTGGTTAACCTGTCATCTAATAGCAGACATGTAATAGCGACTAAAAGTGGCCATATGGTCCATACTAGCGAGCCTCAATTACTGGTAGATTCTATAACTGATATGGTTTCTCTTGTGAAAAGCAAAACATAATCAACAAATCAATCAAGGACTCAGCTAGCGCCAAGTTCATTATTCAGGGCGTTATGTCCACAGGAGTAACAAGCGATGTCGCTGAAATTATCTACTGAAGAATCAAAGACAATTGCCCTTGCGCGAAAGCATGAGAAGATTCAGATCTGGACAATGTTTATCATTTTCGTCGTAGTAATCGTCGGATATTTCGCATCGATGGATGGCATTATCGAGTGGAGAACTTATTCTCTCATTACCTTCACAATTACTATCTCACTTACATCAAATATTCTTCTAAAAGTCTATCCTTTGCAGGATAAACTGCTCACTCTGGTCGAGCGAAATATACATGGAAGTGGCGAAGCTATTTAGTTCAGTTATACAGCAGGCAACGGGACATAACCATAAGGTGTTATGTCTCTCCAGTCATTAAACATTGAGTAAGCAAATGGCAGACCTAAAAAAGAAAATAGCATTTCTTAACGAAATCGATAAGCTGAAGAGTGTGGTAAGAGCTTCTCCACTTGCTGACTCTAGTCGAAGAGAAAATAGTGCTGAACACTCATGGCATCTAGCGATGTACGCAATGATCCTTTCCGAATACTCGACTCGGAAAATTGATATTTACAAGGTAATAGTCATGCTACTGCTTCATGATATTGTGGAGATTGATGCTGGAGATGCTCCTATCCATGGAAGTGTTGGAATAGATGACCAGGAGGAAAAGGAATTAGCAGCTGCTCAAAGGATTTTTGGCCTGTTGCCCACTGAACAAGGAGAAGAACTTCGCGCTATCTGGCTGGAATTCGAATCAGCTGAGACAGATGACGCTCGTTTTGCAAAATCACTGGATAGACTTCAACCACTACTACAAAACATTTCAACCGGTGGTGGAACCTGGGCGGAAAATAATCTACGACATGAACAAGTATTGGATCGATATGGCCCTACGATTGAAGCTGGCTCCGTTGAATTATGGCAATGTGCTAAGAGTCTTGTTGATAGTCATTTTTCCTAGACAACTAACGCCAGTATATTTTTCAAAAGATTTGCGGGAAAGTAAGGGATTTAGATCGGGTCTTACCGAGACATCGCAAATAGATCAGTCAAGGACTGCGCTGAAGCGCAGCCCATTGTCCAAGCCATTATGTTTCCTGGGAGATTAAGTGCATACCGGTAGCTGTCTATGTGGAGCAATAGAGTACTCCGTGGACGATCCATTAGAGTTCACTGTCAACTGCTACTGCCAGTTTTGCAAGAAAGCTCATGGCTCAACATTTGTGACACTTGCGTTCACTCCGCTGAACAAATTAGAAGTTCGTAGGGGGGAAGAACTACTTACCAAGTATGAAATAGCGGAATTGGAAGCATTTCGGTGCTTTTGCTCTAAGTGTGGAACGCGGCTGTTTAATCTCGCACCAGGGGCCGGAATGGTTAGCTTGGTAACAGCCACTTTAGATCGATGGTCCGAGATGGCACCATTAGCAAATATCAATGTTGAGTCGCTGCCGGATGAAGCGGTCCCAAGAAATGATTTACCTAACTTTGATTCCGCGCCAAGCGGCGCTGAATTGCAAAGATTGTTAGAGACAAGTAAACATAACAAATAAATCAATTAAGGATGCGCCATACTCAAGAGAAATGTGATTACTCAACATGCAGAGAAATATTTTACTTTTATGGGCCAAACGTATTGCTAAAGGAGCTGGGTTATTCATACTGGTTCTTGTCGTAAGCGGTTCAATTTATGAGTACGTTTCTCGAATTTCCGCAGAATCAAGTTATCCACCACCTGGCGACTTCGCAGACGTTGGTGGTCACGAGTTGCACTATTTGAAGTTAGGACCTCCCGGTTCCACTTTACCAACAGTCGTATTCGAGTCCGGTCTTGACCAAGGTGGCCATTTACCCTGGTCACGGGTTCAAACTGAACTAGCAAAGTTAACAACAACAGTATCTTATGATCGCGCCGGTGTGTTATGGAGTGAAAGAGGGAACAACGTCAAATCTGGTGCCGCAATTGCCAAAGAACTCCATGCCCTATTGGAAGCAATCGATGTACCGAAGCCTTATATACTTGTCGGGCATTCTTTAGCTGGTTTGACATTACGGAGCCTGGTAGATGCCTATCCTAACGATGTCGCAGGAATAGTGTTCGTCGATGTATCTCATCCCGATCAGGCAATTGTTATACCGGAACTTCGAGGCGGAACTACACCGCCTCCTTGGGTATTCAGTATTCTATCTTCCACGGGATTCGGACGGCTCTTTGCGCAACGGATATATCCAGCTACAGAATCTTCAGATTCGATCAATGTCATAGTGAACGCGTTATTTCCCAGTAAATGGACCGGTTTAATCGATGAGCTGTTAGCCACAGAATCACTAATGGACGAAGCCCGGACAATTCAATCCTTCGGAGACAAACCATTAACGATAATTACGGGCACTGCTCCGGCTCGTTGGGACTCCGCACCTGACCGAATTCCTAAAGAAAGGCTGGTACATTCTATGATGGAGCTTCAAGAGAGTCTTTTAGAACTGTCGCCAAACTCAGTATGGATACACGCAAGTGAGAGTGGACACTATGTACAATTGCAACAACCAACTCTCATAATAGAAGCCGTAAAGGAACAATTGTATAGACAATAGCAGTGACACATAACAAACAAATCAATCAAGGACTCGGCTAACGCCGGACTCATTATCTAAGACGTTATAGAGCATAGTTATGTGGAACTTTCCAGAACTACTACGAGATTATCAAACTCTGACTGTTGGAGTTTTAGGATTTGCAGGTGTGATATCCACCCTTATTGTGAATGCTCGGATTTCAAGAAATCAGCATCTTCTTGAACTAAACAATGATAAAGACATACTAAGACAAGGGCTTATTACAGAGCTAAATTCACTTCGAAGCACATATCTGGATAGATCGGAGACCAAGAACACCGAAACTGACTGGATGATCCCAGATAGAATAACCGATGACTTTTATCAAGCAATGCTCCCAAAGCTCGGGTTACTGTCACATGACGAGATTGAACCTGTTATGAAGGCATATCATCTTGTATCTGAAATGCCTACTAGATTGCTACTAATATCCCCAAACTCACTGAAAGACCAACCACGGGCGGGATATATACAAATAAAGAACGAGAACGTGGATCATGTGGTTGAGATGCACAAGGTTTTCTTAGTTGAAATTGAAAGTGCAATTAGTTCACTAAGAACCCATTTGGAGGACTGAAATAGTGCAGATGCTCTATAACAATCAAATCAATAAAGGACTGCTTCACTAAATTGAAATGAAAAAGTCTACTACTAGCGCCAGGTTACGAAAATATCACTAGCGAGAGCATATATGGAACTTACACCTGCCGAACAATTGGAAAGCATAGCCGCCATGGCTGATATTGGTATTTCAACATTAGCCATATACATCAGTGTCATAAGTGGGTACTTGGTAGTTGCTTTCTTAATCGGAAAAAGACTGACGAAGAGTCAGCTGACTATTGTTACTTCACTATTTGTTGTTTTCGGTCTGATTTTGTCATTCGGATCATTTATTTTCTTTCAGAACGTTGCCCTAATTAACGGTGAAGGAGACTGGAGAAACAATTTACCGCTTGCGCTGTTTGTAATCCAAGTTATTGGAATGGTGGCTGCGATAAAGTTCATGCTTGATATGAGGAAAGAAGATAAACAACCCTAATTGGGAAGTAGTGTGTAATCAGCACATATCAATCAAGGACTCAGCTCATGCTGAGCCCATTATTCAAGGCGCTATGTGCGCATCAGGAGTTAGAATTCAGTGTACGCAGTAATCTTTAGAGCCGAAGTCAATGAGTTTGATTCTGAGTACTCTGAAATGGCCGAAAGAATGAGGGATTTGGCTATTAAGGAGTATGGCTGCAAACAATTTGTTGCTGCCACTGAAGGCAACACGGAAATAGCAATTTCGTATTGGGATAATGAAGAACAGATCGCAAAATGGAAACAGAATTCTGAGCACCTTATTGCGCAAGGCAAAGGGCGTTCGAAGTGGTATAAATCTTACACTGTTGAAATTGTTGATATAGTGCGCTCCTATGGTTCAGGTATATAACCATAAAATTAATCCAGGACTCGGCTAACGCCCAGCGCATTATGTAGCTTTTCCACCATCAGGATATGCTGATGATTAGATCGCTGGTAGTGTTAACAATTACGGTAGTTACCCTCACAGGTTCTTCTGTGTCAATTGCTGCTAAATCAAGTGACGGCATTGATTACAATCTAACTGGTGAGGGGCAACTAATAGTATTTGTTCATGGTTCGAATCTCGACCAACGTATGTGGGCACCTCAGGTCGAACATCTTTCACAGTTCGTAAAAGTGCTCACTTATGACTTACGAGGATTAGGATCTTCCGATCTACCTACTCAGCCATACTCCGATGCATCCGACCTCGCACTATTGCTGGAAGAAATTGACGAATCGTCCGCTGTAATCGTAGGGCTTTCTGCGGGGGTGCAGGTTGCGCTGGACTTTGTATCTGACAACGCAGAACAGGTGCAAAAGCTAGTACTCGTCTCGCCATCTATTACTGGGTATACGCCAGATGAGAATCCGCCGTATTTGACCAATCTGGTCTCCGCACTAAGGGATCAAAATTACGGCCAGGCTAATGAAGTGCTGCTCAATTCGGCATTAATGACTGCACCCACCGAATATGAAAAGATAGTCCGAGAAATGGTTACTTCCAGCGGCCAGTGGGAGCTCCCCTATGAACTCGTGCAACGAACTGTCGAACCGATAACTTCGAAGTTGAGCCAAATAGATGTTCCAACTCTAATTCTGCTTGGAAGCAATGATTTTCCAGCTATAAAGGAAATAGCAAACTTCCTGGATCAAGAGTTATTAAGATCTGAAGTTGTTGTCCTTGAAGACGGTTCCCATCTTTTGAATCTTAGCAATGTGGAAGAATTTAATTCTGAATTAGAACGATTTATAAAAACTGGTCAGAGATAATGCTACATAGCAATCTAATCAATTAAGGATGCGCCGAAGGTGCACCCATTGTCCCAGGCATTATGTGCACAACAGGTATTAAATAGTGCAACTGGTAGTAATAACAGTTTTTATGGCAGTTGTATTTCTGTTATTCAAGCAAGGTTTAATTGTTCTCGATAGAAATGTATTTAAATTTCAAATTGATCCTGTTCTTAAACGCGGCAAAATTACCAACCGTAGGGACTACAAGATTGTGCACAATTTCATCGAGATGAGTTATGACAAAGACCCAGACTCAGCTGAGCAGTTTCCTAAGGTCAAAAAACTAAATGACATGATGGCCAAATTTCATGACCAGACTCATAACCAGTAAGTTAATCAAGAACTGTGCTGACGCCCTGCCCATTATCCAGGGCGTTATGTGCGTAGCACTGAGCGCCAACTTTTGGCGAAGTTACTTTCAAGCCAGCTTTGGAAATCGTATATCTTATTGTTTTTTCTAACATTTTTAGTTGGCTCGGTACTTGCTTTTAAAGTTCTACCAACTAAATGGGAGAACTCCGATGAAATTAGTTCACATAACACTTTTATCTTTTTCACTTACAGCGTGCATCCTGCAATCAGCAAACCTGGTGTTGAGCGAACCAGGTGATTCAAGTGAGGTCAGTTCAGTTTCTGGCAGGCATCAATTCTCAATTAGTCAGGATCGAATGTTGATTCATAACGGCGAAGAAGAACTCTATGTGCCGGATAATAAAGAAGTGGTCGTAAGAATTGCAGAAGAAGGAGAGCCCTCTTTCAGTCTTCGCGACAACTAGATTTGAAGTACGTTAGAGCACATAACAATCAAATCAATTAGGGACAAGCTTAAAGCCCTATCAGTTATTCAGGGCGCTATGTGTTTCGAAACGTCAAATTTCGCCTGATGTTGCTTTTGGACTATCAATTCCAACCGATCGCGCCTTAACTAAGAACAACTAACTTTAATCAAATAATTGAAAGTTGAACGATTATGAAAATACCGAATAAAAATGTGGGTAGATTTTGTGTAGTTTCTGCATTGTTCCTGTGCGGACTCTTAGAGTCATCCGCTCAAATTGTGCAACCGTCACCAGCTCAGCTTTCAGAGTTAGATCAACGCATACAGACCTATATGGAAAGGAACAATATCCCGGGAGCACTTATTGCTTTAGCTTCAAGGGGTGAAATATTTCATCTTGAGACCTATGGTATGGCCAATGTTGAACTTTCTGTCCCGGTTACAGACAACAGCGTGTTTGAGATTGGCTCAATCAGCAAACAGTTTGTCTCCACGGCAACAATGTTACTAGTTCAGGAGAGCAAGCTCGATCTAGACGATCCAATACAGAACCTTTTACCTGAAATCCCTAGTGAATGGCTTGGCGTTACTGTCCGTCAATTACTAACCCATACGTCGGGTATTCCGGACTATGAGGAGATCGCCAGTTACGACATATATGGGGAACGTCTGACTCCTGATGAGATTATTAAGATTGCACACTCCCGACCAATGGATTTCGCGCCAGGCCAAGGGTGGTATTACAGCAATACTGGCTACTTCCTATTAAGCATGATTGTTGAACGAGTTGAAGGGAAGCCTCTCGGTGAGATACTCAAGTCCAGAATATTTGACCCAGTTGGAATGACACAGACACGATTAGCTGATCCGGAAGCAATAATTGAACACAGAGCATCAGGATATTGGATCGATAAGAAGGGTGAACTCATAAATCGGAGGCCGACTGAAACCTCTTCTACATTGGGAGCTGGCGGAATCCTGTCGTCTGTTCACGATTTGGTGAAATGGGATGAAGTGCTGTATGGGAATGAGCTACTAAGCGCAGAATCCAAGGCAGTGATGTGGCAGCCGACTGAGCTACCAGATGGGCAAATTACTCGCTACGGTTATGGTTGGTTTGTAAATCCTTATGATGGGCTAAATCGACAATATCACGGTGGTCAGGTGGCTGGATTCGTCGCACAATTTGCACGTTTCCCAGAGCATGAGTTTTCAATAATTCTTTTCATGAATCGTTACCGCGCAAGTACTGGCCCAGTATGGAGAGATGCGCTACATACTTATATGCCAAGTCTTGGCGAACTACAGTAGCACTTCCGGTAATTGATGGCGAAAAACCTATTGAACAAGGAACAACACATAGCAAACATCTCAATTGAGACACGGCGCAGTGCGCCGTGTCTCATTAACCAAGGCGTTATTTGTATAAGCGCGTTGATAACTTGAAGATTGTTGATCAATGAAGAACATAAAATCACTGTTGCTAGTTGGAGTTTTGCTGGCTCTGGTTAGCTGCGCAACGCAAAGTCCAAATAGCGCCGTTCAGCCGCCTGAATTCCTATTAGGTTTCTTCCATGGATTTACAATACTATTTAGCCTAATCGGAAGCACATTTATGCCCGTAGATATATATGCCTACCCAAATGCAGGCGTGTTATATGACGCGGGTTACTTTATAGGTGTTTCAACCTTTTTTGGTGGAAGTGGAGCGGGCGCTAGAGCTACTAAAAGTAAGAAACAATCAGGTGCGTCAAAGACAGATAACAAACAAATCAATAATTGACGGGGCTGACGCCCTGCCCATTATCCACGGCGTTATCTGCATAGCAAAGACAAATGCCATCAGGAGGCTAATGATGCTTATACGATTACTTAAGTGGTGTGTACTAGTAGTTTTATTGACGAGTTGTACAACGCCCGGTCAGAATAATCTTACAGGTGATTGGTCGGGTACTTTGAGCTTCCCCGGTGCAAGATTAAGACTAGTTTTTCACATTACGGAATCGGAGAATGGTCCTACGACCATCATTGAAAGCGTAGACCAACAGAATGCTATGATACCAGCAGAAACTACTGTTGATGGCAACTCGATCACATTCACCGTGGAGAATCTCAACGTGGAATATGTAGCCACAATACAGGGAGATATCATCGTTGGTGAATTCACTCAGTTCGGAAACAGGATGTCGGATTTCACTATCTCAAGAAGTGAGTAGCCAGCACTTGACCAGCAGATTAATCAAGGGCGTTATGTGTCGCCAGTAGCTAAAAATAGGGAGAAAGTTATGGAATATATAGACGGGTTTGTGGCTGCGGTTCCCAGCGATAAAAAAGAGGAATTTATTCAGTTTGCTAAAGAGGCAGCTGTCGTATTCAAAGACCACGGAGCCACGAGAGTTGTTGACTGTTGGGGAGATGACGTTCCTGAAGGCGAAGTCACTTCATTTCTTACTGCCGTTCAATGCAAGGAAGATGAAACGGTTGCTTTCTCCTGGGTTTCCTGGCCGTCAAGGGAGGCAAGAGATGCAGGGAATGAAAAAGTAATGGCAGATCCCCGACTACAACCTGATAACTTACTACCTCCGTTCGATGGTAAACGGATGATCATTGGTGGATTCCAGATGATCTCGAACGAGTGACACATAACGAATAAATCAATTAAGAGTTCCTGGCTGGTTTTGTACAATTCGAAAACTCAAAAACATGGTGACTCGATTCGAAGACAATCCTAAGGCATGCGCCAAACTGGTTGGGTCGTTGTATGTAGTGTTGCTATTTCTAGGGCCATTCAGTTTATTGTATGTTCCTTCGCTGCTCATAGTTGCTGATGACCCTATAACAACTGCGAGTAATATCGTTAATTCTGAAAGTTTGTTCCGCCTAGGCTTGTTGGGCAGCACGCTACTCTTTTTAGTAGAAGTAGTCATCGCTGTTGCTCTGTATATCCTCTTTAGAAATGTGAGTTACGTAGTTGTTTTAGTTGCCCTGTATTCGAGAATCGCCATGCTCATCATTCAGGGAGTGGCTGTTCTGCTCGGTCTAATGGCTGTAATAACTATTGTGGACGGTAACGCCTTTTCTACTCTCGAGACTGAAGAGCTGTATTCACTCGGACTATTATTCATCAGATCTCAGACCTACAGCGGGTACGTTTGGGGGGCGTTTTTTGGACTCCATTGTGCAGCTTTGGCTTACCTAATATACAAATCAGAGTTCTTACCAGGATTTCTTGGTTTATTGATGGGTATTGCCGCTTTTGGCTACATTATGAATAGTCTAGGGAGCATTGTGTTTCCAGATTACCAGACGGTTCTGGCTAGCGTTAGTGGCTTAGGTGCATTCGTGGGTGAAATTTCGTTCATGGGTTGGCTATTAATCAAGAATGTAGACGAGCGAAAATGGATTCAACTTAGTAAGAAATCTTCAGAGAAGTAACAAAAGATTAGCTTACGGCACATATCAATGAAATCAATCAAGGGGGCTCTGCACTACGTACTGAGCCAATTATTCAAACCGATGTGTCTCTCCGGATGGCTAAATGCAGTGCCTTTTTCGTTCGATCATCGTCAAAGTGGCTATAAGTAAGTTTTTGGCAAGATAATCTTCAAATGATTACTGAAAACTCTGTACAAGCAACTCTATTAGTCAGTCTGATCACAATATTCTGTACCCCGGCATTTGCGCAAAACGTGACCTGCTCACTCACACAGAGTACCGAATCTCAAATCACGGGCTCTTGCGAGGGGATTATTCCACCAAATCTGGAGCTAACTCGATCAAAAGATAGCTCTCAATTACTTTGGGAGGGGTCGGCATCTGAGAACAACCTTGCCTGGCCAATTGATTTGTCTCTATTCGATTACTCTGATGGAAGTGAGTTGCTTGTAATGTACGAAATGGGATGGTTTTACGTGGCTGAATTCGATCCCTCGCGAATACTGAGCTGGAGTATGTCGGATGTAGCAGCACCTTCCAGCAGAGACCTGCAAGTATTAGATATTGCAGAAGATATGTTAAGTAGTGGCAGATCCTGGAATCGTGCTGATAATAGAGAATGTCCAGAAGATGAAAGCAAGCTCAGTCTATATTGCGCTCTTTTGCATGCCTCCGAGCAGGTAATGGGCAAGCCCTATCACAGACAACCAGCAATGCAGGTAATTCGTGAAATAATTGGAAACAGGTGGCCCGAGAGATACTCAAATCACCGCCTAATGGAATTCAACAACCATGAGTTAACAATGTATAGTGATTTGGTGGAGTTGTTCGCACAAGCAAGGCAAGAAGTAAGTGCGAATATACGTTAGTAGTATTTATTAAATTACGCCAAATAACTATCAAATCAATCAATGACTGGGCTTTACGTGTGCCGAACGAGTAGGCGTTGTGCATTCTTAGTCAGAAGAAGATCTGAGCAATGAAATACAAAGAAGCTAAGTTTTGGGATAAATCCGCAGATCGCTATTCAAAAGCTCCGGTGCGTGATGAAGAGACTTACCAGAAGAAATTAAAAATCACACGTTCTCATTTTACGCCTGAATCACAAGTATTTGAATTTGGCTGTGGCACAGGCTCAACTGCTATAGCCCACTCTCCTTACGTAATGCATATAGATGCAATCGATATTTCATCGAAGATGCTGAAAATAGCTCAGGAAAAAGCAGACACTGCAAATATTGAGAACATTTCCTTCAAACAATCGACACTGGAAGACTTTGACAGCCCGAATAATAAATATGATGTAGTGATGGCTCATAGCATTCTGCATTTGATTAAAGATGCTGGAGCAGCATCTGAGAAAATGTTTGAGCTGCTTAAGCCAGGTGGAGTGTTTGTTTCAAGTACTTTTTGTCTTGGTGATGCCAATCCTATTTGGCGGGTTCTTCTCCCGATTCCTCGACTACTACGCATTATTCCATATGTTAAGATTCTGAAACGAGCAGATCTTGAGGGATGCATCACGAGCGCTGGATTCGAAATTGTTCATCAGTCTGAACGAGATAACCAGAAAGCGATATTCATAGTTGCGCGAAAGCCAAATGATGCAGCCAACACATAACCAGCAAATCAACCAAGGACTCAGCACTACGTGCTAAGGCCATTATTCAGGCGCTAAACGCCGCAGAGTATGGAATGAAATACCACCAAGGCAGGATAATTGATCACATTGGAATACATGTCTCCGACCTCGAAAAAAGCAAAGCTTTCTACTTTGCGATTCTTGACGCTCTCGAGAGAAGCGACGCATTTGGAAGTGATGGTAACTGCTTCTACTTCGATGAACTCTACATTGCCGCAGATAAAACTCCGGTAACTAACCTGCATCTTGCGTTTCAAGCGGATTCCATCGAGCAGGTACACGCTTTTTACAAGGCGGGATTAAATGCAGGTGGCAAAGACAATGGAGAACCCGGCTATCGACAGTATCATAGCGCCTATTACGCTGCGTTTTTATTAGACCCGGATGGCAACAACATCGAAGCTGTATGTGATGTGGGCGCTAAGCGATCCAGCAAATCTGTTATTGTGACAAGATAAGAAAGCGGTGTATAACTAACAAATAAATCAAGGACTAAGCGCTGCGTGCGGAACTCATTATCCAGCGTGTTACACGGCGAAAAATTTTGGAGTTCAGATAACGAAATGAAATTCTCCAAACTACAGCTTTTTTCTCTTGTGCTTTTGATACTCTCAAAGAGTGCTCTAGGTGCAGAAGGATATTCCTCGCCCAGCCTTGGTAGTCCCGCAAAACTCTCTTACAGAGCGTTTACAATTTACACTGGCCAGGAAGCTTGTGAAAAAACCCCTGAAGTGGCGTCATTAAGGATTCGGCTAAACCGCCAGATGCTTAGAGTCGGAGACAAGCTGCAAGCATATTACCTAAATGATGCTGAAGAATCAGACTTAATTATCGAGGCATTCGATCTTGCAGGTAATTTCATACCCAGCGTGCCTATATCTGCAGAGGCATTCTCGATTGGCAGAACTGCGAACTATGATCCCGGTATTATCTATATGAACTCAAGTATGAATTTCTGGGAAGCCCGGAAGCCTGGACATTTTGCTGTTACTACTCGTTGGTATTGCGGTGCTCCCGGCTCCGATGGAATCCGGGATGAGGTAATTATCGAAGTAAGGGAACAAGAGAATTAAGCCGTTTAACAAGCAAATCAAAGACCGCGCTAACGTGCTGCTCATTAACCAGGACATTATGTTTACTATCCTGGACCTGGAGCATAACTGGGACAAATGATGAAAAAGTCACCACCCTATTTTGGTTCTTGTCTTTGTGGGGAGATCCGGTATTCCGTGGATGAAATAGGTGACAAGATGGCACATTGCCATTGTACGATGTGTCGAAAATTTCACGGTGCCGCTTTCGCCACGTTCGGTTCTGCCAGGTCTGATGATTTCCACTGGATCAAAGGCGAAGAGTTTCTTAAAGAGTTCGTCGCTTCCAATGGTGCGAAGCGCTTTTTCTGTGAGAAATGCGGTTCGAGTCTTATATTTGCGCCCTCGGTAAATGAGGAGAACATCGTTGAGTTTACTCTAAGTAGTCTCGACTCAGATTTAACGTTAGAACCTGACGCGCATATCTTTACCAATTATGCCGTAAGTTGGTTTCATCTATCGGATGAGCTACCAAAGTTTCCTGAAGGTAGAGATAATGGAGACGAAACGTAACCAGTAAATTAGTCAAGGACTCGGGTGACGCCGAACCCATTATTCAGAGCGTAACCTGGCGCTTAGTCGTCTGACACATCGCTATCCCAGCAGGCCTTCAACCTGACTAGTCAGCAACCTCCAAACCAGCGGAAATCGGGCATTGCGCCTCAGTTCACAACCCGTTAAAGTCAAGAGTATTCACTAATTTCGTGACCCATATCCTTGTGCTTGTTAGCCGGGCAGAAAAACCAAACGCGCAACAACAGCATACAACAGCATAATAGAAACTAGAAATTTGGAATGCTCAGGGAATCAATGCCATGAATAATTTTCGACAGGCGCTACTATCCACTGTCATGGCCTATTCCACTTTTTCGGTCAGCGCCTTCGGGGCCGATTCTGTCACCCTGCCAGAACCAACTGGTGCATTCCCTGTGGGCCGCACTCTACTCTACATTGATACTGACCGAGACGAGCCTTGGACTGAGCTTGCCGATGACAAACGAGAGCTACCTCTGCTTTTCTGGTATCCAGCGGAAGCTGGATCAGGAACCTCTGCAGAATATCTCCCATATGGCAGCGATGCAGATTCAGATCGATTCGATGTCGTACGTGAATGGAGTAGCAAACTTACTGCCCATAGTTTGCAGGACGCTCCCATTGCTTCCACTCCTGGAACTTTCCCAGTTATTGTTTTTTCTCCTGGCGCTGGTACCGGTCCGTGGGGCTACCATATGCTCCTTGAAGATTTGGCAAGCCATGGCTTTATAGTCGTCGGCATCGACCACGCCTATCAAGGTGCAGGACAGATCCTTCGGGATGGAACGTTCATCCAGCCTGCTCCCGGTATGACACTCGACCCCAAATCGGAACAAGGAAGCGAAGAATTCACAGAAGAGGTTAAACGATGGTACATGGGACGCGCTGATGTCCGAACTGACGACTTCAGAAGTGTAGTGGAGGCTTTGCGTAAACTGAACGCAGGTACCGTTAGTTCCTTTCGCAATAGATTTGATCTCAACCGAATAGGTGCGCTGGGACACTCAATTGGGGGAATTGCAGCGGCACACGCGCTAGCTGAAGTGGAGGGCATTCAGTCAGGTATTAATATAGATGGCCACTTCGACAGCATGACTTTCGATCCTGCACGTTTGCCGTCCAACCCATTCATGGCTATTGAAGCACACGGACCGATGCTTAGTGATGAACTTCTGGAGGCTGAAGGCTTAACCCGGGAAGAATATGATCGGCTGATGCGTAGTTTTTCTAATCGGCAAGCTGCCAACTATCGTCAAATTGAGCAAGGTGCATACCGTGTCACTATCGACGGCGCCAACCACTCCACTGTCCATGATCGTACACTAATCAGAGCGCAGGAACCCGACTACAAAGATGGCGAACCAGTCGAAATCGCTCAAGCTGCTCGTATCTATCTACTCGCGTTCTTCCAGAAAACTCTCTTAAGTATGTCCACTACAGCACTCGACACTATGCCGGAAGAGCTTTACTCATATACTTCAGTAGAAGAATTCAGAAAATCTGGCTCACAATGATGCGGACACATAACAATCTAATCAATCAAGGACTCAGGACTGAGTGCTGAACCCACTATGCAGAGCGTTATGTATGTTGAGGCGCCTGACAATTAGAGTGAGAATAAATACTAATGACTGAAGCAGACTTACTGATGTACCACCGAGAATTGGTGAATTTCACAGTGCAATTACTATTCGGATGGTTCACCGTTACATTTGGCCTGTATTCTCTTGCCTACCTGGTTGGTGATCGACTTAGACTGAGCGCAGTGCTATTTGTTCTTCTGACTTACATCCTGCTTACATACGCCATGATTTCCATCCTGATGGGTAATGCAGAATTCATCCAGGCTGTTTACGAAGCGCTCGTTGATCTTCAAACTAATGGCACACAAGTTTCAATTGTGTCCCAAAGATTGATGCAAGAGTTTAGCGGCGAGTTAAGTTTGTGGGGCATAATTAGCCAAATCGCAGTTTTACTACTAGTGCCAATTGGTGGAATCGGCTATTTGATCTACAGGCATCGTGAAGGCCGGAAAAAAGTTAGTGAAAGCGCCACAGAACAACCTATTCAATAAGGGATGCGTTACGCACACTCACTACACAGGGCGTTATATGTTTCGCGCAGTTAGAGTGTAAACAGAGAAAAGTATGATTGAGACCTATAGAGGAGTTGTATATCCGAATCAAATGGATCATATGGGACATATGAACGTCCAGTGGTACACCGCAAAATTTGATGAAGGTACATGGCACTATTTTTCAACTGTAGGGATTACTTCGAAGTACATTCGCGAGAATTGCCGGGGAATGGCAGCCTTGGAGCAGACCACAAAGTATAAGTCGGAAGTCATGGCTGGCGATTTACTAGTAATAAAAACAAAAACTATCGAAGTTCGGGAAAAGACTATTAGATTTCTTCATATTATGTACAACGCTGAAACTGAAGAGGAAGTTGCCACATCTGAACTGGTAGCTGTTCATCTTGATCGAGAGCTACGAAAAAGCTGTAGTCTCCCAGAACACATTCAAGAAAAGTGTAAAGGGTTTGAGTAAAAGGCACACAACTATCAATTCAAGGACAGGGCAAGTGCCCTATCTATTATTCATGGCCGTTATTTGCACAAGAAATTGCCAAGATGAGAGCAACGTTCCTACTATTTAGTTCTGTTTTAAGTTCAACAATTTTCGGAGCTGATAACCCTCAAACTCAAGAAGAGTTAAACACGTATTTGGCCACAGAATACTGGTTAGCTGGTTGTGAGACTAAGTCTGCGGAACTTTATGCTTCCATTGATCCAGAAGTGTTTCTAGGCAAAGCGAGAAGTCTTTTTAGAGTTGGAGACTTTTCAAGAGCTATTGCTAATCTGGACATTTATCTAAGCTCTGGAAATGACAACACAATCGCGCTATTGCTCAGGGGCCAGGCCAAGATGCTTAGTGAACCTCCAGAAATAGAAGGAGCATGTGCCGATTTCTTAGTGGCCGAGTCCCATGGCTTTGATGTCAGCGTCATATCAGAAATAGAATCTATTTGTGATCAACAACCAGGTTGGACTGGCAGATAGCCAACAAATCAATTAAGGGTACCGTTAGGGGCACCCATTATCAGGGCACTAAGGAGGCAGCATGAGCATCTTTACAATTCTCGCTGCAGCTGCTGCAACGTTTTTAGCAGGGCCCGAGATCAGATTGGACCCGGATGATCTTGAAGGTTTTGGCATTGAATTTTCAGTGCTCGACATGGAGCGAGAATTTCGACACCCCTACCCGCTTTTTATAATTGAAGTAGGCCTGAATGGTTTTTCGGAATGTGATGTACGAAGTGTGAGCCTGGATGTGTTTAATGAGCAAGGTCAGCAAGTTTTCGGTACCAGCGTTGCTGAAGAGTCAGGTATATATCGCTTCAATATACAGGAGCAATATCTTACAGCGGCTGTACTGGGAATCATCTGTGATGCAGGACCTGATGAGCTTGATCCAACCTACATCATTGAACTATGGAATTACCGTAGGGCTCCTTAACCACTAAATCAATGAAAGTGTGCGCCATGGGTGCACCCACTACTCAGGGCGTTATATTCTCTGATGAACATTTGTGAACACTCACGTGCAACTGCAATCTTTGTCAGTAGTGTTCGTCGCCCCACCGGTTCTCAGTTGTAGTTGAAAAGAAGCAATGGAAGTCATATTGTCATCCTACTAATTTGACCACAGACAGGAAGCGGCCATGCTAAGAAGAGATTTCTTAACCAAGTTACCCGGCCTTGCGGCGATGCCTCTGATGCTGCCCCAGGCTGCGAAGGCGGCGCAGGCAGCACGCCTGAAGATCACTGACGTCCGTTTGATCAAAATCAGGCTTGTCGAAGACAAGGGTATCCTTGCCCGACGCGTCGATACGCCCCGTGGCGGGCTGCACGTTCAGATTGGCAATTTCACTGTGACTGAAGTCCACACAGATCAGGGCCTGGTGGGAATCGGCCCAGGGATTCCTCCGGAAAACATTGAGTACGTGAAACAATTGCTCGTTGGCAAAGATCCTTTCGACATTAATCAACATGCGGCAGCACTATACCGCCCACAGCGCAGATGGGGTGCTTCGGTTGAGATCGCACTTTGGGATCTGCTGGGCAAAGCAACGGATTTGCCGCTCTATAAGCTCTGGGGCGGCGGACGCGATAAAGTCCTGCCCTACGCGGCCATGTGGGGCATCGGCACTGTTGAAGACCGGGTCGAAATCGCCATTGGACTGAAAGAGGATGGCTGGCGCGCCATCAAATTGCGTTCGGGATTCAGGACAATGGAGGAAGACGTGCGCGTCGTGGAATTGGTACGGGAAGCACTGGGTGATGACTTCCACATCCTCTGCGACGGTAACAAAGCACCTGGCGATGCAGACGCCAATGGGGAGGATCCCACACTCTGGAATTTTAAGCGCGCCTATGACACAGCAATGGAGTACCAACGGCTAAACGTCTATTGGCTGGAAGAACCTCTGCCTCGCTACGACTACGAGCGCCTGGCAGAGCTCAATCGCCTACTCGCTATGCCCATGGCTGGGGCTGAGGCCAACTGGGGCATCCATGAGTTCAGGTGGCTTCTCGAGCAGGGTTGTTTCGACATCCTCATGCCAGAGATAGGCGACATTGGGCCTCTTATGTCGCGCACGGTCGGAACTCTCGCGGCGGCGTACAACAGACAAGTCTCTCCGCACTCTGCTCCGTTTGAACGGCGACTGGTCAATATTTGTGGAATCCATCTTATCGCGTCCATGCCAAACGGTCCGATAACGGAGTTCATCCACGAACCACCGCACGCGGATATCTTCGAGGGCTGGCAGGTCTTCGAGAACCCGCCTGTTCTGGAGAAGGACGGTTTAATAAAAGTGCCTCAGGGCCCGGGCCTCGGAGTTACATTCAGGGCAGATCTGATCGAACAAATTTGAGTGAATAACAGGGCATCGAACAGTTAGCTCGACGCGGTGTCCTGTTCAACACTGTTATCACTGCGGTCAAAAGCCAGTAAGTGAGTTCGCAAAATCAGTTTACAGTCACTACCGATTTCTCTCTGGAAGCTTCCAATCGGGATTCAGGCAGCCTAATCCAGATGTCTGATGCATAAACAAGGCTGGTGAATTCAGAACATAACAATCATATCAATCAAGGGCTCAGTACTGCGTGCTGAGCTCATTATGAACTCGGAGACATCGTGCAATACGACATCCGTAATGGAGAATCAACGGATCGAGCCTGGCTGTATTCCCTGTATTGTCGAACGATGCGTCCGTTCGTAGAACAGATTTGGGGCTGGGATGAAGAAATTCAATCAAAGGGATTCGATGAACAGCTTGGAGCTGAAAACTTTAAGATAGTTTCAGTAGGCGGCGTCGAGGTTGGCGGATACTGTCTAAAGCAAAAAGACTACGAGCTATGGTTAGATATGATTCTTATCGAACCAGCACATCAAAACAATGGAATAGGAAAAATGATTGTGGACCTGATTCATAGTCAGGCAAATGCTCGCAACCTGCCGGTGCGCTTATGCTCTATTAAAATTAATCCTGCTACAGAATTTTATAAGTATCTCGGTTATACCGAGTATAAGTCTGATGATGCCCTAAGCTACCTGGTGTGGGATTCATAGACAGTTCGTCAATCAAGGACTGCGCTAATGCACAGCCCATTATTCGAAGTCTAATGTGTGCTACCCCGGAGAAGTCGATAATTTCATGGATGCCTTAGTAAAGGAAAAATTTGATTCCTATCCAAAAGAAGCCCGCTCAATGCTGGCCCGGTTACGGAAGCTGATTGTACAGGCAGGAATTGATTACAATGTAGGCCCTTTGGAGGAATCCCTTAAATGGGGTGAACTAGCTTATTCCGCGAAGGGAGGTAGTGCTGTCAGAATCGGTTGGAAACCCAAATTGCCTGACAAAGGCTTTATATTTTTCCATTGCCAGACAAAACTGATTGAAACGTTCAAAGAAGTTTATGGTGATATTTTTGAATATGAAGGCAAAAGAGCGATCATTTTGGATATGAGTAAAGATATTTCTACCCCAGAACTGAAGCACTGCATTTATCTTTCGCTTCAGTATCATAAGTTGAAACATCTACCATTACTTGGCGCATGAAACGGTACATAACAATCAGATCAATCAAGGGCTCGGCGTAGCCAAGCCCATTATTCAGGGCTTTATATGCCCTAATTAGTGTAGTGCCAAACTAAAGAGCAAATAAAAGACCGTGACTACTAACACTCACAAGTGGAACCTGGATAATACTTTCTGTCTTGCAGTTGGGTTTAGTCTGGCCCTTCTCAGTTTCGCTGCTGTGGCGCAAGAACCCATTGAAAGTAATTCAATTCAGATAGTTCGCAATGTTTATGCGGCCATGAATAACTCGGAACTGGATGAGTTAGAAACCTATTTTGCTGAAGATATTGAAGTAAGTTCGATTCAGGAACTTACCGCACCAACAAAGGGAAAAGAATCAGTAGTGGAGATGCTTAGGCAGATGCTTGATATTGCGAAAGGAAGTGAGTTCGTGCTGAGTGCAGGGCCTTTTGCCATGGGTGACATTGTGTCGGTGGAGTATGTTCATCACTATGAAGTCGATGGTGACTCTCGCCAGGATCACAATGTGAGTATTTTTGTATTTGAGAACCAGAAAATTAGTAGATGGCTTGGTTACATACACCAAAATCAGAACTAGTAACCAGGACACATAATCAGCACACCAATCAGAGACCAAGCATCGTGTGCTGAGCCCAAATCCAGGGTGTTACGTTTGTCCAGTTAGGTATTGAGATAACGGCAATAGAAATGAGATGTATCAAATATCTTTTCTCCATACTATGCACAATGAGTGTTAGCAGTGGTGCACTTGCTGACACTCTGAAACCTTTCACCAGTGACGGTTGTAGTGCTTTCCCTGATGGCACAATTGAGCAAAAGGAACTGTGGCTGGAGTGTTGCACTGCACATGATTTGGCTTACTGGAAAGGAGGTACCCGGCAGCAGCGGCGTGATGCGGATCTGGAACTTGGAAATTGTGTCAGTTCCGTAGGAGAAGAGACTATAGCGCTTGTAATGCTGGCAGGTGTCAGAGTAGGAGGTAGCCCATTTTTTCCTACAAAGTTCCGCTGGGGTTACGGATGGAGCTACCCAAGGTTCTATGGAGAGCTTTCCCCTGAAGAACTTGCACAGGTCGAAAACCTTACCAGCAATTCAATTAAAGAAGCGCCATAGGGGTACTCATTGTTCAGGACGTAATGTATTTCGAAATATCAGCTAACGAGTAGAATAGTTATATCAACGCAGCGTTCGGCTTTTTCATGCTTACTGACAGGCAGCATTGATGAAGATTTCAAATTCTATATTCTTCGTTTTGGGGCTGGGTGGAGTCCTCGTCTTCTTGATATATCAATCCTTCAGCCATCCGATTGATGACGAATTGACTGAAGAACGAACTATCGATGTTGTTCAACCAGCGGACTCACGTTCTACTATAGTTCCCGATGCCAATATCGCCACATCTGAATACCTGATCGAAACTCCACAATCATCACGATTTGTCGAAACTGGAGATGGAACGATTATGCTGACTATTCCAAGCGGCGAGTTGGCAAACACAGAGTGGAAAACTGTTGATGAGTTGAAATCAGATATTCCGGGCCTGGAGGAAGAACTGAAACTTACTATTGATGAGCAAAGCGAAGAATTTCGTGTGGTGGATGTCAGAGACTACAATGATTTTCTTGATAGTTTAGGGTTGGACTCTGGTACACAGCAGAACATACTCGCCCAACTAATTGATTCCAATCGAGCAGGTTTTACCAGAATGCTTCACCATGCCGTGGAATTGCAGTCGAATGGTTATGTTGCCTGGATTACAGATCCAAATCGGGACAATGGATATTTCGACTTCATTGCAGAATCTTCTCCTGCAGCAGTGATGGGACGTAATCTTGATCCTGACCAGCTCGAAAGTTTTTACGATTTCGAAGCCTCTCGACAGTCACAGAAACCTGCTTCGCCTGATTACATTGCCAAATTTGTGGAAAGAGTGGGATTGTGAGAAATCTAAACGATCACCGGTACCAAATGAATAAGTCAATTGAAGACAGAGCTGACTGCCTACCCACTATTCAGGGCATTGTGTGAATCAATAATGAATGGCGAAGTCATCAAAAAGCATAAATCAAACTACCCAAATCCAGTGCAATTCAGGATAAACGATATTCTTGAGATAGGTAGGGAGGACGACCAGTATCCGGGCTGGATTTGGGTCAAATCACCCGATGGAATTGAGGGCTGGGCTCCAATGGATTACATAGAAATCCTTGACGGTTCGTATAAAGGAATAGCCAATTCAAACTATTGTGCGCGGGAACTGGATGTAGAAATCGGAGAAAAACTTCGGATCGAAAACACACTTAGTGGCTGGCACTATGCTACTAACACGCGATCAGAAAGCGGCTGGATACCCCAGGAATGTGTGCGATCCACATGACCAACAAATCAGTCAGGGACCTGGTATAGCCTGACCCATTATTCAGAACGTAAATGTACAGGAGCAAGTTAAGTGCCATTTGGTAAGGTATACCTTGTATGGTTTGCACTGGTTATTAATGCCATCTTAAATGGAGCTATCAGGGAGAAGGTCTTTAGTAAATTTATGTCAGAAAGAGTTTCTTTACCTGTTAGCGGTATTTTGCTTTCCGGCCTGATATTTCTTGTGACTTATTTATCAATTGAGCTTTTTGATGGCCTGCTTTCAATACAGTATCTATATGTTGGTCTGGTTTGGATTGTATCTACACTGGCGTTTGAATATGGATTCGGGCACTACGTTCAGGGCAAATCCTGGCAAAAATTGAACCAGATATTCAATGTAAAAACTGGAAATCTATTCATACTAGTCATGCTGGTGACTGTGGCATCACCTTACCTGGCAGCTATGGCAAAAGGACAATTGTGAAAGTGATGTTACAACCAACAAATTAGTCAAAGACTCAGGGCGCTGTATTTCTGATTAAATAACATGCCAGACTGTATTAGTTTTTTGTAACGCCAGAACATACCGGATATTGAAAGTTGGTCCTTGAATGCAGATTTTTGCGGAGTTACGATATGTCAGTGCTTTGGAGTGCATCCGATCCGCGGAAAGAGCATGTCTCATCCAATGTTATGTCCATACTTTCAACCTCTTTTCAGTCCATTCGCGCGGATATTGGACTGCTACGAAAGGAGGGTGCCATGCCTACCCGAAACGAACAGCAGATTGCAAAATTCAAAGCACAAGCCAAGTCCCTGTTAAGGTCAGTGAAAGCTGGTGATACAAACGCTCTGAAAACAATTCAGCCATTTTTCACACCAATCAATTTCAAACTTACACAGGCACAGCTGGTTGTGGCACGCTTAAACCACTGCAGCAGTTGGAAAGAATTAGTAAGCAAGACAGACTGGAACGTGTGTTCTTTTTGCGGAAAGGCTGAACAGCAGGCTCATATTCTAATTGGAGGAGCCGGTTCGCGCAGCCAGCTTTCATCGGAAAATTGCGTTTTTATCTGTGACGAGTGCATAGATTTATGTGCTCAGATAAAAGCTGATAAGTTAGATGGTGTTAGAAGAACCGACGGCGTTCCATAGTTCAAGCAGTTTTTAATATTGAGACCGGCGCACTAGCCAAGAATTCGTCGAATACTGTGCTAGCGCGCAACCCGTTATTCATAGCGTTATGATCCCAAGGAGGTATCCAGGTGGAAGCAGATAAGGAAAGAAACAATGCAGTAAAGTTTCTTGTACTTGTTTTCCTGTTGTCCGTACCGTTCTGGTTGTTCGGCTATTTTGTTAACTCAGAAATATTGCCCGGCCTTCCAATTAGCTCTGTAATGGTAGTTTGCCCTGCTACGGTAGGGGCATTCCTGGTATGGCGCGCCGGAGGTTATAGTGCGTTAAGAGACTTCTTCAAAAGTGCAGTTGATCTGAACATGCGGCCCTGGGTATGGTTGTTCGCGCTAGGAACTATGCCGTTGGTAATGCTCGGTTCCGCTCTGGTTCTGGTTAGTCTTGGCGAATCCTTGCCTGCACCTCAGATTCAGTTCGGTCAGACGGTGGCTCTTTTGTCGCTCTTTTTGGTTGCAGCACTCGCTGAAGAATTGGGTTGGACCGGCTACCTGAGCCAGCCCCTCGTCCAGCAACATGGATTGTTAGTTGCCGGCCTGGTTATTGGAGTCGTTGCCGTCATCTGGCACATTATTCCTCTGCTGCAGGCAGATCGTGACTACAGCTGGATCGGCTGGTGGGCAGTTGGGACAGTATGCCGCCGAATCTTGATTGTATGGCTATACGTAAAGGGAGGGCAGAAGGTGTTCGCTGCTACGCTATTCCATGCCATGAACAACGTGAGTTGGATGCTGTTTCCCGTATTAGGCTCCCATTACGATCCAGCCAGTGCAGCGATTATTCTTCTGGCTCCTGTGACAATTGTTGGAATCGTTAATAGAAATTCACGAGATTTTGTATCATTGGATCGTGCACACGGTACCTGACCAACAACTCAATCAAGGACTCAGCTCCGTGTGCTGAACTCATTATTCAGGGCGTTAAGTGTCATAGGCGGGATTGTGCGATACATTGAGACATATTTGCATCAAAACAGGATCGCGGTGATGCTCGAGTTAGAGACCCCTGATGCGATTACTCTTCGATGTGAAGAATTCAAAGAATTAGCGAAAAATCTGGTCTTGCAGATCGCAGCGACTGACCCTATCGGCATAGACAGCAAGCATATGCTCAATGTAGTACCTGTCCAATTCAGAAACGATGTAAACCCTGCATCCAGTGAGGCCTTGCTTGACCAGGACTGGATTAAGGAGCCAACCATTACTGTCGGTGAATTACTTCACAGGGTCGAACAACAGTTAGGCACTCCTATCAGGATAACCCGTTTTACCAGATACGGAGTTGACGACAATTAGCAAGCAGTTCAATCAAGAGTTCTGTATTCAGGACTTTGTATTAGAGTGTTGAGTACTTTTCCAGGGATATGAAATGAAAGCGAGAATGGTACTTGGCAGATTTTGGCTATTCGGCCTGATTACAGGCATTGTTTTCTCTATATTAATTACAACTGTCTTTACCGTAATGGATTGGTCGAGAAACTTCGGCGGGATTTTTCGCGATCAGTCTGGTACTAATTGGCCTATTGTCTACGAAACAGCAATGAGCTGGTTTCTACCGACGCTGATCTACTCTGCACTGGCAGCGTCCCTGGGGCACTTGATAGTAAGCGGCACATTGAAATTATATCGCAGGTACTATTCAAACAATGGTGATGCATCGAATACATAACCAGCGATTCATCTAAGGCATTATGTTTACAGCGTAAACTCAGACAATGTTAGTTGTTCTCGGAATTTTCTTGCTATTTACCCTGTTGTTTAACGGAACAGTCGGAGCAACTTTCGTGAACTACTCTTTTGCATTGTGTGGATTCATGTTGATTATGTCTGGTCTGTTTAGGCTAAGCTCAAGACTATTAGCACTCTCTAAAGTAGCTTGTGGCATCGCGCTCATTAGCTACTTCCCTATGATATGGCAAAGATTTCAATATGACTCTGGTCCAAACAGTTTTGAGCTCGGATTCGATATATTTGTGGTGCTTATGATAGTCGGTCACCTCTATGTATATTCAATAAAGTCTGGGTCAGGGCACCTGGAAATTGGCGATAGTAGTTCAGATTAAAACTGATGGAACAATATTATAAGCAACGAGCGCCGTACTACGATCGTGTTTACGACTACCCGGAACGCGCTGCAGATATCACATTCCTCAAAGAGTATATTCCTTTGGTACTTGAAGGTCTCAATATTGTAGAGATTGCGGCGGGTACCGGCTTCTGGACCCAATTTATAGCTGTATCAGCCAGAAGCGTTCTTGCAACTGATTTAGTTCAGGAAACACTGAATGAACTGACAAAAAGAGAACTCCCTGATTCGGTGACAGCCATGACAGCCGATGCGTTCAAGCTGGAAGAACTGGACCGAAAATTTGATGGAGCCTTCGTAGGTCTCTGGCTATCTCACGTAAACATTGAAAAGGCTAATGATTTTTTTCGATCATTACATAGTGTGCTTCACCCGGGAGCTAAAGTGGTTATTCTCGACAATACAAAGGCTCAATGTGAGAGAATTCCAATAATAAGAACTGATGAGATAGGAAATACCTATCAGTCCCGTGAATTAGATGACGGCTCAAGCTATGAGGTATTAAAGAATTTTCCCGGCGAGGAAAGCCTTCTTGAATATGTGGCTCTCTTTGGCGAAAACCCGAAGTTTATTGAACTAGAGCATCTCTGGTTATTTGAATATGAAAGCAAGGCCCACTAACCGATAAATCAAGGACCTGGCTAACGCTGAGACCACTATTCCGGGTATTTAGCAGCCTTGATCTTTTTGAACAATGGGCAATCGTAAATTTATATATGTGTGAATAAACTCACTTGAGAGAGTTGGAGTTTCAAAATGGCAATTCGAATTTTCATCTTTGCGACATCTTCTATCTTTTGCACATTAGTCTGGTCACAACAGATACACGACGAGACATTCCGGTACGTCAACCCAAGCCCTGCCTATACTGCAGATTCAGGGCCAATAGTATGTATTGATGAAGGTCACTTCAATTTCCATACCGCCGATGGAAATTACAAAGGTTTTGCTGATCTTTTACGTACCGACGGCTATAGAGTCAGAGGATTCGCTGAAAATTTTACTGAGTTAGCAAACAGTAATTGCGACTTACTGGTTATTGCCAACCCCATTTCGGAGTACAACTCACAGGACTGGGATTTACCCCACTATTCCGCATTTACGCGTTCTGAAATTGACGATCTGGTTTCATGGATTATTAACGGTGGAAATTTACTCTTTGTTGCTGATCATTCCCCGGTCGCGGGAAACTCTGCTGATTTAGGATCGGTGCTCGGAATAGTAATAGCCAATGCCTATGCCCTGATTGGTGGTGAAAGCACAGGTGTATTTAGCCGGGCTGATGGCACACTGAAATCACATAAAATTACGCAGGGTCGAAATGACTCTGAGTCTATCGATAGATTGACTTCGTTCGGCGGTCTCGCAGCGATCTTTGGCAGCATGTGGGATCCTATAACCGTATTCGCTGACGGTGATACTGCTTACATCAGAGTTCAACATACAAATCTGAGTGAGGAAATTGGGGGACGTACAGAGTTTTCAATTGCCGGATGGGGACAAGGTGCCTCCAGAACACTCGGTGAAGGAAGAATCGTGTTTCAAGGTGAGGCAGCAATGTGTGGGGCGCAGTTTCAGGTCCGGCGTAACTACAAGTTTGGTATGAACAATCCCAATGCACCGCAAAATGCACAATTCTGTCTCAATACAGTTCGATGGTTAACTGGAGTCCTCGATTTTTAGTTAGATTTGAGCGGCCGCCTGGGAATGTTCAATTGATGCCTTGCACGAATCAGCAGAAACATGAGTTGGCCGGCTTGATAAGCTAGTCAGGGGCAGGCCGAAACACGCCCATCATTCAGGGCATTTATACGTTATGGAGAGTTCGATGAAGATCGAATCACTTGGTCATATTGTTCTCAAAGTCAGTAATCTTGATACGTCGAGAGATTTTTATCACGGCCTATTGGGATTACCAGTAAGTGCGGAATCTGATAAATGGAGAATGATATTTTTCACTCTGGGCAGTCACCATGATTTCGCAATTGTTGAAATTGGCTCCAAAGCTGAGAAGAATTTTAGTGGTGTAGGCGTCGATCACTTTGCGTTTAAGATTCATGGCGACATAAACGACTTGCATAAAGCGAAGAACAGGCTGGAGGCTGCGGGCGTGAATGTTGAACCCGTGAATCATCATGTGTCATTCTCGCTCTACTTCAAGGATCCTGATGGGAATAAATTAGAAGTGTATGTCGATGCAACTGATGATTGGAGAACCAATCCCTCTTTGATAACCACAGAAGCAACCGAACTTATATTCGCTGACGAAGCACAATAATTAGGTAAATCCAGGGATTTATGTGTCCTTTTGAGGTTAGCGTGAAATTAAAAATTGAAAAATCTGTTTTAATTAAACTGCTGTTAATCGGAGCCGTATTTTTTATTGCACCTCAAGCAATTCCATTTGCCCTGGAGTTTGTGCTGATGGTGGACATCATAGGCCTTGAAGCATTGGTTCTCCTGCTGATCTATCAATCCCGACACCTGATTGCGGCATTGATGATTAGATTGGCTGAGTGGCGAGCTGTAGTATCAGCCACGATTCTATTACTCGCTAGTGCATATATATTTCAGCCCAGAATATTCTTGAGCCATGCAGCGGGAAGTAGTCTATTGCTATTTTTTGCCTGCTCTTTGGCCATGGCATTGGCTATATGGATACCGGCAATTTACTTTAGTGGCAGTGGTTTCGTGTGATGAGATATATCATCAATTCAATCAGGGAAAGAACTGATACCCTGTTCATTACTCATAGTATTATGTACGCACAAATTTGAGAGTGCTTTCGGATGATTATACAAATTATTTTTGGGTGGCCTGTAATTGTACTTTTCATGCTATTAGCCACTTATGCAGCGTGGGCACGCAAAAGGACGCCAATGATCATTGCTTGTTTGTTGAGCGTCTTACCTTCGCTCTATCTGATCGGCGGAGATGGATGGATACAGCTTCTGGCCGTATATATTCCTGTAAGTTTGAGTTTTTCCATATTTCTTATGAGCAAGAAGATGTATCTGGCTCCAAGAATTCTTTTGATTCCTGCTTATGGATTTTATGGTTGGTTAGCTACCGCGGTCATAACTCAGTAATTGCGCATTCTAACCAGTAAGCCATTCAGGGCGTATTGCACCTGAGGGAGAACATAGAGGAGGTAAATGTATGACTGTAAGACTACTTATACTGATAATTAGTATTGCGTTAATACTGGCCATCGGGCTTGTGAAAAAATACCGACCCGATTTAATCGACAGGCTGAAGATGACTGGTGTATCTGACTCTATCATTGGATTGTGGACCGGGCTTGGCATTGCTTTTGGTGCAGCTATAGGCTCAGGCATGGATGATGTGGGTTCAGGAGTTGCATTCGGGATGTGCTTCGGCGCAGTGATCGGGGCCGCATTAAGCAAAAGAAAGAGCATGAACTCTTAAACTATGGATTCGTACTCGGAGGTGTAAACTCAGAACCAGCTATTCGGCCAGAAACGCAGCTAAACCGACCAGGATGGCGACATTTAACAATCAGGATTAAACTTGAGTCCAACCCAATATTCCGAGCATTATGTATCTCGTTTCTACCCTCGCTAGTGAAGCCTGTTTAAGGAGATTTAGCTAATGAAGGATTTGCCGGATTCAGTCACTTCATACAACAAGTCGCCAGAGTTTACTGAAGAAACCGTACCTGCTGGATTATTGAAAGCGCATCAAACCAAGGAAGGAACCTGGGGCAAGATTAATGTATCCGAGGGTTATCTGAGATATCGCATACTGGAACCAGAACTTGAAGAAGTGCTGTTGTCTAAAGAAGTCTATGGAGTAGTTGAGCCAACTGTTCTACATGAGGTAGAGCCTGAAGGAAAAGTAAGGTTTCACGTAGAATTCTTTAAATAGTGGTGGCTATTTAGGTTATTCAATACATGACCAGCTAATCAGTCAGGGATTTAGTATGGTCGAGCTCATCATTCAAAGATTTATGTGTCTCAGAATGAAACAGTTACCATTAGTTCTTCTGCTATTGGGTTCTTGCTCAGCGGAGCAGTCAGAATATTCCTGGTTTCAAGGTGACTGGATTTCTGATGCAGAAACTTCAATTGCTAAAAATTCGGGCTACACCAATCTCAGTGAAAGTGATTTAGCAGTCCTCAGAGAAATGTACGGCCGAATCAGATGGCAAATCTCTGATAGCATCTTTAGATTCATTGACGATCGTTACAATGAGCTGGTTGAGTCTTCGACCAATTTTGAAGTGGAAACTATCGATCCGGAAAGATTTCTAATGAAAATAGAAAACGAGTCCCGGATTGTCTGGAGAACTGATAGTGGGTTTTGTACAAAGCTTAATCCAGACTACCTGCTGTCCATCGGTATAGATGGCGAAAACCAGGGACTAGAGTGTTTTAAGCCATACGGCACATAACCAATACTTATAAAGTAAGTAGGTAATCTATGTACAATTCCGGAAGTTGTAATTGTGGTTCCGTTCGCTATGAGTTAATGGCATCACCATTGTTTACCCATATTTGCCATTGTAAAGAATGCCAGCGCGATTCAGGCGGGGCTTTCAACGTATCTACATTAATATTGGTTGATGACTTCAGATTTAGCGATTGCGATCCTGATATCCACCTGGTTTCACGTCCGAGTGGGAACGAGTACGAGGTTTGGGGATGCGACAAATGCGGCTGTACATTGGCTGGTAAGAGCGTTATACCGTCAAAAGTAATGGTCGTACGTCCGGGTACTCTTGACGATACCACTGATCTGGAACCGAAAGCTCACATCTGGACGAAGGAGAAACAGAACTGGGTCGAGATACCAGATAACCTACCTTCATTTGAAGAAAATTATGAGCCTGCTCAATTGTGGCCCAGGAGTAGCCTGGATAGAGTAGATGACATATAACCCGTAAATGACATAATCAAGGACTCGGTGTCGCCGAGTGCACTATCAAGGGTGATATATAACTATGTCAGAAATCGTGTTAGCAATAAGTCTCTGGATTACGGTTACTCTGCAAGCAAGAGACCCCTATTACGGTAGGAGGAAAATTCTTCTCGGAATCTTCGTTGCTTTCGCTGTCGGCTATTCAATATTCGCCTATTTGCAGTACGGTAAGCCGGAATTCAATGAACCAAGGAGCTACCCATTGTATATGGCAGTATGGATGCCTCTATTCACCTGGGCCTATAACACCCGGGCTCAAGCAGTGGTCCTGCAGCATGGTGAAGCCAGCCTGCATAGAAAGTATGGCGCTCCAAAACTTGATCTGGCGCTACTTGAAGATCAACATTTAGCCAGAATGGTTAAATTGTCACAGTATAGTATTTGGGGCTTCGTGACGGTATTTATTGTCGAGCGCATCTTCACCTCTATGCAATTCGCCGCATGAAACAAGTTAATCAGAGGCCCTGCATTGCGCACTGAGGTCATTACTCAGAGCTCGGTGTATTTCGAAGAATCTACAATACGAAGAACAGCACAGTTTAGTTAAAATCACTTTCGGAACTGTATATAAACCACAGGTGAACTATGAAGGGTTGCAGATGACATTAGAATTCTTGATTACATCTTTAGTGGTAGTACTCCTGCCAGGAACAGGCGTTATATACACATTGGCAATTGGGCTAGGGCAGGGCTTCAGATCAAGTGTGGCAGCTGCCGTTGGTTGCACATTCGGGATCATTCCTGCGGCTTTGGCGAGCATTGTTGGCCTTGCAGCACTACTCCATACAAGCGCGCTGGCTTTCCAGGTTATGAAATTTCTGGGTGTGCTTTACCTGTTTTATATGGCCTGGAAAATTTTGAAGGACAACGGTGCCATGGAAATTTCTGAAAATAAGCAGAGGTCCAGCCTGACTCAAATCGCTCTCACAGGAACACTCCTGAACGTATTGAACCCTAAACTCTCCCTCTTCTTTCTGGCTTTCTTACCTCAGTTCATCTCACCTCAATCAGCGAATGCCACTGCCGAGCTGTTTGGATTGGCTGGAGTATTCATGCTTATGACATTTGCTGTATTTGTCTGTTATGGCGCGTTCGCCGCGTTTACCCGCGACTATGTGATAGGGCGACCCTCTGTCATGCAATGGATTAAGCGCTGCTTCGCCGGGACATTCGGGTTTTTAGGTGCGAGATTGGCATTTTCCGATTAGCGTGGGCTATACGTACTAACAATTTCGATCCAAAGCAGATATTCCACTATGAAACAGCCAGATAGTAAGACAGACCTGAATATTGAGATCACATTACCGCTTGGACTTTGTTTTGGAACAGCACTTGGAGTTGTGTTCGAACCAATTGGCATCGTATATGGAACTGCTGGCGGTTTGTTGATCGGTATTCTTGCCCCTGAGCTATTTAGTTCCAGCGTTATAAAAGAAAATGAAAATTCAGACTGATAGTAAGAAAGCCAATTGAGTTCACAGCACGGCGTGTTGAGACCACCATCCAGGTCGTTCTGAGGTACGACGATGCAAGTACAACTCTGCAAGGCTGGATCAGCTGAATGGCTAAAGGAATTTTATCAAGAGGCAGGCTATAGTCGTTCTGTTTCAGGGGACGACGATTTGTACTATGCAGAGGAGAATGCTCAGAAAATCGGCGTCCTTAGAATCTCGAAAGAATATGACTGTTCTGTGCTGAGAGGCATGCAGGTATTGGAAGAATTTCAGGGTCAGGGAATTGGAACCAGGATGCTTTCTTTTTTAGAAAAGTATTTGGGAGATGAGCCAGTTTATTGTATTCCACGAGACCACCTTGTCAGGTTTTATGGAAAGATAGGTTTTTCTGTAATTGATCCTGATGATGCGCCTGAATTCCTTGCAGAACGACTGAATGGCTATATAGAGAATGGCCTCGATGTACTGATTATGAAGCGAGAGACAGTCCCTCTAAACAAGAAAGTCAATCATGGGTGAAACTAGCTCTGATCCCTGTATTCAGAGCGTTGTGCATTTATGTGACTTCGAGAATTACTGAAACACCGGAGATACCAGCGTGAGAAAGCTTGCAATACTAACTTTTCAGACTTTGGATGGTGTCATGCAGGCACCAAGTGTTCCCGAAGAAGACTATTCTGGTGGCTTCACAGGCGGAGGCTGGGCCAGGGAATATTGGGACGAGGTTATGGCTCAAGTTCAGACAGAGGCTATGTCCGAACCATATGACTTACTGCTTGGGCGAAAAACTTATGAATTGTTTGCCCCAAGCTTTGCCAATGCTGGACCGGAAAATCCTGTAGCTCAGATGTTTCTTAATGCGACCAAATACGTAGTTTCTTCAACCCTGACAGAATTTGACTGGGCAAATTCCAGGGGTGTTACCGGCGATATTCCAGGTGAAATCCGTAGTCTTAAAAGCAGCGAAGGCCCTCTTTTGCAAGTTCATGGTAGCTGGGAATTGATTCAACTCTTGCTAAAGCACAACTTAATAGATGAATTTAGAATCTGGACCTTTCCGACTGTGCTTGGATCAGGGAAGAAGTTATTCCCGGATGGAACTCTACCTGTAAACCTGAAGTTAATTAGACGACTTGAAACAGCGTCTGGAGTTGTAATGTCATTTTATAGTCGCCTGGATACAGGGGATGCATAACAGCAGATCAATCAGGGAAGCAACGTAAGTTGTTATCATTGTTCAGAGCTTAGTGCTCACTGTCATACAATCTCCAGATAAAAGGGGACAAATTGATGAATTGGGATGCTATTGGGGCGGTAGGTGAAGTAGTTGGAGCAGTTACTGTTCTGGTTACCCTGATCTATCTGGCCCGCCAGGTACGCCAGTCAAATCGAATAGCGATCGCTTCAGCGGAAATAGCATTGAGAGAAGCAGCTAACGGTATATACAAAAGCATTACCGATGATTCAGAGTACGCGTCTTTGGTGGCAAAACTAGCCTCAGACTCCTCCGATCTTAGCCCTGCTGAAGAACAACAAGCGATTGCATTTGTAGGTGTTAATATTAATCTCTGGTCCGCTGTTACGAAAGCTCATGATCAGGGACTAATAACTGATTACACATTGAATAATTATGTGACTGATGTGGATGCGACCTTAAATATGTATCCGGGCAGTGCAAAGTTTTTTAAGCGGCAAACTGAACACTACAAATTTTCACATGGCACTTCGCCAATTTTCGATCAGCTACTGAAGACTCTTACTGATCGTGGGTATTAGTGATTCGTGTTTCCGAGACACAAGATCAAGGCAATCGGAGACCCGATTAGTATGGGTCTGATTGTTCAAGATGCTATGGAACTAATCAGTATTGGAAAATTCAACAGATCACAAATTCATGAGATTCGCTATTGATGAAGGTCGGAAGGCGATTCCTATCTGCGAAGACAATCCCCCGGTCGGCTGTGTAATAGTCAGAAATGGTGTTGTAATTTCGCGAGGCTACACCAGCTCCCCAGGAAAGCCCCATGCCGAGGCTATGGCACTAAGCCAGATAAGCGAAATCAGCGGGGAAGAAGTTTTGTTTGTGACACTTGAACCTTGCTCTTTTGATGGCAGAACGCCCTCTTGTGCGCAAGCCATAATCGATTCAGGTATTAAGTCAATCTGCGTCGGCATGCTAGACCCGGATCCGAGAAACAATGGGAAGGGTATCGAGATGTTGGAAAGCTCTGGTATTAGTGTCCACATCGGAGCTCTTGAAGTGGAGATAGCAAAAGAACTGAAAGACTATCTTGGTAGAGCTCCATGAAGAACCTGCCAACTAATGACTGCACCAACGCACTGACCAATATTCAGGGTGTTGGCTGCCCAAACGGAGAGTAAGCATGGCAAAAGCTCTAGGAATCGGTGGTGTATTTTTTAAATCTGCTGACCCCGCAGCGTTAGCGTCCTGGTACCAGAAATGGCTTCATATCGATCTGGAGCAGACTTTTACTGGATGTTGCTTTTCTCCTGATCAGCTCCCAGCCAAATCCTTTTCCGTTTGGTCACCATTTGAAGGAGACACAGATTATTTTGAACCCTCTAAGCAGTCTTTCATGATCAATCTGATCGTTGATGACCTTACAGAGGCGTTATCCCAGGTTGCGGAAGGCGGAGCAGTACTGGTAGGAGAAACAGAGGAATTAGAGTTTGGAATTTTCGGATGGTTTATGGATCCGGACAACAATAAAGTTGAACTCTGGCAACCGAAATGAATCTCAGAATTGGTGCTTGCCAGCGACTGACAGGTCAATCAAGAGCATGGTACTGATTAGCCCACATTGCGCACATTAAATTTACAGCATGATTCAACCTGAAGTCCCAAGCCCAATTGACTTTCATCTCATGGAAGATGCAAAAAATTGGGAAAGCACTGCAATGGACAGACCTTTTCGATTGGATATGTTTAATGAGTTTGCAAATTCACTTAAGAATGACAACGTCGAGAACGCCCTCGAATTGGGCTCAGGGCCCGGATTTCTTGCTGAGTACCTCTGCGATCGGATTTCTAATATCTCTTTAACTCTATTGGATTTTTCAGACGCCATGCACGTGTTAGCCAAAGAACGGCTCAAGGCTTACCAACAGGACATCGAGTTTGTCTGCAGGGATTTCAAAAATCCAGATTGGACGCGCGGCCTGAAAACATTTGACTGCATCTTCTCAAACCAGTCGATACATGAGCTTCGGCACAAGTCTCTCGCGGAGACCCTGCATGGACAAGTCAGGAGTGTCCTGACCGAAGGCGGTGTTTACCTGGTCTGCGACCACTTTGTCGGGCCGGGGGCCATGCAGAATGAAGAACTGTACATGACACCCGATGAGCAAATTTCGTGTCTAGGGGCTGCCGGGTTTAAAGCTGAGGTTCTTTTGCAAAAAGGCAGCATGCAGATTGTGCGGGCTATCTAGTGGCAAATAGAACAGCTAAGGACCGCGGGTTGAAATTACTCACAAGTTTATTAATGGATATACAGTGAATAAGAAATTCTGCGTAAAAAGAAGAGTTCGTTTTGGAGATTGCGATCCGGGTGGAGTGATCTACACACCAAACATAGGCTTCTATGTAGTGGAGGCTATCCGTGCTTTCATGGATGAATTACTGGAAGCTCCTATGGAACGAAGCGTTCTTGATATGGGGATACTACCCCCTGCAAGAGCATTTTCAGTAGAATTCATTTCTTTTATGAAATGGGACGATCTAATAGATATTACCGTGGCTGTTAAGCAAGTTGGAACCAGCTCATTCACTTTTGCATTAACTGGGCACCGCGGAGACGTGCATGTATTTTCGTCTGAATTCACCCAGGTTTGTGTAAATCCTGAAACTGAACGATCAACCCCTATTCCGAAAATTTTGAGAGATAAGCTTGTTGAATATTTGGACGATTAAGCAATTTTTCCAGCAGAGCCCTGGATCATCGAACCTGTTGTTTAAAACACCCTATTAACAAAGAGCAGATAATGGACATTTCAGAATTACTGGGAACAATAGTTATAGCTGCATTTACTGGGTATGTCACATTCAGAGTCCAGGAACGGCGGCTAAAAGAAGAAATGAAATCTGAATACATGGCTGAGCGAGCTGTGTATAAACTTCTATCAGATCATCGCTGGAAAAAGAGAAGTTTTCCCGAAATTCAAAAACGTCTCGGAGATGGTTTCTCCGAAAATGAATTACGGAAGATTTTGTTAAGAGCTGGCGCCGTAAGATTCGAGACAAAGGAAACCAAAGATGAGTTGTGGGGGCTACTGGAGAGAAACAAGGAAGACCTTTGATCTGGCAGTATTTAGTACCAGTCGATGCAGGATAGCACTAGCGCATAATCCTTCATTCAGAGCACCGGATAACCAATAATGAAAACAGAGCCCAAAATAGAGCTGTTTGCGCAGGGTGAAGCAAGTCTTCACTTTGTTGTAGGAGTTTCTGGTTTTATTATGAAAGAACTGGGCAACGATTCAGCAACAGTCTTTTGCTGGGAGAGTGAACAATCGGCGAACGAATTCATCTCAACCAAGTTTTCCGGAAATCAAAGAAAACTCTATGAAGTTCAACTTTTAGATAACAAGGAATTCGGCGAACTCAGGCACACTATCAAATGGCTGCCTGCAAACGCGGAAGTTAACGTAGAGTTCTACAGCTCACGAACAACTACCTAACAAGTATATCAAGGACCAGACTAGTGCCCAGCCCACAGGCTGGGGTGTCATTAACCACAGGATATAACTAATAAAAATATGCAACACACAGCACTCGCCAAATCCATCATCCGAGCCAGGCCAGAAAAGGTCTTCGAGGCTTTCGTTAATCCAGATTTGATGAAACAGTTCTGGTTTCACAGAAAAGATTCCGGGCTCAAAGTCAATGAATCTGTGACCTTCTATCTGGGTGATACCGACGACGCGTTTGGATTCACGGCCCATGTTCTCGATTTGAAACCCCACTCACTGATTCATATTAAGTGGGGTGATGAAAACGGCTGGACTGAAGTGAAGTGGTCGCTTGAGGCAACTGACATGGGAGACACCATCCTGGCTATCGAAGAGTCCGGATTTCCTGGCGTCAACGAAGAAATAGTCAACAAGGTAATAGATTCAACGAAGGGCTTTAATCAGGTCATCATCGCCGCCAAGGCTCTTATTGAGCATGGCGTCGCGATCAATGTGGTTTCTGATCATGCATAGACTGCTGACATAAACTGTCAGTTCAATTTGCGTATCATTTTGCTTTTGGCAAATTGGCAGGTACGACTATGCAATTCGATAAGGACCTGGAATCTCCTTTCAGAGACTTGTTTCTCACCATCCGTGATTCAATTTGCAGTAATTCCGGTGTCGAGGAATTGAAGAAAGACAGGATCACCGCCTATTCCTACAACGGTTCTGGCCTCTGTCACTTGCGCACCATGCCTGATGGCGTTGATATTGGGTTTCTTAAGGGAGCGATATTTAAAGACAAGTACAAGCTGTTGTCAGGCAACACAAAGCGAATGCGAGTGCTTACTCTGGACTCATTAAAGCAAAAGGAACTCGATTACTATCTCGATCAGGCTCTTCAGAACAACCGTTAGAGCCCATAGTATCTGGTTTGGAATCTAGGAAAATTTATGAAACTGGTCCCCCACTTAACCTTTGCCGGTAATTGCAATGAAGCCATGGAGTTTTATCGTGACCTATTCCAGGGTTCCCTGGTCGTGACGCGATTTGGCGAGTCTCCTGCATCTGACCGTGTTCCGAAGGATTGGCATGACAAGATTGTTCACGGCACTCTCACATTCGGCAACTGGGAGCTGGCGGGCGCCGATGTACCGCCGGAAGAGCACAAGAAAGCCGAAGGATTCTATCTGTTGGTTGAACCCAAAGATGCTAATGAATCTGAGAGACTATTCTCTGCTCTGGCTGAGGGAGGAGAAGTACTGATTCCGCTGCAGGAGATGTTTTGGTCCGTGGCTTATGGGAGCGTTGTTGATCGGTTTGGCACTCCCTGGGAGATAAGTTGTACTGAAGCCCCTGCACAACCTTGAATCGGCGTTGATTCCGGAATGACTTATAAGGACTTTAATAAATTCTGCGGTAGCCTGCCCGCCACCTCCTATGTACAACAATGGGGTGGCTCCCATGTGTGGAAGGTAGGCGGCAAAGTATTCGCCATCGGTGGCTGGGAACGAGAAGAAGGCCCTGCCGTGACTTTCAAAACATCTGATCTGAATTTTCAGATTTTAAGTGACGAACCAGGATTTCGGCCCGCTCCTTATATGGCTTCCCGTGGCATGAAGTGGATTCAGCAATATGATATTTCAGGAAATCGCGTCGATGATTTAAAATATTACATTACCGAATCCCACCGAATCGTGTCACTGGGTCTTAGTAAGAAAAAACAAAAGGAGCTGGGACTCAATCTCAATGACTGAAGCATTTATCAGTCTCATAGTCGCTACTACATTCTTACTGGGTTCCCCCGGACCGGCAACATTATCACTGGCTGCTACCGGCGCGGCTGTTGGCTTCAGGCGAGGAATACCTTTTCTGGTTGGCATCCTGATTGGCTTGTCGGTGGCAATAACGGCGGCGGCCATTGGATTGGCATCGCTATTTAGCCGCTTCAGTGAACTCGAGATCGCAGCACGATTCGCGGGGGCACTCTATGTTGTATATCTGGCTTTCAAGATTGCCTCATCCCCTATCCTGGTGAACAGCCAAGAAGGTGTGGAAAAAATTCCGAAGTTTGCGGACGGCTTCATATTGAATCTGTTGAATGTAAAAGCCTATGCCGTATTCCTTGCGGTATTCTCTGGTTTCTTACTGCCGTTCGACTCCGTTGTCCTGGCTTATGTCGCGACAGGAATGGTGTGTCTCTCTGTCGCCACTACTGTAGATATAATCTGGCTCTGGTTTGGTGGTGCGATTCGGCCATTGTTCGCTGATCCTAGAGCGGCCCGCTTATTACGAGTCTTTTTTGCAATACTGATGGTCGCCTCCGTGGCACTGGTTCTTATCGGCTGAGAGGGTGAGCCCAGGCTGCGGGAGGATACGAAACAATTTTGCTAAGCTCTCCACATGATACCAACCATTGAATCAGAACGACTCCGGCTAATCCCTCCAGATACCGATTGTTTCGAAATATATAAGCGCTTCTACACCAATGCAGACGCATCGAAGATGTACGGTGGGCCTATCAGTGAAGGGCAAGCCTGGGCCAGACTAAAAAGCGACCTCGGTTCCTGGTATCTGCTGGGTTTCGGTGTATGGGTTGTGCAGTTGAAATTAGACAACAAACGGGCTGGTACCTGTGGATTCTGGCAAGGTAAGGGCTGGCCAACGGAACTCACCTGGTGGATACTGCCTGAGTACCGTGGGCAGGGAATCGCTACTGAGGCGTCGAAACTGGCGATTGCACATGCCTATAATAACTTCGGCTGGGATAAGGTCGAAACCTATATGAACGACGACAACGCCGCAGCACGTTCATTGGTTGAAAAACTCGGTGGTTTCAAAACCCGGAGACAAGAATTCAACGATGGTCTGAGCAGGGACATCTTCCTTTTACCAAAACCGGTATGAGCTAACGATGGACTTATCCAACGGTTATGAAGAACTAGCTGAAAAATATCTTTCGCTGAGAAAAGAAAGTGCTGTGGGTCTGTCATTCGTGAAGGACTGGGCAAGTACACTGAAACCCAGATCCAGGATTCTGGAGATAGGTTGTGGTGATGGCATTCCCGTCAGCCAGGCTGTAGTAGATGCCGGCCATTCACTCTTTGCCATTGATGCTTCAGAAACGATGGTAGGCGCATTTGAATCCAATTTTCCTGATGTGCCCTGCAAACATGAAGCAGTTCAGCTTTCTGATTTCTTTGGTGACGAATTTGACTGCGTGATTTCTATTGGTGTCATGTTTCTTCTTGGCGAAGAAGATCAACTGGCGATGATTGAAAAAGTAGGTGATTGCCTGCGCCCCGGCGGCCAATTCCTCTTTACCGCACCCACTCAAGTTGGAAAGTGGGATGATCTGCTTACCGGGCAGGAATCGATTTCTCTTGGACGGAAGCGTTATACAGACGCGCTGGCATCTGCTGGTTTAAAAGTGACTGAGACTCGCTCTGATGAGGGTCGGAATAATCATTACTTCACTGCAAAAACAGGCGTAGGATAGAACTGCCTCATTGTAAACTGGACTCTCTTCGTGTCAGATTCAAATTTGTTAACGAAAGTAACCGGAACTGCATCAGTCAGACGAGTGGAAATCAAGCTGGAACTCAACTCGTCTATTCAAGATGTATGGGAAGCCATAACTGACAACGAGAAGGTCAAGCATTGGTGGACGGACGGGATTATCGAAGCCCGTGAAGGTGGCAAATTCGTTCTCGAAGATGGAAGTGAGGTGAACGGCACAGTAAAGCTATGTCATCCTCCCTATCTGTTTGAGTTCAGTTGGAACGATGCACCTGCCAAAGCTGGTCACCCACACCTGATCGACGCCAAAACCAATAGCACCGTCAGGTTTGATCTTGTGGAAACAGGAGCCGAACGCACTCTACTCAACTTCGTGCAGTACCTGCCCCCGGGAGAAATTGTCGGTGCCGCTGCTGGCTGGCATCAAATTATTGGCGACAGATTGAAAGAATTTGTCGAACATGGATCGGTTACTGAGGACAAGGACAGACTGAATTCACTATTAGAAGAGTACGCTGCGGCGGGCATGAAGTAGCAATGTCTCATCGCCGACCCGTGAACCCGAATGGAGAGGAGCTGATATGTCGAATTACGTAGATGGTTTTGTTCACCCAATACATCGCGAAAGACTTGAGGAATACAAATCCCTTGCTGCAACGGCCGCAGCAATATGGAAGGAACATGGCGCTCTCACCTATTGGGAATGTATAGGTGATGATATGCGAACGGAAGGCACAGGCTCGTTTGTCGATATGATTTCGGCGAGCGATGATGAGGTCGTGTTGTTTGGCTGGTTGGTATTTGAATCCCGTGAAGCACGAGACCTGGCGGGAGAAAAAGTAGCTGCTGATTCGAGGATGGCAAAACTCATGGGTGAGACTGACACGGGCTTTGATCCGCTGCGCATGGCCTATGGAGGATTCCAGCCTTTTGTGTCTTCGTGAAGTTTCGACGACAAGATTAAAATTCAATTAGAGTCAGAATACCCACCAATATCAAAGAAACATCAAACTACTGTACAAAAACACAGAAAAATTCTGCCCCACAAGCGCCGAAAAACTATTTAGTTAGCATCGAAACTGAGGCACAATGGTGTGACCTAAAAAGTTCGCTAGAAACTTTGGGAATAATAATAATGAAAAACAAAGACTTTCTTCTGTTCGCTGTTTCCGCTGTCGCCCTTGGCGCATTCATGTTGATTCCTTATGCTGCCGGCTACACCGTAGATGCCGATTTTCCTGGTATAGCGTTCTGTCAGGGCTGGATTCAGGCAGGCGAAAACTTCATCGCGTCCTTGCACTAGGCGTCACTGTAGCCGAAGCCAAACGACAACGAGAAGCACCCACCAGGATCAGGAGATGCTGTTCTTCGGCTCTCACACCTATTAGCATCACATCAACTCAAATGAATTTATGGAGTCACTTCCGTGGAGAAACCCGGATTTAGCTGGATTACGCCCGTGCTATGTGTAAACAACCTCGGTGCCAGCCTGGAACACTACCGTGACGTTTTGGGTTTCGACATATCCTGGAGCTGGTCAGACGATGAGGCGTTTGTAAACCCTAACGCCCCCACCTTCGCCTGTGTTACTCGAGGTGAGTTCAGCATTTTCCTGTGCCAGAACGGTCAGGGGAATCCGGGAAGCTGGATCTGCCTCAATGTGAGTTCACTGGATGATCTGGATTCGATCCATGGGGAATATGTACAAAGCGGAGCAACAATCGTGGAAGCGCCGGTAGATTGTCCCTGGGGGAATCGGGAAATGATCGTGGAAGATCCGGACGGCAACACCTTTAGAATTGGCTGCGCGCTTGAGAGCTAGTTACCCGCTGGGTTGCTGCGGGGTGGTTCTACTCCTCCAATCCGTCTGAATTCTCTGTCCCGATTCTGTTCCATTCCGCGCCGTGCCGCAGCTTCCAAATCCAATTCCAGATTTGGATAGCCCTGAGGTCTTGGTAATTCCACATAACGTCGGGTTTCTTCCAGATCACAGATACGAAGCCTGCCGACTCGCGCCGTTGCACCACTGTCCCACACTGCTTCCACACCAGGAATAATGACACAGCCATTCTCATCGGGCTCTGGCAAGGTATCCAGATTGTAAGCCTTGGTTACCGGCGCTCTGCCTACGGGAGTAATTGAGTCGACGGTGGTGATAGTGGCACCGCGTGGTTCGGAATTATAGGTAACGCGAACAACGTTGCTGGTACAGGCTGCCAGTGTAATCAGGAAAATTAGAAGCAATAGAAGACGCGCTACCATTGTGATTCTTCTCGGGTCTGATGCTATGTGTTGTAGTCCAAAACTTGATCTGAGATTAACACCTGACTCTCATTTATTCCTTGTTCTCTTAGCGATGACATAGCGAGTAAGTCAGGATCTGTCCTGTAGCTTTGCAGCGATTCTGTACTGGGAAACTCAAGATGATGGACCTCTTTCTCTCCGGAATCATCGCTGCTACTAAAGGCTACTACCAGCCTGCCTTCGTGGCGAGCCATTATCTCAATAGCTTTAGATTCGAACTCGGTTAGCTTCTCTCTGTCGCGAACAGACAGAATGACTACTACATGAATCATCTGTTTCTCAGAAACTCCACAGCCTTGTCGGGAAAGTCAGTAAACACACCATCTACTTCTGCGCCGAAGTAATGTAGTTCCAATAATTCACCGAAGCTATCAGCATATTCAGGAACGTGGCCCGGATCGGAGCGATAGGTATAAGGATGTACCTCGAGACCTGCAGCATGAGCACGTTCGACTAAAGGTGTGATCTTGATATCGTTTTTTGTTGATGAGCGCTCAATGACCAGTCCATGTGATGGACCAATGCCATCAGCGGAGTAAGCCAACTTGGACATGCCATCGGGTCTAAACATCCAGGGATAATCCTCGGGATCGCCAATCAGCATGATGAGATTTATATCTACATCGAGTGCAGGAAGGATATCTTTTTTAATACGGGCCAATTCATCGTAGTCGAAAGTCTGAAGGAATACTCGATCCTGCTTTGTGGTGTAGCCATAGTCTTTCAGCATTTGTACTACTGCCTGGCTTATGTCTTTGCCTTCTTCGAGATGAAAGGCTGGTCCTTTTATTTCTGGGTAGATGCCGATGTCTTTACCGGTGGATTTATTGAGCCCTTGTATAAACTCTATTTCTTCCTGAAGTGTGGGAACACTAAATGACGATGTTCCCATGGGAAATCGGTTTGCGTAGCCCTGCTCTTTTTCACCGTCGTCATTAATACGAAAGCCTTCCGTAGCCTTTAGCTGGCGAATCTCTGCCAGCGTAAAGTCGATGGCGTAATAGCGGCCATCATCACGGGCACGATTGGGAAAGACTTCATCCACGTTGGTGGTGCGATCCAGGGTAATGTCATGAAGCACGATCAATTGGTCGTCAGCTGTCATCACAACATCCTGTTCGATGTAGTCAGCACCCATGGCATAAGCCATAGCTTTCGCTTCCAGCGTATGCTCCGGCAAATAGCCACTGGCACCACGATGAGCAATTACAATTTTCTGAGCCATAGTTTCGGACGCTACCAACGTAGTAAGCAGGAACGCTGCAGCAAATTTAAACAATCGCATAGTGTTATTCCGTGATTTCTTATTGCGTAACCAACCATCTGAACCCTGAATCTTGCGACCTGGATGTGACAACCAGTTTACAGGGATTTTAAGGATTAGCGAACGTATTCATGCCTAAGAAAGAAGCTCGAATCTGAGGCAGGGATGCCGACATTTGCGAAGCAAATGCGAGAAGGGATTTACCAGACGAACCGCGCTTCGACGCCAGTAAATCCCGACGACAAAGCGAAAGTGCATGGAAGCACTTTCGCGCTATAAACTAGCTACCAAACCGGTAGCGAAGCTTAATCGCCACCTGATCCACAACCCGATCATTCCACGACTGTTCTAACAAGTCCTGGAAGGTGAAGAAACTATTCCGCGGCAGGTTTGCGCCTCGTGTGTACACCACAAATAAGTCGGACAATGGTGCAATTTCCCACCGATAGCGTGCCTGAAAGGTCATGCGACTGATGACGAAATCATCGGGGTCATTGTCGGGGTTGGGGACGGCGTGCAATTCTTCGCGCTTGTTCGGATTCACAACATAGAACATGTCTTCGAATGCTTTTAGTCCAGTCCACTGAGTGGTGAAACGCAGGCGTTGCCGCGCGGTGATGAAGTAGTTCACTTCCAGTCTGGGCGACCAGGAATGGGATTCGAAGCTGGTGTAATTGCCATTGCCACGGTGCACCAGTAGCGCTTCTCTGTCCTCATAACGCAGTTGAAGATCGACAGAAAATCGATCATTTGGGCGTAACGTGATACCACCTGTTCCTGTCGTTTGCATTGGCCCGAGATCGTCCTGGCTAACATCGAGCCCAAGGTTCCAGGCAAATGGTTCCGAGACATTAGATTCATAACTGGTCTCAAATCCGAACCGGTGCGGCACAATCCAGTCGCCAGTTCCACGGCCCAGTCGATCATCCACCCGCTCAGGAAAAAACTGGAACCTCATATTGAAATTGTCAAAATTGTTAAACTGATAGCCGCGATTAACAAAGTAGCCATTACGAACAGGCAATCCATCAGTATTGAACTGATTAACTGCAAAAAAACTTGTGGTGCGCTGTCTTAGTCCTGGCACATCTGATTCAGTGAGGAAGAAGTTGTAATCCAGATTCATCTGATCGTTTCTGGATAGGAAGCCCATCTGATTCATATCGAATGTGTCATCGATATAGGTAGCCCTTAGCGTGTGCTGAACTCCACGACGTGGGCGGAACCCGATGTCTCCGGTAAAACCGCTGCCCGTTACGCCCCGGTTGTCACTGTGGAGAAACTGGGCATCCACAACCCAGCGGTTATCCGCGGTAAAGAAATGAGCATCGATTGCATTAACCACCGACTCTTCTTCCGGATGATCAAGCATGGTACCCATCCAACCAAACTGGCGACGGCCGCCACTACTGGTGTCTTCATACAGTCCACGGGCAACAAAGAAATCGCGCCCGGTCGCCTGAATTCCAATTGGCGTGCCATCTTCGAGTCGGCCTTCGATCTCCGGATCATCTTCGGATGCTAGTAGCAGACCGAAACGAAAATCACCAACCTGCCCGGTGAATTTTCCGGCGCCAAACAAGTCAGTTGGTTGGCTCAGATCTGTTGGCACGACTTCAACTCCATCTGGCACATCGAACTCAGCTGCACCGCCAATACGCCTGGTATTCAGAATCTGAATTGGGCCACCTGGCCCCCCTCCACCGCGAGTACGGGGAGACGTGTTGTTAAATATGTCCTGACCTTCCTGAAAGAACACACGGCGTTCAGGGAAAAATTGTTCGAATGCTGTCAGGTTGACGATCACATCATCGGCTTCCACAGTACCGAAATCGGGATTGATGGTGGCAGACAGCAAGGTATTGGTCGTTGGGCGCCAATAGATATCTGTTCCTATTCGGGGATCATTGTCATGGCGTAAACCATCGAACACATTCGAGATAAATGGAAAGTAAGTGAGCTGACGTCTGGGTTCGATGTCACTTAACTCGAATTTCATGAAAGCCGAGAGATACTCGTTTACCGTGCGAGGCAGTGGTGGCACTGACCAGGCTTCACCGCCAATCGATCCTACCTGTCGTTCGAAATACAGACCAATACGGCGCGTATCTTCCACGGCAGGCAAAGGCATCATGGACCAGGGAATGTAGTATTCCACGCTCCAGCCGTCTTCCAATGCCTGGGTTCGTCCATTCCAGGAACCATCCCACTGCATGGTCATCTGTCGTTCCGGAAGCAATGACGCATCCGTCATCGAGTCCCCCAGATTGATGCGGAGGAAGAAGCCGTAGAGCCCCTCACCCGAGGCATCGACACCCACAACGAAACCATCACGATTTAACTGGGTATCGCGGGGGGTCATCAGAGCGACCAGGGTTTCTTCAGGCTGATGATTCTTAACCCCTACATAAATTCCGCGCTGGGTATAAAAGACCCGTATATCTGTGTCGTAGGGGGTTTCGGCCAGGGTATCGGGATTAATGACTCGCATGCCGTCAAACGACGGTATTTCGCCCCATATAGCTTCATCCAGAAAGCCATCTAACTGGATATTGGCGACATTCTCATCAACCTGAGTCAGACGGGGCAGGGGGTTTTGGGCGGCAACTGAAGTCGCTATTGCAGACAATAGGCCCAGGAGCAAACTGCGACGCAGGAGTACGAGCATAATTCTCTCAGCAGGAATTCTGTGCTTTTTATAGTTAGTTTCTGGGCTCCGAGCACCCGCAACTACCGGGTTTCAAGGGCTTGATTACACTTTAGTCCATATTTTGAAATGCACTATATCTGATCTGCGCCCGTGGCTACCTGCTTAGCCACAATTAATTGCAAATGGGTCGAGGGAGAAAATCGCCCGGTTTCGACAGGAATTTGACGTTTGCCATATTTCATCATTTTTAGTCTTCACTTTGCCTTTATTGAGCCCGCGCACTGTCACTCCGGTCCGCTTTAATTGTATCCGTGAAATAACTGTAATGAGGGACTCGAAGATGAGTCGCAAGCAACCCCACTGCGTGTTTGTTGAAGATGAAGTGTATAACTGGGCGAACACGCGCTCTGCTTCCCGCAAGAGACTGATACTGTTATCGCTGATGTTTGTGACAGCCGGACTGCTGTTTGGTGTGCTACGTTAAGGGCTGGATCGTACTAACGTGCCTGAAGCTCCACATCCACGCTGAACTGTTGGCCTGCTCGCTGAATGATAAGGTTGACGGTTTGCCCTGGCGCCGCTCCTCGGATCAGGTTGGAGTAGGTCTGAAGACTATCTATGCTCTCGCCGTCGAAACTCAGCAACACATCATCGGCCTGCATGCCCGCTAACTCGGCGGCACCGCCAGGTGTAACGCCGGAAATGCGAATACCTTCTCCTGAATACGCGAAATCCGGCACCGTGCCCAGACTCGCTTCCCGCTCTCCTACCGCTGTGTTCACCTCAACCGGGGCAGCATTAGCCAGAGTCACCCGCAATGGATTGGTGTTGTTGGCGAGATAGGCAATAGCTTCTTCGAGCCATAACGCAACATCGGACATGCCGCGATAGTCGAGTTTATCTGCGGTGTCAGTTGGTTGGTGATAATCCAGAGTTACACCGCTAAACAGATGAATTGCCGGGATGCCGGCGTTGAGAAAGCTGACATGATCTCCGCTGGCGATTGTTTCCGCTGGAAAAGTAGAGGGAACACCAATAGTGAAACCTATACCCTGGGCCATGAATGGCCACTCGTAAGCACTGTCAGTTCCGAATACCTGCAAAGGCTTACCTTCCAGTCTACCCACCGCATCCAGATTAATCATGGCGAATAAATCTTCTTTAGCGAAGGCGCCAGGTGGATTATTTAAGAATTCAGACGATCCAAGAAGGCCAGATTCCTCACCACTGAAAGCGACAAAAATTATGGGTCGCTGGGGAGTGAAAGCCCGTGCTATATTCCTGGCCACTTCCAGCATAACGCTGACACCTGAAGCGTTGTCGTCCGCACCGGAATAAATCTGCCCTGTATCCTCATCTATGCCCAGGTGATCATAGTGGGCACCTATCACCACAGGCTCTGCACTGAGAGCTCTATTCGTTCCCGGGATCATGCCCACAACATTGGATAATGTGATGCCACCCAGTCCTGCATAGACACCATCGAAGCGCTGCACATAAGTGCCATCGACCGGTTCCAATCCAGCACGACGGAACTGGTCGGCTATGTAAAGAGCCGCTCTATCGGCGCCTCTGGTGTTCACGCCCCGCCCTTCCATATAGCTGCTGGTGAGGGTATCTACATGACGCTGCAATATCTCCGGCAGATACTTGGGCGGTAATTCCGCGATAGCCGGCATAGGGGGCAGGTTGTCCCAGGCAATACTGCCGGTGAATTCAGGCTTAACCCAGCGCATGGGTGAGTCGGGGCTGGTCCAGATTCCCCGCACATCGATGGTAGGTTCAGCACCGGTGAAACTCAGATACCCGTATTTGCCGTAATGAGGCAGTTTCTCAATCATGCCGGGTAGCGCCACCATATCGTCTATGTGGATCCAGCCCACTGCCAGTTCTGGATTAGCTGGATGACGGCCAACGACCACATTACTCCGGTCCCCATATTCGATTACCGAACCATCAACTTCTAGCCCAGCATCCGTCGCTTCCATGCCATAGCCTGCCACGGAACCGAAAACCTGTTGTGCCAGGGGGTTGTCGCGACCGAGAATCCACACTGAACGGTCACCGGGAAGTTCTGCCGCTGAATCAGCAAATATAAAATCGAAATCAGCGCCGGCGCCGAAGCTTTCAGCCATTTGCGTCCATTGCTCCCGCTCGGTAGTGGGCAATGCAAAGCTGATTTGGTCGGCACCAAAGAGTTCACCAATTGTAGGTGGAGTCTCTTCCCGGTCCAGAGTTCTGAATACATCAAAATAGGGATCAACGAGCACACCCTGCAACCTGGAATATTCTTCCGCAAAGAAACCTTCAACCTTTTGCGAGAGATTTATATCGTAGATTTCTGGTGATTCTGCTCCTTCATAATAAAGTGCAACTGGCACTTTTAATAAATAAGGGTCACCAGGCTGAGTCTGGGCAAACATGATTCGGGCACGATCACCGTTCACTTCATTTACGGAAACTGAAATTTCTGGTGCACCAATCCATTGCACCCACTGATAGAAAAATTGGGAAAGATCCTGGCCACTGATCTCGGTAAAAAGACGCTCGATGTCCGCGAAAGAGGCTCGCTTGAATTCGTATTGCTCGTAGAAACTCTGCAGACCCTGGAGAAATAGCTCGTCACCTAATTCCAGCCGCAGCATATGCCACAGCATAAGAGTCTTGCCGTAGCCTACTGCCTGGGTGGCTGCAGAATTGCGGGAAGTGAATCTGGACAGAGGGAAGTCTTCACCCGCAGAAACATAATTCTTGTAGCGGGCCAGCATTTCCTTGCGGTACTCATGGCCGAGGCCATCCACTTCACGAAAAAAGTGATCAGCCAGATACGCTGTCAGCCCTTCACTCCAGTTTCCTGTTTCGTAATCTACATAGACGCCATTGCCCCACCAGTTGTGGAGTATCTCGTGGGGATAAGAGGATTCCAGGATAAAGGGAAACCGAATCACCTGCTCACCGAGCAAGGTGAAAGACGGCATGCCATAGCCTGTCTCCCAGAAGTTCTCCACCAGGGCAAACTTGGAGTAGGGATAATCTCCCAGCATGGATTCATAGAGCTTCAGGTATCTCGCAGTTGCATCCATGTAGCGGATCGCCAGATTCGAATCGGGTGTGCGCAGATAAGCCAGGATTTCCGTATCTTCGCTACTTTCTCTATAAATAGTGAAATCAGCGGCAATCAGATAAATCTCTTCTGTTGGATTGATTTCTCTCCAGGATTCCCGTCTAACGTCCAGGCTGGTCGAAGTATCAATGAGTTCACCTTGAGACACTGCGGACCATGACTCCGCGGTTGGAGCAAAGTCCACATGCATACTGAAAGTGATCAGGTCATCATCAAACAACGGTACCCACACCGATGCCCGACTCAGAAATACACCGAGTTCAGAAATGATGCCTGAGGTCTGGGAAAAACTTTGGGCATATTCGGGACTGGTCTGCTCGGCCAGGTCATTGATGGTGCCGCGATACTCAATGGTAAACGGCTGATTTCCCCGTGCGGGAATGGTCACACTGTACTCGGTGGTTTCTGCTTCCTGAGCGACAGTGGAAGCGACTACTGCGCCACTTTGATTGGTGATGACAGGCCTGACGGTGAGCGAGCTGCTGGTTATAGTCAGATTGCTGTTGAGGCGAAAACTGAGTTGCTGGCCGCGATAGCTATCGGGAACATTGATGATGTCGCTAACGATAATTCCACTATTAGCTGGATCGAGCTCTACGGTGAGATTGTGATCCAGAGGGCGTTCTTCAGCGACGACTGCAGCTGTCTCTACATTCGGGACTACTTGCTGAGCCTGCAAACCTGGGCTCATCAAGCTGAACAGAATTAGTGAGATAGCTGCGCGCATTGAATTCGTCCGGGTTTACTTAGTTCAGCCCCAACAGTTCCAGAGCTCGTTGGTGATTCCAATCGGAGATATGAATCTGGGAAGCGCCGCCCGGCGTGCGGGTGGTGCTCCAGGCAATGCGATCGCCAGCCGGATTAAATACGGGGAGGATATCCGTGCCTGCCGTATTGGTTACCCGAATCGGCGCATTGGTTCCTTCGAGATCAATCATAAAGAGCTCGAAGTTGGCATGCCCAAGAGTATTCGTTGAATAGATGATGTATTCGCCACTGGGGTGAAAGAAGGGTCCCCAGTTCACCATGGCATTTGCAGTTAACTGGCGTTGACCGCTGCCATCCACATTCATGGTCCAGATCTCAGCGCTATTACCGTCTGGATTGAAGCGACGCCAAACCACCTTCTCACCTGTTGCGTCAAAGAAGGGTCCACCATCGTAGCCTGGCGAGTAAGTCAGCTGCTTCACATTGCTGCCGTCGGCATCCATGATGTACAAATCCATGAAGTAAGAAGTGTCATCATCAAACAGAGCTTGTTCGGCCTGACTCAAAGTGCGGGAATAAGCTTCGCGATTGGAGGCAAAGAGAATCTTGCTGCCATCTGGTGAGAAGGAACCTTCGGCATCGTAACCCATAGTATCGGTCAGCTTGACCATGTTGCCGCCGTCACTGTCCGCTATATAGATATCGTAGTAAGGGTCGTAGTCCCAGCCGTAGGGTCTTTCTTCACCGCTGGCGCGAAAAGCGATTTCGGCTTCTTGCTTGGCAATCGCATCAGGATCCTCGTGCGTAGAGGAATACATAACGCGATCAAGGGTTGGATGTATCCAGGCACAGGTTGTCAGACCTATGCCGGTGGAAACCATGTGGGACTCTTCCGTTTCCAGATCCATCAGATAGATTTGATAAAATGGATTGCCCGGCATTTCTGCCTGGTAAATAAATCTTCCACCATCCGCACTGAAATATCCTTCTCCGGACCTGGCGCCTTCAGTGATGAGCTGACGGGTATTGAGGAGCAGCTCAGATTCGTATTCGGTATCGTAAGCAGGAGCTACGTCGGGTTCTGCATAGCTTGTAGCGCCTGCAACGCCATCTGCCTGGCCCTGCCCATAAACGGCGGCAGGAGCTATCAGGGAAGTCAGCGCGGTCCATAACAGCGCTTTCTTTGTGCCATAGGCAGAATTAATCATGTTCAGTTTCCTTCTTCTATTGCTGATAACACGAGCCTCAGTGGGAGGAGCGTAATGATAATCATTCTTAACAAGAAATGCTTCAGTTTCAGAACCTGAAATTTCCCTGCTGCGGAAATACGCCAAATAAACCACCCGTATGGACGAATACTATGTCCTTCGCCCCAGCCAATTGTCCCTCATTGCCTTTACTTAGTTCCTGTACCATGCCGTAAAACGCTTTCCCGGTATAGACTGGATCAAGAAACAATCCTTCACTTTGAGCAAGATCGCGGATCAGGTCGAAAACTGGCTGTTCAGCTATGCCATAACCAGGACCCAGGTACCCTTCGATAGTCTGAATGGCCAAATCTGAGTCGTCGAAATCGATTTCGTAACGCTGTTTCCAGAGTGTCACGTCTTCACGAATTTTTGCATCGAAATAGGCTGCATCATCACTGACATTAACCGCCCGTACCTGGGACGGAAGATTAAAAATCTTGCTCCCTACAATTAGACCTCCCTGTGTGCCGCCGGAACCGGTCGCACAAACGATATACTCTGGCGCCAGCTCCAGACTCTGAAAATCCTGTCTGAGCTCTTCGCACGCTGCTATGTAACCCCAAAGTCCAATTTCATCGCTGGCGCCGGTTGGAATGAAAAGTGCCTTCTCACCCAGGCGGGCGTACTGTTCAAGCAGTTCATGGGCGAAACCAACGTGGCTCTTCCAGTCACGTTTCGGTAAATAATCGATTGTGGCTCCAGCCAGATAATCCATTAGTAAGTTGCCTTCTGGAACGTCTGGTTTTTCACCTCTAAGGATCAAGTGGACTTTGAAGCCAAGTCGAGCCCCCAATACTGCAGTGGCACGACAGTGGTTAGATTGGACTCCGCCACAGGTGATGATCACATTGCAGCCCTGATCCCGGGCTTCTGCCAGGCTAAATTCCAACTTTCGAATCTTGTTACCCGAAACTTCGGTGCCCGTTAACTCGTCTCGCTTGGCCCAGATACGGGTATCACTTCCTGGAACCTTAAAGCGCTCAAGTCGGGTGAGTGGTGTTGGCAGTCGTGCCAATAAGAGGCGGTTTGGATAGTTGATCATAGGGCTTTAGAGGCAAAAAAGGGGAGCTTGCACTCCCCTTGATAGATTCTGAATTTATCTACGACTTAAGAATCGGATTTGGTTGCGTCGTAGGACATGGATTGTGTTGACTCCCCTTCTGCCAGGGGCTCAATGGCCTCGCTGTAGAGAAAGAGATCTGTCAGCACTGCTCGCAAATGGATGGATGCATTGAGGTTGTCGACGATTTCAGATCCGATGGCTTCCTGTTTCAGGATGTACTTAAGAGCCGCACCGGCCTTCAGACAGTCTTCCACGATGACCAGTTCAAACGGATCTTCACTGGCCGAAAGCTGCATGGCGATTAACTGCATCGACTCTGCCATACCTTCAATAGTTGGACGGGCATGGGGGCCAGGGCCTGTTTCTGCCGCGGCGGGTCGACCCTGTGCAGCATAGGCCAGGAGAAACTCGTAGCCGGCTTCTATCGTCTCAATGTGTTTTGCTAAATCCATACTATTGGCTTCTCTTCTATATACCCAGATTGCGGGTACTTAAATTGGGGTGCTCTAGTTAAAAAAAGGTGTCAGGTACGAGTACCTGACACCTTTTTGATTCTTGCTAAATGCTTGCTTCAGTCTGCTTCTTTTGGAGTCCACTTGGCAGGGTCGTGATTAGCTGCCAATTCATCTTCAGACATCCAGCCAGAAATCATGGCGCGGGTGTAGAAGATCTTTTCAGGACGCAGAGCGAAGTAAATGTGTGTGGATGCCAGGGCAACCAAAGCCAGAGTGGACAGACCATGCAGCAGGAATACCAGACCTAACTGATCTTCCGGCATGCTGTTGGTACGATCCCAGAATGGCGTATCGATCTGCAGAAACATCAACAGACCCGTTACGATTACAGCCAACACAACCACTGTTACAGCCCAGTGCATACCTTTCTGTTCGAAGTAGTACTTGCCAGGCTTACGGGATGAATCGAATGGCTCCGAGAAATCCTTGGGTGTAAGCAACATGGACTTAAAGTCTTGCCAGAACAGGGAACGCACGATGTGTGCTACTACCAGGAAGGTAAGCAGCAAACCGCTGATCCAGTGAATATTCAACCAGGCAATGCGCAACCCTAGAATGGGCGCAGTGCCGGTGAAAATCAGAACCAGAATACTGGCGGCCATTAGCCAATGAAATGTCCGGTCGATTGATTCATGACGAACCACCCGGCGACCATCAGCGGTAGGACGGTCCAGATTCTTCTTTGCCAGCGCCGCCATCACGATAGCGTGTGCTGCCAAGAGGACAAGGATTGCTACGGCAACGACCCAGAGTAAATCCCAGGACACACCGAGGATGACTTCCTCACCCCAAACATCTCGTTTATAGCGGACTATTTCTCCCACTGTACTACCCTCTCACTATTATTTTGATACTTCTGTTTTTGTATTCGTCAGTGCGATCTGCGAAAGCAGATCGAGGGGGTTACCCTCGAACTGCCCGCTTGACCAAATTGGCCATCAAAGGGATCTTGAAGTGGTTGTAGTTAAGGGCACGCGCACCTTCTACAGCCATGTCACCAGCTCGTGAAGCCAGGTCTTCTGATCTCTGCTGACCACGAATCGCATTTTCAACAGCTTCCAGTCGACGTGGTGTACACTCGACTGCACCGCAAGCGATGCGCGCATCATCAATAGCGCCACCTGACACTTTTATTGCTGCTGCAACGTTAACCAGTGCGAAGTCCCATACATTTCGATCAGCAACCTTCTCGAAATAGAACTCTGCATTGGCCCAGCTTGCAGGCAGACGAACGGCAGTAAGAATTTCTCCATCGTTCAAAGCAGTCATGTGAGTAATATCTCGGTCTGGGCCGATGAAGTAGTCCTGAGCAGACACGGTGCGAGTGCCGCTGGCACTGGCAATTACCATGGTTGCATCAAGGGCTACCAGAGCAGGCGCTGTATCAGATGGTGATACTGCTACACAGCGGCTGGCACCAAAGATGGCATGCTCCCGGTTCAGACCTTCCGGAGAATCGGCATAGCAGATGTTGCCGCCAGCACGATAGCAATCCAGACCACGGCGGTAGTACCAGCAGCGAGCATCCTGATTCAGGTTGCCGCCGAGAGTACCCACGTTACGAATCTGTGGGCTGGCGACGACAGAAGCCGCTTTTGCCAGCAGACCATAACGTTCTGTGATCAGTGGATTGGTGGCTATTTCTTTCAGCGTGGTAACCGCGCCGATCTCAATGCCGTCCGATGTTTCTTTGATTCCTTTCCAGGCATCGATCTGGGTCAGTTCGATCATGGCAGAAGGAGTCTTGTTGCGATCTTTCAACCAACCGAAAGTATCCTGGCCACCAGCCAGTAACCAACCGTCAGTTCCAAGTTCGCTCGCCAATGCCAGGGCGTTGTCTTCATCAGTTGGCTGATAAAGCTCGATATCGGGCATTACGTCATGTGATGTGGCTACCATATCAACCTCTGAAATTGTTTTGAGCAAGTGGCTTCGCGTCTTCCGAAGTGCCTGCCAAGTGATTAATGATCATGTCTGCAGTAATCGGCGCAGCATTGAAGATGTGTCCATCCAATGCATCGGAGATTGCAGCAGTCAAAGCAGCGGATACAGAACCCATTGAAGGTTCACCAACACCACGAGCTCCTACTGGATTTTCAGGATCAGGCAGATCCACCCATCCGGTATTAATCTTCACTGGTGTATCAAGATAAGTTGGAACCTTGCTCTGCCAGTAGCCTGTGGAGGCTGGAAGACCGTTCTGAGGATCATAGAGGTGACGTTCGTAACCGGACAGTCCAATACCCCAGACTGCACCACCTACCAACTGATTCTCCATGCCCTGTGGATGCATGATGGTTCCGGACTCGGCGATGCTCACCATATCCAGAATTTCGTACTTGCCAGTTTCCAGGTCCATTTCGATCTCACAGCAAGTCACTGTGAATCCAGGAGGATTACCTTCGTGACGTGGGTCGTGATACAGACCGAGGAAAGCACTTCCAGCAAGTCGGCTTACGGAGATTGAGGTCCACTCTGCCAACTCTTCAGGAAGCTCGGCTTCACCTGTGAACTTGCCACCCAGTTCCATGGCACGCTGTGCCACTTCAGCGTAGCTGTAGCCGACCGACTCATCCGAAATGCGATAAATCCTTTCGTCTGCCACATCATAATCGGAGGGCTCCCCACCCAGATCAGTGGCAGCAATCTCTTTCATCTTGTTCAGCATATCCGTGGCTGCACCGAAGGCAGTTCGGGTATTGGTGAAGATGGAGTTACTACCGTCCTGAGGCGAAGTGATTGGCAGGTGGTTATCAGTACGCTCGTTGAGAACATCGCAACGTTCCCAAGGCATCTTCAGCACTTCGGCCGCGGCGCGGGAAGTAGATGCATAAGAGTAAGTACCGAGGTTACCTACACCACTGTGAATCTTCAGGCGTCCGTCTGTGCCCATGGACACGATACCGTCCATGCCGCTGCGACCTGCATTGTGATAACCCTGGCCAAGACCAAGACCAATCACTTTGCTGCCATTGCGCTGACGACGACGGGACTGTCTGCCTTCCCAGTCAAATTGCTCGTTCGCCAAGTCCAGAGCTTCTGGTACATAAGCCGAAGTAAATGCAGTTTGACGAGGACCAGCTACGTCTCCATTGCGTGGCGCGTTGATCTTGCGAATTTCCAGACGGCTAATGCCTAGTGCGTCTGCGGCCTTATCCATGATTGGCGCAATGATTGGCGCAATCTGGTTCTGACCTGGACCACGTTGGGCACCACGGTGAGCCGTGTTACTGACGATTGAAGTACCGCGGAAGCGAAGGGCATCTGGCTGGTACAAGACATCGATACAGTCAGCAGCGGAGGAAGCATCGGCGCCACCACCTTTACCACCGTTGTCGGAAACAACATACATATCGCAGGCTGCCATCACGCCATCAGGCTTGAAGCCAACCTTGATCCAGCCCTGGAAACCCTGGCGGGCACCACCGATGGTGAATTCCTCTTCACGAGTAACTCGCATCATCACTGGGCGATTAATTTTCTGTGAGAGCTTGGCTGGAATTGCCACGCTTGGAACACTACCTGCGCGAGCTCGTTGACCGAAGCCACCACCTGTTGCTGCGTTAACGAAGACCAGGTCTTCTTTGGCAACACCGATAATACCGGCGATGCCATCGGCAAAAGCCGTCAGGCTCTGTGAGGTACCGTGCAGGTAAAGCTTGCCATCTTCCCAGTAAGCCAGAGCACTACGTGGCTCCATGGACTGGTGAGGGTAGCCAGCAGTTGTGAAAGTACTTTCGTAGATGAATTCCGATTCACCGAATGCGGCTTCAAGATCACCCAGCTCCCAGGTCTGCTGAGGTTCTGCAGTTGGTTCGTTACCAGCGCGGAAGCTCGCTACCTGGTCAGCACTCCACTTCTCAGTGGCGAAACCCTGACGGAAGACGAAAGTGTTGTTATCACCTGGGTAACCATTTGGGCCACCTTCTGCAAGGCTATCCAGAGGATCCAGTACGAACGGTAAACGTTCGAAAGTGACATTGATTCGAGAGATGGCTGTCTCAGCAGTTTTCTCATCAATCGCCGCAACCGCAAGGATTGGCTCGCCAACCAGAGTTGGTTCGTTGGTGAGAATCTTGAGCCCTGTGCTTTGTGGCTCGCCATCAGGATAAGCGTCATCTGCTGTCAGGATGCCATATACCCCATCCATCGCCAGCGCTTCGGAGGCGTCGATATCTAGGACGCGGGCGTGGGGGATTGGGCTGGTGAGCAGACGTGCATAGACCATGCCTTCACGGCTGTAGTCTTCTGCGTATTTAATTCGACCTGTGACCTTGCCAGGAACATCTTGAGGCACGAAGTCTTTACCGATATGCATATATGCCATGATGTTTTGTCCTATGCGAGTTCAACAGCGCGCATAACGCCGTCGAGGTAAGAGTCATAAGAACCGCAGCGGCAAATATTGCCTGACATTGCCTGGCGCGCTTCTTCACGAGTGGGAGACGGGTTTTCCCGCAGCAGTGCTACCGCTGACATTACCTGTCCCGGTGTGCAGTAACCGCACTGGGGAGACAATTCTTCAACGAATGCCTGCTGAACCGGATGCAAGGTGCCGTCGGCTGCTTCCAAACCTTCAACAGTTTCGATGCGACCATCCTTCATAGAATGAGTCAGCACTGAACAGGCGTAGGTTGCCACGTCATCAACGAGCACGGTGCAGGCACCACACTCGCCGCGGTTACAGCCTAGTTTGGTTCCGGTTAAGCCAAGCTTGTAACGCAAGGTAGATGCCAGAGTCTCCTGAGGAGCAACATCAACTGTGCGGGTTTGGCCATTTACATTAATTCTGATCATACGCTCCACAGCGCCGGCGGGGCCGCTTTGGCCATTCGCCGCATACCACATGCCTGTGGTAGTCGCCGCAGCACCGGAGGCAATTACCCCCTTGATGAAGCGTCGTCGAGTTAGTTTGGGATTCACGGGTTTATCGCCTCCGTAAAAAGTAGGGATACAAGTTTTTCTAAATCTTAAATTGGTAAGAATTCTTGTTGTTCTTTTCGTCGATCTTATCGGTCAATCTAAATGAGAATTATTTGCAATTAGATCAATATCTTGCAGTCACGCTGCGCAGGCTAGGTTAATCCACCCATGGCCAATTTACAAGCAAGCGAATCTGCCTCGCAGCCAGTAAAACTGCTCGTTTCGGCGGAATTTAGGGGTCTAAAAATTCACCCTGGGTTGAGTGCCCAAAACGCTGGCGGAGTGGATCAGATGCGCGCTAAATTTACACCAGCCTTAAAAGTAAATCGGGATTGATATTGTTCCCCAATGAGTGAGTTTCATCGATGCGCGGTATAGGAGATTTTCCCAAATCTTGATTGACAATATATTGTCGTATATCTGTAAGCTGTATCCAGACAATTCATTAGAAAACAGATACTTAAAATTCCGAATAATATTCGGCAGGCCGCATAAACCTTGACATATTATGCATTGATGGTATGTTGTCCGGCCCTCCTGAGGGCGCCCCCTGGCGCCCCACGGAGAAAGTAGGAAAACACTACGCACCGCCCAATCGGGCCGAACCCAGCAGCGTTATGTGACCAGACCCGAGTGGCTTGCCTCGGCGGGGTGGGGACTAGCGGAAAAATAAAAAGAATAAAAAGAAAATCTGATCGGCAAATTGAGAGATTTCTAATTTATGAAAGAGCAGCAGTATCCCCTGAAATTCGGCTTCCCAAAGAAGACCGGACTATACGATCCAGCCAATGAGAAAGACTCCTGTGGTGTGGGATTCGTAGCCAACATCAAGGGAGTACCCAGCCACCAGATCATGCTGGATGCCTATCATCTGAACTCCCGCATGGACCATCGCGGTGGTTGCGGTTTCGAAGCCAACACTGGCGATGGTGCAGGAATCCTGATGGCACTGCCCCACAGTTTTTTCCAGAAAGTAGCCAAAGAAGAATTGGGTGCAGACTTACCAGAGGCTGGTAGTTATGCCGTAGGCAACATCTTTCTTCCACAAATAGAAGTAGAAAGAGAAATCTGCGTCGATACCATCGATGCCATTATTAAAGAAGAAGGTCAGCAACTCATTGGCTGGCGCGCTGTTCCAATTGATCCTGAAGGTGCTGATGTAGGGCCCGCCGCGTTAATGGCGCAGCCTTATATTGCGCAGCTATTTATTAGCGCAGCCGAAGGTCTGGAACAAGATGCTTTTGAGCGTGCACTGTATATTATTCGCAAGCGCTTCTCCCACAAGCTGCGTAACGACGACTCACTTACCGAAGCCAAACAGGTTTATGCTTGCAGCCTCTCAACAAAGGTCATCGTCTATAAAGGAATGCTGACTCCAGCTCAGACTTTCCCTTTTTATAAGGACCTGACTAACCCGGATTTCGAAACGCACCTCGCCATGGTGCATTCAAGATTTAGCACGAATACGTTCCCATCCTGGGACCGGGCTCAACCAAACCGGTTCATGAGCCACAACGGAGAGATCAATACTCTTCGCGGTAATGTGAATTCCATGGTTGCCCGACAGGGTAAAGTGGCAACTGACGCCTTTGGTGACAAACTGGAAGACATTTTCCCTGTCATCGATTCCGACTGCTCAGACTCCGGAAGCTTTGATGCTGTGTTGGAGTTCCTGCTGCTTTCTGGAAGGTCTCTGGCCGAGGCCACCATGATGATGATTCCTGAGGCCTGGCAGTCTGACAAGAACATGGCTCAGGAGAAGAAAGATTTCTACGAGTATCACTCCGCATTGATGGAGCCCTGGGACGGACCAGCTTCTATTGTGTTCTCCGACGGCCAATACATCGGTGCTGTATTGGACCGAAACGGACTACGCCCAAGTCGTTACTACATCACTAACGATGACAAGTGCATCATGGCTTCTGAAGTTGGTGTTGTGCATGTAGATCCAGCTAACGTTAAAGAGAAAGGCCGACTGCAACCAGGCAAGATGTTCCTGATTGATTTCGACCAGGGTCGCTTGATTCCCGATGAAGAAGTAAAGCAGATCATCTGTAACAAGCGACCTTATGGTGAGTGGTTAGCCGAGCAAAAAGTAACTTTGCAAAGTCTGGCTGGCAGTGAGAAAGGTATCTCATTAGACGCAGACGACACCTTGCAACGCATGCAGGCATTCGGTTACACAACTGAAACGATGCAGTTCATGCTCGTGCCACTGGTGACTGAAGCAAGAGATCCTTTGGGCTCCATGGGTAATGATTCTGCTCTGGCCTGTTTGTCTGACAAGCCGCGCATGATCTATGACTATTTCAAGCAATTGTTTGCCCAGGTAACCAATCCACCTATTGATTCGATACGTGAAGAAGTCGTGATGTCCCTGCGTTGTTTCCTGGGGCCTGAAGGCAACCTGTTGGAATCAACACCAGAGCAGGCACATCGACTCAGTATCGACCATCCGGTGCTTTCCAATCAGGAACTAGCGGATATCAAGAATGCGCACTATCAGGGACTGCGTTCACAGGTCATCGACATCACTTACGATGCCAATGCTGAGAACGGCTTCATGGATGCCATCAAGCGAATCTGCGGCGAAGCAGAGCAGGCAATTCTGGATGGATATTCTTTTATAGTACTGTCTGACCGCAACATCAGTGCTGATCGTATACCACTTAGCTCACTGGTTGCCTGTGGTGCTGTGCATCATCACCTGGTGAAGAACGAACAACGCACGCAGATCGGTATTGTGCTGGAAACTGGTGAAGCTCGTGAAGTACATCACTTCTGTTTGTTGACTGGATATGGCGCCGATGCCATCAACCCTTATCTGGCTTTCGAAGCCCTCTGGCAAGCTAACAAAGAAGGTTTGCTAGACGATAAATGCCCAACCGAGAATGATCTTGTTGCTGCTTACAAGAAAGGTGTGGCCAAGGGCATGCTTAAAGTTATGGCCAAGATGGGCATCTCCACACTGCAGTCTTATAAAGGTGCGCAGATTTTTGAAGCGGTTGGTCTCGCAGATGAAATCATTGATACCTGCTTCGTAGGTACAGCAAGCCGCGTTCAGGGTGTTAATTTCGATGTACTTATCGAAGAATCCGAGCGCCGCCACGGCATTGGTTATCCTGCCAACGAAAACGATCGCATTCCGGTGCTGAACAATCCAGGCGACTTCCACTGGCGCACCGGCGGTGATTCCCATATGTGGAATCCCAACACTATTTTTAACCTCCAGCTTGCTTCCCGGAACAACAATCAGGAAGCCTATGCGGCTTTCGCCAAGCATTCCGACGAAGATGCTACTCGACGTTGCACACTGCGTGGTCTGTTGAAGTTCCGTATTGATGAGGCGGACTCTATCTCTATTGATGAAGTAGAACCAGCCAGCGAAATTGTTAAGCGCTTTGCCACAGGCGCCATGAGCTTTGGTTCAATTTCCCAGGAAAGTCATGAGTCACTGGCTGTTGCCATGAACCGTCTTGGTGGAAAATCCAATACAGGTGAAGGTGGTGAAGATCCAGCTCGCTTCGAGCCAATGGATAACGGCGATTCCAAACGTTCGGCAATCAAGCAGGTTGCTTCAGGTCGATTCGGTGTAACCGCCTGGTATCTGACAAACGCTGATGAACTACAAATCAAAATTGCTCAGGGGGCGAAGCCAGGAGAAGGTGGAGAATTACCCGGCGGCAAGGTAGATGAACAGATCGCACGCATTCGTCACTCTACGCCTGGCGTCGGCTTGATCAGCCCTCCTCCTCATCACGATATCTATTCCATTGAGGACATCGCGCAACTAATTCACGATCTGAAGAACGCAAACCGTGCTGCACGTATTAGTGTGAAGCTGGTTTCCGAGATCGGTGTAGGCACTATTGCTGCCGGTGTGACAAAGGCCAAGACTGATCACCTGGTAATCGCCGGACATGATGGCGGTACTGGTGCATCTCCTCTTACTTCTATTAAGCACGCTGGTCTGCCATGGGAACTCGGTATCGCCGAAACCCATCAGACACTGGTAATGAACAATCTGCGTTCCCGCGTTGTTCTGCAAACCGATGGTCAGCTCAAGACCGGTCGCGATATCACGATCGCCGCTATTCTTGGCGCCGAAGAATTTGGTTTCTCTACTGCACCGTTGATTACTCTGGGCTGCATCATGATGCGTAAGTGTCATCTGAATACTTGCCCGGTTGGTATCGCTACCCAGGATCCTGAACTGCGTAAGAAGTTCAAAGGCAAGCCTGAGCACGTAGTGAACTATATGTTCATGGTGGCAGAAGAGATGCGGAGTTATATGGCGCAACTCGGTGTTCGTTCGGTGAACGAATTGATTGGTCGTGTTGACCTGTTGGATACCGACGACGCCATCAATCATTGGAAAGCCAGCGGTCTCGATCTCAGCAAAATTTTAGAGCCGGCGAAGGTGATCTTTGACAATACTGGTTTCTTCTGCACTCAGGCTCAAGACCATGGACTTGAGAACGCACTGGACAACAAGTTAATTGAACTTGCCCAGCCAGCCCTGGAAGAAGGCAAGCAAGTAAATATTGAACACGAGATCATCAATATCAATCGTGTTGTAGGTACCATGCTTTCCAATGAAGTCTGTAAGCGCTATGGCGCCGACATGCTTCCGGAAGACACTATCAACATCAAACTGAACGGGTCTGCTGGTCAGAGCCTTGGCGCCTTCCTGGCAAAGGGTATTACCCTGACTGTTGAAGGTGATGCGAATGATTATCTGGGTAAAGGTTTATCCGGCGGCAAGATCATTCTGTACCCACCAGCGGAAAGCACATTCAAAGCGGAAGAAAACATTATCGCCGGTAACGTGATTCTTTACGGTGCCACCGGCGGTGAAGTCTATATTCGCGGAATCGCAGCAGAACGTTTCTGCGTGCGCAACAGCGGCGCCAGCGCCGTTGTAGAAGGCATTGGTGATCATGGTTGTGAGTACATGACCGGCGGTCGGGTGGTAATTCTCGGTAAGACCGGCCGTAATTTCGGCGCCGGCATGAGCGGTGGTATTGCCTACGTCTGGGATCCGGATGGCAGCTTCCCCAAGCAGTGCAATATGGAATTGTACGAGCTGGAAGCAGTCAGCAATGGCAATGACATCATCGAGCTGAAAACACTCATCGAGAACCACCTTGAGTACACAGGCTCGCCAGTCGCCAAATCCGTTCTGGACAATTGGGAAACTTCACTGTCCCAATTCCACAAAGTAATGCCAACTGATTACAAGCGTGTTCTGGAAGAACGCGCCGCCAACGCAGCATAGGACAGTCGCAGCAATGGGAAAGCCAACAGGTTTTAAAGAATTCGAAAGGAAGACGGAGCCGTATCGCGATGCGATGGAGCGTCTGTTGGATTTCAAAGAAATTTACACCGAGCACCAGGAAGATCACTTAACTACTCAGGGCGCGCGTTGCATGGATTGCGGAGTTCCATTCTGCCAGTCTGGCGATGGTTGTCCTGTATATAACCTGATCCCTGAATGGAATGATCTGGTCTACAACGGTCGCTGGAAAGAAGCTCTGGATCGTTTGCACAAGACCAATAACTTTCCTGAGTTTACTGGCCGCGTGTGTCCTGCACCTTGTGAAGGCGCCTGCGTACTGGGAATTCATGAGCCAGCAGTAACAATCAAGAATATTGAATGTGCCATTGCTGACAAGGGATTTGATAATGGTTGGGTGGTAGCTAATCCACCTTCTACTCGCAGCGGTAAGAAGGTTGCCATTGTAGGATCTGGCCCTGCGGGTCTGGCTGCTGCTGCCGAACTAAACCAGAAAGGTCACCAGGTTACTGTTTACGAGCGAGATGATCGCATCGGCGGTTTGCTGATGTATGGCATTCCCAACATGAAGTTGGAAAAAGATGTAGTCGATCGCCGGGTAGATTTGTTACGGCAGGAAGGCATCGAATTCGTGGTCAATGCTGATGTTGGTGGCGAGGGTGAGAACGGCGTAAGCGTTCTTGAGTTAATGACCAACAACGATGCCCTGCTGTTGGCCACCGGCGCTACAACCCCTAGAGATTTGCAGATTCCCAATCGAGAAGGTGATGGCGTACATTTCGCCATGGAATTTCTGCTTAAGAACACCAAGAGCTTACTGGATTCCAATCTGGATGATGGTAAGTACATTTCGGCCAAAGACAAGAACGTTATTGTGATCGGTGGTGGTGATACTGGTACAGACTGTATCGGCACTTCGCTTCGACACGGCTGCAAGTCACTGGTGAATTTTGAGATTATGCCGAAACCACCTGCAGATCGTTCTGAGAATAATCCCTGGCCAACCTGGCCAGTAATCTTCCGCGTTGACTATGGTCACGAAGAAGCCGCTGCCCGGGACGGACAAGACCCTCGTGTTTATTCAATTTCCGGTAAGGAATTTGTTCGCGATGAAGATGGAAAATTATTGGGTATAAAGACAATTGAAGTGGACAGCGCATTTAAAGAAATCGCTGGTACCGAAAAATTCTGGGAAGCCGACCTTATCTTTCTATCTATGGGCTTCCTTGGTCCAGAACACTATGTCAGCGAGCCGCTTAATCTTGAACTGGATCAGCGGTCGAACTACAAAGCCGATTACGAAGTATTTAAAACCTCCGCTGAGAAAGTATTTACTGCTGGCGATTGCCGACGGGGCCAGTCACTGGTTGTTCGTGCTATCGACGAAGGCCGTAAAGCAGCCGATGCGATAGACGCTTTTCTGGAGCAATAAAAAAAGGGCTATCTTTCGATAGCCCTGACGTCTCCCTTCAATACTTAAGCTTATGCTTCCCGTTGTTTCAACGTTGAGTTTCTATAGCGCATTTCCAGCACACCCACCATTGCGCAGTTAAATCCGATGCGCAGTAATTGCTCAATCGTAACAATCCAATCGGACTGTACAATGCGCCAGGGCATAAACGCGTAGCCCCAATGGAAAAGCACATTAGCGCGCTGGAAAGACACACCTGGCGGCAAAACGGTGTTATCCCATCCTGCTGCAATAAAACTCATTACCAAAATGCCAATCAATGGCCATTTAGTATCGATATGCTTGTGTTTGGCATAGAGGAAAAAGCCTAACGCGAAAAATGGAGCGATAAGATATTCCAAGACAAAAGATGTACTGGTAATTAGAAAGTAGTACCACTCTGGCCAGTAGTCCCAATGGTTTATTCCGGCGCGAACAGGTATTACTTCGTAAACACCGACTACCAGTGGGACAATAATTAGTGGATACAACAAAAGCGGAAGTACAAGAAAAACGGATTTCTGAAACCTGCTTGCCAGTGTTTTTAACTCCCTCTTAGCCAATATCTGTTTCAGTATGGCTTCCTCTTCGCCTAGTTGATTAAAAGCACTCTTTTCGGCTTCACCTGTATCAAGACCATTGTTCAGTTCCTGACATTTCAGATCCTCAAAGTGCGACTTAAGTTCAGAGATTGTTCTACGCACATATTTTGGTGCTATACCTCCGTGAAGAAGATTAGTCTCCAATCGCTCAAAGTTAATTCTTCGCATAGAGCCCTCCTAAGTCAGCTTTGAAGCTGCCCAAGCGCCGAATTTATGCCAGCGCTTACTCGGTCCCACTCGTTCATCAACGACTTTAGTCGCTTATTGCCTTTTGCTGTTGTCTTGTAATAGACCCGAACTCTCTTATTCATTGACTCTTCCCGCGCAGATAACATGCCTTTTGCTTCCAGAGTATGTAACGTCGGATACACCACGCCTTCAGCCAAACTAATGGATTCTCCCGTAGACAACTTAATGGCCCTTACCAATTCGTAGCCATACATTTCTTTATTGTTAAGTAAGCGCAATACCAATAGTTCCGGAACACCAGACATGAATGCCGCATTGGTTTTAGCCATAGGTCACCTCAATACGTAGAGGATTCAGCTTACCTATTAGTTATAGGTATGACAAGCTTGTCGAGTTTGAGTTCCGGAAAATCGAAGTTAATTCTGAAGCGGGGAATTTCGCTCTCTTAAAGAGGCGGCTAGACACAAATCCAGGCAACAGCAGGAAAGTAAGAGAGATGGCAAATCTGTCTCTCTGGCGCGTTTCACATGCCCAGCTGGAGCTGCTTTGGCGCATTCGCTTTCAGGAATTCGCCTCGGATGACTCTCGCGCCCAGAAGGTTGGTAACGAGGAAGATCTCGTTGGGACGAGGACCACGTCGGAAATAGTCGAACAGAGGATTTACTGGAAAAACCTCAGACCCGTCTCTTGGATTGAAAGGCCGCAGATCGTGCATGGCTTCCAACGCAATCAGCTTTTGACGTTGAGTTTCAGTATCCAACTGATGGGAATAGAGGCCTGTTATATAGAGATTGTCTTCATTCCATGCCGGTAGTCCGGTCATTCCATTGCGCGGACCCAGTGGGAAGGCTTCATTACCGACTGCATGATTGGTGTATAACAGCAGTTTGACCTCTTTGTCCCAGCGATGAAGTGCTTCAAATAAAGCAATTGACGCATACTGATGATCGCCATGACGATCAAGAAAAGGGTGAGGAGCTACGATAATTTCTGGTTGCACAGTTTCGAGCTCATTGAGTAAATCATTAACCAGTGATGGCCAGTTCGAGGCGAAGCGCCTCTCCCGTAACTCTTCGCTGAAATTTTGTCTACGGAAATAGGCTGGATCTTCAAGCGCTGCCAGCGGGGCAGGCACTGTACTGGGTCGCTGTTGCCACAGTTGCCTGAGAGTCGCGTCGTAGTAACCAAGGTTTCGAATTTGTTCCGCTCTCAAACCTGCCAGTAATGGTACAGTCAGACTATCCAGTGTCCGTATTCTGCCTTTAGCACGATACTGAGCACCTTGCTCTGGCCATACCAGATTGAAATTGGCTCCACCTGCATCACCCGCGGTCACAGTGACTACATGTGCCTGAGAAGACTGATAGATGCCATAGGCAGCTATCTCAGCATCGTCAGGATGGGGCGCGATAACGAGAGTCTGTCTACTAAGATCTATCTGATTATCAAAGGTAGCAAGAGTCACTTCTTCTGCTATCCAGGAAGCACCCTGAGAAATCAGGCTTACTCTTTGTCCAGGTTCTATTCCTGTAGCAAGCAGTGGTGTTAAATCCAGATACCTGGTTCCGCGTCCACCATCTTCGAAATATTGGACAAAAGATGTTGTGCCGCTACTAACTTCTATTGCCGGATTATCGCCAACACTGCTGCTAAGACTGAACTCCAGAAACGTCGTGTCTCCAGTTTCAGAAATTGAAGGCCAACTGAATCCACTGTCATCCAACATCACCGTCGAGAGAAAGGCGTCCTCAAGCAGCGAAAGAAAGTAGTTATAATCCGCGCTTCGGTCGAATGGTTCCAGTTCATTTTGTTCGACACTCGCTGTACAGGCTGCTAAACCAAACGCGAGAATGGCTACAAAAATTTTCTTACTGGCTCGTATTGGAATTTGAGTATTTTTAGTCATTGAGATGGTGTAATTCTGTTAGTTCCCCGTGACTCGACATCAGTCGGGCATCAACAGTACATAGAGAGGTAATTCATGTCCAGTTGTGGGCGGTGCAATGCCTCTTTAATTGCTGGCAACAAAAATGAACTGAATTGATCCTCTCGTAAATTCTGCGATACTAGCTCCTCTCTTGCCTTGGTACCCCACAAACAATGGATTCTGTAGTTCTCAGTCTGAAAAACGTGGTGAAGAAGTACGGCGATTTCACAGCCGTCAATGATGTGAGCCTCTCCATCCCTAAAGGCTCTATCTATGGTTTCCTGGGTCCAAATGGCGCGGGTAAGACTACGACCATACGCATGATTCTGGAAATCATTAATCCCACCAGTGGATCCATCAGCGTGCTGGGTGGTGATTCTGCATTAGCTGCACGCAATCGCATTGGATATCTGCCTGAAGAGAAAGGCCTGTACAAGAAAATGAAAGTGTGGGCCATCATTCAATACTTCGCCATGCTCAAGGGAATGGAGAAACAGGCAGCAAAAGACAAAGCCTGGCAGCTGCTGGAAAAATATGGCCTTAAGGACTTCGCCGAAGCAAAAGTCGAATCTCTCTCCAAGGGTATGGGACAAAAAGTCCAGGTGCTGTCTGCTGTTGCTCATGATCCGGAACTGGTGATTCTTGATGAGCCTTTTTCTGGCCTCGACCCGGTCAATCAGATTGTTCTCGAAGAGCTGATTAATGATATGGCGGCCAACGGCCAGACCGTCATCTTCTCTACTCACGTCATGCAACACGCCGAGAGGTTATGCGACCACATTCTGCTAATCACTCGTGGTGAAAAAGTTTTCGATGGAACTGTGCAGGAAGCCAAAGCCATTATGCCGCGAAGAGTCATAGTGGATACCAATCAGGATCTGGAACAACTGCGTTCTCTGGAAGGCGTTAATTCAATAGAAGTACTTCAGGACTCCCACAGTGGAGGTTATGGGATCGAGGTTAGCGAAAATTTAAATCCCCAGGACATTCTGCAGCACTGCCATGAACAGAACATACTGCTGACCCGATTCGAATTCAGTGAACCTAGCCTGCATGATGTCTTTGTTCACCTGGTTGGTGACGAAGCCAGGGAGCATACATCACGATGAACATAATCAAACTCATCGCGTTGCGCGAATACATGGAGAATGTTCGAACCAAGGGGTTCTGGCTCACTATTCTGATTGTGCCTCTCATGATTGCAGGGATGATTTTCATCCAGATAACTTTGCAGAACGCGACACCTACCCGTTACTACATGCTGATTGACCAATCTGGACAATATGAAGCAGCAGTAGCCACGGCAATCGAACGAGAGCATCAAAGACGCATCCTCCAGGAGTTTGTTGAATATCTTCTGGACCATCGCCTGGAATCAGACATCGAACTCACCGGCACCAACACCGGCAATGCCGTCGATCAAATGGTCGATGATGTGGATGCTGATGAAGTAGCTGCACTGGAACAGTGGCTGGACAACGGCGGCCTGGACTTCGCATTGACCATGGCCAGCCCTTATCTTAAAACCGAACGACCTGACTTCGAAATTCCGGAACCACAATTCATTGAAGCACCACTACCAGCTACAGTGGATCCCACTGCATCAGCAGAAGAGATAGTCGATGCATTGCGGCCGTATCTGAGTGGGGAGAGGCAAGTAGAAGTAAATGAGGAAACGGGAGTACTTTTTGCACTTATTTTGATTCCATCGGAGGTAAACAACGACATTTCCAGGCCGGGAGTTCCTCCAAACAATGTTGATGCCTCCAGAGGAGTTCAGTATTGGGCGAGTAATCTGACGGACTCCCGTTTACCGGACGCCATTATTCGCAGTATCAATGCAGAGATTCGAGAGCGGGAATACGAAAATCTCGGCGTCAATACCGATCTTGTAAACCGCGTGCAACGAACACGCCTGCCCATTGCACAGCTGGATCCAACTGCGGCGGCGGGTGAGGAAGCTGTAAGCCTGGCAGACACGTTTCGACAGTTCGCACCTATTGGCTTCGTCTATCTGATGTTTATATCGCTGATGCAGAGTGTTCAGTATTTGCTTAGCAATACGGTAGAGGAAAAATCCAATCGAATTATTGAGGTTCTGTTGGCATCAATTACGGCAGATGAGTTGATGATGGGCAAACTAATTGGCATTGGGATGGCTGGCCTGACTACAATCGGTACCTGGCTGTTGGCGTTGATTGTTTTTCTGAATGTTTACAGTACTACAGAAACTGAACTCATCAATCAGATGCTGGAAGTGATCATGGGTTCGGAATTAATTCCCTGGTTTGTGTTTTACTATTTTGCTGGCTATGCCCTCTATTCCAGCATGTTTCTCGCCATTGGTAGTCTGTGTAACACCCTGAAAGAAGCACAGGCCTTAATGACTCCAATGATAGTGATTCAGGTCATTCCAATAGCCATGATGGCTTTTGTAGTTGTGGATCCAAACAACACCCTGGTGCGTGTCATGTCCTGGATCCCATTGTTTACGCCTTATCTGATGATGAACCGGGCTGCCGCCGACGCTCCACTGGTGGATGTGATTGGCACTACAATACTCTTGTTGATTAGTATCGTTTTCGTGTTGTGGGTATGTGGCAAGGTATTCCGACAGGGAGTATTGCGCAGTGGCCAGCCGCCGCGATTAATGGAATTAATACGCCTGATTCGTGCTAAAACGTAAGTTTATCTTTATCGCCATCCTTACCACTTGCCCGCTCAACGTGGGATAATGGGAATCCGCAATGGGCACAGGTTTTCTTTCGTAACCGCAAAAGGATATTTTTGACAAAGAACTGCTTGTGGCATAGCGGGCAATTTCGGCGAGCCATATCGACCGCGAAGGCAGCCCAAATACCCATATAGATGAACATGAATGTTTCAATATTTTGCTGGTTATTGAGCAAAATCCACACAGCAACGACGTAGACCGGTAAAGTCCAGAAACAAACAATCAACCTGGTTCGAGCTCTGTATAACTCCCGTGCCTGTTGGCGCTGATGTTCATTCGTCTCAAATTTTTTGGAAGTGGGTTCGTCCTTGTTGAGCATGTCTCACATTCCAGAGGGAGGTAAGAAGGTTGAAATCCGATGGCAGAAAAGAAATTGTCAAACAATCAACTACTCTAGCCAAGTTGAGTCCCAAAGTATACGGAGATTAATTCGGGTAGTAGCCCTGGATTGAGCAGCTTCAGAAACATGAATACCGAATTGAAATCTATCACTGCAATAGTACGCGATGAGCGGACTGGTGACTGGGTACAATATATTGATGCGCTGGAGCTGATAAGCGTTAATTCACTGGAACAGGTGGCACCAGCGTTTGATCGAATTCAACAGAACGTTGCAGCAGGTCGCACAGCTGTAGGTTTTGTCTCTTACGAAGCTGCCCCAGCTTTTGATCCTTCATTACCTGTCCACGATTCCGCAGGACCGCTACTGTGTTTCGCTATTTTCGAATCGTTTCGTTCTATCTCGTTACCGGTAAGCAATCAGAATTTAGCGACTAGCTTAAGACCAGTATTGGGCAGGGCGGGTTATCTCGAAGCGATTACTCAAATCAAGAAACACCTGGAAGCAGGTGATAGCTATCAGGTTAACTATACCCATCAACTGAAAGATAAGGTTTCGGCGAATAAAGTAGATCCGCTGGAGATATTCTTTGCACTCTATCAGCAGCAACCCTCACCTCGCTCAATCTTTTTCCAGACTGACCAGCTCACTCTGTGCAGTGTGTCTCCGGAATTGTTCTTTCAGCTGGATGGTGAACGAATCTGCATGGAGCCTATGAAAGGCACCCGTCCGCGACATTCAGACTCCCGGGCAGATCGGGCTTTGAGAGAAGAACTATTGCTTTCCGAGAAAGAGAAAGCCGAAAACCTGATGATCGTGGACATGGTTCGAAATGATCTTGGCAAGATAGCGAGTCCCGGTAGTGTAAATGTCGATGCACTCTTCGAGATCATGGCACTTCCGAGCTTGTGGCAGCAAATTTCCCGTGTCTCAGCAAACACGCAAGCCAGCCTTTGGGAAATATTTCAGGCTCTGTTTCCCTGTGCTTCCATTACCGGCGCACCTAAACGACAGAGTATGGAAATCATCAAACAACTGGAGGGTCGGATCAGAGGTGCCTACACAGGAGCAATCGGGATTGTACGCCCGGATAGTTCCGCACAGTTCAACGTAGGCATCCGCACACTGGTGTGTGACAAACCGAACAATACTCTCTCCTACGGTGTCGGTAGTGGAATAGTCTGGGATTCCGAAGGGGAAAGTGAGTGGCAGGAGTCCATGGATAAAGCCAGAATTCTGCAAGTATTGCAGAGTTTCGAACTACTGGAGACCATGGTTTATCGCCCGGAAGAAGGAATCTATTTGCAAGATTTTCACTTGCAACGTCTGCAGGATAGCGCTGAATTCTTTGCCTTTACTTTTAATCGGCAACAGATTGCAGAGTCACTCGATAAGATAAAAGAAGATCAGTCCTTGCGCGTGCGACTCCTGCTAGCCGCAGATGGAACATTCCGGATGGAGCTGGGTGAACTCTCCCCTGATGTAAATTCAGTAGGTCTGGCAGTAGCGCTCGAGCCAGTTAGTTCAGATAACGTATTTCTACATCACAAGACAACTAATCGTTCGCTATATGAATTGGCAAAAGAGTCTGTTCCCGGCGCTGATGATGTGATCCTGTGGAATGAGCGTAACGAAATCACCGAGACCACGATCTATAACCTGTTTCTGGAAATAGAAGGGGAGTTGCTCACTCCTTGTTTAAGCAGCGGACTGCTGCCTGGAACATTACGGCGGCAAATGCTGGAATCTGGAAAAGCAAGAGAAGCAGTATTAAAGAAAACCGATCTGCAACGCGCCACCAGACTATTCGTAGGAAACAGTGTGCGGGGTTTAATCACTGCAACTCTAAGGAGCTGATGGTCCTCAGGCTAGAGGAAAAGCCGAATAGAGCTGACTTAGTCCGATAAACAACAGAACCGCCGCGAGAATTCGATTCACCAGCAAGCTGCTCTGTTCCAGCCGAGTCTTTAGAAAGCTACTGGCTACCACGAATCCATAAAGCGCAATGAATTTTCCCAACAAGACGCCTAACAAGAATGCCCACAGGTTTACACCTTCATACTCAAATACGAAACTCTGAGAAATTGCCGCCAGAGCAAATATCCAGAATGGTACGGCCTGTGGGTTTAGCGCGGCTATAAGCAGCCCTTTTTTAAAAAACGACTGCTGTTGATCTTTGTCTTCATCGAGACGAGGTTTGGGTTTGCGAGTAAAGATAAAAACAGCCAGCAGGATGAAGACAGACGCAATAAAGGCTTTGACTATCAGGTTAGTCTCAAGAAAGTGACTAATAACCATGCCAAACCAGATAGCGATGAGGGACTGCAATATTTCGACTATAGATGCAGCAGCCGCTACTTCCATACCACGTTTGGTATTGTAATCGACGGTAGTCTTAACAACCGCGAGATTAATCGGCCCAAACGGTATAGTCCCAAGCAGGCAGGCAATCAGTGCAACCAACAGATAAGTGAGAGGTCCTGACATTTCCATGGTTACTGGTATCCCTTTGCTTGCAGGTTGAACAGAGTAGCGTACTGGCCTTCGGCATCCAGTAGCTGCTGATGACTCCCCTCTTCCTTAATTTCTGCTTTTTCCAGAACGATGATGTGATCTGCCATACGAACTGTTGAGAAGCGATGTGAAATTATGATGGAAATCTTGTTTGCTGTCAGATCTCGAAAGTGTTCAAAAATTTCCGCTTCTGCACGGGCATCGATTGCTGCAGTGGGCTCGTCCAGAATCAGGATATCAGCTTTACTGCGCATAAAGGCACGCGATAGTGCGATCTTTTGCCATTGGCCGCCGGATAATTCTTTACCGTCTTTGAACCAGGTTCCCAGTTGGGTCTTGTAAGCATCGGGCAAATCTTTCACGAATTCATCTGCCATACCCTTGCGCGCCGCTTCTTCAATTCGTGTTTTCTCATCAAGTTCTTCCACATCGCCGATGCCAATATTTTCACCGACAAGCATCTGGTAGCGAGCGAAGTCCTGGAAAATTACACCAATTTTCTGTCTGAGAGTATGAATGTCCCACTCTGCCAGATCGAGGCCTTCTAAATAGATCTTACCGCGACTAGGTTGATATAAGCGTGTAAGCAGCTTAATGAGTGTAGTCTTACCACTGCCATTTTCTCCAACGATGGCCAGACTCTCACCAGGACGGATATGAAGGTTCACGTCATCGAGCGCAGGTGTATTGGTACCGGGATAGAAAAAACTGACTCCTTCGAATCGAATTCCGTCTTCGGGATCTGGACCGGAAGTTTGATCACCAGATTGCTCCGGCACTTTGTGTTCCAGGTATTCAGTTAAGTTGGACAGATACAAATTGTCTTCATACATTCCGTTTATGGAAGTGAGGCTATTGGTGACAGCGTTTTGTCCCAGACGAAACTGGGCAATGTACATTGTCATTTGACCAATCGTAATGGTACCGGCTATTGCAGCAAATCCGACCCAACCATAAGCAAAGTAAAATGCACCGCTGGCAAGCAAGCCTAATATGTATCCCCAAAATCCACGCCTTAATACGAGGTTGCGATCTTCTTTGTAAATATTGCGAAAAATATCGATATAGCGCTGCAGAAACAGTTTTCCGAGTTGTAGCAGTTTCACTTCTTTCACGCCGTCTTCTCGCGTTAATACCATCTCCAGATAGATCTGCATTCGGCGTTCCGCGGAACGCCGGCGATGGATCCGAAACGCCTCGCCAGAGAATTTTGCTTCAGCGAGAAAGGCAGGAATACCAGCAAGCCCCAGAAGCAAGACAGCATAGACTGAAAACTGAAACAGAAAGACACCAATTGTGATGAGTGCAATTAAATCTCTGATTAAATCGAATGTTTTTATCACGAGACTTAGCGGTCTGCTGGAAGCCTCTCGCCGTGCGCGCACTAACTTGTCGTAGTATTCAGCATCTTCGAAATGGGCCAGCTCCAGGGTCAGCGCTTTTTCCAGGATCATCACATTGATCTTGTTTCCCAGCAGCACCCTGAGTATTGACTGGCATACACTGTTTGCTTTCTGGGCACCGGTCATCAATACCACCAGCCCCGCCTCAATTAATACGTAGTACAGCACGTCGCTACGTGCAGCTTCAGCGTCTACCCCTTCTGCGCTTATCGCAGTCGCTACAGCATCGACAAACAAACCACCAATCGATGCAATCGCAGCCGGAAGTACCCCTGCAACCAGAGTGGTTATTGCCATAACAATAGTAAGTGCAGCGCTGGTGCTCCAGACGATATCTATAGCAACGCGGCTGTATTGAAAGACGGACAGGAATTTGCGGACAGAGTTCTGATTTTCTTGTTCGCTCAAGGGGTTCTCAAGGAATACGCAAGGGAGTAGCAAAAAAGTGAGTAGGAAGAGCCACCATTACTACGTAGTCGACTCGCATACAGTTTACCACACCAACGAAAAAGGCCTGCATGCAGAGCACACAGGCCTTCCTTATTTGCTTGGCAAAATTTGCGCTTAGAGTTTCACAAATTTCAATACGATGCGGTCGGTATTGCGGCCCAAGGACGCATCGAATGGACCCACGGTATGATCGTCCGCTGGATTATCCAGCAAGTCACTGGCGCCTACCAAAGCGAGATCGCCATTAGCGAGAACCGCTTTGACAGCCTCATCAAACGCTATGCGATGAAGAGTCTGGTTGTCAGCACCGGGTGTGCCTTCATGATCGATTATGCCAAGAATCCCACCTGTCTTTAACCGAGAAACCACACCACGAAGAATGTTCTGCGCTGTGTCCGGGTTAGAGTTATGGAAGTCATGGAAGTTCAATGCCGTTATCGCAAAGTCTACCCCTGCTGCAGGCGCATCTGTAATTGCGGCGATTTGCTCAACGTTGTTTCTTAATCGTGTTGCACGTGCATTGGCAGCTTCTTCTGCACGACCACCTGGCCGATTCTGCATATAGACTTTTCCGTTTGAGCCTACCGCGTAGGAAAGCACTTCCGTGTACCAACCTGCTGAAGCGTTGATATCTAATGCCGTCATTCCAGCTTCCAGTCCAAGGAAATTCAGCACAGCTGGGGCTTGTCGCGATGCATCGCGCTCTTTATCGGCAGCTGGTCGATCTGGGTTGGCCATTGCCCGTTCCAGAGCGGCCATATCGAGTTCCGCAATAGCGGAAGAACTGACTAGTAGTACTGCGAATAGTGAAAGGGCGGATTTCATAGGGATAACCTTTTCAATTTGCTATTTCTAATTGTAAGAGAATCGATCAGAAACCCGGGCAAAATACTGAAGGCCGGGCATTGAGATTCGGCATTCCAGAATAAACCAGCACTATTCACGATGACAATGGATTCGGCAGAACGATAGCGCCCTGCGATTGCTTGCTGATGCAGCGTTAGACTAGTGAAGTCGATGAGAGACCTTTAATTCGTCCTCAAAGAAGGCCTTGACGCGCAAAAGCTGGGTGAGGTCGCTCTCATCCTCCATCAATGGCAGATGACTCTCTATATCGTTCAGTATGTTGGTGATACTGCCCGTATCAAGATTGCTTAAATCAAGATCGAACGGAAAATTATTATTCTTGCTCGCTTCCTTAGACATGGTCCCTGGCTGCTCCCTACTGCTCCATTTTCCCCAGAATGGTGGGGGTTACTGTTCGCACAAAGAGCGTATCGACTGACTTTAAGAAATCTTCATAAGAAATTCTAATATAAGGAATTTTTAGGGTTAAAAAAGGTCCAAAATATTATAGACAATGTTAACTTTACGCAGTTCAGGTCTGCGATTACACTAGACTCACGAAGTTGGTGAAGAGATGCTTCAGCCCATTGGCTTCGTCGTTTTCAGATAGTTCAGCTATTGAAAATACCGCCTAAAACAACAAAAAACCGGGACGGCATAAGTTCCAGGGAGAGACAGGAACTTCGATGACAGCATTCATTGATGCTTGGGCCAGATTTGTTATTGCCCGGCGAACAGCCATCATCGTCTCAGCGGTTTTAATAATCGCCATTACAATGGTCACTGGCGGCACCATTCCTTTTGATAACAGCACCGAACGGTATTTCATCCCTAACGATCCCGCGTTATTGGATTACGATAGCCTGTATGACAATTTTGGCGATAACGAATACCTGATCATTGGGCTGGAAGCTACGGAGAGTTCCGACGATATATTCATGCCGGAAACATTGTCTGCTCTGTCAGCGCTCTCCGATTTTCTGGATTTCCATCCTTACGTCACTCAGTTGCGATCGCTAAGCAACTATCAATACATTCATGCCGAGGGTGATGATCTTCGAACCGACTACCTCATTGAAGACATCAGCACCCTGGCGGACCAGGCAGACGAAATCGCCCGCGTAAAATCAATTCTCTCTGAAGAAGATTTGGCCGTAGGCACTTTAATAACAGAAGATTTTCGACACACTCGAATCGCCGCGCGCCTTGAATACAGTGGTGATACTTCTGAGATTAAGGTGGCAGTCACTCAGGATCTCTATCGCTTTATAGAGGAAGAGAATCTGCAATCGAGTGAATACAGATTGCACCTGTCGGGTTATCCACTTATCAATGAACGCTTTGAGACTGTGTCTGCTGAAGACACTGCTGTTCTTATTCCAGTTATGATTCTGGTAATGATCACAATTCTGACCATTAGCTTTCGGTCAGTACTTGCGACCCTGTTTCCATGGCTGGTGATTGCCGCTGGTCTGTTACTGCTTTTGGAACTTCAGTATTACATTGGCATTCCACATACAACGGTAGACAGCGCTGCGATACCTTCCACCATGATTATCATCGGTATTGGCATCAGCATTCATGTCATGCTGGAGTTTTTCTATGCCTGCCAAAAAGGAGAGTCTGGGAAACAAGCGGCGGAAACAACCATTCGTGGCATCTGGCTACCAGCATTGTTCACCGCAGTTACAACCTCGGCGGGATTTCTCGCCTTGTCTGTTACCCGATTGCTACCACTAAAAGAATTCGCATTACTTGGCTCAATCGGGCCTATTTTACTTTTCTTGTTCGCATTGACTGTTCTTCCTGCAATGCTGAGTTTCATTAAGAAATTGCCAGCAGGTACAGAACGTATCCTGCAGAGTGGCTATCTTACTAAAATTACTGGCAGACTTCCTGAACTCACACGGCGCTTTCGATTTCCAATTCTGATCGCTGGCGTGTTGACAATATTGTTTTCGATCTGGAGCCTACCCCAGGTGCAGATTGACACTAATTATGTCACGCTTTTCAGGCCGGACAGTCCAGTACGTCAGGATATTATTTACTTCGACGACATCTACAAAGGCACAGTTACTCTGGATATTGTGCTTGATTCCGGCGAAACCGACGGTGTGAAAGATCCTGAATTTCTACGCGATGCGGAAGAAATTCAAATATGGCTGGACGAAAGAGGGACACTTGGCCCAGTTAATTCACTGGTGGACTACCTAAAAGAAATCAACAAGGCGCTGAATGGTGATGATGAAGCTTACTATCGCCTCCCTGAGACGCGTCAGCTGGCTGCACAGCTACTGCTTCTCTACGACAGTGCTGGACCTAACGAAGACTTGTCCGACATTATCGACTTCGAGAATCGACTTACCAGGCTGGTTATTCCTGTAATAAATATGCCAGCCTCTGAACTGCAGCAAGAGCTGGCTGAAATCGAAACTTACATGCAGGAGAACTACAGCCACCTGGGTTTCACAATCACAGGTACGATGGTGTTGTTGACCGCTCAGCAGATTTATACGGCTGAGGGGATGCTTCTGAGTTTTCTGGTTGCTATGGCAGTGATTACTTTTTTCTTTATCCTGTTATTCCGCTCCTTCAAGTACGGAATTCTGTCGATTATCCCCAGCGTGGTTCCCATCGTGTTGGCAGCAGGAATAGCCAGTACTATGGGTATACTTCTTGATCAGAGTGCGGTGGTTGTATTCGCCATGACTATGGGGCTTGCCGTAGATGATGCAATTCATGTGATGAGTCGATACCTGACGAGCAAACAATCAGGACTATCCACCGAGGAATCTATCCGCTGTGCCATGAACGAGTCTGGACGGGCTGTATTGTTTACCTCACTAGTGCTTATCTTTGGGTTTGGAGTACTCATATTTGGCTCATTCACCACCGTAATTAATGTAGGACTTTTCGGGTCGATCATCATGTCTCTGGCGCTTATCGGTGATCTTATCTTCTTGCCAGCGATTCTCCACTATGTGGATGGGGATGCCGATAACCAGAATATGGAAACAGCTTCTTTAAGTACCGGAACCAGTTAATTTACAATTGACACAATGAACAGAAAATTACTATTTAGTTTCGTGCTTATTGCATGCACATTTGCAGTTACTCCCTCACTCGTCGGAGCAGAGTTGAGCGCACGGGAAATCATGCAGAATGTGGACGATCGGGATGATGGCGAGTCCTTTGTAGCAGACTACACCATGGTATTGATTGATCGCAGAGACAGACAGCGCACCCGCAATCTGCGTATCTATTCCAAAGACCAGGGTGCAGATACACTTTCCTTGTCCCAATTTGAAACACCAGCGGATATTCGCGGCACTTCCTATTTAAATCATGACTGGGAAGATCCGGACAGGGACGATGATTCCTGGCTATACCTGCCTGCCCTACAACGAGTAAAAAGAATAGCAAGTAGCGACACGGCTGATTCGTTCCTGGGGAGTGATTTCACTTATTCAGATATCAATGGTCTTGAACTGGACTGGTTTGATTATTCCTTTGTTTCAGAATCGGAAATGATAGATGGCCATGACACCTGGCAAATCGAAATTACTCCCAAGTCTGAAATGAAAGATCGGGCAGAAGATGCAACGGGCTACTCAAAAATGCATGTCTGGATTAGAAAAGATAATTTCGTACAGCTACGGGCACAGGCCTGGGAATTGCGCGCAAATCGTGTGAAGTATTTCAATTCCACGGAAATAGACGTCGTCGATGGCATCTGGACTACTCATAGACTGCAAGCCGTGACCACTCGAAATGGTCGTCAGGAACACGCCAGCGTCTTGCAACTGAATAATATAGAGTACAACACTGATGTTGCTGATGATCTGTTTACTACTGAATCTATGCAAAGAGGTCTCGACTAATTTCGAGACCTTGCATGCTCATCAGCGTGATTAAACCACGAGCTAATTCTATTCTTCATTGCTTTTTGGTCTTGTTGTTATTGGACTTCACGGCTGCTACCCATGGGCAAGACGATTTTTTTTCCACTATCGATGTAGCCATTGAAGAAAATAGTAATAGCGGACCTGTTGAATTCCTTGGGTTTGTTACACAGAAAGTAGCCTATGGATTCCAGTCCCCACCTGCGCTTTTCACACGCTCCGATGAAGGCATAAACCGCATAGAAACGTCCCTCTATGGGCAAGTTGACGTTGAAGTGGATGAGAGGACTGCCTTTCGATTCGCAGCTCGTGCCTATCACGATGAGGTGTTTCGCTGGTTCGATGACAGACCTTATCACCCCGAAGAAATAAATGATTTCCGTAATCGCTATGAGATTCGCGACTTTTATCTCGAACACGAATTTGACAACGGTGTGTATTTCAAACTGGGTAACCAGATGCAAGCCTGGGGAATGTCCGAGTATTTGCGGGTTACAGATTTGGTAAACGTGGAGAATCAATTCTTTCTTGGGCAGCAAGACCTGGAGAACCTGCGTTTACAGGTGCCCGCTCTTCAGATGAGTTTCAGTGTGGGCGACTGGACACTGGACAATGTGGTCACAAAGCGTGCTGGCCGCAATCTAATGTCGCCAGCAGGAGATGAGTTTGATCAGTTCATATTATTCAGGGAGGCTGGCTTCGCTATTCGTGAACAGGAAGTAGAACATGACTCGGAAGTCTTTTTTCGCGCCAGCACGCAATTAAACCAGGGAGATCTGCAGGTTGTTGCCGCCGAATTCAATGACAATGGGCTCGCCTTGAGCAGAATGGAGGCTTTGCGCTCGGTTCAGCCCCGTGCCGTATTCAGGCAAAACAGAATGCGGGCATTGGGAATTTCAGCGAATTGGGTAGAAGGCTCATGGTTATGGTTTGGAGAAATTGGGGTTCATCGTGATCGCGCAATGCAGACCAATTCTGCCAATCTACTTGCAAGTGTGAATGGTTGGGAGGAACGCGATCAGATCCTGGGTGTTGCCGGTATTGAATACAGCGGCTTTCGGGACCTATTGCTCACCTTTGAGCTGGACAGCATTTACACCAGGGATCATAACGACACCATGCTGGTTGACGCGTTTCAGATTGGCGGCGGCTTACGCGCCTATAAAACGTTGATGAACGAAAGGGTGCAGATAGTAGCCGTGTATAACGAACTGGTAAATATTGCAGGTAGTGTTGCAAGAGTCTCGGCAGACTACGCTGTATCAGATAATATGGAAATTGGGCTTCTCTGGGTATCCTATGATTTAGATCAAAACACCCCCTTTTCCGTTTATCGATTTAACGATGTATTTCAGTTTCAGTTGCGTTACAGTTTCCAGTATTAGTCAGGAGTTCCTTGGAAGGGGAAATATATGCTGCCAGAAGATCAACTAAAAACGTCGCAGTCCTACCATCACGGTAATGTAAAATTAGCTCTGATTGATGCAGCTTTAAAACTGATCGAGAACAATCAATTGGAAGCACTAAGTTTGCGACGCCTGGCCAAAGAAGTGGGCGTAACTCCTTCCGCTGTTTACAATCATTTCGAAGACAAAGACAGCCTCATGCTAGCGATCAAAATTCGCTTGTATGAGGAAATAAACCTGTTTTTTGACGCTCGTTCCAGTGGGTCTTCAGACCCGGAGCAAGCACTGCTGGAAATGTGTAATGCTTACTATCACTTTTCCCAGCAGCAGCCTGCACGTTTTCAATTCTTATTCAGCAGTACTTTACCAACAGAGCGCTCTACACCCGACTTCATTAAAGTTTCCTGTCATTGCATCGTGAAAGCCCGAGGTCTGGTATTCGAGATATTCAAGAAATACCAGATTCCCTGTAATGAAGAAGATATCGTTAATACTACTCTTCTTATATGGTCGCAACTGCATGGCATGGTTGTGTTGAGGAATTCGGGTTCTATTCCAACAGCAGTAGCCTATCAGAACTGGCCCGGCAGATGTGCGCTGTCACAACACGAGGAAGTTGAAGCTTTGATCAGACATCAGGTGAATATGACTGTAGGAGCGATTCTCAACAAGCAGCATGCAGACAGTCATCACTAGAAACGTGCTGACGAAAGTAAGAAGTATCGCCTAGTCTATTCCCATGGCCTGGCGGGCCAGTTCATTCTTGGCGAGTTTAAATCCATCAATTGTTGATAGTCCGACATTCCTTAACCAGATAACTGGTGGCGGTTGTTCGGCAAACAAGTGCTTGAAACCTTCCATCAGCCACATCATGCTCATGTTGTGACCTTTTCGGTTACGCTGATAACGCTCCAGAATTCGCTCGTCATTTAACGCTCGTCCAGCATCAATACCTTTCGCCAGCTCTGCGGATAGACCCCGGGCGTCCAATAAGCCCAAATTAACACCCTGACCGGCCAGGGGATGAATAGTGTGTGCCGCATCTCCTACCAGCACAACGCCATCTTTGAAATAGGAATGGGCATGGCGCTGGCGGAGCGGAAACTGAAAACGCTTATCAACCCACTCAATAGCTCCAAGGCGATGCTCGAACGCGCATTCCAACTCACGGCTGAATTCTTTATCGTTGAGAGCCATCAATTCATCACCCCGCTCTGGAACCACTGACCAGACGATGGAGCTATAGCGCTGCTCGTCATTGCCATTATGTGCCAATGGCAGGAAGGCCAGTGGCCCGGTAGCCATGAATCGTTGCCAGGCGGTTGCCTGGTGTTGATGTTCAGTCCTGACCGTGGTGACTATCGCGTTGTGCCCATAGTCCCATTCCCTGGTTTCGAAGCCCGAAATCTCTCTGATTCTTGAGTTGGCACCGTCGGCCGCAATCAGCAACGAGCATTCCAGTTTACTCCCATCTGGTGCTATCAAGTTGATGCCCTGATCGGTTCTGGCGATAGTTTCTATTTCCCAGGGCGCAACCAGATCAATGCTGCGTTTCGAAATCAGCTTGCGATACAGTGCTGCCAGAATCACGCTGTTTTCTATGATGTAACCAAGTGCTGGCTGGTTAATTTCAGCGGCAGAGAAATGAATGGATCCCGTGCCTTCGCCATCCCAGACCTGCATCTCCTGGTAGGGACTGAGGCGTTGGGATTCTATCTCACGCCAGACATCAATGGATTCGAGGAAATCCTTCGATTTAGGTGTGATAGCGCTGACTCTGGGATCAAAGTGAGTCGGATCACTGCGAAACGGGATGGAGTCTTCGTTGAAGGCCTGCCTGTCCAGCAGTGCGATATTGAGGTCTAGCCGGGAAAGGGCCAAAGAGAGGCTTGCACCTACGAGGCCCCCTCCAACTATAACGATGTCATAATGCTTGCTGCTCATTGCCGACGATTATAGACTGCGGCGCGACCTACAACGAATCCGGAGTAACAAAAACATGGCTCTCACCCTGAATGTGGATCAACTTCCCGAGCATATTGGCAAGGAAGTAGGCGTATCTGAATGGCTCACCGTGGATCAGGATCGAATCAACCAATTCGCTGAGGCCACTGGCGACCATCAATACATCCACGTGGATCCAGAACGTGCAGCTGAAACCCCGTTTGGCACAACCATAGCCCACGGCTTTCTGACCATGTCGCTAATGGTATTGATGGGCTATGAAGGCAGCACGAAACTTGAAAATTCTGTAATGGGTATCAACTATGGCTTCGACAAACTGCGGTTTATCAATCCAGTGAAGGTGAACAGCAAAATTCGCGGCCGCTTCACCCTACTCAGTGCCGAAGAGAAAAAGCCAAATCACTACCTGCTAAAGCATGAAGTCGTGGTGGAAATCGAAGGTGAAGACAAGCCTGCTCTGATAGCAGAATGGCTGGGTATGACAGTTATCGGGTAAACCGACACGTAATACTCCACGTACTATCCAATATTTACCGAAAGGCACATTCAACCCATGAAAAAGTCTCTGCTCTCCCTGCTCCCTTTTCTGACAGCTTGCGCCGGAGAGCCGCCGCAAGACATCGGTGTTCAGAATAATCGACTTACTCCCTGCCCCGACTCTCCTAACTGTGTATCGAGCTATGAGAACGATGAAGTTCATGGTATCGAAGCGCTTGCGGCCAGCCTCGAAGCTGTAGAGCAAGTACTCGTAGGCTACGAGGATGCCAATATTGTGAGTTCGGAAGGTAATTATCTCTACGCCGAATTCACCACACCAATAATGGGCTATGTGGATGACGTGGAATTCCTGCACGACAGTGCCAGCGGCGTAACCCATGTACGATCCGCTTCACGTCTGGGGCACAGCGATCTGGGAGCAAATCGAAATCGGATTGAACGAATCCGCGGCGATCTATAGCCAAACCCCTCCTTTGGCTGCATAAGCAACTGATTTTATTAACATAGTTGAAATGGCTTGACATTTCGGTGACTAGTGCTATTTTTGCAGCATGGTGCTAAAAAAACAGCACCTTAAGATCTGGAGACCTTCCATGCCCCATTCTTATCTTCTTAGCCGCCGCGAACGTCAGATTCTGGACCTGATCTACGAGCTCTCTGAGGCCTCCGCCAAAGACATAGAGCAACGACTGGAAGATCCACCCAGTTACTCAGCCATTCGCGCCACACTAAATAAACTGGAGAAGAAAGGAGTTATTAATCACAGGGAAAGAGACCTGAAGTACATCTATTTTCCAACTCTTGAAGCAGGCGCAGCGCAGGAAAACGCATTAAAGAAGGTATTGAAAACTTTCTTTGAGGGGTCTGCTTTACAAGCCATGAGTAAACTGCTTGATGTGTCTCTCAATGACGTTTCCAGGGGAGAACTTGAGGAGCTGGAAAAATTAATCGAGAAAGCCAAACAAGAAAAAGATAAGTAACCAAAAATTCGAATTATAAAAAGGGACTCGGCAATGATACTCGATCCAATAAGTTTACCGCTTGAAGAGCTGGTTCACTCAAACCTTGAGTTGTTCGGATTGCTGGATGTCTTATTGAAATCAGCATTGGTTATGTGTGTCGCTATCCTGATAGTTCGTCTTCTTCATAAGCAGTCACCTTCTACTCGAAACGCAGTGTTGATGGTGGCATTTTCCGTACTCTTGTTTCTGCCATTATTTCAAACATTCGTTCCACATCTCTATTTTTCATTTTCTGTTTCCAGTGAGATCCTCTCGGATGCCAGCAATTCCGACCTTCTAAGTACATTTATTGAGTACAAAGACCTGTTTGTCTTCGTTTACCTCTCCATTAGCTCTTACCTGATTGTTACCTTACTGACTGGGCTTAGGGAAGTTTTTCATTTGTCCAAAACGGCTTACATGTCAGAGTCCCCGAACCTTGAGATTTACATGAAGGAGCTAAAGGAATCCAATGGCATAAGCTCGAATGTGAGTTTGCTGATCAGCGAATCACTTAGCTCTCCTGTTACATTTGGGATTCTCAATCACAAGATAATACTTCCAGAGTCAGCATTAGACTGGAGTGAAGAACTACAACGTCAGGCGCTCAGTCACGAGCTTGGGCATATACTTAGAAATGATTGGGTACAACAGATTGTCGTTCGCCTGGTACAAAGCATCTATTGGATAAATCCGCTTGTCTGGATTGCAGGGCGACAATTCTATATTACAAGTGAGATGTCATGCGATGACATTGCCGTTGATGATGCAGGCAGTAATGTAACTTACGCGGAGAACTTACTCTGGCTCGTGAATAATGCTACGAGAGAATATCTTTGCGCTAAAGCTCTGTTGTCAAAACAATCCGTTCTCAGTAAACGAATTCACTACATCCTTGATTCCAGCGCAAACCACAAAAGCATAGATCGAAACGGCTGTATTCCCGGTGCAGTGCTCGCAATTTCATTTTCAGCACTCATAGCTTCAATGAGTATCCAATTACAGGTGAAGGAAGATGACCCTCTGCCTGTTATTACTTTCCCGGTTAAATATTTCTCCAGCGACTCCTCGGAGTTTCAACTCTTTGCTCGAGAACTGGAACAATTCAAGTTCGTGGTCAACTGATCAATGGAGGTATAAGCATGAGTGCAAATACACAAGCGATAGCTTACAACTTCATCCGTTATCCGTTCATAATAGTTGCAGCAGCGATTATTACCCTGTTTTTGTTTTATAGCATGCAGCTGCTAATCCAGACTGGTGAAGACGTCCCACAAGAGATTAGTGTGATCAAACTGATCGACACCACCGTACCCATTTTTGACAGAGAACTCATAGTAGACATCGAACCACCAGAACCTTTTGATCCGCCAGTACCGCCAATAGCTCCACCAGGCCCGCCAACTATTAACACAGATGGCCCCAAAATTTATGTTCCGATAATCGACCCGGTACCGCCTTCCAACCCCAGCACTTCTATACCATTCTCCCCTGGATTAATGGTGCCACTGATTCGCACCACGCCAAACTACCCAAGCAGAGCAGCCAGCCGTGGCATAGAAGGATTTGTAGAACTGTCCTTTACCGTTGATGAACTTGGCAATGTGGTAGATCCAGTGGTGCTCAATGCTCACCCCGAAGGATATTTCGAAAACGCAGCGCTGCAATCCATTAAACGCTGGAGATATTCCCCAGCAACCGAGAACGGAAGCCCAATTCCCACCTTCGATGTTCGGCAGCGCATAGTTTTTCAAATGGAAGACTCACTCCAGTAAGGCTGGTGAACCTTGGTCCAGGGATGGATCTTTTTTGTAGAAAATTTGCAGCCAGCAAGCGAATTAACGCATCCCCATTGCCTGCTGTGCAAATTCATTACGTAGTCTGGGCACCAGTTCCAACCCCAGCAGACCGGCCTTTCGAACGAATACCTTGTTCCAATCGCTCGAGGAAAATAGCTTGATCATTTGGTCGGTGACGAAAATGACCCGTTGTTGATCATCCGACTGCCTGTCGACATAAGCTTGTAAGGTTTGCATTGATCCCAGGTTTTCGCCTGAAGTGAGAGCTTTATTTAGTGCATGGGCCAGAGATGTGGAATCCCGCAGCGCCAGGTTGAGCCCCTGACCCGCTACAGGGTGGAGGGTATGGGCTACATTACCTAACAACACCAGCCCGGGTCGAATTTGCTCCTGAGCCTCTGTCAGCGAAAGAGGGTAACTAAAACGCTCACCCACTCTTTCTATTCGGCCGAGGCGATTTCCAAATTCCCTGTTTAACTGCTCGAGAAATACGTTCTCATTACAGTTAATGAGTTCCTCTTGCTCACCCTCTTCTACCGTCCATACCAGAGATCCCCGATTCAATCGATCGTATCCTGGCAACGGTAGCACGGCCAGGGGGCCTCGCTGAGTAAAACGCTCGTATGCAATATTATTGTGAGGAAGCTGAAAAGCGATATTGGAGATGACGGCCTGCTGACGATAGGTTTCCTGCTTTCTGACTATGCCTAACTGATCACAAATGGGTGACCTGCCTCCATCTGAAAGCACAACCAGTGATGCTGATACATTGCATTTATTATTTAGTTCTTTTCCATAACCCAGATCGAGGCTCATGCCATCTTTGACCGGCGAGATATTCATTGCCATCGCCGGAGCAAGAAACTCAATGCTATCGCTGCCGTCGATAGCCGCCTGCAGCACCGTCCCGAGGTTTCTGTTTTCTACAACATAACCCAGCGCCTCTGTACCCAGCTCGTCCCTATTAAGTTGCGTGGAGCCAAAGTTGCCTTTGTCTGAAACATGAATTTGTTCAATAGCAGCGACTGATTCTTTCAGGTCAGACCACAGGCCAATGGATTCGTAGATTTCCTTACTACCGAATGACAGCGCTGTAGACCGGGCATCAAAGCTGGGTTGACTAGCCGTGTCACTTGGTGTCACTGCCTCGACTATGAGAATGGAAACTGGAGAACCTTGCTGTAGGCCGGCCAGTTGCAGAGCAAAGCTGGCTCCCACCATACCACCGCCAATTACGACGATGTCATAATGCTCTTTAACTTCGCGGATTCGCATGGACTAGTGAACCGCTTCAGCCATGAAGCTTTCAATCTCGTTTACAGTCTTCGGTATACCTGTGCTCAGCACTCGATGACCCGTCTTGGTAACCAGTACATCGTCTTCAATTCGCACACCTATGCCCCGCCACTTCTTTGGAACATTCTTGTTATCGGGGGCAATGTAGATACCGGGTTCAATCGTCGTCACCATGCCAGCTTCCAGGAGACGCCAGTCATCGTCGATCTTGTAATCACCGACATCGTGAACATCAATGCCAATCCAGTGACCTACTCGATGCATGTAGAACTCTTTATACGCTTCACTCTTGATTAATTGCGCCGGACGCCCTTTAAGTAGTCCCAGCTTTACCAGGCCCTGGGTAATCACTTTAACAGAGGCATTATGGGGCGCGTCCCAGGCAGCGCCGGGTTTGATAGCTTCAATGGCTGCCTCCTGGGACTTCAGCACCAATTCATAGATAGCTTTTTGCTCAGGAGTAAATTTCCCTGTCGCGGGGAAAGTGCGGGTTATATCTGATGCATAGTGCTCATATTCGCAGCCAGCATCAATAAGTATCAGGTCTCCCTTTTTAACCTCACAATTATTATCGTTGTAGTGAAGTATGCATGCATTATCACCTGCAGCAACGATAGAACTATAGGCAGGAGCGCGACTGCCATGGCGGGTAAAGGCATGAAGCAGTTCAGCCTCCATCTCATATTCCTTAATACCTGGTTTACAAACCTCCATGGCGCGACGGTGGCCTTCAGCGGATATCTTCGCTGCTTGTTCCATCAATTTGATTTCCGCGCTACTTTTTATCAAGCGTAGCTCATGCAGAATATGGTCAAGTACCAGGAATTCACCCGGGGGATGCGCACCCATCTTGGCCTTACTACGTATTACCTTGACCCAATTCATCACGCGATCATCGAATTTGTCGTCTTTCCCCATGGCATAATAGACGCGCTCTCGTCCTTCGATCAGACCAGGTAAAATATCGTCAATATCACTGATAGGAAAAGCGTCATCCAGGCCCAGTTCCTCCTGAGCTGCTTCAGGGCCCATGAGTTTGCCTTCCCATAGTTCTTTCTCTTTGTTTTTCTCCTGACAGAACAACACCACCTCACCTTGTTTTCTTCCTGGAATCAGAGCCAGCAAAGACTCCGCTTCCACAAACCCCGTTAAGTAGTAGAAGTCACTACTCTGTCGGTAAAGGTACTCTGCATCATTGTTGCGAATACGCGGTGGTGCAGCAGGTATGAGCGCAATACTGTTGGGTTCCATCTGTGCCATCAATTCTTTGCGACGGCGTTTCATCTCTCGATATTTGGTTTGCCTGGCGGCCATTCGATGCCTCTTGAGTCAGTGTTACATCAGGCGCACAGGATATAGTTGTAGACAGTGGGAACCAAGTCCCACACTGAGGTTTTTCGCGCACTTTTTTGGACGAGTCGTGTTGACCGTTTCCGGAACCGGCTCTATAGTTACGGCACTCTTAATGTAAAGCCTAAAGTTATGCCAATAGTGCATTGGGCTTTCTACAAATTCCGAGAAACTTAACAATATCAACTAACTACGATATGTCCGACGATAGCTTCCAAAATCTGAGCACCAAAGTAGACGATCTAATCGATCTTTGTGCGGAAATGAAACGAGAAAACCAGGAACTGAAGGCCAATGAAGCCACGCTCAAAAGCGAGCATCAGCAGATGGTAGAGAAGAATCAGGAAGCAAAGACTAAATTACAGTCTGTACTCGAACGCCTTAAGGCGATGGACAATTCCTGATTTAGCACGGACTGAAAACCATGAGCGAACAGAGCACTGCCGTACAGGTCAAAATCCTCGATAAGGAATACCAGGTTAACTGCCCGCCTTCTGATCAGGAAGCATTACTGAAGTCAGCCCGATATCTCGATGAGAACATGCGCAAAATTAAGGGCCGCGGGAACATCCACGGTGCCGAAAAGATTGCTGTGATGGCCGCACTTAATATTACCCACGATATGTTGCGAAAGAATCGACTCATTAACGAGACCCGGCAAGTAACAAGTGATCGACTTCAGGACATGGAAGAAAAGATTGACCTGGCCCTGGCATCTTCGCGCCAACTGGAAATCTGAAGCCAGCTTTCCCCGCAATTTCTGTTAATAAATTTCCAGCTCTTACTCTGTAAGCCCTTCGCAGACAGAAGGCAATTCTGTCGGAGCTACTTCATTGATCTAGCTCTAAAAAAGTAATCCCAACGTTGCTTTCACTGTTAAGTTCCGCAAGCTATACTTATTCTGAGAGTTCCCTAGAACATTGGCCAATCAAATGTGTTCTTGAGCCGATATCTTTAAACCCGGAGGCAACTCGTAAGATGTTGGTGTGCATGTCCGCAAGTCGGAAAGCCTTATACATCGCGGGAGCCACCACCTGAACCTTTTGGTTCAGGGCAAGTTTGATAGCGGTGTTCCGGGGGACTTGATTCTTGTTCATGTATGCGAAGTCGCACAGTAGTAATCCCATAATAAGAAGCCTCTAAAAGCTCCCAATAGAATCTCTCAATTATGAATCAAGAAGAACGGCTCGCTCTGCGCGAGTCGATAAGACAAGCGCGAAGAAATCTGACTGAAGCCGAGCAATTAGCGGCCTCCGAGCGCATCGTTGAAATCGTAACTGCTGAAGATTTTTTTAGAGACGCTGCACATCTGGCGTTCTATTTGACCATTGATGGCGAGCTTAATCCTGAGCCTTTATTGAAGCAGGCTCTGGATTCAGGCAAAACCTGTTATTTGCCCGTTATTAGCCGAGATAACGAGGAGTTATTGACCTTCGCTCCCTATGATGAAACAACGGAATTAATTGAGAATCAGTGGGGAATATCGGAACCTCCCCATCCGGAAGAACATATTTCGCCGACTAACTTCGATGTGGTGTTTGTACCTCTGGTAGCTTTCGATGCCAACTGCTTTCGCCTTGGCATGGGCAAAGGCTTCTACGACCGTACTTTCAGTTTCAAGATTTTCAATCGACGCAGCCAACCGCTGCTGGTGGGATTGGCACATGAATGCCAATTGACTGAACCCTTTCCAACCCAGACCTGGGATGTCAGGTTAGACGCTGTGGTAACCGAGAAAAAAATATACCGCCCCGATACTGCGTAGGGCGGCTTCACTGAGCGACTTCTCTACCTATCCCTGGCCCTTGTTTCCTTTCTCGTTATCGTAAATTCGATAGCGTCGGCGCTGCTATAAGGTTCCTGCCTTACTTTTTTTGTTGAGTGCTTACATCAATGCACTCTGGGCAACACTGCTTGCGAGAACACTCACAACAAACAGAGTGATGACTACCATCACCATGTCTGGCTTCTTGCTCATCGACGGGCTCCACTGCTGAGTCAATGTACTCTTGGCTTAACGGCTCCCTCTAATAAAGCTTTAGAGAAAATTTACCTAAAAAACAACTGACTACTGGGGTTTGTTAAAAACTTACTCAAAATTTAAAAAATGGTTGCCATGAAAAAAGTACTGGTTATATACTGTATGAAAATACAGTAGTCGAACAAAAGCAAAGACAGAACAGAATGGTGTGGAAACTAAAATGGCAACAAGCAGAGGCGCCTCAATCAGGCCCGGGCCCACGGCTGGTGCGGCCTACAGACAATCACTGGCAAACAAGTCAGAACGCGAAGAGCAATTAAAAGGACAGGTAGAATCACAACCGGATTCCGGTCATGAAGCAGTCTCCGTCGAGGATCTTCTTCATGGTAATCCCAATCTCTGGCGCGGCTGCGATATGGCCGGGCAAGGTTTTCATGGTGTCAGTACCGGCTACCCGGAACTGGATGAAATCCTTCCCGGTAGAGGTTGGCCTCGCAAGGGTCTGGTAGAAGTTATTAGCAAACAATGGGGCATGGGGGAACTACAGCTATTACTGCCGCTTATGCGATCGGTAATCGCCCAGGGCAAATGGGTGCTGTGGATCTCTCCGCCCCACCAACTTTATGCACCGGCTCTGGTGCAGGCAGGCATCGATATTAAGCAAGTGCTGGTGGTGAAGGCCGACACCTCCTGTCGCGATGCTTTATGGAGTATGGAGAAGGCACTACAAAGTGGAAGCTGCGGCCTGGTGTTAGCCTGGCAGAACTGGTTGCCTGGCCGGGTACTGCGCCGCCTGCAGCTGGCCGGGGAAACCGGACATACTTTAGGGGTGCTCTTCAAACAAAATGTTAGTAAGTACTCACCCTCTCCACTAAGCCTGAAAATAGAGAGTTCTTATGGTGCTGATTCGGGTTTTAGCGGAGCCGAGGTGACTATTCTAAGAGCTCGAGGCAACTTCCGGCCTCTCACCACCAGACTTGATCTTTATCCTCATTTGGAGCCTGATTTTCAACCCAATTTCCAGGCCAGATTCAGGCCCAGGGCTAGTGTCTACGCCCATATCTAGGCCGGAGGGTTACGGTGAAAGACTCCGAATCCATGGCCCAACTCCCTCTGCCAGAAGCTGGCGAGGGTCGGGTGGTGAAGCTGCCGCTGCCCTTAGAAAACCGCCGGCCCGATCATAAACAGCAATCCAGTCCCCGCCGCCACTCCGGTCTCTGGTATGCATTGTTCCTCCCACAGCTGGCCGGGCTTAGTGAGACTCAACAAGATCGCTTTCTTAAAAAGTTAGCGGGGCTGATGGAGAGTGTCAGTTCAACCGTCAGCTTCCATCCACAGGCGCTCGTCTGCGAAGTGCGCAGCAGCCTTAAGTACTTTGGCGGCATCGAATCGATTCATGAGAAGTTGCAAAGGCTGATTAGTCCCGCCCTGGAAGAAATGGACTTGGATGAGGGTTTTTTATACGCCGCCAGTCCGACAGTTACGGGTAGTCTATTACTGGCTCGTTCTGGTAAAAATCAATTAGTCCATCAGAAAGAAAACCTGCGCTCTGCTTTGGGTCAGTTACCGACTGAAGTATTACAACTGAACAAAGAGCAGAGCAGGCGCCTGTACAACATGGGTGTTCGAAAAATAAGGGACATCTGGCGCCTACCTACGGATGGTCTGCATAAACGATTCGGCAGCGATTTCATTAAATTGCTTAACAGAGCTTTGGGGAGCGTAGCCGAACCCACCCGCAACTATCTCCCTCCACCGGCGTTTACCACATCATATGACCTGCCTTATGAGTTGGAAAACCTGGATCGCTTGTTACCCATTGCCGATGAACTGATCGCGCAACTTTGCAACTTCTTAAGACAACGGGATCTCAGTACCAGTCATCTGGTGTTCTCCTTGCTTCATGAGAAACGGGAACCCACAGAGATCGACATGGCTCTGCGTCAGGCCAGCCGCTGTCGTGATCACTTACTGTTGTTACTGGAAACTCATTTCAGCAGTCTCAGCTTACCAGCTCCGATTATTGGCGTAAGATTACGGGTAAAACAGTTCGATGCTTTTATGAGCGAAAGCGAATCCCTACTATTCGAAGGCAAGCCTGTAGCAACGAGTGGTAACAGCAACCTGGATCAGTTCATGGAACAACTACAAGCCAGATTAGGTGGCCAGACACTCAAGAGTATTAACACGATAGCGGGACATTGCCCGGAATATGCCTGTCAGGAACTCAATTATGAAGATGCCCGAAAACAGGTTAGCAAGACCAGGAAGAAACTCACCGTAGTGACAAGGCAGGACAAGATACAAAGCAAACTTATCACCGACAATCCCCGGCCCCTGTGGTTACTGGATGATCCTGCTGAGCTTACCCGCCGCGGTAGTAAGCTTTATTATCGCAAACCCATTAGTCTTATCAGTGGTCCGGAACGCATCGAAACCTGTTGGTGGGCTGGAACTGATATCGAAAGAGATTACTACATAGCCCAGGAAACCAATGGCAGCCGGCTTTGGATTTACCGGGAACGGACTGGCGAGAGAAGCTGGTTTCTTCATGGTTTCTTTGCCTAGTAAAATCGCGTAAGAATGGTTCTACTGTAAACCGAAAACAAAGAAGCAGAAAAACAAAGAGAAATTAATAAAACGGAGGAAGTACGATGGCTACCAATCCCGTCACATGGTTTGAAATTTACGTCCAGGATCTAGAAAAAGCTAAAGCATTTTATGAAACCGTACTTGGTCTCAGTTTCGGTGAACTCCCAGGACCAGACATTCCCATGCTGGCATTCCCTCAGGATCCATCGCTTCCTGGTAGCACCGGTGCACTGGTTCATGCACCGGGAATGCCAAGCGGAGGTAATAGTACACTGGTGTATTTCGAATGTGATGACTGTGCTGAACAAGCATCAAGAGTGGATGATGCTGGGGGTAAATTGGAAAGGAACAAGATGTCCATCGGTGAACATGGTTTCGTTGCCCATGCCAAAGATCCAGATGGCAATATGTTTGGTCTGCATTCTCTTAAATAGGACAAGCCAATGAAAACAATCAAACCCTGCCTGTGGTTCGATACCAACGCCGAAGAGGCAGTAAACTACTACACAGGAATCTTTCCCAATTCCGAAATAACGCAGATCACCCGCAATCCTCCTGGAATGCCGAATCCAGAAGGCTCAGTGCTGACTGTCAGCTTTAGTTTGAATGGAGAAGAGTTCCTTGCATTAAATGGGGGACCAATGTTCACTTTCAATGAAGCAATCTCTCTCTATGTGAACTGCAAAGATCAGGAAGAAATTGACCACTACTGGGATAAACTCGGAGAAGGCGGCAGCGAAATGGCTTGTGGTTGGCTGAAAGACAAATATGGTGTCGCCTGGCAAATCGTTCCGGATCAGTTCATGAAATGGATCAATGCTGACGACATGGCAACTGCCGAGAGAGTGCTAACGGTTATGCAGACTATGATCAAGTTCGATATGCAGCAGCTGGAAGAAGCCTATAACGGCTAAACCCTAGAACCCAAAAAGTGTAAGAGCTAACAAAGGAAAAGTGTAGTGCTTGTCAGGGAAGCTACCAAAGACGATTTTGAAGAAATCTGGCCTATCTTTAGTGAGGTGGCATCCGCCGGGGACACCTACGGCTATCGGCGTGACACTAGCAAAGAAGAAGCATTCCATTTGTGGATGGAGTATCCACGCAAAACTTATGTAGTCGAGAAAGACAACAAGATACTGGGTACTTACTACATTAAAACCAATCATGATGGCCCAGGGGATCATGTCTGCAATTGTGGTTATATGGTTTCCTCTGGTGCCCGGGGAAAAGGTGTAGCTAGCAGTATGTGCAAGCATTCCCAACAGGAGGCGATTAATCTCGGCTACAAGGCTATGCAATATAACTTTGTGGCTTCAAGTAATGAAGGCGCTGTACGACTGTGGAAAAAATTGGGATTTGAAATAGTTGGTACTCTGCCCAGAGCTTTCAGACATCCCGAGAAAGGCTACGTTGATGCACTGGTAATGTACAAGTCGTTAGAGGCATAGCCGAGAGCCATCATACTGGCTCACAGCGTGGCGATTCTACTTGTGCTTCCATTTATGCCTTTCATCTGATTATTCTTCTTTCAGTCACTCCTCTCTGTCTCCTTCATCAACCAGTCCCGAAACCTGGCAACTTTTGGTCTGGCTCCATGAGACTTCGGATAAACCAAATAAAATGCTGCTCCCAGCGGTAAATTCAAATCGAACAATGGAACTAACCGCCCTGCGGCTATGTCATCCTGGGCAAGGTAACGCCACCCCAAAACCACGCCAGCACCATCGACGGCAGCTTGCAGAGCATGATCGGGTTGACCGAAACGGGGACCGCGCTTTACATCGACACTGGCGCTACCCGCCGCCTTTAACCAGGCATTCCAGGTCGGTGGGTTAGCGAGGAATTCCATGGAGTCATCATGCAGAAGCACGAAGCGTTTTAGATCGCCAGGATTCTTGATAGGACCAGAGTCTTCCAATAACCGTGGATGACACATTGGAGTGACTGCTTCATCAAATAACTTGACCGTTTCAAGGCCCTGATATTGCCCTCGCCCCAACCTGATGGCCAGGTCGAATCCATCTCGCTGAAAATCGATAAGCCCAAGACTGGACGATGTGCGCACATCGATACCGGGATTCAACTCGTCAAAACGGTGCAGTCGGGGAAACAACCATTTGACGGCGAACATGGGAGCGACGCTGATTGACAGAGACCCGACCATCTCATTGACGGCTGCGCGCTCCATGATTTGATCCAGACGCAGAAATACATCCCTGAGATCGGCGAGTAATAGCTGACCTGTCTCGGTGAGCAGCAGTCCCCGCGGTAAGCGCCGGAACAAAGGTGCTCCCAGGTAATCTTCCAGCCGTTTGACCTGTTGGCTGATCGCTGCGGGGGTGACGAATAATTCCTCCGCAGCCTTCACATAGCTGAGCTGTCTCGCGGATGCCTCGAATGCTCGCAGGGCGTTGAGAGGGTAGGTTCTCTTGGTCATTCAGCCACCATCAATTAGGCATATGAATAAGTTTATCTATGTCTAAGAAAAGAAAAACTCGTTTGTAACCCTATTTATACAGAGCTTAAATGAATTCTCCAACATAATTCGTTGGTAGAAGATTAGCTATTCTATTGCAAAGAAATTATCCAGGGCTGCTCAAATTACCAGGAGACAAACAATGAGTCAGATACAACAAAATTTCGATGCCTACGCTTTTTCCAAGGCCCCTGATTACGATGAGGCGAAAGTGCGCAAGGAATTTGCGGGACTAATGCCGCTGCGCACCATAGTGATTTATTGCTACGACCCCAGAGCTGTTGGTATTCCTGATGCTGTGGCCAAAGAGCTGGGAGATGTCTATCCCGGTGAGGTGGTCCAGGATGCAGAAGGGAATGATATCGGCACCACAACGACGATGTTAAACGTTGTAGTGGCGGGTGGTCGCGCAGTCGATGCACTGCGCTCCATTACTGTAGGTCAACACCTGCTCGGCGTAGAAAACATTGCTGTCGTTCATCACACCCACTGTGGTGCCACGTCTTACACAAAGGACGGCATTATTCAGGCATTCAAAGATGAACACGACGTGGACATCAGCGAATTGTATCCCAGCGAAAGTGTCTGCATTAGCGACTACAACGAGTCCCTGATACATGATGTGGGTCTGATCAGAAAGTCAGATGGAACACCCAAAAATGTGAATGTCTATGGCTATCTCTATGACATCGATACACATGAGTTGAAGCAGGTTATTAGGGACGAAGTTAAAACTGGAATGTAGATTGGAACAGATCACTCGGAAACTAGTAAACATATTGGGAGTTAGCAAATGACCTGGCAGTCATCAGACCGACGAGTCGCCATCATTGCCGGCAAGCGCACACCTTTCGTGAAGGCAGGCACGCTGTTCAGTAATGCATCGGCATTGGAGATGACGGTTCATACGATTAACGCCACTTTGCGGGCGGCAACTGTATTACCGTCAGCAGTTGAGGATGTGGCGATTGGTACCGTGGTGCAAAGTCCAGGCGCATCAAATTTGGCTCGGGCTGCATTGTTGGAATCCCAGTTGGAACCCACGACTCACGCATTGACGGTCTTGGACAATTGTATATCCAGTATCACTGCAATTCGTACGGTGACTGAAGGCATTTGCTTGGGACGCACCAGGATAGGACTGGCCGGCGGAGTCGAGTCCATGTCTCAGATGCATGAGGGTAGCGGGTTAGTTGAAAAATCTACCGGGTTGTCCATGGGCGAACATACGGAGCTAACCGTAAAGAAATGGTCCATCACTCGTGAGGCGCAGGACAGATACACTTTAGCCAGTCATAAAAAGGCGGCACAGGCTGCTGCTACTGGCCGACTGGATGTGGAAATCGAGCCTTTTCTAGGGGTCGAAACCGACGGTCAGATTCGAGCAGATACATCGTTATCGAAGCTGTCGGCTCTGCCCACCGTATTCGACATTACACCAAAAGGCTCTATCACCGCTGGCAATGCCAGCCCACTTACCGATGGCGCAGTCTCTATGCTGTTGATGGAAGAGGCTGAGGCTGCACGGCGTGGGCTGGAACCCCTGGCAATCATACGAAGCATTGAAGTGGCAGGTATCGACCCTGGCGAGGGTTTGCTAATGGCACCGGCTATTGCTGTTCCCCGACTGTTGGCTCGCATGCAACTGACACTGGATGACATCGATATAGTGGAGATACACGAAGCCTTCGCCGGTCAGGTGCTCGCCAATATCAAAGCCTGGGAAACTGGTTGGAAGGCCACCCCGCTGAATACGGTCGATATTGATCGACTTAATCCTAACGGTAGCTCTCTGGCATTGGGTCATCCTTTGGGAGCGACAGGAGCGCGCATTGTATTGTCTATCGCTCACTCGCTTCGACGAGAAAAAGCGCGATACGGTCTGGTAAGTGTCTGCGCCGCAGGTGGTCAGGCTGCTGCAGTATTGTTAGAGCGGCCGTGACCGTTTTCATTAACACAAGCTACTAACAAGGAGATCATCATGAATGACAAACTCGCATGGGCAACCAAAGGCTTTACTTTTGCAGATGGCAGTTGTCTTGGAGACTGGGAAAAGATTTACCAAAGTCCGGTATGGCATTGGCAGTACGACACCCATGAAATGACGTTCGCCATCTATCATCACGACGGGCAGTACTGGAAGCTCTATCAGGTTCGTTACCTTGAGCCCGGCGATAAGGATTACCGCTATGACTTTGGCGGTGTGGCTTGTCGCGTGGTGTTGGTGGAATACCTGACTAAAACCAGTTCACCCCATTCCAACACCTTAAAGAATCAAGATGAACAGGAGTGGATCCGGACCTATGAATACGACCCGCGTATTCACAAGGTGATTAAAGCAGGGGAAGCCAATAGCAAATATGGTGAACCCTATGAGATTAGAAAGGACAAGGTGGCTTGATCGTGGATACCTCTCCAGCACCTACATGCCTCATCACAGGTGTGGGCGATGCCACTGGCGCTGCATTGGCCAGATGCTTTGCAGATGGTGGTTATCGGGTGGCGATGATCGCCCGAAATGAACAGCGTCTGACTACGCTCGCTCAGGACATTGACAACGCCTATGCCTACGCCTGTGATGTGAGTGATCTGGAACAGCTGGAACAAACAGTTACCAGGATCAAATCTGAGCTGGGGCCCATACGTGTATTGATCAATAACGCCGTGGCTCATACTTTCGGTTCTTTTTTAGAATCTGATCCCACTGAGCTGGAGTACAATTTTCGGGTCAATACCACAGCATTATTGTATCTAGCACGTATGGTGGCACCGGAGATGATCGATGCTGGAGAGGGAGTGATCATCGCCACGGGTAATACCGCCTCTCACCGTGGAGTCCCTAACTACGCTCTGTTTGCTCCGACCAAAGCGGCGCAGCGGATTCTGTGCGAGTCACTGGCACGAGATCTGGGTCCTAAACGTGTTCATGTGGGTTATGTCACCATCGATGCCCCGATCGATGTCACCTGGCTGGGCGATTCCGACGCAGAACGACCAGCGTGGCTTGTGCCTCCCGATGATTGGGCCTGGTCAAGAGAAGACTTCTTTGCCGATCCAGTCGCTATAGCCAAAGAGGTCTATCACCTGGCACATCAAGATCGAACCGCCTGGGCGTTTGAGACAACTATTCGGCCATTTGCAGAATCCTGGTGATTGGGCCTTGGCTAATAAATAGGGACGAATTTTTTTAAAATCTGTTCAGGTGAAATCCCGGGATGAAAACCGCATAGAGCCCAGCCATGAAGATAGATCAATAAGATTGCTGGCAACTAAATGAATAACGCCTTCGCTGTTTTGCACATGACCAACTATTCCCATTAATTTGGCGAGGCGCACCACCCGGCGATACTCTTCTCCCAGTTTTGGCCAAACCACCACATTAATGAAACCTGTCTCATCTTCTATTGTTATAAATGTAACACCTGACGCTGTTTGTGGGCGTTGACGGGCAGTTACGATGCCAGTGGCTTTAATAACACAGTTATTATCGATAGTTGATAGCTGCTTTGCTGGAGTAACGCCATACTCATTTAGATGATCGCGAAACAGCGATAAAGGATGTCTGCGCAAAGTAAAGCCAACTGAGTCATAGTCTGCGAATATATCCTGGCTTTCGGTTGGCTTTGGTAACATGACATCCACACCGAATTCTTCATCATTACTAAACTTCGAATAGAAGCTTATTTGCTGACATCTGGGCTCCACAGTTTCCACACCTGAAGCCTGCCAGAAAGAACGATGACGGTCGCCACTCAGACCTTTTAGAGCATCAGCCGCCGCCAGCGCTTCAAGATCTCGTTTATTGATACCACTACGGAACACCAGTTCCTGTACTGTCTGAAATACTCCCGACTGACGAGATTCTACGACAGCTTTTGCTCCAGACTCTGAAAGATCTTTCAACCGGCCAAGCCCTATACGAAGCCTGGGGAAAAATGGTCCCCTGTGTCTTCCTGGATTTTCATGCTCCAGCGTACAGTCCCAGTCACTGAAATTTACATCCGCTGCCAACACTTCCACCCGATGTCGCTTGGCATCCTGAATCAGTTGTGCCGGCGGATAGAAACCCATCGGCTGGCTATTCAGTAGTGCACAACAAAATGCCGCTGGATGGTGGCGTTTAAACCAGGACGATATATAGGCAGTATGGGCAAAGCTGGCAGAATGGGACTCAGGAAATCCATATTCACCGAAACCCTTAACCTGCTTGTAGATTCGGTTGGCAAAGTCTTCTGAATAGCCCTTGTTTAACAATCCTCCTATGAATTTCTCTTTAAAGGGTTCCAGCCCGCCTTTCTTTTTCCAGGCAGCCATAGCACGACGCAGCTCATCAGCCTCGCCTGGTTTAAAGCCGGCGCCGACGATAGCGATCTGCATTACCTGCTCTTGAAAGATAGGAACACCTAAAGTGCGTTCAAGCACTCCTTCCATATCTCTATTCTCATACTCAACAGCTTGCTCCCCATTACGCCGCTTTAAGTAGGGATGTACCATGCCGCCTTCTATTGGGCCGGGGCGGACTATGGCAATTTGAATTACCAGATCATAGTAATTACGAGGCCGCAGGCGCGGCAGCATCGTCATCTGGGCCCGCGATTCGATCTGAAACACACCAACCGTGTCAGCCTTGCGCATCATCTTGTAAACTTTTTGATCTTTACGAGGGATGGTCTGCATGGTGAATTGCCGTTCACTGTAGCTATTTACGAGATCCATCGCTTTGTGCAAGGCCGTCAGCATACCCAGGGCCAGTACATCAACCTTTAGCAAACCCAGAGACTCAAGATCGTCTTTATCCCATTGGATAACAGTTCGATCAGGCATGGCTGCGTTTTCTGTGGGTACAAGATGAGATAAGAGCCCTCTGCTTATAACAAAGCCACCAACATGTTGAGAGAGATGTCGAGGGAAATCCTGAATAGAAAAACTCAGGTCCAGTAGTTGTTCTATTTTTGGGTCCTCTAAATCCACATCCGCATCACTAAGTTGTTCTTTCAGATCGGACCCCCACCAGAAAACGGACTTGGCAAGATGGTCAATAAGATCTGCATCCATCTTCAGTGCCTTGCCTACATCGCGTATGGCACTCTTGGACCGATAACAGCTTACCGTTGCAGCAATTGCCGTTCGATGACGACCATATTTGCGGTAGATGTAGCTGATGACCTCATCACGTCGGGCATTCTCGAAATCCACGTCAATGTCCGGCGGCTCACCCCTTTCCTTGGAAATGAAGCGTTCAAACAGCAACTGGGTTTCGTCCGGGTTTGCTTCGGTAATACCCAGGCAATAGCACACGACCGAATTGGCAGCCGAACCCCGCCCCTGGCAATAAATGTTCTTGCTTTTGGCATAGCTCACTACATCATAGACAGTGAGGAAGAAGTGTTCATACTTGAGCTCCTGAACAAGTTCCAGTTCTCGCTCGACAGTGTCTCTATTTCTTTTCGTGATGCCTGCCGGCCAACGTCGGTTTATCCCCTCTTCTGTTAGCTGTCTTAGATACGAAGATGGGCTATGTTCAGGTGGTACTATCTCAGCAGGGTATTCATAACGCAGTTCATCAAGGGAGAACTGACACCTATTGGAAATTTCAAGAGTGACTTGGAGTAGTTCAGCAGGATAAAGCTTGGCCAGTAGTTCGCGATGGCGTAGATGGCGTTGTCCATTAGGTTCTATATGCAGGCCAAGCTCATCAATGGGCTTATTCAAACGAATGGCGGTAAGTGTATCTTGAACAGCGCGTCGATCCGGGCTATGCATATAGACACCACCTGCTGCACACAGTGGTATCTGATGAGTTTTCCCCAATATCTGTAACTGCTGTAATTTGCGACGATCATTACCTCGTAGCAGTAATTCCGCAGCTATCCATAACTTTTCAGGAAACAGGCTACCCAGCCAATTCGCCTGGCTGGATAATTGTTCTGTCGTCTGCGATAAATCAGGAATCCACAGCAGCAAACACTCTTCAGGCAGATTGGCTTCCACCATAGAGCGATCAAGCCAATATTCACCCTTGGGAGTATCCCAACGAGCGCGGGTAATGAGGTGGCTCAACTCACCATAGCCCTGGCGACTGGTTGCAAGCAGAACTATATGGCAGTCCACCTCCATACTGGCTTCTTCCCGGCGGAGCACGAACTCGGAACCAATAATCAGTTTCATACCAATTTGGTTAGCAGCCACATGGGCACGTACCACGCCACACAAGGAGCATTCATCAGTAATAGCCAGAGACTTATAGCCCAGCTCATAGGCCTGCTCGACTAATTCAGCTGGCGATGAAGCACCTTTCAGGAAAGTGAAATTGGAGATGCAATGCAGCTCGGCATAAGCGGGCGGCGCTGTCGGCAGCGGCGCAATTTCAAAGTTGGCGGAGGATTCTTCGGCCATGATGGCATATCAAAATACTGTATTTATATACAGTATTTTTTCAATGGCCAATTGTCAATAGGCTGGCGGTGAAACCGGAGCTATTGAATCATTTTCAGCCTGTCGCGGATCTGGGCTTCCATTTCTGAGATTGCATCGAGCGCTGTTGTTATATTTGAGTTCAGATTAATTGCCCATGACTGCCAGCTGGCCGCGGCAGAATAGAACTCTGGTGCACGGGGAATAGCTTCCAGTGGTTGAATAACCGTGCGAGTTGTTTGCATGGATGATCTATCAGTCCCTCTGTGCCTGACCTCCCAGTCTTGATTGAAAGCACTTATGTAATCATCTCGAAAACGCTGCAGTCTCTCAGTCGAAGTTACCATGAATGGAATTAGCCCCTCATAGAAAGAATTAAGTGAGCTTCTTAATTCGTCGCTACCGATAAGGTCGGGCCGGCCCAGATCGCGCCAACCAGAATAAGTCGGTGATGTAGGGGACCAATAGTATTCAAAGCATTTAAAGAGCATATCCCTCATCTCGAGCTCAGCTCTGACGGTAGCAGTTTCGAGATAACTTACGTATTGCTCGGTTCCCTCCAGCTGGCAGGTTAATGACTGTTCGTAATTACCCAATAGCCCCCGATTAAACTCAAAATCAACCAACATCCCTTCTAACAAAGCGATCTCTTGCTGGCGATCACTCAGACTTGTACGCCATTCCTCAACTTGGAAAGCAATAAGGATGCCCAGTACCACAGCGATCAATTCTGCCAACAGCCAGCGGATTGATTGTCTGGGAACAAGTGGTTTTAGTAGCGACATGTCAGTACTCGAATATTTTCTTATAGACTGATTTGTTATCTGATTACTGCATCCAAAGCCTGTATGTCATCATTAAGAATGACTCTTGATATTGAATGGGCTTCTAATCTACATGACTGATTGCCTGGTCGCTTAAGATATACAACCGGTATGCCCAGAGCATAAGCAAAAGCTGCTTCCATCAATGCATTAGCCCCAATATAACCTGCGATCCCATCTTTGGGATAATTCGCGATCAACACCAAATCCGAATTTCTAATTTTTTCCAGATACCCATCTATGTAGATTCTCTTTAACTTCAAAGATTCTTCATCGGGCATGGAGCTCCAGTCCAGTTTTACTTCTTCTCGGGCAGGAGTATTAACTTCATATCCTGCATCAATTAGTCTGGCGCCAAGTACCTCCATATCATTGATAAACGTCATTGAGCCACAAATACTAATTCGCTTTCTGTTGGTCACGAGATATCTATTCCTAATTCGACGATAAAGCCTGATTGATTTAATGGAATCGTTAACGATTCAGCGCAGACAAAAAAGGCCTGACTACATAGTGTAGTCAGGCCTTTCTATTTGCAATCGCAATGTTTTCTACAACTAAAACTCTATTACACTAGTTCCCATCTTCATTGGCACGCAATTCTTCCATGCGCTCACCACGGAGAATGTTAACCATGCCGTAGTTACCTTCGTGACAGGCGTATTCATAAAGTTGGCCAGCAACTTTTGTCATCGGAACCACTGCTGTGATTTTGTCGGAGAAAGTTGAAGGAGATTCCAGAGTCCATTCGTACTCAACGGTATATTCGTCGACTCTGGTAAAACGCTCTGTAAGCACTTTGTCTGCTGAAGTACCGAATGGCTCCAGAGCTGCCGCCATGCCATTGAAGTTAGTAGAAACAACAACCAGCGTGTCGCCGTCATAGTAACCACGGGCATCACCAGACCACTGCCTGATTTCATCTGGCAGAGGTGGTCTGTCGTCCAGAGGTACTATACGCGCGTTGTGAATCATTTCAGTGAGAATCACTGCAGTATTCTTGTGTTGAAAAAGCTGTACGTTGTTATTGTACAGGCTTGGAGAAAATGGAGGCCCATCATTAAATCCGACGATGCAACGCTCGGAAAGTCCGCGATCTTCAGGACCTTCTTTAGCAATGCCACCTACGGTAAACCGAACTGGTCGAGTACCTGGAACATCATCGCCAAGCCCACCAAACTGAATAGCGGAACCTTCTATCCGTTCAGGATAGCGTCCATTTTCCGGATAGATGATGTGGGAAGTGCGGATCCTGTCTGTTAGGCCAGCACTTTCCACCCAGAAGTCGTTGTATCCACCGGGGCTATTAGGATCAGTGCTGGGTACCGCTTGATCCGAGGCCGCATCCCGTTCAGCAAGACGAGCACGCAGAGCCGCTATTTCATCGTCTGTCATAAACTGACGATCACCGAAACGTTCGGGCCGCTGCATGGGTACATTAGATGAAAAATTCCACACTCCCTGTAGATCAGGTTGCCCCCAAATATTTCGCGGAGCCACGTAGGGCGCCTGCGCCGAAACCAGGCTCGAAAACAGAGCTCCGGTCATCAGTATTAACAGTCCACTTGTCTTATTCATTTTGCCTCCCAAGGCAATGTTCAATTATCGCCTGCGACCTTAGAGACTTTGCTAGTGGGAATCAATGCCTCCTCGGCAAACCACAAGAGAAAGAGATCAAGAGAAGGTTCGGGAACCCAGAAAAGAAAACGCCGCTCCATAAAACTGCTAATGGCGCGGCGAGTGAAAGCGGAGCGTAATCAGGGATTGCTGATTGCAGCAGTATCCGTTCCCTTTCGATTACGCTCCTTGAGAGTATGACGATTAATCACCATCCGATCGTAGAGTCGATTCACAATGTCACTGCCACGCTTTTCAAATAGAAAAGGAAAAACAGCATGAACAAGGCACACCACGGCACCTACAGCCAGATTCCCGGCAAATGAGAGTGCATGTCCCATGTGCTCGAGATAAGTCTCGTCTACGCTGCGTAAGTGTTCATCAAAACGGGGCAAGTCTCGTCTCCTGTTTACGACCAGAGTTGGCGATCGATTGAGATAAGCATAGCAATGCTATCCGGAAATATTTTTGCGTATTTTCTTCATAATCTCTATTATTTAATAAAATATACTCACAAATTGACTTATATTAGATTTTATTTCTATGGATAAGATAGATAAGAAAATACTCGCTTTACTACAGCAAAACTCCCAGCTCTCCACAGCCGAAATAGCCGATGCGGTGGGGCTCTCCACCACCCCATGCTGGCGACGAATTCAAAAACTGGAAGATGAAGGTGTCATTGCCCAGCGTGTTGTCCTGCTCAATCGACAGCAACTGAATCTGGGCGTAGATGTGTTTGTCGCAGTGAAAACCAACCAGCATAACTGGGAATGGTTGGAGAGGTTTGCGGAAGCAGTGCAGAAGTTCCCTGAAGTGGTGGAGTTTTATCGCATGGCTGGCGAATCAGACTATCTTCTGCGGGTCGTGGTACCGGATATCGCCGCTTTCGATACTTTTTATAAGAAGTTAGTGCAGGAAACAGAACTGGCTGATGTGTCATCCAGCTTTGCCATGGAGCAAATAAAGTACACAACCAGCCTGCCATTGGAGTATGCAGGTTAGGTTTTCATGCCGGTTCTATGGAATTGGTACTTCCAATTCCGCCGGCACAGCGTACCCCTTCTTCACCGCATCCCGCTCTGCAATGCGCAAATACCAGTCCTTTAGTCTTGGATACTCATTAAGATTCATCTGTTGAAATTCGAAACGAGACACCCAGGGCCAGGTCGCTATGTCTACAATCGAATACTCATCGCAGATAAATTCACGATTCACCAGTCTCTGCTCCAATACACTGTAAAGCCGCGCATTTTCCTTGCTGTAACGTTCTTCCGCATAGGGTGCTTTACCTGGATTGAACTTTACGAAATGGTGGGTCTGGCCAAACATGGGCCCTACATGGCCCATTTGAAACATTAACCATTCCATTTGCTGCCAGTAGTTTTCTTTATCAAATGGCGCCATCAGTTTCCCGGTTTTATTGGCCAGATACATAAGTATGGCACCTGACTCCATCATGGAAACGCCAGCGTCGTGATCCACTATGGCTGGAATTTTATGATTAGGGCTTAAACGATCATAACTATCTGAATGCTGATCACCTTTACCAATATCGATAGCAAACACTCGATAGTCCAGCTCAAGTTCCTCCAACATAATGGAAACCTTGCGGCCATTGGGTGTCGCCCAGGTGTAGAGGTCGATTCCGCTTTCCTGCCCTATACTGCTCATGTTGACTCCGATGTGATCTAAAACTCTGGCCCCTGCAGTATGCCTAATTTTCAGTTGGAAATCCGGGGGATTTGCGAGCCAGAGCGATTGTGGGTATCCTGAATTTTCCCTCTGGATTCCAGTGCGTCTCTAGACTTGCTAAGAGTGGGAAATATGCTGAAAACATCACTATTTCACGGCTTCTCAAGGCTCCCAGCCCTCGCTGCTCTCGGCGTAACTCTGCTCACACAGAGTTCTTCTCTGATGGCCCAGGCGGAGGAAGAAGACCCGCGCTTCCTCAATGCCTACGATCAGATCAACATGGAACAGCACGTTGCCCTGGGCGTGGTGGCCATGGAGGAAGAGAATTATTCCGAAGCAGAGCGCATATTCCTCGACGCCGTTCAGGTTGCCAAAGTTAACTACGGACTAACTGACAAGAATCAATGGATTCCCTTGCAGCTCGCCATTGAAGCCCAGATGGCTCAGGGCAAGTTTGAACAGGTGGAGAACCACCTGAGCTACTTTGAATGGCTCAATGATGAAATCTACCAGAAAGATTTTTACGCTTACCTTGAAGGCACGGAATTACTCAGCGATCTATTGCTTAAGGCTTCGGCGGATACCAACAATCCTTTGAGTGTCCGTTATCTGATAGCGGCGAAGAATCTGAATTGGCGCGCCATAAGTGCTATCGAGGCCACACTGGGTGACAAGCATGTGCAATTGGCACCGTGGCTCTACAATATTGTGCTTACCCACTACTATCAAAGCTCGCTTATTAAGAGCAATAGCCTGAATAGCTACGTCCATCGCTCAGAAGAAGATGAAGAAATTTCCGGCTTCACTCTCAATGTAGGTGAGTCGATGCGTATCAGTTATCGCATAGGCGCAGAGCTATTAAATCGTATTAAGGAAATCTATGAAGGCATAGAAGACTCGCCACCAGAGACTTCTGCTCTGGCACAAATTTATATGGCTGACTGGGAAATGCTGTTCGGTAACGAGGAAGAAGCATTGGCCATGTACAAGGAATCTTTTGATATGCTGCTTGCAGCTGGAGTTGGTGAAGAGCAAGCAAATCAGGCTTTTTCCCGACCTACTGTACTTCCTGCTTCTGCTTTGGATTTGAGCATTGCTGCATTTACATCTGAACAGGAAGGTCCTGTCAGATTTCATGCCTGGTCAGCTAACTATCCCGCAGCTCGATTGCCTTCCGAAGAACTGGCGGTCAATTCTGATGCGAGCGCTGAATTCATGGCGCTGGTTAAATTCACCTTACACCCATTATTACCCGCTGGCTTAATTAACAATGATCGAATCATCCCACTGGGATTTAACTTAGATGATCTGGAAGTAGTCAGCGCGTCTCCGGACAATGAACTGGTGCGAGCCAGGGCACGCTACGAAGTGTCGCTTCTACAATTTCGTCCCAGATTGAAAAACGGTGCCCCGGTACCATTCGAAGATGTGGAGCTGGAATATCTGTTCCCACCACAGCACAACGTTCTGTCAATCAGTAACAACTAGCGATGAAATTTGTCCGGCAGCTCTCCTGTGTGGTTTTTGCGACGTCACTGTCAGCCTGTCTTGGGCCACCAGGAAGTGCGAGTACTCAACAGACCCCCACCGATGCTGAAGTTGAAGCCTATAACGCCCGGGTAGATCCTGAAGAACGTATTGTCTGCCGAACCGAGACCCCAGTGGGCTCCTTTATCCCTCGTCGGGTTTGCCGCTTGCAGGCGCAGGTAGATTCCGCCAGCGACCAGACACGCACCGAGCTGCGGCGCGTACTAAGATAGTTAAGCTACTTAGCTGGATTTGATGAAGTCGTAGTCGATAGGCTTCTGCAGGTCTATGGTTTGATGCTCGGATTGCATGGGATATTTCAGACCTGTAGCACAATTGAATAACAAAACATTCTCATCTTTGCTGATACGCCCGCTCTTTAATTCCTGCCGCAATGCTGCCAGGGTAGCCGCGCCCTCGGGACACAGCAATATGCCTTCTGTCTTTGCGCAATCCTGGTGAGCAGCATTGATGTCCGCATCGGATACCGCTACTGCAAAACCGTTGCTCTCTCGCACCGCATCCAGAATAAGAAAATCACCGACTGCTGCTGGCACACGAATGCCTGCTGCAATAGTGTGTGCATCTTGCCAGGGATCGGCGTGGCGCTTGCCTTCCTCAAAAGCTTTTACAATTGGAGCACAGCCTTCCGCCTGCACTGCAACCATGCGTGGCCGCTTGGAGCCTATCCAGCCAATTGCCTCCAGCTCGTGGAATGCTTTCCACATACCTATGAGTCCGGTTCCACCTCCTGTTGGATAAAGAATGACATCCGGCACCTCCCAGTTAAGCTGTTCTGCCAACTCCAGACCCATGGTTTTCTTACCTTCAATTCGGTAGGGCTCTTTTAGTGTGGAAGTATCAAACCAGCCCATGGCTTCCTTACCTTCTCCAACGATCTTTCCGCAATCGTTGATGTAACCATTGGCAAGGAATGTCTTAGCGCCCTGGAAAGCTATCTCTTCGACATTTACTTTCGGTGTGTCCTCCGGACAGAACACATAAGTTTCGATGTCAGCCCGAGAACAATAGGCTGCCAGAGCTGCGCCAGCATTACCATTGGTTGGCATTGCCATACGCTTCACTCCTAACTCCTTGGCCATAGCGACTGCCAGCGCCAGACCACGTGCCTTAAATGAACCGGTAGGTAGTCTACCCTCATCCTTAATAAGCACGTTGCCACAACCCAGCTCCTGCTGCAGTTTGTTAGCGGGCAGGATGGGTGTCATTAGCTCGCCGAGCCGAACTACATTTTCAGATTTCCGTACTGGAAGAAACTCACGGTAGCGCCAGAACTCTGGCAGGCGGTCGCGCATATCTTCCTTTTTGATAGCCTTACCCAGCGCTTCAAGGTCATAGCGCACCAACAGGGGCTTACCTGCTTCAGATAGGCCATGCAACTGATCCGCCGGGTAGGTTTTGCCGGTATAGCTACACTCCAGATGAGTGACAAACGTTGGGTACTCTTCCATGCTGTTCCTTCTTAATCCTCTATTACTCTTGCCCGTTTCCTATTCCACTTGATTGGAATACTTATCGCGAAAGCGTTCATAAAGTTGCTGCTGGGTGCCATTGAGGTCGATATCACGCCCCTGAATGAAGGCACCAATTACCTGGCTGGTGCGCATGTCCAGCGCATCGCCTTCGGAAATAAACAGAGTGGCGTCTTTACCAGCTTCCAGAGTGCCAACCCGTTCATCTACTCCCAGAATCTCGGCATTAATGCTGGTAACCATCGCCAGAGCCGTCTCCCTGTCCAGACCATAGGCAGCTGCGGTGCCGGCAAAGAAAGGCAGGTTGCGTTGACGATCTATGGAGGTTGCCCCACCGCCAATGCCAATCTTCACACCTGCATCGTGCAACAAGAAGGGTGTTTTGAATGGAGCATCAACATCATTCCACTCGCGCAGCGGCAATTCATGTATGCGCTCATAGATGACCGGTATGTTCTCGGCAAGCAAAAAATCCAGTACCAGAATTGAGTCTGCGCCACCCACCAGAACGATATCTTCCACGCCGTAATTTCGAGCAAATCTGACCGCGCTGATAATTTCCTTGGCTTCATCGGCGTGAATAAAGAGTTTTGCAATGCCGTTAAACAGAGGCTGCATTGCGAGCAAATTCAGATTCACAGGTTCGCCGGTGTAACTGGATGCATCCTGAAACAATGAGTGCAGAAGCTGGGTCTGACCCTGGTAATTCTCATTCTCAACTCTTTCGAATTGGCCTGATTCTGGATTACGTCGTCTTTGCATCATGCCGGGCCAGTGAAGGTGCAGGCCAATGTCTTCTGATAGCAGCGCATCTTCCCAATTCCAGCCATCCAGTTTGAAAACGGACGAAGAGCCGGAGATTAATCCGCCCCGTGGCGCAACCTGAGCAGTGAGAATGCCATTGAAGCGATTGGTAGGAATGATTTCCGAATCCGTGTTATAGGCGATCGCCGACCGGACACTGGCATTAATATCGCCCTCTTCTACCACGTCCTGAGTTGCTCTCACCGAACCTACTTCGCTTAATCCCAGTGATGTATTGGGCAGAACAAAACCCGGGTAAACGTGGCGTCCCTGTACGTCGAACACCTCGTGATTTGTGAGATCGATATTGTCTCCAGCACTGCCAACAGCAGTGATTACACCTTCGTCAAAAGTAATCACTCCATCACCAATGACAGACCCATCACCGATGTGAATAATTGCTCCGGTTATTGCAATTGGCCCACTCTGATCCGGTGCCGGTGTCGGAACGATGGCAAAAGAAACAGAAAGCAGGGAAGCAAGCAGAAAACTTGTTGCCAGAAGGAACTGCTTAACTAATTTTTGAAATTTCATTATTCAGCCCCTTCGTTAGTAATAGCTGTGATGATGCGCGCACGCTCTGCAGCGATACGTTCCCGTAATTCGGCATCGCGGTCTTTATCGTAGTAAGGAGTGCCTTCAACCCAGGTCGTTTCTGCCACCGCGTAAATTGACAATGGGTGATCAGACCAGAGCACCAGGTCAGCATCTTTGCCTTCCCGAATACTTCCCATGCGATCATCGAGTTGTAGCAATATGGCTGGATTCAGTGTGACCATCTTCAACGCATCAATCTCGCTGATGTCGCCATACTTAACTGCTTTTGCGGCTTCCTGATTAAGACGACGCGACATTTCAGCATCGTCAGAATTAAGTGCCACAACTACGCCAGCCTGAAGCATTAACGCCGCGTTGTAGGGAATGGCATAGCGCACCTCCCATTTATAGCCCCACCAATCGGCGAAGGTTGAACCCCCTGCTCCATGAGCCGCCATCTTGTCGGCCACCTTGTAGCCTTCCAGGATATGGGTAAATGTGTTGATGTTGAAATCGAAATTGTCCGCGACGTTCATCAACATGTTTATTTCGGACTGCACATAGGAGTGAGCAGTGACGAAACGCTCACTGTTGAGGACCTCTAGCATCGCTTCGTCCACCAGATCGCGACGAGGTGCGGGTGTATTACGTTGCTGGGAACGGGAAAGACTATTGTAGTCTTCCCAGGTCTTGCCATATTCCTGTGCCTGGCTAAAGGCATTCACAAATACCTGCTCCACTCCCATTCGAGTCTGAGGGTAGCGAAATGAAAAAGGGTTACGACTGCGTTTTACATTTTCACCCAGAGCAAACTTTATAAATTCAGGAGCATCTTCGATCAGCAATTCTTCAGACGGAGCTCCCCATCGCATTTTGATAATCGCAGACTGACCCCCGATTGGATTTGCCGAGCCATGTAACAACTGAGCTGCTACTACTCCACCAGCGAGGTTTCGGTAGATATTGATGTTCTCCGAATCCACTACATCTTTCATGCGGACCATACTGGAATTGGTTTGTCCCTCATTGATATTAAACAATGCGATATGGGAGTGCTCATCAATGATGCCTGGCGTCAGATGCTTGTTTGTACCGTCGATGACAGTGACTCCATTCGCATCGAGGTTTTCGCCCACTTCTGCTATGCGCCCATCTCGTACCAATACATCAGTTACCAGAACGCCATCATCTTCCATGGTCCAGACTGTAGCACCACGCACCAGGAAATCTTGTTGCTCTGGTAAAGTTTCCCGACCATAGGCAGTGAATGGGTACAGAATTGGGCCCGGTAAATCAGCGGAGCCTGTTTCACTATTACTTTCTTCATCGACATCAAGATCACCGACCCGTTGTAACTCCCAGCTAATAACATCACCCGACGGTGTGTAGCCATTACCCTGCCATCCATCGTCATTCGTCCAACCAGTAAGACGAATCTGATTGCCTTCGTCGTCATAGGCAAAATTCATTGTGATTAGGTCAGTATCCAATTCCATATTGACCTGCCGACTTTCATCGTCAGCTAATCGGAGCTCGGCGGCTGGTTCCGCATTGCTAAAAGACAATTCCAGATCGAAGCTTTCACTTCCAACAGTCAAAGCGTAGGAACCTTGACGATCATCAAAGTCTGGATTCAGTTCATAACGCTTGCCCACGATCCAGTTTTCAAGAAGTGTGGCGTCTTCATCGAGTAATGGTCCGCTGCTGATCAGAAAATTGGCCATGGCTCCGGACTGTAGCACTCCAATTCTGTCTGACACATTTAGCATTTCTGCGGGTGTACTGGTTATGGCATCAATTGCTACGCCTTCGGGTAATCCGCTTGCAACAGCTTTGCGGAGAGCCGACCAGAAATCATCGCTATCCTGACTGGTAAACGCGAACCTTATGCCCTGCTGATTCAGCAAGTGAGGATTATGGGGCGCCAGCTCCCAGTGTTTGAGGTCTTCCAGTGAAACTTCTTCTGCAGCAACTGGGTCGGTGACATTCGGAGCATCTGGAAAATTAAGTGGCAGAATCAGAGACGCATCGGTTGCCGCGATCAGGTCTGCTCGCTTATAGCTGTCGCCTGCGGTTTTGAGAATATATTGCGTGTCGAATTCATCGCCGACCTTGTCCGCAGTTAGTGCTAACTGCCAATTATTCACTTCCATTATCTGAGGCAACGATTGCGTTGCTGTCCAGGCATCCAGTGAAGAGTCTGTAAATGGCTTCGGGTCTTGTTCGGAAAACCATTGTGCGTCCAGGAAAGTTTGCCTTATCAGAGCAAACGACCCCATGAGAGAAGATGGCATGGATTGGGTGGAAGTACCCTTGCGTAATGAATAGTGTGCAGCAGCATCTGGAACGATGATTGCTTCGTTAGCATTCTGATCTCCGAGTGTGATCAGCGCTGATGTTCCCCTGGCGATGCCATCCGCCCGCAAGCTTAATACTGTTGAGAATCCAAGTTCCCGGTATTCCTTGATCGCTTCTTCGTCCGGCTCGTAAGCAGTACTGGCTCTGAAATGTGCTCGAATTGCGTCGTTTACATTAAGCGCTCCTTCTGAGGGAAACAGATTCTCAGCTGCTCCGTTGTCGTCAACTGCCTCCAGCTTCTCAATGCCCAATTCGCTGTAGATATCAATGAGGCCCGGGTAGATGTAACGACCATTGAGATCAATTTCAAAGTAACCATCTGGCACATTCAGGTTCGCGCCTACATCAACTATGCTGCCATCTCTGATCAGCATGGTGCCATTGATGACTTCGCCGTCCCCCTGATAGAGATTGGCATTGGTAAATGCAAAGGCGCTGTTGCGATTGTCAGCGATACCGTTTGGAGTGGCCGTATCCTGTGCGCTGCTGTGTCCACTGAGCACAAGTGCCAGTAACACTGCATTTGCAACGGGTACAAAAAACCTGTTTAGAGAAGACATGGATAACCTCCAGCCCTGTTGTCGTCTAATGGAAATCTACGCAGAATTTATTCTGGGCCCAGTGTAACGCCTAGCGCCATTAATGAAAAAGGCAGGAGATTTTCTGGAGGCACATGAACTCTGGCCTCTGGCTATTTCAGGTATACTTCTCGCCGTTTGAAGAATAAATCCAAGATGATGGAGAAGAACATGTCATCAAAATTAAAGATTCTCATCGCTACATCCTGCGCACTTTTAGCGAGCTGTGGATCAGAAGACAACACCACGGCATCCGCTCCCACTACGATAGAGCCAGTTGTCACTGAAACCAGCTCCGATTCAGTGGCAGTGGCGGCTGCACCGGAACTGGGCAGCTTCGGTGTTGATACCAGCTACCAGGATTCAAGCATTCGTCCTGGTGATGATTTTTTCCGGTTTACCAATGGTTTGTGGCTCGATACGTTTGAATTGCCAGCCGATCGCAGCAACTACGGCTCCTTCAATGTACTGGGCGATCGCTCCGATGAGCGGGTAAGGACCATCATTGATGACCTCTCGTCAAGGGAACCAGCCCAGGGTTCGGTTGAGCAGAAGATCAGCGACTATTACCGCAGCTATATGGATGTCGAAACACTTAACGAACTGGGAATCAGCCCACTGCGTCAGGGATTAGCAGCCTTATCAGACATCGATACCCGGGAAGAACTTGTTGCAGGATTTGGCCGGGCACAGGTGGAGAACACCGCAAGTCCTTTTGGATTCTACGTTGGAGCTGACCGCTCAGATCCCGACAAGCACCAGCTGAACCTGTCCATCGGTGGCATGGGCTTGCCCGATAGAGATTACTACCTGGAAGATACGGAAGAGTTTCTCGAAGTTCGAGAGGAGTACGTTGCTCACATCACTCGCGTGCTGGACTTTGCCAGTATCAGCGACAGTGCAGAGAAAGCCAATGCAATACTTGCACTGGAGACACAAATAGCAGAGCACACCTGGCCACGGTCGCAGCGACGCAATCGTGATCTCACCTACAATCCCATGAGCTATGAAGATTTCAAAGCAGAGTATACGGGTCTTGATTGGGATGCTTACTTCAATGCGGCCGGTATAGAAGATCTGAGTGGCTTGAATGTTTTCTACCCCAGTGCCATGGCGCCCGTTATCGATCTGGTTAACACGGTGGATGTTGCCGATTGGCAAGCATTCATGACTTACCGCTATATCGTGGATAGCGCCAATGTTCTGTCGGAAGAAATTGAGCAGGAGGCGTTTCATTTCTATTCCACCGTTCTCAATGGCGTACCTCAACAGCGTGAGCGTTGGGAGAGAGGCGTCGCTCGAGTTGGCTCCTTGGGCAGTCTGGGAGAAGCACTGGGACAGGTTTATGTAGAGCGTCACTTCCCGGAATCAGCAAAGCAGCAGATGGAAGGTCTGGTTGAAAATTTACGCACCGCCTTACGTCAAAGCATTGAAGAAAATGACTGGATGGGTCCTGAAACCAAGGAAGAAGCCTATCGCAAACTGGAAGCCTTTCGCCCCAAGATTGCTTACCCCGATGAGTGGAAGGACTTTACTGATTTGGAAATCCGTCGTGGAGATCTCTTTGGCAACGCCCAGCGAGTACGAGAATTTAATTACGCTGACGAAGTCAGTCGTCTGGGCAAGCCTACCGACAGAGAAGAGTGGGGTATGACTCCACAAACGGTGAATGCTTATTACAATCCATCTTTCAATGAGATTGTTTTCCCCGCTGGCATATTGCAACCTCCATTCTTTGACCCAGCTGCTGACATGGCAGTTAACTACGGCGGTATCGGCGCGGTCATTGGTCACGAAATGGGTCATGGTTTCGATGATCAGGGGTCCAAGTCTGACTGGGCGGGTGTTCAACGCAATTGGTGGACTGATGAAGACCGTGCCAATTTTGAGGAGTTTGCCACTGCTCTTGCAGATCAATATGGGGTGTTTCAACCAGTACCAGGCTATTTCATTGATGGCCGTTTTACTTTGGGTGAAAACATCGGCGACGTAGGCGGTTTGTCCATGGCTTACCGCGCCTACAAAATGGCTCTGAATGGTGAAGAAGCTCCAATCATTGATGGCTACACGGGCGATCAGCGATTCTTCCTGGCATGGGCTCAGGTATGGCAGCGCAAATACAGGGAAGATGCCCTGATTCAACGCCTTACCACCGACCCCCATTCACCATCAAAATTTCGGGTAAACGGTGTAGTTCGCAATATCTCCGAGTGGTACGACGCATTTGACGTACAACCTGGGGATGAGCTGTACCTGCCGCCGGAAGAGCGCGTCCGCATCTGGTAAGCAACAGTAGATTGCGCAACGATAAAGGGGTAGCTTTAGAGCTACCCCTTTTTCTTTGTATCGGAAATAACTCTGGACATAGATCATGCTCAATAGAATAAAAATATCACTGGGATCACTTCTGTTAGCCGTGCTATCTGCTCAGTCGCTGGCGCAGGATTTCGATATCCTGATACGAGACGGACGTATTGTGGATGGAACAGGCACACCCTGGTATTACGCTGACGTTGGCATTACAGGAGAACGAATTATTGAGATAGGAGATCTGAAGGACGCCAGTGCAGATCGAGTTATTGATGCCAGCGGTTTGGTTGTATCTCCTGGTTTCATTGATCCTCATACTCATGCATTGCGCGGAATTTTTGATGTGCCTAATGCTGAAAGTGCCTTACTACAGGGTGTCACTACGCTTACCGAAGGCAACGATGGTTCATCGCCATTTCCAATCGACGAGCATTATCAGGCAATCGAAGATCTGGGAATCAGTCCCAATTGGGCCGTGTTTGTCGGCCAGGGCACCATTAGATCCAGCGTCATCGGTGCCGAAGACCGGGAACCGACTGCAGGTGAATTGGAGCAAATGAAAGCCATGGTTGCAGAAGCCATGGAACAGGGTGCGTTAGGCATTTCTACTGGTTTGTTCTATGTGCCAGGCAGTTTTACTTCGACAGAAGAAGTAATCGAGCTGACAAAAGTCGCTGCGGACTACGGCGGCATCTACATCTCTCACATGAGAGACGAGGCCTATAAGCTACTGGATTCTGTAAACGAAACTATACGAATAGGAGAAGAAGCAAATATTCCGGTTCAGATTACTCACCATAAGGTAATCGGTGTACAAAACTGGGGGGCGTCCGTCGACAGTCTCAGGCTGGTAGATGAAGCAAGGGCTCGCGGCATAGACGTTACAATCGATCAATACCCATACACTGCATCACAGACCAGCATCAATGCACTCATCCCGCAATGGGCTCAGGAAGGCGGCAGAGAGCAACTCCTGTCAAGAATCGCCAGTCGAGAAACGCGTTCCCTTATCAAAAGCGAGATAGTGAATCTGATTCTCTACGAACGTGGTGGCGGTGATCCTAAAAATGTCTTTATTTCACGCAATAGCTGGGACGAAGAAATGGCAGGTAAGAATCTCGCTCAACTTACTGAAGAAGCCAACATGGAACCCACAGCAGAAAATGCTGCTGATGTAGTTTTCGATATTGTTGAAGGTGGTGGCGCAACTGCTGTCTACCATGCCATCGGCCCAGACGATGTTGTGCGCATCATGCAGCATCCTGCCTCATCGATAGGTTCCGATGGCCCCGTGGGCATATTTGGTGAAGGTGCTCCCCATCCCCGGCAGTACGGCACATTCGCCAGAGTGTTGGGTTACTATGTAAGAGAAAGAGGCGTCATTAGCCTCGAAGAAGCTGTAAGGAAGATGAGCAGTCAATCAGCACGCCGATTGAATATCCATGACCGCGGACTAATAACAGATGGCTACTTCGCAGACATTGCAGTCTTTGATGCGGATGAAATTATCGATCGCGCTACCTTTGAAGATCCTCATCAATATGCAGTTGGTATGAAGTTTGTTCTGGTCAATGGTGAGATCGTTGTTGAAGATGGTCAACATACCGGACGTCGGCCTGGAAAGATTCTTCATGGCCCCGGTTACACTGGAAATTAAATACAGAGATTGTTTGTTATGAAAAATCTGCTTTTTGTTCTGGCTATTTTACCTGCACTGGGAATGGCACAAGGGCTTGAGTACCGTCCGCTAAATGCAGAAGCACTGCGTGAATCCGCTGAAGGTGGAGCACTGGAGTGGAAAGTTCTGGTAGATGCTGCCAATCTGGGTGGCATTGAGACACGCATCGCCGAGCTCACTTTCAATACAGACTATGAAGGGCAACCTCATACACACGATGCTATTGAAATATTTTATGTACTAAGTGGTCGCTTCGGCCATAATGTGAACGGCGTACCTGGCGTGCTGGAAGTCGGTGAAATCGGTATCTGCCGACCGGGTGATACAATCATTCATTCAGTTGAAGGTGACGAACCGGCGGTAGTACTCACTATTTGGTTACCCGGCGGTGCAGCAGCTCCTTTTCATCAGCCGTGAGTAACATGGGAATTTTACAGGCAATACTCATCTAGATTACGTGGAATATATACTCGTTGCTTAACAGTCCATTAGGCGATTGCACTTGTAAAAAATACATCCCCAGTTCTTCTGGCAGACTCTCTAGTTGAACCAGAATAATTTCATCCTCACATTCTGGTAAGTTTCCGCTCTCACAACTGATAGTGCCATTTACTTTTCTGCCGTTAACAAAAATACTGGAATCTCCAACTATATATCTTCCTTTCAGGCGCATCGCATCATTGTTTCGCAAGCGGGGAAAGGCGTGCTTGGTCACAATAAACTGATTCTGCGTCGACCAGATAGCCGGTTGCGGGTTTTCGAAAGACACATTCTTGGGTAGCCTTCCGGTTAAGGTAACTACGATATCCCCACTGCTTGCAAGATCCACTAATTGTTCCCGTGAATAAGCCTCGTCGCCATTGCGCTGTTGGTATAAACCGCCCTGAAACTGGAGAGCAAGAACAGTTGGGGAGGCTCCCTGAAGATCAAGCCCTTCTCCCTGAAGCAGTATAGTTTCTTCTTCACTGGCAAGTTCTAAGGCCTCAAGCATTGCGACGGTATTCGCTAATTCACTACTTTCAACTGCACTTGAATTCAGTGTTATCTGACGGGCAAAGGCTCCCGGATATCCCATACTGGCTTCCAGAAACATCTGCCACTCTGCGGCTGTAGATCCGCTTATCAACTGCATCCATATTGTAAATTCATCGAAACCTTTGTTGCCAAGTATGGGATTAATCAACTCCCACATATTGATTCGACCCTGTGGTAACACCAACCAGCGATCCTGCAAACCTCGAAAACTTGGTGCCTCCATGCCATTTCCCGGAACATTTGTACCCGCCCAGAACGGCATAGCATGACAGCCTACGGAGCCGCATGTCTGACCAGCAACACTTCCTGGCGGAGCATCCTTTATAAAAAAATCGTCAAATCCCTCAACCGCCAGATCAGTCAGCCCATCGTCGTAAGCACGCTCCCGCGAAGGGGGGTGGGGGATACTCAGCAGAAATTGGGCAAGTGCATCTCTTTCCTCTGCAGTTAGATTGCCAGGTTTACCCTCTTCATTCAGAGGACAATTCAAAGGGTCACACATTGTCGACGACAGTGAACCATCCACCAGTTCCCGGGTGCAAGATTCTGGGATGTTCTCATCACATGTTGCTAGGAATCCTCCATTCGGATTCGCCCCATTGCGGCCGCCAAATGGGTCACCCGGCACCCCATCCCAATGGAATGGTGCGGTACCTCGTAAGCCACGAATCGGCATCGTGGATCGGACAGGAATTTGAGTGCAGCCCACAATTTCACATTGCGGCCCTCCCAATACCCAGAGAAGCTGATCAGTGTGTCCGTCCGGATGGCAGGATTCGCAGGAGAAAGTTCCTGTACTGGATGCTTCTGCGTTGTTAAACATTGCCCTGCCTAGTTTCAATTCAGCAGGTGTTGGATCTTCCAATAAAATTGTTTCTTCCAGCACCGGGTTATTCAAGTCACTCAAGTTAACGCGGGAAACTGAGTTCGCCACAACATTCAGGACCCAGGCGTAGGTCAGCGTACCCTGCTCATTGGATTGGAGTGCAATTCCTCGTGGAACTTCATCAACAGTTAAGCGACCCAGCACAGAGCCACTATGAGCATCCACTGTAAATAGTTTATTGGATCCAGCAGCAGTGAGAACCAGGGTGGAATCATCTGGGCTTATCTGAATAGCAAACGGTGTAGCGAGGGCCATACCTGGAGACGGATGAGAGGGCGGTAATGGTTCCAGTTCGATGGGCGAGGGCGAACTACATGAATTTTCACAATCCACTACTGCAATCTGATTCAGAAATGCACGATTTTCCATCTCGATCAGGGTATGTTTTTGAGTTCCAGCTTTTCCATTCACTTCATTACGGGCGTCAGTCTGTGCAACATAAACCTTCCCTGATGAATCGATAGACAATCCATACAATAGGGTACCCACACCTGACACGGTATCCAGCAATACATCCGTAGTCGTGTCATAGACAAACAGATCTCGATCCGGAACTCGTGGATCCTTGACTATGTCAGCGTCATAGCCAAGAGAGAGCACATTATTATTGTTTACAACATGTTCCTGCAGGCTAAACGTGCACTGATCTCCATCAATAGTGCCAAAACATCCGGACAATTCGGTCTTGTTGTTCGACTCGAACGCGGTTACATAGAGCCTGTCCCCCTGCACCGATATCGCTCTGGGGTCCTGAGCGGCTATGCTCAAGTGGCCTGTGACCTTATAGGCATTGGCGTCCACTATGGCGATTTTGTCGAGGGAAGAAAGTGCGACATAAGCTTTATCATTACCCGCAAAAGCAATTCCAACCGGCTCATCGAAGAGCGTTGTTTTGGTAACAGGATTCATATCCTGAATAGTCGCGACCACCTGATGATAGGTAGTGCTATCGGGATTTGTATCAATCACACTTACAGAATCCGAAATGTGATTACTAACCCAGATCTCCTGTCCATCTGGCCTGACTGCAATCGCTACAGGATCAATACCAACTGTTATGCGCTCAACGATGGTATTGGAAGTTGTATCGATTACATCCACAGTCCCTGACGGAGTATTAACGCTATAAACACGATCCAGGTTGAGCGCTATTGGATTTGAGTGGGGGCTCATGAAAGTGACCTGGCCAGGCAGGTCGGTATCACAGGCAGGCACTGATTCAGCCAGCACCTGATCAAACACTACAGTGGGATCCTGTTGCTTTAGTACAGCGCTGACCGAGTAATAACTACCTGAAAATTCCAGACAGGGTATGGACAGCTCTTCACCATTGACAGTTGCAAGCTGAGTGCTTGCCAGGGGTGCGGCTCTGTCCGACACGGCGGTCAGAGTGAGCTCTGGCTCATCGTTCTCCGTAATACTAAAGACTACACTCAATGTGCTGTCGCCTACACGAACAGCGGGCACTCTTAGCTGATTGTTTTCAAACGATGCTACTACCGTGGACGTATCTAACTGTGCCCATGCAGAAATGCTGACGAAACAAGCTAAAAATAACGGGATTTGAGGCTTTTTCATTGTGAGAACTTATTGAATTAGGAACTCTAAATCAATACATATCGCGACTTACTCTGTTGCACTCCCCTTTTGTACTAAGGGCTCACTACTCACTTCTTTGACTTGGGGCTGAGACGCCGAAGCTTGCCGACGTTGCTATTTATTCAGTTGGTCTTTTTCGCCAATTTATAAGTCAACGATTCGACTATAAATCGATTTACTTTATCTAATCTCGTCTAAGTGACTGTTAAGTCAATACTTATTCAATTGGCATAGATTTCGCACAATACGATCCTAACGATTGATACTGACGCGAGATTCGCTGATTGAAACAATTATCGATTACCAACGTCATTAGGTAGACAGAAAAAAGAAATAACCGATGTCGCACTATGCTTTTTAATACTCCACTCTTTTTCTTGTTCTTCGCGTGTTTTTTCACGCTCTATAGCTTTGTATTTCTGAAGCGCTATCCGCGCTTGCTACTGATACTTGTTGGTAGTCTGATTTTCTATGCAGGTTGGAATTTTCGATTCATTCCACTACTCGTCTTTAGTGGCATCGTTGACTACTTCGTTGCCAATGCGATTCAAGGTGAGTCGGATACGAGACGTCGCAAACTGTATCTGACTGTATCTATAGCAACTAACCTCGGCATTCTGGCAATTTTCAAATATTCCGATTTCGCGATGCAATCGGTAGTCGATTTGATTGGCATGTTTGGTTATGACGCTAACTGGACGATGCTTAATTTCGTACTGCCGGTTGGAATCTCGTTCTACACATTCCAGAGCATGAGTTACACCATTGATGTATATCGAGGTGATATGCAGGCGCGGAAGGGACTGCTTACATTCATTTCCGCCCTCGCCTTTTTCCCACAACTGGTTGCTGGGCCAATCCTCCGAGCGCGACATATTCTGCCCCAGTTAGAAATTATGCCTTCACCTACCTGGTCAGGTGCAAAGCATGGAGCTTTGTTATTTACGGTAGGCTTGTTCAAGAAGACTGTTGCTGACTTACTGGCTGTGAATGTTGAATACGCCTTCGATGGTCCTGGTGTGAGTATGCTGGAAGCCTGGACAGGTACCCTGGCATTCGCTGCCCAAATTTATGGTGACTTTTCCGGTTATACCGATATGGCAATCGGAACCGGCATGATTCTCGGATTCAATATTCCATTGAACTTCCGGCTTCCCTATTTCGCCAGCTCTCCTGCTGATTTCTGGCGCCGTTGGCATATTTCATTATCCAGTTGGCTGAGAGACTATTTATACATTTCTCTGGGCGGAAACCGTAATCATCGTTATCGCAACATAATGCTGACTATGTTGCTGGGTGGACTATGGCATGGGGCAGCATGGACATTTGTCGCCTGGGGTTTCTTCCACGGCCTCATCATTGTAGGCACCCATTACCTGGGTTCTGTCAGATCCTTGCAGTGGTTTGGTGAAAGTGAAGCACTATTGGTTCGGTTCACTAAATGGGCAATAACGTTCTACCTGGTGATGATAGGTTGGGTGTTCTTTCGCGCTCAGGAATTCGGTGATGCCACAAACGTATTGTTGAGCATGCATGGCCTACTTAGTGCTGAAGCCGCATCAGGAGCTCTGATCGCTTTCGCTGTAACAGTTTTTGCGCTGGCCCTGATGCACATACTTGATTGGTTAGTAATCCGATTTAGCAATGGCATAGAAAACCGAATCTGGTTGTACTGGCCATTCATCTTTTTCTTTCAGTTCATCTGTTTCATATTTGGAGTGCCCAGTAATGCATTCATCTACTTCCAGTTCTGATTTTGAAAATCAGTACCAGACGCTGGATTTCTCTGGTGAGCGAAAAGTACGTTTCAAAACTTTTCTCGGCGGGCTATTCATGTTCATTGCAGTTGTTGGTCTGTATAAACTTCTTGCCAGCAACGTGCCAATTAATGACCGCGTACTGGGCATGATGAACTATATGCCTTCGCTTATAGAGGAACGTACCGAGAGTAAAAAGGTAATGGTCTTTGGCACATCAATGGTACAGGCAGGTTTTGAGCCTACACAGTTCGATGAGTATTTTGCTAACAGAAATCTGGATATCACTTCCTACAACTATGGAGTTGGAAATCTGAATCCAGAGTTTCAGCAATATGTGATCCGTCACATTCGCCGAGAGATGGAGGCTGCTGGAGCGAAACTGGACCTCGCATTGTTGGAGTTCAATCCATTTCAGACCACCAAGGCCAGAGATGTCATCGGCGCATTCACCCGCGACCAAAATGAAGCCATCCTGCTGTCGATAGATGATCTGTGGGACATCACCCTCGACGACCCAGATCGGGGAACTCGTTTATTTAATATACGTTTTCTTCGGGAAGGGCTATCGGCGGAATTAATAACATCGGCAATTCTGCTGGATGGTGGAGGTGCACCACCACAATCAAGTCCCGAGCGAACCGAAGCTCTGAACGCAAGACGAGAAAAACGAGAGGAACTCCTGGCCACGTTCCCGGAAGGCTATAGTCCTTTCTCCGATGCCTGGGAACCGGCGTTACGAGGTGGCCGCGTTCGAAAAGATGAGCTGTCTGAAGAGAGCCTTGAAGCACTATACGCCTACGCGGAAAGTTTTAATCATCCAGCTCTGATGGAGCCGGATTTACAACGACGCATTCGACAGGGAGATATCCTGGGTCTGGATTTTGAAGAGCGACTGGTCCAGGCTTTCATCAATATGGTAAATGATTTGAATGCTGTGTCTGACCAAATGGAAGTAGTGCTGCTACCACGCAATACAGACTGGGTTGTATACACACCTGAAGTACAAGCGAAGCTGGACAACTTAATGGCTCGGGTTACTGAGGAGACAGGTGTTCCTGTCCGTGACATGCAGGATCATCCTGAAATGACCCCAGAGATGTTTGTCGATACAACACACTTGTCCTTTGCCAGTGGTATCGATACATACACTCGAGTACTCGCCGAGACCTACGAATCCATGCTCGCTAATTAGAACGCCGAATCACATCGTTCTTTTACCAATTGTTCTCTGTTGTCAGCTCCCCCAATTAGAGCTGCTAGTTCATCTAGTCATTTCATACCCGGCAATCCAGCGGCAACCTTTCGACTACGTCTGTCTTAAACTTTAAAAACGTGATGCCAATCTCGGAATGGAATCATTCTCACCTATATTTTGGCTTGAGTAGTGTGGTTTTAATCTCCTAGTCAAGCCTCGAGAACTCATATGCATAGATTCATAGATAGAACAAAAAACATTCTTTCCTTATTTGCAGGTCTGCTACTGATGATCTCAGTCGAAACTGCACTGGCACAAGGCAATAGCCAGGGTAATGGCAACAGTAACGCTGGTGGTAATAGCAATGGTCAAAACAAGAATATTGGTGTTGGCAATGCCTCTGATGGAATTAGTGGACGCATCAGCACCAACAAAGGCGTGATCTATACTGGCGATCCTCTAGAGATTAGTGTCAGTTTTCCAAGAGGTTCCGAGTTAATTACCGACGGTGACGTTGACGCATTCGTGATTGTATTCGCCCCGACTGTCGATGACAGCGATGATTCTGATTCTGTAGATACCGATTCCGACTCAACTGATAGCACCACTGGTAACGGCACCGCTGATGCCCTGTCCGATCCCATAGTTATTCCTGTCAGCGATGCCGCGAGCGAAGAAGAGACCAAGCTATTTGAAGTTTCTGAAGTTGACCTTAGCGCACTTTCGGCAGGCACCTATCAATTAGGATTGATTTTGACTAATCCCGGCGGTGACCCATTAGCAATCGGAGATTGGTACACAGGGCTACTTGGCCTGATCGATGTGGTAGGTCTTACAATAACTGATGAAGCCGTGGATTTTGACGCCGACATGGATGGGGTTGTCGATGATGATCTGGATGGTGATGGATTATCTGATGAAAACGACGACTCAGATAACAATGATGAAGATTCAGACAGTTCTAACGACACATCTTCAGGGACTTAATAACTGACGAATCACTGTCAACACGAAACGGCCCTCAGGGCCGTTTTTTATACTCCATCAGGAAAACCCGGAACTTAAATAAATTGCAGGCATCCATATCACAATCGCCATCAACAACGAACAAGTGAAAGCAATCAGTATGCTGCTCGCCAGCGAGTGAGAAAGCACTGTGCGTGGTTGAAATAGATATAGAGTGCCAACGAAAAGTAAGAATGCGGCAACTTCCTGTTTGAAACTATACCAACGCAGTATCAAGCGCTCTTTTAGCATGCTCATATAAAGAAAAGCGAATGAAGCCGCAAACTCTAAACCGAAGACATCGATAACAAAAATCAACTCGATTGCAAACGGCAGTACTGCCAATAGGAATAGAATGCTGGCCCACTTAACTAATTTTTCCCTTTCGATTTTCATCGCCGGCTAATCAGGTTCCAGAAAGGTCTTCAGTCCACCAATTTGCAGCCCTTGCACCATATCAACAACTGGTGCCAGCTCCTCAAAACCATCGGGGTTTATACCATTCACTTTATAAGTCATGGTGACAACTGTTCCCCTATCAGACTCGGTAAAAGTGAAAGTAAGAGCACCAAACATACCCATGCCCTGCAGAGGTCCGAGACCTCCTGTCATGGTAAGCATCTTTCCCGGATCGACGAAAGATATGCGCATGTGCTCGGCCGATCGACCGTCACTAGCCCGTTCACAAAAACAGCCACCAGCCCGGGGATCGATCGTGAATGTTCCCTGGTCGAGCCACCAGCTATGGTCCTTTGGCCACCAGTTGTCTACGTCTTCAACGAAAGCTTTCCAACTGGTCGCTACATCGGCAGCAATTTCTACTTTGTTCTCAACTATGAACCCGGTGTCAGCAAGGTACTGCAATTCAGCCAGAGCATTGTTCATTGGCAAGAAGAATACTATCAACAACCCTATAGTTTTTTTCATAAAAGGCATCCGATAAGTGTTTATCAGGGAACAATCAGGTCAGACAGTAAACCAATTGAAAGCGCGTATTTCAAGGCAGGATTGTAAGCCATGATTCCACAGAAATTGGCATAAACGATATATGCCTCATCATCGCCCCTGTCTCCATAAACCAGGGCCGCTGGTACAGAACGGGAGGGTAGATCCGTACCGTCTGCTCTTCTGACCCCCAACTCCTGCCAATGCTGCAAATCTCGCCAGATACCCATGCTGCGATAACGGGAACAATTTTGCGGTGCGGCGACCACGCCAGTATTGTCAGACTGCAGACGTTCTTCACTTCCGGGTGGGATCTTCACAGGGCGGCCCCATGTCAGGTCATCTCGCCAGCCACGGGCCTTGATATAATTGGCAATAGAGGCGAACACGTCTGCTTCAGTGTTCCATATATCCCGCTTACCGTCACCATCATGATCAACCGCATAACGTAAATAACTCTGGGGTATGAATTGAGATTGGCCCATGGCTCCAGCCCAGGAGCTGGTCATTTGTTCATAGCCGGGAAAACCGCTATCCAGCATCTCCAATGCCGCCAGAAACTGTGCTCGAAAGAAGTCGGCGCGACGATTGTCAAATGCCAGTGTAGCGAGCACATTGAACAGTGGTTCTTTGATAGGATAAGTACCGAAATTGGTTTCCATCCCCCAGAAGGCGACGATGAAACGCGGTTGTACACCATATTGCGAACCTACTTCAGCAAGCAGTTCACCATAGTCTTCCATTCGGCGCTTGCCATTATCTATCTTCCAGTCACTTACTCGCGCGGTAAGATAATCTTCATAAGTCTGAACCCGTTCAGGTTGGGCGCGATCATTGCTTATGATACGTTGAACTGGTGGTGTGATTTCAGAAAAAGCGAGTTCAATCGTTTCGACACTTATGCCATTGTCTCTTGCTTCTTGTTTTAGCGCTTCGAGCCAGGAGTCAAAATCCCGCTCCTGTGCGGTCACTGGCGTTATGCTGAGCAATATGGCTATTGATATGGTTGCAGTGAAGCAGCAATTGATAAATCTCATAGTCGTGCTCGACTGAAATTAATGAGTACTGTTTATTTATCGGCCAATGGAAGATATACATCGGTCAGCATATCTTCTTCTTTTACATCCGGGCCTACATTAATGTAATGAAAAAAGATTGGGAAATTTCCAATCTTTTCATCACTTTTTGGAAGCCACTCCTGCAGCAACCATCGCGCGGCCGCTACATCTTCCCGGGATCCATGATGGCGTGCGAGTGCACAGCGACAAGCCGGGATGGTTTTTTTTAACACCCCGTGCTCATTGGACTCCACTTCATCATCAAAGTTCGTTGCCAGATCAACCCGGTAATTATCGGGCGGTTGAATATGCGGGCTTGTGTAATGTATTCCGTAACTTTTGTGCTCAGGAGGAGCCAGTCCATTAGCTTTACGCCAGGCGATAAACTTAAGAATGGATTGGATCTCCGTGGCTGGTGGACCCCTGTGCTCTAACGCAGCAATCGGCGTCTCAGGGAAATTCACAATTGAAACTTCAAACACAACTCTGTCCCTGACTAACGACCACCTGCGAGGTCAATAAATGTACCGGTGGCGTAGGATGATTTTTCGGACGCAAGCCAGTAAATTGCTTCTGCTACTTCGTCTGGTGTTCCACTGCGCTTCATCGGCAGCAGAGGTGCGAGACGCTCGGGGCGACCAGGTTCTCCTCCATCGGCGTGAATAGTAGTTTCTATAATACCCGGGCGAACAGCATTCACCCGAATGCCTTCGTCTGCAACTTCCAATGCTAGTCCTCGGGTGAATGTATCCATTGCACCTTTGGTTGCAGCATAATCAGTGTATTCATTTGGTGCCCCCAAAGTAGCTGCAATGGAGGACACATTTACGATAGTGCCACCCTGCCCTCCTTCTTTGGTGGACATTCGTTTTACAGCCTCCCGACTGCATAGAAAACAGCTGGTGACATTCGTTATTAGCAGCTTGTTCAGACGCTCAGCGTTGATGCCGCCAAGTCTGCTCTGTGGTAACAAAATACCCGCGTTGTTAACCAGAGATGTTAGTGTACCAAGTTCGTTATCAATGATTCCAAATAGTCGTAGTACGTCACTTTCTTCAGAAACATCAGCTTGCACAGTTATGCAACCGACTTCTCTTTTTCGCACTTCCTCAGCCACAGACTCAGCTGCGTCAGCGTTATTTCTGTAATTGATACAGACTGAGTATCCGTGCTCAGCGAATAGTCTTGCGGTAGCTGCTCCAATACCCCTGCTACTTCCTGTAATCAAAACAACTGGATTTTTCAATTCCCAAATTCCTCAGGCTTGTGTTGAATCAGATTCTGCAATACTACAGAACGAAATTATCTCTTTTAACGCACGACACAAGGAGCATAATCAGGATTGCTGGAAAGGCGCCTTGCCTCCTCCACGATTGCTGACACAGCATCTTCTGCAGTGTGTTGGCCTATGGCGTCCAACCAGATTCTTGCGAGATTTCTGTCGTAGCTTAGAAGTCCACCTACGACCGTGAATGCAGCCTTGTCCGAATTGTCTTCAGGTAATATTTGATCCAGGCGCTCAAGATATTCCCGATAACTTTTTTCCGGCTCCTCAGTCGCTTCTGCCTGGGGGCCAGGATTGTACTCCGGATCGCAAACAGCAATCCCATTTTCAATTCCGACGGGTGCTGGCGAGCGAAACAAGATAAACGGTGCAACCGTCAGTAATGGCACCAGGAGAAAAAATACCGCAGCTACTATCTTCTTTTTACCTTTAGCCATTTCTTTCTAACAGGGAGATGATTGCTGAGAGCTACCCTGTATCGATGATCCTGTTCTCATCCCTGGTGGCTGGACCAGAAAACCCACTGGCTCGCTTCCCGCAGTTATTCTTGCAAAATCGTTGTCGGCGCCGATCCCTAAATCAATAGATCCCGATGGGCTGTCTACTGTAATGCCACCATCATAAGCCGCAACGAAGATAGTCTCGCTGGATTCTTCATAGACAACTTCGAAATCAGTCCCGCGAATTTTGATTGAAACATCGCCAACGTAAAACTGATATCTTTGTTGATTACGTTCACCTATTGATCCTGTTATTGTCCGTAAACGTCCCGATAAAAGCCTAATACGAGCAATGTCATTGGCCACGTCATCCATATAGGAATAGTCTTCTATCTTCAGAGAAGAATTACAGCCAAGGGATATTAACGCAGAATCGATCATGCGGACTTGTACAGTTCCTCGTTCGTTAGTTGCAATTATCTCTAATGGGTATATCTCAGATCGCCTGACAATAGCCCTTGATGTACGAGTGGATTCATAGACGGCTACAACTTCTCCGGCCGAGGAAACAACTCTGCCTGCAATATCCGATGACTGGGCAGTCAGAGGTGTTGAACAGAGTAATGTGCACATACCCAGGAATAGAACACGCACATTGAATTGTTTCAAACACATTATGGTTTCTTCAAAATGACGAATGCTGCCTCTCCTCTCTTTGCAGGCTTCTCATAATCTATCTCGAATCCAGCATCTGCAATATAGGTCATCAGTTGCACGCGCTTGAGATACCGGACCGGAGGGATTTTATTCAACAATCGCATAACAGGAATAGCGATACGCCATGGAGAAAACAAAACATCACCGAGACACACTGTGCCCGTGACGAAATAGCCACCTGGTTTGAGTAAGCCATACATTTTCTTGATTGCCGCCGCCGGATCTTCGAGGAGGTGGATAATGTTCAGGGCAAGAATGACATCATAGGAATTAGGCTCACCCTGAAAATCCTCAACTGTAGCTTGCTGAAAGCGTACATTTTCAATTCCTGCTTCACTTGCTTTCTTTCTCGCGATCTCGACCATGTTCGCAGAAATATCAGTTGCCAGTATTTCCCCTGCAAAAGGTGCATGGTGCAAGGCGGTAGTTCCCGTACCACAACCGATCTCAAGCACTTTGGATTCCTGAGTTAGATATTTCTGTGTCTTTTTCAGTTTTTCCTGATATAAAGCTTCATCACGCACCGGCGACTTGCTGTATCTCTCAGCTGTGTTGTCCCAAAACTTTTCAGCATCCATAAAACTGTCCTTTTAGTTTGCATCCTGCTCTGATTGAGCAGCTATACGATCGTCGATACTGAACTCAGCGCCACGATCAAGAGCGTGTTGAAAATGCATTCTCGCGGACTCTTCATCGCCTTGTGAGAGAAAGTGGTCACCGATAGTTCTGTGAGTTATCGGGCTATCGGGATAATTGGACAGATTCAGTCTGGCGAGAGCAAATGCCGATTCGGGTCGATTGGCTCTCATTCCGTTAGCAAATCGATTAATGAAGCTGAGTGGTGGAAGTGTTGTGTATCCGAACTGATTCGATACTTCTTCGAAATGAGATGTGACGTAACTAATAACAGCTTCAGGCTCGTCTGGCCCATCGGGGATCAGGAATGTTCTCAGTCCTTTATAAGGCTCATACCATGAAAACAAAAATCGCAGTGCATCATACTCGGCGATTAATGGAACACTGCCGTGGTCGTCATCGTCATAGTATCTCCAATCGAAGTTAAGGCCACTTCTGGTGTTGTTTGCTGCGGATTCAGAGTATTGAAGAATTGATCGGATGTGGACCGTGTCTTCACCTGTATCTTCCCGAATTGTGTCGTAAGTAAGGCCAGGTCGCATAGTGTTAGCGACAGCAACGTACAGTGACTTCCCGGAGAAGTCCATTTCATCGAGAGCTGCTTCAGCGCGGAATAAGACAGATTGATCATCCCACCATAAGCTTGGATCGATTGAAATATAGTTCGCAAATAGTTCGGGACGAGTAATGAGTGCTTCGATTGCCATAAGACCACCCAGAGAATGGCCTATGAATGTTCTGTATTGACTGGCTGCATAATTGGATTCGATATATGGAATTGCTTCATTCTCTATGAAATCGAGAAAGGCAGTGCCCCCTCCAGAAGTACCCTCAGTATGAGTTGGAGTCAGATCCCGTAAACGATCGGTATTCGGAAAGCCCACTACAATCATCTCCGGAACTGTCATGTTGCCATTCACGGTACCCAGTTGGTATAGCATGCCCGCAACGGAACGAAAATGCCCATTACCGTCCAGCAGATAAACAACGGGGTATTGGTCGAGATCATTCTCTTTATCATCATCTGTGAGACTACGAGGCTGATAGATCCACAAGTCTCGTTCTTCTCCCAGTATTGAAGATTCGATGGTATCGATGTGACCCAGGACAATATCATTAGTCGTTGCCTCAGGATCAGGATGGATTTGTGTTTCAGTCGATTCCCCAAGCCGTGATTGATCAGGCTGGCAAGCAACTAATAAGAAACCTATAGGAAGAATCAGAGTGGTCAGTCGGCTCATAATCTGTTTACTCCTCCCGAAGAAGCGGCAATAGTAGATGGCCAGCTTACACGGGCAGGAGTCGATTGACCACAAGGTTTAAATGAGGCTATTCAAAGCGAACAGGCTACGACTGGGCCTTCAGAAATCACTGTTTTTATGCTGGTTTCATCACCATAGAGCCAATTTACCAGGACATCGTGAAAGCTATATCCGGAAATTGTTGAAGCAAAGAATTCCTCATCAGACTTTAACGCACCGTGAGTGCCAAATTTGCCACTAAACACACCACAAAGTGATTGCAGTTCATTTCTTATGTGAACAGAAAATTCCTCAGACTGGTCAGTATTATTTCCTAGTGCGACCTCATCAAGTTGATCCATATAAACGAACAACGGCGTTTGTATATAGTCAAACATAAGCTCTACGCGATCACAGAGATGTTTGTCCTGCTCTCCAATAAAGCTTGCACAACTATTGTCATATTGCGCATTCCATAGCTCACTCTGGCGTCTTGCCAAGCCGATTCGTTCTTCGTCCGTTAAAAAGTAGCGCGTAAAGTAGCTACTATCCGTGACACCGAAAACCCTCGCCAGTGGAATTTGATCGGCGATACGATCCAGGTTTTGTTGTACACCTCTACCACCAGCACTTGTGCCTGAAACGAGAACCAACTCTGAATTCTGAAGATTATTCTCACCCAGGATCGAATTATTGAGTAAGTCCTCTATAACTGCCTGAATAATTTTTGCACCCTTAAAGTGGTATCCAAAACTTTCATCTTCAGCAGCCCTGTCTCCATAGTGACTGTCAGAACTACAATACGGAATATAGACATGGTTGAAGTTGGCGAACACCGGGTTTTGTTCCAAATCCAGGGAAAATATCCCTTCCAGATTCAGGTTGTCCGGATATTCCAAAGAGCTAACGAATGACATAAATGTCTGATCCAGTTCAAGCTGGGCATTGCCAGCAACTGTTTCAGCAGTTACTGCACCTCTCAAAGCACAATCAGCTTCAGTTGAGCAGTCTCCTCCTCCCTGAAGATGAATTTTCCAGTCTTTGGAGTCAGATTGAGAATGCCGGTAATAGAACACCGCTGGACTACCATCATTGCAAACAGCTTCTCGCATAACAGCATTCTCAATTTCGTATTTTGTAAACAGTAGTTGAGGATCAAAGCTCGAATCTGAATCAGATTCGTCTGGCTGGATGCCTGCCTCACAATTGTTGCTAGTTCCAATATCAACTACTTCTAACACTTCGAACAATATGGCTTCTGATTCTGAATCTAAAAGCCTGAGACTTGCTTCGTATAGCGAACCTTCGTAGCTTAAGTCAGGCTATCCTCGATAACCCTTGCGGAAATAAACTGAGGTCGGTCAATACTCTCGGCTATTGCAACTTGCCAATTCTCTTCAATCGGAACTAGTTCCACCTGATAAAAGTCCGCACCGACTTGCACTGCGGGCACATTGATAACAGTTTCTTCGTCAACCGTTGAAAAAGAATTAGCCAATGCATTTGCTGAAAGCATTGCCAATGTCAGGCTGAGTAAGAAACTTAGAGAATAGTTATTTTCAGCTCGATTTTCACTGGACATCTGACCACCTTGTACGTGTGTAAGGTGTAATTTGTAATTTGACCACTTCAGAGTTTATAACGCGCGTCGAGAGAATCGGTTTAATCTACAGTCTCTTACTGTAGTGAAACCCACACTCCGATTGCTTCTTGCGCCAGAAGATCAACTTGCCGGGTGTCTTTTACATAGAAGCCAATAGAATTATCTTCATTCTGCCAGTGCTCAATGCCATGTAGCTCCAGCTGTTCCAGCAGGTCTTCGAGAATCTCTGGGTTGCGCATGGTGAAAGAGTCTCTAGCCATTGGATCTTGCATTACCAGTTCAGCAGATGACGATTCTTCCGATGGTGAGCCGCAGCTTACGAGGAGCAACATAATTGGTATCAATACACTCTTCATACATATTTCCCCACGCCAGATTTCGAATGAGATGTCATTAGGCAACAGCTTAACAGAATTTCGACGAATTTTTGGATGCAGGTGACAAGCCTGATATGCTGCGGCTGACAAACGAGAGAGAATACTATGCTGAATAAACTACTTATTATTGCGTCGCTAGCGCTGGCTCTAGCCACATCATCTGCAATAGCACAAGATGATGAAACTGAAGCTGCCATTGCTGGCGCCATGCAGGCACTGGATGAATTCATGTTGCATTTTAATGCCAGAGATCAGGTCGCCTGGGCCGGCACTTTGAACTACCCCCACGTGCGTTTTGCAAGCGGTACCGTCACGGTTTGGGAAAACGCAGAAGAATTTGCCGAAGGCAGAACCTTTGAACGACTTCCCCGCACGGGCTGGGATCACTCCAGTTGGTTAAGCAGAGAAATCGCCCTGGCTTCACCTGGTAAGGTTCATGTAAATACGGTGTTTCAGCGATTTAATAGTGATAACGAAGTGATTGGAACTTACCAATCACTTTATATTGTCACACTCATCGATGGTCACTGGGGAACGCAGGCCCGATCGAGCCTCGCACCATAGTTCTAATCCAGTTCTACGATTGTTGAGGACAGGTACTTATACCAAACATTCTATACAGCGGGCAGAAACCGATAATTCCTGTCACCAGTGCAACGAGACCGAATATTGATAATATGCCTATTCCTCCCAGACCGATTAATACAACAGCTACAATTACCCGGATAATTCGGTCGTCAGTGCTTTCATTGATTGTCATGGCCCCATCTCCTGATACCTGTTAAGCATTATTCTCCACGCTCAAGAAAGCAGCGCATTGATATGCGTCAAGGTCTCGTCCGGGTTAGCAGGTATCCGAAGCTATCAGGGGATTAGACTTGTACGGAGGCTTAGCCTTCGGTTTAAAAACTTGCGTAAAAAACGAAAACGAAGCACAGGGGATGTGCTCCGTTTTCCAATACCCGCTTTTTGGGGTAAAGCATCGATCATTCGACTAGCCTTTGGCTTCAACCATACAAAAGGCATTAAGCTTGTTTCCGTCCAAATCTCTAAAGTAGCCAGCGTAGAATCCTGAATCGTTTTCTGCTGGGCGGAATCCTGGATCGCCCTCGTTGGTACCACCGAGTTCCAGAGCTTTCTTGTGGAATGCATCCACCTTTTCACGAGAATCCATAAACAAGGCCACCATAGTGCCATTGCCAACAGTTGCTGCTTCCTTATTGAACGGAATCGAAACCGCTACCGAAGGGGCATCAGGCGCTGGTGCCCAGGCAATAAAGTAGTTCTCTTCTTCCATAAACCGGCCAATACCTATGGACCCAAACAGGGCGTCGTAGTACGCGGCGGCTTTGTCCAGATCGTTAGTGCCAATGGTGACGTATCCAATCATCGTAAATTCCTCGATTGTGGGTGGTTATAAGTCTGTTTGCTTATGGATTCTCACTATACCGACAGCCTGCTGACAGCATGGTGTCAGTAGACTTGCAGTAGCCTATAATTCAGCAAACAGAGGATATGAAAGGATGAGAAGAGCTGACCGCCTGATCAAGATCGTGCACTACCTGCGCCGTATGCGGCGCGCTGTCACTGCACAGAAAATTGCCGAAGATTTTGAAATCTGCCAGCGCACTGTCTACCGGGACATCCAGGATCTAATGAACTCCGGCGTCCCCATTTATGGAGAGGCCGGCGTAGGCTATGTCATCGACAAAAAATATCACCTGCCACCGGTGATGTTTGATTTCGATGAACTGGAAGCCATTGCTCTTGGCATTAATATGGTTTGCAACTGGACCGACGAGAAGTTTTCAGAAAAAGCCAAGAACGCGCTGGAGAAAATTCAGGCCGTATTGTCGGATAGCCTGCTTCACGATATGGAACAACTTACCACCTATTCTGAGGAAAGCCATCGTAAGATTCCGTGGGAAGCAGACTTCTCAGAAATTCGCGAATGTATTCGAGGTCGCAAGAAAATTTCATTTGAGTACAGAGACCTGAAGAATAAGACCAGCCAACGAAAAATACGTCCATTGTCGCTCGTGTTCTTCGGTCCAGTCTGGTTAGTCACAGGCTGGTGCGAATCGCGGAAGGATTTTCGCAATTTCCGCCTGGACAGAATTAAGAAATTCGTCGTTACGGATGAAATCTTTCGAGACGAGAGAGATAAAACCCTGAAGGCTTATCTGGCGCAGACATCGTAGTCCGATCTAATTTGGCGCAAGCAATTTCTTCTTGCTAATCGAAACTCTGTAAACTACATAAGCGGCAACAGCCAAGTCGAATGAAAGGCAGGCGATGGCATACCATGAAGGGACGATATGAACGCCTGGGCCCAACCAGTGTAAAGCCGCATCCCATACTGGATGTAAGCCCCAACCAACCGCGAGCCATAATAGCGAATTATTCAGCGCCAGCCAGACAAAGAGTCCATAGAAAAACACACCTATAAACTCAACAGCCAACCACTGATAGTCTCCCTGGTATAAAGCAAAACCAATATATATCAACGCAGCAACAATCAGTCCCGAACCGATTCCTATAGTCAGTCGCCTATCATCGAATCGGTGTATCCAATAGAGCCACGGGACTGGTAAAACCAGACCCAGGGCAAAATAGAATAGAAAGTAACCAGTTGAAACGTTCATAGACATTTATAAGTGCAAAAGCGGAATACTAAGCCTTAGAGTCTGTATAAGGTCAACCGTGTAATAGAAGTTATAGGAAAACCTGAGCTAATCTCAGACCAAGTTTATATTGGAAGCCTGGGCATTACCCAATTTTAACTCGTAAACTGAGAGGCGTTTATCGTCAGGATTACTCATTTCTTCTTTAAAATGAAATCCCAGTCTCTGTAACAGCTTTATTGAATTCTCATTTTCCGGAACAGTAATCGCGAGCAGTAAGGCGAGGCCTAGCTGGTTTCTGGAATATTCAATTACTACATGCGAAGCTTCGGCCGCAAACCCTTTGCCCTGATGAGTTTCAAGAAAGGCGAAACCCAGATCAGTATCTTTGAGAAACTCTCTCTCGACTAATCCACAAATTCCGATGGCATCACCACTGTCTTTGAGGGCTACCAGCCATAAACCCCTACCGTTTCTATATCCAGGTATGATTTTCGTTGAAAGATGATCCCTCGCTCCGGCTACATCACTGATCTCGTGATCAGCAATGTACTTTTTCCAGGATTTCTGTGAAATCAGCTGCAACATGAACTCTGCATCATCAGGATTTGCTTCCCTTAGAATTAGTCGCTCACTTGTTAGCACTGCATTACTCATCATTCGTCCTATTCTACAGATCGTAGATTTCTATCCAGGCCACGGTTAGTAAGCCTAAAATAAGCAGGAGTGCCGTGCAGATGCCAGCGATGATGAACCAGCGCATAGAGCTCTCCGCTTTTGGATAACCACCGCGCGCTGCCTTCTTTCGTAAAATGCTAAGTGTTTTAAGAACGGGAGGCTTGCGCTTTCTCGAATTGGAGAACTGATCGCCAGCTTTTGGTCTACCCAGTGCTTCCCAGGCTGCAGGATCTTTTTCTTCCAGTTCAGTGAAGAAACCACTCAGTGAACGAATGTAGATGAAGTTAACTATAGCTCCTGGGAAAATAGCGATGATAATCCCATTGACCAGATACTGATGTATGTCTGCTGGATCCATGGCTCAAGTATACGATATGACGATGATGGCATCGGGATCTGAATGAGAGTTTAATTTTGCCTCGCCAGATAGCGGTCCAACTGATCGGCAAACTGTTTGCGATCTGATTGTGAAAGTGCTGGAGGTCCACCGGTTTGAATACCGCTCGCACGCATGGTGTCCATAAAATCGCGCATATTCAGTCGAGCCTTAATGTTGCTGGCAGTAAATAGTTCGCCGCGAGGTGAAAGAGCCTCTGCTCCTTTCTCTATAACTTCATTAGCCAGAGGAATATCCTGTGTTACAACCAGATCACCAGCCAGTGTTCGCCTGGCAATTTCATCATCTGCCACATCGAATCCCTGTTGAACTTGCAGGCTTTTCAGATTCGGAATGCGTGGTAACTGAATTGCCTGATTGGCTATGAAAGTAGTTTGAATGCCCGTTCGTTCAGCAGCGCGACAAATGATTTCGCGGATAACTTTCGGGCAGGCATCGGCATCAATCCAAATAGACAATTCTGATTCCTGTTAACGATCCAGTTCGAAGGTGTATCCCACGAATGCATCGACGGCATTCGGCGTAAGCGACTTATAGAGACTATTGGCTGGAATATTGTCAATCTCAGTGCCAAGCCAAAGCTCTTCACAATTTTCCTGCTGCGCAATCTCCAACATTTTACGCATTATCGCTGCACCAGCACCTTTGCGCCTTTGGTTCACGCAAACATCTACCTCATCGACATAGAGCCAACGTTCCTGATCATAGGGCTTTAGTTCTACTCGCCCTGATGCCATCCCCAAAAATGTTCTGGTTTCAGCTTCGTCGTAACAGACCAGGAAAACCGTATCCTCTTTTTTAAGATAAGCTTCAAGTGATGAAACATCATAATCACTTATATCGTTTGCATCATCCCAGGAAGCACTGTTGATATCATTAACAATTTGCGTAAGTTCTGAATCAATTGAAATGCGTTTTACAGTGAGCATTGCTTTGTAGACTCTCCCCGGCTGATCTAGTCTTGTGTTGAGGAATTAACCGGCTTGATTCGATGTGATATTTCCAATCCAAGCCATGCCATTGGGATATAGGCCAGCAAAAGATCCACTGCGATAAACCATAGCGGCGCTGGAATCATGACACTGGCTGCTATCCCACCCATTAGAAATAAACACCCCGTGATTATCGCAATCATCTTCCGTCTTCTGGTTTCAATGGCACAGGCAACACTGGCTCCAGCTAGTGTGCCCAGAGCATGTGCCATAAATGGCACCAGAAAATTTATTGGCCCCATTAGATGTATCGTTTCCGCAAGCGACTCCATGGTGCTCATGTCGACACCAGGCGGGGGCGGTATAAGAACAGGGCCGAACGCCACAATTCCACCATTGATAACACTGCCAACAAGAAAACCTGCGACGACTGCTAATACGGATTTGATAGTGTCATTCATGTAATTGCCTTGTTCTATTTGTAATTGGCTTAATTCTCTAGACGATCTCAATAATATTCAAGTCTTCGCGTTGGCTGACACTGCACTGCCTGCCTAACTGCTCTTCGCTTAAAAAGCGCTGTAGAAATACCTCATCGTCCTGGGTGTTTGCAATGAAGCGTGCGTCGTCTGAAAGTTGACGACCGATAACAATTCCCCGGTACGGTACACCTCGCTTGAAACAAACTGTGTAAGTTTCAATTCGAGCCATTCCAGATGGAGTCTCAGTGAAACTCGGATAATCTAACTGATCTACTTCCGACTGATATCGTGCCGGATCTTCTCGTTTCCAATTACCCTGAAATGGCTCCGTGGAGTAAACACCTGTGGCGTGCTTTGTTAAGTAACCACCATTTGCAGTGATCAGCCCAAACGTTCCTGGTTTGCCTCGCAATAATTCGCACATCGTGGCTATTGCATGCATAGAGTAGTTGTTGCCTGGCCCTCCGAAAAAAGGAAGTCCACCTGTTACTGTCAGACCGCGTGGGTCGTTTGCCTTAATTCCCAACTCTTCGCAGGAGATTTCGACAGCTGAGGGGAAGCAGGAGTAGATATCAATGAAATCCATGTCAGCAATAGTTTTGTCGGCCATCTCTAATGCTTTTGCGGAATTTACCCCAATAGCAGGTGCTGAGTAATAGTCACGCCGTTCGCTCACCAATATCTTCTCGTTTGCCTCACCGCAGCCATGGAGAAAGACCCATTTCGACTGATCAATTCCCAATTCCCTTGCCTTGGCGACTGAAGTCATGATGACTGCGGCGCCTTGATTGACGCCATCCATCGCATTCATCCACTTCGGATATGGAAGAGATATATATCTGTTTTCATCGGTTACGGTAGCTAACTCAATGGCAGTTCGCTGCGCTCCATAAAGTGAAAAGGGGTTCTTTGCAGCGACTTCCGTGAATGGTGCAAATAACTCACCCATCTTCAGTAGCTGTTGATCAATAGTACGGCCTGCTTTGCCGCGTAAGGCATTTTCAAACAGCGGGTATGTCTGGATGGGTACTCCTAAACCATGGGCAAATTCATGGGGAGTAGCAAGCTTTTCACCTATTCCGCGATCTTCCAGACTTCCCTCGTCTTCTTCCTGCCAATCAAGTTCCACGTCCTGCCGTAACGCTTGTTGTGCAGTCTTGATTGCTTCAGAGCCAGCCAGAAGTACAACTTCGGATTCGCCCTCGGCTATTCGCTCAGCCATTTCATTGATGTACTTCTGTGGCGTGTTACCCCCAACGTTGCCGTAAATCGCGCAGGATGGATTAGCGCCGATACGACGGGCAATCGCGCGTGGAGGGTTTTCAGCCCGGCCAAATGGATTGGGCATACGCGGGCGATTCCAGGAGTCAGGAAAAATTCGAATGGCTACCAGCGTATCGATAGCATCTGCTACAGAACGGCCATTGCCACAATCAAGCAATGCGGCTTTGGCAGCTTCTGCGGCTATGCCCATTGGTGGCTGTGCCAATCGAGGTTCTATGTTCCTTTCGGTGAATTGTCCTGCTCCAATGAGAACGGGAGTTCGATCTTCCATGTTTTGTATCCAGCTGTCAGAGGGGACATTTTCACTTTTTCTGTTCGTCCCGCAAGCCGAATTTCTCTCAAAAATTACCGAATTCAGAATCTTACTTTTGCCCCGGGCCGCGCTTTTCAGACGACTTACTGAATTAGCGAAATTCGCCAATTATTCCGCCTTTTCCCAAGCCCTCATCTCTCCTGTTAATCGTATCTTGCTGTATTTATTAATAAAAATAGATTGGCATACTTCTCGCAACCTTCTATTTACTGAAAACAATATGGTGTGAATTATTAACCAGCGCAAATCGCCTGTGTGGAGCGAATGATGAAAACATTGGGCAACCTAGTCGTTATATTTCTGGTAATCGTTGGCATGTTGGCCTTGATACCCCTGGCCATGATGGGAGTCAGCGTGGTAATGGGAATTTTCTGCCTGGCCATCTGGTTTCTTCCGTTCTGGATCATCGCAACGTCAGACAAAACCACTGGTTTTGAGAAAATAGCCTGGTTGCTGGCGATGTTCTTCCTGAGCTGGTTTGCCTGGATTTTCTATTTCTTCCTGGCTCCTCTGAAGCCAAAGCGCCGTTACTCCAGGTATGATCGATACAGTCGGTATGATGATGACGACGATTTGTACTACGACTATCGCTAGTGACAGAAGTCACTAGTATTCACTGAAGGTTTGGTTATCATAGCGGGCGCTCTCGCCAGGAAGTTATGATGCCGATCATTGAAGTCAGCGATCTCGCGAAGCAGTATCCGCTTCCCGATAACAAGTCTGAAAAATTTTATGCCGTTAATGGCGTCTCGCTTGCAATTGAAGCAGGCGAGATATTCGGCATCTTGGGGCCTAACGGAGCCGGCAAAACCACGACGCTAGAAATGCTGGAAGGGCTCAATGACATTGACGGTGGCTCCGCTACCATTGATGGGCTCAACGTTAAAGATAATCCTTACAAAGTAAAAGAAGTCATTGGCGTGCAATTGCAGGCCAACGAATACTTCGACAATGTAAATCTCGAAGAGCTGTTATCTCTGTTCTCAGCACTCTATAACAATGACAGCGATCCCGTCACCTTACTCAAGAAAGTTCAACTTGAGGACAAAGCAAAAGCCAAACCGAGCAATCTGTCAGGGGGACAAAAGCAACGATTCTCTATTGCCTGCGCTCTGGTCAACGAACCAAAAGTTTTATTCCTGGACGAGCCAACCACCGGACTCGACCCGCAAGCAAAGCGAAATCTTTGGGATCTCATTCGTACACTGAATAATTCTGGCATGACGATTGTGCTCACAACCCACAATATGGAAGAAGCAGAAGAGTTATGTGACCGCATCGCAATCATGGACAGAGGAAAAATAATTGCTGAAGGCACACCGCAGGATTTAATTCTTTCCCATGCTCCGGAACCTCCGGAAGCACCTTTACATGGTGATCTGGAAGATGTCTTCCTGGTGTTAACGGGTCACGAGCTTAGAGAATAGGGTGACGAATCGATGACTGCGCTCCAGCGACACCTTACCTCTGTCTTTCTGAAGATCTTCTGGCGTGATCGTCGCTCTATCTTTTTTAGTCTGTTTTTCCCGGTCATTTTCATGACCGTGTTTAGTTTCGCTAGTAGCGGTGAGCAGGATCCAATCTCTGTAGGTGTGGTGAATAACTCATCCAGTGCAGTAGCAGCTAACTTCGCTGACATGCTAATTGAAAGCCCATTGTTTGATGTAACGGTTGGTGAAGAAGCACCGCTACGAAATGAACTGATCGCTGGCGATCAAACCATGGTGTTGGTGCTGCCCGAAAACTTCGATACGAATCTTGGTAATGATACGTCAGAAATTAACGTGGTTGTGGATGCCGCCCAGGTCACACAATTGAATTTGATCATGCCCGTGCTTGAACAAACCCTACTTTCTATAGAAAGAGAATTTCGCGACATTGAACCCATGTTCGCTATCGCCATCGAAGATGTCCAGGCACGTTCACAGCGATATATCGATTTCCTTTTACCTGGCTTGATGGCGTTTACGTTGATGCAGTTATCTATCGCGGGTAGTGGATTCAATATCGTTGAATATCGCCGCAAGGGAATACTTAAGCGACTTTTTGTGACACCGATTGAGCCGGGTGATTTTATTACGGCAATTGTCTTGGCCAGAATGGCGATCGTGTTGGTGCAGCTATCTGTACTGATTCTATTTGCAGTATTGTTACTTGATATTCGAATCGTCGGTAATTTTTTCGCATATTATTTTATTGTGATATTGGGCACGATCGTCTTTTTGTGTCAGGGATTCTGTCTGGGAAGTCTGGCAAAAACTCAGGAATCCATAGGCGCGCTGGGTAACATCGTGATAATGCCGCAGATATTCATGTCCGGAATTTTCTACCCCATTGAGTCTATGCCAGAGTGGATCCAACCTGTAGCCCACTTATTACCTCTCTCCTTTGTATCGACGGGTATGCGGGAAATCGCCAATGCTGGCGCGACCCTGATAGAAATCTTCCCCAGCCTGATCGGCATCGCTGTTTGGTTCATCATCAGCTTCGTAGCGGCAACCAGGCTATTCTTATGGAAGGAAGTGGCCAACTAGACTTCTGTCTCGACCGCCCCTGTCACCATCCATTACTCTTTTGTAACACTTTGTATACTGCACTCCGGTGACATTTCACTTTCATTTGTAATATATTCGGAAGGCTTGTCAGTTCCCTGTTTCCCATTAGGAGTAGATAACAAAATGAAGAAAGTATTAACCCTCATTTCTGCGGCGGTCGTTGCTGTATCCGGACTATGGTTCGTGGCATCCGCACAGGACATGACCCCTGAAGAGCAAGCCGCTGCAGCAGTCGCTCAACGAAAAGCCCTGTTTCAGACTATTCTTTACAACCTAAGACCTATTGGCGGTATGGCTCAAGGTGCTCCTTGGGACGCTGAAGTTGCAGAACGTAATGCACGCCGTATAGCTGTCATGGCCACCATGATTCCTGAAATGCTGGCGGTAGACACCAGTGACTTCGACAACATTGAAACCACAGCTCTGGATAGCATCTGGGACAACCAGGGTGATATTGCAGACAAGGCTCAGGCCTTAATCGATAACGCTAACGCTTTTGCTGACGTGGTTGCTGAAACCGGCGACTTTGCTCAGTCCATGGGACGTTTCCGGGCATTTGGCGGTTCATGTGGTAACTGCCATGATACCTATCGTGTTGATAACGACTAGTTCAGAGTGAATACGTTAAGATTGAAAAAAGGGCAGCTTAGCTGCCCTTTTTCTTTTTCTACGTTAAGAGTTCAATAGCTCACTATCTATTTGCTGCCTGATATCCAACTGATTAAGCGTGCTTAAAGGACCGTCGCCAAGAACAGACTCAGGCAATGGCTTCGCCGCAATCGGCAAAGTCACTACTCCTATTCCATTGAGATTCAGCGATCCTCCGCACACAAATTCCAGTTCCTCGTCCTTGAGTTCACGCATAGCAATCTCCTTTTGCCATTTACTGGATTATGACTTCTAAAACTACTACTGCGCATAAGAAGTCAGTAACCCAGTGTAGTAATGAACGTCTGTTAAATGAAGTTTTCAGCGAAATTAGAGTAGACTCAGCCCATGCGTGCGATGATTTTCAGAAAATATGCGCCAGCCGGCGATTTCAGTCAGCTCAGACTGGAAGAGATAGACAAGCCGAAACCGGCTCCAGATGAGGTGTTGGTAAAAATTCACTCGGCTGCAATTAACGACTGGGAATTGGGTTTGCTGACAGGCACTCCAATTTTCATGCGAATCTTCATCGGTCTGTTCCGCCCCAAAGCCAAAGTTCGCATTATCGGTTGTGACATGGCAGGAGTTGTGGAGGCAATAGGCAGCGATGTCACTCGATTTAAAGTAGGTCAGAAAGTGTATAGCGATCTTTCTGACACCGGCTTTGGCGCCTTTGCTGATTATGTCTGTGTACCGGAAAAATCGCTGGGTTTCATGCCCACCAATCTTTCTTTTGCCCAGGCTGCCGCAATTCCCCATGCAGGCATGCTAACACTGCAGGCAATGCGGGATATGGGGGAAATTCAAGAAGGTCAGTCAGTTCTTATAAACGGTGCCGGTGGCGGTGTTGGTATTTTAGCATTGCAATATGCAAAGTTATTTAAATGCCGGGTTACTGCCGTTGATAGCAGACGTAAGCAGGAATACCTGCACTTACTGGGATTTGATCACTGCATAGACTATGAAAAGGAAGACTTCACACAATCTGGTCGAGAATACGATCTGATAGTCGACGTTAAAACTACGCGACAGCCTAAGGATTATCTGCGTGCCCTGAAGCCAGGAGGGAAATATGTCACGGTCGGTGGGCATACGGGTCTTATCATGAAAATAGCCCGACAAAGCAAACGGCTTGAAAAGAAATATGGAAAGACTGTTCAAGTATTGGGACTAAAACCGAATAAGGGTCTTAACGAATTCACTGGATTGATCGAATCGGGGAAAATTTTACCTTCGATTGACAGGCGCTATCCGTTGAAGGAAATAACCAAAGCTTTGCAGCGTTTTTCAGAAGCCAAGCAAGAAGGAAAAATTATCATCAACGTGGAAGAGTCGACTTTTATTCCCGCCGATGGCGAGTAAAGAATGCGGCTAGGGCATCGCGATCTTCGTCGGTGAGTCGGCTGGTATTGTTTTCTATCACTTCATTCATGTCGCCACCGACAAACTCAGCTTCCGGCGTCATTCCTAGCACGAGAAATAAATCGAAATTTTCAAACGTCCATTCTTCTAACGCGTGACTGTCAATCGCTTCGATAATGTCTTCACCAAGCTGTGCACCTGCATACTCCCGATTAAAATCAGGGATTCCCAATCCGTTGCGTGGAGTATGGCATTCACCACAATGCGCTAAATTTCTGGCAAGGTGTGCTCCCCGTTCTACCAACTCATCTTCGAAATGCTCCGGGGCTGGCGTGGCAAAGTCCGCCATCTTGTTCCATCCCGCCACGGTCCAGCGCATCAGCCATCCAGGTACCTCAGGTGCCGGAACGGTAGCAGATACCGCCTCCATTGACATCAGATAAGCTGCCATATCCAATACTTCTGCATCACTTAAACCGGCATAGGCCCGATAAGGAAAAGCTGGGTAATAGAAGCTGCCTTCCGGCGTGCGCCCATGTTTCAGCGCGGCAATAAAATCCCGTCCACTCCAGTTACCAACCCCTGTCACCGGATCCGGAGTAATATTGGGTGCGTAGAAAGTGCCGAAATCCGTTTCGATTCCGTGACCACCGCTGAGAGCATCGGAATTCTCGTCGCGATGGCATGACCCGCAGCCTCCAGCGATAACCAGATATTCGCCACGAGCAATAGATTCGGCATCGCTGGGAATAGTAGGGGCACCCTCTATAGATGGTGACGCAAACAGCCAGAAATTCACCACGATTCCTGCCAGGCCGAATACAACCAAAGCGGTCAATGCTATTTTTTTCAGGGTCTGGTTCATCTCTAAACCAATTCGATGAGCTGGTCTTTGTTGAAAGTTTTGATTTTGTCTGTTTCGCCGTTCCGAATCAATTGTGGCCAATTCGGATTAGCGAGTAACGCGCGACCAACGGCAATCAGGTCAAATTCATCTGCTTCCATTCGATCAATAAGATCATCAATACCGGCAACTTCTGCTTCTCCATCGCGATAAGTGGCAATAAATTCTTCCGACAAACCCACACTGCCAACACTGATAGTGGGTTTACCGGTGATCTGCTTTACCCAACCTGCCAGATTCATTTGCGAACCTGGAAACTCTGCCTCCCAGAATCTGCGAGTGCTGCAGTGAAAAATATCTACGCCTGCTGCAGAAAGCGGCGCCAGAAACTGTTCCAACTCCTCAACTGTTTGCGCAAGTTTCGCTTCATAGTCCTGTTGTTTCCACTGAGAAAAGCGAAGAATCACAGGAAAATCGTCTCCGATCTCAGCCCGAATCGATTCAACAATGGCCGCTGCAAAGCGGGTACGTTTAACAAGATCACCACCAAATTCATCGTCCCGGATATTAGTGCCTTCCCAGAAAAAATTATCGATCAAATAACCATGAGCACCATGTAATTCCAGAGCATCGAATCCAAGATCTACAGCGTTAGCAGCTGCCCTGGTATAGGCAGCGATCAATTCATCAATTTCAGCATTGGTCATTGGCTCCAATACGTCCTTCCCGGGGCGCAGGCGACCTGATGGGGATACTGTTGGGAAATCAGGATATGGTCCTTCTCCTGGCTTTCGAATGACACCCACATGCCATAGTTGCGGAGCTATCTTGCCCCCTGCTGCATGAACTCCTTCTACTACCTTTGCCCAGCCATCCAGCGCCTCATCGTGGAATCGTGGAATGCGAACACCAGATGATGCTGCCTTATGGGGAATCGTAGTTCCTTCAGTGAGAATCAATCCCACCTCTCCCTCAGCGCGCCTTATGTAGTAGTCGCGAACATTGTCATCAGGTACGCCGTCAGGTGAAAACTGACGGGTCATTGGCGCCATAATGATGCGATTGGGTAATTCAAGCTTGGGATGAACGAAAGGTCTAAACAGTGTATCCGTATTCATTACTACTTCCTGACAATGCTAATTCGGCTATGGTGTGGCTGGCATTCTAGGAACTGCTGAGACTCTTGTCGAATCTGTTGTGGAACTCTTGCTCACGGGTTAAATTGAAAAATCACTGACAACGAATCGATTTTCCAACGTGTTAGAGTTTGAACATATTATTCAGGTGAATGACCTGAATGATGCAAGCATCCCCAATATTTCCCGCAGTCAGCTGTGGCAGGGCCTCGTGCTAAGGGCACGGAGTCCTGAGAAATTTAATCGCAGCCTCAATTGTCAGAGCAGATCTGTAGCTCCAAATGAGTTTCTCCGCACCATTAGTGTTGGTGACACTAAATTCTGCGAACACGTAGTGCTATTCCCTGAAAAGCGAATTCATACAAGCACTGTGGAAGATCAAGATCAGATAACGGCGGAGAGCGAAGCGCAGATAGAGGAGCCTGAAGCTGGCTATCTGTTCGTCCGTTTCCGTTATAAGCGCGAGCTAGAGGAAGACAATACAGCCGTTAATGTAGGTGAGCACCTGAAATCTGCCTATGTGCAGATGGACAGAGACGCCATAGCAATGATCAGAATGTTGGCCCAAAGTGCGATGTTTGACCAGCCACTTAACTGAGTCTGCAACTTTTCCGTACATCGTCACTCTAAGAAACTGCAACTTCATTCACGAAACAATCAAAATTATCTTTACCGGAGAATTACTATGAAATCTCTCGGATCAATTGGCGTGCTCTTCTTTGTTACCTTGTTTTCTACAGCGGTTTTTGCGCATGCCACGATTGGTGTATTTGATCTCAATCGAGCTGTATTCAGCACTGAAGCATGGCAGTCAGAGCTACGCGAACTGGAGACGACCTTTAGTGAAGACCAACAAACTGCTGACATGTTGCGCGAGGAGCTTGCCACTCTAATGGAGGAGATAGAGACCAATGCACCCGTACTTACCGTCGCTGAAATCCAGCGATTACAAGAAGAAGGACAGGCTAAGCAGATGCAACTTCAGCGTATTGGAGAGCGAGTACAGCAAGCTGTACAAAGCAGTCAAAATGCTTTTATAGAGCGCTATCGTTCACTATTGGGAGATGCGATCAATGAAATCTATGAAGAAGGCAACTACGACCTGATTCTACGATCCGAGAGCCTCGTCATATCTGGATTTACATTTGATGTGACGGCCAATGTCACGGCCAGACTCAATGAGAAAATTGCTGGTCTTGCCAGCAACTAATTTTGTGTGTTCTATATGATTCCAGTCGAGGGGACCGTACCCTGGGTATCGACCCAGGCACGGTCCCCTCGACTGGATTCTTCTATACAACCACATAAACATTATTTACCTTCCGATAAGTGACATCATTAAAGCGGTAGTGAACCACTCCTCCGATGCGCACTGTTGTATAGCCTCTCGGTAGCGTGGTCACACGAATTCCGGAAACAGGTCTTACAACTCTATAGCGTCCGTTGTCCCTCACGTAGTAGACACCATCAGCGACATAATAAGCCCGACCCGCGTGAACAACTCTGACACGATAATCAGGTACAGTGTCAAACAGGCTACCAACAGTGCGAGCAACCAGATTGCGAACTGGTGCGGGTTTCACAACTACCTGTCTTTCAACTACCACCTGGCGTTGATGGCTATGGGGATACCAGCGTGGATGTGCTTCTGCGCTGCTAATTCCCAGGAAAAGCAGAAGGCCTGAAGTCATAAGCAGTGGAAAGTGTTTCATCATGTCTCCTCGATCTACGGATCTCTATGCCATTAACAGCGAAATCATGCTCGCTTGCCTATCTGTAACGCGGATACCGGGGGACGGTTGACAAAGAATTGAAGTGGGATCGATTGCCTTGTGATGGAATTCACAAGTTACTGGCGAGCCGTTGAGGACTCCCTGGGTTCAGGGGATGTTAATTACTACACGAAATCCGATAGCTGGATTGCGAACACCAGGATCAATTCCGCCGCGAATAGCAGCTCGAATATTGTTCAGAGGATCAGCGAATGAGCCGCCGCGCATTACATAGAGTGCATCATCTGCCAGGTCCAGCGCATCATCATCCGCGGAGTAAGGGTAATCTTGTAAAGGACTGCGGGTTAATTCCCAGGCATTACCTGCCATATTAGCCAGTCCCCAGACACAATCGCTGCAATTAACGGAGTCGACTTCCCACAGTTCTTCGCCAGCGAAATTAGCAACCTCTGAAGGTGTTGCTTCTCGCCAGGGAAATATCCGGCCATCAGTTCCGCGAGCAGCCTTCTCCCACTGTGCCTCCGATGGCAAACTCACTGTGGCTCCATTTTCCAGCAGCTGGCGAATTGCATTGGGCGTGTCAGCCGACTCCCTTAACTGGTTATCTAACCACCTTGTATAGGCCAGTGCTTCCGGCCAGGTGATACTGGTAACAGGAAGTTTCCCGGAACCGGAGAGAGGTGTTTCAGGCGTTGCGATACCGGTATCTTTTACAAATGCCGCATACTGGGCGACAGTAGTTTCATAAGTAGCTATGAAGAAACGTGGCAGATTCACCTCACCCTGACGTCGGGTGTCCGACCAGCGCTCATTCTCATATGCCATTCTGTCAAGGATTGGGTTGCTACCCATGGTGAATGGGCCTGCTGGAATTTCAACGAAACCAAGATTGTTATCGTCGGGGAGAAACCAGAGGTCGCTGCGGAAACCAGGGATTGGATCTGATTCAGCGGTGGACGGAAATAAGGCTTCTTCCTGGACATCGTTTCCCTGTTGCATGAGAAAAAACCCAACCAGTAATGTGAGGACGGACATTACTGAAAATCCCAAAGCCCGCCCTGGCACCTGAAGGTTTTCTGCCGTTTTTTCTTTATCGGAATTTTTACTCATTATTCGATTCAAGATCGCCCACAGGCAAAATCCCAATCATGATCACAGGCACGGGAATATAAATCCTCTATGGGTGCTTCCATTAAGTTTTGCCCGCCTTCCCGAAGTAATAAGCGTAGATCTAATTCGTGGGGATCTTCCCTGACCAGTGAGTCAGGGTCTAGAAGATTGACGCAGCCCGCCTTGAACTTTAACTCACAGGACCGTGAAAAATAGCTCAGCGCCAGCTCAGCATTTCTATCTACAACGTTTCCTTCCCTGAATTGCACGCCCAACTCGTTACAGGCCCAGGCTGCATTATCTCCACAATAGGTAGTTTCCAGTTGAACAAGTCTCTCACAACTATTTGGCAATCCCTGCACACAGGCTTCTTGCCAGAATGGAAGACTATCACCGGTGTGTCTCCCATCAGTTTTACCCATGAGACTCATGAAAGCGAAAACTGCAATCCAAAGACCCATATGGGCAATATTGGCCTTACCCGAAAACCAACTGGTGTTCCAAACGTTTACTATCCCTTCAGCTTTCACCGACCTGACAAAATTATCGATGAAGATGACACTGAGATTCAGCAGTGGAACGCACAACAGTTTGTCGTAAAACGTCGGTGCTCCCAATACATCTAGCAATGTATAAAGTGCAAATACGCCGATACCGTACAGCAAACCGAATAACAACTTACCCAGAGGTGTTCGCGGCGAAGTAGATGGATCAGTCACTAACAGATGTAGTCCGAGAAATACCGCGGCTGGTATTTCTGAATCAAGAAAATAAGGAACGCCTGATGTAGCAGAATAGATCGCACTAAAACCAAATAGAGTAATAGCGGCCATACCCGCTACCAGAGTTATCGAAAAGAAGTACATCACCACCAGACCTATTAAAAAGAGAAAGGTGTAGATGTTTGGCGCCAGGGTCAGGGTGGAAGCAATTTCCTGGCCCCAGGTCAGACTGGTTGTATTGGTTGCAATGAGCAATAAGGAAATGATCCCTAAAGCAAATGCCGAAGGATTAAAAATGTGTACGTTCTTACCTTCCCGCGTCCAACGAACGTATTCTTTGCCCATGAAGCCGAGCGCGATCATAAGGAATTGCAAATAGAACCAATCGTCACGAAACCACATGAAGAGATTGATACTGAGAATAATCGGCACCGGTCCAAAGCCCAGTGTGTAGTCGCGTTTGCGCGACCAGCTAAGCAACATGTCGAATGTGTAGGCAAATAAAATCTGCGCGAGAATCAACCAGAAATGCTCGTACACCGGGCGCCAGTAAAATCCCCAATAGAGATAGACACTGCTCTGCACCATGGCCTGAATGTAGTGCTGTGGTCTCAGCAGTACAAAATACCCGTGACTTTCGGCTGTCCGCTGCCCCTGCACCATCTGCAACCCTTGCCAGATAAGCAAGACTGCAATGGCACCATAAAATGAGGCGAGCAACACATCGTTTCCCTGAACCCGCGGTGTCAGGGAAATCAGGAATAACCCGGCAGTCAAGATGAGAGGGTACTTGAAGTTACCTATGGAGAAGCCGCTCTGGCCCCGTGAGGCTAATGAAGTTGCCATGCAGTTTGTAGTGCGCGTGTGGAAAGACGCTGGGAAGAATAAACCAGCTATGTGGCCAATTCAATTTGCTCCCTCACCTGTCTCCACCCCTTGAAAAATCCCGGAAACAAGCGTAGTTTCAGCGGATTAGGTCGCTTTCACCGACAAGGAGTTGCGGCGATAACAACAAGATTTGGAGGTTCTGATGAACAACCGAGCGCTGACCAAACTGTCTCTTTCTCTGGCCGCCGTAGTCGCCCTGGGAAGCAGCAACGCCCAGGATGCCGAATTTCCGCGGACTGAGTATGGTCACCCAGATTTTCAGGGATTTTACACTTTCCGCACTATTACCCCACTCCAGCGCCCCCGCGAGTTAGAACGATTCGAGACCCTGACTCCAGAGCAGGCAAGGGAATGGGAGGAATTCGAAAATCGTCGCCAGAACCGGGACCTTATCATCGATAGTGTTGGTGGCGCCCAATACCCTCCAGGGGTAATTTCCTACAACGAATTCTGGTATGAGCGTGGTAATCAGACGGTTGCCGACCGCCGCACTTCGCTAATCTATGATCCACCCAATGGTCGTATGCCCAGACTCAATGATGCGGGGCGCGAGCGTCGTGCCGAATATCAGCAGATGGTCTTTGAGAGCGCCGGCCCGGAGGGAAGGACGACCGTAGACCGTTGCATCACCGGTTTTGTTGGTGGCCCTCCAATGATTCCAGGCTCCTACAATAATAATATGCAGCTGGTACAGACCGAGAATCATGTGATGATTCTCAATGAGATGGTTCACACCGCTCGCATAATTCCCTACGCCGATGATTTCGATATCAAGCAGGGCAAGTGGGAAGGCAATTCAATAGCTCGTTGGGAAGATGACACCCTGATTATCGAAACCAAGGGTTGGTATCACACCTATAACTTGCGCGGCATGTCCAATGAAGCTCATGTTATCGAGCATTTCAGACGTACGGATGCCAACACATTGGAATACGATTTCACCGTGACAGATCCTTTGTCCTGGGATGAGTCCTGGTCTGCTCGAGTTCCACTGCGCGCTTCACCCGATCCCGTTTACGAATATGCCTGCCATGAAGGGAATCATGGTCTCCTGGGTATTTTGGCTGGGTGGCGCCGCTATGAAGTCATGGGCTTCAATGGTGATGGTTCGCCTAAGTCAGATACTGGAGTAGTGGATACCGAAGAGTAAGTTTACCGGCACAATCCCTTTGCCAGAAATGGTAGACTGAGAGGGTCGACTCACATGAGTTGGCCCTTTTTGTTTGAGCATTCATTTTACGGACATCAATGTAAGCCCCCTATTACCAGGCCGTCTTCATCGCAATGAACAAAGCCAGATCAACGTTACTTCGTGTTGTTATGCTTCTATCTGTATTTTCTGGCAGCCTGAGCCTTGCCGAAGTGAATTCCGTTTTCGTCCAATCAACTCTGGATTACAACGCCATATTGATCACTGAGGTGGATATTGTCTTTATCTACAATGAAGAAGCATTGCAGGAATTGCCAACAACCAAATCTGGTTGGTATGGCAATAAACGGCAGATTCTGGAATCGCAAAGCGAAGCCATCGATGTGGTTAATTTATTTATTCCTCAAGGCTTCGATTCATCCATGCTAAGCTTGCCCGACCGACGCGGCGACGCCATCAAGGTAGTCGTGTTTGGTCAACACGATATTTCTACTCGCCCACCCGTCGACATTACAGACATGAGTGATGTAATGGTTCAAATCAATCAATTCGGCGTTGTGGTATCCCAACAGAACTAAATCACAGAGCAAACTGATTATGCTTGAGCCAGCCTATTACATTTCTTTCATTCTGATCTCAATTCCTTTCATCATAAGCCCGGGACCGAATGTAGTAGTAATCATTTCTACCAGCCTGTCTGCCGGTAGCAAAAGAGGCTTGCAAACTGTTGCTGGTGCATGGCTGGCCATGATCATTCAGCTTTTCATCGCCGCTGTAGGAACCAGCTGGTTGTTAAGTGTTCTGGCGGAAGGGTTGATGTGGATTAAGTGGGGCGGCGTGGCATACCTGGCCTATCTGGGAGTAACCAGCTTGTATCGTTTCGCCACCAGCGTCGGCAGTACCGAGGTTAACGCCACGGGATCATTTCAGCGAGGCTTTTATGTATCGCTGACAAACCCTAAAACCATTTTGTTTTTTAGCGCATTTCTGCCTCAGTTCGTCACCGACAGCAGTCTCTATGCGCAACAGATCACGATACTTTCGGTGACGTTTTTGGCGTTGGCGCTGATTCTTGATTCCTGTTATGCCCTGCTCGCGGGCCGGCTACGCTGGATGCTGGCCCGCAAAGACTTTAACAAACTTCAGAATGGCATTAGTGGTACGCTCTACTTATTGGCAAGTGGTCTGCTTGCGCGTACCAGCACCAACTGATTATCAAACCGCGAAAGTCCCGCTATTCACCCAGAAGTGAACTGCGACGGCGGCGAAGTAACCAATCATAATCGCCCATGACCATTTCAGATGAGAGAAGAAAGTATAGACTCCCCGCGCCTGTCCCATCACTGCGACACCGGCAGCCGAGCCAATAGATAACATGGAACCACCGACTCCTGCCGTTAGCGTGACCAGTAACCACTGACCCTGACTCATCTCGGGGGACATAGCCAGCACTGCAAACATCACAGGAATATTGTCCACCAGTGCCGAGGCGAACCCGACAATGACGTTTGCGGCTGTTGGACCAAGATCGACGTACATCAGTTCAGACATCAGAGCCAGATAACCAAAGGCACCCAGGCCTCCAACGCAAAGAATGATGCCGTAGAAAAAAATCAGCGTGTCCCACTCGGCGCGTTGCAGGTTGTGGTAGATATCGTATGGCTTGTCCGGTACATCTTTACGACGATCCGTTTGGCGTCGATCAAAATCCGTATTGTGGGATTGCTGAAACATATGGCCATCGCTGCTGACAAGATCTTTCGAAGTTTTTCCATTCATGTAACTGGTATCGCGAATTTGCAGGTAGTAACCAAACAACTTCAATATTCCAAGCCCTGTCATCATGCCAACCACTGGTGGTAAATGCAGAAAGTTATGGAAGCACACTGCCATCGCGATGGTGAAAATAAATAACCCTACTACTATCCAACCACCGTACTTCACTTCGGCTTCTTCGCTAATCGCTTCCGGTTTTTCATTGGAAATAGCCATACTGAGTATGCCCGCTGTCACTAACCAGTTAACCAGGGATGGAATAAACAGCACGAAGAATTCCTGGAATTGAACCAACCCAGCCTGCCAGACCATGAGAGTGGTGATGTCACCAAATGGGCTGAATGCTCCACCAGAATTTGCTGCCACGACAACATTAATGCAGGCTACTGATACGAATCTGATGTTGCCACCACCAACTGCTGTAACAACCGCCGCCATTAACAGTGCAGTCGTAAGATTGTCGGCAACTGGCGACATGAAGAAAGCTAGAAGCCCTGTGATCCAGAAAATTTTGCGAAATGAAAAACCGCTGGAAACCAGCTTCACACGAAGCAAGTTAAATATGCCGCGCTCTTCCATCGTATTAATGAAGGTCATGGCGGCGAGCAAAAAGAGAAACAGCTCCACAAATTCCAATAGATTGTGACGTACCAATTCTTCGGCTAAATGGGTTTCGCCTGCTCCGTTGTAAGCGATTGCTACCATAATCCAGATGACACCTGCAGCGACTACCGCAGGTTTGGACTTACGAAGATGGATCGTTTCCTCGCTGATGATCAATGCATAAGCCGCAACAAATATAATTATTGCGATACAGCCATACACACTGGTGGTCAGATTAAATGAATGACTATCGCCTGCTTCTGCAGCCAATAATTGTGAAGGTAGGAACAACGCAATCAGCGTGAACCCGGATAGTATTTTTTTTGCAATCTTCCATGATGCAAACATTATGCGCATCTCCCTTAGTCCATGGGGCATTGCATAAGTGTAGTCAAATTGTAGGGAGACGTTGACATGTGCCGGGTGCAACATATTCAGGTTGATAGTCCTCAAGTGTAGTCACCGAATGTGCACTGGCACTAATTACTCCTACAAGCCCTGAATAGCCTGGATGTTGCCTTTGAGGTTGACTGATTTTTAGTGGCTCAACAGCACAGAATTCCATAAGTTTGACAATCTGTGACATTGCTTCTCATGTGCATCTGGCCAATTGAATTGCTTGCGAGGGGTGGTTTATCCTTGATTCTCCTCTTTCCCTATACAAAACAATAAAGAGAGTAAACATAATGCCCAATAAGCCTTTGATTAACACAATCTGCGTAGCAGCATTGGCATTGCCGACAATGGCGCTTGCCCAGACAGGTGGCAATGCTGAAATGGATCCTGTTAACGATCTACCTAACCCTTTCGCGACTCAATCGGGCTTTTTCAAAATGCCTGGTGATCGCCCCTGGGGTTCATCCAGTACTGTAGATATCCATCCTGATGGTGAAAGTGTTTGGGTTGCAGAACGCTGCGGCGCCAATGCAAATGCCTGCATTCAGAAACCTGATGTGAACTCAGTCATGCTGTTTGATAAAGATGGCAACATGGTTCGCAGCTTTGGCGCCGGCTACATCACCTGGCCCCATGGAATCGACGTCGACCATGAAGGTAATGTATGGATTGCTGATGCCCGTGGTACCGACCAATACGGCGACTGGGCTGGTGATGAAGATTATGGTCACCAGGTTCACAAGTTCAGTCCAACCGGTGTTCACCTGATGTCGCTGGGTAAGAAAGGTGGTGGACGAGACGAAGAGTACTTCTATACCCCTAATGACGTACTTGTGGCGCCAGATGGTTCTATTTTTGTTGGTGAAGGTCACTCCAGCGCCGAAGGTACACCTAATCGCATGCACAAGTTTGATGCCGATGGTAATCACTTGTTCTCCTGGGGTGAATGGGGAATGGGTCCTGGCGAGTTTAGACAGCCTCATGCATTGGCAATGGATTCCAAAGGCCGATTGTTCGTAGCCGATCGTGGCAATGATCGAATTCAAATTTTTGACCAGGAAGGAAACCTGCTGGACATCTGGTATCAATTCAGTCGCAATAGTGGCATTTACATTGACGACAATGACGTGCTTTACGCAGCAGACTCTGAGTCAGGTTCTGTCAATCCGGATCATGGTGACTGGACACGGGGTATTCGTGTAGGAAGTGCCATTACCGGTAATGTGGAGTTCCTGATTCCTGATCCGCAGCCCGACTGCCGAGGCACATGTACAGCTGAAGGTGTGGTTGCAGACAAGCATGGAAATATCTTCGGAGCTGAAGTTGGACCTGTTGGCGGCATCAAGCGCTATGTCAGACCAATTAAGTGATCGATTGAAGTAAGATTCACTTTCGAACCAAAAAGGCTCATCATTTGATGAGCTTTTTTTTTGTCTGCAATTTATTTGGAAACCAATCATGAATAACTGGATATTCTTGCTTGCTGCGATTGTTTCAGAAGTTATAGCGACATCGGCATTAAAAGCCAGTGAAGGATTCACTGTGGCGATACCGTCAGTCATTGTAGCGATTGGCTACAGTTCTGCTTTTTATTTTCTATCACTTACCCTCAGAACAATTCCGGTAGGCATGGCCTATGCTATTTGGTCCGGCGTAGGAGTGGCACTAATTACGCTGATTGGCTGGGTGGTATTTGATCAGAAACTGGACGCAGCTGCCATGCTCGGTATAGTGATGATTGTAGCTGGCGTGTGTGTCATATACGGTTTTTCAAATTCAGCTGCGCACTAAATCAGAATTTCAACCAATCGCCCAGGCAATAAAGAGATACTGTTGTGCCTACTCCAGAAACGCTAATCGCATTTACGATCGCCGCATTCATTATGAACCTCTCTCCTGGGCCATCAAATCTCTACGTGATGGCTCGCACATTAGAGCAGGGTGTGAAAGGTGGTATGGCTGCCGTTGCCGGGCTTGCATCAGGTAGTCTGATACATGTGATGGCGACGGTATTGGGATTATCAGCAATATTTGCGTACTCACCTACTGCTTATACCGGTCTGAAAATAGCTGGCGCTGCGTACTTAATCTATCTGGGTGTATCCAGTTTTCGCAGAAAAACACCTTCTGAACCGGAGCTACTTCAGGAAATGATAGAGTCACCGGAGGGTCTACCAAGAAATAGTTCCAAGATTTTCAGAGAAAGTGTTTTGGTGGAAGTAACAAATCCAAAGACCGCACTATTCTTCATAGCACTGCTTCCCCAGTTCGTTAATCCGGAAGCGGGACCAACGGCGCCTCAGTTTCTGTTATTAGGATTGATAGTAACTCTATCTGCGATTCCCTGTGACATTTTCGTCACCCTTTTCACCCATAAAGCCTCAACGCTAATAAAAGAAAACCCGAACCTGCAACTATGGCAGAATCGGGTTTCCGGTTCTATCTTAACGGGCCTGGGTGTTTATGTACTATTCAGCGATTTCTTTGGCGCTGATAACACCACTGCCTTCGAGTAATTCTACACCTGGGCCAATATATCGTTGAATGTGGCACTTGGGCGCATTGCGGTCGCGGCTTTTTCTGGATCCGGTTTGTAATAACCACCAACATCTATCGCCACTCCTTGAGCTTCGTTTAACTCGGCAACGATTTTCCCTTCATTACTTGCCAGGGTTTCGGCAATACCTTTGAAGTGACCCGCTAACTCGCTGTCTGCAGATTGTTGAGCCAATGCTTCAGCCCAATACATGCAGAGATAAAAATGGCTGCCTCTGTTATCAAGCTCATTCACTTTACGTGACGGCGACTTGTTCTCATCCAGGAATTTACCTGTAGCAGCGTCCAGCGCATCAGCCAATACCTGCGCCCGGGAATTATCTGTGACGTTGGCCAGATGCTCCAGAGAAGCGGCCATTGCCAGGAACTCACCCAGAGAATCCCAACGCAGGTGATTCTCCTTTTCAAACTGCTGAACGTGCTTGGGAGCAGAACCGCCGGCGCCGGTTTCAAACAAACCACCACCTTTCATTAACGGTACAATGGATAACATCTTTGCTGATGTGCCTAACTCCAGAATTGGGAAAAGATCTGTCAGGTAATCCCGCAGAACGTTGCCGGTTGCAGAGATCGTGTCATTGCCTTCTCCCATTCGCTCCAATGAAAATCGGCAAGCCTCATTAGGTGCCTTGATGTGTATTTCCAGTCCATCGGTATCATGATCAGGCAGGTACTGGTTTACTTTCTTGATCAACTCAGCATCGTGGGCTCTGTTCTCGTTTAACCAGAATACCACTGGAGTATTACTCAAACGGGACCGGCTTACAGCAAGCTTCACCCAATCCTGTATTGGTGCGTCCTTGACCTGACACATGCGCCAGATGTCTCCGGTTTCCACTGCATGTTCAAGCAAGGTATTTCCTTCGCTATCAACGACAGAGATTTTGCCATTGGCCGAGGCTTCGAATGTCTTGTCATGGCTACCGTATTCCTCGGCTTTCTGTGCCATTAGACCAACATTAGGCACACTACCCATTGTTGACGGATTGAAAGCACCATTAGCTTTACAGAAATCAATGACTTCCTGATAGATACCCGAATAGCAACGATCTGGAATTACAGCCTTCATATCCTGCAACTGACCATCGGGACCCCACATCTGACCAGAGGTACGCAGTGCAGCTGGCATGGAGGCATCGATAATGATGTCACTTGGAACATGCAGGTTGGTGATACCACGGTCTGAATCTACCATGGCCATATCTGGACGGGATTCGTAGCAGGCTGCGATATCTGCTTCTATCTCTTCTCGTTTATCAGCGGCCAGAGATGAAATTTTTGCATAGACATCACCAACACCATTATTTGGATCAACACCAAGCTCTTCAAAAAGCGCGGCATGTTTTTCGAACACATCGGCATAGTAAACCTTCACACAGTGACCAAAGATTATCGGGTCAGAGACCTTCATCATCGTCGCTTTCATGTGTAGCGACATAAGTACACCCTGTGCTTTGGCATCATCTATCTGTTCCGCCAGGAATGTTCGGAGCGCTTGTACGCTCATGCAGGAAGCATCGATTACTTCACCAGCTTGCAAAGCAATGCCTTCTTTCAGAACCGTCACATTGTCCTGCGCGTCGGTATGTTGAATGCTCACAGTTGTTGCGGCTGGAATTGTTGTAGACTGCTCTGAGCCAAAGAAGTCTCCGCCGCTCATACTGGCGACATGGGATTTAGAATCGGCTGACCACGCACCCATGCTATGAGGATTCTTCTTTGCATAGTTCTTTACTGACCCGGGGGCCCGGCGATCTGAGTTGCCTTCTCTCAAAACTGGATTTACAGCGCTACCCTTAATCTTGTCATAGCGTGCTTTTGCGTCCTGCTCTTTTTCATTAGCTGGTTCTTCCGGATAATCTGGCAGAGCATAACCTTTATCTTGAAGTTCCTTGATTGCTGCCTTCATCTGCGGAATGGAAGCAGAAATATTAGGGAGCTTGATGATGTTAGCCATAGGGTCTTGGGTCAGTTCCCCTAATTCCGCCAGCGCGTCGGACTGCTGCTGATCGGCATTCAGGTAATCGGGGAAATTGGCGATGATGCGGCCGGAAAGCGAGATATCGCGAATATCGACGTCAACATCTGATGCCTTGCAGAAGGCCTTGATAATGGGCAACAGGGAGTAAGTCGCCAAGGCGGGGGCTTCATCTGTTTCCGTATAAATAATGGTAGATTTTTGCTCTGACATCATGTTTCCTTGTGTATCTAAAATTCAGTGTTTCGAGTGAGATTTTCCTGTTTCACTCGAAGCCCCCGGCGCCATAGCTCGCTAAAGCGCACTTAGCAATCACAGTGATTGAGTTCGTTAAACCTGGACGCGTGATTTTCCAGTTGGGGGCCCAAAAAGGCCGCGTATTATAGCAATGAAGCAGTACATCGAATAGACCGACCCGGTAGCATCCGGGTTAGAAATCTCCCCAATTTTCAGACCGTCAGCAACAATTTCCAAAAAGAGCACCCTTATGATCATAGAAACAGCCTTGCCTGATTTCCGGCTTCGCCAGGCAACCAAAGATGACTGTGGCCTTATTCTGGGCTTCATCAAAGAACTGGCGGAATACGAGAAACTGGCTCACGAAGTAGTCGCCAGCGCCGAGACCCTGGAAGAATCCCTATTTGGTGAGAAACCCTATGCCGAAGTTGTCATCGGTGAATATCAGCAATCGGCTGTGGGATACGCCCTCTTTTTTCACAACTTTTCCACCTTCACTGGTCGACCAGGCATCTATCTTGAAGACCTCTATGTGCAACCAACCATGCGCGGTAAAGGTTTCGGAAAATGCCTGCTCGCTTATCTTGCGAAACTGGCGGTGGAGAGAGACTGTACACGTGTGGAATGGTCCGTACTTGATTGGAACGAGCCTTCTATACAGTTCTATCGATCCATTGGCGCGATTCCAATGGATGAATGGACCATGCAACGTCTTCATGGTGAAGCACTGACCAGCTTTGCCAATGAGTTTAAGTAGCGATTATAGGTGTACAAATGAACCGAACTGTTTATATCAATGGCGAGTTCTTTCCTGAAGAAGAAGCCAAGATCTCTGTCTTCGACCGCGGATTTATTTTTGGCGACGGTGTTTATGAAGTAGTGCCGGTGTTCCTTGGCAAACTCGTGGATAAACAATACTTCATTGAGAGACTCGACCGTAGCCTTTCTGAATTGAGTATTGCCTGGCCCTGCTCTCCCGAAGCCTATATCGATGTAATGGCTGAACTCATCGCGAAGAATGAGCTGGAAGAAGGTGTCGTGTATTCTCAGGTAACTCGAGGTATTGCTGAGCGGGATTTTCCCTTTCCTGCAGACACGACTCCAAGCTTCATGGCATTTACATCTGTGATGAATCTACTCAACAATCCTGCCGCAGAAACTGGTATTAAAGTGATAACTACTCCCGATCTCCGTTGGAAACGCCGGGACATCAAATCCACCAACCTGCTGGGCCAGGTACTGGCAAAACAGGATGCTGTAAGCAGAGGTGGCAAGGAAGGCTGGATGGTTGAAGATGGATTCATTACTGAAGGGGTTTCTTCTTCCGCCTATATTGTCAAAGACGGTGTGATTATTACCCGACCCTTATCCAACACAATCCTACCGGGCATCAGACGGCGTACGCTGCTGGAACTTGCGGACAGTGAAAATATCAGGATTGAAGAACGCCTGTTTTCTGTAAAGGAGGCCCTCGAAGCCGACGAAGCATTTATTAGCAGTGCAACCACTATGGCACTGGGGGTGGTTGACATAGATGGGAATCAGATAGGTAATGGGATACCTGGCCCTGTAACTTTGAGAATGCGACAGCTTTATGCTGATCGCGTGTTAGATGAAGCTCGCAATTCTTAATGTTGTTAATTTGGAATTTGAGAAGAACTGTATTCTATGAACTATGATATTAGACAACTCACAGAGAATGATTTGGGGTTGATGAATTATCTTTTGGATTGCTTCGGAGAAGAATTTGATGAGATAGAGACTTATGGAGCGAATCGTCCTGATGAAGACTATTTGAGAGAGTTACTGGGCAGTGAATCATTCATCTCAATTGTTGCAACATCTAAAGGCTCAGTGGTAGGAGGACTAGCGGCTTACGAGCTAAAAAAATTCGAACAGAAGCGAAGTGAAATATATATCTATGATTTGGCAGTTGCAAAATCTCACCGAAGACAGGGTGTAGCCACGTCACTGATTCAAGAACTACAACCTATTGCTAAGGAGCGGGGTGCCTGGGTTATATTCGTGCAAGCTGATTATGTTGACGAGCCAGCAGTCAATTTGTATACCAAGTTAGGTATTCGGGAAGAAGTTCTGCACTTTGATATACCTATTCGTCTTAACGATAGTGCAACATAACCTCGATTTTCAGGTATCAACCAGGCTTACATTCAGCTAATTTTAAACAGTCCCTCAAACACTTTATGCTTTGGAACCAGGGAAACTCAAAACTTCTTCGATGCTGGTAGCTCCCAGCTGAGCCATTAACAGTCTGTCTACCCCTAGTGCAACTCCTGAACACTCTGGCAAGCCGCTATCCATCGCTGCTAACAGTCGTTCATCGGATTCAATCGCAGGTAGTTGCATAGTTGCGCGCAGATCCTGGTCCTTTTTGAATCGATGCTGTTGTTCCCCTGCATCTGTAAGTTCGAAGTAACCATTAGCCACTTCCATCCCGTTACAGTACAGTTCAAAGCGTTTGGCTACCTGTGTGCCTGTATGATCAGCTTCGACTCGTGCTAACGCTGCCTGTTCCAGGGGATAGTCATAGACGAAGCAGTTAACAGGTAACAGCGGCTCTATACATTTTTCCATCAGCAATTGCAGGCAGTCAGTATCACTGAGCTTACTAGTGTCTATGTCTATATGTTCAAGTACTGAATTACGCAGCTGTTGGCCATTGACCGTGTGAGGATCGAATAAGAGATTTTGTTCAAATAATTCCCTATAGCTATATCGGGGTATGGGGCCGCATTCCAGAATCCCACGAACAAGGGCTTCCACTTCAGCGACCAGGTCATTCATGGAAAAACCTGGCCGGTACCACTCCAGCATCGTGAATTCAGGATTGTGTAGCCTGCTGTATTCTTCCTGTCTGAAGACTTTGCAGATTTGATAGATCGCGCCGGAACCGGACGCCAGTAATCGCTTCATGGCGTATTCTGGTGAAGTCTGCAAGAAGAGACCTTTTGCGTAAGGAGAATTTGGAACAGAGAACGAATGGAGATGGATATCTGTAACTGTGAATTGACTCAGCGCAGGTGTTTCCACTTCCAACACACTACGCTCAGCGAAAAAGCTTCGGATAGACTGGAGTAGTCTTGCGCGGCTAAGTAATACGTCTTGTGAGGCTGAAGATTGCCAGTCAGCCATAGGCTAAATTTTTTTCGTTATTTTGATTGTTACTTGTTGACCCGGTTTTGATACTCGCCTGTGCGCGTGTCTACCCGCAGCACATCACCTATATTCACAAACAAGGGGACTTTAACGACAGCACCTGAAGCCAGTGTTGCAGGTTTTGTTCCTCCCTGAGCAGTATCTCCCTTCAGACCTGGATCTGTCTCTGTCACTTCGATTTCTACAAAGTTAGGTGGAACAACAGAAATAGGTGCATCGTTCCATAACACCACCTGATATACATCCTGTTCTTTCAACCAGTCTTTGGCGCTGGCGATGGCATTGCTATCTGCCGCAACCTGTTCGTAGCTGCCATCTGTTTTCATGAAATGCCAGAACTCGCCATCGGCGTAGAGATATTCCATATCAAATTCCATGACATCAGCAGCTTCAATGGACTCACCAGACTTAAAAGTACGCTCCCATACCCGGCCATTGAGGAGATTACGAAATTTAACCCGGTTAAATGCCTGACCCTTGCCTGGTTTAACGACTTCATTTTCCAGGATCGAACAGGGTTCACTGTCCACCAGTACTTTCAAACCGGATTTAAATTCGTTGGTTGCGTAACTCGCCATGGTTTCCTCTCAATGCTTTAAGGTCTTGCTTACTTTCCACGCTAACTGTTCTACTATCTGATAATCACTCCAAAAGAGTATTCGCACCAACTACCAGATTTGTAATGGGGCCCAGTGAGCAAGCCAGTTCTCAGTATTATTCAATCTGACCTGCCTGAAAAATGGCAACAGATATTATCCGATCTGATTTCAGAACCAAAGGAATTGCTCAATATTCTCGGCCTGGATGAGGCTGAAATGCCTGCCAGCCTGGCGGCCATCGACGCCTTTCCCATGAAAGTACCACGACCCTTCGCCATGCGCATGGAGCGAGAAAACTGGCAGGACCCCTTGCTGCTGCAAGTGTGGCCAGCCAGGGAAGAAGAAGTAGCTACGCCGGATCTGGTGCCAGATCCACTTGAGGAATCAAGTTTTAATCCCGTACCGGGGTTGCTGCACAAATACCATGGCAGGGTTCTGCTAACCACCGTTCCCCATTGCGCCATTCATTGTCGATATTGTTTCCGCCGACACTTTGACTACTCTGGCAATACTCCCGGCAAGTCCGGCTGGCAAACAGCGCTGGACTACATCAAGGCTGATGGCAGCATAGAGGAAGTAATTCTGAGTGGCGGAGATCCGCTGGCTGCCAGCGACAAATATCTGACCTGGCTGTTGGACGAATTGGAAGCCATACCCCACGTCAGCAGCATTCGAATTCATACCCGGCTACCTATTGTGATACCCCAGCGAGTCACGCCAAGTTTGCGTAGGCTATTGCAGCGTGAGCGACTACGGACGGTGATTGTGATTCACAGCAATCACAGCCGGGAACTGGATTCTGAGGTCACACGAGTTTTAAGCACGTTAGCGACAGATGGCCACACGATGCTTAATCAAACCGTACTTTTAAGGAATATTAACGATAATCCCAATGCCTTAATCGAACTCAATCGAGCGCTTTTTTCCAGCCATGTACTACCCTATTACCTGCACTTACCAGATCGGGTTGCGGGTACCTCCCATTTCCTGGTGTCTGATGAAGAAGGCTGCAGGCTAATTGCTGAATTGGAAGACCTCTTGCCGGGGTATCTGGTCCCCCGCCTGGTCAGGGAAGAGCCGGGCGCAAATCACAAGTCGCGCATACTCTGATTCTCCGCCGGGGACTATAAAGTTTGCCAGGCGCGATTTGCTGAAGGGCAAACAGATAATATTTACTCTCAATTTTCTTCCAGGAACATGGACGTTATGGCGGAAAGCGATATCGGTATATTTGAGCTAATCGACGAGGCAATCGAATCTGAGGCAGGTCGAGGTAGCGGAACACTATCGGTGGATCAGGACCCACTAACGGGATTGCCAACAGAAAAAAGATTCAAGGAGCAACTGGGCTCGTTGCTCAAGCAGTGCCGCCACGAAACTGTAACTGCGACTCTGGCACTCCTGCAGTTGGAAAACTTCTATGAGATTCGCACCTGGGTGGGTAAATCCGAAGCCAGCTTGTTGTTGAGCGATATTGCGAGGGAGCTGAGCAAGGCGCTACCTGCTTCAGTCACGCTCTGCCGCTGCGAGCACTATGAATTTGCCGCTCTATTAAGCAATGAATGTAGCGTCAATGCCCGACAGATCACCGACCGGGTAAAAACCGCGCTGCAGTCCGCCGTTTCTGATGCCATTCCTCCGCAATTGGAACTGAAATGCGGTGTAGGCCTGTCGCAGATCGATAAACAAATTCCTTCCGCTGAAGTTCTATTCGCCCGCGCCCGTCATAGTATCAGTCTGGCACACTCAAGAAGGCTATCCTGCAGTCAGGCCAGCCTGGCCAATCCAGAAAGCACCCTGGTCCAGATCAAACAGGCGCTGCGGAACAATAGCTTAAAGATGAATTTCCAGCCCATCGTCTCTATGCAAGGTGATAAGCAGCAACGCTATGAGGTACGAGTAGAGCTTCCGGGCATCGATTTAGCTGTTCCTACTGATCTATTGTTTGAAATAGCGGTGCAGAATGCCCTTGGCGAAGTTATGGATCGTTGGATTATCGCTAAAGCCCTTCGCTATTTGCGGCTTCGTGGTGATGGCAATCTTCAGTTCTTTGTCAACGTCACATTGAACTCACTCGTCAGCCCGGAATTCCTGCCCTGGTTAAAGACGCGCTTGCGGCAGGCTGCAATTGCACCCCAGCAACTGGTAGTGCAAATCAGTGAGATTGATGTGTTGATAGCCCAGCATCATCTGCAACATTTTAGCGACGGGCTTAAGGCTCTGGATCTTCGCCTTTGCATTAGCCACTTTGGAAGTACCAACAGCTCTAATCGCTATTTATCTCTACTGGCTGCTGACATGGTAAAACTGGCCCCTGCATTGGTGGAAAACGTAAGTAGCGAGTCACATAAGCGCAAGCAACTCGCTGGTATGATCGATGAATTGAATGCTCACGGGATGCGAGTAATTGCTTCAAGTGTTGAGCAAATGACTGATCTGCCTGTATTGTGGAAATCCAAAGTGAACTATGTACAGGGATATTGTTTCCAGGCGCCAGATAGTGCACTGAATTTCAACTTCGTCACTGAACAAAATTTAAGCTTGCACTAACTCACATAACAAGCCTCCATTCCATAAAGCCATTGGGTAAGCGAGTAGCTCCTGCTATTCTTGCACCCTGAATAGTTAGCCCCATAGAGCACGAGCCTTGGCAGCACTAGAAGACGAGCAGGTAACGGAAACAAAGCCTGCCACAGCTATCAAAAAGCTTTCCCGGAAGTTCATTCTTGCTGTTTGTTTACTTCTTATACTCACCATGTGCGTGTTCTGGCTAATCTCCAGCTACAACACACGTAACCTGTTGCGGCAACAGGCGGACGAATTCGGCCAGGCCCTGGCTCAGCAAATGGCAACTCAGCTAACTGAGCTGGTTCTGGCAAATGACCTGATTAGCATGAATGTAGTGTTAACGAGTCTGGCGCGAGAGGCGCCGATTACACAGATAACGGTTTTGAGCGTGGATAATGCCGTTATAGCAACAGCTGAGGGCAGAGAAAGCACTCTCGCTCCTTTACTTCCCATCCCGGTGCCTCTCAGTTCTTTTCCGGCGGATTACCAGGCAGCAATTCGATTACCTGATTCAGTCATAGGTGCTGTGCGCCTGGAACTCAATCTGGACTATATAGAAGTTGGAACACTGAATAATCTGCTGCTAATTGTGGGTGCTACGGTCCTGTTGCTGGTGGTTGCCATCTTCATGATATCCACCTACTTCCAGTATCTGGTGAGCTTCCCCGCAAATTTATTGTCCTTTGCGCTTAGTAATATTCGCAAAGGTGAAATAGAAACCTGCCCTGAACTGGATACGAACAATGAATTGAGCCATGCTATTCGGCAGTACAATGCAACTGCCGAGTTTTTGGCGCAGAATGCATTTCTCGACAACTTCGGCAGTCGTCAGCCAGAGACCGATCCCCAGGACCTAAAATTCATCCCGGGGCAGCAGGATGTCAGCCTTCTGATTATTTCAATGGCGAATTACCAGTACCTTGCGTCAACATTGCAAGAACAAAGCTTCGTCATGCTATTAAACAAGTACTATTTCTTCGCTGAAAAAGTCAGCCAGCTCTACAACGGCAATGTGAATTATTGTGCTGAAGGAGAAATCATTGTGAATTTCGCCGATGCACCATTAGCTGAAGATCAGGCATTCTATGGAGTCTGTGCAGCCCAGCTTTTTTTACACATTGTTGGCGATATAAACGATGTCGGTGACGAACCGGTACGGGCGAAATACAAGTTGGCCATTCACAGCGGGCAGCAGGTGAGCAGTCTGTATTCACCGGTCACCGGCAGCAGCAAGAATCTCACCGGCAAAACCCTGGATGAAGCACGCGCCATTTGCAAGGAATGCCCGGATAACGCTTTGTTGATTAGTGATAGTAGTTATCAACACGCTGGTGCCCATTCCCGGGTGGAAGCGGATGAATTCGCCGAGATTGGAGATGATGAATTGATTAAGACATATCTAGGCAGAGAGCCCATGTCTGACTATAAACTGCTGTTGGAGAGACAGGCGATTCAGTTAATCACCCTCTATTCGGAATAGGCATTGTTGGCCCGCTTATTGAAGCCAGTTGCCCAGACCAGCCTGCTTTTCTCTTGTCATCGAGAAATTTCCCAACAAGTTCAGACCTGTGGAGTGATAAGTCCTTATAGATTTCTTTGCTCACGGGAGTCATTCCAGTCATTCCGACAACCGGCATTTTATTCAGTGTCCCACTGATTCCAGCAAACATGTCTATTGGCGGTATTGGGCTAAATCTACTTTGGACAAAAGGTGGTGCCGGCATTTCCTCGCTGTAATCAATGATAGTAACTTCAGCATGATCGAGGAGCGACCAGCTATTGGCATCAATCGCAGCGACGTCAACAACCTGATCACGAATGGCCTGTAAACTAGCTTCATGTGAATCAGTCAGCACTATAGCAGCCGGGGTAATTTCCTGCCGATCCAACCAGGCCAATAATGCGGTACAACCAGAATTGGAAGTAAGTGCATTCACGCCAACAACAGGCGAGCGCGGTAATTTTTTAGAGGCAACTATATAACTAAAATAGTTTCCCTCTGAACAACCAAGCTTGCCAAACACTGGTCTTCCGATGGCAACCAGCTCTCTGTTCTGTGCTTCATAGAGATCGGGACCACAACACTGACTCAACAGGAGTTGCGGATTTATCCACTGATCCTGAAAATCTGTATCCCGATCCAGGGCGACAGGAAGTTCCATGTCGACAATGAGTTGAAGCTCCCGTCTTAACAGCAGCCAAAATCGATCCAGCTCCGTTTCCTGACCAGGATAATCGTACCAGGGAAGGTTTACTATCAATGCCTTACTTTCTAATGCATAGCTGAAAACATACTAGTGACTTGACCGGCCTGTACTGGATTCCATTCAATTATTTCTGGTTGTCCTGGTAGTTGTAAGCAGGGAATGTTTTATTATTTTCAAAAATCGCGCCTTTGATGAAAATTTGTGAGGAATTCAAGTTGCAACAATAGAGGTTCTCGATTTATGTTAATTACTCACCCTATCCAACCAGTGCCTGAAAAGACTTATTTTTTCCTCACCTTTTCTTTCCATGGGGCAGACAAAATAGTAGTGAAGGTTTGAGTGGTAGTCTACATCAAACAACCTCACCAGCACTCCTGTCGCCAGATAGTCCGCTACCAATTCCTCCCTTACCAAAGCTATTCCTTTCCCCAGCACTGCCGCTCGAATCAGAGTACTGGTTTCATCAATAATCCGGGAATCCCTGATATGCATATCCGCACCAGCCGATTCGAACCAGGTCTTCCATTCTCCCAATTCTCTTGCCTCTTTTGACCCTTTTGTATGAATACGGGCATGGGGATCAATGAGCATAGTATGGTTTTCAAGATCACCAATTTTCGTGATCTTTAAGGCAGTTGCCGGATCACATACCGGAAACATATAGTCCCTTGTGAGCTGCCTCGTATACAGACCGTCCCAATCACCTCTACCCAATCTAATTGCCGCATCAATATCAGTGCTGATTGAAAAGTCAACGACACTGAATGAAGTTGTTTGGCGCACGGAGATATGAGGGTGCTGATCTTCAAATTCCATGATTTTCGGCATCAGCCAGATGCTTGCAAAACTGGGCAGTACACTAAGAGTCAAAGTTGTATCGCTTTTCCGCCTGATCCGACTCACACCTTCCTGGATTGTCTCAAGAGCGGTGGATACGGTAGCAAGCAATTCCTGACCATCTTGTGTCAACTCCAGAATTGGACCTTTGCGTGAGAACAGTTGGCACCCTAATTGTTCTTCGAGCATTTTTATTTGCTTGCTTACAGCACCTTGAGTGACAAACATTTCTTCAGCTGCTTTGGTGAAACTCAAATTTCTCGCTGCTGCTTCAAAAAAGCGAATAGCACTGAGTGATGGTAGGGATTTATTCATGAGATTAACCATACCCTTTCCTGAGCAGAATTAATAATGACTATAACTCATGCAAACAACGCATATATTTCGCTTTTGGTCCCCTGAGGAATATCTAAAATTTCGTCTATTAGACTAATCCGGGTATCGAAGATGAAGTTTTACCAACTGTTGTCATATGCTGCGGCCCTGGTATTACCCCAGGGCGCGCTCGCTGATAACACAAATACTGGCTACTCATTTGCGACCGAACTGGAAGCGGTTCAAGCAGCGGTCAATCTTTACAACCCGCTTTCAATCAGAGAGGACCTGGAATACATAGGAGTCATTATCAAACATACTGAGGGTTATTCATTTACAGCGAGTGCAGGAAGAAAATCCAGTGATAGAGTGAGCATCCGGATAGACAGAGAAACCTGGGGAATGGTCGTGGCATTGTGGCATACCCATGGTGGTGTTAATTCCCGCTATCGATATTTTTCTGATACCGATACTAAAGCCTCAGATCAGCTAAACCTTCCTTTTTACCTTGCTGACTACACCGGTTATTTGAAGGTTTACCATCCCGGTGATACCACCTTATCCCCCTATGTTGCCAGTAGACTGGGTTTGAGTTTTCATCGGGGTTACGCAATTGGGACAGTAGTAAAGGACAAATATGATCGTCCAGTTAGGGTGAGAACACGGACCTAGCCTGAAATCCAGGCGCAACAGAAAGCCTGGTTATTAACTGAGCCACCTCAGCCCCCTTACATAGAGTGACTAGAAAATTACAGATGCAGACCTGATCTGTTACCAGGTTGTCGGAAATAATTTGATTCTGAAAGTCATATCCCCCGGCGATCAAGGGGCAGCAAATATCGGCTCTGAACACAGCTCAATTCTAATTGAGAGAATCTTCTCAATAATCCCGTACTATTGATCTTCTGAACTAACACGGCAAATACTAATTCTCATCCCTGGCGCGAGAATGGCGCTGCCACTTCTTTGTTAAATAGTTAGACTATTAGTCAAATCTAATCATTGTAAATTGTAAGAAGCTGGAAGGACATTATGGATCTTCGAATCAACGCAGAGAAAATACGCAGTCAACGGAAGAGTCGTGCCTGGAGTCAGGAACATCTGGCTGAAGTTGCTGGATTGGGTCGTAGGACTATTCAACGGATAGAACAGGGTGAAGCGGCTTCATTTGAATCGGCGCAAGCTGTCGCTGCAGCTTTGGAACTAAATGTATCCGAATTGATAGTGATGGAAGAGGCACAGGTAAGCGCATTGCAATCTAATAATCGCTTGCTGAATAAGATTTACGTCTCCCTATCGGCAATCGCAGTACTGATATTATTCGCGTTGGGACGTGCTGTTGTGGCAGATCAGGTTCAGTTGGAAATTGATGCCACAGTAGATAACACTCACCAGACTCGTGCCGACATTACACGGGAAGAAGGAGAGCAGGCTTCCATCGAACTTGCTGGCGACTATAAAATTCTGATTACTCCTAGCATACACAGCAGTGGTGATATTCAGTTGGATATCGTTCTCATGAAACTGGAACAAGGTGAATATCAAAGAGTAGGAAAGCCGGTGCTGCGTACCGCTGATGGTCAGTCCGCTGCAATCCGGTCAGCCACCGATGATGGCGATACATTGAGTGTGGAGATCACCCCAAGTGTTCTTTAATCACTCTCAACTTCAACGCGATCAACTTTCTGAAAGCCCCGCGGTAATTTGAGCCCTCGTCGCCCTCGTTCACCAGCATAGTGCTCTAAATCAGCCGCTTTAAGATTGAGTGGTTTGCGCTTACCTGAATGTACAACTAATGTATCGTCGTCATTGAGGACGGCTATTGCCACAACGAACTCAATTCTTTCCGCGACTCGGGCCGAAGGAATGCCAATTATCTTGTTGCCCTTACCTTTTGCCAGTCTTGGTAGCTTATTTAAGGGAAACATCAGAATGCGCCCTTCATTAGTGATGGAGACGATATACTGGGCGTCGTAGTTTTCAACCATTGCTGCAGGTAGTGTTTTGGCACCTTTAGGTAAACGCAGAATGGCTTTACCAGATTTATTCTTACTGACCAGGTCACCAATTTTGGCAACGAATCCATAACCGGCATCACTGGCTAACAAGACGTCTTTATCATCTTCGCCAATTAACACTCCTTCGAAAGTAGCACCTGATGGCGGATTTACTTTTCCTGATACTGGTTCACCCTGGCCGCGAGCTGAAGGCAGAGTATGGGCTGGCAGGGAATAGGCGCGTCCGGTGGAATCCATGAAAATGGCCAGTTGATTACTCTTACCCCTTGCTGCCAACTTAAAGCCATCACCGGATTTGTACTGCAGGGAACGCGGATCAACATCGTGACCCTTGGCAGCGCGCATCCAGCCTCGTTCTGATAGTACGATGGTTACCGGCTCCGTGGAGAGTAATTCAGTTTCACTGAAGGCCTTGGCTTCATCTCTTGCGACGATTGGCGAGCGACGATCATCACCGAATTTTTCTGCATCCGCCTTAATTTCATTTTTGATAAATGTCTTCAATCGCGCGGCTGACTTAAGCAATTGTTCGAGTGTCTTGCGCTCGGCATTCAGCTCCTTCTGTTCAGCCTTGATCTTAATCTCTTCCAACTTGGCTAACTGACGCAATCTGAGTTCCAGAATTGCTTCGGCCTGACGTTCACTGATTTTGAATTTCTTTACCAGTGCTGGTTTCGGTTTGTCTGCCGTACGAATTATCTTAATTACTTCATCGATGTTAAGAAAAGCGACAAGCAATCCATCCAGTATATGTAATCGATCAAGAATCTTATCCAGTCGATGTTGCAGCCTGCGTCTTACAGTTACGGTTCTGAACTGAATCCACTCTTTCAGTAGAGAAACAATATCTTTAACCTGAGGGCGCTTGTTTATACCTATCATGTTGAAGTTAACACGATAGTTTTTCTCCAGATCAGTAGTGGAGAAAAGGTGTGACATGACACTGTCGGCATCAACCCGATTTGAACGTGGCACTACGACTATTCGCGTTGGGTTCTCGTGATCTGACTCATCACGCAAATCCACCACCATAGGGAGTTTCTTCTTCTGCATTTGCGTGGCAATTTGCTCAAGTACTTTGGCGCCTGATACCTGATAAGGTAATGCCGTGATTACAATTTCTCCACTGTCTTTGATATAAGTGGCACGAGCTTTAAGCGAGCCGCGTCCGGTTTTATATAGCTCAAGTATTTCGTCTTTAGGTGTGATGATTTCCGCCTCTGTGGGGAAATCAGGGCCTTTAATAATCTTGCAGATGTCCTTAATCGTTGCTTTAGGCTTATCGAGCAAATGTATGCAAGCCTTTGCAACTTCATTCAGGTTGTGTGGCGGAATGTCAGTTGCCATCCCCACAGCAATGCCGCTACCACCGTTCAGTAATACATTTGGAAGCCTGGCAGGAAGGATTTCAGGCTCTTCCAGAGTGCCATCAAAGTTTGGACGCCAATCGACCGTGCCCTGTCCCAACTCGCCAAGCAGCACGTCGGCGTAGTTACGTAACCTGGATTCGGTATAACGCATCGCAGCAAACGATTTCGGATCATCTTGGGAGCCCCAGTTACCTTGTCCGTCGACCAAGGGATAGCGATAAGTAAATGGCTGCGCCATGAGAACCATGGCTTCATAGCAGGCAGAATCACCATGAGGGTGGAACTTACCAATGACATCACCAATTGTTCGTGCAGATTTCTTGAACTTGGCGGAAGCTTTTAATCCAAGTTCGGACATCGCATAGACAATTCGGCGCTGTACCGGCTTCAGGCCGTCACCTATGCTTGGCAATGCCCGATCATTGATGACATACATCGAGTAATTAAGATAGGCCTGCTGGGTATAGTTGCGCAGGGCGATCTGTTCCACTCCGTCATCGGAAATAGTGATTTCTTGTTCCATAGTGTTCTCGTTCGGCGTAGATTGCGATATCTACGCACTCTCGTTAGGTCTAGTCTGCAAGATCAGCCAGGTTACCGCTTTCTTCCAACCACGCTTTGCGATCCGCCGATCTGTTTTTGGCCAACAGCATATCCATTACCGCGTCCGTGCCCTGCTTTTTCTTGCCTGGTTTCTCTTCAAGGGTTAACTGCACCAATCGGCGTGTATCTTTAGCCATTGTGGTTTCCCGCAGTTGCATGGGGTTCATTTCTCCCAGTCCCTTGAAGCGCTGCACATTGATCTTCCCTGCTTTCTTTTCAGCTGCAATACGATCCAGTACCCCTTCTTTTTCCGCCTCATCAAGTGCGTAAAAAACCTCTTTGCCCACATCGATTCGAAAAAGTGGCGGCATCGCAACATACACATGTCCGGCTTCTACTACTGGCCTGAAGTGTTTTACAAACAGCGCACAAAGCAAAGTAGCGATATGTAAGCCATCAGAGTCGGCATCCGCAAGAATGCAGATCTTTCCGTAGCGCAATCCGCCAATATTATTCGAACCAGGATCGACTCCCAGCGCGATAGCAATATCATGTACCGCCTGCGAGGCAAGTATCTCCCCGGAGTCCACTTCCCAGGTATTCAGAATCTTTCCCCGAAGCGGCATGATGGCCTGGAACTCGCGATCCCTGGCCTGCTTGGCGGACCCGCCAGCAGAATCACCCTCTACCAGGAATAGTTCTCCCGCCATGACATCTTCTGTCGAACAGTCTGCAAGTTTGCCAGGCAAGGCCGGGCCACTGGTAACTTTCTTGCGCGCCACCTTCTTGCTGGCTTTCAGCCTGGATTGGGCGTTACTGATACACAACTCTGCAATTGCTTCCGCTTCAGCTGTGTGTTGATTGAGCCACAGGCTGAAGGAATCTTTGACAACGCCTGCTACAAATACGGCACATTGGCGTGAGGAAAGTCTCTCTTTTGTTTGACCCGAAAACTGAGGATCAATCAATTTGGATGAGAGTACATAGCTACAGCGTTCCCACACATCTTCTGCTGTGAGCTTTAAGCCTCGTGGTAACAAATTTCGAAATTCACAAAACTCCCGTAACGCATCCAGCAATCCTGTACGCAATCCACTAACATGGGTACCGCCCTGGGGAGTGGGAATCAAATTAACGTAGGATTCTCCGGTGATCTCACCTCCTTCCGGTAGCCACTGGATAGCCCAATCCACTGCTTCGTCATTGCCCTGAACTGAACCAGTGAAAGGTTCTTCAGGCAGAGTCTCGTATTCAGAGGTGGCCTGGGTAAGATAATCGACAAGCCCGTCTTCATAGCACCATTCCTCACTCTGGGCTTTAGCCTTCGTTACCGTGTTGTCGATGAACACGACTTTCAATCCAGAACACAATACCGCCTTGGCCCGGAGTACATGCTTTAATTTAGGAATAGAAATTTTGACGGAATCGAAGTATTTCTCATCAGGAAGGAAGGTAACTGTAGTGCCGGTATTTCGCTGACCTACCTTGCCCACCACTTTTAATTCAGAAGCCTTATTGCCCCCTTTAAACTTCATGGCATAGACTTTACCGCCGCGCTTTACATTGACTTCTAATGTCTTTGACAACGCATTTACTACCGACACGCCGACCCCGTGTAGGCCGCCTGAGTACTGATAGTTCTTGTTGGAAAATTTTCCGCCAGCATGAAGCCGAGTCAGGATCAGCTCGACACCGCTCACTTTCTCTCCTTTATGCTTATCCACTGGCATACCACGACCATCGTCAGTGACTTCCACAGAACCATCTTTATTCAGAGTCAGGGTAAGCGTTCGAGCATGGCCAGCTAGTGCCTCGTCAACACTATTGTCTATGACTTCCTGAACGAGGTGATTAGGGCGAGCAGTGTCGGTATACATCCCTGGCCGCTTACGGACAGGGTCGAGGCCGGTCAATACTTCAATTGCATCGGCGTTATAGGTATTGGTCATCGAATTTTCAGCGTGAAAAGTACGTGCAGTTTAGCTAAGGGTGGATATATATTTATCGCGCAAATCAGTCAATTCTTGATAGAAGAAAGTCAAAGATTACGGGCAGTTCAGCCTCAAAGTTCTGAAAGCTATGGTCGCCGCCCTGCTGAATTTCAAGCCGGGAGTCGGCAAAAGTTTCAACCGCCAGCCGGTAATCTAATACCTCGTCTCCAGTCTGCAATAAAACCATAAAATTCTCTGCTCGACTGAGAGGAGAACAATGCAACGCCCGCAACTCATCGATATGCTCACGAGTAACGAGATGAACATGATCGACATAATAATTCCTGTGCTCACCCAGGTGTTCTTCCCAAAGTTCAAAAGGCTGAACAGCTGGATTTATTAGTACTGCGGGTAGGTTGAATTTCTCGGCAAGATAGGTCGCATAATATCCTCCTAATGAACTACCAATCACTCCCAGTTTCTCAACAGGAGATTCGGCAATGATAGCTTCGAGCTGGCTTATTGTTGGGGCTGGCCCATCCAGCATTAATGGTACGGTTATAGCATCTGCCATACCGCGTTGCTCACAATATGCTACTGTCTGCTGTGCTTTGGTTGATTGAGGAGAACTTAAAAAGCCGTGCAGGTATAAGATATGAAGTTCAGTATCCGCCACTGCTGTAATCTACTTCAAAAATGGCTCCCTCGACTCTGAGAACTTCTGTCTCTATGCTGCCATCTTCGTGGAGCTGCAATGTACGATAACCTGGGTTGACCTGATCCAGAGCAAAATTAACCACATTGGGTTTGAATTGAATGCAGGTGGAAGGTGAGCAAAGACAGCGAATACCTTCGTGCATGAAATCCAGTTCCTGATGAACATGGCCATAGACAACACACTTCAACTTATCGGATTGTTTCGCGAGTTCCCAAAATTTATCTTTGTTATGAAGACCAATGTCCTTCATCCAGCCCGAGTTTCCTTTGATAGGGTTATGGTGCAGACATATCAAACAATACTCGATTGATTCTTCCTTTTCAGTTTCTGCAAGGCTGCTTTGCAGGAATTCAAGTTCTTTGGGCGCCAGTCTTCCATGTACCTGTCCATCAATGCTGGTGTCCAGCATGATTATTTTCCAGTTATTTATGGATACTTCTTTCCCACCGGCACCACTATCGCCTGCAACTTCAGCCATTACACTCGCGCTGTCGTGGTTACCAGGTATCCAGCGAAACGGTGCTTCAAATTCTTCAATGTTTTTCAGGAAGTGTTTATACGCACTAACAGATGCATCTTGTGCAATATCACCAGTAGCCAGGATAAGATCTATAGCATCTTCATGCTTTCTGACAACGTCGAGCACATGGGCAAAGCTATCGTGCGTATTCATTTTCAATAGCGTACCGTCCGCATCCCCATACAAATGAGTGTCGGTAATCTGAATCAGTTGAATTGGGCTGTTGGTCTTATGCGAAGCCATCGCTATCGCGCTATTGTTCTAAGTATTAAATATTAGTTCCGGCGCTTTTATGCTCCTGCCAACCTTTAAACAGTGGCTAAGCCACTCACCCAGAAATTGATTTACCTGCATCTTCTCATCAGCATGGTACATCTTGGGGTTTGGTTGGGAATATCTAGGTTCCAAATTTCTGTGGCCTTGATATGAAACTACTTCAGCAGTACTAGCGTCGTGGTACACCCGAACCAACATGGATGGATTGGTCATCCATTTCTCAAATACGGGCTTTTGAATTATTTCCAGGGTAGTTGTGTATTTGAATGCTTCCAGAATCGTAATCGACACGGAAACTTTTTCTTCTACGCCATCCAGATCAGCTATGTAGAATTTTCTGCTAACGCCTTCCAGTAGTTTCTCTGGTTCATCAGCTGGGCATTCTGGCCGAATCGACTCTTGAGCATCCGAGGTCAGGCTGGGGTGAGTTTCAAATGAACGGTCCAGATAGGCCTCCAGTTGAGGTAGTAGTTTGAGCAAGCGTATGTAATTGGCATCACAAACTGCCATCTGCTTGATCAAATCTATACTGTAACTGCTTTTTGCCATCTCACCTGTCCGATGCGCCGTCAGTTGGGCATCACATTCATCTTTATTTGGGCCGATTTCCAATTATAGTCGGCTGATCGGAAAAATTGTTGCTGTTTAGGACCAATAAGCTGGTCTCCCTAATGAGCTAGGTCCTTAAAACTTAAGGTAATTGTAACGATTTGGCGGGGTTTTGCGAGCCTGGGTAACAAAGTATTTCTATTGACAATACTCCCTGACTATGTGGGATTAGCTTGCAACCGGTGATCTTTCATTCGTTCCCTATTGAGAGCCAGCCATTGCAACGCAATTAGGGTCATGGCGTTATTGAAAGTTCCGGAATGGACGCTCGTTAGAGCCTCCTCTATCGGCATGACAACAACTTCGATATCTTCATGTTCATGGCGCAGACCGTGGATACCGCCTGCATCAGACGCGTCCACACCGGCACAGAATAGGGTGACCTTTTCACTACTGGCTCCCGGACTGTTGTAGTAGTCACAAATGGGTATTAATTCGTCAGCCTCTAACCCGGTTTCCTCCCGGACTTCACGCCGGGCCACATCTTCAAGTGATTCATCTTTATCCACTAAACCAGCGACGAGTTCCAGGGGCCAGGGAGGTGAGCTGTCTTCGGTCAGACTTTCATCGTACATCCCAATACGAAACTGCCGAACCATAATGAGTTCATCGCGAACTGTATCCACCAGCAATACTCCAACTGCCGGTGTTTTCACCAACAGCTCGCGCTGCATGGTCTCACTCCAGCCCCCCTCATGAAGCTTATGTTGAAGCTGCAGTCGGTCGACCTGGAGAAAAGACTTGAACCCGATCTTCCGTGATTCGATTCGAACATCAGCAGAGGTAAATTTGGACTTGGTATCAGACATGATCCAAACAACTAGCTATTAATAGCATCCTGGGTAGAGCCACTGGCCAGTTCGTGTAGTAACTCAGCAACTCCATCTCGAATTTCCTGGCAAACTGAGCGAAACACCTGGTTCACTTCTTCATCAGTACCAGTCGCCTGTGCAGGGTCTTCAAATGGAAGATGACGTTTTTTTGTGCCAGGAGGAAGAAGTGGACAATTTAAATCAGCATGAGAGCAAACACTCACTACCAGATCGGCAGCAGTTAGCATTGCGTCATTCAATATGTCTGACGTTTGGGAAGTGATGTCGATATCAAACGCTGCCATTGTAGATACAGCGTTTGGATTCAAACCATGTGCTTCCAGCCCGGCTGAGCTAACTTGCAATTCCATTTTGGGTGACATGGTAGATGCCAGATGTTTTGCCCACCCTTCCGCCATCTGAGAGCGACAGGAGTTACCAGTGCAAAGAAACAGAATATGCATAGTAGTTAGTCGCTCTTTGATGCTGCGCTGCAGTGCAAACTTCTAGCGCAGATTAGCTGCGGCTGGTCACTTCTAATAAATGATAACCAAACTGAGTCTTCACCGGACCTTGTAGTGTATTAATGTCAGCGCTGAATACTACCTCGTCAAATTCCTTTACCATCATGCCAGGCCCAAACTGACCCAGATCCCCGCCCTGCGCCTTAGATGGACAGTTGGAGTGCTCTTTCGCAATATCAGCAAAATCTTCACCTGCTTCTATTCGATCCTTAAGCTGCAGGCATAGTTCTTCGGTTTCTACCAATATGTGTCTGGCGGTAGCTGTGGACATGTTTGTACTCCTATAATTCTGATAAGGCCATTATGCCTTATTGACATGCATAGAGCATCGCCGAATTTTTCACATTGCTGGAATTACCTGCTGCCGTGCAAGAAGTTCTTGAAGCGACTATAATTTCGCTCCGTTGCAATGTTACGGACATGGACCTGTAACATACCCGGCAACAATATTCTCTATTAAAATCAACAGGACACTTGAATATGCCCTTGCCTGACGCATCCCCGAGAAAACAATTGCACACTCGTGCCATTGAATATCGAGGTTACGAACGTGAAGATGGTCTATGGGATATCGAAGCCCATATGACCGACACTAAAACTTATGAGTTTTCTAATAAGTGGCGAGGAACAGTTCCTGTCGGTGTACCGCTGCACGAGATGCTGCTTAGGCTCACGATAGACGATAACTTTGAAGTTAAGGACGTAGAGGCTGCAACAGACAACAGCCCGTTTGAGATGTGCCCTGATATCACTCCGAACTACAAGAATCTGATTGGTATCACGATGGGCCCCGGCTGGCGCAAAGCTATACGCACCAAGGTCGGCGGGACTGAGGGCTGCACACACCTGACTGAGTTATTGTTTCCCATGGCCACTGTTGCCATGCAAACCATTTGGCCGGTCAAGGCACAGCGCAGATCAAAACCAGTTGAAGAACAGAAGAACAAGCGGCGACCTCCGGTGCTGGATACGTGCCATGCCTGGTCTACAGAATCCCCTGTGGTGCGCGACAACGCGCCAGCTTTCTATACCGGTGGCGACAAATTGAAGGATTGAAGTGTACTGAGTAGATGGGGAAGGATTGATCTGTCTTACTTGTAAAAGAGCGGAACCACTACTGTCACGATTACACCTTCTTTGTCCTGTCGGTTTTCCGCCCTGATGTGTCCGCCATGGAAATCAGTAATCAGCCTCGCAATATGAAGGCCCATGCCGAGATGAGGCTGCTTCTGTTTCTCCTGGGGTCGTACCGAAATCATGGAATCAAAGAGTCGGTCTTTCATTTCTTGCGGCAGGAATGGTCCGGCGTTGGAAACCTTGATCACAGCGTGATCCCTTAGCGCTCTGCAATAGATTGTGATGGGTTGGTCGGGATAAGAAAATTCAACGGCGTTAGCAATCAGCTTGTCCAACAATTGCGCTATATACTCGGGCACACCATTTATATGCACTGAATAGTTGGGGGTATCGAGTTCAAAGCGCGACTCTGGATAAGCCAGCTTGTAGCCTTCCACACATCCACTGAGTACTTCTGCAAGATCTATTTTTTCTTTTTCCGAAGTCTGCAGCATTTGTTCAAGCCGAGTTGCCTCACTCATGTTAGTCAGGATCAGATTTAGGCGCTTGATACCTTCTTCAGCACGTTCTATATACACAGCTGTCTCTGGACTTTTTTCACTTAAACCCAGATTTTCAATTGAGGAGCGCACAACGGTCACTGGCGTACGCAGTTCATGGGACAAACGCGACGACATGTTCTCCAAATAATTTGTATATTGCGTCAAACGCTCAACAATATTGGAGAAACTGCGAGAAAGATCTCCTATTTCGTCGGAATTTCTGGATGCTTCGATAGTGTTTTGAATTCTGCCACTATCGTCGATGATTCCTTCCGCCTGATTTCTTAAGACCCTGATGCGGGACGAGATTCGCGACGCAAAAAAGAATAAGCCAAGCACGACTATCAACATTACCGCTAATAAAGTGTTGAACAATTGCTCCAGTGCTTCATTTCGGAATGTGCGTAGTCCATTCATATTTTGATCGACTACCACGGCACCCATTACCTCGCTGTTAGCAACAATTGGGTGTGCAGCTTCCAGAAGACGAGTTTCTGTATCAGCCAGGGTGCGGAATTGCGTCATAGGTGACCCTTGCAACGCGGCCGAAATATGAGCACCTTCCCGACTTACTTCGGAGTAGAGTTCATCGATAAAGTCGTTGCTGGGTTTAGTGAGAATTCTGTAATACAAAGGGTTGAGAATTCTTTCCTGCACGTATAACCAATATTTATTTACGGGTTCCTGAAAAGGGCTGGGTGTCAGAGGTAAACCAGTAGCGGATTGAATATCACCGACTGTTAACAGTACCCGACCTGTGCGATCCACAACTTGTATTCGGCTATTATTGTGCCCCATGCCAGCAACAATACGATCGATCTCCGGCGTCGGCAAAGTCAATGAGCCTAACAGTTCCGCATCGTCAACCCGGTAAGTAGCTATAGCCGTGTTAACGTCCCGTTCATAGGGATCGTCTACATCAAAAATTGCAAAACCCAGTCGCTCGCCCAACATCTCCATGGGGATTCTTAACTCAACCGCGTAACCAGAGTTAGTGTCATACCATTGCCCACGGATACGCTCTTCGTATGTGGGCTCGGTGTAATCGGGTCGTACCCTGAAAGGATATATAGGTTCGGCTTTATAAGGGGCGATTACATATCGATTTACATCGTTCCCTTCCTTGGCGAGCATCGTAACTTGCAGGAAATCACTTCTATGCACTGTTAGTGCGTCGGGGTCGCGATACACAACCTGATCATCGTCAACCTTGAAGTATGCGTATAAGTAGCCATCATACTCGCCGAGCATGCTGTCAAAGCTTAGCGACTCTGTATCTCTCGCTCCTGGTGTCGGGTTTAGAGCGGTTCGCAGAGAATAGCTTGAGTCATAGCCAACCTCATATTGTTGGTACTCGCCCCAATCATTTAGAGTGCCATCTACCAGTGAGATTGGTGAGAAAATAGGATAAACATACAGATCACCGCCACGTGCCGCAGGGCCATAACTGCCTTCGTTGAATAATTCAGGCCGCTCGTTCAGAGCGGTTGCCAATGCCTGAGCCGTGCCCAGGACAGTTTGTTCCTGGCCACGGCGCAGATAATCTTCCATCTCGAGGATGTATTGATAACCAAGCCAGGGAATAACCAGCAGAAAACTGGAAAGGAAAACCAGTTTTGAACGAATACCAAATGGGTTTTTCAGTGTGAAGCTCATGATGAAGCTGCTTAATGTTATTTCGCTTTTTAGTGACGATGAACGTCTTTTCTAGCTAGCTACCGGAGCTTCCACGTTCCAGCGGTAACCCATACCGTAAACTGTTTCAATGCAATCAAATTCGCCATCGACCTGCATGAATTTCTTGCGAATGCGTTTGATGTGTGAGGTGATTGTGCTGCCATCCACGAATATCTTAGATTCCTGCATGAGTACCTGGCGACTTTTTACATGACCGGGATATTTAGCCAGCGCATGTACCATCCAGAACTCAGTGACAGTCAATGGCACTGCTTGATTATCCCACTGCACTGTCAGCCGCCCGATATCCAGAGATAGCTTACCCCGCTGCAATAAGTTTTCCGGTGACGGTGGTTGATCGATTACATCAAGGCGACGAAACAAAGCAGCTATGCGAGCAGTTAAGTGTGGAAGGCTTATGTCCTTGGTGAGGTAATCATCAGCTCCCATTCGTAAACCACTAACTGTATCAAAATCATTGTCTCGCGCTGTAAGAAAAATTATGGGAAGTGTATCCGATAATGAACGTAGAGACTGACAGAGTGTAAAACCTCCATCGATTTCGTTTTCCAAACCAATGTCAATTATCGCCAGGTTTGGTAAGCGAATATCAAAGGCTGACATGGCATCTTGCCGATTGGCATAAGTCTGAACTTCGTATCCTTGTTTACGAAGCACGTCGGCATAGTTCTCGCGGATCGCTGCTTCATCTTCAACTATCGCAATTCGTCTGCTCATTCTAAATACTTTTCCGGTAGTTCCTGCCTCTGGTTATTCCCACCAATTGCGCTCAATTCCAGAGGCCTGCAATTTTAGACTTTTCATTCGGTATCAGTGAGTTAGCTCCACTATACCTTATTTGTCGGGGGAAACAGAGATTTGGTTCTCTTCTCCAATCTATTGCCATGATTCTGCCATATTTAATCAGCGCATGGCCCCAATGCTTACCGCCAGCGGCAAGAAAGCTCGTGTTTAATAACAATCACGGTAACAGGCAAGTCTGCAGACTTGCCTGTTTAATTAGACTCGAAACATAGGGATTCTGTTCCCACAGCTTTCTGCATAAAAATCCAAGGAATTTACATCATGATTAAACAACTCAGCATCGTCGCCTCGGTCCTAGCATTTTCAGCAAGCGCTGTTGCTGACGTTCAGCCGGCCGCTTACGGCGACTCACAGGTCAGTAAGGAAGAATCAACAGGCTTTTTAAGTGGTGCTGCTATTGGCGCAGCAGCCGGAGGTCCTCCAGGTGCGATCGTTGGTGCTGCAATTGGAGCTTTTCTTGGAGATGGCTGGGTAACACGAAAAGAATACGCCGATATGCAAGAGGATTGGGTGGCATTGCAAAATGAGACCCAGGATCTTAGACAACAAACGGATTCATTAACCAGAGAAAGACAGCTGGCACTGGAAGAATTGAATCGCTTGAAAAACACGCCAGTGATATTGCCGGCATATTTAAACACCGCTGATGACAATACTCTTTTTGACAATACTGCTATCTCTGTTCACTTTCGTTCTGGTTCAAGCGTCATCGAAAGCCACTATGAGGAACAACTGGAAAGTCTGGTTAGTCTTGCGAAGCAATTGCCTACCAGTGCACTGGAAATTACAGGTTATGCTGATCGCAATGGTGACGCGTCCAGAAATCTTGCATTGTCCCGCGAGCGCACATCTTCAGTTAAGAAATTTGTTAGCGAGCTAGGTATTGATAACTCAGAAATTACAACAGTTGCTTATGGTGAAACCAAACCACTTCATACCAGCCAGAGTTTTGAAACTGATTTCTTCGATAGACGAGTAATCGTCCGCTTGATCGACACCAGCAAGCAAATGCTAACTCAGGGTCAGTGATTTCTATTCAGCGGAGGCGGAGGTCTGCAATGAAAAATGTAAGACTTGTAATTGGCAACAAAAATTACTCTTCCTGGTCTATGTGCCCATGGTTGCTGCTGAAGATGTTCGATATCGAGTTCGAAGAAATTCAAATTGCTCTTTATCAGGACAACACCGCGGAGAAACTTGGGCCTTACTCACCGTCGCTTAAAGTACCAGTACTTCTTCACAATGAAGTAACCGTCTGGGATTCCCTGTCAATCTGCGAATACATCAATGAAGAGTTTCTGGGCGGCGCTGGTTGGCCTGCCAGTGCCAAGCGTAAGTCTTCAGCGCGATCGGTATCTGCTGAGATTCACTCAGAATTTCCGCATTTGAAGAAAGACTGGCCAATGAATTGCAAAGCATCTTATCGCCTATTGCCATCAGAATTACTGGCCGATGAAATTGCGCGTATTGATGCGATCTGGAGTTGTACCCGTCGGCGCTACGGTGAGAATGGAAATTACATGTTCGGACGATTCTCAATCGCTGATTGTTTATATGCGCCTATCGCAGTCTGTTTCGACGCTTACGGAGCAGAAATCAGCAAAGAGGCAAATATTTATTTACAGACTCTGTTAGACAACCCATTCGTCCAGAAATGGATTTCTCTGGGGCGTCGGGAAAAGGAGCCACTTTCAATCGCCTATGCCAGTACTGCCTGACCCACAGGGCGTACGGCACCAAGGGCTCTGCGGAGCCCTTTCTTTTGCGCGTCGATTGCCCATCAAAGAACCCTGACAGAATGACGATATTGATTTAGTAAGTCATTCGAAAATGAGACGACAGGTGTCCGCCCGCGATGTCATAAGTTTCTGGTTTGAGGAAATCGAACCAAAACAGAGATTCAAGAAAGATCTCGAATTTGATCAGCTCATCAGAGATCGGTTTGGTGAGCTGCATAAAAGTGCCAATCAGGGTCTGCTCTACACCTGGCGAGAACACCCACTGGATGCCCTGGCAGAAATTATTATACTCGACCAGTTTTCCCGCAACATGTACCGCGACACCCCCGGAGCTTTTGCGTCGGACACACTGGCTCTCGTCCTGGCTCAGGAAGCGGTACGCCGAAAGCTCGACGCCGAATTGAATAGCAGCCAGAAGTGTTTTCTATACATGCCGTTCATGCACAGCGAATCAGCAGAGATCCACGAGATAGCGCTGTTTCTTTTTGATCAGGATGGTCTGGAAGACAACTACAACTATGAGGTCAAGCACAAAGAGATTATCGATCGCTTCGGTCGCTATCCCCATCGTAATGCCATACTAGGTCGCGAATCTACCAAAGAAGAGTTGGAATTCCTTTCCCAACCGGGCTCTTCATTTTAGCCGGATTAGCCGGGCCAATTACTCATCGATTAGGCAGAACATCCCGCAGCTTATCCGCCATTTCAATAATGGCCGTCTCCGTGGTTCCCCAATCCATGCAGGCATCGGTAACCGACACACCATACTTTAACTGGGAGAGATCTTCCGGAATTGATTGGTTTCCATGGTTGATATGGCTTTCCAGCATGATGCCAATAATAGATTTATTTCCTTCCAGTATCTGGTGTGACACATCCTTTAATACCAGCGGCTGAACGTCCGGATCTTTGCTGGAGTTTGCATGGCTGCAATCGATCATAATGTTTTGACTCACGCCACCCTTCTCGAGTGCTGACTCACATTGCGCAACATGAACTGTGTCATAGTTAGGCCCATTACTACCACCTCTAAGCACAACGTGAGCGTAGGGGTTACCCTTGGTTGTGACGACTGACACCTGACCTTCACTGCTGATTCCAAGAAAACGATGAGGGCTGGAAACCGATTGCATAGCATTGATTGCCACCATCAATCCACCATCAGTGCCATTCTTGAACCCAACTGGTGAAGAAAGCCCTGAAGACATCTCGCGGTGAGTTTGTGATTCGGTGGTTCGCGCTCCAATGGCAGACCAGGCAATGAGGTCCTGCATATATTGCGGAGAAATTGGATCAAGAGCCTCGGTAGAGGCTGGCAGACCCAGTTCTGCAATATCCAGTAGTAACTTTCTGCCGATTCGAAGACCTTCTTCTATCTTGAAGGAATCATCCATATGGGGATCGTTTATTAAACCCTTCCAGCCAATTGAGGTTCGTGGCTTCTCAAAATAGACACGCATGACGACATAGAGCGTGTCTTCCACTTTCGCTGCCAACTCCTTTAACCGGGCAGCATAATCCAGTGCTGCGTCCACATCGTGGATGGAGCATGGCCCAACTACAACGAATAACCTTGGGTCCTTACGGTCAAGAATAGAGAAGATAGTTTCTCTGGCTTTCTTTACAGTTTCTTGAGCCTGACCTTTCAAGGGTAATGATTGCTTGAGCTGTTCTGGAGTGATCAGCGGTTCATTTGAAGCTATATTAAGATTGTCAGTTACGGCTGACATGGGTTTACCTATAAACTGAATGATTGATGATACTTATTTGCCTGTTTTATGGAGATTCTCAACGAGAAGCCTGGAAATTGGATTTTCGACTGAACTCCAAAAATCAGCCCCTGCCCGAGGGGCCGGCAATAATACCAGAATGCGTTTTTAAAGCACATCGCGACACATGCTGAATCAGGCGGGCAAAGGCGACCCCGCTGTGGAGAACTACACATGGAAATTACTCAGAATTTCGACGGTGGCAACATCGAGGTCATATCGCTCAATAGCCCCGATGATATTCGACTCGAAATCAGACTCGATAAAAGCTCGGATTTTTATCAATGGTTCTACTTTCGATTAACAGGTGCCGCTGGCCAGAACTGCCAGCTGAAAATACTCAATGCTGCTGGCGCAGCCTACCCCGATGGCTTTCGGAACTATAGGGTATGCTATTCGTACAACGGCGAAGACTGGCTGAGGCACGAAACCGAGCTAAACAACGGCGTATTGGAATTTTCATTTACTCCCGAACATGACGCCGTCTATTTCGCTTACTTTGCGCCTTACCCGGCTGCACGTCACCAAAAACTTGTCGCCAGATCCCAATCGGCCAATCACTGCTCCCTACAGCTGTTAGGGAGAACACTTGATGGACAGGACTTGGACAAGCTGAAATTTAGCACCGCGAAGGAGGAGGATTCAGCTAACAGAAAACAGTGCTGGATCATCGCTCGTCAGCACCCCGGTGAAACCATGGCCGAGTGGTGGATGGAAGGATGCGTTAACCAGTTGCTGGATAGCGATAGTGAACTTACCAAAGCCTTGCTTGAGCAATGTGATATTCACCTTGTGCCGAACATGAACCCTGATGGCAGCAGTCGGGGACACTTACGAACTAACGCTGCTGGTAGAAATCTAAATCGCGAATGGGCTGAGCCCAGCATGGAATATTCGCCGGAAGTATTCCTGGTCAAAGCAGCCATGAATGAAACCGGCGTCGATTTCATGCTTGACGTTCATGGCGATGAATCGCTTCCCTATTGTTTCATCGCCGGTACAGAAGGTCTAAGGGACTGGAACGAGACAGATCAACATAAACTGGATTTCTATCGCAATACTCTAGCGGACCTTAATGCAGACTTTCAGACAAAGGAAGGTTACCCAGCCAAGCAACCGGGGCAGGCAAATCTTACAATGAGCACTGCGCAGACAGCTGCAAAATATGGCTGTCTGGCAATGACTTTGGAAATGCCGTTCAAAGATACTACCGCCACACCTGATGAGAAGTACGGTTGGTCGCCAGAACGATCAAGGCAGTTGGCAGTGTCCTGTTTACAGACTCTGGCTGCCTACCTGGAAGCAGGTCATTGCTAACCTGGCATTAGTGGAATACTTATATCTCGTGATATAGCTTGCGACCTGATTCGTTATATTGCTCCGCCATCTCTTCCATGCCGGTCTGACGTGCCTGATCCACATCACCGGAAGTATTAGCGGCAGCATAATCTCTCACTTCCTGAGAAATTTTCATCGAACAGAACTTTGGACCACACATGGAACAGAAATGGGCAACTTTTCCCGACTGCTTGGGCAGAGTTTCGTCATGGAACGCACGTGCGGTTGTGGGGTCCAGCCCGAGATTGAACTGGTCTTCCCAACGAAATTCAAATCGTGCTTTTGACAGCGCATTGTCTCTCAGCTGAGCAGCTGGATGGCCCTTCGCAAGATCAGCTGCATGAGCAGCAATCTTATACGCCATTAAGCCTTCTTTCACATCCTGTTTATTCGGCAAGCCCAGATGTTCCTTGGGCGTAACGTAACAGAGCATGGCACAGCCGTACCATCCAATCATAGCCGCGCCTATACCAGAAGTAATATGGTCATACCCTGGTGCGATATCAGTAGTCAAGGGGCCTAAGGTGTAAAAAGGTGCCTCGTCGCACACTTCCAACTGCTTCTCCATGTTTTCTTTGATCATATGCATTGGCACATGCCCGGGACCTTCAATCATGGTTTGTACATCGTGCTGCCAGGCAATCTTGGTGAGTTCACCCAGGGTTTCTAATTCTCCAAACTGAGCCGCATCGTTAGCATCGGCAATAGAGCCTGGTCGCAGGCCATCTCCCAATGAAAACGATACGTCGTAGGCTTTCATAATTTCGCATATGTCTTCAAAGTGAGTGTAGAGAAAACTCTCCTGGTGGTGGGCAAGACACCACTTCGCCATGATTGAACCACCGCGAGACACAATTCCTGTCACACGTTTTGCTGTAAGAGGCACATAGCGCAGCAAAACTCCGGCATGGATGGTGAAGTAATCCACACCCTGTTCGGCCTGTTCGATAAGAGTGTCACGAAAGATTTCCCAGTTCAGGTCTTCCGCCACACCATCTACTTTCTCCAGAGCCTGATAAATCGGCACTGTTCCGATCGGCACCATGGAATTTCGAATTATCCATTCTCTGGTTTCATGGATATTCTTACCCGTGGATAAATCCATTACGGTGTCGCCACCCCACAGAGCTGCCCAGGTAAGTTTCTCAACTTCTTCTTCTATTGATGAAGTCACAGCAGAGTTACCTATATTGGCATTCACCTTTACCAGGAAATTCCGGCCGATAATCATAGGTTCGATTTCCGGGTGGTTGATGTTAGCCGGGATGATCGCGCGACCTCGTGCTACTTCATCGCGGACAAATTCAGGAGTAATCTCGCTGGGAATTGCTGCATTAAAATCCATACCTGGATGTTGCTCGAATGGCTGGGATTCTCTGCTTAGTTGAGCACGAGCCAGATTCTCCCGGATCGCAATGAATTCCATCTCCGGTGTGATTATTCCCTGCCGCGCATAGTGAAGCTGGGTCACGTTTTTGCCAGCTTTGGCACGGCGAGGCGCTCTCACATGCTCAAATCGAAGATGAGAAGTTGTGGCGTCCTGCTGTCGGGCACGGCCAAACACCGAGCTCGCCTCTTCCAGTTTCTCAGTATCACCGCGTTCTTCGATCCATGGCTCTCTCAATAGAGGAAGGCCTTTTCGCAAATCGATCTGCGCATCAGCATCTGCGTAAATACCCGAGGAATCGTAGACTCGCAGCGGAGGATTTTCCTCAAGTCCTTGCTCAGTGACTGTAGCGGTCAGAGAAATTTCTCGCATAGGTACCCGCAAATCTGGCCTGCTACCCTCAACATAGACCTTGCGGGAGCTTGGATAGTGTTGCTCTGCACTGGTATCGAGTTTGCTTATTTTGTCGGATAGATGTTCGGGTTTTGCATTCATTGGGCTTACCTATACTAGTATTTGCTGTGCCAAGACTGGCAGCGGAGCCTTATGGCTCTGGGAGAAGACGGGCAATTCTGATCAGCTGAAAGCAATAAATCAGTGGCCAGACCACGCTTCGTCATTATGCCCCAACGCCAGGCAAGATTGTACGAAAGTCGGTCCACAAGCCTGTAACTGCACGGGTTTTCGCATCGTCTAAGTCATTAAACTACAATCAACAACCGTTGGTCGGTTGGTAAATTGTCACTTTTGGTTACACTGTGTAGAATTACAGGTTATTCCTTTTCTCCATCTATGTATCCTCCGTTTTACTCTAGAATCGAAGAGTTTATGCGACTCTCTGACAGCAAGGTCATGAATTATGGGAAGTTTTAAGAAGTTTTTGGGAATCATATTGGCAAGCTGCCTGCTTATCAGCCCTGCTCACAGCCAGGATCTCTTGTCTATTTTGCAACTAGCCCTGGACAATGATCCTGTCCTGAAACAGGCTGAAGCCAGTTATCGCGCCAATCGGGAGAATATGGTGCAAAGCCGTTCCGCCTTGCTCCCTACATTCGGGGTGAGAGGAAACACTGCTCGTGTAACGGGTGGACCCGCCAGCGATGTATTCCGGGAGGTAACTGACCCCGTAACAGGAGAGACCGGTTCTGTCCTGGTGCAAGAAGCACACAGCTATGCCAATGGCCTAAACAACCACGGTTGGGGAATGAGTTTGACTCAAAGCGTGTTTAACCTGGCAAACTGGTACAACTTCAAAAGTGCGCGGGCAAATGATCGCGCCGCAGCGGTAAACCTGGCAGCGCAAGAGCAAGATCTCATCATGCGTGTCGCTACCGCCTACTTCGATGTGTTAAGAGCACAGGAGCTGCTGGAAACCAATATTCAGGAGGAAGAAGCGGCGTTGCGCTCGCTGGAGCAGACCCGTCAACGAGAAGAAGTGGGGTTGGTTGCCATCACTGACGTCTTTGACAGTCAGGCTGCTTACGACCTGGCTCGCAACACCACGATCCTGCAACAGGATTTTCTACAGTCTCGCTTCGAAGCACTGGAGGCCATTACGGGACAACCCCACACCGATATCGATGAACTCCGGGAAGATTTTCCCATTCTTGAGGTTGATGGCAGCCTCGTCGATTGGGAAGATCAGGCCGAAGACAACAGCCTTGCGATAGCATCCGCAGAGTTTACGCTTGATGCGTCACGACAAACCTTAAGAGCTCGAAAATCAGACCATCTCCCCACCGTTGACTTCAGCGGCGTGTTTGACCATAGCGTAACGGCCCCGATTGTCAGCCAGGGTATTTCAATCGGTGGCGGTGCCTTTGACCGAACGTCACTTGGTCTCACCTTAACCATTCCTATTTTTCAGGGAGGTGCAGTAACGTCACGCCGCCGCCAGGCTGAATACAATGTCATCGCGGCCGAGGAATCATTAGAGCTTACCAAACGCCAGTTAACGCAAAATATTCGCAATGCCTATCGTCGGGTTAACACTGATGTTTTGGTGATCGCTCAACGTCAGCAATCAATCACATCGGCGCAAAGTGCAATGGATGCAACAGAGCTTGGCGCGGAAGTAGGCACACGAAACATTGTCGAAGTACTATTGGCCCGCCAGAATCTTTATCGCGCGCTGCGTCAATATGCCGATGCCCGCTTCGACTATGTACTGGATACGCTGGTGTTAAAGCAGGTTGCCGGTATTCTCACTCCACAGGATGTTATTGAACTCAATCGCTGGCTATCAGCCGCAGAGTAGTTCAGCATTATGAAATAAAAAGGGCCACTATATAGTGGCCCTTTTTATTTGTCTCGTATCCTTTCTGTATTTCTAGTTCGTTGGTTTCTTCCATATTGAAACCTGGCTGATTATGTATTCGTACTTTCGTCTGTGTTCCCGAATCATGAATGGCAAATCTTCGTTGTGTAATAGCTCGAAACCTGGAAGGTGACTGGCAATGGCCGCCAGTGTTCTCTCATTGAATGAGCCTTCACCGCTAGCTCCATCGAGGAACTTGTCCGATACCGTGTATTGATCCATCCAGGTATTCGGCGACGCGATAACCAATATTCCTCCTGGTTTCAGGTATTGGTCCGATTGTACGAACTGTTCAAGACATTGCTGTGGATTAGACAATCGACATAACAAATTGCTCAACAAAATTGCATCGAAGCTCTCTGCTCCCTGCAAAATCGGAACTGCATTCAGACCGGCTGCATCTCCCTGCACGAAGTCGATGCGATCACAGTCAATATCCGAATCAATAGTGGCATTGAGATCGGTAAACAGTCTTCCTGTTTCCCAACGTCTGTACACCAAATTTTTCTGTTGTCTCAGAGTCTCTGCTGCATTAATAAATGCATCGCTATAATCCAGTCCGATAACCCGTTCAAAGCCGCGAGCAAGTTCGAAGCTTGCTCTACCCACAGCACAGCCAAGATCAAGAACTCGCCCTTTCTCTTCCGCGTAGGCGTTGGCTAATACCACGGTACGAGTAATCAGGTTCGCTACCTGTGGAAACTCCATTGAGGAAGCAATCTCGTCGTCTTGTTGCTGGGACTGTTCACCAAAGTGAAAAAGTAAGTATTGGTTTACCGTGCGGTCAGTATCGTACTTATCACCTTTCTTGGCATCGACACTGTTGTCCTGAACCACCCGGAATCCGGCGTGCTGAAAGAAGTGAGGTCGAAAGTGGAAACGCGACCAGATACTCGCTTCATCTCCAGTACTTATAAAAGAACCACCAAGAATCATCTGGTGTTCACCATCGAAGCATGGCGTACTGAAATCTGTGTAATAGGGGTGAATCTTAAATTCCGGTAGGGGGTGAAATGGGTCTTCACACCATTGCCACACGTTACCAAAGCTATCATGGAATCCCTGGCTATTCGCCGGTAGAGCATCGACAGCACTTTCGCCACCGTAGCGAAGGTTGTGATTGGAACTGGAGAGTTCCTGATTATTCATCACCTGATCAATCTCATGTACCCGCGAGAAATCAGTATCTGTAATTACTGAATCGAGACTTATCGCATCTCGCAAGGCCAGATGCTCAGCTTCCTGCAGTAATCGATAGGGCTGTTTCGAAGAATCTTGCTCGGTCAGCCAGGCACAGTAAGCTTTCGCCTCGTAATAGTTCACCACTGCCGGCCAGGACCATTGCATTGGAATTTCGGTAAAAGTGGTTCTCAGCTTGTAACGATGGGAACCTGCCGGGCCATCCTGAACCCAGAATGTTGGCCATTTGATGTTGCGAAACTGACGCCAACCCCAGCCCGACTCCGACCAGTATTTCCTTTGCTCATAACCACCAGACTTCACAAATTCATAGAACTCACCATTACTGATAAGAAACTTGCTGGCTCGAAACGCGCTGTATCCACGCTCCTCGCTCCCATATTCATTATCCCAACCAAAGCTGGGCCAGTTGTCAGGCTTACCGATCTCAATGCTACCAGCATCAATTTCAATCAACTCATTTTTGGGGTAGTCCTTGTCTTTAACAGGACTGAAATTCTGGGGTTGCGGTTCACTCAACCAGGATGGCCATGTTGCAGGCTCTTTCACGTACTCCAAAGGAAGTTCCCGAATCAGGACGGACGAAGTTTCCAGGTGAATTCGCTCGTGCTCAAAACCCATAGCCAATGACCAACCTGGAGAAGACATGGTGATTGGTCCATCGAGATCTGGATGGTCACAGATGATACCTTTCACCAGCTCATATACTTGCTGGCGATAAGTTCTTACCGCGTCCAGTTCCGGCCAGATATCGCCTTCACCTTCGTGCAGATCATCCCAGTTCATCTCGTCTACACCGGTTTCAAACAGGAGTTCAAACTCCTGATTGACAGGCTGATCAATAAGGCCACTTACCAGTAGTTTGTTCACATAAAAACAAACAGGATGTGCATAATAGAAGATCAATGGATGGCGAGTCTTATGATATGGGCGAGCATAAAACGCCTCATCACTGGCTAAGGCGGAAAAAAGCTGTTCGGTCAGCCCCCAGGTGTTCTCAAAATATTCCAACATAGCTGCCCTACCTGCATTCAGGTTGAGCAATGGCAGGGAATTAGTCGGCAATCTACCTTCTGTGGTAGCAGTATGGATGGTGTCTAGCGTTTCGTCAGTTACGGACATAAATAAAGCTTCTCAAATTCAGTTTCTGTCACATGGCAAGAATCACAGCCATGATCTTTCAGCGTTCGATTCGGTTAGAATGATTGGATTCACGGGAACTGAGGCTTGGGTAAACCTGAAGTGGCCGAGCCAATGAGCAAACGGTTTACATAAGACCCACCATAGGGGATTCAAATTGCAAAGTAAATTACCAAATGTTGGCACGACCATTTTTACAGTAATGTCGAAAATGGCTCAGGATCACAATGCCATCAATCTATCCCAGGGATTTCCTGATTTCGATTGCCCTGATCGCCTGAAAGAGCTGGTAAACCACTACCTCAATGATCGCAAGAACCAATATCCGCCGATGTCGGGTATCCCTCAATTACGTCAGGAAATAGCAAACAAGATCAATCTACTCTATGGCTATACGGCCGATCCCGAAACAGAGGTCACCGTTACTTCAGGTGCGACAGAAGCTCTGTTCGATGCCGTTCAGGCTGTCGTCCACCCTGATGATGAAGTCATCATGTTCGACCCTGCCTATGATTCCTACGAACCTGCGGTTCAGATGGCTGGTGGAGTGTCCAGAAGGTTGCCTCTTCGTTTACCTGACTACAGCATTGACTGGCAAAGGCTCTGTGATGCAATCAATGACAAGACTCGCCTGATTATTATCAATTCCCCACATAATCCTTGTGGAAGTGTGCTCGGAAAGAATGACCTCGATCAACTGGCTGCCCTCATCGCTGACAAGGATATTTTTGTTCTAAGTGATGAGGTCTATGAACATATGGTTTTCGACGGAGAAAAACACTGCAGTGTTCTCAGTCATCCGGAATTGAAAGACAGGAGCTATGCCGTATTTTCTTTCGGGAAAACCTACCATGCAACTGGTTGGAAGCTGGCCTACTGTGTTGCAAACTCAAAACTGATGGATGAGTTTCGCAAAGTCCATCAGTTCGTAACATTTACTACTACCAGCTTCCTGCAATACGCCATAGCGGACTTCATGGCGGAATGTCCTGAGCATGCAACTGATCTATCTGGCTTCTATCAGAAAAAGCGCAACAAATTCTGTGAGCTAATCGCCGACTCACGCTTTACATTCTTGCCGTCCCAGGGGACCTATTTCCAATTAGCGGATTACAGTGATATCAGCGACAAAAATGACATGGAATTTGTCACAGAGCTCACACAGAAAAGAGGTGTTGCTGCAATTCCACTTTCACCATTCTATAGAGAGGCACCGGAAACCCGAATCATCCGGTTCTGCTTCTGCAAAGATGATAGTACTCTGGAACAGGCAGCCGAGTTACTTAACCAATTGTAGCAATCCATGAATAACGTAGATCTGAATCTGCTAGCGCAAAACATAAAAAGCTGGGGTACTGAGCTTGGGTTTCAGCAAACAGCTATTGGTGATGTTGATCTTTCTGACTATCACGATACCTACAAGCAATGGATCGAAAACAAGTATCACGGAGCCATGTCCTACATGGCAGAGAATAAAGAGCTACGTTTTTATCCAGAAAAACTGCTTCCGGGAACGCTGAGGATTATCAGCGTAAGAATGGACTATGCCAAGCAAGCAGAGAACTCATTAACTCCTCTGGAGGAATCCAACAAAGCTTACATTGCCCGCTATGCAAGGGGCCGTGATTATCACAAGCTAATGCGTAAGAGGCTGCAGCAACTAGCCAGTCGAATCGAAGAAACCGCGGGTGAATTTGGTTATCGTGCATTTGTGGATAGTGCGCCTGTATTGGAAAGAGCCATGGCAGAAAAATCTGGCTTAGGCTGGATTGGAAAAAATACCATGCTCATCAACAAGCGTGCCGGTTCCTGGTTTTTTCTTGGAGAACTATTCACCGATATTCCTTTACCTACTGATGATTCTGTTAGCGATCACTGCGGCAGCTGCCGGGCATGTCTCGATGTTTGTCCAACCCAGGCTTTCATTAGCCCACAAAAAATGGATGCCACTAGATGCATTTCCTACTTGACGATTGAGTTACGAACAGCGATTCCTGTAGAGTTCAGAAAAGCCATGGGGAATCGAATATTTGGTTGTGACGACTGCCAATTGGTATGCCCGTGGAACAAATTCACTAACTTAAGTGAAGAACCGGATTATTCGCCGAGACATAATCTTGATGATGCACAGCTGGTTAGTCTGTTCCGTTGGAGCGAAGATGAATTCTTAAATAACACTGCTGGATCGCCCATTCGCCGCATCGGATATGAATGCTGGCTACGAAACATCGCCGTAGCTCTGGGGAACGCCGATACAAGTGAAGAAGTAGTCAGCGCTTTACATGCAAGAAAGGTTGGAGCAAGTGAGATGGTGATTGAGCACATCGATTGGGCGCTGGCACAACATAGCGCTTAAACCCCTACCTTCCTGTGACCTCATTCACGGATAAAATGTTCTCGGTAGTACCGTAACTCCTCCACTGAATCCTTGATATCTTCGAGTGCCTGATGGGTTCCCTGCTTTCTCAGCCCGGACAGAATATCTGGCTTCCAACGTCTAGCCAGCTCCTTTACCGAGCTCACATCCAGATTTCGATAATGAAAGAAAGCTTCCAGTTCAGGCATGTAATTGGCCAGAAAGCGGCGATCCTGACAAATGCTATTACCACACATGGGTGAAGCATTTTTCTCGCAGTATTGCTGGAGAAATTCAATCGTCGCCTTCTCGGCTTCAGACTCGGTGACGCTATCGTTTTTTACCCTGTCGATTAAGCCAGATGCACCATGGTGTTTTTGATTCCATTCATCCATACCGTCGAGCAATTCCGTGGGCTGCTTAACTGCCAATACCGGGCCTTCAGCCAGCAGGTTTAGTTGTGAGTCAGTGATCAGGGTAGCGATTTCTATGATGCGATCAGTTTCAGGAATGAGCCCAGTCATCTCCAGATCTATCCAGATAAGATTTAATTCTTTGTCCATGTGAAGAATCCTTTGAAGCGAGCTCTTTTTGTCGGGAGCAATAATTGTAGCAAAGCCTGCAATCGCCGAATATGCAATAATTCCTCCCGTCAGATCACACCTTTGTGATTATTAATAGCAGTTTATTCGCGAATCGATCTCTATGGGCATCAAGTGAGCAAGCGGAAATTAAGCAAGCAACAGCAGTCTCGTATCTCGGCTATGCAAGAGAAGCAAGTCTCCAATGACAATGCTGCGAGCTCTACTTCCAATGACAATTGTAATGGCCGCGTCATCAGTCACTATGGACAGCAACTTGATGTTGAATCCTTCAATGCCGAGGACGAGAACAAGATTGTGCGTTGCTTTCAACGAGCCAATTTGCCTGAATTAGTCACAGGAGATTACGTGGTTTGGGAGTATGAAAACGAGGACACTGGGGTCATTGTTGCCAGTGCCGAACGCAGTAACGTGTTTGCACGACCTGGATTCGGTGGAAAGATAAAACCTGTTGCTGCCAATCTTGATATCGTACTTGTAGTAATCGCAACTCTCCCTGAAGCCTTTGGAAATCTCGTGGATCGCTATCTAGTGGCAATTAATGCTCTTGGCCTGGAAGCGGCAATAGTCCTTAACAAAGAAGACTTAATATCTAGCCAGAACTCAGACTCTGTACAGTCCTTACTTTCCATTTACGAAAAACTGGAGTACCCGGTTTATAAAGTATCTGCCAAGACTGGCCGAGGCATTGATGAGCTCGAACAACTTCTGAGTTCAAAAACAACGGTATTGGTTGGCCAATCTGGTGTTGGAAAGTCTTCACTCATCAATCGCCTGGCAAATAGTGAGCTGATCATGCAAAACTCGGGAGAACTGGCGGAAACCGGAGCTCTGTCTCAGGGTAAGTACAAAGGGACCCATACAACAACAACCGCTCGACTCTTCCATCTAGCAAATTGTGACCTTATAGATTCACCTGGAATCAGAGAATTCGAGCTGGGTCATGTAAGCGTTACAGATATTGAGGCCGGTTTTCCTGAAATTGCGGCGGCATCAGTAGATTGCAAGTTCCGAGATTGCAATCACGGGTCCGAGCCTGGTTGCGCTGTAGCGATTGCCTTGCAGAACGGAACAATTCCCGCGGAACGAATGGCAAGTTATCGACAAATTCTGCAAAGCATCAGTGGGTGATACACTACAACCATGAGTGATGCAAAAATCCCCCTTTTACTTGAACTGGAAGACCTGGAATCAATTCAGGCTGAGAATAACGTTTTATTAGTGGCTGTGTGTAGCAAAGAGGTGTTTGCTACACACCATATACCAGGCTCACAATTGATTACTCCCGCCGAGCTGGTATGTGGGATAAAACCAGCGACTGGAAAAATCCCCGACGAAAATCAGCTCAGTGAATTATTCTCACGAATTGGGATGACAGCGGATACTCATGTCATTGCTTATGACGATGAGGGAGGCGGCTGGGCTGGCAGATTGATCTGGACACTGGATGTCATTGGTCATCGCCATTCATCCTATCTCAACGGGGGATTGGTGGCCTGGGTCAAATCAGGGCGAGAACTAAGTAACGAACTTCAGCAAGTCTCTCCATCAAAATTTGAAGCACATATTGACCGAAGCCAGATAGCGTCAAAAGACGAGGTCGTAGATCAAATTTCTGCCCCGGATGCCATTGTCTGGGATGCCAGAGCACCTGAAGAGTACGCGGGAACCAAGATTACTGCTCTACGTAATGGCCACATACCAAATGCGGTGAATCTGAATTGGCTGGATCTGATGGATAGAGAGCAGGACCTGCGGCTCAAACCACTTTCCACTATCCAGGCAGAACTGAATTCTCTAGGCCTGACAAAAGACAAGAAAATTACTACTCACTGCCAAACCCATCATCGCTCAGGATTGACTTACCTGGTTGGCAAAGCCCTGGGACTGAATATCCGAGCTTACGATGGTTCGTGGTCGGAATGGGGTAACTTGCCCGACACACCGATTGTCAAAGACTAGGTAAATCCCAAATTAGCACATGTCCCGTCTTTTTATATTTCTGCAATACCTCCTTCCTCATCACCTGCTTTCCAGAATTACAGGTAAGCTTGCCGAGGGCAAATTCTTAAAGAATTTTCTGATAAAGATTTTTGTTAGGCGTTACAAAGTGAATTTACAAGAGTCGAAGATTGAATCGCCTGAAGAGTTCGAGAATTTCAATGCTTTCTTCACTCGGGAGCTTAAAGAGGGTGCCCGACCGATTGCGTCTGAAGTAAATGCTGTTCTGTGCCCTGCTGACGGCGCCATCAGCGAAATTGGACCTATTGAAGAAGATCGAATTCTGCAAGCTAAGGGGCGTCACTATACAGTCAGTCAATTGTTGGCAGGTAAGGAAACAGCCGACAAATTCAGAGCAGGAAGCTTTGCCACAGTGTATCTCTCACCCAGAGACTACCACCGAGTTCACATGCCTCTGGCAGGCAAATTGATTAGAACGGTCTACGTACCCGGTGATCTGTTCTCTGTAAACCGGGTAACAGCTGATTCGGTTCCTGACTTGTTTGCCCGTAATGAACGACTGATTGCAGTTTTTGAGACTGAGATAGGCGCCATGGCGGTGGTGCTTGTTGGGGCTATGATAGTGGCAGGGATAGAGACTGTCTGGGAAGGTCATGTTTGCCCACAGAAAAACAAAGAGCTACAGGCAAAGAACTACTCAGACAAGAATATTCATTTAGAAACAGGCGCAGAGATGGGAAGATTCAAACTGGGATCCACAGCGATTGTGCTATTCCAGGAAGGAGCTGTTAACCTTCTGCCAGAATTAGAAGCAGACACTCCCGTCCGAATGGGCCAACTGCTTGCAACGCGCAATCAAATATAATCGTGCGGAAATAACACATGACTCAAGACGAATTAAAACAAGCCGTAGCCAAAGCTGCATTTGATTATGTAGAAAGTAAGTTGGAAGATGACACCATTATCGGTGTTGGCACAGGTTCAACTGCAAATTGCTTCATCGACGAACTTGGAAAAATTGCACATCGCATCAACGGTGCCGTTGCCAGCTCTGAAGAATCAACCCGACGATTAAAAGAACATGGTATCCCCGTATTCGATCTCAATAGCAGCGGCGTTCTGGAGATTTATGTAGATGGAGCTGATGAGTCCAATGATCATCTACAACTAATTAAAGGCGGCGGCGCGGCTCTCACACGAGAAAAAATTATTGCCGCTGCATCGAAAGAATTCCTTTGCATAGCTGACGGCTCGAAGTTAGTAAAAGTCCTGGGTAAGTTCCCGTTGCCCGTTGAAGTAATTCCCATGGCACGAAGCCATGTTGCTCGTCAGTTAGTTAAGTTGGGAGGTGACCCGGTCTATCGGGAAGATTGCGTTACTGATAATGGCAATCACATCATCGATGTCTATAACCTGGAAATTCTCGAACCAAGAAAGTTAGAGCAAGATATAAATCAGATTGTTGGCGTGGTAACCAACGGGCTGTTTGCTGAAAGAAGTGCCGATCTACTTATGCTGGGCACAGAAAATGGAGTGGAAACACTAAAGCCTTAGTGTTCCTGCATGAGACTTCCTGTTTCGGCTTTTGATTAGAAACTAAATACCGGAAGGCTTCTAATCAAAATAGGGAAGTCTCTACAACATTCTGCAAGGAACGATGGTTCCAATCTTTCCTTCTGTTTATTTCAATCCGGAAGGAAGAAGTTGCGAAGAAGCTGTGAGCTTAAAGCGGAGTGACGTTATCTGCCTGAGGACCTTTCTCAGCCTGAGTAACTTCCATCGTTACTTTTTGGCCTTCTGCAAGTGTTCGTCTTCCGGAGCCGTTGATAGCGCTGAAATGTACAAACACGTCTTTGCCACCTTCTTGCTCGATGAATCCGAATCCTTTCTCATCGTTAAACCACTTAACGGTACCCTCTACTAAGTCTGACATAGTGCTCTCGTGCTAGTAAAAAATAACTGATTACCCATAAGATAACCCTGCAGCCATTACAACTGCATTCTCAGTGTACGCCGATCATTCTATATATGGAAATGTTATTTACCGAAAAATGTGACATTTCAGCGACAATTCTGGCCAAAATAGAGAGTTAATCTACTGCTTCTTTACTTCGCTCCAAGTCGGTGCAGCTCTTGCCTGAGGGGAACTGGCTGAAACTGTGGCAAATTGCCGCAGTTTCGTCCGGAAGGTGTCAGAAAAATTCTGACGCTGACGTTCACGTCTCCAATAACTTACCTGGATTCATAATGTTATTTGGATCGAACGCTTGCTTTATTGCATGCATATAAGCAATTTCTTCAGCACTTCTTGAATAATGCAGGTACGGCTTTTTGAGTAAGCCCACTCCATGTTCTGCTGAAATACTGCCACCGTACTTTTGAACGATGTCGAATACGAAATCCGATACCGTCCCACATTTTTCGAAAAACTCTTCCTGTGCCAGTGCTGCAGGTTTCAGAATATTCAAATGTACGTTGCCGTCCCCGATGTGGCCGAACCAGATTATTTCAAAATCCGGGTAGGCTTCGGATACAAGCGCATCAACATCCTCGAGAAACCCGGGGACAGAAGAAACTTTTACAGAGATGTCATTCTTATACGGCGTGAACTGGGCAATGGTTTCGGATATATCTTCCCGAAGACGCCATAAATTCTGCGCCTGGGTCAGGCTTTGGCTGATGGTTCCGTCAACAATCCAGCCCTGCTCCATACAGTGCTCGAACAATTCCATTGCTGTGTCAGTGTCCCGCTCAGATACTTGTTCAAATTCAATCAAGGTGTAGAAGCTACAGTCCGATTCGAATGGCTTCTGTAGATTTTTCTCCTTCATTACATGAGCAAGTGCTCGATCTGAGAAAAATTCGAATGCAGTCAGATTTAGCTTATTCTGGAATGCCTGTAGTACTGGCATGGTCGTGCTCATTTCCTCCACGCCCAGCAGCAACACCGCTGGGTCTTTTGGTGCTTGCTCCAGACTCAGAGTGAGCTCAACGATTATGCCCAGAGTGCCTTCAGAGCCTATGAAGAGATGACGCAAATCGTAGCCAGTGGCATTTTTCGTCAGGCCCCGGTTCAGGTCCAGCAAATCTCCCTTACCTGTGACCACTTTCATGCCCTGAATCCAGCGCCGGGTCATGCCATATCGAATAACCTTGATGCCACCAGCGTTGGTCGCTACATTTCCTCCAAGCTGGCTGGAGCCAGAGGAAGCAAAATCTACCGGGTAAAATAAGTCCCTATCTTCCGCGAACTGTTGCAACTGCTCCGTAATCACGCCGGGTTCACAACGTACCTGACGATCGGCAGCATCGAAATCGAGAATTTCATTCATTCGATCAAGGGCGACTACTACTTCTCCATTCTGAGCCACCGCGCCACCGCTTAGTCCAGTGCGGCCACCCGATGGCACAATTGAGAACTGGCGTTCATTAGCCAACCTCACAATAGCCTGTACTTCATCCACGGTTTTGGGCAGTGCAATGGCACTCGGCGCAGCCTGATACTGCCTGGTCCAGTCTTTGCCGTAATTCTCCAGATCGTCCTTACCCGTTAACACCCAGTCTGCGCCCACAATTTCTGCCAGGGCCAGCGCCCAGGATGGAGTACTGCTAGTCATTCTGTTTTCCTGATCAAGTATTAAAATTCCGGGTTCGCGCACACCATGGGCACTCCACGAAGAACGAAGTATGTTACCATGCGCGCCTCATTACACCGACCTGCCAATGAACGCGCCGCAACAAACATCATTTGAGAAGAGCAAGATCCGTTTTCTACTCCTGGAAGCGGTGCACCAGAGTGCCTTGAATACACTGAAGCAGGCTGGTTACGAGAATATCGAGTACATCAAAACTTCTCTCGGCGAAGATGAACTAAAGGAAAAAATCTCCAACGCCCACTTCATCGGAATACGTTCTCGCACACAATTAACAGAAGATATATTTGCTGCAGCCAATAAGCTGCTAGCGGTAGGCTGTTTTTGCATCGGCACCAACCAGGTAGATTTGACTGCTGCACTAGGGCGTGGAATTCCAGTATTCAATGCGCCCTTCTCTAATACTCGCAGTGTTGCTGAGTTGGTAATTGGTCAGGCCATATTGCTTCTGCGCCGAATACCCGAAAAGAATGCCTTGTTACACAAGGGTATCTGGCAAAAGGCTGCCAGCGGTTCTTTCGAAACCCGTGGCAAGAAGTTGGGTATTGTCGGCTATGGAAACATTGGCTCTCAGCTAAGCGTGCTTGCAGAATCCATGGGTATGAAGGTGTATCTCTATGATGTGGCCAGTAAACTGCCTCTGGGTAATGCGACTCAGGTGGATACGCTAAAAGAGCTAATGGAAGAGTGTGATGTAATCAGCTTGCACGTTCCGGAAACTCCCGAAACCAAAGAGATGATCGGTGCCCAGGAGTTTTCCTGGATGAAAGAGTCTGCTGTCTTTATCAATGCTTCACGTGGCACAGTAGTGGACATAAATGCACTGGCTGATGCCTTGGCAAGTAAGAGTATTGCCGGGGCGGCCATTGATGTATTCCCGAAAGAGCCAAAATCAAATGATGAAGAATTCTTGTCCCCACTAAGAGAGTTCGAAAACTGCATTATTACCCCTCATGTAGGTGGCAGTACGATGGAAGCTCAGGAGAATATCGGAGTGGAAGTCGCCGAGAAGTTAGTAAAGTATAGTGACAATGGTTCCAGCTCTACCGCTGTAAATTTTCCCGAAGTAACCTTGCCGGCGCACCCAGGAAACCACCGCCTTCTTCATATACATGAGAACGTTCCCGGTGTGTTGACTGAAATAAACAGTATTTTTTCAGACACTGGAATCAATATCAGTTCGCAATACCTGCAAACTAACGATAAGGTTGGTTATGTGGTTATCGATATTGATCAGCAGTACAGTGATCTTGCCCTACAGAAACTAAACGGGATTAACGGCACTATTCGTTGCCGCGTGCTGTTTTAACAATCTCTGTTTCTATTCTTTTTCATCAAAAATAACCTTCGAAACGGCTTGGAAGATTTCTTCTCTATAGATTTCTGATTCGTTCACCATATGATGCCGAGCACCCTTGATCATATAGATTTTGGCGTTTGGAAACCTGGCTTCGAAGAGGGGCAAATTTTTTCGCCAGTCCACTGTGCCATCTTCAGTACCTTGAATTAAATGAAGCGGAACTTCGTGGTTCTTCGCTGCCAAAAATCTGCTGCAGTAATCCAACATTGCTGTTACCCACGCTGTCGGCAGCCTGCTGCACTGTAAAGCATCACCATTTTGAATGAACTTTAAGAATTCATCGTCATGACTATTATCAGCGTATCCCCTGGGTATTGATCTTAAAAACGGGCGTACCAGATAGTATAGAAACTTCGATCTTCCCCACTGTGCGGGATATAGAAGAGGACAGAGCAGGATATATTTCTTAAATCCAACTTCGCTTACCAATTCGTTATGGAGAATCGAATCTATGATTGTCGCGGACCCTGTACTTTGACCGATTGCATACCAGGGCCTGGGTAACTGAGAAACTGTTGGTAGCCGACAACAAGTCAGAAGAGCCGAACTGTAGCGTTGGAAGGTATCGATACTCGCTGGCTCTCCACTGGAGAGACCGTGGCCTGGCAAATCAAAAATAAGCACGGAAAGCCCGTTATCGAGACAATACTTAATCAAATGGGAAAAAAGACCAGTGTGATCGTAATACCCGTGCATGAGCACAGCAGTGCCTGTGCATTTCTCATCAGGCAGTTTGAAGTGCTGGGCAACCAGGCTAAATCCGTCGCTTTCAAAACAACCAATTCTATGGATGACTTCAGAAAATGCATCCAGCCCATAGTAGGCTCGATACTTTGAGAACAGTTTGCTAGCGAATGGATCTGCTGTTAGATCAAATGAAGGGAGTTGTTCCCGCAAGTCATCTGCATCAGCTCGCGAGAACATGGAAATAGCAGATCCTAGGCATTCTGGTAGCGCTGATACATCTCTTCCAGGCTATAGATCTTGCCTATGTTCGAAATCTGTCCAGCTGTGCCAAACGCTTCCAATCGGGCCTTTACAATATCTTTCATCGCACTGATGGTGGGGATAAGAAACTTGCGTGGGTCGAATTCTGACTTGTTTTCGGCAAGAAATTTTCGCACGGCGCCAGTGGAGGCGAGTCGCAAATCGGTATCGATATTCACCTTGCGTACTCCATGACGAATTCCTTCCTGAATCTCTTCCACCGGAACACCGTAGGTTTCCGGGATTTCTCCACCAAACTCATTGATAACGGCCAACCATTCCTGAGGTACTGAAGATGAACCATGCATCACAAGGTGAGTATTCGGGATTTTTGAATGAATTTCCTTGATCCGTTCTATTGCAAGGATATCACCAGTGGGAGGTCGGCTGAATTTATAAGCCCCGTGGCTGGTCCCTACCGCAATGGCAAGCGCATCAACACCGGTTGCATCAACAAAGTCCGATGCTTCATTAGGATCAGTTAAAAGTTGGTCCATGGAGAGTTTCCCCTCTGCTCCAATTCCATCTTCTTCTCCTGCCATACCGGTTTCCAGGGACCCAAGACAACCGATCTCACCTTCAACCGACACGCCACAGGCATGGGCCATATCCACAGTTTGTTTGGTCACTCTAACGTTGTATTCAAAATCGGTCGGCGTCTTGCCGTCTTCTCCGAGAGAGCCATCCATCATGACTGAAGAAAAGCCCAGTTGAATTGAGCGCTGGCACACAGCAGGAGAAACACCATGATCCTGATGCATCACGATCGGCACATGCGGGAATTCTTCGATCGCCGCTTCGATCAGATGGCGGAGAAAATTTGGGCCGGCATATTTGCGAGCACCAGCGGATGCCTGCAGGATTACCGGGCTATTTACTTCACTGGCCGCTTCCATGATGGCACGAATCTGTTCGAGATTATTTACATTAAACGCTGGTACGCCATAGTCATTCTCAGCAGCGTGATCCAGAAGCTGTCTCAAACTGATTAGTGCCATGATGGTTCCTCTATTTATTCACTCAATTGCTAATGTTATGTGTTGATTATTTCCAAGCCGACTGGAATTAGCAATGCTAATTCTATCGCTTAGTCTTCTACATGTTCCTTCAGAATCTGAACAGCCGGCAATTCGATTCCTTGTACATATTCAAGGAAAGCACCGCCCCCGGTTGAAATGTAGGATATGTCCTGAGTTACACCGAACTTGTCTATAGCCGCGATGGTTTCCCCTCCCCCTGCAATCGAAAAACCGGTATTTGCTGCAATTGCGTCAGCAATTGCCTTCGTTCCTTCTGCAAAGCTCTCAAACTCAAAGACACCAACTGGTCCATTCCAGATTATGGTTTTCATATCCCCTATAAGGGTCGCCAGTCTGGCTGCCGATTCTGGGCCAATATCGAGAATCATTTCATTATCAGCAATGTCTTCAACTGGCTTGGTGGTTGCGACTGCGCTCTCTTCGAACGCCGTAGCAACTACAACGTCAGTTGGAAGTGGAATTGACGTTCGCTCCATTAGCGCTTTCGCAGTATCTACCAACTCCGGCTCACATAGAGACTGACCGATATTAATGCCGCTGGCCAGCAGGAAGGTATTGGCGATACCTCCTCCTACAATAAGCTGATCCACAATGTTGGCAAGGTTATTGAGCACTTCCAGTTTGGTCGACACCTTGGCTCCACCTACTACTGCCAACATGGGGCGTTCAGGCATGGAAAGTGAGCGTTCCAGTGCATCCAGTTCTCCCGCCAGCAGCGGGCCAGCACAGGCGATGGAAGTGAATTTTGCTACACCATGGGTACTGGCCTGCGCCCGGTGGGCTGTGCCAAATGCATCCATGATGAAGACATCACAGAGTTCTGCGTAACGCTTTGCCAGTTCATCGCTATTGGCTTTTTCGCCTTTGTTTATGCGTACATTTTCTAACAGAACCAGGTCACCCGTTGCCGACTCGACGGCTGAAGGATTCTCCAGATAGTCGTGGACCAGGCTTACATTCTTGCCCAGTAAACCAGCCAGATGTCGTGCAATTGGACCCATGGAAAGTTCTGCTTGCTGCTCCATTGGAATGCCTTCTTTGGGTCGTCCAAGGTGAGACATTACAATGACTTGTACCGCACCACTTTCTAATGCAGCGGTGATAGTCGGTAATGCCGCTCGAATACGAGTGTCGTTTGCCACACTATGATTCTGCACAGGAACATTGAGATCTTCTCGTATCAACACCCGCTTGCCTTTCAGTTTTCCTTCCAGGATCAGATCGTTCATGCGCAAAAATGTCATAGTTCTTTCCGAAATTTAATTGTGCTGTTCCGGGTTCTTATTGATCCAGAGTGCTTAGATACTGCGCAACATCCAGCATGCGATTGGCATAAGCCCACTCATTATCGAACCACACCAGCAGCTTTACCAGGTTACCCGCAGCGACTCGAGTTTGATTCGAATCCACGATGGCTGAACGGGCATCATGATTGAAGTCACAGGAGGCCAGAGGCTCAGTACTCACTCCAAGTACATTGCCTGGTAAGGATTTACTGTATTCAGTAATTGCTTCATTAACTGCATGCTCCGAAGTATTTTTTGCAACGGTAACGGTTAGATCCATTGCTGAGACATTAACCGTTGGCACACGAATCGCCTGTGCACGGAGCTTACCTTCCAGTTCCGGCAATATTCGTTCAACCCCTTTTGCCAGGGCTGTATCCACAGGAATAATGGATTGCATCGCGCTGCGCGTTTTTCTCAAATCAGCATTGTGATAGCTATCAATTACCGGCTGATCATTCATCGCTGAGTGGATGGTAGTTATAACACCCGATTGAATCCCGAATGATTCATCGACTGCCTTCAGAACCGGCACGATACAGTTCGTCGTGCACGACGCATTTGAGATGATTGTGTCTGAAGACCTTATATGGGAATGATTAATACCGAAGACGGCGGTTGCATCGACATCACTTTCGGCAGGTTGAGAAAACAGTACCCGTTTGGCGCCCACGTCTATATGTTGTTGTGCACTGCCACGATCAGAAAATGAACCCGTGCATTCCATCACCAGATCTATGTTCTGTTCAGCCCAATTAAGACAGTTAACACTTTCGAATTGAGAAACATGAATCTCATCACCATTTACCAGTAACCTGGAATCAGTGGCTTCCACACTGCCAAGAAATCTGCCGTGGGTACTGTCGTAACGCGTGAGATGCGCGAGTGTTGCCATGTCTGCCAGATCATTTATGGCAACGATACGCATGCCCGGATAGGTGGAATCTTCAAGGTTCGTTGCTTCATAAAACGCACGTAGAATGCAACGCCCGATACGACCGAAACCATTGATTGCTATTCGGTAAGACATAGAAGCTTCTTATTGCAATTAGATGAGAGGACTGACTTAAATCAGTTCCTTCGCTGTAGCGACAACATTGTCCGCTGTGAAACCAAAATGCTCCATAAGCACTCCGCCAGGAGCAGATGCGCCGAAGCTGCGCATGCCAATCACTTTGCCATCAAGACCGACCAGTTTATGCCAATAGTCCACGGCACCGGCTTCCACTGCCAATCGCTTGCGAACCGTAGGTGGCAAGACTTGATCCTGATAAGACTGATCCTGGGCCTCGAATACATCCACACTTGGCATGGAAACCAATCGAGCGGCAACTCCATCAGCCTGCAGCTGCTTAATTGCCTCTCGACAGATTGCCACTTCAGAACCGGTAGCGATAAGAATGACCGCTGGTTCACCTTCACAGTCTTCAAGCACATAACCACCGCGGGCGATGTTGGCTAGCTGCTCATCGCTACGATTCTGATGAGCCAGGTTCTGACGAGAAAATACCAGGGAACTGGGGCCCGTGTTGTATTCAAGTGCCGCTTTCCAGGCAACAGCTGATTCAACATTGTCACAAGGCCGCCAGACCGACATGTTTGGTGTTACCCGCAACGTGGTCAGTTGCTCGACCGGTTGGTGGGTTGGACCGTCTTCGCCCTGACCGATGGAATCATGTGTGTAAACAAAGATGCTGTGCTGTTTCATTAATGCGGCCATTCGCACTGCATTACGCGCGTATTCCATAAAGATCAGGAAGGTTGCTGTGTAAGGAATGAATCCGCCATGAAGGGAAATGCCTGATGCGATCGCTGACATCCCGAATTCACGCACACCGTAAAAGATATAGTTACCGTCGTCACTTTGTGAAATTGGTTTGCTGCCTGACCAGGTAGTCAGATTTGATCCTGTGAGGTCGGCACTTCCACCGATTAGTTCAGGTAACAGTGAGGCAAACGCTTCGATGCAGTTTTGTGATGCTTTACGGGAAGGAATACTGTCATTGCTTGCCTGACATTCACGAATGTACTCATCTGCCTTCTCAGCAAAGAATCCAGGTAGCTGGCCTTTTATTCTGCGGACCAGTTCCATTGCAAGATCAGGATGATCTTCTTCATAGGCTACCAATAGCTCTTTCCACTCTGATTCAGCATGAAAACCTTTTTCCGTCGCGTTCCAGGCACTCGTGATTTCCTCTGGTACCAGGAATGGAGGATGGGGCCAGTTCAACTCCTCACGTACCGCAGCTACTTCGTCCTCTCCAAGAGGCGAACCATGAGTCGCGGACGTACCACCCTTATTGGGTGAACCAAACCCAATTACTGTCTTGCAGCTGATTAAAGTTGGCCTCTCTGTTTCGGCCTTTGCGGATTCAATTGCATTGGAAATGGCATCGGCATCGTGACCATCAGCTGATAAAACCTGCCAACCGTAGGATTCGAAGCGCTTGCTGGTGTCATCAGAAAACCATTCGTCCACTTCGCCATCGATTGAAATGCCATTGTCATCATAGAAAACGATCAGCTTACCCAGCTTCAAAGTTCCTGCCAGTGAACAGACTTCATGGGAAATGCCTTCCATCAAACAACCGTCGCCGGCAAAGACATAGGTGTGATGATCGACAACATTGTGACCTTCACGGTTGAACTGGGCGCCTAGGGTTTTCTCGGCAATCGCCATACCCACGCCATTAGCCAGACCCTGGCCAAGGGGCCCTGTGGTGGTTTCAACACCGTGGGTATCCCCATATTCAGGGTGTCCCGGGGTCGCAGAATGGAGCTGGCGGAAATTTTCCAGCTCGCTCATTGGTAAGTCGTAACCGCTCAGATGCAGGAGAGAGTAAATGAGCATGGAGCCGTGACCATTGGACAGGATGAAGCGATCCCGGTTGAACCAATCTGGATTGCCAGGATTGTGTTTTAGATGGTCTCGCCACAGCACTTCTGCTATGTCGGCCATGCCCATGGGTGCCCCGGGATGGCCTGATTTGGCTTTCTGAACCGCGTCCATGCTGAGAACACGGATAGCGTTGGCGCAATCTCGTCGAGATACAGCGTCGGTCATGCAATTAACTCCTGTTTACCCTTGCGAATGCCGGAAATTCTTATTCTTATGCCTGGAATTCGGAAATTCTGCACTCCGGCTGGGACTGTCGAGCCCCATGTGGAAGGCGGCTATTTTCCCGTACAGAAGACATTAATTCCACTCGCAACTGGCTCTGAGGGCCAACAATTCCCGAATATTTTCATTCTGCAGCCCAGACCCTGCAGATTTAGCAAAAACAGTAATTATGGCGCCTCCATCTATATCAAAATATTTTGATATAGATTTGAATTCCCGGTTGAGACCTGATACTTTAGCGCCCGATCTACAGAGGACAAGACCCAGGGTCTATCCTCGTCATGTGCATACAGGCCCTTCCGAATTGCCAGCTACCGCGCTTAAACAGCAAACCGAGATTTCGTCCGGAAACCTCGAGCAACTTACCAGTCTTCATAAAGCGCTGGCCGACGGCCTGCGGCTACAAATCCTGAGATTGTTGAGGAACGAAAGCTTCGGTGTGTTGGAACTCTGTCGAATTCTCGATATTCGCCAGTCCGCCCTGAGCCACCATCTGAAGATTCTTGCCACCGCCGAACTTGTTTCCACGCGACGCGAGGGCAACTCCATTTTCTATCGCCGCGGTTTTCTGACGGATGAAGATCCTTACCGCGATATAAAGGAAGCAGTTTTCGTCAGCGTTGATGATTTGGAACTGAGTGCTATGCAGCTGAAGAAAATTAAGCAAGTACAGCTGGAACGCTCTCAATTGTCTTTGAGTTTTTTCAATAAGAACGCTGCCAAGTTTCGTGAAAAGCAAGGTCTGATCGTTGAACACGATGATTATCACAACACACTTCTATCCGTCGTAGATGGACTCGGTCTTTCAGCCGATGCGCAGATCCTGGAAGTAGGTCCTGGCGAAGGTCAGCTACTTATACAACTGGCTAGAAAATTTAAGGCAGTAACCGGCCTGGATAATTCCAAAGACATGTTGAATCGCTCCGAGCAAGCTCTTGCAGATGCCAGTGTCAGCAATGTAGATCTCATTCTCGGCGATACCCGTGTTGCCTCAAAACAAAAAATGCGTAGTGACCTGATTATCTTTGACATGGTCCTGCACCACATCTCCTCTCCAGCCAGAACTTTCAAAGATTGCGCGAGCCTTTTGAATCCATATGGGTTCTTGTTGCTCGTCGAATTATCTCCCCACGATCAGGACTGGGTGAGAGAAACCTGTGGTGATCTTTGGCTCGGTTTTGAAGAATCCGAACTGGAGCATTGGGCATCAAGTGCTGGCCTGACTAGCGGACAAAGTTTATTTCTTGGTCTCCGCAATGGATTCCAAATTCAAATTCGTGTCTTTAGCCGAACAAATTCAGTATGAGACACATGGCACCTAATAGTTTGTAAATTTAAAAAGGAAATATTGATGGCAGAACCTCATTTATTTACTTCTGAATCAGTTTCAGAAGGCCACCCCGACAAAATGGCAGACCAGATTTCTGATGCTATTCTTGATGCACTATTGGCTCAGGACAAGAATTCCCGGGTCGCATGCGAAACCATGATCAAGACCGGCATGGTTATTGTTGCTGGGGAAATAACAACAGACGCCTACGTTGATGTGGAAAACCTGGTTAGAGATGTTGTCAACGATATTGGTTACAACCATTCCGAAAGCGGTTTCGACTCAAATACCTGCGCAGTGCTGAATGCAATTGGCAGCCAGTCCCCCGATATCGCAATGGGTGTTGATGATTCAGAGGATCATGAACAAGGCGCGGGTGACCAGGGATTGATGTTTGGCTATGCCACTAATGAAACTGATCTTTTAATGCCAGCACCAATTCATTACTCGCACCTGCTTGTGAAGAAGCAATCTGAGGTGCGAAAGAATGGCACACTTAACTGGCTTGAGCCTGACGCCAAGAGCCAAATCACTTTTCGCTACGAAGATGGCAAGCCAGCAGGAATCGATGCGGTCGTATTGTCTACGCAACATCGAGACGAGGTAAGCCTCAGCGATCTGCAAGAAGCGGTAATGGAAGAAATTATTAAGCCTGTACTACCAACTGAATGGATTAATGCAGATACCAAATACTTCATTAACCCAACCGGACGATTTGTCATTGGTGGACCACACGGGGATTGCGGGCTAACTGGCCGAAAGATCATTGTCGATACTTATGGTGGTATGGCACGTCATGGTGGTGGCGCTTTCTCTGGCAAGGATCCATCCAAGGTAGACCGCTCGGCCGCATATCTAGCTCGTTATGTGGCGAAAAACATTGTTGCGGCTGGCATAGCCGAGCGCTGTGAAATTCAATTGTCTTATGCCATTGGAGTTGCAGAGCCTACTTCCGTGAGCGTTGAGACATTTGGTACCGGCAAGATAGAAAACAACAAAATCGTGGAGTTGGTACGCCAGCATTTCGAACTAAGGCCGAAGGGGCTGATTGCTATGCTCGACCTGTTACGTCCTATCTATCGTGACACGGCAGCTTACGGACACTTTGGTAGAGAAGAAGCAAATTTCACCTGGGAAAAAACGGACAAAGCCGATGCGTTGAAAGCAGACGCCGGCCTGTAAGTAAGTTTATGAAAATTAGTGGAGGTAACGAACTATGAGTTCAGTAACCGCAGAAGATAATGTAACAAGTTTGCACGACTATAAAGTGGCTGATATTAACCTGTCGGATTTCGGCCGTCGGGAAATCACTCTTGCTGAATCTGAAATGCCGGCTCTTATGGCATTACGAGGCAAATACTCCGCCGAGAAACCTTTGGCCAACGCCAAGATTCTGGGCTGTATTCACATGACAGTACAAACAGCTGTGCTGATAGAGACTCTGGTTGAGCTGGGAGCTGAAGTACGGTGGTCATCCTGCAACATCTTTTCAACTCAGGATCATGCTGCTGCTGCAATTGCTGCTCAGGGAATCGCTGTTTATGCCTGGAAGGGTCAGACCGAAGAAGAAGGTGAATGGTGTATTGAGCAAACCATTCTTAAGGATGGTCAGCCATGGGATGCCAATATGATTCTGGACGATGGTGGTGACCTCACCGCTATGGTTCACGAAAAATATCCTCAGCTACTGGATAGTATTCATGGCATTACCGAAGAAACCACTACCGGTGTACATCGACTGCTGGAGATGCTCGAAGACGGTGAATTAAAAGTTCCTGCCATCAATGTTAACGACTCTGTTACCAAGTCCAAGAATGACAATAAGTACGGTTGTCGTCACAGTCTTAATGATGGCATTAAGCGTGGCACGGACATGCTACTTTCCGGTAAGCAGGCCCTGGTCGTTGGTTATGGAGACGTTGGTAAGGGCTCTGCCCAGAGTCTTCGTCAGGAAGGCATGATCGTAAAGATTTCCGAGATTGACCCCATTTGTGCCATGCAGGCTTGCATGGATGGATTTGAAGTAGTGTCTCCCTATATCAATGGCGATAACAAGGGCGATGCTTCAGCTATCGACAATAGTCTGATGGGTAAGCTTGATCTGGTGGTAACCACCACTGGTAATGTCGATGTATGCGACCGTTTCATGCTGGAATCAGTGAAGGCCGGCGCAATCATCTGCAACATCGGCCACTTCGACAATGAGATCGACACCAAATACATGCGCGATAACTGGACCTGGGAAGAAGTGAAGCCACAGGTACACAAAATCTATCGCAATGGTGCGGAAAACAAAGACGACTATCTGATTCTTCTTTCTGAGGGACGGTTAATCAATCTGGGTAACGCAACTGGGCATCCATCGCGCATCATGGATGGCTCTTTCGCCAACCAGGTATTGGCACAGATGTATCTGTATGAGCGAAAGTTCGCTGATCTGTCTGAAGACTTCAAAAAAACCAGCATCACTGTTGATGTGCTTCCCAAGCATCTGGACGAAGAAGTCGCTGCACTTATGGTTGAGGGATTTGGCGGGGTACTCACTCGCCTCACCGGAGATCAGGCCAAGTACATCAATGTTGATGTGGATGGCCCCTACAAGACTGATACCTACAAGTACTAAGAGTAATATTGGAAGTAAGAAGCATGGCTGCAACACAGGACAATTCAAAATCATTTAGTATTGAATTCTATCCGCCGCGAACATCGGCGGGTGAAGAGAAACTGGATGTGGTACACAAAGAATTGTCCAGCTTGCAGCCAGACTTTTTCTCAGTGACCTATGGTGCAGGTGGAAGTACTAAATCAGGTACCCAGCAACTGGTTCTCAAATATCAACAACAGGGCTCACAAGTTGCTCCTCACCTCTCCTTTGGCGGTACGGATGAAGAAGAAGTTTTACAGTTACTCGCCAAATACCAAGAAGCCGGCATAAACAGGTTGGTGGCCTTACGTGGTGACATTCCATCGGGTGGTGGGGCGCCAATGCAGTATCGACATGCCAATGAACTGGTTGAATTTGTCAGAGCGAATACTGGTGATTACTTTCATATTGAAGTCGCCTGTTATCCAGAGACTCACCCTGAAGCAAGTAGCTTTCAAACAGACGTGGAGTTTTTTAAGAAGAAAGTAGATGCCGGAGCAAGCTCAGCCATTACTCAATACTTCTACAATGAAGATGCCTACTTCTATTTCGTGGACTACTGCTCCAGACAAGGAATCAACATTCCAATCGTTCCCGGCATTATGCCCATTACCAATTTTGAGAACCTCTCAAGATTCAGCACCAAGTGCGGTGCAGATATCCCTCTCTGGCTTCGACACAGACTGAATGGTTTCGGTGACGACACTACATCGTTAAGAGAGTTTGGGGTGGAGTTTGTTAGCAGTTTGTGCGAGAAATTACTGACTGGTGGTGCGCCCGGTTTGCATTTCTATTCTATGAATCTATCGGGCAGTGTCACCCAGATCTGGAAGAATCTCTCCTTATCTGATCGATGAATCCTCCAGAACAGAGGGTATCCCTGTGAGAAGAACGAGAGTACATTGTTCAGAAACCCTCACTGGTGGCTGCGACATTAGCTTGCCTTCAGAAAGCTCTCACCATCTCGCCAACGTCCTGCGGTTAAAACCAGATGCCGAAATTCATTTGTTCAATGAACAAGATGGAGAATTCTCTGCACGTATTACCAGAATAAAGAAAGGGACTGTTGAAGTTAAGATTGAACAACAGCTAGCTAGTTTCCAGAGCCCCAAGTTGCGCATCACTCTCTGCCTTGGAGTTTCGAGAGGCGATCGTATGGATTTTGGTATTCAAAAATCCGTGGAGCTTGGAGTGAACAAGATCGTTCCCTTTTATTCAGAACACGGCGACATACGCATCAAAGCTGAGCGCTTAGAGAAAAAGCAAACTCATTGGCAACGAGTAGCCATTAGTGCGAGTGAACAAAGCGGGCGACTTGATGTGCCAGAAGTGACGTCGCCTGTAGATATTAAAGAGTGCCTGGCAATGTCCAGTGCGAGTAAGTTGGTTTTCGATCCTTTTGGTGACACTTCTCTTCGGGAAATTCAGGTGGAAGAAGACTTGCTAGTAGTCATTGGACCAGAAGGTGGGTTTTCTGAATCAGAGTTAAACACTGCGAGACAACAGCAATGCAAAGTAGCCAACCTTGGGCCCAGGGTGTTGCGCACTGAAACAGCACCAATTGCAGCTTTAGCTATTCTGCAACATAAGTATGGCGATATCTGAATCGCAGACAAGTGTAACTATCAGAATCTAATGGCAAGTGGACCCAATCCAATTCGCCTGCCGAAAAATTCCATCTGAAACGCACTGAGGTCAATAGGAAATTCGTCCTGACTGATGGCGTGTTCTATACATCGGGAACTTGAGATTTCGTCGCTGGCCAGGTCGACAACCTTGGGTGATTTCAGGCGCCTTCTTGCGGCGTCTGTTAATAGCGCCACCTTCGGGCTCAATCGCTGAGTTTCATTCTGATCAAGCACTAACGCATATTCTCCAGAACTAATAGCAACAAGTGTTCCAATAGGATACATACCGAGGACATGAATAAACTCAACAACAAGTTGCTCTGGAAATTTTAATACTCGCTGTTTATAAAGCCGTGTGGTTGCCTGCGCCGGTGAAATCCTTCTCTGTTCGCAATTGGTTCCTATCAGGCGCTCAAAACAGTAAGCAAGATTGGCATATCGAGCCAGTGCTGGAATCTGATCACCTTTTAGTCGACGAGGAAACCCTCGTCCGTCGTGACGTTCATGATGGCAGCGAACTATTCTAAGTATGCGTTCATCAGCCTGTGTATGTTGACCCAGAATCTCCAGACCAAATTCCACATGCTTTCGATAGGCCAGAAACTCTTTCTTTCGAAAATGCTGGCGTTTGCTAACCAGGCGCTCAGGCAAAAGGTTCATACCAATATCGCAGAGCAATGTGCCCAGGAATAGAATCTCTATTTCATTACGCTTAAGACCTACCTGGCGAGCCAATATTGCAGCCCATATCGCCGCTCGAACACAGTAACTGAAAGTATGCTTCGGCTTACCGTCGGTGAACAGAATCCAGATTAGCGCCTGTGGGTTTGCCAGTATGCAATCCACCACTCTCTTGATGTGAGGTTCCAACGGCAGCAGATTCATGGTTCTGCCTTCCCTTACGGCAATACATACTGCCTGGAATTGGGTTTGCAGGGCGTCATAGGCGTCAAAGCTACGATCCACCAACTGCTTTACTGTATGAGTAATTGGGTAGGTATCTCTTTTTACTTTGACTGCTGCACCTACCGGAGCTGCCCGGCGTGCAGTACTTAGAATAGTGAGATCAGTGCGCTTACGGCGGGCGGGCTCGGCACCCTTGTTGGTGTCGATGGTAACGTGACGACAAAATTTTTGTAGCCTCTGGATGTCCTCCGCGCGCTTGACGTGGAATCCACCCATGGGGAATGGCGTGTCTGACCAGGGGCAATCGAGCTCGCAGACATACATGCCTACCAACAAATCTCGACTATCCAGGGCGATCAGATAACCAGTTTCCGAGTTGATCTCTGGGGACTGCATGCAAGCAAGCTTACCTGCTTTTCAGAAACCGGCTTGTGAGAAAGCTCACAGTCTGAAATCAGCGTCTTCTCGCCAAATTTGTGGCCAGTGGTAGCCTAAATAGCCCTGCTGCCGTAATTGCTCTCGGGTTTGCGGGGTGGATCAGCTGTTACATCAGGGGCAATCTGATCGATGGATCCGCCGCTTTGTAAGAATCGCGCTATGTCGTCTTCAACCTGACTGCGTAGTCGATGACGTGATGTTACTGATCGGGTTTCAGCTTTTTCGTCTTTACTACCTATGAACTCCAGGTCTACTCCCTTTGCTGGTGCTGCGTCCGTTGAGTCCTGGGACTTCTTTCTTCCTGCCATCTCTCTTCCTCTTTATTGCAATCAACCTCAAGCTGGTTAACTGTTAGATAGACTAGAACAAAGCTGACAATCCGCTAGGGGAAATTTTCCTCTTATTATGCAATTTCGTTATGGGTCTATAACGGATTGTTCCCGCCTATCTAAGCCACTTATATAGCTCACTCGTTTGCTTAAATATTGAACAACTCCCTTGGGCCTACAAAGCAAACTGATACCACATATCTCTTTAGCGAAAAAAAGGGCAGCCACTGTATTAGTAGCTGCCCTGAGTGGGAGAGTTTTTTGGTTTCATGGAGTACCAGGTAACTACCTGGCACCCCTGAATTGGTACTATTGGGTGACAAATTCCGGATAGGCTTCCATACCACATTCCGCGAGATCCACACCTTCCGCTTCTTCTTCCTCTGACACTCGAACTCCCATGATGGCTTTAATCGCAAACCATACGATGGCGCTAGTTCCGAACACCCAGATGAAGATAGTCAGCATGCCGATCAACTGACCACCGAAAGTGGCGTCAGGATCGGAGAGCAGTACGGCGAAGATGCCGAAGATACCAACGGTGCCGTGTACAGAAATTGCACCTACTGGATCATCGATCTTCAGCTTGTCGAGAGTGATGATGCTGAATACAACGATTACACCGCCGATGGCTCCGATGATAGTAGAGAGCAGAGGCGTTGGATCTGCAGGTTCAGCGGTAATGGCTACCAGTCCAGCCAGGGCACCGTTGAGAGCCATTGTGAGGTCAGCCTTGCCGAACAGGATTCGTGCAGTAAACAGAGCAGCAATCAAACCTCCTGCTGCCGCCGCATTAGTATTCAGGAATACGTTTGCAACTTCGTTGGCAACACCGATACCACCCAGCTTCAGTGTTGAACCGCCGTTGAATCCAAACCAGCCCATCCACAGTATGAATGTACCCAGTGTCGCTAAGGGCAAGTTAGCACCAGGGATTGGTTGAACAGCGCCGGTTTGTGCGTTGTATTTTCCTTTTCGAGGACCAAGTAGTAATACACCAGCCAGCGCAGCTGCTGCTCCTGCAAGGTGTACGATACCGGAACCAGCGTAGTCAGAGTAGCTTAGCTCGAACATGCCAAATACTGATTTACCACCCCAGGTCCAGCCGCCTTCGATTGGGTATATGACACCCGTCATAACAACTGCAAATGCCAGGAATGCCCAAAGCTTCATTCTTTCTGCAACAGCACCAGAAACGATAGACATTGCAGTTGCGACGAAAACTACCTGGAAAAAGAAGTCTGATGCACCAGAGTAAACAGCGCCGCCATCAAATCCTTCTTCAGCAGAGTCCACCAGTACTTGCGCTATCGCTGCATCATCCATCTGGGCTACAGTTGTAACACCTGACAGGAAGAAGCCACCGTCATACATGAACTGGTAACCGCAGACCAGATACATAGTACAAGCGATCGCGAACAGCGCGACGTTCTTGGTCAGGATCTCAGTCGTGTTTTTGGTACGAACCAGTCCAGCCTCAAGCATGGCGAAGCCAGCAGCCATCCACATAACCAGTGCGCCGCAGATCAGGAAATAGAACGTATCCATTGCGTACTGTAATTCAAAAATTTGGTTTTCCACCTTTACCTCCGTTTGTGGTCTACTTCAGCGACCACCCTTTGTTGATTCTTGCCTGCAGCCCTAGACTGCCTCTTCCCCAGTTTCGCCAGTACGAATACGTATGATCTGCGCCAGCTCGGTAACAAAGATCTTGCCGTCACCGATCTTGCCTGTATTCGCAGCCTTGGAAATGGCTTCCAGGGTTTGCTCCAACAGGCTTTCGCCAATTGCGATTTCCAGTTTTACTTTCGGTAGGAAATCAACAACGTATTCCGCACCTCGATACAGTTCGGTGTGGCCCTTCTGTCTGCCAAAACCTTTCACTTCGGTAACGGTGATCCCCTGCACTCCTATTTCGGAGAGCGCTTCACGGACGTCGTCCAATTTGAATGGCTTGATAATAGCCGTGACTAACTTCATTCTTTCGCTCCTTGGTTAATTAAGGCGCCGCACCAATTGCCTGTTCTTGCAAACTTCTTGTGCGTGTTTTGCGATTTGAGATAAGCGCGTGTCTCTCTCTTACCGCTTCTCTACACCTATTAAATTCCACACCCACTATGCACGGGCCGTGCCACATAAAATAACTTGCATAAATTCAAAGAGTTAATGAAGATAGATTCGGTTTCGAAGCTGCCGGGTCCGATGATTGAGCTCAAATTGATCAGCGGAAGTGCGTAAAAACGGGGCATGCACCAATTATGTGCATTCGTCCCGGGCAGCTGACAGTTTTCAGAAAGCTCAGAGTGGTAGAATTCTTCGCCAGAGTACCGATTAACAGTGAGTCACTATGGATAATCATCTACTTAAGGAGTTAAGCGAACGGCTGGCGAAGATCGCCCCTATGGCTGAGGAATTCCGCGATGATGCGCGCACCAGGATAGAGCAGGTTCTAAAAAAGTCTTTGCAGGACCTGGACGTGTTAACTCAGGAGGAATTCGCCGTGCATTCTCAAGCCCTGCATAGAGCTGAAGAGCGGATTGTGGAGCTTGAAAAGACCCTGCAGGAGATGGAGACCAAGCTTAACGCTATAAAGTCATCTTCCTAAGCGCTGTAAACAAGCGCTTCTGCGATAGGAGATGGCTTCCAGTATATGGGGTTTCCCGATCCCAGATGACTGTTCGAAGTCGGCGATTGTTCTGGCTACCTTAACCACTCTATGCACACCCCGGGCAGACAGGCCAAGCTTGTCCATAGTGTTCGCCAGGAGAGCTCTTAGCTCTTTTTTAAGCACACAAAACTGATCAAGCTCATTTGTCGTCAATTCGCTGTTTAGCTTACCTGCCCTATCCAACTGGACTTCCCGACATCGACGGACACTTTCTTTTGCAGAATGCCAGTGTGCCATATTGTCGTGCTGGGTTTCCTCAAGTAGTTCTGCCTGAGTAAGGGAAGGTAATTCTATTTGCATATCTATCCGATCTAGCAAAGGGCCGGAGAGTTTATTCAGGTATCGGGTCACTCTATCACTAGTGCAACGACATTCTCTTCGTGGATCAGAGGCATTTCCACAAGGGCATGGATTCATCGCAGCCACCAACTGAAAACGGGCTGGAAACCTCACCCGATAGTTCGCACGATTAATCGCTATCTCGCCGTTTTCAATAGGTTCTCGTAAAGCATCCAATGCAGAAGCCTTGAACTCGGTAAGCTCATCCAGAAATAACACGCCACGATGAGACAGACTTACTTCTCCTGGACTCACTTTATTGCCTCCGCCCACCAACGCCACATGAGTCGCGGAATGATGGGGACTTCGAATGGGAGGCATAGGCAATTGTTTGGCGTCTATAACTTCTCCTATGACCGAGCGAATCGAAGCCACTTCCATAGCTTCTTGCTCGTTGAGCCTGGGTAGCAACTTGATCAGATTGTTTGCCAGAAGAGTCTTGCCACAGCCAGGCGGACCAATCATCAGGAGATTATGACTTCCCGCTGCAGCCAGCTTCACTGCCCTGCTTGCCAGTAGCTGCCCTTTTATTGATGTAAATTTCGATGCCTCGCTGTCTGTTTGTTGGAGACAGCGATCGTTGTCAGTGTTTAAAGCAAAACTCTTTCCCTCACGGGAGTATTCAATAAAATCGATTAACGAAGAAATAAGATTGGTTCTTTCATAGCCAACGAGCCCTGCTTCCATGCTGTTTGATCCGGGAATGAATACCTCTCTACCAGCCTTTTTCGCAGCCAGTAAAGATGGAACTATTCCCGAAACACTTCTAACCTCACCTCTAAGTGCCAGTTCTCCCATTATTTCGACGTTTTGCAGACTATCTTTCGGAATCTGACGAGAAGCAAGAAGTATACTTAGAGCGATGGCCAGATCGAACTGAGCACCCGACTTGGGGAGGTCTGCAGGTGCCAGATTTACAGTGATTCTGCGGGCTGGAAAATCGAGTCCGCTATTGATAATGGCCGAGCGCACTCTCTCTTTACTTTCACGCACTGTGGTTTCAGGCATACCCACAATTGCGAAACCTGGCAATCCATTGGAGAGATGGGTTTCCACACATACTTCAACTGCATCTACTCCTAACATCGTACGGGAGTAAACTTTGGCTATGGCCATTTTTGGACCTGTGTTTATTTTCTACCACACAGGAATAGTTCACACTGGAGAAACTTTGCAAATTTTAGGCAAAAAAAATGGGCTCTAGTGAGCCCATTTTCTTCTATCGATTTGATTGCCGTTTTTATTGGCTCGATTCGATCATGTAGTCGACGATAGCTCGTAGATCATCGTCAGTGCAGTCAAAACACAGACCTTTAGCAGGCATAGTATTTATGCCATTGATCACATTAGCTACAACTGCATCAATTCCCTTCTCAAGGCGTGGTTCCCATTCACCCGCCATACCAGCACCAACTTTTGGTGCACCAGCAGCACCGGTGCTGTGGCAGGCAAAGCATGATGCCATATACTTCGTTTGGGCATCGAAGCCATCGCTCAATTGAGCAACCTGCAAAGGCTGCGAGTCATCGGCTATGCTCACGGCAGCAAACATAGTTGCCAATACTATGAGGCTTGTCTTTATCATCTTGTTTAACACGATCTAGCTCCTCTCATTAAAAAGCTTGTAATAAATAATAGTCAGATTTGGCGAAATGATTTCGCTTCTAGTTTTAAATTCGTTTATTGAGCAAGCATGTAATCTACAACTTCACGTAGATTGTCATCACTACAAGTCATACAAATGCCTCTCGCTGGCATTGCGCCAATGCCATTTATCACGTTCGCCATGACTGCATCCATACCTTTGCTCATGCGCTCTTCCCAGGCTGCAGCGTCACCAGGCTGCGGTGCACCTGCAGCACCGGTGCCATGGCAGGCAAAACAACTCATTTGATAGGTTCCAGCGGCGTCGAAATCGCTCTCTGCTGAAGCTACAGTTTCTGCAGCAGCTTCAGCCACTTCCTCTACTGCTTCTTCAACGGCTTCTGCGACTGCTGCCGCGGCAGCTGGTGCTGGGGCAGCAGCTGATGAATTATTACCACCAGTAGTCCCGACACAAGCCTGGCCAGCCAGACAAACCTGACCCACGGGACGAATATTGTCTGCAACTGATTGAGCCTGGCTCAGCAGTGGTGCAGAAACGAGTGCAAGCAAAGCCAGTACGCTGGCAAAGCGAGGTGAAATTAGATTCTGGATTGTCATTACTGTATTTACTCTAGGTTTCCGTTCAGATTCGGTCCGTGCATATCAATTCCCCAGTGCAGCCAGCACAGGAATCAATGTCCTATGTGACCGTACAAGACCATAAATTGGCTTCGTATTTTCTCGCTGGGGTACGGCGGTATCGCCTCTTGTCACAGCCTGCAGCTGATCCGACACCACCTTAAAATCGCACGCGAATTATACAGTAATTGTAGCAGGCTAAAACCAAATAAATTGGCAATATCTTGTCGAAAATGCCTGAATTCTACCCACCACTGCCGGCTGGTAATATGGTGAGATTGAGAGGGGTATTGTGATAGAAAATGTCCGCCGGGTCTGTATTGAGCCCATAGCCAACAACGATATTAGCCTCGATTTCTTCGATGCCGATTTCAGCAGGAATCAGGTCAGTCGCGATACTGATAGCTTCTGTCATTCCGAGTGTTTTGTTGGCAAAAGGAATTACAATACCGCTATCCTGCCCGACATCAACGAATTCTCTCTGAGAGTTCAGCATGAGAATCTGATCTTCCAGCAAAGCGGCAACTACCAGAAACCCTTCTTCACCGCGATGGCGAACATCGATCCTGATCTCAGCGGAGATATCAAGCGAATCTTCAGATGTGAAGACATTGGTAAAACTTGTGCCATTATCGGCGGTGATGCCGCCACTAAATTGCGCAAAGTTCAGAGTTCCCAGCAAGCTGGTCGGCCCACCCAGATAGGGCTGTGAATTACTGGAAAAGTTCGAGCGTAAGCGGTAGTTGCCCACGATTCCACAGTCATCTTTTATCTGAGATGAGAAAGTGTTAACCATCAGAAAATAGGCGCCAGGATTCAGGGTTGCGGACAGAGCTGAGTCACAGTCTTCCGGCGAGCTCGTATCTACGTCGAGATAGTCCAGTTCAGTCGTAGCCAGAATTAGAACAGCATCCAAAACAGCTGACGTTGCGTTAAACTCGAAATCAGTAGTTTCAAAGACTTCGAATTGGTAGAGATCGATGCGAGAACCGTCATTACCACCGGCTGTGAGTTCTCGAACGGTACAATCCGTGCCATCAAGAATCTCCGATATCTCGCCAAAAGCCAGTGTCTGAATTTCGCAGTTCGATATGCCGCTATAGAGAGCTTCTACACCCGCCACGTCATCTTCCTGTAACTCAAAAAGATTCGAAATATTAGGGGCCATGATTGCATCATTGGTTTCCTCATGGTCCAGACCAATTACATGGCCAAGTTCATGGAGCGCTACCCGACCAAAATCCAGGCCCGCAAACGTTTGTCCGAATTGCACTAATGGTCCATCAAAGATGTCGAAGTCTTCCTGTTGGTTAACGATTACGTCAGACTCAATAATATTTGGCGGGCCCAGAATCTGAGGCTCAAAACGCCTTACTGTTACCGCCAGCGTACTTGCACCAAATTCGGATCCACAGAAGTCTTCGCCGAAGTCGACACTACTCTTCCCGTCAATCAGACAGGGATCAACATTTTCTTGGATCAGATTAAATTTGAAGACTGACTCTTCACTCCAGGTGTCCATAGCGGCAATGAAAGCCTGGTTCCAGGAAATCTGGGTGGCGGAGATGCCTTCCATGTCCACATAGAAATCAGCTTCCCCGTTTCTCCACTTTGAGCCTCCGAATTCAAATCCAGCCACGGGGGGGCCTATAAGACAAACGAAAATGACGCCAAGCAATTTGAGGCTCTTCTGCTTCTCAGATCTCATTACATTCATTACAGATTAATGCCTTCCTGTTTCCTTAATTCCTAACGCATTTGTCGACATTCTGATTACAAAAGACCCGCCGGGACATCTAGCAATTCCCGAATCCTATTCTATCGTTAATGTATAGCCCATTTATTCCGGGAGAGTATGTGCTGCCCATCGCAAAGCCACTCAAATTTTGCCTAATATGGCTATTCGGTGCTGTTTGCAGCGCCGTGTCTGCGGCTACTTTGGATTTCGAGCTGGCATCCTACACCGTGTCCGAGAATGGCTCTACCCTTCAGGTTAGAGTCACTCGCACGGGTGCTATCGGAACAGCAGCCGGCGTCACGGTCAGATCAGTTGATGGGACAGCCACAGCTGGTGATGACTTTAAGGCGGTGTCCGCCGCTCTGGCCTGGAGTGGGGGGGATGGAGACGCTCAGACAGTCAATATCTCACTTACTGATGATGCCACGACGGAAGGCGATGAAACATTTACATTGGAGCTACAGAATCCTACGGGTGACACGTTGGGAGCAACGGCTACCGCCACTATAACCATTAGCGATTTTGAAGAAGGAACGATTGAATTTACGGCGACCAGCTTTGAAGCAAGCGAAGATAGCGGCTCAGCAAACGTCATTATCAATCGCGTGAACGGTTCAGACGGGGCTGTGGGTATCACCATAAAGACCGCTGATGATACCGCCAAAGCCGAGGCTGACTACGAAGCCGTGGATCTCGCTGTCGCTATTGCTGATGGAAAAACCAGTGCCACCGTACCAATTACCCTGATTAATGATGATCGTGCTGAACTTTCTGAGTCGCTCACATTGTCCCTGTCTGCTGTATCTGGTGGCGCTCTGTTGGGTAGCTCCAAAGAAGCAACGCTGACCATCTTTGACACAGATAGTGACTTCACAGCTTCACTCGATGTCATAGAGCTCGAATCTCCCGTGATTACTCAACCGCCGCTGGTTGATCTGACAAAAACCAGCCTAATGGATTCTGACAGTACCTATCTCGACATAATCAATGAAATTTCAGTTCTGCAGACTGGTGAAGTTCTCGCCGAACAAACAAGTGATGGACTCATATCGATTACTTTAGGCACAGACAAGTTTTACTTTCATCCTCTGGCGGTTCGTAGGAGTGATATTGGCGCCGAACCTTCGGTACTAATTGCGGACGATCATAGCGCGCGATTTATAACCAACCAGGATATAACTATCGACGTGCAACCAGCATTAGGTGGTGTTTCTACATTACAAGCTGCACTGGAAGCAATGGAGATACCTGAGCTCGTTATTACCCCAGGTGGAAACATCACCATTCAGGCAGACCAGGGCCCTGCCCCATTTGAACGCAATGATCAGGGTCAATTAATAATCAATAATTCTTTCTATGATCGTTGGCATTTTCGTCCTCTTGGGGTTGCCAGGATAGTGGGCGAAACTACGGAAGGTGTTAGCTTGCTGGCTCATCCTACATTTGAAAATGAAACAATTGTTTCTGTTGTCTTTAAGGATGGAACTGATTACCGGGAACAAATTATGTCCACGGCACCTGTCAATGCTGACGAATTGATTGAGAGAGTCGAAGCCCGAGTCGGAATTACTGAAGCCAGGGTGTTGGATTACGGCGTAGTAGTTTTGAGTTCTACTCTGGACAGCTTTGCGGGAATAACAGGAGCAACTGAATTCACGCTGCTCGCCGATTACCAGGTTAGACGAGCTGCCAGTGAATCAACGATATTATTAGGCTTTTTTGATGTCGGAGATGTTAATGGTGACGGACTGGAAGACTTCAAAATGGTTTATGCAAACGGCGATGAACAATACTTTCTGCTAATGAACGCAGAGTAAGTTATAACTTTAATCCCGATAGCTCCCATCCAGAATTGCCTGCCACCAGGCTTCATTGTCCAGATACCAGTCAACCGTTCGATTCAATCCTGACTCAAAATCTTCTTCTGGTTTATAACCCAGCTCGTCCATCACCTTTTCTGCATTGATGGCGTAGCGTGTATCATGTCCTGGCCTGTCAGCAACATAAGTAATTAGTGAACTTGCTGCAGTACCCGTGGCGCAAGGTGACTTAGGAAATCTGCCAGCCAATGAGGGATTGTTTACAAATCGATTATCCAGAATACTGCAAAGCAAATTCACAACATCGATGTTTGTCCATTCGTTATTGCCTCCGATATTGTAGGTTTCGCCATGCCTGCCGCCTTTGATGATCAACTCAATACCCCGGCTGTGATCATCCACAAAGAGCCAGTCTCTTATTTGTTTTCCATCTCCATAAATAGGCAAGTCCTTACCGTTTAGAATATTTAACAGACAAAGTGGAATTAGCTTTTCTGGAAACTGATAGGGGCCATAGTTATTGGAACAGTTGCTGGTAGCAACCTTTAGCCCGAATGTGTGATGATAAGCCCGAACCAGGTGATCGGAAGAGGCTTTACTGGCAGCATAAGGTGAATTCGGTGCATAGGGCGTGGTCTCGCTGAATGCTGGGTCTTCAGCAGTCAAAGTGCCATAAACCTCATCAGTAGACACATGGTGGAACAGATGATTGTCCAGATTCTGTTCTTCCATCCAGACTTTTTTTGCAGCCTTTAGCAAAGTATGGGTACCAACGATATTAGTTTCAATAAAAGCATCGGGGCCCGTGATTGACCGATCAACATGACTCTCTGCTGCGAAATGGACAAGAGTGTCTATCTGATTGTCGCGTAGATTGTTCTCTACAAGTGCCAGGTCGCACACTGAGCCTTTCACAAAGCTATATCTTTGGTTCTGGTCAAGACCAGCCAGGTTATGCTTGTTGCCTGCATAGGTGAGTGAGTCGAGCACAACGATATGGTCCTCAGGATTGTTTTCCAACCAGTAGTGAACAAAGTTAGAACCTATAAAGCCTGCGGCTCCTGTCACTAGTAATCGTCTCATCTATATGTCCTGTTGCTATTACATTTGCTGATCATGAGTTGCTTCAGTATCAGCACATCAAATGATATTAATTCTGTTGTGATGCTAAAGCATCGATTACCTGATCCAGCTCTGCCTGCCAGGTCTGCGGCGCCGTGGATAGGAAAGGTTCTGCGTTGCTTCTATCCATAACACTGTAGGCGGGTCGCCTTGCTGGCGTAGGGTATTCTTCAGTTTTAATAGACCGTACAGGTATCTCAGACTCAAGTAGTCCCGACTTTATTCCTGAGTGTTGAATAGCACGAGCGAATTCAAACCAGCTGATAGCGCTCCCATCATTCCAGTGAAAGACACCAGTTGGGCACCCGTTTTCGATCCATCCAAATATGAATTTTACGAGGGAATGCGTTGATGTTGGAGAACCGATCTGATCACCCACCACAGCCAATTCCTCTTTTTCGCTCATCAGGCGCAGCATGGTTTTTACAAAGTTATTGCCATATTCCGAGTACAGCCAGGATGTTCTTACAATTGCATAACGCTCGGGTAGGGCTTCTTGTAACCGCTGTTCTCCAGCTAATTTACTGGCGCCATAATTTCCCAAGGGCGAGGTTTCATCATCAGGTGTATAGGGAGAATCTGTTGCCCCATCAAATACGAAATCTGTGGATACGTGCAGTATGATCGAACCGCTCTTAGCGCACCATTGGCCTATCACTTCAACAGCTCTCTCATTAATTTTGAAAGCTTGGTCCTTTTCGGTTTCCGCCAGATCCACTGCTGTATACGCCGCAGTATTTAGAATCAGGTCTGGCGACAATTCGTTCAGACAGGCAGTTATAGTATCTGTGTCGGCTAGATCCAGATCGCTCCTGTTCAGAGCCTTTAAATCATATTTTCCGGCCAATCCCCCTTCCTGCCAATGCTGACGGAAAGTAAGGCCTAACTGGCCATTGGCACCTATGAGTAGGAGAGTAGGCTTCACTTATACAATCTGGCTTTGGCCAACGGGTTTGCTTCTTTGTCTTTAGCGGATAACAGAGGATCTGCTGCTAGCAAAGGCCAGTCGATACCAATTTCGGGGTCACTCCAAAGGATGCCGTGATCATCTTCTGGATGATAGTACTCCGTACATTTGTAACTAAGCTCAGCGAATTCACTCATCACATAGAAACCATGAGCGAAACCCGGCGGGATCCACAGTTGTTTCTTATTCTCGCCTGAGAGTATTTCTCCAACCCACTGGCCAAAAGTTGGCGACCCTTCGCGAATGTCCACAGCAACATCGAATAGTTCGCCAGATAAGGCTCTCGCTAATTTTCCCTGTGGGTGGTGCAACTGATAGTGAAGACCTCGTAGCGTTCCCTGAACTGATTTGCTCTGGTTGTCCTGCACAAAATCAAGCTCAATGCCTCTGTCAGCAAAATGTTCTTTGCGAAAAGTTTCCATAAAGTAACCACGCTCATCGCCATGAACAGCAGGTTCCAGTATCAGGACTTCAGGGATAGCAGTTTCTGTAATTTTCATAATGAAAACTGGTCAGGGTTGGCGCAGCAGTTCCAGTAAATACTGACCATAACCACTCTTGTCGAGTTTTTGGGCCAACTCCCTGAGCTGATCAGCATCAATGAATCCCTGGCGATAAGCTATTTCCTCAGGACAACCGATTTTCAATCCCTGTCGCTCTTCCAGAACCCGAATAAAATTGGCAGCATCGAGGAGTGATTGGATAGTTCCCGTGTCCAACCACGCAGTTCCGCGATCGAATAGTGCGACCTTAAGTTGCTTACGTTCGAGGTACTCCTTATTTACGTCGGTGATTTCCAGCTCACCCCTTGCAGAAGGCTTGATGTTCTTGGCGATATCTACGACTTCATTATCATACATATAGAGACCCGTTACCGCGTAATGGGACTTCGGCTTTGCCGGCTTTTCTTCCAGGTCGATCGCATTGTTGTTTTTATCAAGAGTAACCACACCATATCGCTCGGGATCAGTTACATAGTATGCGAAGACACTGGCACCTTCTTTTTGCTCTACAGCTGCTTTCAGGGTGTCTTCTATATCATTTCCGTAGAAGATGTTGTCGCCCAAAATCAGGCACACCCTGCTATCGCCAACAAATTCCTCGCCAATAATGAATGCTTGCGCCAATCCCTCGGGTTTTGGTTGAACAGCGTATTGAATCTTCAGCCCCCAGCCATCACCATCACCCAACAAATTTTGATAAGCCGCGCTATCTTCTGGTGTGGTAATAATGAGAATCTCCCGTATGCCCGCCTGCATCAATGTGGCCAAAGGATAATAGATCATTGGCTTGTCGTAGACCGGCATGAGCTGTTTGCTCACGGAGATGGTCATAGGATGTAATCGGGAGCCGGTGCCACCGGCGAGGATAATTCCTTTTGTGGTATTCGAGGCGTCAGTTCCTTGGCTCATTACAATCGTCTGGTTCCATATACCTGATTAAACTTGCTTTTATTCAGCTCTTATCAGCTAGCTGATTCCTGTTCCATATGTTTAATGATGTCTGGAAGTGCATCAACAAATGTTTGGCTTGGCTGATAGCCAAGTTCAGTTGTAATTTTTTCGCAGGATGCGGCCTGTAAGGTGCCCTGGCCAGTCAAATTTCGATAGGTTCGTAGACCATAGTCGTTCTTCCAGATTCCCAGATTGTTAGCAATCTGGGCCCCCAGCGAGGCTGCGTAGAATACCACACGGGGCGTTCGCCAACCCGGCTTTTTTCGGCCCAGAGCCCTGTAAATCGCTTCCTCAATAATATTGGGTGTATAGTTTGCCCCATCAGTTACTGGATAAACTCTGCTCCCCGCGGAGCTGTTGGTTGCAACCAGGAGAGCCGCCTCGCAGAGATCTTTCACACCCACCAGAGAGAGACTATTCCCGAGCTTCGGCAAGGGAGGTAGTGACCCGGTTTCAATACGCCGAATCATACCCGCAATATTGCCTTTCATCCCCGGACCATAAACATTTACCGGCCTCAGGATATTCACCTTGAAGTTATCGTGAGCGCCTTTGAGCAAAACTTCTTCTGCCCTTCTCTTACTCAATCCGTAAGCATCATCGTTCGAATGTGACCCTGAAATAGAGTCATGGGCTTGAGCAAGGATACTGCTGATATAAATCAACCGTGAAACCCCTGACTCCTGACTTGCTTTTAACAAGTTTGTTGTGGCTTCAACATTTACCAGAGTGAGTAGGTCATTGTCATTGATACCAGCATGGGCAACTCCGGCGACGTGAAACACCAGGTTCACATCTGAACATAGTAGATTCAATGAACTCTGATCCGAAATGTCGAATTCCATTATTTCGATTCCGCCAGGTTCACTATCCAAAAGTGATTGAATATATTTCAGATCTGATCCAGACCTGACTGCCGCTCTTACTCGTTGCCCCGAATTCAAGAGAACTCTGCATAGATGACTGCCAATAAACCCTGAGGCACCAGTAACAAGTACAAGATTAGAGCCATTCTCAGTCATGATGGGGAAGTCTCAACTTTCAGATTTCAGAAAATACGCCAGCCATAAGTATCGAAATACCTGATTGCTGATTTAATGAACAATTGAATATGTCTGATTCCTTTTCTTGACGCATTACCTCCATGATGAATAATTTTCATGCCAGGCACATAGGCAAGGGAATATTGCTCCGACAGTCGCATACTCAGATCAAAGTCTTCAAAGTAGAGGAAGTAGTCTTCATTGAAACCAGCAACCCTATGCAGGGCCTGTGTGCGACATAACATAAAACATCCGCTGACAATGGGGATGTCGTTAGTAGAAGAGTCCGTACTTAAGTCCTGCATTTCATAACTTGCTAAGCTTTTCGCAAACATTCCTTGAATGAATCCTGGCATAAAGCCTCGTAGAAACAGAACCCAAAGTGTCGGCATTCGCTTACAAAGATATTGTTTCACCCCTAAGTCATTAGAAGCTGCCGGACTTGCTATCGCAACTTCAGGATTATTCTGAAGATAACTGACCCCTTCTGTGAGACTATCTTTATGGAGTTCGACATCAGGATTCATAACCAGGTGAAACTCATCTTTTGAGCTTACTATTCCGAGATTCTGTCCAGCGCCATATCCTATATTTCCCTGTCCCTGAATAAGTCGCAGTTCACATCTGTTAGATTCTAGCTTTCTGGAAAAACTATCAAACATAGATAAATTCAACTGAGCGATTTCACTATTCTCGATTAAGATTATTCGAAGACTTAGTGAGGAGCATTTGCTTTTTAAAGCCTGCATAGCTGTTAGAGCTGAATCTAACATACGCTCAATCACAGGCAGAGGTGTGTAGTAAGTAACTACGGACACAGTTAAGGAGATATCAGTTGAATTATTCACGTGGTTCTAAAGATGTTTGGAATCTCAGCCGAAGCGGCCTGTGTTCCAATTTCTCGATATTAGAACCTTAAGACTACCAGTTAGGAGAGCAATACGGTATTGGGAGACCTACTGCTGTACCAGACGATCACCAAATGGTGTAGATACAACTCTCATACCAGGGGGTACATCCGCCGGATCAATACGGCGGGGTTGAAATCGGGTAGCTTCTGCAGCCTGGGCCGAACCTGCAGCCCGCCCTCTTTCCCGAATAGCCTCGAATGGATTTCTGGCTGATTCTTCTTCACCCTGGCTCTCTACTTCAGTCTCCAGGGACTCCAGCTCTGGCACAACTACCGCTTTTGCCGTAGTCAGGCTCAGAGTAGCTATATTGGTTTCCGGATCGCAAATCACCCCCTGGTCGGGGAAATCCGCACAGGGCGCGCTGGCAGGGTGACGCAGGCTCACCTGCCTGTCTCCGCGATTAATAATGGCATAGGCCTGAAAGTCCGGAACAGGGTTCGTGCTTTCGGTTAGCGGTACGCGCACAGTATCTCCATTCATATGCTTCAATATTGCGCTTTCGCGGTTGCCGATACGGGATGTGCCAACAAGGGTAAAGGTCGGGGCGGCAGCTGTGTTGCGTGTATTTCGGTCCCGGCCCGTATTGCGCCCAGGTACGCTAGAGGCACTGTTAGACTGGGCGTTATCCAGACTCTCAAACAGGGTGAAATTGCCGGAATTCTGTACCTCTTGTTGCGCAAATGCTGCAAAAGTGAAGGACAAAAGCGTGGCGGCACAAATAGGCTTTAAGAATATGCTCATAGCTTTTCCACGATGTTTTTGAGTTAGACTGAAATTCCTTACTAACGGATAGTTAATTAGACGTATCGCCAGAGTATAAAGTTCTAGCTATCATAATCTCACGAATATCAATGTCTACGTTTGACCTGTACGGAGAAACTCATTACTTCACTACGCTTACTGACTGCAATATCGGTAAACTCTTTTCGAGAAAATCCCGAGCGCGTACGTTTAACTCATTGAGGTTTTCTTCTTCGGTTTCCAGAATCGCACCTTTGTGCATTAGTCGATGGCCTTGAGCGTTCAATACTGCCCATGCACGTTTCGCCAGCTCTTCGGAAGTCTTGTTTGTCTGATGAAGTTGACCAATAAATACCTGTTGAATGCGGTTTACTCCAATGCCCCCTCCTGTCAGGGGACTTACGAGATATGAAATTTCTCCTCCTCCCACAGCTCTGTCCACCAGATATTGATTCAACTTGCCGGATCTCTTTATTGCTCCGGCATCAGGTGTTTCACCAGCAGCAAAATCGAGATCCCCTTTGTGCGACAGAATCATTACTGCTTCTACGACAGTATTAAGATCTAAGGTGTGCAATTGCTTTACAGCTTTTTCCAATAATTCCCGAATGCTAATGCAGTTGTGGTTGGAGAGTACGTCGATAACGGCGTTGTACACTTCTTTATTCATTGGAACTTCACCCTGACCAACCTTCACCGTAAGTTCTATCTGATCAGCTGGAGATATGAGAATTACTGGTTGGGAGAGCAGCTGTCGATGACGTTCAAGTGGTGACAACTGGCGTATTCCTTTGATCCAGTAATCTCTTCGAAACTGCTGATTGACCATAAAATCAATAACTGACTGACGGAATGTGCTATCAGGTATCTTCGCAAGAAATTCTTTCTGTGGCGTAGTCAGAATTGCGCTATCAAAATTTTCTACAAATTGCGCTGAACAAGCGAAATCTACTTTAGCTGGTGCAAGTGTTTTTGCAGCAGTGGCGAAATGCATTGGGTCCCAGTCTTTATTAAAGTACTCATGAGCCAGGTAGTGTCTGCTGTGTTCTCCCATTTGTTCCAGCCGTTCCGCAACATGAGGATTTGCTTTCGCATAGAGCGGGTTCGTCTTTAATAGCTGATCAGTAAATTCCATGGCAGCATCAATTCGGGATGCTATTCCTCTTCCTTCTGCACCGATAATTTCCGCGTGCTGTGTCATGAGATGCCGCATAGGAGCAAAAGAAGCCCAGCCAGGGAGTGTGTTATAACTGAGATACAGTATTCCGCCTACATTCAGTTTTTTCCGCACAAACTCAACAATGGTTTCGCGATTTTCTTGTGAAATCCAACTCCAGATTCCATGCAGTCCAATGTAGTCAAAGTTTGGCAGATCAGCTCGATTACAAAAATCCTGAAATGCCTCGTCAAATAATTTGGCATTAGATCCCGATGCTGTACAAAGTTCGCGAGCAAAACCGGCCTGAGCGGGATTGAAGTCCGTGCCATACCATTCAACGTCAGATGCAGCGGCATGGAAATTTGTAGAAATACCTTGACCGAAACCCAGTTCACAGGCCGTGCTAATTTTGGGGTAGGGAATTCCATTCCTGAGCAGAGCAATTCTTGCTCTGCTAGGGTTTAGTTCTCTGTAATAGCCGTAGGTGTAATCGATATCGGCGACGTAGCCTGATGTCCAGTCTTGCATGTTACTTCTACCTCCCGTGTCTGACTCCCGATTGTAGACTATCAATGGCCGATTCTGAATGTCTGCCTTTACATCGAAATTATGGTGAATGACACATAGTTAGGTGCTTGATAACCCAGCATGCGTATTTCTTTTTAGCTCAATGCACTATTAATGATTCACTAACGATTCACGAGTGCTATCATCCGCACAAATATTATTGAGTCAGTAAGAAGGTGGCCCTTATGGCTGAGAGAGTTCCTGTTTCCTATGAACAGCTGAAAAACAAAGCATGGAGGGCTCCCTCAAACTTTGCATTTGCTGCTGGAGACACCATAGCGACGATATCAGCTGATGAACTGCATCTTATGACTCCGGCCTATCCTACGGCATTTATAGAAACCAATGGATCATTTTCATACGTGGCACTCGTTGGGCTGGCTCCTGGCAAGAACCTGTTCGTGAACTCAAGTGGACAATGGGTAGGCCGGCATGTGCCGCTGTCCTATCGAGGTTACCCATTTTCACTATCTGAGGTAGAAGGTGCCGACGATCACGTACTCTGTGTTGATAAGGCCAGTGGACTCGTAGTGGAGAATGAAAGTGGAGCAACTGCGAATGGATTTGAGCCATTCTTTGTTGCCGATAATCAACCTTCAGAAAAGGTCGTTCAGATTTCTGAGTATTTGGCCAAGGTTAAAACGGGAATCCTGGCTATCAATGTACTTACAAATCAACTTCGTGAAGCGGAATTGATTGTGCCCTGGGACATCAAGTTAAAGGTGGGATTGGATTCAACGAACGGTGCAAATCCTGAAGATAGTTCCAGTAGCACGTCCCAGGATTCTCAGCTCACTACTCTTCAGGGCCTATATAAGATTGATGAGAACAAACTACATTCACTTCATGCCGATACTCTGGCTTCGCTTAATGGCACAAACGCATTAAAACTTGCGTATTGTCAGCTTATCACCATGTCCCATCTACCAGCTCTCGGACAACTTGCATCGTCAGTAATGCAAGTTACTCAAACTGAATCCATATTTTCAGATTCCGGCCTGAGCGAATCTCTGAATTTCGATAATTTGTAATCCTTGATTTTGGGCCTGTCTGCGGCCCCAGGTAGTCAATTATCCAAATAAAAAGGCCGCCCTATTGCTAGGGCGGCCTTTTTTGTTACTTGCTACGTCTACTAACTAGACGCGACAACTATGAACTTACAATTAGATGAAGTCAGCGTTGTCAGCGTGCAGAGTAGTAACGTCAGTGATACCAGACAGTGTAACGATATTGGTAACTGTCAGGTCAGCAGCTGCGAAAGTAGCATCGTTAGCTGCACCAGCCGTAGTCTTAACGATCGCGATATAGGAGTTAGTGCCATCAGAGTAGGCAGCTAAGAACATATCGTTTGCAGCGAATGCACCGTTGGCTGTCAGCGCTCGAGCACCGCCCACTTCCAGAGCATCCTCAAGGTCAGTAGTGGCAGCATAAGTACCAGTTACCGCCAGGATGCTTGCAGTGGCTGCAGTTCCCAAGTCAAATGCTGCAGCTACTGTTGCAAATACTGAAGCAGCAGCAGTGATTGAAGTAGCAGCGTTACCGGCAAGTACCAGATCGTTAGTACCAGTTACTGCAGTTTCTACAGCAGTGATAGTCAGATCAAGGTTATCTTCCGTAGCACCTGCGGTGAAACCAGAGATGGTATCGCCGAATGCACCAGCACCGAAGATCACAGTCTCAGTTCCAGCTTCTGAACCCAGAGTAATAGTCTCATTACCAGTGTTAGAAGTGATGGAAAGAACGTCTGTGCCGTCAGTCCAACCCAGCATGTCGTAGTTAGCAACACTTACTGAACCACCCAGTGCTGGAGTGATGTTGATAGTAACGTTACCACCTACATCTGTAACAAGAACTGTGTCGGCGTAGCCAGTTGGCGCACCGAAGTTCAATACTGAGTTACCTGATACGAAGTTAATTGCTTCAACGTTATCAAGCTCAGCCAGTGTGAAAGTGAACGCGCCATTTACAGTAAGAAGGTCTTCGTCCGCACCAGCGTCTACTTTCTGCGTACCAACAGTAACGTTAGCAGTGTTCAGGTTGATGGTGTCGTCACCAGCACCCAGATCTACAGTAACAGCACCTGTAGCATTGCCAGTATCTACGATTCTTACAGTATCGTTGCCGTCGCCTGTGTTGATAGTTTGAGTCTTACCAGCTGCAACTACTGAGTTTACAACGTTATCTTTACCACTACCTGTTGTAATAGTGTTGTCCTGAGCAGTAGCTTGTACGTCAGCAATAGTCAGGTCACCAGTTGAATCAGAAGCATCAAGAATTTCCAACGCTCCGAAGTTTGCACCAGTGAAAGTGAAGTCTACGCTACCAGTAATGTTAACAGTCTTGGCTGATGTGGCGTTAACGGCTGTAAAAGTACCGTTATCGTAGTCCGCACCACTGATATTCAGAGTTTCAACACCAGCAACAGTTACAGTACCGATTGTAGAATCGATCTTACCGTCAGTAGCACCCAGGTTAGATACAGCAATAGATGCTGAGTCTGAAGAACTGCTGGTATCAGCCAGGTTCAGAGTCAAACCAGTGTGGAATGCACTCGTAGTTGAAGAACCAGTACCTGAGAAAGTAAAGCTTGCATCAGCTGGTGCATCTTTAAGAGTCAGAGTGTTTGCTGGAGAACCGCCAACACTTGAATATCCAAGCGCACCGGAGATCAGATCCAGATCAACAGTAGCAGAAGCACTTGGTGCGAACGCTACGATGTCGAAACCAGAAATTTCCATACCAGAAACAACAGAGCTGCTTACTACAGTGATCAGAGTGTCTATACCAGAACCACCTGTAGCCTTCAGAGAAGTACCTGCAGTTACTGTAGCTGTAACAGCACCAGTAGCAGCAGAAGCATCAAGAGTAGTAATACCAGTCAGACCCGCAGAAACCGTCAGGGCCTGATCACCAGTTACTACCAAAGATTTGAAATCAGTACCGCCGTTCAGATTAGCGATAGTGTTCTTTGAACCTGTGCTGGCAACGTTAACAGTTGCAAAACCGTCACCCGCGGCATCATTAAGAGTGATAGTACCGTGAGAACCACCACCTGCAGCCACGCTGATGGAATCACCAGAAGTGCCTGTGCCAGTAGTAGTAGCACTGATGTTCAGATCGCTGTCGTTGTTTGCTATACCGATAGTCGCACCATCAGTAATGCTGGTAAGAGTTACCGCGTCATCATTGGTAGAACCAATTACAGAACCGTCTCTAACCCAGACCTGAGTCTCACCAGTAATACCAGCAAGGTCGATGGTGCTGGTGTTAGCAGTGCCGCCATCAGTATCGATGTGCTGAATGTTTAGAATTTCAGCAGTTGCAGCCAGACCAGCGGAAGAAGAACCAGCTGTAGTACCGCTGTTGATATAAGTGGCATTGATAGTGTCGTCACCTGCACCACCGTCGATGGAGTCAGTAACGTTCCAAGTAGTTTCAGTACCAGACTTGTCAATGATGCCGTTTATGATGTCGTCGGATGTAGTACCAGTAACGTCATCAGTCTTGGTAGTCAATGCAATTGTGCTGCCACTGCTGCCACTTTGGCTCTGCTCGTCATTGGCTTCTGTAACAGTGTCATCATCGCTGGTTACGTCTACAAGAACGTTAGCCAGTTCGTCTTCAGAACCGTCAAGCTCCAGAGTCACTGTGTGGTTAGTCGCAACTTCAACCTTATTGTTGAAGTTAGCTGCAGAGGTACCGAAAGACGCATCGTCTTCAGCAGTTGCGCTCAGGAAGCCTTGAGCTTCAATAACCAGATCAGCAAAGCTGGCGCCGCCATTGATCAGGCCAACGGCAACAGAAACACCTTCAGCCAGTGCTTCTTCTGAAGCTTCTGGTACCAGGTTTCCAAGCCATTCTGTTGCAAATTCTTCTGCAGTTTGGAAAGAAGGATAAAGCTCAGCCCAGCGATCGCTGGTAGTCAGAGCCGTAGCAACGTCAGCGAGTGAACCACCGCCGTCCACAATTGCCACTAGTTCAGTCAGTAAAGTCGTACCGGGAGCCGCGTTATAGGCGGTAACAACCAGTTCGATTATATCGTTCCGGGTTTCAGCTGTAATAGCCATTTATAACTCCTTGAGATCGATTTCAATGTTTTATTCCGAATCTGAAGTGGTGCCTTGTTATTTCTAACATCCGCTACTTGGTAGTGTCTGTTAGTCCAACTCTACCCGGGCTTCTCTGTTCCTAGGGTTCCCTGAGGTTTGACCCTTAGGAACTTTCCTGGAGACCACCCGAGTTGTGGCATCTGCCCCATCATCGGTAGTGCTAGCATAATCAAAGGACTCCAAACCCCCTGTGACTGTAATCACATGGATTGGAATACTCCGAAAATTCTGTATACCTCTATTGTTCTTTCAGCTGGGCTCTTGCGGAATTCTTAGCTCGCAATGACGCTTTTTCGCAGAGGCAATAAAACCCTCGCACGCACGTATGCGCCCGGCTGACACGCATAGGTATCGGCGGGATGTTACAGGCACTTTACCCCTAAAACAACAGATAGAAGGAAAAAATCAACAAAATTAGGTAACTGGCTCTTTTTTCAGGCTTTTCAGGGTAAAAAAGCTGTCAAATTCATAGTTGAATTTGGGCTGATTGAGCCAGCAAAATCCATATCACTAACATGGTGGGAAAATCAGCGGTTTTCGCTGGAAATTCGATCAATTTTTGACCAGTTTTAAGCATTCCAAAATAACGCACAGATCAAAATTGCCAGCTGACTCCGATTTCAGCGGACGTGTCTTTGGTCTGAAACAATTCCAGATTGCTATTCTGGTTTTGATGGTAGAGGTTAATCATAAGCTGGGCTCTGTTGCCAAGGGCCGGCAAGCGCTCCCGGTACTGCAATAGCCATGAATTACGCTCAACATCCCTCCGTGCATTACTAGCCAGCAACGGGCTATAGCCCCGCCTGTCCCTCAGGCGGGTGTGGTTAAACTGGGCAATCAACAAGCCAGTTGGCAGCGCTACTTGCCAGTCAACTACGAATTGCCAGCCTTCACGGCTGCCCCCAAGCCTGTTGTCCTTCAATTCAGCGTTGTAAAGCCCGCTCAATTCAAAATTCAAGCGTTGGTTGGTGGTTTTGGGCACCGCACAGTTTCCACCAAAGCCAAGTTTGGACTCCAGGCCATTAAGACGGCTCTGGTCATGCCAGAGCTGATGCTGCAAAGCCATACCGTAATAGGGTCTGCATGAGCCTGATGACGCGAACTGGTAACGAAAGCTGGTATCTGTGCCGGTAAAAAGCGGACTACCAGCGAAAAACAGGTGGCTACTACCTGCGTTGAATTGCCAGCTATTGCGACGGTCGGACCTCAGTAAACTGTATCTGCCGGAAAGCTGGGCCAGATTTGATCCTGAGTCTTCACTTAGTCGGCCCCTCACCTCACCTACGAAACTATGTTGGTTTTCCGGACCCAGCATCCTGTGACGGCCAACAGCGCGCATGTTGATAAATGGCCCTCTAATAGCCTGAAAATCTTCACTGAGATTCAATAACAGGGGCTGTCCTGACAAAGTAAGAGTTATCAGGTCCTCATCGGGTGCACCATTGAGATTATTGTCGTAGCCTCCCAGGAGATCTACCTGCCAGGAGGTTTGTCGGGTCAGAGACTGCCAGTTTTCCTGACGTTGCGCGACCTGGCTTGCCAAAGCGGTTGGTATATCGTTTCTATCCAATAGCAATCGGTTAGCTTCAATAGCTGCGAAAAGCTGACCATCCTGCAAAAGCGCTTCTGCATAATCGATCATGGCTGCGCCATTGTCCGGGTTCAGCAGTAAGGATCTTTCCAGAGATTCCAGTGCCTGTGGCAGTTGACCGGAATTCAGCTGCGCGGCTCCATAAAGGGCAAAATATTCAGAGCTAAGCAAACAATCATCAAAAAGAAGTGCCAGATCATCCCGAACGCTTTCCCACGGCACATTCTGATCTGGATAATATTCTGCCAGATCCGGACACACAGATTGCGCCAGGCCTGGCAGGCAAAAGGAAAACAAAAGTACAACGGTAAGTTTGCGTAACATTGATCCAGTACTGCGCTAAATGAATTGCCTGCTTGCGCTCTATTTTCCCACAACTATAGGTATGCGAATCGCAGTATGAATTTACTTACACCTTAGTGCAAAGAAAGAGCAAAGACCTGGTGAAATATTTCATCTCACAACGACAGTGCAATAAGACAGAAATGGAGCAAAAAGTTCCACGTTCCGGATCAAGAGAATCGAATTTCATCTAGCAGGAGGATAACTAAATTAGCTTTTGCCACCACTCACAACGGTGAGGTTTGGTTGAGCGTCAGAAATTGGAGATATAGTGGCCGGGATTGATGGCGCAAACAGAGTATGTGGAATTCTCAGACCGCTGAGTAAATAACTGCCCTGAGACTCCAGTTTTTCATCATTCAAATGTCGAGCTGCACATTCACCAACCAATATAGGCTGTGCCAACTCTGCTGTCATTTCCTGAATTCGCAAGGTAATACCAACTGTATCTCCCAACAGTGTAAGACTTCGACGGTGGGCGGGTCCGATGGAACCAATTAAAACAGGGCCCTGCTCTATCCCGATACCCAGAGCCAGAGGTTCTAACCCTGACAATGCCTGTTCCGGTAGTAGCGTGTCATTAAGCGTTTCCTGCATCTGTTTTGCTGAGCGAAGTGCGGCAATAGCTGATGCATTATCTGCACCTGGCCACATTGCCAGCAGGCTATCACCTTTAAATTCCTGAACACGGCCGCCGTGATTTTCAATAATTTCCGTAGCACGGGTGAAAAAATAATGCAGAACAGCTGCTATCTCTTCAGGTGGTCGTGCTTCACCAAAAGCTGAAAAATTCCGTAGATCTGCATTCAAAAGTGTCACATCGCGGCGTTCAGCATTGACGCTAGAATTGGGCAGGCTAAAAGCAATCTGTCGCGCAATATCGTTCGGAAGATAGCTATTCAAGTTTCCAAATACACGTGCTCTTTCCATACGTGTTCGTGCCAGCTCAAGTAAAAGAAGAGAACTGGCACCACAGAGGCTAAACAGTGCTGGACCAATCCAGCCTAACCAAATGCTGTAATTGCCCAGCAATGAGTTATGGAGGGATAGGGAAAATAAAGGTAATAGCAATGCAGCAACAGGCAGACCATAAGCGGCTACCCGATCACCCACTGCTGCCAGACCAAACAATGTCATTGCAAAGAGAGCACTAACAACTATTAGTAGTAGTGAAGATGCTGCTGGCGTAAATGGAACATCAACGTCCAACAGACTGGTGAGCAAGCGAGCCTGCAATTCAACGCCGTGAACTGCGCCGCTATATGGAGTAGGCACGATGTCACCCATTCCAAAAGCAGTGCCGCCAACCAACACCCACGCATTATCTAACATCGCCGCATCTACCCGGCCATTCATTACATCGATGGCCGAAATCGCAAGAAAACTGTCATCTGATTTGGCAAACGAAATACGCATGGTGCCATCTTCATCGAGTGGGATATCGAGGCCAGGGTAGCCATCTAGCGAAAGCGCGGCTGTTGGTCCAAACCAACTGGATCCAGCCGATATTTCACCTCCCCACTCTTCAGCACTTCCTAGTTGCAGGAAGGCCGAAATCGCCAGCGAAGGAAAGGCCTGACCATCAACACACACTAAAGCAGGGCTGCGCCGAACGGAGCCATCAGCCTCAATGAGGGTACCAATATGACCTTTAGGCACACTGGCAAATCCTGCAGCAGGTGCCACATAGCTGGAAGCCGATACCAGTCGTAACCCCCCAGCCGCTGAGTCACAAGCCACTCCATTGAATGGGTGAGTCATCAAGCCTGTATTGGATGAAGCAGTCTCAATATCTAATGCTGGAATTTGGGCGAATATCACCCCATTGGAATTTTCGATGGCTTGCAGAACCAGTTCATCTCCAATTCTTGCTTCTGGATAAACAATATCGTGTAGCTGCAGCTGCGCCCCGGCATCATCTATAGCAGTAATCAGTTGCGCTATGTCTTCCCGGGCCCAGGGCCAGGGTCCGACCTCGGCGATGCTTTCTTCGTCGATAACAACGAGCGCAATGCGCTCCTCAAGAGTTTCATCTGGATCGAGAGTCCACCCCAGTGCACCGATCTGCTCTTCCAGGGATAACAAACCAGTACGAAAAATTCCGAGCAAAGCAATTGAAAACAGCGCAGCAATTCCCAGCGCGCCCAGTTTTGTTGCGAAAGGCGAGAGCTGTAACAAGGCAGCCTGGGAGGATGTTGAATTGTTGGCGTTTGCAGACATGCCTAATTCCCTGAGTTCACTCCAGAAATCGTGCTGCCATTATCTTGAGGGTCTATCTGAATTGCTGCATCCCAGAGAGTCAGACCGGAAACTTCGCCGCCTTCGATTTGTTTTTCGAACAGATAACCAGCCTCATTGCCATCAAGGCTCACTGCTCCTGTTACCCGTTGTGTCTCTTCAATGGCACGTAGAAATCCACCATCAAACAAGCCGCCGGATGCAACAATATCTACAGCACCAGTGATTTCGTGACTCAGATTGAGTTCGGTGTCGAAGGTGTTGTCAGGAAAATTGATATTGAGACTGCCACCGCCGACTTCCATTGCCACAACACCGGTATTGGAGTTGAAAACAGCCTGGGCACTACTTAGCTGGAAACCGATAATACCGAGCCCGCCATCAAGACGTCTGGCGTCTTCCTCAAGTCGGAACAACCCATAATCCAGATTACCAATTGTGATTTCGCGATTCTCAGAAGCATCTTCAAAAGGAATTGCCAAACGATCAGTTTCCAGGCCAACGTCAGAGTAGCGGCCCCAAATTAATTGTCGTTCCGACACATCTCCCAGATTCAGGAATCTGGCTGGAGTAAAATCTGTAATTTCCGATGGCGCCAATGCAACAGCAACCGCCACAGCAGCATCTACCGTTACTGCAGTGTTAGTCACACCTTCTAAAAGAGCTTCATTGTTTGTGGTTTGAACAGGTTCTGCTTCCGGATCAACTGAAACTACCAAATTAGTCGTTTCTTCATTCTGCGAATTACTGGCGATAGCGAGTTGTACCTCCTCCCGCATACCATCCTGATTGGTAATTGCCTGGGCTGGCAGTAGTCGTGGCAAAGGTGCACTCTCATCCATAGCAACCATCTGTAAGGTATTGGTTAGCTCCAGGGCATTGGCCAAACAGGGTCCCAGGGCATCAACGCTGCAGGCATCAGAGAAAGGGGCCATCACGATTACGCCTTCATTGACCAGGGCTCGGGTCGTATCTTCATCAGCACTGACCACGAAATCCGTGCCACGCACACCAATAGCTGCGATAGGAGTATTTAACCGAAACCTTTCTCTGGCTGAGCGAGCTGCATCGCCAGATATAGAGCGGGTGACACCTTCCTGCAAATTAAATTTAACGGCAGACAGCTCAGGTCGTTGTTGATCGTAGTCGTAACGCTCAATATGGAGCTCGCTGTTTGGTCGCACGCTAACTAATGCTCCATCGATAAAATGGATATGAACGTGACCATTGGATGGCGTCACAATTCGATCGCCCACCTGAATCGGAGAATCTTTGCGAATTTCCATACGCTTGCCGTTCGCGCTGAAGCGCTCGGCTTTGCCAAGCACAATGCTCACTGTTCCGACCTGCTGATGCAGTGACACAGATGTGGGGTCACTAACGGAGACAGCCGGGTCCAATGCGAACGCCTGGGATGTCAGCAATGCAAAAGCCAATATGAAGACCTGTACCAGGCCGGAAGCATTGAATTCAGGGCTTTCTTTCACTTGTTCTGTAGAGGCTGATTTTTTCATGGTCATCGATTTGTGCATGGGTCAGCTTTTATATATTGATTCTGAGCGGGAAATCCATAATTGCTTATATAACAATAGCTTAGATATTTCCAAGTTGCGCAATTTCAACCCCAACTTAGACGGAGCCTTACTGAATTAGACCGCCAAAATTTGGAGAATATCTCAATTATGCCTGCCTGGGCTGTAGTGCACACACCTCACCTGATCTTAGATGTTTTATACATTAATGGAAGCACCGCGATATGCGCGTGATTTCAATCACACCGGCAGGTGATTCCGGATTTTGAGACCGTTCCCCTAGCACATATAATGCCCGCCGGACTTCAAATCGAACCAGCCCTTTTCCGGACTCCCTCAGTTGGTATGCTCCACTCGGGAATCCTGGTTTTAACTGGTTTTTCTGGTTAAAAGGCAAATGGTTGTAACTCCAGAGCTTCTAAGCGCTTTCCCCATACTGAAACCGCTTCCCAAGCCAGTGCTTGCTGAACTCGCTGAACAGAGTACGGTGAAAAAGTTTGCGCGCCGCGGAATTGTGCTGACAGCAGGAGAGCGAGAAGAAGTCGTATGCTTTCTATTCGAGGGCAGGCTGCAAGGTGTTGATTTCACCATTGATGGTCGCGAAGTGGGGCTGTATTTCGTAGAACCAGGTGATTTCTGCGGCGAATTAGGGCTCTTTGATGACGGCCCTCAGCCGGAATATGTCATAGCACTAACTTCCGCGATGGTAGTCTATGTCCCTGTAGCTGCCCTCAGGGAAATTATGCTGAAAACACCTGGGGTAATAAATGTCCTGGGTATGAAGCTGGCGACCAGAGTCCGACAAATGACTTTCCAGCGCTCGCTCCTGGGATTACCCAATATTGCGCAGAGGGTTTGTTGCCAGCTTTGGCTTCTGGTGGATGACAAAGAAAAGAAGGCTGTAGAGTCAGGTCAAAAAAATACACTGAATGTACAGATTTTGAATCCACCGACTCATATGGAAATAGCCATTATGCTGAATGTGAGCCGGGAGACTGTGACCAGGGTCTTTCAGACATTACAGAACAGGAACATCGTTAAAAGAGACGGCCCTACAAAATTGCTGATCAACGACCCAAAAACACTGCAGCAATATGCAGATGGGTCCGATGAACTAAAATAAGCAGGAATCCGTGTTCCTGCCGAAAACTAAATTACTTAATCCGAGACCTTGAAATACCCGATTGCAACCGCACCTTTGCGAAACCAATCAGATTTTTGATCTCTTTTTCAAAAAAGGATGTTTCAGCACTTAAAGTGCGAAGATACCAAAACAATGGCCAGCCCCCAGAATCAACAATATCAGGAATTACGAAGTACGCTAAAAGATTGTAAGCAGTACTTCATTTACGCTGGAATATTTAGCGCTGCAGTAAATATTCTGATGCTGACGCCTATTCTTTACATGTTAAACGTTTACGACCAGGTAGTGCCATCCGCAAGTCTATCGACACTCTCTATGCTCACTCTGCTTATGGTTGGTCTTCTTATGGCGTTGGGCGGGTTTGAATGGGTAAGAAGCCGCATTCTGGTTAGTGCTTCAAACAAGATCGAAACAAGCCTTAGAAAGAGGGTGTCAGATGCCACATTTAAACTGTCTTTGCTCACGGGTGGGATGGTATCGAATGCTCAGCCTATAAATGATTTAACATCCTTACGCCAATTTCTCACTGGTAATGGACTATTCGCATTTTTTGATGCGCCGTGGTATCCGATCTATGTGGGTGTCATGTTCATGTTCCATCCCTGGTTTGGAGTGGTGGGTATCGTAAGTGGCATTATTCTGGTCGGACTGGCGTTTGCACAGGAATGGGCAACAAATGAAAGTCTGAAAGAAGCGAACAGTGAAACTGCGCGAGCAACTGCGCAATTTCAAAGCAGCCTACGTAACGCAGAAGTAGTTGCAGCCATGGGTATGGCGGATGATATTCGGGCTAAGCATGAAACTCTTCAAGATAAGGTCCTTGATTTACAAACCAGTGCCAGCCACAAAGCTGGTTATCTGACAGCTATCACTCGTTCATTGCGAATGATTTTGCAATCCTTGACCCTGGGCCTGGGTGCCTATCTGGCATTAAATCAGGAAATCTCTCCCGGGATGATGATCGCTGGATCATTGCTGCTGGCGCGGGCTTTGGCTCCAATTGATACACTGGTCAGCACCTGGAAAGGATTTTCTCTGGCGCGTGCGCAGTATGAGCGATTGGGTGGTCTATTGGACAAAGTTCCATTCGATCGGGACACCATGAGCCTGCCAGCACCAATTGGCAAACTTTCACTAGAACAAGTCACCGTTGCACCTCCAGGTTCCCAGATTATTGTGGTTAAAGGGGTCTCCCTGGAAGTGGAGCCCGGCACTGCATTAGGAATTGTTGGTCCTAGTGCGTCAGGCAAGTCGACTCTTGCCAGGGCCATCCTGGGCATCTGGCCAACCTATGGCGGCAAAGTCCGGCTCGATGGTGCTGATATTGCCAGCTGGGACAGAGCTGAATTAGGTCCTTATATTGGTTACTTACCTCAAGACATCGAACTATTCGATGGCACTATCGCCGACAATATTTGTCGTTTTCAGGAAGCTGATTCTGAGAAGATTGTAGCCGCTGCTAAATTAGCCGGCGTGCACGACATGATTCTCCATTTGCCACAAGGTTATGACACAGTGATCGGGGGAGCTGGCGGCATGCTTTCTGGTGGTCAAAGACAACGAATAGGCTTAGCACGGTCTATCTATGACGACCCTAAACTTCTAGTGTTGGATGAGCCAAATTCAAATCTCGACGATCAGGGTGAGAAGGAATTGGTTGAAGCCCTACGTAGAATCAAAAATCAAGGTTGCACAATTATTGTAATCACCCACCGGACTATGGTCTTGCAATGCGTGGACAACATCCTGGTTATGAAAGATGGTGCAGCCGTAAGCTTTGGACCAAAAGATCAGGTATTAGCAAACTTAATGGGCCCGGCGGCTGTGCCCAAATCAGCAACGAATTAGGTCCGGCTGTTAAATTTCCGAGAGTTTTATGAAAATTCAAGCCAATCCCAAAACGAATTCAGGCAGCATTGATGGCGATGTCGTGCACGCTATCACTTCCATGGAAGCCCCTAAACGTTTAGGTCTTTTATTGTTTGGTCTCGTTTTTGGAGTATTTGGCATCTGGGCTGCAGTGGCACCCCTGGACGGAGCGGCTATCGCTCCCGGCGCTGTGACAGTCCGCTCTTACAAGAAAATGGTTCAGCATCTGGAAGGAGGCATAGTTTCAGAGATCTTGGCCAGAGATGGTGATCTGGTAGAAGAAGGGCAGATCTTATTGACCCTGGATGACACTCAGGCTTCTTCTGAACTACAGATTGTCACTGCTCAAAGAATTGCGCTGGGCGCTCGTGAAGCCAGATTAATTGCGGAGCGGGATGGTTTGGAGCAAATTTTCTTCCCGGCAGAACTTCGGCGTAGTGATGCCAGAGCGCAACAGGAAATCGAAGCTCAAAATGAAATATTCAGAGCCAGAAAAACATCCAATGAAGGTCGAATAGGGATTTTACAGCAGCGTATTGAGCAACTGGAGAATCAGGTTGCAGGCATGATCGCTTCAAAAGAATCCAAAGAGCTTCTTGCCGATTCCTATTCCCAGGAGATGCAGGAAACTCAAACTTTGTTGGACCAGGGATTCTCAGAACTGACTCGACTACGTCAGGCTGAGAGAAATTTCGCTACCTACACGGGAGAAGCCGCTGAACTAACTTCCAACATTGCTGCCACTGAAGTCCAGATAGGGGAGACCCGGTTACAGGTTCTGCAACTGGAAAGCGATTTTAGAAGCGAAGTCGTTAGTGAGCTGGGCGATACACAAACCAGATTACAAGATGCGAACGAAAGAATTACAGCTTTGACTGACATCGTAAGAAGAACTCAGATCACAGCACCAGAGACTGGTGTAGTAAATGGTATGCAGGTTCATACGATTGGAGGTGTCATCGGTGCTGGTACTCCGATTGCGGAGATTGTTCCGGCAAGTGACGAATTAATAATCGAAGCCAGTGTCAGCCCTGTTGATATTGATAGAGTAAGTGAAGGCCAGGATGCTCGGATCAGATTTACTACATTTGGCAGTCGTGCCCCAACAATATTTGGTTCTGTATTAAGTCTGTCTGCAGACGCAATTTCTGATCCAAATACTGGTGCTACATATTACCTGGCCCGTGTCGACGTAGATCCCACAAGTGTGGCAGACCTGGGTAATCTTGCTTTATTGCCTGGTATGCCTGCTGAGGTCCATATCAACACGGGATCGCGCACTTTACTTTCGTACTTGTTCAAACCGCTTTCCAATACTGTAGCTCGCAGTTTTAGCGAAGATTAACTACCGTGAAGTTGCCCAGTTTTAGTTTCGCCAGAGAGCTCGCGCATTCATTGTGCTTCTTGACAGCTCTAGCAGTCTCTCCGACAGTGATCGGCCAGTCTTCAGGTATTAACAGATTAGTTCAAGGCGAAACTCTTGAAGATTTTTTTACTGCCGCTATTGAGTTTAGTCCTCGACTTCGCATCGCAGAAGAAAATCTGAACATCAGTGGTTTTAGAGAACGACAGGCTAAAGGTCAACTATTACCACAAGTCCGAGCCAGTGCCAGTATTTCCGATAACAACAGAGAGTCCACTGACAATTTTTCGAATCCGGTGATTGAAGAATTTGACGGCGAGCGCTACTCAGTCTCACTCACTCAAACATTGTTCAACTGGCAAGCCTGGTCCGCCAAAAGGCGTGCGTCACACATTGAGAATCAACTGGAAGCCGAGTACTACTACGAGCTTGCGACGCTATTAACAGTTGTTGCCGAAAGTTACCTTACAGTCCTGCAAGCTCAGGACGCATTGACTTCCATAGAATCCGAGTTGAACGCTGTACGCAATCAGCTAAATCAAATCCAGAGTTTGTTTGATTTACAACTGGCGCAAATTACGGATCTTCGTCAAGCGCAAGCCAGCCTCACAGCCACAGAGGCTGAACAACTGCGCTTGCAGGCTGAATTGGTAATAGCAGAAGAGTCTCTGCGTAGTGAGACTGGCATTGAAGTAGGAGATCTGTACATATTGGATCCTCAGATTGAACTGCCTGAAGTTGAAAACAGCGCACAATATTGGGTGCAATTAGCCCGTGACAACAACCAGCAAATAGAAGCTCGACGCTTCGCTCTTCGTGCCGCCGATGAGTATATAAAGGAAAGTGAAGGAGCTTTCTTTCCTCAAGTCACGTTCATCGCGCAAAGACAGGATTCCAATGTAGGATTTGATAATCGGCCGTTGAATCAGGCTGACATTACGTATTACGGCTTAGACGTATCAATTCCCCTTTATTCAGGTGGAAGCAGCAGAGCGAGAGTCGGCGAGGCCAGGTCTCAACGCAGTATCGCTGAAAGCGAACTACGGCAAACCGAATTGGAAGCCAATCAACAGGTACGATCTGCCTACTTACAACTTCAGTCCAGTGCATTGCTAACACAAGCTGCAGAGCGCCTGGTGGAATCCACCCGGGTTTCTGCCGAAGCAATGCAACAAGGCTTTGAATTGGGTACGGTGACAAATGTAGATGTACTAAATGCGATTCGCGATCAATTCCAGGCAGAAAGAGATTTACAACGCTCCCGCTATGAGCAGATATTTTATTATTTATTGCTTAAGCGTGAAGCAGGTGTTCTAACAGCAGAAGATATGATCGAGGTAGGTGCCTGGTTAATCGAATCAGGCAATTGATCCAATCGTCAGCTCTCCCTGCATTTACTGATATAAATCGATAATTCTGTGCGTTACTTCTCTAAGTGAGTGCACCAGGTCCTCTTCACTAAATCGATAAAATCCTTCTGCATATTTCACGCTGGGTGGCAGCGAAAATGTCCGACCTTTATCAAGAGATAACACTAGTTCCTGGTAGTTATTTTCGCTGTTCTGACTGGTATACACATCCATAACCCTCTCTTTTTTCTCCATCTGTGAAGAAATGTCCAGGAGCATGTTTGCCGGATTTTGCACACCAATTTCATAGGCAATTGCCTGAGGACTCAAGCCATCACGATTTACTAATTGCAGCGCGCTCCAGACCGCAAAGCCCGCTGCACGATGGTCTGGATGTATTTCGAGTGGTCCAGGAAAGAATACAGATTGAGGCTGAATTGCTCTGATTGCCTCAGCAATTCTTGAGCCCAAATCCTGGCTTTGTTCCAGACCGCGGTCCGGTTCCGACCAACACTGAAGACTGCTGATACCCAACAGTTCGCTGGCTTCCTGCACTTCTTTCTGGCGAACTTCTACCAGGTTCCTGGTTTCTCCCCCCAATGCACCATCGGTGAGAACGATCAGGTGAGTGGCAAGCCCTTCTTCGCTGGCACGTAATAGACTTCCGCCCATACCGTAGGTTTCATCGTCAGCATGGGGAGCGAACACCAACCAGGGGCCCGGAGGTAAAGGCGAAGCTTCAAATGGAATTAAGACTGGTTCAGGATTAAGCATGGGGCGGTCGATATAATGATGTAACTGCAAAGGAGCGCCAAGTATATAGAAGTTTGGCCTTTGGCGGTTGATTCGTGGTTAAATTCACAGTCCAGCGATGCAGCAACAAAACTCCGTTTCTAAGCTTATTTTTTGAGTCTGCTTACAAGCAGGCTCCGCGATTTCGGTAATGTCACTTTCTCTACTACAGCAATGGTTATTGACCCCAATTGCCAACTACCGACTTTTTCATAACTTCGCTCGTCAGGATTTCTTTGCCCAGTTCACTGCGTCAGTTGGCGGCTTTCTGTGGTTATTTCTGACACCCATCGTCAACATTATTATTTACTCATTTGTATTCAGCTATATCTTCCAGGTGCGGGCGCCTGAAGAATTTGGAGAGGTCCATTTTGTAGTATTCATGATGATTGGCTACTTACCCTGGTTTGCTTTCGGAGAAGCCATGGGCAAGTCAACCGGGCTGTTGTTGGAAAAAGCACCGCTGATAACGAAAGTTATGTTTCCTGTCCAGATCTTGCCTGTGGTAGGCACTCTGGTGCCCTATCTTACTCATGGTATCGGCTTCGGATTAATGCTTGTCTACCTGGCCACTCAGGGGTACTTGTCTGTTAGCTGGTTACTAATTCCTGTGGTGTTCATTTTTCAATTCCTCTTCACTATGGGAATTGTCGCTGTATTGTCTGCCTTGTGTGTGTTCCTTAGAGATTTACAACAGCTAGTGGCATTAGCAGTGACAATCTGGTTTTTCCTCACACCCATTATCTATCCAATTTCAATGGTGCAGGATGAGGCAGTCAGGGATCTGTTCCTTCTTAACCCTATGCACAGTTTCATCAACCTTTATAGAGAAATAATTCTGCTAGGAGAATTCTCAATAATTCATTTGCAAATCATCGTACCGATTTCTCTGATTAGTTACTTCGCTGGTGGCTGGTTGTTTATGCGTATCAAACATGCGTTTGGCGATGTCCTGTAGGTCAAACTAAAAGTCGATTGAGTTCATTCATGCCACGCATAACCGTCAACAATCTTCACAAAGAGTTTCGAATCTACGAAAGACCACAAGATCGTCTTTGGGAGATCCTGCAAAGGCGGCCCCGCCACAAGCTGTATCATGTATTGAATGATATTTCTTTTGCAGTGCCTGATGGTAAGAGCCTGGGAATCATCGGCGTCAATGGCGCCGGCAAATCTACCTTACTTAAGTTGTTGGTAGGCACACTGCAACCGACCAGTGGTGAAATTTCAATTGAAGGGCAGGTCGCTGCACTATTGGAACTTGGCGCAGGATTCCATCCGGAATTTACAGGTCGGCGAAACATCTACCTGAATGCTTCCTTGCTTGGAGTACCGGACGACAACATTGCCAAATTGGAAAATGACATCATCGAGTTTTCGGAACTCGACTATTTCATCGATCGCCCGGTAAAGACTTACTCATCCGGTATGTATGTAAGGCTGGCTTTTTCTATCGCCACGATGGTTCGCCCGGACATTCTTGTCATTGATGAGGCACTTTCTGTGGGTGATATGGCATTTCAACGCAAATGTGTTGAACGCATGAATCAGTTTCGCGCCGAACAGAAGACCATGGTGTTTTGTAGCCACTCTATGTTTCATATTCAGGAGTTGTGTGACACTGCTATCTGGATTGATCAGGGCAAGATTCGTGAGATAGGTGACAGCGACAAGGTAGTGGGGCACTACGAAGACTTCTGTAATAGCAAGAAATCCTATAACAGTATCAGAGAAGATCTTCCGGCCGAACTGGAGGATAGTGCTGACACTGGGAGCCAATCATCTGAATCGGCCGATACCGAAGTTCAGGACTGTCGTATCAACAACCTGAGTGTTAAAGACAAAAGCGGCAACGACATTGAAGAACTGGAGCCGTTAAGCACAGTAGTGCTGGAGATGGAAGTTGAGGTGTTGAAGGACGGTATAGAGGGTAATTTTGGTTTCGCTTTTATGAAATCTTCGGAGGAGCCCCACGCCTCATTTCTCACGACTGAAATAGATGATGTAGAGAAGGGGCCTTTCCACAAAGGAGATCGCTTTACGGTTTCTCTTACAGTTGAGAATTTTGCAATGCGTGTTGGTGAGTACTATGTGTTAGGTGGTCTGGCGGATGCAAGTGGGCTGCTGTGGTACGAAACCAAATTTAGCAAGTTGCTTCGCATCAAAGCGAATAAAGGTGTTGGTCCAATAACCATGGTTTCAGGCTGGGCTGTTAATCGCCTATAGGCTTGACTGGCTGTTATTCTTTTTCAGAACCCTGGCCTCCAGCTATTACTCATCAAAAAGATAGTCTTCTGGATGCACACGAGCTGGAGCAGTGTCAGGTAGCACGCCGTAAGGGTCAATTTTGTACACACGCGGCAGATTGTTATAGCTCCTCACTTCAACAACTTCCATGTAGGCCTGGGTAACTGGATCGGGATTTACAAATTCCTGGGTTTCTTCCAGTCGAAACAGGGTTTCTTCATCTAATTCAGAAGCTGGGTAGGCATAGATTGAATAGATCTGAGATGTGTTATTACCTATCCAGCTCGACATTTCCTGCAGGTTTTCAAATGGAATTATCTCCGCCACTTCCGTTCGATTGCTTATATCCTCTCGCTCCCTGAAGGCAATAATGTTTTCGATGAGCTCATCTTCCATTCCAGGAAGCAATGCCATCGCCTCTCGCGTCGCCAGATTTAGATTCAAAGTGCGATCGTTGCCGTAGATCGTGAAGGCAGCTTCAAGATTTACTCCAGCAAATAATTCATCGAAGCCACGAATATGGAGAATTTCCTCCACGGTATCAAATTCAGGGTTATTGCGTGGATCGTAGGCAGGTTCGAGCGACTGATAGTAGTCTTCTTCAGCACCGTTCAGACCTTCCAGATCGTTGAGATCTGTCCAGTCAGTCCATGCCGCCAGTAAGTCCTGAACTTCCTGAGGATCCGCTTCACCAATTCCCCCCAGCCGCTCTTCGATTAACATTTGCATATTGCGCCGTGGAATACGATTGAGATTAATCTTGCCCGAATGGTCATAGATACGGACTACGATGTTCCCGTCAGCAGGGTAATGAAGCTCGAGCGGCTGCCCATTGAATCGATAGGCCGGATCACGTTCTTCGCCTTCATCAGTTAATTCCGGTTGGAAGTCTATAGGCTGTGACATGAGATTTAACATCAGTTCCATTTCGGCTTTGCTCACAGCGCCCATCAGTTCAACCCAGGTAGCACTCGCCTCCTGATTGTGAACTACAGTTTGCGCAGAAAGCCTTACCTTGCCTGCCATCGCTGTCACCAAAACTGTCAATAGCACTGATGTCCACAATACAATAATGAGAACTGACCCCTTTTGCTTTTGTTGAACCAGTTCAGTCATCAGTTGCCCTGCTCAAATGCATTTGGTCGGATACTACGGTGTATGTTATTTCGCACTCGCGCCAAAACTTCCAGATCATCCAGCTCATCATCGAATGGCACGAAACGCAGATATACGGCAAGTGGCAGACTAAGTGACTGTTCTGCCTCCCAGGATTCTGTCCACACTCTCTCTTCGTCCAGTTCTTCATACAGATAGCTAAGTTCTATTCCGTAGCCAGGCACAATCAATGTAGGTTCTGAGTCTTCTAATCGCGGTGCTGGATTGTCACTGTAAGCTGGCACGATATTCAGGTAAACACCTTCGTCGTCTACTACAAATAGCTCCCAGGCCGTTAGTCCAGGTGCTCTTTGAGGTGATACTGTGGATACCCAACTCAGATAATCTTCTTCACCAGTGAAATAAATTTGCCGCGACAAAGTTTCCCGGTTGGTGAAGCTATGTGGAAATGCTCCATGCAAGGCGCGATCAATCTGCAATATAGCCAAAGCCTGGTCGAGATCACCGTCCAATACATCGGCGTTACGATTCCAGTCTTCCGCTACGATAAATACACCAGTGCTCAACAAGCCCAATAACATTGCGGTAAGCGCCAGCGACAGCATCACTTCGATTAGCGTGAAGCCATCGCTGTTTGTAGACGAAAATCCACACTTGGAATTCATCATCGCGGTAGCTCCAATCTGATCCAACGTGAACCGTAGACGTATTCCTGTCGGTCTTCACTCACGACTTCAAAAGCCTGCAGCGTATGGATTGAGGGCTGGGTTTTGCGCTCAGGAACTTCCAGTTCTTCTCCTGCACGCACTTCATAGAGTTCGCTCAGCAGAATAGGCTCCACATCATTAAATTCATTTTGAAGTAAGGCAAAGTTGGTAGCCGCTCGCAGTTCTGTCGCTCGCTGCAGGCTGGATTCGGACCGCCAGGTAAGCTGTTTACTGCCACCCACCAGAGAAAACAACCCACCCAGTACAAAGCCAGTAATCGCCAGTGCCACTATTACTTCAAGGAGGGTGAAACCGCGGCTCCCTTGCGTCCTACTTACCTTATTCAGAAGGGTAATTTTCATCATCTGCTTAAGGCTCATCCAGTTCGGGTTGGCTTACTCTGCCACTGAACGGATCAATCACTAGTCTTGCTTGCTGATCCTCCTGATTGAAATGAAGAGTTCCGCCAGTGCTACCTCCTTCAGGATAGAATGACACTTCCATACAACTGTCGACTTCTCTTTCAATGTTGGAGCTGTCTTCAAAATTCAGTGAAATTTCACTACTTTCCCAGCTTCCAACGACGGTAGGTGAATCAATGGAAGTACAATCGTCCAAATCTTCAGTCAGAATAAAGTTGATGCTGCTGGGTTGACCACGAACAACGGCGTCACGCCGGGCGTGATTCAGGAGAGAATGAGCCTGACGAATCTGGATACTGAATGAACGTGATTCCAGATTGCCAACATTAGGTACTACCAGAATGCTTGCCAGCCCAATGATGGTTAGCACCAATAACAGTTCCAACAGGGTAAAACCAGCATTGGCACTGTATTTTGAAACCGGGTTAGATTTAGAGTCCGATGTCGGCGTCATCACCTTCGCCGCCTTGCTCCCCATCGGGGCCATATGAAATGAGAGTAAAACTGCGGCCATCGGAATCATAAACATAGTCGTTACCCCAGGGATCCTGTGGCAAATCACGACGCAGATAAGGACCGTTCCAGGCCGCCCTGTCAGAATCGTTCTCTATAAGACCTTCCAGGCTTTCAGGATACTGACCGACATCAAGTCGATAGGCATCTAGCGCAGTTTCCAATGAAGATATCTGAGTGAGTGCAGCATCCCGTTGTGCACCAGCCTGCTGATTAAAAATATTTGGAGCAACCATTACTGCCAACATGCCAATGATGGCCATCACAACCAGAATTTCGATCAACGTAAATCCAGATAGCCTGGCTCGTTTTGGGGAATTAATCACCATAATTCTTTCCTGTTCTGTTCACTATTGGGAAGGTTGCCAAGTCACTGGACTCCAAAGTCTTCAAAAAGCTCTGAGGCTAATTCAAAGCGATCAAGGATATCAGCGTATTGTACACTCGACTCTTCATTTAGATTGATAATCTCGGGTCGGAGCACGATAAATAACTCCCGCCGCTCCAAATTCTGCTGCTGATAGGAAAACAGATTTCCCAGCACTGGAATCCTGTTAAGCCCGGGCACTCCGGTATTCAACGATTCGATATCATTTTGAATTAATCCTCCCAGCACGACATTCTCGCCATTGCGTACAACGACCGTCGTGCTGATCTCCTGATTGTTAAATACCGGATTGTTGTTAACCCCTGAAGAGGCACTATCAACAGAAGACAACACCTGCCTGATAATCAGATTCACTACACCATCAACATTAATCTGCGGTGTTATATAAAGCTCAATACCGGTAGGACGGTAACTTATGTTAGTCGTAGCTACTCCACCGTTTCCTATTGATTGTCCTTGTTCTACCGGTACTTCAGCACCGATCTGAATCTCTCCTTCCTGATTATTACTCACAGTGAGGGACGGACGGGCGAGCAAGCGAACATCATTGTTTACTGCAATTGCTTCTAATGTTGCCTCTACTCTTGCAGAGCCATCCAGAAATCCTTTGGAGAACATAAGGCCTCCAATACCGCTGTTAGGTAAGAATCCGGTGGTGGTAGAAGTTGAAATAGGGTCCAGAACTGCGTCGTTGGCAATTCTGCTCCAGTCCACTCCAAATCGTGTGTCATCATTTAAAGTTATCTGAGCAATTACAGCGTTCACCATCACTTGAAGTGGAACGACATCCAGTTGACTAATGGTCGTCAGTAGCTGCCTGTAGTCCCTTGCAGTACTGCGAATAAGTAGGCTGTTGGTCGCTTCGTCGGCTACGATTTTGACTGATAAGTTTGCCGACACTGCTGAGTTGTCGGTGGTAGTCGATGGACCAGCTTCTTCTACTATTTGCGCGACAAGACTGTCCTGGGGTTCATCCTGGCCACCTTCGGGAAAGCGCGAAGGGCGATTTATAACGGGATCGCCCAGGACTCCGCGCTGATTAAAAAGTAGTTCGTCATCTTCCTCAAACACCTGAGAAAGCGTGTCTGCCAATTCTTGCGCGACCAGGTTCTTAACCCGATATGTGAAGAGCTGTTCTACCTGCTCCTGACTGTCAGCATCCAGAATCTGCACCCAGCGACTTATCTCTTCAAACCCTCTCGCAGCAGGTGCAGTTACCAACAATGCGTTAATTCGTTCGATGCCTTTGACCTGGTAAGCTGGATTGGGTCCTTCAATCATCTGCAGTATTTCATCGAGCTCGGTTGCCACTTCAGTAGCATTCGCATTACTCAATTGGTAGAGGCGCATGCCCTGATTGGTGAATGGGTCTGCATCTATAAGCATGAGCAGCTGATTCACCCGCTCCAGATCGAATTCTGATCCTGTAATGAGCAATAGATTTCCATTGCCTAGTTGGCTCACATTTCCATTGGGTGCAAGCAGGGGTGCAATGGCTTCGATTACAGCGTCGGTAGAAACGTAAACCAGTGGGGTCACTTGCATGACTCTGGCAGCGGTTCCATCACCCAAAGTATCAGGTGTCGCTATCTCTGCTGTAAGATTGCTAGTCACGCGGCGTGCATTGTATACGTCACCCGCACGCTCAAGTACAACCCCTGCATCCCGTGTGAGCAACCTAATTAGTGGCCAGATGTCATCTCGTTGCAGCGGGCGGTTAGGTGATGTTCGAATTGATACCTGAGCATCGATAGTAGGATCGATTACCAGGGAGATATCCAGAGCATTCGCTAATTCTTCAAGCACCAATCGCAACTCTGCCTGCTCGTAGTTAAGCTCGACCACGTCCTCGCCATCTATAGTTTCAGGAGTAGGAACTTCCTCTCTGAAACCACTATAACCAGTTCGCTGCCCATCACGGTTGATCGCATCTATCAGAGCCCGTTGTTCTTCACTGTTATTGGTTTCAATAACGGGAATCTCTGTTGCTGCCTGTGGGTTATTGGTAACCGTTTGTGTTGGCTGGGAGGTATTGGATACAGGTCCACTGGTCTGCTGCCCACTTGATTGTAGCGTGGTGCAGGCCGACAAGGCTGTAATTGCCAGACTCAGCGCAAGAGGTTTAAGCACATAGCGAGGCGACGATGGTGTTTGCTTGTCGCTAGCTTCCAGCCTGCTCTTAGTGCTTTCCGAATTGTTCACGTTTATCTCCACAAATTTAACCACAAATCAAAATTCCACCGAGTTCATACTGAACACAGCGGAAAGCATGGTAATAGTGATGCCACCAACAGCGATGGCCAGAAAAATAATCAGAGCCGGTTGTAAAGCAGAAACCAGCGCTGCCATCTGGTTTCTCACGTAGCTGTCGAAGGTCACCGCCGACTTCAATAGTATGGACGATGTACGGCCAGACTCTTCACCAACAGCCACCAGCTGATGTAGCAGGGTGGGGAATTGGTTGGTTTTCTCTAACGAGATTCCAAGACCTGCACCACCGCGCACATCTTCTTCAACTTTCAGCAGGTGCTCGTTAAGGAATGCATTAGACACAACTTCCCGAGAAACCCTCAGTGCTCGAATAAGTGGGATGCCTGCCCCTAAAAGTGCCCCCAGGGTACGTGCGAAGACAGCGCATTCCCTGTATAGAATCAAAGTACCTAGCATGGGCAAGGACAATAGAAATGCGTGTTTCTTAAGCCTTGTATTAGGATCGTGATCCAGGCGCCGCCATGTGACTACTGTTAATACCACTGCCACGATGAATAAGTAGCTATAGCTCTGAAGAAAGTCGCTCAGTGACAACAGAAACGCCGCTGAAGCAGGTATTTCTGTGCCTGCATCTTCAAACATTGCTGCAAACTGTGGCACTACAAATATCAGGAGCAGAAACACTGAGATTATTCCAGTAATCAGCAGCACCGTTGGGTAGATCATTGCTGAAATTACCGCTTGCCTGGTCTTCGCACTGGTATCCAAAAACTCGGCAAGATCAGGTAGTAGATCATGGAGTATGCCACCTTCTTCGCCGGCCCTGACGATGTTCACATACATCTTGCTAAAAACCTGAGGGTGAGATTCCATGGCTTCTGCCAGACTCTTACCTTCCTTGACGTCTCTAAGAAGCTGTTTCACCAGTTCCCGCATGGTCTGGGATTCAGTAATTCCATCTAACAGGCGCAATGCTTTATCGATGGGAACACGGGCCTCAACAAGAGTGGTAAGTCCATTAGTGAAGTCCAGTAGATCGTTATGTGAGATTTTGCTGGATCTGAGTCTCTCGGCGTTTGCCTTACCTTCCGAAATCTTTACAGGCGTTAAATTTCTACCCTGCAACAGGCGCACTACCTCTCGCTCGGAATCAGCACTGAGCTGACCCACCTGAACGCGACCTTCCGCATCGAATGCCTGATATTTGAAGTGAGATACGCTCATAGGGCTCTGGTCACTCGAACCACTTCTTCTGGTGTGGTTAGTCCGGATTTCAGTTTCTCCAATGCATCCTGACGCAGTGTGCGCATGCCTTCACGAATTGCTTCTTCACGAATTGTGTTGGCATCTGCTCCAGTGGCTATGTGATGTCGTATGGCGTCAGTCATCAGCAATAGCTCATAAAGACCTACACGGCCCCGATAACCCGTCATGCCACAGGACTCACAGCCCTTGCCCCGTTTCACCTCGGAACAAACGGAAGAATCTATTTGTAAGACGCTTAGTTCGTCTTCATTGATTGAAACTGTTTCTGAACAATCGGTACAAACACGTCGAACTAGACGTTGGGCCTGAATAGCAAGCAAGCTTGAACTGATCAGGTAGCCCTCTACACCCATGTCTTGTAAGCGTGTTACTGCGCCTGCTGCGTCATTGGTATGTAAGGTGGAAAACACGAGGTGCCCGGTAAGCGCGGACTCGATAGCAATTTCAGCGGTTTCGTGGTCGCGTATCTCACCCACCATCAATACATCAGGGTCCTGTCGCACGATAGAACGCAGACCTGCGGCGAAGGATAAACCGATACTGGCGTTGGCCTGTATCTGGGTAATTCCTTCAAGTTGATATTCCACTGGATCTTCAACTGTAATTATTTTTTGCTTTGCGTTATTGATCTTTTCCAGAGTGGCATAGAGAGTTGTAGTCTTGCCGGACCCTGTTGGTCCGGTAATCAGAATCATGCCGTGGGGCTGATTAATGACGGACTGATAGTCGTTCAATATTTGCTGAGGCATGCCCAGGGCCTGCAACTCAACAGCTGTATCACTGCGGTCCAGAATTCTTAGTACAACTGACTCACCATGGACTCCGGGCAATGTGGATACACGCATGTCCAGTTGGTTAGAGCCAAGTTGATAGTCAATACGTCCATCCTGCGGCAATCGCTTTTCACCAATATCCAGTCGAGCCATCAGCTTTAAACGAGACGCTACTGCAGTGTGAATTTTGATGGGTAATCTTTCGATTCGTGTCATGATGCCGTCCACTCGACATCTCACGTCCAGATAGTTTTCGTTGGGTTCGAAATGTATGTCACTGGCATTTAAATCCAGAGCCCTGGCAAACAGATGATTCACCAGACGAATGATTGGCGCGTCTGATGCTAAATCCAGGAGTGCTTCGTCATCTTCAAATCCAGAAACAAACACATCGTCATCGGAACCTTCTATCTGTGGGGAGAGCTCGGCTCGCCAGTGCTTTAGCATACGCCGCACTTCATCTTCACTGCTGATTTCAAATTGCACGCCACTGCCAACGATGAACCGAATCTTTGCTCGTAGTTCAATAGACGGAGCTCTGTTACACAGTAAAATGCTGGAAGTCTCGAAGTCCTGTGCTGGCGTTATGCCTTCGGGCTCTAACAGCTGACTAAACACCGTGAGAGACATTGCTCTCTCGTTGGCTGCCATTTCCTGACTGGATTCCACTGCTTCTGTCATTTCTACCGACACGATTCTCAAGCCTCCGTTTCAGCCAGGCTAGCCGGATCACGAGCGAAACCTACAACAGTTATAGAGCCACTGTATTGACTACGACTTCGACTAACTGTGAATTCTTTTACGCGGAGCAGCGGGGATGAATTCTCCAGGCTTTGAAGAAATCGAATTGTGCTGGATGCGTCGGTAGTGCGAAACGACATTTCCTGGCTGATTAACAGCCATTGGTTCGACTGCAGGCGTTCAGCCAGGCGCGTCGAGGTAACTGATAATCCGCTATCTCTTGCATGCTGGCTCAAGTCTCTTTGAATACTGGCCTCGATAAGCGGAATCGTATCCCCACTAAAAATTTGTGCTTCTACTTCCGCGGCCTGGACCTGAGTATCTATCCTGCGTTCTCGCCATTGCAATGAGTTTTCAATCAGCCGCTCTTCGCGTGTAATCGCAAGCAACACGTCTTCAATCTCAGCTTCGCGACTTTCATAGAGTTCCCGAACCGCGGGTGCAATCTGTGTCGATACAAACACCAGGGCTACGATAGCAGCCAGTATCAGAATATTTTTTTCGCGCTTACTTACGGCCATCCACCAGTTCCTTTAGCTTTGATCCGGAAAGTAGCGCACCATATAGGCTTCAAGATTAACTTCAGCCAGGCGCAAATCGATGTAGTAACGGGTATTGTTTGTGGCGCGGGAAAACACCACTTCTGTAAACATTGGATCCCGTTCCAGTCTTTGTAAAATAGCCTGGGGGTCCGAGCTGGTGCCTTGAATTCGAATTAAGCCATCGGTCAATTCCAGCGAGCTTAGTCGCTCAGCTCCCAGCACTTCCTGCAATTGGTACAGAGCTTCTCTCACTCTCTGATCCGGGAAATCATTGAAGATGCCCCATTGATTCTCGAAATCCACTACTACGGCCTGATCAGACCTCGCGTCAGCCGACATCTCGCGCGTGGAATCGAGGCGAGAATTGGCGAGACTTAATTCGAAACTCTGTGCAATGAACGGCAGAGACGCTAGCAGCAAAACACCCACCAGTGCTGCCACTGCCATGAGAGCCTGACGACCTTTCTCGGCTTTCTTTCGTGCGTTTAGTGCTCCAGCGGGGAAAAAGCCATAGGAGCCATTGATATCTTTTTCAACTGCAGAGGCATACTCACTCGCGTTGTTAGTATCCAACTCCAAAGCCGAAGGTAGATTTGCAATCTCAGCTCGCCACTGCTCGGAAAAATCTTCCTGTATCAGATCCTGTTCGTGAATTTGCAACCAGCTTACGATGTTTTGGTCTTGCAGAGAGACCGCAGTAAGCAGCCCATTGTCTTTTTCGATGAATGTAGTTGCTGAAGTACCAGCTTTCAAATGCAGCAATCTTGGCTTAACTGCTGCCAGCATTAACCCCTTGTTATCGAACGCCGTAAATAGTTCGCTCAAGCGATCTTCGGACAACCATAATGCGGTTACATTTTCCTGTTGTAATGCTGCATTTGGTTCTACAGCCAGAGAGAGTTTTTGGTCACATGCTGGGAGGAGGTTCTCTTGCTGCAGTTTCAATGCCGATACAAGATGTTCTCCACTCAAACCCGGCATCACAGATGTAGTAGCGACGAATTCAGAAGGGGGCAGGAGCAACAGTATCGAACGATTATTGACGTCCAGTTTATGGTCGTTAATCAGCCCCTCAGCTTTGCTAGCCAGATGCTCCGGTAGCGAAACCTCACTGCTCCCTGGTTCCAGTTCCACCATGGTATTGCTTTGGATATGAACTAGTGATTCTCCCAATACAAGGAGAGTATCAGTACAAGCATTCAGCAAGTCACCCCGGGCGTCGCCGAACAACCAGCTACGCCACTTAGGATTGAGTAATTGCTGCACTTGGTGCTGCCAAACGGTCATTATTAAGCTCTCAATAGCTTATACGTTGCGTTCGACCCAACTCTTTCCAGGCACTTTGATTGTCCGGCGTAAGCAAAGGCTCTCACCATCAAAATCCGATGACGCTCTGAACTGGTATTGAAACGGGCACTGGATCGAAAGCTAAGCCCTTGAATATTTTGTTAATTCTTAAGCTGTATGACTTGGCTGGGGGGAAAATAGTTTTATTGAAGGGGAAATCGGGTGTCAGGGCGTAGATTGGGCCTGTAACGAAAAAGCCCCGGCAACACCGGGGCTTCCTCTGAATTCCTGAAAAACGCTCAATTCAGTGACTAGTCACCTGCATTTCTAAGCGTTGCGCGTTCTTTTTCTATAAGAAAATCAACAACATTCAGCATTTCTTGTTGTGTAGGCACATTCTCACCTGTAGTGATCAGGTATTTGCCATTGACGATCATGTTGGGTGTGCTGCGAATCTGGTAGTCCTGCATACGCTTCTCGGCCTGATTAACCTTGGTACGCACGGAAAAGGAGTTAAACGCAGATTCAAAATCACCACGGTCAATGCCATGTTCTTCGAATAAATCTCCGATAACACGCTCATTGTGCATGCGGTTACCTTGCAGGTTTATTGCGTTATAGACAGGCTCATGGAGCACATCTACCGCATCCAGAGCTTCTGCGGTGTAGTAAACCTGAGCATGTACCTTCATTAGTGGATTCCACAGGGCAGGAAAGCGAACGAAATCCACGTCATCCCCTAGTTCGTGTTCCCAGGCAACGATTAGTGGCTCAAAGCGGAAGCAGTGGGAGCAGCCATACCAAAAGGCTTCGACTACCTCTACTTTTGAGGAATCCAGCGTATTAACAGCTGTGGGCAGTTCAGTGTAATGGGTTCCGGCCACATAGCGCTCTACCTGCGCATAGCTGGAAACTGCCAGCGGTAACAGGGTTAGCAGTACCAGGGCTTGGAAAAATCGCTTGATCATGTTGTTACTCCGTCGAAAATTCAGGTGCTAACGGACAAATTCCAGTCTCGAAAACCTATCACAGCCGCGGTGAACTGGCTATCTCAGTGCTTTCAATTCAGGCACAGAGTGCCTGCAGTACAAGACCAAGTGAAGCTGAAAAACCTTCAGCTTCACCATATTTAATTGTTATTAGTGAAGTCCGGCCAGGTAGCTTGCTAGAGCTTCCAGTTCTTTATCGGTCAGGCGCTCAACCACTGTGCGCATCATGCCGCTAGGGTCATTATCGCGCTCTCCAGAGCGAAATTGCTCCAGCTGCAGCAGCGTGTACTCCACATGCTGACCGCCAATGGCGGGGAATCCAGCTGGACCATTGCCTTTACCTGCCGGGCCATGACAGGCGGAGCAGGCTGCAACGGAAAGGTCTTTATTGCCGGCCCGATAGATACTGGCGCCGAGCTCCAATGCTTCAGGATCTGCGCCACCTATCGTGGCCTCCTGAGATGCGTACCAGGCAGCGATATCTGCCATGTCTTCCTCAGACAGTGCGGCTACCATGGCTGCCATAGTTGGCCCGACCCGCGCACCAGATTTGAAATCCTGCAATTGTTTAACAATGTAGCTGGCATTCTGGCCTGCTATCTTGGGATTTATGCTAAGTTCGCTATTGCCATCAACTCCATGGCAGGTGGCACAAAGGGCAGATTTAGCCTGACCTGCAGCAGCATCACCCTGAGCCAGTGTGGCCTGAGATGCAAAAGTGGACACGAGCGCCGATAGCATGACAATGACAAGTTTCTTCATGGACATTCCTGGATAATCTACAACGTTTCGAAGCATTCGAATTGACACTGAATGAGTATAGTCACTTCTGTGATTTTCAGGGGACCTCTCTTCAGCGGACGCGGATTATAGCCTAATTCGCATCCACACACTATTCAGAGTCTGATGCTGAGCACCACAGAGCTATGAACTTCAATGCCACCCAATTTGTGACCAGCGCTGTTAAGCTGGCTGACTGCCCCTCCGACAGCCTGGCCGAAATAGCCTTTGCTGGCAGATCAAACGCCGGAAAATCCTCTGCCATCAATACCATTACCGGCCAGACCAGACTCGCCCGCATATCCAAGACTCCCGGCCGCACCCAGCTTCTGAACTATTTCTTAATAGAGGAAGGGCGATATCTGGTGGATTTGCCCGGCTATGGCTTCGCCAAAGTCCCCCTGGAAGTAAAGAACAAGTGGCAGCGCGAACTGGAAAACTATCTTCGAAAACGCGAGCCATTAGCTGGAATCGTTATCCTCTCGGACATCCGCCATCCCTTAAAGGAGTTCGATCAAATGATGCTGCAATGGGCAGTCCAATCCGAACTGCCAGTCTTACTTCTGCTTACGAAAGCCGACAAACTAAAACGCGGCGCCGCAAAGAACACTCTGCTAAAAGTACAAAGAGAGGTACAGGATCTTCCCGAAGTAGAAGTTCTATTATTCTCCGCCCTGAAAAATACCGGCGTAGACCAGGTCCGCCCCATCCTCACCGAATGGCTCAGCACAGACGATTTAGAAGAAGATCCTTCAGAAGAAATTTAAGGCTTACCCACTCAAACCCAAGAACATCCGAGAAAGATTCTCTGAACTGAGGCAGGGATGCCGACATTTGCGAAGCAAATGCGAGGAGGAAATTGCCAGGCTAATCGCATTTAGCCGCCAGCAATTTCCGACGACAAAGCAAAAGTGCAGGGATGCACTTTTGCGCTATCAACTAGTGCGCCTCATCCCAGTTATCCCCAACTCCAACGTCCACAACAAGTGGAACATCCAATGAAGCCGCCGTCGCCATTCTGAACTTAACCCCTTCAGCTAAAAGTTCCACGTCGCCCTCTTTAACTTCAAAAACCAGCTCATCGTGCACCTGCAAGATCATGCGCGCATCGACATCACCTACCTCCAACCAATTTGCTACGTCTATCATTGCACGCTTAATAATGTCGGCTGCAGTTCCCTGCATTGGGGCATTGATCGCTGTACGCTGAGCAGCCTTACGTATCATGGCATTGCCAGCATGAATATTCGGCAAGTAAAGACGTCGACCAAACAACGTTTCCACATAACCTTTCTCGTCAGCAAACGCCTGGGTCTGCTCCATGTAATCCCTTACACCCGGATATTTTTCAAAATAGCGATCAACATATTTCTGAGCATCACTGCGGCTTACATTCAGCTGATTAGCAAGGCCAAAAGCCGACATGCCATAAATCAGACCGAAGTTGATTGCTTTAGCACTACGGCGCTGATCAGCTGTTACTTTTTTAAGGCTGGTGTTAAAAACATCTGCGGCCGTTGCTTTATGCACATCTTCATCGCTGGTAAAGGCCTGCAGCAGTCCTGGGTCTTGGGACAGATGCGCCATGATTCTAAGTTCTACCTGGGAATAATCAGCAGCCAGAAGTTTATTGCCTTTATCGGGTACGAAAGCCTGCCTCACTCTCCGACCTTCCGCCGTTCGGATAGGAATATTTTGGAGATTCGGGTCAATTGATGACAGTCTGCCGGTTGCTGCCACGGCTTGCTGAAACGTACTGTGTATCCTTCCGCTTGTATTCTTTATTTCGAGGGGCAGTTTATCGGTATAGGTAGACTTCAGTTTACTTAATGATCGGTGCTCCAGAATCAGTCGGGGTAATTCATACTCTTCCGCCAGTTCCTGGAGCACAGGTTCAGCTGTCGATGGCTGGCCGGTTGGCGTTTTCTTAAGTACCGGTAGTTCCAGCTTTTCGAAGAAAATAGTCTGCAGCTGCTTAGGGGAAGATATGTTGAATTCTTCGCCTGCCAGCTCATATATATTTTCCTGTAACTTATCGAGTTGCTTCGCCAGCTGTTTGCTTTGTTTTTCGAGCACTTTTGCGTCGAGCTTAATTCCATTGCGTTCGACTTTTTGCAGTACTCCAATAAGCGGCAGTTCATAATACTTATATAATCCTGCCAAATGCCCCTCGTGCACCATGTCCTGTTCCAGAGTAAGTGCTAGTCGCAGAATCAAATCTGCTTTCTCGCAGGCATAGTTTGCATAGTCAACAGGCTTGACTTCTTTCGGTGATAGTTTGTTCCTTCCTTTTCCTAAGAGGCTTTCTAATGAGACAGGATCAACATCCAGATAGAACTTTGCGATATCAGCCAACTGATGCTTTACAGCAACGGAATTAAGTACGTAAGAGGCTAGCAATACATCGGATTTCAAAGGACTGAGATCAATATCATAGTTCTGAAGTATATGTCGTAGTCGTTTCAGATCGTGACCGGCCTTAATTATGCTGCTGTTCTCCAGGGATGGTTTCAGGCTTTCAAGTACATTTTCGAGTGTTAAATCGTTTTTGTCTCCAGCGAAATGCACGTAACTGGCAGACCCTGGAGCAATACTGACTGAAAGTCCAAAAACCCCGGCATCCAGAAAGTGTTCTCCCTCGCACTCCAGAGAAATCGCGACTCTCTCAGCCGCCTCCAGTTTCTTGACGAGTTTGGAGAACTGCTTGCTGTCTGTCACCTCTTCATAACTAACTTTATCGGGAACGACTATTGGGGCTGGTTCGCCATCTTCTGCCGCTATGTTAACAGACTCTGGAACATCAACCTTTACTCCACGCTCTTCCAGCTCTTTAATCCATGTCTTGAACTCCATGGTCGAGTAGAGTGCGTATAACTCTTCTTCCTGTTCTTTGCCTGCTACCAGATCCTTTATTTCCAGGTCCAGTTTGCAATCGAGTTTGATTGTGGCTAACTCATAGGACAATCTGAGTTGATCTATATTGTCCCGCAGGCGCTCGCCAATCTTGCCACCTATGGATTCAGCATTTTCGATTATTCCTTCCATGTTTTTGAACTCGAGCAGCCACTTTACAGCTGTTTTTGGTCCAACACCTGGTACACCTGGAATGTTGTCGGCTTTGTCTCCCATTAAAGCCAGATAGTCGATTATCAGCTCAGGCCCGATTCCAAATTTGTTGACTACACCATCACCATCCAATACTTCGTTGGTCATGGTATTCATGAGTGTCACTTTGTTATTCACCAGCTGAGCAAGGTCTTTATCCCCGGTAGATATCAAGGTGGTCATACCCGACTCTGTTGCCCGAACAGAAAGTGTGCCAATCACATCATCCGCTTCCACCCCCTCTATACTGATCAGGGGCAACCCCATTGCGCGAATAATGTCGTGTATAGGTTGAATCTGAGTCCTCAGCTCATCCGGCATTGGCGGTCGATGAGCTTTGTAGTCTTTATAGATGTCACTACGGAAAGTCTTGCCTTTGGCATCAAATACAATTGCGATATTGCTATCGGGGTGTGATTTGATCAAAGCCCTGATCATATTGATGACGCCTTTAACTGCACCAGTGGGTTGACCCCGGCTGTTCACCAAAGGCGGCAGAGCATGAAACGCCCGAAACAGGTAAGACGATCCATCGACAAGGATTAACTCCTTTGATTTGCCCATAAAATGTCCTTCTAGTGATTGCCTATATACGCGCAGCTGCAATGATTCTGAGCTATTGCCCTGGTGCTATACAAGCTCTAAAGCTGTCTAAAAGCCCGGTTAAAAATTCGGCGTATGCACCTACTCCCGGCTGGATATCGTGACCTAGCATATCAATGACAATAAGATTTGGTTGTTGATTTGGGAAGACTGTATTTACCAGGTCGTCTGAAAAATCCGGTTCAACAATTACACAGGAAAGACCGGTTTCAGATGCATTTTGACGTAGATTCATCAGGTGTCGCATTGAAGGCTCTGCTTCCGGGTCGGAGACTAATGCGCCAATGTGCTGAAAACCCAGTTTGTCTTCGAAATAGCCAAAAGCATCGTGGTATACAAAAAAGTTGCCAGAATTCCTGGCGCTCAAATCTCTAAATTCTGCTTCCAGTTGATCCAGCCTGGCGCTTAGGTCAGACGCTCGATTGTAGAAAGCATCAGAGTTCTCTGGAGAGATAGCAGCCAGCTGGGCTGCCAGTGCATCGGCAATCACAGACACGTTGTCATAATCCAGCCACAGATGTGGATCCAGAGTTCCATCTTCAAACATTCGGGTTTGAATGTTTGCCAGTTTGGATGCGGTTATCACTGGCATCTCACCGGAGACATCTGTAAACAATGAGCTGAGCTGCGTTTCAAAAGCAGGGTCTATCCACAGCAGCACATCCGCTTCCGCTATTGCCAGGCGATCAGACGGGGTGAGATTGAAGTGGTGGGCTGAATCATTGAGATCAATTAATGCCTGAGCACTACCATCGTTACCTGTAATTTCAGATGCAATGAGGTGGAGAGGCCAAATAGTGCTAACCACTATCGGTTTATACTCGACCGCGGTGGTTTGTGCGTGTATCGCAACGTTTAGAAAGTTAACGATGAGAATACAGCTAATGAAGCTAATTGCGCTGCGCATGCAGAAAGGGCCGATCAGATTGACAACGTAAACATGATATACCATTGTCACCGCTGCCAATAACAAGCGAATGCAATTTCATTTCATGTCCGACAACAAGAGTTTCTCTGAGAGCAATGAGCAAGTCTCTGCGCAGACCTCACTGATCGCCGCTCGGTCCATCAACAAGCGGTTTGGGGACAGAGATGTGCTCCAGAATATCAGTCTGGAATTGAAGCCAGGCAAGGTTGTAACCCTGATCGGCCCCAACGGTGCGGGCAAAACCTCCCTCGTTCGGATTCTGCTTGGACTACTTGATGTTGATTCGGGCGAGGTTTCTCGTAGACCTGAATTACGAATTGGATATATGCCCCAGAAAGTTAGTCTGGAATATACACTACCGATTACGGTGCAACGGTTTCTGAGTCTTTCCCGCTGGGGGACCGAGCAGGAGATAACTTCAGTACTTGAAAAACTTCAGATTACTCATCTAGTGAACCAACAATTAGTCGCTGCATCTGGTGGTGAACTCCAGCGCATATTACTTGCCCGTGCATTGCTTGGCCGCCCACAACTTCTTGTTCTCGATGAACCGGCACAGGGTGTGGATCTGGCCGGGCAAGCTGAGCTCTATCAACTAATTGGAAATATCTGTCGCGAGAGTCAATGTGGTGCTCTCATGATTTCTCACGACCTGAATCTGGTTATGTCGGCTACAGACGAAGTTGTATGCCTTAATCATCACGTGTGCTGCCATGGCAAACCTGAGCAAGTTAGTAATGACCCGGCTTTCCTGGAGTTGTTTGGAGCATCTGTATCAGATGGACTGGCAATCTACACACACCATCATAATCATGAACACGATTTAAGTGGTGATGTGAAGTCAGGGGCTGGTTGTAATCATGATTGACTTAATTACCTCTGATTTTTTTCTCTATGCATTATTGGCGGGTATTTGTTTAGCAGCTATAGCCGGGCCTCTTGGCTGTTTTATTGTATGGCGCCGTATGTCTTACTTTGGAGATACACTGGCGCACTCTGCTTTATTAGGTGTTGCAATTGGAATCCTGACGGGTAGTAATTTGCAACTCAGTATCATCATATCCAGTTTGCTACTCGCATTATTGCTATCACTGTTAGAACGTCGCCCAGATCTTGCTACAGATACTTTGCTTGGAATTTTGGCCCATAGTGCACTTGCAATTGGTGTAGTGTTTCTTGCATTAACACAAAATGTGCGAATTAATCTTGAAGCCTATTTGTTTGGATCGCTACTAACGATTAGCACAGGTGATTTACTTTGGATCGTCATTATTACCGGCATCGTTCTAGTGGGGCTTTTTCGTTTCTGGAGCCCCCTGTTATCTGCCACGGTGCACGCCGAAATAGCGGAAATTGAAGGCTTAAATGTCAGACGCTTAAATATGATTCTGGTAATTATGGTGGCCTTAACTATTGCAGTCGCAATGAAGATCGTTGGCGTATTGCTTATTACCTCTCTGCTTATAATTCCGCCCGCCACAGCACGCAAGCTCGCACAAACTCCAGAACAAATGGCCCTGTTTGCTTCGATATTGGGAATACTATCCGTAGCTGTTGGTTTAATTGCTGCGTATTTGTTGGACACTCCAGCTGGCCCAACTATAGTTTTATTGGCCACCGGGTTCTTTGCGAGTTCTTATTTAGTTAGATCTGGCACTTATTCCTGAGTCAGTCTCGGATATAGTTGGCGCATCACTTCTTGTCGAATCGGTGGGCGGATCACTGCAGCTAATTCACCTCTGGGATTTACAAGGCTCAGGTGAGTATTGTGGTCAACTCGATAATCGTCTGGATTCATTTCCTGCGGCATCGCGTTCGAGTCGGATCTTGTTTCGTGACTACCGTGCCCCTCGTGACCACCTTTAGATACCTGATAGGCAACGTAGAATTGTTGGGCAGCAGTGCCGATTGCTTCTTCTGAGCCAGTTAGTCCCACGAAAGAATCGTTAAATTGTTGCACATAGGAACCAACTTCCCGTTGTCCATCGCGAGCAGGGTCGACCGTCACAAATACGACTTGCGGTGGTTCGAAATCCTGAAAGTTACTCTCATTGCTATAAAACCTGTCCAATTCCGACATGGTGAGAGGACAGACATCCGGGCATGATGTGAAGCCAAAAAATACCAGTGTCCATTTGCCCAGGAAATTTTCTTCGCTGAATGAATCCCCGCGACTATCCGTGAGCTCAATGTTTCTCAATGGAGTTGGGTCAGGGTATCTGGTTGCGCCCATGTCTCTGAGCTCGTTAATCTCATTAACTTCAGCGCGAACTAAATACAAATAGATAAACCAGGTCGCGACGAGTAAGTCGAACGCAAGGAATGCGCCGAGCGCGATTTTAGTATTTCGGGTGAGTTGCACAGTCCTGAAATTAGAACTGATAGAGATAGTGGTCTACTACCAGCGCAACAAAAAGCACTGCCAAATACACAATTGAGTATTTGAATGTGTCCATGGCCGTAGAAGGCTCTGGCCTGGACATTAGTTTAAATGACCAGTGCAGAAAACTCGCGCCCAATGCCAGTGCTACGGTCAGGTACAGGGCACCACTCATTCCTGTCAGGAAGGGCAATACACTCACCTGCACCAGAACCGCTGTGTAAACGATGATGTGTAGCTTGGTGACGTGTTCGCCATGGGTAACCGGCAGCATCGGTACGCCGCTCTTGGCATATTCATCTTTTCGATGAATTGCCAGAGCCCAGAAATGTGGGGGCGTCCAGGCGAAGATGATCAACACCAGAATGAGCGCGTTCGCTTCAATAGTCCCTGTCACAGCTGACCAACCCAATAGAGGTGGCATTGCACCCGAGAGACCGCCGATGACGATATTCTGTGGCGTCGCATGCTTCAGATAGCCAGTGTAGATAAATGCATAGCCGATGAAAGACCCCAGGGTAAGCCAGGCGCAGAGAGGATTAACCCAGACAAGCAGGATCACCATACCTGTCACTCCAATCACAATGGCAAATATTGAGGCCTGGAGGGGATCTACCCTGCCCTGGGCCACGGGGCGATTATGGGTTCGCTTCATGATGATATCGATCTTGCGATCGATCAGATGATTCACCACTGCACCAGAAGCGGCAACGAGTGCTATACCGAGATTGCCCAGAACAAGGATGTCTACCGGCACCATACCCGGAACTGCCAGGAACATTCCCACCAATGAGGTGAGAATCATCAACATGACCACTCGAGGCTTGCACATCTCGTAGTAGTCGCGCCAACTGGTGGCTATGCTGTTGGAAGTAATGTCAGTCACGATTTTGGAATACTGCTCTGAGAATTAGAAATTTTAGACCGATATGCTGAAAATTTCCCTGGTTCCAGCATCGGCGCTCGCCAACAACCGCTCGGATTTCAAGGCGCGGCATTTGACCATTTTTGCCTGAAAACCTCAAGATAAGCTCGGCCAGAAAGGCGTGCATTTTTACAAATTTTAGCGGCGATTGTTAGGGAATTTCAGCGGCCATTTTCAAAGCTGACAGTTTCCTGTCAAAAATGCTTGATCTAGCTCAGCAACTGGCTGTTTCTGGACTATATTTACTTGCGGGGAATAGGGTTTTTCTATAGGATTCCCGTGCGCGTGAGGTGTGCCAAATTGTTTGATTTTTGTTGGGATTTTCCCGCTTTTTAAAGTCAAAAATCGACACTGGATTTACCCCATCCAGATAACAACAAACTAGGATAATCACTCGGTTCTATTTCGTCTTGCGAATGAGTATGCCAAAGCTTGCTCGTTCGATACGCGCATTTGGAAAAATACGATCTGAACCGGTGGGTGTGTAAGTAGAGAATCTCATTTCTGATGACTCATTTAGGCAGTGCCTTGCGCTTTGAATGCACTCTGAGTCGAATGGTTTGAGCAAACAATTGAGAAGGAAATCTGGTTTATGACTTTAGCGGTCGTTATCTTTCTTCTGGTAGTAGCAACTATCATATTTCACTTCGCCAGCCCCTGGTGGTTTACGGACATCGCTGCTGATTGGGGCACGATCGACCTCACCATCAACATCACGTTCTGGGTTACTGGCTTCGTATTCATCGCCTGCAACTTGTTCATGGCTTACTGTGTGTGGAAATTCCGTCAGAAAGACGGCCACAAAGCGGTTTATGAGCCTGAAAATGCAAAGCTAGAGGTTGGCTTGTCGATTTTCACCACTATCGGTGTTATCGCAATGCTGGCGCCAGGCTTATTCGTTTGGGCTCAGTTTGTAACACCACCTGAGGATGCCCTTGAGTACGAAGTGCTCGGCCAACAATGGCAGTGGCAGTTCCGCTATCCTGGTGCCGACGGCATCCTGGGTGCAGCTGATACTCCTTTCGTTAGCGAAACCAACCCATTTGGTATTAATCCTGACGACCCCAATGGTCAGGACGATGTTGTGGTTAACGACCCTGATATGCATTTGGCCGTTAATCAACCAGTGAAGGCACTGCTTCGCTCAAATGATGTACTCCACAACTACACAGTTACCCAGTTCCGCGTAAAAATGGATTTGGTGCCAGGTCTAGTTTCTTATCTGTGGTTCGATCCGACTGAAGTTGGAACCTACGATATTCTGTGTGAAGAACTCTGCGGTATTGGTCACTTCATCATGCGTGGTTCTGTGACCGTAGATACTCAAGAAGATTTTGATGCCTGGTTAGCATCGCAGCCAACTTTTGCCGAAACTCAAGCACTCGCTGCTCCAAACGTTGCTGCCGGTCAAGCACAGTACGCAGCCTGTGCTGCATGCCATGGGGCAAACGGCGAAGGCAACCCCGCATTAAATGCGCCAAAGATTGCCGGTCAACAAGCCTGGTATGTTGAGCGCCAGTTGAACCACTTTAAGCAAGGTGCGCGCGGTGGTGAAGGCGATACCAATGGTGCACAGATGATTGCGTTTGCCAACATGCTTACAACTGATGAAGCCGTTCGCAACGTCGCTGCTTATATCGAAACCTTGCCAGACAATCCTGCGCCAACAACCGTTGCAGGTGATATTGAGAATGGCTATGACATTTACGACAGAAACTGTGCCGCATGTCACCTCGATGATGGCGCCGGCACCTGGTATACCGATGCACCAAAGCTGGCAGGTATGAGCGACTGGTACTTTGTAACCCAAATCAGCAATTTCCGGGCAGGTATACGTGGGCTGCACCCTGAAGATGATTTCGGCGAGCAGATGGTTTCCATGGCCACCGCGATGGCGGACGAGCAGGAAATTGCGGACGTAGCGGCGTATATCAACACGCTCCGCTAAAAGAATTAGCTTAAAAGATATTTATTTTGATAGGCCATCACAGGCCACATTGAAGAGAGTTAGGAGGTTTTAATGGCTTACGTACCATTAGCTGATCGCGATGCTGAAATGGAGATGCATCATCCCCATAGCTTTATCGAGAAATACGTATGGAGCCAGGATCATAAAGTAATTGCCATCCAGTATGGTGGTCTTGCGGTATTCACCGGTGTCGTGGGCCTTGTGCTCTCACTGATGTTCCGTATGCAGCTCGGATTTCCCGAGACTACTGACTTTGTGGATCCCAATTTCTATTATCAAGCCATCACCATGCACGGCATGATCATGGTTGTTTACTTCCTGACAGCTCTGTTCCTGGGCGGGTTTGGTAACTATCTGGTGCCGCTGATGTGCGGAGCACGAGATATGGTATTCCCTTTCCTCAACATGATGTCGGTTTGGGTTTTCCTGATTTCTGTCATCATCCTGATGGCAAGTTTCTTTGTTGGCGGCGGGCCTACCGGTGCAGGGTGGACTTTGTATCCTCCGCAAACAGCAATGGAAGGTACGCCAGGACATGACATGGGCATCATTCTCATGTTGGTTTCCCTTGCGGTGTTTATCGTTGCATTCACCATGGGTGGATTGAACTACGTGGTGACAATTCTTCAGTACCGCTGCCGTGGTATGACCATGATGCGTCTGCCTCTATCAATCTGGGGCATATTCGTGGCAACAGTCCTCGGCCTGTTCGCATTCCCTGCCTTATTGGTTGCAGCCATAATGATGCTGTTCGACACCTTACTTGGCACCAGCTTCTTCATGCCGGCTGTGATCGAAGCAGGAACTGCTCTCGATCATAATGGTGGTAGCCCGATTCTGTTCCAGCACCTGTTCTGGTTCTTTGGTCACCCGGAAGTTTACATCGTTGCCCTTCCCGCTTTCGGTCTGGTATCCGATGTTCTTAGCGTTCACGCCCGCAAGAATATCTTCGGTTACCGAATGATGGTTTGGGCGATTATTGCCATTGGTGGTTTGAGCTTTATTGTTTGGGCCCACCATATGTATGTGAGCGGCATGAATCCTTACTTCGGATTCTTCTTTGCCACAACCACTCTGATTATTGCCGTACCAACAGCGCTTAAAGTTTACAACTGGGTGCTGACTCTATGGGAAGGTGATATTCGAATGAATGTTCCGATGTATTTCGCCATCGGTTTTATCTTCACATTCATTCATGGTGGTTTGACCGGGCTGTTCCTCGGTAACGTGGTAATCGATTTACCGCTGTCAGATACTTATTTCGTGATCGCACATTTCCATATGGTAATGGGTGTATCCCCAATCCTGGTGCTTTACGCTGCGATCTATCACTGGTATCCAAAAGCTTCTGGTCGTATGTATCACGAAGGGCTTGCCAAGGTTCATTTCTGGCTAACCTTCCTGGGTGCATATGCAATATATCTACCTATGCATTACCTTGGATTCCTTGGTGTGCCACGTCGTTACTACGCACTGGGCACAACTGACTTCATTCCACAGTCAGCACAGGATCTGAATGCTGCTATCACTATAGCTGCGTTGATCGTGGGAATTTCTCAGATTCTGTTCTTTATCAACATCATTGGTAGCCTGAAGTGGGGCAAGAAAGCAGATCCAAACCCCTGGGGTGCGGCTTCTCTGGAATGGCAAACACCTGACACACCACCTGCTCACGGTAACTGGGGCGACAAGCTGCCTACCGTTTACCGTTGGGCTTATGACTACAGTGTTCCGGGTGCCCATGAAGATTTCATTCCGCAGAATGTTTCCGAAGCGGAAGAACCTACAGTTAGTGATGAACATTTTGATCCTGACAAAGATCAATCATTAGCAGACGTATAAGCATATGGGCCTGATTAAAACTGTTACAGACAAGCCGTGGGAGCGCAAAGGCGTTATCGGCGGCATGCACCCGGAAGGGGCATTCGAAACAGAATCAGAGAGAGTAGGCCTGATCTACTTTCTGGTTATTGCGTCAGTTGTATTTTCGCTGTTCCTGGTCAGTTACTACATTCGCATGGAGTTACCTGACTGGCAACCGCTGTCCGAACCTGGTCAGCTCTGGTTCAACACCGCATTGCTCGTATTGAGCAGTGTGCTTTTTCAGTGGGCACGAAACATCGTGGCCAAAGATCAAAAGCGCAATTTGTTCACTGCGTTTTTTGGAGCTGGTGTGTTTGCCATCTTGTTCATCGTTGGACAAGTGCTGACCTGGGAAAGTCTGCAGGCTGGTGGATACTACATGACATCCAATCCAGCCAATGCGTTCTATTATCTCCTGACCGGTTTGCACGCAGTGCACCTACTCGGTGGATTGTGGGTTTGGAGTAAGAGCTCGATTCGACTGCTGTCGGGTGGCGAGCCGAAAGATATCAAGCTGAGTGTCGAGCTGTGCACCTTGTACTGGCATTTCCTTTTGCTGGTATGGCTGGTGCTGTTCGCTATTTTGGCCAATACATAATTAGATTTTACAATTTGCTTTATCGATTAATGGGATAGATGGATGAGTGAAGCAACAGCAAATGAAGTAACCCCTCACGAAGGCGTGGCGGGAATGGTCGACGATTGGAGCGCCGACAAGCAGGCCTATCATGTGCCTTGGGGAAAGGCCATGATGTGGATTTTCCTGGTCTCCGATACTTTTATTTTCTCCTGTTTCCTGGTGGGCTACCTGAATGTACGCGTCACCACGACACAGCCCTGGCCTCCCCAGAGTGAAATCTTCGCTCTGTCTTTTGGCGGTGATCCAATTCCACTGATCCTTATTGCGATCATGACGTTTGTACTGATTACCAGTTCAGGCACCATGGCCTTAGCAGTGAATTTCGGCTATCGGAAAGACAAAGCGAAAACCTTCTGGCTCATCTGTGCTACAGCAGCATTTGGTGCCACGTTCGTTGGCATGCAGGCATTTGAGTGGACCAAGCTGATCGTTGATGAAGGCGTTCGACCCTGGGGTAACCCATTTGGCGCACCGCAGTTTGGATCGATATTTTTTATGGTGACCGGGTTCCACGGGCTTCACGTATCTGCAGGGGTTATCTACCTGATGTGGGTAGCGTTCCGAGTGAAACGTGGTTACTACGACAATAAGGGCTTCGAGATCGTAGAAATTGCCGGCTTATACTGGCACTTTGTTGACCTCGTGTGGGTATTCATCTTTGCATTTTTCTACTTGTTGTAAGAGGGGACGGTAATGGCTTCGGCTGAAGGACAACAACACCCACTGGGAATTTATTACAAAATCTGGGTACTTCTTTTCGTACTCAGTTTCTTTTCATACATGGTTGACTACCTTGAAGTTCAGGGCGCCATGCGTTGGACCCTGGTACTTATATTCATGGTATTGAAGGCTGGCTTCATTATCGCCATCTTCATGCACGTGGTTTGGGAACGCCTGGCTCTTTGCCTGACCATTCTTGGACCACCAACGGTGCTCTTGCTGTTAATTGCCTTTATGGCAATTGAAGGCCAGTACACAGAGGAAACTCGATTCGTGTATCGAGGCCACGATAGGGATGCAGTGGCGCTTGGGCCAAGCGATCTTCATCACGACGAAGAAGAGGCTGCTCACTGACCAGCTTGAATTAGAGAAAAGGGCTTCAGCTATCAGCTGAAGCCCTTTTTTTTCGCCTGTAACACACTGACTCTGAGCGAGTAATAAGGTATAAAAAGCTATGAATCCTGAGCTTATAGAAGAAAAAGTCGATTCAGCAAACCAGCATGAATCTGAAACCAGTTCCCTTTTAATGAAGCTGGAAACTGAATTACCTCAGCTCCCCAGCGTCATTTCCCTACCTACAGATGATCCGGCTCTCGCGCTACGAGACTTCGTTGTTGAATATATCAACCATGTACCCTCTTTTATCGCGGCTGTGTCCTTCGCTGCGAAAGATGCTGGAATTGAAGAATATGTTGCACCATTTCTCGAAGTAGCGACCAACTATTTTCTGGAACCCGTCGACGAAAGCACGACACAGGGTGGGTTGGAAGAACTCATGCAGCAGGCCTATCTCGCACACCGACTAATTGAAGAAGTGAATGACCAATATATAGTCCGGGCGGGCATTCCATTGATACCCATGGAAATGACCAAAGCAAATATCATCGTTCACCAACTTATTGGCGAAACTCTGGCTTTAAGTCTGGATGAGGTAGTCGAAGAAACCGCCAGTCAGATGACCGCACGGGATGATGTTTACGGATCGGAAGAATTCAAAGCGTATGTGGAAACACGCAAGGGTCCAGGTTGGGATCAGGTCTGGAAACAGTGGACTGACATGACGAATTCTCTCGCCATCGATTTGAAATTCGGCAAAGACTGAACTTATCTAAGCGCCGCCCTGACTGACCTGGTATCGGGGCGCATTCCGCGCCAGATGGCAAATGATTCGGCTGCCTGTTCCACTAACATCCCGAGCCCATCCACCACCAAAGGGCTTCCATTCTTGGCAGCCCATCGCATAAATCTGGTCTCAGTATCGCTATACATCAAGTCATAGCAGACGCAATCTTCCCCGATAATTGAATCCTGCAATGGTGGCAATTCATCTGAGATGCTCGAAGATGTAGCGTTAAGCACTACATCGAATCCTTGAGCTGGCGCATGGTCAAGTGCACCGACCTGTAATGGAAACAGGTGTTCGAATTCTTTCTGTAATACTTCCGCTCGAGCTACTGTTCGATTGAGTATCATCAGAACAGACGGTTGTTCTCTGATTATTGGTGAAAGAATGCCACGTGCTGCGCCGCCAGCCCCAAGTACCAGAACTGACTTACCCTTAAGTGAAACAGCCAGATTTTCCTTGAGATCCCGAACCAGGCCGATGCCGTCTGTATTGTCCGCACATAGTTTTTTTTCTGAATCCAGCCATAAAGTATTGGCTGCCTGTGCCAGCTGCGCCCTTTCTGTTGGCTGGTCTGCTAATGCAAATACTGCTTCTTTGTGGGGTACAGTAACATTAAGTCCGCCACCACCGGTGGCAAAAAACTCGGTAATGAAAGCACCCAGTTCGTCACTGTTGACCTGAATTTTTTCATATTTCATATCTTCACCTGTTTGCTCGGCGAAGTTGCTATGGATGAGAGGGGACTTGCTATGGGAGACAGGGTCGCCAATAACAGCATATCGAGTCACAGTAATTTCTCTTTGTTATTTTTGTTACAAACGGTACTTAAATTACACCCAGTCACGGGGCTTTAAAAAATCATACAAGCGCTCTTCGTCCGAACCTGGTTTGGGTTTCCAGTCGTAAATCCATCTGGTGACAGGTGGCAGTGACATCAAAATAGATTCAATTCTACCTACTCCGGACTGCAATCCAAAAATCGTGCCTCGGTCATACACCAAGTTGAATTCAGCATACCGCCCGCGGCGATATTCTTGAAAATGCTTGTGATTTTCTGAAAAAGGTTCGTTCATTCTCTTTTCTACTATTGGCACATAAGCGTCAAGATAGGAATGCGCCAGGGTCTGAACGAGATCGAATGACTTTTCGAAACCTGCGTCATTAAAGTCGTCGAAGAATAGTCCTCCAACTCCTCTGGTTTCATTGCGATGCTTTAGGAAAAAGTAGCTATCACACCATTCCTTAAACTTTGGATAAATATCGGGGCCGCCTTTGTCACACGCATCTTTTGCGGTCTGATGCCAATGCACACAATCCTCTTCATAGGGATAATAGGGAGTAAGATCGTAACCACCTCCAAACCACCAGACTGGATCGGTGCCAGGTTTTTCCGCCACAAACATTCGAAAGTTTGCATGGGATGTAGGTATAAACGGATTGTCTGGATGGATCACCAGAGACACACCCATTGCCTGATAGGCTCGTCCTGCCAATTCTGGACGGGATGCGGTTGCAGATGCTGGCATCTCTTTCCCAAAAACATGGGAGAAGTTTACCCCCCCTTTCTCGAATACAGCGCCATCTGAAATCACCTTGGTGATGCCGCTGCCACCATCGTCTCTATCCCATCGATCTGTATGAAAAGTTGCCTTTCCATCCACACGCTCAAGTCGAGAGCAGATTTCCTCTTGCAACGTTAATAAGAAAGTTCGTACTGATTCTATGTCTGTGATGTTCATTCTGTACTTTCCAATAAATCCCTTTCCAGACCTGATTAGCGAAGGCTAGCCCCGGTGAGAAGATCACGAATCTGGGATGGTTGATCTGAATCTCCCAATTCGCCATCAAGTACGTAATCAAGTTTATCGGAAAATACTTCATCAATTCTTAATCTAGATCGTATTTCTGGTTCACCAGCTTTGTTGGCTGACGTGGAAATAATCGGTTTTCCAAAGCTTTCACAAAGGCTTCGTACAATAGGATGTGCGCTGACCCGGACAGCAACTGAGGCAAACTGGCCTTTTACCCAGGAGGGAAACTGATTCTCATTGTCCGGAATCAGCCATGTTACGGGGCCTGGCCAGGTCTCTTCGAGGAGGTTTAACTTTTCCTGCGTCAGCGGAGCGAGCAGTGTACTTATCTGATCGGTGTTTGCCGCCACAATGATAAGACCCTTCTCAACCTCTCTCTCCTTTAGGTGAAGTATTTTATGTACAGCTTCCTCATTAAAGGGGTCACAGCCCAATCCCCAGACAGCTTCTGTTGGATAGGCGACTACTCCTCCTTTGCTTAGTTGCTGTGCAGCTTCACTGATTAATCTATGGTCTAAGTTCATTTGAGTGGTTTGAGTACATAATAGTCTGACTTGGCCCTTGGCGAATCCGGCAAACTACAGCAGCAATTTAAGGGATGCAAGGTCGCTCTGAATGATGCGCTGGTTCCCGCTCGCAGCGAGATACCCTTCCGGCAGTGACCTCAACCAGGCCTGATACTTCCAGCTCGAGAAGCACACATCGCACCTCTACAATTGACAGTTCAGCTCGCTCTGCGACGCTCTCCAGCAAACATTCCGGCTCCGTTATTGCCGTCAATATTCGACCGGACAGGCTATCAACACTTTCCTGGCTACTAACAAACAATTCTTCTCGAGTGTTGCCTTGTGTTGCATTTTCAAACCGCCAGCCATCAAGGAGTATTTCTGCTACATCGGCAGCGCTTTCTATGAGGTTTGCACCATCTTTTATAAGTCTATGGCAGCCTTTCGATTGACTAGTGCCAATATGACCAGGCACTGAAAAAACGTCTCGCCCTTGCTCCATTGCTTGTCGAGCAGTAATCAGTGAACCGGATCGTTCCGCTGCCTCTACAACGATTAGTCCCAGACTGATCCCACTTATAATCCTGTTTCTTCGTGGAAAGTGGTGCGGACGGGGACCTGTCCCTAATGGATATTCGCTGATGACGGCACCTGTTTCACAGATTTCTTCTTTTAGTGATTTATTTTGTTTCGGATATGGCACGTCCACACCAGTGCCCAATACCGCTATGGTTTTTCTACCCAAGTGCAGCGCCATTTTATGGCTTCTACTATCGATACCAAGTGCAAGCCCGCTAACAATTGTGAGCCCTAGCCTGGAAAGGTCGTTGGCCAGCCAACCAGCAACTCGCAGCCCGTAGGGACTGGCTTTTCGACTGCCAACCATAGCGCAGCAAGCGCTTTTCATGATTGTCGGGTCTCCCTCTACAAACAACAAAGGAGGCGGGCAGGCTATTTGCTTGAGTAATGGCGGGTAATCAGGAGAATCGAAACAGATGAGATGGTGATTTTGATCCTCCAGCCATCGGAATGTCCTTTCCAGGGTTTCATTAGTTTTCGAATTGGCAGACGGAGAATGTAATTCGATGAGTGCTTCCCGCTCAGCCTTACTGATTCCATGAATCAATGATTCTTCAGCGGCTGCGATAGTTGAAACCAGACTACCGTATTCGACAAGAAGACGCCCGAGTTTGGATTCAGGAAACTTCGATAAATGCAGCAGGCGCATATACGCCCGTAGGGTTTTCTCTTCCATTGTTCATCCTTGAGCGTTGGAAAAGTGAGTATAAGTCGGGTTTAAGGAGTGATGAGCCGGCTGTTCAATTCAATTGGTTCTACGCTAGTGAGAATTACGCCATAGCTCATTCGCTCGAAAGTTCTGTAAACCAGAATAGTTCCTATTTCGTCGCCTGGTAGCTCTAATCGGTCACGGCTAAAAATCGATGCCATTCTTTCACGAAAACTCATTCGTTCTCTTTCGATACCGTCTACCAATTCATAATCTTCCTTGACGACGGCGAGGACATCCCCAACTGCCAGATTATCGATAGTACCGATATCTAGGACGATGGTGTCCAGTTGTGAAGCCATGGTCTCATTGCCCAGAAACGCGACAATGCGACCTTCGATACCTGCCTGGGGCTCAGTTGGAAAAATAGTAGCCCCAATTTCTGAGACTTCACGCACTAGTAAGCGGTCACTTACTCGAATTTCCTTGCTGCTGTTGTTAACCAGCAATCGACGCACATCTTCGGATTCAATATTCGTTATGCTAACAAAGCCGAGGTATTCCAACTCCATACCAAGGGATATATCGTCATCTTCAGGATCTTCATGTTCGCGGAATGGACGATAGACTTCGAAGGATGTGGTTCCTGCTGGCCAGGCTCCCCTGGCGTAGATTTCGTCACCTGTTGCAATCGCCAGATTGTCACCAAGGTTTTGAACAATGTATGGCGCTGCATCCAGCATTTCCTGACTGACAATCCGATTGCGGGTAAAGCTGTTTTCAATGGACTCCAGTGGAATCGCCGGAATCGTGCTGGCCAGGCTCTGCTCCCGCATAACGGGGCCAAGTCTGGTTTCAGTTCTATCGCCCCGTTGGACCAGGACCCTGGGTGCGCCATCCACGTAACCAATGCGCAGTATGTCGCCAGGATAGATAAAGTCGGAGTTGTCCAGGTAAGGGTCTGGTCGCCAAACATCGGGCCATCTTTCCGGATCTTGCAAGAACTGGCTTGCTATATTCCATAAAGTGTCGGTATCTTGCACGATATAGCTATCCGGAAGATCGTTTCTAAGCAGACTGCCCTGCCCAAAGCTGAAGCTGCTTGCCAATACCACCAGGGCACCAAAAATGGCAGTGGCTATTGCTCGTCGGTTTAGGATTTTCATCAGTTAATCTCTGCACTTATTCCGGCATTCACTGGCGGCGTAATGGTAGCAATACGGTATAATTATCACTAGCGACTGTTCCCGCACCACTTTTGTATTTTCTACTCTGGAAACAGAGTAGTTTGAGACCTATGGCACAACTTCAGATTTTAGAATTTCCAGATCCCAGGCTACGTAAAATAGCTACCCCCGTAACTGTTTTCGACGAAAAACTGGAAGTCTTGATCGACGACATGTTTGAAACCATGTACGAAGCTCAGGGTATCGGACTGGCGGCAACCCAGGTAAATGTGCACAAAAGACTGTTGGTTATCGATGTTTCGGAAAACAAGGATAGTCCGCTGGTGTTTATTAATCCAAGTTTCGAAGTAATTGAAGATGAACTTTCTGAATACGACGAAGGCTGCCTTTCAGTACCTGGTTACTATGAAACTGTGTCTCGCCCAAGAAAAGTTAAAATATCTGCTACTGATAAAGCAGGACAGCCTTTCGAAATGGAAGCAGAAGGAATTCTTGCAACTTGCATTCAGCACGAAATTGATCACCTTGATGGTAAATTGTTCGTCGATTACATCAGCCCTCTAAAACGGCAACGGATCAGGCAGAAGCTGGAAAAAGAACAACGAAAGTCTGCTTAGATTCATGTCCGACCTGCGCATATGTTTTGCCGGCACACCTGACTTTGCCGCCGCACATCTATCAGCACTTATTAGTAACCAACAAAATGTCTGTTGTGTTTATACTCAGCCGGATCGCCCTGCAGGTAGAGGCAAACGGCTTCAACCTAGCCCGGTTAAGTCTCTGGCACTCCAGCACGAGATTGAAGTCAGACAACCTGTCAGCCTGAAAACTGAACAAACTCAACAGGATTTAAGAGAATTGAATCCTGATCTATTGGTTGTAGTTGCGTACGGATTAATTTTGCCCGAGGAAATACTGAGTATCCCTAAACTCGGCTGCATTAATGTACATGCTTCACTATTGCCCAGGTGGAGAGGAGCTGCCCCGATAGAAAGAGCAATTCTGGCCGGAGATAAAGAGTCAGGTGTCACTATTATGCTGATGGATGCTGGCTTGGACACTGGCCCTATGCTTTATACCGATAAAGTCAGTATTGAAGGAAACGATAACCGAATATCGCTGACTCAGAAACTCACCGATTCTGGGACCAGTGCACTAATACACACATTACAGAACTTTGATACTCTCTATAACGCAAAACAAGAACAGGATGATTCTTCCAGTACCTATGCTGCAAAGCTAAATAAAACTGAATCTGAGATTGATTGGAACACTAGCGCCTTACAGATTAATAGAATAATACGAGCCGGTATCGGCCGCGTGCCTGCTTTTTCCTTTGTGAATGGTGAAAGGATAAGATTTTTAGAAGCCGAAGCATTAGATGCTAGTTTACATGTAGCGCCTGGTACTGTTTTGGCAGTCGAGAAAACCGGGCTAGATATTGCCTGTCACAATTCAATTCTACGGGTATCTCAGATTCAGTTACCTGGTAAAAAACCATGGACCGCGGCTGATCTTTCAAATTCTCGTAACTCTTTAATAGAAGTTGGCAAACGGTTCGGCGAAGAAGACGCTGACTGATGAATAATCCGCGCGCAATTTCAGCGCTAATTATTACTCAGCTACTTCAGAGCAACGGCTCACTCTCTACACATCTCACTGTCTACCGTGATCACCGCGATTATCAGCTCATTCAGGAAATGTGTTTTGGTACCTGTCGTTGGTTCCATTTGCTGAATGCAATAACTGATTATCTGCTTGCTAAGCCACTACGGAATAAGGACAGGGATGTACTTTCATTGCTGCTGATTGGTCTGTATCAAATCAGGGAAATGAGGATCCCAAACCACGCAGCCATCAATGAAACGGTAGACGGTGCTAACGAACTGGGTAAGTCCTGGGCGAAATCACTGATCAATGGAGTATTGAGAAACTATATTCGCCAGTCTGAATCTATCGACGAGTCCTTCTCCGGCAATGGACAAGTTCTCTATGCACACCCACCCTGGTTATTCGATCTTATTGGCGAAGCCTGGCCGGAAGCTGCTACTCAAATTTTCAAGGGCAACAACCAGCGCCCCCCATTCACCATTCGGGTAAACAAAACTAAGACGAGCCGAGAAAATTACCTCAAGACGCTCCATGATGCCGGGATCAATGCCGTAACTGGTCAACTTGCTGATACTTCCATTATCCTTGAAAAACCAATGGCTGCACGCGAACTACCTGGCTTTGACTCAGGGCTGGTTAGCGTACAGGACGAGGCGTCCCAACTGGTTGCCCCCCTATTAATTCTGGAGCCTGACCTGCGAATACTGGATGCCTGCGCCGCTCCGGGTGGCAAGACCTGCCACATATTAGAATGTGAGCAAGTGCTTACTTCTGTTGTAGCAATTGATAATTCAGAGTCTCGTCTTGCACGAGTTCAGGAAAATCTGGATCGTCTTTCACAACATGCAGAGCTGTTGGTCGCCGATGCGAGAGATCTTGAATCATGGTGGGACGGGCTGCTTTTTGACCGCATTCTGTTGGATGCCCCCTGCTCAGCAACAGGTGTTATTCGGCGCCATCCCGATATCAAACTGCTACGCAAAGCCAGCGATATAAATAAATTAAGTCGACAACAGCTCGATTTGCTTCGCTCACTCTGGAAATGCCTGAAACCAGGCGGCTTACTTCTATATACAAGCTGTTCGGTTTTGCCTGCTGAAAACAGTGAGCTAATCGCTCAGTTTCTGGACGCTACGAGCGATGCTAAATATGAAGGCATCACGGCCGATTGGGGAGTAGAATGCAGCAATGGAAGACAGCTCCTCCCTGACGCGGCAAGCGGTCCGGATGGATTCTTTTATTCCTTGCTTCGCAAACTCTAAATGTCGCCTTCTTGATATCGCGACCCAGTCTGTAGCTCGACGATATGAAAATTATCATTCTTGGTGCCAATCAGGTTGGCAGTGCACTCGCCGAAACTTTATCCAAAGAAAAAAATGACATCACCCTGGTTGATGAGGATAGTGAGTTACTGCGAGAGCTGAATGACAGCATCGATGTAAAAGTAACTGCGGGTGAACCATCTCATCCGGAAACCTTAGAAGCCGCTGGTGCCCTGGATGCAGAAATGCTCATTGCTGTAACCGACAGTGATGAAGTAAATATCGTGGCATGTCGGGTCGCCTATACCGTTTTCAATATTACCAAAAAGATCTGTCGTATCAGATCGTCGTCCTATACCGACCACAATTCGCTTTTTGAATATGACAACGATGTGAATGATGTCGTTGTTAGCCCGGAAGAAATTGTTTCTGATTATATAAGTCGACTCATTGATTTACCTGGCTCGTTGCAAGTGCTGGACTTCGCCGGAGGTACGGTTCAGCTTGTCGCAGTGAAAGCATTCTATGGTGGTCCGTTAGTTGGCCAGGAGATTCGATTACTGCGACAACACATGCCTTCTGTCGATACACGAGTTGCTGCGATATTCAGAAAAGATAGAGCAATCACACCAGAAGGCTCCACCGTCATAGAAGCAGATGACGAAGTCTTTTTCGTGGCAGCCCAGAACAACATCAGGGCTTGTATGGGAGAACTAAGGCGCCTTGATCGGCCTTATCGACGATTGATAATTGCCGGCGGAGGAAAGATAGGATTTCGTCTGGCTCAGAACATTGAGGATCGTTATCAGGTTAAAGTCATTGAACAAGACGCCAGGAGAGCTTCCTATATTTCCGAACATTTAGATAAAGCTATTGTCCTGCATGGAGAGGCATCGCAAAGAGAATTACTAATAGAAGAAAGCATTGAAGATACCGATGTCTTTCTGGCATTAACGAATGATGACGAAGCCAACATAATGTCTTCCTTGCTGGCCAAGCGATTGGGGGCGAAAAAGGTAATGGCCATCATCAATAATCCAGCTTATGTTGATCTCGTTCAGGGTGGTGAAATTGATATCGCCATCTCTCCTCAATTAGCTACGATCGGCAGCATGCTCACTCATGTTCGCCGTGGCGATGTTGTGAATGTCCATTCGCTACGCAGAGGTGCGGCGGAGGCGATGGAGGCCATTGCGCACGGCGATAAACAGAGTTCCAAGGTGGTTGGTCGCTCTGTTGAGGAAATAGCCTTGCCTGAGGGAACTACCATCGGTGCGATTGTACGGGATGAAGAAGTACTTATTGCTCATGATGACACGGTTATTGAGTCAGACGACCATGTAATTCTCTTCCTGGTAAATCGCAAACACATACCAGCAGTGGAGCGACTATTCGAAGTCGACTTAACTTACTTCTAGGCCCTCAAACAACGTTATGCACATCACGGTCGTCGCAAAAGTAATTGGCATGCTATTGATGATGTTCAGTGTGCTCGGTAATTTGCCTCCGTTATTGATTTCTTTATTGTATGACGATGGCGTAGCTGGCGCCTTTATCTACTCAATGGCCTCTATTTTTGTAGTCGGATTTTTACTGTGGTCGATTACAGCACGCAATAGAAAAGAGCTTAGTAATCGAGATGGCTTTCTCGTAGTTACGATGTTTTGGGCAGTTCTTGGCACAGCGGGATGCCTGCCCTTGCTGTTTTCTGATGCCGTCGACTTATCTCTAACCGATGCAGTATTCGAATCGATCTCGGGGCTTTCTACCACTGGCGCCACAGTAATTTCAGGACTTGATGATCTTCCCAAGTCCCTCCTTTTCTACAGACAGTTATTGCAGTGGTTAGGGGGCATGGGAATTATCGTACTTGCAGTAGCTTTGCTCCCAATGCTCGGTATTGGTGGTATGCAGTTATACAGAGCAGAAAGTCCGGGACCAATCAAAGATACTAAACTGGTTCCAAGGCTCGCCGAGACTGCCAAAAGCCTCTGGTATATATATCTCTCGTTAACTATTGCCTGCGCTCTGGCTTACTGGGCAGCAGGTATGGATCTTTTCGATGCCGTCTCACATAGTTTTAGCACAATAGCTATTGGTGGGTTTTCAACCCATGATGCCAGCCTCGGCTACTTCAACAATCCTGTAATTGAAATTGTCGCAATTATCTTTATGTTTATTGCAGGAATTAATTTTGCTCTCCATTTTTTGACATGGAGTAAGAAGAAAGAAACCGGCATTAAACACTACTTTCAGGATCCTGAGTTTCTATTCTATGGATTCATCTTGCTATTTGTTTCCACGGCTACAGTCTTTGTTCTCTATTTCTCAGGAATATACAGTAGTGCATTTGAGTCCCTGATAAAGGGCACTTTTCAGGTTGTATCATTCGCAACAACTACGGGATTTACAACGGCCGACTTTAACTCCTGGCCACTATTTCTGCCTTATGTGCTTTTGTACGCTGCCATAATCGGAGCATGTGCAGGATCGACCGGCGGCGGTATGAAAGTAATTCGAATTCTTCTTATCTTCAAACAAGGGATTCGTGAAGTTCAACGACTTATTCACCCCCGCGCAGTCATTCCGATCAAACTTGGTAAAAAGGTTATGCCCGATAGAGTGATAGAATCGGTTTGGGGGTTCTTCGCTGTTTACGTAATGGCATTTATGGCTATGTTGTTAGCTTTATTAGCAACTGGCCTGGATATTATTACGGCATTCAGTGCCGTAGGCGCCTGTATTAATAATCTTGGGCCGGGCCTTGCCAATGTAGCTGAGAATTATGGTGCCCTCCCAGGAACAGCCAAATGGATTCTCTGCTTTGCCATGTTGCTAGGGCGTTTAGAAGTATTTACTTTGCTGGTACTGTTTACGCCGATGTTCTGGAAGCGCTAGTACTATTTAATGTGATAACTGGCGCTAAGAGCGATTATAGAATTCACTGTTGTCTGGTTGTCGACGAAATCTTTTATATTCCCATTGATATTGACTAACGGATTCATTTACCACCGACTCTACAGTCTTATTCAGACCCCTCACTGACTCTTCAATGTCATCGCTATAGATGGAAGGGTGTGCTTCTTTGAATACTGCTATGAATCCTGCTGCTCGCGGTAACCGTTTCGCGTAACCACAAAATACTTTTGCATTTGTTCTCTGTAACAGTTTACTTACCAATGTCATCGTAAGAGCTGGTTCGCCATAGAATGGAGCGAATAACCCACTCGTATCAGCAGGTACCTGGTCCGGAAGTATTCCGACCATCTCACCTCGTTTAAGTGCATTAAGCAGCATCGCAACACCTCTTCGATTAGTGGGCGCCAGTGCTATACCTGAGCGTGCTCTCACCTTGCGAAGTAGTTTGTCCATTCCGGCAATTCGCGGCGGCTGATACATAAAATTTGATCGAACTCCATCACAGGCAAAAAAACCAAAAATTTCCCAGTTGCTGAGATGAGGCGCCAGCAGTAGCACCCCGTTCCCGGTATCGACGGCACTGCGGAATTCCTCATATCCTTCCGCTGAATCGATCAACCCCACGGTCTTTTCTATAGGCACTAACCAGGCTTTACCCATTTCCAAAGCCGTGCAGGCTGTGTTGATAAGAGACTCACGGGTAGTTTGGTCAATCTCTTTTTCGGAAAGCTCAGGAAAACAGGTTTTGAGGTTTAATCGGGTGGTTTCGCGGGTGCGGTTTGGTATCAGGTGTAGCAACGCCCCCCAAAACCAGGCGATTTTGTGTAATACAGCAAGGGGCAGCCAGGAGCAAAGGGTCAATATTGCCCGTATCAAGTAGTAACTCAGCGTTGAGATAGTGTTGGTCCCACAATTTTTGTCTTCGGTAAATCTCCTACCCTATTTGTTAATCGAATTCGCAGGAGAAGGCGTGTAAGTTTACACAGCCAGCTTTGGCTTATACACCACAAACCATATAAGCCGGGTCTTACTACCTAGACTCCCTAGATTACTCACCGAGAATCGAGGATAATTGCAGCCCCGCAAAACAAGCTTACTCCATCAATTGTGACTCCTGGCAACGACCTCTCCACATTCCAAGGGCTAATCCTTGCGCTTCAGCACTTCTGGGCAGAAAAAGGCTGCGTCATCATGCAGCCTTTGGATCTTGAAGTGGGCGCCGGGACTTTTCATCCAGCAACTTTTCTGCGAGCAATAGGTCCTGAAACCTGGAACACGGCCTATGTACAGCCTTGTCGACGACCAACCGATGGTCGTTACGGTGAGAACCCGAATAGATTACAGCACTACTACCAATTCCAGGTCATTCTCAAGCCATCACCCAAAGATATTCAGGCTCTGTACCTGGAGAGTCTTGAGAGTCTAGGGATCGATATGTCTATCCATGATATTCGGTTTGTCGAAGACAACTGGGAGTCTCCTACCCTGGGGGCGTGGGGTCTGGGCTGGGAAGTCTGGCTCAATGGCATGGAAGTTACTCAGTTTACATATTTCCAGCAAGTTGGCGGACTAGAATGCCATCCGGTTAGTGGCGAAATTACCTATGGAATTGAAAGAATAGCGATGTACCTCCAGGGTGTAGATAGCATCTATGACATAGTCTGGACTGACGGCCCCGATGGTAAAGTCACCTATGGAGATGTGTTCAAACAGAATGAAGTTGAAATGTCGGCATTTAATTTTGAGCATGCCGATACAGAACTGCTGTTTCGATATTTCGATGAATGTGAGGCAATGTGTAATCGCTTACTGGAAAAACACTTGGCTTTGCCTGCATACGAGCAGGTTTTGAAAGCTTCTCACTATTTCAATTTGCTGGATGCTCGTAACGCGATTTCTGTGACAGAAAGACAGCGATTTATTCTCCGTGTAAGAAGTCTTGCCCGAGCCGTTGCTGAAGGCTATTTCGCCAGCCGAAAGGCACTGGGCTTTCCGCTCGCACCCGATGACCTTCGCGATCAATATCTTAAAGAGAAAGACTAATGGCCAGCAAGGATCTGCTAATTGAGTTGGGCACTGAGGAACTGCCACCCAAGGCATTGCCTGTTTTGTCATCGGCATTTGCTCAGTCAATGGGACAACAGTTAGATAAGGCGAATCTTGCACACGGTGGTATCAAAGAATTTGCGACACCTCGCAGACTCGCACTCCTGATTAATCAGTTACAGGAAACTCAGGAGGACACAGAACAGACTCGTTATGGACCTGCTGTGAAAGTTGCTTTTACAGATACTGGTGATGCTACTCCTGCTGCTTTAGGTTTCGCAAAGTCCTGTGGTGTTGATATTTCAGAGTTGGGACGCAGTCAGAAAGATGGCGTGGAAAAACTTAGCTTTGTGCTGAAGCAACAGGGTCAATCAGCCGGCAGTCTGATTCCAGCTATGGTTGAGCAGAGTCTGTCCCAGCTGCCTATTCCAAAGAGAATGCGCTGGGGTAGTTCTCGTTCGGAATTTGTACGCCCGGTTCATTGGTTGTTAGTTCTATTTGGGAATGACGTCATCGATTGCGAGATCCTTGACGTGAAATCAGATCGGGTTTCCTGGGGCCACAGGTTTCATCATAACGATGTTATTTCTATAGATAGCCCGGAAAATTACGAGCAGTTGCTTGAAAGGCCCGGTAATGTGATTGCTGACTTTAACCGACGCAAGGAACTGATCAAGCAGCAAGTAGAAGAAGAGAGTGAGAAGGCTGGAGGCAGTCCGGTATATGACGATGCCTTATTGGAAGAGGTGACAAGCCTCGTCGAATACCCCGTTGCATTGACAGGTAATTTCGAAACTGAATTCCTGAATGTTCCCCAGGAAGCTCTCATTCTTACCATGCAGAAGAACCAAAAATGCTTCTGCCTGGTTGCTGATGATGGCAAGCTACTGCCCAAATTTATCACAATATCCAATTTGGACAGTAAAGATCCAGCCCAGGTTATAGAAGGAAACGAGCGTGTAATCAGACCGCGACTGGCCGATGCACGGTTTTTCTTCGATACAGACCAGCAGTCTTCACTGGCTTCGAGAATGGAAGGCCTGGGTAAGTTAGTTTTTCAGGAGAAGCTTGGAACGGTTCTGGATAAATCACTACGGGTTAAATCGCTGTCAGTTGCCATGGCTCAAACATTGGGCATTAACGAGGAACACTGTGCACGCGCGGCGGAATTATCCAAGTGTGATTTACTCACGGCGATGGTTGGTGAATTTGCTGATCTACAGGGGTTGATGGGTTATTACTACGCACTGAATGACTCCGAGCCGGAGCCAGTGGCGGTTGCACTAAATGAACAGTACAAACCCCGCTATGCTGGTGATAGTGTTCCGGACACTGACGTGGGTGCAATGCTTGCGATAGCTGATAAGTTAGACACTATGGTTGGTATGTTCGGTATTGAGCAACCACCGACAGGCTCTAAGGACCCCTTCGCATTGCGCCGAGCGGCTTTAGGCATACTACGCACCACTATCGAAAAATCACTTACCCTTGATTTGGATGAAGCTATAGCGACATCACTTTCTACATATGGTGATACTTCTCTCACTGAAAGCACAAAAGAAGATGTATTTGAGTTCATTCTAGAGCGTTTTCGGGCCTGGTATCTCGATGAAGGTATCAGTCACGGTGAATTTCAATCGGTATTCGTTCTTAAACCCAGCAAACCCCTGGAGTTCCATCAACGGGTGCAGGCTGTGCATCAGTTTGCGCAATTGCCCGATGCGGCAAATCTCGCTGCGGCTAACAAGCGAGTTGCAAATATATTGAGCAAGATATCTGAGTCCGGCATTGATAGTCAGGTGGCTGAAGAGTTGCTGACAGATGCAGAGGAAATTCAGCTGTATAAGGAGCTGTCTGCTAAAGAAATAGACATGGCGCCTATAGTAGAAAAAGGCGATTATGCGGCTGCCTTGGCCAGCCTCACAAGTCTAAGAGAGTCCGTTGACTTGTTTTTTGATAAGGTGCTAGTTATGGCAGACGAGGAAGCGCTTAAGAACAATCGTCTCGCAATATTAAAACGCTTGCAGTCTCTATTTATTCAGGTGGCAGATATTTCATATCTACACCAGTCTTGATTCTCGGATAGCTCACTCCCCATGAAAACCATAGTTCTGGACCGGGATGGAGTAGTTAACGAAGATTCTGATGCATTCATTAAATCTGCTGACGAGTTTAGGCCTCTCCCAGGTAGTCTCGAAGCTATTGCGATTCTTCACCAATCTGGCTATCGCGTAATAATTGCCACCAACCAGTCCGGATTGGCTCGTGGCTTGTTTAGTGAGTACGATCTTGCCCAGATTCACGAAAAATTGGTCGGACTTGTCGAAGCTCAAGGCGGATCTATCGACTCAATATTTTATTGCCCACATGGTCCAGATGACGGCTGTAATTGTCGCAAACCAAAACCAGGATTACTTACCAGGGCTGAGGCTGAGTTAGATATTTCCCTGGTGGGCAGCTTTCTCATCGGTGACAGCTTACGTGATTTGCAAGCGGGAGCGGCTGCGGGCTTGATACCCATATTGGTCAGGACTGGGAAAGGCCGGCATACCGAAACCCTTCTGGAGAAAGAAGGCTTTTCAGATATTTCCGTGTACGACAATTTGCTTGGCGCTGTTCAGGATATGGATCGAAATGGCTAAAGTTTTTTTGGCATTTCGATCCGCGCTCTTTTACGCAGGATACATCCTGGTAACGATTGTTATGAGCATATTCTTTATTCTGGTGTATGGGTTACTACCACCGCGCGGCCGCTACAATTTTGCGTCGACTTGGTGTTTAAGCATTCTGCAGTGGCTACGCCTCACTTGCGGAGTGAATTACAAACTAATCGGGCTGGAGAATATTCCAGATACACCTGCTGTTTACCTATCCAATCATCAAAGTAGCTGGGAAACACTGCTCTACTATCGACTGGTATTTCCTATGTCTCCTCTTTTGAAAAAGGAACTGTTAAAAATTCCTCTTTGGGGTTGGGCTCTTTGGCTAACCAAACCGATCGCTATCGATAGAAGCCGACCAAGAGAAGCGGCGAGATCTTTACTGCAGCAGGGAATAACCAGATTGGGAGACGGGAATTCTATTGTTATTTTTCCCGAGGGTACTCGTTCTGCCCCGGGAGAAGTGCGTCGCTTTTCAAGAGGTGGAGTTACACTTGCCCAGGCTGCAAATGTGCCAGTGGTACCAATAGCCCACAACGCAGGTTATGCCTGGCCACCGAGATCCTTTCTAAAGTTTCCACATGAAATTACTGTAGAAATAGGTTCACCGATTTCTGTTAATGACCGATCAGTCAAAGAAGTCACCGAACAGGTAGAGAATTGGATTAGAGCTCACATCGTTGTAGATGAGCGACCCTAAATATCCAGATTATCTGCAGCTAGTGCATTGTCCTCGATGAATTCTCTTCTAGGATCTACTTGATCACCCATCAATGTGTTGAATAGTTGATCAGCGCTGATAGCATCATCGATTGTAACTTGCAGCATTCTCCGCGTATCGGGATTCATTGTAGTTTCCCAGAGCTGATCAGGGTTCATTTCGCCCAGTCCCTTATAGCGCTGCAAATAGTGCCCTTTCATCGCATCGTGGGTTAACCATTCGATGGCTTCACCAAAGCTCGTGACTTCCTGGGTTTTTTCTCCACGCTTCACGAAAGCGCCTTCTTCAATCAGTCCCTGTAAAGTATCACCGAGTTCCGCCAGTGTTTTGTATTCAGCTGAATGGAAGAAGTCAGCGGAGAACTGGTAGGTTTTTTCCAGGCCGTGCATATTCTGAATTGCCGTCGGTACCCAGGTATGCCGCTCCGGATCTTCGTCCAATTGCAGAGAAATTGTTGAGCTAATCCCAGGATGTTTTTCCTGTAGGCAGATGCCAAGCTGTTCTAACCAGCTTTTAGTGTCTTGCTCAGATTTCAGTGCTTCTTCTTCGAGACGAGGAGCGAAGATCATCGCCTCTAAAAGTTCTGTCGGATAGAGACGAGCAAGTCTGCTGATAATTCCATAGGCTTCGTTGTACTGTTTGACCAATGACTCCAGAGAATCATCAGCTATGCCAGGTGCATCCGCATTGACGTGCAAACTTGCACCTTCCAGAGCAATTTGCGTTTGGTAATTCGCTAGTTCGACGTCATCTTTGAGATACTGCTCTTGTTTACCTTTTCGAATCTTATACAACGGTGGCTGAGCTATATAGATATGCCCCCGTTCAACCAGATCGCGCATTTGACGGAAGAAAAAGGTTAGCAATAGTGTTCGAATATGAGACCCATCAACATCCGCGTCGGTCATGATTATTATTGAGTGATAGCGCAGGTTTTCCGGAGCAAATTCCTCATTTCCTATCCCGCAACCAAGAGCCTTGATGAGAGTTCCGATCTCGGCAGAACTAAGCATTTTGTCGAAGCGGGCTTTTTCGACGTTTAAGATCTTACCTTTAAGGGGCAGAACGGCCTGATTCTTTCTGTTTCTACCCTGCTTTGCAGAGCCTCCCGCGGAATCACCCTCCACTATGTAGATTTCGGAAAGTGCGGGATCCTTTTCCTGGCAATCTGCCAGCTTTCCTGGCAACCCGGCCACATCCAACGCCCCTTTACGCCGGGTCATTTCCCGAGCTTTTCGAGCCGCTTCCCGTGCTCTGGCTGCATCAATCATTTTGTTAACGATTAGCTTAGCGTCCTGAGGGTTCTCCAATAAGTAGTCGTTAAGCTGTGATGCCATTTCCTGCTCAACCACTGATTTGACTTCAGACGAGACTAATTTGTCCTTGGTCTGTGATGAAAACTTAGGATCGGGAACTTTGACGGAAATAATGGCTGTAAGCCCTTCCCTGGCGTCATCGCCGCTAGTAACCACTTCCTTACCTTTCTTTTGAGCAAGTTCTTTATCGATGTAGCTCTTAAGAACGCGAGTTAGTGCACTGCGGAATCCCGCCAGGTGGGTGCCGCCATCCCGTTGAGGAATATTGTTTGTATAGGGGAAGATATTCTCCTGGTAAGAGTCATTCCACTGCAGGGCTACTTCCACGGAGATTCCGTCTTCACTGCGCTCAGATACGAAATGGAATAGCTTGTTGATCGTGTTTTTATTGGTATTGAGATAGTCGACGAAGGCTTTCAATCCACCTTCGTATTTGTACTCTTCTTCCTTGCCACTACGCTCATCCGTAAGTGTGATGCTGACTCCGGCGTTAAGAAACGCCAACTCACGTAGCTTCTTGGCCAGAATATCGTAATGAAACTCAACATTGCTGAAGGTGTCTTTAGATGGCTTGAAGTGGCATTCTGTGCCTGTCACTTCAGTATCGCCTACCACTGTTAGGGGCGCCTGAGGTACACCGTGCTGATAGTATTGCTCGTGGACCTGACCAGCCCTGCGAATAGTAAGCTTAAGTTCTTCAGATAGAGCGTTTACGACTGAAACGCCCACACCATGGAGGCCGCCAGATACCTTGTAGCTATTGTCATCAAACTTCCCGCCTGCATGGAGAACCGTCATGATAACCTCTGCGGCGGATACACCTTCTTTGTGCATCTCGGTAGGAATGCCCCGGCCGTTATCTGATACAGTGATAGTTTCTCCCACGTGAATAACCACGTTAATCTGATCGCAGTGTCCAGCCAAAGCTTCATCGATGGAGTTATCTACGAGTTCAAATACCATGTGGTGAAGCCCAGTACCATCATCAGTATCACCGATGTACATACCAGGTCTCTTTCTCACCGCATCCAGCCCTTTTAGAACTTTAATGCTGTCCGAGTTATAATCAGTTTGAGTATCATCACTCATAGAACGTCTCCAAAAACGCTTCGTTTTCCCATTGTGATCGAAGCGATTCGGCCTGCAACAAAGCAGACCATATATTCATAAATCAGCCGTCTATTATACCACGTTCCACGTGAAACTTGGCGACATCAACTACCCCCGAGGCCCCGAAATTCAAGGCGTCTTCCTCAACACTGGTAACGAAAACCTGGCCCCCGGACTGCGCCAGGTAATCTAAAACAAGTTGCCTGTTGTTGGAGTCGAGCTCTGCTGGTAAATCGTCCACCAGATATGTGCAGGTTCGTGAAACAGCCTCCGCCAATAGTCGCCCCTGTGTAAATTTCAGTGCGCAAATGAGCAGCTTTTGCTGCCCTCGGGATAAAATTTCTAGTGCCTTACGGTTCCCTATTTTGATAGCGATATCGGCTCGATGAGGCCCAAGCTGTGTGGATCCATATTTGATATCCTGGACACGATTACTTGCTAGCAGGCTACCAAGATCCGACCCGGTATCCCATCCGCACAAATAGTTAATGGACAACTTGTCCGATGGCTGCCCAAATACCTCTTCGTAGGTTTCGCGAAACAGGGGCAGCAGGTGGCCCAAATATATCTGTCTGTGTTGATGAACTTTGTTCGATGATTCAACGAGCTCACTGTCCCAGGCCTGAAGCTCACTCTCTGGCACTCGAGCCAGTTTCAATAATCGATTACGGTGGGAGAGGCACTTTCGAACGCGACGCCATTGTTCCAAAAACCCTGGTTCCACGTGAAACACTCCCCAGTCCATGAAACGCCTTCTGGCTTTCGGGCCGCCTTCCAGCAGCTGAAATGCACCAGCGTCCAGCACCTGAACTGGCAGCTCACGTGCAACATCATCCCAGTTAGTCTGATTCACACCATTCAGCTTTAGCTGGTGCTTTTGCTTTCGGGGCCTGCTCAAACCGATACTTTTGTGATCTTCAGTTTGGGCAAATACAGTTGCTGTAGTCTGACCCTCCATAATCAAAGGGTCTACAAGGGAGCTTCTGAATGACCTTCCGGTGGCTAGCAGGTTAATGGCTTCCAGCACGCTGGTTTTTCCGCTGCCGTTTAAACCAAATACTAAATTAAGCTGCCGGGACAGATTGAGCTTAATTTGCTCAATATTGCGAAAGCTGGACACCTCTAGCCGAGCAAGAGCACTCATGTGTGTGAGCATTCCCTCACTACGAGATTAGAGGCGCATTGGCATGACAACATAAAGGGCATCACTACCCTCATCCGCCTCTAGTAACGCGCTGCTATTTGGGTCAGAAAGAGTCATTCGGACGTTTTTGCTGCTGATTGTAGAGAGTACGTCGATTAGATAGCTGACATTGAACCCAATCTCAATCCCTTCAGCCTCATAGTCAACAGATACAACTTCCTCTGCTTCTTCCTGTTCTGGGTTGTTTGCCAGGATTTTCAGCTCACCGTTACTAAGCATAACGCGGACACCGCGGTACTTTTCATTTGAGAGGATTGCTGCCCGTGAAAAAGCCTGTCTTAGTTCAGAACAGTTTCCGAGCATTACCCTGTCCCCTCCTTTTGGAAGAACCCGGTTGTAGTCGGGAAATTTTCCATCAACAAGCTTTGAAGTGAATGTGTATTCAGGAACCTTCGCCCTGATGTGGTTTTGGCCGAAAGTAAGCGTTATATCACCTCCGCCTTCCGAGAGTAAGCGGCTAAGCTCCATTATTCCCTTTCTGGGGAGTATGAGTTGTTGCGTCTCGGAGATAGCATTCTCCAGAGCGACTGTCTCCATCGCCAGCCGATGGCCATCGGTGGCAACCAACCGCAGGTAGTCGCTTGCTACTTCAAAAAGCATGCCATTCAGGTAATAACGGACGTCTTGTTGCGCCATAGCAAAACTTGTCGCGTCCAGCAGGGCTCGTAACCGGTCCTGGTCTATGCTCAATGAAAATGTATCAGGCTCTTCTTCAACCCTAGGAAATTCGCTAGCTGGCAGCGTAGTGAGCGTAAACCTACTACGGCCTGATTTAAGCATGAGTTTGTCATTCTTAAGAGTAAGCTCAATCTGGGAGTCGTCAGACAAAGACTTGCAGATATCCAGCAGTTTTCTGGCGGGGACTGTAATTTCACCGTCTTTACCGCCTGCTTCCACTTCTACGCGGCCAATTAGCTCGACTTCAAGGTCTGTTCCAGTGAGTGACAAGCTGTTGCCGTTTAGCTCCACCAGAACATTGGAAAGCACTGGCAAGGTCTGCCGCCGCTCAACTACTCCGCTCACCAGCTGCAGTGGTTTTAGCAAGGCATCTCGACTTATCGTAAATTGCATTTCTGTTCTTTTTCCTTGTTTTACAATGGCTTATCAACTTGACAGTGATCGCAGGAGATTATTGTAATCTTCCTGGATGTCGGTGGAAGTGTGTCTAAGCTTGTTGATCTGTTTACACGCATGAAGCACCGTCGTGTGGTCTCTGCCGCCAAAAGCATCGCCTATTTCAGGCAAACTGTGATTTGTGAGCTCTTTTGAGAGGCTCATTGCTACCTGACGTGGCCTTGCAACGCTGCGATTGCGGCGTTTTGACAACATGTCGGCCATTTTAATCTTATAGTACTCCGCCACTGATCGCTGTATGTTGTCAATCGTAACTAACTTGTCTTGCAGAGCGAACAAGTCCCTCAATGCTTCTTTAATCAAATCCAATGTGATGGGAGCCCCTTTGAAATTAGCGTGTGCAATTACCCGTTTCAAAGCCCCTTCTAATTCACGCACATTGGAACGCAAACGCTGTGCAATAAACAGAGCTGATTCGTAGGGCAATGTGATATTGCATTGCTCTGCCTTATTCATAAGTATCGCTGCGCGGGTTTCCAATTCCGGTGGTTCCACCGCTACGGTCAGCCCCCAACCAAATCTGGATTTCAGACGCTCTTCTAGACCATTAATTTCTTTATGGAATCGATCGCAAGTGAGAATTATTTGTTGCCCCCCTTCAAGTAATGCATTGAAAGTGTGGAAAAACTCTTCCTGGGACCTTTCCTTACCTGCGAAGAACTGGATATCGTCAATTAACAATGCATCGACCGAACGATAAAAGCGCTTGAATTCACTGATGGCATTCAGCTGAAGAGCCGTAACCATCGTAGCTACAAATGTTTCTGAGTGCAGGTATACAACTTTGGCGCCTGGCTTTTTTTGTACCAGGTAATTACCAATAGCATGCATCAAGTGAGTCTTTCCCAAGCCTACTCCACCGTAGATAAATAGCGGGTTGTAGGCATATCCAGGATTCTCAGCAACCTGCATGGCCGCCGCTCTGGCTAGTTGATTGGACTTACCAATAACAAAGTTGTCGAAATTATTCTCGGTGTTTAGAGAACCACGATGACGAAGTTTTCCTTCGATAATCGTATCCACTCCGCTACCCGAAGAGTTCTTACCTGAATGTCTTACAGCTGCTGGAGCCCTGGTGTCAGCCTCTGCTGTTGAGGCAACACTGGAGATGACTGAGGATCTGGTTTGCTGTTGATTCCCAGTAACTTCAGCCGATCCTGTTTTTTCGCTCACTTCGCTACGAAAATCTTTGTGAGTGACTCGCAACTCAACTCTGACTTCCTGCCCAGTCAGATCCTTAAGAACCTCTTCGATTCTGTCGAGAAACTTGCTCTTGACCCAATCGAGAATAAATCGATTTGGGGCATACAGTGCAATTGCGTCTGCGGCGTGCTCAGCTCGGAGCGGTCTTATCCAGGTATTGAATTGTTGAGAGGAAAGCTCGTCTTTAAGACATTCAGTACATTTTTGCCAATGCGTTACTACCACTATCTCCTGCCCGTCTTTAAATCTGTCTTATTATTGTTGATACTACTTTTGCCGACGATTCTATCCAGTGAGCCTGGAGTTATCCACTGCTAACAAGCCTTCGGCCTCATTTTTTCGACGTTTGTTTTTGTTTTGTTTTTCAGCATGTTAAGTGGTTTTGACTGAAAAAAGCAGGGCGAAATTTATGCTAGCCCAGAAGCTAAATTCATAGCCTGTTGATAAATATGCTGTGGATAACTTGTGTATGAACTATTGCTTATTTTGGGGATCTGACCAAAGCTATTGAAACAAGGAAAGATCCCAGATTCAGAGCTTCATCCCATTGCATGTTTTGGGCAAAACCTCTAGAATTCCGCCTCTTTTTTCGAGCCACTTTGTGGCTATCTAAGTGACTGTTAAATCGGACTTTTACTATGAAGCGTACATATCAGCCCAGCGTGTTGAAGCGAGCCCGAACTCACGGATTCCGCGCACGAATGGCAACCAAGGGCGGGCGCTTGGTGCTTAAGCGACGTCGAGCAAAAGGACGCGCGCGCCTGTCGGCTTAATTTTCTGTATTTCCTGTTTGGAAAGAGAACAGAGAATGACCAGTGTCAGAATACGGCTACCCCAAGAAATCTCGCCTACTAACGGCGGCTGAATTCACAGCTGTATTCAATAGCAACCAATATAAGGTTGCCAACCGCCACTTCTTGATACTTGCCTTACAGCAATCTGAAATCAATTCTCGACTTGGTACAGTCGTTGCCAAAAAGAATATCTCGAAAGCTGTACAACGAAACAGGATAAAACGACTCATTAGAGAGTCTTTCAGGCATCAACAATCCACCCTAACAAACCTCGACCTGGTAGTTTTGGTAAGGAAAGGAGCAGACTCATTGCGCAATATCGAAATAAGCAAAAGTCTGTTTCGTCTATGGCAGGATCTTCAAAACAAACGTCTGTCGGATGTGGGGAAATCCTGAAATGCTTAATAAACTTCTAATTAGGCTAATTGAAATTTACCAACGAGCCTTCAGCCTGTTGTTAGGTAGCAATTGCCGTTTCTACCCCAGCTGTTCCCACTATGCTAAAGAAGCGATTGAAGTGCATGGCAGTGTGAAGGGTAGCTATCTCGGCATGCGAAGAATCTTACGCTGCCATCCGTGGCACGAAGGTGGATTTGATCCAGTCCCTCAAAGACCTGAAGCGAATCTTTCCATAGAGAAGTAGGAAATGGATATCACTCGTTATTCTCTTTATATAGCTCTTGCTGTCATTACCTATCTATTGCTACTAGCCTGGCAAGAGGACTATCCGCCTGTTGTCGACGACGGAAGCAACAGTGTCGAATTTGGAAACCTCGCCGAAGTTGGATCTGTTGAAGGCCAGGCTAATACAAGTAATACGGACGATATTCCAGTCGAAGTGCCGGGTACTCCTAATACCGTACCAGTATCCCAACAAACGACAGCCGAGCAGTCAGTAACAAACGGTACTACCAGTGGTACAGTCATAGACGTCACTACAGACACACTAAAACTACAAATCGATCTTCAGGGTGGGGATATAATTCAACTCGCGCTGCCTCAGTACTTAAAACAGTTAAATGTGCCAGATGACCCTTTTGTCCTGATGGAGCAATCGCGGGCACGCAGCTACGTTGCTCAAAGCGGCCTTATCGGACGGAATGGGATTGACTCTCCTTCCAGGGCTAATTATCAAACCAGCAATTCCAGTTTTGAGCTATCAGACTCCGATAATGAGCTTGTTGTTGATCTGGTTACGACTAATGTGGATGGAATCGAAATCATCAAACGTTATACGTTCACTCGAGGTAGCTATCTAATTGGAATTAGCTATGTAGTAAATAACGACAGTTCTGCCGATTTCCGGGCCAATGCTTTTGGTCAAATTAAGCGTGACGGCTTTGATGACCCCAGTAGCGCTGGTGGATTTGGCCGTACCTATTTGGGTTTTGTTTCTACCAGTGAAGAAGATCCATATATAGAAGTTGATTTCGATGACATAGACGATGGTTCAGAATCATTTGAAACCACGGGCGGTTGGATAGGTTTTAGCCAGCATTACTTTATTAGTGCCTGGGTTCCCGATAACGAATCATTAAATCGTTTCACAACACGTAAGAACAACTTGAGCCAATATTTCGGGGAGTTCACCGGAGCTGCCTTCGACGTACCTGCCAACAGCGTGGGCCAATACAATATGCAGTTTTACGCTGGTCCTAAAGACCAGTATGTTCTTGCAGACATATCACCAAATCTTGATCTTACTATCGATTACAGTTTCCTTTGGTTTCTCGCAGCACCGATTTATTGGCTGCTAAGGCAAATCAATTCATTCATAGGGAACTACGGTTTATCCATTATCGCTCTCACCTTTGTGGTTAAGGCTTTCTTCTACAAGTTAAGCGAAACCCAGTACAAATCCATGGCTGGTATGCGCAGATTAATGCCAAAGATGCAGCAGTTGAAAGAAAGCTATGGCGACGACCGAATGAAACTCCAGCAAGCGACGATGGAGCTGTATAAGAAAGAAAAGATTAATCCATTTGGTGGTTGTTTGCCGATGCTGGTGCAGATGCCAGTCTTTATCGCTCTATACTGGGTCTTGTTGGAGAGTGTAGAACTACGCCACGCTCCTTTTATGCTCTGGCTGCAAGATCTCTCTGTCAGAGATCCTTTCTTTATTCTTCCATTGTTGATGGGAGCAACAATGTACTTACAGACATCACTGAGTCCTGCGCCAGCCGATCCCATGCAAGCCAAAGTGATGAAGCTGATGCCTGTCATGATGACCGTGTTATTTCTCTGGTTCCCGGCCGGGCTTGTACTTTACTGGCTCACAAATGGTCTACTGGGTATTTTGCAGCAGTGGTACATCACACGAAAAATTGAAGCGGCATACGAAGCTAAGGCTGCAAATTAAATCTTTGCGCGGCCGAAACCACTATATAGCTGCCTGAACTTTGGCAGTGATTAAGGCTGACGCTCATGCCCCAACTTGATTCTGATACCATTTGCGCAATAGCCACTGCTCCGGGACGTGGTGGTATAGGCATTATCAGAGTGTCGGGACCAGACAGTTACAAGATCGGTACAGCAATTGCCGGTTCAATTCCTCCACCCAGAATCGCAACGCTCTCTAAATTTCTGGACAGTGAATCAATCTCCATAGACGAGGGCTTAATCCTCTATTTCCCTGGCCCGGATTCATTTACCGGTGAAGACGTCATAGAACTTCATGGCCATGGAGGTACTTATGTCCTCCAGAGTTTACTTACTCGAGCCCAGGAATTAGGAGCACGCTTGGCGAGGCCTGGTGAGTTTTCGGAACGAGCATTTCTGAACGGAAAAATAGATTTACTGCAGGCCGAAGCCATTGCTGACCTTATCGATGCCAGTACTCAACAGGCTGCCAGATCAGCTATACGTACTCTCCAGGGTGTATTTTCAGCCCGTATTCGTGGAGTCGTTGAGGCTGTTACCAATGTACGGGTCAACGTAGAAGCAGCCATAGATTTCAGCGACGAAGACATTGATGTACTGGAGAGCACGGGAGTACAGGAGAATCTACAAACGATTCTTAATGATGTTCATAGAATATTTAAACAGGCCGAGCAGGGCGCCATGCTTAAGGAAGGTATTCAGATTGTTATAGCTGGCTCGCCCAATGCTGGTAAATCAAGCTTGATGAATGCTTTCAGCGGCTACGATTCGGCGATCGTTACAGATATTCCAGGCACCACCAGAGACTTACTGCGCGAGCAGCTTAGCGTTGATGGTCTACCAGTCACACTAACTGATACCGCGGGACTGCGATCAAGTGATGACCCTGTGGAACAAGAAGGCGTCAGGAGAGCCGCCAGGGTCATCGAGGAGGCCGATCAAATCTTTCTGGTAGTTGATGGCAGCATAGAAGAATACGCCGATATTGATTGGCAACTCGATATTCCTGAATCCTCTATTCAGCCCATCCTGGATTTGGGGCTTAGCGACCCGGCATCGTTCATTGAACGCTGCACGCTTGTGGTAAACAAGGTTGACCTGATGCCCAATCAAGCACCGGTGAAGATTTCCTCCCGATATAGGACTCACAAGCTGCACCTTTTTAAAATTTCAGCAAAGCAGGGCGTGGGTATGGATTTACTCCGACAGCATATTAAAGAAAATACCAGCTACGCTTTTTCCGATAGCAGTGAATTCCTAGCCCGTCAGCGACATCTCGATGCACTAGCGAAAGCAGGTGAGCTCTTGAATAAAGCACTAACCGGAGTTAGTGAGCACTTACAACTGGAGTTGGTAGCGGAAGATTTGCGGTTGGCTCAATCTGCTCTTGGAGAAATAACAGGAGAGGTGAGCAGTGACGACTTATTGGGAGAAATTTTCTCAAGCTTTTGTGTCGGAAAATAACGCCGACGATTAACACCGCTGCTTATTGAGCAGAAACCCACAGCTTGTACCTGATTAAACACAGGAATAGACAAAAACGGTCCAGGCTTGGACATCATGTTGACAAGTATCATTTCTGGCTTAAGGATTCGTGGATAAATCTGACAGTAACTAACAGCCAATTCCTCACTATTGCGCCAGTGGAATTCCATGCACAAACACTACAGAGTCTATCCGCTGGCAATACCGCTCTTATGAACCGAGTTGTACCGCTCTGAAAAGCCCGTTATTTGTGGCTCCAAGGGTGTTATCAACAGAAAAAACATGCCCCTATAACAACAACATTAATACTCTATTCTTTCTCTATATATAAATAATAATTTTTAATACTTTATCTAAAGAGACTTCTCTTTAAGAATTCACGCTTTAGATACATTCCCTTTTCACTGTTAATCTATATACTGCTCCTCCCCCGAACTGGAACCCAGTGAAAGATGAAATACACCGAAGAATTTGACGTGATCGTTGTAGGTGGCGGTCATGCTGGCACAGAGGCTGCCCTGGCTTCTGCACGCCTTGGTGTGCGTACTCTTCTGGTAACACACAGCATCGAGACATTAGGTCAAATGTCCTGCAATCCGGCAATTGGCGGAATTGGAAAGAGCCATCTCGTTAAAGAAGTAGATGCCCTGGGTGGAGCTATGGCAACGGCGATAGACAAGGCCGGAATCCAATTCAGAGTTCTCAACGCCAGTAAGGGGCCAGCTGTTCGGGCAACACGAGCTCAAGCAGACAGAGTGCTATACAAGGCTGCCATCAGAGAAATTCTGGAGACTCAGGAAAATCTGACTTTATTCCAGCAAGCAGTTGATGACTTGTTGATCGAGAACGGTTGTATCAAAGGTGTTCGTACCCAGATGGGGTTGGATATCCATGCCTCAAAGGTAGTAATGACAACTGGCACCTTTTTGGGTGGTAAGATTCACATTGGTATGTCAAATAGCAGTGGCGGTAGAGCGGGCGACCAGCCTTCCAATGCTTTAGCTCTGCGGCTTAGGGAATTACCGTTTCGCGTAGAGAGATTGAAAACCGGAACACCTCCAAGAATAGATGCTCGCACTGTGGACTTCAGTGTAATGCAGGAACAGCGTGGTGACACGCCACTTCCTGTAATGTCATTTTTAGGGCGGACAGAAGATCACCCGCGCCAGATTTCTTGCTACATCACATCAACAAACGAGCGCTGCCACGAAATTATTCGGAGCGGTCTGGATCGATCGCCAATGTATACTGGTGTAATAGAGGGAACCGGCCCCAGGTATTGTCCATCCATTGAAGACAAAGTAATGCGGTTTGCTGACAAATCTTCACACCAGATTTTTGTTGAACCCGAAGGCTTAAACACCAACGAGCTTTATCCAAATGGTATTTCAACCAGTCTGCCATTCGATGTTCAGGTTGAAATGATTCACAACATAAAAGGTTTTGAAAACGCTCACATAACCAGACCTGGTTATGCAATAGAGTATGATTTTTTCGACCCCAGAGATTTGAAATATTCGTTGGAAACAAAATTCATCGAAGGTTTGTATTTCGCAGGTCAAATTAATGGAACGACTGGTTATGAAGAGGCGGCTGCCCAGGGATTGTTGGCAGGATTGAACGCAGGTCTTGCGGTTCAGGGTAAGGAAGCCTGGTGTCCGAGACGAGACCAGGCCTATATAGGTGTCCTTGTCGATGACCTTATTACCCTGGGAACGAATGAACCTTATCGAATGTTCACGTCGAGAGCAGAATATCGTCTTACCCTAAGAGAAGATAATGCTGATCTTAGGCTTACAGAAAAGGGCAGGGAATTAGGCCTGGTTGATGAGAGGCGCTGGAAATTCTTTAAAGAAAAAGAAGAGTTAATTGGTGTGGAGCTAGATAATCTTCGCAACACCTGGATACAACCAGGTAGCGAAGAAGCGAAAAGAATAGAATGCCTACTCGAGAAACCTCTGGCTCGAGAGTATCGATTAGCGGACCTGTTATCTCGACCTGAGCTTAGTTATAAGCCTTTAATGAAGGCGTATTCCGGCGGTACCGGCACGGAGTCCAACAATGAAGTAGCCGCAGAAAACCTGGAGATCCCGGTCAGGGATCAAGCTTTGCTGCAGGCGGAAATACAAATAAAGTACCAGGGTTATATTGATCGACAGTCGGAAGAAATAGAGAGACTTAAACGTCAGGAAAATACTTCTATTCCTGCTGATTTCGACTATTCCTCGATGCAAGGTTTATCAAATGAATTGCAGCAGAAACTGGAGTCGGCCAGACCAGAGAATATTGGTCGCGCATCCAGAATTCCTGGTATGACTCCAGCTGCTATTTCGCTGATATTGATTCATTTAAAAAAGCATCAGTCGCATTCTCGAAAGGCAAGCTAGAAAAGGTTTACCTCCGTTGCAACCATTAGAGAGTTTGCTTGCAGAAGGACTGAATGAACTGCAAGTGGAAACGACTACTTCACAACGACAGTTGTTGTTGGATTTCCTGGAACTTTTAAAAAAATGGAACCGGACCTATAACCTGGTAGCCGATGCAACGGACCAGGTTCTGCTCTACCGTCATCTTCTGGACTCCATTGCAATTGTTCCTCACATCAGCGCCGGATGTATTCTCGATGTTGGTTCCGGAGGAGGATTCCCCGGAATCCCGCTGGCAATTCTTAAACCAGAATGCAGGTTTATCCTGCTCGACAGTAATGGCAAAAAAACGCGCTTTTTGTTCCAGGTTAAATCTACCCTTGGGCTGTCGAATGTGGATGTGCAGAATTGCCGGGTAGAGCACTATCAAAGTGATAGTCAAATTGATATTGTGACTTGCAGAGCCTTTTCTTCGTTAAAGGACACTTTGGACAAAATCCGTTCGTTGCTGACCAGGAACAGCCATTTTCTGGCAATGAAAGGGCAGCTTCCGGAGCAAGAATTGCGCGAGCTGGATGACGACTATGAGGTGGCTGAGATAGTCAGATTACAGATACCTGGCAGCAATGAAGCGACCGAGACAATAAGGCATCTTATAGATATCGTCCCACGCAGTGGGTTTATCAGGTAAAATTGGCACAATCGCCAATAGAGCAGAACCAGGCGAGAAAGGGCAGATTTCAAAGCAAGTTTGTAGGATCGTAAGGTTGAGAGTAAGAGTAGCGTGAGTAAAGTACTGGCAATAGCCAATCAAAAAGGCGGTGTAGGGAAAACCACAACTTCAGTAAACCTGGCCGCATCCCTCAGTGTCACTCGCAAAAATGTTCTTTTGATAGACATGGATCCTCAGGGTAATGCAACCATGGGCTCGGGTGTGGATAAGTCCAGTCTCGACCTGTCTGTCTATGATTTGCTCACTTCCCAGGCTGCTTTTGACTCGGTAAAAATCAAGCCCGAAGACGCGGATTATGATTTACTGCCGGCAAATGGTGATTTGGTCGCGGCAGAGGTTGAGCTTATCAATGCAGACAACAAGGAAACCAGGCTGCGAGCGATCATTGATGAGCATAGAGGGCAATACGACTTCATCGTTATTGATTGTCCACCTTCCCTGAATATGCTGACCATAAACGCGCTGGTAGCGGCTGATGGGGTTGTGATACCAATGCAGTGCGAATACTACGCGCTCGAAGGGCTCTCGGCACTAATGGATACTATTCGGGTAATTCAGGAACGAATTAATCCTGATCTCAAAATTGAGGGCATCTTGCGTACTATGTATGACCCTCGAAATAAACTCACTTCTGAGGTAAACGGGCAGCTGTTCAATTACTTTGGTGATGCGGTTTACCGAACAGTAGTGCCACGTAATGTGCGCCTGGCAGAAGCACCGAGTTACGGTAAACCTGTGATCAAATATGACAGGCAGTCGCGAGGCGCAATCGCTTATCTGGCTCTGGCAGGCGAAATGCTGCGTCGGCATGATGAAGCTGCCCGAATGATGAACTAAACCGATCTAATCTATAAACCTATTTTAGGGACATTCAGGGTTAATTAGTACTTACTTACATGAACGATAAGAAAAAACTAGGTAAAGGTCTCGACGCACTTCTTTCTTCGGGTAGCACCCAGACTATGGCCAGCCTGCTTGCTGGTAAACCCAAGGAAGAGCCAGAGACTGCGGAAACGCCTGCTGAATCGGGTCCAGAGCAAGACGGTGATCTAAGAAATATTCCAGTCGATCTCATCCAGCGAGGCAAGTACCAGCCTCGAACAGATATGCATCAGGAGGCATTAGAAGAGCTGGCTGCTTCCATAAAGACCCAGGGTGTCATGCAGCCCATCGTCGTACGTCCAATTTCTTCCGACAAATATGAAATTATTGCTGGCGAGCGTCGCTGGCGCGCCACTCAAATGGCAGGCCTCGACAGCATTCCTGCCATTATCAAGCCAGTTGGGGATGAAGCTGCGATAGCAATGTCGCTGATTGAAAACATTCAGCGGGAAAATTTAAACCCCATAGAAGAAGCAATGGCGCTTAAACGTCTGCAGGATGAATTCGAATTAACCCAACAGGAAGTTGCCGATGCTGTTGGTAAATCCCGTGTCACTGTGACAAACCTCATGCGGTTAATAGGACTGCATGTAGATGTCAGGCGCATGCTGGAAAATGGTGATCTGGAAATGGGGCATGCCCGTGCTCTGCTCGCTCTGGATGATCTTCAACAACCGGAAACAGCTCGCACGGTGTCAGGTCGCGGACTTTCTGTCCGGCAGACAGAAGCCCTGGTTCGCAGACTGGTTTCAGGTGCAGGCGGTAAAAAGGCTAGCAAGGTTCTTGACCCAGACATCAAAAATTTGCAGGACAATCTGGAAGACAAGCTGGGTTCCAAGGTGTTGATACAGCACACTGCCAAAGGAAAAGGAAAACTGGTGGTTAAATACAACAGCCTTGATGAATTGGACGGAATTCTGGCCCATATCAAATAGGAATTCGGGCTCAAATCCTGCAGCTCGAAACCGCATCTACATCGACCGGGAAAACCTCCTGAAAACCCTGTATTTTCGGGCTTAAATTGTACCTGGGACGTAGTTGCGATACCCCCCCAAAGTCCCTATAATGCGCCTGCTTTTGGTGATCACCGCTGCAACAACAGATGTTTGTTACGGCTGTCGTTGGGGATCTTAACTCGACCTGGAACGCAAAATTTCACTGTCGACTTTTTACTAAATGAGTACCCCACCAGTCTATAAAGTGATTGTCGCGCAGTTACTCGCGACCGCCTTTATCGCCGCTACCTCACTGTTCTTGTCAGGCACGATTACGGCCTACTCCATATTATTGGGGGGCTTGATAAGCGCTTTGCCTAACAGCTATTTCGTCTTCAAGGCATTCCGTTTCCAGGGTGCAACGAAAGCGGACAAAGTTGTAAAAAGCTTTATAAGAGGGGAGCTGGGCAAAATAGGCATAACCTTGGTGTTGTTTGCACTGAGTTTTACCCTGATTACGAATTTGAATGAACTCGCGCTGATACTTGGATTCATTTCAATCCATTTTACCGGCGTGATGGCTTCGGCGTTTATCGATTACCGCCCCAGCCGCAACTGAAAACAACCGTTTCTTCCTTTAATTGGTTTGAGAGAAGAAACCCGAACCCGACGGATTCGGGCAAAGTGTAAATTTAGAGAGAGTCAATGGCAGAGCTAGCCCACGCTGCAGCCGAACATGGCGCTGAACTGACAGTTCAAGAATACATTACTCATCACTTATCTTTCTTTACCTTTGGTCGTATTGATGGCCATTGGGGATTTGCCCACACACCTGAAGAAGCAGCAGAAATGGGCTTCTGGGCAATCAATGTCGACACTATGGGCTGGTCACTATTTCTCGGTGCAGCTTTCCTTTGGTTCTTCCGGCGCGTCGCGGTTAATGCTTCAGTAGACAACCCATCCGGCGTACAGAATTTCGTGGAATCCGTTGTTGAATTCGTTGATGCCCGTGTGTCTGAAGCTTTCAACTATAAGAACGAATTAATAGGGCCTCTGTGTCTGTTGATGTTTTTCTGGATACTTTTGATGAACACCATGGATCTGGTGCCGGTGGATCTTCTGACAACATTCGGCTTTGAGCCATTGTTGCATCATGTTTTCCACATTGAGAATTCACCCTTTAAGGTAGTGCCAACGACCGACCCCAACATCACCATGGGTATGTCCTTCACAGTGTTCCTGATGATTCTTTATTACAGCATCAAGAACAAAGGTATTGGCGGTTTCCTTGGCGAGTTGGCATTCCATCCTTTTGGTAAATGGATGATGCCTTTTAATTTGATTATTGAAGTACCGACCTTGTTCGCTAAACCTATATCACTAGGTCTGCGATTGTTCGGTAACCTTTACGCAGGTGAACTGCTGTTTTTGCTTATCGCATCAATGCTGGGATTGTGGCAATTGCCTGCCCACTTCGTATGGGCTGTATTCCACCTGTTGGTAATACCCCTACAAGCTTTCGTATTCATGATGTTGACCATTGTTTATCTCAATGCAGCACATGAGGTACCTCATCACTAATTTCTTGAACTACATCTGAACTGAAGAAAACCTGGAGGAAAAGATGGAATTAATTTTGGCAAACACAGTACTTGGCGTTCTGCTTGTGCTGGGCTTGGGCGCAGCAGGTACTGCGATCGGCTTCGGTATTCTGGGAGGTAAGTTCCTGGAAGGTTCAGCGCGTCAGCCTGAGCTTGCACCTAAGTTACAGGGCTCTATGTTCCTGGTAGCTGGTCTTATCGACGCGGTAACAATGATCGGTATTGGTATTGGCATGTGGTTTACCTTTGCTAATCCCTTCCTGGCACCACTGGGCGGTTAAGCATTTAACCTAACGGGAGAAAACCGTGAATATTAATGCAACCTTTCTAGGCCAAATGATCGCCATGTTCGTGTTCTTGTGGTTCTGCAAGAACTACGTGTGGCCGCCATTTATGGCCATCATGGAAGAGCGAAAGAAGAAAATTGCCGATGGCCTTGAAGCAGCAGCGCGCGCCGAGAAAGACCTCGAACTGGCGCAGGCCAAATCCACCGAGCAAATGAAAGAAGCCAAAGAAGAAGCCGCAGCCATTATCGACCAGGCAAACAAGCGTGCAGCGCAAATCGTTGATGAAGCGAAGCAGCAAGCCAGGGTTGAAGGCCAGCGCATCATTGATGGTGCACAGGCCGAGATCGAGCAAGAAGTTAATCGTGCTCGCGAAGCGCTGCGTGCCAAGGTTTCTGAAATTGCGGTTGCTGGTGCTGAGAAGATTCTTGAAGGGTCTATTAATCAGGCGGCAAACGAAGAGATGCTAAACAAGCTGGCATCGGAACTATAGTTGGAAAACCAAAAGTAGGCATTCAGGCGAAATGGCAGAATTAACAACACTAGCACGACCATATGCTAAAGCAGCTTTCCAGGTTGCATTAGACGCGAATGCTCTTGATGCATGGTCAACCATGCTCAAGGTTTCTGCAGCAGTTACCAGCCAGGATGCAGTCCGAGCACTACTTATAAATCCGGCATTGTCTTCGGAACAAGCGGCTCAAGCATTTATAGACATCTGTGGCGATGAGCTAGACGAAAAAGGACAAAACTTCATGCGTCTACTGGCTGAGAACAAGCGTCTCGGTCTGTTACCTGAAGTGTCCTTGCTGTTCGATAACCTGAAAGCGATTCAGGAAAAATCCGTTGATGTTGAAATCACCACGGCTTTTGAGATCAGTTCAGATATTTCGCAAAAGCTGGCGGATTCGCTGAAGCAACGCTTACAGAGAGAGATCAAGCTTTCCACTAACGTGGATAATGCATTGATCGGAGGAGCCGTTATCCGTGCCGGCGATACTGTCATTGACAGTTCTGTCCGCGGAAAGCTGACCAAATTAGCTGAATCATTGAATTCCTGAGCGGCTGCATAAACGCCAGCCTTATCGGGAGAATAGGAAACAAAGATGCAACAACTGAATCCATCTGAAATCAGTGAAATTATTAAACAGCGCATAGACAAGTTGGATGTGTCTGTGCAGGCCAAAAACGAAGGCACAATCGTAAGTGTCTCTGACGGCATTATTCGTATCCATGGTCTGGCCGACGTGATGTACGGTGAGATGATCGAGTTCGAAGGCGGCCTTTATGGTATGGCTTTGAACCTGGAGCGCGATTCCGTTGGTGCGGTTGTACTGGGGGATTACCTCGGCCTTAAGGAAGGTCAGAGCTGTAAGTGTACCGGCCGTATTCTGGAAGTGCCCATTGGCCCGGAACTGGAAGGCCGTGTTGTAGATGCACTTGGCCACCCAATTGATGGTAAAGGTCCAATCGAAGCAAAACAAACTGACGCTATCGAAAAAGTGGCACCTGGCGTAATTGCACGTCAATCAGTATCGCAGCCAGTTCAAACCGGATTGAAGTCGATCGATTCCATGACACCAATCGGTCGAGGTCAGCGTGAGTTGATCATTGGTGACCGTGAGGTTGGTAAGACAGCTGTTGCCATCGACACCATCATTAACCAGAAGGGTAAAGGCGTTAAGTGTGTTTACGTAGCGGTCGGTCAGAAAGCTTCTTCTATTGCTAACGTTGTACAGAAGCTGGAAGAGCACGGTGCCATGGAATACACCATTGTGGTTTCCGCTTCAGCCTCTGATCCAGCTGCCATGCAATTCATTGCACCCTATTCTGGTTGCACCATGGGTGAGTACTATCGCGACCGCGGTGAAGACGCATTGATCATTTACGATGATCTCACCAAGCAGGCCTGGGCCTATCGTCAGATCTCTCTGCTGCTGCGTCGCCCGCCTGGCCGAGAAGCCTATCCTGGTGATGTATTCTATCTACACTCCCGTCTATTGGAGCGCGCAGCGAGAGTAAGCGCTAACTACGTTGAGCAATTCACCAATGGTGAAGTTACGGGTCAAACTGGATCTCTGACTGCATTGCCAGTAATTGAGACTCAGGCTGGTGACGTATCGGCTTTCGTACCAACCAACGTAATTTCCATTACTGACGGCCAGATCTTCCTGGAAACGGATTTATTTAACTCAGGTATTCGTCCAGCGATGAACCCTGGTATTTCCGTATCCCGTGTAGGTGGTGCTGCCCAGACTACGATCATCAAGAAGCTGGGCGGTGGTATCCGTATCGCCCTGGCCCAGTATCGCGAGCTGGCGGCTTTCGCGGCCTTTGCCTCCGATCTGGATGATGCGACTCGGGCACAGCTGGAACACGGTCAGCGAGTAACAGAATTGATGAAGCAGAAGCAGTATTCGCCTCTGCAAATTTCTGAAATGGCTTTGTCTCTATATGCAGCTAACGAAGGCTTCCTTAAGGAAGTTGAGCTTAACAAAGTGTTGGACTTTGAAGCGTCATTGCTGTCATTCGCCAGCTCCGAGTACGGTGATCTGTTGAATCAGATCAACGAGACCGGGGATTGGAATGATGAGATTGAAGGCAAGTTTAAGGAAATTATGGATAAGTTTGTTTCTACGCAGACTTATTAATAGGGGGCGGGTGTCCTTTTTTTGTTGGGACCCTTCGATAAACAGAGCTTACAGTTCGTTTGAACTTCGAGCATTAACACCCTAAGAGTTCATACAGGTATTTAACGAAGATGGCAGGTGGTAAAGAAATACGCACAAAGATCTCGAGTATTAAAAATACTCAGAAGATCACCAAGGCTATGGAAATGGTCTCGGCTAGTAAAATGCGTAAAGCCCAGGATCGTATGCAGTTGGGTAAGCCTTACGCACATCGCATTCGCTCAGTGATTGGCCACATTGCCAACTCTTCACCAGAGTATCGTCATCAGTATTTCGATACCCGCGATGTGAAGCGCGTTGGTTACATTGTTGTATCTACAGATCGTGGTTTATGTGGTGGTTTGAACATTAATGCGTTTAAAACCACTGTCGCTTCCATGAAGGAATGGGCGGATCAGAATATCGAAATCGATATCTGCACTATTGGTGGCAGAGCAGCTACTTTCTTCAATAACTTCGGTGGCAATGTTGTGGCGTCAGTAAGAGACATCGGCGATACCGCCGAAGTGGCTGACGTAATCGGTGCCGTGCGAATTATGTTGGACAAATTCGACAACGGTGAGATCGATAAACTAATGATTGTTAGCAACGATTTTGTTAACACAATGACTCACACCCCAATAGTGAATCAGTTGCTGCCACTTCTGCCTTCCGAAGAAGAAGACTTGCAACATCATTGGGATTATCTGTACGAGCCAGATGCAAAGGAATTGCTGGATGGTTTGCTATTAAGGTTTATTGAGTCCCAGGTCTACCAGGCCGTAGTTGAGAACAATGCCTGTGAACAGGCTGCCCGAATGATTGCCATGAAGAATGCATCTGATAATGCAGGCGATCTTATCGATGAGCTCGGCCTTGTTTACAACAAAGCCCGCCAGGCAGCGATTACGCAAGAGCTGTCGGAAATTGCGGGTGGTGCAGCAGCCGTTTAATTTGCTGTTTGCTAAAAAGTTTATTTGAATTATTTGATATAGAAAGTTTGAGGAACCGAAAATGAGCAGCGGTCGAATCGTACAAATTATCGGCGCCGTTATCGACGTAGAGTTTGATCGGGAAAGTATTCCCCAGGTTTACGATGCGTTAACTGTCGATGACAGAGAGATTACCCTGGAAGTTCAGCAGCAGCTGGGTGACGGCATTGTAAGAACAATTGCCCTGGGTAGTACTGAAGGTTTAAGCCGCGGCTTGACTGTACAGGACACGGGTGCTCCTGTTTCTGTACCAGTTGGTACGGAAACCCTGGGTCGAATCATGGACGTTCTGGGTCGCCCGATTGATGAGCGTGGCCCAATTGGTGAACAGGAAAAAATGCCTATTCACCGTAAGGCACCAACTTACGAAGAGCTCTCTACTTCCAACGAACTATTGGAAACAGGTATTAAAGTTATTGACCTGGTTTGCCCATTTGCCAAGGGTGGTAAGGTTGGACTGTTCGGCGGTGCGGGTGTTGGTAAGACCGTAAACATGATGGAACTGATTAATAACATCGCCACCGAGCACTCTGGTTTGTCCGTGTTTGCTGGTGTGGGTGAGCGTACTCGTGAAGGAAACGATTTCTATCACGAGATGCAGGAATCAGGCGTAATCGACCTTGAAGGTGAATCCAAAGTATCCATGGTATACGGCCAGATGAACGAGCCACCTGGTAACCGTCTGCGTGTTGCCCTGTCTGGTTTAACCATGGCTGAGAAATTCCGTGATGAAGGCCGTGACGTACTGCTCTTCATCGACAACATCTATCGATACACGCTGGCGGGTACCGAAGTATCTGCACTACTGGGTCGTATGCCTTCAGCGGTGGGTTATCAGCCTACACTGGCTGAGGAAATGGGAGCCCTGCAGGAGCGTATTACTTCCACCAAGACGGGATCTATTACATCAATCCAGGCTGTATATGTGCCTGCTGATGACTTGACTGACCCTTCACCAGCAACCACCTTCGCTCACCTTGATGCAAAAGTTGTACTGTCTCGTGATATTGCTGCTCTAGGTATTTACCCTGCGGTGGATCCCCTGGATTCCACTTCTCGTCAGCTCGACCCACTGGTTGTAGGTCAGGAGCACTACGACACAGCAAGCGGCGTACAAACAGTACTGCAGCGCTATAAGGAGCTGAAAGACATCATCGCCATTCTGGGTATGGATGAACTTTCTGACGAAGACAAGCAAACGGTAGGCCGAGCACGTAGAATCTCACAATTCCTGTCACAGCCTTTTACTGTTGCGGAAGTTTTCACCAACGCGCCCGGTAAGTATGTTTCTCTGAAAGATACTATTTCTGGCTTTAAAGCGATTCTTGACGGTGAATATGATCACCTGCCTGAGCAGGCATTCAGCATGGTGGGTTCTATTGAAGAAGCCGTAGAAAAGGCGAAGACGCTATAAGTAAGTAGCGGGAGACGAACTAATGTCCATGACTATGCATTGCGATATCGTTAGCGCGGAAGAGAGTATCTTCTCTGGCCGCGTTGAAATGGTCGTCGCTGCTGGTGCGCTAGGCGATCTGGGAATAGGTCCAGGCCATGCCCCGCTGATCACTTCCCTTATTCCTGGCCCAGTACGCCTGGTGAAGGATGGCGGTGAAGAAGAGGTGTTTTATGTGTCCGGCGGCTTCCTGGAAGTTACTCGTAATGTCGTAACTCTGTTAACTGACACCGCACTTCGAGCTGACGATGTGGATGAAGCTGCTGCAGAGGCTGCTATAAAAGAAGCTGAAAAGGCGATGCAAGACGCCAGCGCCGAGTTAGACTATGGCACTGCAGCATCTCAATTAGCAGAAGCTGCCGCGCAACTACGAGCGCTGAGACAGCTGAAGAATCGCGCGCAATAAGCCACGTTGATAAACTAAGAGATAACCTAAGAAAAGGTAGCGAGAGCTACCTTTTTTTTTGGTACTCTCTTTTTCATACCTGTAGACCTGTTGCTGCAAGTTAACCCGTTGTTTAATCATTCTCGAGCTCTATAAATGGAAGTAGTAATACTGGCCGCTGGAAAAGGCACCCGCATGCACTCGGAGATACCCAAGGTGATGCATGAAGTGGGTGGCAAGCCGATGCTTGGCCACGTGTTAAGTGCCGCTCAGTATCTGGGAGCCGACAAGATACACGTAGTAGTGGGTCATGGAGCGGATGAAATAAAGAGAGCCTTTTCCGACCAACCAATTAACTGGGTAAATCAAACAGAACAGCTTGGGACGGGGCATGCTGTACAACAAGCTCTTCCCGATTTAGAAACTGGAAACGCCTCAAATCCTGTCCTTGTACTTTTTGGCGATGTGCCTCTGACCCGTATAGAAACACTGTCGGCTGTAGTCGCCGGCTGTAATGATGACACATTATCAATGCTCAGTTTTAAAACAGGAAACCCGGATGGCCTGGGCAGGATTGTGCGTGCTGACAATGGGGCAGTGATCTCCATTGTTGAAGAAAGAGATGCAAGTGCGGAACAAAAACGTATTACTGAAGTCAACAGTGGGATCATTGCTATTCCTGCAACACGAATCCAGGATTGGCTAAACGCCCTGCGCAGCAACAATGACCAACAGGAGTACTATCTGACGGACATCGTCGCTATGGCAAAAAAGGATGGCTGCAACGTAGTATGCACAATTGCTCAGGACGAAATGGAAGTCATGGGCATAAATAATAAAATGCAACTGGCACTAGTGGAGCGCCATTATCAAATGTCCAAAGCAGAAGAATACATGCAAGCAGGCCTGACATTAAGAGATCCATCAAGGTTTGATATAAGGGGAGAACTTCAGTTTGGTAAGGACTGTGTAATAGATTCCAATGTGGTGTTGGAAGGCAATATCTCACTGGGATCTAATGTAGCCATTGGCGCTAATTGCGTGATAAAAGATGCGAACATAGCTGACGGGGTCAATATACTGCCAGGTACTGTTATTGAAGGCGCTGTTATTGGTGAGAATGCAAGTGTAGGACCAATGGCACGAATCCGCCCGGGCTCGGAATTGGGTGCAGAAACCAAGATTGGCAATTTTGTTGAAACGAAAAATGCCAGGATTGGCAAAGGTTCTAAAGCCAGCCATCTTGCGTATCTGGGTGATGTGGAACTGGGCGAGGAATGTAATATTGGGGCAGGCACGATTGTTTGTAACTACGATGGCGTAAACAAGCACAAGACAGTGCTGGGAAACAAAGTATTCGTTGGCTCCAATAGCGTGTTAGTGGCGCCGGTAGAATTGGCCGACAATGCCTTTGTTGCTGCGGGCTCTTCAATTAACACCGATGTCCCCCAGGACAGCCTTGCTGTCGGCAGAGCCAAACAAAAAAATATTTCTGGCTGGAAGCGCCCAACCAAGAAAGCCTAGTCAGGAGAATAGTTAAACCATGTGCGGCATAGTCGGTGCAGTTACTGAACGCAATGTTAAAGGAATCCTGCTTGAAGGCCTGAAGAGGCTGGAATACAGAGGCTATGACTCCGCGGGCATTGCCTTGCTCAATTCCGCGGGCACCAAAATCAATACAATAAAAACGGTGGGCAAGGTATCCAAGCTGATTAGTGCTGCAGACAAAGCATCTATCAAAGGCAATATTGGAATCGCTCACACACGCTGGGCTACCCATGGCAAACCTACCGTCAGCAACGCACATCCCCATAATTCGAACAACGAAATTTCCATTGTCCATAATGGCATTATCGAGAACTTCGAAAGTTTACGATCAGACCTGAAGAAATCGGGTTACAGCTTCAAAACAGAAACAGACACAGAGGTAATTGCCCACCTGATTCATAAAGCGCTTCGAGGAGGCAAGTTGGACTTGCTCGGTGCTGTAAAGAAAACCATTAAGCAACTACATGGTGCTTATGGGCTTTGTGTGATGGACCTTAACCACCCTGAAGAGATCGTAGCAGCCCGGAGTGGCAGCCCGCTGGTAATCGGGGTTGGCATGGGGGAGAACTTTGTAGCTTCAGACCCTCTGGCCTTAGGTCAGGTAACAGATCGTTTTATCTATCTTGAAGAAGGCGATATCGCTCGGGTCAGTCTCGATGATGTACAGATATGGAAGGGGTCCAAACGGGTTAAGCGTGAGGTGACCACCGTGCATGGCCACACACAAGAAGCGGATAAAGGCGAGTTCAAGCATTTTATGCTTAAGGAAATTTACGAACAGCCACAAGTGATTCAGGACACACTCGATGGTCGTATCAGCGAAGGTAAGGTTCTTGAGGCTGCATTCGGAGTAAAAGCCAAAGGTATATTCGACAAGGTTAAGTCAGTACAAATTGTAGCTTGTGGCACTAGCTTTCACGCTGGGCAGGTAGCCAAATACTGGTTGGAATCAATTGCAAAAATACCTTGCCAGGTTGATATAGGATCAGACTACCGTTACCGCGATATAATAGTGCAACCTGGTACTTTATTCGTAACAATATCCCAATCCGGAGAAACTGCAGACACACTTGCGGCACTTCGTTATGCGGAAAATCTGGGCTATGTGGGCAGTCTGGCCATCTGTAATGTGGCAACCAGCTCCCTGGTCAGAGAGTCTGACTTCTGCCTATTAACAATGGCAGGGCAGGAGATAGGTGTAGCATCCACCAAAGCATTCACTACACAGCTTAGCTTGCTACTGGTATTAGCGGTGGTTCTGGCCAGGCGAACCGGGCTAAAAGCAAGTGAAGAAAAGAAAATAGTAAAACAACTCGCCAGTCTACCCGCGTTAATAGCGGAAACTCTTAAACTGGGAAAAGACATAAAGAAAATATCCCGCCAGTTCTCCAACAAGAACCATAGCTTGTTTTTAGGCAGAGGCATTCAATATCCGGTGGCAAAAGAGGGTGCGTTGAAGCTTAAGGAAATATCATACATTCACGCCGAAGCCTATCCGGCTGGAGAGTTGAAACACGGGCCCCTGGCTCTGGTTGATAGCAAAATGCCGGTTATTGCGGTGGCGCCAAATGATGACCTGCTGGGTAAATTAAAAGCGAATCTTGCCGAGGTAAGTGCCCGCGGTGGCAAACTCTATGTGTTCGCTGACGAGACGATTAAATATAAGAGCGATAAGAGCTGTAAGGTAATTAATCTGCCGAGTAATCCGGATTTATTAGCACCCATTGTCTTTACGGTGCCGTTACAGCTATTGTCCTATCACGTCGCTATCACCAAGGGTACCGATGTAGACCACCCAAGAAATTTGGCCAAGTCTGTTACTGTTGAGTAAGTCGACCTACATTGTACAAACGGGGGAGAAATTCAGATGCCAGAAATGACCTTGCTAGGTTGGTTTCATACGGTTCTAGGAATAGCTGCGATACTGATTGGGTTCTATACAGTTGCTAAAGACAAAGTTATTGCCTGGGAAGTGCAATCCGGAAAAATCTACATCATCCTGACCTTCATCGTGGCTGCGACAGCACTGATGATTTACAACCAGGGTGGCTTTGGAATTGCCCATATTCTTGCGGTGCTAACTTTAGTTGCTCTGGCCGGTGGCTTTATTATGGAGCGATTTAGTCTTTTTGGATCTGTCTCCAAATATTTCCAGGCGATTGGCTACACCAGCACATTGCTGTTTCACATGATCCCGGCCATCACAGATTTTCTACTGAGGCTTCCAGTTGGGGATCCGTTCGTAGACTCTTTTGATAACCCACTGATAACCAATTTCCATCTGGCTTTCCTGGTGATTTATCTGGCAGGCTTGATTACCCAGATAATCTGGTTGAAGAGACAGGCAGGTCTACAAACAGCCTGATCGATGTATCTGCAAAATCAGCTATCGTGAGAGCGAAGAGCGCGCTGGCTTTTTTCCAGTTTCTTTAAATGGTCTTTCAGAATTGGCTTACGGTGCAGTGCCACGCCGGTAGCCAACACATCTATCACGACCAGGTGAGCAATGCGCGACGAGACTGGCGTCGAACCCTGCAGGTCTTCTTCCATATTTACAGGGATAGAGATGCTGCATCTCTTGCTAAGTGCTGTGCCCTGAGGCGCTAACCCAATCACAGTCGCACCCGCCTCCATCGCCAGGCCAACGCTTTCCAGCAAAGCACTGGTTTGACCAGACTGAGAAATCGCCACCACCACGTCGTCTTTACCCAGAGATATAGCCGACATATGTTGAATGTGTGGATCAGTGTAGGCGCTGGTTGAAAGTTGCAATCGGAAGAACTTGTGTTGAGCGTCCGTAGCTACGGAACCCGATGCTCCGAAACCATAGAATTCCACGCGCCTGGCATTGTTAATCGTGTGGATTGCCTGCTCCAATACTACCGGATCGAGTTCATCCCTTACCGTGAGCAAAGAACCTATTGTGGTATCGAATACCTTGTTTCGCAGGTCCTCTACTGTATCGCTGTCATCGACCGCAAACTGAGTGAAGACGCTACCCAGCCCCATCTGTTGAGCGAGCTGTAATTTGAATGCCTGAAAGCCATTGAATCCGATGGCACGGCAAAAGCGTATTACGGTTGGTTCACTTACTTCAGTGCTGGAAGCAAGATCCACAATTCGCATGTTGATCACGTCATTAGCATTTGCCAGGACGAAATCGGCGACTTTGGCCTCGGATTTCCGCAGGCTTGGTCTGCTTTCCGTGATACGACGAATCAGATTAGGTGATCGCACAGCTGGTCTGTAAAATAATTAAGAGTATGAAGGCTTATAGCTTTCCTAATGCTACCAGCCATAGATAGCCCCAGAGAAGCACTGTTTCAATGAATGCCGAGAAGGATGTCCTAACGCTCAATTTTGTCCAGAGCATTGAAGACATTGGGCGTGAGCAATGGAACGGGCTGACAGGTACCACAAACCCGTTTACTCGCTATGAGTTTCTCCATGCACTGGAAGTAACGGCATGTACTAGCAAGGAAACTGGATGGCAGCCGCAGCATGTTGCCGTATATAGTGGTGCCGAGGACAATTCTGATTTAGTTGCTGTCATGCCCCTCTATTTAAAATCCAACAGCTGGGGAGAATATGTATTCGACTGGTCCTGGGCGAATGCTTATCAGAGCTATGGATTTGAGTACTATCCTAAATTTGTTTCGGCTGCACCATTTACCCCCAGCTTTGGAAGAAGGTATTTCGTACAACAATCTTATGATGCCAGAGCAGTCGTTGCATTGATAAGTGAAAAAATCAAAGAGAAAGCGGAAATCATTGGTGCGTCGTCCTGGCACATTCTCTTTCCTGATGAAGAACAACACACATTGCTTTCGGAGATGGAGCTACAGCCCCGAATAGCTACTCAATTTCATTGGGCAAACGACGGCTACAGTTCTTTCGATGACTTTTTGGCCGCTCTTAATTCTCGCAAAAGAAAGTCTATTCGCCGGGAACGAAAACAGGTAGTTGATCAATCTATCACTTTCAGGCGTACCGAAGGCAGAGATATCACTGAGCAGCAATGGGCTGACTTTTACCTCTATTACCATTCGACTTATCTGGCGCGAGGTATGCAGGGTTATTTGAAACGCAGCTTTTTCAGGACCATTGCAGAAACAATGCCCGAACAGATATTTATGATCAGTGCGGAATCTGAAGGTGTAGACATAGCCGCAGCATTGTTTTTTAAAAACGAAGAAAAGCTCTTCGGTCGCTATTGGGGGTGCAGACAAGAACACCAGTTTCTGCACTTTGAAACCTGCTATTACCAGGGTTTGGACTATGCAATAGAGCATAGACTCAAATCATTTGATGCTGGTGCGCAGGGTGAACATAAGATTCAACGAGGCTTTAGTCCGATCAGTACATACTCCAATCACTGGATCGCCAATCCCGGTTTTTCAGCGGCGATTGCCGATTTCCTAAAAGAAGAACGCCCCCACATTATCGCCTATCAAAAAGAAGCGAGTTCGTTATTACCGTTTAAGCAAGAAACTCAGTAGCCCAGGAAGACACGTGTACGTTAGGCTCATCACTTAACTAGTATGCGTGAAATGATTTCAATTCTGGAAGTATACGATATAGGCGTGGATATGACTCAAACAGAAAAGCTTGGTTGTATCGTTTACGAAGACTCCCATCAAATTGCTGCGGAAACGTTTAAAGATACTGGCTTAGACAATCACGATGTCTATACCGAGCACCAACAGCGCCAATGCTATGGCCCATATAAGGCATGCCAGCGCATCAATGAGAAAGTATTTGCGACGGGAAAACCCAGACACGCCAATTAAGGCTGGCACAATGCTTCTTATAGCCGGTACGAATCTACCTACAAATACAGCCGCACTGCCATAATGGCGAATAAAAGACTCCGCCCTCTCTATTCGTTCCCGATACCTGGCAAGGGAAGGCAGCTCGAGGAGTTTTGGACCTACTTTGTAACCAACAAAGAATCCCGCATGATCCCCCAACAATGCTCCGAACATGGCAAGAGTAGAGATCAGCTCGACGCCAGCCACACCATTGCTGAATAAAAACACAGATAAGGCGAGTAGCAGGGCTCCCGACACAAAGATACCGATGCCTATACAGGACTCAGCAAACGCCAGCAGGGGTATCAGCAAGATCAGAGATTGGCCATAGCTATCAAGCCAGTTGAGGAGTTGTGTTTCGATGAATGTCTTCCTTGCTCAGCGGTATTGAATGACTTTGTCGGCAGAGTAGGTCTTCTGTGCGTATACGAAAAAAGTAGGACTTATGGGTCACCCGCTTTAGAATGAGTCCCGATAACAAGAATCAACCGAAGGAGGGCCAAATGAAAAACCGATCCTCACTGTTTCCACTTACTACCACCTGTTCATTTGCCATTGCTGTTTTGCTGCTGCTGCCTGTGTCAGCGCAAGCGCAACAGCAGGAAGAATACGACTATTGGCAACATCAGCGGGAGATGATTCGCCGCGGTCAACAAGCAGTTTTCATGTGCAATGGCTTGTTTACATCGAATCGCAGCCTCGAGGAAGTTTACAAGAACGAGCTGGCTTTTCTGCCCGAACCCATCGGTACGCCAGAAGGTGGCGACTATAACGTAGACTGGGATCTGCAAGCCGTGGAGATAGGGGCTGCAGGAGCCGTACCCACCATGCGAGCGGCTTTCCGTAAAGGTATTGGCTGCGTTATCTTGCCCCCGGATCAGACTCTGGCTGATATTGATCGCTTGCCCGAGCTGACCCTGCCTTATCCTCCAGGAAACCCCGCGCAAATACCCTGGCCCGATGGCGACCTGACTCAGGACAAGCCGTTACCTGGGAATATCGACGAGTCTGCACTACTGGCGGCTTCGGACTGGGCCTTTGATCGGGAGACGCCAGAGCAAACCACGATCAGCCTGATGGTTGTCTACCAGGGAGAGATCATTCACGAGCGCTATGCGCCGGGATTTGATATGACCACACGCACTCGAACCTGGTCTACGGCCAAGAGTATAGCCAGCACACTCATTGGCATGCTGGTCGACGAGGGGCGAATGGAACTGGATGCACCACTCAGCTTTAGTTGGTATCCGGAAGCAAGGTCACCCGAGACAGACCCCCGAAACGACATTACCCTGCGCCACGTTCTGAATATGTCCAGTGGGCTGCAGAGCATTGATAACAATCGACTCGAGTACGCGACTGGATCAGGTATGTCCTACTGGGCAGGCTCTAGCTCGGTAACGGGTGCTCGCAGCAGAGCCTTGATCAGGGAACCTGGTACACGCTGGGACTATGAAAACTACGACACATTGTTAGGTGTCTACGAGATGAAATTGGCTCTGGGTGGCGAAAAGGAGTATGCGGAGTTTCCCCGTAAGGCGCTATTAGACAAAATTGGTATGCGTAACACATTGGTGAGCACAGACCGCTTCGGTGATTTCATTCTAAGTAGTCAGGTTTACACTAATGCAAGAGACCTGGCACGTTTTGGCCTGCTCTATCTTAACGAAGGAGTATGGAACGGTGAGAGACTGCTTTCAAAAGAATGGATTGATTTTGTAAGAACACCGGCACCAGCAACAGCTGAAATTGGCAATATTTATGGCGGCCAATGGTGGCTGGTACCCGATAACCGAACAGATGTGCCTAAAGACGCATATTCCACCGCTGGAAACAGGGGTCAGTTCACTATCGTTGTGCCGACACACGACCTTGTGATAGTGCGGCGTGGGCTTGATTATGGCAGGCAAGGGTTTAATCGCTGGGATTTGACCAGGGAAGTATTGAAGGCGATTAATTAGCGATTAGCTTGATAATATTTTCGAAAATTAAAAGGGGCCAATTGGCCCCTTTTCTTGTTCTCGAACAGTGCTAGTAGGCGCGGTATATTTCACCAAAGACATTAGTAACAATAGGCTGACCATTTGGACCGACACTAATATCCAGAGCGTCCCCAACAACTCTATCCCAGCTCCAGCTAATGGCGTTCCAGCGGTAAATACCTTTTAGGTTATCCCAATCGTCATCGTCAGCAGTGCCGACTACCCAAACAGAACCGTCTGCACCAACGCCAATATCTCCTGCCTCACCGGGCAATTCAGTCCACAGACCGTCCCCTTCCATTAGGGTATAGATTCTATCGCTGAAGCCCACTACCCAGGGCTGGCCATTGGGACCTACATCGATCCTGCTACCTGAGCCGCCAAAATTGTCCCAGAACAAGCCATTCCATCGATAAATTCCTTCAAATGAGGCGACCCAGACTGAACCATCAGCGCCTATTCCAATATCCAGGGCTTCACCAGGCATGCGTTCCCAAAACCCGAGATTGTCGAGGCGGTAGATCTCGTGATCGAAATTCACCACCCAGGGCCTGCCATTTGGCTCTACGTCGATTCGTAGTGCTCCACCATCTGACATCACCGCGCCCGGGCCGTTGAGACGGTAGATACCGTAGCCTCCTGGTCGCGGATCTGTGCCGATTACCCAGGTATCACCATTGGCGCCAACTGCAACGTCATAGGCAAACCCATGCAGCTGCTGCCAGGCTGGGAAGTGGCTGAAAGACCATGGTTGCAGGAAATCACCTTCCCGGTGCTGTCCATAATCAATCATCACAAATCGATTATCACCGCGGCTCTCTAACTCAAGCCAATAAGAAAAGCCCCCAATTTCTGCTTGAGGTATAGTTAGTAAGTCCTCACTAAATGATGCTGCAAGTAAGCTGCCACTGGCTTCAACCGGGGCCGAAGCCACCAGAATTAACTCCACAGGTTCCAGATTTGCCTGTACCTGAAACTCCGCCTGAAAGGAGCCACCGCTGGAACTGATCTCCGGAACCACCAGAATGTCGCCCTGGAGCTCGGCTATCAGATTCTGAGAGAGACCTGTTCCTGGAAGCAGGAACAAGCAGGCGGTCAGCAGCGTTCGTATTCTGGTTTGCATGTTCATGGGACTACTATGCAAGGAATTGGCTGAACCGACTCTGAATAGGGTTTAGCGCCGGGACCACACCAAAAATTGATTGTTGGCTGGCATGGCATTGTCTTCAAGAAAGTTGAAGTTCGCTGCTGTGGCCAACTCGTTGACCCATTCAAAGTCTCTGATTCCACTCAGAGGATCCCGCTCCTTCAACCAGAGATCGAAACGGGCATTAGAGTCAGTAGTAAAATTGCCGTCATATTTGAAGGGGCCGTATATCAGAAGTTTCCCACCTTCTTTCACCACATTCCCGACAACAGAGAAGAAGCATTCAACAGAATCAGCCGACATAATGTGCAAGCTGTTGGCGGTATAAACAGCGCCATATGACCCTTCAGGCCATGGTTGTCGGGTGACATCGAGAGCGACAGCTTGAGGAAGATTTGGAAGTCGAGCCGCATCAATACGTTGGTTGACTGTCGTCAGTGCTGCGGGGATATCTGACGCCTGCCAATTCAGATTCTGATAGCGTTGCGCAAATTCGACAGCGTGTTGAGCTGTACCACTCCCTATTTCAAGTAATGACTCTACGCCATTCAGATGCCTGTCGAGTATTCTCTGGATCGGCTCTCTGTTGTTTTCAGCAGCCTGGCTGAATGGAAGGTCCTGGTTCATTTATTAAGCGGACTTCTATGGTTTGCGTTTAAACACCAGCTTTACATCCGTGGATTCAGACTCATCATAACGATAACCTTCCACGTCAAACTCCTTGAGTTTCTCTGGTGATTTAAGTCGGTTCTTAACGATGTAAGAAACCATTTGCCCTCGTGCTTTTTTGGCAAAGAAACTCAGAACCCGATACTGACCGTTCGACCAGTCTTTAAACTGTGGAGTAATTATTTCGGCTTCCAGGTCTTTGGTTTTTACTGAACCAAAATATTCATTGGAAGCAAGGTTAATAAGAGTACGCTTTTTCTCAGAATAGGTAGCAAATTCTGCATTAAGTTTGTCTGTAAGTTTCGATCCCCAGAACTCATACAGATCTTTTGTTTTGCCAATCGCAAATTTACGGCCCATTTCCAGACGATAGGCTTGCATCAGGTCCAAAGGTCTTAGTATGCCGTAAAGTCCGGACAATATGCGTAAGTGCTTCTGCGCAAAATTTAAATCGGCTGTGCTGTAATTTTCAGCCTGAAGCCCCAGATAAACATCGCCCTTGAAAGCGAATATAGCCTGCCTCGCATTCTTAAGATCGAATGGAATGTGCCAGTTGGCATAGCGCCTGTAGTTTTCTTCTGCAAGCGCATCGCTGATATTCATCAAATCAGCCAGATCATCTGGTTGAAGTTTCTTAAGACCTTTTACGAGTTGCTGAGACTCTGCTAAGAATTCCGGCTGGCTGTGCTTCCGAGTTTTGATTTTGGATTCATAGTCTAGTGACTTGGCCGGCGAAACTACTATTAACATAAAGGAACCTTAGAATACTGATGTATATCGCAATAGAAATTCTTGTGTGAAATTATGCTCAAACTCAAAGCTAAAAATAGAACAGCAATAACCGTCGGTCTTTTTACTTTTCCAGATTATTCCTGCTTGTCAAACTCTAACCACCATTGCAGTGGTGTTACTCCATCTTCGGGATCATAGACATTGCCATAGTACCAAACTGTGTCCGGGAAAGTGCCACAGGTCCGTTGAAGCAGATCCTCAATGGTCTTAAATCCCAGGGAAACATGAACGCTGTAAACGATTGCTCTCTCGGTGACCAGATCACGAGCACCGCCAATCTTCTCCAGCAGCGGCGATAAGAACTCATCAACCTGTTCTATACCTTCTTTACGAAAGACCCGGACACATAGATTTCCGCTACGGCGTTCCAGCTCATACTCAGCGATGCTGGGATTTATAAGTTTTACGGTATCGCCACTTGCCAGATTTCGGGCGAACAGAGGAGATCGCAGCAAGCGCACACGTTGCGAGTCATCTTCAAGGTATTCAGCCTGTATAGTCTCAAACACGGGATCGCCATCTGGGCCGAGGCCCGCAAGAAAAGGTAATTCTATGGAATTGGAGTTTTCCGTCACTCGATATGCCTGGGTCATGCCTATATGATTGGGAGGCTATGATAGAGAGACTTCACCGAATTGCCACTCTATTGAGCCGATTTAGGGCTCTGCTGTTGATATTCGCTGGCGTTTGTCTGTCGATTGTGGCCCTCAGCCTGATTGAAAATCCATGGCTGGAATCAGAACTCTGGCTTATGCCAGCAATCGCCGCATTTCTATGGCTATTACTCCTCTTCAGCCTCAGTTTTCTATTCTTGAACATTCCTGCCCCGGTTGAACCCGGACTGGCCTGGCAGCAACGAATCTCAAGACGCTTGCGTCGTGGTGGACTGTGGATTCTTGGGGTCATGTTCCTTACTCTCAGCGCGGCAGTCCTGGTGTTGAGCTACCAGCTAATCAGGGTATCCCTGCTTTAATTCGCAACTCTTTTATACGAAGGGAAGAGCCGAATCCCAGATTTGTGGCATCATTGCCGGCTAGTTGCTAGATGGGCACTAAAAGTCAGGGCCAATTCCTAACTCCATGAATTCTCTTATACGCCAGATTGATAGATTCAACGAATTTCTCGGCCGTCATGCAGCCTGGTTAGCCCTGGCTATGGTTCTGGTTATGGGGCTAATTGTCCTTCTTCGTTACGTGTTCCAGTTTGGTTCTATCGCTCTGCAGGAATCTGTCATGTACATCAATGCGCTCATTTTCACCCTGGGTACCGCCTATACGCTGAAAGAGCAGGGCCATGTCAGGGTGGACGTGTTTTACAACAAGTTTGGTCCCAGAACACGCCATAGCATTGATAGTCTGGGTACGGTCATTTTTCTTTTCACCAGTGCAGGTTTCATACTGTGGGCTAATTGGGATTATGTCGCAGTATCGTGGCGTATCAGGGAAGGATCACCGGAATCCAGTGGGCTACCGTTCGTTTACTTGCTCAAGACTTGCTTGCTCGTACTTCCTGCACTGCTAGCAATCCAGGGGGTGGCGGAACTGCTTAAGTCCATCAGAAGCCTTAGAGGCACTGACGAAGAAGGAACGCAGGACTGACGTGATCGAATTGCTTCCTCTGATTCTTTTTCTTGCCGTCTGCCTTTTCCTCATGGCGGGTTATCCGGTTGCGCTTACCTTATCTGGTGTGTCCTTGTTATTTGCCGGAATCGGCCAGCTAGCAGGCGTATTTGATCCGGCATTCATCTCTCTGATACCAAACCGGATCTTTGGCATCTTTTCCAATCAGAATCTCTTTGCTGTACCACTGTTCGTCTTCATGGGCTCAATGTTGGAGAAGTCTCGCATCGCGGAAGACCTGCTTAAGAATATGGAGCTGGTGTTCGCACGGTTGCCAGGGGGCCTTGGTATTTCAGTAATTCTTGTTGGAATGTTGCTGGCTGCCAGCACCGGAATCGTTGGCGCGACTGTTGTGACGATGGGTATTCTTTCTCTTCCATCAATGCTCAATAACGGATACCGACCATCACTGGCCTGTGGGACCTTATGTGCCACCGGTACATTGGGGCAAATAATTCCTCCTTCTATTTGTCTGGTTCTTCTGGGTGAAGTTATTTCCAATGCCTATCAGCAGTCGCAACTTAATGCAGGAGTCTTTGCGCCAGACTTTGTCTCTATTGGAGATTTATTCGCAGGAGCGATAATCCCTGGGCTGCTGTTGGTAGGTGCTTACGCAGCATATTTACTGTTTGTCGCCATCACTCAACCACATGCTGCACCGTCTGCCAGACAGGCTACAAATATAGACAGGGCACAGTTAATAACTGCTCTCGCTAAAGGTTTGTTCCCTCCAGTTCTACTAATGATTGCAGTGCTAGGTTCAATTCTTGCGGGTATTGCTACACCAACAGAAGCAGCATCCGTCGGTGCAATTGGCGCCATGTTGCTCGCTTTAAGCAGACGTATGTTAAATGGAAATGTACTTCACGAAGTATCGAAGGAAACTCTGCGAATTACATCGATGGTGTACCTGATCCTCCTCGGGGCTACCATTTTCTCCTCTATCTTCAGAGGCTTTGGTGGTGAAGAATTAATAGAAGAGCTCTTCACATCGATGCCAGGCGGAGTGGTTTCTGCAACACTGGTAGTAATGCTTGTGATTTTTTTGTTGGGATTTATCCTTGATTTTATAGAAATCACTTTCATGGTTGTGCCCCTGGTTGGGCCGGTTCTATTAGGCATGGGCCTTGATCCAATCTGGTTAGGCGTGATGATAGCGGTGAATCTACAAACTTCATTTCTCACACCACCTTTTGGGTTTTCTCTGTTCTATCTTCGAAGTGTTGCACCTGAAAGCGTTGCGACATCTGATATTTATCGCGGGGTGATTCCATTTGTCATATTGCAACTGCTACTGCTGTTGTTGCTCGCTTATCAACCAGGCCTGGTTACCTGGCTGCCTTCCATCCTGAATTGATTGGAGTTTTGAATGTCGTCTACAAAATCCACTAACACTGAAATACAAGGTGAGCTGGCGCTACAAACGTTGACCATGCCAAAAGACACCAATGCCAATGGAGACATATTTGGTGGCTGGCTGGTATCACAAATGGATCTGGCGGCAGGGATAATCAGCAAACAAGTTGCAAAAGGCCGATCAGCAACCGTGGCAATACAGAATGTTACTTTCCTCAAGCCGGTCAGTGTTGGCTCAACTGTTAGTTGCTATGGCAGGGTTATTAAACGTGGACGAACCTCAATTCACATCGCCGTTGATGTGTGGATGTGGCACCAGCTAACTGAAACAGATGGAGTTAAGGTTGCTGAAGGTGCATTTGTGTTTGTTGCAATTGACGAAGAAGGAAAACCAAGACCATTACCAGATTAGGCATAAAGATTCGATGCGACATCCTGCAAATAGCCCATTTACTTACCGCCCAGCAATAGTTCTTTTCTTTATTGTCCTTGGCTCCCTTTCATCGACCACGGTTGCTCAGACCAGCACTCGTGAGCTTCAACAGTTTCCGGATGTACTAGAGGAATCTTCTGGTCTGGCAATTCACAACGGTAATCTCTGGACGATAAATGACAGCGGTGCTGGCCCGGTACTACACAAGCTTGATAACAGTGGCGGGTTACTGGAAAGCATAACGCTTGAAGCAGCATCAAACAGGGACTGGGAGTCTCTGGCACATGATTCAGAATACTTATTCGTAGCAGATATCGGTAACAACACGAATAGCCGAGATGAATTCATCATCTACCGCATTTCCTGGTCTTCGCTGGAGTCCGGTTCCCCTGAGGTAGAAGAAATACATTTTCGTTATGGTGACTATAAATCGGGGAGTCGCCTGGCACATAACTTTGATGCCGAAGGTTTGACTGTGAGAGGGGATGAGCTTTGGCTGTTTAGTAAAAACAGGGGAGATCGAAATACCAACCTTTATCGTTTTCCCAAGTTACCAGGCAGTTACGCGCTAATGCCCAGCCAACAATTACCCGTAGACTCCCTGATCACTGCTGCAGATATCCACGCTGAGAATAATACCCTTCTATTAATAGGAAACCAGAACCGGGTACGTTGGTTATGGACCATACCTACAAACGACGAAGGTGTCGTGTGGGAAGAGCGGGAACTTCTGGCTATCACTCCAAATGACCAATGGGAAGCCGTGCTATGGGATGGTGATCGGGTATTGCTTAGCCACGAAAGCAATGCTCGTGGCTACGCAGGGTTGGCAGAATTAACAGACTAGTTGGCTTCCAGTCTTCGCGCTTCAATAAGAGCTTCTTCCGCAATAGCGTTGTAATTCATGACGCCTTCCCGAAAACTGCTCCAGGAGTCATAAATACGTTGAGTAGTTTCGTCTGTTTCCGCCAGCTCTTGCACAACTTCGTCCGACAGACGACGTAACTCTAACAAGACATCATCGGGCAACCGTCTTAGCTCCACCCCATGTTCTTCAACGAGGCTACGAAGTGCTTCATTGTTTCTCGCGGTTAGTTCATCCAGCAGAGTTTGATTCATTACTTCAGCACCCGTCATGAGAATAGCTTGCAAGTCTTCCGGTAATGCTTCGAAGCGCTCTTTGTTAAAGATTGCTTCTAGTGTTGAACCGGGTTCATGCCAGCCCGGGTAATAGTAATAATCTGCGACTGTATGGTAGCCAGCTGCAAGGTCATTGAAAGGACTTACAAACTCGGTAGCATCGAGAGCGCCGGTCTGAAGTGCAGTGAATACTTCTGACACTTGCATGGTAACGGGAACGCCACCGGCGCGCCTGAAGACTTCGCCACCCAGGCTTGGGATTCGCATCTTAAGACCTTGAAGATCATCCAGAGAATTAATTTCCTTGTTGAACCAACCAAACATCTGAGTGCCGGAGTTGCCACCCCGAACCGGAATCAAATTGAAAGGTTCATAAATCTCCCGCCATAGCTCGTTGCCACCACCGTATCGTAACCAGGCATCCTGCTCATAGCTCGTCATGCCAAAAGGAATTGACGAAAAGAATGGGGTGCCAGGTATTTTTCCCTGCCAATAGTAAGCGCCGGTATGGCCAATCTCGGCCACACCCTGGGAAACCGCATCGAAAACCTCCAGACCGCCAACGAGCTCATTCGCGCCATACACACGAATTTTCATCCGGCCATTGCTCATGGTTTCTACGATGTCAGCAAAGTACTCGGGAGACGTTCCAAGGGCTGGAAGATTTTTCGGCCACGAAGTGATCATTTTCCACTCATAGACCTCTTGCTCCGCTGCGACACTCCCCTGGGAATCAGTCGTTGAATTGGTTTGTTGCTCACTGCCGCAAGCGGTTAACAGCATGGCGAGCGAAATACTGAATAGGTAGTTCAAATAATTCTTAGTCACGTGATTTTTCACAATTACCCCAAAACTTCCAAATTCGCGTAGGACAACACCAGCCACTTGCTACCTACTGCGTCAAAGTTTACCTGTACTCGAGCGTTACTGCCCTGACCCTCATAGTTTAAAACCACACCTTCACCGAATTTTCCATGGGCAACCCGCTGGCCAAGAGTAATTTCTGTATCAGGTACTTCTACATCACTGCTTAGGCTATTGCCTGAGCCCAGTCTCCTACCGTTGTTTCGATTGGGCACAAAACCTCTGTTTATTGTGGTTTTAAGGCGGATTTCTTCAACTAAATCGGTAGGGATTTCTTTGATGAACCGCGAAGGACGGCAGAGATTGACATCCCCGTGTAAACGCCGCGATTCTGCATAACTCATATACAGTTTGCTTTTCGCACGCGTGATACCCACATAGCAGAGTCTACGTTCTTCCTCCAATCCTACAAGGTTATCCATGGACATCTTGTGTGGGAACAGACCTTCTTCCATCCCCGCCAGAAACACCAGCTGAAATTCCAGGCCCTTGGCCGAGTGTAAGGTCATTAGTTGTACCGCATCTTCACTATCTGCAGCCTGGGTATCGCCGGCATCCAGTGAAGCCTGATCCAGAAAAGCGGCCAGATAAGAACTGGACTTCAGGTCTATCTCTTCTTCCTCGATCCCAGGATCATCGAAACTGCTTGCCGCAGTTATTAACTCTTCCAGGTTTTCAATTCTTGCCCTTGCTTTCTCGCCACCTTCTTTTTCATGGTGAGCAATAAGCCCGGAATTCTGAACGATGTATTCCGCTTTTTCATGAAGCTCAAGAGATACACAGGCCTTGTCCATATCATCAATGAGTTGCAGGAAAGCCAGCACGGCGTTTGCCGCTCTCGAACTTAGCAAAGATTGATTTACACATTCCACACAGGCTTGCCAGAGAGAGCAATTGTGCTCACGCGCGACCTGACGAACAGTCTCCACAGTTCGGCCGCCAATGCCACGAGTAGGCACATTAATGACTCGCTCTACAGACGTATCATCATGGCGATTAATCAACAGTCTAAGGTAGGCAAGGGCATTCTTAATCTCGAGTCTTTCATAGAATCGATGACCACCATAGATGCGATAGGGCATACCTACTCGCAGCAAAGCATCTTCAAGCTCACGAGACTGCGCATTGGAACGATAGAGTACGGCTGCATCAGAACGTTGGTTGCCGTTATTACTCCAGTCCTGCAACCTGTCTACGATAAAGCGCGCCTCGTCTTGCTCGTTGAACGCTTCATATATGTTTATCAATTCTCCTTCGGCACCATCAGTCCAAAGGTTTTTCCCCAGCCGACCCTGATTATGGGAAATAAGTTTGTTTGCGGCATTCAAGATAGTGGCAGTAGAACGATAATTTTGCTCAAGTCGAACTATGTCGGTGTCTGCAAAGTCTTTGCTGAACTGCTGAATATTTTCAATTCGTGCACCGCGCCATCCATAGATTGACTGATCATCATCGCCAACTACCATGAGTTGGTTTTCCTGACCGGCGAGAACTCGCAACCAGGCGTATTGAATGGTGTTGGTGTCCTGAAATTCATCTACCAGTATGTGCTGAAAACGCTTCTGATAGTGTTGCAAGATTTGAGGGTTTTTGAGCCATAGTTCGTGAGCGCGCAGTAATATTTCTCCAAAGTCGATCATGCCGCCCCGATCGCAGGCTTCTTCATAGGCCTTGTAAATCTGCAGCATGGTCTTCGTGTAATCGTCATCGAAATGTTCGATGTTGTCCGCCCGCAGGCCTTCATCTTTTTGTGAGTTGATATACCACTGACACTGTTTGGCGGGCCATCGTTCTTCATCGATACGCAATGACTGATTAATGCGCTTAATGAGTCGAAGCTGATCATCAGCATCCAGAATTTGAAAATCTTCGGCTAGACCCGCTTCCTGCCAGTGGCTTCTGAGTAAACGATGGGCAAGGCCATGAAAGGTTCCTACCCACATACCTCCGAATGACATGCCAACCAGCTCTTCAATCCGGCCCCGCATTTCTCTGGCAGCTTTATTGGTGAATGTGACCGCCAGAATGGCGAAAGGGGATACCTGTTCAGCCTGCATCAACCAGGCGATTCTGTGGACCAACACCCGGGTCTTACCGCTGCCGGCGCCGGCCAGAACCAGCAGGTTTTGAGCCGGACTGGCGACCGCATTGCGTTGTTCGTCGTTTAGGGAATCGAGTATGTGGGATACATCCATGGCGAGCGTATTCTACCTTGAATCGTTACAGAAGAATGGGATTATTCTGTGGAGATAAGCGCTGATCTGAGGATCAGGAAAAGCCGCCGCTGGTCTGGTAGAATACGCGCCCCCACGCAGCTAATGTGCCTAGACCATGTCTAGACGTGGCGAGTAAATTCAGTTCCCAGGAGACATTTATGTCGGTCAGATCAGACGACGTGCCATTTAATTGGCAAGACCCATTCTTGATGGATGAGCAGCTTAGCGAGGAAGAGCGCATGGTGCGGGATACAGCTCGCCAGTACGCCCAGAACAAACTGCTGCCGAGAGTTCGTGAAGCCTATCGTAATGAAGAAACTGATCCGGCGATCTTCAGGGAAATGGGTGAGCTTGGTCTGTTGGGTCCGATGATTGAAGGCTACGACTGCGCTGGTATGAACTACGTATGCTACGGGCTTATCGCGCGCGAGATAGAGGCTGTAGATTCAGGTTACCGCTCTATGATGTCTGTGCAATCCAGCCTGGTTATGCACCCCATCAATACCTTCGGAACTGAGGAGCAGAAGCAGAAGTATCTCCCCAAACTGGCCAGCGGAGAGTACATAGGCTGTTTTGGACTCACCGAGCCTGATCACGGATCAGACCCTGGTGGGATGAAAACCAGAGCCAAATCTGTAAGTGGTGGTTATAGCCTATCTGGTGCGAAGAATTGGATCAGTAATTCGCCTATCTCCGATGTATTCGTGGTCTGGGCTAAAGACGATGATGGCGTCATTCGTGGGTTTATTCTCGACAAGGGGATGGAAGGTTTAACGGCCCCTAAGATTGAGGGCAAACTGGCATTGCGTGCTTCAATTACAGGCGAAATTGTCATGGACGAAGTGTTTGTTCCCGAGGAGAACAAATTGCCACTAGCCCAGGGGTTAGGTGGCCCCTTTAGCTGCCTCAACTCCGCTCGTCTGGGTATCGCCTGGGGTGCATTGGGTGCGGCCGAAACCTGTTGGCATGAAGCACGACAATACACTCTGGATCGAACCCAGTTTGGCCGACCACTTGCTGCGAATCAGATCATCCAAAAGAAGCTGGCGCAAATGCAGACCGACATAACACTTGGATTGCAGGGTTGTCTTCAGGCATGCCGGCTGCGTGATGAAGGGAAGCTTTCGCCACCACTTATTTCATTACTGAAGCGTAATTCCTGTCTTAAGGCATTGGATACAGCCAGAGAGGCTCGCGATATGTTGGGTGGTAATGGAATCTCTGATGAATATCCGGTTATGCGGCATGCGCAGAATCTTGAGGTGGTAAATACCTATGAAGGCACCCAGGATATCCACGCTCTTATTTTGGGGCGGGCACAAACCGGTATCCAGGCTTTTGTATAGGGCGGTCATCTCTGGCGGCACTATCCTTCGTTAAAAACAAACGCGAAATGCTCACGTACTAGTCGTCTGCGCTTTCGCGTTTGTTTTTGCCTCGGCTAGCACTCACCAGAGCCAACCTCGATATCTCACCCTTCGATTATGACGATGCTCCATAATCTTTAGTTGGTAATCAATTAGAGATAGTTCAGCAACACACCGACGAAGATGACGGCGCCTACCCAATTGTTGTTGAGGAAGGCGCGGAAGCAATTGCCTGGTGCGCGATCTTTGATTAAGTACTGTTGGTAGATCAGCAGGCCCGTAGCAATAACTATCGATACAAAGTAGGGAGCGTCCATCTCAAAGCGGCGACCTGCTAGCCACATAGCAATAATGAACATGCTTTGCAGCATACCAATGATTAGCTTGTCAGCTTCTCCAAACAGTATTGCCGTAGACTTGACCCCTATTTCTTTGTCGAATTCTCTATCTACCATGGCATACTCAGTATCGTATGCAACGGTCCAAAGTGCATTGGCAACGAAAAGTAAGAATACAGCCGAAGGTAGCGCACCGCTTTGCGCGGTGAACGCCATTAGAATGCCCCATGAAAACGCCACACCCAAAACCAGTTGAGGCAGATTGGTGAATCGTTTCATGAATGGATACAGCGCAATTACGAGAATGGCGCCAAAAGAAAGCATGATAGTGAGCTCATTGGTCAGGAGCACCAGACCAAAGCCAATTACCGACAATACAATAAAGCAATTGAGGGCGTCTTGACGGGTGAGTGCACCTCTTGCTAACGGTCGCTTCTCGGTTCGGCTTACTTTTCCGTCGATATTGTAGTCAGCAAAGTCATTCACACAGCAACCAGCTGCTCGCATGATCGTTGTACCGGCGATGAATATCAACAGAAGATCGAAATCAGGAAACCCTTCGGCGGCTAACCAAAGAGCAGTGAGAGTAGGCCACAACAACAAAAATATGCCGATCGGCCGATCAAAGCGAGTGAGCTCAATATAAGCAGGCAGTTTGTCCGTAAAGTTTGGAAACTGATTGCGAAATCTATTGGCTAGCTTGGACCAGAATGAGTCCGATTTGGGCATGGGCGCTCGCTGACGAGATTGTTAGCAAGCGCGTAGCATAAGGGATTTTGGCGAAGAGTAAAAACGCAGATTTTCTACTCCTCGCGATTTCCTGGCACTGGCAACTCTGCTAACCGGAAAAGTTACTGGCTATTGCCTCAATCTCTTCACCAGAATCTACAATTTGCTGAGTGACCTGTTCAACTTGTTCCCGATCTAACTCATAACGATCGAAAAGATGCTCGGGAATTTCTTCGCAGGGTGCATCGCCTATTCCATGATTTCTTAGCGAACGTAGCGCAATATAAATCAGGTTTGGGTAGGCTGAATGTGGACCACTGTAGTTGGGGTCATGTTGATACTGAATCGCTGTGCCTATTTCTTCTGGCATGTTCCATAGATCCATCAGCCAGACACATATCTGCTCACGGGTAATCTGCAGCAAATGATGCTCGATTACCATGTGGCTGACCTTGGGATTAGCTTCCATATAACGGCAGATTTGAGAAAAATGCGGAGGGAAAATGTGCCCTAACACCAGATAACCAAAATTATGGAGTAAGCCGGCGAGATAAGTGAGGCCTTTACCCGGTTTCAGTTCCATCGGTACCAGCTTAACGATAGCTTCCACCAGAGTTGAACAATAGATTGACTGCGTCCAGTAGGGAGTAATACCGTCTGCTTTGTCCTTCGGCATGTCCAATGACTTTCCCAACGCCAACCCCAGGGCCAGATTTCCCACCAGATTGAATCCAAGGACTCGTACGATGGCGTCCTGAACAGAACGAATTTTCCCGGGGATAGCGTAATAGGGGGAAGCCGCCCAACTTACGACTTGAGCAGCCAGGCTTGGGTCTGACTCAACAATTTCCGCCAGTTCACTGATAACAGCGTTCGGATCTGCCCTAAGCTGAATTATTCGCTGTGCAGTTTGTGGCAGAGTTGGAATCTCCAATGTATCTTCGAGGCGTTGTTTGATTCGTCGAGATGTAAAGTTTTTAACTGAGGCAACAATTTGCTCCTGGTCAGCTTGCCGATCTGGTTTGTGGTAGTGAAGATCACTTGCCGGTACAGCGATTTTCATTTCAATCAGATCGTGTTCGTGTTGTAGCAGTGAGCTCTTCAAATCGCTGCGACTGATGACTTCTTCCTGCGCCCCGTTGTCAGGATCTTTCACGAGGAAATTCAAGGTATCGCTGGAAATTGAAGTATCGATTATCGATGTGCAATGTTTAAGCGTTGCAAAAGATTCCAGTGAAGACACCCGTTGTGAATTTTGTAGTTCGGCAAGCTCTATTTCACTGACCGCTTTGAATTCACGCCCGGTTTCTTCGTGAATTGCCCTTAGATCCAACATGGCATCTGAGGGCAGAATAGCCTGTATGCGCCCTGTGCAGTCCTGCAACAGCACACTTCGCAATGATTGGGGAGAAGTATTTTCTGGAGATAGTTGTTTTGCAGCTTCCATTCCTTAGTCCACGGATTGAGATCTTTATTTGGTCCAGCGCTGCCCCTGGATTGAGCAACATTTTTGAAGGTATAAGTTTAGTATAGAAGTAGCTGGGGAGATCAGCAGGTTGGGCTATGATCTTTTCGCCCTAAGGAGAGGTATGCTTAGACATTGACGAAATGAATACGTTCGCCAATCCAACGACGAATGAGGGGTTGAATGATTTCTGGATGATTTGTGATGATTTTTTCTGAGGTTTCTTTTACGTCATCAAGCAAGGACGCGTCGCGACCAATATCGGCCACCCGGAAAGTCATCAAGCCTGTTTGTTGTGTCCCTAAAACCTGCCCAGGTCCCCGCAGTTCAAGATCCTTTTCTGCAATATAGAATCCATCAGTGCTTTCGCGCATTACAGCGAGACGTTGCTTGCCCGCGTTTGACAGGGGGTTTTGATAAAGTAGTAAGCAATGACTCTGAGTGGAGCCACGACCGACTCGCCCTCGTAACTGGTGCAATTGAGCCAGGCCAAGGCGTTCAGGATTTTCAATGACCATCAGGCTGGCGTTTGGAACATCCACACCCACTTCAATCACAGTAGTTGCCACTAGCAATTGTAATTCACCAGCCTTGAAAGCATTCATTACCGCCTGTTTTTCCGCAGCTTTCATTCGTCCGTGAACCAGGCCAACCCGCAAGGAACCCAGCTGTTTACTCAATTGCTCATAAGTTGCTTCGGCGGCCTGACATTGCAGGCTTTCAGATTCCTCGATTAGAGTGCAAACCCAATAAGCCTGGTTTCCGTCTCGGCATGCCTGTTCTATTCTGTTCACGACTTCATCGCGTCTTTCATTAGATACCAGGGCTGTATTCACTGGAGTTCTTTCGGGAGGTAATTCATCAATGATTGAGTTATCCAGGTCGGCATAAGCGCTCATTGCCAATGTCCGGGGTATTGGTGTTGCGGTCATTACCAATTGATGGGGGTAGATGTGGGCGGCACTGGCTTTGTCTCTTAACGCCAATCTCTGGTGCACGCCGAATCGATGTTGTTCATCGATTACTATTAGACCGAGTTTCGTGAAAGCAACGTCCTCCTGAAACAGTGCATGGGTACCAACACAGAGCTGTATCTCTCCCGCCAGAATTTGTTCGAGGGTTGTCTTTCGCACGGCCCCCTTCACTTTTCCGCTGAGCCAGCCAATTTTAATATTTAGTGGTTCAAACCATTGAGTGAAGTTGGTCAGGTGTTGCTCAGCAAGAATTTCAGTAGGAGCCATGATGGCTACCTGAAAACCATTGGCTATAGCAGTCAGAGCAGTCAGAGCTGCTACCACCGTCTTCCCTGATCCCACATCTCCCTGCAAAAGGCGCAACATGGGAAATGATCTGCCAAGATCATGTTCAATTTCCTGTATTGCTTTTTCCTGGGCTCGGGTGAGTCTGAATGTTAGGGAATTCAGAAAGGTGCTACTAAGTGCAGAGTTTGATTTAAAAGCCGGGGCAAGTAAGGTATCGCTTTGCCGTTTGAACTGTCGCATGCATAGGCGATGAGCCAATAGTTCCTCGAACGCCAGCCGTTTCTGACCGGGGTGGCTTCCTGTTTCGGACCACTCGAGATCTGCTTCAACAGGTGGAGAATGGATAAGCTGAATCGACTCTATTAGTGGAGGCAGTCCCAACTCTTTTGTCAGTGGCTCAGGAAGAAAATCTGCCAGATCCTGGGCTTGATCCAATAAACCCAGGGCCTGCTTGATTACATTCCTCAGTCGCCCCTGTTGAATACCTTCGGTGGTGGGGTAGATTGATGTGAGGGAATCGGCTACTGCCTCTTCCTTTCCTGGCTCCAGCACTCGATACTCGGGATGATAAATCTCGAACCCGCTGCGACCGCGCCTCACTTCCCCATAGCAACGAATGCGGTTGCCCGGTGCCAGAGAAGATTTTTGTGCGGCACTGAAATGAAAGAAACGCAGACTAATAAGTCCTTTGCCGTCCGTCAGTACACAATGCAAACTTCGGCGCCTTCCGAACTGAATATTGCTGCTGGCAATTTCTCCTTCCAATTGAACATGCATACCCAGCTGAGCCGAATTTATTGGATGGATTTTGGTGCGATCTTCGTAGCGGAGGGGGAGGTGGAACAGAAGGTCCTGGACATTAAAAATTCCCAGCTGCTGAAATTTTTTGTCTAAGGCGGGTCCTACACCTTTGAGCTGTGTCAAAGGCATACGATCCAGTTGCAGGCTAGCCATTCTGTGAGTAGGTCTGGATTAAACAGCTAATGACAGTAGCCCAATCCGCGTCAGAACAGAAGAAAAGAGTGAAATTAGAGTGAAAGTATCGCTTCCACTTCGATTGATGCACCTTTTGGTAATGCGGAAATTTCAATAGTCGCTCTAGCTGGATAAGGCTCCTTGAAGTATTGCGCCATAATGTCGTTAACCCTGGCGAAATCTCCCAGATCGGTGAGGAAGATAGTCAGCTTCACTGCATTATCCAGGCTGCCTCCTGCAGCAGTGGCAACGGCCTGCAAATTCAGAAATACCTGATGAGCCTGGTTTTCAACGCCGCCTTCCACAATTTGCATGGTTGTAGGGTCCAGTGGAATTTGTCCCGAACAAAAAACCAGCGAACCTGTTCGCACTGCCTGAGAATAGGGTCCGATTGCGGCGGGTGCTTCATCAGTTTGAATGACTTCTACATCTCTGCTCATTGCAGGGGTACTCCAATTGTTCGCTTAATAACTTTTTTGACTTTGCGGCTTTTCACCCTGGTTACCGTAGACACAGCCTTGATGCCTCTCACCCGGCGCATTACCCGGGCAAGGTGAACTCGATTCTTCACGTTGATCAAGAGATTGACGATGCTGAACCGGGCATCCCGCTCAACTGTGCTGATCTTCTCAATGTTGGCTTCAGCTCCTGTAATGGTTGTTGCCAGAGTAGCGATGATTCCTCGCTCGTTCTCCAGCTCCACTCTAAGCTCAACAGAAAATTCCCCCTCAACATTGGGATCCCAGCTTACTGCAACACACTTCTCCGGATTATCCCGAATTTCAGCGATGTTATTACATCCGTCAGTATGAATAACCATGCCTCGTCCGGAGCTGATGTGACCGACGATGGGATCACCAGGAATCGGATGGCAGCACTTGGCGTAATTCATGACCATGCCTTCAGATCCACGAATCGCCAGGGTTCCTTCTTCTTCCTGTTCTATGTGTTCGTCATCAGCAGTGCCTTGATTTGCTGTGAGCCGCTGAGCAATCATATATGACATTCGATTGCCCAGGCCGATGTCTTCAAGCAAATCATCGAGTGACTTGAGTTGGGTTAATGCAAGTACTGCCTCGATATTGTCCTGAGGAACTCTATCCAGCTGGCTATCAAAACTCGCTAATGCCTTATTGAGTAGTCGACGGCCCAGGGCAACAGATTCCGAATGTTTTTGATTCTTGAGATAGTGTCGAATGTTGCTTCGGGCTTTACCGGTAGAGACAAAACTCAACCAGGCTGGATTTGGCTGAGTACCGGGAGCAGTAATAATTTCTACAGTCTGTCCACTTTGCAATGGCTCACTTAAAGGTGCCAGGCGCCGGTTGATACGACAGGCAACACAGGAATTACCAACATCGGTATGGACAGCATAGGCAAAATCCACAGCCGTTGAGCCAGTAGGCAATTCCAGGATCATACCTTTGGGTGTAAACACATAAATTTCATCAGGAAATAAATCAATTTTTACGTGCTCAATAAATTCCAGAGAATTACCTGCATGCTTCTGCATCTCAAGCAAACCGCTAACCCACTCTCTTGCTCGCAGGTGAGCATTCATAGGCAAATCATCGCTGGATTTATATAACCAATGGGCAGCGATTCCATTGTTTGCCATAGCCTCCATTTCTTCAGTTCGAATCTGAATTTCAATTGGAACACCATGCATACCAAACAATGTGGTGTGCAGTGACTGATAGCCATTGGCCTTTGGAATTGCAATGTAATCTTTGAATCTACCTGGCACTGGCTTATAAAGATTGTGCACAGCACCTAACACCCGATAGCAGGTGTCTACAGAATCCACAATTATTCTGAATGCATACACATCCATGATTTCGGAGAAAGACTTGCGCTTGCTGCGCATTTTTTCGTAGATACTGTACAGGTGTTTCTCGCGTCCTATTGTCCTTCCTGGCAAGCCTTCGCGTTCCAAACAGGCTTCCAGGGAAGTCTGAATCTGAGAAACAATTTCCTTACGGTTGCCGCGGATTTGTTTTACCGCTGCAGCGATTCTTCTTGCCCGCATGGGGTGCAGTGCAGCGAAACCTAAATCTTCAAATTCTACCCGTACGTTATTCATGCCCAATCGATTGGCAATCGGAGCATAGATATCTAATGTCTCGCGGGCAATACGGCGACGCTTTTCAGGGGTGAGAACTTCCAGAGTACGCATGTTATGCAGCCGGTCAGCAATCTTAACCAGTATGACCCGCAGATCTTTCGCCATGGCCATGGCCATCTTCTGAAAGTTTTCTGCCTGCGCTTCAGCCCTGCTGCTGAAAGTAATTTTATTGAGCTTACTAACGCCATCTACCAGGTCAGCAACCGTATTACCAAACTGCGACTTGATCGCGGTCTTGGTAATGCCGGTGTCCTCGATAACGTCGTGCAACATGGCTGCCATCAAGGACTGATGGTCCATATGCATATCACCGAGTATGCCGGCTACAGCGAGTGGATGAGTAATATAAGGGTCGCCGCTACGACGGAACTGACCTTCGTGGGCCTGTTCCGCGTAAAAATAAGCTCGGCGTACATTGTTTACCTGCTCGCGTTGCAGGTAACCGGAGAGACCGTCCGCCAGAGAATCAATATTTCCAGCTACAGCTTGCATGATTCAAATTCTCCGGGGATGGTTGGGGATTAAATTTCGGTTGTAGGCTTGTCTTCCTGCTGCTCGGCGACGGCTTCAGCCATTTCCTCTTCAACTTCTTCAAGCTCTACGCTGGGCTTCTCCACCAGGATGGAGGCATCCACGTGGTTATCAGCTATTTCTCGGAGCGCGATAACGGTGGGCTTGTCGTTGTCGACAGAAACCATTGGGTCTTTGCCACCAGTCTGAATTTGGCGAGCGCGCTTGCTGGCGACCATAACCAGCTCAAAGCGGTTATCCACCTTATCCAGGCAATCTTCTACAGTAATTCGTGCCATTCCAATACCTATTTATGTGGTGCCAGGCCCTGAATTCAATGGCTCTGGCCCGGAAATTTAAGGACCGGGGATTTTACTGGATTCCGGACCAAATTGCATAGTTTTCCGCTTCCGGGACCTAGCCCCGGGTAAGGGAAATGAGAAGTTCGGAGAGGTTTTCCTGCTGGGCTGTGACTTTCAGGGAAGTACTGCGGATTATGGCCTTCAGGTCTTCTACAGCGACATCAAAATCATCATTCACGACTATGTAATCGGCTTCGCACAGGTGTTCAATGACGCCTCGGGCCTGCTTCATGCGGTCGGCAATGGTTTGTTCTGAATCCTGGGCTCGTTCTCTAAGCCGCTCGGTAAGTGTTTCCAGTGAAGGCGGCAAAATGAAGACATAGCAGGAATCAGGGTAGAGATTCCGGATTTGTGCGGCTCCCTGCCAATCGATTTCCAGGACAACATGCTGACCAGAATTCAGTTGGTCATTGACCCAGCGTTGCGAGGTGCCGTAGCGATGTCCATAGACCTCTGCGCTTTCCAGGAAATCACCATCCTGCAACATCTCCATGAATTTCACTTCATCCACAAAATGGTAGTTCACCCCGTCTACTTCTTTGGTCCGTCTGGGGCGAGTTGTGTGGGATACCGAAACACACAGGGTGTCATCACTGTCAACAACAGCTTTTACCAGTGTTGTTTTGCCAGCCCCGGAAGGGGCTGTGACGATAATGAGTTTGCCTTTTTTCATTCTGCAATCAGAAAATTATGTTAATGTCAGGATTACTCTATGTTTTGAATCTGCTCGCGCATTTGCTCAATCAAGACCTTAAGCTCAACAGCACCCCGGGTCGTTTCCGCTACAATGGATTTGGAAGACAGCGTATTCGCTTCTCGATTGAGTTCCTGCATAAGAAAATCCAGACGTCGGCCTTTCTGACCTGACGTGCCTAATACACGCTCAACTTCACCCAGATGAGAGTCCAGTCTATCCAGTTCCTCGTCGACATCCGCTTTCTGAGCTAACAACGCGACCTCTTGCTCGAGCCGGGTTGGCTCCAACTCAGCCTTTAGATCCTCCAACTTCTCCAGTAGGGACTGCCGCTGCGCCGCCAGTATTTGTGGCATCTTTTCACGGGTGTCTGCCACCACTACACGAATGCTATCAATTCGCTGTTGCAGGAAGCCTTCGAGATCGCTGCCTTCTCGCTTTCTGGTAGCAACCAGATCGTCAATTGCCGTGATAAAGAGTGAGTGAGCTTCTTCTTCGATTACCCCCAGATCAACCTGTTGGTCGGCAATGACACCGGGCCAGCGCAATAAATCCATAGTATTAATAGAAGATTCAGAGCCAAGGTGAGCCTGTATGTCCTGATTTGCCTGCAGTAATTGTTGCACCAAATCGTTGTTAATTGAGATTTCCGCATTACCACTTTCAGCAGCCTGATAGCGTAACTGACATTCGACCTTTCCGCGGGAAAGCCGTTTACGTACCGCTTCCCGAATCCTGTTTTCCAGGCCACGAAAGGTGTCTGGCAGACGTACGCTGGTCTCCAGATAGCGGTGATTTACAGAACGGATCTCCCATACCAGGGAACCCCACTCCTGTTCTGTTTGCTGCCTGGTGAAGGCAGTCATGCTTGCAGTCATGGCAATTGCTCGAAAAAAAGTGGCTATTCTATCCCATCATCTGCTTAAAGGCAGGTAGTGGTAATCCCTCTTTATGATGGAAAGATTGTGTGTGCTCGCACAACGAGGCCAATTCCCGCATAATTCCGCCTCCTATTTAGCTACTTACCTATGAAGTTTTCTCCATGAGCAATCGACCAAGTAAACGCGCAGCGGATGAGCTGCGTACCGTTACCATTACCCGAAACTACACGAAACATGCTGAAGGCTCAGTACTGGTGGAATTTGGAGACACCAGGGTACTTTGCACGGCAAGTGTGGAAGACTCAGTTCCAAGGTTTCTTAAAGGTAGCGGACAGGGATGGGTAACAGCCGAATACGGCATGTTACCGCGTTCTACCGGCAGCCGGATGGATCGCGAAGCTGCTCGTGGTAAACAGTCCGGAAGAACACAGGAAATCCAGAGACTGATTGGGCGCTCATTGCGGGCAGCTGTCGACCTAAAGCTCCTGGGAGAACACACAATAAAAATTGACTGTGATGTGATTCAGGCTGATGGTGGTACGCGTACAGCATCGATTACCGGTGGTTGCGTCGCTCTGGTAGATGCACTGCGCCACATGCAAGAGAACAAAATGATTCTGGATGATCCACTGAAACAGATGGTAGCTTCTATCTCAGTCGGCGTTTACCAGGGCGAGGCTGTACTCGATCTGGACTATGCCGAAGATTCCAGTGCAGAAACCGATATGAACGTCGTCATGACCGCTAAAGGCGGGTTTATTGAAGTGCAGGGCACCGGTGAAGATGGAGACTTCTCACGACAGCAACTAAATGAAATGGTTGAACTTGCAGAGCATGGAATTACACAACTCCTCGAGCATCAGAAAGCTAGCTTGTCTTAACGGGGCAGGACTAACTTTTAATATCCAGACTGACTAGAAACACAGGAAAAGATTCGTGCAGAGTTTTCAAAAGTCATTTTTAGAGTTTGTTATCGCTAACAACATTCTTCGTTTTGGTGAGTTCACGCTTAAATCGGGTCGGGTAAGCCCATATTTTTTCAATGCCGGTCTTTTCAATACAGGAAAGAAGCTAGGCTTTCTTGCCAAGAGTTATGCTGCCGCGATTGCGGACTCCGAGATTGAATTTGATGTTCTGTTTGGTCCAGCATACAAAGGCATACCTCTGGCTGCGGTAACCGTATTAAGCCTTGATGCTGAGCATCAAATGGAAAAACCTTATTGCTTCAACCGTAAGGAAGCGAAAGACCATGGAGAAGGCGGTTCAATTGTCGGTGCTGAATTGTCTGGCAAAGTGATGATCATCGACGATGTAATCACAGCAGGCACGGCCATCAGGGAAGCTGTCGACATAATTCGCAGCAATAACGCCGAACTAGCTGGAATTACAGTTGCGATGGATCGCCAGGAACGCGGCACCGGGTCTACTTCCGCTATCCAGGAAATCGAAAGTACTTACGATGTAAATGTGGTAAGCATAATCACTCTGCAGAACATCATTGACTACTTACAGGTAGCAGACGACCCATCGTTGCAGGCGAATCTGCCTGCAGTCGAAAAGTACAGGGAAGAGTACGGCGTTTAACTGATGTTGGCAGCAGCTGGTGTTGAAAAAGGAGCCAGCAGGTTTTTTCTCAGAAATTCCCACTGAATATCCCAGTGTTCCAAAGGGGATTCCTTAAATTCGCTACGAACGAATTGAATCAGTCGGCCTTCGCAGCTTGCTAACAATAGGTTTGCCAGGGCGGCAGCAGAAATTGTTGGCTTCATGTTTTCCCGGATCTGGGCTTCACGCAGCACTTGCTTCAACTGCGCTTCATATCTATCAAAGAACTGCGCAATACGCTCTCTTAAACGCTCAGTTTCTCCAGCCAGTGCATCACCAGTAAGTAATCTAGTCATTCCTGGGTTCTTGTCCGAAAAAGTTAGCAGGAGTGTCAGTATTTTCTGGCAGCGTTGTTCGGCACTGCTCTCTTCTTTGAGAATGCGACTGATTCTTTGAAAGAGTGTGTCCTCGATGAACTTAATCAGCCCCTCGAACATGCGTGCTTTGCTGGGAAAGTGTCTATAAAGAGCAGCTTCTGATACACCCACTTCCTTAGCGAGCGCAGCAGTCGTGATGCGCTCACCAGGAGCAGTTTCCAGCATCCTCGCCAGGGCCTGCAGGATTTGCTCCTTTCTGGACAGTTTGTTGCTGTTGCCAGGATTCTCCATGATTGGATTCCAGCGCCTCTCGCTCTTCTAAGACTTTTTCTTTGCACGGGGCTTTCGAGGCCGCTTGGCGGCTAAGCCCTCTTTGGTGATTAATGTGCCTACACCTTCATCGGTGAAGATCTCCAGAAGAACTGCATGTTCGACTCTTCCATCGATTATGTGAGCACTTTGTACCCCGCCTTTTACGGCGTTAAGTGCGCACTCCACCTTGGGTAACATGCCCCCTTGTAAGGTCTTATCGGCAATTAACTTGGCAACTTGTCTTACGCTAAGCCCGGTGAGTACATTACCTTTCTTGTCCTGGACGCCTGCAACATTCGTTAGCAGGATTAGCTTCTCTGCCCCCAGAACGCGCGCTATCTCGCCGGCCACTGAGTCGGCATTGATATTGTAGCTGGCCCCATCATCGCCAGTTCCTATAGGGGCAATTACCGGAATGAAGTCACTATCTTTCATGACTTCGAGTACATTGGTGTTGATACTCTCAACTTCTCCAACCTGCCCAATATCTACTATATCGGCGTTGGCGTTAGCACCTTTTCGACGCAAACGGAGTTTCTTAGCGCGAATCAGATTGCCATCTTTACCCGAAATACCGATCGCATTGCCCTGATTCCGGTTTAGTAGGTTGACGATTTCCTTGTTCACCAAACCACCCAGCACCATCTCGACTACATCCATGGTCTGGCTGTCCGTCACTCTTAATCCGTCAACAAAGTTCGATTCAATGTTGAGCTTTTCGAGTACGTCTCCGATTTGAGGGCCGCCACCGTGTACCACTATGGGGTTAATGCCGACCAACTTCATCAGTACTATATCCCGGGCGAAGCTTTGCTTTAACGCATCGTCAACCATGGCGTTGCCACCATACTTAACAACCACTGTTCGGCCAGTAAACTTTTGTATGTAAGGCAGCGCCTCGGTTAAAACCTTAGCGATGTTCTTGGCGCTATTTATGGTAAGAGACATGGCAGTAGTTTGATTTTATTTTGCTATAGATTTAACACTAAGCTGTTATCTGCGGCCTGTATCAAAGCTTTAAATCGTGACTGTATCTGGGCCAGGCTCTGCTTGGAGTCAGCTTCGAAACGCATTAGCAGTGCGGGGCTGGTATTGGACGCCCTAACTAATCCCCATCCATCCGCAAACTCCACCCTTAAACCATCAAAGGTGAGAATTTTTGCATCAGGAAAGTCTGCTAGCTCTAAAATACGATCCATTACGCCGAACTTCTTTTCTTCCTCTATTGCAACTTTAATTTCTGGCGTGCTGATGGTGGGTGCAAAACTGGCGAATAATTTTTCACAGCTGTGGTCGCTTAATGACAAAATTTCCAACACTCTTGCTGCCGTATAAATTCCGTCGTCAAAGCCAAACCAACGATCCTTTATAAATATGTGAGCAGCAAATTCGCCGCCGATTGGTGCATTCGTTTCATTCATCTTTTGCTTCATAAATGAATGGCCACTTCGATGCATGACAGCTTTCATGCCGGAATCCGAAATGAGTTGAGGCAACTTTGCGCTGCACTTTACGTCGAAAACAACCGATTCGCCTTGATATCGATCAGCGATGGATTGCACCAGTAGCATCAACAGCCTGTCAGCTTCGATCGCATTTCCCATATTGGTGACAATACCCAATCGGTCGCCGTCGCCGTCGAATGCTATACCCAGGTCAGCAGCTTCGGCCTTAACTGTATTCGCTAGAGCTTCCAGATTATCTGTAATGGTGGGGTCCGGGTGATGATTTGGAAAACGTCCGTCCAACTCGCAGTAAAGACTCTTTACTTCGCAACCTAGTGCTTCAAACAGTTTCGGAGCGATTACAGCTGGCACAGCGTTGCCACAGTCAATGACTATGCGTAGGGGTCTGGCTAGCTGGATTTTCTTGCAGACCGTTTCTATATATAGAGCACTTACATCCAGTGAGCTCACAGTGCCAGCGCCATCCACCAGCTCATCATTAAGGATCCGCTGTCTGATACTCGCTATTTGGTTATCAGCGAGACACGTCTTGTTAAACACAATCTTCAGTCCGTTGTAATTCGCTGGATTATGACTGGCGGTGAGCATCACGCCAGAGCAGTATTCTGTAGTATGGGTTGCGAAATACAAAAGTGGAGTAGGTACCAGACCAAGTACTATGACATTACAACCACTACTACTAATTCCTGTCTTAAGTGCTTCAGAAAGCTCGGGGCTGGAAAGCCTTCCATCATAGGCAAGTAACAGGACATTTATTCCCTGTGCTAATGCTTCACTGCCAACGGCCTGCCCAATAAGGCGAATACCCTCTGCACTTATTTGTTCATTAACAATTCCCCGGATGTCATAGGCGCGAAAGATACTTTCCGGTAAGTACTCTCCAGAGGTTTCCGGGACAATTTGAGCCTCTGCACTACTAATTGATTTGTCATTAAGTGAGGGCATAGATTGCTCTTCAGGCGGCATGCCCTTTCTTCTTGCTGTTCAAAAGCTCACTAATTCTAAGCAGCATGTTCCTGGCAACGACTTCCTTCCTGGCCTCTGGAATCTCTTCGCAGGATTCTGCTGTAATGGCGGTTACAGCGACAGAGTCACTGCCAAAAGTTTGAGTGGCGTGATTGGCGAATAACAGGTCTAGATTTTTTCTGGCGAGCTTTTCTTTTCCATTAGTGACAATGTTTTCGGTTTCAGCTGCAAATCCAACCACCAACGGCTTATTCGGTAGTGTTGCAACTTCGCTAATGATGTCTGGGTTCTTTACCAGTGTCAGCAGCATCTCGCTATCATTCTTCTTTATCTTCTCCTGAGCAATTGTGGCTGCTCTGTAGTCTGCTACTGCCGCAACACCAATAAATACATCCGCGTTAACAATATGCTCCAGGACTGCCTCAAGCATCTGTTGAGCAGAATCCACGTTAATGCGTGCTACCCCATCGGGTGTTGCAAGTTCAACCGGACCGCTCACCAGAAGGACCTCGGCTCCAGCGGCGGCTGCTTCACCAGCCAGTGAGTAAGCCATTTTTCCCGAGCTGTGATTAGAGATAAATCGCACCGGATCGATGGCTTCCCTTGTTGGCCCGCCGGTTATTACTATTTTCTGGCCAGCCAGTGATCCGCTTTGCCACATCTCAGCACAATTAGCTGCCAGCTCTTCGGCTTCAAGCATGCGGCCAGGACCCACGTCGCCGCATGCCTGATCACCACTGGCGGGTCCCCAGATCAAATACTGTCGACTTCGCAGAATCTCCAGATTGGTTTGAGTTGCAGGATCAGCCCACATGGCTTGATTCATGGCAGGTGCAATAGCGACCCTGGAGCTGGTAGCAAGCAGCAAGGTGCTGAGTAAATCATCAGCTTTTCCCTGGGTAATTCTCGAAATAAAGTCGGCGGTTGCAGGTGCCACTAATACCAGGTCTGCCCAGCGAGCTAATTCAATATGACCCATAGCAGCTTCAGCCTCTATATCGAGCAAATCCAGATGCACTCGATTTCCTGACAGTGCCTGCATGGTGAGGGGAGTGATGAACTCGGTGGCAGATCTGGTCATTACCACACGTACGTCAGCGCCAGCCTTGATAAGGAGCCGGGTGAGTTCGGCACATTTATAGGCAGCAATGCCGCCGGTAATGCCGAGTAAAATTCGTTTGTTAGTGAGGCTTAACATGGGAACCCTAGTGTCTGGGGCGTTTCGGGTCGCCGAAGAATAGGAGAGCTAGCCTAGCAGCTCACTTCAATTGACGCAATTTCGTGAAAATTCGTCAGTTCAAAAGAGCTGAACTAAGCTCTTTTGAAACAGGATCCCGTGCCCTTTAGCCTTTGGAGAGAGTATGAGTCTGGCCACCTGGCCTAAAACTGAGCAACCCCGGGAGAAGCTACTGGCTGGGGGAGCCGGGAGGCTCAGTGATGCTGAGCTTCTCGCAATATTTATCCACACAGGCATAAGAGGAAAGTCGGCACTGGAGATTGCCCGGGACCTGCTGGTCAAATACGGTGGTCTCGGCGAGGTATTAAAGCAGGATAGAGCCATACTGTGTGCAGAACCAGGGCTTGGTGCAGCCAAGGTGGCAAGCCTGGAAGCGGCGCAAGAACTGGCTCAGAGGCAAATGCTCGGGGTAGCGAGGAAGACTGATGTATTGAATAGTTCTGCTGCGACTCGCCGCTATTTGTTGGCAAAGTACCAGCATTTTGAGCATGAAGTATTTAGCTGTGTATTTCTTAATAATCAGCATCATGTTGTCAAAATTGAAGAGCTATTTAGAGGCACAATTGATGGTGCGGCGGTTTATCCCAGGGAAGTAGTGAAGCGCTGCTTGTATCACAATGCGGCAGCCGTGATATTCGCTCACAATCACCCTTCTGGAATCGCCGAGCCCAGCCAGTCAGACCAGGCCATCACTTCTCGCTTGAAGCAGGCATTGGCCACCGTGGATATCCGGGTGCTGGACCATCTGGTTATTGGTGCAGGGTCAGTGGTTTCATTGGCTGAACGAGGCTTGATGTAGGGATTTATCACGGATTTCCAGCGTTTCCTTCTTATATTAATTTTGAACCCTGGGGGAATACTGATAATTCCTTGCCGCTTTCGTACCGGGTTTCTTACACCTTCAAACTCAGAGAAAAATGGCTTATTTCTTGCCATTGAGGGGGTGTTTTGGTATAAAACGCAGCTCTTTTTTGCCCCCCAAAATTACCACGCGGGTCAGGGTGGCAAACAACCAATTTTTTAGCTTATTTGCGACGAGGCAGTCAGATGTCCAGGGTTTGCATGGTAACGGGCAAGAAGCCGGTTACAGGAAACAATGTGTCACACGCACACAATAAAACCAGACGCCGATTCTCACCGAATCTGCATACTCACCGTTTCTGGGTAGAGTCCGAGAAGCGCTTCGTGAAACTGAAAGTATCAGCGAAAGGAATGCGCATCATTGATAAATTGGGTATCGACAGTGTACTTACTGACGTGCGCAATAAAGGCTTTCAGGTCTAAGCGAAGCAGGGTTATTGAATCATGAGAGATAAGATCAAGCTGGTTTCGAGTGCAGGCACTGGCCACTACTACACCACAGACAAAAACAAGCGCACTATGCCGGACAAGATGGAAATCAAGAAATTTGATCCGGTTGTTCGCAAGCACGTGATTTATAAGGAAGCCAAGATCAAGTAATTACTAATTACTGCAATGCTTCTAATCAATAAAAAAGCCGGCTTAAAGCCGGCTTTTTTGTTCCCGAAAGAATATTACTTTCCTTTACTCAAACGTTTGGCTAATCGCTCGGTGGCAGCTAATAACTTCGGATCATCGTCAAACTCTTTCTTGAGTTTGCCCACTGTAGTTGAAACTGTTCCATAGCGTTTCAATTTAAATAGCTTTGCTATCGCCTGCAGAGTCACTGCAGATAGTTCCTGGCACAGGTACATGGCCACCCAGCGTGGTACGTTCTTTGAGCCAGGACCTCGAGCAGCTTTGTAGATGCTTGCTTCACTTACCTTAAATTGCTTGGCGACAGTCGAAATAATCTGTTTACAAGAAGGTCGCCATTTCGCGTTAGCACCTTTTGAAACTCCTCGGGCAGACGTTGCTGAGCGTTTACGTTGAGCTGCCTTACGAAACTTTGGATCACCCATAATGGAGGAAAGGTTTTTCTTTCCATAGAAATGAGCCATCTCATCATCAATACCTTCAGCTACATACTTCTTATAGGCTAGTGGCCGCTTAGCTGCAGCAACACGCAGCTGCTTAAGTGTCTCATCGCGGTTAAACCACACAGGCGGCTTCGCTTTCCTGGTAAATAAGCTGTAGCTACTGTATTTATAGGTGTTTCTTTCGCTGGCTTTGACCTTACTGTGCAGATAGCGTGAGAGTGGCAGAAGATATTCTTCGGCCTGCACCAGAACTGCTTTGTAACGTCCGCGAAAGAGAGAACCATCTGACCCTTTTAGACGCTGGTAGTTCTGCGTATAAAGCCCATCCACCTGCCGCATAAAACGACTGAGATTTCCTTCCGGAGTTTTAATAACCAGATGGTACTGATCTCTAAGCAAACAAAACGCGTGTACTTCCACATTAAGGCGAGCACAGGTTTCGGCAAGGCCGTCAATAAAGGCATCAAAATACTTAGCCGATGGAAAGACGCGCTGCTTATCTAAACCGTAATTTGAAACGTGATAAACGGCGTCCGGATATTCGATTCGGAGAGGTCTGGCCATGATTTATCTCGGTGTTTGTTGTTGATTTAAAGAGATGGATAAAGTTAGAGCTGACCCTATAGAGGTCATGCTTATAGTTATCGAATTTGCCCTGAACCGTCAACAGAATTCCAACCGAGCAACACTATTTTTGGGTATTTACTTAGTGGAAATATGAATTCTTTACTGTGTCACTGCAATTGCAAATATCCAATTCACGTGAAGAGTAAAATATGCAAATTGGGAAAATGAAATTAAAGGAGGCTTGACCCCTTTTGAACTTAAGACTTTGGTTTGTTACAGACAACAATGACTCTTTCAGGTGCCGGATAGCCCTCAATTGTTAGGCTGGGATCTTCTGCCTGGAGGGCACCCTGCAACGAATCAAATGGCATCCACTCAGTTTGTCGTTGTTCATCGTGGGTAGTAAGGGAATGGTCAATTACACGAGCATTACAGAAACCGGTTTTATCCAGCCATTGCAGTATCGTTTCAATGCTTGGGATAAACCACACATTATTCATCCGTGAGTAGCGGTCTCTGGGCACCAGGGAGTAGCCTTGAGGTCCTGCAACATAGATGGTTTCCAGGATCAGTTCTCCACCAGGTCTGAGCTGACCAAATAACTGTAACAGATGGTCTAATGGGGAACGGCGATGGTAGAGAACGCCCATGGAAAAGACAGTATCAAAGCCTTCTAACCCCTCGGGCATCTGCTCCATAGTAATAGGAAGTACATATACGGGGATATCGGGGACATAGTGCTTAACAGCCCAGAATTGCCCGTAGTAGGGAATGTGTGGCTCCAGGCCTATTACCAGATCGGCACCGTCACCATACATACGGAAACTGGAATAGCCATTACCGCTGCCTACATCCAGTACACGACGCCCAGCTAGTGGTGAAATACGGTCCTGCAGCCGTTGCCATTTCAGCTGTGAACGCCATTCACTGTCTATTTGAATGCCAAAGAGTTCAAAAGGGCCTTTTCGCCAGGGTATAAACTCCCTGAGTTTGCTTTCGAGTAGTTCTCGACGATCTTGTTCGCCATCCCGGGAGGACCCAATTCTAATGGTATCGCTAATCTGGAATTCACTGGCATCAAGTTGAGGAAATTCGCTAATTAGCCTCCGCCAGCGATAGTGATCACCGTATCGAATACCATCGAGAAACTCGTCGGAGAGAAACCGTTCCAGTGGCTGAATTTCGGTACCAAGGATGGTTTGTTTCAAATGGCTAAATTTCAATTCAGGGTACGCCTATTTAAATGCAACCATCGACGCGAAGTTAAAACATTGAAACCATGCATCAAAGGCCCGGAATCCTTCCTCCTTAAGACGAGATCTATGTTCTTCCAAAGTTTCCGGAATTAGAACGTTTTCAAGGGCTGTACGCTTCTGACTTATCTCCAACTTGCTATAGCCCTGACTTTCCTTGAATTCATGGTAGAGCTCGATCATCAAATCATTGAGTTCAGCATCAGGTAGCAGGATTTTCTCCGAAACTACCAGTATGCCGCCGGGCCGAAGTCCTCGATAGATTTTCTTCATCAACGCCTGGCGGTTGTCTGGCTCTATGAACTGCAAAGTAAAGTTCATTACCACAACAGAAGCATTGTCGATTGCCATCTCCAGAATGTCGTCGCAATGACAACTGACAGAGTTGATCGCGCTTGACGATAGCTTCTCTGAAAACTTGCTGATCATGGCTTCTGAGTTATCGACTGCCACGATCTCCAAAGAGTCTGAGCCCAGTTCAGCAGCCATGGCCAGGCTGGCACCGCCCAGGCTACACCCCAGATCATAGATCTTCGTGCCTTCCTGGTAGTGCTTTTTAGCGAGGACACCAATCATAGACAGAATTGTGCGGTAGCCCGGTACCGAGCGATTTATCATGTCTTCGAAAACCGCCGCGACTTTTTCGTCGAAAACAAAATCCGTGGGGGGATGGTCACTCGCGAATAGATTGTCTCTTCGTTGATCGTTACTCAATTCTTGCGCACTCATAGTGTTATTGAATAGACAGAACAGGCTAGCTAGCTGACTATAAAAATACTTTCTCTAGATGTTGTACCGGACAATTGATTCACTTATTTTACGCATTGTAGTGAGTCACGCCCGCAAGGCTATTATCCGACGATCCATGTCACATTTAAACGTCACCGCATCGGCATTGGTGGCCGACAATTTGACCCTTCTGGGTGAGTTGGAAAAGGAATTTGGTGTGTTAGATCTTGCCTGCGGTGGTGGTCGCAATGGATTGTTTTTAGCGAGACACAATATTATCGTCACATTCGCCGATCACAATGAGTCTTCACTTAAGAATATTGAGAGTAGATTGCGGGAGTTGGATGTTGCTGGATCTACCTGGCTTGTTGATCTGGAGAAGAAAGATTCGAATCCGCTGGAAAACAAGCACTTCGACGCCATACTGGTGTTTAACTATCTGCATCGACCATTAATGAAACACATTGGCCGGGCGATAAAGGCAGGCGGGTTGTTGTTCTATGAGACATTTACAACAGCACAGAGGAAGTTTGGCAGACCCAGTAATCCGGATTTTTTGTTAGAAACCGGGGAACTAAGAGAGTATTTTTCAGACTGGGAATTGCTGCACTATTTTGAAGGGGAGCGCAGCGACCCCCAGCGCGCTATAGCCAGTTTAATCGCAAGAAAACCGACTTCATAAACAAGATTGCAATGAGCAAATCCAGGTCCAAAGTAGTCCCTCTCAATATTGGCGGTATCGAGCGTCAACATGTTCTTCCCTATCAATGTGAAGTAGAGCGGAGTCGGCGCAAAACCCTGACCCTGTATGTGAAGCATCGTAAGGTAATTGTGCGCTGCCCTAATCAGGCTTCCCGTGCCGAAGTTAATGAATTCATCAGTGAAAACCAGCAATGGATTGAAGAACGCTTGCTGGAAGAGGCCCAGCGCGAAAGAGAAATTTTGCGCATCGAGCGGGGTGCTAAAATCTTCTACAGAGCCAGAGAGCTGACCATTGTGTTCAGAGAAGGCCGGAAGGAGCGCGTGCTGATCCGTGGAGATCAATTCATTATTCAGGGGCATAAACTGACACCTGCGAAAGCCCGGGTCCTGGTCGAAGATTACCTCATTGATAAAGCGAGTGAATACATAGTCCCACGGGCCTATGGTTTGGCCCGTCATCTGGGGGTCTACAACAAGATAACAGAGATCAAATTACGAAAGACCAAGTCGAAATGGGGTCATTGCACGTCCCAGGGAGTAATTCAATACAATTGGCTCATTATGCTGGCGCCTTACAGCATCATTGATTACATGATCACCCACGAAGTGTGCCATTTAATCCATATGGATCACTCAAAACGGTATTGGGAATTGGTACAGTCAATTTGCCCGAATTATGAGCACTACGTAGACTGGCTAAAACAACACGAGCACCGTTTCTGGTTCTAGTATCTCTCTGACTATTGCTCCGGTTTTTGATAGAGCAAATCCCAAACTCCGTGTCCCAGGCGTTCACCACGTCTTTCAAACTTCGTTTCCGGGCGCTCTGGAGCCTGCCAGTAGTTACCGGGGCCATTGGCATTTTCAAGGCCTGGCTCAGCCTCCAAAACTGCAAGCATATGTTCGGCGTATTCCTGCCAATCTGTTGCCAGATGCAAGCTGCCACCCGAGTGCAGACGGTTAGCCAGAAGCCTGGTGAAATCTGGCTGCACGATACGCCTCTTGTGATGCCGCTTCTTGTGCCAGGGGTCAGGAAAAAAGATAAGAATTCTGTCGATTGAATTGTCCTGGAAACAGTGTTCAATCACTTCCGTCGCATCGTGGCAAATGACTCTGAGGTTGGTCAGTCCTTTCGAGTTAACACCGTGAAGCAGTTTGCCCACTCCTGGTCGGTGCACTTCGATGCCCAGGAAATTCTCGTGTGGGCTGGCGGCAGCCATTTCCACCAATGAATCACCCATGCCAAATCCTATTTCTACAGTCAGTGGAGCTGGGCTGGGGAAGACATCGTCCAATTCCAGTAGCTGAGGCTGAAATTCTAATACATAGTCATCCCAGTGCTCTGCAATCGCTTTTCGCTGGGATTCAGTAACTCGGCCAGAGCGAATAACAAAGCTACGGATCGGTCGCTTCTTGGAATCAGAGTCGGACATGGTTGCTCTAGCTGGCTTGAGTACTGAATTGAATTTGCGGCGGTGGTCTTCTGAGCAATCTAGTCAATAGTGCCTTCTAGCGGTGAGGATGCACTGGCATAAAGACGTCTTGGCATCCTACCAGCCAGGAAAGCTTCCCTTCCTGATTCCACGGCTTTCTTCATGGCAGACGCCATCAATACCGGATTTCTGGCTTCAGCGATCGCGGTATTCATCAACACCCCTTCGCAACCAAGTTCCATGGCAATACTGGCATCTGAAGCGGTGCCGACACCGGCGTCGACAATAATCGGTACTTTGGCGTTTTCAAGAATCATGCGAATGTTATAGGGGTTCCGAATGCCGAGACCAGATCCAATAGGTGCGCCCAGGGGCATTACCGCGACACAGCCAATTTCTTCGAGCCTTTGGGCTACCAATGGATCATCACTGGTATACACCATGACATCGAATCCGTCCGCAACCAGTTCCTCCGCCGCAACCAAAGTTTCCGTCACATTGGGATAAAGGGTTTTCTGATCGCCCAGGACTTCCAGTTTGACCAGCTTATGGCCGTCCAGAAGTTCTCTTGCGAGTCGACAGGTGCGGACGGCTTCTTCTGCGTTATAACAACCAGCAGTATTCGGAAGGATCGTGAATTTTTCAGGAGAGATCACATCCAGAAGATTGGGCTCATCCTGATTTTGGCCAAGATTTACCCGGCGAATAGCCACCGTTATCATTTCTGCCCCGCTGGCATTTAAGGCATCTAAATTCTCTGCAAATGATGAGTATTTTCCGCTACCAATAATGAGTCGTGATTGATATTCAGTGCCAGCGATAGAGAGAGCTGTATCTTGTTCTGTTGTCATAATGTGCTGTTAGTTACCAGATGATGTGAAAACGAGCCAATGGCTACTATCCGCCGCCAATGGCTCTTACGATTTCTACATTGTCATTGTTTTGAAGTTGAAACCCGGCGTGCTGACTTTTAGGAACAATTTCTCCATTCACTTCGACAGCAAAGCGTCCCTCGGTAACACCGAGTTCAGTCAGCAGTGCGCTCAATGTGTTGCCAGAATTTAATGTATGGGTGGCGCCATTCACGGATAACTCCACGAGCTGCCCCTAAACCCCTGGCCGACTGGTAATAGCCAACCAGAATAAGCAACCCCAGCCAACCAGAAATGCCAATCCCCCGAGAGGAGTGATTGCGCCGAGCCAACGTATACCGCTGATGCTCAAGATATAAAGGCTACCCGAGAACAGCAATATACCAACTACAAACGCCCAGCCAGCAATGCTTAATAAACGACCTGGCTCGATTTGCATCGCCAGAAGTCCGACACCAAACAATGCCAGCGTATGGTAGAAGTGATACTGCACTCCAGTTTGATAAGTGCGCATTGAATCAGTACTAAGAACAGATTCCAGGCCATGAGCACCGAATGCGCCAATGGAGACAGCAAGAAAACCGCTAATAGCAGCAAGAGATAGAAACAGGTTTGTCATAGCGAGAGCATTGTGGAGGCAAGCATTCGTCGAATGCAAGTTAGATTGTCTCTAGCTTGCCAGACATAAAAAAGCCGCGATAAATCGCGGCTTAAAGATTAAACATTGAAATTAGACTCAGGGAAAGATCAGGCTTCCATCCTTGCCTTGATCTTGTTCATGGCGTTCTTCTCGAGCTGTCTTATGCGTTCAGCGGAGACGCCATATTTGTCCGCCAAATCATGTAGTGTTGATTTCTCATCACTCAACCAACGGGCGCGCAGAATATCCTGGCTACGCTCATCAAGTTCACCAAGCGCCAGATGCAGGCTATTGTTGGTGACTTCCTCCCACTCAGCATCTTCAAGATTGATTGCCACGTCGGAGCTTTGATCTTCGAGATAATAAGCCGGAGCCCGATAGACATTATCGTCATCACTATCAGGCTCGGCGTCGAAAGAGGTGTCGTAAGCACTCATGCGACCTTCCATCTGGCGAACCACTTTAGGATCGACGCCAAGGTCTTGTGCTACAGCTTCAGTTTCTTCGTTATTTAACCAGCCCAGCTTTTTCTTGGAGCTACGCAGGTTAAAGAATAATTTTCGCTGCGCTTTGGTGGTCGCAACTTTAACGATGCGCCAGTTACGCAGAATGTACTCGTGCATCTCAGCTTTGATCCAATGCACGGCAAAGGATACGAGACGTACACCCACTTCAGGATTGAAGCGTTTGACAGCTTTCATCAGCCCCACATTGCCTTCCTGAATCAGGTCAGCGAGGGGCAGACCATAACCGGAATAGGTTTTAGCCATGTGCACCACAAATCGCAGGTGAGCCATAACCAACTGGCGAGCAGCATCTACATCGTCTTCGTAGTAATACTGCTGAGCCAGCTCAAGTTCCTGCTCAGGCGTTAACACCGCGATGCTATTCACGGAAGCCATGTAAGCAGTTAAATCGCGACCCGGAGTAGTCGGATCGATAACTTGTAAGCTCTTACCTGTTGTCATTTGGGTGATTCTCAAAATTGCCTAAAGCTGAATAAATTGCCTAAAGCTGAATACTTAAGATCTTAAGCAATGTGCTAAAGAACTAGACCGCATTTTAGCAAAAAAAGTTCTCCTACACTATGTAGCAAATCTAACAGGGTCACTAACCATCAATGTCACAGCCTGATTCAGTGCTACGGTCAGGGCTCTGGAAGACCACGGTATTTCGTCTGGTCGATTCTAATAAGTAGGGTCAGTGTAGATGAAATTCAAGGGTTCGCTGAGAAAAATCAGAAATTCTCTAAAAAGCGCTAACAGCGGCGAATCAAGGCTCAATTGTCGCTAAATTTCTATAACTTGATACAAAAGCTGCTATCCATCCAATCCCCATTCCAAGCAAAATCAATATGAAGAACGACCACAGGGGTAATTGGGCTAATACGATGCCATTGTTATACAAACTGGCCAGTTGTCCAAAGCTGTTACTAATCACAGCCCACAGAAGGAGCAAGCCCAGGCTGGCCATGAAGCCTCCAGCGGTTCCTAGTAACGTGCCGGTATAAAGAAATGGTCGAGCGATATACGCGTCTGTGGCCCCTATCAGCTTCTGGACCTGAATTTCCTCCCTGCGGCTTTCGATAGCGAGTCTTATAGTGTTGCCAATAATTGTGAACAGACCAATAAGGACAAATACCAACAATATTCTGCCCACGAGAGCCAACAGGCCAGAAATCGCCGCAAGCCGCTCCAGCCAGGCCCTGTCCACGTCTACCGTCAATACTTCCGGTAGTTCGAGAAGTGCAGATTCCAGAGCCTCGAGGTCCGATATTTGCGCGGATGCAGGAGTAAGAATGAAACTGGCGGGTAGGGGATTTTCTTCTAAAGCTGCGAGTAAATCGGCGAGTCCTGCCGCATCTGAGAAGTCTTCCAGCGCTTGAGTGCTGGAAATTAGCCTCAGGGATTCTGTGTAATCCCACGTAAGTAAGTCTTCACTTAATTTGTTTATTTCCGATTCTGAGAGATTGGGCTGCAAGTACACGGAAATGTCCGCGCCCTTGTCCAGTTCATCCAGGACAGTATTAATGTTGAGCTGAAACAAAAACAGCAGAGCAGGCAGTAACAATGCAATCGCAATAACCAGCGAACTGATCAATGTTGCACCCAGGTTACGCACTAGCCTGCTTAGGCTGTCTCGGGCAACCAGCTTGTGTGTGGCAAGCAGCTTCGCACTGCTGCTTTGCTGTCTGGTCCCTGCTCGCGCACTCAAGGTATTCGGTCCTGTATCAAACGACCACCTTGTAAGGTGAGAATGCGATGCTGCAGCGAATTGATCAGACTCAGATCATGGCTGGCAACCAAAAGGCTAACGCCAATACTCTTAAATTGCTCGAATACCTTCATGACTTCAGCCGATAATTCTGGATCCAGGTTTCCGGTAGGTTCGTCAGCCAGGATTATGGCAGGGCGATTTACCACGGCTCGTGCTATGCCTACCCGCTGTTGTTCTCCACCTGACAATTGCTCTGGCATTAGTCGTTCTTTGCTTAGCAGACCAACCTTATCCAGAGCAGCACGTACCCGGCGTTGGATATCTTGCAACTGAAAACCTTCGATTTGTAATGGCAGAGCAACGTTATCTGCTACAGATCGATCGAATAGCAATTGATGATCCTGAAAAACAGCACCTATGCGGCGGCGATGAAAAGGGACTTTCTTCTTTGCTAGCCGATTGAGGTTTATCCCGTTAACAATCAACTGTCCGGAACTACACTTCTCCATTGCCAAAATCAGTTTTAGCAATGTGCTCTTTCCGGCACCGGAATGCCCGGTGAGAAAAACCATCTCCCCTTTGGCAACCTCAAAGCTTACCCGACTGAGCGCAGCCTGCCCGCCAGCATATTGTTTGCTGACATCGTCAAACTTAATCATGTGAATGGGAGCTTTTAGTGTTCAGAGGATTCATTTGCGAACAACGCATCAACAAATTGTTGGGCATCGAAGGGGCGCAAATCATCTACCTGTTCACCGACACCTATAAAGCGAATTGGCAATGCAAATTTCTTGGCAAGTGCGAACACAACACCTCCCTTTGCAGTGCCATCAAGCTTGGTTAGAGAGATGCCAGTGACTTGTGAAGCAGCTTGAAAGCTCTCGGCCTGGCTCAGGGCATTCTGGCCTGTGGTAGCGTCCAGCACCAACATGACCTCGTGGGGTAGATTCTCGTCCTGCTTCTTAAGCACCCGAACAATTTTCTCCAACTCATTCATGAGATTGTCTTTGGTGTGTAAACGCCCGGCGGAATCGGCGATCAAAATGTCAGCATTTCTGGCTTTAGCTGCCTGTAATGCATCGAAAATAACTGATGCGCTATCGGAGCCGGTCTCCTGCGCTATTACAGGTACCTGGTTTCTTTCACCCCATACTTTGAGTTGTTCGACTGCTGCTGCACGAAAAGTATCCCCTGCTGCGAGCATTACCGAATGGCCTTCCCCCTGAAATCTTTTTGTAAGCTTGCCAATGGTGGTGGTTTTGCCGACACCATTCACGCCAACGATGAGTATCACGTATGGCTTTACACTGGTGTCAATAATCAGAGGGTGAGAACAGGGTGATAACACGCCCTGTAGCTCGTCTTTAAGGGCGGCCATTAAGGCATTGCCATCGGCCAGCTGCTTGCGATTTACCTTCTGTCGAAGGTTCTCAATGATTTGATCTGTCGCTTCCAGGCCGACATCGGCGGAAAGAAGCTGGGTCTCAATATCCTCTAAAAGTTCGGCGTCTATGGCTTTCTCGCCCAACACCAATGACTGCAGCCCATCCGTAAAACGCCCTCTGGTCCGGCTCAGTCCTTGTTTGAGGCGACTAAAAAACCCTCCACCGGACTCGGGATCAGGTTGATTCAACTCACCAGAAGTTGCATTAACTTCGGCATCTTTTAATTCCTGAGCTTCAGAATCTTGTTTGGACTTTTTGTCTTTATTGAAACCGAACATTGAGAATACACATCGTGCAATACTAAATTGAAGTGAACTAATTGAAGAACTGCAGCCAGTCGCTCCAGCGCGGGCACGCTATGCTATCACTACCCATGGCAGGCTTGAACTGCATTGCTTATTATCTGCCACCATTATGGCAACGAGTACAAAAAACAAAGTCCGAATAATCGCGGGAACCCACCGCAGCAGGCAGGTGAGCTTTCCAGATTTACCAGAATTACGACCAACTGGAGATCGCGTGCGAGAGACACTTTTTAACTGGTTGCAAATGGACATACCCGGCGCGACCTGTCTGGATTTGTTTGCTGGCAGCGGAATACTCGGCATGGAGGCGATTTCGAGAGGCGCCAGTTGGGTAGATTTCGTTGATACCAATGCAATGGCCTGTAGAACTATTCAGTCAAATTTACAAATGCTTGAAATGTCAGCCGGCAAAGTTCATCAGAGTGATGCCCTGAACTGGCTGGTAAGTGCGCAAACCAGGGGAGCCTATGATCTGGTATTTCTCGACCCTCCGTTTTCAGGCGAAGCGCTTGCACCTGCAATAGAGTTGCTCGAATCAAATAACCTGTTCTCGAGCTCTGCTAAGCTCTACATTGAATCTGGAAAAACCCTGCCCGACGAGATAGTACTTGCGAACTGGGAAGTTCTTAGAGAAAAGAAAGCGGGGCAAGTGATGACTTATCTATTTGAGCGCATCTTATAAAGAATGATATCTGGCACCTAATGAATATGATAGCTACACCGTTCAGGCCAGCCTGGTGGTTACCGGAAGGACATTCACAAACGCTATGGCGGAAATTCGCTGGCAGCAAATCAGTTAATCATCGCAGGCAGCGAATAGAACTTGCCGATGGTGACTTCATCGATCTGGACTGGTCTGCTGATACTGAACAGACTGGGTCCGGTTACATAGTGTTGATCGTGCATGGCTTGTGTGGCTGCTCAGAGTCATCCTATGTACTGGAGCTACAATCCCACCTGAACCACATGCAGATCAGCAATGTGGCAATGAATTTACGAGGTTGCAGCGGTGAGGCGAACCGCAAGGCAAGAACCTATCATTCCGGTGTATCGGATGACTTGCTCGAGGTTGTCAATGCCCTGAACTCAGAGTACCCGGAAAAGACACTGGTGACAGTTGCCTATTCGCTTGGTGCAAATGTTCTACTCAAATATCTGGGAGAAGCTGGTGCTGCTTCACCACTGCAAAAAGCCATCGCGGTATCGACTCCATTTACTCTGTCACTGTGCTCGCGAGCTTTGTTGTCCGGGCTCTCGAAGATATATGGTCAGTATTTTACTCGCCGACTTCACGCCGCATTTACAGGAAAAATGAATCGGTTTAGGGAAACTGATAATGAAGATGAACTCGATAAACTACGCGCGTTGGGTGACATCAGTACAATTGAATCTGTTTGGGAATTTGATGAAAAAGTTACAGCCCCCCTCCACGGTTTCAATGGTGCGGAAGACTACTACGAACAATGCAGCTCGATAGGTTTTCTTGACAGAATTAATACCAATACATTGTTAATACAAAGCAGCGACGACCCTATGATTCCTCCTGCGTCACTGCCCAGGCCTGACCAACTTTCCCCAGCAGTTCGTTTTGATTTGCTTTCAAAGGGTGGGCATGTTGGATTTGTTAATGGTGGCAGAATCCGATGGTTGGAAAAGCGCATAACAGACTTTATTCTGGCCGATTGAGACCAATAGTCCAATTCGCTAGAATGCCGGCAAAACGAAGGACAAACCATGAGAACGGCAGTATATCCAGGCACTTTTAACCCGATAACCAATGGGCATACCGACCTCGTTGAGCGGGCAGCACGCCTTTTTGACAAGGTTATAGTCGCCGTTGGATCAAATAGACAAAAGGACACCAGTGTCGCTGTTGAACGTCGAGTGGAGCTGGCACGAGAAGTATTGGCTCATGTCGAAAATGTCGAAGTTCGTTCGTTTGACACACTGCTAACTGAATTCGTCAAATCCAGTGGTGCAAATATTATCTTGCGAGGTCTGCGGACGGTTGCTGATTTCGAATACGAATTCCAGCTAGTTGGTATGAATCGCGTACTGGAACCTGAAATTGAAACGGTATTTCTGGCGCCGGCGGAGCATCTGTCTTATATCTCATCCACGTTAGTACGGGAAATTGCTTCCTATGGCGGGGATATTTCAAAGTTTGTTCACCCTGCAGTTGTGAAGTCCATGCTTGAGGAAGCTGAAGGCTCCTAAAAACAGGCAATTCACTTCTGACACTGCGTGCAATAAACAGTACTGCGTTGTCCCAGCCTGATTTCTTTCAGCAAGTTCTTACACTTGATGCACTGCATCCCACCCCTCCCATAGACCATTAGTGATTGCTTGAAGTAGCCGGGTTCACCTTCGGTGTTAGTGAAATCCCTGAGAGTAGTGCCACCTACAGTAATGGCACGGGACAATATTTTTTTAATGCAACCGGCCAGTTCCAGATAGCGCTGTCTGGAAATATTTTTCGCTTTGCGTTTGGGGCTAATGCCCGCCATAAAGAGTGCCTCGTTAGCGTAGATGTTTCCTACACCGACAACTACATGGCTATCCATAACGAAACTTTTTATAGGGGCTGCTCGATTACGACTCGTCTGCCAAAGATAGTCGCCATCGAATGAATCGCTTAGTGGTTCAGGGCCCAGTTTTTCCAGCAAAGGATGCTTCTCTGGCTCTCCTTCATGCCAGAGCCAGGAACCGAATCGCCTGGGGTCGGTATAACGAAGCAACTTATTGTCATTCAGCAGCAGATCAACATGGTCATGTTTCCCTGGCGGATGTGGCTGATTGATTACCCGCAAGCTGCCTGACATTCCAAGATGTATCAGCACAGTTCCCTTGTTTATTCTCAGTAGTAAGTATTTCCCCCGTCGCTGAACGTCGATGACCTTTTCTCCAGGAAGAAGCTTTCTTAACTTGGCTGGAACAGGCCAACGCAATTGTGCCTGACGAATCTTGATGTCTTTTATCAGCTTGCCGCGGAGATGGGGCTCAATGCCACGGCGGGTGGTCTCTACTTCAGGTAATTCCGGCAAAACTGTGATTCCAGTTGTAGTTTCCTGGGCAGGTGGCTTGTGTTGAAAGATAGTGCTTTATAATCTTTCCACTTGCTTTAGGGAAGTGGTGGTGATTTGCAAGAAACAGTAACTTTTTTGGGGATCGATGCGGGCGGCACGTTTACCGATTTCGTTAGTCTGGAATTCGCGCCTGAGGCAAGAATCTCAATTCATAAGACTCTGTCCACTCCAAACGCACCAGAGCAAGCAATACTAACTGGCATCGCAGAAATGGGACTTCAGGAGAAGTTGAAACGGGGCGGGTTGCACATTATTCATGGCAGCACTGTTGCAACCAATGCCGCATTGGAAGGAAAAACAGCTAGAACCGCATTTGTAACAAACTATGGATTTGGCGATATGCTGTTCCTCGCGCGTCAGACCCGGCCAAAACTCTACGCTTTGGAATTTCCGCCTCCGCAATCTCCTGTTCCCGCTGAACTTTGTTTAGAAACCGGAGGTCGACTAAGTGCTAGTGGCAGCTTGCTGGAACCACTGCTTGATGACGAGCTGGAAAAATTGGTGGAGAAGCTAAGAGAACTGAATCCGCAGGCAGTCGCTATAAATCTGCTTTTCTCTTACCTGGATAGCACTTGCGAGGAAGCCATAGCCGAGGCGATTTCTGCAGCAAATATTCCTGTTGTAGTAAGCCGGTCTTCGGAGGTGCTCCCGGTATATAAAGAGTATGAACGTGGAATCGCCACCTGGCTTAATGCGTCATTGGGCCCAGTGATACAGGGTTACCTGTCACGGTTGCAGAATGAAATCGACAGATGTTCACTGCAAATAATGCAATCGAGTGGAGAAACCATTGCTGCTGACAAAGCCGCCAGCTCAGCGGTGCATTTACTTCTGTCAGGTCCGGCGGGTGGACTTACTGCCATGCAGTTTCTCGGGGGGCAGATCGACAATCCTAATATCATCAGTTTCGACATGGGGGGCACTTCAACAGATGTTGCACTCCTGAAAGGCGAAATCGCTACCACCACTGAGGGCAGAATTGGCCCCTATCCAATCGGAGTGCCTATGGTGGATATGCACACAATTGGTGCAGGCGGTGGGTCTATTGCCTTCGTTGATACCGGTGGCATGCTGCAGGTTGGCCCGCGTTCAGCGGGTGCCCAGCCCGGCCCTGCTTGTTACGGGCAGGGCGGCACAGATGCCACGGTGACCGACGCGAATCTCGTGTTGGGACGACTCGTTCCTCAGGCTGCATTGGCCGGTAGTTTGCAACTCGATCTGGAAAAAGCTCGAACAGCAATCTCAGTTATTGCTGAGCAAATAAATCTCTCTATCGAAGAAACAGCTCTGGGAATTATAACGATTGCCAATGAACACATGGCTAAAGCTATCCGCGAAATATCGGTGAATCGAGGGCACGATGCACCGGATTTTTTACTAGCCAGCTTTGGCGGCGCGGGTGGACTACATGTCTGTGCTTTAGCCGAATCGATGCAAATGCAGCGGGCCATCGTCCCTGCCCGTGGTGGAGTACTTTCGGCTCTAGGCATGCTGGTGGCACCGCGAGGAAGGCAATTCACTCGAACAGCAGATTGTCTGGTGGACGCTGTGGAAGAGTCCACGTTGATTCGCGCCTTTGAGGAACTGGAAAACCAGGCATCGGAACAGCTCGTACAAGAAGGACTTACTGCGGAAACATTGAGTTCTCAGCGGAGTGCAGACATGCGTTATCAGGGACAGTCATACACCTTGAATGTAAATTGGACTGACCTCAACAAAGCGGCCGCCAGCTTTAAGGAAATGCATCAGCATCGCTACGGATACGAAATGTCTGTACCCGTGGAAGTAGTTAACCTCAGGGTTTCTGTTACAGCTGAGCAAACACAGTTCACACTTCCGCCATTTGAGTCGGGAGAAGATTGCAATAAACCCCGGCACACCATGGTCTATGGTCATGCGGCTCCTGCCTTATTGTTGGCAAGAGACAAAATGCCCAGAGGAAGCAAAGTATCGGGTCCAGTTGTCATCTATGAATATGCAGCCACAACCTATGTGGCCGAAGGTTGGCAAGTGGAAATGGATTCCATAGGAAATTTAGTGCTTACTTCAGGTGAAGAATGATTAGTGAAGCGTTAGGGTATAACTAATAGAGAAAGCATAAGAAGAGCAAGTATTTTGAAAGTAACACCAGCACAGATTCATAGTTTTGTACTAGTGTTTCTAGCTTCTTTTTCACTGCAAGCAGCGGAAGAAGAGGTTGAAGCAACAACTGCCGTGGAAGGGCGCAGTCTCGTAGTGTTCATCGATAAACCTGTGCCACTAACAGAGGGAGTCGAACCGAGCTTTCCTACCGTTGCTGAAATTATTATTTCTGAGAATGAAGTAGAGGGCGCTGAGCAGCTCCAGTCGATCAACCAATATAACTTCAGCATTCAGAATCTAGAAGAAGACGGTGGCGCATGGAATGGTGCGCTAATCGAAACCTTGTCTGGCCTTGGCAATCTGCAGCAGGAACTGCGCAATCACGAGGCAGCCCTGGCTTCGTTCGATCGTGCTATGCACATCTCACGCATAAATAATGGTTTGCACAATCAAAACCAGATTCCTCTGGTTAATGAGATCATTGAAAGCAATCTTGCAGTTGGGAATTGGGAGCAAGCCGACCTTTACTACGATTACCTCTTTTACATTCAACAGAAGACTTTTGGTGTAACAGACCCACGCATCATTCCAATTCTGGAAGATCTGGGTAACTGGAACATGCGAGCATTTAGTATCGGCTATGGAGATGTGCTTGGACTAAGACTGAGCACAGCTCAACTGGCCTTTAATGCAGCGGCGAGGCTGATCGGTTCCCACTATGGTCGAGTAGATGAACGATTTATTCCGTTCAATATGAATCTGGCTAAATCTGCATTTCAGGTAGCTATGCACCCGGCTCTGATTAATGAAATGGATAGGCCTGACATTCTTGGCGAACAGGACAATCTGCGCCGCCTGCTCAATGAGAGTGGAAGTGCTCTTCCCATGGGATTCCGAAAAGGTGAGTTGGCGCTGGAACAAGTGATCGCTTTTTACGAAGAGCAAGAAAATGTCGATGTTCAGTCACTTGCAGAAGCCAAGACAAATCTGGCCGACTGGTACTTAATCTTTCAGCGCCGGCGCGATGCTGAAGACCTGTATCTGGAAATCTGGAATATGCTGGGAGAACAGGAAAACGGAGAAGAGCTCCAGGCAAAATTCTTTGGCACACCAATTCAGATTCCTACTTACGATGAGACCCCCAGACGCATAAACCTGCGCGGTTCCGAGCGACCTGATCGAGGACAACTGGTTGCAGATTATGGTGATTTCTCTTTCGAAGTATCCCGCTGGGGTGAAGTCAGGCGAGTTGAACTGGTTGGAGAAGAGACTGCAGAGAATGCCGGTCAACTACGAAGAGTTGCCAGAGAAATGCGGCGAATATATTTTAGACCAACACTGGTGGATGGCGTTCCGGTATTAACCGAGGACAACCGTGTCAGAGTCCGGTTTTGGTACTAATTTTGAGCAGTTAGAGGTAGCATCAAAATGGGCAGTAATCTATTGTTAAGCAAGGATTAAGGGGGTTTTGGGATACTCTAACGTACAACCACAAGAGAAACTTTTTTCATCATCATACACGCGCAATCAGGTGATGAAATGTCGCCAAAGTCGGCGAACTTGCTAGAAACTATTAGGTACGCGATAGCAAGCATAAGTAGCTTTGAGGGATTGTTGAGCCAAATAGCAGCGCTCTTTGGTGATTTTTAGTAAACCTGATAATCCGAGAGACTTGAATCCATGAATTTTTCCAGGTTGGCACTTTTAGTCGGTATCAGCACAGTTCTGGCGGCATGTTCCTCCAGTTCCGGCACTCAATCGGCCAGCATTCCGATGCCGTCTTCATCATCGTCGAGTTCCAGTAGCTCACCAAGTACGCCTTCGCCTTCCTCAAGTCAGAGTCAGTCGTCGAGCCAAAGCCAAAGCCAGAGTCAAAGCCAGGCCCAGAACCAGAGTCAGGGACAGCAGCAGTCCCAGGCCAGTACCGCAAGTCGTTCTAGCGGCTCGCCGAGCGAAAGCTCACCCACCTCGGCCAACCAGTCTGGATCCAGTTCTTCGACCACGAGTGGCCAGGGTGGCCAGCAAAGCATCCCAACGGCTTCATTTCCTGCCAACAGCCAGGGCCAAAGCGGTCAGGATCAGTCCGAGACAGCGAATAATCAGCAAGGTGATGAAAGCAACTCTTCTAGCAGCTCCGGTGCCGGACAGCAAAGTGGAAGCCAGGGTGATATTCAGCAGGCCGGTCAGGCTGCAGGCACCCAATCACGTTTCCCAGGTGATGAAAGTGGTGACAATAGTGGAAGAGACAGCGCCACTGGAGACTTAAATAATGGTCAAAGTGGGGGACAAAGCTCAAATAGTGGCGGCTTACAGCGCCCAGGTGGGGATTACAGTCTGGATACTCTGCCGAGCGGCGTGCTAGGTGGGAATGGAGACCAGCAAGTAGCAGGATCTAACGGCCCAAGTGGACAGGCTGGACCCACGACAGCGGCGGAAAGGGCTGCCATTCTGGATGAGCGACTGCGTCGGGGCTACGAAACGTTCGATGGTTTTATCCTGGGTGAGCGCGAACGAGCCCAGGCTGAATCCAACGCTGCAGGTAGCGTAGCCATTGGCGGAGAAGCCGGCGGCGGTGCTGGTGGCGGAGCTCAGAATCAGCCACAAACCATGGAAGAGGCATCCGCAGCAAGTTCTTCTGGCGTATTAGCAGGAGGACCCCCTGCTTCTTCGGGTCAGGAAGAAGTACAGTCGTTTCCCCCACCGGAAGATATTCCCAGTGGGCGTGATGATGATGTATTGGCGAGACAATTGCGGGAACTCGCAATGAGTGAACCGGATCCAGAGTTGCGTGAAGCACTCTGGGATGAGTACAGAGCATATACAGGTATTGGTGAAGAGCAATGAAGTTGCCCTACAAACAAATTTTAGGAGTCTTTGTAGCCACGCTGTTTTTAAACGCCTGCGCTACTCACACAGTCAAATCCACCACTTACACACCGGTGATTCAAGACAGTCAGAATGTCCCAGAAGAATTACTGCTGGACGTTGGCGTCGCGATTTTCGACCCGGGGCTGGATGAGGTGTCCAACGACGAAGAAGAAACAGTCAACGGTCAGATTCGGGTAGCAGAATCTCGTTACTCACCATTCCTGCTTGCGGAAACTTTACAGCGTTCCGCAAATTGGGGAATCGTGCGGGTGATGCCAAATGACTCCAGCCCAATGGATGTGATCGTCAATGGCACGATACTTCAGTCCAACGGCGAAGCCATGATAGTTCGGGTGCAAGTTAAAGACTCCAGAGGAAGAGAGTGGTATACCCGAGAATATGAAGAAATCATCAGCCAGTTTAGCTATGACCCGCAACAAAGACAGAAGAATGATCCATTTCAGGTTATCTACAACAAGATAGCCAATGACCTGTTGGCGTATCGCCAGTCCACATTGCAGAGTGACGAGATCAAAGAAATTCGTACCGTGTCTGAAATGCTGTTCGCGCAACGATTCGCTGAAGATGCTTTTGCTAATTATCTTGGTCAGGATCGCAATGGCAATTATCAGTTAGCAGCTTTACCTGCTGATAACGATCCGCTGATGAATCGTATTCGAAATATTCGTGAGCGGGATTTCATGTTCATCGATACAGTGCAGGACTACTACGCAACTTATGTGCGACAAATGCGTCTGCCCTACGATTCCTGGCGTGAACAGAGCTATCAGGAAACGATTACATTACGCGAACTAAGAGATTCGGCACGCCGCAGATTCATCGCCGGTACCGCTGCCGTTATTGGCGGCCTGGCGGCCGCAACCCAGGGCGGTACTTATGGCGCACAGGCGAGTGGTGCTGTAGGTGTTGGCGCTGGAGCCTATCTGATCAAAAGTGGTTTTGATAAGCAGGCCGAAGCAAGAATTCATATGGAAGCCCTGGAAGAGCTTGGACAATCCCTCGAGAATGCCGTTGCTCCTCGTGTGATTAATCTCGATGATCGCACAATCACTCTCTCCGGGTCTGTGGAAGAGCAATACGCGCAGTGGCGTGAAATTCTGGCAGAGCTCTATGCAGCTGAAGTCGGTCAACTGTAGGCGTTTGTGAGCGCGCGGTGTAAAGCACCGGCACCTTAAACATGTCAGATAAAGAAGTCGAACATACAGAACCGGCTGCTCTGGAGCCATCCGACGACAGCATTTACGCTGCCCAGGTAAAGCCCCCGGAAACAAACAAACCTTCACCAATGATGTGGTTTGGTATGGGAGGGCTTGTTATTGCAGCGTTGATGGTTATTTTCGTCCTGCCCTCACTCGTTACTGAGTATGAATTACCTTTGGAGCGTCGAGTAGACGTTACCACCTTGCAACAGGCAGCGGTTGAGCCAGATCCTGAAGATACCGTATCGCCTTTCGAAGAAGCACAAAGATCCATTCAACGTAAGGAAGCACAGGATGTACTTGCTGAATTATTGGAGATACAGGGCCAGCTTGATACATTCGAGGTAACAGAATGGGGTCAGGAGTCTTTTGAAGCAGCATTGGAAATTGCTTCTATTGGTGACGAGTACTATCGTACACAGGATTTTGTTCTAGCTTCACAGTCTTATAGCGATGGCAGAGATCAGCTATCAGACTTACTTGAAACTGTTCCCAGCGTGCATCAGCAAATGCTTATCGAAGGCGAGAATGCACTGAACGCAGCAAATGCAGAATTAGCACTAGACCGTTATTCACTGGCCAGAGTGCTCGACCCTCAGAGTGAAGTGGCGCAAATCGGTATACAAAGGGCACGAGCTCTGGAAGAAGTTACTGCTCTCTTTGTTCAAGCTCAGGAATTGCGTGAAGACGGTGAACTAAACGCGGCAAGAGACATCTATATCCGCATTACAGAACTGGACAACTACAATGAACAAGCTCCGGCATTGATTGCTGAAGTTGATGCACAGCTGATAGATGACGAATTCAATCGGATTATGTCAGAAGGATATTCGCAACTCGAAAACGAAGACCCGCAAGCAGCAATCGCCGCATTCCAGAGGGCGGCTAATCTTGGTATCCGACGAGACGAGGCACAGGCTGCGATTGTACAGACTGAAACGGAAGTAGCGAACGCTGAAATCAATGCGCTGCGCGCTACAATTAATGACGCTGAAAGCGAGGAAAGCTGGCAAGTCGCAGTCGATGCTTATAATGAGGTTCTAACCATCGACGCCAATTTACTATTCGCGGTGCAAGGTTTGGATTATGCGGGTAAGCGTGCTCAACTGGACTCGCTGCTTGAGCAAGCAAACAACAATCCTGAACGATTCTCTGAAGATGCAGTCTACCAACAGACTCTCGATGTCTATTTCACGGGCCGCGGTATAGAAAACCCTGGACCCAGATTGGTAGGCCAGCTTGATAAGTTGGAAGGTCTGCTGGAAACCTCGCAGATACCAATCACGGTACAGTTGGTATCCGATGCAATTACTGATGTCACTCTACAGCGAATTGGAAATCTCGGAACTTTCGAACAGACATCACTGGAGTTAAAGCCGGGTCGCTATGTCGCGGTGGGCCGAAGACCGGGCTTCAGAGATGTAAGAGAAGAATTCGTTGTAGGATTTGGACAAACACCTGATTCAGTTATCGTTCGCTGTGAAGAGCGGGTAGTCACTACCTCTGGGCGGTAAATGATGGCCGACTCAGATCAAAATACCACTGAAAACGGGGCACTTGACCCTATAGTTCCAATTGACTTCACCCCCAACGAAGTCACCCAAAGTAAATTTAGTTACAAATTTCGCTGGTTCCACTTAGTAGTCGGTGTATTCGTCATATTCTCAACCGTCGCCGGCTGGTTTGTGCTGACTGCCAAATCTGTTTTTGTAGAAGTGGATCCAATCACGGCCCAGATAGAAATCACTGGTGGCTTAAACCTACGTCTGGGCCAGCGATACTTGATTCGTACTGGTTCTTACGAGATTTCCCTTCGTAATGAAGGCTATCACGATACACAAACGCAATTGATCGTCGGTACCGATCAATCGCAAACCCACCCCGTCACCATGCGCAAGCTTCCAGGATTGGTAAGTATTGCCACGACCAACGTGGAAGGTGTCAGGGTACAAATCGATGGAGTTGATATCGGCCAGACACCGCTGATAGACGTACCAGTAGAACCTGGTGAACATCAGATGACCCTGTCGCTTGCCCGTTACCTTGACTATGGTGAAACCATCACCATCGAAGGACGAGAGGTGCCGCAGAACTATGAGGCAAAGCTGGAACCTGCCTGGGCTACAGTCTCATTCACGACCTCACCGGCGGGTGCCGAGCTACTGGTAGATGGCGAGCTTGCCGGTGTAACACCGATCAATGCTGAAATTCTGCAAGGCAGCCGGGACATTACACTGAAGCTGACAGGTCACAAAGCCTGGCAAGAAGATTTCGATGTCATCGCTGGAGAAGATTTTGTAGTACCACAGGTAGAGCTGGAGCCAGCCGATGGGCTTGTATTCATCCGCAGTATTCCAACAGCTGCCAGCGTTACCATCGGGGGCGAGTTTCAGGGACTTACTCCATTGGAGGTCGCACTGCCACCCAACCAGAACCACGAGCTCACATTCTTCAAGAATGGCTACTACTCCAGAAAGAGCACGGTGCGGACTGAACCCGATCAGGAGCGGGAAGTCAGCATTGAGCTAGAGGCGGAATTAGCTAACGTGACTATTATCAGCGACCCCGTTGACGCAGAGTTGTACGTTAATGGTGAATTACGGGGACTGGCAAACCAGACGTTGGAGCTAATGGCAGTTAGCCAGCAAATAGAAATCAGAAAAGATGGCTATGTTCCGTATACAACAGAATTCACTTCCCGTCCGGGCCTGGATCAGGCGATTCGGGTATCCCTGAAATCGCTGGAGCAGGCGCGACTGGAACAGATCGAGCCAGTTATTACGACGGTAGCAGGACAATCCCTGAAACTGTTTTATCCCGGCTCTTTCACCATGGGTGCATCCCGTCGGGAAGCTGGCAGGCGGCCAAATGAAACACTTCGAGATATCAAGCTGGAACGCCCGTTCTATATGAGCTATCGGGAAATAACCAACGCCGAGTTTCGTTTGTTTGATTCTGAGCATTCATCGGGCACGATTCAGGGGCTTACTCTGGATAACGAATTCCAGCCGGCTGTCAGAATTACCTGGAATCAGGCAGCCCTCTACTGTAATTGGTTAAGTGAACAGGAAGGCCTGCCATTGTTTTACCAGGTAGAAGGTGAAGAGGTCGTTGGTTTCAATCCAGAGGCTACAGGTTATCGAATGCCCGCAGAAGCAGAATGGGCCTGGATTGCCAGGACTAATGGCAGTGGCAATATGCTGAAGTACCCCTGGGGAACTAACCTGACACCTCCAGAGAATGCGGGAAATTTTGCAGATGTAACTGCTCAGGCTTATCTGGGTGAAATCCTGTTTAACTACGATGATGGCTATTTCGCAACCGCACCAGTGGGTACATTTGCACCGAATCATCACGAGCTATTCGATATCGCCGGCAATGTCGCGGAATGGGTCCACGACTTCTATGGTTCCGCAGGTAGTCTTGGAGTTGAGATAGACCCTCTCGGTCCTGATCTTGGTGAATTTCACGTCATTCGCGGCTCATCCTGGGCACACGGAAACGTTACCGAAATGCGTCTTTCATTCAGAGATTTCGGTGTTGAACCGAGAGACGATGTGGGTTTTCGAATAGCCAGATATCTGGAGTGAGGTACATGAAAAACAGATTGCTAATTATTCTTTTCGCTATGTTGCTCTCCTGGTACAGCTTCGCACAGGACGATCAGGATCAGCCTGACGATCAGTCAACGCAGGTTGAAGTACAAGAGCAGACTATCGATGCGGAGGCATCCGAGAATTCGGAGAACACAGCTGTGGACACCGAAAGTTCTGACGACTCCGCAGCCGAGGAAGAAGCCCCCGGGAGATTCATACCCAGTGAACAGATCTCTCAGGATCTGGGTGTGTCCTTCCCGGTTGATATTTAAATAACCAGGGCCGCCTTACATAACCATCAGGGAACAACCAAACAGGAATACGCAATGAAGCAAGGCTCGCTTTACGAAACATTTTTTCAGGTAGCCGCACTGATTTTTGCCATCATCATGGTTCACGCTATCTATGTAACTGTGGTTCGACCAAATGCTGATTTGATTCAGGAACAACAAAATCTTTTGCAACAAACCGATGAGAACTTCGTACCAGAACGATCTGTATTCATCATATTGCGGGATTTTGAACAGGAAACCTGCATCATCCTCATGTTATGGGCAGTATTTATCATCGGACTGAAAACCCAACATACACTGCGCCAGCGAAGCTTGTTGGAACGTACACTTATACAGGTGAACGAGGGTATGAGTATCTTGCCAGAAGATGCTCGTAACTATGCCCGACCGGTGCAGGCACTTCCGGAAAAAGAGCAAGACTACCTGTTGCCGAGAGCGATACTAGGTGGATTACATAGATTTCAAAGCACTCGAAATATTCAGGATGTATCTTCAACAATTAAAGACACATGCGAGACGGAAGCTGATCGCATGGAGACAGAATTAACAATAGTACGGTATATCGCCTGGGCTATTCCTTCGATTGGATTCCTTGGCACTGTGCGCGGAATCGGCACAGCATTGGGACAAGCTTATCAAGCTGTTAGCGGCGATATAGTTGGTGTTACGGTGAGTTTAGGTGTGGCCTTTAACTCTACTTTTGTCGCCCTGGTAGTGAGCATCTTTCTCATGTTTTTGCTTCATCAATTACAGCTACTGCAGGATCGTCTGGTCCTGGATTGTCAGAATTACTGCGATGAAAGAATGATTCGACATTTACAGGTACCAGACTCAAACAACGACTAATAGTTGCAACTAGTAGAACCAGGTAAATTGAAAGATGAGCTTGAAAGTTGTCGAGTTAAATGACCGAGCAATTACAGTGTCTGACGAGGGCGGTGTTATTTTGCAGAGTCCTGGTTTTGCCCTGGTGGACGGTGATGTAGTGCATGTGGGTGAAACAGCCGAGCAGCAGGCTCGCCTGAATCCAACCCAAAGCTACAATAAGTACTGGCAGGAACTGAATCTTGAACCAATCTCACATGGCAACAATTTTCGCCATTATGCAGACATTGCTTATGCCCATCTTCTAAACCTTGCCGAATCTGCAGGACTTGATGGTGAAATAGTTTTTGCGGTGCCTGGAAATTTCAACCGCCAACAATTAGCCATCTTGCTTGGGCTTTGCCAGCAATGCCCGTTTGAAGTTGTAGGTGTAGTTGATAGCGCACTGGCCAGTGTAAGCCTGCAGGCGTCAGCTCAGCCAACAATTGTTGCGGACATACAGTTACATCAAACTGTTCTGACACCAGTTGCAGTTAATGGTGACTCATTGGAAGCAGGAACAGCGATTCAGATACCAGGAGTGGGCAGCCAGAACTTTATGGATCTGATGATGCGCATGGCGACCGACATGTTCATCCAGCAATGTCGATTTAATCCTCAACATAATGCAGTGTCAGAGCAACAGTTGTACAACGCATTACCTGATTGGCTAACTGAAGTTGACGATGGCAATTTAATTCTGGAATTGAAAGCAGGTGACACACTGCATACGGCAAAAATGCCACGAGATAGTCTGATTGCCAGTCTGGCTGGTCATTTCAGGAAAATAAACGAACAGGTTAGTGCGCTGTCAGGAAGTAACTCGTCGGTGCTATTAATCAGTGAAGCCCTGGCAGCCATACCTGGATTCCAATCCAGTACTACCAGTTCCAGTTCTGTTGTGAGTAGCAACGCCATCCATGACGCGGTTTTACATCACCGACATCTGATCACTGCAACGCCTGAAGCGATTCAGCTTATCAGAAGCCTACCGCTCTCTGAATCAACGAAAGATGCTGTGTTGAACGGTGCGGCCAGGACAATTGCCCCCACCCATGCTCTGTTTGGCAACAGAGCATTTCCTATTTCAGACACCCGTGTCAGCAATCAACCTGGTCTGAATGGCAATGCTGCAAATTCGGCGGAACTGGTCTTGAGTATCGATGGGCTGCCAGAAACATTAGGCACATTAGAGCGGCAGCAAGGTCGCGTGCTGTTCAATAGTGGAGGATTAGAATATTCACTGAACAATGAGGCAGTCAGCGGTGAACAGGAACTGGCACTTGGTGATGAGATCCGGTTTAAGGGCAGTAACCAGACGATCACTCTAATTCAGGTGGAGAACTTTAAGTAGAGTCATGAGTAGTAAGACCAAAGCAACTCGCAGACGCGTGAATCCACTTAGTCTGGCATTTCTCGATGTCATGTTCTGTGGCTTTGGTGCTGTGATTCTGATTTTTCTGATTCTCGATCACACCAGTACCATTTCTGACGTAGAAGCCAGCCCTGACTTAATGGCCGAAATCAATCTGCTGGAAGAAGAGATCCGCGAAGGTGAGCTGGGTCTGGTGCGTATCAGGAATACACTCTCCGATGTGGACTTCGATGTGGTGGAAGCACAAGGCCTGGCGAGACAGATTCAGGAACAGATCGATACCTTCCTGCAGGAATTAGCGGCACTGGAAAATTCCAGCGTTGCTACTGTGGAGGATATTGAAAAGCTGCGATCAGATATTCAGCAACTGGAGGAAGAATTACTGCGCTTGCAAGCCTCAGCGTTCGAGTCAGAAGGTTCCAGCGTTCGGCAATTCATTGGTGATGGTCAACGGCAATATCTCTCTGGCATGTTTCTGGGTGGCCAGCGCATCCTTGTATTGCTGGATAGCTCAGCCAGCATGCTGGATAACACTCTGGTCAATATCATCCGTATCCGAAATATGGATGATGAAAGAAAGCGAAATGCTGAAAAATGGCAACGTGCTGTCAAAACAGTTGATTGGATCTCCAGTCAACTGCCAATTACCAGTCGTTACCAGATTTGGAACTTCAGTGACGAACACGCCAGCGTGCTGCCGGGAATGGATGAATTGTGGCTCGAAGTCGCTGACAGGGATCAGCTAAACGATGCAATTGGCTATGTGGAAGACCTGATTCCAGCCAATGGCACGAATCTTGAGCAGGTATTCAGAGCCGTACGTAATCTGAATCCCATGCCGGACAACATATTTCTGATAACCGATGGTCTTCCTACTCTCAATGGCCGTAATAACAGAGACAGCCTTGTCACTCCGCGGGAACGCATGGAGCTGTTCGAAGACGCTGTGGAAGAGCTACCCGAGGGCATTCCGGTCAATATAATATTGATGCCATTAGAAGGAGATCCCAGTGCAGCAGCCGCTTACTGGCAGCTGGCACAGTACACCCAGGGCTCGTTTCTAACGCCTTCTAAAGATTGGCCCTAACCGGATCAATGTAGTGGTGCAAAAGCGGATGTTAAGAAGATTTAGAGGTGGGAATAAGTCATTGGTAAGGTAAGTGATAGACAGGCAATAGAATAGGCAGAATATCGGTCTTTTTTAGACTGGGAACCCGAGAATTATGAGCAGACGGCGCAACAGAGAACCAGATTCATTTTCCGTGTCCTTCCTGGACGTGGCGAGCTGTGGTTTTGGTGCAATGATCATCCTGCTGATGATTACGAAATCCCAGGCTCCTGTAACTATAGAGTTTGCAGATGTAACACCGGAAGCATCCGTCACGGAACTGCAGGAGCAGCTGTTCGCAATCCGAGGGGAAACCACCATCCTGAATCGCGAGCTAAACGCAAAGCATGAACAGCTATCTGCCTTAACTGATCGCATCGCCCGCCTGCGTCGGGATTTAAATGACGTAGAAGGTCGCTACAAAGCCAGCAATCAACTCTCGGATGAAACTACCGATGAAGTCGGCCGGCTTGCCATCGCGCGCCAGACTCTGACCGCAGAGATGGAGCGCTTACTGGCCAATGTTCAAGCGCCTGAAAACAACGCCATCGGTGGCGTACCAGTAGATAGCGAATACATCATTTTCATCATCGATACCTCGGGCAGTATGTATAACACCCCGGGTAACTGGAACAAGATGCTGGAAGTGATCGACAACACGCTGGATGTATACCCTGAAGTGAAGGGTATCCAGGTGATGAACGACATGGGTGATTACATGTTTAATTCCTACCGGGGAGAATGGATTCCGGACACCCCTGGTCGACGCAGCCAAATCATTCAAACCCTGCGCGCCTGGCAACCCTACAGCAATAGTAGCCCTGTAGAAGGTGTGACACGGGCAATCAACAGCTTCTATTCGCCGGACAGGAAAATTAGTATCTATGTGTTAGGTGATGATTTTCAGCCCGGTGGCTCAATCCAGGACGTATTACAGACAATAGACAGGATTAATGTAGAAGATGCCAACGGAGATCGGCTTGTGCGTGTTCATGGCATTGGCTTTCCGACAATTTTTGCGCAACCCCGACGCTTCCAGCAGAGCGTTTATCGCTATACGACCCTAATGCGCGAGATGACATCGAGAAATGGTGGTACATTTGTAGGTCTGAACGATTTTCAGTAGTTGTGAAGGCAGGCTTAACTTAGCTGCGGTGTGGAGACTAGAATACATAGTATGAATCTCAAGGTGAGCAATCAAAATTCACGATGCAAACAAATTGTCATTTTGTTCGCAGCGTTTCTGCTGGCTTCCTGCGGTGTCAGCAATGTCACGATTGAGGGTAACTTTCCAACTCCTAATATTAGCAAGCTCCCTCTATCAGTAGCGGTGTATTACGATGACGCCCTACGCGAGTTTTCCTATTTGGAATACTCTGAAACTGGCCAGGAAGAATTCAATATCGCCAGTGGGCAATCCCATGTCCAACTATTCAACGCCATCCTGCCCGCCATGTTTGAAAACGTGGTTGTGGTTGGCTCCATGGAAGAAGCAGAGGTGAGCGGAGTCGATGCGGTGTTCATGCCACTTATTGAAGAATTTCAATTGGCATTGCCGGCAAAGACCAAATTGGACGTATACGAAGTATGGGTAAAATACAACATGCGCCTGGTAACAGCCGGAGGCGACTATATAGCTGACTGGGTTCTGACTTCATACGGAAAAACTCCGACTGAGACCTTTCGATCAGCAGAAGCCGGCATCAATGAAGCGGCGGTGGTCGCACTTCGGGATCTTGCATCGAGCTTTTCGCTGACCTTTACCCAGGTCCCGGAAGTTAACGACTGGCTTGCCAGTTTATAAGTAGTACGATTGAGGAGGGGGGAACGACGATGAAAAGAACAAGATTTCCAACTTCAATATATTCTATTGTAATTCTCACCAGTGTACTGCTGGGCGCATGCACCAGCACTACGGTTGATGAGTTTCGTCAGGGAGAGACCGGCATCGAGAGCGATGAATCGGTAGTAATCCTTGGGCGTCGGCAGGCCAGCGATTACGAAACACGATCTGAATTCGTTGAATGCGTAGGTGATCGTATGGCGCGTGGCGACAATGCCATCAACATCGTGCCAGAGCAGGAATTTATCGACGCCATGTTTCCATGGTTCGAACCTCGGACTGCGCCATTACGTACCCGTGATCTGGAACAATTAATGGCCGAAGATGCAGTTGCCCGTACTATGGGCGAATTCGGCATTCGATATATTGTTTGGTTGGATGGCTACACAGAAACCACAGATCGCCAGGGATCAATTTCCTGCACTATCGGACCAGGTGGAGGTGGCTGCTTCGGCTTCGGCACCTGGGAAGATGATGCCAATTTCGATGCTCGTGTCTGGGATGTCGGATCGTTGACCAATGTGGGTACGATCAACACCGATGCTTCAGGACAGTCCTATCTGCCTGCATTGGTTGTGCCTATCCCTCTGATTGCCAGGGTGGAAGCTAACGCGTGTAATCGCCTTGCTGCGCAACTTAAAGACTTTGTAAACGGTAGTTAAATCTACCGCTTAAAAAAGACAGGTGGCACCATGATGAATCTGAGTTTTTTCGGCTTGGTAGGCAACACCAGACCACAATTATCTCTGAAGAAAATATTTAGAACCTTTCTTGCCTTATTGCTTGTTAGCAATCTTGTGTCCTGTGCGGTTAATCCAGCAACGGGTGGCGCAAATCTGGTACTTATGGGTGAGAACCGGGAGAAAGAAATTGGTCAGGAAGAACATGAGAAGGTAATTGCCAGCCAACCGATTTATCAGGATTCTGATCTGCAGGAATACGTTGAGTATGTGGGTAATAAGATTGCTTCAGTCAGCCATCGCCCAGAACTCGAATACACTTTTACCATCATCGACAGCCCGGACATAAACGCCATGGCCTTGCCTGGTGGATACGTCTATGTAAACCGTGGACTATTAACGTTCATGAATAGCGAGGCGCAATTGGCGGCCGTTATCGCTCATGAAATCGGCCACATCACGGCGCGTCATGCCGTGCAACAGCAAGCCCGGGGTGCATTGGCAAATGCCGCAGCTACTGTCGGCGGTTTTGTAACAGCCGTGGCAACCGGAAGTGGCTATGCGGGCTCCCAGATCAGCCAAGTCGCATCTATTTGGGCGCAAACAGGTCTAAGTGGTTTCGGCCGCGAGATGGAACTAGAAGCAGACAGCCTTGGCGCCGAATATTTACTTAAAGCAGGATACGACCCAGCTGCAGTGATTGATGTCGTAACTGTGCTGAAGAATCAGGAAGACTTCAATCGACTCGTATCAGGTAGCGGCGGCGGCTACCACGGCCTATTTGCCACACACCCTCGAAATGATACCCGCTTGCAGGAAGCAATCGCCGCTGTAGGTAGCCTTGGCGAAGGCGAGATAACCGAGAACGACAACAGCTCGTTTCGTGAAGTAATCGACGGACTCATCGTTGGTGCAAGCGCAGCTTCACAGCAACAAGATGAGCGCAATCGCTACTATCAAACATCATTGGGTTACACAGTAGTTTTTCCTGACGACTGGGAAATTAGTGAAACACTAACAACAGTAACGGCAAGCTCACCACAAGCCGGGAACGCGCGGATAGAAGCGCGCCGCATACAGGCGAACATAGAGCCACGTGTCTTCATTAGAGATACATTAGGCATTACGAACTTACAAAGATCGGAAGCGCTTAACCAATATCGACTACTCGGTCATACTGGCACCCATGTTAATGCCAATGGCAATACCGAGCGAGTAGCTGTCATTTATTTTGGACCACGCGCTTATGTATATCGTGGTGAGATCGCGGATGCCAGCAATGTCGATGATATTGATGATCAGTTACTGGAATCAATTCGGACTTTCAGGGCCATTCAGCGTGGCGAGACATTGCAGGGCGCCGAGATGAAAATCAAGTATGTTCAGGCCAGTGAATTCTTCGATTTTGAAGTCGTGGCCCAATCCTCCAGAATCGCCAACTATCCGGAAGAAACCCTTCGCTTACTTAATGGATACTACCCCTCAGGTAATCCCGAAGCAGGTGAATGGATCAAGCTCGTCGAATAGACTCTCGATCACAATTTTCTACTAGTCTGATTTTATTCACGAAATCGGCCCAGCCGTGTTTGTTTTTGGCTCATGCGGAGTTAAACTTGAACTCACTTAGCTTCTCGTCCCCCACTAAACCCAGAGAGACGCTTTCATGGCGGCTATAGAAGAATCAAAAACAGCCAATCAGTCAGCACCTGCTCCTCGAGGACCGCTGGATCTGAAATATTTTCTCGATGGCCTTTTGTCCACCCAGCGCATTACGCAACAGGACTACGATGATGCTGTTTCTAATCGCCACGCAGCTGAACATCGAGGCAAGCATATCCTCCATTTCCTCGCTGATCTTGCATTGGATGACCTGGCCCGGGACGGGAAGAAATTAGACATTGAAACTCTTACCCAGGAATTGAGCCGTCAATGCGGACAAGATTACTTTCGCATAGACCCATTGAAGATCGATGCTGCCCAGGTGACAAAAGTGATGGACTACAAGTTTTCACAGCGTCATCAGATTCTCGCGGTAGAAGAAACTGCTGATGAAGTTACCATCGCCAGTGCAGAGCCGTTTATTGATGTTTGGGAATCGGTACTGGAACACACGTCGCGTAAGCGCCTTAAAAGAGTGGTATCCAATCCTTTGGATATTAAACGGCTGGCTTCGGAATTTTATAGTGTTTCCCGCTCCATCCAGGGTGCAACTCAGGGAACTACCCAACTTAAGGGCATCGGTAATCTTGAACAGATGCTGGAGCTGGGCAAGCTAAAAGACCCTGAAGCTAACGATCAACATATCGTCAATGTTGTTGACTGGTTGTTGCAATATGCCTTTGAGCAAAGGGCCAGTGATATTCATATCGAACCTCGACGAGAGAAAGGCAATATTAGATTTCGCATAGACGGTGTTCTATACACTGTTTACGCACTACCAATGCAAGCGCTCAGCGCCGTTACCAGCCGCCTCAAAATTTTGGGCCGCATGAACGTTGCGGAAAAACGTAAGCCACAGGACGGTAGAATTAAAACCAAGAGTCCGAACGGCAATGAAGTCGAACTGCGTCTTTCGACTCTACCTACCGCGTTCGGTGAGAAGTTGGTTATGCGGATATTCGATCCGGAAGTTCTATTGAAACCATTCGAAGAGCTGGGCCTGATTAACGACGACCTCACACGCTGGAACAATATTACTGCCAATAATCATGGGATAGTTATTATCACCGGACCAACTGGTAGCGGAAAAACCACTACCCTGTATTCAACTTTAAAAACCCTGGCAACCGAAGAAGTTAACGTTTGTACGATTGAAGACCCAATCGAAATGGTTGAAGACAGCTTTAATCAGATGCAGGTTCAGGAGAATATTGATCTGGGTTTTGCCGATGGAGTAAAGGCCTTGTTGAGACAGGACCCGGATATCATCATGATTGGTGAGGTGCGCGATCTGGCAACTGCCGAGATGGCGATACAGGCTGCCCTGACGGGACATCTGGTATTTACCACTCTGCATACTAACGATGCACCTTCAGCTATTACTCGTCTACTTGAACTTGGAGTTCCACCTTATCTATTGAAAGCCACCGTGATTGGCATCATGGCGCAGCGATTAGTGCGTATCCTTTGTCCGCACTGCAAACAACCAACAGAGATATCAGAGGAAGCCTGGCAAACACTTACCAGTCCCTGGAAAGTGAAAATGCCCAGAAAATCATCTACAGCTGAAGGCTGTCTCGAATGTCGGGAAACAGGTTTCCTGGGGCGGGAAGGTATCTATGAAGTGATGCCATTTACCGAGTCACTTTATCGCTTTGCTGACGATAAGGCCGATTTGCCTGCGCTCAGGAAACAGGCTTACAAGGAAGGCATGTTAAGTTTGCGGCTCAGTGGAGCTCAGAAGGTTGCAGCAGGGCTGACCACAGTAAATGAAGTGCTGCGTGTCACTCCAGATATGCAAACTTAGACGCATTCAGAAGCATCAAATCTTCTAGTTTTTAGTATCATGCCTGCTGCTGGTTCATCAGGCACTGATCGTCGTGCAAGGCAGAAAAATGGGGCAGTCCGCCAGGGACAACATATTGGTAATAGGGCCTTCCTGGGTGGGCGATATGGTCATGGCACAGTCGTTATTTATTTGCCTGAAGGATCAGAATCCCGATAGCAGAATATCGGTGATGGCACCGGAATGGACATTGCCCCTGCTGCAACGAATGCCGGAGGTGGATGCCAGCATTCCTTCGGAATTGGAACATGGTGAACTAAAGCTAGGCAGGCGCCGTGCAATTGGGAAAAGACTAAGGCAACAGGGTTTTAACTGGGCAATTGTGCTGCCAAATTCGTTTAAATCGGCCCTCATTCCGTATCACGCCGGAATAGTTAATCGCACCGGATGGCGTGGCGAAATGCGCAATCTCCTCCTGAATGATTGCCGTGTACTCAACAAGGACGCTTTTCCCTTAATGGTTCAGCGATTTGCTGCACTGGCGTTTCCTAGTGCTGCAAAACCGCCAGCGCATATTCCCTACCCAAGGCTTATTGCAGAGGATAGCAATCGGGAGGAAGTGAGGCAGCGCTTCAAGTTGCAATCTGAATCTCCAATACTGGCTGTCTGTGCCGGGGCTGAATTCGGCGCAGCAAAGCAGTGGCCTGCGCATCACTATGCGGAGTTAGTAAATGACAGGGTCAAGGCAGGTTGGCAGGCCTGGTTCTTCGGTTCGGTAAACGATCAGCTGATAACAGAATCAATTCTCGCCGATGTCGAACCATCTCATTTGCCACATTGTCACAACCTGGCTGGTACTACCAGCCTCTCGGAAGCCATCGACTTAATGTCTTATGCTGAAGTTGTAGTCTCTAACGACTCCGGACTCATGCACGTGGCGGCGGCGCTGGGAAAGCCGGTTGCTGGAATATATGGCTCAACAACACCCGACTTTACACCTCCCTTGAGCCGCAAGGTAAAATTACTGGCTACGGATATTGAATGCAGGCCCTGCTTTAAGCGGGAATGCCCTTATGGACATTTGCGGTGCCTGACAGAGCTGGAGCCGCAACTCGCTATTGAAGCAGTCACCGAGCTTGTATCAGACCAATGAAGGGAAAATTTGTTTCCATAAAGTATAAAAACCAGATGAAAGGAATCACGTCTTGCGCGTGCTAATCGTTAAAGTCTCTTCTCTTGGAGACATCATTCATACCCTACCAGCGGTAACAGATGCTCATCGCGCCCACAAAGACCTGGTATTTGATTGGGTAGTCGAAGAGAACTTTGTTGAAGTGCCTTCATGGCATCCGGCCGTGGACAAAGTAATACCCGTTGCGATACGCCGCTGGCGTCGAAACCTTGTTAAGACTTATGTAAACAGGGAGTTCCGGGCATTTAAAAATGCATTACAGGGAGAGCACTACGACCTCGTCATTGATGCCCAGGGTTTAATCAAGAGTGGAATTATCAGCAGGTTATCTAAAGGACTAACTATAGGTTTAAGCAATCGCACAATACGAGAGCCACTGGCCACGTTGTTTTATAACAAGATGTATTCGGTACCCTGGACAGAACACGCAGTAGATCGGGTAAGGCAGCTCTTTTCCCGCGCCTTGCAGCACAGATACGATAAAGATGCAGTAGATTACGGAATAGATCTGTCTCAGTTTCATGAATCTTCTGATAGCAATGCAGATAAACAAGTGGTATTTCTACATGGCACGACCTGGGCAACCAAGCATTGGCCTGAACATTATTGGAGACACCTGGCACATATTGCGACAGAAGCTGGATACAAGGTAAATGTACCCTGGGGTGACTCCAGCGAGAGAAAACGTGCAGAGTTTATTGCAAAAGGGAATGACAAGGTTACAGTCCTGGACAAGCTATCACTTAGTGGGATAGCGAAAGAGATTAGTTTATCCCAGGGTGTTATTGCGGTGGATACTGGACTGGGGCACCTGGCAGCAGCATTGTCAAAGCCGACAGTTTCACTCTATGGCCCTACAAACCCGGGCCTGTCCGGAACTTACGGCAGTAGTCAGTTGCACCTGACTTCCAATCTTAACTGCGCTCCCTGTGTCAAGAAGAGCTGCACCTACAACGGCCCGGGTGTAACCGATGAGTTTGAAGACCAACCGTTTCCTGTCACACCAGCCTGTTTTTCGTCTCATAAGCCAGCAAGCGTGTGGATGCAGTTTGAGGAGCTTCTGAGCAAGACTCAGGCGGCAAACGTTGTGCGGCCATGAAGCTCTGCTTTCTAATCTACAACTACTTCCCTTACGGCGGTCAGCAGCGAGACTTCTTGCAGATTGCCACTGAGTGCGCAAAGCAAGGTCACGAAATTCTGGTCTATACAATGGGTTGGCAAGGCCCGAGACCCGGTAACTTTGATATTCAGCTGGTTCCAGTCAGGTCGAAGAATAGGCTTAAGCTTTATCGGCTATATACAGATTGGGTAGGTGAGGCGATAGAACGTGAGTCACCTGACCTGGTAGTTGGCTTTAATAAAATGCCATTTCTCGATGTGTACTTTGCTGCGGACTCCTGTTTTGCCGAAAAAGCTGAGAATCAGCGAGGTGCTTATTACAAATACACACCTCGCTACAGACATTTTCTGAATTATGAAGACGCCGTTTTTTCGGAACAAAGCAAAACCAAAGTACTGATACTGTCAAAAAATCAGCGACAGGCTTATGTACATTACTATCCAGGTAGCAAAGAAAGGTTATTCGATATCCCGCCAGGTATCTCTGAAGACAGACAGGTTGATTCCATTGACCGGAATGTTCGGGTTTCCTTAAGAGAAGAGCTTGGCATTGAGGAATCAGAGCAGCTTCTTTTGCAGGTTGGATCCGGTTTTAAAATAAAGGGCGTGGACAGGGCGCTAATGGCATTGGCGTCGTTGCCAGAAGAGCAGCGTCGCAAAACGCATTATGTGCTGGTGGGTCAGGGCAAGCCGAATCGATTCTTACGCCTGGCCCGTAAGCTGAAAGTGGCGGATCGGGTACAAGTATTACCTGGACGTGATGATATTCCACGATTCTTCGCCGGTGCAGATTTGCTTCTACACCCGGCATATCAGGAAAGCGCTGGTTATGTTCTTCTGGAAGCTACAATCGCTGGCCTGCCAGTACTCACAACCGCCAGCTGTGGTTATGCGTGTCATATCGAGCAGGCTGAATCCGGAGAAGTCTGCGAGCTACCTTTTCAGCAGGAAGATTTGAACAGGCGCTTGTATTCCATGCTTAAGCAGTTACCAACAGCTGATTGGTCAACAAATGGCCTGGCTTATGGGAAGAACCCGGAGCTGTACTCACTCCCCGCTGTGGCCCGCCAGCTCTTCGAGCAGTGGGCTCAAGACTAGTCCCATGTATTTCTGCAACAAAGAGTTGGCTGATCATTTAAGGCAGGAAGATGCCTTTGAGTCATTGCAATCCGCGCAGGGGACGGTATTTAGAGAAGCCCAGGGACGGAAGACTTTGCAGTTACAGATAAATGGGCGCTCCTACTTTGTGAAGCTTCATTCGGGAGTAGGTTGGGGTGAAATAATCAAGAATCTACTGCAGCTACGTTTGCCGGTTCTGGGAGCAGGTACGGAGTGGCGCGCCATCCAGTCTCTGAAGCAGTTAGGATTGCCGACTTTGAATCCTGTGGCGTTCGGCAGCAAAGGTTGGAATCCAGCCACGCGCAAGTCATTTATTGTTACTGAAGAAATAGAAGATTCAACAAGCCTCGAAGAATTAAGTGCAGGCTGGGCGCATTACCCTCCAAAGTTCAAAGTAAAGCACCAACTTATTTCCGAAGTAGCTGAAGTCAGTAAAACGCTACACGAAAATGGAATTTTTCATCGTGATTATTATCTCTGTCATTTCTTACTGCAAAACTATGGCAGAGAGCGCCATATACTTAGATTAATCGATCTTCATCGCACTTTGATTAATCCACTGCAAAAGCGCCGCTGGCGGGTGAAGGATATCGCCGGGTTGTACTTCTCAGCGCGTAAATCCGGGCTGAATAAACACGACTGTTTTCGATTTATGCAATTTTATAGTGGCAAAAATTTACGCCAGTGTTTAAGCGAAGACCGTGCCTTCTGGAAAAAAGTAGAAAATCGCAGCACGCGAATGACTGTAAGAGATGAGATTAAACGCCTGAAAAGGCTGGGGGTGCAGCAAGCATGATGGAGCTAAGCTGCGAACAATTAATTGCAATGGGTAAAGACGTCCCGACACCGTTCTTACTAAAAGTAAGCACGGATCGTGGTGAAGAGTCGGTTCGGGTTAGTGAGATACTTCGCAATATCCCCGGAGAGCGTATTACTGCCATTGCTACCTGGAAAGAATCCAGCATCATCGCGAAACTATTTCTCCAGGGTGCTCGCAACAAGCGCCTTTTATTTAATGAATTGAAAGCTGCGGATCTTCTTAGACAGCGCCAGATTCCAACACCGGACATTCTCCATCATAGCAATACCACAGATGGCCGTGGCACGGTTCTGTTTATAGATTTGTTGGAAGACGCTGAAAACCTGCAACAGTTATTTCATCAGGCCAGATCTGAATCGGAACAGGAAGCGGTGATGCAGATGGCTATGCAGGCAATGTCACGTTGTCACCAGGCTGGAATTTGGCAAAATGGTTTTGACCTCGCACAGCTATTACTGGCAAAAGACAGGGTTTACGTTCTGAGTAGCAGTGCACTCCAGACCCAAAATGAGCCTCTATCTCAGGATCAGCGTTTTGGGCTGTTAGCCGAGTTTCTAGCGCAGTTGCCGGCTCCCTGCGACGACAAATTGCCAGTGCTATGTGAGTTTTATCATGACACTTCCTTCGCTCAAGAGCCTATAGATCCCGAACTGCTTCGCCCTCAGGTGAGGGCGAAGCGCAATCAACGGATTAACCAGTTGGCAAAAGGTACATTTCGTAAACAGGAAAAAGTATTTCAAATAGAACAATCCAACTATCTGGTGGTTTATCAGCACAGCTTTCCGCGAAAACTGGTCGAGCAGTTCGAAACGAATCCTGATGCTCTGGTGGCCCAGGGGAAGCTGCTGAAAGACGGTGATTCGACTACGGTTGTTGAAATAGAATTGATGGACAAACGTTATGTGTTAAAGCGCTATAACCGAAAAAGCTTTGGCCATGGAATTACACGCATGCTCAGATCCACCCGGGCAAACAATTGTTGGCGAATGGCAAGGGTACTTAGGGCGCTGGGCATAAGCACACCAGAACCAATCTTGTTTATGGAAAAACGCTTACTGTGGAGCTTGCGAGGTGATTCCTATTTACTAACTGAACTGATAGATGCTGATCATCTGCTCAAACAGTTGGAGACGAATTTAGAACTGCGCCAGAATTCGGAAATTCTGGTGACAAAGTTTCAGGAATTATTCCGCATCATGAAAGACTATCAAGTAAGTCATGGCGATATGAAAGCGACTAATTTTCTCTATAGTAACGGCGAACTAATTGCTATCGACCTGGACGCAACAAAACGACACTCGGGTTCAAACAGCTTTAAATCTGCCTTGCGAAAAGACTGGCGCCGATTCATGCGAAATTGGGAAAATACCAGTCTCGCCGGTAAGTTTCGGACGATTGAGCAATCATTGGATTTGGGGGTAGAGGCTTAGGTAATGAATATTACCCTTGGCATAGCCGGTGCAATTGGCCACGACCCTGCGGCAGCACTTATTGCAGATGGTGCATTAATCGCTGCGGTAGAGGAGGAGCGTCTCGTACGCCGCAAACATGCCAAGAATGAGATGCCCTATCACGCGGCACGACAATGCTTGCAGATTGCTGGATTGCGGGGAGATCACGTCACTCATGTAGCCATTCCCTATGCGCCCGTATCCTTGTTTAGCAGGGCACGCTGGCACTACGCTCGTCGGCACTGGTATGCGCCTGATCGCAGCATAGACAGTCTGTTTAATGGCAACCGCCGCTACTGGCGATATCTGAAAGAACTACGCAAGCTACTGGACAAGCTGCACATAGACTACAGCCAAATTACCCTGGTACCAGTAGAGCATCAACTTGCTCATGCCAGCAGTGGTTATCTGCTTAGTGAAAATGAATTCTGCAAGGACGAGCCGGCAGCAATTTTTTGCAATGACTCAAAAGGCGAATACGCCAATATCTATTTTGGCAAAGGTTACAACGGTGCCATTAAGAAAATTAAGCGCTTTTATAACCCGGATTCTCTAAGTGGAATGTATGCTGCGCTGACTGACTATCTGGGTTTTGAAATACTCGATGGTGAGTACAAAGTCATGGGAATTGCCGCTTACGGTGACCCCGATAAATACGACTTGTCCTACCTGGCAAAATTTGACGGCAGACGCTTCAAAGTTGATACGCGGTTGATAACAACCATTGGTTTACGGCGCTACAAGGCCAAATCCAAGGGCCATTACTTCAGTGCAAAATTGGTGGAGAAATTAGGCCCCCGAAGAGCAGGTAATCTTCTGGAAGACCCCTATGTTCACTACGCAGCCGCCATTCAGAAATTATATGAAGATTTATCCGTTGAACTGGTTGAGCATTATCTGGGCAATATATTGAAAAAGTCGGGACGTCTTGTTGTAGCAGGGACCGGAGCTTTGAACATTCGTCTTAATCAGCGCCTGAATTCACATCCGTTAGTGAAGCAATTAATAGTCCATCCTGCCTGCGGGGACTCTGGCACAGCGATTGGAGCTGCAGCTTACGCCGTTAGGCAGCAAGGTATCAAAGTCAGCGCTACAGAGAACATGTTTCTTGGTCCGCAATTCACCACGGATGAATGTGTAACAGCTTGCACTATTCACAGGGAAAAACCCGATTGGGAAATTCTTGAAGACCCCCATGAGAAAGCGGCTGAATTGCTGGCCAATGGCCAGCTTGTGGCGTGGTTTCAAGGGCGCATGGAATTTGGTGCCAGAGCATTAGGTAATCGCAGCATCCTCGCTAACCCAACACAGCTTGGGATAATCGATGCAATCAATCATCAGGTAAAGTTCCGGGAGCATTGGCGGCCGTTTTCTCCGAGTATTCTTGATTCCGTGGCCCAGGAGATGCTACCGCCAGACAGTCAGGATGAGTACATGTTGCTCAGTACTCCTGTCAGCCAGAAATGGCAGGAAAAGTATCCAGTTATCGTATACAAGGACGGCACCACTCGCGCTCAGGTAGTGCGTGAACAAAACAATCCGGGCTTTCATAAATTGCTAAGCCAGTTCCATGCAAAAACAGGACATGGTCTGCTAATCAACGCTACGCTATGTCGTCCAGGAGAAGCCCTGGTCTGCACACCGGAAGATGCAGTCAACATGTTTATGGGAACAGATCTTAACTATCTGATTATGGAAAACGTGTTGGTAACAAAACGAGAAGTGGCGGAGAACTGGTAGACGAAAGCCTAATCTAAAGCACGAAAGATTATCGTGTGGTTTCCTGATAGGGCTCTACCCGCCGGTAAACTGCGACTCTCGGCTCTTCTTCACTGGGATAAGCCGCCACCCGTTCCATGTAAGGTGTTATCGACTGATCCTGCACGAACACCCCCATCTCATAGAACAGTTCAATTGCGATCAAATCACCTGGATTGGCAGTTAGCACTTCATATTCAGTGAGATTTCTGAGCACCTGATCGTAGTCTTCAACCTTGCCGGAAAAATACGCGATGGTGTGATTGTTGGTGATTATGTCAGTGGAAGGGCTCGCTTCGCGATTAACATAATTAGCAGCATCAATGAGCCAGGTCTTGGGTTTACCAAAACTGATGTAAGAATCTACAGCGCAAAAAAAGAAGAATATTATTAGTGCATTCATTCCCGATTGACGCCATTTGGAAGACTCCAATGCATCCAAAATTTTACTAACCACAAACGGGATCTGAGTTGCGACTGTGATGCCAAGAATCACGCCGTAACGACTGGAAAGATACCGGGTAATATAAAGAAACGCGAAGAGTACAACAAAGTTGATGAGTGCGAAGGCGAGTAATGGCGCCATCTCAGCCTTTTTCCAGACCGTATAACGCTTAAAGTATCCGTAAACTAATAGCCAGAAGTATGGTCCACTGATGGCATAGAAGATATTCATGAACAGCACCACGAGCAGGCCAAAGGCGATAACCGGGGTAACGTACTTTCGTGAAAAAGTGGAAGCATAGTCGCCGAATATGGCGTTAGCAGCGGCAACCGTTTCGCTTTCTGGCGGGTTTATCACATTCATCAAAAACGGTTGATACACCGAGATAAACTCCACCATTAAAGACAGTAGGTTCACACCCATCAGTAATAACAATAAGACCCCCGCCAAAGACATAGCGGCGATGAACGCAAGGAGGCGGAGTAGGTCAGCCCGATTGCGAGTGGAGTTGTAATTGTCATTCAGTAACAGGAAAAAAGGAGTTAGTGCAAGGTAAACAACTGCCTCCATCCGAAAAAGTGTGGCTACGCCCATTGCGAAACAAAATCCTATGCCGTGTTTGATTTGTCTGTCGCAATTGAACTCTACAAATTGCCAGAGGCCCACGACAGACAATGACCAGAAGCCAATGTCACGAATAACATAATCTCTCGTTTCGTTAAGCTCTGGTAATACCAGAATAGTTAGAGCGGCAAGGAATAGTATTCGCGGCGAATCGTCGAAACGTTTCACAATACTTATAAACGCGTAGGCGAGCACAGCATAGAAAAGTGCGTTCAGCAGATAAGCGGCGGTAAACAGCTCAAGTCCGATCGAACTGAGCAAGCCGATGAGGATCGAATACCCAGCCCAGGTATAGTGACCAATAGCAGCAGAAAGACCTTGCTGCAAAAATACATCGGCTGTCCTTATGTAGGTGTAGGCATCATCGTTCGGTAAGCCGGGAAGCAAAATAGTATAGACAGACATCAGCAGGCTGATTGCAACGGCATACCAGCGGATGTCTATTTCTTGCCAGCGCACAGTAGTCATATTCAATAAGGGTTGGTCGTGACGCCTGGAGGAGGAGTCTTAAATCGTTTATGCAACCACAGATACTGATCGGGCTGCTTTAGTATGGCTTCTTCAACCAGTTTGTTAATGATGGTGCCATCCTGTTCTTCGTCGCCAGTAGGATAATTGTCCAATGGCGGGCTGAAATAGATGTCATAGCCCGAATCGTCTTCCCGCCGGTAGTGGCTAAAGAAGATCACTGGTGAATTGTTGAATTGGGCGAAGCGACTTCCAGCCGTAATGGTGGCCGCCAGATTACCAAAGAAGGGAACGAAAACCGAGTGCTTCGCCCCATAGTCCTGATCCGGGGCATACCATAATGTCTTGCCAGATTTCAGGCAGCGCATGGCACCCCGGATATCTTTGCGCTCATATACACCTTCATACCAACGCTTCCTGCCGTTGAACATAAATGCATCGAACAGAGGATTCTTGTCATTGCGTCGGTAGGTACAGTTTAGATCACCCACCAGGCTGTAGAGAAATCCAGAAATCTCAAATGTTGTAAGGTGCGAGCCAAACATAAGCACGCCTTTGCCTTGAGCTTCCGCCGCACGAAGATGCTCCAGCCCGTGGAATTGGACCCGATCACGAAAAGCTTCGTTGTCGCAGCACCAGGCGATGCAAATCTCGACGAAGCCAATGCCGTTAGATCGAAACACCTGGCGTACCAGTTTCTTTCTCTCCGCGTCACTATGCTCGGGAAAACAGAGCCGTAAATTAGTTTCACAGACATGACGTCTACCCCAGGCGAGATGATAGGAAAGGAATCCTATTAATGCGCCAATTTTAATTTGCACCCAGAATGGCATTGCAGCCATCAATCGCATACAAAAAATGCCAATCCATGTGGGCCAGTATCGAGGGCCACGAAACTGGCTTAACGGGATTTCCGGATCCTTGCTGGAGCTATCTGTCACGGGTAATTCTGCATTCTAGTTTGACGGCATTGTATCAGAGCCAACAATAAGTCATGAAAGGTATCCAAAAGGTGCTCAGTGGCACTTCATTATCAGATTACATGTCAGGCACATTCGATATACGAGGGGCTAAGGCGACATAACCAGTATCGTCGGCCTATGTTATTATTCGCCGCAAGTTGACCCGGCCCGTGGAGATTACACATGAAACTGGAGATGCCACCATTCCAGGATGCCCGGCTATTAGTGATTGGTGATGTTATGCTCGATCGCTATTGGCACGGTAGTGCTACCCGTGTATCCCCGGAAGCTCCGGTACCTGTGGTTAAGGTCAACAATCGGGAAGATCGCCCGGGTGGTGCTGGAAACGTGGCTCTCAATATTGCTGCACTTGGCAGCGCCACGCGTTTACTTGGTGTGGTGGGAAACGATGAAAGTGGCGAGGAACTGCAATCCAGGTTGAATGCTGCCGGCGTACTCTGTGATTTTCTGCAATGTCCCGATAAGCCCACCATCACAAAGCTACGAGTCATCAGCCAACACCAGCAGCTGATTCGTCTGGACTTTGAGCAAGGGTTTGTCAGGAGTGATGTAGCAGATCTCATTCCCCGCGCCACTGAATTGATTAAAGGCACCAAGGCGCTGGTATTATCTGACTACGCCAAGGGTGTACTCCAGGATGTCGGTCCTCTGGTGGAGCTCGGCCGCAAGGAAGATGTGCCCATAATTGTTGACCCCAAAGGAACAGAGTTCCAGAAATACTCCGGCGCGACACTCATCACACCAAACCTGAATGAATTTGAAGCGGTCGTCGGCCATTGCCCCAACGAAGATGAACTGGTTAAAAAGGGGTTACAGCTAGTCAGCCAACTCCAGCTTCAGGCATTGCTTATTACTCGCGGCGAACATGGTATGACCCTGATTCGGCCAGATTCACCCGAATTACATTTACCAGCAAGAGCACAGGAAGTATTCGATGTAACGGGTGCTGGTGACACCGTTATCTCTGTGCTTGCTGCAGCAATGGCATCTGGAGAATCCCTGGCCGATGCAACCGCCCTTGCAAATCTCGCTGCAGGGCTCGTTGTTGGTAAACTCGGTACGGCTGCTATTAGTGGTCCGGAACTGCGACGAGCAATCATGGGTGAGCAAGATTCCAGCCGCGGTATGATGAGTTCAGATCAGCTTTCGATTGCTGTTCAAGATGCTCGAGCCCATGGTGAGAAAATTGTATTTACCAATGGCTGCTTTGACATTATCCATGCTGGCCACGTTGGCTACCTAACTGAAGCAAGGAAGTTAGGGGATAGATTGGTCGTAGCCATCAACGATGATGCCTCCGTTAGAAAATTAAAAGGGGCAGGTCGCCCAATTAATCCTGTAGAAAGGCGGATGGCTGTACTCGCCGGGCTGGAAGCAGTGGACTGGGTGGTGAGCTTTTCAGAAGATACACCAGAGGCTTTATTGGAAGAACTGCGACCAGAAATACTGGTAAAAGGCGGCGACTACACCATTGAACAGGTTGTAGGTGGAGAGTTTGTTCAGTCCTACGGTGGCGAAGTTAGAGCATTGGAATTTTTAGACAACTGCTCAACATCTGAAATAGTTGAGAAAATGAAGGAAGTAGAAACTTAATGAGTTCAATCCGAGGACTGATACTGTATCTCTGATTATCTATTGACTTACCAGAGCAGCGATCGCTGACTCAACATTATTGCTCAAATGGGCTGGATTTATCGTCCCAACTACAACACTACTAACACCTGCTTTTTCAAACGCGAACTGTAACGCGTCGCGGCTGGCTTCTTCTCCGTTAGCGATATGGCCACTGTTGAATACTTTCTTAATCAGGATTCCTTTATTGTGCTCATGGGCATAATCAATGACGGCTGCTTCTGCCGAAGCGCTTTGGTTGTAAGTGACCATGGCTACGTCCAACAGCCCAAGGGCTCTAATACCACCTTCCACGGTTTTTCCAGACATTCCGAGCGCACGGACCATGCCTTTCTCTTTTGCCTTTAAGAGAGTCTCTACACAATCGGTAGATTCAAGAATTTTAAGATCGTTGCCATCTGAATGGATGAGCACCAGATCAAGATAATCAGTCTGCAAATGTCTGAGACTGCGTTCGAGGCTTACCTGAACTGACTCCTTGTCAAACTTGTATTGGGATTTTCCGGAGATAAACTCTTCACCCACTTTAGTGCCCAGTACCCATTGATCCCTGTTTCTAAGAAGGCGGCCCAGTCTCTGTTCACTACTTCCATAAGCCGGAGCTGTATCGAGAAAGTTTATTCCCAGTTCTGCAGCCTGATCGAGCAGGTATTCAACTGCCGAATCGTCCGGAATACTGAATCCCTCCGGGTACTTCACACCTTCATTACGCCCAATTTTCACCGTTCCAAGGCCCAGGCAACTAACTTCTATCCCGGTATCGCCGAGGTTTTTTCGTGGCAGTGTGGCCATTACAAGATCCTAAACATCTACAGGAATAGCCTGAAGCTAGTCCCATCTCGCTTGTCCTAATGGAGGTTGTGGAAACAATTCTCGCATTCTCAGGGTATCTGAGTCTGCAGACTTTGTAATACCGTTAAGCTGTTCGACGAGTATATCCCCAAGTGCTGGTGTGAGAGTGAGCTTGGTTGGCCAGGCAGCGATAATATTTTTTTCTTCGCTGATGTAGGCACCGTCTGGGCGATAATTATTATTGATATCAGCTTCGGCTCGATTGATAGCAAAGCAACCCCACTCGGCATCACTAATATCCAGCCAGGGGAAGTACTTCGCGAGCTGAATTTTGGCAGCTTTAAGTTGATCACTCTCATTCTTATCGACACCGGTTTCTGCCAGTTCGCCACCAAGATACCAGACCGTAACGCCATCGTTAGCGGTATGGGATGTAATAGTCAGTCTTGGGGAAAGCCCAAAGTCATCGCCTATGCAATGAACGAAGACCTCTGGCAAACCTTTCTTCTTTAAATAGACCATGTTGAGGGGGCGTGTTTGTGACCTGACCTTGGTAAGCCCTGCGTTACTAATAAGTGATTCGTTACCTTCGCCAGCACAAAAAACTAGACGCTGAGCCTCTACGGTAGCCTGGGTATCACCCGAGCCAAGCTGAAAACCTTTGCATTCATCATTAGCACCGAACTCAAATCTAATCCGAGATGGTTCGATCAGAAACAGGTTATCTTCCATCCCATTAGTCAGACTACCAAGGAGTGTACTGGTGTCGATAACGAAATCAGGAAGCTGGTAGAGACTACCTTTAGCTACTGAATTAGCGAAGAAGTCCGGGTAGTTTTCTGGCTTCACCTGAATAACTTTACCCACCAGGCTTTTGCTACCGAGGAAGGTTTTCAGCCGGGAGCGGAAACTGGCTTCAGACCACATGTAGTAATGTTCTTGGAGCACCTTCACATCAGAGATATCTACTGGGTCTTCGCCAGCTAAACACCGACGCCAACGCTTCGGCATACCAGCTATCGTGGTAGCAGCCTGGGTAAGTGTGCCGCTAAGTGCGTACTTTAAGCCGCCATGAATTATGCCTTGCGATGCGAGGGTCTGACCGCCACCGATACTGGAGGACTCCAGTAATATTGCCTGATAGCCCTCCGCGCGCAGTCGCTTCAATAACCACAGACCAGCAACCCCTCCACCAAAGATGGCGATGTCAGTTGAATAGCGGAATGTCATTGGTTACCTTTGCGAACGCATAAACAGTGCGAGAGTATAGCGACTACCAGCTTTCTTTCCCATGAGTCGTCCAGTTCAATTTCTTACGGCCAGGCGTAAATGCTCCGTCATCTCTACAGTTTAAGTTTATTATTGGCAACTCCTGTAATCCTGCTGCGATTGCTGGTGAAGTCTGTCTCTATAAGTGCTTATCGCAGAAACATTGGTCAACGATTTGGTGGCTTCAAGCGTAATCAACTTCCTTCTGACTTTTCCAGCGCATCGCCCACCATATGGATTCACGCCGTGTCAGTTGGAGAAACTGTTGCCTCAGCTCCCCTGGTAAATGCTTTGCAGGGCCTGGAAACGAAGCCCAATATTCTGTTTACAACAACGACACCTACTGGTGCTGATCGGGCCCGGGCCTTGTTTGGTGACACTGTTGCCCATTGTTACACCCCGTACGATCTCGGCTTTGTGGTGCGCAAATTTCTCTTTCGAATGCAGCCGGATGTATTGATCCTTATGGAAACAGAACTCTGGCCCAACCTGATTCACTATAGTCACCAAAGAGGAACGAAAATTCTTCTGGCTAACGCCAGGCTTTCTGAGAAATCCGCCACGGGTTATGGCCGGATTGCCGGGCTAAGCCGAACAATGCTAATGAACATCGATCGGATTGCCGCACAGGCGGAAGCAGATGCGGAAAGATTCATAGCACTCGGTGCAGATAGAAGGAGTGTCTCCGTAACAGGAAGCCTGAAATTTAATATTGAGCCTTATACTGAAACTGATTCAGAAGACTCGTTGTTTCAATCTATAAAAGCGTCAGGCCGCCCTGTAATTATGGCGGCCAGTACCCGGGCGGGGGAAGAGGAAAAAGTTATTTCTGCCTTTGAGAATTTATGGTCGATAGAACAAAAGCCCGTTTTTTTATTGGTCCCGCGGCATCCAGAACGTTTCGATAAAGTCGCTAAGCTATGTCAGGAAAGGGGTCTGGTTACTCAGCGCCGTAGTGAAGCATCGCAATTGGAAGAAGAAACCCAGGTGTTGCTGGGTGATTCCATGGGAGAGATGCTTGCGTACTACTCGCTGGCTGACATCGCCTTTGTAGGCGGAAGTCTCGTAGATACAGGTTGTCAAAACGTCTTGGAGCCTGCTGCTATGGGGTTGCCAATATTAGTAGGTCCCTCGCAATTCAATTTCGCTGCTATCTGTGCGCTGTTGGAATCGGAAGGTGCTTTGCACACCGTAGCCGACAGTCAGGAATTGTCAGGAGAGCTACTGAAGCTGCTTATTGATGATGAGAGGCGTACTAGTATGGGAAGTGCGGGTTTACGTGTCATCGAGCAAAACCAGCAGGCATTGCCGAAACTGGTTTCTCAGGTTGAAGAACTACTTGATAAGGTCTGAATTAAGTTGCAACACTATTCAAACTGCCGCGTTAGATTTTCAACAGCATTCGCCGTTACTCGCACATTGTCTTCTATACGAATACCACCGTGGGAGTAGAGTTCATCCACGGCGGTCCAGTTAATGACCTTGCCCCGGGGCTGACCTCGTTCGGGTTCCAATAACAGCGGAATGAAATAACAGCCTGGCTCAATGGTGAATACCATGTCTTTCTCCATTACCCGGGTGTTGCGCAACATTGGCGAATGAGCAGGAGGCAGTAGCTCGTTTCCCAGCACGTCCTGCTGGTGGCCACCGGCATCATGCACATTGATACCCAGCAAATGACCCACGCCATGAGGCATGAAGAGCTGCGGAATCCGCTCGTCCATCAACTCATCTACTGTGCCCCGACAAACTTGCAGATCAATCAGGAGAGTGGCAATGGCACGCAGAGCCGCCAGATGAATCTCAATGTAGGACTTACCTGGCTTGATCTGATCAATCAGGCCAAGCTCCAATGACTCCATACCCTGTAACAGCTCAATGAACAACTCACTGGCTGCAGCGCCACAGGTAGTACGAGTTATATCTGAACAATAACTCCTTACCCGATATCCAGCATCAATCAGCAGTACAAGATTGTTTTCACTGGTACGGCGTTTGTTCTGGTAGTGCAGTATCGCAGACTTCTCGTTAATGCCTACGATGTTGGTATAAGGTGCTTCGTTTTCCAGAATCTTACATGCACCCAGGTAGGCCAGATGTATATCGTACTCACTGCCTCCAGCCAGAAAACATTCACGGGCGGCGGTGTGGCCAATTAATGCCAGGCGATTCGCTTCCCGCAACTGACTGACTTCGTATTCACTCTTGTAGGCGCGGTAGTAATCAATGAATCGTAAAAGGCTTTCGGGATTACTAAGCCCATTCTCTAATCCGAGCGCTGTGCCTAGATCCTCATTGTCGCCCAGGTACGAGAGTCTGCTTGTAGGGAGATCTCGTTTAACCCCTTCAAGAGAGTCCACCTGCACGATATCGAAAGCCGTCAGCCACAAGGGGTCAGTTTGAATTTCTTGCTCATACCAAAAATCGGTTGGAACCACCTGGTAGTAGACAGGTTTATGGCCCGGCCGAAACAACAAAAACTGATCGGGGCGATTGACTGGTAACCAATGGAGAAAATGTCCGTAGGCCTGAAAACTGATTTCCCTGTCATCGGCGTGGTAGTAAGCTGCCGATCCGCTGTGAACGAGTACACCGTCCACTTCCAGTGGTTCCAGTGCTGCGGTATAGAGTTGTTCGAGGCGGTTTATATGGTCACTATACAGCTTGGGTAACATGATTTATCCGGCAGATTATCAAAGGTCAGTAAAAAGCCATACAGGCCTGTTGTCCGCTTGCTGGCGGAATTATACTGCTCACAATAGATAAGGGCATACAATTCCTGTCATTGTCCTGAGGAGCGCACATGCTATACCCAATGTTTATCATGGTCATCCTGACCTTTGTCATTCTTTTATTTACTCTCAGAGTCAGAATTTCATCGGTCCAGAAGGGTGATGTTGCACTGAGTTACTATTCCTTGTTTCAGGGCGAAGAAGTCCCGGACCTGGTAGCCAAAACCAACCGTCACTTTGCAAACCTGTTTGAAGTGCCAGTATTGTTCTATGCCGCTGGTATTCTGTATGTTGCACTGGATATGACAGATTCCTTCCCAGTGATTTGCGCCTGGTGTTTCGTTGGTGCACGTTTGATTCATACAACTATCCACCTGGGGTATAACAAAGTGATGCATCGCCTTGTCGCCTTTGGAATAGGTAATCTGAGCGTATTGGCGATGTGGATATCGATAGTTTCCACCGCGACATAAAAGCGCCTGTGACACCAGAAGAATACATAAGCCAGAGTATCTCCAATGGAGGTTTTCTGATTCTCAATGAGAGTGATCTGAAACAAGATTTTTTTGACTTGAGCGCTGGGCAGGCGGGTGAGTTGATGCAGAAGTGCGTAAACTACAAGCAATGTCTGGCAATAATAGTGCCAGACCCGAAACTTTACAGTTCTTCCTTTCAGGAATTAGTCGAAGAACACAAAAACCATCCCTATATCCGATTCGTAACTAGCGAGATCGAAGCAAGGGCATTCGTTTATCAGGAATAGATGACCGGCAAGGAGAATTGAAATGATCAGAGCAACTACTAGCACATTACAGGGAATGGAAATTGAAGAATACCTTGGCGTCGTCGTCGGTGAAGCCATACTTGGTGCCAACATATTCAAGGACATTTTTGGAGCTGTACGTGACATCGTTGGTGGTCGTGCAGGTGCTTACGAAGATGAACTTGGTAAGGCCAGAGATATTGCTTTTCAGGAAATTGAAGAAGAAGCACTTCATATGGGTGCTAACGCCATCATCGGTATAGATATAGATTATGAGGTGGTTGGTGTGAAAGGGGGCATGATGATGGTAAGCGTGAGTGGAACAGCGGTTCGCGTGAAAAAATAGTACCAAGTCAATTGGCGAAATCTAAAGTATTGAACTAGACTGATTTCTCTTCTCGGACATACAGAACAGTTCCGAGCCGTATTGCTGCAATGTTAAGGATGACACACAGCGATGCTCAATCACCAGACTCCCGTTGGCCTTGCCGAAGGATGCTTAGTCGAGGGTGCAAAAAATCTCCTGAGAAAGGGATTTTCTGCTGCCATTCGACGTGGTTTGTCGGTTGCAAGCTTAAAGTTTGTCCCTACAGTTAGCCAAAACTATGATAGAGAGTTTCGCAATTACCTCTCTACGATACTGCACGAACCCAACAAACAGATTGACTATTGGATAAAGCAGAACAGGCATTATCTAGCCAACGTAGAGAGCTTACGTAATTATCGTCAATCAGACTCCAGCCTGGAATCTCATCTGAATTCATTTCTCTGTTTACAGAAAAATGACTTCATTGATCTATGTAATCATGACGCCCGATCCCGTCTCCTGGTTAGCTATCACTTTGGTGACTTTATCTATGGCAACAATGTGCTTGCGGGATTCGAATCTGACACCCGGCAACAGTCCTTCCTCACACAGTTACATTCGAGCAGTGGCTTTTTACACAATATGCATTCATGTTTTGGCGAAACTGAGTTTAGTAAAAGGAGACAACTCACTCTTGACACCACGTCCTCATCTGACTTGCTGGCATTATTACGTAAGCCAAATCAAACAGTACTCAGCTTCGTCGATCTCCCATACGGATTTGGTGAACGTGTAGCTGTTTCCTTCCTGGGCAGACGTGCCTGGTTTCCAAAAGGTCCAGCCACCTTGTCATTGGTGAGTAAATCTCCAATAGTGCCTGTCATAAATGTTTGGGACGGGGTTAGGAACAGCATACAGCTGCGACTGCAAATAGAGCCTATTCGTCAGCCACAGGAATCACTTCATGATGCAGTTGCCCGCATCACGCAGTCTCTTGTTTCTGTTCTCGAAGAACTAGTAATCCTGTATCCCTGGCAATGGCGCTTTCTCAGCGCACTACCTTCATACTATCTGGAGCCGGAAGCAAATCTGAACATCTAACATTCCACACGAATTTCATTCAACAGGAGAGCATCATGACAATGGATGTCAAAGCCGAGGTTATTAAATCACTGAATAACTACTGCGGAATCACCTGCGACGTAACTTTATTGGACGACAACCCTACTTTAGAACAGTTGAAACTAGATTCGCTGGATGTTCTGGAGCTGATCTACGAGCTTGAAGAGAAATTTCAAATTGAGCTCGAATCTGCCCAGCTCAAAAACATTGAGACGGTTAGTCAGCTGATTGCTTTGTTCGAGCTAAACATACGACAAGTAGCCTGATTCCTATCCCGAATCTTATGGTATCTCAACTGCCGCCAAACCTGTTTCGGGAGGAAGCGTTAACGCATCGTCTCAGAAGAACCCGGGCTCAGAGTCTGCTGCATCGCTCGCGCTGGATATTCCCTTTGACGATATTCCTTTTTGTTCTTGTGCTTGTTGTGATTACAGCACTAACTCTTATCAGCTATAAAGTCACAGAATCGGCCAGGGGATTTCTCGTTGCCCAGCAGCCTCCAATACAGCTTGTATCACCGCAAGCTGGTGTGATTGAACAATTATTTGTCACAAACGGTCAGGTGGTTCAGGCCGGGACTGTGGTGGCGACTATATCGCGAGCACTATTTGATGAGACCGGTAAGCCTATCTCCGAAAATACACTTGAGCAGATGGCAACCGAAATGGAGTCATTGCAAAGCGAGGTTGATTTTGGAAGAAAGCGAAATGCTCAGCGTCTGGATACCCTCGCAAGATCAATTCTCGACTATGAAAAACAAGTTGATCTCGCAACTACGGCAGCAGCGACTCTGGACAACCAGCTCGCTATCAGCGAGGAACTTTTGCAAGCTTCCGAGCTGCTGTATGAAAGTGGCTCTCTACCAAAGATTCAGTTTGAAACGCAACGACTTGCCCATTTACAACTGCAGACTGAGCAGCAAACCGGGCTTGCAAAGATGTATGAATTACAAGGATTGCTAAACCAGCTCAGTAACGAATCTAAAGCAATAAGTCTCGAATGGGAGGAAAGGCAAAGCCAGCTGATACGCTCCCGCCAGCTATTGGAATTGCGCAAACGTCAGACCAGGGATCAGGAGATATTCTCTATTATCGCCCGCCAGGAAGGTGCGGTCGCTTCCGTTCCAGTTTCGGTAGGTGATGCAGTCAGTGCTGGTGAAGCACTGGTTTATTTACAGCCTAGCCGACAAAAGCTTGTCGGGGAGGTGTATGTGCCACCTCGCATAATGGGCAAACTTGCACCAGGACAGGAACTGCTTCTTAGCTATGACGGGTTTGATATAGAGAGCTATGGCCGTTACCCGGCCACTATTAACAGAATTGACAGTGCCAGCATCGATCCAAGAAATCACAAACTTCCTCTGGGAATAGCAAGAGAATCTGTTTTTCGCGTACAGGTTGCCCCTCATCAGCATTTTGTCGAGGGTGATGACATTTTTCCCTTACAGCCCGGGTTGCATTTCAGGGCTGAGTTTGTCACCGCAGAAATGACACTTATTGAGTACATCTTCAGGCCACTTCTTGGCCTGCGAGGTAAATGGGGATGAGATTTCTGGCTAAACTAACTAATCGATTGCCAATGATCTATCAAAGCGAAACCAATGAATGTGGTTTGGCTTGTCTTGCGATGGTGAGTAGCTTCCATGGCAAGAGAGTAGATCTGCGAGGATTGAGAAGTCGTTTTGGAATTGCTGGATTAGGCGCTTCAGCGAATCAACTAATGCAGTTTTCGTCCAGCCTGCAACTGTCTGGAAGGGCAGTCTCTGTGGAACCTGATGATCTGCGACGCCTGAAGCTGCCAGCAATCCTGCATTGGGATATGGATCATTTCGTTGTACTTAAAAAAGTGTCTCAGAGAGGAATTACAATTCACGATCCAGCAGTAGGGATTCGCCAATACAAGAAGAGAGAGATTGGTTTACATCTCACCGGCGTAGCTCTTGAACTACATCCTGAACAAGGGTTTATAACGAAAGAAACAACTTCAAGACTAAAACTAGGTCAGCTTTTAGCTGGAATCTCGCTGAATGGCAGTGACATTGGCCAGATATTTCTTGTGACTCTATTCATCCAACTACTGGCGCTTTTGAATCCACTGTACCTGCAACTCGTAATTGATCAAGGCCTGGGCAATAGCGACTTTGACCTCATCTTTGCGTTGGCCTTCTTATTCGTGTTGCTGATACTGCTAAAAACAGTTTTATCCCATATCCGTGGACTTCATCTATTGCAGTTTGGCAATTATGTTGGATTTGAACTGGTAGGAAGCGTGGCTCGCCACTTGATCAGTCTTCCGCTGTCCTATTTTGAACGACGGGAAATGGGAGACATTGTGTCCCGACTAGGATCCTTGGAAAACATCAGGCGGCTGGTTACTCAGGAGATGATCACGATTCTGGTTGATGGAGCTTTCTCAGTCATTACTCTGATATTGCTATATATATACCACCCAACTCTGGCATCGATAGTTCTCGGATTTGTTAGTTTTAATCTGGTAATCCGCTTGCTCTATGTGAATGCAGAACGAGATCTCCGGAAAGAATGTCTCGTCATAGGAGCGCGTCAGCAATCCAGGTTTATGGAAAACGTGCGGAACATTCTTACGACAAAGATTAATAGCATTGAAGATAGTCGTCACGGTCTTTGGGAATCCGCATATGTTGACCATATTAACACCGGGTTCAGGCTGGAAAATCTTCAGCTGACCCTATCTTCCATTCAGTCTCTTACTTTTGGCATCGAAAATATTCTCATCATTCTATTGGGATCAGCGACAGTAATCGAAGGAAACATTAGCCTCGGGCAGTTAATGAGCTTCATGTTTCTCAAGCAGCATTTTGCAAGCTCGGTGTTGGCAATGTTGCCGAAATATATTGAGATCAAGATGATTTCTGTTGAACTGGATCGGGTTTCAGATATTACTCAGGAAAGCCCGGAATTTCAGTCTGACTCTGTACAGTTGTACAAACCATCGTTTGATGCAGACATCTGCCTGCAGAATGTGAGTTTCCACTATCACGGAAGCAATCGGTCAATCATCCAGAAACTCAATGTCGATATTCCTGCGGGGAAATGCACGGCTGTATCCGGCATATCAGGCAGCGGTAAAACGACCCTCTTGAAAATTTTGCTTGGATTGGAGACTCCCAATGAGGGGTCTGTATTAATTGGTGGCACAGATCTCAAGGAGTTTTCTGCGATCAGTTTCCGTAAAGCGTGTTCTGCACTTTTACATGGTGACGGACTACTTGCCGGTGATCTCGCGTATAACATTCACCTCGACCAAAAGCCGAACGATTGGCAGGCAATGGAAGAAGTTTGTGAGCTCGTTGGCATAAGTGAGTTGATACACACACTGCCACTTGGTTTCGCTACCGAAGTAGGGGAAATGGGCAACATATTTTCAGCGGGGCAAATCCAGAGAATCTTACTGGCCAGAGCCTTGTACAGGACGCCTGAAATACTTGTTCTTGATGAGTCATTGTCCCATCTTGATACCGACTCGGCGATTCAGTTGCTGAACTCAATTAGAACAAAAGGAATCACTACGGTATTGGTAACTCATAACCGTAACTTACTGGACTGTTGTGACAAAGAGATAGCGATGCGGTAACTAAATTTAACATACGTGCACTGTGATAATTCCAGGGAGGGAAGTCATTATGCAAATTCGTTCATGCCATCTAACAGGGCAAACCTATGTTGTTTATCAGCGAGCTACAAACTGTGGTGATGGATTCTATGATGAAGCCTGTTTTCAGTTTTTTCTAGTGAGGTTGCTGAATAGTCTTACGCAATGCCAGGCAAAACTTCATGCTTACTGCCTTATGCCAAAAGAAGTAATGTTGCTTATTACCCCGGGCACACCTTTTGCGATATCCAGTCTGCTGTACTCTGTGAATACACAGTATGAACAGTACTACAAACTAAGATTTGAAAGAAGCAATAAGGTGTGGAAAGGGACTGGGAAAAGCAGTCTGGTCCAGGGCGAAGCTTTAATAGTCGATTGTCAAAAATTCATCGAAAGGCTGCCGGTCGCAGAGGGATTGGCAGAACACCCGGGTGCATATAAATGGTCAAGTTATTGTGGAAATGCTTTTGGTTTAAAACACCCTCATCTCTCGCGGCACCCTGCGTTCGAAAAATTTCTTGAAGCAAATGATGGCCCATTTCGATGTTACAGAGACCTCATTGCCCGCTCATTTAGTCGTGCCTATGGTGACTATCTAAACAGCAGACTGAAGTCAGGAAAGTCGCCGGCGATCCGCAAACAGACTCTGGCAAGCCCGGTTGCCAGCAAAAGAAGTGTGAGTATGTAATATTTTGGCAGCTGCACAGTTCTTTTTTAGAAAAGATGTATCACCAGAGTTTAGATTCGACTAAATCTATCCGATATAGAGGTGGAAGGCGAATTTCTGATTTGAAATCAGTAATTTAGATTCAAAGATTTTGGATAGTTTTAGACCATGCAGCACAACATGCGGTAAAATACATCCGTGAAATAATGAAGAACGTAGTACTAACAACAAGAAACCAGTGACAACGACAACAACAATGGATTCTTCAGCGCCAGAATTCTATCCATTTTATGATCCCTACCGTAACGGCAACATGCTTTCCATGTATGCCAAGGTTGGGATTGCTCTGGGATTTGGTCTGTCCTATATGCTGTTGCAGTTTGCTGTAATGCCAGATAAGTCAGATTACTTCCAGCAATCCCTATGGGTTCTGGGCGCGATAATCTCAACGTCAATAATGGCGATCTACGCTGCCACAATGGCATTCCGAAAAATCCTCCTGACTATAGGAAGATTCGAAGGCAATCAGAGAATTTGTGACACTATCATTTCCACCTGGTTAACAGACACCAAATTGCTGATGGCGGGTGCTGCTTTTGCGACGCTTAACACATTGATTGGGCACCTAATGGGAGTACCCATAGTGTTTCAGGATTCCATACCAACATTCACTATGATGTACATAGGATTCTTTATGTCGGGCTTTTTTGCTGGTATGGGACTGCAAGCCATCTTTGCGGTTCTGGCATTACATCTCAAGTTTGCTCCAAACCTGCAACATAATCTCGATCCCGATAACCCGGATGGTTCTGGAGGCATTGGCACAATTGGCGATTCACTCTGGTTTTTTGCACTACTTATCGGAGCGGTAGGCGCACTTGTTTCTGTTTATCTTGTAAGTGTGCGTTGGAGCTTCATGTACAAAGAATACGTTCAGCTCATCTACATGTTCTGGATCTCATTTCCTTACGTGATGGCTGTCTCCATTGTTCTGATTCCAGGGCTCGCTGTAAGAAAACAGGTGAGCAGTTACAAAAATTACCGATCACAACAACTTAAACAGGAACAAGCAAAACTCTATTCTTCCTACAAAGAATTTGCTGACGGTGATGATGATGAAATTATTTCTTCTAAAAAAGAACTGGAAGAAAGAATGGAAAATATCGAGAAGCAAATGCAAAAGTTACGCGAAATGCGTAACTCTCACATTGATGGTAAGGGATAGTTAGAACCACGAGGAGATTTCGTTCTAAGCCTCGTCGGCGTAATCTTCAATCGCCGGGCATGCGCAAAACAAATTCCTGTCCCCATACACATTGTCGATACGATTAACCGGTGGCCAGTACTTCGATTCACGAATACTGTTCAATGGAAAAGCCGCTTGTTCTTTAGTATAAGGACGGTCCCAGGTTTCATCCAGCATGTCTTCAAGTGTGTGAGGTGCATTGCGTAGTGGATTATTCTCACCGTCAATTTCACCTGCTTCAACCTGTGCGATCTCTTTGCGAATCTGAATCATGGCATCGATGAACTTATCCAGTTCGAATTTTGATTCGCTCTCTGTTGGCTCGATCATCAACGTGCCGGCAACAGGGAATGACATGGTAGGCGCGTGAAAACCAAAATCCATTAAGCGTTTGGCAACGTCTTCTTCCGATATGCCTGACGATTGTTTCAAAGGCCGCATATCAATAATGCATTCATGGGCAACCATACCAGCGCGACCGGTGTAGAGCACTGGAAAATGGGGTGCCAACCTGGCGGCAATGTAGTTGGCATTGAGAATAGCTACCTGGGTTGCCTTTAACAGCCCGGACAATCCCATCATGGTGATATACATCCAGGAGATTGGCAGGATGCCACAGCTACCCCAGGGTGCAGCAGAGACCGCAGTATTGCCGGCCTCGGGACCGCTGAGTTCAATCACCGAATGATTGGCTAGATGAGGAGCCAGGTGGGCTGCAACGCCAATAGGCCCCATGCCTGGACCACCCCCGCCGTGTGGAATGCAAAAAGTCTTGTGCAGATTCACATGGGAAACGTCCGCACCTATTTCACCTGGCTTGGCCACACCAACCTGAGCATTCAGATTGGCACCGTCCATATAAACCTGGCCGCCATGATCATGCACGGTCTTACAGATTTCTTTCACCGCTTCCTCATACACACCATGGGTGGATGGGTAGGTAATCATCAACGCCGCCAGGGTGTCAGTGTGTTCTGCCGCCTTGGCTTTAAGATCCGCCAGATCAATATTGCCGTCTTCATCACAGGCAACCAGTACTACTTTCATGCCAATCATCTGGGCACTGGCTGGATTGGTACCATGGGCTGAAGTCGGAATCAGGCATACGTTACGCTGAGTCTCGCCTTTGCTATCAAGGTATTTACGAATCGCCAATAAGCCAGCGTATTCACCCTGAGCACCGGAGTTGGGCTGCATGCTAATAGCATCGAAGCCAAGTATGTCTTCCAGCATCTCTTCCAGCTGGCGAATCATTTGTTGATAGCCCTGCATCTGATCGATTGGTGTAAATGGATGGGGCTTGCTGAATTCTGGCCAGGAGATTGGAATCATCTCTGCGGCTGCATTCAGTTTCATTGTGCAGGAGCCCAACGGGATCATGGCGTGGGTCAACGAAATATCTTTATTCTCCAGGCGTTTCAGGTACCGCATCATTTCCGTTTCACTGTGGAAACGGTTGAACACTGGGTGCTGGAAGTAAGGAGAATTTCTGAGGAGCTTGTCAGAAATTACTGAAGGAATCTTGTCGCCACTAATGTCTTCGTCAATTGCTGACACAGAAAGTGAGTCAGCTCCGGTTCCTAAGATGACTTGCCAGAGATTCTGCACATCGGATTCAGTCGTACATTCATCAAGGCTTACGCCGATAGTTTGATGGGCAACAATACGATCCATACGTAAATTGATTCCTGACGTACGGGCTCGCTTAGCAATTTGCATAGCCGTGTCTTCGTCGACGACAAGGGTAAGGGTATCGAAAAAGTTTTCGTTGCTAATCTTGACGCCTTGTTGCTCGAGTCCAATTGCCAGAATGCGGGTGAGGCGATGAATTCGTTGGGCGATGCGTTTAATTCCATCGGGACCGTGATACATGGCATACAGTGCAGAGATATTAGCTAACAAAACCTGCGCCGTGCAGATATTGCTGTTGGCCTTCTCACGACGTATGTGTTGTTCGCGAGTTTGCAGCGCCATGCGATAGGCTTGTTTCTCGCGCTTGTCGACAGAAACGCCAATGATGCGTCCAGGTACAGCGCGCTTGTATTCGTCTTTGGTTGCAAAGAAAGCAGCATGGGGGCCACCATAGCCCATTGGCACACCGAAGCGTTGACTGCTTCCCAACACAACATCGGCACCCATTTCGCCTGGCGGCTTAAGTAATGCCAGGCTCATCAGGTCAGCTGCAACCACGGCAATAGCCTTGTGAGAATGCAATTGCTCTATGGCGTGAGAAAGATCAGCGGCTTCGCCCAACATTGATGGATATTGAAAGATGGCGCCGAAAAGCTCGCTCTTCTCAACCCCTTCGAAATCACCAATTACCAACTCAAAACCGAAGCTCTGAGCCCGAGTTTTAATCACATCGATTGTTTGTGGGAAGCAATTGGCATCCACAAAAAATTTATTGGCACCACGATTCTTGCTGACTCGCTTGGCCAGCGCCATGGCTTCAGCGGCGGCGGTAGCTTCATCCAACAAGGAAGCATTGGCCAATTCCATCGCTGTTAGATCGAGAATCATTTGCTGAAAGTTCAGCAGGCACTCAAGACGCCCCTGTGAGATTTCTGGTTGGTAAGGCGTGTAAGCGGTATACCAGCCAGGATTTTCCAGTACATTGCGGAGAATGACATTAGGTGTATGGGTGTCGTAGTAGCCGAGCCCTATGAAAGAACGATTAAGTGTGTTCTGGCCAGCAATGTCTTTTAATTTCGCCAGGGCATCGTTTTCAGTCATTGGCTCGTTGAGAGTCAACGGCTTCTCCAGCGCAATACTGTCGGGAACAGTTTTCTCAATCAGTCGCTCTAAAGACTCAAGACCCAGCACATCCAGCATTTCCTGCACCTGTTGCGGATCCGGTCCGATATGACGATCGATGAATTCATCCTGATACTGCAAGGAGTTTAAGGAGGCGTTTGATTCAATGCTCACAGATGCTGACTTCTTGGTTTCCATTAAAGGTCTCGGTAAATGAATGCTCACGCATTCTCAAATACTTAAATTACTACAATTAGCTGAAACTGGATCGCCTTGGGGGCGAACCAGTGAGAATCAGGGCCTTAGCCATGATAAACAGGAAGAGCTAATCGTTTTCGCAGTGATCAGAATAGGCGTCAGCGTCCATCAGCTCGTCCAATTCCGCTTCATCACTAATTGAAATTTTGTAGAACCAGCCGTTTTCGTAAGGGCTGCTATTCACGGTTTCCGGAGCGTCCAGTAGCGCTTCGTTGACCGCTGTAATTTCTCCAGACACCGGGCTGTAAATATCGGAAGCGGCTTTTACCGATTCCACAACTGAGACTTCGTCTTTGGCATTTACGGCTGTTCCAACTTCCGGGAGCTCAACAAAGACAATATCGCCAAGTGCGTCCTGAGCATGGTCGCTAATACCAACAGTAGCGGTGCCACTATCATCTACTCGAACCCACTCATGGGAAGCCGCGTATTTTAGATCGTCGGGGATGTTGCTCAAGGGAGGCCTCTTTACTGTAACTGGCTAATTCTGGATGGTCCGCAATCCCTGGTTTACTCGAAGACTTTCTTGCCGAAGCGCACAAAATTTGGCTTAACTTTTCTCACTTCGGTGAGTTTTCCTCGCATCTCAACCTGGCAGGATTCGCTATTCACGGGGATTCTAGCTAATGCGATTGAATGCTTCAATGTAGGCGAAAAGCTGCCACTGGTGATGATCCCCTCACCGTTTTCAGTGACTACTTTTTGGCCATCGCGAAGTACACCGCGACCTTCCAGAACCAGGCCCACGAGCTCATCCAGCTCGCCTTCTGACAGCAATTCCAGATCCTCTGTTACGGCATTCCGGCCGATAAAATTACGCTCAGCAGGTTCCCAGGCAATGCTGAAATTCATATTCGATTCAATGGGGGAGGTGGACTCATCCATGTCGTGGCCATAGAGGTTCATGCCAGCTTCCAGGCGCAAGGTATCTCTGGCACCCAGGCCCACGGGCTTGACGCCCGCCTTGAGTAATTTGTCCCAGAGGCCCGCCGCTTCTTCATTAGGGAGTATCACTTCCAGACCCTTTTCTCCGGTATACCCGGTGCGGGCGACGAACCAGTCATTCAGTTCTACACCTCGAAAATTTCCCAGGGCAGAAACCTGCTCATTCTGCTTAGCGGATAACAGGCCGCAGACGGCTGGGATAGATTCAGGGCCATGAACAGCAAGAATCGCCAGTTCGGAGCGTTCTTGCAGCTGGGCATCAAAATTGGCGATCTGCTCATGCATCCATGCCAGGTCTTTATCTCTGGTGGCGCAATTGCTCACCACCCGGTAGCCGAAGCTCATGCGATACACAATCAGGTCATCAATAACGCCACCATCTTCTCTGAGCATGGCGCTGTAGAGAGCGCGACCCTCCACATCCAGACGATCCACATCATTGGCCAGAAGATACTGCAGGAACCCTTTAGCCTCTTCACCACTGACGTCAGAAATAGTCATATGGGAGACATCAAAGACACCAGCAGCTGTGCGTACCTGGTTGTGTTCTTCGATCTGGGAACCGTAGTTGATAGGCATATCCCAGCCGGCAAAATCCACCATTTTGCCACCGGCCGCGATGTGTTGTTCGTAGAGGGGAGTTTTCTGACCCAAGGTAACTGGCTGCTTTGAAAGTTAATGAAAGCGGCATTCTACCTATCCAAAACTCACAAAGACAGCGATGTTGGGGAATCAAATACAGTACGGAATGAGCCAGGGATGGCGACGCATGCGCAGCTTGCGCGAGGAGCTTGTTTGCAAGGGAAATCGCGTTTTTCCGCCAGCAATCAAGTGACGAAAAAGACAAAAGTGCATGGAAGCACTTTTGTCGTATAAAAAAGGAACGGGCATTTTACTCGTCCCCTTCAGGCAAAGATAGCTGGGTCAGCGGGGTTGGCTATTGATCAGACAGCTCAGCGTTCAGTTGGTCTTCCAGGACTTCCAGCATGCCATCCCGGGCTTCCGGATAGTCTTCCAGCCGGCGCAGTGCGCGCACAGCACGATTCCGAACCCCGGCATCGTCAGTATTGCGATAGGTTTGCATGATTGGTTCCACAGCACCAGGAAGCTCGGTGTCGCCCAATGCTCTGACAGCTGCAGCAAGAATCTCTGGGTCGTCTTCCTGATTAACGATCTGTGACAGCGCGAAAACCGCCTGGGTGGTTTCTGTGTCGCCCATACCATTGAGCGCAGCTAATTTGCGCTGGGTGCTGTCGGTCGCCATGTAAATAGTTTCAAGAGAAGCTACAGCGATACCGTTTTCCCGGTCGGCAATGCCTTCAATAGCGGTTGCAGCAATGAAGTCATCAACATCAGGGGAAGAACCAACATCAACTAAAAATTGTAAAACCATATCGGTTTCGACATCAGCAATTTCATCGAGCAGCTCCCGACGCAGTTCCGGATCTTCGATGGAGTTGAAGCTGCCTATCAATACTTCCAGTGCCTGAGGCGTTCCGAGATCAGATAATGCGTCCGCAGCCTCCGCAATCAAGCGAGGATCAGATTCGGTTTCTAAAATACGTTCCAGGGTTTCAATGGCTTCCGATGATTCCCAATCGTCCAGCTCACCAATTATTTCTGCACGAATCTGAATTGGGTAACTGTCGTCGGTCGCTATCGAGCGCAACCGATCACGAGACGCTTCATTGTCTCTGTCCAGTAAAACAACAATCGCGGCATCCCGCACCTGCTCGGACTCATCATTTTCCATAACTTCGAGCAATGTAGTATCGATCTCGTCACCTGGTACGTCTTCAAGCAGCATCACGATTCGTGATCTCAGGTTTGGGTTATCGCTGGATTCCAGTCGATCCAAAAGAATCTCGGACACCCTGTCATCATTTCGCAGCGCACCAACAATTGTTAATAGTTGGTTGTCTGCAGAATTGCGTCCACGAGATATCTCACTGACTCGCTGCTGATAGGATCTCGCTATCCTTCTATAATTCTCTACATCTTCTTCATCAATTTCAGGAAAGTCAGGAAAATCCGGCATATCCGGTATTTCGATGTTGTCGACAATGACACGCACGCGGCCCATTTCCTCTTCAACCACTTCCATTGCGTATTCGATGGACCTGGAAACTTCTTCGTTGTAGTCGTCAAAGTCAAAATCGAAATCCCAATCATCGCTTACCTGATTGATATAGTCTGGATATCCAAGTGCTGCCAATTCTGAACCCAGCACAGCCAGTTTGGTGCTGGCGTCTGCTACCCAGCTGCTACGGGGGTAGCTGGCAATGAATTGCTGATAGCAAGAGAAGTATTCAGATTCCTCGGCAACCTGTTGCTGTTCTGTGGAGTAACAGCTCCAAAAAGCCGCGTCATCGGACCAGGCTGAATCCGGCCATTGTTCGGAGAAATTTTCAAAGTATTCCAGGGCATCTTCCCAGCTTTGTTCGAGAATAAGGTTATAGCCAGTCTGGTAATCAACAGTGGCCTGGTCCTGTGAGAACACCTGTGCACTAACCATAAGTGCGCCGCCAAGTGTGAGTGCAGCGATAGTTTTCGGGCTAATAATCATTTGTTTCATGGTTCTGTTTCTCCCGTTGAGCATCAGATCATCAGCTCCTGATCTCTCAACTCCAGTAATCTAATGCGAAACAAAATGCCATTGTCGTCGAGGAACTGTTGTAAGAGGGCAACGCCTTCTTGCATATTCGACTCGTCGAGATTGGCAATTTGCAGCAACATAAATTCAATGTCCTGTAAGAGCTTTTTCTCACCAGAAGTGAATGGGCTACGATCGGCACCTGTCAATACATTCGCTTCCAATGCCATGGTTCTGGCAATGCCGCTTTGAATAGGGAGAACTGACCCGTTTTCAGCTTCTGCATTGGCAACCTGCATCAGCATCACTTGTGCACGATCCAGATAATTCATTAGATCGGGGCTTACTAACTCTGTGCTAACAACTTCTTCAGGTGTTGATTGATTAGACGAAAGAAATACAAAACCCGTCACGAAAATAACCAGAGAAGCAGCAATTGCACCAACAGCAACACTCCATGGAGCAAGCCCTCGATGATATTGATTGCGATAACGTTGCGCGTCTATGCGATCTAACTCTGAAGAAAGCTTGTCATACATTCCGTCCAAAGATGCTCGCTCCGGAATATCGTCAAAGGCTTCGTGTTTTAGTCCTGTTGAATCTAAAAGTTCACAAGCTTGCTGTAATTCGGCGAACTCGCGGCGACAGTTTTCGCAGCCCTCAAGATGGGTAGCCAACCTGCTTGGTAGCTCTTCCGATTCATCTAGATACAGAGCATCCACCATCAGGATTTGGAAAGGCTCACAACTTAACATTGTTCAAACTCCTGCAAACTGAGTTGCTCAGTTGCCAGTTGGTCTCTCATTTTGCGTATTGCCCGGAATAAAATATTTTTTACAGTACCTTCAGATCTATCCACGACCTGGGCAATCTCGCGCAACTTAAAATTTTGCATGTGTCGCAAAGTAAAAACGGTTTGTTCGAATGCGCTCAGGCATTCAAGGGCTTGCTGAATATGATTATGCAAGCGTTGGCGCTCGGCTGACGTCTCGCTACGCGAATGACTGCTGGTGTCCTCGCTTAGATCCTCTTCGTAGCTGGCATCAGCCAGACGCAGATGACGCTGTCTTTGGCGCTGGATATCGATAGCTGTCAGATAAGTAATACGATGTAACCAGGTGGACAGCCGGGATTCGCCTTTGAAATCTTCCAGGGCACGATAAGCTTTGATAAAGGATTCCTGGACAGCGTCTTCAGCCAGCTCAGCATCATGTAAAACACTGCGTGCGACGGTGAACATGCGTTGCTTGTTGCTGTCCACAATATTGCGGAAAGCTTCGCGATCGCCGGCGGCAGCCAGACTCGCCAGGGCATGATCTGCCTTGATAGCCAGCTGCGCTCTGCGCTCCTCTCCATCAATGGATACGATGACCGCCTTCCCCATTTTCGTGTAGTCCGAACCCGCTCAAGAAGCTCATCTCCCGGAGATTAGCCGGGAACGATGAATAGTGAAACCTGCTCCACAGGCAGGTCCTTTTAGTTGGACGATGCCAACAATAAAAGGTTTGCAAAGAATTTGAGATTATTTCTCAGGGTTGCCAGGCGTAGGCGAATTTGGCGAAGAAGGCGCGATCAGTGCGTTCCAGAGAATTAAAACGGTCGTCCCGGAAGGCTTCGTCTGAATAGCCAATAAAGAAGCGGGTTGCCGCATTAAGGCGGTAGCTGTAGAGCAGCTGAGTGGTCATATCTGAGCTACGGCGATCCACATCCCGAATATAGAGGTCTGGATTGCGTTTATTATCGGTGTACTGGGCAGTGAATCGAAGGAAACTGCGATTGCTGAATTGGTAGGTAATCACCGCATCCACAAGATCGGCCGTGAACAATCGACCGCCATCCACATCGAACTGCTGGCGTGTGAGTTCAACGTCCAGTTCCAGATGTCGTCCCCAGCGATAGCTAAACTCTGGCCCCAGCCTTAAAGATTGTCCAAGACGGGTATTGGCAAAATCCACCACGTCTTCATAGCGTACCACCATGCCCAGAAACAGATTTCTATTAGGCTGAAAGTTTAGGGAAAGCTGATTGAACTGTTCATCGAAGTACTGGCCGTTCCAATACGTCTCACTAAAGCCAAACAATCCAAATAAACTCGACTGCAAGGGGCCATTCATGTTGAGAAACAATTCCGTTTCTTCTTCTAACTTAAATCCACTTTGATCTTCTGTGCGGTCATAGTCGAGGGCCACGCGAATGCGACTGAAAAATGAATCGTCCCAACGCCAGGTGTGTCCAACTCGCGTCACAAAGAATTCGTAGTCGACACGATTGATAAATCCAAGGTCTGCACGAAAATTTGTGCCGGCATTAGTGTAGGCAGACCATACGTCCCAGTTAGCGTCGTTGTGGCGATATTCAACGAAATGGTAATTGTCTGAAAGGCTTGGTGCCTGATTAAAGTCATTCTGGATTTGTAGAGGATACTCACTGGATGAGTGCATTGATTGAATCGTAATGGTGTCCTGATTGGTTGGGCGCAACACAGCGTCTACGCTGGCAACAGTATTCGAATAACCATCACCGCTGCGATCCGTTACCAGTGCTCCAATTGTTGAATTGCTGAAAATATCGTAACGATATCGAGCGATTGCCACATCACTGCTTACACCAGCAAGGTTCGCAACTCGTGAACTTAGATTTCCGGGCATCAGAAAACTGGTACTTTCATCATTGGCAGCAAGAAAACCAAAAGTATGGGAACCGGACTTGCCAGTAATCTTTGCTCCGTAGTCCGGGCTGGCAATGTTCCTGGTATGCACAAGGTTTTGCGCTGTATCGAAGTAGTCAGCACCATCAAGGAAAAATGTGCGGCGCTCTGGAAAGAAAAGACTAAACGTCTGGTTGATATTTAACTGAGCACTATCGGCTTCCACCTGAGAGAAGTCAGGGTTCAACGTGGCATTCAAATAGATGTCTTGTGTAATTCCCCAGCGCACATCCAGTCCAGCCTGTGGGTCAACCTCTTGATCAATCCAGTCTCCATTACCTGCAGGGTTTCTGCTTTCGACTCGAGACGCGGTGAGGGTCGGGATTAACTGCAGGTTGCGACTGCGTTCCAAATTTTCAAAACCCTCAAGCTTTGAAATCTGGCATAGATAGCAGGACACATCCCTGTCTTCTTGTTGACTCTTTATTTCAAATTCAAAATCCCTGGGGTAGTTACGCATCACATCGATGCCCCAGGTTTGAGGCACATCACTGGGACTGAATCGTAATTGGCTGAATGGTATCGATACTTCTACGATATAACCCTCTTCAGTAATCTGACCTGCACTATCCCAAATGGCGTTCCAGGAGTCATCTTCATTCTGAATGGTGTCATCGTATACAGCATCCATTTGCACACCGAAAGGATTCACAAAAAATTCGAACGCTCGTCTCTCGTCATTGAAGGTATCCAGAATGATGCCCATCCAGTCATCGCCCCAGGCTTCATCTCTGTCCTGAAAAAATGCCTGGATGCGATTTGGGTTCGGGTCTTCGGCTACGAAGGCGACGTAGAGATTTACACCGTCTTCCATCAATAGCGCATAAGCGTCGACATCAGCTTGCAAGTTGTAACCGGGATTGGTCTCTACGTTCACATCGATTCTTGATGCACCATCCCATTCCCCCGGAGCAAGGCTTGCATCGATCGCAGGGGCCTGCTCGACCCGGGGAATACTGTATTGGGGTCGAGATTCGATTTGTTGTGCTATTGCCGTGGCAGAAACTCCTGATAAAAGGATGCTGGTTGCGAATAGAGTAGTTAACCGGGTTGAAATCATGGGGTAATGCTATTGTCTGCTGTTTCTGTAGGCTTCGTTCTTTTTGTTATCGCATTAGACGATGAACATTCTAATAGGTTAGCGTCCACTATCGTTCAGGCAAAAAAAAACAGGTAGCAAAGGCTACCTGTTTTTTTAATTGGAAATTGTTACGAAATTTATCAGTCCTGCATAGATTCCGCTGCTTCCAGCACAAATGCAAAATCTGGACGGGTTCTATAACCCTCCTCTGCAAACTTGTGACGAATAGTTCCGTTCTCATCCACCAGGAAAATCCCTGGATGAGGAACCCCATAGGCGCGCTGCCCGGGTTCATAATCCTCGTTCAATACACCAAAGCGATTGACATGGGTTACATCTTCATCGTGAAGAAGGGTAAATGAAATTCCCTGATCTTCCTCGACTGACTTCAGCATTTCTACTGAATCATAGGTAATTGTCACCAGGGATATTCCCATGGCTTCAAATTGGTCTGCAATCTCGATCAGCTGCACGAGCTGAGAAGTACAGAATGGTCACCAGTCGAAAGAACGGCTCATCATAAACAACATGCCGTTCTCGCCTACCAGATCTTCGAATGTGCGCAGATTGCCATCCTGATCCTGTGCAGCGATTTCAGGTAAGTCAGCGCCCACTGGTAAGTCTGGTGCCCAGACATAATCCTGTGCGCTCGCCACCTGAAAGACTGCAGCCAGTATCAATGCCAGCAAAGATTTGCTGAACAGAGCTCTGCGTCTGAAATCGATGAGAGTCATTAATATTCCTTGTGAGAGGTGCTCACTTTTTCTTTATTGGTATGCACTGCTGAACCTTGTCAGAGTACCCTTAATAATACCGGAACAGATGCCATTTTCTTACAAAATAAGCAGCTGAATATTGGAGTGGGAGAGGAGGACCAGACGCCGCCTAGTCGATGCCTTCGAGGAAGCGCTCACCACGGGGAAGGTAGTTATTATGGCTATCGAGAGAAAAGACCACCGATGAAGAACGCCCGATGAGCTCTTCCCGTGGTACAAAGCTGTAAATCCGGCTATCTGCGCTATTGTCCCGATTGTCACCTAACACAAAGTATTGATCTTCAGGCACCACATTTGGACCATAACTGCGGGTAGATCGATTAATAAACTGGCTGGAGAGGCGCGCCTGGTGCTCCATATTGGGCAATTCCTCGACAATGATCACCGAGTTGGCATCCCGCGACACTACTTCATAGTTGGCTGGTACGCCGTTTATGACCAGAGTGTTGTTCTGCATGTAAATCGTATCACCAGGCAATCCAACGATACGTTTGACCAGACGCTTGTCTGCACGTTTGGAGTCGATAATCACGATATCCCCACGTTCCGGGTCGTCCACATGAGCCAGAGATATTTCCGTAAAAGGAATCTTCACGTCATAAGCCAGCTTATTGACCCAGACTTTGTCACCGTCCAGCAGTGTGGGTTGCATGGAAGCGCCGGAAATTGAGCTAAGGTCGGCAATCGCGCTTTTAAAGAATACGATGCAGCAGAGCAGGGCGAAGAACTGACGATTCTCTACCCAGAAGGCATGCATATAGGAGCGAACCCGCACGGTCAGGGGAATGTGTGCAGACTTCGGTGCTTCAGCAGCATCCTGCAGTTTCTCTATTTGTTCCAGATCGTCCATAGGCTTACAAGCTTCCTGTAGGTAGATAATTAGCCAGCCGGAGGGCTTATGTCAATTCTAGACAATTGTGTGAGAAGTCTGTATCACACAGATACGGAGTGCTGATATTGCAAATTCCAGGCACCTCTCTTACCCTGTATATCTGTACAGTATTTACCCAGACACCTTAACCTTAGCCAGCAATGTCACTAGAACGCTTTCACCCAGCCTGCCAGAACTGGTTCAGAGCCAGCTTCGGCAAACCTACACCAGCCCAGGCCCAGGCCTGGCCAGCGATTCAGGATGGCCGTCATACGCTGATTTCAGCGCCAACCGGCAGTGGTAAGACCCTCGCTGCCTTCTATGCCGCCATCGACGAAATGCTGCAAAAAGGGCTCAACAACCAGCTGGAAGAGGGAGTTCACGTGCTCTACGTGTCACCACTGAAGGCACTTAGCAACGATATTCAGCGCAATCTTGAGGCGCCATTGGATGGAATAGCTGAACATCTTCACCTTGCGGGTCTGCCGCCAGTAAATATTCGGGCTGCTGTCCGCACCGGTGATACTCCGGCAAATGAGCGCCAGAAAATGGCGAAGAATCCCCCCCATATCCTCGTTACTACTCCGGAATCCCTCTATTTACTGCTTACCAGTGCCAGCGGGAGGGCGATGTTGGCCAATGTCTCAACCCTGATAGTGGATGAGATTCACGCCATGCTTGGTGATAAACGAGGTGCCCATCTGGCTCTTTCCATTGAGCGCCTGGAACACCTGGTTCTTAGCAACAGTGGGCAACATCTGCGGCGTGTGGGTTTGTCGGCAACGCAAAAACCCATCGACATGGTGGCGCGTTATCTGGTCGGAGGCAGATATGAAGACGGGCATACCGCTGATTGTGAAATTGTAGATTCAGGTTTTCAACGCAAATTGGAACTTAGTCTGGAAGTTCCTGGATCACCGCTCAGCGCGCTAATGAGCAACGAAGTCTGGGAAGAGCTCTATGAGCGACTGCTTCAACTCATTCAGCAACATGAAACCACACTCATATTTGTTAATACTCGAAGGCTTTCAGAACGTCTTGCCCTGGCGTTAAGTGACCGGCTCGGTGAGAGATCAGTTTGTTCACATCATGGCAGTATGAGCAAAGACCACCGCCATGATGCTGAGCAACGATTAAAGGCGGGAGATCTAAAAGTACTGGTTGCTACTGCTTCAATGGAGCTGGGTATAGATGTTGGATCGATCGATCTGGTAGTTCAGATTTCATCACCTAAAAGTATTGCAACATTTCTTCAGAGAGTAGGGCGTAGTGGCCACTCGGTTCACGGAACACCAAAAGGAATTCTATTTCCGCTAACCCGCGATGATCTGATTGAAGCATCGGCGTTGCTGCACAGTATTCGCCAGGGAGAGCTTGATCGTATCATCATGCCGAATAAACCGCTGGATATTCTGGCTCAGCAGATAGTTGCTGAAGTTTCATCATTGTCATTAGGAAAAGGAACGCTTGATGATGGTGAAGGCTGGGATCTGAATGCCCTCTATGAACTACTCAGCGGTGCCTATTCCTATCGAGATCTTAGCCGTGAAGAATTCGACCGCATTATTAAAATGTTGGCTGATGGATATACCAGTCGAAGAGGGAGGCGTGGCGCTCATCTACATCTGGATTTGATCAACAACAAAGTAAGAAGCCGTCGAGGTGCAAACCTGATTTCGCTCACAAATGGCGGTGCCATTCCAGACATGTTTGATTATCAGGTTGTACTGGATCCGGAAGACGTTGTTGTTGGGACGTTAAACGAAGATTTTGCATTGGAAGCTTTACCTGGAGACGTCTTTACACTGGGGACGCATGCCTGGCAGATGCTGCGGGTAGATGGACTAAAAGTTCGTGTACGTGATGCAGAAGGTATGTCCCCAACTATTCCTTTTTGGTTTGGCGAAGGACCAGGAAGAACCCAGGAACTATCCCAATCAGTATCCAGGCTTCGAGAAAGCATCGCAGAGCTACTGCTCAATGAATCGGCAGAGCAGGCCTGTAATTGGCTGATGGATAACATTGGTCTGCCTTCCAGTGCGGCTCAGCAAATGGTGGATTACCTGCAATCAGGGATGAATGCTCTCGGAGCAATGCCAACCCGGGAAACACTGGTGATGGAGCGCTTCTTCGATGAAGTAGGCGACATGCATGTAGTAATTCATTCCCCCTATGGCAGTCGGTTGAATCGTGCCTGGGGGTTGGCATTGCGCAAACGCTTCTGTAAGTCATTCAATTTTGAATTACAAGCCGCTGCCAATGAAGACAGTATCGTGATATCACTCGGTTCGGTGCACAGCTTCGAATTGGATGAGGTATACCGCTACCTGCAAACCAACACGGTTCGCGACACTCTAATTCAGGCCATGCTCGATGCGCCTATGTTTGAGGTCCGTTGGCGTTGGAACGCAACGCGATCACTGGCAATTCAGCGGAATCGAAATGGTAAGCGGGTACCACCACAGTTTCAGCGCATGGATGCTGAAGATCTTGTGGCCCATGTCTTTCCCGATCAAATTGCTTGCCAGGAAAACATTACTGGCCGGAGAGAAGTGCCAGACCATCCTCTGGTAAATCAAACAGTAGATGACTGCCTCACAGAGGCAATGGATATCGATGAACTGGAATCTCTTATCAGTAATATTGAAGATAATCGGCTTACCTTAATCGCAAAGGATTTGCGGGAGCCATCGCCCTTTGCTCAGGAAATAATAAACGCCCGCCCCTATGCGTTTCTGGATGACGCACCTTTTGAAGAGAGACGTACTAATGCTATTCGCAACCGAAGTTGGGCAGACCCGGCAGATGCCAAAGATTATAGCCTGCTGGATGCCGACGCGATTGCCCGGGTAAAAGAAGAGGCCTGGCCCTTTATTAGTAATGCTGAAGAATTACATGACGCTCTACTAAGTGCATCCTATCTAACAGATCAGGAATTTCAAAAAGAAGAGCTCTCACGCTTTGCTGATAATCTTGTGCAAAGTAATCGCATTAGCAGGATTAATGTAAATAGCAAAGTCCTGTGGGTAGCTGTCGAAAATCTGCCACGTTTCGTCAGTGTGTATGCTGGTCAACTAACAAGCATAGAGTTACCTGCATTTCTGGAGAACGAAGATTGGCAGATGGAAGATGCGCTGCGGGAAATAGTAAGAGGCCGCCTTGAATGCCTGGGGCCGGTTACCGTTGCACAGTTAGCGGAGGAGCTGGGACTGAATCAGGAGAAACAGAGCTCAAAGATCGATCAGGCACTCATTGCATTGGAAGTTGAAGGTTTTGCATTCCAGGGACAGTTCTCGCCGCAGTCTCGTGGTATACAGCCGAAGGAAAAGATAGTGGAATGGTGTGAACGACGGTTACTGCAAAGAATCCATCGCTACACTATTGATCAGCATCGCAAGAATATAAAACCGGTTTCACTGGAAACCTATACCGAGTATTTGTTCGAGCGTCATCAATTAACACCGCTTAGAGAGAATTCACAGGACGCAGACCCAGCCCAAACCCTGGATGGTCAGACACAATTGCAGAACTGTCTGCAAATGCTGGATGGTGTGGCAGCGCCGGCCGTCAGTTGGGAAGCGGACATCTATCCTTGTCGAATTGCCAATTACGATCCCAATTGGCTTGATGTAATGTGTATAAGTGGCAGGTTAGCCTGGGGTCGCTATTCCTTGCCGCAGAAATCCATTCGTAAACTCAATCGTAAGCGGAGCGCAGGGCCGGTAAAGAGCACGCCTATCACCCTGGCAAGGCGCAACAACCTGGATATCTGGCAAGCCCTGGCCAAGTCCCAGATTCATGAAGACCACGCCATTGATCTGAGTGGAGTAGCAAATCGCATTGCTGACGACCTGGGCAATAGTGGAGCCAGTTTCTTCGATGAGATCCAACAACGTACCGGACTATTACAAACCCAGCTCGAAGAGGGTCTTGCTGAATTGGTTGCTCAGGGTATGGTGAATAGCGATAGCTTCACAGGATTGCGCGCTCTACTCACTCCCAATCACAAAAAGCGCAGTACCCACAGGCGACGTGGTCGTAATCCTATGTTCGGTGTTGAAGATGCCGGCAGATGGAGCTTGTTGGACACGTTTCAAACCAATGAGGAACAAAAGTCCAGTACGCGGCACTGGGACGTGTTAAATGATGAACAATTGGAGCGTTTAATAAATATATACCTGCATCGCTGGGGTGTATTGTTCAGAGGAATTCTCGACAAGGAGATGGAAGCACCTCCCTGGCGTGTACTGTTAGCCAGGCTTCGTCGTATGGAGCTACAGGGCGTTCTGCGAGGTGGACGATTTATCGCCGGGGTTGGAGGTGAGCAATTTGCATTTGCAGAAACGGTCGATGAATTACGTAAATTTAAACGCACTAGAGTAGAGACTGGCGCGGCAAATTATTACAGCGTTGCTGCGACTGACCCGGTAAATCTTATTAATTTCATACTTCCCAAGCACAAGCTGCCGAGGCTTAGCAAGAATCGTGTGTTATATCGAGGAGGCATACCGATAGCCTTGCTGGAAAGTGGTGAAGTACATTATCTGAAACCGAATTCGGCGGAAGAGCAATGGCAGTGGCAGCAGATGCTGATGAAGCGAGTATATCCACCCCGACTCCGAACTTATCTTGGCAGTCACTGATCGTATTCATACTAACTTTAGATGTAAAAAAAATCCCACCGCCTCACCAGAGTGAGACAGTGGGATTGTTTTGTTGCAGCAGCAAAACAGTTTTTAAACTGAACTACTTGCGACTGCATCTACGTATGGGAGCGAAGGACGTCCTGTAAAGACAAATCCTCTCCAGTTATTCAGCAATTCTAAAGCCGAAGACGACTTTATTCTTACTTAAAATAACCGGAGGCTCCCTTAATAGATTGACTATTGATGGGATCACCTCCTTTGCGAGCCAGGGTAGCCAGGAATGCTAGGAGGTCCCCCCTGTTAGAACCACTAACAAAAGTGCAGGTTTTTTATATAACACCACTGTTCGTGAGTAAAGGGCTTAATGCCTGTAAGTAATTTTGTAGACACATAAATTGTTAAGGAGCCGATTCTTATAACAATCGCGAAACTGTGCGGCGTCTCACAGTCTTTCGATAGTCAGCTATGCCTAAATCTATCTGACGCAGGGAATTATTAAACTACACTTTTGAAGACGATTTATGCGGGCTGAAATAATGGATAGAAGACAACATCGCCGCGTTGAAGTGGACTTCTGGGCGAGTCTGAGACATCCACTGATTGGTAGTGTTACAGGCGACATTCAGGATATGTCGGTTAGTGGTCTATCGCTCACCTTGGACAAGGAAATGAAATTCTTTGTCATGATGGAACTGGACGTGAGAATACATGGTGCCGGTTGGGATGACTCTATGCCTGGGCTTCCCGTGCAAGTTGTGCGCGTTCAGGATCGTGAAATCGCGTTGTCGTTTATGGATAACTGCGATGACTTCTGGACTCCTCCCACAGAGGAGAATATCGACTTACCTATAGAGGAACACTATCTTAGGGAAGATCTGGATGACCTGGATTCTCGTATTTAGGGCAAGTTAGAGAGTGAGGAAAAAACGCAGCGAGAAGTAGAGTACCAGAGAGACTCCAATCATATAGGCAATGAATCGGAATGGGTCATCAACAAAATTATCCCACATCGTTTTAGCTTCACCCCGTGCCTTTAACAATTCGTACTCTGTTTTAATCTTGTTGCTTCTGTCTTTCGAATAGGCCTCTATTAGCTCCCTGGCATGCTGGTATTGGTCGTTATCCTTAACCCAGAGCGCTGGCATAGACATGCCCCAACTCCCGGCAAAAGTTTCAAAGTACTCTATTCCATTGCTTTCCAGCAGCTCCCTGACTTCCAGAGCTTCATCTTCAGGAACATTGCGCAACTTAAATATCAGCTTGGCCATAGTGTTAATTTTATTAGAGACTTTTCCCTTTTTATCGGTCCGTGCTACTTTGTTGTTCAGGGGAATGTAACGCGGCGTGAGGACGCGGAGCAATGCCTGTAACTGAATACCTGCAACTAAATAATTGCCGCTTACTGCGGGCTCGCAATTCAAGCAAAGCTTTCCAGACAATCCCTCTTAAAATCATCAGGAGAAATGCATGCTCCAAATCAAACTGTTAAATACAAGATTTACCAGGCGTATTGCGGCAGCAATAGCAGCTATTTCTCTTCTGCTCGGTGCGTCTGTCCAGGCTGACACGTCGGTCTGGAGAGTGAGTTCAGGGAGCAATTCACTATACATCGGGGGCACGGTTCATTTACTGCGTCCTAGTGACTACCCTTTGCCTGAGGAATACGAAGAAGCGTATCTGGATTCGGAAGAACTCTACTTTGAGACCGATATTGTAGCCATGACATCGGACATGAGCATACAGGCTCGTATGCTTGAGCGGCTGATGTACCAGGATGAACGGTCCCTGAAAACTGTACTTTCGGATGAGGCTTATAGCGCACTTAATGATTATGCAGGTACAACGGGCCTACCTCTGATTATGTTGGAAAAAATGAAGCCAGGTTTGGTGGTCAGCACACTTCAGGTTCTGGAGTTTCAGAAGATGGGATTCACGCCACAAGGTGTAGATGCCTACTTTAGCTCCCGGGCTATGGGAGACGGTAAATCTATGGGTGCGCTCGAGACTATTGATGAGCAGATAGGTTTTATCGAAGCCATGGGGCAAGGTAACGAGAGCGAATTTATTCTAATGTCCATTGCCGATTTGCAAGAGTCTGAAGCCGTCATGGGACAAATGATTTCGGCCTGGCGTTCAGGGAACGCTGATGAGTTACAGGAGCTTTTTGTAGACGATATGCGGGTGCGTGCACCTGAGCTTTATGATTCTCTACTGCTACAACGCAATCTAAAGTGGATGCCTCAGATTGAGGCGATGCTGCAAGACGATGACAAAGAATTCGTATTGGTTGGTGCAGCCCATCTTGTTGGGTCTGAAGGTCTACTGGAGATGTTAGAAGCAAAGGGCTTCGAAATTAGGCAGCTTTAAGGCCGGGTTTCTTTTAACGAATCTATCTCCACACCAACAAAAAAGGGGTCTCGTGTAAATCGAGACCCCTTTTCTATTTTTTCGTTTTCTTTCCCTATTCTTCTAATTGTTATTTGTATTTGTTTACTTCTCTTATACCTTTTTGGCATTAGATCATCTGTATGAAGACAGAATGTTACTAATGAAGAACTCTTAAGAGCTGGTTTTGTGACTCAGAACAATTTGTCTTGGTCCACTGGTTGATGTCTGGCCGCTTACTCCCGAAGGGATTTGTTGAACTTTGCCACCCGCCTTTAGAAACGCTGCTATATGCTCTTCCAGATCTTCCCGGGAACTTACAGCCGCTTCTTTTTTTGCTTTACTCGCCATAAAACACTATCTCATTACGTCAAAAAGACCGGGAATTATACACGAATTGGCGATTCTCTGCTAATTCGCGGGGCAGGTGGCCAGTTCGCTCAACTAACGGGATCTGGAGCCCAATCGCTTCCGTGGACGGACGTAATACTCGGAATAGTAATCTTCCGGCAAAATACCGATCAGATCGTCGAGAGATGTCTTGTAGATCACCTTCATTTTAGCGAGTAGTTCCAGATCAAGGTGACAACCGTAGTTGCGAATGGTCTCTATGTCTTCGAGTTGCTTACGGGAGACGCCGAGTAGTCTCGCACCTTCATTCATTGAATAGCCTGCGTTTAAACGCAGCTGCCTCACATTCTTCTTCACTGCTACTGTAATTGGAGAGAACTTGGTGAATTGAGCATGGTTCATAGGTATAAATCCAAATTTGGGCCGTTGTGGTCTCCAATGAGTGATTCTATTCATCCCATCAGAGCTCATAGTTCAAGTTGATTTCTGACCAAGCGCTCCTGCTTTGACAAATTCGGGAATACCCTGAATTTGTAGGTCAATTTTAAGCTAACTTCAGCGAGACACTTTGACAATATTTTTCTTGAATTTACCGGGAATAGATCAAAATTTTTAGTATCTAGTGTTTGGCAAATTCAAATTTCAGAACAGAAATTCACTTACCAGACAGTAATTTGGACCTGAAGCTGCTCCAAACGTCGTGAAACCATTTCTGGGTTGTGGTTTCACGATTGAGATCGAAGTGTGAACGTGCATTGAGTAAAAATGGCTGCATATGATCAGCCATATACTTTCCTGCACCGTTCTTGCTGATGCCTTGTAACGTTTCCTTATAATCGGCAAGTATCATTTCATCGAGAATTCCGTACCCAGTCCGGCTTACAGCATCAGCTGCTCCAATGCCTGCCGACGACAAAGAAGCTGCATGAACCGATAATACTCCCAGAATTTCGGGGACGCTCAGGTTCTCTTTTTTAGCTACAAGCAATATTTGACTCCAAAGATTCTCGAAATTCGGAATAAGTTCAGCCGAGTTCGATGTAAGATTTGATGTGCTTCGACGCAGTTCGTCCGCCAGCACTTTGATTTCTTCGGCCGATAGCGGAGGCGTATCTATAGCGGTCGCCCCCTTGTGAGACATCTCCTGAATCGAAACCAGTATCTGCTCCAGTGATTCCGGGTTGCTTTCAACTGAGATAACACTGTTCTCCTTCAAGTGGTGAACCAGTCTCTGCAGGAATACCTGGCCACCCCGTGCCGCATCCGACGCGATAGCGAATACCCAAACTGGCGAAAGATGCATAGTGAGCAGGCCCGCTGCTTCGAATGAGGTACCAAGTAATTTCCTATGAATAAAGTGGTCCTGTAGCCTGGTTTGCTCTCTGATGTCCTTCATACCAGCAACATTCTGAACCAGAAACGCCTGGAACATGCCGACTGTAAAGTGGTAACTGGAAGATTTCTTGATGGCGCCGGGAACGAGGGTCTGCGTCAGAAGCATAGTGCCACCGCCAACAAGTGCGCCCATGGCTCGCGCAGTTCTTTCAGGTAGAGACAATGTGAGTGAAAAGTAGTGGGCTATCTTGCTTACCGCTCCTGGAGGGTTGGACGGGACCGGGATTAATGCCTGGCTTTCCTTGTCGTCCAATGACATGACTATTCGGCGGTAGCAGTTTGAGTAGATTTTAGTGAGTCCTGGATCAAAGCAAGTACTTTCCTATTAACTACCACCTCATAATAGCTTTCCGTACTTTCCGGATCATCCTGAACTTCCTGATTCTTCCACAAGCCCACTTTACCTTCCCGTATTACCAGGTCTTTCTTCCGACCCTTCACATCTGGATATTGCCCTACGTGGAATAAGTAGTCTTTGCCATTCAGTTTCATTTTTAGGCTTCGGAGTGGTATCTCTGTTTTAAGCTTGGAAAACGCCTTGTCATCAAGATTAATTCCATTTACGTTGTAGCGCAGCAGAACCTGCCCTTTCTCGCCTTTACCTGCTTCACCATCAGCCATTCGCAGTACATCTACATTGAACAGGCTCTTTTGTATGGCGGCACGTAAGTTCCATGAGCAGCCTGACATCCGATCTGCCAGACCAATAGCGCCGGAAATCATAATGGGATGATCCCCATCATAGAGAAATCTGGGGGCTTCATCGGAGTAGCAGATACCGATACCAAGTTCTAACAGAGGTAGTCCCATTTGCGTTGAATAACGATTATTCGAACTGGTTATCTTCAGCATGTCTCGTGCGTTACCGCAGGCTCTGGCAACAGCGAACCATTGTTGGGGCGTATGTTCATATTCGAGAAAACTCAAGATGATGGCATCGCCCTCTATAAAAACTTTGTTGGCTCCATAGCTTTCAAGAATTTTGTTAATAGGGTTGAAAAACCTGACGCTGAAGTAGGAAGCGGGGTTAAGTCCTTTGGCTTGTAACTCGTCAGTTACTGTAGTGGATCCACGGACATCCGCCTTAAGGATTGCGTGATGGCAAATTCTTTCTTCGTCTTCTTCTATTTCAGAAGAAGTTGGTAGTAGATAGAGGGTGCCAGCTGATTTAGAAAGCTTTATGTCATCCTGGGCTGTGAGGATAGTAAATCGATTAAATGCACGATGTGCAAACCGGAAAAATTTCAACTGTTGGCGGAAGCGGCTGAGATCGAGCAATAATCTTAAAGAATCGTTGTAGTCCGCTTTCTTTATTTGCTCTTCAAGTTTTTCACGCAATTGTTCAAGTGAATTGAGCTGCTCATCGCTTAGTTTATTATTTCCAGGAATATTGTCCTGTAGTTTCTCCAGACTGGTGTTGCCTGACAGGTACTGACAAATAGATTTTAGATCTACCTGTTCTTTGATCGTCGGGTTGATGGAGCGTCGCATATAGTGAGAGGCGACCAGCTGGGAAAGAAGTTGTTCCTTCTTTAGTAGCTTGGTAAACGCTGAAAGGGTTTTGTCTAACTTTTTAACTTCGGATCTGGCACGCCACCAGGCACCAAAGCCATTCTCCTTTCTAATCTCTTTAAGTCGCTCGATGTTTTTCTTGGTGTTAAACAGCAGCTCCAGATTTTCAGGAATTTCAAACCAGTTAAAGTGCTCTGAAATAGTTGACTTGGAGTCTTCTGCTTTACCCATGAAGTCCTGAGACAGAAAAAGTCCACCTAGTTCATCATGAATTTCAGCCTGTGCATCCTCACTGGTAGATTCAGATTTGAGAGGATTAATCTCCAGCCCTTTTAGGCGTCTGTTTAACAGTGACTCAACTTTTTCATTTAGTTCAATGAAATCGTTATTTTCTGCATTAAGGCTCCACATACTGTATTCATTGAGGAGCAAGGGGAGCGAACTGAGATCTGATGTATAAAGCAGCGGATTGACTAATACTTCCGTTATATAGCGGTAGTCTTCACCCAAAAATTGCTCACGAATAGGAGCCAGCTGCCTTTCCTCTGCTCTTTGCAGTTGCGAAAATACCTGGCGATTCACTGCATACAAAATGGAATCGTAATTTTTCTTCAACCAGAAGAGTCGCTGCTGAGTAGCGAGTGCTTCGGAGGATCCCTTATTACGATTTTCAGCAAGCTTGGCATTTACCCGACGAATCTCATCGTCGAGCGTGCTGCGAGTAAAGTTCAGAGTGTGCTTGATCGTAGCGAATTGAAGGAAACAGATTTCATCGGCCTTCAGATCTGTTTTGACCCTGTGAATCAACACGGTCATTAAATCTGAATATTTGTCTCTAAGCTTCTCGTAAAGTTTTGAGTTGTCCCAATTCTTGGGTTTAGGAACAGCCAGCTGCGAAACCAAAAGGCCAATCAGTTTCTTAACATCTGACGCAAAACGACGACTCAGGCGCACATCGATGTGATAGTTGTCGATTCCTTTCGACATGCTCTCAATGGATAACTGCACCGATCGTTCAGTTTTGATCTGTTCGATTAAATTGGCAGCGACTTCTTGGTTCATGGCGGTTAATGTTTTTATTGGGGCGGTGCGCTGTTGAAAATTTGATCAGCTTCACAGTATTGCCTTTTGCAAGCAACAATCCAGCACTTCTTCCGGCATCTGTGAACTCAGACACATTACACAGAATCTACTTAAATATCAGCTATTTGAAGAAATCCGCTAATATTTCATGGGGTATTTACCTGGAAACTCAAGAAATAGGTGCAAATTTCGAAGTGACATACTAAATGTAGTATAAGACTGGACTAGACCTGACCTTGAAGCTTGGATAGACCGGTTAGCAGGGCTCCAAAGCGATCCCGGCCGCGGCGTATTTCCATAGATCTTAAAAGAGGAGCGAGAGCACGCCAAAAACTTCGATATCTGGCCTGAAACTTCAGGATGAGAAGGTAGGTATGCGGCTGTGAGGAATTTTCTATGGTGACTTCATAAGCATAAATGCCTTGGCTGTCTTCATATTGCAGCGCCAGCCTTTGGCCGGGGTGCCAGTAACTGATTTCCCAAATTTCGTCTTCGTTCCCCCACTTTAGCCTTATTCTTGAGCCTCTTCCCGGCTCACCATCGTCCAGTTGCTTTGCTTCTTGCAGGTCGCCAATAATCTCGGGCCAGTTCTGAAAACTGCAAAGCCAGTGCCAGACCTGCATTCTGCCCCCCTGAGCGGGTCCGAAAGACTGGCGTAACAGGGTTTGTGCAGCAGAGCCTGAATTATCAGTAAATGTATCTGACATTATCCAGCTCTATAGTCAGGATGGAAAAAATGTGATTGTTTCATTGCCAGCGATAGCACCTTAATTGGTGATATAGTTACTCAACTTTGATTCACAATAGCAGCTTCGCTTACAAGCTGCCATGCAGTGGCACAACAGCAGAGAGCGGTGCGAGGTAAGCCATGTCAGCAAGTTTAACCCCAGTTCTGATCGTCGCCATTATCTTCAGCTTTGTCTCTTTCAGCACCTATATGAGCTATAAAACCAAGCAACTGAAAGTGCTGGGTGAAAAGCAGAGCTCAGATCTGGAAGCGGAAAACGCGGAGCTCCGTACAACCGTGGAAAACCTGGAAAAGAGAATTCAGACTTTGGAGTCTATCGTGACCTCGAAAGACTTTCGGCTTGCAGAAGAGATCGATACCCTGACCTGAAACAATGGGTGGTTTTCCTGTTGGGGAAAGGTCTGTGATAAGGTAAACAAATAAAATTTAAATAAAGAAAACACTTATTTCCTATCGGATAAGAACAGAAGAAGAGAGAGAATCATGAATCCTGAAGATAAAGGTCGACGCAATGTATTAAAGGGAGGCTTCTATGCCGCGGGCGCTGCCTCAATTCCCGGTTTGGTAATGCCGGCATTGGCTCAAGGGGAGAGGGTTGTACCATTCAGTGATGTGCCAGATACCTTTCAGGTGCGTCCAGTGCAACCAAACACAACCCATTGGCAAGACACTAGACAGATTTCAGAATTCATTACTGATAACGACGATTTCTATCTCGTTCAGCATTACGGTCAACCAGAAATCGACAACAGTTCCTATCGCTTACGTGTAACAGGCATGGTTGATAATGAGCTTGAGCTTTCGCTGCAGGATTTGATGAGCGAAGGTGCAATGGAACAGCAAGTTGGTTTCGAATGCGGAGGCAATAGCCAACGTTTACTTCATGGCCTCATCGGCAATGCGATGTGGCGTGGTGTTCCACTTAATCGAATTCTCGAAAGAGCCGGCATTCAGGACGGTGCCAAGGAAATCGTATTTTTCGGAGCAGATATCTCCACCGAAGAAATACGCGGACGCGAAGTAGAAAAAGCGTTTGCACGTTCATTATCCATTCCAGATGCCATGCGAGATGAAAACATGTTGGCCTATGAAATGAATGGTGAACCATTGCCCCACTATCATGGTAAGCCATTGCGGCTGGTTGTACCTGGTTGGTATGGCGTTGCAAACGTTAAATGGCTTACTCAGATTCATGTGCAGGATACCCGCTATATGGGCCGATTCATGGGTCGTGACTATGTAACCTTGAAACGAGAAGAGGTTGGCGGTGTAGAACGTTGGGTGGAAAACTCAGTTACTACTATGAATCTTAAATCCGCGATTATTCGATTAACCGAACTTGGTGGTAATTACACTATTCATGGATTTGTACTGAATGACGGGACACCATTGCAGAGTGTCGAAGTCAAAATCGACGACGGTCCCTGGCAGCGAGCGGAAATGAATCCAAACAACAGTCAATACTCCTGGAAGCTCTTCAGCTTGAATTGGAATAGCCCAAGTCCGGGTGAACACAGACTGGTGTCGCGAGTTACCGATGTCAACGGAAACGTACAGTCGACTCAGGAAGAACTGCCTGAAAAGGTAAGTCGTTGGGAAGACTTTGGTCAATTTACGAGAACTGTCCGAATTTAGGGACCTATAAGTTAACAATTTAACTCTCCCGATTCGGGCGTACTGAATAGCGCTCGTGTCAGATAACAACTCTCCTGCTACTGTCGAGGGATTCATACTCACTCGACAGTGGGCAGAATCCTCATCCGGTTTAATTCTAAGCTTCTGGCTAGCAACAGAGGGCGCTCCCGTTTGTGTTCGTGTGAGTCGGCAAGAAGCCGTGTGTTTCCTGCCGATTAAGTACGTTTCCCGGCTGGACGACTTACTCAAAGGCGTAAGGGGCTGGCGAGTTGCTGATACCAAACTAAAGGCATTTGACGGGGAAGCTGTTTCCGCCATCTACTTTACCAGTCAACGTCAACTTTTTGCTGCACGTGATCGGTTAGCTTCAAAAAACATCTTTCTACTCGAAGCTGATATTAAACCCACAGACCGCTTCCTCATGGAGCGATTCGTAACTGGTGCCGCTGAGGTTTATGGCTCTATAAATGAAAGTGGAAACTACAGGGTTCTATTGGATAGCAAATTCAGATCGAGCGATTACCGACCTTCATTAAAAGCCGTATCACTGGATATTGAAACGGATTATCAAGCAGAGCGACTCTATTCGATAGCGTTATTTAGTGATGAACTCTCAGTAGTACAAATGATTGGGCCAGTCGACGAGCAGGCGATTAAGCAACTGAAACAGGACGATATTGTGCTCAGTTACTATCCTGATGAAAAAAGCCTGCTGCAGGGGTTTGTACAATTGTTAGTTGAAGTAAATCCCGACGTGATAATGGGATGGAATGTCGTCAATTTTGACTTTCGTTGCTTACAGAATTTTGCTGATCGCAATAATGTGGAGCTGCAACTGGGTCGAGATGGTTCTTCAATTAGTTGGCGTCAGGCTCGAGATAACCAGGATCGTTACTACGCATTGATTCCTGGCAGGGTGATTCTGGATGGCATTGAGCTAATGCGCTCAGCGACTTACGTTTTCGAAAACTTCTCACTTGAGTATGTAGCCAGACAAATACTTAAACGCGGAAAACTAGTAGATGATGTAGACCAACGTGGTCAGGAAATAACCGAGCAGTTCATTAATGACAAGCCAGCGCTTGCTCGCTATAACCTGGAAGACTGCCGTCTGGTTTGGGATATATTCAAGCAAGAAGACTTGTTGGGATTCGCCATTGAGCGCAGCAAACTAACGGGTCTTGAATTTGATCGCTATGGTGGCTCTGTTGCCGCTCTGGACTTTCTTTATCTGCCAAGGCTGCATAGGAGTGGATATGTCGCTCCCGCCCTTGAACAGCTGGAGGCGAGTAATGTAAGTCCTGGTGGCTATGTGATGCAGTCTATTCCGGGTATTCACAACAACGTCATAGTTCTTGATTTCAAGAGCCTGTACCCAAGTATTATTCGCACATTCAATGTAGACCCTCTTGCTCTGGTGGTAGGGTTGGATGAAGAAGACCCAATTCCCGGCTATGAAGGAGGAAAATTTTCCAGAACAGAAGTTATTCTTCCCGAGTTGATCGAAACTCTCTGGCAGGCACGGGATAGAGCGAAAGCCGACAGCAACAAGGTGCTTTCTCAGGCGATCAAGATCATCATGAATTCTTTTTACGGAGTTCTGGGAACGACAGGATGCCGGTTTCTGGACTCCCGGTTAGTTAGTTCAATTACCCGCCGTGGCCACGACATTATCATCCGTAGCAAAGACTTTATAGAAGAGCAGGGATTCCAGGTCATCTACGGGGATACAGATTCAGTATTCGTATTTTTGGGTGATATGGATGACGATGCTGTGCAGAAAACGGGAAGGCAACTCGCGATGGATCTCAACGCCTGGTGGAGCCGGACATTAGAAGAACAGTACGGGGTGGTCAGTCATCTGGAAATGGAATTCGAGACACACTTCACCAGGTTTCTTATGCCGACAGTTCGCGGAACGGATACTGGAAGTAAGAAACGTTATGCAGGAATGCTATCCGACAGTTCGATTATGTTTAAGGGCCTCGAGACTGTACGTAGTGACTGGTCACCCCTGGCTCGCGAATTTCAGCAAGTGCTCTATAGAAAAGTTTTTGAAGAAAAACCATATCAGGAATACATCAAACAATTGGTTAATGATCTGCAGGAAGGCAAATATGAATCTGAATTAGTACTTCGCAAGAGGCTCCGTAGAAAACTGGCGGACTATGTGAAGAATGTTCCTCCCCACGTGCAGGCTGCGCGAAAAGCGGAAGAAGTTCGGCGAGCAAGGAACTTGCCTAGCCTGTATGATTCTGGAGGCTGGGTTGAATATATTATGACGATGGCAGGACCTGAACCCCGCCAATACAGACAGTCCCCAATCGATTACGATTTTTATATAGATAAACAATTGGCTCCTATAGCCGATTCAATACTAGTCTTTAGTTCATCATCTATGGACAAGGTGTTAGATCGTCAGATCGGGTTGTTTTAGTGAGGCATACCATGCAAACAGATCTTGTATTAACTGTAATAGGAGACGATAAACCAGGTCTGGTTCAATCTCTGGCCAGTGTTATCGCAGAACATGGCGGTAGTTGGCAGGAGAGTAGTATGTCTCAGCTGGCAGGAAAATTTGCCGGCATCCTGCGCGTTAGTGTTGCCAGTGAGCAATCGGAGAATCTGATCAATAGTCTTCAGGTTCTGTCTGATGACCTCAGGCTGGTAATTGAACAGGCGAACAGTCAGGAATCAACGGACGAACCTCGCACTGTTCAATTAAGCCTCGTTGGAAACGATCGGCCCGGTATTGTGCGTGAGATCTCTCATGCATTGGCAGTCCTTTCAGTAAACGTAGAGCAACTAACTACCGAATGCTCACCGGCACCAATGTCAGCTGATCTATTGTTTCGCACAAAGGCTACTGTAAAAGTTCCACAGGAGTTATCACTGGACGACTTACAACAGGGCCTGGAACGGCTGGCAGATGATTTGATCGTTGAGCTTAAGACTGAAGATTCTAACCAGTCATATTGAGGCTGAGCTTTATTTGTTCCAGGTAGTCGATCATGTTGGTCAGAGAATTAATGCACTCCACCACTTTGAACTCCAGATCGGTTGATTCTTCAGGAGATTGTGGTACATCGTCAGTTGCATAGAGAACCACCAGGCATTCTTTGCTTGCATCAAAGTTCTGATAGAAGAATTCTGCAAAGTCTTCGGAGAGTTCAGAGAGTATGCCATCAAAATTGATTCCAGATTCCAGGTCTGATGCAAGCAATAAATTCTCCAGTCCAGCCAGTTGCGCAGACACAGCAGCAGGCGAACTACGGCTGTAGATTGCGGGCAGGCTTTCCGTCAAGTCTCCGTTCAACATCGGGTAGAGGGAACGTAATAACAATTCTTCATTAAGCATGTTGGTAATGGCATTGAGCAAATTTAGAAGCAACTGCTCTGCATTCGTATTTGCAATTGCCGCTCGGTACCCAACACTATTGGCAGCCCAACTATTAACCAGCGATTGGAAGTCTTCATTCAGAATGTTTGCGCTGAGACTTAGATATTCGCGTCTTCTGTTGTCCGAGAGTTGAAATAATTCCAGGCCGTCTGCTCGTTGTTCAGAGCTCAGTGCAGTGACGGGTTCGTAGTCAGTATATGGGCGGAGGCTAGTATCTTCTGAATTCTCGCCCCACAGTAAAAATTCAATTACGTGAAAACCAGTGCTCGCCTCGTTAATGTCAAACCGTCCGTGTTGCTCTCTAATTACCCCACTATCAAGGGAAACCGTCATGTCATTTACAATGCCGCTTTCCGGGTAGTTACTCACATAATCGATGTAGCCGGGAAGGATAGGCCATTGGTCAAGCTGGTACTGCAACTCTAGCAAGGAAAGCGCGGTATTCTCCGTCAATATAACCTGGGCAAAGAATCGATGAATTGCGCTGGCTTCGTAGCCGTTATGGGCGTCAAGCCAAGTGCTGCGGAGTGATTCATAGCCCTGTGGTGACGGCATTTCCAGGAACTCATTCACGGCAGTAGTAAATGTCTGCAGATCGTTGTTGGCTTCAGAAAAGTCGATATCGATTTGGGTCAAATAGGCGCCTATCAAACGCCGCACATCACTGGCCGTTTGATTGTCCAGAGCGATAGTGCTTTCTAATTCCACATCATCTACTTCTACAGTAGATGTGGTTTCCCCGGATTCACTACAGCCGTTCAATGCCAGGCAGATTGAAAGCAGAACACAAATTGGAAAGCATGTATTCATCTCAGGCTGATTGATCTCCAGTTTCGTTCGGCAGCGATTGCACCAAGTTGCTCATCGGCATCGACTACGACAGGTTTTCCCACTAGTTCCAGCAGTGGTAAGTCGTTTACTGAATCACTATAGAAGCTGGCATCAGCGAATGACCAGGTGTCGCCGGTTTTTTCTTTCTGTTCTTCCAGCCATTCTTTAAGCTTTGCTACTTTACCCTCCTGGTAACAGGGAGTACCGAGTATATTACCGGTTAGTTTTCCATCAACTTCCTCAAGATCTGTTGCCAGCAACAGATCGATTCCGAGGTACTTTGCAATAGGCGCCGTTATAAACGAATTAGTAGCCGTGACAATCAAGCAACGATCTCCATTCTTGCTATGAACTGCCAGCAAATCTCGTGCTTTGTCTAACATCATTGGCATTACCGATCGCGCCATGAATTTTTCATGCAAGGACGTTCGCTCAGCAGGCTGCAGACCGAGAATTGGTTCCAGGGTAAATTTCACATAGGCATGAATGTCCAGTACGCCATTCTCATAGTCTTTATAGAATGCATCGTTTCTCGACCGGTGGCTTGCTTCATCAACCCACCCTTCAGCAATGAGAAATTCACCCCAGGCGTGATCACTGTCTCCAGCTAACAAGGTGTTGTCTAAATCAAATAGTGCGAGTTTTGAGTCCATTGGTACCGCATTATCTAAGGGGATATATGTCGCCATTATACCCACAGCAACACTGGCATTGATGAGGTTTCATCGGGACAGAGCTGGCGATAACTGAAGCAGCATATAGTTAAGTTATTGAAATTATTATGTTTGTCTATAATTTTACGGCAGTTTTTTAATTGATCGCGCCCAAGTGGGTATGAAACAATAAGGTGAAACTTGTGTCTAAGTGCAGTAGTAAAGAGTTTAGGTAATGATCGATTCAGAGGGTTTCCGCCCTAATGTTGGAATAGTCATCTGCAACAGGCTAGGCCAGTTACTCTGGGCAAAGCGAATAGGGCAGAGTGCGTGGCAATTTCCTCAGGGTGGAATTAAAGCTGAAGAATCATTGGAACAAGCGTTGTACCGAGAGCTGGATGAGGAAGTTGGGCTCTCTGCCAGTGATGTAAAAGTACTGCACAAGACCGATGATTGGCTCCGTTATAAATTACCCAAGAACTTTATTCGATTTAACAGTGATCCGTTGTGCATTGGACAGAAGCAAAAATGGTTTTTGCTTAGTCTTGAATCAGATGAAGAACAGATCCGTCTTGATAAATCTGGAGAACCTGAGTTCGACGATTGGCGATGGGTTAGTTACTGGTATCCGTTGACTCAGGTAATTGAGTTCAAGCGAGATGTTTACCGCCGTGCATTAAAAGAACTGTCTAACCCGCTGAATCTCTATTTAGAAGAACAATAACTTAATACAACATTGATGGAATACCAGTAAAGTCTGGTTCATTCATCCATCGAATACCGAAACTACTAGCGTACAAATGCATAGCGTTAGCTATGTATCAGTAGCGGTCTGTTCGGAAAGACTATCAGGGCATGATTGAACAACTTCGCAGAATAGTTCAGGAAGTAAATGCAGCGCGAGACTTGCAGAACGCGCTGGATATTATCGTGCGCAGAGTTCGCCAGGCGCTGGATACCCAGGTGTGTTCTGTATTTTTACTGGACACCGATCTGAACAGCCATGTCCTTATGGCTTCCGAAGGCCTGAAAAAAGAAGCTGTGGGACATGTCAGTCTGGAAATAGGGGAAGGTCTTGTTGGCCTGGTCGCTAAACACGCCGAACCCATCAATCTGGAAGATGCCTCGCTTCATCCCAGCTTCCACTATCTGAAGGAAACCGGAGAGGAAGACTTTCATGCATTCCTGGGTGTGCCAATTATTCACCACCGTATCGTATTGGGTGTATTGGTTGTACAACATGAGAACAGACGCCGATTTGATGAAGGCGAAGAGGCGTTTCTCATTACACTTTCTGCCCAACTGGCAGGTGTAATTGCTTCCGCCGAAGCAACCGATGCAATCGAGGGGGTCAGCCCTTCCGGTCACAAAATATCAGATACGGTATTCGCTGGTGTCTCTGGTGCACCTGGTGTTGCTATAGGCAAGGTTGTCGTCAAGTTTCCCAAGGCCGATCTGGACCAGGTACCACGGCGACCAGCAAAGAATGTAGAAACAGAAATTGACCGATTTACCCAAAGTCTGGAACACGTTCGAAATGATATGCGTTCTCTTCATGAGAAACTCGCCGGTCATGTTGCGGAAGAGGAACGACAGTTGTTCGATGTTTACCTTCACATGCTCGACGACGACGCTCTGGGTAACGAAGTTGTGGATCGAATCAGAAAGGGGCTCTGGGCCCAGGGTGCATTAGCCGCAGTTGCCAAAGAACACGTTCGTAACTTTGAATTGATGCAAGATGAATATCTCAGCGAACGAGCGGTTGATATCAAAGATTTGTGCAGTCGCGTGCTGTTCTATCTGCAGGAAGGTGAGCAGGTAGTCACCGAATATTATGACGATACGATTCTGCTTGGTGAAGAGCTATCGCCATCAATGCTGGCGGAAGTCCCCAAAGAGAAACTGAAAGGTATTGTTTCTATTAAAGGATCAGGAAACTCTCATGTGGCGATTCTTGCCCGAACCATGGGTATTCCAACCGTGATGGGTGCTGTTGATTTACCTATCAGCCAACTGGATGGCCGAGAAGTCATTCTGGATGGCTATAAGGGAGAATTGATAGGTAACCCCTCCGATACAGTACTGGAACGATACCAGACCACTATAAAGGAGCAGGACGCATTTATTGCAGGCTTGCAAGAGTTAAAAGACTTGCCATGTGAAACCGCTGATGAGCATCGTGTTCACCTTTGGGTGAATACTGGTCTGATTACTGATGTAGCTCAATCACTGGAACAGGGAGCTGAAGGTGTAGGGCTTTTCAGAACAGAAGTTCCGTTTTTACTCAGCGAGCGTTTTCCAAGCGAACAGGAGCAGACGAAGATCTACAGAGAGCAGTTGGAAGCATTCGCGCCAATGCAGGTAACAATGCGAACTCTGGATGTTGGGGGCGACAAGGCATTGTCGTACTTTCCCATAGAAGAGGAGAACCCGTTTCTTGGTTGGCGAGGAATTCGTGTAACTCTGGATCACCCCGAAATCTTCACCGCCCAGATTCGAGCCATGATGCGCGCTAGTTTGGGTCTGGAAAACCTGCAGATTATGTTGCCAATGATTTCGAACGTGAATGAAGTAAATTCTTCGATGCAGCTAATCAAACGAGCTCATCGGGAATTGCTGCAGGAAGGTCTCGATGTAAAATTTCCAAGAGTAGGTGTGATGATCGAATTGCCAGCGGCAGTTTATCAAACCCGGGCATTGGCCCAGCTGGTAGATTTCATTTCCGTGGGAAGCAATGACCTTACCCAATACCTGCTGGCGGTTGATCGTAATAATCCACGAGTAGCCAACCTCTACAGTGCATTCCATCCCGCTGTGCTGCATGCGCTGTTTAATGTAGTTCAAGATGCCCAGGATGAAGGCAGACAAGCATGTATCTGTGGTGAAATGGCTGGTGATCCTGGGGCTGCGGTGCTTCTGATGGCCATGGGTTTTGATATCTTGTCCATGAACGCGGCCAACCTCCTCAAGGTAAAGTCTGTTATTCGCAGTGTCAGTCTCGAAGCAGCACAGGATTTGCTGGATCAGGTGATGCAGATGGATGATGCACAGATGATTCGTAGCGCCGTTGATTTAACTCTCTTCAATGCCGGTGTTGACCGATTGCTGCGCTCATCTCGCACCAACTAAAAGTGATATCAGACTTTCCGGATTCTCTGATGAATTAGCGAGCGGAAAATTCTTCTGCTCTTATTTCGTAGAGTACGTGTTCCAGTAGCGGGCTGTCAGATGGCACTCGCGGGTGATCGAAATTCTCACCCGTATTGTGCAGCCCAAGTCTTTCCATGACAGCGCGTGAACGCATGTTATTTACTGTGGTAAAGGAAACAATGGACTCCAGCCCCAATCTATTGAATGCGAAGTCCAGAGCAGCCTCTGCTGCCTCAGTGGCATAGCCAAACCCCCAGGCGTCTCGGGATAGCCGCCATCCTATCTCAACGGTCTTCCCACGAGGAGTATCATCATTTGGGTGTAATCCAACGAAGCCGATAAAGCGCGAATCTTCTTTCACTTCGCAGGCCCAGCTACCCCAACCACTTTTAGTCAGATGTTCCTGCATGCGCTGAGCCAGCTCGTCACTTGATTGTCGTTCCAATGTACTGGGAAAGTACTCCATCACTTCCGTATCAGCATTCATGGCTGCGAAGGGAGCCAGATCTGATTCGGTCCAGTGTCTGAGGATCAATCGCTCGGTTTCCAACCGTACTGGTTCACTCATGATTACCTACCTGATGAAAACTATATCTAATCATGTGTTATAGGCTTGTCGGTAAACAGGAACTCTTTAAGTTCTTTGTCTAAATAAGAGTCACGACGCCTGATCCACTCCAAAACCATGGCAGCGTGTTCTTTTTCTTCATCCCGGTTATGAGCCAGAATCGATTTAAGTTCAGGATCTTTGCAGGCATCGACTCGCTGGTTGTACCAGTCAACAGCTTCCAATTCCTCCATTAGAGAAGAAATTGCCCTGTGCATATCGCGGGTTTCGTCTGACAATTCTTCGATGGGTTCGTGATAGCCTTCGTTCGCCATGGGCGGTCTCCTTCAGGTCTGATGTTGTTGATATCTGTTTGGTCTTAGCATGTTAGCGATCAGAGTTAAATCTCATCTGTTGTGCCAATAAATCTTCACCTTGAAGCTCCAGTTCTTGCGTCACATTCTGATGATCTTGCTTTGATTTATTCTGACTGAGCTTAAACTTGCACTGTATGTCTATTATATTCAGTTCAATTCCCACAATTGCTTTCAACATGCGAGAGTCAAACTCCCTGTTCCAGGTTTTTTCGTTACCTGCTTCGTGCACAGCACTTAAGTCCATAACAAGGGATTGCAAGCGGTCCTCATCTTGAAAACAGCTTGCTTTCGCGTAAACGTGAACCGTCTGATAATTCCAGGTTGGTACACCTGATTCCTCATACCAGGTGGGACTGATGTAGGCATGAGGTCCAGGAAATACAATCAGCACGTTTTGATCTTCTATGCTTTTCCACTGCTGGTTTGCTCTTGCTACATGGCACAGCAGTTTACCTTCATTTGTGAAATGAAATGGAAGATGAGTTGCAAATGGCGCATCGTCAACCGTAGATATCAATATGCCAAAACTGTTATCACGAATGAACTGATCAATTACTGTGCGATCAGAAACCTCGAAGTGCTTCGGTACAAACATGTTATGAACCTGCTTGCAGCTGATTAGCTGCGAATGAAATTGAATGTCGGATTCTCGCCGGGTTCACCGGATGCAGAATAGTTCTGCTCGCTGAATCGAATATTGCCTTCCTTGTCCTGCAGCAAAGCGGTGGAGCAAAGTGTCCCGTAACCTCTGTTATCTCCCGCTATAAAAGCGGACGAAAGTTTACTTTCTAACTCTTTGGATATGCCTGTGTCCGGCAATTCACCATCCGGTGCCGGTTCACGATCATGCATCATATCAATAAGATCATCGGTGCCAAGTAAACTACTTTTTGCCAGCAACTTCCGAAGTCTTTCTTTGCCTAGCAATACTTTTGGCCAGTCATTGTCCAGCACGCCATTGGAAACACCGTATATCCCTGGTTCCAGTTTTCTGCAAATGGCCTCGAAATTATTCACATAATAGAACTCATCGCTATCGCTGATTAGCAGGTTGTATCCGGCAAATTGATCAAACGATGTCTGCAATGATTTTGCATACTCAGCAGCTGATTGCGTACTTTGCAGAAACTCCAGGGTTAGCTCCCCTCGCGACCTCGGCTTGCCTTCCGCCAGCGATGGGTCGCGGATATTGGTGACTGCAGCAAATCTGCCACTGCGCGAAATACCCAGCCAGGTACCTCCAGCCTGAAGGTCCTTACCCGCCAATACTTCAAGATATGGGTCGTCGGAAGCCCAGAATTGGGCTGGTCGGGTTGGCCGTCCGAAAAACTCATCGCGATTGGCGGCTACCACCAGGGGCAAATCAGGGTCTGCCTGGTGGCCGAAAATGATCAAACACATGGAAATTGTCTCGATTTAGACTGCAGATGCGGCAATCTTGGTATACTTCGAATCGTCCTTGTTACTGCTGCGACGTCGCAAGCAAAGATTAATTGGCACTCAATGCTCACCTATCCACAATTTGACCCCGTAGCAATCGCCATTGGACCAATCAGCGTTCACTGGTACGGCATTATGTACATAATTGCCTTCGGTGGGGCATGGGCTCTGGCCAGCTACCGAGGCAGTAAACTAGCAGACCAGTGGACCGCTGAACAGATTTCAGACCTGGTTTTCTACGGGGCATTGGGGGCGGTTATTGGCGGTCGTCTGGGTGCAGTATTTTTCTATTACTTTGATCGCTTTCTGGCGGATCCAATCTGGTTATTCCGGGTTTGGGAAGGCGGCATGTCCTTTCATGGCGGCTTTCTTGGCGTGTTGGTGGCGCTCTTTTTCTACACTAGAAGTATTAAGAAGGATTACTGGGACACGATCGATTTCATTGCCCCTTTCGTTCCCTTCGGATTGGGCGCAGGGCGAATCGGCAATTTCATAGGTGGCGAATTATGGGGTCAGCCTACCGATGTACCCTGGGGTATGGTGTTTCCCCATGTGGACAATCTGGCCCGCCACCCATCTCAACTCTATGAGTTTGCGCTGGAAGGGGTGGTGCTTTTCACGATCGTCTGGTGGTTCTCTTCCAAGCCAAGGCCGAGGCTCGCTGTATCCGGTGTATTCGCTCTCGGCTACGGTTGTTTTCGATTTTTTGTCGAGTTTTTTCGTCAGCCCGATGCGCATATCGGCTTCCTCGCATCGAACTGGTTGACTATGGGGCATGTACTCACCTTGCCTCTAATATTAGTTGGTCTGATGTTTCTCTATCTGGCCTACTACAGACAAGGAGTGATGCCGCTTGGCTCCCGTTAAAACTGCCCGGCTCTGACAAGAGCATCCAGGTCCCAAGGAAAGAACTAGTCAATGCAACAATACCTGGCTTTATGCCAACGCATAGTCGATGAAGGTGTGTGGATAGAAAATGAACGCACCGGCAAAAGATGTCTTACGGTAGTTAATGCAGATCTAAACTACGACGTCGCGAACAATCAGTTTCCAATCATCACCACGCGAAAGAGTTTCTGGAAAGCCGCTATCGCTGAACTACTTGGCTATATTCGCGGCTATGACAATGCTGCTGATTTTCGAACGCTCGGCACCAGGTCCTGGGATGCGAACGCTAATGAAAACGAAGCCTGGCTTAGCAATCCTGTGCGTAAGGGCGATGATGATATGGGCAGAGTGTATGGCGTGCAGGGAAGGACCTGGCAAAAGCCCGACGGCAGCACCATCGATCAGTTAAGCAAGATCATAGACAACTTACAGAAAGGCCTGGATGACCGTGGAGAGATTCTAACGTTCTACAACCCAGGTGAGTTTGATCTGGGTTGTCTGCGTCCATGTATGCATACCCATAATTTCTCTCTGTTGGGAGACACGCTTTTTCTAACCAGCTACCAACGCTCATGTGATGTGCCTCTGGGCCTGAACTTTAATCAAATTCAGGTATTTACATTACTGGCTCTTATGGCACAGATCACTGGGCATAAACCAGGCATGGCTTATCACAAGATTGTGAATGCTCATATCTATGAAGATCAATTGGAGTTGATGACCTCAGTGCAGTTAAAGCGAGAGCCATTCGACCCACCCAGGCTAAATATCAATCCGGACGTCAAAACCCTGAAAGATATAGAAACCTGGGTAACGCTGGATGATTTTGAAGTGGTTGGGTATCAACATCATGACCCAATTGCTTATCCGTTTTCTGTGTAATTCTCCTCGATGCAATTTCTATGAAGTTATCACTTATCTGTGCCATGGCGAGCAATCGCGTCATTGGTATCAACAACAGTTTGCCCTGGCATCTCCCGGAAGATTTAAAGTACTTCAAGCGTACAACGATGGGCCACACCATCATCATGGGTCGTAAGACCTGGGAGTCTATTGGTCGTCCATTGCCCGGCAGAACGTCAATCGTAGTATCTGCCAATCCTGATTATCAGGCAGAAGGTGCAAAAGTAGTGAACTCACTGGAGGATGCTTGCCGGGTGGCTGAGGGAATCTCGTTAATTGATGGTTCCGATGAGGCATTCATTATCGGCGGCGCCGGGCTGTATGCAGCCGCATTGCCAAAAGCTGATCGTTTCCATCTGACCCGTGTTCATGCCGACGTAGAAGGCGACACAAGTCTGCCCGAATTTGAAGAATCGGAATGGGATGAGGTCTGGCGCGAGGATTTCGTTCACAATGAAACCAACCCCTACGATTACAGTATCTGTTTATTGGTACGCCGCTAAGCAACAGACTTGCTGAATACTTTCGACTTGCGCTGGTAGTTGTACAACTGCTGACGTTGTTCGGGTAAATCTTCTACACTGACTTCGTTGAAGCCTCTTTCCATGAAAAAATGTGAGGCCTCTGTAGTCAATACGAAAAGAGATTTCATTCCAGACTTACGCGCTGACTTTTCAAGTGAAGATAAAAGCCGATCCCCCAGTCCATTCTTTTGGAATTGAGGATGAATGGCGATACAGGCGACTTCACCATGGGAGTCACCAATCGGGTATAGGGCAGCACAGGCAATAATAGTTTCTTCCAGCTCGATTACTTTAAAGTTGGAAATTTCATTTTCCAGTAGCTCCCGTGAACGTTCCACCAGTGTTCCGGCATCTTCCAGAGGTTTGATCAGTCCGAGGATTCCACCTACATCCTCAATGGTGGCATCCCGTAATTGATCCAGACTATCCTGGCTCATGAGGCTGCCATGGCCTTGTCTCGTGAACAGCTCCTTCAGCATGGCGCCATTTTCTTTGTAGCTGATCAGATGAGAGCGGTGCACATTTTTGGAATAAGCCTTGAGGGAGGCCTCCAGTGCATGGGCAACGCACACAGATTCTTCGTCACCTCTTGCTTTGAGTGTGGTGACATATTCTTTAGCTTCGGCTTCTCGCAATGACGCCACCAGATTACCTTCATCATCGGTAACACCAGCAGATGGAATCAGTAATATGAGTTTTTCCGCATGAAGTGAAATAGCGAGCTCGGTGGCGATCTCTTCTGCTGAGAGGTTGAATAACTCACCGGTTACCGAATTGCCCAGGTTGGAAACAAGAACAATATTTCCAGCTTCCAGTTGCTGATTGATGCGGTCGCTGTGAATTTTACGAACGCGACCGGTGTATTGCATGTCCACACCATCAACCACACCAACGGGTTTGCTGGTGACGAAGTTGCCGCGGCAATAATTGATGTTGGCACCATGCATCGGCGAGCCGCTAATACCCATTGCGAACATGGATTCCAGCTCCAGACTTAAAGAACCCACTGTAGCCTTTATAGTCTCCATGCAATCGGCTTCAGTCACCCGGAGATTGTTGTGATATTTGGAATCCTTGCCGGTTCCAGCCAAAGCTTCAGAAATCTGCGGGCGGGCACCATGTACCAATACCAGTTTTACACCCAGGCTATTGAGCAGACTCAGGTCATATACGATGTTGGGCAGGTTACTGTGAGCAAGGGCTTCTCCGCTTAGAAAAACCACAAAGGTCTTCCCTCGATGGGCATTAATATAGCCCGTCGATGCTCTAAACCATTCTATGATGTCGATATTGTCACTCATCTTTTTGCCTGAATCACACTGCCGTATCGATACAATGCTGAACTATCAACTCTTTCAAAATCCCTATAGCAGGTTCAATCATATTGACGGACATGTACTCGTCGGGCTGGTGGGCCTGCTCAATATGCCCAGGACCCATAATGATAGTATCCATTCCCAGTTCCTGAAGATAAGGGCCCTCTGTACCAAACGCCACGCTAATGCCAGCATGACCGGTGAGCTTCTCGGCTGCCTTTAACAGAGCACTATTCTCTTCTGCAAGAAACGCAGGAACTCCGCTGAATTTATTGACCAATTCGAATTCGAGCCCAAGAGGCTCAGCAACGCGCTTAACCTGTTCGCCGATTTCTGCACGAACCGTATCCAGATTCATGCCAGGGGTTAGACGAACGTCGAATTGTAATTCGCAGTGACCACAGATGCGATTTGGGTTGTCGCCGCCATGAATGCTGCCCAAATTCAATGTAGGGTAAGGAATTTCAAACAGAGGATTCTCATACTTCTTCTTCAGCTCGTCCCGGTAAACCAGCAGACTGCTGATGACCTGGTGCATGCCTTCAAGAGCATTCCTGCCGAGGCTCGGATCTGAAGAGTGACCACTTTGACCTACCAGCCTGATAGCATCCATCAGGATCCCTTTGTGGGTTCGCACAGGTTTTAAACCAGTAGGTTCGCCAATGACTGCTGCCCTGGCTTTAGGTTTGCCCATTTCAGCAAGCTTCTTGGCGCCCTCCATTGAGGTCTCTTCATCCGCTGTTGCCAAAATGATCAGTGGTTCTTTGAAGTCAGCATCTTCGAGCTGCAATACCGCTTCCATAACAATAGGGAAAAATCCTTTCATGTCGGTAATGCCCAGGCCGTAGAGCTTGTCATCTTTTTCCGTTAACTTGAAAGGGTCGCTATTCCAAAGTTCGCCATCATAAGGAACAGTGTCGGTATGACCAGCCAGAACCAAGCCACCTGGGCCACTACCCTTTGTAGCTATCAGATTCACCTTGCCTGGTGAGTCGCATTCCACAATTTCATTCACAAACCCAAGACTCTCCAAATACTCAGCCAGACATTCAACAATTGGCCGATTGCTTAGATCCAGGTCAGGATTGGTTGCACTAACGCTAGGGACACGGGTTACATGAGCCAACCGCGTAAGCAAGTCTGGAAGTACGATAGACATTTTATGGACTGATGTTCAGAAAAATAGTTGAAGAATTCGACTGCAGAGATCAGGCAGGCGCGGACAATTTCGCAATCATATCGGTTTTTGCGGCCATGATGAAATCATTGACGTGTAAACCGTTAATCTTATGAGTCCACCAATACACTGTTACTTTACCCCATTCTGTCATAATGGTGGGGTGATGGTTCTCCCGCTCAGCAAGACTGGCAATCTTGTAAGTAAAATTAAACGCATCGCTAAACTCAACGAAAAAGAAATCCCGAACCAGCTTCTCAACGCCGTCGTGAAATTCTCTCTTCCAGGCAGGCACACCAAGAATTAGTTGATTCGCTTCTTCTTCAGTGACCACCGGTGCGCCCATACCACAGGGCTCACATCTTCTTTTGTAGAGTTCTTCCATTGGAATTCTCTAGTACTTTCGCCGAGTGCTCGTTGGCCTGCCAGGACTTTAGAGAGGGCATCAATTACCCAATAGTACAATCGTCGAGGAATTCTTCCAGAACGCTGTTCAGTACCCTAAAACCGCGGTCTGTAGTGCGGACACACCCGTCATCTACTGACAGCAGGCCTTGCGAGGAGAGGTATTCTACCTTCTTTCCAATATGGCTAAAAGTGACACCGGTACGGTTTTCAAAGTCCTGTATTTTGAATCCTTGCTTCAGTCTCAGACCATTCAGTAAAAATTCGAAGGAGCGATCGTCAACTTCCACAGCAAGGCGTTCTGCATCGCGATTTATGGTCGCAGCAAGATAATGATTGGGTTGCTTCTTCTTCCGGGTCCGCGTAATCCGATTCATGGAAGGGTCTGAAAGCTTGCCATGGGCACCGGCGCCAATACCCAGGTAGTCTCCATATTCCCAGTAGTTAATATTATGTCTGGCCTGGCGATTAGCTCTCGCGTAGGCAGACACCTCATAACGCTGCAGCCCGGCCGCTTCAAGCAATTCTATTCCTTTATCCTGAAGTTCAATAATTGAAGACTCGATGGGCAACTCGGGTGGATGACTGTGAAATTCGGTATTTGGTTCAATGGTAAGGTTGTACCAGCTCACATGCGCTGGTGCGCATGTGAGCGCTTCCTGAAGATCCTCTAAAGCTGCTGTGATTGATTGTTCCGGCAAACCAAACATCAGATCCAGATTAAAATTCTCAAATCCAGCCTGCCTGGCAATCTCTATGGCTTCGCGTGCTTCATGACTACCGTGAATACGGCCGAGCATCTTGAGTTTCTCATCATTAAAACTTTGAATGCCCAACGATAGACGATTTATCCCGGCTAATCTGAATCCTTTAAAGTTATCAGCGTCGACTGTTCCCGGATTCGCTTCCAACGTGATTTCACAATCAGAGCTAATGCCCAACAAGGAGTCCACCTCGCACAAAAGTCTTTCATATGATTTTGCGCTAAATAAACTGGGGGTTCCTCCACCTATAAAAATTGACGTTAGAGTTCGCTTCTTAGCAAGCAGCTCTACTTCATACTTTAAGTCGGCACATAGCGCATCGACATATGCAAGCTCAGGTAGCTCTCCCCGCACCTGATGGGAATTGAAATCACAGTATGGACATTTGCGCACACACCAGGGGATGTGTATGTAAAGACTTAAGGGAGGGGCTTCCAGCATTGCAGCAACTCACGTAGCGCCTGGCCGCGATGGCTCAAAGAATTTTTTATCTCAGGGTCTAGTTCTGCTGACGCACAGTCGTGTTCGGGGACATAGAACAATGGATCATAGCCAAATCCATGTTCGCCTTCTTCAGCAAACAGGATTCTGCCTTCCCAGGTGCCCTGACAAATTAAAGGCATAGGGTCGCGTTCATGTCGCATATACACGATTACACATTGAAAGCGCGCAGTGCGTTCTTCTTCAGGTATTTGTTCCAGTTCAACCAGAAGCCTGGCATTGTTTGCCGCATCTGCTTCAGGTCCTTCAACACCGGAATAGCGGGCGGAATAAATTCCTGGCTCGCCATTGAGAGCGTCTACTTCGATACCTGAATCGTCGGCTATAGCGGGTAGTCCGGTTTCTTTGCAGGCATGGCGAGCCTTAATGAGCGCGTTTTCGACGAAGCTCAATCCGGTTTCCGGGACCGAACTAACGCCGAGTTCAGACTGTGGAATTAATTCCACATTCTTCTCGGCCAGAATTGTTTGAAGTTCGACAAGCTTACCCTGGTTGCCACTGGCTAATACTACTTTACCCAAACCTGCCTCCTCCGATTACCGGACTCATTCTCTCGCAATATGGTAGATCGCGATTTCACCGAGAAAATTGGGCCACGCCTTCATTGTCCAGCTACCCTGGTGTTTGGAGTCAACCACGGTACGTTCTAACACACGAATATTTTTTTCAACGCAAAGCGCATCGAAATCCTTTACCGTACAAAAGTGAATATTCGGTGTGTCGTACCACTGGTGGGGCATGAATTTGCTCACTGGCATACGGCCACGCATGGAAAGATACATGCGGCTTTTCCAATTTCCAAAGTTTGGAAAAGTAACAATGCCCCGATGGGCGATTCTTAACATCTCGTCAATCAGTAAATGAGGATTGCTAAGAGCCTGAAGTGTTTGTGCTAGCAGGGCAGTATCGAAGCTATTGGATTGAAAATTAGCAAGACCTGCGTCGATGTCCTGTTCAATTACATTGACACCATTACGGATACATTTTTCTATATTGAGCTCATCAATTTCCAGACCGATAGAAGAGACATTCTTCATGCTATTGAGATAATGCAACAAACTGCCGTCACCACAGCCGAGGTCCAGAACCTTACTATTTGGCTCGATCCACTGTTGAATAATTTCCAGATCAGGACGCATGACTAACTACCTCTTCATGCACACGATCCAGGTAAGCAGAGAAGGCGTTTATATATCGGGGTACCGGCAACAGGAAGGCATCGTGACCCTCGTCTGCTTCGATTTCCAGATAACTTACTTCTTTACCTGCCTTCAGCAGTGTATTCACAATTTCCTGGGATCTTTCTGGCGGGAAACGCCAGTCGGTACTAAACGACATGATCAGAAACTTGCAGGAACATTTCTCCAGGGCTTTACTAAGGTCACCATCGAAATCCACCGAAGGGTCAAAGTAGTCCAGCGCTTTTGTCATCAACAGGTATGTATTGGCATCAAAATTTTCTGAGAAACGCTCACCCTGGTAGTGAAGATAGGATTCCACCTGAAAGTCCACGTTGAATCCGAAACTCAATTTACCTGATCTCAAGTCCCGTCCGAAATTAGAACCGTCTGCTTCAAATTCGGCAATTGATTTGCCAAACTTCGCGCGCATTGCACTATCGGAAAGATAAGTAATATGCCCGACCATTCTGGCGAGCATCAGGCCTTGTTTGGGTAGCGTGTTGTGTTCCAGATAGCGCCCTTCATGAAAGTTCGGATCGCTGGTAATGGAGTGGCGCGCCACTTCATTAAATGCAATATTTTGCGCTGATAATTTAGGGGCCGCAGCAATGCAGATAGCATGATGCAAGCGATCCGGATAACTGATGGCCCAGCGCAATACCTGCATTCCACCCAGGCTGCCACCGACAACAGCTGCCCATTTTTCAATGCCCAGTCGGTCCATCAGCATCACCTGGCTCTTCACCCAGTCACGCACTGTGACTACTGGAAAATCCGGGCCATAGGGCTTGTTTGATTCAGGATTTATTGAGACTGGTCCTGTACTGCCTGCGCATCCACCCAGATTGTTGAGCGACACGACGAAAAAGCGGTTGGTGTCGATTGGCTTACCTGGCCCAATACAGGCGTCCCACCAGCCAGGCTTTCCATCCTCTTCGCTATGATAGCCAGCCGCGTGATGGTCACCACTGAGAGCATGACAAATGAGTATGGCATTACTGCGGTCAGTATTGAGCTCGCCGTAGGTTTCCACCATCAGCTCAAAACTATTTAGTGATTTTCCACTACGCAGAATCAGCTTTTCATCGAACTTATATAGTTCGGGTGAAACCAAGCCTACAGAGTCTTTTGGAAAGGAATCAGACATTTTTCAGAGTGTGGGACATATTCCAGAACAAGCCAGCGTACTGCCTGGCTCGAATCATCAGATGCCGATGACAACGGCGCGAATCACGTCATTGATACCGAACGTCTGCGCCAGTAAATTTTGAATCAACTGAATTCCGATAAATATAAATATGGGAGAAAAATCCAGTCCACCCATAGGTGGAAGTACTTTGCGTACCGGCGCCATGACTGGCTCAGTTAGTTGCCAGACCAGTCTCAGCAAAGGATGCGGATTCATATTGCCGGAGAACATCATGACGAATGACATGATAATAGAAGCAATAATCGCAAAGTAATAAATGTTAATGATGAAGTAGAGAATTCCAATAAAAGCCCAGGTTACGATAAAGCCAACAGATGGAACGCTACCACCATAGAGAATCACCAGCAGGCAAATAAAAACAGCTTCCAGCACCATGGCAAGAACGATAGATGAAAAATCGATGCCCTTATATCCAGGAATAAAGCTACGGAAGATTCGAACCATTGGGTCAGTAACTCGCACCACGGCCTGGGAAACCGGATTGTAGAAATCAGCTCGTGCAACTTGCAGTAAGAACCGCAACAGCACTGCTAACAGGTACAGTCCTCCAAGGGCATTAACGACTAACGCCGCTGAACTTCCAAATACTCCCATCGTTCTACCTTTCTACTATTTCTCTCGTTCAACTTTGAACTATACAAATTACTTCGAACCAAATTCTTCGGCCAGCTCTTCAGACCTGTCGCGTGCTCCGGTGAGAGCCGTTTTAACTAGCTCTCTTATTCCACCTGCTTCCAGTTTCTGCAGTGCCCGCTCTGTTGTGCCACCGGGTGACGTCACTTTACGGCGCAATTCATCAACACTGTCTTCACTCTCTAAAGCAAGTGTAGCCGCACCGAGCGCGGTCTGAACGGCGAAATCTTTCACTAGCTGCTTATCCAGTCCGAGTTCTTCTGCCGCGTCTTGCATGGCTTCCATATAAAGAAAGTAATAGGCAGGACCACTTCCAGACAGTGCCGTTATCGCGTCGATATCTTTCTCTGCGTTTACCCAGGCGCTAATGCCTACAGCATTCAGCAATTCCTCGGCGATTAACTTCTGCTCTGCCGAGGTATTACCATTGGCGAACAAGCCAGTTGCTCCCTGGCCAACCAGTGCTGGAGTATTTGGCATACAACGCACGATTGCGGTTTGTGCGCCCAACCAGCTTTGCAGATGAGTCAGAGTGATTCCCGCAGCTACTGAGATGACGAGAGTGTCAGACTTACCTAATGACAACTGCGAGCACACATCCGCCATCACTTGTGGTTTAACTGCGAGGACGATGACATCAGCAGAAGCTGCGATTGTTTCATTGCTGCTGGCAACAACCGAACTTTCGTTAACGAATTCGTCTACTTTCGAATTGTCGATATCGGAAATCAGGATATTTTCCGGCAACACGCCTTTGGCTATCAGTCCTCGTATCAGGCTACCGGCCATATTGCCTGCGCCAATGAAGCCTATGGATACATTCTTCAAACTAACTCCTGGATGGTCTTGGGCTCGTACATGGGTCGGCGCAAAGCGGCTATTCTAGCGCATTCACAGGGGTGTAGCGAAATAAGGATTCTAGTCTCTTGGGCCAAAAATGGCAGTTCCAAGACGCACCATCGTGGTACCTTCAGCAATAGCCGCTGCGAAGTCATTACTCATACCCATGGATAAAGTATCCATATCCTGATGCTGCTTTTGCAGGGATTTGAATAGAGTACCTAATTGTTGGAAACAAGCTCTCTGCTCATCGTAATTTTCCAATGCAGCTGGAATTGCCATCAATCCCCGTAGTCTCAATCGAGGCAAACCATCAATTTGTGAACACAGTTCAGTGACTTCAGAAAAGTCGACACCAGATTTACTTTCTTCCCTGGAGGCATTTATCTGAACACAAACATTAAGTGGCCCCTGGTCCGGGGGTCGTTGATCGCTGAGACGCTGAGCAATTTTCAGACGATCCACACTATGAACCCAATCAAATCCGGCAGCGATTCCCCGGGTCTTGTTGGACTGAATTGGACCAATGAAATGCCAGTTCAAGCCAAGTTCTGATAGTTCTTCGATCTTGGCTTCCGCTTCCTGCAGGTAGTTCTCTCCGAAATCTGTCAGGCCCGCGCTCGCGGCTACCCGAATCTTGTCCGCACCGTGGCGCTTGCTCACTGCCAATAAGGTAACGCTACCTTCTGCTCGCGCTGATTCACGCTCCAGGTCCCGAATTTGCTGGCTCAGAGCCACTATGTTTTCTGCTATGTTGGTCACGGTTTTCGTAGGGAGAAAGCTGGTCAGGGTCTGTGATATTCCCGGAAGGAGGGGTACTATAGGCTACAGTGTAAACATTGGCTAGCATCAAGGCTCCAATAGAGAGCCAAAAATAACGAAAGCAGATAAAGCAGACAAGATAAGACAAGAGAACTCTTGTTATAGGAAGGGCTCATGGATATTACCGAACTTCTGGGTTTTAGCGTCAAGCAGGGTGCATCGGACTTGCATATCACAGCTGGTATGCCGCCCCTTATTCGCGTGGACGGTGACATTCGCCGTATCAATGTTCCAGAGATGGATCATAAGGAAGTACACGCACTAATTTATGAAATCATGAATGACAAGCAGCGCAAGGATTATGAAGAATTCCTGGAAACTGACTTTTCTTTCGAAGTCCCCAACCTGGCCCGTTTCCGTGTAAACGCCTTTATTCAGAATCGTGGCGCTGCAGCTGTATTTCGTACCATTCCTTCCAAAGTGCTTTCCATGGAACAACTTGGTATGGGTGATGTGTTCCGACAAATCTCCGATGTGCCCCGTGGCCTTGTGGCAGTTACCGGACCGACTGGTTCCGGTAAATCCACTACCCTTGCCGCTATGATGGATTACATCAACGACACCAAGTACGAACACATTCTTACAATCGAAGACCCCATCGAATTTGTACACCAGAGTAAAAAGTGTCTGGTTAACCAGCGTGAAGTGCATCGTGATACCCACGGATTTAATGAAGCGCTTAGGTCAGCACTTCGTGAAGACCCTGACATTATTCTCGTTGGTGAGCTTCGTGACCTTGAGACTATTCGTCTGGCACTGACTGCCGCTGAAACAGGTCACCTGGTTTTCGGCACCCTGCACACCACATCAGCGGCAAAGACTATTGACCGTGTTATCGACGTATTTCCAGCCGCGGAAAAAGACATGGTGCGATCCATGTTGTCGGAGTCCTTACAGGCAGTGATTTCACAAACTCTTCTGAAGAAACCAGGTGGTGGCCGTGTGGCAGCACACGAAATTATGATCGGTACTCCAGCGATTCGTAACCTTATTCGTGAAGACAAGGTCGCCCAGATGTACTCGGCCATTCAAACCGGTGCAGCGGTTGGCATGCAGACGCTGGATCAGTGTCTGAAGGATTTGTTGGCAAAAGGCATGGTGACTCGTGAAGATGCGAAGTCAAAAGCCAAGATGCCCGAAGCCTTCTAAATTTCCGATTAGAGGGTTTGTGACTCACACTGCGTCGTCGTGTCCTCGCTTATGTACATGGATGTACGGTATGCCGTTTTTGCAGGAGCAAAAAACGGCCGGCGCCTACCTGTACGGTATGTTTCGCGCACTCACTGCGGGACTCCTCGCATTGCTTCGCCACAATTCCCTCTAATGCGAAAATTTACAACCTTGCCTGGCCGTGCTCAGCGGCACATTTCTTCGTCGCGTCCTCACGACAGACTTGGCTACCTGATGGTATGCCTCGCCCGTCGCTGCGGGACTCCTCGAACTGCACTCGCCGATCCCAGCCAATGCAGCGGTTCCTGATAATTCCTAATTCCCTCTAATGCAAAAATTTCTATCCTAACGGCTCTTCTGAAAATATTTCGAATCTGGCATTCTTAAACGTTCGATCTATCGGATTAGTGAGTAACTGCTATGGCTGAGCGCAAGACAGTTGTGACCAAAGTTAAAGTGTCTGATTTCGTTGCTGGCGTTAAGAATGAGCGACGCCGTAAAGATGCAAAAGCGGTGATGAAGATCATGCGAGACGTATCGGGTAAGCGAGCGCAGATGTGGGGGCCAAGCATTATTGGCTATGGAGTGAGTAAATATAAGTTAGCCAGTGGTAAGGAAGAAGAAATCTGCCAGATCGGATTTTCTCCTCGTGCATCCTCGCTTGTATTCTATTTGGGTAAGTTTAAGGAGCGAGCAGCGCTTCTTAAAAAGCTTGGAAAACACAAGGTGAGTGGAGGAGGCTGTCTTTATATCAACAAGCTGGAAGATGTTGATATGAACGTTTTTGAGAAGATGATCGAGTCAGCCTGGAAGGCGTAGCACAACTAATTCTCAACCGGGAAGTAATAGACGCGCCTGATGCGCGGACCTACAAATTCATACACCGATGCACTTTGTTGTGACAGTGTACCGTGGCCAGTTGGAAACGAGGCAACTTCCAAAGCCATGACACGCTGACCGGTTGCGTAAATATGCGCAAGACTGGATCTGCATCCAACACAGTCTTCGAAGTACTTCACCATAATGCCGCGTAATTCTTCTTTGCTATTTGCTTCCTTGATTATGTTGTCACCATCTATAGTCAGCCACTGAACATTGTCAGCGACCATCTCCATCATGGCGTCCAAATCATGTTGATTAAACGCAGCGATATAGTCTTCAACTATCCCTTTCTGGTAGTCGGCGATTGACTCCTGAGCCATCGCAGCAATGCTGATTGCCGAACAAAACACTATCGAAATTAAATTTCTTACGATCACTATACTTCTCAGTTAATTGGAACTTTCAGATAATCATAATCTTACTGATCGGATTTTCGTTTATATACCTGAAAATTGGAATACGCTTTATCGTCTGCATAGATAACTTGAGCTACAGACAAAACACTGCCGTCTTTAGATGCTGCTCTCCTGGCATACAGAAGTTTTTGCTCGCCACCATTGCCACCATAGGCAGTACTATCCAGTATCAGATTGTCTATTTTTTCGTAACTGACATGACTAACACCCGGTGCGTCTGACGCCTGCTTCTCACCATTGGCCTGACCACCGAATTCTAATGTGTGGCTGCTGCAAGACAGATCAGTCCATTGAATCCTGAAGTTCACATGGCCGTTTTCAGTGCTAATAATATAAACCCCCGACAGAGGTGGTTCGCCTCGCTGATAAATTGAAAGCTCAGGAATTAGCACCCAGTGCCCATTGTATTTTTCAATCGCTGACATTGTAATCTCGTGGATTGCCTCAAGGAGGCCCAGTTCATCCTGGCGTTATCTCCCTGCCAAGTTCATTAAACCAGTTCTGCAGAATTATCTGGGCAGCAACATCATCAATAGCAGATTTCTTATGCCTCAATGTCCCATCACTTTCTTCAACAATTTGCTCAATAGCTGCTTTTGATGAGAGACGTTCGTCCATTCCATAGCAGGGTTTGTTGAATCGACCATTAAGTCGGTTAGCGAATTTGATAGCTCGTTTTAAAAGTTCACTGTCAGATCCGTCAAGGTTATAAGGAAGTCCGACGACGAATGCAGTAGGCTTCCATTCATCAATAAGAGTCTGAATTTCATCCCAATTGGGGATACCGTCTTTCGCTTTCAGAACACACACAGCCTGGGCCGTGCCGGATACCGACTGTCCATAGGCAACACCGATACGTTGAGTGCCGTAGTCGAATGCCAGGGCAGCGATTGGGGAACTGGGGTCGGCGGGAACGGAGTCGATACTCATCGATTCAGGAGTGGCCAGCTTCCGGGGATATCTGTTGCAGGTCGACTCCCAGCAATGCAGCGGCAGATTTTGCCTTGCTGGCATAGTCCGATGAAAACAGGAGATCATTAGTCGCTGGTGTGGTTAACCAGGCATTTTCGGAAATTTCCTGTTCCAGCTGGCCCGCGTCCCAGCCTGCGCAGCCAAGCGCTACCAGGTAATTGTCAGGCCCGGCTCCGGTCGCAATGTCTTCCAGAATAGTCTTTGACGTGCATACGCTGATATCAGACGTCACCTTGATTGATGATTCCCAGCTACTCCCGGCATCGTGAATGATGAATCCCTTATCTTTTTCAACTGGACCACCAGCCAGCACGTGTTGGTGGGTGAAGCACTCGTCACTGAGTGAACATTCGATGTTGAGCTCTCCAAAAATGTCAGCGACACAAGCCTGAAGAGGCTTGTTTATGACTATACCCAGAGCGCCTTCCTCATTGTGTCGCCACAGGTAGGTCACAGTATTGGCAAAATAGGGGTCCATCATCTGCGGCATGGCGATGAGGAATTGATTTTCCAGGTAGTTCTGGGACTCGCTTGCTGTCATAAGCAACCCAATCAGTAGCTGGTTAAAGCATTACCTTCATGGAATCGGAATGTCCGAATAATTTCGAGTATATCAGCTTCGGCTCGCAATTCATCAGGAAATGGCTGGAAGGGGGCGGCCAGGTTTACTATCTCAACGGCAGCCTGATCTAATATGGATTCGCCTGAGGACTGCAGAATTCGGATTTCTTCAACGTCACCAGTGGGGCGTAATGCAACCAGCATTCTTACATTGCCATAGATCTGTTGGCGACGTGCTTCATTGGGATAATTGATATTGCCGACCGCCTCTATACGACGACGCCAGTTATCCAGATACTGTGCGTCCTGGCTCTTTCTGGTAGATGCAGAAGAGATTGTGTATTTTCTGGGCCGCCTTGCATACTCCTGCCTTTGTCGGTCGAGTTGAGCCTGCAGGCTGGCTATGGCAAGACTGAGCTCATCGGGATTCACTTCTTCAGCAACAGGTTGTTCTTCTTCCAGTTCGAGCTCTTCCAGTTGCTGGCTGACCTCTTCTTCATCTTCGATGCTGGAGATCACAGCAATATCCTGAACAGGAATGTCATTGATGATTTGTGGTGCCTCGGGTACCGGTACAACTTCCTGAATCTGGTCAGCATTGAAGTCCGATTCGAAAGGAGTGCTCGGTGCGGCTGCTTCATCCAGTGAGCCACTGCCGATCTGATTTTCCTGAGCAAGAAAATCGGCGTCGTCCGGTGCCATCTCACTTCGGTACTGGGCCATTGTAATTTCCAGCGCTGGTTCGCTATTTAGCTCGCCCAAATAGCTGAATCCCAGACCGAACACAATAATGGCGTGAACACAGGCAGAGAGAAATACGGTAAATCCGAATCGTTCTCTTGATAGCTCTTCGTCTTCGATCGCCATTAGCTGGGTACCAGTTACACCTTGAGATTAGGCTGATTGTAGCTTGGTTTCGATACAGTCCATCAGGTCACCAGCGATGTCCAGATCACAGGCCTTATCGATTTCCCGAACACAGGTCGGGCTAGTGACATTTATTTCAGTCAAATAATCACCAATTACATCCAGGCCTACGAATACCAGACCACGCTCCTTTAATGTAGAACTAACCTGGTCACAAATCCACCGATCGCGATCGGTAAGGGCTTGTGCAACTCCACTGCCGCCCGCTGCCAGATTTCCTCTCAGTTCCCCTGATGCAGGGATGCGAGCCAGGCAATAATCCACGGGCTTACCATCGATTATCAGTATTCGCTTGTCTCCACTGGTGATCTCAGGCAAATATTTCTGCGCCATGATTTGACGCTTACCTTCCAGAGTCAGTGTTTCGATTACCACGCTCAGGTTGGGGTCGTCTTTTTTAACTCTGAATATTGAAGCGCCGCCCATACCATCCAGGGGCTTATATATTACGTCTTCGTGTTGTTCGTGAAATGCCTTTAGTTTTTCTGCGCTGCTCGATACCAGAAAATCAGGACAACATTGGGGAAACTGCGTGGCGAACATCTTCTCGTTGCAGTCGCGCAGACTTTGAGGATCATTGATAAGTAGCGTTCCCTGTTGCTGTGCCTGCTCCAACAGATAGGTGGAATAGATGTAATCCATGTTGAAGGGAGGGTCTTTCCGCATGAGGATGACGTCTAACTCACCCAACGGCTGATCTTTTACTTCACCAATATCGAACCAGTCATCGGGATTATCTCGCACAGTGAGCAACGACATTCGTGCGCGGCTGATGCCTTGCTCTGAGTATAAATCGCTCTGCAACATGTAGTGAACTTGCCAGCCGCGCTTCTGAGCGGCGAGCAACATAGCGAGGGTTGTGTCTTTATATACCGTGATGGTCTCAATCGGATCCATCACTACACCCAGTTTAACTGTCATATTCATTCTCGTTCGGGCTTGAGTGGGGAATGAGGGTTATTCCTGTGCTTCTCCTGAGATTACTCCTCAGAAATGCTGCGGAATCATAGCTTAGTTGGCAAGCCATGGCGATGCCAGCAGCCCGTACTCGGTGATCAACGCTATTCCGGCTATAATAGGCGCTTTCTGAATTAGCGGTGTAGTTTGGTGCGGGCTTTAGGATATTCATGGGGTATAGGGGGTGTGATTCTACTCCTGCTATTTGCAATTTATCGACTTGCGCCCCTGGCGCTGGAGCTGCGGGAGATTTCTCTCAATACTGTGCAACTGGCCGCGCTTTTATTTAGTGTCATCTATATGGCCTACGCGGAAGGGTACAAAGGCTTTCATCTGGGTTTTGCGCCCAGGGTCGTGCTACGAGCTCACTATCTGCACAATAATCCCAAACCCAGTCATATTCTCCTGGCTCCTTTGTTTTGCATGGGATACATACACGCTACCCGTAAACGCCAGATGTTATCTATAGGGCTCACGATCATGATAATCGGATTCATAATCGTTGCCCGCATGTTGCCACAACCATGGCGAGGTATCCTCGATGCTGGTGTGGTAGTGGGTCTTTCAATTGGTATCTGTTCGATCGCCTATTTCATGTTGCTTGCCAGCCAACGTCGGGAGGCAATCCTGGTATCTGCTGAAGTACCAGGCGAAGTGTAAAGCGATGAACAAGAAAACCCAGAAATTGAACAGTTACGCAGTGGTTGTGACATACAATCCGGATATCACTGCCTTGCTCAAGCTTTTGGGTCAGCTGAATAAAGAAACAGACTTTGTCGTAATCGACAATGGCTCTCCGGATATCGATCTACTGGCAGAATCTATAACAGTGTACGAACGCTGTCAGGAATTGCTGCGTCTGGAAAAGAATGAAGGACTGGCCAAAGCCCTCAACATCGGTATCAAGAAGGGGCAGGAAGCAGGTTACGACTATGTCTTTCTCTTCGACCAGGACAGCAGCCTGTGCGATTTGTTTATTGAACGTATGATCACTTCATACAAGGATGCAGACCAGTTCAGCAAAAATGGTATAGCCGCCGTCGGTCCGCGGATCATTAACCCCCAGACAATGCGACAAACGCCATTCAAATTGTTTAACCGACTGATGTTGCGCTCCGATCGTCCATTTGCCACAACAGAAAAACACTTTGTAGCCGACTTTCTGATTACCTCGGGCACCTTACTGGCAGTAAGGCATCTGGACGCTATCGGCGATATGAAAGAGAGTTACTTTATCGACAACGTCGATCTTGAATGGTGTTTCAGAGCGAAGTCACTGGGTTTTGATTTAATAGGTACCGATGGAGCTGTGCTCTATCATTTGATAGGGGAGCGTAGCCTGAATCCTTTAGTGCGGGCTGGAATCATGGCGCAGCATAATCCCTCCAGAACATACTATTCCAGCCGTAATCGTACACACCTCTATGGGCTAAAATACTCGCCTGTAGGGTGGAAGATCAGAGACAGAATTCGGTTCTTTGTCAAGGCCGGTTGGTTAATTTTATCTTCTCATGATCGAAAGCAATACTGGCATAACATTCGCTCCGGGATTCGTGATGCCAAGTCACTCAGTTAATTGCCCATGACATCGTCACCCCGCCTCGCAATTTTGCTCTCTACTTATAACGGCGAAAAGTTTTTGCCCGAGCAGCTGGATTCGTTATTCGCACAAAGCTACGCAAATTTCATTTTAGTAGCGAGGGATGATGGGTCTTCCGATGGAACGATTTCGATATTGCGGGACTATAAAGAGAGATTAGCTGACCGCATTCATCTAATCGAAAACAGTTCAACTAATCTGGGTGCCCGGGACAGCTTTGCCTACCTCATGGAATATGTCCTGAACAAAAAACAGGAGCTCGATATTGAAAGCGCCTACATGCTGTTTTGTGATCAGGATGACGTGTGGTTTCCGAACAAGATCGAAGTCGAACTCAAGGCAATGTTGGAATGCGAAACAAGCAATCCAGGATCTCCAATACTCATACACAGTGATCTCGAAGTCGTGTCGGAAACCCTGGAAGCGGTTGCGCCATCTCTGGCCCGTTATCAGGGATTGGAGACCCATCGTAATGGTTTCAATCAGATGGTAGTCAGTAATCTGGTAACTGGTTGTACGGCTTTGCTTAATGAATCCCTGGCAAGAAAGTGTCTTCCGGTGTCCTCGAATGCAATCATGCATGATTGGTGGTTAGCACTCGTGGCATCAGCTTTCGGTAAAGTGGTCTATCTCGATCAGGCGTTAATTCACTACCGGCAGCATGGCAGCAATACCATTGGAGCGAAAGAGCATGAGCAGGCTATCACTTCGCGGCCGGGTTTTTGGGTCAGGCTGTTGAACCTGCAAGCTAATGAGCATTTGAGAGAAGTGGCTGTACAGGCCAGGGACTTCCTCGAATCTTTCGGCAAAGACCTATCAGATCACCAATGTGCCGGACTGAAGATAGCAAGTAAGATGGATAGCAGGTTGGGTACCTTGCAACGTATCCGCTATCGCCAGGCTCGCCGCTACTAGCTGGTTGCCTGGCCCGGCTCAAGCAAGAGCGCGTCCGTTAGACTTCGGCGAAAATTTTCATCGGAACAATCACGGCCCACAGCCAGCATCCCTTTCTCCTGAACTGATTGCCAGAGGTTTTCATCGGTATGCAGACGGATACATTGCTCTGCAAACAGTTCGGGGGTATCGGCCACCAGCAATTCTTCGCCATCGGTCCAGCCTAGCTGGCGCGTTAAGAGTGCAGTAGCCACAGAAGGGATACCATTGCCAGCGGCTTCGTGAATCTTATGGGGTATGCCGGCAGCAAAGCGAGTGGGGGCCAGGAATACGCGGCATTGATCATAGATATCGTCAATCGAATCGAGGCGACCTGTGAAGATCACATTGTCTTTGGCTACGGTAGCCAGCGAAGGTGCCGAGCTATCACCAACCACATATAAACGTACATCAGGCAGTTCTTTTTCGATCAATGGCAGACAGTTCATCAGAAACCACAGTAGTGAATCCACATTAGGTGAACCTTCATCACGGAGAGCGCCAACGAACAGAAGACCATGACGTTCAGCAAAGGGCGCAGGATCAGGATTAAGATCTACCGTATGACCTAGTACAACAGTATTGGCTATGCCCTGTTGTTGATACAACGCCGCCTCCTGTTCTGAAACTGCCAACACACAATCAGAATCTTTTGCCTGTCGTAGTTCTGCCTTAATCTCCATCTGCTCTTCTTCAGCGGAGACGCTTTCTCCCCAGAAGCGGCGACGCAGAACTTCCCGTGGTGCGGAAATAGCCTCGGCGTCATAGACAATTCGGCAGTCCTTAATGAGAGAAGGATCGGCTTTTATCACTTCATTAAAAATTTCCATGTTGTGAACACGGCTAACCATTATGGTGTCAAAGAATCCGCGACGTTCCCGCAAGAAGTTAGTCAGTTCAGCCTGACCCCTGTTTAACATGATCTCTATTTCTCGGGGCAGAATCTCATAGGATTTTTCCCAATCATCGTCAGGGAACAACAGAGGATAGAATGTCAGATTGACTGGCATCTCGGAAAGTGAATTCAGGATATGACAGCATCGTGGATATCCAGCCCCGAGGCTTGGGTAGGGAACACGATCGTCGATAATCAGAACATTTGGTAGTCGGTTCGCCGTGCGCGCAAACAATGCTTTGTCGCTATCGTTGTGCTTTTGCCGGCTGAGAAAATCGCCATGCTTGCGGCAAAGTATTTCGCGGTGTTCCTGTTGTAGCTGGCTTGCTCCACTTATACCGCCAGTGCTGGCGAACTCATAATGTGTGATCACCGCCTGTGGTTCGTAGACGATTCTTAAGCCTCGTCCCCGAAGACGGATACAAAAATCTGATTCCTCATAATAGGCAGGTGCATAGTCCTCATCAAAACCATCCATTTCGGCGAACAGATCTGCATTGAACAACAGGAAAGCACCGGAGCAATAATCCACATCACGACGGAACATGTATTCGCCGTCTTCGACGCTGGCGTTACGTCCATAGCCAAGACATGCGCCATCATTCCAGATAATGCTACCGGCTTCCTGCAAACTGCCATCCAGCAAAACTATCTTTCCACCAACGGCACCGATGTCTTCAGAAGACTTCAGAGTGTTGATGGCAGCCGAGAGGCAGTTCTCTTCCAATGACGCATCGTTATTGAGTAAAAGAAGATTTTCACCTTGCGCTTGCCCGGCGCCCTGATTTACCGCTTTTACGAAACCGAGATTGTCATTGTTGCGAATGACAGTAGCGTTTTCGAGTACGCCAAGAAGCTTGTTGGTGTCATCACTTGAATTGTTGTCGACAATGAGGACTTCATAGCTGACATCAGCGTGCTTGAGAATTGACTGCAAGCAGAGAAAGCTCAAAGGTGCATTGTTATAAAACACTAACAATATCGAGATCGCTGGTTGCTCATGCACTGGAAACACAAGTTTCTTGTTCGAAGACAGGAAAGATTCGAATTTGGATCTGGCTTCGGCCTTGTGTGCCTCTTTCGCGTCGAAGGACTTGCCTGAAGAGCTTTCATTGCCCGGTAAAGCAGCACTGGCTACAGTGGTATCTTCATGCGCAGTAGAACTGGATTTACCCGGTTTTGAAGCACCTCCACTACCGGAAATTAAATTACGGAGTCCCCTCAGGGGGGCAGTGGCCCGCCAGAAGATGGAAGACTCAATCAGACGATGGGCTTCTTCTATACGTTCGGCATGGGCCTGTAATTCTCTATAGCGCTGCTCCAATTGCTGATAAGGATCTCCCGCAGAACTGCGCTTGCTGACAGGGTGGTTTTGTCCGGCTGCCATATCTTTGAGTCGAGGTGTTTTCCCCTGGTCAGTCCAGAATGCGGGAATGCCGGAATCATAGGACTCGCCTTGCAGCCTGGAAGCCCAACGAGTCTTCATATATTCGAACTCTTGTAGCGCCCTGGGCCTGTTTATATCCAGTTCATCACTCTGACGTGATACCGACTCATGGTGAATGTGGACAACGTCTGATTCCAACAGTATTGGTAGTTTTCTCTCTGCCAGGCGCAGGCAAAGATCCACGTCGTTGTACGAAACCGCCAGGTTTTCCTCATCAAATCCACCAAGTTCTGAAAATAAGTCGTTGCGCATAACCAGGCAGGCCGCAGTGACGGCTGGCACCTCAACAACGCCGCTGATGCCATGCTCACTCAGAAAAGAAGACGACTCGGAAAGCCCGATATGTTTTGCAACTGAGGTTTGGTCGAGGGCAACACCTGCATGCTGGATAGTTTTATCGGGGTAAAGCAGGCGACATCCAACAGCTCCTGCATCTTCAGCTATGGCGGCCAGCTTCGTGAGCCAGTCCTTGTCGACAATTTCTATGTCGTTATTCAGAAAACACAACAACTCTGAATTGCATTGAGCGGCAGCAAAATTGTTTATGGCTGAGTAGTTAAATGGTTTGGGCCAGGTCAGTACACGAACCCTTTCATGCCTGGCAATTTCTCCCAGATACTCCTTGCTGACAGTTTCTTCGCTGTTGTTGTCTATGACAATGATTTCATAGTCAAAGTCGATGTGACTTGCGAGGATGCCTTCAATGCACGTACGCAGGTAACTAATCTGATCGCGAGTTGGGATGATTATCGAACAATGTTTTGAGTTGCTGTTGTTCGGGTAAGAAGGACTTTCGCTCATTGCTAACTATCCGAGTTCGATTCTCGGGAAGAGCCAGAAAACAAGCGCCTTATAGCTCGCAAGGGTGTTGTGATTTTCCAGGAGAATGAACTAAAGATTTGTTCAAGCTGAATTCTTTGGTTTTCAGAAACTTCAGTTAGTCTGCTTAGCTGTTGTTCCAACCCATCTATATGCTTTTCTCTATGGGAGAGCGTGTTGGCAAGGTCTTCACGCTTACCTGATTCAACATTTAGTTCGTGTTGAACCTTCTCCAGATCTTTTAGCTGTTGGGAAATCTGTTTCTGATGTTTGAGATTCGTTTCATGCTCAGCATTAAGTTTGTCGTTGAGCGTCTTTAGTTGCTCGTGGAGTTCTGGAACTATCGAGCCTTCATCCAGCGACGCAAGCATGCTGTTGACCTGTTCGCCACTCCACTTTTCCAGCCATTTATTAAAAACCTTGATGCGGGCTTTACCCATCACCGAATTATTATCATAGCGAATGTTGATGTTCTCGGCGCTGGTTTCTGAATCACCCCCTTCCCGGTAGAAGGCCGTAACCGCTGTGATGTGCTTGAAAGCAGTTAGCTGGCTGGCCTGAATCCAGAAGTCCCAATCTTCGAAGATTTCAAAGCGATCATCAAAGCGACAACCATCTTCATATAAAGAGCGCTCAAACAACATGGCATGTATTGGCACGTAGTTATCTCGCAATAGCATGATGGGATCGTAATCTTGTTCGAATATGTATCCCGGGTTTTCACCGTTCGCATCAGTCTTTTGTGTATTGCTATATGCTGCCCGAACGTCAGGCTCGGAATTCAGTGCTGCTAACAACCCACTAACATGTTCGGGTGCTATCCAGTCGTCATCATCGAGAAACATGAGATAACTTCCCGATGCATTCTCCAGGCCTGCATTGCCTGCGGCGGCTCTGGAAAGGCGTGCGCCAGTGTTCACTATCTTTACATTCAGGTTATCTGTATTGCCTGGAGCTGTATTCAATCCGGAATTAGCGGCGTCAACCAATACCAGTTCAATGTCTTTGTGTATTTGCGCAGCAACTGAATTCACCGCCTGTTCCAGCTCAGAACGGCCAATGGTTCGGCAAATTATAGAGACCAGGGGAGAGGTGCCGGGTACGGTATCAGTAGGCATTTACACAACTGTGGAAAAAGCATGGAAGAGCGCAGTATATACGCTTTCGCCGGCGGAAGCAGTTTAGAGCTGGCTGTCTGCCAGTAGTTGCCGCTCGAGAACAGCTCCTACCACATGACCTATGAAATCCAGGAATAGCGTGTCGAGATGAATGTTGAAGTAGTTGTCGTGACGGTTACCCAGGGCGAGCAACGCGAGTACCTCACTGTTATTAATCACCGGGCATAGCGCCGTTGATTTAATCTTCTTGTTACCAGGAAACAGTGTATTGATCTGTTCCTGATCAAGGCTTCCACAATGAGTCCGCTTAAGGCGGATAACGTCAGCATATTCCTGGCTCAGCTTTGCCAGCGACTCCACTCGAATTGAAGGTGCAACATTCAACTGGGGCTGCTCAACCAGCAACACTTCACAGGCATCGATGTTGGCATGATTGGACAATTGGTCCATAGCCACTTCTACGATTTCCGTAACGTTTTTCGCCCGCAGCAAGGCGAGAACCAGATTGCGGGTAGTATCAAAAAGTTGATCATTATTGCGCGCGTTTTCCAGCAGGTTGTTTAGTTTCTGCCGTGCTTCAATACCCCGCTCGCGCAAGATCGTGACTTGCCTTTCCAGCAAGGAGATTGCCTTGCCGGATTCATGGGGAAGCAATAGATCTGCGAGCAAATCTTCCTGCTCAAGAAAGAAGTCAGGGTTGTCTCTCAGGAATTCAACAATGTCGTCTGCACCAAGCGCTTTAGATGACCCTGATGAGGTTTCGTCTATCGGCTGTTCAATGGCAGATGCGTCATTCGTCATAGTTCCAATGTCCCTTCAAATACTGTCGCTGTTGGCCCGTTCATAATGACTGCTTCATCATCACCATTCCACTGAATGGTAAGCTTGCCACCACGCACTTCTACTTCCACCCTGCTATCCAGTGTGCCGGTAATGTTACCGGCGACTACAGCAGCGCAAGCGCCAGTGCCACAGGCCAGAGTTTCACCGGTGCCCCTTTCGAATACCCTGAGCTTTATATGCTGGCGATTCACAATCTGCATGAAGCCTACGTTTACGCCTTCAGGAAAGTCAGGGTGTTTTCCCAGTGCTTCTCCAATATCTTTTACGGCCGTATTCTCCAGGTCTTCAACCTTTATTACAGCATGGGGATTGCCCATTGACAGGGCGCTGAACCGCAGACTATGAGTCTGACCGTCAATTTCCAACTCTCTGTCATATACAGTGGCTTGCTCCTGGGCATTGAATGGAATGTTTTCCGGACTAAATTCCGGGGCACTCATATCGACACTGACATTTCCTGCCTCGTCGAGATCCAATACCAGAATGCGGTTACTGGTCTTGACCCGGACCGGGTTCTTGTTGGTTAGCCCCTTGTCATGGACAAAGCGGGCAAAACAACGTGCTCCGTTTCCGCAATGCTCTACTTCGCCACCATCAACGTTAAAGATGCGATAGTTAAAGTCCACGTCATCCTGTGATGGTGGCTCTACTAATAGCAGTTGGTCGAAGCCAATACCAAAGCGACGATGAGCCAATTCGCGTATGCGGTCGGCATCGATCTCAACCTCGTGACTAACTCCATCGATTACGATGAAGTCGTTACCCAGGCCGTGCATTTTGGTAAATGGAATATTCATTACGCTGTCTGTCTGTGTATCCTATTTATGTTTCGGGCAAGCAGTTTTCAAGTTCCAGTAACTGTGAAACAGTTTCTCTTTGTCGAACCAGAAAATGCTTTGTGCCATCTACCATCACTTCCGGCGCTCTTGGTCTTGTGTTGTAGTTTGAGCTCATGGCAAAGCTGTAGGCACCTGCGGAGCGCACTGCAAGCAAGTCACCTGCTTCGACAATCAGATCTCGTTCCTTGCCCAGGAAGTCCCCGGACTCACAAACTGGACCAACAACATCATAGGTGGTGGCACTGCCTATTTTCTTCACAACGGGAATTATTTCCTGCCAGGCACCGTAAAGTGCAGGGCGCAGAAGATCGTTCATAGCACCGTCTACAATCGCAAAGTTCTTGTGCTCATTGCACTTCAGGTATTCGACGGTAGTGACAAAGATGCCGGCATTAGCAGCGATCGACCGGCCGGGTTCTACCATCAGAGTCATATCCCGATTTTCGAATCGTCCTTTAACAGCGGCAATCAAATCAGAAGGGTGAGGAGGTTGTTCATCACCATAGGTTACGCCAAGGCCTCCACCCATATCGAAATGTTTGATGTGTACCCCCTCGGAGGCGAGAGAATCTACCATGGCAAGCAATCTATCGATGGCGTCGAGAAAAGGTTCTGTACTCGTGAGCTGGGAACCGATATGGCAATCGATACCAACCAGTTCGATACCGTCCATGTGTGCGGCACGACGATAAACATCTAATGCCTCATCACTGGCGATGCCGAATTTATTTTCTTTCAATCCCGTGGAAATATACGGATGAGTTCCCGCATCAACATCGGGATTCACTCGCAGAGAAATGGGGGCTTTCTGGCCCCGGGCGGTGGCGATTTTGTTAATCCGGTCAAGTTCAGCAGGTGATTCAATATTGAAACAATGAATGCCAACGTCCAGCGCTCTCTCGATTTCCGACGAGGTCTTCCCCAGGCCTGAAAAAATTACTTTGGCAGGGTCACCACCAGCCACCAGAACTCGTTCAAGCTCGCCACCAGAGACTATGTCGAAGCCGGCACCCATACGCGCCAGCAGATCGAGAACCGCCAGATTGGAATTGGCCTTCACCGCATAACAGATCAGGTGGGGGAGATCTCCCATGGCTTCTTCATAGACACGGAAGTGGCGCTCCAATGTGGCGCGGGAATACACAAAGCAGGGCGTGCCATAGTGCCCGGCAATCTCGCCAACAGGCACATCTTCGGCGTACAGCGTGTCGCCCTGATAATTAAAATGGTCCATGAGAAGGAATTCCTGGGGTGCTGGCAGAGGCGCTAGTCGTGATGCTAGTCCTGGAAACTAGCGGTTTGCGCCTGCTCCGGACGAGTTAGCCCACCCTTTTGGCCGCAGCTGGAGAGTGACAGGAGCAAGAATAGTACTAGCAGTAGTCTGTTCAAGAGTCAGTGGAGTCGATTAGCTACTTGGAAAACTGCAGATTATACCTACCCCGCTGGGATAAACACAGCTTGCGAGAGCCTCCAATACTGCTGAAATACCTTCAGAAATTCTGGATTTCGGTCTGTCTCATAGAGTCTTGAAAATCCGGGTCGGCCTCACTATATTCTCCCTCTCTTCGCGTCTGGGGCCGGTTTATTGAGGCCGCTTTTGTTCCCTGGCAGCGTTATAAACATAAGAAAGGCTTTGTGGTTAGTAATGATTGAAATTGAGAATCTCGTAAAGAAATTCGATCAATTTGCCGCCGTCGACAATCTGAGTTTTCAGGTTGCAGAGGGAGAGGTGCTTGGATTCCTCGGTCCCAATGGCGCTGGCAAATCGACGACAATGAAAGTAATCACCGGATTCCTGGCCCCCAGCAGTGGCAAGGTCTCAATCGATGGGCACGACATCACCGAAGAAGCGATGGCAGCAAAGGCACTGATCGGCTATTTACCGGAAGGTGCGCCATCCTATGGCGATATGACTACGGAAGAGTTCCTGCGATTTATCGCCCAGATTAGAGGCTTCCGGGGTGAGGAAATCGAGAGTCGTGTGGAGCATGTGTTGCAGGAAGTAGCACTGGAGTCGGTCAGAAGTCAGACCATCGAAACGCTATCCAAAGGATTCAAGCGCCGGGTAGGGCTGGCTCAGGCGATCATGCATGATCCGAAAGTATTGATTCTGGACGAGCCAACAGACGGCCTGGACCCCAATCAGAAACACCATGTTCGCGAGCTGATCAAAAACCTGGCGCGGGACAAGATCGTGATTATTTCCACCCATATTCTGGAGGAAGTAACGGCTGTATGCAGTCGAGCCATCATCATTGCAGAGGGCAAAATTGTTGCCGATGGCACGCCTGCTGATCTGGAATCTCAATCGCGCTATCACCAGGCGGTAAGTGTGCGTCTTAATAATGCCTATGATCTGGCATCTGATCTGGCTGATGTACCAGAGATCGGCTCTGTGGAAGAAGATGCGGAACAAGAACTTACTTACACCATTCTTGCCAGGGAAGGGGAGTCTATTTTTTCCCGTGTCTCAGCGATTGCTCAGGAGAAGCAATGGCCAGTGTCTGAGTTTCATGTGCAGCGTGGGCAGTTGGAAGACGTGTTCCGTACGGTCACGCAACAGGCACAGGAGGCTTGATCATGAATAATCTTGGAATCATTTTCAGGCGCGAGTTGATGAGCTATTTCGCTACGCCCCTGGCTTATATATTCATCGTCATCTTTTTGATCACCAATGGCATCTTTACTTTTGACCTTGGTGGATTCTATTTACGAGGACAGGCTGACCTGCTGCCATTCTTTAGTTTTCATCCCTGGCTCTATTTATTTATGGTGCCCGCTATTGCCATGACTCTGTGGGCTGATGAACGCAAGACAGGCACAATAGAGTTACTCCTGACCCTTCCAGTCAATCTGGCAGAAGCTGTTTTAGGCAAGTTTCTCGCAGCATGGGCACTGACAGGAATGGCCCTGGCTCTGACGTTCCCAATTTGGTTAACAGTGAATTATCTGGGAGATCCTGATAACGGCGTTATCTTTGCAGCTTACCTGGGGAGTTGGTTCATGGCAGGGGGATTCCTTGCAATCGGCTCATGTATGTCTGCTTGCACCAAGAATTCAGTGATTGCGTTTATTCTTACGGTCGCAATCTGCTTTCTGTTTGTCATCATGGGTTCCCCAATTCTGTTGAACGCATTCCCAGCCTGGGTGCCGCAGTTCTTTGTTGATGCCATCTCTGCGATGGGATTCCTCACTCACTTTGATGCCATTGCAAAAGGTGTTCTGGATATCCGCGATATTCTGTTTTTTGCTGTGTTTATCGGTGCCTGGCTTACCGCCAGTGCCATCGTCATCGAAATGAAGAAAGCGAACTAGGAGGAGCCCAGCATGAATATAAAAGCACTATTTTCATCCGCCGGGCTGGCAATCATTGCGGTGGTATTGATTCTGGCGGTGGCGGTAATCAGCTCACTGCCAAGCCTGCGCATCGATTTGACGGAAGACAGCCTTTACACCTTGTCTGATGGTTCACGAAACATTGTAAGTAACCTGAGCCAGCCTCAGGAACTCACTTTCTTCTACTCAGAAAGTGCTACTGAGGATCAGCCCCAGATTCGTGCCTATGGTACGCGAGTACAGGAGCTGTTGAATGAAATCGTCATTGCCAGCGAAGGCAATCTCACGCTGTCAGTGATTGATCCGGAACCATTTTCCGAAGACGAAGATCTTGCGACTCAATACGGCATTCAGGCAGTTCCTGTGTCCCAGGGTGGCATTGAAATCTACTTTGGTCTGGTGGTGACCCAGGACATTCCTCCAGAGCAAATCAATCCATTGGTGCCGCCACCGGTTGAGACCATGCCACTAATCAGACCTGACCAGGAGCAGTTTCTGGAATATGAGTTCATGAAGATGATTACCAACGTGGAGAATCCCAATCGCACCGTGGTTGGACTGATTACCCAGTTGGATATTGATGGTGGATTCAATCCGGCAACCGGTCAGGCCACCCCTTCATGGTTTGTCATGGACCTTGTGCGCCAGCTCTACGAAGTTCGCCGCCTGGATGCTACTGCCGACACCATCGAAGAAGAGGTGGACATTCTGATGGTGGTTCATCCCCAGGATCTGTCTGAGCAGATGCTTTACGCCATCGATCAACATGTGCTGGCGGGTGGTGAAGCCATGATATTTCTCGACCCGAATGCCGATTCCATGGTCACTATTTCTCAACAGGGTGCCATGATCCCTGCGGGTATGAATTCAGATCTGCCCGGTTTACTGGAGGCCTGGGGCGTGGACTACGACAGCGGTCTGGTGCTTACAGATAGTGATCTTGCGCTACGTGTGCGCATGAGCCAGACAGAACGACCAGTGCCTCATCTTGGCATGCTGGGGGCCAAGCGCGACAACCTGGCTCAGGATGACATCATCACCAGCCGCCTGGAGAGTATTAATTTCTCCACCCCTGGAGTTCTGTCACCCCTTGCAGGTGCGGCTACCAGTTTCGAGCCACTCATCGAGTCCTCTACTAACTCGATGCTGATGGATCGAATTCTGCTGGAGAGTGTTACAGACCCGTCAATCCTTTTCGATGAGTTTGAGTCTTCCGAACAAAGCCATGTTATCGCTGCGCGAATCAGCGGGCTGGTAGAGACTGCGTTTCCTGATGGCCGCCCGGTAGCTCCAGTTGAAGAAGAGGTAGCGGAAGACAGCGAAGAAGCTACCGAAGAGACTGCTGATGGGACGGTTAGTGAGGTGGTAAATGAAAGTATCTCCGAAGCCAACCCTGATAATCCAGCACAACCTGTTGCTACCAATGACGACGTTGAAGCTGAAGCAGCTGAGCCAGAGGTGCCCCAGATCATGCGCTCAGAAGCACCGGTTAATCTGCTTATTGTTGCCGATACTGATTTCCTGACCGACAGGCTCTGGGTGCAAGTTGCACAGTTTCTCGGTCAGCGGATCCCCCAACCATTTGCTAACAACGGTGATCTGTTGATTAATGCTTTCGACAATCTCAGCGGTGGCGCGGATCTCGTCAGCATTCGAAGCCGTGGCACCTACTCCAGACCTTTCACCCGGGTTATTGAGTTGCAACGTCAGGCTGACGATCGCCTTCGTACAGAAGAAGCCGAATTGCTGGATCGTATGACCGAAACAGAAGAATCATTGGCTCAGCTGAATCAGGATGAGGAAGGAAATCCGATTGGCCAGATCACGCCGGAGATTCAGGCGGAGGTAGACAGGTTTAATCAGGAGCTCCTGGACACTCGTCGCCGACTCAGAGATGTTCAGTTTCAGCTCACTGAAGATATCGATCGCCTGGGGTCAAATCTCAAAGCGATCAACACAGCACTGGTTCCCGTGCTATTGACCTTGCTTGCCCTGGTAGCACACTTTGGACGAGCAAGGCGCCGTCGTACAGCGACTTAATTACTGGCAATCTGCCTAGTCGATACGCGGCGGGTGAGGTGGTAAATGGATTGAGATGTGAGTGCCTTCGCCAAGCTCACTCTCAATCTTCAACTCGCCACCGTGTGCCTGAACGATCAGACGGCATAGATAGAGCCCCAGGCCAAATCCACCAGTATTGCGCTGCCGCGAGCTGTCTGCGCGGTAGAACGGCTCGCTGATCTGGGGCAGATGTTCCTCCGCTATTCCTTCCCCATTGTCGATTACTTCCAACAATGCGCTCTCGCCTTTGTAGTTAAGGCGCACAGTAATCGGGTTGGATTCTCCGTGGCGGCAGGCATTGTTTAGCAGGTTGGTAATAAGTAGACGAATTCGCAATTTATCAATTACGAACTCCCTGTTTTCTTCAACAATATCCAGTTCCAGCCCACCTTCGTAATCCGAGAACTGTGAGGCAACTCCCTCGACGAATTCCGCCAGAGGAACTGCTTCCTCGGTTAGCACCGCATGTTCTTCATTAAGGCGTTCGGCTTCAATGAGGTCCGAGATCAATAACTCGATCTCATCTATATCTTCCCGCAGTTGCTCACGTTCCTGGCTCTCAGGCATAAACTCCATACGAAGCTTGGCCTTGGTGATCGGTGTTCGTAGTTCATGGCTGATCGCAAGTAAGAGTTGGCGCTTAGCTTCGAGCATTGATTGCAGCGAGTCAGCCATGTGATTAATGCTGTCGGTTAATTCGCCTAATTCGTCCTGACTGTTACTTTCGACGCGATAGCCCAGATCGCCTTTTTGAATTCTCTCTGCACCACGCTTCAGCATGCGCACTGGTTGCAAGAGACGATTCACCATCAGGTAATTAAGGAAAAGTACGAACACGGCGAGTGCAACACCAACGTAAACAACAAACAGATTTATACGATCTTCATTGCGGAACCTTGGGTAGAGGAAAAACTCATAGCCGCGACGGTCAACATGGATAATTCCTTCGTTGTTAACAGTGCGAACTTCGGCGTCGGAGGATAAAGAACGATCGAATACAGACTCATCTACATCGAGTCGATTGTCAGGATCAGAACTCCAGCGCATGATTGGATTGCGAATGTTGATGGTCCAGTTCAACTCATCTGCCAGTCGCATGGCGTTGCTCAGGTTGGGCGGTGTGCCAATGTCTTCAATTATGGATTCAACATTTCGTGTGAAGAAGTCGGGAATGGTATCTATGGAATTAGCTTCCTGGTTCAGTGTTTGCAGCAGAACTGAAATAATGATGAAGAAACTAACAACCGTAAAACCAAAGATCGCCAACAGGCGCAGGAAAAGTGACTTTTTTACCTGGCTGACTAGGGTTGCCATAAGTAAGTAGTCTTAAGCGGCGACTAGAGCTGCTCGCCTACGAAGGTGTAGCCACGTCCCCAAACTGTCTTAATGAATCGCGGAGTTTTGGACGTGTCTTTTAGTTTATGTCGCAAGCGGCTTACCAGTGTATCCACGGCTCTGGAAAACAATTCGGCATCAATTCCGCGTAAGCGATTCATAAGTTCGTCACGGGTAAAAGTCTTGTTCGGAAACTGCATGAAAAGTATTAGCAGTTCGTACTCCATTGTCGTTAGCTCAAGAACTTCACCGTCGAGTTTCACTTCTCTTCTGGAGACATCAACTTCAAGACCATTTATCGGTTTAATATCGCGAACAGAATTATCATCACTGCTGCGGCGCAGAATGTTGTGAATGCGGGCGACCAGCTCACGAGGTTCAAAAGGTTTAGGCAGATAGTCGTCCGCGCCTAACTCCAGGCCAACGATTCGATCGGTCACCTCAGCATGGGCGGTCAGCATCAGAATTGGAAGCTGACCATAAATGGAAGATTTGGCACGGATCTCACGGCAAATTTCAAAGCCGTCTTTCTCAGGCAGCATTACATCGAGGATCAGCAGATCGGGTTTGACCTTCTTAATAAGTTCAAAACCCTTACTTGGAGTCAGTGCTACATGCACTGTCATGTCATAACGTTCGAGATACTGGGTCAGGAGCTCTCCAAGCTTCTCGTCGTCATCGATTATTAGAATTTGTTTCATGAAACAGAGGCCAATTCGCTACAGCCCAACAATAGTAAGGGCTAGGCCTGCTGAAATCAATCAACACGACTTCACCATCAGGGGCTTGATTCCGGCGAGAAAGAACCTATTTTAGTAACTACTGAGCCATGCACACTCTTTGAACGTATTCGCTTTAGAGTTCTACGAGGTCACTTCTCGATGAAATTGTTCCAACCTTTGCTTCTGGGTCTAGCCCTTATTGCCGCTCCAGCCCTGACTTTAGGGCAAACACAGGACTATTCCAGCTTCAGTACCGATGATGAAAGCAACAACATTCAGGTATTCAAAAGCACCAGCCCGTCCGTTGTGAATATCACTAATGCACGACTCGTGCGTTCCTTTTACTCCCTGAATCCCCAGGAAGTGCCCCAGGGAAGTGGTACTGGATTTATTTGGGATGATGAAGGACACATTGTCACCAACTATCACGTAGTGCAACAGGCTGATCGAGTGCTCGTTACACTGCAGGATGGGACGACCTATGAAGCGCAGGCTGTTGGTCTCGATCCCAGCAGAGATCTTGCTGTCTGGAAAATTGATGCCCAGGATGTGGATCTGGTGCCAGTCGTACCCGGTGATTCCGATGAGTTGGAAGTAGGGCGCAAGGTGATCGCTATAGGCAACCCTTTTGGTCTCGATACCACCATGACCGTTGGCATCGTAAGTGCTCTGGGTAGAGAAATTGATTCTGTAAACAGACGCACGATCCGTGATGTGATTCAGACAGATGCCGCCATTAATCCGGGTAACTCCGGCGGCCCTTTGTTGAATAGTCTGGGTCAGTTGGTTGGGGTCAATACCGCGATCTATAGTCCCAGCGGCGCCAGCTCCGGAATTGGATTTGCCATACCGGTAAATACCGTTAAGCGAGTTGTGCCGGAACTCATTCAATATGGCCGGGTGCAAACACCAATTCTTGGCATCACCCGTGTGCCTCAACCAGACTACTATCGTCAGCTATGGGGAATCGAAGGAGTAATAGTATTAGATACAGTAGATGGCAGTGACCCTGATCGCTTAGGTATGCGTGGTCTAAGCAGAGCGAACCGCGGCAGAATTCGGCTGGGTGATGTCATAGTTGAAGTGGATGGTCAGGCTGTACGCGACGAAGATGATCTGGCGTCGATAATTGAACAGCACCAACCAGGCGATAAGATTCTGGTTCGAACTGTGCGGGACAATCGCGTGCTGGAATACGAAGTCGAACTGCTGGCGCAGCCGAATCCATAGAGAATCTCAGCGAGCCGCGAGTGCCTCCCTTGCGGCCACAACCGCCGACTTAACCTGATCAGGCGCAGTGCCACCCAAATGATCGCGTGCCGCCAGTGAGCCTTCCAGTGTCAGCACCTGGTATACATCGTCCTTAATGTGCTCATTGAACTGGCTGAGTTGCTCCAGAGAGAGTTCAGCAAGATCTTTCTCTTCCGACACCGCAAGTGCAACAGCTTTGCCCACTACCTCATGGGCATCGCGAAAAGGCAGCCCTTTCTTAACCAGATAATCCGCCAGGTCAGTTGCAGTAGCATAACCTTTCATAGTCGCAGCACGCATATTCTCAGCCTTGCATTGAATAGCAGGCATCATTCCTACATACGCCACCAGACAATTACTAACTGTATCCAGCAGATCAAACAGTGGTTCTTTGTCTTCCTGATTATCTTTGTTGTAGGCAAGAGGTTGCGATTTCATCAAGGTAAGCAGGGAAACAAGATGACCATATACTCTGCCAGTCTTGCCACGAACCAGTTCAGGTACATCCGGATTCTTCTTCTGTGGCATGATGGAGGAGCCTGTACAGAACCTGTCAGGCAGATCAATGAAATCAAATTGAGCAGACGTCCACAGCACTAATTCTTCCGAGAATCGGGACAGGTGAGTCATGATCAGACTGCCCGCAGCCGCCAGCTCGATAGCGAAGTCTCTGTCACTTACCGAATCCAGTGAATTTCTGGTAGGTGCAGAAAATCCCAGTTGTTCAGCACTGTACACCCGGTCGATAGGATAGGTAGTTCCTGCTAATGCGGCTGCACCCAGAGGTGACAGGTTTACTCTTTTACGGCAGTCCTGCAAACGCGCATGATCGCGGTCCAGCATCTCAAACCAGGCCATCATATGATGGCCAAAGGTAACAGGCTGAGCAGTTTGTAAGTGAGTGAAACCAGGCATAATCGTTTCAGCTTCCCTCTCTGCCAGATCCAGCAAGGCTTTCTGCAGATCAGTGAGCAAATTGCTGAGACGATCAATTTCAGCTCTTACATACAATCGGATATCAGTAGCTACCTGATCGTTGCGGGACCGGCCTGTATGCAATTTCTTGCCGACATCGCCAATACGTTCGGTCAGAGCAGCCTCGATATTCATGTGCACGTCTTCGAGTTCCACCGACCAACTGAATTGTCCGCTTTCGATTTCTTTCCGGATATCTTCCAGGCCTGATTTTATCTGCTCGAACTCGCCATCTGTTAGCACACCAACTTTGGATAACATGGAGGCATGGGCAATCGAGCCATCGATATCGTATCGATAGAGGCGCTGATCAAAATCCACGGAAGCGGTGAACTTCTCAACGAAGTCGTCAGTGGCTTCGCTAAATCGTCCACCCCACAGCTTGCCGCCCTTGTTGTCCTTACTCATGCCAGTCTGTCCGGTTGTCGCCAAGCTCTGATTAAATTGGCTTGGCCAGAATTGGGCGGCGATTATAGCAGGAACATCTGTAGTCCATAAGCACAGCTGGCGGTCACTACGCTCAGACAAATCCAGCTAATTCCCGTAAAATGTGGCTTTCACAAACAGTCGCAGTAAGCAATAAATGCAGAAAATCAGAATCGCCACCCGGGAAAGTCCTCTGGCTCTATGGCAGGCAGAACATGTAGCCGCAACTCTACGTGACAATCATCCAGAACTTGAGGTGGAACTGGTTCCAATGACAACCCGTGGTGATCAGATTCTCGATTCGCCGCTGGCAAAAGTTGGTGGTAAGGGCCTGTTTGTCAAAGAGTTAGAGCGGGCCATGTTGGCGAACGAGGCTGATATCGCCGTTCACTCGATGAAAGATGTTCCCATGGAGTTTCCGGAGGGGCTCGGATTGGTAGTTATTGGTGAACGGGAAGACCCCTCCGATGCGTTCGTCTCCAATCAATACTCCTCTCTGGATGAACTCCCCGAAGGGTCGGTCGTAGGAACTTCAAGTTTTCGTCGACAATGCCAGCTAAAGAGTGTACGGCCAGATCTTGAGATTCGTGATCTAAGGGGCAACGTAGGTACTCGTCTGGCTAAACTGGATGCCGGAAACTACGATGCCATTATCCTGGCATCAGCAGGACTGATCCGCCTGGAACTGCATGAAAGAATACGAGAAGCCATTTCTTTCGACGTATCATTACCCGCTGGTGGTCAGGGCGCAATCGGTATCGAATGTCGAACTGAAGATCTGGAAACCATAAAGCTTCTGGACTGCATCCATCATCAGGAAACTGCATCGAGGGTTACCGCCGAGCGAGCTGTGGTAAATAAATTACAGGGCGGTTGTCAGGTTCCCATTGCTTGTTTCGCAGAACTTAAAGAACAGACTCTTCAACTGCGTGGACTGGTTGGCTCCCTGGACGGAACTACTATTTACCGAAGTGCGCTTTCGGCTCATGTACAGGAAGCAGAGCAACTCGGTATATCGGTAGCAGAAGAACTGTTGGCACAAGGTGCAGAAAAAATTCTAGAGGATCTCCGTGACTAGCAGGAGCAAATCTTGAGCTCTCAACAGAAAGCGCCAGGTGCACCTCAAACTCTGGAAAATATGTCGGTCTTGATTACACGACCCGAGCATCAACAGGCTTCACTTTCTCAGTCTATAGAATCTCGCGGCGGGCGGGTTGCTTCTTTACCTTTGCTAAAGATAGAACCTCTTACTGACAAAAAAAGAGAACAGAAAACCAGAACTCTGATTCAGAATCTCGATCAGTACCAGTGGCTGATATTTGTAAGCAGCAATGCAGCAAGGCTGGGGGCGCAATTAGTCGACGACTACTGGCCCCAGTTCCCTGTGGCTGTAAAGATGGCGGCAATCGGTCGCACCACGAAACTGACTCTGGAATCGATTCTGAATCAGCCAGTATTAACACCTCCTCAGGGTTCCGATAGTGAAGCGTTACTCGGGCTGGCTGAACTAAGCAACGTGGCAGGTATGCGAATTGCCATTTTTCGTGGAATAGGGGGCAGAGAGTTGCTTGCAAACACACTTGAAGAGCGCGGCGCTGAGGTTCACTATGTGGAACTGTATACGAGAAGTCCGGTAGCTCATGAAAAAACGGCAGTCGCCAGGCTTCTCGCCGATCAAGCGGTAAACACCGTGACCGTGCATAGCGGAGAATCCCTTACCCACCTGGCGCAATTGTTGAATGACGGTAAAATTGAGTTCTATACCATGCCACTGATTGTGCCATCCAATCGAGTTGCAGAGCAGGCCAAAGAGTTAGGATTCAGACAGGTGATGTCAGCCAATGGCGCTGATGATGAATCCATGTTGGAAGCACTGCAGAATGTTCAGCTAAACGCCGACATTACTGAATGAGTTATCGCATTTTCGAATGATATCTGAGACCTGAATTACTCGAGCTAAACAATGGCAGAACAGCCGGAAACACCAAAGATACTTGACGAGATTTCGAAGAATACGAAGTCCGGATCAGGGTCACGTAAACAGCAGACAGCAAGACGCCGGATTCTCGTGGTGCTGGTGTTGTTGATTCCTATTTTGCTGGGTCTATTGTTTGTTGGCTATTCGCAGATGGAGATGCAACAGGAGCTTGCAACACTAAGAGCGGAAAACAGTCAGCTGAGTTCAGTCGTTAACAATCAGAATTCTCAACTGACTTCCTTGCAACAACAGCTGGAAGCCATGCCTCAACAATTGGAGGTAGATGATAATGCGACCAGACAATTAACCCAGGAACTTACGGAACAGTACTCGCAGCAACTGACACAGCAGTTCTCAGATCAATTGCAATCCCAGGATGAAGAAGTACGCCGACTACGGGCTCAACTCAACACAGTGGCAAGCCGCCAGGCAGACAATTCCGGACCTTCTGAGCAACAGTGGAAACTTCTGGAAGCAGAGTTTCTATTAGAGCTCGCTCTTCGCAAGATTCAGATCGAAAGAGACCCATTATCTGCATCGTCATTGATGCAGCAAGCCGATGAATCCCTGGCGGACTCCGGCAGCCCCAATGTGCTGCTGGTGAGGGAAGCCCTCTCTGAAGAGCTGGCAGCGTTACAAGCTATCGAAGATTTGGATGAAGAGGGTGTCTATCTGCGCCTGCAGAATCTGGCAAGCCAGATCGCTCAGGTAGATATGGTTGGATCCATGCGGGAAAACTTTGAAGCCCGGCGTAACCGGGAATCAGTAGATGTGGAAACAGGCACGGCGGCCTCGGGTATGCTGGATTCCACATTACAGTTTCTGGGCTCCATCTTTGTCTGGCGCCGCTGGGAAGATGACCCACAGGCGATGCTGGCCCCTGGTAACGAGACAGCAATCCTGCAGCGCCTGCAGTTGGCGGTTGAGCAGGCCAAACTGGCAGTATTAACGACCAATAATGAACTCTATCAGGGAAGCCTGGCGGATTGTCTGAGATGGTTGGAGCAGTACGCGGTTGTGGAATCGGAACTGGGGCAGTCAGTAATTGCTGAAGTACAGGTACTGCAGCAGATTGATGTTGATCCTTCACTGCCGGCGCCGGTACGAACCATCTCCTTGCTGCAAGATCTCACGGCGGACCTGCGCTGATGATTCGTCTCTTCGTCTTTAGTCTTCTCGCCATCATCATTGCCCTGTGGGTAACGCTGTATCTTGGATTTCCCAGTGATCCAGGCTATCTGTTGATTGCATTTGGCAACTACACATTTGAAACCAGTTTGTTCGCTTTGTTGATCGCCATGGTAGTGATTTACCTGTGTGTACGATTACTGTGGATTGGTTTGCAATGGATCAACCCGGTGCGGCTATTGGCTGCCGGCCGGGAGATTAATAGTAAGCGAATGGCGAAAAAACGCAGCAATACTATAGAAGGTCTTTTGTACTTCACCCGGGGAAACTGGGCATCCAGTTTGAGCCTGCTCAAGAAAGGTATGAAAGATAAGGACGCCAGCGTGGTGAACTATCTGGCGGCTGCCTATGCTTCTTTTCAGATCGGTGATAAGCAGGGTTGGACTGATTTGTTGGAGCAGGCAGAAAAGTCCTATCCTACTGCGCGCTCCACGGTGAATTCCCTTAAAGCCCAGCTCTACCACCGTAGCGGACAGCTGGAACTGTCACTGGCTGTGCTGGAAGAAATGAAAAAGAACTCGGTGAATGATGAACCTATGCTGGCTCTGCTGAAAGACGTCTATGTTCAGCTGGAGGATTGGAGCAATCTGGCCACGCTCCTTCCGGTATTGGAAAAGAATAAGGTTTTCGATACCGATGAGCTGGAGAGAATTCGCAAGCGCGTGTTCATGGAAGATTTATATGCATCATTTGAGAAAGTGAAATCCGGCGAGGAGGATTTTGCCAGCACGAAGAAGCAGTGGAAGAAAGCCTCAGCATTCGCTGACGACCCAAAGGTAGTACGCCATTATGCAGACCTTTTGTTAGATACAGACGCCGGAGAAGAAGCTGCAAAGGTAATAGAAACCGCATTGAATAAAAGCTGGAGTGACGAGCTGATTCGCTTTTACGGTGAAAAGATATTGGGTGATAGTAACAAGCAGTTGCTGGTAGCTGAGAACTGGCTGAAATCCCGCCCTGCCGATGCAACCCTCTTATTAAGTCTTGGCAGGATCTCCATGCGCAACCAGTTATGGGGAAAAGCTCGCGAGTATTATGAAACAAGCATCAAGTTTGCTCCGTCTGCGGAAGCCTACGGGGAGCTTGGACGGTTATTGAAACAGCTTGGTGACGAAGAGGCTGGAGAAGCCTGTCTGGAAAGCTATGGCGAGCTGGTAGGAGCTACACTGCCTGGGTTGCCTATGCCGACAATTGATAAAACAACTCACTAGCCTGTCGTTTATAAACTGCAGCGGAATTGAACTAGCGCTTTTCTATCCCCAACTCATCCCATAACTCATCAACCCGACGCTTAACGTCGTCACTCATGGTGATTGTCTCACCCCATTCCCTGGTGGTTTCTTCTGGCCACTTGTTGGTAGCGTCCAGTCCCATCTTCGAGCCAAGGCCAGCCACAGGTGAGGCAAAATCGAGATAGTCGATCGGCGTATTATCAATAAGCACTGTGTCGCGAGTTGGGTCCATGCGCGTGGTTATGGCCCAGATAACATCTTCCCAGCTGCGGATGTTTACATCGTCATCCACAACAACAACAAACTTGGTGTACATGAACTGGCGCAGGAAAGACCATACTCCCATCATTACGCGCTTTGCATGACCGGCATATTGTTTTTTCATGCTTACGATAGCCATGCGGTAGGAGCAGCCTTCTGGTGGTAAATAGAAATCTACAATTTCTGGAAACTGTTTTTGTAATAAGGGTACAAATACCTCGTTAAGTGCCACTCCCAGCATTGCAGGTTCATCGGGCGGTCTGCCGGTGTATGTGCTGTGGTAGATCGGGTCGCGGCGATGAGTCATATGAGTCACCGTGAATACCGGAAAGCTCTCCACATTGTTGTAGTAGCCTGTGTGGTCACCATAGGGCCCCTCATCCGCCATTTCTTCCGGGTCGATATACCCTTCCAGGACGAACTCGGCACTGGCGGGTACCTGCAAATCATTGCTTAGAGACTTTACGACTTCTGTTTTACCGTCGCGTAGAAGCCCGGCGAATGCATATTCAGAAAGAGTGTCGGGCACTGGTGTTACCGTAGCCAGAATTGTCGCTGGATCAGCGCCAATGGCTATGGAAACAGGGAAGGGCTCGCCTGGATGTTCCAGTTTCCATTCACGAAAATCCAGCGCGCCACCACGATGGGAAAGCCACCGCATGATGAGCTTGTTCGGTCCAAGTAGCTGCATGCGATAGATGCCGAGATTCTGGCGTTCCTTTTCTGGGCCGCGGGTAATGACTAACGGCCAGGTTACCAGGGGCGCGGCATCGCCGGGCCAACAGGTCTGCACCGGAAGCTTTGTAAGGTCTACATCGTCACCTTCCAGAATGATTTCCTGGCAGGCAGCTGATTTCTTAACCGTTGGAGATATATTCAGAACACTCTTATAGCTGGGCAGGCTTTGCCACAAATCTTTAAAGCCACTGGGAGGAGTAGGCTCTTTAAGAAAAGCCAACAGCTTGCCTACGTCACGTAGGCCTTCAATATCTTCCTGACCCATCGCCAATGCGATTCGGCGAGTATTGCCAAACAGATTTGCTAAAAGAGGGATATCTGACCCTTTAGGGTTTTCAAACAGCAACGCCGGACCGCCTGCTCTTAGCGTGCGGTCAGAAATTTCTGTTATCTCAAGATAGGGATCAACCTCGGTGCTAATACGCTTAAGCTCACCTTCCTTTTCCAGCAGGTCGATGAAGTCTCTGAGGTCTTTGAATGACATGAGTGATGTCTCAATGTCGAAGAACAGGAAAAACCAGTCAGGTTCTTACTTGCGCTTCATTGCATTGAAGAATTCATCGTTAGTCTTGGTGTCTTTGAGCTTATCAAGGATGAATTCAGTTGCCTGCACATCTTCCATGGAACTGAGAAGTTTGCGCAGAATCCACATGCGCTGCAGTTCTTCTTCGGTGGTGAGCAAGTCTTCGCGACGAGTACCGGAACGGCGCACATTGATGGCAGGATAGACACGTTTTTCTGCGATCTTGCGATCCAGATGTAATTCCATATTACCTGTGCCCTTGAATTCTTCGTAGATCACTTCGTCCATCTTCGAACCAGTTTCAATCAAGGCTGTCGCCACGATACTCAGGCTGCCACCTTCTTCGAGGTTACGAGCGGCACCGAAGAAACGCTTGGGTCGTTCCAGAGCATGGGCATCTACACCACCGGTTAGTACCTTGCCCGATGAAGGGACAATTGTGTTATAGGCTCGAGCCAGACGAGTAATGGAGTCCAGAAGAATAACCACATCTTCCTTGTGTTCCACCAGGCGTTTGGCTTTTTCAATTACCATTTCTGCAACTTGAACGTGGCGGGAAGGTGGTTCGTCAAATGTACTGGCAACCACTTCGCCCCGTACTGATCGTTGCATCTCCGTTACTTCTTCCGGTCTTTCATCGATCAGCAATACGATCAAACGACACTCGGGATTATTCCGGGTAATAGATTGTGCGATGTTCTGCAGAATAAGGGTCTTACCAGCTTTCGGTGGCGATACGATCAAGCCACGCTGCCCTTTTCCAATTGGAGACGTGAGATCGATCACGCGAGCACTAAGGTCTTCGGTGCTGCCGTTGCCGACTTGAAGTTCCAGTCTGTCCTGAGGGAAGAGGGGGGTAAGGTTTTCGAAGAGGATTTTGTTCTTGGAGTTTTCTGGCTTGCTGAAGTTAATTTCTGAAATCTTCAGCAGAGCGAAGTATCGCTCGCCGTCTTTCGGTGGTCTTATCTTGCCAGCTACCGTATCACCGGTACGCAGGTTAAAGCGCCGTATCTGACTGGGCGAGACATAGATGTCGTCGGGTCCAGCAAGATAGGAGGAGTCTGCTGAGCGCAGAAATCCGAAACCATCCTGCAATATCTCCAGTACACCATCTCCGTAGATGTCTTCGCCATTCTTGGCGTGTTTCTTCAGGATGACAAAAATAATGTCTTGTTTACGGGTGCGGGAAACATTGTCCAGACCCATCTCGTGAGCTGTTTCAATTAGCTCGGCGATAGGCTTCTGTTTTAGTTCGGTGAGATTCATAGTTGTGATACTTCAGGAATTTAGATGGTTTGAACTTGTGAAAAAACATCGCATTCGCTGCGATTACATTCACACATATGTCATTCGTTGTAAGTTAAAGAAGGTAATTAAAAAGGGGGTTGTTACTGAAAACTGTTTTGGATAAAGGGGAATGTAATTTATATCTATTTATAGTGATCGCATATTTGTTGTTTTGACTATCGGCGATCTCGCTTGCGGCGTTAGTTCTGTTCTCTCCAGATTACAACAGCACAGTGTTTCTGTACGTTCTTTCTGTTTTATTTATAGTCTAATTGTTCTAACGACTTCTTCAATACGAAGAGCAAGCTGCGTGTTTTCGTTTCTAAAGGCTACCGGACCGTTGATCTAAAAAGCCAGTACCTATCAGAAATATAGTTCCACTCCTGTCCAGAATCCACTCTAATTCAAATTAGTATGTTTGCGGCTACGCGAAACGGACTCGTCTCGAGTTATTTCCGTGAGGCCTGGGTAATCTTTATCAGGTTGAGGTGGAAGTTCGGAGAAAAAAGTGTTGAAGATTCAGGTACTTCCACATCCATCGGTGCCTCGCAGGTAACGAGACACCGCAATTAAACGCAATTTAGATAATGCTGTCAATAAATGCTGAAAGCTGAGACTTGGAAAGAGCGCCGACTTTTTCGCCGACTTTCTCGCCATTGTTGAAGACGATGAGGGTAGGAATACCGCGAATGCCGTATTTTGGTGCAGTCTCAGCATTGGCATCCACATCCATTTTACAAACCTTCAGCTTGCCGTTGTATTCGTCAGCAACTTCTTCCAGTACAGGTGCAATCATCTTGCAGGGGCCGCACCATTCAGCCCAGAAATCTACCAACACAGGCCCTTCTGCCTGCAGTACGTCTTGCTCAAAACTAGTATCTGAAGTGTGAACGATATTTTCGCTCATGGGCGTATTCCTTCCTTTTCTTTAACTCAATGCTTGGGAACTAATGCTGATTGGCCGGATTCCTGACTCCGGCTATCACTGTCTCGAACGGACCAAGCTTAAAGGTGCGCTGTAGATGAGAGCTAATAATAAGGCCAATTAACAAGGATTCAAGGTCTGTCGTACGAGCCATGCTCAGCTGGTTCCAGATAAGTAGACCGACTCAGGCCAGTTTTCTCTCCCACTATTTTGACAGCAATAGATTCGCTGCTTTCTTGGCGAAGTAGGTGAGTATGCCGTCAGCGCCAGCCCGTTTTATGGCTGTCAGGGATTCCATCGCTACCGCATCTTCATCCAGCCAACCATTCTGGGCGGCCGCCATGTGCATCGCATATTCACCGCTCACCTGATACACAAATGTCGGTACACCAAATTCTTTCTTTACCCGATGCACGATATCCAGATAGGGCATACCGGGCTTTACCATGACCATATCCGCGCCTTCTGCCAGGTCGAGGGCAATCTCTTGTAATGCTTCGTCGCTGTTTGCCACGTCCATCTGATAGTTGTATTTATTGCCACTGCCAAGATTTCCGCTGGAGCCTACCGCATCCCGAAAAGGCCCGTAGTAGCTCGATGCGTATTTCGCCGAGTAGGCCAGTATGCGGGTATGGATGAGACCGCTTTCTTCCAGGCACAGTCGGATCGCCCCGACCCGGCCGTCCATCATGTCGGAGGGGGCAACGATATCGGCTCCGGCCTGGGCATGGGATAAAGCCTGCTTTACCAGCACTTCCACAGTGGCATCGTTAACCACGTAGCCATCGCCATCGATGATGCCGTCCTGACCATGGGTCGTGTAGGGATCCAGCGCAACGTCGGTAATTACACCGAGTTGGGGGTATTTTTCCTTGATTGCCCGAATTGCTCTCTGTACCAGGCCGTCCGGGTTAAATGCCTCGTGTCCGCCCTCACTCTTGGTATTTGCGTCCGGAGATGGAAACAGGGCGATTGCCGGGATATTGAGGTCAACCAGTTCAGCCGCTTCTTCCAACAGTGTATCGATGCTGAATCGCACCATGCCTGGCATGGATTCTATTGCCTGCCGCTGTTGTGTTCCTTCCACAATAAAAACAGGGAAAATCAGGTCATCTGTGCTCAATACGGTTTCCCGCATCAAACGACGGCTAAAGTCGTCTTTCCTCATGCGGCGCATGCGGCTGACAGGAAACTCGCGACTGAAATCAAAATTGGACAAGTTAACTCTCCGGCTTTGCCGACCTGAGCCTGGTGGCTGCGGGCGGCAGACGGTTTATAGCATAATAGAACGACTGTATGACAGCCAGCTCAGCTGGCTTGCGTCTGCTCTGTCAGTAGGAGCGATCCTTACAGTTTCTGGAACTTCAAGAGAACTCAGTAGTGAATAAAATCAGATTTCTAATTGTCGCCATCCTGGCGTCGGCAATTCTCAGCTATTTCGTTTTCGATCTGGGGCAATATCTGACCCTGGAGTACGCGCAGTCGCAGATCGCAAGTTTGCAGGATTATCGGGACGACAATTTTGCATTGGCTTCAACACTGTATTTCGCTATCTACGTGGCGATAGCCGCAGCTTCTCTGCCGGGAGCACTGATATTCACTTTGCTGGGCGGAGCAATCTTCGGCCTGGTATGGGGAACCTTGCTGGTTTCCTTTGCGAGTTCCATAGGGGCGACCCTTTCCTTTCTGGTTTCCCGAACCCTGTTGAGAGATTGGGTGCAGGCAAAATTCAGAGACTACCTGGCACCTATTAACAGAGGCATAGAGAAAGACGGAAACTTTTATCTGTTCAGTATCAGGATGGTGCCACTGTTTCCGTTTTTTATGGTGAACCTGGTGATGGGCCTGACCCCCATCAGTATCACCTCATTCTATCTGGTAAGCCAGGTCGGTATGTTGATGGGAACGGCGGTCTATGTAAACGCGGGCTCTGAGTTAGCGCAAATCACTTCCTTATCCGGGCTTGTCAGTGCACCAGTACTTTTTTCACTGGTGCTGTTAGGTATATTTCCACTGGTTGGCAAACTAATCGTAAACAGCATTCAGAAAAACAAGATCATGAAGGGTTTCAAGAAACCGAAAAAATTTGATGCTAACGTGGTCGTTCTCGGAGGTGGGTCTGCGGGACTAGTAGCTGCGATTATTGCCGTGGGCGCTAAGGCAAAAACCATCTTGATTGAAAAGCACAAGATGGGAGGCGACTGTCTTAATACTGGTTGTGTACCCAGCAAATCTCTTCTTCGCAGTGGACGCATTATGTCTTATATCCGGCGTGCTGAAGAATACGGCATCGAGGGAGTAAGTGCAGAAGTTAATTTCGCCAGGGTCATGGATCGGGTGCAGGGTGTGATCAAAACAATCGAGCCACATGATTCCATGGAACGTTTCGAATCCCTTGGTGTTGAATGTATCGCTGGAAATGCCAGGATCACTTCGCCTTATTCGGTTGAAGTAGACGGTAAAATAATAAACACCCGTTCCATTATTATCGCTACAGGAGGGCGACCTATGGTGCCTCCTATTCCGGGTCTGGACGACGTTGGCTATCTGACTTCGGATACGATCTGGGAACTCCGAGAATTACCCAAACGGTTACTGGTCATTGGTGGTGGGCCGATTGGTTGCGAACTGGCACAGGCATTCAACAATCTTGGCGCTCAGGTGACCCAGGTAGATATGGCAAGTCGCATAATGCCTCGGGAAGATCCTGAAGTTTCGGAGGCAGTAGCGGCACAGTTTAAAAAGCAGGGAATCAGGATACTCACTGATCACAAGCTTACCCGCTTTAGTGTCGAAGGCGAGAACAAGATCATGGAAGCCGAGCATAACGGTGAATCAGTGCGAGTTGAGTTTGATAAGGTATTGCTGGCGATTGGACGTAAAGCCAACGTTGAAGGATTCGGTCTGGAAGAGTTGGGCATGCCTCTTACTCAGCAGGGAACTGTCGAAGTCAATAATGCCATGCAGACGGCTTACCCCAACATCTTCGCCTGTGGTGATGTGGCCGGTCCCTATCAATTCACACACATGGCGTCATTTCAGGCTTTTTTCGCGGCAATCAATTCCCTGCTCGGTGGTTGGTGGCGCTTAAAAGCCAAATACAATGTTGTACCCTGGGCAACGTTTACCGACCCGGAAGTAGCGAGAGTTGGTTTAAGCGAGGAAGAAGCGAAGACCCAGGGCGTCGACTACGAAGTGACACGCTACGACATGGATCATCATGATCGTTCACTGGCCGACGGCGAAGCCCATGGTTTTATCAAGGTATTAACGGTGCCGAAGAAAGACAAGATTCTGGGTGTAACCATCGTGGGGTATCACGCTGGTGAGCTTATCGGTGAGTTCGTGTTTGCCATGACTCATGGCATGGGTCTGGATAAGATTTCTGCCGTCACTCATATCTATCCAACCCTGCTTGAAGGTAATAAATTCGCTGCCAACGCACGGCGTACCAAACACCTGCCGGAAAAGTACTTTCCACTAATGGAGCGCTTCTTCAAATGGCAGCGAGGTGCCTAGGATTTTCTTATAGCTAGTTTAGCCCGACAGGAAACTGATAGGCGGTGCCATCTGAAGTAATCGCGTGCACCTGTTTTTCGCGATCAGCCATGGCTACCGCCACAACTGAAAACTGGGTTGGACCAAAGGTTGATGCTCTCGGTGTTAACCAACGCTCAATACGCTCGCCATTTCCAACATTCCACAATTCCATGGCGCCGGTGGTGTTTCCGGTTAGTAGTTGGCGACCCTGATCGTAGAAGCGTGCTGTGAGAAAGGTGGAGAAACTGGGGAAGAACTTATTGTTGTACTTGAGCTTGCTTATTACTTCTCCGGTATTGAAATCGATAATGCTGGCATCGCGATGTTGTACTGAAGTAAACGCATAGCGACCATCACGGGAAACGGCGAGGGTATTGACCCGGCCCTGGGTCTCCAGTGAATTGTCGAGGCTTGCATCAATCAGGCTCCAGCGTTGTAGCATGCGATTGTCCAATGCAAAGCTGGCGAAATGACCATCGCCGCTAATTGCCTGGCTAAGAATCCGCCCCTCCAACTGGATTTGATGCAAGATGCCTCCCCGTTGAATGTCGAACAGGATGGCTCGATTGTCTGTCATGGACAGCAACGCCTTTTCTGCATCAGGAGTGAGGGCTATGTAGAGAATTTCTCCCGGGGCATCGAAATATCGCAGCGCTCTGCCATCCCGAGCATCCCATAACACGATGGAGTTGATGTCGGCGGTGACTACGAAATCGTCATCCGGTGAAAATGCCAGAGCAGTAATGGCAGTGCGAACATCGGCCTTGTGATTCCAGTTGTACAGGCGTTCGGCGTCGCCAGTTCGCCACAAGCTACCACCATGTTGAATAGAACCAATGGCTGCCAGTTCTCCCTGTTGGGAGAACTCCGCGCTATAAACACCCTGCACGGCAGTGGAAAAACTTGCCTGTGGTTCCGGATTGGAACAGCCAGACAGTGCGAATACAAAGAAGATGTAAATACAGGACGGCGCCGCTATTGTGTGCGGCGAATTAGTTGAAGAGCTTCTAAACAAGGTGAGCATGGTGAGTCACCATGAAAAAGGATAAAGCTTTCCGATGAAAACGCTAACTATGCGACCATTGGGCGATGGCTTTCATGTACTGCAGCGATCAGATTGTCTTCCAGTTCAAAACGCAGATTCAGTGCATTACCCAACTCCACCAGGTCCTTCGGCAATGCGGCAAGTAGCTTGCGACAGGCGGTATCAGAGATGTACTTGTCATTAAACTCGAGAGCCATATCGGTTGAATCATCGATGGCACTGCACAGATCGATACCTGTGATAGCACTACCATCATTGAACTCGCGGGCTTCACTTATGAGTTCGTTGTAGACTTCGAAGTGGCCAGCAGACACATAGTCCACCAGGGTCTGACAGAACAAACTCAGCCGTCCACTCAGATCTGAAACAGGCTCTTCCACTTCTCTGGGGGTAACCACAGCTTCGAAATCCTGTGTGAGTTGAATGCGTTGCTGCATCCAACGCCGAACCATGTCATCAACCAATAACCAACCTTCTCTGGTTCGCTTACTACATTTGATCATCTGACAATTTACCTCCTACGCCGGGCTTCTCTACAGGAAAGCAACACAATCTTCAGTTGGCCCATTGCTCGGTTCGGCGCGAAGACGAACTTTTCAAAGGGTCTAATTAAATATGGTAGGGAAACTGGAATCGCGCAAGGTGAATTCTTCACAGGAAGAAATTATTTTCGAACTGCGCAAAAATTGATCAGGAGTTGTTAGGGTTTGTTTGCAGCCTGGCCTTAGAAAGCTTCTTTTTGCTGACGGAATGCCATGTACATGCAAGTACTGAACAGTATTACGAAAGCCACCATGGACATCTCGGGAATTGAGAGACCCAGGAAGCGGAATTGCACTTCGGCGCAATTTCCGTCGCCCTTCAACAGGAAGTTAAGTACTTCTATGAATGGGAAATTTTCATATAGGTAGGTGAGCCCTGGACCACATGCCGGAACCTGGTCTTCTGGCAGATGCTGCAGCCAAATCTGTCGGCCGGCAAAATAACTGCCGAAGATACACATGGCCGCCGCGGCAAAGGCATACAATTTCTGGCCATGGGCCGAGGGATTATGGATACCGGAAGCCAGGCACACCAGACCGCAAAGAATCACGAATACCCGCTGGGTAATACACAGGCCACAGGGGGAAAGCAGCATTACATGCTCCATGTAAAGCACAATACCAATGGTGATCACGCAGCCGAGGAAAACGGCGATATTGATAACGCGATTATTGGGGATTGCTATTGCCATGGTGACTCCTGCTCTCTGGTTCGGCGCTATTCTACACCACCTTCCTCTTCTCTGTGAGTACCAGAAAAGATCCTGAAATATTTTAAATCCCTGCTAGGCTTGAAATATCGATAACTGATTTCGAACCGCTTAATTGGCTCTGGGTTAAAGAGCCTGTCGTATCAGGGATATATGGCCATGGATCGGCTACTTTTTTGCATAATTCTCATCGCTCAACTGCTGGCGATGGGGAGTGCCCGTGGGCAGGAGATGCCTTCGGCTGTGTATGTGGATATCACTCCTGATTTCGTTACCAACTTCGATGAAGGCGCCCGCCTTAAGTACCTGAAAGCCTCGGTCTCTCTCAAAGTGAAAGGCGAGAGTGAGTCGAAGATTCGCTACCATCTGCCCTCCATTAAGAACAATTTGATTATCCTGTTTTCATCTCAGGCAGAAGAAAACCTGACGTCTACAGTAGGCAGGGAAACATTGCGCCGGGAAGCGCTGGATGAGGTAAAAAATGTAATGGCAATGCTGGAACGAAATGGCGATCAGGAAGTAGAGGATCTTTATTTCACCAATTTTGTTGTTCAGCAATAGCGGCAACAACAAGGGGTGATTAGCAAACTAGGCTTCGTTCCATTCCCGCAAGAAGTCATCGAAACTTTGCTTATCAGCTTCTTCAATTTCTTTTTGTCTCACCAGTGATTCTGCACTGGCCTGAATAAACTCTTCGCGCACCTCGGAACTTAGCCCATTATCACTCAGATAATCCCTGGTTTCCGCAGAGCGAGCCATAGAGAATTCAAAGAAAGACATCTGTCCCTCTTTCATTTCCTTCAACATCCTGCCGGAAGGCGTGAGATCACTGTTATTAACCTTATTCTTTTGTGCCAGCAGAGCATCAGAATAAGCAGTTCCACCTGCATTGGTATCCAGCAGGATACTGGCATGCCCTACCTGTTCAAGAATATCACTTGCCCAATCCCGCAACTTAACAGGATTGCCTTCCTCGGTAAGCACGGCATCAGGGCTGCGGCCATTTTCTACTGTCAGTGCAAGGTTGCTCGATACTTCGAAGAATTCATGTTTATCACACTCCGGGCTATCTGCCAGTAAACAGTGCAACAAAAAGCTATCGAGAAACCGAACTTGTTCGGCGTCAATTCCCAGGGGCAGGTAAGGATTCAGGTCCAGCGCGCGAATCTCAACATACTCTATGCCGTTCTTAATGAGACCATCCAGTGGTCTTTCGCCACTGCCTACAGTTCGTTTTGGCCGGATCGTGCTATAGAACTCATTTTCCAGTTGTAACAAATTGGGATTTATCTGGCGATGTGAACCATCAGGGTCGTGGCCTATCGCTTCGTAATCCGGATACGCGGTGTGCATGGCCTCATGTAAACAATCCACATAGGACTGGAGCTCGTTATAGCAGACGAACAGAGATTTCTGCGCCTCGCTCTTATAGCCGAGATTTCCCATTCTCAAGCACGTGGCATTGGGTAGATATAAGGTGGATCCATTCATTTCCAGCAAGCTGTGATCGCGTCCTTGCACGAAACACTTGCAAGCCGCCGGTGATGCGCCGAACAGGTAAATTAATAACCAGGAATAGCGATGGAAGTTTCTGATCAGATGAAGGTACTTATCAGTTTTGAAGTCCTGCAGGGATTGTTGATCACCACAAATTTCCTGATAAGGTGCCCAGAATTCTTCTGGCATAGAAAAATTGTAATGTAGTCCTGAAATGGCCTGCATCAAACTACCGTAGCGATGATGCAGCCCTCGCCTGTACAGGTTCTTCATTCTTCCTATATTGGAACTACCGTATTCAGCGATGCGAATCACGGCATCGTTACTAAGAGGGCAGGGCATACTCGATACCCAGAGCATTTCATCGTTTTCCAGATTTTGCAGAGAAAAACGATGAATGTTTTCCAGCATTCCCAGACATTCATTAATGTCGGTATAGGCTGGAGTAATAAACTCAAGCAGTGCTTCCGCAAAGTCTGTGGTGATATAGGGGTTAGTTAGTGCCGAGCCAAGCGCGGAAGGGTGCGTGTTTTGAGAGATAGAACCGTCTGGCGAAACACGAAGACACTCTTTTTCTATGCCTCGTCGGATGAGTCCCCATTCAGCCGCAAACGCAGGAAGCTGATAGTGCTGCAGACTCTGATCAAAATGCTTCGTCAAAACCACTCCCAATTACGGACCCTGCCTAGTGGGCAGGCCCGGCTCGTCTTGCGCGGGCGGGCATTATGGCAAATATCCAGAACCTGCGCTAATCAGGCAAAGACCCGTCCTCTGTGGGTTTCATTTCAGAGTTGAATCTTCGTCCTAACTCTATCGGCTGATGTTTGGCGATGTGCAGGAGTGGGGATTGGGGTGGGGAGGCAGGTACTGATCAGAGAGATGTTCGACTTGGGATGCCAGGGGGAACAGGGCGGTTCAGTTTTCTGTGTCAGTTCCCTGTTTAAATGCCTGTATCTGTCTTCTTTGTTTCTTATTGGGACGAGTTGGATTGGGCCAGTGTTTGGGCTGGGACTTGCGCTGTAAAGCCAACTTTTCTCTCTTCTCTATGCTCTCCTGAGTTTCCTCATAGAGAAGTTGTGCTTCAGGTGCACCGCGCCGCTGGTCGCTGACGGCTTTAACGATGACAACTTTATCATCAAAGCCCTGGCGCAGACTGATTGCCATACCGACTTCAATTTCCTTACTGGGTTTGGCCCGGGCACCCTGGCACTGCACTTTCCCGCCCTCGATAGCTTGTTTGGCGATGGCTCTTGTCTTGTAAAAGCGTGCAGCCCAAAGCCACTTGTCCAGTCGCACTTTAGTCGTCATGGATCAGAGTGAACCCGGATTGATGTGATCGAAGTCATCCACCTGCGGGAATTCACCTGCTTCCACCGCGGGTTGCTGACTATCGGGCTGGCGTATTGCCCACAAATATTTGATGCCTTCCCGTTGGGCCTGGCGCAGTACATTCAGATTGTCATCGAACAATACGGTGCGTTCGGGTTCATAAGGCGCCACGCTTTTCAGATTTTCCCAGAATCCCTGATTCTCTTTCGCCAGGCGCAAACTATGGGAGCTAATTTGCTGATGGAACAACTCACCAATACCTGTGTGGGCCATCTTCAATTCCAGGCTGATGGGATGGGCATTGGTTACCAGAATCACGTTTTTGCCAAGCGCATGCAGTGATTTCAACAGCCGCTCTACATTTGGTCGGATGGTGATTTTCTCAGTGATTGTTTTCTTCATTCCCGGAATATCGAGTTCCAACTCATCCACCCAGTAGTCGATGCAATACCAATCCAGTGTGCCATGCACTTCTGAGTATTTCAGCCTGATGTAGTCCAGTGCTTCTTCTGTACTGAGACCATGTTTCTCGCTGTAGCGTTGGGGAATGAGATGTAGCCAGAAGTAATTATCGAAATGCAGATCCAGCACAGTGCCGTCCATATCGAACATCACGGTATCTATATTTGACCAGGGTGGCATGTTTTAAGTTGTATTACACAGGGGCTATTTATTTTGTAATTGGAGTTTTTATCTATCTGTATCCTACTTTGTATCGCTGCCAATTTGCTTGGCATTAGGCTGAGCATGTTGCAGTATGTGCTGCGCCACTATTCAGGCCTCTCATTATAAATCATCCCACGGAATCCACTATGGCTGACGAAGTTTTAATTCAGGAAATTCTGCGTATTGCCCAGGATGCAGGCGAAGAAATTCTGGATGTCTATAACGACGACGCGCCACTGGATATTTCACTGAAAGAAGATGATTCGCCGTTGACCCTGGCTGATAGCCGGGCAAATGCAATCATTGTGGCGGGGCTGAAGGCTCTGGATGATCTAATGCCTGTCATTACAGAAGAAGCGCAGATGGCTTCTTTTGAAGAACGGTGTCAGTGGCAACGATACTGGCTGGTAGATCCATTAGACGGCACGAAAGAATTTATAAGTCGAAACGGCGAATTTACTGTCAACATCGCGCTAGTTGAAAATGGCATTCCAGTATTGGGTGTAGTGCATGTTCCAGTTAGCGGAGTCACTTACTATGGTGGCACTGCAGTGGAAGGTGCCTGGCGAACCACCAACGCTTCCGATCAGCAATCCCTGGAGTCGACTCGCATCGAAGAATCCAACGAGGTAGTTCGATTTGTTGCCAGTCGGAATCATCGCGGTGTGCAGGTGGATCAGTTGATTCAGCAGACCGCCACCCGATTCAATGCAATCGAAGTGGTAAGTATGGGGAGTTCCCTGAAGATGTGTCTGCTGGCAGAAGGTAAAGCTGATTGCTATCCGCGATTGGCACCCACTTCTGAATGGGACACAGCCGCTGCACATGCTGTGCTCCTGGCTGCAGGTGGAGAAATAGTCACCACGGATTTCCAGCCACTGCGTTACAACCAGAAGGCAGACATACTTAATCCTTATTTCATCGCCCTGGCAGATCCAGAATTCGATTGGGAGTCCCTGTTGAGTCCGGTTCTGTAGATATCCCCAGGCAACATCCACTACCGAAACTCAGATTCTTGTCTATGCTTAATTTGAGCCCTTACTTCGTGGGAGGGTTCGTAGACCCAGGACTGATTTTGGACAGGATGTAAGCCAATGCTCCGCAACGTACGCCGCCCCCGTGCCCACCTAAAGCCCAACTATGAAGACTCCAATGCAGTCCGTGACAAACTGATGCATGAGATATCTGATCTACAGGCCCAGCTGGGTCGAGTGGAGGGCAGTCCGGATGCGGAAAATCTGGAGAAGGTCCAAACCTTCAAGGAAATGATCTATAGCCGTAACGAGATGCTGAGTAATCTGGATCGCCAGAAAGATGAGCGCTCTCGCTTTGGTCTGGACCGCCCACTCAACTAGCCCGATTTTCCCGATTCATTGTCGGATTATTTCCGGTACTGGTACCAGTATCAGGGCCAATACCCGGGCCAATACCAGAGATAGTACTCGCGTAAGATTTTCACCATAACCCGACCCGTCTGGACAGTCGTCAGCAAACACGCTAGCGTCTCTTCTCTGTTTACGAAGAGGCATCTCTCATGCGTTGCTTGGCCAGTCTGTTATTAGTATTTCTTGTTGCCTGTAGCGATAATTCATCAGCGCCTGCTACCACTGCTGCACCGGCGTCCGAACCAGTTCCTGAGATCTCTGAAACCGAGCGCCTGAATGCCTGGCTGGACGAGCAATTTGAGGAGCAGCTGGATTTCAATCCCCAGACTCGCTCCATACTCGGCAGCCGCACGGGTTATGACCGACTCACAGACCGCAGTCTGGAAGCAGGTGAACGCAGTCTGCAGTGGTTACAGCAAAGTGTTGCCACCATGGAAGCGGATTTCGACTATGAAGCTCTGACTGAGGACGGCAAGTTGTCCTACGACATGTGGGCATTCTCGCTCCAGCAAGCTGAGCGTGCAGCACCCTATCGCAATTACGGATATATCTTCGGCCGGGGTGGTCCGCACTCCTCTTTACCCAGTTTCATGATTAGCTTCCATCGCGTTGAGACAGAAGAAGATCTGCAAGCCTATGTCTCACGTTTAAGAGATTTTGATCGTGTGCTCCGGGAACTAATGGAAAGAACTCGCCTTCAGGCTGAAGCAGGAATTCGCCAACCACGATTCGGTTACGAGTTTGCGCTGGCTGAAATCGATCGCGTTACGTCAGGTGTCCCATTTAATTCCAATGACGATAGTCCTAACTCTCCGGTATGGGTAGATTTTCAGGGTAAGGTTGAAGGCCTGGTTGAAAGCGACACGATAGATGAGGCACTCGCGCAGGAATACCTGGCTGAAGCGCGGGAGATTCTGGCCGGTGAAGTCATGGCCGCTTACGAAGAAGTACGATTCTGGCTGGAGCAGGATATCGAAAATGCGGCGCCTGAATCACAGGGCGTATGGGCGCTGCCTGATGGCGAAAACTACTACAACCAGCGTCTGGCTCTGATGACCACATTAGACCTGACAGCTGATGAGATTCATAACATAGGTTTGTCAGAAGTAGAGCGTTTGCAAGCCGAAATGGAAGCAGTGAAAGAGCAGACAGGTTTCGAAGGCACACTGCAGGAGTTCTTCGTGTTCGTGAGAGAAGACGAGCAGTTTTACTATCCCGACACCGACGAAGGGCGCCAGGATTATTTAGATATCAATAATGAGTATCTGGATTACATCAATGAACGCTTGCCGGAGTATTTCGGTCGACTACCGAAAGCGCCTCTAGTTGTGCGGCGGGTAGAAGCCTTCCGTGAACAACCTGGAGCCGCGCAGCACTACCGCCAGGGGGCGCCTGATGGCTCAAGACCGGGCGTGTTCTACTCCCATATGTCAGACATGTCCACGCTGGCCAAGTGGCAGATCGAAGACATTGCCTACCATGAAGGAAATCCCGGCCACCATATGCAGATATCCATTCAACAGGAACTCACCGAGGTGCCGCGGTTTCGCACACAGTATCGAACCACGGCCTATACCGAAGGTTGGGGACTCTATGCTGAATGGTTGGCGAAAGAAATGGGTGGCTATGAGGATCCTTATTCAGAGTTCGGCCGATTATCGGGTGAAATCTGGCGGGCTATTCGATTGGTAGTAGATACAGGCATTCATTCCATGCGTTGGAGCGAAGAACAGGCGGTCAATTACATGCTGGAAAACTCCGCGATACCGGAGGGCGCGGTGCGTTCTGAAATCCAGCGCTATTTCGCCAATCCGGGTCAGGCCACCGCCTACAAGATAGGCATGTTGAATTTCCAGCAGGCCAGAGCGAATGCTGAAGAAGCATTGGGGGATGCTTTTGATATTCGTGCCTTCCACGATGTGGTGCTCGGTGCTGGTGCGGTTCCTATGCCGGTCATGCATGCCCGTGTGGAACGCTGGGTTAAAGATGTCCTGGCCGCAAACTAAGAATTAAAATTTTAACGCTCTCAGAGACCAACAATGAAAACCAAAATAATCTCCTCATTTCTAGTACTGGTAAATGCTTGCGTAGTGAGCACAGCGCTTCAAGCTCAGAGTCTTGGCTTTGCCTCACCAGAATCCGTTGGCTTGTCTGCTTCGAAGTTAGACGAGGTAACTGCAAACCTGCAGCAGCATATAAATGATGGTCATATATCGGGTGTGGTCGCCGCTGTAGCGAGGGACGGAAAGATAGTCTATTACCAGTCGCTGGGGTTAATGGACATCGAACAAGCCAAACCGATGCAGGAAGATGCTCTGTTTCGTATCTATTCGATGACCAGGGAAATTACTTCATTTGCAGTGCTTCAGTTATATGAGCAAGGCAAGTTCAAGATGGACGATCCAATCAAGATGTACTTGCCTGACTTCGAAGGCCAAAGAGTGCTACTTGACCCCAGTAGTACTGATATATCGCAGAATCGTATGCGAGAAGGGGATATCACGGTTGCACATCTGTTAACGCACACATCGGGACTGGGTAGCCGCTCATCACAGCTATATCGGGAACAGAATGTACGCGATAAAAATATCACTCTGGATGAAATGACAGAGAACGCCGCCCGGGTTCCGTTGTTCCATGATCCCGGTACAGCTTTTCGCTACGGCATTCACGCCACGATTCTGGGCAAGCTGGTTGAAGTATGGTCAGGACAAGCCTTGGAAGATTATCTCGACGAACAGGTATTCCAACCCCTGGAGATGGACAGCACTATGTTCTGGGCTGAAGGATCAGATCGAGACAGACTGGCTGAACTCTATCGCCCCACTGATGGTCGACTGCTGCCATACCAGATCGAAACTGTTCCCTGGACAATGCGCCCTCGCCTGATTGAAGGCGGAGTTGGTTTATTGTCCTCGGTGCAGGATTTCCTCAACTTCTCCCAGATGGTATTGAACAAGGGTGAGTTCAATGGCCGTCGCGTGTTAAATGAAGAAACAGCAGAATTGATGTATCAAAATGCCGTGCCAGACGCCGCCATGCCCATTGGCGACAGGGGTTACTGGCAGGGGTCTGGCTGGACTCTGGGTGGCTTTAACCTGGTTATGGATCCCGCCACCTACAGCTGGCCAGTTTCTGAAGGCACTATCTGGTGGGATGGTTCCGCTGGAACCCGCTATTTTATTGACCCGAAGCAGAACATGATTACTGTCATCATGGCCCAGGTCTCGCCTTCAAGAGGTGGTGGTTTTCGTGAAGACTTCACTACCCTGGTGGACGCGGCAATTACCGAAAGGCGTTAGTCCCTGTGAATCAGCGCTCATTGCAATCTTCTGCAGATGCTCACAACAGATAATAGTAACCAAGTCAGGTTTTAGACGTCTAAATCTGAAATATTGCAGGCTGGAGAAGCTTAGCGCTCTTGTCGGGTTCCCAATGGGGCGACTTGAAGCGCTGTAGTGCTTTGGGATATGGCGACTAATTCATCAAAAATGCAGGATTGCTGACTATGGGACACTTGTTCAGGTATGCACTCCGTTCAGTAAGCCGAAACAAACTCAATTCATTCGTCAGCGTAATGGGTCTGGCGGTCGCCATGACGGTGAGTATTCTCATTCTCTCCTTTGTACGCTATGAGGTTGGCTTCGATGCAATGCATCACGATAGTGATCGCATTTATCGCCTCAACTGGAGTGTAAGCGGTTCTCGTTTCGCAACATTCTTTAACGGTGTCACGCCGATCTATGCAGAAATTTTCCCGCAGATAGACAGCTTCACCCGACTCGCGCCCCGAAATCACCTGCTTACTATTGAGGGTGTAAACCAGTACGCCAATGTGACCATGGTGGATAATGATTTTTTCACCATGTTCAATTACGGTGCTGTTGCAGGGAACGCCGATGAAGTTATTCAGGATTTGAATTCAGCCGTTATAACGGAAGCAGCAGCCCAGGCAATATTCTCATTGGAAAATGCCAGTGACGCGATTGGGCAGGTGTTTACTATTGACCAGTCTTTCGACTATAGAGTCGCTGCGGTGGTTGCAAACAACCCGGCTAATAGTCATCTGGGCAGCAACATTTTTGTGAACATCGAAAACTTGCCGGAAGTATGGAATAACTCGAGTATATTCGACAATCTTGGTTCTGATGTTTTTTATCATTACCTGAGACTGGCACCGGGCACAAACGTACAGATGTTCGAAGAGGAGCTTGAGCTGGCTTACTCTGAAGAGATTAATCCTGGTTTCGACGTCGAAGTTTATTTGCAAGCCCTGGCAGATATCCATTTTACAACGGATCTGCAAAATGAAATCAGTATGCGTGACGACGTACTTGGCTTTGTAAAACCTATTCGTCAGCGCTCCGATATTTTGGTATTCAGTGCGGTTGCAGCCCTGACCTTACTGATCGCCACAGTCAACTTCATGAACCTGCAACTTGTGCAGTTTACCCGGCGTTCGAGAGAAATCGGTGTTAAACGGATTTTGGGTTCTTCCAAATCAGCACTGACCATTCAGCTACTTATTGAAACTGTCATAGTTTCCATCCTCGCGCTTTTTGCCGCGCTAATTTTATGCCTGGCATTCATGCCTTACTTCAATACGATGGTTGCAGCTTCGGTAGAAACAGTGGCTATCTTCAGTGGCGAAGTAATTCTGGGTTTGATAGTAACGGCAGTAACAGTGGGTCTGCTTGCCGGTCTGTATCCCGCATCGACACTGGCACGTCTGTCCCCTGTTCATGCTCTTAAAGGGGAAATCGTAAAAGGTGTAAGTTCAAATCGATTCAGATCGGGGCTGATAGTCACTCAGTTTTCAATCTCAATCGGTCTGATTATTGCCGCCGGAATTGTTAATTCACAGATCAACTATGCGCTATCAAATGGTCTCGGTTTCAATCCTGTCAATGTTGTAACGGTGGAATTACCTGACTCAACAGCTCGCAACGCATACCCTACCATGAGAAACGAACTGGAAAATTTACCAGGTGTGTTATCAATTTCAGTTGCTAACATAATTCCAGGGCGAGACCTTTCCAATGGAACCGGTTTTTCGCAGGTTAACGGACAAGAACAGACTTTTGGTGTACGCAATGTAGTAGTAGGTGACGACTACTTTGATACCCTGGGTATGGAAATGCTTGCCGGGAGAGCGCTGGACGATGATTTCGCCACAGACTTTCTTGGGTTTTTTTCCGACACAAATGTCGACAGAGTCGGAAGTATCGTGCTTAATGAAACTGCGGCGCGACAGGCGGGATTTTCCAATCCCAATGATGCCTTGGGAGCTGAGCTCTATAGCGGCGGAGAATTCAGAGGTGTGTTTTATACGACTAACGCAACTGTTGTGGGAGTTGTAGCAGATGCGCAATTTGGCTCTATTCGTGCCGAAGTGCCAGCCATAGGATTTACAATGGAAGAAGCTCGAAGCGTAATGCTGATAAAAATTGCTTCTGAGAATCAGGTTGAAACCCTGAATGCTATAGATGGCATTTGGGATAGCAATGTCATTGAGATGCCGATACAGAGAGAGTTCCTGTCGGATTCCTATCAAGTGTTTTATGCCGGCGAACAACGGACTTTCACGCTATTCACAGCTATGTCTGTTCTGGCGGTGATAATCGCCTGCGTTGGCCTGTATGCAGTGACGAACTACATCGCCGAGCGACGAACTAAAGAAATGTCTATCCGCAAGGTATTGGGCGCATCAGTGACCAACCTGGCGACTTTGCTGAGCTGGGATATTTCGAAGTTTGTCCTGATTGCTAATGTCGTTGCCTGGCCGCTGGCCTGGTACGCGATGCAACAATGGCTGGCAAATTTTGCCTTTCAAACCGATGTCGGAATTGGCATTTTTCTTCTCGCTGGAGTATCAACATTCATGTTGGCTCTGGCCACCACATTTCAGCGTATTTATGGAGTAGCCAATGCAAACCCGGCAAATGCTCTTCGTACCGAATAAGCTGAAAAAACCCGGAAATTAGGGATATACTGTTTACCATGGCTATGGACACACCAATAGAAAAGCAATCCATGCCCCTGTGGAAGAAGGGGGCAATGGCTGTCGTTGTCATTGCTGTTGCTGGCGGTCTTTACCAGATGCTGGCAGATGCCTCCATACGCACCTACCGTGTTTCCGCTGATCAGCTGATCATATCCGCGGTGCAAGAAGGTACCTTCGAAGACCTGATTCCCATACGAGGCACGATCCAACCTCTGGAAAGTGTTTTTCTGGACGCCGTGATTGGCGGTGCCGTAGAAGAAGTGTTTATTGAACAGGGCGAATTTGTTCAGGCGGGACAACCGCTGGTGCAACTGGCTAATACTGCCACGCGACTTAGTGCTGCGCAGGCAGATGCAGGAACCACAGAACAGTTGAATTTTCTCAACAACATCACGACAAATTTCGAATATCAGAAGCTGGCTACAGAGCGGCAGATCATCGATACGGAATACCGGATCATCACACTTACTCGTCAGAAAAATCGTTTTGAACGCCTGGTGGATGGCAGTCTGATTTCGGAAGAGGAATATGACGCCATCCTGGATGAACTCACTTACCAGGAACAAGTATTAGCCAACCTGAAATCCAGGCAATTAGTTGAGAATGACGAAAGAACACGCCGACAGGTGCAGATCGAAGCGCAAATCGAAATGCTCACCGAGAATCTGGAAATTTCCCAGGCCAGCTTTGAGAGTCTGCTGGTTAAGGCACCAATCTCCGGGCAGCTTACATCGCTGGATGCAGAGATTGGGCAAAGTAAACAAACCGGTGAGCGTCTTGGTCAGATCGATGTGGTAGACCAGTATAAGATTGTGGCACAAATCGACGAATTTTATGTCTCTCGTGTTGCCCCGGATCAGGCCGCTACCTTCACCCTGGCGGGCCGCGAATACCAGGCCAGAGTAGATATAGTTTATCCGGAAATTACTGCCGGTACATTTGAAGTCGATCTGATATTTGAAGGCATGCCACCAGCTAATATCCGCCGTGGCCAAACTCTGCAAATGGAATTATCTCTCGGTGATCCTGTTGAATCACTGCTGTTACCGGTAGGCGGTTTTATTCAGGATACCGGTGGTAACTGGGTATTCGTATTGGATGCCGATCAGTCAACTGCTCTGCGACGTGACATTCGCGTTGGCCGACGCAACAACCGCTTCATTGAAGTGCGTGAAGGGCTGAGTGAAGGTGAGCGGGTGATCACATCGGGCTACGGTCAGATGCAGGAAATGGAGCGAGTTGAACTACTGCAATAGAGCATGGCATCAACTGTTATTTCCGTCTTTCCCCGTTTAAACTAATTCCCCCCTGCAATTCCTTTCCAGGCTTCAACCATGGCTACCCGGTTTGAGTTTCTATTTGATCGTCCAGAATTGGTGCCCACCATAATTCGTTGGTGGCATAGCGTGTGGTCGGACCGAATGGGGTCTGATTTTGAAGATCTTGAAAACCAGTTGCTGAAATCCCTCAGCAAGACAGATTACCCGACTCATATCGTTGCCTTTGATGGCGATGAGCCCGTCGCAGTTGCCGCATTGAAATTGCATGAACTGGAAGACATGTTTCCAGACAAGCAATTCTGGCTCGGCAGTGTATTCGTTAGCGAAGCACACCGTGGAAAGCAGCTCGGAACCGAGGTGACCCAGAGCATCGTGGACCTGGCCATCGAAAGAGAGTTACCCCAACTTTATTTGCAGACACAAAATATCAGCGGTGGCCTCTATGCCAGGATGGGATGGCGAGCGTTGCAACAATTCCAGGACAGGGGAGAGCAGACTCTGTTAATGGTGAAAGAGTTAAACCCTGATGGCTAGTAATGGATTACGGGTTATTCGCGCCACCGTGGGTCATGAAACTATTCTCGCGAATTACTTTGCAGTTAACGAATCTCATCTCCAGCCATGGAGTCCATTGGTTCCCAGAAACCATCACTCCATCGAATACTGGAAACGCCGGCTCGAAGAGAGAGAATTAGAGTTCAAGAATGGCCTGTCTGTGCACTTTATTGGTACCGATTCAGAGGAATCTCATGTGATAGGCAGTTGCTCCTTGAGTAATATAGTGCGAGGTGTTCTTCAGGCATGCCATCTCGGATACTCAGTTGCCGAACGTTATGAGGGGCAGGGCTACATGAAAGCTATTGTTGCTCACGGAATCAAATACGCCTTCGACGAACTGAAGTTACATCGGGTAATGGCGGATCATATGCCGAGCAATACCCGGTCGGAAGGTTTGTTGAAGAGTTTCGGTTTCGAACGTGAGGGTTATGCAAAAGAATACATATTGATTAATGGAAAGTGGGAAGATCATGTTTTAAATTCATTGATCAATCCCCGCTATGGAAAATAGTCATGGCTCAGTCTAAAGAAGAAAAAGAAACAGAGAATAAAGTAGCCGCCTACCTCAAGAAGCACGACAAGTGGCGTAAATTTCTTGAACCCGCTCGTGAGGTCATGTTGAGCACGGAGCTGAAAGAAGCAGTGAAGTGGGGCGCACCAGCCTATACTCTCAACGGCAAAAATCTGATTGGCCTAACCGGATTCAAGAATCACTGCGCCATCTGGTTTCACAATGGTGTATTTCTCAAGGATAAAGAAAAGAAACTGGTAAATGCCCAGGAAGGTACCACCAAAGGTCTGCGTCAGTGGCGCTTTGAAGAAGGCGATAAGTTTCCGACCCGTCTGGTGAAGTCTTATGTGCTGGAGACCATGGACAACGCCCGGGCCGGGAAAGCGATCAAGCCAGAACCGAAAAAACTGCTAATGCCTACCGAGCTTGAATCAGCCCTGGGTAAGAGCAAACGACTGGAAAAAGCGTTCAAGTCCCTCACTCCCGGCAGACAGAAAGAATATGCGCAGCACATAGGTTCTGCCAAGCAGGAGAAAACGCGACTGTCGAGGTTGGAAAAAGCCAAACCAATGATTCTTGATGGGGTTGGTCTTAATGATGCGTACAAAAATTGTTAGCGATGTATTCAATCGCCCAGTGTTGCTTCACTAATAACAGTATACCTGGCGCCTTCAGCCAATGTGTCTGAGCGATAAAGACAGATTTTCTCTACCTGAATTGTTCCCCATTCCTGATCTGAATATTGCTCCAGTATTGGCAGTAACCGGGATTTGATATCCACGCTGGATTTGCCAAACCGTGCCACGGTCACATGGGGAACATAGGGTTTGTTCTCGTTGAGTACGCCGAGGGCCGATGCAGCCGTGTTCAGCTCCTGCACCAGTTTTGAGAGTGTTTCCTGTGGTTCGATGCCAACCCAGCAAGAGTTCTTGAAGTAGCCGGCAGATTTCACGTTTAACCGGAATGAGCTGTGGCGTGCCGCCGCTTCCTTCAGGATAGACTCCAGAGTCGGCAGGGTCGATTCCTCCACCGAGCCGAGAAACTTCAGGGTTACATGGAGATTCTGCTCCGGAACCAGGCGCAACTTGTCAGCTACTTCACCTTTCAGTCCGGAAAGCGCCTGACCAATCCCTTCGATTTCATTTATCAGGGTAAAGCGTATACCAAAGAAACAACGCAACCTGGGTGGTTTCTGCGGCCGATATCGCTGGGGTTTCCGTTTTCCTGGCGTGGCGGTGTTATTGCCGTTCCTGTGCTTCTTACCGGTAGTTTTCTTCATGGCGATTGCTGATCCTTGATGCGCGGGGCATTCTAGCATTGTCTCCACCTCATACTTACCCTTCGCCTACATCGCATTTAAATGCCTGATCCCGTAAAATCGCCTTTCTTTTTGCCCATCAGACGCTATTCCTCCCGTGACAGAAATTCGATTCACCAGCAGTCCAGATATACCCGAACTCCTGGCGCAGGCACCCGCTGTGTTAACGGACGTGCAGGCAATAGTGGATCAGTCTATTGGTAGTGTGCGGCGCAACGTTGTCCAGGATGGCAGGATTGACGAGCGGAAGTTCAGGCATTTCCAGGAACAGTGTTATCAGTTGGCAATTACCACAGCGGAACTGCATGCAGCGAGGGTAATGCTCGACTATCAGAGTCAACCAGGTGCCAAATCCAAGGGGGACGTGTTACTGGTAGACGACCATGTGCTGAGGTTCTGTGGGGACGTCTGCAAGGATGTGCTTGCCCGATTTTCGGCTGAAGGACCTGCTTTGGGTGTGGCACGGAAAGACGTCACTGCCTTACTGAATCGGCAAGATATATCTACCTGGCTTGATTGCTGCACCCTTGGTAGTGGAGGTGAGGGTCTTGCCGAGTACTGCTGCGAGAATAATTTCATGCGCCTGCCATCCGGTCTCAGCGAAGAGACGGAAATGGTGAAAGATACTTTCATGCGCCTGAGTAATGATGTGGTTGCCCCCCTGGCCGAGGATATTCATCGCAACGACACCGATATTCCGGAAGTCATCATCCAGAAGGCTGCTGAGCTGGGATGTTTTGGTACCTGTATACCGGAGCGCTTTGGTGGACTGCAGCCCGATGATACTCCCGACAGCCTGGGTATGATCGTGGTAACTGAAGAGCTCTCGAGGGGTTCGCTGGGTGGGGCCGGCAGTCTGATCACGCGACCCGAGATTGCAGCCAGAGCATTGCTGGTCGGCGGGACAGAACAACAGCAGCAGTACTGGTTGCCCCAGTTAGCCAGTGGAGAAAAACTCTGTGCCATCTCCATTACGGAGCCGGATACCGGTTCAGATGTGGCGGCAGTTTCTTTGAAAGCCACACAAACCGAAGGGGGATGGATTCTCAACGGTGCAAAAACCTGGTGCACTTTCGCCGGTCGGTCCGAAGTGCTGGTAGTGCTGGCCCGCACCAATCCTGATATGGCTGCAGGCTACAAAGGCCTCAGCATGTTCATCTTCGATAAGCCGGCTTTTGCTGGCCACGAGTTTGAACACAAACAGGAAACGGGTGGTACCCTGACTGGCAAGGCTATTGCTACTCTGGGTTATCGGGGCATGCATTCTTATCAGCTGTTCTTTGATGATTACTTCGTATCTGATTCAGGACTACTGGGTGGTGAGGCCGGGCAAGGCAAAGGCTTTTACTACACCATGGCGGGATTTTCCGGTGGGCGACTGCAAACAGCCGCACGGGCAACTGGTGTGATGCAGGCTGCCTTCGAAGAAGCCGTACGCTATGCCTGGGATCGAAAAGTTTTTGGTGAGCCCATAGCAAACTTTCCGCTAACGGAGCGCAAGCTTTCCCGAATGCTGGCGACAATTACCGCGTCCCGACAGTTCAGTTATGCGGTCGCCAAATTAATGGACAAGGGCGAGGGGCAGATGGAAGCCAGTCTGGTGAAACTATTCGCCTGTCGTGCCGCCGAATGGGTAACTCGCGAAGCCATGCAGATTCATGGCGGTATGGGTTATGCAGAAGAGTCTCCAGTCAGTCGCTATTTCGCCGATGCCAGAGTGCTCTCAATCTTCGAAGGTGCTGAAGAGGTGCTGGCAATCAGAGTTATCGCAAGAGAGCTTCTTTTAAGAGAAAGCTCTTAACATTGAAACTGCTTCGATCCGTTTATCGATTGAATACAACAGAATCATTTACTACACAGAAATTTAAGTTCCGGATATACATACAACAATGCCACTAGACCCCGACTACCTGCTTAGCCGGCAGTTCCCCACAATCACAGAAACCTATAGCGAGAAGGATTGCATGCTCTACGCACTGGGAGTGGGCATGGGCCAGGATCCGCTGGACGAAAAGTGCCTGCCGTTTGTTTATGAGAAAGCACTCAAGGTTATGCCGAGTCAGCCCGTGGTGATGGCTCATCCCGGATTCTGGGCGGCGGAAAGAGATATTGATCTGGACTGGGTGCAGCTATTGCACACGGATCAGGAACTCATCATTCATAAACCCATGCCAAGCAGTGGCACCGTGGATGGCACAACGAAATTAACCGAAGTGATAGACAAGGGAGAACGCATAGGCGCGTTGATTAAGTCCGAGCGCACTATTCGAAACGTCGATACGGGAGAAGACCTCTGCACGGTAAAGACTACAGTACTGGCGCGGGGCGACGGCGGCTTTGGTGGCGAAAGAAAACCAACGCCGAAGACCGATATTATTCCTTCGCGGGATCCTGATAATGTGTGCGACCTGACCACTTTGCCTCAACAGGCCCTGATATATCGTCTTACTGGCGACTACAACCCATTGCATTCCGATCCGGAAGTCGCCGCCGATGCGGGTTTCGACGGCCCAATACTGCACGGACTGTGCACCATGGGCGTCATGACCCATGCTCTTCTAAAGTCCTGCTGTGACTATGAGCCAGAACGGTTTAAGCAATTGCGTCTGCGATTTTCTGCACCGGTTTATCCAGGGGAAACCATCCGCACGGAAATATGGCAGGAGGGCAGGGAATTCGCTTTCCGCTGCAAATCTGTGGAGCAGGACAAAGTAGTCATCAATAATGGTTATTTGCTAATCGACTGAGACTATTCACTTACCATGCAAGATATTCTGAAAGGGCTTCGAATCGTCGAGGGCAGCGCGTTTATTGCGGCACCCTCCGGTGGGATGACACTGGCTCAGCTGGGGGCCGATGTTATTCGCTTCGATCTTATCGGCGGGGGAATAGACTATCGACGCTGGCCGGTTACTGACTCGGGCACCAGCCTTTACTGGCATAGTCTCAACAAGGGCAAGCGTTCAATCGCTGTGGATTTCAGAAACCCTGCCGGCAGGGAGCTGCTGACTCAGCTGATTACCGCTGATGGCGAAGACGCCGGAATTTTTTCTACCAACTTTCCCGCGAAAGGCTGGCTCGCCGAAGAAGCATTGCGTGGCCAGCGCGATGATCTCATCTATCTCAATCTTGTCGGTGATCGCAACGGTGGCACTGCTCTGGACTACACAGTTAACAGCCGCGTTGGTTTACCCTTCCTCTCGGGTAATGGTGTAGAGCCTGTTAATAATCCTTTTCCTGCCTGGGATGTAATCGCCGGTCAGCAAATCGCACTGGGAATTTTGGCGGCGGAACGACATCGACGCCTTACCGGTGCAGGGCAATTCATTCGCATTGCCCTGGCGGACGTCGCGCTGGCAACTATGGGCCATCTCGGCTACATAGCCGAAGCGGAAATCAATAAAACCGGTCGGCCACCAATGGGTAACCATGTCTTCGGCACATTTGGACACGATTTTCCCTGTCGCGACGGACGAAGAGTCATGGTGGTTGGAGTCAGTCCCAATCAATGGCAGGCGCTGGTAAAAGTCACCGCATCGGAATCAGCCATGGAGGCATTGGAACAGGAACTGAAACTGGATTTCAAAAAAGAAGGTGATCGTTTTCAGGCCAGAGAACAGATAAGAGACTTGTTTGCACCCTGGTTTGCTGATCGGGATCTTGCCACTGTCGCCGCAGCACTGGATGATGCCGGCGCCTGTTGGGGTCCTTACCAGACTATAGAAGAAATGCTGAGAGAAGATCCGGACTGCAATGAGGACAACCCGCTCTTCCAACGCATGGAGCAACCAGGTGTTGGTGATGTATTGACTCCCGGTCAGGCACTGAGCTTTTCGACCAGTGAACGTGGTCCAATGCAACCGGCACCAAAACTGGGCGAACACACCGACGAAATATTGGCGGAAGTTCTGGGGTTAAGTGACGAAGCCATTGGCAAATTGCACGACGAAAAAGTTGTGGCAGGACCTGCTCAGTAATTGATCAAACTTCGAGTAACCACCTTGTCAATTTCCTGCACGCCGCTGCTTATGTGCGATTGCTAAGGGTTCAGCAGATTCAGAATTTTTCCTGAATACACCTTCTCTGAAGGAAACCCTGACTATACTTAAGTCACTTCGGCGGGATTGCCGGAGCAACTGGTGGACAGGGAATGTACACGGAATACGATCAATTTCTTGAGCAGATCAGCCAGCCAGAAGTTTTCAGCCGCGCCAGTTTGTTGATGACTTTTGATTTGCTGCGCAAGAAAAAACCACAGCTTGCATTAACCGTGCGCAATATTGCGGGTGGTGAACCGGTGTACCTGGGAGATGAAGGTGATCGAAATTCAGAATGCTACCGTGTTGAACTGGAATCCAGACAGCTGCGGGAAATCGTGCAGGGCCTGATGGAATTCACCTACCCCGAAGCTGTCGACATGAGCAATCCGGAAATCAACATCATGGCTCGTGCCCTGATGCAGGACTGGTTATTACTGGCGCACCGCAGTGTGGCCAACGATCCTCTGGAGAACGTAACCCTGGAAGATCTCGACGACTTCGAACACTAATCCTTTACCATTTTTGTTTACACACCAACCAACAAAATTTTCTGCTCACAACACTAGGTGACCCAGCCTCCGGCCAGCGGAATAATCTGGCCCACCATGTGATTACAATTCTCGCTGGCCAGATAGGCTGCAAGCTCCGCCGTCTCCTCCGCAGTACCCACTTTATTGGTTGGGACATTGCGTTTCACATGATCCAGAAATTTTTCGTTATCCAGAATGTCGTCGGGATAGTAGGTGTTGTTATTGATGTAGTTCTGAGCGATCGCATTAACCTGCACATTGGATCGGGCCAGTTCCAATCCCACTGCCTTGATGAATCCATTCTGCGCGCCACGGGCAGCACAATAGGCCGCATTGTTCGGAATGCCTTTCAGAGGGGCCGCGCTGGTGACGGCGATTATCTTGCCGGCTTTTCTTTCCACCATTTGCGGAGTCACGGCGCGTACCAGATACATAAGCGGATGTACCAATGAATCAAACAACTTGTTCCAGTCCGCGTTTTCAATGTTTTGCACCGGCCCCGTCATGGGCGGCTCAGCCAGATTGGCGACAAGGATGTCTATCTCACCAGCACTGGCCACCAACTCTTCACACTCGGCCTGGGACTGCATGGGATAGTCGCCCGTGATCACACGTATCCCTAATGATTCGAACTTCTTTTGTATGGACGTACCCATATACCTTTCGACACAGGTTATTAATGCAGTCTTCTGGCTCATACCGATTGCTTCTCACGTTCTTGCAGTAAATGTTTCACAAATCTTTCCAGCACTTCATAGGGCTGACAACCCACCACAACCAGATCATTATTGTGGAAGGTAGGTACGCCGGTTACGCCCTTTGAATAAGCGAGTTGCCAATCCTTATCGACAGCGTCCTGGAAAGAGCGATTTTCAAGCATCTCTCTGGCAGCAGTCCCATCAAGGCCAACGTTTTCAGCGAGTTTTACCAGGGCGCCTATATCGTAAAGATTAATGTTGTCGACAAAATAGGCGCGATACAGAACATCGTGAATTGCCTCGCCACCTTCTTGCGTGTCTGCCCATTTACCAAGCTCCTGGGCGAGGCGACTGTTGTAGGTGTGAGTGCGATCGCCGTAAGGCAGGCCGGCTTCCGCCATCAGACCTTTCATGCGTTGGCGCATGGGTTCAATGTCCCGCCCGGCAAACAACTCAGCCAGTGACTTGCCTTCCAATGGCGTGTCCGGATGCAGTGGGAAATGTATCCAGCGAATGCTTACCGGATAGTTGGCCTTCAGTTTTTCAATACTCACGGTACTGAGATAACACCAGGGTCAGATGTAGTCGGTAAAGACGTCGAGAACAATGTCGCTCATAGTGGTTTCTGCTAATTAAAAAGATGGTAAGGGACGGGTGAGCACCTGGCCTGCCTGTATTCCGGTGGCAACACCATCCCGCCAGGCAAATCTTCCACTAACAAGAGTGTGCATGATGCCTTCCGATTGCAGGGTGGGTTGTTCATAAGTAGCACGGTCGATGACAGTTTCCGGATCAAAAACAGTTATGTCGGCCACCATGCCCGGTTTCAATAAACCCCGATCCTTCATACCGATGGTAGCCGCAGGCAGGCCCGACATTTTATAGACCGCTTCTTCCAGGGACATGATCTGTTTCTCTCGCACGAATTCCCCCAGCACCTTCGGATAACTGCCCCAGTTGCGGGGATGGGTAAACTGAACCTCCGGCGCCATGGCCCCGCAATCACAGGCGATTGAGGCAGTAGGGTGCTGCATGATTTCAATGAGATCGGCTTCAAGACCAAAACGGGCAATGATGCCTTCACTGGATTCTTCCAGAATGCGAATCACGGTTTCAGCGGCGGACTCTTCCTCCAGTTCCTCCATGACATCGGTCAGTTCCCTCTGGGCGCCAAGAAGGAATACCCCCGATGGACCACCAAATCTTAACCGCATGGCTTCTTCGGCTTCGCTTCTGATCTGCGCCCGCAGATCTTCCTGGGCGAAGCGGGCAAGCATGGCAGCGGGACCACCAGCCTGGGCCCAGGACGGAATGATCAGGGATTGCAGTCCAGTCAGTCCCGCCAGATAGGGATAGACATCCGCCACCGCGCCACCGTTGAATGAAGTTCGTGCCTGTGCCATTCGTTGCAGTATGGTCTGGGCCTGACCCTGTTCCCAACCCTGAACTTTCATGTGAGTGATCAGGGGAATCAAACCACTGGCTTCACCAATGTCGATGGTTTCGCTCATCCCGGCGATGGAACTAAAACCACTCTCCGGTGTGAGCCGGTCGTGATTAGCAAAGACCACGTTCCAGTCAGCAAAAGGCGAAAGCACTTCCACGACCTCTTCCGTGGTAGCGTAATAGCCCGGCACATAATCCAGTCCGGCAGATACTCCCCAGGCGCCGGCTTCCAGGTTTTGCAGAATCTGCTCCTGCATCTGCTGAATGTGATCATCTGTCGGGCGAATAGCATCCAGTCCTACCACATCTCGCCACACCGCATTGAAGCCCACCATGCCTCCGAGATTGATGGCGAGTCCATCACTGGCGAATTCGGCGAGCTGATCTGTTAGCAGGCCATCGCCATAACCATCGGCATTAATGATTTCCGTGGTAACGCCCTGGCTCAACATATTGATGGCGGTTGCTATGCCTTCCTGGCTGGCATGACTGTGAATATTGAGAAAGCCAGGAGCAACTACCAGTCCTGCAACATCTATTTCTTCCGAGCCAACCGCGTTTTCTAGCTCACCAATGGCCACAATCAGGTTTTCATTAACGGCGAGATCGGCGATGTAAGAGCTGCCGCCGCTACCGTCGATGATCGTGCCGCCCCGCAGAATCAAGTCATAGGATGGCGCTTCATTACATCCCATCAGAATGGATGCTAAGCAAAGGATTATTGCCGATCGCACGATGGGTTTACTCATCGACCGCCTTGAGAATGTAATAGTTAGAAGGCCCATCCAAGCGCAGCTCAGTGACATCGCCACCATTCGGTGAAAATCGGAAGAAATTAGGCCCGGCAAAAAATACAGTATCTTCCAGATAACTCAATTGCTGAGCAGGCTGAGTTACACCCCTCATCTCGACTCTAAATTCCAGTCCATCGTCACCCTCGGAAACATGCATTGTCAGTTCAGCGCCACGGGCCGCCCCGCGATAGCTACCAACAAACTGTGCCAGGTCTCCCTCATAGTCAGCTGCTTCAAGCCTATGTGGATTGCCGTACAGATGTTCTCCTATCTGGTTTGTTATGCGGGCTGGTCCTGGCGGTGCCGCCGCGTTTTGCAGTACTACAATAGTCGTGTCGTGCTCCGGGTAGTAGCGAGCGTGGGAGAGAAAACCATCGATGCCGCCACCGTGCTCGATTATCCGTCCGGTAGGATGAAGAAAATGATTCACTCCCATGGCATAACGAACTTCGCTGCCATCATTCAATGGCTGAGGTGTAATAAACATCTCATAGAGTGATGGAGACAATATTCCTCCATTGTGGAGAGCGTCATTCCACGCCAGCAGATCAGATACCGTCGAGCACAATGATCCAGCTGAATAGGGCCATTGATGGCTGTGGTAACGGGCCTGGGTGAACTTGCCGTTGGAATTGGTGTAGCCGGTGGCTTTTTGTTCCGTGATCTCAACGTTACTGCAGTAGGAACTGTCGTCCATGCTGGCAAGAGGAAACACGTTCTCCTCAAGATAGTCTTCATAGGTCTGCCCGCTTGCTTCTTCGATAATAAGGCCAAGTAGAAAGTAAGCAGAGTTGTTGTAAATAAGCGCCTCACCCGGTTCAAAATCGAATGGGTGTTCTGCCATCAGGTCCAGCAGGTCAGATACTGGTCCGGTACTGCTCGCGATCTCGCGGAATTCCGGCATTTCAGTAAATCCCTTAATGCCTGACGTGTGGTCAAGCAAGCGGCGCACGCTTATGGCCCGACCCTGACTGTCGAAATCCGGCAGGTATGCACTGATGTCTGCATCAAGGTCGAGACGCTCCTGACCATAAAGCTGGAGTGCCGCCACCGCCGTGAACTGTTTGGTGATAGAGCCAATTTCATGGACCGCATCCATTGGCATCGGTACCTGCCACTCAATATTGGCCAGGCCATAACTTTTCTTCAGCAGAACCTCGTCGCCACGGGCCACCCCCACACTGAGTCCTGCCAATGTAGTGCCCACATGTTCAGCTGCAATCTCGTCAACAAAAGCTTCCAGGTCCGAATCCTGCGCCTGCACAGAGAAAACCAGCGCCAGGGATAACAACAACACAGAGATGGATTTCATAGCGATAAGCCTCATTCGATTTGAAAAAGCAGATTATTGGTAAAGCCATTGTGTGGCAATGCTCTACTTGATCTTTAACAGACTCGGGCGCATTGCGCTGGGTCAAGCTTACAGAAGTCTGACCATAGAGATGCCTACTCTGGCAGAGGGCTTGAGGGTATACTGCGCTCAGTCACCCAATTCAGTTGATGGTTCACTCGCCAGATTTTAGTGACATCCTACTGCAGTGACACAATAACAACGCACTATCTAGGATTTAAAGGAGAGTTCCATGCGCAAGTTGCTAGCCCTAAGCGCTGCGATGCTGACACTGGGCGTTTCAGTGACAACTCAAGCCCAGGATGAGCCGCTGGCCATCATGATTCCCGGTGGCGGAACCTATGGTTACCCCACGTCTCTCGAATCAGAAGAGGCCCAGGCTTTCTTCGATCAAGGCGTTCGAATGGCCTGGAGTTTTTACTTCCCGGAGTCCATTGCTTCTTATCAGGAAGCAGCTCGTCTTGAACCCGGGCATCCAATGCCCTATTGGGGAATGGCCCACGCCATCGGCCCTAATCCAAACAGCCGCTATCAGGGATTGCCGGATGATCCTCAGGGCACAGGATTGGAAGCGATCCGCACCGCACTGGAACTGGCTAACAACGGCACGCAGAAAGAGCGTGATCTGATCAACGCCATGTTTGTTCTTTATAACAAGGACGCAATTTCCGATAGCCGCGAGCGAGACTTCGCCTATCTGGATGCCATGCGCGATCTGATGAACAAGTATCCTGATGATGCTGACATCGCCACCGTATTCGGCGAAGCCTATATGAACACCACTCGCTGGGATTACTGGAACGAAGATGGTTCCGCCAAGCCCGGTACGGCAGAAGCCAAAGCTGCCTTCGAAACCGCGATGACTCTGCAACACGACCATCCCGGTGCCAACCATCTTTATATCCACCTGATGGAAATGTCAGACCAACCGGAACTGGCCATGCCATCCGCCCAGAAGCTGGAAGCCACAGTGCCCATCTCAGGCCACATGGTACACATGCCAGGTCACATTTATCTGCGAGTGGGTGAATACGAGAAGGCCATCGACATCAACGAACGTTCACAAATCGTGGACGATCAATTCGCTGAGGTTTGGGGAGACACCAACTTCCCAATGATCGGCACCTATCCGCTGTCGCACAAGATCCACAAGCCTCATGCGCTTGATTTCGTGCGTTACGCAAACATGTTGCAGGGCAATTATGAAGCATCTTACGAAGCAGCATCACGCAACGCATCCACTATCGATCCCAACGGACGCCGCGGTGCCAAGACCATTGCCCACGAATGGGTAATGGATAAGGTATTCGGCAAGTGGGACAAGATTCACGCCGAGAACGCGGCCAATAAAGAGAAGGCAAGCAACCCCTACCTGAAAGGTATGTGGAGCTACGTCATGGGAAGCGCACACGTGGCCAAGGGTCACATGGGTCCAGCCCAGGCCGAGTTAGAAAACCTGCAGGCACAAATCGCAGCAGAAGATGTAGATGATTTCGGCGTAGGTCCAACACCCGCATCCCACGTTCTCAATCTCGCCATGCATGCACTGTTAGGTGAAATCGAAGAGGCTAACGGTAACCTCGACGCCGCCATCATGCACTACGGTCACGCAGTAGGTTACCAGGACAGCCTGAACTACACCGAGCCACCAGATTGGAATCAGTCCATGCGTCTGTATCAGGGTGCCGCACTCCTGGATGCTGGCCGTGCAGAAGAAGCCGAAGAGGTGTACCTGAAAGACCTGCAATGGAACCAACAGAACGGTTGGTCAACATTCGGCCTGTACCAGTCCCTGGAAGCACAGGGCAGGGAACAGGAAGCCATCATCACCAAGCGCCAGTTCGAATCACTATGGCGCAATGCCGATGTAGAGCTGACTCGCTCACGCATCTAAAGCAAACGACTCTGCACACTCTCAGCGCGAGAGTGTGCAGGGTTTTCTACTCAACTCAAGCACCGCTCTATACTCTTCATATACTCGCAATTCGTTCCAACTATCCATTCCAATCGGAGCGTAGCGGAGGCGCCCGTAGGGTCGAGCACAGGAAGTGCGAGATCAATTCCTCTCACTCACTCGCCGCTAGGCGAGCTTGGTAAAAATAGTAGTAAGATAGTTTCCATATCGGAGTGTAGCTCAGCCTGGTAGAGCACTGCCTTCGGGAGGCAGGGGCCGGAGGTTCACAAAATTGTCTGGAACAATTTTGGACGCCGGAGCGCAGCGGAGGCGCCCGCAGGGTCGAGCATAGGATGTGCGAGATCAATTCCTCTCACTCACTCGCCGCTAGGCGAGCTTGGTAAAAATAGTAGTAAGATAGTTTCCATATCGGAGTGTAGCTCAGCCTGGTAGAGCACTGCCTTCGGGAGGCAGGGGCCGGAGGTTCAAATCCTCTCACTCCGACCAGTTACTCCTCTCTATATATATGTGTTCTTGCTGCTCTAACTTTGCAAAGCGGGAATTTTCCGTTTGTCCTGAAGCCCTTGCATTTATTGAATTAGATTCAGCCATTTAGAAAATGACTGTTCTAAATACTGAGTTTCCCCATAACCGGATACGAGGAAAACCACCTATCCGTTGCAAAGTGAGACGGTTCGTTTTGCCTTTGAGGAATTCGCAACCGAAAAGCTCAAAAGCGGTTCCAATTCAGAAAGCTGAGCGCTAGACTTGCGGAAAAGTCCCACTAAATTACTAGGGGGTCTTCATATACAAATGTTAGCGATCAAGTTTAATGGATGCGTTGGATTCTGAATTAATAGAACTACTGCAGTTTTTACTGCCAGGTTTTGTAGCAGCTTGGGTATTTCATGCGCTCAGCTCTTACCCGAAGTCATCTCAGTTCGAGAGAATTGTACAGGCACTGATATTAACGATACTTGTCCAAGGTATTGTTTATCTAGCGAAGTACGCATTATTCGGAATTGGGAATTTTTGGTCGATTGGTGTTTGGGCTGAAGGATCCGACGTGATCGCATCTTTGGCATGTGCGTTTGGTCTTGGATTTACTCTTGTCTATTTCTCAAACAATGACAAATTCCACTCTTTTCTCAGAAAACTTGGAATTACGAGAGAAACATCCTATGCCTCAGAATGGTTTGGTGCTTTCTCAAGTAACGTCACCTATGTGGTGCTGCACCTCAAGGGAGAGCGACGTTTATTCGGCTGGCCTATTGAGTGGCCAACCGAGTCAGGGAAAGGACATTTCTTAATTACCGACGCATCTTGGCTAGACGACCAAAACAAGCAAACTGAACTTACTGGAGTACAATCCATACTTATACCTGGATCGTCCGTTCGGATGGTCGAGTTCATGGATCTTATAAAGGAGAAATCTAATGACAAAGAAAGCGTCCAATCCGCCCCCTAGAAAAGGCTTCCCGATAAATGAAGGCGTTAGCAAAAGTGCTAATCCACCGCCTATGGCTCAGAAGCCTAAACCACCTCCGCCCCCACCACCGAAGAAGTAGATTGCTAACAAACAAATCAATCAAGAACTCAACACTGTGTGCTGAGCCCATTATTCAAGGCGTTATGTGCACAGTAGCCTGAACGGTCAGTTCATCAAAAAATGAGCAAATTTGAAGAGAATGTAGAAAAGAGACTAATCTGGCTTACAAGATTTAAAGTCTTCACAATCTTTTTCAGATGGTTAGCGAAAGACCCTAAGAATGCTACTAAGTTTTTGGTCTGGTTTAATTCGTTCAATTCATTATTGTATTTTACAGCAATGATCAGTCCCTGGATTTATCCTATATGGATTCTACTAGTCCCATTCGCGCTCTTCCGCACAAATCCAATTACTTCGATGGTAGTGTTTATCCAGCAAACACGAAATGGTCAGCATAGTTTTACAAATTTTTCTATTACGATATTTTTCATCTTGATCCACTACGCGTGCTTTTTCGCGTGTATATATATGATCTGTGGAGTCATAGTAGATGCAAACGGTGAGCCTATATCTGGTATATGGAGCAATTTCTATTTTAGTGTGGTTACATTTACAACATTAGGGTATGGAAATTTGGTCCCAGCAAATTTTGCTGGAGAGGTATTTGCTACGATCGAAGCAATAGTCGGGTATGCAGTCTTTGCACTTCTAATTGGCATTGGGTCCGCGCTTGCTTTGCATAGAGGTCATAGTAGTGAGTAGCAGAATGAGTGGGCACATAACAAACAAATCAAGGACTCAGCACTGCGTGCTGAGCCCAGTATACAGGGCGTTATGTGCACTTCAAGATAAATCGCGCGAATTAGTTGCATGGATTCGGAGTAGTTGTATTGATTCTATGGGCTATCTGATTTTAGGCTGAGGAGTGAGTATGAATTATCGTAAGTTGATCCTGATTACTGGATCTGTAACTGTCGCATCTGTGCTGCTCTTATTCTACGAAGGTGGCGATGGTTCATTAGATATTAATCCCATGAGTCTGTTAGAGCGAGGCGCGTTGTCAGATGCTCAAAACCCCACCGTTCCTACTAATATCAATCGAATTCGTGGCTCTTCTGGCACAAGTTTAGACTCTTCGAATTCGAGAGCTGAACTTGTGCTAGATGAAGTTCGGGTACGAGTACGTGAAGATCAATTCGATGAAGCATTGAACGAATTAGAAGCAATGTTAGAGAATTATGATTCTCTTTCGGATGAGGACAAAAAATTCATGCTGCTCGGCTATGCGCAATATTTCTGGAGTCAATCACAAGTCGAAGACGCCATATTCTTCTATGAGGCGGCGCTCGAGATACCTGGAATTCCACAGGATGAACGCTGGGCACTTCTTCAATTCTCCTCGAGATTGGCAATTATTCAAGAAGATTGGGACAAGTTCATTGCCTTAAACGATCAGTATTTTGCTGAAGGTGGTGAATACACGTGGATTGTGGCTGAAAATTTGGCAGCAGTTTACCGACGCCTGGAAGATGTTGATTCTCAGGGACACACGTTGCTATTGCACTTAGATGTTGGGATTCGGCCGGACTGGGAAGGTACTGAGCTGGAATACTACGAACGCGGTTATGACGATATCCACTTACTTCCCCTTAACATGACCGATACCGCTGCAGCGTTGGATTTGGCTCAAGCACTGGTTGGGAAGTTCGACCAACTTGAGAACTGGCAAGTGCTGGCTGATGTGCTGCGGGCACAGGGAGACGAACTGGCGGTTGAGCAGTTACTTAATGACGCTAGAAATCGTGGATTCTTAGATGCCAATGGAGAATGGCGACCCCCTACACAACGGCGAAGTCGTCGATTGCTCAGCCAAAGTTAGTTACATTGAAATTATTGCCACGATTTAAATGAGAAAGAGTAAGAATGGGATACTGAAAAATCACTCTGACTCTAATTGTTGCTTCCATTTAGCTGAATATATTGAGAGCCAGAATGAAGCGAGTTAGTAGGCATATCGGCACATAACCAACAAATCAACCAAGGACTGCGCTAACGCGCAGCCCATTATTCAGGGCGCTATACCGATAGTCTTTATTATTGCCAGAGTAGGGCAGTTTTCCACCCTCTTATTTCAGATAAAGAAAACATTACCTGGAATAAGGAAAGCCTTATTCTGAAGCAGATACACTATTAACTTACCCAACTTCGCTGGAGTATATGGGCATGCTAAATCTATTTAAGTGTAAGCTCGGAACGACTCTACTAATTTTGCCGCTAATCTTGGTTGCCTGCACGAATCACACCCCGCTACTTTTTGTTTCCGTACCAGAAGGAGCAACTATTTCAGAAACTAGCACTGGCAATACTCTCGGCATTGCTCCTATTCGGAAAAGCCTCGATATAGATTCCCTGTCTAGTCGTGATTCCGAAGGCTGTTATATCCTGGAGGGTGTAGCCGCACACTGGGCTAGTGGTGCCACAGTTCAGGCGGAGGAGCTGAAATTATGCGATGGAAAATCAGAATCTTATGCGGTTAGATTAGTTCGGCCAACTGAACATCCTGATCTAGAAAAAGACCTGGAAGAGGCTACGGCAATGAGAACGGCTCGTATCGCTGCATATGCTCAATCTGAAGAAGAAAGACTGGAAAGACTCAGACTAAGGCGCAATAGCTCGTCGGGCCCAATACTGCCTCCGTACAATCCAACTTCGATAGAGTAAGTGGAGTAAGTGCCAATGCGCAGGCATAGAGCACTAATCCGCTTTTGCTACCCTGTTGCAGATTCAGAAAGCTTCCCCCCTTTGAAGATTAGCCAAAGCATAAATACAGGTTCAGCGGCAAAAGTTAAGGTCACAATTGTCAGATTTATATCCGGTGCTATATAGATACCTAACACATACACGATATATCCAAATCCAGCACTAATTAGCAAATAACCGTAGATAGCTGGTATGTAGTTGCAGACTATTACCAGGTAGCCACGTAATAGCAGGACCACACCGAAAAGTAATAGGGAAAATCCCCAGTCGTATTGATAGGAATTAAACAAGACGTAGACTTGCCCGTTGAGTTGTTCTGGATTCATTGCCGCCATTGCTTCGGAAGATCCCAGCAAGCGAAAAACTTCTACATAGTTCAATAATCCAGTTAGTGCCATGGCGATATAGACAAGGCAGAACACAAATGCCAGTAATGACAACGCTCTGTTTATCGGACTAAAGAGCACATAGAAAGCCCAGGCAACAACAATGTCGAAGGTGTAGTTCAATAAGTAGGACATTATTCCCAGAGAGAATAGGCTTCTATTCTCAACAAGGTTTTGAACTGTCGCCGCTGGACTAGTTGCATCCAATAGATTTGGAAAAGCATAGAACTGGGCAAAAGGCGCAGTGATACTCACGATCAATAAACCATAGCCAGCTATCAATGCAGCATGATTCAGAGATAGACCATACCCATCAGGTGTATGAGGGCTCGCCTCAATAGCAATAGACATAAACACTCCGATTCACTAGGATAAGTACACTGTACGTAATCTAGACGTACAGTGTACGTCTGTCAATATATTTGGAGAAGTTTTATCCCACAGAAAGCCAGGAAAGAGCCTTTGACTCGTGCCCGGATAGTTGAGGCAGCGATAGAACTAGCTGAAAAAAAAGGCATAGAAGCACTGAGTATGCGGGCTCTGGCTAAATCGCTGGGGTTCGGAGTGATGTCGATTTACAACCATGTCAGCAATAAAGACGATTTATTGGGCGAGGTGGTCGATGCGGTGACATCAGAGATTCAATTTCAAAATGACCGAATCATCGAAGAGTCATGGAAGGAAGAATTACGATCCGGGATGATCTCAGCTTACGGAGTTTTGTCGAATCACAAGTGGTTACCTGGAGTCTGGAATCGCTACCCGGGACCTGCGAAACACAGATTTCACGAATGGATTCTGCGTACTATGCGAGAATCAGGTTTTTCAGAAGAACTCGCCTGTCGTGGTTTTCATGCATTGACCATGCATCTGGGCGGATTCGCCTTGCAAGCAACAGAGTTACCATTCTCAACCAGGGAAGAATTTGTTGCACTATGTAATCGATTTCTTCAGGAACTTGATGAGAAAGACTTTCACTACGTTCGCGAACACATTCAATTTCATCTCGAAGGAAAAGACAGGAGCAGCGACTTCGCCTATATGCTGGACCTGATTCTCGATGGACTCGAAAGGGATCTAACTACGGAAGGTTAACTAAACAACTCTTTCCCACACTGAACGATTTCTGTAATCATCTGTCTACTAACTCTCGGTTGCAGGAAGACTTTAAGAATTATTGTATTGGAGACAGACATTGATAAGCAGATACAAAAGTTGCAAACGGATTTCAAAAATAGCTACGGCACTGGTTCTCCTGCTTGGAACTAACGTTGCATACGTTGCAATAGCACAAACTGAAAACCAAACCCTGATGGAATTCATAGAAACCACCGAAGCATCACTCGACGCCCGCATTGGCGTAACCGTCACCGTGTTAGATTCTGACGAGAGCTGGGAATATAACGCTGACGATCGATTCCCAATGTCCAGTACCTTCAAGACCATTGCCTGTGCGGCTTTACTTCATCGGGTAGATCAGGGTCTGGATCGCCTCGATCGTGTAGTGCATTTCACAGAAGAAGATCTGGTCTCTTATTCTCCGGTTACCGAAACACGAGTGGGCACTGCTGGCATGACCTTGTTCGAAATCTGTGAGGCTACGATCACCATTAGTGATAACACAGCGGGTAATCTGGTGCTGGATGCTATTGGTGGTCCGCCAGGATTTACCGACTTCGCTCGATCAATAGGAGATGACATTACACAACTTAATCGCTGGGAAACTGATTTGAACGAGGCGGTGCCAGGTGACTTAAGGGACACCACAACACCAAATGCCATGGCTGCTTTGATGGAAGAGTTGTTGTTTGGAGAGATACTTTCTTTGGATTCACGCAGACAACTGGAAACCTGGCTCAAAGGCAATGCGGTTGGTGATGCTCTGCTTAGAGCGGGAATTCCGGATGACTGGGAGATTGGAGACAAGACAGGAGCTGGCGGATTTGGCTCCCGATCCATTGCGGCAATTCTATGGCCTCCTTCCGGTAGCCCCGTGGTTTCTACTATATATATCACTGAAACTGATGCTTCCTTTGAGGATCGCGATCTGGCCATCGCTGAGATAGGTCGGGCTATTGCCCTTGCCGTGTCAAACTAGTGCGGCACAGGTATTTGGAATGGCCCGCCCCATAGATTAGGATCACAGATAGAATTACAAACCTTTCTTATCCGGGCGTGCTCCTGCGCTCATCAAGGTGCCAACCATGGCTGACATTTCGTTGCTGGTAAAAATCAAAGGCTCTCCCGAAGAAGTTTTCAAACTGTTAACGACTGCCGATGGAATTGAGAAGTGGTTTACCGAGGCTTCCTACTCTACGAATGAAGAGACAGGGGAGTTGCATCTTCGATTGTGGGATAACACTGATTTTCTGGTGAAGGAAAGCGAACCCGTGTCCCGTGTAGTCTGGCATTGCATCAGCGAAGACAACCACTGGTACGGCACTGACATTGTATTTCGCTTGCGGCCTGAGTCAGAACGAACCGTGGTGCTGTTCGATCACGAGGGTTGGCCCGAGGTATCAGACTTTTTCCGCGACTGCGCCACCAGCTGGGCGTACTTCCTGCTTAGCCTGCAGTCTCTTGTTGAAAAAGGAGTGGGCACACCGGAAGACATGTCTTCCTGCACAGGATAACGTTCGGCTATGTCCTTTAAAGTTCCGGAAGAGATCGAGACAGAACGACTGCTTCTTCGACAGTTTAAAGAAGAAGACTGGACCGATTTACATCACTACTACTCGTCCGAGGACGCAACAAGGTATACAACCGGACGTGCTTTCTCAGAAGGCGAAACCTGGCGTACTCTGTCCGGCATGATTGGACACTGGCAGTTGCGGGGCTATGGCCCTTACGCCCTTGAAGAAAAATCCAGCGGTACGGTAATCGGGGTCGCAGGCTTCTGGTATCCCAATGACTGGCCGAGTCCTGAAATCAAATGGGCTCTGGCACCTGCCTATTGGGGAAAAGGTTTTGCAAGCGAGGCAGCGAGGGCTGTTCAGAAAGTCGGCCTCGAATATTTACCTGATCTTTCGTTAATTAGTTTTATTTGCAAAGATAACGAAGCCTCCATCAGATTAGCCATTGCAGTTGGCGCGACGTTTGAAAAAGAGATGCCATTTCGCGGTGGCATCTGGCATGTGTATCGGCATCCGGCCAAAAGTTAATCCGTGCTTTAGCTCCAGTATGCGCAGGCCCTAGATTAAATAAGGAAGTTTCAGTAAGAGCGCAATACCAAAATCTATAAAAACTGATTAGACACTGGAAAAACCTGGGCAGCGGGACAACAGAGGTATAAATGAATGACCACCGAAGTGATTAATCCTTCAACGCTCCTCGACAGCTCCAACGAAATGGAATTTCTCCAGCTGGCAAAATTCGATGCCGGTCACTCCGGCGCCTTCTGGTCGAACCCTGGTGGTCCATCTCCCTGGGAGATGCATCCTGAATGTGATGAGCTCTTGCACGTCATTGAAGGAAAAATTGACGTTGAAGTTCTGCCTGAAGGATCGGGAGACGGTGAAGTATTCACTCTGACAGCCGGTACATTTCTCGTGGTGCCAAAAGGCTGCTGGCACAGACAAAACATCATCGAAAAATCCAAAGAGTATTATGTGACCCCTGGTCCGACACTGCATTCCCATGCGGCTGACCCGCGGTTGGATGAAGCAGATAACTAACTCGCTGCGAGGACTATCTATGGCTTCACTTTCTATGGCCCCGCTTTCTATGGCCTCACTTTACAAAAGACAGCTGCGTACACTTTCTTTTCTAGCTGCCGTCAGCCTCTTGCTCGGCGCCTGCGCCACTCAGCCCGCCGATCCCACTAATCAAGTGCCCGGGTTCCTGTTGGGGATCTTTCATGGTTTTACCATCATGTTCAGCCTGATCGGCAGCCTGTTTACAGACTACCGGATCTACGCCTATCCAAATTCAGGATTCTGGTATGACCTTGGCTACCTGTTTGGAGTCATGATGCTGTTGGGCGGCGGGGGAGCTGGCGCTACGCACCACAGATCGAAAGGCAACGAAAACCCTTAACAGCCATCAGGGTAATTGAATACTATAGGCGCCTGTTATTTACGCTTAGCCGATTCGGCAGCTACAGGGAGAAGTCATGACATTTGAAGTTTGGTTACTCTACGTTGGTACTATCCTGCTCTTTATGAGCACGCCTGGCCCCAGCCACCTCCTGATGATCTCAGTGAGTATGAGCAATGGCTTTCAGCGATCGCTGGCCACGGCAGCGGGAGATCTTACGGCCAATGCTATTCAGATATTGCTGGCGGGATTTGGCCTGGCGGCAATCATCATGTCTTCCCGCTATGGCTTTGCAGTCGTTAAATGGTTGGGTGTCGCCTATCTGGTCTGGATAGGTGTGAAAACGATCTACGCATCATTCAATAATCAGAATGTGCCGGCGAACGCTCCCAGAGCCAGCCTGAAGAACCTGTGGCTACGAGGATTCATTACCTCGGCGGCGAACCCGAAAGCCGTTGTATTCTTTGCGGCGCTATTCCCTCAGTTCATCAATTCCGCGCAACCTGTGTTTGCTCAGATTCTGGTACTGGGTACCACTTACATTATTGTGGACGGACTGTTCCTCGCCAGTTACGGAAAAGGTGCAAGCTGGATCGCTCAGAAAATCAGCGGACACTACAAGAACTGGATCGAGCGCGTGTCTGGCATAGGCTTGATAGTGACTGCTGTACTATTGGGTTTGCGTACCAATTCAAACAACTAAAGATCAGCGAGTGTTGTTATGAGACAGGTAAGAATCAAAAGAAAACCCGACTTCTTCGAAGAAGAATTCTCTTATCAATATACAGCGCTTGGACTGAGCATGGGAGCCGGACTTGGTATTACCATCGGATTACCCCTGGGTATGTTAGCTCTGGGCCTGACACTGGGCACCGGACTGGGTGTGTCTGTTGGCTACGTAATTGACTCAGGTCGCAAGTCAACGTAAAACCCTCTGCAGGAAATAAAGAAGTAAATAGAAGTAAGAAGAAAGTAAATCAAAGAAAGTAGTAATCTCGTTCTTGCAGCACAGGAGTAATTCCACTATGCGACATGCATTACTGGCACCCTTGATACTGCTTGCTGGCTGCGGGCCTGGTTCAGGCTCAGATGTAAATCAGACTACCGTTGAATCCTCAGGATCAGTTTCCATCCAGGCCGATGTGTGGACCGATAACTGGTTCGCTTTATACGCCGGTGACCAGTTGATTCTCGAAGACTCGGTGTCCATTACAACGGAACGATCGTTTAATGCAGAGTCATTTACTTTCAATGCCGACCTTCCTCTGCAACTGAATTTTGTACTCAAGGATTTCAAGGAAAACGACACCGGCCTCGAATACATTGGCGCCCGCAATCAGCAGATGGGGGATGGTGGATTCATTGCTCAACTCATCGACACCGCAAGCAACGAACTGATTGGCTATTCCAGTACGGAATGGAAGTGCCTGGTGATTCATGAGGCGCCGCTGGATAAATCCTGTGAGGACTCAACGAACCCGGTTGCAGGTGAAGGCGTTTGCGATTTTAGATCGGTACCGGAGCCAGCTGGCTGGAAATCACCAGACTTCGATGACTCAGCCTGGCCTGACGCCATTGCCCATAGTGCATTAGCGATAGATCCGAAAGGTGGCTATGACGGAATCGATTGGCGCAGTGATGCCGAGTTGATCTGGTCGAACGATCTGGAAACAGACAATACCTTGCTTTGCCGAGCGACAATTCAATAGTTGGTTCGACTGCTGTATTTATAGATACCTATAAAACAAGATGATTAGAGAGTTAAAGTCTGATGATTGATATCAAGCGCATTAATCATGTCGGCGTACGAGTTACCGATCTGGTTACCACCAGAACGTTTTATGAGAGCCTGGGATTTGAATTTCTGGTGGGCCCAGTCGGCCCGGAACCAGTGGCCATCATGGAACACCCATCTGGCGTGAATATAAATTTCATACTCAATTCCAATGACACGGAGAAGTTAAACCAATTGATGGATGTGCCCGACAAACATACCGGGTACACTCATATCGCATTGGAAGTGCATGATCTGGCACAAGTTCAGACTCAGCTGGAGGAGTTGGGGCACAGGATTACCGAAGGACCAATCACTACACCGGAAGGGGCATCTTTCATTTTCATCAGAGACCCTGATGACAACGTAATCGAATTTCATCGCCCCGCATCGCTTTAACCGACTACATAACCAGGAAAAGGATCAAGTAATGAAGCTACTAAGACTCGCAGGTTTAACCTTAGTCCTATTGGGAATTTCCTTCGCCGCTCAGGCCCAGGTTGAAAGGTATATCGCTGGAACTCACTACCAGGTGCTTGATACACCAGTGAGAACCGAAGACAGTTCAAGGATCGAAGTTATTGAGTTGTTCTGGTATGGCTGCCCCAGTTGCTATTTGTTTGAACCCCATATCTCCAGTTGGGAACAATCCCAGCCCACCGATGTAGACCACAAGCGCTTGCCTGTCGTCTGGGATCCCATCACGGAAATCCACGCCAAGGCTTTCTTTACCGCCCAGTCTCTTGATGCTCTGGATGCCGTGCACGATCGTTTCTTTGAAGAGTTCCACCAGAATAGAAACCGCCTGCACAATGAAGTGGTGATTCGCGAATTCTTTGAATCCTGTGGTATCTCTCAGGCCGATTTCGATCGCGTATTTAATTCATTTTCCGTTCGCACCATGGTGCGACAGGCACGAACCCAGATCGATAGCTATGGTCCTGCCTCAACACCAATGATCTATGTAAATGGCAAGTATGTAGTTACCACGGCAGCCGGTAGCTATCAGCAGATGTTGGATATAGTAGATTTCCTGGTTCAGACGGAACGGGGATAAGGAAGTAAGAAAGGTAGTTTAGGTGGTAAGGAAACAAGAAAGCCAAGCAAAACCATGCATCAGGAAATAGCGCACTTTTCCCTGGTAGTTCGGGATTATGATGAGGCTTTGCTGTTCTTTATTGAAACTCTTGGCTTCGAACTGGTAGAAGACCGATACGTGCCCGAGCAGGACAAGCGCTGGGTTGTGGTAAAACCGAAGAACTCTACCGGTGCCAGCGTTGTGCTGGCCAGAGCCTCTACCGATGAACAAAGTCAACGAATCGGCTCCCAAACCGGGGGCCGGGTTGGCATGTTTCTGAGTACCGACGACTTCTGGCGAGACTTCAAAAACTACAACGACAAAGGAGTGGAGTTCGTGAGGGAACCTCAGGAATTCGACTACGGTACGGTTGCTGTGTTTAAGGATCTGTACGGCAATCTCTGGGACCTGGTGCAATTCTCTGCTGGATAGTCTCTGTCTGCTCAAAATGAACTTTCAATGATCTGGGGGAAAGTATGGAAGATCATCGATTAATCTATCCGATGTTCGTCATGTTTTTATTGACGCTCTCGACTCTGTTCCGACTCTTTCGGGCACGCTCAAGACTGGTAGAGGAAGGCGAGATCCAGGTGGGTTTCTTCAGGACCTATCAGGAAGGCAGTGAACCGGATGAATCAGCGAAGCTCGCCCGACATTTCGTTAACCTCTATGAAGCACCGGTATTGTTTTATACGGTTTGTCTCGCAGCCCTGGCAACGGGGGTAACAGGAACAGCCTTTCTGGTTCTCGCGTGGATCTATGTTTCGCTACGAACTATTCACACCATTATCCATACCGGTGCTAACAAACTCATGCCCCGTGTCTATTCCTATTTTTCAAGCTGGATTGCATTAACGGCGTTGTGGGTACTGTTGGTTTATAGAGTGATTAACGCAGTCTGAATTGCAAGCCACAGAGCACTGGCTCATTTCGCAGTAAGAGGTACCTATGGAAAGCCTTCCCCAAAACACGACAGTTTACGCGACACTTATGCTTCTGGCAGGCATGGGTATACCAACGATGGCTGCGCTTAATGCGGGCCTGGGCAGCAGATTGCAGAGTCCGTCACTGGCTGCATCGATCCTGTTTTTCGTCGCCATGAGTTTGGCACTTACTTACATGCTAAGCGTTGAAGGCTTGCCCAGAACGCTGATTGCAAAAGATACACCGTTCTATTTTTACTTCGGTGGATTTTTCGTGGTGTTCTATATTCTTACTATTACCTGGGTTGCACCCAGGTATGGGATAGGAAATGCAGTGTCATTTGTATTGCTCGGGCAGTTGATTTCCATGACTGCTATCGATCAGTTTGGCTTGTTGGGTTCTCCCCAGAATTCACTGACACTACAACGGGCAGCGGGACTGTTGTTAATGGCACTTGGCGTTTTTTTGGTAGTCCGCAAATAGCAAAGAGGTAGGATTCGATGGAACTGATTGCACAAACATATGAGACAACTCTGTATTCCTGGGCGGTTCTGGTTGGCCTGATGCTGGTTCAGGTAGTAGTAGTGGATGTGACATCAATCAGAGCGAAACATGTGCCGGGGGCACCGGTGGATGCAGACCATGATAATTTTCTGTTTCGCGCGACGCGCACAGCGGGCAACATGAACGAGACCATCGCGATCTACATAGTCGTGGTCCTGCTGGCTATCTTTTCCGGCGCGAATGCAACTTATGTGGGCTACTTTTCCTGGGGTTATGTGCTGGGTCGGGTTGCCTATGCCGGCTGCTACTATTTCAATCTCAAGATACCAAGGTCTGTCTGTTTCGGTGTATCCATGATCTCGGTACTTGCACTGTTTATCACCGGGCTTGTTGCCTGAACGAGTGAGCAAACCTGATGATCAGAACGCCATTTAGTTTTTTATTCTCGCTATGCATTGCGGCCTCACTCATTGCCTGCTCCTCTGAAGAGTCATCGCCCGCCATTGCGGAGTCGGAGGAAGCTCGTGCCTGCAGAATGGGTGCTGAATCCATGATCGATGTGGCCCGCCAGGCAGTGGTCGAACCAAGTAGTCGACCTGAACGCCGGGCGGCGCGTCGTGAACTGATGGAAGGCTGGATCGCCAGGCTGGAAGCGGGTGAAGATCCCTGTGTTGTCTATTCCGATATTGGCGCAGCTTCCACTACCTTCTGACGGGTGATACGGCCTGAAAGTCTGTTAATCACCGGATCATTGGGGCAGTATAGGAATACGCGTTAGTTGGCTTAACTAATTGGAGAATGAAATGTATTCCCGTGCTTTGCCTATCCTGGTTGCTGGATTGTTGTGTTCTCAGCTGTCGCTTGCACAGGAGAACGCCCAATCAGAACAGACTTATAGCGTTCCCCGCACCGTTCACGATCAGCCTGACTTTGAAGGTGTGTGGACTACCGTGACTCATACCATGTTGGAACGACCACCCGGTTTGCCTCTCGTATTGCCACCGGAACAAGCTGCCGGATTTGCCCAGGCTGTGCGGGCGGGGTCCCCGGAAAATACCGATCCCGACATCGAGCGCTTTGGGCCACCGACCCTGTTCAAGGTGAAAGGAGAGTATCGATCTTCGGTTGTGGTTTACCCGGAAGATGGTCGTATGCCTTTTAATGAGCATGGACTGGAAGCCGCGAGTCATCATTATTTCAAAGCGGATCATGGATTCGATCACCCTGAAGAACGACCCGGTGTTGAGCGTTGCATCGAAAGCTGGGGTTCCCCACCCATGCGTGCGTTTATGTACCAACTGTTCCACGCTTTCGTACAATTGCCGAACCAGGTAGCGATCATCAGTGAAGATATGGGACTGGCCCGGGTGATTCATCTCGATGGACAGAAGAAGCCCGATGCGATCCGTTCTTTGGAAGGTCATTCCGTGGGTCACTGGGAAGGGGATACACTGGTGGCAACCACTACCCATTTCCGCGGTGACATTCCAGACAGAGCAACCATCGATCGCCCCATGTTAATCAGCGCCGACGCTACAGTGACGGAACGCTTTACCCGGGTTGCTCACGATGAACTGTTTTATGAGTACACGGTGGACGACCCTACCTATTACACCGAACCCTGGCGGGGGGAGCTTTCCTTCACCCTGGATGAAGGTGGCCACATCTATGAGTATTCCTGCCATGAGGGCAACTACTCTATGGTTGGCGCTTTGCGCGGCGAACGCGTGGTCGAGGTCAGAGCGGAGTTGGGAATCGACGACTAGCTCGCAAATTAATCCATGACCGACACGCTGCCTGAGAACAACATGGAAAAACAAAGCAGCGAGTATATTCGTTTTCCCCTGGCTACCCGGGTTCTGCACTGGGTAGCCGCCATCTCCGTTTTCTTCCTGCTGTGGAGTGGGATGATGGTCTTCAATATTCACCCGCGACTCTACTGGGGTGACGTTGGCTATTTCGGTGCGCCAGCGGTTGCCGAACTGGTTGGTGATACCACGACAGATCCGCCGGGCATCGAGTTGCGGATCGGTAGTTTTTCCACGGATGTCACTGGCTTGATGGGTCGCATCAACCGGCAACCCTATATTCGGATTTTTGGCTACCCGGAGGGTTTTGCCTTTGGCGAAAACCGGGCACTTCATTTTACGGCGGCCTGGGCATTTGTTCTTGCCTGGCTTTATTACCTCTATCACCTGATAGAGAGTGGCAGGCTTAAGGAGGTCTGGTTGCCGCGCGCTCACGAGCTTACGCCCCGACACATCGGTCAAGACATTCTCAATCATCTCAGGTTTCGGCGAGCGAAAGGGGAAGCAGCAAAAAACTACAATATTCTGCAGAAGCTGACTTATCTGACCGTGATGTTTGTACTGATTCCTTTGATCATTCTTACGGGGCTGACCATGTCCAATAGTGTGACAACTGCCTGGCCGTTTCTGTTCGATCTATTTGGTGGCAGACAGTCCGCCCGCACCCTGCATTTTATTTTTATGTCGCTGCTGATGTTGTTTGTACTAGTCCATGTAATACAGGTGTTCATTGCGGGATTTGTGAATCACTTTCGCAGCATGATTACCGGCCGTTTCAAGTTGGGTGAGGAAGCTTAACAATGAACAAGAAGCTTACCAGGCGACAGATTGTGAACGGCATGCTTCTTGGAGGAGTAGGTCTTGGAGTCGGACTGGCAGTGAATCGCTATCCGGTTCCAATTAAAAGCATTCACAACATCAGCGATGCACTTAACTATAGCCTCCATGATCTGATGATCTCCGGTCAGCCCAGGGTCCGGGAGTTTTCCCGCAACGATGTGGTGCTGGATTTTCCGACCAGTGGTGTCACCTCGCCACGGGATGAGCGCTATCAGTTAATGCGGGAGGCTGGCTTTGCAGACTATCGATTACGGGTTGATGGCCTGGTGGAAAATCCTCAGGACTATTCCCTGGCCCAGCTGCGAGGATTGCCCGCACAATCCCAGATCACCATGCATACCTGTGATGAAGGATGGAGTGCCATTGGCGAATGGGAGGGTGTTTCCCTTTCCCTGTTGTTATCCAGAGCGGGACTGCAGGACAGTGCCCGTTATGTAGTGTTCCATTGCATGGATACACAGTTTAACGATAAGCCCTACTATGAAAGCATTGATCTGCTGGCAGCGACTCATCCCCAGACAATCCTGGCCTATGATCTCAATGGCGAAGCGCTGCCACAGAAAAATGGCGCTCCCCTTAGATTGCGCATAGAAACTCAGATTGGCTATAAGCACGCCAAGTTTGTGGAACGGGTTGAGGTAGTCAGCAGCCTTGCTGCTACCGGCGATGGCAGAGGGGGATGGTGGGAAGATTATGATAACGCGGTGTGGTATGCGGGCTTATAGTAAACCCCTGATCTGATTTCACTTGCATGAAAAAACGGCGGTTGCACTCTTTAATTTTAGAAGTGCATACCGCCGTTCATCTTTCACTGGAGAGTGAACGTTAGTTTATGAATCGAGATCGAAGCGATCCAGAGTCATAACTTTGGTCCAGGCCGCGATGAAGTCATTGATCAATTGCTCTTCACCACCGTTTGCCGCATAGACTTCAGCGATGGATCGCAGTTCTGATTGGGAACCGAAGACCAGATCTACCGGAGTTGCTGTGTACTTCAGTGCACCACTGTTGCGATCACGACCCTCGTAAACACCAGCAGTAGAGTTGGACTGTACCCACTCGGTCGACATATCCAGCAGGTTAACGAAGTAGTCATTGCTTAATACGCCTGGCTGATCGGTAAAGACGCCATGATCGGCACCGTTAGCATTGGCATCCAGCACGCGTAATCCACCTACCAGGGCAGTCATCTCAGGCACGGTCAGGGTGAGCTGATTCGCCTTGTCGATCAATGCTGTGGTTGGAGACAAACGGCTATCGCTGGAGAAGTAGTTACGGAAACCATCTGCCTTTGGTTCCAGTACAGAGAAGGAACGAGCATCGGTCTGATCCTGCGACGCATCCATACGACCGGCTGCGAAGGGTACTTCTACATCGTAGCCCGCTTCATCGGCGGCCGCTTCGATGGCAGCAGCACCAGCCAGTACGATTACATCGGCCAGGGATACGCGCTTATTGCCTCGCGCCGAATCATTGAAGTCCTGTTGAATACCTTCCAGCACGCCAAGCACTCGGCTCAGTTCTGCAGGGTTATTCGCTTCCCAATCTGTCTGCGGTGCCAATCGAACTCTGGCACCGTTGGCGCCACCGCGCATATCACTGCCACGGAAAGAAGAGGCTGATGCCCAGGCAGTTCTCACCAATTCAGAAACACTTAGGCCTGAATCGAGAATGTCTGATTTAAGGTTACGAATGTCACGGTTGTTAACCAGGTTGTGATCGACTGCAGGAATCGGATCTTGCCAGAACAGAACTTCTTCCGGCACATCGCTACCCACGTAACGCGCCCGTGGGCCCATGTCGCGATGAGTCAGTTTGAACCAGGCGCGAGCAAAGGCGTCTTCGAACTGCTCAGGATTTTCTAACCAACGACTTGTGATCTCCCGATAAGCCGGATCTTCACGGAGTGCCAGGTCAGTAGTCAGCATCATTGGTGCATGACGCACAGAAGGATCGTGAGCATCAGGTACCAGGTTGGCACCGGCGCCACCGGCAGGCTGCCATTGCTGGGCACCAGCAGGGCTGCGGGTTAATTCCCATTCATAGCCATAAAGATTCTGCAGAAAGTTATTGGTCCATTGTGCGGGACTAACTGTCCAGGCGCCTTCGAGACCACTGGTGATGGTGTCCACACCTTTGCCTTCGCCACACTGGTTATCCCAACCAAAGCCCTGACGTTCAATGGAATTGCCAGCGGGCTCTGGGCCAACACAGTTATCAGCAGGTCGTGCACCATGTGCCTTGCCGAAGGTATGACCACCGGCAATCAGGGCAGCGGTTTCTTCATCATTCATGGCCATGCGACCAAAGGTTTCCCGAATGTCCTGTGCCGCCAATAGCGGATCAGGATTACCACCCGGGCCTTCCGGATTCACATAGATCAGACCCATTTGCACGGCGGCCAATGGTTGTTCCAGTTCACCGCCACCGTGACGTTCGTCGGCGAGCCATTCACCTTCCGGCCCCCAGTAAACGAGATCCGCCTCCCAGTCGTCCTGACGACCACCGGCGAAACCGAATGTTTCAAAACCCATGGATTCAAGAGCCACATTGCCCGCCAGAACCATGAGGTCTGCCCAGGAAATAGCCCGGCCATACTTTTGTTTGATAGGCCAGAGCAGTCGGCGTGCCTTATCGAGATTGGCGTTGTCAGGCCAGCTGTTCAGGGGTTCGAAACGTTGCTGTCCGCCGCCGGCACCACCGCGGCCATCGGCTTCACGATAGGTACCGGCACTGTGCCAGGCCATGCGGATAAAGAAAGGACCGTAATGGCCATAGTCCGCCGGCCACCAGTCCTGGGATGTTGTCATGATGTCGGAGATCTCGGCCTTGATGGTGTCGAGATCCAGTGCTTCAAACGCTTCCGCGTAATCGAAGTCAGCACCATAGGGGTTTGATTCCTGTGCATGCTGACGTAGTGGCGTGAGATTTACCTGTTCCGGCCACCAGAAACTATTGGAACGAGCGTCACCCTGTGCGTGCGCTGCGCTGAGGGGAACCAGCGTCACCACCACAGCGGTAACCAGGGGAAGAGTTTTCTTTAACATGTGTAACTCCTTGAGATTGAGAACCGATGAATCAACGTCTATTCACCGTGAATGATCAGTAGAATTAGCAACCACGCTGCTATCGCGAAGCGCGAATTTCGAGCAGATGGTCTTACAATAAGGAGCCGCCATTAATCAGTAAAACGATTAATAACGATAGGAATGATCGGAAAAAGCGAACGTATATCTGACAATATTAGAAGGACACCCATTTAAAATCAGACCAGAATCGCAGGAATATTGAAGGAAGTATTAAAGGACACCCATTTAAATGGCCGATACACTAATACGCCCCCAGGCCCTGTAAACTGGCACTTTCAGCAGATTTGGAAGGACTATGAAAGAGCACGATCCCTACGAATACATACCCGATGCCCGGGACGGTCTCACCAAAAAAGAGCGCATCATCCTCTACTGTCTGCACGAAACCCAGAAGGAGTTTGGCGATCGCTCGGTACCCACCTTCACCCTCTACGGCCGGGTTGTTGAGAAAATTGATATCAGCCAGGAAGAGTTCCAGCACATCCTCAATCGTCTGGTCGGTGGAACCCGAAACTCTGATGGTTCCCAGTCCTACGGTTAAGCAGGTCGGAAATCGCAGACAAAAAAAGGGACGCCGAAGCGTCCCTGATGCAGGAGTGACAACAAAGAATTACTCGTAGCGCAGCACCATCGCCGGTCTGACTCGCGCGCTTTTCAGGCTCTGTGAAAACACGGCTGCGAATGCAATCGCTGCCGACAACCCGAGACTCACAAGAAACGGCAGGAAGTTAATATTTATCTGTGCTGCGAATAAAGTCGTGTAGCCCTGACCAATATAGAAACCCAGCGGCCATGCCAGGGCATTGGCTATCAGGATTGGTTTGGCAAAATCCAACAACAACATTCTTAATAGTGTTCCTGAACTGGCGCCCATCACTTTACGAATGCCAACCTCACGCTGCCGAATATTGGTAATAAACGTGGCATTACCCAGCAGACCGATACTGGCCACAAAAAATCCGAACAGGGACAGTATGCCTATGGAAGCACTGATGCCGAGGAACATCCCGTAAGTCTGATAAAAAATGTCGTCAACATACTCTCGCTTCAAGGGAATTTCCGGCATGAGTTGCGACCATGTGTTATCGATGTGCTGAATGCCCTGATTCATAAGATCACGATCGACCTTGATAATCAGATACTCGGCATTCTGAGGTTGCAACATGTAAATTTCGCCCTGAACACCGAAAGCCGAGAAGTTAATGAATTCATACTTCTTCTCACTCATGGCACCTATAACAATTAGTTCCACAAGAATGGAGTCGCGATTTGTATTGGCGTCGTATTCCCGGAAGAAGGACTGGCCGATAGCCTCGGTTGCGTTTTCCCAGCCAAGTGACCTGGCCGCGAGATCATCGATAATGACATTGAAAGGACCACTTGCTGAATTCAGTTCTCCGGAATTAGGTAACAGGTCACTGTTCCGATCTCGCGAGAAATCTCTGCCCCCAAGTAGTGGCTGGTTCATAGTCGCCGAATATTCATATCCCACTGAATGACGAGCCAGCTCCGCTTCCTGAGAGTTGATATCCCGACCCCGTCTGAAACTGGATGTAGAGTTACTAATAGACCAGGGTAAAACATCAACTTGTGTCACAGACATAATTGATGGATCCCGTTTAAGTTGCTCAATGAGCAGGTCCGGTTCTACCGAAAAGGTGTCAGCTGGCACATTAATAGCAATTTTGGGATCAAGAATTGAGCCATCGAGTTGCTGAGTCATAGCGTTGTTCTGCATGAACATGACTGTGGCCAGAATCATCAATGTGCCGGAAATAAAGAACTGAACGCCGACCATCAGATTACGCATCCTGGATGAATATCCGCTGGAGCCTTTTGGTCGCATCATACTCACAAGCGGTACCAGTGCAGTTCGTAAAGCAGGATATCCGCCAGCTATGGTGACGATAATCGCAATCATCACCAGTAGCGTTCCCCACAGGCTGACATCGAACAGCATCAGCGGGGTCACACCTGCGACTCCTGTTGCCTGCAAACTGGATAGCCCGAAGGTCAGGAGAGCAAGTGTGATCACCAGTGCAATCATCAGTAGCAGTAATGTTTCGTAGCAATACTGTACAAGCAGCGAAGAACGCTTGGCGCCAAGAATCTTCTGTACGCCAATCTCCTGGCTACGCAAGGAAAGCTGGGCAATAACAAGGTTGGAGTAATTCAGACAGCCAATGAGTAGTACCAGCGCCCCGGCAGCGATAAGAATATTAGGTAAATCAAAGCCACCGGTAACAAAAGCCATTTGAGTAGGCACAAGCTCATTAATCGGTAGCAACTCATAGGTTTGAATTGCGACTCTTTCTTCGGGGAGTGTGCTCTTTACGAATTCGTCCAGCCGTTGATTGAACTCATCAAGATTAAAAGGCAGGTCTTCAGGAATTTCCAGGTGGACGAAATCGGACTGGTTACCCCAGCGATCTTCATCGGGGTCACCACCATTGGCGATGATCGACGCTCGCACTGATTGGTCTTGCAAGTCCATGGGTATGAACAGATCAGTCTGGAAGAAAGCTACACCCGCCGACAGATGGGATGGAAAATCAGGCTTGTGCGCAACACCAGCCACCACCACGTCGTATTCGTTCTCGACGATGAATCGCTCACCGATAACATCGGTTCGGCCAAAAATCATCATCGCACCTTCTTCGGTGAGCATGGCGGAATTGGGAGGAAGATCCTGGCCAGTTTCCAATCCGTAGATAGTTTCCAATGGAAAAATATCGAAGAAGCGGTCTTCCACGAATTTGGTGTCCAAAGTGTAGGACTGCCCGTCATAGGACACAGCCTGTGGGAACCCACTACTGGTGCGCACTATGTTTGGAATTTCAGGAAACGCAGCACGAAGGTAACGTGCGGCAGGCTGGTTTACGATTGGAAAGCGGTCCGGTAGCGGTCCACCGCCAATCGATCGCGTCATAAGATTATAAATTCGATCAGAGTTGGGAAAACCTTTGTCGAAACTATCAGAGTAGTTGGATAGCAGTACGGCGGATATAAAACAGGTAAAGCCGATCACAAGGCTGAGCAAACTGATTGTCGAATGCAGCTTGAATCGCATCAATGCCTTCAGCGCCATCTTGGTGTAATGAGAAATCATTGAATGGCTCCCTGATCAGGCAGTAGCTTCAGTTTTAACCGGGTCAGCGACAACTGCCAGGTCAGCTCCGTTTCCTCCGGTCACGACTTCACCATCCAACATGTGAATGATGCGATCGGCTCGTTCCCCATGTTCCGGTGAGTGGGTCACCATAAGGATGGTCACACCTTTTTGTTTAAGGCGATCCAACATCGCCATTACTTCATCGCCGTTTTTGGTATCCAGGTTTCCGGTTGGTTCGTCAGCGAGAATCAATTTTGGATCGCCGACTATAGAACGCGCTACGGCAACTCTTTGCTGTTGACCACCAGACAGCTCCTGTGGCTTGTGTTTGGCTCTGGCCTCCAGTCCCACCAGCTCCAGTGCTTCTGCCACTCGCTCCTTGCGTTCCTTCTTGCCAATACCCAGATAGAGCAGAGGCAAGTCGACGTTTTCCGAGACCGTGAGATCATCGATCAAGTTGAAGTTCTGAAAGATGAATCCAATATTTTTCTTACGAACATCCACCAACTCATTTTCAGAACAATGACCTACTTCCGTCCCATCAAAGTAGTACTCGCCGTCACTGGGACTATCGATCATTCCAACTACGTTCAGCAGGGTGGACTTACCACAACCCGATGGTCCCATCACCGCAACGAACTCACCTTTACCAATGTGGATATTGATATCGTTGAGAGCCGTCGTTTCCATGTAAGCCGTTCGATATACCTTGCTCAAATTGTTTAGCTTGATCACGTTTGCGCTTCCTTCAATTTGTCAGTTTTTTTTCGAATGTTTCATTTAGACGCGGTTTCGGCCGATAGGTTACCGCTGGTTTGCTTAACTGCGACTGAAACTTGTGGGAGTGAGAAAGCGAATTCCATGCCAGAAAAAATATGTAATTAATTCAAAAACTTAGGTTTTAGCCAATGCTCGCGAAGCCAGGCTGAGCCAAATAAGTGGTGAATTTCACCACAGCCGGAGTTGAGTTGACTTAAATGTTCGGTAGCTTGGTTATAATCCTTCGCAGCAGTTGGGGAAGCTTCAGATTCTCGGGACACCCAATGGAATCGAAGAAGAATCAAAGGAAAAATCAAAGGACACCCAACAGAGTTATTCCGAAAAAGTGTAGGACTTCCAACATGTTATCGATCTCTCGCGGTTCAATTCGCAAATTCCTGCTTCTTGGCATTACCGGCTACATCAGCCTGACTGGTCTGAATTCCATCGCTCAGGAGCATTTCAACAGCAGGGGTAACGATGCCAGCGCCGCCACCTCCGCCCTGCAGGCAGAGTTGCGAGACTCGCTGCCCTTTGAGGATGAGCGGGATTTTGAAGAAGCACGCCGTGGGTTCATCGCTGAACCGGATTCACGTCAGATTCTGGGAGCGAGCGGCAACGTGGTGTGGGATCTCAACCGCTACGACTTTCTGCGCACCGGCGAAGAATGGGACAGCATCCATCCCTCTCTTCAGCGCCAGGCAACCCTCAACCTGAACTTCGGTTTGTTCGAAGTGGTGCCTAATTTCATTTATCAACTACGGGGATTCGATCTGGCTAACATGACCCTGGTTAAAGGTGATACTGGCTGGATTATCTTTGACACCTTGCTGACCAGCGAAACCGCCGCCGCTGCCTTTGCCCTGGCTACTGAACATCTCGGTGAGTATCCGGTGCATGCCGTGGTCTATTCCCATTCCCACGTGGACCACTTCGGCGGCGTACTCGGCGTCGTCAGTGAAGAAGAAGTCAATCGGGGAGAAGTTGAGATCATTGCGCCTGCTGGTTTTATGGAAGAGGCCATTGCGGAAAACGTGTACGCCGGAAATGCCATGTCTCGCCGGGCAGGATTTCAATACGGACGTGTAATGCCGTCCAGTCCCTTCGGTCAGGTTGACTCAGCTATTGGCAAAGGTCTCGCTGCCGGATCAACAGGATTAATAGCACCTACGCTTGTCGTTACCGAAGAATACGAAGAACATGTGATCGATGGTGTACGCATGGTATTTCAAAATACACCTGGCACCGAAGCTCCTGCTGAAATGAACACATGGTTCCCGGAACACAAAGTTTTCTGGGCTGCGGAAAATATCACAGCTACCATTCACAACATCTACACTCTGCGAGGAGCACTGGTTCGTGATGCCTTGGCCTGGTCCAAGCAGATCAATGAGGCGCTTTATCGATTCGGCCGGGAAGCAGAAGTTCTGGTGTCCTCCCACAACTGGCCACGTTGGGGCAATGATCGTATTCAACAGGTGATGCGCGCACAACGAGATGCCTACGCCAATCTCAATAACCAGGTACTAAACCTGGCGAATCAGGGTGTCACCATCAACGAAATTCACAACGAATACAAAGTCCCGGAAAGCCTGCAACAGCAGTGGTCTGTTCGTCAGTACCATGGCTCAGAGTTCCACAATTCCCGCGCAGTGCTCAATCGTTATCTGGGCTACTGGGATGGCAATCCAGCAACACTGGCGCCGCTCTCTCCGTCAGATTCAGCTCCCTTATACGTCGAAATGATGGGTGGCTCTGAAGCCATACTCACTCGTGCCAGTGATTTGTATGATGCCGGTGACTATCGTCTGGCCATGGAGATACTTAACAAGCTGGTCTACGCCGAACCCGAAAATACTGACGCGAAAGATCAGTTAGCCGCCACGTTTGAACAGCTGGGTTATCAATATGAAAGTGCGAGTATGAGAAACGTGTTCTTGTCAGCCGCACAGGAGTTACGTAACGGTGCGCCTGATATAGCAGCCCCCAGAGGGACCAGTCCAAGCCTGGCCAGAGCCATGACTACATCCCAATGGTGGGATGCTGTTGCCACCCGAATCGATAGCGAAGCTGCCGATGGCTCAAGTTTCATTCTCAATTTCACAACGCCGGACACGGGACAGGAGTTTGTAATTGAGTTAAGTGGTGGCACGTTGAGCAATATCGAAGGCTATAGCGCGGAAGAAGCTGACGCTACAATCAGCATCAACCGCACAGATCTGGACCGTGTAATCATGGGCCAGGCTACCTTGCCTGGATTGCTACAGAGTGGGGCGGGCGAAGTCACCGGTGATCCGGCTGTATTGTTACAGTTTGCTTCTATATTGGTAACGTTTGATCCCAGATTTGAAATACTTCCGGGTACAGTTAACTAAATATTTGCACAGCAATTTAAAACAAAGATTAATCCGCCATTACCGGTAAATTCGTACCTGCCAGACACGATATAGATTTTAAGCACAGAGTTTGAGACTGACAGAATGCGAGTAGCCCCCTACATCAAACGCGATTGTTCGGTATCAGACCCGGCACCGATTGGCGATGGCGAGCAGCTGCAGCACTTTATAGCGTCTCATCCCCGTCTGTTTGTCATTACCGGTGCTGGCATTAGCCGCGCCTCGGGGATTCCTACCTACCGCGATGAAATCGGAAACTGGAAAACCAATACGCCCATCCAGCATGGTGAGTTCTTAAAAGAAGCATCTGTACGCCAGCGCTATTGGGCACGTAGCTTTGGTGGCTGGCCCAATGTTGGTAATGCTAATCCCAATAGTGCTCATCGAGGGCTGGTGGAACTGGAGAAGCTGGGTTACGTCACTTCGCTTGTCACTCAAAATATCGATCGCCTTCATCAGAAAGCGGGACAGAAAAAAGTGATCGATCTCCATGGTCGACTGGATCAGGTGGTATGCATGGACTGCGGTGCCATAACCTCCCGTCAGGACATTCAACATTGGCTGTGGCAAAACAATCCTCACCTGGAAAACCTCAAGCTTGAGCTTGGTCCCGATGGGGATGCTGATGTTCGAGAAGAACTCATTGCCCAGGTAAAAATTCCAAGCTGTAGGCTATGCAGTGGTTTGCTTAAACCCAATGTTGTTTTTTACGGCGGCTCGGTTGGGCGGGAAAAAGTAAACTATCTCTACGACAAACTGGAAGCGGCGGACTGCATGCTGGTGGTGGGCACTTCGCTGATGGTGTACTCCAGCTTTCGGTTCTGTAAATTCGCCGCCGAGAGAAAAATACCCATACTCTGCATCAACGAAGGACTTACCAGAGCCGATGGCTTGCTGGAATTCAAGGTGTCGGAAGACTGTGGCAGGGTGCTGACCCGGCTCGCTACAGACCTCCCGGTGTTAGCCCCCACCTAGATTCAGGCTGGAATTACTGCGCTGTAGCTACGGCTCGATTGAACTGAAGTTTCAATTCCCAGATGTCCGGGCAGCCATAAGCACTGAAGCATTCGACATCTACCAGTATGCGAGACCCTGCACCGGTGCCATCCCGATTAACTACCACCCCGATACCGCTCATTCCGATTAGTGTGGAGCTTGCCATAATGCGCAGATCTCCTTCGGTCAGCACCGGAAAATCGGCGTTTTCAATAGCCCATTCCCGGGCAGCTTGCCATTTAGACTCACAATCCTGGGAGGACTGACATACAGGCACGGTGCGATCATACTCCTCCATTTTAGCCAATAACTCAGGGGAGGCGGCGCAGCCAGCTAGCAACAGGATCAGGAATAGTGGCAAGAGAGGCTCTCTTATCCGTTGCATTGGTTTCATAAAGAAATTCCGATTAGCTTTCATTACCTGGGAAGTAATTGTATTGCCGCTTCAGGTCCGCACAATAGCATTCATCGCAATATTTTGGGAAACAACCCCGGGGAGAGACCAGAATGAAAAACGCTTACCTGGCACTGGCCATTGCCGGTGCAGTAGTGCCTTATTATTTCTTTGTAGATTTCTTTTTGAATGAAGGTGTCGATCTGTTTGTATTTGTGGGCGCACTGTTTGCGAACGGAGCCGCAGGCGGTTTTGCGTCAGATGTGCTGATAAGTTCTGTGGTGTTCTGGATCTATATATTCAGTAAGAAAGACGGACCAACACCCTGGCCATTCGTAGTGTTGAATCTGACGATTGGCTTGTCCTGTGCGCTTCCCGCTTATCTCTGGATGAGATCGAAAGATCAGGTTTCTGCCTAGGCGAATTCTTCCGGAAAGATTTTACGCCATTTGATCGACATGCGTGCCATACCGATGATGGAGTCGGTGAAAGCGCGCAAGGGCAATGGCATATTAGCGCGGTAGACATCCAACAACAGTGCGATGCGCCAACTATCAGTGTCATTACTCACGCTATGAGGGTAAGTGTCATCCCAAAGCAGGGCCTCCCCATTTCCTAGCTTATAGGGGGTATTGTCAATAGTCAGGGTAACACCAGGGTTCCCACTTGCGTCGGTTGGAACTTCCAGTCCCATGTAGTAACGCGTGATACCGCGAAATGGCCCAGTGTGAGTAGGCACCTGCTTTCCTGGTGCCAGAAAAGACAGTGAGGCCGACTTTATTGCCTCGTTTGATTGTACCAATCTGGCTAATGTGGGACACCGGCCCATATTTTCACCGATGTCCAGGCCATAGGCGCGTAGCACAAACATTCGCCACTCTTTTTCACCATGGGCAGAAAGTTGATACTGCTCGGGCATTAACTCGTGGAACTTGGGTACATTCTCCAAAGTATCCACCAATTGCAGCGCCTCTGCGCGCAACGCTTCCCAGTTTTCCGTGAAATCACTGGCACCGGGAAAGTAGAGCTCTGGATCCAGGACAGACGGAGTCTTGACGAAGGTGTTGTAGATCTTCGTCATACTGGCTCTGGCTATGCTATAGGCGACTGACATAAGGTTGAATATAAGGGCTTTATACGAATTTTAAACCTTAAGGATTAACCACAACTTAACAAATTCTTGCACAAGGCTACGTGCGTCTGATCACAAGGGAAGCGTCTGTTTAACTGGATTCTATTCCAATTAGACGCTGTAACTGAAGAAATCTTACTCGGGGTAAGGTTTCCAGTGGGTTATTCGATACAGCAGAGGGTCGGCCAGTATCTGTTTGCGCGCCGCGCTGACTTCTTCAACACTGAACTGTTGATAGTCATCGGGTAGCGTGTCGCTATTCCATTGATCCAGCACCCAATTAATTACGGCGGTTAGTTCCTCGTCATTAACCGGTGCCTGGGCAGCGCCTGGAATCTGAACCAGATAGTCTCGCATCTCTGGCACCGAGAGCATACGCCCCAGTTCGTCGTGTAGCGTGGGAACATTGGGATGATTACCTTCCCCGTTGACCAGATGGCAACCACTACAATAAAGCAGATAGTGAGTACGGGGGCTGGCCGCAAATGCCGATGCAGCAAGCATGGCAGTGCTTAGAGTTATAAATAGAACGCAGAGCTTCCCCATGATTTAACTCTATCTTCTACGACTATTCGTCAGCAGTACCAAGTACCAGAGAAACAGTACAGTGATAGCTTGTGTCTTCGGTACCAAAGCACCAGAGTACAGTGTTGCTATTGCTGTTGAAGTAAACCGGTTTGTCGCCCTCAGTATTGTGGCATCCACAGCGTGAGCAAACAGCCTTGCCACAGCAGTCATTGTAAGACATGAGGTAATTGCGACCATCCACCGGATTACGACAGGTGCCAACCCAGGTAATAGGCGACGGTTGTGCACCCGGAGGGCACGACGTGTGGGAGCCTCCGCAGCAGCTACAGAGCGTGCCGCTCATGGCGCAATAACGCCAATAGTCGCAGCTCTGTGGATCGCCGACTTCCTGAATGGAATCCTGGGCAAATGAACGAGAAACCGGCAGCAATGGAAACGATGCAGCACCTGCGATGAACATACCCAGTCGAGATAAAAAACTACGGCGGGATAGTTTACGCGCAAATGCCAGACTAGTGTTTCGGGCTTTTTCATCTATCCAGTAATAGGTTTGATCTACCAGTCTTTCAATATTCATGAGGTTTGTTCCATCGCGTTATCTGCTTGAATAGAGCCCACGTACTCCTGCACGGTGTTGATACCACTGTCCATCGCCTCGATGAGGCTTTCCATATGTTCGCGGGTATTAACCAGACCCTTGCTCTTGAGTACACCATCCGCTCCGATAAGCAGAGCAAAAGGCAACTTGCTTACCTGATAACTCATACCCAGTGCCTGGGATACCAGATAAGGATAATTTTCGATCTTTAATTCCTTCACGTAATCACGGTGTTGCTGAATATCAGCTTCCGTTTCTGCGCCATCGCTGGCGAATAGCAGTTTCATACGACTGCTTTCCGAATTCACCAGAGATTGGGCAGTAGGCACCAGGGATTTACAAACCGGGCATGTCGGCGAAATAAAGAGAATGAAGCTCGCTAGCCCTTCAGTAGATTCACCGCCTACTGTTTCCAGTGATCCATCCAGTGCGGTGATCTCCATCGGCTTACTCACCTCACCGACCTTGGGCCCATTGGTGGGTTGTAAAGCTCCGGCCGGAGCAACTCTTTCATGCAGGATGCCAACCTGCCGGGTCAGTGCAAACACCAGTAGCGCCAGCACGATAACGACGATCCACAATACGATGTTGGACACGATCAGGGCCTCAACCATGGAGAGAACCTCCATGATTCGAACCGACTATGATTGCCCTGTTAGCCAACAATTGATTGAAGGCGCCGTAAACCAGAACAATTGCTACGCAGGCCAACCCGAGCAAGCTGTAGTCGAGCATTCCCAGTTCGCGGGAATTAACCGGAGTTAAAGCTGTAAGCGCCAGCACCACCAAAATAAAATTTCTGAATACCAACCACCAGGAAAGCTGCTGATAGGAATCGTCTTTACCGTCACTGGCAAAGCTGCACCCACAATCAATATGAACATTGCCGCGCACTATATTGATTGCAATTGCCATTCCGTAAATGCTCAGAAGGCAGGCAGTGGCTATTACTACCAATGAAATCTCTGTGCCACTCAACCAGGAAAGTCCGAGTATTAGTTCTAACAACGGTATTGCTGAGGAAGCTACAGCTATTAATGCCACAGGCATGATTCGATAAGCGGCAAGAATTCCCCGAAAGCGCAGGCGATCAGAAAACTTATGCAGTGATGCTGCCAATAGCAGGAAGCTAAATAGCAGGCTAATCAGTAACTGCAATGCCGAATCAATCACTAACTAAAAGTCCTCAAAATGAGATGCACCTGGCGCTGTTATAGTTCGTTCGAAGACAAAGGAAATGGCATCATAAACGTGCATTCCGCCTTCTTCGTCTGATACCAGCAATTTAGGCTCAGCTTCCTGAGTCACCATGATGCTGGTAGCAGGTGCGTCCAGCTCTAATCGATGTATGCGGTTCTGACCTTCAATGTCGTACACCCAAATCTCATCGCCAGCCACATGATGAGTATCTATCTCTCCCTGGTGCATCGCCACGTACAATAATCCATAGCCTTCATGTGCAGTAATAAACTCGTCACCACCGGGTCGCCAGTCTGTTTCATCTTCCGCTACCAGGCTCCAACCGTCTTCGATGAGAATGTCGTCGTCATCGGTAGTTACTTCGAAGATGACACCGGCATGGGTGATGAGAATCCAACCATCTTCGCTGGGCGTTGCACGATCAAATACAGCGTCTTCAATCACATCAAAAAACACATCACTGCGGACGCGGTTTTCTTCGAAGCCACTCAGATCCAGTTGAATCAGTTGCAGCGTGCCATCTCCGCATACCTGCAGGAAATCGCTATCGGCAACTGGCATGAGAACAGCGCAACCGGGAGTAGAAATCTCGTAGATAAACACCCGGTCTTCTACATCAACAATGGAGACCGAATGCCCGGGATTCATATTGAGTACGGCCAGATGCCGGCCATCATTCATGAGTCCAAGGTGACGCCGTACCTGCAGACGTGCCATGTGATTGGGGATAACTATCTCGGCAATAGGAGTAAGGTTTTCAAAATCGTAGATGGCTACCAGGTCGGTGCGCTCACCACGAACTCCCCGAGCCAGATAGGATTCGGCGGCATAGAACTCTTCACGAGGGGAATAGGCTGTCACCGCAGGTGAGTAGCGGGATAGGGACAACAAGCCCTGCATCTCACCGTTTTCAGCATCGAAAATATAGGCACCGTTGCCTGTCTTGGAGATAAACCAGTTAGTACCTGGCTCTCCCATGGTCTCAACAGTCAGTTCTTCAGGCGTTATTTGAGCCTGGGCCAGTGAAGTTGCGGCAACTAGTGTGAGTGACAGCAGCAAGCGCATTATTGTTCTCCTGTGCTGGATTCTGGCTCAGCATTGGTGAGTCGGTCTTCTGTCCTGACTGGAAAGAATGCCAGAAAGCGAGGGTATAAAATAGGCTTAAGCGCTGAAAAACCGCGGTATTTCCGCGTTCTAGCGGATCCGGCGAACACCTATGCTGCGGTCCTCGGATACAACTTCCATCTCCCATGCCCCGAGAAAATTCTGATAAAGACGGACTTCGGGACTCTGCAGAGTGACCTTCCAGCGACGGCCCCGGCGTTGCTCCCAGATCTGGCCATTCTCCAGCGTGAAACGAGTCTTGCCTTCCCAGCCATTGAATTCGCCCGCGATTCGGGAGTTGATTTCCAGTCGTTCCCTGGGAGGAGGGTAAACATCAGCTGGTTCCGTGCGGATTTCTCTGGTTTCCGAACCAGTTGCAACTGGCGCCTCTGCCACAGCTTCCTCAATAGCGTCGCTGATTTCTCCATCCCGAAAACGCTGCAGCCAGGCATTCAGTGCCCTGATTTCTGCATTAGATAAGTCTGCCACTCCGGTAGCGCGTAATTCTTCAGCTGTCATCAGTTCCTGGATATCTGGCGCAGATTCGGCAGCGAGCACCTGATGAGTAAGAAATGAGAAACAGCACAGAAGATAGAAGAAGAACTTTTTGAACATTTGGAAACGGCCAGTGAAAACAGAAATTATGGAAATTATTGCATGAATTTCCAGCAGGCGAAATTCGCCTATGCAGTACGATGTCTTATTGCCCGTCAGGTAGGGGTATGAGACGTGGGTTGGGATCCTGTCGAGACACCAGGATGTCGGCGTAACCGAATACTTCTGGCTGGGGAATGCTGACAATTATGTCATCATCAGTGTCTCGAACAATCAGTTCCTGCAGGGTATTGGGGCAAGTAATGCCAGGTTCAGGTCTGCCACCTTCTGCCAGAAGCTGGCCTACTTCCTGAAGTGTGACGAGGCATTCCGCCATAACAGTCACTCGTTGAATTTGTGCCTGAGCTTCGGCTGAGAGCTGGCTGGTTGCGTCTGAAGCATTGCCATCCGACCCGGGAAAAAATATCAATCTGACGCCCATGATAACGGCACAGATTCCAATTACAGTCACCTGCAGAATAACGCCGTTATTATCCCGTCTTTTCGCTTTCTCCAGCAGGTCTTCGTCATATTCAGCAAGAGTGGGGTCAGGTTCTGGTTGTTCCAGCCGCTGCGATCGGGCAGTTACAGCCTTTTCGGTTTCGTGAATCTCCAGACAGCGCTCACAGAAAACACCATCCGGCACGAAACTCGCACACATTCCACAAAGAGGTATTTCGCAGCGAGCACAGTTGTCTACCGCAGGGGCGTTAGGATGGTTTTGACACTTCATTATTCAGTTATTGCGATCACTGCTGAGCCATAAGCAACAAGTCGCCCGGGCTAGTCCGGGTAACGGTTTCGAAGAATAGAAGCACTTAATGCCCCAAGTCCATACAGGCAGTAGCATTTCTACCCAAGGGAGAGGGAGTTTTTCCCGCTTCTAATCTCAAGTATGGTTGAAAATGACGTATATTCATAAGAAGAATGATGTGATTTTTCAACACAGAAATGCACTGTAGGCGGGCATTGGGAATTCGATTACACTTGCACACCTTCGTTTATTCGCCATTTAACTATGAACGCTATTGAACAACCCAGGTCTGGTATTGAAGACGTCATCATCGTTGGTGCAGGCATTTCTGGTATCAGCGCTGCCTGCTATTTACATCGGGACTGTCCGGATAAGAGCTATACCATTCTTGAAGCACGACATGCCGTAGGGGGTACCTGGGACCTTTTTCGTTACCCCGGCATTCGCTCGGATAGCGATATGCATACCTTCGGTTTCAAGTTCAAACCCTGGACTAATGCCAAGGCGATTTCAGACGGACCTTCTATTCTGGAGTACCTGCGAGAGGCCGTAGAAGAGTACGACGTAGAAAAAAATATCCGTTTTGGCAGGAAAGTAACGTCAGCTGCGTGGGACAGTGCAAGCTCGACGTGGACCGTCACCACCCTCAGCGACAGTGGTGAGGTGCAGCAGGTAACAGGTCGTTTGTTGTTTATGTGCAGTGGTTACTACAGCTATGCGAAGGGTTATACCCCTGATTTACCAGGGCTGGAAAATTTCAAAGGGGAGATAATTCATCCCCAGCATTGGCCTGAAGAACTGGACTACACAAACAAGCGTGTTGCAGTAATAGGCAGTGGAGCTACTGCTGTCACTATCGTGCCTTCTATGGCGGACGATGTTGAACACATCACCATGATTCAGCGTTCGCCTACTTATATTCTTTCATTTCCAGCAATAGACAAGATTGCCAATTTCTTACGCAGGATTTTGCCGGATCAGGCAGCGTATGCTCTCACACGCTGGCGCAACATTCGCTTTCAGAGTTATATCTATAAGCGCGCCATGAAGTACCCGGACAAGATGCGCGACTTTATTCTGAAACGAGTGCGTAAAGCCCTGAATTCCGATATCGATGTCGAGAAGCATTTCACGCCCAGCTACAATCCCTGGGAACAGAGACTTTGCCTGGTTCCTGATTCTGATCTCTTCCATGCGCTTAATGCAGGCAAGGCGAGTGTGGTAACTGGAAGTATCCAGTCTATCCAGGAAGACAGTGTGCTGATGAAAGACGGTACTACAGTAGACTGCGATATTCTGGTAACCGCTACTGGTTTAAATCTGGAAGTTCTGGGTGGTGTGGAATTTTTTCAGGATGGAGAGCCCATCGAATTTCCAAACCACTTCATGTATCAGGGCATGATGTTTTCTGATGTGCCAAACCTGATACAGACATTCGGCTACATCAATGCTTCCTGGACCCTGCGTGCTGACCTCAATTCTCACTTCGTCTGTAAAACACTGAAAGAGATGGATCGCCGGGGGGCGACCCAAATCGTTCCAGTACTGCGGGAAACGGAGCAGAATATGGAAGCACGTGATTGGGTAACGGAATTCAATCCCGGCTATTTTCAGCGAGCGTTGCACCTGTTTCCCCGCCAGGGTGATCATGCGCCGTGGCACAACACTCAAGACTTTCTTTTGGACGAAAAACTGCTGCGCAACGGGCCACCAAGCGATGGGGTGTTGCAGTTTCGGGGCAACAAAGAAGCAGAAAACGAGTCATCCGATAGCACAGCCACGCTGACCACGACTGCCTGATCGATAGCAACGTACGACCCAGCTTAGCAGCAGTGTTCACTTTGCCCACCATGAGCCGCTTGCGCGTGCTTCAATTCTCCGGCGCCAGGTTCTGCCTGCGTATCCTCGCCAAAGACAGGTATTGCGCCCAGAGTGTGAAAATTTTCCCAGGGAATATCCGCCGGATCCCTGGTCCAGTATTTGTTTGATTTGGCATAGCAGCAATTCGCTTCAGTTTCGACGGTACCCGAGAATTCTGCTTGCTTCAGTCGATCACTAATCTCTGCAAGTGCATCGTCGTCATCAACCTGGAAGCCGAGGTGATTAAGCCCGGTGTTCTTACTTCTGTTTGAAATGGCAAAATTAATTGCCGGGTCGTCCAACAACCATTTCGCATAGTCTGCTTTTTCAACATCGGCTTCCTGGTTGAACAGGATGTTGTAGAAATTAACGGCTTTTTCAATGTCTGGCACTGTGATGTGCAGGTGTAAACGTTTCATTGACAATCTCCTTGCTGGCAACTGCCCGGTTCAAAACCACCCTGGCAACAATCCTCCACCAGGTAAGACATGACAGCGTTGATCTGTAAAAAATTAGGCGAATAGAAAAGCGAACGACCGTCACGCCGCACGGAAATCAATCCGGCCTGTTTCAGGTTCTTAAGATGGAACGACAGCGTGGCGTTAGGTAGCCCAAAATGTTCTGCAAGGACACCTACCGCCTGACCTTCCGGCCCCTGACGCACCAGGAACCGAAAGATCTCCAGGCGTGTTTCATGGGCCAGTGCTGCGAGTGCTTCTGAGGCTTCATATATTTCCATATTTCCAATATATTGGAAATATAAGAGCCAGGCAAGTGTTTTTTCAAAATTTTCGAACTTGCCCGAATCAGGTTTTAGTTAGGATCTGGTCCAGCGTCGCCGTCAGTCTGGCCACTTCTTCCAGCGTGTTGTAATGAGCCATGGAGCAGCGCAATACTCCATCATCGACATCGGAGATACCGATGTTCTCTAGTAGTCGCCTGGCATAGAAATGACCCGATCCAAGAACAACATTCTGCTCCGCCGCCCTAACGGTAGCTTCTTTTGAAGAAATGCCATCCAGTTGCAGAGAGAATGTAGGCACTCTGCATTTTGCATCCGCACTGGATGGACCGATTAGCCTCACCTGGTCATGGGTATTCACCCAGCCGATAAAGTTTTTCGCCAATGATTCCTCATGTGAGGTAATCAAGTCATAAAGAGCCATTGTCCTGTCGAACTTGTTGTCGATTTTAATTCCGTGGTGTGAGGCCAGAGCATCAAAATAGTTGCTTATGCCAGCAAGAGCAGCGATGGATTCATGATTGGGGCCAGCAGGATTGAATTTATGAATTAGATCATCTTCCGGGAAGAAATAGTGATACTGACCTTTAGCGGCCAGCAGATGCTCCCGTTTGCCATACAGACAACCCAGGTGAGGACCAAACACCTTGTAGTAGCTAAACAGGTAGAAATCCACATTCCACTTCTTAACGTCTGTGGCACGATGAGGTGCAGCAGCAACACCGTCTACACAGACCCATGCGCCATGGTCGTGAGCCTTTTGTGTGATACCTGGTACGTCATTCAGTTCTCCGGTTATATTGGATACATGGGGGAATGCAACCAGGCGTGTACGATCGTTTAGTAGCTGTTCAAGTGCCCCCATATCCAGTTCGGCATTCGCCGTAATTGGCCATTCGACGACCTTAAGACCGAATTCTTCCAGTCGTCGCCATGGCCCGGAATTGGCTTCATGGTTGAGAGTGCTTACAAGTATTTCATCGCCGTCTTGCCAGAGATGACGCAATGCCTGTGCCAACACGTAGACATTAATTGAGGTGGAAGCAGAGATAGTGACTTCATCGGGCTCCGCTCCGATCATCTCGGCCATAAGATGATGACCCTCATCCATGCGCTGCTTGGCCTGGGTAGAGATGGGCGCTGGGTAGCCAGGCTGCACCTGGTTTTCAGACATATAAGCGGTCATTCTGGAGATGACTGCGTTGGGAACAAACGCTCCGCCGGCGTTTTCAAAAAACGCATACCGCCAGTGGTTGTCAGGAAACTGTGCGCGAACGAAATCCGTATCAAGCGTCATTTTGTATTTCCAGCTGCAGGTTTAGTTAGCGAATACGAAGAGAAATCCCAGGATCAGGGTTTCAAACAGGCGAGCAACTCCGGGAATCAGCAGAATTGAAACAACGATAGTCAGAGACAATCCTGCACATAGCATCAAATAGTTTTTCGTAGTCATGTTAACCCCTCGGTGCCAGTTCAAATATCCAGGTGGAGCCTGACTCTATTGAAGCTCGTGTCGCGGCAATGCCCTCAGGTGTCACATTGCCACCCGCATACTTGCGTAAGATACTGGCGGCAACACCATCGAGTACATCTCCTTCATGGATACGGTTTAACTGGCGCTCGTAGCGGGTGTCGCCAATCCTGAGAACGGCCAGACCTGACCCCTGGTCGGCATCCACAGCCCAGTGTTTCCAAAGCCGCCCGACAAAGGATTGCATGTAGCCAGAAGCAATGAATGCCCTGCCATCAGCATCCATAATCCAGATCAGGCGCGACGTCCCGGAGTCCACCAGTTCCAGTTCCACGGTTTGAATGTTACCGGTGAATGACCAGTCGGGTTCGGGGCCAGTATGCAGATTACCTGATACCAGTGAGCCACCAGGGAAGGCTATTGAGGGGCCATCATTATTGCTGTTTTCTACCCGCAGAGTGGCCATGGCAACGGCGGGAACCAAAACCAGTATACCCAGCACCTGCAAGGCGATCCTAAGTGTCTTCATAATGAGCACTCATTTTTTGTAAGAACTACCAGATTACCAGCGGAGGCTCTGGAATGAAAAAGAAAGGTCAGCAATGACAATGGAGCAGGGCTACCAGCTTGTGAGCGCAATCACACAGGAACTATTCTGGATGATTGTAGTTGCCCGGCCCTCTGTATAATGTAACTACATAAATATCTTTGGCTTTGCCTCACCGCCAGGGCAGGACTGTGGAAAGGAGTAGTGCCATGTCCAGTACCGTGTCAGAAAAATTCCGACTTTCAATTCAGCTCAGCGCTGTCACTTTTGCCGTCTGCCTGGCTGGATATTCTCAGGCTCAGGATGCCGGTTCGATTCAGCTTAATCTGGAGCCGGATAAGGCTCACAGCTACGCGGATGTAGTCCTGGATACAGATGCTGTCACTGGCAGCTTTGATATGGCAGTTGAATCTGCTGATATGGGTAAGGTGGCCGACCTTTTCATGGTGGCTCAGATTGCTGATAGCTGGTATCTGCGAGGCTTTTTTGGCTGGGAGCAATGGACAGGTAATCCAGCCGATCTCAAACCCTTCGCTGAAGTTACTCTGGATAGTGAAGTACGCTTTCAGATGTTCAGCAATGAGATATTGGCGGCAGGTGACTATCGTATATGGGGCGCCTATGCAGTCGAAGGCGAAGAACTGACTATCGCCTCCGAGCCAGCCAGCTTCTCGATCAATTCTTCAACCGCCGACACACTCCACCGATTTAGTTCGCCCGAGGCCATGGAAGCATACCTCAAAGAAGGCATGAGTAATGGTAGCAACAGTGCAAATCTCATCGCACTGGAAACGTTCTCAACCGCAGCGGACAGTGTTGCTGCAGGAGGTACCACCGCAAGCCGTGTCTCATCAACCAATGTGCAGGAAGTCGGTGTTGATGAAGCAGATATCATCAAAACTGATGGCGAGTATCTTTATGCCCTGCGTACTTGCGGCAGTGACACCTGTGTAGCGGCATTCGAGTTGGACGAAACTGCACCCGCTGCTGAAGAGGTTGGCCTGTATCAACCTGAGAATGATGAGAATTTTAACAGCGCTAATTCAATGTACCTGATCGAAGACTCCCCTACAGGAAGCGACATGCTGGTGACGCTTTCCGGCTCCAACTACTATATCGCCTGGCTGGACTTCTGGGGATGGCAGGGCAACGAACTGGAGTTGGAGTTCATCGATGCAGGCAACCCAACGAATCTTCAACTAATCGAAAAACTCACCATAGACGGCAGTCTTATCTCCAGTCGACGCATCGGCGATCAGCTCTATGTGGTGAGCCGTTATACGCCTGGTTTCGAGGGATTTGTTCCTTATGCGTTTGATGACGCGACCCGGTTGGCAAACAGTGACGCACTGGAAACAGCGACCCTGTCTACCTTATTGCCCCAGGTAGAAATGTCAGGTGAGAATGTGCGAGATCTGATTGAAAGCAAGGATTGTTATATCGCCACCAATTCAGTTGATGAAAACAACAATCCCAGCATTATTACTGTAACAAGCATTCCACTATCAGATCCTGCTGACTTTCAGAGCACCTGCTTTTTAGGCAATACAGAAACGGTCTACATGACAACGGAAGCCTTGTATCTGGCTACTACGCAGTATGACTACCAGTTACTCGCACGTGATTCCCTGTTCTACGATCCTGAGCATACGACGTCAATTCACAAGTTCGATCTGAATAATATCGGTGTCACCTATGCCGGGTCTGGTGAAGTGCGTGGCCATCTGGGCTGGAGTGAAGATAAACGTTCTTTCCGTATGGGAACCGGCGGTGATAATGGTGAATATCTGAACGTTGTTACTTCTATTGGTTCCACCTGGAATGACACATCCAGTACCCGACTGACCGTGTTAAAGGACGAGGGTGATCTGTTAAATGAAGTAGACGTCATCGATGGTATAGGCAAACCCGGGGAACAGTTGTTTGCCGCCCGCTTCGTCGGTGAACGCGCTTACCTTGTGACGTTTCAGGTAATCGATCCGCTCTACGTGGTAGATCTTTCCGATCAGGAAAATCCAAGAATTACAGGTGAACTGGAAATAGAGGGCTATTCAGATTATCTGCATCCGGTTAATGAGAATCTGATACTGGGCTTTGGCAAAGACGCCATCCCCGACGACGGGTCTTCTGTCTTTGGGAATATTCGCGGTGCCTGGTTCCAGGGAGTTAAAGTATCTTTGTTTGATGTGTCCGATCCAGGTAATCCATTCGAGGTCAACGCACTCGTGTATGGAAAGCGGGGGTCCGAATCAGAAGTGCTTTACGATCATCATGGAATCAGTTTTCTGCCAGCCAGCGGCGACAAGCCATTTCGTTTCGCCATTCCGATTCAGGTAAATGATACTGAGCCGGACTGGGAAGCTTTTGATCCCGACTCACCCAGTGCCTGGTATTCAGTAACGAGCAAAGGTTTATATAGTTTCGAAGTTACGGATGATGGGGTTAGAGAAACGGATTACATTGAAGGATTCACTGCTGATACCCTGGATTTTGCAACGTTCAGCTACTTCGCAGACCGCTCAGTGTTGACTGATAACGCGGTATTCTATGTAAATCAGGGAACTGTGCTTTCCGCTCCGGTAGAGTAGGGTAGAGTAGAGAAAGCACAGTACAGAAGGGTGAAAAGCAGATAGCCGATACTGGAAACTTAAAAGGTTCCTGTCACCGTGAAGGAAGGTCGAACGCCGCCGTGAGAGCAACGATATTCCAATTCTTCCAGGATGCCGTCTGACAAACGGCCTTCATATCGCCAACGCTCTCTGCATTGCGAGCCATCGTTGGTCTGGGCCACATCCAGTCTGTAGGTAATACCTCTGCGATCACGGTATTCAGCGAAGACGCCATGGAATGGCATGCCCACAGTAAACTCGAAGTCCTGCAGATCGTACATGAACATCCCGCCATCGATGCGATCGAAGTACTGAATACCCCAGTTAAATCGCCACTGCGGAATGTCATGTCTGGTTGTAAGCGTGAATCGACCACGCTGGTAGAAACGAAAGCGTCGCTCTATGCCCAGGAAGGGGTCGGTAACTTCCGTGTCCTGAACATTCAATTGGGAGTTCACCAATAAATTCGGTAACCCAATCATGCCCATTCGAATACTGGCATTGAGATTGGCGCCATACTCCACACCATCACCGATGTTGCCATTTACTGACACGAGATTGTCTTCCGAAGTGGAAACGTCCAGCCAATCGATTACGTCTTCGTGGTCGGCATACCAGATTTCCGCGCTCAACACGCCGACATCATTAGGCAGGCGGTATTCGCCGTTGAAAGTATATTTCCACTGAGTCTGCTGCCGCAGATTAGCATTGCCCGCCAGCGTGTTTGAGTCGTTATCCTGCTCATCGTTTGCCGCAACGAAATCTGAAAAACTTAGCTGGTTGACGATGCGCTCCACAGTACCTCTTAACTGGAAGGTAGGTGTGATGTCATAACGTAAGTCGATCTTGGGCTTGATGAAATCGAAGTCCCGTTGATTGCTTGCGTCGCCTGTCTGAGTAATTTCAGAAGTTTCATACAGAACAGAAGTTTCCAGAGTCAGTTTTGGACTGATGCTCCAGTTATGAATGGCAAAAGGTTCGTAGCGAATTTCTTCAACAACTGAATTTGCCAATGGCAGTGACACCGAGGGCAGACCACCCAGCTGTGGATTGGCAGCGCCATCTCCAGTTAGTGAAGCCAGCTGTAATCGGGAATCCAATGTAGTCTGGGCGCGCTCAGCACCAAGCTCGATACTTTGAGTATCGAAAAGATCAAAGGTATAGGATCCCCGTACAATACGTTCCTCTGTTGTCGCATTCAGATCGAGAAACAGATTCACCTCTTCAGTATTGTCGGCGAAACGCTCAAAACGCTGCCGCTGATTACTGCTGTCATTGTTGTTTGCTATCGCCAGAAGTTTGAAGCGGGAGCCATTGCTGAAAGTCATTTCATAGTCGGCGCCGAATTCCCAGTTGTCGGTTTCATTAGGCAGAGCTTCGCGTTCTACCAAATAACTGACAGGGTCGGTACGTAAATTTGTAGTTACCCGTTCCACGTCAGTTGGACGACTTCTTTGCGCGAGCAGTCCATTCACCTGCAGACGACTATTGTTGGCGAAAGCGTAACCGAGGTTGAAACTGAATTCATTGTTTTCACCATCAGTTGTGCGTTCTTCGATGACCGTATCGTTTGGCGAGAAATCACCAAGAATACTGCTCTCATTGTTGAGCTCATTGCGATAGTTAGGTCGTGAACGCAAAGTCAGCAGGTAATCAAAATTGCCACTTTGGCCATTCATGGCAACAGTGCCGCCCGGCTGAATCGTGTCATCCTGTGCATAATTCATCGAGGCTTCGTATGAGATGCTGTTGGACGAAAGTTCTTCGAACAAGACAACGTTGATTACCTGACCACTGCCCCGCACATCTAAATCACCGGAGGTACCGCGGATGATCTGAATCTCCTGCACTTGCGACGTGGGAATGCGACTTAACAGGCTGCTGGTGGACTGATTCTTACCCGCTGTGCGCTTGCCATTAATCATGATCTCCGTGCCGCTGCTGCCTGCACCAAGACCCCGGCCGCCGCGTGTTGGATTTCCCGTAAATCCTCCGGGTGGACCACCAGTGCGGCCCGGACCATTGGCGTCCTGGCCAGGAATCCGTGCCACCATGTCCTGAGCAGTAATTGGTTGCCATTCGCTGAAGTATTCAGCGGGATAAACCACCGTAGAGCCGTCACCTACAGTGTCCTGGCTCATGGCTGTCAACGGCGTGAAACAGAGTGCTGCCACTATGAAACGCATTGAAATTGAGAGGCACTTTCTTGTAAGACTTGTCAGACAGAAATGCGCCGGTAGTTCTAACGGGCTCATGGTTTATTCCAAATCGGGTATGCGCAGATGCTTTGAATCGCAGGGAGCGAATTTTACTCTCTAAGCGCCGGAATTCCTTGCGGTTGTTACAAACTGACGCAATTTTTTATGGCAGAAATCCGTCGCAGATTCACGATGGAGCGAACCACTCACGGGGTGACCGAGTGAAAGAAAATCGTAACTATTTCTCGACTACGGATTCCAACAGTTTTGTCTGGATATAATCTGGACGAGTCCGGACTTAACAAGCCTCCTCGCCGCCCGCAGACTTGATAGGGCTTTCAGATGAATGCTTGGCGCTGAATGCAACGGGTGCTTTAAGTACTGGTGGGATTTGAGTAACCAGAGGCAGGACCAGGAGCATGCAAGGCAATGGCTGATCACACTACTTCAGATGAGCTCGATTCCAGGATCGGGCAGGAAATTGTTGTCCGGGTAGCAGGCGACAACGACCAGGACAACATTCAGCTTCTCTACGCCGAATGGGGTAAGTCCTTCGGTAATTCTCGTAACGACCATTACTTTGTCGCCGAAATCGATGGCGAGTTAATCGGTGCCGTCAATCTGGCATTTGAGGATCCGGTGTTGGTGGTTCGTAGTCTCTTCGTACGCGAGGCTCAGCGGGGAATCGGTGTAGCGAGCAAGCTATTGGCTGCTGTCGATAAAGAGTTAGGTCTTGCTGAAGCATATTGCGTTTGCTTTAAGGAGCAGGAGTTCATCGGTGATCACATTGGCATGAATGCTATTGGCGGATTAACCGCTCCGGAATTTCTGCGAGATCGGCTCGCTGGCCTTAAAGAAAACTATCCCGATGTGATTCTGATGAAACGATCGGCGGGAATCGAAGTTAAACCGATTCATGTGGATGATCTGCGTCAGGTCATGGGACTCATTGCCGAGTTTGAACTTGCCGAAGTACGTAAGCTCAGTGAGAACGATCTTCGCAGTATTTACAGCAGGATTACCGGAGCTGGGGGTGTGGTGTTTGGTGCCTTCCAGGGCAACAGATTACTGGGAACCTGTACGCTGAATGTTTGTGCAAACCTGAGTTGGTCCGGCAGACCCTACGGTATGGTGGAGAACATCATTGTCACCGAGAGCGAGCGCAACAAGGGCATTGGCAGATATTTGTTGCTTATGGCGAGCCGAACGGCAATCAGCAAAGACTGTTACAAGCTAGCTTTGATGACCCAGCAAAGGACACAGGCCTCGACGGCGTTCTACAAGTCTGCAGGGTTCTCGGCGGACAAGGTGGGATATCAGATTCGATTCGACGCGCCGCTTTCAATCTAGTCTGACTACAGACTAGAGATCGGCAGCAGAAAGAGTAATGCGACTGACTACTGGCCGACCTTCACTTATGCGTGGGCGGTAAACAGACTGGTCCAGCATCATGGCAATTGCGCCTATGTTTTCCTGACCAAGCGCCTCGTTTGTTCCTTCAATATTGATGTTCTCTATTTCACCTCGCTCTGTCACATCAAAAGAAATAGTGCCAAGTGACACATTTCCCTGTAACCGCTCATCGAAGGGTAGCTCGTCCAGTATGCCTTGCAGGGCTTTGACTGGTGTGTCCATGAGCTCATCGCGTAGAGCAATGGATTCTTCGCTTGCACTTAGTAGTTCATATGCTCGGGCATATTGTGAGCGGGCACGTTGATAATCCTGTGCCAGCAAATTGGCATCGCCATAATTAAGAATAGCCTGAACGTGCTGACGTAAAGAGGTCGATGGATTCGCTTCCAAAGCTTCGATAACTTCCTGAAAACTCTGTCGCATATTGCCCAGATGTCCGCGCACCTGATTGTTCTTTTCCCGTTGTTGGGAAGCAAAAAACTCAGGATCTGTCTGATTGGCCAGACAGGCTGAACTTGAAGGCTGGGCACCACTGTCTATCGCCATGATGGTAGGTACACAGGTTTGAACAAAATTCTGTATTGGCGCACCCTGGAATTCGTTAAGAGGCATATTCGCTACATAACGGGCTGCATAGAAATAAGCGAGGCCCTGAGCGGAAAGAAAATCCACCTGCTGCGTTGCAGCTATTTCAGGTGGAAGATGGCGCAGCAGAGTGCCATAGATTCTGGCGGCCTCAATGATCGAACGGTTGCCCTTGGGTTCATAGATTCCACTTTGGTAGGCACGTATCTTCCAGCTGGCCAGTGAGGTTGCAGATTCCGCATAGCGAATATCGTCGAAACCATAAAGGCGGGCATTCATGTCCATGGCCAGGTGGTAGTTGGTGTCCAACTCGTCCCATTCTTCGCGGGCGAACAATAATCGATTGAAATCATCAATCACTGTCAGTTGGGATTCCGATGCTAGGCCTTCGTTTATACGGAGGGCCTGCAGAGATTCTCTGAAGGCATTGATGGCGTCGTCGTAGCGTTCCATCTCCACATACATGTCTGCCATGCTGCGAAGAAGTTCGAAGCTAGATTCATCATAGCTGCCACCCAGTTGCTCAATCTGGCTTTCGTAGCGCTCGATCTGGATCTGAAGCGCCTGAAAATCGGTGTCTTCCTGGCCTGCTATCGGGCTGCTACCCAACAGTATTGCAGTGCTCGCAAGGGTTGTTAGAAGGGGATTTGACGGCTTCTTCGGCTTGATCATGGCAGGTCGTCCGCTAAATAGGTCCAGCACGCTCGGAAAATCAGATTATGCCCATCTGAAGGGTGGGTCAATGGCTATATTAAGCTATTGAAATTTCTCATTATTTTGATGATTCACCTGGCCCTGGGAATGGCTTTTCTTAGAGGTCTAATTGCTTGGCAATTCCGGGTGCCCAGCGCTATGATGGGAGCAACGCGTCCAGTTCCTGCAAGACCCCCATTGACCCTCGGTTTAGCGGCCGAAGATCTGGAATAATACTCAGGAGAATCATAATGAAAATAAACCGTCGCGGATTCATTAAGTCAGCTGGTTTTGGTACTGCTGCTGGCATAATCGGTGGTTCCAGCATAATTACCAGCCCCGTATTCGCTCAATCTCGCGCAGATCATCATGCTGGCCTATTCGATAGAGGCGAGATTCACCTGAATCAGAACGAGAGTGGACGTGGCCCTGGCCCCAAAACTCTGGAAGCCATCAAGAAATACACCAATATGCGCGTTGGTCGGGGTTATGCACCGGATTTTGTGCCGGAATTACGTGACGCTATCGCTTCCCGCTTCAATGTAAGTACGAACAATGTACTGCTGGCGTCAGGATCTACCTGGCTGCTGCAGGGTTCCGTTCGCGCTTACTGCAGTGCTGATAAACCACTGGTCACCGCCGGCCCCACTTTCTCCACCAGTGAGGGCACGGCCCGTACAATTGGGGCTCCTATCAAGCAGATTCCACTGGATAAAGACGCCAAACTGGATCTGGATGCCATGGTTGCCGTCGCCAAGGATGCCGGGTTGGTGTACTTCTGTAATCCAAACAACCCTTCAGGCACAGTTCATAGCCCGCAGGCGATTGAAAAGGCAGTGAGAGCGGTGCTGGCTGCCTCGCCAGATACTCATATCCATCTGGATGAGGCATACATTGACTATGCCGATCCCGCAAAAATGCAGACAGGCCTGCCGCTGGTCAAAGAATTCAAAAACGTATTCATTACCCGCTCATTCTCCAAGGCACATGCCCTGGCTGGAATGCGCATAGGCTACGCTCTGGCACATGAAGATACCCTGGCTGAAATTCGCAATGCCTGGGGTATGGGTGATGTGAGCATGTTGGGCGCCGTGGCAGCGTTGACAGCGTTTGAAGACATTGACCATCTGGAATGGGAACGTGAAGAGAACGACAGAGTAAGAAACTTCACAGTCTCCGCTCTCGCAGATCTGGGTTTCGATACCCCAGAGTCGCACACCAACCATATCTTTCCTAATATGAAGCAACCCGCTAGCGCAGTGCGAGATGCCTGTCGTCCCCATAACTTGATTGTGGGCAGGGACTTCCCTCCCTTACAACATACCCATTGTCGAATTTCACTGGGTAGTATGGAAGAAATGGAAGCAGCGGTTGCCGTGTTCAGAAAAGTACTGGCTTGATAGTCACAACACGAACCATTTATGAAATGGTTCGTGTTGCTTTCATGCTCTGCATATTCACATATAGATCGATATGAGCGCTGGTTTTAAAAAAATTCTATTCATACTGAGCTTTGGACTTGGCATTTCAATTCAGTCATCGTTGGCTCAGGATTTTGATGCGGTTCAGATCACTGCACAGCAAGTTGTAGATAACATTTACATGCTGCAAGGTAGTGGTGGAAACATCGGTGTTTCAATCGGTGATGACGGTACTTTCATAGTTGATGATCAGTTCGCTCCTTTGACCGACAAAATTGTTGCAGCGATCGCTGAGCTAACAAACAACCCGGTGGAATTCGTTGTAAATACTCACTTCCACTACGACCATACCGACGGTAATGAGAATTTTGGTCGGGCGGGTGCGTATATCGTTGCGCAGGATAACAGTCGAAAGCGGATGGAAACCGATCAGGTTCTTGCAGGCGGCAGACCGCAACCTGCCTATGATGAGGTTGGCCTGCCCAAGATTACCTTCTTCGACAGTATGCGCTTCTATTTCAATGGCAATACGATCGATATCGTAAATACTGGAGCTGGGCACACTGACGGGGATGCTCAGATATATTTTCGCGAACCAAATGTTATTCACACGGGCGATATGTTTGTTCGCTATGGCCTGCCATTCATCGATAGAAATAATGGTGGCACTCTCGATGGAATGATCGATGCTACATGGAATATAGCCAGCCTGATTGACGATGAAACTCGCATCATTCCAGGTCATGGTCAGATTTCAACTCGCGATGATTTGATCGCATTCAGAAACATGTTGTCGGTGATTCGACAACGCCTGCTGGACGCTAAAGCTGCAGACATCTCTTTTGATGAATTCATGGAGTCCGAGCCAGCTCGAGATTACGCACCGAATAACGACAACACCGAAGGCTGGATGCGTATGGCCTGGGATGAGTACGAATAGGAAAGTAATGAAGTATCAGAGTAGCAAAGTAATTTTCTCACTATCTCTATTGATGGGCACGGCTGTGCCGGCAATTGCACAAAGTGAATATGAGGTGCCACGTACCGAATGGAATCAACCTGATCTGCAGGGGGTCTGGAATTTTTCTTCCGACGTGCCAATGCAACGCCCTGCACAATTTGGCACAAGACAATTCCTGACAGCGGCAGAGATCGAAGAAATAAAAGCACGCCAGGCTGCTGCTGATGCGGCCTCGGATTCGGCGTTGAATATTGAAGGTGTGGACGAATCCTATAACGATTTTTGGATTGAAAATGCCGGTATTGGCGAAACCGTACGCACCTCCCACATAGTTTATCCCGAGAGCGGTCAGATGCCGGAATTGGTTGAAGGCGCAGTAGGCCGACAGGGAATGTATGGTGGCGAAACAACCGGGGAGTCCAGACCCGTTCGCATTGCCGCGGGTGGTATTGGTACTGATGGACCTGAAGATCGCGGACTCTCAGAACGCTGCATCATCGGATTCAATGCAGGTCCTCCCTTCACGCCATCGTTGTACAACAACAATGTCCAGATTTTTCAGAGCCGCAACACTGCTGTGCTGATGACGGAGATGATTCACGATGCGCGCATCGTACCCTTGTTTGAATCTGAATCCGCCATGTATGAATTAGACGATGATGTCGCCCTGTATACAGGAGATTCCAAAGGATTCTGGGACGGCGACACGCTGGTGGTTGTGACTAAAAATTTCAACGGCCTCTCAACAAGTTTTAGTGGAGTCGGTACATCTCTTGAAAAGACTCTGACCGAGCGTTTCACCCGGGTTGGTGAGATGACGATAGACTATGAATTTACGATTGAAGACCCCGGCACTTTTTCCGATCGCATTACCGCGATCGTCCCTATGACAAAGGTAGCTGGTCAAATCTATGAGTATGCCTGCCATGAAGGCAATTACGGTATGGTGAATATATTGCGCGGTGCCCGTGTGCAGGAACGCATGGAATCCGAAGGATCACTATAGTTTTTTAAACTGAATACAGGATTAAATTTAAGGAAATAAACAATGCCCAATTCCCGTCGCAGCAGGATGTTGCTGGGAACAAACTTGAGAACTGACAATACAAAAAATAAATATTAAAACGACGAAAAGGTCGAACGAGGTACCGAGATGACAAAATCTGCAGGTCTAAACAGAAGAACCTTTATGAAGAACGCAGGCTTTACGGCCCTGGCCGGAGCCACGGGCTCTCTTGCCACTACCCAGGCAAGTGCTCAGGAGTCTGCTTCCAATTCCTATCCCAAACTAGCTAATGGCCGCTACGACTTCGACAAGGTTTACAACCGTGTCGGCAGTAATTGCTCGCGCTGGGACTCGCCACCTCGCAGATACCCTGACGGAGAGTTTAAGTACGGTATGGGTGTCGCTTCCATGGATTTCGAGTGCGCTCCCTGCATTACTGAAGCCCTGCAGGAGCGGGTTGCTCACCATAGCTGGGGCTATATGAGTACAACCACTCCACTGCGGGAAGAAATCGTGAAGTGGACCGGCGAATACCATGGTGTCGATTTGGGAACAGACGAGATCACACTATCTGACGGTGTCTATCCAGGTGTGATTGCCGCACTGCGGGCCTTCGTTCCACGTGCGTCCAAAGCGCTGATCACCACACCAGCCTACAGTGGTTTCTACACCATGGCGCGTCAGGCAAATATAGATACAGTGGATAGTCAGATGAAGCGGGTTAACGGCCGCTACGAATTTGATTTCGACGATCTGGAAGCCAAGATGACCCCCGATGTGCGGGCGCTCATCCTGTGTAACCCACAAAATCCGACAGGTAATGTCTGGCGTGAAGATGAACTCATGCGTCTAGGTAAACTGGCGCTGGAGAAAAATGTACTGATAATCTCCGACGAGATTCACTGTGACGTGATTCGTTCTGGTCAGAAGTTTGTGCCATTCGCTTCGTTGCCAGACAGCGCCGTTGTGAATAACAGCGTGACCATGACAGCAGTGAGCAAGACCTTTAACCTGGCCGGCATGAAGTGTGCTCACTACTATTCAAAGAACCCAACCCTGTTGTCGCGGGTTAATCAGTTTCACCGGGCTGAACTGAGCACTCTGGGTGTTGCTGCTACCGAAGCAGCTTACAAGTATGGTCGTGACTGGTTTGATCAGGCCAATGCGTACATGGACAAGACTCACGACATCATTGAGCAGTATGTGAACGAGAAAATGCCTTCGGTGGTATACACCCGTAATGAAGGCACCTACATGACATTCCTGGATTTCAGTAAAGTCCTGACGGCAATCGATGCCAAGGGACGTGCTGTTGCTCATGAGAAGCGCTCACCTGAGCATTACTTCCAGGACTGGATGGTGCATCAGTCTGGTGTTTACCTGAATCCAGGCTCTGACTACGGAATGGGTGGCGAAGGGCATATGCGTATGAACATTGCGTCCTCTCAAATTGTGGTTAAAGACGTGCTGGAAGCGATGGCGATGGCGATCAACAAAGTCGTTTAAGACTGGTAATAAGCTGGATAAAAGGGCAGGATGGTTTCCATTCTGCCCTTTTTCTTTGGCAGTAAAAAATCGGAATATTACCGGGGGGATTATCCATGAGTAAGTCTATAAGCAGCATAGTAAAGGCTTTTGCCTGTCTATTGGTATTGACGATAGCGAGCCCAATTCTTTCAGTCGCTCAGGAAGGAGCGTCAATAAGTATTGGTAATGGCAGCCAGAACTGGATTCAGACCGAGGGAATGCAAAGAGATGGTAATGTTCTGAAGTTTTCAGAAGTACAGATTGATGGCGATGGTTGGTTAGTGATACATCCTTTTCAGGATGGTGCACCTAATGGTGATCGCGTGGTAGCTCGCACTTTTCTGAAATCCGGCACCAATACTGATGTAGAAATAGAAGTGCACAAAGGTCTGAGTTCAGGCGAGATGATGATCGTCATGTTACATAAAGACAGCAACAACAATGGTGAGTTTGACTTCATCTTTGTAGACGATCGCAATGTTATGGATCTCGCGGTCTTTGAAGGCAGCACTATGATTGGTCATGCTCTGGCAGCTCCCTAGGCTTTTGTTTCAATGTAATTCAGCGAGGCTTCGACAATGAAAAGAACTCTTCTAATATTTTCTGCAGCTTTGAGCCTGTTGTTTCTATCAACGTCAATGGCGGCAGATGGTCCCCTGATGAATTTCCCACTCAATGAACTGGGAAGTGACAAGGAAATCCTGGTATTGGAAATCAATCTCGAACCCGGGCAGTCATCCCAACCTCATAGACATAACGGACATGTATTCGTGTATGTGCTGGAAGGAAAGATAAACATGCAGGTTGCGGGTGGAGAGCTCAAGACTTTAGGGCCCGGTGAAATGTTCTATGAGAACCCTGATGACATTCACGCGGTTTCAGCCAACGCCAGCGACAGCGAGCCAGCGAAATTTCTGGTGCACATCATCAAGACGATTGGTATGCCTGTGAGCACCCCCGCATCGCTTTAGCACGATTACCAAATTAGAGCCTGATCCGTGCTCGTGAAGCTGAAGAAAATAATAGCGAATCTGACTTCCCTGTTTATATTGCAGATCGCCGCTTCGGAAATTATCGCTGCGGAACTTCTGGCTTTCTATGAGGTTAGCGCCGAGGTGAATGGCAATTCAACTGTGGTACGCACATCGAAGCCTGTAGAGTTCGGAGTGCCCGTTACACACGAATTCGGTGAGTACCAGATTCACATGGTGTTTGAACCCGCTGAGGAGAAGCAATTCACAGTCGCTGCGTCGTTAAACTCCATTCGGCCGTCGACCAATGAACTCGTTTATACAATGTTCAGTGATTCCTTCGAGGGCCAGATTAGTTCCAGTCAGCAGTTTGGCCAGTCAACCTTCACGATTGAGGAAGGAAACATAAACGTCTCTATAGTATTAAGGCTTACGGAGCTCTAAAGAGTCAGACTTCCTGTGTTTCAGACGAGCAGCTTAACTCAGGCGAATTGGGACACGCCAGAATCAGATTCCGGGAGAATCTGGGATCGGGTTTTCTCCTTAAGTTGATTAAGACGCATTGCAAAGAAAGCTGTAAGAGCGCCAATAAACAGCAGACCGATCCAGTAGGCGTTTTTCACGATAGCAACTTCTTCCTGATTCATCCAGTCATTCAGAAGTCCCTGAGCAGATAGCACTATGAGAGTGAAAGGTGAACAACTTGCTATATAAAGCACTTCTTCTTCAACGTTGAATACCACTCCCAGAAATATAGCCAACAGGATCGGAACCACCCAAACCAGAAGGAACAGCAGTGCAAAGCGGGTGAACTGAAGATACTCATAAGACACGGCGAAATAGATAACAACGAGAAACGCTACCACAGGCATGCGCAGCAGTCCCAATGTATTGGGATTAGCCTCACCCAGCGGCCCCATATTTGTCATTACCAGTTCAACCACAAGTAAGAATAAAAACGTTGCAACGGCAAGCGTTACCGTTGTCAGTGTACTGCCCGCATTGTCGGCAAATCGGGAGAGCGGAGGCAGGCCCATGAGTTGCAGTTTTTGTGAGCGAAGTAGTCCGCTTCTGTATTCCTCATGGCTTGGCGTGACGATGGTTGCCAGCCAACAGGCAAGCCCTATGGAAAACGCTCCGTAGATTAGTGGAATAATGAAAGCAAATTCTTCCACGGGAGAGTCATCCAGATCTAAACCGATTGCCATAAGATTGTCAGGATTGAATGTCAGGTTCGGCCACATGGTGCCAATACAGAACAGCTGCACGGCTATGTAGAAAAACATCGTATAGAGTTTGCTAAGAGAATGTCCGAAATCATTCTCCCATTTGCGGTACACCATTAACCCCAGAGTGAAAATAAGCAGACCTTGCAGTATTAATGAGAATACTGTTGTGGATACGTCTACCGTATAAAAATCCACACCGGCTGTAAGACTGGTAATTAACTCCGGCGCACCCTCGATTGAAGGCACGATGTCTGATGGCAACAGTGGCGTGATTTTCTCAGTAAACACAGGCCGCACTGTGAGGTATTGCAATATGGGAAACCCCAGGTAAGAGAAGAATGGCAGAATCCAGTTAATGACAATCACCAATGCGATAGTGAATACCACCGAGAGTCGCCACTCTTTCAAAACCAGGCCAAGCACCATGCCCAACATGTGGAATAAAATAGTGGAAGAGAGAAACACCAGGTAAACAGGAATCACCACAGATATTGGTATCTCCCCGACAACAAGCAGGAAGATCATGAACGGCATGGTGAGGAAGAAGATCAGGTACTCTCGTACCGGAAGTCCAAATAGATAACCTATGACTTTATCAATTGGGCTCAGCGGTGTAAGACGAGTGTACTCGATGGTCCCGGTCACCCTTTCGTGAATAATGCCTGAAGTGATTCGGCCGGTTGCTGCCAGCATGAGGATCAACCACTGTACAATCGCCATGGGCACGATAGCCGTTCTGGCTGCTGCAACAGTATCAGCTTCAAATCTTTCGGCACCACCATAGATAGTGAATGTAGTAAATGCGGATACTATAAGCACCAGAAGGAAACTGAATAGCGCCTGCATGCGCATTCGGCTGCGGTAGTTCTTCCACAGAATCGGATTGCGCCAGATAGCCAGATGCTGCAACCAGGCACTCACATTACTCATGTTTGAGATGAAGCTGAAATTGGCGCTTGGCTCAGACATTCTCCACCTCGTCTTGATTGCTCGTTACCGATTCCCCAGCAGGTGTAACCAGTTTGATCAGAACATCTTCCATACTGGCGGACTCTCTGCTGAAAGAAGTGACTCGAATGTCCGCCATAACTAACTCGCGCAACAGGTCTGCTTCTGCCGCTTCATCGCCGCTGAAGTTCATTACAAAAACGGCATCCTGCTGGACGACATCGGTTACATGATCGCTGTTCGTCAGCAGTGACATGACAGCTTCTCTTCGATCTTTTATATCCTGTGGAAGAATGGACAGAGTTCGGGTGTGCACTGGATGCTCGATCAGCAGACTGGCTTTATCGCCGGACTTAACCAGAGCACCTTTATGCATAATTCCCAGGGAAGTACACATATCTCCCAGCTCAGTCAGGATATGGGAAGACACCAGTGAAGTAATTCCCTGTTTACCAAGTTCAACAAGAATACGTTTAAGATTGATTCGTGCTATCGGATCCATGCCGCTGGCAGGTTCGTCCAAAATCAGAATCTGTGGTCGCGGAATCAGAGTCTTGGCCAATACAACCCGCTGCATCATTCCACGGGACAGCCCTTTGCCAAATGCCTCACGATGTTCTGTCATCTTCACTTGCTCGAGGCATTCAGCGACTCTGGCCTTACGTTCTTTCGGGGAAAGTCCATAGGCCGCAGCAAAGAACTCGAGGAATTCCCAAACCTTGAGTTCCGGAGCGACAGGAGACAAGTCAGGCATATAGCCAACTTCGCGATGGACCTTCCAGGAATCTTCCGCCAGATCGGTGCCGTTTATGTATATCTCGCCATAAGTTGGCCTGATCAGGTTCGCCAGCATTTTCAGTAGACTGGTTTTGCCAGCTCCATTGGGGCCTACCAGGCCATAAATCTCACCTGCCGATATTTGTAAATTGACGTTGTTGACTGCCGTCAGTTCGCCATAATCCAGACGGACATCACGGGTTTCCACAGTAAAACTGTTAGCGGTTTTGGATTGTTGCAGCATGTTATTTTTATAACCCTGGAAAGTTCTGACTTTCGCCCTAAATAGTGCAATCCACGGGCCAACTCCAGAAGGCCCGAAATTACTGGGCTTGGCAGCAAACTTAGGACGAAATTATGACTATAGGACTATAAATTGGCGAATTTGGTTACTGGCAGTTTCCCATAACCAAAGAACAAGGCGAAGGTGTGGGACAGTCTGTTTTCTTCGCCCTGGCTATCAGGACCCGAACTGGATTTGAGTCTTTGTAAGTCGCCAGAAGTAAGGAGATTTAGAATTCATCATCCTTCATATCAAACAGCGTTTTACCACCACTCAACATGACTTCTTTGTGTAATTTCGCGCGAGGTAAGAGTTTCTTGTAATAAAACCTGGCGGTTTTAATTTTGCCCAGATAATAGTCTTTGTCCTCTGCACCGGCGTCTAATTTGGCATAAGCTGCATCGGCAATCTTTGCCCAGAAGTAGGCAAGACTCACATAGCCTGAATACATCAGATAGTCATAAGCCGCAGCGCCCACCTCATCGCGATTTTTAAGCGCCTTCAATCCAATCTTGTTGGTGAAGCCTCCCCACTCTCTGTAGTGACGGCGCAGTGGTTTAATGAATTCCTGCATCTTCTTGTTGGTATTGTCACGACAGAAGCGATGGATGATTCGAGTCCAGAAGCGCAACATCTTGCCGCGATCGGCAAGAACTTTACGGCCGATAAGGTCCAGTGCCTGAACACCCGTAGTTCCCTCATACAAGGTGGAAATTCTGGTATCTCTTACAATCTGCTCCATGCCCCATTCCTGGATATAGCCATGGCCTCCGAATACCTGAACTCCGTGGTTGGCAGCTTCCAGTCCGGTTTCCGTGAGGAAGGCCTTCGCAATAGGGGTCAGCACACCCATGATAGCGTCCGCTTCTTCTTTCTCCTCTTCGCTGGAATTCCTTGCGTGCAGGACATCTCCTAATTGTGAGCAGTAGTAAATCATTGCTCTACCGCCTTCAGAGATTGAACGTTGGGTTAATAACATCCGTCGCACATCGGGATGTACAATTATCGGATCGGCAGGTTTTTCAGGATGTACCGGCCCGGATAATGCCCGCATGGCGAGACGATCTTTAGCGTATGCAAGCGCTCCCTGATAACTAAGCTCTGCGGCTGTCTGACCTTGCAGTGCTGTGCCAAGGCGAGCGAAGTTCATAAACGTGAACATGCAGCGCAGACCTTCATTTTCGGGACCAATAAGAAACCCCCTGGCGTCATCGAAATTCAGAACTGCCGTAGCATTTCCATGAATACCCATCTTGTGTTCGATGGAGCCGCAATTCACATTGTTCGCCTCCAGAGACTCAGCGTCACACTTGGGAACAATGAATAGGCTGATGCCTTTGGTGCCGCCTGGCGCATCGGGAAGTCGTGCGAGAACGATATGGACAATATTCTCCGCCATATCATGCTCACCTGCGGAGATGAAAATTTTGGTTCCGGAAATTCTATAGCTGCCATCGGCCTGGGGTTCAGCCCTGGTCTTCAGAAGGCCAAGATCAGTACCACAGTGAGGTTCTGTGAGACACATGGTGCCAGTCCACTGACCACTAATCAGTTTGCTCAAATAAGTTTGTTTCTGATCTTCGGTTCCATAAGCAGAAAGCGTCAACTTGGCGCCATGGCTCAATCCCGGATACATTCCCCAGGCCCAGTTTGCGGTATTCACCATTTCATTAATGGCAACCGACAGAGACTCAGGCAGACCCTGACCTCCGTACTCTGGCTCGCCTGCCAGTGACGGCCAGCCGCCTTCTACATATTGCTTATAAGCCTCTTTAAATCCGGGAGGAGTGGTGACTACCCCGTCATCAAACTTACATCCCACCTGATCTCCAGGCTGGTAGAGTGGAGACAGGACTTCCTGGGAAAATTTACCTCCCTCGGCGATGATGGCATCAATCAGATCGCGACTGGCTTCTTCAGCACCAATGCGTTGATAGTGCGCTTCTGAATCCAGCACATCGTAAAGAGCAAATTGAATGTCGCGCACCGGCGCTATGTAATCGGCCATTGGATAATTCCTGCAAATACTTTTCGATCAAACCTCTATTCATTCTGGCAGCAGAACAGCGTTCGCGCAAAAGCAATCGCTGATTAAAAAAACTAGCTACTAACTAATACTACGAATCCGGGAGTTTTCTGGATTCAGGAAGCTGCTACCACATTAACCCGGGAGAATTCCTTGAGACAGGACTCAAGCGACTGTTCTACTTCCCGGATTGTGCGTTCATCATCAGCTATGAAACGACTATTACTGTAGTGTTGCAGAAAAGTCTCGGCAGCATTTCGCCATTCTTCCGGCCAGGAGTCTGGCAGATTTTCGGCGTAGGTGGCGGCCGTCCATGAAGATTGCACGGGAAGATTGGCTTTATGTACGAACCGTTGCCAAATTTTTTGCCAGCGTCTCGCACGGGTGTTCAGTCGACGTCGCTTGCCCTGAATCCGCCGGTATTCCCGCACAAAGAGAAAGACCAGAATCGCCACGCCGCTCCATCGAATGAGGTTAGCCAGAAAAGCATCTTCGAGAAGTCGATCAATCATCAGCTGCCATTGTCCCGCCAGGTAGTGATACCATTGACTGGCCCATGATGACTGGTAACCGCCGAAAAAGGATTCGATACTGGCCGGTGTTGGGTCGATTGTGTGCCAATAACCTTCTGTATCCTGCCACTCAACCCAACTATGGGCATCGCGGTCCCTGACCAGCCATAGCTCGGGCGACAGTTGCTCATTAATCGCATAACCACTGACCAGTCGGCTGGGTATACCGTTTGCACGCAGTGCCAGAGTCGTCGCTGTGGCGAACCAGAAGCAATACCCTTCACGATCATTCAGGTAGAAATCGTGAAACGGTTCATCGGGATCGAAGTTCACTTGTAGTGAATACTGACGGGAGGTGAAGTGATTTACGATATTGTTTACTGTCGTTCCTCGATCAACAGACTGAAACTCATCGCTTTTTGTTTGTAACCGTTCATCCCAAAAGGCTGGCAGTTGTAGGTATGTGGAGTCAATTTCATCGGGGACACTAGTGCCTCTGATATCTACTTGCCAACGCCGATCAGCTCCCCGGTCGTAATTAGCTGTCCATACATTCGCTGTATCAAGGCGCACGCTACTGAATGTGCCTTGAACATGGGAAGCGCCAGGTGCCATGAATAAATAGTTGTCGCTACCAAGGAGGTTCACCTGGTAACTTCCTGTTCCTAATTGCTGAGCCTGATTGTTCTCTACCGGAAAACGCCATTCTCCTTCCGGGGTAAGTTCAGCATCAAAATTGGTCAGGAAACGAGTTGAGCTTTCCGAGGGTCGCCAGACTAAATCTTCATCAAGGGACCCAAGCCGATTGCCCACCAGATAGCGACCTGGAAAGTCCTCACTATAGATTCTCAATACCGCCCGGCTGGAAGGTCGCACAAATACCGATGCATTCAGTTGTTGATTGGGTGAGAATCCTGAAGGTGTGAAGCTTCGGGGTGAGGGCATCATATTCCCGATAGCGGCAATCACCGGACGTTGCCCAAACTCCAGAGCGGCATTCATCACCGGAACGGTAACTGCAAGCGGAATCAGAAGTAAGGCTCTTTGTATAAGAAAGCCACGACTGCGATCAGCCAACATGGTACCGCACGCAAGAATGATTCCGGCCATGATGAACAAACCAGTGGGTTCTTCCAGAATAAGAAAAACACTTGATTCCGGTGCTTCCATCAATGCCAGAAACAAAAGGCCGGTGACGAGAATTGACTGCATATCTCTGTCGATCGCCGTATCGTGATCGGTGGTATCAGCACTATTGCGGGCGGCAAACACCCAGATCAGGTAAATCAACAGACTTATTACTATACCCGCTCCGAGACCATTCTCCTGGGGCCAACTATCTTCAAGTGCCCAATCTTCCAGTACCTGGTTACCCATAAAGGCACCGGTAGTCATAAGAACAAAAACCAGCCCCCAGGTGGGGCGCTCAACTTTAAGAAAGCCAGTTCCGGCAAGACAGCTCAGCGCGATACCAGCAAACGTCACCATGGGGATTTCCATGGACAGGCCGAAGTGCCAGGACAGCACGCAGAGAAACAGAGTGAGACAAACAGTACCGGGTGACATCATCAGCGCTTCGCTCCCGATGTTTCAGTTCCCAGTTGAACCTCAACGAACTGCTTGCCTACAGGGAGACTATCGATGTGTGTTTCGCTTTCCGCGATAAGAAACACCAGAACCAGGATTCCCTGTTTTTGCCAACGCTCTACTTTAGTTTGTGCTTCATTGCTCCAGCGGCCGGTTACCAGAATATGCAGGCCATTTTCGTTGCTGATTGCATCGGGTAAGGCGCTGGAGGTATTACTAACTGCCCGCTGTGGAAGGCAGGTGGCGATGCATTGGTAGAACTGATTGATGCCTTCGATGCTATGCCATTCATTACCGGTTGCCAGGCCAACAAGGCTGAATCCTTCGTTTTGTGCAGACAGGCCGACCTCAACGGCCAGTGCCAGTCTTTCATCGAGTGCGGTTGCCGATGTGGGTCGCCTTTGCCAGGGTTGGAAATCTTCCAGCGTAAGGTCCAGCATCAGATAGACCTGATCGCGACGTATCTCCTCCGCCCCTTCGAATACCTTACTCATGGGCTCCCCGTAGCGACTGCTGGCTCTGTGATCGAGTCGCCTTAGAGAATCACCAGTTTGGTAAGGGCGGGAGTAGGCATATTCCAGTGCTGGTCCCTGTCGCATATTCTGATCACCAAGTGTTAGTCGCTTACTGGCCTGATCGGCAAGTTTACGCAGTGAAGGCAGGACCAGTTCCAGGGCAGGGGGAAGCACATATACAGTCTGTTCACTGGCAACGCGCTGAGTAAATCTTGTGAGAAAAAAGGGGAAGTAGGATTGAACTGCTACGCCCGAAAGAATGAGCTTTCCTCTTTTCTTAGGAGTAAAACTCACCGGTACAGCGGCTTGTTGTTTTGTTGGAAGTTTAGTGACGTGTGGCCTCTGCCATTCTTTCGGCCACAAACCATCCGGTACTACCAGTTCCCTGACGGCGAAATTGAAAAGACTTCGTGTGCTCTCATTGTTAACCAAAATGCGGGAGTGCAGAGGTCGGCCAGCTACGGCAACTTCCGGTGTTTGCCTGCTTATACTCACTACAGGTCTAAATACAAAACCGAGGGCAAGACTCCAACCGATCAGAGTCAAACTTAGTGCTGCTGTCATAAGCATCAGGTCGCTGCTTATGCGATAGCTAAATAAAAAAATGAGGACAGAGCAAATAACTAAAATTTTGCTAAGTCGGGTGAGCCCATCATAGAAGAACATGCGATAGATTCGCATCAATGGTCTGGCTTTCTGCTCACGCAGACGTGGTACCAGTCTCAGGTTTGAGAACCACAGTAAGGTACGCCAGCAGTGGACTAGAATATTTTCTTCGGGGACCCTGAGCGGGCGATCTGCCATCTCACTCATTGTGTTGCCCCTTTGTTAACGAGGAACGGCTACTTGCCCAACGATGTCCTGCAAAATCTCGTGGGCATGCAGGCTATCATTGTCGCGGCCATGGCGCGGCAGAATTCGGTGATCCCAAACGGGCGGAATTAGTTTCTGTATGTCTTCAGGCAATACCTGCTGCCTGCCATTGACCAGGGCATAGGCTTTACTCGCAGTTGCCAGGTGCATGGATCCTCGCGGCGAGATTCCAAGTTTGATGCGTTGGTCATCGCGAGTCTTGCGAGCAATCTCCACTATGTAGCGCATGAGATCTTCATGTAAAAATACTTCATCACAGGCCTGACGCAATCGGCCAACAGATTCTTTATTTAATATGGCTTCTGGGTCTGCGCTGGTTTCATCATTGTAAGCACCCAACAAATGTAATTCAGCTTCTTCTCCTGGATACCCAAGACTGACACAGGTTAAAAAGCGGTCCAACTGAGCCTCCGGCAGAGGATTGGTGCTATCAAAATCAATGGGGTTCTGAGTAGCAATTACCGTAAACAGATCGGAAAGAGGATAGTTTGATCCTTCCGCTGCAACGAAGCCTTCCTCCATAGCTTGCAGGAAAGCCGACTGGCTTCTCGTAGGTCCACGGTTAATTTCATCGGCAAGCAAAAAGTCGGTAAAGATAGGACCCGGTGCAAAGTTGAACTTGCCGTCATTCGGGTTATAGATACTGCCACCCAAAATATCGGCAGGAAGAATGTCATTGGTAAACTGGATGCGATTGAAATCCAGACCCAATACCTGGGCCATGCTTTTCGCCAGGGTGGTTTTTCCGACGCCCGGTACGTCCACCAATAACACGTGACCTTTGGCAATGATGCTGGTGAGCATTACCTGGATGACAAACTCATCTCCCAGCCATTGCCTGGCCAGGGTCTGATGGGCCTGTTCCAGAAGTGCTACCAGTTCGCTGTCGTTTACTTTGATTTCTTGAAGCATGGAATAACCAGAACCGAATTAGAGGCGTTTTATTGCATTTAATAATGTGTCGCGCAAGGAAACGCTATTCTAGCAGGACATAAAGGATAGGGAAGTTCGGAGAATCGAGCCAGCTGTAACCGAGCTATACTGTGGGTTGCTTCACAGAGTTGCAGGGTAGATGTAGATAGCCAAAGTAATCAAAATAGCTAAGGGGGAGAGACTATAGTGATTCCCGCATCAATCACTTCCAGAGTGAGTTCTTCATCCGCGGCTGGATATTCGTTTGACTGAAGCAGGAAGGCTGTAAGGTCCAGATAGGTACTAACGGGTAATGCGCCCGGGCGATCAGTAGGCATCTCATCACGCATCTTTTTGAACAATTCTCCCAGGGATTGACCCTCCCAGAGGAAGAGAAAACTCAGGCCAATCAGCCCCGGGCTGTTGCTGTTTCCTCTCAGATCATTGGCGTGACAACTGGCGCAACTTTCTGTGTAGAACTGCCTACCGCGAGCAGCCTGTGCTTCTGTATAGATACCGTTAAGTAAGGGGTTGTCTTGAGCAAGGCTGATAGGAACAGTCAGCAACACAACCAGGACTAGGGTGCCGAACGACAGCTCCCTCAACCCAGCTGAATTTATCTTGTCGCGATTTTTCATTCGCTAATCCGGCAGCGCAAATACATGCATCGAATTGCCATTTCTGGGACGTTTCAGTTCAGGTGAGAGATCTCTCGGTAACATAGATGCCCAACTGGCTCCTGAGCTGGCTGCAGGTATTGCGACATACTGTTTGCCATCAACGCTATAGCTAATTGGAAAACCCTGAGCAGAGGTGGTGACCCGGGACTCCCACAGTTTCTCACCAGTCTCACCATCCAGTGCATAAACATAACGATTCCAGTCCCCCGCGAACACCAACCCGCCTGCAGTTGTCAGGGTCGCGGTGTTAATTGTCGCCCGGGAACGATAGCGCCAGACTATTTCGCCATCAGGAATAGATACCGCAAGAATTTCTCCCAACATATCGCCAGCAGCAGGGTGGGGAGTATTGATTCGGCGTACCGGACCAACTCCACCGCCTCCCAGGCGTTGTTCCACCGGACCAAAAGTCGCCAGTTCGCAATTCAGGGTCATAGGAATATAGAGATAATCAGACTCCGGAGCATAGGACATGGCGCGCCAGCTCTTGAATCCTGACGTGCTGGGGCACATGTCCAGTTCAACTCCTATCCTGGGCAGCATGCCGTCCCGATATCTGACTGTACCGGTGACCGGATCCAGGTTTACGATGTTCTGATAACCAAGGTCGGTAGCATGAATGTATTCGCCGGTTTCCCGATCCAGTTGCCAGAGTATGCCTAACTTACCGATTTTGAAAAGTGACTTCTTTCCGTCAATGTCAATCAGCAGATTCTCAAACACCTCGTCCATGTCATGGCTTTCGCCAGGCAGGTGCTGGTAATACCATACCATATCACCCGTGTTAGGATTTAATGCTAATGTGGAATTAGTATAGAGGGCAGCACCATCTGTTCCCCGTACAACTCTGGCCCAGGGTTTGGCTTGCGCGGTTCCCCAGTACACAAGATTTGTTTCGGGGTCATAGCTGCCAGCTATCCAGGCGTCGCTACCCGCGCGAAACTGAAGTGGCAAATCACCCCAACTGTCGCCGCCAGGATCACCAGGTCTTGCCACGGTTGATGTTCGCCAAAGCTCACTGCCTGTTTCAGGATCATGACCCGTGATGAAACACACATCTTCTTTGTAGCGGGTACAACCGGTAATACCCGTTACGAGAACACCGTTGGCGATGATTGGTCCTGCTGTGTAGTGATAGCCTAAACCGGGATCAGCTACCCTGGTTTCCCATAACAGCTCTCCGCTATTAGCATCGATCGCAATGATGCTGGCATTTTCAGTGGCAGCGAAAACCCGGGAGCCATAGATCGCGATATTCTTTTGCACACCCCTGCCTACACCGGCGTAAGCCGTTGGTGACATGGCTCTATCGCCCAGCTCTTCAACGGTAATCGGATTCGCCCCATCTGCAACAGGAGTAAGTCGGGGTCTGTATTCCCACAGTAAATCCCCGCTGGCAGCGTCCAATGCCTGGATTACATCCCGGGGATTAGGTATGAACATAATGCCATCATGCACCAGTGGGGCCGCTTCACCGGCACCGGTATCGTCCATGGCCCACGACCAGGCTAATCTGAGTTCTGAAACGTTGTCGCGATTGATTTGGTCCAGAGGGCTGTAGCCCCAGGCATCGGCACCACCTCGCCAGTTTAACCAGGACTCACCAGGTTCGGCATACAGTTCATCATCTGAAACAGCAGAAAAGTCAGACTGCCCATAAGAGCCCGGGCAGGAGATGAGGATAATCAGAAAGTAGAAAAGCCGATTCATGGAGATGCACTAAGGCCAGTCTTCTCCATCATAGTAGCGTGTCCCTCGGTGTCCTTTGCGAGGAATAGGCTTCTTCAGTCTTTCACCTGGGCAAGCCACTATGATCAAAGTGCGTGGTCGGCCCGACTTTGGGTTGGTTGCACCACTGATAAATTCAACAATCTCACAACGACCTACAAGCTGGTCCTGGAAAATCGTATACACGAAGTCTCCCAGTTTCAGTTTGGAGGGATTGCCCGCCATATGAAATTCGAAATCATTCCGGGAGCCATCGTACAAGCAATCGATACCTTCCTGTCCACGTGATGCGGGAATGGTTTTAGTAATGCCGAAACTCATTAAGATATCTCCATTAAGGTAGTGCCAGGGCTACCCACTGACCCGGATCACCGAGGCTACCGACAGCGACAACAATATATTGCTTTCCATCATGTAGGTATGACATTGGTGAACTGGTAGTGGCTGAAGGTAATTCAGTGCGCCATAGTAGCTCGCCCGTTGCCTTATCGTAGGCCTGGAAACCGGTGCCCCACATATTAGGTTGGGTACCACCATGATTATTACTCCCTTCTCCTATGAACAATAATGTACTGGTGACTAACGCCGCTGGCCGACTGGCGATACCCAGGTCGCTGAGGTTAAGATTTTCAAGATCAGGGTGATCGGAAAGAGAGTCTCCATTCGCTACTTGCCAGACATGTTCGCCGCGGTTCATATCAATCGCGGTGATTCGACCCCACGGTGGTTTGGTCAATGGTATGCCATCGAGATAGGGCGCCTCCCGATTTGGGCTCCAGTAATCCATCTCAGCTTCCGGACCTTCGGTAGCCTCCAGGCGATATACCCGTGGAATGTCATTGGTGAAGCCGTAGTAGAAACCAGTTTCTGGATCAAAAGCACCAGTGTTCCAGTTGGCAGAACCCCATGAACCCGGCAGTGTTAATGTTCCTTGTGTGCCACCTGGCTCCTCGCTAATTATCGTGGGGGGAGTAAAGATAGGGCCTGTAACAAAATTTGCTACTGTCGCTCTGGCCACCTGGCCAATTTCCGGATAGTCGATGATGTTTTCCAGGGTAATGCCCTGGGTAGCTATGGGTGCGGGTTTCGTTGGGAAAGGTTGGGTAGCCGACAGTTGTTCACCGGGCACGTCTGATTGTGGCACCGGCAGTTCTTCGATGGGCCAGACAGGTTCTCCGGTAACGCGATCGAATACATATACCCAGCCAGTCTTATTGGCCTGCATAACAGCTTTTATAGCACGACCATCGACCGTTATATTGCCCAACACTGGCGGGCCCACATTGTCGTATTCCCAGACATCGTGATGCACCATCTGGAAATGCCAGACCCGTTCACCACTGCTAACATCGATCGCCACCAGGCTGTTGGAGAACAGATTGTCTCCGGGACGATGCCCGCCATAATAAGCCGCGGTAGGTGCGGTGAAGGGCACATAAACGTAGCCCAATTCTTCGTCGGCGCTGAGGCAGCACCAAGAACCAAGATCGCCTGACTCGCGCCAACTTCTATTCCCCCAGGTGTCGGTGCCAAACTCTCCTTCTCTTGGCACAGCGTGGAATGTCCACAACAACTCGCCGCTGCGTACATCGAATCCTCGTACGTCCTCCGATGCAACACCACGCCAACTGGTGCCGCTGTCGCCCGCACCGTCCACGGTGCCAGTTATTACAATGACGTCGTTAACCACCAGGGGACCACTGGAAACCAGGCTGAAAGTTTCTGCTCCTTCTGGCACAAGATTCAATCTGCCGTCGTTCGCAAAATCGGTTTGTAGCTCTCCAGTGTCAGGATTCAGAGCATAGAGTATGCCGCCACGCACAACGAACAGGTGAGATTCGGAGCCGTCTTGCCAGAGTTCAACGCCACGGGTACCGCTGCCGCGGGCAGCAGCAAATGTATTTTCTTCCAGCTTCTGTATCCAGAGTGTTTCTCCTGAAGCGGGATCAAAAGCCTCCGCCAGGCCAATTCCGTTGGACACATAGAGCACGCCATCGTGATAGACGGGTGTGCCGCGGAGATTTCCGGATATTCGCAGTCGAGGAAATTGATCAGTGACGGATCGATCTACAGCAGGTCTTGTCCACGCGATCTCCAGCTTATCCACATTACCGGCATGGATCTGACTGGCGGGTGAGTAGCGATTAAATTCCTTGCTACCGCCCCAGTAAGACCATTCTGCAGTCTGTCCCCACGTAAGGTTCGTAGCAATTAACAAGCTTGCCGAAAGTACCCGGCCAACAACAGGAAGATTGATACGTACATTTGCCATGGGGTACGACCCGCTCGTTGTTAATCTTCAGGTAAGGCGAATACCCAGACTACACCACCCTGAGGAACGAATACTCTAGTACCACGCTGTTGAGCAATCCGTGCTGTCTTCGATGCAGCATCCACGCCCCAACCGGATTGCACAGCAACATATTGTTTGCCATTTACAGCAAAGGTGGTTGGTACACCGATGATTCCAGAATTGGTGCGGAAGCTCCACAGCTCTTCGCCGGATGTAGCATCATGTGCACGGAAAAATCTGTCGGGAGTGCCGCCGCTGAAAATTAAATTGCCTGCCGTGGTGACGATACCGCCCCAGTTGTGATCAGCAAATGTTCGTGTCCACACTTCCTCACCTGTATTCATGTCCCAGGCCTGAATCTCACCGATAGTGTCAGTGCCTTCCCGTAAAGTGAATTCGGTGCGAGCACCCATATAGGAGCTGCCGGGCATGTAGGTAACTTCACGGCCCTGAATAACCCCGCAGTGGTTATCGTTAGCGGGAATATACATAAGGCCTGTTTGCGGATTGTAGGCAGCAGGAGGCCAATCTTTCCCACCCCATAATGAAGGGCAGAAATCGGTGGAAGAACCCGTTGTTGGTTTATGTGCCGGATCGTATGTTGGTCGACCGGTTTCCGGATCGATGCTGGCAAACGCGTTTTGATACACATAGGGCTCGGCATCAATAAAGCCAATGCGATCATCGTGTCGTTCCAGGGTCCATAAGTAACCATTGCGACCTGCGTGCACCAGGGCATCGAAAGTTCGACCGTTTCTTTCTACTGGCATTAAGATCGGAGTAGAAACTTCATCCCAGTCCCAGGAACCATTCCAGTGATACTGATGGTGAGCACGGATAGCCCCATCATTGATATCGAGAGCGATGACTGAATTGGTGTAAAGGTTGTCGCCCGGACGCTGGTCACCTATCCAGGGTCCCGGGTTGCCCGTTCCAAAATAAGCCAGCCCTCGTTCAGCATCGAAATGGCCCGGTACCCAAACGGCGGCACCACCCGTGCGCCAGGATTCACCAGGCCAGGTGTCATTGCCGGGTTCACCCGGAGCAGGAACAGTGAAGGTGCGCCATAACTCTTCACCGGTTTCCGCATCCAGTGCCACAACGAATCCACGTATCCCCAGTTCACCCCCTGATGTGCCCACCAGAATTTTTCCGTCGATGGCCAGGGGCGCCATGGTTATATAATAGCCGAAATAGTTGTCCTGAACAGGCGTGTCCCAGATCTTTCGTCCGGTGGCAGCATCAAGCGCGACAACCCGCGCATCCAGAGTGGCGGTGTAAACCTTGTCCCCGTAAAGCGCGACACCACGATTGGTGCGATGGAAGGCTATATAGTTTTCGGGAAGATTATGTTGATAGCGCCAAAGCAAATCACCGCTGGCGGCATCCAGTGCGTAAACGAGATTACCCGGTGTTGTTATGAACATGGCACCGTCATTGACGATAGGAGGTGCTTCATGGCCGCCGATTACACCAGTGGAGAACGACCACACCGGCTCCAGATCTGCCACATTGTCGACATCGATTTGATCCAGAGTACTGTAACCCCAACCTTCCAGATTGCCGCGATAGGAAAGCCAGTTGTGGGCTTCCGGATTAATCAGGCGCTCATCAGTAACCGGGTTGTAGTTTTCGATGGTCGACTGGGCATGAACTTGCGTGGCCAGAGGCAGCAGTAACATAGCGCCTGCCAGTAATCGGGGGAGGGTGCTTCTTCCCATGGGGACCTCTTATTCTTGTTTCTATATATAGGTGCTTCTTATCATATAGGGCTTCTAGTCTTCGCTTGTCGTCTGTGCAGCTTTCAGGCTGCTGACTGGTTTGAGGACAGCGAATGACGTAGATGACAAGGTATGCCGGGCGAGCGGGTTTGTCCAGCCAAGCACCGTATTTTGACGCACTCTCATCCGGGTGTGGATGTCTAAAAATCCTCGATATGCTAGATTCGAGAGCAAGAATAAATGACGCCGCGTTACAGCCTTCACCGAGTGCGCTGCGTAAATAACCCGTGAATGGGGCACGCTATGAATACACACAAATCACCGCGCTTTCTACAACGCTCGGGCTTCGGCCTGTTTCTATTGCTTATTTCGCCACTACTTTGGGCGGCAGATCTGCCCATGGCCCAGCCGGAATCCGTTGGCATTTCCAGTGAGCGACTGCAGCGTATTGATGACTACTTTCAACGCTTCGTCGATGAGGGAAAAATTGCAGGGGCAGTATCTCTTGTGGCGAGACGGGGCAAGGTAGTGCATCACTCTGCTGTGGGTTGGAAATATCGTGAAGAAAATATTCCCATGCGAACAGATACGATCTTCACGCTTATGTCCATGACCAAGCCAATCGTTTCCACTGCACTGATGATGTTGTTCGAAGAAGGTCACTTCCGTCTGGATGATCCTATTTCCGATTGGATACCAGAATATAAAGATCATCGAGTACTGTTGAATAGTGGCGCTCGTAGCAGCGAGGTGGCTGAATCCAGACCAATTACCATCCGGCATGTGTTAACACATACTTCCGGTTTAACGCTCAATCCCCAAAACAAAGGACTGAGTGACGAAGATATAGCCTGGATAAGTAATAATGGAGAACCCTTCGATACTCTCGGTGAGCGCGTTGCCAGGGCAGCGCAGATTCCTGGTGCCTTCCATCCGGGTGATGAATGGCAGTACGGATCATCAACCGACTATGTTGCTATATTAGTCGAGAAAGTATCCGGTCAGACCATTGATGAATTCCTGCGTGAACGAATCTTCGAACCACTGGGCATGAATGACACGCACTACTATGTGCCGGAGGAAAAAGTAGACAGAGTTGCGGCTGTCTATCGTCTGGTAGAAGACGGTCCATCGGAATTGGTTCGCGGTCCAGAAGTGACACCGGCGCGGGATTACTTCGCAGGCGTTGCCGGATTGAATGGAACGTCTTCAGATTATTTCCGATTTGCCCAGATGATCCTCAATGGCGGTGAACTGGATGGCGTAAGACTGCTGGGATCAAAGACGGTCGATCTCATGATTCAGAATCACACGGGCGACAAAGACGTTTACATTCGAGGCGATGGTTACGGGTTCGGTCTTGGTTTTGGCGTATTGGAAGACCCAACCAAATCTCTGGATTTCATGTCCGAGGGTAGCTATGGCTGGGGTGGCGCTTACGGGACCTTGTACTGGGCAGACCCGGTGGAAGAACTGGTGGGGCTAATGTTTATCCAACTGCCTGGCCATGCGCCCATGAATATTCGTCAGCGCTATACCAACGTGGTAACCCAATCAATTATTGATTGACTGTCACAGAATGAGATCCAGTAATCCAAGTTGATAGCCAAGTGCAGTAGCAACAACCAGGCAGGGAAGAATCATTCCCCTGATGAAGCACTCACGGCGAGTACCGTTCGCAGTCCAGGCCAGGACACCATTGCCAATCAACAAAACAGGGGCGAATACAATCGCCCCTAACATGACACCAAGTGATGCGAACTCTGCGGCAGCAGCACCGGAAGGTAACTGCATAACTACTAACAACGCCGCCACCAGAATCAAAACCGGATAGACCAACCCGAATAGCAGGCGTTCGCGCCAGGTAAGCATTATTGTTGGAGCGACCAGATAAAGTTAAAGCTCTAACTGCGGAATCGAGTAGGGCGACCCGGGGTCGACAGCCTGGCGCAAGGAGAACACATTACCATCGATATCATTGGCATAGACCTGCCAGAAGTCACCGAGTAGTACTGGCTCACTTATGAATTCAACGCCCAGCTCAGACATTCTCGTGTATTCCGACTGAATATCCCCTACTTCAATCGACCAGGAGTAACCCAGGGCGGTAACGTCGCGATTGCCTACGGGTGCGCTCGTTACGGGGTTTCGATACTGCCAGAACTCCATCGTTTTGGTACGCGCGGCCATTCTGAACCAACTGGCTTTTAGTGACACGCTGTCCACATCAGTCACTGCATCGAAGGTTGGTCGACCCTCGATTTCAGCAACACGATAAGGATCAAAGGCCATTATGGTTGCGTAATACTCGGTGAGTCGTTCGATATCATGAGTTACCAGTGCTACCTGGGTCATCCACATATCGAGATTGTTTTCTATCCAGTCTGGACTACGTCTGTCGCCACCGAGAAAGTCGAAGTCCAGTTGTTCCAGCTCGATCATATTGCCTTCCGGATCATAGGCATAAGCATAAGTCACACCCTGTCCCAGCAGATCCACCGCATCATCACCGCGACTCAGTATTTCAGCACCCTGTTCTCTGAACTTGTGATATCCGGATCGATGGGAGGGAGATTGAAAACAGGTGTGGGTCATGCCCGGTCCTTCAACTGGCATTTTTGATAACTGCACGTTTTCGTTGTGACTGAATTCAATCAACTCAAACAGCATATTGGGCGCTTCCAACACAGCGATTTCATAGGCGATTCCATCCCTGCCGAATAAAGTGTTGGCCGCATCATTGCCACTAACTCTTTCACGTCGAATTAACGGAAAGTTTGTTGCGGATTGATAAAACGCTAATGCAGTGTCCAGATCCCTAACTGACAAACCAATGTGGTTAACTCCCATCAGTGTGGTCGGAGAGTCGAGAATTGTTGCATCTTCGACTACTTCGTAGGCGCTCGATGTACTGGGAATTCCAAACGCGAGTAAAAAGCTGAAGAAAGAAATGCTTCGTGAAACTTTGTTTGCTTTTGTCATTGTTTTAATCCTTTCCTCGTTTGCTAATCGCCGTTTATTGAATACACCAGCAATACATTACCAGGTGCTTCGTTCCATTTTTCATAACCCGACGTGATGTAGAGATTACCACCAACAATCACAGGACCGTCTGATTCAATGGAACCACCTCTTGCTTGCACACCGTTCCAACTGCCAAATTCCTGGCGCGTATTGGTTTCCCACAGAATAGAGCCATCATCTGTATCGAATGCGCGCAGGATGCCATCGAGCCCCCCGGCGAATACCAGATCTGCAGTACTCGTAACGGCAGCTGAGATTCCTTGCCAGCAAAGAAATCTGCTCTCTTCGCATTTATTGGGAAGATCATTCCGCCAGATGAAATCTCCAGTACTGGCATTCAATGCATGGATACCCGGGTGAGGATCACCGACGTTGTAGGGATTACCTGTTGGCAAGTCAGAAACACCTACAAAGACTTTCTCTCCGTCCGTGCTCATGCCGTAGTGGATGCCACCCATGGTGCCGCCGCTACCTACGCGTTGCTCCCATACCATCTCACCATTGTCAGCCGGATCGAGTGCGTAAACCATCCCGGATTTCTGACCAACAAGAATTAGTTCCCGGCCGTTACTATCGCGCATCAAAATTGGCGAAGCACCGATGTCATAGTCGGGGCCATTCTCTTCAGGACAGTTCGGTGTTCTTCTGGAGCAGGCTCCGTTCCAGGCATCGTTCTGCGTAAGTTGCGTAGACCAGCGGATTTCACCTGAGTCCAAATCAAGCGCAATAACCGCATCACTAAGTTCATTTGCAGGAGACGAATAGTTTTCGCCAGTACCGGCATAAACCAGATTACGTTCTGCATCAATCGTTGGGCGCGACCAGATTGGAGCACCGGAGGGCCCGGTTTGTTGCACACCCGCTGTGCTTACTATTGTTGGTCGGGGCTCATCGGTGGTGTATGTTCTCCATAAAATCTCGCCGCTACTGATGCTTAGTGCCACCAGCGCTCCGCGAAAGGTGCAACAGGGATAGTCGGTGCGCGCAGCCAGTAAAATTTCCAGGGAGGAGACAGGTACTATCAGCGTGTCTCCATAAGCGGTAACTGAGCCGGTAATAGTTGCCTGTGGATGGTCGTGAACTTCAGTCTTCCAGATTAACTCACCAGTCTGAGCATTCACTGCATAGGCGGCAGCACCGAAATCACCGAACAACAATGTTTCAGGAATTCCCTGATCATCTGTATCTACGAAAATAGCGCCACGTACCTCGGCATCAGCACTGAATGTCCACCACGGACATCCCGTGGAATTATCCAGTGCGTAGACCGTACCGTCCTGACTTCCAATATAGGTGATTTCTGGTGTCACAACAGGTTGGGATCGGGCTCTGGTGGCACCTGGAAAGGCAAAAGCCCATTTGAGTTCCAGCTGAGCAACATTGCTGCTATTAATATCTGAGCTTTGTGAATGGTGGCGGGTGTTTTCAAGACCTGATCCCCAACCATTCCAGGCTACAGCGGCACGCAAAGAAGAAGAATCGTTCAGACTTGCCTGACATTCGAAGTTCGTAGTATCGGTTCTGACTTCCGAATATCTTTCTCCTGTAAGAAAGTAGGCTACTTTGCGCTTCTGATCCCGGCTCAATGCCATACCGGAAGTCGCCATAGAACCAAATTCCAGCGCATCAACAATACGCTGAGGAGTGTAGAGCTCAAATGCAGCCCGACGTGGCGCTTCCAAAAGAGCACCCTCGTGACATTCAGAACATATCACCTGATACAGCGACTGGCCTTCTATAAAGTCATTATCGGTCGAGTTGTCCTGGGCCAATGAGATAAAAGGCGCCATGAGTAACACTAATAATGATAAAAGACTTCGGATAACACTGATGCGCATTTTTGACTCCGCTTTAGAAGTTGACGGTCTTGATTATTGCGCCATCAACTCGCAGGTTGGTAGCAGTAATGTTAGAGGCGGCAGGGCTGGCAAGAAACGTCACGGCATTGGCTACTTCCTGCGCTGTTCCCAGGCGATTAAACACGGAAAGCGAAGCTGCACGTTTAAACATTTCAGGTTGCTGTTTCTCCACCATTTGCCAGAAACCACCTTCGTGATAGATAGGCCCTGGTGAGACACAGTTTACTCTGATGCCATCTGGCCCAAGCTTGGTAGCGAGCTGTGCTGCATAGGAAGTCAATGCGGCTTTGGTTGCGCCATACTCAGTCTCTGTTGGATTCGAGTTCATGATGGAAGCGATCGAAGCAATGTAGACAATGGATGCATCACTACCATTTTGTAAATGGGGTACTACTTTGTCGGTGGCGCGAATGTGTTGCAGGAGATTGATGTTGAAAGCTTCTTCCCAGCGTTCCAGGCCTTGCTTGCTCAAAAGAGTAAAGACATTGCTTACAAAGATGTCACAGCCGCCGAGTGCTGCCACAGAACTGTCGAGCCAGGATTCAAACGCATCTCCATCGGTTACATCGAGCGCCTCACCATGCACCGTATGACCTTCGCCTTGCCATTGCTCGAGCCGGCTATCCAGCGCCTCCTTGCCACGGGCGCAGGTTGCTACAGCGACGCCTTCCTGAAGCAGTGTATCGACAATAGCCATGCCGATGCCGCGGCTACCACCAGTCACTATGGCCTTTTTACCTGCTAATCCAAGATCCATTTATCTCTCCTGCTACTCTTGTTAATTTTTCCGGTCGGGTATTTCTGAGCCATGATTTTAGTGACTTTGCTGAGGACCAGGAATTGCGCATTTTCGAGCCACCGAACGGCTGGGTCGAGTGCATTTTGTATCATACTTTGTGTGTTACTATCATCAGCAAAATCCCGCCGCTATTGGCGCCTGCAGCAACCCAGCTATTAGCCAGGCGGTAGTGGTCAGAATAAGAGGAATCTCCATGGAAAATATTTCATTTGGACGTCATTCCAGGCTCCTGGATCTTATTGGTTTTCTGTCAATGTCGTTTTCTATCCAGCTGGGTGCTGCATCCATAGAAAACATAGAGATTAATCCTGATTCGACAATTCAGGATTCTCCCACGACCCTGCTTGGGATCAATCACGTTGGATTATCGGTCAAGAATCTGGATACAACACTGGCGTTCTATCAGCAAGCCACGGGATACGAATTACTGCGACGGGAAACAGTCAATAACAATTCCTCAGCTGACACATTATTCGGCATAGAGAATGTTGAGTACGAGATCGCGGTGCTGGAAGGTCCGAACATGTTGTTTGAGCTCATAGAGTTTAAACATAATGCCAACAAGCCTGTTAGCAAGATGCCGGTATTTGGTCCCGGTATGACTCACACTTGTTTCCAATCAGCGTCCAGTGATTCTGGCTATGACAAGTTTGTGCGAGCGGGTGCTGATATGTTGTCCCGCGGAAATGAGCCAGTGGACATGGGTGGCTATGGCGTGACATATGCTTACGCCTATGACCCGGACGGAAATATGATCGAGCTGGAGCAGTTGGATCCCGGCCCACTTTCCCAGGTTCCCCAGAGTTCAGGTTGGCTGGAAGAAGGGCATACGATGTGGATGACACAGGTTGCTCTGGTGACCCACGATCTAGAACGGCTGACCAGATGGTATGAAAAAATTCTGGCGTTTGCTCCATACCGAACGGGCGATTACGTGAGTCATCCGCGCATGATAGAAATTGCAGACGAAGATGATCTCTCATTAATGGTATCGTGGTTTCGCATGAATGAGCGCTCAAAGAGATTCGAGTTCTGGCAATTTCGCAATCCGGCAACACCAGCCTATATCGGTAAGCGCGGAATTACCGACTTCGGTTACAGCTACTCCATTGAAGTAGGTGACATACAAACTGAATATGAGCGCATGAAAAATCTCGGCGTGGAATTCATTAGCGAGCCTGTTCTAATGGGCGACTACTATCAAGTCTATGCCAATGACGTGGATGGCAATGTATTTGCCCTTCGTCAATGGACCGATTCAAATTCACCCTATTCAGTCTCCAATTTGGAATTGTAAGGAAAGTATTATGTTGCAACGGCTAATCCGCATCCAAAGTCTGGTCTGCTTGCTCTTCATCTCTTCATTAGCTCAGGCTCAGGAGTTAGAAGATACAGTTGAACATCACTATGCAGACAATGACGGAGTCAAGATTCATTACGTAACAAAAGGAAGCGGGCCGTTAATGGTCATGATCCATGGCTTTCCAGACTACTGGTATTCCTGGCGTCATCAAATGCAAGCGTTGTCCGATGAATACACTATCGCAGCACTGGATACCCGGGGCTACAACCTCAGCGATCAACCAGGTGGCGTGGAAAATTATGAACTTCTCACACTGGTATCCGACGTTGCCGCAGTGATTAGAGATCAAGGTGAAGACAGCGCCATCATTGTTGGGCACGACTGGGGCGGAGGAATTGCCTGGAGCTTTGCAGCCTGGGAACCAGACATGACCGAGCAACTCATCATCATGAATCTGCCCCATCCTCGTAATCTGGTGCGAGAATTAGCACGATTCGAGCAACAACATTCAAACTCTGTTTACGCGCGTAATTTCCAACAACCTGGTTCCCATGAAAATCTCTCCGCAGAAGGTCTGGCAACGGCACTGGCTCGCGGCGATGATGCCTTGCATGCGAAATACCTGCAAGCGTTCGGTCGCTCCAGCTTTGACGCCATGATGAACTACTATCGGGCCAACTATCCGAGAGATCCTTACACCAGTGGCGCATTCCTGGAGCTACCGGAAGTGCAGGCGCCTGTGCTGCAATTTCATGGTCTGCTGGATACTGCATTGCTGCCGGAAGGAGTGAACAGTACCTGGGAACATCTGGCTCAGGACTGGACGCTGATGACTATTCCCGGCGTGAGCCACTGGCCCCATCATGACAAACCCGAAGTGGTGAGCGGTATGATGCGCGCCTGGTTAAACCTTCAACGCCAATAGTGGTGCAAACAGATAAGCAGTAGATGCTTTCGCAATTTCGACCTGGATCAGCTAAGTGAGTGAAACTAATCTACCGCTCACTCTGATTAGCTGTGTTTTTTTCATGGGCCTCGTGGCCTATGTCTCCTGGCGTAAAACTCGCGGAGAGGTCAGTACTCAGGACGGATACTTTCTCGCCGGTCGTGGATTAAGTGCAGTCTTTATTGCAGGTTCATTGTTGCTAACCAATCTGTCTGCCGAACAACTCATCGGTCTTAACGGCAGCGCCTACGGATTCAATCTTTCGAGTATGGCCTGGGAAGTAACAGCGGCTTTTGCCACTGTCTGCATGGCCTTTATCTTCCTGCCTCGTTACCTTGCCGGTGCTTTTACAACATTGCCGCAATTTCTAAATGATCGCTTCGACGACAGTGTCAGACGCATGACTGTCATCTTGTTCATGGTGGGTTATGGCCTGGTGACCATTCCCGGCGTGCTGTATTCGGGCTCAATTGCAGTACTGCAGCTATTCGATGTGCCCGGATTGTTAGGTGTCAGTTATTCCAGTGGATTGTTGATTACTATTATTTCGGTAGGTTGTATCGGTGCCATGTATGCAGTGTTTGGTGGGCTTAAGGCTGTGGCTGTATCGGATACTATCAATGGCATGGGCTTACTAATCGTTGGTGCAACAGTACCTTTATTAGGACTCTCAGCATTGGGAGATGGAAGCATTGGTGAAGGCATTCGCATCATCACCACTACTAATACAGAAAAACTAAATGCTATTGGTGGTCCATCGGACCCCACCCCTTTTGCAACGCTTTTTACCGGCATGGTGTTTGCCAATTTATTTTATTGGTGCACAAATCAATACGTGATTCAGCGAACCCTTGCGGCACATAGCCTCAAAGAAGGCCAGAAGGGTGTGCTTTTTTCTGGCTTCTTCAAAGTGCTGGTGCCGTTCTTCATGATGATTCCAGGTGTAATCGCCTATCATCTTTATGGCGAAGGAATGGAGTCTATCGATCTGGCCTATCCGACTCTGATTCGTGACGTGCTGCCAGTGTGGGCTACCGGATTTTTTCTTGCAGTTTTATTGGGTGCAGTATTCAGTTCGTTCAATTCACTTCTGAATAGCGCTGCAACACTTTTCTGTCTCGATGTCTGGGCGCCGCTTCGCAAGCAAGCCATCAGTGATGAAATGATGGTCAAGGTGGCACGAAGAGCCAGCGTTGTTATCGCACTATTTTCTTTTGCGGTCGCACCATTGCTTCAGTATGCACCTGAGGGATTGTGGCAGATCATTCGCATATTCACCGGCTTCTACAATATTCCTGTGATAGCCATTGTCCTGGTGGGTTTGTTTACAACACGAGTTCCACCCTTAGGTCCGAAGGTTGTAGTTGGCTTTCACATCATTGCTTATGGTCTGTTCCAGTTCGCGTTGAACGACACTGTATCCATACATTTTCTGCATCTCTACGCGATTCTTTTTGTGATCGAAGTGGGCATGATGTTGCTTATAGGCAGACTCCAGCCCAACCTGGAAAGTCGAACTATTGAGCCGAATATCAAAGTCGATATGACACCCTGGCGCTATGCTATACCCTGTGCCACCACATTACTCTCCTGTGTTGTAGCGCTTTACTTAATGTTCTCAGCTATAGGTTTAGTAGGGGGTATCAGCGGAGCATTCTATCCGCTCCTTGGTATGCTGGTACTGCTGAATGCTGGAGTCTGGGGCTGGTATATAAAGGGTTCCGGCACAATCACTCAAATGTAAGTTTCCGCCAGCGGGTGCTGGTATGATAAGTCCAGGCAAGATTCGCAAGTGGTCCACTAATTCAAATAATTCAGGAGCATCTTGATGAACAGATTCAAATTACCAAAGATCGTTCTTGCAGTACTGCTAATAAGCATAGGGATTCCATCTAAGGCAGCTGTTATTGGTGATGATGGCAAGGCCAAGGTAAGAGACGCGCAAGTCACTATTCTCTCGTCCAATCTGGCCAATGGTGCAGCCGTTGGTGAGTGGGGTTTGTCAGCACTGGTAGAAGCTGACGGCAATTGCGTCTTGTTTGATGCAGGTCGTTTTCCCGATACCGTGATTAGAAACGCCAATGTACTGGGAGTTGATCTCTCCTGTGTCACAGATGTTGTGTTTAGCCATTTCCATTTTGATCACACCACTGGCCTTATTCCTATAATCGAATATCTCAATGATGCCAACAGCAATTCGATTACCCGGGTACATGTGGCTAATGGTTTCTTCAATGAGCGACGGGCTAATGCGGGTTCTGGAATTCGCGCCAACCAGATGATTCAGGAGCGTAGTGAGATCGAAGCACTGGGTGTGGAGTTTGTGGTGCATGATACCGCCGCGGAGATATTCCCGGGAATTTGGATCTCGGGTCCTATCGAACGCCGATACCCCGAGACCAACTACGGCACCGCGATAGAAGTGTCATATCTGGGAAGGTGGATGCGAGATTACCTGCCGGAGAGCCAGGCACTGGTGATTCGTACTGAAGATGGTCCCATTGTCTTGTTGGGCTGCGGCCACTCTGGCGTGGTCAATGCATTGAGTCAGATTCAAGATCAAATTCAGGATCAGGCAATTCATGCATTGATGGGTGGCTTGCATCTGTTTAATGCGAGCGATGAGACATTGCAGTGGACAGGTGAGATGCTGAAAGAAATTGGTGTACAGAATCTTATGGCAGGCCATTGTACGGGAATAGAACCACTGATCAGACTACGTGCCGGGCTGGATCTATCGCGGAGGACCGCAGTGGTAGGAGCAGTGGGATCACGCTTCGTACTTGGGGAAGGCATCCATCCAACAGCTATTGCGATGTAGGTAACGGGTAGAGGGAGTATTAAGACTATGAGTGGAAAGAAAGTAGCCAAGTGGGGCGGAATAGGTCTGGGGGCATTATTGCTTCTATATATAGGTTCTATTATCTGGTTCGAAACCCGGCTGGGAATCAACCAACCACAGGGATCCACTTCCCTGGTATTGGCCACCTTCAATGGTGACAACGAAAGGCATGAAAGAGTGCTGCGACTTGAACAGATTGACGGCAACAACTATATCGCGGTCAATCACTGGCCAAGACGCTGGTATGGCTACGCGCTCGACAATCCCAATGTTGAAGTGAAGATGCCTGGCGAAGACCAGTTTGATGACTACGTGGCAGTGCCTCTTGAGGGAAGCGAGCTGGAGCGGGTTAGCACGGAATATGCGTTCGGATTTGAGTTTCGTTTTCGAACAGGTTTTCCACCCAGACGCTTTCTACGCCTGGATCCGCGCGGTTAGAATTTAGTTTTCGAACGACTCAATAATAATTAAAACACCTTTATCGGGAAGTCCAAGATGAACACAGACTATTCACGAGGACAAAAAATATTCCATTGGTTGCTGGCTATACTGGTTCTGTTCTGGCTTTTTGTGAGTGGTAATTTTGCCGAATCCGCGGAAGGTGAACAGAAAGCAATGATTCTCATGTTCCATTCCGGTGGCGCCATTATCATTGGTTTGTTAATGACTATTCGATTTCGTGTACGCCAGTCCCGCAAGGTGAGTGTTATGGAGAGCCTAAAGGGCTGGGAAAAAGTCTGGAGCACCCGGGTTCATCTGGCTTTCTATGCGCTGGTTTCGCTTATGGTCATGAGTGGTCTGCTACAGGCCATGTTCTTTGAGATGGATGTTAGAATCTTCGGCGCACTGAATGTCACTATCGGCCACAATGAAAGTACCATGGCGATATTTCACAATCTTCATAGTGGCATAGCAATGGTGCTGAAGATTCTCATTGCGCTGCATGTGCTGGCAGCGCTAAAGCACCAGCTTGTCGACAAGCAACCGATGTTGAGACGAATGTTTTAATCAGCAGTAAAAGTAGAAACTTAAAGGAGCGATAAATGTTTAGTCATGTCATATTGGGCAGCAATGACCTCGAGGCATCAAAGCAGTTTTACGATGCTACGATGGCAGTGTTGGGCCATGGCGAACCCGTTAAAGATCCAAAGGGCCGTTATTTCTATAGAGCGTCCACAGGGGTATTTGGTATTACAGACCCGATCAATGGCGAGCCAGCTACTCACGGTAATGGTTCGACTCTGGGATTTGCCGCCACCAGCACAGAACAGGTTGATGCCTGGCATGAAGCAGGTCTGGCCAACGGGGGAGTTGCCATCGAAGACCCGCCAGGGATTCGAGAAGGAACGGGTGTACAACTTTATTTGGCCTATTTGCGGGATCCTGCTGGAAACAAGATTTGCGCAATGTACCGAATTCCGAAGGAATAGAAAAAATAACAAACCGGGGAGGAATTGTGAGCTCACAAACATCATTCGAGATCGACGATCTGCGAGAGCAGGTCAGAGATAAATATCGGGAAGTGGTGAAGACACCAGATGGTGAGTTCCATTTCCATACCGGTAGAGGATTGGCTGCACGTTGTTCCTACGCCGAGTCCGATTATGTTGACTTACCTGACAGCACAGTAGAGTGCTTCGCCGGTGTCGCCAATCCGTTCGCATTGCGTGATCTGGAAGAAGGCGAGACAGTGGTGGATATCGGAAGTGGTGCCGGTTTTGATTCAGTGGTAGCTGCTAATCGAGTCGGCATCAACGGGCGTGTTGTCGGTATCGACATGACTGAAGAGATGTTGAATAAGGCAAGAACTAGCGCCAGCGAGTTGGGAATCGACCATCTGGAGTTTCAGGAAGGTTTTATAGAAGACCTGCCATTCGAAGACGATGAAGTTGATGTGGTCATCAGCAATGGTGTGATTAATCTTTGTCCCGACAAGCGCAAAGTATTTTCAGAGATCTTCCGGGTTCTGAAACCGGGCGGGCACCTGCAGTTCGCAGACATTGCCAACAGCAAACCCGTCCCCCAGTCCGCGATCGATAATATCGATCTCTGGACGGCTTGAATCGCCGGTGGCCTGCCGTGTGCAGGCTGGGAAAAGATGCTGACCGATACGGGATTCGTGGATGTCAGAATCGGCGAGGCGGTAGATACCTTCGGTGGTGCCAGCGGAGAGGCTAATGCCAGGGCCTTCGAAGTCTATGGCTACCCCTTCCTGGCTCGCAAACCGAAGTAAGCTAAAAATAGGAAGAAGAAATACAAAGAAAAATAAAAGGACACCCATTTGTTTTGATCAGGTTAACCTATTGAAAATACAAGGAAATGTGGGGTATTTGATTGAGTACGTACCAAAAGTTTAAATGGGTGTCCTTTTAGTTAGTTGTAATTAAATTCCAGTATTCCGATTTTGTTCAACTGTTCCTCTCAGACCAGCCTCTTGTGCCCCAAAATCGTCACAGTTATCACCGGTAAACTTGCGGATCTGCGATAAACGCCTTATATAAGGGCGTAGCACAAAATTGGTGCACCGAGTTGGTGCGTATACTATTCGGGTGAGACTGCATTGGTTGCGCAATATTTCTCTATAAGCCCCATGGCATGGGCACTCCAGGTTGTTGGCCCGGTAATTGCTCAAGAGTGTGTCAGGTGGCAAGCACTGCCGTTTTAATTGAACCAATCAAGGGACAAGACAAGATATGAAAACTCGAATTGCTTCGCTGGTGGCCGCAGGACTGCTGATGTCTACAAGCGCCGTTCAGGCTCAGGAGTGGTCTGCGAACTTTACAGCCACTAACAACTACATCTGGCGCGGCCTGACCCAGTCTATTAATGAAGGCGCCATCCAGGGCGGCGTCGACTATGTGGCTGACAGCGGTTTCTACGTGGGAACCTGGGCGAGCAACGTTTCTTACGAATCAGACGATGTGTACTCCTATGAGCACGACATCTATTTCGGTATTGCCGGTGAGACCGATACCTTCTCCTGGGATGTCGGTTATCTGTACTACAACTACGACTCAAATGCTGGCTTCGACTTCGGTGAAGTATACGGCTCGATCGGAGTCGGTAATTTCAGTGCCCAGCTTTCTCTGCTAGCAAATGCTGAGCCAGACGAAGGACCGGGAGAAGACTTTGGCTTCGCCCAGGCTTCTTACCTATCACTGGATTACGTGATTCCTCTGGACAGTGGCGCCGAGATCGGCCTGCACGCTGGTTTCCATGAGGGTGACTTCATGTATGCGTTTAACGGCGCAACAGATGACTACTGGGATTTCAACATCAGCATCGCCAAGGATGGATTCTTCGCTATGGTCACCACTACTACTTTAGGTGATGACGACGACGGCGATGGTATCGAGGACTTCGCTTCCATGGGTGCTCGCGATAACGACGAAGTTAAATTTGTTGTTGGCTACGGTATGGATTTCGAACTGTAAGACCTGGTTCGTACTTGGTACTGCCAAAGCCGGCTTCGAGAGAAGCCGGCTTTTTTATGCTTAATGCATCAACTAATGCTGGTGACTTATTATAGAGACTCCAGAGACTTGTCTGATTCTCCAATATGAATAAAGAGCCAGTGCGAACAGAACGAACTCAATGGCAAAAGCCGTTAAGATTTCAATTGGAGGTTGTCCGTCAAGCAAGAACCCCAGAAGCCGGACTCCACCGTAACTGCCATAGACCAGCGCAGAAGTCATCAGACCTAAACGATAGAGATCACTATCCAGGCTACAACGCACGATCATCAACCCACATCCTATCAAGAGTCCGCCAGGGGCTCTCAGTTCTGAGAGTAATCCAACAGTAAGTTCAGGCTGCAGTCCATAGGGTTCCAGCATGGTTATCGGATCTAATACGATGAAGCTACCGATCAGGGCAGCCACCCACCCATTAAGCTGCAAAAGCGTGGCAACTAATTTATTCATGCTGCTTTCTCCCACAGCCCGGAGTTACTAACTTCTTCAGCATACTGGCGAAAGTCCTTTGGTTCTCTGCCAAGAGCTCGTTGTACTCCGTCGCATAGAGTGCTGTTACGACCATCAAGAACAGTTGAGAACAAATAGTCCATCATCCAGACAACTGTTTCTGGCGCTCCAGATGCAGTAACTCCGGACACAAATTCATCATGGGTCAACGGCTGATATCTGACTTCCTCTCCCAATGCACTGGAAAGGTCTTTTGCGATATCGGCAAAGGTCATTAGCCTTGGACCAGTCACTTCATAGACTTCCCCTGCATGTCCTGCCTCAGTGAGAGCGGCCACTGCCACATCGGCAATATCGTCCACATCGATGAATGGTTCGAGAATTTCGCCGGCGGGCAGGGCAATTACCCGCGAATGCACCATGTCTATGAATGCACCCTCGGAAAAGTTCTGGTTGAACCAGCTGGCGCGAACTATCGTCCAGTCGATGCCGCTGTTTTGTACTATACGTTCACATGCCTGGGCTTCTTCTTCACCTCGACCGGAAAGCAGAACCAGGTGTTCGACACCTTGTCTGACTGCTTCATTCACAAAATCCTGAATAGTGTTCTTGGCACCAGGCACTGCCAGATCCGAGGCATAGCTAATATAGACTGCGCGGACATCCTTTAATGCCGATACCCAGGTTGCCCGGTTATTCCAGTCGAAAGATGGGGATGCAGAACGAGATCCGATTCGAATGGGCACTCCCTTTCTCTGCAATCGTTCAGATATCCTGCTGCCTGTCTTGCCTGTACCGCCAATTACCAGCACAGGTTTTGAATCAAAGTCTTGTGCATTCATTACATTCTCCTCAACAAGTTGGATTTAACTAATTCGGGAGAAAGAATAGCCGGGCACGGGTCTATGCTATTGACCATGCCTGCCAATCTATTAGCCGATGCCGCCAATCTCTGCAGATCAGCTAGTCAGTTTGGGAATTGATTCGATATGAACGGGGAGTCTGGCCAGCCCAGCGTTTGAATGCTCTATTGAACGAACTCTGTTCTGAAAATCCGGTAAGAAAAGAAATGTCCGCTAGCGTGTGTTCACTATGAGCTAATAATCTCTCAGCGAGCTCGCGCCTGGCATCATCCACCAGTGACTGAAATGAAATACCCTGGCTCGACAGTTTTCGCTGTAATGACCTGCCACTCATCGCCAGGGAACTGGCAACTACAGTAACGCTCGGAACTCCCTCACTTAACATCTGTGATATCTGGATTTTTACTCTTTTATCCAGTGAACTGTCGTCTCCGATTTGAGCAAGCTCTGTTTCCAGATGAGTATCAAAAAACTTCGCAATACCCGGGTCGCCAAGTTTCGTCGGAGTCTGTAGCGAGTCGTCAGAAACGAGTAAGGCATCGCGATCTGCCTGGAAGTGTACCGGGCAGCCAAAAAAGGCCTCATGATCTTCTATGGTGCCAGGCGCAGCATGTTTGAAAAATACACCAAGCAGCTTTATGGGCTTCGTTACGACCTCACTACCGATTGTGTACATACTGGCGATTGTCGCTTCATTTGACAGTCTCATTCCCAGCGTGCGGTCTCCATCGCGATTCAGATGAGCGAATGCACCTCCTTCTGCAGGCTCTACGGTGTAGGTAGAAACACTTGTAAGGACTCTTGAGTATCGCTCGGCTCTGTTTAAAGAACCCCGAAGGGTAGTTGCCGACTTCCAGGCTAGACCGAACGCACCATAGTCATCACAGCGCATGGAATTGCCGGCTCGAAGCGACAGGGTATGGCCTGATTCTTCAGCCTGAGCAATGGATTCCAAAAAGCGATAGTAGTCGTGATCTGTAACCATCTTTGCAGGACTAATACCTTCTGCTGGATCAAGCCCCAGATCCCGTAACAGCGCATCGACGTCTACTGATTTTTCAGCGATGCCCGCTACTTTATGTGCAAAGAGAGAAGTGATCTGTCCCATAGGAAGTAATTACGTATAGAGAGTCTGGATAGCGTTCAGAGATCGCTTTCCAGAGCTAACGGGTTCTAGAATTATCTTAGCTGTAGTCGGAGATTCTCCAACTTAACACTTTTCTCGGACAAAAAAAGGGCAGACACCTTACTGATGTCTGCCCTAACTTCTATGGATGGAATAGAAGTATGCTAGGGGGTAGAACTGTCCCTTTCAGGATCAGGCCAGAGCGGGTTGACCGCCGCTGGCCTGTTCAGGCTTTTCCTCAGTAGACTCCACGAAATCAACAGCTGCCTTAATAGCTTCTTTACGTGCGTCGAAGAAATGATCTTCAGGAATCACATCTCCCATAAGTCCCACGAGTACATCTCTTACTTTCTCATTCATGCCAGAGATGTAGACGAGTTTGTTGGACAACTTGCCGTCATTGGCGATAGTTTCTACAGCTCGTGCTGCCGACACATCAATGAATGGTACCTGGGCGAAGTCGAGAATAGTTACCTGGCTCAATTTGCCAGATTTCTCTCTTACCTGGTGACCAACATCAGCAGCAGCGCCGAAGCTCAGTGGACCACCGAAGTCAAAGATGTTGATGCGCTCGTGTGAATGAGTCATCAGTTCAGCTTCTTCTTCATCGAAGTGGACTGAAAGACCGTCATTAGTAATGTCACGCAACTCTTTCAGCTGCTCATCCGCGATCTGCTTAACAAATGCCAGGGAAGCCATAACAACACCTGCCATTACTGCAGTAATCAGATCGACAAAAACGGTCAGCACAAGTACCAGCAGCATCAAAGCCAGATCCCAACGTGGACCACGGTGTGCCTTAAGAATGTAAGCGCGATCGATAATGTCCCAACCGGTCTTGATAAGAATTGCAGCAAGAACAGTGTGAGGGATGTTAGATGCCAAAGGCGCCAGTGCTACTACAATGGCTAGTAGCAATACACTATGCAGCATGCCGGAAATCTTGGTCTTGCCGCCGGTACGGATATTGATAACTGTGCGCATTGTTGCACCCGCACTGGCAATACCACCGAACAGGCCAGCAGCCATATTACCGACACCCTGACCAATCAACTCCTGATTAGAGTTGTGGCGCGTACGGGTCATGTTGTCTGCCACCAGCGAAGTCAACAAGCTATCGATTGAACCCAGTAGCGCAAGAATGAATGCAGCTTCGAAAACAATCAGTAGAGTATCCTGGCTCAGGCTAGGCATGATAAAGCTGGGCAGACCAGTAGGGATATCGCCAAGAATCGGCGCACCTACTACCATCACACTTGTCACCGTACCGATTATCAAACCAGCCAAAGGTGCTGGAACAATCTTGCCCCAGGCAGCAGGCCACTTGAATACGATGATCAAAGTCATCAAACCAATTCCAAGGGCAACGAAATTCGGGTCCATTACCGCACTGGGTATTTCAACCAGAGCAGGAATGGTTCCGCTGCCTTCAGGCTCGTGACCAAACAAACGCGACGTCTGCAGGGCAATAATGATACAGCCGATTCCACTCATGAATCCTGAGATTACAGGGTATGGCACCAGGCGAATGTACTGCCCCAGTTTGAACACACCAAACGCAATCTGCATGGCACCGGCGAGAACGACCGTTGTGAATACCAGAGAAGGGTTACCTTCCAGGGCTGCATACACACCGGCAAATACCACAACCATTGGTCCGGTTGGGCCGGTTACCTGTGAGCCAGTGCCGCCAAACAGAGAGGCAAAGAAGCCTACAATGATAGCGCCATATAGACCTGCAATAGGTCCGGCTCCGGAGGCTTCACCAAAGGCGAGTGCCAACGGCAAGGCGACAACACCGGCAGTAATACCACCGTAGATGTCTCCTCTTAAGTTGTCCGTACGAAAACCAAACATGATTATCTCCTTTAAATCCTTAAGCGGACTTTAGTGTTGGCTCTGCGGTTCGTACAAAGTCCGCATAGCGTTCTTCTACATCTACGAATTGGCCGGTCTCCTCATCAAACGCGGAAATAACGCCGTGCTCGATGTCGTAAATCCAACCATGTAATTCAATATCCCCGGTAGCCAGCTTGGCTTGTACCGATGGATGTGTGCGCAGGTGTTGCAGCTGCTGCACAACGTTTTCTTCAATAACCAGATTCAAGGTATCGCTATCACTACCACCAGTTCGGGCAAGCACCGCTTCCACTGAACCACGGGTGTGTTCAAGCCAGTCCTGAACATGAGGTAAATCCGAGAGCGCGCCGGGATTGAGTGCACCTTTCATCACCCCGCAATCGCTGTGACCACAGACGATGATGTGTCTTATGCCCAAAGCTGCAACAGCAAATTCAATTGAAGCGGTCACACCGCCAGCATTGGCTGCATGGGGAGGTACGATATTTCCGGCATTGCGGATGATGAATAATTCGCCCGGCTCCGACTGGGTTACCAAATTAGGATCTATTCGGGAATCTGAGCTTGTAATGAACAGCACTTCCGGGCTCTGGCCATTAGCCAGCTCGGAGAAAAGCTTGCGGCGCTCTTCAAATGAAGATTTGCGAAAGCTAGCGATTCCTGAAATCAGTTTTTCCATGTTTCCTGCTAAACCTCACTTCAAAACAAGTAGTCGGGCAATTCCAACTAAATTGATCGGTTAACGGCAAGCCATCATATAGATAATCTAGTATAAGAAAATTGCGAAAAACCGTATTTCGTTATAGATTTTATCTATCACTGATTTCAGCAGTGCACCAATTGGCTACGGGGCTTATGGCATGGAGACTTTAGAAAACCTCTCCCTCAAACAGATTCAGTATTTTTCGGCAGTGGCTGAGTATGGCAGCTTCCGGCAGGCTGCATTTCGCCTCAATATCACCCAGCCCACCCTCAGTAATCAGGTGGCCGCGATGGAAAAAGCCCTTGGAATTCAACTATTTGAGCGCACTCGGAAGGGAATCAATGCCACTCCGGAGGGGCGGGAGCTGCTTATCAGCGCCCGTCGGGTACTGGAAGAGGCCCAGGGTTTTACCACCCAGGCTGCGCTGTTATCCGGGGGTGGTATGGGTACTTACCGCCTGGGGGTAACGCCAACTCTCGGTCCCTATCTTCTGCCCCATCTGCTGGGGCCAATTCATGATCGCTATACCGATTTGAAACTCTATGTTCGGGAAGATGCCCCAAGCGATCTGGAAACCGGGCTGATAAATGGCCAGCATGATTTGATTCTGTCGACCCAACCCATCATGTCCAATGAGCTGGTGGTATCGCCCTTATTCAGGGAGCCTATAAAACTTGCCTTGGCGAAAGATCATCGGCTCGGCAAAAAGGCCCGGGTCAATCGGATGGATTTGCTTGGCGAACCAGTGCTCACAATTTCAGAACATCACCTGTTTCACCGGCAGATCAATGAACTTTGCGAAAGAGTTGGTGCCGTGGTGCGGCGAGACTATGAAGGTACCAGCCTGGATACGCTGCGGCAGATGGTTGTGATGGGTATGGGGGTCGCGTTCTTGCCGGCGCTTTATGTGAAGTCAGAAATACGCAGCAGTTCAGAGCTACGGGTAGCAGATGTTGAAGGTATCAATGTTGTACGTAACCATGCCCTTGTATGGCGAAACACTTCGCCAGCGAGGAATTTCTATCGCGATCTTGCCGATCAGATTCGGGAAATAATAAATACTGATTTGGAAAACGTAGTACTGCCAGCAAGTCGGGCCCGCATGGGCTCCGGTAAAGCCCGCGCCCACTAGGACAGGGTGCTAGCCTGGTCTGTCTAGAGTGAACATCGAGTTGCTGTCCACCCGGGTATAATCGTTATAACCCAGTCGTCCAATGGGCATCATCTTCGCCACGTCCAGCAATCCGTCTCTGGTGATCATTTCATCGTCAATGTGTATACCCACGACTTCACCAAAGATTACTTTGTAATCGTCGCTGTTTTCCCAGCCTTCAATATCCACTGACTTTATAAGCTTGCATTCAAGATGTACCGGAGCCTCTGCGATCCGCGGTGCTCTCACTATTTGCGATTCCAGTGGTGTTAGATTATTCAATGCAATTTCATCGGCTTCCGGGGGAAGACTTGCCGAGCTCCCATTCATCTGATCACGGGTTTCCCAGGTGGCGAGATTACAAACGAATTCACCGGTTGCCAGGATGTTGCGAACCGAATCCTTTCGATGGTCTTCAGCAGTGCCGACGCCACCAGAGAACATCACAGTGGGCGGGCGGTAACACACTGCATTGAAAAAACTGTAGGGGGCAAGATTAGGTACACCATCTTCCGACAGAGAACTGATCCAGCCTATTGGCCGCGGGATTACCAGGCTATTAAACGGATTCTTCGCCAGCCCATGGTCCTGATTCTTGGGTTCATAAAACATCGAATGGGTTTCCCGTTACTGAGTAGGTTGTTGCCCCTGGGTTTCTTTAACAAGCGTCATCCACTCGTCATATAAGTGACCGGGTGGTTGTTCCGGAGATGACGCCAGCAAGCTTTCCACATACGCAGAAAACTCCGGTGAAAACTCATTACTAAACATCTTCCAGTAACGACGAATTCCTTTAAAGGCAAGCATCTGATTAAGCAATGAGCGTTCATAGCCGAGATAGATCTCTGCTTCCAGGGTGCCGCTTTTGTATTGATACCACTGACTCTCCATGTTTACGAAGTAGGCACGGCAGGTGAAGAGAAATCTGGCAAAATTCTCAGGTTCCATTTCAGTTTCACCTAAAGAACCTTGCAAATAGGCACTCATCACAGCAGGGTCCAATGTATTCATCATCATCCCGGACCAGATTTGTGAATTGGCAGCCAGAGTCGAGCTGCGCACCGTCTTTGTATTCTGTCTGATCTGAAGTGCCAGATACACCAGAGTAATGACCACGCCTATTCCACCAACAAATTCCCCGATTGCTGCGTATTGTTCCAATGTCATAATGTTCTCTTTGTTTTTGTTGTTATTTAAAACAGCATACTTTCCTAAATGTCTGGCAGCATTGATAGTCAAGTATGCGGTTTTTGACACAAGTATGATACAAAAGAGGTTTCTGATAGGCAGTCCAGAGACTTCTCAAGCATTCCTCCATGAATTCAAAAAAACCACTTGCTGGCTACAAGGTAGTCGACTTCTCAGCTGTATACGCTGGGCCCATCTGTGCTCGTATGTTGCAAGACTGCGGTGCCGACGTAATTAAAATTGAAGCGCCAGGGCAGGGCGACCTGACCCGCGGCATTAATGGTATCTCTCCGGCGTTTGCTCACTTTAATGCGGGTAAACGCAGTATCGCAATCGATCTTAAGCGGGCCGAGGGGCAACAGATTGCCCGCGACCTGATTCGTAATGCGGATATCGTTGTGCAGAATTTTCGACCAGGAATCATGCAACGCTTCGGCTTGGATTATGAATCTCTGGTATCGGAGCAACCCGATCTGGTGTATTGCTCCATTTCCGGCTTCGGTCAGTCTGGCCCCTGGGTCAATCGAGCCGCGTTCGCACCAATTGTCCATGCGGCAAGTGGATTTGATACCGTGTTCGCTAAATCGCAGGTATCAAAAGACGGAATGGCGAAGAATGAAAAACCTCGCCCACCCAATTGGGAAATCATGGTGGCGGACATTCTCACCGGTGCTTATGCATTCGGCGCTGTTCAAACAGCCTTGCTGGGAAAGGAAAGACATGGAGTAGGAGAGCATGTCGACGTAAGCATGATGGAAGCCATGATGACCTTGGTGCCGGCTCAACTGCAGGCCGCCCAGAACACTGGAGTCAAAGTTCCTATAGGTTGTTTCTATCCAATAAAGACCAAAGACGGTTTCGTGATGGTCAATGGAATATCTGACAAAAACATGCAAAGTCTTGCAGCGGTAATGGACAGACCGGATCTTCTGGAAGACGAACGTTTCGTTTTTGGCCCACGCACAGATAATCATCATCTGTTGGCAGTTGAGATTGAGAAGTGGTCTGCTGCGTACAATACGGTTGAGTGTGAGGAAATACTAAACGGAGCAGGTGTCCCATGTGCAGCTTATACTGAACTGGAAGATCTGTTCACCCATCCTCAGGTAGTCGAGAGAAAGTCGTTTACCAAAGTTGAGAACGACACTCTGGGGGAATTCCTGATTCAGAATATGCCAGTCATATTTTCCAATGCGGAAAGCCAGGCGTCCAACTGGGCAGCAGGCCTGGGTGAACACAGCGCCGAAGTACTGCAGAATGAGTTGTCCCTGGGAGAAAAAGAGATCGCAGATTTGTTTCGCGACAACGTGATCGCCTAGAGCATCGCAGAGCCAGGACTCCATCCCGGTTGAAAGCAGAATCATTGATCGGTAAATTGAATCCCTACGTAATGTAGGGGTATTGGCGAATTCGCCGATTGCGCCATCAGCCGGGGGTACTGATGCCAATCTCATTCAGGATCGAAGACAAAATTGGTACATTCACCAGCGTCGGTGATGTGGCAATTGAGCAGGGCATTCTGGTACTTGAGGATGGTCTGTCGCAAATGGAGGAGTCGAGACTTACTCCGGTATTCCTGTTCGATCTTACCCGGAGTACCGAGAATCGCAGCACTGAAGAATTGCAGTTAATGGCAGCGATTATTCACGAGCGACTTCCCAATTCCTGCATGGCGCTGCTGGTGACCACCGAAGTTTCATATGGCCTAAGCCGCATGTTCAGTACCTTTGCTGCGAGCCTGGACATGGAGGCAACGGTATTTCGTGACCGGGATGCGTGCAGAGCCTGGTGCATAGCCAGGACTCTGCTTCCCAATAACTAGCCGCTAGTGGCCGCGATTAACCCGACAGCAATTCCGACCGCTGTTCTTGGCCTGGAGCAGTGCATCCTCGACTCGTGTAAACGCGGTATCCAATGTGTCACCCTGACTAAATTCCGTAATACCGAATGACATGGTGATGCTTAGCGTGGAGTCCTTGCATTTGAATTTACAACGCCCGATGTGCTCCCGGTTACTCTCCATGGCATCGAGTGCGACCTCGGCCGTGGTTGCGGGTAGAATCATAACGAACTGTTCACCACCATAGCGGGCGAGAAAATCACTCTTGCGCTTTCGGGTATTCAATTCCTGGGCGATGAGTTGGATCGCCTTATCACCGATACTGTGGCCATGGGCCTCATTTAATTTGTGCAGATAGTCGATATCGCCCAGACACAGACAGAGCTGATCGTCAGTGGCTTTCCACACTTCAAACTCTTCAGCAATCTTCTCGAAGTAGGCGTTTCGATTGTTGAGTGACGTCAGACTATCCAGCCGCATGGCAGCCTGTTGTTTCTTTACAGACTCGTTTAGCTCACGGGATTCCTTTTCCATAAACTCTACTTTGGAAATAAGCTGACGGATATCGTCAGAATAGACCTGCTCTGCCTCCTGCCGCGCGTCCCGGGCTGCATCGACAGTGCATAGCATGTTATCGAGTTTGTCCTGGATAGAAACCTTGAGATGCTGAAGATCTTTTGCATTCTTTACCTGGTCAGTTATGGAATCCAGATCAAAGCGGAGGTCGGAATCCAGCTTTCGGTCCAGGTCGGCTCGCTGCTTACCAAAGCTTTGTGACTTGTTTACCAGTGAGCCAAGATCCTCCAGTGAGTCATGTACAGATTTTAGATAATCCTTAAGTCGCTTCTGTTCGTTGGCGTGGGCCATGTTGACAACATTAAGGGTTTTTTGAAGTAACAACGGAATTTCAGATGCACTGGCCTGTTTCAGCTCCTTTCGCAGGTTGTTAGTTACTGCGCTTATTGCATCCACCGGTGCCAGCAACTCCACGACCTGACTTATGAATTCGCTGACTTGCTTCACCACATTGTCATCGGTGTCTGGCAAAGATGGCCCGGCTATCTCAGAGTTAGGCTCAGAGTTGAGCTCAGGGCCGGATTTACTTTGCTTCTCTGGCTCAGATTGTGTTGGTTCATCCTTAACTGGAGCTGTTTCCTTTTTTTCCTCTTCAGGTTGCAGCAGACTGAGGGTCAGTCTTTGCCAAAAACCTTTCTGTTTGCCACTGCTTGCAGTTTCCAGTGAGGTATTAGTGACCATTGCTGTTAGGACTGCTGCAAAATCTTTCAACAGACCGTGTTGGGTGCTTCTGTCTTCGCTGCTCTTGCGCACTTCTTTTTGCATGCGTTTGAGAGTTTTCAGATAGTCGCTGTTATGCAGCGCCTTGCATTCGATCAGCTCAGCGATAGACTTCGACAGTGTGAATTTAAGGGCTACCGCCTCCTGATTACGTTGGGAGTCCATACGCAGCAGATCGGTTTCGATTGCCTGCACGAGGTCGTCCAAACCGGGAGATTTGTTTTCCAGTTTTTGCAGACTGGCGCGTAGAGTAGTCAGCTTGCTATCCAGTTCCGGGTCAAGGCCATCACCCACCAGACTTACCGACAGCAGGCCGCGGCGTAGAACTCGAATCAGATCTTCTTGCCGGGACTGTTCTTGTTCATGTTCTTCCAGAAAATCCAGGTACTTGGTTTTCCAATGCTGTTCGCGGGTTTCCGCATTTGCCATAGTTCTCGATTCCTTTCGATGCAGGGTACACACCATTGATGAAGTACCACTTACAGTTCAGTAATTAAGTATAAACAAGGATTTTTGCAACGCAGGATGATTGCCATTATGGCAAGCCACTGTGTACGGGGTGAAAGGTCGCTTCGTGCTTAGCAGATATGTGGCAAGAGCTTCTTGTTATTAGAACAGCATCGTTCCTTGTTCCAGGCGGTAAAAAAATTTCAACCTCAACAAGCCACGCAGTTAATGGTCGGAATAAGGTAGAATTGCTCCATGCCTACACTATCTATTCTCGATCTCGCTCCCATCATCGAGGGCAGCGACGTAACTACTGCACTTAATAATTCACTGGACCTGGCCCAACACGCGGAAAAATGGGGCTACCGTCGGTACTGGGTGGCCGAACATCACAATATGAAAGGGATAGCTTCGGCGGCGACTTCAGTTGTCATCGGTCATATCGCTGGCGGCACCTCTTCTATTCGCGTGGGTGCTGGTGGGATCATGCTGCCCAACCATGCGCCTCTGGTGATAGCAGAACAGTTCGGCACTCTTGCTTCATTGTATCCGGATCGTATTGATCTGGGATTGGGAAGAGCTCCCGGTACCGATCCACTCACGGCCCATGCACTGCGTCGTAATCTGGAAAGCCGTTCCGATCAATTTCCCGACGATGTGGTGGAGTTGCAGCATTATTTCAAGCAGCCCAGTGAAGGTCAGGCGGTGGTGGCCACACCTGGCGCGGGTAGCAACGTGCCTCTTTATATACTGGGGTCCAGTTTGTTTGGTGCGCAGTTGGCGGCAGCGCTGGGACTGCCCTATGCCTTTGCTTCGCATTTTGCACCACAGGAAATGATGAGCGCCGTGGCCTTATATCGGGAGCGCTTCCAGGCGTCAGAACAGTTGAGTAATCCCTATGTCATGTTGGGCTACAACGTGTTTGCTGCTGAGACTGATGAGGAAGCGGTTTACCTTCGATCATCTGCCTTACAGGCCATGTTGGCATTAAGGAGAGGCACACCTGTACAACTACCGCCGCCGATCGAGAACTTCGAATCCGGGTTAAATCTGCAGGAGCAGGCAATGCTGGAGATGATTGCCTCCTGTTCCGCCGTGGGTTCAGTGAAATCTGTGGCACAGCAAATGGAAGCCTTCCTGCAGCGCACCGGTGCGGACGAACTCATTTGCGTGGGATCGATTTATGAACACAGCAAGCGCGTGGAATCATTCAGGCTCGCCGCCGAGGCGCGAGAGTTGCTGAACAATAAAGAAGCGCAGCTGGCCAGCTGATTGGTAGAAGTAAGAGTATTCAGGAAAACACAATGTATTTTGAAGATGTAGTAGTAGGTACAGTAGAAGAGTTCGGCAGCTATGAAATGACCGAAGAAGAAATTATTGAATTCGCCACCAAATACGACCCACAACCATTTCACCTGTCCGAGGAAGCCGGCAAGGCTATGATCTTTGGTGGGCTCTGTGCATCGGGCTGGCATACAGGCTCAGCAGTCATGCGCATGATCGTGGACCACATGAAAACCAAAGATGAGCCTTCTCAATCCATGGGGTCTCCAGGACTGGAAAACCTGCGATGGACTAAACCAGTATTTCCTGGCGATGTGTTGCGAGTACGTAGCACTATCATGGACAAGCGGGAATCCCGGTCACGCCCTGATATCGGTAGCGTGTATATAAAGAACGAAGCCTTCAATCAGAATGATGAACTGGTGGCAGAGTTTAATCCCATCGTGATTCATCGACGCCGCCCACAGTCAGACTGATTATCAGTTACGGATTTCAATGCCATCGCGATCGGCGATGGCAGCACCCCAGCCCCAGCCGCCAAAAGTTTCAGAAACAGCAATCAACAATTCGTTCTCACCTGATTGCAAGTCCAGGCCAACGGCATCATGAAAACTTACCAGCCCCATATAACTGTAGTTACGAATACGCCAGCCACCGATTCCGGTGTAGATGCGCTTACCATTAAGGTAGATACGCGCGCGATCGGAGAATCCAAACAGCATTTCCTTGAACTGATCCGAGTTGGAATCGATAGTAGTTCGTATGAACACGGTATTGTTGTCCTGAGTACGGGGATGTAGTTGCGCGATATTGCCAAACCCCTTGTCATCCACTGCCAGTGCTTGCCACTGAGCAGCGCCACTAGCGCTGGCGGTCAACTGTGGTTCGTCTGCAACAGTTGATTCTGCAAGAGGCGCAGACACCTGCCATTGACTGATTATTCCCTGAGGTAATTCAATCTCTGGCTCAGGGGCTGGTGTGATGCGATCGCTGTCTCGTAGAGGGGAAATTGAAAAGTTTGAGAAATAGATGGGGCCGGTGCCCTGACCAGACACCCGCAAATTAATCGAACCCGAAGCCGCATCACGATCCATTTCGCGAATATGCAGAGAGGGCTCGGAACTCCCATTGTAGAAGATCTCGGCACTATCTCCGTGTACTACGATCTTCACATGATTCCAGCCATAGTAGTTGTGGGTAATCGGAGCAATGGAGTGTTCATCATAAAAGAGCTGCCAGGCAGAGAGCCCGTTGTAGACAGGAGTGTATTGCAAAGTGTCCGGCTCATTGTTGAGATGGGCACGAAAATACATCTCCTCGAAGTTGCGGTTATCCACTAATCGCCAGCCAGCTCCAATAAAGCTTTGCTGCTCTGCGAACGCTGCATCGAATTCAATTACACCATCAAGAAAGTCGACATCATGAGCGATAACTCGGCCCGCCGTTAGCCTGAGTGCGTCCCTTCCCAGATGTGATTCAACAGCAGCATCGCGTGCAGCGATGGTCCATGTATAGCCAGCGAACTCCACTGTGCGTTGGTTACTCTGGGCCGAGCCTATAAGAGGAATGGCAGTACACACTGCCAGCGTGAACAGATGGAATACGATTGAGATTCTGGACATGGCGTACTTCTCCTTACTTCTATCAGGAAAGTAAAAGAAGAAAGCCTACGCCAAGGGATTAATCAGGAATTGGAAAAATCGGACAGCCCGAGCCGTTCACGATGAGACGCTGCAGGAGTGAGCCCGATAAGGTCCTGATAATCATTGATGAGATGGGCCTGATCATGAAATCCGCAGGCCGCTGCTACATCTGCCCAAACAACTCTTTCACATCGGTCCGCCAGTATCGCTGCCTGGGTAAGCCTCAGCCTTCGGGCATAAAACTTGGGGCTCACACCAAGATGATCTACAAAATGTCGCTGTAATGTACGGGCGCTTACATCCAGTTTTCGGGCCACGGCGCGAATGGGCAGTACACCGTTGTTGATACGCAGAATTGAGGCTGCATGCACAAAACTGGAATTCATGGAGGTTTCACGGCTTTGTAATCCAAGTTCACGCATCAGACTACTCGCCACCTGATTGGCTGGCGCCCCCTCGGCAGCTAATCGCCACGTGTTCTGGAGTTTGTTTATAACTGTGGTGGGTACAGGTAGAGGATAATCATCCATATAGTCCACTGGATCGATTCCAAGAGCACAGGCAGAGATTTCTGGCTTCAGTCGCAACGCGATCAGCTCTTCACCCGGTGGAGGTCGATGCCATGATCCTATGGTGTACTGACAACAGACCGCAAGTTCACAGACCGATACTCTATTGTCGCTATCCCAAATTCGGCGAACAGCGATACTGGGTTCACCGGATGGAAGAACACGATGGGGTCGAGGGTTAGCGCCAGCCTGATTAATCCAGAGCATGTCGAATGGAAGTGAATCACAGTCCTGAAGCGACCAGGACCGGTAGTCATTGACACTGTGATTGGGGCTGGTGAATGTGTTGAAGCCCATGATTACTGACAATGAATCTCCGGCAGTCGTGCTTCTAAACTGAATCAATACAATTCAGCAATTTATTCTTCGAAGCAGTAACACTATTGAAAGCCGATAAGTTGCAGGTAGGGGTAGTTGTGATTGATGGCTGTTCATTGAAAATCCATTCTCAACACATGTCTACATAACTTCTCGATACTAGCGTGCAGCTTGTCCAAGATAGCGCTGAAAAGTCACTTCTATGTGATCGTCGAGTCCGGGTACAAACCACACTGACAGTGCAGTGATGACGACAGATACTGCGATGAACCAGTAAAAGTATTTCATTCGCCACCTCCTGCACGGGGAGCTGCTTCAAACATCCACACCTGCCCCGATTCAATGGTTTCCCGGGTAGTGCTCGACGGATATTTTCCTGAAATTACCTCACTGATGCCATCCAGATCAGGTCCAGATTGTACGCGCCTGAGTTCGCGTTCATAACGTACGCCATCAATTCGCAGAATTGCATTGCCGTTGGCTTCTGCCTGTACCGGCCACTGCTTCCAGATACGCCCCACCGTTGAGTTCATATAGCCAGACCAGACGTAGAGTTTGTCATTATAGGAAGCCACCCAGATACGCCGCGAGGTTGTGGGTTCTTCCAGTTGCATTTCGATAGTGGGGATGGTGTTCACAAAATTCCAGTCAGGCTCGGGACCCTGGTGCAGCTCTCCCGACACCAGCGGGCCACCGGAAAAAACCCGATTAGGGCCGTCTTCAAACCGTTGCTTGAAGGCAGCGGTGGCGACCGCGGTCACGGGTATGAGCGCCAGTCCCAGGATAACAATGAGAATTCGCAGGGCAATCTTCATGGCAGGATCCTTATATAGAAGAAGGAATTATTGTGAGATCCAGGAATCAAAGAGTATGACCTATCGAGCGTGACGGAGGAAGTCGTTCAAGAGCCACTGAACCAGATCTCCCTGCATCGCGTAAATAGTGGAAACCATGACTGATTTACAGCGGTAATACTATGAAACTCCCAGTAGGAACGTTCAAAGCCAATGTCAGCGCATTACTGCTGCTGTTTGTTCTGTTGCTGGCTAACAATGCCAGGGCTCTGGAGAAGCCTGATTACGAGGTATTGCTGGATCTGGGCAAGATAGAATACCGCTTGTATGAGTCATTCATCGTAGCGGAAACCGTAGTGCAGAATGCAGACTACAACGCCGCCGTGGAAGAGGGCTTTGATCGTCTCTACGGTTATATCTCGGGAAGCAACAGCGCCAGCGACAAGATCTCGATGACTGTACCTGTGCAAATGGCCCGTACAAAGTCTGAACTCGCTGGCAGTCCAGCTGTGCGTACTAGTGAAACGCCCGAAGGTATTCGCATGGCATTTATGCTGCCCAGCAAGTACAACATGGAAACAGCACCAGCTCCCATGGATGATAATGTTGAAGTGAAGAAACTGCCGGAAAGACTTGTAGCAGCAATTCGCTTCTCCGGTCGCTGGACTGAAAGAAACCTCACAAAGAATGAAGAGCGCTTAATAGAAAATATTGAAGAGCAAAAACTGGAGACTATCGGACCTTCAGTGTTTGCAGCTTACCATCCGCCCTTCATGCCGCCGTTTCTGCGTCGCAATGAAATTCTGTTTGAAGTGACAGGCTTACCTGCAGAGTTGGATCAGCGATCGGCTGGCGACTAGACTCAGTTTTCCACAATTTCCACTGCCTCCATCTGAACTTTGCCATCGGTGTAGAACCAGCGTCCTTTGTTTCGCAGAAATTGGGATATCTCGTGATGGCATTGAGGGATGCCTTTGTCGTCGATGTAATAGGCCTTAAACTCGATTGCTGCGCGATCTCCAACCTGCTTGGATTCGAAGACTTCCAGCTTGATCCATTTGCGACTCGCCTGGGATAGAGACTGGGGAGTGAGTCCACCACGGTACTGTGGATGCCAGGTGTGAAAAAGATAATCACCATAGCCGCCAATAGTGTATGCGGTATAGCGGGCGCGCATGGTCTGCTTCACTGTTACTGGTTTCCTGGCACCAGTCACATAAGGCAAGCAGCATTTTTGAAATGGCTTGCCAGAACAACAAGGGCATGGATCGGTACTCATGGGAAAATGGTACCGCAATTCAGCCCAGGTGCAACAGACAGAATTCCTTACAGCATTCTCTTTTTCAGGGTCGATTTCTGTGAGTGCTGAAGTTGCTACGCATTCATCACAGTTGACTGTGGCCGAAAATTGACTACCAGTACGCCGGACTCGTTCTCTTCCTCCAGTTTTTCTTCGCCAATTTTTAGCTGATCTTCAATAACCCTCATCAGTTCATCATTGTCCCATGGCTTACAGACATGTTGATGAATTGTCTTGTTATTAAACGCTTCGATTACTTTGGCACTGTCACTATAGCCACTGATCAATATCACCCTGGCATGGGGTTGGCTGGGTTTGGCTAGCGCTGCGAACTCGGTGCCATTCATCACCGGCATGCGCTGATCGGTGATGATCAGGTCGAATGTCATTCGCTCGCAAAACACCAGAGCTGATTTTGGGTCTGGACAGACACTCACATCGTAGTTCTTCCTGCGAAGCATACGTGCAAGCGAATTAGCTACGAGACTATCATCATCAATAATCATGATGGACTTGGTATGGCTCGGCATAATGCATCCTCTTTTGGTTAAGTTAAGTAAATAAACGCAAAGAGAGTGCCAATTCGATTCTATGCACCTCGAAATGTGAACTGGTTCGAACTGTCAGCTCGTCTAATTCCATTTGCTTATAAAGAATAGGTTTAAACGGCAAATGTAATGAATTAAGCCTGCAAAAGTAGAGGAAAGTAGGACCTTTAGTCCGATCGAGCTTTAATCATTGACGTATCAAATATGTAACAGATGTATCAACTGGTACCAGGTTGATACAGAAGAGTATTGAATAATCTGCACTTAGCGATTGTTTCGAACTTCGACGGGAAGAGATACGGTGAAACAGGCTCCACCCGTGGGATTGTTACTGGCCTGAATTCTGCCGTGATGCTTTGTGATAATGCCATGGCTGACATAGAGCCCAAGCCCGGTGCCTGAGCCTACCTCTTTTGTAGTAAAGAACGGATCGAACAGTTTGTCGATAATCTCTTCATTGATACCGGGACCATCATCAATCAATTCGATAATGATTTGCTTTTTCTCTGAGCGTGTATTGATCTGAATAACGCCCTTTTCCTCTATGGCCTGAGCTGCATTAACTATAATATTTACGAATACCTGACGAAGTTGACCCTGCCAGCCATAAATTTCCGGTAGCTCGCCGAAATTAGTTTCTATTTCACACTTGTACTTAATTTCATTCCAAACCAGTTTTAAGGTGCTGTTGAGTAATTCGTTGATATCGCAACGTACCCGGTCATCTCCTTCGCTGCGTGCGAAGTCGCTAAGATTGACAATGATCTCTTCGATTCTTTGAATGCCTACCAGACTCTCTGCGATACAGTCCTGGCCATCTCTGGCCATATGAGCAAGATTGGTTTCTTCGAGGAGAGCGTCGAGTTTTGCCAGAATTTCCGTAATGGATTTTTCGTTACCTTCTTTTACGGCATCGGCCAATGATCTGTAAGTAATAAACGCTTCAGCATAGGTATCTGAGTAGTCATTCAGCGTCTGTAAGTTGCTTTTAACGAAACCAACCGGGTTATTTATCTCATGAGCTACGCCAGCGGCAAGAAGCCCGATTGACGCGAGCTTTTCCTGTTGTACCAATTGATTCTTCTGATCATTCAGCTTGTCATAGGCAGTTTGTAAGGTCTGGTTTGCATCGTATAACTCGCGCGCGCGTTCTTCGAGCAGAGACTCGGCCTTCTCGCGAGCCAATCGTTGCCTTTCATAGGCACGCTTATAGTCCTGATCTTTAGACATTGACTTCTATTTCAAATCGACACTGATCATAGCCATCGTGCATGCATTGATCGTGTTTAAAAGAGTAGTCTACGCCATATTGTTTTGCGGCCCCTTTTATAAGTCCGTCGGCAAGGTGACAAAGCTTGCGAGGTGACTTATAGAAAAGTGTTAATGAGTTTGGGGATGATTGCTCCCATTTTAGAGAAGGTAGATTTGGATTCGGGTACAGTTTCTCCACCTCCTTATGTATTACGTCTTCGATGCTTTTTAGAAACTCAATAAAGTCCGGCTTGTCATCAATGAACATCGGGTGACGCATGGCCAGAGCATGAAACAGGTACTGGCCGAATGCCTTTACCAGATCCAGAACCGGTGTTCCCGTTTTTTCAGACAATTCGCCAACCATGGCTATGAGTTCTTCGTCGGGAAAATCCTCGACGGATGTATAGACGCCACCAGAGTCCGGATTTACGGCATCCAGGATTTGCTCCCAAACATCGATACCAATTTCCTGCTCGACCATGTCATTAAATGTTGTGAATACAATACCTTTCATTCTCGTATCCTATGGAGCCCATTGGGCATTTTCTGGAAAATGATTAATCTTGATTCTGTTTGATTATACTATGTGTTACGTTTCAGGAGCGCCAGCAATGGTTCGTACTTGAGACCTGTTTCCTATATATCGCTGAACACATTGTAGACACTGAAGATGCATAGTCTGTTAATTCTGGATGACGATGAATACGTGCTGAAATCCCTGGCACGGCTCTTTGCATCCCAGGACTATGCGTTGTCCCGCTTTCAGGATCCAATGGAAGCACTTATTCAGTGTAGCACTCGCGAGTTCGATCTCATTATTTCAGATCAACGCATGCCTGGCATGACCGGTACCGAATTTTTTGCTCAGATTGCTGAGCTGTACCCGGCTACTCGTCGCCTGCTCATCAGCGGCTATAGCGACTTCGAAGCCGTTACCGACGCTTTCAATCAGCAGATTATTCATAAATTTGTAGTTAAGCCCTGGAACAATGATCAACTACGCTCTCTGGTGGCAGAGCAGCTCGCCATCGGGGAAGAGGGATCCACCCTGGTTCCTTCAGAACTCTCACCAGAGCGTGCATCATTAGTGAAGAACGAAGATGCTCCTTTCCACGGGATCGTTACATCGGATCCGGCCCTAAACGAGCAACTGGAAATAATTCGAAAAACGGCAAGCAGTGAAGCACCATTTTTTATCCATGGTGAAACCGGAACAGGTAAAGAACTCGTGGCCAGGGCTATACATCTTGAGTCCGATAGAGCGGCACAACCATTTGTAGCGCTGAACTGTGCAAACCTCACCGAGTCCCTGCTCGAGTCGCAATTGTTCGGCCACAAGAAGGGGGCCTTTACCGGCGCTGACAAAGACCAGAAAGGTTTATTGGCAGAAGCCGAAAAAGGAACATTGTTTCTCGATGAAGTCACTGAGATTCCTCTGACTCTGCAAGCTAAGCTATTGCGTGTATTACAGGAGCGGGAATACTCACCAGTTGGGGAAACCAAAGTTATCTCCTTTGATGTGAAAGTGATCTCTGCTTCTTCTCTTAGCCTTGAACAGGCAGTTAAAGATGGTAGGTTCAGAGAAGACCTTCGCTACAGACTCGAAGTAATGCCGATAAATCTTCCTCCACTGCGAGCACGGGAGTCTGACAAAGGAATGCTGTTCGACTATTTCCTGGAGAACCAACTTGCTCGCCATGGCCGCAAAGAAATCCCTGTTGACGAAGCAGTCTACGCCTGTGTTGACAGTTATCACTGGCCGGGCAATGTAAGAGAGCTCGTGAATGTTTGTACCTATATTGCTGCACTGGCGTCGGCCGATGATACGCAGTTAACACTGGCCCAGCTTCCACCAACGTTGCGTTCGCCTTCCGGATCATCAGCCACTATTGAGAACTCCACAGAATCGAATGCTAATGCATCCAGGTCGCCTCCACCCCAGTTAACGCGGGAAAGTCTGGCTGCAGCCATTGAGCAGTTCGGAGGTCATCGGGAGTCAGTTGCAAAGCAGTTTGGTATTAGTCGAATGACCTTATGGCGAAGAATGAAAGAATTCGATCTGGCGTAACAGATATCTCCTGCAAAAATGAAACCACAGTTTCTAAACTATCTGTGTCTCGGCAAAGTTGTATAAAATTTTGACTTTATAAATTGCAGGAACAGTGCCAACTGGCCCCTTAATTAAACAAATCAGCTAAATCTTATTGATATTAATAGCTTAAGATGAATATCTGAGTTGATTGGTACAAAATATCAATTGCAAATTGCTAAAGTATTTGCAAAATGCAAATCTGATTCACAGATTGCAATTTACTAACAAACAATACATGTTAGATTTTGGTGAAGAGAAATTATTGGAAGAGATTGGATAGCAGTGAACTGCTCTATAAATATTATTCCAATATTATTCCCATAGAGCAGTTCAGGGTTGGGCAGGCATAAGTGATTACCAGCGGTAGTTGATACCGAAGCTAATGCCCCATTGCTCATAACTTCGAAGAGACTCAGAGTTGTCTTCCCAACCTCGAGTAGCTTCTACTCGCCAGCGCAGTCGCTTGTTCTCAATCCTGATGGGTTGCTCATATCCAGCAGTCAATTGGCAACCGGTTCGCTCACGACCGAATTCGGTTTCTTCGAAATCCACAAAACGAGCATTCTCGTTATTGCGAACAGAACAACGACCAATGAAGTCGAGGCTGCGGGAATTGCTGAACCTATGGTTGCTGGTTAGGTTGAGATTGGTTGCGTTCATGTCACTATATCCCTGGCCATTGTCAGAGATTTTATAGCCCGACAAATAAGCTTCCAGAGTCCAGTTGTCCGTCATCTCTCTGCGATGAGAGACTCCATAGCCATGTAGGGTCAGGCTTAATCTTGTGCCCGCTATGTTGCGTCCAAGCAGGTTATCTATCATCCGCTCATCATAGTCGCGCTGCCGCTGATAAATGAACGCTCGTGAGTAACTGTTCTCTGTCTTGAATCGCAGAGTAGGCTGGACGGTGATTTCTGTGTAGTCCAACGCTTCCAGGCCCAGTTCGTCGTAATCGTTGACATAGTCTCGCCGCTCTATTGCTGTAAATACACCAGTAGAAAGCTCACGGTTCCAGCGATAGGTGAATTCGGCACTTGGCTTGAAAAAGTTATAGGCAAACCGGTCCCGGATATCGCCACCTCTGGAGGTTTCCAGAGGTGCTCCCGTACGTTGATCGATATAGGAATAGCGCTTGGTGCCAGCATCAGCGGTGAATAGAAGGCTGGCTGAACGCTTGCCCAGTTTCAGTCGATTAATCAAGCGGCCTCTGATGCGGGCAAAAGTGTTGTCTGCTTCACTTACATCGAGAAAATTCTCATGATCGATTTCACCGCTGAGTCGAATTTCTCTGCGCCTGGGCAGTTCAAAGCTTTCTTCATGGAACAGCCTGGCATTGATCAATCGAGAGCCGGAATAATCATCGGCAAGGCGATAGGGGTTCGATTGATACTCATGCATTATTTCCAGGTCAGTGGCAGCCGCATGGTTAGTAAGCAGTAAACCAATAGCGAGCGCACTATACAGGGTTTTCATGATTCACCTTCCAATACACCGAGCACAGTGTCATAGAATTCAGGTTGATTGAGGCTGTAATAGCCAGGCACTTCCCAGATGATCAGTTTGGGAGGTCGTTGCTTAAAATTGTCGCTACCCAGATAAGTGATGAGAGATTCGTCAAATCCACCGCCGCTTGTAGCGGCATTAAGTACGTCTACGCCTAATTCTTTTCTGAGGAAGCCATCGAAGTTAAAGACCATGGTGCCGTTGCTATTGCTGGTACCTACCAGTACCACTTCCGGGTTCGATACTTCAGCGAAAAGATCCAGTTCAACCTCGGTGAAATGCACATCAAAAGATTCTGGTGCAAACTCGGTATCGCAAAGTTCTGCGGCCGCGCGGCTGTAGCTACCACTGTTACTTTCCACTTCAACCATTGTGGTAGAGAAGTTCAGTACCGGTGTTTCATTGAGAAGATCGGTAGTGGCGAGTTCCTCACTTACCAGACGAGCAGTCGCGGCTGCGCCGGCTGGCGTCCAGTGATGATCGCGCGCGAAGAACAGCGGAACTTCCTGATCGCCAACGGTTAACTTATCCAGCGGTGGTACCAGTAAACCAACCCGGCGTAAGCGATTCAGGTAGAGGAAATAGTTCTTCGCCGATTGCTTATGGCTAAAACTTTCATCCAGAACATATTCAGGATGAACGATTCCCCGGGTCGGCAACGGAACGATCATCAGGCTTGTGCCGCGAGCTGACAGCCTTTGCTGAATGGTTCTCAGTCCGTTATAGCCGTCACGACCAGGTCCGAAGTTTTCAATCAAATCGTGTTTACGAAACAGCCAATTCTCATTACCCAGTTGTAATCCCTGAAAACTTTTCAGGTAGCCTTCGGTTGGAATTGGTCTTTCGCATAATCTGTTTTCATCAGCACTAACCACGTTGCCCAACAGGGCCAGCGATACTAATGATGCGAACGTAAACTTTTGAATCTTGTTCATGCCTCACCTCACTCGGTCACAACGGCGACGGACATTCGTTCCGAGTCGCCACATATCATCAGGCTGGTGGTGTGGCCACGGCTGAATGCCACCGGTTCAACTTCAACAACATTGCTTTCAGTTGCTACTTCCAGCGTTACACGAAGCGGGTTCAACTGCCGCTGTTGATGTGATTCCGGCACCACGTCTGTAAAAACATTCTGCTTGCTTTCAGCGGTTCGAACCGTAATGGCAGGGCTGCCACTTAGATTGAAAACTTCGAACTTTGCTCGTAAAGGATCTCTTTCAGCGCTCTGCTGAAAAGACGTAACCTGTTCGCCGTTAACCGCTAGCGTGTAGACCTGACCTGCCTCCAATTCGGTACGCCAGTTCCAGTTACCCCCGGTGAGTTCCTGGGGTCCGGAATCAACAATCACGGTTTCGGACACAGTACAAACACCGCTGGTTTCAAGCTCGCGACCTGCAAGTTTTGCCAGCAAAGGTTCCGGTGCCAGATTCACGATTCGTACGAAGGCAGAATTGGGTCCCGCTTTGTCGTACAAGTCATCACCATCACCAAGTTCCGCTCCCAGGGTCGGACCGCTTAACAGGATGGCGGTTAATAAAAGTGAACTGTTTTTCATCACGATTTCCTCTAATCAAATTTCAGTATTTGCAATCAGTGCTTCAGGTGAAGGCAGCATGCTGGGATAAGCCTGAACCAGATAGCGTTCTGGAATTTCCCACACGACTAATCGCAGCGTAGGCAGATCTGGTAGAGCGCCATCAATAAAATTCAACATTGGCACAATGGGGCCTTCACCTTCCGTGGCGAAGTTAAGTACATCTTCATTGAGTGCGAGTTTTAGCGCGCCTTCGAAATTCCAGTCGCTGTTTGCCGAGTAGCTGGTACCCACTAATGCGACCTCGGGTGTCGCGATGTCTGCGAACAAATCCATCTCGTTTGTTGTCGCAACCACGTCATAAGTGATTAATGCTTCCGAGGCAGGAGCTATCTGATCAAACCAGGGATCCAGGGACAGGAAGTTCAACAGATCACCCTGCAGAGCCTTTTGGCTGACATTGATTACAGAAAACTGCTCATCCTTAACATTGGAGGCAAAGTTCTTGAGATCCTGTGCCGCCAGTGCCGCCGCCTCCGGCAACCAATGGGTGTCAGTTTTAAAGAAAAGATCACCACCATCCTGGGTAAACCTCGCTGCCGTATCGACAAACTCGATCTGTTGATGCTCAAGATAGGAAGTGAAATTGCCGTAGACACTTTGATGTACTGCGTCTGGAGCAATGGTTAGTTTGTCATCACGTACTCTGGCCTTTGCCGGAATAGGTGCGATCACTAACTTCACACCGCGGGCAGAGAGTTCCTGATTTACCGCGGAAATAGTTTTAAGATTTGTCTCAAAATTCACTTCACCAAGCTCGGGTGCGTAGAACTCCTCAGCCGTAAACAACCAGCCGTCCTTTCCTACCACGACGCCGGTATCACCACTGTTGAAAACAGCAAACCGGATCGCCGACCAGAAATTGATACCAAACTCACGAATAGGTAGCGCTCTTTCAAATTGGGACTCCAGGGTTTGTGCAGTAGCTCCTCGCACTGCTTCTTGTGCGGAAACATCTAACGATGCCAGCGAAGTATGAGCGATAGAGTAAATGCCAATCGCCGAACTCACGATCAGGAAGCCAAGATTACGAATTACAAAGTTCATGGTGACCTCCTAGAACTGAAAATAGAGAAAAGGTGAATGGCTTTGCGCTGAAAGTTTCAGCACAGCGAGAGCAAAGACAGGGATGACCGCATGACTGATGCTTGGCACGAAGCGAGTTAAATCAATTCGATCTTTCAATCCGCGAATCACAATGACTATCCAGGCCACAACTAGAGTGAAGAGCTGCAGATCATTAACCTGACTCTGCATGCTGGAACTCAGTGGCAGATCAGTGAGATTGATCAATCCCTGGTAAAGGGCGAGTGCCGAGTTAATGGAGTCGGCTCGAAAAACAATCCAGCCCAGCATCACCAGCAAGAGAGTGAATAGCCAACGCATGATGTTGAAGTTTTCGAAGGCTGCTTTAACACCGAGTAATCTTTCAATGGCCAGAACGGTGCCGTGGTACGCTCCCCAGGCAATAAATGTCCAGTTGGCACCGTGCCACAGTCCACCAAGCAACATGGTGAGAAACAGATTGCGATAGGTTTTGATCACGCTACCGCGATTGCCACCCAGCGGGATGTACAGATAATCACGCAACCAGTTACTCAGGCTGATATGCCAGCGTCGCCAGAATTCAGTGATGGATTGACTGATATAAGGCTGGTTGAAGTTCTCAACAAAACGAAAGCCAAGCATTAAGCCCAGGCCGATGGCCATGTCGGCATAACCGGAAAAGTCGAAATATAACTGTGCGGTGTAGGCAAACATCGCTAACCACGCATCAGCCAGAGAAGGGTCTTGGATACTGAAACCAGTGTCGACCAATGGGGCAATAGTGTCCGCAACAATAACTTTCTTAATAAAGCCAACCATGAAGCGTTCACATCCTTGTGAAAACTTTTCCATGCTATGGGTACGGGATTGAAATTGGTCGGCGATATCTTTGTAACGAATCACAGGGCCGGCAATCAGCTGAGGAAACAAGGCAATGAATGCCGCGAACTGCACCAGGCTTTTGGTTGGTGGTGTATCACCGCGGTAAACATCTACCAGATAACTGATGGCCTGGAATATGTAGAAGCTGATACCAATGGGCAGAACCACATGGGTAGCCAACCAGGGATCGGTACCTAATTCGGTGAGTACTCTGTTAACTGTGTCAGCACCGAAGTTTGCATACTTGAAGTAGGCTAGCGTACCCAGGTTGCCTAATAAACCCAGTTGCAACCAACGTTTTGACTCTATTGGTCGTTCCTTGCTCAGATGAATCTTGTGACCAAGCACATAATTAAAAACAGTGACCGCAGCAAACAATGCAAGAAAATCTATTCGCCACCAGGCATAAAACAGATAGCTGCCTAATAGGATTGGCCAGCTACGGTATTTATTGGGTGTTGCGTAATAACAAACCAGAAAGGCTGGTAAGAATACGAACAGAAATACATTGCTTGAAAAAATCATTGTCATTTACCCAATTGGGATTCGCGTTGGAACAGGTAATCGCAACGTTTGTGCCAGCTTTGCAAAAATGAGCTGCAGGGCCCGTCGTTAATGGGCTTTACCTTGATAGATGCACGACAAGTGAGTTTCCAAATTGCAAATACATGGCTTTTTGCAATGTGAGAATTTGCAAAATGCAAATTAGACCTGGCACTTTTTACTGCTGAGGAATGATGAGAAATTTATTTTCCAGAAAATCAGCGGCTTACAATTTTTTCCAGATGGTTGGCATTAAACCTGCAACAACAGCGATTCAATTTGAAACCCGGGCAAGTTGTCCGCAAACAGTTAATGAAGATTACACGCGAAAAAGCATGCCAACGTTTACACCACCGGGTGAAGACCCCGCTGGCAGTAATGCTGGATGGTGAACTTTACGAGGCTATCGATTGGAGTCTCGGTGGTTTGCGCGTGGGTGGTTGGCGCAATGGTGAGTCCTTGCAAATTGGGGAGAAGATTCCCTGTCATTTCAGCCTGCCATTTCAGGGATTCGACATTGGTTTCGATGTTGAGCTGGAAGTCGTACGTATCGATGCAGAAAGGGAAGAGCTTGCTGGTAAGTTCATAGATCTGGGGGATCGTAAAACTGAATTGATGCATCACTTCATCGAGCAGTTGGTGCGGGGAGCCATGGTCCCGGTGGAAGATACGATTCTGCGTATCGATTCACCGGTCACACCGGTTTCCACCAAGCCTGATCCGAGCCCGGCTGAACAGGTCCCTGTGAATCGCCTGCCGGTCAAACTCATTGCCATGTCAGCTTTCTACCTGATCGGAGGCTTGCTTCTGTTTTCACTGGTGGGGCTGACTGTCTATAACAACTTCCTGTCACTGCGAGTATCTACCGCAATGACTTACAAGCCGGTGGAACCGGTCATAGCGCTGCAGGACGGCATGATTCTCAATACGTCTATTGGCGCTGGAGACTATGTGGGGCAGGGGCAAGAGCTGTTTCAGATGTCCATCCCCGCCCTGAATTTACAACTGGACGAAGCGCAGTTACAGGTGGAGCGAGCACGCCTGGAACTGGAAGCGCTGCGCAAGAAACACGCCTTGATTGTCGAATTGACAGGTTCCCATCTCGATCCCGAAGCCCGGCGCATGGAAATCGATATCGATAGAGTGCAACAGGAAGTGGCGGTGGCTAACGAGGAATTGGTCGCTGTTTATCGGCATCGGGATCAATTGCGTTTGAGTGCTCCGGACAATGGCAAGATCATCGAGATCTATCGCTATCCCGGTAGCCAGGTTCAACGGGGTGAAACCCTGGCACTGTTTGAACGAAGTGGTGCTGCTTCAGTTGTCGTCTATCTGAATGAGACCGATGCTCGCGCGCTTCGTGTAAATCAGATAGCCGCCGTATCATCATCAATCTATGGCGCAGAATGGCAGGGTGTGGTGACGGAAATTAGTCCTGCCCAGCAGGATTTTAATCAGCCCTACAATTCCGAGCGCAGTATGTCTGTCATGCTTGAACTGGTGTCAGGCAACGTTGCGCCCGACGACGTGCTCAGCGGTTCGCCGGTGACTGTACAGTTTCACCACCCTCTGATTACTCGCTGGCAATCCACACAAGAGACAGATTCACTTGAATTGGCCACGCTATGATCAGCGAAGACCTGAGAGCCATAGTCAGCGGCGAGGCTATTCAGGACAATCCGCGAAAATGGAATGCTAAAAACCTGGCGCAATTATATGGTCTCGTTGCAGTTTCATTTTTATTGCTGATACACACCAGCAATGCTTTGTGGGACCCAGCTACCCGATCATTCACTATCACACTTGGTGTGCTTGGCCTCTGGCGCTATGGCTGGTGGATGACCCACCTGGTGCGCTCCGAGTTGTATCAAAGCGTGCGCTTTCCGGCTCACCGTGCGAAAGCTGACAAACTGTGGACCGATGGTTGGCGACCTCGTCATATGCATTTCATGATGACCACGTTTCGAGAGCGCCGCGATACAACGGAACTGGTTATTGAAAGTATCTGTCGGGAAGTCCGCGAGTCAGGAATGAAAGCCACGCTGTGGCTGGGCTCTGGTGATTCCTACGATGAGAACATCATCATGAATTACCTGCGGCAACACGCTCAGGATATTCCTCTGGAGTTAGTCATCATTCGCCAGAATGTATCCGGTAAGCGAATGGCTATTGGCCTCGTGCTGCGCGCCATGTCGCGCCGCCGCATAGATTTGAATGACCTCATCGTCTTCATGGACGGGGATGCCGTTCTGGCACCTGGTATTCTTCGCGCCTGTTGCCCATTGTTCGGTGTGGACCCGGACCTTCAGGCCGTCACAACCGACGAGGAAGTATTGTGTTTTGGGCCCAGGTGGATGCAGTCCTGGTTAGTTATGCGCTTCGCCCAACGTCGCATCGCCATGCAATCCCATGCCATGTCGAACAAGGTCCTCACTCTGACCGGACGTATGTCGGTGTTTAGGGCGAACCACCTCAGTCAGTATAAATTCATTCGCATGCTGGAAGCCGATTCTCTGGAACACTGGTTATGGGGAAAGTTCCGGTTTCTCTCGGGGGACGATAAGAGCACCTGGTACTACATGCTGACCCAGGATGCCAAGATGCTCTATGTGCCCGATGCTCTGGTGTACACGATTGAGGAAGTAGAAGGTTCCGGCATTGAACGCATGACGCAAAACTTCCGCCGTTGGTCAGGAAACATGCTGCGCAACGGCACCCGTTGTTTGCAACTGGGGCCAAGCAAAGTGGGCTTCTTCATCTGGTGGTGTGTGCTGGATCAGCGTATCGCCATGTGGACCATGTTGGTGAGTCCCATCCTTGCAGTCAGTGTCGCATTGCTGGCCGACTTCACTTACCTCACCGGCTATGTGATCTGGATCGTGATGTCCCGCTTGTTCCTCTCGCTGTTTCTATTCCGCTACAGCAAGACTGTGCATATCGAATGGCCATTCATTCTCTACTTCAACCAGCTGTTGAATGCCTCGGTCAAGGTGTACTGCCTGGCGCGGCTTTCCAAACAACGCTGGACCAATCGCGGCAACCAGTCAGCAGGCGGCGGCGATACCTGGGATGCACGACTCAGGGACATGATGGCATTCTGGGTTACCAGCGTTTGGGTCACGGCATTGGTCTTCAGTGTCTGGCTCTACGCCGGGCTGGTGGTCATCTAGGTCCCAAACTCTGTCCGGACCAATCTGTTACATCCCTGATACGTATCAAACCCTGTAGATGATACATCCCTGATACGTCTATATTGTCTCTGCTTTCAGCTAAGTCATTGTTTTTTCGGGTTATTCGCATTTTGGCACGGCTGCTGCTCTTACTAGGGTAATCCCCTGCGATGGCAGGACCAGAAACAACAAGCTCCTAGAGAGCCCTTACAGAGAGAGCAGGACTATGAACGCAGTAATGGAACGCAGCATCGACAACGAGATCCCGGCTGGCAACCTGTTTGAATTGCCGAAGATGAAATCACAACCAGTGATATTCCACGGCATGGTGAGCAGCCACGGCAAGATGCACAACATCTTTGATGATATTGCCCGCATCGCCAAGGCCAATGTACCCATATTCGTCACAGGCGAAACCGGTACCGGTAAAGAACTGGCTGCTCGTGCTTGTCACGATGAAGGTTTCGACAGCAACGAGCCATTCATCGCTGTTAACTGTGCAAATTTTTCTGAGCAGCTGATGGAGTCACAGTTGTTCGGTCACAAGAAGGGTGCTTTCACCGATGCCTCTCGCGACCAGGCTGGTTTATTTGAAGCAGCCGGTGAGGGTACGTTGTTTCTGGACGAGATCACTACCTTGTCTCTTCCACTGCAGGCCAAATTACTCAGGGTGATTCAGGAGCGAGAATTCGCGCCGCTGGGATCACACACCATGAAACCCTTTAATGCTCGAATCGTCACGGCGTCTTCCCTGTCCCTGGCAGACGCCGTGGCGAAAGGAGAGTTCCGTGAGGATCTGTACTATCGTCTGGCCGTGGTCACAATCAATTTGCCGCCTTTAAGAGAACGCGGCAACGATAGACTGCTATTGGCCCAATACTTTCTGGAAACACTCGCCGATGGCGAATTGAAAGAACAGGACAAGGAAGACAGCTACTTCACGACCGAGGCGATTGAATTTATAAAACGCTACGACTGGCCAGGCAATATTCGACAGTTGAGAAACGTTCTGCTGGGCGCCATGGTATTAGCCACTGGCAAGGCCATCAGCGGTGACGCCATTCGCAATCAGATCAATGAAGCGCTTAGCCGACCAGTAGCCGATGTTGAAGAACAGTCTCAATCGAACGCTGTCGTTGAAGAATTGCGAGTCGTACAGAACTCAACAGTTCAACCGTTGTGGTTAACCGAGAAGCAAGCGATAGAGCGGGCGATTGAACAATGTGGCGGAAATATCCCCCGGGCAGCGAGCTTGCTGGAAGTGTCACCCTCTACGATCTATCGCAAGATTCAAACCTGGGAAGCGGCGTAGTTAGCACCAGGGTACTAGGACAACAGTTTGCGCACAGCAGAATCGACAGTGGGACTTAAGGTAATGGCTTCATTCAATTCTTCCGGCACGATGCCCCCTGAGTCGGCAATTGCCACCAGAGGCTTTTGTTCCTTGAGAAATCTTTCCGCCAACTTGAGTGTACCCTTACCACCACCAATGATTAATGCAGCATTACATTGTCTGGCCAGTGCCTCATGCTTCTCGTCCTGTGATTTAACGATCTGCAAAATGTCACAGTCATCAAGATTGAGCGAACCCAATCCCTGTTCAATGATGGCCATGGTAATGCCTCTGTTTGCTTTCGCTGATCTCAGCACACAGGCGAAGGTGCCCGATACGTTACCGACACCGATTCCATAACCGAGGCTGGAGATTTTACGAGCTACCTCTTCCGCCATCGCGGATTGTTTTGCATCACAAAATTTTGCGAATCCAAGAATCGCAATAAAATTCATCGACTGCATCTCTACAAGTCCTGATTAAAAGTCAAAGTCATTTATCTCTGCAACGTACATAGTCAATTGCAGACTCTCTCCTCGCTAACAAGCAAGCTCTATACCAACGGAATAAAAACGGGATCACCTGGCTGTGTTCCACTATTCACGCACCCTTGGAAATAAAGAATGAGAAGCGGCACGTTTTGTTTTTAAAAACATTCGCATTATGCAATTCACTCTGCAATTCAGATTGCAAAATAGAGCTTGTTAGCAACCAGTACAAAACAACGAATAATAGCGTAAGTATCTGATATTAAATGAAAATAATGGTTTTCAGAGTAGTTGGCACGGTCTGTGCGATGTAAGGATTAGTTTTAACTAAATACCATTAAGGACATTGAAAATGACTGAACTGAAAAACCCAACTAACCACCGTTTCGAAGCTAACGGAAATCTTGCTGAGGAACTGATCGACTACGAACACACTATTCAGGAGCAGGCTCCTGTGCAGCGTGATGATCGCCTGGCTAAACTTAGGCTGGCTGCAAACAACACCAAACCCACACTGAGTATTCTTGGCATGGGTTATGTTGGTGCTGTGTCTTCAGCTTGCTTCAGCGATCTTGGTTTCAGCGTAATAGGTGTTGATCCCGATCTGGATAAAGTGGACTGCATCAATCGTGGCGAATCGCCTATCGTTGAGAAAGACCTGGGCAGGCTTCTGAAAGCTGGTCGGGAAGATAACCTCATACAGGCGACTTTCGACACAGTAGCGGCGATTCTGAATAGTGAAGTAACCCTGATTAGTGTTGGTACGCCAAGCGACGCTGATGGCGGCTGTGATCTTAAGTACCTCCGTCAGGCCTGTGCACAAATTGGTGAGGCCCTGCGCCTTAAGTCTACCTATCACCTTATCGTGATGCGCAGCACCATTCCTCCTGGTACGACTCGCAATACCCTTCTGCCAATTATCGAAGAGTACTCTGGCAAAGAGCGCGGCAAAGACTTCGGTGTTTGCTTTAACCCTGAGTTCCTGCGTGAGAGTACAGCGGTACAGGATTTCTATGAGCCACCTATTACCGTACTGGGTGCAATCGACGATCGAAGCCTGGAATTCGCCAAGAAGCTCTATACCGATGTTGACGCTGAAATCGTCAGCACATCATTAGAAGCAGCAGAGTTCGTGAAGTACGTGGACAACACCTGGCATGCATTGAAAGTCTCTTTCGGTAATGAAGTGGGTCGTCTGTGTAAGGCAGCTGATGTCGATAGCCACGACGTAATGAATATCTTCCTGAAAGACACCAAGCTGAACATCTCGCCTTACTACCTGAAGCCTGGCTTTGCCTACGGCGGTTCCTGCTTGCCCAAGGATACACGAGGCATTAATCACCTGGCCCGGTCAATGAACGTCGACCTTCCGATCATGGCCAGCATTCCGGCCAGCAATGAAAGCCATATCGAACACACCATGGATCTGATTGGTGATCTGAACGCCAAGACAATTGGACTGGTGGGTATCACTTTTAAAGCAGGCACCGATGATCTGCGGGAAAGCCCGGCGATCGAATTGATGAAGCGCCTTCTAATAAAAGGCTATCGCGTTAATTTCTACGATCCATGCATTACTCCGACTTCGTTCCTGGACAAGGATCCCAAGTGGAACAAGCGACTACAGGAGTGCTGCCTGGAATCGGCTGAGCAGCTGAATGCCGAAAGCGAAGCCCTGGTAGTGACTCATTCCCAGGACTACGCAACAGAAATTGTCGAAAGAGCGACCGAAGACATGCACATCATTGATGTGGTTCGCATGGCGGATGGTCTAGAGACAGCAGCTGAGTATCAGGGCATCGGCTGGTAGGCGGACGCTTACGGGTCAGAGTTCAGAGGTGACTACGGTGAACATCACTATCTTACAGAATGAACAGGAAGTGGCCGAGCGCGGTGCAGACATTGTGTCTCACCAGCTCGCCCTTAAACCAGCATCAGTGCTGGGTTTGCCAACAGGGGTTACTCCACTTCAGATGTATCGAAGTCTGGTGCAGCGTTGTCAGGCAAAAGATGTCAGCTTTGCTAACGCGAAAACATTCATGCTTGATGAATACGTAGGCATGGATCGAAACGCATCCCAGAGCTACAGCCACTATATGCAAACGCGATTCTTCAACAGAATCGATATCAATCAAAGTAAGACCCACGCACTTTACTTTGCCAGACAATCAGACTTCCAGGCCATCTCAGCAGACTATGAAGACCGCATTCAAAACAGCGGTGGAATTGACCTGCAGATTCTGGGTCTGGGAGTTGACGGTGAACTGGGCTTTAACGAACCCGGTTCCAGTTTCGCCTCACGTACCCGTGTGGTGCAGTTGAGTGAAAGGGGACTTAAGCAGGTTCCCAGAGCGCATCGCGAAATCGGACTCGCTGCCACCATGGGATTACGCACGATTCGTGAATCCAGGCATGTACTGTTAATGGCCACCGGATCTCATAAGGCGAAGGCAGTACGCGCCGCATTAGAAGGCCCGATGAATACAGATTGCCCCGCATCCTGTCTGCAATTCCATAACAACCTCACCGTGCTACTGGATGAGGCGGCAGCAAAAGAACTCACTTACAAGGCACTACATGAAATTCAGTATCAGTGGCGCCTGAGAAACCTGGCGACACTTGATAGCAGTAACGCCACAACAGAAAGTCGGCCGGCAGAAAGCCAGGTAAAAGCAGTTTATCCATTGGCGAACGCAGCCTGATTAAAAACTCAATTCGATTGGAGATAGCACAATGCAAGACATAAACATTCTAATGGACACCGAAGACAAGTCAGTACAACACACTCATGCAGTGGCTGCCGGCAACAGTGCAGTACGCCGCAAGATGTTTTTGGGTACTTATTCAGTTAAGCAACGTAACGAGCAGGGTGAGATAGAGACAGTCACTTACAACATCCCTGACGAAATTTACTAACAGACAAATTTTATTAGGGGGAACCAACATGTTGTTACCAGTAATTTTAGCCGGCGGAGTAGGTTCCAGACTATGGCCTTTGTCCCGCGGCCTTTCACCAAAACAATTCATGACGATGCCAGGCAGTGATAGTTCATTGTTTCAACACACCTTGCGTCGCATCAAGCATCTCGAAGAATCTTCAGAGGCTACCGTGGTGTGCAACGCCGAGCACCGTTTCCTGGTTTCTGAACAACTGGCCGCCGAAGGATTCAACCGTTCAACAGTGATGCTGGAACCGGTCGGCCGTAATACCGCTCCTGCTGTGGCGTTAGCTGCAATGCGGGCGATGGAAGAAGACGAAGATCCCATTCTTCTGGTCCTTCCAGCTGATCATCAGATTCAGGATCTGGACGCATTCAAGACCGCAGCCGCCGAAGGCATAGAGCTGGCACTTGAAGGCAAGCTGGTTACCTTTGGCATTGTGCCTGATGCACCTGAAACGGGATATGGCTATATAAGGAAAGCAGAACCTATGGCAGTGGGCGATGCTTTCCAGGTAGCAGAGTTTGTAGAGAAGCCAGACCTCAAAGCGGCGAAACTCTACATGGATAGTAATGACTATCTGTGGAACAGCGGCATGTTCATGTTCTCTGCCAAAACCTATCTGCAGGAACTGAAGCGCTCGGCACCTGATATCGCTGAGGCTTGCAAGACAGCGTATGCGGGACAAAAACCCCGAGCGAAACTGGTATGGATACCACGCAACAAATTTGAGCTTTGCCGCAGTGACTCCATCGACTATGCGGTGATGGAAGAAACCATCAACGCCGCAGTCATACCCCTGGACGCCGGATGGAATGATCTCGGCGCCTGGGATGCCATGTGGCAAACCGGGGAGAAGGACATCGCAGGCAATGTAAGTTCTGGCGATGCCATCATCGAACAGTCCAGCAATACCTATGTGCACTCACAATCGCGACTGGTGACAGCAGTTGGCGTATCAGACCTGGTTATCGTTGAGACAGACGACGCCGTGCTGGTTACTGATCGCAAGAACGCCCAGGCGGTTAAGAAGGTCGTAGAAAAGATCGAGCACAATGAACGTAGCGAAGCAGAGCACCACACTCTGGTGCACCGACCCTGGGGAACTTATCGTTCCTTATCCATGGCAGACGGTCATCAGGTCAAACACATTGTGGTAAATCCGGGCGCGCAACTTTCCCTGCAACTACATCATCATCGCGACGAGCACTGGACAGTGATAAAAGGCACGGGCCTGGTCACCTGCGACGATGAGGAGTTTCTACTCAAGGAAAACGAGTCCACGTTTATTCCAAAAAATTCGAAACACCGTTTATCCAATCCGGGCGACACGCCAGTGGAGATTATCGAAGTGCAGGTGGGGGACTATTTAGGTGAAGACGACATAGTCCGCTTCGAGGATAACTACGGAAGAGCAGCATAACTCCTGCCCTGCTGGTGAGATCGGCCGGTCCCCCTTAGGTCGATCTCACTGGCTTTTTTTAATCACTACCAGTCAGCTCTAGTCATCGCCGGCCTGGCGAGACGCATAGTCTTCAGGATCAAGTTTTCCAAAGTCGACCTGCCACCGAAGAATGTCGTCTTCCGCCGCGAGTACAGCTGAGTACCCTGCGTTATCAATGCTTGCGATCACATCCCGTCGCATCTCTAGTTTTTCCAGACCCACGGCATAGCGTTTTTCCAGCGCTTGCTCTTTTTCATCAAGAACGTCGGTACCAGGTATCAATAGTCGCAAGCGGTAACCGGTTCGTCCCCCATCGCGAATCGCTGCCGACTCCATGCCATAGGAATTCGCCAATGCCAGCAAAAGATCAGCGTAGTAAAAATCATCGGCCATGCGAATCACTTGAGCATACTGCACGGCAACTTCCCGAAGAGTCGTTCTTCGAATCAGGTGATAGGCCTCCCGTTCGCGAGAGTCTTCGAAAAAACCGCGATGGTGCACATCAGCAATCCACACCAGATGACGTAATCGAGAAGATGCATCGCCTTCATACTGCTTTCCAATCAACCAGGTGAAATGTTTGATCTTGTCCACTACTTCGTCCCAATCACCCCGGGTCATTTCAATGTCGATGGCTTGCTGCAGGAAAGGATACTGCTCCTTTGCATACAAACCATATTCAATCCGCGCGATCTGGGCTGCACGATCGATGGTTGCCTCAGCATCATTCAGTCGATTAACGGCGAGCTGCGCGTCAGCTAGTTGCTGAAGCGGCTCCAGCAGCTCTCCACTGTAGTAACCGATCGACCACTCCGAACGCTCCAGTGCATCAGTGAGTTGCACCAGTGTTTCCTCGACATAGGGGAATTCAGATTCATCGGCGGATGAAGAAGTGACAACGAAACAAGATGCCATTGCCAGATAACCAGTACAGATTAAAAGTTGTCTCAACAGACAGTGTTTAAAAAAGTTCACGACAAAACCTCGTCTTCCATTTACGAAATACGGTTTGAATAGTCGAGCGACGAATTTGTTATGTGCTCAGCGCGAAGAAGCCACGGATTCGTGAGAAAGCGCTGTGATGTTATGAGTTGCTCAGTATTCCCTGCTGCAGTTGCCTGCGCTTATAGTTTTGCAAAGGCTGTGCCATCTCTGATTGGAAGAACGTAAACCCTGAATCTATAAGGGCTATAGACAGATTAAAGAGAATGAAAGCCAAACCATGAAAAACGCGTGCTCTGACTTGGAGCGCCTGTGCACAAATTTGGTGATGTGTGCGAGAGATTTGTCGGTCTGAATATTGACACTCGTAAGGCAGGGGAGCAGCATCATTGAAAATCCCATTAAGAGGATGATCCCACAGGGATTGCAGAGGAGAATCACATGCAGCGTCGCAAGTTTTTAAAATCAATTTATAGGGTCGGACTCGGGGCCGCAGTCGCCGGGATTCCTTCTCTCTATGGGGTCAGCGCTCAGAGCTACGACCTTGTCATCCGCGGCTGCCGGGTCATTGATCCGTCACTCAATCTGGATGCCATAAGAGACATCGCGATTAGCGGTGGTCGCATCGCTGCAGTCGAACCCAATATCAACACTGAGGCAGATGAAGAGTTAGATGCGTCCAATAAAATAGTTGTTCCCGGGTTACTGGATATTCACGCCCACTATGCACAAGACCCAAGAGGGCCTCATGTCGCGTTGGAAGATGGTGTCACTGGCTTCGTCGATGCCGGCTCCGGTGGCGCCGACAATATCGATGACATCGTCGCCATTGCCAGGTCGGCACCCCAATCAGTACGCGTGTTAATCAACATTGGAAGACAAGGTGTTATCGGTGATGGCGATACTGCCGATCTAAGTCTTGCCAATGTGGAAGCCTGTAAGGCAGCGATCGCCAGAAACCTGGATTATGTAGTTGGCGTAAAAGCACGATTAACCGAAGGTGTAACTGCAAACGACAGGGAAGTGTTGCGACGCGCACAGGAAGCCGCATCCTACTTCAATCTTCCAGTGATGATACACATGGGGCAATCCGAAACCGCCATGGGTGATTTGGTGCAACTCCTCAAACCCGGCGATATCGTCACTCATATGTATGCCCCGCCACCCAATGCAATCGTGAATGCCGATGGCAGAGTTTTCCCCGAGATTCTGGAAGCACGACGCAGAGGTATTTTGTTCGATGTTGCCAACGGGCGTATTGATCACCTGCGGTGGGATACTTTCGACCAGATCATGGCAGCAGGTTTTTGGCCTGACACCTTATCCACTGATGGCTTCGTGAACAGTAGAGAAGTACCAGGCGTAGTAGATCTCCCGAACATCATGTCGAAGCTACTCAATTTCAGTGACATGGAATTGGCTGATGTCGTATCAACAGCGACGACTAATGCAACGCGTGCCTTTCCATTCCTCAGGGATAAAGGAACTCTCAACGTAGGTGCAGACGCTGACATAGCCATTCTTGAACTCAGGACAGGGCAGTTTGAGTTTCTGGATAACTATGAAGGCGTGAGAGTGGGTGGCCAACGACTGTTTCCTGTTGAAACGGTGCATGGTGGAAGAAGGATCACGAGAGTCTAGAATTTGCGCTGCTGATTTGAATAGCTTGATGAAGCTTCTATTAATCAACGTAACATTTTTCACCTTCAACTCTGCTCAGGGCTAGCTATGATTCCCTTCGATACCCTTAAACTTCAGATTCTTTTGATGCTTACTGCATTCGGTCTGGTCAGCAACACCACATACGCTGTCTGCAAGGCAGATGGCGTGCAGCTTCAAGTGCTGGGGTCGGGTGGTCCTGGTGACTCTATGGGGCGGGCATCTTCTGCTTATATTTTGTGGGTCGATGGTGAGAGTAAAGTGCTGATCGATGCTGGCAGCGGCAGCAAGAACAACTTTCACCAGTCCGGCGCTACGATGGAGCAAATCGAACTGGTAGCACTAAGCCATCTGCACCCTGATCATTCGGCTGAGCTCCCCGCCATTCTCTGGCCAACCGGTGGCGAATTCGATCTGGCCGGTCCATCGGGCATGAGTGTATTTCCCTCTATCGAGCGTTTTAATAATTCACTGTTCGGGCCAGGGGGAATCTACGAGGTGCTACAGAATCGCCTGGATATCAATGTGATTGAAGTAGACGCCACAAGTGAATCACAGGTGTGGCAGCGGGATGGTATTAGCGTGATCGGCATGGGTGTCCCCCACGGCAACGTTCCAACCATTGGTTATCAAATCGAAATGGGTGAGACGAGCATTGCATTCACCAGTGACCAAAACGGTTCTAATCCAAATTTCATCGACTTTATTCGTGATGTGGATACGCTAGTCATTCACATGGCTGCTAATGAAGATGCAACGGGTTTCATTGCATCGTTACATGCGACGCCCAGTGTGTGGGGTCAAATGGCTGAATCAGCCAATGTGGGGCAGGTGGTTGTCAGCCATATTTCAACTTCCGATCCGGTTCAATTGGAAACGAATTTGGAAATTCTGCAAGAGCACTATCAGGGCCCGGTGGTGATGTCTGAGGATTTAATGTGTGTTGAGTTAGAATGACTCGTGAACTGATTGTTAGAGGTTAATAAGCCTTTCAAAAAGTGGCAATAATACTGCGGCGATGACTATGCCCAACATGCGGGATTGCACAGTAAGTCGAGAATCAATCTGTGCAAACTGCCTATCAGAATGGATACGTTCTTCAGCAAATCGAGAATCCATATAGGACCGTTCTTTAGCAAAATGGGTATCAATATAAGCTCGCTCCTTAGCAAACTCAGCCGCCAAATAGTCTTTAGTTACCAGCTCTTCAAGATTCACGTTGAATGCCTCAGTTAGCACCTCGGCTTGAGCTTCGGCTTGCTCTGATGGCACACCAACCTGCTCAAGTCTGCGAACGAACTTTAAAGTATCAAATGTTGTAATAGGCATCATACTCTCCTTGTAGATCAGGTCCAGCTACCTAGTCTAGTCAGAGGAATGTAGAAACGAGAAGTATCGGGCTAAATTAGAATAGGGATCAACAAAAAAGGGCCAGAACAAATACCAATCAGTATTTCCTTCCGACCCTTTTATAGAGCTACTACCAAGAAGTCTTAGTTAGAATCTCCCTCTATCTCAAGAGGTGCATAGTACTCACGACCCTGTGCTTCAAAGTCCTGCCGCCGCTGTTGCCACTCTGGCCCCGCAGAGCCACCTTCTTCATACAGCAGATCCTGCCGCAGGTAGTTCCAACTTGTTGGATCAAGTTCCTGGGCCAGAGTCCAGTATTGCTCCGCCTTGGCTTCGTTATCCCGCTGGAAATAGTAAGAACCCAGCAGGAATGCGGGTTGCGCTCGTTCGGCATCATCGGTGCGCTCAACAATTCGTTCACGCACTTTAGCGGTGTCCCAAACGTATTGGCTATCAGCGCCTTTGGCGACCCAGTCCCGCACCAAAGGTACATACTCGTTAGTACCAAACGCACCACCCATATGTTCCTGGGCATAGGTGCCTTCATTGATGCGCATGATGCGACCTTCCTCATCAATCCACACACCGGAAGGTACATTCACCAGATTGTAGAGCGAGCTGATGTGATGATTCACATCAATGATGGACGTATAAGTCACTTCCCCTGCATCAAAGATTGGGCCAGCGGCTTCTTCGCCACCGGTGTCCTGCGCTACAGAAATGATTTCAAAGTTTTCGTATTCAGCTTTAAGTTCGTCGTATATCACTTGCCACACGGGCACGTCTAAACGACATCCTCACCAGGAGGCCCAGGTCAGCAACAGGACTTTCTTGCCGCGAAAGTCTGACAGCCGAACCGGATTACCCTCACGGTCGTTCAACTCAAAGTCCGGCGCCATTCCGCCTCGAATAAACGACTGGCGCTTCACCGGCATGGTGCCAAAGCTCCAGACGGCATCGTCATGATCGACGACATAGGCCTGCTGCAATTTATCAGCAAGACCGGTGACATTGAACCAACCCTGACCACCGCGAGTCACATACATATCGCTATCGCGATCCTGCAACACGGGAATACAAAGCGCCTCATAACAGGCACCTTCCGGTTTCAGTTCAAAATCATTAATGCGCGGCAAATCCTCGGGCATCACCCAGAGGTCATTGGCATCGGGCAGAGTCTGCTCGAGCTCAACGACGCGCTCGTTGTATAACACGGTTACATCCTGTGCCTGCACTGCGCTGGCCGCGACTAGCGAACCCGCTGCAAGCCCAAAGCACATGGACTTAAAAGAAGCATGCATTGCTCTATTCCTGTCTTTTGACCCAGTTTTACTTCTAGATAAGATTGAGAGCCACAACCAATGGCGCGACCCTCACTTCTAATACTGATTGCCGGGGGATCTGGATTACCCGGGCGGGTAGTATCTCACATTGTCTTTACGAATGGGGCCCGATCTAAACCAGGAGTAAAGGGGGACAGAGTAAAAATGTAGTGCTTCCTTATATAGATAGATAGAGCAACTATTTCCCATCTCGTTTTTTCACATTCTTCCCCGATTCACCATATCTGGCATTCCGGATATCTATAACAAGACCTAGTCCGGCAATTCCATCCCCCGTTCCCTCAATACCTCCCCAAATGTCCTCGATCCGTTAACCGCTGCTGGAAATCCATCATAAAGCGCCACCTGGGCAATAAGCTCCGAGATTTCCTGCGTCGTCAGCCCATTGTCTAATCCACGATTGAGATGAGCCCGGAGTTGATCCGTCTGATAGTTCGCCATGGTCACAGCTATGGTAGCGAGACTGCGTTCGCGGGTCGGCAGCTGCTCGCGGGTCCAGGTTTCACCTAAGACCAAACCATCGATTAACTCATCGAGATAGGGCGCTGCAGGAAAGCGTGCATCGGGCATTGGCAAATCTCTGGCCTCGTACACCTCAGCAATAATACGCGCTGCATTTACAGCGGTGGGAAAGCCGGAGTAAAACGCAATGTGGGTAAGCACTTCGGCGATCTCTTCCTGGGTCACACCGTTATCCAATGCACGACCCACGTGATAACGCACTTCACTTGAAGCGTAGAGCGCGGTGCCCACCGCGACGGTGATCATGCTGCGATCGCGAGGAGAGAGTTCTTCACGCTGCCAGGTTTCCGCGTACACCACCTGGTTAAGCAGATCGCGCAGATAAGGGGTTTGGGGAAAGGCGCCTGGAAACTCCAGCTCCGGATTCTCCGGTACTTCTCTTGAAGAAGCGCCGGGAGGCGTTGTTGGCAAACCGCGTTCTTCGAAGATTTCAGCAGCCACTCGCGCCGCGTTCACGCCGGTGGGAAAACCGGAGTACCACAACACATGGGCGATGATTTCCGATATCTCTGTTTGGCTGACACCGTTGTCCAGTGCCCGGCCCATGTGGATGTGTAACTCATTGGTGGCATAAAGCGCCTGGGCCACCGCGACAGTAATCATGCTGCGGTCGCGGAGGGATAGACCGGGCCGTTCCCAGATGTCGGAGTAACCGTAGGTGTCGCGAATCTGCCCTAAGTAAGGCGCGGCATCATAGGTGCCGGGAGGCGGAGGCGGTTGTTGGCCTAAAGTGCTTGAACAGAACATGAGTAAAGAAATCACGCATAGTGACCGCACTGCAGCTATTGGTTTTGAAATAAGTTCCAGGCTCAACATGATTCACGCTCCCATTGTTGTTTTATCCAATGAGAGTAACACTAAAGTGGTTGGGTATTGAGAGTGGGATTAGCGAGAGTTTTTCAAATTTTCGGATCAGAGCCTGCGGTGTTGAATATATCTGGCTCTATGCCAGTAACTTACCAATCTGCCTGGCCACTTCCAAACCACTGAGAAAGGCATCTTCCACACGGTTGCCCAGACACCAGTCGCCACAGGCTGCCAGCCTGTTTTCAGTATCGACCAGTGCACCGACGTCCAATGGATTCTCGGCTCGGGCATAACGCCAGCGATGGGTGTCGATATGGTCTGGTTTAGGGAGCTTGTCCCTCAATAGCTCTTCTAATGTAGAGAGCAAATCAGCCTGAACGCACTCCAGCGGTTGTTCAAAATTCTGCTCCGCCCAGGCGTTGTCGCTATGAACCAGTAAAGTGTTCTTTTTAGTAGAAGCTGAAGCAATCCAGGCCACAGGAGAATTGCGTACCACCGCTGCTTCGAAATGTAATTCTAACGCTTGATCAAAACCCAGCATGAGTGCAAAACAAGGAGACAGTCGGGCCGACTCGACTTGTTGTTGCAACGAGAATTCTTCCGGCATGATATTCAAACATTGCGGAGCAGGGACAGCGCTGATCACCCAGTCGAACTCACCCAATGGTTCGCTATTCTTATCGGTTAGCAACCAGGTAGGTCTATTAGCTGATTTTGAAACATCAGCAACCTCAACCTGCAAACGTACATCCACCTCAACAGCCATGTATTTAACCAGTGAGTTCATTGATGGCTCAGCCACGTAGTGGGGCTCAAACCAATCTCTTTTGAAAGGCTCGCCATGTAGATCCAGGGTAATTATTTTGGGTTGCCACTCTGAAATCAGGCCTTGCCCTAAAAACTCCGATACTGTGCTCTTAAATTCAGAACTGCGTGCGGTGAAGAATTGCGCACCATGATTGAATTGCCAGGGGTCGTTACGGCGCGTGGCCATACGGCCGCCGAAGCCGCGAGACTTTTCTAAGAGGGTTACGTCAGTGCGCTTTGTTAACTGGCAGGCGGCTGTAACTCCAGCGAGCCCGGCACCGATGATGGCAACGCTGGGTTTGGCAGTGCTCGATTGCATGGTTGAGGTGAGTAACAGTAAGGAGTTCGGTATAACTACTACGTAGTGAAGTCTAACTTGGACTTAAATATAGGAGACAAGAATCCAGGCTATCTGTTTGCGAAGCTAGAGGCTAATAAGTCTCTCAAAAAGCGGCAGAAGCACGGCTGCTATGACGATAGCAAGCATCCGGGATTGAACTGTAAGTCGTGACTCCAGTTGGGCTTGTACTTTTGCAAACTGAGTATCCGTATGGGCACGCTCCTCAGCAAATCGAGTGTCAATATATGCACGCTCTTTAGCGAATTCAGCCGCTAGGAAATCTTTTGTTACCAACTCTTCCAGATTCACGTTGAATGCCTCAGTTAACACCTCAGCCTGAGCTTCAGCCTGCTCGGAAGGCACGCCAACTTGCTCAAGTCTTCGAACGAACTTTAATGTATCAAATGTAGTAATCCCCATCATACTCTCCTTGTATTCCAGGTCCTGCCAATCCAGTTTAGTAAGAAGAAGCCAGAAACGAGAAATTAATGGGGAAAAGAGTGTGTAATGAAAGCACAGGGTCAAAGTCGCAAAACAGTTCTTTGGTGTCGTATTTTGACTGTGACCCTATTCTGAAGTTACAACGTCATATTGATGTAATTATCCACCCGCCGTTCCAGAATCGCAAGCGGCAGGGAGCCCCCACTCAACACCACATCATGAAAATCCCGAATATCAAACTTGTCACCAAGCTGTTCCTGCGCCCGTTCTCTCAACTCCAGAATCTTCAGCATACCAATCTTATAGCTGGTGGCTTGTCCGGGTAGCACGGTATAACGCCGTACTTCTGAAACAATAGAAGGAAGAGGAGTCGATACATTGTTGGCAAAGAAATCCACAGCCTGTTGCTCGGACCAACCCATGGCGTGAATACCAGTGTCCACCACCAGACGCACCGCGCGCCACATCTCACTCACGAGACGACCGAAGTCGGAGTAAGGATCCTGATAGCCACCCATCTCCTTGGCCAGCACTTCGGTATACAACGCCCAACCCTCGGTGTAGGCCGTAAATCCAGCCTGACTGCGGAAGGCAGGCACTGACTCCAGTTCGCGGGCAATAGCGATTTGCATGTGATGCCCAGGCAAACCTTCATGATAGGCCACCGCTTCCAATTCAGTGATCGGATTGGCATTCATGTCAGACAGGTGAATATAGTAAACACCCGGCACTGAACCATCCGGGCTACTGGCAAAGTAGTGCGCCGCGGCGCCATCCTGTTCGCGAAACGCCTCGACCCGTTTCACCACAAGATCAGCCTTAGGCAGAATACCAAAATACTCCGGCAACAAGGCTTTCATGTTTTCAATGTATTCAGTGGATTCATCCAGAAAGCGCTGACGACCTTCATCGTCATTACTATAAAAGAAGCGCTCGTCGGTAGAGACAAACTGAAAGAACTCAGACATGTCGCCTTCGAAACCAACCTGCTCCTTAATCGCTTCCATGTCCGCCCGCAGCCGCTCCACTTCATCCAGACCAATCTGATGAATCTCTGCCGCAGTAAGATCCGTGGTGGTATAGGAACGCAGCATCTGGTTATAGAAGGCAGTGCCATTGGGTAGGGCACTTACACCAACTGGCTCCGGCGGCGCATTGTTAATGTCCGTTTCCAGCCAACTAATCAATGACTCATAAGCAGGTTGGAACGCATTCTCTAGCGCAGCTTGCGCACGAGTACGCAGATCCTCAGCCACCGCGTCATCAATTTCGCCAGCACTAACCAGACTCTCGATCTTGGTCTTGGCATCATTCCAAAGTGCAGAATCATCTTCGCTATCGTCAAACGGCAACCCCGTAATCAGCCCCAGGGAAGCCTCCATAACAAACTCATAGGCATAACGCGGTGGCCGCACACCACGCTCGGCATTGTCCTGCGCCCACTCCAATTGCTGACCCAGTGCACGACCCACCCCTTCGATGCGGCTGATATAAGCCTCCATTTCAGACAGCGATTCCACACTGTGGTAGTTCATCAGAATGACCGGCAGCTGCGCATGCACACCGCTCATCTGCTCAAAGACATATTCCTGCACATTGAAGTCAAAGTTGTCCCGCGCCTGTTCGTACTGATACACCCACAGGTCGTAAGAGGTCTTGGCTTCAAAATCCAGTGCGTCATAGTCGAATGAGGATTGCAGCTCCTCAACTGTAGAGGCAAACCAGTCCAGCTGTTCCTGTGTGGCTTCTACGGACAAGTCATCGATCTGGTCATACAGGTCCTTGCGACCCAGGGTGGACAATTCGATGGGGCTGAATTGGAGGCGCTCTTCGTTTTTTTCTTCGAACCAGGTGTTTATGCGGTTGGATTCGGCGACTGAGGGTTCGGTTGTTCCGCTTTCAGTTTCTGCTGATTGGGCTGTGTCAGACGAATCTAGAGAGCTTGACATGGCGGCAGTATCCACCGCCGGTTCGCTGCAAGCTGCCAAAAGCAGGGCAGCGAGGGTAAGGATTGAGTGTTTCATTTCAAGGTCCTAAATAAATCTACTAACTAAAAGGGAAATGAATGGGAAGGGAAGAATACAATAAATTGGTTGTTGGGAAGGTAGATTTCGACTATTCCATTGATCGCGGGCTACCCTAATGAGAGTGAAGGAGTAATCACATAAGCTTAGCCTCACGATTGACATGTCTCGTCGAAAATAGCCCAGAGCCACCTAAACCCCTAGTTGACACACGAATATCATAGGAGCAGCATAAAGCCCGATTCCGTCAAGAGGTTGGTTCTTTAATAGCTAATCATCACTAAAAATGTTGAATGCATGATGGAAGATGCTTAGTGTCCAATTTTTGATAGTTAGCAATTGAGCCTAGCTATCACTCTTAGAGGATCAAAGTGCTCTGACCCCTTTGATCTCAATGTAGAAATTTTAATGCATACAAAGATTTATTTTAAAAGTATCAGAAACTGGAAGCTACATGGACCAAACACAACTCAACTGGATGACCAATTTCATCTGGAACATCGCAGATGACATCCTGCGAGACGTTTACGAGCGTACAAAATATAAAGACGTAATTCTTCCGATGACAGTACTTCGCCGGTTAGACGCCGTGCTCGAACCGACAAAGAGCGAAGTTCTGGAAATGAAGGCTGCACTAGATAAGGAAAAGATCGACAACCAGGACGAAGCCCTTCGGTCCGCTTCTGGCCAGGCTTTCTACAATATCTCTCCATTCCTGCTACGAGATCTCAAATCACGCGGCACGCAGCAACAGCTTAAAGACGACTTCGAAGCCTACTTGGATGGATTCTCACCAAACGTGCAGGACATCCTCGAAAACTTCGAGTTTCGAAATCAAATACCGCGTCTCTCGAAAGGTGACCTTCTCGGTCCCCTTATTGAAAAGTTTCTCGATAAGGACATGAATCTCACGCCGTTCCCGGTCGGCGATCTCCCAGCACTCGACAATCACTCGATGGGCACCATGTTCGAGGAACTCGTGCTCCGATTTAATGAAGACAATAACGAGGAGGCTGGGGAACACTGGACACCAAGAGATGCAGTACGTCTGATGACAAATTTGATGTTCCTGCCTATTGCCAACGAAATAGAATCAGGCACCTACTTGCTGTACGACTGCGCCTGCGGTACTGGCGGTATGTTGACGGTGGCGGAGGAAACACTGCAGAAAATCGCGGCAGACCACCGCAAGCAGGTCGCGACTCATCTGTATGGCCAAGAAATTTCAGGTGTCACTTATGCAATCTGTAAGGCTGATTTATTGTTGAAGGGCGAAGGTGACGCAGCAGATAACATTGTTGGCGGTCCGGCGCACTCGACTCTGTCGAACGATGCATATCGTTCAAAAGAATTTGATTTCATGCTGGCCAATCCGCCTTACGGCAAAAGCTGGAAAGTTGATCTAGACAAAATGGGTGGCAAAAAGGAGCTGGCCGACTCTCGCTTTGTCATAAGCCATGGAGGCGACAACGAGTATTCGCTAGTTACCCGCTCCAGTGATGGGCAGATGATGTTCCTGGCGAACATGCTGAGCAAAATGAAGCATGACACGCCGCTGGGTAGTCGCATAGCGGAGGTTCATAATGGCTCGTCATTATTTACTGGCGATGCGGGGCAGGGTGAGAGCAACATTCGCCGTTGGATCATTGAAAACGACTGGCTTGAAGCCATCGTCGCGCTGCCATTAAATATGTTCTACAACACAGGTATCGCGACCTTTGTATGGGTATTGACCAATCGCAAACCTGAAGAACGCAAAGGGCAAGTGCAGCTCATTGATGCTACTGAATGGTCAGTGCCTCTGCGTAAGAATATGGGCAAAAAGAACTGCGAGTTGTCTGAGAAGAATATCAAGCGAATTTGCGACACCTTTATCGACTTTGCGGCAACAGAGCAGTCAAAAATCTTTCCCAACGCGGAGTTTGGGTATTGGAAAGTTAAGGTAGAACGCCCGTTACGGCTTCATAGTCAGCTGACCCGCAAGGCAATCGAGGGGCTCCGTTTCGCCTCAGGTGACGAAGAGGTTCGTTCCTCGCTTTATGAGTCACTGGGTGAAGCGTTGTTTGACAAGACGTCCTCTGTACGCAAGCAGCTAAAGGAATTGGTCGAGAACTGGGGCAAAGAACAAGAGGGAGAAGAAGGCGATGAGGGTGAGACGACACCCAGCAAGAAGGGACTCACAGCTGCTAAGAAAAAGAAACTGCTAAATGAAGATTCCTGGAAACGCGATGCGAGGCTGCTGGAGGTCGGTGGCGCGTTGCTGGCTGAAATAGGCGATCATCTTTTCGAGGACCACAATATCTTTGTCAGCATCGTTAAAGAGACTCTCAAGAAGCTCGAAATAAAGCTTAGTGCGACTGACCTTAAAGTCATTATCGGCGCAGTCAGTTGGCGGGATGCGAGCGCACCCGGTGTAATTAGGAAGATTCATCAGCTGGGTAAGAGTAAGAAGACAGTATCGCCCTATCCAGATCCTCTGCATGGTCTTTTCGAAGTTGAATTAGATGGCGAAACTTGTGTGGTCGAGTATGAGCCGGACACAGAGCTGCGTGACTATGAACAAATTCCATTTCTTGAGGCTCCTGCATCAGGCCAGCTAGGCGAGCTCCCAACGGAAGAAACAGCGAAACAGGGTGTCGAGTCATTCATCCGCCGCGAAGTTTTACCGTACACGCCAGACGCTTGGGTCGTCGAAGGCGATAACAAGATTGGCTATGAAATCAGTTTTACTCGGCACTTCTACAAGCCCCCTGTTCTGCGCAGCCTTGAAGAAATCAGTGCTGATATTCTCGCGCTGGAACAAGAGACTGAAGGCTTGCTCGAGGAAATCACGGGAAGCGAGAAGTAGCCATGGCAGTCTCCAGCAAATTGCGCGTCATGATATCCAGTCGTTGCAATGACCCCTTCCCGGCTGCCCAAAAGAAAACCAAGCTGTCAGATGTCCGTAAAGAACTGAAGCAGGAGATCGAGGCTATCGAGCTGCTGGGCAAGAAGCCGTTCGAGGTTTGGATCAATGAAGAAACCCCGCCCCAAGGCGGCACCTGGGATTCCTGGGATGTGTGCCTGCAGGCCGTTAAAGACTGCGATGTGCTGATTGTGCTCAGTAACGGTAACGCAGGTTGGGCAGATGGCGCGGGCGACATCGGCATTTGTCACGCTGAATTGATGACGGGCTTATCGGTAGCGCCTGCGAAAGTTAGGCTGGTTGGCCTCGGTAATGTCGAAGTCAAGAAGACTGCCGAGGGTCAACGCAACCAGCGCTTCCAGGAATATGTTGCGCAACAGAGTCTGTTTCGTGGCGGAATGGTCGAGACGGTTGCGGAATTGAAGGCACGCGTGCAGGAGGCGCTGCATGATGCAGTGGTCTCTTTAACGCAGTCAGGCGTGCGCGAAGCGTCTAAAGGCAAGTTTCACAGCGGTGCCGCACTCGATTGGTCACGGCTCGATTTCACAAGCCGGCAGGCGGTCATGTCTCGTGTTATTCGCGAGTCGATACTGGCGCGGAGTGATTCTGTTGAGGACGACGGCAGGGTGTTCGCCACGATAGATAAAAAAGAGACTCTCTTTGAGTCGCATGCAATACCTGCGGCGATGACCATAGGCGCAGCCAAAGAGATGGTTGGGCAGCCCTTTTTACGTGACCATCTGCTCGCCGATGCTCTGACAGGCAAACGCGGTGGCCCAGTACACGTTATTGCCTGTCATAAGAACGCAACGGAGAGCCAGGCATTAAAGTTGCTCGGTTTTCCTGATGCAACTGTGGTAACCGCGCCATTTGGCGTGTTTGTGGCCGATCCGGTGCAGAAGGTTCAGTTTGCATTCATCACAAATTGTCGCGATGAGGCCAATACGCGCCATGGGCTGCAGCGCTTTTTCGAGTGGATGAGCCAAACAGGCGAGGAATCGTTATTGGCCGATCGTGCTATGGCTAGAGCAAGGATTGTTCGGGCGATTGCGAAGGAGGTCGTCTCATGTTGAAGGGCTTATCTCCATATAATGATTACCAAGAATCTGGCCAGGATTGGTTAGGTCGAGTTCCCTCCCATTGGGAATTGAAGCCCGGGCATGCTGCCTTTGCCAAGCGAAAAGTTTTCAATACTGGGCTTATAGAGAATACGGTACTCTCGCTTAGTTACGGCAAGATAATTATCAAACCAGTTGAGAAGCAGCATGGGCTAGTGCCGAGATCATACGAGACTCACCAAATAGTTGATGAAGGAAACGTGATTATTCGCGGCACCGATTTGCAGAACGATAAAACGAGCCTCCGAATAGGTCTGGCAAATGATCGGGGAATCATTTCTGGCGCATATCTGTGCCTTGAAGTGAAAGATAAGGTAATTCCGGAATACGGATACGAAATTCTGAATGTATTCGACTTAACTAAGGCAATCTATAGATTTGGTTCGGGGCTGAGGCAGAACCTAGATCATGGGGATATCAAGCGTCTCCCAGTATTCATTCCGCCACCAGATGAGCAGGTCAAAATTGTAAAGTTTCTTAGGCACGCTAATCGAAAAATTGATCAGTTCATTCGCGCTAAACAACGCTTGATCGGACTGCTGGAAGAACAAGAGCAGAACATTATTCAGGCGGCTGTTACTCGTGGTTTGGATCAAGACACTGAGCTGAAGCCCTCAGGGATAGAGTGGGTTGGTGATATACCCGCTCACTGGGAGACGCCGCTCAATCAAAGAATATTTAAAGAGAATATTCGACCGCATGGGGATGCTCCAGAAACCCAGCTATCTCTATCTCAGCGAGATGGTCTGATACCCACAAAACACATGAAAGAGAGGTCTCTTCAAACATCGAGTTTTGACAATTGGAAAGTAGTTCACCCGGGTGATCTTGTTCTAAATCGATTCAAGGCACATTTGGGCGTTTTCTTTGCGGCGACGATTCGAGGAATAGCGTCTTTTCACTATGGGGTATTTGAGCCTCAACGACCATTGAATACAAAATACTTTGAGTACCTCTGTCATACAAGTCCATATAAAGCTATTTACGGAGGCAGGTCTAATGGCATGACAGTTGGGTTGCAGAACTTATCCAATCAAAACTTTTATTCGGTTCGGTCATTGGTTCCGCCTCTTGAGGAGCAAAATGAAATCGTAGATTTTGTGGATAGGGAAACCGCGAGCATAAGAAAAACAGTGTTGCGTATTCAGAGGGAAATATTGTTAGTTCGGGAATATCGCGTGCGTCTCACGTCTGACATTGTCACCGGCAAGCTTGATGTTCGGGCCGCGGCCGCCGGTCTTCCTGAAATTGCTGAATCCGAAATTGATCCTGCTGAATTGAGTTTCGGCGACGAGTTACTGGACGATGTCGATGTGGAGCAATTGAATGAGTGATCGCCCGGCCATTCCGGTACCAGTAAAGCGGCAAATTCTGCATGAATCCTGCCATCGGTGCGCTGTGTGTGGCTTCGGATTGTCGATTGAGATTGCTCACATTATCCCCTGGAAAAAGACGCAAGATCATAGCCCCGAGAATCTCATTGCTCTGTGTGCGACCTGCCACGAGATGGCCGACAAACAGAAGTGGAATAGCAAAGATTTCGAGGTATACAAGAAAAAACCATGGGCGTTGCGAACAGATGTGCCGCAGCCCATGAGCGCACCTCAGAAAGCGATGGTCGACATCATTCTGTCGCGAGATGCGCAAGAAATGGACGAGTACCAGCGCGAACAATTAGTCCATATGATCGCTGCTTATGCTGGCGTTCGAATTGGCGATGTGCGTGTGAAGGCCGTTGCGCCTTCGGAAAGCTGCCTGGTGCGTTTGGAATTGCCAAGAGACGTAGCAGAAAAGCTTGTATTGTCATTCCAGTCACAAGATCCGCGACTTGCGTCCTTCTTGGATGAATTCTCTATACCGCGAGATCGAATAGATTCAATCGGTAGCGCAATTGATCAGAATCCACGATTTGGGTCCGACGGTGGTATCAAGTTAATCGAAACAGCTCGGCCAACGCCTGCCGATCGGCCGCCGGTTACCAATATCAAAGAAGAAGGGCTCGAGTCACTGATATTTGACTCGATGACGGCCTTCGGATGGATCGAGGGTAGCAATCAGGATTACGATCGAGAATTTGCGGTTGACCTTGAGCAGTTAGCTAGCTTTCTCGAGGCGACCCAAGAAGGGCTGGTGGAAGCGCTGGAGTTGCGTACCGATGGCCCAGTGTGCAGGAAGTTTCTGTCTCAGTTGCAGGGTGAAATAACTCGCCGCGGTACGATCGATGTACTGCGTAAAGGTGTGAGCCATGGCAAGCATCATGTAGACCTATTCTACGGAACGCCGTCACCGGAAAATGAAAGCGCGGTTGAGCGCCATGCCGCGAATCGTTTTAGTAATACCCGCCAGTTGCGATATAGCCGGGAAGAATCTAGGCGCGCACTAGACCTTGGCTTATTTATCAACGGTCTACCTGTCGCAACTTTTGAACTAAAGAACAGCCTGACCAAGCAAACTGTCGAAGATGCAGAAGAACAATACAAGCGGGATCGTGATCCGCGTGAGACGCTCTTTTTATTTGGGCGTTGTGTGGTGCATTTCGCGATGGATGATCATGAAGTCAGGATGTGTACGCACCTAAAGGGCACCAAGGGTATGGCGAAAGCCTCGTGGTTCTTGCCTTTTAATCAAGGGTGGAATCAAGGTGCGGGCAATCCGCCCAACCCTTATGGCATAAAGACTGACTACCTTTGGCGACGCATTCTGACGCCGGGTGGCCTAACGGATATTTTGGAAAACTATGCACAAATCGTAGAAGAAAAGAACGAAAAGACCGGTAGAAAGAAGCGATTACAAATATTCCCCCGCTTCCATCAGCTGGAAGTAGTTCGCAAGCTGCTGGCAGATGCCGCGTGGAATGGTGCTGGCAAGCGTTACTTGGTGCAGCACTCAGCTGGTAGCGGCAAGTCCAATTCTATTGCCTGGCTAGCTCATCAGCTAATTGGCTTGCGAAAAGCCGATTCCGATGTATTCGACACGATAATCGTCATCACAGATCGACGCATCCTGGATAAACAGATTCGGGAAACCATTAAAGCCTTTGCACAGGTGTCTTCGATTGTCGGTGCCGTGAAAGAGGGTGGTGGTAGTTCAAAGACGGCGCAGCTAGCCAAGTTTCTCAGGGACGGCAAAAAAATCATCATCTCTACGGTGCAAACCTTCCCCTTTGTGTTAGATACCATTGGTGAAGAGCACCGAGGTAAGCGGTTTGCGATCATCATTGACGAAGCGCATTCCAGCCAGGGTGGGCGAACAGCCGCCAAAATGAATATGGCTTTAGCTGATGAGAGCGCGCTAGAGGACGAAGAGACGACAGAGGATAAAGTTAATCGGATTATTGAGTCGCGCAAATTACTGAAGAATGCCAGCTACTTTGCTTTCACTGCGACTCCCAAGAATAAAACTCTGCAACTATTTGGTATTCCTTATCGAGTAGGAGATGAGACCAAGCATCGGCCATTTCATAGCTATACGATGAAGCAGGCTATTCAGGAAGGGTTTATTTTAGATGTACTAAAGTACTATACGCCGGTTAAAAGTTACTACCACTTGGCCAAAACGGTGGAAGCTGACCCCGAGTATGAAGTTAAGAAAGCCCGCAAGAAATTGCGTAACTATGTGGAGGGGCATGAAACTGCCATTCGTGAGAAGGCTGAGATCATGGTCGATCACTTCACAGAGCAGGTGATTGGCCAACGCAAGATTGGCGGTCAGGCTCGAGCAATGGTTGTGACCGGCAGTATCAAGCGGGCCATCAAGTACTATATGGCTATCCAGAATTACTTGAGTGAAAACAAAAGCCCATACAGGGCGATCGTCGCGTTCTCTGGGGAACCGACCTATGAGGGCGAGAAAGTCACTGAAGCAAGTCTAAATGGCTTCTCTAGTAACGAAATCGCGGACCGCATTCAAGAAGACCCATATCGTTTTCTTATCTGTGCTGACAAATTCCAGACTGGCTATGACGAGCCACTTTTGCATTCAATGTACGTCGACAAGGCGTTGTCAGGAATCAAGGCGGTTCAAACACTGTCACGTCTAAATCGCTCGCATCCTAAAAAGCATGATGTATTTGTACTCGATTTTCAGAATGACACGGATGTAATCGAAAAGTCATTTGCCGACTACTACCGAACCACCATTTTGAGTCGGGAAACCGACCCCAATAAGCTGCATACATTAAAGTCAGAGCTGGATGGATACCAGGTATATTCGGAAGAGCAAATAGATACCTTAGTGGGACGTTACCTTGACGGTGCAGATCGTGACACATTAGACCCCATACTGGACTTTTGTGTGGCTGAATACATCAACGAACTTGACGAAGATGGACAGGTTGATTTTAAGGGCAAGGCCAAAGCGTTCACCCGAACCTACGATTTCCTGGCGACGATCCTGGATTACGGATTACAGGAGTGGGAAAAGCTTTCCATATTTCTCAACTTCTTAATTCCAAAGTTACCGGCGCCTAAAGAAGAAGACTTGTCCAAAGGGATACTTGATGCCATCGATATGGATAGTTATCGCGCTGAGAAGCAGGCAACGATGGCAATCGCGTTGCCGGATGAAGATGCGGAAATTGAGCCTGTGCGGCCATCAGGTGGAGGGCGAGTAGCTGAGCCTGAGATGGATCGTTTGTCCAACATCATCAGATCCTTCAACGATCAGTTTGGCGGATTGTTTGATGACGCAGAACGCATGGAGCAAAGAATAATCCATGAGCTTCCACAAAGAGTGTCCGCAGACCAGGCCTACCAGAACGCTATATTGAACTCAGATAGACAGAACGCGCGGATAGAACACGATAAGGCTCTCAAGCGCGTCGTTACAGCTTTGTTTTCAGATGACGCTCAGTTGTTCAAACAATTTCAAGATAATGAATCTTTCAGGCACTGGTTAACTGATACCGTATTCGGGCTGACTTACGAAGAATCTAACGATAATGAAGTTTCACTGAGACAGCTCGACGAGAGGATTGAAGACATCGAATTGTCATTCAGAAGACTAATTGCAGATACAGTTGGGCCCGACCCTAAGGTATTTCCGAGTCATATTGCTGATAAGGCCAATCAGAGAATACAGAGATTACTTAGGAAAGATGCAACGAAAAGGGGAGAGAATTATCAAAATTCGGATGCAATTCTCGAATTTTTCGATCTAAGAGAGCTTGAAGGTGTGATAGTCAGCAAAGACCTCTGGAATAGGTTCGAGCCAAAAGTTGGCCAAAAGCAAGTTTTTCAGAATCGGATGAGTCAATTAGCCGAGTTACGCAACAGTATTAGGCATAGTCGAAGTACCGATGACGTCGTAGAAAAGGAAGGTGAAGCAGCCATAGTTTGGTTTGAAAGTTTGTTGAATGAAGGTTGAGAATGCTTTTCATAATCAAAGGGTCAAAGTAAATCAGTTCCCATGATTCCAATGTGACATCAATTGGAGAGTTATATGTATAGAGAAATCACAGACCCAGTACCTCCACTCGGCCGAATGATAACTTGTCCACCAGGTGTGGAGTTTGCGGTTGATCCTTCTCGAGTTGGGGATACTGTCTATGTTGGAGTAGACGAAGGTGTCGATTTCATGATTCGAGTTGATGAAATAAGTGGTGATGATATTTGTGGAGAAATAGTTGGTATTGGCCATGTTCCCCAGCACACATACAAGGATTGGACCGTTGGCGATAAAGTGAAAGCACCCGAAGAATCAGTTGCAGCCATCATTCGCGAAAACCCGTAGTCAGAGAGGTGGTGAGAACTAGACAGAAAAGAGGCCAGAGTATTTTGATGCGAAAAATCCTACTGTTAGATGAATTTACTCGGACCCTTTTTGGATTCCACGCATTAAGATCTAAGACTCGTAACGCTTATTCTTGGCTTCAGAATTTTGAAAGAAAAGGGGTCAAAGAAAAGGGGTCAGAGTAAAAATACAGTAGTTCTATCGAAGGCTAGTATTTGGGGCAGAATGCAAAGTTATCGGTAGCTATTCTTGTGCAGAAGCCAAATACTTCTTTTTCATGCTCGGATAAATTAGATAATGCCACGAACTCAGAAAGCGCTAGTAAATAGTCAGTTAGAAAACATCTCTCAAAGCGTCTTGATTGATCATAGAGATTCTGTGCGAGCTCTTATCAAAGGAAAATTTGGCATATATGCGCTGTATAGAGGTGAAAAGCTCTACTATGTAGGACTCGCATCAAACCTCATGTCTAGACTTAGGCAGCATTTGAATGATAAACACAAACGAAAGTGGAATAGATTTAGCGTATATCTCGTAAATGAACAGAAGCATGTGAAAGACTTGGAAACTCTATTCCTTAGAATACTTAGACCAGATGGGAACTCAGTAAAAGGCAAATTCAAAGGCGCGGCGAATTTGCGCAAGGATCTTAATAGGAATTTGAAAGAGCAAGATGAAAAGCGACGGGCTGAATTGCTAGGTGGGCACGTAGCTAGAAGACTCAGAAATAAAGTAGCAAAAAGTGGAAGAGGGCAGGTAGTTGTATCAGGGTTAGTTCGCAGAAAAACTAAAGTTAAGGCCTGGTACAAACAATATGAATATACCGCCTATATATTGCGAGACGGTACTATTGATTACGGAGGAAAGATATTCAGCTCACCTTCTTCCGCGGCGCAGCATATTACGAAACGGGCAACAAATGGATGGAGATTTTGGTACTACTCTAAGAATCGAGAATGGCACCCGATAAGTCAGTTTCGAAAATGAAGGAAGAAGAAAAAGGGTCAGAGCAAAACGCAGTGGTTTTTTGTGTTATATCCAGATTGGTTGCGCCACACAATAAGAAAAGGGGTCAGAGTAAAAATACAGTAGATTGGTTAGGCAAAATCAGATTGAGTGCAACACACAATCGAGCCTACGATTCATATCGCTTATTCTTAGCATCAGCATTCAGCTGTCGGAACTGCGCCATTTTTTCCTTAATACGTAACTCCAGACCACTTTCTCTCGGGTGATAGAACTGTTCATTTCTAATCGATTCCGGCAAATAGTTTTCACCAGCGGCGAAGGCGTTATCTTCGTCATGGGCATAACGGTAGTCTTCTCCATAGCCCATTTCCTTGCCCAATGAAGTGCTGGCGTTTCGTAAATGTAAAGGCACTTCCAGGCTGCCGTGTTCTGCCACTGCTTTGCGGGCATTGCCGAATGCCTCATACACGGCATTACTCTTCGGTGCGCTGGCCAGATACACCGCGGCCTGGGCGAGTGCCAAATCACCCTCCGGGCTGCCGAGTCTGGTATAGGTATCCCAACAATCCAACGTCATCTGCAGGGCCCTTGGGTCAGCCAGTCCTATGTCTTCATTGGCCATGCGGGTTAAGCGTCTTGCGATATAGATAGGATCGCAACCACCATCGAGCATGCGGGCGAGCCAGTACAGGGCGGCATCGGGGGAGGAGCCGCGCACGGATTTGTGCAGCGCAGAAATCTGTTCATAGAAGCTGTCGCCGCCCTTGTCGAAACGGCGATAGCTTTCTTCTACAACCTGGGCGATGTGTTCGTCTACAACAACGCGGTGACCGTTTTCCATTTCGGCCATGTCGCTGAGTACTTCCAAATAATTGAGGGTGCGGCGGGCATCGCCATCGCCGGCGTGTGCCAGGATTTGCCGTTGCTTGTCATCTAGTTCAATAGCGAGGGAGCCCAGGCCTCGCTCTTTGTCTGCCAGTGCATAGTCAATGACACTCACCAGATCCGCTTCGGTCAGTGACTTTAATAAATAGACTCTTGCGCGGGATAGCAGGGCGTTGTTCAACTCGAAAGACGGGTTCTCTGTGGTGGCGCCGATGAACAACACGGTGCCGTCTTCGATGTGTGGCAGAAAAGCGTCTTGCTGCGCCTTATTGAAACGATGTACTTCATCTATAAAGAGTATCGTCTTACGCGAGCTGTTGGCCTGATGGTATTTGGCTTGTTCAATGGTGGCACGGATTTCTTTAACACCAGCCAGTACGGCGGACAGTGATTCAAAATGACAGTCGCAAGCCTGTGCGATAATCCGCGCCAGCGTGGTCTTTCCGACACCGGGTGGTCCCCAGAGGATCATGGAGTGAGGCTGTTGTTTGTCGATGGCTTCGTGAATGGACTTGCCTGGGCTCAGCAGGTGTTGCTGGCCGACAAACTCGTCCACCGTATTGGGGCGCATCCGTGCCGCCAGGGGTTGGTAGGTTTCGGCGGTACTCTTTATTTCTGCTGTCTCTGGAAACAGTTGCGAAGTCATCGGGTGAGTTTACGCGAGGAATGGCTTTAGAGATAGGAAGGAGGAAAGAGCAAAGAGGGAAGGTGGAAGAGGGAAGAGGAAAGTGGGTAGAGGATAGAGGGAAGAGGAAAGTGGGTAGAGGGTTGGGGGTTGAGGATAGTATAAAGAGGCCAGAGTCCTTTGATCTGCCAATACCCGCTGTATAATCAAACCACTCTGGCTATGGAGATACCTATTTCATTCACCTCCAAATTACGGAATCACAGATGCTGTCACGGAGATTGTTCATGAAAGAAATGGCGCTTGGCACTGCCGCAGCCGGTATCGGCCTGGCCGGCTTAAGTCGCTCTGTTCTCGCCGCACCTGACATTACAGCTGTGATCGAAGGTGAAAGTTTGCCGGCTTATCTACTGCGCAGTTTTGGTGAAGTCGATGCAACGCTTTATGCGCAGGTTCTGGGCGCGGCCAGTGAATACAAGGAAGGGGATGAGATTATAGGCGTCGCCGCTGTGGACGAGCAGTCCAGACGCAATGCCCGGGATTTACTTGCAAACACCTCCTTGGCTGAGATCGATCGCTTCGCACCCCACAGGGATTCTTTATACGACTACGTACAGCCTGAGACGGCACCCGAAAATGTAGAGCTGCCAGAGACTCTGGCTGCACTGCGCCAATTCCTGCTCAATGAATCTGAATCCAACATCAAGGCGATCATGCCCTCACTCTCCAGTGACGTGATCGGGAATGTTGTGAAGCTCATGAACAATGACGAGCTCACCCTGGTTGGCGCCAAAATCTTTAATCCGCTGCCAGGCAGTAATATCGGCGCCAAAGGATACTTAGGCGCACGGGTTCAACCTAATTCACCTACCGACAATCCCGATGACATTCGCTGGCAGGTATTCGACGCTTTTGCCTACGGCGTTGGGGATGTATTGCTTGGCACCAACCCGGTTTCAAGTACCGTGGAATCGGTTCGATCAATAGAGCTATGCCTGCAAGACGTATTGCAGACATTCGGCCTCGAAGATGTGTTGCCGCACTGTGTGCTGTCTCATATCGATGTGCAAGCGGAGGTTGAAAGTGCCGATCCTGGCAGCACCGCGTTATGGTTTCAGAGCATAGCGGGATCAGAAAGCGCCAACGGTACTTTTGATTTAACCCTGGAAAAAATGCAGGCCCATGCCGCCAGTCGCGATGGCAGATATGGCTTGTATTTTGAGACAGGTCAGGGCGCAGACTTCACCAATGGGCACGGTCACGGATTTGACATGGTGCTGCATGAATCGCGCAAGTATGGATTCGCCCGGGCGCTCAGCCAGATAGTTGGTGAAAATTCATCTTTGCCGGATGACCAGGCCTGGGTGCACCTGAATGATGTAGCGGGTTTTATTGGCCCGGAGGTATTTCGCACTCGTGAACAGTTGGTGCGCTGTTGTCTTGAAGATATTGTCATGGGCAAATTGCATGGTCTCTGTCTCGGCCTTGATGTCTGCTCAACCCTGCACATGGATGTCTCATTAAAGGACCTCGATTGGTGTTTGCAGCAGATCGCGCCAGCGAACCCAGCCTACTTGATGGCCTTGCCTACCAAAATCGATCCCATGCTTGGCTATCTCACAACCAGCTATCAGGATCATGTGCGCTTGCGGCAGCAGTTCGGCTTCCAGATCAATGAGCCCATGAGGGACTTTTTTCGGCAGCTTGGAGTAATCGACGCGCAGGGAAATCCCACCGACAAATTTGGCGATCCAACCTGGGTATATCTTGAGTATCGCAAGCTCAAAGGTGATGCCCAAGATGAGCAGGCGATCCGGGCAGAAGGTCGTGATCTCATTTCAGAAGTGCAGAGCAGAGGCCTGTTTATCGCCGAGGGTCATGGTGATGAGTACTTCCAGCTAAACGCCGAGTTGGAAACGGAAGTCGATCGCATTTACGAAGATGGCAAGTTGAGTATCTGGGCTGAGCTGTCGCCTGAATTCATTGCTACTGTGCCCGCCGTTTATAGAGTGAGCACGCAATCTCAGGATCGGCTGGATTACATCCTGCATCCTGAGTCAGGAGAATCCCTCGCCCTGTCATCGCTTCGGGAGCTGGAAACTCTCACGCAAAGCAGACGAGACAACTATGATGTGCAGATAGTGGTTTCAGATGGACTCAATGCCCATTCCATCATGGACGAGGGTCACTTATTGCCTTTCCTAACAAGCCTGCGCAGTGAATTGACGCGCGTAGGACTTAATGCCGCACCTGAAAATCTGCTGGTTACTGCCGGCAGGGTGAGAACCGGCTACAGGATCGGAGAAACACTCTTTGCTAATGCTGCTGACCCGCGGACGATTCTGCACATCATTGGTGAGCGTCCAGGAACGGGGCACCATACTTTTTCTGTTTACATTACTCAGGCGAGCGGTGAACAGTGGGGCGAACCAAACAACGTGGATCACAACATCACCAAAGTGGTTTCGGGTATTGCGTCAACCGCGCTTCAGCCACGGCAGGGGGTAATCGCGGTAATGGAACTATTGGAGTCTATTGCTTAGCCATTTATAAGAGAGCAGAGGTCAGAAATGAGCTATGTAGTTACCATCGACTTCCAATGCAAACCTGGAAAGTCCGGCGAACTAAAAAAGATGTTGGCGGCATCACTTCCAGACACACGAAATTTCGAGGGTTGTCAGGGATTAGATGCCTATCTCGATGAAGAGAAGGAATGTTTCACGGCAATTGAAACGTGGGATTCTGCAGAGCACTATCGCAACTATCTGCAGTGGCGCACCGACGGTGGTATCGCCAAAGCGCTGGACCCCGTCCTAGTGGATGGCTGGCAGGGTGCGTTGGATTCCATAAAGTGGTTAGGTCCGAAATTAGAAGTTTAGGAAAGGTCGTAGGGGAGATGATTCGCTCAGGTCTTAATCCTGTAATCGATGTTTTCTTTTCCCACTTCTCTGCCAGCTTCATCAACAAAGCCAAGTCTAAGCGCCTCCCCTGTCTCTTTATTAACTGCGACGAGCTTCGACTGCTTCCCTCGCAACTGCTCATCGCCCCAAGTCATTAGCCCCATAAATAGCGGGCGCAAAGTTTCACCCTTGGGTGTTGGTTCGTATTCAACGCGAGTTCTGGCCATGCCGTCGCGGTAAGGGTGTTCTTGCAGTAAGCCCGCTTCCAGTAGCGCCTTCAACCTCGTTGAAAGAGTGGATCCTGGAATCTTGATGTCCGATTTGATGTCCGCAAAGCGGCTCACGCCATAGAAGATAGATCGCAGAATAAGCAGCGACCATCGATCACCGATGATTTCGGCGGCGGCGGATAGACCGCAATCAGACAGTGCTATAGGTGAACGATCTACTCGGGGTTTTGATTCTACTTGAGCTGAGTTTGACATTTGGATTCAGGTGGCTGTATGCTGTGTTTTTAAATTGGATTCAGATATGACTGTACTCGATATTGTTCTCGCTGTAAAAATCCTGGGCACTGGCCTGTTCGTAGCATTTCCATTACTTGCCCTTCCTAGTACAAAGGTTTCAGATCGGCTTGGTATCAGCCTCGACGCTGTGCCTTATCTTCGACTCTACGGTGTCTCTATAGCCGCACTGTTGGTTGGCTATTCCTTTGGCTTTTCCTGGATTGTTGAGGATGAGTTTCCCCTTGGCATCGTCTGCATGGGTATAGTGTCAAATGGCGTCGGAACACTTGCCATGATCGCAAACGGCCTGCATCGAACTAACCAAGCAATGGCCATTTTGATTGGGTCTATTGCGACTATGCTTTTGGTCTGTCTTTTCCTGCCGGATCTGGCGATGACGAGTTTTTGATCGCTTGTAGAAAAAGGGTCACTTTCACTAACCCGCCTCTAGTGGATACCGTTTATTTCGTGGGTTATGCTGGATAGCACATTTCACTCGAGGGTGAAGTCCATCATTTATAACTCAACCAAATCAGAGGAAGGAGTGAGCACTATGGTACTTAATATCTTAAAGCGATTAACGACCAGATTGCCCAGGTGGTTTCTTATAGTGGTGTCACTCTGTATTAGCGTTCAGTCACTAGGCCAGGGGATTCAAAATCCCACTACAACCTTCCAGACCATTTTCTGGCCGGGCCTGGCTCCTTCTTCACCCCGACTGTTTTTGGAATATGACAACAAGGTCTACTTCGTCGCGGACAGGCCAGGTAATCTACCTGACGTTGGCACGGGCAATATGTGGGAGTACGATGGATCAGGTAACATCAGAATCGTTGGTGGAAATTATGCTTCCATCGGCTCAGCAATCGCCAATCATTGGACTGTCCGGGACATGGTTGTTGCCGAAGTGCCAGTTGGATGGGGTACTGGCGGCTCCAATATTTTCATGGTCGCCACCTGCAGCGAAGATTTTTACAATTTCGGCGGTATTTGTAACCCGGACAATGACCAGTACCATTCATTCAGAATCTGGATGCTAGATTCTCCCGCGGCTCCAGCTTTTCTACCGGTATCTTCCAAAGCATGGGAAATTATTTCCCAGCGGCGTCTTACGTCTGTCAACGATCAACTCTACTTCATAGACTACGACCCATTAATTATGCCGGAGCTGGCCAAAATCGATATTCCCACTGGTACCGAAATCACTATCCACGGGATGGATGATCCCGACGCCCTCATGGTCGAAGATTTATGGAACGAAGGTCTGTTTTTCAATAGTTATGATTCTGGCAATGGTTTTGAACCTCATTACCACGACGGCAGCAACAGCGCTTCCAGCCTGCATCTGAACATCAACACACCCAACAATGGCATGAATGTTCTTGACGGCCCGACCGAGGCTTTCACCTGGGTCAATATTGTTGTGTTTAATGGCAATAATGGAATCAACGGTCGGGAAGTGTGGCTCATGGGTCCAGGGGGTAATCTTTTCCCTCAACCACAAATCAACCCCATAGGACACGCCAATCCAGCCGAATTTACTCCCTATAATTTCAGACTGTATTTTAGAGCGAACGATGGTACGACTGGGGATGAGCTATGGAGTATGGACTTTTATCCCAGCTGGGCTATAAGTCAGGTCGACGATATTAATCCACTTGGCAGCCTTGGTTCTTTTCCCCACGAGTTAACAGTCTCCAATGGGGAGTTGTTTTTTGCAGCGTCTAATGGGTTGGGTGATTCACTGTACAGTCACGATGGTGTCGGCGTTCCTGTGCAGTTGCATTCCCACCCTGGCTTTACTTCTATCGGCAATATTGTCGATGCTGGCGATAGGGTGTATTACAGCCTGCAGTCAACCTGGCCCAGTCCAGGTCCGCTCACCCTTTGGACTCATGATGGAAATCCGGGAAACGCTCAGCAAGTACCCGGTGTAGACCTGGGAACAGATCCGGATGCGGTCGAACTGTTTTACAGCCACGCGTTGGGCAGATTATTTTTTCAGGGGAATAATGGCAGCAGCGGCTACGAGCTCTTTGTCATAGATTAGGCAAATGTTTGGGATCAATAGGGACAGATTTATTTTATGGAATGAAAGGAGTCAGAGTACTCTGACTCCTTCCTCTTCTCTAATGAGCTAGAAGTTAAGTCGGATTCCTAAACTGACCGTATCTAGATCGAAGTCACCGGTGATGGTTTCGTAGTCGGCGATTAAATCGAAACTGGAAGAAATGCTGTACGACAATCCCACCTGGAAGCCATTTTCATTATCCAGGCCTTCGAAGTCATTCCAGCTATAGCTGGCGCTGAGCTCAAAGTTGTCAGACAAGTTATTCCGAAATCCAACTCTGATGGTATCCACATCGAATTCGGCATTGCTTAAATCCCAGGTATTGTAGGTGTAGCTGGCAAACCAGGAATCGCCGCGGAAGCCGAATCCATAACCCTCAGTGTCGAAATCAAAATCAGACCCCAATACAGAGCCGCTGCTTCGTTTGCGATCAAGCACTCCAAAAAAGCTGTCGCCCAGAGCAAGAGATAACTCGAATCTATTGCCATCAGGATCAGTGCCAGAGCCATTCAAGTCCATACCATGGTCAAGTGAAGCAACCTCAATATAGGTGTAGGAAAAGCCACGGTCCTTATCACGCCTGCGGCTTTCACGGTGGTTTCTCTCGTTGCTCGCCTGGGCTTCGCTGCCTTCACCGCTTTCTTGTTCATCGCTTGCCAGGGCTCCAGCTGAAAAAGCCAAGAGTCCGAAACCTAACGCTAGTGACTTGATATCCATTGTTGAGACTCCCCAGTCTGCGTAAATTGGTGTTTCTATTCTGGGGGCCAGTTTAGGAGCGATGAGCTGAATCGAAACTTAATCGCTCGCAATCAAGGAGATTAGTCAAAGGGGAAAGGGTATTTGGGTTTAAGTCCTGGAGGGGAAATAGCACTTCCTTGTGCATGATGGGTCTGGTCACTTTACTGCGAATTCCCTTCTGCTGTAAAAGAGTTAACGCCAATTACTGGCAAAGTACTGGTCGGTAGCATTGTAGTAGGTAGCACTCCATTCCATCGTTCAGCCTGGACTAATGCAATCAAGGAAGGGTTCTCTCGAAGAGCCTGTCCCCTTGCATTAATCGCATCTGCTTCAGCTTGACCTTGCAACCTGATTTGCTCAGCCGCGGCATTGGCTTGAGTCACCAGGATTTCTGCTTGCACTCGCTCACGTTCGAGATTTTGCTGTATTCGCTGAACCTCTACTTCGGCAAGCATTCTGTCTTCAATGCTCTTCTCATAGGCATCAGAGAAATCAATTCCTTCGATTTGAAGAGTGTCTATGGTCACTGATCCAGTAACAGCAGTTTGGATCGCGCTAAATGCATCGGCGTTTAGTCTGTCACGTTGCTGAATAGCAGCGACTGCATCAAATCGGCTGAATACAGTTTTGATTTCTTCCTGAACTTGCGGCGACAGTAGTCGAGATTGCACACCGTCTTCACTACCGTAGGTTTCGTATATCTGGCCCATTGATCCTGCGATCATCCTGTAGTTTACCGAGACAACCAGGTTAGCAGGCTGCTGATCCTGGGAATAAACACTGGGCAGTTGATAGGTGGCCAGCCGTGATTGGGTGGACATTTTGACCACATTGTCAATTATTGGAATTTTGAAATGTAGTCCAGGTTCACTCTCTTTCAGATAGGCACCGTTTCTTAAAACAACTCCGCGTTCTCCCTGGTCAATTGTATACCAGCTTCCAAATAGAATAGGGAACGCAACCAGAATCGCTAACAGACTTGTGATCATTAGCTTGGTCTTCATACTCAATCTCCTTTTGGGGTTGTGTTGAATAATATTCTGAAAGAATACATTAGCACATCTGCGCATAGTAAAGGTGCCCAACTGATATTGAAAAAATGCGGAGATTTTGATATACTGCGGGCTCTTCTGTTGTCTTATAAAGAAAGGCAACCGCCCCCTTTTTGTAGTTCAAGTTCACTTCATTTCTAATAAAGAAAAAGAGTCAGAGTACTTTGATTTGCAGTTAGTTCTTTCTAGATTTCTTTCGTAAGCTTTTCTTTATTCCAATTCCTCCCAGCGTTCATAGGCAGCTTCCAGCTCAGCCTGAATTCCACGAACCTGCTCTAACACCTTATCTATTTCGCTTTGCTCCCTGCTGTAAAACTCCGGCTCAGCCATAGTTGCATTCAACTCTTCTTGCTTGCTTTCCAAACGCTCGATCAGTTTCAATTGTTTATCCAGTTCTTTCTTCTTTCTATTAGGTGATTGCTTGCCGGACTGGCTTGCTTCGCCAGTCGAATCGCGCTTTGTGGGTATCGGGCTTCTCTCAACCGGTGTTGCTGTGGATTCCTTTTGCTCTTCGACTGCCAGGAGGCTGCCACCCTTGCTTACCCAGTCGCTATAGCCACCTACGTATTCCTCAATTTTCCCATTTCCTTCAAACACCATCAGGCTGGTTATTACATTATCCATGAACTGCCGGTCATGGCTGACCAACAAAACAGTGCCTTCGAACTTGAGCAGGATGTCTTCCAGTAGTTCGAGGGTTTCGATATCCAGATCATTAGTCGGTTCATCCAGCACTAGCACATTGGCTGGCTTGCTGAACACTTTGGCCAGAATCGCACGATTCTGTTCTCCACCGCTGAGTGCTTTGGCTGGGGTGCGGACTCGGTCGGGGGTGAACAGAAAATCACTCAGGTAAGTGATAGCGTGTTTGCGCTTGCCATTGATCTCGATGAAGTCCTGGCCACCGCAGACGTTATCGATGAGGTTCTTGTCCAGATCCAGGTGTTCCCGTAGTTGATCGAAATAGGCGATGTCGAGTTTGGTGCCGAGTTTCACTTTGCCTTCCGTTGGTTCCAGTTTGCCTAACAGTATCTTGAGCAGGGTAGATTTACCTGCGCCGTTTACTCCGACGATGCCAATGCGGTCGCCGCGCATGACGGTACTGGAGAAGTTATTGATTACTTCGTTGTTTTCGAAGCGATGGGAGATGTTGGTAAGTTCCACAACGATCTTGCCGGAGCGTTCACCCTGGCTGGTTTCGAATTTGGCTTTGCCCTGTTGGGTTCTTCGTTGGCTGCGTTCTTTGCGCATGGCTTCCAGTGCGCGCACTCGACCTTCGTTGCGAGTTCGTCGAGCCTTGATGCCCTGGCGAATCCATACTTCTTCTTCCGCCAGTTTCTTATCGAATAGTTTGTTGGCGGTTTCTTCGGCGGCGAGTTGTTCTTCGCGGAATCTCAGAAAGCGTTGGTAGCTGCCCTGGAATTTATGTAAGTGGCCGCGGTCCAGTTCGGTGATTTCGTTGGCGACGTTCTCCAGAAAGTTTCGATCGTGGGTAATCAGGAGCAGGGCGCCGTGGTAATCCTGTAGTTGTTTCTCCAGCCATTCGATGGCGGGAATATCGAGGTGGTTAGTAGGCTCATCTAATAAGAGCAAATCCGGTTCTCTTACCAGGGCTCTTGCCAGAGCTACGCGCTTGCGCCAGCCACCCGAAAGTTCGCTCATCTTCTTGTCTGCGGGCAACTGAAGCTGGCTGATGACGGTGTCTACTTTTTGACTTAGGCTCCAACCCTGTTTTGCCTCCAAAAGTTGCTGCACTTTTTCCAGTTGGGCCATATCCGCCTGTTCATAATCGGTAGTTAGGTGATGGTATTGCTTTAACAGCTCGCCCACTTCCGCCAGGCCATCGGCCACCATGTCGTATACGGTTTCGTTGTCGGCTTCAGGCAGGGACTGTTCCAGCCAGGCTATCTGCACGCCCGGGTCCGCCCAGCGTTCGCCGCCATCGGGCTGAATCGAACCGGCGATGAGCTTCATCAGGGTGGTTTTGCCGGTGCCGTTGCGTCCCAGCAAACCGATGCGTTGGCCCTTGGATATCTGGAAGTCCACTTCGCCCAACAGGATGTGGGTGCCGAAATTGAGAGAGACTTTGTCGAGGCGGATCAGGGGCATGGAGCCGAAGTATACAGCAAGCTACTTAGCCCTTTTATCAATGACTTCATCTACTAAAACCAATCCACCAGGCGGTTAATGGCATCAATGGCAATCCAGAACCCGGCGATGCCAAGCACCCAACCCAGTGTGGTTTCTGCGTTTCTGGTGATCCAGTTGTCCACCTTGATTAGTGTTGGTTTGATTTGTTCGCCGAATGCGATGCGCATTCCCAGTAGCACTGCCGCTGGCAATATCATGATCAGACAGTAGGCGATCATTACGACAACAGTGATGGGCCACGAAAGGTTTGCTGATGTCAGCAGGGCAATAGCACCCAGGTAAGGCAACATGGTTGCTACTTCAGCCATCGCTGCAAAGAGTGCCAGTCCCATTAAAAAACGCGCTGATGTTGTCGCATCCGCGGCTTTTCGCTTCCAGCGTTCTATGCGAGCTGTCGCTCCTGGTTTGCTACTGTCAAAGCGGTAGCTAATGACAAACAACCAGATGCCAATTGCCAGTTGTGCAACTGCTATCACCAGATCGGAGAGCGTTTTCGTTGCAAGCTCATCATTGGCAGTTTCAGTGCTTTCAATTCCTGAAAGAAAGTCGGCGCCCAGCATGATGCCAAGCCCCACCAGAAGATAGAAACCCGATATTGTCAGCAAATAAACCATCATGCTGGATGCGCGTACTTGCCGGTGATCCAGCAATAACCAGATAGGGATCAACAGGGTGCCGATGCTGGTGCTATCAATTAGTGCCAGCGCCACCAGGCCGATGAGTAATTCAGCACCCAAGACAGAGTTTCCTTCTATTGGTAGTAGTGGAGTTGGAAGATAGAAGAGTTAGAGCAAAAATACAGCTATTTCATTTGTGGATTTTGGGTCACATTTATTGACTGGATCAAGCATCGAATAAACGTAAGAATCGAGCATCGCATACCTGGGGCGGCTGTTAAATAAATCTTTCCACTTTTTACTATTTCTTTTTAACAAACTACCACATCGCCGCTGCCCATTATCTCGCAGTCGATACCTAGTTTTTCCACCTCGTTTCTAAACCAGTGCACATCCGCCTTGTTGTAGCTTTTGGTGAAGAAGGCCGGGCAGTTGTAGTGGCAGGGGATTACCAGCTTCGGACGAAACAGTTTCACTGCTTTCAGCGCTTCTCTTTCATCCATGGTGTTATGCGCCACCTTGCCGCCAATGGGAATCATCAACACATCAGCGTAGGGCACTAACTCCCATTCATGTTTAAGCAACAGAGTGTCCCCAAGATTAATGAAACTCTTGCCGTCGAGTTCAACGTGAAATCCTAATGAGCCCCAACCAATGCGTTCAGTCGGACCAGGTTTCACTGTCGTTGATAGCGGCCCCAGTTTTAGTTGCAGTTCACCATGGACAGTCTTGATGCCTTGAATCCTCATGCCATCGAGGGAGATCAACTCGCCAGCTCTCAGTGTATTCGGTGAATCAGCGGGTAGAGTAAACACCACGCCACGGGATCGCGGTCCCAGCATAAACCATTGCTCACCTTTTTTGTGCACCATGGTTTCATTACAGATAACTTTCGCGCCCGATGCAGCTCGCACCCGATCGAAGTGCCAGTAGTGATCAGGGTCTCCATGAGTAATCAATAGGTGTGTAATGGATTCCCATTGGGATTTTGGAATGAGTGTAGTGAGTCTTAGAAAATAGAGAAACAGTCCGCCCGGATCGATAGCTATCTTCTTAGAGTTAGTTTCTATGATGAATGCGTTGTAGAGGTAGTAAGTGATTCTCATTGTGCACTTGCTTTGACCGATTGGTTAACAATTCTAAACAACAGGTCGGACTCTATATAAGGCTGGCGCCCGCCAGATTGACCGGGATCAATGTGCTGATGGATAGACTGTGTTGCAATCTTAAGAAGAGGTTCATTGTATGAAAATAGATGGGAAAAGGAGGGGGATATGCTGAAGGTGACGAAGATTCGTGACAATCGGCTGGATGTTGATATTGGCGGCAAGATAGATGCAGAGCAAATGCAGCAGGTGATGGACGAGCTGATTCCTATGATAGAAGAGATCGATCACGGTAAGTTTCTCTATCGCATCGGGGAGCTGCAAATACCGACTCTTGGCGCAATAGGCGTTGAACTACAGTACGTACCTAAACTGTTTCGGCTACTGCGGCATATCGATCGTATCGCAGTGGTCTGCGATCAGGACTGGATACAAAACTGGGCCAATATCGAAGGCAAGCTTATTCCAGGTCTGGAGATGAAATCCTTTGATCTGGAAGAAGAAGATGAGGCGGAGGCCTGGCTGGCGTAACCAGGCCACTCAACTTCTTACCAGTTCTTGCCAGGCAAGAGGCAGCCTACCTATACTGAACCCGTCTAACACATAGGGGGTCAGAGCCAGCCATGAATCGTTTAATTGCCGCGTTACTCCTGCTATTCCTCGCCAACATCAGCCATGCACAGGACACCACAGTCTTCACCAATGTCAATGTCCTCACCATGCTTAGTGATGAAGTGCTGGAAAATCAAACTGTTGTCGTTAGAGAGAACCAGATTTACCAGTTGGGAAATAATTCAGTTCCCTATCCAGATGATGCAACTGTCATAGATGGCACCGGCAAGTTTCTAATGCCAGGCCTGGCAGAGATGCATGGCCATACGCCTATTCCAGGCGGCGATCCTACCAGTCAGTTTGTCGAAGACATGATGTTTCTTTATGCCGCCAATGGCGTGACCACGGTGCGCGGTATGCTGGGCTCTGGTGGTCAGCTGGAATTGCGCGCGATGGTACAGCGGGGGGAGTTGATTGGACCAACCCTGTATCTGGCAGGTCCAAGTTTCAGTGGCAATTCCATCAATTCACCACAACAGGCTGAGGCCCGGGTCAGGCAACAGGTGGCGGAAGGCTGGGATCTGCTAAAAGTACATCCGGGTTTGAGCGTAGAAGAATACGACGCCATGGCGCGCACTGCCCGGGAACTGGGTATTCGCTGGGGTGGCCACGTGCCGGAAGCGGTAGGTTTACATCATGCCATACGCATGGGGCAGCATACTTTTGATCACATAGATGGGTATCTTCAGACACTGGGTGTATCCGCGGACGGTGTCGATCCTGATTACCTGGTGGAGCTTGCACAGCTTAGTAAAGATTCTGGTGTCTGGGTGGTGCCCACGCAAGCACTCTGGAAGTACCTGAGAGGTGCTGGTGACCCTGAGGTCATGGTGGACTGGCCAGAGATGCAATACTGGCCTGAAGGTCAGGTGAACAACTGGCGCCGCTCGGCAGAAAATGCAATTCGCCTTGAGGGTGAACAAGCCCAGGCTATCACTCAGGCGCGGGATCAGGTTCTGGCTGCGCTGCAGAAAAATGGTGTGGGAATTCTAATGGGAACCGATTCACCGCAGGTATTCAGCGTTCCGGGATTTTCTATTCACCGGGAAATGCAGGCCATGGTTGATGCGGGTATGTCGAATTACGAGGTATTGGTATCGGGTACACGCAACGTGGGTATCTACCTGCAGGGCAAAGAAGCCTTTGGTGTGATTGCTCCTGGACAACGGGCCGACTTAATACTGCTAAACACAAATCCTCTCAATGACATTGCTGCCGTCGCGGACAGAGCTGGGGTGATGGTGAAGGGGCGCTGGTTATCGGAGGAGCTGATTCAGGAACGCCTGGCTGAGATTGCTGGAAATATGAATCCGGGTTAGAGCGAAAAACAACAAAGGAAATGGGTGTTTTGTTGTCAGCAGGTTTGGTTCAGGTATAGGTATCAGATACAGAGAAGAGATATCTATAACAGTTCTGGCTCTGGCTTCGCTGCTGGTTGTATTCCTTGCAAACAGCAGGCAAATAATTTCATTCCGGAACGAGACGGTCATTGGTTCCTATGTAAATAGCCGTTACTCAATTTAATCGCAATAAAAAGAGGGTCAGAGTACTTTGATTCTTAGCTCTAAGCTGTAAATCAAATTATTAAGAGACTCCTGATTGAAAGCACAGGAAATAATCGGCTTCGAATAATACTTATCCCAATCGATACTGTTAGGTCAGATCTCGGAAAGAGGAATCACACATGCCCGAACCCTATAAGATTGACTACGAAATTTTCGTTTCTCGGCCGGGCGATGTAATTTTCATTAACTCGCGAGGATTCAAAGCGAGAATTAATGTGGTCGCACAATACCTGAAGCGACTCTTCACATCACCGAAAGAACCGTTTGCGGCATACTCGCACGCTGCCTTATCGATAGGGGTTGGGGAAGTTATTCATTCGCTAACGACAATTCCAAATAAAATTGATGCCAACAACCCTGAAGGCGGTATTTCAATACAATCACTATACGATATCGAATTGGAAACAAATTCAATTGTAGATTGGGAGGTACTTCGTCCAGAAAAAGATTCCAATCTGTATGAGTTGATAAGGGAATCCAGCCTTAGCTTCCTGGGATTTTCATACAACTGGCGCTTCGATTTGAAATATTTATATTCAGGCTTCAAATACCATCATTCGGTGTATTGTTCAGAGTTCATTGCGAAAGTGTTTGAGGAATGTGAATTGGTTGAGAGCAGTACGTCACCTCATAAAGTCACGCCCCATATGCTTTATAACACTCTCACCAATGCAGGTTGGAAATCGGTTAAAGATGAATATCTTAATGACCTGGGGAAAGTACGGGATAGCACTAAAGCGCATAGAAAGAAATCGACGGACTTTATATTCAACCTGACAAGAAACACCATAAAATCAAACTTGAATATATATGCAACTCTCATTGAATTTGTCCGTGCGCAGAAAGAAATAGTTCTTATGCAGTCAGAATTGGATAAAGATGCTACAAGATACCTAAAGAAAATTCACGATAGTTACTTTAGTCAAAGTGTTGATCTTCGCATACTGCTTGTCATTAATACCTTCGAACAAATGTTAGATATCTTTGAAGATGTCGACGTTGATGAAGAAAATACCATTCCAGAGTCATCGGAGTTAGATATTAACGTAAAGCAGCAGATTGAAAATCTTAAATTGCCTGCTTTTGTCCTCAAAATATACAACTCAGAGAATAGACAGTATCAAATTACAACGATAAACCACTATCTGAAGATTGAGGTCTGTGTGATATCACTTCTGGTTGAGCAAATGAGCGCCTTAATTGAAACTGAGAGGTCAGAACAAAGACAAGAAATTAAAAAATTGTATGGTGCATCATCAGTACTCTGTCATTTCTATTCCTTAACTGGCGTCGCCGATAGGATATTGACGTTTGACAAGAACGTCGGCGATTCGAAGTTTGACATTATCAGACCACAACTAAAACTCATTTCAGATATAGTGCGTTTTTACCTGAGTTTTCAGGAAGTGCTTCTCAATTGCTCAGACCTAATAGCAGTCAATGCGGATCTAAATGAAGAAACTCTCTCATCTCTAAATGCTACGATCGCCGTTTATTCACGTCTTGGCCCTGTGTTCAGCATAATTAACAATAGTGATGGCGAAGCTGAGGTGAAGCTGAATAAGGACTACATATTGTCTGATGAAGTCTTTGACAATTTAGGCATAGGGGATTGAGTGAGACATTGTCGAGACTGATCAGAGGCATGAGGCCATAGTATGCAGTAATAGATTGTCCTGTTTGTAAGAAAGAAGCCAGAATGGAAATACAGTGTACTAATTTACCCGAGTACGTCGAATCCAATATTCCGCAAACGCGGAATGAATAAAGAAAGAAAGGCTGAACGACACAATAGAATACAGTTCTGCTTCTTCACGAGTAGGATCGCCAATCCAGATCAGGATTGGAATAAAGATCAAACGCATGGTCACTATGCTGAGGCCAATACTATATGCCCGGATCATCCATTCCCTGTGGACCTTGAAGTGCTTGTTGCGTGCCGACGTAAATCCTTTCGCTAGAGACAGCAGATAAAAAACACCGAAGACAGTGATCACGATCTGTTCGGGTAGGCCTGAATAGGGAAATACCAACCCAATGAACAACGCCGCAGCTCCCGCGATAAAGCCAATTCCAACCAGGAGTCTGCCGGTCCAGCGGTGATAGCCCGGGTAGTTACTACGAATGGATTTGAGAAACTGCAGTGGCGCAAGTGCCAGATAAACCAGTCCCGGCGCGACATGGGCAAACGTGACGGCAGGAAATTCGGTAAACCCTTCATTCTCTCCACCAACTAAAAGAAAGCGAGTGGAAAACGCGACTCCTAAAAGTGAGAGTAGCGCTACAAAAGAAGAGAGAACTGGCGCTGGCTTGTCTAAAGATGGATTCATGGAAGTTCACCCTCCGGAATATTTAACTGTCTGAAGTGCTGGTGGGTAAAGCAATTTGTGGGCCAAACTTTTCTCTTATTAAAACAGTAGGTTAGGTGCGACCAGAATTCACTCGATTGGTGAATTTCGCCATTTAGAGGTATAGGGCATGAACGAGTGAATTCGATTGCGACCATTAAAGAGAGTACAAGATAAAAGATTCTGAGCCGCATTTTTACTCTGACTTCTTTTCTCCTACTCCTGTAGTACACTCCAAACCTAAAATAAGAATAAGGATCTTCTATGACGGACCAGAACAATCCCTACGCAAAGCCTCTCATCCGCAACTATGCCCTCGGCGTCCTCACGCTGGTTTACACATTCAATTTCATCGACAGGCAGTTGCTGTCTATCCTGCAGGAAGCAATCAAGGCTGAGTTGCTGCTGTCCGATGCACAGCTGGGTCTGCTGACTGGCTTTGCATTTGCGATGTTCTATGTCACCGCGGGTATACCTATCGCCCGACTGGCAGATCGCAGCAATCGCAAGAACATCGTAGCGGTGTCCATTGGTCTGTGGAGTTTCATGACAGCCATCAGTGGCTTCGTACAGAATTACACCCAGTTACTGCTGGCTCGCATCGGGGTAGGGATTGGTGAAGCTGGTGGTAGTCCGCCTTCCCACTCGATCGTCTCGGACATCTTTCCCAAAGAGCAGCGCGCCAGCGCATTGGCCTTTTACTCCACCGGGGTGAATCTCGGCATCATGTTTGGTTTCCTCTTCGGTGGCTGGCTGAATGAATTCTTTGGCTGGCGAGTAGCCTTTCTGGTGGTCGGTGTGCCGGGCATCATCATGGCACTGATTGTGTACACGACAATTCCTGAGCCCGTGCGTGGATTAATAGAAAACCGCAAGGCTTCGGAAGAACAGGTGCCGTTTGGTGAGGTGCTGTCAGTTCTCTGGCAGCGCAAGACTTTCCGTCACATGGCACTGGCTAGCGGCCTGAACGCCTTCGCTGGCTATGGCACGGTGAACTGGCTGGCCTCATTCTTTATTCGTAGCCACGAAATGACCACTGGTGAACTGGGCACCTGGCTGGCTCTTTCCACCGGTTTGGCCGGAGCCATCGGTCTGTTTCTGGGTGGTGTACTGGGCGATAAGTTCGGTGCGAAAGACAAGCGTTGGTATCTGTGGGTACCCGGCATTGCGACTATTCTCGTCGTACCGTTCATGCTCGTTACGCTATTGGTCGGCAATCAGTACGTGGCGCTGGTCTGTGTGTTTGCACCGGGCTTTCTGCAGAATGTTTACCTGGGCAATTCCATAGCCACGACTCATAATCTGGTTGGCCTGCGCTGGCGTTCCACTTCGTCGGCGATTCTGTTCTTTGTGATCAATATCATTGGCCTCGGACTTGGCCCGTTCACCGTGGGATTCCTGAGTGATGTATACTCGTCCTCAATGGGTGCAGAGTCACTGCGCTATGCCATGCTGACGGTGCTGCCCACAGTGATGGTTTGGTCGAGCATTCATTTTTATCTGGCTTCTCGCACATTGTATGCAGATCTGGAACGGGCGCCGGAATAAAGAATAAATGCGGACAAAACAACAAAGGAGTCAACGCAAGCATGTGCTTGCTCTGACACTCGAATTTATGAAACCAAATTTCAGATACATTATTGCCTGTACGGTATTGTGCTTAGCATCATTCACCATCGCGGCGGAAAGCACCGTTATCTATTTGGTACGCCATGGAGAGAAGGTTGAAGACAATAGTCCTGATTCGGACCTTACACCCGAGGGTGAGGCGCGCGCAAAAGTCTTCGCGAGTATATTGAAGGATGAGAATCTGACTGCAGTCTTTGCCACGCCATTCATCCGCACGCGGAAAACCGCAGAGCCAACGGCATCAATGCACGGCCTGGCTATTCAGGAATATGATCCGACGCGGCCAGGGGATCTGGTGGCCATTCTTAAGACCCTATCAGGAACCGTGCTGGTCACCGGACATTCAAATACGATTCCTGGACTGGTTAACCTGCTGACTGGTGAGAATTTGCCCGAACTTGATATTCGGGTTTATGACAAAGTCTATCGCGTGAAACTAGAAGATGGATTGAACACCGAACTATCGATCACTTATACCAACCCAAGAACTCCTATCGAGTCGGTTGAAAACACCCGCATGATTCAACGCTAGTCCGCGTAGCTCCTTTTGCTTATTCCAAATTTAACCTGGCCTCCAATTGAGCCCTCACTTCGGCCAGAGTTTGGGTTGTGCCACGGATTTTCGCTGCGGAAACATCAACTGTAAGAAACCCCGCTTCCTTTCGCTTCATACTATTGATGAGCTGCTTTCCTTCCGCGGTGAGTGAAATCAGTGGGGATCGTTTTGACGCCGGGTTTACTCTGGCTTCTACCAGATTTGATTTTTTTAGTTCATCTACCAGACTCTGAATCCTTTGCCTGCTGACACGGCGTTCTCTGGCCATCTGCGGAACGGTCGAGTTTCCATTACGTTTCAGATACTCCAATACAGCGCGCATCCCCATAGAGATACCTTCGAGTTGGTGAATTTCTTCCCCAATTTGCAGTAGCGATTGGTAGAAGACGCGTACTTCGTAGATCAGCTCGTCGATTTCGTGTTTCAAGCCATTGCCCAGGCCGCGATACTCACGGTGGCGCACTAACGCAGGATTGACCATTCTGGTAATCCTGATGCTCCCGTTGTTACCTGTTTCACTAATTAGCGTGGCGTTTTGGGCTGAAAGTGCCGGAATTGGTCTATTTAACACATACTCGCTGCCACTTCCCGCAGTGGTTTTCGTTACCATCATGCTGCTACTACGGGGTTTTATTTCCTATCTGACGCACTTTCTTAATCACAAAATTCCATTTCTGTGGCGCTTTCATCGCGTTCACCATATGGATACAGCTCTGGATGTGTCGACAACAGTTCGGTTTCATCCCCTGGAGTTGGTGTTTTCCCTGATTGTGGGGTTGCCGGTTGTTGTATTGTTTGGGCTTAGTCCGTGGGTACTCTTGCTATATGAGCTGTTGGATGTAGCCGTTACCTTATTTTCTCATTCCAATTTCCGAGTACCGTGAAGAATTGATAACTGGCTGCGATATATTCTGGTAACGCCAAACCTTCACATCATTCATCATTCGAGCTGGCAACCAGAGACAGACAGTAATTTCTCCGCCGTCTTCCCAATCTGGGATGTAGTTTTTGGTACGTTCAGAACTGAAACGCGTGAACCGATTGAATCCATGCAGCTTGGTCTGGAGGAATTTCGGGGATCAGAAATCAACAGGTTCTGGTGGTTACTAAGATCACCCTTCTCTCGACTCTGAACCCCGGATTTCTCAAGGTGCAATCGCGTTCAAGACTGCCTCGGTTAGCGGCCAGATCGGACGTGGACCCCTTGTGGTGAGACCCATGCGCACGACAATCAGTTCCTGATCAGGCAGGACGACGACATTCTGGCCCTCAAAGCCTGAAAGATAGTAGGTATTGTTCGGCAGGTTTGAGAATGACTTGTTGTCGGGATCATCGGCTGCGCCGGCATTCAACCAGATCTGAATGCCATACTCACCTTGCTCGGCTGAGGTGGCCGGAGTAAGGCTATAGTCGACCCAGCATTCGGGGAGAATTCGCTCCCCATTCCACATGCCATCCTGCAAATACAATAAACCAATCTTTGCCCAGTCGCGGGGTGTGGCATACATGTAGGAAGAACCAACGAATGTGCCACTGGCGTCCGGCTCGAGAACTGCCGAGCTCATGCCCAGCTTGCTAAACAGACGCTCCTGGGGAAAATTGAAATAGGATTGCTGGTTATCAAACAATTGACGATGGATGCGGGATATGACGTTGGTTGTGCCGCTGGAGTAATAAAAAGTGCTACCTGGCTCCTGAGCCTGGGGCATGGCGGCAGTAAATCCTGCAGTATCTCCAGTTGTATACAGCATCAGAATGACATCTGACATTGAGCCTGCCGTATAGACTTCCGAAAACTTCAGCCCGCTGGACATCTGTAGCAAGTCCTCCAGTGTGATGGCTCCACGTGGATCTTCCGCGCCTTGCCACTCCGGCATTGCAGGCGGCGCGCTAACATCCAGAAGGCCGTCTCCTGCCAGGATGCCGGTTAGCGCCGCCGTCACAGTCTTGGTCATGGACCACCCGAGTTGCGCCATGTTTGCATTGAATGGCTCTGCATACTGTTCGGCAATGATCTTGCCCTGGTGGATGATCAGAACGGCACGGGTGTCGATGTCCTGGTCCGGCTCCATATCGTCGAAGGCCCGGTCAACGGCCGCATTGATCGCTGCCAGGTCAACACCCGGGAGTTCGGACGGCAGGGTGACGCGGTTGCCCAGAGGCCACTCTGCATCGGATGATGCCGGCCTGACTGGGTAGGCGTCAGAATCGAACTGGGTTCTCAATGTTTCTGCAGTTGTATCTTTAACGAGGGTGCAGCCCAGCTCCCCGCGGTATATCGCGCTGACTGTCTGACCCAGTCCTGTTGCGGTTACCAGATCGTCATTAAAGCTGAAATCCACTTCTTGCAGAGCAGGGTTGGACAGCTCATTGGCCATGACATGTTCTACGGAGCGCTCACCAACCAGAACCGAGGAGCAGAGCCTTTTTACTGCACTGCCGAGAGTGATCTCGTTGTTTTGAGTAACCGCAGCGTCGGCTTGGGGGGCAGTCTCACTCTCTGCGACCTGCGTCGCGGCAGGTTGTTGGGATTCGGTGACTGGTTCCGAACAGGCAACCAGTCCGATTATCGTAGTGAGAAGTACTAGCGTGCGAAGGGCGAGGCTCATAGATGATTCCACTAAGCAGTTAGATCCGGGTAACACTAACTTGCTTCGCCTTGCCAGGCAAACACTGAAAATCAACTACACCTCTTCTACGGAGTCCATTCCTCTCGCAAAGCGTCCCGCCAACAAAATACCAACAGCCAACGCCAGGTGCAGCCACCGGTCTGCCTGGTTTATATGCACTACACCCAGCAGGTAGTCACCTCTTACAAGAAATCCAAGAATGGCTACCAGCAGGTAACCCACGCCGATGGTCGTGACCAGTGTGGATTCTTTGCCCGGCATTACGATTGCTGATAGAAAAGCGGCGCCGGTAATTATGTGCACGAAATTGTGCATGGCATTGGTTACAAAAATTCCCTGTGCGTGAACGATAGGATTTGGAATAAATCCTAACAGCCCAACCAGAATGAATGTGGCACCGAGGGCGATAGCCAGATTTTTTGAGTATTGCATGTTTATCTCCTGCCTCCGGGACGAGGCAACTTCAGTGTTTTTACTCGCTGCAGTCGCCTGACCTGGAGCATTGAAAAATTTAAGGGTGATGAAGTAGGTGATTGCTTATCGTGTTGCCTTTACCTGGTTCACCATATTTGCTGCCAGGTCTTCGTGGGCCTTGAAAATCTTCAGGCCAGCTTCGAACAACGACTTCACTTCCGGGTTTTCGATATTGGGAATGAAGGCGTTTGCGACCAGTTCGTTCACCGCCTGGTGATAAGCCAGTTCATTCTCGGCATAACGCAGGTCAAATTCAGCGCCTCTCAGTTGACTCAATTCGTTGACGATTTCCCGGGATGAGCTTTGCAGACTTTCGCTGAGGAAATTGTTCTGAGGTTGGGCGTTGAGTTTGTCCAGCAGGGCCAGGGCCTGGGCATTCACATTGTTGTGATCACTGATCATGGCCTCGGCAAAGCTGCGCACCGCCGGGTGCTCGGACAGGGCGAGCGCCAGGTGGGCATACTGAATGTCGATGTTGTCGGCCACGTAGGCCACATGGGCGATCTCCAGATCATTGAGATCGGCAGGGTCCTGGGCGACTGATTGACAGGACATCACAGAGAACCCGGCCACTACCGCCAGAATTTGGGCATTGAATTTCATTATCTACTCCTCGTAACAGGTTGGGTTTGTATCTAAAACGTGGAGGGCATTAAAAACCTGTTCGCCCGGTAGATGAATGCTCAAAAGTTCCAAAAAAGTGATCGAAAGTTCGAAATTACGCACAAAGGACGCACAATCAGATATAGTCTCGATCTCTGTTCTGGGCTTTCTTGAGGTAAGTTATGGATCTATTGAGCGATATTCTGTCGCACCTGAATCTGCAGGGAACGCTATATTTCCGAACATCGTTTTCCGGCGATTGGGGCGTGCGTGTTCCCAACTATGCCCAGGTGGCACGATTTCATTTCGCTCACCGGGGGCGCCTGATGGTGCGTGTGGATGGAGTGGAAGACCCTCTAGCCCTGGACCAGGGTGACCTGATTATCATCACTCGGGGCGCAGCTCATTCTTTGCTTAGTGAACTGGACGCGGAGGACAAGGTTGCCAGTCTGGATACCGTGCTTGAGGAATCGGGATACACGGGGAGTGGCACTCTGATTTATGGAGAGCATGGCCAGGAACATGAGACTCAATTGATCTGTGGCCATTTCTCCTTTGACGACAAGATTAATCATCCACTGATCGATCAGTTGCCACCCTACATCCTGATCAAGAACTATGGAGAAGAGGCGGGTGCCTGGATGGAGCAGACGCTCAAAGTCATTGGCGCTGAAGCAGGTGCTGAAGGAATTGGCAGTAGTCTGATTTCACTGAAACTGTCTGAGATTATCTTTGTGCAGGCGTTACGTAGCTATCTCAATACAACCGAAAATCCAGGGCCGGGACTGGGTGGTTTTACGGACAATCGCATCGCCAAATCCCTGCAAGCTATGCATCTAAATCCTGCGAATCAATGGACGCTCAACGAACTCGCTGCCATCGCTGGCATGTCGCGAACCTCGTACCTGACGTTGTTTAACACGCTGATGAACACCACCCCCAATGGTTATCTCACCCAGTGGCGCATGCAATTGGCACGGCAACGGCTGACGGAATCAAATGATGCCATCATCAGGATTGCCGAGGCGGCGGGTTATCAATCGGAAGCGGCTTTCAGTCGAGTATTCAGGAAGTATTTCGATGTGACGCCGGCGGCTTACAGACGTAGCGTGCGCTGACGTTCACAATACCTGGTGTACATGGGTATTGGTTTTCAACCTATCGTTCTTTATGGCTGAGTATTAACTTCTCTATTGCAATCTACGCAACTTTTCGGGATTGCGTACCATATAAATCGCACTGATCTTGCCGTCGGTGACTTCCAACGTGACGGTCTGATCGATTTCATCGCCATACTGAAAGATCAAGCCCGGCACACCATTAATGGTATTCAGTTTAATATCGGTCTCTTCCAGACGATCCAGATTCTTCCGTGTGATACCGAGAAAAAACCGGGTGACTTTTTCAGCTCCGTAGATCGGGCGCAGCGCCGCAATTCTTTGTCCACCGCCGTCTGTATAAGCGATGACATCCTGCGTCAGCAGACTTGCCAGGGCAGTGGTGTCACCGGATCTTGCGGCTGCCGTGAATTCTTCCAGTAAGTTTTGATGAACATCGGGAGCTACAGTGCTTACCGGTCGATTGGCATGTATGGATTTCCTTGCCCGGGTGGCAAGCTGGCGACAGGCAGCTTCGCTTTTTCCCAGTATCGATGAGATCTGGGCAAACGAGGTATCGAACACATCGTGTAACAGAAAGGCAGCGCGCTCGCTGGAGGATAGTTTTTGCAGAGTGAGCAGTAGCGCGAAGGACAGATCATCTGCCAACTCGTTGTTGCCGTGGGGTGTTAAGGCATCGGCATCGAGAATAGGTTCGGGAAGCCAGGGGCCCACATACACCTCACGACGGGATCGTGCACTCTTGAGTTGATCCAGACACATACGCGAGATCATGGTTACCAGAAAGGCTTCGGTGTCGCGAATAGGCGTGCTGTCGATGGTCGCAGCTTTTATATAGGCTTCCTGCAGAATGTCTTCTGCATCTGTTCGGCTACCCAGCATTCGATAGGCGAGTCCTATGAATCGACCAAGATTCTCGGTCAGTGAATTTTCCAGACTGTTCACAGAAAGTCTCCGGTTGTTCGCTCCTGAAACGACGAGAGTCTGCTTGGAGGCAATCTCCCATTTACTGGACGACATAGCGAGTGCGAATGTGACAAAGCATATCACTAGCGGCCTCCAATCATTTAGTTGAAGGCATTATTTCCACCCAGTTGAAGACTCTATCTCTATTAAGTTGAAGACTCTATGTCACATTCTCCATCCCCACCTCGTCCTGTGGGTGGAGGACAACAGCATGATCACCTATTTGAAGCAATGTGCCCTGTTTTACCTGCTTAATGGTATGGCCATGATTATCGTGCCCGAGCTTTGGTACCAGTACACCCCCGGAGCGGCTGATACCGGACCGTTCAATCCGCATTTTGTGCGCGATATTGGCATCGCATTCACCGTCTCCAGTGCGGGACTCTGGTATGCGTTTTCTCCAAGGGAAACACCCAATCTGCCCCTGGCCTGGTTAGGATTTTCTTTTCTATTGGGGCATAGCCTGTTGCATCTCATAGAAATGTTCACCATGGCGATGCCGATGCAGGCAATTGCCAGGGATTCTTTATTTATCTTATTGCCCGTATTGGTGGGCCTGATAGGACTAATGAGATTAAGCAATCCTGCAAAAGCAGGACGAGTCGAGCAACGGGTACATTCCTGAATATTTTTCGAAGAGGTAAGGAAAGAAATGAATAAGGCAATAGCAAGTTATCTGCTCTCAGATTTCAAGAACAAGTATGGTTACGATGTAGGCTACCTTGAACATATGGCAGAGATTTCCCCCGGAGCTTTTTACCGCTATCTGCTGTGCACACCGTTGTCCAGCTACAGGACCGAGGCTCCGCTTGAACCCTTTATGGTGGCGAAGATGGTAGCCACCAAACACTTCGACTGCGGACCCTGTCTGAATCTGATTATTAATATGGCGAGAGAAGCGAAGTTGGACGACAAGACCATTCACGCCGCCTTGACCGGTAATTCAAGCCCATTGTCGGCTGACGCAGACCTGGCCATGCGCTATGCCAATGCTGTGATTGAACAGAACGCTCCCGTATTGCAGGAGCTGGAAGCGGAGATTGTTCAGCGTTGGGGAGAACGAGCACTGAACGATCTGGCAATCGGTATAGCGTTTGCCGCCTTCTATCCCATATTGCGTAGAGGTTTGGGTCAGGCTCATAGTTGTGAACCAGTCATGCAGGAATTGGAAAAACTGGTCACATGCACTACCGCTGTTGGTGGTTAACCACCTGATACAGAATCATTCATTTAACAGGAGATACCATGACTATTCCCAGGCACTATTATTCAGGTTCACTGGTATTAATCGGGGTGCTATGTGTTTACTTGTTCGGAGACACACTGACCGGTAGATCAACAGTCGCACAAGATGCGCCACTGAGCATCACGAAAGAGCTTCCGCCCTTATTGGAAAATCAGGAGATGCGCATCATCGAAGTTACGTTAGCGCCCGGCGAAGCGTCACCTCCTCACCGCCACAATGCCCATGTCTACGTTTATATGCTGGAAGGTGAAGTGGAGATGCAGGTGCGAGGTGGAGAAGCAGTACAACTTCAGCCGGGTGACACCTTCTACGAATCGCCAGATGATATTCACCAGGTGGGGCGTAATCTTAGTTCAACAAGACCGGCGAAATTTCTGGTGCATATGCTTAAGCAGGTAGGTGTGCCGGCTTATACGCCGGTGGACTTATAGTGGGGTCAGTGGAGTCAGGAAAAGGATCAGAGTAGAAGACAGTACTTTGTCTTTACTCTGACCCATTACCCATTCTTCTATTCAGCCTTAATGAACTTCAAAGTCATTCGATCGCTTTCCCCGATTTCCAGCATTTGAGCTCGTCGCCGTCGATTCAGAAATGAACCACGCAGGGTAGGGGGCAATGAATAAACACCATCGGGGTGGTCCTTTGTGTCTGCACTATTAGCATTGATCTCAGCCTGGTCAATGAGTTCAAAACCGGCGTTTTCTGCCAGCATGATGACATGGGACTGATTTACATAACCGTTCTCTCCCGTGGGGTCCTGAGGGATTGATTCGTCACCACGGTGATCGACGATGCCAAATATTCCGCCGGGTTTCAGCATGCGGAATAACGCATGATAGTAATCCTGGGCCGGGTAATCGTAGATCATGAAACCATGGGCTCTGAATACCAGCACACGGTCGGCCGAGTTGTCGGGCACTTCAGCTACCGGGTCTGGAAAGTCAGAACTACTTCGCACAGGAATATAATTACCGCTTCCTTCTATATAAGGTTCCAGGATTGAGCGATACCAACCGCCCTGGCCGCCAGGCCAGATTTCCACCACAGTCTGCTCGGGTCTCACGTCGAAAAAATCCAGCGTTTCCAACGGATTTCTATAGCGATTGCGTACTCTGAGGTCTTCACTTCTTTCGGGAGAATCGATCAGAGTTTGTAGTTTCTGGCGCAGCGCCTCGTCGAGGAGTTGGGCGCTGCTTGCAGGGATCATGCCTAACAGCACTAGCGAGAAGAGTAGGGGCGATAAGAGTAATTTGTGACGCTTCATATGTTGATTGCTCTGTCTAGAAATTATAAGGCCTGAGACTAGACCTCCCAGTCGGGAGTTAGCTTTCAAATATCAGTAGGGAATAAATATGGTCGAAAATTAGTTAAACTACGGCATCTTTACTCAAATTCCTTTTCTAATCCCACCTACCATATATCTTGAGGAATTACGTGAGCGCTGAAAGACGAAATTGGGAACGCGATGAGTCTTTGCTCGCCTTACGTCTGTACTGTCAGACACCATTCGGCAAACTCCATCAACATAACCCAGAAATAATCCAACTTGCTGAGCTTATAAATAGAACACCATCTGCTGTCGCAATGAAAGCAGTGAATTTCGCTCATCTTGATCCGAACCTTCAACGCAAAGGACTATCCTCCGTAAGCAGACTAGACAGAGAGCTATGGGATGAGTTTGCAAAAGACTCAAGTTCTATCGCTTTGCTTGCAGAATCCATCTTTGAGCAACGCATTCATATTTCAATTGAATCAACTTCTGGAGAAGTTAGAGAGCCTTCATTGCCAACGGGGCCTAGTGAATCCCAAAGAGAAGTGGCAGTCAGGCGGGTACAGGGCTTTTTTCGTCGCAGTGTACTCAGCAGCTATGAACAAAGTTGCGCGATCTCGGGCTTAAAGCTGCCTTCGCTTCTAGTGGCTAGTCATATTATACCTTGGAAAGATTCGATAGAGAGAAGAGCCGATCCACGAAATGGGGTAGCTCTAAACGGACTATATGACAAAGCCTTTGATAGAGGTTTTATAACCTTTGATGAAGAGTTTCGGGTTAGCCTTTCAAAAGAATTGAAACTACATCTGTCGGATAGTCATCTCTGCCATTCGCTTTTTGACATCGAAGGAAGAGAGTTACGAATGCCTAGAAAGTTCCATCCTGATCAGGAAGCGATGGCATTTCATAGAGAACACATATTTAGACAATAACAGCTTTGTGCAACAGATCTAACTATGGGTAAATTTAAGAGAACCGTTATTGATCAATTCCATTTCTATCTGTGATGGAGATGCTTATATGGTAAATATATCCTGCTGATCTACTGTGCCGGCAATGACAGCTATTAGTGTTAAGTCTACCGAATCTATTTGGATGTCATTATTAAGGGGCTGCCATTTATATACGGCAGCAGAATCATCATCCTGCACTACTATCCAGCCAATGTCGCCAGGGGAAGTTGGCGACCAAAAACCATTGTTGCTGACAATGCCGTTTATGAAACCAGCTGCCGCGGCGGCTGAGTCAGCATCACCGACCGACCCTCCGGACAAATAGAACACGTTACTTCCACTAAGACTCGGAGCAGGTGTCAACTTCAAATCTGCTACTGTCCCAACAGCGTTTGGTATATTGCTGAAACTAATTTTATCGGAAAATGTCAGAAAGCCAGTTATCGTATCCGCGTCGTTGCTGGAAGCAGGCTCCGTCAAAATAACAATATCTTCAGTGCCGTCATTGGTGTTAATTACATCACCTGAAGACGTGCCAGTTATTGTGTCGTTACCAGCACTTCCATTGATTGTCACAGACACATCGTTGCTATCTACTGCGATATTAGAGAGATATACAGCCCCACCACCGGGAGCCATATTGACAATGAACGATTCACCGCCGTTGTCATTCGCTCCTGTCAGGTTGAACGCTTCAAAATGTACTGTCGAAGCATTAAAACTGAATGATTCGCCCTCTTCGAGAGTCACATCGGTCACTGCACTCATGTTTATATCTGCGGTGGTATTGTTTTCGATTGTATCCAGATCACTCGCCTTGATAGAGCCGGCATCAAGCGTGACATTGACCCCGGGAGCGAGATTTAGCCCGGAAGAAGTTATGGCGACAGCAATGTCGGCTGCTGAACCGGTCAGGGTAGTGATTGCCGCGGCATCTATCTGCACTGAAGTTTTGCCGTCCAGTGTATTCAATGCGGCAGCGTTTACACTGGTGTCTGTGACAGTGATAGTGAGTGCGTTGTTGCCATTGCCGTCGGTGATCGCTGCCAACGCCGCCATGCTGTTGTCGGATATCGTGGCAGTAATGGGAGCCGTGGTATTGCCATCTACAGAGGCGAGTTGCGCGGCTGTGGCCGTGTCGGAAATCAACAATGGCTCTACGCTGTTTAGGGTAAGCGCAGCAGCTGCGCTGACTGCATCGGCAATGGCTATTTCCAGTTGCTGACCTGCCGCCAGGGTAATCGCGTTTGCCGTCCCGCTAAAATCTGGCTTCGTAACAGCAGTGATGCTGCCCCGCATAAATGTGGCAATTGAATTACCCACCGTACCGGACCAGGACACTGTGATATTGCCCGAAGCTGTGCCACCAAACTCAACCACGCCGGCGGTCTCGGTGACAGTGAATGATGAAAAATCTGCCGCGGTGATTGTTGCTCCCCCTGCTCCAGGGAGGTAAAGCATCTCAATGTCTCCGGAGCCGCTGGCATCGTACAAAACCAGCATGTCAGCACCGGAGGATAAATCTACGGTAAATAGACCGGAGAAATTACCTCGTATGGCGGTGAATTCCTTGCTGCCGACACCGCCATCGGGATCGGAGGAATCCTGTGTTGCGGCAGAAACTGTGTCAGAAAGTACAATCCGATCGATACCATCTTCGAAGTTCTGGATGATATCAGCACCAGCGATATCAATCGTATCACCGTCGGCGAAGTTACCGCTTCCGGAATTAGCATTGTTTATAGCTCCGGTATCCGCTGAATCATTAGCCGCCTGAATGACAGTATCCGCTGCCCCATCTGCTGATCCCAGATCGATTGTGTCGGAATTGGCGCCGCCGGTGAACATATCACTACCGGCGCCGCCGTTGATTATTACATTAGCTGCAGGTGCAATAATGATGTCGTCGCCTGCACCGCCGTTTATCGTCAATCCAATATCATCTGCATCTACGATTATTCCAGACAAGTCTATAGTTTCGCCACCGGCAAGCAGATTGAGGGTCGCCAGATCAGAACCGTTGTCACCGGTTCCATTCAGGTTCAGGGTGATACCATTAAAAGGTGCGGCTTCAAAACTATCATTAGCCAAGTCTGCCAGTGTGATACTGGTGACGTTAGATAAATCCACCGTACCAGTAGTATTGGTCTGCAGCGTTACCAGATCAACCGCAGCAATAGCACCAGCGTCAGGTGTCACATTCACACTGGCGGATTGTGTAACTCCTGAAGAAACCAGAACCGCGGCAATTGCTGCAGCGGTTCCAGTGATTGTTCCTGCTGCTGATGCATTAATTGCGACTGTAGTCTTGCCATCAAGCGTATTCAGATCAGAGGCCGCGACTGCACCCGCATCATTGATAGTCAGGGTGTAGGCATTGCCGGTGCCAGTAAGATTATTGAGGTTAGCCAGTGAATCTGTGGTAAGTGTGGCAGTAATTACTCCGGTTGTATTACCTGCAGCGGTATTGAGATCAGCAACCGAAGGCGTGCCGCTCACCGTGAGCGCAACATCTGTCGCCAGCGCTAATCCTGCTGAACTTAAAGCCGTATTCACCTCCGCCATGGTACCTGTCAACGTGCCAACTGCCGTTGCCGTCACTGCCACAGATGTTTTGCCATCGAGGGTATTGAGCGCAGCAGCGGTAGCGCTCGCATCTGTGACGGTAACGGTTAATGCATTGTTGCTGTGGGCATCTGCCAGGCCAGCCAGGGTAGCCAGATCATTCTCAAGGATCGTAGCGCTAACAGCTGCCGTAGTACTGCCATCCAGAGTAGCCTGCTGCGCTGTTGTAATAGAACCGGAAACGTTAAGGGCCACACCAGCCGCCGTCGTGATTCCAGCTGATCCCAGTGCGGTAGAAAGCTCCGTTCCCGTACCGCTAATTGTTGCGGCGGAAGTCGCATCGATTGCAATCGTTGTTTTTCCATCGAGGGTATTCAGATCGGCGGCGGCTACCGTACCCGCATCACTAATAGTCAGTGTGTAGGCATTGCCAGTACCTGTCAGGTTGTTGAGATTAGCGAGAGAGTCAGTCGCAACAGTGGCGGTGATTACGCCAGTGGTGTTTGCATCGGCCGCGTTGAGATCGGCAACCGAGGGCGTTCCCGAAACGGTCAATGCAACGTCACTTGCCAGATTTATCCCGGCCGCGCCCAACGCTGTATTCACATCAGCAATAGCACCAGTAACAGTAGCCACCGCCGTGGCGGTCACTGCTACTGACGTTTTCCCATCGAGCGTATTCAGCGCGGCAGCAGTAGCGCTCCCATCCGCGACAGTGACAGTTAATGCATTATTGCTGTGGGCATTTGCCAGGCCAGCGAGGGTTGCCAGATCATTCTCGGCAATCGTAGCTGTCACAATGCCTGTTGTGTTTCCATCTATCGACGCTTGTTGTGCAGTTGTTGCCGACCCTGAATTGATATTGGCAGCCACACTTCCACTTAAATTAAGACCAGCCGCTCCCATGGCGGTATCTATCGCGGCAGCAGAGCCTGTTAAAGTGGCAACTGCTGTTGCATCCACGGTCGCTGATGTCTTGCCATCAAGAGTATTTAATGCGGCAGCATCGGCACTTGTATCTGTTACCGTCACGGTTAGTGCATTGTTACCAGTAGCATCAGCGAGATTGGCAAGTGTAGTGAGATCGCCATCAGAGATTGTGGCTGTAATTGCTGCCGTTGTATTGCCATCCAGAATGGCTTGTTGCGTGGCGGTGATGTTACCAATCACAGTCAATGCCACATTAGCCGCAAGATTAATACCAGCAGACGCCAGTGCAGTAGACAACTCAGCACCGGTGCCTGATACAGTTGCGGCAGAGCTTGCATCGACAGCAACCGTTGTCTTGCCATCCAGAGTAGTGATATCTGCCGCGGCCACTGTGCCGGCATCATTAATAGTCAGGGTGTAGGCATTGCCGGCGCCAGTCAGTGTATTGAGATTCGCCAGGGAATCAGCCGCTGGTGTGGCGGTGATGATGGCAGTCGTATCGGCATCAATCGTGTTCAGATTTGCTACAGACGGAGTACCTGATACATTGGCTATGTAGTTGCTGGAAAGAGTAATGGCAGCATTGGCGATCAAGGCAGCAAATTCAGCACCGTTGCCAGTGAGTGTTGTGCTGGCGGCCGCATCCAAATCCACAGCAAATTTTGCATCAGCTTCAAGGGTGGTAAGAGCACTCGCAGCGGCATTCGTATCGGTGAGGGAAAGAGAGCCATCTCCATCGATGATAGTGTCGACATTGGCAACCAGCGTAGTGGCTTCGGCGAGTGACATCACCAGGGTCTGGCCAGATGCGAGAGTGATTTGGGTCGCGGTGCCAGCGACTCCGGTTTCAAAATCCGGTTCAGTGCTGGCAGTAATTCCACCGCGAGTAAACGTGGCTACAGAATCACCTGTATCACCCGCCCAGGCAACTGTGATATCACCGGTTGCGGTGCCACCGAATTCCACTATGCCAGCAGTTTCTGTGACAGTGAAAGTGATGGGCGTGCTCCCTTCGCCGCCCGAACTGGCAGCGTCAGACTGGCCGTCGCCATTAACGTCGCCTAGTTCTGAACCGGCTGCGTCAATCGAATTGCTGAGATTGTTACCACTGGTATTGTTAGCCACAATGCTGATATTGCCCAGCCCCGCAGTCTGCGCCTCGACATTGTCTGCCGTATTTCCGGATACCACCTGTACCAGCGCGATGGCGATCAGAGCATCGTCAGGACTCGCAGAGCCATCACTTATGGCATCATCAATGGCTGTGTTGAGATTGGTAATAATAGTAGATGCGTCATCAGCCAGATCAGCAACTGCAGTCTGCTGGTCCTCAGTTGCCCCAGCCTCGGTGGCTGCTGCTTTCACGATATTTGCAATAGTCGTCGTAGAAGTCAGATCGATGGTGCCGTCTGAAGTTTCTGCGTCGGGGTCATCAGGGTCGATGGACAAGCCTGCTGCAGAAGCCGCCACACTGATAGCATTGGCAACAGCGGCAAACGCTGCTGCGCTACCGTTTTCTGTGGTGCCTGAACCCTGCAATACGGCTGCCGTTTGCTGCACAATGGTAATTACCTGTGCAACAGCAGCTTGCACCTGTAGTGCCAAAGCTTTTTCTGAATCAGTCCCTTGATTAATTGCGCTCAAGGGGTCAAAGCGAGTCAGATCAGTACCTGGAGGCAGACCAAGCGCGGTAGCCACTTGTACCTGGGAACTTTCCTGAGTGGCGCCCGGTGTTTTGGAGATAGCATCGATTAGTGTAGTCAGCGGATTGACCGTGTTTGACGCCGCCGGTGCCGTGAGGGTGCCTTTGAAGGGTTGCCCGGTAGCGATATCAATGCCGCCCACGGAAACAATTTGCCCAAATGCGTTTTCTCCACCGGGAAATGACCATTCCCCCCTTGCGTCGGTGGTCGTTGAGGGCTCGTCGGGATCCTGAACACTGTCTCCATCAAGATCCACAAAGACTGTAGCGCCAGCGATATAGCCATCAACAACCACACCTTCCAAACTATCAGTAAAAGCGGCGACGGCTGCAGCCACAGTTTCCTGAGATTCAGTGACAGATGCTGTGACTGCCTGGAGAATATCCAGAGTTGATGCAGATCCTTGTGCACTGATGGCGTAGGAACCGGCCACCTCCACCTTATTTAAAAACTGAGAGGCGGCATCAGCCCATGTCTCATTTGTAGAGTCAATCTTCGTCAACTCATCGACAGCGAAGACAATGACTTCTCCGCGAGACATCCCGTCATTTAGTAAGCGAGCAATTTCCCCTGCTGCCCAGGCTTTGTTAGTCTCGGAAGCTAAATCTCCCACAAGGTTTTCGATAAACGCCTCACCAAATTCACTATTGTTGAGGAAGCTGGGATACATTTCTGATAGAAAAATTGGGTTGGCAGCTAACAGATTAGCCAGGGGGACAGTCGAGCCTCCTGAATCTGCAACGATTACACTGAATTCGCTGAGAATTGATGCGTTGGGGGCCGCATTGAACATAGCCTGCACTAAACGCAGAACGCTTCCTTGTATTTCTGTCATGGAAATTTCCGGATCTTTGCTACTTATGCTTATTGCCAAATTGACCAACAAGAGAATTAACTGCTGATTACCTTAAGCTCGTAGGTAAACGAAGGTGCTTAAAGCTAGTTTCTTACACTGTAAGTTGCAAGATTTCTTTGATGACAGAATTAAGAAAAGGGAAGGGGGAGTATTGATAACTTAACAACTTAGTAAAAGAAGAGAATTTATACATTAGAGAAGAATCAATAGAGAATGCCTTGAAACTGCTGCTAATTCAGCAACGGCCTCATTCACTTGGTCTGAAAAAAAGGGGGGTCAGAGTAAAAATACAGTACTGTATTTTTACTCTGACCCCCCTTTTCTATTCTAAACAGCAATACTGCTCACTTCACCCTGCCCGTTAACAGCCCAACTCTGTATGCCTGGGTTGTGATAAAACGCATTAGTCCCTCTATCATCAATCACCGCCTGTCGGGTCAATTGCACATTGCCTGCACTGTCAGTTGCGCGGCTTTGCAGAATGGCGTCGCCACCATTCCATTCCCAGGGAATGCTGAATCTTGTTAGAGCTTTGTCCCACTGCTCGCTTTCGATCAATGCGTCAGCCCAGGTTCGCCCGCCGTCGGCACTGACTTCTACACCTCTGATGCTGCCAGCGCCTGACCAGGCGATGCCGGTGATTTTATAGAGTCCGGGTTGTGGCAGTGTCATCTCACCGGAGGGTGAGGTGATGAGTGATTTTGTTTCCATGGGAAAGGTAAATTGTCTGGCGCTGCGATCCGGTAGCGGGTCGGTATATTTTGAGGTCTCATCACGGAATTGTGCAGGTCCATCCAATAGTTTGAGTTGGGTTAACCACTTCACGCTGATGTTGCCTTCCCAGCCGGGAACGAAGAGACGCATGGGGTAACCCTGTTCCGGCCGCACCGGTTCGCCATTTTGAAACATGGCGACCATCACATCATCCAAAGCCTTTGCCATTGGAATTGAGCGTCCCATGCTGGCGGCGTCGGCACCAACGGCAGCGACCCAGGTGGCTTCCGGAAGTACGCCAGCTTCATCCAATAAAGTTGAAAGAGGAATACCTGTCCATTCGGAACAGGACACCAGACCGTGAATGCTCTGGGCCGTACCACCAGGCACACCGCGGGTATTGGAGTTGCCATTGCCGGAACACTCGATGAAGTACACCTTGTTTACCATGGGATACTTCAACAGATCTTCATAGTTGAATACCAGGGGTTGCCTTACCAGACCATTGATCACCAGCTTGTGTCCTGCAGGATCGATGTTGGGAACGCCCGCGTGGTGGCGTTCAAAGTGCAGGCTGTTGGGAGTGATGATCCCCTGCAGTTGATGCAGTGGTGTGCGGGAGGTCCCGCCGCCGGGATAAAACGGGTTAGCGTTGCCGGGCACTCGCTGTAACTGGGCGTGGGGCGAAGGTTCGCCGTAGGCGCTGGGGCCCGGACCTGGAGTTTTGGCCCAGTCTGGAATCTGCAGGCTTTCCTGTCCCAATACTGTGCTGGCTGCAGCCATGCCCATACCGCTTAAGCCGGCTCCCAACAGGTGGCGTCTGCTGATCAGACCGTTGCCGGCGACTTTTTCTAGTTCCTTTTTCTCATTCTTATTTTTATTACTGTCGTTTCTCAAGCTACCCATTGTCACGCCTCGCTTGCCTTATTTTCTTTATGCTGGAGTCAGGCCTGTTTATGCTTCTATATAATCTATTGATTCACAGGGTACTAAAGCAGAATCGGTTCGTCGATTATTACGAGTAATAAGAGGGCTTTGCCCTGCACTTAATTCAATCACGAACTCCTGTTCTCGCTAAACTGCAGATTGGCGAGGTTTTCGTATAAGCCACAACTCTGCATCAATTCCTGATGGGTTCCCTGGGCAATCAGATTACCCGCTTCAAACACAACGATCCGATCCACATTTTTTACAGTTGCCAGCCGGTGGGCAATGATGAGGGATGTGCGATTCTGCATTAGTCTGTCCAGTGCCATCTGTACCTGGCGTTCACTTTCCGCATCCAGTGCACTGGTCGCCTCGTCAAGAAGTAAAATTTCCGGGTCTTTTAAAATGGCTCTCGCAATTGCTATACGTTGCTTTTGTCCACCTGAAAGCCGCACGCCGGACTCGCCTAAAAAGCTGTCGTATTTATCGGGGAGCTCTTCTATAAAATTGTGTGCATAGGCAAGACTCGCCGCCTCCCTGACCTCGTCATCACTGGCGTCAGGGCGACCGTAGCGAATGTTTTCCCAGACGTTGCCAGTGAACATCGCGGGTTGTTGCGACACCACGGCGATATGACTGCGCAGTTCTAACGGATCAAGTTCTCGTATGTCGATCCCGTCGAGCTGGATATTGCCAGCTTTTGGATCATAGAAGCGAAGTATCAAATCGAAGAGAGTAGATTTACCTGCACCCGATGGTCCAACCAGGGCGACATTCTCTCCCGGCGCAATATCGAGAGTGACATTTTCCAGAGCCAGAATTTCAGGACGCGAGGCATATGCGAAGCTCAGGTTTTCCAATGCCAGCGCACCGGACGGTTTTCCGTCGAAGGTTTTCGGATCTTCGGGCGCTACGATTTCATTTTCAGCATGCAACAAGTCCATCAATCGCTCTAATGCCCCGGCTGCTCTCTGCAGTTCGGCGATTACTCCGCTGATGGCAGCCACAGCCATGGCAACCATGACAGCGTAGATAACAAAAGCAGTCAGTTCCCCCGCCGACATCACGCCATTAATCACGTCTCGGCCACCTACCCAGATCAATGCACCGATAGCGACGAATACCAGGCTCATAACAGAAGTGATAAGAATCGAATTGGTTCTTACACGCTTCAGTGCAACGTTGAATGCTGTTTCTACGTGATCGAAAAATTTACTGCGGTCGTCGGCTTCGTGGTTGTATGCCTGTACAGTTTTGATCTGTTGAATACTCTCGCTGACATAAGCCCCCACATTGGCAATCTCATCCTGGGTACTTCGAGACAGGCGTCGCACTCGACGCCCGAAAAACATGATTGGTCCTACTACAAGAGGAATGCACACCAGAACGACCGAGGTAAGCCGCGGATTAGTGATGAATAGAAACAGAATGCCTCCCACCAGAAGCAGAATATTTCGCAGCGCGACGGAAGCGGAAGATCCAATCACCGACTGGATAAGTGTGGTGTCAGTGGTGATTCGGGATTGAATCTCGCCACTGAGATTGGCCTCGAAATAACCTGGATGCAGCCCAATGATGTGGGAAAAAACCGCCTTGCGGATGTCAGCGGTTACCCGTTCACCCAGCCACGATACATAGTAAAAACGAGCGAATGTACCCACCGCCTGTAACAAGGCAATTGTAAGAAAGCCCACAATGGCCTGGTTCAGCATCGTGGTGGAAGCAGCGACAAAGCCCTGATCCACGATGATGCGCACATACTGTACCAGGGCCAGATTGAGCCCGGCTGTCACAATGAGTGCGATGCTTCCTAAAAGAATTTGCCTCTTATAGGGAAACAGGAATCGCGCGGCAGCAGTAATCAGATATCTTGTTGAATTTTCGGACATAGGGTGAACTAGTACATGGGGTCAGAATACCAAATTACCAGTTTGTTCTAACCCATCTGTCTCACGTCTCACTGCAAAAGAATCTGTTCCTCGATGGCCATTATGGTCTGCAAGGCTCTGGCTTCCAGTTCCTGATCACTGGCACTGCTTACAGGATGATCAATGATAGCGAAGTTATAGTCCGGCATGCCTAACACTTTTGCCATGAGTTCCGCTGCACTGACGAAGTTGCTGGTCATCACACCCACTGCAGGTGTGCCTGCCTGCTCACTACTAATCGCGTCATGCAAACTGCACGACGAACAACTGCCTCAGTCACCCAGACCAGTAATGGCCAGATCCCAGTTTCTGGCTTCGTCGATGATTTCAGTTTCCGCAGGTGCACTGTAGTTCGATTTTACGCGCATCACCACGTCTGCCACTTTGTAATGTTCGCGCAGCAGGCGATCCAGGTGGGCAAAGAATCCGACCGTACCTTCCTTGCCATTAGAGATAAGCCCGACTGTTTTACCTTCCAGGCTTTTCAGTCTAGGTGCCGGGTTCAGGCTACTGACTTCGGATTCACTGGTAGGATTTAAAACGCGAATCGTCATTGGCTTTTCCTTTCATATTTTTCCTTCTATGTTTGTCCTTCAATAATTCAAACTACTACACCGGGGCTAAGAGGTTGTGCCTTTCTCCAGGGCTGCCGGCTCGCAATCTATGCAGGCACCGATGGCAACGGTTACTGCCAGGCTCTTGGTACCCAGCCAGGGTGGAATGATGGCACCGAAGCCACCGGCTGGCCCGCCTGCTGCCACCAACAGTAAATGCTCGGGCGTTGGAAGGGCGCAGTATTCAGTATCGCCTTTGTCACGTATAACTGAGCCCTTACCGACAGTGGACCACTCTGAACGTTTGATGCGGGCTTTCTCGAACAAGTAGTGGGCGATCTCTTTTCTCCCCCAACCGGCATTACGCATGTGTTCCCGGTGCTGCGGTGGCATGACCACCACATAGTTACCTGACCAGATGGAATAGTTGCGCATATTGGCGCGCATCTCCGCGGCATAGGTATCGAGTATTTCCTCGGGTTTGTTAGTCCATTCGTTCATAATCTGTCTTGGTGCACCAGCCGCAAGAACAGTAACCGCAGAAGCGGCGCTGGGTATATCTCGTGATTCTGCAAGAGACGGCCAGTCACTATTGGATTCATCCTCGGCGATACAATAGCTAATCTTGCCGGGGTGACCGAGGGTGGATCGATCAATAGCGCCAGGACTCACTTGTAAAATATTAATCAGGGCAAGACGAATAGCTCTGCCTATGGCTGAAGTGGCACGATCGGAACTGCCGAGAATATTAAAATCACTCCTGGCGCTAATTTCCTGAATGATAGAACCGTTGAGTATCACCAGCACAGCACAGCCGCCGGTGCTGGCGGTAGCGCCGTGAAGCAGAAACTCTTCTTTCAGCATGGCCATCCAGGCAGAAATCACAGCTGGGAAATGCATGGGAAGACAACCTGCCATCACCGCGTTGATGGCCAGCTTCTCGGCAGTGATAACACGTTCCCGCACCGGTTCGATTCCAATGATTTCACCACCAGGCATTCCTACCCAGTCCAGACAGGCCTGCACGGCTTCTGATGTGGGTGGCACAATGGGAAAGCCATCGGTCCAGCCCCGGCTATGATAGAACTCCTGAACGTCAGCAGGATTTTCAAGCTCGATTACTTCCGAGCTGAGCTTGCCGATGGCGGTTTCGGTAGAGTACTGCATTTGCGATGGATTCCAGTGTAATCGGGGACAGCATGCTTTGAATTACCCAGATAATTGCATAGGATGGTGCCGGAATGAATAGGGGCCAGGCTCAAACAAGGCTGAATAGTCAGAATAACCAGCTCCAACAGAAAACACACCTTGCTCTTAATGGGCTATGGGCACTTTAGAGGAAATACAAATGGGTCAAGTAGTAAAGTCAGCATTTATTGCCACTGCGCTTATATTCTCAACAGCGTCATTGGCACAGGAATATGTCACCATCGATATGGAGATCGATATCAATAAATCAGCGGAAGAAGTTTGGGCCAAGGTAGGAGACTACTGCGCCATCAGCGACTGGTTGGGCCTGGATTGTGAGCTTACCTCAGGCGATGGTGGTATGGGTTCAGTGCGTGCGCTTCTGGGCGGTCGCATCATTGAAATCATGGTAGCTCAAACTGAACTTTCCTATGGTTATACACAACCAGCGGTAGAAGGTGAGTTTTACAACCTTTATCACGGTTTCATGGAAGCCCGACCAGTGACAGATAGCACGTCGAAGATGCTTTATACACTGACCTACGACGTGTCTAATCTGGCGGATCAGGCGGCGAAAGATGCCGATATAGAAAGACGCCGTGGCATGTTCACCAATGCCCTGGGCGCCATGAAGGCGATGGCTGAAGCTGACTAGTTTTGTCTATAGGTTAGTCGATAGCGTTACCTGATAAACAGACCGAGGCCGGAGTAGAGGTCACTTTTATACTGCTCTGGCCTTTGTCCGTTAACTCAGGTCTCATTCAAATTTCTCGAAGTGCAAAAGATTTCTTTCAATCCCCTTAGCCTGTGCTTGCAGGATCACCTCATTTAATAGCCTCTCGGGACCGCAAACATAAACTTGGGTATCCCCGTCCAGACCGTCAATAATGCTGGCGATATCAAGCCGCTGACCTTCATCTGAACAGAAGGTTCTCAATTCAGTGGGGAACTCCTGTTTCAACTCATCATAGTAGGCCATCTCGCTGCGACTCTTGCCTGCGTAGTACAACAGAAAGTCTTCGTCGCGCTCCTTCAAAACATGTGCCATCGCTTTGATGGGAGTAATACCTATCCCACCGGCAATCAGAACGGTGGAACGCAAGGTGGTGGCGAGTGGGAAGTGGTTGATGGGTGACGTTGTATTGAATCTTGTCCCGATCTGAAAATCCCCATGAATGGCCGCTGAACCTCCTCGACCCTCCGGTTCCCGATAGACAGCAATCTCATAAGCACCCAGATTCCCGGGGTGTGATGAAATCGAGTACTCACGATAGTTAGTCGTTCCTTTTATGCGCAGGGGGATGCGGAGGTGAGACCCTGCTTCGAATGACGGTAGCCCGCTGCCATCCGCGCTATGTAGCTCATAGGCTCTGATTTCGGGAGTCAGTTCCCTTACACCGGCTACACGGAGTTGCAAAGGACCCGTGCCTAAAACTTCAGAATCGGATGTGGTGCCGGAAATTAGTCCACTGACCGAATCATCGAGTTTTCGCTGCAGTTCATTATTCTCATCTTTCAAAACCTGAATGACTTCTTTGACCTCTTCCTCGCTATAGCGGGGAGTAATGAATTGCGGGCAGTTCCAGTCGAAGGCTTCAACTGTGATTATGATGCCGCGTTCAATCTGTGCACGAAAATTACTGTCTTCCAGTTGCTCTAACAGATCCCTTTCTTCCAGCGAGATTACTCTCACCCTGCCCAGCAGTTTTAGACGACGCCTGTTGACATAGTCCATGAAAAAAAGCGACACACGGTCGTCCTGACTGAAATTACCCACACTCACGTATTGTCGATTTCCGGAATAGTCAGCAAAACCGATGGTGTGTTGATCCAGTATTTTTACAAAGCCAACAGGCCCGCCGCGATGTTGAACGTAGGGCCAGCCGGTTTCACTCACACTGGCCATATAGAAGCTGTCCCGCTCTGCGATGAATTCGTATTCCATCTGACCAAGAGCGTGGTTGTAATCCTCTCCCATTGCCATTGAGGCATAGGAATCGCGGCTGCCTAACCTGGCCTGAATTGCTTTAACACTGTCGGTGAATGCAATTTCTGCGAATTTGTGTCCCATGATGAATCGCTCCTGTGAAAGATAGAAGAAACAATCAAAATGAAAAAAACCGCAGAGCGAAAACTCTGCGGTATCAGTTTTAGGCTGCTTGTTTAGCAGCGTCCCGCAATTCAACTTTTGGAAAATCGATGGCCACCCGACTTGCCTTGGCGACAATATTGGTGAGGAAGTTCATACCCGTGTGGGTGATGATTTCAACGATGTCTGATTCGCTAAAACCAGCGTCTCGTAGTTCCTGAATCTCATCATTAGTCACCTCACCTTTGTGCTCCACCAGGGCCTGGGCAAACTTCACAGCAGTGGCGGCTTTTGCATCCTGACTGGTTCCTTCCCGATTGGCTTCCATCTCAGCACTATTCAGTCCGGCTTTTCTGCCGATTGCGGTATGAGCTGACAGGCAGTATTGGCAGCTGTTTTTCTCTGCAAGAGTCAGAGCAATACGTTCGCGGGTTTGCGGATCGAGGCTACCGTTGCCAGCGATTTCATGTAGTCCCAGAAATGCTTTAAGCGCTACGGGTGAGTTGGCGAATACTTTCAGAAAATTGGGGACCATACCCAATTGATTCTGAATAGCATCAAACAGGGCGGTTTGGTCCAGGTCAGCGGTATCTCTTTCGACGACATTGATTCGGCTCATGGCTGATTCTCCTTTCGAATTAATAGGTGCTCCTCTTCATTAGGGTTTGGGTGGTAGAGAGGAGCGTAGGGAGAACTTTGCCTGTTTCTATCTACAAACAGAATAGATTAAAATTACAATTAATTATTCCAGTTTACGGAACAATCTATGGACCGTTTTTCACAGATGGCCGTGTTTCAGGCGGTGGCTGAAGAAGAGGGATTCTCCGCTGCCGCTCGCCGGCTGAAGATGTCGCCCCCTGCTGTAACCCGCGCCGTTGCTGGCCTGGAAGACAGGCTTGGGGTCAGGTTGCTGGAACGTACAACGCGTCACGTGCGGGCTACGGAAGCGGGTCTTCGCTATCTGGAAGATGCCCGCAAGATTCTGGCTGAAGTCGAAACGGCCGAAGAGGCAGCCGCGGGGATTAATGCCGAACCCAGAGGACATCTTCGTATTACAGCCCCGGTGATGTTCGGCAGGCTCTATGTCATGCCATCCATAACCCGATTTCTGGATTCCTATCCCGAGGTAACAATCGACGCCGTATTTTTGGATCGCGTCGTGAATCTTATGGAAGAAGGGATTGATATCGGAGTGCGAATCGGTGAGCTGCAGGACTCCAGCTACCGGGCCCTGAAAGTTGGACAGGTGCGCCAGGTGTTGGTGGCTTCACCAGCTTACTTAAAAAAATATGGTATTCCGCGAACACCAGAAGAATTGAAACAACACAGACTCATTGCTTCCAGTGCCGGAGATTTTTCAGAAGCCTGGCGCTTTCACCATAAGAGCGGTGACAGTTCAGTGAGAGTAAAACCGAGGTTACGGGTAGCGACAAACGATTCGGCAATTGCCGCCACCGAATCCGGCTTCGGAATCTGTCGAGTGGTTTCCTATCAGGCTGCAGAACATTTGCAAAACGGCAAGTTAAAAATTGTGCTGTCAGATTATGAGAAACCACCGATACCAGTTCATATTGTCCATCGAGAGGGTCGTGGCAGTGCGGCAAGGGTTCGCAGCTTTATCGATGCACTGGCAGCATCTCTGCGTGAAAATAAATCACTGAATTGAAACAGGGCGGCAAGCTGAGTCGCTGTCACAGAATGTGTTTTTGTCCAGCGTAAGATTTACAGATATGGCGAGAACAGCCAGGCCACGGCATTCCGAATACGCATCCAGCGCGGTATTTTATCGAGTTGTTCCTGCAATAATTCCGTGGCCTGATCCAGATGGCGGGTGAAGTAATTTTCCAGCTGAGTTGCAAACTCCTTGCTAAAAACTTCTACCACTATTTCGAAATTTAATCTGAGGCTTCGTGGATCCAGATTTGCGGACCCCACTAATGCATAGTAGTCATCAATGAGAATGGCCTTGGTGTGCATGAATGGCGCTGGTTGTGTATAGACAGGCAGGCGTCTGGAGATAATGTATTGCAGATTGTGCAGGGCGGCCCAATGGGCCAGGTTGGGGTGGGCAGTTTCCGGTACCATGATTTTCACATCGATTCCCCGCCGCTCAGCGGCGACCAGTGCGCCCACCAGGTCAAAACTGGGAATAAAATAGGGCGTCATGATCCAGATGCGATTCTTCGCCGACGACATGACGCCAACCAACAGTTCTGTGTGTTTATCCAGATCATCGTTAGGACCGTCTGGAATCAATCGAGTCCAGATTTCTGATTCTTCGCGATTTGTGTTGCTGGGAACATAACAGGTACTTTGGTGATTACCACAGCAGTGACTCCAGTCTTTAAGAAATGCCCGTTCCAATTCATCAACGATCTTGCCAGTGAATCGGAAATGTAAATCCCGAGTCCGTTTGGGGTTCTGTGCGTGCTCAACCAGATGCCTGTCTCCAATGTTCTGACCACCGGCATAACCTGACTTACCATCGATCACAAGAATCTTGCGATGATTGCGTAAGTTCAAATGAAGAGCAGGAGGGAGAAGTCTGATTGGGTTGAACAATTTATAGTTCAGGCCACTTTTGTTTAGTTTGCCGATGATTCTAGGTCTGTAGAGAAGCCCGGCCAGGCCGTCGACAATGATTCGCACGTCGACACCCCGGTTCTGGGCATCCAGCAGTGCTTTAATAAAGACATTGCCAATCTCATCGTTGAGAAAAATAAAGGTGGAAAAATAGATGCGATCCTGCGCTTCGGCAATATCTTCGAGCATGGCTGGATAGCACTGTTCTCCGTTCTCCAGAATCTGAATGTCGTCACATGATCGTAATCCCAGACCGGTAATTGATTGTCCAACATTGGCCATCGGCCCTAGTGCTGCACCGGGCAATTCGTTACTAGCATCGTAAGAATCTGATTCCGAGAGAACCTTGTAAGTCTCCCGTGCCGCAGTGCTGATCCGATTAATGCCAAATAACAAATAACAGAAAGAGCCGAAGAACGGCAGTAACAGACAGAATGCCACCCAGGCCAGGGCTGACTTGGAGTCCCGTTTCGTCATGAGTACATGTAAGGATGCGACGATAGCCAGGACGCCAGCCAGAAGCGTAAGCATCAGGCTGGCGGTGAATTCCAGGCTGTCCGGAAAGAATGACATTGTTATGATGCTGGACTCATTCGCGACTGCAATCAATGTTGAAAGCATTTCTGGTTTTCAATTTGCAGGATTCCCACCAGAACTGCTTTTACCCAGATCAATTAAATCACTATTGGAGTCAAAATGAGCCGGTTTCAGAAACAGCTTGAACCGGGGACAAAGTTACTCCTCAGCCTGTTCTGCTACGCCATCCCGGAGAAGGGTTTCAATGTCTTCCGTTGAATAGCCCAGTAACTTAAGAGTTGCGACGGAATCTTTACCCAGTTTCGGGGCTGGGCCTGGTTCTCTTTTCGTGGCGCCTTCTACTTCAAATGGGCTATTGATCGTTCGGCTTGCACCCAACTCAGGATGCTCCATCGGAATGACGATACCATTTTTAGCCTTCTGTTTATCGTTGGCCGCTTCTTCGTAAGTGGGAACTGCGGCATGGGGTATGTCAGCCTCTTCCAGTATTTGTTCCCAGTAAGCCAGATCCTTTTTGGCAATGGCCTCAGTAAATGCTGCAATTAACGCTGGCATGTTTTCGGTGCGGGCTTCCAGAGTGCTGAACCTCGGATCATCCGGAATATCTGGTCGGCCCAAAGCGGCACAAAATGATTCCCAGTATTTTTTGAAATCCACAATGGATAGTTTGAGCATACGACCGTCGCTGGTCGGATAATGCAGGGAGGTGAAATTAAAGCCTTGGTCCCGGTGCCTGACTTCGCGGAATTTTGCGCCAACCAGTTCAGCCTGCAACATCACCGAGTTTGACCAGGCGCCATTTGCCAGTAAAGAAGTAGAAACCTTACTGCCTTTACCGCTGATGTTTCGACGATAGAGTGCGGTCATGATTCCTGCGAACAGTGTCATGCCGCTGGGGTGATCGCCAGCTCCATAAGGGAAAGGTCGGAGCCAACCTTCAAAGGGGAAGACCTGGGTTTCTATGGCGGAGCGGGTCCAGTAGCTCACGGAGTCATAACCGGGCTTGTGGTTTTCTTCGCCATGTTCACCCCAGCCGGTCGCCAGCCCATAGATGATTCCAGGATTTAAGCTTTTAACATCATCGTAAGTAAGCTTCAGTTTTTCCAATACAGGCAGGCGATAGTTGGTTACCAGTATGTCTGCCTCCCGGATGAGTCTGCAAACGGCTTCATACCCCCGTTCGTCTTTAAGATCCAGCGCTACGCTTTTCTTGTTTCTGTTATCAACCTGAAATGGATAGGGAAAGTCGCTGACAGGCAGGCCGGGAATTTTATGCCAGCCCCGGTTTAAATCACCGGTACCCGGCGGCTCAACCTTGATAACTTCCGCACCAAAATCCGCCAGTACCACAGCCGCCGATGGTGCCATCACCATGGTAGCGAGTTCCACTACCTTGATGTCGGCGAGAAGTGAGTTATCGCTTTCTTCGGTCATAACTGTGTTGCTCGATCAATAATTTATAGTGACGCGAGAGATGATTCATCGCAGGAGCGTGGATAGGCGGTTTGCAGGAGAAACTCAAAACGTCCACCGATGTCACCGGAGTTACCGATGGGGTTGCGGTTGTTAACTTCAAACCCGTCCTCAGTCTCTATCACATTGACTGAGAAAAAACTCTCCTTTGGGTTTCGTGCGAAGCCATAGCGGAGATCCGCATAGTGGTAACTTTTAGTGTTACCTTGTTTCAGGGCGGTGCGGTGTACCCAACCCATTGTGAACCATTCAAAGATTCTTACTTCCCGTAAATCTTTCACAGGATCGAAAGCAGATAGCGGCGATTGTTGGGCAACTCCCCAATTGATAGTACAAGGGCGCCACATGGAGATATAACCAACCCGATCATCGGTAGCTGTGCGCGCCACTACTCTTCTGTAGTGCACCTGCATGAACGTTGGAAAGGATTCGACCTCGTTATAGCTGACACCTTGTAAGTCCAGCTGTCGAATGGCTTCTTGTTTCGCAGAGTCGCCCAGGTACCAGCTATAGCCAATGTAAGAACTGCTTAACAGAAAGAACCCTATTCCCGCCAAATGTATGTTGATCTTTTTCTGATACCGCCACGCCAGATAAACTCCAACAAAAAGCGGCACCGTATAAAGAGGGTCGATAATAGGCATTACGAAGAATGCGAAGCGCTGGTCTGAAAATGGTGCCAGTAACTGTGTGCCGTAGGGAGTAAACACATCCAATAGCGGATGGGATAACAAAGCCAGAAACATCGCCAGCATCCAGTACTTCATCCTGCTTAGACTGAAAGCGTCTCCGCTGCGGTGACACTCGTACTTATGAATCAGGTAGCCCAGTGCTGGTCCAACGAGAGGCGCGAAGAACAGCGAATGAGTGACGCCGCGATGAACCTGCAGATTATGGTAATAGTCCGACGCAAAAATTATATCGAGGTCGGGTGCGGCGCCAGCAACTGCTCCTGCCACCACAACCCTGAAACCAAGTTTGTGTTGGGCACTGGCCTGGGCCGCAACTGCACCGAGTGCTGCTTGTGAAAAGGGATCCATGGTTTGTCAGGGATTCAGACGCAGAGGTGCAAATTCACTAAATCGCATCACTCACACTACTAAGATTAAAGCCGCTGACTTTAAGTGTTGGAACAACGATCGGCGTGCTTACTGAGCTGTTTTCGCTTGCCGCAACTCGCGTGCTTGGGCCAACCATTTCCACATTTTCCAACATCTGCGCCAGTGATTGATTGAATCGGAAATTAGTCACTGGCCGACTGATTCTGCCATCCTCTATAAGGAATGTGCCGTCTCTTGTTAAACCTGTATAAGAAATGATTCGTGGATTGAGTCCACGTATGTACCAGAAGCGTGTGAGCAGAACACCACGCTCGGTAGAAGCAATCATGTCTTCCAGCGAGTCATTACCACCAGCCATGATGAGATTGCTGGGTCCGACCAGCGGAGTTTCTCCTAGCTGATCTGCCCAGAATCTGGAGCGTGAGAGATTCTCCAGCGTACCGTTATTAACCCAGGTAGTGCGTTCTCTTGCTTCACCACGAGAGGTAAAGGGAGCAGTTTGCGCATCCTCGTAGGCGGGATCACTGAAGATGGTGACACGATCATCGAATAATTTTTCTCCGAGTCGGTTACCGCCACCGGTCCTTGAGAAATAGGAACGCCCTTCATCGGCAGGGCGCTGATTGAAAACATTCATCATACGCAGCATTAACATACCAACCGCAGTAGGTTCCAATATTGCGGTGTATTCTCCTGGCTCTAACTCGGTCTTGCGCCAGTCACGGCATTTTCTGACAGCATCATTGGCAATACGCTGGCTTTCGATGTTGTTCCAGTCGTTGGCCTCGTCCCCGGCCCAACCTGATTGCAGTCCGTCAGGTGTACGAGAAGTCAGGGTATAAGCCACACCGGTATTGGCATGAGACGCAAATAATCCGTTACTTGTTGCGACCACATTACTACCAGCGCGCACATCCATATAAGAGGCTGCTATCTGATTGTTGGCGGCGGCCTGTTCGATGGCCAGGGCTGCTGCTTCAGCGCGGGTTAGTGGTTCCAGCTCGCCGGTGCTTTGGTAGTAACCACCACTATCGAAAAACGCCTGAGCGCCAGACTCAGGCATATATTCCGGTGTTTCCGGTGCCAGGCGGGCAGCGGACTCGGCACGTCTTACGGCATCTCTCAATGAACTATCGTCCAGCGAATTGGTGTTCACCGATGCAACTCGTTTACCGAATACACTCGTGATGGTGATATCGGTAGCATCAGCGCCACCGGCAGAAGTAATTCGGTTAGTGGCCACCCGGGTATAACCGCGCCAGCCCGAAGTGATATTCACTCGGCATTGATCGGCGGTGGACATGGCGAGAATACGCTGGGTTAACGACTCCAGCTCATCCTGCGACAGTCCTTTCTGATTTGAATTGTCAGCCATAAATTAATTGTTATGCTGTATTGATAATATCTATATCCCGAAACAGTGATATAGGGCAACCATGGGACACCGCATTTACCTGAATGGGTTGGCCCTTGGCATCACCAAATGAGGCACCAAGGTAGTAGGTGCCAGGGCCGCCGATGGTGTCCAGCGCATTCCAGAATTCCGGCGTGCGACCCACATAGGCTACGTCTCGCAACATACGGAATTTGCGGCCATTACGAATTTCCCAAAACACCTGTCCACCGAACTGAATGTTGTAACGCTGCTGATCAATAGAATAGGAACCTCTTCCTTCTACTAATATACCGCGATCAGTATTACCGATGACGTCGTCTTCGCTGAGATCTTCTTCTCCTGGCAACATACTCACATTGGGCATACGCTGAAAAGGCATGGTCTGCCAGTTTTCTCCGTAAGAGCAGCCGTGACTGCGATCAATGCCGGTGTACTGTGAGATCCAGGCTGCCTGTTCGCGGGTGGTCTGATAATCCACAAATATTCCGTCCTTGATGATGGGCCAGGTTTCTGCGGGAACACCTTCGTCATCCCACCCGGTTGTAGCACAGCCACCGAACTCTGTGCGATTCCCTTCGAACTGCAGATGAGGCGGGCCCATCTTTAATTTGTTTATCACATCTTCAGGTGGGTAAATAAAAGAAGTTCCCGCATAGTTGGCTTCGAACCCCAGAGCGCGATCCAGCTCTGTTGGGTGCCCTATGTTTTCATGGATGGTGAGCCACAGATTGGAAGGGTGTAGCACCAGATCCCATTTGCCCGGTTCGACACCGGGCGCTTCCAGTTTCATGGCGGCTTCCTCAGCCCACCCCTGCGCCGATGCAGCAAGTTCAAGGCCACGTACGTACTCATAACCGCGACCAGCAGGTTCCACTACCGCACTACGAGTCTGGAAGTCACTGCCGTCCGGCGCCACCGCCGTGATATTGATAGAAGGGTTTATGCGCATCAGGGTCTGACGAATGACTGAACCTTCAGATGTTGCCAGCAACCTTTCTTCTTTTACCGAAAGAATCGAGCTGGAAGAGAAACGCACATTGTTCACTCGTAGCGCTTCTTCATTTACACGTAGTATTAATGCAGCTTTGTCTTCAATGGGTACATCGAATGGATCGATGGTGTGAGGTGTTACCCAATCGGCGTCGGGAAAAATGTCCACCGGTGCCAGAATAGTCTCCGAAGGTGCGACTTCATTGTTGGCTGCTGCTATAGCCACTGCTTCACGAGCCATGTTGGCAATTGCATCCCGTGAAAAATCCTGAGTAGCAGAGAAGCCCCAACTGCCACCTACCAGTGCGCGCAAGTTGATGCCAAAGGAATCAGTGCTCCGTACCTGGGTGATCATTTGCTCCCTCGCGCCAATGGCTTCGAACTGGGTGCGAATGATGCGAGCATCGCAATAGTCTGCGCCGGCGTCTCTCGCTGCATCGATAGCCATCAACAGCAGCTCTCGTTCGCTGGATGTCATGGACTGAGCAGCAGCAGGTTGATGATGTAGTGCAGCGGGTAATGCCGTACCGGCTATAGCTGCAGCTGTTGAAAGTTTCAGGAAATCGCGACGAGAAAGAGTCTCAATCTTGTTACCGGGCAAATACAGAGGGGAGCTGTTGGCGTCCAGTGAGCCACGATGGTTCGAAGGAATCGGCAGAGTTATCTTGTTCGCACTCATAGTCTGACTTGCCGCCGTTATAGTGATCCAGCATCCAATGTTCATCCAGCATAGCGTAAGAGCAGGAAAATGGGGATATTTTTCTGGCGGGTTTTAGCATTCAGTCCAGTTGGTGCAGTAGATTAGTTTCACTGCAGTTCATCGCCATGGGTCTTGATTATTCCAGTCCGGTTATCTGCCAATGCTGGTGATCTCAGTTGCAATTGTGGTTAACTGATTACCATTTTCCATAACAGTAAAAGTAAGAGCATTACTGCATGCGAAATCGCTTCTTAATAACAGCCGGTTTCTTTTTATTTTTTTCCCGGTTGGCTCTTGGCGTCGAATTCCAGACCAACTATGTGGACAATGAGTTTGGTGATTTTGAATCCCGAGGCTGGATGAGCGCTGACTCACTCTTTCAACGCAATATTGAAGCTGCACTGGATATCTATGGATCGTTGTTGGTCGGCGATGAAATAGTACAGGTTGAAGTGATCGCAGACCGAGATGTGCTAAGAGCAGGGGGTACATTCACTTTTGGTGATGTTCATTCCATTGATAGTGACGAAAGGACTGTACTTGAACCAGGAGCACTTACTCGACTGAACACAGGTGACAATCCAGGTATTAGTGAAACGTTTAACTTTGATGTGCAGGTATTGGTAGATCCTGATTTCGTTGATACCAACTACTGGTTCGATACCAATCCGGAAACACGCCTGACCGAACCACCTTCTGGCAAAACAGATTTCGTATGGATTGTGCTGCATGAATTAGGGCATGGCCTGGGTATGGCAGGTCTCAGAGATCAAGATATACAAAGTCCAACCTATGGAGAGTTCACTCAGGATTTCAAATCTCTCTTTGACAGCCTCACTACTTTCGAAAGCGGGGATAGACCTGAAAACGAAGAAGGCCAGGTGAATCTGTTGTTTGAAGGCAGTGAGGCCGAATCAATATTGGGCTCTCCAGTGCCCATCACTAACGTGGACCGAAACTTGCCGCTTGCCTCACAAAATTTTTATCACCTCGGTGATTGTGGCAGCGAAGCTCTTGTCGTTCAGAGTCTGATGAATGGTTGTTCCGCGCCTTCGGGTCGGGCGCATATGACTGAATTAGATATCGCAGTGTTTCGGGATCTTGGATATCCGATGGCTAGTCTTCATGCGAGCTTTTCTGATTCTGATCAGATGCTAAAGATTCCATTCCTGGTGGTCGCAGACCAGCAGGTGTATTCGATTTCATTGTTGCTTAGTAATAGCGATTCTCTGGAATTTACGCTTGCTGGGGCTGCTGAAGTGCCACTGGCAGCCGCTGCACCAGCCAGGATTGAAGCCGGATCGGACATTCTGACAATTCCGTTGTTAGAAGTTGAATTGGGCGGTCAAACAAGCAACTACTCGGCGGAATTACAGATCATTTCCCAGGAAGTGCCCATCTTGTTACGTGTTCTAAGCGCCGTTGAATTAGCTCCGTAGATTAGCAATCTGGTCAGACCAGATCTTAAATTCTACATAACTATTTGATAAATATAGATTAAATATAATTTGTAACAGAGTGTGACAACGCCCAAAAAAGTGGTAGAGTTAAGGCACTGACATCCTGTCTTCATAATAAGAACAGCTTGAGCTGCAAAGGCGAAGAAGGCTAACAAGCCGAAAAAGGCAAAGAAAAAGGCTAATCAGTGCAAAGGTCCGCTCTTGAGAGACATAGCTTTTCGACCCCAGGCCACTTTCCTGGCAAGAGTGGCTTTTGCTCGTTATTCGTCATTCTGCTGTCTATCGTATCCACCCAGAGCTATAGCCAACAAGACGAATTCTCTGAGTTCGATCCCGACGCTATCACAAGCAAATCCTTCAATGTGTTCCATGCTGACTCATTTTCTCCGCTGATCGATCTGGGTCTCGAAATGCAGGAACAGGGAAAACACGAAGAGGCTATCGATTATTTCAAACAAGCCAGGCAGGTGAGTCGCATTCAACACGGTTTGTTTGATGAGACTCAGATCGTCCTGGTTGAAGCGATCATAGAAAGTGAGATGGAGCTGAAAAACTGGGATGCGGTGGACGATCATTACCAACACGTGGAGTATCTGTATAACAGGATTTACGAATTGGAAGATCCCGAACTGGAAGAAGGTCTGGGAAAAGTGTCTCGCTGGTTAAATTTTACGATTAACTCCAGACCCACTGGCAATAGAGTCGATCAACTGTATCGGGCCAAACGAATATACTCCCTACGCCTTCAAATTGCTCAACAGACACTGGAATCAGATCACCCCAAACTTGCTTTTCTGCAAGAGAACATAAAAATCTGCGACAAGCAGCTTTTCCCAATTCCTGACCACCGGCGAGACGATTCAGATAGATTGACCAGACACCGTCGCCGGGTGCCTTTAGCAGCAAACTTCTAATCAGTCAGTACTCTCTCGACTGGACCACTATGTCTCAGACTGACGCTCTCGGTTTAATTGCAGAGAGTCCCTGATAGAATGAATCCAGTTTTAATCAACTGGAACTTAACATGCCCAAAACTTTTGAATTACTTTGCGCCACGTCTGGTCGCGTCATCCTCGGTCTCTATTTTCTTCTGCCCGGAGCCTTGCTGAAAATCTTCAACATGGAAGGCACAGCCGAGGCTATGGCCGAGAAGGGTATGTTTGCCATCAGCTTTTTCCTGATTCTTACCATCATCATTCAGGGATTCGGTGGAATTGCCATGATCGTCGGCTATCAAACGAAATTTGCTGCTTTCATCCTGGCAGGGCTCACAATTGTGATCAATCTCGTGATGCACAATTTCTGGGAAGTGCCTTCCGAGACTCAGAACTTCGTAAAGAACCTGGGAATTTTCGCCGGGCTTTTGGTGTGTGCGGGGCTGGGAGGTGGAGCCTGGAGCATTGATCACAAACTAGCTAAGGCATAGGTAAGCACGGGATGATCATAATCAGAGGAGTACCGGCTTCTCCTTATACCCGCAAGATGCTTGGTGTGTTGCGCTATCGCCAAATCCCCTATCGCTATATCCAGGGAGGGCATGATGCTGTTACTGATTTACCAAAACCCAAGGTCGACCTTCTCCCGGTACTTTATTTTGCAGATGACAGTGGTGAACTGACTGCCGAAGTAGATTCTACTTTTATTATCAGGCGACTCGAAAAAGAGTATTCGGGTAACTCTGTAATTCCTGACAATCCAGCACTGGGATTTCTGGACTACCTGCTGGAAGACTACGCTGATGAATGGCTTACCAAGGCGATGTTTCACTATCGCTGGCATTTTGATGCCGACGCTAAGATGGCGTCAGAAATTTTGCCCTATTCAAAAGACCTGACAGCCAGTGATGAAGAAATGGCAGCGCAGACGGCAAGTTTTCGCGACCGCCAGGTAAATCGATTGTATGTGGTGGGCTCCAGTGATGTGACAGCACCGGTGATCGAACAAAGCTACCAACGAATTCTTGGATGCCTCAGTGAACTGATTAAACAAGATCCATTCATCATGGGTAAGCGCCCGGGTACTGCAGATTTCGCTTTCTTTGGTCAACTTACTCAATTAGCGCAATTCGATCCTACATCATCATCTTTGACTATTAAGGAAGCGCCCCGGGTGTATGCCTGGGTGTCTGCAATGGAAGATCTGACCGGCGTGCAATCAGAGCAGTCAGATTGGCGCTCGCTTGATGATGCTCGTAGTACGTTGAAACCACTATTCGTAGAAATGGGCCGTAGTTACGTGCCGGTAATGCTGGCGAACTATGCAGCAGCCCAGGCAGGCGAATCAAAGGTTGAAACAACAGTTGAAGGTTTGCCCTGGGAGCAAACCACGTTCAGATATCAGGCTCATTGTGTGAACTGGTTGAGAGAAGCCTACAGCGAACTCGAGTCAGAACATAAGTTAGCGGTTGATAGTGTGCTGACGGGAACGGGTTGTGAGGCGCTTTTCGCTGGCTGATTCTCCCTATGAGCTACTACTCTGACAACGCCGGGACCTTAATACAGAAGTACGATGAGATTGATTCGAATTTGCTTCACAAAGACTGGATCGAATATCTGCCGAAGCCTGCCGGGATAGCATGTGATATCGGAGCGGGCACCGGACGGGATGCGCGCTGGTTATGCGAAATGGGTTGGCAAGTCGTTGCTGTGGAACCAGAAACAAAGTTTCGTGAAAGTGGTGAAAGTCGGAGCCATGCAAATATTCAATGGCTCAACGACCAATTACCAGAACTTGCCAGGTTACGTAAGCGAGGCCAACGATTCGATCTGGTTTTACTTAGCGCTGTCTGGATGCACCTGCCTTTGGCAGTTCGGCAACAGGCATTTGAAAATCTGTGCGCTGTAACAAAGGAAGGTGGAAGATTGGTTATCAGTTTGCGTCATAGCTCTTGCCTTGAAGAGCTTAATGCACGCACTCACTTTCCGGTTAGTGTGGAAGAGCTGGAACGCTATGCTGAAGATCAGTCAGTTTCAATAACTTCGGTTAGTTCCAGACCAGACATGCAGGGCAGGGACTATGTTAGTTGGGAGTCGGTGGTTCTCACAGCATAATGACTCTGGTTCGACGAACAATTCGAAATCACTGGATTCACCCATGCATCAACTAATACGATCAATAATTCTGTTCGCCAGTGCAATGACGTTTCTGATTGTCAACGCACAAGAAGTTGTCGGTGAAGATGTATACATACTTGCCACAGGCAGACGTTTGCCTTATCTCTATGCTGTGTCTCTGGGTGTGGCACTGGACCCTGCCAACAATAACAGCAATAGAGCCATCGTCAGCCGGAACCATGTTGCGCAACCACACCTTGATGGACGCCTGCTTGGTGATCCGGCCAACCTGGTAATCAGTGAAGATGGTGCAACGGCCTATGTGATAAATCACCATGGCAGTATCGATAATGCTGAGTTTCGCCAGCATGGAGGGCGGGGATCAATTGCTGTGATTGACATTGATGAGGCATTGAATCCTGACAATGATCGCACCAGCAATGCGTTACTTAGAAACATGGACTCGGGCGGCTTTGGTGCCATCGGCACCGTGTTACTACCGGATCTTCTTGTTATCAATAACGCTGAAAACAATCTCACTGAGGACGGCGGCAATCGCATCAGCTTTGTCGATCGTGAAACGGGAAGTCTTCGACATACCCTCGAGTTGGCGCTGGGTGACCCCGGTTTTAGCTGTGACGACTATTCGGTGCCTCATGTTGCTCCCAGTGGGCCACCTCAGAACCGGGCCGTGCTGGCGCCCGATTCATCTTTTGGTTGTTTCCCCAATCCAAACGGTTTGGCGATGGGGAAAACCTACAATGGTGACCGCTATTTGTTCACGGCCAATGGTGGCACTGGTGACGTATCCGTTGTTGATCTGGAAGCAGCACTTCGTGGTGATTCCAATGCTGAGCTGAGGCGCGTCGGAGGTCATGCTGGTGCCTGGGGCATCACGGCCACCCCTGATGGTAGTCATATTATAGTGGCTCATGGTGGGAGACAGGATATTTCCCGGGCTGGAAATTCAATAGCAATCCTGGATGTGGAAGCCACCATTAACGGTGGTCAGTCAGAGGTAGCGCGGGTTCGAGTAGGTACTGATAACCCCGATACGCAAACTCATCCCCTTATTCCCTCGGTAACACCAGATGGGCGGGAAATTATTGTGCCTAATCTTCGCGGGGACAGTGTTTCAATCGTTGATGTAGCTTTGGCGCTGAATGACGACGGTAACTCAGAAGTTGCCCGTATAATGTTGGAACATCCCGATGGCGGCGCAGTGAGACCAAAAGGCAGCGCCATATCCGCCGACGGACGATTCGCGGTTGTCAGTGCAGGACCTGGTTCACAGCCTTACTCAGAAGAAACGGGGATGCTATATATCATCGATCTTGCTGCAAGAGAGGTCGCTGCCGTTGTCAGAGGAATAGGCAATGATCCCTACAATCTGGCCTTCATTTATCGATAGCGCAAATGTTCTGCGGGCATGATCCGGCAGTCAGACAAAGAGTTTCCGGAACCGTATCAACATCAATCACACACGCCCTAACATTCATATCTGGCAAATCGTTAAACAGGATTTAATCACAATTCTGGGCTACCTGTTGTTCGCGTTCGCGCCAGTTCAGCTACTCGCTGACTCCAATCACGGCCTGGCAATATCAGAAACTAAAGGTCCGGCGCCCGCAACAGCTGATTTAAGATCAGATACTTCCAATCGCTCAGTCACTCAGTCAGTTGCGTATAAGACTCGCCGGATAGCCAACCTGCAATCGACTCTGCACACCGATTACTCAGCGATGGCGGTGTGTGACATGAACGAGTTTGCGACCCTGAGTGGCGCTCCTCTTCAAAGCTATTTGCGAAGTGTGGTTGGTGATTGCGCCACCCAGCAACTATTCGCTGTTGAGGGAGAGCAGGCAGCCAGTATTTTTACCATCGACAAGATCAATTCCGTCGCACAAGGGTTTCAGGAGAATGCAGCGAGTTACCAGGGCGCGAATGAAAACGGTATTCTCAATGAAGTCAGTTTTCTGCGCGCTGCCTATTTCGTTGCGTTCAACGAACCGGCGATAGAAGGCTTTGATTCCCTGGTGGATGCTACCCAGGTCGCCGTGCAAGCTGCCATCCATGAATTTATCGACAATCCAAATTACTCCAATGTCAGTGACGAGCACGGCGCCGTGCTTTCCGAAGTTGTAATACTGATCGACTCTGCTGAGCTGGTGGTTGATTTTCTGCCGCAGCTCATCGCCCTGTTAAACAGTTTCGACGAAAGGTATACGAACCATTTTCAGATGGTTGTATCAGTTAACAATGTATACAGCGGTCTGTTTCGTGTTCGCGATTACGACCTGCAAAGATATCTTGTTGCAACAGAAGATGATCCGACCGTGCTAAATGCGCTCAACAATTTTATTGAACGCCATGGATATCTGGATGGTACCGAGTATGCCTACATCTGGAACAATGCGGGTGGCGAGATTGCCCGATTCCTTCAGGACGGCGCGAGCAATGCCGCACTGGCCAGGAACTACGTTACTTCCATACTGACCAGCTATGATTTCGTTGGGCCAGGCGCCGGGCTTTACATAACTACCGCAAACCAGGTGCTTTTTTACGATGGAGATAATTGCGCCGACTATGACATCTGCAATCTCTCCACCGATCTTGAGTCCCAAATCCTGGGTCAGACTTTCGAATGTGAAGATTCTTTACTGATTCGCTATCAGGATCTGGAATCCGCCCAGCGAGATGAAATATGCGAACTGCTTATTGCGGAAGCCAATTTGTTTCACAATTTGCTGGAAACCGACAGGCAGCCTTTGGTGAATGACTTCAATGATACTTTGGAAATCGTAGTCTTCGATTCAGTAGGGGACTACGCACTCTATGCCGGGTTGATCTACGGCATCGATACCAATAACGGCGGAATCTATATTGAGGGGGATCCCAGTGTCTCGACCAACCAGGCCAGGTATTTCGCTTATGAAGAAGACAGTAACGATCCTGATGTGAACGCGGGTGTGCGAAATCTCAAACATGAGTATGTGCACTACCTTGATGGCCACTTCAATACCGTAGGAGATTTCAGCGACATTCTTGATGCCGGCATTGTTTGGTGGGTTGAAGGTTTGGCCGAGTATGTGTCAAAGCAGTCTACGAATGATGAGGCAGTAGTCGCGGGCAGAAGCAAAACGCTGCAATTCAGTGAAGTCCTCGGCACAGACTATAACGACGATATAGATACACTTTACCGATGGAGTTATCTTGCCGTTCGTTTCCTGTTCGAAGAAAAGCGGGACGAGGTTGATACTTTACTGGGGTTATTCAGAGAGGGAAGCTATCAGGGTTTACCACCAAGTTATGATAGTTATGTCAGGACAATTGGTACCAGCTTTGATCAGGAATTCCATGCCTGGATAGATTCCCTCATGGAATCAGGTTCCGGACCCGGCACAACCACCTCCTTCATAGACTCAACAGTTGCTGGTAGTGGTGGTGGCATTAATAGCATTGTGTCTATTACCGACGATGGCATTACATTCACATGGGAGCCACCTGTGCCAAACTCTTACTCACTCTGGGTGGGGATCGAGGGTAATTCTGAGCCCATATTATTCGGTGGGCATGACGCTGGAATTGCCGAGATAAATTACAATCAGTTAGGCCTGCAGGGGGGCGAAGTACTGGCAGGTTACTTTGTGCTCTATGCAGAGGACTCCAGTTTTCTGGAACAAACACCCGGCTTCAATCTTGATCTGGCGGAATTGACTGGCTTGCGAACCGATGCATCAACGCGGCAGTATTCGTGTGAAGATGAATTTTTACCTCTGTTACTAAGCATCGATAACTCATTCCAGGTTTTTGCCGATCTCCATCTTATCAGCCAGTCACCAGTTCAGTTTCAGGCGCGGGATATCAAGTTCAATCTGGCAGTGGAAAATGAAGAGACTGGCTTTTATGACAGCCTGTTGAATGAATTAACACTCTCGAATATTGGTCTTAGCTGCGAAGAGAGTAGCTATCAATTGCGCCTGTTCCTGCGTGATGCCGATGCGCTGATTTTTGAAGCTTTCAGTGATGGTGTCACCCGCTTGAACTAGGCGAGTCAATATACCTGCTGTATTTTTCAGCCCCTCCCAATTATGCTCTGGTACTCCGGGGAACAAGCCATGTTAAACCCGGAACATCAATTGAGAGGCCTTCCATGACACCATTGTGGCAACTGAGCGCTGTCGATCAGGCAGCAGGAATTCGCGATAAGAAATTTTCGGCAACCTCAGTGCTTGATTCGGTTCTGCAGCGAGTTGCGGAGAAGAATCCTGAACTTAACGCTATCGTTGACCCGTTGGAAGAGCGCGCTCGCGAAACAGCAGAAAGAGCTGATGCCGCTGTTCGTGACGGTGAAGAACTCGGTCCTCTACACGGCGTTCCGGTCACCGTAAAAGTTAATGTGGACACCCAGGGGCGTGCCACCACCAATGGCATGGTGGCATTCAAAGATGTCATTGCACCTGGAAATGCGCCAATTGTTCAAAACCTGATAAATGCGGGCGCAGTGATTATTGGCCGAACCAATACTCCCGAAATGTCCATGCGTCTGACCACAGACAATCCTCTTCATGGTTTAACGCGCAATCCCTGGAATCTGGAAATGTCCCCGGGTGGATCTTCCGGGGGTGCAGCATCTGCCTGTGCGGCAGGTTTCGGAGCGATACACCACGGTAATGATATTGCCGGTTCTCTTCGATATCCGGCTACCGCCTGCGGTCTTAGTACAGTTAAACCGGGGCTCGGTCGGGTGCCAGCCTACAATCCATCAGCAAAAGTCGAACGGGGACTACTGGCGCAATTGATGTCGGTGCAAGGGGTGATTTGTCGGGAAGTGAAAGACGTCAGGTTAGGTACTGAAGTATTGATGACACATGATCCCCGTGACCCATGGCATGTCCCGATGCCGTTCAAGCGTGATGACCGCGAACTACCGAAAATCGGCTACTGTCGTGAAGCACACGGCTACCCCATCCATGAAGGAATAGTTAGCAATCTGGATCGTGCGGCTTCCATTCTACAAACGGCAGGTTATCAGGTAGAGGAAATTGAAACGCCGTCTATTGCCGATGCTGCCAAAGCATGGCTTGAAGTTGAAAACTTTGAGATGAAGAAAACCATGGATCCTATTTTCAGGGAGCATGGCAGTGCAATGATCACGCAAATATTTGATGACTATTATAAGTTGGAACAGATGGTTGATGGGGACGGTTATCTGTTCGGAGTCGCAGAACGCACTCGTCTGGTAAGAGAATGGAATCTGTTGCTGACTGAATATCCTCTGGTGCTAACTCCCTACCTGATGCGGCCAGCCTACACCTACGATTATGATGAGACATTCGAAGGGGTGGAAGATATATGGCGTTCTTCTATCTATAGCTATGGTGTGAACTACATCGGCATGCCTGCCGGAAATGTTCCGGTGGATCTGGTGGAGGGCATGCCATCGGGTGTGCAACTGATCGGTCAGAAATGGCGTGAAGATCTGATACTTGATGCTATGGAAGCCATCGAGAACGCCACTGGTGTGATGACGCGCCAGCTCTGGGAGCGGGAATCCAGCTGACAAGCCTGTATTTTCTTATCAACTCCTTTTATTCTCTTCTGTTCGAGTCATCTGTCACTGGCTACGCGCAGGAGAATAAAAATGAAACGAAAGAACTCTCTGCTAATCAACTTATTAACCTCTTCGGCATTATTGATTGCCTCCACACTCAGCTTCGCCCAGGCTCCCGTCAGCGACGGCACTCCGGACAGCATCAATGCCAGGGCTGACTATTTTCGCCTGGATAATCCTTATATTCCTCCACCGGGTGAGGCGCGGCATCACTATACCGCGGGGTTTGCAAAGATACTGTGTTCTGCTGTTTTCGTGACTGGTCTGGACCCTGAGGATGCCGCTGCCAATGTGGGCGGATTCATTTCCCCTTTTGACCAGCGTGATTATGTTGAAAACATCCGTGTGGATCGGGTGCGGCAGGAAGTCAGTCTCGTCCTTCCTGATGGTGTTATTCGGACAGCCCGCCGTTATGACAATCAGGGGTGTATTGCGCATTCTCTGGGAGAGAGCGATATCGAATTTACCCCTTCCACTGTTGAAGCAATCCTGCCTCCGTCCTATTCAACCGAGTGGCCTTTTGGTGATGTGATCGATGACAGCATTCCTCAGGGGGTGGACATCGAAATGGTACAGCGGGCACTGGACACGGGTTTTGGATCCGATGATGCCCGCACTTTAGGGTTAGTAGTCACCTATAGAGGGGAAGTGCTGGGCGAACGTTACAGCGAGGAAGTAGACATCCATACCCCATTGGAAAGTTGGTCCATGACCAAGAGCCTGACAGGCACGTTAATGGGTGTATTAATTCAGCAGGGTGAGTATGAGCTCTGGCAAAATGCGCCAGTACCGGAATGGCAGGAAGACCCTGATGATCCGCGGCAGGCAATTCGCATTGGCGATATCATGCGTATGTCCAGTGGCATTATGATCAATGCACCCTCCGACCCCGACTTCGATACCAGCACCTACGCTGATCACTTTTATCTCTATACCGGTGGTGTGAATCAATATCACTATGCGGCTACCCGACCAGCGGAATATCCACCCAACACTATAGGTCGTTATCGCAATACTGATCCGGTCCTGACCAGTTACCTGATTCGTCTTGCAGTGGAAGGGCGGGGTGAGGATTATCACAGTTTTCCGCAACGTAACCTGTTCGACAAGCTGGGTATTCGCACAGCGCTGATCGAAACAGATACCTATGGTAATTTTCTGGGTCAGGGCCTGGCATTCATGTCAGCACGGGACTGGGCAAAGCTGGGGAATCTGTATTTGCAGGATGGTGTCTGGAACGGCGAAAGGTTATTACCTGAAGGCTACGTGGAGTATGCCAGTACCACAGCGCCAGCCTGGATCACCGATGGTCGGCCAGTTTATGGCGGCGCATTCTTCTGGGTTGATAATGAAGTAGGGGATGATGGCATTCCACCAAGTTTTTCCATGCGGGGAGCAGGAGGACAATCCACCACCATTATTCCAAGTCATGACCTGGTGATTGTACGAATCGGAAAATATACAGGTGCGTCCGCAGGTGGCGCCGCCCTGGGTGAAATGATTCCCATGTTGTTGGATGCAGTGCCGGCCACCCGTTAGTAGTTGTAAAAGGGCCAGGTCACACTTTAATTTGTATTATGTTGAGATAAGTCTTATGAGATTATTGTCATTATCCCGATGGTTTTTAATGCTATTGACGGTACTGCCGCTGGTTGCCAGCGCTGATGGTCAGGACAGATTCAATGCCGAGGATGTGTTTGAGCTGGAGTACGCCACGGATCCCCAGATATCACCAGACAGTGAAACTATAGCCTATGTGCGGCGCAGTAACGACATTATGACTGACCGCACCAAATCCAATATCTGGATTATGAATGCGGATGGCTCGGATCATCGGCCATTATTGTCCAGCACCTCGAACTACTCGTCGCCGCGCTGGTCCCCTGATGGTTCCCGTCTTGCCTATGTATCCAATGAGGACAGGGGCTCACAACTCTATGTGCGTTGGATGGATACTGGCCAGACGGTACGGGTAACCAATATTCAAAAATCTGCAGGTAATATCAGTTGGTCTCCGGACGGGACGAAGATCGCTTTTACTATGAATGTTGAATTTGATGCCAAACCGTTTTCTATTTCCATGCCTGCAAAACCAGAAGGAGCAGAATGGTCACCTGCATTCAGGTACATCACAGAAACGCGCTATCAGGCTGATGGTAGTGGAATCCTCGAGCCAGCTTATTCCCATATATTTGTTGTACCAGCGGAAGGTGGTACACCGCGTCAACTCACGGATGGAAACTTCAATCATCGCAGCAGCTTAAGCTGGACACCTGATAGCAATGAGATTCTCTTCTCTGCCAATAGAAATGAAAACTGGGCACTGCAGACCCGGGAGTCTGATGTATTCGGCATTAACCTTGATGGTGAGTTAAGGCAGATTACCGATGCGCCGGGAGTGGAAACAGCGCCGGTGATTTCTCCCAATGGAAGACTCATTGCCTACGGAAGGACAGACAACGAAAAGCTCGCTTATCGCAATCGTTATCTACATGTAATGGCAATTGATGGAACGGATGATCGAAATCTGTCAGCCAACATAGACAATTCACTATCAAACTGGGTGTGGGACGATAACGATGCCTTGATCTATCAGATCACAAACCGGGGTGTGACTGAAGTAGCCCGGGTTAGTCTTGATGGCGGGCACCGAACGTTGGCTACTGGTCTGGGTGGCGAATCTCTGGGCAGGCCCTATACCAGCGGATCCTATGACGCTGTTGATGGAACTCTAGTGGTTACTAAAGGTTCAGACACCCGACCTGCAGATCTGGTATTGGTGGAAAGTCGAAGTGAAACCCAACTCACTCAACTCAATGAAGATTTGCTTGGACACAAGACACTGGGGCAGGTTCAGGAAATAATCTACAACTCTTCAATCGACGGCGAAGAAATACAGGGCTGGTATCTCACGCCACCAGACTATGAACCAGGTAAAGCCTATCCTTTGATACTGGAAATTCACGGCGGTCCGCATTCTGCTTATGGTCCGCACTTTTCTGCTGAGATGCAGCGCATGGCGGAAGCAGGTTATGTGGTGTTCTTCAATAATCACCGTGGCAGCACCAGTTACGGTGAACGCTTTGCTCTGTTATTGCAGAACAAGTATTCATCAGAATACGACTTCGCTGACCATATGTCTGGCATTGATGCCTTGATCGAACAGGGCATTGCCGACCCCGATCGACTCTATATCACCGGTGGCTCGGCGGGCGGGATTGCCGCTGCCTATGCCATTGGGCTTACAGACCGCTTCAAGGCGGCGGCTGTGGCCAAGCCAGTTGTGAACTGGGTGTCGAAAGTGCTAACCGCGGATAGTGGAATTGGTCAGATAGCTAATCAGTTTGCCGGCCTGCCCTGGGAAAATCTTGACGAATACTGGCAGCGATCCCCACTCTCGTTAGTGGGTAATATGACTACACCGACAATTCTGATTACCGGTGAAGCTGACAGACGTACACCAATTTCTGAAACAGAACAGATGTATCAGGCATTGAAGATACAGGGTGTTGATGTTGTGATGGTGCGGGTTCCCGGATCACCCCATGGTATTGCAGGCCGACCGTCACGACTGATAGGGAAGGTCGAAAACATTCTCGCCTGGTTTGCGCAGTATCCTTAGTCTTTATACTGCGATGTGTATAGCAAACAAAGTAGGGTGGTGCTTGCTATACACTCTATACATTGCTCAAGTTAGATATCTACCACTAGAATTCAGCAACCAGTTCGCCAGCGCTGAATACATGACTGATTGCCTTGGTGTTATTAATATCGTCTAAAGGGTTCGCATCGAGCAGTACCAGGTCTGCAACCTGGCCTACTTCGATAGCACCCATTTCACCTTCGAGTCCGAAATATTGAGCGGGTACCAGCGTGGCTGCTTCCAGAGCCTCCAGTGGTGTTAATCCGGCCCGTACCAACATATCCAGTTCGGAATGAAGGCTGTAGCCAGGGACAGAGAGATTGATTGGGACATCTGTGCCCGCACCGAATGGCACTCCAGTACTGTGCATTCTTTCTGTAAGGAACATGCTCCAATCTGCAAAAGTGGAATCGCCTGTTGGTGCAGGCCGACGTCTTTCAGTCTGCACCGTCCAATCTTCTTCCACGTCGGCGGGTAGTCGTGAAAGCGCCTCTTCCCAGTCGTCTCTTTCCCAGGGTGGAGCGAGCATGAAAGAATTGAGGCGAAGTGTTGGCACCATGACAGTACCGTTCAGTGCTGCGATCACAGCATCACATTCAGCTTCATCATAAGCTTCAATGGCCGGGATACGTTGCATGGAATGCAGGGATGATCTCAAGCGAGCGCCGGCAAAACCTTCGATGTTCTCCAATAGTTCCAGTCGTCTGGTTAAAAATTCTTCAGCGCGGTCGGTGCAATCCAATTCGATGTTCCGCAGGTGTTCAATTGAACTCACTTCTGCCCCGGCCACTCTGGCGCGCATTGACAGTGGAACATGGGAATCGATCGGCAGGTCCAGTTCGTTGGCTACTTCAATGAGGGCATCGAAGACATCAGGGGTAACCATTTCATAAACCTTAATGAAATCTACACCAAGCTCTTTCATCTGTGTCACCTGCTGTCTTGCTGCTTCCCGGGTTGGTACTGAAACACCTATTTCCGGGCGACCGTCGCCATCGTAAACCACAAATCGACCATCCAATAGTGGGCCCGCGAAAAAGACACGTGGCGCTATTGCATCATCGGCGCGCATCGACTCAACGACAGGAAGAATCTCATGCATAAGACCACCCGTGTCACGAACACTGGTGATTCCCCAGGACAGAAACAATTCTGGCATGGCAGCTGTCAGTCGGTCGTCATAGGTGAGATGCACATGAAAATCCCAGAGACCCGGAATCAGGTATTGTCCGCTACCGTCGATTGTTTCAACGGCGGCAAAATCTTCATCAGCGTCTTGTACGGCGATAATTTCATCGCCGTCGAATATCACAGTTTGATTATCCCTTTGGCCGTCCAGGGCGTCGATAACAGTAACATTGGTAATGGCTGTGCCAACAGCAGGTGCAGCAGTGGCTGAAGTAGTTGGCTCTGATGTGGTCGTTGTTGACTGGTCAGAACACGCAGCAAGCATGGCAACAACAAGAAGTGGTGCTGATCGGATCATGGTAAGCACTCTATTGTGTATGAGATAGGGCAGTATAAACATAATTTATTGTAATCATCGAGAAACAACAGAACCCGGAGATGAAGTAATATAGTAACAATGAAGCGGTGCCTAGGCGGTTTCCAATTCCTCCAGCCCCAGCTCCTTAATACTGGTTTCCCGCATCTTAAATTTCTGTACTTTACCTGTAACAGTCATGGGAAAGTCGTCGCAGAATTTTATGTAGCGTGGCACTTTAAAATGGGCAATCTTGTCTTTGCAGTAAGCCTTTATTTCGTCTTCACTAAGCGCTGTATCTTTCTTCAGGCTAACCCAGGCAATAATTTCCTCACCATATTTTGGATCGGGAACACCTGTTACCTGCACAGCTTCAATTGCATCATGGCTCATCAGATATTCTTCTATCTCTCTCGGATAAACATTCTCACCGCCACGGACTATCATGTCCTTGATTCGGCCAACTATGTTCACGTAGCCATCTTCATCCATGATCGCAGTATCACCTGTGTGCATCCAACCGTCTTTGTCGATGGCGGTGGCAGTGGCTGAAGGATTTTCCCAGTAGCCCAGCATGACAGAATAGCCTCTCGTGCATAATTCACCCATTGAACCAACGGGGCACAGGCTATCTGTATCCGGGTCGATAATTTTGACCTCAACATGGGGATGGACTCGCCCCACGGTACTTACTCTTTTATCTAAGGGTGAATCCACTCGGGTCTGAAAACTCACCGGGCTGGTCTCTGTCATGCCATAGGCAATTTCCACCTCGGTCATGTGCATCAATTCGTTCACTTGTTTCATGGTTTCCACCGGGCAGGGGGCCCCAGCCATGATGCCGGTGCGTAAACTGCGAAGGTCGTAGTCGGAAAAATTGGCCAATGCCAACTCGGCGATGAACATTGTTGGTACACCAAACAATGCAGTGGCGTTTTCCTGCTGCACAGCTTGCAGCACTGCTTCCGGCTCAAATCCCTCACTTGGGTAGATGGCACAGGCACCATGAGTCAAACAACCAAGATTTCCCATCACCATGCCAAAGCAATGATAGAGCGGTACCGGGACCACAAGCCGATCCGCTTCGGTGAAATTCATGGTGGCAGCCACGAAATATCCGTTATTCAGAATATTGTGATGAGAAAGCGTGGCACCTTTAGGAAATCCGGTGGTGCCGCTTGTATATTGAATGTTGATGGCGTCGTCCATGTCCTGGTCTGACTGACGTACTTTAAGGTTCTCTTCGTTAACCTGATTTCCCAGGGCAAGGAAGTCAGCCCAGTTATAGATACCGGGTTTCTTCGATGAAGTCATGGAAATAACGTGACTGAGGTTTGAGAATTTTGCACTGACCAGTTCACCGGCATTACTGGAATCCAACTCAGGACAGAGCTCGGTAATCATGGATTCGTAATTCGATGTCTTGAATTCGTTCTGCAATACCAGGCCCTTACAGCCCGATTGCTCCAATACATAGGCCAGTTCATGGACACGATACGAAGGGTTGATAGTGACTAGAATTACTCCGGCTTTGGCGGTGGCGTATTGGGTGAGCAACCATTCCACATTATTAGGAGACCAGATGCCAACGCGATCTCCTTTGGAAAATCCAGCGGCGATAAAAGCACAGGCTAGTTCATCAACTCGCTCCGCCAACTGTTGATAGGTCAGGCGTCGATTCTGATGAATACTGACAACTGCCTCGCGCTCGGCAAAGCGTGACACGATTTCGTCAAACAATTGGGGAATAGGTAGACCGAGCAGTGGTTTGTCAGCGGTACCGCTGGCATAGCTCATCTTAGTATTCATCTTATTCATCGGGCATGCGCCTTTCGATCTGCTTTGTATTTTATTTGAATCAGGATATGGGCAATCGCTTCGCGGAACAAGAGTTGAAGTTCTCTGACATCGGGGAAATGATGTGGATAGTCACACCTGACCTTCCGATACGATCGCCAGGCAAACTGCATCTTCTGGAACTGATAAGTCAGACGCAGTTGGAGAAAGAACAGAGGCGACACCAGCCGCGCCAGATTCAGTGGTGACGATGTTCTGACTTTGGAGAAAATCTACGGCGATTGATGCATCATTTTCACTGACACAAACAAACTGGTCCCCATACTGACGAAGAATATCGAATGCCAACATCGAAGCTTCCTTGCAATCCAGCCTTCCCATAGTTGAAACTGGCCCTGCAACAGTCGTCAGCTCTCCTTGTTTCATGCTTTCCTTCAGGCAAGGCGCAGCATCAGGTTCTACCACGATAATCTTCGGTTGTACTTGCCATGACTTGCGAATGTGATAGGCAATGGCAGCAGCCAGGCCACCAACGCCTGCTTGCAATAGCACATAGCTGGGCCAGTTGTTAGTAGCCGCGAACTCCTGCCGCATTTCTTCCGCCATCACCGTGTAGCCTTCCATCACCAGACCAGGCATTGCTGTATAGCCAGGCCAGGAACTATCAGCGAGCAGGATTTTCTTTTCGTCACCATCGTTGCAGTAATCACCGGCAGCCCTCATGCTGTCTTCATAGGTTGCACCAGACCGAATAACCTCAGCATTCAGTGCTCGAAGATTTTCCGCAAATGATTCCGGCACAGTTTCAGACAGGTAGATTCGACTTCTTGCATTAAACAGCTGGGAACCTTTCGCCACCGCCATGCCATGATTACCGGCACTGGCGCAGACAAAGACAAACTGCTCGCTCCAGTGTTGAAGTTCTTGCTCGAACAGTCTGTCTGCCGGGAGTGAATTACCCCGCTGCCGTTGCCATTCCTCGAGCAAAAATACCGCTATGGCATAGATGCCTCCCAGAGCTTTAAAGGAGCCAAGACCAAAGCGATTGGTTTCATCCTTTATCAACAGCTTCGCACCCATCGGTGAATCAATTTCAGTCAGTGGTGTAGCCTGATAAGCAGGACATTGAGTGGTTAGTGCCCAGGCGCGTTCTGGATTTAGTTTGGGAAATTTGTCCATAGGCCAGAGTCTACGGGAAGTTGGACTCTGATTCTCCATGTCCGATCCAGACAATTTGATCCACGGTATCGATTCAGGCGTAAGTTAGTCCAATGAGCCTGAATTCAGAGAAGAACAAGAGGGTAATTCCATGTTCCGTTCACTATTAGCATTCTCAACACTTGTATTGTTCTCTTCCACCAGCTTTGCTGATGATCACGTGGAAGGGGATTGGGATTTCTCAATGGCCAGCCCGTTTGGGCAGGTAAGTGCCAAGGTCAGTCTGGATACAGATGGAGATACACTGACAGGTGGTTTCGATCTGGGTGATGGTCGTGTGCTGGAAATTATGGAAGGTAAGGTCGAGGGCGATAAGCTGTCATTCAGCATTACTCGTGAAGGGGCGATGACTATGACCTATGTGATGGAAGCTACAGTTGAAGGGAATTCCGTGAGTGGCATTGCTGCTGCTATGGGAACTACTGCCCCCTGGTCCATGACCCGAGCCGACTAATTACCAACATTATTGATAGCTGGTTACTGTAAAGGTCAGGGCTTCGGCGTCCTCTAGCGTTAGCTCAAGCTGGTAGTCTGTTCCGCTCACAGTCACGCTGGGTACAGTGAGTTTGTTGTTGGCGAATACCGCTGTACCGGTCTCGTTACTACTGACCACCTGAGCCGAGCGCAACTTGAATTGACCTGTTGCCAGGTCTTGCAGCTCCATTTCGACATAGTAAGTCACGCCATCAACCCGCGCCGAAGGAATTACCAGAACGCCTCCCGTGTAGAACGCCCGGTTGTCCCCGTAGGTCAAACCAAAGTCTATGGTCATGTTGCCTGATGGATCGTAGTCGAAGTGACTGTCTTCACGATCGCCATCAAGCAAGGGTTCGCCATCGGCGGTAACTGTTATGATCCCCGATGAGTAGTCGATGTTCTCCGGGTTGGTATCGCAGGCAGAGGCACCGGGTTCCAGATTGAACACATTGGTGAAGCACGCATTGTTGTCTCCGTTAACATCATTGTTGGGGTCACCTACCTGGTTCCCGGTATAAGTCATGCCGTGGAGTGGTTGTCCGGCGTCCCAATTAGCAAAGGCAGCAATAGCAACTGCGTAGTTGCCGGGAGTCAGTCCGCCATAAAGATAATAGCCATTGGTATCGGTGGTGGTGAAACCTTCGGCAGCCAGATCATCTGGAATACCATCGTTATTGGTGTCCTCAAGCAATAGCAGAGTGATACCGGCTACACCAGGTTCCCCGGCGTCATCCAGCCCATTGCCATTGAGGTCATACCAGACCCGGTTCCCTATTGAGTTGCTGCCAATCTGTTTTTCGGCGTCAACGTTGTAACTTGCCAGTAGCTTAGCCGAGTCCATAAAGTTTTCAGCAGTGATATTCTGCTCGGGGTCCCGCACGTTGCCGATTCGATCCCAATAACTTGAGACAAATGGGCGATCATATGCTTCCACTGATATCAGTTCTTTGTCACCCGGCACGACAAGAGCAAAGTTATAAAGGTCATAGCGCCAGATATTGAAATAATCGTCAGGGTATTCATCCTGTCGCGCGTAAGATCCCCAGTGCACAACCGCATGCATGACCGAATCATCGGCGTAAGTCAGTTTTAAAGTTATGTCCCTGGGGTCAAGCAGCAGATCTACATAGATGTCTTCCGTCTTCACAGCTTCCATTGTTGCCGGATCGGTGGGGTCAATCAGAGGAGATAAAGTGCCATTAAATTTAACTGGCGCATAAACTATATTGGCCTGATCCTGAGTGGGGTGCGCCGTACCATAGACTAGATACACTTCCTGGTTTAATAACTCAGTTCCTGGTACCCGAACTCTTTCATCTGTATGTGGTTCAATTGGTTGCAGGGGATCACGTGTATAAATTCGCTCACCGTTCTCAAGAGATACAACAGGAAATCCATCTTGCTCTGGCAATTGATAATTGGAGACGGCGCCCCGATACCACACTTCCCCCGCCGTAACATCACCTCCTATCTGAAAATGATGCATGGCAAGAGTGGAGAAATCTCCAAAGCCATCCCAGGGTCCCGATGAATCTGAGCGGCTTTCCAGACAGTGATTGTTTCGTTGCATGGCATCTGACGTTTCATTGCCAACAATGCCCCTGCCAACCAGTTGGCAAATCGGATCGACGAACTCATAAATATCCTGAATAAAATTCCAGGACTCGCCACGGCCACCACCATCGTTGAATTCACCACCGTAGGGATAGCGAAATTCCCAGGGCTCCGGTGCTGAATTCTGGTAAGGGCCCTCCCCCCAGTGAGGGAGGCTTAATGCATGGCCGAGTTCATGAACATAAACATCGTCAAAGTCGAAACTGACGAAGTTGCGGTCACCACCCCAGCCCCCTGGTGCAAGATTAAGGGTATTACCGAAATAGATTGTGGACAGATAGTCTCCTGTTGCTTGTTGAATTGGAGCAACAAAATTCAATGCAACAGAGTTGATGTAGCCATCACTGAAGATTCCATTGTCGAACATCTCCTGTCTGGATTGAAGGCGCACCAATTGCTCAGTATCGTTGGACGCGACTATTTCCGGAAAGGGAATTCGCTCTGGAAAAGTTCCGTAGCGAATAACACTAAAAGGAAAAGCGGACGCGGTTTCCTGGAGAAAGTTTTCAATGATTGGTGTGTAGTGAGCCTGGGTGTTGTAATCCAAAAGATCCAATTCCACCATGACGAGGTTCATCTCAGTGTAAGGACCTACCTTTAAACGCTCACCACTGAGTTCCTGAACTTTATTCCCTACATTAAGTGTCAGAGAGAGACCAGGCTGAATCCACGCCTTGGGCAAGGTGACAGAAAAATAATCTTCGAAATTTGGAACAGATAGATCGACAGAGTCAGGTAGGGTGCTCGGCCCATTGAGACAAAGTACTCCCAGGGACTCGCCATTCATGAATCCTTCTACGCTAACATCCGGCGCCTGACCTCCACCGCCTACCGCAACCTGGAACAGTGCCGGACGAAAACCGATCAGAAAATGAAAAGGGTGATCTATGTTGTGACGATGAGTCTGGGCAAAGAAAATATCCTGAAGCTCAGCGCTGTCGTTGTTCGCCCCACTGCAGACGCCCTGATCATTGGGCTCTGGGAACACATATTCAAGAAAATTATAGGAATCGGGGAGGGCTGAGTTTGTGTTGGGTATTACCGTGCCAAGGCGAGTCTGGCCAAAGGCAGATTCAATGGCGACCAGAAGAATGATGCCTGACCATTTTATCAATCCTGGGCCGTGCGAGTTGCTATTGAAGTTCCGCAAGATTCCCACTATTCGAATTGAACGACAAATAAAGAAGATAGAATAACTATAGGCGAAACTAGCACAGTCGGTGCCAGTGGTGGAATCTCGCCTTTAATCTTCATCCCTGTCTTTGCGACCCATGGGCCTGGGCGTTTCAAGTCCGCCGAAGACTGCAAACAGTGATTTGAAGAAGCCGCTGAGCTCGAGGGTCATCAAGGCGAAATCCTGATCGAACTTTTGTGCAGGAGTCGCGTCTTCCATGCCTTCTGTGTCCTCTTCAATAGACTCAAATTGCAGGCGCTTGACTGAAAGATCCTCGGTCACAATACAGTGAATGACGTTATTCCATGATACGCCGAGACTTACGACCCGTTTGCCGGCATCCAGATGAGCGGCAATTTCATCACCACCCAGATCCTGACTGGCACAGCGGACCACGTTGCTGCTATCCAGTGGGTTGTGTAGCACAACATCTTCCTGCAAGCTGAAGTTCTCGCTAAGTTTTCTGTCCCGCAACCATCGTGTCATGACATCCCCTGGCGCTGTTCGGGATTCAGGGAGCCCCACAGGGAATGATTCAAGCGTGTCCCGCAGAAGATTGACCACTTCTTCGGCTCTGGGAGCGCTGGCGCTATCCACCACCAACAGCTTGTCCTTTACTGAAATGTAGGCAAAGGTCTGCTGATTCTTGGTGAAAGCCCTTGGTAAAAGGGTCGCATAAACATCGTCCTGGATTTCGCGTTTTTCCTTGCGGTACACCTTGCGTGCCTGCCGTTGCTCTATTTCTGCAACTTTTTCTTCAATCTCCTGGCGAACGACAGTGGCGGGAAGCAGACGATCCTGCTTTTGGGCGCACACCATGATGTAGTCACCAACCACGTGAGTGAGTAGTGGGGCTTCATCTTCTTCGCCTTCGGCCGGCGCTGTATAGGCTAGCGGGCTGATCCAGCCCAGACTGGACTTTTCATAGTTGTTGCAGGGAGTGAAGAGTTGCTCTGAGAGCTGGGTTTCCAGTTCCTCCTGGCTATAGGTAAATTCTTCAGTGAGGCAAAACAGGCGGATATTCTTGAAAAACATGCAGACCCTTTCCTTGGGATGGGTGGTAAACGAAGCGCCCGATTATGCCGAAAGGCAGTGCAGTGATAAAGCAGGAAAATAGATTTTAGGAAATGTTCAGTTTCCTGGAGCTGGCCGCGGCGGGCAAACCACGGTATTTTCGGAAATGGTCCCATCGCTGCTTGACTCTCCTCCTGGGGGAGACTTGAAACTTGATTTTGAGATGAGTAAAGAAACGGAAAGACAACGCCTGCTATCTATTGGTCAGTTCTCAGACTACACGCGCCTGTCAATCAAAGCGCTAAGACTGTATGACGCCAAAGATATTCTGAAACCGACTTACGTTGATGAGGCAACTGGGTATCGTTATTACAAACTGGCTCAGTCAGTCGATGCTCGCCTGATCAAAATTTTGCGCAGTGTCGGCATGCCGCTGGGAATGATAAAAGGCGTTCTGGAAGCAGAAGATAGCGGGGCGAAACTGGAGCAGCTATCCAGTCACAGGTTACATCTGGAAAATCTAATCGCCAATCAATCAAAGATGCTGACTCATCTCGAATCCATCATTCAAGAGGAGGAGCATTCCATGCCGCTAGAAGTAAATGTAAATGAAGTGCCGCCACAGCATGTTGCTGGTGTCCGCTTCACCACAGATTTGAATAACATCAAGCAGGACATAGCCGCGGGTTTCGGAAAACTCGGTAAGCTGATTGCCGAGGGAACGTTGCAGCCTCTGGGTGTACCGATGTTGGTTTATCACGATGTAATCGATGAAGAATCAGAAGGCGACGTGGAAATCTGCGTCCCGGTGTCCGATAAATTTACCGAAATTGGGGAAGTAGTCAGTCATGAGCTGAATGGCGGGCTGATGGCCAGCACCATCCATAAAGGGCCCTATGAAAAGGTAAGCCCTGTCTATCAGAAGCTGCCGGCGTGGATATACGAGAATGGATATGAAATCGTCGGTTCACCCCGGGAAGTATATGAGAATGATCCACAACGAGTTCTGCCAGAAGAATTGCTGACACGGGTTGAGTTTCCGGTTAGAAAACAGTGAGGGCCTGAGTTTAAACACTCGTTGGAGTAACTGATCTGATGCCTATTCGGACAGTTGCTCCAATACCTCCATCCAGGCTTCTTCTTTTGTGGCGAGTTGAGACTTTAAATCACCCTGCCTTTGCAGAGCATCTGTTAGTTTCGCTTTATTGGAATCCTCGTAGAGAGCGCTGTCGGCAAGTGATTCTTCTATTCGGTTAAGTTCCGCATTAAGTTTGTCAATCTCTCTTTCCAGCTGCTTCTCTCGTTTTCGTAAAGGCGCTTGTGCCTCTCGCTTTGCCGCTGCTTCCTGGCGCTGCTGCTTCTTATCCAGTTTGTCGGTGCTGGAGCTATCAGACCTGGTGGAGTCAGTTGATTCCTGTTTGCTCAACCACTTTTCATAGTCTTTCAGATCGCCTTTGAATTCAGCGAATACACCTTTGTGGATGGAATAAAATTCATCTACGGTGTTTCCCAATAAGTGTCTGTCATGGGAAACGATGATCAGCGCGCCCTGGTACTCCTGAAGAGCAACTGTTAAGGCATGGACCATTTCCAGATCGAGATGGTTGGTGGGTTCGTCCATTAACAATAGATTGGGTTTTCCTTTAACTACCTTAGCCAGAGCAAGGCGGGCCTTCTCCCCACCGGAGAAAATTTCGATCTTCTCATCAATACGTTCGCCTCTGAAATTGAAGCCACCAAGAAAGTTACGTACATCCTGGGCACTTGCCTTAGGGTCCAACTTTTGAATCAATTCGAATGGTGTGGATTGTTGATCAAGCTCATCCACCTGGTGTTGAGCGTAATAACCAATTTTTAGTTTCTTCGCGCGAGTAATATCTCCAGCCAGCGGCGCTAACTGTTCTGCCAGAACTTTCAGGAGAGTCGATTTACCGCTGCCATTAAAGCCCAATAGACCAATGCGTGTGTCTGCTCTGATACCCAGTTTGATATTTTCCACCAATGGAAAAGCGAATCCGATAGCGAGCTTTTCAATCTGCATCAGGAATGCGGGGAGTTGATCCAATTCAGGAAAGTGGAAACTGAAAGGAGAGTCAGCATGGGCCGGGGCAATCTCTTCCATGCGATTTAATTCTTTCAGTCTGCTTTGTGCTTGTTTCGCCTTGCTCTCCTTATAACGAAAGCGCCGAACGAAAGCTTCGATTTCCTCCCGGCGTTTCTGTTGCTTGGCGATCATGGCCTGCTGCTGTGCCATGCGTTCGGCCCGCAGCTTTTCGTAGGCACTGTAGTTACCGGTATAGGAAACCAGCCTGCTACCTTCGAAGTTGATGACATGACTGATAACTGAATCGAGAAACTCGCGATCGTGAGAGATCATGAGTAGTGTTCCCTGGTAGCGCTGCAACCATTGTTCAAGCCATACCGTCGCTTCCAGATCCAGGTGGTTTGTAGGTTCATCCAACATCAACAGATCAGATGGACACATCAGAGCGGCAGCCAGGTTTAGTCGAACCCGCCATCCACCCGAAAAACTGCTGATTGGATTGTCGAAGGTGTCTGTTGGAAAGCCGAGACCAGATAACAACTGCTCAGCACGATTTCTGACGCTATAGCCCTCGATGTTCTCCAGCTCGCTGTGCAGCAGCGCGATGGCATCATTGTCGTGATTGCTTTCCGCTTGCTGAAGTGCTGATTCCAGCTCACGATATTGTCTGTGGGCGTCAATCACGAAATTCACGGCACTACGGTCGCTTCCGGGTGTCTCCTGAGCCATGGTGGAAATGCGCAGGTCATTAGGCAGATCTATCGACCCTTCTTCGATTGGAATTTCTTCGGCTATTGCCTTGAAAAGACTGGTCTTACCCGCGCCATTTCGCCCGATGATACCTGTGCGTTGTCCCACCCGTAAGGTGATGCTGGCATCTTCGAAGAGCAGTTGGTTGCCGCGCATCAGCGAGACATTGTTGAGGCTAATCATGGGTGTAGAATTATAATCGAAGTAAAGAGGTTGCTAATTAATAAAAATCAGAATAAATAGATAGAAGTACAGATAGCTCACTACTAATTAAAATAATAAAGGACTGGATAATGCCTGAACTTATTCGCGGACGTTTACGTGAAGCCAGATCTGCCTATTTTGACAGCACCAGATGGGATGGATATCAGCCACGAAAGGACGACATCATTATTTCCACCTATCCGAAATGCGGCACCACCTGGACGCAACGCATAGTAGGAATGTTAGTTTATCAAAGTGATGAGCCCTTTGGTGTGCAGGAAAGCTCGCCATGGCCCGACATGCGCCTGCCACCACCTGGTGCAATGCTGGAACTGGCAGAAAGCCAAACTCACAGACGCTATTTCAAATCTCATCTGCCCTATGACTGTTTGCCTGTTTACGAGGGTGTAAAGTTTATTCATGTGGCGCGTGATGGCAGGGATGCAGCAATGTCATTTCACAATCATAAACTCAACTATACAGATGAGATGCTGGAACGGGCAGATGAAATTCTGGCTGATGATCCCAAGTTCGAAAAAAACCCAATTATCAGACCCAATCCGGACCCTGCAGTACACTTTCATGAATGGATTCTGGGTGAGGAAGATCATATCGGCGATCCACTATGTGGATTCTGGTATATGGAAAACAGTTTCTGGGCTGCTAAAGACGAACCTAATATGCTGCTCGTGCACTATAACGATATGAAAAAAGATCTTGCCGGCGAGATGCGTCGCATAGCCGACTTTCTGGAGATCGAAGTTTCTGAAGAGCTTTGGCCGAAACTGGTGGAAGCCGCAAAATTCGAATCCATGAAAGCCAAGGCGACGGAACTAATGCCGACGGCAGGAGAAATATGGCAGGGTGGTGGTAATACCTTTCTGCACAAGGGTACTAATGGCCGCTGGGAGGGTGTTGTGGATCAGGCCGATCTGGATCTCTACGATGCCAAGGTTAAGGAAGAGTTTTCACCAGAGTTAGCCCATTGGATCGAGTTCGGTAGATTGGGCTAGCAAAAGTCTGGTAAGCAAAACAAATCTGAATCTTCTATAGGCAGAGGGTTTTCAGCCTTTTACTTGCTCGCTTCGCCTGTTAGTCTCTGATTTCCCTGTCGATTTACCCAGGAGAATAAGAGTGCTCTCGAAGTGCATCCGATCGAAGTCTTGCCGTATTGCTTCCATGATTGGGCTTGCTGCCCTTTCCCTTGTTAGTTCAGTCACTTCAACAGCACAGGGCGATATCAATCTGCCTAATCGCATGGCCTGGACCGCCTACAATCTGGGTACCACTGGTTACAACCAGGCCGTCGCCATTGGAGCTGTGCTCAGAGAAAAATATAACGTCACTCTGCGGGTGATACCCGGTCAAAATGACGTTTCCCGTTTGTTGCCTCTCAAGACAGGCAGGGTTGATTTCACAGCCAATGGTGTTGCGACTTATTTTGCCCAGGAAGGGATGTTTCAGTTTGCCAATCCAGAATGGGGGCCTCAGCCACTGCGCTTGTTGATGACCTCCAATGGATTGAGTAATCAGGGTGTGGCTGTTGCTGCTGATACCGGTGCGCTGACATTCGCAGATTTACGAGGGCGTCGCGTGCCATTTGTGCGTGCCGCTCCTGCATTAAATGTCTCTATCGAAGCACACCTGGCCTGTGGTGGTCTGACCTGGGACGACGTCGTACGTGTCGATTTTCCAGGCTACGAAGCAGCCTGGAATGGGGTGATAAATGGCGATGTAGATGTAGCTTTTGGCACCACGGTGTCAGGGCCTCCTTTTAGGCTGGAAGCCTCACCAAGAGGCATTCATTGGTTGCCAGCACCCCATGAGGATGAGGGTTGCTGGGAGCGCATGCAGGCTATAGGCCCATATTTCACTCCCCACGTCGCAACACGCGGTGCAGGAATTAGCGATGAGAGTACCCATGAAGCAGGGACCTATCCTTATCCACTGCTCACAACGTTAACGGAACGTGATCCTGATTATGTCTATTCCCTGGTTCGGGTGATCCATGAGAACTACGATGAATATAAAGACTCTGATCCTGGAGCAATTGGTTGGGCACTTGATCGTCAGGTATTTGACTGGGTGGTGCCTTACCATGAAGGCGCAGTGAGGTACTGGCGGGAGATGGGAGTGTGGACTGATGAGATTGATGCCCACAATCAGGCTCTGATTCAACGCCAGGAAGTGCTTGCGGCCGCGTGGCAGGAAATAACTGCCCGAGGTATCAGGGATCAGGAGCAGTTCGTTACAGCCTGGACTCAACTTCGTGCCGAACGGTTGGAGGCTGCCGGTTTTAATCCGGTCTGGCGCTAGAACCAAATGGCGAGTACACCTAATCCTCTTCCAATGCCTTTGCGTTGGTTAACCGGCATCGCCGCTCTTGGCAGTGCCTTTCTGGCGATGGATTCGCTGCGCCTGTTTTCTGAAAACCCTCTGCTGGATTTTGTAATCACCGTTCAGAATCACTATTACTACGCGCTTATAGCTCTGCTGTTACCGTTGTGCTATTTACTGAACCCTTCTTTTCGTGGCGATAAAAGTATCTGGCTCGATAGTCTGTTAGGTCTTGCCGCATTCGGTGCGGCTGGCTTCTTCTTTTACAACGCCGAAACCATGCTGGACATGGGCTGGGAATTCCTGGCACCGGATTACGCAGTTTGGGTCGCCTATTTATTGTGGGTGCTGATCATGGAAGCAGTTCGCCGCAGTGGTGGCTGGGTTTTGTTTGGGTTGGTATTGGTGTTTTCCCTCTATCCCATCGTTGCCGAACAACTGCCAGGGCCAATCTCCGGAATGGCTTCGTCGCCTGCTGAAACTGCTTCTTACCATGTGATGAGCATCGAGAGTATTCTCGGTTTGCCTTTCCGCGCTTATGCCCAGCTGGTCATTGGTTTTCTTATTTTTGGAATCGCCTTGCAGCATACAGGCGGCGGACGATTCTTTATTAATCTGGCATTTGCACTCTTCGGTCATGTCCGAGGTGGTTCTGCCAAGGTAGCTATCGTGTCCAGCGGCCTGATGGGTTCCATGAGCGGTAGTGTCATCACGAATGTTCTAACTACTGGACAGCTGACAATACCGGCCATGCAGAAGAATGGCATGGAAAAGGAATACGCGGCGGGTGTTGAGTCCTGTGCTTCAACCGGGGGCGTGTTGTTGCCACCCATCATGGGATCAACGGCATTTGTTATGGCAACATTTCTTAATGTGGCCTATACCACTGTGGCACTAGCGGCTGCCATTCCTGCGCTGCTGTACTTCTTTGGTTTGTTCATGCAGGTAGATGCCTATGCGGCGCGCAAAGGTCTGGTGGGCACACCGAAAGATGAACTACCTGGTTTGCGTAAAACAATGAAAGAAGGGTGGTTCTACCTGGCATCTTTTTTCACCCTCATATTTTTGCTGGTTTACTTGCAAAGGGAAGCGGTAGCGCCGTTTTATGCAACTGGAATTTTGCTGGTATTAAATCAGTTGTCCGCTAGTCATCGCTGGCATCTTAAGGAAGCTGGAAATTTTCTAGTTGCCACTGGCAAGTTACTAATGGAACTACTCACCATTATGGCTGGGGTTGGTTTGATTGTAGGTGCATTGTCCGTAACCGGGTTGTCGGGAACCCTGGTTAATGATCTACTTTATCTGGCCGGTGATTCGCCTTTACTACTTCTATTAATGGGTGCGTTCACCAGTTTCTTTCTCGGGATTGGTATGACGGTTACGGCAGCCTATGTCTTTCTGGCAATCGTACTTGCGCCAGCGCTTATACAAGGCGGACTGGACCCGATGAGTGTCCATCTATTTATTCTTTACTGGGGCATGCTTTCTTTTATTACGCCGCCGGTAGCTCTGGGTGCCTTCGCCGCCGCGAGTATTGCTGGTTCTTCCGCGCTGGCGACAGGCTTTAAAGCCATGCGCCTGGGAAGTGTCATTTACTTCATACCGTTTTTCTTTGTACTTGAGCCGGCTTTGATTCTGTCAGGCAGTTGGCAACAAACACTCTTCGCTACAGCCAAAGTGGCACTTGGAGTTGTATTGATAGCAGGCGCGCTGCAACGTTATCTGGTGGGAATTGGCTTGCTCGATCGCAGTGGCTACTCGGGATTAGTTGGTATATTTCTGGTGGCTATAGGGGGAGGCATAATCGCCATGCCTTCTTCGGAAGTTGTAGGGATAAACGCGAGCAACTTCACTTTGTTGCTTGCTGGCCTCGTAGTCGCAGGAGCTGGCGTATTTCTTAGCCGTGGCAAGGCTGAACAATCCTCACCGGCCTGATCTGGCTGAAAATAATCGTTCCAATTCCTGTTTATTTCTCACTGGCAGGAGGAGTACACTGGGCTAATCATCGATAAGAAATGATTCAGATAATCACGAGGTCGAAAGACCGAAAGATGGAGAGAAATCATGAGAGTCGTGAAATCCCTGCTTTGCCTCGCATCCCTAACTTTGCTGCCTATTTCCGCCCAGGGTCAGTCTGCTGACGAGCTGGTTTACAACGGTGAGATTGGTCGCATCATCAACGAAAATTGTGTGGTTTGCCATCAGGAAGGTGGTATTGGTCCCATGCAGTTCGAAACTTATGATCAGGTTCGTCCCTGGGCCCCTCTGATTCAGTACAAGGTGGCTAATCGGGAAATGCCGCCCTATGCCTATGATCAGCACATCGGGATTCAGGACTTAATCGGCGACTGGCGCCTGGAGCAGGAAGAGATCGACAAGATAGTCGCCTGGGTAAACAACGGTGCACCTATGGGCGATCCGGAGAATGCACTGCCACCACCCGATCTGAAAGATCCCAGTGAATGGAACTTTGCAGCTGAGCTCGGACAGCCCAGTCTGATTATTCCGTCTGTACCCATGGATATTCCTGCCAATGGTAATGATCTTTGGAACAGGCACTATGTATCTACCGGCCTTAATGTGGATCGCTGTATCAAGGCTGTACAGGTAAAACCACGTGGTGACGCGCAGGCGGTGGTGCATCACGCCAATTCCTCTGTCGAGGTTTTTAATGATCAGGGACAGCGTGAACGCTACGGGATGCTGACCGAATACGCCATGGGTAAGTGGGGCGAAATGGTTCCGGACGGTGTCTGCAGGACGCTACCAGCCAATGCCGAGATCCTTTGGAATATCCATATGTTTCCTGGAGGTGTAGGAGCTACGGCTCAGGGTGAGATGATCAAGGACAATGTGGTGGAGATTGGTTTGTGGTTCCACGAGGAAGGCTATGAGACGTCGGAGAAAGTCTATAAACAGGATCTTGCCCAGTACAATATTCAGTATGATGGCGCGCGAATTCGCAATGCCAATATGGTGATTCCACCCAATGGCTACAGCATGACCCAGGGCTTTCATTCTTTCGACCATCCAATACGAATAGATAGCTATCAACCCCACGGCCATCTTCGAATGAATGCTGCTTCCCTTGAAATTTTCTATCCAGACAGTGGTAGAACAGAAGAAATCAGCCAGATCTCTAATTGGAGTGCTACCTGGCACCATAGTCATATCTTTGAACCCGATGTTGCGCCATTAGTACCAGCGGGTGCGGTACTCATATTGAAGCAGTGGTACGACAATACGGCTAACAACCCAAATAACCCCGATCCGGATCAATGGGTCTACGGTGGTAGTCGCACAGGTGATGAGATGTCCCATGCCTGGATGGCAATTACCCATCTGGACGAAGAAGGTTACCAGCAGCTGGTTGCTGATCGTGAAGCGAAAATGCAACGTTCAATGGCTGGAAGCGACTAAGGTTCAGATATTGCGAAGAGGTAGCGCTGGCTTTCCTACTTGAATAGCCAGCGCTATAACCCAATTTTAAATTTCCTCCGCTGTAGTTCATGTTCAGAGTCATTACCGCTTTCTTACTGTTAGCAGCACCGCTGCTGCATGGTCAATCTGACTATCCACCAGCTTATCCCAGAGAAGGTGCAAGCAGGATGTTGGAGAATGAACATGTCATCGTCTGGAACATCAACTGGTTAAAACAAGACTATCCGGTTCATCGTCATCGATATGATCATACTGGCGTGTACTACAGCCCCGGTGATCGAATCATTACTTCATTGGAAGGTGAGGCCAGGGAAGTTCATACCGATGCGTGGAATATTTCGTTTCAATTAGCGGAAGTAACTCATACAGAGTCCGGCATAAGCGATGAACCTTTGCGGGCAGTATTCATTCAGATAAAAAGGCCACTCGCAGGTGCACTTCGCAGCAATTCTACTTATCCGCCCTTCAGTGGTGAACATTTATTAAGCCGTCGCACCAATGACCGTGTAAACGTATGGGAAGTTGCGATGGGTGCTGATGTTAGTGCGGAAGATGTTAGTGCGGAAAGAGTACAGCAACATCTGTATGACGCTGTAGTAGTGTGGTTTGATGTCGAAAACCGGCCAAACGTCCATTTCCTCGCCAGAGGAACGATTAGTGGTAGTCTGGCGCCGACAGCGGCGGAACGAGTATTTATCTTCGAAATCAAATAATCCAGATGGTCCGAAAAGATTCCTTGTCTCTTTGATTTATCTCTGAAATTGAAACTAAATAACTGTGATTCTGTTACGGTATTCAGATGCAATGTCCATTCGCAGTGCCTTTGATCGTTCTTATTGCATGGGTATGGCAATCAGCCAGCCAACTTTGCTAATTACCAGTTGATTCAAAAGGAGTTCATTATGGCTAAGTTTGCCATTCTGCTTAATCACGAGCCCGATCGTTATCATGATCTTGCTGAAGACGAGTACCTGTCTATTATCAAGGACTATGTAGCCTGGGTGGAAGCAACGACCGCCAGGGGACTATATATCGGAGGCAACAAGCTCAAAGATGAAGCAGGTAAGCTGTTAACCCGTAGCGATGACCCAAAAAATGAAAGGGGTTTTGATCTCCACGACAGTCCGTTCATGGAAGCGTCGGAAGTGCTTGGAGGTTTCATGATGATAGAAGCAGATAACATGGATGCGGCACTGGCGTTGGTAGCCGACCACCCACATTTAAAACATAATTCTTCGTTGGAGATTCGCGAGGTAGATGAACACGCCTGATACCAGTAATACCAGCGATATCCTGAATGAGATCGATCGCCTTGCTCGCAGAGAGCGAGGTAGGCTGCTTGCTCGACTGCTTAAACACTTTGGTCCACAACACATACAGCTTGCAGAGGATGTTGTTCAGGAGGCTCTCCTTTCTGCTATGTCTGTATGGCCTTACCAGGGATTGCCGGAGAATCCCATAGCCTGGTTGTCCCGAGTCGCCAGGAATCGTGTTATCGATCGTTTGCGACACGAAAGCCGGGAGCAGCGGTATGAGATTGAGTCAGATACCCGAACGATGGAAGACTCGCTGTATCTTCCAATTGAGGGAGATATAACAGACCCGGAATTAGGCACTATATTTTTATGTTGTCATCCTGAGCTAAATGAACTGGATCAGCTCGCTATTACGTTGCGTGTGGTAGGAGGATTTACCGCCAAAGAGATTGCCGCAGTCTTCATTATGAATGAAAGTGCGTTGGCTAAACGTCTCACCAGAGCTAAACAACGGATTAAGGAAACATCAACTTATTTTCTCAGGGAGCCCTCGGCGGATGAAATAAAGTTACGACTTAATCCGGCATTGAAGGTTCTCTATCTCATGTTCAGTCTTGGCTATGCTCCTGCGCTTGGGCAGCAACTCGTGCGTCGGGATGTTGCATTGGAAGCATTGCGATTGGCGGGCGAACTAGCGGGAAATTCGCTCACATCTTCCCCTCAAACTTCAGCATTAACAGCTTTACTGTATTTCCAGGCGTCTCGTTTAGATGCTCGAGAGAACCAACTGGGGGAGCCAGTGCTATTTAGAGAGCAGGACAGGTCTCGTTGGGACAAGGAAATGATTCACAAAGCTTTAATACATCTTCGCGATGCTGCGACAGGAGAATCTGTGAGTCGATATCATCTTGAAGCGGGCATCGCAGCAATCTACGCAACCGCACCTTCGTGGGATGATATCGACTGGACATACGTGCTAGAACAGTATCGCTTGCTTCGCCTGACAACAGATTCACCGGTTGTCATTGTTAATGCTTGTGTTGCATTGGCTTTTTCGGGTAATCCAGAGGGTGCGCTTCAGGAGTTGTTAACCCTATGTCATGAACCTCGATTGAAAGATTACGGACCTTTTCATATCGCCAAGGCAGAAATTTATCGTTTGCTCAATCGAGATAAAGAGTCGCGAGACGCCTATGATGATGCAATGCTGAGTCGTGTTTCAGCACCAGTACTGCAACATCTTGAGCGGCGGCTCGCCACTACAACCTAGTCTGATTTTTCCTAAGGGAAAGAGATCATGGAAGAAGTGTCTGGCAATTGACCCCGGCAGGCTCGCTCTACATCTTCAGAATCTGATGTCTTTTCTATGAAGCTGACCATAAAGCCATGGGGCCCAGGTGCATTTATCATCGGCAGACCACGGTTCTCCAGCATTGCTCTATTATCAGCGCCAATGTCTGAAGCACTAAGCCCCGGTGCATGGAACATAAGATGAGGCGCAACATTTAACATTGCACCTGCACCACTATTAAAGATGTAGGTGTAGTTTGAAATCATGAATGATATTCCGGGACCCGGCCGGGCATATGCCCCACTGAGAATGGCTTCTTCACGATTAGTAAGCATTTCTTCAAAGCTGGCACCGTGACGAATCTGCCTGCCACCGTCAATGATGGCAGCAAGATTTGCATCTGTAGACGCAGCACCGAAGCAGATAGGAATAATGCTCTCACTGTGATTACGTTCCACAATGCAGTTGAATCCATTACTCGACTTCCTGATCATCTCATAACCTGATTCCTTCAGAATAAATATTCCAGCTTGCGACTGAAGATGCTCCGGTGCCGCGCTGACCGCTAGTGCGGCTTCACAAGACTCCGTCAGCGGGCGCACATTGGCAGCTGTGGCCAGAGTTGCGCTGAAAGCCAGTGCAACTCCACTTATAAGGTTAATTTGATTCTTCATAGTGAACTCCAGATCCAATTGATTGACAGGTCGAACGCTCAAATTGCAAGCGAATGTCGTGGTTGCGTTGTGAAGACGATTGACTGGAACTGGAATGGACACATTTCTGACCGAATCTCTGATCATTAGAGAGATAAAGATGAGTTTGCCGGTCTGCAAAGGTAATTAACTTGGGGTATTGCGCATCAGTCACTGCGCTACTAATGTCGATTGATACGCAAAATTAACAGCTCTGAACTGTAAGGTGTCATTGCTAACGAGGCTGACAAATACAATTCATGTATAACTCACAAAGCTATCGAATCGCGTGAGACCTGGGTGTTCGAACTAGCACCTGGGGATGGTGGATAGTGCGATGAAACTTAAGCCGTCCCTGGTTCTACTGTTTATCGCTTTTTTGATTGTGTCGTTGTCGATTGTTTTTGTACCGGGCCCGGCGGAATCCATCGAGAGCTGGATGCTTGGATTCCTGGCCGGGAACGCGGCTGTCTGAATTTTTTATTCGATAATTGCCTGTTGTACCGCATTCTCAAAGTCACTTTGGGCTGGGCCGTAAGGTTGCTGCAACATCAATACTGCAGTTAACTCTTCAGCTGGGTCTGTGTAAGAGCGTGTGCCAAATGCTCCACCCCAACCGAACGCGCCATTGCTGCGACGACCGTTGGCGACAATTGCGTCTTCCATAACAGCCACGGTGTAGCCAAAACCCTGGCCTTCAACCCGGCGCGAAATACCCTGGTATAAGTCCTTGACCTGATTGCTTGCCATCATGCGTACAGTGCGTGGGCTCAACAATCTGTTACCAAATAGTTCGCCACCGTTCGCCAGCATCTGTTCAAATCGTAGATAGTCACCGGCTGTGCTATTTAATCCGTATGAGCCTGAAAAATAGGTAGTGGGTGGAACATCAAAGAATCTGGACATGTCTCTGTCTTCGATAACTACGCGACGATCTGCATATTCTTCGGGAACATTCCACCAGGAGTTATTCATACCCAAAGGTTCAAAGATGCGTTCCTGAACGAATTCTTCGAAAGGCATACCTGACTCGATTTCAATGATGCGCGCAACGACATCAAGTCCGGTGCCACCACTGTATTGCCAACGAGTACCTGGCTGAAAATCAAGGATGTAATCGCCATATTTGGGAACAGTATTGGCCAGTGTCGCACCCGGACCTCGATTCGCCTGCGTGGATAGTGCTGTGCCAAGTCCGCTGGTAGCAAGACCTGCAGTGTGGGTAAGCAGATCATGAATCGTAATATCTCTGTAAGCTGGAACGAGCCGGTATTCAGGTAAGTTATCTCTGTCCACCCTTATTGGACTGATGTTTTCTTCATAAGAATCAGCCAGGACAGCTACCTGCATGTCCGCGAATTCTGGAATCCATTTTGATACCGGGTCGGTAGGTCGAATAAGACCCTCTTCGATCAGCATCATGGCGGCGACCCCCAACACAGGTTTGGTTGAGCTCATCATGATGAACAGCGACTCTTCCTGCATAGGGCGAGCATTATCGACATCCATTAGTCCGTGGGCTTCGAAGTGAACGATTTTTCCACGTCGTGCCACAGCAGTTACAGCACCCTGGATATTTCCCGCATCGATATGGCGTTGTATGGTGGCATTAATACGTTCAAGCCGTTCACTGGACATGCCAACTTCTTCGGGGCTACTGGCCCAGGGAATATCCTGCGCCAGGGATTGATTGAAACCAAGAATTAGTAATAGCGTGCAGATTGTGGCTATTGAATTACCTGGGGCTGGCTGCCGAAATGACTTGATCATGGTCGCCTCTTTTGTTGGTGTTTTCGGTCACTATAGTGAATTGCAACAGCAGCGGCTAGCGTTAAAGAGGCAGGTTATCTTCCCTGCTATGCAGTTGGCCCTATGACAGTCCGCGGGAGGCGGATGGGGATTGCCAGTAGCCCACAGAATCTCTAACCTGATTGCCATGAAACGAATAATTTTCCTTGTTCTGACTTTATGTCTAATGGCATGTCCATCACTCGCCCAGGATCGTTTATCGAGATTATTGGGGGACGGGAGTGTTGTGTTGCATGGGCCAATGGGTGAAACGCTAATTAGTCAGAATGTGAATCAGACACTGATTCCTGCGTCAGTTATCAAGATTCCTCTGTCCCAGGTAGCCCTGACTGTTCTCGGAGAGGCATTTCGATTTGAAACCCATTTCTTTAAAAACAGTGAAGGTGATCTGCTGATTAGAGGGTTGGGAGATCCATTTTTGGTTTCGGAAGAAATAGCCGCTATTGCTGCAGCTCTGTCCCAGCAGGGACTGAAACAGGTACGTCGAATTGTGATGGATGACTCGGCTTTTGAGGCAAACCCTGACCTGCCTCTGGAGTCAGGCGCTGATGATCCCTATGCGGCTCGAGTCAGTGCTCTGGCAGTAAATTTCAATACCGTGAATCTGGCCTGGTCCACAAATGGCGAACTTATAAGTGGTGAATCGCAAACACCGCTGACCCCTGTCGCACGGCAGATTGGAAGCCAGCTACTGGAGAGAGAGTCCACGCGAATTAATCTGGGTGACGATCCTGTGGCTGGCCTGACGCAGGCGCAACAGTTGTTTGCCGCTTTTTTTGAAGTTGAGGGAATTCAGGTCACTGACTCCAGTTTTTACAGGGAACAAGTCAGCGAAAGATGGACGCCACTGTACCAACATCGTAGCTCTATGGCTTTAAGTGAAATTCTGCGAGGCATGTTGCGATATTCCAACAATTTCATCGCCAATCAACTCTTTCTGGTTATAGGTGCACAGGAGCATGGTTATCCTGCGACGGTGAAGTCCGCCCAACTGGTAGTTCAGGATCAGTTGGTCAGTCTCTATGGCAATGGGTTCGGTACTGATTCAGAGTATCTGTCAATGGTTGAGGGGTCAGGCTTGGCGAGAGAACAGCTCACGACGGGAGCTGGCATGATACACATATTGGAAAACTTCAAACCCTATGCCGAACTACTACCGCGGATTAACGGTGTGTATCGTAAAAGCGGCACGCTAACAGGCGTCTATAATTATGCCGGCTATATTCCCAGGCCGGACGGTCTGCATCCCTTTGTGATTCTTACGAATCAGTCGGAAAATAATCGCGACGAAATTCTACAAATTCTGCTCCAAAACTAGCCCGCTACTTACTTGAAACATTGTGTGTCAGCCCCCGATTTTCCGGTCTTGTAGCTGGTAGAATCCCGCCCTTCGCACAGAAGCTTTGTTTGTAGTAGAGGATTTACTCATTGTTCAAAGGGATTAGCTCAGTAAGGATCTATTCGGCCACCTCTATATTGGCCCTGGCTTGCATGCCTGCGGCCGCACAGGAAGAGGTGTCAGAAACTCGGGTCGAGGCAAAAAGTTTCCGAGCAGTCCGTGTCAGCACTCCGCCGGTAATCGATGGAGTGATAGACGATGAAGTCTGGCAACAGGCACAACAGATAACAGACTTTCATCAGAATCGTCCCGGTGATCATGCTGAGCCTTCAGAGCCGACTGAGCTCTACGTTGTCTATACATCAGAGGCCTTATATGTGGCGGCTCGTATGTACGACAGCGAGCCGGAACTTATTTCTGCACCGACAATTCGTCATGGTCAGGGATTACCTTTCGACGACAGACTGGTAATTATACTTGACCCCTTTAACCAGGGCCGGGCCGGTTACCGATTCGAAACCAACTTGAATGGCGTTCGGCACGATGCCTTGTATACCACACCCACACAATTCAGTTTGAATTGGAATACCATCTGGGAAACCGCAACCAGTGTGGATGGAAACAGTTGGGTGGCTGAGGTAGAAATTCCTTTTAAGTCGTTGCCTTTCGATCCAAACCTCGATACCTGGGGATTCAATTTCGGACGTGGTATTCGACGTAAGAATGAAGAGATGGCCTGGGTATCTCTGGATCGTCAATACAACCCCACCATCATGGGCGAGATGACTGGCATGGAAGGGATGAATCAGGGTGTGGGTCTGGATATCGTACCCAGCTTCGCTGCCGTTCATCAGCGCAGTTTTAATCCTGCCGGCACTGACGATATTACAAATCCATCCCTGGACGCTTTCTATCGTCTAACGCCGTCTCTTAATGCGGCGTTGACGGTGAACACAGATTTCTCCGCAGTAGAGGTCGATAACAGGCAGGTCAACCTGACCCGTTTCAGTCTGTTCTTTCCCGAGCGTCGTGACTTTTTCAATAATGACTCTGATCTATTCCAGTTTGGAAATATCAGCAATATGGCGGCAGGAAACATTGCTGCGTCCGGTGCGACCCGGGAAAACGCACGGCCATACTTCTCCCGGAAATTGGGTTTGGCGGCAGACGGCACGCCAGTGGATATAAATTATGGTGGTCGAATCAGCGGCCGTGTTGGTCGCTTTAACATAGGTACCCTGGCCATTCGTCAGGATGAATACCAGGGGGTAGCCGCTTCCGATCTTTTCATAACGCGTATATCAGCCAATGTACTGGAAGATTCGCGCGTCGGATTCATCTACACCGATGGCGATCCTACCTCAAACCTCGACAACAGCGTCGCCGGTGTGGATTTTCAATACATTAATAATCAGCTGGCGAGCGGGCAGCGGGTAGCTGGAACTGTTTTCTTTCAACAGTCGGATACTCAGGGATTATCCGGTGACGATGCTTCCTACGGGATCAATTTTCTTTTGCCTTCAAGTGATGGTTTTAGAACTCGTTTTGGCTACAAGGTAGTGGAAGAGAATTTCAATCCGGCAATGGGTTTTGTCAACAGATCAGGGATTGAAGACTTTACAGCCGATGCAGGCTATACCCATTTCTTTAACGGCGGTCCTTTTCAGAGTTATTTCGGTGGAATAGATTATCAGCGAATCGATGTCATCGATGAAGGATTGCAGACAGAAGTTGTGGCTTATCGTCTGGGAGAGCTGGAAACAAGAACCCGGGATAGCGTGAGCCTGACGCATTTTGCCAGCAAGGAAGTAGTACGAAGCGCGTTCCCCATTTTTCGCCAACCCGGAAACGAAGTATTCATTCAACCTGGATCCTACGATTTCGATGAAACCGAGATTAGCCTGGATTCGGGTGGACAGCGGGAGTTTAGTGGAAGCGTAAGCTACCGAACAGGTGATTTCTTTAACGGGGAGCGGGTCAACATCGGCGGTAGTTTCACCTGGAACCAGTCGAGATTTTTTAATGCGTCAATTAACTATGACTGGAATGATATCGAACTACCTCAGGGTAACTTCACAACGCGCCTTAGCAGCATCAATACCCAGGTCGCGTTCTCACCCACCTTGTATTGGATAACATTGGCCCAGTACGACAATGTATCGGAAGAGATTGGTATCAATACGCGACTGCAATGGATTCCACAAGCAGGGCAGGAGGGCTTTATCGTGTTGAACTACGGTCTGCAGGATTATGACAGGGACAATACTTTCCAGTCTGCTTCGTCAGATCTGAGCATCAAGTTTCGGTATACCTTTCGATTTTAAACTCCAGTAAGCAGCAGTTGGCACAAAGACTATGTCTTGCTGCCGGCAATGAGTCTATATGCAAGCCACAAGAAAATTACTCATAGGCTTTTCAATCTGCATTGGTTCACAGCTTGCTCCAAACTTTCTTATTGCTCAGGATAACCACGGACATGGTGAAACGATTGAGCAGATAGTAGTTACTTCAACTCGCGTTCGGCGTAGTTTCGCCGAACAACCAACTCGAGTAGAAGTACTTGGTGGCGAGGAGATCAATGAAAAAATAAATATGCGCCCGGGTGAGATCCGCATGCTACTGGCGGAGAGTACTGGTATTCAGGTGCAACAAACCTCGGCTACCAGTTTCAATTCTTCGATTCGCATTCAGGGACTGGACGGACGGTATACCCAGTTACTCAAAGACAGTATGCCTTTGTACGGTGGATTTTCAGGGGGGTTGAGTCTACTTCAAATAGCACCACTGGATTTACAGCGAGTCGAAGTAATCAAAGGTGCGAGCTCAACATTATACGGTGGCGGGGCCATCGCAGGCCTGGTAAATCTCATAACGAAGCAGCCCAGTGCTGAGCCTGAAGTATTGGTTCTGGCTAATGCAACCTCTGCTGGTGGACAAGATCTAAGTACCTATTTATCCAGCACAGATGGAGAACTAGGAGCAACGTTATTTGCCGGTTACAACCGAAGTGATGCATACGATCCCACAGATCTTGGATTAAGTGCTATTCCTGAGTTTGAACGCTGGACTGTGAATCCACGTTTATTTGTCAGCCGTGAAAACTATGACTTAACGGTTGGTCTAAATGTGGCCGTGGAAGATCGTCTTGGAGGGAACATGGACTTCATTGATGGCAGGATATCAGCTCCGGCCTATTTCGAGTCCAGTGAAACGGAACGTGCCACATCACAGCTGGAATATATCCATCGGTTTGAATCAGGTAATGAGCTCGTTCTGCGCAATAGCATTAATTATTTCAATAGGGATCTTCGGATACCGGATTTCGCATTTATTGGCACTCAATTGTCCAGCTTTAGCGAGGCCCATGTTCTGGCCTCCACTGACACAACGGACTGGGTATATGGTTTTAATCTCTGGACCGAAGAATTCGATCAAGATGAGGCGCTAACTGGATTCGAACAAGATATGGATTCCCATACAGTGGGGCTGTTTGCACAAGGAACCAGAACTTTGTCGGATCGTTGGATCATGGAAGCAGGACTGCGGATCGACGACACATCAGACTATGGTGCCTTTATCTTGCCGCGGTTGTCATTGTTATACACGCCAACCGAGTCAACTAATATTCGCATTGGGGGAGGCTTGGGATACGAAGAGCCAAATCTCTTTACGGAAGATGCGGAGAGACGTCAGTTTCAACATATTCTCCCCCTGAAGTCTCAAAATCTAGAGGCTGAGGAGTCCATTGGATTCAACGTCGATGTAAATAATAGTTTTGAACTAAGTGATTCCCTGTCATTGGATCTGAATCTGCTTCTGTTCTATACCAGGGTTGATCAACCTCTTCGATTGGTGGAAGTGAGTCAGGATCTGTTTGAGTTACAACAACCTGTTGAGTACCTCGACTCCAAAGGTTCAGAATTAAATGCAGTGTTTCGTTGGCAGGACTTTAAATTTTTCCTAGGCGTGACTCATACTGATGTTGAAGAACATGTTCAGTTAGGAGTACGCGACTATTTGCTGGTGCCTGAAAATCGCATCAACAGCGTGCTGGTCTATGAACTGGAAGATAACTTGCGGATTGGATTGGAAGCTTACTACTACGGGCATCAGGTATTGAGCGATGGTACTGAAAGCAGGGACTACTGGGTTACGGGATTGATGATGGAAAAAGCATTTGGAGAGGACAATTCCTTCTTTCTCAATTTCGAAAACTTTGGCGATGCTCGTCAAACGCGATATAGCCCGCTCTATTCCGGTAGTATCAGTAATCCACAGTTCAACGACATCTATGCGCCATTAGATGGATTTATCATCAACGGGGGGGTGAAAATCAGACTTTAACTCTGGTGTTTTTGATATTAGACACCGCAAAGACTAGGGATTGTCAGTCATCCAGGAGGAGGGGAACTTTAACTTGCTGACGAAGTGCTTACTCTCGACGCGGTGACTGAATTCTATATTCATGTCTTCGCAGGTTGATCTTATTAGTTTCAGTCCATAGCTTTTCTTGTTGATCTGGGGGGTATCCTCGCTATTCACCGGATTTTTGATTTCCAGAGCCATACCGTCGTTGTCGTAAGCAACAATCGAAACAATTCTCTGCTCTTCAGGGAGTAGCATGCATGCAGTGCAAGCATTCTGCAGTAAATTTACGATGACCCGAGAGAAATCGAGCTTCGGAACTTCCATGCTGTTGAATAGCTCAAGATCTGTAATTTCAAATCGTACCTGGCGCTCATTTGAGCAGGCGCCAAAAATGTGAGCGTAATCGGTTACCAGTTCACCTACTGGTTCATTGCGATGGTCGGATTCCCTTCCGAGAAAACTACGAAAAAAATTACTGAGAAGATTGATCTGGTCGTCCAAAAGATCCAGATAGCGCTCGGTGTCCAGATCACTTTGAGGCTGCAATGACCGACGCAATGAGCAACTTATGCCTTCCAATACTGTGAGGTAGTTGGCGCTGTCGTGGGCGAAGGCCGGCGCCATGAAGGCATACTTAGACAGCTTTTCAATATCGGTGGCTAAAAGAATGGCGTTCTTATCCATGCCTGCATTGTAGTGAGGCCCATCAGGAGATGCCTGACGCAGGATGACTTTCTTTTGACAATTGGTGACGCTATGTCGTTTTGTAACAATTAGTAAAAATTAAAAGTGAAGCTTGAGCAAATTCTCAGCGATTTCTCTGGCTCTTTGGGCGCTGCCTGTGTCACCAGTAAGCTGGGCATGGGTAGTTGCCCCTTCGTAAAGCAGGGCCCAGGAGTCGGCCAGAACGTCAGGCTCGGTGATCCCGGCATCTTCGGCCAATTGTTTGAAGTAGTCCCGTAACTGTGAGAAAGCAAATCTGGTGAAATCCCTGATTCGCGGGTTAGCAGTGGAGAACTCAGACGCAGCCGCCATGATCAGGCAGCCCTGAAAACTGCGCTCCTTATACCAGTCTTCATAGATATCAAATAAATTGAGTAATCTTGCCCGGGGATCGGAGGAAGAGTCCCGAACGCTGGTCATAAGCCGGTTGCGATGTCGACTCTCGAACTCCGTGAGAACAGCCAGGATTAGCTCCTCTTTGGAATTGAAGTAGCTGTAGACAGTGCGCTTGGTAACTCCGGATTCCTGAGCGATCAGATCCATGCCCGTGCCAGTAAAATTCGATTCTCCGAACAATCTGGAGGCGGAGTCTATTATTTGCTCCCTCTTACCCATTGATACTCCGTGTATTTATTATTGTATACGTGGGTTTTTTATATACCGATCAGTATATTCTTAGATCAAAATGATATCAACCGTAACATGCTGTTACTTAAAGAAATATTCCATATTCCCTAATATGGGAGGCTAAATTGGGATTGCCATAGTATACCGATCTGTATAGAATCCCCGGCCCTGTTTGCGAGTTCATAGTTCATCTTTCCGAGCCCAGAAAATGCCTAAAGTCCGCGCCAACCATCTCATTGCTATTACCCGAAGCACCATTGCCAGTTTTCCAGAATTGGACTTGAGACCGATTCTGGTAGAGAAACTTGGGGGTTTAACCGGTTCAGAGGAATTCATCGACTGCGCATTGCTGGGTGAAGTGGCTCGCTTGCCGGAAAAAGTCAGCGGTGATCCAACGATCAATACGAGAGCATTTAGCGGCAGTGACTTGCTGGATTTCGGATTACTGGGAGAAATCTATCTCAGAGCACCCAGTTTGCTTGACGCACTAATGATGTGTGAACGTTATCAATTTAATCGCGGTGACTTTGCCAGGTTTCGTGTGTTGTCAGAAGGAGACTATGTCACTGTAAGATTTGAAGCATTGAGCCCATTGCTGGGATTCGGTATGCATCTGGCACTCTATATGTCGATCTATCGCTTCATGGAAATTTCAGTGGATTCAGAAGTTAAGCTGAAAAGTCTTTCATTTAACGACCCCGATGCCGTTCAGTACTTTCCCAAACTGCGAAAGCGGCTAGGGCATTCGCTGGAATTGAGTATCGGTGAAAGTGAAATGGTTTTTGACCGTGAGTCTCTTAATCAGCGATCCCGCTACTACGACAGGTTTATCTGGAAGAACCTGGCTAGAGCACTTTCTTCATCCAAGTATGCCTATGACATAGACAACATTGTTCAGTCGGTGTCCAGGGCAATCGACTTTCATCTGAATCGCGGTGTTCGACCAAGCATAGAGCTAATTGCCAAGGAGATGTATACCAGCAAGCGCAACCTGCAGCGTGCGCTAAAAGAGAAAGGATGCAATTTCGCAACCGAGTTAAAGATGGCCATGCTTGAGCGAGCCAAGCACCTGCTTTGTGACACAGATGAAACGCTGCTAAATATCTCCGATGCTCTGGGATTCTCATCCCAGGATTCTTTTAGCAGATTCTTCAAGAGCAATACCGGGTTGGCGCCGGTGCTGTATCGAAAGAACTGTTACGACTCAATCGCCGCTTAATCAGGGTCTATTCCAGACCGAAGACAAACAAAGTCTGCCCACCAATAATGGCGACCCGCTGATTGCCGTCTATAGAAAATCCCATGGGATTGGTACGAATATGGGCGCCAGTATTAAAGAACCAGAGTGGATCACCATTCTCTGAATCGAGTGCAAAGAAGTTCCCTTCGTTGCTTGAACCAAAAACCAGTCCACCTGCAGTCGCCATAACGCCGGACCACAGCGGAGTTTGCAATTCAAATTCCCATTGCTGCTGCCCGGTCATCGCATCAAGAGCGAGTATGGCACCAGAAGCATCATCACCATCCAGCGGCTGTTCCCCACCGCCGAGAAAAGGCATGCCTGGCTCGTACTCGACATCAGCCTTGAAATAGATGGCGCCCATGCGTCGGTTGGGTACAAACAATTGCTGTGTGTTGCGGTTATAGGAAGGAGAAAACCAGTTGGTTGCCCCCTGCAGACTGGGCCACACCAGATTCCCTTCGCGGGTGGGATCGGTGTTGGGGATTACGATTGGGCGACCGTTCTCATCAATACCTTCAGCCCAGGTCTGATAGGAGTACTCTTCACCTAACAAGAATTCGCCGGTCTCTCGATCCAATAAGTAGTAGAAGGCATTTCGATTGGCGAGCGCCAGTAACTTTCTGTCCTGACCGTCGAACTCACTGTCAAGCAAGACTGGAATCTGGTTGGCATCCCAGTCGTGGGTGTCATGTGGGGTAAACTGAAAATGCCAGCGCATCTCACCGGTATCCGGATCCAGCGCCAGCACCGCACAGGTGAATAGATTGTCGCCTGGTCGCAAATCACCATTCCAATCGGGTGCCGGGTTGCCGGTAGTCCAGTAAAGCAAGTCCAGATCTGGATCATAGGATCCAGTCAGCCAGGTGGAGCCTCCCCCAGTTTCCCAGTCGTCACCCTGCCAGGTTTCGCTGCCCGGCTCACCCGGCGCAGGAACCGTATAGGTCCGCCAAACCTGCTCTCCAGTCTCGGCATCATAGGCATCAACAAAGGCGCGCACACCAGCCTCGGCGCCACTCACGCCGACAATTATTTTGTCCTCCAGAGCCAGTGGTGCCAGGGTCAGTGAAAATCCAAGTGCATTGTCAGCAACCAGCGTTTCCCAACGTACTGCGCCGGTTGCTGCATCGAGTGCAAACAATCTGCCATCGAGAGTCGCCACGTAGACCTTATCGTTGAGCAGGGCAGCGCCACGATTTATGCGAGGGAATCCGATATTCAACACATCGTTTGTTATGTCTGGTACGAAATGCCATAACAATCGTCCGCTGGCAGCATCCAGGGCGCTGACACTGCTGGGCGATTCCGTCAGGTACATAATGCCGTCATGCACAAGCGGTGTCGATTCCTGCAATGCAGCACCGCTGATGCCCGTGGGTTGCATCTGGTAGGCCCAGATAACTTTGAGCTGATCTACATTGTTGGTATTAATCTGGCTCAGCGGTGAGAAGCGTTCCGAGCGATAGCCACCTGAATAGGAAAGCCAGTCGGCGCCATTTGCTTCGTCATTCAGCAAAGCTGAGTAGGGGACGTCGGCAATTGCGAATGAACTAATCAGGCAAAGCGACAAAAATACAGATTTCAGTTTCATCATAGTTCAGCCCCTTACTTCAAGCTCATTAGATAAGACACCACATCATCAATCTGCTGCGATGTGAGAACAGAATCGTATCCCGGCATAAAGGAATGGCCCAATGCCTTTTCATAACTAATGAGATCCTGTTTAACGAAAGAGTAGTAATCGCCTGCCAGGTCTCGCATCTGTACCGTAAAGGCATCTTCGTTGACCCGCATTCCTTCATAAGTTCCATATTCTGAAACGATGCGAACGGTGAGAAAAGCATTGAGTGAGCCACGGAAGCGGTCGACAATCTTTGGTTGGTCAGCCTCCGGGCTGGTAACAGATCGACGGAGATATTCAAGATTACGGCGTTGGCCAACATCACTTAACTCCGGACCGATGCCTGTACCTACACCGTCAATGATGTGGCAGCTGGCACAGTTACCATTACTGTTATACACCAGCTCACCTGCTGCAGGGTCACCGGGCATCTCTTCCGGTGGCAGCTGACCAAGACTGCGAACATAAGCAGCAACATCGGGTCCGTCTTCACCACGTAGTTGCCTGGAACCTGGCATGCCCGTTCCTGGTATGCCTCCAACGATTACGGATACCAGGGTGTCGTCATCCGGTGCGTGAATGAGAGTCGGACGCTTCAAGCTTGGACCTTCTCCGCCTTCGCCTAACATGCCGTGGCAGCGGGCGCACAGAGTACGATACAAGGTCTCGCCGTTCTCCAGATCCTGCGCAAAGACTGAAGGTGTTAGCAACGTACCGAAACACAATAACAGTGGAAGTAGCCGAGAATAATTAGATTCCATGAAGCACCTTAATATTATTGTCTTATGAATTGGAGACTCAGTTCTTTACGATTCAAGGATCTTCCAAACGTCTGCCGTCACAGGAAGAACCATTGAGTGCGGTTACCCGCAATAAGTTAACTCCAATGGAAGCAAAGGCGTCCATATCTGAGCAGCGGCTATAGGTAAATCGTAAGTCCAGTTCGTCACCTCTTCCGATGCCTTCGTTCATAAGCAATGGTCGCAAATTAAAGAGCGACGCATTGCGGGCAAGACTTAACTCTCTGAGATTAATCAGTCCCGCAAGGGCACTGATGTCTGTTATGTCGTTATTTTCCAGTCTTAATACCTGGAGAGCATGAAGGCGTCGCAGAGGCGCAATGTCTTCAATGGCATTGTTGCTGAGAAAAAGATATTCGAGATCCAACATGCCATCCAGGGGACTGAGGTCCGAAATTCTATTGTCGTTTATGCTGAGCTGCAGCATTCCATCCATATTTTCCAGGGGGCTGATATCTGAAATCTGATTATTATGTGCCCATAGCAGAATAAGATCGTCCATGTTAGCCAGTGCGCTGATGTCCTCGATCTGGTTGTCGTATATACGCAGATGGGTCATCCTGGTGAGATTGGCCAGGGGGCTTATGTCCTGAATAGAATTGAGATGAATACGCAGTAAACGCATCTCTGTCATGCTCGCCAGCGGACTCACATCGGTGATGCCGTTGAACACAACATTGGGATCGCGACCATCGTTGTAGTTCAGATAGTGTTCAAGCTGGTATGGGTATAGCCCGTGTACATGAAGCCTTTGTAATTTTGTCAGTGGTGCAAGTGGACTTATATCAGATATAGGGTTTTCACTAATAATCAATGCTTCCAGGTTAGTCAGATTGCTTAGGGCACTGATATCACTGATCCAGTTCGTGTGTAAGTTAAGCCTGCGCAGGTGAGTCATGGTGCGCAACGGACTGATGTCGGTTATTAATCTGTTAATGAGATTTAATGTGTTCAGCCCTGTAAGATTTTGAATTCCTGCCAGGCTTTCGAATGGTTTTTCAGGTGATTCTCTTAGGGTGCCACCGTAAACCACTCGCTGAATAGATGTGCCGACGATCAGGGTTTCAAGTTCGCCAGCTTTTTCACAGCTTAGTGAACTCTCAAGATCCAGACTCAAAGCATCATAGACAACTTCTTTCAGATCTTCATCGGCGAATGTGACAAGAGCATCGTCATTAAAGTCTCTGCAGTGATCTGAGGGAGACAGAACGGTTTGTGCCTGAAGAGCCTGAATCGATAGTGTTGCAAACAGAAACGCAATGAGTATTTGGCGAAGTCTGATCATGGGCGTAGGCCTCTTATTGGTATTTGATTCTCGCTGCGCCTTTATTATTGTTCGCTGAATCTCAATTCTGCTATAGCAATACCGCTTTCCCCTGCCACAGAGTAAAGCAGGTAGGTCTTTCCGTCTTCTTCATAGATTGCCGGGTCGCGCAACTGATTGACTCTGACATCAATATAGCCTCGCCTGGATGCTTCCAGTGGCATGTCGACGCCTTCCCAGGTTTTCTCTGGTCGCAGCACTTCTACTGGTTCGGTCTCTTTCCAGTTGTTCCAGTCAACGCTCATGTCGATGGTGGAAAGCAGGATTCGCTCTGGGGTATGGCCTGCCTGGGTGTAGAAAATATAGAGCAGATTGTCCCGAATCAGCAGCGCGGAATGACGCATGGCTGGATTAAACAGACTTGGCCCTTCTTCAAAATTACTCAATCCATCTTTAGATCGATAGAGAAACCCGGGCATGGACATGGCATAGTAATAGTCTTCATGTTCAATGACACGAAAGTAAGGTCGACCTAAATCTTCTTCTCTACCTTCAAAGTGAATTCCATCTGCAGAAACAGCATGGCGCGTGAACTGGCGCCCTACACCACGACCATGGATATACATCACAATCTGCTGCAAATCTTCCCGTACGTGAACGTCAGGTGAGGCGATGTGTGCATACAGCGGTGCAGTACTGCCAAAAGGCAATGAACAGGGTGGACAGGTAGTGGGGAAGAGAGATTGTTCAAGAGTCAGACTACCAGGGGAGTAAACCTTCCATGGTCCAGTGAGTGAATCAGCGTAGGCCATGCGAATGTATTCACCGCGATGATCGGCAAAATACATGTAGTACTGCCCCATTGGGTTTTCGATCCAGTCGGGAACTTTGATTAGTGATGGACCCTGGATATTGCCACCCATGCGTTGGTCCAGCTCAGGGGTAATAATTGGTCCATTACCCAATCGATGGACTGTAACAGTTGCAGGCTCGGCGGCCGGGGACAAAGGCGTAAACAGCGTGCAGACACTAAAGAGTAGGAAAATTATTCTTGTTTTCATAAGCCCAGCGATCCAGATATCTGAATTGATTTTAGTTTTATGCTGGGATTGTAGAGGGATCAGACTAATCTGTCTGCATTATTCAGCAGCCGCAGTGCACGCGGATAATTCGGGGATGGCTGGCTGAATTTACAGCTCGAAGGAGCGTAATGTAAAGGTGGCGCTTAGAGTGTCCTGCAGATCCAGAACAACGTTTCGATACTGGATGCTACCATCGACCGAGATTGAAGGAATATGCAGTTCACCACTGATTTCATCATAGGTGGCCATGTTGGGAACGGGCGATTGCAGATCGAATGCAGAGTCTAACTGACCTCGAAGTGTGACCGATGCCGCTGAGGATTCAACTTCGAATGTCAGATGAGTAAAGCCATCTGATTGTAAATCCAGGTTCACCTCAAGAAGATTAGAGTCTGGATTGTAGCTGGCGGAGGGAACGCTGTTGTCGGGGTCCTCTTCAATCACGTCCGTCAGTATCTGAACCAGGTTATCACTGGAAAACCTCTGACAGTCGAGAAATTCTTCGGTGTAGTTAATTGAAGGTGTTTCAAGAAATAATCCTGCCAGGCGGACCGGTGTTGAAACACTAATTGCACTTACTACATCCAGTCCGTTGCCCAACACCTTGCCAAACACCGCATAACCGCCGTCCAGAGTATCCAGTAATGGATCGTCTCCAATGTTGATAAACCACTGACTGGTCGCGCCATCGATTTCCGCTGAGGGTCGTAATGCCGCAATAGTCCCATTCAGATTAGAAAGACCCGTGTCTTCCTTTGGAATAGGTGCATCGAGCACTATAGGTTCTGCTCCACAGCCTTCAAAGTTAAAACCACCACCGCGAATGACCGAGTTGCCGGTGGCGCCATGTATGAAGGTATGGTCATAGCGACCACTACGAACATAGTTGAGGAAGTTGCCAGCGGTAATTGGTGCTGCTTGCTCGTCGACTTCCACGAAAAATTCTCCAAGGGAAGTCTGGACAGACACTATCGTACCGGCCATAGACTGACTTCCGAGCAGGATGCTGGCTGTAGTCGCAATGCCCAGGGCAAGCCGAGTTGGTGTTCGTTCTCTGCGCATGGAGCTTATTACGCTCTCAGGTCTGAATTGGATTAGGTAGGTGTGGAGGTAAAGGTAGAGAGGAGGAGAAGTGAACGATGAGCGAATCCGTTGCTAATCCCTTACGAAATAATTACCCTGAAATCATTGCTTCAGAAGCACAACTCCAGAGAGATATCCATGTCAGACAAAAAAGTAAAAGACAGTTCACCCAGCACCTCCCGACGCCGCGTCGTCGCTGGGCTCGGAACTATGGCCGCCTCCGGTCTCATGCCCGGGCGGCTTTCTGCACAAGGTGCATCCCAGGAAGCGGAAATCATTATCATCGGAGGTGGAATTGCGGGTTCTTCCACAGCATTTCATCTGGCTGAACAGGGCAGGGATGTGTTGCTGCTTGAGCGGGGTGAAATTGCCTCCGAAGCATCGGGCCAGAATATGGGTGGCCTTGGTGGCAATGGCTGGGGGAACAATCCTGATCTTCTGTCTTATCTGACAGCAGGTGGCGTTGAGATCTTCAAACGTATGCAGATTGATCTCGGATACGATATCGAGTTTCGCTTGTCCGGTACCTTGACAGCCATTCACACGGAAGATCAGTTCGAATACTACCAGGACCAGATAACCATGCAGCGGTCTCAGGGCTACGAGGTTGAGTTACTCAGTGCACGAGAAGCGCTGGCAATTGAACCAGAAGCGAACCCTGAACTACCGGGATATATGTATAGACCACAGCGTGGACAGGCAGATCCGGTCAAGACCACGCGTGCATTCGCTCACGCTGCAGAAGTCGCTGGAGCAACCATACGAACCGGTCAGAACGTTGTTTCAATAACACCGGGTAGTCAGGGCGGGTACTCAGTCAATACTGAATCAGCGGAATTCAGATGCCAGACTCTGGTATTGGCAACAGGAGCCTGGTGCGATCCGGTTGGTAAAATGCTTGGAATTAAAGTACCTATCGTTCCAGTAAGGGGAATGATGTGGGCTACTGCCAGCGTTCCACCCAGCGTATTTCAGACCATCGGCTCCGCGGAATCCAGTTATGCCTGGAGTAATAACAACGGTAGTGATGATGTTACTCCGCCGAACCTCACCCATAAGAATGGGCAGCGAACGATTCGACACCTGTATGGTCGTCAACGGAAAAATGGAGAGATAATCTTCGGAGGAGACCGAGAAAGCCTTGGTTATGAAACTTCTCTTAATCAGGCGGGGATAGAAGTTAACCGTGGTCACGCGGCCGAAGTAATTCCGCTGGTTGCTTCGCTACCTATAGCTCGGAGTTGGTCTGGATTGATGCCATTCTCGCTTGACGGTGCGCCTATCATCGGCAGGATACCTATTCGTGAGAATCTGTTTATTGTAAGTGGGCTTTCTTCATCCGGCTTTGGGCGAGGTCCAATGGCAGGCAAGCTGGCTGCGGACTATATCCACAGTGGTCATATGACCAGCGTTTTGGCGGAGAGTGATCCTGCACGATGCGTGGTTGAGGCCTAACTAATTTGAAAACTGATTCCCAGCTTCTCTTCCGATAGAGCCCAGAGTTTTTCACACAGCTCTTTATCAGAAGCATTCTCGGGCAATGGCACTAACCCGGGTGGTCCACCCCGTTCTTCTTTTCCAGTTGGTCCGATGAAGTCACCGGCATTCACCTCAGGATTCAACGCGCCATACAGCGAGGACTGTGCGCCACTGGCCGGTTTGGACATACCCATGAATGGCGCGAGAAGTGGAGCAGCGAGTCGGATATGCAGAGGGACGTTTCGACCCAGATCAGTTAGCGAGACTCCCGGATGCACGACCACTGCTTTAATGTTCTTATTCGTGGCAGCGAGTCTATCTTTCAATTCCATGGTGAAGAGAATATTCGCCAGCTTACTCTGACTGTAAGCAACCATGCCTGTTAAACCAAAAATCCTTGGGCCGTCTTCGTAGTTCCCTTCGAAATTCAGATTGTCGAAATAGATATCTGACCATTCCCGTTTACCGGCCAGGCTGGAAACGTTGACGATGCGTGTTTCATATTCCTGATCCAGTTTATCCAGAAGCAATGAAGTCAAATAAAAATGCCCCATATGGTTGGCATCGAACTGCAATTCCAGATTGTTCTGCGTGATTGTGTAGTCCGGACCCATCACACCAGCATTGTTTACCAATAGATTCAGGTGTCTGAATTTGCCGCTAAATGTTTCTACAAATTTCCTGATGCTGGGACGGTCAATCAAATCCAGCTGAATAAAAACAAGCTTCGCGCCCGGCAACTTCGCCTTGATCTTGTTGATGGCCTCATTGGCTTTCGATTCACTTCGGCAACCCATAACCACGGTAAATCCTTCCCTGGCCAGACCAAGGGCAGTCTCGAAACCGAGTCCGGTGTTGGCGCCCGTTACTATTGCAACTGCGGTTTGGTCCATGATCAGTATTCCCTAAAAATCCATCGCTATTGCAGGCTACTATAAATTAGATCGCGAGCAGTGCCATTGAAGTTAGCCGCACCTGGTCGGCGTGGCCCCTGAGCCTGGATCATGTTGAGCCAGAACATATTGTTCACTGGATCGATCCAGAATGTGGTGCCTGCAGCGCCACCCCAGTTGTACACACCGGGGGCTGCTGGAGAATCAATTGCACTGGGGTTATATGTCACCGCGAAGTCCACACCGAAACCAACACCCTCGTTCTGCACGCCGCCAATGGCGCGAGACAGGTCTTCCTCACCGGTCAGGCTATCCGTCCGCATTATGCGGACAGACTCGGGCGTCAGAATGCGTGTGCCTTCCAATTCACCTTCGTTCACTAACATCTGGATAAAGCGGGCATAGTCATGTGTTGAAGACACCAGACCACCGCCGCCGGACTCAAGTCTGTTGGAATCAAGATAACTGGGTCGATCCTGACGATGGGGCTGTTGTGCCAGTCTTTCGCCTTCCCGGTCCCAGTAATGCACTTCTGCAAACCGATCACGATCCTGTGGCTCTACAAAGAATCGGGTATCCATCATATCCAGTGGTTCAAACATTTGCGTGCGTAGAAATTCACCGTAGGGCATACCGGTAATTTCCTGAACAATGTATCCCTGAATGTCTACGGCAATAGAGTAGTACCATTCTTCTCCAGGTTGATAGAGTAATGGGATATCTGACACCTTTTCAATAAGGTCGTTCAGATTGTCAGATGCCAGCACAGCCTTGTCTCGAAATGCCGTGTTCACAGGGTCACTGCCACCCAGTCCATATCCAAACCCGGCTGTATGGTTCAACAGTTCTCGCATAGTTGGTTGACGTTCGAGCGGTTCGAGCTCTACATTTCCATCGGCGTCATAGCTGGACAGCACTTTGAGATCAGCAAATTCAGGGATGAATTTACTTACAGGATCATCAAAGTCCCACAGACCCTGTTCCCACAACATCATCAGAGCCACACCTGTTACGGGTTTGGTCATGGAATAAATTCGGAACAGTGACTCCTGGGTCATGGGAGCCTGATCTTCGAGACGTGCCAGACCGGCATGTTCGAACGTGGCCACTTTGCCGTCTTTGGCAAGCATCCATACCATGCCAGCCACATCCTGATTTTCTACGGATTCCCGCATGGCGGCGTCCAGTTGGGCGATGCCTTCTTCATCGAATCCTGCAGCGGTGGCACCAACTTCCTGTTGTGGCCAGGAGTCAGCTGCAATTGCTGCTAGTGGAGCGCAAGTTAGTAGCAAGCAAGCTAACAGGCGAGGAAGGAGCGTTCTATTAGCTGAGACAAATAGTATATGCATGATACCCAGACCTTTATCTTTCTCGTTGTAGTTAATTCAGCATTGGCTGAGGTAGAGTCAGGAGATTATATTGACTCTACCCTATAGGCAACAGCGTAAGCTAATCAAAGGTGCTCGGTTTAGGCTAGTAATAGTCCCCCAAATAGTCGATCTTGCGATTGATCAGATTCTCAATGCCTCTAAGCTGTTTCGCCTCTTCTTTGCTTACCAGCGAAATTGCTTTACCACCGGCGCCTGCGCGCCCGGTACGTCCGATTCTATGTACATAATCTTCAGGCACATGGGGTAGATCAAAATTAATGACCAAGGCCAATAATTCAATATCGATTCCCCGAGCGGCGATATCTGTGGCTACCATCACCTGAACTTTGTTAGCTTTGAAATCTGCCAGCGCTTTTGTGCGCTGAGATTGGCTGCGATTGCCATGAATGGCAACAGCTTTCACGTTGTCTTTCCCAAGGCGTTTTACAAGTTTATTGGCACCATGCTTGGTACGGGAAAATACTAAAATCTGATCTGTTGTTTCTTGAACTAATTCAGACAATAAGTCTGCCTTGAATTGTTTTTCGACTTTCCACAATCCCTGGGCAATAGTTTCCACTGTGGAGTTTCTGGGCGCTACATCGATCTCGATAGGTTTCTTACAAATCGTACTTGCTAGTTTTCTGATTTCTCTTGAAAACGTAGCGGAAAACATCAGATTCTGTCTTTGTGCCGGAATCAGAGCCAGGATTTTCCTGATGTCGCGTATGAAGCCCATATCCAACATGCGATCCGCTTCATCTAAAACCAATAGTTCAACATCATTGAGGCGAACAGCTTTCTGTTGGTGCAGATCCAGAAGCCGCCCAGGCGTCGCAACAAGTAAGTCGATACCTCGCTTCAATTTCTTCACTTGTGGGTTGATATTTACACCACCGAATACTACAGCTGTATTTAACTGTTCATATTTACCATAGGTCGTAATGCTTTCATGTACCTGGGCTGCAAGTTCACGTGTAGGAGTCAGTATCAGCGCCCTGACACTTCCTGGACGGGTATGTGTGTGGGGGCCTAATCGTTGCAGGGTCGGTAGGACGAATCCTGCGGTTTTGCCTGTGCCTGTTTGCGCCGCCGCCATCACATCACCGCCACTTAAGATGGCGGGAATGGCTTTGGCCTGGATAGGGGTTGGTGTCGTATAGCCTGTTTTCGCAATGGCGCGTAACAGAGAGTCGGATAATCCGAGTGTTGCAAAAGTCATAGATTTCTCAATACGTATATAAGATGCATAAGTGGCGTTATGGAATTCTCTCTTAGAAAATGGAATCCATGCGCCTGATTAAAATGTCGCGACGCCACATAAGCACAGTAATTGGCAAATGGGTCGAAGCTAAGTATCTGGAGTGATTACCGTTGTCTTTCAGACAGCAAGTTAGCACTGGTGTGCAGTCGAGAGGCAGGTTCAGAACTAGAGAGGCTAGAGGAAAGTCTGATCAGGCTGTAGAGGCTGACAGAAGATCAAAAAGATCAAAAGGACCAAATGAGCTTAATTCTTGCACGTGTAATGCTTTGTCAGCATTAACGCGCGGCACTTTAACACAATGAGTCACAGAAAGCTTAACTATTTGGGTGAAGATCAGAACTCGAACCAGGGCTATTGTCACTGTGATGTGACCATAGGAAAATCACCTAATTCCCGTCCAATCAAGAAACTCAGCAGAGGAACGAATCATGTTGCCAGGCAATTTGTTTAGAATTCTCATCAATCGAGATGGCTTGCACTGCGCTGTATTTGGTTTGGCACTAATCTTGTGCACATCGTCTAACGCACAGCAGATGCCAACAATCGATGAAACGGTTGCCAATGCGACGCCCATGGAAGGCTACTTCAATCTTTATTGGGACAAAGATTCAGGAAAGCTGTATTGGGAAATCGACAAGCTCGATACGGAATTCATTTATCAGGTATCCATGGGATCGGGGCTTGGTTCCAACCCCATCGGCATAGACCGGGGTCAGCTGCGTGGTACTTACGTGCTGTCAGCTCAACGAATTGGACCCAAAGTGCTATTGATGGAACCCAACTATCGTTACCGTGCTTCCAGTGACAATGAGTTAGAGCGACTAGCCGTTGAAGATGCATTCGCTCCGTCGGTGATCTGGGGATTTGACATCGTCGCAGCAAGTGGAGATGTCGTGTTGGTAGATGCTACAGATTTTTTCTTGCGAGATGCGCGAGATGTGGTGGGAACATTGGCAAGCCGAAATCAGGGTAATTTTTCTCTGGACAAGTCACGCAGCGCTCTCTACCTGGATAATACCAAAGCCTTTCCGGAAAACGTTGAAGTAGAGGCCATGCTGACGTTTACCAGCAACAATCCCGGTCGACTGGTTTCCGGTGTGGCAGCTACAGGTAATGCAGTCACTTTACGGCAACATCATTCCATCGTGAAGTTACCAGATGACAACTACAAGACCCGCATGGCTGATCCGCGTATAGGCACTTTCGGTCCAACTATTCAGGACTATGGAACGGCTATAGACCAGGGAATGTCAGTTCGCCTGGTCAGCCGACATCGATTGGAAAAAGCTGATCCCAATGCGGCTCGATCCGAAGCGATAGAGCCCATTGTCTACTATGTAGACTCCGGCACTCCGGAACCTATCAAGAGCGCACTTATAGAAGGAGCTTCCTGGTGGAATCAAGCTTATGAAGCCGCCGGGTTCATTGATGCTTTTCAGGTTCGTGAATTACCGGAAGGTGCCGATCCACAAGACGTGCGTTATAACATGATCCATTGGACCCATAGGCGCACACGGGGATACTCCTACGGCAGTTCGGTAGTGGATCCTCGTACTGGAGAGATCATTAAGGGCAATGTAAACCTGGGTAGCTTGCGTCTGCGCCAGGACTATCTCCACGGTCAGGGTTTAATGCCGGCATTTGACTATCTGGCGGAGGCGACCCTTGGTTCTACCGCATCCATCAATATGGCTCTGGATAGAGTGCGCCAGCTTTCTGCCCATGAAGTGGGACATACTCTGGGATTTCCTCACAACTACCTTGCCAGTGCCTATGGCAGGGAAAGTGTTATGGACTATCCGGCACCGCTTGTCGAGATAACAGATAGTGGCAGAATCGATTTGTCCAACGCCTATGTGCAGCGTATTGGCGAATACGACAAGCTGGCCGTTCGTTATTCCTATGAACAGTTTCCAGAAGGGGTAGATGAGAAAGAGGCGCTGCAACAAATTGTGCAGGAGAGTTTGGATAGCGGCCTGATATTCATGGCGCATAACAATAACAACTTTATTGGTGCAGGGCACCAGTTTGCCAGTGTTTGGGATAACGGTAGTAATCTTGTTGATCATCTAAAGCATGAGATCGAAGTGCGTCGAATAGGTTTGGAGACATTTGGTGAAGAAGTCATTCGCGATGGCGAGCCACTCTCTGATCTCGAAAGTGTCTTACTCCCACTCTATATGCATCATCGCTTTCAATTGAATGCTGCTTCCCAAAGTATTGGAGGTGCTGATTACCGCTACGCGTTAAGGGGAGACGGGCAGAATCCATTCATTATTATAGATGGTGAAGAACAGAGAGATGCTTTGGAAACAGTATTGTCGACTCTGACTGTCGACTTCCTGGCGCTACCGGATTCTATTTTGCAAAACCTGCCACCCGCAGCCTATCGACATACCCAGCATGAACCATTCCCTGGCCGCACTGGCTTGATCTTTGATCCGTTGGGCGCAGCCGAAGGGTCAATTAGTTTGTCGGTACAGCAAGTTCTGCATCCAGCGCGTATGGCGCGATTGGTGTCTTATGGCACCATGGGAGATTATCCAGACTTGGAGGAAGTAATTGATCGACTATTGGAAGTTACCTGGGACTCAGGATCAACAGACAATAACTATGAGGGGCAACTTCAGCGTTTGATTCAACGAATCACTGCCGATGAGATGATGCGTCAGGCAGTGAATGAAAACAGTTCCGGTGAAGTTCGTGCTGTCTTAAGTGATCGCTTGAACTCACTGGCAGAACGTATCGAAAACTTGCGCAGCAAATCTCCTCATCAAACAACAGTTGCAGCAGACATAAGACGCTGGCAACAGAATCCAGCTGAGTTTACACCGGCCGCTGCGTTGCAACTGCCACCAGGAGACCCGATATAGCAGTCCTTCGAATCGCTGAGCCGATTAGTCTGGGATTTAATTGAAGATGAGATGGGGGAGAGTGCTTAAACTCTCCCCCATGTTTTCATGAACCGAGAAAACGAATAAGTTCCGCATTTACAACATCAGGCACTTCCTCATGTGGATTGTGACCAATGTCAGGGATCAGAAAGACTTCCCCATTAGGAAAGACTTTCGCTGCGGCTCGCGCTTCATCGGCAAAACTCGGGTAATCTTCTTCGCCACCCATGATTAGGGTCTTGGTCTCGATGTGTTGCCAGTCGTTAACCACCGTGTCCATGCCACGCATCTGTCCAGTCAGGCGACTAACATATGCCATGCGGGGCCAATCTCCACTGAGACGCTGGCCATAGCGAATGCGCATATGTTTCGCAAACTCGGGCTGCCAATTCACATAATTCTCTTCACCCCAACGCACAAGGCCAGCGAATACTTCGTCCATGTCTGGATTCGTATCAACGTCACCACTTAACGGATTAAATCCCCGCCCCTTACGTCGATCTGTAAGTCCCACCTGATTTACCGTTACTAAATGCGTTGTGCGCTCGGGATACAGAAATGCAAATCGCGTGACCATCTGGCCACCAATTGAGTGGCCAACGACAGCCGCTTCTTCAATGCCAAGATGGTCCATCAGACGTGCCGTGTTGGAAGCCCATAGATTGATGCTGTACGGAATGTCTGGTTTCGATGACTTACCCCAACCCAGGCGATCTTTGACGATCACCCGGTAACCTTCCTGGGCAAGCGCAATGACCTGCTTCTCCCAGTACCAGCCGTAGTAAAGACCACCGTGATGGAAGATAACTGTCCGTCCGTTAGCCCTTCCCGTTGGTGCAACATCCATATAAGCGATTCGAACATCCTGGTTGTACACGCGGAAGTTCATGTAACTGACTGGAAACGGATAGTCGAATTCTTCCAGGTTTATGGAAACAGGGCCCCAATCGGCAGGTGGGGATTGGGGAGGACCGGATTGAGCAGAGACTGCGCTAACACTCAGAGAAATAAAAAGTGCAACTACGACATGGTAGAAATGGAACTTCTTCATGGTTCCTCCTTTACAGGATGTAAATTGCTGCCAATGTGTAATGAGAAAGTCGGCGCAAATATCAACTATTTGCGCCGGTCCCAATCTAGTTGGAGATGCTGCCGATGGCTTCTGCGCCAGCAGTGGAGACTTCTTCGTCCTGGGCGGCACGGACACCACTGGTGGAGATAGCACCAATGCGCTGTCCATTACGAAATACTGGTACACCACCTGCGAATGTTACACCACCTTCAATTTCTTCCATATCTCCCGCCTGAACACGTTGGCCGTATTCGCCGGAGGTCAGACCAGTGGTATTAACCACGAGTGATTTGGCGGAAGCAAAATTGAAAGTGCGTCCTCCAGCACCATCGATGCGATGAAGCATTACCGGGTTGTTATTCTGATCTGTAATCAGGATTGTTACATTCCAACCTTGTTCACGAGCGTAGGCTTCGGCAGCTGCCATGGCCTGGCCAGCCAGCTCATAGGTCATCAGAGATTCATCATCCTGGGCCATGGTCGCTGCGGATGACAGTAATAAAATTCCCGCCAGTAGGATTTTGTGGAGTGTGCGTGTCATTGTTACGTACCTCATTTCTTATAGATTGTCTGAATTTTAATGACTTATTGGAAAATTAAGTAAGCCCCAAGAATAAATGGCCAGCACAACAAAATACAGAGAAGAAAGGTCCAGAAAACAATCAACTCGTCGATGAGATTGAATTGTTACGATATGTGCCATTGGGTAGTGTGCTGCAAGAGAGAGGGGGCATAATCCCTGGTTGCCCTGTGGGAATGAGTTCGAGAACACCATCGATGAATCGCAATATTAATCGTCACCTATTGTCTGCACGACGCTTGTTGTTGGCGCTGTCGATAATACCGGGTATGGCATTCGGCCAGAGTATTTCTGACGACGAAACCACGGTCACCTATGAAGCGGCTTACTTTGATCAGTTTGGTCCGGTGAGTGCTGGCGATATGATCGATCGTATCCCAGGTGTAGGAAATACCACAGGCGGAGGCTCACCTACTGGTGGTGGCGGATTTCGAGGTGGCGGCGGAGGCGGCGGCGGTCGCGGTTTCGGTAGTGGTGCGGGCGGTATCGAAATTCTGATAAACGGCAAACGCACGGCCGGCAAAAACAACCAGACCAGCAGCGTGCTGGGTCGCATTACAGCGGACCAGGTCAACTATATTCAGTTAATTCGCGGTACATCGGGTGAGCTGGATGTGCGCGGTTCTGGACAAGTAGTAAATGTGGTGCTGTTTGAGGAACTGGATACTTCTTCGCTGCAATGGGAATTAAACACCGATTACTACAGAGATGGTCATACACAGCCAGGTGCCAATGTCGCTTACAGTGATCGCATCGGTGATCTGGAGTATGTGCTTAGTGCGGTAGCCGAACCACGCTATGAACATAGGGAAACTACAGAGCGGAGCATACTCGGCGACTTTTCACCCAATGATTTTCTTACCGAAGACAGAATCCGGGAACAAACTACTTACGAACTTTCTGCAAACCTGACTTATCAAGTCAGCGAAAGCAGCAGTGCTCGCTTCAATGCTCTATGGGCTCAGAATGACAATCCCACCGATGTGTTTCGTACCATCACGGATCTCACAGTTAATCCGAATCAGCTGAGAATTGAACGCGAGGATATTCCAGGAGAAAGAGACAACTGGGAAATTGGCGGTGACTACGAACAGTTCTTTGGCAATGGCTCCCGCTTCAAGGTTTTGTTCGTAAGAAATCAGGCTAACAACGATACGATTCGCGAGCGTTTTCAGTTAAGAACTCCGACTACCGAAGAAAAAGATATCTTCCTGCGTAACAGCAGCACTACCGAAGAAGACATCATCCGAGGCTCGTTCACCTTTGATATTGGAGATGAGCAAGATCTGGAGATGGGTGTTGAGCGCGCCGTGACGACTCTTGATTCAAGTCTTTCTCTTGGAACGCTGAGCGAAGAGGGAACACCTTCAGCCAGTGTAGGTGGACTGGTACCAGTTGCACTCACCAATGCAAATTCTGTTGTCGAAGAAACCCGCTACGAACCATTCCTGATTCACAACTGGACGATTAATCAGCGCATGTCGCTGGAAAGCACATTATTGTATGAGTACTCGGAAATTGCCCAGTCCGGTGATGTGAATAAGAAACGGGACTTTGATTTCATCAAGCCAAAGCTCGATCTGCGCTACGATCTGACTCCCACAATCCAGTTACGCGGTTCCATAGAAAAAGTAGTTCGACAACTTAGCTTTGCTGACTTTGTCGCTTCAACTGACAGTCAGGACGATGATTCTGAGACATTGTTTGGCAATGAGAATCTACGGCAGGAATGGTTCTGGTCCTATAACTTCAATGCGCAGTACCGGTTTCCCGATGACATCGGTGTGATAGATGCCAATATGTACTATCACGAACACCACGATGTGATTGAACGCATCGATGTATCACCTTCAGAAGATAATCTGCAATCGGCCAACGGGAACATCGGCGATGGCACGATGTACGGTGCATCACTGAATGCCACCATGCGAATGACTTATCTCGGTTTGCCAAATCTGTTAGTGACATCCAACCTGAGTGTGGCGGATTCAGAGATCATTGATCCATTCCTTGGCATCGAAAGACGTTTCTCTCAATTTGGTCGTGGCCGCTGGACGCTAAGCTTCCGACACGATATTCCGCAATGGAATTTCAACTGGGGTGGCAGCTGGAGTAATCGTTTCGATCACAATCAGTTTACCTATGACATCGACGACTATATAGCTACCCTTGGTGAGCCTTCAGTGAGTGTCTTTGCTCAATACATTACGGACGGTGGGGTAAGCATCCGTTTTGATGCGCGGGATGCAACCAGCAATTTGCAATGCCGGGAAAGACGTCGGTTTGTTGGAAGAATTTCTGCGAATATTCTCGAAGAGATTGAAGACCGATGCTGGACGCGAGGCACTGTTATGTCACTCAAGGTGAGTAGCTCGTTCTAGTCTGACCTGGAATAGCTCTTCAACAATTCAGCATCCAGGATCTGTGAAGGCTTGTCAGGGGAAATCTGAAATAGATGTTCGATGCCGCTGGGTTTTCGGCGTGCAGCCATATTAAATTCCTGCTCATCAGAATGGCTGCCAAACAGGTCTGTCGAAAAACTAAGCTCCTTGCTGTCTTCTCCAAAGGTGAACTTTCCAAGCACGACCAGCTGTGAAATGTTTTCTTGCTCAGAGTTATGATCACGTTCAGGGGATAGCATAATCCCTTGTAATATTAAGGGGCCTGAATCATCGCTCAGTATGACTCTGTCTCTGATATGCATCATTACCCTGTCTCGTTGTCTGTTGAACTCGATCATGGATATAGCATTATTTCCGTCGCTGTCTTTCAACTCGAATGCTGATACAGGAATGGAAAGCACCATAAATACATCGTCCTCAACGAAGTTTAATGTGCCTCCCTGGGCTGCCATCATGTGTGCATGAATAGTAGGCGTGCAAGTCATCAAGATAAGCAGAAGAGTGCTTATTGTGAGTAGCCCGTTTACGCCTGAATTGCGAATTGACATTGGCAACCTTCGAACTATGTCCCTGATTGTGAAGGAGGGCCGCCACTGTTTCCGCCACCACCAGAACCTCCGCCACCACCTGGCCGCGAAGAACTTGATTCAATTTCGCCAGTAATGCAGCGTTGGAGGAACGGATATGTATCTGTGGCGTAGTAATGATAAATGCCATTAGGGAATTCCGGAGTGACGCCAAAGCGGCCATTACAGGCATCGAGATCACCTAACCCTTCTTCATAGACCCAGTCTTCCCGAAACACACCCAGCGGATAAACTTCCACTGGCGGGCGGTTTTCAGGGATATCGGTAATGAAGCGATAACTACCGGTCATGGCAATGATCTCTGAATTAGCGTTGGACGCTTCGCTATAGCCATAGCGAGCGTAGATTGGGAAACCATCGGAAGCCCAGCCAATCAGGGTCATCTCGGAGCTGTTACCGCCCCTTCTTTCAACAAGTCCCTCCGGCATGCCATGGTAGTGATATATGCCGCCCGGTTGCACATGGGCGTTATTGTTATCTGTGCCGAAATCAAAATTGGAGTGACCCAGTGCTTCAATATTCCAGTTACCACCGGTTTCACCAGTTAAGCTGCATTCTTCGCCACTGTCATCACAGGTGCCTGCCGTATTGGCTGCGATCAGTACACCATTGAGAGTGTAGCCAGTTTCTCCATTTCCCCCGGCAACACCTGTTTCCTGAACTTCGCCGGTTTCAACAGGCGCCAGCGGGAAACTGACTTCAACATCTTGTGCTGTTATTTCAAGCGGGTTTCCGGAATTTGGAAAACGGCCGACAGCATGGTCCGGGATGCCATTTGCCACCAGTAGTCTTTCGTTATCGATACAGGTCCAGGTTGATTCGCTGGTGATTGTTAGTGACTGTTGATCGTTCTCAACAGCTTCATCGTAATCGCAGAATACTCCTTCGGTTGAATTGGCCAGCTCAGCAGCATTGTCCATCAATCGAAATACTGTGCCGTCTTCCAGTAACTCCAGTTGCACACTGTAGTTCACCATGCCAACTCGCACACTGGGAATGCTGAGTACATTACCTGCAAAGAATGAGGCATTGGTCGGGACATTTGTTCCTTCGTCGTATTCCGAAAAGTTAGCAACAACAAAGTCGATTGTAGGTTCGCTTCGTTCGAGTCGCAGCTCAACCTGATAAAGGCGATCCTGATAGACAAGATAGGGAAGGGTGAGTGTGGTGTTCTCAAATCTGGCGCTTGCGAAAATCAGTGTCGAACCAAAGCTGGCGAATAAGAGCAGGACTATGGTTGATCGATTAGGAAATTGCATAGGAACCTCGCTTGCAATACTTATAGCTGCCCAAACTCATCCAGACATAGTCCCTGAGAGTAAGGATAGTGTTGATAGAAATACTAGTGGAAAGGCTCCCGAAATCGAAGCACTAATTTACAGAAGCCTGACTGAATGCTCGTGGCAGGGGAGAAACGAAGCAGGCGAACGTTGCTGCTGCAACAAGTCCGCCTGCTTGAAGATGGAAATCTAGGGCAAGGTGTAAGCAATCAGTTCCGCTGGTTTGCCAGTACCACCAACGAACATTGCCAGGTATTGTTTGCCTTCGTGTTCGTAGGTAAACGGTAGTCCTGTTTGATTGTCTGGTAAATCCATCTGGCCAACTATCTCACCGGTTTCTTTGTCCAGCGCACGGAAGATCGGACTCGCTCCGGCACCTCCCGAGCCTTCACCCTGAAACAACAGTGTCTTGGTGAGCAGGATGCCGGACCGTGTCGGGATACCTGTGCGACCAACATCGATGCCTTCCAGCAGGGCATGGTTCTTGATCCTTTCAGGTGTATCGGCATTAGCAACCCACCATAAGTGATCACCGGAGTTCATGTCGATGGCAGTAATTCGACCATAAGGGGGTTTGATGACTTCCAGCCCCTGAATCCGAGGTGCGCGTACACCGAAAGCCTGGCTCAGATCGATATCAGAATCCGGATTCTTTGCTAACGAAAGTACCTGTAGTTGAGTACGGGAAGGCACATAGAGAATACCTGTCTCCGGATCGAGTGCCGAGCTTTCCCAGTTCGATCCACCAGTGGATGAGGGCAGGCTTAACAATCCACGGGTGCCATCTGTCGCTTCTGCCAGGGAAGGAGGTGTGTAGATGGTCTCGGCTAAGCGGTATTCTGATACGGCTTCAATCGCCATGGCCCGCAGTTCCGGTGTCCAGTCGATCAGATCATCTTCGGTAACACCCTGACGGTCGAATGGTGCAGGGTGGGTGGGGAAAGGTTGGGTAGGAGAGTACCATTCATTGGGTACATCACCCTGAGGCACAGGCCGTTCAACGATCGGCCAGATTGGTTCGCCCGTGTTTCGATCAAAAGCATAAACCCAGGCTTGTTTCGTAATTGACATTACCACTTCGCGGCCATTAGGTAGATCCACAATAATGGGTGGCGAAGGTACGTCCCAGTCCCATATGTCATGATGAATGAATTGATAATGCCACTGTCGTTCACCAGTCTTGATATCAAGGGTGACAATTCCACTGGAAAATAAATTGTCACCATGGCGATCGCCGCCATAGTAGTCACCCGTCGGGTCTTCAACGGGAAGGTATACATGACCCCTTTCAGGGTCGCCAGAGATAGCAGCCCATACGCCTGAGTTGCCGGTAATGTCATTACCAGTCAGCCAGGATTCATAGCCAATTTCACCTGCTTCAGGAATGGTATGGAATGTCCAGAGCAACTCACCTGTGCGCACATCAAAGCCACGTATATCACCCTTGGTGTTGAATTTAGATCGAGGCCGACCACCGGTGCGATGTGCTGCGCCGACAACGATTACATCATTCATGACGAAGGGTGGTGCAGATATGCCGATATCTGGATACTTATAGCGTGGATCGTCGGCGTTACGCAGCCCGAGAAATAAATCAACTTTCCCATTGTCACCAAAATCTGGATCGGGAACACCGGTTTCTGCATCCAGTGAGACAAGTTGATATCCGGGAGACACGTCTAATATCCGGGATTCGCTTCCATCACTCCAGAAGGCGACACCTCGTCCAGCACCTTTTCTGGGTGCCTCATCGAAACGATCGCCTTCGTCATAACGGTACATCCAAAGTACCTGGCCAGTAGTAGCATCGAGTGCGACCACATTCCGGGTATTGGCGATATTGGCATAAAGAACGCCATCGATTTCCAGTGGTGTGGACGGGTTATAAAAGTCTGTAGTAGTGCCAAAGTTAGCCGTATTGAAGCGCCACGCTATTTCAAGATCGGCGAAGTTTTCGGCATTAATCTGATCTAATGGAGAATAACGGTTAGCGGTGTGACTGCCGTGGATATTGGGCCAGTCTCCCTGGTCTACCGACGTGCCTGGCTGTGCCTGAGCCACTGCACCTAGTGTCAGTGTGCCAAGTGCGGCTATGAATGAGGGAATCAGAGTTTTTATTCTTATCATCGGGTTCTCCTTGAAACGTCGCCGAATTTGCCTCTACGGGCTTCTTCCGGAGGCTCAGAATAGAGTGTATGAATCAAGCTGTCGAGGACTTGATTCAGCACTTTTAGTGGGCATCTGGTAACCGTGGTACTCTTTCTGTCATGGCCAAAGGTCAATTAACAATTCTGTTAGGCTTCGCTTCGCTGTGTTTCACTACCGTGGTGCAGGCACAATCCACCACCAGTATCTACAGCATGCCGCGCACTCAATGGGGCGACCCCGACCTGCAGGGCGTCTGGAATTTCTCATCTGAAGTGCCCATGCAACGGCCGGAACATTTCGGCAATCGGGAGTATCTTACACCTACAGAAATAGCAGCTCAGGCTCAGCCGCTGCAATTGATTGGCCGTCGCCAGCCGATTCGCTCCGCCAATGGAGTTGAAGCTTTCTACAATGACAATATCTGGGCCGAGAACAGAAGTCGTGACGATGTGGAGCGGACCTCCCTGATTGTTTATCCTGATAATGGTCGTTTGCCAGCGACTCGCGCAGGTGTTTTGTACCAACCAGGTGGCGAACGGGATGTCCCGGGGCAACGACCGGTAAGATTTACCGTAGGTGGTATTGGCAGGGCTGGGCCTGAAGACAGGGGGCTGTCAGAGCGCTGTCTGGTGGGTTTCAATACTGGCCCGCAGTTTACACCTGGGGTGTATAACAATAATGTACGGATCGTTCAGAATCGTGACCATGTGGTGATCCTCACAGAAATGGTCCATGACGCACGCGTTGTAAAAATGTTTGAAAGTCCAGATCTCCATGAAAACATTGGACTGTGGTCAGGTGACTCTCAGGGCTATTGGGATGGCGACACTCTCGTGGTAGTAACTAAAAATTTTAATGGGCTGACCCAAAGCTTCGAATCTTACGGCAGCTCCAAAGACAAAACCCTCACTGAACGATTTACCCGGATAAGTGCCGATTCCATACACTATGAATTCACTATCGATGATCCTTCAACATTCACTGATCGCATAGTCGCTGCTATACCACTAAGTAAAGTTACTGCCGATCTGTATGAGTATGCCTGTCATGAGGGCAACTATGGGATGGCCAATATGTTGCGGGCATCCAGAGCCAGAGAAGCTAACGCAGAGAAGGATCGCGTTGCCAATTTATTCCGGCCCTAGAGACTATTCAGGTCTGCCAGATACTGCCTGGCCTGATTCAGAATCGAGTCCTGCTTCGATGCAGGCATTCTTTCCCAACTCTTGTAAATCATCTGAATTCGGTGGTTGTTGCGAAGTTTGTCCTGATGCTCAACCATGAAATTCCAGTATAGGCTGTTCATAGGGCAGGCCTTGTCACCGCTACTAAGCTTCACGGAATAGTTACAATCACTGCAGTAATCACTCATCTTGTTAATATAGTTTCCACCTGCAGCATAAGGTTTTGAACCCAGAATTCCCCCATCTGCATGCAGTGCCATTCCCCGGGTGTTGGGCATTTCTGCCCACTCGATGCCATCTATGTAGATACCGAGATACCAGTCATCCACCTGATCGGGGTTTATCCCGGTCAACAAACAGAAGTTACCGATAACCATAAGTCGCTGAATGTGATGAGCATAGGAGTGATCCAGAGATTCTTTTAGTGACTTATGCAGACATCGCATATTCGTTTCTGAGTTCCAAAAAAAATCCGGCAGATCAGTTGTTGCTTGAAAGAAGTTTTTCTCGGCATATTCAGGCATGTTTGCCCAGTAGATGCCTCTGACGAATTCTCGCCAACCGAGAATTTGTCGAACAAATCCTTCTCCCTGAGCAATATCAATTGCATCGGAAGATTCGTAACTCTTTACTGCTTTATCAATTACCTCCATTGGGTTAATCAGCTTGGCATTTAGTGCAAAAGACAGTCTGGAGTGATAAAGGCTCCAGCTGAAAGGGGAGCGACCGGTGAGTGCATCCTGAAATTTTCCGAAGCACGGTAGACAATGTCGACAAAAATGATCGAGTAAGGCGAGTGACTCTTTGCGATTAACGGGCCAGCTGTTTGTGTTGTTCAATGATCCCAGGTAGTTGATATTATGCTTTTCCAGACGTTGACAAATATGTGAAACGTCGTTTGAAAAAAGTAACGGCTCGGGAATTTTTTCAATATCTTCCTGTTTGAGTTTCTTTCTGTTTTCGGCATCGAAATTCCAGCGCCCACCGATTGGCTCTCCGCCATCCATCAGTATCGAGAAACGTTTACGCATTTTGCGATAGAACATTTCCATGCGATGGCTTTTTACTTTATCGAAGTAGTCACTTATCTCTTCAAAAGGTAAGAGGAAGTGCTCGGTGTCAGATTCTGTGATGTCCAAGGAAGTAGTAGCTGGGATAGCACGCAGTTGTTCCAGCAGCCGAAACTCATCTGGTCTTTGATATTGGAGTTCCTTTGCACCGAAGCGGTCGCAAATCCCGGACATCAGAGCAGTGAGGTTTGAATACGAGGCCGTTGCGTCCAGGTCCAGATACAGGACCTGATGCCCGTTATCTGTGAGATGTTTTGCAAAATTTTCCATGGCAGCAAAGAACGCACAGATTTTATGTCCGTGGTGCTTGGTATGACAGAGTTCCTGGTGCAGTTCTGCCAGAACATATAGTGTTTGCTTATCCCTGGTCTTAAACCAGCTGTGGCATTCGTTAAGCTGGTCTCCAAAGAGCCAACGAATACGTTGATACGTGGCTGACATTTTCAGAATGCTTCTGCTTCAAAGCTTAGGATTACGATCTTTGCCGGAAGGTGGATCTTTATGCAGTGCTTTAATACTAAATTGGGAAGATTTGACAGCGAGGGGGCTCTACACGATGATGTTTTGGCACTTGAGGAGTATTCAAAATGAAAAAAACTAAAATATTGAGTTTTCTAGCTTATGCAATCTTTTCTGTGACTTCGAGTATTGCCCTGGCCCAGCCTGATAATGCGACTCACATACCCAGTACCGAAATATGGACGGTTTACGAACACCTTGGAGAAACTATCGACCAACAAATTCGAGTGGTTGATATCGGAGACGAAATCAATGTGGCTGTTGGCATACTGCAGAGAAAAGGAAACCGCACCGAAGGCGAAGAAGTAAATGCAATCGTACATCACCGGGTGACGGAGGTTTATTATGTTCTGTCTGGTTCGGGAGTATTAGTAACCGGTGGGGATGAGTCCAATGCCAGGGAGTTTCCAGCGGACAATAGCTCTGTAATGGTTTTGATCGGGCCCAGTGGTGCACGAACGGTCATCAATGGTCAGACCCAAACGGTATCAGCTGGTGATGTCGTGGTGATTCCGGCTGGTGTTCCTCATGGCTTTCGACATATTCAGGAGCAGGTTACTTATCTGAGTATTCGGGTTGATCCTGACCAAACCTTGCCTACCGGGTATGCCCATCCTTCTCTGGAAGAGTGAGGTCTACTAGATGAAGCATTGCGTGTTCACGACTAACTGAGTGAACAATGACCCGAAGTTGATTGCTTGTGGGCTAAAATAGGCTACTTTCCGCTTCCCTGATTGAGGAATGATATAGATGAAAATTATCAAGAATTATTCTCTACTTGCTGGCCTGATTTTTTTGGTTGGCTGTGCAGCTTCTGCGCCTCCCGGCGTGGGCGTTTGGAATGTAGATATGAACACACCTTTAGGTGCCCAATCATTCGTACTTACTTTAAATGACGATGGTACAGGCAGCATGGAAAGCCCGCAGGGAACCCAGGCTATCGACGGCATTGAATATGATGGCAATGGTGTTGCGTTCAGCGCGTCTCTTGAAGCTCAGGGTCAGAGTATAGATCTGGATTTCAGTGGTACGGTGGCAGGCGACTCTATCGAAGGTGCATTTAATACGCCTTTTGGTGCACTAAATGCTACAGGCACTCGTCAGTAAACCATACTGATAGTCTGGAAAAAGAAAAGCCGGTTATCGAATTGGTAACCGGCTTTTTTGTGTCTGCAGGTTTGGAGATTGGATGGGTTGTTGTGTAGTTGATCCAGTCCAAATTGTCTTCTGTATCTATTAGTTTAGAGGCTGGATAGATAGTTGTGCAGTTGTTCCAGCCCAAATTATCTTCTATATCTCTAGGTTTAGAGATTGGATAGATAGTTGTGCAGTTGCTCCAGTCCTGAACCCCATCCCTTGCCATGATCTGCTCTGCTGGCTTCAAATACCTCGATCTCTGCAGGAGTTGGGTTACGCGGTTCCCAATAGAACGTCAGTTTGGTGCCGCCTGAATCAGAATCTTCAAACACCAGCGTAGCCACCATATCCTTTGGCCAGTCTGGCATTTGCGGGTTAGGTACGATATCTCCGTTTTCATTTGACATGTATTGCAGGAATACAAGTTTGTCCGGTGACTGCACTTCTTCATACCTGGTGAATAGCCACATCTCGTGACCGTTCGGCATGGTGATCTTATGCAGAGATGTACCGCCGTTATTGATATCGGCTTGCACAAATTCGCAGCTACAACCCGGCATGGGAAACATCCAGTTGTTTAGATGTTCGACCTTGGTCCAGGCATCGAACACCAGCTGACGGGGTGCTTCGAATTCCCGTGTGATTATTGATGGTTCTACTTTCTGATCTTGATCTGACATTGCTCCCTCCTGTTCCTCACTCTTCCTCTTTGCTTTGTAACGATTGTAGATAGTTGTCTAATTGATCCAGAGTGTTCCCCCAGTATTTTTCGAACTGATGAATCCATTCCTGGATTGGCCTGAGTTCTTCTGGCTGGATGCGATAAATTCGGGACCGACCTTCTTTACGTTCTTTCACCAGACCTACCTGTTTAAGTACCCCGAGATGCTTGGACACCATGGGTTGCGGCCATTGGGTCTGGTTAACCAGGTCGTTCACACTTAATTCCTCCAGCACCAGCTTCTCAATCAACAGCCGCCGTTTGGGTTCCCCAATAGCGCTGAAGACATCGTAGGTGGTCGCTGTTCTGGCCATGGGGGTTAATATATTCCATTATAGGAATATGTCAATAGGCAGCTATACCCGGCATATCCAGAGCATTAGGGGAAGTTTTAGAAGTTCTTTAGGTGAGCCTGAGGAAGTAGATTAGAAATCGCCAAAATCATCGAACATTTCATAACCCAGCTGATCAGCATAGCGAGCTTCGAAGATGTCTTCTTTACCCAGCTCCTGAGCGAGCAGCAGCTGGATGTCATCGGTAATTAATTCCACTGCTTCAAGTTCTTTGTCTTCCGTTAAGGACATCTGCAATACAGAACCCCAGAGCGCTAACATGCGATTGTCGATCAAACGACCCTCATTAAGCTTCGACCATTCAGCGCCAATAACGATTCCCAGGTCATACAAATCTTCAGAGAGAACAACCCTTGCATCAGGTTCGACCAGATCAAGTAATTCTCTTTCAAGCCGCAGCCAGCCACGGGGATAGACGACTGTGCCTTCATAGAAACTCTTTACCCAGTACAAATATTCATCCATGGGCTGTACTTGCTGATTTACCAGATCATCTTGCCAGGCTTTGACGAAAATCTGGCTGGAGGGAATATTGTCTGGCCAGTCTTCCAGTTGTAAAGAAAAACAGGCGGACAGCAGCAGTGAGATCAATACAGGTGAAGATCTTTTTGCAGGCACAAAGAGTAACGACAGCGATGCTGCCGCAAGGGGAACTGGATTCATGGTGATACTTGTCTGAAATTAGCGACCCGAAATTCCAAGCTCTTCATGCACTTCAATAGTACGAGCACCAGCCAGGGACCCTGGCATGGAGTAATTGCCTTCATGGCAAGCATACTCATACAGACGATCGTCGGTAGCATAGAAGCTCAGTTCTGCAGTCCAGGGCTGGGTATAAATATTCGTATCTTCTACTTCGAAGCGATACAACATTTCATCATCTGAGTAACGACTAAATCGTTCAGTGATTCGACCTTGTTTTGTAATGGGAACAGAACTCTGGGAAAGCTGCTGAGGTTTGATGTTAACAGTTTCTACTACCAGCTCATCGCCTTCATACCATCCAACAGAATCTCCAAACCACGGTTCATGGATTGCAGGCCGGCGATTCTCTCTGGCTTGTGATGGTGAGTCGTAGATAGGAATAATGCGTGCATCATGTACCATCTCAACCAGGATCATTACGTAGTCATCGGTTTGTACAAACTGATAGGTATTATTGTACAAAGCGCCCATCATGCCTGGCCCTGCTTTATTACCAAAACCTAGTAAGCAGCGTTCAGAATTCGGAAAAGCTTCCGGGCCACTGAAGTCAGCGACACCTGTAGCATAGCGAGCACCGAAACTGGCCCGATCAAAATCGTATTGAGGATTCTCCTGCCTTGGTACCCGACCTGATTCGGGGTTGATTACATAAGATGTGCGGTACTCGCCTTTTACCAAAGCAAGATTATTGCCGGGCTCAACCCAGAAGTTGTTATAGGCTCTTACGCCGAAATCGTCCGCACCTTCCTCAGGAAGATCATTCACACCATCTCCTTCGTCCAGACCCCCTTCGATACCAGCAATTGGAGTACGGGCAGCAATTATCCGGGCCTGTTCCGCGTCCACTACCAGGCTGTCGACACCCTCTGGACGTTGCAGATTTGTGAGGGATTTATTGGTCCATGTTCCCTCCAGATTCGGGCGTGCCGAACTCTGGGAGAGTGCAAGAGAGCTGGCTACACAAGCGAATACAGCAACTACCACAGCTGAGCTTTTTATGTTTTTTGGTGTCATTTTGGATCCCTCGATCGGTCTGACAATCGTGTGAAGAGACCCACCATATGCCTGTTGGCGCAAGAAAGCAAAAGCTGGCCGGGCCCGGAGACCACTAGCTGCATTGACCTGGGTCAAAAGCCGTTTTCTATCAACGGGATAGGATTTGCCCAGGTGGCGGAACTTTTGTCCAGGAGGGTGAAATGAGTCTAAGTCAGCTTACAACCGAACTTCAGAATCTAAAACGAGAGCTCGAATCGCGGATTAGCAGAACCCACAAACATACCTATCAAAGAAATGAGCCGGTAAGTGCCAAGTTTGATGAACAGGTAGTAGAAACCGAAAACGATAGCCTGGTAATGGCGTTGGAAGCGGAAGGGCTGGATGAGATCGCACAGATCAATAGAGCACTGCAAAGAATTGAAGACGGTAGTTATGGCCGCTGTGAAGCCTGTGGTGAAAAAATCGGAAAATCTCGACTGGAGGCGATTCCCTTCGCCATACATTGCATCAATTGTGCCTCATAGAGAAACTATTTGTTGTTACTCTTAAGAGTTGGTTTTTAGCACCAAAATATCGCAGGGGCAGTTCTCCAGTATTTTCTCGGCCGTATTTCCTACGATTGCGCGTTCCAGAAAATTACGCGAGAGAGCTCCTATCACCAATAAGTTAGCATCGCAGCTACTCAAGTAGTTTGTCAGATCTTTTACTAATTCACCCCGGCTGAGTTTGAGATGTTCTTCTTTCAGGCCGTGTTCAGCCATGACTTCCAGAGCTTTACTGCGATGTTGTTCTGCGATGCGATCCAGATGCTCTTTGGACGCACCACCTATTGGAAACATTGCGCTGACAAATGGAAAGTAGGAGTGAAACACACGTAAAGAGAGGTCAAATAACTCGCCAAGTGATTTCGCTACATCCAGCAGTATATGGTCAAGTTCAGACTGACTGGCCTTAACATGCATTGGATCAATACCGGTTACGATCGTACCTTCATCCTGCCAGTCTCCGGGTTTAACCAGCATAAGTGGAACCTGGCATTTTCTAATAAGTCGCCAATCAGTGTTGGTGATGATGCCTCTCTCAAAGGCGCTGTGATGATGGGTGCTTTTAATGACCAGATCTGCCTGTACAGCATTAGCATGGTTAATGATGGCTTCCGCCAGATTGTTATTCTCTGAGAAATGGCTCGTTACAGTTAAGCCATCGGCAAGTAACTCAGATTCATGTTGGATCAGGAGCTTCTTATAGTGATCTTCAAAAAGCTCTCTTTGCCTTTCGAAGAAGTGATCATCTATTCCCTCGTAGTAGTAAGACTGTTCGCTGAGGGTATTCCCATTGTTTATCAGTAAAAAAACTGAAGCCCCAGTCGCTTTCGAAACTAGCTTCGCTTTGTCAAGCACGAAGTCCCTTTCTAAAGTAGGATCGACTACTACAAGTATTTTTTCCACTCGCCTCATGACTATTACTCCTGTTGGATCTACTACGAAAAAGATTCGTGCGTACTGTAATGAAATACTTGCGACTAATTAAGGTACTTCAAGCTCTACAGGCTGAAATCATGGTCAGGAAATCAACTCTATTTGATTTGAATCAAATGTTTCAGCAGAGGCGTTGCCTGGAGCACTTTGATAGTCGTCATCCACGGTCGAGAGAATGCAATGCTATTTACCGCCTGAAGTAGATTACTGCCTAAAATGTTGTCTGAATAGACAGGGTCAGTCTGCGATATCTGCTGGAGCAGGAGTCCTGAATGAAGTCCAGTACGCCTTCTATTGTGGTGCCCACATATCTTTCACGGAAGCGACAGCGAGAAGCGTCGAGCGTGTTGTCTGATTCCAGGCGAAAGGTCCAGTCGTCAAACCATACTTTCTGAACGAATGCATCGAGGGAGCGGCGGCGATCATTGCGGGTAATTGTCACGATATCGATGTCGTAGAAACCGCCCCAGAAAGAGTGGTTGTACTCCAGCCCGTAGCTAAGTCCCAGGTTGGTGATGTCCTGACGAAATTCCACATTGGCAAATCCGCGACCGCCAGCTCTGACTTTCTCCATCAAAAATGGATTGAGAATTTCTGAGTCGAACAATCCCACAGTAGCTGAAACTATCGCATTGGGAAGATTAAATCGATTCAGTCTTAAGCTGGCTCGGTTGAATATACCCCAACGCTTTGACGGTCCGACATTACCTGTTGCAGATAATGGTTCATCTGGATCTACAGTGGCATTGATGCGACCAATCTGATTGTCGATATCCGTATAAGACAGACTCGTAGACAAGACACCAGCATCGTTCGGTAGTCTGTATTCCAGGGCAGCGGAGTAATTCCAACTGGTTTGCGGCTCCAGCTCCGGATTTCCTGCGGTGGCGTCACGATCCCTGTCTTCTTCATCAGTAGTGGCTGCGAAGGCGGAAAAGCTTAGTTGTGACACGTCTCGCCGCGCCGTGCCGCGGAATTGAAAGTTGTCGGTAAAGTTGTAGCGGTAGTCAAATGATGGACGCCAGAATTCGAAATCCCGGGATTTGCTTACGACGCCGGATTGAGCAATTTCAGATGTTTCGAATACAACACTGGTTTCCAGAGAGCTTCGATCATTGATCGTCCAGTTATGAAACGCAAAGCCTTCGTACCGCGTTTCTTCTACATGAGTACCTTGATTGGATATGGACAGTAGTGGCGATAGTCCGCCGAAATCTGGCGAAGGTGGTTCGCTGCCAGATGAGCTTCCGATAAATAAGCTGGAATCCAGTTCGGTTATTGCTCTTTCTAACCCTACACGGAGAGACTGGCTGTCAGTCAGAGAAAACTGGTAATTACCTTGCACGATGAATTCGTTGCCTTCGCGCTTGGAGTCAATGAACAGGTTTTTATCTAACGGTTCATCTGCCGGGTCAGCTTCAAAGCGTTCTCTGATGAAATCCCTAATCTCATTATTACGAACGAATAATAGAGAGAAGCGCGAGCCACTATCGAAGCGAAACTCATATTCGCCACCAAGCTCCCAGTTTCTTTCTTCATTCTCTATTAGTTCTTCCTGAATGCTATTTACAACACCTGCGTCCGTAAAATCTACAAAGTCCCGGCGAATAGGGCGGGGATGGTCACCTTCACTTGCCTGAACATTGAACTGCATCCGGTGAGGGCCAGTGTTGTAACTCATGTTGGCAGAGAATGTGTGTTCATCCTGATCCCTGATATTGGTCTCGAACAATGTTCCAATGATATTGCCATCAGGGTCTATGCGAGTCTCTCTGTTGTCTCTGTTCTCGTAATTTGGTCTTGCTTCGAAATTAAGCAAGGCTTGAAAATTGCCAATTTGCTGTGACCAGGCAACTGAGCCGCCCGCTTCATAAGTATCATCGTGATTCAGCCTGTTCACCATTCTCACCGTGGTACTGGATCGGCTCGGAACTTCAATGAGAACCAGATTGATGACTTCGCTGCTACCTCGCACATTGAGTTCACCGGAGGTATTGCGAATGATTTCAATACGCACGACTTCGTCGGCTGTAATCCGATCCAGTTGGTCTTGCAGGGAGTTATCTTTGCCGGCGATTCGCTGGCCATTGATGAGCAGGTTGCCACCAGTTCCGAGACCGCGACCCCCTCTACCACCTGGTCCTCCACCACCGATATTTATGCCCGGAATGCGCTCCAGCATGTCATTGGCAGTGATTGGATTGTACTGGCGGAAAAATTCGGCTTCGTAAACCACCGTGGAATCATCCAGTTCCTCAGATGCCTGTCCACCCTGGGCCATAACCAGCTGGGAATTAAGCGCTATAAGTAGACAAAGTAGTGAGAAAGTACGATACATGGCTTCGGGGTCTGGTGACTCGTTGCTTGTTTTTCTGGTTTAGAGTATCGGTTAATAAGATGACCGGCTTAAATTACCAAAAATTCATCCTGATCTGTGGGCGATCTGCCCTTAATACGCGTAATTTGGTCGGTTTAGATTGATATTTGACTAATTATAGGGCGTTGGCCGAGGCGTAGCTGCAAGTCCGGGCATTCTGGGTATTTTCCACGGAGATATTCTAATCCATTGAAAAAATGGAGGTTCAACGGGTCGGAGCCGGTAGCTGATACTTTATCTCTCTGATGGGACCCGCAGTCTGTTCGAGGAAAATCCTGGTGTTTTTATCAGTGTTAAAACCCAGGGATTCATAAAAGTCTCTCGCAACGAGATTGGTCTCAATCTCCCACACAACTATGCCGGAGAAATTCTGTTCTCTTGAGTCCTTCAATGTATGGGTGAATAAGGTATAGCCAATTCCCTGGCCCCAGTAGGGTTCCGATACGTAGATACCGACCAGTTCTACCGAATTTTCATCCGCTGCATCATCGTTGTTCGGATGATAGGTTGTGAATCCAATCATTTCATCGTTAGCCCGGGCAACGACTGTGTTTACTCTTGAGCGATTAATCCAACCCCGCCATGCCTCTATTCGCTTCTCGGTAACCGGAATCTTGATGAACTGATCAGGGATATGGCCTTCATAATCCCTGCGAACGCACCGATTATGTAAGGTCGCTACTTCAGCAGCGTCATGTTCATTGGCTTTAGAGTAAGTAAGGGACATGGCAGGCACTCACCAGGGATCATTTTACTTATCCAGAAAGTGATCAATAGCATCGTACATTGCTACACGATGTTTCTGCGAAACAGATCCCCCCGCAGCTGCATGGGTCCACGCGCTGAGTACAACGATGACCAGATTGGTTTCAGGATTGATGTGAATTCCCTGGCCAAAAATTCCCCTGGCGTCATAAGTGCCATCGCCTGGTAGCCACCAGAGGTAACCGTAGCCATCAAATGCCGCGGAGGGCGTGGTTGATTCGGCCATCCAGCCCTCGGGAAGCACTCGAGTACCATCAGGCAATATACCGTCGTTTAGAGCGAACTGACCAATTCGACCGTAGTCGCGCAGAGTGACATTGAGACAGCAACCACCTCTTTCTCCAGCCGGGCCGTGGGTCGACCATACAGCATCGGATTCCATGCCGAATGGTTGCCAGATTTTGTATTGCAGATAACTTGCCAGATTATTTCCAATGGCTGCTCGTACAATTGCACCAACAAGATCGGTTTCGCCGGTATTGTAGTTAAATACTGTACCGGGAGTGGCAATACGTTCTTTTGTGCCCAGATAATTCATCATGGCAACTAGATCCATATCGGGATAAGACGCCACGTCGGAGTTCATGTCTGTATAGTCTTCATTCCATGAGACACCTGACGCCATTTGCAAAACATCCTTTAGTGTTGCCTCGTCATATGAGCTGCCTTTCAGAAGAGGTAGGTAGTCGGACACTCTGTCATCGACACTCTTAATGTAACCATCTTTCATAGCGGCACCGAGTAACATCGAAGTGACTGACTTCGACATGGAGAATGAAATCCAACGGGTATCTTCATCATTTCCCATGCCGTAAAACTCATGCTTTATATCGCCGTCCTTAATGACGAGCAAGCCCCCGGTATGGTAGTTGAGTTTGTAGTCGTCCAATGAGTAAGACTCGCCATCTACCTCATAGCGCAGGCTGCTGAAATCAACCTGGGATACTGGTAGTTCCCGCACCTGATCACCGGCATGAATGGTACGGCCAGGGAAGAGTCGCCACCAATTTCGGAATCGAACTATCTGTGTGTCGCCGGAATCACTTAGCACACTTGAAGGATCGCCGGAGGGGAGCAGCTGGTCATCCAGTGCCGGATCCACATAGCGAGGTGTTTGTGCATTGGTGCCGACCAGTGTCAGAGTAAGCAGAGCAGTAGCACTAGCGAGCCTGGTAAGAATATTCATAGTGTTTTCCTGAACTCAATGAGCGCAGTCTAAGTGATTCGACTAGCCGGGGCCAGCGTTAGGCCTCAGTGGGGTCTGTCTTGCGGAGTACCGTGGCAACAAAAAATACAGCGAGGCCGGCAGCAATGATCCCCAGACTGAATAGTGCTTCTTCAGGACGGTTGATCAGGGTAAAGCTCAAAGTCCATCCCGTCAGCAGGAGATAGAGGATAGGTGGTACTGGATACAGGAAAGTTCGATAGGGTCTGGGCAGGTCAGGCTGACGCCAGCGTAAAACGAATATGCCAAACACAGTAACGAAACTATTCAGCGCCAACGTGAAGCCCGAGAATACAAGAATAGACTCAAAAGTTGATGAGAATATAAACAGCAGTGCAACGAAGGATTGAATGCAGATGGCAATCGAAGGAATGCCGTGTTTGTTTGTTCGCCCGAGTACACCCAACGTTGGATAGTCTTCACCAATAACCTGAATTACTCTCGGGCCAGCCATGGTCATTGCGCTTACTGTTGAGACCAGCAACAGCGCGAGGATGAGGCCGGTAAATCGTCCCACGGTATCGCCAAAGGTAGCCTGCGCAGCAATGGCGCCGACCTCAACCTGTCCTGCCATGGCATCCATTGGCGTTGCATAGAGAAAAGAAAAGTTCAGACCCAGATAGAGCAACGTTACCACCGATGTGCCAACGATCAATATCCAGGGTAAAGTCTTCTGCGGGTTTTCCAACTCCCCTGACAAATATGTCGCGGCATTCCATCCGGTGTAAGCAAAGCTTACGTAAATCAGCGCGACGGCAAAAACACCGCTGGTGATAATGTCGCCATCACCTGCTTGCGGTGTGAAAACAACTTGTTGCGGTGAAGAGGCAAAAAATACAGTACCAAGAACGAACAACAGTATTACGGCTATCTTCAGTATCGTGAACAATACCTGGGTTCCACTACTATTCCTGCGATTTGTGGCATGCACTATGGTTAATACGACCAACAGGGTGGCGGCCATCAGTCTCTGTATGCCATCACTGAGGCCGCCCGGAAACATGGAAGAGGCATAGGCAGCAAATGTCATTGCAGCCAGGGCAACCGGGCCCGAGAAGCCAACGGTGGAAGAAATCCAGCCTGATACAAAACCAGCAGCAGGATGGTAGATGCGTCGCAATAAATTGTACTCGCCGCCAGAGCGAGGCAGTGCTGAGCCCAGTTCGGCATAGGTCATTGCTCCACATAGAGCCGCTACGCCACCGATCGCCCACAGTGCCAGCAACGCGAAACCAGAACGAATATCCAGCAATTGAAATCCGAGAGAGGTGAATACCCCGGTGCCAACCATGTTGGCTATAACAACGGCTGTTAGGGTGGGAAAGCGAAACTTATCTGCAGACATGGGGCCATTATAAAGGCCTCTGAAGATTAGGGCATCGAATAGTTTAGGCGGCAGACCCTGCGGTGCCGTGCTGCCTATCCTTGATAGGGAGATAAAACAGGATAGTCGCAATGCACAGGCACCCCAGAGCAATCAGATCGGCGCGGGCCAGGCCTTGCAGTGCTTCATTTGGGTTCTCAGCACCAAACACCAGATAAAAGAACGGAAATAGCGTAGCGGCAGCCGCGGTAAAAGCCAGCGGCTGATAGTCAGGCTTGAATGCTGCCCTGACAAAGAAACATCCCAGGATTCCAAACAGCACGGCTCGGTGGCGCATCAAAATTTCAAGATCAGGAGATGTGATAACAACACCGTAGAGACTTTCCAGGCGTTCGGCACCGAGGAAGCCAACCACTGGGACAATATGGATGAAGGCAATAACCAGCAACATTAAGCTAATAGTTTTCTTACGCATGTCGCGCATAATAGCTTCTGCGGCGGGTCTTACAATTACCTCCCAGGTAATTACCAGGCTTACCCAGGCTGATTCGGTCAGTCGAGTATCAGTTCTTGTTCAAACCAGGATGAGAGGAGTTCCCGAGACATAATGCCCGAGTGAGATTGCATGACATGCCGGGAATCAAAGAAGTAGCTGCGTGGTAGCTCTCCGTACCAGCCGGGGTCGATCGAATAACGAAGACGCTCGATAAAGTTGTCGGCGAACATATAGGATTGGAAGTGCTGCAATTCGAAGTCTTCCAAAAATTCGTAAGCACTCTCTCTGTCTTCAATCGGATCAGTCGAAACCAGAACGAAAGGCAGGTCAGGGTTATCTTTCAGGATAGTTCCCATCATTTGCAATTCAACGAGGCAAGGAGGGCAGTCCACTGACCATAAACCCAACAGGAACTCGCTGCCCTGGAATTCCTCTTTGATGCTGGCAAAAGTATCAGCCGTGAATGGCTGAAAGTTATCTGCCTGGCTGGGAAGGGAAGAACCCAGCACAAGCAGAAGTACAATCCCTCTTGCCAGAGATTGAAACCTGTATAGACCACTAGTCACTGAATTCACCCCAGCTATCATTCGTGAGACTGTGGAATACGTAGCCAAACTCATCACTAAGCCAGGACAAATACAGACCGTCGCGATGATTGATGATGAATGGATAATCAGAGCCTTGCGTGGTGGCGATCAGAGTCCTCGCTTCCGACCAGGATGTGCCATCGTCCTTAGAAGTAATCAGATTGATCTGGGATTGTTCACCATCAAATCCCTTCCACACCAGATAAAGGCTGTTGCCATACTCGGCCAGAAAAGGGTGACCAGCGCCTGGATTTCCATCTACCTGGAAAACGCTGTGGGGCTGATTGTCTTCGAAGGAGAAACGGCCGTAATAAGTTCCCTGATGAACATCACCGTTGGTGAACCAACTCATGTGATAGTCACCGGATTGTGATGACTGGATCATAGTGGGGCCATGATGAGGGCAAGCATTAATCTGCCACTCATCGTAACTGGCTCTGTGCATTTCCAGTGTTTCTCCTTCCGGAGTAAGTACGGCAATCGCGTGATCCCTGGTGGTTTCACCGAAGATTTGCCGCCACAGAATCGCAATGTTTTCAGGGCCGCGGGGCGCAATGGCGATACGACAGCATTCACAACTATGATCTGCAACTCGTGTATTCTTTGAGAAGGTAGCGCCCTGGTCGGATGATACGGCGTAATAAATAGCAGCACCTGCATACTCTTCGTCCCGGGAGAGATGAGCCTCGAGATCGCGCTTATCGATCCAGGTCAGATAAAGGTGGCCCGATTCTGTGAGATACAAACTCTCGAATCGATGACCTGCAAACAGGCCATCATCATTAATAGTACGAGGATCTTCGAAACTCTTGCCGCCATCCAGGGAGCGGCTGAAACGAATCTCGCCGGTGAACCGACGAGAGGTTTTAAGAGTCCACGAAACGAACACAATGCCTTCCCGATCAACCAATATCTTGGGTCGGTTCTCACCGTTATGCTCGGCGTCTTCCGCAATCGGGTTTACCGCGACAGCTTCACTAAATGTGCTTCCACGGTCATCAGAATGACTGACATAGACATGTTGATTCTGAACGAATGCAACCCAAAGTCTGTCATCGGCATCGAATACAGCGCTGCTGGCGCTGCCGCAATGAATTGAAACCTGCCCGTTTTCGCATCCGGCAGGCATAGCGCTTGCATTGGACACTACTCCTAGTGCTATGCCAAAACAGACAACATTAAGTAATTTTCTAGCGAATTCCATTAATGTACCTTTCGCGATTGTAATTGGTCAAAACCTTCCCTGGTAAAAGCGTACTTAAGAATTATTACAGATCATAGGACAGATTGAAGTAGTAGCTACGACCTGGCCATGGGTGTGCCACATAGGCAACATCATCCGAGATGTTGTCCACACCAAAGCCCAGAGCCATTCCATTGTCCAGTCGATAAGTAGATTTTACGCCCACTCGCTCATAACCGTCTTGAGCACCGTATACGTTATCCGTGTTGTCGGTATTGTCGGTACGGCCAAAACTGTCAGAAGCATATTGAAAGTTCAGACCAACATCCCAGTCATTGCTGATGTTGTAAGTAGCCAATAAGTTACCGCGCCACTCTGGCATTCGTGGATACACGTTGCCTTCAATCGAAGGATTAGGTGCGTTCTCTACGATCTCTGAGTCGGTATAAACCAGGTTAAAACGAACATCGAAATTGTCTATGAAGAGGTCGTTGGCATTAGTGATGAACTCTATGCCGTTGGTTTCGATTTCTCCAATGGGCAGGAATGTTCGCAAGGATGTGCCGCCGTTGATCAGACCAGTCTGCGACTCGATAACATCGGAAATCTCTTCATGGAAGAAATTCATCCTGACATAGCCGTTGTTGAGGCTGCGCTCCACCATAAAGTTGTGGTGCAGGCCGTCTTCCGGTTCCAAATCTGGATTAGAGATGCTGATGGTATTGAATGCTTCAAACTGACTGAACAGTTCCTCGACGATAGGGAAGCGGTAGGCTTTCGCAACGGAGTATCTGAATCCCCAGTCATCGTTCGGGGTATAGCCGAGAGAAAATTTTGGTGAAACGGCGTCGTCAGTATGGGTTGGCACACGTGTGAGATCGAATTCCGCGGTGGCAGGATCGTCATTGTCGAAATAGCCATTGCTGCTTTCGTAATCTTCCCAACGCAGGCCGAACGCGGCGTCCCAGTTGTCATTGATCTGATAATTGAATTGAGCGAAGACTGCAAAAATTTCAGTTTCACCGCCGCTGCGTGAAGCAAACGATGTCTTTTCGCCTGCCACGTAATTGTCCGAGTTAAAGATATCGAGATTGAGTTCGTAAGACTCGCGACGCAGTCCTGTTACCATGCTCAAACCATCGACCCCAATGCTGTCGAAATAGAGTTTAACTTCGGCAGTATCCCAGCCGGTGTCTCCAAAATCTCTGACTTGTCCGGCAAGGGTGTAGTTTGGATCGTTGCGATGAGTGGATGAACTTCTGTTCTCATCCTGTAGTACTTCAAAGCGACTTAAGTTTGCCTCCAACTCAATATTATCGCTCAGGTGACCACGCAGTCGCAGACCAAGATTCAGGCTATCACGCTCCAGGTCACTGGTAGCGAAGCGGCTTGCGGGCACGAAGAACTGTCGGCCATTGTCGATTACATGACCGCTATAAACTGGATTGCCAGATGAATCCTGCAGATATGTGTTCGCCGAATCCGCAACGATGCTGCGGTCTTCGTAGGCCACGTTTAGTAGTGTGCTCCAGTTGCCAAAATCATGGCCTAATTTGAATTTGTAATTGTTGGTTTCAGAATCTACCACTCCGGTATCCATAAACCAGCTCTGGGTTCGACCTCGCTCATCAGGTCCGACGATTGCGCCGCTAACGGCCAGAGGAGTGTCGCTTGTACTTCGGCTACCGGCTCTGAAAGTCTGTGGCTGCGCCTGATTGTCCAGACGATTCAGAGAGAAATAGACGCTGGTGTCTCCGAATTTGTTGCCATAGGAGACAAATGACTTATAGCCATCAACCGAATCGTCGAATCCATAGGCGTCGAAGTTTTGCACAAAGTAGGAACTATCAAAGTGAAACTCTTCTTTCTGAGGGATTGCGGTTTCAATATTGACCACACCACCCATTGAGTTACCACTGTACTCTGCGGAAAAGGGACCATAGAGAACTTCTACCTCAGCGATTTCGCTAGCTGAAACCATGGTCCAGCGTGGTGCGCCATTCCAGCGAGACTGTAAAAGATAGTGAAGGGGTACACCGTCTGCAAACACCATAGATCGGGAAGTCTGGAACATATTCGAGCCGCGCATACCCAATACACCGTTGGCGTCTCCAATGAATCGTCTTCTTACCACCACTGACGGTTCAAACTTAACAACATCTTCAGTTGTAGCTACATTTATACTGCGGAAATCCTCCGGAGTAAGAATACTGTTCGGACTGACATTGCTGAATCGCTGATCCAGGTCACTGCCCCAGACTACGATTTCTTCTATCTGTGTCTCCTGAGCAGTAGAGATTGATGATGTTGACAGAAAACAAGCAATAGCGATGCTTGTTGCCAGTGTTTTTCTCTTGATTTGCATTGCGACTCTCCCTGGAGTTGTAAATCAGTTTGCAGAACAAACAAAGTGGCGCAATTCTAGAGATGAGGAGGGTGTGACGAATGCGACATAGTGTCGCGCAAGCGGGTGTTTGCTCAGATAGTCAGCGGAACCGCCCGAACTTCCTGAGCTTCAGAGGTAGCGACAAATTGTCGCAGGGGAGTGATGGTAAGAAAAATCAACTGAATCTAGCTGGATTCTGGTCCAGTTTGAGTCTCAATCAGTTTAACTTCATGGCGATAAGTGAGGTCATCATAATTGCTAAGCTGATTGCGGCCATGTTCTTTCGAATAATCCAGTGCCTGATCTGCATGCCCGATAAGTGTCGATGGGCGCTCATCTTCACTTACCTTCACCATGCCCATGGAAACGGTCACCTGATGTAGTCTTCCAAACTTCTGATTCGCGACCTTGTTACGGAATCGCTCCATTACCATGGTGGCGTTGTCGCGACTGCAAGGTCCAAATACGACAATAAATTCTCCGCCTCCATAGCGACATAGTAAATCCCCGCCACGGAAAGATTCTTTCATCAGCTCAGCTATCTGGACTATTACTTCATCGCCGTACAGATGGCTGAAAGATCTGTTGATAGTTTTGAATTCATCGATATCGATAATGCATAACCAGAAGTCTTCATCTTGGGTATCTTCTCGTCGGTCATATTCAACGTTTTCGATAGCCAGCGATTCAGAAGAAAAATTTTTGACTCGGTTGATGTGATCATGCAGGAATTGACGGTTATAGAGTCCGGTAAGCGCATCGTGGCCTCTTTCATAAAGCATTTCCAGATAATTAGAGAATACGCGGGTAATGCCACTGATTATGTGATCATAGTGTTGGTCCCAGGCTTTGGTTTTTAGACACAATACATAATAGGAACTGTCCACATTAAGAACCGGGACCACCGTTTTGATGCAGTCATTACCGTATAGAATATTGGAAGCAGAGAATCGTTGTACTTTTTCCAGTTGCTGAGAGAAATCACTTAATACCTGATCGGTACTGGCTCGCTGGTCGTCGGAATCACTATCCTTTATTGAAAGTAATGACGGTAAGGTGCGATGGGCCAGGGTTCGCAATTTTACCAGGGCAACCAACTCCATATTAAGCAAGTCATACAAGGAATGGGTAAGTGTTTTCGCCAGGGTACCTTCTTCTTTCTGTCCGGTAATGGTTACCACGGATTCCAGGAGTGGCTTAGAGGTAATCATTGAATTGTCCTTTTGCTTTTACCAATTGATGCTCAGGGCCTGGAAATCTTATTAAGCCTAGCAGCTTCACTAAATTTCACTCTTTGGATATCGCAAAAGAAGGCAGGATTTACTCCCAACTTGTTAGGAAATTGATTTTACTCACAGAGTTCGTGGTTAATTAAGAGTAGTTCAGGGCGAGTTCTTGTTTAAAAGTGCTCTCAGGCGCTTCTTCCAACCTTCATCAACGTGGGAAAACTCAAGCGCTTGCTGCACAACTTCAAAATCCTTGTCGGGGGTGAAGGTTGTCTGCCAAAGATCTGCAACGGTAATGTTGTGCTCGGCTCGGTCTAACAATTTCATTTCGTCACCACTACCGAGTTCGCCCTCCTCAATGACATAAAGATAGTAGCCAAGCCTTCCGGCCAACAGAAACTTTGTCGAGAACTCCTTGTCCCCCACGCGTACTCCTAACTTGGCGCACGGTATTCTGGGCTGCGCGACCTCAACGGTTGCAGTTCCCAATTGATAAATGTCGCCTATACGGACATCATCATCGGCCAGTCCATCAACGGTAATGTTTTGTCCAAACTGGGAAGATTCCAATTCTTCTTTTTCCATCACATCACACCAGAATGGGTAATGTGTATTGGAGTACACATAAACAGCCTTGGTGCGACCACCGTGGTACTTTAGATTAGCCTGTTCATCTCCTTCCAGGTTAACAAAAGATAAAGGTAATTTGCCCTCAACGGGATACTTGAAAATGCCAGATAGTTCTTGCTTGCCATTAACATCAATTTCTTTGGGCTTACCAACGCATACTTCTAATACAGTTGCTTTCATGATGACAGGCTACCTTTCTTACTAATGGACTTTCGCCAGTTTTCGTTGTGGAGAACGGGACCCAGGTTTCTGAGAAAATGAACGAAGCGCCGGGCATGTTCAGGCATCTCATCTCCTGCTGTTGGTAATGAAATTGCGCGCCATCGTCGAATGAACCCGGCTTTGGTAATTCTTACAGCACGCAGTTCATTTTTGTTGTCTATGTCATCAAACGCCCACCCGGATAGTGCAGCGATGCCATGACCGGCTCTGACAAGCTCAACTATCGCTTCCGTCATCCTTACCTGCATAAGTCGATGAGGTTTTACACCCGCTGGCTTGAGTTTCTCCTCAATGATTGCGTGTTTATCACCCGTGTAGAGCACGAGGGTTTCATCTTCAAAATTCTGTGGATTGAGATAGTGTCTGCCAGACAGCGGATGGTCTTTGTGCATTACGGCGAAGAGCTCGTCTTCAAACAACGGGGTCTCAGTTATCTCATACCCGGTTTGGGGATTAAAAATCAGGGCTATATCAATGCGTTCTTCGAGTAGAGCCTGATAGGGGTTTTCTGTTGCTTCCGGGAGCACATCGATGTTTATGTCCGGAAATTCCTGATGCATTTCGCGCATCACAAATGGTAACCACCGATAAGAGGTATAGCACTGGGTCGCTACCCGCAGCTGAGCGCTGGCCGGGCTGAGTATATGCTGAATGTCCCGCCAGCAGGATTCGAGTTCACTATCAATAGCTTTTGCAGAAGATGCCAGACGATTACTAAGTTCCGTAGGCTGCATCGTTCCATCTTTGCGCAAGAATAATTCCTGACCTACACGGGATTGCAGTTGAGCCAGCCGCTGTGATGCCGCGGGTTGAGAAACGTGCATTTGCTTCGCTGCAGAAGTCAGGGATCCGCCTTCATTAATTAACTGCACGAGTTTTAGATCTTTCAGGCTAACGTTCTTTAACATGGAGTGGCATACAAATTACTAATATAAGAAATAATTATGAGATCATAATTAGCATTCATTATTCTAATGACAGTCTATCTGCTAATGTGGCGCCTTGACAACGTCGGTGAGGAGATAGACGTGCGAAGCATAGTTTTACTGGTTTTGCTGTACGCCGCGGTGCCGGTAGCCGCAGAAGTTCAGATTGAGAAGCTAACCTGGGCCGGCATCAAGATGGTTCATGGCGACACTACAGTGTTTATTGATGCCGTAGGTACAGATATCTGGAATGGCAACGCTCCTGGTGGATTAGCCCCGGTAACTGCTGATACATCCAGGCGCTACGCATTAATCACGCATGTCCACAATGATCACTTTGACCCGATCACTTTGCACTCTGTACTCGGTGAGCGGGGCTATGCAATTGTTCCTGAATCAGAAGCGACCTATGTGGCATCCCGAGGTCTAAAAGTGATACCGGCTCCTATGTGGGAGCCAGTGGCCAGGGGAGGGTTTCTATTTACAGCCGTACCTGCTGTCGATGGTTTGGGAGATAAACAGGTTAGCTGGGTAATTACAGTGGACAATAAACGCTTCTTTCACGGCGGCGATACTCTCTGGCATGGCTACTGGTCCACGTTCGGTCAGCTATTCGGTCCCTTTGAATTGACTTTCATGCCTGTGAACGGTGCTCGTGTTATGCAGGAACCTATGCCGGAGTCACCAGTCTCACTGACTCCAACGCAAGCCGTTGATGCGGCATTAATGTTGGGCGCAGGCGAAGTGATACCAATACACTATGGTTTGAATGATCCGCCATACTACCTGGAGTATCCCGAGGCGCTGGAACGTACTCTGGAAGAAGCAGGTCGTCGTGACGTCGATGTAATCGAGCTGAGGCCAGGAGATAAAGTAATCAGGTGAGCGATGAAAAAAGATCTTAAGTGCTGACTGATTCAGTCGCCAGCGGTGTAATTGCGGGTTCCTGCCGCCACTGGAAGTGAACTAATAATCCAAGCACTAGCATTGATAGCAATAGTCCGCCATTTATCAGTGCACCCGCAGGCGAGAAGCTCGCTGCGCCAAATTTAGCAATGTGAATTAATAGCACTGCAGCTATCAATGCTATAGACGTTAGCTGGAGATGGATTCTGCTTCTAACTTCAGCTTTCATATGAACGCAGTAAGCAATTAATAAAATCAATTGCAGCCAAACCAGTGGTACTGACACAAAGCCGAATAGAAATCTGGTTATTGCAGAGAGCAATAGTACGATTGGAAGTCCCCATACAACGCCGACCCAGATGTCATTCCAGGCATCGCTAAACGTTCGCTTCTTCAACCAGATATTAATGCCTGTTACAGAAATTATGGTTAGTGCTAATCCCAGAGCAAAATATATTAATTGCACACCTAACCCACCAAAATGACCGAAGTGCAGGTAGTACATCGAATAGACTACTTGCTTGCCCGTCTCGCCATCTGAAAATCCGGACTTACCAAGGTACTCACCATTCCGATCGAATCGGTAGTTTTCCGAGTAGATCATTCGATTGGGGTGGCTGGCCAGGATTTCCAGAAACTGACCTGGTGTACCAGTGTCGTGAACAATCATCCGAAATGGCGAGGCATCTGGTGCTATATCTTCAAGATTACGGAGCGCCATGGAAACCTGAAATTCACCTTGCTGATGAATCTCCGGCTCACTGCCAAAGACAGCTGCGACGATTTCATCCTGATCTTGTCCTGTAATATAGGAGGCAACTCCTAACAGAGGGATGACCAATCCGAAGTAGGCGCCGGTGATCGCAATCAATAGATGAAAAGGTGCTCCCCAAACGCTAAGACGATTGTGAATATCAACTTGTTCAAGTCTGCTCTTGCCGTCCAGTCTTAGTTTGAAGGCATCCTTGAAGATAGAAGGGTGTGAAAGAAATCCACTGATAATTAATCCGCAGAGCATTGCTCCTAATGAGCTAACAAGAATCAAGCCTAGAGCGCCAGGAATGGTAAGGTATAAGTGCATGTTTATCAGGAACTCAGTCCAGCCATGCTGCTCTGCTTCACCGATGCTGCCGTCGGCATTCACAAACCAACCTTGTTCCTCGGTCGTAACAACCATTCTCGGGATAAATTCTGTTGGCAAGTTGACGTACATATGGGGAGTACGAATTTCATCGTTTGCCATGAAATCATTGAAGGCTATTTCCAGCGCCTCTGGATTGTAGTCCAGTGCCTCATGAATCTGAGGCTGTTCCCAGCGTTCAAAGTTTGGATAGAACACTGAAAGTGTGCCAGTAAGACAGACCACATACATCAAAGCGCCAATAGTGATGCCAAGCCAGGAATGACCAGCAAGGGCTTGTTTCACTAATTTGGGAGGCAGACCTGGTTTCATGTTTCTACTCTTAATAGATGAGGTTCACTGGAATTAAACTCACGACCGCCAATATCCCAAGAGTCAGTAAAGGTCTCATCAGTTGAGAATCAGTTAGCAACCAACTGGAGGCAAGCCCCCACATGAAAGGGAAGAAGCAAACAGCAAACACCATTTGATTCAGTGTGCTGGTTGGCAGCAGTGTGCTGACCCCAATGCTTATAAAAATACTGGTGATCATTGCGTATGGCACCGCCAGGCTGAGAATCTTTAAGTGTTTTGCGAACTGCCAGTTAGAAATGGGAGTAAGTGGCTTGCGTAAAATAGTAGGGTTCGCGAGTTGGCGGTAGTCAGCATTGGAAGTGACAAACAAGAGCGCAATCAGAGAAGGAACGGTAATTGCGTAGATTGAACCGAATTCCCAGCCATCCAATTCAGCCCATACCAATCCGGCGATCAAAAGTAGTGACCATCCAGCAATCAGAAAAGCTTCCCTTAACAGGGGATGTTTCTTCCAGGAGTAAAACACGGCGGCAACACCGGCCACCGAGCAGATCAATCCGAGAAGCAGGAGTTTTTCTACGTCCATGTTAACTGTTACCTGTACTCTTGATTCCTGGTTCTGCAGTTAATGCTTCTGCGCAAGGCATTCCTGGGTGTCAATCTCCTTGTGCATGTAGAAGTTCAAAATCATCTGACAAACACTGTCGAATATCGCACCTTCCATTCGAAATGACATAGGTCCAATGTTGAGGTGATAGAGATCACAGTCCGTACATACAGTGATAGAGCTGAAAGTGCTCTCAGCAAGCAATTTAGTGCGACATGGAGTTCGTTTGCTCATGTGTATTTTTCAGTCCTTAATGAATTGCTCTGGCTGGAAATGAGAGTTTTGCATTGGAAATCCCTTGCCAATACCGCATCAATCTAAAAGCAGTCCTGGACAAATTGGACTGTCGAGCTACTTGATGTTCGCCTAATCGGAACAAGTGGTCCGCAACACAGGCGGAAAGGTCTTCACTGGGGTTTTGGGCATAGCGACTCATCAGATAGAGGAGAGTACTCAATAACACTTCAATTTCTGGTGAACCAGCAGTGCCGGGCTGTGTTCCTGACGTTGAATCCGTGGGCTTCATGACTTTTATCTGTCTGACCAATGCATCGTGGGGACTGACTATAAACCAAGTTTTCGCAAATGACAATCATTCTCATTCGCAATAGCATTGCCTGATTAAATACTTCTGTCTTGCCCGGGTACTGCTTGAAACACAGAAAAGAAAGCTTATGGCAGAGGAAATCCGGCTAAAGTCTCCCCACTGTCACCCAAAAGTCGTCTTCTTCTTCCGACAAGGTTGGTATCCTGAATTCAGGTCTGAACCTGGATATTCACATGATCGTACGCAAACAACGCCTTAAGAATGGTTGGTCACAGAAGCAACTTGCTGGGATGGCAGGGCTTACTGTCCGAACTATTCAGAGAATAGAGCGCGGGCACAAAGGAAGCATCGAAACCTACAAGGCTCTGGCTGCCGTATTTGAGACAGACTTTAAAACTATTCAATCGCAACAGTTAGATAGCATCGACGCTGGAATTGACGAATCACTCTTACTCAATATGGAAGAGCAGGAAGCGCTCCTGTATGCAAAGCGGATCAAGGAATTTTATGAAGTACTAATTTGCTATGGTCTTGCGATAGTAGTTTTTTTCATACTTTTTTCTGCAAATCCAATGTTGTATTTCATCTTCGGCGCTTTGGGATTCTGTATCTTTCTGCAAGGACTACTGGCTTTCGAAGTCATTGGGATATTCACCCCGGCCTATGAAAAAAAACTGGCGGAAAGGAAATTGGGCAGGAAAATATAAGATGATAATGGTCGCTTTGAGTAGAGTCTGGAATTCAATAAGCAGGATTGGTATCGCCCTGATTCTTTTGCTTGTGGTCATACCAACGGGCTTCTGCTCGTCAGTCTGGGTATACAGTCTCTACCTGCAGCAGGATTTGTTTGAACGGTTTCCCCCTCCTGGAACCATGGTCGATATTGGTTCCCATAGGCTTCACATTTATTGCACCGGCAATAAGGGGAAAGCCACAGTGGTATTGGAAGCAGGATCCGGTGGCTGGTCTACTTACTGGAACCGGGTTCATAAAATGACACCGCAGGAAATCCGTGTATGTTCATACGATCGGGCCGGGCTGGGGTGGAGCGACAAAAGTCCGAATCCCAGAGATGACGGAACTATTGTTGCTGAATTGGAACTACTGTTAGCGGAATCGAATGAATCCCCACCTTTTGTGCTTGTAGGGCATTCTGCTGGTGGACCATTGGCATGGTTGTTTGCCAGAAACAACCCGGACCAAACAGCAGGTGTCGTGATGGTAGACGCGAATACGCGTTATTACCGCGAGCAGGCAGCAAATGAGCCTACATCCTCTCTTCGAAAATTCGTTAGAGATAACTTACGTCCGCTGCTGGTTCTGACAGAGACAACGGGAGCCGTACTTTTCCCGAAGGAATCGGACACTCCAGCATTTCAGAGAAATGAATATTCTGATTTCCAATCCAGAGTAGTAACTGATCCTGGATTCAGATCCCGAATCGTTTCTTCTTCTAACGCAGAAAGAGCGTCATTCAGTGATTTTGGTTACATGACAAGTATTGGCTACACTCCATTGGTAGTGGTAGAGGCGGGTCGCGTTATCTGGCCCATATCAGAATTGGAATGGAGAGCAGCTCAAAAAGATTTGCTGGCTAAATCGAATAATAGCGCTCACATCGTGGCGGAGTCTGTCGGTCATGCCATACCGCGGGATGGACCTGAATACATCGTTAAAGCTATCCAGCACATCCTTGGTCCGCAGAGTTAAGTCGGCGCCAATAGCCAACCTAACTTATTTGATCTCCCTGGTTTCAGTCGGGCGTGTAAAAAGATCTGCGTCTCGTAACTCCAATGGCCGTAAGAGCGGGTTACCCGGAATTTGCTGCGGTACATGCACACCGATGTTGTGACGGGCACTCACTCTGTCCTGAAGAATACTCTTGCCTGCATCCGACGCGAAAAACCAATAGGGTGGAAATGCCATGTCAGGACTCGCCCGGTTCCAGTACTCCGGGTCGAGAGCGAAATGTTCATCGTTGGGATCAGCGTCTCCCATGTGAACAACCGTCGTGTTTTCGTTGAGGGTGACGCGCCAGACAATGTTCTCAACGTTTACTCTACCCGTCGGCCAACCTGAATGCGGAATTCGAACGGCTTCCACCATCAGATTATCCATCGCCATGGTTACCGGTGCATCACCGTATTGCAGGCTTACGGCATTTACTCTTGCAAATATGTTTTGTTGGTCTGGACTAGCGATGGCTCGCATCTCCAGTACGGCTTGCTGCGGAGCATAGAGTGCAATACCAGTCTGGTTTTGCATCAATGAAAGGAGATCCTCCGCTGAGAAGTGGTCGCCATGAAAGTGGCTGACGAATATCGCATCTACCCCCTGAAAAGGTGCTGCACCAGCGAACAAGGCTTCACGCATTTCGCTCGGGACAAGAAGATATTGACCATAGCTTTCCGGATAGAGTGGATCGAATAGAATCTTGGTCTCGCCATCGGTGACCATGACACCTTCATTAGCCATGTAGAAAGCTTCCTGAGCAGTAACAGGAGCCGCGATGCACAAAACAGTTATCAAACTACAGAGAATTTTCATATCACAATTTATTGGTTAAGGATTTAAGCTTGTAAACGAATGAGGCCGGTAACCCGGCCTCATTTATCGGTTTGCTGAAGAAGTAAATTCAATCGTCCTGGCTCTGGGCAGCCATACGTTCCTGTGCCCGATGGCCCGACAGAATATTGTACATACCGTAGTTACCTTCATGGCATGCGTATTCGTAAATTTTATCTTCTGTGTAGTCGAAAATAATTTCTCTCGTAAAGGGTGCTGCAAACTGGCCGGGGTCATGGGAGGTCAGTTGGTACTGAAGCGCGCTATCGCTAATACGAGTGAGTCTCTCGACATTTACTTTCTTCTCAGTCTCAGGTGAGCTACTGCTGGCGTCGGAATAGTTGGTAGTTTCGATAACCAGGGTGTCACCTTCCCACCAGCCTCGCGAATCACCGTGCCACAGTTTTATGCTGTCATGGGCGTGGGGTTTCTCAACCAGAGGCACGATGCGAGCATCGTGTGCCATTTCCTGATAGAGAACCACAGTGTCTTTTGACTGAACGATTTGCCAGTAGCTGTTGTAACCGGAGCCTAGCCTTGGAGCACCGAAAGAGAGGCAGCGCTCTCCCAAGGGGCGATCAGTCCAGGAATCCGCCGGATGGGCTTCGCGCCATTCCCGCAGTTCACGAGCGGCCTGAATTGCCTGTTCGGTACGGGCAGGGTATTTGCCGTTGGGTGGATCAACAATCTGCGAAGTACGTCTGTGGACTGTGCGCTCTGCCATCCACTGGGAATCATAGTTACCGGTGCTCGGGTCATAGGAATTAATTTCGCCGCTGAATACAGCTTCCAGAACACCACCGCCAAACAGGGCGTCTTCGCCTGCTGCCATAATTTCATCAATGCGCTGGTTGATAAATGCGATGTCTTCATCGGTGAGGTATTCCTTGTCACCGAATACATCAGGTCGCTCTACTGGAGTTATCGTGTTGTTTTCCCAAACACCTTGCAGATCCGGATGACCGTCTGGTGTGCGCGGTACTTCATAGTCCTGGGCCAGCACGGAGGCTGGGACAAGCAGAGAAAGTACCAGGAGAATCAGAGGGCTAATTCTTTTCATTGTGCAATCCTTCTAGCCGAGGAATTGCTGATAGTTTCTGCCACTACCAGGCTTTTAGCAAGAGGTTTAGCCGCAAAACAGGGTCGACTACACCTGCCGATAGCAGGGCAGCCGACCCAATGCCCAGGGAGATTTCAGGGCTTCTTTACTACTCCACCAGATTTATAGTGGCTTCAGCCAGCTGGTCTGCCGTGACACTCTGCTTGTCCCTTTCTTTGTAGAGGAATATTCGGGAACGGCGGTCACCGTTAAGAAACCGTTCCCAGTTCCTGTCTGCTGATCTGACAGTTCGTCTGGCACCATCTTCCGTACCACCAGTTTTGCTGAGCCAATTGGCCATACCCATACCCTTGGTCTCTTCGGTATCCCCAGACCAGAACAACATCAGCCGACCATCTACTATGGACCAGGACTCGGGATGACCAGGGGTTCTTCGGCCAGAGCCCCCCATCATCAGAGTGCACCAGCCGCCATGGGCGGGAACGTAAGACTCTGGACTAGACTGGAATAACTCCAGTTCTTCTGCATTGGCCATCCAATAGGTGACGCCATCGTACTGTGCAGCGAACGCTGGATCACCAACCTGGGGTTTGCCTTCTGTGAAATAAGAAACCGGTGAGTAACCATCGATCGCTGCACCATGCACGTCGACACGGACCGTCTGCTGCGGTGCTTCACCGGCGCAGGCGGATATACTCAGGACAAAAATGAATAGCGCTATGATGGATCGCATTGTGTATTCCTCTGATTCTTGATGAAAAATACAGTGTTGGTACCACGCTGGAGTTTGAAAACCTCGGAGGGGCAAGTGGTCTAGGCTCAGGGGTGAATGGCCGTATCTGGATGATTTCAGCAGCTCGTTATCCCTTTACCATTTATCCCTACATTCGTAGAATTTTTCCATGACAACCTTGTCCCCACAGCCACAAATTCGGGTCAGAGACTTCATTGCTGATCATCGCGGTTTGGTGATTAAGCTCGGAGCAGTGTGGGGGGCATTTGCTTTGATGGAAGTGGGGAAGGCATTCTATTTTAGTGGTGCCGCAACTCCTGTTGTCTATTACTTACTCTATAGCACTTATCTTTATCTTCCCTGGTTTTTATTTAGTATCGTCTGTGGCCTTGTCGCTGCCAGGACGTCTGAGCTACCAATCTTTGACAAGACAGCTTTACGAGTACACCTGCCGGTTGCATTGCTGATGGTAGTTATTCATGTGCTCACATTGACAAGCGCATTCTGGTTGTTTTGGCCAGAGCGGGTAACCCGGGTAACTTTTGGCTTTGTGCTCGGAGAGCAGGCCGTAAAGTGGGCGCACTTTGAGTTGCTGGCTTACTTCATTCTTCTTTATATATGGCGCAGACATCTGACGGCTTGCTCTACCGATCAGGCTGAATCAGGAGCACTTGCAGACGAGAATGAGCTCGCTCTTGTTACAGAGACTGGAATGGTAAAACTACGTTCAGAACAGATCGATTGCATCTTGGCGGATGACAACTATGTGATCGTTCATGCTAATGAGCGCGAGCATCGAATTCGGGGGACCTTGAAACAAATGCTCGTACAGCTGCAAGGCGATCAGTTTCATCAGACTCACAGATCCGCTGTGGTAAACATGGACAAGGTGAAAGAAATCGGAAATCAGAGACTGATCCTGCAATCCGGCAGCAAAGTCCCGGTTAGTCGACGCCGTTATCGGCAACTACTTGAGGCGTTTAATCGCTAACTGTGGTCCCTTGCGGTGAAACCCTGGATAACGCAAATAGCACCGCCCCAAGAGCAATCCAGAAAAAGATGATGGACCATTCCTGAGGCCAGATCAGGGCAGAAGGGCTGCCGGGAAAATAAAGTGTGCCTATGCCAATTGAAAGCACCAGTGCCAGATAGCCAGTAAATTTTCCACCCGGTGCCAGATAGGGGCGATCCAACTCAGGCTCATTATTGCGCAGTGCCAGAAATGAAAGTGCCACGAAGGCATAGGCGACCACGATTCCCAGGCCTCCCGCATTAACTAACCAAACCAGGGCGGGCCTGCCAAAGAAAGGGCTGATTACGGATAATGCGCCGATAAGCAGAATGGCATTTTTAGGGGTGTGGTATCGGGGATGAATCTCAGCCAGGAAATGCGGCAGCATTCCGGCCTTCGCCATGGCGTATACAGCACGGCTGGCTCCCACAATCAAAGCGTTCCAACTGGTGATAATGCCCGCCAGGCCGGTGAGTAATAATACAGTGCCACCCATATCACCATAGATGATGGCATTGGCTTCAGCAGTAACCAGATCCGCCTGTGCCAGTTGCTCCCCATTCATCACCATACCTACACCGATGATTATTAGCGCATACCAGGCTATTGCCATTACCACGGAGAGAATTAGTGCTGAGCCTATATCCTTAAACGGCAGGTCAATTTCTTCAGCAGCTTGTGGAATGATGTCGAAACCGACAAACATGAAAGGTACCATGACTAACACTATTGCTATGCCGCTAAGTCCATCGATAAATAGCGGATCAAGGTTTTCAGTGGTACCTGTGACAGTTGCACCACTCACAAAGAAAAAACCAATAACAAGGATCATTATGACGACGGTGGTTTGAACGATGGCGACAATCTTCACGCCCAGGACATTTAGTGTTGTCATCACAATGGCACCAAAAATTCCGGTGGCGACCCAGGTTGCATGTACTTCCCACCCGGCAATAGTCCATAGATAGCCTATATCCAATCCAGGCACCAGCGAACTCATCACGGTGGGGAGAGCCACCGCTTCGAATGCAATTACTGACATATAGCCAAGGATTATGGCCCAGGTACAAATAAAGGATGCGCGAACACCGAGAGCACGCTCACTATATACATGCTCTCCACCAGCGAATGGCAGAGCAGAAGCCAGCTCGGCATAGGTTAAGCCGACTATCGCAATGGCTCCGCCTCCCACAAGAAAGGCGGTAATTGCTCCCAGTACACCCGCGGAAGTAATCCAGGTACCTGTAAGTACAACCCAACTCCAGCCAATCATTGCACCAAAAGCGAGCGCGATTACATCTCTACGACCAAGGACACGCAGAAAACTGGATTCAGAACTGGACTGGCTCATTGTTTTTATACTCAAATTTGGGGGTTCAAATAGTACTGTATTTTTAGTTTTGGACCACCTATTCTCTAAGTCAGAAGAACTTCAGATTCTCGAATAATAATTATAAGAACCTGACTATGAGTTAGGTGGGGGATTAGAATGATAAGAGCAATAATTACCTTCTGCTTCAGTATTGTCCTTGTGGGGTGCTACGCTTCCGATATTCCAAATTTTGAGCGCATGAGTTTTGAGGAACTGGCAGCTTATAACAACGGAAAACCAATTTCTCAAATGATCGTATGTGAGGAAGGTACCAACACTTTCAGCCGCGTTCGCAAACGTCGTTGTTTGACAGTTCAAGCTATGTACGGTGGTGTACAGCAAGCAGGGGCGGCTGGTGTATTGCATCAGATTCCCGGCTATGCTCGCAGCGAATAAACAGTCGGTAAATCAGAGCGAGCTGTCGTAGACCAGCTCGCCGGCAACCCAGGTTTTCTCAATCCCTACTTCCAGGATTCGTTCCGGATCGATGGTCAACAGATCGTCTGAAAGTACAATCATGTCTGCAAACTTACCCGACTCCAACGAACCTTTCAGGTCTTCTTCAAAATTCAGATAAGCGCCCAGTAATGTATAAGCTCTGATGGCTTCCTCCATGTCTATGGCCTCGTCGGGGCCATAGACAGTACCAGTCATGCCTTTGCGAGTAACTGCTGCGTAAAGGCCAACCATTGGCCCTATAGGAAGAATGTCGCTGGATATTGCAACTGTTATCCCGTGGTCCATAGGAGAGCGTAATGGATTATTGTGCTGCAATCGCCAGCCGTCCAGATACGCCGAGTAGCGTCCCTCTAACGTATAAGTAAAGTTAGGCTGTTGGGTAATGTGAATATCATGTTCAGCCATTAGTTCCATTGTCAGTTCCGGCGGACGCATGGAAAAGTGATTGAGATAGTGTCTATGGTCATCCCTTGGATTGCGTTCCAACATGTCGGCTAAGGTATTTACCACAAGCACAATTGCGGCATCCCCTATTGCGTGAATGCCCATTTGAAATCCGGCGTCATGTATCTCGTTCAATAAAGACACAAGTTCACCCTCACCCATATTGAGATAGCCGCGATACTCACCTTGCCCCAGGTAAGGAACGAGCGTAAAGGCCGCGGGTCCGGTAAAACCGCCATCGGCGAATACTTTGATTGGTCCTGGTTTAAGGAAGTCATTACCTGGTCCTACACGATCATTCAGAGCCAAAATTGCCGGTGGATCGTTCCATTGAAACTGCAATGCAGATCTGGGTAATGGTAATTCCGCAGAAGCATATAGTTCTTCAAACATTTCATAGTCGGATGGAGTCTTTGAGGCATCGGTAATGCTGGTAATGCCCATCTCCAACAGCGCATTCAGGTTGATCTCCAGGCTGGCCAGAATTTCATCATAGGTAGACTCAGGAACCAGGCGACCAACAATGCCCTGCCTTTCCCGAATAATTCCATTCAGTTCACCATCTTCGCCGCGCTCTATCACTCCGCCATCAGGTTGTGGCGTGTCGAGGGTGACATCTGCCAGCTCCAAAGCCATAGAGCTCACTACTGCACTATGGCCGCCGGCGCGGGTAAGTATGACTGGGTTGTTGGGGGCAGCAGCATCCAGGTCCATCCGCAGCGGGCGACGACCTTCATCTAATTCATCTTCTGACCATCCGTAGCCAGTAATCCACTCACCCTCTCCGATCTGTGAAACTTTCGCCTGAATAAGCTCCTGCATTTCTACGATTGAAGTAACTCCCCCGAGCTCAATGTAGCGTAGTGGTCTGCCGCGGATATGCGTGTGGGAGTCGATAAAACCGGGCATAAGAACTTTGCCCTGCAAGTCTACAAGTTCATCACCGATGTAACGGTCAACAAGACTACTGTCCCCGGTTTCAACGATTAGACCGTCGTTAACAACAACTGTATTGTGAATTGAGAAGTTCTCATCAACCGTCAGTACTTTGCCGTTGGTCAGCACCAAGTCAACTGAGACGGGGTTGGAGGTATTCTCGTTGACGATTGTTTGCTGGTCCTGCTGGCCGCAAGACGCTAGAAGTAGACTCAAAAATAGGGAAGTAAAAGCCGTGTGTTTCACGTTATTTTTCCTTCATCGATTTTGTTATTTTTACGTGAACGATTCATCGACGGACTGAAGAGATCACGTGAGAAGAGAATTCTTGTTTACGAATTCCAAAGTTTGATCCAGTGCTTTTGAAAATTGTTGGATCATCTCGTCTATCTGCGTTTCAGTAATGATTAATGGAGGGCAAAACGCCAGGCAATTACCACTAACAGCTCGAATGAGTAGCCCATTGTCCTGGGCAAACTGTTTGGCCATGGCACCGACTTGTCCGTCCGGAAAAGACTCTCGTCTATCTTTATTGGCTACCAGTTCAACGGCCGCAATAAGGCCTTTTCCTCTTACTTCGCCGACCAGAGGGTGATCATTAAACTTCGCCAGTTTTGATTGCATGTAGGAACCTACGCGCGCCGCATGGTCGAACAAATTTTCCCGTTGGTAGATCTCGATAGCTTTTAGCGCTGCCGCTGCGGCCACAGGATGTCCGGTGTAGGTATAGCCATGGCCAAATATGCCAAGCTGGTTGCTGGGCTCAAGCATCGCTTCGTACATAAATCCGGGAATTATGGATGCACTGATTGGGATATAGGCAGATGAGAGTTGTTTCGCCAGGCTCATTAGTTGTGGCTTTATATTCAGTGTGGTGGAGCCAAAATCATTGCCGGTTCTTCCGAACCCACAAATTACTTCGTCGGCCCAAAAGAGAATGTTGTGGCGATCCAGAACTTTCTGAAGTTCAATGTAATAACTCTCAGGAGGCACAACCACGCCGGCTGCACCGCCAATGGGCTCTGCAATAAATGCTGCGATAGTGTCGGCGCCTTCTTTTTCAATTAGCGCCTCAACATCGGCTACCAGCCTTGTCACGTATTCCGCTTCGCTTTCGCCATCTTGCTGACCGTGATAGAAGTGTGGACATTCAGCTCGCAGGATTCCCAAAGCATCGACGGGTACATCGAAGTGGGTGTGCATCACCGGTAAGCCTGTCAGTGCAGCCGCTGCCATTGTCACTCCGTGATAGGAACGGTCGAAGGCAATTATTTTTTTCTTCTGTGGTTGGCCAGTTACGTTGAAGTAATAGCGAAGCATCTTGATATGTGAATCATTGGCTTCGCTGCCTGAGTTTGCGAAGAATATTTTCGCGTCAGGAACCGGCACCATCGCGCTGAGCCGATCTGCCAAATCCATGGCGACCTGATGTGTGCGCCCGCCAAACATGTGGCTGTATGGAAGGGTCTTCAACTGATGGGTTATAGCGTCGATTAACTCGTCATTGCCATACCCCAAAGCCGAACACCACAGCGCTGCCAAACCCTCCAGGTAACGATTGCCCTGTTCATCGAAAACGTAAATCCCTTCGCCCCGGACAATGTTTAATTGTTCCACCTGGGTCAGGTTTGTAGTTGGATAAAGTAATGAAGTCATGGAGGCGAGAATAATGCAGGCCTTCGGTGAATACCAGTTTGCCGCTGGTAACGGTGTGCTTCAGCGGTTACTTGGTAATAGAATGGAAAGCCCTGCACGAGGAGCTGGCTATGGGGCCTCAACAATCAAGAACTACAACACAATTAGTTATTTGTGGCGCTGCACTTTTGGTGTCACTACTTTTTCTGTCAACTACACAGGCACAACCTAATCCTTATCAGGTGATCTATCACTGGGGCAGCTTGCCGGGAGATCGTACGATGGGAATTGTGACCGGTGTGCAGCCTGATCCGGACGGTGAACATATCTGGATTGTGGAACGTTGTGGCACGAATCAATGTGCTGGCTCAGATTTGAATCCAATCCATAAGTTGGATGCCGACGGTAACGTGGTGAAAAGTATTGGCGCAGGTTTGTTTGCCTGGCCCCATGGCTTCGATATGGATGCCCAGGGGAATCTCTGGGTGACTGAAGGTGCGCCACTGGGTGATGCTCGCGGCCAGCCCGGTATGGAACGGGGGATGGGCCACCAGGTCATCAAGCTGGATCAGGACGGTGAAGTGTTGATGCGTCTGGGTGAAGCGGGTGTTGCTGGCGATGACAGCGAACACTTCAATGGTCCGGCAGCCGTGCTGGTAGCACCAAATGGCGAAATCTGGATTGCTGACGGTCATCGTGGTGGAAACAATCGCGTAATGAAGTTTTCGGCGGACGGTGAGTTGATTCTGCAGCTAGGTGGCGGTGTAGATTCAGTCAGCAGGGAGAGTGCTCGCTTTAATGACCCCCATGATTTAAAGATGGATTCCCAAGGTCGCCTATTTGTGGCTGATCGGGGAAACAACCGCATCCAAATATTCTCCCAGGAAGGGGAACTGTTGGATATCTGGACACAATTTGGACGTCCCAGTGGTCTATGGATAGATCAAAATGACACGCTCTTTGCCGCTGACGGTATGTCTGGTGAACAGTGGAATCGTGGGTGGGAGAGAGGCATAAGAATAGGTGATGCACGGACCGGTTACGTCACCGAATTTATTCCTGACTATGAGATGCCTACTGGCAGCGGGATAGAGTTTTTAGCCTCAGACCGTGATGGAAATATTTACGCCGGTCAGGTAGGCAGGCAGCGGTTCGAAAAATACGTCAGGGTCAGGCCCTGACCTGCATTTTATAAGGTAGTCGTGAATGAGTTTTGCTGAAAACCTGTTGTTGGGAAAGACTGCACTGGTAACCGGGGGAGCAACAGGGATTGGTGCTGCCATTGTAAGAACTCTGGGGAAGCTCGGTGCCCGTGTAGCGATAAGCAGTCGGAAGGAAGAAAATCTGAAAGCCGCAGTGGAAAGCTTTGCAGCTGATGATGACGTCAATGTGATCTACCGGGTGGGTGATGTTCGTGACGCCGACGGCATTAAGAGCGTGGTGGCAGATATTGCCGCCGAGTTAGGTGGTCTGGATATTCTGGTTTGTAATGCAGCAGGTAATTTCATCTGTCCTACCGAAGAACTATCGACTAATGGCTGGCGCACGGTCATTGATATAGATCTGAATGGTACCTTCAACTGTTGTCAGGCGGCACTGCCGTTTCTGAAAGAATCTGCAACAGGTGGGCGCATTATTTCGATCAGTACAACCCAGGCCGATTCCGGTTGGCCCGGTGCTGCCCATGCCGGGGCTGCCAAAGCTGGCATACAAAATCTGATGAAAACCCTGGCAGCAGAATGGGGGCATCATGGTATCCGGGCAAACTGGATATCTCCCGGCCCAATTCAGGGAACAGAAGGGGTAGACAGGCTGATTATCGCTCAGGGCCGATCTCAGGAGGTTCTGGATAAAATTCCACTTGGCACCTTTGGTCAGGGAGAAGATATAGCTAATGCAGTGGTTTTTCTGGCGGCGGATACTGGACGTTATGTGTCGGGAACTGAATTGGTAGTAGATGGTGGCACGCGCTGGGGTCGAAGAAGTTAGACAGTAACAAAAGTAAACAGAGTAATATTTCCCGAAGTTAGGAGGTAATTATGGAAAGAAAATTTAAACTACTAAGTTGTGGGGTCCTTGGTTTCGGACTCATGTTTAATGGCATTGCCAGTGCACAATCCTCAGCGGACCTGGTAGCTGCCGCGCTCAGCCACAGTGACCGTCCCGCTGAAGAGTCGGCTGATGACGCCCGTCGCATGCCGATCGAAGTGCTTTCTTTTGCAGGAATCAGTGCGGGTATGGATGTGCTGGAAATGGAAGCTGGCGGTGGTTGGTACACTGAAATTCTTTCCCGCACTGTTGGTGCTGGCGGAAGTGTAATAATGCAAAATCCAGCTGCTTTCGAAGGTTTTACAGGTGACGCGGACGACAACCGGGCGGCCAGCCTATCTAACGTAACGCTGTCTACGACAAACTTCGATGCACTCGATGCTGCTGATGGTTCTCTTGATCTGGTGACCTGGATTCTCGGCCCCCATGAACTATGGTTTGAGCCTGGTGGCCAGTCACTTGGCGATCCGGACGGTTCCTTCTCTGAGATTGCGCGGGTGCTCAAGCCCGGTGGAAGATTCCTTGCAGTGGATCATCACGCGGAAGCCAGTGCCGGGCCGGAAGTTGGAGGCACTCTGCATCGTATTCCGGAATCAATTATTACCGAACACGCAGAGCGGGCAGGACTAAACCTGATTCGAAGCTCCGGTGTTCATCTGAATCCGGAAGACCCTCTGACTAATGGTGTATTTGATCCAGCAATCCAGGGCAAGACAAGTAAATTTGTTCTGGTATTCGAGAAATAAAATTTTCTGATTGCGTAACTACTGCGATTTTTTAAGCTTCAGTGATCGTAGTAGTTTACGCACAGTTTTCTGCCCATCTTTAAGAGCTTGTTCTTTATTTTTGGCAAGGGCAGCAAAATGCGCTGCCTGCATAATCGCACCCAACAAGATATGAGCAGTAAGATCAGGATCTGGCGCATCCACTACACCTTCCTTTGCCATTTTCGCAATCGCCGCTTGCAGTAATCCAAAACCGTACTTCATCTCGATTTCGCGCCATTCGTAGAAACCAATAACAGTTGGCGCGTCTCTGAAGACGATGCGCTGGATATCGGGTCTGGCACATATTGCCAATGTATTAAGTACGTTATTTTCAAATCTTTGCCAGGGTGAGCTGGCGTTCTCGTCAAATGCAGCAGCTTCCTGAACAATCATTTGTTCGACATGTTCCGCCACGGCGACAAACAGTCCCAGCTTGTCACCGAAGTGATGGTAGATTGCCCCCGTTGTCACGCTGGCGTTAGCTACCACTTCAGACAGTGAAGTCTTGGCGTAACCGTCCCGCGCGAACAGGGGAATTGCTGCTTCAATAATCCGCTGGCGAGTGGCTTCTCTGCGTTGTTGCTGACTTGGCATGACCAGATATCTAAAAAACGTTCTGTGGGATTGTAACTGATAATTCTGTATTTGCATAACATAATTATGTTATGTATATTGCATCCTGTTGCCCACATAGCCTCTTGTCAAAGAGGGTCGAAGTGGCAGAACGCTATTTGTACGGAGGGAATAGAATGGAAAAGTTACTACCCAGGTTTCTGTTGTTGCTTGTACTGGCTGCTTACACTGTCGTTCCTGGAACAAACTCCACTCAAGCAGGTGAAGCCATGAATAGAGATATAGAAGTCCTTACTGCTTTTAATCAGAGCTATCTGAACTCTTACCGCAATGGGTTGGTAGAGTTTTTTGAAGAGAGGCTGGTGGATGAATTCAAAGAAACCGCGCCAGATGGGACAGTCCTGAACAAGGAAGAGTTCCTGCAGAAAATTGTTTCAGGCTATAACAGCGGCGAGCAGCTGAAGATCGAAGCTGGTGAATTGGATATCCAGGTTTTTGGTGATACAGCGATAGTCCGTTCCATACCAATAATTACTAATCCCGATGGCTCCAGCTTTCGAGGAGGGCGCTATACAGATGTCTATACGCGTATGGATGGTGAATGGTATTGTGTGGCCGCACATCTGGGCGGAACTCCTTAGCTAAAACACCAGAGGAAATATGAGCCAGCAATCCAAGATAGAAAGTTTTTCAGCACTACATAAAGCCGAGACTACCTGGTTAATACCAAACCCCTGGGATGTTGGTTCCGCTCGCATTCTGCAGGGACTGGGATTTAAGGCGCTGGCTACCACCAGCTCAGGTTTTGCGTTCACACTTGGTCGGGCAGATGGCTCGGTGTCTCTGGACGAGAAACTTGAGCATTGTCGTAAACTTTCAGCTGCGGTAAATATTCCGCTGAATGCTGATTTCGAGAATGGTTTTTCAGACGATATCCCGGAAATGACTGACAATATAAAACGTCTGATAGAAACCGGTGTCGCTGGTCTGTCCATCGAAGACTACAGTCGTGACAAACATTTTGTTTACGAATTGAATGAAGCAGTGGATCGGATCCACGCCGCCGTGGAGAGCATAAAGGATTCGGGTGTACCGGTAATTTTGACCGCCAGAGCAGAAAACCTGATTCGAGGCGTGGATGACCGTGACGACACTCTTGAACGATTGCAGGCTTACTCTGGTGCGGGCGCTGATGTGCTGTATGCGCCCGGCCTGGTGCAGATGGAACACGTTAAGTCTTTTGTCGATGAGACTGATAAGCCTCTCAATGTGCTTGCACCGTTCGTCCGCAATGGAACCATGTCACAATTCAATGAAGCCGGGGTGTGCAGAATCAGTACAGGAGGTGCCTTAACCTGGGCGACTCTGAACCCATTGCTCACAGCAGGAAAAGAGATGCTCAATGACGGCACTTTTGGCTGGCTGCAACACATGGCGAAGGGAACAGAAATTCAGTCCCTGTTGAATAGTCCGGATTCAGACTAAAACCGGCAGTACTAGTTTGACTGATAAGTGATGCGGCCACCTACAACGGTCATCTGCACTTCTGCCGTCAAAATTTCCTGCTCTTCAATCGTAAGCAAGTCCCGATCGAATACCGTAAAGTCAGCCAACTTACCTACTTCAATCGAGCCCCGTTCATTCTCCTGAAAAGCACCATGTGCTGGCCAGATGGTGAGCATACGCAGAGCATCTTCTCTGGATACCGCCAGCTCCGGATGCCACCCCGGTCCTGAAGTGCCATCCAGCCGCTTGCGGGCAACCGCAGCATAAAATTCTATACGGGGATCCCCCGCTTCGACAGGTGCATCGCTGCCAGCGATGATTCGTAGTCCTTTATCTATAAGTTGCTGCCAGGGATAGGCATAACCCAGTCGATCGGGTCCGAGACGGTCGGGAGCGAAATTCAGATCACCAATACCGTGGCTGGGTTGCATGGAAGGAAGCACACCCAGGCCAACGAATCGTTCCTGATCGCGGGGGGGAATTATTTGTGCATGTTCCATTCGCCAGCGCAGGTCCTCGCTGGCCCATTCGTTGCGCGGTACCGCGTTGTATGCTTCTTCATACCAGTTTAACAGTGAGCGAACTGCGCGATCTCCAATCACATGGGTCCAGATTTGGATGCCTTCACGCAAGGACCCCTCGAGCACCGGCATTACAACTTCTTTACTGGTGCGATTCATAAATCCGTTGTGATCGGCATCGGAGTAATTGGCGAGCAGTGCAGCTCCTCTTGACCCAAGTGTGCCATCGATGAAGACTTTGATGCCTCTGACATCAAACATCAGATCATCAGTAGTTTCCCGGCCTCGCTCCTGCAGCATAGTCTGCGCTTCAGCAACATGGATAGCGGTGTAGACCCGGTGAGCCATGTCGCCTTCACTATGAATCTCCTTCATTAAATCCACCAGCCGATAGGTCATGCCAGCATCATGTGTCTGGGTCCAGCCCATTGCTGCATTGGCTCTCAATCCCCGGAGCAGATTGTCTTTCAGGTATTCATCGGAATCATCAGGAATGAGTTCACGAAACACATTCATGGCATTGGCTAACACGTAGCCATTGGGGCTGCCATCCAGATCACGATCGAAGCGACCGCCTTCCGGATCTGGAGTGTCCCGGGTAATTCCTGCCATTTCCAGAGCCACTGAATTAACCAAAGCTGACACGCCATCGGCTCTGGGTAAGAAGAGTGGCTTGTCTGCGGTAAATGGATCTACGTCATACTTGTTCAGAAAGCGTTGTTCGTCAGTCCACTCCCGCTCGATCCAACCTCTGCCCTGAACCCATTCACCTGCAGGTACGCTATTGGCAAAATCTTCAATGGCAGCGACTGTTTCCTGAAGAGTAGGAATGCCAAAGAGGCTCAGGGTTTTTGTGCGTCTGCCAACGCCTTCCAAATGTTGATGACTATCAGTGAACCCGGCATACACCACGCTACCCTGGAGGTCCTTTACCTCAGCACCTCCACACAAGTAAGGCTGAGCACCGACATTGTCGCCGACATAAACAATCCGGTTTCCTTCAACTGCTACTGCTTCGGCCGTCCATTGGTCATCGTTCGAGGTGTAGATGGTAGTGTTGTGAAGAACCAGATCTGTTGCGACACAAGATTCCTCGGCCTGCTCCAGACTGCCTGTGGCGAGTTCATTAGCGGTGTCATTGTTGTCGCTGCAGGCAATCAGAAAAATGCTAAGCAGGGAAAGAAGGCTGGATCTGGAGGCGCTTGATGCAATATTAAAGATGGTCGCTTTTGCTACAAAGTCTTCAGGGTACAGATTCATGGGGCTCACTAAGAATTTCCAGTTATGTGTAGTCAGGTAATTTTTTAATTCATTTAACGGAAGTAGACTTGGGACAAAATACAGCAGAATATTGGGGTCTACAAACCTGTTATGGCCCATACTGTGGTGAATTGAGAGTCATGAGTAGATTCACCAGTCGGTTAGAGATAAAAAGAGAGTTTCAAAGCATTCAGATACTAAAAAGGAGATATATAAATGCGCAAATTTTTATTTGGACTACTGGCCTGCGGACTATTCGGTTCGGCCTACGTTAATGCTCAGAGCAATATGGAACCCTGTGGTCCTGCTGGCGACCTGGCAGATGAGTTTTCCAGCAATGTGGCCTCAGACTCAAGGTGCTTCGAGTTGCGCATGTATACAGCAGAACCTGAAGTCGATGGTGTTGGTGGAATCGATAATTTGCATCAGCGTTTTCGGGAAGAAGAAGTGGCTATTTTCGAAAAACATGGTGCAGAAATAGTTGCTGTCTGGCAGAGGTTGGATAATCCAAATACTCTGGTCTGGATGCTGGCGTACAGAGACAGGGCTCATCGCCAGGAAGTATGGGCCGCATTCGCAGCCGACCCTGCCTGGGAAGCATTGAGAGAGAAATACCCTGTGCCACTTTCAGTTGAGAGTTATATGATGAGTGCCTCTGACTATTCGAATTTGAAATAGTTTGATCTATACAGGGGTTAATACCTGAAGATGGCTACCGTATTTGACCCAGCAAGGAAGCGGGGTCAGACGAGCTGGAAGAATACTGCTAGAGTTGATCTTAACAGTGTCAATCCATTTCAATCATTAGCCAGAATGATTCCGGGGAATTCATTGGGTGATGTTATCGACTAACATACCAACCTGATGGTGCCCTGATCTGGGTATTGACTGGAATTGTGATGAGGGTCACTGCGCTGCAGTTGATATGCGAACGACATAGCAGAAAGTTATGCTGGGGTACTTTATAATTCTGCTCGTGTATTATGGATCGCGCATAATGCTTTCGACAGAAAAATTATGATTCGCCTGCACTGATCTCTGAATAGCACACGGTTCGGAATTCCGAACGACGACATAGAAAAAAAAGCCAAAACCTTGAAATATTCCTGCTACAACCATCCTAATGCACCTGCGACCACGGCCTGTGAGCGTTGTGAAATCAAGTTATGTGGATTGTGTACCGTATTCCTGGATGAAGGGGAATTCTGTGAAAATTGTGCAGAAAAAGTTCAGAGCGAGGCTTTTGTAGCAGCGCGCAATGATGTGCTCAACAGACCAGTGGATGAGCCACTGGAGCAGAAGCCTGTTGACGCTGAACCCACTTCCATAGAGAAGCAGCACGACCAGGACCGACTCTATATTTGGCTAGGTATTGGCGGCTCCTCTCTGATGATGGCGGCGGCCATGGCCATCTATGCCTTTCCCAACCTGTTTGTGGATGAGTCAATTCTTGCTGCCCAGGCTGAGGAACAACGGCTTGAAGATTGCCGGCTGGTTTTCGAAGAAATTACCTATGTACTGCGTTCCGGGGGTGTCCCGGATGAATCGATGGCATGTGAAGGAAGTCCTGCACCAAATTTGATTCGTCGCTCCGGGGATACAGTACGAGTAGACCATCCTAACCCGGCTTCTTATGGGTTAAGTGAAATCTATGTTACAAATGAGTCGCATCAGGTATTTCTGGTAGGGCAGGGTTCGAGTTGAACAAGGTTAAACAGCAGACGGGTTTCACGCTGATCGAGTTGATGATAGTAGTCGCTATCATCGGCATTCTGGCGAGTGTGGCTCTTCCCGCGTATAACATGTACAGCAATCGTGCTCGTTTCGCCGAGGCTGTGTTGGCTGTAACTGCCTACCGCAATTTCATTATTGTCGGAGCAGAGTCTAACCGATTCACTACGGTTGACGACATGGACGAAGAGACCAATGGTATACCAGCTGGCATTCAACGAACCGCAACAGAGCACGGCGTTCATGTTTTTGACGGTGAAATTCGCGTGACCTGGGCTGATGACGGGTCAGCACTGGCGGGCACCAACTACACGCTAACCGCCCAGAACGTGACTCCACCTATTCAATGGGTTGAATCAGGCAACTGTCTGAACCGGGGATTCTGCTAAGCAGAGTGATCTCCGATCTTATCCTTACTCGGGTAAGGCATAGGCGATAACCCAGCCACCATCTACCTCTGGTTCAGCCTCTCCCTCATTCACCTGGGTTTCCAACTGCAAAATTCCACCTCCGTCTGGGACAGTGACAAGCACGTATTGTCTACCCGAGTCAGGGCTAACATAGCTCATAGGGGTGGCTTCTGAGGATGCTGGCAGTGGCGCTTTCCACAGCTCTTCTCCATTCATCACATCAATGGCTCGAACTGAACTGTCGGTCACTCCGGAATTAAAAATCAGGCCACCGCCGGATACAAAAGAACCAGCGGAGTAAAACATGCCCATGGGTAGAGGCAATCGAGTAGGAATGCCCAGTGGACCCATATCAGTAGCGGTACCCAATGGACGCTTCCAAAGTAGTTCCTGGCTGGCCAGATCTACCACGCCTATTTCGCCATAGGGAGGTCGCAGGCATGGAGCGAAGATCGGTGACAGAAAGAAGAAAGAATAGACGCCGTAGGGTGTTCCAGTCTGGGCCCCGCCAATGCCAAAATTCATCGGACCTGTGATCTCGTCTCGAGGTATAAGACGCACGATTGAAGGATTATGCAAGGAGTTCACCACCATCAATTGATTGACTTCATCGATGGCCACGCTGCCCCAGTTCATACCGCCAGCAACACCCGGATAATAGAGTGAACCATCCCCAGTGGTGGGAGGGGTCAGGGGTCCCTCATAGCGCATCTTCTTGAATTGAATGCGACAAGACGCATGATCGAAGGGTGTGATACCCCACATGTCAGCCTCAGTTAACATTTCATGGTCAAAGCGAGGCATGCCTACAGAAAAAGGCTGAGTGGGAACCGTGTTCTCTTCCGGTATGTCAGTCTGGGGAGTGTGTACTTCTGCTACTTCGGCAAGTGGTTCCCCGGTTTCGCGATCTAGCAGGAATACCTGTGCGCGCTTCGTTGGCACAAGTACTGCCTTGCGAACTTCACCATTAATAGGAATATCCACCAGTGAGGGCTGCGACGGTACATCATAATCCCAGATGTCGTGGTGAGTCGTTTGGAAATGCCAACGAACACGACCAGTCCTGGTTTCCAATGCGACTACCGAGGCAGAGTAGCGCTCCATAGCTTCACTGCGATGGCCGCCGAAATAGTCTGGTGTTGCATTACCCGTTGGCACATAGATCAGTCCCAGTTCTTCATCGGCGCTGGTGAGGCTCCAAACATTGGGTGTGCCGCGGGTGTATGACTCACCTTCTGGTGGTAATCCATTGCGATCTTCACGGCCCATATCCCAGGCCCACAACAGGTCGCCTGTGGTGGGGTCGAAACCACGAACCACGCCGGAAGGTTCTTCTGTTTCCTGGTTATCCAGTACCCAACCCCCAAGAACCAGCACATCATTGGCGATTGTTGGTGGCGAAGTAACGAAATAGAAACCAGGCTTAACTTCGCCCATGCCAGTGAGCAAATCTACTTCACCGTTGTCGCCGAAATCCGCACACGGTTGCCCCGTGTTTTTGTCAACGGCGATTAGTCTGGCGTCTGTGGTGGCGGTGAAAATTCGTTCCGCACATTCACCGAAGTTAGGGCGATTCAGGTCATCGTAGTAAGTCACACCGCGGCAGGTATCCCAGAATCCAATACGGGGTGAATTGATTTCGGGATCGTAGCGCCAGTTTTCTTCGCCACTGTCCGGATTCAGTGAAAGAATTATATTGCGACCCGTACAAAGATAGATGGCGTCGCCAACCTGGATAGGTGTGCCTTTGAAAGCGCCAGGTACTTTTGTCCGAACCTGCCAGGCAACTTCCAGATCAGCCACGTTATCGGTATTGATTTGATCAGCCGGCGCGTAGCGAGTGCCACGTCTGCTTGCGCCATAGTGTTGCCACTCACCATTTTCACTAAATGCGGTACCAGTGCCTGCAGCACTGGGGGTGCCGACATCATAGTTGCCGTTGGCCAGGAAGAGACTAACAACGAATACCGCAAACGCACCAAGAACTATCTGGGATTCGCGCATTTGCAAAAGTGGGGCAGGTTCGGCTTGCCACAATCCACGTCGAACCCGGGGAAGTAGAAACCAGAGCCCAAGCACCGTAAACATGGCGACTCTCGGCATCAGCTGCCAGGCATCCAGTCCTACTTCGAAAATTGCCCACAGATAAGTAAATCCTAAAAAGCCCGCATAGAGCAGAGCTCCTCTTTTATCACCTCGAAACAGAAGCACGCCAACCGCAATCAGAACGATGCCGGCAAGCAGATAGTAAAAAGAGCCCCCGAGCCCAATCAGCTCTGCCCCTTGTACAGCCATTAGTAAACCGCACAGGCCCAAAATGACAGCCAGTACCCGTGGTTTTGGATAAGAATTGAGTGCTTCTGACACGGTGATTTCCCCCTGTATAAGTTCACCGGGCCGCAATCATCTCATATCGGACGCACTGCCGACAAAGCAGAATTAATGCGTGGAATCCCTATTTTCAACCAGTCCCATACTGGTCTGTACTCTGCCAGTTCAAAATTGAAATTTGCCTTGCACTTAAGCTTTGCAGACAGAGCTCGGCATCCGCGTTGATTCATTGGAGATGCTTTAACAGGAGCGATCCAGAATTCAGCCAAGTATCAAGCCGGTTACTACGAAACCCAGGGTTGTGCAGAACACAAGGAAAGCCCCTGTCAGGGTGGGTGGTGCCGGTAAGGGGAGATCGAAATAGCGACAGGCGACGCCAATGACGAAGGCAAGCACCAGTCCCAATGCGGCATTAAGAATCATGGGGCTGCCCCTTGTCCTTATTGGACAGCAAGCGATCGCAGAGGAGATAACCTGATGTCAGAGAAAGCACGATAAATGCACCTAAAACCGCTGTCGGTGCGGGTAAGGGAATTTCCAGCAGGCGACAGCCGCTACCTATAAGAAAGGCGAGCAGGAAGCCCAGAAGCAGTTTCAGATTGATCGTGTCGGCATTCATTTAGCTTGGTAGAGAGGTTCCCTAAACTCCTTGAAATCCGTATGCTTGAAAGCATAACAAGAAGGAGTAACGAATGCGTATATCGAACTCTTCCCCACTGGCACTGGCACTGGCAGCTGGTTTGCTGATCCTGCTATTTCAAAGTGGCTTACTTTCAGCCCAATCCCTATTTGATAACTACACCGACGTCACTCTGGAAGATCTGGCCGACCCTGACCCCAATGAGTGGTTGATGTGGCGACGAACGGCAAACCACTGGGCCTATAGCCCATTGGATCAGATCAATAAAGAGAATGTTGGAGGCCTGCGTCTGGCCTGGTCCTGGACCATGGAACCTGGAAAGCAGGAAACCACACCCCTGGTTCATGATGGAGTCATGTTCCTGCCCCAGGCCTGTGATTTTATCGAAGCAGTCGATGCGCGTGATGGCACTCCGCTGTGGGAATATCGCCGTCCTCGCGTCGATCATGCTGCTCCTCTGGCCTGTGCCAATCGCAACGGCACCCTCTACAAGGATCAATTGCTGATTGCTACTGGCGATGCCTACCTGGTGTCACTTCATGCAAAAACCGGTGAGGTGAACTGGGAAAGGAAAATTGGTGATTGGGAGATAGGGCAGCACTATTCCGGTGGACCCCAGGTTCTCGATGGCAAAATTATTGTTGGTATGTCGGGTTGTTACTACATTAATACAGGTTGTTGGATTACCGCTCACGATCCGGACACTGGTGAAGAATTGTGGCGCAGAAATACAGTCCCGAAAATTGGAGAACCAGGTGGAGAGACCTGGGGCGATGTGCCCAACGAAGAACGCCGTGGCGGCTCAGCCTGGATGCCTGCCAGCTACGATCCGGAACTGGATTTGATATACATGGGAATAGCAGTTCCTATTCCCTGGGGGTCGATACAAAGGGATACTCGTGGTGGCGATGTACTCTACACCAACTCAACTCTGGCACTTCATGCCGACACAGGCGAGATTGCCTGGTACTTTCAATATATTCCTGGTGGTAACTGGGATCTCGACCACCCATTTGAGCGCTTAGTAGTTGAATCAGAAGTGACACCTGACCCCAGTGCAGTGTCATGGATTAATCCAAATATTACATCCAGTGAAAGGCGTAAAGTAATTACCGGAATTCCTGGCAAAACGGGCATCGTTTGGACACTGGATGCAGCTACTGGTGAATTCCTCTGGGCGACAGAAACCAATTTCCAGAATGTAATCGTCGGAGTTGATATTCCCAACAACAAAGGCATTACGAACCCGGAGCTGGATATCACTGAGATTCGTCAGCGGAAGTTCGTTTGTCCGTCCACCACAGGAGGGATCAATTGGAACTCAGTTGGTTACAGTCCACAAACCAACGCCTTGTACACTCCCACCAACAATGTGTGTATGGATTTCTATCTGAATCCGGTTAATCCAGTTGAAGGCGCTCACCACAGCTCTGCTACCAGTAGAAAACTTCCACCGGAGAATTCTGATGGTCAGGTAGGTTTGTTTACCGCAGTTGATGTGGCAACTGGTGAAAAGAAATGGGAATACAAGCAGCGGGCCGGTGTAACCGGATCTGTTCTGACTACCGGTGGTGGTCTGGTATTCGTCTCCGATGACGCTCGCCGATTCCGGGCTTTTGATGCTGATACTGGTGAAATTCTCTGGGAACAGATTCTCAATTCATCAGCTGGTGGCTTCCCCATGACCTATAGTCTGGATGGGGTGCAGTACCTGGCCATTGCAGCTGGCGATGGTGTCAACTACAGAGTAATGACGCCGGAGATCAGACAACGTCGTGGTGGTAACATTCTTTACGTCTTTCGATTGCCATAGATAGATTGAGATAGTTCATGCGACCGCTATTTTTGCCGTTCGTCCTGACGCTAACGGCTTGCGAACAGGCTAATGACCCGCTGAGTCTGACTTCGCTGCCTGCTGCTGAACCAAAGAATGTCGTCTACATACTCACCGACGACCATCGTTATGATTTCATGGGTTTTACCGGCAAGATACCCTGGCTGGAAACACCTAATCTGGATCGCCTGGCCAGGGAGGGAGCCTACTTTCCTAACGCCTACGTAACAACTGCACTGTGTTCGCCATCCCGGGCATCTATTCTCACCGGTCTCTACTCCCATACCCATACTGTTGTGGATAATGCAGCGCCTGATCCAGGCAATTTAACTTTCTTCCCTCAGTATTTGCAGAATGCCGGGTATCAAACCAGCTACTTCGGAAAGTGGCACATGGGGAATCACTCCGATGAACCACAACCTGGATTTGATCACTGGGAAAGCTTTCGGGGGCAGGGTGTTTATTACGGACCCACTCTGAACATTAACGGTGAGCGGGTTGAGTATGATGAGAGTACCTATACCACCGACCTGCTTACCGAACATGCAATCGACTGGTTGGAGCAGCGAGATGACGAAAGACCATTCTTTTTATACCTGTCCCACAAGTCGGTACATGCCAATTTCGAACCAGCTGAGCGCCATGTAGGCCTCTATGAAGACGAAGAGCCAGTCTATCCACCTTCGTTTTATACCCCCAATTACGGAACGCCTGAGCTTCCCAGTTCAGGGACGGACGGACAACCCAGGCGTGGTAGAGAATACTACGGTGATAACCGTATCCCGGAGTGGGTGAAACAGCAACGTGAGAGTTGGCATGGCGTGGACTACATGTATCACGGCCGTATCGATTTCGAAGAGTTCTTTCAGCTCTACACCGAAACACTAATGGGTATCGATGACAGTGTGGGAGCGGTACTGAATTACCTGGATGAACAAGGTCTGGCCGATGACACGCTTGTGATTTACATGGGCGACAACGGTTTTTCATTTGGTGAGCACGGTCTCATCGATAAGCGTCACTTTTATGAAGAATCAGCCAAGGTTCCGTTGCTTGTTCGCTGGCCAGCCCGATTGGAAGGTGGGCAGTCAATCGAATCTCTCGTGCAAAATATAGACATTGCTCCAACGATTCTGGAAGCGGCAGGGCTGCAATCACCAGATCATTTTCAGGGGATGTCGTTCACGTCATTGTTCTCTGGTGACGATGTGGCCTGGCGTGATCGGATATTCTATGAGTACTACTGGGAAATGGATTTTCCGCAAACGCCAACCATGTTTGGGGTTCGCACCGACCGCTATAAGTACATTCGCTATCACGGTATCTGGGATACTAACGAATTCTACGATCTGCAAAACGATCCTGATGAGATGCAAAACCTGATCGATGCCCCTGAACATCAGGAACGCATTGAAGCCATGGCCAATGAAATTTATCAGTGGTTGGAAACCACTGGTGGTATGAACATTCCGCTGAAAAATGTCGTTCGTCCCAAATTCGGTGATCACCGAAATCAAGGCGTACTCTGAATCAGGAAGTTTGGTTTATTGAATCGAAGTAATCTCGCTGGGGACAAAGCCCAGGCGATGAGCAATTGCATGAATTTGAAGACCTTCATCCAACTGAATGGGTGAGCTATAAAGTTGCCAGTTCTCACCAGGACTTTCTCCTGATCCTAATAATTGGTATCCAATGCTTGCTCCCCTGGTGTCGCTGGTGAGGGTGACCTGGTTGTTGTTATGAGTAATAACTGGTGGGCTGGTGACAGGTTGGATCATCGCTGGCCACATGCTTTCAATAAGATCGGCTTCATTCATTAATCCCTGGTCATCGATAGCTGTCATCCAACTCTCCAACTCATTACGCATTTCCACCAGCTTATCTTCATAAGCTGGATTCATGGCAAGATTATTGAGTTCGTAAGGATCAACAGAAGTATCAAAGAGCTCTTCCTCGGCCTTGCTTTCGCGAAACCATTGGGCCTGGACATCTGTCAGCTCATCTTCATCCCGCAATCGCAAGAGCTCCTGCATGATGGGCATCTGCTCACGATAGGAGAGAGGGAGGTAGTACCCTTTGTCTGTCTGAAAATTTCTCAGGTACTTAAAACGTTTGTCACGCACCGCTCTGATCGTGTCGTACTCAGTGTCGAAACGGTCAGCCGCGCCATGCACATATTCCCGAGCTTCCGGACTTTCAAATTCACCAAGAAACGCCCGACCATTTACGTAGTCAGGTGGCTCTATGCCAGCCAGGGACATGGCAGTAGATTTGAAATCTACAAAGCTAATTAGTTGATCATCAGTTTCTCCAGCGCGCCAACCGTCGGGGAATCGAATGATCAGTGGCAAATGCATGCCTGAGTCATAGAGCAAGCGCTTCTGTCTTGGCAAAGGACCGCCGTGATCGGTGTACCAGAAGATGATAGTTGAATCGAGAAGCCCATCATCTTCTAGCTGCTGAAGTATCTCCCCTACCTGCTGATCCATGGCCACAATATTGGAATACACCTGACGGATGTCTCGTTTGGCAATTTCCGTGTCAGGCAGGTAAGGTGGAATCGGCACTTCCAGGTCTTCGTCTACCAGAAGTGGATTCTCTGCCTGTCGCCAGATCTGGGACTCATGGGTAATGCCAAAATTAAACACGGAGAAGAACGGTTGCCCTGGCTCGCGGTTTCGCCAGTGAGCATCTGTGCTGCTGTCATCCCAGGCCACCACCGATTTTCGGAACTGATAATCTTCTTTGGCATTGTTACTTGTGTAATAGCCGGCTTTTCGAAAATACTCGCTGTACATGCGCACTTCTGGTGGCGGAACAGCTTCATAGGACGGCAGGCCGTTTGGGCCATAGCCGGTTATATTGGTAGTGCGCATGTGGTGGGCGCCTATAGCATTCTGGTACATGCCCGTTGCTATCGCCGCCCGGCTGGGAGCGCAAACTCCCGAGGTTGAAAACACATTGCTGTAGCGAACCCCTTCATCGGCAAGCCGGCTCAGGTTAGGAGTCTCCACTGTACCGTCTCCAAACGGTGGGATGATGGGGCTCAAATCCTCCGCTACCAACCACAGGATATTTGGGCGTTCCGGCAACTCAGGTCCGACTTCTTCTTCAGCCAGGTCAGAGCAACCAGGCAGAATCAGACAGCCGATAAGAGCCAGGAAAAGTAGAGGGATTTTTTGGCGCATTTTTATTCTAGTTTCCATCGATATCACCAGTTTAACCAATCCCTGTGGTCAGCTAAATGGGCGATTGGCGGTGATAGTAATTGGCAAATTCCGCGGTTAACATAGGCTCCAATAAATCAAAACGCGGGCTGTTGAAGATGAAGAAGAATAAGTCGGACAACACGATCAACTCTCAATCCCAGGCCAGGGGCCGCCGTCAATTTTTGAAGCAGGCGGGAGCACTGTCTGGTGTCATGATTGTCCCCAGTTCAGTGTTGGGACGACAGGGCAGGGCGCCCAGTGACAAGCTGAACATCGCCGCTGTGGGTGCCGGAGGCAAGGGGCGCACAGATATTGAAATGGTATCCCATGAGAATATCTATGCACTCTGTGATATCGATGACGGTCGGCTGGCGGATACTCTGGGGCAGGACTTTGCAGCGCCATTCCGTGAGAAAGCCAAGAGATACCGTGACTACCGTGAGATGCTGGATAACGAGCCAGAAATCGACGCGGTTCTCATCAGCACACCCGATCACATGCATGCTCCTATCGCCATGCATGCAATGAATCTCGGTAAACATGTCTATGTACAGAAACCGCTATGCCACACAGTGACTGAATGTCGTGTGTTAGAGCAGGCGGCGCGGTCCAACAACGTGGTAACCCAGATGGGAAATCAGGGACACGCCGAAGAAGGAGCACGCATCATTAATGAGTGGGTGGCTTCCGGCGCTTTAGGTGAGATTACGGAAGTTCATTGCTGGACTAATCGACCTGTCTGGCCACAGGGAATCAGACGGCCTGAAGGTGAATCATTGATCCCCGATACTATCGGCTGGGATCTGTGGTTAGGGGCGGCGAAGTTTCGCCCTTATGTGGAAAGAGTCTATCACCCATTCAACTGGCGTGGCTGGTTGGACTTTGGCACTGGGGTTGTTGGTGATATGGGTGCTCACATTATTGATCATCCCTATTGGGCACTTGACCTGGACTTGCCTACTAAAATCTCAGCCAGCTCTTCCCGGTTTGGCAGAGAGATGGAAACTTTTCCGATTGCTTCTAAGATTCATTTTGAATTTCCAGCCAAGGGTGATCGTCCGGCTGTGAAAATGACCTGGTACGATGGTGGTCTGTTGCCTGAGCGACCCGCCGGTCTGGAAAATGGCAGACAGATGGGTGACAACGATGGTGGCGTGCTCATTGTCGGTGATAAGAACACATTGATGCATGGCGTTTACGGACGTGATCCGCAATTAATTCCTGCATCGAAGCATTCCTCCATAGAAGCACCACCAAAGACACTGGCCAGATCACCAGGCATCTATCAGGAGTGGATCGATGCCATCAAGGATCGCAGCAAGAAAACTACGTCTGGATTCGATTATTCAGGCCGTCTCACTGAAACGATGTTGCTGGGCAACATAGCGACTATTCGTGCCAGTGAACACAAGGTCCTGGAATACAATGGTGGCACCATGCGTTTTACCAACGATGAAGGTGCCAACCAGTATTTGAATAAGGACTACCGACCTGGCTTCGGCATTATTTGAGGAAGATAGACAGAGGAAGTTATGAAGAACCTGGCCATTCTAATCTTCAGTGTTTTTGCTGTAACTGTTCAGGCTCAAACTGTTGATCGTCGAGTCTTTGAACCGGTACCTGAAAAAATCGATGGCGTTGTTAATGGGTCGGTACCGTCCGATGCCATCGTGCTATTCGATGGCAGCAATATGGATGCCTGGCTGGTTGCTGAAACTGACGAACCTGCGCGATGGGAGATTGGTGATGACGGCTCCATGACTGTACGTCGTGGCATGCGCACCATAAAAACAAAACAGGCTTTCGGTGATATCCAACTGCATCTGGAATTCAGACCCACGGAAGTAATCGAAGGTGAAGGGCAGAGCAGAGGCAACAGCGGAATTTTTCTGCACGGTGTATTCGAAGTTCAGGTATTGGATAGCTGGGAAAATCCAACCTACGTAAATGGTCAGGTTGGCTCTGTCTATCTTCAGCATCCACCGTTAGTTAACGCCGCGCGTAAACCCGGAGAGTGGCAGAGCTACGACATAATTTTCCAGGCTCCGCGCTACGACGCTAATGGTAATCTTAGCAATCCGGCCTATCTGACCGTTTTACACAACGGCGTACTGGTGCAGAACCATGTAGAGATACAGGGAGCCACCTACACCGACACACCGGAATACACTACTCGCTGCATGCCCTATGGCTGGGGTGAAAGGGAGCGGGATTGTAGTGGCAAGATGCCCATTGCTTTACAGGACCATGGACAGGTTGTGTCTTTCCGCAATATCTGGGTGCGTGAGCTCTAGACAATGGGCAAGTTACTTACCAGCATTTGCTTAGTAGTATTCGTTCAATCATCTCTTGCTCAAAACAGTAGCGAGCAGGAATGGATTTCTTTATTCAATGGTCAGGATCTGGATGACTGGATTCCCAAGTTCACTGGTCAGGAACTTGGCGTCAACTATCTCGATACCTTCCGTGTTGAAAATGGAGTATTTAAAGTCTCCTATGACAACTGGCAGGGGTTTAATGGTGAGTTTGGCCATATCTTCTATAAGGAACCATTCTCTCATTACCTGCTTCGAGTCGAATACCGATTCGTTGGTGATCAGGTAACCAACGGCCCGGGATGGGCGTTTCGTAACAACGGCATCATGCTTCACAGTCAGGCGCCGGAAACCATGACCATCGGTCAGGAATTTCCCGCTTCCATCGAAGCTCAAATGTTAGGAGGCAACGGTGCAGATGAGCGGCAAACAGCTAATGTCTGTTCGCCGGGAACTAATTACGAAATGGACGGTGAGCTTATTACCATTCACTGTACCAATTCGACCTCTCAAACTTACCACGGTGATCAGTGGGTAACGATGGAGATAGAGGTGAGGGGGAGTGAGTCTGTACGCCATACTGTAAATGGCGAGACGGTGTTTGAATATTCAAACATTCAGCTTGATCCAGAAGATGCGGATGCCCAGCGCCTGCTTGAGGCAGGTGCCAGTCTCTATGTCAGAGAAGGATACATCTCAGTACAGGCAGAGAGTCATCCAACCGAGTTTCGAAGGATTGACTTGCTACCTTTACCAGCCACCGAAGCCTGCCTACAGCTCCCTTGCGATTAATGTAAGGGCTGCTCCTAACTTATAGCTGTCCGGATGCAAGGAGATCCGCCGCATAATGTGCAGCACGGGCGCTGAACGCCATATAAGTCAGCGATGGATTCTGACATGCCGATGATGTCATGAAGGCACCGTCGGTTATGAACAGATTCGGCACATCGTGGGCCTGACACATTCCATTCAATACCGAGGTTTCTGGATCCCTTCCCATTCGGGCGGTTCCCATTTCGTGAATGCGATTGCCCGGTTTGGAAAGGTTTGCATTGGAAGTGGTGATATTAATTGCACCCGCTGCTTCAAACATTGCCACCGCATCTTTTACAGCTTCTCGTTGCATGATGCGTTCGTTCTCGCTGTAAGTGACATTGAATAGTGCCAGCGGATTACCCCAGCGATCTTTCTTTGATGCATGCAAGGTCACACGATTATCTGGATTAGGTAATTGTTCACCGAATGCCAACACATTCATGCGCCATGGACCTGGTCGGCGATGAGCTTCTTTAAACTCACGACCGATTCCAGCGATCTGGCCACCCGCATTACCCAGCGGTCTGGCACCACCCTGAAAACCAAAGCCGCGCCTGTAGGGTTTATCGTTCTCAGTGACATTTGCATAGCGAGGAATATAGATGCCGCCGCTTGGTCGCCGACCAAACGTGGTCTTGTCATCGAATCCATTGAGTATGCCTGCAACCCCCGCACTACTCACATGATCCATAAGATTTCGGCCTACTTGATCGGAACGATTCGCCAGGCCAGTTGGGAAAGCTTCTGATTTTGATTGCAACAGAATCATAGCTGAGGCGATTGCCGAGGCATTTAAAAACACAATCTTCGAAGTGTAAGTGCGCTTCTCATTGCTCTCGGCATCCACGACACGCACCCCGGTGACGCGATTACTAGCGGCATCGTATTCAACAGCCTGCACGATGGCATTGTGCACCATGGTGAGATTGCCAGTACGTTCTGCTGCGGGCAGCGTTGCGTTTAATGAAGAGAAATAGGCTTTGAATGTACAGCCATGGTGACAACGATTACGAGCCTGACAATTAGTGCGCCCCAGTGAACGTTGCTCTTCTGTGGCATCGGTCAGGTGGGCAATACGTGCTGGTATGATCTTGCGGCCGTTAAATGTGGTCTCTACTCTTTGCTTAAAGGCATTCTCGGCATCAGTCAGTGCGAAAGCAGGTTGGAATACACTGTCTGGTAACTGGTCCAGACCTTCCTCTGTGCCAGCGATACCTATAAAGGTCTCTACCTTCTCGTACCAGGGTACGATGTCTTCATAACGAACCGGCCAGTCAACACCAACGCCTTCTTCTTTGTTCGCCGTAAAGTCCTGCGGACCCAGGCGATAGGTTTGTCGACTCCACATAATAGAGCGACCGGCCGTGTGATATCCCCGCAACCAGTCATAGGAAGTACCTTCTGCTTCTTCATAAGGATGTTCGTCATCCTTAACCCAGAAGTGTTTGGTGGATTCCTTGATTGCGTAAGCGACACCGCCATACTGTTTTGGGTAGTGGCGGGCAATTTCGTCCTGAGGAACATTGTCCAGATTCGGTGTTTGCCAGGGTGCTAACTGATCAGAGTAGTCACGTTCTGGAACAATCTCTGGTCCCCTTTCCAGCACCAGAACTTTAAGACCACGCTCGGTAAGTTCCTTGGCGGACATACCACCACTCATGCCGGAGCCAACTACGATTGCATCAAAATCTGCCATGGACTTAACCCTCCGCCCCTATATCAACACTGGGATCCCAACGACCGGGAACCGCAACCCACTTCAGTTCCTGCAGAGCGCCTTCTTCCGACGCGAAATAGGATTGAGTGATATAGCTTTTGGTTGATCGGTATCCACCCAGCGAAGAGTCGCCATCGAAAGCAGCTGCATCCAATTCTGTCAGCGCGGCTATTGCCTCGGATTCATCAGCTTCAAGAAAATTTCCTGTCGCAGTATCCAGTCTCGCAGCCACCAGTTGCAGTGCTTCGCGATGGGCACTGCGGGTGTCATCGCTTGCCCAGTCAGTCATCAGAGCGTCCATGTATCCGGGTACGTTGGCGTCCAATGCCCCTGGCGTTTCAGTGCGAGGAATGATCAGATCAGCAAGGCGGCTGAGTAAAGCCATTTCGCTGTTGGAGTAAAAGCGCCCGCTTGAGCCGGCCCGAGTTGCGTTGATGGTTGCCAGACCACCGCAGGAGCTGAGGGCGGTGGCCCCACCAACCGAGACAATAAGTCCCTGAATAAATTCTCTTCTTGTTCTCATTGTATTTCCTGTCCCGCCAAGATAGCTGGATTCTAAAATCTGATGTTTCTCATGGTGTAGATACTGCTGGCAATAGACGCAATGCCATCACCAGGATTGTCGTGCTCGACAAAATAGTGCTTGAAGCCACCACTGTCCGCGTATGAAAAAATTTCGGCGAAATCGATAGTGCCGCTTCCCACAGGCGACATGCGACCCAGTGAGTCCATGTCTTTTACATGCAACATTGACCATCTGCCAGGATGGTTCTTAAAGTACGACAAAGGGTCTACTTCAGCATTGGCCAGCCAGTACAGATCCAACTCCATATCGACGAGGTCCGGGTCCGTCTCTTCAAGAATGTAGTCGAATGGAATGATTCCATTAGTGGGTTCAAACTCGAAGCTGTGGTTGTGATAGCCAATCTTCAAGCCAGCATTTTTGCAGGCTTCACCGGCTGAATTCAAAGTTTCAACCAAGCGCTGATAATCATCATAGGTACGTTCACGGGGCGCCAGGAACGGCACCACGATGTATTGTTGACCCAGCTCAGCGGCAAAATCGATTTCCCGCTGGATATCAGCGCGCACTGCCGCCAATTGAATATGGGCAGCAGGACTGGACATGCCATTGGCATCGAGTATTCGGCGAATTTCCCTGGCGCTGCGATTGTAGTAGCCGGCAAATTCCATTTCTTTGTAGCCAAGCTCGGCAACCTTGGCGAGGGTACCTTCAAAGTCCTGCGACAATTCTCTGCGAAGGGTGTAGAGCTGAAGGCCGACCTGTTCAACGCGGCGGGATTGCCCCAGCGCCACACCAGGCACAACAAGCGCAGAACCCGCTATGGCTGTGTTGTGTATAAAGCTTCGTCGGGAAATCTTGCTATTCAATTCATCCACCCCTTTAATCACTTGTTTTACAGGCCGGTTTGGTCAATAAAATCACAGTTTTACCAATCCATCCAGAGTTGTATCACAGCTGGATACGGAAGGTTTAATCCATACTCTGCCAGATGCTACCGCTTCTGGAAGAGGTAACCGCTTTCTCTACGAACTCCACCCCTTTCACACCGGCTTCCACATCCGGAACCAGACTTGATGCATCTGTTTCACCATCTCTGGCAGCGACTATCTGATCTGCAAAATCAGCATAGAGATTCGCAAAAGCTTCGAGAAAACCTTCAGGATGGCCTCCCGGAATGCGGGTGACCTGGCTGGCACTTTCGCCAGCCGAGTTTCCGCCGCGGGTGATGGATTTCGGCGCCTCTCCCAATACGGAATATTGAAGAACATTAGGTTGCTCCTGGAACCATTCCAGTGAAGCTTTTTCTCCATAAACCCGAATTCGCAATCCATTTTCATGGCCTACAGCTACCTGGCTGGCCCAAAGGGAACCGCGGGCACCATTGCCAAAATGGAGCAGTACCTGAGCGTTATCATCCAGCTGACGGCCGGGCACGAATGCGTTCAGATCAGCCAGTATGCTTTTAACACTTAGTCCGGTGATGAACTCTGTAAGATGGAAGGCATGTGTACCAATGTCTCCCAGCGAACCTCCGGCGCCTGCTTGTGTCGGATCTGTTCTCCAACTCGCCTGTTTCTGTCCGCTAGCTTCAAGATCAGTGCTTAACCAGTCCTGCGGATACTCTACCTGCACAACACGAATGGCCCCCAGCTCGCCATTAGCAACCATCTCCTTTGCCTGACGCACCATAGGGTAGCCGCTGTAATTATAAGTCACCGCGAACAGTAGCCCGGTTTCTTCAACCAGTGCCTGAAGTTCTTTCGCGTCGTCCAAATCTGAAGTTAGCGGTTTGTCGCAAATGACATGTATGCCTGCTTCAAGAAAAGCTTTGGCAGGCGCGTGGTGTAGATGATTGGGTGTAACGATTGCAACAGCTTCGACACCATCTTTTAGTTTTGCTTCTTTTTTTGCCATGGTGGCGAAGTCGTCATAACAACGCCTGGGATCGATTCCCAATTGCTCGCCGCTTTCTTTACAGCGTTGTGGATCGCTGCTGAAAGCTCCAGCAACTAATTCGTATCTGTCATCGAGACGGGCCGCTATTCGATGGACGTCTCCAATGAACGCACCAATGCCACCGCCAACCATGCCTAATCGAATTTTTCGCTGTTCATTCGCCATCTAGTGATTAATCCAGTCCAAGTATTCGTTTGTTAGTAGCATCATCGGTTCCTGCGTCTGCGAAATCATCAAATGCTTTATCGGTCACGCGTATGATGTGTTTCTCGATAAACTCCGCACCTTCTCTGGCGCCATCTTCGGGATGTTTCAGACAGCATTCCCATTCAAGGACAGCCCATCCTTCAAAATCATTGGCTGCTAATTTGGAGAAAATGCCGCTGAAATCCACCTGGCCATCACCAAGAGAGCGGAAGCGTCCAGCACGATCAATCCAGGATTGATAACCGCCATAGACGCCCTGTTTGGCAGTAGGATTAAATTCAGCGTCTTTGATATGAACCAGTTTAATTCGTTCTTTATAGGCATCCATAAATCCTAAATAGTCCAGCTGTTGCAGGATCAGGTGACTGGGATCAAACAGGATGTTGCAGCGTGGATGATTGTTAACTCTTTCGAGGAACATCTCAAAGGTAACACCATCGTGCAAATCTTCGCCGGGATGGATTTCGAAGCCGATGTCGACACCCGCTTCGTCAAATGCGTCAAGGATTGGATGCCAGCGTTTGGCTAATTCATCGAAAGCAGCCTCTACCAGTCCGGCAGGACGTTGCGGCCAGGGGTAGAAATAGGGCCAGGCCAGTGCACCGGGAAAACTTGCATGGGTCGTGAGTCCCAGATTGCTGGACGCTTTAGCGGCCATTAGTAGTTGCTCGACTGCCCATTCCTGTCGCGCGTCAGGATTACCTTGCACTTCGGGGGCGGCAAAACCGTCAAACATCTCATCATAGGCTGGATGTACTGCAACCAGTTGTCCCTGCAGGTGCGTCGATAGTTCGGTAATCTCAATGCCTCTATCTGCCAGCATGCCCCGCAGATCATCACAGTAGCCTTGGCTGGAGGCAGCGGTTTCCAGGTCAAAAAGAGAGGATTCCCAGCTTGGAATCTGAATGCCCTTGAATCCCAGGTCGGCCGCCCAGCTTGCGATACTGTCGAGGGAGTTAAAAGGGGCTTCTTCGCCAACGAACTGGGCCAGGAAAATAGCCGGGCCTTTGATGGTTCTCATGTTGTTCTATCTCTTTATTCTATTGCTCTAAGTTGAACCGTGGAGGGTGAGTATAAACGCTATGACCGAGCCCAGTCTCTGCATAAATTCCCCATACTCCAGCCCAAAGCAGAACTTGCGATTGGACTGCAATCTGCTCCAATATGGGGCCGAAACGTAAGTTTGAAGTTATGAAGTGAGGAGCAAGAACAGTGTCCAGAACCTGGCGCATAGCGGGAATCGATTTTGAACATTTTCACATGGGCGACAATCTGCGCATGGCCTTCGAACACCCTGACGTGGAGATTGTAGGGATATGCGATAAGTCGATGGAAAAGATGCAGTCCAGTATCGATAATTTCTCCATCCCGGAAGAGAGGGTCTTTTCTGACTTTCGGCAATGCATGGAAACCTGTAAACCCGACATTGTATTGCTGTGCCCGGCTACAGGTCGTCATGCAGAAGCGATAGAAGAGATAGCGCCTTTCGGTTCTCATATCATTATGGAAAAACCCTTTGCGTCCACTCTGGCTGATGCTGATCGTATGATCGCAGCCATGGGTCCTGAGCAAAGGCTGGCCATAAACTGGCCATTGGCCTGGTATCCACCCCATCTCACGGCCAAGCGACTAATCGATGAAGGACAAATTGGTGATGTACTGGAAGTCCATTTCTACGACGGCAACAGAGGACCTCTGTGGCATCTCGCGGACAAAGTAGAGACTACGGCCGAAGAAGTTGCCGCAGCAAAACCCCATAGTTGGTTTTACAAAGCAGAGTTAGGGGGCGGATCGTTGCTGGATTACCTGGGCTACGGTACCACGCTGGGTACCTGGTACCAGAACGGAAGGGCGCCACTGGAGGTCACATCCATGATGCATGTGCCCGAAGGTCTGGAAGTCGATGAACACAGTATCACTGTAGCTCGCTACGCTCATGGCTTATCAAAGTTTGAAACTCGCTGGGGAACATTCACCGACCCCTGGACCCATCAGCCTCAACCCAAGTGTGGATTCACCATCGTGGGTACTGAAGGCACAATCGCTAACTATGATTATGAATCTACTATCCGGGTGCAGTCACATAGTAAACCAGAAGGGGAGACTATAGCCGTTGACACCATTGCAGAGCCTTTTCAGAATCCGGTGCAATATGTGATTCACTGTCTGGAAAACGAACTACCCATAGAAGGGCCGTTATCTCCTGACATCTGCCGAATAGGCCAGCAAATTGTAGATACAGCGTTTCAAAGTGCACAAGCCGGCCAATGCTTGCCTCTGGTCGAATAACCATCTTGCACCGAAGCGGAGAGCCTGTTGCAATCGATTGGCTGTTGAACTACTTTCGAAGCCGCCGAAGCAGATCTTAACTATTAGAAAAGCCATCAAAACTATAAAAATAGTGGAGAGAACAAATTGAATTTTATTAAAAGCCGCCTCAGCCTGATGATGTTCCTGCAGTACGCAGTGTGGGGAGTCTGGCTTCCGGTACTGGCTACTTATCTTCAGTCTCCTACTACCGAAGGAGGGTTGGGATTTACTTCGGGGCAGGTCGGTTTAATTGTCGGTGCGGCAGGTTCCATTGGTGCCGTCACAGCGCCGTTTATTGCAGGGCAGTTTGCAGATCGCTATTTCTCCACGGAAAAATTTCTTGCCGTCTTATTGGTGCTGGGGGGTACAGTCAAATACACCTTGTCCTTGCAGGACTCCTTTGCGGCCTGGTTGATATTAGCAACACTCTACAGTGTGCTTTATATGCCAACTCTTTCCCTGACCAATTCCATGGCATTTGCCCATCTGAATAATGCGGATCAGGAATTTCCCCGTATTCGAGTGTGGGGAACAATCGGTTGGATCGCCGCGAGTTGGTTGTTCCCAATGATCTGGCTACAGAGTGATCTGGAGTTTCAGGCGCTACCTCCTTTCTTCGTTGGAACTGAAGTTCCCGACGCTACAGCAAGGTTAGCGGACACGCTGAAGGTCTCAGGAGTTTTAGCCTATCTCTATGCCGGATTTTGTTTCCTGCTCCCGAACACGCCACCGAAGAAAGATGGCGTAGAAAAACTTGCCTTCAAGAAGGCCTTTAGTCTGCTCTCTCACCGATCTTTCGCTGTGCTTGTGGCCGCCAGTTTGCCAATCGCGGTTATTCACCAGATTTACTTCATGCAGACAGGCCCATTTTTTGAAAATCAGCTTGGCATGCTGGTTACTTACATAGCACCCGCAATGACAGTTGGTCAGTTTGCCGAGATAGGTTTTCTTGCTCTATTGGGTGCATTGCTTTTACGCATAGGATTCAAGTGGACTATCACGATTGGCGCGTTAGCCTATTTCAGTCGCTATGCAATCTGGGGTCTGATTAGTCTGGGAGAAGCGTCCGGGCCATCGGTTGACGCAGCTGGTCAATTCGTTTGGACGACACCTTTAATGATTGGGGTATTCAGTCAAATTCTTCATGGTCTGTGTTACGCCTGTTTTTTCGCGTCGGCTTTCATGTATGTGGACCGCATTGCCGACGACGACATACGTAACTCAGCACAGACTGTATTCGGTATTATAATTCTAGGTTTGGGCCCGATAATCGCCGGACCATTCCTTGGCATTCTTGGGAATGTATTTGGGGAAGCAGGTGTGGTGACCAATTTCGCTGGTATGTGGTTCACCCTGGCGACGATTGCTTTGCTTACTGCTGCACTTGTTGCTTTTGCCTTTGAAGACGAGACGTCAGGTTAATCTTCCAGGTCGATTTCGTAGAAGTTACCAAACTTCGTTTTGATGTCTTCGCTCTTCTGGTGCACCCAACGATAGTATTCTTGCAAGCTAAGCTTTGAAGCTGCAGCTTCATCGAGAAGCACGGTTACATACTGATGAGCCTGCAATGCCGAGGCGGGATTCATTGCACTGATTGGGCCTTCCAGCGCATCCCGAATCGCAATAGCTTTCGATTCACCGGTGGCAATCAGTAGGATGCGCTGGGCATCGGTGATAGTACCTATACCCATAGTGATCGCCATTTCAGGTAAATCGTAATCTTCCTCCACTCCTTTGTTGTCGTTGATGGTAGTTTCGGTCAGGGTTTTGATACGGGTGCGGGAAGCGAGACTTGAACTGGGTTCGTTAAATCCGATATGTCCATTGCGACCAATGCCAAGAATCTGCAAGTCGATGCCACCAGCTTCCTTTATTTTGAGTTCATAATCGGGGCCTACCAGCCTTGGATTCACGCCATCGGATTCCGGGAGATGGGTGTTGTCCCGCTGGATATCGATGTGATCGAAAAGATTGTCCTGCATGAATCGACGGTAACTGGCAGGATGGCTGCTGGGTATTCCGTAGTACTCATCCAGATTAAACGTTTTAACCTGAGAGAATGAAATTTCCTTTCGCTGGAAATACGCAATGAGTTTGCTATACAGGAGGATTGGTGTACGGCCCGTTGCCAGGCCCAGAATGGCAGCGGGTTTCTTCTGTAGCAGTTCGCAAATCAAAAGCGCGCCCTGATCTGCTACTGCTTCCTCGTTCTTAAAAATTAGTACTTCCACTGTCTGTCTAACCGGTCTTTAAATGAAGTGGTTGGTTCTACATCTGGACGCAACTCTGACTGATCTATTGGTATTTATCAATAACGAATCAGTTTTGCCAAATCGAGTTCCAGTCTATCCGGATGTTAGTTATACAGGAAACGATCGGTGGCTACCTGATCACTGGGGCTCGCATCGACCGATAGTTTATTGTTGGTGTGCCTTTACCAGCACTATAAAGAGTGGATCAGTGGATCAGTGGATCAAAAAAGGAATGATGCTCGTCGCAAGAGACTCAATAGGCCAGGTTAAGAAATATCTATCTCCTTGGCGCCGGTGAGTAAATTCTTTCTGGAATGATTCAGTTGTGTGTTTCAGTCTCCGACTGATCAAACAAAGAACAGAGAACTTTGTTGTAATTCTTGATTTGCAGCTAAAAAAAGCCGCCTCGAAGAACGAGGCGGCCAATGCCCACTTCAATATGATTGCCTAACCATAATCAAACATATTGAAGCATCCTTTACTTAGAAATCCATGCGCAGTGATGCTCGAACCTGACGTGGCGCTCCAGGTGTCACATTCGTAACTGCAGTGCGAGACCCACCGAAGAAATGGTAGTAATTATCATCGAATGCGTTAGTCAGAGTCAGATCCAGAAACCAATCCCGATCCTGGCTTAACTTGTAGGAACCGAAAAGAGTTGCAAGATCGTAGGAACCGCCGCTAAATCTATTGTCGACCGTGATGAAGTAGTCGTCATACCACTCATAGGCAAAGCCAATCTTCAGTCGATCGGTTGGGCGATGTTCTGCGTCGATGGAGAAGATCTGATCTGGCACACCCTGAGGAGTCGTGCCGGAAAAGTCCAATGGTCCGCTAAAGGAGCTCACTACAAATTCATCCCACTCCGGATCGAGATAGGTGTAGTTGATTGTGAATCGGGTGCGATCAGAAGGTGTAATACGCAACCCAGCTTCCAGTCCGCGGCTACTATAGAGCTGACCTGTAGTAGCTAATGTGGGAGCGCCCATTGGGTCAGGATTATCGATGAACGTTCGTCGGTTTTCCTGCTCCATATGGAAGATGGCAGTTTCCCACTGCAGATAATCCCCTAAGGTACCTTTCCATCCCAATTCATAGTTGTCGATGATCGTTGGCTTCTCTACGCGTTCATATCTGTCAGGGTCCCACTGCCATAAAGGGCCGAAATTGGAATTGAATCCTTCTCCATAGCTGACGTATATCATGCCGCCGTCGTAGTTGTAGGCTAGCGAGGCTTTTGGTGCGAAATTGCTTTCGTCACCATCTGCGTTTAGGTTTACTGCCTGTCCACCGACACGGGTAAATGCCACGTCCCGTTCAAATGTGTCAAAGCGGCCACCCAGGGTAAGAGTAAAGTTTTCATTGAGTTCAATTTCATCCTGAATATATACGCCCAGGAATGAGTTGGATGCTTCATCTTCTACCTGACGTTGATCAGTAACGAAACATGGATGATCCTGATTCAGTACTTGTCCTGTACTGTAATCGATCAGGACAGCAAAGAATTTGAAACCACAGTCAAATGTGAATCCGTTCTGGCCTGTCCATTCGTCAAACTCAGAGGTTTCCGTTTCCTCTGCGCTTACACCGGCAACGATATTGTGGCGACCGGTCTGCCAGTTTAGTGTTGCTTCGCCATATAAGACGTTAGTGTCATTAGGAGAATGGAAACCGTTGACTCCTAATATATTATTCGCTGGATCGAACTCGAAAAAATCATAGAAATCCAGGCGCACTTCTGAATCGAAGTTTCGATATTGTCCTGTAACACGTAAATTCAGATTGTCATTTATAGGGTGCTCGTAACTAAGTGCGGTAATCCAACCTCTTTGTTTATTGTAAGATGGTGCAAACCCTGCAAAAGTCTCATCTCCACCGATAACATCCACAATAGTTCCGTCTTCCAGGGTAGGGATTGTGCTTGGGACCTCCGCATCACGATCAAAGTAGTTGAAGTAGGTTGAAAGAGAACCTCCATCACCCACATCAAGTTGTCCTTTCATGAACAGATTCGATAATTCTCGTTCACTGTTCTCTCGCCAACCTTCGTAGTCCAAGCGGGAAGCACTTAGCAAAAACGAACCGTTTTCTCCTGATTCCTCATACAACCATTCGGCGTTACTATAGCCGTCATCACCTGCACTTAATCTGAGTTGAGAATTGTCCCGTGAGGGCTCTCGCGTTCGATAATTCACAGCTCCGGAAATTGCCCCCCGACCATAAAGAGCCGACACCGGTCCACGCACGATCTCGACATTCTGTACGACAGCATAGGGAAGCTGATAAAGCAGTACTTCTTCATCCGGCCCTACGAAAGGGATCCCATCGATCATCGCAAGGAAAGTATCGTTGCCATGATTTCCGGTTATTCCCCGAATGGAAATGAACGGGAATTCTTCGCCATCACCTTCACCGCGGCGAACAAACATGCCAGGCACGCCACGAAATTCGTCTGCCCCATAAACAAACCCCTTCTGTTGAAGGTACTCCATATTTTGCACGGAGACTGCAGCGGGAGTTTCAAGCAAGGGCTTCTCCGTTCGCGTTGCCGTCACTACAACTTCGTTAACGACATCAGGACTTACAAGGCTTTGGGCCTGAACCTGGCTCGCCGCTACAGCAACTGATAGTGCTGAAAGGGTGAAAATGGAGTGCTTGTACATCGTCTCTCTCCTATAAAACTTTGGTTTTTATTTAAAGAATCAAGCAGTTCTATATTGAATTCATGGTGAAGCGTTTTTGCGAAGGGTCGAAGCTCACATCCGAATTGTTAAAAGCGCGTTGAATAACGCCGTCAGTAACCAGAGCATCGGGATTTCCGAAAGAAAGCGCTCCGTCATGAACGATCCACAACTGACCAACGAGTTCCAAACTCAGTTCCAGGTCGTGGCTCGACAGAAGCACTATCTTTCCCGTTTCCTGTGCATGGCGACGCAGCAAGGCCATAATTTCGACTCGCCCTGGCAGATCAAGAAATGCTGTGATCTCGTCAAGGACAAGTACTTTTGAAGTTTGTGCGAGCGCCCGGGCAATCATGACTCGCTGGCGTTCACCATCCGATAAACTGTCAAAAGGTTTGGGAGCCAGGGTGACTGCACTCGCTTGAATGGTTGCTTCTTCTACAATGCTTCTGTCTTCATCTGTAAGTTGGCCACGCCAATTGGTGTAGGGTTGACGGCCTAATTCAATGACGTCCCGCGCAAGAAGCCCTGGGCTCGAAACCCGATCAGTGGTCACCACTGAAATTGATTGCGCTCGTTCCTGAGAACTCATCGCCGAGATAGATTCCCCGCCTAACAGGGCATCGCCGGACATTGCAGGCTGCAGTCCGCTTATTGTGCGCATTAGTGTTGATTTGCCGGCTCCATTGCGACCAATGACACAAACAAAGTCGCCTCCTGCAAGGGTTAGCGAGACTGGATCAACTACAACTCCCTTGCTGCCTGGGTAACCCGATGTGAGATCTTTGAGTTCAAGCATCAGGAGCTACCCTTCATCGTAGGGCTAAATAGAAGTAGTGCTATTACAACTGGGGCGCCTATGACGGCAAGAATTGTGTTCAGATGTAGGAAATGCTGTTCCCATGGCAGATGTACGATTGCGTCCGCCGACACGGCGAGTAAGGCTCCGGAAAGGGCAGCCAGAGGGATGAGAGGAAGTATCTGCGAAGTCTTGGCTATCGCTCTGGCGAAATGAGGAACGATCAATCCAATAAAAGTAACTGGTCCACAATAGGCGGTCACAGGTGCTACCAGTAAAACTACAGCGGCCAGGGTTAGCCAGCGTAAGCGTTGTACGTTGGTACCAAGGCTTCGTGCATAAGTTTCTCCCAGCAATAATGAGCTCAGCCCTTTTGCACTTGCTATAGCGATGATCAAACCCGCCGCGATTGGAGCGACCATAAACACGAGATCATCAAAGGTGGTTGCTGCAAATGTACCGTCGTTCCAACCTGAGTACACTCGTCCGCCTACACGGTTAGCAAAGTGCATGATGATGCTTACAAGCCCCTGCACCGTGAACCCAAGCATCAATCCCACGACTAACAGAGTGATGGTGCCAACACGACGGGAGAGAACCACCATTAGCGCCGCGAACACTGATACGCCGATAAGTGCTCCTGCGGTTAATCCTATCCCCTGAAAATTTGTCAGGAATGAAATGGCAGCAGGACCGGCGAATGCGGCAGCGGTCACTATCAACGCAACACCAAACTGGCCGCCAGCCAATAAGCCAAGTGACCAGGCGTCAGCCATAGGGTTTCGAAACAGTGCTTGCATTAAGACACCGGACACACCTAGCGCTGCGCCAGCAATTAGCCCGGTAAAAACCCGTGGTAGCCGCAAGTCCTGAACAATTTGGGTAGCAATTGGGTCGCTCTCAGGAGAGAACACTGCGTCCAGCAAACGGTCCAAACCGAGGACAACCTGACCATAGGAAAGCGTAAACAGGCTAACCGCAAGTATCGAAAGCAAGAACACAGTGATCGCGAGTTTGGGGGAGTAGTCGCGTGCAATCAGTGGCTCAGCTACAGCGCTCACTGTTGCAATTCCTTAGAATCCGGAAGGAAATAAACGAACGGTTCATCCCGCGATTCAGGATGTAACATCCTCACCATATCACCCAATATGATGTCTGGCCGTATTAGTCCCCTTCCATAAATGTCGTAAGCGTCAGCGGCTGGCTTTGCCATTCCGTCTCCGGAGAAAAGACAGCCGTTTCGCCACGCTTTGAAATTCTGCAGCACGCTAGTATCACCGAATGCCACTGAATGTGTGTCGCGCCAAATCCAGCAATCCACATTACTGGCTTCCTCAAGTAATAGTTCGGTACTTACCGGAACGAAGTCGTCCAGTCGAACGTCATCCGCTAGTGATAATGGGTTAATGCCGCCAGCGTCCTCCAGGAAAGCATTGTCAGCATTCCTAACTACTGCTCCCCAGCGTCCACTCCCCATGAACCAGGTATAGACAACTTGCTTTGGCGTAAATTCAGAGGCGAGTCGTTTTAGCTCAACCACGTTTTCCGCCACCATGGAGACGAACGATGACGCTTCCTGCTCTTTACCAGTCATCATTCCTATCAAGCGAACATAGTCCACCGGACCCATGTAATGATTCTCAGCCTCGAAAAATATTGGGACAACTGGAACCCCCAGGCTCTTTATTCGCTCATAATGTTCAGCGTGTCCTAGGTCTCCCAGCACCATCAGGAAGACATCCGGCTCTGAGTTAAGAAGAGGATCTATACTTGGTGGTGAATGCCATCCATATCCAAGTTGGGCAATTTCGCCAGATCTGGTGCGCGCTCTAACTCCATCGTCATAACTCTTCACTCCACCGACAGCGACTAGTCGATCTTCGATTCCCAGAGCAATGAGTATCGCTTCCAAAAATCCGTAATTAGTTGCGACTCGCTCGACCGGTGTGCGCACCAGTACCGAACCTGCCAGATCATCGACAAGCGGAGGAGGTTCCATAGTTTTAGGCACGAGGACAATTCTTGCTGCCTGATCTGCACCCTGGGCGGAACCTCCCCAGCTAACCACCGGGGCACTGAGATCCACGATGCGATAACCATCTTTCTCATATACCTGAAAAGTTTCGGCGTACTCCATCTGTACGGGGATAGCATCCGACGGGTAATAGCCTTTGTTATCACTGGTGTCGATGGATGGTTCCTGAGAGTCGCAAGCTGAAAGCAGCGAAAAACCTGCAACAATGAACCAACGGTGAAGGGACAAATTTGAGAAATTTTCAGGTGACATATTCGGAAATCACAACCTTCTTATATCAGGCAGAAGTAGAAGCGCAGACTTATGAAGGTCGATGATTGTTTTAAGCTGAGTTAGTCAATAATCTAAGTAATGTTATAATATATCATTACATGATTAAAAGGCTATTATTAACCGAGTGAGGCAGGATTAGAGGTAGTAGGGATTAGACGAGCACGAAAAGTGTCAATGTGTAGAGCAGGTGATTTTATCGAACAGGACTGAAATCCGGTGGAATCAACGGTTCCACATCTGCGGTAAAGCAGCTGCGTTTAACTCTTCTCGACCACGCAGCAAGTGTTCTCTGAGGTCTTGCACAACTTCCGGATATTCCCGCGTGTAGCTGTAGGTTTCGCTCGGGTCAGTCTGTAAATCAAACAGCAAGCCATCAGGGCCATAGTAAGTAGAATGCTCAAAACTGTTTTGCGCAGCCCGATAGCGTGTATCGAGAACCAGTTTCCAGCGACCACTGCGGACACCAACAATTCGATCATTGTTGAACAGGAACAATGCGTCATGGGGCGAATCGGATTCACCCTTTAGTAGAGGCAAGATGTCTTTGCCGTCGATTGCACGGTCGGAAGGCAATTCTCCTCCTGCCAGCTTAACCAGGGTGGGAAAGATATCTATATTCATGGCAGGCTCATTGGTGACAATACCTTCAGGTATAGTTCCGGGCCAGCTGGCAATAAAGGGAACGCGTTGTCCTCCTTCCCAGGAACTTCCCTTACGGTTGCGATAGATACCAGAACTTCCTTCGAACCAGGGGCCATTATCTGAGGTGAACATAATCAGGGTGTTTTCTCTCAGGCCCAGTTCTTCCAATTTTTCTACTATTGCTCCCATACTCCAATCGATAGTTTCAACTACATCGCCATAGAGACCCGCTTCAGATCGGCCATCGAAACGTGGTGACACGAATAGAGGAACATGGGGAAAACTGTGGGGTATATAAAGGAAGAAAGGATCGTCCTGATTCTCTTCAATAAAACGAACGGCTTCGGCAGTATAGCGTTCCGTTAACGTGGTCTGGTCAACCGGGTTTTCTATCATCTGTTCACCACGGTACAGCTCCAGCGGGGTCATATCGTTACTATGGAGAACGCCATAAAACTCATCGAAGCCGTTGTCTGTAGGAGACCATTCCAAAGAACTACCCAAATGCCATTTACCAAACAGTGCGCTGTGGTAGCCAAGCGGGGCCAATGCTTCTGCCAGGGAAATCTCTTCTTCCGCCAGATGAACATCATTCGTCGGTCTGGCAACGTCCGCCACCAGGTCCAGTCGAATCGGATAACGCCCTGTTAGTAAGCCGCCACGGGCGGCAGTGCAGACATTAGCGCTGGAATAGAAACTATCAAGACGGGCGCCTTTGAGCGCCAGACGATCAAGGTTAGGGGTCTTAATCAGAGTTGATCCATAAATTCCCAGATCGCCATATCCGAGATCGTCAGCCATTACCACAATGAAATTCGGTGGCCGGTCCTGAGCAGACACCATAGAAAACGGCGAGAGCAGCGCAAGAAATAGTGAAATAACTGATTTAAAGTTTTTTCTCATTTTTATAAGACATCCTGATGGCAGTGGGGAGATGTTAAGTAACTGTAGCGCAGGATGCCAGAGCCACTTGATTTAAACCCCATGTAACTGGTTTCATGCAGCAATGAACTCAAGCACGAACACTTCTTTTCTGGTGGCCGATATTGGCGGCACGCATATGCGTGTGGCTCATGGAACAGATCAAAGTGCCACACTAATGGATATAAAGAAGTACGTCTGTGCGGAGTTCGATGACATCGATTCATTATTGCATGATTATTTACAAAGCCACTCCCTTGGGTCAGAGGTGAGAGCCTGTTTCGCTGTTGCTGCACCGGTTTCCTTTACCAATCCAGTTGATGAAATAGTAATGACCAATAGCAACTGGCAATTCTCTGTACGCGAACTGATCGCCAGGTTTTCCTGGTTAAGTCTGGACATAATTAATGATTTTGAAGCAGTCGCGCAAGCGGTGCCCAATCTGGGTGATGGACAGTTAGTAAAGCTTGGTGGTGGTAATGCAGATCCTGACGGCAATATCGCAGTGTTGGGCCCTGGCACCGGTTTGGGTGTGAAGCATCTTGTTCCTGTTGAGGGTGGCTATAAAGTCCTTGCGGGAGAGGGAGGGCATGTGGATTTTGCGCCTGTAGATGACAAGGACCTGCAGGTCTGGTCGCTGCTAAGAAACAAACTTGGCAGGGCGTCGCTGGAGGAAGTCCTATCAGGCAGAGGATTGGAGCATATCTATCAGGCACTTCTTCCAGCCGATGCGGATGCAGATCAAAACCTGGGCGCTGCGGCTATCATAGACAAGGGGTTGCGCAGCGACTGTGAAACATGTCGGCTAAGTCTGTTGCAGTTCTGCGCGATACTGGGGTCGTTTGCGGGCAACCTGGCACTTAATCTAAAAACCAGTGGTGGAATCTTTCTTTGTGGTGGTGTTCTCTCCAGAATTGAAGAGCTTTTGGATACTTCTGACTTTAGACAACGCTTTGAGGCGAAGGGAAGATTTAAGGATTATGTAAAGAATATGCCGACTTATCTAATTGTCGAACCGGAGCCTGGATTACTTGGCGCACTAGCACTTCTTCGTCAAAAGGCCTAGCGGCGTCTACCTTCTACGTTAAAATTTCCAGCCTGTGTGTAAAGAGTTCCGAATAATCGATTGCCGTCGACTGTGCCATTGAAATTAACACGAGTGTCTTCGGTTGATTCGTCGCCTATAGAAGCAGATGAAGTAGACCAGGACAGACGGCTGCCTGCGAAGTCCACTTCTTCGGCTTCGATAACCTGTTCACCGGAAATTGAAACAGAAGGCTGATTGGTTATAGTCCAGACAGACTGCTGAACTTCGCCATCAATTTCTGTTTCGACATTCCAGACACCAGTGGCAACAGGTTCGCAGGCAGTCAGAAATAGAGCAAGAGGGAGCGCTCGAATAAACTTCAATTCGACCCGCTCCCGTTGAAATTACTCGTCATCATCAATAGGTACATTACGTGGCGTGCCATTTCCGTTCATTCCTTCTACTTCATAGCGACGCCAGCCCGCCAGAATCCCCATTAATCCATGATTACCTTCGTGACAGGCATATTCATAGATTGGGTCTTCGATGCGACGCAGGGGAAAGCGAGCAGACCAGCTTTCATCCCAGGATCGAGGATCTGATACGGTGAAGTCGTAGTCCAGAGTATCGGCATTGATACGGGTAATACGCTCTTCAACTTCTCCTTGTGTAGACAAGCCTCTCGGATTGTCGTCGTAAAAGAAATTTTTGGTATGGATAATCAGAGTGTCGCCTTCCCAACGAGCAATCGAATCGCCATCCCAGCGCCGAATATTTCTTGACTGGTGTTCGTCAGCGAAAGGAACTATTCGGGCCCTGTGCACCATCTCATTCAGAATCATGACGTGGTCAGAAGTTTGCACAATCTGAATATTGTTATTGTATGAGCCTGGTACCAATGGTGGTCCAGCACCATTACTGCGCAGGCATCGGTCCGCCAGTGTGCGAGCTTCGGGGCCAATACTCAGACGTCTGTTCTCGGCACGAATACGAGCACGCTCCTGACCCATAGTATTCAGGGCTGGCACCCTGCCATTTGCGGGTTCATAAACCAGGGAGGTACGCCGGTCTGCGACAGTCTCAATACCTCTCTCGTACCAGAATTCATTGTAGGAAATGACACCTGGTGGATAGCCTGCGCCGCCGACAGAGTCGATGATCAGATCCCGATTCTGGCGCCGATTCTCATAAGCCTGCCATTCCTCTGCTTCAGATTCAGAGAATGACTCCTTTTCCGCCAGTTCTGCAGGGCGGTTCAAGGGGGTTAAGGTTCGATAGGTGTAGATTCCCTGCAGATCAGGAAATCCCTCCGGTGTGCGGGGTATCTCATTGTCCTGGGCGGCTACGTTTTGACATAGCAAAAGCACCAGACCCAGCAATGATAAAGGTCGAAATGATCCAGGCATAGCGTCCTCCAGTTATAGTTTTTGTACTACGAGGGAAGAGTTACCTGACCAATACTAGAGATTAGTGACGCTTAATTCCAGCCTGCTGTAAATCACTGTTTGGGGATTGTTACTGCTGAACCTGACAGCTAGCCCGCCAGCAGCACGTATAGGACAACCACAAAGATTGGAGATGTCACGACAGCTGCGAATTTTATTAATGTGGCGTAATCGAAAGGCCAGACCTGCATGGACCTGGCTGTGGCTCGTAAAGTACCCAGAGCAAGTATGTCTTCATTGCTGCCTTTGCCCACAACATCATTGTCCACTTTTCTTTGTATTTGCTTGTAGCGTTGCTTTATCGACAGCAAAAACTTTTCCTTCGCCTTTTTCATCGAGGCGGACGTAGCATAAAGAGGGACAAAGAAAGCGACACTGGTAATTATGATGTAAGAACCAATCAATCCCAGATTGTAGGTATCCGTCAATTCAACACCGTAGTTGACGGTATTGGATATCACGGCAACAGCTGCCACCAGCCCATAAACCAGAAGCCCGATATATAAATTTGCCGATTGTTGTTTGAGGCTGCCAAGCCCTCCACAACCGTCGGTATGAAATGGCTGGATGTTCACTTTGTAACTGAACAACATTCTGAGAATGAGAAAAGCCAGGTACAAACGTAGCGCCAGGTAGGAAAGGGTGAAGTAAAGCGTGAAAGAATGGAGTGGTACCAACCAGCCTGCATAGTAGGTATCAACATCGAACCAGGCTCCTGGCGCATGAATTACGAAAAACGAAAGTAACGCGGACGCACCACCGCATACATAAGGAAGTAAGACAATGGTTGAGCTTCCGAGTTTGACCTTGGCAAACCTCCGGACTTGTTTCCATTCCTTATCTGTTGCCAGCAAAACCCCACTATCAACCAGTTGGTTAAGAGTGCGGGGAAAAGAACCAAAGTACGCACCGGCAATGTATACAAGGGTAGCTATGGCCAATACAAACTGATTCCACCATCCGATATCGTGAAACAGGTCCAGGCTTAATTCTGAATTGATGAAGTTTCCTTCTATCAATGTGACCAGGGCAGCGGTGAAGCCGGTCGCTGCCGTAATGACGGCAGCGGCCAGTGGGGAGCTAATGGCGAATCGACCTAGCGCGGTGCCCAACTGGTCACCATGGATCAGACTGAACAGACCCAATTGTTGTTGTGGAACCAGATCGATACTACTCGCGTTATCGTTCATGCATCCTTACAGGATTTGACCGAAGTTGTTTACTGGGCAAACAAATTCGCCTGGTTAATAACGAATACCCGAATTGCTTCTGCGTCACCATCTTCCAGAAGTTCGCTGAATGACACCATGCCGGCATCCTGCAACTCGCCTCCCAGAACTACCGCATTCCAGGTTTCATTGGTTTCCAGTCGTCGACTAAAACGTAAATCCGGATAAGTGTCTGCACGCAGTGATACCGCCATTGGACCGTGACATACCGCGCAATTCTGGTTGTAAGCGGTCTCACCCTGAGAAATCAATTCATTGGTGGCATCGATTTGAGGCAGGACGAAATCGTCGTCATTGGCGGTCACTGCTGGTGCAGTTGGCAAGGCCGCTTCACCACCAATTCGGTACATTAGCAGTCTCGAGTTATTTGTAGAGGCATTGGTGGTAGCTTCTACGCCTGGTGGTAGTGCTGGTGCTCCAACTAAAACAGCCACATGCTGCTGACCATCCAGCATGAAGGTGGAAGGAGCAGCCATGACACCAGCCTGGGTTGGTGTTCCCCAGATGCGCTCACCCGTAGCATCATTGTAAGCAACGAATTCTCCGGCACGGGTGCCCTGGAAAACGATGCCTCCCGCTGTAGCGAGCACACCAGCATTACCTGTTCCGATCTCGTGTTGCACGCTCCAGACTTCTTCCTGGTTTATCGGATCCCAGGCTTTCAGCAGAGCGGCATTAACCGGCACTTCAGGCTGGCTCATTACCAGTTGAAATCCGCGACCGAAATCAACACCAGTGTTCCAACCGTCAGGGTCTGGTACGAATTCATTGTCTGCTACATATCCCATGAAATTTTCAGTGACAGGAATATAGACCAACCCTGTATTCTGGCTGTAAGCCATGGGATACCAGTTATGCCCGCCCAGAGGGCCAGGTAGCACAACTGCACCGACACCTGTTTGTTCAAAGCGAGCTTCAGGTCTCTCTACCGGACGACCAGTGGAAAGATCAACATGACTAGCCCAGTTCACCGGTGTGTAGGGTTCTGCGGAAATCAAATCGCCTGTTGCAGCATCAAGCACATAGAAGAAACCATTCTTCGGCGCTTGCATAACTACACGTCTTGTCTCACCGTCGATTTCCAGATCGGCCAACATGATGTGTTGGGTTGCGGTGTAGTCCCAGGTTTCGCCAGGAACGGTCTGATAGTGCCATTTGTAGCTTCCGTCATCAGGGTCCAGAGCAACAATCGAAGACAGGAATAAATTATCACCACCGCCGGGGCTGCGAAGTGCCTGGTTCCAGGGAGAACCATTACCGACACCAATATAAAAAAGGTCCAGGTCGGGATCATAGGCCATGGCGTCCCATACCGTTCCTCCTCCACCAAGGTTCCACCAGCTGCCGGTCCAGGTGTTGGCGATATTCGCCATGATGTCATCTTCGAATCCATCCGCGGGATTGCCGGGGATGGTGTAGAAACGCCAGGCCTGATCGCCACTGTCCGCCTCATAGGCAGTCACATAGCCACGCACGCCATACTCAGCACCACCATTTCCAATGATGACTTTTCCCTTCACCACGCGAGGCGCTCCAGTGATGGTATAGGGCAGATCAGGGTCAACGGTCATGGCTTCCCACAACACAGAACCATCTGCAGAGTCCAGGGCCACGAGCCGACCATCCAGAGTGCCGACGAATACTTTGCCATCCCACACGGCAACACCACGATTCACCACGTCACAACAGGCATCCCGACCTTTGGCTCTGTCAATCCTTGGGTCGTAAGTCCACAGACTTTCACCAGTGCGAACGTCGAAAGCATGCACAAAGCTCCAGGCTGTCGATACATACAGTGCGCCATCTACAACAATTGGTGTCGCTTCCTGTCCGCGGCTGGTGACCACGTCGGCATACCAGGCCAGGCCAAGTTCATCAACGTTTTCCCGGTTTATCTGATCGAGCGGGCTATAGCGCTGCTCATCATAGGTACGACCGTAGGTCAGCCAGGCATCCTGTTGTTCGTCTGCTGCGGCGAGACGACTGGCGTCCACACCAGCACCATATTCCTGTGCCTGAAGGCTGCTTGTCAGACCCAGTGAAATCAGGCCAATTAGAGTGAAGCGAAAGCGCATTGTTTAAATTCCCCGTACAGCTAATTGCAAGAAAACACGAAGTGTTACACATCAGGATAAGGGCTACAATGCGCAGGAATTGAGCTAATCGTGCTAGTTTTCATCTCAGCCTGTTCATTCAGGCCTTCCTCACGAATAAAGGACTAATCGCCAAATGACGGACTTTCTTCTGCTCGCCTTCATTTTCCTGACCGCCGGTATAGCGGTGGTGCCGATTGCATCAAAGCTGAAGCTGGGCTCTGTGCTGGGATACCTGCTGGCCGGGATTGCCATCAGCCCATTGCTTTCATTTCTCCATGTCGATGTTGTGTCAATCCAGCACTTCGCCGAATTTGGTGTGGTCATGATGCTGTTTCTGGTGGGTCTGGAGCTGGAACCACACATGCTCTGGGAGATGCGTCATCGATTGCTTGGTCTGGGGGGCTTGCAGGTCGGGATTACGACCCTTGCTGTGGCGGCAATCGCATTCGCTCTGGGACAGGCCTGGAGCATTTCCCTGGCAATTGGTTTGATATTCGCCCTGTCATCAACGGCGATTGTATTGCAGACCCTTAATGAAAGAGGCTTGCTTAAAGGGGATGGCGGACAGGCAAGTTTCTCGGTGCTGCTGTTTCAGGATATAGCCGTAATACCCATGCTGGCTTTGATGCCGCTATTGGCAATGCCGGAGTTGATGGATATGAGTGTCGGCGATGCGGCTCATATCACCGATACAGCTGCTCATGGTTCGGAAGCTGATCATGGAACTGAACTTAGCCTGGTGGAAGGGTTGCCTGGTTGGCAGGCAACTCTTATCACATTGGGGGCGATAGCCTTTGTAGTGATTGGTGGTAGTCAGCTAACCCGACCTCTTTTTCGATTCATATCTCTGGCCAATTTACGCGAGTTGTTTGTGGCAACTGCTCTGATGATGGTGGTCGGCATTGCCCTTTTGATGACACTGGTAGGTTTGTCACCGGCGCTGGGAACCTTTATGGCCGGTGTGGTTCTGGCAAACAGTGAATACCGTCACGAGCTAGAGTCCGATATAGATCCCTTTCGGGGATTGCTACTTGGCTTATTCTTCATAACTGTTGGAGCTGGAATCAACTTCGAATTGTTGTCTGACGACTTCGCAACGATTGTCGCCTTGACCATCGGTCTGATTCTCCTGAAGGTCGCAGTTCTCTATGTACTGGCGTTGAAGTTTAAACTGCAAGGGAGCGATCGATGGTTGTTTGCGTTAAGCCTGGCTCAGGCAGGTGAGTTCGGTTTTGTTCTGCTCAGTTATGCTGTTGGTATTTCTGTTATTCCAGCAAGCCTTTCAGAACAGCTCTTGCTTATCGTTGCTCTTTCCATGTTGCTGACACCGATTCTTTTCCTGCTTTTCGATCGGATCATTGTTCCCAGATATGCGAAAGGTGAACAAAGAGAAGCTGATGAAATCGAAGTCAAGGGTAAAGTCATTATCGCTGGTCATGGCAAGGTCGGTGGGATCGTTAATCGCATGATCCGGTCATTTGGCTATGAGACGACAGTCATCGATTACAGTTCTGAACAATTGGAGATGCTGAGAACATTTGGCATCACAGTGTACTTTGGCGATGCCACGCGTCCCGACTTGCTGCATGCCGCGGGCATAGAAGAGGCTGAAGTTCTTGTAATTACTATTGATAATCGGGAACAGATCACTGAATTGGCAAAGCATGTTCTTAAGTATCATCCCCATGTGAAAGTTATCGCCCGCGCAACCTCACGCCATCATGTCTATGATCTGTGGTTTGCCGGTGTGCGCGAAATTATTCGGGATACTTTCGACGGTTCAGTTCGCATGGGCCGTACCGTTCTGGAAAATCTTGGACATTCCCAGGAAGACGCTCTAAGTAAGGCGGCTATCTTTAATGAAAAGGACCGTAAGCAGATGCGTGAAATGGCTGATGTATATGATCCTACCATTGAGGCTCATAAGAATCCGGCGTACGTTGAAAAAGCGAAAGAACTGAATCGTGCCTGGGAGGAAGAACAAACCAATGCTTCCAGGCAAAGGTCTGGAAGTTCAGATCCACAGATGGGCGGTCAGGAAGCTTAGGAGAATTGGATTAACTGGTGCAGGATGAACACTGTTCTATTGTTCTAACAGTGTACCGCTTGCGTTACCGTCTACCTCAATATAGAGATGGGGGAGTCCAAGTTCCTCCAGCCATTGCACGCCCTCCTCACCTTTGAGCATGGCGATAGTCGAAGCACTCCCGGCAACCACGCACAGATCGGCAACGACACTGACAGCCGCCATTCGGGAAACTGGCCAACCAGTTTTTGGATTCAGTACGTGGCCATATCGTTTCCCGTCAACAGTTATACAGCGAGCGTAGTCACCACTACTTGCAAGTGCGCCCTCGCTGAGTTCGAGCTTAAGCATGGATCTATCAGGATAAGACGGGTCACGTATCCCTATTTGCCAGGCACTTCCATCGGGGTGAGGGCCAATCACCCTGATGTCCCCGCCGAGATTTATCATGCCGTGATTTACACCTCGCTCTCTACATAGAGTGGAGACTCGATCAGCGGCATATTCCTTTACGATGCCCCCAAGATCCAGCTCCATCCCGGCCTGGGGTATTCTCAGCAGTGGAGGTGTCCATTGCAGTCGATGCCAGCCGATCGCAGGTAGGAGAGCCTCAATAGATTCTGCAGCAGGTACGTTACCAGATTTGAAGTCCCAGACTCGTCGCAAAATTCCCGATGTAATATCAAACAATCCATCGCTTTGTGTGTAACAGGTGTCCGCATAGTTCAGCAGCCCCAGGGTTTCTTCATCTACCTCTATCTCACCGCCCATTGCAGCTATGTGGTTTATCTCGCTCAGGAAACTGTCATCACGATAACGCGAGTACTTCGCTTCAAGTCTTGCAATATCGGCGACTACGTCTTCCGCAACTCGCTTGCTGAATTGTTGATCGTTACCATAAAGCTGTAACTCGCAAGGAGTTCCCATGGCAAAGAAAGGATGGTGGAGGTAGAACAAAAGCCGGCTCCCTGGGCAAAGAGTTTAATGCGGAGCGGGGAAAAGATTTAAGGGGCGGTATGTACCGCCCCTACCAGAATCAAGCAGAGAGACTTTGTCCTGAAGTCTCAGTCAAGCGCCATACACACAGCAGGGACGCCAGCGATGCAATGGCCATATAGACCGATACCCAAATGATCGCGTATTCAGTCCACAGGATTGTTGCGATCGTTGGTGCAAAGGCTCCTCCTACAATGGCACCAATTTGATAGCCAAGCGAGGCACCTGAATAGCGCACTTCCGTGCTAAACAATTCGGTGTAGAAAGCTGCCTGTGGTCCGTACATCATTCCCAATGCACCGAGTCCGCCACTGATACCTATGATGGCCAGGATGAAGTTTCCTGTATCGACTAATGGAAAAAGAACGAAGGACCAAATCCCCATAAGCAGAGCACCAAACATAAATACACCACGCCGACCGTGACGATCCGAGTAGGAGGCTGCCATGGTCTGGAATGGAATCTGTATCGCAGAGGCAATTAGTACCGCAGCAAGGACATCGGTTCTACTCATGGCTGCGCCTCCCGGATCAGAGCCGTAAGCGAGGATAAAACCTATCAATATGTAGAAACATACTTGAATAGAGAGAAAGGCACCTGCTGCTAGCGCGATAGTCTTCGGGTATTTCACCAGTGCTTCGATCACAGGGGAACGCCTAACAGCTGGCTTTGCGCTGTCATCAGCGTGCTGAGACTTTTGTGCAGCTTCCAGTTCCTTAAAGGCCTCTGTTTCTTCAAGATGTAGCTGAATGTACATGCTAATACCAATCAGAATCACACTGGCTATAAAAGGTACGCGCCAGCCCCAACTCATGAACGCTTCTTCTGACACCGTTGCACTAATAATGATGAATGCCAGATTTGCCAGAATCACACCAACGGGAGCACCTGCCTGCGCGAATGAACCGTAATAGCCACGTTTGTCAGATGGAGCACTTTCAGTGACCAATAACATTGCGCCGCCCCATTGACCGCCGATCGCGAGACCCTGTGCAAATCTAAGAACTGATAAGAGTACCGGCGCAGCTATGCCGATGGTTGCATAGGTAGGTAACAGGCCAATCAGAGTAGAGGCAACCCCCATCATTACCAATGCCAATACCAGAGTGCGCTTGCGGCCAATTTTGTCGCCGAAATGGCCAAACAGGATTCCGCCAACCGGACGTGCAATGAATCCAAATGCAAAGGTTGAGAATGACAGAATCAGGCCAACTGCCGGGCTAGCATCCGGGAAAAAGGCTGTCGGAAACACCAGTGCGGCGGCGGTGGCATAGAGAAAGAAGTCATACCACTCGATGCTGGTTCCGGCTAGCGCCGTGAATGCCACGGTGCGCATATTTGATTTTAAATGGGCATCAGCCTGGGGTTGTTCGGCTGGGCTGGATTCGACTTCGCTACTCATGGTGACTCCCGGGGATTCTTGGTCTTTTTCTAAAGTGCAGCCTACGGACCGCTTCGCCATATTACTCTGGCTTGCAAAGCAAAGTCCAAGCAGGGAAACTCAGTAAATTGCAATTCACCGAAGGAGCGAAGAGTGAACGCTGAAACCCGGCATGAGTTCGAAGTGGACAGTCTATTCTCAGTTAGAGGAAAAACCGTTGTTATCACCGGAGGGACTTCCGGATTGGGCTTGCAGATGGCCGAAGGCTTGTTACGAAATGGCGCACGGGTGGTCATTGCATCTCGCAAGAAGGTCAATTGTGACAGTGCTATGGAAACACTGGAGCCATTGGGTGAGGTCTACGCCATAGCGGCTGACGTCTCAACCGCAGAAGGCCGAAGTGTTCTGGTAGCACTGATCGAGGAAAAGTTTGGCAAGCTGGATGCACTGATTAATAACGCTGGAACAAATTTCGCCGCCCAGTTGGAAGAGTACTCTGACGAGGCGTTTCAGAAAGTTATCAATACTAACGTTACTGCTGTATTTTCACTGACAAGAGATCTGACACCTCTGTTGGCAGCGGAAGCGACATCTGAAAACACCTCCCGGGTAATAAACATTGGTTCTATGGATGGGATTCATGTACCAATAGTTCAACGCATTCCAACTTTCGCTTACTCTGCCAGTAAAGCTTCTCTCCATCACCTGACCAAAAGCCTGGCGGTGGATATGGCGTCCAGGCACATTACGGTTAATGCTGTTGCTCCAGGTTTTTTTGCCAGCAAAATGACCGACTATGTGTTTGAGCACTACCTGGATGATATTGAAACCGATTGTCCATTGAAGCGAGTTGGGCAACCTGAGGAAATTGTTGGAATCGTAACCTATCTGCTATCCCGCGCAGGTTCCTATACGAACGGAGCGATAATACCTGTCGATGGGGGATGCAGTATCTCCAAGGGCCATCGTGACTGGATGGAATAACACATAACAGAATAAAAAAAAGCAGGGCCCAGAAAATGAGAAGAGCAGAGCGGTCGATAGTTTTCTATGCGTTAGCTGCATTGGCTTTTACTTCGTCGGTTGCAGCCCAGGAAGAAATTGCTGGTGTCTGGTTACTTAATGGTCCTGGAACTGAAAGTGAGATAGTGCTTACTGAAGCAGGTGACGCGATAAGAAACGCCTATGATTTATTATCTGATGATCCCAGTCTCTATTGCACGCCCGCTAGTGCTTCCCGAATCTGGGCAAATCCAAATTCAAGAATAAAGATAGAATTCGATGACGCTGAAGTCAGGATCAGTTATGAACTGTTCGATTTGCGTAGAGTCATTCCTCTTGGTGATGAGTCTGCGATTAGCGATAAACCGAGCACTCGAAATCTAAGTGGTAGTTTTTTTGCAGAGATGGGCTCCTCGTTCGCACATTTTGAAGCTGATGCCCTGGTGATAGAGTCGCGCCAACACGTGCCGGGATACATCCGAACATCAAGAGGAATTCCTCAGGGTACAGGCACAATTGCCTACGAAGAGTTACGAATTGTAAATGGCGAATTACATATTACTCACACCTACATCGACCCAGCCCTGTACATGAAGCCACTGGTACTAACGTATTCCTATCGACGGGAAGATGTGAGTGATGTGGACATCTACAATTGTACCGACGCAAATTACGACTGGTTCCTTGAGCTGAATAATAACTAATAATAATCGAGAGGCAGGTTAATGAAGCGAATAGTGTTTCTGATCTGGATTCTGGGTCTGACTGGACAAGCGGTCGCCCATCATTCAACCAATGCAAATTTTACCCAGGAAATAATATCTGTAGATGGAGTTATAGAACGAGTACGCTTTGTAAATCCTCATGCATCGGTGCTGATAAAGAATACTGATGAGCAGGGTAAGGAAACGTACTGGCTGATTGAGTCGGGAGCACGTACTACCCTGGAGAGGCAGGGCGTTACTCTGGAGCACCTGGAAATAGGTTCCCGGATCACGGCGACTGGCCGTAAAGGGCGTCGTGAGTTCACCATGTATTTGCAAAAGATCATCTTCGAAGATGGTTCGGAATTTATCCCGCAACCAGATCTGAATTGAGCGAACAAGCGCCTGATTTGCGCTGCACTTAATTCGAATTTGAAATCCCACGGAATTCCCGAGCACGGGAGTCAGATTTGTACTATATTCCCAGTAAGAAAATTTAACCTTATCGTGGTGTAACGCCCAGAATCAGGCATTTCAGGGAAGAACAATTGCCAGTCTGAGCATTCCGAAAACCCGCCAGAAATGAGTTTTATGCTCCCGATGAAGAGCTCACGCGGCCATAATTTGTACGAGAAGTTCTATGAACTGTCCTCATCTATTCTCGTGGTTGCCAACGCTGATGGATACTTTGAGCATGTGAACCCTGAGGCTTCAAAAGTTCTCGGATACACGACAGACGAACTCCTGTCATTTTCAATTTTCGACCTCATGCATCCCAACGATGTAGGGCCTACCAGGCAAGAGTTTACGAGACTTTCCGAGAGCAAAAGAACCCTGGACTTCGAGAATCGCTACCGCCACAAGCTGGGGCATTATTGTGTGCTTTCCTGGAACGCGAGTGTAGATCCTGCCACGGGCCTGGTATATGCCGAGGCAAGAGACATCACTGAAAAAGTTTCTATGCAAAACAGGTTGAGACAAATTGAGGCGGGATTGCAGAGCAATACAATTGTCGCCGAAACTGATGCCAGGGGAGTAATCTCAAACGTAAATGAGCACTTCTGTGTTATCAGCGGTTATTCAGAGAAAGAGTTAATAGGAAAAACTCATCGCGTAGTAAATTCTGCACATCACCCTCCCGAATTCTTTGACGATCTTTGGAAGACTATATCGTCCGGAAATGTTTGGTCGGGTGTCATCAAGAATAAATCCAAGGATGGAAGCTTCTATTTTGTACAGACAATCATCATTCCAATTCGAGGCGTCGAGAGCTCTATTACGAGTTATCTTGCAATAAGGCAGGATATTACGAGCAGTGTGGAAAACAAAGCTGCATTTGCGAGAACTCTGGAGATACTGAATGAAACGGGCTCCATAGCCAAAGTAGGCGGCTGGGAACTGGATGTTGCCAGTGGCGAACTTACCTGGACAGATGAGACCTTTAAAATTCTTGAGGTAGAGAAACAGGAAAATCAGAAACCTCTATTGCCCGAGGGGCTACAGTTGTTCACTCCAGAGTATCAGTCCGTTGTGGAAGACGCGGTAAACCGGGCAATTGAATTTGGAGAGCCCTATAGTCTTGAAGTTGAAGCTCAAACAGCCAAGGGAAATGTGTTATGGGTTTATACCAACGGGAAGGCTAATCTGGTAGACGGTAAAGTAGTCACATTGTCCGGCACAATCCAGGACATAAATGCACGAAAGATTGCCGAGATTAAGTACAACAAAGAGAGGCAAAAGAGTATCCAAAGTGCCAAGCTTGCATCTTTGGGAGAACTGGCAGCCAGCATGGCTCATGAAATAAATAATCCACTCGGTATTATCAGCGGATATACGGAGTTGATGCTGCAAACCACGGATTCTGAAGATGAAGACGCGAGAAAACTGGAGACGATACTCAGGTCCTGCGAGCGTATTGCACATATCGTCAAGAGTCTCAAGAAATTCTCCACATCAGGAAAGGAAGTCACCAGAGAGAAGAAGTCATTGCCTGATATTGTGCGGGAAGCAGTAAATCTCGCCAAGCCGCGGCTTAAGAATGAGCGCATTGAAATAGACGTCGTGGCATCACAACAGGCGTTCATTAACTGTCACGAAATTGAGATAGAGCAAGTTGTTCTCAACCTGATCAACAACGCTATTGATGCGATGGTGGACCTTGAAGACAAATGGATTCGTATTGAGGTTGTAGAACGAGAGCGAAGTATTGACCTGGCTGTCACCGATGCAGGCTCCGGAATCTCAGAGAAAGATCAGTTTAAGTTATTCGAACCTTTCTATACGACAAAGCGCCCCGGTAAGGGCACTGGCCTGGGCCTGGCTATCAGTAAGGGTATTCTCGAAGAGCACGAAGCAAAGATTGAATATGACCAGTTGTCTAATCACACTCGCTTCAATTTAACTTTCTTAAAAGCTTCAAGCTGAAGCTCCCAGATATGTCAAAGAGAATCTGCTACCTCGACGATGAATCACACCTCTGTGAGATATTTCGTGAATACATGGAAATCGCAGGCTATGAGGTTCAGACTTTTACCGATTCAAACCTGGCGATAGAGAGTTGCGAAGCCGATCCTCCGGCAATGATCTTTATTGACTATCGACTGGCGGATTCCACAGGTGGGGAAGTGGCTGAGAATCTCTCTGATGAGATAACGAAGGTATTGGTGACAGGCGAACTGGCTATGCCCAATGTAAGAAACTTCGATTATCTGATGGCTAAACCCTACAAGCTGAATGAAGTTAAAGCATTGGTTCAGAAACATTTCGCCGGGAATATCTGAACCAGGTATGCGGATTCTCGCCTATCAGACCATCTCTATAATTCAGATTCATCACATAAGAGGTGCGGTATTCCCGTAAATTGAATCTCCAAATACCGGCAGGTCAGGAAAGGGAGACTCAGCTGCGCGTTTTGTTACAATTAGGCCTGAAACTTTAAAGAACAAGAATGAGGAATTAGTGAAATGATTCGAATCGCACTAATGTTGATCGGCCTGAGTTTAAGTTCGCTGTTGTCAGCACAAGCGATAACTGAGTGGAAGATAATTCATGCCGGGAGCTTGCTGGCTGATGCCAGAGCTGAGGTTAGTACCGAACAAAGCATCGTTGTCAGAAACAATGCAATAGTCCAGATACTGGATGGTTATGTTTCTGCAGCGGATGCCAATATTCCCTCCGGTGCAAGAGTGATTAATTTGCGCAATCAGTTCGTGATGGCCGGATTGATGGATTCTCATACTCATATTCTGGGTCAACAGGAGCCTAATCGCCGGGAGATAGCAGTTACCCGAACACCGGAATTCAGCACCCTGATGGGATATGAATTTGGTATGCGCACACTGCGGGCAGGGTTCACTACGATTCGGAATGTGGGTGGCAGCCGCAATGCAATATTCGCCTTGCGTGATGCTATCAACCAGGGTGTTGTAATGGGGCCGAGAATTCGCGCCTCCGGGCAGAGTATTACACCAACCGGGGGGCATGGAGATGGAGGCGGATTTCGTGACGATGTTTTCCCGCAGCCTCATTCTGGCGTCTGTGATGGCATAGCGGAATGCCGAAAGGCAGTTCGTACCCAAATCAAATTTGGCGCAGATCATATTAAATATGTGGCCACCGGGGGAGTTCTGAGCCTGACAGCAACAGGAACTGAACAGCAATTCACAGACGAGGAACAAATTGCGCTGGTTCAGGCAGCTCATGCTATGGGACGAAAAGTGGCTGCTCATGCTCATGGCAAGATCGGCATGATGGCGGCGCTGCGGGCAGGTGTGGATTCCATAGAGCACGGTTCGTACCTGGACGATGAAGTGGCTGAATTGTTTGTGGCCACAGGTGCTTACCTCGTGCCAACACTGATAGCTGGTCATACTGTTGAACGAATCGCCACCGAGCGGCCTGGCTTCTATATCCCGGCGGTAGCACAGAAAGCACTCCAGGTAGGTCCGATCATGCGCAATGCGTTACGTATAGCCCACGAAAAAGGGGTGAAGATTGCTTATGGAACGGACGCGGGCGTTAACGATCATGGCACCAATGCTTATGAGGCGGTGCTGATGAATCAAGCCGGTGTGCCAGCAAGAGAGATTCTGATTTCCGCTACGATTAATGCGGCAGACTTAATTGGGGTTTCTGATATTGCGGGTACTATTGAGGTTGGAAAGGATGCAGATATCGTTGCTTACAATGAGAGTCCGCTAGAGGAGTTAGAGACTTTGTTGGAGCCGGCGTTTGTAATGGCACGTGGTACTGAAATTGACCTGGATGTGCCACTACCGCCCGATTTATTCCCCTGGCCTAATTTCTAAACCAGGGGTTCAGTGATGTTCTTCTGGAGTATTTCGATTTTATGAACGGGGTCTCCAGAAGAATACCTTCCACTCGCGTAGTGGTTCGCTACCTGAATAGAGAGGTTCATCCAGGGTCCTGCCGGATTTGGCAGCCCATTTCTCCATCATCGCAATGCGTTCGTCTCCTGTGATGGGAAAAGCTTCCATCGCGAAAGTCTGATCGCCAATTCTCAACCAGCCATCGCCGCCACGCTCATAAACTCTGCGTTCCCAGTAGCCATCATCTGGACGTGTTGCCGTGATGATGCCATCGGGTTCTGCCACCCAGGAAAGATAATTTGTGAACGGCGGGAACCCGGCCTGCTTCATCATTAGTGGACCTTGTACCGCACCTTCCAGTACAGAGAAATCTTCCAGAGGTTCTGTAAGTGTGCCACCAATAATAATGCCCGGAGTGCGACCTAGCCCCTGATTACTCAGATAGGGGGCAGTTAATGCCCAGGAAAATAGTCCGATTGCCAGGAGTACTCCTATGATGATGCTGACTGTTTGCGCTCTGCTACCCATGATAATTCTCCCTTTAGGCGTAAATTGGGCCATCTTGACCCGGATTTTTAGCGATCCAGATTGGAACGCTGCATCTAATTATGTAATGGACGGAGTTTACGCGATCCCTGCTCATTTGCCCAAATCTAGAAAGGCAATAATGAGTAAACCAGAGCGGCGAGCAGACTCCCCAGAATAGGCCCAACGATCGGAATCCACGCATATCCCCAGTTGCTGGATCCCTTGCCCTCGATAGGAAGCAGCGCGTGGGCGATTCGTGGTCCCAGGTCACGGGCTGGATTAATGGCATAACCCGTGGTGCCGCCAAGAGACATACCGATACCGAATACCAGCAGCCCAACGGGAAGGGCATCCAATGCACCTAAACCTACATCAGGTGCTGCAATATAAAGCACACCAAGAATAAGCATAAATGTGCCCAGTACTTCTGAATAGAGATTGTTGAATGTATTGGCAATAGCCGGGCCGGTGCAGAACACTCCTAACTTGGAATCCTTATCTTCTGTTGCTGAGAAGTGGTCTCTGTAGTGAAGCCATACAGCGGTCGCACCGAGAAAAGCGCCCAGTAGTTGAGCGATAATGTAGGTAGGAACCAGAGACCAGGAAAACTGCCCAGCGGCCGCCAACCCTATGGTAACTGCAGGATTAATATGAGCTCCGCTAACGCTGCCGGTAATGAATACCGCGATAAAGACCGCTATTCCCCAACCCCAGGTGATCACGATGTAGCCGCTGTCATTGCCACCGGTTTTTTCCAGTACTACATTAGCTACAACACCCGCACCCAGCACGATTAGTATAAAGGTGCCAAGTAGCTCTCCTATGAATGCTTCCATTTATTGTCCTTCTAATTATTATTCTGGCTTTAGAGTGGGCTAGATTCTAACTGGGATTGCCCAGTTATGCCTAACTTCATTGAGGCAGGTATTAAGGAGGGGAAGTGATCGGGTTTAATTGTGTCGCATGTCTCAACAGGCCGCACCTGAAAACACTAGCCTGGCCCATCCCGAATGACACTGTCTGGCAAACCAAATCCTGCAGGTGAGTTGAGTACATCCAGCGCCATAGCCTGTCTTTCGTTGTATCGAACCCATTCCATCACAGTGCGACAGATCTTTTTCCTGATGTAGGTGGAGGTTTGCGCTTCATAAACACAATGCACCATATTTTCCAGTGGCTGAGTCTCATTATATGCCGCCAGCTCTTCATCGCTCATGTTGGCGAAGGAAGGTCGCGTGTTAGTGCAGCTTGCAAGGAGAGCACTGGATAAAATGATTAATGATACAGTTCGGAGTCTTTGCATGATGTTTTTCTCAAGCTAAGACTTATTGTGCCTTATGGGAATCTTGGCAGTCTATGGGAATTTATCGGGTTGCAACGAAAACGCCCCGAACTCCAATGAATTCGGGGCGTTCCGGATTTGAAGCAAGAGGGTTACTCAGTAACAGTTACAGGCACATAGGCATTCGACCAACAGCAAACATTGTCGAATTGGCTGTCTGGAGCCTGGAAATTGTCTACCCGTAATCGAACGATGTAATCGCCAGGTTCGGAGAAGGTGGCCTGGGTTGTCACTTCTTCCCATGCTGTAGCGCTATCAAATCCTGCTTCGCCGCTTTCACTTACCCGGTCAGCACCCGATACCTTGCCATGCGAAAATGTTGGTGCGGCAGGCCCTTGATGCATTATCCATTCACTGCCCAGGGCGTAGTACATGGCTTTGTTGTCGGGGTAGTCTGCGCGGTTTCCGCGATCCTGAATATAAGCTGTCAGGGTAACCGGATTGCCAACACTGGTGGTGATGCGCTGTGCGTAGATACCTTCTTCGCTATGGGACTCAGCGCCACTCATGCTGAATTTGATTGCAGGTTTCAGGGTTCCAAGAGCTCTTTCACCGTTGCTCAATTCATAAGCTGTCGAGGAAGTTCGCCCGGGCACTGACCAGGTCTGGCCGCCGGATGATAATGTCCACACAACTTCCGTATCAGCCATATCAGCAGGCACCGTTACAGCGAATACTCCCCGTTCCTGAATGCCGACAAACCCTCGGCGTTGATAAACAGGAAAGTGAGTAGGTTGAGCACCATCAAACTGGGCAGGCTCAATCTTGTTGTTTGGTCCCAGCGGAATGTCGACGATCTGCTCCCGATTCTGATTGGCGAATCCGAATATCATGGTTACGGATTTGTCTTCATTCCTGATCCAGCCGTTGAACATGGGGGCTACGCTTTCACCGGTAGCACCTCTTGTCGCCAGAGGAAAGTCACGCAGGTTTTCCGGGAGCTGGGCTGAAGCAGAGAAGGACACTAGTCCTGCAACGCCAAACGCAATTGCAGTACTGGTCAGTCTTTTAAATCTGTTCATTCTCCGTCTCCTCCTGCCATAGCCAGATTACGATCTCTTTCCTGACGTTGTGCCAGCATTTGCTCGTAGCCTTCGTCATCCAGATGAGTTATCGCGATCCAGGCATGTGACATTTCATCTGTAGTGCGTTGTCCTGCACCCACCCATTGATCAGGATCCGGATTACGAGGATTGTCTGCGCTGTTGTCATACCAGGCTGTGAGGATGATAGTGGCTCCTGCTGGAACGAGCGGTTGGTATCCATCTTCATAGGTGTGACTATGATTCCAGCCAGCGTTCCAGTTTGATGCCTGACTAAGCACCTCACGGCGACCAGTAGAAGGATCAAAAATTTCCATGGACATAGCTACGCCGCGAAGATGAAGGTGAGGCTGCCAGCTATCGATGCGCACAGGGTGGTCGAAAGAATGGAATCCCTGGGTCATCAGTTTGCCATGGGGAGGAATGAGATAGTCCCCACCGCTATACAGATTGTAAGCACGAAGGTCCTGCTTGAAGGCTTTCTCTTCTTCGAAGTTATCTTCTTCATCGTAGTACCAGATACCTACTGTTACCTGATCGTCCTTAACGGCTTTACCATCAGGATAGTAGTGGATGCTCCAGCCCACTTTTGAATCGGCGGGAACGCGGCGGCAGGCACCTTCAGGAACTTTCTCTCCGAGTTTGCCAAATGCGAATTCGGAAAGTCGGTCGCCTCTTACCCATTCGCCATTGTCATCTCTTACCAAAAAGTGCGAGTTGGCGTGGTGGGTTGAACCGTGGGCATTAGCGGAAGGGAGAGTTTCTACAGCCTTGATGCAGCGACTTTCATCGATACCCGAATCTACTTCGGGCTCCCACCATAAATCCTGGCCAGTAGCAGGAACATCCCAGGGGGAAGACTTGATCAGATGATCTGGTGGCCCAAGCTCTGCAGCCAAACGCCATTCACCAACCTGGGGAAATTCTTTCTCCTGGGGAAGATCTTCCGGGTTTCCGAAAGGGGCGCCAGCATTCACCCATTCAACGATGGTGTTGATGTCTTCAGGTGCCATACGCCAGTCATTCTTTAACTCCTGCACACCAATATCACGGTCATACTGATAAGGAGGCATTTCACGCTGCGCCACCTTCAATTGAATCAGAGGTGCCCAGGGGCGAACTTCTTCATAGGAAGTAAATGACATAGGACCAATCTGTCCCGGTTGATGGCAAATCTGGCAATTTTCCTGAATGATCCTGGAAACATCTTTTGCGTAGGTTGGATGGTCAGCTGCATCCTGTGCATCAGCAACGGCGGGGGCTAGGGCCAGCGCTGAAAGAAGACCAAGGGTTCTGGTTTTATTCATAATTCTCTCCGTTCCAAGCAAGTTGTTGGGCTGCAAGAACTGCTATTCAGCCGATTAAAGAGGAGTTTAGTTCGCTGCTGACAGGGTTCCTTGATCTAAATCAGGTTCGTTGAGCAAGGAGGCCCTGGATTTGTAACAATGTTTTTCACTGCAGGATATTTGCTCTGAAATTCTTCGCCAGGGCGGAGAATGTGGGCGTTTCCGGTCACTGAAGACCGTGCCTGAGAGACTCCGCAAAGCTACCTGCAGTTACTCCGTAGACCTGGTTGAGCTCCAGGGCAGATAAAAAATGATGAAGAGCTTGTAATTCTTTCTAGATACTTTACTATTCAAGTATATGTAAAGCACTTTGCAAGGATGATACTTCATGGAAATCTCAAGTAAGGATGGGTTGGCTGATACCTTCAAGGCCCTCTGGGTTGCCAGCGCTCACACCAGCAAACAACTGAATAACGGACTAAGTTGTGTTCACGGTATAGGTTTATCGGAGTACATGGTGCTCGACTCATTGGTGAACGCGCAAAAACATACCTTGCCCCGCATAGATCTTGCGAACCGGATAGGCAAAACAGCTTCAGCCATAACCAAGATGCTGGCTCCTATGGAGAAGATAGGTCTGGTGGAGAAGGAGGCTGGTGCCCGAGACGCGCGAGTTAGTTTGGTAAAGCTGACAAAAGCGGGAGAACGGGTGTTTAAGGAATCTTCAAGAACGATGGAACGCAATGCCGAATCTATATTCGAAGCTCTGGACTCGGAGCAGAGAAGAGAGCTATTAAATCTCCTTCAACAAATCAGAGTATGAAGCACATCTGGATTTGATGAAGATCTGTCGCTCTGATTTATCAGATGCTTTGAGTGCGACCGAATTGCTGTCTATGCCTTGATGGGGTAATGCCGTACTTTCGGTTGAAGTGATAGCGCATCGTAATCGCACTACCAAAGCCTGCTGCGTCAGACACATCTTCTATAGTCTCTTCAGACTCCTCGAGTAAACTTTTTGCTACCAGAAGTCGTTGATCGATAAGCCATTCGTTAGGAGATATACCAAAGGAGCTGCGAAATTTTCGATCAAAGCTGCGGCGAGACATATGAGCTCTGTCGGCGACGGTGGAGACACTTTCAATGGAAGCCAGGTTTCCTAAACACCAATCAAGTGCTTCAGAAAATTTAGCGGGTGCCTGCAGTACTGCTGTTTCTACAAATTGAGACTGCCCACCGCTGCGGTGTGCGGAAAGTACCAGGCGACGTGCCACCTGATTTGCGATCCTGTGGCCATAGTCTTCCCTGATAACTTCGATGCCAAGATCGAGTCCAGCTGCACTACCTGCTGAGCAACCTATTTGCCCGTCGTAGACATAAAGCACATCTTCAACATAGGTAGTATTGGGGAAAAGTTTTTGGAAACGATCTGCATAGCGCCAGTGGGTTGTGGCATCGCGGTCGTTCAGAATTCCCAGATAGCCCAACAGGAAAGCACCGGAGCAGAAGGACAGAATTCGTTTACCCTCATCATAGAAAGCAATGATCTGCTTAATCAGGTTTCTTTGAGAAGGAGCAACATCCGGAGGCCAGGAGGGTATAACCAACATGTCATAGGACTTTAGCGAACGCACTACTTTTGCAGCCAGCTTTACTCCAGCGGTATATGTCAGCTCTTCCTGCTCAAAAGTAACCACTTCTGCACTATACCAGTTGTCGAATTCAGGTCGCTTGAGGCCGAACAGTTCCACTGCACAACCGAGTTCAAAGAGTGCGCCGTTGCTGCAGGCCAGAATTGCTACCTTAACCATAATTCCCACCAACTATCAGACAGCTGATTTTAGAAAATTGACTTGGCTTAATATTAACGAATATAAGTTATTAGGCCATAGCCCGGGTTGTCGTATCAAGCCATAATTTCAATTAGCCATTGGAGAATTGGAAAACCTGAAGATCTGAAAGAGGAGAAGTACTTATGACATCAGCAGTATCGAGACCTCCTGCCGCGAGCAGTGAGAATGCCCAGCAACATTTTGAGTCCCTGTTGCAGTATGAGACAGACTGCTGGGACGTTCACCATGCCACCACGAACGACCGTCAGGACTTTGTACTTCTTGACGTTCGCGGTCTTGAACTTTTTGACAAAGGTCATGTGCCGGGAGCAACCAGTTTTCCCCATCCAAAAATTAATGAAGATTCACTAAGGGACTATCCAACAGACACGTTGTTCGTCGTTTACTGTGCCGGACCCCATTGCAATGGCGCAGACAAAGCAGCGGTCAAGCTGGCCAGGCTAAATCGTCCGGTCAAAAAAATGATTGGCGGAGTGACCGGTTGGCTGGATGAAGGGTTTAAATTGACCTCCTCTTAAAGGGAGGTCAAAGCGTTCAGACTTGCCAGCGTGATACTGGGAGTTGAGCAAAATTCATGAAAATTTTGTACACTCTGGTTTCCGCAGTACATGGTTTGCCAGATTCGGCGTCAGGGCTTGTCAATGAGCGCACATAAATTCGACAGAAAACACTGGAAATTACTATACGGCATTATCGCTTCAATGTTACTGATTGCACCCCCGGTGTCAGCCCAGAGTGTTGCCGTTACCCATTGTCAGGGCCCTTGCCCAAACTATGCATCCCAGCTTTCAGCAAATCGCAGCAATGTGGTTATTCACCATCTATATGCTGCAGGAATAAACGGGGATACGTCATTGCCGGACTGGGTAGCCTATCGACTCACCAGGGACGCCATTGGGGTAGCTTCACTTTTGCCCAGAACCTGGCAGCCCGACCGGCTGGTTGAATTCTCTCCGCTCGAAGACATCATGACCCTGGGCGAGGTAGAGCTGAATCTGTCTGAAACTATTTCCCAGAGCTCCAGCCAGTATGGCGGTAGTGCTGAACTGATCGAGCCTGAAAATCGGGCGCGGCTTGCTCCGATGACAAGTTTTGCGAATACTCCCTATTGGTCGGATCTGAACAACTTCAGCAATATGGTGCCAATGCCAGCACCCTTGCGACTGGGGCCCTGGTTACGTCTGGAACAACGGCTGAACCAGGCCGTCACTGCAGAAAATGAAGTATATGTAATAACAGGGCCACTCTTCCTTATTAGTAATCTGAGTGTCTCGCCTGCAAATGCTGATTTAAATCCTGCTGCTTACTTCAAACTCGTTAGCGATGAATTCGGTGTGGTGGCCTTCGTGTTTCCTCATACTACATCACAGTCAGAAAACTACTGTGATCATCAGGCTAATGTTTCCGAAATTGAAGCGATGGTGGACCTGGAGTTCTTTCCAGAGAATGGGGTACCTGTTGTATCACAAACTCTCCTCGACAGATTGGGTTGTCACTAGTTTAAGTTCGGGTGTACTTACCAGATTTGTGCCTTCTTCGTCAGGCCAATTAGCAACCTTACGGAAACTACAAAATTTCACCTGAAATGATCGAACTATAACTGTGCTTCCCATATTCGGGCAGGGGTCACTGAATGAATGTAAGCTGTTTTCACACTGTATTGCATACTTACAAGACAAGAATGGCAGTGGTTGTTGCAGTATTCAGTTCAGCAATATGGTCTTCAGCCGTTCAGTCGCAGACTGAAATTTTGCAGCTTCAGGCGATTAATTCAGACGGCACCAGTAGTCAGGCATCTTTTTCCCTTGGCATGCAAATACAGGGGCAGGAGGGATATTACGATACAGCTGATCTGACAGACTCCATTTTAATTTCGGGAAACATTCTGGTAGATCCCTCCGCCAGAAGTTTATCGGGTGATATCTATGTAGTTATTTCCAGCGGCGAGAACTTTTTCATGCGAACGTCGGATGGAGGGTTTGTGGGTTGGGACGGTGCGGCTTCGAATCTGAGTCCTGCGCAATCCGGGGTCAATTTATCCGAGACTATAGATGTAGAAATCTTCAATGGTGTAATCGGCTCACCTCTGGATATGAATGTCTATCTCGCGTATCGCCCGGACCAGTCGTCTCTCATTACTTACACGCCTATTCCAGCAAATTTCCAAATAACCAACTCCTCCAATGTTGCACCACAGTTTTATTCGCCGGCGCCTTTGGTTGAAGCTGTGCAGGGATTGCGTTCTGTCACCTGGCAATCACGAGAACTGGAATTTGAAGATTTGGTGAGATTTTCGTTTGGGCCCATGGATAGTGGAGATGTGGTCAGGGTCCAGGAGTCAGATGGCTTTTTGTTGGGAGTGGCAAATAACCTGGCAGCGTTGACTTCAGTGGATGACGATTCCCTGCTACGCACAATGTTTCAAGCTGTAGTTGAAACCGGTGGTGGCTATCGTCTTATGTCTGTGAAGCATAGTAACTACGCAATAGACTGGAACTCATCGACTGGCGAACTGCTACTCAATGATATCCGTAGTGGTAATCTGAGTGAGAATGACTCGGCCTATCTGGTATTCGAAATTTCAGAACAAGATCAATCTCTACTCGCAGTTAAAAGAAAAATCTATGAGCCGCAAAGTAATGAGTATGTTGATGAGTCCAATTGGCAATCGAGAGCGGTAACTATTAATGACAGTTCTATTTTCCTGAATGCATCGGGCTCGAGCTCAATGACCTTTTATGAAGCAAACATTGATTTGCGTATCCCGTCGGATTTCAATCCTTTAGGGAATTCCCGGGTCGAGAATCCAGAGGTTACGCCATTTGTGAAGCTGGTTGATGATTCGGTCGCCAACACACCGAATCAGGTTAATGAGACTTACTCATCACAGCTTGCCTCGCCCGGCGCAAATGCAGAAACTCTGGCGGCTGCAAGTGCGATGCTAACTCAGATTGAAAATGACCTGGCGCTGGAAGGTGCTGCAATGCGGTATCCGGCTGAGTTCTATCTGGCTTTTAGGGAAGGCCTCTTGTCCAGAGTACTCATCAGTTCAGATTCTACGGATGGTGTGATAGGGCAATTAACGGTGCCCTATGTGTTTTTCACTAATGAAACTGATTCGAGCAACACCCATCATCCTTTTATGGTCATTTCGAGTTACGGCATTCCGGACGGGATGGCTTTACTTTGGGATGTACCAAGACCGCCTGGCGATGGTGAGACTCCGGGCTATGAATCACAGTCAGTAACCCGAAGTTACCATCGCGAAGCTTTTCTGATGAAGATTCCGCTACGCGACTATGGTGAGGTCGAAACACTTACTGAAAATACTATGGTGAATGATCTGGCAAGCGATGTTGGCGAGACAGTATTTGATCATCATAACTATGCAAGCGTGTCTGCAACTGGTGTCGCTATTGATGGCGTTGTTATCTACCCTTCATACAATAACATGTTACATGTGTCCCAGGAGGCGGCTGAGTTATCTGCTCAGGGTATGCATTCTGGCCGCGGCTTGGGTGTGCACTATCACGCAGATGCTTTTAGTGCCGCCAGATCAGGGCTGAACCTGTACAACGCGGGAGACTATATTGACCGATCGCACCCTCCTATTGTCAGCATGGGTTTTGACGGTGTAGCAGGATATGGAATATACCTCGCCGACGACACAGATAGTGATGGTGTTGAAATAGCTCTGGACGAATTCGGAGGGCATGAACACGGCGAATATGGCTATCACTATCATTCCCAATCCCGCGACGAGGTAGTTACCGGCGGAGGACCAGGTTCAAATGAACAGACTGAGTATACGGTCCACATGCTGCCGCCCAAAGGTGCCTGGGCGGGGCGCATCAATGACATTCCTGAATTCTGGCAGGGAACCAGCCCAAACTATGTTGGTGGCAGAAGTGTCTACCTGGGAACCGAATAGACTTTTTGCCAGCTGGAAGCGCACTGTATTGAGCAGTGCTCGATCTGAAAGATTTTAGTGATCAGCACCATCAGGATGCACGTGTCCATGCTCGATTTCTTGCGGTGTTGCTTCCCGAACTTCAACTACTTCGACATCGAAGTGTAGGGTCAAACCTGCTAAAGGATGGTTGGCATCGATTGTTACGTCGTCTCCATCGATATGGGATACTCGAACCTGTCTCTGCTCACCGTTGTCCCCCTGAGCGATAAATGACATGCCCACTTCAATCGAATCAACGCCTTCAAAAATATTTCTGCTTAGGACCTGAGTAAAGTCTTCGTTGTATTCACCGTATGCCTGGTCGGGTGGAATTGATGCGCTGAAGACAGCTCCTTCGCTTTTACCGGTCAGCTCTTGTTCAAGTCCCGGGATCAGATTGTTAGCACCATGTAAATAGACCATTGGAGATTTGCCTTCGGAACTATCCAGAACATCACCATCGTCATTTTTCAGGGTGTAATGCATGGAAACTACACTGTTCTGGCCAATCATAAGAGTCATAAAAAGTCCTGTTTTAGATATTTGTGGGCGAGGCCATGCTCGCATAGATGGAGCGGTCAGGCCACCTATTAGAATCAGGAATAATGATAGAAAAGCGCCAATTGAATATTTAACTGGCTCAAGGAGATGAATTCATTGACTCTATGCGGACGGTCATGCTGTGGCAGCTTGGATGAACCAGGAAATTCCAGAACGTCTAGTGATTCCACCAGGCAAGATCTGAAAACGACCTTAGGTCCAGTTCATGGGTCCAGACCGACCGGTGCTGTTGATGAAGATGTAGGTAGGTTTCCGCAATTTTCTCCGGGAGCATGAGCCCATCGTGTTCCAGACCCTTCGATTCCCTCAATTTCTGAAACTTTTCTTCACCTAACATTTTGCCCAGGGTGTCTGGTGCATCAACAGAACCGTCGATAACGATGTGCGCGACGTGGATTCCTTTCTTCCCATATTGCGCGTTAAGTGATTGACATAACATGCGTCGACCGCCCATCGCTGCTGCATGAGAATGCTGACCGGCATTGCCGCGCACAGCGGCGGTGGAAGAAGTCACTAGAATCGTTCCTTTGGCTCGTTCCTCCATAATAGGGCACAGAACCGATGCAGTTCGAAAAAGGGCGAATGTTGCCATGCGCCAACCAAGTTCGAAAACTTTGTAGCTGGTATCTTCCAAAGTACGATCACCAACCTGTGCACCCAGATTAAAAATGACTACTTCAATGGGACCGATGTCGGTCTCGACCCTTGTGATCATGTTCTCAATAGTGTCTTCTTTAACCGCATTGAGTATGATGCCAGTGGCTTCGCCTCCGTCCTGCTTAATGTCGGCAACCAGTTTGTTCAGACCTTCTTCGTCGCTACGCCGACAAAGAACGGCATGATAGCCTTCTTTTGAAAAACGTTTTCCAACTGTGCCGCCGATTCCGGCTCCTGCACCTATCACTAAGCAAACTGGTTTCATAACTGACTCAATCTCTTGTTACGGATTCGAATTTAACTCTATTGCGCATCCAGTTCCTGTTGTCTGGCACCAGCTAGAATGCCGGGCAGTGCATAGTTACCTTCGTGGCACGCGTACTCGTAGATTTGATCTTCCACGGCGTTCATAGGTAATTCACCAGTCCAACTACGGGAATACACTTCTGGATCGTCTACCGTGAATTGATACTTCAGCGTCTTCTCATCTACACGGGTAAATCGTTCGGTAACCACGGCTTCTGAGGAAAGGAAGAAAAAGTGGCGCAGTGCTCCGCGAAATCCTTCCTGTGGATGAAATCCCGTGGTCTCAACTACCAGGGTGTCTCCCTCATAGTGACCGACGGAAGTTCCGAGCCACTTAGGAAAATCAGATGGAGCACTGTCGCTCATGTAGATAATGCGAGCATCGTGATTCATCTCGGCAAGTATCATCACGTAGTCTTCGGTTTGCACAATCTGACTGTGATTGTTGTAAAGCACAGGTAGCATGGGAGGCCCACCGGACGAGCCAAATCCCACGAGGCAGCGTTCACCCATGGGTCTCGCTTCAGGCCCGTCATAAGGTCCTTTGCCGTTGAAACGATTGCCGAAGATTGCACGTTGCGCGCCTTCTGCCCATGGAAGTTTGCCATCTTCGGGTGCAACAATAATCGATGTGCGCACTTCACCATCTAGCACTGCCATCTGTTCGCCGGGGTCCATCCAGAAAGTGTTGTAACCGCCAACATCTGGTGCTGCTCCGTCAGGCCGAGAAGTCAGATCATCAAGATAACTCTCACCGGTAGTTCCCATGCGCGCAGCTTCTTCCAGGGAAATGCTGGGGCGACCATTAAACTGATCGGGGCGTTCCAGCATGGTAACAGTAGCAATACTATAAGTGCCCTGCAGATCAGGTGCGCCAAAAGGAGTCCTGGGCACTTCATATTCCTGCGCCAATACTCCGCTACTGACAACCAGTAGAGTGGCAGAGCACAGTGATGCAAGCGTTTTGATAAAGGAGGGTTTCATTAAATTCTCACTATTGAATGGTCTATGTTAAAAGTTCGGATCAAATAGAAGTCTGTTTAATCTATGAAAGAAACGTTTAGATATTATCTGGCCTGGGTTGCTGTGTAGACACGATCCAGAATATCGATAAGCGTATTCATGTCATCGTCCCCAATGATTGCGCGGAAGTCTTTCTGAGCTTTTTTCCACTCAGGTTTGGCTCTTGCAATTACCTCTTTTCCTTCACCAGTAATTTCAACAATGCGGGATCGGCCACTTACTTCCTCAGAAATCTCGATTAATCCTTTACGTTCCAGCGGTTTCAGATTGCGGCTCATAGTCGTTCTCTCCAGACCAACCCGATTTGCTATGTCACTTATAGAGAGGGGGCCGTACCTGGAGATAGTGATCAGTACACTAAAATGACTGGAATCGAGGTCGGCATGTTCAAGTATATGAGCATAGATTTTACCTGCCGCCCTGGATGCACGGCGCAAGTGAAATAAGCCGCACTCATTATTGAGGTTTCTTGAGGTCGTACTGGAAGAACTACTGCTTTTTCCCATGACTCTAGGTCTCGATTGCAATTGTGGTGCGTGAAATTACAGGATAGGTATCCGTCTGGCCAGGGCATGTAATAGATGTCACACATTGTTGAATTTAGTGTATTTACACGGGTGGTAGCAAGAGCTATCGTGTATGTACACGGGAAGTTGCGTACTGAATCAATGCCTGGCAATTATCTACGCAGCGCCAGGGGGATAGAAACTATGAAAACCTTGAGGACTCTCCAAATTTGTCTGTGCTCTGTAGTCGCGTGTGCGGGCAGCAGCTATGGTCAGCAAAATACCGAGTTACCGGACTATCCAAATTCCTATGAAATCGTCAGAGACATAGTGCAGATGCCCGCTGGCCGTTTCATGGGATCAGGCAACGCAGTTGATGTGGATTCTGAAGGCAATATCTGGGTATTCGAGCGTTGTGGGGGCAACAGCGGCGCTTGCCCGGATAGCAATGTCGATCCCGTATTGAAGTTCAGCCCGGATGGAGAACTGCTGTTCAGTTTCGGCAGCGGCCTGTTTGTTTGGCCCCATGGCATTATCATTGATGATGCAGACAACCTCTGGCTAATTGATGCCGGAGTCATCGATGGGGAAAAGGGCAATCAGATTTTCAAATACAGCCCGCAGGGAGAGCTGCTTATCGAGCTCGGTCAGCCTGGCATCCGCGGGGATGGTCCCGGTGAATTCAATGAGCCTTCTGATCTTGCAATAGGCCCCGATGGGTCACTTTATATTGTTGATGGCCATATAAATCCGGATTCCAATCGACGAATCGTACATATGACTGCAGAAGGTGAATTTATTGAAGCCTGGGGTAAGAAAGGCTATGGACCGCTGCAGTTCGAAGGCCCTCACGCAATTGCCGTAGACTCCCGGGGTCGTATTTATATTGGCGACCGCACAAACAATCGCCTCCAGGTGCTATCCCCCGCTGGTGAACTACTGGCGATCTGGACTCACTGGGGACGGCCAAGTGGCATTCGCATTCTGGGCGAGACACTTTATGTCGTGGATTCAGAATCGCGCCGCGCTATTGGCGAATATGGATTCAATCCGGGCTGGCATCGAGGTATTTATGTGGGATCTCTGGATGGTACGATCACAGACTTTATTCCTGATCCCAGCCCAAGCGGTGCCACCAGTTTCCCAGAGGGGATTGCAGTGAGCGATGACGGTGTTATCTGGGGAGCATCTGTTGGTGATCGGGAAGTGTTGAAATTTGTTAAGCGCTGATCGATCGCTGAGAAGGGTGGTTCTTATGGAAGATAAAGAGTGGCGAGCCAAGAGAATTACGTAAGAGAATTGAGAGAGACTAGTGGAGAGTAACTATGAGTAAAAGAACTAAATCGTTTCTGGTGGGACTGACCCTCAGTCTGTTCACGCTAACAGGTAGCCTGGTATGGGCAGATGAAGACACAGTGCTGATGTTTGTTCGCGATGGATCCAGGGATCTGGAATTGATGCTGCAAGACGAAGTGTTGGTCATGAAGAATATGCTGGAATCAGAGGGTTATACGGTCAAGATTGCTACCAGCGATGGCGCGGACCTGAGTGCGGGTTCAGTCAGCGTTGCGGTCGATTACAAAGTCGCCGACGTCAGTATGGATGATTATGGCGCTATTGCACTTCCCTGTATGGCGCCAGCGCCAGGTACTGCACTGGAACAAAAAGTTGTGGACCTTGTCAGAGCGGCAGCAGCTGATAACAAGCCTATTGCTGCATCACGCGGTTCAGTAGCCTTTGTTGCTGAGGCGGGCGCCTTGAAAGAGAAACGTTTTGCGTTCGCTTCTGCAGCTCGACTCGAATCCCTGGCGGGTTTCAGTGAAGGCACGTTCGTTGGAACCGGAACTGAAACCGATGGCTTGTTAAGCACAACCGGTATCTGTCCATTGGCGGCCCGTTCATTAAATGAGCCTGATGGTACAGCGGATCTGGCACGCTCCTTTATTCAAACGCTAAAGAGTCGCAGTTAGTATCTGATCAGTTTTGAACTGCTTTTCCGGGCCACTAGTTGGCCCGGTTTTGTTAGTAAGCTTGTAGTTGTAGACTGGAGAAGCGCTTGGAGAAGACACAAGAAACCGATCTCATTTTCTGGGGAGCCGGCACAGCGAGAACCCTGCGACCGATCTGGGTCGCGGAAGAGTTGGGGCTCACCTATAAATTAAATCCAATCGGTCCACGTACAGGTGAAACTCAAACGGCGGAATACACGGCACTTAATCCGAAACAAAAAGTTCCCTTCTGCGTTGATGGAGATTTAAATCTTTCTGAAACCATCGCCATCTGTCGCTATCTGGTCAATCGATACGGCAGTGATCAATCTCTTACGGCGCCACATTCTATTGCAGAGCAAGCCAAGGAAGACGAATGGCTGGCTTATATCTATGGTGAACTCGACGAAACAAGTCTCTATGTCATGCGGCGTCATGGTGCGCTATCTTCCATTTATGGTGAAGCACCTACTGCTATGCGGGCAGCTGAAGAGTACGTTAAAAGGCAACTCAAAGTTATCGCTCAACATATGGCAGGCAAGCAGTATGTGCTGAACGAGAAGTTTGGTCTGGCAGATGTGTTTCTCATTACTTGCCTGAATTGGGTGAACACCTATGAAATAGAAATGCAGACGATACTCCAGGAGTATCGTGCACGCATTACAGCACGACCGGCCTATGAGAAGGCCTTTAACTTGAACACAAAAAGCTAAATCAGCATGAGGTTAAGATGGGTCCTTTAGAAGGAATAAAAGTTCTGGATTTAACCAGCATGGTATCAGGGCCAGTGGCCGCGATGATGCTGGGAGATCAGGGAGCTGAAGTTATAAAAGTAGAGCCCGTCCACGGTGAACAGTTGCGGCATCTGGGTGTTCCTCACAACGGCATTGCTCCCACCTTCTATTCCTGCAATCGTAATAAAAAATCAATTGCCGTGGATCTGAAGTCTGATGCAGGCAAAGCAATACTCTGGGACTTAATCGAGAAGGCTGATGTGTTGATGCAGAATTTCAGACCGGGGGCGATGGCTCGCATGGGTTTTCCAACTGAAGAGATCCAGCGCCGCAATCCAAAGATCGTTTATGTTTCTATAAGTGGTTTTGGAGAGAAGGGTCCTTATTCCCACAAACGGGTTTATGACCCAATTATCCAGGCACTCTCCTGTTCTACCGATATTCAGGCAGATCGAAAAACCGGTCGGCCGAATATGTTCCGCATAATCCTCGCAGATAAAGTGTCTGCTTTGACCGCAGCACAAGCAGTATCCAGTGCCTTGTTCCATCGGGAGAGGAAAGGGGAAGGTCAGCATATAAAGCTCTCCATGCTGGAAGCCACGGTTGCTTTTTTGTGGCCCGAAGGAATGTCAGGACTAACTTTCGCTGAACAGGAAACAGATGTTAAGCGAACCTTCTCTTCCATTGATCTCATTTATGAAACCAGTGATGGCTACATGACTATCAGCGTGATTTCAGACAAAGAGTGGCAGGGGATTTGCGCAGCGCTTGATAGAAAAGAGCTGATCGAAGATGAACGTTTTAAGACGGCATTCGCCAGAAGGAAGAACGCAGAGTTACGAAGAGAGGTAATTGGGGAAGAAGTGGAGAAGCGCACTACCGCAGCGATGATGAAGAGCCTCGAAGAGAACGATGTTCCCTGTGCACCTCTATTGGATCGAACGGAATTGCTTGATCATCCCCAGATCAGAGAAAGTGAAACTGTTCTGCATGACAAACTTGAAGGTTTCGGTGAGGTACGCCAGGCACGACCGGCGGCCCGATTCGAAGAAACGCCTGCCGAGATACGCCGACCTGCGCCTCAACTGGGTGAGCATAGTATTTCAGTGCTTAGGGATGCAGGCTATGATGAGTCCAGATGTGAAGCACTTCTGGCCGAAAAGGTTATCTTGCAGGCGAGTCCTGAATAAACATAAAAATAAACAAGAGAATAAAATGGAGACGACGGGCAAATGAAATCTTCGCTAATTCCATCACTACTACTTGGGGCTTTCGCATTTAATGCAGTCAACGCGCAGGAAGGCGAAGATATCGGTGAAGTGGGTCCCAGTCCCTATGACATAGTCAGCCTGTGGGCTGAACCATTTGCGGAAGACGGTTTCGCTTTCGGAGGAGCGTCGGGTGTGTTGGCCGATACTCCGGATCGTATATTGGTCAGCCAACGGGGGGAGACTGCGCTGCCTTATCCGGTGCCAGACTACTTCAAAGGATTTGCAGGGCAGTTAGGAATCAGTGTTCTGGGAGAAACAGAACGTCGTACCTGGCAGAACTGTATCTATATCCTCGATAGCAATGGCAAGCTGAAGGAAATTTGGGATCACCTGGACTATCTCTGTGAAGGATCCGCTGGACCTGGTCCACATAGAATTCGAATCAGTCCGTATGACCCAGAACGCCGTATCTGGCTGGTTAATGAAACATTCAATCAGATTTATGTGCTCGCTAACGATGGCAGTGAACTGTTGGCCACCTATGGCGAGAAGGGTGTAGGGGGTAGTGACGAATCCCATTTTGGACGCCCTCAGGATGTGGCCTTCATGCCAGATGGTCGCATACTGGTAGCCGATGGTCTGGACAACAATCGCGTCGTCGTTTTTGATGAGGACATGAATTACTTAACTGAATTCGGCTCAGCTGGCGAAGGGCCAGGGGGAACCAATGGCATCCATGCGGTTGGTATTGGTCCGGAAGGCCGAATCTTTGTGTTGGATCGATCTGGTTATGGAGTGAACATCTGGCGAGCAGGAAGAGGCGAAACAGATTTCTCTTTCGAACGCCGTATCGACATATCAGGGATGGCTTTGGATGTCATTGTGAATGAAAACGATTTCTGGATGACAGCCCACTCGCCACTGAGATTCATCAACTTCGATTTCGAAGGTAAGCAAAAATACACCTGGGTTGTGCCGCGGGAAATGCCCGATGGCTTTCGCGAAGTTCATAGCTTCAGTGTCGACTCTGGAGGTGTTTTATACGGCGGTGACAATATTTACGGCCGAGCACAGAAATGGATTCCGAAACCTGGAACTGATCCGGAGCTCTTGATTGAGGCGCCCTGGTTCGCTCACTAGCTGGTTTGACTTGTATATCTACTGCTGCTGTAAGGATTTGACGAGAATCAGAGCAACCCGTTCCATCGACCTTTCGTAATTATTGCCAGGGTTCAGCGGAGCATAGCTGGCTGCACTCAAGTAGAGATTCACCAGACCAATAGCTACATCGTTGCAGGCACTGGCAGATGCCTCAGGTAGTAGCCGTGTCAATGCATTGACAAGAATCCTTGTAAAGTTATCCGTCCAGTCGCGTAGTTGCGCGGCCAGCTGTTCATTGTTGGCAGCCGCTATATTCAGTGCCTGTGCAACAAGGATGGAGTTACTTTCTTCCTGTTCCAAAACGAAGATCAGCTTGACCAGTTGCTCAACGCTCTCAATTTCATTCAGGGCTTGTTCCAGAAGCCGGGTTTCAGTTTCTGATCGCACAAAGTAGCGCTCAAGAAAAGTTTCAATTATTTGGTCACGATTACCCAGATTATGTCTGATGAGCGGGCGTGCCAGCCCAGTTGCCGATGCAATCAGGTCAAGGGTAGTGCCATCGATGCCATACTGAGTGATGCAGGTTTCGACGCCTTCCAGTATCTCTTCAATGCGTTCGGCTTTTTTACTTGGTCTGGGCATGTGATTAGTTAATTATCAATATTGACAATATATTATAAATGGCCTAATTTGGCAACTTCCGACATTCCACAAATTCAGGTGCATGATGGAAGACTACCAATTAACGGGCATTGAAGCTGACATTACTGCCGCATATGACATGTACAGTCTCCTGTTCACGGTGTTTATAGTGGCGATCGCAGTTTGGGAAATTGCTTCGCGACTTCGTCGTAAAGATATCTCCTGGAGATATGTAGTGGATTCCGTCTCCAGTATTCTCACACTACCGGCAATCGTGGGCATGTCATATCTGACTACAGCTATTGGTATTGGCTCAGTGTTTTCACTGGCCTACATAGTTCACGAGAACTATGCCATTTATCCCCTGGATTGGAGCTGGTGGAATGTATTGCTGGTGCTGATTGTGGCGGACTTCTGGTATTACTGGGAACATCGTGCGTTCCATCGGGTTAACTGTATGTGGACCACCCATACTGTCCACCACAGTTCGGACTACATCAATATCCCCATGGCCTATCGATTCGGCCCTCTGGATTCATTCTTCTCCAGCGCTATACACATACCATTAGCCTTGTTCTTTGAACCTACTTTACTGGGTATGACAATCGTTGCAGATCAGATCTACCAGGCATGGATTCATACTGATCGTATTAAGAAGATGCCGGTTTGGTTTGAAGCAGTGATGAATACACCTTCACACCACCGCGTGCACCATGGTCGCAACCCGCAGTACATCGATAAGAACTACGCCGGTATTCTTATAATTTGGGACAAGATGTTCGGTACCTTTGAGCCTGAAGTCGAGACTGTTGAATATGGAATAACCAAGCCGCTTAAATATCAGGATCCAATCACTGTACTGTTTCATGGCTTCTGGCGTTTCCTGCTCAAGCTGACCACGGCAAGATCTATAAAGGAGGTGTGGTGCTGCTTCTTTATGCCACCAGGATGGCAAACGAATATAGAGATCAGCCGACAAGCTGCCCTGGAAGGCTTGCCGGTTTCATCTCAGTTAGATGGTAAACAAGAACAGGGGGTTCAAGTTTAGGCTGGCGGCTTTCAAATCAAGCCGCCGGGAATTGATAATCCTCGTAAGTTTTCCTCAGGCCTAACTTGTTAATTTTGCCGGTTGCAGTGTGTGGTAGCTCATCAATAAACACTACATCGTCAGGCATGGCCATCTTGTGTAGCTTGTCCTTTAGAAACTCCAAAACGGCCTCAGTTGAAAGTGTCTTTCCTTCTGCAGTCACCACGATCAGTAATGGTCGTTCAGTCCACTTGGGGTGATAGCGGCCAATTACCGCTGCTTCAGCGATGTCAGGATGATTGACTGCGGCATTCTCAATTTCAATGGAGCTGATCCATTCACCACCCGATTTAATAACATCTTTCGTTCGGTCGGTGATTTGTAAATAACCCTCTGGCGTTATCGACGCCACGTCACCGGTCTGAAACCAGCCTTTATCATCAACGGGGCAGTCTTCGTCTCCGGGCACATCGGATAATCCGTAATAACCTTTGGCTACCCAGGGTCCACGTACCTTTAAGGCGCCAAACGCTACTCCGTCCCAGGGAAGTTCTTCATTGTTTTCGTCGACAATACACATCTCGACACCAAAAACGCCGCGTCCCTGTAAACATTGCAGATCGGCAATTTCATCCTTGCTCAGATCCTCCATGCCTTTCTTCAGACAATAGACCGTGCCCAGCGGACTGGTCTCTGTCATGCCCCAGCCCTGGACTACGGTGCAATCGTGTTCATCGCGGAAGCGTTCGACAATAACCCTCGGACAAGCTGCTCCTCCTACGCTTGCTCTTTGCAGCGTAGGAACTGTTTTCTTGTTGGCTTCGAGGTAATCCAGTAATGCCAGCCAGATGGTGGGTACACCGGACGCCACACTCACTTCTTCAGAATTAATCAGATCGGTGAGTGTTTCGCCATCTGCCATCTTGGGTCCTGGGAGAACCAGTTTGGTTCCTACCATCATGGCAGCATAGGGAGCCCCCCAGGCATTCACATGAAACATTGGTACGACAGGTAAACTGGTCATCATGTTTGATGCGCCGGTTACATCCGGTAATGAACCTGCCAGAGCGTGCAAGATGGTTGATCGGTGACTGTAAACCACTCCTTTGGGATTGCCGGTAGTGCCTGAGGTATAGCACATGCCGCTGGCTGTATTCTCATCAAACTCCGGCCATTCGTAGTCCTCCGGTTGAGCTTCGAGGAGTTCTTCATAGCACAGGACATTAGGTAAACTGGTGTCAGGCATGTGGGCCTTGTCTGTCAAAATGACTATGGTCTCAACCTTTGACAGATGTTCTTTTAAGGCTTCAATCAGCGGTAACACCAGCAAATCGACAAACAAGATTTTGTCTTCGGCATGATTGATAATGTAAGCCACTTGTTCCGGGAAGAGCCTTGGATTGATAGTGTGGCAAACCATCCCGCAGCCTGACACCGCGTAATACAGCTCCATGTGACGGTAGTCATTCCATGCAAGCGTGCCGATTCTGTCCCCGAATTTGGCACCAAGAGATTCCAAAGCGTTCGCCAACTGTCGACAACGTGCGGCGAATTGTATGTTGTTCTGTCGATGTCTGGGGTTATCAACCGTTACCGACACCATTTCAACGTCTGGAAAGTTCTTCTCAGCATGCTTCAAGATTGAAGAAATCATGAGCTGAGAATCCATCATTAGAGCTTGCATAGAAAAATCCTGATTACTCGAACAAATTGGCAATGGATAGCCATTCTTCCGGATTTTTCATTCAGATGAAAGAGTAATTTGGTTCAGGTTATAGAGATCTTGAATCACATCGATTGGCTGTGCAGTTTGGACAACCGGGACTAGGGTCAGAATGACCCCACTTCTGATATGGGTTTGTTGGTAAGCGCGGATACAGGTTCTCAGTCGAGATCAAATACTTCGCCTATCTGAACATCCTGATTGCTGGAATTGGTAATGCGAACATAGCGCCAGGGGCTTCCCATATAAGGCACGTCATAATCGGTGGCAATCTGTTCATCGACCTCGCAAGCCAGCCAGCTTCGGCTATCGTTGCTTACTTCAACAGTAATTTCGCGATCCGTGTTCTCGCGATTGACTCGCAGATCGGCCTTGTAGCCATGATCTTCTATATGCCTCGATCCGAAATCAAGAGTCACACTTGCTCCTGGTACCAGGTTGAACTCGGGTGAGCTCGCACCGGGAACAATCTTTCCCTGAATAGTCTGTCGCTCAATCGATGCCGGATCAGTTCGTCGATGTTTCAGAAATGCCGTCCAGAAAGCGAATAAAAAGCACCAGAACACATTCATGCTCAAAATGACTGTCATTAGTAACAGCAAGGTTCTTAACTGATCTTCATATTCGATTGACGTCTCGCTGCCTCCAGCCACGGCAAACAGGATGTTGCCTACTACCCATAAAACGGCGATGGAAATAAGGCTAACTACAGCCCAGGAAAGAACCTGGGGAAGAGTGTGTCGGGCGAACTTTGAAATCAGATAAATGTAGATGATCAGTAAGTTCCCTGTGCCGGTGAGGTACCAGATTCCAGGTCCTCGAGCAGACGAGTCTGCTCCAGCCAGCTGGGATACTACATAGATCATCAATACAAAAACCATGTACCAAAGCAGAGGCTCCGAATTCCACAGAATGGGCATATTAGGTCGTTTGGTTCCCAGCAGCCCATTGAAGTAGGCGAACATACTGAAATAGAGCCCGCCGGTGGCGAGTAGTGACAGGGTGAACAGGTCGGCGGGGGAAGTCATGGTTATCTCTCGCTATAGTTCGATTGAGTGAGGTCTTTTTATTGTATTGCGCTATCAATACAGTAGTAGCGCACTCATATTAGTCAGTTTCGGCCGCTTGTGAACATTCTGCATCGGTACTTGCGGGCTAATTAACTTTCAGTGAAATCTTTTTCACATAATATATTGCCCAACTGTTATTCATGGAGAGTCTCCTAATTCGTTTCGTCCGAGGATGACGACATCGGTAAGAGTGTTTCCAATTCCTGTATCCGGGATTCCATCTCGAAGCTTTTAAGTATCTGATCGACTCGAATATGTTGAAGCCACATACCCAGGCTTCCGAATACAACTGCGGCAACAAACGTAGCAAAGTACTGAATGTCCAAAAAGTTGGATTGCACAGCAGCCAACCATGCGATGAGTGTTAGCAGTTGCAGGATAATAAGGTATCGCAGAGAAAGGAAAATTAAGCCGATAGCGAATATGGTGTTTGCAAAAAACAGAGTACCAGGAGAATCATCGATCAAGACCAGAATGGCAGGCTTTAAGCTCATAACAATACAGCTAAAAAAAAGTAACAGGTTTACATAGCGAGAATCTAATTGCCTGGAGAACGTGATGATTCCAGCAACCAGAATTATGACCATACCCATTCCGTTAAGAAAATTTAGCCAGATGGGCGGTTGGAAGTCGGTAAACACGAAATCGCGAAATGCAGAAACCGCCAGGAGTACTCCGATACAGGAGAGTGTAACCGGTGTATAGGAGAGCTGTATTTTGTTCAGGTAGTTCTGCCAGTCAGTTTCTGACATCAGGAGTTCCCCTTTTCATCTGAACCCAGATCGCCTGAGCTAGTGTACTCCTGCTATCAGAAAAACCACAGTCTCATCTATCAGGCTGGTGTTCCCGTTCGGCGTAATATTGACAAGTTGCGCGATATACTCTACAAAACAGAATATATAAACAAGCGAGAGAGCTATGACTAAGGATATAAGACTTGGAGAGTTCGAACTTCTGGTGCTTCTGTCAATTTTGAGACTGGGGAAGGACGCCTATGGTGCATCGATAAAGAGGCTGCTTTTCGAAGAGATTTGCAGGGAAGTAAGTATTGGATCTCTCTATTCGACTCTCGAACGGCTGGAAGCAAAAGGCATGGTCGTTTCCGAGGCAGGCGAACCAACACCTAAAAGGGGTGGAAGGGCCAAGAGTTATCTGCGAATCACCGCTAAAGGACAGGCTGCCGTGAACCTGTCAAAGGAAAATTTGACCACTATGTGGGATGGGCTGGACCTGGTCTAAATCATGTCAGCTGGATCTAAAATGAAATCTAAACCTGGAAATAATGAGAAGACTCCAGCGCCGCCTCAGCTTGCGGTTAAAATTCTGGAACTTGCGGTGCCTTCGCAAATAAGGCATCACCTGGTAGGTGATCTATGGGAAGAATTTATTGATATAGCCGAAAGCGAGAATGGAAAAACTACTGCGTCGATCTGGTTTTGGAAGCAGGCAGTAGTTCAGGTTCTCTTTTGGTTGTTTAGAGGTAACCTGTTAGTTCTGGCTTGTGCATTGGGTTTTATATATCACGGGGTAGTCACTTACTCATACCTGCTTATGTCCAGGTATCAACTATGGCTTCATTTCTCAAGCTGGAGCTTCATCATTCTCGTGTTACTGGCGACAGCAGTTGCAAACAATTTGGCAACGCTTCGTGACTTCTATTGTTATGTCCTTAATGTGGACAGAAAACTGAATCCTTCTTCTCTGGAAATTCTAAGTCAACTGGTAAGGTTGCTGAATCGATCAGTCGTTGCGATGTGTGCGTTGAGCGTTACGACTATCGTTATTGAAAACTTACAACTTGGTACAGGTAGCTGGAGTCTGTTACTTCGTGAACCGTCAACAGGACTGGCATGGATTTTATGTATGCACACATTTGCACTTTCCGCCTTGTTGTCGTTTCTGAATGAAAGTCTGAATGGGGAACTGAGAGTTATTGAATCTTAGTGTATCAAGCCATGAAATCTTATGTGCTATTCATGCGGCTTCATGCTCACTAATTAGAAACAGAGGTTCAAAACATGAATAAATTCGCAATCGGTTTACTTACAGTGATTGGCCTATTGAGGTCAGCCTGGGCATGGAGTCAGGAAACTGCAATTACTGCTCACCAGGTCTACGGCTATAAAGATGGCATGGCGATGTACTACGATGTAGAAGCTCCGCTTGAGCCAAATGGAAAGGGAATTATATTGATTGTGAGTGGTGGATTCGTTTCCGGGGAAGACAATCTAAATATCATCAGACCATTCTGGAAAGTTCTTCTGGAAGAGGGGTACACCCTTTTCCAACTTTATCATCCGGCCCATCCAACTTACCGAATTCCGACGGCGTTCGAAGCTCTGCAGTCTGGTATTGAGCACATAAAAATTAACAGTCTCAAATTTGGTGTCGACCGGAATAGGTTAGGACTGTTTGGAGTAAGTTCCGGTGGTTTCTGGTCACTTTTGCTTGGCATGTCAGTAGACCCAGAACAGCGGCAGTATTCAGATATCAGTGCAGTCGTCGCTATGATGCCGTTAATCGATATCAACGACCCCGCCTTCGATACTTCCTTGTTTGGTGCACGATTCCTGGATTTTGACCCAGCTCTCTATGATGAGGTTTCTCCTGTTAACTATGTATCAGCAGATGATCCCCCGGTGCTGCTAATTCATGGCACGCGGGATGAAGCTGTGGACTTTCAACGAAATAGCTTAAGAATGAAGGGCCTGCTCGACGAGATAGGTGTGGAGAACAGCCTGCTGGAAATTGATGCGGGTCACGAAGTATTTCCCGAACCGCATCTAAGTGAAACTCACGAGGCGATAATTGATTGGTATAGAAAGCACTTGTTTTAAATAAGTCTTGAAATCGCTTCCAAAAAAAAGCCCACTGTACAGTGGGCTTTTTCTAATGTGTCTGGATGTACTTCAATTACTCGTCATATTTCCATACAACTCGACCAAAGAACATTTCGTCCCAACTCTCGTTACCCCAGTCTACCGCGCGACTTGGATCCGGGTTCGCTTCATTCTGCGCCGAGTTATCCCAGGCACCAACGGCGGTAATTACTGTACCGGCTGGTACTGGTTTTGGCTCAGCATAGGTATAAGCCAACTGCCAGTTGTAGTTGTAATTGGAAACATTGATTAGCTCTTCACTGGTACCATCGGGATAGTCAGCATAGAAGCGCATGTATTTACCACGGAAATGCATATGCGGAGTAAATTCATACAAGTGCGCATCTCTTGAAATCGTGATGGACTGTCGCTGCTCAAACGCTGGATCATGTGGAGGAATGGTAGTCCACGTATCTGGGAAGATACATGCACAGTTACTCGTCATGTTGTATTCGGGTTCTTCGCCCTTAGGGTAGAACCAGACACCAACCTGACTTCGATCCGTTACTTCGCGACCGTTAGGTGTGTAGTGCATGTTCAGATGTAACACGGAGCCTGCTTTGATAAGACCGCCAGTGTTTTCAGGATTAAGATCAGCGACGAATCCTGGAATGTAGGGAGCGATCTCAGCCTTAATTGGATCAGATTCGCCGAAACCAATGCCGCGTCCGTTGTCTTCAGGGAAGTCCAGACGGTTTACAGTGTGGTGCAGTACTGAACGTTCACCAGCAAGAATCTGACTACCGCGAACATAGCGATCTTCCGGCATATCGAAAACTACTTCGACGTCGACGAATACGCCGTTGCCGGTAGCGGGTACTGTTGTTGCCGGAATATCCAGAACCAGATCAGGTTCCCCATGAGCCCATTTAGTTTCTGGCCAGGTCAGCTCAGCTAAAGGATCGTGGTCACCATCTTTTGGTGCGCCAGCTTCAGCCCAGGCAATGATGTTACGTACATCTTCATCGGCAACCAGGCGATCATTGATGAACTCACCGATGTGACCATCAATTTGACCAGGTGGCATGCGACGAGTCATCAATACTTCACGAATCATCGGTGACCAGCCCTGAACCATGGTATGGCTGTCCATCGCAAATGGTGCAACGCCACCTTCACGGTGACAGGCAGCGCAATTCTCTGCCAGCACTGGTGCGATATCTGCTACATAAGAAGGAACGTTGCGGTCAGGAAAGCTGATTTCTTCACCTGAAGTCGCAATCTCAGGAGAACTGATTTCGTCGCCAGCTAATGTCTCGGTAATTGCAGCCTTGGCACCTTCAACAGTTCCACGATAGGTCACTGAGAATTTGCTTGGATCATAGATAAGCACTTCACCAGCGCGTTCGATGCCAAGGGATTCTGAAATCATCCGGGCATCGTCCATTAATACTGGAATCTCAACTCCGTATTCAGCAACACGTTGCTGAACGGCTTGACGATTCTTGCGACCCATAGGGTTGATCATCATGAACTCGATACCTTGCTCGTCGAATTCAGACTTCAAATCATTGAAAGCAGTTACTGCTGCTTCTGTTGCTGCACTGTCATTTGTCTGTACCAGCAATGCAATGGCTGCATGATCGTCATACCAGCTCATGCTGTGGTTATACCCGTTCTGGTCCAGCAGGGAAAAATCACCAACGCGCTCAGCAGCCATAGAGAGCGCAGGCAGCGCAGCAGCTAGCAATGTCGTCGCAGTGATTTTGGCTCCAAGTTTTTTCATAACAATCTCCAATTACTACTTTAGGAATTCAGTTTTTATTGAGTAAGAATCAAAAAAGTATCAAACGTTGCCAGTCTTAGTGCTGCGCTCTGTTGGAATTCTGTCGTGAACCGAGGTTCACAATTGCCAATTATAGTGTATTTACACTATAAAGACGCTAGCGCTGTCTATTTGGTTACGAAATTAGTTTGGTTTTTTAGACTGGTGTATTGTCAGTAATCGGAAAATTAGTAGTGATTAATTATTTGAACCGGGAGAATTCTCCATATTCCGCTTATTTAATCATCAGATCGAGTAACTGATTAGTTCAATGACTCCCCACAGGCCAGCAGATATCAATGTTTGCTATCAAGGACCACTGATCATGAAAAACACACTAAAAGTTATATTTCTTATTCTTGGCATGATTGCTCCGCTGGCATATGGTCAGCTCCATCTGGCTGAAGACAATCCTGTTGTTTATGGTCATCACCATATCAATACGTTAGACCCCGAGTCCCACAAAAGATTTTGGGTTGAAGGCCTGGGCGGCACCACGACTTTAATTGGTGAAGTGCAGCGAGAGATCATCCAATTTTCAAATTTACAGGTCTTCCTGACGGAGAAAGAACCGAGCGGTGGCACCAGGGGGACCGTGGTGAATCATGTTGGATTTGAAACTACAGATATCGCAGCAGCCGTTGGCCGACTGCAAGAGATGGGATACAACATGATTACCCGGGAAGAACTACCAGAGCGATTTCCGGTAGAGGAAGGCATAGCATCGGTAAATGGTGCGACTCTGGCGTTCGTGCAGGGACCCGACGATATCAAGGTGGAGTTGATTGAGAACAGGACCAATCCCTTTTCAATTCAGCTGCATCACGTGCATTGGGCTGTAGAAAACGGGGAAGCAGTCCAGGCCTGGTATGTAGAAAAACTCGGGGCAGTTGCAGGCAGTCGTATTGGCCAGCCTGCTGGAGACTTCCCCGGTGTAAATCTAACCTTCGGGCCAACACCAGTTTCCACATCGCCAACTCGAGGAACTGTGTTGGATCATATTGGTTTCGAGGTCAAAAACCTGAAGGCTTTCTGCGAGGAGTTAAAAGCGAAAGGAGTAGAACTCGATATGGACTATCGAGAAATCCCAGATCTGGGGATCGCGATAGCTTTCCTAACAGATCCCTGGGGTACTTACATCGAACTTACCGAAGGGCTGGGTCCGCAGAACTAGTAGTGTTGCGTTAATGATTAGCCTACAGCCCAATCCATAATTGCTGGTAACCAGGCTACTCTGGCAAAACCCCAGGTGGCAACAATGAGTATGATACTGGCCAGGATCATGCTGGCGGAAGCTGTGTTGCGGATTCCAGGATTACTGGATTTGGTTCGCGACCGGATCATCAATTCAACAATGATCAGATTGGGGACATAAAAGAAGAAAGACATTATGTAATCAAACCAGCCGTCAAACTGGTCTGTGTGACCAACCCAATCAGCAAAGATCAGCCACAGACCATAGTCCATTCGATATAACCATGATCCTATGGCCAGCGCATAGAGTCGCCAGGCCCACGCCTGATGGGTGAGGAAATCCCGCTGCATTGCGTAACGCATGGTTTGCACGGCGGCAATAAACATCAGAATGCCATACCCAGCAAACCCGATGTTCATTACTGTTCCTCCCACGGTTCCCTGAATTGCGATAAATGATAATCCACCCAGAGCGGCAACTATGGAAACGAACACATAGAATCGTCCGCTCCAACGATGAAAGCGTGGATAGTTGTTGCGGACACTCTTGAGTAGCTGAATGCCACCCAGCAACAGAATGAGACCACCAGCAGCGAAGTGAATTCCTATCCCTATTGAAGCTGCGGGTTGACCAGGTGTGTAAATCTCAGGCAGAACATTGTTCCACCGCTGCAAGTCGTTATCGAAATAGGCACTGGCATAATTGGCCAGAATGTATAGTCCAAAGATAAAGGAACTAGTCCAGACCACGGCCAATAATGCGCGTGAAGAGAACGTATAAATCTTTTGTTGAATTATCCGATTGTCTATTGGAGAAAATTCTGAGACTTGCGACATAGATATGATCCAGTATTCTTGATCAGTGATAATGTTTGCCAATTAGATTCACAGCTCATTTGCATAGGGTATAGAGTCCTGTGCACCCAAGCGCGTGACTGCGATAGCTGATGCCCGGCTTGCAAACTCAACACTCTCAGTCAGGCTCAAATCACGGGCTAGTGCAGCAGCGAGGGAGCCATTGAAACAATCTCCTGCAGCAGTTGTGTCGATTGCTTTGACGTCTTGAGCAGGAATGCGTTGTTGACGGTCGTTGCTGGCAAGATAAACACCATTTACTCCCAGAGTTATTGCAACATTTTGAGCACCTTTGGCTAATAAGATTTGTGCAGCCATTAAAGTCGACTCTTCACCGTCAATTTTAACGCCTGTTAGAATTTCCGCCTCTGTCTCGTTAGGTGTGAGTAGATAGGTTTCAGAAATGATTGATGCAGGTAATTCTTTTGCTGGCGCAGGATCCAATATCACCCGGCAGTTTTTCTTCTTCGCTAGATCAATGGACTGTTCAATTATGCTTAGTGGGATTTCAAGCTGGAGCAGAACTATGGAATCTGCAGGCACGGAATTGAATGCTTCGTCAATGCTTGCAGGCTCAATTGTATAATTTGTTCCCGGTGCAACAACGATTTGATTTTCGCCATCTTCATCAACACTAATTAAGGCAACACCTGATGCTTCTGTTCTATCGCGAGAAATAAACGAACAATCTATGCCTTCATCTAGCAATGACTGAATTCTGGAGTCACCAAATATATCCAATCCAAGATTGCCAACCATGACGACATCACCCCCCATCCTGGCTGCCGCTACAGCCTGATTAGCGCCTTTGCCTCCCGCTGACATAAAAAAAGTATCACCTATCACAGTCTGACCTGGGACCGGCAATGTGGAAGTTTTAACAACCATGTCGGTGTTTATACTTCCTATGACAGTTATTTTGGGCTGCATGCTAAAACTCACGATTGAAATTTAATATGCGTGAAGCATAAGAGAAAGTTAATCGCCATTCTCATTGGCAGGAAGGCTTTGGACTCTTTCAATAAAAAGCTCGATGAATCGTGGCCAATCTAAATCGTATTGGACAGATATCAGCGATGCTCCCTCAGCCCCTGGCCAGGCTTGGCGTCCAGCAACAGAAGCGCCATAGTTGATTCCCTTGTTAGTGTCTACATCAACGATTAAGGATTCTGTTTTCACCAGAGAAGGATCAATCAGGCTGGCGACTGCAATCTGGTCGTGCATATGCCAGGAACTATTTGGCGTGTCGACAAATCGTTCACCTACAGTGTCTCTTAAAAGCCGTGTGAATGGATTGTCGACAGCCGTTAACTTCTCGTACCAGTCTTTGGTCAGATAAGACTTACGAGAGACGTTAAGCGGTGAAAGCTCAATTGGTATACCCGAGCGCAATGTTACATAAGCCGCTTCCGGGTCGACCCAAAAATTGAATTCTGCACTAGGTGTCATGTTTCCCGCGCCGTCCGGGAGAATAGGTACAGCGCCTCCCATGATTACCAGCTTCTTAACACTCTCTGCGAACTTTGCATCAGCCTGAATTGCCAGGGCAATATTTGTAAGCGGGCCAATAGCCACTATTGTTACTTCTCCCGGCTGATCCAGAACTGTCTGCAGTATAAATGACAGTGCAGATTCAGATCGGGCCTTTATCAACGGATAGCCTCCCGGTGGCATCGGTGGAGACTCATCGGAGTACCAATTGCCATGCATGTTTTCGGCATATTCACTTTTGACATGTTGTAGTGGTCTGTTTGCGCCTCTATAAACAGGGATGTCTGGCTGACGGCCGATTTCAAGCATTCTCAGCGCATCAGAAGTGGCACGATTAAGACTGTCGTTTCCAGCCACTGTCGTAATCCCCAGAATCTCCAGCTCTGGTGACTGTAGCGCCAGCATCAATGCCATGCTGTCGTCCTGCGGGGGCATGACGAAGTCCGTGTCGAAAATAATAGGGATTGAGTCTTCAGTCATAATTATCAGAAAACAGGAACACTAAAACATGAGTTGGACAAATGTGTGGATGACATTCTATGAATATACGTAACTGCTAAATTCTACAGTATATAGACTCAAGGAAAATCTAAGTAGCCTTCGCATCACCATCAGTGTTTTTCACTATTGAATCTACTTTCTCATGTAGTTGCTGAATGGCCAACTCAGTTTTCAGATTAACTTCAAATGCATTCGCCGAGCTAATTCTGTCTTTTTCAGCCTGTCGATTCTGCGACATCATGATTATTGGAGCCTGAATGGAGGCTACAGTAGATAAAACCAAGTTGAGCAAGATATAAGGGTAGGGGTCGAAATCCTGGCCAGAGTTGATCAGAATCAGACTGTTCAAACCCATCCACGAGAACAGAAAAAAAAGGAATGACAGGATAAATCCCCAGGAACCTACGATAGCTGCAAGAGAATCCGCAAGTCGCTGCCAAAAAGTGGTTTGCTCACGAAAAATCTGATTGATATTCTCAGTAACTGGCTCACCAGCTGCAAGCGATTCGATTACATGCTGTTCCTTTGGGGTGAGATCATCGAATGGTTGATTTAGTAAAGCTCGGGCAAGGTTGGAAAGATATTTACTAGCCATGGTGCAGTGTGCTCCCGGTGTTATTTAAATAGTCTATTCCTGGAGGATTTAGAATTGAACGAATCATTTATAGAGTTCTTCTCCACAAATAGACTTGAACTGGCGGTCACGTTTGTTGTTCTAATTCTATATCTGATCGTCGATAGAATTACTACCCCTAAAATCGAAGAAGGAGCCGATCAGGGCAGGTTTAAACAAGGCGCCGCGTCGGGTGCTATCAATATCGCCAGGTTGGTAACCGCTGTTTTGGGCGTGTTAATACTTGCTATCGTTTGGGGTATCAATTTCCGTACAGTTCTAATATTCGCGACTACGACTTTCACTCTGCTTGGTGTCGCGTTATTTGCCAGCTGGTCCATCCTCAGCCACGTAACATCCTATTTCATTATCTTGCTCCACCCTTCCTTCAAGAGAGGGACGTTTATACGAATCATCGACGTGGACAATTATGCGGAGGGGTATATATCTGAGCTAACTATGTTTAATACGAAGCTAGTTACTGAGAATCGTGAGGTAATAGTCTATCCGAATAACTTGTTGCTCAGCCGCCCATCACTGATAAATCCCAGAGACAGACTGGATGGGATTGGAAAACTAAAGCCTGTAACTCAATCCAACGAAGAAGAGCAGCAGTAATACTACCCGGCATCTCTGCTCGCCGGCTCACTTCTTGACACAGCTCGCTTGAAACCTTCCCGCTCAATCATAGTTTCAAAATAACGTTTGGTATTGGATTTAAACCGCTCATCCAAACCTAAACGCGTCGCCATGGTGAGGGCATAGGTGACGCTGATGTCGGCAATAGTGAATCTGTCTGCTACCAGGAATTCTTTTCCTTCCAGCGCAGCTTCTACGGATCGTAGTCGGGAATGAAACCAGATCGAATAGTCTTCAACGGCTTGCGGTAAACGCCGTTCCTCTGGCTCCAATTTACTGTAGCGCAATACGATTGCCTGGGGAAAAGTAAATGTCGCGTCACTACGGTAGAGCCAGTTTAAATATTCGCCATATTCCGCATCGTCTACATTCAAGCCTAACGGCGTAGGACCATATTTATCGACCAGGTAATGACAAATTCCTGATGACTCGGTCATTACCAGATCGCCATCAATAAATGTTGGAACCGTACCCAGGGGATTGATATCTAAATAGCCTTCATATGCGGACCTGGGAGGAAAGGGCATGGTAATTAGTTCGTAATCCAGGCCCATTTCTTCAAGACACCACAATGGCCTTAGGGAGCGGGAGTTATGGCAGTGATATAGCTTCATTCGTTTACGACCCTATAAACTCTGCAGAAACTCCAGCATCGCTGCATTGGTTTCTGCTGGTGCTTCCTGCTGTACCCAATGTCCAATATTAGGAATCAACACCACATCTCTCAAATCTGTTGCGACTCTACTCATTGAAGCGGTGAGTTGCTCCTTATTTGCACCGCCGATAACAACGTCCATTGATCCGGCAATGAACAGCGTCGGGATATCGATTTTGACGTCAGTAAGATGTTCGGTAATTTCCCAGTTGCGGTGAAAGTTTCGGTAATAATTTACGCCCCCGCGAAAGCCAGCCATTTCGAACTGACCCACTACATAGTCCAGGTCTTCCTGGGACAGCCAATCAGGTAGCCCTGTTGGGGCGCCCAGTCTGGGAATCCAACCACCGGCCGACCTTAGCGGATCAGTTATCTCGGGAGCTTCGCGAGGAGAAAGGGGAGATAAGTACAACCGACTTAACAAGCCTCTTGGATCACTGTCGTATTCAGCTTCCGCTACACCGCCCGGTTCATTGTGATAAAGGATGTAGTAAAAATTGTCGCCAAAAGCTGCACGCCAACCAGCCATAGGAGATTGCGGTCCGCGTCCTCCGTAAGGAACGCTCATGGCAATCAGAGCATCGAATCGTTCGGGATGCATAAGAACAGAATTCCAGGCAACTATGGATCCCCAGTCGTGGCCAACCATGATTGCTGTCTCTTCGCCAAGTGCATCGAGTATGCCTACCATGTCACCAGCAAGATGAACAATGTCGTAGTCGTCGACGTTTGCAGGAGCATCGGTTTCACCATAACCCCGCATATCAGGGGCGACTACTCGATATCCCTGTTCTGCCAGAAAAGTCATTTGATGGCGCCAGTTGTACCAGGACTCTGGCCAACCGTGAGCCATCAACACCAGCGGTCCGGAATCACCTGCTTCGGCAATGCGCATGCGCAGTCCATTGCTCTCAATAAACCGAAAGCTCACTCCGTCCACAGGTGACTGTTGAGATTGCGCCATCAGGCTACCAGCGAGCAGTAAGCCAACTATAGTCAGGCTAAATTTCTGCCATAGGCTATTGAATTTAATTCCCATCAAAGTTCCCCCTTGTCGATGTCGGTTTAGCCTATCACGGTTCTCAGGTGAATCCCGCCATTTCTCGTATCAGGGAAAACGGCAATTAATGCTTTACAAACGAAATCATAGAGACTACAGTTGTAGTCTCTATGATAAATTGAATTAATCAAAGTTGGATGATCAGGAGTAAGAGGCACGCAAATGAATATCTCCAATTCTGAGATGAAATTGCTGGAAGTTCTCTGGCAGGAATCGCCATTGACTGTTGGGCAGGTTATTGAGCGTGCCCAGAGAGACTCCGATTGGCACGCCAATACCATCAAGACATTGCTGGGCAGATTGACCGAGAAAAAAGCTGTTAGTCGAAAAAAGGACGGAAAACGATTTTTCTACAGCCCTCTGATAACAAGGGACTCTGTTGTTAGCCAGGAGTCGGAAGGATTCCTGAAGCAATTTTTTGATGGTCGTATGGCACCACTGGTTGCGCATTTTGCAGACAACAAAAAACTGACTGCAAAAGATATCGAAGAGATAGAAGAAGTTCTTGAGAAACTCAAAAACCAATGACTATTAACTGGTTATATACAACGACCCTCGATCTCAGCCTGTTGATTGGTTTGGTTCTGTTATTGCGCCCTTTTGTGCGGAGAATTCTTGGCGCTAATGTAGCCTATTGGCTTTGGGCTATTCCTCTGATTCGTATTTTTTTGCCCGAGCGTTTACCGCGCCCAGAGTTTTTCTCCACTAATTTTGATTTGGCAACAACAGTATCTTTAGGAGACACAGAAATATCGCCACTTTTCATTCCAGAGGTGCTGGTTATACCTGAGCAGATTCCTGTTCTGGCAGTCTGGATTACTGGGATTTTTTGTTGCCTCACAATACAAGCTTATCTGAGCAATCAATTCAGATTAACCATTGCTGAAACCAGGACTGACTTCAGAGCCGGCTCTGAGCAATTACTTGAACTGATGGGTCAGTTCAAATTTGGTGATGATCGACTACACACCTCAACCATGGCGCACGCACCATTTGTTCATGGACTCATCACTCAGAGAATCTATCTGCCCGAAAACTTTGATGATGCCTATTCGAGAGAAGAACAATACTGGGTATTGAGACACGAGCTCACTCACATAAAGCGCGGAGATCTCTGGATTCAACTTCTGGCAGAGGTAGTACGCGCAGTCTTCTGGTTTAACCCCATTGTCCATCTTGCACTAGTGAGCTTCAGAGATGACCAGGAATTTGCCTGCGATCAGACGGTGCTTCGTTCCAGCAACTCACAAGACAAGTATCACTATGGAAAAGCGTTATTAACTGGGTCCAGTCCTCGACTGGTGCCTTCCATGCTCCATTTCTTTACCCAAAACAAGGAGAGATTCTATATGTTAGCCAGACACAAAAATTCTGTACTTAGCTCATCACTCGGCCTGGCTCTTTGTTTCCTGGTCGGAGTATTCACTCTTACTTCGGCTCCGGAGTCTATTGCTCAGGGAGAAGCAAGGCCAATCTTTGATGAAATGTATGACGCCAGCGCACCCGCAATATTCTCGGGCAGAATTGTGAGAGTAGATTATGGCGAACACTTCATGCTGTTGCATGTGGATGCTGTGAACGACGATGGCTCAATCACCCAGTGGGTAGTGGAGGGTGGCTCATACGAAGATATGCACGCTGCAGGCCTGGACTCTAATGCATTGTTTCCAGGGCGCCCCGTAACCATTAGAGGCTACAAAACTATTGACCCGGCTTGTTCTCCGAAATGTAGATTGAACGGGCGTGATATTTCATTTGACGATAACTAGTTGGGCGAGTTGGTCCTCGCAACATTAGGGTTGCGAGGGCTCCGTGCTACTTGTAGAAAGGCTTTCCAGGGTTAGAGTATAGAAATCGCAGAGCGCAATTAACGAATGTCACAGATTGGATTCAAGTCCTTCAATCCAGGACGACTCACTTGGCTCCATCTCTATTGCTAAGCCTTTGCTATCTGCCACCCGATGTATCCATGACAAACCTCTTGTACCCAGATAGGTTTCTTCATAGTCATAGATGGGGTCGGTAAGAGCTTCCTGAAGTGAAATGAATTCGTATCCCCGATCTCTTAACATTGTTGCCATCTCATCGAGGTATTCGGTATTCAATGCATTGGCGTGTAGCAGGAGAATTTGCTTGGGTTCATACGCTAATACTTCGAGAGATTTTTTCTCGAAGAATTCGAAAATAGTATTCAGATAGTCGATATACGCTGCACCGATTTTCTCCATCAGCTCAGAGTCTCCAGCGGCAAAGGCGCGGTCATAGGCCCGGTTGAATACCCAATCCTGGTTGTCGATCGTCACCGGCGCACTGCGGTAGTTATTGTCTTCAATGAATTCGCTGATGGTGGCTTTGAGCTCAGCATTGTTTCCCCGCCTTAACATGGGAAATCGAAAATATTCGAGGCTCAGATTTCTTTGCTCGAGGATGGGACGAATGAGCTCGTCCGCCTGCATGATATCGTTTGTGAATGCATCGGCGCCGACTCTGTTAGCATCAGGGTGGGAATAGGTGTGATTGCCAAGTTCTAATCCAGCATCCAGCCAAATATCAAGATGATGAGCACCCTGCCTTTGCACATTGCCTGCAATAACAAATCCAAAGGCAGGTATCTCAAGATCGACGATTTTTGTAACCAATCGATTAGTGATCATTAGTAATTCATCATCACTTCTCGTGGTATTCGATACTACCGGCAAGTCGTCAATGGTGAATGCCACCTCTCTTTGCTGCCCCGCAGCAGTAGAAGCAGTGATCAGTAATAGGAAAGACAGAGCAACCTTTGTTAACCATGTCGTGTTCCCGGACTTCTCCAGTTCTTTCTTCATCTCAGGTTTCCTGTAAGCCAATGCTTTGAATGTGCAAGGTAAGGCCACTACAAGGCAGCGGGGTTCCTGTGAGACTAGCATTACTGAACATGGACGAACAGGCAAGCTACCCGTTATGAAACCCTCAGTATGTCTGTGTTTCGAATTGGAGTTGTAGCTTAAATGTCCAGTTGGGATGGGCGGCCAGCTTCAGTGAGCTTAAACCAGAGGGTTAGTTCCAGAAATCCACCTATGGCTAGAAGTACGCTGACTCCCATATTAAATCCGACAAAGTAGCTGGCAAACATGGCAATAGTGATCAGGATGATTGAGAGAACGCGGATAGCGTTAACTCTCGAAGACTCGTTCTTCAGGAGAATAACGACAGGAGATCTGAGTAAGGCCAGTAATAGCTTGGGCAGGCTGAGCTCTCTGGGGATGGTGATTTCACCAGAAGTGCTATTTTGAAGCTCGGTGGCTTCGAGATCAAATACCGCGGCTATTGCTTTAATGGATTCCAGTGACGCGGAACCCGAATTTTCTATTCGGTGAACGGTTCGGACTCCCAGGCCCGAGACATTAGCCAGATGCTCCTGGCTCCAGGCGCGTTTTTCTCGCTCAGCTCGTATACGTTTCGAATTTACTTTCATATCCATGGCGACCTGCCTCCTCTAATTGATAACTTGTGATCATTAGACAGGAGGGGGCTGGTCAATTGTAGGCATTCTACATGCTGATACCACGCCATTTTTACGCCACCGACAGAATTCGGCCGCCGATGGGTTCATTATAACAATTTAGGCCCTGAATTTTCAGTCTATTCGCCAGGATTGTTTCGCACTATATTTCGCTCCCCGACCTCGCACTCCGGAGCTGATATGACTCAATCCCCTATACCTATGAATGGCCTTTTTGATGCAGAATATTTTGAACTCTATTCGGAAGCGGTAGAAGACACATTTAGGATTTTTGTTGGTAAGCCAGACTCAATCGAAGTTGATACCTTGTACCCAACGATCTTTACTCTTGATGGCAACGCATCGTTTCCATCGTTATTGGGTACCCAGAGGATGCTGACTCAAGGCGCTGAAGTTCCACCTTCATTTGTAATTGGAATTGGATATAAAGGTGACAGTCTTGCTACGGCAATGGGAAATCGCAATCGTGATTACATACCCTCAAAGCCTGGCGAGAAGGAGAGCAGGGCGATAGGAGAAGAGGGTTCAGTTGGGGCTCCTGCCTTTCTGAAATTTATTGAAGAAGAACTGAAGCCGTTACTATCAGAACGGTATCCGTTGGACTTGAATGATGCGACTCTTCATGGCATCTCCCTGGGTGGGTTGTTTGCCGCTTGGGTGTTATTTACTAAGGTCAGAGCTTTCCGCAAATATGTTCTATGTAGCCCCGCAATATGGTGGCGCGAGGAACAAATCTGGGAATGGGAGCAGACTTACAATGATGCTAATGATGAGCTACCAGCCAAAGTATTTATAGGAGCTGGAGCGTTGGAAGTAACCGAACACCTTCGAGAGGATGCTGCGTCAATCGCGGAAAAGAACCCCGCAATGAGTTCTATTATAAGGAGTGTAATTGCCTGGAACGATGAGAATGGCTGGCCGGAGGTTGCCAAGCTCACACCCGTGTTTGCTGAAAGGCTTTCAGCACGCAATTATCAGGGTCTGCAGGTCCATTGCCACAACATGCCCGATGAGAACCATATGTCAGCAGCTCCATCTTTGACTTCGCGAGGGCTTCGATATGTTAATGGAAGCTGGAATCCCTAGAATTGGCAACTTCGAAGCAGGCAAAAGGGTACCGGAGAGCGCACACTAATTGCGAGTTTTAAGACTTCCGATATAAAGAAGTATAGATTGTGACTTGATGGAGCAATCAATGTCGCCCTCGAGTCATGCTGGATCTGTTGAGGTGTTCTGATTGCAGGCTGTGGGAAGGAAAACCCACAGCCTGTTTTTTCGCTAAGTGAACTAGGTGCCGTAGTTTTTCAGTGACCGATGTTTGTTATCGCAAAGAATTAAGCGTACGTTCAATCCTGCTAAATGCTTCGTTTAGTATTGCTTTTTCTTGTCCAAAAGCGACTCGAATGTGATTGTCCATACCGAAGGAGTCGCCTGCTCCCACAAATACACTTTCTTCTTTTATTAGTTTTTCCATTAGTTCAGTAGAATTGATATCAAGCTTGTAACGAAGAAAAGAGACAGCGGACGCCTTGGGTGGTGTGTATTCGAATATTCCATCTAAAGATTCCATCCAGGTTTCCATCGTTGTGAACCCTTTGCGAATATAGTTGCGCGCACGCTCACGAATCCTTGTGCGTACAGCAGGTGAAAGTGCATGCGCTGCAAGCAGGTTACTAATCATGCCTGCTGTAATAGTAGTATATTCGTGGCGACGCCAGATCGTGTCCAGCATATCTTCAGGTCCAACAATCCAGCCAACACGTAGTCCCGGCAGGCCGTAAGCCTTACTCATGCTGCCAATCGCCAGGACTTTGTCGTATCTGCCGTAGAACGATGGTGTATCTTCCTCCTGCAGCCTTTCAGCGCCGCGATACACTTCATCTGCCAGTATCCAGGCGCCGACTCTGTTGGCGGCATCAACTACTGCGTCCATTTCCTCTTCGGTCATGATGTAACCGGTGGGATTGTTCGGGTTAACAAGCGCAATTATCTTAGTTTTATCGCATATCTGAGTATTTAACTCGTCCACATCCAGTGACCAGCCATTTTCAGGACAAAGGCGATATGACTTCACTATATGACCGGCATTTTCAGCAAGCCCCCAGACTTGTTTATAGGTAGGTGTCTGGGACAGAAGTTCATCACCAGTTTCCATAAGAGTTTGCATAACGATATTGTTTGCTTCAGCGGCGCCAACCGTAACCAGAACGTTCTCGATACCAGCACCGTTATAAAGGGCAGCTATGTTTTCCCTCAGAGATGGATTGCCATTTACATGTGGATAGTTGATCTCGGTCCGAAGAAGTGACTGAAGTAAATCAGGATCATCTCCAATTAACTCGTCCAGGCGCATTGGATGGACGCCACTTTCGGTAAGATTGATCTCGACCTGCTGTTCCCAGAGTGATTGAGTATATTCAAGATCGAAGGGAGAGAATTTCATGACTGTGTCCACTACTTGATTTTCCTGACCGTCATGATAACAGCCTCAGGGTATGACCTAGAATGCCTGTTAACCACTTGATTCTCCTGATTGGCATTGCTGTAATGAATTCGAACCCGATATTCCGTGCACTGTAGTGCTGCAAGTAGATAGTTCAAGCACCGGTTGAGGAGATTCCATTGCTTCGCATCATGAGATCATGTTTTCTATACATCATTCTTGCAATCAGTTTGATGGAAACCAGCGCGGCTCAGCAAGATAATGCCAGGGTACTAATGAGCACCTCCCTGGGTGATATAGAGATTGAGCTTTATCTGAGCAGGGCGCCGGTTACAGCTACTAATTTTCTGGAGCTCGTACGAGGTGGCCACCTGGATGGAAGTTCTTTTTATCGGACAGTCACTTACGAAAACGACAATGGTTCTCCAAAAATTGAAGTGGTACAGGGAGGGCTTAATAGTGAAGAATCTCCTTTTCCACCAATTCGGCATGAATCCACTGAGGAAACCGGGATTCTTCATGAAGATGGTGTGGTCTCTATGGCCCGAGGTGGTGCAGGTACGGCGAGTTCAGAATTTTTTATCTGCATTGGTGATCAACCAGGCCTCGACTATGGTCAGCCACGTAATGCCGACGGTCAGGGGTTTGCTGCGTTTGGTCGGGTGATTTCGGGCATGGACGTGGTTAGAGCTATCAATGGTCAACCAACCCGCAGCAGTTCCGGTTCGGGGTATACAAGTGGTCAGATTATCGCGAACCCGGTTGTCATCATGGCAGTGTCTGAATTGTAAGGAGTGCAACGATGAGTAAAAGAATAATTAATGCCAGAAAGGCAAGTACTTCGGTCTGGCACATGGCCTGGTTAATCGCTGTGATCACGATTGTTCCCATGGCTAGTTCCCAGGAAGTGATTTTGCCAGGTGAAGAAAGGGCAATTCAGGCAATTCGCAGTGGCATTGCTATTCCAGAACCCGCACCGGATCGACGACGAGGCGAAGGCCCATTCGGAACACTTCTCATAACAGATGTTATGTTAATTAGCGGAGAAGGCGCTCCGCCTCGAGGTCCTGTAACTATCGTAGTGGAAGACGATCGAATAGCTGCTATTCAATCATCTGCCCCAACAATATCCGGCGCAAGAATTATCGATGGCACTGGTATGTATGCCTTACCCGGATTGATCGATGCTCACACTCATATCGGCAATACCGGACAGGGACTCACTGGTCCGATTACTCCCCCGGAATATGTGTTCAAGCTCTGGCTGGCTCATGGTATTACCACCGTGCGTGAAGTGGGCAGTGGTATGGGGCTTGATTGGACTATTGATCATCGTGATCGTAGTGAAAGGGGAGAAATAACCGCACCGCGAATGGTAGTCCACGCCATGTTTCCAGGGGGGGCTGTTACCAGCGCAGAGGAAGCTGGAGCCTGGGTTCGTGAAGTTCATCGTCGTGGTGCTGATGGTATAAAACTAAGGGGAGCGACCCGCCCAGCCACGGAAGCCATCTATGCAACCACTCAGGAACTGGGAATGGGTACTTCCAATCACCATGACCAAACATCTGTCTATTCAACTAATGTGCTGGATAGTGCGCGCATGGGTCTGGATAGCATGGAGCATTGGTATGGTCTGCCCGAGTCATTATTTACTGATCGTACCATTCAGGATTATCCGGTTGATTACAACTATTCAGACGAACAATGGCGCTTTGGCCAGGCCGGTCGCTTATGGCAACAGGCGGCTGCCCAGGGAAGTGATAAATGGAATGCGGTCCGGGATGAACTAATTGATCTCGATTTCACATTGGTGCCAACGTTCACCATTTATGAGGCAAACAGGGATGTCATGCGAGCGCGCGATGCCGAGTGGCATGAACTCTACACTCTACCTGCACTACAAGAATTCTTTATGCCAGATCCCCGGCTTCATGGGTCTTATCATTTTGATTGGACTACGGCCGATGAAGTGGCCTGGCGTGAAAGCTTTCGCATCTGGATGGATTTTGTAAATGATTACAAAAACTCTGGCGGCAGGGTGGTAACAGGTTCAGATGCAGGTTTTATCTTCAAGTTGTTCGGCTTCGCTTATATTCGGGAGCTGGAACTATTGCAGGAAGCAGGATTTCATCCACTTGAAGTTATACAAGCAGCAACTCTAAATGGTGCAGAACTTGTCGGGCTTGAAGACGAAATTGGTTCCCTTGTTCCAGGGAAGAAAGCCGATATTGTTCTGATTGATGAGAATCCAATCGCTAATTTTAAGGTGCTCTATGGTACCGGGCATATGTATCTCGATAGAGAGTCCGGCGAACTTACACGTATAGGAGGAGTTAACTATACCATCAAGGATGGTATCGTTTTTGATGCGAAAGAATTGTTGCAAGATGTAGAGAATATGGTGAGAGAAGCGAAAGATTTGTAGATAGATTGTTGTTTTATGACCTGCCACCTAAAAAAATATTTGCTGTGTCTAAGTCTGATTCTGACTGGCTGTACCGAGCAGGGGCCAATACTGCGTGCATTGTCGTCTGAGTCTTCTGCTATTCAGAGAGTGATGACGAACCTGCCTGCACACGAGGTACAAATTCTATTCACAGAAATACTGCAGTCAGAAGGTGGCGATTTGACCATGGTCCACGATGAATTTCAGGTAAGAGATGGTATCTACCACTATCCAGCCAGCACGGTGAAATTTCCAGTGGCTTTATTAGCGCTGGAGAAATTGGGAGAAGATGACCGATTGGGTCGCTATACCCGTTTTCAACTCCGCAGCGAGGATACAGGTAGCAGCTTCACCAATGAGCTGATTGAATTGTTTGTGGTAAGTGACAACCAGGCTTTCAATCGAATTTTTGAGTTTCTTGGTAAAGACGAAATCAATTCCCGGCTTCGATCCAAAGACCTTGAAGCGAGAATTTCTCATCGCTTATCGACCCCGGATTCCGATTTGCTGGAAACACAGGCAATAAGTTTTTCCTCACCTGAGGGGAAGGTTATCGTGGGGCCAATCCCAAATATGCCGATAGAGGTCTTGGCTCTAGAGGAGCTAAGTAAAGGAGTAGCTTATTACGAAGACGGAGAAAGGATTGAAAAGGCATTCGACTTTAGTGAGAAGAATTACCTGCCGTTACGCAGCCTGCACGGGGTGATGCTAAGGCTGGTGCTACCGGATCAGTTTCCGGATTCTCAACGCTTCAGGTTAAGTGATTCTGATCGGCAGTTTGTACTCAATACGATGCAGACTTTTCCTCGAGAGGCTGGCTATGACGGCGTTGAATTCCCTGATGGCTTTGCAAAATTCCTGGTGTTAGGTGATACAACGATTGAAGCGCCAGATCGATTTGATATTTATAATAAATCAGGTTGGGCATACGGCTATCTGACAGATGTCGCTTACATCGTAGATCACGAAAGCAACAGGCAATTTGTTATAACTGCTTCGATTCACGTGAATGCTAATCGTACATTCAACGATGACAATTATGAATATGAAGAAATTGGCGTGCCGTTTCTGGCTGAGCTTGGAAGGCAGCTAATTGAGTAATTAAGACAGATACAATACTAAGTATAAGCGTGGATGATTAGGCCAGTGCACAGGCCAGACCTTAATCGATCACCACCGTACCCCGACCTTCAATAATTACGTAGCCAGTTCTTTTGCATCACTGGTCTGAACGGTGACCTTCCTGTTTCGGGCGCGCCAGCGGAGAAATCGTCGCAGCGCCAGGGCAAGCCCAGTCCACACAAGTATCGCTCCAGCAGCAGATGCCAAACCTGCAATTGTTTGGCCAGTGAGCCCTAAGGCTTCGCCGGTATGGAGAAAGCGTACCCAACGTCTTGCCTGTACGCCGGAAGACTGATCAGTGAAGGGTACCCAATTACTCTCAGCTCCTGACACTCTGTCCAGTGTCAGGCTGTGGCGTAACTGGGGTTGGCCACCATTGCCCTCATCGATAGTCAGCGTAATAGTCTGTGCGCCAGGTTGGGGTAAAGCAAAGCTGATGGTTGTCCAATCTTCTTCATAAGAGGAGGCTGTACTTAAAAGTGATTCGTAACTCTCTACTCTGGTCGGTTCGTCAGCAGGGTTGAGTTCAGCTGCAGGTTGTCGTTGGGGAGGGGTGTCTCCAGCCAATGTATATACCAGGTTATTGGCCCAGCCATAATTGAATACGGAAGCAGTTGGAATAATCACAAGCAGAGGTATGGCTGCCCAGAATGCAAACACATGGTGCCAGTTAAAATCCCTGGCCTGTGAATTATTCACCTGAGGGTTGAACAAGATACGGGTCTTCAATGTGGCCCAGTTAATTACCTTGGGTAACCACAAGTAGGTGCCACTTAATAGTAAGAACAAGAAAAGCAGGTTGGCCGCGCCGGTAATGTCTCTTGCAGTTGCTCTGCCATCACCGGTTACGAGAAACCAGCGGTGTAAAGAGCGCACATCTGAGAAAAAAGCGCTCATGGAATCGCTGTGTGGCTCATAGACTTCAGCAGTATAAGGGTTTAGATGTTGAGTCTGGGAGCGACCCATTCTGGCGACAAAAGGAGCATCGTCTCTGGAACTGACGATTAAGGAAGTCGCACTAAATTCCTCTCTCTGGTTTGCTGCGTTCAGTAGCTCATCAACAGTCAGCCGTTGCTGGCCTGGCTCCGGGTCGGAGTAGTAACTGCCGTCTTCCCAAACCTGCATCTGCCGCTCATAGGTCAGTATCACACCGGTGACGGACATCATCAGAATGATCAGTCCGGCGGTAACGCCTGCGCTTAGGTGCATCCAGAAGAGAGCTTTGCGGAACATGGCCTTCCCTGCTTATTTGCTGATTTATCAGACCATTGTTGGTACTGATAGTGCGAATGGGGTGCAAATGATAATGATTCGCAATAACAAGTGCAAGCAGTCTGGATTCCAAATCAGGGAAAAGTTGATCTGAATCATGACCAGCGATAAATAATGCGAAACTAATTGCGAATCATTCTCATTTGCCTTAGACTGCGCCGCTCCAGAAATTTTTGAGGCTCTATTTGCGATGAAATCCCTTTCCTTCAGTCTGGTTGGCGTTCCCGTCATTACCTTGGCAGTGGCTGTACCGATGGCGAATGCCCAGTCGTCGGGAGATGATATTGAAGAGATAGTAGTGCGGGGCCAGATTCTCTACCGGGATCAGGTCAATGCACTCAGGACTCCGACTCCGATCATTGATGTACCCCAGAGCCTTTCTATTGTCACCGCCGAACAAATCACTCAGCAGGGATTTACCAGCATAGGCGATATCATCAACTACACACCCGGTGTAAATACTTCGCAAGGGGAAGGACACAGGGATGCGGTGGTGTTTAGAGGTGTTCGTTCAACAGCGGATTTTTTCATCGATGGTGCCCGTGATGACGTGCAGTACTACCGGCCCTTATACAATCTTCAACAGGTAGAAATACTTCGTGGCCCAAATGCCTTGCTGTTTGGTCGCGGTGGTACGGGCGGTATTCTCAATCGCGTTACCAAGAAAGGTGTCATCGGCGATAGCTTTACCAACTACCAGGTTGGCATGAATTCATTTGGTGAGCACGCAATTCAGATCGATAGCAACTTTGATACTGGCAGCAATTCAGCTTTCAGGGTGAATGCTTTCTATGAAGGTTTGGAAAATCACCGCGACTTCTATGATGGTGATCGTTTCGGTATTAATCCAACGGCTCGCTTTCAGCTGGGTTCGGCGACTACTTTGGATCTGTCCTATGAGTATGCTGATCATGAGCGATTCATTGATCGCGGTATCCCTACAGGTACCGATGGGCGTCCGGTGGAGGCGTTTGAAGATATTGTCTTTGCCGATCCGGACTTAAACACCACAGAGCTGGAAGCTCACCTGCTTCGGGCAAATCTGCAACATCAGTTCTCGGACAATCTGAAAGGAAACTTCAACGCTTTCTACGGAGATTATGACAAGCTCTACCAGAACTTCTATGCGTCAGCTTACAACCAGGCGGAATCTCCTTTAGAAGTAACTCTCGATGGATATATCGATACAACACAGCGGGATAATCTGATCCTTTCAGGTAACTTCATCTGGGAAGTAGAAGGAGGCGGTCTGGGACACACCATAATTGCCGGTGGTGAGTATATAGATACCTCTTCGGACCAGGATCGATACAACTCATTCTGGAACACAACATCTGACGATAATGAAATCTTTGCGATTACTCAGCCTTTAGTACTCAATGGCGGAATTGGCACCAATGCTAGTGGTGTACCAACTACGAACAATTTTGCAGCAGACATTAACGACGATACCCGGGTAAGTATCGATGTCAGGTCTCTATATATTCAGGACGAGATAGAGGTATCAGAAAAACTCGATGTGATCCTCGGGGCGCGCTATGACAGCTTTGATATCAATGTTTTCAACGTTGTAGCCAACGATCGTCGTAATCGTGAAGATGATGAAGTCTCGCCTCGTGCAGGGCTTGTGTTTAAGCCAATGGAAAATGTTTCACTCTACGCAAGCTATAGTGAATCATTCTTACCTCGCAGTGGTGAGCAATATGCCAATATTAATGGCAGCAACAATCAGCTGGATCCAAACACTTTTACAAACCAGGAGGCTGGTGTGAAGTGGGATATCACCAGGGGTCTCAGCCTGACAGCTGCATTCTTTGAAATTGAACAAAGCTCACCTCAGGTTGCTGATGGGAATCCTGAAACACTTGATGTTATAGATTCTGAAATTACTGGCTTTGAAGCACAGCTGCAGGGACAGTTAAGTGATAACTGGTATGTATCAGCGGGTTACAGCAATCTCGATGGTGAACAGGTGAATCGATCCGGGCCAACTGGGTTGCGTCCGAGGGAACTGCCGGAACAGATGTTTTCACTATGGAATACTTTTCAGGTATCTAGCAATCTGGGCCTGGGATTTGGTGTAACTCATCAAGACGATAGCTTCATCAACAATGGCAATACAGCGATTTTACCGAGTTATACGCGAATTGATGCTGCGGCTTTTTATGATCTCTCTAATGAAACGCGGATTCAGCTGAATGTCGAAAATGCAAGTGACGAGCTGTACTTCCCCAATGCTCATAGCACTCATCAAGCGACAGTGGGTAGACCATTGAATGCAAGGCTAACTATCACCAGTAGTTTCTAAGCTTCGATTAGCTCTCATAAGCTAGTTAGGGGGCAGAGTAAGTGTATTCAATTGCATTATTCTTGCCCCCAATTTTTTAGCCCGGAGTTTTGAAAGATTTTACAACTGCTTCGGATATTGAACTGGCCTAGTTTGAAGAGTTCTTCATTCTATTCAAGAAGTTTTTCCTGGCTTCCTTGAACTCATCGCTAAGTGTAGCTAGAACAAACTGATCGCCATCCATATGCATTACTTCATTGAGGGCAGAAAGCTGTAGTGCATTGATTCCGCGCTTGACCATCTGGGCGGCCAGGGGAGGACATATGGCATAGTGTTCCGCCATCTTGCCCGCAGCGTCTAACAACTTTCTATCTGTTGTCACTTCATCCAGAAATCCCCAACGTTCCAAATCTTGGGCTGATTCCAATTCGCCGCCAATCACCATTCGCCGTGTCTTAGCAGGACCGATCAGGTTATAGCATAGTGGAAGTGCACCCCAGCTAAGATTCATGCCTAGCTTCACTTCCGGATAGCCAATCTGGCAAGTGTCGGTGCCGATACGAAAGTCGCAGGCACTGGCGATGCAGGCACCGCCCCCGGCGGCAGCTCCCTGTATCGCAGCAATGGTAATTTGATCTACTTCGAGAATCGCCTGAATGAGTTCCCTTCCTAAAGATGTAGATCGTTGACGCTTTAACAGGTCTGCTTGCTCCAATTGCAGCTGACGTTCAGTATCCTTCAGATCAGCACCAACACAGAAATGTTTGCCTTCACCTCGAATGAGTATGACCCGAACATCTGTATTGTCTTTAAATGTTCTGAGCGCACCAATAATTTCTTTCATTAGCGCGATACTCAATGCATTACCGCAGTCCGGGCGATCTAAAACGAGAGTTGCAATTGTGTCTTCGCAAAGGACCTCAATGTGTTCGCGCATCATAGTGCTCTTTGAGTTTTGCTATTACTGAGCAAACCAATCTGCCAGGTAGGCTGCAAGCTCCTCACCTTTTTCTTCCTGCAAAAAATGTCCTGCATCCAGAATGGTTGTGTGGGGCTGTCCCAGCGCGCCAGGTACATTCTGCTGAAATGGAGGATAGGCCTGGCTCAATAACGGGTCCTTGTCGGAAAACGCGGTCAGAAAAGGTTTGTTCCAGGCGGCGAGGGTATTCCAGGCTTCTCGATTGGTGGCATTCTGACTCTGCACCAGCGTGGGCATAACCCGTGCACCAGCCTTGTAACGGCTATCAGGGAAAGGTGCATCGTAAGCTGCAAGCACATCGTCAGATAAATCACTCACAGTGCCCCATTGCAGCAGGAAACTGGCGTTAAGTTCTGGCACTTGCTGACTGTATTGCAGCCACTCCATAAAGCCATCGCCTTCTTCCAGACGAACATCAGGATTAATTGTGTTGAATTCCCGCCCCAGGATGATGCCGTCATCACCAGGACCTGCCGGTAGAGTCGTGTTGCCGATAGCCACCTGTTTGAAGTGATCAGGGTTTTCTGCGACAACTCTCAGACCAATCAGCCCACCCCAGTCCTGAAAGAAAGCAGATATGTCGGTCAGACCCATTTCAGTAATTAAACTGGTAATGATCTCCACATGCCCAGCATAGCTATAGTCGTTTCTGTCAGAAGGTTTATCGGATTTACCAAACCCCAATAGGTCCGGTGCGATCGTGCGATAACCAGCTTCGGCAAATATGGGAATCATATTCCTATAGAGATAGGACCAGCTGGGTTCGCCATGCAACAACAATACTACCGGACCATTCTCAGGGCCTTCATCAACGTAATGAATTCGGTAGCCATCAATGTACTGGTAGTTTGGCTCAAAGTCGTAACCAGGGAGATTGGCGAAGCGTTCATCTGGCGTCCTATAGACGCCGGGTTTGATTTCATCGGCAATACTGGCGATGCAACTTATAGAAAAAAAGACCAGCAGAAACACTTTTAATCGGTTGAACATAGCCATATCCATCTACTAATAATCTATGTATTTGTCGCAATATTCTGGAATATGGTTAACTTACTATCAACATGTAAATTCCAACTCGATATCCAGGTGCAAATCGTGCCCACGCCAGATGCATCGTACTCAGAGAAGCGAACGAAATGAAAAAGCTTATATTCCTGCCACTACTGCTGTTTGTCCTGTCAACAAGCTCAAATGCGCAGTCTTTGCAGACAGGTTTCCTGGATAGAACAGTGATGGTCGGAGAGGCCACTCACAAATACCAGGTATATGTCCCTTCGAATTATGACGGTAGCCGCGAGTGGCCGGTTACGCTGTTTCTCCACGGGGCTGGTGAAAGAGGCGATGACGGGCTCAAACAAACCCAGGTAGGACTTGGGCGAGCCATACGTCTAAATCCTGAACGTTGGCAGACTCTGGCTGTATTTCCTCAGGCTCCAGCTGGTGAGACCTGGCAAGGAGTAGCAGGAGATGTAGCAATTGCGGCGTTGGACGCAACCATTGCTGAGTATTCAACCGATGCAGATCGACTGTATCTTACAGGGCTTTCTCTAGGAGGAAACGGTACCTGGTACCTGGGTTATCGTTACACCGAGCGCTTCGCCGCCATGGTCGCGGTATGTGGCTTTGTGGAATTTGGAGAGAGGTTTCCGTCTTTTCTTGCTGATGCTGAAAATTCTTTTGTCGAGTTGGCGGAGGATCTCTCTGAAACTCCGGTATGGATTGTACATGGTGATGCAGATGTGGTGGTTCCGGTTGAACAATCACGGCGGATGGCGACAGAGCTGGAATCTGTTGGCGCCGATGTTCGCTACACGGAGCTTCCTGGTGTGAATCACAATTCCTGGGACGCTGCCTATTCAGACGTCGCTATCATCGACTGGCTGTTTGCCCAGCATCGCTAACTTTTCCCAGATCCTGAAATTCGAAGAAGGAAAGAATGACCATGGATGATTTTCATAAGTATTCATTTAGTGCGCCACTAACCAGTGGTCATATGGTCAGCCATGATGTCTATAGCAAAGGGGATCAATCTCAGGTAGTGGTCATCATTCAGGAGTTACCGGGTATTGGGCCAGAGACCCTCGAACTTGCTGAAATGCTTCAACGGAAAGGGTTCAGAGTTGTGCTTCCTCATCTGTTTGGCCCACTTGGCCGAATTGCAACAGGTGCAAACCTCTTCCGGGTGTTCTGTATGCGCAGAGAGTTTCGGCTCTTCGCGAAAAACAAATCAAGCCCTATTGTGGATTGGCTAAAAGCTCTGTGCCGGGATATCAAAGATCAGGAAGGTGTGTCTGGAGTAGGCGTGATTGGAATGTGTCTGACCGGGAATTTCGCCATGTCGCTTATCGCCGATGATGCAGTTTTGGCAGCAGTAGCCAGTCAGCCAAGCATGCCTGTACACAAACAGAATTCATTACATATGTCAGATCAGGAAATCGAAAATGCCAAGTTAGCATTGGATGAAAAGGGGCCGATGCTGGCGCTGCGTTTTGAGGGTGATGTGCTATGCCAGGCTGAAAAGTTTTCAGAATTCGATAAGCGATTTAATGAGGGCCGCAAGCGTATTGAATTTGTCGAGTTGCCTGGAAAGAGACATTCTGTGCTGACACTGGACTTCATAAAAGGTGGAAAGCCAGCTGAGGAAGCATTCGATAAAGTCGCAAACTATTTTAGCGTCAGCCTCTAACACGAAGTAAGAGCGAGAAGCATCGACAATTAATTATTCAGTTGTCTGCGCTTAGTAAGTCAAGCGCGCGGACAACAGAGCCATTCAGCTCCTCACCGCTGGATATCGCATAGTCTGCTAATTTTTCCCGCATAGATGGTGCCCAGAACCTCTCGATATGTGACGCAACTGCTTCTGCAGTCTTTTCCTCTCCACCATAGGGATTAGCATTTGCTGCAATCTGGTTCGCCATCTTGATCAGATGAGCCAGTTCGGAATCGATAGTCATTGTTGCGAGTCCTGATCTCCGCCGGCTATAAGCCGGTGAGCATTGGTATAGACTACATGTCTGCCGGGTCGGGTGAAGCCCACGAGAGTAATATTCGCTTCCTCGGCGATATCCAACGCCATTGAAGTTGGCGCCGAAATTGCTGCGATAATACTAATGCCTGCTACTGCTGATTTCTGCACCATTTCAAAACTTGCTCTGCTGGATATTAAGAGAAAGCCAGGTTCATCTTCATTCCAGCTAGTCTTTTCGTGTAATGCACCAATAAGTTTATCCAGGGCATTGTGCCTGCCCACGTCTTCATAGGCTTCTATTATGTCCCCATTAGTGTTGCACCAGGCCGCTCCATGACTGGCTCCGGTGATGGTCTGCAGTGGCTGGTGGGATTGTAGAGTGGCTGCAGCTTTTTGAATTGCGTCATGGCTGACCTTGAATGTCGCTTCCACTTCAGAAATCTGTAACCGAGCCTGCTCCAGAGACTCAGCACCACAGAGACCACATCCTGTTCGGCCGGTGAGGTTTCGCCGTTTTTCTTTGAGCGTTTCAAATCGTTGAGCGGCGATTTCAATAGCGATTTCTATACCATCATTACTTTCGACTATTTCAATACCGAAAATTTCTTCGGGCTTAGTTATGATCCGCTCCGACAGGCTGAAGCCAAGGGCAAACTGATGGAGGTCAGTAGGTGTCGCCATCATAACCACATGAGAAATACCATTGTAGGTAAGGGCGATCGGTATCTCGGTAGCTACTGAATCTTCTGTAGTGGACGATGAAGAGGTGCTCCATTGTTTGACTGTAACGCTGACTGATGAATTGGTGGACATTGCCAATTGAGGAGAGGGGCCGGCTAGTGAGACTCAGACTGTTCGAACAATTTAACCTGTTTATCGGAAAATTGGTTTCGATCTTTCTGCCACTCTGACAAGTCAGCAACCCTGGAAACCTGCACAGCGGTTACCTTGTACTCCGGGCAGTTGGTTGCCCAATCTGAATTTTCAGTCGTGATTACATTTACCCCGGTTTCCGGGAAGTGGAATGTAGTGTAGACCACACTGGGTTGAACTCTTTCTGTGAGGGTAGCCTTAAGAACAATTTCCCCGGCACGACTGGCAACCTTCACCATATCTCCTTCATCTACTCCCCGTTCTTCAGCATCGTGGGGATGAATCTCTAACACATCACCGTCGTGCCATTGAAGATTTTCTGTTCGGCGGGTCTGGGCCCCAACATTGTATTGAGATAGAACTCGTCCGGTAGTGAGCAGCATCGGAAAGCGCCTGGTGACTTTCTCATCGGTAGCCACGTATTCAGTAACTGCAAAAAAACCTTCTCCCCGCACAAATTGGTCGACATGCATTATGGGTGTGCCCGCTGGCGCTTTGTCATTACAAGGCCACTGTATTGAGCCCAGTTCATCGAGACGTTGATAACTTACACCAGTGAAGGTGGGTGTTAACTCGGCAATCTCATCCATTATTTCCGAAGGATGGGTGTATTTCATTTCATAACCCAGGGCGTTGGACAAAGCCACAGTTGCTTCCCAGTCGGCCTTACCACTCAGGGGTGCCATGACTTTTCTAACACGGGATATGCGCCTTTCCGCATTGGTAAAAGTTCCGTCTTTTTCAAGGAAGGACGCACCAGGCAGAAACACATGGGCATATTTTGCCGTTTCGTTAAGGAAGATGTCCTGTACGATCAGGCAATCGAGGTTACGCAGCGCCTTGTCCACATGATTAGTGTTAGGATCAGACTGGGCGATATCTTCACCCTGGCAATAGAGACCTTTGAAGCGCCCGGCAACAGATGCATCGAACATATTGGGAATGCGTAATCCGGGCTTGTTATCCAGTTCAACTCCCCAGCGCTGTTCGAATGGTTCTCTCACACTGTCAATTGAAATATGTCGGTATCCGGGCAGCTCATGGGGAAACGAACCCATGTCGCAGGAACCCTGCACATTGTTCTGGCCACGTAGTGGATTAACACCCACCCCTTCTCTACCCAGGTTGCCAGTGAGCATCGCCAGATTAGCAATAGCCATTACTGCTGAAGATCCCTGGCTGTGCTCTGTCACCCCCAAACCATAATAAATGGCTGCATTTTCAGCGGTAGCGAAGAGTGTTGCGGCGGCAATGATGTCTTCTGCCGCTACACCTGTCACGGATGCCATCGCCTCGGGTGAATTGCGTTCTTCTCTTATGAAACCCAGCCATTGTTGATAGGCGTCGTTTTCGCAGCGGGAAGACACATAGTCATCGTCCTGTAGGTTTTCCCGAACGATTGTGTGCGCCATCGCATTTAATAGTGCCACATTGGTTCCCGGCAGAAGTCCCAGAAACTGCTCACTGCTAACGTGGGGGCTTTTTACCAAGTCAATTCGGCGCGGATCTGCAACGATGAGTTTGCAACCCTCGCGCAACCGCTTCTTCAATCTCGATGCAAACACAGGATGAGCATCGGTAGGGTTGGCACCAATTACCATCACCACATCAGCTTTTGCCACCGACGCGAAAGTCTGGGTACCTGCAGATTCGCCTAGTGTGGTTTTCAGGCCATAACCGGTTGGGCTATGACAAACCCGGGCGCAGGTGTCTACATTATTATTGCCGAATGCTGCACGTACCAACTTCTGAACAAGGTACGTTTCTTCGTTGGAGCAGCGGGATGACGTAATACCCCCTACGCTGTTACGACCAAATTTTTCCTGAATATCGCGGATTCGCGTAGCTGCGAATTCTACCGCTTCTTGCCAGGAAACCTGCCGCCACACATCGTCGATACTGTCACGAATCATTGGTGTGGTAACTCGATCCTTGTGAGTTGCGTAGGAAAAAGCAAAACGTCCCTTGACGCACGAGTGTCCTTCGTTGGCTTTGCCACCTTTATAGGGAACCATGCGAACAACTTTGTCCCCTTTCATTTCCGCCTTGAATGAGCAGCCCACTCCGCAATAAGCACAGGTAGTAACCACGCTATGCTCCGGCACTCCCTGTTCAATGACACTGTTTTCCATCAGAGTTGCTGTAGGGCAAGCTTGCACGCAGGCACCGCAGGAAACGCATTCTGAATCCAGGAAGTTTTCATTTTGGCCTGCTGAGACTTTAGAGCCGAAACCACGGCCGTCGATTGTCAGAGCAAAGGTACCCTGAACCTCTGAACAGGCACGTACGCATCGGGAACAGACAATGCACTTGCTTGGGTCGAAGCTAAAATAAGGGTTGCTGGAATCTGTTTCTTCTTGCAGGTGATTCTCACCTTCGTAGCCGTAGCGAACCTGCCGTAGTCCCACTTCGCCCGCTGTGTCCTGCAACTGACAATCACCGTTAGCTGAACAGGTCAAGCAGTCCAACGGGTGATCGGATATATAGAGCTCCATCACATTGCGCCGCAATTTGGCGACAGCGTCTGTTTGTGTATGAACACACATTCCTTCTTCTACAGTGGTTGTGCAAGAAGCGGGATAACCTTTTCTTCCTTCGATTTGCACCAAACACATACGGCAGGAGCCGAATGCCTGTAAAGAATCGGTTGCGCAGAGGCGGGGAACTTTTATATCCAATAAGGATGCGGCGCGCATGATGCTAGTACCTTCCGGTACAGAGACTTGTTGACCATCGATTTCCAGATTGACCATAACGACCTCAGCGCCCGGTTTCGCCGCCGGTGTTCCATAGTCCCGTTCTGCATCAAGTGGATGCAGTGCGGTTGCTGATGATGGGTCGTAGATCTTTAGCATGACTAAGTATTCGTCCTATACGTCTTGCTGCCGGTCAAAGTCTTCTTCAAATTGGTCCAGAGCACTGAGTACGGGGTAGGGAGTGAGTCCTCCCATGGCGCACAGCGAACCCTCTTTCATTGTCTCACAAAGATCCCGCAGCAGCTCTTTATTTGCGTGGCTGTCGTCCCCAGCCAATATTTTATCGATGGTTTCCATGCCGCGGACGGAACCAATACGGCAGGGCGTACATTTACCACATGACTCTATGGCGCAGAACTCCATGGCGAAACGGGCCTGCTCTGCCATGTCAGTATCCTCATCAAAGACCACAATACCGCCGTGTCCAAGCATCGCCCCGATTTCTGCGAAGGCTTCGTAGTCGAGCACGGTGTCTAATTGATCGGGTGCCAGATAAGCGCCCAGAGGACCACCCACCTGAACAGCTTTTATGGGTTTGCCTGTTCGTGTCCCGCCACCAAATTCTTCAATCAATTCTCTGAGGGTCTTTCCAAAAGCAAGCTCTACCAAACCGGCTTGCCTCACGTTGCCCGCCAATTGAAAAGGCAGGGTGCCTTTGGAGCGTCCAACACCAAAGCTCTCATATGTCGCTGCACCATTTGCCAGAATGCCCGGCACTGAAGCAAAAGTAATTACATTATTGATGACTGTTGGCTTATCGAATAAACCCTGGATTGCAGGAAGTGGTGGTTTCGGCCTGACTTCACCGCGTTTGCCTTCCAGACTTTCCAGCAGAGAAGTCTCTTCGCCGCAAATGTATGCCCCGGCAGCGAGTCGAAGTTCGAGGTGAAAGCTTTTGTTGCTGTTACAGATGTTTTCGCCAAGTATGTTGGCTTCATAGGCATTGTTGATTGCTTGCTGAAAAATTTTGGCAGCAAGAGGATATTCTTCTCGTAAATATATGTAGCCCGCGTTGGAACCTACTGCGAGGCCAGCGATCAGCATTCCTTCTATCAAACAATAGGGATCGCTTTCCATCAGCATGCGATCAGAATAAGTGCCAGAATCCCCTTCATCAGCGTTGCAGACAATGAATTTTTGTTCGGAATCTGTGTCGAGCACGGTTTTCCATTTGATGCCTGCTGGAAAGGCGGCACCACCTCGGCCACGCAGGCCCGACTGAGTAACTGCTTCGACAATTTCATTTGGCGATAGTTTTAACGCTTCTTTTAAACCAAGCATTCCACAGTGCTGTTGATAGCTTTCCAGAGATAGCGGATCGATCACGCCAACCCGGGAGAAACACAGACGCTGCTGATTCTTAAGATAAGAAATTTCCTCAGTTGGCCCGAGATAGCTGGAAAGATTAGAGCGTTCCTGCTCATCCAATTCCCAGGGATGAGCTTGAAGAATTTGTGTCAGGGTACTGGAATCCACAGGACCGAACGCAAAACGATGGTTGTCTGCTTCAAATTCAATCATGGGTTCCAACCAGTAGAGCCCGCGGGAACCATTACGCACCAGCTGCAGTGGCAGGTTCGATTCCTGAATTGAACGCTCTACCTGATCAGCAATGGCATCTGAGCCAAGTGCGCAGGCACTTGTATCTCTGGGGACGAAGATTTTTATTTCGCTTGTCATTTGACTCTTCAGCTCAGTGAGTTCAATCAGCGATTTGTAATGGTTCGGTCATGAGTTCATCAACCAGAACGTCGAATTTATCAGGATTCATATGACTATGAATGGAATCACCAACCCGTACAGAAGGAGAACAGGCGCAATTGCCAAGGCAGTAAACTGGCTGCAAAGTAAATTGACCGTCAGCTGAGGTTTGATTGAAATCTGTATTCAGCACTGTCCGTGCATGAGCTTCCAATTGTCGGCTTCCCATGGCCTGACAGGATTCAGCCCGGCAAATTTGCACCACATGTTTTCCCGGTGGTGCAGACCGGAAGAAATGATAGAAGCTAATTACACCATGCACTTCTGCTCTTGAAAGATTCAGGGCTGATGCAATTTGGGGAACACAGTCTTCGGGGATGTAACCAATTGCTTTCTGGATGTCATGGAGAATTGGCAACAGGGCGCCTTGCCTGTCCAGATGTTCTTCAAGGATGATGTCAATCGTCGCCTTATTGTTTGTATTTTCCTGCAACGGCTTTCTCCCTGGCCAACCGAATCTTCGGGGTGTTTAATTGTTGGGCGATCCTGGCAACCTGTAGATTAACATCTCGCATAAGCTTTGGGCTTGTTTGCATCAGAATACTAATTCATAGGTTTCCTTAACGTCTTCCATGACGACGTATGTACGGGACGCATCAACTCCCGGCAGAGTCAGAAGTGTCTCCCCAAGCAGGCGTCGATAGGCAGCCATATCGGCAACCCGGGCCTTGATCAGGTAATCGAAATTGCCCGAGACCAGATGGCATTCCAGTACCTGGGGCAGTTTCTGTGCATCCCGGGAGAAATTGGCAAATGCTTCGGGTGAGGTCCGGGTGAGGTTTATTTCCACGAACACCAGGAGTTCAGCGCCCAGCAGGGCAGGATTGAGGCGAGCGTGGTAGCCGGAGATATAGCCCTTTGCTTCGAGATTGCGCACGCGTTCAGCGCAAGGGGTCGCGCTCAGGTTCACTTTTCTGGCTAATTCCACATTGGTAATGCGGGCATTTGCCTGTAATTCCTGCAAAATTTGCCGATCCTTTTTGTCCAGTGAAATCATCTATAAGTACTCACTTTTAAAGAGAATAAATCTATTAAATCATATCTAAGATAATAAATATCTGCCAAAAAGGGGATATAAAAGTGAGATACCCTATTTCAAGATAATTATAATTGCCCGAAATATCTACGATTTTTCCTGGGGTTAAATATGAAGATAGGAGTTCCAAAAGAGATTAAGAATCATGAGTATCGGGTAGGGCTGATTCCGGCCGCTGTGCGTGAGTTGGTCGCAGAAGGTCACGAGGTGCTTATCGAAACTAATGCGGGAGTCGGAAGCGGATTTTCTGATGAGGCTTACATAAATGTAGGCGCGACAATCCTGAATACAGCTGAAGAAATCTTTGGTGAATCTGAAATGATCGTCAAGGTTAAAGAACCCCAGGCGGAAGAACGTAAGCGACTGCGCCACGACCAGACTCTGTTTACCTATCTCCATCTGGCCCCTGATTTGGCGCAGACCGAAGATCTGGTTCAAAGCCATGCAACTTGCATCGCTTACGAAACAGTCACTGATAAAAATGGACGCCTGCCTTTGCTGGCACCTATGTCTGAAGTAGCGGGTCGAATGTCCGTACAGGCAGGTGCTATGTGTCTGGAAAAATCCAAAGGCGGCGCAGGCATGTTGTTGGGTGGTGTGCCCGGAGTTGAATCAGCAAGTGTTCTGATACTGGGCGGTGGTGTTGTAGGCAGTAGCGCTCTGAAGATGGCTGTCGGTATGGAAGCCAATGTGACAGTAATTGATAAATCACTGGATACATTGCGCCATCTGGATGAGATATATGGCAATCGAATTCAGACGATTTACTCCACCCAGGAAGCCATAGAGAACTTTGCCTTGCAGGCAGACCTCGTTATCGGTGCCGTTCTGATACCGGGTGCCGCTGCACCGAAGCTGGTCACTGCCGAGCACATTCGTCGAATGAAGCCAGGCTCTGTTGTTGTAGACGTTGCCATCGATCAGGGAGGTTGTTTCGAAACCTCGAAAGCAACTACTCACGCCGAACCCACCTACCTGGTTGACGAGGTAGTTCATTACTGTGTTGCGAATATGCCAGGTGCTGTGGCCAAGACTTCTGCGATTGCGTTAAACCATGCCACCTTGCCATTTGTGATTCAGCTGGCAAACCAGGGTGTGGTCAAGGCGCTGCAAACTAACGAGCACTTACTGGAAGGACTAAACGTTTGGAATGGTGTGGTAACCAACGAACACATAGCGTTGGAACACGGCTATCAGTTTAAAGCAGTAGACCCCAGCCGCCTGGGTGTTAGCACACACTAATTGAATCGAGCGCCTGTCAGGGATGGATGGGCGCTACTTCATAGTTGGCATTGAAAATTCACTGCCTTGCCCGATTCCCTCAGGCCAGCGCGCTGTCATCGTTTTCATTCTGGTATTGAATCGAACACCGTCAGGTCCATGTACGTGGAGCGGACCGAACAGAGAACGTTTCCAGCCGCCAAAGCTGTGGAATGCCATTGGTACAGGAATTGGAACATTTACACCGACCATGCCTACTTGAATGGAGTGGGTGAATTCTCTGGCTGCATTCCCATCCCGGGTAAAAATCGTAGTGCCGTTTCCATACTCGTGAACATTAATCAATGCGCAGCCTGACTCAAAATCCGGCACTCTCACCACACACAGAACTGGACCGAATATTTCTTCCTGGTAAATGCGCATCGACTCAGTGACCCTGTCGAATAAACAGCCCCCCAAAAAGAAGCCGCTTTCGCTTCCCGCCACTTCAAAACCTCTGCCATCAACTACCAGATCGGCGCCTTCTTCTACACCCAGATCGATGTAGGAAATTACCTTGTCGAGATGTTGCCGGGTAACCAGTGGACCCATCTCGGCATCCGCTTCAGTTCCTGGTTTCACTTTCAGGCCTCGGACCCTGGGGGCAAGTTTTTCAACCAGCTCGTCTGCTGTCGCGTCGCCAACGCATACTGCTACAGAAATAGCCATGCAGCGCTCTCCGGCAGAACCGTAAGCAGCACCTATAAGGGCATCGGTGGCCTGATCCATATCTGCGTCCGGCATGATGAGCATGTGATTCTTTGCGCCCCCCAATGCCTGCACACGTTTTCCATGTTCGCTGGCTTTGCTGTAGATGTATTGGGCGATTGGTGTCGATCCAACAAAGCTAACGGCTTCAACGTCACTATGTTCCAGCAAGCAGTCAACGGCCACTTTGTCGCCATTTACAACATTGAATACGCCATCAGGCAAGCCAGCCTGTTTGAGCAACTGGGCAATATAGAGCGAAGGAGAAGGATCCCTCTCTGAAGGTTTCAAAACAAAGGTGTTGCCGCAGGCTATAGCAATGGGGAACATCCACATGGGAACCATAACGGGGAAATTGAAAGGTGTAATGCCCGCCACCACACCCAGAGCTTGCATTTCTGACCAGGAGTCGACACCGCGGCCGACATTGACCGAATGCTCACCCTTCAACAAATGGGGAATGCCACAGGCGAACTCAACTACCTCCAGTCCTCTGGTTAGTTCTCCATCGGCATCACTGAGAACCTTGCCATGTTCTGCAGTGATCATTGCTGCCAACTTGTCTCTATTGGCTTCGACCAGGTCTTTAAACCTGAACAGAATACGCGCCCGGTTCAGCGGTGTTGTTTCAGACCATTCGGGGAAAGCGGCTTTTGCTGCCTCTACTGCAAAATTCACTTCTTCCGGGCTAGCCAGAGCTACTGTGCCTGATTGTTCCCCACTTGCGGGGTTGTATACGGGGCAGCAATTGCCACTGTTTCCGGAGCGTATTTCACCGTTAATAAAATGATTGATCGTAGTGGTCATGATTTATGCAGACACCGAGGCTGATTATTGGTTCAGATGTCTATTAGTGTATCGAAAATAGTCGTAGTCTGCGCCTGCCGGGACCATGGCTTTTGAAACAAAGAATCATGATGAAACAAAAAAGGGCATACCTTTGCAGGAATGCCCTTTGGATTGCCACAATTCAGCAGAGCTGAATTGTATACAAAACCTCTAGATGCGGAATTCGGCGTTGCCATATTTCCTGGCAAAAACCCGAAGTGGCATCTCGTTGCACTGTATTGAATTGAGTACGTAACGACTCGTGGTTGAAAACATTTCACTCTTCACCTGAGTGTATGCTTCATTCGATGTGGCAGCAGCGATGCAAAGATTAGTCTCGTTTGTACTTTCAGCACCCTGGAAAGCAAAGACTCTTACTGGTGTGTCGTACGCAGCGCTGCGGTGCTTGGCCGCGAATCGACTCAGTGATAGACCATTACAGCTAAGATCTCGGATGTCAGTCTGATCTAATCCATGATCTTGAAGTTTCGCATTAACCGCTGCATCGGAATCCACCGCTGCGATACAAATCTGGGTATAGAGAGAATCATCGCCTGGTACGAGATTTACATCTTTAGCTGAGGCAAGTGGCGCGATTAATAGTAGAGAAGCGAAAAGGATGTTCTTCATTGTGAATCCTCTGAAACATTAAAGGTAAACTGCGCGTTGTTTCGGCAAATACCTCAGAATCGAGACGCGAATCTATTTGCTCAGCGCAACCAAAAAAAAGTCTAGTAGAGGAATTCTCGCAAGGTGGGGTTAATACTAGACCGATTGGTAATTAGGTTTTAATTCCTAATGGGTCGCCTCAATTGGCTGTCAAGAAATTAATACAGTTTGTGGCATTTCACTTTCTCAACCCAGTAATTACACCCACCCTGGCTGAATTCCGGGGCCCGGCTGGAGCTTCCAATTGAGATGTGTTGGAATTATGGAAAATTTGCCTATTCTATAAAGGAATAGCATTAGGCTCTGATCAGGATGCCAGGGAAATTAAGAGGACAAGCAATAGATGAGTACTAGGGATGGGGTCTTGAGGCTGGTCACGTCCTGCCCGGACCAGGTGGGCATTGTGTCAGCGGTCAGCCAGTTCATCACAGAGCGCGAAGGATGGTTATTGGAATCGAGTTATTTTGCAGATTCTGAAACCGGACAATTCTTCATGCGCAATGAAATTAAAGCAGATTCGCTCTCTGTCAGCCTCGATGATTTCCGCAATGACTTTTCCTTTGTGGCGGGCAGCTACTCTATGGATTGGTTTCTGCGCGATACAACTGAGAAACATAAAGTCGTTCTCCTGGCGAGCCATGCCTCACACTGCCTGGCAGACATACTTCATCGCTGGCATAGCGAGGAGCTGGATTGCACCATCAGTTCCGTCATATCCAACCACGAAAATCTACGCTCAATGGTTGAGTGGCATGGTATTCCCTTTATCCATGTACCTGTAGACAAAAACAATAAACGGCCCCATTTCGAAGAATTAACTAGACTCATCGACGAGCAAGAAGCAGAAACCATTGTACTGGCTCGCTACATGCAGATTATTCCATCCGATATGTGCGAAAAATACATGGGGCGAATGATCAACATCCACCACAGCTTTCTTCCTTCCTTTATAGGTGCCAATCCCTACCAGAAAGCCTACGAGCGTGGTGTTAAATTGGTAGGCGCTACCAGTCATTACGTGACAGGCGACCTGGATGAGGGTCCCATTATCGAGCAGGACGTGATCAGAGTTCGGCATAGTCACACTAAAGAGGATCTGGTCAGGTTAGGCAGGGATGTTGAAAAAGCAGTTCTGGCTCGGGCACTTCGTAATCATCTCGAAGATCGCATTCTGATCCATGGCCACAAAACAGTAGTCTTCGATTAGTTAGCGGTCCAACACTGCTTTTGGAAGGGTTGCCTACTTCAATCATCGCGTCTGAGATCGGCGTCCAACCAGTTTCCGTTTATAAGGACTTGTTGTTCAAACAGAAGCAGGGTCATTAAGGTTGGTGATGCCTGGTTAAAGTCAGTCGTGTGACAATGCAGATTGATTGATAAAACACTAACAAGAATGGCTAGCTATTGGAATTGACAGGGTATACAGGCTTCTCCATTGCCAGTTATAAATCAGGCAGTTAATCTTAGGCCAATCCATCTATTCAGAAGAGTGGGAAATGAAACGCATACTCGACGTATTCGGGATACTCTTATTTGTTCTGGTTCCAGGTCTTGGACTGGGGGCAGAAAACTATGTGGTACCAAAAACAGAGTGGGGATTACCCGATCTGCAAGGTGTTTGGAATTTTTCCTCCAATACGCCCATGCAGCGACCGAGCCAATATGGGAATCGTCAGTATCTGACTGAGGAAGAGATTGCTGAAATGCAGTCCAGATCCGCTGCCAGAGACGCAGCATCGGACGCCGCAATTCCTGGTACCGGAGTAGATGAGGCTTACAACGACTTCTGGATTGAGAGCGCCGGTTTAGGCCGAGCGAGACTTACATCTCATATCATCTATCCCGAGAATGGCAGGTTACCTGAGCTTGCAGAGACTGCCCATCGAGTACCTATGGGGCAGCTCCCGCAGAGACCGGTTCGTGCAGCCTTGGGTGTGACTTTTGGCACTGATGGTCCGGAAGACCGACCGCTATCTGATCGATGCATTATTGGCTTTAATGCGGGGCCACCTGTAAGCCCAAGCTTTTACAATAACAACTTACAGATCGTTCAGAACAAAGACCACGTGGTGATCATTTCGGAGATGATCCATGATGCGCGCATAGTGCCTATGGATGGTCGTCCTCATATTTCTGGCGAGATCGGATTCTGGACCGGAGATTCAAGAGGCTATTGGGACGGTGACAGTCTGGTTGTGGAAACTCGGAACTTCAATGGGCTGACGAATACTTTTTCGGTATTTGGCAGTTCTGAAAATAAACTACTCGTAGAGAGATTCACGCGGATAGCCGACGACAGAATCGACTATCACTTTACCGTCGAAGATTTTTCTACATTTACTGACAAGATAGTTGGTCTCATACCAATGTATAAAGTGGCCGGGCAGGTGTATGAGTACGCGTGTCATGAAGGCAACTATGGGATGGTGAATATATTGCGGGGAGCACGGGTGGCTGAACAATCTGCTGAGCCTTAGACTTCGCTGAATCCAAAAATCGATCAAACGAATGATTTTCAGGTTCGATTTCTGGCTTCAAATGTTGCGTTATAATCGAACCTCAGTCGATAGATAAGTATTTGATTTATTTAAATATTTTTCACCCAGGCATGGCAAAAGATGCTAAGCTTGCGCTCCTTCAAATCCGGCTGACCACCATTACCTCGCAATAACGCAGATCAAGCACACGATCTGTGGTCCGTCGTTTTTGAGTTTGTCTCTCAAGAACACAATCGGAGATGTGTATGAAAGATCTTACCCAGGGTTCTACAACCAAAAATATCCTGGCAATGGCTATCCCGGTGGCTGCTGGAATGATATTCCAGACCCTCTACCTGCTCGTTGACCTGTATTTCGTTGCTGCTCTTGGTGAACACTCGATGGCTGGAGTAGGGACGGCCGGGACGCTGTTCTTTATGATTATGGCACTTACTCAGGTGCTGGGTGTAAGCGCGGTTGCATTGATCTCACAAGCTGTTGGACGAAAAGAACAGGGAGAGGCCAATCTTATTTTTAACCAGACGCTTGTGATTTCAGCCTTGTTTGCTTTGATAACTCAGGTTGCTGGTTATCTTTTGTCGCGCATCTATCTGGCCAGCATTCTGTCAGATCCGGACGCATTCAGTGAGGGTATGATCTTCATTACCTGGTTCCTTCCAGGAATGGCACTGCAGTTTCCAATGGTAGCTATGGCGTCTTCGCTGCGAGCAACTGGAATCGTCAAACCGGCCATGATGGTTCAGGTGCTCACAGTTATTCTTAATACAATACTTGCACCGATTCTCATCGCAGGCTGGGGACCGGGGCCGGCATTGGGAGTGTTGGGTGCTGCCCTGGCGAGCACGATTTCTATTGCTGTAGGGCTGTTTCTGTTAACGCTCTATTTCTTCAAATTAGAGAAGTACGTTTCTTTCAACACCAGGCAATGGAAACCGCGATTCGATATCTGGTGGAAAATGCTGGATATTGGTTTGCCTGCTGGTGGTGAGATGCTGCTGATGTTTGTTTATTTCTCTGCAGTCTATTGGTTGATCCAGGACTTTGGTGCCGTCGCTCAGGCAGGATTCAGTATCGGTGGTCGCATAATGCAGTCGATCTTTATGCCAACGATGGCTATTGCCTTCGCTGTTGGTCCAATCGTTGGCCAGAACTTTGGGGCTGATAAGCATGACCGCGTCAGGGAAACCTGGAACAAAGGCATCGTTCTTTGCACGATCGTGATGGTCATTACCACAGTCTTATTGCAGTGGCGTGCGGACTATCTCGTGCGTTTTTTTTCCAGTGATGCCGAGGTGGTGGCCGTTGGCTCAGTCTTTCTTCAATTTATTTCCTGGAATTTCGTAGCCCAGGGATTTGTGTTTACGGCTTCCGGGGTGTTCCAGGGGTTAGGAAATACAAGGCCGGCCATGATTAGTTCAGGTATTCGCTTGTTAGTTTTTATACCCATTGCGCTTTGGGTTCGCTATCAGCCAGATTTTGAAGTTGACGATGTCTGGTATGTATCGGTATTCGCGGTAGCTGTACAAGGAATAGTTAGCTTTCTATTGGTCCAGCGCGAATTTAAATTAAAACTCGATACGCCTTATGAACCAGCCACAAACGAACCATTGGCCAGAGATGCATGAAGAGTCAGAGTTGAAGTGGTGCAGCGCCGGAGTTCCGCGCTGCACCAGAGATGTTTTAATTCGCGTTAGTGGACAGGAATAGCAGCAATACGCTTTCGAATGTATCCGCTACGCCTGGTATTAACATCATTGCAAGCACAGTGACTAATGAACCGGCTGCACAAAGGATTAAGTAGTTTCTCAGAGTCATGTTTAATTTCTCCTGTGCTTAACGGGGCTGCAACTCAAATACCCAGGTGTCGCCAGACTCAAAGCTGGCTCTCGTATTGCGAATCACTTCGGCTGAAGCTGGCGCAGGTGCTCCACCATATTTAGTGGCTAACTTGGCCGCAACTCCATTCAGTGCATCACCTTCTTCAATGCGCACCAGTCTGCGAGGATAGCGGACGCCATTCACACGCAAGACTCCCTCGTTGTTTCCTGCATCGGCTTCGAATGCCCATTCTTTCCAGATTCGACCCAGGAAAGAACGCATATACCCTGATACCACGTAAATCTTGCCGTCGCTCTCAATAATAAAAATTCGGCGCGAAGCCATTGGATCATTTAACTGCAAATCGATAGTGAAGATATCGTCTGTAAAACTCCAGTCTGGTTCAGGGCCGGAATGCAGTTCGCCGGATGTCATCTCTCCACCAGGAAAGAGAATAGAGGGGCCATCGGCATTGCTATACTGGAATCGTAACGTTACCAGCGCCACCACGAAAATCAGTACAATAAAACCAATTACCTGGCTTGAAATTTTCAGAATTTTCAATTTTTTGTCGCCTCTGTTATTAGAGAATAATGAGCCCATATTCCTACAGTCGCTAACTTTTTTAAAGGCTTCCAGGTGGTCCCTTCCGTTAGATTGGTGCTATTTCTATCGCCCGCCTACCTGGCATCCACTACAATAGCAGTGTAAGTAACTTTGGGCGCAGTCCTGTAGTACCCAACCTGTGATTCTTGTCTATAGGGGGTATGAAATGATTACTTGGCAAAATCTGCCTGGCGACCTGAAAGTCGGAGGCGTCACAGCGACAGCTACTGTCGTGTTCTTCATGGTTTACAACATCTTATCACCAACCACTGTATTTAATGCTCAGTCTTATCCGGATATGACAGGTGTATGGTCCGGTCATGTGCGGACGGTTCAGTCAGGCGGTCTGGAACGGGATCGTCTGGCGGCAGGTGGTGCCATCATTGGCGATCTCGATCTGGAATTGAATATTACCTTTCAGGACAGTGAGGTGTTCATCGGCACTACCCGAACATCCAACATGAGTAGCGATGATGAAGGCATACATGTCTGGGGTTCGATTCGGTCCAATGGCAATACGGCACTTTTTATCGATTCAACGGAGGGGCATGGTCAACTCTGGTTCGCCGGAGAGAGCAATTTTGAGTATTGCTACACGCGATTGAATGACACCGGTATCATGTCTTACTGCGGTGTGCTTAGCCGAGGATAAGGCAACGCAATTCTGGTTTAGTTAATAAAGGCCAGTTCCAGAATTCAGTTTCTGGAACTGCCCTGCATTTTTATCTGGGTCTGTTGAAAGCCAATGAGAAAAACAGACTATTGGTAAATAATTTGTTGGTGCCGAAAAAATAGGCCCTGAAATTCGGATTGTCGGCAAACAGTATTACGCTACCTCTACCGTGTCTTTCAGCGATTGCCATGGCCTTGCCAGCCAGCTCTTCCTGATTTTCTGCTGAAGCGAATCCGGACAACAGTGCATTCTCTGGAATTTCGACCAGTGTTGCCCAGGGATTTTCTGGCGGATCAAAAGCAATCAAAGTATTACGCTGGCTGGCTATACTGCGATTTGAGATGCCGAAACCTATTGGGTGCGTGGTATCCAGATCACCGGCGAAAATAGCACCCCCAATTATGTCCTGAGCTTCGATATCATCTTTGTCGGCATAGTCAAATCGTTCAGATTCTGAATCGTCACCAGACGAATTGTCCATGGAATTCTCATAGAGCACATTGTCGTATGCCCAGCTGGCGCCTTGTCTTATACCAACCAGGGTTCCGCCACCTCGAATCCAATCGTCAATCTCATCCTTCTGAGATTCCAGGTCATTGTGATTTCCACCTACCAGAACCACATGCGTGTAGTTGTGCAGATCGAGACCGGAGAGATCGCGTTTGTTTACCATGTGCACTGGGATGCCCATGCGAGCGTCGAGTTGATGCCAGACTTCCCCGGCATCATAGGATGCGATTCCTTCACCAACTAACAGGAGTACTTTAGGCAGCGGGATACTGGCAAAGTTGCGGCTACCCAAATCCATACCTGCCTGAGGAGTGTGACCTGAGTCTACTGCATGGACTTCAATTCCATCTTCTTCTGCGATTTGTCCCATAAGGGTATGAATCTCATCGTCACTTAAATCCCCGCCTTGCCAGCCCAACGGCACAAGGATCGCGCCGGCAGGCAGGTCGACAGTGGTGCCATTGCTGGAAATAGTTATAGGTTGGGTTGCGACTTTGGGAAGTAAACCCGCTTCAAGCAATCGATACAGCGCTCTTGGAGCATAGTAATTCGACCAATCGAACAGATAGGCATAAGACGCCCTGGCCGGTTCTGATGCTACCGGAAACTCTGCGTCAAAGGTTTCGCCAACCACGTCGCCACGAATGTCTCTCGCGGACAGAGCTGAAAAGTCGAAGTCAAATGCCAGAGGTAAGGTCCAGGCAGAGACATCGTAAAAGGTTTCGTCCTCAAACTCAGTGATTAGTTCGAACAGGGCTTTTATCATCCGATATTGCGCCTGACCGGTTTCTACAACATAGGAATCTGCAGCAGGATAAAGTATGCCATCGATCTCGATATCTTCAGCCAAACGTTTAACTTCAATCTGATGTCGGTTCAGAATATCAATGGCGTGATAGGCGCGGGCATCATCACCTGGTGAAGAAAAAACATAAGCCTTGATATCGTCTTCCGTGGCCATTTCGGCGGTTTGTCTGGAAAAGTCCCGCTGGTACTGAAGTAATTCCACTTTCATTTCCAGTCCTGCACGAATCATTTCCAGAGAGGTGCGGTACTGTGTGCGGATATTGTCCTGAAAAGAAAGTACACCGTGGGGTGTATCGATGAGGCCAACTGAACTTGCCTGTTCGAACAACATACCCATGCTGGCATGCATGTGGGGGTAAGTAGAACCTTTACCAATATAGTAGTTGTCGAAACCTTCCTCGTGAAAATACAGCCTTTGTTCACTGTCTAACCATGAACGTGGACGATCAGATACCTGGTCCAACAGCTCCATGGATCGCGCGGGTATGTAGGGGAAAGTGCGTTCAGGCGCACCCGGATGAAAGTAGTATGTGCTGGCTGATCCCATCTCGTGATAATCAACAGTTATGTTTGGGCGCCACTCGTGAAATTTGGCAACCCATCCTCTGGGCTCTGGATGCTGGATGATTAGCCACTGTCTGTTCAAATCAAACCAGTAGTGGTTAGTGCGTCCACCAGGCCAGAACGTGTTGTGTAGTCTGTGCTCCGGATCGGAAACGGGAACGTAGCCACCATTCATGTGATTCCAGGCTGACATCCGGCTGTTACCGTCCGGGTTGAATACTGCGATAAGAATAATGACACTGTTTTCCAGCGTCTCTTCGATATCCGAGCCCTGCGCGGCTGCCAGGTGATAAACCACTGCCATTGAAGAATCCGTCGAGCTTACTTCGGCACCGTGCACGCCATAGTTAAGCCAGGTAATCACCGGCATATCTTCACTAACTTCTTGTTCACTGTCTGGATCGCTGAGCGCGATATGTGCATCCCTGATTTCATCGATGCGCATATGGTTTTCGGGACTGGTGATGGTCAGACCCAGAATGGGACGACCTTCGTGGGTGTATGCAATGTCCTCAACTGTGACACGGGGAGATAGTTCGGCGATAGTCCGCATGTACCGTACTAATAAGTCATTCCTGGCAATGCGATGACCGAGAGGGTGCCCTATGATCGACTCTGGCCGTGGAATATCGGGATCGTAAGAAATATTGTCAGCGTAGAATGGAGTTGCTCTTTCTACCTGCTGGGCGTTCAGCGTGATCGATAAAGACAGGCACAGCATTACGCTAAGGCGAATTAACCAAACTTTCATGATTTTCTCCTACATGATTCAGGGGAAGAGAATAAAGTAGTAGTAGCAAAAATTGTAGAATTATCATGGATTCGAGCGATAAATAGATCACGACGCTATTTAATTATGTCGCTGCTTTCAAAAGTCGCGTATGCCGCGGTTCGCCGAAATAAAAGAATTTTGAAGCAGTTAATATTCTACAAACTTCAATGCCCCTATTTTAGGGGTTCACTAATTTACAAAACACTTGTATGAAAGATCGAGCAAACTCAGAGTCCGATCGCGACCAGCGCTCACTGACCAACGAAGATGTTTCGTCAGAGAAGCTTCCTTCGGGCACGCGGATCTATAGTGGCCAGGCTGACGCCGATACTCATCGCAAGATCGAGACAATGAATAACAATTCGCCATTACAGGCGAAAGTGGCTCAATTGCAAGGCGATGCTCCCAGTGGGCCAGCTCCGCATCAGAAAGAAATCTACGCCACATTAGGTGGTGTCGATTTAAGTGGGGTAGAGGGGTATGAGGCAAAGAAAGCCTTGCTGATCGCAAGGGTTGAGGAAACCATGCGCGAAAAAGGTGCAAGTGATGATGAGATTAGTCAAACCCTCGCACTGCCATTAATAGATCATCGAATTAGTATTCTCTCAAGAGGATCAAAAACCCAGAAACTCGCTGAAGGTATCGAAGTTCAGCATATGCAGTCAGAAAAGTTCAATGCCTTTCTGGATAACATCGCTGCCCAAACCAATAGTGAGGTACATGCGGCGCCACTGAAAAACTACCAGCGAATGAAAGCCAAGGAAGAAGACAAGTACGGTGGCGACATCGCTCGTATAAAAGACGTAATTCGCGCCAGCTTTATTTTTGAAAATGTTGAGCAAATCGGAGTTGCTCAGGAAACCATTAAGGGTATGAGCACTCATACAATCGTTGAAGAAAAGAATCGATTTGATGTAAAGCAGGCAAAGCTGGAAGAGAATCTGAACTATCGGGATGTTATCTTCATCGTGGAGACAACTCAGATAACTGGAAAACCTGTAAAAATCGAGTTGCAATTACACCTGCGTGCTCTGCATGAAGCTAAGACAAAGATTAAAGCCAGTTTTCCTATTGATGCCCACCATGATCATGTCATGGGAATAGCAGGATCTCTAGGTCTGAATAAAGGCAAAATCTCAGGCAATCAGTATACCGGGCATGATTTTTACAAAGTCATTCGTGAGCTCACCAAATCGGATAATCAGCTTGAGCAGGAAATTGTCGAAGCTGCCAAGACTGAGTCAAAGAAAATCTATGGTGGCGCCTGGGATGATTACAAAAATGCTGAGTAGATATTGATTCCTGCGCGCGGTGACCGATCCGTTTCGTACCTAGGTTTGTCTTGAGAGGAAGCCGTCACTGAATCTGTCCCAGTTCTCAATCGGCCGATTTGCGTTAACACGATCTAATAAAATTGACATCAACTCACTTGAGCGAAATTCTCTGGCTGCCGCCGTAAGTAATCCCAGGGGGACAGATTCACGAAAGCTGTCGCTGTAGGCGTCGACTGCATGCTGAAGTTCTTCCCGAGAATATCCGTCAGTATTAATTTGCATGGGATTCCGGATTTTATTGAAGACGGTTAAGGCGCGTAGCTGAATTCAAAACTTCCCGCGTGCTGGGAAGGGTCTCCTTCTACAACTGTTTCCCACATAACCGTGTAGGTTCCTGGTGTGACCGTATCCATGATCTCAATCATCAGATCATCAGCTGCCATCGTATGCAGTCCCCGTAATGCCAGATCCCCATCTGGACCAACCAGGCGCAGACTGCTTTGAGACACATCAGGCAAGGCCGAGTAATAAAGGCGCAGAGTACGCGGTGCACGAGTCTGGGTTGAATCTATTCCTGGTTCAGCGCTAAGCAGAGGAGTTGTGTTAGAGCTACCAGCACAGGCAGTCATAAATAAGATAGATGCTGTCAGCAAGAATTTACTGAATGTTTTCACTACATTGCTCCTTGAAGAAATCAGGCTCGTCACTAATAGTTACTAAGGTATGTTCAGGAACGCTGGTGAACAAGATGACAAATTGCCGCATCCGAAAATCGAACGGCCGCACCGATTGAAGAGAAATCCGTTTTAATGCCTGAAACCTGGGCCACAAAATGTAGCAATATGTAATTTTGAGTAACCTGCAATGGCGTTCTGATGGATGTAACGCACTGAAAATGTTAGTTTTTCCTATTCCTAACAACTGTAAAATTGTCCTCTGAGGCATTATGTCGCAGCGAGCAAGAAGCCAGAGCTCGCTTATAATTCACTACCTGTAAATCACCAGCCTGCTCACTGCAGACTTTGATTGGATGATCGCAATGAAAACTTCCGTTGCTTCAATAATTACTATCAGCCTGGAGAAACTCTCCGGATTGATTCTTCTACTCAGTTTCTCGCATGCGGTGCTCGCGAACGGCGACACGGTGCTCGCAAAGAATTACCCCGAACTGCAACAACTGCTGCTGGCCCACGATGTTGTACAGGCTCGCGCGTACGAAGAGATAACCCTGACGAACGAATCACCAACGTCTGCTATCGGTAAGCGTGTTTTGTTGGAAACTCTGCAAGAATTGGAAGAGGCCGAGGGCTCTCACTATCATTCGGCGGGAGATCACTCCGCTATGTTAGGGCCTCATCGCGTATTTGAAAGCAGAGTTACACCAGGCCTCCTCGGCGTGATTAGAGAGAATCACAATGCAGAGAAAGTACGAAACGCTTTAGCAGATGTCGGTAACCTGCCCCCGGTAGCTGTAGATACTCTTCAGAGAGGCCGCGAATTCGTAGAACAGCTTATCGAGATATATCTGAATCCGGTTTACGAAGACAAAGAAGAAGCTGTATCTCTGGCTGTGCAAGCCTACCTTTCTGACCAAGGTCACTCGGTAGCCAATAAACCGAAGTCTGATGAATTATTGTCTGATCACGATTACGCCTACGCCTACAAAGCAGGTTTTCCTCAGCTTAGTGGATTAACCTGGGCTTCGCAGTGGTTAAAAATTGCATTGTTAGAAGTGTTGGTTACATCGAACGATGCAGAATCCCGTGACGAAGATATCCAAAAATTACTGAATCTATACGGCGAAAAAATAACCCGCCTCCATGGTAGTTTTGTTTCTCTGCCCAGCGATATTCCAACTAATCCTGTCATTGCGCCTAACTTCTATACCTTTCATCCGGACGCTGCCTACATTCTGGATAATCTGGAGCTACTTAAAGTAGTCATAGGTGACATGCTGGCTCATCCGGAAGTCGAAGATCGTATGGCTGCTATTGAACAGGTAGTCGCCGACTACACAGACAAAAATTCTAATCTCAGTGACGAATCAGATTACCTGCTCTATGTATTACGGGGTGGTATCTACAATGCAGGTGGACCAGCTCGTGGTGGGTTGACTCGTCCTGATCGCAACTGGACCAGAGAGCAGGTTGAAAATCCGCACGTTAGTCCTAATCCAATGACTCAGTAACGGGCGATCTGATTGCATGTTTCCTAAAATCTCCAATCTTCATATGCATCGAGTAGTTCTCGCGATAGCGGCAGTTTTAGTCGTGGCCAGCGGTGTCAGTATTGCCGCTGAGCGTGTTGGGGATTTCGCTTTGCTTGATGAAGAAGGCCGGTTTCACCAGCTAAGCCGATATCAGCACCGCGACGCTGTGGTAATGATGGCGTACGATGCTTCCTGTACTGCAGCGCGAGACTCGGTGGAAAAATTTGCCCGGCTTCAAGATCGATTCGGAAATAGTTTCGAATTCCTGGCGCTGGATATTAGCGATACACCTCGTGACAAGCGACAACAATGGTCCATGCCGTTCCCGGTGCTTGGCGATGAGATGCAATTAGTGTCAGAAAGCCTGGGAATTACTCAAGCCGGTGAAGTGTTGGTTTTCAATCCGGAGCGCATGTCCCTTTATTATAGAGGCGGTGTAACTGCGGAGCTGGAAGCAGGTTTGCTGGCTGTTGAGAATGACGAGGTCACTGACACTTTGACCGCAGATGTACCAGGTTGCCCTATCGAATATGCGGCTCTCACGCAGCATAAGGAAAACCCGCCAGATTACACCACTGAGATTGCCCCTATGATTGAGAAGAATTGTGCAATCTGTCATCGCTGGGGTGGAGCAGGACCTTTTGCATTTGATAGCTACCTGTCTCTGTTGGGCTGGTCACCAATGGTTAGAGAAGTGTTGTTGAACAAACGAATGCCTCCTATGCAGGTAGACCCAGGTTTCGATGATTCTCCAAACGCCCATGAGATATCTGCTGAAGATCGTCAAAAATTTCTCCATTGGATGGAAGCTGGTGGTCCCCGGGGAGAAGGGGAGATCGATCCGCTGGAAGAGATTCCGATTTATGAAGAGCACGAGTGGCAACTGGGAGAACCGGATTTTCTGGTTGAAGCACCGACCAATGTCGTCCCAGCTGTGGGTATTCTGGATTACGAATATCTGGAAGTGGAATTACCTTTCGAAGAAGACATGTGGGTGCGTGCATTTCAATACGCGCCGGGCGATGAACGCATACTGCATCACCTGATGACGTTTGTTGTCGGTCCTGACGAAGACTTCTGGGGTCCAGAAAAGCATGAGAATTCTACCGTTCGACGGTTTCTCGGCAGTTTTATTCCAGGAGAGAATCCGGCAACTGTATTCCCCGAAAATACTGGCGTGAAGATACCAGCTGGTCACAAGCTGGCCATGCAATTCCATTACGTTACCAATGGTCTGGAGATTGATGATAACACCAGCGTTGGATTGTATTTTGCGGACACACCGCCAGAGCATGAGATCCTGACTCGTTCCATTTCGAGCCGATTTACGATTGCGCCTGGTGACCCGGAACATCCTATTGCAGCTGACTATACGTTCGATGGGCAAGTGAAGTTATTAGCAGTCAGGGCGCGCATGAACTATCGCGGCAAACATATGAAGTTTGCTCTGCAGCAGCCAGACGGAAACAAGGAAACGGTATTCAGCATTCCAGCCTACAACTACGGCTGGCAGCCACACTACTGGTTTGACGAGCCTCGAGTTATAGAAGCCGGCACCACCATGCATGTAGTGGGTGCATTTGATAATTCATTGTCGAATCCCTTCAACCCCGATCCAAGAGAAGAAGTTAAGTGGGGGCTGGAGAGTTGGGAAGAAATGTTTACCGGCTATATCACCTATATAGCCGAGAATTGATAAAGAGGTAATTCAGATGTTAAGAAAAGTTATTGTCTGTGCAGCGATATTGGCTTGCTCTGTAGTCAGTGCATCTGACGACTGGTTGAAGTCGTTGCCTGATTTCGAATTGCAGGACCAGAATGGTCTAACTCACACACTGGATCAGTATCGTGATCGAGATTTTATAGTGATGTATGTGCAAGGTGTTGGTTGTCCAATTGCACGTATTGCCTTGCCTCAGTATCGGGAAGTAAGGGATTTGTACCAGGACAAGAACGTTGAATTTCTTATGTTCAACGCCAATATCCAGGATGATCTTAAGCGCATAGGTCGCGAAGCTACCGAGTTTGGAATTGATTTTCCAATCATGAAGGATGAAGGACAGGTATTGGCTAAAGCACTGGGTGTTGAGCGCACGGCTGAAGTGTTTGTTATCGATCCTAAAACACAGGAAGTTTTGTTCCGTGGCCCGATTAATGATCAGCTGGGTTATGAAACTCAGCGTAATGAAGCCCATGACGAGTATCTCAAAGATGCTCTGAATACTGTGCTAGCTGGCGATACAATTGATATGCAGGAAGTGCCTGACTCAAAAGGTTGCCTGGTCGCTATTTTCTAAATCGCTGCCTTCAACATAGTCTGGGTCAGAGTAATATCGGGTTACTGAATATTACTCTGGCCAACTCCCTTCCCTTACATCACCCATTCCTTTCGCCATTCGGCTCAAACAATAAGAACTTTATTCAGGTTTTAAACAGTTTTGTGGCTGCGACAATTCGCCACCATGCGTCACTGTGTCACATAGACGGTGCCCGGCTGTATTCACTACAGTTACTGGCAGTTCAGTAGCAAGTAAATGCTTGGGGGTTGCTATGTTCAATTTTTACCACTGCAATAAAACGCTGTCGCGTTTGGTAGCCAGCTGTTGTTTTGTAATTTTATCAATTGCTGGTGGATCAGTTTCCGCAGATACCACGTCTGTACAACTTGTTTCAGTAAACGACTCTCGAAAAACACTGGGTATTATTCTATATCCTGGATTCGAAGTGTTGGATGTGTATGGTCCCTTGGAAATGTGGGCCTACGTTCCTGACTATAAAATCGTGATGATAGCTGAAGAAGCCGGTCCGGTTATGTCGGCCCAGGGTGTGGCGACTATTGCAACTCATTCATTTGAAACGGCACCACAACTGGATATCATAATGGTGCCAGGTGGCACTGGATCAAGACAACAATTAGAGAATCAGACATTTCTGGATTACCTGGAAGTAGTAAACGAAACGACAGAATTCACCACGTCAGTTTGTACAGGTTCAGCCCTGCTTGCCAAGGCAGGCGTGCTTAATGGTCATCGAGCAACTGCCAATAAGCGATTCTTCTTTCTCTCAGAGCAACAAAGTAAAGAAGTGGATTGGGTAGTAGATGCGCGTTGGGTTGAGAGTGGCAAGATGTTTACCTCGTCCGGGGTCTCAGCTGGTACGGATATGGCGCTGGGTCTGGTTGCCAGGACACATGGTATTGATGTGGCGCGACAGCTTGCGAGTAGTGTGGAATACGAGTGGCACGAAGATGCGGATGAAGATTCTTTCGCTCAATTTGTGCAGAGGGCGCAAATTGCTGGTATGGGGCTGGGAGAATTACTGCGTTCGGAACCGCAGGCAGGCGCAGAAATTTCCCAGTCACCTCAATTTCTGAGATTGTATTTTGATCGATTGCCAGAAGTTAGTAACAGCACGGTAATCCTTCATCCCCAGGGAAGTCCTGATCAGACGATTCCTCTAACCGGCATGCACAATATGGGTGCTGATGATTTGATGATGTCAGTCGGTGCTGACCTTAGCCCAGGTAGTTACGTCGTGCGTTGGAAAGCGAGTTACAGAAATGAAGTTTCTCCTCAGCAGGGTGAGTTCGAATTCGCGATTACAACAAACTAGTAGCTAACGCAGAGTAAGAATACAGAAATGTATTCTTACTCTGGGCTTTTTTTAGCCGATGACTAAGCTCGTACATGCTGGTTAAACCAGCTCAGTGTGCGCTGCCAGGCCAGAGTCGCAGCCGCATCGTTGTAGCGCTCTGGTGTTGCGTCATTGAAGAAACCATGGAGTGAATTCGGGTAAATGTGCCCTTCGTAAGTAACGTTGTTTGCCTGCAGGGCAGCTTCGTATTCTGGCCATGCCTGAACCAAACGGGTATCCAATTCTCCATGTTGAACCATAACTGCCGCCCGAATATTGGGCACATCAGCCGCTGGTGCGCCGCCGCCATAAAATGGTACAGCGGCAGCTAAATCACTGCCCAGTTCAACGGCCATTCGATTGGAGACACTACCGCCGTAACAGAAACCTGTTATACCGATTCGGCCGGTGCAGTCTTCGCGATTCTTTAGCCACATAGCACTGGCGACTATATCCTGAAACCTTCGTTCCGGGTCTAATTGCCGAAACAATTGCCCTCCCTGATAGTCGTCGCCAGGATAACCGCCTACAGAAGTTAATACATCCGGTGCAAATGCCATGAAATTTGATAGCGCAAAACGGCGTGCCACGTCTTCGGTATGGGGATTTAGCCCCCGATTTTCGTGAACAACTATGATGCCTGGTAAACTTGCGGAAGTCTCACTTCGGCTGTCGGCACTGTAAGGTCGCACCAGATAGCCACGTATATAGCCATGACCATCAGGTGAAGGAATCGTTTCGTAGCTGGCAGTAATGCGCTCGTCATCACGCCGAATCTGTTGTCCCATGGCATAGTTTGGCATCAGTGCTTCTACAATTGTTGCTGCACTCACACCAGCTACCGCAAACTTCTTAATTCCGTTTAAAAATTTGCGACGACTGATTTCTCCGTGAATGTAGTCGTTGTAGATTTGAATAGCTTCGACAGGAACGGTACGTCTTTCTTTGTTGGACATTGTTCTACTCCTGTTTTTCGATCAGTTGGAAGAGTTACTTAAGTTTCTGAATCAGGGGTTCGCGAATCTTGCAATACGATCAGCGCCGGCAATACCGCCAACCCAGATTTCATCGTTTACTTCGATGGCGACAGTACCAAGGATGAAGTCATCATTAGATGGATAGTCGACGATTTGCTGGGTGGACATATCGTCAATATCAATACGCGTCACTCGAGAGCGCACGCCCTCACACTGAAGTTGTGCAAGACAGGAGCCGATTGAGGAGAACTCCGGACCGATGTGCCCGGCAGCCAGAAGCGATCCATCTTCAGCCCAGCGAACGTTATCGATGTGATGAGCGACCTCAACGGTTTCCACCGTAACTTCTGCCTGTCCTCTGGAGAGTTTAATCAGAGAGCGGGTGCCCCAGCCGCCAATGTATAACCAATTGCCGTCGGGTGAGATTTCAATGCCATTCGGACCAGAAGTTTCGCTGCCCGGGACCATGTCCCATTCGCCACCGGGCTCCCATTCGTAGACGACTCCAGATGGCAATTGGAAATGAGTGGCTACCATGCCACCTTCGGGGGTAGCGGCAACGGAATTGAACACAACGCCATCGGGCGCAACTACACAGCCAAGCCAGGCAATGCCGGGTGTGGGTTGTGATGCATCAACACTGAATACTTCGATGGATTCGCGAGCGCCATGACGAACTACCAATAACTCATGGATATTCCGATCGCCTGGAATCAAATGCAAACCGTGAGGCCTGAATCCCGATGTTTCCGGTCCGGGACAAGCACCATAGCGCTGACGATCCCATTGGTGATTTGGGTTGGAAACGGGATAGACACTCTCTGAATCAAGAGATTGAGTATTTACGAAGTAGAGATAGCCATCGTCCTCCATACCGGCAGCCACAACCCAATCTGTATCGGGCACATGAACGAGATCTTCTGGGCTTACTGGCCCACAGACGAACTGCGTGTCTCCATCCGGCGCGCAATCCTGTGTATATCCTTGAAATGGGGCCAAGATTGCAAAGAGCCCAAGCAGAACGATTTCTTTTTTCATTTTAATGCTCCGTTGTTAATGCGCACTAAATTTAATTCTGAAAAGCTATTTTGTCATCTTAAGACTGACAATCCGTTGGTCGGAGACTGATATTTGCAAAGTAAGAGGGCTATTCTCGCGGTAAAATTTCAAATAGCCAAATAAATTCCCGTATTACTGCTGCATCGGAAGTCGGTCTGGCGCCACGACCGTATTTACGCCAGGATTCCTCCAGTATCGGCAAGATAATGTCACCTTCTACTATAGGGACCAGACGCTGCTCGTACAGGTCATTGTCTACCCGCAGGATAATTCGATCATCCTCATCCAGTCTTTGCGGCCATTGCTTCCACAACTGACCAATCCAGGTTTGTCTACGGCCACTGGCTACAAATAGTCTGCCGTCCACCACCATGGTCCAGATTGTTTTAGTAGTGCCCAGATTGAGAGTTTCCATCTCAATTTCTTCCCGATCCCTTAGAAAAGTCCAGTCTGTGGGTGAAGGCCGAAGCTCACCTGACCGGAAAGGACCACCAGTACTGATAGTAAAGCCAGGAACGAATTCAACTGGGCCATCATGCAAGCGCATGTAAGCGAAGAACGCAGTCATGCCCAGAGCAATGACAATAACTGAGAAGAGTAGCCACTTTAATGTTCTTCTGATGATGGCCATGTGATCAATATTATTCGAAGAGGTTTGGTTGTCTCATAAACTGAGAAATGTGTTCAGGTGTTTCGATAGTCTTATCTAGTCGTGGGCAACGCTCAATGTCTTTCAGCTCGGTCTGAACATTTATAACGCCAGCCCAGATGTCAGTTTCATAGTCCTTGTCCGCATCGATAGGCGGACCTGTTCTAACCTTGGCTGCAGCTTCTTCAATGGGAATCCTGATCACCAACGTCGCGTTGAGTTCCTGGGGAGTATGTTTGCGAAGTTCGGGTGCGCGATTGGGCACAAGGTGGTTTACCAGCTTGTCTAATAGATCCTCCTTCTCGTCGTCACTCACTTTTTCAGCTTTTCCAAAAAGTGTTACGGAGCGATAGTTCACCGAGTGGTGAAATCCAGATCTTGCTAATACGAGACCATCTAGATGGGTGACACAGACACTTGTTATCTGTCCATCCAGAAGTGAATTCATCATCTGATTCTTAAGATGTCCATGTAAATAGACGGAATCACCGATGCGCACGTACGCAGTCGGCAATACCCGGGCTTCACCATTCACGACATAACCCACATGGCAAAGAAACCCGGCATCGAGTACATCATAAACATCTGACTGTTCGTAATGAGCTCTGTCTTTGCCTCTTACGAGAGTTGTTCGATTTCCATTCAGGTTCGCAGCCATACATAGATTCCTTGCTTAAATGTTCTCAATGCAGAATAAAGGGAGAAAGCTTCTGGAGCAAAGAATTCACACAGCGATTCGCCCATTTGTGCTTTAATGCCGATTTTCTTGCCAGCAGCAGAGCTTATTCCTTAGGAGAGGAAGGCATGACGATTCGATATGGGATTATCGGTACAGGCATGATGGGTTGCGAGCACATTCGCAACCTGGCGGCGATGGATGATGCGAACATAGTGGCGATTGCTGACCCTAACGCGGAACCACGAAGATGGGCTCTGGAAGCCTGTGGAGATCGATTTGCACCTAGGGTTTTTGAGGATTATCGGGAGCTGCTACAAGATGACAGTATCGAAGCTGTAGTAGTAGCTTCCCCTAACTATACCCACATCGAAGTGATGCGTGATGTGTTTCAGACTGACAAGCACGTTATGCTGGAAAAACCTATGTGCACTACACTGGCAGACGCACAGGAACTTCATCAGTCAGCCAGCGTCCACAGGGGTATTGTCTGGGTGGGGCTTGAGTATCGATACATGCCTACCACCAGCGCACTATTGCAGCACTTATCTGAGATTGGCGAGGTGAAGATGTGTTCCATTCAGGAGCATCGGTTTCCTTTCCTGAAGAAAGTGAATGACTGGAATCGCTTCAATCGAAATACCGGTGGCACACTTGTTGAGAAGTGCTGCCATTTTTTCGATCTCATGAATCTGGTAATCGCTCGTAAGCCGATAAGGGTGATGGCTTCCGGTGCTCAGTCCGTCAATCATCTGGATGAAGTCTATGACGGCGAAGTGCCTGATATACTGGATAATGCTTATGTCGTCGTAGAATATGACGGCGGCGCACGAGCAATGCTGGATTTGTGCATGTTTGCCGAAGGTTCAAAGTATGAGCAGATGATTGCTGTTACCGGTGACGCTGGAAAACTGGAAACCACAGTCCCTGGCGATGAGCTCTTCATTAGTAAACGAGAGCGCAATTCCGGAAAAGCCATACCCATTGTGATGGACTCCCGGGTAAAACATGAAGGATTGCATCATGGCTCCAGCTTTTTGGAGCATCGAGAATTCATGGATGCGATTCGGGAAAATAAACCTCCTGCTGTAAATAGTCAGGACGGCCTAAATTCAGTGCTCATAGGTATGGCTGCCCAGCGGTCAATTGAGTCGGGCCAGACAGTAAACATAGATGAATTCATAAATAATCAAACTTCAGTGTAAAAACCTATGCCTTACGAATCAGTAAAAGATATGCCCGCCATTGGGTTCGGTCTATGGAAGATAGCTCCGGAGAGTTGCGAAGAAACTGTGGTCGAAGCTATTCGTTGTGGGTATCGTCACTTCGATGCTGCTTGTGACTATGGTAATGAGGTTGAAGTAGGTCGTGGTATACAGCGTGCAATCACTGAAGGCCTTTGCACTCGCGATGAGCTGTGGATCACATCCAAACTATGGAACACCTACCACTCTGCGGAGCACGTGCCCGCAGCTATCGAACGAAGCCTGAATGATCTTGGGCTGGATTATCTTGACCTCTATCTCATTCATTTTCCAATTGCGCTTGAATATGTGCCTTTTGAGAAACGCTATCCGCCAGAATGGTTTTACGACCCTGACAAAGTCGATCAAGGAATGAAGCTGGCAAAAGTGCCTCTTAGTGAAACCTGGCAAGCCATGGAATCGTTAAAAGAAAAAGGTTTCGCGAAACATATTGGAGTGTGCAATTACAATAGCAGCTTGCTTCACGATCTGATGAATTACAGCAACATCCAGCCAGAAGTTTTGCAGGTGGAAGCCCATCCATACTTGAGTCAGGAGAAACTGATTCGTCTGGCGAAACACTATGGTCTGGAAGTTACAGCGTTTTCGCCATTGGGTTCCCTCTCTTATGTGGAACTGGAAATGGCGGCTGAAGATGAGTCGATTCTCGAGCAACCCGTTGTAAAACGTATTGCTGAAAGGATAGGCTCTACACCGGCTCAGGTTCTTTTGAGTTGGGGAGTTCAACGCGGCACTTCAGTTGTCGTGAAGAGCACGAACCCGGATCGCATGGCGGAAAATCTGGCGGCGGCTGATATCAATCTTTCCAAAGATGACATGTCTGACATTGCTGGATTAAATCGCAATCGTCGCTACAACGATCCGGGAATTTTTTGCGAATTAGCGTTCAATACATTCCATCCAATCTATGACTGATTCAAGTTTCCCTCAAATAGTTGAAAACCAGGCGAACATCACCAATATATCTGATGTCCTGGGCTGGGTAGCTTCAGAAGCCAACATTTTGAAGCGGCAGCTGGAGACTACAGGTACTGTGCTGTTTCGCGGGTTCCCCATCAGTAATCCAGAAGACTTCGATGCTTTCAGCGCCGCGTTCGGATATGGGGACTTTACCTACGCTGAGTCTCTGTCTAATGCGGTGAGAATAAATTTCACGCCCCGGGTTTTTACGGCGAACGAAGCGCCTCCTGATGTTGAAATTTTTCTGCATCACGAGATGGCTCAAACGCCATTGTCGCCAGAAAAAATATTCTTTTGCTGCCTTAGTGCGGCTGAAGAGGGCGGTGCCACACCTGTTTGCCGATCTGATTGGCTATATGCATCCTTTAAGCAGAGACACCCACAATGGGCAGAGCAATTTGCCAGGCTTGGTCTCAAATACAAAATTCAAATGCCAGCGGAGGCGGATGTTGATTCAGGTCAGGGGCGCAGCTGGGCGAGCACATTGAGCGTGAATACTCTGCAGGAAGCTGAAGAGAGGCTCAAAACCCTGGGCTACTCCTGGCGCTGGGAGGAAGATGGTTCTCTAATTACTACTACGCCGGTAATGCCAGCAGTTAAACAACTTCCTGATGGCAGCGAGTCTTTCTATAACCAGGTTCTAGCCGCCCATCTGGGTTGGAAACCTGTAGGCGAAGAACAGGAAAAGCCCCTGACGTTTGGAAATGCTGAACCTATTCCAGAGGAAGCTCTTGTTGAGATTGCCAGGATTGCAGCGGAGTATGTATTACCTTTGGAATGGCAGGATGGAGACGTTGCCCTGGTAGATAATCATCGAGTGATGCATGGTCGTTACCCCTACAGCGGTTCGCGAAAGCGGTCGGTCGTGGTTTGTTTAGCAAGAGATATCTGATTCTCGTTCTACTGCACATGCAATCACTTCTGCGTGACTAGCTGCGCCTGGCGGCGGTCCTATGAGTTAAGCTTGACTCTCAATCTCCGCCGCAAGTTGATCTTCCTCTACCGTGTCTCCTTCAGCGATGTAAACTGCTGAAACTTTGCCAGCAACTGGAGCCTCGTAAGGTACTTCCATTTTCATCACTTCAAGAATGAACAAAGTATCGCCTGCTTCTACCTGATCGCCTTCTTTGACGAGCATCTTCCAAACCGAGCCTCCGGTTTCCAGTTCGATTTTTGTCATTTTGTTAAGTCTCTGTTTAGTATTTTCTGGTCGCTAGGGCCTTACCGAAAAACCTGCTGGTCCAAGCAAAGATGGAAGAAGTGGCTGTATGCGATCTACCCAGCGACATAGTTCCGGACGAGTTTGTCTTGGATCAATCAAATCATGTACGGCAAAAGCTTCCGATCTGGGGAATGGAGACTGTTTGGCGGCTAACTCTTCTTCCAGTTCTTTTCTTCTTGCCTCCGGGTCAGGCGCTGCTGCGATCTCTCTTTGAAACGCAACAGCGACTCCGCCCTCTACCGGAAGCGGTCCGCTTTCAGCTGATGGCCATGCAAGCACAAAACCTTCTGGGCCATAATGGGCGGCCTGAGCAACGCCGAATGATCGGCGAATCATCACTGAAGCCCAGGGAACTGTGGTCATTGCTGCTGTAAGCACGGCGGCCGTGCCATGTCTGATAGTAGCCTCCCGCTCCGCCTGGCTGCCGATCATAAATCCGGGTTCATCAACCAGACTGACTATGGGTAAGCTAAATGTTTCGCAGAGTTCCATAAAACGCCGCACTTTCTGAGCACCATCTGCCGTCATCGACCCTGCGAGAAATTTACAGTTATTTGCCCATACTCCGACAGGTTGACCATTGAGTCGTGCGAGCCCGGTAATTTGAGAACGACCATAACCTGCACCGACTTCGAAGAAGCTACCTTCATCGAATACCGAGCGAATGATGCGGCGCATCTCAAATGCTTGTCTTCGATCCCGGGGAACAATGCCTAGTAAGGATTCATCTATACGATCAACCGAATCGTCACATGTAATTACTGGTGCTAACTCTTCAATATTTGCCGGCATGTAGGAAAGGAATTGTCGAATTTCTGCGAGGCAGGCATCTTCATCTTCTGCACCGTTGTCTACAGTGCCGTTCTTGGTATGGACTTTCCAGCCACCTAACTCTTCCTTGGTTTTCTTCTCTCCCATGGCCCGTTCCACAACTGCAGGACCTGCTGTGAGTATCTGGGCAGTTTGTTTCGACATTACAGAGAAGTGAGAAGCTACAAGTCGCCCTGCGGGTAAGCCTGCGACGGCACCCATTGCTGCAGTGGCAACAGGTACGGTTGCCATTGCCCGGGCAACGGAGCGAAATCTCGCTGGTGCATTTACCGGGGCCGGCAGATTAGGTCCTTTGCCTCCGGTGCCGCCCACACTTCCCCCGGATCCTTCATGCAGCCGCACCAGGGGCAATTTATATTGAAGTGCTAGTTCTTCAGCATAAACACTCTTGCGAAGACCAGCTGGGGAGGGTGAGCCGCCTCGCATGGTGAAGTCTTCCCCGCCAACCACAATTCGACGGCCCTCAAGTTTGCCAAAACCAAGTACGAAATTGGCCGGGTCCAATCCTGTCAGCTCGCCGTTCTCGTCATGAATGGCAGCGCCCGCCGCCGGACCTACTTCTTCAAAGCTATTCGGGTCCAATAGTTTGTTTATGCGCTCTCGAATTGTAAGTTTGCCCTTCGCATGTTGTTTTGCGATCGCGTCGGTCCCGCCTTGCTCGAGCGCCAGTTCTCTGCGCCGCTCAATTTCATCTGTTTCAGTTTTCCAATTCATAAATAGTAAAGACTGTTTCCTTTATAGTGCTGCACCATTTGCGCTTTGGGCGCGAAGTGAATTGATAAATGCGTTCATTTCATTCGATCTTAGTTCGCCCATTCTTTTGGATGAGTCCAGGATTAGTGTGCCTGGCAGTTGCTGGCTCATATTGTCTAATGTGGAGACAGCAGCTGGTAAATCCTGAGCCAGTCCTTCTCGAGTTGTGAGCGAAATAATACGGGTAATACCAATCACACCAAGAAAGTTAAGAGTGTCGGCGTCATGCAACACCTGCGCATGAGGTTCATCTGGAACAGGGGAGTAATACATATGTGCAAGCGCAGCACCCTGGACCAGGGGCAGTTTCTCCATTGGGAAGCCTGCGGGTTCCAAAACTTCGGCCATTGAATCAGCCGCTACCTGGGAATGATCGCTGCCTCGCGCAGAGAAAGGCGCGAAGGCTCCCATGTCATGCAGAAATGCGGCGGCGAAGAGCACGTCCAGATCCAGCTCGAGATCTTCCTGCTCGCCAAGTTCTTTCGCCAGCAAATAATCCCGCTCGCTGTGCTCGAGACCCCATGCTGTGTGTTGTTGATTTTCCTGCACGAATTCGTAGACGGTTCTTTTCCACTCTGCATCAAGAGGTATGCCAGATTCAGTCTGCTGTGCCAGTGCTATGTTGATGGCGAGCAGAAAACCTAAACCTAGAAGAAGCTTAGATCGATTGTACATTGCGTACTCCTGTATGCGTTGGTCAATAGGTGTAGGTCAGGGAGCCTCGATTAATCCTGTGAATATACCCACCTGTCTCTGCTTCGTATACTAGTTCTGGTGCTTTCAGGATCGCCAATCCATAATGGCGAGAGCGATGAGAATCTTGCGGGGACTAATAATGATAAATCTAGGCAGGCATTTTTTTGTAACAGGTCTATTGAGCCTGGCAGTCACAGGCGCTTTTGCTCAGGAGAGAGTAGGGGATTTTGCCCTGTTGGATCAGGCAGGCTATTTCCATCACATGAGCTGGTATGACAATAACAAGGCTATTGCGCTGTTGGTTCAGGCAAACGGTGATGCAACAGTAGAGCGCGCTTTGCCTGAGTTTGCCAATCTTGCCCGGGAATACGCGGACAAAGAAATTCAATTCTTCCAGATCAACCCTATGGGTAAGCACAATAGAGAGGAAGTGCAGGCTGAGATGGACCGCCTGAACGTGACTATCCCGGTGCTGATGGATGACGCGCAGCTTATTTCTGAGGCATTGGAGATTCAGCGTACAGGAGAAGTATTGCTATATGATCCTGAGCAATTCACTGTTGTTTATCGTGGCTCAATCGGAGATGAGTTAGAGAATGCACTTTCTGCCATTGCGAATAATGCAGAGATCCCTCAGGCAGCAACAATAAGTAAAGGAAGCAGGGTCCTCTATTCATCAGCAGTCGCTCATCAGCAAGATTTACCTTCCTATGTAAATGACATCGCTCCAATTATCGAAAAGAACTGTGCTGCCTGTCATCGCGAAGGTGGAATCGCGCCATTTGCCATGGATAGTTACGCAATGATTCTTGGTTGGTCACCGATGATCAGAGAAGTGCTTATGACCAAGCGTATGCCCCCCGGACAAATTGATCCACATATAGGTAATTTCGAAAATGATATGGTGTTGTCTGACGTCGACGCCCAGAAACTGGTTCATTGGATAGAAGCAGGGTCCCCTCAGGATGGCTCGACAGACCCTCTGACACAGCTGGTGTGGCCGGAAACGGAGTGGGCTTTCGGTGAACCAGATCTGATAATCGATATCCCTCCCCAGGAAGTTCCTGCTACGGGGGTGCTCGACTATTACAATGTTGTAGTGGACGTCGACCTTGAGGAAGATCGATGGGTGAGAGCCAGTCAATATATCCCGGGCGATCACACAGTACTGCATCACACCCTTCACAGCATAATTCCGCCGGGTGCGACCCGTGGAGGATCGTTGCTGGGTGGGGACGATCCTGATCGTCCAGGAATTGCACCTTATATTCCCGGACAATCTCCTCGTGAAGAGCCACCAAACACAGGCGGTTTACTTAAAGCCGGAAGTCGCATCGCCATGCAAATGCACTATACGACTACCGGCCGGGCTACTGTCGATGAGAGCAGGATTGGTGTGTGGTTTTATCCAAAGGGTTTTGTGCCACAGGAGCGCATGAGTGGAGCTTGTGCCTGCCACTTCACACCTACCTGGGAGAACATTCCTCCTCATGATGCTGACTATGAGATGTCTCAAACTATAACTATTGATGATGATGCCTATGTCTTTAGCTTCACTCCTCATATGCATTTCCGCGGTAAACGTATGCGCTTCTATGCAACGTTTCCTGATGGCACTGTTGAGGAGATGGTGAACATTGCCAATTACAACTATAACTGGCAGTTAGCTTATACGCTGGATGAGCCGCGTTTTGTGCCTGCGGGTACTAAATTCACAGCAGTGGGTGCTTTTGATAATTCAGAGCAGAATCCCATGAATCCAGATGCTGCCCGCTCCGTTCCCTGGGGTTTGCAGAGTTGGGATGAAATGTTTTTTGGCGCTGTCGATTGGAAGTATGTCGATCAGGAGCGATTTCAGAACTAGTAATTCTATCCAGTCACTCGCAAGGCAGGCCGCTACTAAGTGGCCTGCCTTAGCTCCCCAGATAGCAGCAGGGAAAGCCAGGCTGGATTGAATCCAGTTCGGTAGAAATTGGACATACTCGTACTTGCCTGCTTCCTATGCAGTATTATTGCTGTATGAACACGAATTAATAAAAAAGAGATAGAAGGAGAAGAACGATGCTTACTGCTCTTAAGGTTGCTGTATACCTCATTGGTGGATTATTTCTGTTGCTGGGAATAGCCGGCATGTTCACTCCAGAAGATTTTGCTAATGGCATGGCGCTAAGTATAGCGTCACCCGAAGGTGCAGGTACCGTGCGCGCAATGATGGGAGCTCACTATGTGGCTATGGGTGGTGTTTGTTTATTTGCAATTGTTCGTCAGCAGGAAATATTGCTTTTGCCAGTTGCTGCAATTGAAGTGATGATGGTAATTGCCAGGGGTCTGTCGGCGCTCAACGGAGAGTTCGTCTCAGCAACTATGGTGCCGACTACCATCGAACTTGTTGCTTCAATCGTATTAGTTGCTGCAGCCCAAAAATTGCCAGCGTCCAGATAGAATTAAATAATACTTGCGCAAACTACCAGAGGCGTTCCTGCCTAGTCTTCAGAATAATTCTCCAGACGGAATTTTAGTTGCTCCATGACGCTGGCTATCTCACCTAGCTCCTGATTAGTGGCGGTCAGCTCCTCAATTTTTCTAACCAGAACTCCGTAGTCTCGGCCTCGGTTGCTTCTTCTGACTTCTTCAGAATCATTCACTTGCCCACCAATAGCACCATTACTACCGTAGATTACACCACTTACTCCAAATGCAAACGCGATATCAGCACCATCAGCTGCTCGTTGCCTGATCATGAATAAAGGTTCACAGGTTCTCTTTCGTATATGAGACATCGTGGGCGTGTACTTATAACAATACATGTCGTAAGCATCGTCTTCATTCAGTTCATTAAACTTGGCAAAAAAATCCTCTTCAACCTGCTGGATGAGCTCTCTGTAATAGGCTTTCGTTGGTTTGCCTGTAATTACCACTTCGTAGGGCTTGTCGGGGGTAGCTAGTGGTCCAGAGTCCTCCTGCTCATCTTGTGCCAGCAAGGTTGAAGAGGAAAAAATAATCAGCAATATGGTTTTCAATAAGTATTTCATGCTATCTGTCTCAACCCGGGTATGTTAATGAATAGGTGATTCAATCAATTGAGTAGATATAAAAATGCTCATCGCTCAGTTATCAGAATAATTCGCCAGTCTGTATTTAAGTTGTTCCATTACGCTGGCAATTTCTCCCAGCTCTCTATTTGTTGCAGATAGTTCTTCCATTTTTTGCACCAGAATTTCGTAGTAATCTTCCTGGTTTCTCCGCATTTCCTTTTCAGTCATCAGGTAAACTCCAGCGAGTTTCATGCCCAGCGAGTTCGCATCTCCACCACCGCCACCAGCTATCATTGCTGAAAGTGCATTGGAACTTTCTTGTGATCTGAACTTCAGCATAAAGAGGGGTTCACAGGCGCGTTTCGATATATGTGACATGATGGGTGTGTACTTATAGCAGTACATGTCAAATTTATCGTCTTCGTTAAGTTCACTGTAAAGTTCAAAGAAATCATCTTCTACTTCTTCTATCAGGGAGCGCAGATATGCCCTCGTAGGTTTACCCGTAATCACAACTTCATAGGGCTTGCTCGCTTCGGTAACAGATGCAGAATTTGATATCTCGTCTTGCGCAAGCAGTTGCAATGGCATAGCCAAAACCAATAACGAAAATTTAATACTACGATTCATCTTCACATCCTCACCTTTTACATTTTTGCTGACAACGTATGCTCGGGATCAATTTCCTAGTAGTTGGCCAGCTGATACTTTAGCTGCTCCATGACGCTTGCTATCTGACCTAATTCCTTATTAGTGGCCGCCAGTTCTTCCATCTTCTGCACAAGAATTTCATAGTATTCTTCTCGGTTTCTTCGCATTTCCCGTTCAGACATTTGGTATACACCAGCGAGTTTCATGCCCAGCGAGTTCATGTCCCCGCCACCTCCGCCAGCGACCATTGCCGAAAGCGCGTCGGAGCTTTGTTGGGCTCTATACTTCAGCATGAATAATGGTTCGCAAGCCCGTTTGGAAATGTGTGTCATGGTTGGCGTGTACTTATAACAGTACATATCAAACTGATCGTCTTCGTTTAGCTCGCTGAAAAGCTCGAAGAAATCTTCCTCTGCCTTTTCAATTCGAGCCCGTAGATTAGCTCTTGTGGGTTTGCCTGTGACAACTAGTTCATAGGGTTTTGCACTTTCGACGTTGGCTGAATCATCCTGAGCCAAAAGGATTGAAGATGGTAAGAAGATTAATGCTGTAATTGAGAATATGGACTGTAGTTTCATCTCTTGCTCCTTAAGTTTATTTAGTATCTTCATGGAACACGCCTAACTGCATATATTCTGAATTTTATAGATCGCCATAGTTTTCGAATCGGTACTTCAATTCGGCGAGGACTTCGCCGATCTGACGAAATTCACTATCACTTCTACTAAACTCCTCCATAAGCATTTGAAGTTCTTCATAGCTTCTCTTTTTTTCCCTGATGAGTTGTCGATCTGATTTCATCATGCCAATTGCACTTTCGTTGGCGCTAGGCGAACCATGACCGAGTAGAAAGGTGACTTGAGATGCCATATCTCCGCGGGATTGCAGCATGAACCAGGGTTCACAAACCCGGCGCCAGATGTGTGACATGGTGGGCGTGTGTTTGTAACAGACTATGTCGTAGCTATCATCGATGTTCAGCTCATTGAATTTTTCATAGAAGTCTTCTTCAACGTCTGCAATTAGCTCACGTAGTTTTGTGCGGGAAATTGTAGGTGTTATTACAATTTCATAGGGTTTGCTTGACTCCAGTTTCCCCTCTGGTTCTTGATTAACTTCTGGATTTGATTGCGCAGCAGCGAAATTTGAAGTAATCAATGAATAAATCATAATATTCGTTATATGTTTTATCATTACTTCTCCCTCCGATGTTCTGAATGTAGATTAATAGATTATTGGTGCGGGCCCTGTCAGGGGTCAGTACAGAGATTTTAATTCTGAAAGGTAATAATGTAGTTCTCTGAAGCGCGCATCTCTATTTAGCGCCTGGTTCATGGCTGTCGTAAGCTCTTCAAATTTCTGTGCCGTCTCACTCATCAAAGCCAGGGGTGAGGAGAAATTCGATCGCAGATGCAGATACCCTCTTGCACTAGCAGAGTATGCGTTACTACGGGCGTCAATAATGAATCTAGGTTCACAAAAGCGCTCGTCTATAAAGGTTCCGGCAGGTTTGTACGTTCCACATATAACATGCAGGGAGCTATCAACTTCGTTTTGGTTAAATGTTTGGTAGTACTCATCCTCGACTCTTGCTATCTCCTCACTTAATTCAGCTCGAGAGAAACTTTGAACCTCAGCATAAATTTGCTCGATAGGAGATCCATCCTGGCTATTCTGAACCTGTTCACCCAAGTTGGATGAATTTTCAGGAGTGAGTTCGACATAGCCAAGAGCTAATTCGTTAACGAGTTCAGCACGACTCAACAGAGGACTATTGGCCGGGGTGGTTTCAATGGATGCGCTAGCTGTAGGGTTCATAACATTGATACCGGTTCGATCCCTGCTTTCAAGTTCGGTCAGCTCAGAACTTCGAACTAGTTCCGGTTCTTTGGTGCTATTGTCGTACCAGATGTCACTTTCGAAAACCGTGGTCGATTGCCGAGCAGGCCTGATTTCCAAAATAGGACTAACAGGCTGGAGCTCATCAAGTTGGAAGTTGAGTGCGGCAAAGTCGATCGATTTCGCACTAAGGAGACTGCCAGCGCAGAGTATTGTTACGATTGGCAATGTAAACAATACCGATGCAGTCCGTGAATATCTAAAGCTGTTAGATAATTGAGTTTTGTGTCTGAGTAACTCGGCAATGCGTGATTTCAGCAGTTCCGCTGATACGACATGTTGGGCCAGTGGTTGATGAGATGTAGCGTGCTTGCAACTTCTTGCAATGAACAGAAGATCTTGGGCGTAGTCATTGCTGTCGATACCGCGATTTAAAACCGCCAGATCGCAGGCACTCTCTGCTTCGATGTTTAGCCTATTTGCGACTTGCCAGGCAAATGGATTGAACCAGAAGATAGCGCAAGTCAGGTGGCTTGCCGTGCTACTTAGCCAATCCAAACGACCGATATGACAAAGTTCATGTACAAGTGCGCTCTTGAATGTATCCCTGTTCCAATTTTTAGCAACCGCTGGAAAGATCACTAATGGCCTGGTCAAGCCGAATGATACCGGTGAGGAAATTTCCTCGGAAAATTTAACCAGTATAGTCCTGGATATACTGAGTTCTTTTCTTACCTCATTGATCTGTTTGACCAATAATAAATCAGAAACTAATTCAGCTCGGCGGCCTATCCGAAAAATCTGCAGGGCAGCCAATGTTAACCTTGTTAGCAAGATCGAACAGATTAGCAAATAGCCGATGGCGACGGCTGTGCTCCAGTAGCCACTGGAAACTGCTGGCGTAATGAAGTTCTCTACATGATATTCCGCCGTTGGGGCGGCTACAGAAACTGTCACCAGTTCGAACCCAGAACTAGAAACTTCATGTTGTGAATTAGTTGAGCTTAAGGGACCGAGCAGAGGCATTATCGTTACGCAGATCAGTGCGTTGAGCCACAAGAAATGCCGGGATGTTGGATTGTTGGCTATTTTGATGTGGCGAACAGCGAGAAGAGTCAAACCAATGACAATGGATGACTTCAATACCAGGTCAAGTGCTGGTGCAATGAGCATCACTATTGCTGAAAGTGAAGCAGAGAGGCTCGTTGTAAGATCAATTGGCATAGTATTTATTCTTCTCTAATTGCCCGGCCTGACCCTTCTTACATTTGGGCCCGGTGGTCCCTAATCATTTTCTCTAGTTCTTCAAGGTCTTCATCAGTGATTTCATTCAGATTGCCGCTAAGCAGATGGTTCATGGCGAGAGCTGGCTCACCTTTGAAAAAGGTATCGATTACTTCTGTTAGCGCGGAGCTGGATACTTCATTGATATCCTGGGCTGGATAATAGACATATTTCAGACCCAGCTCTTTTGATTTGACATGCCCTTTGAGCATCAGGTTCTTTAAATGAGTGCGCACCGAAGAATTTCCCGGAGCATTCGGCATGTGCTCCAGGACTTCATTGGCGCTGGCTTCCTCCAGGCGTATTAATACCTCGAGTACTTCCCTCTCTCTGCGGCTCAGTTTATTAAGTTTCGGCATCGCTCAAAAATTGTCATCTCTATGGAATTGAAATCGGTTATGCTAGAATTTTCGCAAACTGCGAAAAAATTCGCATAATTTGAAAATAGTGATTATTTTTGGTGTTGTCAACATGATTTTAGATGCGTCGAACCTAAAATGGACTATGAAAGTTGATAGTTGTGTATGCTCCAGGTGTTGAATTAAGAGAAAGATTGTTTCAGTGTTGTTAACGAATTCTGAATCAGGTTGTCATCGTCAAGAGGCGACAGGACAGGAAACACCAGGCTCTTACTTAAAAATGATTATTCCTTCAGGTTTTGCGAGGCGTAGTTAGGGATGAGAAGCGATGCAAGCCAATCACTTAAAGTTTACACTGTGAAGATCAGATGCTTTCCCATGAAGTATGCGATAGCAGCGCTCTTGTTTATGTTTTCCTCGTCCGCGATTTCTGCCGAGCTACTGGATGCGACGAAGGCGGTAGTCGAAGAATGGGTTCGCACGGAGCAACTGATTTCCCAGGAAAATAGACAATGGCGAGAGGAGAAGTCCTCTATCGAAGACCTTCTAAGTATTCTTGAAGCAGAACGCAGAATACTCAGCGATCAAATTGAACTGGCGCAGGAAACCGCCACCAGGGCAGACGAAGAGCGTGCTGAACTCGTTACACAGCTCTCAGCTTATCAAGCCATATCGGGAGTACTGGAAGAAAGAATTGCAGAATATGAACGTCAGTTGCTGGTGCTACAGCCAAGATTGCCAAACAGTTTACAAAGAGAGTTGGCGCCTCGCTTTAATCGATTGAGCGCTGATGACCAGGCGAATCTGGCATCTTTGAGTGAGCGAGTGCAATTGGTTGCCAGCTTGCTAGCAGAAGTTGAGGCCTTTGACTCCAGTGTGGTGCTGGCAACAGAAATTATTCCAATATCAGCTAATGAAGAAATGGAAGCGCGCGTTCTTTACCTGGGTCTCTCCCGTGCATTCTATGTGAACGGAAATGACACCAGAGCAGGTGTCGGTATACCAGGTGATGTGGGTTGGGAATGGGAAGAAGATAACGAACTCGCGAGTTCGGTATCTGAAGCGATGGATGTCTATGAATCAAGGACACCGCCGCAATTGGTCGAATTACCGTTGCAGGTGCGCTAATGAAAAAACCTGTATTGCGCACTGCATTCTCTGCTACATCGCTGATTGCCCTTGGGCTCACTTTATTATCCGTGACTGCCTATTCTCAGGATGCTTCTCTCGAAGAAGTTATGCAATCGGTTCAATCTGACCTTGAACAGTCCCTGGCTGAGCTCGCATCAAGGCGAGAAGAAATTGCTGCAGAAAAAGTCCCTCTGGTCGCTTCGCTCAATTCAGCGGAGAGCGAAATCAGAGAGCTGCGACGGGAGGCTGCGCGGCTGCAGGCGATAAGAGATAGCCGGGAGCTTAGCCTGAATGACCTGAGTGCAAACATCCAGGCCTGGGAGAATGAGAATCTCTATATTCTGAATCTACTGGATGAATATGCATCGCGCTTCAGAAGCGCTATCGACATCTCTGAACTTAATCAGTACTCGGAATTACTCGATGCCTACAGGGAGGCGGAAGGTGGAGATTTCGGGCAGTCGGCCGTGGAAGCGCAACTACAAGTTGTTGATCAAGGACTGGAACGTGTGCGTGGCGCATTGGGAAGTAGCCAATATACTGGAAATATTGTTTCTCAAGACGGTAGTTTGAATGCCGGCACTTTTACTCGCTTTGGCCCACTCGTCTATTTTCAGAGCCGGGACAGAGAAACAGGTGGAATCGTTTCTGGTGAGGAAGGACTAAATCCTCGCATTCTCGCTTTCAATAACAGAATGGATGATATCGGCAGCATGACGAATGGTGAGTTAGTTAGTTTGCCTGTGGACGTAACCGAGGGCAGGGTAGCCCAGATAGTTGCCAATGAAGGTAATCTCTTCAGTCATATTGCTCGAGGTGGAATCTGGATAATTCCAATCTTGTTCTTTGCTCTGCTGTCCCTAAGTATTTCTATCTATAAAGCTTTTCAGATTTACAGTCTTAAACTTCCAAGTGCAGAAACAGTAAAAGTTATTCTGGCGAAAGTGCGGCAGGATAAAATCGGTGAGGCAGCGGAACTTAGTCAGCAGATTCCAGCTCCCATGGGCCCAATGCTGGCTGCCGGCGTGGCTCACAGTTCTGAATCGCCTGAACTTGTAGAGGAAGTGCTGTACGAGAATATCCTCGAGGCGCGCCCCGTCTTAAACAAACTTCTACCTGTTGTTGCGACTACTGCGGCAGTGGCGCCACTTCTTGGTTTGCTGGGAACAGTGACCGGGATGATTAATACATTCAACCTGATATCGGTGTTTGGTACAGGTGATGCAAGAGTCCTGTCATCAGGTATATCTGAGGCGCTAGTAACCACTGAATTCGGGTTGATAGTGGCTATCCCGGCCTTGTTGATTCATGCACTCTTGAGTCGCCAAATCAAATCGATTCTGGGCGACATGGAGAAATATGCTCTGATGTTTTCCAATGGCCTGGCTGTGAATGGTCAGGAAAATGACCATGAGTGACTTCTTTCGCGAGCTGGTTTCCATCACCTTGTCAGGCGGTGTGTTGATGCTTGCTCTCGCCGGACTTGCGTTCGCGATTTACTGGATTGCGCTGGATACACTGATGGGTTTAAACAGGTACATGAATATCGAGAACCTGGAAGTATTGATGATGGACAATGGTGCAGCAGAGTTCAGGGCGGGGCCATTGCTGTTCTATCGTGAGCGTCTCTCAATGCTTAGGGTGTTGACTACTACAGCGCCCCTACTGGGACTATTGGGAACAGTGATGGGCATGTTAACGACATTCACCGGTCTGGCTGATAGCAGAAGTGATATGTTCGAACGAATCGCCGCTGGAATTTCTGAAGCAATGATTACAACTGAAACCGGGCTGGTTATCGCTATTCCCGCGCTGTTTCTTCTAATGCTCATTGATACTCGAATTAGACGAATCGAATCGGAATTGATGAAGCAGGAAAACAGGACTGGCTGAAAAAATATCTGAGATGAAAAAGACTCTGTTTCAGGACGAAGATGGTGCAACCGATGAAATCAATATTTCACCGCTAATCGATGTCGTTTTCATTTTATTGATTTTCTTCATTGTGACTACAACTTTTGTACAGGAGACTGGTGTTGATATTAATAAGCCGCAAGCTATATCTGCGCAGGATCTTGAAAAACAAAGTGTCATGATTGCGATCACCGGGGGAGGTCAGGTTGTTTATGGAGGGCGCAATATCGGTACTGCGGGCGTCAGGCCACTTGTAGAGCGGTTACTGGCCAGAGAAGACTTACCAGTTGTCATTCAAGCGGACCGTACAGTAAACGCGGACTTGTTGGTACGGGTTATCGATGAGGCAAAGCTGGCTGGGGCTGGCTCTGTCAACATCGCTACAGCCAACGACTGATAAGTGACTGATCAAAAAATGCAAACTACCGTGGCCAACCAGCCCCTTGCAAAAAGACTGCTTACCCGAACTAATTTGTACACGTCGCTTATTGTGCTACTGCTCTTCGCTGTTCTGCCGTTGTCGCAAAGTCTTCGGGAAATACCGGAAGACTCATTGATAGTAAGAGAGGTGGAATTGGCCCCGCCACCACCACCCCCTCCACCACAGAGAGAACAGAATACGGACTCAGCGGGAGGGGCTCAGGGAGGCCTCAGCCTGGCTGCCATTCCTAATGCAGTGGCTTTGACACCTGTTGCAGTTGGCACTGATCTTGGCGTGGCTAATGCGCTAGGCATCGGTGTAGGGGGGTTCGACATCGGTGCAAGAACGAATCTCACATTCAGTATGGAAGGCGTTGGATTTGGAACTAATGGATTGGATCGCACACCAGTAATGCTCGTCAAACCAGTCGTGCCAGCGAATTTCATGAACAGGATTGGGATTAGTCAGTTTTCCGTTGAGCTAACGGTAAGACTGAGGTCGGATGGATCTCTGCTACTTATGTCTATCGATAGTATTGAATATCCTTATGTCGAGCTGGAAGAGTTAGTGAGAAATGCAATTCCTCGAATCAGATACACACGTCCAACAGTTGATGGACAGCCAGTCGAACGAGTCGTTCGCTTACCGTTAACAATCAACGCAAATTGAAAAATGTTGAACTCGACTAGCAAAACATTTTGTATATCTGCGGTATGCATCGTGCAACTGGTCGGTGCAACCTACGCTCAGGAAGATTGGCCTCATTCCAGCGTGGATTGGAGTGACCCCCTGTTTCAGGCGCGGGTTCAGGGCGTCTATGACTGGATTGGATCAGGCCCGGATCAACTGTTAGCAGAAACTGAAGCCGCTGAATACGCAGTGCCTGTATACGAATTGGGTACTGCAAACAGAGACCTTGAAACGTTTCCCCCGCGCCAGGGAGTCAGGTTCGAAGGTCAACTCTATGATGCACCCAAAGGCTGGACCGATCGACTGCGGTTGATTCGGTATATGGAAGACAATGAAGAAATAGAGCCGGATTTCTTCGAGGATGCCCTGGACGAGCGAGCCGGAGCTGATAGCTACTTTCTACTGGCGAATATTTACTTTTTGCAAGAAAGGTTCGAAGAAGCGATTGAATACTATGAACTGGCGATAGAAGACTTTCCCCTGTTCAAGCTAGCTAACAAGAATCTGGCTTATGCCTATCTGCAGTTGGGCGATTGTGAATCTGCGTTAGCTCATGCCGGTGAGGCCATTTCCCTCGGTGCCCTTGGAGTTCAGATTAAAAAACTGCAAGCTTTCTGTGCATTCGAAGCTGGTGAATTTTCAGTGTCAGCTGAAGCAGCCGCTGTAGCACTTACTCTGGACCCGGCCAGTGAAATTATGTTGAGAATTCAAATTCGTTCTCTTGCTGCTTTGGGGAGTTTTGAGTCTGCGGTTACGCTTTCGAACCAGCTATCTGATGAAAAAGAGCGTGTCAGCTTGGCTCTGGACATTCAATTGGCAGAAGCCAGACAGCAAGCAAGCGAATCTGAAATGCTTGCTTTACTGGAAATCAAATCCCGTCTTGAAGGGCTGGAGGGCGAAGAAGCAACGACCCTCACTCAACTCAAACTCAGGTACGGGTTCTTCCGGCGTATTGAACTGGACAGCCTCACAAACTACCTCCGCTCTGAGCATGTTGCCGCCACAGAGATTGAATCTCTCCTGCAAACTTATCTGAACGCTGGACAGATTTCTCCTGAACAATTTGAATCTGTCGCTGAGCTAATTGACCTGCCGGAGAGTTCAATTTCCACTACGGACAATGAGATCCTGTTTCGACTTGCGGAGTTGGAATCGGAATATGGTAGTCCCGATGAGGCAGAGTCTTTATTGGAGCGTGCATTACAAGACCAGCCGATACAATGTGAATCACTGCTGTTGATGTCTGAACTCTTGCAAAACAGTGGCGACACCATAGCCAGCGAGTCATATTCCAGCAGGGCATCTGCAAGCTCAAGATCTTGTGACAATGTTTCATTAGAACGGCGTGCAATGCTAAGTGTAGCCAAAGGCTCTTACTCCGAAGCTCAGAACTTATTGTTGCGGGACTGGAACCAGAAGCTGGCCATTGGAGAAATTCCTGACGAAATGTATGTGCGGAAGTTCAGGGCGATCACGAATCTTGGAAATCTGACTAGTGAATAGAACAGAACAGGAACAAGTAAGAGGCAGAATCTGCAAGCTTGTGAGTGCAGGGAGGGGCTTCATCTGCCTGACTGTTTTTCTATCAGCTTTAAATGTCTGCCTGGTGACAGAGGTTAACGCGCAAGCTCCCCTCGATGAGTTGGGTCTTTCAATGAGCGCCGCTGAATTTGCGGATGAATTTCAAGCCAGCTTCGAAGTTGGATTGCGTGCAGGTGCGCCAGCATTGGACTACTGGGAAAGTGCATTACTCACTGCAGCAGCCGGCATGTACCAGGCTGATATCGATGCTGCGATTGAATTTATTCGTAACGAAGTGAACAGCGAAGAGCAAAGAGTCCGACAGTCCCGACGCCGAGGCATGGGTAATGAGCTGGACTATGTGTATTCAGCGAACATTGAATATGCAATCGGTCAACTTTATCAACTTAAAGGCAGCAACCCGCAGGCAGAAAGATACTACTTACAGGCTATCGAGAAATACCCGTCCTATGTAGATGCCTATGTTCGCCTGATGTCCATTTACCTGATTGAGGAAGACTGTGAGAAGGCAGCCGAGGCGGGGCAGAAGGCTATTGAAATAGGAGGCTCAAATGGCATCGTATTTAAAGGATTTGGAATCTGCCACTTTGAGCAAGATGAATTCGACGCGGCATTAAATGCATTTCGTGTGGCCCGGGTTTTTCTGCCAGAAGATGAAGCTACCGCCTACTATCTTGTGTTGAGTGCGTTGGAGACAGCAAATGCCCGTGAAGCTGTCGCGATTTTGGATGAGTTGATCGAGGCAGACCCGGGCGATCGTCGCTACTATTTATTGCAGGCTAATGCTTATCTTCAACTCAATGACAACGAGGGTGCTTTATTTACTCTGGACCTCGCTCGTCGCCAGGGCTATTTAACTGTCGCTAATTACGAATTATTGGGTGATCTGTTTATTGGCGAATCTATGCCTGAAGCTGCTTATGCGGTGTACTCTGAGGCTCTGAATCTGGACGAGCGATCAGACTTTGACACAGCTATCGGACAGTTCGACAAGTTGACTGGTCTGGGTGACTGGGAGTCGGCGAGCCAATACCATCAAGATATTGCTGGCTACTTCGGTGATGGATTACGCCCCTCTGAGCGGAACGAGCTGGAAGTAAGAAGGGCACGAATACTGTTAGCGACAGATCAGCAAGCGGATGCAGCGGCGGCACTGCGACGTGTGGTTGAAGTGGAACCCACTAATGGTCCGGCTTTGTTATCCCTTGCTCAGCACTATAGAACACAGCAGGACTTTGAACAGGCAGAAATTTATTTTGCACAGGCCGCAGAGTCGGAGTCTGTTGCGCTAACCGCTCTTACCGAACATGCTCAGCTTGCTGCTGATCGTCAGAACTGGCAGTCAGCAATAAATATTTTGACTCGTGCGACAGAAATAGCGCCAGACGAGGCTGTTCCTACTATTCAGGGAAACATAAGAGTGCTATTGAGGATTCAAGAATTCGACGAGCAATAATCTCATCGCTCGGACTACTTCCAGTTCTAAGTAATCTGATCACTGTAAAGATTTGGTCGCCCTGGAATTGTGCATTTGAAATGTTCCTTAGTCTCAGCAAGGAGTAAGGGCTTAATCCTAAAATAGCACCAATCTGTCACTTTTCACCCTCCAGAAAGTATTCCCTCATTGCCAGCACTTGCAAGCAAATCTATACTTCCGCAGTTGCTATTCTTGGGAATTTTGTAGGCCATGAATCTAGTCAAATTAAAATTCCCTTGCGGTGGCAAATAAAGGCGAAGTTAAGAAGTTTAAGAAGTTAATTAGAGCCTAATACTGTATCAAGGGAGAAAATATGAGTAGTAAGTTTCCTTGCAAGCGGCATGCTTTATCGCTTGCAGTTGTCCTTGCGACCACTGGGGTAACAACCCAGATTCAGGCGCAAGAAGCCGTCGAAGAAATTGTCGTCACCGGCTCTTTCATTCGAGGCACCCCAGAAGATGCACCTTCCCCAGTAACTGTCCTTGACCGCGCCTCCATTCAGGAGCAGGGTGCGTCAAGTGTGTGGGATTTGGTCCGTAATCTGGAAGTGAACCAGGGTTCCGATGCAAACGTTTCCGGCTCCCCGGACGCCAGCCAGTTGCAGGGCACAGCTTCGGTTAACCTGCGTAACCTGGGTGGTAACTCAACTCTGACTCTCGTCAACGGCAAGCGCATGGTGCCTGCCGCTGTAGTTAGCTCATCTGGTCAGGAATTCGTCGATCTCAACACCATCCCACTGGTAATGACTGATCGTGTTGAAGTACTGACTGATGGCGGTTCTGCTCTCTATGGTTCTGACGCGGTAGCAGGTGTGGTTAACCTCATCATGCGAACCGATTTTGAAGGTGCCGAGTTGTATCTGGATACTCAGGGTATCGAAGAATCGGGTGGTACCTATGAGCAGACCGTTAGCGGAATCTGGGGCACCAACTGGAATGATGGTGATACCCGCTTCGTAATTTCTGGTGAATATTTCGAACGTGATCCTGTGCCTCTGGAAGATGCGCAGTACTTTGACCCCGCAAGAACTATCTCCACCGGTAACGTCGGTAGCTTTGACCTGAACTCTCCATTGGGAGGCGGGTTTAATCCGGCTTATATTGATCCTGAGTTGAGTGCACAGCAAACCGCTGAGCGTATTGCTCTGGGCGAATCAGTTGGCGGAACCCGCGGCCTGATCTTCTCCGATCCACTGTGTGAGACCTTGTCAGGCAATCAAGGCCAGTTCTTTGTAGACAACCGTTTCTCTAATCTGGGTCGTCGCAACGGTGACTGTGTCGAAGATAATCTGGCAAACCAGTTCATCGCCCTTGGTCAGGAGCGTATGAGTCTGGCAGGTACGTTTGAGCACACCTTCAACGAATCTGCAGAGTTTTATTCATTTTTCCAATACTCGGATGTAGAAAACATTCGGGAATGGGACGGCTCTGCGTTTTCTCGTAGCTTCCATGTGTGGCTGCCTCCATTCGCGCAGGGTGTGCTTGCTCCGCTAGCTGGTAACGCACCACTAACAGGCCCAATTGAAAACGATCCAAACCTTCTGGCAAATGGTGGCTTCGGCGAAGGATTCTTCGTGAATGGCAACGCTGTTCGTACCGGATGGCCTCGCAGTAATGAAGATCTGATCACTACCAACCGTTCGTCTGCCGTGCAGATGGGACTGCGTGGTGAATTGGAAGGTCTGGGCTTCAACGACAGCCCACTCAGCTATGATGTTAGCGTCTCCTGGTCTGATTCCAGCATTGAGCAGGAAACGGCTACGCTGATCCGCGACCGTACCGAACTGGCAATCAACGGGTTGGGTGGTCCAAACTGTACGCCCAACGGTCGAGACGACCTTAACTTCCTTGCATTGCCTCAATTTGCTCCGGCCGCCGGATTATTTGTTGAGGTTTTCCCGGGTTATGTCTTGAACACTAAGGAAAGCTACTCCCTGGCCCTGACTTCAACTAATCAGGGGCAAGACGGTTGTATGTTCTACAACCCTTTCCTGACTGCGCTGACCGATCCAAATCTGGCCAACGATCCTGAGTTGCTGGATTGGATGACTACTCGCATCAACCGCGCCGACAAGCAGAACAAGCTGTTGGTATTTGATGCCGTGGTATCTGGTGAGTTGTTTGAAATGGAAGGTGGTACTGCACAGTTCGCCACAGGGCTTCAGCGCCGCGAGCGCGATGCTTCGGGTATTGCACCAGACATCAATGACAGCATGACCGTGATCGATGGCTACGAAGATCCCACTAACCTGTTGTCTCCACCATCCACTTTCTATACCAGGATTACTAATAACCTGGAATGTGCGCGCTGTATTTTCAACTTTGATGATTCCCGCGAAATTAACGCGGCCTTCCTCGAATTGTCTTTGCCTTTCGCTAACAATGTGGAATCGCAAATTGCAGTTCGTTGGGAAGACTATGGAGGCAACATCGGTAGCGACATCTCGCCGAAAGTTGCATTGAGCTGGCGCCCAATCGAAGACTTGCTGCTACGAGCTTCTTATTCACAGTCATTCCGCGCACCTAACATAGGTGTGGTGAATCAGGCATTTGAAGCTTTTGCTGGTTCGATCATCGATCCAATCCGTAATCAGCAAGTGCGAGCAGGTCTGTTGCCCGCAACAAACGAAAATGGCCTTTCTAATGCCTTCTTTACAGCGGGCCAGGGTAATCCAAATCTGGGCAACGAGAACGCTGATACTTACAACGTGGGCTTCCAGTGGACGCCTAGCGGTGATCTGGATGGTCTGAGTGTAGGTATGGATGCCTGGCGCTTCGAGGTTTCTGACCGAGTATTGCCGTTGAATCCACGCGCGGCAGTTGATCCTGAAATCGAAGTGTTCAATTCATTGGTGAACGATCCAAACAATTACATTCTCAATGATTCGCTGCCTCTGGATGCACGTGGTCCGGACGGTCTGGCCATTCCTTGTGATCCTAACGCCATCGCGGCGGAGTTTGGGGTAGATTCAGACGAGCGCTTGAACTGTGTTGTCAACCCGGCACTGTATCAAGTGCCTGGACTGCAGCGTGATCAGACCAGCGTTGATGCGGGACTGATTACAATTGTTGTACCCGCGGTAAACAACGGTAACATTCAGGTTCAGGGAATCGATGTGAATCTTGGCTATACCTTCAGCAACGATTGGGGTGATTTCCGTTTTGCTATCGACTATACCCACACCGATGAGTATCGCATAACTGACGTACCAGGTTTCGATCTGGGTCTACAGGAAAGCGGTCGCATCGATGCGGCAGGCACTGATGGTGATACTCCAATCGTTAGAGAAGTGCCGGATAATCGCGGTAACATCACTTTCGGCTGGACTCGCAATAACCATGCGGTGACGATCTTTAATCGTCACACTGGTTCATTCGATGTGTTGGGCCACAACGAATTTGTGAACAATCCCAACGAAGACCCTGGAGACATAGCCTTCGCGCGAGCGAAAGTGGATAGCTATGACACCTGGGACATTCAGTACAATTACACTCACGAATGGTCGAACGTCAACTGGGGCACGACTATTTTTACTGCGGGTATAATTGACCTGACTGACGCAGATATTCCTCTGTATCGACGCAACACCTTCAACCCAACGGTATTCGATGCCCGGGGTCGCAGGTGGTATGCACGAGCGCTCTGGCAATTTTAGCGCGTTGCTAAGCTAGTGAAAGCAAAAACGGCGATGAGTAATCATCGCCGTTTTTTTTGGCTATAGATAAGTCGAAGAATTACACTGGAATGAGGTTGGTTATTTCATTTTCCAGAACTTCACAGTCTTTAAGTTGATCAAACCAATCAGGTACTGTTTCTGCCGCAGACAAACCAAGCAACACGCCCAGAATCGAACCTCGATGCACGTTGTCACCACCCAGGTTGGTGTTTGAGATTAACCCCGCTTTCATAGAGCTAGCGTACTTGTATGCCAAATAGAGTACGCTGGGCCAGGAGTCGGAGATATAACAAGCGGAGGAAAACAGATTGCCTACCACATCGTTGTCGCTGTGAATCTTTCCCATGATTTCTGATAGTTGCAATCCAGTGCTGCGCTTGCTCCAGGCACTGATAATAGTGGCAGCGTCTTCTTCCTGACGAAACATTAACTCGTCCAACAGAGCGACGTAGTCTCTGCACACCTTCCCCAGATGTTGATCGGGATGAGTTAGTGATAAATGGCCTGCGCACAGCTCTTGTACTTCTTCCAATTGCCTTCCCAGCAGGCGCTCGGAAAAAACAATGGGCGCGATTGTGACCAGTCCGCCTATCGATGCGGTGTCGTGAGTGACTGCCCCGCATAGATGGGATGGCTTCCCTGCTTCCAGGTTGGAAAAGAATCCGCGGTGATAGGATTCGGCATAGGTGTCGGGGTGTTGAGCCGGGTCGGCGGTCATCAACTCAATGTAAGCGTCCAGAAATAGGGACTGGTCATAGTGGCCAGCGTTGTCATGCAATACGCGCATAACTACTCTAGCGCAATGTGCGTTCAATGTGTTCTCGCCGGCCTTCATGCCGTGGTGATAATGCACCTTGGACTGATTCCAGAGCTGACGCCTGCCTTTCAATATCACATCACCGACAATCTCTTTCTGCTGCTTATTATGGCGGTAACTTCTGCCGCCTTGACGAGTTGAATGAAGTGACATGATGGAAGAGGGGTGTCGGGCCGGTGCATCTTCCAGGCATGAGATTCCACCGCGAAAGTCCCGAAAAATATCCATTGGGTTGTAATACCAGTGCACGGGCATGGCCAGCGAATCGGCCACGAACAGTGTCTTAAGTGCAGCCCTGGCCCGAGAGTGCGCAAGATCTAGTGGGTTCATTTAAACGGCAGGCAGAGTGATAGTTTATCTGTATCTTCTGACAGTTTACGCTATCAATATCGAATCGGTTCAGGAGAGGCTGGTCCGTCTTACGGCTCTGAGCTAGATCTGGAAAATCAAAGAAGTCTTCTTTAATTCCAGCTAAGCAAAATATCATCCAGAGTTCCAACTGACTCACCAGGCATAAACACGAAATCCTGTTGGATATCTGCAGTCTTGCGCTTGGCAGACAGTTTGAGTTGTTGCTCATCGTTCGCATCACCAAAGAGATCAGCTTTGAATTGCATTGACCCTTCAGGCTCCCCAATATTGAATTTTCCCATTACCACGAGCTGAGAAATGTTCTCTATCTCTGTTTCGTGATCAAGCTCAGGTGACAGCATTAATCCAAGAATTTCTCTCTCTCCCTTTTCATCAAAGAGAGTTACTTGAGAACGAACTAACTCAACTACCCGAGCTCGTTGTTGATTAAATTCGATCATTGAAATTGCACCATCGCTATTACTGTCTTCGAGATCGAACGCAGACATTGGCAGCGACAACACCATATACACACCGTCTTCCACAAAGTTTAGTGTGCCGTGCTGAGCGACCATGAAATGGGCCGATGAATTGCTAGTAAGCGATAGTGTCGTGAACAGGGCAATCAATACCCCGAGTCTATGGTAGTTTGAAGTCACAATACATTCTCCATTAGCCAACTACATTGGAGGAGGAGGTCCGCCTTGTCCAGCATCTCCGCTGGATTCGATCAGGCCAGTCACGCAACGTTGAAAGAATGGGTAAGTATCTGTTGCGAAGTAATGATAAATTCCATTGGGAAATTCAGGGGTCACACCGAAGCGCCCGTTACACTCATCAAGATCTCCGGAGCCTGCAACGTATTCGTAGTCCTGACGGAACGTACCTAAGGGATAGATTTCAACTGATGGGCGCGAATCACTAACTTCAGTAACAAACTGATAGCTACCTGTAATGACGCGAATCTCAGAGTTTGAATCAGTAGCATCGTTATAGCCATAACGGGCATAAATTGGGAAACCGTCCGCGGCCCAGCCAATCAATGTCATGGTGGAACTATTGCCGCCTTGTTTCTCGATAAATCCTTCCGGCATGCCATGATAGTGATAAGCGCCAGTAGGCTGGACATGGGCGTTGTTTTCATCGGTACCAAAATCAAAGCTGGTCTGATTAATTGCCTCAAGGTTCCAATTACCCACGTTGCCATTAAGACTGCAATTTTCACCGCTGTCATCACAGGTTCCTCCTGTATTGGCATCAATTTTTACACCGTTAAGCACATATCCCGTTATGCCCGCTGGCCCACCTAGTTCAGTAGCTTCTCCGGTTTCTGTTGGATTAAGAGTAAAACTTGCTGACACACTTTGTTCTGAAATTTCACTTGGATTTCCCGAATTGGGAAATTCACCCACCGGGTGATCTGGAATTCCGTTGGCTGCAATTTGTCTTTCACCGTCAACACAGCTCCAGGTTGAGGTGCTGGTAATTGTTAGTGAATCTTGAGAATTTGGAGTACTGTCGTTGTAGTCACATTCGATTCCGTCAGTGGAAGCGAATATCTCTTCAGCAGATTCCACCAGCCGAAACACATCATCGCCACTAATATAGTCCAATTGGATACGGTAGGAATCTGTGCCCACACGAACAGCAGGGATACTCAACACATTTCCTGCAAAGAGGGCAGCAGTGGCAGGCGCTTCGATTCCTGAATCATACTCCGACGCCGGACCTACCGTGAATTCGATATTGTCGCCATTCTCCGAGAGCACAAGATCAACTCTGTAGAGTGAGTCGTTATATTCCACGTAGGGAATTGACAAGGTGTTGTTTTCAAAGACCGCGGTGGCATGAGCGGTAGTCGCAATGAGTGCAGACAAGAGCAGAAAACAAGGTGCCAGCCAGCTTTTGCTATTCATGACTTCTCCAGGTTCTTAAGTAACGATTATCCAGGTTCTAAATCTTCCCTGTGCGGCTTATACGTAGCTGACAGGAAAAACCCTCGTGATTTTTCAGCAGTAAAGTTAAGCAGCAGGAGAACAAGGCAGACTTATAGACCCTGCTATATGGGACATTGCCGAGGTAGTTATTTGATAGTTACTCGATAGATACGTGATAGATCCGTGACAGTTCCGTTACTCTGGGTATACCAATGATTAACCGCTCCAATCCCGGTTACTGCTCTGCTATTCGGAACAGGAATAATTATTGGCCAGTCCGCTGAGTAACAGGTCCTGCACAGAAGCCTGGTCGTCCACCTGCTGCAACTGCGCCTCCCGGCGCACCATCGAGACAAAATCGTCTAAATGCATTTCTTTCTCCGCTTCCGGACAAAACAGTCTGATCGTTCCTCCCGCCTCAATTATTGCGGATCTATAAGAGACGATGGTCTGCACGATCTCTGACATTCTCTGAATGATCACCACATCACCGGAATTACCTGATTCTACAGATTCTATTTCCGCTCGAAGCTCGCCCCAACTCATTCCGTAAGATACAGGGAGGTAAAGGCAGCAAAGGGTAAGCAATAGTTTTTGCATGATGAGAGCTCCAATAATTTATCGTAAAACAATAATATTATGTTGTTTTATAATAATCAAACAACTACACTTCACGAAAAGTGGAAAGGAGTTCAAGCGATGACAACCCACACATCGAATAAAACCAGGTTGCAGACAGTTAGTCGGTGGCTTCACCGATTATCACTCCTGGTGCTCATCACATTGCCCCTGGTGAATATACTAATTTGGATGAACGTTGAAACTTTCCTTGTTAACAGCAGGAGCTTTCCCGTGATTCCAGATTACATTGGTCCTCTGAATCTCTTTCTGGGATTTCTTGCTGCCATGATTCCGGTGTGGTTTCTGATGATCGGAGTCTGGAATCTGTCCAGGCTATTCGCCTCGTTCGCTGAAGCCAGGTTTTTCACCGGAGAAACTTCAAATCTACTACTGAGTTTTACCAAGATGTTGATCTGTAGTGTGCTGGCTACCCCCATAGCGGGTGCGCTGACTAGTGTAGCTGTCACCATGAACTACCCCGAGGGTCAGCGCATGTTAAGTTTTCAGGTCAGCAACAATGAACTATCTACCTTGTTTATAGCGGCTGTCTTCCTTGCCATTGCCTGGGTCTTACGGGAAGCACAACTTCTCGCAAAAGAAAATGCGGAGTTTGTCTAAGCCATGAGCATTCTTATTAATCTGGATGCTGTACTGGTAAGTAGGAAGGTTAAGTCCAAAGACCTGGCAAAATTCGTTGGTATTACCGAGCAGAATATTTCACTGTTGAAAACCGGCAGTGTAAAAGGTATTCGGTTTAATACTCTGGACAAAATCTGTGAGTATCTTGATTGTCAGCCGGGAGACATACTTGAGTACAGGAGAAGCCAGGAGCTAATGGAATCAGACAGCAAATGATAAATTCCGTCGACTCAATTCTTGCAATTGAAATCCAAGAAGGAGGATAGGTCAGAGCAAATCTTCTTAATTGCAATTGCTCTGAACCTTATTTGTCAGACCAGGCTATCCCTTAATATCTCCAACTACTTAAGTCTGCACCATCTGGTGCAGACTCATTTATCCGCTCAAGGATTCGGGGAACATACATCGTGTTGTAGCGTAGTCGAGAGATACCATTACCATTGTCATGGTCACCGTTCCAACAGTGTTCTGCCCTGTCTCCATAATCGACAACACCTCCGTAATAGGGGTTAGTTGTACTCTCGAGGAACTGCTCGGTTAAATACACGGCATTATTAAGGTAGTAGTTGTCCATGTCTCCGGTGTAGATGTGGAGCTTGCCCTCAAGTTTGGGTCCGAGTGTCTGCCAATCTCTTTGCAAGATGTAACTAAGGTCATAATTTTCCCGCCAGTACTCGGCGACTTCATGATTAATCTCACCGGTGAGTTTGTTCCATAAGCGAACCGGATATCCATCATCCCCCATGGGTGAGTAAGTGGCTTCCCAGATATCGTATTGTTGACCAGATCGACTTTTGTCGCCTAAAACAAGTTCGAGTCGGTTGTCATATTCCATACTGGAGCGCACATTACCCAGATAGTCCCGCGATCCGGGGCGCGGTAAGGTTTTAAATTCACTGTCGTAAAAGTATGCGTTAGCATCTTCATAGATGTTTGTTGTTTGATAGGCGCGAAAATCGATAGGGTCCGGACAGGCTATAAACGCGCCGTTGTATTCGTCTGGATAAAACACTTGCACGGCCATGGCTTCCCATCCGCCTGTTGAGCCGCCATAGGTAAAGCGCGCCCAGCCCTCACCAATTCCGCGAAACCGTTCTTCGATATAGGGGATTAGTTCATAGGTCAGGGCGTCACCGTATGGTCCCTGGCTTGCTGAATTCACCGCATATGAATCGTCGTAGTAGGGTGTTGGATGCTGAATCTCTATAACAATGAAGCGCGGAAAATCCTCGCTGATCCAGGTCTGATACAGTGCATAAGCCTCCTGTTGTTCAATCAGGTTATAACCGTCGATATCGAATCTGGCGCTGTAGACAGGTTCCGTATCTGGATCAGGCGGCTCTGTGCGAAAACCACCGAAATCAGAGGGGAAGTGACCGTGAAAAACCATCAGTGGGTAGCGCGCCTCTGGGTGTTCTTCAAAGCCAGCGGGGAGTAATACATGTGCACCGAGCATGACATCTTCACCCCAGAACTCAGATAACAACTCGCTGCGCATGGTGATGTGTTTTATGAATTCGGTATCTGCAGGGGGTTCGATTTCCGCAATTTGTTGATCGAGCACCAACTCGAACTGTCCTGAACCGTCTGCGCCAATCTCTACCATCGTGGGAGTTGAATAAAGATTTCCCGGCTTCCGATTCCATCGTTGGCCTTCACCTCTATCCGGGGGCAGGCTCACAGTTTTTCCATTGCCAAGATTGAAATCTTTATATCGATTGAGCAATGCCTGGGCGTAGTAAGTTCCTGGTGGTACGTCGCTCAAACTATCAAGGGGGTAGCCCAGATTACCTGAATCTATAGTTACTTCAGCTCCTAGTTGCCAATCTTCTACATTGCGGCCAAAGATCAGTTGAGTGTTTGCAGAATTGCTGATTTGAAAACGGGGTTCAGCATTTTCAGACGTGGATAACATCAGTAGCAAACGCCCGTCTTCAGCAAACTCTGACAACTCGGCGGAGACGCTGATATTGAAAATTATTTCAGGATCCGGTGAGGCGACTGAACCAGTCTGCTCCGCGCTTGTGGAGACATCCGGTTGACATGCCACGAGAAGGAATGAGGCGAGACCAATCAAAATTATCTGAAATGGTCGATTAAACTGGGTTTCGCGATATGGCATAGGGTCGCTCTCTGAATTTTCGTTTGTCGACTGACCATACCAAAAATACAGAAACAGGGTTATAGAGTTTTTGGTTTACTGCCGCGTGAACTTACGGAACTGGAGGCCAAGACCTCATCCGGGACATCATGGCTTGACTAAAGAGCAAATACTGATAATATCTATTAGATATATCTAATAGATATTATCAGTATGAGTAACAACAAGACCCAGTTCGTCATTCTTTCACTGCTGCGAATTCAGCCTACCGCAGGCCATGAAATTCATGAGTTCTGTAAAACGCGATTCAGCTACTTCTGGCAAGAAAGCTACGGCCAGATCTACCCAAATCTGAAGTCGCTTGCCGAACAGAAGGCGATCAGAAAGTTGCCAGGCGAAAAGAAGCGGGGAGCTTTATATGAAATTACCCCTGTTGGTTTAAAGAAACTGGAGTCCTGGCTCAAGGATTCACCCTCGCCTCGAATCATACGCGATGAGCTCTTCCTGAAATTGTTCTGCGGTAGTGCAACCCGGCTAGACACTCACTTCACTCACATCTCTGACGCGAAAAAAGATGCAGAGCGTGAACTGAAAGAATTATCGGTTGCAGGTAAGGAGCTGACTGAGATGGAGGGGGTACATCCGGATGTCCAATTTTGGCGGCTTATTTTGCGAGCCGGAGTTCTGTCTCTGGAGGCACGAATCAAATGGTGTGAAGAAGTTGAGAAAGAACTGGGAGCTATGGGCAAATGACAGCCAAAGTCAGCAAGTTCCTTTACCCCGCGGGAGTACAGTTTGGGTTCCAACCTCGACCCGGGTATTGGCGCCCCTGGTTCTTGCTGGTCTTGCCCCCCATTTCACTGACGTCGCTTTCAATTATCGTCGGTGTTATCGGTGTGATCAACGCGGAGGGGGATCGCTCGGTTATCAATTCGACAATCAATGAATGGATACCAGTGATCTTGATGGTTAATCATGGGCTTCTGTTTGCAGTCCTGCTTTGGTTTTTGAAGCTGGATGGGCTGAAACTGGCGGATATTGGCTGGACTAAATCGCTCACAGATTGGCGTGGACTTCTTGTTGAAATGGCGACGGGGGTCCTGGCTGGAATCGTGTTTTACATCTTGCACCAGTATGTGTGGCAAAGCGCAGTGAACTGGATCGCCACCGGGCTGCCAACTCTGAGAACAGCTTCCGATTCCGCTCCCATTGGTAGCAATCTCCTTCTTTCAGTCACAATTGGAATTGTGCTGGGAGGATTTGTTGAAGAGCAGGTTTACAGAGGATACGTACTAACAAGATTGTCAGAAAAGATGTCGATGATTATGGCGGTACCCTCTATGATTTTCTTCTTTATGCTTTTGCACATTGGCCTGGGCTGGACAGGTATGGTGGTAGCAGGTCTGACCGGGCTAATGCTGACCTTGCTGTTTATCTGGCGGCGCTCCATCTACGCTGTCATTATTGCCCATGCTCTGATAAATACTTTTGTTCTGATTCTTTGATATGAGCATGAATCTTGATAACAGAATTTGTTATTTGTCTGACTCAACCTTTAGTTAATTTCGTTTATTGCGTTTCTATCTTTGTCTGGTGGCTGTAGCGCACGACGAAAATAGTTCGGTGCGAACTTCCACACCTTTTTCTGCCAATCGTGCCTGATCAACACAGGATACATTGGTGTGCCTGAGTTCCACAATATCGCCGTCACCTAACCCGGGATTTTCGAACAGCGCCTCAATGTTAACCAGGTCGGGATTAAATCGAAGATCAAGTGCGATAAGGTTGGTGAGACCACTCAAAGGAGAGATGTCAGTAATCTCGTTTCCGGTGAGTTCCAGATACTTCAGGTTGGTTAATCCGCGGAGAGGGCTGATATCAGTGAAGGAGTTCGCTGCAAGTCTTAACTCCTCCAGAGAGGTCAAGCCACTCAAAGGGCTTAGATCACTAATGTCCTGAGTGTGTATGTTTAAATCTACCAGCTTGGTGAGATTGGCAAGAGGGCTAATGTCAGTGACTGCATTGGTGAACAACATACCAGTAGCACCCATATAATTTCTCGGCACCTGGTCACCAATGAAATCTCCATGACGATGCATTCGAAGTACCCGTAATTCCGTAAGTCCACTTAATGCGCTGATATCAGTTAATGGGTTTTCAGCCACCCGTAATCGGACGAGATTTGTCAGATTGCGAAGCGGAGTGATGTCGCTAATCCAGTTGGTATGCAGGTTCAAGTTAATCAGACCTGTGAGCTCCGCGATTGGAGCAATATCAGTGAGGCCGCGGTTTCTTAACGCCAGGTCAGTGAGCCCGGTCAGATTCTGTATTCCAGAGAGATCATGAAACACATGTTCCGGATCCTGCCACTCCGGTGATCCTGACACCGAGCGTCTGGCGCCCAGCCCAGAAGCATCCAATGATGTGAGAGTTGCCGCTATTTCGCAGCTTAGGGGAATATTCGTATCCAGGGAGAGGGCATCACGCACTTCCTGTTCAAGAACAGCATCAGCGAAAGTTACGACTGAGGATGGGGAAAAGTCTCGGCAGCGATCATCTGGCTTCAGCACTTGCTGAGCCCAGGTAGTCGATGTGGACATGACTATTAGTGTCGTTAGCGCTGCATTTAACAATTTCATAGCGGATTCTCTGAGTCTTTCGTGAGTTTTGTTTGTTCTTCTTGCTTCTTATCTATTATGGGCGGCTGAGAAATTAATCCAAGTGGCAACACATCACCATATCAGCCAGGGGCAAATTCACGAGCGCTCCCGCAGACCGTGCTGTTTCAGCCGCCAAACCAGAAGTTCAATCCTGTCCTGGCCGAAGAATGGTTCGTCATTGAATACCATCAGAGGAACTCCGCCATGTCCAGCCGCAGACTGGTCGTCCTGATTAACAGCAATTAGTGCATCAAGCCTCTCTGCATTCTCTTCAGCTTGATTAAACAATTCTTCGGGGTCGAGTCCTGTCTGTTCAATTGCGTTGCTGAGGTGTTGATCTTCATCGCAATTGTCAGTCTGTCCGTCCCACAATAAACGGGCAACCTTGTCGAGGAACTCCATTCCTTTTCCTTTCTCTGTCGCAAGTGCTGCCAGCCTGGTGATTCTGAAAATATAGGGCTGTTCCTCGGCGATCTCGCTTGTAGCCAGGTTTTGGACTACCGGATCAGGAATTGGGCGCCGAAAAGGAATTCCGAAATGTTCGGCCAGGCGGGCTGTATCCATCAGGAGGTAGGGACGATAGTGCTTTGATGCTCGTGTTTTAAAGAACCCGGGATCGCGAATGGCAATTGGGTAGATTATCCGCAGATTAATATCGACTTCGTAGCGGCGACGGATATCTATAAGTCGATCCAGCGCCAGATAGCAATAAGGACTGCGCATGGACCAGTACAGATCAAAAGACAAATTGCTCATTACTTATTCTCCAGATCATCGACTTGGGAGACGAAGTGGTGAGTCACCATATTAATGGGCCAAACACCAAAAAGCAGCGTTGAATAATCAATCTCAACCCATTTACTATTAGTGTCAACCATTGGTCGGTACAGGAACATTAATACGATGATCGCGCTTCGAAAAATAGTGCTATTCGCCTTTGCTGCTCTCGCATTTTCTCTTTCACTAAACACTGCCTATGGGCAATTCAATTTTGAGGGAGTGGAACTGACTATTACGCCAGTGGCTGGCAATGTCTATATGATTCAACGCCCGGGAGGCGGTGGCAACATTGGCGCACAGATTGGCCCCGATGGTGTGCTCCTGGTGGACTCTCTATTCGCACCTCTCGCCGATCGTGTGGTTGGGGCTGTAGCTGAAGTAACCGATGAAGAAATACGATTTCTGATTAACACTCATATTCACATCGATCATGTGGGTGGAAATGAAAATCTTGCCAATCGGGGTGTGGTGATTTTTTCACATGAGAATACTCGGCTTCGGTTCATCAATGACGGCAATCGAGTGCCGCGGGATGGTGGGCGATTCACCCCTGCACAGCCCGAAGGAGCACGACCTCACATTACCTTTAATGATGAAATGAACTTCCATCTTAATGGCGAAGATATATTCGCCTGGAAAGTTCCCTCTGCACATACAGACGGAGATAGCTTTGTTTATTTTCCGGAATCTGATGTGCTGCATCTTGGTGATGTTTATCGTACTACCAGTTACCCCATTATCGATGTCTACAATGGTGGAACTTTGCGCGGAACTATTGCGGCAATGGATCAGGCGATCGATATCGCCGGCCCCGATACAAAAGTAATTCCAGGGCATGGTTTGGAGATAGTTGGTCGAGAAGAGCTCGTTGAGTTTCGCGATATGATCCTGGACATCCAGGACAATATTCTGCAATTGATCCGCGAAGGGAAAAAACTGGATGAAGTGATGGCAGCGAATCCAACTGCTGACTACGATGACGAGTGGACGAATGATCCAGGCTGGGGGCCAGAAGATTTTGTACCGGTTATGTATTACGAGTTGGGTGGTGCAGGACGACTCGTTGATCGATAGTTGATAGGCGATCTTCTGAATAAGCAGTTTGAATGGTGGGGACAAAAGAGGAGCAATCGGAGTGATAAGAAAAGCGATTAGTTTATTTGGCTTGTTGTGTTTTCTGGTTAGCAATACTTCTCTAGCAGTAGAAAATAATTCAGCTGACTCTGCCATCGCCGCTCTGAACGATTTTCTCAGCGATTGGAATCGTACTGACCTTGAAGCTATTCAGGGACACCTAAGTTTTCCCCATGTGACCCATGGGCCTGGCGTGTTGATAGTGGCCCCAGAAGAAGGCGAGTTCGTTCAGGATTTCGACGCATTAAAAGCATCAGGCTGGCAACGCTCATCTTTCGATCACTTCGAAGTAATTCAAGCCAGCGACGATATCGTTCATATATTGGTAGATTTCTCACGCTATCGAGCAAATGACGAAGTGCTTTCCCGAGGCCAGGTATTCTATGTTGTTACCCGGCAAGATGATGGATGGGGAATGCAATATCGCACCGGTGGTTCCCATGCAGAGTTATTGTCCGAAAGTGTGCGCGACCGCGCAATTCTGGAAGCGACAACGGCAGTTTATAAATTCTTCGACGCTTTCAATTCCAGAGATAACGCATCCTTATTCGCTGTTAGCCATGTGCCACAGATAATGCTGAACAATGGCCGATTTTTATATCCACAGTCCAGAGAGTCTGTTCCAGTCGCAGTAAATTTTGATGGTTTACAGAGTGCACAGAACTGGGCATTCAGTACCATCGAAAGTCTCTCAATAATTCATGCCATGCCGAACAAAGTACTGTTCGATATAGAGTTTGAGCGATTTAACTCCGCTGGTGACAAATACCTCTCCACTAAGGCTCTATGGGCATTAACGCTGATTGATGGCAAATGGGGTCTGGAATTCAGGTCATTAATGGCCCCTGATCCCACCTGAATACGTTCTGTCCCATTGTTAACCGATTGTTATTCCTTGAATTCGCCGTTGTAGTAAACTGGTAGTCATAAAGCGGAAGTATTTAGCAGTCCGTATAGCAGTTCTGGAGAAATCCACAGATGACACAAGCCACTACTAAATCCAGACGCACGTTTCTTAAAGGCGCTGCAGTCATCGGCGGTGCTGCTACGCTAGGTGTAGGAACCGTGGCAGCGCAACCCTCGACCAGCGGGCTTTATCCTACCCACAATGATCGCACCAAAGGCTGGTTGCGATTTATCTGGGAAAAAGCAACCACACCAGATGACTGGGGCTACCGAGAAGATATCGAACTGCCCTGGGGGATTCAGTTGCCCCGCGGAGAAATTGACTTCACAGTAGATGGTGAAGGGCCCCATCCATGGTGGGATCAATACGCAGCTCCCCCCATGCTCAGTTATCCCCGTTTCGATTTGGCAGACTCCAGCTACCCGGTTCTGCTCATGGCAGATCAGACTCCGGCGTGGCGAGAAGTTTATACGCGTATCATGGATGAACTGGCGAGCCGGCATACTTCCTATTGGGCTGCAATTGATTGGAATACATTCATTGGAACGAGTCCGCAGCGTGACAAGTACAACGGACTCAATGCATTCGGTTATCAGATGTGGCCGGAGCGAATCCGTGGTAGCTACGACAGACCAGGCTGGACAGCAAACGGAGTGGAGCCGTGGGGATTACAGGCCGACCCTATCGGTGCCGATGGGAATCTGTTTTTCCGTGGATGGTTGAATCTTGTTCTTTCTATTTATAAGTACGTATCAGGTGATGACAAGTGGGAGCAACCCTGGGAGATCGCAGGATACGAAAATGAACATTTTGAATGGACTCAGCCTCGTATAGTTGAGCATCTCCATCAGCAATACATTGATCATCCGGAAGGTCCCCATTGCGAGAACACCAAGATCTGGCCGTTCTGTAATTCAGCCGCGGGGCTAGGTATTTATCTTTCCGACCAGTTAGGTGTCACCAACGCTCATGGTGCATTCGAAAACTGGGTCGAATTCATGAAAGACAATTACATGAGTTTCAATGATCGAAATGAGATAGAAAGAATGACATTCTACTATGATCCACTGGAAGATTTTCATGTAGGATTTCCTGGCGTGGGAGCCGGAGGGGGAACTGCTTTCTATTTACTGCCCCAGTCTCCAGAGTTAGGAACAATGATTTATGAAGGCATTGTGAATGCTCAAGGCCTGCGCGATCCATCACGCGAGGTAAATCCAAGTGCACTTACCCAGGCGATGGCCAGGGCTCTGGGTGATGATGTGGTGTTCGAGAGACTGCAGGCTGCAGCTGAGCGCGATTCAGAACCGCGATTCTTTGGGGAAAATATGGATCGATTCGGCTTCTGGTCTGGCCGCGATGAGCCCTGGCCGCGCGGCACATCCACAGCCCAGCAAATGATCAGTGAAATCGCTGAAGGAAACTGGATTGAGGCATTCCAGGTCAGGCATATGGACAAATATACGGCGCCCACGCTGGAAGGGGTAGACTATCCGAATCTGGGTATAGATACCGCCTGGAACGATAAAGAGAATGGCCTGCTTCACATTGGCACTTACGCTGGCGATCGAAATGCTGCAGGCCGGGCGACAAGCTGGCAGATTACCAATCTGCCTAATGCTGCAGAAGCCGTTGTGATCCAGGACGGCCAAACTCACAGTAGTGTACAGGTAGTTGATGCCAATACTATTCGGGTAGAAACCGATATTGCCCAACATCAGTATCAGATTCGTACCGGCTACTTTGGTCAGGATATTGCGATTGCCAAACCTGATCCAAGGCAATTGGCAAGTGCTTCCACTATTGCTGCCAATAAGCGAACTGCAGAAGAGAATTTTCGTGCGGCGGAATCGATCATGGTGAGTGGCGGTGGTAATTGCCCATGTTGCGGTAGTAACGTTTAAACACAGGTTAGTTATTCAGAATAGTATGCAAACACAGTGAATTAGCCCTTTGGAGGGTGCACGCTATGCGCAGTAAGCTGCTAGTACTGGTTTGGTTTTTGTTCGTGAATTCCTTCGCTGTTTCTCAGGATCAAACAGCAGGGCGACTGCAGGAACTTGGCGAGTTAGACTTAGCTCGTGATCTTCTTGAAACCACTGAAGAAGAGCTTGGTCGTTATTCATTGGATCTTGTTGAGCCCATCGAGCAACTCGCAAACCGTCTGATGTCGTTAAATCAGTTTGAAGAAGCTGATGAGATGCTTGATCGGGCAGTACAGATAACCCGAATCAATAACGGTCTTCACACGCCTGCTCAGCTGGCCCTCATTCGAAAACGCATCGATAACGCAGCAAATCGCGGTAACTGGGATGACGCTCGTGAACAAATGGATTACTTGTTCACATACTATTTAAGAGTTCCTGTATTGCTCAACGAATCCTTGTTGGACGATTTCATGATTCTGACTAACCAGCATTTGCGTGGCGCAACAGAAGATGAAGGTCAAGAGCAGGGGCGCCATCTATCCCGGGTCTATCAACTCAATTGGGCTATGGTTGCCACAGCAAGAAAGCTTTACGGAAACAGGAGCCCGCAAATAGTTCCCTATCTATACAGGCAAGTGCAGCACATATATTCCTTTAAGAAAGGGCGTGACGATGGAGGCAGGGCCAGGACAAATGACAATTTTTACTATCAGCTAAATGGAAGAACTTCTGGTTGGCCCAAGATATCTACCAAGAATCGTTTCTATAGAGATGGATTGCGGATATTGGTGGAAATCAGAGGAATCTATGCTGACCAGGAACTGGATAGCGCAGAAGCTCAGGCCATGAGCGAAATTTACATCGGCGATTGGTTCATGCTGTTTGATCATGCAGACCTTGCCGCTGAAAGCTATGAAAGTGCTTACACGGGACTGGTAGAAGCAGAAGTTTCTCTGGAGGACATCGATTCGTTACTTAGCGTGCCGCGTATACTGCCGCTGCAGAATTTTTATGCTGATGTGGGAAGTGCAATAGACCAACTGCCCGTTTCAAATGTGCCACTTGATGGAGAAGATGTACTAACTCACGAACTGTCTTTCGATGAATGGTCAGTTGACTATCCTACTCTAAGAAGCCCACTGGGTTCCTACAATCGAAACGCAACTGAATCTCATACAGCTTTATACTCTTTTCAGCTGCTGGCAGAAAATGAATCTACATTCTTATACAAGCATCGTTTCCGACAGTCGATGGGCATTCCGGTTGATGTCGATCTGGTTGAAGGGTTTCGCGGGTTGCCTATGGGTCGTGAGCTTGCGCTGGAAAGATTTGAACAACTAAGGTTTCGGCCAAAGATGGTGAACGGTAAAGCAGTTGAGAGCAGGGGTATGCTTCGTTACAGCATAGCGGCTGAGGACTGAATTGAGTTCGTCTAACCATCAATTATCAGGAGAATGTATCAATGTGTCGCAATATAAAAATTCTGTTCAATTTTGATCCTCCTGCGACTGATGAAGAAATACAGGCGGCGGCATTGCAGTTTGTGCGTAAGGTCAGTGGCAGCGCTAAGCCTTCGAAGGCCAATGAAGACGCTTTCAATGCGGCGGTGGAGGAAATTAGTGCTACTGTGCAAACGTTGTTAGGAAATCTGGTGACTCACGCACCAGCAAAGAACCGGGAAGAAGAGCGACTCAAGGCCCAGCAGAGAGCGGCCAAGCGTTTTGGCTCGCCCTCCGTTTCAACAGCGCGTTAGTTGCCAATTTGTAAGCGCTCAAATTTAGTTGTTGTCAGCTCTTGGCTTCATCAAAAAGTGCCCCACGAACCACTCATAGCCGCCATTGAAAGCAAATAGTTCCTGGCACGCCATTACAAACATTCGCCAGCGGTGAAATTGTCGACTTGCTGGTTCTGGATTTTCGCCTTCCTTAAGAACAGCCAATATTTCCTGACGGTGCTCATCAAGATTGCTTAGCCAATCACGACAGGTTGCAGCATAGTGGGTGCCCTCAACTTCCCAGCGATGCTCCATCGTCAAATGGTCATTGAACATGAGGGGGAGATCCCAGGACGGCATGGTTCCGCCAGTGAAGAAATGTCGCGCCATCCAGTCGCCATCTGAATCATCGCTAAAAAAATAAGGTGAACGTCTGTGGCAGAAGATATGGAAAAACAAATGGCCGTCGGCTTTAAGCCAATTAGAGACGAGTTCAAAGAGACGACGATAGTTTCGCAGATGTTCAAACATTTCAATGGAGACGATACGATCAAAACGGAGATCTGTGTTGAAGTCATTAATATCGCAAGTTATGACCGTGACATTAGTTAGTCTCCTTTGCTTTGCCCGTTCCTCTATAAACTCTCGTTGGCTATTGGAATTACTCACTGCAGTGATACGGCTGGCAGGGAATTTCTCAGCCATGGCCAGGGTCATGGAACCCCAACCACAGCCCAGCTCAAGAATATCCATATCGTCGCTGAGTTGGGCGCGCTGCATTGATAATTCCAGCATTGCGATCTCTGCTTCTGCGAGAGTTCGGTTGGCTTTATCGTAGTATGCGCAACTGTATTTCAGTTGATCGCCCAGCATGAGTTCAAAAAAGCGGGCAGGAACCTCGTAGTGCTGGTCGTTAGCGAAGCCTGTTTGCAGGGCCAGGGGACCACTGCTCATTTGTCTGACTATATTAGAGACTTCAGCGGTATCTTGTTTTTTCAGACGATCCCTAAGCAGGAATCGAATACCACGTCGTGTAAGGAAATCAGGAGCTATACCAGCTTCCGCGATAGCTATTGCGCTCTTCATGACAGAATCCTCCGATAACCAGGTTTATGAAACTGCAGGTGTACACATCCGATTGCATGTTCCAGAAATCCTCCTTCGCAATAGGCCAGATAGTAATCCCACATTCTGATGAAGTGCTCATCAAAGCCCATCTCCCGCACTTTTGGTACGGCGCTGAGAAAAGATTCTCGCCAGCGATGAAGGGTCTCGGCGTAGTGTTCGGTAATGTCTTCCAGCCGATAGCTGCGAAGATCGCTGGCCGAGGTCGCCGCCGAAGCCAGAGCAGTAACAGAAGGAAGGGCTCCACCAGGGAAGATGTAGCGTTGTATAAAGTCAACAGACTTGCTTGCCTGCTCGTACCTTTGATCTGCAATCGTAATGGACTGAAGTAGCATCACTCCATCTTCTTTCAACAGAGACGCACATTTCTCGAAAAAAACCGGCAAGTTTTCAAGTCCTATGGCCTCTATCATCTCCACAGAGACTAACTTGTCATAAGTTCCACTCAGGTTTCGGTAGTCTTCTTTCAGCACCGTTACCTGATCGTCGAGTCCCAGGGAAGCTACTCGTTCCTGTGCATGGCGAAATTGTTCTTCCGATATAGTGGTGGTTGTTACACGGCACCCGTAGTGTTCGGCGGCGTAAGCAGCCAGGCCACCCCATCCAGTACCAATTTCCAACAGATGGTCTTCAGGCGTAAGAGCAAGCTTGCTACAGATAACATCCAGTTTGTTTAGTGATGCTTGTTCCATAGAGTCAGATGGATTCTTAAACACACCGGATGAGTACATCATCGTAGGATCCAGAAACAGTTTGAAAAATTCGTTTCCTAGATCGTAGTGCTCAGCGATGTTGCGCTTGCTACCTTTGATCGTATCTCGGCGAAGATGGTGAAAGAATTTGTAGCCCATGCGCCTGAACCACGACATCTCCGATTGCATTTTCTCCATTACAGATCTGTTGCTAACAAACAGGCGAACAACCCCGGTCAAGTTGTCTGTAGACCAGTCACCATCCATGTAGGCCTCTGCAGCGCCAACTACACCACCCTGCAAAACTTTGTTGTAAACGGCTGGGGAATTTATGCGGATATTACAGTGAGGCCGGGTTTCACCTCCGAATGAAAATCGCTGTCCTGAGTCGACAAGTGTCAACGAGCCGAACTTGATGCGTTTCAGCAGTTGGTGAACCAATCTGGCTGCCACCGGAATTGGTCGAGACAGTGATCGGGTTTGCCGTAATTCTTCGGTCGGCAAGGCATTTGCTTTCATGTCGTGTTCTTCCTTAAGCTCTTCGGTGAATTTTGTAGGTGTGAGTGACCAGGTGAAAATTTAGAGGGATGCGAGAAAAACCGTGCTCTCTTGATCCATAGCTTCAAGGCTTGAAGATAAATTCGGTAAGTCGTGCGCAATGACTGCCACCCGCTGCTCAGCAGCAGTTGTCTAATCGTATGCCTATTAGCCGGCAACGATTGAAGCTCGAGAGTGGCGTTAAAAATCGGGCGGTTCTGTTGAATCAGGCGAATTCCGACGCGTAGCTGATGCTTAGGTGGTGGTAAATTGAATTCGTATGTCAGATTCATTGGCATAAAAGGTGAAACATGAAACTGTTTTTCCTGTAGAAATTGGTCGGACTCCTGAGGTTCGACCAGGTACGTATGCCTTTCACCCCATGGTGTGTTGTGAACCTCCGCCACTACATATTTGAGCTCGCTCCCTTCTTCTTCGTAGCAGTAATAAAGGCTAAGGGGATTCATGACGTATCCAATCTGGCGCAATGTCGTCAGCAGATAAATTTGCCCTGTAAAATTTCTCTCAGTCCGATCGGCAATTAGTGCCGATACAGAGCTTTTTAGGTCAGCGGGTCCAGGAAGATAGTCCTGACGGTAGAAACTGAGAAGATTAAATCGTTCTCGAGATACCCAGGAACTCGAACTACAGAATTCATTAACTTCATCAAGGTTAATCCATGCATACCAGATCGGATAACTAAACCCATGAGAGGGTTCGTGCCGATGGTGAGTGACTATGCCTTTGTAAAGCCGGCTTAGCATGTTTCTGCACCGAGTTGCTTACAGACCCTGAGGGCACTGACTACACCATCCTCATGAAAGCCATTACTCCAATAGGCTCCCGTGTAAAAGGTTCTGTTCTGACCGGAAATTTTTCCCCATTGAGTCTGCGCCTCCAGCATTTCGTGGTTGTAGAAAGGATGATCGTATTCATAAGTTCCGATCACCTTTTCATGGTCGATTAGTCCGGGATCGTTTAGTGTCACTAACACAGGAGTTTTAACAGGTAGGTGCTGCAATCGATTCATGTAGTAGGTGAGGGCTGCCGATTCATTGCTGCGATCGAGATGGTAATTCCAGCTCGCCCAGGACAGTGGACGCAGTGGCATGATGCTGGCATCCGTATGCAGCGTGACATGATTACGCGTGTACTCCATTTGACCGAGAATCCTTTTCTCATCATTAGAAGCATCCTGGAGCATCCCAAGCGCTTGATCGCTGTGGGCAGCGATAACAAGCAGATCGAATTGCTCAGTACCTTTTGAAGTCGTTATAGATACATTTTCATGGTGACGTCTGATTTGAGTTACTGCCTGGGAGAGGCGCACATCATGTAACCCGGAAGCGATTTGATTCACATAGCTATTAGACCCATTGTCTATCACACGCCATTGTGGTCTGTTTTTTAAATCCATCAGCCCGTGATGATTGAAGAATCGAACGAGTGCACCTATGGGAAATTGCCGAACCGGCTCGCTGCCTGTTGACCAGATGGCAGCAGCCATTGGTAGCAAATAGTGGCTGCAGAACTCATCACTGTACTTGTTACGCGCCAGGTAAGTGCCAGTGTCCTGCGTTTCATCCTCATCACTCAGTTCTCTTGCTTCCTTGTTGAAACGGAGGATATCCCTCACCATACGTAGAAAGCCTGGTCGAAACAGATTCAGGCGCTGGGAGAAAAGTGTATTCAGATTGTGTCCGTTGTATTCAAATCCAGGACTACTCACACTGAAACTCATTTCAGTGGCAGTGCTGGATACTCCAAGAGAATCAATCATCTTTATGAAGTTGGGGTAGGTACGGTCGTTGAAAACGATAAACCCGGTGTCGACTTGCAGCTTCTGATTCTCAACTTCGATTTCGTGAGTATCAGTGTGGCCACCAAGAGTGTCGCGCGCTTCGAAAAGCGTCACTTGATACTTGCTCTGCAGATATTTTGCTGCGGTGAGCCCCGAAATACCGGCCCCAACAACGGCCACAGAAGTCATAACTGATACGCTCTGCAGATTGGTTCCGCTTCTGTTGGAAGTTTCCAGTCCAGGAGCAAACGATAAATGTTAGCACTGTTCATTTGGCTATCGACGATCATAGCCTTTCTACGTCTGGACCCGTGTTTATGGATCAGGTGCGTGGTGTCAGAAACCGCCAATCTGTAAAGAAGTTTGATATTGAAGGAACGGGCGGAGCGTTAGCTTACAAAGACGGTAAAAATGAACTATCCCGGCGAGAAAACGCGATCAGTTGAGAGACTAATTTGTTCAGGCAGCCAGGTGATCTGTAATTACGCTTACGAAAGCAGGGCCATACCGTTCGAGCTTGCGCTCTCCAACTCCTGACAAGCTGCCAAATTCTTCCATGTTCTGGGGCAGACGCAGGCACATTTCCTGGAGAGTTGAATCGTGGAATACCACATAGGGCGGAACTCCCAGCTCCTCTGCATATTGCCGACGACACTCCCGCAGTGCTTCCCACAGCGCCACATCAACCTCCGGGGCGAGTTGCACTTTGGTTTGTTGTTTTGCCTTACGTGGTTTGATGTCTTTGCGTAAAAAAATGGTTTCTTCGGCCCTAAGTAATGGTCGGCATTTCTCTTCCAGCCTCAATGCACCATAGCGCTCAAGGTCCACACTCATGTATCCACGAGCTACAAGTTGTCGAAATACTGATCGCCATTGATTGTTATCGATGTCCTTACCAATTCCGTACACGGGCAGGTGTTGATGTCCGAATTGGAAAATCTTGTCTGTGTCGGCACCTCGCAATACATCGATCAAATGATTGACCCCAAAGCGCTGCTCGGTGCGAAATGCAGTACTTAGTGCTTTGCGTGCGGCATCGGTAGCATCCCAGGTCTCTGGTACTTCCAGGCAGGTATCGCAATTCCCGCAGGGTTCTTCTAAATGCTCACCAAAATAGTTCAACAGTGCCTGACGTCTGCAGGTGATTATTTCGCAAAGTCCAAGCATGGCATTGAGTCGGTGTTGTTCGGCACGTTTGTGCTCTTCACTGCCTTCCGAATTCTCCATCATCTGCCGTAATTTAATTACATCCTGCAGGCCATAGATCATCCAGGCAGAAGCTGGTTCGCCATCTCGTCCCGCCCGCCCGGTTTCCTGATAGTAGGATTCAATCGTCTTCGGTAAATCCAGATGGGCGACAAAGCGCACGTCCGGTTTATCAATGCCCATGCCAAAGGCAATGGTGGCTACGATGATGATGCCCTGTTCGCGCAGAAAAAGTGATTGATGTTCCGCCCGTGACTCAGCACTTAAACCCGCGTGATAGGCATAGGCCCTGAAACCTTGTTCAGTCAGCCAGCCCGCGATGTCTTCGGTTTTCTTTCGCGAGAGGCAGTACACAATTCCCGCATCGCTGGCATGCTCTGCTTTCAGGAATTTGAGTAGCTGCTGTTTGGCATTGTGTTTAAGCGCAATTCGGTAACGTATGTTTGGTCGATCAAATCCGGCAATGAACTGGCGGGCATCTTCCAGTTGCAATCGACTAACTATTTCGTTACGCGTCCTGTCGTCCGCGGTTGCTGTCAATGCTATGCGGGGAACATCGGGGAAAAGTTCATGGAGCAGGCTAAGCTGAAGATAGTCGGAACGAAAATCATGGCCCCATTGTGAAACGCAGTGTGCTTCATCGATTGCAAACAGGGCGATGCTGGAGTCTCTCAATAACTGTAAAGTGCGCGCCTGGGTGAAACGCTCCGGTGCTATATATAGAAGATCGAGTTCGTCTTCTAATAGTTGCTGCTCTATCTGGCTCACTTCAGCAGCACCTAATGTTGAATTCAGGAAAGCCGCTCTGATTCCCAGTAACTGAAGAGCGCTGACCTGGTCATGCATCAAGGCGATAAGGGGCGATATCACGACCCCACAGCCAGCCCTTGCTAAAGCGGGAATCTGATAACACAGTGATTTGCCGCCTCCGGTGGGCATCAATACCATGGCATCGGCACCGGATACGACGGTATCTATGATCTGATCCTGCGGTGGGCGAAAGCTGTCAAAGCCAAAGATCTGTTTCAGTATTTCGTGTGACCTGGTCATTGGTGGCCAAGTATAGCTACTTGGTGAAGGGTAGCCACATTTTCTGGTCTTTTCATTGCCAGATAGGCATATTGTAAATAAATGCTACCCCGGAAAGAGGGCACGTTATGGGTCACTCAACTCAGACGATTTCTCAAGGACACTGGATAATTATCCTGATGTCATTCGCGCTGTTCCTGTTTTCATCAGCCTTGCTGGCGCAGGACAGACCTCTATTGACAGAGGAACAGCTGGCTCAGCTTCGTATTCGCTCCGTACCTGGTACGGATGATCTCTATATACTGCCAGGTTTCGATGGCAATATGTCAGGTGGTAGCGTCGCCGTGTTGGTTACCAATGAAGGTGTGTTGGTGGTGGACACCAAATTCACTTACAGTCACGCCGATATAGTTGGGCAAATTTCAGCAATCACTAACCAGCCAGTTCGCTACGTGCTCAATACCCATCATCATTTTGATCATGCAGGTAGTAATGCTGATTTTCTGCCTGGTGCTCAGATAATTGCCCATCGCAATGTGCGTGAAAATATTCTGGGGAGCGACCAGTCAGGCCCACCTAATGTAATTTACGATCAAAGTGCTTCTGTGATTCTGGGAGAGCATGAAGTACAAGCACTGCATTTCGGTCGCGGCCACACGAATGGGGATTCAATAATTCATTTTAAAGATCTTGGTGTGGTGCATACAGGCGATCTATTCATTTGGGGAGACCGCATGGACGGCAGTACTCTGGCACCTTTCATAGACTATGCGAACGGAGGTTCGGCTGCGGAGTGGTCATCCACGTTGGATGGGCTTTTGTCTCTGGATTTCGATACTGTGATTCCAGGGCATGGACCATTACTCCGTAAAGTAGATGTTCGAATATTCCAATCAAAATTTGATCAACTGGTTGCCAGAATACAGATACTAATCGATGGAGATGTTCCCCGTGACGAAATTGTCAGCACCCTGGATATAGACGATCTCAACTGGCCATTGGCTCCTGACAGAATCGAGGCTATCTATGACGAACTTGTACAGCTTTAGTTTGATTCTTCGCCGCGCTTCTCTTGTTCCCGAGCCCCACTCAGGCGATTAGTCATCGCATAGTTGCCTTCATGGCATGCATATTCGTATTGCACGTAGTCATTGTCACGAATGTAGGGAAATGCAACTGTCCAGGGTGCGGTGTAAGTCAGGGGATCATCCACCGTTAACGTGTAGCGAAGTGTATTTTCGTCTTCGATAGTGAATGTTTCGATCATGCGTCGGCCTTCGTGTTGTGGAGCATTGCCCGGCTGACCGGTTCCAGGAGCTCTCATATTGCCGACATAGCGAAAGTTGGTGGATTCGACTATTAGTGTGTTGCCTTCCCAATGACCTCGAGCGTCACCTTCCCAAAGTTTAATCTTTTCGTCCACATGATCGCCGCTATCGATAGGCACAATGCGCGCGTTGTGGATCATCTCACTGTGAATCAGTACATAGCCTGGGGATTGAATGATGAGCTTTCCGTTGTTGTATGCGGTGGGCATCATCATGCCGAATACCCCTCTGGAAAGGCAGCGATCACCCGATTCAACATTTGCTGCTGAATCGTGTTCATGCTCCACGTTAAATGCGCGCACAGCGCTGGCGGAATCTGTAAGAGCTGGTCGGCGGCCATTAGGTGGATCGACTATCAATGCAGGTGCATCGACTTCCGGGTCGGACCAATACCAGTCAAACCAATAATTCTCGTAAGCGCCAACACCGGAGCTGTTTTCAAAACCCGTCCATACATTGTTTTTGCGGCTTGAATCTCGAGCCTGAATAAACTCGGCTAATTCCTCGTCACCTGGAACTCTCCCCTGGAATTGGTCAGGCAATTCCAGTGGCGTAGCTGTAGCGCCTACATTGTTCCACATACCTGTAATATTGGGTTGACCATCTGAGAGTAACTCGGGACTCCAGTTCTCTTGCCCGGACACACTCAGATTCAGGCTGAGCAAAGTAATTAAAGTTAAGAGCTTGTTGGTGTTTCTCATTTCGGCCTCCTAATTTTCATCGGGAAGTGCAAAAGAAATTAATTCGGCAGTCGCCATACGCCCGCCGGCGATGGTTACGTACTGTCGACCTTTATAGAGGTAACTCATAACCGGGCCATGTAGTCGAAGGTCTACCGTGATCTCTCCTACCTTTTCGCCTGTGGTTTTATCGAAAGCAACTAATATGGAACCATCGGCATCTGGTCCTATTTCATCTTTCTGTGCAAGAAACGTTATAACCAGGTTTTTGGTCACCAGAATCCCGCCTTCAGCCGAGACATCGGTGAACATGCTACCCAGATCTGGCAGATTCAGATGAGCCAGCAGGGGATGGTTTGCAGGACCTTTGCCTAATGGAATTTGCCACACATGTTCACCGGTATCGAGATCAATTGCAGTAATGCGTCGGTAGGGTGGTTTGGTTAAAGGCAGTCCCATAGGGCCAATGTTGCGCTGAACCCGGATTACATAGGGCCAGTCGGAGTCCGGCTCGTCAGGTGGCACGAGTGACATTGCATAGGGTCGGGTATGGGAAGGTATATAAAGGATATTGGTTTCCGGATCCACATTGGCGCCAGGAAAATTTGCTCCTCCGCCAGCACCAGGCAGAAAAATGGTTGCCTCTTTGCCACCAGTGCCTTCAACAATCGGCGGCGTGAAGATAGGACCCATGACCCAATTTTTTGCCAGTTCTCTTGCCGCTGCATTAATTTCCGGTGTGAAGTCTATTAAGTCGTCTTCTGACAATCCCTGGCGTTCGAATGGCAGTGGCCATGTTGGATGGGGTTGAGTTGGGTGGGTTCTTTCGCCTGGAGTGGTGCTTTGAGGAACCGGGCGCTCTTCAATGGGCCACACTGGTTCGCCGGTGTGACGATTAAATACATAGGTGAATCCGGTTTTCGATACCTGAGCGACGGCTTCGATAGGTTGACCGTCAACTACAATATCAACCAGATTGGGTGCCGAAGCGATGTCGTAGTCCCAAAGACCATGGTGCACAGTTTGAAAATGCCATATGCGTTCGCCTGTATCGGCATTCAGAGCGACCAGCGATTCAGCGAATAAGTTGTCACCGAGCCGCTTGCCGCCCCAGTAGTCATTGGTTGGTGTGGACACAGGTAGATAAACGATCCCTGCATCATCGTCAGCAGACATGAAAGACCAGACATTTGTATTGCCTGCTTCGCGCCAGGAGTTGTTTTCCCAGGTTTCGCTGAATGGCTCTTCACCCTGAGGTATGGTGTTGAATCGCCATTTGAACTCACCTGTATAAGCATCGTAGGCACGCACATGCCCAGGAGGGCTTCGATTATAGGGAGTGTAATCAAAAATTTTTGAACCTACTATTACTGAACTACCCACGGCAATAGGAGGGGCTCCGTGGGTGATATTGTTCATTTCAAACTCCAGCTTGCCGAAGTCGCCTCTTAGATCTACGTAGCCACCTTCGCCGAAATTTGGATCAGGCAAGCCAGTAGACGGATTAATCGAAACTAACTGCTTACCCATCGTGGCCAGAAAAATCCTTTCGATGTCCCCATCGGTCCAGTATTCAATACCGCGAGTCATCAGTGGAGAGAAGTTGGGTCGTCCGTAGCGATAACTCTCAGGGTCGAATGACCAGATAAGCTCACCTGAACCAGGATCCAGCGCGACAACCTGCCCATGATTAGTATTCGTGTACATGACTTCATTTACGAAAAGCGGAACTGCTCGATAGTCACCAGTCGGAAAAGCAAGATTCAATGGCAACTCTGCGTCAATAGATTTCCAACGCCAGGCTATTTCCAGAGTGTCGAAGTTTTCCGCGGTAATCTGATCCAGAGGTGCGTATTTCTGCGAGAAATGATTTCCACCGGCGTGCTGCCATTGTCCTATCGGAGTGGTGGCGATTTCTTGCTCATCGGTTCCACAAGCACTGACCAGAATAGAAAGTGAAATAGCACAAATGAGTTTGTTCATTTCAAATTTTCTCTTGCTAGTCAGGTAAGGCGAAGACATAGAGGTTTGTGCCACGGCTGGGGCGTAATTCTGGTGTTAAATTCGGCTGCCCACCTCCGGTATTCACCGCAATATATTGTTTGCCATTCACTGAATAGGAAATCGGATAGCCGCTGACTGATGATCCAAGATTTATTTCCCATAGAATCTCTCCGCTTTCATGATCAAAAGCGCGAAAGCGTCCATTGGCATCGCCTCCAAAAACGAGTCCGCCCGCTGTAGCTACCAGAGACATAGTTCCAGCTCGCTGTTCGTATAACCATTCAGTTTTACCCGTCTCAGCTGAAATCGCATAAACAGAACCAAGATTGTCTGTGTCCGGAGCCAACTGATGTCGAGCTGTCAGAGAGTAAATATCAAGGCCGCCACGCTCATTAATGGCGCGTGCTTCCTCGCTTTGGGTTTCGGCTGACGCAAGCATTCTTGCGCAGGTATTGCGAAGGGGGTAATACATGGTATTGGTTATGGGGCTGTAAGCACCGGCTTCCCAGTCTTTGCCGCCAAGATATGTTGGACATACAAAGATAACTTGCCCTGACTCGCGAAAGATAACGTCAGGGTTTTCAGTCGCTTTACCGGTGGCCCCATCAATGTTCACAACAACATTCTGTTCGATAGTAGAAGTTGCCCAAAGGAATTCTCCGGTTTCTCTGTCGAGTGTGTAGACGATACCGGTTTTGCCGGGGATACCAGTTATCACCTTACGGGTTTCACCTGCTCGCAGATCAGGATTGATCCACTGCACGGCATCCGGGTCTGGAGCCACCTCAGTATCTACCAGCAGCCGCTCAAAGGGATGATCAAGGTCCCAATGATCAATCATATGCTGGTAGTACCAACGAATTTCGCCACTATCTGCTTCAAGCGCCAGGGTTGAATTGTGATAGAGATGTTGATTATTAGTGCCGCCAAGAAAGAACTTTGGAGCAGGCGAGGTGACAGAAGTACCAAGTATGATCAGCTCAAGCTCTGGATCATAACTGGGCACCATCCAGGAACCGACATGCCCGCGGTCTTCATACGGAACATCTCCCCATGTTTCATCGCCGGGTTCTCCTGGTTTGGGTATCAGTTGTCTGCGCCAGAGTTCACTGCCCGTGAGTGCATCGTGGGCTGCAATTATGCAGGCTTCCGGTCCGCCCCACGGCCGACAACTGCGACCCGAGATTGCTCGACCATCGGCGATTATTGGGCCGGACGAATGAGTTGCAGAGTTGACCAAGTAGTCAAATATTTCTGTTTCCCACACTTGTTCGCCAGTTTCGGCATCCAGGGCGAATATGTGATTGTCATCGCTGGTATTGATTATGAGGCGATCATAAATCGCGAGGTTTCGATTATTGGCAGCGTTACCACCAACCTGTTGGTAAAGCCCTTCCTGAATGCGCCGGCGATTTTCCCATATCAAATCGCCGCTCACAGCATCTACAGCCTGAATAACATCACGAGCCTGAGGCACATAGAGAATTCCACCGTAAGCTAGAGGTGTTATCTCTCCAGTTCCGGTTTCAAGGTCTCGGGTCCAGACCAGGCGTAGGTTGCCGACATTGCCCTGGTTGATCTGTTCAAGAGGACTGAATCCCCAGCTATCCAGAGTTCGGCGCCACATTAGCCAGTCGCCGTCAGCCGGGTTTTGTAACATTTCGTCAGTAACAGGTATGAAGTCTTCTGCCGCCGAAATAGCGTCGGCAAGGACTACAGAAAGAAACAGGGCCGGAATGATAGAAAGCCCTGCTGTGGATGCAGCGTAGGTTTTTGCAGCCATATTTACTCCATTTAGTTTAATTATTTGCGGAGTAAGAGGCAGTATAGCGAATCGCGTACGATCTGAATATCGGTGTTAGAGCATTAAGATTCCTGAACTCTCTTAGCTGTTGTCTGGATGACAGTAGCTGGTTTACTTGCCAGCGCTTTCAGCAATCAGGCTCTGCAAATTAATTACGGCTGGCTTGATATGTTTCCTGAGTTCAACCACCATGGCGAGCTTTCTGAAATTGAATTTATTAACTTTCCGTAAAACTCTTCCAAATGCGTCCAGTCTGCACTCTGTAATCCAGGCCCTGAGCTTGGGGTCGCTGTTAAAAACACCCTGGTTCATCATGTTGCCCAGCTGTGATTTCATCCACTCAGTGGGATTATCTGGTAGCGGAATGGGTCTGCAGAGTTTGTTTCGAGCTTCGTCGTCTGGGTAATTAGCTTCTACGAATGCCGCCATTGCTCCACTGAAACAAGGGTTTGGCACCTGGGTGGCCTGCGGAGTAATGAGCCCTGGCTCAAATATTGGTTTGGTTTCAGACGTGACGAAGTCAGTCGCCGACGCAGTACAGTCAATATACAGCGTATCAACCGTCATCTGCACCTGGGTTCCATCCTGCATGAGCATAGATTCGTTCTCGATAGATTGAACCCGGCCATTTTCAATCAGGTTTTCAATCTTGCTTAACATCTCAATCTCACCCTTCGAGATGATAGCGTAATGAAACATCGTAGGACGTTTATCTTTGTGGATGCGAAGTAAGAAGCCACAGGCCTCCATTTGATCGAATAAGCTATCAACGTCAGTCGCCGTTGCAATCGCCTTAAGTTGCTCCGTGATGCAGCCGACGGTTTCGTAAAAGAATCGACCGTGACCCTGAACTACTTCTCGGTTTAACAACCAGGAGCGGCGCGGGCAAACCCAGCTTATGTTGTCTGCAGACGACCCGTTGCCAAGCAACCACACGCCGACATCCATCGCTGTTTTGCCAGCACCAAGTATGCAGTAGTTTGTATGTTGCGATGTCTGCAGGGGAAGTTGATTAGGAGTTACGCAGGCCACACCGTCGGCTACCGTGAACTTTCGCTTATGGCGGGAAGGCACAGTTGTATTGAAATAGGTTGTGTCTACCACTCGTTTGCCAACAGTGATTTCAAATGATTCATTTGATATCAGGTTTTTAATATTCGCTACACCATTCTCGGTCGACTGCCATTCACACATTGGAAAATAACGAACTCTGCCAGAAGGCAGGAACCTTTCTCCCATGACTTTCTCAAAATAGCTCTGTACTTCATTGCCAGATGCAAGTTCGAAAAATCCTTTGTTGTGTCCGGACTGGTCAATTCTCATGGAGCCCAAAGGCGTAGAAGCTACACCGTAGAAATGGGAAGGCTGATGCAATCGCACGAATGAATAAGCGTCATTCCAGTGTCCGCCCGGTTGGTGATGGTTGTCCACAATGACTATATCTGCTGTGCTTTCATCGAGCAGGGTATCGACAAATGCCATGCCAACGGCACCTGATCCTACTACGAGGTAGTCAGTTTTAATGTTCTCTTGCATCGGTAATTCCGGAATCTAATTCAATGGTATTTTAAAACTTCAATTTGCCAGAGTGGTAAGTTCTATTGTTCAAATCTGTCAGTCTTCAGGACTCGCTTACTCATCAGCCATTCACCATCAGTTTTGCGCCAATCGATTCGATAGATGCCGGAACTGGATATAGTAGCTGCCCGATCATTCGCAGTTTGGTGAGTGATTAAAGCCATATTCTCTGTTATTGCTCTATCGTCACCAAGTTCCAGAAATACAATTCCGGAAAAATGATGTCGGGTCTGCCGATCCGCCAGCCGGCCCTCATGGGACTGTCTGGCATATTCAAAAATCGCTTGCCTGCCTTCGAGTCTGGACCCTTCTGCCAGTTTCCCCGAAACCCAACGTTCGATAATGGCGTCTTCAGTAAACAGACTGGCAAATCCTGTAGCGTCCTTGCCATCCCAACGGTAGGAATACTGGGTAAGCACATCAGTGATTGCGAGGCGATCGGCAATTCTATCGGCATCCTGAGCTACTGCCAGTTGGCTGGTTCCCAGTATGAAGCTGATGCACAGTATGAAAGATATATCTCTACCTACATTCGCTTTGGAAGACATGTTGCTCTCCTGAATAGTGCGCATTAGCATAGCTACTTGGTGCTTCTTTGAATAGCATCATAACAACATCCCTTCGAATCAGGGGAGGCCTGGAATAATGAGCAAATCAGTTAAAGTCCTGCTTGGAATCGGAGTCCTGTTGGTGGTGAGTCTGCTGACTCTTCGTGTAACGGGGCTTGAGCCAGAATACATGGACTACACAACGGAGGCTTATAACCAGAGGGGTCGAATGACCTGGCCAGGATTGTGGTTGACCGGTGAAGTCGTGGCCGAGCCAATTGAAAACTGGGATTGGGTTTCTGATGTCGATCATCCCGTGCGCGGCAACACAATAATGCTGGAGACTCGCACCTGGTATGGCATACCTTATTCAGTCACCATTCTACCGACACCCAGAGGTGACACACTCTATATAGGTGGTAGCGCCAGAAACGCGAGACTTGACAGAGAATTCCCCAACCATAAGCAATGGTGGGCAAATGTCGAGCGGGATCCCAGGGTCAGATTGAAGATCGACGGCAAGATTTATGAAATGACAGCGACTCTGCTACATGATCCAGTAGAGTTCAGGGAAGTCATAGGAAGAGACCCGGTCACTGTAAGAGTTGCTGAAGACGGTTCCGAGGAAATCGTCGCAAAGTGGTATTACTGGCGAGTTTCGCAACGGAATATTGCCGAGTACTGAATTTCCCCATCGAGAGGACAGTTCGAAAATCAGATTTTCGCCTGGCGAGGAAAATACCCAGGAGCTGTTAAAACTCCACCAGCGTAAAGCTACCACCATTTCTGGCAGCAACAGCCCGCATTAGATTTGCGAATCTATATCCGCTCTCGTGATACCTCTCTGGCTGCAAGAATATATTTGGCAGCATAATTGAGTGAATGCGAGAGATAAATCCAGCACTGGAAATGGGTTGGTTGTAACGTTCGATATTCTCCATCACCGCTGTGAGTGATACGTCTTGCTGGAGGTCATCACCAATTACGTAAACGCTCACACTGTTTTCGCTTCCGATAAGATTTGTAAGAACCTCGGCCAATCCCTCAGTAGGGTTGCTATTGCTATAGGGCCTCCAAAAGCGAAGCGATTCTTCAATTTCTGACAGACGATCAGCAGTGGGTGATATCCACTCATTTCTGAAGCTATTAAAGAGGAATGCTCCCATGTCGTTAGCGAATTGAACTCCCTGAAGATTAGGATACAGCGCTATAGTTTCAGCTATCCTGGCTTGCACCGCCTCCCAGCTACCCGGAGTGTTGGACATGCTGCCGGATGTATCCAGAATGAATATCAGATACTCGCTGTCCAGTGGAATCAGCTCATTGGATCTGGTCTCCAGGTCGAATGCATCATCGGCTGATTGGTCATACTGGCTAAAGCTATTCAGGAAGGCTTCGGAAATCGTCTCTGCTGGAGTCATGCCTTCGGTAGATGAGTTCTGTGACCACAGCAGACTACCCGTAGTCGCGCCAGTTAACAGCAACAGACCTACCAGGATTGACTTCAAAATCTTATTCACAGAATGTCCGTGGTAAGAGATCATCGATGCTCTTTCTTTAATGCCGTGCGGATCGTTCCATGCTGTGAGGTTTATGTCAGATTTGAACTTCCGTCCACTCGATGCTTCAACCAGTGCTTCAGCGTAACGAGCTTTGTTGTTTCGATCGTCACCTGACAAAGCACATTGATCACATGAGAGTTCCTGATCTAATCTAAACCTTCTGTACGCAATCCAGACAACTGGATTGAACCAGAGCAGATTTCTGACAAGTAGTAGAAAGCTATTCAGCAGGTTGTCACGCCGCCAATAGTGAACATATTCATGGCGTAGAATTGATGCTATTTGACTGGAATCGAATTGTTCTTCAAGTTTCTCTGGAATTAACAAACTCTGCGCAGTTAGTCCGAAGAGTGCTGGTGCAGCCAATTCTTTTACTAACCTAATCTCTAACTGATCCGGAAATCCTGCCTCTTTGATTTGCTGACTAAGCTGTTTGCTGGGTGCAATTTTATTTTCTTGCTTGAAACTAATTTTCAGACTTAACACCCTCAGAATTTGTGCCGCGGTCAGAAACGCTATTCCAGCAAACCAGATTCCTGTCGCAACTATCCAGAGACTGGTCGAGCCGTTGCCTTCGATTCCATAGCGAACACCTGTCTCTGGAAATACAGCTTCTATGTAGTCAATGTTTGTTAACAAGGTTGATGGGCCCGATGACAAAAGTCCGGACTGCAGTGAAACGTTTGTGGCCATGCTTTCAAAACTATTCGCGAACAGCCAGGACAGGGGAGTCCAAAGCAGTAAGAGTATCCACATTCGATAAGCTATGTCTGACCCCAGCCAACGATGTGCAGGCTTTATCACAAGCAAGATCAGACATAGTTGCAGGGTAAGGGCAGGGGTAATTTCGATCAGCCATTGAAATAGAGTCACAAGGCTATTCATTGTTCTGCTCCTTAATTTTTTTTATAAGACTCTCTAGTTCATCAAGGTCCTTGTCGGTCAGTCTATTTCGTTTTGCAAAATGGGAAATAAGTGGTGAAAGCTGTCCGTCGAATAATCGCTCCAGAAATGAGTGAGTCTCTTGTTTATAGAAGCTCTCCCTGTCCAGAACGGGGAAATAGTGGTAACGACGACCTTCTTCACTGAAGCTGATCGCATTCTTCTTAACCAGCCGATTGAGCAGAGTTTTGACAGTGCGAGGATGGGTTGATTGATTTGTGCCAAGGCGCGAGATGATCGCATCTGCGGTTAAAGGCGCTTCATCCCAGAGTATTTTAAGAATTTCCACCTCAGCGGGGCTGATAGAAGAGATTTGTGCATCAGAGGTATTCACGAGATCGCCAACCTTGTAGATTACAAGTGAAATCTAAGATTACATATGTAATCTTCATTGTCAATCAGTATTTATTGCTCGTTTCCTGACTGCGATGGAAGCCGTCTGGCCGGGTTGATACTGCGATTAATAGAGGAAATTCAGGAAGGGTGATGGAACGATGTCATTTGCTGTGCTTTTTGCCAGGTCCCGCAATGACGCCGATTTTCCCGGGCTTCACTTCGGAGCCTGATTCGGCATAGATGCTCATTTTCTTGATGGGCTCATTGTTTTCCTTATCCATCAGAATAAATCTTGTTCCTTTCTTGTGAGGTCGATATTCGTCACCCCAATGGATTAGCGAAACAATCACAGTTCTCAAGGCCCGTCCGGCATCGGTCAGCACGTATTCTGTATGGGATGTTTCACTAGCCAGGCGCTTTTCTAGGATGCCTTCCTGCACCAGATGATTAAGGCGATCGGAGAGGATGTTTCTGGAAATTCCCAACTCCTCAAGAAACTGATTGAAACGGGTCTTGCCGTAAAAAGCTTCTCGCAGAATCAGTAGCGCCCAGCGTTCACCAATGGCATCAAGAGCCTGAGCCATCGAGCAATTCATGCCTTTATAGGATTTGTACTTCATAAAGCGATTCTACCCTAAGTTTCATAATGGAACTAATAAGTTGCAATATGCTACTTTATGGTTTTATCATGCAACCTACAATCGACGACTGGTATAGGTATGTATCAATGATTAATTGCTCGTGTTTGGTGCAGGAAGGTCAGGCTCCTGATCTTCATAAAGAAGAAATCCAGGGTTCTATAAGACGCTTTATAGCTGAATCCTTTGGCGAGGACGTCCAGATCACCTGGGGTGCGGTTGGCTCGGGTGATGGTTTCACCGCAGGAGAAGCATCCACTTCTTCTGTCGTTTCTATAGCTGCGCAAGAGCCATTGGATCAGAGACGGCGCGAAAGCCTGCTGCGGCAATTTGTCGATCTCTGGATAAGTAAGACAGGTAATTCCATAGACGAAATTGTTGTTGTGATCGCTGACCCACTACAAAACTGAGGAATTGTAAGATGCCACTATATATTTGCAGTTCACGCAAAAACGCTTTGGATGACAAAGCCAAGCAAGAAATCGCAAAGTCAATTACCAACATTCATTGTTCTGTTACCGGTGCGCCAGCCAGTTTTGTTCACGCATTCTTTTTTGAAGACTCCCGGCAGTTTCCGCTGAACGACAAAGAACTAATTGTTCGTGGAACCATTCGCCGAGGGCGCAGTGATCAGCAGAAGACTGAGATCAAGCAGGCTGTTAATGCGGCTCTGGTAAAGCACAGCAATGCGGACGAGCATCAGGTTGAATCCCTGATTCGGGAAACGCCTGCGAGTTGGGTAATGGAAGGAGGGGAGATCATGCCGGAACCAGGAGAAGAAGACGAATGGTTTGCAGCACAAGAACAAAGGCGGCAAGGACTAGAAACATGAGCATGAATCTTTTTCAACGTTGGGTGCTCCTTTTCACAGGTGTCACACTTACACTAATAGGCGCCAGCTATTGCTTTGATCCGAACCTGTTACTAGCGCGCTATGAATTGAGTGTCGCCGGAATCTCCGAAGACAATATGTATCGAGGCGCCTATGGTGGTCTGTTCATTACCGTTGGGATCGCGGTTGCATTTGGTTTCTTCTCCAAAGCGTTCCTGAACACAGCAACTATTATCGTCGTCCTGTTTATGGGTGGATTCGCAATTGGTCGAATAGCAAGCATTCTAGCGAGAGGTTTACCTCACGAGCAGATCATTGGATTGCTTTTGTTTGAAATCGCTTCATCAGTACTCTTTATCTGGTTTCTTGTAAGGGAGCGGAAAATAAATATTGCACGATAGATTCCAACTCCTGGAATTACACATATCCTTAATCAGTTAATAGTTGGATTGGAAAATTATGAAATCTGTCAGAACTAATTCGTTTTTGATATCCGTTTTGTTAACAGTATATGTGGGACTTGCAGCGGCACAGTCAAAGGAAGAACTGATAGTGGCAGCTACCGAATCAATACCATTGCATCTACGGGATGACGCTACTGTGATTGATCGAAGTACAGATCCATCGACGGTACTGAGACAGGGAACAAACGGCATTACTTGCATGACTGATGAGCCCGCACCAGGATATGACGCTTCCTGTGTGGACGAGAGTTGGTTCCCTTACGGACAAAGAATGGCAGCCCTCAGAGCAGAAGGAAAAACTCTCAGGGAAGCAAACAAGATAGTAAATGAGGAGTTGGCCAGCGGAATTTTACAAGCGCCTAATCCTGGCGCGCTTGCCAATACAGTGTCAGGACCCAACGCAGATGAAGTGGAAGTGCTGGTAACGGTTTATCTTGGGCAAGAAGCGAGTAGGATTTCGGGTATCACTTCCGAGCAAAATGATCAGTCGTGGATCATGTGTGCCGGGACTCCACAGGCTCACCTAATGATTGGGCCTGTCCGGCACCAACTGAAGGGTGTAGACCTGAAAGATCAATGCGGAGTCGATTGAGCAAACAGTTTGCCTATAATTGAGGGGTGTAGAAATAGACTCTGGTAGCTTGCTGACTGCTTAGCCTTTTGGAATCTAATTGTCACTGGGTTCCCGAACCAGACGAAACCCCACGTCACTGGAGACACTATCCTTTAGGTATGCGCCTCGAAACCATACTGCTAACTCATCGGAGTTGGTTTCCCAGGAACCGCCTCTAACTACGATTACTTTGCAGTCTTCGTCAGGATTCAATTCAACGGGTTCTGTTTTCTCAAAATATGAATGGCTGTAGCAGTTCTGAACCATTTCCCATACATTGCCGTGTACATCATATAAACCAAATGCGTTGGGTTCATATTCGCCAACGACGGACGTACTGATACCCCCGTCAATAGAACCGCAGTCGCGACAGTTAGCCTTATTGGTTTGAGTATTGTTTCCCCAATGGAAGCGAGCGATAACTTCTCCCCCTCGGGCAGCATATTCCCATTCAGCTTCCGTGGGGAGTCGATAAACGTCTCCGGTTTGCTTGCTAAGCCATTCCGCGTAAGCGTTTGCTTCATGCCATGAGACATCAACAACAGGCCTGTTTCCGCGCCCCCAACCTATGTCATGACGTAGGTCTCGGCTTGTTGCTTTGGAAAATAAGTCAAACTCATTATATGTAGTTTCAAACCTGGCTATGTAAAAGGGCGCGATGAATACTTCATGTACCGGTTGAGCGACAGCATGGGCAAGGCTGCCAATCATGAAGCTTCCTCCAGGCAGGAAAATTAACTCAGGTGCAATCTCAGGCACTACCTCAGGTGCAATCTCAGGTACTACAGGAGTGCTTGTTGCTTCTTCGGAAACTGATGTGTGTATGCAGGCCAGTGCGAAGATGCTAATAATCGAAGAAACAAGTGATTTTGTGGATATGTTCCGTATAGCCAATCGGAAAATATCTAATAGTCTATCGTTCAGCATCAATGACAAACCTGCTTTTAGTTGCTTGTTTTAATTCTGGCGTTTGCTAACAATTCTTCAACTCTCGAAATTCTGTCCTGAGAGATATCAAGGTCATCAATGGAGTTAAGCCAGCTCTCATAGAAATAGATTGACTCTTCGATATTGCCTGTTCTCTCGTGTAACTGTCCGAGTGACAGCAAGGCCCTGGCATTGTGATCCGGGCGTAGATCAGGAATTGATGTCATCAATGTAAAAGCCCCAATTGCTTCTTCCCACATTTCCAGGCGAAGTAAAGTGTTGACGTAGAAGTTCAACAGCGATGACTGTTCGAATGAGTTGAGAGACTCATATTCTGTATACAGCGCATTCAGTTCATTAAGAGCTTCTTCCCACTGGTTTTCTTCTTGTCGGAGTTGAACTTCCGCCAATACGTCCATTACTCGCTGACTTAAAACCTGCGAGACTGGTCTGTCACTTTCAGAAACTCTATTTTGAACAGTTTGACTTGCCCTGGAAGCTCTCACTGGAGCATTGCTGGAAATTCTGGTTGGGCCAGTGGCTTCGTCATCTATGGTTCCATCGCTAGCTGTGCTGCCATCTCCAGAACTGATCGGAGACAGGTCGTAGTCAATGGATTCAATGTCAACTGAATTTGAGCCAAGAGCTGGAGAGCTCGTAATAAGAGTCGAGTTTAGGGAGAAGTTCGTTGATGAAACAATGGCAGCGAAGGCAATTCCTGTTGTGAAACAACCTACAAAAAAGCCAAGTCCGAATCGTGTAGGTTTAACTTTATGTGCAGGCAGGCAACTATCGAAAGGTTCTACTTGAAACATCGAATGCTTCCTTGAGTAGTATGATGAAATTTGTTCTTTCAGTTGGTTTCGCATAAAGGGCTCCAGCTGGTCAGCAGGCTGTTAAGCTTCTTCTTTGCTCGATCGTATTGAGAGCTAATCGTGCCGGTTGTTGTATTTAGCGTCAGAGCGACTTCAGACAGAGTCATGTCCTTATAGAAATGAAGATAAATTATCTCTCTCTGCATCAGGCTTAGAGACTTCATGGCTGCTGCGATTGCAAGGTCAGATTCATCGGGAAATGACATGGATGCTGAGGGTTCATCAGGACCCAGTGCTTCTTCGGTTTCGTGATCTGTTGAATCTTGATCGCGAAGAGAGTGTTTTCTGATGATTTCCATATGTGTCAATTTCGTCACGCCGAACAACCAGGTTTTTAATGACGATCCGCCATTGAAGATAGCCTTACCCTCGAAAATCTTCAGATAAGTCTGCTGAATCAGATCGTGCGCTGTTTCTGGATCAAATTCAGAACAAAACAGAGCCCATTGAAAAAGGTCACTATGGAGCTCTTTCAAGTCGACGACAGATATAAGTTTGTTTGCTGAGATAGTCACTTAAAAACCCTGAGTGTACTAATTAGTGACTTGAACGTGGGGTTTGTATGACACAAATGGTGAATTTTTATTAGTTTTCCGGAGCGCGGAAAGGTACGTCGAAGGAAGGCCCTGCTCAGCATGTACCGCAGGGAATTGCCGACCTGGTAAGTTACATGATCTAGGCGTTGGAAGCTGTGCCTAGTTTGACTCCCGCATACAGTCCCAGTGGTAGCACGATGAATTCCAGTACCCAATACCAAATAGGGTAAGGCAGCATAGCCATATTAAAAACTGCCCCGGCGAGGAGTAGTATACCAACCCCAATTCCATACCTGGGCTGTCTGTTAATGCTGACTCTGGTGGCCAACCAGGTCGCGATGAACATTGTGAAGCCCCAGCCGACACCGCCGAGTAGTGCCAAAATCCAGACGGGATAGCTGGCAACGTGTTGAACCACTTCTTCTCTGGTGCCAGCGAAATCCGACGGGAAGGGGTACAGAATAGTGCCCAGGAATTCGATTGCAGCTAGTAGAAGAATTCCGACAAAAACACTAGTTATTACAGCAGCGATATTTAGCAGAATGGATTTCATCAGGAAGGCCCTCAAACTTTTTCCAATCTAACGGATTCCACCTGCTAAAACGAGGACTTTTAACATATCTGCGCAGACCTCCCTTGAACGAGGTACCCCAGAGATCCTTGTAATCTATATAATAGGCGAATGACTTTCTGAGTGATGTGTCAGTTCATGACCAAGTCGAAATACCAGGATATTTATCCATCAAAACCACTTCTAAACAGTGCAGAAATTCCTCGTGGATCCGCGGCTGAGTTACTCACACTCGAATATTTTGAAGCTGAGCCTGCTTCGATGCCTGAAAGAGTTTTCGATCAACATCACGTGCTGCTTAACCTTAAAGAAGAACCTCATCGGGTTGAGAATTGGAGAGACGGAAAGCACAGAGATTTCATTTATCAACAATATGAAATAGTTGTTACTCCCGCAGGAATTCGTAGTGGTTGGCGATGGCATGAAAAATCCAATGCTATCGTTGTCACACTTGAACCGGATAGCTTTGAAAAGTTTGCTCGAGATGAAGTTGGCATTCTATTGCGGGAGAGTCAGTTGCGGGATCTTCCTCTATTCCATGATGAGGACATTTGTTCTGCAGGAAAAATGCTAAAAGAATCCTTGGAGAACAAAGAGCAGGGGTCTGAAATCTTGTTTGAAAGTCTGGCCAGAGTGTTCTTGGTAAAGCTAATTCAGAAGTATGGTTTAAAGGAAGAAGAGTACGCCTTTACAAAGCGTTTTTCGGCGAAACAATTCCGGAAAGTTCTTGGCTATGTTTCAGAGAACTACGGTCGAACAATTGCAGTTGAAGAGCTGGCGAGTGAAGCTTCGCTAAGTATTTCTCACTTTGCCCGCTTGTTTAAGCAGACAATTGGCTTGAGTCCCATCCAGTTTGTAACAAACTACAGAGTAGAGCAGGCGAAGAAACGGCTTGCCAATTCACAGGTCGCACTGGCTGAAATCTCTGACTCATGTGGTTTCGCTGACCAGGCCCATTTCTCACGTGTTTTCAAGCAGTTAGTGGGTGAGACCCCGGCAAAGTTCCGTGCAAAGATTTTTGCCTAATTGCTTCAACCTGGCAGAAATATTCAAAGATTAATCAGTCCTGTTCAATAAGTATCTGGTCTTCAAACGTAGACTGTTCCGCAACTTAACTGATTCTGGTTATTGGAAAGGAACAGGTCATGGAAACCAAATACATCAATCTACAGAACACAGAAACTCCTGAAAACATAGTAGTCAGTAGCGTCAGCTTCGACAGTGATGGCATCATGTTGAAGGGTACACTCTATTCTCCAACCGGTTCCGGTGGCCCTTTACCAGCTGTTGTAGTCACTGGAGCATGGACAACGGTAAAGGAACAGATGCCAGGAACTTATGCTCGCGAATTAGCAGCTCGTGGCATGATTGCGCTAGCGTTTGACTTCGAAGGCTGGGGTGAAAGTGAAGGTGATCCTCGTTTCGTCGAAAATCCGGCAACTAAGACTGCAAATATTTTCTCGGCAGCAAAGTTTCTGTCCTCGTTACCTGAAGTTCGCAACGACAAGATATCTGGACTGGGTATCTGTGCATCTTCAGGCTATATGGCATCCGCTGTTGCTGATAGCGAGTATTTTGAAAAAGTCGCTTTAGTTGCTCCCTGGCTGCATGATCCAGTAATGGCCCAGGGGATTTACGGTGGCCCTGATGCAGTTTCACAGCTAATTGCCACCAGTGAAGCAGATAATGCAGCGGAAACTATCCTATTGGGAGCTAGTTCCAACGATACTAGCTCGGTAATGTATCAAGCACCTTATTATACCGAGAAAGATCGTGGCCTTATTTCCGAGTATGACAACAAATTTTCAGCAGCAAGCTGGAAGCCCTGGCTTACGTATGATGCCCAGGAGTCCGCTGATCGTCTTTTCAAACCATTACTTCTCGTAGGCTCTCCTGGAATTGCACTTCCGGCAGGAGCGGAGGCCTATGAAAATAGAACCACAGCTCCGCTAGAAAAAGTATGGTTGGACGGTGATGTCTCTCAGTTTGATTTCTATGATCGGGTGGATGTTGTTAACGCTGCCGCGGATGCTGTTGCGACCTTTTTCCATGCTTAGATAGAACCCCAAAGGAGTTAATTATGAATCAGGATATTACAAACACGGTGCAACAGTTCTTTATGGCGATAGATAGTCAGGATTGGGTTCTGGCAGAACGTCTGATGACTGATAGATTTCATCTAGACTATTCCAGTTATGGCGCAGGACCAGCAGCGGAATTAAAACCTGCTGATGTATTGGGAGGCTGGAAAGGCTTGCTACCCGGATTCGATTCAACCCACCATCAACTAAGCCCACTAGCAATTGTAGTCGATGGCAATGCTGCTGAAGTTTGTGCCCATGTTACTGGCTATCACTTCATCGAGGGTGCAGAAGGCGGAAATTTACAGACAATTGCCGGCAGTTACATTCTGACTTTAACCAGATTGGATGTCTGGCAGATAAGTGGAATTACTTTCAAATTTAAGTTTGAAGTGGGAAACCTTGATCTTCCTGAGATTGCCCGAGAAAGAGTCGAATGAGGTGAGGTTCGAGTAATTCGAACAATTCTACTAAGACATCATTACCTTACTTCGCTCCACGATTGAGTAGGCTATAGGTTGTCTTATCGATCCAGGAAGATGTGGTATGAACTTTCGGGTTCAGTTCGAACATCAGGGAACGGAACTGCACACTCATAATTTTGCATATAAGAAATACATGGCCTCCCAATCCTAGAATCTGAAGAATCCGACTTGCTTCTCAAGATCGATAGCTTCATTACCCATGGAAGAACTGGCAGCGGCAGCTTCTTCCACCAGTGCTGCATTCTGTTGAGTCATCTCATCCAGCTGTGCGATAGTCTTTGAAATATCTTCTATGCCGCTGGTTTGTTCCCGGCTGGCATTGGAGATTTCTGCGATGATAGAAGTCACCTGTTGCACCGAGTTAATGATTTTGTTCAATGTCTCGCCAGACTCGCCAACCAGTCGAGAGCCATCGTCAACTTTGGCAACACTATCTTCGATCAATTCCTTAATTTCCTTGGCCGCTTCAGCACTTCGGCCAGCGAGGTTTCTGACTTCACCGGCAACCACGGCAAATCCTCGTCCCTGTTCCCCAGCACGTGCGGCTTCAACTGAAGCATTCAAGGCAAGCAAATTTGTCTGAAAGGCGATTTCATCAATGACACCAATAATGTTCGCTATCTTTTTGCTGGCGTCGGAGATCTGATCCATGGCAGCGACGGCGTCTTGTACAACAACACCGCCGCACTCTGCCTCTGCTCTGGCACTCTTGGCCAGTTCATCGGCTTCTGCAGAATTGTTTGCATTCTGTTGTACCGTGGAAGTCATCTCTTCCATACTGGACGCAGTTTCTTCAATATTGGCTGCTTGTTCTTCTGTACGTTGACTTAGATTCATGTTGCCACTGGCAATCTCGTCAGCACATTCTGCGACAACTTTGGAAGCTCCCTGGATGTCTTTGACTACCCCAGTAAGTCGGTCAATTGTGGAATTTACATCCTGTTGTAGCCTGGAGAATGAGCCCTGAAAATCTCCTTCTATTTTTCGTGTGAGATCTCCCTGTGCCAGCCCACTTAGAACATCAATGGTCGAGCTAATCGCTTCTTCACAAACCCCGATGAGTTCATTCATTCTGCTACTAAGACTGGCGAAGAATCCGTCTTTTCCAGTCAATGAGATGCGTTGGGTCAGGTCTCCGGCCAGTACACTTGAAACTAGCTCGTGTACCTCCTGTTCGACCTCAAGCTCCAGTGTTCTGTCTTTCAGCTCAATAACTGTTCCCTGTCGAACGTTACTGGTATCAACTATTGGCGTGATTGAGCTATCCAGCGTTAGAGTCCCTATCTTCAGTGTAAGAGATTGTGGTTTTGACAAGTTTGTCAGAGAGACATTCGCCAGTTCAGGCGTATCGATAACAGCCGATAATGGACTGCCTATATTGTTGTCCAGGCTAAACGTCGCCACAGCACTGCGGAATTGCTCTTCTGAACGAATGAAGAGCGATTTCAAGGATTCATTAATGTAGATAACTGTCTGATCATTGTCGACAACCAGTACGCTGGCCCGACAGACATCCAGTGCCTGCTTGATGCGCGTAGACTCCCTGGACTGTGATTCCACTTGCTTTGCGAGTTCCTGGGCTTGAATAGCAGCGCTTTGCGCTTTCTGTTTTTCGTCTTCCAGTGTGTCGTTTTCGGCAAGCTTTTGTAAGGTCCGGTTAAGGCCACATTGCAGATCTTCAAGCTCTCCGCAATAGTCACCTTCTACTTTATTGTCATAGTTTCCTTCACCTATACCATGAAGTGCAGTATTTACTTGCTGAAATGAGGAAGACAGACTATCGAGTAATTTGTTGAATGAGCGACTGGTATCGCCAACCTCATCGGTATATAGATTGTCCAGTCGACGACTAAATATGCCTTCGTCTTCAGTTTTCGTAATGGCCGCAGCTAAATCTAAAATTGGCTTCGACAATGCTTTGGAAACATATAAACCGAATGCCACGATAATAGATGTAGCAACTAAGACCAGTATCACAGTCACCCAGATCAAATTAGTGATCCCGGCAAACGCTTCGGCTTCATCAATTTCGGCCAGTATCGCCCACTCAAAATCGAGCAGGTCCACGATGCCATAGGAAGAAAGGACGGGATTACCATTGTAATCAATTACAATGTCGCTTCCTGATTCACCTCTAAATGCCGCTTTGGTTGCAGCAGTATCGATACTTCCTGTCTCTGGATTGCGAAAGGATGCCTGAACCGAATGATGGTCCGGATCAAGGTATGAGTCAGAGCGCATTAAGTTGTCTGGCCCGACAAGATAGCTTTCGCCTGTTTCTCCCATGCCCGCTCGGGTATCCATAATATTGTTGATATGTTCCAGTGGCACCTGGAACACCAGTACGCCGGTTCGTAAACCCCCGGAAAAAATAGGTGCGGCAATGAAAGAAGCACCTGCTTCATAAGAGGGCTTATAAGTTGCAAAATCGAGAAGAATAGATTCACCTGGTTCCAGCTCTGTTGCTTGCCGATAGGCATTGGCGAAATTTGTATCAGCGTAGGGTCCATCTATCAGTGACGTAGCAAAATCCAGTTCTTTGAATACTGAGTAGACTATATTTCCTTGTTCCAGATCGATGAGAAAGATGTCGTAATAACCAAACTTGTTCAGAAATTCTCTTATGTAAGGGTGGTTGCGCGCGTGAATATCGTGATAGCTACCGGGTGGTGCCGAAGGGTCGGAAGAATCCAGGAGATGTTTCTCACCCAGTGGATTGTCATTGTTGCTGATATAGTGATACTGCATCACCAGACTCTCGTACGAGAGTAAATCAACCATAGCGATTGCATTGGGATCCTGGCCTGAATTTAGTTCACGATAGTTTGCAGCAAATTCGTTCTCGTAGTAGTTCGCGATTGAATCATTGAGCAGATCGGGATCGTCGAAACTTTCGACTTCCAGATAAAAACTGTTACTGAACTCAGACATCGCCTGGATAATTGCAGGATTCTGAGACATTGAAACAACCTGGTCGCGTACCTGTCGAAAGTATCGCTCAATAGATTCAGTTTTTATCTCGCGAACTGAATTGAGTTGTGCAAATGCCTGTTGCCGTAACTCCGAATCGGAGATATTGAGAGTTGTCAGAGAAAGTACTAATACCGGAATTGTCCCTGAGATAATCAATAGGGTAAGAAGTTTGCGACTTAGTCGCTGGTTCAGAAACCATAGTCCAATGGTCTTCATAGCATGCACTACCTTTACAGAGCCTTTTGGGGCGCCTACCTTGGAACCCCTGCGTCGTAATTAACTGTTGGCTCGATGATCAAAATTTTGCTCTTCAGCTCCTGGTTAATTATCTGAAATTGCATTTCCCTTATATTTCGTGAGACCGTAACCCACGGAATTGATTGGATATTTTTACTGCATTTTCACTCTAACCGTAGCTCAATAATTTAGTGCCGCCACCTTTTGGTGCAATTTTTCTAATGAATTTAAATGGTGGATCAGGCACGATCGTTGGCCCAGATTTTCTGGCGCTTAGTTCTTAGCGAACATGGATCAATAGCCGAGATACAGACAGATAGGGCGATAGAGAAGACATGTTACCCAGAAAGTCAGTGCTGGTTTAGTCAGAGTTTCGGAATGAATCGACCAAATTGCACCATAGCAGGGCACTGAATGTGCCCTGTCAAATGGTCTACAAATTGGGAATGAGAAATCGGAGGGAGTTAATTAGATTTACACAGTCCTACAGTTCGAAATCCATACCGTAGCCAACAACAAATTTAACTTCGTCGTTATCGCGAGCACCCATGGAAGCGAAGTCCTCGATACCATCGCCGTCGTCGTCATCACCTAAAGTAGTAGTGGTGACCATAGCGAAGAATCCATCCTTGGCGATGCTGATGTTGAAATCCCAGTAGTCATCTGTTGCGCCGTTAAATGCATACATGAAGTCACCCTCATGGAAACCAGCGTGCAGGCCGATCTCGGCGCCACTGTCCAGAGGAATCACGTAATCCAGTGACAGGTAAGAAGCCTGGGCAAAGCCAAAGTCTTCTCCCGGTCCTTCGTCTGGCTCAGCATTTGCCAGCAGAGAAAGCTGGGCACTGAAATTACCGACTCCGATCGAGCCGTATACTTCACCGAAGTCGAAGCCAGCATTTGAGTCGTAGTTGTAGTACAGATAACCGACATCCCAGGAGAAGGTATCGGTCTCACCGGCAATACCGAAATAGATGTCGTGCTCATAGGAGTACACATCGTCTGATTCGTAAGAAACGTTGCTCGCCCAGGTTCCCACGTAGAAACCGCTGTCAGCTACATAGTCGACGCCGCCCTGGATGGCGCCTTCATTAATAGACTGGGTCAGGCCGCGCCAGATGTAGTTGTTAGTGGCTGTAAAGTTCGCAGACCACTCCTGAGCCTGAACGGCGCTTGTAGACATCAGCAGTCCTGCGGCCACCAGCGAAGCAATTCGAGTTTTCATATCCTCTCCTGTTTTTGATTTATTCACATCAGCCACATAGCAACTATTAGGCTTAAAACGAGAAAAGATACCTAAAATTGTGTTTCTAACCTCGCCTACTCAATTGAAGAATAGTCCATAACTGAAACCTGACAAGAAGCACAGTAAGTCTGAAAAGATGCAATCAATTTATAGGACACAGAGCATCTCAGAAAATGAAACTAAGGCAATCTGACTTATTGTAATTTTTGATTAGAAGCAGATTCTGCAGAATACGGGCATAATGTCGCCGATGGTTGATTCAATATCCCAAACCGAAGCCCGTAAGATTTTGCTGCATCATCAATGCCTCAATAGTCGAGGTAGTTGTGGAAGTGGGTTGGATGGCACGCTGAAAGCAATTCAACACTTAGGCTATGTGCAGTTGGATACGCTATCTGTAGTCTCACGTGCTCATGTGCATACGTTGTGGAATCGTGTGCACAACTTTCGATCTGAATACATAGATGTGTTGCAAGAACGGGGGGACATATTTGAATACTGGGCCCACGCCCTCTCAATACTCCCAATTGAAGATTATCGCTTTTGCCTGCCGATGATGGATCGCATAGCCAGTGGAGAAACCCACTGGTATCCGAAAAATAAAAAGGAAACACAAAGAGTCTTAAAGCGCATTCGGGAAGAGGGTGCACTTTCGGCGAAAGATTTCTCTGACAAGAAAAGTAGCAACGAGATGTGGGCCCGCTCGCCTTCAAAAATCGCACTGGAACAGTTGTTTATGGAAGGAGAGCTTATGATTCCTCGCCGTATTAACTTCCACAAGGTTTACGATCTGCGAGAGCGGGTACTTCCCACAGACATTAATACCTCACTTCCCACTCGAGAGGAGTTGTGCCGATTTCTGATAAATAGTTTTCTTCGTGCCCATGGTCTGGGTCAAGTCAGGGAGATAAGTTATTTACGCAAAGGGATCGGTTCCGATATCAGACGGGTGGCCCAGGAAATGCTGGAAGAAAACTCTCTTATTTCCGTGTCAGTGAAAGACAGTACCTATCTATGTCAACCGGAAGCACTGGAGATGCTTGATAAACCTACTTCACGCAGCGGCCTGCGGATCCTGTCGCCTTTTGACAACGCGATAATTCAGCGCAAGCGTACTAATGATCTTTTCAGTTTCGACTATCAAATCGAATGTTATGTACCGAAAGCTAAACGGCAATACGGATATTATTGTCTGCCCATTCTCCATCGGAACAAGCTGATAGCCCGCCTGGATGCCAAAGCCGATCGTAAGACTGGAGTTTTTCATCTGTTGCACCTGATGATAGAAGACAAAATCCGCAATCCAAATCCGTTGTACAAGGCTCTCTATCCTGAATTGAAAAAATTTGCCAGTTTTAATCAGTGTTCCAAATTTGAGCTACACAAACTTAGTGGTAGCAGAACGGCGCCGGACTGGGTGGAAGATAACTGGAGTTCTGAATAGCTTCGGGATAGCAGGAAATACGCCAGATAAGCCCCTCTGGTATTTGCGGCAAACGACATCCTATTACCTGTCCTGATCGAGTAAACTACTATTCTCCTTATCCCTTATTGAGATTCTAATGGACAATCGACAACTCACCGACGTAGTTCAAATCGCCACAGGCTTTGCCTTAGCAATAGGCCTGGTGTTGGTATTGATAGAATTACGGCAGTCAAAACAGCTTACACTGGCGGAGCTCTCGAGCCAGGCATACTCTGAAGTGATGGAGAACGCTCGTACCACGATGGGTGAAAACCCGGCACCGATGATTGCGCGCTCATGCCTAGAACCTGAAAAACTCGATGCCAATGATATGGTCGTTCTAAGCGCTTATTATCAGGCACAGACGGCTATGGTTGATCGCTTGCGCATATTGGAAGCAGTTGCTTCGTTCGGTGTTCCTTGGCAACAGTATGCAATGCCAATACTTTCGAGTATCGCGGCCACGGAACCAGGAAAGCAATGGTTGCAATCGACTTACGCTGGCGACGGAGAAATTCAGATGATATTAGATCGTATCAATCTCAGTGATGTAGATTGTCGCCAGGGTTTTACCGGCTATAGTCTGCGCGGGCGAGGGAATAGAGTGGATCAGGTTGAATGATCGGTGTAATCGGGTCTGACTTATGATAAGAGGCATGCAAAGAATAGCTGTTAAATAATTTCTTCGTCTCTCAGCGTTAATACCTCAAAACCATCTTTTGTAACAGCTATTGTGTGTTCCCATTGGGCAGAGAGTTTTCTGTCTTTTGTAATTACCGTCCAGCCATCTTTCTTTGTTCGTACTTTATTAGTGCCCTGATTTAACATGGGTTCTATGGTAAAGGTCATGCCTTCTTTCAATGTAGCAAGCGATGACCGCTTCCCGAAATGAAGGACCTGGGGCGGTTCATGCATTTCTCTACCTATTCCATGGCCACAGTATTCCCGAACGACACTAAAACCGTTGTTCTCCGCATGTTTCTGTATTGCGTAACCTATATCTCCTAACGTGGCTCCGGGTTTCACTTCGTAGATACCTTTCCACATAGCTTCGTAAGTGACGTTGACTATCCTTCGAGCTTGTTGAGATACCGTACCTATAAAGTACATCTTGCTGGAATCAGTAATGAATCCATTCTTTTCCAGGGTTACATCTGTATTGATAATGTCTCCCTGCTTCAATATCTGTTTGTCAGACGGAACCCCATGGCATACGACTTCATTAACTGATGTATTGAGTACATAGGGGAAGTCATACTGACCCTTGCTTGCCGGTCGGGCATTCAATTCATGGACAATATAGTTCTCTACCAGGTTATTGATATCCATAGTCGATATACCTGGTCGCATGTGTTTGTCCAGCATGGCGAAAACCGATGCTAGCAGTTTGCCTGATTCCTGCATCAGTCTGAGTTCATCTGGTGTTTTGATCTTGATGCTAAGTTCCATCAATCAGGTCTCTGATGGAATTGAGTTCAGTGAGTAAGAGCTTTCGGGAGATTTGATTGTAGGTCAGGTCAGGATTCAGCTCGGCCAGGGCGCCAACCTTTATCCAGAACTCAGCTTGCGCGTTGATAGAGCGAGACATTGCGCTACTCGCCTGTCGCACTTCATCATGTATGTCATCGGATACCTTCAGAATGCCCATTTCATATCTCCTCTATCTCCACCATCTTCCTCCTTCATTTTCTCAATGAATATACGAATTGTATATAAATCGTATACTACGAATCAACACGGCTCTTTGCGGTCAAACTGACTGCTCAGGTGCGTGATGCGGGTCTAAGGTGAAGAATCTGAATTGAAAAGATGCCGGAGGCTTGAATAGAGAATTCCAGGTTTACAATTATATAAATACAAATTAATATAAATATATATTTATATAAAATTGAACATGATGGATAAATCGACTCGAGTAACGACAGAGCTATGTTCGCATTTCGGTAGGTCAGGACTAGCAGCATTCGACATCCGTTTAAACACAATGGCCAGTCAAGGCTATGAGGAGGGATGAATGAAAAAGTGGGTTACAGAAGAGACCAATAAACTGGAAAGGCGTATCGAAGCAAAGACCTGGGACGGGAAATCCTGTCGGGCCATTGTTATGAGTCGTGTCTATGGTACGGATATATCGGATCTGTGGGATGCTGTTACCAGGCCAGAACGCATAAAGCGGTGGTTCGCGGCTGTGGAAGGAGACCTCCATGAAGGCGGTAAATATCAAATCAAAGGCAACGCAGGAGGCACTATTAAACGGTGTGACGCGCCCGAGCGAATTGAAATGACGTGGGAATACGGTGGTGACCTGGGTTGGGTGAATATAAGTCTCGTTCAAGATGATAAAAATTCGACGCGATTGACGCTGGAGCATATTGCACAGGACGTGGGTTCCTTTCTGGAGTTCTGGGACAAATATGGGCCAGGAGCGATGGGCGTTGGATGGGAACTAGCACTGCTAGGGCTCGAACAACATCTGAACAGAGATAGCGAGACTTTCAAGCCGTTCTCCATGAGCGAAGAAGAATGGATGGGCACAGAAGAAGGGCGGGGTTTTGTCAGAGCGTCCAGCGACGGATGGGTAGATGCATCAATAAACTTTGGAACAAGTGAAAGAGATGCAAAGGCGGCTGGAAAGCAAACCGCCGCTTTCTATACTGGTCAGGAACTCCAAACAGAAGAATCATGAGTAAGGCAATGGAAGCATTAGATATCCTCGGTGATCCGGTTCGTCGCCGAATTCTCGAGGTACTTTCCAAAGGAGAATTGAGTTCCGGCGAGGTGGTAAGCGTTATTTCTAATGAGTTTGGAATTAGCCAACCTGCGGTGTCTTATCAACTTAAGATTTTAAGGCTAAACGGATTTGCAACGGTGCGGCCCGAAGCACAGCTTCGACTCTACCAAATTAATACCAGTCGACTTTCAGAAATTCGAGAATGGATGCAATCTCTGGAGTCCTTCTGGGACAGCAGACTTGATGCGCTGGAGACAGAAGTAGCAAGGGGGAATAAGAAGCAGAAAGCCAAAAAATGATTCCATCCAGGAAAAATTCTGCGCAATTTCTTAATGAAAGTGCAGGGGTTTTCTACGTGCGGTAGCTCCAAACACCAGACCTGAGTTGATCTGGATTCCTTATTCCCGAGGCGTTCAAGCCTGCGCCATTCTTTACCTCTTTTAGTTCTATATTCCAATCGTCTGCAAATTGGCGCAGATCGTCCATGATTCCTCATTCCCGGAATCGGTTTGCGCAGATTCTGGGTCCTTTACACATATTAATCATCAACCAATAGCGGGAAAGTGTGACGGGTACCCGATTTTTGCCGTCTACGCAGAAATTCTGTGAAAACAAATTCTGGCTGGTTGGTCTCCTTGAGTGAACTTTAGCAAGTAATTCTATGAATATTAGTCGCCTTATATTTCTGGTTTATATCTCGGCCTGGTTTCTGGTTGTTTCCGGTAGCGTTGATGCGGTTAGCGGCGATGTCCTGTTTGAAGTTGCCGCTAACGCTTTGGTTGTTTCTCTGTTCGTTGGGTTTGGTCTGAATGTGAATGCATTTCTGATTCGAAACCAGAACAATGAATATTTATCACTTAGCGACCGTATTTTGTACATTCGGCAACATTTAGGAAATGTTATCGCCTTCTTTGTTATCCCGTTCTGTGTTTCAAGTGCATCCAGCATTGTTGTAGTGGGGCGGCAGGCATCTATTGTAGAAGCGCTGTTCGGAACCAGCAGCTACATACTAATCCTGATGCTCGGATTTGTTTTCTTCATTGCTCTTCCAGCGGCGATGGTGACTTATGTTTACGGCTGGAAAAACTCTGAATCAATTGACACTTGAGGACCTGCAAATGTCGAGTACGCATCTTTCTTTCGACTATCCAATAATACGTGCCATACAGAAGACGCTTGGTGATCCTTCTACTTACACCGTGGGAGTGCTGGCGCTAACTATAAGTTTCGGAACCCTGGGATTAGATCTGCGCGTAGCGGTATTCGTTTTGGTGACACTCCTGACAATTCTCGCTGTGAGGATTTCATTTGAGTGGCAAAACAAGAAGCTGATGCTGCGCGCCAGTAAAGTGACGAGATCCAGTGAAAAGGAACTCAAGATTGAGTTGGTTAATATTAATCAACTGGCTGACAAGATGCAGCATAGTCTGGATAAGCGCGAAGATGTGCTACTGCTGGAGTTGAAGCTGAATCAGTCTCCCCAGGTTGCCAGGTTGATGGAAAAAGATCACATCAGAGCAGAGGAAGCTCTGACTCAGGAAGCCGCCCAACGAATCAAGTCTGAGTTTTCTGAAGGAAAACTCTATCGGCTGGGTAAATCAACATTCCTCGTTATGTTGCCCGGGCGTTTCCATGAGCAGAAAAGACGGATCGAGGAATTTTCACATGCCCATTCTCCTTTCCAGGTGGACCTTAACGGCACGATTTACTATCCCAAGCTGAATATTGGTATTACCGAATTGCTCGGCAATGTTGGTGAAACTATCACCCGTCTGGAGTTTGCCTGCGATAAAGCTTTTCAAAGTGCAGGAGCGAGTTGCTTCTTCGTGGGAATCAACAATGAAGACGTAGAAGGACACATCACTATGCGCAAAGGATTGCGCGAGGTGCGCATGGCAATGCATGAAGGGTCTTTAGGTTTGTATGCACAGCCGACTAAACCAGTCGATGGGACTGAATCACTGCCGAAGTATGAATTACTCTTACGTCATTTTCGCGATGGCGATGTACATTCTCCCTGGCCCATCATTCAACGGGCTGAATACAACCACATCATGCATGACGTAGACCTTTATGTGGTCAATTTGCTGGCTCAGAACTTTCATCAGACATTTGGACGAAATGGCGAGAATGTTGAATCAGTTGCCATTAATTTATCTGGTGACTCCTACACGAGCCCTCGTTTTAAACAGTTACTGATCAGCACCTTTCACAAGTACGAAATACCTCCGGAAAAGATCGTTTTGGAAATTACGGAGAATATCGCTAACAGCAATATAAAGTCGGCAATAGATACAATGGAGCAGATGAAGGCCCATGGATTCAAGCTGGCATTGGATGATATTGGCGTTGGCTCAAGTAATTTTAAGAACTTGTTCCTGTTTCCTGTGGATTATTTCAAGATCGACCGTTCTTATTGTGAAGCGATAAAAGACAACGATGCAGTACGTGCCTTTGTCAAGATTATCGTCGACGAAGCCATTAAGCAGGGCAAACAAACGATTGCTGAGGGAGTGCCGGATTCAGACACCCTGGAGATCCTTAGGGAAATGGGAGTCAATTTTTCTCAGAGTTTTATCACCGGACGTCCCCAACCTATGATTGACGCTCCCCTGATTGATCAGGCAAAGAAGAAGCAGGCAATTTAAGCGGGAGGCATCTAGCTCAGGGAAACATTTTCCTGTTCAGCCCACAGACACAGGTTGGCCACTGGCCACAGAACAATATTGTTACTCTGGGCGAGAACAGATATTGCTTCTTCCTGGAACAAAGTGCCAACCAGAGGAGATTCACGCAGGACAGAACCAATGGTTTCGCTCAGCTCGCCTCGAATGGTTTCAACGAATGGTGTAGGGAAACTCATCTTGGGTCGATTGACAACGCTGGAGGGTAATCGATCGTTAAAAGCCTGACGGAGAGCACGCTTGGAGTCGATGAAACCCTGACTTTGCAGTTCCAGTACGTTCATTGAAGCTCCAATCTCTTTTGCATAGGGGCCACTCCAGTCCAGCTTCAACGCGTCAGGTAAGCTGAAGGCATATTCAACCAGGCGGTGGTCGGTAAAAGGTGCCCGTGCTTCTACTCCAGCCGCCATGGTGCTGGAATCCATTCGATTCAGCAGCCCTTCAAGGTTCACTCGGGTGTGAACATGGAGATAGGCATCCATTGTTGAGCAGTCTGCGGCATCACTCAATAATTCTTCGTAATGCTCAAACACCATATCGTTGTGCTGAAGTTTGGTACTAACCTCTTCATTCAAGAGCGACCATTTGGCGATTGTCGGTAACCATGAATTGAGGCTGAAGAAATGATCGGTACGGGACTCGAAGCTATCCCGGCCATACAGTCGAATTAGCGCAGCCCGGAATTGATCACATACGCCCGCTTGAGAACGATCGAAGTCTTTAGCGGAGAAAAATGGGATTGCATAACCGCCTAAAATCTCATCCGCACCTTCGCCGCTTAGCGCGACCGTACAATCCTTGCGTAATTCCTTTGCAAGTAAATAGATACCTACTTCATTGGGCGTAGAGAGTGGCAGGCCTTTGTTGTCGATTAATTGCGACCAGAGCTCCAGATAGTTGCTTTCCTGGGCTGTAATTTCGGTGTTGGCAATATCGAAATGATTCGCCGTTTCTCTCACATAAGGCCACTCATTGTATCCTTCACGATCAAATCCCATGGAATAGGTTTGTAGTTGACTGCCATATTTGCTGGAGGCCTGGGAAACTATTGCTGCCGAATCAATGCCGCCACTAAGAAAGCAACCGATGCCCACATCGGCTTGTAGTCGATCTGCTACTGCTCGATCCAGTAACTCAAATAGCTGATCAGCGGCGTCTTCAAGGGTCAACTGACCCTTGTCCTGAGCCCGTTGCATTTCCAGATCCCAGTAACGCCATTGCCGAAGTCGTCGCTCTCTGTTTATCAGCATTGCGCAACCTGGCTCCAGGGTCTTTATATCGCGCAGGAGTGTGCGCTCGCCCATAGTAGTTCTGACGGTTGTCAGGTAATGACTGACAGCATGTAAGTCAAGATCACTTCCAATAGAAGGAAATTCTCTGAGTGCTGCGACTGTAGAGGAAAAGTAAAAGCTGTCACCAGTATCAGCGTAATAAAGAGGTTTCACGCCAAGTCGGTCCCGTGCAAGAAATAATTCAGATTTGCAGGGATCCCAGATGGCGAATGCAAACATGCCAACTAGTCGGTCAAGACAGAGGGGACCCCATTCGAGATAGGCTCGTACCAGGACTTCGGTATCACTGTCGCTGCGGAAGCTGTGCCCCAGACTGCTTAACTCTTTCTTTAGTTCGCGGTAGTTATAGATCTCACCGTTATAAACTCCAGTGACACCTGACTGCGGATCATGCCAGGGTTGTTGGCCGCCACTAATATCTATGACTGCGAGTCGACGATGACCCAGCAGCACAGGTCCATCGCTGAAGCTTTCAGCACCATCTGGTCCTCGTGCCGACAGTTGGTCCATACCGCGAAGTAAGGACGGCAGGTAGCCTTTAGCCGATCCCGTTCGGTCAAATACACCGATTATGCCGCACATAGGATTCCGTCTGATGGTTGAGCTGTGGATAAATCTGCATGGCTTACACTGTTGCGGAATAATAGTTTTGTCTGCGAACTGAAGTTATGCACCCGATTCAATTTCCTTTATGTATTACTACTGTCTTCTAATTGAATTGCAACTAAGTGTAGACAATGGATCGTCGGAATGACGGAATTGGCAAGTTCTTAATGTGGGATCGTCACTGGGTGCTGACGCAAATAGATAGGAAGGCTATAAGAAGTCTATGCCTTAACCCATTTAACACTTCACAATCTTATAACAACATATGCTGTGGCGGCAGGAAGGTGTTCCCGACTAACGGTTGGATAACATGCGATCAGAATTATTGTTCAGAATTGACGATGAGGTAATACAACGCAATGGCAAATCTTTGACTAGTGTTCTGGAGGGCAAGCCCTTATAGCGGCATGCTATAAGTTAGATGTTCGAAATTGTCAGGTAGCCCGTTGTGCAATGAAAAGAGATTGCGAAGGACGGGTTCAATCTTCAGTGCAATACTTTATGTTGGCTCTACTTGTGCATTGCCGGCTGAATCTTCTTCTGAGGTGTCGGAGATACGGCTTAACATCTCTTGCAGCTTGGAGATTTCTCCAGCTTCAAACTGCGCCTTAAATTGCGTTTGAGCTTCCCGCCACAGCGGCAGGGCGGCCAATAGCTTGTCGCGACCGGCATCGGTGATCGTCGCTTCCCTGGTACGTCGCCAGCCTTCCTCAGAGAGTGAAATCAGACCTGACTTCTCCATTGTATTGAGCGTGCGACTCATTGAGGTTCGCTCGAGCCCCTGTATTTCTGCTAGCAGTGAAATAGAAGTCGCACCTTTACGATGCAGAATGGCAAGCACAGTGAACTGTGTGTGTTTTAGCCCGCAACCTTTCATCACCTGTGCATACTGTCGACTCGCTGCCCGGGCTGCCCGGCGCAGTGCAAATACATTGCAGGGATCACCGTAGGAAGACTCCTGATTATTGTTGCCATCTCCACGATAGACATCTGGCGCCAGATCTTTGCCAGATTGTTTCTGTGATGATTGTTTAGTCAAAGTCATTCTCCCAGTCCGGGAATTTCTCTAATAGATGAGGGTAGAGATGACGCGTTGCGACTTCGGCAAGTGTCCGATTGTCCGAGATGTCTTCAAAATCAGGATGTGCATGACCACCTAATTTAATTGATGCAAATCCGTGGACAATGCCCCAGGCAGCAAGCGACTTTTCGGTAATAGCTTGCTCATCAGCGCCAGCCAAACATTCCCGGACGACACTGCGCAGCACTTCAAATCCATTTTCCGAGGATTCTTTAAGCGGTTCATGTTCGGCAGGATCCAGACCGCTGGAAAACATAATCCTGAAGAAGCCAGGTTTTTCCTGCGCAAAGTCCAGATAAGCCTTGCCAATACAAGCCATGCGGGTAAGAGGGGAGGCCCCCTCCTTCAACTGGCTCAGCGCAGACAAACAACTATCTCGCAAATAATCTGACGCCCTCACTCCAAGCGCCAGCATCAGATCGTGTTTAGTTTTGAAATGAGCTTGTGGTGCAGTGGCGCTTACCCCCACAGCTGCAGCCAGGGCTCTCAAGCTCGGATCTTTGTCGGGATCCAGCTGCAGCGAGTCTTCTGCCGCATCGAGTAGGGCAGATCTTAGATCGCCATGATGGTAGTTGCCTTTCTTCAAGGCCAATTCAGGCATCGCTCTATAGCTTCCTCTTATTGTTGTATTTCTCACTAATCCTTTGAGATTCATATGCTTTTTAACGTAATCCGCAGCTAAAAGGTAGTTACTAGTTCTATATATGGGCATCAGAGACTCTATCAACTTAAAATAAGCATTGCAAAGTTAGCAGTGCATAGTTACTATGCTGCCAACGAAGCGTTACCACTAGTAACAAAATTGACTTATGAAGTGTATTTACACTACAAATAAAGTTATGTAGTGTATATACACATCACGATAATGTAAACCACCAGCCAGGGGAGGCTGCTATGCCTAAGTTCGTACCCTTCAGTGATAGATCGTTTGTTGGAACAGCAATAGTGCTCGGTATGGTTGCGGTTGCTCTGCTTCTTGTTTCTGCAGTAACCAGCTCAGATTCAGAAATGACTGCGAACGTTGAGGAGAAACCACCTACACCGGTAACGGCACAAATAGCTGTAATGACTCCCAGTTATGAAGTGGAGCGTTCTTTTATAGGCCGAGTAGAGGCCAGGCGAGAGAGTGACATTGGGTTCGAGTTGTCTGGCATGGTGAGTGAGATTCTGATTGATGACGGGGCTGCTGTTCAGGCAGGAGATGTCATTGCGAAACTCGATACAGAATTACTACAAGCTCGTCGTGCAGAGCTTGTATCCGCCATGAACCGCGCACAGGCGCAACTGGACCTGGCGGGTTCAACCCGATCCAGGGTTCGGGAAGCCAATGATCTGGATGCGGTATCGGCGCAAGTACTGGATGAGGCAGAACAGGGGTTCGCAAGTAATGAAGCCGCCGTTACTGCCGCACGCTCCGCCATCACGACACTTGACGTGCAACTGGAAAAGAGTGAACTCAAGGCGCCATTCGATGCACTGGTTGCAACTCGTTATCTCGATGAAGGTCAGGTAATCGCAGCTGGAACTCCCATCCTGCGCTTGTTGGAAAATACCCGTCCGGAAGTGCGTATTGGTATCTCCAGTGATGCAGTAGAGCAATTGGAGGTAGGAGAGAGTTATCCCCTAGCCATTGGTAATCGAGTGGTGAATGGACGGCTGCGCTCTGTCTTGCCAGAGCGGCAACTCACGACACGAGGAATCGGAGCGGTGTTTGAGTTGGATGCAAAATTCAACGGAATTCGACGCGGTGATCTGGTTGAGTTGTCGCTGAACGACGAAATCAAAACACCCGCATTTCGCCTGCCATTAGCATCACTTACCGAAAGCGCACGTGGTATCTGGGCAATCTATGTGGTGGAAGAAGATGAATCTGGATACCACCTTGATAGGCGACAGGTGGAACTCCTCCATAATCAGGGCGACGAGGTTGTTGTCAGAGGTACGCTTGCAGAAGATGAAGTTGTTGTGACAGGAGGTACTCACCGCCTGGTACCCGGTCAACGAGTAAGAGCGGTACTAGAGTCAGGGGACACTTCCCGAAACGATTACAGTAACTTCAATAGTGGGGGTGAGCAATGAACATCGGCAGCGCTCTCGCCAGTCTGTTCTTTCGTAACCGACATCTTCTCGTATTGAGCCTGGCCATTATTATTGTGGCAGGACTGTCCGCAGCAACATCGCTACCACGTCTGGAGGATCCACGAATCGACAATCGATTTGTCGCTGTCTTCACTTTCGTTCCTGGCGCTTCAGCTGAACGGGTTGAAACTCTGGTGACTGAACCTCTGGAGACATCTCTTCAGGAGGTGGTGGCCATCAAAAGTATCGAGTCAACTTCAACTGCTGGTGTTTCCACTGTCACCATTGAATTAAAGGATGAAGTAACAGCCGCTACAAACAAACAAATTTTCAGCGAAATTCGCGATAAAGTTTCTGAAGCTGAAGCGCAGTTTCCGCCAGATGCTTTGGAACCATTTATTGATGATAAGACTGAGCCGGTAGGGTTTACCCTGATCAATGGAATTCGATGGAACTCTTCACAACCGTTCAACCTCACGATTATGAACCGGGTGGCAGAGGAACTTGCAAACAGATTACGAACTACTCCTGGAACAGAATTAGTACGGGTATATGGTGAGCCAGCGGAAGAAATAACGGTCACTGTTGATCCAGGGATGCTGGCTGATCTTGGTATGACAGCAACCATGTTGTCGCAGCGCCTTGCTCTCGCTGATTCCAAACAATCTGCCGGCACATTCCGCGGAGCTCGCTCTAACATAAACATGGAGGTAGCAGGTGAGCTTGATACCGTGGCCCGAATTGAAAGTGTGCCTCTGAATTCTGCCTCGGATCAGTCGGTGGTGAGGCTTGGCGATATTGCTGAAGTGGAACGCGGCTGGCGTGAGCCTGTTACTGAAATTGGTTTGGTTGATGGTGAGCGCATGGTATTTGTCGCTTCCCGCATGGGTGCTGATCAGCGAGTTGATCAGTGGGCGGAAATCGTCAATGAAGTAGTAGCAGATTTTGATGCTGAGCTTGGCTCCAGTATCGAACTTATAAACGTCTTTGAGCAAGAGCGTTATACCACCGAGCAACTCTCCAATCTGACCAGCAATCTCATTGCGGGCGCAGCGGTAGTGATGGCCGTGATCTTTATCATGATGGGTTGGCGTCTGGCATTAATCGTGGGCGCTGCCTTACCGCTGGTAACTGCAATGGTGTTATTCAGCTGGCAAATCAGTGGGAATGCGATTCATCAGATGTCCATCTTCGGCATGATCATCGCACTGGGATTGCTAATTGATAATGCCATCGTTGTTGCAGACGAAATAACTCAACGCCTTAGCGAAGGATTGACCCGTCTTCAGGCCGTAGAAGCAGCAGTTGGTCATCTCTTTCTTCCTTTGCTGGCCTCAACGCTTACGACTGCCCTGGCATTTGCCCCCATCCTTTTGCTGCCTGGCCCGGCAGGTGATTTTGTAGGGTCGATTGGCAGCAGCGTAATTACTGCTGTGTCTTCATCCTTCATTCTTGCCGTCACTGTAATTGCAGCGCTGGCAGGAATATTCGCCAGGCCTGTTTCAGAGGACAAGAAAAATCCCTGGTGGGTTAGTGGTATACGACCTCAGAAACTGTCGGCACTTTATCGCCGCGGAATGGGAGCGGCAATGAAGCGTCCGGTAGCAGCGATCGCAATTGCTGTGTTCTGGCCCTTGAGTGGCTTCATTGTTTCTGCCCAGCTTGGTAGTGAATTTTTCCCACCAGTAGACCGCGATATGTTCCACCTGCAACTGACGATGCCAACAGATTCCAGTATCGAGAACACAGCGGATCAGGTTCAGGAAATCGAATCAGTGATTCGACAGTACGATGCAACAGAGCACGTTTACTGGATGATCGGCGGCAGCTTTCCCCGGGTCTACTACAACCTGGTGATGGATAAAGAGAATGCACCTTACTATGCACAAGCGATCGTTACAGCAGCTACCCCAAAAGAAGCCAAAGCGATGATCCAACCTCTGCAAGCAGAGCTGGACGATTTGTTTCCCAGTTCGCAAATCGTAATCAGGCAGTTTGGTCAGGGTCCACCAATCAGTGCGGATATAGAGTACCGCTTGTTCGGTCCCAGTATGGAAGAGTTGCAGGATCTGGGCGAGAGAATTCGTCTTGCCCTGGCTGAAGACCCGGACGTGCTCAATAGCAGCATGACGCTATCAAGAGGTGAGCCTAAGTTATGGTTCCGTGCCGATGAAGACGAAGCGGCTCTGGCAGGTTTAAGCCTCAATGATCTGGCCGGTCAGTTACAAACAAACCTCGAAGGAAGTGTTGGGGCATCTGTAATAGAAAATCTGGAGAGCTTGCCGGTTCGAGTGCGCTACGGGAATGACTATCGCAGCGACTTGGATGCAATCTCCAGTATGCAGTTTGTAACTCCTGGACGTGGCGACTGGACCTCACTGCAATCTCTGGGTGAATTAGAGTTGCGGCCTGAACTGGGAGGTATAACCCGTTTTGACGCCCAACGTACCAACCGCATACAGGCCTACACCCGAAACGATGCATTGCCTTTGGACGTCACAAATCGTGTGCTAGCCAAGCTGGAAGCAGACGGTTTTCAGCTACCAACTGGTTATCGACTCGAAGTGGGCGGAGCCGCGGAATCCGAAGGGGAAGCGACAGGTAACCTGATGACTTATGTGCCTGTGTTGATCACACTAACGGTCGCGACCTTGATTCTGTTATTCCGTAGCGGTGTTCTGGCAACGCTGCTTGGTGTTGTCGCGACTCTCTCAATCGGGCTCGGTCTTTTCGCTACCTGGACCATGGGATTTCCCATTAGCTTTAACACTATCCTCGGCACACTCGGGCTAATTGGTCTTGCATTTAACAACAGTATCGTCGTGCTAGCTGCTATTCGTGCTGATGATAAAGCTCACGTTGGCGATCGTGACGCAATTGTCAATGCAGTGTTATCGACGACGCGACATATATTATCCACTACCTTAACTACCATCGGTGGGTTTCTTCCTCTACTGATATTCGTAGGTGGAGATTTCTGGCCATCCCTCTCTATAGTTCTTGCGGGTGGTGTCGGCGGCTCGATGATACTCGCCCTGTTGCTGGTTCCCGCCGTCTACGCACTACTGCATCGACCAAAGACCAGAGACTCAGCAGAATCTGATAATTTCTATATGGATGGTCTGGTAGGAGAGGGAGCATGAAGTTCATGAACACAAATTTTCCCCCCACTCGGATTGCCAGCCTGCTTCTGGGCGTATCGCTTCTACAGGCATGTATGGTTGGACCTCATTTTGAACAACAGGATTCAAACCTTGCCTCTTCATTTGCAGGAGCGGAGCTTGCTAACGTCGGTGCAGTAATCAATGTTGATTCGCAAATTCAGGATAACTGGTGGACTTTGCTTGGCGACGAACAATTAAACGGCCTCGTGGATAGAGCAGTAGCAGGAAATCTTAATCTTGCCATTGCCAGGGCGCGGGTGCAGGAAGCGCGGGCATTGCGCCGTGCAGCGTCCGCCGGCTTGTTACCGTCCTTGACAGCCAGTGCAACGAGTCAGGAGTTTGAGCTGAGCCAAAATGCCTTTGGTCCAAATCAGTTTCTTTCTGATCTGGGTATACCTCTGGATGGGCGACTCTATGATGCGAGTTTTGATGCAGCATGGGAGCTGGATCTGTTTGGACTGAATCGTAGTAGTAAAGACGCCGCCACTAATCGCGTCGAACAACTGGAGTCAAGCCGTCGTGATGTCACGGTAACAGTAATCGCAGAGATTGCACGCAACTATGTTGAACTGCGTGGGGCACAACGGCGACTGGAAGTAGTAGACAAAAATATTCGCATTCAATCCGATACCGCAGAGATTGTACGCAACCGTTACGAAACCGGCCTGGCATCTGAGTTGGATCTCACCCGGGCAGAGGCTCAGCTGCGCAGCATCGAATCGCAACGCCCGCCATTGCGCGCTGCAATCAGGGGATTGCTTTACCAGTTGGCAGCTCTATTGGGGGAGCAGCCTCAGTCTTTATTAGCAGAGCTTTCATCACCGCAATCTATCCCGTTTATTGATGATGCGGTTCCCGTCGGATTGCCCTCTGATCTGGTGTGGCGACGCAATGACGTTCGCTCGGCTGAATTTGCTCTGCGTGCCGCCATGGCAGATCAGCGAGTAGCGCAAGCAAATCTTTATCCACGATTCTTTCTTACGGGAGCAGTAAGTCAGGAAGGCACAACATTCTCAGATCTATATGACTCAGCAGCGCGGGCATGGAGTTTCGGACCTCTGGTGCAATGGCCATTGTTCCAGGGTGGTGCTTTGCGTGCGCAACGTGATGCGGCACAGGCAAGATCAACAGCCGCCTATGCAAGTTTTCAGCAATCCGTATTAGTGGCACTGCAAGAAGTAGAAACCCAACTGGTAGCTTACGCAGAAGCGCAGTTGCGATTTCAGTCTTTACAGGAGGCTGCAACATCGTCAAATCGTAGCGTGGAGTTAGCATCGATACTCTATGATCGCGGGCTCGAAGATTTTCTTACGGTACTGGATGCTGAACGCAGCCTCGCGCAACTGGAGGACCTGCTTATAGTCAGTGAAACCAACACCACAGTGCAGCTTGTGGCATTGTTCAAAGCACTTGGTGGGGGTTGGGAAAATTTTGAGCCTGACTTAAATTAATTCGATACTTTTGGTTGAAATTAGTCGTCAAACATAGATACTCGGTTGCGCAATATTAACCAATAAGTCGATTGCTGGCAGTAAACCAGATGACCACGGCAGGAACGCGCTATGAAAACCCGTATTACAGAATTATTCGGTATTGAACATCCCGTTATTCAGGGAGGCATGCATTATGTTGGGTTCGCTGAGCTAGCCGCAGCCGTTTCCAATGCCGGTGGCCTGGGCATCATCACTGGTCTCACTCAGCAGAGCCCGGAAGATCTGGCCAATGAAATTGCCAAATGTAGTGCGCTTACAGACAAACCTTTTGGCGTCAACCTGACTTTCCTGCCAGGGTTTAAGTCACCAGATTACCCGGGTTACATAAAAGCCATCATCGAGGGCGGTGTAAAGATAGTTGAGACGGCGGGGCGTAGCCCTGAGCTATACATGGATGATCTGAAGTCAGCAGACATTAAGGTTATTCATAAATGCACTTCTGTACGCCATTCATTGAAGGCAGAGAAAATTGGCTGCGACGCGGTTAGTGTAGATGGCTTTGAGTGTGGTGGTCATCCGGGTGAAGACGATATTCCCAATATGATTCTGCTACCCAGGGCAGCTGAAGAACTGAATATACCTTTTGTGGCTTCGGGAGGAATGGGTAATGCACAACAGCTGGTCGCGGCATTGGCTCTCGGTGCCGACGGAATCAATATGGGGACCCGTTTCATCGCAACTGCCGAAGCACCAGTCCACCAAAATGTTAAAGACGACATCATTGCAGCCACGGAATTGGATACACGTTTAATCATGCGAGGGCTGCGCAACACCGAGCGTGTACTCAAGAATAATGCTGTAGACAAAATTATCGAAATCGAAAAAGAGAAAGGTGCTGATATACAGATTGACGACATTATGGAGTTGGTCGGTGGTGTTTATCCAAAAGTGATGATGGAAGGGGAGATGGACACCGGAGCCTGGAGTTGTGGCATGGTGGCTGGCCTTATCCATGACATTCCGACTTGTGAAGAGTTGATTACACGCATCGTTTCCGAGGCAGAGGAAATCATCAAGGGTCGCCTGGCTCAGTTGGCCTAGCGGCGATAAATGTTCGCAGTCAAAAAGGAAAGGGAGAATGCCTGGTGATGTACGTTCGCTGAACGCGAGTATTCTCTGCTCTCCAATATAAGGTCATTATAATGGTGTCGAAACTGCTAGCCGCCTGTTGTCTGGTCCTGATACAACTTTCCTTTCTCAATCCGGTATTCTGCCAGGAGGACTTTCACCAACTGGATGAGCCGGAACAGCGGCGAAGACTGGACCGTGCCTTGTCTGCTCTGCGACAAGAAAATTTCCACGGTGCATTAGCTATTAAGTTGGGAAATCAATCGGCTGAGTACCACGGTTTTGGACGAGTCGAAGAATCGGGTTTTTCACCAGAATTACTGCAGGTTGATCTTCTCTCCATTACCAAAACTGTTACGGGCGCAGCGATTATGAAGCTTGTCGATGATGATAGGCTTTCAGTAGAGCAACCAATCACTGATTTCTTCAGTGGTGTACCATCTGACAAGACTGGAATAACAATTCACCAGCTGCTCACTCACTCTGCTGGATTTCGTGGTTCTATTGGTAGAGACGAAAGTGAAATAGACCGGGACGATTACATCCTGGACGCATTAGATAGTCGTCTGAGATTCGAGCCAGGTTCAGATTATAACTACTCAAATGTTGGCTTTTCGCTTCTCGCTTCAATTATTGAGCTAGTCTCGGACAAAACCTATGAAGAGTTCGTTCGGGAGGACCTGCTTCCCCCGGGGGAAAGCCTGAAGTTAGGATATGCCAGTACTTTTGATTCCAATTACTCGCTGCTTACCCGGCGAGGAAGAGATATTTCTGAAGCGAGTTGGGGCCATGAAGTAGCGTATTGGAACCTGATAGGCAACGGAGGAATGGTTGCCGACATGGCCAGCGCGCTTCGATTCTTTGAGCTTCTTACCACCGGTGCTTTGCTCTCTGCAGAGACAACGGAATCTGTCTTTACAGCCCACCAGCAGGAATTTCCGGACCAGAGCTTTTACGGTTATGGCGTGGTTATAGATGAAGGCAGAACCTACAAACGATTTCGCTGGCACAATGGTGGTAACAACAGATTCAATTCATGGTGGAGTCATCATCTCGATCATGACGTTCTGCTATTTATAGCCAGTACCGGACGATTTGACGCGGATGAGGCGGCACAGACTGTATTATCGAGTCTGTTTAGAGATTCCCAGTCTGACAGCTCTGTTCGTTGACCTTGCGTTTTGCTTTGTATCTATTATTTACTGAATCAGTTAAGTTCACGGGCGCAAATACATAGCTCGTGATAAACTGCCTGTGAAATTTGATTTATTCATAGTTTTAGCCTGAATTAAACCTGCCTGGCGATAATCTCTCGCTGGTCGCGTTGGTGCTGCCCTTCATTCAGGTCGTTTGCTCCCTTTTTAAGACTTTAGTGCCAGAGCCTGCCGCTCTGCTGCGGAGATATTGCTATGTACAAACAACTAAACAACTTCCTTAAACGGCCAGAGCCATTTTCAAGGATGACTACCAAGGAACTCTGGACCCGCCCATATCTGGCTCAACAGATGCTCAGGTTTCACCTGGATGATGCAACTGAGTTGGCGTCCAGGAAGCCAGAAACAATCGCAACGACGGTCAATTGGATAAATTCCAGGTTAAGCGTGTCTGGGAAACAACTATGTGATCTCGGTTGTGGACCAGGGCTGTATGCCGACAGGTTTGCTCGGGCGGGAGCGCGGGTTACAGGGATCGATTTCTCTTCTTCATCAATTGAATTCGCCAGACAACAGGCCGAATCAAATAAGCTGCCAATAGATTACCTGGTAAGGGACTACCTAATAGATAGTTTGCCAAATAGCTTTGATGTTGTGACCCTGATTTATTGTGATTATTGCGCCATTGCTCCTGACTCGAGAGGGTTTCTGCTCGAGAATATTTTTAAGATGCTTCGTCCCGGCGGGTATTTTGTATTTGACGTGTATGCAACTGAGTCTCTTTCTAAGAAAGAAGAATCTACCATAATCCAAAAAAATCTTATGAACGGATTCTGGTCACAAAGCGATTATATCGGACTACAGAATTCACTGATCTATTCAGAAGAGCTCGCCAGCCTCGACCACTATCTTATTGTGGAGGAAGCAGAATCATTTGAGATTTATAACTGGTTACAATATTTCTCAACCGAAGGAATAACCGAGGAGTTGAAGCGATCAGGATTTGATGTTGAAGTGATGGCAGGTTCGCTTTCGGAGGAAGTGTTGACATCGGAAAGTGAAACCATGGGGATAATTGCAAAAAAGAAGTAGCAACAACCAGTTTGTGAGTCCTCAGGATGATCCTGCTATGAGTCAGTTCTCCAGAAAGTCATGGATAACTCGATGAAGCAATTCAGGTTTCTCTTCATGGACGAAATGAGTTGCTCCGGGTACTACGAATAGCTGACTGTCGGCTAACGCTTCATGCATCTCTATCGTGTGAAGTAAAGATATATCGTAGTGATCACCAACAATAACCAGGGTTGGAGTACGGATCTTTTTCAGGTCTTCTTTGGTTAATTCAGGAGAAGTCGCCCACATTGTCGCCATCTCCTGAAGATGCTCTTCAAAATCATTCAAGTTATCCTGACCCAGCAAGTAATGTGGTATTGCCATGCCTGGAAAGCTCGCAGAGTTACTCGATTCTTCATTATCACTGTCCCAGGAAATGTTTAACCAACGATTACGCTGTTCGAGCGGATAGGCTTCAAAGTTGAAGACAGCACCATGAATTGCGATTTTGTTCAGGCGGTCCGGGAACAGGTGCGCCATCATCAATGCGGTAATCCCACCATCACTCTGCCCGAAAACGTGAGCTCTGGAAATTCCAAGATCATCAAGCACACCTACGACATCTCCAGCCATGAGCTCGTAGGTGATGCGGCTTTCCGAATGGGAACTTCGGCCTTGTTCACGGGCATCGATGGCAACTACCTTGAAATAACCAGACAAGTAATCGATCTGGGCGCGCATATCTTCTCTCGACATCATGCCGCTGTGTAACAGCACGAGGGGAGTACCCTTGCCTGTAACCTCATAGTCAATGCGTACTCCGTCATCAGAGAGATACACCTCAGAATATGAGGTATTCAATGTTAGAAAAAATGTTAGTAACAGGAAGAGGCTGTTAAATAATGAATTCATTTTTCTCAGTTTGAGCTTTTACTCAGCCGTATTCGAAATGACATTTACACTGGTTTCTGGATTGGCATCATCGCCTGGATCATGAAAAAAGCCTGCTGCCACGTTGACAGAGATTGCTGGGCTTGTTTCCGCGATGCATGTGATTACATGATTATCTGGATCATCATCGGCCAGTGCAAGTGGATGCACAGTGCTGCCATCAGCGAGTAGCACAGTAATCGCTAATCGTTGTGCATCTGCCAGGTTTGCACCCTGGGGCCCAGTAACCCCGCCCTCCCAGGTCAATTGGACTGTTTGTGTAGTTCCCACAGGGCATTCACCCTGAAGTCCGGCTGTGTCGGGTGGAAAATGTTCAGCAAAAACAAGGCTCGGCCCGGACTCGAGAGTTGTCACTTCCTCGCTCTTCAATCCAAGCAACGAGTTCCCATCGATATCTTCCAGTTCACCAACAATCTCAACCGCAGCAGGTACAGAGCTTCCAGGACTAAAAGCACCGATGAGAAGGATTGTCCGTTGTTCCAAAGGTTCGATTGCAGGGCGAAGGGTCGCACACAGTGGAGTCACAGTTTCTCCGGCACTTGTTCTAACCGCGAATGCAGTTGGAGAAATACTATTGCCATCTATCTGGACAGAAAATACGACAGGCATGCCGTCCTGGCCACCGGCAGGGGGCAGCCCGCATAACCGTGTTGCTCTGGGCGGCAGTGGGTCAAGTCCGTGATAAATAGACAAGATACTTGTGTTGTTACCTGTCTCCTGCGCGTTAGCAATGACAGTTAAGTAGAACAGGAAACCGGCAATTAGCAATTTCATAAGCATTCATTTCGCCAGATAAACAAAATAGGCAAGAATATTCAGTAGCAAGAATTCACCCGAATAGAGCAATTCTAAACATCGCTGCCTGGCAGGCAAAGTATTACTCATTGTCTGTGGATCAGGAAGTCCAAATTACCTAACTCATTGACCTAATTATAAATAGTTCTTCTCCAATAATAGAGATTGCCGCCTGTCTGGTCGGTAATGCTAGGGAAATGAACATCATGTTTCATTTTTCGGTTCTCTCATTCTCGACATCAATTAACTTCAGTCAATATTATGCACGGTTCGCCAGGACGGGCGTCGCAGTCGCATGGAAGCAAGATCAGAATTAATAATTTAAACGGACTCAGCTGTTATGTTGATAGAAAGCGCATGCAACAACTATTTGGATATATGCGAGAAGAACAGAAATCTGTCAGAGCATACCTTAAAAGCATATAGGATCGATCTGACCCAATTCTCAGCTTCCATAGGTCGTATCGAGATACAACAAATTACCAGAGAACAAATAAGGAAGTATCAGCAGTCTTTGGTAGATCGGGGATGCAAGACTTCTTCCATTAAGCGAAAACTTGCCTGTGTCAAAGCGATGTTCCGTTGGTACGAAATGGAAGAAATCCTCGACAATAATGTTTTCCATAAGTTGAACCTTAATTTGCGAACGGCCAGAGTATTACCCAAGAACATTCCAGGTCATGAGATAAAAAAGCTTATTAGGAGCTCGAGAAAAACTTTGCGTCTGGAAAAGAATGTAACTTATTCAACAAGGCAAGTCATTGAATGCGTTGGCACAAAAAAATACATCAATGAGCTGACAGCACTGCTGTCATTGGAACTTATGCTGTGTACCGGAATTCGAGTTGGGGAACTCGTAAACATCAAGCTTGACGCAATTGATACAAGTGATAGGAAAATCAGGATTCTCGGGAAAGGAATGAGAGAGCGATTTGTATTTCTCCCAGATCAGGAAGTTTGTAATCTGGTGGATGCTTATATAGTTGTTCGTTTGATCACTGAACCAGATCACGACAACTTATTGGTAAATAGCAGAGGTAGGCCCGCTTCCACTCAATTTATTCGCAAACTAGTCCGAAATGTTGCCTCTGCATCTTCAATACAAAGAAAAATCACCCCCCATATGTGCCGGCATTCCGCCGCCTGCCAGTTGCTGGAAGCAGGAATTGATATTCGCTATGTCCAGCGTCTCCTGGGTCACCAAAGCATCTCGACGACAGAAATATATACTCACGTAAGCGACAAAGCGCTCAGAAACAAAGTTACGCTAGCAAATGTGAGAAGGAGGTTCTAAAAGTATGAATAACTGAGAATTCTCAGTTATCCGTTTTAAATTGATTCAAAATGTCCGAATATCGAAGAAACTGATATTTCATACCAGGCAGCATGATAAATAATTAACCTGCGAAAATAGTGGAATTTTGATGCAAATAGTGTACTGAGCGTTTGGTGCAGGTCATCTTGTGGTTAGACATGTGTGGTTAGACATGTGTGGTTAGACATGTGTGGTTAGACATGTAGAGAAAAAAGCAGCAGAAATAGTGAGTTCATTTACTGTAGTAGTGCTACTTCTTAAAGCAGATGATTCCGTCCTTCTTCATAATGCTTTCACCATGGTAATCAGCCCTACTCTTGTAAGCATATTTCCCCAGGCCATAGTGTGTAGTTCGATAATTAGTTTCAATATGTTCGTAACCTAATTCTCGTATCCTATCAGTGAGGGTATCGATAACAGGAATAAGCTGTCCGTTTCTGGTGCAATCGCCTATTACAACCGCCAATATCCCACCCTCTGGCTGAATTCTATAAGTTTCTTTATAACAAGATACTAGATGGTTGAAGTATTCTTTAGTAACGGTCTCATTAGCGGGGTATGCCTTTAGCTCTGCTTTATAATGATCGGTACTACCTCTCGTGTATAAAGGTTCGAATAATTTTCCCCAATAAAATTCCAGACTGTAAACAGGTGCATAGTTAAAGCTATTGAGGTAAGGGGGGTGGCTAATTGTTAAATAACAGAGGCCATCATTAAACTTTTCCGGCAGGTTAATGTTATCTGCCAGGTAGCATTCGGATTGTGCACGACTGTCAACGATGGAGTTGAAAGCCTGGTGCCTCTTGAGCATATCATCAACTTTCTTGCAAAAAGCGTCCAGAACGTTTCTTTGCTTCTTATTCTTGTTTATATGCGGCCTGACTTCACCGTCAAAAGCTTTCGAAACTCTTCTGACGATTCCCAGGAAAGCCAGAACCAGAAAGTCTTTCTCGTCCGAAGGCCCACACTGAAATAGGAAGTTTCTGATTCTCGCCAGGTCCTCGGCAGCATTAAGGTCAAACCATTTCTGAATAAACTCATCAGTTGAGAAATCGTCAATTTGAATACTGCTGAAGTCGGTGAGCAGTCTATTCTTGAGCTCAACAATTCGTTCGATCCTCTGCTTTTTGGTTTTTACATTTGAAGCAAGTACAGAGAGCCAGCTTATGTCAATGCCAAAAGAGTGGACTCCTCTTAGTTTGGCTTCTACCAGAGTGGTGCCAGACCCACAAAAGTTATCTAAAACATAGTGCTTTGAAGACGGCGGGGGAAAGCAGTCCAGTATTTGGCCTGCAACAACAGAAGGGAACTTACCGTAGTACCGATAGTGATTATGAACCAGATAGGAGAGTTGAGTGATAGTGTAGGGGATATCCCATTCAGTTACTCTTGGATTGCCGTTTTCGATTGTCTTTATGATTGGCAAATATTTTCTGAACTCTGCTGAATCTTCAGTAAATAGATCTAAGCTGCTCAATTCGCTTTTACTCTCGTCTTGTCTGATCGCGCTTTGGCTGTAAGTAAAGGAGAAATATATTTGATGGGGTTACAGTCAAAATACAGTAATACCCAAACCTGGCGCAACGAATGAATCACGATTCGGTCAAGCATTGGATTAGGGATCATTAAGTACCATGGATTTCTAACAGTATGGTCAGTCTTCAGCAGGAGTGCGGCAACCCGCGCTTTCCTTATGCTGGGAACTCATGGGGCAGCATCTGGCCGATACACAGTGGAATTTCAACTATTTACACCGGGTTTTTTTAGAATACTCGACGTATTATCTAGCTAAATCAATAAGATACTGGCAGACCAGCGTGCTTAAGATGCCCCTTAGATCTTTAGCTAACTTTACTTGTGAAACGCCATTTTAACTCTGATCTGAGGGCAACAAGCTTGCGCCGAGCTTATCGATATCCCAACAATCCCAGTAACCAAAAATCTGTTTTCGCGTCTATAAGCAGTGAATCTTTCAAAATTGGAGCGGCCTGGTCATGCGTGTTTGGAATACTTTTTCAAGTCTGATACATCTCTTGACCTACGCTCTTCTGCAAACTGCTTCTATTCATGCTTTCGCGAATATCGAGATAGGAGAAGAGGTGGACCTTGGGGAAAGTCTGGGTGCCTTGTTGCCAAAGATTGATGGTTATTGTCAGTCTGTTTCCTTAATTGCTGTAGATAAGCCAAGGTTTCCTTTGTCGGCATCCAGTGAAGAACATCTGATTTGCCATGGTTATGAAAAAGAAGGTCTGGCTGCTGGAAAATTGGCCTTCACTGTATCTGACGGTCGCCTGGTGCACATGGAAGCGGTCCAAATCAACACGGAAGAGGCCAGGGCACAACTGGGAAGGTCGTTAGGTAGCTATTCCGGGATCGAAATATTTGGCTTTGGAACTCATTGGTTGAATGAGTCATCTGGATCTCTGGCCTGGATAACTGCTGAAGGGAGGCACCTGAACCTGTTTGCCTGGCATAACCCTTTTCTGGATGATGAGACTTATTCATACCAGCAACTTGAGATCGATCTACCACAGGTTGTAGATTTCAGCCGTTCATTGTCTGAACATGAGATTGAATTGAGAGAATTGTGTGAGCCAATTCTAATAGAGGATGAAGACGAAATATGGCTTCCCAATGCGCCGACTACTCAGGTGCAAGTCAATTGTTACAACTACGAATATGCAGGGTTTGAACGAAAATTAGAATTGGTCTACGGCGATAATAAGCTGGAAGTGGTCTGGGTGCTTACTGCAAAACCTGAAGAGCAACGTCTTCGAGAACTATTAGTTGAATCTTTGGGTGATCCGATTATTAATAACGACACCTGGGAGGTTTTCGGTGACGGGAGAATTTCACTGCGTAAGGACACACCTGAGTTGCTAATTTTATCAGATGATATGATTCCTCAATATATGGAGCGTTTTGTAAGCGAAGTTTTAGAATAATTTGGCGGAGTTATGGTGTCGGAGTCTGTTATTAATTTAGGAAATTCAGATCTGTATAGTGATGGGCCCAGAAGCAACCGATAGTAGTGCCCTAGCCCTTTAGCTGGTCAAAAAAGAAATGCCGGATCTTACATAGGCTTTTCAGCAAGTAAGAAACCGGCATACTGAAACGGAATGCTCTAATTTATAGAATAGAATTTTCGTTAAAATTACTCTGAGACATGCACCGTGATATAGCCATCGTGGTACAGACCACCGTCATCGGCACGGGCCCAAAGTGTGTATGTCCCTGGCTCATCAAAGGTTACATCCACTTCATAGATACCGTCTTCAGGTACTTCCGGTGGCAGCCAAAGTGCTCCCCAGGGGGAATTTGCTGAAGTGCGAGTGTCTTCCCATGGCTTGGGAAATGGTGGATCGAAAGTTACGTTTCCATCACCCCGGTAAACGTTCCAGGAAAGAAACAGGCCATTCACTTTACCCACCGTGACTCGTGATGGTGGACGTGTCATTCGATTGGTGAGCTCTGAACTGGTGTTTGTGGTTTCTCTGCGTCTTTCCGGAAGGCCGTCATCCCAAACATGAGTCTTTAGGGAAATAGCCTCGCCGACCCGAGTTGTTCGGACCTGCTCCCCCTGAATAGTCACAACCGGCGGGATGTTGGCTCTGGATTCAGGACTGCTGGTTCCAGCTCCCAAAGAGCCGGTCTCTGAAGCGATAACCATATTGTCCACCAGATAATCCTGGCGCAGTGTGGCATAGGCTTTTCGCTCCACACCGTTCACGTTGAGTGTCCAGACCAGTTCTCTGTCACCCCAGTCCGCTGGTACAACTACCTCAAAATTAAAGCGGTTCCGTCTCGGCAGAAAATGGGTTGGTTGCCCCTGGTCAATTTCACCAGGTGAAAAGAAGTTGTTCTCACCAACAGGCACTGTTGGTTGCTCTTCCCAGTTCTCGTTCATGTACCCAAACATAAAACTGAAAGTACCATCTGCATTCGGTCTCCATCCTTCAAAAGCAGGTTCTACGTGTTGACCCTTTTGATAGGTTTGAGCTGATGACAAAGACGGCACCAACAGAAGAAGCGAGATAAGTGTCAAAGCGGCCACTTTTACGGGCCTGGTCAATCCATTATTCATGGCGTGAATTTTTCCTCTAAATGCAATTAACTAATTAATCATCACTAGCTGCGGTTGTTTCAGATTCGTCGCTGTCCGCAATTGGAGCAACCAGGGGGGCACCACACAGAGGACAACCGATCACATGATCGTTCGGTCCGAGACTTAGAGATTGTCGACGCTCTTCCATCGCTTCAAAGAACTGCTCATCTGTCATGGTCACGCGAATTCCCAGATCGATGAACATATTGGTGACAGACCGGTTTCCTGATCCCTGCCAGTTTCTTGGGTCGGGAACATTGGGATTCGTCTCCGTGTTGTTCATATAGCCAACGATGTGAAGAATGGTGCCTTTAGGCAGCAGTGGTGCCGCGTGGTCAGCATAGGGATAGCCACGTACCCAGTTATGGTCATAACCAACACAGGACAAGGTTTCTATCGTATAGCCCCAGATAGCCTCCAGACACATGCGCTCGCCCGGTGCATGAAGATGAGGTTCGAAACTGATTACCTTAGTGTGTTGATCCAGAACCGTGTAGGCATGTAGCTCCTGATCCTTCTGATTGCCCTGAATACTGATATCAACGCCGTTACCTAAACCGATAAATGCGTTCTGATATTTGGGTTGGTAATCCTTGTCGTGAAACCTGAAGCCGATTTCCAGATGGCCTGTGGTGTCGATTCCATTGGAGTGTAAGTGCACAGAATCAGATACGATCCAGGAACCTGCCCGAAGCAGACGGCCGGCGTCTTCATCAAAGATGTCTGCGTTACGGCCAACTTCATGCACAGGCCATGGAATTGCCAGGCCTGGCACACGCTCGCCATTTTCATCCATCTGCGCAGTAGCCCAGATCATATGGTGGAAGATGTAGCGGCCACCAACAGTCTCGCGACCAGTTCCAGCCTGAGGCACATCGTTTATTTCAACAACTTCCACAGATTTCACATAGCGGTCTTCAGTCAATCCTGTGGGTGCAGAAGGAATCTCACCCCACCAGTCAGGAGTACCTGCCAGCTTGGTGACGTCATCCATTACCACAACCAGATCAGGTTCACCGGCACGCCACTTGATGGAATCGTCGAAAACTAATGCTTCCGGGGCATCGGCAGGGTCGCCTTTTGGTGTGCCGCTGCGGGCCCAGGTAGAAATGGCGGCCAATTCGGCATCAGTCAAAGATGGATCGTCTTTATACTCCTGAATGCCAACATTTTTCTCCATGTACCAGGGAGGCATGGCGCCGGCGCGGTCACGTAGCTGAGTCTTGTATTCAATCAGGCCGGCAAAGGGTGCGACTTCTTCATAAGTCACGAGAGACATAGGACCGGCTCCACCTACACGATGGCAGCTTTGGCAACTGCGCTGAAGGATTGGTTCTATGTCACGGTGAAACGTCACTTCCTGTGCAACAGACACTGGACCGAACATCAGGCCAGTTAACAGTGCCAGCAAAGTCTTGCTTAATAATGATGAAATTCGCATTACTATCTCCATCTACTCTCAACAGGTGTCATGAAAGGCCAAATCCAACTGAACAGGCTCAATTCGAAGGGCGAATTAAAGTAATTTTGAGGTCGAATTTCTTCTGAAAAACTGCCAAATACTGACGGATTTCTTCGTTTTCAACAGTTTCTGCAATTCAGAACAGGGATTTCACCAGGATTTGCTACTGAATTGCGTACTGAATATGGATGCCATGAACATTTGAACGAATTTCAATCGTTTTCTAAATAAATGATACAAATTGTGCCAGCCGGTGTTTTGGCTTTTCGGAGCCCCTCAATAGCTGGGGTTTGATCGAGAACAATATGGTAATCTTCGGCTCACTTCTTCCAGGTTACTAAAGCTCGATATTACCCATTTCGGCTCCCTAAATGGCCAGCGCTGACTCCTTTTTATCCATTCTCGCAATTTCCCAGTTAGCATTTTTGGGTATCTATATCTTCGCTTTCTTCAGAAATCATCGAGTGGCGAGAATAGTTCTTGTATTCGCAGTTTGCTTGACGAGCTTTCTGTTTGGCCGACTGCCCTTTGTCGAGGATGGAACTATTCTTGACTCGAGTCTCGGAATTCTGGCGAGTCAGACACCGGCGGCGCTTTGGATATTTGCGGTATCCGTATTCAGTGACGACGCAGAGATACCCAGGCAAGGTCTTGGCTTAATCGCTCTCTATTTCACTTTGCAAGTGATTGGCGCAACTATGGAATACTTTGGTTACCCTCTGCGCCAGTTGAACTATGCCGTCTTCGTTCTAATTCCACTTGTGATCATGCTAGGTCTGAGTGTTCACGTGATCTACATGGGGGTGGCTGGGCGCATGGCTGATCTGGTCGAAGAAAGACGCCGAATAAGAATGCCATTCGTGATAATCATGGGTGTTGTGATTATCTTTGTGCTGTTGTTCGGGACTCTGGTAACTTTTGTCAATGTATTCTCAGAAAATCCCGGCGAACCTGCCTATTTTGATGTGGTAAGGCTTGTAATCGCGGGGGCAATATTTTGCTGGGCTATCCTGTTAAACGTATTCATATTCCGCTTCCGAGATGAATCCCGACTGCTATTTCGGAACGTTCCCGGCGTCGGTGAGGAAAGTGACGACAGAAATAATCGCACCCAGGCTGACAGTAAAACTGACAAGCTAATTAGTAAAATCAGAGTCGCGATGGAGGAGCAGAAACGCTACCGGGAAACTGGTTTTACGATTTCTGGGCTAGCTGAAGAATTGAAAGTGACCGAACAGCGGCTAAGGACTGCGATAAACAAGAAACTGGGCTATAGAAATTTTAATCAGTTCCTGAACCATTACAGGGTTCGCGAAGCGGCAGAGATGCTATCAAGCTCTGATGATTCGATTTCGGGTATAGCCATGGAGGTGGGCTATAACTCGTTATCATCATTCAATAAGGCATTCAGGGAGAGTTATGGAATGCCTCCAAGAGAGTGGCGGATTTCAATTGGGGCAGGAGTTTCCGAGCAACAAGAAGCGTAGTTTACCTGGCACTTCAATAATTCCCCGCGGCTCCAGCGACTAATGCGGGTGTGCTCGAAACTCTGTAGGTGTAGTGCCAAATCGGTCTTTAAAAGCTCTATTGAATACAGACAGTGATGAGTAACCAACATCTAAAGCTATGGTAGAAACAGGCAGGGATGATTCCACGAGTTTTTTGCTCGCTTCTTCTATGCGGTAATTGTTCAAAAACTGATTGAAATTGCGGTGCCCCAGTTCCTTGTTTATGACTCGTCTAACCTTGTATTCCTGCATTGAAAGCATCTCCGCCAGTTCAGAAATCGTCAGCCCCTGCTTGGCATAGAGCCTGTCCCTTTCGATGACTTCTTCAATACGCTGAATCACCTGCAGTGTCCCAGGTTCCCTGTCACTCTCTTTCGACTTCTTCCTTTGAGGGTATTGAGCTGTCTTCTGTATTGAGTTAAATGCCTGATTATCCAGTCTAAAAACTGCAAGATTAAAAGCAAATGCAATCAGTAAGACATACAGGGAAACAGCAGATTTCGGAATATTGAATAAATTATCCGCTATGCTGGTGGGAAGAAATCTTCCAAAAAGATTTACAAAATCCAGTCCGATTATCACAACGCACAAAACTCCCATCAGAACTACAAAGACAAGTCGGAATAGCCTCCTTTGTTCCAATAGATCAATATCGTAACCGGATATCGCCAGGCACACAGAATGAATGGAGAAACCCAGCATCACTCCTTGAGGGAAAATATGTATCAATGTAAACAATACATTACTGTTAAGAATGTCCTGTTCAAGAATTGAGATTGCTATACCTACACTTCTGAATGAAATTGCGGCAACTATGAGTACCAGCAAGAATACAGGGAACTTTCTGTCGTCAACGAATAAATAAAAGGCGATCGTCCACAGCAAGTACGGAGAAAGGGTTGCAAGTCGGAACAAAACGAAATTTACCCAGGGTCCATCCCCTGTAAGTGGCAGCCCTACCAGGAGGTAGGCAATCAGGCAGAAGCAGTACATTGCGATGAGGACCGACAGTAGTCCCCGGAAATGGGTAATGAATAGACCGCCTAGTAGCAATAGTTGCGATACTGCGAGTATCGAAATAACGTCGCCTGTAGATTGCATAGGGTTCAAGATAGATTAAGCCAAGCATTGATTCAATTATAACTTAGCTTGGATATTCGATGGCTTAATGAACACTCCTGAAATTCAACTAGTCTCTAATAAGCTGATTGAGAGAATTCAAAGTTAGTTTTTAGACGATCTTCGTAAGAAAAAGTTATTGCGAATTACTAGAGATATGCATGCCAGGAAGCTTGCAAAAGAAAAAGATGGGCTTTAAGTATTTTTCAACTTAAAGCCCACAAGGGCGCAACTTAGAGTTCGAAGTCTAAAGCGACGGAGAACATTCTGCCGAAGTTGTCATACAGGCGGCTTTCGAACCCACCAGTGACTGGCAGTAGAATTGGTTGCCAATCGAACATATTCACCACGCTCAGAGAGACGCTTCCTGATGTGTCGAATAGATCATCGAAGAAATACGTATAGCTGGCGTTAGCAATAAACGAGTCTGGAATGACGGAAGGAGGAACGGTTCCGCTCGCGAAGTTGCCGTCGAAAGTAACGCTATCGGTGTACTTGGTTAATATCGATGCAGCATGATCACCCCGGTTCCAACTTAGTCTGAGGTTTGCGATCAATTCAGGCAATGGCGGTGATAAGGCTGTGTCAGCATTTCTGCGTCCTCTGGCATCTACCAACACACCATCGAGGCCGGCGTATTCATAGGTGACATAGTAGGCAGCGTTGAGGGCGATATTGAAGTTACCCCAATCTCTGAAATCAAACCCATAGGTTGCTGTCAGGTCTATTACATCGACAATGTTGGTGTTGATATTGTCCGCGATGCTAACCAGTTCAGTGATGTTGCCATTGGGTTCTCGGGCTATCGTACTGGAAGGGTTGGCCAACACATAGGCGATGGCTGCTTCACGATCCGCTGATCCCGGTGTTGCATCATAAGTATCGCGATTGATCCCTAAAGCACTCAGGGCGCTAAAGAACTGCTGATTGGTAACATCCTGCGCGCTAAGCGTCACGATTCGGTCGACGTACTCGATTTCCTGATAGTCGAGACTTATGCTCAGGTTTTCAATTCCTTCCCAGGTGAAACCAAGGTTCCAGATTTCTGAATTCTCTGGCTGCAGGTTAGGATTTTTCGAAGCACAGGAAAGTGTGCCCAACAAATCATTGCCTGTCAGGAAGTCTGTGCCGGATCGCACATTGGCGCAGCCAGAACGATCGAAGGGACCAACATCCTCTGCATCAGGTGCGAGGAAGCTTTCACCCCAGGACCCGCGAATCGACAGTGAATCCAGAGGTTGCCAGCGCAACGCAACTTTTGGTGTTGTGGTATCAAGGTTCAGGTCTACAAAATCTTCGTATCGTGCGGCAATCTGCATGCTGAGATTGTCGAGGATTGGTACTTCGAACTCGGCAAATACAGCACGTACTAACGAATCATCGACAGTCCGATTACCCAACGGTGCAGAGATGCCGGCAGAGCTTGAGAAGTCCATGCCTGCTTTCGATAGTGGTGAGTCATCATCCACATCCCTTCGATCTCGCATAGCAAAACCAAATGCGGAACCGACAGTTCCGGTAGGTAGTTCGAAAAGATCACCTGATACGATTGCATCGAAAATTATCAGACGATCTTCTTGCAGGTTGTGATCACCGGGTTCGAACAACCAGTCAACCACTTCCTGGGAGTTGTTTGTCCACCGGCCATCACTGCGGTCCGAATCAAAGTTTGGTGAGCGAATATCCCGGGAGGCGAAAGGGTTAAACCATTCGTCACCATTGGGTCCACCACGACCATTCAGAGCAGCCTCGAGTCGAACTGCATTACCGTCAAATGTTTCAACACGTTGTTCATAAGTTTGATATCCCAGCCAGGCCTGTCCGGTCCAGTTGTCATTGATATCGAAATCCGCGCCAAACTTATAAACCTCGGTTGTGTACTGAAAGCGATCCTCCTGAAATGAAGATTCACCCAGATAACTGGGCTTTGTGCCGACGCCCTGTTCTAGCCCATTCCAGACAGTATAAGTTCCAATTCCAAATACACCTGGTCTGACAGCCTGGCCAGTAGGATTGGCAGGATGCTCCGGAGGAATAGTGAAATTGTCATACCAGGCAGATGCGAGTGGAGTTACAGGTTCGGTATGAAAGATTGACTCACGGTAACTCACCGCGGCCTGAAACTCGAAAGTAACGCTCTCGTTGGCTTCATACTCAACATTGGCATAGGAAACATAATCATTTGCTTCCCTGTTGTAGTCGGTCCATTGAGCATAGTGAAATCCGCAAAGCAGACCATTGGCTATGGGGAAGCCGCTGGGGAAACTGCCATCAAGCCCCTTATCTGTATTACCCTCGTTGTAAGCTCCACAATCCGGATCCAGATACGGTGCACCATTCGCCAGCTGATAATGGCCGGGAGCACCAATAAAGGTGGCATTATCGACACGCAGAAACTCCGGCCGCTCGCCGCGATTCAATGGCGTCTTTTTCCCAACTTCCAATGCCGCGACAACATTCAGACCATTGCCAAAGTCATGCCCCCACAAGACGCCAAGTTTTGGCTCCTCAAAGTCAGCATGCTGATCCCGGTTGTAGAAAGTACGTATCCGTAACCCTTCGTAGTCTTTTACAGGGATGAGGTTTACTACACCAGCTACAGCGTCTGAACCATACAGCGCGGAGCCACCGTCGAGTACGACTTCAATTCGATCAGTCGCTATGTCCGGCAAGATAGACGAAATAGCAGCATCATTAATATTACGTCTGCCATCCAGAAGTGTAAGCGTACTGCTAACGCCCAGGCCACGCAGGTTGAATTGCGCTGAATTAGAGTCCTGACCACCACCGGCACCACCCAGTACGTTTGCTACGGTATCTACATTCTGTGTGTAGGTCAGATCTCGAATATATTGCCCGATATTCGCCGAACCATAGGTAAGCAATGTTTCCTGATCTACCGTGTCTACCGGGCTGGCACCTGTGAAGTCGCTGTTTCTGATAAACGACCCGGTTACAATAATTTCCTCAAGGTCGTCACTTTGAGCTAATAGCATTCCAGAGTTACCCATAGCGATGGCGATACCCAGTGATATAGCCGACTTCTTGTACAGGGAAACTGGAGTTTTGTGGTTTTCATTCATATAGCTTCTCTCCAATGATACTTCTTGATTCGCTAGTTCTAGTTCTTAGTGGTAGCGAATTGGCCAGGCTACTCAGGTGAGGTGACTCCTATATAAATAAGGAACCAACAAAAGAAAGGATTCTGGAGCTGGCCAACCATGGTTGGGTATAAATTCCTCGAAAATTCAATGTTTTCCGAGTGGTTGGCATACTGCACAATGAACTGGAAGATGTCTTACTGAATGTGAACTAATTGAGAGTGATTTCGGAATCAGCCAGTTTATTTCAAATTTACTCAGTCCAGGCTGGGATGAATTGCTATGACAGGAGAAATTTGATTAGCAAAACTGATGCTATGCAGCGTTTTTCCTCTGAACTGTGTCTAATCAATAAAGAATTAGATAGAACTCGGGAAATCCCATATGAAACGCTCTAAATTATTTGCTCTCTTATTGGTGCTCGCTTGTAGCCTTGCTGAGACCGTGGTTGCGGCGAGCAAGACTGAGAACTTTGAATTTGATGTAGAAGCAGAGACCAGAGTTCATATACGTAACTTTGCTGGGGATATCAGATTGGTCCCGGGGGCATTGGATAAGGTGCGGGTCAGATATACGACAGAGGATGATCGCATCGAAGTGTATAAAACCCAGGGCATTAACTGGGTTCGAGTGAGAACCGATTTTGAGAGTGCTCAACTTGCGGAGAATGCCCCGGTTTACTTCGAAATTGAAGTACCGCCAACTTCCCGTCTGATAGTGAACAACACCGCCGGAGATATTATTTCGGAAGGTAAAATTGGCAGAGTTGGGTTAACAACGGTGAGTGGTGATATCAGATTGGACGACGGGTCTGGTGAAGTAGCGTTGAAAACAGTTAGTGGGAATATCTCTGTTACCAATATACGGGAAGCTGAACTCACAGCAGAGACAATCTCCGGCAATATCAGTATCTCCAGTTCGGATTTCTCTGGGGAATCCTATGAATTGCAATCTATAAGTGGTGATATTAATTTTCTTCAGGGACAGAACGCTTCCTACTTTCTTGAAGCTGTTACGACCACTGGCGGTATTGTCAATCGCCTGGGAAACGTAGAGCGCACAGATTCTGCAGATGAAATTGATACATTTATCAATCAGTTTTTCCGTAACGCCAATAGTGTGATGTCACAGACGACAGTGTTTGGTGGCTTCAACGGCAACTTTCAGAGTTCGAGAGTCAAAATGCTAACGGTTAGTGGTCAGATTCTATTGGAGAAGGAATAGACTCACTTAAGGAAGATTAGATTCGATGCATCCGAATGAAGAAATCCATTGGATAGAACGAATCAAGGCCGGTGAGAGCGAGTACTTCATAAAGCTCTATCGGAAGTATGAAAGGAAGCTTTTTGCACTTTGTTTACAATTTACTCGTAATCCTGCTGATGCCGAAGAACAATTGCAGGAAATATTTCTTCGTGTAATTGAGAACATTGAGTCGTTTCAGAATAAGTCGAGTTTTTCGACATGGGTCACACGCGTAAGCGTGAACCATTTGAGTAACTACCTGAAGCGACAAAAGCAGAGAGACGAGGAACCTGGCACTGACAATGAATTCCATTCGGCCAATGACACATTGAGCAATACAGAGCTTGCGCTAAACCTCGGTAAAGCAATCCGGCAGCTTCCCGAAGGGTTTCGTCAGGTGTTCATTCTCCACGAACAATTGGGCTACAAACACGATGAAATAGGGCAAATTTTGGGGATACAGGCATCTACATCCAGGTCGCAACTGAGCAGAGCCAGGCTCCTGTTGCGGGAGAAACTTAGAGTCGATTACGATGAAGCGGCATCATGACTGACGAGATACAAAAAGAAATTCTATTCAGATTTCTGGATGGTGAAACCAGCGAGCACGAAAACCAGCAGCTGGAAAAAATGCTTGCCGCATCTGCCGAACTGCGGTCCTTAAAGAAGGATCTGGAAGATATAAGGCGCTACTCAAAGCTGAACGATATTCAGAGTCCCAGTCATCTCGAAGGCAGGATCATATCTAAGATTCAAGAACAATATCCCCGGCGCCAACGCAGTGTCTTGCTGACAACTATATCAGGGATTCCATTCAGATTTGCAGCGGCATTAGTATTTCTGATTGGCTCAGCCAGTTTCTTCTACTATCCCATGAGTAATTTGGATGTGGGCAATCAAGTCGCCACTGAACCTTCAGTTGAACAAGCGATAGAAAATGTCATCCTGGCCCGAGACCAATACGGAGCAGCTATAGCAGAGCTGGAGTCTCTGGCAATTGTGCGGTTGGAAGAATTGCCTACAGATCTTGTGGTCGTATTCACAGAAAATTTGGAGATTTTGGATGAGGCGATTGCATTATATGAATCAAATATGGAGGCAATAGATCCTTATTCTTCCTCTTATTATATGCTGTCGGATATCTATGAACTGAAAATCGAATTATTAACGACCATCCTGGAAGTCTAGCCTGGTGGAGAAAATTAAATCTCGTGATAGTTTCATTTAGATACCTCTTTCGTAGTCTTAGTCAGGCGGGGCAGACAGGCTAAGCAGATTCGCGAATATTCTGTAGGCGCCTGGAACGCCATTAGGTAATTGGCGGAACCACGAATAGGCAGTAAATACATAATGCCCTTCGCCGATTGCTGCATACAACATGGCGCCATCACTTTCGGGCTCTCCCTCATCATGGGCTTCAGTTAGCGGTACATAGCGCTCGCGATCAAAGCTGGTGAAATTGTAATTGTTTCGTTCCTGAACCCAGCCTTCGAAATCTTCGGCGGTAATAGTATTGGGGAAATTGAAGATTGGATTTTCCGGAGCAAGAATTGTTATAGGTGCTGTTTCATCAACCACCCGAACATTACCCTCCATGCTTGCAGGATAGGGAGTAAGGTTTTTTTCTGTAAAGTCCGGTTGTTGGTATTGCACTACCAATGTGCCGCCTCGTTCAGCAAAATCCAGCAGTCGTTGGTTGTTTGAAACAAAGGCCCCACGAGTTTGCGAAGCACGAATTCCAATGACAATCACGTCATAGCGATCAAGATCACCGGCAGTCAGCTCGTCGTCGGAAAGTAAGCTGACATTTACTCCCAGCCGACCAAGAGATTCAGGGACAAGATCACCACTTCCCATAACATAGCCCACATTTACATCCGCAACAGCAACATCAATAACTTCAATTCTTGTAATTGCTTCGTTGTAAATTCTGTGAGTACTGATATGTGGATACGCAATCACTTCCATGGTTTGGTCTGAGAACCTGCCATTAACCAGTGCATTGGCACTCAGTTCATAACTGCCAGGCTCCATGTCATTCGGCATTGATGCCGTAAATGAAATGGTGTCCGTCGCAGGAGCGGCTGCCAGTGAAAATTCGGCGAAAGCAGGTTCGAGCTTCCATCCCTGAGGCAAGGAGTACTGGGCTCTACCGCTAATACTTTCATTGCTGTTGTTGCGGATTGTCAGCAACAATTCGATCGACCTGGAATCTGTTGCCAGCGGAGTTACTATCAAATCAGTACCAGGTTCTACTGAAATCTCGGGCACTACATCAAGTCGACGGCGAAGTTCTCCGCGCACCCGATTATGTTCACGAAACGTAAGCTCGCGGCTCACCTGAAAAGATCTTCCACCAATCTCCAGTTGCAACTCTGCAGTTAATACTGGTGCATCGAATGCCTGGCTCTGCGCACTTCCTGCGGTGCTCCAATCATAAGCTGCGCCGGAGCGAGGCGAAGTTAGCCAGTAGGGTTGAGTTAGTTGCGCAGAAGAGGGGAGGGTCACCAAAAAGTTGGTTTCATAATTTGGGCTTTCACGGCGTCGAAGGTTCTGTTCATTTATTAACTCCGATTGATCAGTAACAGAAACTGTCCACGATGGAGGAGCATTTAGCTCTGCGGATACCAGCCTGGCATCTGAATTGTCTGGTATATAGACGCGTACGGTCACTGCAGTAGTACTGCCAGGCACCAGAGTTTCTGATTCACTTAGTCCATCGATGCGCACTCCTGCTGCCAGAATCAAGGCTTGCTCAAATTCGTGAAGCTTTTCATCGATAAGGCGCCGGGTGTCTGCAGAAAAGGCATGTTGATAGAGTTGTTCGGCAACCCGATGACCCGTGGCTAACTCTGGAATCAGAGCGCCTGGATTCAGAGGATTAAAATTCTGCAATAAAGAGGCGTTGTGATTCTCCAATTGGGAGGCAAGACGCAAAAACTCTGCGGTTGGACTCGTTTCGAAATGCGAAAGCCCTGTGATCGATGAGTCAATGCCATCCAATACTGAAATTTCCGCGTCGTTACCTTCGACTGTGGAAAAACTGAGTTGTAAAACTGACGGTTGTTCGCCTCTTAATTCCAAAGAGCCCATCTGCTGAGTTTTTTGCTGGCTACGTCCCTGCATGCCGATTTCAAAGTAGCTTCTACCAGTAACGGGATCGTATTCTCCGGTATTAACTCGGAGTAACTGTGGGTCGGCTGCGAAAATTGGGCGCATGCCAATGTAGAGTTTCTGTACTTGCCAGGCATCCAGGCCTTCCGAGAGTTGATCGGAAAATCGGGATGGGTCAGCTGCCGCCTCAATAGCAAGTGGTGTGATATATCCGGCGAATTGATGATGACCGTGTCCGTCCGTAGGAGTGCCGCTCCATCTGGAGACAATAACATTAGGTCTGAACTTTCGTATGGTGCGAACCATGTCGCCCAGAATTTCTTCCTCTGGCCAGATCCGCGAAGCTTCGGATCGATGCTTTGAAAAACCGAAATCATTGGCGCGGGTAAAAAACTGCTCAGCACCATCAAGCCGTCGTGCCTGTAACAATTCTTCGGTACGAATAACTCCAAGCGCATCAGATTGTTCGGCACCGATAATGTTCTGGCCGCCGGAGCCCCGCGTAAGGGACAGGTAGCCGGTGCGGGCATTCAAGCCGCGTGCATGGTAAGCAACGAGCGCCGAATCCTCATCATCGGGATGGGCGCCTACATGTAGAACAGCTGCTGTTGTTTGTAGTCTTTGCAGCAAGCGGATCAATGCATTATTGCCTTGATCGTAAATTGCGGCTACTTGAGCCAGGGCAGGAGTCTGGAGAGGTATTGCCAGAGCATAAACTAAAAGAACACAAAGACAGCGCTTTCTCATTGAAAGTTCTTCCTTAGCTATCTGATTGGCTTAGGCTAAATGGTGAGTACACAAGTCAGGAGCCGGATTATTATATAGATCGCTATCAGCTGGAATTAGTATCCCAAACAAAGGTTAAGTATGAAGGGTATAACAATCGCAGGAAATGAGATAGTTCTCCTTGCAAGCCGGCAGTTCCTTGCTGTTCACATCGTTCGCCCCCGTGCTTGACCGCGATCATAGTGGTTGATTGAGCGTCCGAAGACAGAAACATTAACATTTGGAAAGGTTTGAAGAAGAACTAGTTGTCGGAGAATTCGGGACGTAAAATCAGATACGTTAATGTATGGCTATCCACAGTTTAACTATCAAGGCGGCGGAATGGGGAAATCCAGATGAGGCTACTGGTTATCGAAGATGACGCAGTCGTATCAGATTTTATTGCGATAAGTTTCTCTCAACAGGGCGATAATGTCACTGTGGTTGATAATGGTGGAGATGGTTTATCACTGGCTACTGCTAATTCCTATGATGTCCTGATTGTGGACAGAATGCTTCCTGAGATGGAGGGGCTTGAGGTGATTCGTCAAATAAGAAGCTCCGATGTTAGTACTCCTATACTTATATTAAGTGCGTTAGCTGATGTGGAGGAACGTGTGGCTGGGCTTGAGGCTGGCGCCGACGATTATCTTGTCAAACCATTTGCTTTCTCTGAACTTAGTGCGAGAGTCAATGTTTTGCTGCGACGTGCCTCAAACACAAAACATGAGTCAGGGTCTGAGCTTAAAGTCAGTGACCTTTGTTTGAATCTCGTCACTCGTAAAGCGCGACGAGGAGACAAGAAGATAGAGCTTCAGCCACGAGAGTTTCGATTACTGGAGTTTCTGATGAAGCATGCCGGGGAAGTGATGACCCGGGCCATGCTTCTTGAGCATGTCTGGGATTACTATTTTGACCCGCGCACCAATATTATAGATGTCCACGTAAGCCGAATCAGGCAAAAAGTTGACAGAGACTTCGACAAGCCGTTGATTCATACAGTTCGCGGTGCGGGGTATGTGATCCGTGAACCTGACTAGTCTTTTTCGCAGTACATCATTCCGACTTACCTGTCTGTTTATACTTGTTTTCGCTTTAGCAACTCTGATTGTTGCGGTTCGCAATGAAGAGGCGATGGAAACCTTCTTCGAAAATCAAGCTCTTGCCTTCGTGGAGGGTTTAATGCTGGATAACCTGGACTTCGCTGAAGAATATGGTTTGGCAGGGCTCGCTGGAGAAATCTCTGAGATAAGCGAACGAAATATTCAATCGAGAGAAATTTATGTGTTGTTCGATGAAAATTGCCGCGCAATCGCTGGTGCACCTCAGAGATTACTCGAAGACTACACGCAATCGACTATATGCAGCGACATGGAAATGGCTGGTGGGACCAGAATATTCGACTTACCCCGAGAGATATCACAGCTGCAGTATCAGCCTGGCTACGAGAATACAGGGTTTGAAGAAGACGAGGCAGTTGCCAATTTGAGGCCAGTGCCGGGAGGTGGTTGGTTACTGATCGTTCTGGTGGTCCCTGAAATCGAGGAAACCCGAGAGTTTCTAACCGCTACTTTGAACTGGACTATGATCTTACTTTTTTCGGTTGGGCTTGTCGGAGCTGTTGCGTTGACTCAATCAGTAAGTAGGAAATTAGAGAAAGTTAACACCCTCAGTCGAGAAATTCGTCTGGGTGACTTGTCGAGAAGAATACCGGTTGATGAGTCGGGTGATGAATTCGATAAATTGTCCCAGAACCTCAACGCCATGTTGGATCGGATTGAAGAGGTTCTCGAGGGAAGCAGACAGGTAACCAATGACATTGCCCATGACCTTCGAACACCTCTGACCAGGATTCAGACGCGCATGGAATTTCTTCGGGCCAAATTGGATAAAGACAGCGACGCCAGGAATCAGCTGGAGGAAATGGAAGTAGAAGCAGCTGAATTGCTGGATATATTCAACTCTCTTTTAAGGATATCTGGCGTCGAATCCGGTCGTGTGACCAGGTCATTTACACAGGTTGATTGCTCACAGGTAGTTAAAGACGCAATTGACTTGCTGGGACCATTAGCCGAGGAGAAAGAGATTTCTCTACGGGCTGAGATTGAGGGTGCAGTTACCGTGCATGGCGAGAAAAGCCTTCTGTTTCAGGCGGCTTCCAACATAATTGAAAATGCCATTAAATACTCACCCAAAAACAGCACGATCTTTGTCTCGCTTAATCGAAACCCGAAGACCTCTGTGTTCAAGGTGATTGACGAAGGTCCGGGTATTCCCGAAGGTAAGCTCAAAAAGGTAATGCAACGATTCTATCGGCTAGAAAGCCACCGGGGAACGGCAGGCCACGGCTTGGGTTTAAGTCTGGTTAAAGCGATCGCTGAAATCCATCAGGGATCACTTGGTCTGAGTAACACCGATCATGGTCTGAAGGTTCAACTCCACATACCTTCGATCTCAATTAGCTAGATCCATTAGAGAGAACGATTGGCAGTCGGGCTTAATCGTTGTAAGCAAATTCGGCGTTCTGTCGAGTCTTCCTTAACCAGGAAAATGCTTTAGTAAAAGAGCAGGCAGTAGACCGACCTCAAGATCCAAAAGGCGTAAATAATCACTCCGCCATTCCGACTTCCATGCTCATGAGAAGCGACTTCCAGAACGGCCGTGGTCGGCCTACTGATTCAAGATAGTGCCTATCGGATTCCTGGCTATCAATTGCAGCTTCTAATCATTACCAAAATTTAATGTAACCAACTCTTCAAATGATTGTCAGATATACATGAAAATCACAGTATCAAGTTCAGGCAGCGCCTGATCCAGGTAGAGGAAATGTCCACAGATATTCCAGTTAGCGTCTACATCATTACTCTGAATGAAGAAAAGACAATAGAAAAATGTCTGGGTCGGCTTGCTCGATTCGGCGAAATCATTCTGGTGGACTGTGGAAGTAGCGACAGAACGGTTGAAATTGCAGCGGGATTTGAAAATGTCCGCACAGTCTATAAAGAATGGACTAACTTTGCAGAACAAAAATCCTATGCAATGAGTCTTTGCAGTAATGAATGGGTTCTCAACATTGATGCGGATGAGATAGTAACGGATGAATACATTCAGGAAGTGGAGACGATAGTTACTGAAAATATAACTGATGCATTGGAGTCGAGCCGTACGCTGTATCGTTGGGGTAAGCGTCCGAAGTGTTTTGGTGCTGACGATCGTCTGATTAGACTATTTCGACGTTCAAACGGTACGTATGAGCATCGGCGAGTCCATGAGTCTATTTCTGTTCAGGGAAAGATCGCCAGAACCAATGCCACAATCGAACATCATGAGAATCTGAGTTATTCGGAAAGGATTAATAAATCCAATAGTTATAGCCAGGCGAAGGCCGAAGACAAATTTGAAAAAGGGGATAGCGTGGGTATATTCGGGCTGCTTTTCGTTTTCCCATTGGTGTTTATCCAGGTTTATTTCATAAAAGGCCATTTTCTTGATGGGACTGAAGGTGTGTTAACAAGCATGAATGCTGCGTTTTACAGATTTATGAACTACGCAAAATTGTGGGAACTGAACAACCGGCGCCTCGAGGACTAGTGCCATTCAATATAGTGCGACGCATGTAAGCTCCTGCAAGAAATCACAGAAGGGAACACTACGTTGGGTTTTATTACGAACACATTTCAAGTTTCATCTATCAGGGCAGACAAGCACACACCATTGGCCAGGGCTATTCACTGGGCATTCATCGGCGTATTCGCTTTTGTGCTAAGCAAGCAAGTAGATGAGGTCGAAGAGCTTGAAGATCTGGCATTGCTTCTGGAAGAAATGTTCTTTGCTACGGTGTTTCTTCTATTATTACTTGCCCGCTACATGTATATGCATTCAACCCGGTCGACGGTTCTGCCCGGTGATACCTCAAAGAAAATGATTTGGCTTGCACAAACAGTGCATATGGGAATGTACGTTAGTCTCGCATTGCTTGCTTTGTCTGGACTGGGAATAGGAGGTTTGTATTGGTCAGGTATCAAAGACGGCATGTTTTTCGAGGTGATACTGTTATCCCATGAGATTATCTTTTGGGTCAGTGTTGTTTTCATTTGTGCACACATAGTTGGTGCTTTGTTCCATCGTTTCATGGGTGATGGTGTCTGGGATTCTATGGTGCCAGTTTGGAAAGAGAGACTCAGGTGAGGAATAAGTGAAAGCCGATTCATACCTTTTAACTTTTTCGCGAATGGTGATGAGAACTGAAACTATTCAAAAAGTCATCAAGTCGGCAGCTGTTTTGCTTGTTTCGTCCATAGTACTGCTTCTCGCATCCTGGATAATAATTAGTGCCGGTTATGCCTGATGGACGCGTGGCAGAGAGTTTGTACGGGCGAGCTGGAAATAGCTTGGAGAAATGGCGGGCGTCTCACCGGCGAACCGAAGATCTTGCTCGTGCTATGGCTAATGGTTAAATCATAGAAATACGGCTAATTTCATTCCGAAGTCAATTCTTCCAAACTCTTACATGATCGACATTGCTCTGGTCGTTTCGAGTGTTTCTTTTTCATAAAAATAACTTACCTTTCTAAAGCACTAGCTCAGAATAGCGGACTAAGGCGCCTCAATAGCTATAACGACAGCTATTAAAGCACTGAATTCACCCTTAACAGAATTGCGACGGGAGAGCGTCAGTGTATCTCTTGCCAAGTGGTTTTATAATAAAAGTAAACTTATAGTACTTAGAAATTTTATAATCAATCTGTAATACAAAATTAGACACCTGGATCAATTCTTGAGGTTCCCCATGGCAGTATTGAGCAAGGTGCTATTTAGAAAGGTACTGTTGAGAAAGGGATGATCAGATTTAGTCAAAGACCTGCTAAGCTGGCACAAGAACGGAGTTCAGTGCGACAACAATAATGCAACAAATCGAAGTCTCCACAGCCCAGCAAAAAGCAGTGCTCACCATGGTGCTGCTCAATGCCTTCTCCGTCCCGATAATGTTGTCCTCGGTGAACGTCGCATTGCCTGTTATCGCCGAAGATCTTCAGCTCTCAGCAATCAGCCTCAGTTGGATTCCTACTGCTTTCCTGATGGCAAGTGCTATGTTTGTTCTTGTCTTTGGCCGTCTCGCAGACATGTTCGGTCGCAAGAAAATATTCTTGATCGGGGCTGGCCTGGTGATATTGGCATCAATAATGGCAGCGCTCGCCAACGGTTCTGCGACGCTCCTGGCAGGCCGATTCCTGCAAGGAGTTGGTGCGGCAATGCTCTACGCCACGCAGATGGCAATTGTGACATCGGTGTTTCCAATGGCCAGGCGCGGACGCGTGATTGGTTTGGTTATCTCCATGATCTATGTTGGCCTGGCATCAGGTCCTTTGATCGGCGGGCTAGTTGTCGACCAACTGGGTTGGCGAGTAAATTTTCTGTTGCAGTTGCCTATCGCCGCATTGGTGTTGTACTTCGGATTGTTCAGAGTGAAGGAAGAGTGGACCGCTGAGGTAAGGGGAGTTTTTGACTTTGCAGGTGCTCTGATTTATTGCCTGTCAATCTCGTTAATCTGTATTGGGGTATCCTTTCTGCCCGATTGGTACAGCAGCCTGACTCTTGTATTCGGCTTGATTGGTTTGGCAGTATTTTTTCGCCTTTCCAAATCCCGGGATGATCCCATATGGGATGTCTCTCTATTCTATACCAACCGGGTATTCACCTATTCCTGTATTGCTTCGCTAATTGCTTACAGTGCTACATTTATGAACGTTGTTCTGTTGAGCTTGTATTTACAGCACTTGAAAGAACTGTCTGCCACGGTCACGGGTATGATTATGATGATACAGCCGCTGACGATGGCAGTATTTTCACCACTCATGGGCAAGCTGTCTGAGAGTACCGAGCCAAGAGTTCTGGCCTCGATCGGAATGGGTGTAACGGTTATCGGACTGGTATTGCTGGCTATGTTGACTAGCAATTCGGCCATCTACATGGTGGTCATTGCTCTCATGATGACCGGGTTTGGCTTTGCACTGTTCTCGTCTCCCAATGTAAACGCCATTATGAGTTCGGTAGAGAAGACGCATATTGGTGCAGCCTCTGCCGCCGTATCTACCATGCGGATACTTGGTCAGATGGTGAGTATGGTTATTGTAACGTTGGTAGTGGCTCTGCAATTCGGGAACGCGCAGATTGAGCCTTCTAGTTATCCGCTATTGGAGCGGACGATCAGCTTTAGTTTTTTCCTGGCTGCGGGATTGTGTCTGCCAGGAATTTTATTGTCGATGCTACGAGGGCGAGTTCATTATCAGGAATAGTGAATGGATGTGGCTGAATGTTTAAGACCGTCTATTAGTTCAGGACTGTCTATAAGTTCAGGACTGTCTATAAGTTCAAGACTGCTCTTCTGAGGTTAGCCTGCGAGAAGTCTTGTCATCGCGATAGAACAGTAGTGGTCTCACTTCATCTGCCGAAGGCTGAGGTTGCTGTGCGAGTTCGACCTGTTTGGTAACCAGACTGTGTTGAGGCGACTTGCTACAGACCGGATCGGTATTGGTGGCATCACCGGTGAGCATGAAGGCCTGGCAGCGGCAGCCACCAAAGTCCTTGTCTCGTTCATCACAGGATTTACAGGGTTCCTGCATCCATGAGTCGCCGCGGTAGGCATTGAATGCAGAAGATTTATTCCAAATCCACTGTACATCATGATCACGCACATTGGGAAAGTTGAGCCCAGGCAACATTCGGGCCTCATGGCAGGGCAGCGCCAGTCCATCAGGAGCGAGATTCAGAAAGACAGAACCCCAGCCGTTCATACAGGCCTTGGGCCGATCGGAATAGTAATCTGGAACTACGAAATAGAGTTTCATCGAATTGCCGAGCCGATCCCGAAAGCGGTTCGTTATGGCTTCGGCTTTTTCCAACTGTTCTTTGCTAGGCATCAAATGCTGTCTGTTCTTCATTGCCCAGGCATAGTACTGACTGTTGGCGAGCTCCACATGGTCGGCTTCCATTGCTTCAGCCATTTCCAATATCTGTTCGATGTGATCAATATTCAGCCTGTGCAGCACAACATTGAGGACCATTGGGTAGTCGTAATCTTTAATCAGTTTTGCAACTTTTCGCTTCAGATCGAATGTCCGGGTGCTGGACAGAAAGTCGTTCATTTCCTTGGTGGAATCCTGAAAAGACAACTGAATCTGGTCCAGGCCTCCTTCTTTGAAAGCGGCAATTCGTTTTTCCGTTAACCCAACTCCGGATGTGAGGAGGTTGACGTAGTAGCCCATGCTGCTGGCTTCCGAAACCAGTACCTCGACGTCATCGCGAATCAGAGGCTCACCACCTGATATGCCAAGCTGTACCGCGCCAAGTTCGCGGGCTTCTCTGAAAACTCTTAGCCACTCTTCAGTGGAGAGTTCTGAGTCAAAGGTAGATGCGTAGTTCAATGGGTTGTAACAGAAGACACAGTGCAACGGACACTTGTAGGTGATCTCCGCATTAACCCAGAGTGGACCCGGAGAAGTGCTACCTGGTTCTGATCCAGCCTTTGTCATGGGCATTCTCCAAAAATTCAATCACATCTTGTTTCAAATCGACGCCAGGAAAAGCCTGTTCAAGACTGTGCACAATATCGTTAACACTGGATTCGTTATCGATCCGCTTAACTATTTGTCCTGCGCTTTCCGTTAGCTTGATGAGACCTTCCGGATAAAGTAAAACAAAGGCTTCCTGAGCAGGTTCCCACTGAAACTTGAACTGCTTTTCCAGACTTAGGGGTTTATCCAGAGGCAAGCTCATGTCTTCATCCTTGCAATCGCGCCACTATTAGACTCTCCAATTCCGTAAGTCACTTGCATGGAGTCGAGCATCGACCACAAGACGTCCAGTTTAAATTGCAGAATACCCAGAGCGTTCTCCTGTTCACTGCGGGTCTTAAAATACTCCAATGTCACACGCAGACCATGCTCCACATCTCTGCGTGCTTCAGACAGCCGTTTACGAAAGTACTGATATCCGCTTTCCTCTATCCAGGGGTAGTGATCGGGCCAGTTCTCCAGGCGCTTTTGATGAGCCGTCGGAGCAAACAGTTCAGTAAGGGAAGAGCATACTGCTTCCTGCCAGGGAGCCTTTCTTGCGAAATTTACATAGGCATCAACGGCGAAGCGAACACCTGGTGTGACTCCATTCAGGGACAGGACCTGTTCCCTGGACAGGCCTACCGCCTCTGCCAGTGCGATCCAGGCCGCTATACCCCCTTCGTCTCCTTCTTCGCCATCGTGATCCAGGATTCGCTGAATCCAAAGTCGACGGTGTTCCTTGTCAGGCATGTTCGACAATACGGCTCCGTCTTTTATCGGAATCATGATTTGGTAGTAAAAACGGTTTAGCACCCAGCCCTGTACCTGTTCTTTCGTGCATTGGCCGCTGTTCATGGCAACCTGAAACGGATGATGGATGTGATAGCACTGTTCTTTTGCTCGCAGCCTCGATTCGAATTCTTCGACAGTCCAGGGTGTGGAGGTGTTGGTGTTCATGGCGAAATCCAGCTACTTTATATTTACCTGTTTACAATCAAAGTCTGAAGTCCAGTCCATCGTAGGCGACCTCAATGTTCTCTTCTTCCAGCACTTTGCGCTCGTCTGAATCTTCGCGGAGTATGGGGTTGGTATTGTTGATGTGAATGAGTATTTTTCGAGATGCCTGCAATGGTCGCAGGGTTTCAATCATTCCCCCTGGTCCTGACTGAGGCATATGGCCCATGTCCAGTGAGGTTTTCTCGCTAATTCCCAATTTGGCCATTTCATCGTTCGTCCAGCAGGTGCCATCCACCAATAAACAGTCCGCGTCCTCCATGAATGGAATGATGTGCGGTTCAATGGCTCCCAGTCCCGGTGCATAGAACAGTTTTTTCCCAGTCGCAGTGTCTTCAAGCTGAATGCCGAGATTGTCTCCCTCATGGGGGTCGTGACGATGAGGAGAATAGGGCGGGGCTTTGCTGGACAAAGACAACGCGGTAATTTTGATATTGGGAACTCCGATTGCTTCGAAACTGTTCCCTGGATTTGTGAAAACCCGATGCCAGCTGACACCACAGAAATCATCAAGAATATTAAATATTGGATTCCCCTGGGTCAGATCCTCGTACACCATGTCGGTGCAATAGATGTTTAGAGGAGTCTTACCCTCTCTTAGCATAAACAATCCGATGGTGTGATCGATCTGGGCATCCGTGAGCATGATTGATCGGACAGCAGTGTCGCGAATGGCTCGTGCTGGTTGTAATTCGGGGAAATTTTGAAATTGAGTCAGAATATCCGGTGAAGCATTAAAGAGCAGCCAATTAATGTCATCGCCAGAGACAGCAATTGAAGATTGGGTCCGTCTCTTGGCATTAATAGTTCCCTTTCTCACACCGTCACAGTTGGGACAATTACAGTTCCATTGAGGAAACCCACCCCCGGCGGCTGAACCCAGTACTCTTATCCGCATTACCTGGAAACCCTGGTTATTGCTATAACCTCATAATTGCCCGAATAAAGAAAAGCCCCTTAACGGGGCTCTTCGACCTACGTATGCGGCAACAGATTATCTGTTGGCAGCGTACATAGTTACTTCAAAACCGAAACGCATTTCGGTGTACTCTGGCTTAGTCCACATAGTTCATCTCCTAAGTACTTAGTGATTTAAGCGCTGGTATTGTCCTCTACCAGGAGGAATCCGACTGCAGGATTATCAGCAATTCGAACTCAAGATTTTCATTAGATTATTCCCCGGGCTATTGGCAAAGCTGGTGGACCCATGTATACAGGCACGGTTCTCACTCGACCTTGAATAATTCACTCGATCAGTATCTGAGCCGCATGTACCCGGAAATCGAGCCCCACTTTACCGAAATGCTGTCAGTATCACCTCGCCATACCGTCTATGTAGAAAGGAGCGGGAAAAAGGGGGGTTATCCGGTGTTCTTTGTCCACGGTGGGCCTGGAAGCCATACCAGAGCGGATCACCGGCGTTACTTCGATCCTGAATGTTTCGATATTGTGCTGTTTGATCAGCGGGGTTGCGGAAAATCCCAGCCTGCCGGTGAGACTTTGGAAAATACCACCTGGGAATTGGTCGAAGATATCAATGCAATCAAGAATGCATTGGAGATTGACAGAAAGGTCAGTTTATTTGGAGGTTCCTGGGGCAGTACGCTTGCCCTTGCTTATGCAATGACCTATCCCCAATATGTGGAAGAGTTGATTCTAAGAGGAATCTTCCTGGGTAGCAGTGAGGAAGTGCACTGGTACACAGACGGCTTGTCACGATTTGCTACCGAAGCGTGGGAGGATTTTTCTTGTCCTGGTGAAGCTAACCTGGTGGACTATTATTATCGACAGGTTCACTCTTCCGATGAGAGAGCTGCAAACAACGCGGCGCGTCGTTGGGTTGAATATGAAACCAGAATCATGGACCTTGGATCTGGCACTGACTCTTCTGCTGTGGCCTCTCTGCCTTCCAGCGAAGAGATGTTGGTCAGAGCACGCGTCCAGTTACATTTTCTAAAGCATCAATGTTTCCTGGAAGAGAAGCAATTGCTTGAATCGGCAGAAGACCTCAATCTGCCGATTACCCTGGTGCAGGGAGCACTGGATATGGTTTGCCCACCAGTTACAGCCTATAGGCTGCAACGCGCGTTACCCCAGGCGAATTTACGTCTGGTAAATGAGGCGATGCATGGCGCTCAGTCAGGAAAACTGGCGGTTGCGCTATGTGAAGAAACAGACAAACTTCGCGACCGGTTAAGTAAGAGAGATGGGTTTACGATTTAGGGTTAATCTCGCCATTTCACTGATCGGGCTTATCTTCATAGCCGTGGTGGCCTATATCCTGATCGACTACAAGCGTCAGTCAATCAGTGAAGAGATTGAAGCAGGGACTAGGGTCACCATTCAGCTGCTGGAGTCGATTTCCCTCAATCCAGCAACTTTTCAACGGGATTCAGATCCCATCATTGGACTTACACAATATCTTAGAAGTGTCGGTCGGGTGCGCGCCAACGAGGTGCGTCTCTATGACAATTACAATGAATTGGTTTATGAATCGCCGCCATCAGAATACAAGCGGGGAAGGTACGCACCTGAGTGGTTTTCAGGACTCGTTGCACCGGATATTCCAGAAGTCAGGTTGGAACTTCCGTCAGGGTCGATTCTGATTACGCCAGACTCGTCGCGGTCGGTATTGGATGCATGGGACGAACTAAGCAGCTTTGGACTGGTAATCATTGTTTTCTTTCTGCTGCTGAACTTTGCTGTTTTTCGTATGTTGGGTCGCTCTCTTGAGCCTCTGCAGGGAATCATGGTGGCCATGTCAAACATGGGGCAGGGGGAACTAAATTCCCGTTTACCGGCTTACAAACTTCCTGAATTTAATGCTATCGGCAATACCTTCAATAAGATGGCATCCTCACTGGAAGAGGCTCAGGCGCAAAATGTACGCCTGGCATTGATTGCTCAGCAGTCCAGTGACGCCATCATCATTCGTGATCTGGATGGCAGTATCTCATTCTGCAATTCATCAGTGGAGCGACTGTTTGGATTCAGTGTTACTGAAGTCGTCGGTTCCGGAATGAGTATTTTCGTTGCACCCGATCGTGCTTCTCAATTGGCGGACGTTCAGGAACGGGTTACTAATAATAAGAGCATTGAGTACCTGGAAACACAGTTGAAAACCAAACAGGATGAACTGGTCGAAGTGGCAATCTCAATTGCACCTTTGATTGACCCAAGTTCCGATCAGGTTATTGGCGAGATCTATGCCATTCGGGATATGACAGAGCAAAGGCAAAGAATGGCCGCAGAAGTTGAGCTGAAGCAAAATCGAAAGCTGACTCAACTAATTCAGGTAAAGCTGGAAGAAGAGAGAAAGACCATAGCCAGGGAACTTCATGATGAGTTGGGTCAGTGTGTGACGGCCATTAAGACAATCGGTACTGCCATTGCCAATAGATCTCAGGAAGATCAGCCGGAGAACAGGGAGAATGCGGAAACCATAGTTGAAGTAGCGACTCATATTTACGATGTTGTACATGCCATAATTCGGCAGCTAAGGCCCAGTGCGCTGGATCATCTGGGACTCTCCGATGCCATCGCAGAGCTGGCGAATCGAAACAGACAACAAAATCCTAAACTAACAGTAAATTTGAAAATCAGCGGTGAGCTGAATCGATTTGAGGAAAAATTTAATATCACTGTTTACCGTGTCGTACAGGAATGTCTCACCAATGCTGTGAAACATGCAGAGGCTTCAAGTGTCGAAGTTGAAATATCACAAACGAATTCAGATGAAAACGTACAGACCCTGAGAATTCGAGTCTCCGATGATGGCAAAGGGCTTAGCTCTGAGTTTTCCGAGGGGAAACGCTTTGGATTACTTGGTATAGAGGAAAGAGTACAGGCATTTGGTGGAGAGGTTGTGGTTGAATCGAGCCCCGAAAAGGGTACTTCAATAGTGGCAACTCTTCCCGTGAATCAGGACCAGACTATCCATATGACATCACAGCAGAATATCCATGAGTGAATCTTCTATTAAAGTCATGCTGGTAGATGATCATGCCGTTGTGAGAATGGGGTTTCGGCTATTGCTCGAGGGCTCTGAAGACATTGAAGTCATCGGTGATGCACAGAGTGGGGAAGAAGCTGTAAGGCAGTTCCAGGAACTCGCACCCGACGTGGTAATAATGGACATTTCGATGCCGGGGATCGGTGGACTGGAAGCAATAGACAGAGTTCTGGCAAAGAGAGCACAACAGAAAGTACTGGTATTGTCTGCTCACGAAGACGTGATGCATGCCAAGAGAGTACTGAAGGCTGGTGCTTCTGGTTACGTAACCAAAAGAAGTGCCGCAGAAGTGTTGATAGAAGCAGTCAGGTCAGTCCACAAAGGGAATATCTATCTGGAGCCAGATATTGCTCAGGAGCTGGCTGTCGAGCAGGTATCGGGGTCAAAGAATCCTATTGATGCATTAACCGAAAAGGAATTCAAAGTATTTCTTGCACTGGCCAAAGGTCAAACTGTGCAGGAAATCGCTGATATCATGTCGCTAAGTCCCCGAACTGTGGGTACTCATCATTACAACATAAAACAAAAACTAAATGCGTCAAACAGTGCAGAGCTGGCAATTATTGCCATGAGGACCGGCTTGATAGATCCTTAAACTGACCTGCCGATTGCACAGATGTGTTTTGGGTATTGAGTTAAAATTTAAAATCATCTTTCGTAATAACCCAAAGCACACTATGAGTTTTTCCCAAATTTCGAAGAAGTTGTTAGTTGCGTTTACCAATTGAGTCAGTGTGAAGATGTTTCACAAAGAGATTGTTTGAACTGAGACTGACAAAATTGCCCGTCTAAAAAGAGTAGCCGGCTATTCGTTAACGCCCAGCATGCTCAAAATCTGATTCTGCGCAGCCTCCATCACCCGCTGGCGCTCCTCTTCGTCGGTCAGACTCTTTGCCACGACTACAGCTCCAACCATTGATGCCAGAATGCTTCGGGATTTTTCAGCTATTGTTTCCTTATTGTAATCAAATGGTAGTCGTTCAAGTTTATTCAGGGCTGTAAGTCGGATTTCGATCATCTTTCTTAAGTTTTCATAAGAAACTTCAAATAGCCCCCTGATTTTTGAATTCTCGCTACTGACTTCATTGAACAACACAACCTCCGGGCCGGGCCGGTTATTTTTTTCCAGTTCCCTCAGATTCCAGTAATTGGTCACCAGCGCACTTAAGTGTTTGATGGTTAGTGGACCTTTGACCAGTCTTGCAGCTCGACTTCCTTTGAGCGTTTCCAGGAACGAAGCTCTATACAAAGCTTCTTTAGATTCAAAATGAGCATAGAAAGCGCCGTGGGTCATTTTGGCTGCATTCATAATGTCGCTAATGGAGACCTTGTCAAACCCTGAGCGTGAGAAAAGTTCGATCGCGGCATTCAGAATATGCTCTTTCGACTTTGCTTTATGTTCTGTGGAATAAGGCATCTACTCCTCTCCTCATTTACCTGAACTGCTGCATATTATGTTGATCATATTTTGATGATTGATAAATTTCACAGGATAAATTAACACGGAATGTAAGCAGGAATTACAGTGAAATCACCAATCGTAGTGACTGGAATGGGAATGATCGGACCCCTTGGCTGTGACGTCAAGTCCAACTGGGAGGGGATTTGCGCGGGCCAATCTGGCATTTCGCTGATACGCAAATTTGATACCGCAGAATTCCCCATCAAAATAGCCGGCCAGGTGCCTGACATCGCGTCGAACCCTGATGGCGGATTCAACGTTGATGAATTTGTTGAGAAGAAAGAACGAAAGAAACTGGACATCTTTACAATTTATGCCCTCGCCGCTGCTCGTGAAGCACTACATCAGGCAAACTGGTTTCCAGAAGCCGAGAGTGATCTGCGGGCTACCGCGACAATCGTCGCCACTGGAATCGGTGGATTGGTAACGATTACTCAGGCTCAGAATACGTTGGAAAAATCGGGCCCCCGACGCCTCTCGCCTTTTACGGCACCAGCTTTTCTGGCAAATATGGCGGCTGGGAATTTGTCTATTAAGTACGGCTTTATGGGACCTCTTGGTTGTCCGGTTACGGCTTGTGCAGCCAGCCTGCAGGCGATAGGTGACGGAATGCGCCTGATTCGCAATGGGGAGGCTGATGTGGCTTTAGTGGGCGGGGCAGAAGCATGCATCGATCCGCTTGCGCTGGGAAGTTTTCATGCTCTGAAAGGACTTTCTGTGGAAGCGGATAACCCCGCCAGTGCCTCACGCCCTTTCGATAAAGATCGCAGTGGTTTTGTCATGGGCGAAGGAGCGGGTCTGATGGTAATTGAAACATTGGATCATGCCCTTGCTCGCGATGCCGTGCCTTTGGCGATATTGAGTGGCTACGGAACCAGCTCTGATGCCTATCATATTACTTCGGGAAGAGAAGACGGCGGGGGTGCTGCAATTGCAATCGAGACGGCTTTGAAAATGGCAGGGCTGGAACCGGCGGGCATTAATTACGTGAATGCCCATGCAACATCAACTCAGGTAGGAGATCGGGCTGAAGTTGAATCATTACGTCGAGTGTTTGGCGAGCTTCTTCCATCTATACCGGTATCGTCAACCAAGTCATCGACTGGTCATTTGCTTGGCGCGGCGGGTGCGCTGGAGGCCATTTTATCGATTAAAGCTGTAACTGAGGATGTGCTACCTCCCACCCTCAATCTGGATTGTCCCGATGAAGACATGGCTGATTTGGATTTTGTTCCTAAAGTGGCGCGAGAGCAAAAAACCGAGCATGCGTTGTGCAATGGTTTTGGATTCGGCGGAGTTAACGCGGCCTTGATAGCAAGTAAGCTTTAAGAGTCAAATGATTCGACCCGGAAAACAGGCATAAGTCATCAACAGTTATAAGAACAGGTGGTGAATATGAAATTTTCTAGTCTAGGCTTTGAGCACCCGGAGGAAATTAATCTTCTACGTCAGATGGTTTCCCAGTTCTGCCAGAATGAAATTCTGCCGCGTGCCGCGCAAATTGACGCGAGCAATGAGTTTCCGAACGATCTCTGGGAAGAGCTGGGCAAACTCGGAGTGCTTGGTATTACAGTAGAGGAAGAATATGGCGGTGCCAATATGGGGTATTTGGCTCACTGTATCGCCATGGAAGAGATTTCGCGGGCCAGTGCTTCGGTAGGGCTCTCCTATGGCGCTCATTCCAATCTTTGCGTAAACCAGATAGCGCTTAATGGAAGCGCAGAACAAAAGAGTAAGTACCTTCCTGCCCTGTGCTCCGGTAAACATGTCGGTGCTCTGGCCATGTCGGAGCCCGACATTGGTTCAGATGTTGTGAATATGAAACTTCGGGCCGAATCCCGAGCCAATCACTATGTTCTGAATGGCAACAAGATGTGGATCACCAATGGTCCAGAAGCGAATGTCTACGTCATCTATGCGAAAACTGATGCTGAAGCGGGCGCAGGCGGGATTACTGCATTCATTGTCGAGCGGGATTACCCTGGATTCTCTCGGGCTCAGAAGCTGGATAAACTTGGCATGCGCGGCTCGAACACCTGTGAGCTGGTGTTCAATGACTGTGAAGTGCCAGCGGAAAATGTGTTGGGTGAAGTCGGAAAAGGTGTCAAAGTACTCATGTCGGGGCTTGATTATGAGCGCACCGTATTGGCAGCGGGGCCAGTAGGCATAATGCAGGCTTGCCTCGATACAGTGCTGCCTTATGTCCATGATCGCAAACAATTCGGTCAGCCGATTGGTGAATTTCAATTGATGCAGGCAAAACTTGCTGACATGTATGCTTCCCTCAGTGCCTGTCGCTCCTATCTATACGCGGTGGCTTCTGCCTGTGATCGGAGAGAAGCGGCTCGTAAAGACTGCGCTGCGCTCATTCTCTATACCGCGGAAGCTGCGACGCAAATGGCGCTACAAACCATTCAGGCATTAGGCGGTAATGGCTATACTAATGAGTTTCCGGCCGGGCGCCTGTTACGGGATGCCAAGCTTTATGAAATCGGTGCTGGCACTTCAGAAATTCGACGCATGTTAGTTGGACGCGAGCTTTTTCGGGAGTCAGCCTAACAGGGGAACCAGGTCTGATGCCTGTTATTTCTTCGAAAGTAAATATTCAAAGCCAGCAGTTCGCAACTAACAAAGAGTCTATGGATGAGTTGTTGGTCGATCTGCAATCTAACTTGCTTGAGATACGGACTGGCGGACCAGAGTCTGCACGCGAAAAGCACAGTGCCCGGGGCAAATTACTACCCAGAGAACGAATCCAATATTTGATTGATGAGGGGAGTGAATTCTTTGAATTGTCCGAGTTTGCAGCGTTTAAGGTTTACGAGGATGAAGTCCCTGCAGCCGGGATAATTACCGGAATCGGAAGAGTCAAGGGGCGGGACTGTATGTTGGTTGTGAACGATGCCACGGTAAAAGGCGGTTCCTACTATCCTCTCTCTGTTAAGAAACACCTGCGAGCTCAGACCATTGCGGAGGAAAACCGACTGCCCTGTATCTATCTGGTGGATTCAGGAGGCGCCAATCTGCCTCTACAGGATGAAGTGTTTCCAGACAGAGAACATTTTGGTCGTATATTTTTCAATCAGGCAAACATGTCCGCAAAAGGGATTCCACAAATCGCCGTGGTAATGGGGTCCTGTACTGCAGGAGGCGCCTACGTTCCCGCAATGTCAGATCAGTGCATCATGGTGCGAGAACAAGCCACTATCTTTCTGGCTGGCCCACCTCTGGTAAAGGCAGCGACCGGTGAAGTTGTAGGGGCTGAAGAGTTAGGCGGGGCAGACGTTCATTGCCGCAAATCGGGTGTTGCAGACTACATGGCAGATAACGATAGTCATGCCCTGGAACTGGCTCGGGAAATTGTCGCCAATTTGGATCACTCGAGTAGGGGGCCGAATAACACAGGTACTGTGACCAATCCTCTATATGACGCAGAAGAGTTAGCGGGCATCGTTCCTGCCAATCCAATGGAATCCTATGATGTGCGCGAGGTAATTGCGCGCCTGGTGGATGGATCAGAGTTTGAAGAATTCAAGGCGCTGTATGGCAAGACACTGGTTTGCGGATTTGCTCAAATTAATGGGCACAAGATTGGGATAGTAGCGAACAATGGGATCCTGTTTTCAGAGTCTGCCACGAAAGGAGCCCACTTTATTCAGCTTTGTGCGCAGCGAAAAATACCACTTCTGTTTTTGCAGAACATAGCAGGTTTCATGGTAGGTAAAGCCTTCGAAGAAGGAGGTATCGCCAAACATGGGGCGAAGATGGTGATGGCTGTGGCTTGCGCAGAAGTGCCAAAGTTTACAGTCATCATTGGTGGCTCATTTGGTGCTGGCAACTATGGCATGTGTGGACGTGCCTATGACCCCCGCTTCGTTTTCATGTGGCCAAATGCCCGCATCTCTGTGATGGGTGGAGAGCAGGCGGCTGGGGTAATGGCAATGATCAAGCGTGATCAACTGGAAAAACAGGGTGAAACCTGGAGCAAAGAAGATGAAGAAGAGTATAAGCAGCCAATTCGAGAGACCTATCACAAGCAAGGCCACCCTTACTACGCCTCAGCTCGCCTCTGGGATGACGGCGTTATCGAGCCTGCACAGACTCGAACTGTAATCGCTCGTTGTTTGGAATTGGCTGCAGGTCTTCCAGTTAAAGAATCAAGATTCGGTGTGTTCAGGATGTGAATTGTAAGTAAAGAGATTGGAGGTTCAGCATGAATCTAATACATTTCCATCTGAAGTCACTATATCTTTATTCCTGCCACTGTAACTATTTCTGTTTTAGGTGTTGCGACGAGCAAGAGCAAGGCCAAATCCTGCCACTACCATAATTCCTCCAGCAGCACGCAAGACTGATTGAATCGCTTTCTGGCTGCGAAGCAAAATGTTCGCCTTTCCTGCAATCAGTCCCCAGAATGCGGTAACAACAAATGAAATTATTAGAAAAGTAGGTACGATATAAACGAATTGCATTCCAAGCGGCTGAGACGAGTCTATAAACTGTGGAAGAAATGCTGCTATGAAGATTAAGCTTTTAGGGTTCGGAATGGTGACGATGATACCTTGGAAAAAGAGGTTTGCTTTGGACACTGATGCAAGCAGCACCTCGATTGGTTTGTTCGCACTCTGCCACTGTTTAATGCCGAGATAAATTAAATATAAGGCTCCTCCCCAACGAAGCCAGTTAAATGCCTCTGCTGCGGTGTTTAATAAAGAAGCCAAGCCTATAGTAGCAATAAGAAGTTGGACGGAGACACCAATCGTAGCTCCCATAGCCGTGTAGAGCGAATACCGCCAACCGAATGATAAGCTGTGAGCAACAGTTAAGATGATACTAGGTCCTGGCAGCGCAATCATGAGTGATGTTGCTGCAACAAATGTTAAGAACACGCCAGTGTCCATATCGCAATATTTTCCCCCTTTGTAGTTTGAACCTCTAAATGTTTCCCCTGATGTCAGATCCTGGTCATTCGTCGGGCTATGACAACAGTACCAAGAACTTCGTCGCGACTTCAAATGTAGCTACAAATCGCTTCATTTCAATAACGTCCTGACTAAAAACATTGAGAGGGATTTACACAACTATTGCTTTGGGAGTTGTTACCCAAGGAAACATCGAAGCTAATATGCGTTTATTCTGAATTATTCTCGAGTGATAAAAATGTCCACTTTTTACCCTTAACGCCCCAATACATTGCCTGTGACGCCCGTAATCTGTAACGTCAGAATCACTTTTTTAGCTCCTCAATTTATGTGAAACGCTTGTAAACCATTCAGAAGCTCTCAACGTCTAACTTAGGCAATTTATTATCAAAAATTAAATTACGCCAACTTAAGCAAAAGAGTCGTCCGTATGCAGAAGACGCAAAATAACAGAGTTGGATCTATACCTAAAATCAGTAATGGAATTAGTAAACTCCTGCTCTCCTGCTGCTACATAACAATCATCACTATTGTTGCCAACCACACTTCATTCGCCCAAGACGCCATACTGACGCAGAGCGACTCAACAACCCGTCGTACTTACGCTCCGCAGGAGTTCGATCGATTTGCTCCCAGAAACGCTTTAGACATGTTAAACCGGGTACCGGGGTTTGCGATTCAGCGAAATAACCAGGGGCGCGGTTTCGGTCAGGCGAATACCAATGTGCTGGTCAATGGACAACGTCTTTCCAGTAAATCCCAGAGTGTGTTTGATCAGCTTCGACGTGTAACGGCTGGTAATGTAGCAAGAATAGAAATCGTTGATGGTGCTTCGCTGGAGTTACCCGGACTATCGGGCCAGGTTGCCAATGTAATAACTGAAGGAAGCGACATCAGTGGCAGTTTTGAGTACCTGACCGTTCATCGACCTAAATATGCCGAAGCCGGTTGGTTTGGCGGAGAAGTCTCTGTGAGTGGTGCAACACCTCGCCTTGAATGGAGTGCGGCTTATAACCATGGCCTGGGTCGCGGAGCTGGAGCTGGCCCTGGCATCATTACAGACCAATTCGATGAAATCACTGAATTGCGAGATATCCATTCCCATTTTGAAGGTGATTTTCCTAGCCTGTCCGGTAGTTTGAAATGGAATGGTCCTAACGAAACTGTCGCTAATCTCAACATTGAATACAGCCAGGACTTCACAAATTTCTCGAATGATGAGCAACGTAATCTGGTTACTGGAGTTAATCGATTTCGCGACTTTGACAATCGCGGACGGGGTAAGGATTATGAAATTGGAGCCGATGTTGAATTCACTTTAGGTCCGGGAAAATTAAAGCTGATAGGGTTGGAAAGCTTTGAGGAGAATGATTTTCGAGCGGACTCCAGGCTCATTTTTGAAGATGGCAGCCCAACCACAGGCGACCGCTTTGCGAGACAATCCGAATCAGGTGAGCGCATCGCCCGTGCGGAATATCAGTGGGATATGCTTGGTGGTAATTGGCAGGTCGCTACCGAGGCCGCCTTCAACCGGCTCGATCAAACCTCGCAACTGTTCAATCTTGATCTGGCCGAAAACCTCGTTGAAGTAACGCTACCGAACAGCGCCGGCGAGGTGACCGAAGATCGATACGAGATGATCCTTAGCTATGGTCGTACCCTACTCAGTGGTTTTACTATGCAGCTGGGGTTAGGTGGCGAGAAATCAAAACTTGCTCAGACTGGACCAAACGGATTGACGAGAAATTTCTGGCGACCCAAGGGTTCACTTGCGCTAACCTGGACTCTGCGGGACGGGCTGGATCTATCACTTAACATTGAGCGCCGGGTAGACCAACTCTCGTTTAATCAGTTTCTGGCTAGCGTAGATCTGCAGTTGCAAAACACCAATGCCGGCAATGCAGAACTTAAACCCACGCTAAGTTGGGAGACCACGTTACAACTTCAGCAAAACCTGGGTGACTGGGGCTCACACACGCTGGAGCTATTCAACTTCCAGTTCGACGATTATATCGACATTATTCCAATCCCCGGGGGCGGTGAATCACAAGGGAATATCGATAGCGCGGAACGCTATGGCGTGGATTGGACTGGTACTATTAATCTCGATCCTGCGGGGTGGGATGGTGTGAGACTGGATCTCGAATTTACCTACCAAAAAAGCAATATCAGAGATCCATTAACAGGCGTTAACCGATATTTCAGCCGCCATTTCGATCGGGAATGGGATGTATCGTTCCGACATGATATTTCCGGTACTGACTGGGCATGGGGTTTGGGAGCTCAGTACAATCATGTGCAACCTTCTTATCGCCTTTCTCAGGTAAGCCTTAGCTACGAAGGACCGACCTATACATATGGCTTTGTGGAGCACAAAAACATACTTGGAATGACCGCAAGTCTTAATGTTTTCAATCTTACCGATGGCCGGTCAATTTTTGAGCGTACAGTCTATGATGGCCTTCGAGATCGCTCTGATGTGCTATTCAATGAATATCAGGACCTGAGTGTGCAGCCGATATTTCGGTTGGAGCTTACAGGTAACTTCTAGGAAATTTAGCCGCTGCCACGCCAGGCAACCTAGCTGCCTTACGCCTAATTATTTCTCGATCTGAATAACTAATGTCTCAAAATCAAATGGGTCAGAACCTTTAGATGTGATCATACTAAAGTCAGTGCTACTGTTCCGACCCAATCTGATTAACCAGGGCAGGATTATTCCTACAAAGACCCTCGCGGCCCTGACGGTGGTCGCTGCTGAACCCTTGGTAAGTTTCCAATCATCCCGTCCGGGCGCGCCTTCTCAAGCATGCGTTGATAAGCAGGACGCGCGGTAGTCTTAACCTTCCATGCGGCTACGTGTGGGAATTGAGCTTCATCAACTAAACCCAGATTGGTTGCAACATTTAACGGAAACATCATCATAATATCTGCTGCGGAAAATTCGTCTCCGCCAAACCAGGGATTTTCAGCCAGAAAGTTGTCAGCAAATTGTACGACAGCCTCACTGTCTACCAAAGGTGAGCGTTGTGTTGGCGGTTGGATACTCCAGGCGCGATAATCACTGAACAATCGCGCAGCAAGCGAGCCTTCTGCGTAGTGCATCCACATCAGATAAGTTGGATAGTAGTCGCTGTCCAGAGCAGGTTTCAATTTATCTGGAGCATGTCTATCCATAATCATTTCCATGATGGCTCCTGACTCCACAATAATCTGGTCGCCGTAGACTACGGTAGGAGCCATGGGCATCTCATGTCCGAGGGCGCGGATACTTGCCATTGAAGCAGCGAGATCTCCACGGGTATATACCAACTCATAAGGTAGTCCAAGCTCTTCCATCATCCACACTATGCGCTCAGATCTGCGTCCCTCCAGATGGTAGATAGTAATATCTGGTAATGGTATTGCACCCGATGTTTGGGCTTGAGAGGCAACTGGCAGTAGTGTCAGGCAGATGGCCAGAATCGGTAGGAATTTTCTTAACATGCTGAACTCCAGAAATTCGTTGTAGCTGATTACGGACGGGTCAGCATAGTTGTACATGGGTGATATGTCCACGTTAATAAGTCAGTTTAGTAAGGTGAGACAAACAAGCATGCCAGGGGTCCAGGTCATGTTTTCGGAACCTCTATATATTAATTTGATCCACTTATATTCGTTTTTGTTGATAGATTGGCGGCGAGGTATACTTACAGATCAATCTACGTTGTTCCCCTCTGTAAATCTCAGACCCGCCTATTAACCCTGGAGTCTCTCTTGAATCGTATAAAGACTATTGAAGAACTTGAAAACCTCTACGACGACGTCGTTCAAGGTGCGTTGGACAAGGTGCGAGATCATATCTCTCCCAGATACAGAGAGTGGATTGATGGTTCACGATTTCTGATTCTGGCTACGGTTGGACCACACGGCACCGATGCGAGTCCCAGGGGAGACATAGGGACGGTTGTTAAAGTGCTGGATAAGCAAACTCTCTTGTTACCCGACTGGCGCGGCAACAATCGCCTGGATTCTCTTCGTAACATCGTTGCAGATGGCAGAGTTAGTCTGATGTTTATGGTTCCTGACTGCAACAATGTTGTTCGTGTCAACGGCAGGGCCAGCCTCACCACCGACAATGAGTACATAGACAATTTTGACGATCGCGGCAAGAAACCCCGATCAGTAATTGTTATTGAAGTTTCAGAAGTTTACTTCCAGTGCGCCAAAGCATTAATGCGTTCCGAGTTGTGGTCCTCGCCAGGCCGAGACACTAAATTGCCCACGGCAGGGGAATTTATAAAGGAAATTAAATCGGAATTCGATGCAAACGCCTACGATGATGGCTACGCGGAATACGCGAAAGACCGGATGTGGTAAGTCCTGTGCTAAAAATGTTCTGGCACCTAATTGACCAACAGTCGGTATTTTCTTGTAACTTTTAGCTGCGCTCTTCGTTTACCCTAGTGAAGGTGTGTAAAAAGTACAGACGTATATCCTAGTGGCCCTTACCTACAATTTTCTAATCCTCAAATTCAATCTGGAGGCGCGAATGAACGTTCTTAATCGTAATGCTCTTATTGTGGTCTGGGGATTGCTAATTTCAGCTATAGCCAATGCCCATCATTCCTCATCTACTTACGACCTGGATCAGCAGGTAACGATTGAAGGTACAGTCACAAGAGTGCAGTGGGTGAATCCCCATGTTTTTATTTACCTGGATCAGAGCACGGATACAGGTGAGTCCCGACGCTGGGCTGTGGAAGGTGTAAACCCTGCAGGTTTAAGGAAGGTAGGCTGGTCCAGAGACACTCTGAAAATAGGAGATTTCATCACCGTTACCGGCAATCCCAGCAAAAGTATGGCTTCCCCCGGCATCTACCCGCAATCGATATTTCATCGGGGCGCCAAGTTGTTTGATGAACAAGAGTTTTTTGCAGGTGCGTTCTCCATACAGGAGGCAGAGACTGGAGCATCCAGCCTGACAGGGGTCTGGAAAAACACCCTGAATCCCGCTGTGATCATCCCGCGAGAGCTCGAAATGGAGTTTCAACCTGGTATTGGGCTACATGAGATTACACAAGCAGGTAGTGAAGCTCTGGCACAGTTCGACGAACTGACGATGAACCCCGCTCTCAACTGTGTGGAGGTAACTGCACCTCTGGTCATGCATTTTGGAGACAACAAGGAAATCCTCGTTGAAGAAGAATTGATTCGAATAATTAGTGAATATGATGGTGGAGAACGCGTAATTTATATGAATGCAGATTCACATGATGGAGCTTCTTATTCAAACCAGGGGCATTCAATTGGCACCTGGGAGGGCAACACATTGGTAATTGATACCACACATTTTTCAGAAAATAATTTTGGCAACGGCTTTGGACTTCCATCCAGTCCACAGAAGCATCTGGTTGAAAGGTTAACCATGAGCGATGATGGCAAAACTCTCAGCTATCAATTTACTCTTACTGATCCAGTTTTCCTGACTTCTCCTATGTCCCTGGAATCACAATGGGCCTATGTACCGGATGCCGAAGTAATAATCGATGAGTGCAATCTGGAAAGCGCGAGGCGATTCCTCAGCAATTAACGGATATAGTTCAGTATTCTGAACCTGCGCCTGTCGATCTTCCTTCTATATAGATCGAATAAATAGATCAGATTTTTCTGCTATTTCACTGGATTGGAAACTTTCAAATTCCTGGTGACCGCCTGCCTGACTCCCGAAAACGAAGATTACTCTGCCTTCCGACTCATCCGTACAGAAAGTATTTAGTACGGCTCGACTCGTTTGGCCTTATACGATCTTTACATCGTGGCATCAGGATTATGGTCAGGGTAGATGAGGCGGGAAGCCAGGGTCTCAACCTGTGAGTCTGGAAGAAATTACCTGTCCCAATACATTTGGCTTGTTCGGTTAGCATTTTTATGTAACTATCATGTTACGTAACAATATAGTTACATAAGAAAGCCTATATTTTTCGAGGACTTATATAGAGATGCGCCATGAACCAATCTCTGATCGATGCCCAACTTAAGGCAATAGCAGATCCAACTCGTCGAGCTATTCTGAGCCAACTAACAAGCACTTCCGAAGTCAGCGCAGGTGCGGTCGCTGAGGGATTCGCCATTACCAGGCCAGCCGTGTCTCGCCATCTTCGCTTGTTACTCGAAGCTGAGCTCATCGTCGTTCGCCAACAGGCACAATGCCGCCTGTATAGCGCCAATGCTGCTCGTATCGATGGCTTACGGCAATGGTTTGAGGGTTATTGGGATGGTGCTCTTCTCAAGCTGAAAGCGGCGGTTGAAAACGACTTAGACAAGTGAAACCGAGGATTCCACATGACCACTATCAATAAGACTATCTGGATTGACGCACCCCCGGCCAAAGTATTTGAATTCTTTACGGTCTCAGAAAAATTGCAGCAGTGGTGCAGCGTGGGTGCCAAAGTCGAACCGGTCGTCGGCGGTATCTATCAAATTGACATGGGTGAAGCTGGCATCATCGGTGGGCGCATCACCAGCATCGAACCTCCAAATCTGTTGAGTTATGAAATTGTTCCGCCTCCTGAATTGGATACAACCAGGAGCCAAATTACAGTGAGGTTAGAGGCAGAAGCCGGTGGTACCCGTGTCTTTTTGGAGCAAAGTGGATTAGCGGATCCATATCCTGAGATTGCTACCCGTGGATTGGATCATCACCTTGCCCGACTCTCAGTCGCTTCAACCGGGGGAACCCCAGGCCCTGACTCCCTGTGCCAGCGGCCTATGGCTTCTCTTTTGGAATAAGAAATAGAACAAAATAAATCAACCAGAAAAGGTAAACAGAATGTACTTCGTCATCACGCGCACACATTTTACAGATACTACGAAGGAGCAGGCTCTGGCTATGACCGATAGTGCGGTTAAAATTGCAAGCAACCAATCCGGTCTGATTGTGATGCGTATGCATCTTGCGCAAGATGAATCCCATATGATGACTTACTGGGTCTGGGAATCGGAACAGGACCATCTAAACTGTATGAATAGCGAAGATTGGGACACCTGGAACCCACAGTGGCAGTCCTTAATGGAAAAAGGTGTAACATTCGATCTACACAGTTATTCGTTACTGGCTGAAACGCGAAAAGAAGAATGATCTTCCTATAGGGGATTCAAAACACTGACACGAGGACCTGTCACAGTTATGCAGAGTAATCTGCACTGAAGCAATCACAAGGGAGCCAGATCTATTCCCATATTTGACAGAATTAGTCCTCGATAATATTCCGCCAGATAGGGTTCGTCTCCCAATAGTTCCAGGACGCGCGCCATTATGACCCACCCGTTAGCACCATTAACAAATATCACTGCTCCGTGGCGCAATTCAGGTGAAAAATACACTAAAGCATTTTCACCAGCATCACTTCCACTATGTGAAATTACCTTGTGATCACCATAGTCAAATACCTGCCATCCAATGGAGTGTCCATAAGCAAGTGGACAGTGGGCTGTCGTGGAGGTAGAACAACTGTAAACTGAATCTCCTTCAAAGCTGGTAATTATCGATTCCCTCAGTCGTTTATGAAGCGGCGTATTGAACTCCTGTGAGCCGATTAGCGCTTCAAGAAATCGCGTATATTCAGAAACAGTTGTGAGTAAATCGTCAGACACACCGGTGATGTCGGGAGATTCGCCTGACAAATTCGGATTCAGTACCGCGTAGTCCTGATAATCGCCATTGATGTCCATTGGTGTTGTCATATGCTCACCTGCCCATGTTGGGACCTGACCTAATGCCATCCTCGTAATGCCGATCTTGTCAAAAATGTGATGCTGGACTAGCTCGGTATAGTTCATATTGGATTTGTTTTGTGCGTACTCTATTGCGAGCTCTATTCCGGCTCCTGAGTATGAGAATCTGGTATCCGGGTCATGATCAAAGGCAAGTTTTCCGTCAGGGTAAGATGATTCCCAATTAAGGAGTCCGGCTCTATGTGAAAGAAGTATCCTGGGTGTAAGGTGAGCATATCGGTTATCTACAGATAGATCTGTGTGCTCAACGTAGGAACTGATGGGTTCATTCATATTGATAATCTGGCCAGCGGCCAAAGCTATCATCGTTTCTGCTGCGACGGTTTTTGCGACGGAAGCAGTATTAAATACTGTATTCGCAGTAAGCCGTATTCCTGGTCCTTGTTCGCCATAATGTCCAGACCAAATTTCATTACCCTGCCTAATCAGAGCAATTCCTACACCGGCAGCTTTTTCCTGGGAAATCAACGCAGGTAGCAGTTGCTCCAACTTACTGGCATCAAAGCTCTGTGATTGAGTAGCGGTAGAGAAGCATATTAGAAGGAGAGCTAGCGTGAATTTACGTGGATTACTCATCTGGTATTTTATGCCGATTCAATTATTGGTATCGCCTTGATTCTTTGTAGATGTCTATGTTGGATTGCCAGAAACCCCAGACTGGCGAAGGCCAGACCTAATGTGAAGTTGGCCACAGCTATGGATAAGGCTCCGATCTCAATATTTATGTCCAGAACAGATAATACAATCGTTACGAGAATTAGTATTGGAACTAACAATGGGATTAGCTTCAAACGAATTAGTTCAACTGACAAGATCGCCAGTCCTAATCCTGCTATTGAAGAGCCTATGACATAGGCATCAACTCCTCCTATTTCGGCCGACGGTCCCGCGATAAAGGCGAATCCAAAAAAGCTGACCAACCAGCCCAGGAACCCAATTGTACGAAACTGTTCGCGTAGTTCGCCAAGTAAACCGACGAGAATCAAGAGAATTGAAAAATCCGTTGCGATGTACACCCATTCAGTTGTCAGACTTCCTGGTGCACCAATATTGAGTCCATTGACTACTTCAAGCACCCCCGTCAGGAGCCCAAAAACAATGAGCATCCAGCGATATATCTGTTCATTGTCTCTATCGATCCTGGTCATATTCGAATCCTCTCCAGTATTAAAGTATTAATTTGCTTACGATTCGATAAGGATTAGAAACTGTTAGCAAAATGTGCATGGTAATACCTCAACTATACTTGAGGTAAAGTGCTTTCTTTAAATTGCGGCTATGGTCCCAATTGCATCAACTGAATTGCTGGGTAGTAGGAGGGATGGACTGTTGTTAACAGATGGAGATCAGAGAAAAGAAGGAATTTGTATCTTGAACTTTTTAATTCGAGTCAGAGTGCCGCGAAGTGGTTATATATGCTTTCCTCCTATTACTAAATGGCAGGCAGAGTGGACTAAATCATCCGAGTTACAACTTTTTCAGAGATTTGAGTGCATCGGTAGTAGCCTTTTCCGCTAGGAGGTAAATTTTCCAAAAAGTCAGTTTGGTTCTGTTCCGTCTCAAACTCGAGCCCGATAAGAGCGCGCCCGATGCGCTCGCCAGAATAGCGATAGTTGAAGTAACACACATTGGCCTGGCCCTGAATGGTTTCGCTAAGAAATTCATGCAGGGCACCTGGACGTTCATAGAATTCAAGCTTCAGGAATATGGGGAAGCTCAGTAATTCCGTTCGACAGGGGACGGTTCTGAATTCGACGTCTTCACTGCCTGAAACTTCTTCCCATTCGTAACCATGACTGTCTAAATGGTTCTTTCGCTGCTGAAGCGCATCATCAAAGCAGTCTAATCCAAATATCGGCCAGGCATCAGCGTGATCTACCTTCCCATATAGAAAACTGGTGATACTCATACCAGCAAGAGCATCATCCAATAGATGTAGCATACTGTCTGGCTTCTCCGGAATCCTAATACGTAAATGATGCCTCGCCTCCAGTCCGACACCGGTTGCTTCCGCAATTGGTGCAAGTTTACTGAAATCCAGATTTGCACCACACAAAATGGTCAGGCACTTCTGATCGGGGTATTGGTCTTTGCATTTCAGTGCACCTGCAAGACCCATGGCTCCAGAAGGTTCAGGGATAGCGCGAAGCCCGTCCCACATGGCTCGAATAGCGTCCGACACCTCCTGGTTTGTTACGGTGATTATTTCATCCAATAATTCCTTGCACAGTGCAAAGGTGTGTTTTCCAGATTGCTGCACAGCGGTTCCATCACAAAAGATGTCCAATTCTTCCAGCGCTACCGGTTTGTTGGCTTCAAAAGCGGCCTGCATAGAAGCTTGTCCGACGCCTTCGACGCCAATTAATTTAATCTCTGGCCATATCAGTCGAAGCCAGCAGGCAACACCAGCGGCCAGACCTCCGCCACCAATCTGCAGAAAGGCAACATCAAAGGGTTGTTTGGCAGACATGGTGATTTCATCTGCCATTGTTCCCTGGCCTGCCATAACCAACAAATCGTCATACGCGTGTACGAAGGTGACTTTATTTTCGGCGGCATAGTTGTGGGCAGCAGTCACAGATTCGTCGTAGGTATCACCAGTCAGGTGAAACTGAACGTTGTCACCTCCGAGGCGCTGAACAGTGGAATGCTTAATTTCGGGAGTAGTTCTTGGCATGAAGATAGTTGCGTTGATACCCAATAGCCCTGCGGCTAACGCAACTCCTTGAGCATGGTTTCCTGCTGAAGCCGTCACTACTCCGGCGGCAGCTTCTTCAGCACTCATTGCAGCCATGCGATTGTAAGCGCCGCGCCACTTGTAAGCCTTAATAGGTGAAAGGTCCTCACGCTTAACCCAGATTTCCATTGGGCAATCCACTAGTTCCAGTTTTTCGAGAGGCGTGGGGGAGCCTGCCTGGTAGATGCGTTGGCGGGCGAAAAGTATTTCCTGTCTTAGTTGGCGTTGCAGACTCATGCTGTTTAGATCTTCCCTGGAGTGATAGCTCAGTCCGAAAAGCTTATCGTAATCCTAGTGATAAAAAGATGGCTTCCGAAGAATAATACCGAAGTTTTCAATCCAGTTGGTTTCTGAATTTGAACATATAAGCCGGGTATCGAAACATCAAAACGACATTGTACAAAATACCTGACCAGGTCAATATGTTGCTGTAGCTAAATCAGAGTAAGCTGGGAGATGCACCAGAGTTTCGAATTAGTTGTCTTCCCTTCGTCTACTTGTATCTCGTTGCAACTCGCAGGAGTTGGCGAAACTTTGGACACTCCAGATGATTGGAAGCTGGGCACTCGGATACGTGAATCAACATGTTTCGTATACTTGTTAATCGTTTGATTGCCTGACTCGTGTCCTCAATTTTTTCGCGTAAAGTATCTCTGTTAATTTTCAGATTACCTTCCGGTGTAAATACTTCAGCTATTTCATGTAATGTAAAACCCGCCACACGCCCCAGGTTTATCAATGCCAGGTGCTCCAGCACATGCTCGCTATACTGGCGTCGAAGCCCGTTCCTGCCAATCGGGCTAATGAGTCCTATTTCTTCATAGTATCGCAGAGCCGATGTCGATAGACCTGATTGTTTGGCAACTTCTGATATATCCATACTTCAATTTTCGCAGTAACAGGCTTGACTTAAAGTTAACTTGAAGTTGCATTATAAGGCGGAGGAATTGAAAGAAAATAGCATTAATTATCTAAAGGCAGGGAAACTATGGCTAATCACTTTGAACTTTCTGGTTACTGGGACGACCGATATCACGGCAATGACTATCTCTACGGAGATCTTCCGAATGACTTCCTGCGAGAAAACAAGCATCTCTTTGAGCCTGGGAGTAAGGTACTAAGTTTGGCGGAAGGTGAAGGACGGAACGCTGTATTTCTCGCTCAGCAGGAATGTCTGGTCAAAGGAGTCGATTTCTCTGAGCAGGCAAAACAAAAAGCCCAAAATATAGCAAATGCCCATAGCGTGAGTATAAATTATGAGGTGTCAGATCTTTCAGATTACAGGTTAGGCAATTCTGAATGGGATGCTGTCATTTCTATCTTTTGTCACCTTGGTCCAGAGGCAAGGATTAAACTATTAAACAGCGTGAAGAGCGGACTTAAACCGCAAGGGATCTTCTTACTGGAAGCGTATAACCCAGGCCAGTTGAAGTATCGAACCGGAGGGCCTGGCACGCCAACGCATTTGGTCTCTGTTAGTGAATTAACTAGTGTATTTCAAGGCTTTGAGATAATAGTTGCGCAAGAGATTGAGCGTTCAGTTATTGAAGGTTCGGGGCATACCGGGCTGGCATCTGTAACCCAGTTTATCGCCAGAAAAAGTGAATAAGCTTTTTGCTCACAACCGTAAACGATTAAGTATATAGAATAGTGACCAGAGTATCTTTTCAGTGCTGTTTACCGAAACGGTGATTTAAGTTGATGATCTGAATTCATATCTCTAGCGCAACTGGCATTTCAAACTTTCACAAACCGTTGTTCTGCGGCATGTGGGCCATGTCTAGCTGGCTTTCTCGTTCAACATCGAGTCGATGAGTCTGGGTAGTTCTTCAGTGTCGTAGGGTTTGGAGATGCAGAGAATGTTAGTATTTTCCTGCACTCGGTCTTTTAGCATTTTCTCTGCGTAACCGGTTGCGAGCAAAACAGGAATAGGTTTAATGCGCTGAATTTCCTGAGCCATCTCAACACCTGTCATACCGCCCGGCATAATGATGTCTGAAAACACAAGATCGATATTGCGATGTTTTTGGAATTGTTCTAATCCCTGATTGCCGTTTTCTGCCAGTAAAACCTCGTAGCCGGCATCTAATAACGTCTGACTCGCTATGTCTCGCACATCCTCATCATCCTCTACAACTAACACTGTGCCGTTGTAGCGAGAAGTTTCTGTGTTGTCGTCAATATTTTCGGAAGGTGCTAATAGCTGTTCGGAAATTCTTGGCAGGGTAAGAATAAAGGTGGCTCCCTCTCCAGGGACGCTCTCAACTCGAATGTTACCCCCGGACTGCTGCATGAAACCATAGGCAGTACTGAGTCCAAAACCTGTGCCTTTGCCACGCTCCTTGGTTGTGAAGAACGGGTCGAATATCTTTTGTTGAATATCCAGGGGAACGCCCGTTCCCGTATCGGTGAAGGTGATTTCGATATAGTCGTTACTACCATGGTCACCGTTAGCATTTAGTACCGGGCTTTCGTCGAGTGTAACGCTACGACTGCCGATTGAGACTATGCCGCCGTCCGGCATCGCGTCCCTGGCATTCAAACAAAGATTCATAACCACGTTTTCGAACTGGTGTCTGTCGATCATTGCAACTGCGGGGTCTTTTCCGAATTCGAATCGAATACTAATCTCCTCGCCCAGAATTCGATTAAGGAAATTACCCATCTCCTTGAGCAGCTTCTTAACATCAGTCGCTTCATTCTGCAGGGACTGTTCCTTCGAATAGCTCAACAGGCGGCTATTCAATTCGGCCCCACTCTTGGCAGCAGACATGACTTTGTCCACTAACTCTACTCCATTGCCGGAGTCGTCTTTAAAGTAGCGGCGTTTAAGAAACTGCAGATTACCTATGATTACAGTCAACAGGTTGTTGAAGTCATGAGCCACACCGCCAGTCATGCGGCCCATAGCCTCCATTTTCTGAGATGCCACCAATTTGGCTTCCATTTCCTTCTGTTTAGTCTGGTCCGCAAAGCTCAAGACGATACCAAAGTACGCATTTTCTTTTTTCAACGGACGACAGGAAAAGCTCACTGGCAATAATGAATTATCAGCACCAGTGAAGACGCCTTGTGTGGCCTGTAGTGGCTTTCCTTCTTCAATACAGGACATAAGAGCCTTGCGTGTTATGGCTTCTATCCCTGACAGAGTAGTGCTTGGGCTCAGTAAGGTTACGGCTTCTTTATCAATTGCCTGCGATTCTTTTAGGTTTAGCATTGAGAGTGCTGCCGGATTGATGAAACTAATCTTCCCGCTGCGGCTGATACCAAGAATACCTTCATTAATAGCATCCAGTAGCAACAATCTCTCCTCATAGGCTTCCTGCAGCTGGTGATCAGTTCGCCGCTTTTCCTTGATGAGTTTTTGTTCCCTTGTAATACGTTCCAGTAGTTCAGACTCTTTGTTTTTCAGCTTCTCTGCATCATCTTGTAAGTCACTCCTTAGCTTTTGTATCAGGAGATTTGCCTCGATGGCACTAACTTTCTCCTTGTAAATGTTCAGCGCCAGTACTGAAGACATAGCCAGCACACAAGTGAATCCTGCAGCGAACAGTATATTGAGTTGACCACCCAGGTAGAGCAGGTAGATGATTTGTAGTGTTACGGCAGGTATCGCCAGTGCGAAAAAAGCTTTGCGGACCAGAGCCAGATTTACTACCGCGCTTGATAGGATAAGGGCAGGAGCAATTAACAGGGTGCCTCGAGGCGCGATGAACTCATCAAGACCGGGATGAATAAGCCATGTAGTGCCCCACATCAATCCCGAAAAGAGTGAACCGAGCAGAATGAAAAGTTCGATTTTCTTTAGATGCTCCATCTGATCTGCCATCCGTTGAAAATAGATGGTAAATGCGGCGCGGAGAGTGCATAGCGTCATCACAGCGAGAAACCATAAATATGCAGTGGATTCATAGTTCCGTGCGACGAATAACGCGAAAAGAATCAGTAGCACTGCAATGACCATGTCGAGCAGTATCAGGCCGGGAGTCTTTCTGAGCAGGGATGTGACCTGCATCTGGCTAATAGTGGAAGGATTGGGCTGATGTTTGGTCATCACTATATTCTGCCGTCTGCGTGCAGGATTGCCACTGTGGCAATCCATAATTCCCTAACTATGTAAGAATTTCACATAAAAGAATGCAGGAATTTTCGTACAAATACCTGACTGTTATTAGCGAGACAAGAATGGGAGCCATTGGTGAGGGAAGTTACTAACTTTGATGCTTGTAAGAATTTGACCTAATTCTTGTTCGATAGGTAAAGAATAGACTGCCAATGCAGCTGCTGCCACTACAACGCGCGTTGACTATCAGGCTGTAACCAGCTCGTTTACACTTCTCCCCTCCTAATATGTTTATTCGCCACCTCTTGATTTAGTGAGGTGTCATTTGTCAAGGTGCAGGAGCAAAAAATATTGAAACATTCTGGAGTGATATTTTTTATGGCTGAGTTTTATTGTTCTAGTCCTGTCCTAATTATCGGAAGTATCAAACAGCACACAATTCTTCCGTGAAATCTTCTCTGGAAAGCCAGTTTTCCAGGTCATTGTATTTCATAGGATCTGCAAAATACGGACCCGACCCGGTTGTGCATCCACTCTCATAAAGTAGTTTCAATACTTTTTCTGAATCTATGCCCTCGGCTCTCGTTCTTATTTCTCGCTTGTCACATTGGGAAATAAACGAACTGACGTCGATTTCCTTGTCAATGCTGCCCATTGTGCTTCTGACCAGGCTTGCACCCAATCGAATTTCATTGATAGGAGAGTGCAGGAGTCTATCCAGCTCCGAAGTAGAGACATTACTTACCTGTACTGAAACGTTGAAGCTGTTTATGCGCAACCTTGCCAGGACATCAATTATCTGTGTCGCACTTTCCAGGAGGATTTGTTCACTGAAACCCAGTGTGATGACATCCGGGTTCAAACCATATTTCCTGGTGAGGTTTATTACATATTCTGGAAAACGGGAATCTGAATACATTGCGTCAGGTAATTGGACAACAATGCCTGCATCCATTCCCCGGGAAATCCATTGATTCAATGATTCGAATGACTTCTCCAGAAAACTCATGCCGAACTGTCTAATCAATCCTTGGGACTCCAGGTTTTGTAAGATTGAACGGCTAGCAGTGAAATTGTTGCTGGATTGAGCTCGCCAATTGGCTGTCGCATCTAAATCCGCAACACCCGCACCTCCGAGATTCTTGATTGCCATAAAAGGCTGAAAAAGTAACTGAAACTCTCCGGCTCCCAGGAGTTCCTGCATTCCATCCGATGAGAATTTCGAAGAAGTGTCGGTCTCGTCAATTAATATGCGTTCTATATCTTCGATATCGAACGGTTTTTTAATTGTGCCAACAATATTCAGATTGTTGAGTTTGCCAACATCGGCAGCAGCTTCCAAAGTACTTTGATCCACACCGCTGACGACTAGAATTTTGGCTTCGCATTTCATTTCCGCCAAATAATAAAGAACTTCAATTCCATCATGGCCTTGAAGTTTGAGATCAAGAAAGATTATGTCTGGCTGAAAGTGTTGCAACACGTTGCTTATGGAAGGGTAATCATTAACGCACTGCACCGAGTATTCAAGCTCTTCAGCAATGTTCTGAAACAATCTGGAGATTCTTTCATCATCATCAATGACTAAAAGTTTGGGAGTGCTGTGGCTGCTAGTTAGAGTACTCATGATGCAACTTTGTCCATTAGTGAAAGAGCGACTTTGGGCATCTCTTCTGTGTCATAAGGTTTTGCTATGCATGCGATATTGCTGCGTTTAGGAATATTGTCTCTCATGGATTTGTCTGTATATCCAGTAGTAAACAGAATTGGAGCATTGGGTTTTTTCTGAAGAATTCGATTAGCCATATCAATTCCAGTCATGCCACCAGGCATCACAATATCGGAAAAAACGAGGTCTATTTCAGGATGCTGGCGAAATTTCTCCAGGCCAGACTTTCCATCTTTGGCAGTGATGACATCAAATCCTGAATCAGTAAGCATCTGCTCTGCCACGTTTCGTACAGAGTCGTCATCTTCTACAACAAGTATGGTTCCGCTCATAGGTGGCTCATCGACAATGCGACCTCTAGTCGGACTAGGTACGACGGTATCAGGTGAAGCTCGCAAAAGAATAGTAAATGTCGCCCCTTTTCCATGTACGCTAGATACCGAGATATCGCCACCAGACTCTTTGACGAAGCCATAGACCATGCTGAGCCCCAAGCCGAAACCTTTCTCTTTGTCTTTGGTTGTAAAATAGGGTTCAAACACCTGACCTTTTACTTCAGGCGGAATGCCGACGCCGTTGTCCTGAATCGTTATCTTTACATACTCTTGATTTCGAATTTGCGACTTACTTACATTGATTTTCAACGACCCGCCGTCAGGCATCGCATCCTTAGCATTAACGCATAGATTCAGAATTGCGTTTTGAAATTCGGTTTTGTCCGTCAATGCAAAGTTATCGTCTTCAGAAAGCTCAATTTTCAATGACACTTTCTCGCCTAAAACCCGCTCCAGGAAGCTCTTTATGTCGAGCAGCAATATATTTATGTCGTGTGTTTCCAGATCCAGTCGCTGCTCCTTGGAAAAGCCTAACAAGCGACTTACCAGATCAGCGCCGCTGCGGGCAGCGTCGAGAGTTTGTTTTATGAGCTGACCTAATTTAGTGTCCAGATTCGGTTGTTTTCGCATGAATTGGAGATTTCCAATCATAACTGTCAACAAGTTATTGAAATCATGTGCGACGCCACCTGTAATTCGACCGATGGCTTCTATTCGCTGTGTCTGGAGCAAGACTGATTCCATTTCCAGTTGCCGTGAAATGTCGATAAAGCTAATTACTGAGCCAATAATCTTCTCGTCCGCACTCCAGATTGGCCGACAGGAGATTCTTATCGCCAGGATCTTGCCGCTGTTAGTGATGAATTCTCCTTGTTGGCCGATCGAGCTCTTGCCGCTTTCATAGCAGTCGGTAATTGACTTGGTTGTCTTGATGAATTCATCTGCATCTCCGCCTCTACGACGAATTAACCGGATCACGCGCACTCCGATTATTTCGGCTTCTTCATATTCAAGCATGCGGAGAGCCGACGGGTTCGCGAATGTGACTTTACCCGTGCTGTTTATGCCGATTATTCCTTCCTCTATAGACTCTAATAATAAAAGTCTTTCATCAGCTGCAGCTTTTAGCTTTTGTCCAGTCTGAACTCTTTCGTCAATCAACTGTTGTTCTCTGGCCCTGTTTCTGACTAGTTCATTTTCCTGTTCCTTCAGCTTCTTGTGCTCTAGTTTGAGATTGGTTTCCAGAGACTCATTTTCAATTCGCAACCGAACCCCGCGCCTTAGCTCCATTCCAGTATGGAAGCCTAGTGGGATAATGAACAATACATAAGACAGGAAAGCTCCACTTAAAACAAGATTTATCTCATTCAGATCGGAAAGCAGAGATGCAAGAGTAATCGCAACTGGAGACGCTACGAAGACAGAAAACACTGGTTTTGAAATTGAGATTGACGCTGCGGCACCGGCCAGAACACCACACTGCCAAAGTACAACTAACCCGTACTCCAGGTAACCAGAACCTTCTGGTAAGAAAAACCAGACACTAGCCCAAATGAAACCACCAGTAGCTGAACCTAGAAGAATTGAGTTTTTAAGCTGAGTTGGCGGAATAAATACTTCTGATTCTTTTGTTAACTGATAGTTGATGAAACCTCTTACCGAGCAACTTAGACCTAAGAATGCGAACCAAACCCCGATCTGCCAGCTATCCAGCAAGAAACCCAGGGCCACAAAAATAAATATCCCAACAAACATGTCTGCCGCAAGGATTAAAGGTAGCCGAGCTGCGATGGCCTCGATATAGGCGTGGCTCAGTTTATCCTCGTTGGATGAGGTATATACACCCGCCTGGCCGGGACTAGCCAGATTCTTAACTACGGAGACGATTTGGTTCATTACATTTGCCTGAAAAATCCGTTTCCCTACTTCACTTATTCAATTACGAAAGACCAGCCAAACAAGTTCAACGCTATTTCAAGGCCCGAATCCATTATGCGTTCCAAAACGCATGCTGATTCGGTTGAATTAGCGAAATAAGGTGCTTACGCAATATACGCAATACCAGGTATAAGACTTTAAGCGTTAGATACTGAATTATTACCATCCAATCCGTCGAATGGATAGAAACTACTTACTCACATCAACGCATAAATGTTGATTTTGTGAAGTAGCTCAATTATTGGACCAATAAATGTCACATGAATAGCAGACATTGCCTACACTTTATAGGAGGACAAAATGTCAAGTATCCAGGTGACATTGTTTTGGGTAATTTTCCTACATTTTTAACAGTGAAGGGTTCGTGAGTTATCTTGGGACTTATTTGGATCAGGTATCTTTGAAGCAAGGATTTAAATCAGATTCCGAGCTAGCGCGACATTTGGATATATCAAGGCAGCATTTAAGTCGTATTAGGCAGACTGGTATTCTAAGCGATGAAAAGTGCCTGATTATTGCAAAGGAACTAAATATCGATCCTTTAGAACTGTTCGCGCTAATGCGTGCTCAAAAGGCAAAGTCGGAAGACATTCGTACTATCTGGCTTACACTACACAGACAGACCAAACGGGTAAAAGATTCCATTCTTCTCAACAGTAATCTGGACAACTGATTGCCAATGAGTCAGCAAATGGGCTGGCGAATAGAATCATCAGTTCCGGTTGATGAGCTAATTACAGATTGCCATTTCGAACAAACCTGGCAGTATGTCAAAGCGGAGACAGGGCGGGGATGTTACAGCCGTCCGCCTAATTTCATTTTGCGATGAGTATCGACAAGCGGCTGCCAATTCTATGCGCTATATCAGATATTTCCCCGAGGACACTTACCGCCTGGTAATAGAACATTGTCTGGATCGGAGGGAGTGTAGATTCCAATTGCATTATGGAATCGCGTAGATCTTTCTGCAGGGAGTCGCAGCGTTGCTCATGTGCGTCAACCTGTTCAATTGCTTCAATGACTTCTTTCTGTTTGCGTGTAATGGAGCCGCTAGCAACCCATTCATCGAACCTCTTGGTTGCTTCTTTCGCTTTTTCGGAAGACTGAATTGTTTCGTCAAGTAGGTCCCTCAATAAAGGGTCAATCTGTTTCGGAAACGTCATCTTTCTGTCCAACATTAAGCCAGTTAAGTCTTTTGCTCGGTTTGCGAGTTTGTCTTGTGTTGATAAGAGGGAAAGAAGATCGGTTCTTGAGATCGGTAGAAGCAATAGCTGTGGAAGATTAAGCCTGATATCCAGCTTCAACGAATCCGCTTCATGCTCAAGACTGACAATTTTCTTCCTAATGCGCTTAGCCGATTTCCAATCGGATTGCTGAATGAAAGATACAAAATCATCGATTAGCTGGACAGAATGGGAAACCGTGTCCATATGCTTGTGTGTGGACTCAAAAGGAGAGGGCCCAAGCAGGCTGGAAAGTAGATAATTCATATTACAAAATAGTAATATAATTGTAATATATCTTCAAGCCGTATAACCTCTAGTCAACATAAGCTTCTGATTTTTAGCAGATAATCCACTACTCAATTTGATGTTTGATTGTCAGGTTTCTATTGCGAGATACTCTCAGCTTTCGTGTTAGACGAGTAGCCCCATGCCATTACTGAGCGATCAGCTGGTGATCCAGCAAGTTTTTAAGCACATTGATGAGCAAACTACTGACCTCTCCGATGAAACCTGGCGCGAACCTGTTGAAAACTATCGTTCGCCAGATCGCTTCAATCAGGAATTAGAACTCTTAAAGACGCTACCTATACCATTTTGCCCATCTGCTGCGATTCGCGAAACTGGAAGCTATCTGGCAAGAAACGCAGCCGGCACGCCGTTGGTCGTTACACGTGATGAGGAGGGTGAGGTTCGAGCCTACCGAAATGCCTGCCGCCATCGTGGTATGCAGGTGGCTCAGGGTGGCGGATTAACTAAAGTCTTCGTATGTCCTTACCATGGCTGGGCCTATGGTCTGGATGGAAAGTTACAGTATATTCCTCACGATTATGGATTTCCTGATATAAACAAGTGTGACCATGCACTGGTACCGGTATCCGCAATCGAACGTCATGGCCTCATCTTTATCAATCAGGAAGGATCAAACAATAGTGGTGCGTTGGATGGCCTCGACGAGATTCCCAAACTAATTGGGGACGACCAGAAAATTTTTGAGACTGAAGAATCTGTGGTGCCGGTTAATTGGAAATTGGAGCTGGAAGCAAGTCTAGAAGGCTATCATATCAAACCAACGCATAGAGAAACCTTCTATCCCTATGGTTACGACAACCTAAATGTTGTTGAAATCTTTGGCCAGAATAGTCGGGTCACCTACCCATTCCGCAGGATTGAGAAATTGCGAGAAATACCAGAACAGGATCGTAATATCATTGGTATGGTGACTTATGTTTACCAGTTATTTCCTAACGTCATAGTAGCGGTGTTATCCAGTCACACGTCGATATCTATCTCCGAGCCTATTTCGCCATCAGAGACTCGAATCCATACGTTCAAATTAACGAACAAGGGCGACGGTCCTGAACTATCAGAAAAAGCAAAAAAAGATGCTGACTTTATTGTGGAAACTGGTGGAAAAGAGGACGCTGCGGTAGTCGCTGGCATACAAGCTAGTATAAGTAGCGGTGCTAACAGCCATTTCAATTTTGGCAAATTTGAGAAAGCAATAATTCACTTTCATAAATCTCTGCAAAAGGAATTGGCGAGTCTTCAAGAATAGAACAAGGTAAGAGTAACAGATCGTACTACTAAGAAAAGCTGGAAGGAATTCAAGCCCGAGGGAGAAGCCGGGACTCCTACATCTAGACAGGAATTCCTGAAGATTTACTTTCGGAAGCCCAGATCGTGATATCCATCACCAAGTAATACCGGTGGCAACGTGTGAGCTTCTTCAAGCCATTTTTTTACTGACTCTCTAGCGAGCATCAATTCAATCCATTCTTTGGTACGCGGAAATTGTTCCAGATCGGGAGCATGGGAGTTGATGCGCACAATTGTTGGGACAAAGATCAAGTCAGACAACGAAACATTGCCGTGCAAATACAAGCCGTCAGATTTATGCAGTTCCTCTTCCCAGGCTTGAAAAAGTCTATCCGACTGAGATATCTCAATTTCACACATCTTTCTCTTGTCAGGATAGAAGGCGCTTTCAAATGAAAGCTTAGGGCAAATATCAGAAAGACCTGAGTGTTGCCAGCTTATGAAAGATCTGCAGCGGGCCCGCGATCTTGCATCTGCTGGGAGAAGTCTGCCACCGCACAATTCATTCGCGTATTCCATTATCGCCATAGAATCGAAGATTACTTCATTCTGTTCTACTAAAACCGGTACGGCTCCAGCAGGAGACAACTCTCTTATCCGGTCCAGATTTGGAATACGTTGTGGTTGACGAATATCAACTACTATTTCTTCGAACTCGATATTTGCTTCACGTAAAGCAAGCCACGCTCTGAATGCCCAACTAGATGCGTTCTTGGTGCCTGAATAGAAAATTCTTTGCATAGTATCGATGAATTGATCCCATAAGTATTTGAAGAACTACAACCAAAAATGCTGATGGAAATTTTTATAGATTTGGTTGCTTGCCCATAGTGTCAGGCTTCATTCACCTCAAGCGCCGCCCTTAAGCCAGAGTGAATAGCACCATGAATCCATGAATGCCAGGGCGAGCAATGTTCACCTGCGAAGTGTATTAAGCCTTCGCTTTTAGAGAGATATGGGTAGATAGATCTGAAATCTCCCGGCTGCCATAGCGCAATTGCACCTCTAGCCCAGGGGTCTTTCTGCCATGAGTAGGATGCGGTTCTCTCTACATGTCCAGAAATTTCAGGAAAGATTTCCATCATCATCTTGAGGATTGATTCACTGGCTTGTTGTGGTTCAGCCGCATCGAACTGGCGTGCAGTATTTTCATGGAGATAAGCCAGAAGAAGTCCTTTGGTTGTTTCCTGGCCGAAGCTCGAATCGAATATCTCCAATGGGTGATCTGATACTGCGAAGCCACTAACCCCTCGCGCCTTCCAGAATTGTTTTTCAAGTTGTACGAAGAGTCGGCTTACAGCCGCATAACGTGCGGTTCGAATTGCATGAGCCTTCTCACTGGAAAGGCCGGGTGAGAAATGAATACTGTTAAGCACAGGAAGGGGGGCCGTGACTATTACGTGATCACCATAGAAAGACTGCGATCCGGATTGGTTGCTACACCGGACTTCGATACCAGTTCGACTTTGAGAAATAGATTTAACCGGCTTATCAAGGCTGATCTTTCCAATCAATGCGTTCGCCATCGCTTTTGGTAATAGATCATTTCCACCGACGATACGAAACTTGTTTGCAGTAAGAGGCTCGAGTTGAAGGAGGAGGTCGAGTCCAGACAATTCACCAAGTACACCGAATCCCAGATCCATTAATCTGATCAAGCCTTCAGACACACCGAGTTGCTCGAACAGCTCGGCACCGTTTAGTTCGTCAAACTTTACGGCTTCTGGCGCAGGCCAGTCATAATGTCCCGGGTCGCCAACTTTTTGGCGCGCGGCGGCTGTCATCTCCATTAATGCGCGTCCTGGTCCAAGTCTTTGCTCTTCGTTGGAGCAGCCGAGGATTTTGAGTATGGCGGGTTCGTTGTCTGGATAATTAATACCGTCCAGATGCACAGTCGAAGGGGTCTCTGATGGCTCAAAAGGGGCAAGTTCGAGACCGAAATCTTTAGCGTAGTTAAGAGTCAGCGTATGGGATTCGGGTATTCTGGCTGCTCCGGCTTCTGCATAAAGACCCGAACTGAACGGACTTCTGATAGTTCGTACCCGGCCACCCACATGGCCTTGTGCTTCCAGTATTTGAACGTCATGACCGGCACGAGTCAGTTCAAGGCCGGCACTAAGTCCTGCCATTCCGGCTCCAATAATGACGATTCTCTTCCTGGGGCCTATGCGCTTTAACTCCCCTGGCTCCAGATCGAGGGCCATGAGGTCAATCGACCGTAAATTTGCAGACGCCGAGGAAAGGAGTAATGCACGCAGTAAGGCGCGCCTCGTAAGCAGTCTAAGAGCTTTGTTCTTCATTTTCAGTTACTTGCGGTAATATAGAATTAAGAAGTGGACTAGACTGTATAGTATGATTTTAGCTAAGTCAACTAGACCGTCTAGTATGATAAACTGAATATGAAACTATCCAGCAGGTAAACAGGAAATGGCAATAGAACAAAAAAAACCAGGGAGCCGATCCGAGCAAAAGCATGAAGCCATCGTCACTGGTGCTTTGGAGGTATTCCTTGATAAGGGGTTTGTTGGGGCGTCGGTAGATGACGTGGCTGCCAGATCTGGCGTATCGAAACAAACAGTCTACAAACACTTCGGTGATAAGGAACGTTTATTTATCGACGTTGTAAGTTCCACAATCGACAAATTTGGCGAACCTTTCTTTCAGATGAGTGTAAATCTGAAAAGTAGTTCTGAGCTTGGGCGAACATTGTGTGAACTTGCGCATACTCTCCTTGATTCGGTACTGGAACCTCACATTCTGCGATTACGAAGATTAGTCATCTCAGAAGTCACGAGATTTCCTGATCTAGGCAAGCACTACTTTGAGAAAGGACCGAGACGCGGAGTGGAAACTTTGGCAGAGATCTTCAAAGATTTTTCAGAGCGCGGATTCCTCAAGAAATGCGACAGCGAACACGCCGCGACTCAATTCACCTGGCTAGTTATATCCATTCCAGTCAATCGAGTCATGTTACTTGGAGAATCTGCGATGTTCTCCAATGATGAGTTGAATACAATAGTAGAAGATGCTGTGGAGATATTTCTGGCTGGGTTCAAACACAGTGATTGATTATTCGAATTCCAAAATTGAATGGATGGATTGCGTCGGTAAGGAGAATGGTATCGAATTAAAGGCGTCACGGTGCCTCGCAACAGAGAATCTGCAGCCAGGGTGAACTACACCAACCCTTCTAATCTCCTGCCGGGTATCGATGAAGTTACATTATAAAGTCTGATTTTGGCCAAGGTTCTGAATCTAAATTCAGGACAATTGCGAGCATCAATTCAATGATGTTGGAGATTCAGAATGGTCGGAGATCAGTTTAAATCCAAAGTAGCAATCGTTACTGGAGCAAGTTCAGGTATTGGTAAAGCCACGGCAATAATGCTTGCAAAAAAAGGCGCCAGTGTGGTGCTTGCTTCTCGCAGAGAAGAGCAACTTGAAAAGGTCGCATCGAAAATTCAGTCAATGGGAGGCGAGGTTGCCTATCTGGCGGGGGACGTATGTGATGAAAGTTATGTAGAGGAAGTCGTCGCTTTCACGGCGCGGCGCTTCGGCAAAATTGATGTCGCGATAAACAATGCGGGCACCACTGGAAAACTATGTGGGCTTAATGAGCTTGATCTTGAAGATTGGGAACATACGATACAAACCAATCTTACCAGTGCTTTTCTTTGTGCCAGATATCAACTGCCTTACTTGCTTGAAACTAAGGGTAACATGGTCTTCACTTCCAGTTTCGTAGGTTACACTGCCGGGCTACCTGGAATGTCAGCCTACGGTGCGAGCAAAGCAGGGTTGATAGGAATGATCAAATGTCTGGCTGCCGAGCTTGGTGAATCGGGAGTTCGTGTGAACGCCTTACTACCCGGCGGTACCGACACTGCAATGGCCAGGACCACAGCCAGCACTGACGAAGAAATAGAGCAGGTAAAAGGCATACATGCCCTCAATCGTCTGTCTCAACCAGATGAAATTGCCAATGCAATTTGTTTCCTGGCTTCAGATTCTGCTTCGTTTGTTACAGGTAGTGCGATGTTGGCCGATGGAGGCGTCTCCATCTATAAATCTTAGGTGCCGGCTAGTTAGATTATATGCTGGAAACGATTGGTTAGGACTCTCGGGTGTAAGTAGTGCAGGCACACTACTCTGGGAAATGTTCGTCGGGATTCAATAAGCTGATCACGAAAACATTCCAAGCCCTGAAATGTGATCGAGATAAATAATTGAGCCCGGAATATCGAACACGAACGAGAAGATAATGACGATAGTAATCAGCGCAGACCAGAAAGCATAAATTGTTCGCTCCTTCAAAAATGGTCTGCGCGTGATCAGAAAGTACAGTGCCGGTGACCAAAATATCACATGCAGTAATGCAATAAATCCCGATAGTGGCACTATAGATGTCAGAGTCTGGGACAAGACTGTGACAGCGAATACAGCAATGAACCCTCCGATAGCCCATCGAGCTTCAACGTGGTTCCAAATAAATGCAATCCCTACAACAAATGAAAGCTGCATAAATCTTAGCCAGATTCTTATCCATGACGGAACATTAGCTCTCGCTTCCGAATCCCAGACCTCTAAAGCGGCATGGCCTGATTCATAGTCTTGAGCAAACGTAGAGCCAGTCGTAATCAGGAGCAACAGTCCCAAAATCAGGAACTGGACAAGAAGGCGGAAGAACCGCTTCTCCGATGTATAGTTTTCGACATTGGCAAATAGAGATCTGGCCAGTAGTTCAGAATATCTGTGAAACATGATTTGTTTCCCATCCTCACCTAAAGAGCCCGGAAACCAGACCCAAGGCACCTGGAGTTGAATCTCATGTCCACGATAGAGATCGTAAATGGCTAAGTAAATGTTGTTTAACTGAGAATATACAGTTCCTGTCGATTGGAAATTCAATCAGAGAGATGTAATAAGTCTTTCAATCTAGGGGCTGGCTAAACATACTGCTAGTGGACTAGTGAGGTTTGACTATTGTGGGAGGCCAATGTTGAAAGTGCACGGGTAATGATAACGGTAGTGAAGGTCGAGGCACGACTCAACGACCTGAATAGGTTTAATCTGACATCTGTAACATCGCCCAATCAACAAATAATTTTGCTTTTAACGTTGAGCCCAGAGCTCTGTTAGTGACAGCAAAGTAGGAGAGCCCTTCAATAGAAAATTCCGGTTTGTAGATTTCCAGCCATCCTTTGGAGATCATATCAGCAACCAGAACAGTGCTGATTAGAATGATCCCCTGTCCAGATAAGCCTGCCTGAATGACATGTTGTTCCTGATCAAATTCTCTGACTTGTTTCTTGCCTGGTCGCTGAATTCCGGCGACATCACACCAGGTGTTCCAGGTTATTGGCTGAAGACTGGAAGACTGCCAGCTGGTTTGGATCAGCGATGCATCCTGGAATGAATCCAGTTGTTCCAGATAATCAGGTGCAGCAACGGCAACCATTTCCTCGCTGATCAATTTGGTAACTGCCATGTTCTCGTAAGAGCCATTGCCGTAACGAATCGCGATGTCAATGCGTCGATCTCTGGATAGATCTATGACAGTAGTTGTGGTGTCGATATGAACTTTGATGTCCGGAAACAGTTTTTCGAACCCTGCGATTCGCGGTACCAGCCAGAGTGATGCAAACGCGGGAGTGGTTGTGACAGTAAGAGTCCGTTCCGTGTCTACTAAATTGTCGAGAGCAGATTGAATTTCCTGAAATGCGTTACTTGTTGCGCTGGCTAATGCCTTGCCTGCTTCGGTCAATTCGATTTTACGTACTTTGCGGATGAACAGTGCTATGCCAATTTGTTCTTCCAATGATCTGATCTGGTGGGATACCGCAGTGGGCGAAACTGCAATCTCTGAGGCCGCGGCTTTGAAGCTGCCATGGCGAGCTGCAGCATCAAAAGCCCGCAAGGCAGTTAACGAAGGAAGTCTGGACATGGTCTGCTTATAGATGAATAAAAATTACTTATAGGTGAAAACAAACCTTTTGTCACTCCTTTTTTTTATGGACATTCTCTTAAGTATGATCATTTAAACATGAATTTTAATCATCTTAAACCAATGGGGAATTAAAGCATGCCGTCAGTATTGCGAATCGACGCCAGCGCACGCCAATCCCGGTCGCTTACCAGGAAGCTCGCCGACCTATTTATTGAGGAGTGGATGGAAATTGAACCGAACACAGAATTGATTGTTCGTGACGTAGGGAAAAATCCTCCAACTATAATTTCTGAGGCGTGGATTGCCGCAGTTTTTACTGAGGAGAATGCGCGAACGGAAGAGCAGCATGCTTTGCTTGAGGAATCAGACCAACTGATCAGTGAACTGGAGCGAGCGGATCTCATCGTAATTTCATCTCCGATGTATAACTACGGCATGCCCGCCGCCTTGAAAGCCTGGGTAGATCAGGTCGTTAGGATTGGTAAAACGTTTACTTTTGACCTATCTCGAAGTCCATTGCCACTGGAGCCCGTTCTAAGTGATAAGTCGCTGGTTTTACTAACGTCCTGGGGAGAGTTTGATTTCGGCGACGGCGGAGTCAATGAGGGGCGGGATCACCTTACCACCCACATTAAAACGGTGTCCAAATACTTCGGTGTGAATTCAGTTAATCATGTCGGAATTGAATATCAGGAATTTGGAGATGTAAATTTTGAATCATCCAGGAAAAAAGCATTCGAAGATACATTTGCACTAGCAAGATCTCTAGCGGGTTAGTTCGAGGCAGGTTGAATCCCTATTCAGCCAATATGCTTCACAAAAAACAAAAGTTCAACGTCACAAAACCATCATCTCATTCGTCAATATCTAAACCCATTAGGAGATTGAATGATGAATGACTCTAGAACAGTTCGCTATGAACAACAGATTCCCGATGTATTGAGAGCGCTCGCCGATGTGCATACCGCAATGGACAGTCATGGTTTTGACCGCAAACTCAGTCATCTCATAATGCTGAGGGCTTCACAGATAAACAATTGTGAATTCTGCATCGATATGCATACCCGGGATGCATTGCAGGATGGTGAAGCCCAGGAGCGTATAAACTCTGTTGCTGAGTGGAAAGACGCTCAAGAATTCGACGCCAGGGAAAAGGCCGGATTTGCATGGGCAGAAGCTCTGACTTATTTAGAAGAAAATGTTGACCTTGGTTCTCTTAGAGCTGAGTTGCGGAACCATTTCTCTGAACAGGAGATTGGAGTTCTGACTGCAACGGTGGGAATGATAAATCTTTGGAATAGAATCAATATTTCGAGACACTGATATGTTGAATCCATCTGACACACTCGAGTTCGATGAAGTACAACCAAAATTGCTCGGTATTGCGTACCGGATTCTTGGCTCTATGACAGATGCGGAAGATGCTGTCCAGGACACATTCCTCAAATGGGCCCAGGCAAATCGTGATGTCATTGAGAATCCCGCATCCTGGATGGTGAAGACCTGTACTCATCGTTGTCTCGATTTATTGCGCGATGCCAATCGTTCACGCGTGGATTATATCGGCGAGTGGCTTCCGGAACCTGTTCAGAAAACCTTGTTGGAAGATGCGGATTCGCATGTTGACCTGGCGATATCGTTGAAAACTGCCTTCTTGTTGATGTTGGACCGCCTCACCCCGAAGGAGAGAGCTGCATATTTGCTGCATGACATCTTCGATATGTCTTACGAGGATGTCTCAAACATACTTGGTATGAAACAGAACTCCTGCCGAAAGCTGGTGTCCAGAGCAAAAGCAAACATCGACCAGTCCAGGGTTCGATTCAAGACTCCATTGGAGCAGCAAAACAGGTTACTCCAGGCATTTCAGATCGCTGTAAGTGAAGGTTCCACGCAGACGTTGAGTGAACTGCTCTCAATGGAAATCAAGCTCACCGCTGATGGCGGTGGCAAGGTGCCGACAATCATGGAGACCCTGACTGGCAAAAGTGACGTTACTTCTTTTCTTACCATCGATCTTCGTCACTACTGGAAAGATTACCAATGGGAAATCGTCGATATTAATGGTGAGCGGGGCTTTGTGCTGAATCACAACGGTAAGACTGAAGCAGTTGTGAGCTTCGCTTACGATACGGTGGGAAGAGCTACCGACATATTTATCATACGAAATCCTGAAAAACTAACTTCGCTCAGTGGAGTATCCATTCACTAGCTGACAGGCAGGTTAAAAAATATGCCAAGAACTTTTACATATACAGTTTCGATTACAGGAATACTATTTATGAGCACATTAGCAATGCCCTCTGATGCCTCCGGGCTGCAACTTGATATTGTTAATTCAAACGAACTCTATGATCCCGCTCCAAATGGGTACAGTCATGCAGTTGTCGCCACAGGTGGCAGCCGTGTCGCCTACATTGCTGGTCAGGGTGGTGAAGATAAATCAGGAAATTTGTCTGACTTATTTTCCGATCAGGTAAAGCAAGCCTACCTGAATCTTAAAGCGGCTCTGGAATCAGTGGGTGCAATGCCTCAACAGGTAACAAAGCTTACAACCTATGTTGTGGACTACGACGAATCGAAACTGGAAATTATGACAGAGGCGATTAGAGAAACATTTGGTGATGCGTTACCGGCTCAAACTCTGGTGCCAGTTCCCAGACTTGCGTTAGATGGAATGAAGTTCGAAGTGGATGCAATTGCAGTGATGGACTAGCAGCTATCACTTAGTATCTTCGGTCTGCTGTAAGAATTTGTTTTTAAAGAATGTTGGTAGCGACATAGCAAGAGAATCGAGGCACTCCTTCCTCCCCAACCTCGATTCGTTGTGGGTGGTTTGGGGCTCTCAGCACCCGTCGGGAATCCGCGCTGAGAGTCCAGACTGCCCTTTTTTGAGCGTAACATGCAGACATAATGGGCTCTAAGCGGGCGTGAATCTATCTACTATTCATTGTTAGAGGTTAGTAATAAACACTATTTTTACGCTGGGCTCTTTACTCTGACAACATTCTTTAATAACTTTTTCAGTCCTCAAACGGTGAATCAAATGTCGGATAAATCGCGCCCAAAGACGGTTCCGAGGTACAAGGTAGAAAACGAAATACATGACCTTATCAGCGCTGGGAAGTTTGCGGCTGCCCGTCAGTTACATGACGAATATAACGCAAGCGCTAATAGGCTCAACAAATTTAGGCAGGGGGATTTCAATTTTCCTTCTGGATATGAACCTGATTATCGCTCCGACCTGGTCAAAAGCTTTCGTAGCGGAGATTTAGTTTACGGCCTGGATAAAATTGGAGGTCGTCCCAGGCATTTGGAGAATATCCTTAACGCTGACGGAGCTCCGTCCTTTGCAACCGTCGATGATTTAAATCATCAATTTCTGGGTGTAAAAAAAGGAGAGCGCTACCCTACACCTAAAAATCCTGCAGAACGACATCGTGATTTCCCACCTATGGATGTGAAGGACATTCAAGCTTCGCGTCGAAAAGCCGGAGAACTCAAAGGCTTTTTGGACTCACGAGATAAAAACCCCTCACTCACACCAGAGGGTAGTGAAGATCATGTCAATACTCGAATCAAACGTTCAATTAAGGCTGGCATGGAATTCACCGTAGCACAAGGACACAGTATTCATTTTGAATTAAATGATATTAGTATGGACGATGTAGTAAATAAAAGAGGGGACTACGGCAATAGTTTTACCGCATCGGAGCTTAGAAAAGCCTACAGAATGCGTAAAAGTGAGCACGCCAACGGAATTAAATTTTATGTTAGAGGTGTGGAAACCAAAGCACCCTGGGAAACAAATTCTACGCTATGGGATAAGTACAAACCTAAATCTGAAAATCGGGGTGTTCAATCAAGTATTCCAGATCAGGGACAAGGAGCTGCATCATTTCCGAATTTGGGTTCTGCTTCCAGCTCTTCGCCAGCAAGCTCACAAAGATCAGGGTCCAGCCTCTCCCCATCCAATGCTCCAGCTTTGCAAGGCTTTCCCAATCTAGGTGGCCAACCAGCGTCGCCCGCAGCGGCACAGATGCCTGCAAATCCTGCGATTGGGCAACCTGTTCCTCCTGCAGGTCATATTCAACAGGCTGGTCAGGTAGGTGGAGTTGCGCGCCCTCCAGTACCACCGCGGGCCCCCGCTAGCCCTGGTGCTGAGTCTGAAGGTAAAAGAAGACGGACCGAAGAAGCCTCAAACGAATAGACTTCAGATACCAGCAACAAGAAAATAGCCAAAGCCTGGATTAAAACCAGAGATCTGAATTGCTACTCTGATCGATAACTCAGATTGCATTGATTTTGCTGAGACTATAGATTGACAGTTGGAATGTTCATTCCGCAATGTCGACAATTAGTGCTGACAAGTGGGGATATCCCTGCCATAAACGCACCGGAAGCTCACCTTTCAGGGAGAATGTTTCATCGGGCATTTTGGGGAAATAGTACATCTGGTGTACAGGGGTAGGGGCCAGGATTTCAGTCGCTGCATTGAAATTCAGATTGTTCGTCGACATCATGTAGACCAATGCCCCAACTTCTGCAGTGGGAATGTCGCCAGCGTTGTAAGCGTCAGATAAATGGTGCTTCACTTCAGCAGGAGGTGTGCCGGCGTATAGTAGTTTCATCTCCAATTCATAGGTTGGGAATACAGATCGCATCGCCTCTTCATTTAAACAGGCCGGTTCGAATCTGCCCTGGGGATCTCTGATCACAATGCAAGTGAAGTTGTTAGTGCCGTTTCGTATAGTTCGAATACTACCTTGCTCAAACGCTAGATAGGTTGCTCCGTCAGTTATATGTGCGGGTGCGGCTTCCGACGCAGCGGCAATCTCTGCTTCTACAGAATATTCAGCACTTGCTACTGGAGCGGACGTGAACAAAGTAGCAATTGAGAGCAGGGGAATGCCGAGTCCCCTGATCCTTTTCAGGTCTGGAAACAGAAACTTGATCAGGCTTTTCTTACAGTTACATATATATAGTTTTAAACAGCCGTTCAGACATCCAGTCAGAGCTACCATGGCGAAATCCTCATTTGATTCAGTTGTGTCACTCAATGAGGAAATAGTAGCAGGAGCAATACTGGCATAAAGGTCAAAAATATCGTAATTTCTGCCAATGCATAAACTTCTCTTTGTTGTCTTCGAACAGTTCCAGTTAATCGATCTGGCTGGGCCACTTCAGGTATTTACCACAGCGCGTGAATACTCGGGCTACAGCGAAAGTGATTCCCCAATAACATACAACTCCACTATTGTTTCTACATCAGGGGAGACGGTTACAACACCCTCCCAGGCCCGAATGGAAACGAGTAGATTGCCTCGCAAGCTCGGCCCCAATACAACAATCGTAGTGGTCGGAGGAGCAGGGGTAGAGAACGCACGTCACGATGCAGTTCTACTCAAATGGCTGCAAAAACAAGCTCAACATGCCTATCGGGTTTGTTCCATTTGTAATGGAGCGTTTCTGCTCGCTGAATCCGGTTTGCTGTCCGGTAAACGTGTTGCTACACACTGGATTGACTGTGACAGGTTACAACGAGAATTCCCGAGTCTGGCTGTCGATCGCGATTCCATCTATGTGCGTGATGGAAAAATCTGGACGTCTGCTGGTGCTAGTGCAGGTATAGATCTTGCGCTTGCTATTGTGGAAGACGATTATAGCTCGAGCATAGCAACCCTTGTTGCGAGACGACTGGTTTTGTATACCAAGAGAACCGGAAATCAATCCCAATTCAGTGATTTCATCGCTATGGCAATGAAAGATCCGGGGGGGATCTTCACAGAGTTAAATCAATGGATACTCGCTCATATTGATCAGGAGCTGAGTATTCCTGTTTTAGCCAGGATTGCACGCATGAGTGAAAGAACATTTTCGAGGAAATATACAAAAGTCATGGGTGTCACCCCGGCAGATGCGGTCAATCGTTTTCGTGCTGAAACAGCCCGGAGCCAATTACAAGGAGCCAGGGCCTCCCTGAAAAGTGTCGCGGCATCATGTGGATTTCGTTCCGTGGAGCATATGAATCGGGTTTTGCAAAAGATATTCGGTGTTTCTGCACGAGTGCTACGAGAGACAGTGTCCGATTAAATTGGAACAGGGTTTAAATGTTTGGATGGCATATTGGCTTGGGTTCTGAATCGATACACGATTGGTAGAAATGCTGCGTAATCGAATCCTCCAGTTCTAAGATCACTAGTTTTTGATCTGTATACACAGTTGTTACTCAACCATAAGTTTCATAATTCTTGCCCCTAACACGAGATCTTCAACAACCCCGAAGTACTGTTCTCTTTGCGCACCATATCGGTCAATGAGAATCAGACTGGGTGTGCCAGACAATCCAAAATTTCTCATAGTCCGGGGTACAGGGCTGTCATCAGATGGAGCGTCCATGGCAACCGGAAAGCTAATGCGGTTCTCATAGAGAAAAGCTTCTAATACTTCCAGTCTTCCCTGTGCGTCATGATGTTCGAATACAGAGTGCAGACCCAGCACAAGAACATCTTCTGGGGAGAAGTGTTTAGCGATATGTTGAGCCTGGGGAAGCGCATGAGAAACACAGCCAGGACATAACATCTGAAAAGCTTCTATTACAATTACCTTTCCCAGATTGTCAGCCAGTGAGATAGGGGATGGCGTATTCAGCCAAGCACTCACTTCCAGCTCCTGAACAATTTCCTTTTCTGCTCGCATTCGGTGATCCTTAAACAATAGATTGCGTCATAGGCTTCTACTTGTCGCGAAAGGTTTAATATATGCACGCCAAGTAGAAGCAAGGTCTCCCATGATTAGAGTGAGTCAGAGTCGTTAACCACTCGTCCAGGTAAGGACAAATCCCCGGAAGCAATATCATGCACAGCTGTTACACAGAGGAGAGGGGCACTGGTTTGCTGGCTTACTTGTAGTTCAGCAGTGACGGCATCAAATGACACATCATCGGTACCGCTAACGGGAACAGTGATTTTGGCGGTGTTTCCGGAAAGCAGGGGGCTCATTCCAGGGCTGTCCAGAGCAATTGGAAGATGGGGTGCGGTATCAGGAAGCAGATCCACTCCTGGCGAAACATCCCTGACTTTCAGACCGGCATCACAGGCATGATCTTCGACAAGTACAACCCAGTGTGAATGCCAGTCGGCACCATCATTTGCAGGATCACCGTCCTGGTTCTCGTCAAAGAGTGGCGTATCATCAAAGTCTGGATGAGCGGTTATGGCAAGTGTCAATATTCCAGATTCCTGCTCGAATCCAACGGCAGATGGATCAAGGTTTGTTGGCCAGACATATGCCTCAACTTTGGCTCCAGCTAATTGACCGCCAGATACAGGTTTCACACTGCCGGCAATTCCGGCAAGTTCCATCATAAACGTCGTTAAGCGGCCATCGCTCGTGGCTCTGGCTGCTGTTATATCGAATGCAGCATTAACATCGGCATTAGTGTCACTTTTGATGTCATGGGCCTGTGCAGCAGTGGTCAGGGTTGAGATGAAGGCAAGGTAAAGTAATTGCTGTTTCATAGCTTTTTCCATAATAGTATTGAGTCGATACTAAATAGATTAACTTGCCTAAACGGCCAAGTCAACAGTAGTATTGAGTCAATACTATTTAGGTGAATCGGATTTATGCCTGGTTACGACGCCAGTCGAACAGTAAGTCTTCTCGAACGACTTTCTCGACTAATGACAACAGACTCGCATGCGGAAGACCTTCTGCCAGTTCAGTGGGAATCTATTCGTTTTATTGATCGTGCCAATCGATTTTCGAAATCCGCTGGTGCGCTAACAGCCTATCTCGGGCTCACCAAAGGGACGGTTTCACAAACAATAAAGGCATTGGAAAACAAAGGTCTCGTTGAGAAAGTTTCAGATTCCCATGATCGTCGTAAAGTACATCTGGCGCTGACTCAGAAAGGAAAATCACTCCTGAAGAAGGACCCATTGGCAATGGTCGCTTCAGACATCAAGGCGCTCTCCAAGGTTAATCAACGCAATCTCGATGTAGCGGCAGCTTCCTTACTTCAGGCAAGACTGGTGGCAAAGAAAAGGCAGCCGTTTGGCCAGTGTCGGGATTGCCGCTATTTCGCTAGTAAGCACAAAAACGGAAATCCTCACTATTGCCTGTTGCTGGAAGAGCAACTTGAAGAATTTGAGGCGGATGCAATCTGTTTCGAACAGAATCCAAAGAGTCTTCAACCTACAACATAAACGCAGTTGAGTTGCTGCGATCATTTTTCCATAGTTGATAGGGGTTGATAATAAATGCCCGTAAACACCAAAGCCGCCAATGCGACTCCTTATGTGTTCGGTGGGGCTCGGATACCGATAAAAGCATCTTCTATAGATGTGGTAAGGAATTAATAAGCAGTATCACTATGCTATAGGACATAGATCAGAGCAGGATGAGACGTGTGTAAGGAATAGGAGAGTAGACCGTTCAGTCTTAGAAAACAAACCTCTCCGGACTAATTTTCTCAGTACAGGTTGTTGAAGGATTTGTACTGTACTATGTAGATTCGGTATTTAGTGTTTCTAATCGTCTGACACGTACACTGTCAATACATCAACCTTGGCACCATGAAGTAAACTAGTGGCAGTTGAACCTAGTACTATTTTCCATCCCGAGTGCCCATGACTGCCGATAACGATGGCATCTGCATCAATTTCATCTTGCAACTCTCTGATCTTGGTTGCAGGTTTGCCCTGAAGAACATGCTGCTGTTCTTTACGAATATCAAACTTCTCAGCGAATTGCAGCATGGTCGCCCGCGCGCCATCTAAAATTTTCTTCTGTAAGTCAATTGGATCAATCGCATAGGAATGCGCGCCCCATACGACAGGCACTGACTCAACAACATGTACTACATGCAACTTGTCTATATCGGCTTTCACTAATTCTTTCGCGCGCTCCATAATTTTCTGTGAGCTATCAGAAAAATCTACGGCAACGATAAGCTTTTTGTACATTTTTTTGCCTCCCAGGGATGTATTTCTTCCCTTAGTTTTAGACAATGATCGAAGTTGGAAATCAATTTATAACCTTACAAATTGCGCTCACCAAGTTGTCGCAAATAGAGAATTATTTGCCATCGCTGATCGGCCGTTAATTTTTCTTTGAAGGCTGGCATGTCGGAATCTATGGGCTGACCGCCGTCTGCGAGCGTCCAAAACAAATAGTCGTCGGTAGCCATTCTCATTTGTGCGAAACGCGCGATGTTTGTGGGCGCTGGATCGAGATTGGCACCAGCCTCACCGTTACCGCTTCCATCGGCACCATGACACATGGAGCATTCTGACTCGTAGAGCGATTTGCCGGCGTCCAGGTTTGCAGACGTACTTTCGAGTGCATTCTTCACGCCCTGATAGTTACCAGGCAATCCGTTGTCTCTGGCGTAATGATGCCGGTCGCGAGACATATTCATTCCGCCCTGACCTCTCGGATGGTTCTCGACTCCTGATTGGCCTCGATTTCTTCCTTTCCTCTTATCGTGCATGCCCCGTTCACGCTGATCCTCGCGATCGGTAGCCTGACCTTCACAGCAATTTTCAGTCATTCTCTCTTCGGTATTCGGCTCCTGCGGGTTAGCTCCAAGCGTTTCTTGAGCACTTACTGAAAGAAAGAACGAAAAGAAACCAGCAATCACCACTATGTATAGAAATTGTCGTTGCATACTAGCCTCCAATATTTAGTTCAACTCTCTATTAAGATGTTGACTGAATAACAGAGGCTATCAATTGATGCGGATCAATGAGATATACCTTTTCTGCCTGCAGTTATTCTCCGTGCCCACGAGAGCCAAGCTATGACAATGACTTCAATCCTTGTAGGTCGGCTAGTGATACCTCTCTCCCTGCAACGTCAATCAAACCTTCTTCCTGAAATTGACTGAACAGGCGACTAACAGTCTCAATCGTTAGGTTCAGGCAACCGGCGATGTCCTTCCTTGTCATCGGTAATCTAAAAGATGTTGGGGACAATCTAATTCTTGCGTATCGATTAGAAATATTGAGTAAAAATGCCTTCAGTTTGTTCGACGCTGTCTTTTGCCCCAGCAACATTGTCATTTCCTGCTCCTGGACGATCTGTCTGGACAATAAGGAATTGAATTGCTGCTGTACTGCGGGGCTCAAAGCGATAGTCTTGCTTAATGCCTTGAAAGGAAGCTCACAAATGAACGTATCTTCCAATGCGATCACCGAAGCAGTGTGTTGATCTTTGTACAAACCTTCCAGGCCAATTGCTTCTCCTGGAAAGAAGAACCCCACTGCCACCTCATCACCTTCATTGTTATTCACATAAGATTTAACAAACCCACTTCTAATAAAGCTTATCGAATGAAAGTCGTTACCTTGTCTATAAAGATGCTGACCTTTGCGCAGACGCCTCGAGTTGCGCACGAACTTTCCTACATCGTTTAAGCCTGCTCTGTCGAGTTCCTTGGCCAGACATAAATCGTTATAACGACATTCCTGACATTCGGTTTTTTCAGAGACCATAGAATTAGCCTCCTCAATGCCGGAATTAATCGTGCTAGTAATGATTGATGGATTGACGTGGTTTGACGGTTGATCGACACTAAGGGGCTGATTCATTATTGGCTTCTCCGCAACGAACTATGTTTGGAAACTACGTCTTGATGCCAACTAGTCTAGGAAAGCAGAGAATGGTGCAAAATTAGATATTGTACATAGTCGTATTGTGGAAAATACGTATTCCTTGGTGGTGAATACATAGGATTGCTTTAGTCGATGGAAAATCTGGTTGAAGACAAGAGATTTACTGCATTGCTGGACGCAGCAGCAGATGGGATTTTCGTCATAAATGACAAAGGCATTATTCAATTAGCCAATAGCGGCGTAGAGCGGCTGCTTGGCTACAGGCCAGACGAGCTGGTGGGCCAGAATATCAAGCTCGTGATGCCATCTCCCTATCGCGAGAACCACGATGCCTATATCAGTGAGCACCTGCGGACTGGCAAAAAAAAGATCATAGGGATAGGTCGGGATGTCGAGGCACAACACAGGAATGGCGAGGTTATTGAGATTTTCCTGTCAGTCGGCAAGTTCGATTCTGGTGAATCAGTAAAATTTGTAGGAATTATCCGGGATATGAGAGATCTGCGGGGGAGGGAGAAAGAGCTAGCGGATGCACAAAATGAAATCCACGATTTGGTTAACCGTCTGGCTCATGTGTCGAGGATCGGTGTAATGGGAGAAATGGCTGCCAGTATCGCCCATGAAATAAATCAGCCACTGACGGCTATATCCAACTACGCCCAGGCAGGGAGTCGGCTATTAAGTGCAGACGTTGATCAGACTGAGGAAGTGTTATCGGCATTGAACAAAATAAATAAGCAGGCGCTCAGGGCAGGGGAAATCATTCGCGGGCTGCGGAACTGGGTGCGAGAGCAAGACGATAAAAGAGAAGCGTGTAACTGTAATTCTCTCATTAGCGAAGTAATAGATATCGCTAAAATTGAAGCGCAAAATCATGATGTTCTGTTGCAGATGGAATTGGACCCGGAGCTGCCTGCGATTATGTGTGATCCGGTGCAGATCCAACAAGTCGCCTTAAATCTTATAAAAAACGCCATCGATTCGATACGCGACAACGAAGATGACACAAACAGCGAGGACAGGAGTGTAGTTATTAGTACACAGTGTCAGAATCAGGAAAGGATAAAGGTAACAGTCACTGATCGTGGGCCAGGTGTCAGTAGCGAGGTGGCCGATAAGTTATTTCAGCCATTTTTTACAACAAAACATTCAGGAATGGGTATGGGCTTATCGATCTGTCGTACCATTATCCGCTCTCATGGTGGAGAACTAGACTTCACCTCGAATGAGAATAGTGGAGCAAGTTTCTATTTCATATTGCCTACTTCTGTGGAAGCAACATGACTATGGATAGTAAAAACAAAGTAGTTCATATCGTCGATGATGATGAAGCTGTGCGCGATTCGCTCGAGATGTTGATGAAGTCTGTTGGGCTTAATGTTCAATCGTATGAATCAGCGATTGATTTTCTAGACTCCGTTGATGCTGATACAAGTGGTTGCTTAGTGCTCGATATACGCATGCCTCTAATGAGTGGTCTCGAGCTTCAAGATGAACTTATATCTCGACATTCATTACTGCCTATCATTTTCATCTCCGGCCATGGCGATATCCCAATGGCAGTGAAGGCTGTCAAAAAAGGAGCCATAGACTTCATATCCAAGCCCTTCCAGGATCAGGATCTGCTCGACAGCGTGCAACGCGCACTTCGTGAAGGCGACAACCTTAGGAATTTCCAAAGAACGAAAATGGAGGTAATTGATAATCTAAACAAATTATCCCCCAGGGAAAAACAGGTATTGAATCTCATGGTTGATGGGGTTGCCAATAAAGTCATTGCGCTGGAGCTACAGATTAGTCAAAGAACGGTGGAAGTTCATCGGGCTAACGTAATGGATAAAATGAATGTCAGTTCGCTGGCGCAACTGGTCAAATCAATTACTTCGCTGGACAGTTAGACCAATACTCACATTGCCAGGCTTCTAGCTTGTAATAGATTGACACATATCAAAGACAAGTATTGAAAGCAGGTTAGCCTTCCCTAATGAAGGATCGGCAGCAATGCTAGGAAAACCGTGAGCCTCCTCTTGGCAAGGGGAGTAGTCGTAACGTGAAAACAATAAGCCCCATGTGTTCTATTTTTATAATCGCTAAAGATTCAAAGCTTCTGGAGTCTCTCAACCAACTTTTCGTTCGTGCTGGTTATAAGGTCTCGACGTTCAGTCAGTCTAATGCCATGTTGAGAGAATTAAAAAGGCAGGTACCTCACTGTGTGCTCGCAGAAGCCCAGAATTCAATTTCTGCTACCACTGAAATGTTGCGAAAACTACGCAGAAAGCTGCCCAGTGCTCCGGTGATTATTGTAGAAACGAATGGTGAGATTTCCCATGCGATGGATGCCTTGCGAGCAGGCGCCGCCGATTATATTCAGACTCCAATTGTTGATCGTATTCTTGTGGAATCAGTGCAGACTGCCATTTCGAGTATTAAATCGTAATAATTCTTTGGCGATCGAAGAGACGGCAGCCAAATTCGCTCTTCTGAACAAATGACAATTGTTGCCATCAGGCTCAAGTTACGATTGCAAAAGCAACAAAAAGAAAATAAGCACATCTTATAACCGTTGCCGGCAACCTCAGGTGTGCTTATCTGAATTGAGTAGCAAGTCAGAATTATCTAAATAATCCAAATTTGCTAACCAAAAACTCTTACAATTATTCCCCGCACCAAAGCATTGCGACCTAATACTGGTAAATGCCAAGTGAGCCATTCGAAGTTATGAAGACACCGCAATTCTTTTAGGGTTCGAGGCTTTTTTCTTACCTACGGTAATGGTTAACACCCCATTTGTGCCTTTCGCAGTAATTTTCTTGCCGTCCGCGGTGTCCGGCAATCTAAATCGTCGCTCAAACACTCCGTAGGAACACTCTTTAATGTGTCGATTTTCTTCTTCTTTTTCCGTCTCCTCTTTGCGTTCACCTCTAACTGTTAAGCAGTCATTCTCCATCGATACTTCGATATCTTTAGGTTCAACACCAGGAATATCTACGATAATCTTGAATTGGCTTCTGCTCTCTTTGACGTCGACTGTTGGTTGCCATTCGCTGGGGAAAAGAGCATTCGGCTGTTCGAAAATTGGTGCAGTAAGCCGATGCCCGTTAAGCTTGTAAAAATCATTTAGTTCAGACTGTATCCTGTTCAGAAAATTCATCGGTTCATACTTAGCTAAGGACATAACTCTACCTCTCTCGTCTTTTCAATAAGTTTGGTCGGTCCAGATAATCTAGCGCAGTCTGGGGAATCTGCATTGATCAAAGTCAACGTAGTTGGCTATTGGAAATAGGTCTAGGGCAAAGGTAGAAACGCTTTAGGGTGATCAATTTTGTTGAATAGAGGGCAAGAAGTTTCGCTGGCAATTGTTCTTGAGTCTAGCAAGAAACTTTACTGGTCTATGTCTTATGTATAACCAATAAGTGACAGCGTCTTCTGAGCAACCGCTGCAGTCGAGCGAGTCATGCATTGATTGTTTTGGTAACTCTGGATCAAAGTCTCACGCCTACTCCCTCGTTGATCAGATCTGAAGGGTAAAGAATAACTTGATCAAATTCTGATACCCCTCCTAGAAGACGAGTGTACTCTCGACCACGTGAACCGATAATAACTGAGCGTAACTCCGCCCGATTATCTTTCACTACAAAGGTATGCCATCCTGAACTGCGTTGAAAAATGGCACTGGTGGGTATAGTAAGAGTTGAATTAGCCTGCCAGGTGATGACAGCGACTTCGACCCGATACTCGGCGCCGAGGTTGTCAGGGGGATCGATCAGGTCGATGATGACATTGACCCGTTGTTCGTCTACACCAAGAGCCGAAACTTTGGTAAATGCCTCAGGCTCGATTGTTCTAACAAAAGCATTGAGCAGCCGATCACCGCCCCATCCAGTGATGTATACAGAGTCACCGACCTCGACCTTCACTGCGTCCTGAGTTAATAAGTCGACTACTATTTCAAGGCTATCTTGGTTACTAATCTCCAGCAGCGGTGTTCCCGCCTGAATGACCCGCTCATTTTCTTCCAATACACTGTAAACAGTGCCTGTTACCGGAGCCTTGATTTCAATAACTGATTGATTCACTTCTTCGTCATCAGGATCACTTCCCATTAACAAAGCGCGCGCACTTTCAATATCTGCTTCGGCAGCTAGAACCGATGCTCGTGCACTCTCTACTCGAGCATCTTCTGCCACGGCCAGCTGGCGGTATAGCTCAACCTCTTCAGCGCTGGCTAGACTAAGATCGTATAGCTCTTCCCGTCGTTCTCTTTCTCTACTAATTCGTGCCGCCGCGCTTAGGATTTCCTCTAAAGACGCAGTAGCAACGACGAGTCTCGCTTCAGCAGCAGCAAGGCTGGCTTGTGCGAAGGCCGAACTGCGCTGATCTTGTGGGGTTGGTGCAATAACCGCGATTACTTCACCACTACTTACTTTGTCGCCTTCATCAAGCCTGGTGCGTAACAGACGTCCGGAAACAGGAGCAGTTACCAGAAAAGGATTTCTGGCTCGTGTCCTGCCTTGTTCCTCGATCGCTTCAAAAAATGGTCGCATTTCCACCGTTCCTACTTCTACGCCGATAGGAGCCGGGCGAAGAAGCAGAAATCCGGTTGTCAGCACGATGATCCCGACGCTTAGCTTTATCCACAGTGGCATTCTGGACATGATTTACTCCCGTGTCTTTAACACTTCGACCAACTCGATTTGGTCCAATCGTTTCTTTACGATCCAACCACTAACGATGGCTGCTAACACAATGTAAGCGCCCGACCAGAGGAAGGTTCTGGCGTCAGTGACGAATGGAATTCGATAAATATCGGTTTGCATGCCAGCTGCAACGGCGTAGCACAGGCTATAGCCAATCGCCCAACCCAGCGGGATTGCGAGGGCAGTGACAATACCCTGCTCTCCCAGAAGTAAGGTTGCGACCTCGCGCTTGTGAAATCCCATTACTCGCAGGCTGGCCAGTTCCCGGCCCCGTTCGGACAAGGCAATACGTGCCGCGTTGTAAATGACACCCACTGCGATCACGCCAGCAAAACCGAGCAAAAAACCACTGGCTAGAAAAACGCCATCCGCTAGTTGCTCTTCAAACGATTCCAGCATGCTAGAGGGTGAAGAGACTCCGGTAACAGCAGGATATGTTTTAAGCTTGGAATTGATGCCATTTTTTGCTGCATCGTCGATGCTGAGGAAAGCGCCATTGACTGCTGTAGGCTCGCTGCTAATTCGCCATAGCGCATCTTTATCCATATAGGCCGATAGTCCGAGGTAGTCCTCAATCAATCCATTAACAGCAACGTTGACGACCCGTCTTTCACCCTCCAAGAATTCAACAATGAGTTCGTCACCTGGTGCGACTTCCAGGCGATTAGCAAGCATTGAGCTCAATATCAGGCCAGAGGCTGGGATTGGTATCTCATCTCCATCGACGTTGATAATTCTTCGCAGCTGCCCGTTTTTCTCAAGCCCCTGAATGGCGACTTCATCCTCTCGATGTCCTGTCCTCAACCGAGCAGCGATGGTGCGATGAGTCTCGACTCTGGTGACGCCATCCAGATTTGCAAGGTCATGTCGGACAGATTCAGGTAATTGTTCGCGAAAGCTTAGTGCCAGGTCTTCCCGTTGAATATGACGAAACTGTAAATCCATCATGTGCTCAACACTGTCGAACATAAAGAAGCCTATGGTGAGTATGGCTACGGCCATAGCGATACCCAGAGTGGAAAAAAATCCCTGAATCGGCTTACGTTCAAAGTTACGCAGAATCATGTGACTGGTCACACCCAGAACCCTGCCTAATCGGAATTGGTCTACTAAACCAGACTTGAACTGAGTGGGTGCCTCCGGACGCATCGCCTCGGCCGGAGGTAACTGGATAGCTCTTTTCACAGCTGCGAGTGCACCTGCGAACGCACCAATGGCGCAGGCCATAAAAGCAAACAGTAGAAGTCCGGGCGAAGGAGAATAAGTCAGATCCGGCAACTTGAAGTACTGGGCGTACATCCCGATGTAAGCGTCACCCATAAGTAACCCACCAACCATCCCTAGTAGCCCTCCAAGCAGCACTGCAGTAACAGCGAACATCAGAAAATGTGTGCCAACTTCCCAGTCGGTGTAGCCGAATGCTTTTAATACGGCAATTTCTCCTCTTTGAGTTGCTATCAATCGCCCTAATACCAGATACAGGAGAAAAACGGCGACACCCAAAAAAATCATCGGAATAACAGCTCCGGTGACTCGATTTTGGGCAATCTCAGATTCCAGGATGAGATGAGAGGGTTGATCCCGGCGGGGGTATGCGCCCAAACCGCCGTAGGGTTTCAATAAGGCGTCGATACTATCGATGACCGCCTGTTCATTTGCGTCTGGAGTTAGTGAAAAGAAAGCTTCATTGAATGCACCTTCCATATCTAATGCGGGCCCCAGAATGTCGCGACTAGCCCAAAAGACGCCGTATCGATCATCTTCAGGATACAGTCCGCCAGGTGGAACTGCATAAGTGTGTTCGGGAGAAACACCGATGCCAGCTATTTCAAGCTCTCTTGCTCGTCCATTGATAATTGCCCGTACTGTATCGCCTGGCTGGAAGTCGCGTGCGTCGGCAAAATTTTCGCTGATAACCACTTCATTGTTTGCGCCTGGGTCGAGGTATCTTCCCCTTCGAATTTGCAAGTCATTGAGAATCGATCTCTGGGTATCGGGAACGGAAACAAAGAGTCCATGAGCTGGAACACCAGTGTCATCAAGATCTAATGTAGCAAGGAATGTCACTCTGGAGTCAGCACCATTGACTCCTGGGATAGCTTCGAGGTTCGCCAGCATACCCAGGGGTGCCCTTACCAGCGATACCCAGATATCCGCGAATCGAGACTCTTCATAATACTGCTGCTGTGAGAGCAGCAATGAATCGAAACTGCCGCGCATTGTGACAATGGACATCACTCCAACAGCTACTACTAGCGCGATGGATAGTACCTGACCCTTCAGTTTCCAAAGTTCTCTAAACAATTTGCGATTCAGCGGAGTCATACTCTACCAGTCAATATCTTCTACGCTAGCCCGAGATTTATTCTCGATTCGCTCTGCGATTTCGCCGCTGCGCATGCGTACAACTACATCGCCTAAATCACCGATTGAAGCGTTATGAGTGATGATTGCAGTAGTTGTATTGGTTTCGCAGTTAACACGATCAAGTACAGAGAGTACGAGCTTTCCGGTTTCGGCATCGAGGGCACCGGTAGGTTCGTCGCATAATAGAATGCTAGGTCGCTTTGCAATGGCTCTGGCAATGGCTACGCGCTGTTGTTCGCCACCAGACAACTGCGATGGAAAATGATCCAGTCGATCTGAAAGGCCTACTAGATCGAGTGCATCTTCGGGAGGCATTGGATTAGGAGCGATTTCCGTCACTAATGCCACATTCTCTTTCGCCGTGAGACTGGAAATCAGGTTATAGAATTGAAACACAAACCCTACGTGAAAGCGCCGGTAGTCAGTTAGCTCCCGATCACTGCAGTCGGATAAATAGCGATCCTGATACATCACACTCCCGCTAGTAGCGACATCCAGACCACCAACAATATTGAGCAAAGTAGATTTGCCGCTGCCAGAGGCGCCTAGCAGCACGGTCATCTCGCCTTCTCTCAACTCGAAGTCCACATTCTTTAGGGCGTTTACAGTGATTTCGCCCATCGGATAGGTTTTACACAGATCCTGAGTAGCCAATACAACTTTAGTAGCGAGGTTTGGAGAGCGTATTTCAGTTGTCGTAGTCATTCGTTTCAGTTTTCTGCCACACATAAAAAACACAGACTGACAGCCCGTGAATCTGAATGTAGAGATATCTTTGAGCAGGGTGTTGAGTTAGATCAGAAAAGCTGGAATCTCTGCACGGTGGGATATCTTCAACTTGTTCTTTCAGAAGCTTCCTTGTGTAAGATCAATTCCTGTTCAGAACGTTGTGTAAAACTAAGGTTTATAGCCAGAAAATTTGAGGAACCTGTTGATGAGCAATGTTTACAAATTCAGCTATTTAATAGGGCTGATAGTCACTTTGGCCGGCTGTGAATCTGGCTACAACCCATTAGATGAATACGAACAATTAGACCCAGCTACGATATTTGCTTCTCCGGAGCCGCTGCCATCTCCCGACTACACTCCAGAGCAATTGTCGCGGGGCAAGTATCTCATTGCACTCTTAGGTTGTGGTTCCTGTCACACGGACGGTGCTCTTGTAGGTGTACCAAACTCAGAAAGACTACTGGCGGGCTCGAGTACAGGAATTGCTTACACGAGCCCTTTTGTGAATGACTACCCCGGAGTGATTTTTCCTCCAAACCTTACTCCAGATTTTGAAACCGGGCTTGGTGGCTGGACAATCAATCGACTGGTCACAATGATTAGGGTTGGCACAACCGAGCATAGTGGGCGCAGCTTACCGGTGATGCCTTGGCCAGCATTTGCAGGAATTAGTGATACGGATGCCTTCGCAATGGCGGCCTATTTAAAAAGTTTGCCCCCTGTTCATCATCAAGTGCCAGAGAATGTTTCAGAGGGAGAAGAAACTTCCGCAGCCTATGTGCACTTTGGCGTGTATCAACGACGCGACATGCGGGATTGAAAGTCGGGCTGTAAACGTTGAGCCCGGTGACCCGGAAACTAACCGAGGAATAACGATAGCCGGGTAACTGACAGGTCGATAATCTATTGATTGGAGGCTTATACAAAATCACGAAAACGGGAATCGCAGCACTGTTGACTAACATCAACTACATCCTCTCTTAATTGTGGAATGATAATTCTAGCTAACTACAAAAGAGTCCAAATTCGATGGCCCGAGCCAATAATCTAAGAGCGTTAGGCGTCAAGGCGGCTTTTGTCCTGGTAGTCTTGATGCTGCTGTCGCTGATGTCGCCCCGCTTGGAAGGAGCAGAAGTACATCTGGTGCAGTTAACCGGCGCCATCGGGCCGGCAAGTTCTGACTTTGTGGTTCGGGCAATTAGTGATGCAGAGGAAGTTGGTGCTGATCTGGTCGTTCTCCAATTAGATACACCTGGAGGGTTAGATGCATCAATGCGCGAGATCATCCGAAGGATTCTGGCATCAACGGTTCCCATCGCGACGTGGGTAGCACCGAATGGAGCGCGGGCCGCCAGTGCTGGCACCTATATCCTCTATGCTAGCCACTTCGCCGCCATGGCACCGGCTACTAATGTGGGTTCTTCCACGCCAGTGACCATTGGTGGAAACCCGTTCCCACTGCCGGCGACACCAGCGCCTGAAGAGGAGGCACAGGAAGGTGCGGGAACGGCTATGGAGCGCAAAGTGATTAATGATGCGGTGGCTTACATAAAAGGACTTGCCGAATTGCGTGGCCGAAACATGGAGTGGGCCGAGCTAACTGTTATTGAAGCTGCAAATCTAACGGCGTCAGAAGCTCTGGCGATTAACGTAATCGATGTGATCGCAGAAGACTTGGATAGCCTCACGGAGCAGTTAGATGGGCACAGCACTGTGATAGACGGTCGGCAGGTTTATGTTGATCTGAGTCAATTCAGTCTAACTACTGTGGAACCGGATTGGCGCCATGAATTCTTATCAATGATCGCCGATCCAAATGTGGCTTACATATTACTGATGATTGGCATCTACGGGCTTATTCTGGAGTTTTATAACCCAGGTCTCGGATTGCCAGGAATTGCTGGTGTCATTTGTTTATTGCTAGGTGCCTATGCGCTGCAAATGTTGCCCATCAACTATGCTGGGTTGGCCTTGATCATTGTAGGTATAGGTCTCATGGTAACTGAGGCCATGTCGCCGAGCTTTGGTGTGTTTGGGTTAGGGGGAGTCGTAGCCTTTGTCCTTGGGTCGGTGATTCTAATGGACACTGAATTAGAGGCCTTTCGAATATCCATTGGCATTATTGCTGCCTTTGCTGTGGCGTCGGCTGGAGTCTTTCTATTTGTACTGAGTATGTTGTTACGAGCCCGACAGCAAAAAGTAGTTAGTGGCTTGGAGGCTATGATTGGCGGCACAGGTGTGGCCTTGCAAGCTTTTGATCACTGTGGTCACGTCAGGGCCTTTAGCGAAAACTGGAAAGCAGAATCTGATGTGCCAATTGAAGAAGGCGAGGAAGTGGAAATAGCCGGTATTGAAGGATTAACTCTCAAAGTCAAAAAGCAGGAGTAAGTAGTATGGAGCCATTTACAATTTCACTGATCACGATTTCTCTGGCACTACTTATCAGTGTTTTTCGTATCCTTAGAGAATACGAGAGAGGTGTGATCTTCATGTTAGGTAGGTTTTACAAAGTGAAAGGCCCGGGCCTTATCGTAGTAATTCCATTTCTACAGCAAATAGTTAAGGTCAGTCTACGAATATTAGTCTGGGACATTCCGACCCAGGACCTAATCACTCGAGACAATGTTTCAGTCAAGGTAAATGCTGTGCTCTATTTTCGTGTGGTCGATCCAGAGAAAGCGATTATCAATGTAGAGGATTTTATGGAGGCGACTGGGCAGCTGGCACAAACCACATTACGTTCCGTGCTAGGACAACACGAGTTGGATGAGTTATTGGCGGAGCGAGATCGGCTCAACGCGGATGTGCAGGAAATCCTCGATGCACAAACGGATAGTTGGGGCATCAAGGTTTCCAATGTTGAGATCAAACATGTAGACCTGGATGAAAGCATGGTCAGAGCGATTGCGAAGCAGGCCGAAGCAGAACGTGCGCGGAGGGCAAAAGTCATTCATGCAGCTGGTGAGTATGAGGCTTCGGAAAAACTAGTTGAAGCAGCAACTCAATTGACTACACAATCAGAGTCGATGCAACTACGTTACTTGCAAACCCTGACCGAAATTGCTGGAGAGAAAAGCTCTACCATTGTATTCCCACTGCCAATGCAACTAATAGAGAACTTCTCAAAGATGTTAGGTAAGAGAGTAAGTGAATAGGAGACGAAGCTAAGTGATTCTCTATTTACAGAACAGCTAGGTTCGAAAACCTATGTCAAAACAAATTCTGATAATCCAGGGGCATCCGGACTCCGCGAAAGTGCACCTATGCCACGCACTTGAACATGCCTATGCAGAAGGTGCACGAGAGGCTGGTCATGAAGTACACCTGATCAGTATTGCCGACCTTGATTTTCCTCTACTGCGTAGAGCAGAAGAATTTGCCGGACCCCCACCGGAAAGCATTAAGCCCTCGATAGAAGCGATGCAGCGGGCAGACCATCTGGTCATTATCTATCCATTGTGGCTGGGTACTATGCCGGCACTACTCAAAGCGTATCTAGAGCAGCTATTCAGACCAGGAGTGGCCTTGAATGAAAGTACTGAGAACAAGTGGCCAAAAGGTCTGTTAAGAGGCAAGAGCTGCCATATTATTGTAACTATGGGGATGCCTGCTTTAGCCTACCGATGGATATTTCTATCTCATAGTCTCAAGAGCCTGGAGCGAAACATTTTGAAACTCAGCGGAATCAGACCAATCCGAGAAACGATCCTGGGGATGGTCGACAGCGCCACAGACTCCACCAGGCAGAAGTGGTTCAATGCACTGCGATTGAGTGGTAGACAGTCGAAATAGCCTACCCCTAGGAATGTAAACGCGGCCAGATTCTTGAGATCGCACTCTGTTCATCGTTTTTAGAGATTGGCAGCAGATATTCTTTCGTATGCAATTAGAATCAAAATATTTGGAACTCTATTCCAGCTTTATATTAGCTTGACTTGCTACATCTCCCAGATGTCTATATTTCTGCAGCACGGGCACATCACAACTACTATATACTACCGCCCATGGCTAATTCTCACAGTGGGACCCTTACCCTTGCTGAAGCGCTGAATCGTGCTCGACAAGCACTAGCTGACCAGGATAACGAATCGGCTGCTTTTCTTTACCGCGCTATTCTTAAATCAGACCCTCAGCATAAAGAGGCTCTATCGGCTTTGAAGCGCATGGGCATTAAACCTGAATCTGCTCGGGAGGGAACGTCATCATTGACCACTGCAGAACAGGGAACACTTGCCACGCTCCAGGAATCAATCAAGAATCAAAACTATCAAGATGCTGAGCAACTTGCGAAAGAAACATTAATTGACCCTTCCATTTCGACTCTTATGCAGACCCAGGTGCTTATTTTACTAGGTGCTGTGTTATTCAGTCTGCGCAAGCTGGAAGAGGCACGTTCTACCTACTATCAACTCTCTTCACTGCAACCGGATAGTGCGCAGGCTCACTATAATCTTGCAATTGTAGTGTTAGAACTTGACCAGCCTGATCAGGCAGTGGCGAGTTTTCGCAAGGCAATCGAACTCAATCCTTCCTATACAGAAGCTCATTTTAGTCTGGGAAATGCTCTGGCAAGGCTCGATCAATTCGAGAAAGCTATTCTTTGCTATGACAGGGTGATTGAGTTGAATCCGAACTTAGCCATAGCTTATGCAGGTAAAGGTTCTGCCCTCGAGGCTTCTGGTAAGCATGAGGCCGCTCTGGCGAGCTACGAAGAAGCGATAGCTCGAGACTCTCAGTTTGCAGTAGCGTATTTTAATAAGGGCAACATTGAGAAGTCCCTGGGCTTATTTCGCGATAGTGTGCTGAGCTATGAGTCTGCTATAGCATCCAACCCGAAGTTGATACAGGCATATTCAAATTGCGGTAATGCTCTGAGAGAGCTAGGCGATTTAAATGCAGCTATTAATAAATACAACTCAGCACTGGCGCTGGATCCAAATTTTGCTGAAGCCTACTACAATCGAGGAAACTCCTGGGCATTGCTCAATAATCACAAGCTTGCCATTGAAGACTTCGACAAAGCTATAGCTCTGGGACCTGGTAATATCGCAGCTCACCACAATCAAGGAAATTCCTACAGCGCACTAAGAGACTTTGAGTCCGCAATAAAAAGCTTTGATAAAGCAATCGAACTGAATCCCGGACATGCAGGCGCAATTGTTAATCGCGCGAGTTCCCTGATGGAACTAAAAGAATTTGAAGCAGCACTAGCGGGCTTCGATGCCGCGATCGCTACCAATCCTGGCCTGGAACAGGCACATTCTAATCGAGGTGTATTACTCACAATATTGGGTCAACCAGCTGAAGCGCTTCAGAGTTTTGACAAAGCCATAGATTCTAACCCCGACTATGCTGATGCATATTCAAATCGCAGTGTCGCGCAAAAGAATCTCGGAATGCTCACAGAAGCAATAAGCAGTTGCAACCTTGCCATTAAACTCCAGCCAAACAATAAAAACGCCCACCTCAACCTGGGTACGATTCTGGAGGCAGATGGAAGAGTTAACGACGCCATTGCCAGCTTCAACAAAGCAATTGAGATTGATCATTGTTATGCGGAAGCTTACTACAATCGAGGTAACGCATTGCAGGAAGTAGGATTGCTGGATCAGGCATTTGCCAGTTTTGAGCACGCCATTGAATTACGTCCTGATTACTTGCAGGCCTATCACAATTTACTAATGAACCTGTGTTATTCGCCCGCTTTGTATGAAAGCTCTTATAAGGAAATCGCAAAAAAGTATGGAGAGCTGGCTACCAGTCTGGCAGTTAATAAATTTGAATCGCACTCCTGTAAAGCAGATGAAGACATATTGAGAATAGGTTTGGTGTCCAGTGATTTACGTAATCATCCAGTTGGATATTTTCTGGAAAGCGTTGTTTCGGAAATCGACTCGTCCAAAATACAACTTATCGCCTTTCCAGCATCTCCTATAGAAGATGAGATGACAGCACGCTTACAGCAGCGTTTTTCAAAATGGCTTCCAATTTTCGGGCTCAACGATAAATCAGCTGCAAATCTTATACACTCGCAAGCGGTTCATATATTAATCGATTTATCAGGTCACACAGCTGACTCCAGACTTACGCTATTTGCATATAAACCCGCACCGATACAGGTAAGTTGGTTGGGCTATTTTGCCAGCACGGGACTACGTGAGATGGATTATGTGCTTGGAGACCCCCATGTAACTCCACCAGAACTGGCTGGTCAGTTTTGTGAACATCTTTGGCTAATGCCAGAATCACGTTGGTGTTTCACACCTCCACAAAGTTGCCCCGATGTTTCCTTATTACCCGCACTAAGTAATGGCTATATTACTTTTGGCTGTTTAAACAATCTGTCTAAGATAAACGTGGAAGTCATTAAGGTTTGGTCAGAAATTCTGCTGCAGCTTCCCGCAAGCAAACTGTTGTTGAAAGCGAAACTGTTTCGGGACGATGATATAAGAAATGCCGTTACTGAAGAATTTTCCCGCAACGGCGTTCATTCTCAGAGAATTGAGCTGAGGGGATGGGGAACTCGGAAGGAATATCTGGAAACTTACAATGAAATAGACATTTGTCTGGATCCTTTTCCCTTTACTGGTGGTACAACCAGTGTTGAGAGTCTTTGGATGGGTGTTCCGGTGCTTACCCTGGCTGGTAATACCATGTTCTCAAGGCAAGGAGTGGGAATTCTAAATAATGCAGGCCTCTCCCAATGGATCGCACAGGACAAAGACGAGTACCAGGGAAAAGCAGTTGAATTTGCGAGCAATAATGATGTCTTGTCTCAGATTCGAAGTCAGCTACGCAGTCAGGTAAGTACCTCGCCTTTATTCGACGCTGTGCAATTTGCTCGCCACTTTGAATCAGCAATGCATCAGATATGGAATGAGAACCTGAGCTAAGACTAGGTTAGTATGGGTGGATCACGTCTGTCTCTCCGGAACTAAACCACCCGGCCATCTTCGAGAATCACAGCCTTATGTCCCCGCTCGGCAAACCGGGAATCATGAGTAACCATACAGATAGTATTTCCTTCTTCATTCAGGTCGTCGAGTAATTTCATGATGGCATCGCCATTCTTGGAATCCAGATTCCCGGTAGGCTCATCAGCAAGTAGCACCGACGGTTCAATAACGAGGCCCCGGGCTACAGCAACGCGTTGCTGTTGTCCGCCAGATAACTGGGCTGGATAATGCCCGGCTCGTTCGACCATATCGACTTTTTCCAACATCGCCATTGCGCGATCCGTCCGTTCGCTACGATTCATTCCGGAGCGATAGGTCAATGGCAGGGTAACGTTTTCCAACACCGTCAGGTCCCCGATCAAATTGAATGCCTGAAATATAAAACCGATTTCACGATTTCGTAGCTCAGCCCGTTGGTAGGCATCCAGTTCCTGAATTTCATGACCATTAAGGTAATATTTTCCACTGGACGGAACCTCCAGCAAACCTAACATCGCCAATAGTGTAGACTTGCCGCAGCCGGATGGGCCGGAGATGGCGACATAGTCGCCTTCGAAGATTTCAAGATCCACATTATCAACGGCGACTGTCTCAGCGGTGCTTGTATTGAAAGACTTACTAATATTTTCCAGTTGAATTAAAGCCCGTGCGGTCATAGTTCGTTCCTGTTTACTAATAGCTCTATTGATCACGTAGCGCGCGGGATGGGTCTACCTTGACCGCGCGATTGGTTGGTATGGAGATGGCGAACAGCGCCATTAAGCTGATTGCCAATGCTGTAGCCAGATAAACAGCGATATCCACCGGACTTGTCTCATACAGCAGGCGTGAAAGCGAGGGTGCAGCAAAGATCATAATCACACTGCCTATGGCCAGTCCCATCAGGGTCAAAGCTATTCCCTGCAGTGTCAGCAACGAGCGAACCCGCAGGGGGTTAGCTCCTAGTGCCATACGTATACCAATCTCCTTGAAGCGTTGGCTAACATTGTAGGCGACCACCCCAACGACACCGCTGAGGGTAATAGCGAATGCAAGAAGAGCGAACAGGCTGATCAATTGTGTAACTAATCTGGGAGTCGATAGCCAGGAATCGCGAATTTGCTCCATTTCTACCATCTTGGTAATGGCCTGTGCAGGATCGAAGGCATGCACGGTGTCCGCAATAAAGTTTCGCACTCCATCGCCTGTAGCTGTTGAGGCTATAAATAGATTCATGCGCCCCAGGCTGAATTGGGCCGGAGGTAACTGCAAATAGGGCATAAAGACAGTTTCAATTGCGGCTGTATCGAGTCCCATTGCTCGGGAATTGCCAACTACCCCCACAATATCGCCCCAGGTTACGCCCTCATCGATAGACAGTCGCTTGCCGATTGGATTTTCCTCGGGAAAATAACGATCGGCAGTTGCCTGATTAATGATGTACACAGGTGGGCTATTCTCGTCATCGCTATCCAGGAAATAACGACCACTCAGCAGTGAGATATCCAGCACATCGAAATAGTCTTTGGAAACACGGTTGGCAAAGACTGCTATGTTCTCAGTATTGTCAATGGTGCTATGTCCCTCTATGCGAATATCCTGTCCACGGTTAGGCAGGTCCTCCAGCGGGATGGTAGAACTGGCGCCCACACCATTGATTTCAGGATGAGCAGGGAGTTCTGTTTCCAGAAAGCGCAGGAATTGTCGTCGTCTGGACACGTCCGCGAAAGTGGTAAAGTTCAACGTCATGTCTGCGCTGAGCAGACTCTCTGTTCTGAATCCTGGATCTTCAACACTAAGCCGGTACAGACTCAGGCTGACCAGTGCTGCGCTGGTCAAAATAATGAATGCCAATGCGAACTGAACCACTAACAAGGATTGGCGCATTTTTTTGCTGGAACTACTGACCGTGACGTTACCGCTACCTTCTTTGAGTGACTTATTGAGGTTGCGTTTCTGAAAGGCCGAGGCAGATCCGCTAATGAGTCCAGTGATGAGTGCAACCCCCAGGCTAAACACAAGAATCGGCCAGTCCACTTTTACTTCACTGGCCAATGAGGTGTAGCGTCGGGCAAAGTCCGAGAGCACATCGATTCCAAGAAAGGCAATCACGATACCCAGAATGGCGCCAGCAAATGCCAGCATAATGCTTTCAGTCAGTACCTGACGGGCAACCCGACGGGGGTTAGCACCAAGGGACTCGCGTATTGCAAACTCCTGTTCACGAATTGCCATACGAGCCAGGTTTAGATTGGCTACATTCGCGCAGGCAATCAGAAGCACCAGACCAGTGAGCCCCAACAATAGATAGAAAGTTTGTCCTGAATCCCCAGCCATTTCTGTGCGCAGTGGAGATACATTGGCGGTGAAACCCTGTTCCACGGGATAGTCGTCGGGATGCTGAGAAGCCAGCCGATTTGCAACGCTGGCAATGTCAGTATTGGCCTGGGCCAGGGAGACATGGGGATGCATGCGACCGTACACCTGTACAAAAGGTATAGAACGGGTATTTATGACAGCATCGCTGCCGCGGCCAGGACAGGTTGATGCGGCGATCCAGATATCATTGTCCATGGGATAGGCTGGCATAGGAGGCAAAATGCCAATCACGGTGTGAGCGTAGTTGTTCATTTCCAGGCTCATACCGATCACATTGGGATCGCCGCCAAATTTTTCGTACCAGAATCGATTGGACAACATAATCAACGGTTCGGCACCGGGCTCATCTTCCCCGGGCAGAAAACTGCGCCCCAGGACAGGCTGAATACCGAGGACATCAAAGTAGTCCCAGCTGACTACACCAGTTTGCACAAATGCCGGGTCACCCTGTCCCAACAGAGTGAAGCTCATCTGGTGATATTCAACAATGTCAGAGAACGATTCTGACTGTGCTTCATAGTCAAATAAGGTTTGAACAGAGGTTGCGACATCATATTGATCGATGTTTGGGCGATTGGTGTGGATCTTGACTAGCTGCTCCCCATTAGAGAAAGGAAGAGGGCCAAGTAGCACATGATAAACCATACTGAATATGGCACTGGTCGCACCGATTCCCAGACCAAGGGTTGCTACGATCAATACAGTGACGCCTAGATTTTTCCGAAAGTTGCGTAGCGCAAATTGAAAATCTTCTGCTAAGGTCTGCATTTTGCTCTCCCTTGATCCTAGCGCAGAGTGAACTGCTCGAATTGATTAAATTGTGATGTGTCTGACACGATGACCAGCTCACCTTCGGTCAGGCCATCAATGATTTCAATCTCGTTAGTGGAGGTTTTGCCGATGCGAACCAGACGGCGGCTGGCAGTATTACCGTCTGGGTCCAGCACGAACAGGTTTAGGGCTGCATTCTCCTGGCTAAACACGGGACGCTTGATTTTAAGAACCTTATCAAGGCGCTCAAGTTGCACTACTCCGTCGACACGCAGATCAAAGCGAGCGCCAGCAAGCGGCTGATCGTCAAAAAACACTTCAACGATTACCACTCCTTCCTGCACTTCAGGTTCGACCCGACGCACAGTTCCTCTCGTGCTATCACCACCGGCAGAAATAACTACGCTCTGTCCAGGCTGTATATCCTTCACCTGGCTTTCCTGAACTCGTAGTTCAGTTTTGAGATTCTCATTGTCTGCCACCCGAGCCAGGATTGTGCCTTTGACAAGTTGCTGACCCTGCTCCACTGGGATGTCCTGCAAATGACCAGGAAATTCGGCCCGAACCTGCAATTCATCGAATAATTTTTGCTGCAGTTGCAGGGCTCTTGCCGATTGGTCAACACGCGCCCGTTTAGCCACAAGTTCGGCCTCGTGTAAACTGACCAGGCTTGTTAGTTTGCGCTGTTCAATGTCGTATTTAACCTGCAGTGCTTTTTCCTGCAGTACCGACTCTTCAAGTGATATCTCCGATACAGCTCGGTCTTTCGATAATTCTTGATTGGCATTGAGCCGAAAATCGGCAAGCTCATACTGAGACTGTACTTCAGCGATGACCGACTCTTGATTCAGGCGGATATTCTGCAGTCTTTGCTCCAGCGCCTTGTATTCAGCTTCCAGAACATTCAGTTCCAGACGCGCTGAGTCCAGCGCTTCCGCCAAATCCGGATTGCTGAGGGTCATAACGACTGAATCTTGAGTGACTGCATCGCCCGGATCGAGAATGATGTGTTCCACGCGGGCATTGGAGGTAGCCGCTACCCAGCGAAGTTCTGCTGGTACCAGCTTGCCTGGTGCCCGAACCTCTCTTACCAGATCGGCGCGGACGACTTCACTGATGACCAGATTGTCTCTGGCTACAAATTCCGTGTTGGAAAAGGAATTGAATCGAGCATAGGCAATGGTGAATGAGCCGGCCAACAGCAACAAGCCAACGATGCGAAGAACCGGCCACTTCTTTGGTCGGGATTTCTTTGGGATGTCCATGGTTAGTTTCGTTCAGCAATTAGAAATTAAGACTGCTTAGCGATAGTGTAGGCACATTAGTCCCGGGGCATAGACGCAATCGGTAAACACCGAGCAGCTGAGGGTGAAGAACGATTAGTCGCGGTGAATGGAGCTGGAGAGCTCTTAGTCAAGCCCGCCAAGAGACGAGTACAGAGAGTCTTTGTAACTGCGGCCAAGGTTAAGAATGGTGCCGTTGCTTAGAACTACATTGTATTCATTATTGCTTCCGCTCTTCAGCTCACTAACAAAGCTCAGGTTGATAATGGCCGAGCGGTGGATGCGTTTGAAGCCATGAGGATCCAGGCGTAGTTCCATATTGCGCATAGTGTCTCTTAACAGATGAGATTTCTCTTCTGTATGAATTGTAACGTAGTCGCCGGACGCCTCTATCCATAGAATTTCTGATGTTTGCAGAAAATAGATATGGCCATGGGATTTAACAACAATACGATTATTGTCATAACCGTTTGAAGTAACAGATGGCTGAGAATTCATTCCTGTGTGCTGGTCGAACATATTGAGTAATTCGCCCAGTTTCTTGCCGTTTTGACGCAGATCCTTCTGCAGCAACTGTTCGCGAATCCGAACCAGACTTTCCTGTAAGCGGCTTTTGCGAACAGGCTTTAACAGATAGTCCATTGCATGGACTTCGAACGCTTCGACTGCGTATTGATCATAGGCAGTGACAAACACTACCAAAGGCATACTTTCTTCACCAATCTTCTGCACGACATCAAAGCCACTCATCTTGGGCATTTGAATATCGAGAAAAACCAGATCAGGTTGGTGCTGTCGAATCATGTCGATGGCTATGTTTGCATTTGGACACAAAGCCACTATATCTATATCTGTTTCATCAGACAGCATCAAAGCCAGACCTTCCCGGGCAAGGGGTTCATCATCGACTACAAGTGCTTTGATTGCCATTGACTATGTCTCGCCAAATTTCAGGTTCATTGCAGGATCTGGACTGGTAAGTTGAGCGTCATCCTCTTCTGCCGAGGGCTGTTCGCGGTTCACTGGTAATTCAATACAAACTCTTACGCCTTGTTGTAATGAAGACTCGAAGGTGAATGAAAAACTCTCGCCATAGAGTTGACTCAGGCGGCCACGTACATTGCTCAGACCGATACCTTCTCTAAATTCGGTGCTATTGAAATCTACTTCTCCGGTACCGTTGTCAACGACTTCCAGGCGCAATCGATCATTGGCAAGCAGTGAGCTGCAAATTTCGATGCGACCTGTACCTTCAATTTCTGCAATACCATGACGTAAACTGTTTTCCACCAAAGGTTGCAAGAGCATTACTGGCACCTCGATGCCTACGGTACGCGGGTCGATGGACTTGGCAATCTCCAGGCGATCCCGAAACCGTTCTTGTTCTATAGCGAGATAGTTGTCCATTAACTCTAATTCTGATTCCAATGGCAGAAATTGAAGCGCGGTTTTCTCCAGAGTCATGCGAAAGAATTCACTCAGGCGATGAATCATCTCGCCCGCGGCCTGCATCTCATTCTTTTGGATTAATACGGATATGCTATTTAATGTATTGAATAGAAAATGGGGATTCACCTGCATGCGCAGTGCTTCCAATTTAGACTCTGCCAGATAGTTCCTTAGTTTGCTGGCGATCTGTTCTTTTTGCCTTACAAGCTGGATATGGCTGGAAATATTGAAACTGGTAACAAACAGAACATAAATAATGATATCAGTCAGGATAAACGGATCTGCGACCAAAAAATGCCCCATGTGTTCCCAACCGGCATATACCTGCATTGCATCGGACTTGTCTTCGACGAAAAATTCGTAGTGGAAAGCTATAACAGCAACATGAATCAGTGTGAACATGCCAGCAAAAAGCAGGTGGAGCCCCAGCTTTTCTTTCCATTCCTCTGGATAAAACAGGAACTTTTTTATCAGCATCACCACGAAGGGTGACATTAACACCCAGGGCAACCACATGCGGAAGGTGAGGTTATAGAGATCATCAAGAGCGCCGTATTCCCAGTCGCGCACCGTAATATTACCGGCTACCTCCCGAAGCAGAACCACGAATGACAGTCCAAGCCAGATTACTGTCAGCAGCCGGGCAGCGGTTTTGAGATCATTTGAATCGAGATTGGTAGTCACAGGGAACCAAGAACAGGAATAGTCAGAATTAAGGATAACATACGGGTGCTGTGTCTCCGGCAAATGAGATTAAGGCATCGATAAACCACGGGAATTTCCGGACTAACAGCACAAAATCGTCGACGAATGTTGTTACGGAATAACAGGGAAGGGTTCCAGGTGCAGGGGAAATAACTCCTCTGGTGTCCGATTCTTCAGAGATACCGGGAAGGGGTTGATCGCAGATTTTACCTGCTAATCTGCATCAGTTCGTAGTTAATCGAATAGTACATTACAGACATGAGCAGCCTCACTACTATGCCCGAACTACTTTTGTTGTTATTTAGGGGGTATAAATGAGAGCTAGAATGAAAGCGACGGTATCTTCAAGTCTGCTACTACTTTTGGCGTTGATCGTGTTACCAGCAATAGCTGACGAGAAACCGTTGGCGCTTTCTGGCTATGATCCGGTTTTGCTAATAGAGGGAACGCAGGAAATGGGCAAGCCAGAATTTGTCAGCTCGGATGAGCGGTATCAGTACCATTTTGCGTCACAAGACAGCTTGAATCGATTCAATAGTGATAAGTCGAAGTTTGGTGTTCAGAACGAAATGTGTCCAGTGGTGCCATCAGAAGGCGCTGATCCAAATTTCTTTACTGTACATAATGAAAAGATTTACATTTTTGCATCCGGCTGGTGCATTGATCAATTCCAGGCATCTCCGGATAGCTTCCTTAGCGGAATTTAGAATTCGCTATCAGAGTTAATCCGAAAAGACTTACTTGCAATAAGTAAGTTATCTGGGTAGAGGTGGCAGAGTAAAAATTCAGCATCCTATTTTTACTCTGCACTTTTTTTCTAAATAATCCCAAGAATACTTAAGAAACCCTCATCTATTAAAAAGCCGTCGGCATCCAGTGATTCGACTGTGCCATCGAAGTCATCATTGATAGATAACACGACTGAATTCTCGCCCACCGTCAGGTTACAATACAGCAGAGTACTGCCGCTGGGAAAGAAACATGAGCCAGTGGCCGGTGTCGAAAACCCATCTCTGAAATCGATTGCCCCGTACAACAAGACATAGTTATTGCCGATCTCAACATCGACATCGATAAAATCTACTAAAGACCCACTCATGCTCAAGCCGAAAACTTCCCAGGTGATGGTATTCGAAACATCTGCATAGGTCCGGGTTGTGCTCAGTGCGATTATTAAAACAAGCAATAGTCTCTTCATGGTCTTTCCCCTTATTCCAGGTTATTCATCAGGGATTGATGTAGACAAATCAGTGTCTGATTTGATCAGTCTTTCGGAGTTAAGGTAGAGGGCAGGAACTTAATCTCTGCTGAATAGTGCAGACCAACTCCATCCCGGTACCGGGTTCTTAAGCCAGTATTCAGCTTGACTTCGATACGGTAGAGACTGGGAAAGATACCTACACGGTCCGTTGGGGGGTGGCTATGACCAGGAATTCTGCTTTCTTCAGCTTATTAAAGATTTTAGTGTTTATCCCTGCTCTCCTGCTGCTTGGCTGCGAGACTATCGGCGCCCAGACCCCGGTCGATGCCGATGATTCTCAGGCGGGAATCAATGCAACTTTTCAGCCCGCGGATCCAGGTCTCCAGACTGCTCTCTATTCGCCCGAAGAGTTGGAACAGTTGGTAGGTCCTTTCGCCCTGCAGCCGGACGACTTGTTAGCCATCATTCTTCCTGCATCCACCTATCCTCTGGAGATCGTACTGGCTGTGCGATTTCTGGACCAGCTGGAAACTGACAGCAGACTGCAACCAGATGAATCGTGGGACGAGTCAGTAATAGCTTTGCTCAATTATCCAGAGATACTACGAATGATGAATGAGCGAATAGAATTAACCTGGCAACTGGGAGAAGCCGTGATCAGTCAACAGAATGATGTGTTGACAGCAATTGAAACGTTTCGAAATCGCGCGCTTACCGCAGGAAACCTCACGTCCGATGAATATCAGAACGTAGTGGTTACCGAAGACTCAATTGAAATCACACCGGTGGATGAAAAAGTCGTTTATGTGCCTTACTACATCGTCGAAGAAGTTGTAGTCGAACAACCTGTCCCGGTTTATCACTACTATCCCACGCCGCGGCCTGTTTATTACTATCCTTATCCGGCTGGATATCGATTTTCAGCCGGCTATTTCTGGGGTGTGATGACAGCCTTCTCAATACACTGGTCTGACTACTACCTGCATGTGTACCACCCCAGTTATCGCTACCATCCCTACCACGGGCGTAGTTACTTCCGCGGCTACCACTACCGGCGGCCCAGTATTTTCACGTTCAATCGCCTTTATGTAAACAATAGTATTCGCCAGGTCCGCGACAGAAATCGCTATGGTAGTTATTGGCGCCCACAGAGACACAGCAGTTCACGCCCAAATGATTCCCGCTATCTAAACTACTACAGTACCAATAACCGCGGACGCGACCGGTTAAATCAAAGTCTGAGGAACAGTGGATCATTTGGCGAGTATCGAAATGGATCGGTGCGTTCGAACCTCTCCGCGGTGAGCAACCGTAGCCGACTTAATACCAGTGCTCGACAAGTTGGAGTGGATCGAGGAAATCCCCGAGAGAGGGATGCTAATGCTCTTGGCAGTGCTCTTCGCTCTAACTCTGCCGCGACTGCTTTGCGTAGCTCAGAAAGAAACCTTAATAGATCCGCTACGATAAACAGACAACCCAGAGAGCGTGTCAGGACGCCTTCGTCGAATCGGCGTAGTCCGGCTGTTAATCGAACGACAACCCGTCGTCAGGACAATGCCACTGCTACAACTGATCGTAATCGATCCAGCACAACGAGTGCTTTGAGAAGTCGTGTGGAACGCGCCAGTTCTAACCCGCGGCGGTCCAGTCCGAACATTAGTTCGAATTCAAATGGCAGAACAGCAGTCAGGTCTTCACCAAGGCGGCAATCTTTGCAGTCGCCAACCAGAACCAGACAGGCCCCGCCTAACCGCAGCCGTGCCACTCCGGAGCGCAATCAGCGTAGCGCGAGACCCGTGGAAAGAAGGCGAGAAATCAGACAGCCTCAACAGAGGCCACAGCGAGCAATGCCGCAACCCACACCGAGGCAGCAAATTCTGCGGCCTGGACGTTCACCATCTTCGGCCGCTCCCAGCCGTCAGGCACCAATTCGTTCAGCGACAAACAGGAACCGAAGGGAGAACTTGCGGGAACCATAAGTACTTTATAAATAGCCGATTGAAATTCTAAAGCCCCGGGACAAAACGGCAAGGTGAAACGTACTTGGGCGGAAGAGGGGTGAGAAAGCAAGTGTATTCAGAAGTATGTTAAACACTTACTAAATTTCGGTTGCTTTTGTCTCGAGCTCTTTAATTAGCGCTTCCCTGTTTGTAGAGTACTGCTTCAGCATAGTTTCGGGCAATTTTGCATCTCCAAACTTGGTGCTCCACACCATCATTTCCAATAGCATTGGAATCAGAGCTATCGCCCCGTCGGTGGGTGTATAGATATAACGGCGTGCATCTCCGGGGTCGGTAGTTTTCTCGACCAGTCCTCTGTTTTCCAATCGCTGCAGACGTTCAGAAAGAATATTAGTAGCCATTTTAGGATTGGCTTCCTGGATTTCCTTAAACCGCCGATGGCCCTCCAAAATCAGTGATTGAAGAACCTGCAGTGTCCAACGATCGCCGAAGGTTTCCAGGGCGTATGTCACGGGGCAGGATTTTCTTGTTGAGCGCGCTGCTTCATCGGCCATAACTAATATTGAAAAATATACTTGCAAAAAGCAAGTGATAGAGATATTTTACTTGCAATTAACAAGCAAAAGGAGATTCAACATGAGCTTTGGTGGTGGTTGTCTATGCGGAAGTGTGAAATATAAAGTAGAAAGAGAATCGGGAGGTGGGCATTGTCACTGCATCGATTGCCGGAAGACAAGCGCAACAGGTCATGCTTCACACATGATTGTCGCCGAAGAGGATTTTGAAGTGCAGGGAAAGGTGACATTCTTTGACAAGCCGGCAGACAGCGGCAACATGATAAGCCGCGGTTTCTGTGCAAATTGTGGTTCGCCCATTTATTCCACAAATTCTGGCATGCCTGGCATGCTCTTCGTTCGTGCATCAAGCCTCGATGATCTGGAAAACTTCAAGCCACAAATGGTGGTTTATACGAATCGTGCAGCATCCTGGGATCAAATGGATGCTTCGCTGCCAGGATTTGAATTGATGCCGGCTCCCAGCGAAATGCCTGAAGAACTTCAGCAATAGAGTAAATAATAGATGAACTAATCGGGTGAGCGTGAAATACACAAGTGTTTATGAACAATGAAAAAGTTAATTGCCCCTTCGATAAGATAGAGCAACAAATACGTTCCGGTCTCTATTGTTAAATAGTAAACACTCATAAGTAAGCATGGCATCGGGAGTAGGAAAAAGATCGCCAGAAAGCGATAGTTTCGAAATTACTCTGGTTGCGCGAAGATCACGCGAGAAATTGACCAACATCAATCCAACTTCTGGTGACTTCCCTTACAGTAGATATTGTCTTTACTGCATTCAGCGGTAATCAAACTTTCTCTAGGGAGTGTTGATATGGGAACTGTAGGAAAGGTCGCCAGTATTTTGGTTCCAACTGACGGGTCAGAAGGGTCGATTCAGGCTGCAAGCTGTGCTGGTGAGTTGGCCAGGGCGCTGAATGCGAAAGTTACTGTGCTGTATATACAAAGCGATGAGTTCTTGCTTGAACACAGTTGGGGTGCTGCGAATTTTATTCATGGTGTACCAGAAGGAATGGGCTCTGTGGAACAAATTCGTGATGCATTGGAAAAGGCAGCTCACGAAAAAGTTATACCGGACTCAATTGATGCGCTTGGTCAACTGGATTCGGAGCCCACAGTAAAATTTTTATGGGGTCATGCTGCTGAACAAATCATCAGTTATGCTGATGAAAATGACATTGACCACATTGTTATGGGGTCACATGGGCGCTCTGGCCTGAAGAGAGCGTTCCTTGGTAGTGTGAGTCAGGCCGTGGCCAATGGAGCAAAATGTCCGGTTACGGTGGTTAAGTAGACTGCTACTCAGAACTTGGGGATCTGCGAATATCTTCCGGCAGAGAATCCACGTAGTCAGCTATTTGTGATTTTATTTCCTCATCTTCAATATTGAGTATTTCCAGCATGTGTCTGAGGATCATGAGGCTCGATTCGAGTAACTCCGGGAACACATAGTTAGCACCCAATGACACCAGTTCATCATAATGGGTGTGATTCTGACATCTGATAATCATCGGGACTGCCGAATCAGCTTGCCTGATTCGGCTTACTGCAGATTTTCCTTCTTCGATTGACTTGAATGTCAGCACTACTAAGCGGGCTGTGGATAGATGGCACAGATTCAATATCTCTACATTGTTGCTATCTCCGTAAACCACATTTTTTCCAAGTCTGCGATTTCGTTCGACTACGTCGATATCATTTTCGATGGCGATGTAGTCGATTCCGTTGTTCTCCAATGATTCAGTTAACAACAAGCCAAGTCGACCAAGGCCGCCCACTATTACATGGTTTTCCAGATTGAGATGGATTTGCGGTCGTTTGTCATTCAGCGATTCAGCAGTAAAGAACTTCTGACTGATGGTGGCAGCATGTCTGATGAGAAAGGGGCTTAAAATCATACTGAAAATGGCAACAATAATGATGAATGATGCCTGGCTTACCGGAATTAGCTGCGTCGACAGTGCCAGTGCCATAAGAGCTAGTCCGAACTCTCCAGCCTGGGCCAGGTTCAGCCCCACGGTGGTTGCATCTCGCTTTGAATATCCAAGTAGTCTGACCACCGCAGCCACAGCGACTGCTTTGACCAAAATCAGTGCTGCTGTAAACAGCAGAATCCGCGGCCAGTAATCGATCAACAGGTCGAGATCGAGATTCATGCCAATAGTGACGAAGAATAAGCCCAGGAGAATATCCCTGAATGGGCGAATATCATTTTCTATCTGATATTTACAGGGCCCTTCCCCTAACATCATGCCGATTACAAAAGCACCTAGAGTCATCGACAAGTGGAAGGTATGGGTCAGCCAGGCAGCCAGTAAAACGATGACCAGGGTGGTCAGGACAAATATTTCCTGGGAGTTACTCTTGCTGACCTCCGTATATACCGGCGGTAGTATCCAGATTCCGGCGGCCAGCAGGATCCCGATCAAAAAGGCAGAATTGAGTGCGGCTGTCGTCAGAGCAGGCAGCAGGCTTTCGCCTGTTCCCGAAGCCAGCACCGGTACCAGAATTAAAAATACGACTGCAACAAGATCCTGGAACAACAACACACCCACCGACAACTGCCCGTGCTGATTGTGCAGCTGGCGATTGTTAGCTAGCTCTCTGGTTACTATAGCCGTGGAAGAAAGTGCAAGGCTCCCGGCGATGATAAATGCGGCAGCGTAACTGGCTCCCCACCAATAAGCTGCGCCGAAAAAGATAGCGGTGCAGATCACTACCTGAAATCCGCCTACGCCGAACACAGCGAAGCGCATGGTCAGCATCTTCTTGAGACTGAATTCCAGACCAAGTGCAAATAACAGGAACACCACCCCGAATTCGGCAATGAAACTAAACTGGGTGGGATCTCCAATCAGACCGAGCCCGGACGGACCAATTGCAGCTCCGACAATCAAGTAGGCCACGATAGTTGCCATTTTCAGTCGACGCAGCAACAGTACGCCAACAAGGGAAAAAGAAAGAATGATCAGATATTGTTGGAACAGGATTTCAGACATTCAGTGCAAGTATTTTCTCTTCAAGTTGAGTAATAGCAGACCAATAACCGTACTGCTTCTAGTTTATTCTACTTATGCTGACCAGGCATGAATTACTTCAAATCAAAAAGTTGGTTTCTCATAGCTGTTCCTTGCTTATCAATGAAAACTCCAGGATGCATGAAGTATTAATACTAGAACCAATTCTGACGTTCGTCGATTCGTTATTTGAATCAATGAGTTGCCACCAGACACGGCAATTAGCTAGGAGAAGTTGGAAAAGCCGCTGATTCGCGAAGATGAAACAGATTCTGCTGCCATTCGGCATATCAATGCTTTTGCAGAGGGCATTTCCACGATTTTTTTGGGTACAACTTCGTATAACTCAGATAGAATTATTTGCTGAGCCGCGCATAGGTTCTATCAAGTTCAGGTTTCAATTTTTGTACTCAGATTCTAATCGGTATAGGGACACAATATACGCAGAAATGCGTAAAAGAATACGGAATTCTTTAGTAAAAGTTGTTTGATAAAGTACTCTAGTCAGGGGGGTTCTTAAGAATATCATATGAGCATGCAATTGCTTTACCACTACTGGGTAACAACTCTTCAAGTCCTTCGCAGACAACCCGTATTCTCAGCGATCAAGATACTGAGTCTGATATTCGGTTTGGTCTGCTCCATATTGGTGCTGGCTCATGTTCAGTTCATTTTTAGCTACGATAAACATTTTTCGAACTGGCAAAACATATATCGGGTTGTAGCGAGTACGAGCGATCGGGACTACAGCATGACGGCTGATCTATATGCTGAACGCTTGGCTCTAGATTATGCGCAAATTGAACATATCGCCCGAGTTCGCCCAGATTCGGCATTATTTTCACGCTCGAATGTCAACATAAGCCAGGCTTCCAGCAGTGGCTTTTTTTGGGTTGACCCGGCAATAGCTGATGTATTTTCTTTTGAGTTCGTTCAAGGAAGCAGAGATACGTCGTTGCTTGGAGCCAATGTAATTGTACTGAATGAAACCACAGCACGAAAATATTTCGGTAATGAAAATCCGATAGGGCAGACCCTTACATTTAACAATCGTGCTGAATTGCAAGTCACAGGTATTATGCGGGATCTGCCTGCAAATACATATTTGCAGATTGAAGCTATGATTCCGGTTGCGGCTGGGCAGCAAATATATGGACCAGACTTCATGCGTCTTAGCAATTGGATAACCTTTGCTGATACGCAGACTTACTTTTCTGTGCAGAGTGATGCAGAAGCACAGGCGATAGCCAATGATCTAGACGGTTTCATCGACCGAAATATTCCTGATGTGTCGAGGGCTAGAGCTGAACAGGTAGGCTTAACCCTGTCGCTTGAACCGCTGAACGACGTGTATTTATCGCCACGGGATGGATACAACAGTGGAGGGCCTGTTCGTGCCAGGATATTTTATGGTCTTGTGCTATTCGCGTTGCTTATTTTGGTCACATCCTGTGTTAATTTCGCCAATTTATCTATGTCACAAGTTCAGCAACGAGCTAAAGAAATAGGAATTCGGAAAATAATCGGCGCAGGCAGGATGCAAATAGCAATTCAGTTTCTATTCGAATCATTCATGCTCACATTTATTGCTTTGATGGTGTCCTTGCCAGTTGTATATCTAGTAGTCCCGGCTTACACAAGTCTCACCGATACGGCATTCACCTTTAGCAGCATGTTAGAGATAAATAGTCTATTGCTTATTCTGTTGGCGGTACTCGCTACAGGACTCTTTTCCGGTTTGTTGCCTGCTCTGGCACTGTCAAGGCTTCAGCCTGTTTATATGGTTAAAGGAATTAAAAGTAATGGGAAGCTCAATCGAATTGCTAAATCGGTGTTTACTGTTTTTCAGTTTGCTTTGTCGAACACACTGATAATTCTGGCAATATGCATTGTGCTGTTAATTAGTCATCTGAACGAGATGACCATAGGATTCGACCGCTTCAATCTGGTGGTGTTGGACAACAACTTTGGTCGCAGAGAGATGATTTCAGAATATCAATCCATGGCCCAAAGAAATAGTGCACTAATCAATGAGCTGCAACAACATCCAGGGATTATCGCTGTCAGCGAATCACAGGCAGCTCCTCCTGGAACAGGGTACTATAACCCCTGGCGCAAACCGCAATGGCCAGATGGAGAAACCAGATTAATGAGCCATCTGTCTGTTGATGAAAACTATCTTGATGCCATGCAACTAGAATTAATAGCAGGAAGAGGTTTCTCTCAAGACTTTCCAGCGGACTTTGTAACAGGACCATCACCGGATACAGATCAAACATATGGTGCAATAATTACACGTTCAGCACTGAGAAATTTTGAATTTGAATCACCAGAGGAGGCGCTGGGTGAGATACTCCTATTCTTAAATTACACCTATCGAATCGTAGGAGTGGTTGAGGACATTCGTTTTTCGGGTGGACTTGAGAACTTACAAACGTCAACCAATTTGCTACGGGCAACTAATCAGCCCATGTACTACACGTTGGTTCGAATAGATCCGCGGCAGATGGATAGCGCTCTTGATTACTTAGATGAAACCTGGGCTAAACATCGACCAGATACTCCGATTGATCGTAGGTTTTTCGAACAAACATATGACGAAATGATTTATGAAAGAACTAATGGTGTGAATCAGGCGTCGCTTTTAGCGTCAATTATTACAGTAAGCATCGCTGCAATGGGATTGTTTGCATTAGCTTCAAATTCATGTCAACGACGAGTAAAAGAGATTGGTGTGCGTAAAGCTATTGGAGCCACTTCAGGCTCAATAGTTGGCTTGTTGACATGGGATTTTGTTAAGCCGGTTGCTGTTGCGTGTTTGATCTCATGGATCACTGGCTATTACGCCGTATCATTCTTCTTTGCTCAGTTCTCTTCATTCCCTGAAGTTTCTTTCTGGGTATATATAGTTGTTGCTTTGGGAACCCTGATATTGGCTGTATGCACGGTGTCAGCTCAGTGTATCAAAGCAGCAAGCGCAAACCCGATGGAATCACTGAGATGCGAGTAAAGAAGCAGATTCGTACAATCTTCCGGCGATGTAGGCGTAATCTATCAACAGCTCAGATCCGCAATGCTACTAGTGCATTAGACGTCGCGGTAACTATCTAATTTTACTCTGTCCCCAATTATCTAATCGATCCTGGCTTCCAACAATTCAGTAATAGAATTAGAGTAGGAGTCAGATTAAAAATACAGCACTATGTTTTTCTCTGACCCCCAAATATTACTAACCTCCAGCAACGGTTCTTCGCTAGAAATTGAGTCTGGCTAACACGCTGGAGGAGTGCTGATAAGTTGAGGGAGTTCCCTCAAGGTCGCACCCGAACATATTTCCTGAGCGTTCGATCGTTTATATGGGGGTTTGGGACGGGCTCCCCTCCATACAGGTTGCCTTCGCTATCGACAGTGACAAACTCTGCTCCGTTCCCTGGCAGGATGTTAGGATCTGCCCAGGGGAAACGAATGAATTCTTTTACCCAGCCTGTCTCGTACTCGCCGATGCGAATTCCCATTTCATATCCTGGGTTTTGTACGTTGTCAGACTCGGAATCCGCGACATAGATTCGCCCCTCATTATCAAAGGCGATTCCGCTCGGGCGTCCGAACTGGGTCCAGGTGGCAGAGTGATTGCCCTCCTGATCGAAGATTTGAATACGACTGTTGCTGCGGTCCCCTACAAATACTCGACCATCAGGGTCAATGGCGATGGCGTGCAAGGCACGGAACTGCCCCGGCGCATAGCCAGTCTCTCCCCAGGTCATAAGGAATTCGCCGCGACTGTTATACTTCACCACGCGATTGTTTCCGTTTGCGTTATGGCCGTCAGCTATAAATATGTCGCCATTTGAGGCAATTGCCACATCACTTGGGGACGTGAAGTGGTTCGGACCGTCGCCCTGTTCTCCAGGAGTGCCAAGTGTAATAAGCACTTCGCCGGTAGAACTGAATTTGATGACGTGATGGCCTCGATCGTCGCCGGCTGGGATGTTGTTGTTACTCACAGCGTCTGTCACCCAGACGTTGCCATCAGAATCAACATCAATTCCATGGGGCCAGATAAACATTCCGCTGCCGAAGGATTCAACAACGTTGCCGTCAGGGTCGAATTTCAAGACGGGATCCAGATCTGAATCAACACACTCTGAACCGAAACGATCAGGCCCGGCGTCGCAACGTATAACGGCCCAGATATGGCGCCCGTCCGGGTCGACCTTCGCTTTACCTACTGCTCCCATTACCCTTCCGCCAGGCAGTTTCGCCCACCCTTCGACGATCGCATAAGGATTCGTGGAGTTCTGTGCAGTGGATTGCTGCGGTATAAGTAAAGAAACGAGAGCAAGCAGAGTGACCAGGGATACGATTGGATAGCGAAAAGACATGGAGCACCTCGACGCGTTTTTGAATGAGCTTTCGAGTATAAATGGAACTTAAGCCGTGTCAATTGGCAGAAAATTTTCCTCACCAAATTTACGAGCCCTCAATATCGGGATGAACTAAATGGAATTGAAAAATGACAACAGTAAGAGGGGGTACACTAGACATATATACGTCTTTCTAGTGTGCTCGCCATAGAAACAAAGGGATCGAAGCGCTTCAATAATTTAACGTCGGTGGAATCCAGCAGGAAAGTCTTAAAGACTTATCTAACGCTGTCAGTAGCCCTCTGAATACTAAGCATCATCAGGCTTTACAATAAGAATGTCAGTCTTAACATAGTCAAGCACACTTTCAGCAGTGCTTCCTATGAATGCCTCCTTTAGGCGAGATCGTGAGATTGCTCCCATCACCACAAGATCCGAGTCAATCTCCTCCCCATAGTCGTGCAGCGCATCCACTGGGGATTTATCAATTAGATGTAACTGACTTTCAGGATAATTAAATTCAGCGACCAAATCACGAAAAGCAGCCTCATGCTCTCTTCGGATTTTTTCAGCTGGAGCGAATGGTCGTGCAGTTTCTGCATACGCGTGGACAATATGACATTCTCCACCTGCCTGTTCTGCCAAATTCGACGCCGTAGTGATCAATTTCTTATCTAACTGGAGAGGCTTGTTATGACTATGGAGTGGATCAACAGCAATCATCAGCTTCAGATGATCATTCCAGTCCTGGTCCTTAACTAACATTAATGGCACTGGGCATTGCCTGACCAGTTCCCAGCTATCATGGGTTAAATGATAGTGCTTTAGATATCCATGGGCTCGGCAATGCTGGATTAATAAATCGGCTTGAAATTCCTGCGCCATTTTAACTATTAATTCATAACGTGGATGAGCCCAGCCGACTTCACAACTAATCCTGTATCCATCAGCAGTCAAACCAGAGACCAGCTCCTCCATTGCCTGAGCGAGCTTCGCGCAATACTCCCGCCTTAACTGATTATAGTTGTAGCCGATTGTTCCAAAATCATTGGCCAGATATCTCTGATAGCCTACGCTAATGAGTTTAATCTCTGTGAAATTTTTATCCACTACCAAACGTAAAGCCTTGCGAAGTTCAATAGGCAGCCCATCCGGGGCGGCGGAATAATCTTCATTCGCATCTATTACTACTATGATTCTCTCAATAGACTTCATTGGCTATTCTCCGTTCGACTGTATCAACAGGAAACTGGCTTCAAGTTCACGTAGCTTTAACTTTATCTGGTTGGTACCCATTAGCACACACTTGTCTTTACATTGCTAAATATAGCGCGGCTTGAAAAGCTGGCGGTTGACTCACGTCAAGCTTTCCCTCGGCCATGCCTGATCCAGAGAATGTGGTTTTGAAGTGCTAACGCCCAGTATTCGCAAAGGATTTGTCACGGGTTTAGCAATTCATGTTATCTGTGCCGGCTAAATTGCCTTGCACAGGACTCCAGGCAATACGGTACTTCCAGCCCTAAAAATGCAGTCAGTAATTATCAGCACGATTTGAACCTAGATTGATGCAAATCACCATCGCTAAATGAAAATACTCATAAAATAGTTACAAGACTTCGAAATAGGACTGCAGTGAGTGCCTCTTCATTCGGTTTAGTTTGTGAGATCAGGCTATGAATCAATTCCAGCGTTTACTGGTGGTAGTGCAGAGCGACATTCTCGCTGCAGGTCCAGAAAACGAGATGCCGATCGAGCTGCAAAAAGCATTGCAGTTGGCCTCAGACAAGAAAACGACTGAACTTCATATACTTTGCGTTGCTTACGAAAAGCATTTAGACCGGGAATACCTCAGTCTTGATTTTGATTTGATACAGAGGCGACAGGAATTTTGTGATCGATTAAGTAATAATCTGGATAAGCTTTTGGCGAAGATACAGTCAGAAGGTTTCCAATGCCAGGGTAAAGTGGTTTGGGCTCACCCCAGCTACCAGGCAGTAGTTTCAATGGCAACGGAACTGGCTGTCGATCTCGTAATACAGCACACGCGTAATTATGGCAAGTTGGAGTTTCACCATCTCACTAACGATGCATGGCAATTGATTCGACACTGTCCAGTGCCATTGTTACTTGTAAAGAATAATCCCTGGCACCCTTCTGCCATCATGATTGCCGCGATAGATCCTATGCACAGTCATCATAAACCCGTAGCGTTGGACAACAACATTATGGATGCAGCTCTGGATATTCGCGGTAAGCTTTCCGGAGACCTACATATTGTGCATGCTTATGCGGCCGCGGTTCGACCATTCGCTCCTGCTGGTGTTATCGAAACCGCACATCGCAAATGCTTCGACGAATTTGTTTCCGGGTACGACATCCAATCAGAACAACTTCATTTCCTGGATGCAACTCCCATTGCCGCAATTCAACAAGTAAATGATGAGCTAGATGCAGATTTAGTAATTATGGGTGCTATTTCTCGTTCGCGCCTTTCCGAGGCGCTAGTTGGGAGCACAGCCGAGAAGGTGCTTGACTTCCTCGACCTGGATATCCTGATTGTTAATCCGGATCCAGACGAGGCGATATCTGAGTAGATTTCAGCTAGCTAACTAACGGTGTTGGAAGAGAATGAATTCAAGAAGACACTCAGCGCCATCACATGCTTTTGCTAAAGGGACAACGGCCCTTGTCTTCAGAGTATATTGCCTGCTCGCAATTTGTACCTATTCGAACCCTCTATTTACACAGGAGTTTAATTCCAATAATTCGACAACGATTAATGTTGGTCTTTCAGAAAGTCATGAGGAGATGCTGAATGACAATCTTCCACAATTGGATTTGTTATTGTTGGGCAATTCCATAAGGCTGTCGACTGAGCAGCACATCAAATCGGGTTATCTCAGATCTCTCAGGAATCGGATTCTGCACCGACCTGATCTCGTGTTGGAAGAGCTTGATCTGAATGAGCAACAACTGGAACATATCTTGAACCTTTTGGAAAAAATTCATCAGGAAGATATTCAGTTGACGATCAAACGAATAGCCGCAATGTGTGAAGTATGGCGAGAAGTGGGTAGTGAGATGTCTGATCTCGATCGTGCCAATCATGCACTCAGATACTATAGCCATCTGGAGACCCTGGATTCTTTTAGAAATACTTACCGAGAACGGTTTTTCCTTGATCTTGCTGATGAATTTGGTGTCGGGCTGGTTGCCCTGGTTAGAGCACATATGGCGAGTTTTGCCAAAACATTCCACCAGCAACCTATATCCTGGGAAAGCTTAATTCATACATATAGTGAGGAAGTATTGCAGATGAACTCCAGGTGCGGGCCCAGAATCTCATCTCAATAGTCAATTTCTCTGTTTATGAAAAGGCCGGGTCGTATGGAGTGGGTGGTTGCACCAGGCTGGCCTCGGTCGTGCTTCAGATGGGTCTTTATTGGTTGACCGTCTGTAATGGCTAATGAGAGTCCGTAGTCTCAATAGTCCTTAATTCACACCTAAGCAATGACAGGTTTACTGCGATTATGAACCAACGAATCGAATCACTACTTAATCAGATGAACCAATTGGAGTCAGAATTTCATAATGAACTAAAAGCCTGTGAGGTCAGGTTTCAAAGGCAAATCAGGTTTGCCACTTCCATGGCTAGTCTTAAGCGAGGCAAGGATGACAATAAGCATTCAGGCATATCCCTCATGCAGACCTTGCGGCATATTGCGTCAGCGCCATTTATTTACTCTATGATAGTTCCGCTTGTGTTCTTTGATATTAGTGTTTCAATTTATCAAGCTATCTGTTTCAGACTTTATGGGATTCCACGAGTAAAACGGTCAGAGCACATGGTAATCGATAGGCATTACCTGAAGAATCTAAATCTACTAGACCGATTTAACTGTGTATTTTGTGGCTACGGAAATGGAGTCATATCTTATGCAAGAGAAATTATTTCCAAAACTGAACAATATTGGTGTCCAATCAAGCACGCGGAAAAACTGAAGTCATCTTCGCAACGGTACAATAAGTTTCTAGAGTATGGAGAAACCGAAAATTATCACGAAAACATGGAACGATATCGTGAACAGGCCCGTCTGGATGCTAAGGAGAATTAAACTAACATAGCTGATATCAAAGCTCTGGATATTATCGCCTGGATCGCCAGAAAAGTTCAGATACAGCTTGCTTCAGAAACGTTTTTAGAACTCAAAACAGGGGAACTTAATCAGCTTTGGTGTGAACCACTAAAATGTCACAGTCCACATGGTGCAGCACTTTGTTTGTTGTGGAGCCCAATGTGGTTTTCCAGCCGGAATGGCCATGACTACCCAGCACGATGGCGTCCGCATTAATCTCGTCTGCCACACTTCGAATTTCATCAGCAGAAGGTCCTAGCCGGGGGTGCAAATTCTCCATAGCGATACCCACGCTCTTTCCAATATCGTGCAGACGACGATTAGTAAGTTCCAGTGCTTCTTGCTGGACACCGTCCACGTTTACCTTATAAATGTCCATGCTGTATGCTGGGGCTATGGGTTCCAACACACTGACTAGGTGTATTTTGGATTTGTCGTTGTCTGCCACTTTCAGAGCCTTTTCGATGATAATGCCAGTGTCTTTTGAAAAATCCACAGCAGCCAATACGGTGTCATACATCTTGATCTCCTAGAGTTCCGAGAGACAATCCAATAATAAGTCGGAATACCATTTAAGTAATTAAAGCCGCATTTTTACGTGCTGTACTTGATATGTATCAACTGACTTCACGATCCAGATTGCTGACTACAACGGCGCTAAAGACAGAATAGAGGCACCATAAAACTCACGTAACACCATGAACATCATCAATTTAATCCTAAGCCATGAAACCATGTTGTGGTACCTAACCCTATTTTCCCTGGTTAGCTTCATTTCTTCATTGTTCATTGTTCCGCTGATAATTGTGAAATTGCCTGCTGACTATTTCATGCAAGAAGGGCGCGAGATAACTCCCTCGGTCAATCTCCATTTGTCAATACGTGTGATATTGATAGTTTGTAAGAATGTGCTTGGAATAATTCTACTAATACTTGGGATCATTATGTTGGTAACCCCAGGTCAAGGGTTACTTTGTATTCTTGCTGGCGTTATGTTTATTAACTTTCCAGGTAAGCGCTCGTTACAGCGTTGGCTATTGCGACATAAGCCGCTAATCCAATCTGCAAATTGGCTGCGAGAACGATGTCAGGTTGAGCCGTTACAAATTGATCAGCACTAATCGAAGAGGGTAGAGAGTTTTGGCTTCGCTTTGGTACTGTTATCTAGATATTCAGCAATGCAATCTCTTTTTCCAATGCAAGCTTCAGTTTTGGCGCCATGACTTGCACCCAATCTGGACTTCTATGGGCAATCATCAGCCAGAATAGAGATTCTTCATCGTAAAAAGTAGCATCGACTATGCCGCGTTCTCCTTTTTCCCGTTTAAAGTGCCAATGGACTGACCCGGGGTGTTTGTGCGCCATATACTTCCCAATATGCGAGATATATAGGCCGACGGATTCCACCGCTCTTTCTACCACGGAGTGCATCGAGTCTTTAGAAATACCTTGTGGAATTTCTATGTAGTAGTTGGTAGATTTTTTCTCTCTCATAGTCGTGCGGAATCTTGTGAATTCAGATTTAGGAGTCTTCCGCGGATACTGGCCAATAAACTTCAGTAATCCAATTTGCGGGGTCTGGAATCTCTGCAGGTGAAGTAACATATGATTCCCAGGGAGGCCCATTCGCGGTTAATCCCTTCTCTTCAATCCAGCGTTCAACAGCTGCATTAGTTTCCGGCAGCTCTTCATATGGTCCCTTGTGCACAGCGACTGCCACAGACCCCTCATACAAGAACCCGGCCTGCATCTCGCCTTCAGGTTCGGCTGAATTCGCCAATGGCATGATGAAATCGACAGTCCAGAGTCCTGGTCCAGTATTGATATAACGAGCAATAGGTTGACCTGCGATTGCGAAGCCAGACTTCACTCCGTATCCAAAAAGTGCGCCAAAACATTCGGCCATTGTTGGCTGAAGTTGAGTTTGAGCGATTTTCCTCTGGATGAACAAAATTGGTTGAGCTTCAATCTCTTTTTTGACTATTGATTCAGTTGGCATGTTATTAATCGTCCTATACTGGCTTTTCGGAATTCGATACAAGCTTATACAAGGGGCTATGTTTTGAACGTGCATATGATGTCTGGATCGTTCGGCATAAGAATATGATTCGACCATTCTCTTGCGGAAATTTCTGGGTGTTCTGCCGAACAGTCGTTTGAATGCACGAGAAAAAACTTCATGGCTTTCAAAGCCACTTTCAAGTGCAATTGCTAAAACTGAATCGTTGGTTTTAGCCAATGTAGCAGCCGCTCGTTGCAATCTGACTCTGGATGTATATTTTTTGGGTGTTTCTCCCAATATCTTGCTAATTTTCCGGTGCAGATGATACCTGGAACACCCCACATGACTAGCCATACTGCCAAGAGTCTGATCTTCAGTGACACTACTATTTGTGTCTTTCAGCAAGTTTAAGAGGTTGCCTGTAGCGGACATATCGAACCGATTCTATGTCAGGTTAATCCCGATTTCTTGACGATTCTTGCTATTTCGAGTCTTGCCAGGAGGATCTAAGTGAGAGGTTCATCAGGTTTCCGGATAATTCTCATCATTAGCAAGAAACATCAAGAATCCACAATCAAAATAATAGTAACTTCAAGATTGTTGCAATCACAATCTAACCCATGAGTAAGACTGACTTATCAATGGCAGCCGGTATAGCTGTATTTACTTTGGTGGCTACCATGGCTGCCAGTTATCCAATGGTAGCGTTTTACGCGACATATATTGAGCCTGGTCAATCGGTAGAGTTTTACAGGGATGCAGCCATGAGAATTGCTCCCTGGTCATCATATGTACTTGGCCCATTGTCATTCTTCTTCTGTACATACTGGGCAGTTAAGAAGCGTAGGATACGCGACTCTCAAGCGTTCGCAGCAACTGCTATTGGATTCTATGTTCTTCTCGACTTGGTAATTCTTTCTGTAATTCTTCGTGTACCCCTAAGCGCCAATTTAAGCGGATCGCTGTTGATTAGTGTGCTGGTTAAACTTTTTGCTGCAATGCTTGGAGCGAGTAGAGGTATGCGAAGTGTCGAGTAAAAATCTTCAACAAGCCCCCGGAGCAATAGCAGAAGATTTATTTCCACAGCTATCGTTTGCTCAGGTTCTGTCAGTACTGTTTATCAAAAGACTCCTGCGTTTATAAATAATTTGGAATGCCCTTTTCGGTGTGCTGAATTAGTGTACTATTGCCGTAACCTGACGTACTGAAGTTTACTATTTCAACAAGGTACAGCATCGGAGACAGGGTAATATGAGAGACAGGGCAATCCGAAATCGTGGGAGCCACGCGATTGCAAGTACTATTTCACAGCACAAAAATGAGCGGGATGCATCTGCACAGCTAGAGCCTGTTAGCCGAAATTTCGAGAACAATCGCCCTCAAACTACTGCTCAAGCCAGGTTGCAGGCATCGACGAGACTAGCGGCGAATCGCTTGCCCGTTATCAATACTTCTATTGAGAACAGCCCAGTCCAATTGGACCGGACGTCGCTGACTACTCCAGACGTACGATCCCGATCAAGCGGAAGGACTGATGCGGAGGGTGAAGCCGCAGCAACAGCGACAGCTCATGAACGGAGAGAGCAAGAATTTTCCGATCGACATAGGCAGCAGGAAGATATTGTCAGAGAAAGGAGGGAAAGGGATGCCAGACAAGCGAATCTTGCAGGACGAATAGCGGATGGACAAGAAAGGCTTGCGGCTTCGAGTCGTCCTCAGGAGCCCCCGCCCAGAGGAACTCCATTTGTAAGCACATCGGACGTACCAGAGAGTGAGCGGCATTTGCGTGACTGGAGGGGTTATACACCTGGAGAGAATGTTCTAACTGAAAGAGGGCAGAGGGCATTTGCAGCCAACGGCTTGCCGTCCGAAATCCCGCGGCATTCACCAACAACTCGAGCTGGCGCTGCGTCAGCTATTCCCAGCACTTCTGAACGAGTAGCGCCAGCAGCTACTACTCAAACTCCCATAACAAGAGAAGCCCAGCGCCAGGATCAGAAATTTCAAGAACAGCGAGCTGTTGAAATAATGGTGCAAAGGAGAGTCTCGATGGAAGTAGCGATGCAGCAGGCAGCTGAGGAAGGCTTTAGACCTAAGCCTTCGCACTGGGGATAGAACACTTCTCAAAACACCATGCGATGAGTCAGTGTAATACTAGGGAGTCATGTTCTGCTACACAAATGCTCTTACCATCGAATTTATCAATGCCTCTCATAAAACGCTGATACGCCAGGCGAGCTGGGTTCGGATCCCCGGTACCATGGCCATGAGTCTTACTCTTACTGCAATTGCCCACTAGTTCTCCAATTAAATCAGTATGTTGTAGCCTTCAAACCGGAAAGTGCTATGAAGCGTACCCAGGATGCACTGGAAGCTTGTCCGAAAATTCGTTTCTCCGTCCAGCTGGTAAGCCGCACCTGCTAATGTCCTTATGTTTTAAAAAATTTTCAATAAATAGTGAAATATAAATATGATTTATGTTAATGTTTAAACATGAGAGCAAAACCAGCCGAACAGCAACGCTCCCGAGAGAAGCGAGATCTCCTTTTGAAGTCACTTGAGGAACTCTTGAAGTCCAAGCCATTCTCACAAATAAGTGTAATGGAGGTGGCATTAAAAGCAGGTGTTTCCGTAGCAACCGTTTATCAACGGTTCAACAATGAAAATGCCACGGCTGCGATATTGATGGAGCTGTACTTTCAACGTGTTCAGCAATGGTGGTCTCGCCCTGGTAAAACTCCCGATCCTTCTGATCTTCATGGGGCACTGCTTAGACTAGCGGAAAAAAGCTGGGACCAGATGAAAGACCTGCACTATGTCATGCGGCCCGCCTACTTATTCTCAAGAGAGCGTCCTGATCTAGTAGACACAGAGTGGAAGACACTTGAGAAAAGTGCCGTGCGGGGATTTTCTGAGTTGCTCCACAATTACAAAGATGAGGTGGTAGCAGAAAATATCGAAAATTCTGCATCTACCTTGTGCTACTTATATAACCACATGGCCCTTGGGAAGCTTCTGAGTAACGATGATAAGCAGTGGTCGGTATTGAAAAATAGAAAGATATATTCCTTAGAGTTAGCAAAGCTAGCTTACTCCTACTTAACTCAACCCAATGAGGCAAATGTCTAAAGTTCTCACAACTCCGAATGGCAGATTTGCAGTGGGATCGGTTTCTACTGAGTTAGTGGATCTCAATAGGCCCAGATCACTCGTAGACAATGAGCCCGGTCGCAAATTGTTTGTTAAAATCTGGTATCCATCGAGGCAACCGGAAAAACATCATGTTCGCGAAAAACTCTGGGAGCAGCTTAGACATCAGCCAGATCTGCCACTCATGATGAGATGGTTATCCCGATGGGCAGCACGCTATGACACTCATACGTACGCGGAAGCAGATATGGCCACCGAGTGTCAGTCAACACAGATCGTAATTTACAATCATGGATTGATAGGGTTTGCATCAGAGAATTACTCGCTCATGGAAGAGCTGGCGAGCAATGGTTACATTGCAATTGGAGTACAGCATATTGATCAGTTGCTGGAGTATCGTGGTCTGGAGAGCGCAGTATCGAAAAGTGAAAGGCAAGAAATCAGACAGCTGACTAGTCAACTGCAGTCAGCCAGCGGAGAAGCTCGACAAGAAACTGCTGTAAGGTTCTATAGCATGGCGAAAAATACTAACGCCATAGCAGCACAACGTGCCCTGGATAACCAGTTTGTAATAGCAAATATTAGAACCTTATTCGGGGAGTTTGGAAAAACAGGGCTCGACCTGGATCGGGAGTGGAGTTTTTCGGCAGTCGGTCTGTCACTTGGCGGCGCGGTAAGCATGGAGCTGGCCAAAATAGATTCGCAAGTTTCGAGTGTTGTGAATATTGATGGAGGACTATTCGGAGATTTAAGGGAGCAGTCTATAGAAGTGCCTTGCTTGATGATTTATAGCGAGCCCAATAACGGAATCAACGGCCAGGCGTTGCTGGAATCAGCTGGCAATGTGACACCAGCCGTAATCGATGGCACAAAACATCCCAATTTCCACGACATTTCCCTGATGTTTCCCCGCTTTCTCAGATTTTTAGGGGCTACTGGTAAAGCAGACACATATTCTATAGCTCAAAGTCGAAATTCATTAGTTGAAGAATTTATTAGCCAGCATTCTGAATAATGGGTGTCAGATAAAGGAGGCTAAATGCTCCTGGATGAAATCTGTCGAATCCCGATATCCGAAGGATCTTTGGTGTCTGATTGAAAATTTGCAGACAAATATTCAGATGGTTTCGGGATTCTAAGGCCTGCCGAATCAGGATAAACTGTGCGGCCCACTCACCCAATGCCTATGTAGTATCCAATTAAGAGAGACACAAATATGAAGAAGGAAACCCTCGCAATTCATGGCGGCTATGAATCTGATGCGACCACCAAATCCGTCGCTGTACCCATATTCCAAACCGTAGCTTATGAATTCGATGATGCACAGCATGGTGCCGATCTTTTCAATTTGGCTGTGCCCGGGAACATCTACAGCCGGATAATGAATCCGACGAATGACGTGTTGGAGCAACGTATGGCCGCTATGGAAGGTGGTCTGGCGGCGCTCGCGGTGGCATCAGGCATGGCTGCCATAAATTATGCGATTCTCACGCTGGCCAGAGCTGGAGATAACATCGTTTCCACGCCGCAACTCTATGGCGGCACTTATACATTGTTTGCACATATGCTTCCCAGTCAGGGAATTGAAGTTCGGTTTGCAGAAGATGATTCGGCGGCCGCGTTGGAGAAGCTGATCGATGAAAACACTAAAGCGGTGTACTGCGAAACCATAGGCAATCCAGCAGGCAACATTATCGATCTGGAACCAGTATGCGCTGCTGCACACAAACATGGTGTTGCGGTAATTGTTGATAACACCGTTGCTACACCAGCCCTGTGTAACCCAATAGAGTTCGGCGCTGACATCGTGGTGCACTCTCTTACCAAATACATCGGCGGCCACGGCACCTCAATCGGCGGCGTCATCATAGATTCCGGAAAGTTTCCCTGGGCAGAGCATGCCGAACGCTATACGGAACTGAATCAACCAGAACCCTCATATCATGGCGTTGTGTATACGGAAGCCTTTGGAGAAGCTGCATTCATTGGTCGAGCACGAACCGTACCCCTGAGAAATACCGGTTCAGCCTTGTCACCATTGAATGCATTTCTGATCATGCAAGGACTCGAGACTCTCGGCTTGAGAATGGAACGTCACTGCGAAAATGCAGTGGCAGTTGCAGAGTATCTGAACAGGCATGACAAGGTAGAGTGGGTGAGCTTTGGCGGACTGGCATCCGATAGTAATCATGAATTAGCCAGGAAATACTGTGGCGGAATACCTGCGTCATTGCTCACCTTTGGTGTGAAGGGCGGCTATGATGCAGGTGTAAAATATTATGACGCGCTATCAATGATTAAGCGCCTGGTGAACATCGGTGATGCTAAAACCCTGGCCTGCCATCCTGCTTCGACGACCCATCGACAATTAACAGAGCAAGAGCAACGCCAGGCCAGCGTCACTCCTGAAACCATGCGTATCTGTGTAGGGATTGAACATATTGACGACATCATTGCCGATATTGAGCAGGCGTTGGCAGGGCTATAAAGCGGAAGACAATTGATCTGTGAAGTTATTGGTATTTGATATGGATGGGACACTACTGAATGCAAAGTCAGAAGTGTCCCCATTCACCGGAGAAACGTTATCTTTGTTGCGTGAAGCGGGAATACACTACACCGTTGCGACAGGAAGAACATTACAGGCGGCACTGGGCCCCATCAAAAGGCATCAGTTTGCATTGCCCCATATCCTCAAAAATGGCGCAATAATCTGGAGCCCCGAACGGCAAGAATATAGCCACAGTCATTTGCTAACCCAGCAGGAAGTCTGGCATGTGATGACAGCTATGACGCTGCAGGAAATCACACCATTCGTGTTCACGCTGGAAGCAGATGGACATCACGCTGTGTATCACGGTCCTTTGCAGACCGAGGAGGAAGGCAAGCTCGCCCAGTTGTTGGAAGACGAAAGGCACCTGCCACTGGAGCCGCTTCGTGCCATGTCAGATACAGCTCATGTCATTAACCTCAGCGGGATGGGCCCGGCAGAATCTGTGCAATCGGTAATAGACCTTATTGCCGATGAAGAGGAACTCGTCGCCTACACTGGCCAGGCGATACAGGATGCAAATCTGCGCTGGCTGGACATCCATCATAGCAAGGGAAGCAAAGGGGACGCCGTTTCTACACTGCGCAATGATCTGGGTTACCAGGAGATCATAGTCTTTGGCGATGGTAAGAATGACTTGAGTATGTTCGAGGTGGCTGACGAATCCTATGCGCCTGAGAATGCCGACACCGATCTAAAGGAACAGGCTACTGGCATAATTGGTCATCACGACGAGGACGGTGTTGCGCTTTTTTTGAGGGATCGGTTTGGTTTAAGTGGTTAGTTGTCCCGTTTACCCAACTCTATTCGAGTAGTGTGAGCCGTTATTTGGACCACTGGAACGAGGATTTTAAGGAGGCGTGCTGATTAAATCTATTCTAGATTAATTGGTAATAAACGAGGCTGTTGGCCAGATAGTTGATTACCTGACTCCAGTTGAAGCTCCTGGTTGCTGGTAATCGATTGGGCAGTGAACTATGGAAAAATGATCATACAGTGGCAGAGGAAAGTGTGGCCTGGATCTCTGGAGAGTTGCAGGTTCTCGCCGGGTTGCTAGTGTCCGTTAGCTGTTATTTTTGCCCAGAATCAATGTGACGGGATAACCGGAGATACTGTTTACTTAGTAACTAAAGTAATGTGTCCCGACTTCAGGTGGAGCAATCGAAGGGATCGAAGGGGTCAAAGTACTTTGATCGTGTGCCAGGATTGGTTGTAATGTCAATGCTTGTTAATCACTGACTTCGGTGCTTTTTCCCGCCAGGTTTTCTCCAGCAAATCGGCGACCAAGTCTGGTTCTGCCACTTCAAGGTTTACGGTTAATCCGCACACTTTTTTGCCCCAGAATAGTTTTTCCAATGCATCGGGAAACATAGCCAGCATGGGTTCTCTAATTGCTTCGCAGGCCATTACATTGAGGAGGGGTTTGTCGGCCACCGCTGTGGCGATGATTTTGCCACGTATCCGAAAAGACGTGCGCTCGAAGTGGGGCTCTTCGTTCACTTCGGGGAGTTTCAATGCCAGCTTTCTGACTTGTGACAGATTCATAGTCTCCCTTGAGCACGGAGGTCTCTTGTTGAATCAATGACAACCCTTAAAGTACTGTATTTTTCATCAAAGCTCTATTAATGAAACTCTCATCGTTGCAAACCGAATCTAATCGTACAGTACGAATTCCAGACCTATAGACAAAGGGCAATAGGCAGAGCCTGTCATTCAGTGGCTCCTCTAATTATAATTACTCTGCTTTGCCAGGTTTTTGGATTCCCAGTGTTTTCATTTGATAAGCCAGTGTGGAAGGCTTAATGCCCAGCAACTCAGCCGCCCCTTCATTACCCCAGGTTTTCCAGTTCGCGTGTTTGAGTGCGGCGACTATATTTGCTTTTTCAAGTTCTCTGAATTCCGCGCTTGTAACAAAGCCCGCTTCCTTACCATTGGCATCATCATTCAGTTCAATTGATTTAGCTTCACTCTTACCACTAAGTGCCATGTCCAGCCTCAGCCGGGAGCCAGTGCTATTGATAACCGCTCGTTCGATAATGTTCTTCAGCTCTCGAATGTTCCCTCGCCAGGTGTATTGTTGCAGTTGTTTCGCTTGAGCCTTGCTCAGTTGAAGAGACTCTCTTCCGAGCTCCTGGCAAGCTTTGCCAAGAAAACTCATTGCTAGCGGAATGATATCTTCCGATCGTTCTCGCAGAGGCGGGACTTCTAGTGGAAAAACACTGAGTCGATAGTACAGGTCCTCCCGGAAGCGACCTGCTTTAATTTCTGCAGTAAGGTCTCTGTTAGTTGCGGCAACTACTCTTACATCTACGTGAAGAGTTCTATCGTCGCCCACTCGTTCAAATTCATTTTCTTGAAGAGCGCGAAGTAGTTTGCCTTGTTGAGAGAGGGGTATTTCACCAACTTCATCCAGGAAGAGAGTCCCGCCGTCTGCCATTTGCAGCCTGCCCACTCTGTCCTGATGGGCGCCGGTAAAAGATCCTTTGACATGACCAAAGAACTCACTTTCGAACAACTCATTTGGTATAGAAGCACAATTTACTTTAACCATTGGTCGATCCGCACGTGTGCTGTGTTTATGTATGGCCCGCGCGATCATTTCTTTACCTACGCCGGATTCCCCCAGAATCAGCACGCTAGCGTGTGTGCTGGCGACAGCTTCCACCTGCGAGAGCGTACGATTGAGTGCGGTACTATGGCCGATAATTTCGTCATAGTTTCCAGCAGTATTAACTTCTTCCCGTAGATAGTCTCTTTCCAATTGCAACTTTTCTTGTAACTTCTTTATCTTTTTGTAGGCTAATTCGCGTTGAGCCTCTACAGCCTTCCGATCCGAAACATCTCTAAACACTACAACAGCGCCTTCAGGTTTGCCGTTGCGCATGATCGGCGTGGAAGTGTATTCCACTGGTACGGCGGAACCATCTGTATGCCAGAACACTTCATTTTCTATCCGATGCGCTTCACCGCTTTGAATAGATCGGAAGATTGGGCAATCTTCCTGGGGATAGTTTGTGCCATCTGCATGAGAATGATGGTGGACTTCATGGGAGGACTTGCCTAACACGTCCTCTCCTCGCCATCCTAGAATCGCGGTCGCTGCATCATTGCTGAAAGTAATCAGCCCATTGCTATCCAGTCCATAGATGCCTTCACCGGCAGCACCGAGAATAAGTTCATAAGTGGTGCGCAGTTGATTTAGTTCATCAAATGCAGCCTGACGTTCCTCTTCATCCTGCCGACGCTGAGAATCATCACGAAAAATGATTACTGCACCGCTCGGCTCACCGTCCTGAATAATCGGGGTGCTGACATAGGAAACAGGTACCGGGCTACCATCTGTATGCCAGAACACTTCATTGTTGACGCGGTGCACCTCACCATCTTTTAGCGACGCATAAATAGGGCATTCGTTTCTGGGATAGGTAGAACCGTCTTCATATGAGTGGTGATGTACATCATGCGCAATCTGGCCTCGCACCTGCTCAGGCTGCCAGCCGAGAATTTGCGTTGCTGCGGCATTCGAGAAGGTAATTCTGCCTTCAGCATCCAGCCCATAAACGCCTTCACCCGCCGAATCGAGAATCAGCTGGTGTTGGGTTCGCAGTAGCGCCAGCTCCGCTTGCTGATCGGTTTCGCTTTTCGAGCTCATTGTCAATTCCACAAATTTTTGAGGATTAAACCACAAATATTTGTGGATCACAATTTTTTGAGGTTTCTCGTTATTCGTTAAGTTGTTGAAATATATAAGGTAAAAACTTGGCACGGTGAGTGCAATGCAACTAACAAGCAATAGAGATCGAATCCCAAATGTATCTTAGCCAGAGGAATTATTGACATGAACAGCATGCAACCACCAATCGGAAAGATCGAAGATGACTTCGATTTCGCGGACGGCGAAGCAAAGTGGGAGCCGAGAGCCGTTTATCGCGGTGGAGAGTCAGCCCGATTTGTTAATGAGTATCGCTCATTCGATTTCGATGCCATGGCGGAAATTCCAGACGCGTTAGATGCCTTCATTGATCACCAACACAGCTTTGATCTCTAAGGAGTAACTGCACTATGCAAAGGAAACCATTACCCCCATTCACGGAAGAAACTGCACGACAGAAAGTGCAAGCAGCAGAAGATGCCTGGAATACCAGGGATCCTGAGCTGGTCGCTCAGGCCTACACCATCAATTCCGAATGGCGTAACCGCGATGAATTCTTTGTTGGTCGCAATGCCATCGAGGAATTCCTGACCCGTAAGTGGGCCAAGGAACTGCACTACAAACTCATGAAAGAACTCTGGGCTTTTCATGAAAACCGCATCTCGGTGCGCTTCGAGTACGAATGGCAACACGCAGCAACAGGACAGTGGTATCGCACTCACGGCAACGAACACTGGGAATTCGACAACGACGGCTATATGCAACGCCGTGATATGAGCGCTAACGATGTAGAGATTAGCGCCAGCGATCGACGCATTGGTCTTCTAAAGCCAGGCCAAGCAAAGTAACCAGTCTTTAATTAAAGGAGCCAACAATGAAACTCATCACCACGTTTTTATTCTTAGTAACAATCATGGGTAGTGCAGGTGCTCGGGCACAAATTCCTGATCCGGGCATGGAGATCGTGCCTGGGAGAACCGCTTTGGTAGTGACCGACCCGCAAAACGATTTCCTACATCCTGACGGAGTAACCTGGGGAGTGGTGGGAAGGAGTGTTACGGAAAACAATACCGTTGAAAACATCGATACTCTCTTCAAGACAGCCAAGGCCGTTGATATGCCGGTCTTTATCTCTCCCCATTATTACTTTCCACACGATCATGGTTGGCATTTTGAAGGTGCATTGGAACAGTTGATGCACTCCATTGGCATGTTTGACCGCAAGAGCCCTCTGGATACACATAAGTTCGAAGGATCAGGTGCTGATTGGTTGGAGCAATACAAGCCCTACATTGAAGATGGTGCAACCATTGTCAGCAGTCCACACAAGGTCTATGGGCCCGAAACCAACGACTTGATATTGCAACTTCGAAAGCGAGGAATAGACAAAGTCATTCTTGCAGGCATGTCAGCGAACCTCTGCACAGAGTCACATATGCGCGAGCTCGTGGAGCAGGGATTCGAAGTGGTAGTGGTGTCCGACGGAACTGCCGCCGCTCAAGTCGCTGAAGGCGATGGATACAAGGCGGCATTGACCAACTTTCGTTACATCGCCAGCTCTGTTTGGAATACGGAAGACACTGTCGGGAAGATTCGCGCGAGTTACTAGGAAAATATGTCGCGAATGCGGTGATGGGAATTACTCAGATTTTCATCTGAATGACATCGCCGCTTGCGTCATTTTGCTCGAATCAACCAAAAGCAAGTTCAAGAGAGAGCAAAGCCATGAATAAGACAGATTCGAATTACGAACGACGAAGACAGAGTTTTCCGTTGAGCTACTTGAGGCTATCTGTGACCGACAAGTATGTGGTTGTAATTATAACGTTTCTGCTGGCGTTCTTGTCTCTCAACACGGCGAATGCTGCAGAATCAGGCGATCCGCTGGAACGTGTTAACAGACCGATACATGAATTTAATCGAGCTGTTGATACAGTCATCATCAAACCCTTAGCAACAACATATGCATTTCTCACACCGCGATTTATCAAGAAAGGTATTAGAAATATGCTGAGCAATGTGGACGATGTAGTGGTGACTGTAAATGACCTGTTGCAAGGTGATTTCCGTCAGGCAGGTTCTGATTTAGGAAGAGTCGCGATTAATACCACACTTGGGCTAGGAGGGCTCATCGATGTGGCAGATAACGTATTTGAACTGGAAAAACACGACCAGGATTTTGGGCAAACATTGGCTCATTGGGGCGTAGACCGAGGCCCCTATGTTGTACTTCCACTACTGGGACCCAGCACCTTGCGGGAAGGAACAGGAAAGTTCTTTGATGCATTCTTGAACCCAGCCATTGCAAACGATGTTAGTTCAATCCGAGATCCTTACCTGACAGTCAAGGCTGTCGACACTCGGGCGAGATTTCTGACTTTTGATGAGCTTGTTGTTGGAGATGATTATCTCTTTCTGCGTGAGATGTACCTACAGAATCTGGATTTTCGCGAGTCTGGCGATAGTCAATGGGTTGCATTTGAAGAGTTTTAGGAAATTTATTTACAGAGATATACAGATTCAATCGAGACGATTAGGAGCAAAAAGTGAGTACGAAACGGGCGATTACAAATGGTGCGCATCATGTGGGACTAACTGTACCGAGTCTAAGTGTTAGTCAGAGATTCTTTACGGATGCGCTGGGATTTGAGGTGGTGGGAGAGGTTTCTGACTATCCCGCAGTATTCCTTTCAGATGGCACGACCATGATTACTTTGTGGCAGGCCGAAAATCCGGAAAGTGCCACTCCCTTTGATCGCAAGAATGTCATTGGCTTACATCACCTTGCTTTGAAAGTTGAGGGTGAAGGTGTGTTAGACAGTTTGCACGATAGTCTGAAAGCCACAGAAGGAGTGGCGATTGAATTCGCTCCTGAGCCTCTAGGTGGTGGCCCAACCCGACACTTTATCGTATCGATACCAGGAGGCATTCGTGTGGAGTTTATCGCTCCTGCACAGCATGTTGCCTAGAAAATTAATTGAGACGAGTGTTATTGCTGGCGTAGTAAATGAATCGAGGCTCCCCCGTCTCTTAGCCTTGGTTCATTGTGGGTGGTTTGGAGATTGCAGTAGTTTTGAGCAATTTTGCTGCAACTCCAGGCCACCTCATTTTTGGGAACTGAACTTCAGATTGTTGTAGGAGAGTTGAAATGGTAAGAGTAAAAACAATGGTATATCTAATGATTTTTCCAGCAGCGTTGGCAGCGATTATCTGTGCATTGATTTATCTGCCAGTAGCTACAGGTTAAGGACCAGCAATCTGTCGAAATGACTTCTATAGCAAGACGGACAATGGCGCCATGATTACGCAACCACTCGATAGAGAGTCTGCTCAGTTGGTAAACAAAACCTTTGTAGATGCATGTAACTCATCGGATACGAAGGCCTTGTTGAACCTCTTAACCAAAGATATTGTCTGGAAAGAAAAAGACATCCTTCTTGAGGGAAGAGGAGCAGTATGGGATACATTCAAGAATTGTTGGATGTGTTCACCACATTTCGCATTTAATCAGGAAGTGGTGGCATTCAGCGATGTGAGTGTCACTGGTCGATTCTCCTGTGAATGGCTGGACTCCGAAAATGATCAGTGGCTTCAAAAATATGGTACAAGTACGTTTAGACTCACTGAAGATGGGTTGATCGCGTCGATTGAGATCAAAGCCAAATCAAAGTGACCGAAAAATTCTGCCTCTTTGATTCCTTAATTCTTAGCGCGATGCATGATGTGAGTTAAATCTGAAATTGGAGCGCTAAGTATGAATGACCACAGCTGCCATTCCTCAGACGATCAGTCCAATAGTGGCGCACATGTACCGGCGTGCCATGCTAATGTCGACAAGCCAGACTGGTTGTTACGCATTTCATTCTCAGCTTCCGTGGTGTTTTACGGGAACCACTTGTTCTCTCTAAGAATTCTTCCCTGGGAATGGTCAATGTTGCTTTCCCATTCAGTGTTCGAGCTCTTCAATACAATTTGGTGGGGTGTTTTGGTTGGTATATTGATGATTTCTGCTCTTGGAAGAATACCTAGAGAGTTCGTCATGTGCGTCTTAGGGACAAGGCGTGGCGTTACTGGTATATGGAGAGCAAGCTTTGCCGGTGTCTTACTGGATTTGTGCAGCCACGGTATTCTCATGGTGGGAGCGAAACTCTATGAACGGGGTGCGAGTGCTGGGCAGGTGATGGCTTTTCTAGTCTCAAGCCCATGGAATTCGATTTCATTGACTCTCATATTGATTGCGTTGATTGGACTGCCGTGGACAATCGCTTTCACAATTCTCTCGATGATGATTGCATTTGTAACCGGAATATTATTTGACTATTTCGTTCAACGCGGAGTTCTGCCTGAAAACCCTCAGCAAGTTCAGTTACCGGAAAATTTTCAATTTTGGCGCGAAGCAAAAACGCAATGGCGGGAAGCTGATTTCAGCGGAAGCTACGTGTTAACTGCCCTTAAAGAAGGTCTTATAGAATCCAGGATGGTGGTTAGATGGATACTTTTTGGCGTCCTGCTGGCAAGTGGGATACGCGCTTTTCTACCGGCAGAGATGTTCAGTACCTATTTTGGGCCGACGTTAATGGGACTTGGTATTACAATCGCGGTGGCGACAATTCTGGAAGTCTGTTCGGAAGGTTCTACTCCGATAGCAGCCGATATTTTGAATCGGGCTGGTGCGCCGGGGAATAGCTTTGCATTTCTAATGGGCGGTGTGGCCACGGATTACACTGAGATTCTGGTGTTGAAAGACGCCACCGGTTCACTGAAGATGGCATTGTTCCTACCACTTATTACTGTGCCACAAGTCCTGTTGTTAGGCTGGTTCATCAATCAGTATGCAGTGTGAAGTTTTTGGGAGCAATTTGTACAATTGATTAAAAATTAATCCCACCGCCTCTTTTTATTTGGACAAGCTTGCTACTTTAGAGTGGCCTCTGGATTTCCAGTACTCGCGGCACTCATCCATCATCATACACACCGACTTATTCTGGCGTTCGGCCTCGGTAACAAATAATTCTTTGATTATCTGTCTAAACCAGATAAGCCCGTTGTCTTGATCCTGACGCCGGTGCCAGAACATTGAGACCGGCGCCGGCGGCATCTCGAACGGTGGTTTGGTTACATGAAGCTCATGTCTGGCGATTGCACACTCGACCGGACCGCAAGGCACCACTGCAATCAAATTTGTCTCTTTGACCAGAGGAGCCACCGCATTGAAATGATTAACTGTACAGGCGATTCGTCGACTCAATCCTTGCTGAGCTAAAACCTGATCTGAAAAGCCGACGGTATCACCGGAAAGCGATACTAGCAGATGCTCGGCTGCAGCAAATTTCTTCATGGTCAACCTGCCTCGCGATAGAGGATGTTCTTTGCGCATAACGCAAACATACATAGGGTTGAAAAGAAATTCGGAGACGATAGCAGGATTAGTGTCGGACACTCCGATTACCAAATCTACTTTATCTCCTTCCAGCACCTCATTGGCATTGATGATCGTATAAGGCATTGCATGAATGTTGATGCCGGGCGCGTCCTGCTCGATGAGCCTGCGCATAGGTCCCCAGGCTATGTCTACCGCAGTATCCGCCAGCGTAACCCGAAATGTGCGCTTGGCGGTCGCGGGATCAAATGCCTGGTCATCTACCGCTTCAGAAACCCGTTGCAACGGTTCCCTGACTTGTCCCCAAAGATTCTGAGCGTAGCTGGTCGGTTGAATATTCCGTCCGTCCTTGACGAACAATTCATCTTTCCAGATGACTCGCATACGGCTCACTGCATTGGAAACGGCCGGTTGGGTCAAGGCGAGTCGGTCCGCTGCTCGCGTAATAGAACGCTCTGTCATGATAGCGTCGAAGATAACGAGTAAATTCAATTCCTGGGGTCGCATGATGGCCTCTCTTTGGATGGTCGGCGGTAGTCTCCAGCTGGCTAGCTGGTAGATTGATAATACATCAATTTATGTGATGATATACATACAAAACTATAATTATTAATTATAGAACAATTACCCCACAATTCTCCCTGTACAGTCAAGCAGTCGTCAGCGGAGAGCAACACTATGAAACCCCAAAGCCGTATTACCGCCATCTTTATCGTCCTTGTTGGCCTTGCCTTGGCTGCATGCAATCCCAGTGGCAATGCTCCCCATCCTGAACAGGCCCTTCCCAGGGTGTCAGTGGCTGAAGTCATCAGTCAGCGCATTACGGAATGGGATGAATTCACCGGGCATGTGCAGGCACCGGAAACTGTAGAGCTGAGGCCTCGTGTATCAGGTTACATCGAATCAGTGGTTTTCGAAGAAGGGTCGGAAGTGAATGCCGGCGAAGTCTTGTTCTATATCGATGATCGTCCGTTTCGGGCTCGAGCTGAACAACTGAAGGCAGAACTGGCCAGCGCCAGGAGTCAATACAGCCTTGCTGAAAAAGAATACCTTCGCGCCCAGGGGTTACTGGAGCGCAACGCCATCGCTCAGGAATTGCGAGACGATCGACAAGCTGCCTGGGAACAGGCCGCAGCGCGAGTCGATGCAGTTTCTGCACAACTGGAATTGGCAGAATTGGATCTGAGTTACACTCAGGTCATCGCACCAATTTCTGGACGGGTGTCCAATGCGCTGATCACCAGGGGAAATTACGTCAACGCCGGCCAGAGCATTTTAACCAGTCTGGTTTCCACCAGTGAAGTCTATGTCTACTTTGATGCCGATGAGCAGACCTACATAAAATACACCCGGCTTGACAAAGAAGGTTCACGCCCGAGTTCCAGAACCACGCCTAATCCGGTTTATATGGGACTGGCCACAGACCAGGATTTTCCCAATGCCGGCTATATTGACTTCGTAGATAACCACATCGAAGAGTCTACCGGCACCATTCGCGGCCGCGCCACTTTCAGCAATAAAAACGGCGCCCTTATTCCGGGTATGTTCGCTCGTATCAAGTTGGTCGGCAGCGGCTCTTACCAGGGCATTCTTGTTGATGAGAAAGCCATTGCTACCGACCTCAGTAACAAATACGTGCTGGTGATAAACGATAGTAATACCCTGGAATATCGTCAGGTGGTCCTGGGCGAAAAACTGAACGGCCTTCGCATCATTGATGCCGGCTTGCAGCCACATGATCAAATCGTTGTTAACGGGATGCAGCATGTACGGCCGGGTATGGTGGTTGATCCACAGGCTGTTGCCATGACTACCGAATCCACCCTTAACGCGCTGGCGGCACAGCAACGCCGCATCGATCAGGCACGGCAATCAACTCAATATTCTTTGGCCCATAACTAGTGTCATCTGAATGAATATTTAGCGGGGCATGTTATGAATTTCTCACAATTTTTCATTCACCGACCGATCTTCGCAGGTGTTCTGTCTCTAATGATCTTTATCGCCGGTGCATTGGCGGTCTGGGAACTACCTATTACAGAGTACCCCGAAGTGGTTCCGCCGACCGTGGTGGTAACGGCAAATTATCCCGGTGCCAATCCACAGGTAATCGGTGAGACAGTAGCCAGCCCGATCGAGCAGGCGATTACTGGTATAGAGAATATGCTGTACATGTCGTCTCAAGCGACTGCTGACGGGCGTATGACATTGACAGTGACCTTTGCCATTGGCACCGACATCGACCTGGCGCAGACTCAGGTGCAGAACCGTGTCAATCGCGCACTGCCACGATTACCGGAAATTGTGCAACGGCTCGGTGTGGTGACCCAAAAATCCTCTCCGGATCTGACCATGGTGGTTCACCTGACATCACCTGATGACACTTACGATATGCTGTATTTGTCCAACTACGCTTTCCTTAACGTCAAAGACGAGCTGGCCAGTATCGAAGGAGTTGGCGATGTGCAGTTGTTCGGTGCCGGTGAGTACAGCATGCGAGTGTGGCTGGACCCGGACAAGGTCTTCGCTCTGAACATGACGGCCATGGATGTGGTCGACGCTATTCGCGAGCAAAATCTGCAGGCCGCTGCAGGTTCCCTGGGAGCGCAGCCGAGCGGCAACAACGACTTTCAGTTACTTATCAATGTCAAAGGCCGCCTGACCACAGAGGAAGAATTTGCCGACATCATTGTCAAAGTCGGTGATCAGGGTCAATTGACCCGGTTGAAGGATGTGGGCAGAGTGGAATTGGGCGCTAACTTCTACGCGCTTAGATCGCTGCTTAACAACGATTCCGCAGTGGCATTGCCAATTTTCCAAAGCCCCGGTTCCAACGCTATCGAAATTTCAGACAACGTGCGCGCCACAATGGCTGAGCTTAAGCAGGATTTTCCACAGGGCGTGGACTATTCCATTGTCTATGACCCCACCGTATTTGTACGCGGTTCTATAGAAGCAGTGGTAAAGACCTTGTTCGAGGCGCTGGCTCTGGTTGTTATCGTGGTGGTTCTATTTCTGCAAACCTGGCGAGCTTCCATTATTCCGTTAGTGGCGGTTCCGGTATCGCTGGTTGGCACATTTGCCTTCATGCAGTTATTGGGATTTTCACTTAATGCACTTTCCCTGCTTGGTCTGGTTTTAGCAATTGGTATTGTGGTGGACGATGCTATCGTGGTAGTGGAGAACGTGCAGCGTAATATCAGCGAAGGGCTTGACCCGGTAAGCGCTACCAAACAAGCCATGACCGAAGTTACCGGCCCGATCGTAGCAACCACTCTGGTGTTAGCTGCCGTGTTCATTCCTACTGCGTTCATGTCAGGACTGACCGGGCAATTCTACAAACAGTTTGCACTGACTATTACCATCTCTACTGTCATTTCTGCTGTCAACTCGCTCACCCTCAGTCCCGCATTGGCCGCTTTGCTGTTGAAAGATGAAAAGACGTCTAATGATTTTTTGACACGGACTATCGACAAAATATTCGGCCGGTGGTTATTCACACCCTTTAATCGTCTCTTCAAACTGAGTGAGAGAGTGTATGGTTTTGCCGTGACCAAGGTGATCCGTTACGGTGCTATTGTCCTGGTGCTTTATGTGGGCTTGCTGGGTTTGACTTACACTCAGTTTACTACCACCCCTACCGGCTATGTGCCGACCCAGGATAAACAGTATCTGGTCTCCTTCGCTCAGTTGCCCGACGCCGCTTCACTGGAACGAACGGAAGCGGTGATTCGTGATATGTCGTCCATTGCGCTGGAGCATCCTGGTGTGGAATCCGCAGTGGGTTTCCCAGGTCTGAGCATTAACGGTTTTACCAACAGCAGTAACAGCGGCATTATTTTTGTCAGTCTTAAACCTTTCGATGAAAGAACCAGCTCTGAGCTGAGTGCCAATGCGATTGCCGGAGAATTAAGTCAGCGCTATCGGCAGATTCAGAATGCCTTTATCGATATCTTTCCGCCTCCGCCTGTGCAGGGTTTGGGCAATATAGGAGGTTTCCGCCTGCAGATCGAAGATCGGGGTAATCTCGGTTATGAAGGACTCTTCAATGTCACACAACAGGTATTACAGAAAGCCTGGCAAACACCCGAACTTACAGGCGTCTTCTCCAGCTATCAATACAACGTGCCACAACTGGAGGTAGAGCTGAACCGGGATAGGGCTAAATCCCAGGGCGTTGCTGTCAGCGATATTTTGCAGACTATGCAGATCTACCTCGGCTCTCTCTATGTAAATGATTTTAATCAATTTGGTCGCACCTATCAGGTCAATGTACAGGCTGACGAGAGTTTTCGTCAGGAGCCTTACCAGATTACCCAGTTACGTGTTCGTAATAATACTGACGAAATGGTGCCACTTGGCGCTTTTGTTAATGTAGAAAATGTCGCGGGGCCAGACCGGGTAATGCATTACAATGGTTTCACAACGGCTGAAATCAATGCGGCACCGGCACCCGGATTCAGCTCCGGTGAGGCACAGGAAGCGCTGGTGAAAATCCTGGACGAAGTTCTGCCTGCTGGCATGACATACGAGTGGACTGAGTTGGCCTATCAACAGATCCTCGCCGGCAATACTGCACTATTGGTGTTCCCGTTAGTAGTACTGTTGGTGTTCCTGGTACTGGCTGCCCAGTATGAGAGCTTTCGCCTGCCGTTGGCCATCATATTGATCATACCCATGACTCTGTTCTCAGCGATGACCGGCATCATTCTTACCGGTGGCGATAACAATATCTTTACTCAAATCGGATTCATTGTGCTGGTGGGTCTGGCAACCAAGAATGCCATTCTGATCGTTGAATTTGCCAAGGACAAACAGGATGAGGGTCTATCGCTGATGAACGCCGTCCTGGAGGCATCGCGTCTCCGTTTGCGTCCCATTCTGATGACCTCACTGGCCTTCATCATGGGAGTAGTGCCTTTGGTGTTGTCCACCGGCGCCGGAGCGGAAATGAGGCAAGCAATGGGCACCGCGGTTTTTTCTGGCATGTTGGGTGTGACGTTGTTTGGTCTGTTGCTCACTCCATTCTTTTACTACCTGGTCAAACGTGGCCTGGCCAGTCAGAAAGCCGCCTGATTTTGGAGGAAAAGCATATGTACAAGGGCATACTGATTATATTTGTTTCTCTGCTGTTTGCTGGCTGTGTAAGCGTGGCGACTGACACGGGTCTGATCGATGATATCTCCGCACCTGTTTTCGAGCTTGATAGTGAGCTATCGGTCACTGATCGGGATGCTGAATGGTGGACACGTTTCGAAGATGCTGAACTCAATCACTTGGTCGAAACCGCCCTAAACAATAATCCCGATCTGGAGATCGCTCGCGCCAATGTAGCCGCTGCCTACGCTGTATTTCGCGATATTAACAATGATGATCGAGTAGTGGGCGATGTGGCACTGGTCTATTCTAATCAAGACCAGGTTCTGCCCGGATTTACCAGCGAACGCACCAGCATCGACAGCTACCAATTGGGATCAAGGCTGAGTTGGAACCTGGATCTGTTTGGACGCATAGAGTATGCGACCCAGGCTGCGCTGGCGGATGCGGAAGCACGCTATTTAGCCTGGCGGGATTTTCAGGTGGGGTTGACGGCACAGGTCGCTACTACCTATGCCGAATACAAAGGAGCAATCGCGCGTCATGAGTTTGCGAGCCGAAATCTAGATACCTTGCGACAGACTCGGTCTGTGGTAGCGGATCGAGCCGAGCTTGGATTTTCATCGGACCTTGACCTGTTGCGGGTCGAATCCCAGGTCAAAGAACTTGAGTCACAGCTGCCAGCGCTCAATATTCTGGCGACCACGGCCAGAAATTCTCTGGCCGCCCTGACAGGCCAGTCCCCTGGGGAGTTTCAACTCACTAACAGCTATCAGGAATTTCCGGGATTGAATCAGCCCACGGCAATTGGCGATCCCTCGGCCTTGCTGTCAAGACGGGCAGATCTGCGACTTGCTGAAAGGGCTGTTGCAGCTGCCTCCGCCTTGACCCGGTCACAACGGGCCGCGCTTTATCCCGATATTTCCATTACAGGCTTTCTTGGGTTCCTCGCCCCTGGCTTCAGTGGGCTGGATGGTGGCAATGAAGCCTGGTCAATGGCTCCCTCCTTGAGCTGGCCAGCCTTCGATCTGGTGTCGGTCGAGGCCAGAATAGATATTGCCGCCGCCGACGAGGCGGCAGCACTAGCCAACTTCGAAGCAACCCTGCTTGCAGTGTTGGCGGAAGCGCAAAACGCCCTGGATACTTACGCTCTGGTCCAGCAGCAGTTGAATCTGCTGGCGGAGCAGGTTATTGCCAGTGAGCAGGCTTTAGAGATCGCTCAATTGCAATTTGATGCCGGTGTGATTGACCTGCTGGACCTGCTGGATGTCGAAAGATCATTGATCAATGCCCAGGACAATCTTGAACTCACCAAAGCTGAAACGTTTAAGCGCCTGGTTGAACTTTATCGCAGTTTCGGCGGCGGCTTGAGTGAAGCGGAGCTGAGCCCGGAACCTGTTGCAGTGGCGGAGCTTTGACCTCAACAAACCCAGTATCAAAAATCACGTCTGATGTTTTTAATTCTTTGTTCGACCGCAGCAGTTTTCTCATCAGAAAACCTGTCATGGTTCGTGCTTTAGTGAAATGTTCTAAGGAAGAAAGATATGAATAATGAAGTCACCAGTGTATCTGATAGATTCACTTTAAGATTTATGGGGTCGGATATAGTGAGACTAGTCTGCCTGTCAGTTGTATTGGCGATCACAAACAATGCTCGCGCTGATCTTAGTTTCATTGACTTGACTCATGCCATTCCGACATTCCAACCTTCTGCCGAAGACCCAACAAAACCGGATCTCTCCAGACCAATTGGAACAAGTGCTCCAATTGCCGGGTTCTATGATCAGGCAGTGCTTTTTCCTGCGGATGTATGGCCAACAAGCGAAGGCCATTTTCTGTCGGCGGCTATTCTAATTCAGGAACATAACGGGACGAGTTTCAATAGCCCTAATCACTATGTCAACAATCAGGCAAGCCTGGAAAGCAATGGGCTACCTGAGGATCAACGAAAATCCAGCGACACCCTCGTGATGGAGCAGCTCGCTGGCAAGCTTGTGTTGGTTGACGTATCAAACAGAGTTAGAAGAGAACTGGAAAAAAATAATGGAGTACCACATCCGGACAGGTCGATTACTGATTTTTCTGATTCGTCGATGGCAACTGTCCGGGCAGCGGACATAGAGGCTGTTGCAGACCAAATAGAGGATGGTGTCTGGGTAGTTGCAAACCTGGGATGGTCACATCTTTATGGAATGGGGGGTGCAGACTGGGAGGAACCAGGTTATGTCAATGATTTGAATCATCCGGGTTTCACCCGCGAAGCCATTAACAAACTAATTGAGATCATGGATTCCAAAAAGGTGAAGATTGCTGGCATTGCAGCAGACAGTCTCAGCACTGATTCAGGAAATGGCGCCAGGGGCTCTGACGACAATTGGAGCAATGCCTGGCCTGCTCATGTACGCTTGTATCAAAGAGACGTTCTTATCGTTGAAAATCTCGCCAATGTAGGTGCGCTTGCTGATGCAGAGAACGGCGGCAATTGTTGGTTGGTAGTCGGAGCGCTTAAGCATATAGGAGGCACGGGAGGGCCGGCTAGAGTGGTCGGAGTATGTGAAAACTGATGGGTAATCCGACGACACAGTCTGATCAACGCTGGATTAGCGATTTTCCCAGGCTTCTACGTGACGCTGAAAGGGTGGTTCGCCTGACCATGATCGTTATTCTGTTGACGGCTGGCGCCAGTAAATTCTTCAGCAATGGTGGGTTCTTCAACTATTACTCTTCGTTGTTTCAGGGGCCACTGCGTATTCAACTACCTCCCTTTCTCGTTGATCCGTATCTGACTGCCATTCCCTTCATCGAAATTTTCCTGGCATTGGCACTCTGCAGTAACAAATTTAAGTTCATCACTGTCTACATGTGGTTTGGATTTATATTGAGTCTGGTCGTTGGTCATTACGTCTTGCAGGAATGGTCGGCCGTTAATCAAATGCTCGATTATCTTTTCCTGGGGCTGCTTTGTATGATTCTGCCGACCCACAAGTCCTGGTTGTCGAGAGAGTAAAGGTAAAGGGTTCCGATAAAAATTCGGCGCCGCAATTTGACTCTGTGCCTGTTAGCTCAAGAGCTGAATTTCGGGCAGATCAGTCGCTGGCTGCGATTCTCGCTACCCTGTTTTAGAAGTACAGCATTTGTGTCTTGGTCGTGACAAGATCGGTATTTTGGCAGAGCTCAGATAACCACTATGCAGGCCTGGTCGGGAGATAGTCCAGTCAGGACTTTCTCATAGGTGCTGTTAATCTCGGAGAAAGGTGATTCATTCACGGTGATCCAGTCATCAACCCGACTTAGAAATCTTCCAGTCGCTTCTTCCAACCTGCTCTGATATTCCTGTGCTCCCCACTCCTGGTTGCGCTTAACAATCTGTGATGGCGCAAAGAACATGGTGGGCTTGGGTCCTGGCAGAGTTGCCGGGTCTGGACCCAGTCGTGCATCCCAGTGCGTTATTCCCACAGCACAGCTATATACCAGGTTGTTCGGGAGCTGGTGGTGCAATTTGCTTAGTACTTCACGGTTGCCCGACATATCCACGTAAGCTGTAGCTATATCAGTAGCCAAGGAATCTATCTCGTCATAGGTTATCACTTCATCATACAGACCAAGGCTGACAACAAAGGACATATTGGCAATTGATGTCAGCCCTGTCACTTTGGCTCGCCCCGAATGCTTGAGCTGAAACGCCAGACCAATAGCAGTCTTACTCGACGCGCTTCCTATTACAAACTGCTCTGCACCGAAGTCATCATTATCCGAAAAATAGTCATCAAGTATGAACGACGTGGTGAACAATGGTGCGTAAATCATTCTATGATTATCGGCGTGGTCATTTGGCTCAGAGCCTGCCATAGAAGAATACTGGTTATACACCGATGGCAATTCACTGCGATGCTCAGCACCGTCGACAAAACCGCGATTGCTAACTTTCTGCGGCGTCATAGCCAATTGTTGCGACATGGGAAAATAGCCATAGTAGCGAGCTCCCACCTCGAGCTCTGTATCGCCAGCATCGACGACACTGGCAATACCCCATACGGGTATCTTGCCCCATTGTTCTTCAGCCGGGAAAAACTTCCAGTAGCCAATAAGGTCTCCAGCCACGCCGTAAGTGATGTTGTTGGCCGTCAGCGCAAAGCGTTCTATGGCCAATCTCACTTGACCTGGCTCGAGAGCTGGCTCCTCAGTATCTATTAGTTGGGTTGTGGAGATATCACTTCGACTGACTACAAACTCTTTCATGAAGATTCCTTCTTGTACACTAAGACTGACTTATCCAGATCTAATGCTGCACTTGAACATGCAGCCTTGTTTGAGGAGATATTCTACTCAGTTTTAGTTCAGTAAGGATAATAGCAATATTAGAGGAGAGGTCTGAGGAAAAAATGGGGTGGCGAGGAATGCCACCCCATGGTTGTGCTCTATTGGGCAAACGTCTGGTTAAAAATTGTAATTAACCCGAGCGTAGACTACACGACCCAATGGATCCTGAAGGGATGCAACCACACCTGCGATCATGCCAGTCCTTTGTGGCATACGGTCGAAGACGTTACGAGCACCTACAGTCAGGTTAAAGGAGCCTCCAAATGCTTCCAGATCTCTGTAGGAATAGAACATATCCATTTGAGACCACGCTTTGATGACGTCAGTAGACACCCACTCACTACCTGGAAAAAACCGCTGGAAGCTGAACTCATTGGCATCGAATACGAGTTCATCAACGTAACGCGCGGTCGCACTCACCGTGTGCTGTCCCATGGTCCAGTTGACACGAAAGTTGGCGCGTATTTCCGGAATTGGTGGTACCGCGCCAAAGTCGTTGTTCTGGATACCCACAGCTTCAAGTACGGGAGAGTCTGACTGCAGCTGGAACTTGTAGCTGTCCACGTAAGTGGCGTTCAGCAGCATGTAGATATTTCCCCAGCCATTCAGACCTACATCATCCAGAGAGAATCCGTAACTCAGGGAAGTGTCGAATGCTTTTACCACCATTTCGGAAGCATTACTGTCAGATTGCAGTAGTCTCACCGGCTGCAACAGATTGTTGCGAACAATACGTGGATCCGCGAGGCCACTGTTTACCCAGGCGCGCAGTTGGTCCTCGGTTGGTTCCGGCTGCGCATCGGTAGGCACGAATCCGGTGGATTGCTGGAAATTACGAAAATCCGATCGCGCAATGTCCTGAGTGGTAGTACTTACAATTCGATCCTGGAAGTCTGTCTCGCTCCAGGTCACCGTCCAAAGCAAATCCTCGAAAAGTGTAAGATCAAATCCAACCGAAGTACTGTCTGAGGTTTCAGAGCCCAGGTTCGGGTTACCGATTGAACAAGAGGTTATGAATCCCTGCGACGGTGTGAACGGATCATCGAAGTTACTCAGGCCGCATTGCTCGGGGCGATTAAGCTGAGGAAGCGTAGGTACAATAAACGCCTCACCTTGAGTGGCTCGCAGATTCAACCATTCCGTAGGTCGGTAGCTCACTCCAAACTTGGAGATTACCTCGCCCTGACCGGTACTGAAGCTCTCGTCCCGAACAGAGGCACTCAGCGCCAGGTTTTCCAGGATTGGAAAATCAAATTCCGCAAACCAGGAGTCACTATCGCGAGTTGTGGTCTGAGGCAATTCCTGATTACCGATCAGTTGATCATTGAGGACATCACCTAGAGGCGGGTTGTCCTCGTCTTTCTCTTCGCGGCGTTGATATCCGACTGCCATATTAATAGGACCGCCAGGTAGTTCGAAGTCGAAGTAGGGCAACTCACCACTAAGAATGACATCGAATGTTTGCAATGAATCGCGGTTCTCTTCACGAAATTGGGTAAATACAGAATCTGCAACCTGTTGCGAGTTACGGAAGCGAGGATCCATTGCTCCAAAAGGATTGAAACAGGCATCTACATCATTAATGACATCGCAGTTCAAACCCTGTTCTACGGCACTGAAGCTGAAATCCTGATTCGCGATATCGCTCTGTTCCGTCTCGCTGTAAGTGTAGAAAGCGGTGCCTTCCCAGCCTTCGATGAACGGGACGTTGAAATCAGCTCCGAATGACATCCTGTAGGTGCGCTTGTCATCCAACTCCATATTGAGCCCACCGTCTAACTGCATTCGTTGAGGCAGGGTGTTAGGAATTCCCGCTTTACCAAAAGGAAGCCACTGGGTTAACCGCACATCTTCCGCGAACGGCACACCACCCAACGGATCTGTATCAATCGATGCGAAACGATTCTGCGCCAGTGCTACCATGCCATTGGCGTCGCGGAAAGGTAGGGGTTGGCCGTAGCCGTCCAACACCATATTGCCATTGGAATCTCTTAGAGGTTGAGCAAAGAGTTCCATGCCATCTGAACTCATGGCGCGGAACGTATTGCCAGGTAGTTCGCCTCTAACAGTAGGAAGGTCATCTTCCCGAAAGCCTGGGTTACCAGGGTTCTGACGTCCCCTCACCACCTGACGGTTGTAGACAACTTGCGCATTTACAGATAAATCGTCGCTAATCTCCCAGTTGAAATTGGTGTAAAGATTCGTGGTATCCAGCATTTCCATGAAATCTCGCGTATCACCGAAGCTGAGGAAACATCGGCTGCCAAGGGGATTACCCCAGGCATTGTTGCCAAATGACACCTGGTCGGCTTCTGCATTGAAACCACAACTGGGATCAGTTCTCTGGGTGGTTACCGGTGTTCCGTCATCGAAAACCAGATCGCCGTTTTCATCCCTGACAGGAACGATAAAGCTGCCTGGATTGGAGCCACCATTGTGAGTGAGTCCTGCGGCGACGTATTCTGGTCTTTCATCCCACCTGAGAGCGCCGCCATCCTGGTAGGAACCAGCGACCACGATGTCGATGTTGTCGATACTGGTGCCCCCGAGGAAAGAAATTTCATTTCTTCGGAAGTCTCCGCGATCGTCGCCTTCTTCATAGTACTCAACTTTGAATCCGTCATAGGCCTTGTAAGGAACAAGGTTGACCACTCCAGCCACCGCGTCGGTACCATAAATTGTTGCAGCACCGTCCGTCACGATGTCCATACGTTCAATGGCCATGGTTGGCAGCATTTGCTGTATGTTCTGCTCAACCACCCGTTTACCGTCCATCAAAGTCAGAGTCGCCCTGGAACCTAGTCCACGCAAGTTGAAGTTGGCGATCTGGTTAGTGGTACCCTGAATAGAGTTAGTAGTACCTGTTCCATTATTGAACGTAAGGTTCTGTACAACCTGGGCCATGTTTATCGTGCCCTCGGCTTCGAGTTCCTCAGCGGTGAAGGATGTGACGGGTGAGGCAGCATCAAATCCTTCAGTCCGGCGAATATAGGAACCGGTAACAACGACTTCTTCGACCTGATCCTGTTGCGCGGATACATCTCCAATGCTGGTAGCCAGAGCCAGTGACACGGCGGAAGATAGCAAGCTTACTTTGTGTTTATTTTTTTGTTGCAGCACACTATTTTTTTTCAAGATTATCTCTCCTTTAACTTTGTCTAATTGTTTTTGTTTATTGAGAGTCAAATAGGTTTCTATTGAACTGCAATAGCTCTCCTCTATGTTGACGAAACAGTATCAGTACCTACATACCGACCCTTTCTTGAGAGAGAAGCAGGGCAGGTATATCTTCTCAGGATATTTTCCTAATCAGACCACGGTGGGCATAGACCCTGTAATTACAAAGTTTCGAACAATCAACACTGGGGAATCACGCCATCAAGATCGAGCGAGATCAATTTTCTGACTGAATTCGAGACTAGGTCTGACGAATTCACCAACAGTGCTGACAGGTTGTTGAAACATTAAACATTTCAACAAATATCCTTTTGCCTGAAAGCACCCTGGGGCCTAATTTCGGAAGGAAAACAGCTAGTTATGGCGGCAGCCGAAAATTAGCGGAAATGAGAATCTTATTTTCGGTCAGGATATTAACTAGGACCTTATCAGAATAATCGTGGTTGCAAAACTCTCTTGAAATTAGAGTGTGCTAATAAGCGTGGGATGCATTTCTTCTGACAAGGCAGATCGCAGAAAATCGAAGAGGCAGATCAGAGTGGTCAGGGTATTTTGATTGTTCTTTAAGAGTGTTGCGAGTACTGTGTAGACAAAACGAACTACCGAACCTTCTATCCAGTTCACGCAATCCAACTTAAAAGGAGTAGTGACAATGAGAACTCTTAACCTGTCGGTCCTCGCTATCGCTACGCTGTTTGTGGTACAGGCCGCAGCGCAGCAGTCTTCCGACTATCAGGTTCCCAGAACCGAATGGGACCAACCGGATCTACAGGGCGTCTGGAATTTTAATTCTGAAACACCTATGCAGCGTCCCGAACACTTTGGTGATCGTGAATTCCTCACTGAAGATGAAATACTGCAGGCTCGTATGCGTCGAGCTGAGTCCCGGGCAGCAGCCGATGCCGCGGAAGCTGAACTGGTGGTGGATCCCCAGGCACCACCAGCTGGCGCCAGTAGCACCGGTGGCTACAACAACTTCTGGTACGAGCGTGCCAGTATCGGTGAGAATATTCGTACTTCACTCATTGTCTATCCGCTCGATGGCCGGATTCCGTCACGGGTTGAGGGAGCGGCTGTACATACCGCTACTCTCGGTCCCGATGTTGAAGGTGAGCGCCCGGTGCGAGCAATCTTTGGCGGTATAGGGAAGGATGGACCTGAGGATCGCGGGTTATCAGAACGGTGTCTGATCGGGTTCAATGCAGGTCCTCCCGTAACGGGTGGTGGATACAATGCCAACCTGCAAATAATTCAGAATAGAGACCATGCGGTAATTCTTACAGAGATGGTTCACGATGCTCGCATCGTTCCCCTTACCGATAAAATCACCATCGATGAAAATATACGCTTATGGTCCGGTGATTCCCGCGGCTATTTTGAGGGAGATACGCTGGTAGTGAAAACCAGAAACTTCTCCAGTCTCGCTCCCAGTTTCAGTCGCTACGGCGATGCGACAAATAAGACGCTGACGGAAAGATTTACTCGCACCAGCTATGAAACTGTGCAGTATGAGTGGACATTGGAAGACCCTTCGACATTCACTGATAAAATTACTGCCACCATGCCAATGACCAAGGTAGCTGGTCAACTCTATGAGTATGGTTGTCATGAAGGGAACTATGGCATGACTAATTTGCTGCGGGGTGAGCGCATGTCAGAACTACGGGCTGCAAATGATTGAATCAATGAATGCGGAGTTCTTTGATTCTTAATTAAGTGCGGCTAGTAGCAGGGGGCGCAGTCGCCCAAGTGCAAGCAGCATCAGTGCTTACACTCGGGCGATGGATTTCTGGGAACAGGTATTAAGGATTAACGGTTACTGGAAAGTAAGCGTTGGACCAGCAGCAAACATTATCAAACTTGCTATCTGTTGCGAGAAAATTGTCCGCTCTCAGGCGAATCACATATTCCCCGGCTTCTGGGAAAGTCACCTCGGTTGAAACTTCATACCAATCATTAGTGTCATGACTGTCAGGGTTTTCTCGTTGCCGCTTTCTGCCGGAAATTTCAGCCGTTTCTATTTCCGGAATAGCGGGACCCTGATGCAAGAGCCAGGCGCTACCGGGTGCGTAATAGGGCTCAACACCTTCATAGTCATAGCGATTGCCACGATCCTGAATCAATGCCGAAAGTGTCAATGCTTCGCCTGCGGTAACAGTCTGCGACTCGGCATAGATGCCTACTGAATCAGTGGATTCCGCGCCATCCTCGGTAAATCGAATAGCTGGCCGAAGTGAACCTGCAGCGGCTTCGCCGTTACTAAGTTCGTAGGCCGCTGACGTGGCACGACCTGGGATCGAGTAAGTCTTACCACCCGAAGATAGAGTCCAGATAACCTCGGTATCTTCCATGTCGGCGGGGACAGTCACGCCGAAAGCGCCTCGTTCCTGAATGCCAACGAAACCACCCCTGTTATACACCGGGAAGTGAGTGGGCTGAGCACCTTGAAACTGTGCGGGTTCTAAACTGTTGTTTGGTCCCAGTGGAATATCAACGATGGCTTCTCTGTTTTGATTGGCAAAGCCAAAAATCATTGTTACAGAGCCGTCTTCGTTCTTTACCCAGCCGTTAAACATGGGTGCCACTGCTTCACCAGTTGCTCCACGAGTCGCTAGCGGAAAATCACGCAAGCGTTCCGGTAGCTGAGAATAAAGCGGGGCTGCTATAAGCAGCCCCGTAATCAGTGTCAGCAGCTGTCTGCCTGACTTAAAGCAACTCATCATTCCGCGCCACCGTTGCTAGCCATGCTACGACGATCTCGCTCTTTGCGCTCGGCCAGGAGCTTCTCATAGTCTTCCTGATCGAGGTGAGAAACAGCAATCCAGGCATGAGACATCTCATCGGTTGTACGCTGACCCGCGCCCACCCACTGATCGGGGTCGGGGTTCATGGGGTTGTCTGCTGTGTTGTCGTACCATGCTCTTATGACAAGCGTAGCGCCAGCTGGAATAAGAGGCTGATAGCCTTCTTCATAGGTGTGGCTATGGTTCCAGGCGGCTGTCCAATTGGATACCTGGCTCAACACTTCTGTTCTTCCAGTTTCCGGGTAGAACACCTCCAACGACATAGCTACACCTCTCAGGTGCATGTGAGGTTGAAAGCTGTCGATGCGAACAGGGTGATCAAAAGATCTGAAACCCTGCGTCATGAGCTTGCCATGAGGAGGAACCAGGTAGTCGCCACCGGCAGAAAGCAAATAGGCGCGCAAGTCTTGAGGATAGCTTTCTTCCTCAACAAACCCATCTTCTTCATCGTGGTACCAGATGCCTATAGTCACCTGATCATTTGGTACTGCCTTACCGTCAGGAAAGTAGTGAATTTCCCATTCAACTTTTGAGTTCGCTGGTACACGTCGGCAGGCACCCTCAGGCACTTTCTCGCCGAGTTTGCCGATAGCAAATTCGGACAGGCGATCGCCATTTACCCATTCGCCTTCATCATTTAACACTTTAAAGTGGGAGTTGGCATGATGGGTTGAACCAATTGCTGCTGCAGAAGGGCGGGTTTCCACTGCCTTAATGCAGCGGCTTTCGGTGATACCGGAATCTACAATTGGCTCCCACCACAAATCCTGACCTTCAGCGGGAACGTCCCAGGCTTCGGATTTAATTGTGTGATCGGGTGGTCCAAGTTCAGCGGCTAAACGCCAGTCGTCCATGTCAGGAAACTGTTTTGGTTGAGGTAAGTCTTCCTGATTACCGAAAGGTGACCCTGCGTTGACCCAATCTACAATAGTGTCGATGTCTTCTTGCGACATGCGCCAATCATTCTGGAGTTCCTGTATGCCAACATCAGCATCGTACTGATAGGGGGGCATTTCTTTATTGGCGACCTTCAGCTGGATGAGTGGTGCCCAGGGTCGCACTTCTTCATAACTGGTGAAGGACATGGGGCCGATCGAACCAGGCTGGTGGCATGTCTGGCAATTCTCCTGAATTATCCGGGACACATCTTTAGCATAGGTTGGGTGATTTTCGGCTTCCTGAGCATTAGTCAGTACCGGAAACGCTGCTGCAACTACAAGTGCACTTAGTACTTTCTTATGGGCCATTTTTCCATTTCCTCTTCTGGTCCATGGGGTTTTGAGAAGCTGCGCGGAGCCGACTCAAAACAATCTCTTACAGGGTGAAATACAGCCGCCTATGGTTCTATTCTAGGGCACATTATTCAAGAGTAAAATTGTTACGAGTTGTCGACCAGGTGTGACATTTCTTGGAGGTCCTGAGGCTATCCGATAGCCGCAGAGCCCCGCAATTACTGGTTCTAGGCAGAACCTCCACCGGAAAAGGTATCGGAAAGTTATATATATCCACTTCTTTTATATGGATATTAATAGGTGACGGATGCTCTATAGAATCGAAACCGTAGATACGAGGATTTTCAGCAGACGTATTGGCCGACTAATTAATCAAGTTAGTATGTTGCCTGAGCGAAATCCGAGCGAGCGTAGAAGTGTGTTGTGAAATCATCCGACTTAAGTGCCGCAAGCCATATGTTCTGACTCTATCTGCTCTGCATGTCAGCTTGATTTAACCATTTTCAAATTCAGTGATGATCAAATCCAACATCCAGCGCAATCGTGGTTCCGCGCTAAATCTTGGGTGCCAGAGGGCATAGTAATTTGTAGGGGGCAGTTTTAGAGGGACAGACTTAATAGTGAACCGACCCTGTTTGGCAAGCCCCTTTGCTACTTTTGACGGCACTGTGGTAATCCGCTCTTCTCCCAATAGTTTCTCACTAAGCAGACTGAAGGAGGATACCGAAGCACAGACCTGCCGTCTTAACCCATGGCGTTGCAACTCCAAATCTACGACGCCTTCTGCATTCCCTAAAGGAGCGACCAACACATGAATGGCATCGGCATATCGCTTCAAGGTCAGGTTTCCTCTGGCAAGCGGGTGATTCTGATGCATTACACAAACAAAAGGGTCGCTATCCAACTTTTTTTGCATAAGACTCTCTGGCGCATGCCAATTTACAGCAACCACTAGATTGACTTGACCAGCTTCGAGTTGGCGCACGAGATAATCTTTCATTAAGGGCAGTGTTACTAACCGAAGGGCTGGTGCATTTTTTGATACCCGGTCGACGAGGGAATGTGTAATACGCTGTAATACTTCGTCTGTTGCACTGATTACAAAACTGCCAGTAAATTCCTCTGGTGGTATGTGCTCTTCAGCCGTTAACTCCGCCGCCTGTTCGAGAATTGATTCGATCTGCTCTCGCAGGGCAAGCGCACGTGGTGTTGGTTTCATTCCTTCATTCGTTCGAATGAAAAGATCGTCGTCTAGCCAATTACGTAGTTGAGAGAGTTGTTTGCTCACTGCTGACTGTGTGACATTCATTGCGTCAGCTGCCGCACTAATGCTGCCTTTGGTCATTATCGAATGAAAAGCTTCGAGTAAACCTATCCTACGTATATTCCTATTGCTCATGTTGAGTATTTCTAACATTCCATTTTAGAAATATCAATCTCCCTGTATCTTCCTCCCCGTCTCCACAAGGCTTGCGGTTTTCAAAAATCGGTTAGTGAAGACAAATCTATCGGGCAGCCTGCGACGCATCTTGCTTTGCGGGATCTCCTGATTGTCTAGATCTTTATTTTATATAGGAGAATCCAATGTACCGTTTGTATGCCATACCAGGAACTTGCTCAACAGGTATTCATGTCTTGCTTAACAAGTTAGGCCAGGAAGTTGAAATCGTAAATCGGGATGACGTTGTTGATTACGAGAAGCTCGTTCCAACAAATCAAGTTCCTGCTTTAGTAGATGGTGATGAATTGCTGACTGAGGGTTCAGCTATTGTATTTCACTTGATGGAAAAGCATGGAGTCGCACCTTTACCTGGACGCGAAACGCGTGAATTCCGGCAGTGGTTACTGTTTAACTATGCAACACTGCATGCAACATATTCTAAACTTTTTATGGTTGGGGTCGTGAATGATATCCAGGATGAATCCGTCAGAAAGCAGTTAATCAATCATGTCGCAGAGCGACTTTCCGTTCTGTGGGGCATCGTTGAAACTAGACTTGAAGGCAGAAAATTTATGGTCGGAGAATCTGCGACTGTGATTGATTATCTACTCTCTGTTTACGCAAACTGGGGAAACGCGGTACCTGACGCGTATATCGAAATTGGTCCTCGCACTAGAGACTTGATCAAAAAGGTAGTTGCACTACCTGAGTTTGCTAGCGCGTTACAGAGAGAAGGTTTCAGCCACATTCTTCCAGAGTAATTCGGTATTAGAAGTACTGCCAGCGCGGGACATCTGCAACTTTCACCTATGGAATTAAAAATATGACTACGTTAAACAATGACGATTTAGTAGAGCGTACTAATATCCATGCTTCGACCGAACATCATCAACTCACGAGTCGGGTAAGCGCCTATCAAGAAGTATCAGCTGTCTTGCAGACTTACTTCGATGCGATCTATGAAGCTAGTGCTTCAAAGATTGAGCATATATTTCATCCCAAAGCTGTTTATGCGACCGCGGATCAGGAGCCTTCACTAATCTGGAATTTGCCAACCTATCTTAAGGTCATGGAATGCCGCGAGTCACCTGAGTCGAGGCATGAGGAGCGTCGGGATTATGTGGCTAGTATAGAGTTTGCAGGTGATAACACCGTTTTTGCAAAAGTAGGTTGCTCTATTGGGAGTAGTGATTTTATAGACTTTCTAACCCTAATTCGCGAACACAATAAATGGAAAATCATCTCCAAAGTTTTCCAAATCATTGAACAAGAGGAGGGCTAGAATGCCTTATGTAAATATTCGAGTAACTCGAGAAGGCGTCACTTCTGAAGAGAAAACTGCACTAATAGAAGGGGCTACCCAACTGCTGGTGGATGTGCTTAATAAGGATCCATCTACAACATTTGTTGTTATCGATGAAGTTGAACTCGACAATTGGGGAATAGGGGGGCTTACCGTTCTTGATTATAGAAAGCAGGCTATGAAATTATAGTGACTGATGGCAGTCGAAACATGACTATTCACTTAGCGAATAGATGCAGGAGAATACTCATTGAACAGCCTCTCTAATCCTTTTGTCTTAAGCACCGTAACGATCGCGTCTGGACCTGGCATTCCCACCAAAGAGCATACTAGTTTATTTGTGGACATACTTTGCTAAACGTTCTTTAGACGAATGAAATGGTTCGACGTGTCCCTGGCATCTCAGCCTATCGTCTGGAAGTCACTTTAGACACTCCGTACTTTAATTTCTTTCTGACCAGACATCTCGAACAAACACTGTAATGTCCGAGGCTTTGCTATCTCCTAAAATAGGGTAGATCAAGGTGCTTACAAAACCTCTGTGGTAAGTCGCGTGATTAGCCAGATGAAGCAAGATGTGCTCTCTCGTCATAGCGCCATCGCTACCATCAACAAATAGGAATTCGATTGTTTCCTTTAGCTCACTTGGTGAATAGTCTTGAGCCAATATGACCAATTGTTTGTCAATAGCTCTGAGACGATCATCGATGCAAGGAAAACTAAGTGAAACATCTCTCCGACGAGATTGATGTGGATTATCTTCTCCTTTGAGATGTGCCAGGAATATTTCAGCGACTACCAAAATATGATCGATAGTCCCCGCAATGTTGCCGAATAAGGCTTCCCGTTGTTTGCCTAAGTCTTGCTGGCTAAGGCGAGCAGCGTTTTCTAGCATGATGCCGTTCGCCCAGGCCATATAGGAAGTAACAAAAATGGTAGTCGAAGGTTCAGTCATAGGAACTTTGCTCTGGACAATATGATGTTCGCACAATGCAATAAATAGTATCGAATTGATTCCAAAAATTCTTATTGCTCTTAACTGACCGATCTAAGCCTGGATAACGCAGCAAGTGATACCGCTCTTGCCTCTACCGAAAACTAGTGATAGCTGAGAGCTAAAGATTTGATTTCCTTAGCTCTGTTTTGAGGAAGAGACATAATTTCAACAACAAGGTGTTCCCAGCTTAGAGTCATCAAAAAGTCCTTTGTATGGCTTCGTTCGAATCGAATGTTTTCCCCGATGCAGTCGCATCTACTTCTATCAGCCAGTCTTCGGAAACCAAACCCGCAACCATTATCGTTGTAATGGCTGGCCTCACACCCTCGAGAAGTTCTTTACGCACAACGACCAAGGAATCCATGTGCTTACGATCAGTAAGGTAGAAATTCATTTTCACTAGATCTCTCAAAGACATCCCAGCATCCTTCAGTACCGCCTCTAAATTCAATATGGCTTGTCGGCACTGAGCTTCAAATCCTTCCGCAAGTTCACCGTTTGGTAGGACACCGTACTGGCCGGACAAATGAAGCGTATTCGTCGCATGTTCAGTTTGAACGCCATGGGCGTAGATTCCATGATAGGGAGGTTGCACTGCGAACGGATCGTGACGAGTCGAAGACATTAGAAAGCCTCTCATTTCAAGTTGATTGTTACTGATATTGATTATATGCAACTGATTCTTTTATATTAGTGTCAATAATGAGACTCATTGTTACTTTATAGAAACAATATAGAAGGCGGGTGAGGGCATGGCATTTGTCGAAACCGAAGAATTGATGTGCTTTGCGGCTGTGGTAGACGCCGGGTCAATGACCAAGGCAGCCAGGGAACTAAATTGTTCTAAAGCTCACATTAGTCGTCGTATTAATTCACTGGAACGCCGTGTAAGTGCCAAATTGTTTTTTAGGACTACACGCAGAATGACCCTCACCGAAGTGGGAAGCGAGTTATATCCAAAATCAAAGAAACTACTATTAGATAGCTTAATGATTAATCGTCAGTTGCAATCGTTGAGCGCAGAAATAAGTGGAAAGTTTGTAATTACTGCCCCGGTTTCAATTTCACAATATTTCCTGGGTCCATTGCTTCCGGGACTACAAAAAGAATTTCCGATGGTTGAGTTTGAGTTAATTCCCACCAACGAGCGGTTAGAACTTGTATTCGATGGAATAGATTTGGCTATCAGAACGGGTAGTGTAATCGACGATAGTCTTGTCGCCACGTATGTTGGCCAGTGCAAGGACGTGTTTTTCTCCACTAAGGAGAAATTTGCGGACCTTGAAACGATTGCAGACTTGTCCAATCAACATTTGCTTATCAACCCTCAATCACTCCAGGATGATGAATTAATTTTCGATGTTGAAGGTGTTCCGACTAAAGTCGACTATGCATCTCGAACATTGGTCCATGAATACCCGGTACTACTGAGTATGGTTGCGAATGGATTTGGGGTTGGAGTAGCACCAAACTATTGTGTAACAAAGTCAAATCACACGGATTGTGTCCAACATGTATTGCCTGCAGCTTCTGGCCATTCGTGGCCAATTTATTTGTTACACCCTTACCAATCTCCCTTGCCAGGTAAACTGCTAAGTGTCCGCAATACCCTGGCTAACACTATGCAAGAACAGATCGCTTTACTTTCTGACACCCCTTAGATCTATATATTTCCTCTGCAACCTAAAAATAGTGCGGAGGAATAGAATCACTAGCACAAGAAATTCTTGTCAACGTGATGATTAATTTCCCCTCTCTATCAATAAGTCATAAGTCTAATGCGTTTCATGCTCTTTGAAATCAATTGGTCACTTCAATCACTATCGGTTCATCGGTGAATGAAATAGCAGAGCCTTCTGTGGCGTAACCAATAAAAACCTCATACAGTCCTACATCTGTTTCTTTAAAATTAATCTGCCCGCCCATCAATTCCGTCAAATTTACTTCTGACACTGCTCGTAGGGTAATTTCAGATAAGGGAGCTAGGTCTGCTTCCGAGCCATCGAAATCTGTGAGCCCACCTGAATTGGCTTGGAATAGCCCACTATCTGTAGAGACTACTAAGTAAACATTAGCCGCATCACCAATATCTTCAGATTCCGGTTCCAGCGTAGCCAGAATTTCCACGGAATCTCCAACCTTAAATATTTCTGAATATTCTGCCGTTCCAGTGAGTCTCGTTCCTCCTGAAATAGTAGCGTCTGAGTTCTCTGCGTCGATATTTGAAGTTAATTTTGGAGGAGGGGAAATTTGTGTGACATCTGAAGTATCGAACGATGAAACGGCTAGCTCGATACCCGGAGTCGCAGAGCTAAACGCGGATTCTATATACCCAAATGAAGAGAGATTAAATGAAGAGATATCACTGAATTGAACTATTGCCGCTGAAGTAACCAGAACCTCATAGACTTGATTGGTAGTAATCGTAAACTTGTCATTGCTCTCTACAAACGGCACCTCAATGTCAGAGAAATTCTCAGTAGTTATGCCTGGGGTAGGTGCATTGGGATTTTGTGGAAGCCAGGAGTGAGCTATCGCTGCGCGGTTACCTAATGCATCTGTCTCGTAGATCTTTATATCTGTTTGGTTAGTAATCTGGGCCCTGGAAAGTGAGCCCACCAGGCTTCCCAGTCCGTTCTTTTTGCCGCGCGCATCGATGCGGATTTCAGCCTCAGCTGTTGATCCAAAAGCCGCAAGCTCGTAGCTTACTTCCGACACAATTTCGATAAAGGCAAAATCAATGAATTGCGGATCACCCGTGCGCAACTTAACATTGACCCATGTGGCAGGACCTTCAGGTGTCATCTTTGCGTCTGTTGACAGGAAACCTGGGACTTTGATCCCAGCGATAATTGGATCTATTACTTCCGCAGTAGTAACGAACCCCCCTTGCTCAGATATGTTTCCTCCTACCACTTCGTTTGATGTTATATAGGACTGAAATTTGTATGCTGACAACTGGCTGGAGGAAGAAATTTCTTTGCCATAAGCTGATAGAGAGACCAGCAAGAGGCACAGAACCGGAATGAAGAGGTTAGGCAATGAACCTCTCAAAGATTTTAGAGCACTAGTGCTTAACCTAAAGTGAGCGGGAGCTAGAACCATTCTATTCCCCTATTAATCTGATTCGAAAACAAACAGTGAAATCTTAGCATGCTCGATATTTGTCTTTTCTAACCGGGCCTAAGGAAAACTTTAGATTCATCGAAAGGAAAACTAATCGGGAAGGGCTTATATTGTGGCTCTATATTGTGAGGAATAGCGATTGTGCACATAGCGATTGTAGAAGATTCGGAAGACGAGAGTGATCAATACCGTGAATTGATCGAAGCCGCATGGGACGATGTGACGGTCGATCAATTATTCAATGAAGATCAAGCTCGTACAATGTTCGAGCGGAAATCAGCCAATGGGCAGTCCTACGATCTGATTACTCTGGATATAGATTTGAGTGGGGGAGACCCTGGAAAAGATCAAGACGGAGGATTCAGACTACTGAATGAAATGAGTCCTGATCTTCGGTCAACCGTCATCGTGGTATCAGGGCGTCAACTAAGCTCAGAAGTTACCGGGTTTATGAAGGCGCTCAAGGTGGTGGATACCTTGTCGAAGCCCCATTCGGCAGCGGACTATCTCCGGGCGGTAAGGTTGGGCCTGCAACTTCAGGCGAAATCTCCTGGCAAGCCAATTCTCGATGGAATGACCACGGAATTTGGCTCTTTGCGTCTGTCTCCATTGACAGGGAATTCCACCTGGAATGGACAAAACCTCAAATGTACATTAACTCAGATGCGGCTTTTGGCAATTCTCGCTGAGCATTCACCGAACCCAGTTGCAATTGAGAAATTAAAAAAAGCATTACCGGCACTCAATCCCACTTCTGAAGCTGTGGCAGTACACATTGCTGAACTACGTAAAGAGTTTCGGCGGTTGGTTTCAGATGAAGCGTCCTTGCCTATCAAAACACGGCCTGGCGGTGGCGGCTATAGTTGGAACGAAAAATAATTTCTCTGCTCGGAGTTGAGTAGTCTTTCGAGCTGGGACTCAAGATAAACGTTTTCCATACTTGAAGGTTTGCAATGAAGAAATTCATCCTTGGTCGATTTCCTCGAATTCGCGAACTAATAATATTGCTGTTTATATTCGCGATAACACCGGCATTCGTTGCTGCATGGATCGCCTTTCAGGAAGGAGCAGTTCAGGTTCGAGATGCAAAAATCGGCGACTTCGAAGAAGTGCTGATTGATTCTCCCAATATTATGAACCTGAACATTCACAACGGGCGCATAAGAGCAGCTCTTGTGGGGAGGCAAGAAATATCTTGGCCCCAAAGTAGTGACAACGTGCAACCACCTGAAGACTGCTTTCTGCAATTTGGGGATCTCCGTAACCGGAAGCGACTTGAAATATGCGTCGCCTATTACAAATCTCAGGAACTGAATCAGGTAGATCACCTTTACTTTTACATAGATTACTGCACGGAAACTCTTGGGAGAAAAGATGATGGGGATGAATTTGAGCTTGGCCTTACAACTCCTGATGGCGCCAGGAACTGGTGGATTGTAGTCGATGAAGATCAGCCTCCTGTCGCCCGGCAGGGGAGTAGAATTGGCGAGTTGGACAATAGGATAACGGGAGAATTCTGGGATCCGGTTGTCGCCAGCCAGCGTTGTCTCGATAGCACACCGAAACAAAGGCTTCGCCTACGGATGAATGCCTGTGCAGCTCTTACAGGTCGCGAGTATTGTGACTACGCGGTTGCTGGTGAGGCTTTCGATGACTGGATTCAGGCAGTATTGGTAAATTTCACAAGACACACTGGTTCTGAATCCAGCGCAGTCAGCACATCCAATACAATGGGCACCAGCAGAGGGCCCACTGTAAACAGGCTGAACAATATATTGGACAGAGGTGAGTCCATGTATTTTGGAGCCTGTCACAATGATGCCCAATGTAGTTGCTTCACCGGATCAACATCTTTTATTAATGCCAGTCCGATAGAGATGGAATCGACAACAGGGACTGTGAATTCAATTGCGGGTGCAGTGTTGGGCAGGCAATCGAGCTCTTACTGTAGCGTCTCTGAAAATGGTGTCTGGCTTAACTATGAGAGAAGCGCGGATCTGAATCTCATCACGTCGGTGAATTATCTGGTTAGTATGCTTCCGGTAGTAGCTTATAGTGTTCTGGCACTACTTTTTGCAGTACTTGTTGTGTATTTGTTACTGGCCCAGCCGCTCGTGAACCTTACTACGAGTCTGATAAAGACCCGTAATTGGGATCCGGAAACCCCTATAGATATTCCCTATGTCACCGCCAGGCATGAAATTGGTACGGTCGCAAGAGCTTTTCGCTATGTTCTTTTAAGGATACGAAAGCAGCTGGCTAGAGAAAGGAATCTGGTTAGCGAATTGAAGTTAAAAACAGAGCGAGACCGAGACATTAATTCAATCATTGCTCACGAGATTAAATCTCCTTTTCACAATCTTAAAAACAAATATCCCGACAATCTGGACATAGCAAGAATAGATACAGCATTGGAAGCCATACTCAGAATTGATCAGGCCGTTCAGAGTTCTTCTGATGACGTTCTCATTGTAAACATTACGGACTATCTGTCGGAGTACATCGAGAACAAGGAAAGTGTTTCAAATATTCGGTTGAAATCAAACATTGATCTAGAGGTTGAGATTCGTGGACTGCTGCTCTGGCTAGTGCTTGACAATATCACTGCCAATGCGGACAGGTTTAGAACGAGCCACAACTCACCCATTGACATTGAGGTCGTGGGAGTTGAACAGGGGTGCCGAATATTGATTTCAAATGACGGACCTCCTATTCCTCCAGACAAGATGAAGGCTGTTTTTAACCTTCGCTACACTGACAGCAATCTTGCTAGGAAAAAAGAAACTACCAATCAAGGAATAGGTTTATTCATTTCTCGCCACTACATAAGAATGCTGGGTGGTGATTTGAATGTTCTTGAAAATACAAATGGCGTAACTTTCGAAATAATTTTGAAGAAAGCACCAATTAGCAATAGTTAGAGCTGGTATAAAGTTGGTATTAAAAGACTGGGAGCTTAGGGTTTTTGCCGACGGTCTGCTCATTGTCCGGCTCTTGTCGCCATTTATCTACAGCTGCGAGCAGTGAAATTTTCAGAAATAACGAGGGCCCTTTTCGCTTCCCTATTCAATTCCTTCAGTACTGAACACAGAAGTTAAAGTTCTTTCCAGTCCATCTATTGTATAGGGTTTAGTCATAGCTGCTTTGAATCCGTGCTCCGCGTAATTTGACATTACCTGGTCATCAGCATAGCCGCTGGAAACAATCAGGACAGCTTTGTGGTCAATGTCCAAAATTGCTTTGGCCACTTCCTTTCCTCCAATATCTTCTGGAATCGTTAAGTCCAGTATTACAAGCCTGTAAGGATTTCTATTCGCGACAGAAAGTCGGTACAGCTCTAATACTGATTCTCCATTTGTGGCTGTGTCCACATCGAATCCAAGGTCTGTAAGCATTTGAGAAGCGATTTCACAAATCATCTTTTCATCATCCAGCAGTAAAGCTCTACCATAGAAGGCTTCGCGGGCAAGTGTTTTTTCTTCTAAGCTGACTTCCGGCAAGTTAGTCGGAGAACTGGCTGGTAAATAAATCGTAAAAGTGGTTCCTTTTCCTACGGCTGAAGTCACATCAATATGGCCGCCATGATTTTCAATTATTGAGTAGACGGTTGTCAGACCTAAACCATGTCCTATCTCCTTGGTAGTGAAATAAGGGTCGAATATATTGTCCAGGGCTTTGGGCGTAATACCGACACCATCATCTCTGACTATGATTTTGACGTACCTGCCTGATGCCAGAGGGGGAATCTCATCTTCACTAAGTTCTGTATTCAAGAGAGAGAAATAAAGATTGCCACCTTGCGGCATTGCTTGAATAGCATTTGTAATCAAATTGGAGAATATTCGCTGCAGTTGATTTTCATTTCCGGCAACGGGGCTCAGGTCTTCCGCTTTTTCAATATCGTATGAAACCAAACCCTCAGAGAGATCGAAATCGATAGCACCTTCCAGTGCATTTCCTAGATCGACGATGTCCGTTGTGGGAATGCCTCCCTTGGAAAAGGTTAACAACTGTCCGCTTAAAGCAGTGGCTCTGGAAATGGAACTCTCAGCTCTTTCCAGAAACTCCATCACGTGGTGATCAGGAGCAAGGGCCTTTTTGGCAAACGAAATATTTCCATATATCCCGGTCATAATGTTGTTGAAGTCATGAGCGATACCTCCAGCAAGCGTTCCCAGGCTTTCCAGTTTCTTTGCCCGATCGAGTTGACGGTCCAGCTCAGCTTGCTTCTTAATGATCTTCTCCTGCTCCGACAAGTCTCGTAAAACATATATAGCGAAGACTTCATTTCTTCTACGTTTAATTGTTCGCGTACGCACATTGACCAGGAACGTCGATCCATCGAGACGCTCCATTGTTCCCTGAAACTCACTGGCTTCATCAGTATTGCTATGAGGAAGAAAGCCTATAAAAAGCTCATCAATGTGCATCTTGCCAATAACCTGATCATGGGTATAGCCAAAACTCTCCTTTGCTGTCTTGCTCCATGATTGCAGAAGTCCGGCCTCGTCAGTGACTAGTATGACATCCAGAGAATTTTCTAATATGAACTGCAGATCCTTTCTCGATTGAGACTGATCTGCCAGTAGCGATCTCACCCGCTGATGGGCGTTTTCTACTTCTGACAAATCCAGAGCGCCCAGCATTATGGGAAACATCAGCAATTCCATGTAGTAAGCAAGGTAATAAAGGTCACCAATATCTAGATATGGGATCCAGCCACGTATGGCCAACAGCAAGATGCTGGCCACCACAAGCAGAATACGACTTGGATGCCATTGTTGTGATAAGTGCCAGGCATTCCACAATATCAATGAGGTAGTAGCTAATATCGGCAAAGCCAGTAAGTAGTATTCCAACCATTGGCTGGCAAAACCCTCGCTAAAATAGATTCCAGGAATCAAGAGAGCACTAACACTGAGGGCCCCTATCATCCAATTAGTATTGTGCCGAGGCTGAGCTCTTTTTCGGGCTAGTGCGTAAAGAAACACGAGCGATGCTAAGAATTGAAATAGCTCGGAAAGTAGATTTACTAAGATAGAGTCTATGTAAGTACTCAAGAAGAGAAAGTCTGGAATATGTCGCAATGACTCCAGTACCCCTGCCGCGCAAGCAATTGCAAGATAACTGTTCCTGGAGTTTCGATAATTCAGCCAGAGTGCGCTGATGAATATAATCTTGAGGAGAAAAACAAAACTCAGAGCAAGGAGAAAATATAGGGGGTCGTTGTCAGGCATACTAAGTCAATGCGATTAGCGTCGCTGAGCAATTAGGTGAGTAGTATAAAGTAAAGCACAAAATGAGGAGAATTGAACACATCTAACGTAGCTCTTTATGCGTTGTAACCAGAGAAGTTAGCGCTATTGCTTGACGGGCGAAGCAGCGTTTAGAGGGTCTCTGCGCATTTTTATTGCAATCCAACCACCGATACGAGGTGGTGACCGATTCTTTAATTAGATCAGGTTTCTGTAACCTCTATATTAGAGTGTGCTAAGAAGTATGCTCTGGACTCACCGCAGGATCGATCTATGGCATAGCGACAAAATCTGCGAACTCTGCTTGGAGAAACTCTCGAAGAGCTTCGATCGATGCAGAAAATCCGCTTCTTCTCGACATCATTAAGCTGAGACTTGCTTTGCCTGCATGCCACTCAGGCAATACCATGACGAGTTGGCCGGACGCCAACTCGTCACGACAGGTGTAAGCTGGCAATGCGACGATTCCCAGGCCTTCACTTGCAGCTTTTTTCAAAGTAGTCATGTCTTCGCTTTTTAGGCGTGGTTTGATCTGAATGTTTTCATGCATTCCATTTTTGTGCTCTAGCTTCCAACTGTCAGTTGGTGCTTGCCATCCGAGAGAGAGTGATTGATGGTTAGTGAGGTCTGCGGGTGTTTTAATCGGACTTTCATTGCTCAGGTAATCTGGTGAAGTAAACAAATTCCACTCAACCACGGCTAGAAGTCTTGAGACTAAATTGGAGTCAGGTAACGGATCTGTATGACCACGAATCGACATATCGACACCCGAAGTAATGAGATCAATGTTCTGATTGGTCACCTGGTGCAAAACTGATACTTCAGGATTGTCTGCCATAAAGCGGGTGATAAGTTCCTTCAACGCAAACTGTGCGACACCGACCGAACAACTTAACGTGACACTCCCCTGCAATGTGTTCTTCTTTCTTTTTACTTCAGCTTCAGCGAGCTCCACCTGGTCAACCACAGCGCGTGCCCGTTGATAGAAAACTTCACCGAGTTGGGTGAGCTTCGACTGGCGTGTTGTTCGTTGAATAAGAATGATGTCCAGATGTGCTTCGAGCTGTGCGATGTGTCTGCTCAGTCGGGACTTCGGGATCCCAAGAGATTCCGAAGCGCGGGTGAATCCGCCTTTCTCAACGACATGCACAAAATAGTAGTAGTCGTTTAAATCAATAGATGACATCGTATTTGACTTATATTGTTCTATAAATAGGATTATATGTTCGATTATTGACTATTTCAAAGCTTATTGTCCTGTAAATATACTCATTCAAGTTCGATAAGACACCAGGAGGTAGACAAAATGAACGCAATCAATCCGGCGATTAAAACCTCAACCGGCATTTCTGTACGTGAAACGGCTCTTGCATCCGAGCCAATCAGTGGCGTCCCTCTCACCATAGGAACGGGATTTGAGGCACAAAGCTTCCGTGCTCTAGACGTTGGAGAAGTGATGAATCCATTGGTGATGGTTGACCACTATGTGATGACAGAATCCACATTCGGCGCGCACCCGCACGCAGGATTGTCTGCAGTATCTCTATTGTTTGAAGACAGTGAGGGTCTTTTTCATAATCGAGATTCATTGGGAAATGACTTTGATCTGCAACCCGGAGATTTGTACTGGCTCAGTGCGGGTAGTGGCGCCGTGCATGATGAATCCCCGCGAGCAAACTCGCGCATTCACGGATTGCAGGTATTCGTCAACGTACCGAAAGCCCAGCGATTCGCAGTACCGACATCACTCCATGTTCGATCAACGGATATGCCTGTTATCACCAACCGAGACTTTCATGTGAAGGTCGCGTTGGGTGAATCGAATGGTGTTCGTGGGGCAATCTCACCATCGATCTCTATGACAATATTAGACGGAACTATCCAACCTGGCGGTTGCTTTTCGCATGAGTTAGTTGACAACCGCGGCGTATGGATTCAAGTCGTCGAAGGGCGTCTAGACGTCCTTGTCGATGAAACAGTTCGACGCGTAGAGCCCGGTCAAGCGATCGCCATCAAAAATGATGCGGGCGCAGAGATTAAAATCAGCAATCCATTTCAAGAGTGTGTGCACTTCTCGTTGTTCGATGGTACGCAGATCGCTGAGACTTATGTTCACGATGGTCCGTTCGTTATGGACTCAGAACAACAAATCTTAGACATCAAGGCGGCTTATGCAGCCGGTCAGCTAGGCACTATCCCAAGCAACCAAAGATAAATTCACTTGATCTAAAGGAGAAAGCAATGAACGTAAACTTTAATAATCCAGAGCCACTCAGAGTCGACAATACAGCTGTGGTTTTTGTTGATAACCAGGTTGGTCTAATGACAGGCATTCGTGACCACTCAATCGCTGAACTCAAGCACAACATCGTAGGTTTGGCTAAAGCTGCACGAGCACTAGATTTGCCTATCGTGACCACGACAACATCTTCGGAAACACTTTGGGGTCCGGCGATTCCGGAGTTGCAAGCAGCGCTTCCTGGACAGAGCTTCATTGATCGCACAACCGTAAATGCTTGGGATGACCCGCGAGTGGAGGCTGCAATCCGAGCGACCGGTCGCGGCAAACTAATCTTCGCCGGACTTTCTTTGGAAGTCTGCGCTGCGTTTCCCGCAATGCGCGCCGTAAGAGAAGGTTTTGATGCTTACGTGGCAGTTGATGCAAGCGGAACATTCAATACCACCAAACGAGAAAGCGGAATAATGCGACTTGCGCAAAGCGGAGTAGTCGTAGCAGATACATCAAGCCTGATCGTTGAAATTCTCGGAGACAACGCTTCGCCTAAAGCGGAAGATGTATACTCAGCTCTTGGAATGGATTGGTCAATTTTGGTCGGTCAAGTGCGCGCGAGCGCAGTGGCATAGATCAATTGGTTATTATTTCGAGTTATTGGAGTGCTTTTCCAGCTAAAAATTGATGGAGAAAACCGTGCTCAGTAGAAACGAGACTTGTAATCAACATTGTCTAAAACCTAGACGATACAAGTTGGCTATGTTGACGTTTGCTGGTCTGCTAGCTCCCGTGTATTTCGTACCACCCGCGCTATCGGCGGTGCTAAACGGCCCACGCCTGATAACCGTCAGCGCGGCTGTGGCTGCGATTGTTATACTAATGACGTACGTAATAATGCCAGTTCTGACGCATCTCGCCGCCAGTTGGTTGTTTGAGAAGCCAAGTAGAAAATCGAAGACTAATGCGAAATGGAAAAAATGGTCAGGGCACAACTAAACAATTCGCTGTACTTTAATATCCCTTCACTGCACTCTCGCTACAGATATTAGCCAGCAGTCGAGCTGTCAACGCGTCGAGTTCAGTGGGAGTAAGATGAGGGAGTTGGTGCTCAGGGGGACGATAATTGGTAATTCTCGAGCGCCGAGAACACACAGGCAATTATCTTGAATGATGCGCGTTGGGCTTCGAACCACCAACACGAGGATTTTCAGCAGGCGTGTTTGCCGATTTCTCAATTAGGTCAGTATATTGCAAGTTCGAAATCAGAGTGTGCTATCGGTTTGAAGAAATTGTAATCAGCAATACAGCAATACGAACTTGCCCACACTAGTTATTAATAACCCGTTCTTGTAGTCAGTCATCTCGGAAACTGGCCGGTATTGGGCAGTTGGTGCAAACGCGATTGTCGCATAATCGGCAAAGAGTTCGACGTTCCTCGTCTGAGGGATTCATCGAAATCAGCAATTTGCACAAAAGCTCATCAAGCATTATCCGCTCGTCTTTGCTCAACACCACAATTAAAGGTCTTACTGCTTCAAGGCGCCCTTTGAGGATTTGTTCACGAAGGAGCGCCCCTTTTTTGGTCAGATGTAACGCAATTGCACGTTTGTCTTTACCTCTTCGACGCTTAACAAGCCCGTCAGCTACAAGCCGATCAACAAGGCGTACTGTTCCTGGATGGGAAAGGCGGAGAGCTCTTCTAAGTTGATCGTTTGACGGGCCTCGACCGTAGCCGATGACAACAACAGCCGCTGGGGTTTCACCCGAATGACTCAATATGTTGCTGGCTGTATTCTGAATACGATCTGCAACTGCAAGCCCGACCGCACCTAACAAGTTAGCTGTACGATTAATCATCTCTTAAACATATGTGCATTTTGCACATTTTTCAACTTGACAATATGTGCGCAGCGCACATAAACTGATCAGAGTTTCAATTCATTAGTATTGATAGCGGAGGACACCATGCCTGGCACCCCCAATGAATCGCTCAGTCAAGAGCACAGCGAATTTTTTGAGCGCTTTAAATCATTTTGGAATGCACCATCTGGTCCACGAGTGGCAGAGATCATCGCGCCAGATGCTCAGATTCACTTTTCTGGTCAAGGCACCATATCGGGTGCTCAATACATTGATGTCATGGCAGGTCTTCTGGAATCGATGGAAGAATTGAAAGTAACGCCCGTCGACTGCGCTGGGAAAGGAGATCTACTGTATATTTACTGGAACTCGTCGGCCAAAATTGATGGCAATACCAAGCACTGGCTTGGGGTCGACAGGTTCCGAATAGTTAACGGAATGGCCGTCGAGGAACATGTCATATTCGACACTGCATCGCTCCAGTAATTGAAGCTAAAATTCAAAACAGACTTCCCATAGCATTCAACTGTTCGTATGATGGTATCGTAAACTAATCAACGGACAGGAATTGAACATGATTGTTTTAAACCCCTGCCGGGTAAGCATGTAGTCGATTCTGGATTAACTTCAGCTCCAACGCCGCTACATCCTTTCATTCCCGGTATTCAACCGGGGCTATCGCCCCCGACTGCTTGAGCCATGCTCGAGCACTTATGACTGTGCGCGACTGCGCCAGGGGCTGACAAATGATTGAGCATTTTTCCCTTATCCAACTAGGCTGGGTACCGTATTTCCAACAACAATTATCTCTCGAAGAAGTTGAAGAGTTTCTCTGCGTTAGAGTATTCGAACAACACCGGTCACAAGTCATCGCTCGCGGTATAAGCGGTGCCATAACTATTCTTACTACACATTCCTCGCCATCACTCACGGTGGGCGACTGGCTATTGCTTGATAGCGAGCACCGCATCCATCGTGTCTTGGAAAGGAAATCCTGCTTTCGGCGAAGAGCGGCTGGCACCCATACCCGGGAACAACTTATGGCTGCCAATGTAGACACAGCATTTATTCTTTGCTCCCTGAATGACGATTTCAATCTGAACCGAATAGAGCGTTTTTTAAGTCTGGTGAACGATGCTGGCGCGGAGCCAGTAATAGTATTGAGCAAAGCGGATCTTTGTGCGGAACCAGAAATTTTTCAGCAAAAGGTTCAAGCACTGGACTCGATGCTCAGCGTAATGATAGTGAACACATTGGATCGTGAGAGCACGAAGCCATTGAATTCCTGGTGTACACCTGGCCAAACTATTGCCTTGCTAGGTTCTTCTGGCGTTGGCAAGTCAACACTGGCCAATACACTGATCGGGGATTCCATTCAAACTACTGGGGCAATACGAGAAGACGACAGTAAAGGACGGCACACAACCACGGGTCGCTCACTTTTAATGCTGCAATCTGGCGCTCTATTGCTGGATGCACCCGGCTTGAGAGAACTCCAGGTTGCAGATTTCGACCAAGGCATCGCTGCGACATTCGCTGATATAGAAGAGCTAACACAGCTCTGTCGATTCGGAGATTGCCGGCATGAATCAGAGCCCGGTTGTGCAGTTTTGCAGGCCATTGAGAAAGATGAACTGGATGTGCGTCGTCTCACGAATTACCAGAAGTTAAAACGCGAGCAGCAACTTTACGATGCAACGATCGCAGAACGTCGTGCCACAGACAAGGATTTGGGGAAATATTATAAGAGGGTAATGAAAGAGTCGAAGAAGCTTAAGGGGAAGTAGCTCGGAATCTGGGGTAAGAAGCCCAGGGCCGAAAACAACCACAATAAAAAGGAGTCAGAGTAAAATTCAGTACTGGATTATTACTCTGACTCCATATTAACAGTACTGTAGTTTTCCATAAGAAACTCTGCTTACACCCCTAACCAGACCTCCGCAGATTCCAGTCCAGGGCGAATTAGTGAAATCATTGATATTGTCTGAAATTTGAAATCAAAGAGTTAAAAGCTCGAAATCTGAGTGAGCTATGAATTTGCAGAGTTGAGGTGTTGAAAACTATTGTATTTTTACTGACCCTATTATCGTCCCTGTCGATCTGGCTTCGATAAGAGTGCTAAGCGGACTGCAACTGCCTGGCACTAAATCTGATTTTTGCAAGAAAAAGCATAAGAATAACGAGAGGCAAAAAAGAGAATAGGAAATTCAAGCCAGAGTCATTAAACCATGCTGGAAACACTTGGGGTTGGCCAAGAAAAAAGGAGCCTGAAGCAATAAAGAAAGAGAAGCACATTCGCCAGAGATGACGCACTAGTCGATCTGTTGCATTGAGTTGGCGTTTGATTAGAGCGTTAATCTCACCGCACGCAGCAATGGAACCGGCAATGATAAATAGAAAAAATGCCTGAGGAGGGGACCCATCAACCGTACCGCTCTCACTATTCATCCCCATATACATGAACACCGCTCCCATGGCTACAATGCCTAACGCAACTATCAGGCCGATTTTTTCCGCTAGGCCTGCTCGGAATTCCCTGCGCCAAGCAGCAGACACGCCAGAGTACAACAGATAAAGAGCCAATATGGCGCCCACAAAGTTTGGTCTCTGGCCCTCAGTCAAAAAAGGAGCAACAGTTGCGCCGATAAAATAGGCAATAAACATAGAAACAACAAAGACTCTTCCCGCAATTCTATGAAGAGTCTGCCCTTTGCTGGCAATACTGGCGATCGCTCCAGATATGATGCCAACTGTTCCACCACCGATGTGCAAATACAGAAGTACAGCTGCTCCGAAATGGGCCCAGGCTGGAGCTGTCTCCTCGACTTCTAGTCTAACAGCGTTTGCATCACTGACGGCGAATAGCATCAAAAAACAAACAAGAGCTGGCAGATAGTTATATTGCTTCCAAGTTCGCACCATTACAAAAATAATCCCTATTCAGTTAATCTATGAAAGGTTCTATGGGTTTATACGATTGAAATCTTGATGTATTACAAAAAGGGGAACTGAGAATTCTTACACGTATCGAAAACAGCGCTTTTAATCTGTTAGGAATCTTGCGATCACTCACAACCTAGCGATCTAAAATTGTGAATATTGCCATTCTGAGATGCATGAATAAGAGATGGTGCCCCAGGGGAACGATTGTTGGTAATTCTCAGTCGCCGAGAGCTCACAGGCAATTATCTTGAATGATGCACGTCGGACTTCGAACCACCGACACGAGGATTTTCAGTGGACGTGCTGGCCGATTCTCTAACTAGATCAGTGTGTTGAAAGCTCGAATTCAGAGTGTGCTAAGAAATGTGCTATAAAGCCGGCTCAAACTACTTTAACCCCTTCGATTTTGCTCCGCCATCAATTTTCGACATTTCTGAAGTAATCCGACAATCATGGGAAAAGAAAGATGAGAACAGACAAACTTCATAAATTTGCATACCAAATATCTCAATCATTAGGATTGTTGATTCTATGCTTAGTCAGCAATGCAGGAATCGCTGCCGAGGTGAAAAAGGAATTTATAAATTCGACCCAAACCTACTCTCATGTTGTTACGGTCAATAATGGAGCTGTTAGAACAATCTATGTCTCTGGTCAGGTAGGCTTCAAAGACGACCGGATACCAGACTCTTTCGCAGAGCAGGTAGATGCTGTCTTTACAAATATGACCACGCAACTGGCCGCAGCAGGAGCTACCTTGGTCGATGTGATTAAGCTAAACGGTTTTATTGTGGATATCGACGGAGACAAAGTTGCCCAATACAGCGAAGTGCGCAGCCGGCATTTCTCTAGCGATAATCCGCCTCCCGCTTCCACTCTGGTGGGAGTGTCCGGCCTAGTGCGCCCTGCGTTTCTCGTTGAAGTAGAGGCTGTGGCTGTCATTCCCAATCAATAGGTGTGATTTGGTATCCGAATGAGATTGTGCCGGGAGCTATAGTCGGAAATTCACCACCGCCGAGAATACACAAGCACTGGATATCAAAGGTGTGCGTTGGGGTTCGAACCACCGACACGAGGATTTTCAGCAGATTTATTTACCAATTCTTTAATTATATCAACACGTTGTAAGTGCGAAACCAGTGTGTGCTAAGAAGTGTGCTATAGATTCATCACGAGATTATTTTAAAATTACCGTATTTTTACTCTGAACCCTTTTACAAAAGAATCAATTCTGTGCGGTATTTGCCCACTGCTCTTAATGCTTAGAATAAGAAGTCCAACTTCCCTAAAGTTGCAGCTATAAGGTAAGGTAGTTAGTCCCATCCCTCTAGGAGATGTGCAATGCAATCAGTGCGAGAAATTCACAAAAAGTTGATTTATTTGCTTCTTATCTTACTAATATTTGGTTTGCATTCAGAGTGGTCTCAATCATTTGCCCAATCAGCTAGTATTGATGGAAGAAATCTTCATATCCCTGTTTTAGTGTTCGGTAGTGAAAGCTACCTTATAGACCTCTTGGCAACAAATGAAGATGTCGATATCACTGACACTCAAAACCCCAGTCAATTTCAACTGTCTCAGGCAATACTGCTGTCTTCCGCTGCAGCAACCCAACCAAGCACATTTGCCAATAGTCGATTATTTATTCCGAATTTAGAAGTAGACGGGGCCCACTACGATGTCGCCATGGATCTGTTGTCGACTGATCCAGTCTTGCTTCAAACAGCCAGTGTTGATTTAGTTTCAGAAGTTACAGGTAACGTAGCTCGTAACGATGCCTTGGTTATCAGTGCAACATTCGATAACGATATAGCTCCTATTAGTTACGATAGTCGTTGGATGGCTGTTAACGAATCTGAAGATAATTTGATTTGTAATTCAGACACAACTGGCTGGGCGACTATAAATTTTGGGCAGAATTCTTGGGAGAACTACGCAATTGAAGCTGACATAAAACAACTAAATGATGGTGAAGGTTTCGAGTTCTACTTACGCATGGATTCTAGTGATGGTTCTGGCTTTCGAGCGTCACTGTATAACTTGAATTTTCTGGATTTTAGCCATTACCCTCCCGGTACTGATTTTCCTGGAGTGTCGATAAACGCTGCAACCAACCAATGGATTAAATTACGTGCCGAAGTTTTTGAGAATGATCTCAAAATGTATCTTGACGACTCACTAATGGTAGAAGCAACGATTGATAAGTCGATTGCATATAACACCGCTGGCGTTTCTGGTATAGGGGCTGCGCCGGGCACTGAAATCTGTATAAATAATGTAAATATGTGGGCGATTGACGCAAATGGACCAGTTTCACGCGACACACTTGACAACGCCAGTGACCCAAATGATCCGCGAGCAATTTATGAAGGTCAATCTCCGTTTGCGTTCATTGCTACCTTGCCAAATGCGCCTCAATGGGATCTTAACCGCGGGGGATACGTGCCAGCTCCGGAAGACTCTCGAGAGCAAGTTGTTATCGATCAGACATTTCGGGTAAATGCTGGTGAAACTATAGAGTTCAATAATCAAATTGTCTGGATACGACCAACTGCTCGCGGACCTATTGAAGTTCAAGGGACTCTATTAGTACGTGACTCACTATTGCTTTGGGACCAGTCTCAACATCAACAGACACGACTTAAAATACTAGATGGGGGAACTTTAGATGTAACAAACTCATTAGCCCTAAACAGCAATCCGTTCTGGGTTAATTGGGACTATGAAAGTGGCTCAACCATTTTGCTAGACAACTATGTTGGTGACCCATGGACTGCAATGCGCGGCAGTGTGAATTATACTGCTAGGAATTTTTCGAGTGTTCGCATGACTTTGTTTGAAGACGTCAATAGCGCCAATGTATCAATAAGCGATGCTCATCATGTGTGGTTGGAGTTATTTATGACTCCAGGTGAACATCATATAGTTTTTCCGGAAAAACTTGAGTGGCTGGATTGGAATATGAATGGAATGTGGCCGAACTCTAATATCTCTATGAGCGATAGTTATATTTTCGAACGAGATATCACTATTTTCCCAGGAGCACATGCCACGCTTCATGATACACCGAGTGGATTTAGTTTAGGATGGATTGTTCAATCTGCAGAAAATGAAGCGGTATCCTGCGAACTAATTGGTCTCGGTGATCCGGGTAATGAGGAGGGAGTGCTATATTCCAATCACATTTGGAATCTTACAGAATGCAATAATTCTTCGCTGAGATTGCAGAATTCACGCCTCCAAGGAGCTTGGCCAGTGGTAAACGGACGCGCCAATCTGACCGTTCGAGATTCTAATCTCGTGGATATTCGTAATTTTGGAAGTGGAGATGGATACCCCTCTGGTCTGGAAATATACAACTCTTCACTCCTGTTACTGGCGGCTTACAACGGTTCGAGAGTGTATGTTGAGAACTCTACAATTAGCAGTGACATTGAAGTAAAAGATTCTGGCACAACTATATATGGATTTAATGTGACTCTTGAAGGGCAAGGAGGTGCGGTACCCGTTGCGGAAATTGATGGAGGTACATATATAGAACAAGCTAGCCCCGGCCGACCTTGGTAACAACAATTTTTTAATCGGCATTTGTAAATGGGGTCAGAGCAAAACCGCAGTATTTTTGTGGTGGATAGGATCGCAGGTTTCCCTTCGATTGAGTCTATCAACAGATGCTCTTGAGAGATGAGCTGTCTACGCGTCAGGTTCAGTGCTTGTAAGTATGGGGGAGATGGTGCCCAGGGGCGGAATCGAACCACCGACACGAGGATTTTCAGTCCTCTGCTCTACCGACTGAGCTACCTGGGCGTTAAGAAGTGCTTAACTAGTTCGTGCGTCCTGCACTTATTGGCAATGCTGCGCATTGCTCTGCTCATTCCAGCCAGCAATCATAGATTGCTGTCGTTCCACCAAGCATGAAGCTGTCGCTTCATAAACGCTTGGTTACACCCAACTGAGCTACCTGGGCTTTTTGAACTACTGCGCTCGGGAATACTTCGTTAAAACCCAAGATCTCATTCAGTCACTTACTAACGTAAGCTCCTTCTTTCGATTTGGCTTTTGCCTCGTCTTCCCTTCGCTCGTGACGCTCAAAATCTGCGATGGATTCTGGGAGTCGCCACTTTCGCGAGCCGCGTATTAAACCTTCAGGGCCTTGATTAGTCAAGGCTTGGGCGGGACTACTCCTCCGGTGGGACGTAGCCTTCTGCCACGTCGTGGGCCTCGTTGTTCATGAACTTTTCCATTTCCTGCTGCAGGTAGTCCCGTGACTCGGGATTCATCAGGTTCAGCTGTTTTTCATTGATCAACATGGTTTGTTGGGAAAGCCATTCCTGCCAGGCTTGCTGGGAGACGGTTTCATAGATTTCCTGGCCTTTGGGGCCGGGGTAGGGGGGTACCGGTAGTCCGGGTAGTTCCTTGTCGTACTTCTTGCAGTGCACCATGCGTGCCATCGGGGGTTCTCCTGCTAACTGAGGCGGGACAGTAATTTCTTTACCGGGGCTGCCAGGCCGACTTCCGCGCTATCATCCAAAGGGTACCAGAGCCACTGGTCAGAATCAGCCACCGTGGGCTTCAGCTCCCATTTATTGACCTGAACAGGAGTGATATCCAGGTGATAGTGTGAAAAAGTATGGCGTATGGATGGCAAACTCTCGCAGTCTGATTCGTCGAAGGTCAGTCCGCTCAGCGAATAGTGATCATGCACTTTTTCGCTTTCCGGCAGAGAATGCAGGCCACCCCAGATGCCGTTCGATGGGCGTTTTTCCAGCAGGACTGAACCTTTCTGGTTTCTCAGAATAAACATCAACACAGTCTTTACCGGTAATGTCTTTTTGGGTTTCTTGCCCGGAATGTCACCTTGTCTCCCTTCTTTATATGAAACACAGTCTTTAGTCAGAGGACAGTGAAGGCATTCGGGACTGGATCGTCTGCAGACTGTCGCGCCCAGATCCATCATTGCCTGGGTATAGGCGGCGACGTTTTTCCCAGGTGTATGTGCTTCTGCAATTGTCCACAATCGGGTTTTGATGGCAGATTGCTCAGGCCAGCCTTCGATACCGTGGTAGCGGGTAAGCACCCGTTTGACGTTGCCATCCAGTATGGGTGCTCGAATATTCATCGCCAGGGCGGCAATGGCGCCTGCTGTTGAACGACCGATACCTGGCAATAATTCGAGGGCTTCGACGTCTGCAGGAAACTCGCCGTCGAACTCGTTGGCTACAGTGATTGCAGCTTTGTGCAAATTCCGCGCTCTTGCGTAGTAGCCCAGGCCCGTCCACAAATGAAGCACCTGGTCGATACTGGCGCTGGCCAATGACTCCACATCGGGGAACTTCGCCATAAATCGCGTGTAGTAATCAATGACCGTGCCCACCTGGGTCTGTTGCAACATGATCTCAGAAACCCATACCCGGTAGGGTGTTGGGTCTCGTTGCCAGGGCAGGTCCTTGCGTCCATTGTTGTTGAACCAGGCCAGAACCTGCCTGGCAAAGTCGGGATTCGCTTCAGCTGGATTGCTCATTGAGTTGCCACTCAATCTCCATGGATTCGCCATAGTGAGTGGCGCGCCAATGGCCTTGTAGTTGTCTGGCCTTTTCATGAACAGCAATTCCCAGATCACCGCAATCTCTGTCCGGTAGCAGGTGACTCAAGGTGGCGATATATCTTGCTGGCGGCGCATCGATACGCATCAGAGTCTGAACAGGGCCTGCCAGTGTTTCTGCCAGTTGAATAGTGGCGCCTCCCATACCTTCACCATTCAATGGAGCGCCTTTCGCTACTTGCCCCCAGAATCCATCATCCAGGCCCACGCATTGTTCGGCCGCTAAATGGGCTAAATCGTGGCGCAGGAAGCTGCGACTATTCAATCGCACTTCATCTTTGCTGCCATCGTGCCGCACGATCTGCACGCTATGTTCTTCGTCGGAATGTTTAATAAACCGAATCTTCATGGTGATTGATAGTACAAGTCTGTATGGAAGGAGCTAGTTAAAGATGCTGCGCAGAAGGCCCCGTGCCGAGTCCTGTAATTCGTTGGGGAGCTGGTCGGTAATGACTTCCTGCAATCTGTTGCGTACGGCGTTGGTACCAATCTGCGCGAAGATTTCCCGCACGCGGGTGAAGTCTGGCCGACAGTAGCGATTTACCTGATCGCTGAAAGCGGCGCTGCAATCTACCGGCCAGGGCACATCATGGTAAAGTTCATTAATGGGAATCGTCTGAGTAAACGGCTCGCCCAGAACAGTAAAGAGCAGATCGTAGTCGAAACTTCCTGCATCCAAATCCAGTCCACCGTTGCCGCTGATGTCAAAATTGTCCATGCGCAACTTGAGTTCCTGGTCGCTGTCGAGGCCATCGTTGACCAGCCAATAGCCACTCATGGCATTAAATCGGATGACATCAGGCCACTGCTGAATGGCCTCGCCTCTGGGGCTCAGTGCGGCGATGGCAGTGAAGACCTGCTTAATGACGCCTATGTCCACAGAGTTTTCGGTCACACTGAAAGCTGTGTTACCTGAAATAGAGTCCAGAAGCTCAGACATTGTGAGACCCAGTGCTGTGTAATTAGATTCAGCCTGCAGGTATCCAGTTACTGTACTGAACCGGGATACTGAAGGTGCCAGGTCTACTAAATTAAGATCCTGTGTTGTGGCAGAAATCAGAAGCTCTGGTGTTGAGTTTCGCGCATCAATTCGAAGCGTGCCTTGTACATTGCCTTCAAAAATTTCAACAGGGGTTATCTCGACATCAAATACGCCATCCTCAACATTGGTAAACAGGCTGACGTTGTCCAACCGCATATCATTTGCTGTTATCGAATCGACTGTAACTGATCCTAACAGACTGAGAGACCGGATTAACTCGGCTGGGATCTTGGTCTCCGGTTGATATTGTGCGGGGTTGTTTGCAGGAGCTTCGTTTTCTGACTCATTAGCTGGTTCGCTTTCGTCTTCGGTTGAAGGGGCGGCTGGCTCAGGAAATAGCGGTGAAAGATCAATGTCGCCTGCAATAACGTTGTAACTAACATTGGTCGGAGACAATTCCGTGGCGAAACGCACGTTGGCGTCGGCTGTTATGGCGGTGCCAGCAAAGTTCATGTCCAGCTTTGGCATCGACAGTTGTTGCCTGTTACCTTCAATCTCAAGGTCAAAACTCAGTTGGCGATTGTTGTTCAGTGCCAGATTGAATGCAGTATCTGGCTCACGTAAAGCGAGGGACTCCAGAAGGCCAAGCACATCAAACGGGGAGGCCGAGAAGTTGGCTTCCAGAGTCGGCGAGTCATTAAGGCTGGCAAGGGAAATAGTACCCTCGAGTAACATTGGTGTGATCGCGATACGGACATTGCTGAGGTTTACATCACCTGCGGCCATGTCGCTGGTTACATCCGCGTGAAAATTCATCGGTATGGGGGCCGACATACCGTTATTCTCATAGTCAAACTGCAAATCTATGCTGAAGGGCCTGCCCGCGAGGTTGGTGTCGCTGGAATCAAGATTCAGATTGTCGATGCGGTAACGCAAACCCTGAGCCTGGTCCTGGATATCTATGCTGGCGTTCGCGATTCGTAGTCTGTCTATAGAGAAATCACTGATTGGATCTTCGTTCGAGGAAGGACCTGTTGTAACAGATTGCTGGGGTGCAGTCCCCACACCCGATTGTTCCACGGTCCAGATACTGCTTCCATCAGCCTGGACGAAGTAATTGGCATGGAAATTCTCGGCTGATATTTCCTGCACGATGATGGTTCCGCTCAATAGGGAGACTAGATCCACTTTCAGGACAGCACTCGACGCTGAAGCCAGTTCCTGTGGATAGGCCGGATTTCTGACCCTGATGTCACTTAGCGATAGCCCAATGCTGGGAAACAGATCCAGCGATAAATCGCCGCCAATGATGAGATCGTAGCCAGTAGCTTCTCTGGCAGCATCCTGTATAGCCCGCTTATTGGTCTCCGAATTTACCTGGGAAAGCAGAATGACGCCGCTGACTACCAACAGAACAAGCAAAACGAACAGGGCTTTGAAGAAGTTCTTCATATCTGGGCTGTATTATCTGGACTATGTATAGACTATAGAAATTTCTAGGCTTCGCTGAGGGTGACCGGCAGCAGGCAGAAAAACTAACTAACCTGCCTATAGTTTACCGGAACCACCCAATTCATGCACGATAGCGCCTTTTACTCCAGCCGGGGCAGCATTATAATGCGCCTTTTCGAAATACAGGCTGATCCATGAGCGCCCCGGCTCCAAATTCCCGACAGGCCACTGTCGAGCGCAACACCAAGGAAACCCAAATCACTATCTCGGTTAATCTCGATGGCAGCGGCCAGCTTGAGGTTGAAACCGGATTGCCTTTCCTCGATCACATGCTGGACCAGATCGCTCGACATGGATTGGTCGATTTATCAATCAAGGCGCAGGGCGACCTAGAGATCGATGCCCACCATACCGTGGAAGATATTGGCATCACACTAGGTCAGGCAATTAACAAGGCCCTGGACAAGACTGGTATTCGTCGCTATGGGCACGCTTATGTGCCACTTGATGAAGCCCTGTCTCGTGTCGTCATTGATTTCTCAGGTCGGCCAGGTCTTGACTATCACGTGCAATTTGCCAAAGGCACGGTCGGCAATTTTGATGTGGACCTGTTTCACGAATTTTTCCAGGGTTTTGTCAATCATGCGATGGTAACCCTGCACATCGATAATATCCGTGGCAAGAATGCACATCATCAGATCGAAACGATCTTTAAGGCTTTTGGATGTGCATTACGCGTTGCTGTCGAGCTTGATCCTCGTCAGTCTGGCGTAATCCCCTCCACGAAAGGCACTCTCTAGTTTCCCCTCTGCATATTGAGCCAGATGAATAAAGTTGCAGTAATCGATTACGGCATGGGCAATCTCCACTCCGTTGCCAAGGCGGTGGAGCATGTTGGCAAGGAGCTTGGGCAGGAAACCCAGGTGGCAGTTACACCTGATCCGGCAATTATCGCTGCAGCTGATCGTGTGATCTTTCCTGGCGTGGGGGCCATTCGGGACTGCATGGCGGAGATTCATCGCCTGAATGTAGGTGAAATGGTGGCTGACGCCATGAAGAGCAAACCGGTACTGGCGATTTGTGTGGGCATGCAAGCACTGATGGAAAGCAGTGAAGAGAATGGAGGCGTAGAATGCCTGGGCTTCATGCAGGGCAGAGTGAAATACTTCGGCGACGGGCTCGTGGAAGACGGCCAGCGCTTAAAAGTGCCTCACATGGGATGGAATGAAGTCAGACAGACGCAGGATCATCCTTTGTGGAATGGCGTGCCAGATAACAGCCGCTTCTATTTTGTCCACAGCTATTATGTGCAGGCAGAAGATAGTGACATGGAAACTGGTTCAACTCATTATGGTGTAGATTTTTCAGCCACACTGGCCAGCGATAATATCTTTGCCACGCAGTTTCATCCCGAGAAGAGTCAGACAGCCGGGCTCACACTCCTGAAAAATTTCCTAACTTGGGACGGTTCCAGATAAGCAATGTTAGTAATTCCTGCAATTGATTTAAAAGATGGCCAATGTGTTCGCCTGCGTCAGGGGCGAATGGATGACACCACTGTTTTTTCGGACAATCCCCTTGAGCAGGCGTCTCACTGGGTAGAAAAAGGAGCACGCAGGCTGCATATCGTTGATCTCAATGGTGCCTTTGCCGGAACACCGGTTAATGGCGAGATTGTCGCCGCCATAGCAAAAGAATTTCCAGAGTTGCCAATTCAGATTGGTGGTGGCATACGAAATCTGGAAGCTGCACAATTTTACGTAGATGCGGGCGTAAGCTATCTGATAATCGGAACTCAGGCGGTCAAAGATCCTGAATTCGTGAAGTCAGCTTGTGAAGCCTTTCCCGGTAAAGTTATCGTTGGACTGGATGCCGTTGATGGCAAGGTGGCCACCGAAGGGTGGGCTGATGTGTCTGAACTGAAAGCTGTCGACGTTGTAAATCGATTCACTGGCATGGGCGTGGTTGCGATAGTCTATACCGATATTTCCCGTGACGGGATGATGCAGGGCGTAAACATTGATGCGACTGTCGAGCTGGCTGAGCAGTCCAGTATCCCTATTATTGCTTCGGGTGGGGTGGCCAAGTTGGCGGATATCGTCGACCTGAAAGCGGCCTGCAAGACTACGACCGGTGCAGGAATTATGGGCGTTATAACGGGTCGTGCTATTTACGACAATCGTTTGGATCTTGCAGAGGCGCAGACATATTGCGATTCGGGAGACTAGGGCGCACTTCGCTGGAGCACGAATAGCTTCGTTAAAATCATTTTCAGGTTTGGTCATTTACTGTTTGTAAACTCCCGCACCAGAAAACAATTTTGCCTCGCTCTTCGCACTCCAGCAAACCGCTTAATTTCTATAGTTAGTTTTTACATGTAGCGATTTTTTAGTATTGAATCAGAGATTCTGATTATGGGTTTGGCAAAAAGAATCATTCCTTGTTTGGACTGTGAAAACGGCCGTGTCGTAAAGGGGGTCAAATTTGTTGATATCCGCGACGCTGGCGATCCGGTGGAAGTGGCCAGGCGCTACTGCGACGCAGGCGCCGATGAAATTACCTTTCTCGATATAACCGCCAGCCATGAGGAAAGAGAAACTACGGTAGATACGGTTCGTGCCATTGCTGGTCAGGTGTTTATCCCTCTCACAGTAGGTGGCGGAATCCGAACCCTCGAAGACATTCGTACCATGCTCAACGCTGGTGCTGACAAAGTGGCTATCAATACGGCCGCGGTAAAAAACCCTGATTTCGTGCGAGAAGCGGCAGAGAGGTTTGGTTCTCAGTGCATTGTAGTGGCCGTCGATGCCAAGCAAGTGTCTGCAGAAGGGGAAGACTTACGCTGGGAGATCTTTACCCATGGTGGTCGCAATCCAACCGGCCTGGATGCAATTGAGTGGGTAAAGCGCATGGTTGAATACGGCGCCGGTGAAATTTTACTAACCAGTATGGATCGCGATGGTACAAAAATAGGATTCGATCTGGCACTTAATAAAGCGGTGAGCAATGCCGTACAAGTACCTATCATCGCTTCCGGTGGAGTGGGTAATCTTGAGCATCTCGCTGAAGGTGTATTGGAAGGAGAAGCGGATGCCGTGTTGGCTGCAAGCATCTTTCATTTTCGGGAGTATTCTATCCAGGAAGCCAAAGAGCATATGGCTTCCCGGGGAATTGAAGTCCGTTTATAACTCAGAAATTAGTGCGTTGAGCAAATGAACCGGACGTACTGCGTTGAGCTGGCTTGAATGCGTTAATGCCCTTAAGCACATTTAACGCTTCATTCAGTGGGTAATCGGTTACCAATACTTCTTCAGCGGAAATCAGTGCTTCGGCCATTTCTTCGTCAGTCTCTACAACTTCTTCGCCATTACCGTTATCCAGTCGGCCAGGAAGGTCCGCTTCGTTGACCTGACTGAAAGACCGAGACCGGCGCGTTACAAAAGCATCATCAACAATGATGTCGGGTGTAATGCCCTGGGCCTGAATGGATCTGCCGCTTGGAGTGAAATACAAAGAAGTCGTTAACTTTATGGCGCGAGTATCATCCAGAGGTAGTACTGTTTGCACAGACCCTTTGCCAAAGCTTTGCGTACCCATAATGATGGCACGCCCATGGTCTTGCAGAGCACCCGCTACGATTTCCGATGCAGAGGCGGAACCATTGTTAACCAATACAACGAGAGGAATTTCTGGCGCCACTGTATTTATAGTGGCTGAAAATTCCATGTTGTTACCTTCGAGGCGACCTTCGGTATAGACGATGCGCCCCTGATCAAGAAAACTGTCTACAACCCTTACCGAGGATTGTAAAACTCCGCCTGGATTGTTTCTTAAATCCAGTACCATGCCTTTTAAATCATCATGTTCTTCGTAGAGCTCCAGGATTTCTTTCTCCAGTTCTTCGCCGGTGTTGACTCGAAATTGTGCAATTCGCACATAGGCATAACCTGGTTCCAGCATCATGCTACGAACACTATTGATGGCAATGACCTCACGTACGATCGTGAGATCGAACGGCTCAGTACCGGTTCGGGACACAGTAACTGTTACCTCAGTGCCAGGCTCGCCGCGCATCATATTGGCAGCTTCTTCCGGAGTGAGTTGACGCAATGGTTTGCCATCTATCTGAATGATTAAATCACCCGCTTCTATGCCAGCGCGATCAGCCGGTGTGTCGTCAATTGGACTAATGACTTTTATGTAGCCATTTTCTCTACCCACTTCGATGCCAAGACCACCGAATTCTCCGGTGGTTGTCTCCTGCAACACATCGTAGTCATTTCCGGCAAGATAGGCAGAGTGTGGATCCAGACCTGAGAGCATTCCTTTGATGGCATTTTCCAACAGGGTCTTATCATCTATCTCTTCCACATAGGCCATGCGAATCCTGTCCAGTGCCTCGGTGAACATACGCACCTCATCTATTGGAAGAGGCAATGTGGCAGTTTGCGAAGATTGGCCGCTGGCGCCACTGCTAAGCAGCAGGCCGAAGCCCAGTATCAGTGCCAGTTGTCGATAGTTACCGTTGCGCCAGAGGCGTTTCATAAATGTCATAAAAAAACCTGTTGCCGGGAAATAAGGAGTGTTCCTATTTCTTACGAAGGTCACAATACTTTCAGTTTATGCCGGAATTGGCAAATTCACAGCCTACTTACTCTTTATAATGACCCCTGAATCAGGCGAATTAGCTCAATAGGGCAGGAATTCTAGCGTGTGAGCCAGTTTTCAGGGTTCTGGGCTTGCCCATCCAGTCTTATCTCAAAATAGACGCCGGGCCGATTACCAGAACCAATTCCAGACGTGGCGATGATGGTTCTGGAATCTATCCAGTCGCCTGCCGCCACTGCAAGGGCTTCATTGCCCCCGTAAAGACTCACATAACCTTCTCCGTGATCTACCACTACCAGCAGGCCCAGCCCGCGGAACCAGTTCGCAAACACTACCTGTCCGCCATGAATTGCATGCACGGGGGTGCCGGTTTCAGCTCCCAGCAGGATTCCCTGGCGACTAAGGCTGCCACCGCCGTAACTCTCACCGAAACGACTCAATACTTCACCGTCAACCGGAGGGGCAAGTTCACCCCGTTGTTCCACAAAAGGCGGAACATCGGCAAAAGACCGAATGCCTTCCATGGCACGGGCTATTTCTTCCAGAAGGGAAGTTAGCTCAGCACGATCAATCTGCAGTTGCTCAAGTTCAGAATTCTGTTGAGAAATAGAAGATTTCAGTGCTATCAGAGCAGCCGACCTGGAAGTATGAATCTCCTCGAGGTTGCTGCGCTCACGTTCAAGTTCCTGAAGCTGAGAATTAAGCTGATCTACGTTCTGTTGCAGACGTCGTTGGTTTTCAGTCAGACCTTCGAGTGTCGTTTCGTACTGTTCAATCTGAGTAAGCTGGAATTCAGAGAGCCACCTGGCGTAATTAAGCATGCGGCGCCCCTCGCCAATATCCTCTCCATTGAGTAATAGCTTGAGATATTGTCTGTCGCCGGCGATGTACGCTGCACGCAAGAGCGTGGCAAGTGAAGCCTCCTGTTCTTCTTTGCTGGTAATCAATTCACTTTGTTTCGCATTTAGCGAATCTGATTCAGCCTGAAGTGAACTAATCTCTGACTGCAGAGAATCTACTGCATCACGGGCGACAGAGTACGCCAGCTCTGAATCACGCAGTTGGGACTGTTCGTTGCTGAGGCGTTGATTAGCGTCGCTCAACCAGTCTTCTATTTCAGTTATCGCGGCCCCAACAGCTTCCAGTTGTTGTTGGGCCGCCTGCTGATCCTGGTTTTCGGCGCTGAGGGTGAGCGAGGAGCCAAGCAACAATGAGAAAGTCAGCCAATTCCTCATATGTGAGACCTGACGCTTCTAGTTGAGATTGGATACAGCCCTGTCATCTGTTGGAGCCAATAGTACTTTCCCTGTCATTTCTTCTGGTACAGGCAGGTTCATTAAGGTCAGCAAAGTAGGAGCGATATCACACAGACTGCCATTACTGGAGAATTCCATCGCTATGTTGCCAACGTACACCAGCGGAACCGGACCGTTGGTGTGGGAGGTCAGAGGCTGGCCGGTCTCTCCATCCAGCATCTGCTCAACATTACCGTGGTCGGCCGTGACCAGAAGGCTGCCATCAATCGATTCCACAGCTTCCACTATTCGGTCCAGGCATTCATCTACGACTTCAACCGCTTTTACCGAGGCAGCAAAATCTCCGGTATGTCCTACCATGTCACCGTTGGCGTAGTTGCAAATAATAGCGTCGTACTTGCCGGACTTTATCGCTTCCACCAGGGCGTCGGTTACTTCATATGCGGACATCTCGGGTTTGAGGTCATAAGTCTTTACTTTGGGAGAGGGGATCAGGGTGCGATCTTCCAGTGTGAAAGGTTCTTCCCTGCCGCCATTAAAGAAGAATGTCACGTGCGCATATTTTTCAGTTTCCGCAATTCTCAATTGAGTCTTGTTCAGGCTGGCAAGGTATTCACCCAGGACATTGTGTAGTTCTTCTGGTGGGAAGGCGCAACTGGTATCGATATCTGCCGCATACTCGGTCAGCATGACGAAGTCAGCAAGCTGCGGAATTGTGCTTCTTTCAAAGCCGTCGAAACCAGAATCAACGAATGCGCGGGTAAGTTGTCGGGCGCGATCGGCGCGGAAGTTCATAAACAACACGATATCGCCATCGTCGACTCTAACTTCCCTTTCATTGTCATCACGAATGACCGTGGCTTGCGCGAATTCGTCATCCTCATCCCGGGCATAGGCGGCCTGCAATGCACTATTTACATCGGGGAATATGAACTCTGCTTTCGCTTCGGTAAGCACATCATAAGCAGGTTGCAGACGGTCCCAGCGATTGTCTCTGTCCATGGCATAGAATCGACCACAGATTGAGGCGACGCGGCCACGTCCACTTTCTCGCAAATAATTCGCGGCTCGCTGCAGGGATTCGGCGGCGCTTCTTGGCGGAGTATCTCTGCCGTCCAGAAATGCATGCAGGAAAATTTGTTCAGCACCCCTCGCCACCGCTAGTTCAAGACTCGCCATGATTTGATCCTCATGGCTGTGGATTCCGCCGGGAGAAAGCAGGCCAAAGACATGAACAGCTGCGTTGTTGCTGACAGCCTTGTCCACTGCGCTACACAGAGCCGGGTTCTCAAAGAAGCTCCTGTCTTCGATCGCCTTGTCGATTCGGGTCAGGCTTTGATAGACAACCCGCCCCGCACCCAGGTTCATATGCCCCACTTCAGAATTCCCCATTTGCCCTGGCGGCAAGCCAACGGCTCGCCCGGAGGTCTCTATGAGGGTATGGGACTGTTGTTCCCACAAGCGATCCCAGGCGGGTGTATTCGCAGCATGAATGGCATTACTGTGGGATTCTTCGCGATGGCCCCACCCATCAAGAATTAGCAATAGGGCAGTGTTTTTCTGGCTCATGAATGGTCTGAAATCTCTAAAACGATTGCGATGAAATTTATTTCATCGGGGAGTGGCTATTATCCAAAAAAGCTCGCTGAAGTGCGAGCAGCAAGTCCTCGTCTGGCTTCTGGCCCAGCTTCTTTACTGCCAGTGACACGTGTATACTTGCTGCCTTTTTGACAGGACCACCGGCTCTAAAGCCGCTCAATTTTCGAATGGCTCAATTTGTAGAATTCATCGGGAACCACCTGATTCTCTCCAGCATGTGGCTGGTGACGGTTGGCGCGATTTTTTACCACCAGCAACGTACAGGTAGTTCTTCAGTAGGTCCTCAGCAGGCGGTAATGCTGATTAACCGGGAAGAAGGCATTGTGCTGGATATTCGCGAGAAGAAGGAATTCGAAGCCGGCCATATCGTTGATGCCATAAATATCCCGGTAGCCAAGCTTAAACAGAGGCTTACGGAACTTAAGAAGCATAAGGACAAGCCCGTAATCGTGGTGTGCAAAATGGGTCAGCATTCGCCAGAAGCTGCAAAATTTCTGCAGGAAGATGGCTTTTCACAGGTGTACAGACTGGCTGGTGGTATTACCGAGTGGAAGGCGCAAACTCTGCCCTTGATACAGAAAGAAGGAAAAGCTGAGAAGCAGAAAGGCGGCAAGAACAAGTCAGGTAAACCAAAGACCAACAAGAACAAATAAGAAGCAAGAAGCTTCAGAACAGTCATTTTTCATCAAAACATCTAAATCACGCTTGCAATAGGAAACCCCATGGCAGAAGAAGACAACACGTCACAAGAATCCGCGGTAACCGGAGGCGCTCAGCAGCCGGAAGGTCCGCAATTTGCGCTGCAGCGCATCTACCTCAAAGACTGCTCTTTTGAGTCTCCGCGCAGCCCCCAGGTTTTTCAGACCCAGTGGAACCCAAAAATTAATTTCGACATCAAAACCCGCAGCAATAAATTGCAGGACGAAGTTTACGAAGTGGTACTTTCGCTAACCGCTGAGGCTGAGATCGAGGACAATCCGGCGTTCGTAGTGGAAGTTCACCAGGCCGGGATTTATACCTTGAAGGACTTCGAAGATGCTCAGCTGGAACAAATACTGGCGACTGTATGCCCCAGCATCCTGTTCCCATACGCCCGTGAAGCCATTGATAACCTGGTGGTGAAGGGAAGCTTCCCAGCGCTAATGCTCTCGCCAATTAACTTCGATGCTTTATATGCCCAGAAGAAACAGCAGGAAGCTCAGGCGGGTGGTGCGGCAGACGCTGGCGAATCGGTGCAGTAGCTAAAGATCGCTGCTGGTGGCAAACCCCAGTTGCCGCCAGGCCTCATAGGTCACGACAGCTGCCGCATTGGATAAATTCAGGCTGCGGCTGTCTGGCATCATCGGAATTCTTAATACATTCTCAGGGCCCAGTTCTTCCCGGATGGGGTCCGGCAACCCCCGGGTTTCAGGGCCAAAGATCAAATAATCTCCATTCCTGAAGGCAAAATCACTGTAGTTGGCGGTGCCTTTTGTACTCAAACCCAGAAAACGTCCATCTCCCGCCACTTTCCGGAAGCTGCTCCAGTCCTGATGAACCTTAACGCCGGCAAATTCGTGATAATCCAGTCCTGCACGGCGCATCTTCTTGTCATTTAACTGGAATCCAAAGGGTTTAATCAGGTGTAGCTGTGAACCTGTATTTGCAGCTAAACGGATGATATTTCCCGTATTTGGAGGTATTTCAGGCTGAAAAAGCACTATTTTGATCAAAATTTATACATCCAGAATAATTTTATATGAACAGCGTAAATATGATGGAATTTAAATTAATGGGTAAACCCCGGGTACAAGAATCAGGCTTTCAATTCTGATTTTTTCCCAGCTTCACCCCATGCCCTGTGAACCAGTCTTCAGTTCTCCGGGCTAGTATCCATACTTTCCCTAGTTTATCCCGAAGCTTGCGACTATTTGTTTTAGTATTTAATGGCTTAAACGATATTCCTTAAGGGCTTTCCTTAAGTTCCGCGCGCTTGCGCGCGCGGGACCTAAATACAGTCCCCTCGAAGAAAACGGATTTTTCGAGCAGTGGGTCCATGCAGTTGGCGACCACGAGTCACGGATCGCATACGTTAGATGAACCATCGGAACGAAAATGTTAGCGCAATTGTTCGGTAAAAAGACAAAGCAGCAAGGCAGGGTCGGTATTTCCGCAGTCCCTGGGAAGCTGTCTGTCGTTCATCTGGAAAAGCGGGATGGGGCTCCTTACTTGTTGGACTGCAGAGTCGAAGACGTTGAAAGCAGGAAAGACATGGAAGCCAAACTCGCGGATTTGGTGAAAGCCATGGAGCTTGAGGACAAACAGTGCAGTTACGTCCTTAGCCCCGAAGAATATAGTTTGCATCTGATCGAAGCTCCCAAAGTGGAACCTGAGGAACTGCGAGCTGCTGTGCGCTGGAGTGTGAAAGATCTGTTGGACATGAAGATCGATGACGCCGCGATCGATGTATTTCCGGTTCCCGATGACGCTTACCGCGGGCGCAATATGGTTTACGTTGTGGCGGCTGCCAAGACTCGTATCCAGCAGATAGCTGAACTGATTTCCGGTATTAATCTCGAATTGGCCATTATCGACATCCCCGAGCTGGCCATGAAAAACATATCCAGCTGCTTCATCGATGACAGCAACGGAGCAGCTTTCATGGACCTGCGCCGCACTGGTAGCACCATGAATATTAGCAACGATGGTGCCCTCTATCTCAGTCGTCGTATCAACACTCAGCTGGATCCGGAAGTAATGCAATCTCTGGAATGGGATAGTCTCAAGGACAAACTGGTTCTTGAGATTCAACGGTCTCTTGACTACTACGAGAGCCAGATGAGTAAGGGACAGATTACTCGCATTGTCATTGCTCAACGTCAGCAGGACACTGAAGCGATGGTGGCAGCGCTAAACGATTCCCTGGCAGCCCAGGTAACGTCACTAAATCTTGCTGACCATATAGATTCTGGTATTGACCTGACACCGGAGCTTCAACAACTTGGAGCTAATGCTATTGGTGCCTCGATGAGAGGTATAAAGAAGCAAGAAGCAAAACCAGATCCGGCGCCAGCGCCAGCTGATCCAGAGCAACCCCCTACAGAGGAGGCTGCCTGATGAATCAGCAGATTAATCTCTATTTACCTGAATTCAGGATCAAGAAGGATACCGTTACCGCCTTGTTGATGGGGCAGATCGCTGCTGGCGTGGTAGCGATTATGGTCCTGATCTCTGCGGTGGATTATTTCAGAGCCTGGAGTTTGTCAGGTCAGGTAGAGGAACTTCGCATCACCTTACAGGAAGAGACCCGGAGGACAGATGACCTGCAAGGACAGTTAGCACGGCGTTCCCAGAACACTGAGTTAACAGACAGGTTGGAACTCGCCGAGTTGCGCCTCGAATCAAGTATTCAGATTCGGGATTTTCTAAGTGAAACCCAACTAGGCAACGTGGATGGTTTCTCAGAATACTTTAAAGATCTGTCCCGTGCGGCCTTTGACGGCATAAGTATATCGGAATTCGCTTTCACGACCGGCGGACGCAACGTGAGAATGGTTGGACAGGCACTGGATTCTTCAATGGTGCCGCGCTATGTAGACAATATAGAAATGGGTCAGAGTCCACTGCGGTCACAACAATTCAGTTCATTTATAGCCAGAGACAGCAGTGATAGACAGATTTTCGAATTTGAGCTGGTGACTAATCGTGAATGAACAACTACTCAAATTTCTGAATCCATTAATCAGTAACATCGATTCCCGTAAGCAATCGGAAAAGATTCTGATACTTGGAATACTGATTGCCGGAATCGTGATGACTTACCTGACTCTCGCTTTCGATCCGAAGCGAGCGCAGATTGCTAGTTTGCAGTCACAAATCGCGAGTCTGGAAAACTCGATCAGTCGTCAACAGACTGCCTATCAAACGATGCTGGCGCAAAGCCAGGAAGATCCAAATCGATTTGCGAATGATCGGCTGGCGGTGATTAGCAGAGAACAAGCTGAACTTGATGGAGAGATTCAGGCACTCGCAGGTGATTTGGTCACACCGAATCAAATGACCCAGTTGCTACGAACTGTGCTGGAGCGCCAGTCCGGATTGGATTTGGTTTCGTTCAGGAATGTAGATGCCCAGCCATTGAGAGAAGCCAGTACCAATGCAGCTGAGTTGCTGGAAGAAGATGGAGCAATAAATTTCGAAGATGTATCTAGAGAAGAAGTAGTTGGTCAGGTGTATTCCCATGGCCTGGTAATTGAGTTTGAGGGTGATTATTTCAGCACGCTTAATTACTTGCGATTTCTGGAAGATGTTACAGGCAGCTTTTTTTGGGATGCCATCAGCTTTAGTCAGCTTGAATGGCCGAATGCTCGTGTAACACTCGAGATTCATACGTTGAGTACAGATCAGGGGTTTATCGGTGTCTAAAGCGAACTCTGCTCGAGTACTTGTCGTTGGTTTGCTTGCTGTGTTGGGTAATGCGGCCAATGCGGATTTAGTTGACGGCGAAGAACTGATGGACCCCACGCGCCCTCTCTTTCTGGTTCCAGTTGGTGAAGGGTCAATTAGTGAAGACGTAATGACAATGATACGCAACGTGCTTCCAACAAGTTTTGATGTGAGTTTTATTCGAGCCAGCGGCTCGTCGCCAATGGCAATTGTTAATTCCGAACAAGTGACCATCGGTGACTCGGTTGGTGGTGCCTCAGTAGTCGCGATAGATCGCAATAGTGTGACTCTATCGATCAATGGCGAAGAAAGGCGCGTTTCAATTTATGGCGACAGTATTAAGAGTCCTGCAACGCAGTAAGTTTGTGTGGAGACAAACAATGAAGCAACTAACTAGAAATTCAGTGTTACGCAGCGGAAGTCGATTTGGGCTAGTTGCATTGCTGTTGCTTCTCGGCGCCTGTGCAACGCGTCCTGCCAGCACACCAGACACAGCAATCCTGGAGGAGATACAGGTTTCTCTTGATGACGCCATTGTTGAGATTCAGGCGCCAGAAGAAGAGTTGAGTGAAGACGAATCTGATTTATTGGGCGAGCTGATTCCTGGTTTATCGCTCGATGAAAGTGTGCTTACTCCGATTGAAGAAAGGATAGATATCAGCTCTCCGAATTTGCCAGCAGATGTCTTTTTCAATGCCCTGGTAGCTGATACAGATTACGGTGTGGCAATAAGTTCAGATGTTGATGTGAACATCAATATCTCTCTACCAAACGTTACTGTAGAAGAAGCTATGGACACAGTGGCGGAAATCTACAATCTGGATATTGCACGCAGAGGAAATATTTTCACTATTCGTCCCGGTGGCTTAAGAACGCGTCAGTGGAACATTGACTACCTAAATGTACAACGCCAGGGCTCATCCAGCATGCAAGTATCCAATGGCGGTGCTGCTGCTGGAGGTGGTGTCGGCGGGCTTGGAGGTGGGATTGGTGGCGTTGGCGGGCTAGGAGGTGGCATCGGAGGCTTTGGCGGTGGCATTGGAGGTATCGGTGGTGGCGTTGGAGGCTTAGGCGGTATTGGCGGAGTAGGAGGGGGACTCGGCGGAGGCTTAGGCGGCTTGGGTGGAGTCGGCGGTGCAGCTGGAGGACAAATTACGACTTCAACGAGTACCGATTTCTGGTCCGATCTGGAAACTGCGATAACTAATTTAATTGGCGTTGAATCAGGCGGAGGCGGAGGAGGCGCAGCAGGGGGGCTTGGCGGCGGGTTCGGCGGGTTTGCAGGATTTGGGGGCGCAGGCGCGCGCAACCAGTCAACTGTGACTGATGAAGGAAAGAGTGTATTGGTTCAGCCACTTACGGGAATCGTGATAGTGACAGCATTTCCCCAGGAACTAGATCGTATAGATCAGTTCATAACCGCTGCTCAAGAGTCACTAAGAAGAGAAGTAATCATTCAAATTCAGTTTTTGGAAGTGATTCTGAACAAAGGCCACCAGTACGCGTTGGACTTTAATACGTTCGGGCCGCAGGCGAACAATGTTGTGACTGGAAGTGGTGAATTTCTGGGGACGGCGGAAGGATTGCTGGGTAGCGACAATACTGTGGCGGGACAATTTTTAAATGGAGTTGGAGCTATCGATAGTATTGGTAATCCATTGCAAATTAGCACTAACTTCACTGATTTTGATGCAGTCTTTAACTTATTGGAGACCAGAGGCACTACGCAGGTCATTTCTAGCCCGCAGTTGAGAGTGTTGAACAATCAGAAGGCTGTTTTTCAGGATGGCGATAACGAATTCTTCCAGACCCAAGCAGATTCCACTACCGTCGCTGCCGGGGAGAACACAACTACCAATAATGAGAACAATCTCGAGCAGTTCTTCTCAGGAATCTCCATGGATATTACGCCGCAGATATCTTCAGAAGGTGATATCACATTGCACGTGCATCCAATTATTTCAGCAGTAGAAGAACAGTCCAAGAGTATTGCAGGCCAGGTTGTTCCATTGCCCCGCACCACAACGCGAGAAATTGATAGTGTAATTAAAGCGGATAACGGCAAGATCGTAGTGCTGGGCGGAATGGCATTTGAACGGAATTCTAATGAAACGGCTGGGATTCCTGGCGTGTCTAATATTCCAGTTGTTGGTGATGTGCTTGAACAGAGGCAGACCCAATCCGTTAAGAGCGAGTTCATCATTTTGCTTAAACCCATCATTGCAAACAGGGAAGGTGACAGCAAAGTAATACAAGAGAGCAATGAGCGTTTTCGTGAAATCAATCGGGCCATTGACCCATTTGCTAATAACTAGTGAAGGCATAAGTAGAGAATAGTCATGTATTTGCAGCACTTTGGTTTAAGAGAGCTTCCATTTTCTCTTACACCAAACACACAATTCTTCCTGAATATGGCGAGTTACCACAAGGCATACAATATGCTTATGGTGTCCCTGGCTAATGCGGAAGGCTTTATCAAGATCGTTGGCGAGGTGGGTACGGGTAAAACCATGCTTTGTCGAAAGGTTCTGAACACGCTTGAGGAAGACAAGGAAAGCTATATCACAGCCTATATACCTAATCCTGTGCTGAGCCCCAAAGGCTTGTTTCTAGCATTCGCTGAAGAGCTGAATATCGAAATCGATCAGGATGTTGGTCATCACCGACTTTTGAAAGCTATTACAGAACGCCTGGTTGAATATTCGGCAGACAACAAACAGGTTGTCTTGTTCATAGACGAAGCTCACGCCATGCCCGAGCAGACGCTTGAGGCGTTGAGATTGCTCACTAATATTGAAACGGAACAGGTGAAATTGTTTCAGGTGGTGCTGTTTGCTCAGCCTGAGCTGGATGTTTCCCTCGCACAACCCTCATTGCGCCAACTGCGCCAACGAATTACTTTTTCGTTCGAAATTGAAGCCTTGGATCGGGACGGAGTAGAGCGCTATGTCGTGCATCGATTGGCGACAGCTGGATATAACGGCCCATTTCTGTTTTCGAAAAGGGCTTTGGACTATTTATATCGGGCGAGTGACGGTATTCCGCGGGTAATTAATATTCTTTGTCATAAATCCTTAATGGTTGCGTTCGGAAAAGGCGAGCGGTCAGTTCAGGTGGATCACATCAAGAATGCAGCGGAAGACACGGAAGGTGTGGAGTTGCCAAGTTTTAACTATCGCCCGGCATTTATTGCGATTACTGGTGTGGCGATAGGTGTGGCAGTAATGTTTTATCTCGGGAGGATGTATCTATGAGTCTCGTTAATGACATGTTGCGAGACCTGGATCAGCGTCGAAAGCAAACCGATGGCTCCACCACCGCTTCCACGTTGACACCTGTCCCGGAAACGATACCGGAGAAAGCACGGCAGCCAGTTTATATTTATCTCGTGCTGGCTATAGTGCTTGCCGGTGTGGCCATTGCATGGTTTTGGTTGCGGCAGGACAGCGCTCAATCCACTCGTCAGCTGGAAATAACGCCTAATATAGTTGTTCAGCCGTCTCCTGTTGAATCAGGTACACAGCAGGGTCAGGTTTCTGCTGAAAATGAAAACAGTGTTCCAGCTACAACTGTGGATACGGCACAAAGTCAGGAGCTTTCATCATCGGCTAACGATATTGCGTCATCCACCCCACCGGAGTCCGTGGTTGGTCGAGACACAAATACATCAGACTCAAGTGAAGCAGAAGGTGCGCTATCTGCAGTTTCTTCAGATGCCAGCCTGGCAGCGCAACAAACCCAACCGAACACTTCAGCACAAGCAATTGATCAGGTCGATTTGCAACAAACAGATTCACAATCAGCGGAAGTAGCAGAGCCTTCTGATACTTCCCGGCCGGCAGCTAATAATGTGGCAGCAAGAACTGAATCAGTCAGTAACCAGACTGTTGACTTAACGGCTCCTCCGGCTGAAGACGTAAAAAGTGGTGCAGCACTGACACCTGAGGAACGTGACGTACTGGCAGTTCAGGAGGCACTCAGATTAATTGCGGACAATCAACTGACGGGTGCTTATCAGGTATTAGAACAGCAGGTTATGGATAATCGCTATGCGCACCAATCACGGGAAACCTACGCCAAGTTATTGCTCAATGAAGGTAATCTTCAGGGTGCATATGAATTGGTTGAGTCCGGCCTTTCGCTTTCCGCCAACCATGCTGGATTTAAGAAGATTAAAGCCCGCTTGTTGATTGCTAACGGCGAGCTTGCTGAAGCTGTATCTCTTCTGATCGCACGAGCGCCGGAAGTTTCCAGAGATCTTGAATACCACGACATCCTGGCCACTGCCCAACTTGCCAGCCGGGACTACCAGGGCGCGTTAATCAGCTATACTGAATTGGTACAGCAAGATCAGACCCAGGGAAAATGGTGGTACGGTTTTGCGGCTTCACAGGATTTGCTGGGAAATACCAACGCCGCAAAGCAAGGATATTCGCAAGCGGTAAGCCTACCTAACTTAAGCGCTAATTTGCGACGCCGCAGTCAGGAGCGACTCGCCTCTCTGGATTAAAGTCATGGCTTTGACCAAACAGAAAGTTCGCATCGGCGATTTGCTGGTTCAAAATGGGGTGATCACCGAAGATCAGCTCAAGTCCGCGCTCGACAAACAAAAAGAGATGGGTCTAAAGCTTGGTCGCGTCCTCGTGCATCTTGGTTATGTTGAGGAAGATCAGTTTCTGAGTTTTCTCTCTCAACAGCTCGAAATCCCTTTTGTGGATCTAAAACGGTTCCAGTTTGACGTGGAGCTGATTCAGCGACTCCCCGAAAACTATGCCCGCCGCCACAGAGCCATAGTCTTGCAAGAAACCCCTAAGGGGTTGTTGGTAGGCATGGCTGATCCAATGGACATATTTGCATTCGATGAAATCGAACGAATTTTGCAGATGCCAATTCAGCAGGCGGTGGTTCGTGAATCGGAGATGCTCAACACGCTGGATCTGGTTTATCGTCGCACCGAAGATATTGCCACTTTTGCTGAGGAACTGGACGAAGAGCTCACTGAAGGTCAATTTGATCTCGATGCACTTACGCTGGACGCTGATGACAGTGAAGCGCCTGTGGTTAAGCTTCTGCAATCGATATTTGAAGATGCAGTGCAGGTACGGGCATCGGATATTCATATAGAGCCCGATGAAAGTGTTCTGCGTATTCGGCAACGGGTAGATGGTGTTCTGCAAGAGCAGGTAATGAAGGAAAGGCGAATTGCGCCTGCACTAGTTTTGCGACTCAAGCTGCTTGCCGGACTGGATATCTCAGAAAAGCGACTACCTCAAGATGGGCGTTTCAGTCTTAAGGTCAAAGATCGGAACATTGATGTACGTCTCTCTACCATGCCTATCGAAAATGGCGAGTCGGTAGTTATGCGTCTACTGGATCAATCCGGCGGTGCCACTGATCTGGATGACGTTGGTATGCCTGCTGATATGCTGGAAAAGTTTCGCGAGCTGATTCATCGACCCCATGGTCTGATATTGGTAACTGGGCCTACAGGTAGTGGTAAGACAACTACGCTCTATGGAGCACTGCAGGAGCTCAACACTGTTGGCAAGAAGATCATCACAGTAGAAGACCCAGTTGAATATCGACTGCACCGCATCAATCAGGTGCAGATTAATCCCAAGATCGAACTCAGTTTCGCAAAAGTACTCAGGGCCGCCTTGCGTCAGGACCCTGATATCTTGTTGGTAGGTGAGATTCGTGATCACGAGACGGCAGAGATTGCACTGCGTGCAGCCATGACGGGTCATATGGTGTTGTCCACTTTGCATACAAATGACGCAGTTTCCAGCGCCATGCGTCTGGTGGACATGGGGGCAGAAGGATTTCTTGCTGCTACAGCACTGCGAGCGGTAGTAGCGCAACGGCTGGTGCGTCGCTTATGTGATAACTGCTATGTCGATCATCAGCCTGAAGCAAAGGATCTCGCCTGGATTGGGAACTTGCTTGGTAAAGATGCTGTAGCAAACATGCAATTGAAGAAGGCCGCAGGATGTCACCGCTGTAACAACACCGGCTATAGAGGCCGAATCGGTGTGTTCGAATTATTAATGATGAATGAAGCGCTAGCTGATGCATTGCGGCGTGCAGATTCTGCTGATTTCGTAAGAATCGCCAAGCAATCTCCGGGCTATCAACCGTTGGTTGTCACTGCATTGAAAGATGCAGCACGGGGCATTACAAGTCTTGACGAAGTGCTACGGGTGGCGGAACAAATCGACGAATCAAACGATTTCATGGACGTTGCTTAGTTTAGGTCAGCAACTAATGCCTACATTCCAATATAGCGGTAGAGATAATTCTGGTTCCCTGGTTTCAGGGTCACTTGATGCTGCGTCAGCTGAGGAAGTGGCTGCTCGTTTGTTTGGAGAAAGCGTCACTCCTATTGAAATCAGCGAAACGGACCGCGCCACTAAACGCACGGTAAAGCAAAAAGACAATAAGCGGCCTGGCCTGGAACCTGATGCCTCGATTATCGATCGGCTGAATCATCTTTTGGGAGCGCACAATGTAACTACAGATGATCTCATCATGTTTTCGAGGCAAATGCAGAGTCTCACCAAGGCTGGGTTGCCTCTGGATCGGGCGATCAAGGGGCTGGAGGCTTCGTTAACGAATCCCGGATTCAAATCGGTTCTAAAGAGCGTAGTTGAAAGTCTCGAAAATGGTCAGAGTCTCGCTTCTGCTCTCGGTCAGTTTCCCACTATCTTTTCAAATTTATTTCTTAGCTTGATTCATGTGGGTGAGAACACTGGTAGGTTGGATTTGGCGTTTAGTGAAATAGGTAAATACCTTGAGCTGGAAAAAAACACCGGCAAGCAGGTGAAAAGTGCAACGCGTTATCCACTTTTTGTGATAGTGGCTATGGCAGTCGCATTGGCTGTGCTAACGGTATTCGTGATACCTGTTTTCCAGGACACATTCGAGAGATTGGGTGCTGATCTGCCCTGGCAAACGGTTGCTCTATTGGAAACTTCCAATTTTGTAATGGAGTACTGGCCTTTCATTCTGTTCGTGATTTTTTCCAGTGTTTTCGGTTTTATTAGCTGGACTAAGACAGAGCGCGGTCAGTATGAGTGGGACAAACGGAAATTACGTTTTCCATTAGCAGGTATTATCTTCGAGCGTGTGGCACTCGGGCGTTTTGCCCGGACCTTCTCTATGGTTCTGGGTGCGGGGCTGCCATTGGTGCAAGGACTAACGGTGGTAGGTGGCGCAGTAGGTAATGAATACATAAGCGCAAACATCAAGAAAATGAGGGAAGGTGTAGAGCGTGGCGAATCTCTTCATCGTACGGCAGCAAACAGTGGTATGTTTTCACCTCTCGTACTACAGATGATTTCTGTCGGTGAAGAGACAGGCATGGTGGATGAATTGCTTGCAGAAGTGGCGGATTTCTATCATGCGGAAGTAGAGTACGATATTAATCGCCTGAGTCAGTCTATAGAGCCAATACTGATCTCCTTTATAGCCGGGCTCGTGCTAATTCTGGCTCTCGGTATATTCCTGCCCATTTGGGATCTTGGTACCGCGGTTAACGGCTAAGAGAACCCTCCATCGCTGAGGACGTAATTCTCTGGAGTTCTCGAACAAATACTTACTGAGCGATAAATTGTCGATTTAGTGCTGAAAGCCATGAAACCAACACCGCAACATAGACCTCTGCTGGTAAATCGACAAAAAGGGTTCTCTCTTTTCGAGTTGGTGGTGTTCATCATCTGTGTGGCTATCATCTACGCAGTAGCTGCTAATCGCTTTTCTGCTTTTCCAGATGCAGCCGAGCGTGCCAACTTTATGGCGATAGTTTCGCAGATCCAGTCCGGTATAAATCTGCAATCCATGGAATATGTGGTGAATAGTAATTTCCGGGAAGCTCAGTTTCTTGATTCCGCCAATCCCATGGATTTCATGTTGGAAGCACCGAGCAACTATATAGGTGCCTTTGATCTGGTTGATTCGGAGCGATTGCCCAGGCGCAGCTGGTATTTCGACCGTTTAGCCGGGCATCTGGTGTATCTGGTAAACGCCGAAGATGCCGTGATTCTGGAAATGGGGGCTGTGGAAGTACCAACTGATGAGATTCGCTTCCAGCTCTCTGTGCAATACAGTTACGAAGATCGCCGAGGACGAGCCGTGAGCGCTGTAGATTTTAATGAAAGTGGTGGCCTGAATAACTCGACTATACGGCGCACATTCCGGGGGATTCGGTTTGAAGCGATTACTCCGTATCGCTGGGAAGCCACCGGTGTAGATCTCTCAAACATAGCAACTACGGGGCCTGCCGGCTAAAAACGTGATGTAGAGCACACCTAATAACCCCGAAAGCAGCGGGCTGGGGTAAATTGGGGAAGAAATGGGCCTGTTCCCGTGTACGTCACCACAAATTCTTGCACAATTACAATCGTGTAAAGCTAAACTAGATTTTACTTACGAATATAACGTTAAGTTATTAATAAATAGGCCGTTAATAGGTACAGCAGATTTTTACGGCCTAAATCGTGATGTAGTTCATGGTGCTGAACGGAAACGGCGGATTAATTAGATTAGCTAAATCAGAATAGTTAAACAGTGACAGAATTGTTTGGGATTTGAAGTCCTTAGGTTTGAATAGCCCGCGATTCTAAACAGTTAATGATTTACTTAAATGGGGTGTATCCAATGAAAGTGTTAAACGCAAGAAAGGTCGGTGCAGCTCGCAGCGCGGGTTTTACCATTATTGAATTAGTTGTAGTGATTTTGCTGCTAGGCATCCTGGCTGCAACAGCACTTCCACGTTTTATCGACGTGACGGATGATGCTCACACAGCTGTTGTCGATGGTGTCCTGGGTGGCTTATCAACGAGTGTCGCTCTGTTCCGTGCCCAGTGGGTTGCTAATGGTCAACCAATTGGATCGGCGGTTACTGGCTTCGGTAACGGTGTGGTTTTCTCTGGTCCAAACACAACAGCTCCTATCATCAGTCAGGGCTACCCAGTAGGCCTTAACAATAATTTTGAGGACGCGACTGATTGCGGTGAGATTTTCGATAACGTTCTTCAGGGCGGACATCCAACGATAGCGAATGGAGCAGTTACAGGTGTATCTGCTGTGGCAAGGGAAAATGGCGTGGAAGCCGCATCAGCGGGCGTAGACTTCGTCGCTATACCAAATGTCACCCAATCTACTAAAACAGGTTGCCTTTATTACTATGTTGGTCAGTTCGCATCGGGCTCCAGTGATAACGTAGTGTCGATTCCCTTCATTAGCTACAATGCCGTGAATGGTGACGTTACTCTATCCGCCCAAACATTCGACCAAGACTAATTTTCCATAGTTGAATTGACGTCAAAGGGCAGAGTCCTCAGGGTTCTGCCCTTTTTTTATCTAGGAAATCTGAGAGCGAGGATTAGACTCTCTTCTATTGCAGGATATAGAGGCAAAGCAATTGAGAAGCTCAGACAATCAATTTGGCTTTCCATTGAGCAAGGATGTCGTGCTCTATCTCCAGATCGGGGTTCTCTTTTGCTGCTCGCTATGGGCATGTAGCACCATTTACAACTTTGGGGTGAGTGGTTCGCTGCTGCTTGATAGCGCAAACAATCTCATTTCACTGAGAAGTCTCCCCAGCTTGAGCTTTTCTGATGCAGCGCCCTTTGTCTTGGGTAATCAGTCCGGTCCTTTGGGCCGCCCAGTGTCGATGTACTCATTCTGGTTGGATTACAACGGTGGTGAGCTTCCTGCTGAAGCTATGCGTGCAACCAATATAGCGATACATCTGACAATCACAGCAGCATTTGCGCTGTTGGTATCCATGCTGCTCAAGGGCTACGAGCGTTATTCAGGGCAGGCTGCCCTGGTTGCAGCTCTATGCGGAATAGTCTGGGCTTTTCATCCAGAGAATATCTCGACCGTACAATACGTCGTACAGAGAATGACTCAGCTTTCAGCGCTATTTTCAATTCTCTCTCTGGTTAGCTATTGCTACGGTCGCAAGCTTGTGATCAGCAATGAGATTCGCGGGCTGATTTTTCTTTGCTTCGCATTCTTTCCCTTTGCTTTGCTCGCTGTGTTCAGCAAGGAAAATTCAGTTCTGCTTATACTCGTGTTCTTTATCCTCGAAAAAACAATTTTCCAGGATGAACTACGACCTCAAAGATTCGAGCTTTTCTATCGAGTTTGCGTGTTGGGGTTGCTGCTGATTATTGCTGTTGGTTTTCTGGCCTCAATTCCTGGTTTTCTGGAGAACTACCAATATCGATCCTTCACAATGCTGGAAAGGCTGATGTCCCAGTTTCGCGTATTGGCAATGCAACTGGGGTATATCTTTCTGCCAAACATCAGCGAATTCACCTTATTTCATGAGCGAATGCCTTACTCTACTTCCCTGTTTAGTCCACTAAGCACGCTCTGGGGATTTTTGCTGCACGCCACGCTATTAGGTCTGGCATTCAGGTATAGAAAGGTTCAAGCGGTTGCCGCTTTTGGCATATTTTGGTTCTACGGATGGCATATCGTTGAATCTACAATCGTGCCATTGGAGTTGCACTTCGAACACAGAAATTACTTACCCATGATGGGGCCTTTGGTGGCGGTGCTCTATTATCTAAGCGTAGTGATTCACTCTGTGAGTAATCGTGGGATCAAAGTAGTGTTGAGGTTACTGACTGTTTTTTGGGTTTCCAGTTTTGCATTTTTGACATTGCAGCTGAATTCTCTATGGGCGAAACCGGCTGAACTTACCTATCACTGGTACGTGGTGAATGAGCAATCTTCCAGAACCAAGTATCAGATGGCTTATGTCTACTCTATATCCAATGAAAAAGAAATGGCGCTCGATGTGTTGCTGGAAGGAGTAAGCCAGTATCCAGGGGAAATAACAATAGCGCTGGAAGCATGGAACTTTGCCTGCGAGCACGGTCTAGAACTCTCTTACTCCCTGGAGGATTTAGCAGATAGTGATGAGCTGATCTATGAGGGAGACTCGGTATCCCATCAATTCCAGGGTTTGAGATGGAATGCCATGAATCGAAGTTGCGAGTTTGTTTCAGAAGAAACATTCGAGCAATTGTTGGCCAAGGTTGATGCGTTAACCATGAATGACACGGTACGATCATCAGTCTATTTCGACGTTTCAGGTATCTATCTGACATTTGGAAATGTAGAAAAAGCGTATGAGTATTTGGAAACTGCTTACGATTTAAATCCAAAACCTACAGTGCTGACCCAGCATGCTTTGCTGGCAATGTTCCTCGAAGATTACTCTGGCGCCAACGCAATTTTAGATTTTGCTCTGGAAGAGGAATACGAATTTGGCTTGGATCGAAGAGTGAAGAGGACTCTGGAACAGATTAGAAGGCAAGTTGAAGAAAGGCTTGCAGACTCAGCTCAGAGTATTGACTCTGCTCCAGGTGGCTCTCTATGAGAATTGCACACTACAAACTTGGCCGAAATCTCGGATTTACAATTGTTGAGTTTATCATAACTACTCTGATCCTCGCGATTCTGGGTGGCCTGGTCATGTCTCGTTTCACTGATGCTAATTCGCTCAATGCTGATGTGGCGCGTGACGTAATCGTCAGCATGGCGCGCACGGCGCTGCAGAATTCTCTTGGTCGCAGTTCCGTAACAATGACGATCACTCCTTCGGCTGGAGGTGATGAAGCAACAATCGAAACATCGGATTCTGGCGGAACTATTCGCTCCGAAACGATTACTTTAGATTCAGTAACCTTGTCTGGCGACATAAATATTACCGCTAGTTGCGAGGCCACCCCGGGAACCACAACATTAACCAATGCTGCACCTATGACCCTGGCTTTTGGAGAGCTTGGAGATCTCGGTACTAGCGGGGTAACGGGTAGCACCGGTGCTGTTAATTCGGCTGTCCGCATTTGTATAAATGATATAGCAGACGAGTCTGTATGCGTGTCTCCGTCAGGCTTCGCTTACGCCGGTGATTGTGATGTCTAGGAGGTCTCATTCCTGCGCTAGTCGTGAGAGCGGCTTAACACTTGTGGAGTTAATCGCCACAATTGTCATTGTTGCCATTGCTCTGACAGGGATCGCGTATTCGGTTCAGTTTGGCACGAGCAATAGTTCTGACACCCTGGTGCAAGTGCGCGCAACGGCGCTGGCTCAGGCCTATCTCGATGAAATTCTCGGCAAACGCTATGACGAGAAAACCCGTCCAAGAGGCGTGCCCCCTTGTCGGTATACGGCGGGAACTGCCAGACAATGTACGGCTGAAAGTGCATTTGGTCCGGATGGAATCGAAACCCGGGCAACCTTTGATGATGTGGACGATTACGATGGACTAATGGAGGGCAGGGGAGAGACAAACGATCTGCAGGACGCGGAAGGAAATGACCGTGTGGGTTACGACAATTTTCGCGTTGAAGTTTCAGTGCGTTACATAAATCTCAATGTTGCGGCTATTGATTCGGGTATAAGTGCTCCGATTGCTGATGATGATGTCGGACTAACCGACGGCGCTATATTGGATGACGAGTACGATGCCAAACTGATCACCATTAATGTCAGTGCCGCTGACAACACTGATGGGTTTGATTTCAGTGCATATAAGTCTAATTTCTAAAAGGGCAGTATAGGTCATTTGGTAGTGAGATGAGCTTCAGTAAATTCAGATCCTATAAAGCGATACGCGCATTCACACTGATTGAAATGATCCTGGCTATTACAATTAGCGGGATTATCGGTACAGTGATCGTTGCTTTTGTGATCAATAGCGCTGATGGCTATGCGACCAGTCGTAGTCGCAATCAATTGGCATCTGCAGGCCGGGTTGCTATTGATCGGCTTGCCTCTGAAATTCATAACGCGCTGCCGGGAAGCATTCGTACTACAACCGCTGATGTGCTGACTGGCAATCAGTGTATCGAATTTATTCCGGTGGAAGCGGCGACTTCCTATATCAATCCGCCATTCACAACAGCAGGCACTAGTTTCAATATAGTTGACATATTGGATGGAGGGTCTGTGATTCATCCTGCTGCGCCGCCTACGTTGTACGCGGTAATCTATCCTCGCAACGTAAATCAGCTTTATGACGGCGATCGCGGAACGCCCGCATCCAACTGGCCGAATTTCCGAACTCGAACGCCTATTGCTGAAATTTCAAGCATTGCCGATGACGGCTCCACAGCAGGTCAGAGTACGGTGACTCTAACCAAGAGTCACCGTTTTCGCCGCCGTTCACCATTTCAACGTTTCTTTGTTGTGTCCGATCCTGTGAGTTACTGCGTCGTTGACGACAAACTTTACCGATACTCTGACTATGGTTTCTATCAGACTCAGGAAGACACAGAGGAAGAAACCGGCGTGTGCGAAAAGTTTGTTAACGATGAACCCTGTTTGCCAAACTATGATGATGCACCCGATAAGATGTTGATAGTCGACAGCATAGACAATGCTGGACTAACAGCATTTTCTATTGGCTCCCAATCTTTATCTCGAAATTCCTTGTTGGCTATACAACTGACTCTGTCCGATGGAACCGATACGGTCGAGTTAACTCATGAAGTGCTTTCAAGAAGTGTGCCCTGATATGAACAGCTTTAAGACAATGCAGAGAGTGCAACAATCCCAGCAAGGTATTGGTTTGCCAACCGCAATATTCATTATCACCTTGATGGCTGTTATGGCAGTGGCTATCAATCAATTAGTTAGCCAGAATGCCCAAACGTTTGAAGAGGAAGTAAACCTGACGCGAGCGTTCTACGCTGCGGAATCTGGCGCCGGATTTATTATGAATGGCATCTATCCGCCGGAGAATTATCCTGGCTACGCAGGCAGAGAATGCACTGCCAATGATACATTCAGTTTTGATTTTACTGTCGATGGTTTGAATCAGTGCGATGCAGCTGTTCGCTGTGATATCACTTCTACCGGTGGATCCAGCTATATCACGATTGAAAGTACTGGCACCTGTGGGGATGTATCTCGAACAATCCAGGTGCGAACGTCTTATTAAGGTTGGTTACTGATTGGTCCACAAGGCCAGATACAGAATGACCGAAACGATAGCAATAGTGATCACGGCGGTCGCCCCATAAGTAATCACAGAACTGACACCCACAGTCGATCGATAAGCATCAAAGTCTAAATTCTTATCGTTTTCCCTGTGGCTGATATTGCGCTGTAGCTTGATGCGATAATTGTCTTCCTTCTCCAGCAACTGCCAGCCAGCTTTTGCCTCCTGGTTCAGCACTTCATGCATCTTGGCAGTATCGCTGAATAGTGGAGTTTGGGCTTGCATGATTTTGTATTCAATGTCCATCGAGGGCTCCGGCAGTTTGTTAATTCTTGCTAATTGCTAGGTCGGCAGTTGTCACCAGTATGTGAATATTGTCGTGGCTTCTTTGGTTTCAGGCAAGGTTGAATTCTATCCGGCACTGTCGAGATCATTCAGCGCTTAGCTATCCACTTCCTCAGACTCAATTTCGAACTGGCTTATCCACCAGCGCGAATCGTTATACACCAGGGAAATCGCTATTGTTGCAGGCCCTTCAGAAAACGTCGTGCCCAGCTGGTAATTTGCTGTGCTTGTGTCCGGACCAATCAGGGGAATCGCGGGGCTGCTTTCCCCAGCAATAGAATCCATGGAAACCAGTCCTCCCAAGAGGCGCTGGATAGAGTTGAGCTCATTCTCCAGAAATTCTTTGGTTTGGTTTTGCGCAAGAATTGAATCGAGATTTGCCACCCAAAACTCGGCGCTGCTTGCTGCAGTCAGCGTGGGAGGAGGCCCATCATCGGTTGGTCCGGGCTGCGATATTCCTTCCAGAATAGCGAGAGTTGCGTCAATGGCAAATGACTCACTACTGGAGTCCAATTCTGATTTCTTCTGTTGCAGCACAACAGCTATCGCCACGGTGGCAATCACCAGGAGCAGAAATCCAAAGGAGAGGAGTGTGCTTTTCTTCGGCATGATGGAGTTAGATTCATTTAGCTGGGCTAAGGGCCATTATAAGTCTAAAAAATGCTTAAAAAACAGTAACAAAGACAAGTTTGGAGTATTGGCTCTCATGCGGGTCAATGCGCTGAGATTGATCTCATACTTCTCTTGAAAATGTACATCCTGAGCCAGATTCCAGAGTGCTTGAAATAGGGTCCAAAAATCTGTGATACATCGCACATATGCCCCTATTCGACCCGCAATTTCCCTACAAAAGTCAGTGGTTTAGACGTATGTTCATGCTCAGAAGTGTTTACTTCCGATGTATGCCTGAGTCCTCGAGGGCTGGCGGTTTTAACGGCGAGTAGAGTCACTATTAATATTTGCTTTGGCGAGTCGATACTTCTCTAAGTACTTAAAATTATTAAAGTTTGTTGTTTTCGAAGTTTTTATAGCAACCTGAGTCAGACAGCAGTGACTCACACCATCTCCTGGCCTTATGAAATTTAACCGCACACTAAACATGAAAGCTCGATCTCAGTATCTAGCTGGTTTATTGCTGGCCACTTTATTGGTGGGGATGGGGTTTTCGCCTCAGTCATATGCGCAATGTCCTGAGACCGGGTCCACGGATTTCTTCCCTTACGATGCGGAAGAAGTGCAGCTGATTTCCTGCAGCGATGAGGGGCTGCAAGGTGGTAACACATCAGTCACTATTGAAGTTCCTACCGGTGTAGGTGCCGGAAATGGGGATCTGCTTGTCGCAGTGGTTCAAACTGATGGGGCAAATGAAGATCTTGATGACCCAACAGATGTCACCTCTACATGGGACGGCGTTTGGACCGAGGTGCCGGGGGGCTATATCAACGCGCAGGGTATTTCGTCCCATATCTGGGTGCGCGTCGTTGATGGTACAGAAGCTGCAAGTTACACCTTTGCCTGGGATTCCAGCGAGCAAGTCTACGGTTATATCTTGCGCTTTCGAGGAGCCTCGGGCTTATTCACTTACGATGACAATAATGGTGATTCTCTTACTCCGAATTCGCCAGACATAACAGCACTGTCTGATGACTCATTGATCCTCCGTATGATGAGTGTTGATTTCAGGCCTATTGTTCAGGATACGTCTCCAGTGCCAGCTGGCGACACCCTGATTACCATGGAATCCAGTCGTCCGTCGGGCGGTGGTGGCGGTGCAACTGTCAGTGGCGGGGCCTCATATTCACACCAGGCTACCGCCGGTTTAACAGGCACTGCCGCCTGGGCCAATCTCACCCAAGTGGATGAGTGGCATGCCCGTACCATGGCTATCGAGCCGATGCTTTTTAATATTTCGCTGGATAGCCCGACGTCGAGTGTGTGTGGTGTTTCCACGGTGACATTGCGGGTTCAGGATCGCCTGGGAGCCAATCTCGATTTGTTCGAAGGGACTGTGACAATAACAACCAGCGGCACCGCAGCCAGCGCAAGTGCGCAATGGACTGATCAAAACGATGTTGTCACGGTAGGAAGTTCTGTTACTTACACAATAGACGCGGACGACGATGGAGTCGCGGTTTTTGAGTACTACACGCCCTCCCAGGGAACGGTTGACTTCGATATTACCTACGAAAACTTCTCCATCAACACAACAGAACAACTGACAGTTATTGATTGTGAGTTCGTTATTTCTTACGACGATAATCAGGTTGAAACCTGTGCAATGGAAGCAGCCACTATCACATTGCAAGATACGGCGGGTAATCCGGCAACTTTTTATTCAGGCACACTTACAATCAATAATCAGTCCGGCGGAACGTTCGGAAACTATGCCCTGAGCTCAGGGGATTTTGTGCTCGACAATGGAACCGCGGACGACGGTATCGCCACCTACCCATTCGTAATCACTCCGGATTTACCCGGAACGCCGAACGTGGTGGTGGTTGACTATATCCACGGCAGTAACTCACTGGCAGATGTGGATTTGTTGCTATCTGAGGATTCCGGCTTCGGTTTCGTGGAATCTGGCAACCCGCTTATGAGTGTTGAAACCTGCGTGGTTATAGCCACTCTCCCTGATGCCGATTTAACGCGGGATGTTTGTACTGTAACCAGTGTCACTTTCGAAATTCAGGCTAATGGTGCGACAGTTACTACTTACGCCGGCAACATTAATCTATCGGCGGCAGTTGGTTTGGCCGGGCAAGGATTCTGGTATGACACACCAGTCCCTAATCCCGGTACCTTGACTGGTGGAGGGGTTGGGGATGGCACCGCCACATACGACTTCAATGGCACGGAAGGGGGTACGGTCACACTCGACTTCCGTAACGCAGTGACAGCCACTGGCCTGACCTTCGAGGCCGACGGTATAACGGATGACGGAATAACCCTTAGCCAATCCGGTGCCGTGCCCAGCATCGATATCGGTAACTGTACGCTCACTATCACAACTGCAGCACCGGGCCTAAATGAAGTTCAGGTATGTCGTGGACCTCAATCAGTAACTTACACAGTAACCAGCCCTGATGGGCGCACAGTTACTAACTATGATGCGCTCATCAGCTTGTCTGTTGTTGAAAGCCTTGGCGACTATGCGGAACCTGGTGGTGGTAACCCAGGTACGTTGAACAACATTGGGCTGGGTTCGGCAACCTATCAACTGGACCCAACTGAGGGTGGAGTATTCACCCTTGAGTACAGCAATGATGTAGGTGCCGCTTACGGTGCTTTGACTGGGTTTGGTAACGACACTGAACTACAGGCAAGTTCAACTGGCATTACTCTGGTAAACACCGATGGCACGTTGAGTTGGTTCAGTTGTGTGTTTGAAATTGAGTTCCAGGCAGGCGGAGGTTTTGCTGCGAATGCAACCGATGTTTGCTCTATCAAACAGGTGCGAATTACTGTCGTAGATAATGATGATGTAGATGTCACTGACTACACTGGGCAAATTTTTCTCAGCACATCCACAGGATTTGGTTCCTGGGCAGCTGATGGAACCGCAAATGGCACACTGGTTGATGTGTCGCAAGAGGACGGTCAGGCGGCCTACACTTTCGATGCCCTGGATGCTGGTTCAGTCCTTCTCGATTTCACCCACACTGCTGGAACAGCAACTGCGCTTAACGTAAACGTCACTGACCTGGTCACAACGGATCTGGGAACACCCGGGGATGCCATCGACCCCAACCTGAATATTGCGAACTGTTATTTTGAGATCAGCTTTAGCGGTGGTGTCGATCATCTGAGTACCGACATGACGGCTTGTCAGTCCCAGGCGGTGACCATTGAGGTCTATAACAGCCTGAATGCCATTGCCAGTGACTACGCGGGTCGAATTGATATCACTACGGATACAGACAACGGCAATTGGGCGATCAACACAGGCAATGGCGCCTTATCAAATGTTGTCGTGGATGGTGGTTCGGTCTCTTACACGTTCCAGGATGATGGGGCTGGTGGACTGCCAGATGATGATGGCGTTGTCACACTGGATTACTCCAATCTCAATGCAGAGACTGTCAACTTCAATGTGGTCGACTTCATTGTCAGTCTAGGAGTAGACGGGCCAATCTCGGAAGACGGTGCGGCTGATCCAAGTATCGAAATCGGTTCCTGTATTCCAACAGTTGCTGCTCAAGTCTGTGGCGTAGGTGCTGGACCTTCGATTACATTGGCCCTAACTATTGATGCCCAGAATCCTGTGGCTTCCTTGCAGGGTCGCAAGGTTGTAGTTGCCACTATGCATGAGGTGAACACCAACACCAGTGATGTGGATGTATCGAGCGTTCAGTTTGACAGGGACGTTACTGCCGGTACCGACCTCGCTAATTTTGCTGAATTGATTGAAGAAAGGGCGATCGATAATTTTGAGTTGACCGGCAACCTTTTCGAAATGCGGGAAGCAACAGGACTGCCGACGGCAGCCGGTACCTACGACATCATCATCAATCACAATGATAGTGATAATCTTGCGGCCTGTGCTTTCTATCTGACTGATGTGGAACAGGTCGACCTGGTGGAGACGGTGCCTGCTGACGATGGCCCATTAAACGCCACAAACTATACCGATGATGGGGCCGTGGACACGCAAACCACAATAACGACAACAGCAAACAATGCGCTGATACTCAGTATAGGCGGCCAGGGTGCTAATGGTGGAACCTGGGACGGACGATCTCCCAGTCCGCCCTTAGCGCAGCTCTTTGCTGGTCCTAATCCAAGTGGGTCTACCTTCGGCGGTAGCTCGGGTAACCTGGCCAATGCGGCTGCAGTTACCGTCAGTGAGCAAGAAAATGGAAACTCATTCCGTGTAGTGCATCTGGTTGCTGCGTTTAACCCGATCATCAGCGGCCCTCCTGTTGCAGTGGGCTATGTGCCGGTTACTTTAATCGAAACATATGCTGGGAACCTGAGCTATCGCGCTATTGGTAATTCGCTATTGAGCACCGCTAATGGCAGCGCCTGTAATTTTGTTGGCGCTTCCAACGATCCGTTAACAGTATCCAGCGCGACCCTCACTCTCCCTGATACGTCTGATGCCAGTCCATTCAGCACAGGTGCCGGCGAATTTGATTCAGATGTCGTTGCTGCCTATCTGTATTGGTTCGGTTCCGGATCATTTGATGATCCGTTTGTTTCAGGTAATCCAGCGGTCACCAATACGGTGGCTGAGTATGGTGATTACGACACCGTGCGCTTTACTGCTCCTGACGGCACGGGAGGATTCAATACAACAACGCTTTCAGCCACAGTAGACGAGTTATTTATCATCGACAATGCTGGTGCCGGTGGGGATTGGGATTTCTATGCCGCTTTTAAAGATGTGACGAGTTTGATAGTAGGAACTAACAACGAAGGTACTGGCAGCGATGAAAATCCCAACGGACTCTATTCCGTGGATTCCATTGGCTATGACCTGCGTGATCCCTGGGATGATGATATTTGCGTTGCTGGTTGGTCGCTCATTGTGGTTTACGAAAACCCCTATGAACAATTGAGAGTAGTAAACCTGTTTCATGGTTTTCAGCCATTCCAAAATTCCTCTTTCACGTTGGTACCGAGAAACTTCCGTATGGCGGAAAGAGATGCTACCGCTCGAACGCCAAATGGCCAGATTACTCACGTAACCGTTGAAGGGGACACGCAACTAACTGGTGTTAACGAAGGCTTAACTCTGCAAACTGATCCTGCCAATACAGACCCAGCCAGTTTTACTCCCTTGCTCACACCATTCAATCCAGAGGGTGAAGAGTTCAATGGCACGATTACCCGACCGTTCGTTGATACGGTCACTGAACTGAATACTCTTGCGGATGTAGTTGCAGGAGGTGTCGGAGGCCCTGAAGGCACAGGACCTATTACAGACTATGCCTATGTTTTCAATGAGTCTCTGGACGTTGGCGATGATCCAGCCCATGGCTATGAGTTGGACTTTCCAGAAGGCACGGGAGTTACAGCCACACCACCGGATTACGATGATGGAACCCAGGATGTCTATGGCCTGAGCTTTGGTGTTGATATCGATACACACTATATTGAAGGCGATACCGTGGGAGATGTGTTGTACAACTTTGCAGATCCTCTCGATCTTGCCGAAGAAATAACATCTGAATATTCTGCCGATCAGGATCTGGTACTGCTGGTATCCGAAGTGATTAGCGTCACCAATGACGATATAGCGGATATCGAAGTCACCATTACTGAGAATGACGCAGAATACAAAGTTGGCTCCGTTGGTGTCGCCGACTACAACATCGAGGTGCGCAATAACGGTAGTGGCGGTACTTCCTTCGGACAAGCATCCGGCTTTATTGAGCTGGTGGGCGAGCTACCAACCGGATACAACCTGAATACGGTAAGCGGAACGGGTTGGACTTGTTCCACTTCAATTGATTCTACTTCAGCCTTTACCTGTACTAATGATATTCCAGATACCGCCCCTAACTGGCTGGATGAGAGTAACCCGACTCTGGAAGATCTGACGCTGGTTGTTGATATCGACGCACCACCGACAAATTTCCCGAGTTTGACTAACAATGCCAAGGTGATCGTCAGGGTACAACATCAGGACGATGACAATGCCTGTCGTGGTGTGACCGTAGGTGTACTGCCAACGCCTACCAATGCCTGCCGAGCCCCAGAGTTTGATAACGTGAACGATCTTCAGGGTGGCGTTATCGATATCAACGATGTTGATGACAAAGCCGGTAACAATAACAACGTTGACAGCATTACCACTGTCGTTCGCGGTATCGAAACTGACATCAAAGTTGAGAAGGTATCATCCGTTCTGGTGGAAGGTACTAATGATGTAACGCTTTACACCATCACTGTTACCAATAATGGCCCCGACGACATTGAAAGTGGTCTGGTATCACCACCATTTTCAATCACTGTTACCGACAATGAACCAACTGATCTGAATTTTGATAGTGCGTCTGGTACTGGTTGGGCCTGCTCGGTGGATACTGTGCCAAACCCGGATTTGCTGACCTGTAATTTCTCAGGCGATCTGGATGCCGGTCTCAGCTCGGTGATTACTATTGTCGGCGATGTGGCTGCTGCGACGGCAGGTAATCCGGTAAGCAACACTGTTCAGGTTGATACCGGGCTTTACAACTTCGACGTAGTCCCAGGTGCGCCTGGTGAGAATAGCGATACTGACAATACATCTATCCAGGCTACACCGCCGATAATTTCCGACCGCTTTCTGTTTTCCGTATCTGCCGCAGCAGCGAACAACCTGACTTCAATCGGTGGGCTGGCAAACTTTACTGACAACGATATCGTCTTCTATAACCCTTCGAGTGATACCGCCGAGCTCTTCATCGACAGTGCCAATACTGTGGATTATTCGGTAGATGATCCAAACGCGCTGCACCTGCTTCCTTCAGGTCTGGTCGTGCTTTCTGCTAATACCGACAATAATGATATTGGTACTGGTGCCGGTGCGGTTAATTTCGATAGAACAGATCTGGTTCTCTACAACCGTATTACCAATTCGGCGCAACTCCTGTTTGACGGATCGGTAATTACTGATCAGACCGGCGGGTCGATACCGGTCAATATCGATTCGGTGTATGTCATCAATGATGGCACCGATGGTAATCCTGTAGAGTTTGTTTTCTCAACTGCTGGCGCAGCGTCAGGTCCTCAACTCGGTGGAGGAACTTTGAACTGGAGTGATTCGGATCTTGTTCGCTATGACGGTACCACTGGAGAATTCGAACTCTACCTCGATGCTGAAGATGACAATGTATTCGATGCCAACGACGCTCAGGTTGATGCAACCTATATCAGGGTGGATCCTGCTGATGCTACCGCCCTGGATGATGTATTCGTGTTCTCTTCTGAAGTTGCAACCATACTGGGTGACGACAATATCAGCTTTGGTTTGGATGATCTGGCGGAGTTGGATATCACGGGTGGCACTGCGCCGAGTCCAACTACTACTGAATCAGAGTTGTTATTCAGAGGTAATTTGCCTGTTGGTATCTTCACCACTAGTGAGGCGGACCTGAAGATCAATGCATTGCACTTAATCGAGCCAAACTATCTGGGTCGATTTGAGATATCCGAGGCGACCGAAGGTAATGCATGTACCCCAGCCAGAATTCGTATCAGAAAACTTGAAGGGAATAGTTCCAATACCGATGTGGACTACACCGGCACCATAATTATTTCCACAGACACAGGTGATGGAATCTGGACGGTTGATTCCGGAACACCAGCTAATCTCACCAATAACTACACGGCGGGTACAATAGGTCAGACTCCTCCGGCTGGAGACACCAATAACGGGGACGCCCTCTACACTTTCGATGCCAGTGATAATGGCGAGATTATTCTCACCCTCAATGTCGACGTCTCCAGCCCTCCAGTATCTGTCAACATCAGTATTACCCGCGGGTTTGAGAGTTTTGTAGATGTGTTGCCTGATGTGAACAATTCGCCGTTTGATTTCAATGAAGTTGTGCAGACTGTGGAGTATCAGGACAACTTTGAAACTGTTTCGTTTAGCAATAATGACGGCAATGCCGGTTGGTCTTCAGATTGGGTCGAGGTAGATGCATTTGATGGGTCAGGCCCAGGCAGTGGTGCGGGGCTGGCCACAGGAAACGTACAGATGACTGGTGGCAAACTGTCACTATCCTCAAACGTTAACACCAATGGCAGTATCTACGATCCAAGCATGACGCGATCTGTAGGCCTTGGCTTGTTTAATCGAACAGAGCCAGTGGTAATCAGTTATCTATATGGTTTTTCCAATGTAACGAACGGCGCCGATACTATTGAGCTGCAGGTAAATACTACAAACAACCCCGATGACTTAACCTGGGTTACGGTAGCGTCTTACAGCACTCTGGATGGTAGCAGTGGGTCGGATCTAAGCGATTCCGTAGATATAACGACAATCCCTGCAGCGGATGCCATGTTGGATGCGATTGATCTGGATTCGGGTGCGCCGAATGATCTCTTCGTGCGCTGGAAGATTACCCAAGGCTATGTGCTCGGAACATTTACAGTAGACGAATTTAAGGTGGCTACGGGAACTACCGACTGCGATATTTCCGGGCTGAGTCATTACAGCATCATCATTCCTGACAATGGTCTCGCCTGTGTAACATCCACAATACGAATCGAAGCTCAGGATGCATTCAATAACCTGGTGGCACCTGGTGCCGGAACGATGCTGACTATCACAGTTGATAACGGTGCAGGAAGTTGGGTGAATGTTGTTGGTGGAACCGGAACTCTATCAAATAACACTGTGGGTACAGGACAAGCCACTTATGTATTTCCAGCCGGCGAAGATTTTGTAGAACTTGCCTTCAACTATACTGATCCAAGACCAATAATCGATGGTGGCGATGGGCCAACATTCAACATAGATGTGACAGATGGCACCTATTCAGAGTTGAGCCCCTCGCTGGATCCGACTGGCACCTGGGCTGAGGCGGGAATAGCTTTCTACGATCAGACTAATCTGAGTTATAGCCTGCCGATGCAAATTGCAGGTAAGCCGTCTCAAACAGCTCCAGCTGCTGGAGATATCACCTTGCAGCTGGTACGCAGTGTACCTATCGCTGGCGAAAATGCCGCAGCAGCCTGTGAATCACTGATTGACGATGGTAATACAGCCACCATCGATCTCGTTGGTGTGTGTATCGACCCAGCCGGTTGTGATGTGGCAACCATGAGTATTGAAGATGTTAACAGCGGACTAATCACAATCCCGGTGGTAGATGGTACTACGCCTAATCCACTTGGCTTTGCAGATCCAGTTGATCTAACTTTTACCGATCGAGCGATTCCGATTCCCGACCCAGGGGATGGTGAGGCTAATATTGGCGCAACCCTGGATTTCACCTATGCGGACGCAGGCAAGATTGAGATTCACGCTGAATACGAGATCCCGCTGAACAATGACATTGCCGGAACCCTGTCAGGCAACACTATTACCGGCTCCAGTAATACCTTCATCGTCAGGCCTTTCGGTTTCGATATTGATTTCAGTAATGACAGAGCAGGTGGTGGAACCGCTTCGTTAGCGTTGAATGCTGATGGACCTGCATTTGCGCGCGCAGGTGTAGGCTTTAGTACCACTGTGTCTGCCGTAGTCTGGGAAAGCGCGGACGATACGAACGACGACGGGATTCCGGATGCGAGCGCGGATTTGTCAAACAATGCTGTCACCACTAATTTCGATGATGCTGAAACAACAGGAATAACGACAAGCACCGTTGAAATAACCATTGGAAGTGGTGCGGGTGTTCCTGATTCGGGCTCATCGACTGGCGTCGCAGGGTCGCTCATTATCGATGCCATGGCGAGTCTGTCCGATATATTCCAGGGTTTTTCAGGTGGGCAAACAGCCCCACAGAACATCGCCATTGATGAGGTGGGTATCTTCGATCTTTCAGCGCAGTTAGTTGATGATGACGTTGGTCGCAATCCAATTACTTACTTTGATGAATCAGTCTATACAGCGGCGGAAAGTGTTGCTGGTAATGTTGTAAACGTTGGTCGCATATACCCCAACAACTTCGAAGCAACGATGAATACGGCAAGTTGGACCCCGCGTATTAATCAGGGCATGTGCGCCATGAGTTCGCCCTTCAATTACCTGGGCGAAGAATTTGAGATCATTGTGGATATCCAGGCCAAGAATGCCTACGGTGACGACACGCTTAATTACTTCGGTGATTTCGCCAAGATCACGACATTAGCGGAACTAGATATACGCGCGATTCAGGATGTAGCCGGAAGCGCGGATGTCGATTTAAGCGGTCGCCTGGAAGCCACTACCTTTCCTTCGGCATTTGACCGGGATTCATTTGATACAGGCGATGATTGGACCAGTGGACGCTTGCTGCTCTCTGGCAACTTCAGGCTAAATCGCCAGGCCAGTGGAGCAGAGGAAGCGCCTTTCGAACTGGTTAGAATCGGATTTGCGCCCATAGACAATAATATAAATGATGGCGCGATGGATGACCTGAATGCCGCGAATGATGTATTGTTGGATTTCTATAATCTTGATATCGATGATGGTATTACAGAGCCAGGTACATTTGTTCTGCAACACTTCTCGGATGATCCAGATCCCGAAGCAGACTCAGCGAACAGCAAAGAATTCAGGTATGGTCGATTAATAGTCGAAAATGCCGTTGGTCCAGAAACTGAAGACTTACCCATTGCATTCCGTGTGGAATACTTCGACGGCGCCAACTTCGTAACGAACACTGCCGACAACTGTACTTCCATTATCTACGACGTGGACGGATCGCCTGCACTTACATTTATTGCAAACAGTTATCTCGATGATTTAGACCCGGGCGAAACTGTCATTGAGAATGGTCAACTAACCGACGTGGAAATCAATGTCTTTGGTGGGATAACGAATCGTACTCAAGACGGGGATAATGATGATAGCAACGATGCTGACCGGCCATTGATCACTTCTGCGCCAGATCCTGAAGGTGATGATGAATTTAGCGGTCAGGCCCTTGTGGAATTTGACCTTAGTGCAGGAACTCTATCTACGCCGCTGGATTTCCTTGGTTACGACTGGCGTGGTGATGCCGCGGAAGATCCGATGGACCCTTATGATGAAATTCCTGATGGAGACTACAATGACTTTCCGCGAGCTATCATTGAGTTTGGTTCCTACCGGGGTCACGATAGGGTGATTAACTGGCAGGAACTCTTTATCACAAATTAGACGAAGCGCTTAGTTCACAATGACTTCGTTAACCCCGCGACTCCATAACAGGAATCATTCACCTGATAGATCAGAGGCCTTCCCGTAAGACGTACCCAGTTCTTTGATCTTTCTGGTCAGAGTGTTGCGACCCCAGCCAAGCAGATTCGCTGCATCCCGTCGTCTGCCACCAGTATGTTTGAGCGCAATATCGATTAGCGTGCGTTCAAACATCGGACTGGCTTCGTTGAGAATACCGCTATTGCCCATGCTGAGTTGTTGGTCCGCCCAGTATTGAAGACCCTGGGTCCAGCTTCCGGAAACACCTGTATCAGCTTCCTGATCTGAAAATTCTGGTGGCATGTCGGAAAGGTGTACTTCGCGGCTCGATGCCATCACCGTAACCCAGCGACAGAAGTTTTCCAGTTGCCGGACATTGCCTGGCCAGGCGAGATCGCAGAGAAATTTCTCTGTTTCCGGGCGTAAAATTTTTGGTTCCACATCCAACTCTTCAGCGGCCCGTTTCAAAAAGTGATTCGCGAGTCTAGGTATGTCTTCTCGTCGATCAGCCAAACGGGGAATGTGTATGCGAATCACATTCAATCGATGAAAGAGGTCTTCACGGAAGCTGTGTTGTTCTACAAGCAACTCCAGATTCTGATGGGTGGCTGCGATAATCCGTACATCCACTTTGATAGATGTGTGGCCTCCAACTCGATAGAACTCACCATCGGATAATACCCGGAGAAGTCTGGTCTGGGTGTCCGCTGGCATATCGCCGATTTCATCCAGGAACAGGGTTCCGCCATTGGCCTGCTCAAAGCGACCTGTGCGTTGCTGCGTGGCCCCGGTAAATGCACCTTTCTCATGCCCGAATAACTCTGACTCGATGAGTTCCTTGGGTATCGCCGCAACGTTCAATGGAATAAAGGGTTTCTCTTTGCGGGGGCTGTGATTGTGCAGGGCATGGGCAACCAGCTCTTTACCTGTTCCGGATTCGCCATTGATAAGAACGGAGATATTCGAATTGGAAAGTCTGCCAATCGCTCGAAACACCTCCTGCATAGCAGGTGCTTCACCAATGATTTCCTGACCGCCATCGCCATTTTCGGAAGGCTGGGAAGAGGATTTGTCTTTTGCCTGTTCGAGGGCTCGTTGCGTAACAGCTACTGCTTCATCCACGTCGAAGGGCTTTGGAAGGTATTCGAATGCACCGCGACTATAGGAAGCCACCGCGCTTTCCAGGTCTGAATGGGCAGTCATGATAATAACTGGCAGCTCCGGATGGCTCTCCTGAATATTGCTAAGTAGTTCCAGACCATCAATACCGGGCATGCGGATATCGCTGATTATTGCATCCGGCACCTCAATGGACAGGCGATTCAACAGATCATGGCCATTTTCAAAGCTGGTGGTGTCCAATCCATTCTTGGAGAGGGATTTTTCCAGAACCCAACGTATCGATCTGTCGTCGTCGAGTATCCAGACTGAATTGTGTGCACTCATTGTTGTACCTTCACTTATAGCAAACATAACGTGCTTACTATGGTCGATTTCATTCTGTTTCGTTTCCTGTAGAGCTGAATGGCAGAATGATTGAAAACTTTGTTTTACCCGGTTTGCTTATGCATTCGATCAAACCTTTGTGCTGATTGATGATGCCGTGGGTAATGGGTAATCCCAGGCCTGTGCCATCGGGTCTACCACTGATCATGGGATAGAAGATCGTCTCCTGCAGTTCTTCCGGAACACCCGGGCCGTTATCTACAATCTCTATTTTCAGGGCAAGACGATGGATTAGTGCATCAATAGTAGTGTTACGTACAACTCTCGTCCGTAGTTCTATTCTGTGTTCCGCGTCGGCGGACTCATCACTATTCAGAGATTGCATGGCATTACGCACGATATTGAGGGTAGCCTGAATGAGTTGATCGGCATCGCCGGGAATATCGGGGATGCTGGGGTCGTAGTCGGTGTGAATAGTGATATTGCTGCAAGCAGGATCAGCTTCGGCCAGGCTGCGCACTCGCTCGAGGATTTCGTGAATATTGATTTCGGATATTTCCAGGGGCTTGCGTGAGCCCACCATGCGGTCAACCAGATTATGCAGTCGGTCAGCTTCCTCGATGATGACGTTGGTGTAGTCCTGTAGATCGCTGCTGTCATTTTCCTGTGACAACAACTGAGCAGCACCCCGTATGCCACCCAGTGGATTTTTGATTTCATGGGCCAGTCCACGAACCAGTTCCCGGCTGGTGGCGTAGGCAGTGTGCAGGGTCACTTCCTGGCTTATACGATGGGAATGCTCCAGTGAATTCAGTTCCAGCATGGCGAAAAGTTCGCCATTCTCTTCAAACGGGTTGATTGTGTAGTCCACCATCACTGCCTTGCCATGATTAACCATAAGTTCTGCAGAGCGTTTGGTTCGGCTTATACGCTGTTCCATGGCATCGCGCATTTCACGAATGTCTTCGTCTGCAGCGATCAGGACGTCACCAATAAAGCAGTTGTTTGCTTTGTTGTCGCTAATTTCAAGAAGCAGTTCAGCAGCCATATTCAAATAACGCAGGCGCAGATCGCTATCGAGTAGCACCACGCCCGTCTTCAGGTTATCCAGTAACCGTTTATGTACATTGTCGAGGGTCACTTGCTTGTTCATCGCTGCTTCGCCAGTTGATCTGATCCGAGTGGGGGCAAGCAGCTACACTCACTTTTGCTATCACTTATGCAATAACCAAACCAATACAGATAAAAAGCTCGAAGCCCTGGAGGCCCGGAATCTGCGGGATTGCGGGGCATTACTGAGCTTCAGGTTGTTTCGAGGGGAAATAGTGAAATCACTATGCACCAATATGGTGCAATTGGCAAAATTAAATGTGGAAAGTGCACCGAAAATTGCGATGGTGGCGACTGAGAAGCGGGCAGTCAGTGTGCAGCCGGTGGCCATTCCAGACCAGGTTAGTCAGTACTAACTTCCGTAAGTTTCGCAATGCCCCAATCATTGGGTATGGAGAGGGTTTGCAGACGCTTCGTCGCAGTGCGACTTAGCGCTCTATTTTGGGTTGGCCAGAATAAAAAAACCCGACCACTTTCGGTGATCGGGTTTTTTGTGCTTCGATTTGAAGATCGATTCGCTTAACTCTATTAAGCGAGGCCTTCCTTAGTGGTCTTGATGATTGCTGCTGCCACCTTATAGGGGTCAGCATTAGAAGCTGTGCGGCGATCTTCCAGACGACCTTTCCAGCCATCTTCTACTGTACCGATAGGGATACGAATGGAAGCTCCACGGTCAGATACACCGTAGCTAAATACGTCGATAGACTGAGTTTCGTGTTCACCAGTCAGACGCTGATCGTTGTTTGCTCCATATACGCTGATGTGACGCTCGATGTTCTTACCGAAAGATTCACAAATCTTGGTGAATACTGATTCGTCACCGGAATCACGCATTACGCCATTGGAGAAGTTGGCATGCATGCCTGAACCATTCCAGTCCAGATCCTTACCCAGTGGCTTGGGCTCCCAGTTGATAGCCAGTTCATAACGCTCAGCCGTGCGCTCAAGCAGGTAGCGAGCAACCCATGTTTCGTCACCAGCTTGTGCAGCACCCTTGGCAAATACCTGGAATTCCCACTGGCCTGCAGCCACTTCCGCGTTAATACCTTCAACATTGATGCCAGCTTCCAGACACAGATCCAGGTGATCTTCTACACAATCACGGCCGTGAGCATTCTTGGCACCAACGGAGCAGTAGTAAGGACCCTGTGGGCTTGGGTATCCACCTTTAGGGAAACCAGGTGGTAAATCAGTCTTTGGATCCCACAGGAAGTATTCCTGTTCAAAACCAAACCAGAAATCGTTGTCGTCGTCATCGATAGTGGCACGACCGTTAGATTCATGCGGAGAGCCATCAGCATTCAGGACTTCGGTCATAACCAGGTAACCATTTACACGATCAGGATCGGGATAGATGGCAACAGGCTTCAGCAAACAGTCAGAGTCATCACCCGTGGCTTGCTGCGTAGAGCTACCGTCGAATGACCACATTGGGCACTCTTCCAAAGTTCCACCGAAGTCTTCGCGAACCATGGTTTTGCTTCGCAGACTCTGGGTGGGCTGAAATCCGTCCAGCCAGATATATTCCAATTTAGATTTCATTTTCTTTCTTTCTCCTAATCGATTACGACTATGGGTTTGTGGCTTGTGCGTGTTGTTTGAACTTCCTGAGCGCCAATGCCGGGCTCGAAATTCTACACCCCACCGCGGACAAGTTCCTGTTCAATTTGGTTTCAAAGTGCAAGTTTTCGGTGCTCGCGAACGATATCGTTGGCACAGACTTGCCTTGTGAGCATGGGAAGGAGCAAAATGTATGCCACTCGAAGGTGCCACGGAACCCCCATAAATACTGGCTTCCGAGTCACAAGGTGAAATCATATGCACCTATATGGTGCGAAAACGAATAATAATGCACCTAAATAGTGCCTAAACTCTCATACAAACTCATTCCTGCACTCTGCTCAGGCGTTACTGGCCAGTAGCCCGGAACAGACTACATTCAGGTCCACTCTACTTATTTCATCAGGTCCATTATCCATGCTGTTTTTGGTCAAACTTTTTCCGGAGATCACAATCAAGAGCCGCCCCGTGCGCAAGCGATTTATTCGTCAACTCCGCAAGAATATGAAAATTGTTCTCAGGGAGCTTGATCGGGAAGTCACAGTTCGGGGCGAATGGGATTGTCTGGAAGTACAGCCGTCGAGTACAGATTCTCAAATTCAAAAACAGATGGTCGAACGTCTTGCCTGCATTCCGGGCATCACTCAGTTTCTCGCAGTTGACAGCTATGAGCTGCCCGACATGGACGGCATCCTGGAAATTGCATTGAAGTACTACAGGGATAAGTTGGACGGAAAGACTTTTGCTGTTCGCTGTAAAAGAATGGGAAAACACAGCTTTAAGTCTGTTGACGTCGAACGCTTCGTGGGCGCAGGATTAAATAAGGACTGTGGAGCATTGCGAGTAGATTTAAGTAATCCCGACATTACAGTTGCCATAGAAATCAGGGATGAAAATCTCTACATGGTGAGAGAAACCTACCAGGCTTTGGGGGGGTTTCCACTGGGTTGCCAGGATTCTGTGTTGTCGCTTATCTCTGGTGGTTTCGATTCCGCTATATCCAGCTACTTATGTATAAAACGGGGATTGCAAACTCACTACTGCTTTTTCAATCTGGGTGGGCGAGCCCATGAGTTGGCCGTAAAAGAGCTGGCACTTTTTCTATGGATGAAATACCACGGCTCTCACCGCGTTAAGTTTGTCACTGTGCCTTTCGAAAACGTCGTGACTGAAATTCTGGATAAGGTGGAAGACTCCCAGATGGGTGTGATTCTGAAACGCATGATGTTGCGTGCCGCGGATAAAGTTGCCCAGCTTATGGATATAAAAGCACTCGTAACTGGTGAAAGCATTGCACAGGTTTCCAGCCAAACACTCACCAATTTGTCAGTCATAGACAGTGTTACTGAGACGCTGGTGCTGCGACCACTAAGTACCAGCAATAAGCAGGACATAATCGATCTGGCCCGGGAAATCGGAAGCGAAGATTTTTCCAGGAACATTCCTGAATACTGTGCGGTTATTTCAAAAAATCCTACCACCAAAGCTCGCCCGGAACGCATTGAGAAACAGGAAGGGAATTTCGACTTTTCTATACTTGATGCAGCAATTGAACAAGCCAATTACCAGCTCATCACTGAGGTTATGAATGACTCGGCTACCAATACATCTGACGTGCCTCTTGTCGGCAATGTAAACGGCGATAGCCGGGTAATCGACATCCGTCATCCGGATGAAATTGAATTAACGCCTCTTCCAGTGAGCATAGCCAGTGATGATGCCCTGGCTATTCCTTTCTACAGCTTACAGCAGGAGTTTCCCGGGTTGGACACGTCGCTTAACTATTTGCTGTATTGTGACCGCGGCATGATGAGTCGCTTGCATGCGGCACACTTGATGGATGAGGGGCACAGTAATGTAGCGGTACTCGATCTTCAGAGTGGGCCTGATCAAGAGGAATAGCAGACAGGCCTGCAGAAAAGCCCTCAGCCCTTCACTCTACCATTCCTTCCGATCCGCTAGCTGTGTATACTCGCCGCCTTTTGCGCAGTGTCGATTCCACGGCAGTAACAGATAGCAGTCGTAGCTGATTCCCATGATTGAAAATATTCGCAACATCGCCATCATCGCCCACGTTGACCATGGCAAAACCACTCTCGTGGATAAGCTTTTGCAGCAATCAGGTACGCTTGAAACCCGTGGAGCAGCAATTGAGCGTGTGATGGACTCCAACGATCAGGAGCGTGAACGAGGCATCACCATTCTTGCCAAGAACACCGCGATCAACTGGGGAAGTGGCAAGGAAAAATTTCGCATCAACATCGTTGATACTCCCGGTCACGCTGATTTTGGCGGTGAAGTGGAACGCGTCCTTTCTATGGTGGATAGTGTTTTACTGCTGGTGGATGCTTTTGAAGGGCCGATGCCGCAAACCCGTTTCGTTACCCAAAAGGCTTTTGCTCAGGGTCTAAACCCCATCGTGGTAATTAACAAGATTGATCGTGATGGTGCTCGACCAGACTGGGTGATCGATGAGGTATTCGATCTGTTTGACAAGTTGGGCGCCAGCGACGAGCAGCTGGATTTCCCGATTATCTACGCGTCGGCTTTACAGGGGGTTGCCGGTCTGGAAGCCGATGAGCTGGAAGATGACTTGAAACCCTTGTTTGACGTTATTGTTGATAAGGTGCCGGCACCGAAAGTCGATCTCGATGGTCCCTTTCAAATGCAGATCAGTGCCCTGGATTACAGCAGCTATGTTGGTGTGATCGGCGTGGGACGAATAACGCGGGGCGTGGCCTCCTGCAACCAGCAAGTGGTAATTGTCGATAGGGAAGGTAACGAGCGCAAAGGTAAAATTCTCCAGGTCAAAAGCCATCTGGGTCTGGAGCGTGTAGATGTAGATTCCGCCAATGCGGGTGAAATTATCTGCATCACAGGAATCGAAGATCTGAAAATTTCTGACACCTTGTGTGATCCCGCAGCGATAGAGCAACTACCTCCTTTAACGGTGGATGAGCCCACGATCAGCATGACCTTTCAGGTCAATGATTCACCTTTCGCAGGATTAGAAGGCAAGTACCTCACGTCGCGACATCTAAAAGAGCGCCTCGAAAGAGAATTACTCTATAACGTGGCTCTCAGAGTAGAGCAGGGTGATTCACCGGACAAATTCAAGGTTTCTGGTCGTGGCGAATTGCATCTCTCTGTGCTTATTGAAAGCATGCGCCGGGAAGGCTATGAAATGGCCATATCGCGACCTGAAGTGATTCTCCATGTAGAAGATGGTGTTACGAAGGAGCCTTATGAGAGTCTTGTGGTGGACTGCGACGAGCAGCATCAGGGGAGTATCATTGAAGAGTTGGGTAATCGTCGCGCGGAGATGCAGGATCTATTGCCCGATGGAAAGGGACGGGTGCGTTTGCAATTTATTCTACCTACCCGGGGCCTGATTGGATTCCGCTCGGCTTTTCTCAGCATGACGTCAGGTACAGGCTTGATGACTCATGTATTCGATCACTACGGTCCGTATAAAGAGGCTGAGTTGGGTGGTCGTATCAATGGGGTTCTGATCTCCATGGTAAAAGGTAAAACACTTGCTTATGCCTTATTTAATCTGCAGGAGCGGGGGAGACTGTTTGTAGATCCAAATATCGAGGTTTATGAGGGCATGGTTGTGGGCCTCCATAGTCGCGACAATGATCTGGTAGTAAACCCCACCAAGGCCAAGCAGCTCACCAATATCCGTGCAGCAGGCAGCGATGAAAATATCTTGCTGACACCACCGGTCAGGCACAGCCTGGAACAGGCGATGGAGTTCATCGCCGATGATGAACTGGTTGAAGTCACTCCCAGCAGCATTCGACTTCGCAAGAAATACCTCACTGAGAATGAGCGCAAGCGCATGAGCCGGGGCACGGCTGCCAGGGGTTAAACCGTAGTAGCGATTGCGCTAGGTTTTCCCTGGCTACTGTCCTACCATTAGCGAAACAGAAGAGGTGAGCAAAACCAGTGTTTGTCCTGTTTCCAGAAATTAAGCCCTACAAGAGACACCAACTCAAGGTGTCAGAAATTCACGAACTCTATGTAGATGAAGCCGGTAATCCTGACGGATTGCCTGTGTTATTTGTGCACGGTGGCCCCGGTGGAGCATGTGATGCCAGCTCGAGACGGTTTTATGATCCGGCTCATTACCGAATTGTCACCTTTGATCAGCGAGGTTGCGGTCGATCCACACCCCATGGCTCGCTGGAGGAAAATACAACCCAGGACCTGATTAGTGACATTGAGAAAATCCGCGAATACCTGGATATCGAGCAATTTGTCTTGTTTGGTGGTTCCTGGGGGTCAACATTAAGTTTGCTCTACGCACAACAGTACCCCCAGCACGTACATGCCATGGTGTTGAGAGGAATCTTTCTGTGTCGTCAGGCTGATTTTGACTGGTTGTACAGAGAAGGGGGTGTAAATCGAATCTTTCCTGATCACTGGAATGATTTTGTTAAGGCGATTCCGGATTCTGAAAGGAATGATTTGCTAACTGCCTATTACGAGCGTCTGACAGGTGAAGATGAACTGGCGCGAATGGCAGCTGCCAAGGCCTGGGCAGCGTGGGAAGGCAGTTGTGCAACTCTGCGACCCAGTGCAGAAACCATGGCAAAGTTCACTAAGCCTTACAACGCTATGGCTATATCCCGAATAGAGACTCATTACTTCATGAATAAAGGGTTCATCGAGGAAAACCAGATACTGCAAAACATGTCCAGGATAAAAGATATTCCAGGAACCATAGTGCATGGCCGTTATGATGTGCTTTGCCCATTAGATATGGCGCAACTGTTACATCAGAACTGGCCGGCGTCAGAGTTGCATATAGTCAGAGATGCTGGTCATGCTGCGTCCGAACCTGGAACTGTGGACGCGTTGATTCGTGCCACCCATGACATTGTTAAGAATCTGGAAGATGTCGAATAAGAGAGTTCCGTTGTGATTGCTCTTATTCAAAGGGTCAATTATTCAAAGCTGTCGATCGCCGGTGAATTGCATTCGGAAATTGACCAGGGCTTGTTGGCTCTCATCGGGGTAGAAAAAACCGATGACAGGTCTGCTGCAGAGAAACTACTCAACAAGATATTGGCTTATCGGGTCTTTGGTGACGAAGACGGCAAGATGAATCTCTCTTTGAGAGATATCGGTGGTGGGCTGATGCTGGTATCGCAATTCACCCTTGCTGCTTCTACTGAGAAAGGATTGCGCCCTGGGTTTTCCTCAGCAATGCCTCCAGCCGAGGCGCAATCTCTGTATGATGAGATGGTAGTAAAGGCTCAGGAAATCCATTCGCCAGTTGCTAGTGGAGTATTCGCGGCTGATATGAATATCGCTTTGGAAAATAATGGCCCGGTTACGTTTCTGCTACGCAGCTAATAACTTCAACTGGGCGCCTGGTTCGCTTCCTCTTCTTCCTGCCGCTTTCGAATCATGCGTCCGGCTACAATTCCCAACTCGAACAACATCCACATGGGTATAGCCAGCATGGACTGGGTAAAAGGGTCTGAAGGTGTGAGCAGCATCCCGACAACGAAACAGCCCACCACTACATAGGGTCTTTTTTCCACCAGTGAATCTGGTTCGGCGAGTCCCATCCAGATAAGTATAAAAACTGCGATAGGAACTTCGAAGGCGAATCCAAATGCCAGAAAGATTGTAAGTGCAAAGCTTAAAAAGCTATTAATATCCGGTGCGACAGCTATACCTTCCGGCGCCACGCCTACAAAGAAGGCAAACACAAAACCAAAAAGCACGTAACGGGCAAATGCGACTCCCGCGTAGAACAACAACACACTTGATATGAACAGAGGGATCGCTACGGCCTTTTCCTTCTGATAGAGGCCGGGCGCAATAAACGACCAGACCTGAAACAGGATATAGGGTGCTGCAATCAGAAACGCCACGTAGAAAGTAAGTTTAAAAGGTGCGAAGAAAGGAGAAGTGGGGTCGATAGCAATCATGGTCGACCCTTCGGGTAGAGCTTCCAATAAAGGAGTGGCTACGTAAGTATAAATCTCGTTGGCGAAAGCAAAAAGCGCGAGAAATAAAATAATTACCGCAAGCAGGCTCTTTAGAATTCGATCTCTGAGCTCGATCAGGTGATCGATCAGGGTCAGTTCTTTTTCTTCTTCAGCCGATGTCATGCCTTGCTGCTCGGCTCTTCGCTGGTAGAGTCTGCACTATCCTTGTTGGCAAGTTTCGGGTTTTTCCCGGTGCCGTAGAGACTCTGTTTAACGTCGTCCAGTTGCTCTGCAACTTCCTGGACCTCATTTTCGAAATCCTTTTTAATTGAATTGGTGTCAGAGCTGGCCGGCGCAAGTCCTGCAGCGGTCTCGCTTTCTTCATTGGATTCCTGCAGTTGCTGATCAGTGTACTCTGAAGCACCAGGATCGAAACTCGTTGAGTTAACTATTTTATTCACCGAAGAATGGGTGTCTTTGGCAACGCCTTCGACTTCTGCCTTAGTTTCCTCCAACTCCGCCATGATGGATTCATTGTGCAATTGGCGTCGAATCTCATCGGCGTTGAGTTCCCGTTCAATGTCAGCTTTGACCTTATAAAAGCTCCTTCTGAATCGGCCTATCCACAAGCCAGTTGTGCGCACAGCACCGGGCAAGCGTTCCGGACCAAGCACCAGAAGCGCGATGATACAGATCAGGAGGACTTCGAATGATCCGATATTAAACATGACTTGAAGGGACTTAATCCTGAAGAATCTGGAGCTTTGGGGAGTTGGTCCCGTCAGTTCTGCCCCAGGACAGATGAAAGTCTAACCGGGAGGGCCTGGCCCTCCCGATCAGCAACTAAGACTTGGATTCCGCTTTTTCAGCGACAACTTCTACCGCATCTTCTGCTTCAGCATCTTCAGCGTTTTCATTGTCATCCTTAATAGCAGTCTTGAATCCTTTCAGGGCTCCACCTAGGTCAGAACCCAGATTGCGCAGCTTCTTTGTTCCGAACAGCATAAATACGATCAGTAATATGATCAGTAGTTGCCAGATTCCTATTCCACCTAAACCCATGATATACCTCCAATTCCGGCGTTACACAGCATGCGCCGGACTCTAATTTGATTGAGAATTTTGGCGAGATGCCTTCTCATCTAAGCCTGATATGTTAAAGCGTTTTTCCAGTTCCTCCAACACCTCTACAGGCCCCATATCCAGATGGCTCAGCATGACCAGGGTGTGAAACCACAAATCCGCAGTCTCCTGAACCAGTGCTTGCCTGGCCTCTTCCCGGCCTTCACACTCCTTGGCGGCGAGAATGGTTTCGGTCGCTTCTTCGCCAATCTTCTCCAAAATTTTGTTCAATCCCCTGGCATGCAGGTTCGCTACATAGGATTCCTCGCTGGAAGCAGACTTGCGCTGCTCCAGAATTGCAGCGAGTTGTATTAATACATCACTCATTGTTCTATTTATACATCTCTTTTGGATCTTTCAGGACTTCCTGGTCGATGGTCCATTCACCATCAACCAGCCTCTTATGAAAACAGCTCTCTCTTCCAGTGTGGCAAGCAACTCCGCCTATCTGTTCGACGCTGTAATACAGTGCGTCATTGTCACAGTCCAGATAAATATCGATTAGTTTCTGAACGTTTCCAGATTCTTCGCCTTTGCGCCACAACTTACTTCGAGAGCGTGACCAGTAAACAGCACGTCCTTCTGCAACCGTTGCCTGAAGTGCTTCTTTATTTACCCAGGCAAGCATCAACAGCTTGCCCGTGCTGGCTTCCTGCGCAATTACAGGCGCGAGGCCATCCTGGTTCCATTCAATGTCGTCGAAAAAATTGCTCATAATTTAAGTATGCGCTCTCACCCTCTAAAACTCAAAAGATAGGTGCTCAGTCCAAGCAGGCCGATGCTGAGAACAGGAGTGTTCTCAAGCATTGAAGAAATGGGCGAAATAAAACTGGCAATTCCCGCTACCAGCATAACCGCGCCAAGTGTTCGCGCACGCTTTGCTCTTTTCTTATCCTGAGCTTCCCGATCGATCTGATCGGCAAGTAGTTGCCTGTTGCGTTTGTTAATTTCATCTACCTGGCTCACCGCGTTGAATAACATGACGGGGAGTTCAGGCAATTGATCAATCCAGTTGGGAACATTCTCCTGTAATTTCTTAAGCAGTGTAAGCGGACTGAGTCGTTTTGCATTCCAGGTTTCCAGATAGGGCAGGGCGGTTTGCCAGAGATCCAGGTCAGGGTAAAGCTGACGGCCAAGCCCTTCTATATTCAGCAAAGTTTTCTGTAGCAGCACGAGAGAAGGTTGAACTTCCATATCGAAGCGCCCGGCAGTCCTGAAAAGCTGGACAAGGATTTGTCCGAAGGATATTTCACTAAGCGGCTTTTCGAAGATTGGCTCGCACACGCTTCGCATGGCCGATTCGAATTCGTTGACGCGAGTTTGTGGTGGCACCCAGCCGCATTCCACGTGTAATTCCGCAACCCGGCGATAGTCGCGCTTAAATATTGCCAGTAGATTTTTTGCAAGATAATCCTGATCGTCCTGACTCAATGTACCGATAATTGCACAGTCAATGGCTATATACTGAGGCTGCTCACCATTTTCTTTGCTGACAAAAATATTACCCGGGTGCATGTCAGCATGGAAAAAATTATGTTCAAAAACTTGCGTGAAAAAAATGTTGACTCCCGTTTCTGCCAACACCTTCAGATTAATACCGTGCTCATTGAGCGATTGCACATCAGTCACCGGTATACCATCGATTCGTTCCATCACCAGCAGGTTTTTCCTGGAGTAGTCCCAGTAGATTTTCGGAACATAGAGCTCTTGCGACGATTCAAAGTTGTGTCGCAACTCACTGGTATTTGCTGCTTCAGATTGCAGATTCAGTTCATCAAGTATCACCTTCTCGTAGTCATTCACCACCTCAATCAGATGTAGGCGCTTACCAATTGAGGATAGAGATTCCACGAATTCAGCGACCCATTTCATCAGGGCAATGTCGGCTTTGACTGTTTCTTCTATGCCGGGGCGAAGTGTTTTTATAACTACCTCTTCACCATTTTTAAGAGTCGCCGCGTGAACCTGAGCAACTGACGCCGAGGCTAGCGGTGAATCGCTGATTGAGGCGAATACTTCATCCAGTGGTTGCTCCAGGGCATCGTTCACCAGGTCCCGAATTGAGGGAGTTTTAAATGGTGGAACATTATCCTGTAAGGATTGCAGTTCATCAGCCAGTTCGTTCTCAAGAAAGTCTCTGCGAGTGGACAATAGCTGGCCGAATTTGATGTAAATGGGCCCTAATTCTTCCATCGCCAGGCGCAGGCGTTCATGTTTGCTCCCTTTCGCCGTTCTGCCTGTTTGCGCCACAGAAAACGGCAATAGCGCTACACGCACCCAGCTATAGCCTCTCTGACCCTGCAAATACTCATACAGACGGTACTTGGCTACGGTATTGAGTATGCGCAGCAAGCGTGGAAAGTGGGACACGGGATACTAATGGCTTCAGAAAAAATGGGGCTGCAAAGATACCATCCGGTAGAGATGCTCTCAAGGAAGGAATTTGCTGATATTCACAATATTATCAGCAGCTTAGTGCCAGAAATTGCTGCTTTAGTCTATTCTGATAGATGCTTGTTCAGGGCTTCCAGGCGAGCTTGCAACCTGTCGAGACGTAGCCTCAGATCATCTACCCCATCCCGAAAGTTGTTCAATTCATTTTGATGGGGAAACAACCGGATCTCTTCTTTAAGGTATTCATCTATGTTGCGATGGACGTTTACCCTCGCTTCCTGAAACCATGCGTTTGAACTTTTAGCGGCACGATCCAGCTCTTGAGTCGCAATATCTCCTATGAATGGTGCGAGGTAATCGCCCCATTCAAGATCCAGGCGATTCATGGTGGTAAATAGGTCCTGCACTAGTTGCGTGTCTCCAGAAACCTCAATATCGGAAGCGACGAGTGAAGTAGAGGATGATTTGTCGAGTAAGAGTCGCAGTAGTTCTTGCAGAGTGCCTCTGATTACCGCGTCTGTCGGAATCCCATGTGCTTCCGCATCAAGGGAATTCAAGCGGATGTTGTCTTCGTCAAAGACAAGGCAAACATTAAACCCTGGGTTGGAAACTGCTATCTGAATCGCTTTACCGCTGAATTGGTTCAGGGCTTTTTGTATATGGGGATCGGAGTCAACCAGTGCCGACAGGATTTGCTGCGCAGGCCAGAGTGCCATGCTACCTATAAGTTCCTGCATTTCAGGACTCTGGCTTGAATCCAATATGAATGGCGCAGACTCCATTCATTACGTCATGAAAGCGACAATTGACCAGTCCGGCACTTTCCATCATGGCGAGCAGGGTTTCCTGATTGGGGTGCATGCGAATTGACTCAACAAGATAGCGATAACTGTCACTGTCTCCTGTGATCATTTTTCCGGCCACCGGCCATAAGCTTGAATATGCGTCATAGGCTCGACCCAATAGCGAATTCCTGGGTTTGGAAAATTCCAGTACCACGACCCGCCCGCCAGGTTTTAGCACCCTTGCCATTGAAACCAATGCCTTGTCTTTGTCAGTAACATTACGCAAACCGTAAGCGATACACACGCAATCAAATGTTTCATCTGCAAATGGAAGTGTTTCCGCATTAACCTGAGCGAAATCAATGATATTGGCCAGGCCTTTGTCGATAACCCTGTCTCGGCCCACTTGCAGCATTGCATCATTAATGTCTGCCAGAACTACCTGCCCTGGCTCGCCAACAATTGGCGCGAATTTCATTGCCAGATCTCCGGTCCCACCTGCCAGGTCTAACACTTTATGACCTTTTCTTAATGCACTTAGTTCGATAGTGAAACGCTTGATTAGTCTGTGGGAGCCGAGAGACATGACATCGTTCATAATGTCGTAACGCTGGGCTACCGATCGAAATACTTCGGCAACTCGTTGCTGCTTTTCGGCCACGGGAACTTGCTGGTAACCGAAATGGGTAGTGTCCTGGTCTTGCTTTGTGCTCATTTTAGAAATTAATCTGCTGGATATGGCTTAACACTGATAACCTGAGTATCAGGTGGCAATGAATCTCTGGTCTCACCGGCGGCTTGCAGTTTAGCAAGGTATTGTTGCCAGAGCGATGATTGGTTGTCAGCAAGCTCTTTCAGATAGTCCCAACTGAAAATTCCCGAATCATGTTTGTCATCGAAGCTCAGCTTAATGGCATAGTTACCTACCGGTTCAATTCTTAGTATTGCCACATTGCGTTTGCCCGATTGCAATACTTCCTGCCCCTTTCCGTGACCCCTGACTTCCGCTGAGGGTGAATGGACGCGTAAAAACTCAGCGCTAAGAGAATGGCTTACACCATCGCTGTAAATTAGTTCCAGTGTGGCTGAACTTTTGCGAAGTTTAATTTCGCTTGGGATTGAAGAGCTCATGGCAAAACTCTACAGCACATCAGAGAATGTAGCGACTTAAATCTTCGTCCTTGGCTAACTCGTCCAGCTGCTTTTCTACGTAACTGGCATCAATAATGACAGATTTGTTTTCTCCAATTGCCAGGTCGGAGGCAGAAAAAGATAGTTCTTCCAGCAAGCGTTCCATCACAGTGTGTAATCTGCGTGCACCGATGTTTTCAGTTCGCTCGTTTACCTGCCATGCTGTTTCCGCGATTTTGGCAATGCCATCTTTACTAAAAGAAATCTCTAGACCTTCAGTTCCCAACAGAGCCTGATATTGCTCTGTCAAGGAAGCATCAGGCTCTTCCAGAATGCGCTCGAAGTCCTTGGCGGTTAGTGCTTCCAGCTCAACTCGTATGGGTAGTCTGCCTTGTAACTCGGGAATCAGATCGGATGGCTTGGATAAGTGAAATGCACCGGATGCTACAAACAGGATGTGATCAGTCTTTACACTGCCATATTTGGTATTAACGGTGGATCCTTCTATTAGTGGCAGTAAATCTCTTTGCACACCTTCCCGTGATACGCCAGCTCCACCCATATCGTCGCGGTTGGTGACTTTATCGATTTCATCAATGAACACAATGCCGGTTTGCTCGGTCACGTCGACGGCGCGGTTCTTTATTTCATCTTCATTAATTAGCTTTGCTGCCTCTTCGTCCTTCGCTGCCTTTAATGCTGCTTTAACGGTCATGCGTCTGGAGGTTTTGCGACCGCTGTTCATGTTGGAGAACATGCTCTTGAGCTGACTTGTCATATCTTCTAGACCCGGAGGAGCCATGATCTCCACGCCGGCAGGCGATTCAGCAATTTTAATTTCAATTTCCTTGTCATCCAGTTCGCCCTGACGAAGTTTCTTGCGAAAAACCTGTCGTGCACTGGATTGAGAGTCGTCAACTGTAGCTGCATCATCGCTGCGGGCCTGGGGTAAGAGAACGTCGAGTATTCTCTCTTCTGCCCGGTCTTCAGCCAGATGCTGAACCTTTTGCATCTCGGATTCACGGATCATCTTGATGGCAACATCGACCAGGTCTCGTACGATGGATTCCACATCACGTCCCACGTAACCCACTTCGGTGAATTTAGTTGCTTCAACTTTTATGAATGGCGCATGGGCTAACTTTGCAAGACGTCGTGCGATTTCCGTCTTTCCCACACCTGTTGGTCCGATCATGAGAATATTCTTTGGTGTAATCTCATCCCGTAACTCTTCATCGAGCTTCATACGGCGCCAGCGATTACGCAAAGCAATAGCGACCGCGCGCTTGGCTTCATCCTGCCCCACGATGTGCTTATCCAGTTCCGAGGTGATTTCTCTTGGAGTCATAATTGACATGCTAGTTTCCTGAATGCGAGATACGTATGAGAGTCAAATCCGGTTGGTGGTCCGATTCTCAGACGATTTCCAATTCTTCAATAGTGAGTTGCTGATTTGTGTAGACGCAGATGTCGGCTGCAATGCCAAGGCTTTTCTCCACGATGGAGCGGGCATCGAGGTCAGTGTTTTGCAGCAATGCGCGGGCCGCTGATAAAGCAAAGGAACCACCAGATCCGATTGCCATGATGTCGTCTTCCGGTTCGATGACATCGCCATTACCCGTGACGATCAATGAAGCTTCTTTGTCCGCGACCACCAGTAAGGCTTCCAGTCGCCGCAGTGAGCGTTCGGTTCGCCAGAGTTTTGCAAGTTCTACCGCAGCTCGAGTTAATTTTCCTGAGTGTTTCTCCAGTTGTTCCTCAAATCGTTCGAACAACGTGAAGGCGTCTGCCGTTCCGCCAGCGAATCCAGCAAGCACCTGATCTTTATACAGCCGCCGTACTTTGCGGGCATTACCTTTCATCACCGTATTACCCTGAGAAACCTGGCCATCGCCCCCAATAACGACCTGGTTTCCTCGCCGTACAGATACGATTGTAGTTCCGTCGAATTGTTCCAAGGAAAATCTCCTTACTTATAGCCACACTGAATGCCTGAAAATCGCGAAAACTCGGGGGCTCCAGGCAGAATTAATTGTCTGTTTGCTGGCGCCACAGGCGCGCCATTCAAGAGAGTATAGATGAGGAATATTCCTGGGAATTCAAGCTTCAGGAAAGAGTTTTATCTTCTTCATAGTCAGAAGAAGATTGCATGAGGTTGAGCGATCAGCGAATCGCTACCCGTAAGTTGGATATATTATTTCTGCGTAAGATGGACTCGGCATTGTCGATCTCGCCATTTGTGGTATACGGCCCGGATTGCACCAAAAATAGTGTTCGAGCACCCACAGCCTGTTCTTTGATTACCACTGTTAAGCCCAGAGACTCTTGCCGGGATTTAGCAATTTCTGCCTGCTGTCGTCGCTCGAAGGCACCAGCCTGCAACATGTAAGGTGTATTAAGGACTCTGGCCGGGTCCTGAGAGCTCAGATCAACTGGGGTGGCATCTACAATTACTTCATTCTCTTGCAGGATTCGGTAAAACTCGAGTTCCAACTCACCGTCTTCTTCCGCCTGAGCAGTTTCGTTATTTAGTGGCTCTGCATTAGCAATTGAGCCCTGTGCAATAGTGGCCTGAGCAATCGGTGGAACATTGCCGGAAAGGTAGAGCAACACACAGGCAAATACACCAATTGCCACCCCAAGCACCATACCTGTAATCATAAGAGACCAGGCCGGCGGATTTTCAGCGGGCTTTTTCTCTAATACCGGTTCTGGTCTGATTTTGGCAAAGTCCTGGGTCATGTTCTTATACTCATGTTGCGCTGCGGCCTTGTAAGCGGCTCTGTCCCGTATGCTGTAAGCTAAGACATTGTTTTAGCGTTACTTTATGAGAGGTTTTAGCTTCAGCCACCACAATTATCGGTAGTCTGCGCCAGAGCTGAAGCACGATTTTGAGGCCTGGATCGACTTATATCAGGTCGACAGGGTCTACATCCAGGCTCCAGCGAGTTTGTCTGAGTGGTTTAATTTTCTCAATTGCAAAGCAAAGGCTTCGCAAATAATTCTGTAATTCCTTCCGGGCATGGCTCTTAAGCGACAAGTGGAAGCGAAACCGGCCTGCGCGTTTTTCCATAGGGGCAGGCATCGGACCCAGAATCTGAATGCCAGCAAATATGTTTGAATGCTCTGTCTTTATAGACTGCGCTCGCCGCACAATGTTCTCTGCGAATTTCCTCGCGTTCGATGCTTCAGGCGAATCTACCTGTAGCAACGCCAGATAGCTAAAGGGTGGCATCTGACTCTGTAGTCTTTCGCTTAGCAGTCGTTCTGCAAATTCCCGATAACTAAGCGAGATCAGGTTTTGCAGGCTGGGATGGCTACTATGGCGCGACTGGATGACAACTTCCCCGGTTTTAGCTCCTCTGCCTGACCGCCCTGCAACCTGCACTATGGTTTGTGCCATCTGCTCCTGGCCTCTGAAGTCGGCGCTAAACAAACCCAGATCTGCATCCAGTACTGCGACCAATGTAACATCGGTGAAGTGATGGCCCTTCGCCAACATCTGGGTTCCCACCAGTATGCAAGGATTTCCTGTACTGACCCGCTCCAGCATGCCATCGAAGCTGGATTTTGAGCGCATGGAATCCCGATCGATTCGCATTACCGGTATGTTTGTGAACCGTCTTTCCAGGAAAGACTCAAGCTTCTGGGTGCCCAGTCCCATGGTTTCCAGATGGCTGGAATGACACAGCGGGCATTGCCTCGGTACAGACTGTGCTGCGCCACAATGATGACAGCGAAGTCCTGCTGGTTTTGAATGTACAGTGTATTGAGCGATGCAATTCTCACATTCTGCAACCCAGGCACAATTCTGACACTGAAGAACGGGGGCGTAGCCGCGCCTGTTAATGAAGACCAGAACCTGATTTCCGGATTCGAGATGTTTTTCGATTTTTATCAGCAGCGATTCAGAGAAACCATGATCCAGAATTTCCTTTTCTATATCGATGATCTGCATGGAGGCTGTCTCCGCCTGGCCGGCTCTTTCATCAAGCATTGCATGTTGATATCGCGATTCAATGCTGTTGTTCAGACTTTCAAGACTGGGCGTAGCGGATCCGAGAATTATTTTAATTTTCTCCTGCTGGGCGCGCTTTATGGCGAAATCTCTGGCGGAATAGCGGAACCCATCCTGCTGTTTGAGCGATGAGTCATGCTCTTCATCAATGACGATAAGTCCAGGACGCGCGATAGGTGTGAATACTGCGGAGCGGGTGCCAATCACTATACCAGCTTCTCCCTCGCGGGCTTTTCGCCATGCATTTAGACGCTCATGATTAGTTAGTCCGGAGTGAAGAAGTACAATGGGACAATTGAAACGCTCTCTGAATCGAGCCACTGCCTGAGGGGTCAATCCTATTTCAGGAACTAACAGAAGACATTGCTTACCATTCGCCAATGATTGTTCCATCGCGCGTATGTAGACTTCAGTTTTTCCTGAGCCTGTAACTCCGTCAAGTAGCAGGCAACTGAAGCCATCTTCCTTCTTGAGAGTTGACAGGGCGTGCTGCTGCGCCTGGTTTAGTTGGAATTTGGATTTCCGGGCGCTGGCGAAATCAGGAGTAACTTGATTGTCCCGGATCAATTCGTGGCGCGTGATTAGCCCTTTAATTTCCAGCTGGTTAACCAGTGATGAATCGAAGCCCTGCTCTTTTATTTTTGAGAGTTCGATCGTTTCTGAGTTCTTGATCAATTCGAAAAGTGCTGCCTGTCTTGGTGCACGACTCAGAATATTCGATGCGGAAATTTCATCTGTCGCCGGTGAAAGAACAGTAGTGCTCGTAAGCAACTTTTCCCCTTGACGCAGTAGCGATGGTAGTGCGGTAGCAAATACGTCACCCACAGGGTGGTGGTAATAGTCAGCTGACCAGAGCAAGGCATTGAATAAGGGATCCGGAAATATGCTCTCGTTATCCAGGATTTCCATCACGGCTTTTAACTTGGCTGGAGGCACATCAGATTCAGACGCTAGTTCGACAATGATTCCTATCGCCTGGCGTCGCCCAAATGACACGCGCACCCGAACCCCTGGTTTTGGCTCAATGTCTGACTTCGAGGGAGGAAGATAATCAAAGAGACGGCGTAGCGGGGTGGGAATCGCGACGCGTAGAATGAGTGGCTCGCGATGCTTCGGGTTGTTCATTTGCTAGAGTTTGGAATCGTGGCTGGCCGTAACAAGGCACACAGAGTCTTCTCTGCATAGTACGAGTTCGCTGCTAGCGAAACAAGCTGGCTGTGGGGCTGAACCCCGTGCGCCGATAGTCTATACTCTCGCCCCGATTCATCTGTTCTGCGACAGCAATGCAGGTACGCATAGTTAGTCGACGGCAGTCGACGGGCAATTTCGAGACAACCTGATATAAAAAGAAGATATGAGCACCGATTCTGTCCCTGCAGAGTTGCAGGAAGTTAGAACTCAAATTGATGAGATCGATGAGCAGCTTGTGCGATTGCTGGCTGACCGCTTTAAGCTGACTCACGGCGTGGGTCTGTTGAAAGCAAAACAGGATTTGAGTTCGGTCGACTCTTCCCGAGAGGCTGAAAAAATCGCCCGTCTGCGGGAACTCTGCCAGAGCCTTGAATTGGACCCTAATCTTGTTGAAGAGCTTTTTAAGCGCATCATGCAGGAAGTGGTGAAGAATCACGATCGCCTGCGACAGTCCTAAATCTGGAGGTTTCGGGCGCACTTGCTTCCAGCCGATTCTCTGTTAGAATGCACGCCCCTTGCAGCTGTAGTAGCTGCTATCCTAATAAAGCCGGTATCGTGCGGCGCTCACAACCGCCGTGGCGATGCTGAACTGAGAGGAATTAACATGAAAGCTGATATTCATCCCAGCTACGGGCCAATCAAGGCTACCTGCAGTTGCGGTAATGTAATAGAGACCAAGTCCACTTTGGGCAAGGACATCCTGATCGATGTTTGCTCACAGTGTCACCCTTTCTATACCGGTAAACAGAAGATTCTCGACTCTGGTGGCCGTGTGGATCGCTTTAAGAAGCGTTTCGGTAACCGTCGCGTTTAAAGTCGATATATCCTGTGGAGGACACAGGTTTATCTTGTGTCCTCGCTCTAGTTTTCTCTTCCTGCAGGTAATTAAAATCTCTCAATTCGGGACAGTTCAGGCTGTGAACGGTAATTGAGTCGAATCGAAATGAGGCGCCAGAATTGGCCGCCTGGTCTTAGAAGATCGTTTCGGTGGACAATTCTTCGGTTTCTTCCTCGTCTATTTCTATCCCGGGAAGTTGAGTCTCCAAAGGTTCCGGAGCGTTTTCCACGCGAAAATATTCAAATATTGAATTAGGATCGCCTGGCGTCGCAAGCTCACCGCTGTCTTTATCAATGAGCCGGTCAACGATGCCGTCAGGACGATTCATGGTATTTTCAGGCTTCCCTTTCAGGGCGTCTGCCATAAAGTCGATCCAGATGGGTACAGCGACAGTTGCTCCCTGTTCTCGTTCGCCAAGCGGTTCTGGTTGGTCGAAGCCAACGAAAACTGTAGTGGCGATGTCTTTATTGAATCCAGAGAACCAGAGTTCTTGCGGGCCATTGGTTGTCCCGGTCTTGCCCATTAAATCACCGCGGCCAATTTCACGCTGTACGCGATTGCCGCTGCCTTCTTCTACCACGGAGCGCAGCATTGAATTCATAATATAGGCGACTCTTGCATCCACTATGCGAGGCGCTGGGTAGGCTACGTCGCCAGACTCGCTACTGAGATTTTCGCACGCTGATTCACAAACCACGTTTGGAATTGCTTTATACAGAGTCCCTTCGTTTACGCCGCGAATCTCTTCGATAAACCAGGGGTCAACTTTGTAGCCACCATTAGCGATAGTTGAATAGGCAGTTACCATTTCCAGTGGTTGTACATCCTGACTGCCAAGAGCAACAGTCAAATCGCTGGTCGGGAAATTCTGTGTCTGAAATCCAAACTTATTTGCGAAAGCCAGCACCTTCTCCGACCCCAACTCATCGTACAAGCGCACTGTTGGAACATTGCGAGATTCTTTTAATGCGTGACGTAAAGTGATCGGTCCGAGAAAATTATTTTCGTAGTTGTTGGGTCGATAGTCGCCGCGCGTAAACGGCGCATCATTTATCGTGCTGGATGCGGAGTAACCGTGTTCAAGTGCTGCGCCATAGACAAATGGCTTGAAATTGGAACCCGGAGGTCTGGGAGTGAGAACGCGGTTAACCTGATTCCATCGAAAGTCATAGCCACCGACTAATGCGAGTACACTGCCATCAGCAGGCGACATAGATACCAACGCACCCTGGATGTCAGGTACCTGACCTAACTGCCATCCCTGTTCTGAATGCTTCACTCGAATGAAGTCGCCTACATTGACGGCATCGGAAGCGACTTCCGGAGGCGGCCAGGCTTCGTTGCGACTGCGAAATTCATATGCCCATTCAATACCTTCCCAGGGGACCGAGATGTTTTCACCGTTCTTGAGCAATGCGGTAAAACTCAGATCCTGTACGTCGGTGACTATCGCCGGTTGTTGATTTCCATAGGTAGGAATTGGCGCCAGATGGTCCAACCAATTACCGTATGAATCCATTGGGTCAGCCGGGTAATTCGTAGTAGTTCCACGATAGCCGTGTCGTCGGTCGTAGTATCGTTCCAGTCCGTCGACCAGAGATTTGTTCGCCACCAACTGCAGATCGCCATCTATGCTGGTAATAACTTCAAACCCGCGAGAGTATGTTTCTTCACCAAACTGCTCATAAAGTGTTTGTCTGACCATCTCGGCTACATAAGGAGCTGGTACTTCTATATTACGGTTACGTCGAATGGCGGTGACAGGTGCAGCATTGGCTTCGTCAAACTCGGCCTGACTGATCATGTTCTGGTTCAACATATTGCGCAGCCGGGTTTCCCTGCGTTCGATTGCGCGGTCGGGAGAGGCGAGCGGATTACATGCTGAGGGGCAGGGAAGAACCGACACCATCATTGCTGATTCTGCCAGGGTAAGTTCGCTAACGTCTTTACCGTAATAGACGAAGGCGGCAGCGCCAATACCGTCGGCACCAGCACCAAAGTAGATTGTGTTCAGGTAAAGAGTAAGAATCTCTTCCTTGCTGAGCTCTCGCTGAATCTGCAATGCGAAGGGAATTGTTTTCAGTTTGCGTAGATAAACATTATCGCTGTCGAAAGAGAGGATATTTGCCAGCTGCATATTGAGTGTGCTGCCGCCACCCAATCGGTTACCTGTCAGAAAGCCGTAAAAAGCACGCATCAAACTCTGGAGGTCAACTCCTGGGTGGGAATAGAAACGCAGGTCCTCGGTTGCTATTACCGCATCTTTCAGACTTTCGGGAATTTCTTCCGTAGTGATGGGATTGCGGCGATTGCCGATTTCATCGATAAGACGTCCATCGGCAGTAAAAATTCGCAGCGGAGTCTCCAACTGGACGTCTCGATAAGTTTCCGCAGCAGGTAGCAATGGGGCAAGGTACAGGTAGGCTGCCATGGCAACCATAATGCCGCCGCTGCTGGCGGCGACACCCAGCATGACGAGCCATTTACCCATGCTTTTGAACCTGGCTGGCACTCGCGCAAAACTCCTCAAGGATTAGATAGGCTTATGGATTCCACTCATCCATGTGAAATGCAGCACTACATTATACACCCGGGTCTCAAGAATGCCCGGTAATATGGGCTTCAGGCTGATTTCTGGAGGTTTAAATTGGCGATGAATTGATTGGCAGCCAAGCTGTAAGCGCTATAATTTCTGTCAACTTGTATTAGTACAGCCATTAGTACAGCCAGTTAATTCGACTCCCAGCTGATTTAGAGGTGGATCAGTGTCAAATGAGAGTTACCAGCAACTTGGAAGTCCAGAAATAGGGGGTTTCAGGCCATTCGTGTGATCTGTTTCAAGGAATTGTAAGTAGGCTTGAATCAACATTAAATGATAAAGTCGTTTATTCTGAAAGCCTGATAATTAATTGAAAACTATAAAAATTTCTGAGTTGGCCGATACTGAAATCTGGAACTATTAAATTTCGAGAAAGAATCTCTAAGTAATTGATTTTTAATATTATTCTCGTTTTTAATTTTGATGTTTTGTGGGGGTTAGAAGGCGCGAGTAGCGCCTGTTTTGCCTTTGACGCTGAATAAATTTCGGCTTTTTGGACATATTTTTGGGATATCGCTGTGTTGGATCAGATTAAAAATTTGGGTTCTTTTGCCAGTTTTGGTAAGAAATCCAGCACTTTGCTGGGGATCGACATCAGCTCGACCTCCATCAAGATCCTGCAGCTGACGGCAGTGGGGAACTCCTATCGTCTGGAAAACTACGTAATCAGATCGCTCCCCGCAAATTCTGTGGTTGAAAAAAATATCAGTGATATCGACGCCGTGGGTGACGTGATTGGCGCGGCTGTCTCTATTCTCAAGCCATCGGTAAAGGACGCTGCTGTTGCTGTAGCAGGCTCTGCGGTAATTACCAAGACTATTGAAATGAACGCCGCACTTACTGATTCGGAAATGGAGAATCAGATCGTTGTAGAAGCAGACCAGTACATTCCTTATCCACTTGATGAGGTGTCTATTGATTTCGAGAGACAGAGCTTGTCTGAGCGCAACCCTGAACTGGTTGAGGTGCTGCTGGCGGCCTGTCGTCGGGAAAACGTCGATTCACGAGTCACCGCCCTTGAGCTTGGTGGTTTGACAGCCAAAGTCGTGGATATAGAGGCCTACGCAATTGAGCGCGCTTACACATTATTAGCGGAACAAATAGGTTCTGATGATGAACAGACCGTGGCTATCGTCGACATTGGTTCGATGATGACTACATTGAATGTGATTCTTCAGGGTAAGACCATCTATACAAGAGAGCAGATGTTTGGCGGTAATGCGCTATCGGAAGAGGTACAACGACGCTTCGGATTGTCGGCAGTTGAAGCGGAGACAGCAATGAAGCGTGGTGGTCTCCCGGAAGAGTATGAGTTCGAAATACTGGCTCCGTTTAAAGAAACTGTAGTGCAACAAGTGAGTCAGACTCTCCAGTTTTTCTTTTCTTCAAGTCACTACAACGAAGTCGATCATATCTTGCTTGCCGGTGGTGTGGCGGCAATTGATGGCCTTGCTGATCTGGTTCAGGAGAGCCTTAGCACACCCGTATCCATCGCCAATCCTTTCGAAGGATTGCAGGTTGGTTCAAAGGTTAATGAAACCATGTTGAAAAATGATGCGCCTTCTTTACTCATCGCCTGCGGCCTGGCTATGCGAGGTGAGTACTAATGGCTCATATTAACTTATTACCATGGCGAGAAAGATTACGAGAAGAGCGCAAACGGGAATTCTTTTCTATTGTTGTTGGTTTTGTGGTTATCGCCGGCGGCTTGATATTTCTGGTTGACCGCTACTTCAATCGCGAAATCGATATGCAAACTGCGCGCAATGACTATTTACGAAGCGAGATTCAGGTGCTGGACGCCCAGGTGGCCGAGATAAATGAATTGCGCCAGCAAAAAGAAGATATTCGTGCTCGCATGAATGTGATTACCGATTTGCAGGGTACTCGTCCGGTAATCGTTCGAATTTTCGATGAGCTGGTTAAGACATTACCTGATGGCGTGTTCTACGAATCCTTAACACGCACTAATGATGCTATCGCAATAGAAGGCGTGGCTGAGTCCTATGCGCGCATTACCGAGCTAATGCGATTACTCGACGACTCGGAATGGTTTGCCGCTACGGATTTAGACGAATTCTCAGTTGTGGAAAGCATCGAAAGCCCCATGGCCGCATCAATACGGTTCTCACTAACACTTAGCATCGAACTTCCTACTCAGGAAGATCAAGTAGGAGCATAGAGGGTCTTATGTCAATTCTTTCTGATATTACAAATGACCTTCGGAATTTCGATTGGAATGACCTTCAGGATCTGGACACCATAGGTGTTTGGCCGGTAGCAGTAAAAGTCGTTATCGTGATGTTTCTCTTTGGCGGATGTCTGGCAGCTGGCTATTTCTTTCATGTGCAGAATCTGCAGACCAGTTTGCAGGGAGTTGCTGGAGAAGAAAATCAGTTACGTATTGAGTTCGAACAAAAAGCTTTTTTGGCGTCCAACCTGGAAGAGTATCGGGCGCAAACGGTTGAGATGGAAGAATCATTTACCGAGCTATTGCGTCAGCTGCCCTCGGAAACGGAGGTGCCTGGGTTGGTTGATGACGTGACCAATACTGGTGAAGGCAGCGGGCTTGAGTTTTCAAACTTCGAATTGCCGGAAGAGCAGGTTCAGGAGTTCTACATTGAGATTCCAATTAATCTCAACGCAGTAGGAGATTTCCACGATTTCGGCACATTCGTAAGCGGTGTTGCAAGTCTTGACCGGATCGTGACACTGCATGATTTCGTAATTACCCGTCGAGACGATGTGTTTCTCGACATGAGCATCCTGGCTCGTACATATCGTTATAAAGAAGTTGATGAGGGAGCCCAGTAGGTGAGCTTGTTTTCTTTAACAAGTAGTCGAGTACCGCTGCTCATTGCATTAAGTGCGGGACTCGTGGGTTGTCAGCGCTATGACAATCTGTCTGACCTGCAATCGTTCGTTAACGAAGTGAAAGGTCGACCTGGTGCTGAAGTTGAGCCAGTGCCGGAGTTCGTGCCCTATGAAGGTTTTGTATATAGCGCAGCTTCTTTGCGAAGTCCGTTTGAGATTCCTCTGATTATCGAAACTCAAATGAATACTGTGTTGTCGCAAGATGTAGAGCCCGATTTCGATCGACCCAGAGAGCCATTAGAGAGTCAGGCGCTGAGTGAAATGGGTATGGTGGGTATGCTGCTGCGCGGTGAAGTTTTTGAGGCGCTTATCGAAGATGCTTTCGGTGAAGTTCATCGAGTTGGAATTGGAAACTATCTGGGTAGAAATCACGGCCGGATAGAAAATATTAGTAATTCACAAGTCAATATTATTGAAATTGTGCCCAGTGGCTCAGGTGGCTGGGTCGAGCGACCACAGACTCTTACGCTGCAATGATTGCGTAAGTCGAGGTTACCAGTATGAATAGGAAAATGATTTTCAAAAGCAAACCGCAATGGATGACAGGCGGGGTTGGCAGAATTGCGTCGGCAATTCTTCTGATGCTGATGACGAGCGCGATGGCGCAGGCTCAACAGTCCGTCACACTGGATAGCATTGGCTTCGTTAATTTGCCCGGCGATAGTATCGAGATTCAGCTATCTTTCGACTCAACTCCTCCGTCACCAAGCAGTTTTGTTTTAGATAACCCGGCCCGTATATCTTTGGATCTGTTGGGCGTAGCCAGTGGATTGAATCAACAACGATTTAATATAGATTCCAATAATGCTCAGAGTGTTATGGTTCTGGATGATGGCAGTCGCACGCGCCTGGTGGTAAATCTGGATGAGCTGGTGAACTACGAAACCCAGCTTGCCGGAAACACAATGACAATTCAGGTGGGCAATGACTCAGCAGCTCGCGGTGGTGTGGTATCAACTGATGTGGTTACCGGTATCCCTCCAGAAATAGATAATGAAATTGTTGATGTTACTTTCCGTCGTGGTGATGAAGAGGAAGGTCAAATCGTTATTGATCTTTCCAGCGATGCGGTTATCGGTAGTGTGGAGCAGGTTGGCGCCAGGGTCTATGTGGAGTTTCAGAACACGGAAGTTCCTGCCGACCTGAATCGCAGGTTTGATGTCAGCGATTTCGCTACTCAGGTGACCACGGTAGATGTACTTGGACAATCAGGTCGGGCCACCGTAGTTGTGGATATTGATGGTCCTTATGAATATGTGGCGTACCAGAGTGGAGATCAGTACACGGTGAGTGTACGACCACCTCCAATCGACGTAACAGGCGACGAGGCGACTGCACAGTACACCGGAGAGATTGTCGGAGTTTCCTTCCAGGATATTCCTATTCGTTCTGTATTGCAGATCATGGCAGATTACTATGATTTCAGCCTGGTAGCCGGCGATGCAGTATCCGGCAATATTACTCTAGTGCTTGATAACGTCCCCTGGGATCAGGCTCTCGAGTTGATATTGCGTGCTGGGAACCTGGGTAGTCGACTTGAGGGTAATGTGTTGTACGTGGCGCCAGCTGATGAGATCGCCGCGCAGGAACAGCTGGAAATAGAAGCTGAGCAGCAAGCTCAAGCCTTGGCGCCCATCTTCAATGAATATATGCAGGTAAATTATGCCAGTGCAGCTGACATTCTTGCCTTGATAACAGGGGAAGGCGGTGGCGGGGGAGCTGCTGCTCCTGCGGCTCCGGGTATACCAGCTGAAGGTGGAGCCGGAGGTGGTGGAGCCCCAGGTATTCTCTCTCCTCGGGGTACTGCCACTGTAGATGCCCGCACAAACACAATTATTGTTCGCGATATAGAAGAAAAACTTCAAGAAGTTCGCGCGCTGCTTGCAAGGCTGGATGTTCCGGTAAGTCAGGTGCTTATCGAGGCCCGTATTGTAAACGTGTCTACTGATTTCAGTCGTGATCTGGGTATTCGTTGGGGTGGTGCAGGAAGTGCGCCGACTGGTGATAGTTTTCGCTATGGTGGTTCACAAACCACTACAGGAGAATTAGCAAATACAGAACTGGCGCAGGAAATAGCACGCCAGCAAGCCGCACTGGCAGGAGATCAGGCGCGCTTGCAAGCATTGCAATCCGGCTCTGATCCCAGTTTGATTGATGCGCTGGTTCAGCAGGCCATAGCAGCGGTGCCGATCCCCACCGGAACAGTTAACTTCCCGGATGCGTTGGCTGTAGATCTTGGTGTGACTTCTCCAGATGCTACATCTTTCTCAATTGGTTATACCGGAAGTAGCGGATTAATTGAGCTGGAACTTTCGGCACTGGAGAGCACCGGCAACGGTGAGGTAATAGCCAGACCGAAAGTTACAACCCAGGACAAGGTAACTGCGGAAATTCGCTCGGGTGTGCGCATACCCTATCAATCGCAAGCAGGCGGTACGGCGGGCGGCTCAACCACAGAATTTGAAGACGCTGTGCTGTCGCTTCGGGTAACACCACAGATTACACCTGACGGTCGAATTAACATGGTATTGGAGATTCAACAGGATTCTGTTGCGGCTGGTTCTGGTGCGGTACCTGCGATTAATACCAATGAAGTAAGCACAAGTGCCCTGGTAAACAATGGTGAAACCATCGTGCTGGGTGGTGTATTCCGTGAGGAAAGCACGACTACGGAAACCAAGACTCCATTACTCGGAGATATTCCATACGTGGGTCGATTGTTTAAGCGCACCGAACGCGCAAGCCGACGTACTGAACTCCTCATTTTTATCACACCGAAGATCATTGCGGAAATTGCAATCCGCTAAATCTAAACTATCCGTGATTGCAGGACCCGGCTTGAGCCGGGTCTTTGCTTTTCCAGTTGTTTTCACGGAATGCCCGGCATAGATATGGATATGCCTTACGGCACTGGAAATTAATTCATGGCAGCTAAAAACAGCGTTTACCTGGTAGGGCCAATGGGGGTAGGGAAATCCACTATAGGCAAGGTGCTGGCTGAATTATTGGAATTGGAGTTTATAGACTCTGACAGAGAGATAGAGGCCGCTACCGGTGCAGATATTCCCTGGATTTTCGACGTGGAAGGAGAGGCCGGGTTTCGCTCCAGGGAAGAAAAAATGATCGATACTCTCACCAAAAAGAAGAATATCGTTCTGGCAACAGGTGGTGGCGCGATTCTGGCAAAGAAAACCAGAAAACGTTTACAAAAGCGAGGCACAGTTGTCTATTTGCGCGCTTCAATTCAACTGCAGGTTGAGCGCACAAGTCGCGACAAGAACCGGCCGTTACTGCAGACAGAAGATCCGGAAAAGACAATTAAACAACTAATGAAAATAAGAGAACCTTTGTATCAGGAAGTTGCTGATGTAATTGTGGATACGAATCGGCGAAATCCCCGTACGGTAAGCAAGGAAATCTACCGGCAATTAATAAAAATGAACTTGTCGGAGGGCGCTAAGAAGTCTGTAAATAATCCATGAGTAAATCCATGCAAACTGTAAATGTAGATCTTGGGGATCGTAGTTATCCGATATTTATCGGCGACGGCCTTCTGGATGACGGTGAAAAGTTGAGACCGTATTTGGGGCGGGGTCGTGCTGTTATTGTCACAAATGATGTTGTGGCACCTCTTTATGCCGACAGGCTCAAGGCGTCATTGGGTGATAAATTTGCCGACATGATCGTGCTGCCCGATGGCGAAGATCAAAAGACACTGGAGACAGTGACGAAGATTTATGATCATTTACTGGCCGGAAAATTTGATCGCCAGACAACTTTGATTGCCCTCGGTGGAGGTGTGGTCGGGGATATTACTGGTTTTGCAGCGGCGACCTACCAACGGGGTATTAATTTTATTCAGGTCCCAACTACGCTGCTGGCACAGGTAGATTCTTCTGTAGGAGGAAAAACAGGAGTAAATCATCCCGGTGGCAAGAATATGATCGGGAGTTTTTACCAGCCAGCCTGTGTGCTAATCGACACCCTGGTTTTAAATAGTCTTCCAATAAGAGAAGTTAAAGCCGGTCTTGCAGAAGTCGTAAAATACGGCCTGATAGTTAACGAGAATTTTTTCCACTGGCTAGCTGATAATTCATCAAAGATTCAAAGCCTCGAAGCTACCGCTATATCGGAAGTAATAAGAATTTGCTGTGAAACCAAGGCAGATGTGGTCGCCCGGGATGAAAAAGAAAGCGGCGTAAGAGCACTTCTCAACCTGGGTCATACCTTCGGTCACGCTATTGAAACCGCCTCAGGTTACGGCAAGTTGTTGCATGGAGAAACTGTTGCTATGGGCATGGTGATGGCGGCCGATCTTTCGAACCGCCTCGGATGGTTATCGCAGGCCGATGCTGCGCAGATACGCAATGTGCTGGAAGCAAATTATGGTATGCCTGTTATTCCTCCTGCCGATATTACTGAGGAGCAGTATCTCGATCTGATGGCCTCCGATAAGAAAGCCGAACAGGGAAAAATACGATTTATCCTGCTCAAAAGTATTGGAGAGGCTGTGATCACGGATGCTGTAGAGAGCGACTTGCTTGCTGCGACTCTGAAAGCAGGAGAGCAGCTCTGTGCAGGTTAAAAGAGATGATGTAACAGTAGCGATAGTGCTTAGCTAAGAAAACTGTGAACAAGTACGTCAATAAATTATCTCTAAAGTACGACCCGTTTGCGTCAGTAGAGAAGAGTCGGACCTTCTTTACCGGGGCGGAAAGACAGGTTTTGCTGCAGCGATTGCTGGAACAAGCTCACTATGGTGCTCCTCTGAGCGTTGTTTGCGGCATTCTTGGTAGCGGCAAGAGCACGCTCGCCCGGGAATTTCGCAATAGTTTTTCTGATGAAGCACTGTGCGTGCCGGTTCATGCCACTTTGTTTATGAACAGGCACCAGTTCCTTGATGCGTTACTTGAGCAATTACCAATCGGCGCCTCATCCCCAGAGCCGAAAGAAATCGTAGAGGATCTTGTTCGATTCGCGGAGAAGCTATACCTGGAGGCCAAGACCCTGGTTATTATTGTGGACGATGCTCACGAACTGGCAAGTGAGGTTCTCGAAATCGTTGATAGCTTGACCAATAAAGCCAGTGAGGGTGCCGTCCATGTGTTAATGCTTGGCGAATTGCAATTATCCAATATGTTGCAGTCGTCATTAGGCAATAATGTAATAGGTAACAGGCTTTCAGGCCGCATGTTGGAAGAAGAGATTGAGCCTCTTGGTAATGACGATGCACTGGAATACATACGGCTCAAATTGGCGGATGCCGGATTCATAGATGAAATTCCACTGGACGGAGCAGCCATTGGCGAAATTGTCAACGAAGCAAATGGGATACCTGGCACTATAAATGTGCTTGTCACCGATGCTTTAAACAATAAGCTGGATACTGCTCGAGTCCCAGTCGAACATAAATCGATAGCTGAAATAGGTGCGCCATACTGGGCGACTGCAGCCGTACTGGTATTCGCCTTATTGCTTGCATTGGTTTTTATTCCGGCCGAATCACCAGAGAGTGCTGACGTAGCGTCGACAAGTTTCGAAAGTAACCGTACACAAATACCCGTAGCTCTGGGTACTGCAGTGAATACAGAAACCAGTGCTGATTCGGCACCTGTCGCAGTGCTCACAGAGAGTTCGCTTCAGGAGCTCGAACGGGAAAATGCCAGGCAGCCTGTCACGAACGTCGATCTCGTTTCCACAAGTGACTCTCCGTCAGCTGATGAAGAGGCTATAGAAATTGAAGCTCCCCCGGTTGAGGTCGAATCATCAGTCTCCATGCAATCGGAGTTGGCCAGCGATTTTGAGCAGCAACTACTCGCCTATGCCCCGGAGAATTTTACTCTCCAGATTATGGGATCCAGATCCGAGGACGCAGTCCAGCGTTTCATCGATAGTGAACTTAGCGCATTTAATCGGGGTTACTTTGAGGCAAGACATGAAGGAGAACCCTGGTTCGTCGTGGTTTCAGGCCAGTACACGTCAAGAACCGCTGCTAATAGAGCACTTGCTGATCTGCCGGCAAATATCAGACGTTTAAACCCATGGATTCGAAATGTCGGCGATGTCCATGCAGCAATAAATGAGGCAAAGAGTACCCCCCTGTCTCAGCTTTAAATGCTTCCTTTGGCGTAGTCCGTCGCCTCGTGTAAAATCCGCCTCTTCATTTTTCGCCCTTGATCCAGTTGGGCAGAATATAGGAATTATCCTCTGTGACATTAAAAAATGACCGTTTTCTCCGCGCTTTGCTTAAGCAGCCTGTGGACCAGACACCAGTGTGGATGATGCGGCAGGCAGGACGGTATCTGCCAGAGTATCGGGAAACCAGGAAGCAAGCTGGTGATTTCATGACTTTGTGCCAGACTCCGGAGTTGGCTTGCGAAGTGACACTGCAGCCATTGCGGCGTTTTCCATTTGATGCGGCCATCTTGTTTTCAGACATTCTTACTATTCCCGATGCTATGGGGCTGGGTCTTTACTTTGAAGAAGGAGAAGGTCCGAGGTTTCAGAAAGTAATTCGTAGTGTCGCGGATGTCGATTCCCTGCCAACGCTGGATGTGGGTTCGGAGCTTTCTTACGTGACCGACGCTGTGAGTCTTATCCGACGAGAACTGAACGGCAGTATTCCCTTAATCGGATTCAGTGGAAGTCCCTGGACTTTGGCGACCTACATGATAGAGGGCGGAAGTAGCAAGGATTTCAGGACAGCAAAACAATTCATGTACGACCAGCCAGAGGCTATGCATCGACTGCTCCAGCGCCTGGCAGATGCAGTGATAGATTATCTGAATGCTCAAATTGAGGCAGGGGCCCAGGCCTTACAAATATTTGACACCTGGGGTGGTATTCTCACTCCTGAGGCCTATCGGGAGTTTTCCCTGAACTATATGGCGAAGATTGTCGCTGGTTTAACGAAAGAGCGAGATGGTCAGCAAATCCCGGTAATACTCTTTACCAAGAACGGTGGCCAATGGCTGGAACACATAGCTGCAACCGGTTGTCATGGAGTTGGACTGGATTGGACGATAGACATCGCGCAAGCTAGACAACGTATAGGTGATCAGGCTGCCTTGCAGGGGAATATGGACCCTACAATATTGTATGCTTCTCCGGCCGCAATTCGCGAAGAGGTAGGCCGGATACTGAAAAGTTTCGGACCAGGCGCGGGTCATGTATTTAATCTTGGGCATGGCATCACACCTGGGGTAAATCCTGATCACGTGGCAGTTTTCGTGGACGCGGTGCATGAGCTCTCCGTCAGTTATCACCAGAACTGAAGATTCTCCCATCCTTGCGTACATAGGCATGGGTGCGAATCAAAGTTCGCCAGTGGGCAGCCCGCAGCAAACTTTGTCTTATGCAGCTGAACAGATGGCGCATCTGACCACCAGCGAAATCCGGCTATCAAGTTTCTATACTTCTAGCCCGGACGACTGTCCTCCCGACTCGCCGATTTTCCTGAATGCAGCAGCAGAGCTAACGTTGAGGCCTGGCATTACGCCTGAATATCTGCTTTCAGAGTTGCAGAGTATTGAATACGAGTGTGGTCGTCAGCGTACAGCTATCAAGAATGATGTCAGACCTCTGGATCTGGATATCCTGGCATTTGCTGACATTGAGTTGCGGAGTGAGGACCTCGAATTGCCTCATCCGAGGGCTCATTTGAGAACATTTGTTTTGGCGCCACTGGCTGAGATAAACCCCACACTTTGCCTGCCTGGGCAACAACTTTCTGTCGCTGAGCTTCTCGCTGCTTTGCCAGTGGATCCGTTGCTCAAACCGATGGACTAAAAGCTCTTAATAATCAGCACCTTATGGTTATAACCCGAATCGGCCCGGCAAAAGGTCCCCAGGTGGTTTGTTGAAGAAAAAAGTACTAAAAAATGTAGGGAATTGCTAAACTTGAAGGGAGTTTGGAGTGGGTCCTGCTCACAATGAATTTCCGGATGTTGGCATTCAATTCGATACGGCTATGAGTAACTGCGAAATCAGATCAAGGGCAAAGACTAACGGGGTGTTACTGCCACTGTTGGTAACTGCTGTCTGCTCTCCGGTTATCGCTCAGGAAGAGACTGTTCTGGACAGCTTTCAGGTAGCACCTTCCTCAATTCTTCGATCTGCGACACCGATCTTTGAAGTATCCAGAGACATCGAAGCAAAAGATTTCCAGGGCGCTCTTGTGCAGGATGCGCTTAATTTCAACCTGGGTGTAAAAATTACACCTATTGCTGGCCTGGACCTGCAAGCGGAAGCCTGGAAGCAGGAAATTGCCGATGCTCCGGCGGTAACGGTTAATACAGGATTCCAACAAAGCCTGCCGCAGCTGTATATCGAAGACTCAGTGATCAACGAATTCAACATGGACAATCCGTTACTCGGAACCCAGTTACAGTCCAGTGGTTTCGATTTGGGCGCGTCCTATGTATGGGACACTTCCCGCTTCGGGCAGTTCACACTTAGCACCAAAACAACTTATGTTCAGGAGTTTGAGAATCGTGGTTCACTCCTTGATCTGGTAAATGATGATATTGCAGCCATCGATGACCAGGTTATCAGTCCTGAACTACAAAGCAGTTTAATGTTGACCTGGCAGTTTGGAAATCACACAGCGAGCGCTATTACTAACTACTTTGATTCGTTCAAGGACATCAGTGAACTGGACATAGAAGAAATCAATGCATTGGTTGACGACATAACAACAATCGATTTGCAGTATGGCTATAGTGTGGAAACTGGTTCCAACAATCGTGCAGTAATTTCTTTCGGGATTCGAAATATTTTCGATGAAAAAACGGCTCAGCTTCTTAACTCATCAACGCGCATTCTGGACCAGAATGGGCGAGTTGCCTACGGCTCTATCAAGTACCAGTTCTAGTGAAACTTATTATGAAACCCTGGGGTTTCATCTGAGTCGACAAAATTCAATGCGGGCGCCAAGGGCGCTTTTTTTATGCCCAAAAAAAACCCCGAAAGATCGGGGTTAAAGGTCTGCTCTTTAAAACTACATGCGGAATTTAGCTTTGCAACTAACATGCAATAAACACGGAGTTTGATGATTTCCTAGTATATAGGGCGATATCAAACCTGCTGTGCGGCCGGTCACAAATTAATTTTCATATCGATTCGAATCAACAGGTCCGGGCTATTCCCCAGGCGTGGACACGCCTGATTCCGTGGGCTTTCAGCAATCTGGCCAGGCAATTCACGGTGCTCATCGTGGTGATGACATCGTCAATAATTGTGATCTGGTTCACATTCTTTAGTCGTGCCACATTATCAAGAGTAAAAGCATCTCTGAGGTTACCGAGCCTGTCTTTTGAGGAGGGCTGTGAAGACTGCGGAAGAGTATCTCGACATTTTCGGAGAATGTTGTTGCTGCAGGGAATATCGAGTGCTTTCGAAATCTGCCTGGTCAGTTCCCAGGACTGATTGAATCCTCGGCTACGAAATCGCTTGGGTGCGATTGGAACTGGCAGCATCAGATCTGAGGTGGGTGAAGGAAATCGATTGGTCATCAGCTTCGCAAAACTGTTCCCGATATCGAGTCTTTGCCCATGCTTATACGCGCTGACTAACTCTCGTATTGGTGAGTTATAGGTGAACAATGTCTGACAGCTGTCTATCGGAAAATTCTTGCCCAGGCATTTTCCACATTTTTCAGAACGAAGTTGTTCTTCAGGAAACGGCAGGCCACAGCGTGCACAGCATGATCCAAGCCATGGCAATGAACTTTTGCAATACTGGCACAATCCATCGCTGCCATAACAGGTTCTTAGACACACCAGACAGTTCGCAGGTAGATGGCGGAGGAATTGCACAGATGAAAATAGCATCACTGGACCTGGTGGTTGTTGGTCTGATTGGTGGTTTCTGGCGTTATCAGAGTCTAGTCAGCTTACAAATTATTGCTAAACCGGAGCTCATAACAGTTCAAGGGGTTAAAACCTTCACATATAATTGGGCTCGCTTTAGAAAGTAGTTAGTGGGGAAATTTTCATGGCCGATTATCGAGCGCCATTGGCAGATATGCACTTTTTGCTCGGCAAAGTATTTGCAGCCGACAAATTATTTGCCTCAATGCCAGACACTGAGGAAGTATCAGATGATCTAATTTCTGCGATTCTGGAAGAAGCAGGAAAGATATCAGAAGGACTACTTGCTCCAATCAATCAATCAGGTGATCAGCAGGCATGCACCTGGAACGATGGTGATGTTTCTACTCCAGAGGGTTTTAAGGAAGCCTATAAAGCTTATGCTGAAGGTGGTTGGGCAGGTCTGACTGGCTCTGTGGACTACGGAGGCCAGGGCATGCCAAAACTACTGTCATCCCTGATTGAAGAGATGTTCTTCGCGGCAAATTCATCGTTCGCCCTTTACGCCATTCTCAATACGGGCGCGACGTTAACCATCAGTGAACACGCCAGTGATGAATTAAAGGCGAAATATCTGCCCAAGATGTACGAAGGACAATGGTCCGGAACCATGTGCCTTACGGAGCCCCATGCCGGGACAGATCTAGGCATGATTCGCACCAGGGCAGTGCCAGATGATGATGGCAGTTACAAAATCACCGGGACGAAAATTTTTATTACGGCTGGTGAGCATGATCTTACTGAGAACATTATCCATCTTGTATTGGCTAAATTGCCCGATGCCCCTGCGGGACCGCGGGGTATTTCGCTTTTTCTCGTTCCTCGCAATCTTGTTAATGATGATTCCGAGTTAACCGGCGAAAGAAATAATGTGAGTTGCGGCTCCATTGAACACAAGATGGGAATTAAAGGGTCCGCCACCTGTGTTATGAATTTCGAAGATGCACGGGGCTGGCTTGTAGGTGAGTTGAATAACGGCTTGTCCAATATGTTCACCATGATGAATTACGAGCGTCTTTCAATGGGATTACAGGGCAACGGCCTGGCTGAGAGTTCTTACCAGACAGCTGCTCTATATGCTGCCGAGAGGTTGCAAGGCAGGTCGCCTACTGAGGTGAAAAATCCGGATGGCGCGGCAGACCCAATCCTGGTGCATCCTGATGTGAGAAGGATGCTGCTTACCATGCGGGCAAATATCCTGGCCGGGCGCGCCCTGTCTATGTATGCCGCTATACAGTTAGACACATCCCGATTTCATCCCGATACAGAGGTGCGGAAACGTGCTGATCAGCTGGTGGCTTTATTAATCCCAGTGCAGAAAGCCTATGCGTCGGATCGAGGGTTTGATGCGTGTGTTCTGGGGCAGCAGGTTCTGGGAGGTCATGGCTATGTGGCTGAATGGGGCCAGGAACAGAATGTACGTGACGCACGAATTGCTCAGATTTATGAGGGAGCCAATGGTATACAGGCATTGGATCTCATGGGTCGTAAAACTGTGCGTAGTAATGGTCAACTGTTACAAATCCTGTTGGAGGACATCGGCGGCTTTCAGGCTGGGAGCGCGAGCATTGACGGCATGCAAAAGTACCTGCCCGTGCTGGAAGAGGCCAAGGAAATCATCAGCTCAGTTACGCAACAGGTAATCAATAAGTCCGGCGATAACCCCGACGAAATTGGAGCTGCCTCCTATGCTTATATGGAGTTAATGGGGCTCACTCTGTATTGCTTCATGTGGCAGCGAATCGTCGCTACCGCTCTTGAGCAAATTGCTGCAGGGGAAGGCGATCAAATTCATTTGAACGGTTTGATCAAGACGGCGGATTTTTTCTTTGCCAGACTATGGCCTCGTCATAAGTCCCTGGTGGCTGAAATAGAGGCTGGCTCCGATACACTGATGGCGTTATCGGACGAAGAGTTTGGGGTCGTCTTAAACTAAAGAGCAGAATGGAATGGGTGATTAAATCACCCATTCCATGTTTTCAGAAAACAGCTCTTTATATTGCTCCAGATTCTCGCCTTCCTCGCCGATGAGTACCAGATTACCTTCATCCAACGGCACTATCATCCCGTGAAAACGATCGTCCTGAATTCTAAACTCTGAATCTACAGGACTGTTGTTAACCACTATTACATTCACTGTGCCAGAATCACCACGCAACATCAGATGTGCGCTGCTATAAGCAGGTAAGACTATACAAGGGTTCGCATAGTGGACTGGAGTGGCAGTCTGAATAGTTGAGGCGAGTCTAACGCCGGCATTCGACATTACCTCGTTTACCTCATTCCACTGCACATTGACCAGATTCTGGCCAGAGCTTATCGCTGCGATCTCATTTGTTTCGTGATAGAGGTGACTAATGAACTCGTTACCCATTGCCAAGTCAGCACTACTTGGACCGGTACTGAAATTCAAAGTGAATGTTACCCCTATTACCAATAGCAGGCTTGCTGCTATGGCGTAATACTGAAAGAAATTAGCGGCGTTAGCTGCAGGCTTTTCGCTGGCACCATTTATGGATCCAACTTTGCCAGCTACGCTGGAAATTTCTTCCTCATTTTCCTTTTCTGGAATTTCCAGCAGGGATTCCTTAAGTCCATCAGGAACCACTACGCTAGATAGAAGTGAGTCGAGTTCATTCTCTACTCGCTGTGTTTCCGCAAGAATTTTCTGATAAGTCGGGTTATCCCCGGCTGCGTCCAGGGTTTTCTGGTCCGGAGCACTGGGATTGGCGTAAACCCGTTGTCGAAACTCTAATTCGTCCATCGTCTGACTCTGAATTTATCTCTCTGATTTAAATCTAACTACTGCGACCAATGCGGTCATTTTATCTGCCAGCTTTTTGCTGGCTTATTCTTCGAAGGTCATTCCTCCGGCAATGCCGGGTCCAGCCCAAAGTCCTGCTTAAGTTTACTTCTTGCCCTAAAGAGCCGGGTCATGACAGTGTTGTTGTTCAAGTCCAGAATTTCGGCGATTTCCTTGCCGCTGAATCCCCCCACTACCTGAAGCAACAATGGTTCTCGATAATCACTTTCCAGACGGTTAATTGCGTTGTGTAATAACTCCCGATCCATCTGGCTATCTGGTTCATGACTATCTGATTCCGCGATGGTTTGGCCTTCTATGTCCACTAACTCAGGGCGATAGCGTTCATAAAGTCGGGCGTTTTCCCGTCGCAGGATAGTAAACAGCCAGGCTTTCGCTGCCTTGTCATTCTGCAAGCTGTCAAGAGACCGCCAGGCACGCAGAAAGGTTTCCTGCACCAGATCCTGTGCCAATGGCTGGCTCTTGCAGAGCCAGAATGCGTAGCGATACACGTCCTGGTAAAGCTCTCCCACCAGGAACTCGTAACGCTGCTGCTTATTACTTCCTTGTAAGACCGGAGTGTCGCTCATTTATTTTCAGAATTTTTAGATAGCTGTAGTTGCGTGAATCGATTCTAACTCTCACGCCTGCGAGGGATAGATAGCTCATGTGCGGGTGAGTGTGCCTAAATTACCGGAATGCTTCAAGTTTTATGCATTCTCAGACCTGCAAAACGTGGCTCACAGCTCAGCAGAGCTGTATACTTGCCGCCGTCTTCAACAGGTTCAAATCCATGATTAAAGTAGCAATAGCAGGCGCTGCAGGCCGAATGGGGCGGACGCTTATTCAGGCTGTTCAAGCTGAAAACACCACAATGTCGCTGACAGCAGCGACAGTGCTGGCGGACGATCCCAGTCTGGGAATTGACGCTGGCTTGCTGGCTTTGGGTCAGCAACTGGACGTGCCAACTGTTGCAACGCTTGCTGAGGCCGCAGAATTTGATGTCTTAATCGACTTTACATCTCCACAAGCAAGTCTCTCCCATCTGGATTACTGCAGGGAACAAGACAAAGCGATGGTGTTGGGTACGACCGGATTCTCGCCCGAACAGCAACAACAGATAAATGAAATGGAAGATATCCGCATGGTGTTTGCGCCCAATATGAGCGTGGGCGTAAATCTTTGCTTTGCCCTGTTAGAGAAAGCAGCGAAAGTCCTTGGAAATAGTGTGGATATAGAAGTAAGTGAGGCGCACCATCGCTTTAAGAAGGACGCTCCATCGGGCACTGCTTTGAAAATGGGCCAGGTAGTTGCAGATACACTGGGCAGGAATCTGGAACAAGTAGCCGTCTATGGTCGTGAGGGTATTGGTGAGGAAAGGGATCGTTCCACTATCGGATTCTCAACAGTGCGGGCTGGGGATATTGTTGGTGATCATACGGTGACTTTCGCCAGCGAAGGAGAGAGAGTCGAAATTACTCACAAAGCCAGCTCCCGAATGACCTTTGCAAGTGGGGCTGTTCGTGCCGCAGGCTGGGTGGTAAATCAATCACCCGCAGTTTATTCAATGATGGACGTTTTGGGTCTTGAGTAATAATTTGACACAGGATTTTTGAGTTTCTCAGTCGGATTTCGTAGACAGGCGAGGGGGAGTTTTTATAGAATTAACGCTCAGTATGTTAAGTACTGTAACCCAAAAAAGCAGACGAATTTTGTAAGAAAGCGGAGGCAAGGTTTCTTTCCTCCGCTTTTTTTCGCCTGCAGAAAATACACTGAAAGTAACCAGGATACGCAGGAGTAGATGTGTCCATAACAGCAATATTGGCTCTTGAAGATGGTAGCTTGTTCCGGGGAATCGCTATCGGGGCAGTAGGCAGTATTAGTGGCGAGGTCGTTTTCAATACTGCGATGACAGGCTATCAGGAAATTCTTACTGACCCCTCCTACGCAAAACAAATAGTCACTCTGACTTACCCGCACATTGGCAATACAGGCACGACAGAGGAAGACGATGAATCGTCGAATGTCTGGGCATCTGGTCTTGTCATCAGGGATTTGCCGGTCATATCCAGCAATTGGCGAAAGCAACAATCGCTCGATGAATTTTTGAAAGAGCGAAATGTAATCGCTATTGCGGAAATTGATACCCGACGACTTACTCGACTATTGAGAGATAAAGGACCGTTAAACGGGGCAATCGTTTCCGGTGTCGAGTTAGAAAAACTTGGGGAAGAAGGCGCGGTAAATCTGGCGAAAGCATTTCCTGGACTGAAGGGAATGGATCTGGCCAAAGAAGTAACCGTGTCTGAAAGCTACCAGTGGCGAGATAGCGTTTGGGATATAAAGGAAGGTCATCAACCAGGCACTGAGAAACGCTTCAAAGTTGTGGCCTATGATTTTGGTGTGAAGCGCAATATTTTGCGCATGCTGGTTGCCCGCGGCTGCGAGGTAACCGTGGTGCCAGCGCAAACTTCAGCAGCAGATGTGCTGGCCATGGAACCCGATGGAGTGTTTCTCTCTAACGGTCCTGGCGACCCAGAACCATGCGACTATGCAATTGAGTCGATCAAAGAATTACTTGAAACGGACAAACCCCTGTTTGGCATTTGCCTTGGCTGTCAGTTGATGGCATTGGCCAGCGGTGCCCAGACGGTAAAAATGCAGTTGGGTCACCACGGTGCTAATCATCCTGTACAGGATTTGCGGGATGGCACGGTGATGATCACCAGCCAGAACCACGGATTTGCAGTAGATGGTGAGACCTTGCCAGACAATCTAGAGGCTACTCACAAATCATTATTCGATGGCTCATTGCAGGGAATTCATCGTACTGACAAACCAGCGTTTGCCTTTCAAGGGCATCCGGAAGCCAGTCCCGGACCGCACGACGTAGCACCGTTGTTTGATCATTTTATAGAACTAATGGAGGCTGCCAGCTAAAGCAGCCTTGATTTCGAATATAACCGCAAAAACTTAATTTTCAGAAGAGTGATATGCCACGCAGAACCGACATAGAAAGCATCCTGATTATAGGTGCCGGTCCGATCGTAATCGGCCAGGCCTGTGAATTTGATTACTCTGGAGCACAGGCTTGCCAGGCGCTGAGGGAAGAGGGCTACCGGGTAATTCTGGTGAACTCCAATCCGGCCACCATCATGACCGACCCTTCGATGGCGGACGCCACCTACATAGAACCAATTAAATGGGAAATTGTAGAGAAGATAATTGAGAAAGAACGGCCTGATGCTGTTCTTCCAACAATGGGTGGGCAGACAGCTCTGAATTGTGCCCTGGACCTGAATCGCCATGGTGTGCTCGAGAAGTATGATGTGGAACTGATCGGGGCCACCTGTGACGCTATCGACAAAGCTGAAGACAGAGAATTGTTTGATAACGCCATGGTAGCTATTGGTCTGGAAACTCCCCGACATTGCATGGCTCACAACATGGAAGATGCCCATGCTGCCCTGGAGCAGATTGGTTTTCCTTGCATTATTCGTCCGTCGTTTACGATGGGTGGTAGCGGTGGAGGCATCGCCTATAACAAGGAAGAGTTTGATGAAATCTGTGCCCGAGGTCTGGAGTGGTCACCCACCAATGAATTATTAATCGATGAATCTCTAATAGGCTGGAAGGAATACGAGCTGGAAGTTGTCAGAGATAAAAACGATAACTGCATAATCGTCTGCACTATTGAAAACTTCGATGCCATGGGAGTTCATACCGGAGACTCAATCACGGTAGCGCCATCACAAACCCTCACTGACAAGGAATATCAAATCCTGCGTAATGCGGCTATCGCTGTACTGCGCGAAATTGGTGTTGAGACCGGTGGCTCCAATGTGCAGTTTGCGGTTGATCCTAAGACCGGACGTCTGGTCGTCATTGAGATGAACCCGCGGGTATCCCGTTCTTCAGCACTGGCTTCGAAAGCGACCGGTTTTCCGATTGCCCGGGTAGCAGCAAAGCTAGCGGTTGGTTTCACACTGGACGAACTCAGTAATGAAATTACGGGTGGTGCTACGCCAGCTTCATTCGAACCAACCATCGACTACGTAGTCACTAAAATACCCCGATTTACCTTTGAGAAATTTCCGGAAGCCAACGATCGTCTTACTACACAGATGAAGTCAGTAGGCGAGGTAATGGCAATTGGTCGTACCTTCCAGGAATCTCTGCACAAGGCATTGCGTGGCCTCGAAGTTGGCATGTGTGGGTTCGATCCGGTACTGGATCAGGATGTGAGCAACGCCAAAGAAGTGCTGACCCGAGAACTCACAGAGACCGGTGCCCAGCGCATCTGGTACATAGCGGATGCATTTCGTCAGGGTTGGCCGCTGGAAACTATCAATGAGCTAACCGGAATTGACCCCTGGTTTCTCGTGCAGATAGAGGAAATTATCGCCCTTGAAGGCAAGGTAGTGGAAACCGGGCTTCAGGCCATCGACTATGACTTCATGCGCCGCCTGAAGCGTAAAGGTTTTGCCGACAAGCGTCTGGGCCAACTACTCAACCTGCCTGAACTGGATGTGCAAAAGCACCGACATAGCCTGAATGTGCGTCCTGTTTATAAGCGTGTTGATACCTGTGCTGCGGAGTTTGTCTCAACCACAGCCTATATGTATTCGACTTACGAAGAAGAGTGTGAGTCTGCGCCAAGTGATAGCAAGAAGATAATCGTATTGGGTGGTGGTCCGAATCGTATTGGTCAAGGCATCGAGTTCGACTATTGCTGTGTGCATGCCGCATTGGCGATGCGTGAAGACGGCTACGAAACCATCATGGTGAACTGTAATCCAGAAACCGTGTCCACGGATTACAATATCTCGGACCGCTTGTATTTCGAACCGCTAACTTATGAAGACGTCATGGAAATTGCATTACTGGAGAAGCCTCATGGCGTGATCGTCCAGTTTGGTGGTCAAACTCCATTGAACCTGGTTAGCGATTTGGAGGCCGCGGGTGTGCCTATCATCGGCACGTCGGCAGATGCAATCGACCGCGCCGAAGACAGAGAGCGCTTTCAGCAACTGATCGAAAAACTCGATTTGAAGCAACCACCCAATTGCACGGTTCGTAGCGTGGAAGAAAGTATCGAGCAAGCAGGAGCGATCGACTATCCACTGGTGGTCCGACCTTCTTATGTATTGGGTGGACGCGCCATGGAGATTGTTTACAACGAGGCAGAACTTAAGCGGTATATGAAGGAAGCCGTAATGGTTTCTAATGAAAGCCCTGTGTTATTGGATCACTTTCTGAGCTCGGCGATAGAAATAGATGTGGATGTAGTAAGTGATGGAAAGCAGGTAGTGGTAGGTGCCATCATGCAGCATATCGAACAGGCGGGTATTCATTCCGGTGATTCGGCCTGTTCACTACCGCCGTATAATTTGCCAACAGACGTTCAGGACAAAATAAGAAGCCAGGTTACTGCTCTTGCACTTGAATTGGGCGTGGTTGGATTAATGAATACACAACTCGCCTATCAGGACGGTGAAGTGTATATCATCGAAGTTAACCCCAGAGCTTCGCGAACAGTACCGTTCGTTTCAAAATGTATTGGCAATTCCCTGGCCAAGATCGCAGCCCGCTGCATGGCAGGGCAAACCCTGGAAGAACAGAGTTTCACTACAGAAATAATTCCCAAGACCTTCGCGGTTAAGGAGGCAGTTTTTCCTTTTAACAAGTTCCCGGGAGTGGATCCGATACTTGGTCCTGAAATGAAATCCACTGGTGAAGTAATGGGCGTTGGAACGACTTTCGCAGAAGCCTATGCCAAATCACAACTGGGAGCAGGAGACAATATAGAGCCCAGCGGCACTGCCTTTATTAGTGTGAGAGACAGGGATAAGGACGCCGTGGTAAATCTGGCGCAACGCGTGCTCAAGCTGGGCTATTCAGTCCTTGCTACCCACGGAACAGCCAAGGTTATAGAGGATGCCGGACTACCGGTTGAGAAGGTCAACAAGGTAGCGGAAGGTAGACCTCATATAGTTGATATGCTAAAAAATGACGAGGTGCAGGTTGTATTCAATACAACTGAGGGCAAGCAGGCAATTGCAGACTCCTCTACCATTCGTAGGACCGCTTTGCGGCATAAGGTTTTCTGTACGACAACAATCGCTGGGGCATTAGCTGTGTGCGATGCTCTGGAATTTGGCAGCAATATGTCGGTATACACTTTGCAGCAGTTGCACGCTGATCTACACTAGTTTTTATCAGGAATAATTTTCAGTAATTGAGTTGGCGCTGCAATTCAGGTAGCAACTCCAGGCTGTTCCAGGAAGCATGAATAAAGTACCAATGACAGTTGAAGGCGCCGAGCGTCTGCGGGAAGAATTGAACGAGTTAAAGAGTGTTACTCGTCCCAAAATCTCTGCCGCAATTGCTGAGGCGCGAGAACACGGTGATCTCAAGGAGAACGCTGAGTATCATGCTGCCCGGGAACAGCAAAGTTTTTGTGAAGGCCGTATTAAAGAAATAGAGAGCAAGCTGGCGGATTCCGAAGTAATCGACGTTACCAAAATTGAGCCTAGTGGACGGGTGATTTTTGGTACCACAGTGACTCTCTATAATCTGAATACCGAAGAATCCGTCACCTACCAAATCGTCGGTGAAGACGAAGCCGATGTGCCAGCCGGTAAAATCTCAGTGATCTCACCAATTGCTCGGGCCCTAATGGGCAAGAATGAGGGTGATGAAATAGTAGTAAATGCGCCGGCCGGTGATATTGAATACGAAATCGAATCAGTAGAGCATCTTTGATTCTGGCTTTAGTGCCAGGACTCACCAACAAATTAAAGATCTAACCGTGAATTAGCTTTTGTATTGTTTGATATTCGATAAACGGGGATCAGGCTTTTTTGCTGCACGATAAATTAGAATGACATGCCCGATGCTCTGCACACATTCAGCTGAGAAGTCAGTGCAAATTTTTTTAGTGAGTGCTTTCTTGGCATCGCGATCAGGAACCAGAAGCTTAAGCTTTATCAGTTCATGGTCATTCAGCGCCCGCTCAATCTCCAGCCGAATATTTTCTGTCAGTCCGTTTTGTGCAATTATCACAACTGGACTCAGGTTATGACCTATGGCTCGAAAGTTCTTCTTTTCTGAATTGCTAAGGCTCACGATTTGAGCATCCTGGTAGTGATGTGTCGGGTCAAGCGGCAATTGATAAAGGCCGCGCATTCTATCAGCTTGCTTCGTTCACTAAAAACCAATTTCTATTGCCTGCTAATTTTCAATTAAATCCAGTCGTAAGCTATGGCCAAATCAAGCAGCAGTAAGGAGTGGTTAAAAGAGCATTTCAATGATGCTTATGTCAAAAAAAGCCAGGATGAAGGCTACCGCTCCCGTGCCAGCTATAAACTTCTGGAGATACAGGATAAAGACCGAATAATCCGGCCTGGTATGACTGTAGTCGATCTTGGAGCCGCCCCAGGGGGTTGGTCCCAGGTTGCAGCCGGACTCGTAGGAGACAAAGGTAAAGTGATTGCCAGTGATATTCTGGCAATGGATAGCTTGCCTGGCGTCGAGTTTCTGCGGGGAGATTTCACCGAAAATGAAGTTTTGCAGGCCCTGCTCGGTCTAATTGAAGACGAGGGGGCGGACCTTGTTATTTCCGATATGGCCCCCAATATGAGTGGAATGAAGGAGATAGACCAGCCGCGGGCTATCTATCTCGCAGAACTCGCTCTAGACCTTGCAAGATCTATACTTAAGCCAGGAGCGTATTTCCTGGTGAAGGTTTTCCAGGGAGCTGGATTTCAGGAATTTCATGGCGAAATGCAACAGAGTTTCAAGGCTGTGAAATCCCGAAAACCCCAGTCTTCACGGGCCAGATCCCGGGAAATTTACCTGTTAGGCGCAGAATTTGAAGGCTAGATCGATAGTGAAGCCTGTTTTGCGTGCAATTATTACCACAGGGATTAGAATTGGAGTCCCTCTGAAATAATGCCAATTCTGGCGAATAGCCTCATCTGAATTTATGTAGGGAGATAAACCCTTGAATGATATGGCAAAAAATCTGATTCTCTGGATGATCATCGCTGGGGTGCTGTTGACTGTGTTCAACAACATCAATCAGGAAACCAGGGAAGACAACATCAACTACTCCCAGTTTATCCGGGAAGTGCGTACCGGGCGTGTCCAGGCCGTGGAATTGGCGGGTGTCAATATCACCGGTGTTCGAAGTGACAACTCCCGCTTTCGTACCGTATTACCGAGGATCGGCGATGACCAGTTGATGGTTGATCTCTTTGAAAACGGGGTCGAGATCGTTGCCACGGAACCGGAGCAGCAAAGCATTTGGACGCAACTGCTTGTAGCCAGTTTCCCGATACTGATCATAATTGCTCTGTTCTTCTTCTTTATGCGACAGATGCAGGGTGGTGGAGCCGGAGGCCGGGGTGGCCCAATGTCATTCGGCAAGAGCAAAGCCAAACTCCTGGGTGAAGACCAGATTAAGGTAACCTTCGCTGATGTTGCTGGTGTTGATGAGGCGAAAGAGGATGTGCAGGAGCTGGTTGAATTCCTGCGTGAGCCTGACAAGTTTCAGCGCCTGGGTGGTCGAATACCACGTGGCGTATTGATGGTAGGTCAGCCCGGTACCGGTAAGACCTTGCTCGCCAAGGCAATTGCTGGTGAAGCCAAAGTACCTTTCTTCTCTATTTCAGGATCTGATTTCGTCGAGATGTTTGTGGGTGTTGGTGCATCCCGCGTCAGAGACATGTTTGATCAGGCCAAGAAACAATCTCCCTGTATTATTTTCATCGATGAGATCGATGCAGTTGGTAGACATCGTGGCGCCGGCCTGGGTGGTGGACACGATGAGCGCGAACAGACTCTCAACCAGCTACTGGTAGAGATGGACGGTTTCGAAGGCAATGACGGGGTTATCGTTATGGCTGCAACCAACCGTCCCGATGTATTAGACCCGGCACTGTTGCGACCAGGTCGATTTGATCGCCAGGTAGTGGTTGGATTGCCTGATATTCGTGGCCGTGAACAAATTCTTAAAGTACACATGCGAAAAGTACCAATTGACGACCGGGTGAAAGCGAGCGTAATTGCCCGTGGTACTCCTGGTTTCTCTGGTGCCGATTTGGCAAACCTGGTTAATGAAGCTGCATTGTTTGCAGCTCGTGCCAGCAAGCGCCTGGTCACCATGGAAGAATTCGAGAAAGCCAAAGACAAGATCATGATGGGCGCGGAGCGCAAGTCCATGGTTATGTCTGATAAAGAACGATTAAATACGGCTTACCATGAAGCCGGTCATGCCATCGTCGGGCGCTTAATGCCTGAACATGATCCCGTGTATAAGGTGTCCATCATTCCACGTGGTCGTGCTCTTGGTGTGACGATGTTCCTTCCGGAAGAAGACCGTTACAGTTTCAGCAGGCAAAGTATTCTGAGCCAGATCTGTAGTCTCTACGGCGGACGTATCGCTGAGGAAATGACTCTGGGTAAAGAAGGTGTAACCACTGGAGCATCCAACGATATTCAGCGTGCCACAGAAATGGCGCGGAATATGGTTACCAAGTGGGGGCTCTCTGAAGAGCTCGGACCTCTTCTGTATTCTGAAGATGAAGGCGAAGTATTCCTCGGCCGAAGCGCCGCTTCCCAGACCAAGTCTGTATCGAGTGATACTGCCAAAGCCATTGATAAAGAAGTCCGTCGAATTATCGATGAATGCTATGGCAAGGCAGAGCAGATTCTCGAAGACAATCGACATTTGCTCGAGCTGATGAAGGATGCCTTGATGGAATATGAAACCATCGACACCGATCAGATCGATGACATCATGGAAGGTAAGAAGCCTCGCCCACCTAGTGGTTGGTCTGATTCCGATGACGATGACAGTGGTGCCAGCAAGATCGAATCAGAAGACGCCAAGCTGGACTCTGCTAACGAAACAGATAAAGGAACCGGCCCAATCGGTGGCCCCGCTGGCGAGCACTAAAGTTCGCTTGACGTTATTCCTCGTTCCTTGAATCAAATCCTGCAAGCTGGAGATCGACAAATTAATTTGTCGACTCCGCTCTGCATGGGCATTCTTAATTTAACTCCCGATTCTTTCTCTGACGGCTCTCAATTGGCCGCCGCCACTTCCAACGAATTCCAAATAGATCTTGATAAAGTCATGGCCCATGCTCACAACATGGTTGAAGCCGGTGCAATGATTCTGGATCTGGGTGGAGAGTCCACCAGACCGGGTGCAAGTGCTGTAAGTAGTGACGCAGAAATTTCCCGGGTTATTCCTGCTTTGCAGCGATTGCGCGAGGAGTTCGACGTTTGTTTATCAGTCGATACCAGTTCTCCCGAAGTAATGAAAGCAGCCATCGCCGAGGGCGCTGACGTCATCAATGACGTGAGAGCGCTTACAGTGGACGGTGCTCTGGAGGTGGTTGCTAACTCTAAAGTCGGCGTATGTCTGATGCACATGCAGGGTCAGCCCCACACCATGCAGAAAAATTTTCACTATGAAGACGTTGTTGCCGAGGTCATGAATTTTTTGTCAGGGCGCATTGCTGCCTGTAACAGGGCGGGAATTGATAGCAGGCGTCTGTTAGTTGATCCAGGTTTCGGTTTCGGAAAATCCGTCGATCACAATTATCAATTGCTGGGACAGCTCTCAGAACTGCAAAACCTGAATGTGCCTCTTCTCGTGGGTATTTCCAGAAAATCGATGCTGGGCGCGATTACAGGGAGAGAGGTCGATCAGAGGCTTGCTGCTTCTGTCGCTGCGGCAACAGTGGCGTTGAGAGCAGGTGCCAAAATAATTCGCAGTCACGATGTTGCTGCCACCATGGATGCAATTAGAGTACACTGCGCTATCGAAAAAGTTAGCAATTAGAAAAGTAAAATGGTCGAGGGCCACTGCAATGAGTGGCCTCACGTAGAAGAATAAATGACGGCTAAGACAAAAAAATATTTCGGCACAGATGGCATTCGCGGCACGGTCGGCACAGCGCCGATCACACCGGATTTTATGCTCAAACTGGGGTGGGCAGCAGGCCGTGTGTTCGCAAATGAGGAGCGGGGTCAGGGGCGCCAGAAGATTATTATAGGCAAGGACACCCGTATTTCAGGTTATATGTTTGAAGCTGCTCTTGAGGCTGGGGTTACAGCTGCAGGGGTGGATATCCATCTCACAGGCCCAATGCCGACCCCTGCAATTGCCTATTTAACTCGTACTCTTAGAGCGCAGGCTGGCATCGTCATCAGTGCTTCCCATAACTCATTTGAAGATAACGGCATCAAGTTTTTTTCCTCTGCCGGGACCAAGTTGCCTGATGAAGTAGAGTTGGCCATCGAAGAACAATTGGCAAAAGATGTTTCGACTGTCACTTCAGGATCTTTGGGCAAAGCACATCGAATTACTGATGCTGCCGGACGTTACATTGAGTTTTGTAAAAGCACTGTCGGATCAAATCTAAAATTCAATGGACTGAAAATAGTGGTGGATTGTGCTCACGGTTCCACCTATCACATAGCACCTGCTGTCTTTGAGGAATTGGGCGCCAAGGTTATTCCAATCGGTGTTTCTCCAGACGGATTGAACATCAATGAGGACAGCGGTTCCACTTCACCACAGAAATTGTCCGAAGCTGTACTGGCCGAAGAAGCTGATATTGGCGTGGCTTTCGACGGGGATGGCGACCGGGTGGTCATGGTAGATCATCTGGGTCATGTCGTTGATGGTGATGAAATCCTCTATGTAATAGCCCGGGAAAGGCGGCGACAGAAGATAGATTTTGGTGGCGTTGTGGGAACTGCCATGAGCAATTTGGGTCTGGAGCTGGCCCTCGATGCATTAGACGTGCCCTTTGTTCGAACCAAAGTGGGCGATCGCTACGTTATGCAGGAAATGTTAGAGCGAGGCTGGAATCTGGGTGGTGAGTCGTCGGGTCACATTATTTGTCTGGATATCAATACCACGGGCGATGGCATTGTCTCAGCCCTGCAAGCTCTGGCTGCTGTGGTCAATTGCAATCAGCCTCTGGCTGATCTGAAGAGCAAGATGCGTAAATTGCCCCAGTCCATGATAAATGTGAGACTCGATAGTCAGGTTGATATTGTCGGTAACCAGGCAGTGTTGGCGGCGGTGTCAGATGTAGAATCGAAGCTGGGTAAAAATGGGCGGGTTTTGCTTCGCCCATCTGGCACAGAGCCAGTAGTGCGCGTAATGGTAGAAGGTGAGGACGCCGGGATTGTCGAAAAACTGGCCTCTGAGCTGTCTGACGTGGTTGCTACAGAGGTTTCCTCTGCCAGCTAGGCAAATTCCCGTTTTATTGCAAGACCTCGGTATCTTGGGTAGTATTGGCGCCCGTTTTTCCCCGTCCAAATCTCGTTCAGGAATGGCTCTATGAGACAGCAGTTGGTCGTTGGGAACTGGAAAATGAATGGTTCCAGTCAACAGATCAAAGATCTGGTGGGTGGAATTAAGACAGGGTTTGCTGAGTTATCAGGCCAGGTACAGGTGGGTGTAAGTCCGCCCTTTGTGTATCTGTCCCTTGTCAAAGAGTTGCTGAAGGATAGTGCAGTGCTGCTTGGAGCACAGGACGTCAACCAGCACACCAGTGGTGCCTATACCGGAGAAATAGCTTGCGGCATGCTGCAAGATCTCTCGGTGGATACGGTTATCGTTGGTCATTCAGAACGACGGCAACTTTTTGGCGAGACAAGCGAAATAGTCGCGGAAAAGTTTGCTGCCGTTATAGACTCCGGAATGCTGCCTATACTTTGTGTAGGCGAGACCCTTGAACAAAGAGAGCAAGGTGCAACGATGGAAGTCGTGCTTGAGCAACTCGCTGCTGTGGTTAACAGGGTTGGCATTGAAGGACTGGAAGATGCAGTGGTTGCCTATGAACCGGTGTGGGCTATAGGAACAGGAAGAACTGCCTCGCCAGAGCAAGCACAAGAGGTGCATGCTGAACTGCGAAAGTTTCTGACTCAACAGAATGAGCAGATAGCCGCTGATACGAGAATTATTTACGGCGGAAGTGTTAAAAGCTCCAACGCAATGGAGCTATTCGATCAGACGGACATAGATGGCGGGCTGGTCGGAGGAGCATCATTGGATGCAGAAGAGTTTATTGCCATCTGTGCAAGCACGGATTATTAATCATGCAAACAATAGTTGTAGTAGTTCATGTCATTGTAGCTATAGCAATCGTAGCATTAGTATTGTTACAACAGGGTAAGGGCGCAGACGCCGGTGCGTCATTTGGAGCCGGTGCATCACAAACTGTCTTTGGGTCGTCTGGTAGCGGCAACTTCCTGGTTAAAGCAACAACTATCGCGGCTACATTGTTTTTTGTGACGAGTCTTTCATTAGCGATCTTCGCCCGCAGTCAGTCAGGTACTGGAGCCACTACTGGCTTGCCTGTTGAGAATGCTGCCTTATTAGAAGAAGTTGTCAGCGAGCAGTCTGATGTTCCTGTACTGGAAGATGATGAGCCTGTTGCTACACAGAGCGATGTGCCTACTATTCCTGATTAGTAGTTAGGTATTTATTAAGAACATGCCGAAGTGGTGGAATTGGTAGACACGCTATCTTGAGGGGGTAGTGAGCCCAGCTCGTGCCGGTTCAAGTCCGGCCTTCGGCACCAACTCAATTGTAGAGATGAGCAAGACAAGAAAGTTAGCGACTCATCTCTATATCAGAACTGTAGCTGGGAAACGCTAAAGCTCGGTTTTAGTCGTTAATTCAAAGCCAGCTACGCTGGAACCATGCGTGAGCCGCTCTAACCGAGCCACCAGTACTCTCAAGACTGAGTCCCCAGGCTCTCCTCAATCACCTGCAGCAAATTATGAATACGGAATGGCTTGCGTAAAAAGCCCGTGAATCCGTTGTCCAGGCACCGGCGTTTGTCCGCCTCCATGGCATTTCCGGTAACCGCGACAGTGGGAGGTGTTGCTTCGCCTAATGTTCCTTTTATTTTGCTCAATATCTGAAAGCCGTCCATGTCAGGCAGTTGCAGGTCCATAAGAATCAAATCGACTTTATGCTCCGCTGCTGCAGTTGCAGCTTCAGTGCCTGTTCTGGCACTAACCCACTGAAACTCGTTTTGGTCCAGAATGTCCTGGATTAGCTCAAGATTGAGTTCGTTGTCCTCGACTATTAGAATTTTTGTCATTGCAATCTCGCTCTGGTCGGCAATGAAAATACGAAGCGTGCACCTTGGTGGTAGTTTTGATCCAGGAATAATTCACCGCCGTGCAGGTCACATAGTTGTTTGGAGATGAATAGCCCTAATCCCGAGCCTTGAGTTTTGCCAGCAAGCGAGTCATTCGCTTGATAAAACTTCTCGAAGATTTCTTTATGACTGTCTTTGGGTATGCCTGGCCCATTATCTTCCACAGTAATTCTGGTAATCTCTTCTCTCTGCACTGCGCTCAAGATTACTTGCTCGCCCGAGGGAGAGAATTTTTGAGCATTACCCAGTAGATTTAATACAATCTGGCGAAACCTGGTTTCATCTGCTTCTATAGTTGAAACTGATTCATCTATGGATAGCTTTATCTGACTCTTATGAATATTGTTCAATGAAACTGCACAGTCTTCCAGAACCTCCTTCACATCAAACTTACTACGAGCAAGTTCAATTTTCTTTTCCTCAATCGCCGTCAGGTCGAGAAAGTCATCAACCAGACTGGAAAGGTGTTCGCTCCCTCTTAAGATATGGCTCACATATTTGCTCTGTTTCTCATTAAGCTCCCCACTGTAGCCCTGCATAAGGGAATCTGCGAAACCAACTATGGAGTTAAGTGGAGTTCTAATCTCATGGGACATGCCCGAGAGAAATTCATCTTTCGTTCTGTTCGCTGCAAGTAGTCTTTCCCGAACAAGTTGCTGCCATTGAACGAAGAAGTAAGCCATAGAAATTAGAACCACGCAGGCAGAGATAACACTTGCTGCCCAAAACATTTCGAGGGTTTTTGGATCAAAGGGGTTTTCCTGTATCCAGGTTGCGTCCGGGTTTAAGGCAAGGATCGCGATCATCAAGGCGAAAATGGCAAAGACAGCCAGGCCCAAGCCGAAGCCAGCAAAGAAGATTCCTAACAAGGGGATAATTGGAATGGCAATCAGGGTGGGAGAGTTAAGGCCACCATCCACAACACACAATGCTGCAAAACCGAAACAACAGGGTAGTGTAAAGAATATGCCTGCTCTCTCGATAGAAGCGGTGAAACGCAGTATCAAGGGGGTCAGCGAACAGAAAGCTGTGATGAAACTAAGGATTATCGGGTAAGCGTGAATACCCTGTATCAAATAACGCGCTATGCAAAATGGGACAAGAACCAGAGTGCAACTCAGACTGACGAGAATTAATATGCGGGCGCGATAAACTTGCTCTATGGAGTCATGCAGGCTCTGGGGAACCAGTCGATCAACAAGCGGCTCTAGTACTCTCATGTAAGCACAACAGGGTCTGGTTAATTATAGTTATTCTGAGACATCATCAGTTTAGAAGGTAAATAGGAATTTCGCGAAAAGATGGTGGGTTAATTTCTGTATTTCTTGTTGGTTTCATCCTGGGCCAGATGCAGTATTTATCAGTAATGCAGAACAAACTGATGAAATCCATAGTTCCGGCTTACAATCACAGGCTTCGGTCGATTGCTACAGACCTGTCTGATTACGCGGCTTCGAAAAGTCCCCCTCCCCGGAAACCCGCACGGTGCTTGACCTTGGGGCTAGTGCCTCCGTATAATGCGTGCCCCTTGTGAGAGAGAGACTGCCTGATTTTTAGGCTGAAAAAACTCTTTCAAAACAATGGGTTAGTAAAGATCTGGTGCGGGGTGGAGCAGTCTGGCAGCTCGTCGGGCTCATAACCCGAAGGTCGTAGGTTCAAATCCTGCCCCCGCTACCAACTATTTTCACAGGATTTCTTGTGAAAATCGTAAGTTAGGCCAATTGGCCGGTTTACGTACTAGAGTGACAATTTCTTCGCACTGGGTCTTGCTGCAGCCCTGTTGCGGAGCAACAGAGTGGGCCTTGGGCCCATTTTTTGTATCTGGAGTTTTACTTCAGAAAAGCCACAGGCGGATTGAAGTGAGAAATAGCGAGAAGCTCATCGCTGAGCTGATAGCCCCCTCTGTGGATGCTCTCGGTTTGGAGCTTTGGGGAATTGAACATTCGCAACAGGGTAAGTACTCAGTGTTGCGAATTTTCATCGAAAGTGAACTTGGCATCACTATCGATGATTGTGAAAAAGTAAGTCGTCAGGTGAGTGCGATTCTGGATGTGGAAGACCCTATCTCCGGAGAGTACACATTGGAAGTTTCATCACCTGGCCTTGATCGGCCACTGTTCTCGATAGAACAGTTCGAACAGTACAAAGGGAATGAAGTCGACGTACGTTTGCGTACCCCCCTGGATGGCAGGAGAAAATTCAAGGGGCTGATTGCTAACGTAGGTGAAGACACAGTTTGCGTGCAGGTAGACGGAGAAGATTTTCTACTACCCCATGCTGAAATTGAGAAAGCAAATATTGTTTACTGATCAAGCTTGCTGCCAGGCGAAATTGGCAGTTAGTGAAGATGAGTTGGTGACACGATTATGATGAGCAAAGAGATTTTAATGGTCGCGGATGCCGTCTCGAATGAGAAGGGCGTTTCACGTGCTGTTATCTTTGAAGCAATTGAATCCGCATTGGCAACGGCTACCAAGAAACTTCACGACAGTGAAGAAATCGATTGCCGTGTGTCAGTTGATCGCGATACCGGCGAGTATGAAACTTTCCGAGTATGGACAGTAGTGGAGGATGAGGAATACCTCGAAGAGGCCTCACAGTTCACTCTTGAGCAAGCAGTTGATAAAGACAAGTCGCTGGCTATTGGCGATACCTACGAAGAAAAAATAGATAACGTCGAGTTTGGTCGAATTGCGGCGCAAACTGCCAAGCAGGTAATCGTACAGAAAGTACGTGAAGCCGAGCGTGAAATTGTAATCTCGCAGTATGAGCATCGCGTAGGTGAGCTTGTTGCAGGTACAGTTAAAAAAGTTACCCGAGACAATATCATTGTCGATCTTGGCAGCAACGCCGAAGCCTTGTTGCCTAGGGATCAAATGATTCCTCGCGAAACCTTTCGCATCAGCGACCGCCTGCGAGCGATTCTAACTGAAGTTAGTTCAGAGCAGCGTGGTCCTCAGTTATTCCTCAGCAGAACTTCCCCAGACATGCTCATCGAGTTATTCAAGATTGAAGTTCCTGAGATTGCCGAAGAAGTTATCGAGATTAAAGCTGCTGCTCGTGATCCAGGATCTCGAGCCAAGATTGTTGTAAGCACTAATGACGGTCGCATAGATCCAGTTGGCGCCTGCGTTGGTATGCGTGGCTCGCGAGTTCAGGTTGTTTCCAATGAGCTGGCTAATGAGCGAATCGACATCATTCTCTGGGACGATAACCCTGCTCAGCTGGTAATCAACTCAATGGCTCCTGCTGAAGTGGCTTCAATCATTGTGGATGAAGACAGTCACACTATGGATATTGCAGTTGAAGAGGAAAACCTTGCCCAGGCAATTGGTCGCAATGGCCAGAATGTTCGATTATCCAGTGAATTGACCGGCTGGACTATCAATGTAATGAGCGAAGAAGAAGCTGCTGCCAAACAACAGCAGGAAGCGAGCACATTCATTGAAATGTTCGTCAACAAACTGGACATTGATGAAGATGTAGGCGAAATCCTTGTTCAGGAAGGCTTCACTTCTTTGGAAGAAATTGCTTACGTCCCTCTCGATGAAATCCTGGCCATTGAAGGCTTTGACGAAGAGATTGCGAATGAACTGCGTAATCGCGCCAAGGATGCCTTGTTAACACAGGCAATCGCATCCGAAGAAGATTTGTCTTCTGCCAATATCGCGGATGACCTACTGAATATGGAAGGTATGGATGACGCATTGGCATTGCAGTTGGCCAAAAAAGGCATACTCAATATGGAAGAGCTTGCAGAGCAATCTGTAGATGAGTTGATGGACATCGAAGATATGAACGAAGAACGTGCAGGTAAGTTGATTATGACTGCACGGGCACCGTGGTTTGAATAGCTCTTTGGTGTAGAGCATTTGGGAGTAATTGAATGGCAGACGTAACAGTCAGTGAACTTGCCAAGACAGTTGGAGTGGAAGTAGACAAGCTACTTGCGCAGATCAAAGAGGCGGGCTTACCTCATAAATCCGCTGATGATCAGATTTCCAATGAAGACAAGAACACATTACTGGTTCACCTTCGTCGCAGTCACGGAGACCGCGAGGCGACAGCTGCTGCGCCAAAGAAAATCACTCTCAAGCGTAAGACTATTGGCACGCTGAAATCAGCGTCCACGTCGGGGCGTGGCAAAACAGTCAATGTCGAAGTACGTAAGAAGCGCACTTATGTCAAACGCAGTGCTATCGAGACTCCTCCTCCAGAAGAGGAAGTAGTACCACCAGAAGAAGTTGCGGCACCAGAGCAAGAGCAGGCTCCAGTTGCAGCTGAAGCTGCGCCAGTGCCAGAGGAAGCGCCTGTAGCAGAAGAAGCAGCACCTGCAGCGGAAGAAAAGGCTGAGGAAGAAGTAGCTGCTGAAGCACCGGCCGAAACTCCGAAACAGGATGCGCCCGCACCTGCTGCCCCAGAATCTGATTCTGCTCGCGGTAAACCTGCAGGGCGGCGTAAGAAGGCAGCCGGTGATGATGAGTCGCAGGACAAGAAGAAAACTCACTTACGCAATAAAGCCAAGGCACAACAAGGACCGAAGCGAGCCTCCAAGAATATTCATGTTAATGATGATTTTGTATTGGAAGGTGATGACTACGATGAAATGGGTGGTCGTCGTCGCGGTGGAAGAAAAGGCAAGGGAAAGCTAAGCGCACAGACCCATGCCTTCGAAAAGCCAACAGAATTTATTGTGCGAGAAATCAATATTGGTGAAGCCAATTCCGTTGCCGATCTGGCATCACAGATGTCTGTTAAAGCCGCCGAGATTGTGAAAGTGCTATTTAACATGGGTGTAATGGCGACTATTAATCAGATCTTGGATCAGGATACATCCACACTCTTGATTGAAGAAATGGGTCACAAGGTCAAGTTCGTCTCTGAGGATGCGATCGAAGAACAGCTGGCTGATGACCTGGAAGCACAGGTTGGAACCGAAGAGGTTTCAAGAGCGCCGGTTGTCACTGTGATGGGTCATGTAGACCATGGTAAGACATCACTGCTCGACTATATAAGACAGGCTTCAGTGGCTTCGCATGAAGCGGGTGGAATAACCCAGCACATCGGTGCTTATCATGTGAATACGGAACACGGCATGATCAGCTTTCTCGATACTCCAGGCCATGCTGCGTTCACTGCGATGCGCTCACGAGGAGCAAAAGCTACTGACGTAATCGTATTGGTTGTAGCAGCTGATGACGGCGTTAAACCACAAACAGAAGAGGCGGTACAGCACGCCAAAGCTGCAGGTGTGCCAATGGTTGTTGCTGTAAACAAGATGGATAAGGAAGGAGTTGACCCTGAACGAGTCAAGAATGAACTTTCTGCAATGGAAGTTATTCCTGAGGACTGGGGTGGCGATACACAGTTTCTCGAAGTGTCTGCTCACACAGGTAAAGGCATCAACGAACTTCTGGAAGCAATCCTGTTGCAATCGGAGCTGCTCGAACTTAAGGCTTATACCGACGTTCCTGGTCAGGGTGTAGTAATCGAATCCCGACTGGATAAAGGACGCGGACCAGTGGCGTCAGTGCTTGTGCAGAACGGTACTCTCAAGCATGGCGACACAGTACTGGCCGGCACTGAGTACGGCCGCGTGAGAGCGTTGGTCGATGAAAACGGCAAGAATGTGACTTCTGCCGGGCCGGCGATTCCAGTAGAAATTCTTGGACTCAATGGTGTACCCGAAGCGGGTGACGAATTTGTTGTTGTAGAAGACGAAAAGAAAGCCAGGGATGTGGCCGAGTTCCGACTCAATCGCCACAAAGACAGCATGCAGGCACTGCAGCAGTCTAACAAGATGGAAAGCATGTTTGCCGGCATTGGCAAAGATGAAAAGAAGATACTCAATGTCATCATCAAAACAGACGTGCGTGGCTCATTGGAAGCAATCGTCGGTTCCCTGCAGAAACTGGGTAATGATGAAGTTGACGTAAACGTGGTTGCTTCGGCTGTAGGTGGAATTTCAGAAACAGATGTTCACCTGGCGCAAACCACTCATGCAATGATCATTGGTTTCAACGTGCGGGCCGATAAGGTGGCTCGGGATATCGTTGAGAACGAAGGATTGCAGATGCGTTATTACAACGTTATTTACGACGTAATTGACGATGCGAAGGCGATTCTTGGTGGCATGCTTGCACCAGAGATTCGGGAAGAGATCGTTGGTATCGCTGAGGTTCGTGATGTCTTTAACTCACCCAAGTTTGGCTTAATTGCCGGTAGCATGGTGGTTGAAGGAACTGTATATCGCAGCAAACCGATTCGCGTACTACGCGACAATGTCGTTATTTACGAAGGCGAATTGGAATCGCTGCGTCGCTTCAAAGATGACGCTGCCGAAGTTCGTAACGGTATGGAATGCGGTATCGGTGTGAAGAATTACAATGATGTAAAAGTCGGCGATAAGATCGAAGTTTACGAAACAACTGAGGTCGCCAGATCGCTTTAAGGCCAGTGGTCTTAGGCGGTATGAAGGTGATCCGAGGCAGGGCATAACAACGTGTCGGAAATGAGCGCAAGAGCGCAACGGGTAGCCGATCAGATCCAACGGGAAATCGCTGTACTGATTCAGCTCGAAGTTAACGATCCACGCGTTGGCATGGTTTCTGTAACTGGCGTGGATGTGAGCAATGATCTTGCCCACGCCAGAATCTATGTCACGGTAATGAATACGCTCACCAGTGACAGTGAGCACAATAAGGAAACTCTGGCCGAACCAGGAGCCCTGGATCAGCTGGAAATAGAAGAGAACATCAAGGCCTTGTCGAAAGCGGCAGGCTATTTGAGAACATTGCTGGCGAAACGATTGCGATTGCGCTCGGTTCCAAAGTTACAGTTTCGCTACGATGGCAGTATTGAGCGTGGTCAGCGGCTGTCGAGTTTGATAGACAATGCATTGGAAGCAGATCGACAGCAGCATTCTGACGATTAAGACTGGAATGTTCTCCACTGGAGCAAATCGTGACTGCAGATAATGTCGGCAGCCAGATCTCTGGGCAAAAGCCCGCCAATGCTAGTAGCAAAGCCGGCAAACGCAGGGAGCGCAAAGGTAACAGGGCTAAAAAATATACAAGCAGGAAGATCAATGGAATCGTCCTGCTGGACAAGGCAACAGGCCTTAGTTCAAACGCGGCACTGCAGGAGGTTAAGCACTTATTCGAGGCGCAGAAAGCCGGGCATACCGGAAGCCTCGACCCGCTGGCAACAGGCGTGTTACCGCTTTGCCTGGGTGAAGCGACCAAGGTGTCGCAGTTTCTGCTGGATTCTGACAAGGCTTACCGGGCGCGGCTTAAGCTGGGTATCAGAACAGACAGTGGGGACAGCGAGGGTGTTGAGATCGCAAAAGGTGATGCATCCACTATTAACAGGCAGCAAATAGAAGCAGGCCTGGTTGAGTTTGAAGGGGAGATTGAGCAGACACCCCCTATGCACTCTGCCATTAAAGTTGATGGAGTGCCGTTGTATAAGATGGCGCGTAAAGGCATTGAGATTGAACGAAAATCTCGCCGTGTACGTATCGACAGAATTCAGCTGTTGGAACACAGCGGCGATGAGATAGAAATCGAAGTAGCGTGCAGTAAGGGCACTTACATTCGAACTATTGCAGATGATCTTGGTCAAAGCCTGGGCTGTGGTGCGCATATTATTGCGCTGAATCGTATTAAGGCAGGCAGGTTTGGATTAGAGCAATGCGTTTCCATTGGACGCTTGCGGGAATTGAAAGAGGCCGATGGTTTGCAGGCGATTGATCAATGCCTGGTAGCCATGGATGAAGCAGTAGGTGATCTGCCAGAGGTAAGATTACCAAGTATTACAGCCGACTGTGTTAAACATGGGCAGGCAGTATTAGTAAGGCATTTACCAGCAGAAGGTCTGGTAAGGCTTTATGACGAAGAGGAGTTTATTGGTATCGGCGTGATAGACGAAGATGGCAAAGTGGCTCCAAGGCGTCTGATTGTTAACTAGTTATTTCAATGCAATAGAAGTAACAACAATCAGATATTTTTGAATCAGGAAGTTCCAGTTGACTACTAATATGCGTGGTTACACTGGTTTTATAGGGAAATTGCAGCTTCAAAAATAGCGAAGCTTGGTTTAACCGCATATTACGGAGAAATTGAAAAATGGCTTTATCAGCTGAACGTAAAGAAGAAATCATTAAAGAGTACGCACAAGGTGAAGGTGATACCGGTTCCCCGGAAGTACAGGTAGCGCTACTCACTGCCAACATCAATGATCTTCAGGATCATTTCAAAGAGCATATCCATGATCACCATTCACGTCGCGGCCTCATCCGCATGGTGAACAGCCGCAGAAAGCTCCTTGATTATCTTAAGCGCAAGAATGTTGAGAGATATTCTGATCTCATCAAACGCCTTGGTCTGCGCCGATAAGGTTCACTTAAATAAATCAAAAACAGGAATTACTGGAACGCTGCACTCGATACAGGAAAAAGTGCAGGTTTTGGAATTTGTAGGAAAAATATATGTTTAATCCAGTAAGCAAGACGTTTCAATTTGGTGGGCAATCGGTCACTCTTGAAACAGGTAAGGTCGCTCGTCAGGCGACCGGTGCCGTTATCGTAACAATGGGTGATGTGCAGGTTTTGGCTACCGTTGTTGGCCGAAAGCAGGCTAACCCAGGTCAGGACTTCTTTCCTCTTACAGTTAACTATCAGGAAAAGACCTATGCAGTAGGTAAGATACCTGGTGGCTTCTTCAAGCGAGAAGGACGTCCTACAGAGAAAGAAACTCTTACCTCGCGTCTGATCGACAGACCTATTCGTCCTTTATTCCCCAAGGGTTTCATGAACGAAGTACAGGTTATCTGCACCGTGATTTCCGGTGGCAAGGATACTGATCCAGATATAGCTGCCCTGATAGGCGCTTCCGCTTCCCTGGCTATCTCAGGTATTCCTTTTGCTGAGCCAATAGGCGCGGCACGAGTTGGATACGATCATGAGAACGGATACTTTATTAATCCAAACTATGAGCGACTTGAGACTTCTTTGTTGGATATGGTGGTCGCCGGTACCCAGTCAGCGGTACTGATGGTTGAGTCTGAGGCCAAGCAGCTAACAGAAGATCAAATGCTGGGTGCGGTATTGTTCGCTCACCAGGAGATGCAGGCTGTTATTAACGCGATTAATGAGTTGAAAGCAGAAGCTGGCAAGCCCGCCTGGGATTGGGAACCTCCTGCTGAAAATACAGCATTGCGTTCTGCAATCGAAGAGAAGTTCGCTGCAGGTGTAACCGAGGCTTATCAAATTTCAGACAAGATGGCCCGTTACGATGCCGTAGGTGAATTGCGTCAACAAGCTATTGCTGAAATTTCAAACGAAGAAAACGGTGTTAGCGAAGGTGATGTGTCCGACGCATTTGGTTCGCTTGAAAAGCGTACTGTGCGTAATCGAATTTTGGACGGTAACCCACGGATTGATGGTCGTGATACCAAGACTGTTCGTGCAATCGAAGTTGAAACTGGTGTTCTTCCAAAAGCTCACGGCTCTGCTTTGTTTACCCGTGGTGAAACCCAGGCTCTTGTTGTAACTACCCTTGGGCCACTGCGTGATGCGCAGTTGCTTGAAGGCCTGGATGGCACCAAGAAAGACGGTTTCATGTTGCACTACAACTTCCCTCCATTCTCAGTAGGTGAAGCTGGTTTTATGGGTGGACCGAAGCGTCGAGAAATTGGGCACGGCCGTCTGGCCAAGCGCGGTGTTGCCGCGGTAATGCCAGCGGAAGACGATTTCCCTTATACCATTCGCGTGGTATCGGAAATTACTGAATCCAACGGCTCAAGTTCAATGGCCAGTGTCTGCGGTAGCAGCCTGTCCATGATGGACGCAGGTGTGCCAGTTGAAGCACCTGTTGCCGGTATTGCCATGGGTCTTATTAAGGAAGGCGAGCGATTCGCTGTCCTGACTGACATCCTGGGTGATGAAGACCATCTTGGTGATATGGACTTTAAAGTCGCGGGAACTTCCAATGGTGTTACTGCACTGCAGATGGACATCAAGATCCAGGGGATCACGGAAGAAATTATGGAAATCGCATTGGCTCAGGCCCATGACGCCCGTATCCATATTCTCGGTGAAATGAACAAGGTGATTGCCGAGCCGCGTGCAGAAGTTTCTGATAACGCACCAGCTATGGCGATGATCAAGATTGACCCCGACAAGATCCGTGACGTTATCGGTAAAGGTGGTGCGGTTATTCGCGGTATTACCGAAGATACCGGAGCGTCAGTAGATATTGATGACGATGGTAACGTACGAATCTACGGCGAAGATGCGAAATCCCGTGATGCCGCACTCGATATGGTGAATGCCATTACCGCAGAAGCGGAAGTTGGCAAGCTTTACAAGGGCAAGGTTGCTCGTATCGTCGACTTCGGTGCATTCGTCACTATCCTGCCTGGCAAAGATGGCCTGGTTCATATCTCACAAATCTCGCAAGAGCGGGTTGAGAATGTGAATGAGTATCTGGAAGAAGGCCAGGAAGTGCTGGTTAAGTGCCTTGATCTGGATGCTCGCGGACGCATCAAGCTGAGCATGAAAGAGATTACTGAGGAAGAAAAGGCGGCACACGCCGAATAAGCATTCTTCAGGGAATAGAGAGAAAAACCCGGGTGTAGCCCGGGTTTTTTGTATGGGTTGGAAAAAGCTCTTTATTTGATCTGAAATAACTTATAAAAACAGTGAGTTACATATAGTAACAGTTCGGCGTTTTTACCAGCAGAATTCTCCGTTAGAATTGGCTGTATAAGGGTTGAGAGTCCCAATAGTGGGATTCCGCAGTCACCGCTTGAATTCGCAATAACAACAATATCAATTGAAAGACTCGAATTTCGTACAGGAGAGCCCCGTATGTACAAGCATCTGCAATCACTGCTTCTAGCTGCCAGCGCCGGAATTGCCTGTCTGATTTCCGGAACTGCTGGTGCACAGGAAAATCAGATAACCTTCCACAAAGATATAGAGCCTATCCTGCAACGCAGCTGCCAGAACTGCCACCGGGCAGGTGGTGTGGGTCCTATGCCCCTGGTTAGTTACGAGGAAGTAGCGCCCTTCGCAGGCTTGATTGAATACAAAACTGCTCTCCGTGATCGTGCTGGGGCGATGCCGCCATGGTATATGGAGAAGGATATAGGTATTCAGGACTACAAAAATGATCCTTCTCTAAGTGACGAAGAAATCGCGGCGATTTCCACCTGGGCTCGTACCGGTACGCCAAAGGGTGATCCAGCAGATGCTCCGGAGCCCCTGGTATTCGACGATTCAGTCAAATGGACCGCTGGTGAGCCTGATCTTATTGTCAAAACAAATTCAGTAACCAAGCTGGCTGGTACACCTGATTGGTGGGGTGAAATTGATCGGGTTCCAGTAGGACTGGAAGAAGATCGTTACGTGAAGTCAGTGGAAATCGTTGAAGTAAACGATGTTGACTACCAGTCGGGAACAGGCCGAGAGACTGTTGGTGGTCGATTCATATTTCATCATATGATCTGGAGTACTGCCGAGCTGGACGAAAACGGTGATCGCATCGAAGATACCGTGACAGGCTGGCCTGTACATGAAGTAGGGCGTAATCCCGATATCTTCGATCCTGATGGTGGCCGCTTATTGCGGGCTGGTACTTACATTTATTCCGATTCAGTGCATCTACACTCCAATGGCCTCGACACGACAGGGCATCTGGAGATTGGATTCAGATTCCATCCTGCAGACTACAAACCAAAATACGAAAGAGCCGTTCTTGGTTTAGGTAATGGCGTAGATATTAGTATTGCGGGTAATCAGGACAAGCAGGAACTCCATGCTTACCGTGTACTGGAACAGCACACCAAGATCATTACTTTTGAACCACATCTGCATGCACCTGGCGAAAGAATGTGTCTGGAAGCGATCTGGGGATATACAGTAGAGACTCTTTCCTGTGTGGGCTACGACCACAACTGGGTTCGCGGTTATGCCTACGAATCCCACGCAGCGCCATTGCTGCCTAAAGGCACGATACTGCACATCGTGGGCTACATGAATAATACGGAAACCAATCCTAACGTTCCCGACCCAAGAAACTGGCAGGGTTCAGGAAACCGTTCTGTGACAAATATGTTCATTGACCTGGGAATGCGCGTAACCATGAATGAAGAACAATTCATGGAAGAAATGGCTGAACGCCGTCGCGTGCTGAACATGGGTCCTAATGATCACGTTATTGGTTGTCCTCTTTGTGGGGCGCCTCTTGTCTCGTCAATGGAAGAAACCAGTGGCGATGATGCCGATTAAATGATGAAGAAACACCTTGGGGGTAATTGAGAAAATGAGAAGTCTCATCATGAAGCTGTCAGGAATACTATTGGCGATAAGTGCGATGTTGGTTGTACCTGCTACGCTTGCTCAGACCTATACACATGGTCGACACGTAGAGCCTGCGTTCGAAGGTTGGCGACCGAATCCTGATGGCACATTCAATCTCATGTTTGGTTACATGAATGAAAACTGGGAAGAAGCACCTGATGTGCCGGTGGGTGAAAATAATTTTTTCGCGCCTGGCGATGCTGATCGTGGTCAACCAACTCATTTCTTGCCACGTCGAAACCGCTTTACATTCGAAGTTACGGTTCCAGCAGATTGGGGCGACCGTGAACTTGTCTGGACGCTGAATGTAAACGGCGAAGAACGCAAAGCTTATGCAACGCTACGCCAGGATTATTTGGTGGACAACATGGTAATCGCGTCCGAGACTGGATCTCTTGGTGCTGGAACCAGTAGCCCTGAGTCCCGAGCGAATGTTCCTCCAGTAGTTTCGGTCATTGGTGATGAGCGTCGTACAATTCGGGCTGGTCAGGCGTTGGATGTCGAAACACAAGTCACCGATGATGGATTACCCGAGCAAACAGATATTGTGGAAGAAGCTCGCCGCTTCGCAGAATTTGCAGGCGGCGGCCTGGCAGCGGCACTGGTGACTCGCGAGGCAGTCATGCAGCGCCGACTTATGTCGCCCCCAATCAAGCCTACGGTAGACAAGGTGAATGGCCTCTACTATTCCTGGAACAAATACCGTGGCCCAGGAAATGTCACTTTCGATCCACCTCAGATAAAAGTTTGGGAAGACACGCGAACCAGTGCGAACTCACCATGGGGTGCCCTGTGGTTACCCCCGGAAGTTCCTGAAGACGGTATCTACGATGTTGAAATGACATTCGACACGCCAGGAGAATATGTTCTCTGGGGTCGCGCCGACGATGGCGGTCTCTACCACGATGCCTATATCACGGTGACCGTTACTGAATAGACGCTACAACGCAACGAGGAGCGTATGCTCCTCGTTGCCTCGATTGTGGGATATTAAGAGTTACTCACATGTCCTACTAATCAACTGATACACAGGTTTTCATTGAAATCATCTCGCTACGTATCAGTTATCTCTTTGCTGGCAATCCTGGCCAGCTTTTCTGTATCCGCTCAGCAATCCAATACTGTTTCCTATTCGGCTGACTATTTCCTGCAATGGAACCCAGTCACTGTTGCAGATATGATTGATCGTATTCCCGGTATCACCGTCGCATTGGAAACCAACACCTCAGACCGAAACCAGAACAATAGAGGATTGGGCAGTGGTGAGAATATACTGATCAACGGCCAGCGTTTGAGTGGTAAGGATAACGAGGCCAGGGATCAATTAAATCGAATCTCCTTCGAACAGGTGGAGCGAATTGAAATTATTCGTGGTACCTCCAGTGACCTCGTTGGAGTTCGTAATCAGGGTCAGATAATCAACGTTGTCACGAATTCCCTCAATGAACTCTCTGTAACGGTCACCAGTTCCCTGACCCGGTATCAGGACGACAATAGGGAGTTGGGTGCTTCTTTATTTTTCAATGGTAGTTATGGAAATCTGGACTATCGGGTAAGCCTGGAGAGACAGCCACAGTATGAAGTGCTGGATAGTATCGAAGAGAGTGTTAATGGAGATTTTTCGCCCAATGACATTCGTAAATTCAGGCAGATTACGGATCAGACCAATCAGACTTTTAATAGCAACCTCTCATACAGCTTTAGTCCGAGGCAAGTATTCACTCTGAATCTGCTCTATCAGGAATCAGACCCTCCCAGAGATTTAAATCGAACCGTATTAGATTACGATTTTTCCCCGCCAGTCGTACTTGATGAGCGAGAGATCTACGACGCTACAAGAAGCAACTGGGAGTTGGGTGCGGATTACAACGTTGCTTTCTCTGACGGCAGTCAGCTGCAGTTAATTTCTATTAACAATCAGCTGGATGGAGATACCCTGAGAGACAGATTTCGGGAATTCCCGGGCACTACTCAGCTACAGGATTTGTCTCTCCGAAACAAAACTACAAATACCGAACGTATCTATCGCGGCGTATATACGCGTCCAATTAGCGAAGGTCATAACCTGGAATTTGGTTTGGAGCGTTCGCAAACTACATTAGCCACTCAATTAAATCTATCCCGCCTGAATCCAGCTAGCAATGAGTTGGTAAAGGTTCCGGTTCCCAATGCACAGTCTGAGATAGAGGAAATCCGCTACGAAGGTTTCGTAGTGCATCACTGGCAGCTAAATCAAAGGATGAAGCTGGAAAGCACATTGTTGTATGAAGTTTCAGAGATTTCCCAAAAAGGTGAATTCGAAAAATCCAGAGACTTCGATTTCATACGGCCCAAGTTGGATTACCGGTTCGATATTACTACCGGTCTGCAATTGCAGCTGTCGGTGGAGAAGTTTGTTGCCCAACTTCGTTTCGCAGATTTTGCCGCAAACACAGATCCACGGGATGAGGAACGGGATACAGTAGCTGGAAACCCAGAATTAAGGCAACAGCAGTCTATACGTTATACGGCTAATCTGGAGTATCGCTTTCTGGAAGACAGAGGCGTTGTTAGCGCAAGGGTCTGGTATTGGGATGTGGAGGATGCCATTGGAAGAGTTGATGCCACCATTCCTGGTGGCCCCCTGGTCTCAGCAGCAGGAAATATAGGTGATGGAGAAGTTAAAGCGCTACAAATTAATGCCAGCTTTAGAGTCACTCCTAATCTCTTGATTTCCGGTTCCAGTATGATGCGTGCCTCTGAGGCGACAGATCCTTTTCTTGGCATCAAACGCCGTCTGGTACCCAATGATCGCGGATTTCAAACATTGGCTATTCGCCACAATCTGCCACAGTGGAACATTAATTACGGAATTGACTATCTCGATGCTCCTCAGGGGAACCGTCCTCTGTATGATATCAATCGTATAGATCATCTCGACGCCAGGGAAGATCTGTCCCTGTTTGTCGAACGGAACTCAATTGGTCGTTTAAATTTACTGGCCCGAGTAGAGGTGCGAAACAGTCTTGATCGAGGGATGTGTACCGACAGATTTCGATTCACCGACAGGCTTGCTGTTGGCAACATCTCGGAAGTGGAACGTCGGTGTAACGAACGCGGTACGCAATACGTGTTTCAATTACGTGGTACTTTCTAGAAGCAATCATTCATTCGCGAACTGTTAAAGGGAACTGAGTAGTGGAGCCAATCCTGTTTTTTCTTGTCTTGATCCTGCTAGGTTCAGTTGCCTATTTTGTGCTGTGCATGCTCTATTTTGCTGTGACTGCCAGGCCAGCGATGCTAGCGTTCAAGCTATGCTGGAAAATGTCCATAGGGACGATATTGGGTTTCATTGCCGCAGGAGTCGGTGCTGTGCTAATTCCAGCTGTTCTCTTTAATGGGGCTGTTGAACCACTGCCTAACTATTCGAAATGGAGAGACATCGGTGTGGCCTTTTTATTCTCAGCAATCGTAGCAGCCATTATGTTCTTTTCTGCATTCAGTATCGCTTGGGAAATATTTGAATAGGTCTGCAGGGGTCGGAAATTCGAGGTGAGTACGATATGAAAACTCTATGGAATTGTTTGCTATTAGTTATTGCATGGCAGAGTAGTTCAGCTCTGGCTGTAGCAGATGATGACTTCGTTTTCTACAGTGATCTCGCTCGCGACTGGTATGAAGCTGGTGACTACTTCGAGTGGATCTCCACTACGCCAAACAATGACGGTGCTACAGTGCAGGTATTTCACCGAACGTTTGGTAATCCTGATAATCCTCAGTTGTTGCTTGTTCATGGATTTCCAAACTCGAGCTTTGACTATCATGCGATCATTCCTCTGCTGGAAGATGATTACTATATAGCCACACTGGACTTTCCTGGCTCAGGATTGTCCGATAAACCACTCGACGGTTTTTCCTATATGTTGGAAGACAATGCAAAATTGTTAGACCACTTCGTAACAGAGATTGTGGAATTCGATGATTTTGCGATGTACACCCATGATCGTGGTGTGAGCATAGGGCTCGCTTTCCTTGGTAATTATCTTGATACAGCCGATCCTGGCTACAAGATAAACTATCATTTCCTATCCAACAGCGGCATGTTTCTACCTCTGGCGAATCTAGTGCCATTTCAGTTGGCCATGTTGGACCCTCAGCGAGGACCGGAAATGATTGCGGCCATCAAGTCGCGACCACGGCTCACCGAAGGCGATCCTGTAGACGTGGCTTATGCCGACATGCGCAAATTCAACGATGGTGATGCGGCGCTGCTCCATGTAGGCAAGTACCTGCTAGAGCGGGCTGAAAATGAAACCAGATGGTTGGAGAATTTGCCTCGCAGCCCTGTCCCGGTCGCTTATCTTTGGGGAATGCTGGATACGGTCAATCCTGTGCGCATATCTCATCATGTGTGGCAGACCTATATAAACGAGCGAGAGGCCGAAAGCTCTTACTGGATCTTACCGACCGCTGACCACTATCCGCAACGAGACAATCCAGAGGAGGTGGTCAAAATCATTCGCTTTGCACTGTCAGGGCAGGTGCCCAACGCGGAAGACGAGGACGCATTCATGCGACGCTATGCCGGACGGCGAGAGCCGGAAGATGGTATTTATATAGGGCGATCCAGAGTGCGTAAGATGGAATTTCCTTTCTCCGAGCTATATACGCCAGATGGCTATGTTCAGTGATTTGAATAGTACCTGACGGCTACATATTTCTTCGGTACTGGCCGCCAACTTCAAAGAACGCATGGGTGATTTCGCCGAGTGAGCAATATCGAACGGCATTCATCAACTCTGCGAAAATATTCTCATTGTTTGCTGCCGCTTCTTTCAGCTTTTGTAGAGCCTCTTCGGACTTCCCTGAATTTGACTCTTTGAATTCCTTCAATCGGGTCAGCTGACTTTGTTTCTCGTCTTCTGTGGAACGAGCCAGTTCGATCTCCAGTTCCGGTTCTGGCTCGTCATTCAAAAAGGTATTCACGCCAACGATGGGCAGACTGCCATCATGCTTCTTGTGTTCGTAGTACATGGACTCATCCTGAATCTTGCCGCGCTGGTAGCCGGTTTCCATGGCACCCAGTACGCCACCCCGTTCGGAGATGCGCTCGAACTCCTGAAGCACGGCTTCTTCCACCAGATCAGTGAGTTCTTCGATGACGAACGAGCCCTGGTTGGAATTCTCGTTCATAGCTAATCCCCACTCCTTATTTATGACAAGCTGGATAGCCATGGCACGACGCACAGACTCTTCCGTTGGCGTGGTGATGGCTTCGTCATAAGCGTTGGTATGCAGGCTATTGCAGTTATCGTAGATGGCGATCAAGGCCTGAAGGGTTGTGCGAATATCATTAAACGCCATTTCCTGAGCATGCAATGAACGACCAGAAGTCTGAATGTGATACTTAAGCTTCTGGCTTCGCTCGTTGGCACCATAGCGAAAGCGCATTGCAGTGGACCAGATGCGGCGTGCCACCCGGCCCAAAACTGTGTACTCGGGATCCATTCCGTTTGAGAAGAAAAAGGACAGGTTGTGGGCAAAATCATCAATATTCATGCCCCGGGCTAAATAGGCTTCGACGAAGGTAAACCCGTTAGACAGGGTGAAGGCCAGTTGGGAGATTGGATTAGCGCCAGCTTCTGCTATGTGGTATCCGGATATGCTGACGGAATAAAAATTTCTTACGTCATTCTGGGTGAAGTATTCCTGAATATCCCCCATTACTTTGAGACTGAACTCTGTAGAGAAGATGCAGGTATTCTGGCCCTGATCTTCTTTCAGAATATCTGCCTGAACTGTTCCCCTGACATTGCGCAGAGTTTCCGCCTTTATCGCTGCCCACTCTTCGGTGGATGGTGCTCTGCTTTGCTCCTGCTTGAAATTATCTACCTGCTGGTCGATTGCTGCGTTCAGATACATGGCAAGAATAGTGGGAGCAGGCCCATTAATTGTCATGGACACGGAAGTGGATGGATCGCACAGATCAAATCCTTCATACAACACTTTCATGTCTTCAAGTGTGGCTATCGAGACGCCTGAATTTCCTACTTTGCCGTAAATATCTGGTTGTGGGTCAGGATCAAATCCATATAGCGTCACCGAGTCGAAAGCGGTAGACAGGCGCTTGGCTGGAGAGTGTTCGCTTAGTTGTTTAAAACGTCGGTTAGTCCGAAATGCATCACCTTCGCCAGCGAACATGCGTGTCGGATCTTCGCTCTCTCGCTTGAACTGAAATACACCGCCGGTAAAAGGAAACTTTCCGGGTACGTTTTCCAGCAATAGCCACTTCAGTAATTCTCCGTGATCCTCATATTTAGGGACGGATACCCGGGGTATTTTGCTACCTGACAGGGTCGTTCGGTTCAGCTTTGTTCGGATTTCCTTGTCGCGAATTTTGACGACGAACTCATCCTGCGCATAGCTGTCCCTAACAGCAGGCCATGTTTCCAGGAGGCGTTTGGCGAGGCCATCCATTGCATTGTCTTTCTTGCTGATGAGCTCGTCGAGATTGGCGCTATCCTGGCCGCTGGCGTCCAGCATCTTCTTGCTAGCCTGTAATTGTTGCCGCTCCCTTGCAAGCCTGGATTGTTCGGCTACCTGTTGATGATAGTCGCGAACGGATTCGGCAATTTCAGCTAAATAACGTTGCCGCTGTTCAGGCACGATCAAAGTGCGTTGTGTTGACGTGCGAGTATTAACAGATGCCAGAGTAGAGTCGAATTCCCGCAGGCCTTTTTCGCGTAAGGCTTTTAGCAATTCCTGATACAATGCAGTGACACCATCGTCATTAAATTTTGATGCAATAGTGCCGAATACGGGCATGGTTTCCGGCAAGCGATCGAAGGCTTCACGATTGCGTTGTACCTGTTTCGAAACATCCCGCAGAGCATCTTCGCTTCCTTTCCGGTCATACTTATTGATGGCGAACACGTCGGCGAAGTCCAGCATGTCGATCTTCTCTAGCTGGCTGGCTGCACCAAATTCAGGCGTCATCACATACAGAGATGTATCCACGTAGGGGACTATGCCAGCATCTCCCTGACCGATACCTGGTGTTTCCACAATGACAAGATCAAATTTGCTTAAGCGAATGGCGTTAAGAATCTCCTGTAGTTTTTCAGGAATTTCGACAGCGGCATCACGGGTGGCCAAAGAACGCATAAAAATATTCGGATGATTTATAGCGTTCATTCGAATTCGATCGCCCAATAAAGCGCCACCTGTCTTTTTTCTCGTAGGATCAATTGCAAGTATGGCTATTCGTAAGCTGTCATTGCTGTCCTGACGAAAGCGGCGAACTATTTCATCGGTAGTCGATGACTTGCCTGCACCCCCAGTGCCGGTAATGCCCAGTATAGGGGTAGATACCTTTGCCGCATCATTCGCAAGGCTGCCCAACTCCTTGTCGGAGTACTTGTTGTTCTCTATGCCACTTATGATTCGGGTAAGTGTGATGTTGTCTGAATCGCCAAGAGTCTGCAGCGATGGAGGAGCGGGGTGATCATTATTGCTATGGGTTTTGGCGACCATATCATTGATCATGCCCTGTAATCCCATGGTCTGACCATCGGAGGGTGAATAGATGCGTGTAACGCCGTAATTATGAAGCTCTTCGATTTCTGAGGGGATGATTACTCCACCGCCACCACCAAATATTTTGATGTGCCCGGCGTCCAGCTCCTTGAGTTTGTCTACCAGGTATTTGAAATATTCAATGTGCCCGCCCTGATATGAGCTGATAGCGATGGCATCGACATCTTCTTCTATGGCCGCTTGTACGATTTCCTGCACTGACCGATTGTGTGCCAGATGAATGACTTCGGCACCGGTGGCCTGCAACATTCGCCGCATAATATTGATGGCTGCGTCATGGCCATCAAATAGGCTGGCAGCAGTGAGGAAGCGCAAATGCGCTGGCTTCGATTCTGCAGTTTCACGTGAGCGGGAAGCCTGTTGGAAATCTACTACGGACACTTTTTCCTCTCTGAGTAAGACAAAAGTATGAAGGAGTATAAGTTTAAAGCAATTCACCAAAATTCGGGATTCTAAATCCCGGGCAATGGTGTTTTTGAATGTATCAAAGAATAGAGCTTGCGGAAAAATATGTCACGAAATTTGTGGACTACCGCCAATTTGGTGAGATAAATAATTGAGCATCTATTGATGGCGGAACTCATCATGTCGGCTATACTCAATTGAACAAAAATTAATCAAGCTGCCACAGGATAGTTAGATGGGAGCAATGTGTGGGCAAATTGTTCTCTCGCTGGTAACGGTCCTAACTCTAGTTACCTGTCCTCATATATATGCTCAAAATGCTAATAGTGAATATCATGTGCAAGTACTGCACGACACTTACGCTTCCAGTGACTGGCGTGCTGACTTCGATTCCGAGTTAATCCGATTTTTTTCAAAGCAAGAAGTTAATGGTAGCGCTGTCGCTGTTTCTATTGACTATACAGGCGTTAAGTATATTTCTTCGGGAGAGCGTCCCGATTTCCTCATAAACTCTTTAAAAGGTAAGCATGCCATTTATCCGGTGGATATCGTTGTGCCGGTATTGGAACCTTCAGTTAATTTCATAGAAGAGTTTGGCGAGGAAATCTATCCAGGCGTACCAAGAGCATACTTCTTATCACAGCCCCCTCAAGATAACTCCATCGAGTATCCATATACCAACTCCGATATGGAACTCTCAATTGGGCGGACTATTGACCTGATAGTTAAGCTATTGCCTGATATTAATGGAATCGACTTAATATCGGGCAACGGTAGTTGGGGGATGCGCTATCTGGATACAGCAGAGAGAATAATTGAGCGCCAGAACTTCAATGGAGTGAGCATAGATTTTCTGACCAATGTCACTCACGACGAATTGTTGGATAGAGTCTCTAGCTCTCCGGAAAATCATGCTTTCATAATGTTCACATTTGAGCGCGATGTGGATGGAGTAACCTACTTTTCTCCCACCGTTACTGAAGAAGTTAGCAGAGTTTCAGCAAGTCCGGTATTCGGTGTCTTTGATTCCATGCTGGCAAGAGGAGTTCTTGGGGGATACATGGCGAGTGCGCCCCTGGCTGCTCAGGAGATCGGCAAACTCTCTCTTGCAACGTTAAATGACGAACCGAATCCAGGCCCCGCGTTTCCGTATGCCTATATATTTGATGGCGGCCAATTAGATCGCTGGAACATAGATCGGAGTCTATTGCCAGAAGGGAGCACGATTCTGAATGATCCGCCATCACTCTGGCGCGACTATCGACCGCAAATTCTTGGCGGCGCTTCCGCTTTGCTCGTTCAGGCCTATCTGATTTTGGCGCTGGTGCTTTCAATGCGAAGGCATAGACTGAACGAGGATAAGCTTGAAGAGCAGGGCAAAAATATTGCGATGCAGAAAAATCTCCTGGAATCACTGATCAACAGTATTCCTGATGCAATCCTGATTAGCGACCCTGACTTTACTATTCACTCGGCTAATAAGAGTGTGGCACAAGTATTTGGTTATGAAATCGAGCAAATTATAGGGAAAAAACTAGAATCACTTGCGTCAGCCGACGGTGGAAATTTAGACATTTTCAGGGAAAACCTTAATTCTCAGCGGGCTGACATTGTTGATCCCAAGGTCTATCTGTTCCGAAAAGCAGATGGGGGTACATTTAAAGGCGATACCTTAACGACAGCCATCACCAGCACTAATGGAGAAATTCTGGGCCACTATGCTGTTGTTCGTGATGTCACTGAACGGCTTAGTCGCGAACAGGAGCACCAACAAGCTCAAAAAATGGAAGCCTTAGGCAACCTGGTTGGCGGCATCACACATGATTTCAACAATGTGCTTGGAGTTATCAGAGCGCATGCTGAACTTGTGATGCTCAAGAATGAATTTAATGACTGCAAAAACCTTACAAGAATAATAGAGGCGACTAAACGCGGTAGTGAATTATGCGATCAAATAATGACATTCAGCAGAGACATGAGTGTAGAGCAGCGCTATCTGGAAATGAATCAAGCAGTACTGGATTCGGTCAAGCTTCTGCGCGCAACGATCCCGGCTCAAATCGAATTAACATATGACGTTCCAGACAGCGAGATTAGGTTACTGGGTAATTTTACCCAACTCCAGCAAGTAATCATGAATTTGGTAAACAACTCCTGCCAGGCGATTGGAGGGGCAGCAGGGGCAATACATGTAAGCCTTCAGGAGTGCGCGACTACCGAGATCAAGAATTTTTCGCTGGGTGTAGTTGAGCCTGGAAACTGGGCAGTTTTAAAGGTTTCAGACAATGGTGAGGGAATTCACGATAAGGATTTCGACAAAGTGTTTGAGCCTTTCTTTACTACCAAACAAGACACCGGAACTGGCATGGGGTTGGCGATGGTATTCAAGATCGTTAGATCCCACGGTGGTGTTATTGATTTAGTTTCCAGCCCGGGAACGGGAACACAAATCAGTATCTGGTTTCCTCTATGTTATGAGTCAGTCGAATCTGAAATGCAGGAGGTTGAACCAACACTGGTGGCCGGGGATGGTCAGCGGATTTTGTTAGTGGACGATGAAGTTGAGCTGCTGAGTTCTCTGGACAAGCTGCTTAAAACTCTGGGTTACGAAGTAGACGCTTACGGAGATGCCTATCAGGCGTTACACAAATTTGAGGCAAATTCGCAGAATTATGATTTGGTAATCTCTGACCAGACTATGCCAAATCTGAATGGATTGGGGCTGGCTAAATTGTTGAAGAAAGTCAGGGCGGACGTTCCGGTAATACTTTGTACTGGCTATAGTGACTTGCTGGATAGAGATAATGAAGATTTGGAGAATGTTAGCTCGGTAATGCGTAAACCTTTTTCCGCCGCTGAGCTTTCAAATTCCATAGTTCGTGCCGTGTCTGCTCAAAGTTGAGCTAAGCTCGCCTAACTGGATTTATTGCTGGGCCATTTTTTGGCAAATTAAGTTGTTTCGATTTTCCCATTGCCGATAGGCTTCCTCAAAATCAGACAGTTCCTCAGGCTCGTTCTTAAAACCTATCCCGACAATAGTCTGAGGAAAATCAGCCGTCTCACCATAGCTACCCACAAAACTCTTTGCGAACGGTTTTAGCAATGATCGAAATCCTTCAGGTGTAAAACGCCAAAAGTCATTTGGATAACCATGTATAGGAAACTTCATCACCGAACTAATGATCAGGATTCCATTGGATTTCAATACACGTACAATTTCATTAATGGCCTGCCTTGGATATTCGACATGTTCAAGGGTATCCATGGTAACCACTGTGCTGACACTGGCGTCAGCCAGTTCGATAGCATGGAGATCGAGTACCTTGTCTACACCAGGTCCATTACGCATGTCGCAGCCCACAAACTCTAATTCAGAAAACAGGGGGCGCAAATCTTCTAACTCCGGATTCCCCTGCACCTGCAGGGAGCCGAATTCATAGACCGGCCCAGCCAGAGGCAGAGTTCTGGCGGCAAGTTCAACAAAATCTCTTACAGGTTTACGCATCAGGCTAGCCTATCGCTGATGAGCTCGGTGCGCCAGTGAATTCACGACCTTGTACATAGTTTTCAAGTGCGTATAGTGACGCCATGCAAACATGGATGCTTTTCACATTGCTAGCGGTGGTAATGCAGTCAGTACGAACCGCCGGTCAGAAAAAAATAACCAGCGAACTCTCAATCGAAGCCACTACCTTGGTTCGGTTTCTGTTTGGCCTGCCATTTGCTATTGCGTATTGTTTTTTTCTCTATTCACAACCTGAAGTAATCACAGTTCAACTGGGAAGCGAATTCTTTCTGGCGGGAGCTGGGGCAGGTATCGCACAAATTCTGGCTACTTTTCTGCTGGTCCGGGCTTTGACCATCAAAAATTTTGCAGTTGGTACTGCTTTGGCGAAGACAGAAGCGATCATGACAGCATTGCTCGGTGCGTTATTCTTTTCGGCAAGTCTCAGTGTGTTGGGTTATGTGTCCGTGGTAGTTGGTGTGGCGGGTGTTCTGGCGGCCAGTCAATGGCGCTTCAGTTTGCGCGATTTACACGAAAACGAAAGTATCAAATTCGGCCTTGGAGCTGGCCTGGGATTTGCGCTCGCTTCTCTATGGATTCGTGAAGCTTCGCTATCGCTGGGCATCGCTCCCTTGCTCAGCTCATCCATGGTGCTGTTATATATGGTGGCCTTGCAGACGTTGATTTGTATGGTCTGGGTGTATTTAAAAGAACCAATGCAGTTTCAGCGTATAAAAGAACAGTTCAGGGCTTGTTGGTTTATCGGCTTCACAGGTGTGGCAGGGTCAGTTGGTTGGTTTACGGCTATGAGCCTGCAAGAGGCTGCTCTGGTTAAGACTCTGGGTCAACTTGAATTTGTTGTTACGCTGTTAATTACTTATCTGTACTTTGGTGAGCGCATCAATGCCAGAGAATATTTGGGTATATTCCTTGTGGCTGTGAGTATTGGCTTGCTGTTATCAGCTGAGTGATCGGCAGGCAAGATCTAGCCGGGTTTCTTGCAGTAAAACTGATACATGCACCAGAAGGTATCTGGGTGAAGCTGTTCGAATTGGTGCCAGTATTCCAGGTTCAGCTTGTCCGTGTCAGACGGAAACATTTCTGCATAGCGTTGTTCTGCATCGCCCATATCAAAATGAAAACCCAGGAATTCGAGGTCTTGAGAGTCGATCAGTTCTTTGATCTGCGGAATAGTCAGACAGGTTTCCTGGGTGTTAAACAGCAAATCTCGACAACCATTGAGGTTGTAAAAGTCTCTCGCATAAAAAATCTGTCGCAACTTTTCGTCGACGTCACCGCAAAATAAAGTCTTTCTGAAGTGGCGGATATGGGGGGCTATAGGTTTGATGCCCAACTTGCTATGCAAGTTTCTTAGCTCCGAGATTCTGGAGCGTGCTGAGGCACTGTACAAAGCCAGGTGGATCACACCGCCAGGGACTAACAACTCGTTCAGCGCCGCCAAACCAGCATGTAAATCCACCATGTGATGCAGCACACCTACGCATTCGATCACATGAAAGCGTTGTCGCTTCGCATTAAATACTTTTGGTAGCTCAAGGATGTCTGCCTGATAGAACTGAACATTTCTAATACCGTAGGCGGAGCGCATTCGCTCGGCAAAGGCCAGGCTTTGCCGGCTGAGGTCCACGGCAGTGATATTGGAATCGAGGATTGAATTCGCCAGACGCAGTGGCTGATTTCCCGTACCACATCCGGCAACCAGAATTTCCAATGGCCGATTGTCCAGCGCGCTCAGATCACCCTCGGCAAAAAAGAGCCTTTTGCTACGATGCCGATAAGGCTGTTTTTCCGGCCAGAAGCTTAGTCTGCTGTAACGGGGATAGGGCGACTCTTCGTACTGTTGTCGAATAGGGCCAGACTGAGCATTAATCTCTCCCAGAGAAAGCACCTGCTTCGCCTTCTCGTTCACATCAGATGGCTCCTGATAGGTGAGTACGAACACAGCCTGAAGATAGTCGGGGAGTTGATCGGTCTGCAATCCATCCAGAGCAGGATTGGCTTTTGATTGATGCAGAGGTCTGTACATAGCGATCAACAAGAGAATATTTGTGATATCGCTCAGATCGCATTGGTCGGCGGACAGAACGGAACCAAGTTCAGTATTGAGACCTTCTATGATGCCTTCTTCGTCGTCCTGACTGAAAAACACATAGTTTGTCAGGTAACCCTGAATCGCGATCGACTGAAAGAGAGGCAGATAGGATTCGTTTATCTGCATTTCCCTGACACTGCTGAGCAACAGATTTCTGCGAATATCCGTTAGAAATTGTTCTATGTGCGGGTCAGGGTAAAAATCATTGGCGAGGCAATCCATCAGAAACTCGTCTTCTGCCAGATCTTTCAATGAGTAGATTTCGCCTTCGCTGTTGTATCTAAAGTGAATCAGTTGAATACAGAGTCGGCCGACTTTGTCGTTGTCCGCGTCTGGTAGTTTGCGATAGTTGATGATGTCGCCGCGTAGTGCATCCACACATTCGATAAGGAAAAGATTGGCGATCCCTTCGATGCAGCGAAAGATGTCTTCTTTAAAAGTCGGCAATTGGTCTGACTGTTGATAAACAGGGCGCAGGCGGTGAAGTTGATTGTAGGCTATCTCGAAGCTTCCCTGAGACATGTTGGTCCTGGCCTGTGCCCATTCCAATGGCAAGGACTGCTCCATCGCAATTGAATGCGCAGTATCAGGACTAGTGATGCTATTCGCTTCTTCAGCGAGTAAGTGCATCAATGCTTCTTGCCTTGTCATCAGGTTTCCTTCGCGGGCCGCTACGGCCCATTAATTACATCAGTGTTACCAGAACCGAACTAAGTATAGACAGCAATTTTGGGGGCGTCGGAAACGATACAATTAGAAATTAACTGTTTAGAACTTTTGGTTCTACCAGGAATGGAAGGAATATTGCAGGTAGGGTGGAGGTGCTTAGTCCTGGAGTAGCGTGGTTGCGTATCCAAGGTCAGTCAGGCGTGTAAAAATTTCCCGGCTTTGCTCCGCATCCCTGGTTTCCACAGTAAGATACAGGTCAGCATCTTTTACGGGGACATTGGAAAACATGCGTTGATGGGAAACTTCGAGGATGTTGCCTCCAAGCTCGCCAACGATCTCGGTGATGTCCGACAGTGTTCCCGGCAAATCATTGATGCGGATTTGGTAACGCACGATTCGCCCCTTTCGTACGAGACGCCGCATAAGAATAGAAGCAAGAATTCTGCTATCTATATTCGCGCCACAAAGTAAAACGCCAGTTTTTTTATCACGAAAGAGTTCAGGGTGGCATCCCACTGCGGCCAGTGCCGCAGCACCTGCGCCTTCAGCGACAGTCTTCTCTATTGTAATAAGCTGATTGATTGCTTCTTCGATGGCTTCTTCATTGACCAGGACGATCTGATCAACCTTTTCCTCAATGATTTTCATTGTCAGATCGCCTGGTACTTTGACAGCGATGCCTTCGGCAATCGTGGAGCCGCCCAGCGCTTCGGATTTCTGATAGAGCTGATTGTACGCAGATGCGTAGCCTGAGACTTCGACACCAATAATTTTTATGGAAGGTTTGATGCCTTTGGCGGCAATAGCAATGCCTGAGATTAGCCCACCACCGCCAATTGGTACGACGAGTATTTCGAGGTCGGGGTTAGCCTCCAGCATTTCCAGGGCTACGGTTCCCTGGCCTGCAATTATGTCTTCATCATCGTATGGATGAACAAAACACAGATCATTCTTATCGGCCAAAGCTTTGGCGTGGGAAAAAGACTCGTCCAGTGACATGCCTTCAAGGATCACCTTTGCGGCGAAATTCCTCGTGTCTTCCACTTTTACATTTGGGGTGTTCCGGGGCATGACTATCGTCGCCGGAATTCCCATACGCTGCGCATGATAGGCAACTGCTTTGGCATGATTGCCTGCCGACATGGCAATTACGCCTCTCTGCTTTTCATCATCACTAAGTTGACTCAGTTTATTCACGGCTCCCCGTTCCTTGAACGATGAAGTGAATTGCAAATTCTCAAATTTCAACCAGACCTCTGCTCCGAGAATTGATGACAGAGTCAATGACTTCTCGAAGCGAGTGTTGATGGTGGCTGGCTGAATTCTCTCGGCGGCAGCTCGGATTTGTTCAATGGAGACAGACATGGGCAATAGCCCTCATTGTGACATGGGTGACGCAAAAAAGTGAATGGGCTCTGATTTCAGTACGCAGTGATAGGAGCTAGTGAAAAACCATGACCTGGAACAGGGTCTAGGACTCTTCTTGCTCTTTCTTCACTGTGTCATAGCGAATATGAGGAAGTTTGAACGTGGGCTGCATTTGCACGATTTCAGGATTCGGCTCCAACCGCTGACCCGTTTCTCCTTTCTGCTCATACTTCATTTTATTGACCACGTAACGCATAGCTTCCAGGCAGGCTTTGTCTCTATTGTTTCCGTCAATGACTAACCAGGGGCTGTCCGTAGTTGAAGTGCGCTCGAACATGGCTTCCTTGTACTTCGTGTACTCGTCCCATTTGGCTTGTGCAAGAGCGTCGACGGTGCTCAGTTTCCATTGCTTGAGTGGATTTCTTTTGCGTTCTTTCATGCGCTTGGCCTGCTCTTTCTCTTCTATGGAGAACCAGAACTTTATGATGTTGACACTGTCGTTCTTGAGCATTCGCTCCAGTAACACAACCTCTTCCATAAAGAATTTGTATTCCCGTTGCGTGCAGAATTCCATCACCGGCTCAACCACGGCCCGGTTGTACCAGCTGCGGTCGAAAAACACGATTTCCCCCGGGTTTGGAAGTTCCTTGATGTAACGCTGGAAATACCATTGGCCTGACTCTTCCTCGTTGGGTTTCGAGAGGGCTACGATTCGATAGTGGCGTGGGTTGAGGAAGCGGACAAAGCGCATGATCGTGCTTCCCTTGCCCGCGGCATCACGACCTTCAAAGATGATGAGGAGCCGGCGATTGGTTTCCTGAATGGACTTCTGCAGTCGAACCATTTCGACTTGTAAATCCAGAAATTCCTTATCGTTTTCTAGAGCAAATAGCATGAGCGATGAGAGGTGTTATGTGAGATGAGATAAATTGACAAATTTCGACGCAAAATAGTAACAAATTTGTTATCGGCAGATGTTACAGTTTGGACACAGATTCACTGATACACTAGGCAACCGGATTTCGGACAGTTTTCCAAGGAAATAACCATGACTTTAACAACAAAAAAACTACTGGCTATGCTGCTGGGAATGATATTGGTACTGCCGGTGGTGCAGGCCCAGGAAGAATGGCCTGCGGTGCCGCCAGAGGAGCCGCCAGCTGATTGGGGGCCTGTGAGCATCAATTTCGAAGAAATCGAATACCCATGGCCGGTTCACTACCTTGAGCTCAACCGTTTTGGTGAGAAGATGCTCATGGCCTACATGGATATTGCGCCAACTGGCCGACCCAATGGCCAGACTATCGTCTGGCAGCATGGACATAATGTTTATGCCGAAGCCTATATCGATACCTATAGCATTCTTGCCGAAGCAGGTTTCAGAATTATTGCTCCAGATCGTATTGGTTATGCCAAATCTTCCAAGGCCCTGGTTCCCTATAACTTCGGCTTCGTAGCTTCCAACATGAAGGCACTCATTGATCACCTCGGATTGGATGAGGTGGCAATCGTCGGACATTCCATGGGCGGTATGGTGGTCAGCCGGTTCGCCATGCAATACCCCGATGTGGTTACCCATGTGGCCATGGTGAATCAGATCGGGCTAACCGATCAGCGTCAGAGTCGTCCCTGGAATGATCCCTGGGCAGGTGAGCCTGGAGTTCAAAGCTATCAGTCGATTTTGCGTAGCCACCAGCGCTATTACCCGCGGGAATGGCCACCAGCCCAGCTCAAATATGTCAAGCGGGCCTATGGCCAGACGCTCTCCGGCGGTTATCCTCACTACGCACGGGTGCGCCGATTAGTGGGTGCAATGATGTACAGTGATCCAGTGGTCTATGATTGGCAACATATTTCAACCAAAGCTCTCGTTATCGGCGGTGAGCAGGATTTGCTGGCTGATGATTTCGTAAAGCGAGCAACCCATGTGCACAACGAACTGCAGAATTCAGCGCTGCTACTTTATCCAGAGGTGGGCCATAACCCGCACGTGGAAATTTCTGATCAATTCCACGCTGATTTGATTCGTTTTCTGGAATCAGATTCAGACGAACCTGCCAGCGAGTGGCGCTAGTTTCTTGCCTTTTCCAGAGGCGTCAGCAATAGTTCTGGCGCCTCTTGTCATAGTAATTCCTCATAACTGTCAAAGCCCTGAAATCTATTCAGGCTATATTTGCGCGCATTAAGAATGCGCCAACATTGCGCCAATGACCCTCAGAATAGTGGTGGTAGCACAGCGATAGTGCAAAATTGCCAGTTCTTGGGCTATTTGCCGGGGTAAATTTGCGGCACAGCTTTTGCAAAGTTAAACAATTATCCACTAAGTGAGCTGCAGTTCCTTTGCTCACTTTTAATTCCAATAACAATATTCACAAGGTGCGATGTGGCTTCACATGATGCCGCATGCACAATAATTGAGATTGAAATTATGCCAATGCAACTGCGTGGTCTGCGGACTTTTTGTCTGGCAGGGCACTATCTGAGTTTTAAGGAAGCCGCTGACGAGTTGTGTATCACAGCCAGCGCGGTAAGCCATCAGATAAGTGATCTTGAAGAACAACTGAAATGTAAACTATTTCATCGCCGTACTCGCTCAATCGAACTAACAGAGAAAGGGGAGCAGCTTCTCGAACAGATTGCTCCTCACATCTACGCCATCGATGACTCTCTGCAAAAAATGAAGGTAAGTGCTCAGCGCATTCCACTACAAGTGCAAACTCCAGAGTTTTTTGCGAGTGAACTGCTGATGCCAATGATTGGAAGTTTCTCTGAACAGAATGGTGATATTGATCTGCAAATTGAGTCCATGGATCTGGGAGGTAAGCTTAATGCAAAAGCTGATATCAATATTGTTCTGTCCAGGAAGATACCTTCAGGAAAGAAAGTAGAAAAGCTGTTTCCTATTCGCTATATGCCTGCCTGCAGTCATGCTCTGTATGAGGACATCCACAATCAGGGTTTTAACGGGCTTGATGCTCTTGATGATTGTACATTGTTGCTTCACAAGGCCAGACCCAATGCCTGGCAGCGATGGGCCAAGCATGCCGGGATTGGCAACGTACAGCCGAAACAGATTATCTATGTAGACAGCATGTTTGCGTTAGCGCGTGCTGCAGAACAAAGTGTTGGCATCGCATTGGTGCCCATGCCAGTTAGCAAGGCCTGGTTTGATTCCCGCGCTCTTGTAGCTTTGCATGATGTAGATCTCATCACGGAAGATTTCTACTGGATGTCGCTTAGCGATAAGTCGAGAAATTTACAGGCGTCAGATCGCTTCTGGGATTGGATTGTATCCAATCTTAAACATCATGATGAGCCTATGGGTGAGCCAAATTCATTTGTAGCTTGATGAATCATACTTTGTCGCTTATCTGAGTCCTCTCTATCATTTGCCTTAACTCTGCAAAACAGAGTCCGCTGTTAGTTTTAATTTTATTTGAGGATCCAACAATGAACCGCTTTATTGCAACCCGCATTATTTTCTCTGCGTTCGGTTTTGCTGCCTTGCTCGCTGCGGGCACTGCATCGGCCGAATACAGGCTAACCGCTTTTGGTGATACGAAGGCATACAGCGCGTTAATCGCGATGGATGTGAACAGGGCTCAATCGGCCTTCCGCAAATCAGGATTGAATGTTCTGGATTTCGCCGAGGCCAATAATCTCTGTGTAATGAAGATATTGAGCAGGGAGTTGCCTGATGCAGTATCAGCTTGTGAGGCTTCTCTGGAGAAGCTGTCCTCGGAAGTTTACATTTCTGCCACTTCTGAAAAATCAGCCAAAGCTTCTATCTATTCAAATCTGGCTGTAGCCACCGCACTTTCCGGTAACTTGAACGCTGCCAGCCGCTATCTGGAGCTTTCGCTGAGCTACAACTCTGACGACGAAAATGCTCTTACCAATTACGACCTGATCGCCACATCGATGGTTGCTCAGAACTAACAATCTGGAAGTAAATTAGCAATACAATCTCTCTTTAGCCGGAGCTTCTGAAGCCAGAATCTCCGGCTTTTTTTATATCTGGGCCAGGGAATCTTGATCTGTGGCCCGGACTGGTTACACTGTAGGCTCCTTTTGAGTTTCAGTGTTTCCCATGAAGTCCAAAATACTCAAAATATGCATTGCCTGCCTTGTTGTCGTGGTAGCTGCCTGCGCCGCTAATAATCAGCAGGGCTCCGCCCCTGTGCGCTATGGCAATGAGTTGGCAGTAACCCTCGGTGCCAGCTTACAGAGTATGACGGTTGGCGACTTCAGTTTGCACTACGCTGAGGCAGGGGAAGTGGGAAAGCCGACTGTAGTATTCATACATGGCACACCGGGAAGCTGGCGTGCACTGGGTAGATTACTGGGGCATTCCCAACTTAAGGAACAAGCCAGACTGGTAGCTATAGATCGACCAGGCTGGGGTGGTTCCGGCCTGCTTGGAAATGATGCCCAGGGCAGTTTTGCTGAACAGGCCAGACTTATCTCGCCTTTATTACAGAAGCTGAAGGATGAGTCCGGCGACAAGCCAATGATACTGGTTGGTCATTCCCTGGGTGCTTCCTATGCTCCTTATTTAGCATTCAAGAATCCTGAATTAATCGATGGCGTTCTGATGGCGGCGGGAGCGATAGATCCGGAGTTAGGCAAACCTCGTTGGTACAACTATGCAGCTAATGTCTGGCCTATATCCAGGCTCATCGATGCAGGTCTGCAGAAAGCCAACGTGGAAATCTGGGGTGTACACGAAGCGCTCACAGAACTTGAGCCATGGTGGGAGACTGCTGAGATTCCCCTCATATATATGCAGGGCGAGGAAGATGAGTTGGTGGATCCAAAGAATCTGGATTATGCCGAACAGTCTTTACCTGCAGCTAACACCCGGGTGGTTAGAATTCCGAATCAGAGTCACTTTGTTCACCGTCAGCAAGAGGAACTTATTGCCCAGCTTACGCTTGATCTGCTCGCCGCAAGCAGTGGTGAGTGTGTAATAGCGGCGACGGAAACTCAAACGCTTGATGTTTGTTCGTAAAGTCTTGTTCCTCAAAAATTTCATGAACAGGACTATTAAGTCGATTCGAATCCTGCTGACGTCAGTAGCTGCATTTCTCTCCCTCCATCCATTAACTGTAAATGCGGAAGATATTCTTATCGCCGTGGCGGCAAATTTCGCCGAGCCCATGGAGCAGATCATTGCTGAATTTGAAGAAGGTTCAGTTCACAACGTAGAGATGTCGATTGGCTCATCGGGCCGTTTCTATGCCCAGATCGTTAACGGTGCGCCATATCAGATTTTCTTTTCTGCGGATCAGGAGAAGATAGAACAATTGGCTCAAGCTGGTTTAACCGTTGAAGAAACGGCTTTCACTTATGCGGTGGGTAGGTTAGCGCTCTGGAGTGCTGAGGAAGAGTTGCCAATAACTGACCTGAATGAATTAGATTCGTCAGATTTTGATCGCCTTGCCATTGCTAACCCAAGGCTGGCTCCTTATGGGGTTGCCTCTGTGGAAGTATTGAAGGCCCTTGAATTGTTTGATTCTTTTCAAGAGAAGTTGGTGCAGGGAGAAAACATTGCTCAGGCGTTTCAATTTATAGACACTGGTAATGCTGACCTTGGCTTCGTTGCACTGTCTCAGGTCTTTCGGGAAGAGATGTTCTCGAAGGGGCAGGGAATATTCATACCAGAGGAATTTCATACGCCCATCCGTCAGGACGCTGCACTGCTCAGATCGGGACAGGATTGTGACGCTTGCGTCGAATTCCTGGAGTTTATGAGGTCCCAGGAAGCCAGGTCCATTCTCCATAGTTTCGGTTACCAGTAAGCGGTTTGCTCATCGGTAAAGTACTATATCTGTAACCATAATCAGTTAGTCTTGTTTCTGGACGTAAGTGTAACCATCTTCCATCCGGTAATCGTCATGTATATCAATAGTGCCAGCCCACCGAGTCCGAGGATCTTGTCGGTCCAGTAAAAGCCCGTCCACTGTAAATAGTGGATGTTATAAATTTGATCGATCCAGCGACTGTCTCTTCCATCCTGTGTGATTGAGAGAGTGTCCCAATTGACAGTTACAACAACTCCGGTACTGGTTTGCGCGACGTTTCCTTCAATGGATACAATATCTCCGTACCGATCCGGATTGAATCGGAACGCATCTTCCAGCAAATGTTTCAGATCTTGCTCTCCAGGCAGACTCCATTCTTCCAGTGTCTCCGCCTGCAAGTGATTCCAACCGGAGTTGTCTCTTACGATCAAGTGTTGTCCCAGCACCGATTGAAAATATCTAATTTCATGCCAATGCATCTGACTTTCGAAAACGACAGGATCTGAAATAGGGTAGGTCCAGACTGGAATCCGTTCATAGGCTTCCTCATAACCGGGTCTGACAAGAAAGAAAATCCCGGTGAGTGACCAGGCAATAAACGGCAGCAGCAGTATTGTGCCGACTAGTTTGTGTTGGCGTTGAACGGAGTATGAGGTCATTTTCTATTCGGCAGTAGCGCTATCAGGATCGATAGCGCATTCAGGGTTTTGATTGCCTGGACCGATTAGCGGCTAAACTGGTAGTTAACACCAATATAGGCAGCGCTGCGAGCAGCGTTATAGCCGATTATTTCCTCGTACTCCTCATCGAAGGCATTTTCGAATCTTCCATAGAGTCGGAAATTATCATTGAGCTGATATGAGGCAGTAAGGTCAAATACACCGAAGTCATCCAGTGGGCCACCACTATCCAGGGAGTCTGCCTGATAGCGATAGAAGCCGTTTACATTTAAACGTCCATCCATGCCAACATACAAAATGCCAAGATTGAATAAGTTTTCAGGCCTTCGAAGGCGTTGTGTCCCATCCGGTCGCTCTGTGTCGTTATAGGTGTAGTTTCCGTTGATTCTTAAAGAGTCACTTATTGGATATTCAGCCGTGAGTTCAACGCCTTGCGAGTTGCTGGTGCCCACGTCCTGTAAGTAACCACTGAACGCCGCGAGATCGAAGAAGATTGCGTTCTCGATATCCTGATCAAAATACACAGCCTCCAATCGAAGTTCACCGCTGAAGTACTCAACACCAAGTTCCCAACCTTCGCTCTCCTCCTGAACCAAGTTAACAAGAGAGGCAGGAGGGAAACCAGAAGAGCTGTTGTAAGCAATCTCGGAAGGGCTGGGCGCACGAAAACCGGTGCCGATTGCAGATTTAATTTTCAGCGTGCCTGAATCCAGATCTATCAAATAGGCGCCGCTCACGCGATAGCTGGTGTTGGTGCCAAAATCATCGTTGTCATCATGGCGGACTCCGGCTGTGAAAAACAGGTTGTCTGAAAAATCGCTTAAGTATTCAAGAAACAGCCCCGTATTATCTCGGCCTCTGCCATTGTTTATGTCTTCTTGTTGGTCGGCACCAAATACCAGGTCAAAGCCTGGTAGTTCTGTTGCAGAGCCAATGTATTCGAATCGTTCCTGTTCGCCCAGGCCGCCAAATGAGGGGATTCCTGAGGTGAAATTTTGGCGATCAGATTCTGTCGTTGTATATGACAATGAATGGCTAAAGGCTTCACCATCATATTCGAGACCAACTCTCGTGGCACGCAAATCATAGTCGTTCGTGCATGAGTGCACGGTTTGAAATGTCGCAGAATCGAAGCAGCCATCGAATTCGTTCGCTCCATCAACATCGCGATGTACCAGATCAACTCGCCATTCGTCTGTTAAGTCAAAACCTACGCGGCCATGGAAGCTTGTGTTTTCATAACCATCATCATCCGTTAATACGGTGTCGATATCGCGGGTATTAAAGCCGTCGGTTTCGTAGTCTGTTACTGACAGGAAGTAGTCGACACTTCCGCTGCGACCTGCCACGTTGCCAGCAAACTGACTGGTGCCGAATTCACCAGCCTGTCCATCGAGGCTGACGGAAAATCCTTCTTCCACACTACGGGTTGCGATATTGATGACGCCTCCGGCATCGGCCCCATAGGCAAGGCCTTGAGGTCCCCGTAGTATTTCAATACGCCCTATGCCGTCGGTAAGGAGCTGAGAAAAGTCCGTTCCTATTTGCGTGGCACTGGGATCCTGCAATCTCATACCATCGATATAAGTTAACGTACGAAACCCTTCCTCCCCACGAATTCTAACCGCGGTGGTTTTACCTATGCCGCCATTACTGCTGCTGCCTACCGCAGGCATTTGTCGCAGTACATCAGTGAGTGACAGATTACCGTGGGCTTCGATTTCAAACTCATCCATTATCGACACCGATGTGCCTATCTGGCGTAATGGAATCGGAACTCTGCTGGATGTCACGACAATCTCTTCGGCAAGATCGCCCTGGCTTTGTGCCAATGCCTCAGCTATTGGCAAGGCAGAAATTGCCAGGGCCAGGACTTTTGAAGTAAATCTGTTAGGGTTTCCCGGCAAGTAATTGCGCGGGGAAGTATTACTTATGGACATGTGTTTGTTCCTCAATGAATAAAATTTCAATGAGGGAGGAACAAGTAGTAGTGAACCTGTGCACAGGGGCAGGAAATTCAGCTACCGATGAGCCCTCCGCTGCATCGTCGTCGGTCAGACTCAACAATTGATGCTGACCGAATTGCTCTACTTCAGGCCGGTGTCGGGCTTGAGATCGATGATCGATCCTTTACCGTTGCGGGGGCAGCGCCGGAATCGTATTGCCGAATTGGCAGTTAAACTCACCGGACTTCCCGTTTAACCAGATTTTCATCAATTTCGAAAAACTGGCACCTGTAGTAGTGGCGATAATCTATAGGGTTTCTTCGATATGGTCAATTCAGGACTAGCGGCCTAACGTGAATCAGTCTTTCTGGAATTTGTAACAATTTGCTCGTTCAATGACAGCAAGGGTGAAATAGAGTATTTTGTCTTCAGTCGCAATTAATCGAATCCCATGCGGAGAACTCCAATGAAAATGCCCCGAATCATTGCCATTGCCAGCACCTTCGTGCTAGCTGTCCTGGCTTCCTCGATAACCAGCGCTCAACTGTCACTGAATAATGACTCGTCGACGCTAAGCTTCGTAACAGTTAAGGCGGAACACGTCGCTGAAGTACATACTTTCGATGTGCTATCCGGAGACATCGATGAAGATGGGAGCGTAGAAGTCGTTGTTGAACTGGCCAGTGTTAATACCCTGATTCCGATTCGTAATGAACGAATGCAGGCCATGTTGTTCGAAACCAATCTCTTTCCCCAGGCAACGATCTCTGCAGAGATCGATCTCGACGGGATCACTGCCATGGCTCCAGGAAGCAGTGAAGCTCAGCAATTGAACTTCAGTTTACACATGCGTGATACATCGCGGTCGTACAGTGCTGAAGTGTTAGTGACGCGACTTGAAGATGGTCTGGTGGCCAGCACCTTGAAACCAGTAGTTGTCACGGCGGAAGAGTTCGATCTTCTTACAGGTGTTGAGGCATTACGGGAGGTAGCGGGGCTGCCCAGCATAAGCCGGGCTGTACCGGTTTCCTTCACGGTAGTTTTTGAATGAAATAACTAAGAAAAAATTAAACAAAAAGGGGCTCGATTGAGCCCCTTTTTGTTTAGGTTATTGGGCAGCGAATTAATCTACTGAAAACACCATCAGCGCAGGTTTGGTCGAAGGCACTGGCAGGCTGCGACCTTCCTCGGCTATGAAGCCCGAAATAGTGCCATAGAGCGCACCGACAAACCGGCTTGGCTGGCCGCGCACGATGGCAACGTATTGTTTGCCATCCACGGCATAGCTGATCGGGAACGATGACGGTAAATGCTCCAGATCCTGTTGCCATAACACTTTGCCAGTTTCGGCATCAAATGCCTTAAAACTTTGATCGAGAAATCCACCAAACACCAGCCCTCCGCCTGTGGAAAGGGCCGCTGTAGAGGGAGGCGCCATTTCCCGATGCCGCCAGGCTAATTCCATCGTCTTGGTGTTTATAGCCTGATAGCGGCCAAAATTTCCGTCTGAATCCGGGCGGGGAGCTGGCGTAGTGGCCACCCCTGTGCTGAGTAAATTGCCATCGCCCATTGGGCCGAACATCATGCACATTTCAGAGAGGGGCAGGTATAACATATTGGTGTCTGTGTTATGTGCACCGGCTTGCCAGTTTCGGCCTCCCAATACATAGGGACAAAGTACATGGCCCAGTTCTGCATTGGGAATGGTATTGGGGTGGAAAGTCTTGTCGCCTGTTTTTGGATCGATGCCAGTGATCATATTTTGAAGGCCAACATCCAGGGAATTCAGATACTGACCAGTTGTCGCGTCCATAACATCATACAGTGCCATCTTGCCGGCTGTGAAAACCACTTTGCGGGTTTCACCATTTATCTCCAATTCGTCGAGTTGCCGCTCATACACCCAATCCAGGTCCCACTGCCCATTGGCAACGTGTTGAAAGTGCCAGGCCAGTTCGCCTGTGAGTGGATTGAGGGCCAGGGTGGAATTGGTATAGAGCGCGTCATTGCTGACGCCGTCAATGCCGAGATCGGGCAAAAGAGGTTCAGTGTCATAAGTTGGCGCTGTGCCGAAGTACACCAGATTCAATTCAGGATCATAGCTTCCAGGAATCCACACCGACCCCCCGCTGCGTTCCGTCAACGGTAAATTATTCCAGGTATTGCCGCCGGGCTCGTCGGGGCGGGCAATAGTATGAAACCGCCACTCTTCATCGCCGGTTTCCAGATTAATGCCAATGATGAACCCACCTTCGGGTGTCATAGTGGCGCCAACGCCCTGAACGATTATGCCGTTAGCCACCATGGGTGCGCCCCGTAAGGAGTAATATCCTGGGCCATTAGGGTCAGCAGGTGTATATACCTCATGTTCCCAGATCACTTCACCGTTTTTAGCATTGAGAGCAACCAGATCCATGTCGTTGTGCGGAACCAGTACCTTGTTGCCATGTAACGCGATGCCAATCCGCCTGCCGTCAAAAATTTCTGACTCATGCTCGTACCGCCAAAGTTCACTGCCGTTGCGGGCATCCAGTGCGCGTAAAATATTATTGGTGTCGGCTATATACAGGACGCCGTCATGAACCAGAGGAGTGGTCATATTGCCACCCTCTGAAAGTTCAGTGCTCCAGGCCAGTTCAAGCTCGGTCACATTGCTGCGATTAATATGATCCAGGGGAGTGTGCCCGCTGAGATCATAGGTACGCCGCCACATGAGCCAGTCCTGTGGATCTGGTGATTGCAACATGGCATCCGTTACCGGACGATAGTCGGCGAGTGGGCTAGTTGTCTGTGCGTTCAGGGACATTGGTAGTAGTCCCGCCAGGCAAGACAGGCATAGTAATCGGGCAGTAGAATTCATGGTGCCAGCCTCATTTTTATTGGCATATTATTAGCCCCAGCGAAATTAGCATCGCTGGCTTGTGCAGTCCATGACTGGCAAGGTAATAGCCCAAATAGGGAGATAAAGCGCTGAGATGAAATTCGCCGAACTGCTGGCGCCCATGAATGAGGAAAAGTTCTGGGCCTGTTACCAACAAGGGGGTTGTTGTCATATCAAGGGGGAGCCCGGACGTTTCACTAATCTGGTCACCCTTAACGAAATTGAGTTGCGACTCAATGACGGCTGCAATTTCCAAACACCAGTACAGGTCATCGGCAGCGGCAATCGCCATACTTTGCTGGATCAGAACTTTCCCTGGTCGCCAGCGGCTTTGCGCAAATCTGAAATACTGGAGTTACTAAAGAAACGTAACAGCTTCCTGATGATGAACATGTCTCAGTTCAATCCGCGAGTAGCGGCATTAGTGGACATGATTGAGGAGGCATTTAGTGAGGAAAATGTGCAAGCGGATATGCACCTGTATGTATCCACGTCTGCCGATGCGACCAGTTTCGACGCTCATCGTGACCTGCCCAGCACAAACTTTTTTTGCAGGCTGTGGGAACCACTCACTGGCAGATCTTTCAGGCAAAGCAAGCGATTCCAGCCGATGTTCGGGCAATTCCTGCGGCGGAAGAGGCGGATAAGTTAGAGTTGGTCAAAGAATTCGATTTAAAGTCTGGGGATGTTTTCTATATGCCCCCGGGTGTATTTCATAAAGTGCGTAACCTGGAAGGTCCTCGCATCTCTTTGAGTATTCCCTTTGCAAAAATCAAGAATGATCAGATGCACAGGATGGATCGCACGTTTATTCCCTTTAAGGACATGTTCGAGAAGGGAGGATAAACAGGTGGATTGCTGTTGTGTTTCGCTCAGAGTGAAACTATCGAAACCTGTGCTATAGAGTTAAATAGGATTTTTGCTGAAGTAAGCCCTGCTGGACTAAGTGTTTTACTGATAACCTTGATTATTGCTCTACTGCTGGGTTCTCCTCTCATAGAGGCCCGTAGATTTCATCTTCCGATTAAGCCCTCTGCTTGGACTGGGAATTCCAGATGACATGGACGAGCAGAGACTCGACGAGTTACGTCGATAGATTAATGGCTTTGTAAGGAACGCTGCTAAAGTCTTGGCAGGGGAAGTTCCCCATCCCGCAGAATTCTTGACCAGACTCTTTCTCCTATTTGATAGGCTTCTTCCACAAGATCCGCTTCGTTCATGGTTAACAGTTCGTTATCCCGAATGACAAACCGGCCGTCGACCATTACCGATTCAATATCCGAAGGCTGACCATTGTGTATCCATGCGGACAATATACGTCCGGAAGGCACGAGATGGGGTTTCATCATATCCAGGACGAGAAGGTCAGCTTTCTTGCCAACTTCCAACGAGCCAATATCCGAAGCCTGATTAACAGCTTCGGAGCCACCGGTACAGGCATCCGCCAGCATGTCCTCAGGCTGAGGTAAAGTGCCAGGTATCTCATCATTGCGTTGAATGCGTTCGAGAGAAATGGCGGTCTTCATTACATGTAGCATGTCAGTATTGTTGTTGTCAGTTCCAAGTGCGATGGGACATCCCGCTTCACGAAGTGCTGTAACGGGTGGATTGACACCTCGATTTGCTGCCATTGCCGCCTGATGAGTGATGATGGTGCGTTGATTCGCCAATGCACTAATCTCTGTGCTGTCACAATAGCGAGCGTGGGCAGCGAACAACCGGGGTCCCAGGAAATCATTCTGATCCAGAAATATCGCCGGTCTTACGCCGTGATAGCGCAGCATGAATTCGACTTCTGCCTGGGACTGTGTCATGTGAATGGTGTAGCCAAGATTGCGGGCATCGGCAAATTCTCGAACGTCTCGCAGTAATTGAGGCGATGACAGTTCCGCCAGAGCGGCCGCAGGGAATACGCTTACCCGGCCGTCATCGTAACCATGCCAACGATCATAGAGATCGTTAATCCTTATCATGCCCATTTCTCTCAGCTGATCGGAAAACTGTGGAGGCACACTGTTGGCAAGCCGGGGAGGTGACATAGGGCCGTCCACCGTGGTTATGTCACGCACCGATTCGGCAAACACCCAGCGCTGGCCGGTTTCCACCAGGCCCGCCGCGTCACGACCTATGCCTCCTACATTCTGCACCATGGTTGTTGTGCCAGCGCGCAAGCCTTCAATTGCGGCGAGTACTGACATCACCGTCGCTTCATCGGAGGACAACAAACTCTCAGGACTTTGAGTCAGACCCAGGGAATTAGGGAAACCAAAGTCTTCGTTAAACCCCTTGGCAATAGTGGCTGCCAGATGGGCGTGACAATTGATCAGGCCCGGTAGCAGGGCTTTGCGACTACAGTCGATGACCTCAGCACCTGGATAGCGAGCGACCATTGCATCGGTGTTGCCTATCGCGTCGATGCGATCATTGCGTACTACAAGGGCTGTATTTCTAAAGGTATTGCGATCGCTGTCATTGGTTACGAGCGTGGCATTGGCAAAGACAACGGTGCTTGGCAGATTCTGGGCAAACAACTCTCCGGTCGGAGCCAGGCTGCTGCCGATTGCTGTTCCCGCAGCAGCGAGGAACTGACGACGATTAATTCCTGCATTCTTTTCTCGAGTGGTCATGATCGATCCTGTTCCTGTCGTTATAGCAGACAAATTACCATGAATTCCTCAGTCCGTCAGAATGACTTGCTGCCACGATGCAGTGCTGGGGACCTATTCTGGACAGCGTGCTACTTGCTCCGGCTTCGCTGTGCCTGTAGCTTTGATCGTTCTGCTATCACCAGTCCGTGAAAGGTATCCAACGATGTCGATCCGATTACTCCTTGCCATGAATTCCAGGTTTGCCGCCTCAGTGCTATCTCTGTTTCTAATGTCTTCTGTGCAGTCTCTTAGCGCTCAGGACGCAACCCTCATGTTGCGCGAGCCTACCGTAAGTGCAACCCAGATTGCCTTTATCTATGGAGGCGATATCTGGATCGCTGATCGGGATGGCGCCGACCCCAGAAGGATTACCTCCCATCCGGCTGTAGAGACCAGACCCAAATTTTCTCCAGATGGAAGCATGCTGGCGTTCTCGGCAAACTATGATGGCAACACCGATGTATACGTGATCTCAACCAGTGGCGGACAGGCTAAACGGCTCACCTTTCATCCTTCGGCTGATCAGGTCAGTGGATGGAGTGCCGATGGCAGTGCCGTATTGTTTAGTTCTACCCGGGAAGTGGCCATGGGTCGCACCGGACAGCTCTACCATGTTGCTCTTGAAGGCGGACTGCCGGAAAAAATAATGAAAGCGGTCGCGGCAGAAGGTGCCTGGAGCGACGACGGCAGCCGTTTAGCCTACCGACCCTATTGGGCAGCTCATGGCGGTAGCAGCGGCTGGCGTTTGCATCGAGGGGGCGCTACTCCACCGATCTGGATTATCGATCCTCAATCGAATGAAGTAGAAAAAATTCCCCACCCCCGGGCCAATGAGACCAATCCCATGTGGTCTGGCGACACCGTCTACTACATTTCTGACCGGGACAACACGGCAGCCAACCTGTTTGCCTATAACACCCGTGATAAGTCAGTCACACAACTAACGGAGGAATCGAGCTGGGATGTGCGCGCAGCCAGCATCTACAACGATACGATCGTCTACGAAGCAGGGGGTCGTCTGAAAACGCTGAACACCAATTCAAATCGCATCACAGAACTGGCTATACAGGTGAGTCCTGACGCACCTCAAACATTGCCAGGTTGGAAAGATGCCAGTTCCAATATCACTAACATCGCTTTGTCGCCGACAGCACAACGAGCACTCATTACAGCTCGCGGTGATGTGTTCACAATTCCGCTGGAAAATGGCTCAACCCGCAACATCACTGCAACAGGTGGTGTACGGGAATCGGGTGCGCTGTGGTCACCCGAGGGAGACAAGATAGCTTACGTTTCCGATCAGGGGTCGGTACATCAGCTGGTGGTTGTTGATCAGACAGGTCGGGGGGAAGAGCAGGTTTACCCATTGGGAGATACAGACTACTACAGCTTGTTGGCCTGGGGAGCAGAGGGTGAGAGGCTGATCTATGAAGACAATCATCTGGGTCTTTACACACTAGATCTCAGATCCGGTGAGCACACTCTGATTCGGACAGAGGCTCGTCGCAGTCAAACCGCTATAGCACTCAGTCCGGATGGTGAGTGGTTGGTCTATAACCTGTCCTTACCCAGCGTGCTTAATAAATTTGTGCTCTATAACTTTGCCAGTGGTGAGCATACTGATCTTACAGATGGTATGAGTTTTGTTGGATCGCCGGTGTTTAGCCGCGATGGTAAATATCTGTACTTCACAGGATCGACCAATGCGGGACCTGTGCAGGTCGGGCTCGATATGTCTACCCAGGAAAGACCGTTACGTAGTGCAATTTATGCGGCGGTGTTAGCGTCAGACGGAAAATCACCTCTGCTGCCAAGGCTGGGTGACGAGGAAGTCGTTACCGATGATGTGAGTTCCGATGAAAGCGAAGAAGCTGCAGTTGAGCTTGTGGTTCAGATTGATCCAGAAGGAATTCAGAGTCGATTCGTTGCGCTCCCCGTAGCGGAAAGATTCTATACAGATCTTAGCGTGACAGATGACGGCGATCTGCTATTCCTTGAGCGGCAACAGGCTGGTGTGACTAACGAACCGCCTTCTGGAGAGAGAAGGGCAGTAAACACCCTCCGACGTTTTGACTTTGAGGAGAGGGAGTCATCCCAGTTAGCCGAGGGGATCGTTAATTACAATCTCAGTGCTGATGGTAAAACATTGTTATTGATGGGTCGCGGTGGTTCCTTGTCCACGGCAGCGATCGCAGCCGAACTGAAACCGGAACCATTGAGCACCGCCGATGTGAAGATGTATATCGATCCCCGTGATGAATGGGCCCAGATATTTGATGAGGTCTGGCGAATGGAGCACCAGTTTTTCTATGCTGAAAATATGCATGGTATCGACTGGCCGGCAATCAAGGAAAAATATGCCGAACTACTTCCCCATGTAGCAACCCGCTCCGATCTCAATTACCTCATGCGAGAGATGATCGCCGAGCTACAGGTTGGGCACAATCGAGTTTCTGGTGGGGATATCTACCGTGCCGAAAGAGTACCGGTAGGTTTACTGGGTGCTGACCTTCGGATTGAAAACAATCGCTATCGAATTGAGAAGATCTATACCGGCGAAAGCTGGAACCCATTCCTGGTAGCACCACTGGCGGCGCCGGGACTCGGTGTGGCCGAAGGCGATTACATTCTCGCAGTGAATGGCATTTCAATCGATGGCTCCATGAATATCTATTCTTTGTTGGCGCAAACAGTCGGAGAGCATGTAGCGTTGTTGGTAAGTAGTGACACTTCTGATGCTGATGCTATGGAAATCATCGTTGAACCCATCGGGAGCGAGAGTGCACTCCGGCAATGGAACTGGATTGAAGCTAACCGTAAATACGTCGAGGAACAAACCGATGGCAAGGTAGGTTATGTTTATTTACCTGATACAGCAGCTGGCGGTTACACCTATTTTAATCGTCTGTTCTTTGCCCAGGTAGATAAGCAGGCACTCATTATTGATGAGAGACGAAATGGTGGTGGGCAGGCTGCTAACTACATTACCGATGTACTGGGAAGAAATTATCTGGCCAGCTGGAAAGATCGGGATGGTTTGATTTTCGATACACCCAGTGGGGCAGTTTACGGACCAAAAGTGATGCTGGTGGATCAGAATGCTGGCTCCGGAGGTGACTTTTTACCCTATTCATTTAAGTATCAGGGTCTGGGTACGCTGATTGGCACTACCACCTGGGGCGGTCTGATTGGCATATCGGCTAATCCTAATCTCATCGACGGTGGCAATCTTGTAGTGCCATTTTTCCGCTTCTTTAATCCGGAAGGAGAATGGCGAATCGAGAATGAAGGTGTGGATCCGGATATCGAGATACAGCTTGAGCCAGATCAGGTGAATATTGATGTCGATACCCAGTTGGATCTGGCGATATCTGAGGTGTTGGAGCAATTGGATAACTACAATCCGATTAAGCAGCCAGTGCCACCAGCGCTACCTACAGTACTAGGACAGTGAGGTAGTCGCCAGTGGTGATGAAATTCAGTCCAGGTGGAAGCGTTGATCGGCTACTGAACAAAACGATCGGCAACTTCCACCATGTCTGCCATCCGCTGGAAGCATCCGGAGAGGTTGCACACTAAGCCCATTACCACATTGGCCTCCGGATGAACCATGAATAGAGTAGTGCCACCGACTGATCCGCCGGTATGACCATACCAGTCTCCATCTTCCCCGAAGGTGCGCCAGCCTAATCCATAATTCTGATCAGCGATTTCACCATTAGGCAGTACCGGTGGGCTTAATAGAAGCTCCAGCGTTTCGTCTTCAATAATGCCGCTGTTAAATACACCAAAACCAAATTTCACCATATCCGACGGTGTGGAAATAAAACCGCCGCCGGCCCACTTGTAGCTGTTGTCGACAAAGGGAGCATTAATCAGCTGATCACCTCGACGAACATAGGGAGCGGCCCGGTTGGAGATGACATAGTCGGTGTGATCAGCCACGGTGTCGATGAGTTTAAGAGGGCTCCAGACGTTCTCCCGCATTAGTGTCAGAAACTCAACCCCGCTGGCTTCCTGTAAAGCAGCGCTGAGCAAGTTGTAGCCATGACTGGAGTAGGAGTACTTATCGCCAGGTACGGCGATTAGAGGATCGTCTTCAAAAATTTCCAGGGCATCCACTACATCGTCATAGTGTTTGGTAACGAAATTGTCTGAACCATCGGGTAAGTAATGCCGAATCCCTGCACGATGTGAAGCCAACAGGCGTAAATTAACCGTGCCTTTTTCCTTCACAGGGAAATCTGGCAAGTAAGTCTGAATAGGAGCATCAAGATCGATTACGCCCTCTTCATACAGCAGGGCCATAGCAATGGATGTCATTGACTTGGACACGCTGCCGATGCGGAATTTCGTTTCGGTAGTGACAGGGAGTCCATATTCCGCATTTGCAAACCCAAATCCTTCAGCCCAGATCAATTCATCATCCACACCTACTGCAATTGAAATACCGGGGGCTCCGGCATCTATCACCTTGCGAATCTCGGTACGGGCATATTCTATGGCGGCGGCGTAATTGGACGCTGGTTCCACTGTGGCGAAACGACTATTTCCGTCGTCCTGTGCAATGGCACTTGTAGCAAATTGGAGAAGGGTCAGAAGGACCGGTATGCGGATGGTGAAACGATTCATAGTTAATTCTCCTGCGGAAGAGGAACCTGACTGATCCTACCGTAACTGACGCTGACCTTAAACTTGATTTCCCTCAATATTTCCTTGCCTGCGACAATAAGTCACTTTCGACTCGCTGCCTGCTGCCTATAATCTGATCATTCCAAATCTTCCGGAACAGGTTTTGGCCATGAAGACATGTAAGTTGTTTGTAATCACTCTTGTGTTTTTCGCGTCGTCTCATAATCTTGCGCAAGAAGGAGCGGTGGGTGTATTGAGTGAACCAGCGCCCATTCAACCAGACTGGGAGATGCCCCGCACAGAACACGGCTTTCCCGATTTACAGGGCACCTGGTGGTTTGGTTCTCGCACCCCTCTGCAGCGACCGGCCAGCCTTGGTGAAAAACGTGCCTATACAGTGGAAGAAGCCACGGAAGTAGAAAATAGGTTTCGGCAGCGACTGGCACAACAGGCAGCACCTCTTGATCCTGATCGCGGTGCACCGGAGCAGGGTGCTCGTATTGGGCAGGAGGCAGACGATTCTTTTCTGGGTCACTGGCAGCCACCTGAGTTGGTGCCGGTGAATGGCGAATTCCGTACTTCGGTAATCATCGATCCTCCCAATGGCCGCATTCAGTTAAAAGAAGACTTTAAGGATTTTAATGCCCAGCGTATGGCTCGAGGTCTCGGGTCAGCCGACGGCCCGGAGGGACAGCCTCTTTCTGGTCGCTGTCTGATGTTTGGAGCTGTTATTCCGAATCTTACTCCGTTGATGATGAATCCCTACATGCAGATTTATCAAACGAAGGATTATGTAGTGATCCTGTCGGAAATGATTCACGACGCGCGCATCATTCGAATTGGCGATGAGCATTTCGCCCATGATTTTCCCCGTTGGATGGGCGACTCTATCGGTTACTGGGAAGGCGACACGCTGGTTGTTCATTCCAGAAATTTTCGTCCGGAACAGAGCGCTTCCCGGATGTTCCTGCCTCTTTCGGAAGAGCTGGAAGTGACCGAGCGTTATACTCTGGTAGGTGACAACGAGATTCACTATGGGTTCACCGCCCAAGATACTAAAGCCTATAGCCAGCCTATAAGTGGTGAACGCATAATCACTCGCAACGCCAGCAACGAATTCGTCTATGAGTACGCCTGCCATGAAGGCAACTACTCTCTGCCTGGTATTCTGAGAGCAGCTCGACGCGCTGACGTTGAAGCTGAGTTGGGAATTTAGTTTTCAATCTTTACAAAGTGCTGTTGCGTCACTGCCCCACAGTGACGTAGCCTTTCCCCCTGACGCAATTCCCTATATGCAAGTGTGAACGGCATCACACTTCATGCTGGCTCATTAATTGTCTTTGGGAATGCTGACTACGCTCCTCCGTATAAGTATTAACTCATTTCAGTCGGGGGGCTGTTTGCTATGTTGAATCAATTTAATACCTATACAGTTACTGCGCTACTTTGCCTGATCTCCAATGCAGTTCTTGCACAGGGTAATCCTCCACCCGGTGGTCCAGGCCAGAACAATGACGATTTCAGTGCTCTCGGAGAAGCAGTGGCGCCTGCTGAAAATCCAATTACAGAAGAAAAGCGCGTTCTGGGGAAAATTCTCTTTTGGGACGAGCAGCTGTCAAGTGACAACTCAGTCGCCTGCGGTACCTGTCATCAACCAGCAGCAGGCGGTTCAGACTTACGGCTTGGATTACACCCAGGTTTCGATCAGATCTTCGGAACAGATGACGATGTTGTTGGTTCGCCAGGTATCAAAGCACTGGATGTCGAAGGCAGGCCGGTTATTCATGCCCAGTTTGGGCTGGAGGCTCAGGTTACCGGTCGGGCTTCACCTTCTTTCTTCACATCCATGTTTGCCGACAGTAATTTCTGGGACGGCCGGGCGACAGATCAGTTTGTCGATCCTCTCAATGAAAATTCGGTGATCATCAGTGAGGGAGGCTCTCTGGAAAGCCAGGCTGTAGGTCCGATTCTGAGCACTGTAGAGATGGCGAAAGAAGGTCGCGATTGGGGCGATGTGATAAGCAAGCTCGAACAGGTGCAGCCCCTGGCACTGGCCAGCAATATTCCGGCGGACATGGAAGATGCATTAGCGGGTGATCAGCGCTATGGCGATCTGTTTCAGGCTGCATTTGGTGATGAAGAAATCACACCGGCACGAATTGGCCTGGCCATCGCAACTTACGAAAGGACTCTGGTACCCAATGAAACACCCTGGGATCTGTATATAGAAGGTGACGACACGGCCATGACTGCGAGCCAGATTCGTGGCTGGGAGTCCTATATAGATACACCTTGTGCTAATTGCCACGAGCCGCCACTTTTTAGTGATGATGAGTTTCGCAATATTGGATTGCGGCCCAGCCTTGAAGACCTGGGTCACTTCGATGTCAGTGGGCGCAATAACGATAGAGGGGATTTCAAGACACCCTCACTTCGAAATGTAGGCTTGCGTAAGGTGCTTATGCATGTTGGCTGGGTAACCGATGTAGAAGATGCTTTGGATTTCTACAATGCGGGGGTAAACGATACGGGTCATCAACAGTTCCTTGAAGACCAGGATGGAATACCAGGAAATCCGCTGGACATTAATGAGCTCAATGTATTTGCCGACGATTCGCCAGCGCGAACAGACCTGATTGATTTTCTTGAGAACGGATTAACGGATCCAAGAGTTGCCAATGAGACTTTCCCATTCGATCGACCAACGTTGGCGTCGGAACTTGTGGACTCAGCCCAGTCTATCGCAGGAGTGAGCTCCGGCTCCGACAGTGCTGCTGCCAGTTTTACTATTACGGTGCTTGATGGTGATGGGGTCGTAGGTAACAACTTCTCAGTAACTGATGAGTTATCAATAGCTGGCAGGATAGAAGTAGATCCGGTTGATGTCGGTACCACAGCACGATTGTTTGCCGTTATTGTTTATAACGGCAGCATGTATGCGCTGAATGAATCCGGTAACTTCATGCCCTGGGATGGCGTTGAGTCAAGTTTGCCCGCGTTGGAATCCAGGGTTTTGGAAAGTGTGGAGATAGTCCCTGTCCTTGAAGGCCTTGTTGTAGACGTTGCTGGTAATTTTCAGATTTACCTGGCGTACGAACGAGAAGGTGGGGAGCTAATCTACAATGGCGATCCGGCTGGCTTTTCGATATCACCTTAACTGGCATGCGCAAACCCAATAAACCTATTGAAGTTGGATTGGAAAGCTAAGCTCATCCAGCTGTATAACTTGAATTCGTTATCGACTCGAAGAAAATTCTAGCGGCGAGCGCCTAATCAATCGCCCTTTATAAGGCGATAACCATCACCAAAACAGTGCTAGTATCGAGCAATCTATAAATCTGCCGCCTTTTTCTTTGGCTGCCAAAGGCATGCTTATGAATAAAGTATCAAGCCTGGTTATTCTATTGCTGCTAAGCGTAGTTCTGATTTTCTCTCATGGTGTTAGTGCCCAAATCCTTCCTGACTGGGCATCAGGGGTTTCGTCTGAAAGTGCACGAGAATGGGCCGATTCGATATTTGAGGAATCCTTAGCCAATGGGGATTTCGATGCAGCAGTAGTTTCAATCGTTAAGGGAGGCGAAACACTTTATCAGGCTGGATACGGCATAGCTAATGCTGCAGAGCGAAGGCCGGCCACGGCCAGTACGCCTTTTCGCAGTGGCTCGGTGAGCAAACTTTTTACGACCATTTCCATCCTGCAACTTGTCGAACAAGGAAAACTGGAGCTGGACGAAGATATCAATCGTTATCTTGCCAGAGGCCAGGTGGAGACCGTGAGGGGAATAACAACCGTTCGCCACCTGTTAACTCATACCGCTGGGTTTGAAGAGAAGTTTCGGAACACTTTAGTGCAGAATCCTGACTCAGAGCGAGCCAGTGCAGATTACATGAACCGTCATGCGCATCTGCAGGTCAGAAATCCAGGTGAGACAATCAGTTATTCCAATCATGGAATGGGGATCGCCGGACTGATAATTGAAGACGTTAGCGGCATGACTTATGGAGACTATGTGGCCGCAAATTTGTTCCAGCCTTTAGGAATGGAAAATGCCGGCGTGGAGTTTCCTGGCAAGCTTCCTGAGGGTATAGCGCAAGAGCATGAGACTAGTGACGATGGAAGTGTCCAACCACGCCCACTACTCTATAAGCAACCGTTCTACCTGGGCTCAGGTGGTTTCTTCTATTCTGCCAGCGACATGGCCAGTTTCATGAAAGCTGTGCTTTCCCGATCTCCTACACTCCTTAATGCGGACTCCTGGGATCAGGCATTAACGATGCAAATGGCCTCTGGGGAGGCGATTGCCAGCGGCATTGGCCTGGGTTTCTGGATATATGAACAAGCCGGGGAAAGCGAATTAGAACTGCGAACGACGATTGCTGCACATGGAGGTTCAACTGAAGGATTCAATTCTCAGTTATTTCTCTTTCCAGAGCAGCAGATCGGCCTTTTCTTCTCGGTTCTTAGTAGTGATGCCGGTCTCATAGGAAGTCGGTTTTCCACTATAAATGCAGCATGGAATTTTGTCGAAACGTTCAGAGGATACAGGCAATTCGTTCCCTTCACTGATCAATCTCAAATTGAAGTTCAGGATTTTCAGGGTGTATTTCTTCCCAATCGTCGGCCCTATGCGGGTGGCGAGTTATTCTTCGGCAACGTAACCAACTCATTTGCGTCACTGCGATTGAGCGCGATTGATGGTGTGCTTTATCAGGGTGATATTGAATTACAGCGAATAGGTCCAAGATCGTTTGGCAGAATGCTGAATAGCGGGCGATGGACCGTAGTGAGTTTCAGTGAGGACCTGAACACTGTCTGGAATGGAGCTTCGAGTAGTTTTTCTCGAGCTTCAGCATGGGGACTCTCGGCAAATTTTGTCCCCCTCACGTTAATTTTAATTCTGGTTTCACTGAGCAGCATCGTGCCTCTGATCTGGCCGGGGCGGCGCATTCGTGCACCTGAATTTGCATTGTCAGGGGCAGCTCTACTGGCTACAGGGGCAGAGGCAGCACCCTTTGTCGCCTTGTTAGTTTTTGGAGATCACTTTCGACTTGAGTCACCGAGATATGCTATTCAGTCATTGCTTGGCGTGTGCGCAGCGGTTTCAACTGCGTGGGCAATCTGGCAAATGCAAAAGCAATATCGATTGGCTGCAGATAATTTCAGCTTTTCAGTGCTGGCGATTCACAGGGCGCTTGTAGCCGCCTCTCTTTGTGGGTTGATATTTCTCTTTATTGTTTCCGACATAATTAGATTGTAATTGCTCCTTCAATTTCAATTAATGGATGTCTGATTCTGGCGCCAAGTCTGCCAGTCTGCTCTCGACCCAAAGCGCACCACTACTCCTTGTCCTTAGTTTTGGGATTTTCTGGAATTCAATCATTTCGAACAACGGATGAGATGGCTTCATCTTGCTTCTATCAAAAGAAAAAGCACTTGTGAGAGCTATCCACTACGTGCTAAATTTTTAGCGACTCGCTAATAATTTAGCGGATAAGATTAAAATGTAACACTAGAATTCAAGCTACTCAGTTCTTCGGGTGTCACAATGCAGCTGTTTGAAGCAGTTTTTTTCCTGATAGTTTTTTCGTTCATCCTAAGATTGTTGGTTCCGAAGCTCCGACAATTGCTCTTACCAAAGTATTTTGTTTTGGTCGGGCTAGTAAGTCTTGTTTTATTGTTAGTTATTAATGGTGCCCGATGGCAGATACTTCCCGCGTTAGTGGCATTCACCCTACTGGCAATGGGGGCACTTAAAAGATCTCAAGCCAAGACGTTTTGGCGCATCTTCGCTGCAATTCCTCTTATCATTCTTCTTGCGATATCGATTGCATTAACTCTGTTACTACCAGTCTTCAAGCTGCCAATACCTTCGGGTCAATTCAGTGTTGGAACTTTTGGATATAACTTGGTTGATTTGGCGAGAGCTGAAAGATTCAACCCAACTGAGAATAGAGAACTGTCAGTTAGAGTTTGGTATCCGTCTCAGGTTCAGGATTTAAATCAATACCAGGTCAGAACATTGTGGGAGGATTTGTATCGAGGTGATTTTGATTTAGTGAAGTTTTTTACTTCTCATTTTCGATTAATTGATACGAATTCGCTTGTTAATGCCCCTATTGCTGAGGGAGAGCATTTTCCAATACTTATTTTTAATCACGGAATGATGTCTACACCGGAACAGAACACTATCCTTATTGAGCATTTGGCCAGCCATGGATATGTGATTCTTAGTATTGCTCGCACCTATCAATCAACCAAAGTGTTCTTGGAGTCGTCTGAAAAAGTGCTTTTTACTACTCAACTACCAGCGGATTTAGAAATAGAAGGTGCTGAGTCTCGATCTACAGCCGGAGTGAGGGACCTTGCTGCCTTTGCTCCAGATGGCACTGTTCATTCGCAGCTTGACGAGCAATTGTTCAACTTATTCGACTCCTTCAGACTGATCGAAAACGAAGGTGAAAAGATGCAATTCGTTAGTGCAGTGTTGGATGACCGCGAAAACTATTTGATTGGAGATCGAGCCACACCTGAAAATTTATACAACTACTTCGATGGTCGGATGACTGCAATGGGAAGTATCGCGCAAACCTGGGTGAAGGACATTCAAATCACTATTGATGAAATTGAGAATGTTGAAGCTCCAATTCCAGGATTTATTGAAGCAATCGATTCAGACAATTTGGGAGTTTTCGGGCATTCATTTGGCAGCGTGGCTGCGGGAGAGTTCTGTAAACTTGACGAGAGGTGTGATGCTGGTATTCACATTGATGGAAATCAACAAGGTTACAATTGGAGCAAACCGTTACTTGCTCCTTTTCTGGTCATGTACAGTGCTAATTTTTATCTTGGAAATGAGTTCGCCTATAAGAATTCCGATTTCGACTTTTGGAATATGACAATAGATGAAATCGACCACTTAGACTACACCGATATAGGTCTGGCCGTACGCGGTGTTTCAGGGCCAGGTTTTATGGGAGACGTGAATAATCAGAGGGCTCTGCAGATAGTTAATGATGTAGCTCTATCTTTCTTTGATCATTACCTAAAAGGCAAACCAATGCGGTCAGATTTACTCGAAATTCACCCTGAACTTACGTTGGAATTGCGAGACTAAATTCCAGCAGGAATCCAAATAGACATCGCGATTCTAATTTCATTGTTTTACCAATGTCCGGAATTGGTACGAAAGCGACCAACATATTTCACCTATTAAACACTGTTCAGATGTCTCTCAATCGGTCATATTTCGACCCAGAGCAGACGTTCGATAACGTTGGCGCTAACTATCCCAATAGCCTAATTTTGTATTAGATTGAGAACTACTTCTAATACAGGGTCCAATCCTTGAAAGTACTCATTCGAACTAAGTGTGATAGGTATATCTGGCGCAATCCATATTCTCTGGTCCGCGGAGTATCCAGCATATCCAAAAGATATTGGGCTAATAACATTCAATCCACTATAAGGCAATGTGAATGCACTTGAGTCTCCGGCAAACGTCTGTCTGCCTCCGCTTGGCTCACCAACAAAGATAGGATCAGCAAGTCTATCTAGCTCTCCAATAAGTTTTTGTGCAGTAGAAAAAGTATTTCTACCAATTAGTACAAACAAGTTTTTACTATATTCGCTGAACTCAAATCCAACTAAAGCTCTGACGATTGGAGTACTTAGAGTTATTCTGCCGCCCTGTGAATGCCTCAAGTCTAAGATCACGTTCTTTACTTCATTCGCTCGAATCAATTTGGCGATATCATCCACTGCTGGTTCGAATTTATCAGGTATGTCCCAAAAAAACATATTCACTTGTATGTAGATAAGGTCTTCTGAAATTAACTTATACCAGATTGGTGTGGATTGGTCCGACAAATATAATGGCGGGCTAGGGAGATCTCCCGCGGAGAGCGAGGGCGTAGTGGTGGGAAAGGAGTTGAGTTGAGGTTTGATCGTAAACTCTTGCTCTTGCTCTTGCTCTTGCTCTTGCTCTTGCTCATTGGATAAAGTGACTTCGAAGTTGTTTACATCCTGAATAACGCCAAGTTCTTTAAGAATGTGAGGGCTCAACAGAAAGCGCATCCCAGTCCAATAAGGCGACATATTGTTATCCCTTGCCATAGCATTTCTCACAAGTTCAAAAGCTTCTTCAATTGGAACGGAATCGATTCGGTCAATCCTGGAGCCAACTAGTGATTCGTCATCAGCATCAATAATATATAGACCATCGTTGAAGAAATATGGTTTAAATGCCATATAACTCAGCGCATCACCTCCAAGCATTATGTCGTGCCCGGTTCCAAGCTTTCCCATTAGAATATGGAGTTTCGCGGTTATCTCAGCATCCGTAAGAACCTCTATCTGAGAAAGCAATTCTTCGAAGTGATAACTGATTTCGCTAGAAGGTGTTTTATAGTCTGGATCAACGTGAGTTTGTGCAGTTTTGTGTGCTAAGAATGAAATGTCGAATCGCCATTGTTCTGATCTCGATAGTTCGCTTTCAGGTGGAACACCAAAGCGTACTGATGTATCCATCTGTCTTATCGCAGATCGAAACTCAGGGATATTTGTTGCTATATCATGAGGCTTGTAGCGAGAGTCCAAAGCCTGTTGAAACCACCGCATAGCTTTTTCGGTTTCTTCTAGAGCCATATACTGAATTGCGATATCCAGTAATATTGATGAAGGCTCTCCTCGCAGCGATGTATCCAACCATGTAGTTCCCAATTTGAGAGCCGTTTTGTATGAGTCGATAGCATCTCTATGAAGCCCTAGTACTCCTTGACAGACAGCTAAGTCATACCAAATCGAGCTATCATCTCTATACTGCTGAGTGAGATCGATCAACACTTCTACCGCCTGTTCGCAGTCACCTGATAATGCGAGTTCATGACCCTTTTTGGTATTTTCGAAGTACGCAATTGCATCGAGAGGAAATTCATTTGAAGGTACTACATTCCAAGGCTCACTTAGCAGAATAGGATTAGGCGAAGTCGAGGCAAAATCAATGCTTGGGGAATGGCTATCTTCAATAAGAGTGGTTGATGTGCAGCCTAGTAGGTTGCTCAAGATGAAAATTACCAACAACGATGTCAATTTCACTGGATTGACTCCTCAGAGTGTAAATAGCTTCACAGGGGGAATGCTCATGCGTTCATAACTAGTACTCAGTCGAATTATCGTGAGAAATTGGGTTTTGAGCATTTACTTGGGGTTAACTAGAGTTAACTGTCAGTATTTTCAGTGAAAACTGGCTCAATTCGCTGTTAAATTAGAAGCTTCTTGGAGAGCAACGTATGAACGAGGGTTCACAAGTCAAATTTCCAGAGATCTGGGATTCGTGGCGTTCGATTTTAGGGCCAATCGAAAATATTGAATTGGCAGAAGTATGCGAAGTAAGTTCGGCTGCCGTAACTGGCTGGATAAATGGATCTAAAAGCCCGAGGGAATCCAAGCTGCGGTTGATTTCAAATTTTCTATTTGAATTGATCAAGGAACAGAAAGTCGTAGTCAAACCTCATAATCGGAATGACTTTTCGACAATAACCACAACTTATCGGCACACTGGAGATGTCCCTAGTCCGAGTGAAATTCTGAGCACTTTCATGGGTGTTAAGTCTGTGTCCGAGATATTGAGTAGTAACCCGGAGGCGGTATCTGAACCGTCAAATGAAAAACATGACGCATTGGTGACTAATAGTAGTAATCAATTCGTTTTGAGACTGGTGGTAGGGCTGCTTGCTTTGGGAATACTCACTGCGATATTAATCGCACGATTAGGCGATCCAGGAGATTTCGAAATCACCACATCGAACGAAGATGGTGATCAATTCACTATTCGTCGATCCTCAGATGATCAAGGACGAACAACCCTTAGCCTCGAACAAATTGAGAATGAAGTCGATGACTCAACCAATTCGAATCCCCAAAACTAGGTACAGTTAATTGAGAAGAAGGAGCTCAAACGCACTTTAAACAAGTAAGCCACCTCAGAATCGTTTTATGACTTTGTAACAATCTTCTAACTTAATAGCTTCCGCTACTGGCACGAAAGCGATCAAAGCACTAGGGCGAAATAAAAAACTAAGATAATTCGCAATTAGTCAAATTCCGATCCAAGGCAGACATCTCTTACCTCAAAAAGTTATCCACATTTTCCAATTGCCGTTAACCAAATAAGGTTAAGAAGCGTCTCAAAAGCTCAGGTATTTCACTATTGAGACTTTAAAGGGTGAGCTAATGACTAGAAAAACAACGCTCGAAATAGCTGTAGTAGCTCTGATTTTGATGGCGACTGCATGTTCAACTCCAACGCGCTCTGGCGATACAAATTCGCAACTTGCAGATTTTCGCTCTACATCCCCGATCCCGCTTTTTGTTGGAAATCCGTATGAGAAGTCACCAGCAATGGTCTTTCCTGCTTCTCCAATAAGCTATTACAACAACTTACAGAAAGCGAGAGAGTTATCGAGCTCAAATAACTGCATTGATAGTGAAGAAGCTCTTTTAGAGGTGTTGGATGACTATCAGGATGACGGTTCGATTTGGTTTGATCTGGCCGTTTGTCAAGCACAGAATGGATCACATCAAGAGGCAATTGCCTCATTTAAGGAAGCAATTTCATTAGGATCAACTTGGTACAATAGTAACTTTGATGGTCACCCGTCTTCATTGGAGGTAGAGATTGCAAAGCAATATGCCCTCCTTGGTGAAACCAACCTCGCTGTTGAGTGGATAGGGAGGGCGCTCACCCATCGTTACCCAAATAGAATTTTCCTTCGAACGATCCCTGAGTTTGCACCAATTGTTGAATCGGGTGAATTTGATGAGGTGTTTGGAATTGCGAATTCGGAGAACCTAAGCAGGGAGGAACGATGGAGGCACGATATCTCTTTCTTTGCAGATCAAATTCAAGAATTGCATATTGACCCAGATTTCAAAACGTCTTCAGAAGAACTGAATGCTGACTTGATTTACATAATAGACAATTTGGGCGTCCTTTCTGATCAAGAAATCGCAGCGAAACTTCTTGTTTTTATGGGCAAATTAGGAACTGGACATGATTTCATGTTGTTTGGCTCGGCATTGGAGTGGATGTCTATAAAAACTTACTTCTTTTCTGATGGCTTATACATAATTGAAGCTGAAAATGAAAATTTGGTGGGCGCCAGAATTGATGAGATTGCTGGGATGCCAGCTTTCGATGCATTCAAAGTTGTCCAGAGATCAGTTACCAGAGACAACAATATGTCCCCTTATTGGAATGGGACGAGAATGCTTCTGAGCCCTGTAGTCCTCGTGGAATTGGGTATCGCTGACAGTATTGATGACGTAGCTTTACAAATAACAAGTAGAGATGGTGTGCGGTCTACTGTGCGGCCATCGCTAAGAGATTCAGTATCTACCTCTCCTGCATTAGCACCAAATGGATTCGCGCCTGTGCCTAAGTACTTGGAGAGCTTGAGTTCACCAATCTGGTATGAAGCTTTGGAGGACGGTGATCTTTATATACAGATAAACAATATTATCGACTCGAGTCCGGGTGAGTTCTTCTCGGTGAGTGAAGACATAAAGAATTATTTGGGATCAAATGAAACATCAAATATTGTGCTGGACTTGCGGCATTGTCAGGGAGGCAATGGAACACTCTCTGTGCCTTTAATTCGCAGTCTAATCGCGTTCAATGAAGAATCACCTCGTAATAATCTATTAGTTCTGATTGGTAGGAATACATTCTCCGCTGCCCAATTAGTTGTCGGAAGTCTGGAAATGTTCGCTGATCCTGTATTTGTTGGAGAACCTACGGGAGGCAGACCAACTTTTGCAGGAACTGCTGGCCAATTCTCACTACCTCATTCTGGGATATTGTTTTTTGTGCCAGCAGAGTATGCTCATACTGGTTGGGTGGGGGATCAGCGAAACTGGGTATCGCCAGATATTCCTGTTCAATTGAGTTCAGAAGACTACTTTAACGGTACAGATGTAGTATTAGAAACTGCACTCGAGTATCTAGTTCAATAGCCTTGTTGGAAGTCCGCTACTGGCACTTATACGACCAATGAGGCAGGGCTCGTAAATACGGTTCAGATATCTCCTAGACGGTCACATTCCGACCCTTGGCATCTAATTAGAAGCATCTAGTTTATTCGATCTTGGCCAAGCAACATTAATTGCAAGGAATCTTCAAACTCTTGAATTTCATTAGATTGTTGCTCGAAAGAAGTGATGTAGTTATCAATAATTCTGAGTTGATTAGACTCCATCCCTGCGGCAAGGACATCCCGAGAAGCCTGCAAAGCAGTAAGATTATTAATCCCTAAGCCTGCTCGTTCTTGAACAATTAAGTTCTGAGTGAAGGTTTGGAGGAATAATTCCAAATTATATTCGCTCAATCCCGCAAGCTTCTGAAGTTGAGCCTCAGGGTCCATTTGCTCTACGAGGAAGTTTCCTCGTCGCTCAATGAGTACGATTCTTTCTTCTCGTGAGAGACTATTACTATCTTCAGCGATATCGGGATCTGTCGACAGAAACTCAGCGGATGTTGATACAGCAACGCTTTCAAACTCTGTACTTGGCTTATTATCTATAGACAAGCCATCGTCTAATCAAGTCGCGTCATTGCGGGCGACAACTTCTGCATTCGATTCATTAGGATAAATCGAATCTGACTTAGCCTTGTTCTCAAAGCTCAAAAATTCCAGAGACCTTATTTTTTCTCCAATGGTGGCTAATCGCGCGAAAATTGCATCTAGTCTCGAGTTTACAGTTGCAAGATTTAGAGAAATCGCTACAAGTAGGATAATCACTCCAGACGAAACAGCCAGTCTAAAATGCGATGTACTAATATACTTTCTGGTAATTGAATGACTTGTCCGTTCTTTGAAATTGGAGTTGATATTCGATTCTTCAGCTAATGTCCTTGGCTCAACTGCTAATGCTGCGGCAATTTTCCTAAGCGCGTTAAGGCTTGGCTTTCCCCCTTTTTCAATCCTTTGTAGTGTACGAACGCTTATCCCTGACCTACTTGCCAGCTCTTCCTGAGTCCACCCTCTCTCGCTTCTAAGACTACAAATTTTCATCAGTTACTCCGATATAAAGCGATATTGGAATTCTACTACTGACGATACTATCAAGAACACGCCATTTGCCCGACACAAACCTGACAAAGTTCAGGATCGAACGCATGAGCCTGGTTTTGTATGTTGAAATTAATCAGCAAAAATAGGTTCGAGACCAATATCAATTTGTGAGTGGTATTTCGATAGTCAGCTTTTGGCACATTGCTGAAATTAAAGATCGGAAGTAAATATATTACTAAGTTGCTTCAGTACCTGACCTCTACTTACTGCTAGTCAGCAGTTTCAATGAGCTTACCCGTTCAACGACACTCATGTACTGCTTCGAAGTATTTTAGTCCCTTCATCCAGTATGACAGGACCACTTCTGCCTTCGCCCAGTTTGTCCTCATCATTGTAGATGGGGCAATTCTTCATCGAGAGACAGCCGCAACCTATGCAGCCGGTGAGCAGATCCTGCAGTCTCTCCAGATAGGCGATGCGGGAGTCCAGCTCTTTTTTCCAGGTGCTGGATAATTTTTTCCAGTCTCTCTGGGTGGGTGTGCGCTCGTCGGGCAGGGTAGCAAAGGCTTCCCGGATTGAAGCCAGGCTGATCCCCATCTTCTGGGCGGCTTTGATCACCGATACACGACGTACCACATCGGCACGGTAGCGACGCTGGTTTCCGGCGTTACGGGTACTTTTGATGAGCCCTTTCTCTTCATAAAAGTGCAGTGTGCTCACACGCACGCCACAACGCTTCGCGACTCTGCCAACGGTCCAGTTAGTCTCTGCCATAGCTACCTCCAGTTTTTGTTAAAAATAACGCAGAAAATGCTTTACCTCAAGTTAACTTGAGGTATTAAGATGACGCCATATTGAGGAGAAAGGAGGTAAATCATGCTTCAACTAGAACATATAAATCTGACAGTGCCTGATATTCCAGCCATGTTGAAATTTTATCAGGCGGCATTTCCACACTGGAAAGTTCGCACTTCCGGGAATAGTGAATGGTATGGCAAGCCCCGAACCTGGCTGCATTTTGGCGATGAATACCAATACCTGGCCTTAAGTGATGGCGGGGAGGGTGAGAATCGTGACCTTACCGGACATCAGGTAGGGCTGGCTCATTTCGCATTCGTCACCAGCGATATCGAGGCTCTGACAGGTCGCCTGAATGCAGCCGGGTACCCAATTGCCAAAGGTGGAATGAATGAACCATTCCGTAAAAACGTTTACTTCATCGATCCCGCCGGGTTCGAAGTGGAGTTTGTTGAATATCTGAGTGACGTTCCAGCCGAGCGTAACTTAACTAATTAAGGGAGCAGTGAAATGAAAATTGTAGCCATAGGCGCAAGCAATAATCGAAATTCCATCAACCGGGTATTAGCAGAGTACAGCGCTAATCAGATCGATGGCGCGGAAGTGGAGGTTCTGAACATTCATGACTATGAATTGCCGATTTTCAGCGATGAGAGGGAAGAGAGGTTTGGTCAGCCCCTTCAGGCGCGTCAGTTTTTCAGGAAAATTGGCGAGGCAGATGCTCTGGTAATATCTTTTGCCGAACATAATGGCTCCTATACTGCGGCCTGGAAAAATCTGTTCGACTGGGCTTCTCGTATTGATGGCAAGGTCTTTCAGGGCAAACCTGTCGTGTATCTGTCTACATCTCCTGGGCCAGGTGGTGCCCGTAGCGTCCTGGCTTCCGCCGTCGAGTCAGCGCCTTTCTTCGGTGCCGATGTAATAGATAGTGTCTCAGTCGCGAAGTTCTATGAAAACTTTGACATGGAGAACTCTGAGTTCACGAACGACCTGGTACGCAAGCAAGTACACGGAGCTGCCAGGGCATTGGAAAACCATCTTCGCGGTAACTCCCGCATCGAAGATATAAGCAACACTGGCGGCTTCCCGCTTAAGTGAAAGAGCTGTGCACTTATGGCGTGGGGTCGATGACGTGATACTCAGTTTGTCTCGGCTGAATGTAGTAAAAACTGTCGCCGGTGAAGAATCCGTCTTCTTCCAGCTTCATCGGCAATGGCTCTGCGCCCCATTCCGGAACATCCACAAGTGCGTTGAGTTCAATTGAGTAAGCTGTATTTGGCTGCATCAGATAGTCACCGCTGCCAGGAACACCATCCTGTTGATCCCACATACCGATTGTAGTGCCAGCGGCATGACCATGGAGGCCAATTGGGTGGGTATAGATAATCGGGTTCAGACCTTCGTCCCGTGCTTGTTGCAGACTCATGGCGAGAATGTCGTTACCGCTTCGTCCCACCTGAAAATTACCGGTAAGAATGTCTTGTAAACGATTTCCCTCGGCTAATGCTGATTTGAGGTAAGCCGGTAACTCATCCTCATCGTCTCGCAGTATATAGGCATTCTGCTGAGTATCGGTTTGCAGATTCAGATAGGTAATACCGAAATCGATGTGCACATGATCCCCTTTGTAGAGGAGGTCTGGATCAAGATTGTTGTCGGCAATCTCACGCAATGATCGATCAGAGCGCTCGGTTTCGATCGTGGTGTGAAACCAGGCACTTAATCCCAGATCCCGCACCCGCTGTCTATACCACCAGCGGAGGTCATCCACACTGGTAACTCCAGGAGTAATTACATCGGCTGAAAAGCCCTCAGCAATAATATCGTGGGCCACGGCCATGACATCCCGGTACACATCCATCTCAGATTCGATCCGGGTCTCGAGCCAACCCACAGCCAGAGCTTCAGCTGAAACAATTCTGCTGCGTAATCTGGAGGGCAAGGCCGCTTCCAATGCCTTCTGCTCCGTATAGGTCAGACCATCTGCCAGGGCATAGTCCTCGGAAAAGTTCAGTGCAATTCGGGAAGGATCCGCTTCGGTAAGAATGTCTGCGATGCGTTGCCATTGATCCGGTTCTTCTTCCGGGATCCAGACCCCCGGAAACAATTCACCGACGGCATAGCGCGCTACTGCCATGCGTTCTACTCCGCGTACATCGCCGTGGTCGACAAACATTAATACGGTGCGCCGTCTGGCATTGAGCCAGGTGGCAGGTAACATGGTTTTTAATACTGGGTCTTCATTGTATTCCCTGGCAATAATGACCCAGGCATCGATGCCTTCACGCTGCATTAGCATGGGTACTACCGTGTCCAGTCTCTCCCTAAGAATCCGATCTTCCAATTCCGCTTGCTGACGCACAGGAAGAATCATTTCGGCCAATTCGTCAGCCGCAAGTACGTCTACTGGTAACAGAAGAGTGATGCTTAGTAGAAAAGCAAGCAGTCGCATAAGAACACCTACAAAGTTCTGTAAATTGAATTCCGCTATTAAATAGTAAAAACAATCAGGAGACGAGTCGTTGAATTTCAGCACTGCCAGAGATGATTGTCTTTAGAATCCAATCCGGGTATCTGGCAGTCGAATAGCATTGTCAGGAATCTTCACTGACGGAATTCGGAATGCTCTGACTTCACGGTTCGGTCGGCTAATACCATACACTATACGTTCAGCACTGGATTTATCCCAGGCAAAAGCCTGGCCTTCCACATCAATTGCAATAGTCGCAATATGAACTAATTTTGGTCCCATTTCCGGTGCCGCCATAACGTACATTTCCGGTCGATCATGGCCTGTAAGATACAAAAGACCATCGGCCCCCAATGCACCACCGGAGGCTGCATAGGGCTGCATGCGTTCAATCGCGGATTCGGGAATCATCCAGCCGCCAACTCGTCGCCATTGATCGTCGTAACGAACGATGGATGCGAAAGAATGATCCTTGTATGCCAGGCCTCCACGTTCGTCATAGTGGGCAAATCCTGCGATCCAACCGTCACCCAGACGCTCGAACCAGGTCAGAGATCCTTCTTCCAGTACGCCGAGGCTGAAGGTGCGCAGATGCTGCATCGTGCTTGTGTCGAAGACCTCAACTGAACTGGCCATTGGAATTTCGGGGAAGTTTGAATTGGAACAATAAAGAAGTTCATCTTCGGCATAGCAACTATTTAAATGGCGTACCGGACCCTGTCTTGGGCTCGCCCATCGGCTAACCAGGTTGCCATCGCTTTTTCGATACTTGCCGATCGCGGTATTAACGATGGCGTAGAAGTGGTCTGCATCTGCCGCAGCACCCTGGCCAGCTTCCGCAGCAGGATAGCTGGCCAAGGGTTCAGCATTTAATTGCTGTACTGTGGTCAGTTCCAGTGGTGGAAGTTCCAGGTTCTGGGCCAGTGCAGAACTGGAAGTAAATACAATAACGAAAAAGAGGTAGCTGGTCCGGTTTTTCACACACAACTCCTGTAAGAATTTCGGGGTCAGGAACGCAATAAAATTTCAAAATAGCGTAGCAATATTGCACTGATTAGACATGAAGGGCCAGTCGTTGATTTGCATCAAGCGTAGATCGAATCGTTCTTGGTAAGCTGAAAATGAAAGCTGAGTCGAATCGAGCACAATTCGCAAACGCACAATCATGGTGAGGAGGAATGGCAATGACTAGTGTATACAGAAGACAAGTGCGCAATCTATTTTTGTTTCTGGTATTCGGTTCTGCATTGCTTGCTTGCAATAGTGTAGGTTCGGGATTTCCTCAGATCGCCAGTCCTCCCCGCTTTGACTACGCTGACGGAGAAGAATTGCGCTCTGGAATGCATCAGCTCGCTTTTGAACTGCAAAGACTGGACACAGTCCTGATGCAGGAACTCAGCGGTGACACTGTAACTAAAGAGATGGTTGAAGATGTGTTGGACAATATCGAGCGCATTGCTAGTCAGCTTAGAGATGGCGATATGACAACGCGACACAGTTTTCTGAGAAATGATATGGAGAATTTTCTCAATACCATTTACTTCGCGAAGATGGGTATGGAAGCTAACCCCCCACGCTTCTATCAGGCAGGTCGGGTATCCGGTGCTTGCATTAATTGCCATCGCATCAACTCCTGACCTGACAAGAACTAGTGATCAGAAAGTGGGCGTATAGATGTAGGGTTCAAACTCCATCCAGTCGACACCGTTGCCAGACCGCAGAATTAATGTGTCACCCTCACGGTTCAGGATTTCGGATTGCTGCAAGATCATGATGTAGCGGTTAAAAAGAGAAGGGGCTATGCACAGCTTGCGCGTACTCACCAATCCGGTAAATGAAATAGTCTCGCCATCAAGATTCCAGGTGGCGCCTGCCTGATTGCAGTCTGCCTCAATCTGCAGACGATTTTCGATCCGAAATCTCAACAGATATTTTTCAGGGTCTTCAGGTGTAAATACTGAATCATTGAAAGAGTGAATGGCCACCAGTTGCCATGAACTGTTTTCCAGGGATTCCTGTGCATACCCCTGGCTTATCGAATGACATATTGCAGCCAGTGCTAATATGGCTTTCAGCAATTGATTCTTCATTGGCTTTTTATCGTCTCTCATCGATTTACCTCTGTATTTTCAAACTTACCCCGTTTATCGTAGCTGCACAATCCACTTGCGTTAAACGGTGACACATGCGACTTAGAATTTTCCTGCAGTACCTATCCAGCCTGGTAATTTTCTCGCTTCTGCTTGCCGGGCAGACTGCTGCTCAGGCTCCGGATCGTGAAGCACTTGGGCGGCAGGGGCGCTATCAGGTGGCTTATTTTTCTCAGCTGCCGAAGGTCGAAGAGTTTAAAGCTGCCACGCTCTACTTTCCTGCCAATAAAGGTGATGATTTCGGAGGCGTGGTGATTTCTCCGGGTTTTATCGAATCCCAGGAAAATATTGCCTGGTGGGGAAATTTCCTGGCGTCCCATGGCTATGCAGTGCTTACCCTGGATACCAATGAGCCGGGTGATAATCCTCAGCTCAGAGCAAATGCTCTGATGGCAGGAGTGGAATTATTACGTGGTGAAAACACCCGCATGGGGAGCGCCATTCGCGGCAAGATTCTTGAGGATCGTATGGCTGTTATGGGGCATTCCATGGGTGGTGGGGGTACCTTGCTTGCTGCCAATGAAAATAGCGCAGAATTAAAAGCAGCCATTCCTTTCACACCCTGGTTGCCGGACGCTGATTTTGGCGATGTTACAGTGCCGACTCTGGTGCTCGCTGGCGAAGTGGACCGGATTGCTTCGGTGGCGGAGCACGCCTGGCCTCACTATGAGAGCTTGAGTAAGGCCTCGCCTCGCATGTACATGGAAATAAAGGGAGGCAACCACTTTATCGCCAATTCCACGGTAGAAAATGAGCGTTTGAATCCAAATCTGGATGTGCATGACCTTGTTGGCAGTATGGCAGTCGCCTGGTTGAAACTATTTGTAGATGAAGATGAAAGCTATCGCGAGATAGTGTTCGGTAGCATGCCAACAGCAGATAGTGAACGACTGTCACGTTTTGAATACGTCGAATAGTCAACAGAAGCTGTTAATCTCTGGTACGCCTATGCTCAGGTATGTGTATGTAATACTCATTATAGGAATGCTGTTGGGCTGTACCACCGGTTCCATGATTTATGTGGAGTCGACAAATAAGAACAGCCGCATCGACTATGTGGTCATTCATGCAACAGCCGAAAATTTTGCTGAATCCCTTCGATTACTAACGACCCGAACTTCCAATCCGGTTAGTTCCCATTATCTGTTGCCGGAGTTAGGAGACGATAGTTATCCGCATCGCAACTTGCGTGTGTATTCGCTGGTGGATGAAGAGCTCCGCGCCTGGCATGCCGGAGTCAGCTATTGGGAAGGAGAGGAATCCCTGAACGATCGCTCAATCGGCATTGAAGTAGTGAATGAGTTCAATTGCACAGGCACGGACAAGCCCGTCCCAGAGATCGAGTTGAGTGAAGTGACTTGCGAGTTTCCGCCATTTTCTGATGAACAAATTTCGATCCTGATCGAACTATTACATGGAATCCTCGAGCGTTATCCGGCCATTAATCCCATCGACATTGTTGCCCACTCTGATATTTCGATAATGCGGAAGTCTGATCCAGGCCCGCGGTTTCCCTGGAAGCAGCTATATGAGGCTGGTATCGGAGCCTGGCCAGACGATGAGACGGTTGAGCGATATAGAATTGAGTTTGCTCAGAACTTGCCGGTTGTACTTCAGCTACAAGAGGCGCTTCTAGCACTGGGTTACCTGGTAGAACCATCTGGTGAATTTGATAAGCAAACCCAGTTTGCTGTCAGGGCGTTTCAGCTGCATTACCGACCATCGAACTATAACGGGTTAATTGATGTGGAGACGGCATCCATTCTATGGGCGATGTTGGAGAAATATCGTACCGAAGCGCTTATGGAATTTAGCAGCAAGCCACCTGTCTCGTAACCAATATACTCCTGGATTATTCAAAACCAGAATTTCATTAGTGCCGATAATGCTTGATCAGGGTTGGCCCGGATTTCGCATAACAGTTCTTCTGGAAAAACCAGGCTTACATTGATGTAGGTGCAACTTTAATAATCAGGAGAATACATGTCTGAAGCAATTAGCCCTCAAAATTCACCCTACGCAGCTGACTGCGAAGAAGGTAAAACTTACTTTTGGTGCGCATGCGGTCTGAGTAATAACCAGCCTTATTGCGACGGATCTCACCGTGACACCGATATAACACCCGTTAAGTTTGAAGCACCAGAAACCAAAACTGTCTATTTCTGTGGTTGTAAGAAAACCGGTAATGCACCGCTTTGTGACGGTTCGCATAACAAGTAGCTGGGCTTACTCCTATCAATTGTCAAAGTATCAAAATGAGAATTCAATAACCCTGCGGATGACGTACAAACTGCGGGGTTATTAATTTTCCGTCTATTGCTTGCTCATGTGTGTAGGGCGGTAATACTTCATTATCTTCTAGACTTTCAATATCTCGTTCCTTGATCAGATGCACTGGGCTTGAGCCTCAATGCTTCAAAAAGTTGCGATCTTAATGGGACCCATGGCACCAAAATCAGACAAAAGAATGGTGCATGCTTTCCAAAATTCCCATTTTTAGTGCGCATTATTAAGGTGCTAAAGCGAAAAAATCCCTGAAAAACCCGTGTTTTCTGGCTTCGGTAAGGCTGGCACATGCTTTGCTATAGCTAGGGTGACGCAATGGAATTGTCAGTCATAAGTGAAAAGTACGGAACTCAAAATTAATCAAAGCACCAATTTAGTGACGAGGATAGTCGCTCTCTGCTGATTGTTTCGATAGCAATCGGTGCAACAAAGACCGTACGCAAACCAGCAACAGATAGCTTGTGCTTGAGACGCAAAATTTTGTTCCTGGAAATAAAAATGAGAGTCGATGCATTACAAATGTATCCGGCTCTGTTTGCTATTAATCAGAGGAGCGCGTTAATGAACACCCACACCCCGAATTTCGTACCCAAAAAAGGGCTGCGATACTTTATTGCTTTATGCGCCGGAACGGCGAGTATTTCTTCATTACCTACCATAGCTTCAGCACAGGAAGACTTGATTGAAGAGGTTGTTGTGACAGGTAGTCGAATCAGACAGGACACCAACGCAACATCATCCCAACCTCTGGCCACGATTAGCGCCGACATGCTTACCCAGACCAGCACCCTCGACATCGCTGAGGTAATGAATGACAACCCGGCATTGCTTTCTTCCGTGACCGGAACTAACTCCATTGATAACGGCGCGAACAATGTGAGTGACGCGAACGCTGGTAACGTGGGTGGTTCAGCACTGGATTTGCGCGGTCTGGGTTATGAGAGAACATTGACCCTGGTCAACGGCCGCCGGCACGTGGCAGGTATTGAAGGCACTGGCTCTGTTGATATTTCAACAATTCCCGCTTCCTTGATAGAGCGGGTAGAGGTACTAACCGGTGGCGCATCAGCTGTTTATGGTGCGGACGCGGTGACCGGCGTAGTCAACTTCGTACTGAAGGACGATTTTGAAGGTCTTGAAATGGACATCCGTACATCGATGTCAGGAGAAGGTGATGCTGAAGCAACTAACCTGGACATTATCTGGGGCCAGAATTTCGCCGAAGGTCGCGGTAACGTAACTGCCGCATTGCAGGTGAACAGAAGTGAGGGGCTGCGTGCAGGAGACCGTTTTCACACAGCTAATGACCGACTATTTGCAGATGATGTAAATCCAGCCCTGCGTTTTCAGACTGGCGATATTTCCTCGGCTGCGACACCTAACTTTGATCAGTACTACAATTTCAACAACACGGGTCTATTCCCTGTAGGTGGTCGTATTCCCTCGGCTGAAAATTTCATAGCAGATTACACAGCGGAGTTTGGTGTTGCACCAACTCTCACGGCTGGTGAACTGGCATTGATTAATCAGGCCGCCACTGCTCCACCGCGGGCTCTATTGGCAGGCAGAACATTTAATATCACTTCGCCTTATGGTGTGGTTGCCGCAGGAGATTTTGGACTGGAAGTACCCCTGGGCACAGAGCCTGACCTCAATGGCAATGGTACACCAGACTGTCTGGACAGCTTCACCGGCTACAACTCCAGCCTTGGTGGTGCGGCTTCTTTTGGTGCTGCAGGCGGCTGTTGGGTAATCGATGAGAATGGCAACGTTGGAACATACCAGGACGGTCTGGTTGCGGGTAACTTTAACCACTTTGGCGCTTCCCAAAGTTTTATTACACCCAACAGGCCTTTCACTATCCCGTCAGATGAAAAGTACGCACTCAATCTGAATGCGAACTATGAGCTTACTGACGATATGGAAGCGTTTGTTGAAACCAAGTATGTCTACCATGAAGTCGAGTTTGGTGGTACAGGTCACAACTTCACGGATTTGCTGCTAGGTGCTCCTGACAATCCGTTTTTGCCAGATGCTCTTCGACCGCTTGCTAACAATAACGGTGTAAGTTTTGTCGGTGATGGCGGCCTACGAATCTCTCGCGACTCCGACGACTGGGGCCCCAACGAAGATACGAATGAGCGAACCACAACCCGTTTTGTAGCAGGATTGAGAGGGACTATTCCCAGTCTGGACTTCGATTACGAAATTTCAGCGAACTGGGGTAAATTTGAGCGCGAATTGTATGACCGGGAAGAGATGATTGCAGATCGTTTCTTTGCCGCAATTGATGTTGTTACTGATCCGGCAACTGGCCAGCCGGTTTGCCGATCTGATCTGGATCCAACGGCTTATCCACCTACTACACCATTCGATATCTTTTCCTTTGTTGGTGGCGGCGTTGACTCTTCTTTCTTCACCTTCCAACCCGGCGATGGTCAGTGCCAGCCCATGAACATCTGGGGTGGCGCAGGGGCGATGAGTCAGGAGTCTATCGATTTTGTGACTTACACCCGAACTATCGAGGAAGAGATAGAGCAAACAGTTTTTACAGGTTTTGTCAGCGGTGATTCGAGTCAGTGGTTTGAATTGCCTGCTGGTCCAGTAGGGTTTGTCATTGGTGGGGAATGGCGTGAAGAAATGACCAGCCAGACCTTTGATAACTTTGACCAGGGCATATTGCCTGTTGCTGGTGTCACCTCCGAAGGAATCGCTTTCTCAGCGGGTGATTACGTCGGCGATGTCAGTGGCGCGGCAAGTCTTGGTGGTACGCCATCACAGCGCCTACTGAGCGGTGCTTCGGAGTATGATGTCTGGGATGTCTTCGCTGAGGTGGAAGTTCCTCTGGTAAGAGATATAGGCCTGATGGAAGAGCTTACCCTGAGCAGTGCGATACGCCGGGCTGATTATTCGACCTTTGGTGAAAACACTACTTACAAGGTAGGCCTGGTCTGGGCTCCTTTCGACGAGCTGCGATTCCGCTCAAACTACAGTGAAGCGGTTCGCGTGCCAAACCTGTTCGAATTGTTTTCTCCTGAGCAAGGTGAATCGTTCCGTCCACAAGACCCCTGTGATGTTTCGCAGATTTCCAGTGGGGCAGATCCGGCATTGCGGCAGGCAAACTGTGTTGCAGCTCTACAGGCATTCAACGTACCACAGGAAAATATATTTGATGCCAGCGGCAACTATATATTCGTCGATCCACTGTCAGCAGGATTCCCTGGTGTAGTGGGTGGTAACGCTAATCTGCAGCCTGAAGAAGCGACAACTGAAACCTATGGATTCGTTTTTCAGCCCACATTCATCGATGGACTGACTATCACCATGGATTACTGGGACATCGTAATCGACGGTGCGATCTCGGAAATTTCGGCGCAGAACATCGTGAACAGTTGTTACGACGCGGCTTCTATCAACAATCCTTTCTGTGGTTTGATATCTCGTAATCCTACGTCTACTTCGGCACAGTCTGGTGGATTCACATTCCTCCGACAAACTCTCCTGAACTTCGGCTCGGCAGAGGCGACAGGTGTGGATTACGCTATTGACTACATGTTCAACATCGCAGATCTGGAATTCAATATAGGCGCTGGTGCGACTCACCAACGTCGACTCAATTTCATCGAGCCGGCGGCTCCTGGTGAAGAAGCACAGGTTGATCCGGAATTGGGTGAGATGCGCCGACCAGAATGGGCGGCCCAGCTGAACGCTTCAGTAACGGCTGGCCCATTGCGAGTTGCTCTGAATACAACCTACCTCTCACAGCAGACATTTGATTACGAGAGTGGTGTTGAAATTGAAACTGCTTTTCAGAACTACGGTAACGCAGCGTTCACTGATGAGTTCTACATGCACAATCTGACAGGGCAGTACGAGTTTGGTTCAGACATACTTCTCTACGGAGGTGTCACCAACCTGACTGATGAAGATCCCTATCTTACCGAGCGCGGATACCCGGTGAGTGTAGTTGGACGCTCATACTTCCTGGGTCTCAACTACGCCTTCTAAAATGGCAGTGCATGATCTCTCTCAATTCGGTTTGATGAATAACCGGATTGGGAGAGTAATCATTACTACCAGGAGTTGGAGAGTTTGCGCAGGGACGCGTGAACTTGAGACAAACGATAAAGTGGCAGTAGACTGCTGTACATTCAAAGAACAACTGAGGTAGTTCGGTTTGTTCCAGTTTCAGACCACTGCAAGAATTTATAGTGATCTTCGTGTCACGCTACCCTTCAAAGTTTTTCGGGCGAATTTATGCCCGGCTCAATACCTGAAATCCAAGTTAAACAGATTCGGAGAAATATCCATGCGTGAATCCCTGGGAATGCGAATAGTCTTTATCACTATGGGTGTATTCGCACTGGCCTCCTGCTCAGGCGAAGAGACCGATCCTGCCGCTGAAATAGCCGCAAACCTGACTACCGCAGAAGGAATGATTGATGCTTTCTATTCCTTTGATGCCAGCATGCTTCAACCCTTCCTGAGTGAAGCCGGAGATGCTGAAGGTGGCATCCTGGGCTATCAGGCCTGGGCGGAAGGGGGTAATTACATCGTTCTTGAGAGAGCGCCCTGTGTAACCGAGTCTAATAACGTCATTGCCTGCGCAATTACGGTACAGGACGATCCTGTGGTGGCGCTGGAAACCGGTTTTAACGTGACAGACACTTTCCATATAAGCTTTGCTGATGGTGTTATTGTAGATGTAGAGACAAGCTCGAACGACCAGCCTATCTACTACGAAGCCAGAGAATGGGTCGAAGCTAACCTCCCGGAAGTAATGGAAGGGCCCTGCAAGCGCGTGGATGGACTGAGAGAAACGCCAGGTGATTGTGCCCGGGCCATGACCGATGGTTACAAACAATTTATGGCGGCACAGAAGGCTGAAGATGGGCAGGCAGCATTCATTCCTGATGAATTCGAGCCGCCAGTTCTGGTTGAAGCTGAGGGCTTCAAACTGGTTCCACTGGGCCCGGAGTTAGTGGATGTAGACTATGCTGCCTATATGTCTTCTATAGAGCATCTGCAGGAAACGTTTACCCGCAGTGAAAGCTGGCCACATGCAGACATCGACGATGAGGCTGCCATGCAGGATATGCTGAATGAAGAGGAACGATTCAACTCCCGTGAATCTTTTGCCTATGCAGTACTCACTCTCGATGGCGAACGGGAACGTGGTTGTGTCTATGTCAGGCCAGCGAGTAAGCCTGGTTACGATGCAGAGGTTTCTCTGTGGGTCACTAAAGCTGAGTATGATGCCGGCTTTGATGACGCGCTGTATGAATGGACTTTACAGTGGGTGGAAGAAGAATGGCCGTTCTCGGAAGTGGCCTACCCAGGTCGGGCCATAGACTGGACCGCCTGGGATCAGCTCTGAGTTAACTACAAATCCTTTAACCTGGCATCTGAATAGAAAGCCAGTGCCAGCTGTTCCTTGATAGAAAGTGCCTTTCCTTTTCCTGCCCCACAGGCCTTCACAATTGTGTCGGGGCAGTAGGTGCCGAATACCCGATCCCACAAGATGATATTGCATCCGTAGTTTGAATCGGCTTGTCTTCGTTCCAGAGCATGATGGCATTGGTGCTGAGGTGCTGTGGCGAAGATCCAGTCATACACTGGCAGGGAAGTCAGCGGCAGGTTGGAGTGATTGAGTTTGCCGTTCCACATGCCAAACGCCGCCGAAACCGTAATAACGCTGTCGCTGGCGCCAAGCAGTGCCAGGGTTATCGGAGTGCCGAGACCTAATGCCAGGTATTCCAATGGATGGGTCCTGGCACCACGCATGCAACCCATCTTTGTGATGTGGTGATGGGTAGCATGCATACGCCACCAGAACAGAGATTCGTGTTGAACCCGGTGTAGCCAGTAATAAATAAAGCTCGAACAGATGCGAAGCAGAAGTGCTGCAGCAATTAAGCCCCCAACAGTTTCCGGTTCGATAGTAATTTGTAGCGGCGCAAAGTCTCTGACCGCCCTGAATCCTTCGGACACAGGCGTTCTATAGTAATCACTGATCAAGGGTCCCCAGAGCAAACCACCCATAGCGAGCCAGAATCCGTCTTCAGCTAATTCATGGGGTTCCAGTATCCAGTCTTTTCGCTTGCTCCATATGCGTTCTGCGGCGATTAGTAGTGGAATTGGGAGTACCATCATAATCAGTGCATAGAGTCGGTGATTCATCCACTCATGTGCAACCATCGTAGCAACGAGGAACATTGAACCCAGCACCAATATTGGTTGAGGCAGAGACCAGAGAAAGGCTTTTCTGTCCCAGATCTGCGGTGTGGATTCATAATCGTCTATCACATCTAAGCTCGAGACGGTTTGGTCAGTCATTGTTGCTTCTCCTGATGCAGTTTTCGCTAGGATAAAAATTTACAGACTCTTCAATTTCTCGTCGGAGTAAAAAGTCAGAGCCAGTTGATCCTTGATTGACAAAGGCACGCACTTCCCCGCGCCGATTTGTCCAACGGTGTCATCACCGCAGTAAGTCCCAAACAGTCGATCCCATAAAATAATGGTGCAACCGTAGTTGGAATCAGCCTGACGGCGTTCGAATGCATGGTGAGCGTGATGCTGCGGTGCTGTCGCAAAAACCCAGTCGTAAATAGGCAGAGTTTTAATGGGTAAGTTGGAATGATTCAGTGTGCCGTTCCAGATGTTAAATGCGCCAACAACGGCAATAACTCCGTCACTTGCGCCAAGTAACGCCAGGGCGATAGGTGATCCAATCATCAGAGTTGCCCATTCGAGTGGATGGGTACGGTCTCCCCGCATACAGCCCATCTTGGTGATGTGATGATGGGTGGCATGAATGCGCCACCAGAACAGGGATTCGTGCTGAACACGATGTAGCCAGTAATAAATAAAACTGGAGGTGAGCATCACCAGTAAGGCGCTGCCCATAATGCCGAGAAAGGAAGTAGGCTCAAGTGTGATTTGCAGAGGGGCTAGATCCCGAACAGATTTAAATCCTTCGGAAATAGGAGTCTCATAGAAGTTGCTGTAGAACGGTACCCAGATAAAAGCACCCATTGCTAGCCACAGTGCATCTTCAGCCATTTCCCTGGGTTCCAGTAACCAGTCTTCTCGCTTAGTCCATGCGCGCTCAGCGAATATCAGAAGTGGAATGGGCAGCACGATCATGATTGCGGCAAACAGTTCATGATTCATCCATTCAAGGGCCACCATGGTGCCCACAAGGATCATCGAGCCCATGACTAAAACTGGTTGCACCCAGGTCCAGATGATGTCGTTTAATTTCGTAGGCTGAGCATCGGCGAGACTATCGCCATCTGATTCCACGCCAACGTTGATTGTCTGGTCGCTCATTAAAACCTCTCCCAATGCTGTTTTTATGCGAAACCAAAAGCAGAGTTACTTGCAAAAAGTTCGCCAACGTCCTTCCAAAAACACTGCGTGAATATGGTGCATTGGAAACATTTGGTGGTTTTTCCGGGAGATTTATTTCTAGTCTTTTCAAGGGCTTGTGAGAAGTGATCAACCATGAGGCAAGGGCTGAAGGGACGGCCATTGTGATGACCCGAAATTGGTCGCTGATGCAATTTTTACAGCCCAGATATGTCGCAACTTCAGCACTAAAAACGTGCGGAACACTGGTTAAAACAGAGATCCAAGACTCAAAAGTAGGAAATTTATTCGGTCTTAGGTGGATGGAATTTTCACTTGTCAGCCAGGTAGGCTCGCCAGCTGCCGTACTGCGAAATGTTTCTGGCACCAATAGTGCCACCTTCCTCACAAATGAAACCTGGAAGTAGTTCGCCGGACTCTAGCATGACTTTACCTATTCCAAGTGGAGAAGGGATGCCAGCAACAAAGCTTCCAAGCTCAGCCATTGGCATCGTCCACACTTCCACTTCAATAGCGACACCTGACTCCTTTGGTACAAGAGCAGGGCGCTTACCATCCGGAAGTGCATAGAGTTCATAGGCGGCTTTCGTTTTAGTTCTGGTTTTCAGGCTGGCGCTCCGATCTGTCAGCTGCCAGTTGAGAGGTTGTCCTGACAGGTGTGCGCCACAGACAACGACATCGACGAATTCTCCAGGCAGCGGGCGACCAGACTTTACTTCAGATGTAAGAGTGTTGGAAGTGGCACCCAGAGGAAGGCCAAGTTTTCTATGTAGGGCTCCGGAAAAACTCAGCAGACGAATGTCAGTAAATGCCTGGCTGAATAAGGTAACACCCCAACTCACTCCCGAGTCCAGGCGTCCTACAGGTACTGCGGTTGCTGCATAGTCGAGTAGATTCATGAAATTGGTATAGGTGCCCAGTTTTGAATTCAGAGCGATGGGATGCTCCAGAATATCAGATCGGCGATAGCAAGTAGGTGTGGTGGGTGTTAGTACAAAATCGACTTTGCCTAATTCATGGTCACATTGCTGTTTCAATGCCTGCAGCTTGTACTGTGCATCGAAAGTATCAGTGATTTCGAAGTTTTCCGTGGTGGCCAGTATGTCCTGGATTACCGGTAGCATGTCAGTTCTGTTCACACCCTGAGTTGCCCAGGCTCGTTCCGCTACCCAGGGGCCTTCATACAGGAGTTTCGCTGCCTTCAGAAAAGGCCCGAATCTCAGACTTATGGCTTCCCCTCCCAGTTCTGAAAGTTGCTTGCAGGCAAGCTGAAATAGTTCTTCAGCTTCTGCGTCGCCGTCAAACTCCAGTTGATCAGGAATCCCAAATGTGAAAGAACCCGGATCCTGATCTTGCCAGTATTCCAGGGAGTTAAATGCAATGTTCTTGCGGGAATAGGGGTCCTTGCGGTCTTCCTGCGCAGCTACCTGCAGAACTTGTGCGGCGTCTCTGGTAGTCAGCGCGAATATAGATACGCAATCCAGAGACTTGCAGGCTGGCACTACGCCATAATTACTGAGCAATCCCTTACTCGGCTTATGACCAATAAGATTATTGAATGCTGCCGGTACCCGTCCCGAGCCGGCAGTATCTGTGCCCAGCGCGAATGAAACCTGTCCCAGTGCCGTGGCGATAGCTGAGCCAGCACTGCTTCCACCACTGACATACTCAGGATTAAACACATTCTTGCCTTCACCAAACGGGGAGCGAGTGCCGACCAACCCGGTCGCGAACTGGTCCAGATTGGTTTTTCCCAGGGGAATCGCGCCTGCGGAAATTAGCAGTTCAACCACGGTGGCCGATTTCTCCGGTGTATAAGTAAATGCAAGACAGCCGGCGCTGGTAGGTATTGCTTGCAGATCGATGTTGTCCTTTATGGCAAAGGGTATTCCCCATAACGGATGGTCATCCATGTTCTTGTTCTCGAGGGAGTCGAAATACGCCTGATGCTCTTCTTCACCAAGCAGATAGATCCAGGCGTTGAACTCACTTTGTTCTTTCGCCTGTGATCGTAGTTTGGCAAACAGGGTCTCGGGGGTTTCAGCGCCGCTGCGATAAGCTTCGCGCACTGACTGAATTGTTAGATCAATTGCATCTGACATCTTTGTTCTCCTTGATCAAGCCAGCCAAAGCAGGCATTGACCCGCCTGCACATCTTGCCCACTACCTACCCAGATCTTGCTTACTTCCCCCGACTGCTGTGCCTGAATGGCTATTTCCATCTTCATGGATTCAAGAATCAACAGAGTCTGGCCTTCACTGACACTCTCTCCTTCCTTAACTTCAATCTTCCAGACATTACCGGACACAGAACTGTCTATTGCCAGGGTACCTTCAGGCGTGTCACCCATTTCTATAAGGCTGTCCTCAGTCCCAGGTGCATCGAACGTTAATTGTCCAGTGTCTCGCCAGCGTCGCAGCTCTTCTTCAAAAGCATCCTCTCGCATGGATGTGAAATCATTGATACTGACTTCATGTTCCTGTAACCATTGCTGATAATCTGTCAGTGAAAACTCAGTTTCTTCCGTGCGAATTGAAACGCTTCCTCTAGGAAGTTCTTTTCTAAACTCTGCCAATTCCTGCGGAGTGACTTCATAAAACCGAATCTGGTCGAAGAATCGCAATAACCAGGGTTGGGTAAAATCGCTGGTCTGCTTATAGCGATTCCACATTTGGGCAGTGCGTCCTACAAACTGATAACCTCCAGGGCCCTCCATGCCGTAGACACAGAGATAGGCGCCACCAATGCCTACTGAGTTTTCTGCGGTCCAGGTTCGGGCCGGATTGTATTTCGTAGTGATGAGCCGGTGTCTGGGGTCAACGGGAGTTGCCACAGGAGCGCCCAGATAGACATCTCCCAGGCCCATTACCAGATATGAGGCATCGAAAACGATACGTTTAACGTCGCCAATGGAGCCCAGTCCGTTCATGCGTCGAATAAATTCAAGGTTGCTGGGACACCAGGGTGCATCAGCTCGTACCGATTGCATGTACTTTTCGATGGCCAGCTTGCAGGCGTCATCGTCCCAACTCAACGGTAAGTGGACGATGCGACTAGGCACAGTCAGCTCTCCAGTTGCCAGAGAGGTCAGTGTTTCTTCAATAATATCCAGGAGTTCATCGAGGTTAATTTTCAGGCTGTCATAATGAATCTGCAGAGAACGAATTCCGGGTGTGAGTTCTCTTAATCCTGATACACCCAGCTTCTCGATGGCTAACATCAGAGCATGCACTTTAAAGCGGCGAGGAATGTCTAGCACCAGAGGTCCAAGTTCAATCAGCAAAAAATGATCGCCGGCAAGTCGAAAGACTATCTCCTCCTCTTCCCAAGTGAGACGTTTCACTATTGGAGAATGAAGTTTTTTTTGTATTGATGAAGAATGCTCAGTCGGTGGTCGCAACTCATCCAGCATTACCGCTTGTATGGCTTCTGCTGCTACGGCCTCTTCGTAGCTTACGGGAATGAACCGCACTTTTTGACCCGCTGCGAGTTGCCCAAGTTTCCATAAATCTGCAGTTATGACAGTGGCTGGGCAGACGAATCCGCCGAGGGAAGGGCCATCCGGACCGAGAATCACTGGCATATCACCGGTAAAATCAACCGTGCCAAACGCGTAGGCGTTATCGTGGATATTGGATGGGTGTAAACCGGCTTCACCGCCAGAAGGGCGGGCCCAACCTGGCTTGGGTCCGATCAGCCGAACTCCGGTGCGACTTGAATTGTAGTGAATCTCCCATTCACTGGAGAAAAACTCACTTATATCCTCATCGGTGAAAAAATCCGGAGCACCGTGGGGGCCATAGATCACCCTTAATTCCGTAAACTCCGAAATTGTGGGAGCGTCGATTTTCCGTGGCTCTACATCGATGCTCGTGTGCAGATGCAGTACGTCACCTGTTCGTAAGGCGCGTCCTCCATGCCCTCCAAACTGCCCCAGAGTAAACGTCGATTTCGATCCCAGGTACTGCGGACATTGAATTCCGCCTGCAACCGCCAGATAAGCACGAGCACCGGCACCTGAAACTTTCGCCATCGCCAGGGTCTGGCCAGCCAGTACTGACACGGTTTGATATCGAGGTACAGGATTTCCATCCAGCTCGGCATTCGTTTCTGCACCTGTTAATGCGATTGCGGTGTCTGAGGTGAACTTCAGTGTGGGTCCACTGAGAGTGATCTCCAGAGCAGCTGAGTCTTTTGGATTTCCCAGAAGTTGATTTGCCAGACGGAATGACACACTGTCCATGGGGCCAGAAGGGGGCACACCCACGTGCCAGTATCCCTGCCTGCCCGGATAATCTTGAATGGTGGTTTGAGTCCCGGGGCTCAACACTCGCAGAGAGGGGGATTCGAAACGATGACTGGTAAGTGTCTTGGTCAGAAGCCGACCCGACTTTGCGATATCCGTAGCCAGGACGGAAACCACATATTCCAGATTGGTTTCTATGCCATAGAGCCTGGTTTGTTGCAGTGCTTTCGTTAGAGTGGACAGCGCCTCCTCTCGGTTGTTTTTCGCAACGATGATCTTGGCAATCATGGGATCGAACAGAGAAGGAACCTCCAGGCCGCTTTCCACCCAGCTATCAATTCGCAATCCTGTGTCGGTTGGAAAGAACACATCAGACAACAGGCCAGCACATGGCTGAAAATCCTGTTGGGTGTCCTCGGCATACAAACGAACCTGTATCGCATGTCCGGTTACTTCAAGATCGGGGCGAATCGACTCCAGATCTGGTAGTTCCTGTGCTGCCTGTTTGAGCATCCATTCGACGAGGTCCACCCCAAATACTTCCTCCGTAACACCATGCTCTACCTGCAGTCGCGTGTTTACCTCGAGGAAGTAGTATTTCTGATGGTCCACGTCAAAGATGAATTCCACTGTGCCTGCATTTCTATAGTTCACCGAAGACATCAGTGCTTCAGCAGTGCGATGCATGTCTTCTCTGAGAGCCTGATCCAGATTAGGAGCCGGACTCTCTTCAATCACCTTCTGGTTTCTGCGTTGTGCTGAACAGTCGCGTTCTCCTAACGCAACCGCATCACCCTTGCCATCACCAAAAATCTGCACTTCGATGTGGCGAGCATTGTCGATAAACTTTTCAAGAAACACGGTGTCGTTGGAAAAGTAGTTTGCGCTTAAACGCCTCACGCTGTCCCAGGCTTCGGTCAGGGATTCCACATCGTGACAAACCTGCATGCCGATACCGCCGCCGCCGGCACTACTCTTCAGCATGACAGGGAAGCCTACTCGCTCCGACCAGGAGAGCGCAGCCTCGAAGTCTTCTAGAACTGGGGAGCCTGGAACCAGGGGAACTTCTGCTTTTTCAGCAGCCTCGCGAGCCAGGTGTTTTAGTCCAAATACATTCATCTGGTTCGGCGTTGGTCCGACGAAAGTTAGCCCACTGGCTTCGCATTTTTCGACAAATGTTGGATTCTCGCTAAGAAATCCGTAGCCAGGATGTATAGCTTCTGCCCTGGTCTCCAGGGCGATTTCGATAAGCTTTTCCTGATTAAGGTAAGTGTCGGCGACCGGGCCTGCGCCGAGATTTATGGCAATGTCTGCCTGTTGTACATGTAAACTATCCTGGTCTTTCTCGTGGTAAACCACGATAGACTCTATGCCCATTTTTTTGAGCGTGCGGATAATACGGACAGCAATAGCGCCACGATTTGCTATAAGAACGCGTTGAAACATGATCTTTCTCTAGCTGGCGTGGGCCGTCCCACGATAGTGAAAACGCCAACAGGTCGTCCTGCGGCCTGGTGTTAGCTTGCTACGCGGCGGCCCACAGAACTACTTCAATTGGCGTGGGGTTATAAGCGTTGCAAGGATTGTTAAGCTGTGGGCAGTTGGAGATCAGCACAATAGTGTCCATCTTCGCTTGGAGTTCTACATATTTGCCCGGTGCCGAGACGCCATCTGCGAACTGTAGTCCACCTTCAGGAGTGACTGGCACATTCATAAAAAAATTGATGTTGTGGCCGATGTCTTCTTTACTCAGACCAAATTCCTCATGCTCCGCGATGGCCAGCATCCAGCTATCCCGGCAGGCGTGCATACAACGCTTTTCCAGATCGTAGCGAACAGTATTTGATTCTGTAGAGCAGGCGCCACCGAGAGTGTCATGTCGACCGCAAGTATCAGCAACAACTTCCAGCAGGTCCCGATTCAGGTTTGTTTTTAGCATCGAGCCGGTAGTGAGATAGATAGCTGCTTGTTCGCGAATAGTATCGCTGGCGCTATAACGTTCCGCGGGATCCTCTGCATTGTAAAAAAGAGTGTCTGCTGCCTGATTGCCTTCCAGGTCGACGATCCGAATGGTTTCACCGGCCTTGATGGTCTGGATGAAATAATCTCCAGCATCTACAACGATACGATCCCTGGAATCAGCAACATCTAAATGACTTTCTTTAATCATGGTTCTTTACATCCCCAGGTGATACAACGCGTTGTTCTTGAAGCCGCGCTTGTTCTCTTCGCAAGCGTTCATGCAGAAATCGTCGGGTGTCACGGGCTCTGCTTTTTCCAGTTGGATTTGCACGGGCTTGTGCGGGTATTCAGCTGCTTCGTTCAATGGATGAGGGCAGTTATGCATAATTACCAACGTGTCCATTTCAAACCTAAGCGTAATATTCTCATTAGCTTCACTCTGGCGAGCCAGGCTAAGTTGGCCTTCGTCATTGCTGGTAACGGCGGAGAAGAGATTGAGATTGGAAGCAAGATCCTGTTTCTTTAGTTGGTACTTGGTGAGTTCTACCAGAAAGGCATCGAATCCATTTTGCAGCCAGTCATTACTTTGGGTTTGATAATTCCTCTTTCCCCAGCGACTCTCCACATGGTGGGCGTGGGAGTTTCCACACATGGTGTCGTGCCAGCCGAATGTGTCATCGACGATCGACGCAAACACCCTTCCCATATCAGAGTAGAGGCAATGTCCTGTGGTTAATTTGAATGTGTGCTGACATTTGAGCGTATCGGGCGCATTGTATTTCTCGCTGAGTAACACTGGGTTGTAGAAGAGCATGCCTACGTTTGCGCCCCCTTGAACATCTGTGACAATCATCTGCATGCCTCTGCGCACAATGAGAGACCAGTGGGCGCCCGGTGGTAGCGTGGTAGTGTAGTCAGTCAGATTTAGTACATCAGAAGCCATTGTTTGATAGTGTTCCCTGAATGTTAGCTGGCCACGGCCAACTGATCGCTGAGTTCAATCAGCTCCGAATTTGTAAACTCACCTGACTGTGATTCCAGTGGCAGGTCATAAGTAATCGTGCTGCCGAAGCGGTTTGGTGCATGAGGGTCATGCCGCACTTTATCGAATACCCATAAGCGGCTGCCCAGATGAAATCCTTCCTGTAAATCATGGGTAACCATGAACACAGTCAGTGAATATTTTTCCCATAAACCCAGCACCAGTTCGTGCATGTCTTTTCGTATGCCCGGGTCGAGTGCACCAAACGGCTCATCTAATAACAAAATCTTGGGTTTCTTGATCAATGCCTGGGCGAGGGCAAGTCGCTGCTGCATGCCTCCAGATAACTCGTGAGGGAACTGGGTCAGAGCATGGCTGAGGCCCACGGCGTCGAGCCATTCATCTGCCTGTTGCAGTGCTCGTTTGCGGCCTTCTCCGAACAAACGTCCCAGCAAGGGACTGGCCTCCAGTTCCAGGCCCAGCGCGACGTTTTCGCGAACATTCAGATGGGGAAAAACAGAGTACTTCTGGAACACGACACCTCGTTCTGAGCTGGGTTCCTGCACAATAGCCTCACCGCTCATCAGAAGTTGACCGGTGGTCACAGCTTCAGTGCCCAACAGCAATTTCAGGAAAGTACTTTTGCCACAACCGGATGCACCAACCAGAGTGACAAACTCCCCCTGAGACACAGTGCAGCGGAGATTTTCCAACACTACATTCTCGCCATAGTGTTTAGAGACTCGTTCTAGTTCGATGAAGGCGCTCACGATCTGTTCCTACTTATCTGCGTGATACCAGGGAAATAACAAGCGACTGACACGCAACAAAGCCCAATCAATCGTGAAGGCCAGAAAGGTAATCCAGACCACATAGGGGAGAATGACGTCCATCGACATATAGCGCCGCACCAGAAAAATTCGGTAACCCAGGCCATCAGTAGAGGCGATGGCTTCAGCGGCGATCAGAAACAACCAGGCGGCTCCAAGGCTGAGGCGAACGGCATCAAGTAAGCGAGGCAAAATCTGCGGAAGAATCACCCGCAAAATTATCTGCCAACTATTGCCTCCCAGTGTTTGTGCTTTAACCAGTTGCTCCCGCGGTAACTCCTGGGTTCTTTGTAGAATGTCTCTTATAAGAAACGGACACACACCAATGACAATCAACATGACTTTTGACAATTCGCCCAATCCAAATGCGATAAACAGGACCGGAAGAATCGCCATAGGCGGTATCAATGATATGGCGGTGATAAATGGACTAAGTGGGGCTGCTATGATGGGCAAGGAGCCAGCAGCGAGACCAACCAACAAACCAACGAATGCCGCAATGGAGATTCCTTTTGCCAACCGCAACAAGCTACTTTTGGTGTCCTCCCAGAAAAGATACTCGCCAGTACGACGACTTGGCTCAAATGCCATGCGATCTATGCCGTCGGCTATCTCGGAAAAGCTTGGCAAAAGCTTATCCTGTTCGTTTTCGGCTTTGCGTAAGTCAGAACCGATCTGGTATATCAGGAGAACAAGCAGGAATGGAATAATCCCCAGGCCGACCCTGAGGGAGCGACTGGGTTGCAGATTGATGAGTCTTTGCATCGCGCTAGATTCTTGGTAGTGCGTTTCAGGGGCCAGGTCGGAAATCCAAAGAGGGCTACAACTGACCTGCTGCTGCCATTTCCATGAAGCTTGGATCGAATCGCAGCTGAATATTATTGGTATTTCCAAAAATTCCGGAAGGCGTTTCAATACCAATAAAACCAGCGTCAGCCGCGCCCTCGCCCAGCAGGCCATGATCAAAGGAAAAGTTGGCAACGTACTCCATCGTAGTTTTCAGCTCCGGACTGTTGACGAATGCCACGGCATCCTCAGAGGAATAAAACATGCGTGTGGATGCGAGTTGTGCTTCATATCCCTCGAGATCAGTCCCCGATGCTTCACCCATGTGAGCTCGAACTTCTTCGCTACTTTTCATGGCGGCCATAATTTCATACCAGGCACCGGTAAGCGCTTTGCCAAGTTCCGGAAAAGATTCCAGTACCTCAGTCTTGATCATTAGCGTATCTATGATTTCGCCTGGGATTTGCGAGCTATCAAAAACCTTGGTGGCTACCGGCATGCCCATGATTTCGTTGACCAGGGGATTCCATGTGGTAACCGCTGTGACGTCACTGGTGCTATATGCCGCAACCATGTCCGCATCGGAGGTGTTGATAACGGTCACGTCGCGCTCGCTTAGCCCGACGGACTCCAGGCCGCGAGCCAACAGGTAATGAGAAACACTTAGTTCAACCAGGTTCACTGGCTGGCCTTCGATATCCGCCAGTGTTGTCCCTTCTTTTAGTATGATGGCGTCGTTACCGTTGGAGAAATCACCAACGATGAGGGCAGTTGAGTCGACACCGCCTGCGGCAGGAATAGTTAAGGCATCCATGTTCGTCATTGCGCAGGCATCGAATTCACCTGCGGTGTACTGGTTTATGGATTCGATATAGTCATTGATCTGTACTACATCTATCTCGATACCATATTTATCTGCCCACTTGTTGACGATGCCCGACGCGTCACCATATTCCCAGGGCATCCAGCCGACATAGATTGACCAGCAAATACTGAATCGTTCCTGTGCACTACTGGCGGTTGAATTAATCATCGCTGCGGCCACAAGGGCGAATGTGATGAGGCTTTTAGTAACTGCGGGTCTCATTGTACTTCTCCAAATAGTTTCGCCTCGACCGGCAGGCCTGATATGGATCAGGAATTTCAATCGAGGCATGTTCTTTAGCAAACCCCATTACTCCCACAGCTTTCAGAGTGTGAATCCTCATCACTACTGCGACAGGTTGGGACCATCGCTGCTTTTTGAATTTTCTGGATGCATAAGGATTGCACGCACCGTGCCAATTCCCTGTCGTAGGAATAAGCCCTGTTTTTACAGGGTTTGATGAGAATCAGACTGGCCAAGGGGTAGAGGATCAGCGCAGTTGTGGTGCGATCGCACTATATTTGGGCGGTCGGAGGACCAAAAACTCTTAAAAGAGGCGCCATCAAGGAGTGATTTCTCCCAAATGTTGCAGCCTCTGCGCTCATCGAAAGCGCAGGCCAGATCGAAACATCCAGTCTGGTGCAAGGCCTGTGATATTGCAGTCATTCCGAGGCTGCGGTACTGTCGTGTGTAGCAGTTTCTGAACAAGTAATAAAAAAGAAAGAAGAAACGCAGAAAATGGCCAATTCCGCCGCGAGTCGCAGCTTCCCTAATTTCCGGGCTTTCTGGTTCATACCGCTATTGCTTGCTAATTCGCCTGTCTATGGGGCAACTGAATTCGGTGCAGCAGAAATGCAGCAAACCGTTAACAACTACTGCCTGGCCTGTCACAACGACTCCCTTGCCACCGCTGAGCTATCTCTGCAACAGATCGATTTTTCACGTCCGGACTTACATGCTGATGTGATGGAGAGGATGGTTAAAAAACTTCGCGCTCATATGATGCCGCCTGCTGGTATGCCGCGCCCGGAGTTCGAGCAGTACGAGGTTATCACTTCATGGCTGGAGTCAGAGCTCGATGCCGCCTGGGCTGCTAATCCGAATCCGGGGCAGGTTACGCCGCTGCATCGAATGAATCGGTTCGAGTACAACAACACGATCAACAACCTGCTCGGTATTAATGTCGATGTTATGGACTTGCTGCCAGGAGACCCAACAGCGGACGGTAGTTTCGACAATATTGCGGCGTCTTTGCCGTTTACTACCGCTCACATGGAGCGCTATATGTCGGTGGCTCGGGAGGTAACCCGCCTTGCCACCGGATTGCCGCCACTAGGGGCAACGGTCAGCACTTACGAGATCCCTCTTTACATGAGTCAGGACTGGCGCCAGAACGAAGACATGCCTTTTGGATCCCGCGGAGGCGTTTCAGTCACCCATCAGTTTCCTATCGATGGTGAATACACTATCAAGGTTGCACTGGAAACCAATTATCAGGATTACATCAAGGGCCTCGGTTGGCAGCAGTTGCTTGAGATTCGAATGGATGGCCGATTGTTACAGCGATTTTCGATAGGTGGAGAAGCTCCTGGGACACCTGCCCCCTTGAGCTTTAGTGGTACTGGTGAGCCGGGCAGCACTGATTGGGAACAGTATATGCTGTATGAGGCCGGGGAGGGTCTGGAAGTTCATGTGCCAGTTACTGCCGGTCCTCATACTATCACCGCATCTTACGTACGCCAGCAGGTAGAAGAAGAGGGTATACCTCAGCCAAGGCAGGGAGGGAGACTGCCTGCCAACGATGAAGCTTATCTTGCTTATCAGAAAGTTCATGCAGTGGAGATTGGTGGGCCCTATGTGATAACAGCTGATACCAATGACTCACCTAGCCGTCGAGCGATATTTTCCTGCTATCCATCGACTCGGGCAGAAGAACTGGATTGTGCAATTGAGATACTCAACAGAATGGCACGCCAGGCTTATCGCCGGACTGTCAACGATGATGATACAGAGTTACTTTTGAGTTTCTTCAATACCGGGCGAGAGCAGGGCGCCAGCTTCGATGCAGGAATTCAATTTGCACTGGAGTACTTATTGTCGGATCCGGAATTTCTGATTCGTAGTTATAGGCAACCAGCCACTGCCATAGCCAATGAGAACTACAAGCTTACTGACTCTGAACTTGCGTCACGACTGGCGTTCTTCCTTTGGAGTAGTACGCCTGATGAGGAGCTTTTAGCATTGGCCGAACAAGGCCGCCTTGCAGATCCCGTGGTTTACGAACAACAGGTGCGACGCATGTTGCAGGATGGCCGGGGTGTGGAAACGCTAGTGAAGGATTTCGCTGCCCAATGGTTAAACCTGCGACGCCTCGAAGAAGTGAACATCAATACGGTGTTGTTTCCCGATTACGATGTGAGCCTTATCGAAGCCTTCGCCAGAGAATCGGAAATGTTCGTTGCTGAGACACTGATTCAGGACAGCAGCATAATGGAACTGTTATATGCCGACTACACTTTCGTCAATGAGAGGCTGGCAGCACATTATGGCATTGAAGATGTCTATGGCAGTCGCTTTCGTAGGGCAACGATTTCAGACACTGCAAAACGTGGTGGATTGCTGGCGCAGGGTGCTCTATTGACGGTTACATCCTACCCGGGCCGCACGTCTCCAGTCCTGCGTGGAAAATGGTTGTTAGACAATTTGCTCGGCACACCTCCGCCTCCGCCTCCACCCAATGTTCCCATACTCCCGGAGGCCAGTTCCGGGAGCGCGCCGTCTTCCATCCGGGAGCGCCTGGCCCAACACCGATCAGATCCGGTTTGCGCGTCCTGCCACGTGGTGATCGATCCGATTGGTTTTGCGCTGGAGAACTTTGATGTCATTGGCGCCTGGCGGGACTTTGATGAGGTGGGAAATCCAGTGGATCCAAATGGCAATTATCCCGGCGGTGTAGAGTTCTCCGGATTCGCTGATCTTCGTGACTGGATGCTGGAACGTCCAGAACAGTTTGCCCATACACTGACTGAAAAACTAATGACCTATGCCCTCGGGCGTCGCGTTGAATACTTCGATCAGCCGGTGATTCGTCAGATTGTGCGGGATGCCGCAGAACAGAATTTTCGGTGGTCAGCAATTGTATTGGGTATTGCTACCAGTCCTTCATTCACCATGAGTCAGGCCGGCGATACCGTCGGTCTGGCCGATGCAAACTGATAAGGTGTTTTTTAAAAGGAACGCCCCTATGAAAGTAAAGCCAGATAAAACAAGCCATTCTCCTTCCATTGTAACGGGCAAATCCTTGTCCCGCCGGACGCTGTTGCAGGGTGCAGGAGCTGCGCTTGCTCTACCCATGCTGGATGCCATGACACCGGCGTTTGCCCAGATGCCTGCACCAGTTCATCGTTTCCAGACAGTGTACATTCCCAATGGCATGGCCATGGAGTACTGGTCGCCCAGAGACAATGGGCCAGCACTGGAAATTACTCCCGTATTGGAGCCGTTAAAGAACTACGCAGAAAAAATGCTGTTCCTTTCAGGCATTAAAGCCAACTGGAATGTTGCACATGCCGGGGCGGGTGGATCCTTTCTCACTGGTGTCACCTGGGGCGGGCGCAATGAAACCGAAATACTGGCTGACGTGTCCATGGATCAACTACTGGCCAACAGCCTGGGTAGTGAAACGCAGTTAGCGTCACTCGAACTCTCAATGGATGCGCCAGCTTTAGCCGGTGCCTGCACAGTTAACCTGAGCTGCGTCTATACCCATACCCTGTCGTGGCGCGGCAAGACAGAACCGTTGCCTACCGAACACAATCCCAGGGCAGTGTTTGAGCGGTTATTTGGTGATAGTGGAAGCACTGCCCAGGAAGCAAGGGCAGCCCGGCTTTATCAGCAATCCAGCATACTGGATGCTGTGTTAAACAAGCTGAACAAGCTGGAAACCCAGCTTGGGGCAAGTGACAGATATCTGGTTGAAAGCTATACCGACTCAGTGCGTGATATCGAGCGCCGAATTCAGAAAGCGGAAGAGCAGATTGATATGGAACTCCCGGAACTCGAGCAACCGGCTGGTGTACCACCGATCTACGAAGAGCACATGACGCTTATGCAGGATCTTCAGGTGCTTGCTCTGCAAACAGATTTAACTCGTGTAATTACATTCATGATGAGTAAGGAGCAAAGCGCACGACCTTATCCTCAGATCGGTGTCCCCGATGCGCACCATCCATTGTCCCATCACAACAATGATCCTGCGTTGATTGAACGTATGTCCAGGATCAATATTCATCATACGAGTCTGTTTGCCAACTACCTCGACAAGCTCGCGTCTATTCCTGATGGCGAAGGCAGCTTGTTGGACAATATGACTATTCTCTACGGAGGCGGTTTATCCAACAGCACCATTCACTCTGGCGTAAACCTGCCGTTAGTGCTGGTCGGCGGTGGTGCAGGTTGGCTGCAGGGGGGTCGTCATCTGCACTATGACAATGAACCCACGCTGGCTGATCTTCACCTTACACTTCTGAGTCAGTTCGGCGTCAATGTAGACAGACTTGGTGGCAGTACGGGTGCATTGGCAGTTTGATGAGTTTGGAAGATATGAGCTAGTGAAGTTGGGAGCTGTAAGTGTGAATTTATTGAAGTCTATAGTTGTCTGCCTGTTCATGCTGCTTTCATTCTCATCGCTGGCTCAAAACATGCCTCTGGTTGTCAGTCTTGCAAAAGAGCAGAACTGGGAACAATTGATCGCTTTGCTCGAAGACGGTATAGAGCCTAACGCGATCTACGGCGATGGTACGACAGCACTTCATTGGGCTAGCTATCACGACAATCTTGATGCAGTGCAGGCACTGCTAAATGCCAATGCCGATATCAATGCTACTACCGATCTTGGTGTGACAGCTCTGTGGCTGGCGGCGGAGAACGGCAGCAGTCACATGGTTAATCAATTGCTCTCCGCTGGTGCCAATCCCAGTATTCCGCTGCTATCCGGTGAGTCAATCGTAATGACGGCGGCGCAAAGCGGTAATGGAAATGTTGTAAGAGCATTATTGGCGGCAGGCGCTGATCCGAATGCCGCGGTCACCCGCGAACAAACTGCTCTGATGTGGGCAGCAAACAGAGGGCATCACGAAGCGGTAGCAGCGTTGGTTGAATACGGAGCCGATGTGCATGCGGAGTCTCTGGTTCGGAATCACTACACCAAAGCGGAGAAAGAGCAGGACAGCAGCGATGAATACAAACGCTGGATAGAACTGGGTGGTAACAATGCGCTGATGTTTGCGACGAGATCAGGAAGCCTCGAATCAACTCGTCATCTGGTGCGTGGGGGCGCGGATGTCAATTCAGTAAACGCGTTTGGCACCAGCCCTTTAATCATGGCTGTCCATGGTGGGAATATCGAATTGATAGAATATTTAATTACTGCGGGTGCTGATATCGATGCTGCACAAAGTGGTCACACGGCACTTCACGCGGCAGTACTGCGAGGTAACCTGGAAGCAGTAAGTTTGCTGGTTACAGCCGGCGCAGATCTGGAAATTAAGGTTACGGACTCAACCCCTGTTCGCAGACAGAGCACTGACTACAATTTTCACGATGCGTTAATTGGCGCCACTCCCCTCTGGTTGGCCGCACGCTTCGCCGAGCCGACGATTATGGCCACACTTCTCGATGCTGGTGCCAACGCAAATACCATAAACGAAGTGTCCTACCCGGCCCAAAACATGGGCGAGAACTTTATCCAGGAAGAAGGAGAAATCTCTCTACTCATGGCGGCAGTTGGCATGGGTCATCGCCGCTTACGTACCAGCTGGTGGACACCAGAACGCAGGGCCGGCCAGCTAGGTCGTTCCCGACAAGAGTTCATTCTGGATTCAGTGACCATCGCCGCACAGGCTGGTGTAGATCTGAATCTGCAAGACGCTACCGGCCAGACTGCATTGGCATTTGCCAGAGATCGCCGCTATGAGTCGGTGGTGGCATTTCTGGAGGCAATTGGTGCCAGGTAGTGAATAGTGTTCACAACCCCCAAAACAAAAAGGCCCGCACATTCCTGTGCGGGCCTTTTTTATTCGTAAACTCTTTCGAGTTTAGACAGCAACTATATTTGCAGCCTGTGGGCCTTTCTGACCGTCTACTACTTCGAATTCAACACTCTGACCTTCCGCTAGAGTCTTGTAGCCGTCTCCCGTGATAGCAGTGTAGTGGGCGAATACATCGGGGCCACCTTCACGCTGAATAAAACCGAAGCCCTTGTCTTCGTTGAACCACTTAACGGTTCCTTTGATCTTCTCTGACATAGTGTTTCCTAACTAACAATCTATATAAATATTTTGGCACCTTCGCAGGTGAGTCAATGTGACGCGATATAAAGATAAGGCTGTACTTAAAGACGACGTGACGAGGTGATGTTAAGACTTCGCAGAGGGCATTAAATAGGGCGCTTAGCTTCAAGCTGGGCGCAGATTATAAGGTTAATGACGGGGAGTCAAACTTATTTAGACCTCAAAATTGCAGCATCAGCCCATGGTGGTCAGAGCCGCCGGGGTGCACCAGTCGGGCCTTGTCCGAAAAAGTCTTCTCTTTGGGTAGAAGTATGTAGTCATACTGGCCCGGGAAGTAACGAAAGGTATTGGTACCCTTGAAGGGATTTTGCAGATTGTGCAAGTCGAAATGCTTCGCAAATGATGCCCGTTCAAATTTGAACAGGTCTGAAATCTTCGTGTTTCCATACAGTGGTGCCGTGGCCAATGTGGTCAGGGGGTTGTGGAAACTATTGAAGTCTCCGGCGATTAGGTTGGTTCTTGAATCGCTGAAGTTTTCTACCATCTGGGCAAACCGACGTAGCCGGATGCTTATCGGTGCCACACACTCCAGGTGCGCATTGAAGACACGATAGTGCTCATTTTTGTACTCAACGTCAGCCCAGACAAATTCCAGTTCGAGCCCCTTATATTGCGGTCGATAGCGAGGGGGTAGTTTGAATCCTTCCGGATCATGGGGGACTGACTGACTGTCCGAGACAGCTTTTTTGCTGGCAATAACATTAGTGAGACGAATAGATTTGCTGTCGTCCTTTTTCAGAAAATGTTGCTTTCCTGTGACGATAGAGAAACCTGAAAGTTTCTCGGCAAGAAAGTCCAGTTTTTCTTCCGGGAATTCCTGAAGAGTAACGACGTCGGGGTCTTGCTCAATAAGATTATCGCAAAACGCGTCTAAAGACTGATTGTGACGATACACATTCCAGGTAATAATTTTCACGTTCTAAGCCCGATTCTTGAAATAGGCATGAATAGATAGAGTACGTAAATAGACTTCAATCCAATAATAGATAGCAGCCACAATAAAAACATAGTTGAGATAAGTGGCGTCTACCATATACAACTGAATACCATATAGCCCATACACCCAATACTTGATACGAAAAAAATTGCGTTGTTTGTACTCTTCAAGTTCATTTTCCAATACCACTAATACAATGAGTAATAGATAGCCTGTAGAAAACAGCAGACTTCCCACTCCGGATGCGCCGAGGTGCCAGATGGCGGCCGCAGGTATTGCTATAACCCCTAATTGGTCCACCAGCATATCAACGATAGACCCGCCTTCATGGCTTTCCCCCAGTTTCCTGGCTAATGGACCATCCAGACCATCCATTGCGCAATAGAGAAGTATTAGCAACGCCACCAGGAGATAATTTTCCGGTGGAAGCAAGCAAGCCACAATCAGTAAGACAACACCTAGAAAGCTAATCTGATTCGGCGTGACGTTCAGCGTGACAAGTGGACTGACAATTGGGTCGAGAAAATGGTCTCTGGATTTGCGGAAGCTCTCTTGAGCGCTGCGCTCTTCCTCATTGAAATAGTCCATTTGCATGCTTAGGCTATGAGTTTCTATATGCGAATTTTAACATCTCTTGATTTTAAGGGCATTGGAAAAGTCAGTATCTGAAGATCAAATCTCACTACCAGTGCGGTTATTCAGGGTATTGATTAATAAAAGACTGAATTATGTGACTGAAATTCCAGAATTCTCATCACTAAACAGAACTATCTATAATTTCCGTAAATAGTGATATAAATGGCCTTAAACTCGCGATAAACGGCGATAAGGTTCCAAAGGGCTGTAAATTCAGCCGTGCTGAATACCCGTTTCGTTATTATCTGAATGGGGCTTAAAAATGGCTTCTGTCTGCAATAAGGTATCAATAGTACTATTGGTGCTGGGTACAATGTTTTCAAGTGTGCTGTTCGCGCAGAATCTTTCCCAGGATGCGATCGATCTGGCTACTCCTACACCGTTCGATTCTAATCCAGTCACCGAGTTTCGAAGAGTCAGTGGCGATTACAGAATCGATTCTCTGGTAAGGCCTACCGGATCGAGGAAATGGGGAGGGCCGTTGGGAACGGGTGCGATCATAACTTACAGCTTTCCAACTGCAGAATCTAATTGGGTCGACCCATACGAAAACAGAGCGCATCCCTATGGAGACTTTGTCAGGAATTTGGGGGAGCCGGAAAGTATAAGCTTCATCACTGAAGAGGAGAAAGTCTATGTGAGGGATGCTTTTGATGCATGGGAAGCTGTAGCGAATATCCAATTTTTCGAGATTATAGAAACTGCAACACAAGTTGGAGCTATTCGCATTGCAAGGACAGACAATACACTTGATGGATTAGCTGCCCATTCATCAACCCCTAGCTTCGCAGCCGCTTCTGCAGATATCTGGTTTCGCTCCGATGTACATCCACCTGAGCCGACAGGTGGGCCATTCGACTCTTTCCTGCAATTTCCTCGATTTCAGGGAGCATCCGCTCGATGGGATCTGCTTCACGAGATTGGACACTCACTCGGGCTTCATCATCCCTTTGACGGTCCAGAAGAATACAATCTCTCCCCCGCTGAAGACGATTTGAAAAATACGGTGATGTCTTATTCAGCGTCAGACCCGGACTATGTAAATAGTTTGCCGTTATACGATCAGTTGGCTATTCAGTATTTGTACGGTCCAAAAGACTCAAACGATAATGGAATTGAAACTGACTATGATTATTTTGGAACATCACGGAGTGATGAGCTTATCGGGATGTCAGGTGATGATGAGATATATGGATTGGGAGGCGATGATAAAATATCTGTAAGCGGTGGAAGTGATCTTATTGATGGGGGAACAGGACTCGATACTCTGATTTTTGGCTCAGATCTAAATAATTATGAAGTTGTCAATTCCGATGGAATGATTGTTGTATCTCCAATTGGAAACGCCACGGCTACTCAAGTCCACACGGTTGATGTTGAAAGATTTCAATTTGCTGATAGAAGTCTGGCGTTTGACTTTGATGCGGGGGAAAGTGCGGGGAATGCCGTTAGATTGATAGCGACAACTCTCGGAGCATCGTATCTCGATCCGGAAACTCTAGGCATTGGAATAGATTTGTTTGATGCCGGAGCAGATAGCATAACACTGGTCGAGCAAGTTATTTTCCATCCTTTGTTTCGGGAATTGGCTGGAGGTGATTCAGAGGAGGCAGCTGTTGCACAGGTAATCAAGAATATTACTGGCAGAGATGCAACTTCAGCTGAGATCAATGAAGCTATGGCATTCCTGATAAGCCAGGGCGGTTCGATGACCTTAAGTGAGCTAGTTTCATTTGCAATGAGTTTACCTTCCGTGGACACGGTCGTTGGCATGGAAGAGTTGCGGAACTCGGGAGTCGAGTTTTTACCTGTACCTTGATCAGGCGGCGCAGTGCTGAAGCAAAGCTACAGTTTTCGGGCTGGCGATTAGAATATATTTACCGCCAGACTACCCCGCAAACTCCGGTATTGTCTTTTTATTCTCTCCCAAATTATTATCATCACTCTATATGAAATCCCGGGAAATTAGCGTGATCATATTCCGTTAATTCCGGTATTATCGTGGGTTAGGCCATACATAGTTTGGGACAGCAATGCTGGAGTATGAAAGTTTAAATTTTATCGGTGCCCGCAAAGGCGCTACTGGCACCCGGGATGATCTGAAATCCGATCCACCCCGGCCCAAGGCGTGGATAAATCCTGGGTTGTACGCCAGGGTCTTTGAGCGCCTCAGCAGTAACCAGTCCAGACATTCCCGGCTTAAATTGGATGCCATCCTCCATGGCAATCTGTTCGATCATGCCAATGATCGCTATCGCCTGGTTTGGTCCAGGAATATGATCACTTCCGCCGGCGTCTCGACGGTCCGTATGAAAGGACAGGAGCAACTGGTCCTGCATCTTCGGGATGGCGAGGACGAAAGCAAAGCAGACCGTCGCTGGATGCGACAGATTCTGGAGAAGCTCCATAAGAAAGGTGGTCGTGTGCAGGAAGCAGTGGAAGACTTTCTGTATTTAACACTGGTGCATGAGGCCAGTGAGATTCATACGCGAAAGAATAGCAACACGCTGAACCCGGACATCAAGGCTGAAATTCGGGCTGAGATAGAGGAGGCGAAAGCTTATTTTTCATTTCCGCCAGCACGCCGAAAGGTCCTTATGCAGCTATACCAAATGCTGGACGAGACCTGCGATCCCCGGCTTAAAGTCTTCAGTAAAGAGCTGGAGCTATTCGAGAGTATTGGTGCCGATAAGCTTGGTACGATGGAAGGCTTGCTGGCACTGATTGAATTTGTTGTCAGCACGCCAGACTACAAACGGGAATCCAATCTCTACCCTGACGAGAGAACGCGGCTGCAATTAGCACGAAGTCTGTTCGTCGACATCCTCCACGATTTTGCCGGCTCAAGTCGCTTCGACAAATGGGTGCGTGAGATCGAAAATCAGGACCTGTTCGCCGGTCGACCCGTTGAATTCCGATACACGAAGAACGCCGCGGACTTGAGCAGAGAAGCAGAGGAAGTGCTGTGTTCCGCTGCCAGAATCCTCAAGAACCTGAAACCTGAGTCCACTGATGAAACAATTGTGCCTGGCACAGAAAGAAAGAAGCGGGTCATAGACAGTTTTAATAGCAAGATTCACCAGCTAGATAACATCAAGAGCAAACTCAAGTTGGATGAGGTGTTGAGTATTCCAGAAGAGCTAAAGTCTACGCTGGAAGACAATACGCTGAATCGTCATTTTTCTTATATGGACGAGTTGGGAATTTATCATTCTCTTAACCTGTCCCGTATGGATCTTCGCGGACTCAACCTTAATTCAGGAGACGACGAAAGGTCCGAAGTTGATAAACAACGCCAGGTGAATTTTCATAAGGATGAGAGAACAGATCTGAGAGGTGCGCACCTGGCTTGCAGTGATATTTCCCAAAGGGCAAATTTCAGCGGCGCCCAGATCAATTTCATGATCGCCTGCTACTCCAACATCAGCGAGATAATCTTTACCCGCACCAAAGCCATTGGCACCGTACTTTACGGCACTAATGCCAATGAAGGGCAATTCGAGCGAGCCAATATGACGGCTGTAGATGCCCGGGGTATGAGCGCCAGCTTTGCCCGCGTGCAAATGAAAGAAACTGATATCAATGGGATGAAGATCTGGCAGTCCGATATGCCGAACTGGCAGCGAGCTTATGTGGACATCTCCAAACAGCAGACTTCCAGTAAAGAAGCAGATTCCAGTGACACCAGCCGGGAAACTCTCAAGGCCGAGCTGGATTTTCTCGATGACTCTTTCCTTGATGAGCTGGATGCCGTGGTTGAGTCAGAATCTTTCCAGGCTGAAGAAAGCTGGATCGAGTTAAAAGAGCTGGATGGCCAGCTTGATTTCCTAAAGGGTAGAGGGATTGTGTTCTATTCAAGGGAAGAAAGCCTGGAATACAGTGTGCCCGAACAGCCCCATGTCATTCCTGCTGAGGCCCAGGAGAAGATCGCCTAGTCTGCTAGCTCTCTATGGTAATTGCTGCAGTATTCGACTTGTTCCTTCCTTCTCACTCTTTCTCACAATTAAGCCGCTAAGCCAAAACTCCGACAGGCAGGTTCAGGCAGGGTGTCTATACTACTAGAATCCCCTTGAACGAGAGTAGAGTTCCAGCCATACCATGCCTGCTTCAGTAAGTCCCATGCTTCGCAAAGCGCAGACCTTCGCCAAAAAGGGCGAAATAGACCAGGCTCTGCAACATTACCAGGATATCCTGGCAAGCTATCCGCAAAATAAACAGGCAATAGCCGGAATCCAGGCGCTTCAACAATCGCAAGCGAAGAGACATACCCGAAAGAAAGAAATTTCCCAGCAACTGCTGAGGGAACTGATGATGCTTCTGCATCAACAGCGCTATCAGGAAGCTCTCGAAAATAGTGCGCGGCTGCAGAAGATATACCCGGCCAGTCTGGCTATACCCAACTTTCAGGGGGGTGTGTATGCGAGCCTGGGGCGATTCGATCAGGCGGTTAATTGCTACAGGAAGGCACTTGCTATAGATCCAGGTTCTGCGGAGATCCACTTCAACCTGGCCAACGCCTACAGCTCACTTGGGGAATTCGACAAGGCGATAGGAAGTTTCCAGCAGGCGCTGACTTTAAAGCCGGATTACTTCGAAGCCAGTTACCAGATGGCTCTGGTGTATCAGCAACAAGGGAGAATTGGTGAAGCCGTAACCAGCTACAGGAATGCAGTTGCCATCAATCCTGATTTTGCCGACGCCTATAATAATCTGGGTATTGCACTCCTGATGTCCGGCGAACATGAGGAATCGCTGGCGAGTTTCCGGAACGCTATCGCCAGGAATCCCGACAGCGCTGAGACTTACTGCAATCAGGGTGTAGCGCTGCAACAGCTGGAGAAGAATGACGAAGCGATTGCCAGTTATCACGAAGCGATTGCAATTAATCCAGATTATGCCGAGGCATTTAATAATCTCGGCAACGCGCATCGGGCTCAAGAGAACTTCCAGGATTCCATCGCTAGTTACCAGCAGGCTTTGAGAATTGATCCGAATTACATTCGCTGCTTTATCAATCTTTGTGAAGTTTATGAGAAAACTAATGATCTTGAATCTCTTGGCGAGTTGTTAAGTGAGGACTCTTTTCAAACGTTCCACGACGAAGACAATGTTAAATACTATTTGGCGCTGGCAGCATTTAGAGCAAAAGATATAGACCGAAGCCTGGAAATTGTCACCGGAGTAAAACCAAATAAAATCGCTAAAGAACGATTGGCCCTGTTCTTTAATTTGAAAGGAAGAATTCTTGATTCAGTAGGCAGAGCTGATGATGCTTTCGAATCTTTCGTCAGAATGAATCATGAAGAGCTGCAGAGCGCCCCTTATCAGGCGGTAGACTCCGATGGATATTTCAGACGATATGAAACGCAATTGCAGGAACTGAAAAATACTGAATCAGGCTACTCCGCAAATGAAACTTCCCAGGAAGCCAGTTCCGGAATTTGCTTCATGGTCGGCTTTCCACGATCCGGCACTACCTTGCTGGACACTATTCTGCGTACCCATTCGGAAATAGCCGTCGTTGAAGAAAAAGATATGATCTATCAGGTCTCGGACGCGCTTCAAGAAGAGAGAAGTATCGACTATCTGGAAAGTCTCGATGCAGGAGAAGTTGAAAATCTGCGATCTGTCTATAGTAACACTCTCAAAGCGTATCATGCTTCCGGCGAGAACCAGATAACCATTGATAAATACCCTCTCAGCGCGCTCGAAGTGCCGCTCATTAACAAACTTTTTCCGCAGGTGAAATTTATTCTGGCCATACGCCATCCCATGGACTGTGTATTGAGTTGTTTTATGCAGTCGTTCCGGGCTAACGAGGCAATGGTCAATATGACCCGCCTGGACAGGATCGTAGAGCTCTACTGCTTAACAATGGAGACATTCTTCTCTTCCCACAGACGGTATGGCACGAGTTATCAGATTATCCGTTACGAAGATCTGGTGGCTGACCTGGAAACCGAGGTGACTTCGATATTGTCTTTTCTGAATTTGGAATGGGAAGAGTCACTGCTCAGATATCAGGAGACGGCAAGAAACAGAAAAGTTATAGACACTCCCAGCTATAGTCAGGTTGTTCAGCCGATCTATAAAGAGGCCACTTATCGCTGGCATAAATATGAGAAGTATTTGGCAAAGTACTACCCTCAGCTTGAACCGTGGATAGAAAAGTTAGGATACGGCACGCCAGCCTGATTCACTTAGAACGACAACAGTTATTACCTGGCTGAACTGGCAACAGGAGTCCTGTTGTTAGCACATTTATAGAGTGCCATTTTTTTCTTTTGGTGGTCCCCACCAAATGGTAATAACCAGGCTAAGAGCAATTACCGCCACGCGGTAGATATTCGCTTCCAATCCTCCCAGCGCATTTTCACCCACATTGAAGGCGCTCCAATACAAATTCATGAGTACGTGAAAGACAATTGGTACCCAGAGATTGAAGCGCCAGCGCATGAAAAGCCAGCTAAACCAGACACCGCCAGCAAGTGTCACGGCGAACACCCCCGCGGCTTCTGTCGCACTATTGCCCTGATAAATGTGTGCCAGACCGAAGATCAGGGCACTGCTGCCAGCGGCAATTGGAAACCATAGACCAACCCGTCGGTATAGCTGACCAAACAAAAATCCGCGAAAGCAAACCTCTTCTCCAATTCCAGCCAGCAGGGCGCCAAACAGGATAGATTCCAGATCAAGCTCAAGCCTGAAGTCAGCTGCGAAGGCGTAACCCACCAGCATGGGTGAGGTTGCCAGAAATCCAATCTTCAATGCCTCGGGTAACCGGGTTGCGATACCGAGTTCTGTCCAGATTTGCCTCCAGGGATAGAGGATCCAGAGCACCAGAGAAGGCACCCCGGCAAGCCAGAACAAGCGATTGAAGAAAGTAAATATCAGAAAGCCAGGACTATCCCGATCACCCCAATAGGAAATGAAATCTGCCCCTGTCACTGCCAGTATGAATCCTCCGCAGACCAGCGCGGCTGTCAGTAGTTTCTTGTCCATCCAGGTGATCCTCACTCGCTAAAGATGGGTGCAGTATGTAGGCGAGGGCGCGCGCCGGGCCATGAGACTGGGGCGAACAGCAAGGTTTAGGGATGACTGGGAGGATTATTTCAGAGCCTGGGAGCCGCGGAGAGGAGAACCGGAATTTGTCAGAGCCGCTAAAACAGCATCGGCACGGCCGCGTGCCACTGGTAGGGCTTGCTCCACGTCCGGGATATGGAGCTTATGCCCCTGCGCGTTACCGCTGACTCGCTGCACATGTTCAAGGTTTACCAGATATGAACGATGGATACGAATCCAGGGAGGCGAAGGTAAGGCATCTTCCAGCTGTTTCATTGGCACTCGAAACACAATGCTTCGAATAGAGTCTGCATCCCGATGAAAGATTTCGACATAGTTACTGGCGGATTGCAGGTACAGCAATTGGTCGCTGGCAATCTCCAGCCGTTCTCCTTCGTTAGCTCCTTCTAACAATACAGTTTCCGTCCGGGTCAGACTTTCATTCAAGCCCAGCTTTGGATTGATAGCCTCGGCTGAACCCTGATATTTATGAAGCAGGAAGATGTAATCGGCGGTTATCAGGCCCACTATGGGAAAAATGCCGATGGCCAGTCCAAAGCCACCAAATCCCCACCAGGAAATAAGTGACAGCGGCTCCTCAAAGAACCAGGCCCAATACATGTAAGAGCCAGAGATAGCCACAACGAATGTAGCGAAGATGAACAGGATTTGTTTGCCAACAGTCCAATAGCGATCATCAAAGAAGTTGTTGTTGATCAACGGTAGCCCGTAACGGCAAGTGATTCCGACTGCAGCAATGATGAGACCGTACCCCAGTAAAAAAGCGGTGCGGTACTCAGATGTGAAGTCGTCGGTGCCGAAGGGTTCGAAGACAAGGAGGAATAAGGCCACAAAGGCGCCGATGCCGATGATGACTGATAGCTCAGAGATCAGATTTCGCGAAAATGGGAAGGGTGCTGTGAAATAGTTACGCAAGTTTGATTCAGTTGTTGGTTCGTCACTTTAGATACGAGGCAGTGTAGCAGAGTAAGTTCTTTTAAGGAGGACGATGATGATTCGAGCCAGGGGTAATGCTCTGATCTTTTTGATTCGATTGACATTGAAACTGTACACTACCCTGGATATGACATACTTCCGTCTCCTGATCTTGCTTTCTGTTTGTGCAATTACAGCCATAGCCCAGGGCCAGTCTCGATTGCTTCCTGCTATTGAGACAGGAGTCTCCCAGGCTCTTGCCGAGCAACGCAAAGCCACCACAAGCAATATCAACTATCGGCTTGAGTTGAATTTGCCAGCTGAGCAAACCGAACCAATTCTCGGCAGCAACAGTATTTCATTTGATCTTTCGGAACCCGGTCTGCCCCTGGTGCTGGATTTTCGCGAATCACCGGACAAGGTATTGTCGGTGCAAGTGAATGGAGAAAACTCTGAATATGAATTTGCTGCCGAGCATCTGATTATCCCCAGTGCTGAATTAGCAGATGGAGCTAACTCTATATTTATTGAGTTCGTGGCTGGGAATTCGTCGTTAAATCGCAATCCGGAATTCCTCTACACCTTGTTTGTGCCAGATCGTGCGCGTACCGCTTTTCCCTTATTCGATCAGCCAAATCTGAAAGCCACTTACGATCTCTCGCTCAGCCTGCCTGCAAACTGGGACGCCATTTCCAATGGGCCGTTGGCGGAAACTGTCCAACAAGGTGATCGCAAGATATTGCGCTTTGAACGCTCTGACGCCATCAGTTCCTACTTGTTTTCTTTTGTAGCAGGCGAGTTTGAACGTATCACACGACAGGTGCATGGCCGTTCTGTGAGCATGCTCCATCGAGAGAGTGATGCAGAGAAAGTTGCGCGCAATGTGGATGCTATCTTCGACCTGCACGGCGCGGCGCTGGAGTGGCTTGAGAACTATACCGGGATCGATTACCCGTTTCAGAAATTTGATTTCGCTCTGATTCCCAGTTTTCAATACGGCGGTATGGAGCATGTCGGTGCTATTCAGTACCGTGCAGATAGCCTGCTCCTCGATGAGTCCCCGAGCCAGAACCAGCTGCTGGGGCGTGCCAGCCTGATCTCCCATGAGACAGCTCACATGTGGTTCGGGGATCTGGTCACCATGGATTGGTTCGACGATGTCTGGACCAAGGAAGTATTCGCCAACTTCATGGCAGCGAAGATGGTGAACCCAAGCTTTCCGGAGATCGACCACGACCTTAACTTTCTGGTTCGTCATTACCCCAGTGCCTACGCTGTAGATCGAACAGAAGGCGCTAACGCGATTCGTCAGGCCCTGCCTAATTTAAACGAAGCAGGTACGCTCTACGGGAATATCATTTATAACAAAGCGCCCATCATGATGCGGCAATTGGAGTTGCTCATTGGTGAAATACCTTTTCAGGAAGGTATGCAGGAATATCTCAACGACTTCGCTTTTTCCAATGCCACCTGGCCCGAGTTGATCGCGATTCTTGATCGTAAGACGGAAACTGATCTCACCAGCTGGAGTGAGGTGTGGGTCAATACGCCGGGGCGACCTCATTTCAATGCTTTATCGCTCACAACGGTTCCAAGTCTGCGGCAAGATGATCCGGCTGGACAGAACCGGGTTTGGCCGCAGAGTTTTTCGGTAGCAACTAACACTGAGGACGAATGGATAGCGGTTAATGTTTACAGCCGCGGGAGTGAGACTCAATTCGGTAGAGAATCCATTGCAAGCTCAGATAATAGACCAGCCAATCCTTTGTTTAATGCTGACGGCTACGGCTATGGTTTGTTTCCGGCAGATTCGAATACCCTGGCAGATTGGCAGACGCTGAATGAAGTGCAGAAGGGTAGCTTGCTCATTTCGCTGTATGAAAACTTATTGGAAGGGCGGTCAATTCGCGCAGAAGAATATCTCCTGGAACTCATTACCCTATTAGAAACGGAAGATAATCAGTTGCTGATTAACCTGGCGCTAAGGCAGATGGATTTTATCTATTGGTCGCTGTTGTCTGAAGTTGATCGAAATCTGCATGGTGTTCGTCTTGAACAGTCTCTGTGGCAGGCCATGCTCAACGCCGAAGACAGTGCCAGGAAGAAAATCTACTTCGATGCCTACCGTGACTTTGCGCTTTCCATTGAAGCGCTGGAGAGATTGTCCGAAGTGTGGCAGGAAGCATTAGAGATTGAAGGTCTCACTTTATCGGAGAATGACTACATCACGTTGGCGACTAACCTGGCTATAAAGCTCCCAGAACAGGCAGACCAGATTGTGGCTGATCAATTGACCAGGATAGAGAATGATGATCGCCGTCGACGGTTTGACTGGATAAGTCCGGCTCTCAATTCAGATCAGCAGACCCGGGATGAATTCTTCTATTCATTAAGAAACGAAACCAATCGTGAAATTGAATCCTGGGTTCTGGGGGCGCTGCGCGCACTACATCATCCACTAAGACGAGATGTGTCGGAATCTTACTTGCTACCGAGCCTTGAACTGTTGCAGGAAATTCAGGTGACCGGGGATATATTCTTTCCAGCACGTTGGTTGGGGGCGAGTCTAGGTAATTATAATTCAGCCACAGCTGCGGCGACTGTACGGAGTTTTCTTGCGGAGAGGCCTGGTTATAACAGGCAGTTGAGGTTGAAGATTCTTCAGGCGGCGGACAACTTGTTCAGGGCGCAGAGGCTTAGGGAGATGCGCTAGAGAATAGATCATGCAATTGAATTGCAAGAATCAAAGTACTCCGATTATGTTTTTTCCTTTGATTCTTGCTCTTCTCCAGTTAGGTGGTTGTTTCAGCTGCTTTTACATAGTGGAAACTCAAGGTGCCCTCATCACTTAGATTACGGCAATGCAATTTCAGATCAGCTGGTGTGACAAACTGATCCTGCACCTGCTGCATTATCCTGGTGAGTTCCGCCGGGTCCTGTATTTCAGCCTGAGTGATCTTGTTCGCTGGCAGGAGGACCTGCTCAACAAGCTGGCGGAGAAAGACTTGCACAATTGTGAAATCAGCGGCAGTCAGTTCGCGGGTATCTCGTTGCTCCGTCATTGGTGTGCTCACGATACCTTTAAGCAGAGTGTTCCATTGATCTTCATCATAAGGGGCTTCACTTTTTAAGTTGCCATCAAGGGTAAGCCCTGCTGATTGATCTATGAGCGATTGCAACAGGCTTTTGCCCTCCAGATCACCGTTGTGTACCTGCAGTGCGTAAGCGCTACCAGCTTCACTGAAACAGGTGGCAACAAACTGGGAGCAGATAAACTCATCCACACCTTTCTTTTTGCTGTAATTGTCGATTTCCAGAACAATCGCTTTTAGAAGGTCAAGCAGACCTTCATCGAATTGACTATCAGGTGTGATGCGCCTGAATATCAGTAACATTCCGACCATAAACAACAGCGGCCAGTCATAGGCAGTTTTTGTGGGTTTCAGGTATTGATCTGATCGTTGCAAAACCGGGGTCATATCCTGTGGGGGATCCAGCCTTCTGACATACCAGAGATCTTCTTCCTTTGTGCTGTCAAACTGCATCTGATGTAGTGCCACACCGTCTGACCCATCGTCCACCAGACAGGGAATATCTTTGTTCATGCCGTGGTAGATAGCGCCATGACAGACGTCGGAGTCGGTCAAATACATGATCGCTTTGATTAGCAGACCATCGATATTGAGTGTATTCCAGGACCATCCCTGTGGTCCTTGCATGACCAGAATGTCGCCTGGTTCCAGATCATTAATAGTTGCCATGGTTTAGCTTCCGGGTTGATGGGTTTGAGACAACTTTACTGATTGGCAGGTGTTGCATCCATCACCCGTTCAGGTGAGGTAACTCTAGTCCTGCGTTTTCCAGGCTTGAAAAGAACAGCTCGCGAAAGGCCGGAGGAACTATGCGATGGGCCATTAACAGTGCGTTGCGAATATCTTTTTCGGCATTTTGCTGCTTGCTCAATTCCAGAAGGATGTGTTGCACTTTACTGTCGCTACCCAGCCGGTTTGCAATGCTCAACTGAATTAGTCTGACAGGGGTTTTCGCACTGTCGGTATAGAGCAGCGAGATATTGGCCATCTTTTCGCTGTCCTTGAGATTGCCCAGACAGTAGTGAATGACAGCCAGCACTGAATAGCAGGTTCCAGTAAGCTCCAGATCGGGAAAATCAGCCAGGTACAACTCCAGAGTTTGCAGCCCGGTTTCCAGCTTGCCATTGAAAGCCTGAACCTGACCCAGCAACATCACGGCTCGGTGCAGAGCAGGATTAATCTCCAGGGCTTTCAGCAAATGCTGTTCGGCCAGCTCGGGATTTGAGGATATCAGACAGAAATTAGCGAAGGCGTAGTGCGAGTAGCAACTGGAACCATTCAGTTTTAAGGCCTCCCGGGCACCATGGCTGAGTTTGGCCAGATTCTCAGACGAATCGGTAAGGTAACCGTACACAAGCGCTTTGTAGAGCACCATCGAGCGCAGGGAGTAGGGAACCGACCATTTACCGTAGCGGCTTATCAAAGTGTCGCAGATAGAGAGGCTATTCAACTGCTTGTCGATGTCATGGCTCCAGGCTTCGTGTATTGCCTGATAAATGAGCCGGTATTCCGGGCCGGCATCAGCATCGGTGGCGCTCTGCATAAGAACATCAAATAATTTGATGGTTTGTTGTAAAAAACCTTGCTGATCCAGAGCACGAGTATCGAACTTAACTTGCAGCAGCAGTTTGCTGCGGTTTTCCACACTGCGGAATTCAATCAGGGATAGTATGACAACCTGCTCCGGAATGGAGGGCTCAAGCTTGAGACTAAAAACATTTGCAGGAGGAATATCTGACGCAGCCTCGCCATCCTCCTCAACATCAATAGAAACTTCGATGACTTCCCACAGAATCATCTGTAAGGCGATTTTGCGGGTTAGAGATTCGCACAACTGAACTAGTTCTTCTGCTTTGCCCTGCGCCCGGTATCCGTCATTGAATATGGAGAGTTTGAGTTTGCCTTCCGCTTGTTTTGATTCAGCAGCTTGCGACTCCGTAGCCATTTTGTAAAGTACGGACGCTTCAGTTCTGTTGCTGACCTGTAATCTTTCGAAAATGGCTGCTGCATGAGTTTTGACTGTATTTTCAGTCAAGCCCAGCAGTTGTGCGATTTCCTTGTTCGAACAACCTTTAGTCATGAATATTAAAATTTCATTCTGCCTGGCAGTGAGGCTGGAAAGTGTGGCTTTCATATCCATGTTATGGGCTTTCTACGATGTCTTGTGATTGCAGTATTGTTGTTCTTGTCTAGTTGTTTCTTCTATTGTTTCTCTTGTCCTTATTGTCTTGCTACTGTTTCTTCAGTCTGCCTGCTTCTATCGTTTTCTCACCCCATCGGGTGAACCTCTTTCACCCGAATCGCGGATGTTTGGCTAACAGCTTGCTTCCTATCATAACTCTTACCTGAACGACATCAACTGTTCAGGAGTTAGTTTATAAATCAACAACAGAACATAGAGGTGAATAAAATGGTCGATATATCAGTGGGTCCAGTGGACCTTGAGGCAGAACTGGTTGACGGTGGTCTCAAAATTAAAGTTGAGCTTGATTTTAAAGTGCTTGAGTACTCCTGGGAAGCTGTACTTTCTGTGAGCAATCCTTCCATTAGTTTTGATACGGGGAGTGTCGCCGACTTTTCCGCTTCGGTCTCTGTAGGAATAGATTCCTACACGGGAGAATTAGGTGTGGAAGTGAAGGTGTGCCACCCGGTTTACGATTTTCCATTCGGTGTCCACCAGGAGTGCGAATCGTTCGGTAAGCATGTGAACGTGTTGCCACCGGGAGTTTTTTGTCTGCTTGAATACGGTATTACCAAGGCAGGTATAGAGTGGTTACTGAAGAATCATCCCACCGACAAGCCCAGTTGCAGTGATATGAAGAAGATTCTGGATGCTGTAGGCAATGATTTTTGGGAAGCCAACGAAGTGTTGCGTTCGATTTCATCCCAGGGATTGAACCTGGTTGAAGCTACAGGCAATGCGATCGCAGAACGCAGTCCTTCAGAGATCAATGGACTGAGGACACTATCTCCGCAGAAATGGGAAGAAGTTCTTCATGCTGTTGTTATTAACCCTCAGATCAATGAGATTTACCCCGGCATCGCTGAAAAATTCTCATTGTCGGTGGATAATAAATCCCACAAGGCGGTGGATGGAGACGCCAAAGACGTTATCGTTATGATCGCCGAAGCCCTTGGGGTGGAAGTTGGATTGATTGTAGCGGTGGCCGCCGTAATCGGAGTTATAGTCGGCGTTGTAGCCGCTGCGGGAACTATTGGCACAGCTCTCACTGTCGGTATCGTAGTTGTACTGGCCTTAGGTTTGATCGCCATCATTGTCGCGGGCGTGATCATCTCGGTCATTATGGTAGCGCTGACAATCATCACCATAGTGGACACCGAGCTGTTCCACAATCGGGTCAATCCAGACTTGATGATGCCTGGCCAGTCATTGCTGGCTACGGTGTAAGGTCACCAGGTGGCTGCCGGTTGAGCACTTCAGCTGGCAGCCGCAATTTCCCGAAGTCCAATATTGACACGCTATAAGCTCTACTTACTTGAACTATCCACAGGGCAGAGAAGTTTATGATGACAAGCTCTAGAGGACACTGATGATGTCAGGAAGAAAATCTGTTTCGGTGTGCTCAATGGGGGTCAACAATTGGTAAACCTTCTTCCTGCCAGCGCAACAGGCCACCATTAATATTGGCTACCTGCTCCCATCCTGCTTTGCGCAGCACATTGAAAGCCAGCACCGAACGTTTGCCGGATCGGCAAACAGTCATCACCGGTTTGTCCTTTGGTACTTCGTCGAGTCGATCTCTCAATTGATGGATGGGTATGAATTGAGCGCCTTCGATACAGGTTGTTTCTTCATCGATTTCTGCTTCTGTTCTGACATCCAGAATATGAACTCTATTTCTGTGACTGGCCACCCATTGGGGTGAAACTTCCAATACACCACTGTAAGTAGTTACCACAGGTGCCCAGTCCGCCTGCTGTGGTAGTTCATCATCGGCGGGACGGCCAGCTTTGAGATTGGCGGGCACCGCACTATCGATAAACTTGGGATGGGGTAGCTGCATGTTTTCGAGAAAGCCGATGAAGTCATTCTCATTAGCTTCGCCACCGATGCGTGGATTCAAACGTTTTTCTTCACCGATGCTGCTGGCGGTGCGGCCCGAATAGTCATGCCCGGGATAGACCACGCAACTATCCGGTAACTGGAATAATTTGTCTTTGATCGAGTGATACAAGCGTTCAGGAGAGCCTTGCTGGAAGTCAGTACGGCCACAGCCCCGAATCAAAAGTGAGTCGCCAGTAAATACCATAGACTTGTCGTCCAGAAGGAAACTCAGGCAGCCATCGGTATGACCCGGAGTCGCGATGACTTCGAGGGACCGACTTCCGAAAGCTAACTTGTTGCCATCACCAAGTCCTTGATCCAGGCCACTGATGCCAGCGTCTTTCGAGGCAAGGATCTGGCAATCCGTGCTGTGCTTCAGTAACCAGGCTCCGGTGACGTGGTCGGCATGGCAATGGGTTTCAATACAGGCGAGAAGATTCAGCTCTAGCTCACGCAGCAGGGAGAGATCACGTTCGTGCTGCTCGTAAACGGTATCTATGAAATAGGCCTCGCCAGCTGGCTCGTCGGCAATGAGGTAGGTGTACGTGCCGGAGGTTTGGTCGAAGAGCTGTTTGAAGAGTAAATTACTGATCATATGCACACGAAATCTGATTACTTTAATTATTAACGCTGACCAGAAGAGACTCAAGTATTAAGAGGAACCAGACCTCATCTTCGAAATTACTACGATAGTCGCGATCTGTAAGGCAAGTATGCCAATCAGTACAATGCTGAGACCGGTCAGTCCAGCAATTACAAATGCCGCGAAGCTTAGCGCTCCGTTAAAGAGGGCATAGGGAAGTTGGGTGCGGAAGTGTTCGATCTGGGGACAGGCAGCGCCTGTCGACGACAGAATTGTGGTTTCAGAAATGGGAGAGCTGTGATCTCCAAAGAGGCCGCCCGATAGTACCGCTCCCATAGACACATACAAAGGCGCACCTACGGCAAGCGCAGTTGGAATTACCAGGGGAAACATGATGGCGAACGTGCCCCAGGATGATCCTGTTGCGAAGCTGATTATTGCCGCCAGCAAAAATACGACTCCGGGCAATAGCCAGGATGGCAGGGCGGCCTGGGCAATACTTGATACATAAGCAGTGGCACCTAACTCTCGCCCTATGTCAGAGAGTGCCCAGGCTAGCAGCAAGGTGACTGCTACCAGTGTCATACCTGCCATTCCCTTTAGATAAATATCAATGCTCTCAAGCACAGGCCTCACTCGTAGAGTTGCCATTAACATAATAAGTAAGGTGGCAGCACCAAAATACGCCGTGGACAGTCCTGCCCGAAAAGCCGAACCGGACACTTGCTGAGTCGGAAAGCCCAGAGGTACCAGTAATATGCAAAGGATGACAGCGAGAACAGCTAAAGGTGCCCACACTAGTATGGGCTTAGCGTTGGGGTGAGAGAATGCCTGAATCTGGACTCTTGAATTTTCTGTATTTGCCTGTGAGTCAACTGCAGTGGATTGCGCCCGGGCTTCTATTTCGGCTGCGTGCATCGAGCCAAAATCAAATTTCAATAAGGTCAGTAAGGGCACCAGAGACAATGCAAGCCAGGCGTAGAATTGAAAAGGAATTGTTCGCATAAAGGCGGAGAATTCATTCTCATCCATATCGAGAACAGTAAATTCCTGACTCATCAGGCTCATGATGTAGACACCCCAACCAATAAACGGTACGAGAATAGCAATTGGAGAAGACGTCGAATCGATGATGTAGGCCAGTTTCTGGCGAGATATTTTCAGACGGTCAGTAAGCGGACGAAAGATCGGCCCAATGATGAGTGGCGTCCCCAGATCAGAAAAAAAGATTGCAATACCGCCCATCCAGGCAGCGAGCTGCGCCTGAACCCTGGTCTTCACCCATTCATTAATGGATTGCGCAAACGCTGTGCCGCCTCCACTCTGTTCCATGAGGGCAACAAATCCACCAATGAACGCCAGCAATACCAGCACACCAGCGTTATAGGAATCCGTGAGTTCTGGCACGATGTGTTCAATTACCATGGTGCTCATGCCAGTCAGGGGGTTGATGCCATGAATCATGAGAACGCCGGCAAAGACGCCACTAAATAAACCAATGATGACGTTTCGTGTGTAGAGAGAAAGGGCCAGCGTGATGATGATAGGGGCAAGAGAGGTGGCACTGGGGTCAGTCATTAGTTTGCAGGTAATCGAGTCACTGTGATTTTGCCAGTCTAAATGGATATTGCCGGGACATCGAATTTGATTTTCGATCGTTTCCTATTGAGACAGTTGTCGCAATCAAAGGACTTAGACCTTTTGATTCACGGTTTTCCTATTCTCAGGAATGACAAACACACCCGGTGAATCAAAGATCTGGATGAATTAGATGGGTTCCCGTCATAACTGTGGCTTTTTGTTAATGATCACAGTAACCTGATAACTCCGATGTCTATTTTGTGATTCCGCATGCTCATTAACTAATAAGAATAAGGAGTTAGCCATGCCTGTACCTGGAGACAAGATAACCCTCAAGACTTACCAGGATATTGACTGCAATGTCCCTGATATTGACCCCAAAACCAATATGGTAAGTTGCGCCTCCACGGACAGGTGTTCCGGTACTTGTCATGTATTTGCGGGCGCACCCGGGGCACCGGCGGAAGAATGGGAAGATCTGGGACCGGGTCCGGTGGAGCATCAGGCCACGCTCCTGTACACATGCCGATGCGTTGATCGGGGGGAAGATTCTCCAGGTATGTCGGGCCTGGACGTGGTTATTGAGGACGACTTTCAACAGGATCTTGATTCTCGAAACAACTTCCTCAAGGCAATTGAAATTGAGTTTCAAAAATATCAGGTAGAGCCTGCAGACAAGGCGCCGGAATTTGATCTTCCAATTATCGATGCGGAAACAAGCGATCAGTACGTTGCTATGCACTCGATGATGCCTGTGTCCATGCAGCTGCCTGTTCTGGCCGATATCCTGACTCCCAAAATTCCAGGCACCACGGGAGTACGTCCGCAGGATCCTCTGGGTGGCTTGGACCTGGAAGATCTGGCGAGGATTTTGTTTGGAGTCATGGACCCACGAAATCCGCTTCTCGGCCTACGCTATCTATGCTTAATCATGCGGTTGCTGGCATGGCTTCGTTTCTTACAGGAAATCGAAGATGCATTACGTCGCAGCAGGGGGCGACTACGAGATGGCTCGGACGAAGTAAGGGAAATTCAAACTAGAATCTTCGGTACAACTGATCATCCACTGGGGCTGGGTGGGCCAACCGTCACGCCAGACAATATAAACCGTTATGGTAAGCATGTTTGCGGACGATCAGGAGACGTACAAGTCGACTTCAGTGAGGCGCTTAAAGCGGTGATAGGTCGCGCTCTGGACGCCATAGTAACGGCGACTTTAGGCAGGCTCGGTATCGCGGGTCTAACAAGTTTTGGTAGCAACGTCGCCGAAGCATTTGTAAATAATCTCAATTTATCCGGCACCTACTCACTGACAGGTGAAGTCAAAGAGTTGTGGATGTACTCAGGTCAGATTGACAGGCCCCAGCGTTTCTTCCTGAGTAAATGCCGTAGAGCTGAAGACACCTCCTACGATCTAACCAACGCTCTTAATGTCAGAACTATTCAGTCGCTGGAGCTGGCGCTAGATCTGGTTGCCACGGTAAATCAGTTATTGCAGTTGGTTCGTGATGCGCTTTCACAACCGGGTGATGTGTTTGGCAGATTAATCTCAGGCAATCTCCAGGTTAGTGGACTTTCAGGTGTTACACCACAACAGGCAGCCGGGGCGGCTCGCCAACTCTACGAGGATCTCGAACGGATTGGTGACAGAGGTGGCTTACAGAGAACCGCCACTAAACTGCCTACAGCCACCGACAGAACTCTTGAGATTAGCTGGGAGAGACACGTCAAGTTTATCGCCCTGGCAGGCCCGGACGGAGTTGGACACCTGCCTTACCATCGGCAGGAAATCTATCCTGTGGATTTAATTAACACGGTGGTTGTTCCACCGGGAAGTAACTATTTTCTGCGTTGGTTGTATCTCGACTACTCTTCCCATCTGCGTGGCTCGGTGACCGATAACTTCGAAGATGCAATTAAAAGGGCATTAGAACAGGCTATTACCGCCACATTCAATGAGGCAATCGATAAGATCAAAGACGATATCACTGATCGAGTCAGACAGGGGTTGGGAATTCCGTCATGGGCCGAAGATTTTGCCAGAGGATTGCGTGGCGGCAATTAAGCTAGAGCGATTTCCCGTAAGTGAAAAGAATAACGAGTACCTTCGCTTTTCGGGATGTAACGAATCCTAATCTGCAACATTGCAGTTGTCCGTAAAGTCTGAACCATAGGGTTAGAATAAAAACAGGAGAAAACTCATGGCCAAAGATTGTTCAATTCAGGAACTAAGAGTAGATACAGCAGTTTCTCGCGTACAGATAATAGAATCTGATATAAAAAAGGAGTTAAAAAACTTTCGAAAAACAGAGAAAGCATTTTTTGACCAGATTGGACAGATTAAGTTTCAGTTAAGTCGCATTTGGTCGGAAATGCAGAATACACAAGCGTATCGTCAACAAAGGCCAGCAAGGAAGCGAAGATTGAAAGCCAGCTTACAGAAAATAATTTCAAGCACTGGAAAGCCTGGTGCTTCCTGGGGAAAAATCAAAGCCGCTCTCTCAAGATGGGTGCAGGAATTTCCGGAAAGTGATCGGAGACAGAAAGCTGCATGGAAGAAAAATCTGGAGCGGTGGACGAAAAGGCAGTTTGAGTTGTTCCAGAAATACAATAAAGCCAGAGCGAAACTTCAGCTCCTTGAGGCTAAGAAAGTAAAGCTTGTCGAGGCGCTTAACAAAGCAATTGAGGCTTACCTCAAATGTGTTTCTTCGCAGATTAATAAATGGTTTAAGTCAATTAATCCTATTTAGCTGGTAAAGATTCTTTGTTTGTGGAGTTGGCGATCTACATTCATCGTATCGCGGTTGTTGTCTTGCTGTATGGGATGCGTAGAGATTGAGGAGAAATCGCGAGCAATCGAGAGGGGTCATCGAGGTTTCTGAAAGCTGACTATTGCAGTTGTGAGTAGGTGGCTACACCACTTAGTTTAGGTGGTCAGAAAGATACAGTTTTTGCTTGATTAAGGCACTCTGCGTTTCTTTTTTGATTTTGACCGACATTTAAGGAGACTCCTAAAGCTAATTGTTTAAGGAGGAAATACAATGAGCAATTTACATTGTAGAGGAAAACTACCAGTAAATAGTGAGCACATTCTGCTGTTAACTGGGAGTTAATTCCTTGCCTAAAACATAACTTAGTTTAAATGGAGGGTAGGGGGTGACGAAAGTTGCCCCCTATTTTTTTGTCTGCTTCCCTATCGTTTGCATTTGAATTTCTGCGTCTTGAACTCGTTGTATGGTTATCTGGTGTCAGCTGGCATCTATCGATATTTCGGACTGCTTACTATTGCGTCATTAGAATCGGCAGTAGGTATATAGAGGGTGCTAAACAGTAGTATTCTTGAAATAGCAAAAGTTAACTTGTCAGTAAGCTCGCTATGCTAGACTCTCTCATCAAATTTATTTATAAAAAAGCAGGAAGCCAAAATGGGCAAACTGTTCGGAAAAATTCAATTTTCAACTCCGCCCCTTTACCGTAAGTTGATTAACGGTACTTTCGTGCTGGTTCTGTTAGCCATGGGATCTCAAATCGCAGATCGCTCTATCGTTTATGCGCAAACTAGCGTACCCGATTCCCCTGAGGGCTTGATTGACCTATGGCAGGCAGGACAAACGGCCTTTGGCCAATATGTGACAGGAGTCCCTTTTACTGTTGAGACAGGACGCGATCTCGCCGCTAATCCACTACTGGACTATGCCTTTCTGAATCTGGAACAAGACTACAACCTGAACTCCGCACTTGATCTGTCAGAGGGCCTGCGAAGTGGCGCTGAAGGCTCTGCGATGGATCTATTGGTTCGTATTCCACCTATGTCAGAAGCCGGTGTGGAGACTTCGCGGGAACGAGTCAAAGAGCTCCTTGCCATGGGGGCGGATGGCGTGGTGTTTCCCCATGTGCGCAGTGCCGAGGAGGCGCGCACCGCAGTTTCCTTCTTCGAAGGCGTCAACGTGTGGTCCCCTGCTAACCCGGATGGTGACTTTGTTGTAATGCTCATGCTCGAAACACCCGATGTGTTTACTGAGCTTGAGGAAATTGCCAATATTCCAAACTACAGTGCGTTGGCCTGCGGAATCGGCAGTCTGACTCGCGCCTTGGATGGCGACCGAGAGACTGCCGAGAAAATGAATCTCGAGGTTCTGGCCCATAGTAAGCGTGTAGGAATGGCGGATATGATTACCGCTAATACTGAATCAGTAGCGCGCCGGGTAAGCGAGGGTTTTCTTGGTTTACTGGTGTATGGCCCCGAGGCAAACGAAGTCATGCGATTGGGCAGAGCTGCAGCCGGTCGCTAGCGTTGTGACTTAATTATTGTAGATGGAATCCCTTCGAAGACTATCGGTGCAAACAAAATGATGTTTCAACTCAGATGCTGCGGGTCAAGCCGGCTCGCATTGGCATTCAGACTTCGCTTGTCCATTTATATGGTTCTTTCTGCTGGCGTAGTGGCTTTATCAAATGCGACCAGCGCGGCTAGCTCTTCCGAGAGCGCCGCTAGCTTGTTAGAAACAGAACAAACAGAGTTAGAACAAAGAGGCGAATACCTGGCTGCGGCGGGCAACTGCATGAGCTGTCATACCAATGGCGACAATGCTCCTTTTGCAGGTGGGCTCGAGTTTGAAACACCTTATGGGAAGATCTATTCGACTAACATTACGTCCGATGCGGCAACTGGCATTGGTCAGTGGAGTCTTGAAGATTTTGCCCACGCGATGAGGTATGGCGAAGCACCGGACGGTACAAACCTCTATCCTGTTTTCCCATACACTTCCTTTGCGAAAGTCAGTGACGAGGACATCGCGGCTATTTACGCCTACCTCAAAACCATCGCGCCCGTATCCTACACACCGCCGGAGAATGAGCTTGGCTTTCCGTACAGTCAGCGCTGGGCCATGGGTCTGTGGAACATGATGAACCACGACGATACTCCTTTCGAACCGGAGCCGTCGCAATCGGCAGAGTGGAACCGCGGTGCCTATTTGGTCGAAGGTCTGGGTCACTGCAGCATGTGCCATACGCCGCGGGGTTTTCTGGGTGCAACGGATACCAGTCTTGCAATGACTGGTGGAACTTATATGACCCGCGTCGAGGGAAAGCTGTCGGCATGGTCAGCGCCAAACCTCACTTCGGCAGATAGTGGTCTTGCAATGTGGACTGTCGACGACGTGACGGATTATCTGAAACTCGGCGTTAGTCATCGTGCCGGCGTATTCGGGCCGATGAACGAAGTAATCGTGAATAGCACTAGTCATTTGTCGAGAGAAGACGTGCGTGCGATGGCCGTGTACCTGAAAAGCTTGCCGGCTAATTCTGTAGACGGCGGAGAGCCAGCATCTGACGATGTGTTGCGCGCTGGTTCGATTCAGTACGACATTCATTGCGGCAGTTGCCATTTGCCAACAGGAGAAGGATCGCCAGAGCAGGGCCCACCACTGATTGGTAGTCCTGTGGTGCTGGACGTTGATCCGACATCCCTGATTAACATCACCTTATACGGGGCTCAAACTCCCCATATTTCGCCATCGGACGAATGGGCGTCGAGGACATGGATACGCATGGAGCCATTCGACAATATTCTGGAAGACGATCAGGTGGCGGCTCTACTGAGCTTTATCCGCGCGAGCTGGGGACATGAGGCAGGAGCAGTTACCCCAGGGCAGGTTGCTGAGCAGCGCTAGCTGAACTCTTTTCCAGGAAACACGCCAATTCCTCTATTCTCTCCATACCGCCACAGCCTTTTTCCGAGCCGCTGGATTCGCTGAATCGACCAAATCCAGTGGTTACCGCTTGCTCTAACTCGCCCCGGTTCATGGTAAATTTAGCCTTCTAACCAGGGATAAGAATAAGAGATCGGTTATGGAGTATTCGATAGGGCGATGTGAACAGTGTTCTCGCGGCGTATTACGCGCGATTGCAAAGGGTGCTTTGGGCTTGTTAGCCCTCTCTGCGCTTGTTGCCTGCTCTCCGTCAGATCCCGATCCTGAGCCCGAAAGCGCTGGAACCCCGGCTCTCACCAAATTAATTACCGCCGAACAGTACAGCAATTCCTTGTCCTATATCTTTGGCCCTGGCATTGACGCGGAGGTGCAGTTTGCGCCAGTGGCGCGCAATGAAGGCTTGCTCGCGAACAGTTTGGCCACCGCCGGTGTCAGCGGCGGGCAGGTCCAGACTATCCAGAGCGTTGCTTCCAGCGTAGCCAGGCAGGTGATGGATGTTGAGAATCGTCAGTACCTGATTGGCTGTCGACCTGAGTCGGTTGATGGGCCAGATCGCGCTTGTGCGACGCAGTTTGTCTCGAGAGTAGGCCGTCTGTTGTTCAGACGCGCGTTGACCGATGAAGAAGTTGCGACTTACGTTGAATACGCCAGCGATGCTGCCCAGGAATTGAATGGTGAGGAGTCAGATGGCGAGGAACTGGATGGGTTCTACGCCGGCCTCGAAGTTGTACTCGAAGGACTGCTGCTCCATCCCGAAGTGCTTTTCATTATAGAGAGCGCCGAACCCGACCCTGACAATCCCGAGCAATTACGCCTCGATGGTTACTCACTTGCCTCACGGTTAAGTTTTTTCCTTTGGAATGCGAGTCCCGATGATGAATTACTGGCGGCAGCCGAAAGCGGAGACCTGCAGTCTCCCGGTGGTGTTGAGCGAGCCGTAGACAGAATGTTAGAGAGCCCGCGCCTGGTAGATGGCATGAGGGCCTTCTTCGATGACATGCTGGTCTTCGATGAGTTCAAGACGCTGGCCAAAGATCCAACGATTTATCCAGAATTCACCAGCGTGACCGCACAGGATGCGCGTGAGCAAACCCTGCGCACGATCATCGATCACACACTCAATCAGGGCAATGACTACCGTGATCTGTTTACATCACGTTCCACCTTTATGTCTCCAGCCCTGGCCATTTTATATGGTGTGCCCGCACAACCTGGTTGGACTCCTTATACATTTGCAGAGGATAGTCCGCGCGCGGGTCTGCTTACCCAGGTGAGTTTTCTGGCGCTGACTTCTCACCCTGGCCGCAGTTCTGTAACGCTACGGGGTATGGCGCTGCGGGAGCGGTTCCTGTGCCAGACAGTTCCTGAACCACCTCCAGGAATCGATTTTTCTGTTCTGACAAACCCCGATGCAGACTACCCGACCCAGCGCGAACGGGTAGCCGTGCACCTGGAAACACCTTCCTGCGCAGGCTGCCATAGGATTACCGATCCAATTGGATTATCGTTAGAGCAGTTTGACGGAGCGGGTGCTTACCGGCTGACGGAAAATGGCGCAACAATTGATGCCACTGGCGGTCTGGATGGCTTTGAGTTCGATGGTGCCATTGAATTGGGTGAAGCGCTTAGCCAGAACCCGGAATTACCTCGTTGTCTTGTGCGGCGTGTTTACAGTTACGCCACCGGCGGGCCGCCCGATAATGATGCCCGCGCCGCACTGAGCTACTTTAATGAGGAATTTGCGGCTGAGGGTTACCAGCTGCGAAAACTATTGCGCACAATCGCACTGAGCAAGGCCTTCTCGCTGATCCAAAGCCCGAGTGCATAAGAAGGTTAGAAGAACGAATAAATAAGAAGAGCCATAAATAAAGAAGAACCCAATAAGAATTGTGATGTAAGAGAAAGGCGGGAGAGTCGTCGTGAGCAAGTGGGACAGAAGACGAGTACTGAAAGGAATGGTGAAGGGTGTAGGAGTGACGGTAGCGCTTCCTTTGCTTGACTACTTTCTAAATGACAATGGCACTGCATTGGCACAGGGGGCACCGATGCCCGTGCGTTTCGGCACCTGGGGCTATGGCCTTGGTGGTACTGGAAAGTTGTTTGTGCCTCAGCAGACAGGGCGCAATTACGAATTGCCCGAAGAGCTCGCCTCCTGGGCGCCAATACAAGATGACGTCAATCTGTTCACCAACGCAAACGCCTTTCCCGACGCGTCCCCGAATCGAAACCACTACACTGGCTGGGTGGTTTCGAGAACGGGCATTGCACCAGCGGCCGGTTCAGGGTTGTCAGAAACCATCGACTTAACGATCGCCAAGCAGATTGGTGGCGCTACACGCTTTAACAACCTGACCGCGACAGCGACTGCCGATGCGCGTGACACTTACAGTTACTATAACGCCTCCACGCCCAATGCCCCGGAGTGGTCACCCCTGTCTTTTTACAAACGTTTGTTTGGAGTCGACTTTCAGGATCCGAATGCAGATGAATTCGAGCAGAATCCACAAGTGATCGCTCGCCGCAGCGTGCTGTCCGGTATCATGGATCAGGAACGCTCACTGATGCAGACGGTGGGTGTTGCAGATCGGGAGCGGCTCGATCAGTATTTTACGGGTTTGCGTCAGTTAGAGCGGCAGTTTGATCAACGTCTCACCAAGCCCGAACCGATTGCGAGTTGCGTGCCACCGGGTCAGGCGCCGGTTGATGTGGCCATGGACCAGTCAACAGAATCGCTCAAGCTTCGTCATCAAATGATGGCCGAACTGATGGCCATGGCAGTTGCCTGCGATCAAACCCGTGTTTTCAACATGACCTATTCGGCGGCGTTTGCGTCCACCATCAGACCAGGTTATGACAAGCCGCACCATACCTGCACACACGAAGAGCCTGTTCATGAGGAGCTTGGTTACCAGGAGAACGCTTCCTATTTCACCCGACGTGCAATGGAGTCCTGGGTGGATTTTGTGGAAGTGTTCAAAAACATTCCTGAAGGCGACGGCACACTGCTCGATAATGTCCTGATTCTTGGAACGACCGACGTGGGTTACGCACGGACCCATTCCATTGATGGTATGTCCGTATTTCTTGCTGGTCGCGCAGGTGGCCAGGTCGAAACCGGCCACCATGTCGATTTGAACGGTAACTCAGTTGCCCAGGTGGGTTATACAGCTCTTAGATTGATGGGCGTGGACACGCCATCGTGGGGCACATTGAGCAACGAGTCTTCTGAAGTGATTAGCGATGTGCTGGTCTAAGTGCGAGAAAGCGAAGCAAATTGTGCAGTTCAAGAATCGCATTAGTATGCGTCTAACTACCTTCCTGACTGTTATTGCTGCCAGTGCGTTTGTTGTGATCACACCAATCGCTGCTGCCGACACGCCAGGCGAAACAATGTACTGGCAATCTGCAGACAGTGACGCACGGGAATCCTACTTTGAAGAAGAATTGCCGCCAGGTATTCAGGTGGTGGCGACTGCTCTGGATGGTCCCGTGTACGCCGATGCCCAGGGACGCACATTGTACAGGTGGCCGCTGAGAGCGCTGCGTAACGGTTCAACTGGAGACAGGAAAGATGGACCTTCCAATTGTACGGACGAAATTCTTCGCACAGAAGTTGGCTTCATGAGTCCGTACCCAGGCGGTTTGCTTCTGCCCTATGCTGACCAGGGTGTGAGCTGTTCCCAGGTTTGGCCGCCGGTACTTGCATCCGATGATGCAGTGGAAGTGGGAAAATGGAACCTTACCGAACGAGCCGATGGCTCAAAGCAATGGGCCTATGATGGATTTCCCCTGTATACCTCTCATCTGGATAAGAAGGCAGGGGACGTACTGGGCGGCACAAAAATAAGATCGGGCGGTGATGGCGGGGTCACCCGTGTGCCAGCGGGGCCACTACCCGATATCCCTCCTGGGTTTCAAATCCTGACCAGTAGCACCGGGCGACTGCTGGTGAATGAAGATGAGTACTCGGTATACAGTTGGGACGGAGATGAACCTGGTGTCTCCAATTGTGTTGGAGAATGTTTAAACAGCTGGACTCCTGTTCGTGCACCGCAGTTTGCAACAGCCAGCGATGACTGGGCGATCATCAAACACCCCTCGGGAATTAATCAATGGGCTTTCAGGTCCAGGCCGCTTTATACCCATAACAACGATATTCGAACCCGCAGCTTCGACGGCAGCGATGTGCCGGGTTGGAATAATGTTTACACGCAACGCGCGGTGACTCCACCTGATGAGTTCACCGTGCAAGACGGCGCTTTTGGTGGTCAGGTTCTGGCGGACAGCCGTGGCAGAACGATTTACCTTTACAACTGCCACGACGACTCCGCTGCGCAGCTCGCTTGCGATCACCCGGACGCAGCCCAGGATTATCGTCTGGCGATATGTGGTAATGGTGACCCTGAGGTGTGCCGAGAGACGTTTCCCTATGTTATCGCGGACGCTGATGCCAAGAGCGACAGTAGTCTATGGTCTGTGATGTTGATCGATCCGAACACAGGTAGACATGCAACAGAAGAAATAGATGGCGCGTTGCATGTTTGGGCATACAACCAAAGGCCGGTCTACACCTACAGCGGCGATCAAGCCCCCGGCGAAACCAGAGGCGATGCATTCGGTGAGTACTTGGGTCGCCGCAATGGCTACCGAGCATTTATATTAAGAGACGTTTTCCAAAACAGCCAGTTCAGGCGATGAGTGCGATAAACCCGCTCTGCGCAAACGGAAAGGAATAGAAAGTTCATGTCACAAATTCACACTGACATCAAAGCACGCCAACTGCCCAAGCTCGCAGTGCTATTCACCACGTTGACGGCAGCTGGCGCGACGACAGCCCAACTCCCCGAACCCTATCAACAGGATGGCCGTATCGGCTACGTGCTGACTGAAAGGCATTGGGCAATCCATGAAACTGAAGCGGCGGCAGATTGTCCTCAAGGTATGAACAGCCGGGGCTCGCGCGACCTGATGACAAAACTGTTTCCAGAGGGTGGTGACGGAGAGCTGACAGTCGCCGAAACCCGACTCATGATCGAGGGTTATCAGTACCATACCAATGCAGCGACGACAGATATCTATGATTCCTTACCTTTCTACGAGCCACAGGGAAAAATTTCCTATGGTCTGAATCTCGATGGTGAAGTGAGCCCAAATGATTTCACGAACCCTGCAGGTGAAGAGGGAATAGATAACCAACTATTCCGTGCACTTGGTTGTATTGCAGGCTACCGTAAAGACGGCCCGTACTGGTTTTTCGAAAACGACTTCATGATCAACAATGGTTACAACCGCTACATGATTGAGCTGTCAGGTGTGGATGATCTGGTCAATGACGACGAGGTAACCGTCACTACTTACCGCGGTCTCGATAAACTATTCACTGATGCTACTGGTGAAGGTTTCGTCGCTGGCGGCACGCAACGAGTCGATACCCGCTGGGGCCAAAGCTTCATCAATCAGACTAAAGGCAAGATCGTTGACGGTGTGTTGACCACTGAGCCGATTGTTCAGGCAAAAATCCCCTGGTCACAACCTGGTGTGAGTGATGGCTACCACATTTTTAAAGACCTCCAGCTTCAGCTCTCGCTAACGTCCAAAGTAGCTCAAGGGCTTATGGCAGGATATGTCGATGTTGAGCAATTCAATCATCGATTCAGAACCAACTGGGCTATGCATCATCAGAATTATGGGCAGAGTTCTTCTGCTTCAGAGTACGCTGCGTTGAAACGGTTGGCGGATGGGTACCCTGATTCTGAGAGTGGAGATAATACGGCTATATCTGGGGCGGTTGAGGTGACTCTTACTCAGGTTTATGTTGTGCATGCTGATGAGAAAGGATCAATAGGGTCAGAGTAATTTGATCCTTTAATCTTTGATTCGGCAGTCGCTACAGCTTGTTTTCAGCTGCCAGGTTAGTCAGGCTGCCGCAAATGCGATTACCTCAAGCCTCTTTAATGGGTTTATTGATAGCTCAAGACAGTTAGTTGATATTAACTGTGAGAATATTGTTCCTGATTGCATCCAGTAGCTTTTCGGCAGTATTTCCAATTACAGCTGCTTTGAGCCCTTCACGAGCAGCCGTTCCGACGATAACGATATCTGCCTTCACTTGTTCGGCAACTTCCGGAATAACTTTCTCAGGTAGTCCTTCGACCGAATAGGCATTGGCAGGGTCGACTCCAGTTTTCGTTGCAAGATCTTCCTTGTAAATAAAATTCTCTGAATTCGGGTAAGCATTCACAACAAAAAGGCTCGCTCCTTCTGCCCCTACCAGCAGGCTCTTTCCATAATCCATCACGAGTTCGTTCAGATTGCTGTGAAGCGCATCTTCTCGCGACACGTCGATTGCCATCAACACCTTTATGTTTTCAGATATGTTGTCGTTCTTTACGTGATAGACAGGGCACGGTGCATTGCGTAATAAGGTCCAGTCGGAAGTCTTCAGCAGGCGCCTTTCAGCTCCGCTGTGGGCCTTCGCTGCCTTGATAATGAAATCAGCACCTGCCCTTAGTGCGGCCGGCGCGATGGCATCGCGCCAATCGTTGGTCCATTCGATCTCAATATCCACTTCAATACCCGCTTCCCGCAATGGAGTGACAAGCGTTTCAAGCCAGGCCTGGTGGCGTGCAATCTCTACTCGTCGGAGAGCATCCAGATCTGAATTTTCCAAGTCAGAATAGAGCGCCTCATAGACATGAACCGAGATGTTTTCGTTACGGCCAGCAATCTTTCCTGCTCTTACAAGTGCTATTTGATTGTCTGTGGTTGGGTCAATAACTGCGAAAATTTTGCTGATAGTGGCCACAAAATATCTCCTTGATTGATTACTGTCTTGCAGTCATTTTAGGGTGGTTAGGAAAGGGGTGGTTGACCAAGATCAATGGGGGCAAGATAAGAAGAAAAGGGGAAGAAAAGCCTGGCTTGGCTGCGACTATCCTCAACTTACTGCGTTGGAGACCTACCAATTTCGTGGGCAAAGGTGTAGGTTAGGACATTGAAATTTCCGAAGCTGTCGATGAAGGTACATGACCTGTCATTCATCAAAGCTGAGCCTAAAAAATCAACAAACTAACAAGAGGTGAGCTATGCGAATTCTAGGTTCCTGCAGTCTTGTTATACCCCTGCTTGTTCTGAATGCTACAGCCCAGGCAGCCACACCGTTTGAAGACGCCATACCACTGGATATTGTCGAAGCGCTTTTTGATTCTGGCTACGGCGGCGATTTTGCCGTCTACGCAGATATCATGGATGAATTTCCTGATTTCGATTTGCCGGTGGGCTTTGAAGTTGTAGGAAGTCTCGTGCAAAACACCCAGAAGCGCGTTGTGCTAGCCACCGAGCTGGATGAAAGTGCAGCCGTTGATGCTATACAAAATAACTTACTCGACGACGGTTGGATTGAAATGCCCAATTTTGGTCCTCGCAGTCAGGAGAGCGGTTTCATCATGGCCAATGCATCTCGCCCTTCATTCAATATGGTGTGCAGCGACGAGCACGGACAAATGAACATGAGCTACCGCGACCGAGAGCCACAAAACTATCTTGTACTCGGCCTGAGTGTCTACGCACTCTTCAATCGCAACTGGCAATCCTGCGAAGAACTGATTGCCCAGCAAGAAATGTCCATGTCCCAGATGCGAGGGCGCAGTTTTGGTGTTCAGCAATACATGCCACGCTTGGAGATGCCCGAAGGCACAACCCAGAATGGCTACCAGCCGATGTTCATAGGCGGAAGCGGCGGAGGCAATGGCAGTTATGAAACTGACGCCACCGTTGAGATCGATATGGAACTGGACGAAGTGTTCCAGCATTTCGCTGAGCAAATTCTGGAGCAGGGCTGGACAGCAGATACAGAATCAGTAGGCGCCGCCACGGCGACAGGCGCCTGGACAAAGCAGGATGAAAATAACACTACGATTGTTGGGCGGTTGAATGTAGTGCGCTCAGAGGAGAATGTATTTGATCTGAGTATGCAGGTTGAGGTGCCTGGTGGGAGTCGGGGTGGAGTGTTTCGTGTGGTGAATTGAGTTCGTATTACGCTATCGAAAGTCAAACTACTGTATTTTTACTCTTACCCCTTTTCTTAGAATTGCTTATTTCGATTGAGGGTTTATGGTCAGGTATTGAAATTTTACTAATCAAAGGGGGTAGAGTGCTTTGATTTGAAACCGACTGATTATGAGGCAGTGATAAGAGGCTAGCCTTTCTGCTGACACCAAAATTGGTACATCCCTACGAATGTGTTGGGATTATTTTTTTCAAAATTAGCCCATTTACTCAGATCGTATATATCCTCTGGATTGCCATAGTCAATTCTAAACTGTCTGATTAGATTCATATCGTCAAACCCACAAAAAGCCAAATTGAGTTCATCGAGACAATTTAGAATTTGAGATAGAGTGAACTGATGTTCTATCGTGTGAAATAGAAGGTCTCTTACTGAACTCAGCGTATAGAAGTCATTTGAGTCAAGAATTACCCTACTGTACTCTTTTTTAGAACAAATAAGTGTCTGCCTGAATTCTCTAATCTGCTGGTCCGATAATCCTATTGAGGACTTTTCGATTTCATCGCGAATTTCAGATATCGCTTTTCTCGCAAGAGAACTATAAAGGCCAATTTTCATTAACCCTCCAGGTTTTAGTGTTCTTGTTAAGGCGCGCCAACCATCCATGGGTTCTTCCATGTGATGTAGGACCCCTGTGCATTCAACTATATCGAATTCCTCGCCTACTGATTCAATATCTAGAATATCACCTTGCACGTAGTTGATGTTTTCTATTCCTAGTTCATTTGTTTTTCTGATCGCGTAGGAAAGGCTCGCTGAGCTCAAGTCTAATGCGGTAATCTTGCAGTTTTTGAATAGTTTGCTAATGTAGATTGGTTGCTGACCTGTTCCACAACCTGCTACTAGAATCTCAGGTTCTCGGACATCAAAGATCGTTTTTGATGATACACGAAGCTGCTTGATGGAATTAATTTCAGAGATCGCTTGAGAACTAAGAGGCAGAGCCAGTAAATCCCATCTAGGATAAGGTCTTTCTTCATATTGATTTTTTACTTGTTCAGATACAGGATTATGCACTTCCCGGATAAGTTGCAAGTCCTTAGCAATTTTTCTCTCGATGCGTGGATGGTTAAGAAATTTCTGCTCTATTTCTGGATGTCTTTCAAATAAAACAGGGCTGAATTTCCAATCATAATTGTGGATTGGTCTGTAGGAAGCTAAGCAGAGTAAATCAACAATTCTAGGAGGGGTGTTGGTGTCAAAATTATTCTTGATACTGCTCTCTAGTTCGCCAATCGCAGCTATTTCCTCCGAGCTCTCGTAGTAAACATATTCATTAAATTGACAATGTAATGACAAGCTAATTAGGAATTGTGTCGTATCATCCGTTTCTTCTGTCGAGTTTAAGTTCAGGAGAATTAAGCGCCTCAAATTTGTTAGTAATATCTCAAAGTCTAGGTCGGGTATCTGACTAACGCGCATTAATTTATGTAGGAGGGTGAATTGCGAAAGCTTCGCTATTGCTATTTCAGCTGTTTTTTCTTTAGTTCCATCTTTATATATATAAAGCAATTCTTTTACGGCTGGCTCGGCCTTAACTAGGCTGACAATAGCATTGCTAATATCTTTCGGGCGAACATAGTTTCCAGTAGAGATTAGGTTTTCTAATAAAGGGTGCAGTGCTCTATTGGGGTCAGTAAATCTAATTCTCTGCAGTAGACTCCCTAAGTTAAAATAAGCTTCCGTGTATTCGGCATCACATTCAATTGATTGTCGATACTCGGTAAAAGCTGCGTTTAAGTTTCCAGTCTGCTCTTCGCATATGCCTAACGCAAAATGGTACTTTGCTTCTTTGCTAAATTTTCTGGCTAGTTTTCCATATAGATTGCCTGCATTGCCATAGTCACTTTTCTCAATTAATAACGATGCCAGAATCTCCCATGTTTGGTATATGTGAGGCTTGCAGTCATGCGCTAACTTAAAATCGCTTAAGGCTGGCTCTTTCTCATTCTTCTTTAAATATGTTAGTCCTCTTTGAATAAGTGCGTGCGCATCTTCTGGGTCTGTCTCCAGAATATTATCCAGGATTCCCAGTGATCTCTCTACTTGTCCGCATAAGCGTAAACACGTTGCTGTAACTAATTTAACCTGTGGGTCATTTGGGAAATTCGTCAATGTAACTTCAGCTATCTTTAATGCTTCTTCTGGCAATTGCTGCTTCAATAGTAATCTTGCAGTGTTACATCCAACAAATGGATTCAGTGGATCAATTGCTCTGGATTTCTCAATATAGTGCGACGCTTCTTTTAAATCCCCCTTGAGTAAATAGCAGTAAGCAAGGTGCGAAATAAAGGTAGTATCCTTCGGGAATCGTTTTAAGTTATGGAAGCATAGCTCGATTGCTTGATCAAAATTACCGCTTTCTCTGTATTCAATAACTGGTTTAAGTAATTTGTCATGGGAGTTATTAGCTAGGAAGGTTTGATCCAAAAGTTGAATTTCTACACTTGATAAGTGATTGATATCAATGTCGCTGTCTTTGGCTCTTTGAAGATACAGTCTTGCCTCTTCCACGTGCCCCATTGTAACTAGGGCCTTTATAAGACTTACCCAGAATTGAACTGTGTTCGGATCAGTTTGAATGGATCGTTTAAAGAGAATTATCGCATCCTCTACTTTTCCAGCACTGATCGCTATTAATCCCAAATTGTGATTTGCTTCAGGGTGGTTTGGATTAGCGTTAAGAATCGCTGTGTAGTAACGGTCAGCTTCATGCATTTTTCCTGCTTTATGGGCAGCAATGCCAAGCTCAAATGCTTGGTTGATAGTAATCTCGGTCATGTAATCATTATATTTCGAAACATGTGCTGATAAAAAGCATCCACATCCAAAGCACCCAAAAGCGAAATGGGGACAGATTTATTTTTTTGTAAATGAATTTCGAAAATTGGTGGGCCCACCAGGACTCGAACCTGGGACCGACGGATTATGAGTCCGGCGCTCTAACCAACTGAGCTATAGGCCCGTTTATGCTGCGCTAGTTTTCCTCACTCTTCGTTGTAGCACTTATCTTCACTCAGTCACGTACTTATATGTAAGCTCCTTCGTTCAGAAAGCACTGCGCCTCGATTGAGAAAATCTGGCTATGCTTAAACTATGACTTCAATGGAAGTCCGTACTCTTCGTTGCAGCAATTGTCTTCGCTCAGTCACGTACTCACTCAATGTACGCTTCCTCCCTCAGAAACTACTGCACCTCGATTACAGACTTCAAATGAACCCAAAGTCCTTCGTTCGAGGATTTTCAGAGTTTAGTTTTGGGCTTGCGAGAATTCTTGACCCGAAAACTAAAGAGGGGCGCATTATAGCGCCCCTCGTCCATATTCCAAACTGGCTATTTTCTCTAACCAGCGATCGCAGCCGCATTGGCCTTTTCCAACGCCTTGCGGTCAGCTTCCAGATTCTTAACTAGCTCCACGGCGAATGGGTCTGGGTAGATGTCCTCGTCACCCTTGGCGATACAGTTGAAGACATGTTCCGCGACTGATTCCGGGGAGACCTTATCAAATGGCACTTCGGCAGCCATATCGGTATCCACCGGACCGGGGTATACCCCGGATACCAATGTGCCTTGCTGGCCGAGTTCGGCTCTGAGGTGTTGGGTCATGGCGTGACCGGCATGCTTGGAGGCGGAGTAGCCTGGGGCGAATGGGAAGTTCACCAGTCCGGCTACCGAGAGGATGTTAATGACGGCTCCGCCGCCGTTGTTGCCCAGGGCTGCGCTAAAGGCTCGGGTCATCTTGATGAGGCCGAAATAGTTCACGTCCATTTCCTGGCGCAGGCCTTCTTCTGTGGTTGAGGCGGTCACTGGTGCGCCGATGGCGGCGCCCATGCCTGCGTTGTTGATGAGGATTTCTACATCGGTGGCGGTGGCCGCTGCGGCGTCGATCTGGCTCTGGTTGGTGACGTCCAGTTCAACTGGCACTACGCGGTCGCTGTCGATGGCGATCAGTTCGTCCAGCTTTGAGGTGTCGCGGGAGCAGGCGTAGACCTTTTTCGCGCCCATCTCCAGGGCGGTTTTGGCGAATGCTTTACCGATGCCGCGGTTGGCGCCGGTGATTAGTACTACTTTGTCTTTAACTTCTACTGATGGCATGGGGATTCCTGTGTGTTCGCTTTATGGTGTGTTAGTTGGCAGGTTGGTGACCTTGCCGGATTAGCTTTGTACATGGTTCCGGACGCGTAAAAAACAAGGCCCCGAACTAGTCGAGGCCTTGTGTGTTTTTTATTGCTTCCCGCTTATTCGTCCAGGAATGAACGCAGATGATCAGAGCGGGTTGGATGCCGTAGTTTTCTCAGGGCCTTGGCTTCGATCTGACGAATACGCTCACGGGTTACATCGAACTGTTTGCCCACTTCCTCGAGGGTGTGGTCGGTATTCATGTCGATACCAAAGCGCATCCTGAGTACCTTGGCTTCTCTTGCCGTGAGGCTGCCCAATACTGATTTGGTTGCTTCACGTAAACCTTCATCAATGGATGAGTCCACTGGAGAATCCACAGTAGCATCTTCGATAAAGTCGCCAAGATGTGAATCTTCATCATCACCGATAGGCGTCTCCATGGAGATTGGCTCTTTGGCGATCTTGAGGACCCGGCGTACCTTGTCTTCCGACATATCCATACGCTCGCCCAGCTCTTCCGGAGTTGGCTCGCGTCCCTTCTCGTGCACCATCTGACGGCTGATACGGTTCAGCTTGTTGATGGTTTCGATCATATGTACCGGAATACGAATGGTTCGGGCCTGGTCCGCGATGGAGCGGGTGATGGCCTGACGAATCCACCATGTAGCATAAGTAGAGAACTTGTAGCCACGACGGTATTCGAACTTGTCCACCGCCTTCATCAAACCAATGTTGCCTTCCTGAATCAGGTCAAGGAACTGCAGGCCGCGGTTGGTGTATTTCTTTGCAATGGAAATAACCAGACGCAGGTTGGCTTCCACCATTTCTTTCTTGGCACGGCGGCTTTTCGCTTCGCCGATAGACATCTGTCGGTTGATGTCTTTAATCTCGGTAACCGTAAGACCAGTCTCTTCTTCCAGAAGGCGAATCTTCTTCTGGGCGCGAAGTACTTCGGTCTTCACGTTTACCAGCAATTCAGAGAAAGGCTTCTTGGCGCGGATGTGCTTGTCGATCCATTTCTCATTGACTTCGTTGCCGGGGAAGGAGGCGATGAAATCCTTGCGTGGCATCTTGGCATGACGCACACAGAGAGTGAGGATGGTCTTCTCGTGACGACGCAGTCGGGTCAGTACCGCGCGGATGTGCTGCAGTAGTGGATCGAACTGGCGTGGAGTCAGTTTGAATGACTTGAACAGTTCACCCAGTTTTTCCAGTTCGGCTGCGGCTTTAGCGTGGTCGCGACCATTGCGATTAACGCTATTGCTGGTCTTGGTGTACTGCTTCTTTAGTTCGGTGAAACGAATCTTGGCTTCTTCCGGGTCCGGACCAGTAGCGCCTTCATCTTCTTCATCGTCATCCATATCGTCATCGGCACCAGAGTCTTCCGCAGCTTCGGCGGTTTCCTGAGTTGCTGGTGGTGGGATGTCGTCATCATTGGTATCGAGGTAACCAGTGATGAGGTCGCTGAGGCGGCGCTCTTCGCTGTCGATTAAGGCGTATTCATTGAGAATGTGCTCAACTGTTCCCGGGAACAGGGCCATGGCCTTCATCAACTCACGAAGACCTTCTTCAATGCGCTTGGCGATAACGATCTCGCCTTCACGGGTCAGTAGTTCAACCGTTCCCATTTCACGCATATACATGCGCACGGGATCAGTTGTGCGGCCAGCTTCGTTTTCAACGGCGGCCAGGGCAGCTGCAGCTTCGGCAGCGGCGACTTCGTCGGCGCCTGATTCGTTCTCTTCATTTAATAACAGGGAATCAGCATCCGGTGCTGTTTCGAACACCTTGATCCCCATGTCGTTGATCATCTGAATGATGTCTTCGACCTGATCCGGGTCGGAAATGTTTTCCGGCAGGTGATCGTTCACTTCCGCATAGGTGAGGTAACCTTGTTCCTTACCTTTGGCGATCAGTGATTTCAGGCTGGATTGTGGTGCGATTAATTCGGCCATGAACTCTCGTCTTCCCGGGCGCGTATGCACGGGACATCTGATGCGTGAATAAAAGTGAGCCGCGCATTATAGCGGCGGTTTGCAGATATGTATATCGACAATATTGGCTATTTTCCCAGTACTCAGGGCTGTTTCGGTCCCGGGCTTAACGTGACTTCGCCGGGTGCCCTCAAGTAGTTAGACCGCGTCCGAGCCGCCTGAGTTTGAGGAATTCGACCCGGAAACCCGTGACTTCGCCTCTTCCTTGAGTCGCAGGATATGGAGCTTTTTCTCTATATCTGACAATATATTGTCAACTATCTGTTTAAATTCATCCTCTATACCTTCCTGAGGCGTAATTTTCTCTTCCTTGAGCACCTGGGTTAACTGGGCACCAAGGCTGGTGCCATAGCAATAGCCCAACAAAGTGTAGGTCTCTATATGGTGATCCTGCTTAACTTTTTCAATGAGTGATCTGAGTAACTTGCGGGCAGGATCTTCAGCATTGTCGAGTAGTTCCAGATCACTTTCCACAGACAATGCTACCTCGGGATTCCGAAGTAGTAACTCAATGGCTTTCACTGCAGCCGGCTTTCGATATCTGGAGATTGCACTCTCCGCAGAGCGTGGCTGATAGGAGGGTCGATCACTCCGAGAAGGCGGTGGCAGTTGGTGGTCCGGTACTCTGTATTCGCCCAAATCAGCCGGCACCGGATCCATAGCAGGAGGGGGCGCGTCTGGTGCCGTGGCGAGTAATTCATCGAGGGATTCGTTGCTAACACCCAGGGTTTCCGAAAGACGATTCAGCATCAACTGCGCGTAAATGCCCTTCGGAAGTTTGCGGATAAGCGGCTTCGCCAGATTGCTGAGTCGGGCCCGACCTTCGATAGATTTGGCATCAAGGTCTGCACTGAGCTTGTCAAAGAAAAAGTCTTCCAGCGGCGCCGCATTGTTCAGGGCATCTTCGAATCCTTCTTTGCCGTGCTCCCTAACAAATGTATCTGGGTCTGCTCCTTCGGGCAGAAACAGAAACCGAATCTGACGGCCATCTTCCATCAAAGGCAAGGTAGTTTCCAGTGCGCGCCAGGCCGCCGTACGACCTGCTTCATCGCCATCGAAACAGAACACTACTTCGGAAACGCTGCGAAACATGCGGGTAAGGTGTCGTGCGCTGGTGGCTGTCCCCAGTGTGGCCACTGCATTGCGAATTCCCATCTGGGCAAGTGCAATGACATCCATATAACCTTCAACGAGCAAAAGGCGCTTGAACTTCTCGCCTGATTGTTTGGCTTCGTAGAGTCCATAGAGCTCGGCACTCTTATGAAAGACCGGAGTTTCTGGTGAATTCAGATACTTGGGTTTGTCGTCACCCAGGACCCTGCCGCCGAATGCCACGGTGCGGCCCCGGCTATCACGAATAGGGAACATGATGCGATCTCGGAAACGATCGTAATGCTGACGTTGTTCATTCTGATCATCGTTGTCCCGGTTGCGCTCTATGATCATGCCAGCTTTCAATAACGATTGTTTGCTTTCTGCGTCGGTGCCGATGGTGCTGAGCAAGTTATCCCAACCCGGGGGGGCGAATCCCAGGGCAAATTGCTTGGCGATCAATCCGCTCAGGCCGCGGGACTTCAGGTAATCCACAGCTATTTCCTTGCGGTCATGCTTGCGAAGTTGCTGTTGGAAATACTGACTGGCCGCATCCAGTACATCATAGAGTCTGGTGTTTTCAGAGCGGCGCCGACTGTCCGCTTTGCTCTCTTCCCTTGGCACTTCCAGCCCGGCATCCCTCGCCAGTGACTCAACTGCCTGGGGGAAATCCAGATTATCGTGCTTCATGACGAAGCCGATGGCATTACCTCCCTCGCCACACCCGAAACAATAGAAGAACTGTTGATCCGGCTGGACGCTGAAGGAGGGAGTTTTTTCGTTATGGAAGGGACAGCATGCCTGATAGTTTTTGCCGGTTTTTTTTAGGCTGACCCGTTTATCCACAACCTCGACGATATCCACCCGGTGAAGGAGATCGTCGATGAAGGTTTGAGGGATAAGTCCGGCCATTACTACTCAGCATATCGAAAGGAGAGGTAGGCAGACTATTGTATAGGATGGAGGGGCTAAAAGTGGAATTACCCGATTTGTTAATTGCTCCGGCCCTCTCGCTTCAGGGCGAGTTGATTGATCAGCTGTCAGCTAATTCTGTCCGCACAATGACTTCCGAGTGCAGAGTCTTATGTACCGGGCAACGATCGGCGATCTCGAGCAGGCGTTTTCGCTCGTCTTCACTAAGATTGCCTTTCAGGTGAATTACCTTCTGGAATTCGTCCACTTTCGCCGATGGAGTTTCGCAATTCACGCAGTCGTCGGCATGCACCTTGCCATGAGAGACTTCTACCGAAACGGAATCAAGATTCAGTTTCTTGCGCGCCGCGTACATTTGCAAAGTCATGGTGGTGCAGGCACCCAGAGCTGCTGAAAGCAGCCCATAGGGAGTTGGCCCCAGATTGCTGCCGCCCACCGCAGTGGGTTCATCGGCCACGAGGTGATGAGGCCCTGCTTGCAGTTCGGTGAAAAAGCCACCCGCATCAGTGCGAGCAAGCACAACACCTTCGGCCACCGCCGTCTCTGACTCAGCTTTTTCTGGCAGAAAGCGAGCTGCCCAGGCTTGAATAACATCACCTGCATACAAGGCATCAGCTTCCCGTGTGAGAAGGTGATCGGCGTTATCCAGAGATACAAAGCTCTTGGGATGCTTCGCTGCCTGAAAGAGTTCCGAGGCGTTGTCGATTTCCACGGTCTCATCCAGTGGGGAATGCAGGATCAGCACAGCCTTACGCAGTCGACCCAGTGAAGCTGGCATTTCCTGTTGTTCAAGGTCTTGCAGGAACTGCCGTTTGATCCTGAAGGGTCGGCCGCCCAGATTGACTTCGACACTACCAGCCTGTTCCAGTTCTTCGCGTTTTCCTTCGAACATATGGGCAACATGGGACGGATTTGCCGGCGAGCCGATAGAAGCCACGGCAACAGCCGAGGGTATAGAATGTGCAGCCTGCAATACGGCTGTGCCACCCAGCGAATGACCGATCAGGATAGAAGGCGCTGCATGGTTCTCCGACAGGTAGTTTGCCGCGGCTAACAGATCTTCCACATTGCTGGAAAAATTGCTGTCAGCAAACTCGCCTTCACTCTGGCCAAGACCGGTGAAGTCGAAGCGCAGCACAGCGAAGCCGGCATTGGTGAGTGCGCGGCTGATCGTGGTTGCCGCGCGCAGATTTTTCGAACAGGTAAAGCAATGAGCGAAGAGGGCAAATGCACGGGGTTTACTCACGGGTAGATCGAGAATGCCGGAGAGTTTCTCACCGGCCTGGTTCTCAAAACTTATGTTTTGCTTTCTCATAGCTAAAGTCCTGTTGGTCTGGCTTTCTGGTGTATTGAGATAACTCTAACTGAATATCTGGTGTAGAAGATTATCTCGCAACACCTCACTCAGTTCCTGGGTCGCTCAAGTGCCTGTCCCAGTAATTTGACAGATACTGCTAGCAAGACCAGATCTTTTAATAAAAACTGACCGGGAACAACAGACAGCGCCGGAAAGCCGCCAAGGCTTGCTTCCCAGCCCGGTGCGGTCAGCAGGTAGCTGGATGTGGTAGCGAAGGTAGCGATTGCGCCAACAGCGCCAATGATGCCGATTGTTCGATGGAATTGCCCGATCACCAGAGCTGCCGCGATAAGAATTTCAACAGAGCCGATCAGGTTGGACGCGCCCTGTAGCGACGTTACGGTGTACAACCAGCTGGTGAGCGGGCTGGATGCGACCAGGCCTTCGATGGCTCCCGCTTCGTAGGATGTGAATTTCATGCCGCCGATCCACAGCAGTATGAGTGCAACGGCATAGAGTGACGCTTTTTCGCCGATGCCGGAAATGTTGGCGCCGGAGTATTCTTGAGAGGCGGATGTGTTCATGGATTAGTTCTCCTTTGATTTCAAAAAGTTCAGTTGAATGAGTGTTGCTATGCTGCGTTTTGCGAAAGTAGTCGCTTGAGATTGCCGTTCCGCTGCTCGCGATAAAGATCATCGCTACCACCGATGTGCTCTCCGTTAATAAAAATCTGAGGCACGGTAGTTCGCTGAGAACGCCGCTTCATTTCAGCCTGCAATTGCGGACTGAAACTGATTTCGATTTCTTCATAGGGCACGTTCAGCTGCTTCAGTAAATGTTTGGCGCTTTTACAGAATGGGCAAAAGTACTTGGAATAGATTTCAACCTTGGGCACTGTCCTGGCTCCTGACTGTGTTTGCATGGTTGTAAATATATTGAGAATTAATGATACTATCGATAGTCAATAGTCCACTTTATTGCTATTGATCGTATCGTTATGTAAGACCATCAGGAGAAAAATGGAGCTTCTAAGTCATATATTGAGTGCCATGAAGGTGCAGGGCAGTGTGTATTTCTGCGACGTGCTGGAGACGCCCTGGGAGAAAGTCTTCCCCGATTCGGGCTCCGCGAAGTTTCATATGGTGCGTAGAGGTGAGTGCGTGGCTGAGGTCAACGGCGTAAGAGAGTATTTAGGGCCGGGGGACTTCATCTTTCTGGGGAGAGGAGTTGAACATCGTCTCACGAGTCGATCGTTTGCAGACTCTGGTATTGAGCAAGCAACGACAAATAAGTCTGAGCTTCCGAATGGCAATGCCATCAGTACCTTACTGCTTTGTGGGTACTGCGATTTCGATTTTGACGATGCCAATCCCCTGTTAAAAATATTCCCGAAGATGGCAATCGTGCGCAATGAAGAATTGATCAGGTATGCCTGGCTTAAGGCGACTCTCGATCAACTCGGAGCGGAATATCTTGCCCAGAGCCCTGGTGCAGAATTGGCGGTGAATAAGCTGACAGAAATCGTATTAATCGAACTCATACGGATTAATTTTGGCAGAGAAGAGCAAAGCCCCATCTTACTGGCGTTACAGGATAAAGCTGTATCCAGGGCTCTGCAGCTGTTGCACGATGACCTGCAAAAATCCTGGACACTGGATTCTCTGGCGCGGGAAGTTGCTTTGTCGCGGGCTGCTTTTGCCCGGCGCTTTACGGCAATTGTAGGGCAGCCCATGTTCCAGTATCTCACGGCATTGCGCATGCAGAAGGCTAAAGCCATGCTCAGGGAAACCAGCCTACCCATTTATGAGATTGCTAATTTGCTGGGCTATGAGTCTGATCAGTCTTTTGTAAAGACTTTTAAAAAGCTGGAAGGGGTGACGCCGCGGCAGTATCAGAAATCGGAGTAGACCAGATTTACCATTCCAGGTAATTCTGGTTGGCAGCTAGTTGACAGAGGGACTCTGCATAAATTCCAGACGGTTGCCGTAGGGATCATTGACGAAAATTCTCGCCTGACCATTTATCGCAATTCCAGCAGAATAAGGTACATCTCTCGTTTCTAATAACTCGACCAGAGATTCCAGATCATCAACCAGCATGGCCGGGTGCGCCTTCGTTGCAGGTGTGAAGTTCGGGTCGACACCCAGATGAAGTTTGATGCTGCCTGCCTCAAACCAGGCACCATTAGAATCAGCCAGCTCTGGTGGCTTTGCCACCTCGGTGAATCCCAAAACGCCACTGTAGAAAGCGCGCCCCGGATCTTCTTCGCCAGCCGGAATCGCCAGCTGTATGTGATCGATTCCAAGAAGTTTCATGAGCCGGAGAGAAGAGTTTTTGCGAGATTAGCCGAGAGCTGCTTTGATCTTTTGGCTGACGGATCCCATGTCAGCACGGCCCGCTAATTTGGGCTTTAACATGCCCATCACCTTACCCATATCCTGCATTGAGGCGGCACCAGTGGAGGAGATGGCTTCGGATATCAGGCCCTCGATTTCTTCTTCGCTCAATTGTTCAGGTAAGTATTCCTGAATCACATCAATTTCAGATTGTTCTTTTTCAGCCAGTTCAGGACGACCACCATCGGTATATTGTTTGATGGACTCGCGGCGTTGTTTAACCATTTTGTCCATGATGGAGGTAATACGGGCATCATCGGGATCGATACGCTCGTCCACTTCGACTTTCTTGATCTCAGCGAGAACCAGTCGAATAGTGCCCAGGCGCTCTTTATCTTTCGCCCGCATGGCATCTTTCATGGCATTAGTGATTTCAGTTTTTAGTGGGCTTTCTGACATTGTTTGAATCCTGAAACGAAAAAGGGGCAGACTTAGTGAATAAATCTGCCCCCGACTATCTAGAGTATCAACGCTTAGTACAGACGCTGAGTCTTGCGAGTCTCGCGCTGAAGCTTCTTGAGATGACGCTTAACAGCAGCGGCAGCTTTGCGCTTGCGCACTGAAGTTGGCTTCTCATAGAACTCGCGCCGACGAACTTCGGCAAGGATGCCAGCTTTTTCGCAAGATCGCTTAAAGCGGCGGAGGGCCACATCAAATGGCTCGTTTTCTTTCAGTTTTACCTGAGGCATGAACTAAATCACCTACCAAATATGCTGTTTGTTCAGTTTAGACCAGCGCGGAATTTCTGCTGCACCGGTCCCAAGAGGGTGCGTATCTTATAGATTAAGAGCCTGAAATGCAAAGAAATTGGCCTGATTTCGCCAGAAATTAGGCTTTTTCAGCGGGTCTGGCCCAAAATCCTTTACGACGCAAGAAGCGATTGATTTTTCGGCATTTTTGGAGGGCTGGCAAGGACGCTGGCGATGAAGACCACGCAATATTTCGATAGAATTCGCCGCAGGGTAGATCGGGCGTTCATCAAGGATAGTTGGATTAGCCAGATCATTCTCAATCCCGAGGCACGATCCGTGCTGGCTGATGGCAGGATCAGGCTGTGGGGAAAGGTGGCACAGATGGAAAATCGCTACTTGCGGGTAGTCCTTCTGGCCGATGGCGTGACAGTCCACAATGCATTTTTCGATCGGAGTTTTCCAAATTGAAGCTCTGTTACTTTGAAGATACTGACACTTTGTATATCGAATTAAACGATATCGGTACGGCGGAGACTCGCGACCTGGATGAGAACACGCTACTGGACTTTGATGCTGATGGACTTTTTGTGAGTCTCACAATAGAACATGCCAGCATTGCTACCGATATACGTAATTTACAAATCTCAGGATTTACAAACTAGGGTTCTGTTTTCAGTATTACCAATCTTAAAGGCTTCTCTTCAACCCCAATGATAGTTCTAGGTATTGAAACATCCTGTGATGAAACAGGTGTGGCCGTGTTCGACAGTGACCACGGTCTGCTCGCAGACAGTGTTTACAGTCAGGTAGACATTCACGCGCAGTATGGCGGTGTGATTCCCGAATTGGCATCTCGCGATCATATTCGCAAGACGCTTCCTTTAATCAAACAAGTGATCGCCGATGCGGGAATTGATCAGAAACAAATTGAAGGTGTGGCCTATACGGCTGGGCCCGGCCTTATCGGAGCGTTGCTGGTCGGGGCTTCCGTCGGCCACAGTCTGGCAATGGGATGGGGCATTCCAGCCATCGGTGTGCACCACATGGAAGGTCATTTGTTGGCTCCCATGCTGGAAGATGAGCCGCCGGAGTTTCCATTTGTTGCGCTGCTGGTATCCGGTGGTCATACCCAGTTAGTTCGAGTAGAAGGAATCGGTCGCTACGAATTACTTGGTGAGTCCCTGGATGATGCGGCAGGAGAAGCCTTTGATAAAGTGGGCAAGATGCTGGGACTGTCTTATCCCGGTGGACCTCATGTGGCAAAACTGGCTCTCCAGGGTCAGGCAGATCGATTCAAGTTTCCCAGGCCCATGACCAATCGTCCCGGTTTGGACTTCAGCTTCAGTGGTCTGAAGACTTTTGTACGTAATACCATTGCCGAACAGGAAGAAGCCGGTGAGTTGAATGATCAGACCAGGGCAGATATAGCCTGGGCCTTTGAGGATGCAGTGGTTTCAACGCTGGCAATCAAGTGCCGTCGGGCCCTTGAGCACACTGGCTTGCAAACTCTCATCATAGCCGGTGGTGTGAGTGCCAATCAGAGACTACGGCAGGTGTTAGAGGCCAATCTGGCGAAAGTGAATGGCAGATTGTTTTATGCAAAACCCAGTCTGTGTACGGATAATGGCGCGATGATTGCGTACGCGGGATGTCAACGATTGCTGGCAGGGCAAGCTGAGGGTCTGTCGATCCACGCCCAGCCCCGCTGGAATCTCGAAAGTCTGCCTGCCCTGGCTTAACTCAGGTGAGAGAGTTGTAATGGATATCGTCTACATTCGGGAGTTGGAAGTCCGCACCATTATTGGCATCTTCGATTGGGAACGGGAACAGCGCCAGGTCGTCAGCATGGATCTGGAAATGGCATCCGATATTCGATCTGCTGCTGCCATAGATAATATTGAACAGGCACTGGACTACAAGGCAGTTGCGAAACGCATCATCGACTTTGTCGAAAATTCAGAGTTTTTCCTGGTGGAAACGCTTGCAGAAAGGGTGGCTGACATCGTGCTGAATGAGTTTCAGGTTCCCTGGTTAAAACTACGATTGGGTAAACCCGGCGCGGTTACCGGTTCAAGAGATGTAGGTGTGGTTATCGAGCGTGGTGAAATGCCTGCACCATAGTGGAATTTCTCTTACTCTTTTTATCGACGACTATTCTTTAATTTATTTTCTGCCCTGAATGGGTCAGCCCATGCCACTGTTAACGCTAAGTCTTGGAAGTAATATCCAGCCCAACAAAAATATTTTGTCGGCGGTCGATCGTTTGCGAAATCGATTTGGAGATGTGCAGTGTTCCACAGTCTACGAAAGCGAGGCAGTGGGGTTCGATGGCGATAATTTCCTGAATCTGGTTGTGGCTATAGAAACTGAGGAAGATGTTCAGACTTTAAATAGTTATCTGAAGCAGCTTGAAGACGAATTCGGTAGAGATCGTAGTGCGCCGAAATTTTCAGGGCGTACGATGGATATCGATATTCTCACCTGCGGAGATCTTTGTGGCAGTCATGGCGGCGTGATATTACCCCGGGGTGAAATTCTCCAGCATGCCTTCGTACTGCAGCCGCTCGCGCAGTTACTCCCTGATGCGAAGCACCCGGAACTCGGTCGCAGTTATGAAGAGTTGTGGCAGGAATTTGATCATCCGGAGCAGAAGCTGTGGCCAATCGAATTCGATTGGCAGTGAATCTAAATAGTCAGTTTGCTTCGCGTGTAATTTTTACATCCACGCTTCAGGTTAGCGAGCGACCACCATCAACTTTTATGATACTGCCTGTCATGTAGCTGGCATCCATGGCGAAAAACCGTACGGCATTGGCAATGTCTTCCGGTGTGCCAAGTTTTCCCAGAGCTATCTGGTTCAGTACTTTTTCCCGTAATAGCGCAGTATCTGGATCATCACCATTTTCCAGTTCGGCGGGCCATAAAATCGCGCCAGGTGAGACGCCATTTACTCTGACATGAGGAGCGAGTTCCCTGGCCAGGGATTTGGTCATTGCCGTTAAGCCTGATTTGGCGATGTTGTAGATGGAGTATTCTTTCATACCCCGGTCTGCCATAGCATCGATGACATTAACGATTGAGCCCCTGCGAGATTTGATTTCTTCGGCCAGAGCCTGGCCAAGGAAGTACGCAGCACGCAGGTTGCTGTCTATGAGATCGTCCCATTGCTGCGGGGTTGCCTGTGAGTAAGGAGAGCGATAGAAAGACGAGGCATTGTTAATGAGATAGTCAATTCGCCCAAAGCATTCCTGTGCCTGCACTGCCAGTCTTTCAACGTCATCAGATTTTGTGAGATCTGCCTGCAGTGATTTAGCATCCAGGCTTTCGGCGAGAGCAGATGCCTCTGAATCCGAGCTTCTGTAGTGAATGACTATGCGGCACCCCGCCTGGTTGAATCGGTGGGCAATGGCAGCCCCGATACGACGCGCACCTCCTGTAATCAATGCAACCGGGGTGTCAGTCATCGGTCTCACTTTTTCGTAGTGCTTGGATTGTTTCCGTAACTACTTCAAGTCGTTTTCCTGCTACCACGTCCTGTGGTTTGGCTCCGTTGGCTTCAGCCAGCAGTGCTCCATTGTCAATAGTTAATACTGCTTCCTGAACAGCTTTCATGTAAGCATGTTGGGGGTAATCCCTATCTTCCAGTCCGGTGCGACCGCGCGCATCGGCTTCACAGGCAAGAAGAAACTTATCCAGCCGCTCCGGTCTTCTGAAGGCGTCGATAGTTTCAAGTAAGTCCAACAACGTTTTCGGCCGAAGCTCTTCAATCCGATGAAGCTTGGTGTGATGTTCGCAAACCAGGCGTGCCAGGGCAGCATACTCTTTTGGAACAGGCAGCCGCTGTTCGATTAGACGTAAGGCATCAAGGCCTCGCTTTTCGTGACCAACATGACTTGGCCATTGATCTTCTGGTGTTAATCCTTTGCCGACATCATGCACCAGTGTTGCATAGTGCACTGCTGGATCATCGCTAAGTCTGCGGGCCTGCTGCAGGCTGAGGATAGTATGCACGCCAGTATCTATTTCTGGATGATATTTTTCAGGTTGGGGAACACCGAATAATTTGTCTACCTCCGGTAAGATGATCTCAAGAGCACCGCATTCTCTTAACACTTCCAGGAATCGATAGGACCCTTCTGTTTTAAGAGACAGGTCTAATTCTCTCCAGACTCGTTCGGCCACCAGGGTGCTTAATTCACCAGAGCGAGTAATGCGTTGCATATAGCTCATGGTTTTTTCTGCGACGCGAAATCCCATGGGTTGGAGGCGAGCTGCGAAGCGTGCCACCCGTAGCACTCGTAAAGGATCTTCAACAAACGCATAAGAAACATGGCGCAGGATGCGATCATGCAAATCGTGTTGTCCGCCTAGAGGATCGATAATTTCGCCATCGGGAGTTTCCGCAATGGCATTGATTGTCAGATCTCGCCGTTCCAAATCTTCCTGCAGGCTTACACCTGGGTCGCTGCAAATTTCGAATCCGGTATGGCCGGGAGCAATTTTTCGCTCGGTGCGGGCGAGGGCGTATTCTTCTTTGGTTTCAGGGTGGAGGAATACGGGGAAGTCTTTGCCGACTTGTTTAAAGTCCTGGGCGAGCATGTCTTCTACAGTCGCACCAACAACCACCCAGTCGCGGTCCTTGACCGGTAAACCCAGTAGTTTGTCGCGGACAGCACCGCCTACCAAATAGGTTTCCATGTGCGAAGACTTCCAGTGTTGAGAAATTCTATTGTTTCTTGGAGATGACAAAAGTCTCTTTGTCTTCCAAACGCATCAGAGTCAGATCGCGACCCCAGACGTAGCCAGTGTCGAGGGCGTAAACATGAGACTTTCCTGTATGACCTTCCAATGCTGCCCAATGGCCAAACAGTATTGTAGTAGCTGGGGTAATTTTTTCATATTCAAACCAGGGTTTGAATCCGGCGGGGGCCGCACAGAGCCCTTCCTTGATGTCCAGACGTAAACTTCCGATGTCATCACAGAAGCGCAGACGTGTCAGGTAATTGGTGATGGTGCGAAGGCGATCCTGCCCTTCCATTTTGTCATACCAGCGAATGGGTTCATCGCCGTACATGTTACGCAGATACTCTTTGTAGTCTCCATGTTGCAGGGCATGCTCAACTTCGGCAGCACGATCCAGTGTTTCCTGTAACGTCCAGCGGGGCGCAACCCCGGCATGGATCATTAAAAAACTCTCGAGACCCCGGTCTGTGGGAATGGTGTCATAGTAGGCGAGGGGTTTGTGGCGCAACCAGTCACTTAATTGCTGGCAATCAGGGGCATCCAATAATTTCTTCAGAGTGTCTTTTGTTCTTGCTGGCGCACAGCCTTCATTCAAAGCGATGAAATGCAGGTCGTGATTACCAAGAACGACTTCAATGGAGTCGTCCATATCTTGCAGGAAACGCAAGGTGTCGAGAGATTTTGGTCCACGGTTTATTAAGTCTCCCACACACCACAGTTTGTCTTCGGTGGGAGAAAAATCAGCTTTCTTCAGGATTTTTTTCAGAGCCTTGTAGCAGCCTTGAATATCACCGATGGCATATGTGCTCATTTAGAACCGCTGAAGATTAAGGAGTGGGTATGTGAGGCCGAAGTATAACACCCGAACTTCCAGAAGCATGATGCTGTTGAAGTTCTTATAGAATGCTATTGGTCTAATGAACTATGTTAGGAGGCGCCAGCAGAAATGCCGGGATGGGAGTTTTGAATTTGCCGCCGCTTTCCGCAAGCATCTCGTAGCTGCCCTGCATGGTACCGGTTTCAGTCCGAATGACGGCACCACTGGTGTAGCGGAATGATTCTCCAGGGAGAATCTCTGGTTGCTGGCCGATCACACCTTCGCCAATTACTTCTTCTACCCGATTCTCATCGTCAGTAATGCGCCAGTGTCGATTGAGCAATTTCACAGATTCGTCACCGCGATTGGTAATACCGATGGTATAGGCGAACGCATAACGGCCTTTACCTGGATCAGATTGCTCCGCCAGGTATCGGGTATCAACTTTAATCTCAATTTCTTCAGGTTTTGCTGTCATTGCTTCGTTCTGCCAGTTCATCGCTCAGTGCATCACTTATTAATACGTAATCTTCAAGAGAAAGGTTTTCTGGTCGTTGTCCCATTTCCAGAGGCATTGCCATCAGCCTTTCCTCAGAGATGATGGCTTTAAGACTGTTTTTCAAGGTCTTGCGACGCTGATTGAATGCTGTGCGAATAACAGTTTGCAGACAATTCACATCTCTTGCTAATACCGGGAATTCGCGGTGTGGCACCAGTCTGACGATTGCGGAACTAACCTTTGGTTTGGGTGTGAACGCGGCACTGGGAACGTTAAACAGATGCTGCACCTCGCAGTAGTATTGAGTCATCAAGCCGAGGCGCCCATAGTTCTTGTCGCCGGGTTTTGCGGCCAGTCTCTGTACAACCTCCAGCTGCAGCATGAATACCATGTCAGTAATCAAGGGATGATTCTTCAAAAGGTGAAACATCACCGGCGTGGAAATGTTGTAGGGGAGGTTTCCTATCACACGTAACGAACGCGTGTTGGAAGGCGCAAGGGAGTTCAGATCAAACTTCAGGATGTCCTGCTGAATAATGGAAACAGATTCGTGTTGAGAGAACTGCCGGTTCAGATAACTCGCCAGATCCCGATCCAGTTCCACACAGTCCAACCGGGCGCCACTATCTGCCAGTGGTCGTGTTAGCGCTCCCTGGCCCGGTCCGATTTCAACAAGATGATCTTTGGCATCGGGACCAATGGCATCAATGATTCGTTGTATTACACCCTGGTCATGGAGGAAGTTCTGGCCGAAACGTTTTCTCGCCTGATGGGGCTTACCATTGGCCATAGGGATTGCGGACTTCATTCCCCGGCCCCCTTGTCAGAACCCTTAAAATGCCGGCTCATGGAAATTGCGGTTTCAATGGCGTTGTACAGGCTACCCGTATCGGCCTGGCCGGTACCGGCCAGGTCGAGAGCTGTGCCGTGATCGACTGAGGTTCGAATAATCGGCAGCCCCAGCGTGATATTGCTGGCTTTGCCAAAACCTTTAAATTTGAGAACAGGCAACCCCTGGTCATGGTACATGGCCAGCACAGCATCACAGTTATCCAGGTATTTATCGGTGAACAAGGTATCGGCTGGAAGCGGACCGGACAAATCCATACCTTCCTGTCGTAGCATCTCCATCACCGGATTGATGATATCGATTTCTTCACGTCCGAGATGACCTTCTTCACCGGCATGTGGATTAAGACCACATACGAGTATACGAGGTGAGGCGATACCGAACTTGCTTTGTAAATCGGAATGCAGGATGCGAATAATTTGTTCAAGTGAGTCTTTAGTAATGGCACCTGGTACTTCGGTGAGAGGTAAATGAGTCGTTGCTAATGCGACCCGAAGCCCTTCAGTGGCCAGCATCATCACTGTGAGGTCGGTGTCGCAGTGCTCTGCCAGGAATTCTGTGTGGCCAGAAAAATTGAACCCACCTTCATTGATCATGGCTTTGTTTACAGGGCCAGTCACCAGTGCATCAACTGCTCCTTGCAGAGCAAGATCGGTCGCGGTACTCAGGGTTTTGAGTACATAGCTGGCGTTTGCAGGATTGGTCGTGCCAGGAACCGTGTCCTCCGCCGGATCGACCTGCAACAAAGAGAGTTCACCAGGTTGGCTCGCACTCATCTCGCTATCGAATGGCCTGAGTGTCAGGGGAGCATTCAGAAGTTCCGCTCGGTTTCGTAGCAGGGCTTCATCGGCGACAGCCACTATTTGCGTGTCCACAGGTGGATTTTGCGCGAGCGCAATACACAGATCAGGTCCGATACCGGCTGGCTCGCCGGGTGTAATGGCGATGCGTTTGACCACAGGAAAGAGTACCAGGCTTGCTTAATCGATTAACTCGACGAAGGCTTCTTCTCGAATTTCAATTAACCAGTTTTGCAGTTCCAGATCGAATTTACGGTTTCGAAGCGTGTTGTAGGCCTGGCTGCGTGTGTATTGCTGACTGAGGTCCGTTTGTCGACGCTCGAGAACTTCCGCAATATGCCAACCGGATTGTGACCGGAACGGCTCACTGATTTCACCAATTTCCAGGCGATCCACCACTGCCTCCATCTCGATTGGCATGCCTCCCTCGGATACCCAATCCAGGTCTCCGCCACCCACCACTGAACCGGCGTCATCGGAATTCTGCCGGGCAATTGAAGCAAAGTCTTCGCCGTCGTCGACGATGCGACGTCTAAGTTCAATGATTAATTCCTGGGTCTGTTGTTCGTCGCGAATCTCATTGGGCGACAGGAGTATATGGCGCACATTGGTTTGGTTTACGATTTGCTCAGCGCCACCCCGCTTATTTCTCAGCTGAATGATATGGTAGCCATTTCCCGCTTCTATCGGACCCGCAACTTCACCTATGCCTAGTGGTTCAACAGCTTGCGCAAAAAGATTTGGCAGTTGATCCAATTTGCGCCAGGCGAAATTTGTCCCATCAATTGGAAACGTGCCGGCACGCAATGCCTCGGTTCTCGTTTCGGCAACTCCCGCTCCTTCCTCCAGCTTCGCAACCATATCAGCGGCGAAGGCCAGTTTCGCCGAGCGTATGTCAGGGGTGTCTGCAGCGGTAGTAGGCACGAGGATATGATCGATCAGAAAATCCGGCGAAATGATGGCCTGTCCCATTTCGGAATTCAGGAAATTATCTATTTCCTGTTCGGTAATATGGATGCGGGAACTTACTGCGCCCCGCTGCAATTCCTGCATGGTGAGTTGCTTGCGAACCTGCTCTCGAGTTCGCAGATAAACACCCTGGGATTCCAGTGCGGTGACATAGTCCTGAAAGCTCATACCACTGTCTTCAGCCATGCCACCCAGCACCCGGTTTACCGTATCGTCATCAAACCGAATGCTGTTTCGCTCAGCGAACTGCAGCTGAATATTTTCCAGAATCAGGGATTCCAGGATTTCCTCCCGCAGCTGATTCTCCGGAGGAAGCTCTCTTCCTTCTCTTGAGGCTGTTCCTCTCACGTCATTCAGGCGGTTCAGGAGCTCGCTTTGCAGGACCACATCGCTATCTACAATAGCGATGACTTTGTCCAGTAGTACTCTTTCCTGAGCGATAGCAGGAGAAGCCAATAACAACAGAGCCAGCAGTGCACTGCGGGCCTGGGTGACGATTATATGCTGTGTTGAAGTAGTCATAGTCGCAATAATGCCAGATTTTTCAGCACTTTTCGTGTTGCAGATTATCAGTTATTTACTGAACAGCAGAATCCCTGAAGCCCCAGATGCCGGTTTCCAGTAGATTGCTGAGGCCGCCACCGGTCAGATTTCCCAGGCCATTGAGCGTGATTTGCAGGAAAACCCCACGATTTGGTTCCCGGTTAGGGACAAATAGTTCATTTTCGTCCACCCATTCGCGGCCAATCAATCTGATGACGGCGCAGCAGTTACTCCATTCGACACCGGCGAAACTCTCCAGGTTCCGTTCATTGCTGTGATCGTAGTTCCAGCGGCCCAGCAGCTTCCAGTTGTCATTTATGGGCCAAATGCCAGAAAGATCAGTCTGCTTGATTCTGGGATCAATTCCGGCAGGCAGTAAGAATAGCGGCGAATTTGCGAGGTTGCGATAGCGATAGGAGAGATTAAAAAGATGGTCGCTATCCCGGTGGTAGCGGAGCTGGAAGCTACCTTCGATCACTTCTTCTGTTTCTTCATTCCACTGCACATCGCTATTTACTTGCCAGTTGCGTCCCAGATTAAAGGCCATCTCAGTGGCCAGCGCCGACTGCTCATCCAGTGGAGAATAGCGGGGAATCCAGTTTTGCATCGGGTTGCTCAGATTGACGAGCCGATCCTGGAAGTAGTGAATCTGCCCCAGACTCAATCGACCACGCTCATTGCCCTCATCATCGAGAAAGCGGCTGGTGAGAGCTACTGCTACCTGATCAGCATCGGTGATGCGGTCACCACCTGCAAAACGATCTTCACGGAACAACTGATTGAAATTGAAATTCAGCTCAGAGGTATCGAATAAGGGTATCTGGCTCTGGTCCTGAAACTCGCTGTACAGGTAGAAGACCCTGGGTTCCAGCGTGGTCGCACCATTGCGACCCTGGCGCTCAAATACCAGGCCGCTGTCAAAGCTGTACACACCAACGCCGAAATCTGGGTCTTCCAGAGTATTTGTCGCCTGATTCTCCAGACTGTAACTCACATGTTTGTAGGCAGCATTTGCTCTGATAAACCAGCCGGGCGCTTCCACGGACCAGCCGAGTCTTGGTTCAAGATTAACTCGTTCCCCTGTGACGAGAGCGCCGTTTTCAATCTGGGTTGGAGAAAGAAAGTTCTCATCCAGGCTGCGATCAAAAGATGTGACTTGCCCCCTTAGATCAACTCTAAAACCGAGTGGAAGGAATGTGCCAGTATCAAAATTCAACTGTGGTAAACGGTCATAGGGCTTGAATATATTGGTAGCGGCAACAAATGGGTCGATTATCTGAATACGATGCAGATTCAGATTGGCGCGCAGATAATCCGAATTGAAATTCAGGCGTCCCTGACGATTCAAATGGGTGCGGCTTGTGACGTTTAAACCAGTACCTCCGAGATCGTAGAAATAGTCTTCATCGCTAACGGCGTTGTAGTCCACAAAAGTTGACCAGTTTCTCCCCAATGCACCGAAGTGTTCGAACCCCAGGAACCAGCGATCTTCTGAAGGAGGAGAATCGGCGCCGATTATGTCTTTGGTGGTAGGGTCGAAGAGTTTATCTCCAGCAAGATGACTCATATTTAGGGTATTCATTGACCAACTGGACAAATATCTGAACTCAGTCCCTAACATTACTCCTCGATCTGAAACAATTCTCGGAGAGATGGTCGCATCATAATGTGGCGCTAAATTCAGATAGTAAGGTAGCTGGAAATCAAATCCACCAGTTCTGGTGGAACCGGCACTTGGTGGAAGAAATCCTGATACTCGCGCATCTCCTAATGGAAAGGGCAATGTGAAGGGATAATAAAAAATAGGGACATTACCCAGCTTGATGCTGGCATTACGGGCATACCCGCGGCTGTTTTCCTGGTCCAGCAAGATGTTACTCGCACTGAGTGTCCAGGTTTCATTGCCGGGCTCGCAACGGCTGAACACGCCATTATCGATACTCACCATGCTGCTCTCGCTGCTATAGACGATGCTGTCGGCATCGCCATGAGCACCGAAGTCATGGATGACATACTGGGCAGCTTCTATGCGACTGCTGTTAGAATCGGAATCGATGAAGGCAGAGTTGCCAAGGATCAACAGAGAAGGTTCTCTGAATACCACATTTCCATCCATCAACACTGTATTTTCAGTGCGATTGATGTCAGTTGTCTGATCATTTTCTATGGTACGAAAACCCTGTTGGACTATCACATCACCGTCGATAGTTAGCAGGTTTTCGGAAATTTGATTCAGTCCGGCGTTGGTCTGAAAGATTGTTTCGGCTTCATTGGGATCAAAGGCGATTTCTGCAATGCCTGCCAGTGGGTCAACGAAACCGCCGCAACAATTTCTGTTCAGCGCTGCTGCTTGCTCCGCTGTCATTGCTTCCCGGGGCACCCAATCAAGGGGGTAGCGAGAATCTGGTGCTGACACTGTCAGCGTGGTATCAGGTATAGCTGCTTCTGCCTCTTCGATAACTACAGGCTCTTGCCCCGTGCTACTGACGCTTTCGATGGGAACGGCAGGTTCTTCAACAAGCTCTGGGTTTTGTTCTGGCTCGACAATCTCATCCCGGGCAATATCCGTGGTCGCGTCAGCCGCCTCGATCTGCTGTTCCTGGCTCTGAGCAGGCGCAGGCAATACGGCATTGTCACTGTTGTACTGATTGCTTCCCGAAGCTGTATTCGAGGGGGCTGGTTCTGATGACTCGCAGATCCAGCCATCGCCAGACGGATCAGGCCGACAGGTAAACTGCGGTAGCTGGGCGTATCCGGGTTCGCTGACGAGGCCGACACTCAGCGTGAGCAGAATGGACAGGCAGGGGAGCAACAGTGCCTTTCCAAGCGACCCGGGAGATGGTTGATTGCAGGTCGAAGGACTAAACACTGACGCGGACTGAAATGATAAACAATTCGTTAAAGAAACCGACTTAATGGGATTGGGTGAGCTGGATTTTACGCCTGCTACACTCTGCCTTGGATAATAATTGATTGCCCCTGGATTGGAAAGCAAGGGAATGGCTGGAAGGTAGATAATGACTGGGACTGAGCGACTTGATGAGCGCCAGATATTGCTCAAAAATTGGGCAGGGGGGTGTTTGCGCGAACAAAGCCGAAATGATGAGAATGGCGAAATGGACTTTTCCATGGTGAGTGGTGACGCCAGTTTTCGACGCTACTTTCGACTTAAAAATCAAAGCCAGTCCTATATAGCAGTAGATGCACCTGTAGACACTGAGGACAGTGAGAGTTTTATCAGGGTAGATGAGCTGTTTCTCGAGGCGGGTGTAAGGGTTCCTGTTGTCTACGCAAGTGACCTGCAACAGGGGTTTATGTTACTGGAGGATTTCGGTGATAGAACCTATTTGCCATTATTGGTGACTGCACAGGATGAGCAGGATGCGAAGGTTCCGCAGAAGCTGTATCAGGACGCCATAGCTGCCCTGGTGACTCTGCAGGCGGGAGCAGATAAAGAGAGACTTGGCTCCTATGACGGGGCTGAGCTACGTCGTGAAATGGAGGTTTTTCCGGAATGGATGTGCGAGCAGTTTCTGGAAATGAAACTGGATTTAACAGCCCGGGAGATAATCGACAACGCGTTTAGTTTTTTAGAAGATGCTGCGCTTTCGCAGCCAACAGTAGCGGTGCATAAGGACTATCATAGTCGTAATTTGCTGGTGACCGAAGCTGGCAGTAGTCCGGGAATCATTGATTTTCAGGATGCTCTTTGCGGGCCCTACACCTATGACCTGGTTTCTTTATTGCGCGATTGCTATATACGTTGGCCGCAAGCTCAAATTGACGAGTGGATGTCTCAGTATTTGCGAAGTGCAGTGAGTGCTGGTGTGATTTCTCAAATCGAGCCAAAACAGTTAAAGCGTGATTTCGATTTGATGGGGCTGCAGCGCCATCTGAAGGTGCTTGGGGTCTTTTGTCGCCTCTATTTGCGGGATAACAAATCTGGATATTTGGCCGATATTCCTCTGGTCATCCAGTATTTTCTGGAAGTAAGCCGCTGGTACCCGGAATTAGGTACCTTCCTGACCTGGTTTGAAACCCAGGTGCTGCCAAGAGCTCGGGATAAACTCACATTCGAAGACTGACGATTTGAGATATGCGCGCAATGATATTGGCGGCGGGGCTGGGCAAACGCATGCAGCCACTAACCGCCGACCTGCCAAAGCCTCTCCTGAAAGTTGGGGGAAAGAGCCTGATCGAGCACCAGATTGAACGTCTGGTGGCTGGGGGCGTGACCTCGGCCGTAATTAATCACTTTTATCTCGGAAGTAAGATTGAAGAAGCCCTCGGAGACGGCGCCAACTATGGGCTGGAGCTTATTTACTCCAAAGAAGCCATTCGTCTGGAAACAGCTGGTGGCATCATCAAATCTTTGCCTAAACTTAAAGATGACAGTTTTATTGTGGTGAATTCCGACGTCTGGACGGATTTCGATTTCTCCCGGCTCCAGCCAGTGGATGGCGAAGATCGACTGGCTCATTTGGTGCTTGTGGAAAATGCCGATCATAACCCCCACGGCGATTTTTATATCGATGGCAATGGGCGGGTGCATGAGAATCCCGATGAGCAGGGTCAGCGCCTGACGTTCAGTGGTATCAGTGTCATGCACAAGAATCTGTTTGCCGGGCTGCCAATTCAACCCCGCTCTTTCGTTCCTCTTCTGCAGGAGGCGATGAAGGCCGATAAAGTAAGTGGGGAGGTACATGAAGGAGTATGGATTGATGTCGGCACACCCGAAAGGTTGCAGGAAGTGAATCAGATGCTTTCTGAAGAGGCAGTCAGCGCTTAGAGCAAAAATAAATCACTCATGAGTTGGACGATTAACAAGTGTTAGGACTTTTACAGAATCGCGCTTACAAGCGGGCAATAACAGGACGGCTTAACGGCACTGCGCCTGGTATAGCTGTGCCTGATGGGGGTCGTACACAGAAGATTTTTAGTCGTGCCATGTTTTCCGTAATGGGCAAACTTTCAAAACTTGATGGTCGGGTCACTTCTGGCGAAGTTAAATATGCCTCGACAATAATGCAGCTACTCGGACTCGACCCATTGGAGCGGCAGGAAGCTATCGACTATTTTGAGTTGGGTAAGTTAGCTGAAACAGATGTGACTCAATTTGTACGCGAGTTGATTTCCAGTATCGGGCGCCGCAGCGCACTTGCCAATCTCTATCTCAAGATTCAATGCCGGTTGGCCTATGTGAAAGGAGATATCCGGCTTAAAGAAAAACTGCTACTGAGAGACATTGCCGAAATACTCGGTTTCCACAAGGCGGAATTTTTGGAAATCTGCTCAGAGATGCAGAGTCACGCGGACAAAAAGCAACAGAAAGCGCACAGGGCCAGGGGCTTTCTGGAAAATGCCTATCAGATCCTGCAATTGGAACCGGATGTGGAAGATGGTGAGATCCGTCGAGCCTACCTGCGGATGATGTCCCGTTATCACCCTGACAAGCTGGTACGGGAAAATCTGTCTGAAGAATCTCTTAAGCTGGCGCAGGAAAAATCCACAGCCATACGGACCGCCTACGAAACGGTCTGTGGCTTCAGGAAAATTCGAGCCTAAGGCGCGCGTAAGTATCCTGTTTAATTGATCTCAAGCTACTGCGGCCACATTTGAGCCGCCTGCTTTCACGCGCTTGCTCGTTACATAGCTCACGCTATGCGCCTCACAATCACGCAAAATCAGGCGGCTCAACTGCGGTCCTCGCTACGCTTGATCTCAATACACAGGATACTTACGCGCGGCGCTTTCCAGTTTTCTATGGCTTGGGCCAATGCGCCTCGGGACAGGGCTGGACAGAATCGGTAGAATAGCGCCCCAGATTCTTTGGGGCCTGTTCATGAAAGACTATCTTATTGCGCCATCAATTCTCTCGGCTGATTTCGCACGCCTGGGGGACGAAGTGAATGCGGTACTGGATGCCGGTGCGGACGTCATTCACTTCGATGTCATGGATAACCACTATGTGCCGAATCTCACAATCGGCCCTATGGTGTGTCAGGCGCTACGCAATCACAAAGTGACGGCCCCTATCGATGTGCACTTGATGGTATCGCCGGTAGATCAATTGATTCTTGATTTTGCCAAGGCGGGTGCCAGCTATATCAGTTTTCACCCCGAAGCGACCGAACACGTGGATCGCTCTTTACAGCTGATCAGAGATCAGGGGTGTAAGTCCGGGCTGGTATTCAATCCTGCGACTCCAATTCACTGCCTGGAATATCTTATGGACAAAGTGGATGTAATTCTGCTGATGTCCGTGAACCCGGGATTTGGCGGACAGAAATTTATTCCTTCTACTCTCAAGAAGCTGAAACAGGTAAGAAAGCTGATTGATGACAGTGTCTATCCCATACGACTGGAAGTCGATGGTGGTGTGGGTGTGAACAATATTCGGGAAATCGCTGATGCTGGTGCCGATATGTTTGTTGCCGGCTCTGCCATCTTCAATAGTGATGACTACGCCAAAACTATTTCAGCGATGCGCGATGCGCTCGGCCAGCCAGCAAAAGAAAAACATTAACGCTACTATCTCTTTGCCTTGCCTATAAACCGCGTTATGACACCAGAACAGTTTCAACAACTGACCGAAGCCGGCCACAACAGAATTCCTGTTGTGCGGGAAGTCCTCGCAGATACAGAAACTCCACTAAGTACGTATCTCAAATTGGGGAAGGGCAAACACAGCTACTTTTTTGAGTCAGTGCAGGGTGGTGAAAAATGGGGGCGCTACTCCATTATCGGGCTGCCGTGCAAAACCGTTATTCGTGCCATTGGAAACGAGATTCGGGTAGAAGAGAACGGCAGGGTTGTCGAAGAGCATCAATCCGATGATCCATTCAAATTTGTCACGGAATTCAAAGCGCGATTCAAGGTAGCCCCCTTGACAGCTGATCAGCGGTTCTCTGGTGGACTCGTCGGATATTTTGCTTATGACACTGTACGTTTCGTTGAAACCAGTATCGGTGAAGCCAAGGGTGAGGACGTCATTCAGACGCCGGACATCCTGTTGATGGTGTCAGAAGAAGTCATAGTTTTCGATAATCTCAGAGGCACAATTTCCCTGGTCATTCATGTTGATCCCGCAACAGATGACGCTCTTGCCAAAGCCAATGCACGATTGGATGAATTGACAGACAGACTCAGCGAGCCAGTGCAGATTCCTTCTCACAGTGCCGGCAAGCAAGTTTCTATTGAAGACTTTGTTTGTCACTATTCACAGGAAGACTTTCAGGCGGCGGTAAATCGTATCAAGGAATACATCGTGGCCGGTGACGTCATGCAAGTGGTGCTAGCGCAACGCATGTCGGTAGATTTTACAGGAGACCCCATTCAGGTATACCGCGCACTGCGTTATCTGAACCCCTCTCCCTATATGGTGTTTTTCGACCTCGGCGACCATCACGTGGTAAGCGCTTCTCCAGAGATTCTGGCCAGGGTTGAAAATGGCAAGATTACGGTGCGACCTCTTGCGGGCACTCGTAAACGTGGAGCTACGGAAGAAGAGGATCTTGCACTGGAAAAGGAATTGCTTGCTGACGAGAAAGAAATTGCGGAACACCTGATGCTCATTGATTTGAGTCGGAATGATTCTGGCAGAGTGTCCAAGACTGGTTCGGTGACAGTGCCTAAGAAAATGTTTGTTGAGCGCTATTCCCATGTCATGCATATTGCATCTATCGTTGAAAGCGAGATGAGTGAAGACAAGACTGCACTCGATGTGTTGAAGTCCACACTACCTGTTGGGACTCTCAGTGGTGCACCGAAAGTTCGAGCCATGGAAATTATTGATGAGCTGGAGCCAGAAAAGCGCGGTATCTATGGTGGGGCAATGGGCTATCTTGCCTGGAATGACAACATGGATATGGCAATCGCTATTCGTACTGCCGTAATCAAAGATAATAAGCTCTATGTGCAGGCTGGTGCTGGTATTGTGGCGGACTCCCAACCGGAATCGGAATGGGAGGAAACCCAGAACAAGGCTCGGGCTATAGTGCGTGCAGTTCAGCTTGCCGACAACTCACTGGACATCGACTAATCTCCGGAATTACTTGATCGACTGATACGCTTCGAGAGCTCTTTCACGAGAGGCTTTCAGATCTACTATTGGGTGGGGGTAGGTTTTTCCCAACTCAACGCCTGCCTGAGATAATTCAGATTCTGAAAGGATCGATGGCTCATGAATAGCTTTGTCTGATAGTCCTGCCAGTTCTGGCACATACATTCTGATATAAGATGCCGCTTCGAATTTTTGAGATTGGGTGATGGGGTTAAAAATCCGGAAATAGGGTGCTGCGTCGGCACCACATCCGGCAACCCATTGCCAGCTACAGGTGTTGTTTGGTAAATCGGCATCAAGCAAACAATCCCAGAACCAACGTGCGCCATGTTGCCAATGCTGCATCAGATTTTTAACCAGAAAAGAGCCAACAATCATTCGTACCCGGTTGTGCATATAACCGGTAGTCCAGAGTTCTCGCATGCCTGCATCTACCAGCGGATACCCGGTTCGACCCTGCTGCCAGGCCTTAAGCAATTCCTGGTCTTCCAGCCAGGGAAAACTGTCGAATCGCTCATTCAGATTTGCTTCGGTCAGGGTAGGGAAGTGGTAGAGCAGGGAGTAGGAAAACTCACGCCAGGCTAATTCTCTTTGAAAGTGCTCAGCTTCAGTTTCGCAACCAGCAAGACTCCCTGCCTCCTCAGCTTGTTTCCATACGCGATGAGGCGCGATCTCACCAAAGTGCAGGTGTGGTGAAATTCGTGAAACGCTGTTTAGTGTAGGATAGTCCCGCCCTTTTTTGTAGTTGTGAATACCTTTTTCAATAAAAGCTTCCATCTTTCGCCAGGCATCTTCTTCTCCTGGCGAAAATGATTCGTTAAACCCTTCATACCATTTGATAGAGGGTAGTAGGTTGAGATCTGGGATTTTCTTGCAGTCCTGCTCACAGTCAGCAAGCTCTATTGTGGGTGGTTCTCCCAGTATGGCGTCAATCTCGGTGCCGACTGATACGGCATTCCTGTAAAACGGAGTGAACACTTTATAAGGCTCGCCATCTTTCTTAAGTCGGGTCCAGGGCTCCCAAAGCAATGAGCCATTATGGCTGCTTGCAGATCTTTCATCTGCTTCGAGTAAAGATTTGAGTTTACTGTCCCGTTTAATACGCCAGGGCTCATAACAACGGTTCCAGTGAATGGAATTGATTCCCTGGGATTCCATCAACTGGGGAATAATCTGGATAGGGTCGCCACTGAATACCCATAATTTGCCATCCAACTGTGCATTCAGCTTTTCCAGCGAATTATGAAGCCACCATCGGCTAGCGGCTCCCATGGACCAGTCATTGGCATTATGGTCGTCGAGAATATAGAGGGGTAATACCCTGCCTTCTGTGGCTGCGATTCTGAGGGCTGGATTGTCTTGCAAACGCAGGTCCTGCCTGAACCACAGGATCGTGGTGTTTGAATTCATAGCTGGTGAGTAACCCTGCTTCAAGAGATGAATCTGATACGGTGACTGTCAGGAATATTCTACGCAATTTACGGAATCGGGGATCAATTCCTCAAAATTGTCTGTACAGACAGCACTCAGTGAGACTGCTAGAATTGGCGCCTTTTCCGAGCCCGGAAGTGATTATGCTGTTAATGATCGACAACTACGATTCCTTCACCTACAACGTGGTGCAATACCTGGGGGAACTGGGTGCGGACGTTCAAGTGTATCGCAACGATGCCATTAGCGTGGGAGAGATCGAGGAACTGGCACCCAGCCATCTGGTGTTGTCTCCCGGGCCCTGCACGCCCAATGAGGCGGGCATCTCGTTGGAGGTAGTCGACCATTTCGCCGGAAAGATTCCATTGCTTGGCATTTGTCTTGGTCATCAGAGCATAGGCCAGGCCTTCGGTGGCAAGATTGTGCGTGCGGGTAAGGTGATGCACGGCAAGCTTTCGACTATCAAACATAGTGGCGACGGTGTGTTTGGCAATATAGATGGTCCATTCACTGCGACTCGTTACCACTCTCTTGTAGTCGATAAAGACTCTCTCCCGGATTGTCTTGAGGTAACTGCCTGGACTGAAACCGAGGGCGGCGAAATCGAGGAAATCATGGGTATCAAGCACAAGGAATTGGCCGTGGAAGGCGTCCAGTTCCATCCAGAATCAATCTTGAGTGAGCAGGGTCATCACCTGCTTAAAAATTTTCTCGAGCAGAACGCCTGAGTCAAATACAAGGAGTAATCTTGTGGACATCGTGAGTGCAATCAAGACGGTCACCAGTGGAGAGGACCTGAATAGTGAAGAGATGATTGCTGTTATGCGAAGTATCATGACCGGAGAGTCCACTGATGCGCAAAACGCAGCCTTCCTGGTGGGCTTACAGATGAAAGGCATAAAGACTCCCGAATTACTGGGAGGTGCCACTGTGATGCGTGAACTGGCAACGCCAGTGAGCGTATCGCCATCCCCTCACATGGTAGATACCTGTGGTACCGGTGGTAGCGGCTCCAACAAGTTTAATGTTTCCACTGCATCAGCAATCGTTGCGGCGGCAGCGGGTGCGAAAGTGGCGAAGCACGGTAACCGAGGAGCCACCAGTAAGAGCGGTAGTGCCGATGTGCTGGAGGCAGCAGGCGTTAATCTGGGGCTGAACGCGGAGCAGGTCGGTGAGGCTATCGATAAAGTGGGTGTTGGCTTCATGTTTGCGCCTGCACACCATAGCGCCATGAAACATGTCATCACGGCACGCAAGGAAATCGGTGTGCGTACTGTATTCAATCTATTGGGCCCGCTGACTAATCCTGCGGGTGCGCCAAATCAGGTGATGGGGGTTTTTGACAAAACCTGGATTCCGACCATACTCGAAGTGCTTAACACCCTCGGCAGCAGGCACGTAATGGTCGTAGCTGCTGAAGACGGGCTTGATGAAATCAGCATTGCGGCTGTGACCAACATCGGTGAGTTGAAGGATGGGAAAATTACACAGTACAGCGTAAGTCCTGAGGACTTTGGAATTGAACAGTATCAGGACTTTGGCAGTCTACAAATTGATTCTGCTGATGCGAGTCTCGCAATTCTCAAGCAGGCTCTGGCTGGTGAGCATCAGGCCGCCATGGACATAGTCTCTCTTAATGCTGGAGCAGCGATCTATGTCGCGGGGCTGGCAGATTCACTGGCTAATGGTGTTGAGAAAGCGAAGTCCATTCTCAGGGAAGGAAAGGCTCTGGATAAGCTGGAAGAGCTGGTCCAGTTTACTTCGCAATTTGGTGGCTAATGCATGTCAACTTCTGTTCTGGATGAAATTATCGCCCATAAGGCCACCGAAGTAGCTGCAGCGAGAGTTGAGCGATCCCTGGTGGAGCTGGAGACTATGCTGATAGCGGCTGATCCGGTCCGCGGCTTCGTGGATGCATTGGCGGATCGCATTGAACAGCGTCAACCTGCAGTGATCGCTGAAGTTAAAAAAGCTTCTCCTTCGAAAGGTTTAATTCGGGAAGACTTTGATCCCGCTGTTCATGCCGCCGATTATGAAGCGCATGGCGCCACCTGTCTTTCTATTTTGACAGATATGAAATACTTTCAGGGATCTGACGACTATCTTAAACAGGGCCGCGCTGCTTGTGATATACCGGTAATTCGCAAGGATTTTATGATCGACCCGTATCAAATTGCCGAATCGCGCGTTCTTGGCGCAGATTGCATCCTGTTAATTGTTGCAGCATTGCAACAATCACAATTAAAAGAACTTGCTGCTTATGCGAATGAGGTTTCAATCGATATATTGGTTGAAGTTCATAACCAGCAAGAATTGGAGCGTGCTCTTGAGCTGGACGCAGAACTTATTGGTATAAATAACCGGGATCTGCACACATTTGAAACCAGTCTCGAAACAACACTGGAACTGGCTAAACAAATTCCCGAGGACAAACTTATAGTGACTGAGAGTGGGATTCATACACCCGAAGATGTAAAGCGAATGCTAGATAACAACATCTTTGGTTTTCTGGTTGGAGAATCCTTTATGCGTGCACCAGAGCCGGGTGCCAAACTGCAGGAATTATTCGGAAGCCACGATGAAAGCGGAAGAATCCAGTGAGACTCTTAAACCCCCTCCACCAAAGAAAGGTATCGCGCGCTTAATCGCAGCCGCCGGCTATTCTGCAGCCGGTATAACCGCTGCATTCAAGAGTGAAGAAGCAGTACGCATGGAGATTGCGGCATTCATCGTGCTGGCTCCATTAGGTCTTTGGCTTGGAGATGGGGCAGTCGAAAAAGTGCTACTCGTCAGTTGTCTGATCTTTGTAATCGTCGTCGAGCTTCTCAATACAGGTATTGAAACTGTGGTGGATCGCGTGGGCAAGGACTATCACGAGCTCTCCAGGTTAGCGAAGGATATTGGTTCCGCGGCCGTATTCATCAGCCTCAGTCTGGTTTTATTTGTCTGGGGCATGATTCTTTTGTATTAGCCAGCAGCAATCTATGTCTGCACAATGCAGACATACCATAGAGAACCTGGGATATGTATCCGGGCTATCGTGTGCCGTAGACCACTATAGTCTTACCCGAAACGGAAATAAGCTCTTGCTCTTCCAGAGTCTTTAATACTCTACCTGCCATCTCTCGCGAGCAATTTACAATTCGCCCAATTTCCTGCCGGGTAATCTTAATCTGCATACCATCAGGATGGGTCATGGCATCGGGTTGCTTGCTCAAATCGATTAGAGTGCGTGCAATACGACCCGTCACATCATAAAAGGCAAGGTCACCCACTTTACGCGTGGTATTACGAAGCCGGCTCGCCATCTGTTGACCGATGGTGAACACGATTTCTGGATGAGATCGGATATAAGTATTGAAATTGGTATAACTGATTTCAGCAATCTCACAGGCGGTTCTGGCCCGACACCAGGCGCTGCGCTCTTCTGATTGTTCAAACAGCCCCATTTCGCCAAAGAAATCACCGGGGTTCAGATAGGCTATCACCACCTCTTTGCCATCATCATCCTCAAGAATTACCGAGACGGAACCTTAGATGATGTAGTAAAGCGTATCGCACTGATCACCTTCATAAATGATGGTTGCACGGTTTGGATAGCGTTTTCGATGACAGTGGGATAGAAAATTATCCAGGTCTTCGATGTGCGGCGTGATGGCCATTAGCGCCATGGGTGTAACTCCTTCATTCCATTAATGAAATGTATATCACATTTTTGGGCGGATTGTGAGATGCGGGTCACACTTAAATCGCTGGACAAAACTGCTAGTTCCGGCAGCTGGACCTGGCAGACGCCGATGTTTAGCCTCTGGAATTATGCTAATTTAGCGCTCCTCTTTGTTGCCCTGTTCAATATACATGATGGGCCGCGAAGAACTATCGACAATTGAATTACAGCTCTTATAGGGTGAGAACGCAGTATGAAAGGCAGAATTAAATGGGTAGAAAATGTCATGTTCGTTGCTGAATCAGGGACAGGCCATGGCATTGTGCTGGATGGAGCGCCGGAAAGTGGCGGCAGAAACCTTGGAATGCGGCCGATGGAATTGATGGCATTGAGTGTCGGTAGCTGCTCTTCTTATGATGTGGTGACAATTTTAAAGAAAGCGCGACAGGAAGTAACAAGCTGTGAAGCTGAGATTGATGCCCAGCGAGTTGATGAAACCCCTTCGGTGTTTGAATCCATTCATCTGCATTTCAAGGTTGCCGGGAAGGGCTTAAGTGAGAAACAGGTAGAGCGAGCGATTGAGCTTTCAGCTGACAAATATTGTTCAGCATCAATAATGCTTAAGAGCGCCGGAGTAAAAGTCACTCACGATTTCGAAATTATCGAAGCCTGAGTTCTCTGCTAGATGTGATAGGTTGTTTTTTTCATGACCTGGGACATGCTGGTCATGGCTTGCTTGAGCGGAACCGGGAGTTCTACACCGCCTGCCTGACTTGCGGCTTCTCCGTGTTGCTTCTCGTCGATGATCATCTGGCACAGCACAGCTCTGCTCTTCTCGTCGTTCTCGGGAAGACGTTCCATATGATCTTCGAGATGGTCACAGACCTGGCGTTCGGTTTCCGCTACAAAACCCAGGCTCCATTTATCACCGGCGAGTCCCGCCAGGGCGCCCATGCCGAAAGATAAGCCGTACCATAGGGGGTTCAGTATGCTGGGTTGGCTGTCCAGCTCCTGCAGTCGTTGCTCACACCAGGCAAGATGATCAACTTCCTCTGCCGCTGCGTGTTCCATAGATTCGCGTACTTCTTCCAGCTTGGCTGTACTGGCCTGCCCGGCATATAGCGCCTGGGCACAGACTTCCCCTGTGTGATTAATGCGCATAAGGCCGGCAGCGTGGCGTTTTTCTGCCTTGCTTAACTCTTTTTCTTCTATGCTTTTGGCTGGGGTTTCCCGGTCTGCATTGGATGCTCCCGGCACGCAGGTACGTAATGCCTGATCGAACTGGAGCAGGCATTGATCGATGAATGTTAGTGGTGCGCGGGACATTTACTGATTTTCGCGTGATACAGCCCGATGAGCAATATCTTTGCGGTAGTAAACCTGATCCCAGTCGATCTTTCCTGCCAGTTCATAGGCTGCAGCCTGCGCGCTGGAAACAGAATCTCCCAGGGCAGTGGCGCAAAGTACCCGACCTCCGTTGGTGACTACATTAGCGCCTACCACTTTGGTGCCAGCATGAAACACTTTGCCATGTTCCGAAACCGCCTGGTCCAATCCAGAGATTGATTTTCCTTTTTCATAGCTCGCTGGGTAGCCGCCAGCCGCCAATACGACACCTACTGCAGGTCGGCTATCCCATTGTGTCTGTCTGCCTCCCAGGCCTCCTCTCACAGCGTCAAGACAAAGCTGGGCGAGATCGGATTGCAGCCTGAGCATCACGGGCTGAGCTTCCGGATCGCCAAAGCGGCAGTTAAATTCCACAACAGAAGGTTGACCGTCAGATGAAATCATCAGCCCAGCGTAAAGAAATCCTGTGTAGGGATGACCATCATTGGCCATACCTTTTACGGTAGGCTCAATAACCTGATCCATAATTCGTTGATACACTTCGTCCGTGACCACAGGGGCAGGGGAATAGGCGCCCATGCCGCCTGTGTTTGGTCCTTTGTCGCCATCGTCCCGGGCTTTGTGATCCTGAGATGTGGCCATGGGCAGGATATTCTGGCCGTCCACCATGGCGATAAAACTGGCTTCTTCACCAACCAGAAAATCTTCGATGACTACCCGATGTCCCGCCTCGCCAAATTTATTGCCGGAGAGCATATCTTCAACTGCAGCAATAGCTTCATCTTCTGATTGCGCCACGATCACGCCTTTTCCCGCAGCCAGACCATCTGCCTTTATAACAATTGGGGCACCACTGGCTTTTATGTAGCTTATGGCTTCGGCTGTTTCGGTAAATGTTTCGTAGGCGGCCGTTGGGATATTGTGCTTTCTGAGGAAGTCTTTGGTAAAAGCTTTGGAACCCTCCAGCTGCGCTGCGCCTCTGGATGGACCAAAGCAGGCGAGACCGCGTTCCTGAAAATAGTCAACGATTCCCTCTACGAGAGGTGCTTCAGGTCCTACGATCGTAATGGCTACAGATTCAGCAATTGCGAATTCAGCCAGAGCTGGAAAATCGCCAACGTCAAAAGCAACGTTTGCCAGTTTTGGCTCCATGGCGGTTCCGGCATTGCCCGGTGCTACAAACACTTTTTCTACAGATGCCGACTGTGCACAACGCCATGCCAAAGCATGTTCTCTGCCGCCGCTGCCTATTACTAAAACTTTCATCTAATTTTTATTCTCGTGATTTCTGTTCCGTTCGGGAAAGTGTATTGATAAAAACTCTATATTATCAGTCTTAAGAAAAATGAGGATATTTGGTCGAGATTGAGGCATCGCCGAGCACAGGGCAGGAGTTTATAGTCACATAAATGACTGCCCGAGCACGGCGATAACGAAGAGCTCGGGCAAATAGACCACTTTAGTGTCTAAAATGACGAACTCCGGTGAAGACCATGGCCATACCGGCTTCATCCGCCGCCGCAATGACTTCATCATCACGCATTGATCCGCCTGGTTCTATGACTGCAGTGATTCCGGCTTCTGCCGCTGCATCAATACCATCGCGAAACGGGAAAAATGCATCTGATGCCATTACTGATCCTGCTACCTGTAAATTTTCATCTGCCGCCTTAATGCCAGCAATCCTGGCACTGTAGACACGGCTCATTTGCCCTGCACCTATACCGATGGTCTGATTGTCTTTGCAATAGACAATCGCATTGGATTTCACGTACTGACAAACATTCCAGGCGAATAGCAAATCACGAATCTCTTCTTCAGTAGGCTGGCGCTTGCTTACTACCTTGAGGTCCGTGGCGGATATTTCGTGTATATCTCTGTCCTGTACCAGCAAGCCACCATTGACTCGCTTATAATCCAGAGCAGTATCTCTTTGCTCAGGCCATTGGCCACAACTCAGCACCCTGACGTTTTTCTTTTCGGCGGTTATGGTCAGGGCGTCTTGAGAAACGCCAGGGGCGATGATGACCTCAGAAAACTGTTTTTCCGTTATCGCACTCGCCGTCTCCGCATCCAATTCCCGATTAAAGGCGATGATGCCGCCGAAAGCGGATGTAGGGTCGGTCTGGAAAGCTCTCTCATAGGCTTCGCGAATGGACCCGGCAATCGCAACTCCGCAGGGGTTGGCGTGTTTCACAATGACACAGGCTGGCTCGTCGAAGCATTTCACGCATTCCAGTGCGGCATCAGTGTCGGCGATATTGTTGTAGGAGAGTTCTTTGCCCTGATGTTGCACCGAAGTGCTGATTGAGGCCTCAGAAGGATTCTTCTCAACGTAGAACGCGGCATTCTGGTGAGGATTCTCCCCATAGCGCATGTCCTGCTGTTTCTGAAACTGTGTATTGAAAGTGCGGGAGAAGGTATCTGCTTGCTCTGCTTCCCGATTTAGACGTGCTCCCAGGTAATTTGCAATAGCACAATCGTAGGCTGCGGTATGTTCGTAGGTTTTTACCGCCAGATCGAAGCGCGTTGCTTCATCCAGGCAGCAATCATTAGCCTTCAGTTGTTCGAGAATCGAGTCATAGTCTCCCGGGTTCACAACAACCCCGACAAAACGATTATTCTTGGCGGCAGCTCTGAGCATAGTGGGGCCGCCTATGTCGATATTCTCGATGGCAGTTGGTAAATCGCAGTCCGGGTTCGCAACAGTGGCTTCAAACGGATACAGATTTACTACCACAAGGTCTATGGGTGGAATCCCGTGCTCATCCATTACAGCCTGATCGATATCCCGGCGTGCAAGAATGCCACCGTGAACTTTCGGATGGAGTGTTTTTACACGCCCATCCATCATCTCGGGAAATCCGGTGTAATCAGAGATTTCGATGGCGGGTATTCCTTCCTCAGTCAGGAGGCGATAAGTGCCCCCGGTGGAGAGAATTTCAATATTGAGTTCGTGAAGGGATTTAGCGAATGAAGCTATGCCGTCCTTGTCAGAAACGCTTATCAACGCGCGACGAACAGCAACAGAATTACCTGAGCTCATAAGTTCCTGGACTGTGATAGTGATTGCAAGATGTGACGGTTGCTATGGAGAAGTTTTTCTGTGCTTACGCCTATAGCATGCCGTAGTTTTTCAGTTTTGTGCGTAAGGTTCCCCGATTAAGGCCCAGCATAATCGATGCCTTGCTCTGGTTATTGCCCGTGTAGCGCATTACTGCTTCAAGCAAAGGCGCTTCCACTTCGGACATCACCATCTCATGCAAGTTTGTAACCGGTTCATCTTCCAGATTCTGAAAAAATCTGCGCATCGATTTTTCAACGGCGCTTCTCAATGTGCTTTCTTGTTGTGGCAGAGTTTCCCGTTGCTCAACCAGGGAAACACTGGAAAATATTGTAGCTTGATCCAGCTTGTTCATGCGGCGATGGCTCCCTCACCTTGAATCTGTAGATAGTCAAAGTAGTGTCGAATTTGTTGTAGTTGTTGGTTTCCAGATTCAATCGAATTGAATCTCACCAGGAACTCACGCGCTCCTGGCAGGTTTTTGACATAGCCCACGACGTGTTTGCGAGCATGCCTCACACCTTTTACCTCGCCCTCTCTGGAATCAGAGTAGAAGCGATGCAACTTCTTCAGGTGTGATTGAATTACTTTGCTGCGAGTAGAGAAATCAGTTTCCGGCTGTTTGATGCCTGTCTCCAGAAAGTGCTGTATCTCGCTAAAAATCCAGGGCCTGCCCTGGGCGGCGCGGCCTATCATCAGGCCGTCAGCATCTGTCTGCTTTAACACATGGGCCGCTTTGTCAGCTGAATCGATATCTCCATTTGCGATCACTGGTATATCGACACTGTGCCTGATACTGGCGATAGTGTCGTATTCGGCAAGACCTTTGAAGCGACAAGCCCGCGTTCTGCCATGTACAGTTAGCAATTGTATGCCTTCACCCTCAGCGATTCGTGCTACTTCGACACCGTTTCGTGTTTTTGGGCACCAGCCGGTGCGTATCTTCAGAGTCACAGGGACATTTACACTGTTTACAACCGCGGCAAGAATTTTGCGTACCAGTTTTACGTCTTTCAGCAAAGCAGAGCCAGCCGCTTTTTTCAAAACTTTCTTGGCAGGGCAACCCATATTGATATCGATCGCATTCGCACCAAGGGCTACGTTTAATTGTGCTGCTTCACTCATCATTGCGGGATCTGATCCGGCAATTTGTACAACCTGTGGTCCTTCTATATTGGGACGTACCTGTTTCAGTCGGTTGCGTTCGTTTTGCCAAAGTGACTTGTTACAGGTAAGCATCTCACCGATGGTGAGGCCAGCACCTTGCTGACTGCAGATTTCACGAAAGGGTGTGTCACTGACTCCAACCATCGGTGCGAGGAACAAATTATTTTTCAGTTCGTACGGACCGATCCGTTGCATTGCTGGAAACCAGTTATTTTTCAGGGCCGCTAATAATAGCGAGGAGATTTGTAGAGTGAAAGACTTGACATGCAGAGAGCTGCAATATTTTTCAATGAAATGAGTATCTGTAAAAAGGAATGTCGGGTAATTCTCTTTCTAAGGAGGGAAGTGAGTTGAAAAGTGACAAAATTCCACTGAATCTAAATTTGAACGGGGCGATCGATTGACTTTATTTGCCAGATTTGGAAATACCGAATTCTTGAGCAAATTTCTCAAGGCAAACGAAATGCCATTGTGTAATTCATCGCATCGCCGCCCGGGTCGATTATTTCGAGGCTAATCTGCACGGGTGCAAGAACCGGCATCATTTCAATGGTTTCAAGACCGGGGTCGAGATATTCGGCGGGATAGAATTCACGGAGTGCAATAACCTCATTGCCTGAGGTATTGAAACTCAGGACTAACACAGGAAAAGCTTGTGGGAATTGGCCCGTGTTTCTGATTTCAACAGCGACAACTAGTCCATCCTCCCGTACCGGGTGACTACGAACCGTTAGATTACTGCTAACTATTGCATCAATATTTGTATAGGGTGGAAGTTCACATGCGAGCTCCGAGCAGATTCGTTGAAAAATCTGTCGTGCCAGCGGTTCCTGGGCATATCTGTCAATTTCTCGCCAGGCATATTGCCCGGCTAATACACCGCTGAGGAGAACACACAGAATTCCCAGGGCGATCTGCCGCCTCCAGGTTTTAGGCTTACCCCCACTTAGTTCAACAGGTGGGGTCATAGTATCCAGCGCCTTCAAATGCGCTTCCGGGATCGATTCCAGGGCTTCCTCGTCCTGATACTGGGTCTGTAGCGCTCTTGCACGAATTGCCTCGGTGGAGGTATCTACGTCCGTGCTTTCAATTCCCTCTACGGATAGGTCTTCTATTGAGTCAGGTTCACGTTCTTCATGGGATTCTGATGGATCTGTATCCTCCAGCTCCATATCCAGCGAGTTTTCTGTGGCTTGAGGTGCCGAATTTTCCTCGAGAGAAGCATTAAACTCCTGCTCTTCAATTGCCTCATTGAATGCGGCGACGTCAGGATCTGATTTCTCTTCCTCGGATTCAGATGTTTTCCCGGAGTCTTCAGTATCAGCATTGCTGTTTAAACTATTGCCACCAGGGGGCCTTTCAGTTGGCGATTCTGCCGATTCAGGACTGTATACAGAATTTGATAGTCCTTCTTCGCTGGTTTCTTCAGGTTTGGCGACTTGTTGGTGCTCGTTGTCTTCTTCCTGCTGCTGAGGTTCTTTATATTCCTCTCGCTGAGGCTCTTTATGTTGGTCTCGCTGAGGCTCTACTGCAAAGGATATTGAAAGTGTCACATCTTCTGGTTTGGGCTGGGTCTCTTTGCGAATCGCATCCAGGTCGACGGGTTCTGAATCTTCAGTTTCGTCAATTGATTCGGGGGATGTCTCTGTAGTCGAACTATGTTGTTCTTCATCGTCCAACTCTCCTGCAAGAACTGCTTCGATATCTTCTTCGCTGACTTCTTCGTCAATAGCTTCGATATCAGTGGCTTGCTGTCTGGGAGAAGTTTTTTCCGATAGATCTGGATTACTGTCAGAAGTGAACATGTCAGCATTAGGATTATCCAATGCATTGAGTTCAGCGATTGTTTGTAAGTCTTCAATGCCATCAAATTCATGCACGTGTTCCAGGCTTTCGTTAACCGCCGCAAAAAACTCCAGATGGCTGTCATCTGCTTCGTCAGCCTGAAGGGATGATTCGCTACTTGCGTTATTTTCGATTTGCTCGTTATTAACTTGCTCTTTGTATAGCGCGTCAGATTTAGGTTGTGCTTGGCTGGATGAGCCCTCATTCGGGATATGAGGTGGCTGCGTGGTTGGAGTATAGATTTCTGTTGATTCCTGCAGAGAGCTGCGAGTGAGAAACACAGCAGGATCGAAAAAATCTTCTGGATCACTGCCCACAAACACAGATTCACTATCCTGACCGGATGAGAGCTCGGCATCATCAAGTAGAAAGTTTTCTTCTGCCTGAAATACCGCCAGACAGGCTCCGCAGCGAACCTTCCCTTCGGCCAGATCGAGGAGTCGGGGATCGGTATTGAATGTGGATTCACATCGCGGGCATTGAGTAACCTGGAATGCCATGTTGAAAGCAGTGGAAACGTGGTCCTGGCAATGATGGATTAGATGAATTGATAGTCGGTGAAGTGATTGTAGGTGAGATGCGGTAAGGTTGGAAGCTGAGGGCTAGTTTGAACTTATCCGAACTAAGAATGACGAGTGCCGGTAAGACGAACCCAATCGCCTTCTATAATTTCGGCATCCATATTGAACCATCGGCTGTAGCTTTCAGCCAGCTCCTTTGATTGATCTTTCAAGATACCGGAAAGAACGAGCTTGCCTGCAGGCTTAACCAGGTATGCCAGGTGATCGGCTAGCTGATGCAAGGGTTCCGCTAAGATATTGGCGAGGAGGATGTCTGCTTTTAATGCGGGAAGCGCGTCCGGAAGATAAGCGGTTAACTGCCGACCTGCTATTTCATTGCGGTGACTATTGTCGATAGTAGCCGCGATTGCCTGCGAGTCGTTATCCACGGCATGAACTCGCCTGGCGCCCAGCAGTGCAGCGGCTATCCCTAACACACCTGAACCACAGCCATAGTCGATTATTTCCTTGTCGTTAATGGGATTTTCGGCGAGCCAGCGCAAGCAGAGGGCAGTCGTTGCATGAGTGCCGCTACCAAAAGCCAAACCAGGGTCCAGCATAATATTCACCGCATCAGGCTCCGGAGGCTCCTGCCAACTTGGACATATCCAGAGCTTCTCGCCAAACTGCATGGCTTTGAAGCTGTCCATCCAGCTGCGTTCCCAATCTTGCTCGGCAACCTCCTCGATAGAAAGGTTGTCGCGATTAAGGACAGAGGGTTGGAATTTCAGATAAGCCAGAAGCTGTTCCAGATCTTTATCTGCTTCAAATAAAGACGTAAGGATGATGCTGTCCCAAAGTGGTGTTGCGCCTGGTTCTTCCTGAAACACTGGCTGGTCTTCTGCATCAAGAAAGGTGATTGAAATCGCGCCGTTCTCCAGGAGTAAAGATTCCAGCGCAGCAGAATCTTCAGAACGAGTCTGGATGTTGAGTTGTTTCCACATGAGTAGGGGTTAGAGATTAAGCTTCTGCTCCAGATAGTGGATATTAACGCCACCTTTCTGGAATTCCGTGTCGCGGACTAAATCCCGGTGCAAAGGAATATTGCTGTGAATACCATCGATCAGCATTTCGTCTAATGCAATCTGCATGCGAATTAATGCTTGCTCTCTGTCCTGACCATAGCTGATGAGTTTGGCAATTAGTGAATCATAGTAAGGTGGCACGGAATAACCACTGTAGAGATGGGAATCCACCCTGATACCAGGGCCTCCAGGTGCATGGAACATCTTCACTTCACCGGGGCTGGGTATAAAGGTTTTAGGGTTCTCGGCATTGATGCGGCATTCGAAGGCGTGACCACTGATAGAGATGTCCTCTTGCTTGATTGAAAGCGGCTCTCCACCGGCAATACGTAACTGCTCCTTGACGATATCGACTCCAGTAACCATCTCAGTCACCGGGTGCTCCACCTGGACCCTTGTATTCATTTCGATGAAATAAAACCGCTCGTCCTCATAGAGGAATTCGAGTGTGCCTGCTCCCCGGTACTTGAGGTTCTTGCAGGCCTGGATGCAGGTTTCTGCAACTTCATTGCGTACCGCGTCGGGGATATCCGGGGCCGGTGCTTCTTCGATTACTTTTTGGTGACGTCGCTGTAATGAGCAATCCCGGTCACCCAGATAGACAGCATTACCTTCTCCATCCCCAATCACCTGTATCTCGACGTGACGTGGATTCTCGAGAAATTTTTCGAGATACACCGTGCCATCACCAAAAAAAGATTTTGCTTCAGTCTGGGTAACGTAGATGGCTTTCAGAAGGGCAGCTTCGTTGTGCACTACACGCATTCCGCGACCACCACCTCCGGCAGCGGCCTTGATAATAACCGGGTAGCCAATGTCTTTGGCTAATGACAGCGTGCGTTCTTTATTGTCATCCAATGGCCCATTAGATCCTGGAACGGTAGGTACGCCGGCGTCACGCATGACATCAATGGCAGATACCTTGTCACCCATGACGCGTATAGTTTCAGCAGTCGGCCCGATAAAGATAAAACCGCTGTTTTCGACTTGTTCGGCAAAATCTGCATTTTCAGACAGGAAGCCGTAACCTGGATGCACGGCGTCGGCGTCGGTAACTTCCATAGCACTGATGATTGATGGAATATCCAGATAGCTCTCCGCCGGGCTGGGTGGCCCTATGCAGACGGATTCGTCGGACAGTCTCACGTGCATCAGATCGCGGTCAGCAACCGAGTGCACAGCAACAGTTTTAATTCCCAATTCTTTGCAGGCTCGCAGCACGCGAAGCGCGATTTCGCCACGGTTGGCTATAAGGACCTTATCAAGCATGATTGTTTTACCGGCTACAGGCGATTTAGACGATTGTGATTAGTGGTTGATCGAATTCAACGGGTTCGCCGTCTTCAATCAGAATCGCTTCCACGACTCCGGCATGATCAGCTTCAATCTGATTCATCATCTTCATTGCTTCCACTATGCAAACCACATCACCAACTTTTACATGAGTACCTACTTCAACGAAGGGTGGCGCGGAAGGTGAGGGGGCTCGGTAGAATGTGCCTACCATGGGCGAATTAACCACATTACCACTAGTGGCAGGTGCAGCAGCTGCAGGCTTGTCTTCAGCAACAGGAGCTGGCGTTGCTGGTGCCGGAGCCGGGGGTGCCGCTACAGGCGCTGCAACCATGGCTGGCACTGCGCTCGATGCGCGGCTGATGCGCACGGCTTCTTCGCCTTCCTTGATTTCTATCTCGGCAATGTCCGAGGCTTCCAGTAATTCAATTAACTTTTTAACTTTTCTGATATCCATGAGGTTTCCGTATATTGCCTGTTAGTTTTGCAGCTGTTTGAACGCAGACTGTAATGCCAGTTCGTAACCTTGAGCACCGAGACCCACTATGCTTCCTATTGCGATGTCTGCGAAATAGGATTTGTGGCGATACTCTTCGCGCTTGTGCAAATTGGATAAATGAACTTCGATAAATGGGATTTCGGCAGCGAGAATGGCATCTCTTATAGCAATACTCGTGTGAGTGAAACCGCCGAAATTTACCAGCATGAAGGCAGTACCATCGGTACGCGCCAAATGCAGTCTGTCGATAATTTCACCTTCACTATTGCTTTGCAAAGAGTCGAACTCGTGGCCCGCTGATGCACAGAGCCCCGCCAGACGACCATTGATGTCAGCCAGTGTATCGGAACCGTAAATGTGGGGCTCGCGGTGCCCCAACAGGTTCAGGTTGGGGCCGTGCAACGCCAGAATACTTGCCATGCTGTGTTATCCCAAAAGGAACAAATGTTCTGCAAATTGACCATTTTGCGGTCAATAGCAAATTTTGCCGGCATTTTCTCAGAATATAACCGACATTTCACCCAATTTTCGTGGATATTGCATCCAATCAGGGAGCCAGCGGGTAATTCACCCGCTGCGGTGGATAACAGAAACCCCAGTCAGCACAGCCCTGGTATTCAATGACGAGGGCAGCATCAGGACCGGGGACGGTCGGTAACGTAAGCTCAGCCACGACCTGTTCGTAGTAAGCTTCAATATCACCAAAGAACTGATCTGTTTTCTTTCTGCCCTCGGGGAGACTGAAGTCTGCTGTCAGGGGCTCGCTGTCTGCAGTAGTTAACAGAGAGATGCTGAAGGCATGGCGATAAAGATAGTGGCCGGGCGCGGGATTCCAGATAACCTGGTACTGACCAGGACCACTAGTGCTGACAAAGAAAGGAAATGCTTGTTCCAATGCTAATGGTTCAGTCTGCCCACCAGGATTTGCCAGCGAAGAGAAAGACGGTGCCTGTGCCATGGAGGCATCGAACGAAAACAGTGCGAATATAAACGCGAACAGGATTTTTTTTGGTCTGATTGCAAAGGTCATATCAATTTGACCGCGCATAAATCAATTTCGTTCCGGCGATTCCTAACTTTCCAGCCGGTCGAACACAAGACTGGCATTGGTGCCGCCAAACCCAAAGCTATTGGACATGATGCGATTCAATTGCACATCGTCCTGCCGTGTTAATACGATGGGGAAACCTTCAGCCGCTTCATCCAACTGCTCTATGTTTGCCGACGCGGCAATAAAGTTATTTTCCATCATCAATAAAGAATAAATAGCTTCCTGTGCACCCGCTGCACCAAGAGAGTGCCCACTCAATGATTTGGTTGAATTGATGGCCGGGATTTCTTCACCAAATACTTCGCGAATGGCATTTAGCTCTGAAACGTCTCCAGCCGGAGTGCTTGTCCCGTGTGTATTGATGTAGTCAACTTTGCCTAGATCGCCTTTTGCTATACGCATGGCTCTGGCACCACCTTCGCCCGAGGGTGCCACCATGTCATAGCCGTCAGACGTGGCGGCATAACCTGTAATCTCGGCGTAAATTTTGGCACCGCGTGCCTGAGCGTGCTCGAGAGATTCAATAACCAACATAGCGCCGCCGGCGGATATGACAAATCCATCACGCGCCGCGTCGAATGTTCTGGAAGCCTTCTCTGGTGTGTCATTGTATTTAGTAGACATGGCTCCCATAGCATCGAACATATGGGACATAGACCAGTGCTCAGACTCGCCGCCACCTGCAAACACAATATCCTGTTTGCCCATTTGAATTATTTCTGCCGCATTACCAATGCAGTGGGCACTGGTGGCACAGGCGGATGAAATTGAATAGTTTACGCCTTTGATTTTGAAAGGTGTTGCCAGGCAGGCGGAAACTGAACTGCTCATAGTTCGAGGAATGCGATATGGGCCAACTCTACGCAGCCCTTTCTCTCGCATAATGTCAGTGGATTCCAGTTGGTCCTCTGGTGACCCGCCACCGGAACCAGCCACTATGCCAATACGTTCGCTGGAAATCTCGTTCAGGCCAAGCCCCGCGTCTTCAATAGCTTCCTGCATCGAGAGGTAGGCGTAAGCAGAGGCTTCGCCCATGAAGCGATGAATCTTACGATCGATAAGTTCCTTGGTATCGATCTGAACCGCACCGCTGACCTGACTCTTCATGCCTACATCGGCATAGGACTGATTAAAGCGGATGCCGCTTTTACCTTCTCTAAGTGATGTGAGAACTTCTTTTGCGTTGTTGCCTAAACAGGAAACAATGCCTATGCCTGTGACGACGACCCGTTTCATAACTCTCTCGGTACGATTACTGTTGGACAAGCTACTTAAAACTTCTGTTCCGGTGTAAACAATCCAACTTTCAATGCTTTGGTTGTATAAATCACTTTACCATCGACTGCGACAGTGCCATCAGCGATTCCCATTACCAGTTTGCGATCAATGACTCGACTTATATCAAGTTCGTACACAACCTTTTTAGCATCAGGGAGAATTTCTCCTGTGAATTTGACTTCACCAGCGCCAAGTGCGCGTCCCTTACCTGGAAAGCCACTCCAGCCAAGGAAAAACCCAACCAGTTGCCAGAGCGCATCTAGACCAAGGCAGCCTGGCATGACTGGATCGCCAGGGAAGTGGCAATCGAAAAACCAAAGATCAGGCTTGATGTCGAGCTCAGCAATTAGTTTGCCGCGACCGTACTCACCGCCTTCAGCAGTAATTTCTGTGATGCGATCTAGCATCAACATATTATTAACTGGCAGTTTGGCGTTACCGGGACCAAATAGCCTGCCATAACCACACTCAACGAGTTCTTCCAATTCATAGGAACTCTTAGGTGTGAAAAAATCATTCCTTTCTTTCATAGGGTCCTGCAGAACCTGAATCAGGTGCTATCTACAAGGGCAGGGAGTTTATCGCGCTACAGCCAAATAATCGACCGAAATTGCGTAGAGAGCGCTCCGATCAGGCTGCCAGACCAGATCTTCATGTCCTTCATGGTTTATTTTTGTCACAGTTTATTTGCTACCATAGGCAGTGAAATTCTCTGGTGCTGTATATGTTATATCCGCTCATTCTGGCTGGCGGCGTTGGAACGCGGCTGTGGCCAATGTCCCGGGCGTCACTTCCCAAGCAATTTATTGATCTGCTCGCCAGTGGTGACACTTTGTTTCAAATTACTCTACAGCGTCTGCAGGGTATCGAATATTGTGCTCCACCCACCATCGTGTGCAATGAAGACCATCGTTTTCTGGTTGCTGAGCAAGTGCGCCAGGCCGGCCTGGCTAACTCCCGAATTTTGCTTGAACCCTGCGGTAGAAATACTGCCCCCGCAATAGCACTGGCCGCAATGACTATTCTGGAAGCAAATGCTGAGGCCAGCATCCTGGTCTTGCCAGCAGATCATTTGATTTCAGAAGTGGATATTTTTCACAAGTCAGTGAATGAAGCATATGAACTTGCCGCCGCGAATTTACTCCTCACCTTTGGAATAGTGCCGGGTATCCCAGAAACAGGGTACGGCTACATTAAGCAAGGCAGGGCAATCGATGATTCACCTGGATTCCGGGTTGAGCGATTTATTGAGAAGCCAGATAAGCTAACGGCACAATCCTATGTTGATGCAGGCGGATATTACTGGAACAGTGGCATGTTTTTGTTTCGAGGTGATAAATATCTGAAAGAATTACAGGCTCATGCACCGGATATCTTCGAGAGTTGCAAAGCTGCCTTCGAACATCTCCAGAGAGGAGAGGACTTTTGTCATATTCCTGCGGATCATTTTGAGTCCTGTCGCAGCGATTCCATAGATTATGCGGTGATGGAGAAAACAGACTCTGCAGCAATAGTTCCTCTTGATGCCGGCTGGAGTGATCTTGGCTCCTGGGAGGCATTGTGGGACGCCCAGGAAAAAGATGTTCAGGGTAATGTGGTCGGGGGAGATGTGTTGCTTGAGGACGTAAGCGATAGCTACATTAGCGCCAAAACCCGATTGGTCGCCGCACTGGGCATTAAAGATATCGTAGTTATAGAAAGTGGTGATGCTGTTCTGGTTGCCGGAAAGTCACGTAGTCAGGATGTGAAAAAACTCGCCGACGTGCTTCTGAGCCAAACCCGAAAGGAAATCAGACATCCAGTTCTGGTGCGCCGCCCCTGGGGAACTTTTGAGTCTCTGGGAGCTGGCGAGGGCTATCAGGTTAAACATATTGTGGTAAATCCAGGCTCCGCTATATCTCTGCAAAGACACCAGCACCGTTCTGAACACTGGACGGTGATTCGTGGTCGGGCGCTGATTCATTGTGACGGCAATGAATTTTATCTGGAAACGAATGAATCTACATTCATTCCCCAGGGAAGTAAGCACAGGCTAAGTAATGAAAGCGAAGAAGCGGTCGAGATCGTGGAGGTACAGGTGGGTAGCTACCTGGGTGAGGACGACATTGAGCGCTTCGAAGACCTCTATGGTCGTTAAAGTCAGGAATCAATTTATATACCAATTGGACTAACTATGAGTTCTATCAAGAAATGTCTATTCCCGGCGGCAGGGTATGGAACCCGTTTTCTGCCAGCTACAAAAGCCATGCCAAAGGAGATGCTGCCGATTGTCACCAAGCCGCTGATTCAATATGGGGTAGAAGAAGCCATGGAAGCTGGCATTACTGACATGGCTATAGTGACCGGTCGAGGTAAACGCTCACTGGAAGATCATTTTGATATTAGCTATGAGTTGGAGCATCAGATCGCCGGATCTGACAAAGAAGGATTGCTTGGTGGAACCCGCGCTGTAATGGAGCAGTGCAATTTTTCTTATACGCGACAGGTAGAGATGAAAGGACTGGGTCATGCAATTCTGGTAGGTGGCAGGTTAATCGGCAACGAGCCTTTTGCAGTGATACTGGCGGATGACTACTGTGTGTCGGATAAAGGCAATGGTGTGTTAACCCAGATGGTAAAGTTGTATGAGAAATATCAGTGCAGCATCGTCGCCATAGAAGAAGTGCCGGAAGACGAAACTTATAAATATGGAGTAATCGAAGGGGTCGAAGAAGACTCTGGTATCTATCGAATAAATAATATGGTGGAGAAACCTGCTCCCGAAGATGCGCCGAGCAATCTGGCTATAATTGGGCGCTACATACTGACACCAGATATCTTTGACATCATTGAACAGACGCCTCCAGGTAAGAATGGCGAAATGCAAATTACCGATGCACTACTGGCACAGGCCAGGCAGGGTGCTGTTATCGGGTATAAATTCAAGGGCAAACGATTCGATTGCGGCAGTGTTGCCGGTTTTATAGAAGCGACAAATTACACCTATGAAAAGGAGCGAGCTTAAGTATGGAGATGACATGCTTTAAAGCCTACGACATACGCGGTCGTGTGCCTGATCAGTTAAATGAGGAAATCGCTTACCGGATTGGTCGCGCTTTCTCAGAGTACCTGACGCCAGAGAAAGTCGTGGTTGGCTTCGACATCCGTCTAACCAGTGCCAATCTTTGCGCTGCGCTCTCCCGTGGTCTCACAGACGGAGGTGCAGAAGTACTCAACATTGGCCAGTGTGGTACTGAAGAAATCTATTTTGCTACTTCTCATCTGCAAGCGGATGGTGGCATCGTGGTGACTGCAAGTCATAATCCAAAAGACTATAACGGGATGAAACTGGTCAGGGATAATTCCAAACCTATCAGTGGCGATACAGGGCTCTTTGAAATAAAGAAACTTGCTGAAGGAGGCGACTTTCAGGAAGTAGAGCAAAAGGGTTCTATTCAGGAAATTAATATCGATGAAGCCTATAGAGCTCATCTTCTGGGCTATGTATCAAAAGACAACCTTAAGCCGCTGAAGATAGTTTGTAATGCAGGTAATGGCGGCGCTGGTGCAGTTGTTGATTTGCTCGAAAGCCATTTGCCGTTTGAATTTATCAAGGTTTATCATGACGCGGATGGAAACTTTCCAAACGGAGTACCTAACCCACTTCTGGAAGAAAATCGCGCATCAACTACCGAAGCAATAAAGACCCATGGAGCAGATCTGGGAATAGCCTGGGACGGGGATTTCGATCGCTGTTTCTTTTTCGATGAAACGGGAAGGTTTATCGAGGGCTACTACATAGTTGGGCTACTGGCTCAGTCGTTTCTTGAGAAAAATCCTGGCAGTAAAGTTGTACATGATCCCAGACTTACCTGGAATACCATCGAGATCGCCAGACAGTTCGGTGGTGAACCGATTTTGTGTAAGACCGGTCACGCCTTTATCAAGGAGAGAATGCGTCAGGAGGATGCAGTGTATGGTGGGGAAATGAGTGCGCATCACTATTTCAGAGATTTCTTCTACTGCGATAGTGGAATGATTCCCTGGCTGCTGGTAGCAGAAATGATGTGCAAGTCGGATAAGCCGTTGTCCAGTCTTGTGGATGAGCGAGTTGCAGCTTTCCCTGCCAGTGGTGAGATAAATAGTGAGGTTACCGATCCATCGACTTTAATTCGGCTTGCGGAAGAGAAGTACGGTGCTAGCGCACTCAAGGTTGATCATACCGATGGCTTATCTGTGGAATTTACTGATTGGCGTTTCAATTTGCGCATGTCCAATACCGAACCGGTAGTACGTCTCAATGTAGAGTCCAGGCGGGATGAGGCGTTGATGGCTACCCAAACCGAAGAGCTGCTGAATCTGATACGTAGCCAATAGGGCCTCATGAGTTCACGCCCGCCAGAGCACTTCCTGTTTGTCTATGGCACCCTCGCACCTGGTGAAGTAAATGAGCATGTATTGGCCCCTCTTAAAGGAAGCTGGGAGCCTGCCACTGTTCGTGGAGCGTTGGTTCAGGAAGGGTGGGGCGCAGAACATGGATTTCCTGCTCTGAGACTCAATGAAGAGTCGGAGCCGGTTGCAGGTCAATTGTTCTACTCTCCCGGGTTAACAGACCTCTGGGGCGAGCTCGATGAGTTCGAGGGCGCTGCTTATCGACGAGTAGTAACGAATGTGAAACTGAATTCTGGGCAATCAATTGCCGCGAATCTCTATGTATTGAATGATCGATAGAATTTATTGAAGGGTAAAAAAATGGAAGAGATCAGTTGGGATGATTTCGAGAAAGTTCAACTTCGAGCCGGGACAATTATCGCGGTAGAAGAATTTCCTGAAGCTCGAAAGCCGGCCTGGAAATTAAAGGTAGATTTCGGTGAGGAAATTGGCGTGCGTAAATCCAGCGCGCAGATTACGGATCTTTATGAGGCAGAGGATTTGCTTGGAAAGCAGGTGATGGGCGTTGTTAATTTTCCGGCCAAGCAGATTGGCCCCATTATGTCGGAGTGTCTGGTAACGGGTTTTTACCGTGATGACGGGGCAGTAGTATTAGCTGTCCCTGACAGTGAAGTCCATAACGGCGCACGGCTTGGTTAGAGAAAGAAAAAGGACTCTGAAATTGATTCTTGAAGTAGCAATATTAAACGTGGTGCCTGGGAAAGGCAGTGAGTTCGAAAAAGCATTTTCCAAAGCTCAGCATATCATCAGTGGGATGCCTGGATACGTGGAGCATGAGCTGCGTAGTTGCCTGGAAGTTGAGAATCAGTACATTCTATTGGTGAAATGGGAGTCTGTAGAAGCCCACACAGAGGGGTTTCGTGGATCAGTGGAATATGCGGAATGGAAAGCGCTGCTGCATCATTTTTACGACCCGTTTCCCGAAGTTCATCACTACCTGTCAGTTGAGCTCTGATTCAGCGAAGTCGGTTATCAGTTTCATTTCATAGCTGTGTTCATCTTCTTTGGTAGTATCAAAGCCTAACGCTCTATGGAAATTGACGGCGGGATTCGTTTTTAATACTCGCAGGAGAATAGGCTTGTTGGATTTATCGGCCTCATCCTGCGCTAGCCGTATTAGTTTGCTGCCAATTCCCAGACGCTGGTAGTCGGGCTCTACAAGGATCATGTCGAGATAGAAATGATCAGGCTTTTCGCTCAGATGCATGCAGGCGATAGCACGCCCATTGAGCTCCAGAACTGTGAAATTTCTTGCTGGCAGCGAAGTAGTAAACCCTTCCTTCTGTAATAACTCTTCCCATCCCCATGCAGCATCAATATAGTTTTGCATGGTGGCTTTGAATAGCCGGTATAGCCATTCTTCATCGCCGCGATCTCCACGCCTGATGTGTAGTTTTTCCAGAATCATCTAATCAGTACACTGACGATTGTAGTCTCTATTCGTTTACGTCCAGCGATCTTTGCCATTTTAGTTTCTTTTCAATCGCGGCAATCATTATGCCCGCAAGATCTTTACCGGTAGCATTTTCTATGCCTTCCAGGCCTGGTGAGGAATTCACTTCAAGTAATAGCGGGCCCTTGTCCGAACGGATAATGTCCACACCCGCTACACTAAGGCCGAGAACTTTGGCAGCCTTAACTGCCAGCCTGCGTTCTGCAGGAGTTACCTTGGCGATTGTTGCTGTGCCGCCGCGATGCACGTTGGCGCGAAACTCACCTGCGGCAGCTTGCCTCTGCATGGATGCAACAACTTTGCCTTCGACTACAAACAGGCGTAAATCCATGCCGTTGGCTTCTTTAACGAATTCCTGAACCAATAAGTTAGCGCGAACGGATTTAAATGCATTGATTACTGATTCCGCTGCCTTCCGCGTTTCAGCCATTACCACCCCCTGTCCCTGTGAACCCTGCAGGAGTTTCACGATTAGTGGAGCGCCATCGACCATATCAATTAGATCACCTGTATCCAGTGGAGAATTTGCGAAGCCACTGGTAGGGATGTCCAATCCGTTCTGCTGAAGGACCTGCAAGGAGAAGAGTTTGTCTCTTGAGCTTGTCACAGCCTGGGAAGAATTAAGCGAATACACACCGATGCTCTCAAAGTGGCGCACAAGCGCGCATCCATAGAAGGTAATACTCGGGCGAATGCGCGGTATTACTGCATCCAGACCATTAATGATACGGCCTCCGCGGTAGTGAATCTCCGGAGTTTCAGCGTCCAGTTTCATGTAGCACTGTTTGATATCGTAAAAAGATATCTGGTGCCCGCGCTCTTCACCGGCTTCCATAATTCGTTGATTGCTGTAGAGCTCTGGATTGCTGGCGAGTAGTCCGATCTTCAAACCGTCTACAGGTGAAGGAGAGTGGCCATACTGTTCATGAACTTCATCCTTGCTGAAGTCGCCACAAAGTAGTTTTGCGGAAGGATCTACGAGAATGCGCTCTTTCATGGCTTCGCGGCCAAAAAGCATGCGATAACCCATGGAGTCCCGATTCGCCAGAGTCAGCTCGATTTCCCAGCTTTGACCGGACAGTTGTACGATGGAGCGGATCACATAGCGTTTTTCAGATACGCCAGAAGAGCTCTTTACTGTTCTGCGATCTACAACCTCAGACTCACAGCGAACGATAACCTTTCGATTATGTTGGATAGGATGAAGTTCATAACTCACCCATGGAATGCCATTCCGTTTGAATTGCCTTATATTGAACGCGTGCAAAGAAGAGGTCTTGGCGCCAGAATCCACTCGTGCCTTGATCAACGGAATTCCCAACATTGGCAGGCTGAGCCACTCTTCACTGCCAACGATGACTTTATTTTCAAACTCGACCATTGATCATTAACTCCATTTACCAATCAAATTCAAAAGCCCTCTGCTCGAACTGTCTAATTTGCTTTTTTCTTCTTCATCTTTGAATGAATGAATGACTGAATTGGCAAGCTCTTTTCCAAGTTCAACTCCCCACTGGTCGAATGCGTTAATTTCCCATATGACGCTTTGAATGTAGACCTTATGTTCATAGAGCGCCAGCAAGGAGCCCAGGTTGTAAGGAGTTAATTCACTGAGTAGCAGGGTGTTGCTGGGGCGGTTGCCCTCGTAGTGACGATGAGGGTATTCGGTATTTTTCTTGCCTTCCATTAGCCCCTTGCTTTGACTGAGGCAGTTTGCCAGAAGCTGTTGGTGTTGACTCCTGTTGTCGGGGTTGGCACCTCTGGCCAGGGCGATGAAATCGACCGGGATTAAATCTGTACCCTGGTGTAAGAGCTGAAAGAAAGAGTGTTGGCCGTTGGTGCCCTCAGTGCCCCAGATAACTTCGCCACTGTTGGTGTCGAGCGCAACTCCGTCTTTTGTCACTGACTTACCCAGACTTTCCATGGACAGTTGCTGCATAAATGCCGGCAATTGTCTGAGCGCATGAGAATAGGGAACGACAGCACTGCTGCCGGCTGCGAAGAAACCGCTGTACCAGACTGAAAGCATTGCTAACAGAACTGGCATATTGGCACCGAGTTCAGCACTTCGAAAGTGAATGTCCATCCCGTGAGCGCCTGCCAGTAAGCCGCGAAAATTTTCCATGCCAACAGACAGTGCGATGGACAGGCCTATGGCGGACCACAATGAGTATCGTCCACCAACCCAGTCCCACATCGGAAATAGATTCTCAGGATCTATGCCAAAGGCCTGTGCTGCCTCCAGATTCGTGGTGATGGCGACAAAATGTCTGGCAATCTGCGACTCATCATTGCAAGAAGATAAAAACCAGTTGCGTGCGTATTCAGCGTTAGCATGAGTCTCCTGAGTACGAAATGACTTGGACGCGATAATGAACAGCGTGGTCGCCGGATCCAGCTCTGCCAATGCAGATTGGACATGTTGAGGATCAATATTAGAGACAAAATGAAGTCTTACGTCGCCCGTGGAGTAGTCCTGCAGTGCTTCAGTCACCATGGCTGGACCAAGGTCCGAACCGCCTATGCCAATGTTGACGACATCGGTAATGGTCTGCCCGTCGTAGCCCGTCCAATCTCCGCCATGAACAGCAGCAACGAAATCACTCATCTTGTTGAGGCATGCAACAACTTCCTGTCTGGTATTGTCCTCGCCGGGAATTCGCAGGGCTGTATGAAGGGCGGGGCGATGCTCAGTATTGTTGATCTCCACTCCGCTGAACATGTCATCAATCGCAGCCCGTACGCCTTGTTGTTCGGCCAACTCCAACAGGAGTTCAACCGTTCTTTCGTTGCAAAGGTTCTTGGAGTAGTCCAGTAACAGGTGTTCGTGGAGCAGGGAGAAACTCTCGAACCGATCGGGATTCTGAAATTCTTCCTGAATGCGAAAATCCGTACTTTTCAGTTCTTCGCTGTGGGCTTGTAACGCTTGCCAGGCAGGAGAGGCTGAAAGGGCGGTCATATGGGGTCCTGAAGCTATCTCTGGTGAGGGGCAGAGCATAGCAAATCCGCAGTTTCAGGCGCTATCGCTGTATTGAATCAAGGGCAGTTTTTATGTAGTATGCGCCGCCTGTGCCGCTATAGCTCAGCCGTTTGGTAAAGTGAAGCAGCTGACAAGGTCAGCGGTATCGAAGGCAGGAAACTGGCCTCCTTAAAACAAGTTTCAATGTGCCGCTATAGCTCAGCCGTGGTAGAGCAGCTGACTTGTAATCAGCAGGTCCCGAGTTCGACTCTTGGTGGCGGCACCATTTTTACTCCTTCCCTTCGATCTGATTCAACGCAGTAGCTCAGCCGCCGACTATCGAAGCTTCGAATTGGCTTTCCACCGGTGCTAGTAAGCTGGATCGAGATGATAGTTCTCTAACCTGGTGATTTTTTGGCTTACGCCTGGTCCCGAGTTCGACTCTTGGTGGCGGCACCATCTCCCTCCTCTTACTCCCATAGACCCTGCTCGCTGGCCGGACTCCTAAGTCTACTAGTATCTGTTGCTGGGCCAATTCAAAGGGTCAGATCTTCAATGTCATTAAGTTCAGTCCCTCCGAAAATGTCCAGCAACAGCTTCTTTCTGTTTCAAAGTTGCTAATTTTCAGTTTCAGAGAAATACCAATTGAAGCCAGCTAGAATCTGTTGCTAGTCCGTCTCGAAGAGATACTCATCAGTAACACGCCAGTCAACGTAAATCCCAATCTATCTACGAACCCTATCAATATCCCGCTCAACTCCCTGTGCCGCCTCAACATCCCCAGTTCGCAGATACATATCCCTCAATGCCAAATACACATCCGTATCAATCGCCATCTCTTCCGCCTCAGCTATCTCCAGATACTCCAGCAAGTTCTGTATCCCAGGCTCAAAGCTATCCATACGATGGTGAGCATTTCCCAGCCCCAGAAATACCCTCGCATCCTTCTTTTCTGACAACTGTAACCAGCAGTCGTATGCCAGGATGGCGGAGCTCCAAAATTCCTGTTGCTCATACAGCTGCCCTAATGATCGCAGTGCCCGGAGTTGATAATCAGGGCGGAGGACCTCGATGTTTAGCATGTTTCCGTATGCGCCAATTGCAGATGAAAAGTCATCTATCGCAATGAAGTAGCTCGCATAAAAATCCCAAAGAGCAGTTCTGTCAACGAAGCCAAGAGAGTTGTAGTTTGCATACAGCTCATCAAGAAGTTGTTTTGCTTCTTCATATTCTGTTTCAACTATGGGGTCGGACGGGCTCAGTATGCGTTCCACAGTTTCCAGAATGGCGCCCGTATCAGAGCTAATTTGTTCCAGTGCAGCGTTTTGGGTTTCTACTGGAACACCAAAATCATCGTAGCCTGAAAAATATTCTACCTCTCCCCGGATGCGCGCTTTTATTGCCGGATTGTCTGAATTGAATGCCGCTTCAAGGAGTTTGCTGATTCTTTCTCCCAGTGCCTGGGCTTTTTCATAGTGAGCAGAGTTGTTCGTATTCAGAGAATGATGTGCTTCACGTCGCAGTTGCAGAAGCTCAAGATACCAGGCAACGAGCTGCGGGATTTGTTCTTCGTCGGTATAGGACTTCTCCAGCAGAAATGAAGCTCGGTCGCCGAGTTCATCGATAAACTGATCGTCATCGACCATATACCATGCCATCAGATCGAAAATTATTGGCAGCTGCACATCGGAATAGAGGCCCCGGTTAATGCGTATGTTGAATAGGGCCTCTTCAAATTGTTCTTTGGCATCTTCTTTGTTGCCAATTTCAAAATTGGTATTGGCCATCTCCATTAACAGATTGGCTCGTTCTTCGGTCCAGATTCCACTGTTTATATCAAGCTGGATCAATTGGGATTCGAGTTCAGCTGCCTGAGCCATGAAGTCGTAGTACTCCGCACCTATACTCTGGTTATCGTTATCGGTTGTATTCCCGAAAAAATTGTTGGAATGGAACTGACAGCCAAAGTCACCAAGTGCGGAGGTTCTGGTAAATGTAGGCTGGGCGCCAGATTGGGTTGGCAAAGTCAGTACTAACGCCGTAACCAGAGATGCCTGAATACCTAGCATGCGCATTGTCATTTGGAGATCTCCAGCGCAGTCTGTTTAATGGGATTTAGAGTGGTTCGAACGAAGTCAGGTTATTGTTAAATTTAAATCCACGTCAACGTGTTTCCTGGTATTGCCATCTTTGAGCCACAATTGATAATTTTCTGTGCAGAGAGATTTAACTGTGCTTCAATCCGTTCCTTATTCAATATTGCAGCTATAAAACTGACTCACTGTGCTAAGCGAATCCGAAATACAAGAACTGGTTTCTACTCACGGCAATACCGTCAACGCCGGACGATCAATCAAACAGCTGATCGAAGATGGTGACATTCCTCGCCTGCAAGGTGCCACTGTACTGGAAGGTAAAGTTTCCGACTCGGTGTTTGGAGAATCACTTGTCAGTAAGAGCGGTCGTTCTCTGCGCCTGATGTTTCGCAATAATCGAATTTCCACTCATGATGTCAATCGAGGCGCCATTCCATTTAAGGACCAGGTGCTGGCAATCAATCATGATCACATGCTTGGTTTGGTACAGCATGTGGTAGGGACGTCCCAGTTCAATGTTGAAGGGCTATTGGCAACCTCCACAGTCATTCCAGCAGAAAATCTGAATCTGATTATGCTGGAAAATGTACTAAGGATGTACATGGCAGAGAGTTCAACTTCAACCTCGCTCTATCAACACTGGTTGATTGCTAAAAAGGAAGGATTAAAGGTATTGAGTTATGCCGGTCATCAGTTGCAGATCGACGATCTGGCTCCAAACGGCCGGCTGCCTTATTTGTTGGATACTCCAAGCACCAAGGCCAAAGTTGATCAAACCCTGGACGCTCAATCGCTGATAGCTGAAGGTGTCTGTTCGTTGGAACAGTATAATCAGATTCGCAATTCCTCCGTGATGGCCTTCGGTATCGTGTCCCGATACCTGCAGGAGAGAGGCATGGTGCTGGTAGATACGAAAACTGAACACGGCATAAATGCCATGGGACAGATCGTTGCTGCGGATGAGCTTTATACTATGGATTCTTCGCGATTCTGGAAACTCGATGACAGCGGTGAAATTATTAGTCGGAAAGGAAAGCCTGTCTCCTTTTCCAAAGAGTTCGCCCGTGGAATGGTGAAAGATAACGACCAGCAGTTTAGTAAAGAACAGGCCGACGAAATCGCTGTACGCTACATCCTGGGGCTTCAGCATCTTACTGGTGCGGAATTTGAACCGGATTTACGTCCTAGAGATGAACGAATTACCGAGTCGACTAATTTGATTCTGGATTCGCTTCTTTAGATAGAATTACGCTATATCTCGAACTGCGAGACCCGTTCATAAGTAAACATAAACCACTACTCAGGCTTCGATCATGATCTCTGCCCGTTTCGCAATGTTTAAACATCCATCTATGCTCTTTCTGCTTGTGTTCTTGTTGGTATCCTGCGGTGCCGAAGTCGAAACAGATTCGCAGATGGGGCCCGAGTCGGCAGTCGTAACCGGGGCTGACTATGAGCGAGCTGAAAGTTTTCTTTCAGTCAATCTCAATGAATTGGTAGCGGACAACATAGAGGCTCAATACTGGCAGGAAGATGGTCGTCTGATTTATCGAAAGTCCACGGGCACAGGTGACGAGATTGTTCTGGTGGATCCGGCAATACCGGGTAAACAACAATTGTTCAGCGCGGACACTGTGGCAGCAGCGTTAAGTGAGTTGCTGGATGAGGAGGTGAATTCGGCTGAGCTTGGACTGTCGCAATTAGAACTTAATTCAGAACAGCAAATTCTGGAATTCAATAAAGGAGGCAACTCCTATCTGCTGGATTTAGCCACAATGGATGTTCAGCAACAGGAAGATGCGCCAGGTGATGAAATCCTGTCTCCCGACGGTAGCAAAGCTGCCTTTATCGAAGCTCATAACCTTTGGGTGCGAGATACGGTGAGCAATGAGTTAACCCAGCTCACGTTCGATGGCGAAGAAGATTATGGCTACGCAACCAACAATGCCGGATGGATTCGCGATGATGGTCCGGTGTTGCTGTGGTCTCCCGACTCTAAGAGTATCGCCACATTTCGTCACGATGGACGTAATGTAGGTGAGATGTATCTCTATGATACCCAGGTTGGGCACGTTGAACTCGATGCCTGGAAGTATCCACTTCCTGGTGACGATCATATTTTTATGATTGAGCGGCTGGTGGTTCATCTGGAGCCGGAACCGCGAATTGTCCCATTGAGAATGCCCCCTGACCCTCACCGGTCAACTACGGCGGATCATATTGCCAGCTTCGGTGGGCGTTTTCTGGATGTCGAGTGGAGCGGGGACAGCGCATTTCTGGCATTTGTCTCGTCTTCCAGAGATCACAAATCGGCAACCTTTCGACTAACCAATCCTGATACCGGTGATGTGAGGACTATTTACAACGAGACCGTTGAAACCTATTACGAAGGTGGGGCGTCCACGGAGAACTGGCGAGTCTTTGTGGAGCGCAATGAATTTCTGTGGTTCTCGGAAAAGGACAACTGGGGCCATCTCTACCTCCATGATCTGACCAGCGGTGAGCAAAAGCTGCAGCTCACTTCGGGAAACTGGACTGTCTTGCAGGTGCAGCAAGTGGATCTGGAGAATGAGCAGGTTTACTTTACCGGGTCAAACCGGGAACCAGGTGACCCTTACTACCACTATTTGTATCGCGTAAATCTCGATGGGAGTGATTTGCAACTATTAACTCCTGAACTGGCACATCACGTTATACGCTGGTCTGAGGATGGCTCGTATTTCACCGATACCTATTCCACTCCCACAGAACCTCATGTGAGCGTGATCAGGGATCGAGATGGAAATCTGATTCAGGAACTGGAGCGAACTGATATAAGTCAACTACAGGCAAGTGGGTGGGTTGCACCAGAGCCCTTCAGAGTAAAGGCTCGTGATCAGCAAACCGACCTATATGGATTGTTATATAAGCCCAGCAATTTTGATCCTTCTCGTTCGTATCCCGTTTTGAACTATCTGTATCCGGGTCCGCAAACCGGCAGTGTGGGCAGTCGCAGCTTCAGTGCGGCAAGGCGCGACAAGCAGGCGGTTGCGGAACTGGGATTTGTGGTAGTGGAAGTGGACGCCATGGGCACTCCTGGCAGGTCAAAGTCTTTCCACGACGCTTACTACGGCAATATGGGAGATAACGGCTTACCAGATCAGGTCACGACAATTCGGCAATTGGCAGCAGATCGACCCTGGATGGATATTGATAGGGTAGGTATCTGGGGACACTCAGGTGGAGGATTTGCTTCCACGGCCGGCATTCTGCGTTATCCGGATTTCTATAAGGTCGCAGTGTCCAGTGCGGGCAATCACGACAATCGAAATTATGAAGACGATTGGGCAGAAAAGTGGCAGGGCCTGCTGGAAACTTATCCGGAGACCAGTCCGGATGATCCTGATGCGCCTTTGACCAACTACGATAATCAGGCCAATCAGTTATTAGTTGAGAATCTCCAGGGCAAGCTTCTGTTGGCCCACGGACTGATGGACGACAATGTCCATCCCAGCAACACTCTGCTTATGGTGCAGGCGTTAATCGAGGCGGACAAGGAATTTGATTTACTGTTGTTACCAGACGCCCGGCATGGCTTCGCCAATAGCCGCTATTTCATGAAACGGCGCTGGGACTATTTTGTGCGCCATCTCCATGGTGCAGAGCCACCTGCAGATTTCCACTTCGCTGACAATATTCGCTGAATGAATTGACCTGCAGTTAGCAGTACCAGCGCCTTGCAATGCCTGAAGCAGGTGCATTAAGCTGATTCCCACAATCATGTTACAAGCGTAGTGGGGATAAGCTCATGATGAAAAAAGCTCTTCTATTCGTGCCAATAACAATGTTGGGTCTAGTGGCGAATCTGGTGTTGGCAGCTGAAGAATATGTGCCACCCCAGACGGAGTTTGGCGTACCTGATGTGCAGGGAATCTGGAATTACCAGAACCGAACCAGCCTTGAGCGCCCGGACCTGTATGAAGGGATGCTGGAAATCGATGAAGCCACCATGCTGGAGAAGATGGTTTCAACTCCCGACTATATCGCTGCATTGGAGGCAACGGGAGCTGAAGCCCCAGGTCCCCATAACGTGGGAGGCTACAACGGATTCTGGATTACGCCGGGCGACGCACTTGCCTACATGAATGGCATGTTCCGTACGTCATTGATCGTTGAGCCTGAGGACGGGCAAATTCCCTGGCGGGAAGAGGGCGAAGCATTGCGTCGACAGCAGCGCATTACCCTGCCAATGGGGCGTGGAGAGAGCGACGGACCGGAAGGTCGAACATTGTCGGATCGCTGTCTGGTTAGCTTTTCTTCAACCGCACCATTTATGAGTAGTCTCTACAACAACAATGTACAGATCGTGCAATCTCCAACCCACGTGGTCCTGTTGGCAGAGATGGTGCACAACGCACGCATTGTCCGTATCGACCAGAGTTTTCGTGACTTGCCCTATGAACAATGGCTGGGGGACTCTATCGGGTATTACGAAGGTGATGCATTGGTGGTTGAAACCAGAGGTTTCAATCCCTGGCAGGTTGGTAAAGAGCGCCTGACTTCGGAAGGTATGCACCTCACAGAACGTTTCACCCGGGTTGAAGATGGCAAACTGCACTACAGTTTCACTATCGATGATCCTGATCTTTATACCCAGCCGTGGACGGCAGAGTTCCCGATGTACAGCGGCGAAAATCTTTATGAGTATGCTTGCCACGAAGGTAATTACTCCATGCGAGCAATTCTCGCAGGAGCGCGCACTTCAGAAGTGAATCCCTCCACTCCTCAATAGAAGTTAAACAAGGCTACCCTCGGGTAGCCTTTTCTTTATAACAACAAGAATTAACAAGAATTAAAGAACAGCCATGACAGGAATTGAAGAAGCACTGGCAGCATTTGCTGATTTTATGTGGGGCCCCCAACTCGTGGTGCTGTTGGTAGGTGGTGGTCTGTTCTTCATGGTGCATTCCCGTTTACAGCATTTTCGTTATGTTCGGCATAGCATTGATTTGCTTCGAGGCAAATACAGTTCTCAGGATGCGAGCGTGGCTGGTGATATCAGTCATTTCCGCGCTCTGGCAACAGCACTAGCAGGAACCATAGGCGTAGGGAACATTTCTGGTGTCGCCGTGGCTATAACGGTCGGCGGGCCGGGTGCAGTATTCTGGATGTGGATTACGGCGTTGGTCGGTTCATCAACCAAATTCTATACCGCATCACTGGCCATCATGTATCGAGGCAAGGATGACAGTGGTAAATTACAGGGCGGTCCGATGTATGTCATTCGCGAGGGACTGGGTCGCAAATGGATGCCCCTTGCCTGGATGTTTGCTGTCGCAGGTATGTTCGGCACACTTCCTGTCTTTCAGATCAATCAACTCGTGCAGATTCTGCGTGATGTAGTGGCTGTTCCCGCTGGCATCGCTTCAGCGGAAGATCATTTCGGTTTCGATTTACTTATGGGACTCTTTCTTTCTGTAGTCCTGTTCTCCATCGCCGTTGGAAAAGTAAAAAGAGTATCGGCTGTCGCAGGCAAGCTCGTACCAGCCATGGTGGTTTTCTATTTCATCATTACAGGTTACTTGCTGCTGACCAATTTCACTGAAATTCCAGCCATGTTTGTGTTGATCTTTCGGGATGCATTTACCGGAGCTGCGGCGGCAGGTGGGACTCTGGGTGGAGTAATTTTGATAGGTGTTCAGCGTGGCGTGTTCTCCAACGAAGCTGGCCTGGGTACTGAATCTCTGGCCCATGGTGCGGCCAAGACCAATGAACCGGCAAGAGAAGGTCTGGTAGCGATGCTCGGACCTATAATCGACACGCTGATCGTCTGTACCTGCACTGCCTTGGCAATACTGGTGACTGGTGTTTGGGAAGGCGATGCGGTGGGCGTTACTCTGACTTCGCTTGCCTACGAGCAAGCGTTCCCTGGTTTCGGCTCCTATCTTGTGTTGGCCATGGTGGTAGTGCTTGGAACTACTACAGTGCTTACCTATTCATACTACGGCAGCAAGTGTATGGGATTCCTGTTCGGCACGGCTACTGAAAAATACTATCTCTATGGTTATATGGCATTGGTGACTGTAGGGGCGGTTGCATCCCTTGACGCCGTTATCGATCTGTTTGATGGTGCGTATGCCACCATGGCCATACCTACAATGGTGTCCACATTCCTGTTGGCGCCGAAAGTGCGCGAAGTTGCCCGTGATTATTTCAAACGTCTCGATGAAGGTGAGTTTTCCAACGAATTGAACAATGGTGAGGCTGCAGGTGTATCTGCGGAGAGTTAATGTAATGAAAAGAATTTCTGCGGGATTTGTGATTGCTCTGTTTTGCCTGGCCTCTTCAGCCCAGGATTCCGATGAGGCTGCTGTTAATTCCATCTTGGATCAATATCATCAAGCTGCAGCGTCAGCCGACTGGAGTGTGTACTTTGATTTGATGAGCGAAGATGGTGTGTTTCTCGGCACGGATGTGGGCGAACGCTGGCCTAAAGAGGTATTCAGAAGCTATGCCAATGGACGAAATGGCTGGCTCTATACACCTCGCGAACGGAATATTAATTTTACACCGGATGGTAATACGGCGTGGTTCGATGAAATTCTGGATAGCGCCAGCTATGGAACCAGTCGTGGCACTGGAGTGCTAATCAAAACGGATGGGGGGTGGAAGATATCTCAATACCATCTGACTTTCCCAATCCCAAATGATCTGGCAAGAAAATTTACCGATGAAATCAAGGCATGGGAAGCCAGTCAGTGACAGACACTGCTGGTCTAGTGAATAGTTTGTTCTGACGAGGGTGCTTCGTCGCTTTCACTGGTGAATGCTGTCACTGCGCTATCTTCTTCAGAGATATAGCTGCGAGTACTTACCGGAGATTCCAGATACTTTCCGAGGCGGGACAAAAAGTCTTCCATGTGATCTGTTTGATAGTGGCCTTGAAGGCAGTCGGCATCTTCCCATTCCTGTAGCAATACTACCTGGTTAGGATCGCTCATTCCCTGAAAATACTCATAGCTGAGACAGCCATGTTCCTTCCGACACAGGCGAACCATGTTTTTCATTAGCTTCATGACTTCATCCCTGGAATCGGGAAGGAGCTGAAATGTGGTTTGGACCACGATCATTTCGAAGATCTCCGTTTGCTGAATTTCTATTATACGGACTCTGAAGCTAAATTCAGCCTGACACCAAAAATTGTCATAATTCAAATATCGTAATTAAATTCAATGAGTTAGAAGTAATTTCCTACCACCATGGATAAAAACTGGGCATATCGGAAGAAGCTTTATCCTTGAATTCAGGGCTTCGTTTTTCCAGAAAAGCGGCAACACCCTCCTTTCCGCTGTCCTGACTTGCATAGAAAATCGCCAGGGAATCTACTTCATGAGCGAATCGGGGGTGAGGCTCAGCAGCGTTGCGATACATCATTTGCCGGGACAGGGCGATGGCAACCTGGCTATGGTCAGCGATTCTTTTCGCAATAGCATAGGCAGTATTCAGAAGTTCATTATCGGGCACTATCCTGTTGGCAAACCCTCTCTCCTTAAGTTCGGTTGCTTCAATCAGATCGCCGCTGTATACCCACTCCAGTGCCGTGCCCATATTAACAATTCGAGGCAAGAACCATGAGGAACACGCTTCGGGTGTGATGCCTATTTTGTTGAAAACGAACCCGACCTTTGCTCTCTCAGACACAATGCGTATATCCATTGCACAGGTCATAGTGGCACCAATTCCCACTGCCGCGCCATTGATCGCGGCAATCACGGGCTTTTTGCATTCGAAGATTGCCAGCGTGAGCTGACCACCGGTGTCACGTACTCCTGACTCGATCTCCGGATCATGCAGGCGCTCTTTCATGTCGTTAATCGTGGGTTTCATGGATTCATCCAGGCCAAATACATTGCCATCTGATGACAGATCCATACCTGCGCAGAAAGCCCGACCACTACCTGTGACAACGATTGCACTGACTTCGTCATCATTACTTGCCTGAGTAAAAGCTGATGTCAGTTCTTCCGCCATCTCAACGGTGAAAGAGTTTAGTTGTTCTGGTCGGTTTAACGTAATGGTCAGTATCTGGTCCGACACTTCATAGCTAATGGTATTGAATGCCATAATTTTTCCTGATAACGAAAATGTTTGCTTGATTTGATGAGTTACGACCATCCGGATGGACGGTCGAACGAAAGAGTGATTGAGAGGTAGTTAACGCAGAGCTATTCTGAAGCTTCAACCCTGGCTGCTTCTGCTTCTTTCTTTTGCTTAACCCGGAATAACTCAACTTCACCTTCCTGCAACATTTGTTGCAGGTTCAGATCCTCTTCGCGGCGAGTCACGCAGGCGAAGTTCACGATTACTTCCAGTTTGTTTCCGCGATATACGTAGTCTTCGCCCTGAAGAGTGTTTTTGATCTTGGCGATAACCACCTTAGACCCTTCTTCGTCGACCCCGGGGAGAAGCATACGAAATTCCTTAAAACTCGAACGGGCAAGCACATCTTCATTGCGGCGTCGATCGGTGGCCATAAGAGAGAAATGCCTTAGCATCTCGTTGCCAACCTTGTAGCCATGCTGCTTGACTATGTCGTCCATGTTTTCAACTTCGATGGTCAGCAGGGAGACTGGTTTTGAATAGCGTAAGGCAACCCCCATTATGCGCTGACCAACTTCCAGAAACGTTCTATGGTTCAGGATAGTGGTGATTGGATCGTAGATAGCATTCTCTTTATGTTCTACTGAAAGTTCTTCCATCGTCATGATGATGATGGCGAAGGCAAATACAACCATCGTGAAGATTGATCCGAGAAGTACTAATGAGGTGCCTTCATCAGGTGAATTCAATGGTGTTCCCGCTCGTACCAGTAGCAGGATAAACTCCGTCACAGCGTTGAAGCTGAAGAGCATTAGTGCAAGAAAGGCGCCGAAGTTTGAGCTCATTGTCATAACAGGGCGGAGTTTGCGCTCAATGCGTAAACCGTTTGCGATGATAAAAATATTGCTTAACGCGAAAATCACCATCATCACTGTATAGACGCGAATGCGCCACATGGTGTCTTCATTCATGAGAGTGAAATAGGCAATTGCACCTATGGTGGCAACCAATAATGCGCCACAGAAGATTGGAACCTTGGATTTCTCCTGATTCCAAAATGCGGCAAGCCCAATGACCACAGGAAGGCGGCCACCCAGCGTTAGTGAGTTGGCAATTACAACCGAGACAACCGGAGCTAGAGTGCCTTGAGTAGTCAACAGTAAAATCCCGATACTGGTGACCAGAAACCCAATGGCAATGATCAACAGTCCAGGAATATGCCGATTTCCCGCCCAGTTGACGAAAAGCGCAACGCTGGAAACAACCGAGACCAGAGTCAGGGCAATTGTTAGAGTTTGGTTTTCCATGGCCTTAACTGACAGCGTTCGCGGCTATTAGTTGTTCTATTTCTTCCGGATTATACCCCCAATCTGACAGGACTTCTTCGGTGTGTTCGCCAACCATAGCAGCGCTGCGCTGAATCTCGCTCTGGGTGCGACTAAATCGTGGAGCGGGAGCTGGTTGAGTTACACCTTCGAAGTCTACGAAAGTATTGCGGGCTTTATTGTGTGGGTGATCTGGCGCCTCTGCTAAATTCAATACGGGGGCAAAACAGATATCCGTACCTTCCATTAATTCACACCACTGTTGCTGCGTCTTTGTCTTAAATATTTCGACCAGTTTCTCTCTTTTTTCAGCCCAGGCTTCTTCATTAAGCTGGTCCTGAAAACTCGGATCTTCGATACCAAGCGTTTTAATCAACAGTGCGTAAAACTGTGGTTCCAGTGAACCAATGGAAATATGCTTTCCGTCACTGCATTCGTAGCTTCCGTAGTAATAAGCGCCACCGTCCAGCCGGTTGCTGAAGCGGTCTGTTGTCCACATACCCATTGCCATGAGTCCATAAAAGGGAGTTAACAGGCTGGCAGTACCATCGGTCATAGCGGCGTCAACCACTTGTCCGGAGCCTGAAACTCCTCGCTCGACAAGCGCCGCCAGAATACCAGTAACAAGGTATAACGCACCGCCACCAAAATCGCCGACAAGATTTAATGGTGGGGCAGGGGGACGATCTGCATAACCCATGGCTCCCAGGGCGCCACCGATTGAAATGTAGTTGATATCGTGACCAGCGGCTTTGGAGAGAGGTCCGTGCTGTCCCCAGCCTGTCATGCGCCCATAAACCAGGCGAGGGTTATTTCCCAGGCAGATCTCGGGCCCCAGCCCCAGCCGCTCCATGACACCAGGTCTAAATCCCTCAATAACGACATCGGCTCGGTCAATCAGGCGTAGGGCAGTTTCAACCCCTTTGGGGTTTTTCAAATCGAGGGCAATAGACTTGCGCCCTCTATTCAGCACATTTGCTCTATGTCCTGTGCCCTTTTGGTTGAGTCGATCAACTCTGATTACTTCTGCGCCCATGTCAGAAAGCATCATGGCTGCAAATGGACCTGGCCCAATGCCTGCCATCTCAACAACGCGAATGCCTGCGAGTGGTCCCATCAATATTCCTTATGATTCAACGTCCCGAATTGAGCCGAGCATGATAGGTGATACGCCGCGTAAAATATAGGATTGATGGCGTATGCCATGGGGTCAAGTTTTAATTCTGCGAGTGATAGATTATCCTTGCGCGTCAGGAAAAAGGGGGAAAATACGGAATGAATCTAGACGGGAAAACTGCCTTTATCACGGGTGGTGCCTCGGGTCTCGGGTTGGCCGCGGCTCGAAAATTCGTAGAAAACGGCGCGCAGGTGCTGTTATTTGATCTAAATGCCGAGGGCGTGGCCGCGGCCGCCGAAGAATTCGGTGATGCGGCAGCATTTCATCATGGCGATGTGGCTGATGAAGTTGCAGTAGCGGAGGCAATCAAAATTGCCCAGGAACGCTTCGGTACCATCCATATTAATGTAAATTCAGCAGGTATCGGCGGTGCTGCCAGAACGGTTGGTAAAGATGGCGCCATGCCGCTTGCTAAATTTGAACACATAGTTCGAGTTAACCTGATTGGTACATTTAATGTCCTGCGTCTTTGCGCAGAAGTAATGAACCTCAATGAGCCCACCACGGAAGATGGTGAGCGTGGGGTAATTGTAAATGTTGCGTCAATCGCCGCTTTTGATGGGCAAACAGGTCAGGCGGGCTACGCTGCCAGTAAAGGTGGCATAGTTTCTATGACATTACCTATTGCCAGAGATCTCGCCAAGCGTGGAATCCGTATCAATACTATAGCACCTGGCGTATTCGAGACGCCTCTGTTGGCCGCTGCGCCGGACGAGATAAGAGACCCACTGATCGCTATTACCCAGTTTCCCAAGCGACTTGGGAATCCGGTTGAATTCGCTGAAGAGGTTGCTCACATCGTTAATTGCAGTTATCTCAATGGCGAAGTAATCAGGCTTGATGCCGGCATTCGCATGCCAGCGATTTAAAAAGAAACTCATATTTCATCGTTAGAAGATTGAGTTCGAAAAGCGCTGTTTTGTAAGCAGAACAAGCCAGCATAGCAGCGGGTAAATTAAATTTTTAACAGATAATTAGAAACAAGCAGAGGAATGTAGTAAATGGCTGATGCATATATTGTAGGTGCGGTACGCACGGCTACAGGCCGAAAGAACGGTCGATTGAGCGATGTTCATCCTGTAGATCTGGGCGCGATAGTAGTTGATGAACTGGTCGACCGAACAGGTATTCCAACTGATAAAGTGGATGACGTTATTTTCGGTGTGGTGATGCAAATTGGCGCTCAGGCCAGCAATCTAGGTCGTAATGTTTCTCTGAGTTCGAAGCTCGCACTTGAGGTGCCAGGAACAGCCGTTGATCGGCAGTGTGGTTCTTCATTGCAAGCAATTCAGTTTGGAGCCCAGGCTGTAATGTCTGGTACCCAGGACGTGGTGATATGCGGAGGTGTCGAGGCGATGAGTACTGTGGAGATTGGCTCCAATGTACGTGATGGTCTCGAGAAAGGCCGAGGCAAGCCGAAGGGTGATCGTTTGGAGGCCCAGTACCCTGGAATTCAGTTCAGTCAGTTCGATGGTGCTGAACTGTTGGCAGAAAAATATGAAATTACCCGCGATGAACTGGATCAGTTCGGGCTACTGAGCCATCAGCGTGCTGCTGCAGCAACCAACAACGGTTATTTCAAGGATGAAGTTGTCCCTGTTCCTATCAAACTCGAAGACGGCTCAGAAGACAGTCATGTGATTGACGAAGGAATTCGTTTCGAAGCGAACCTCGAAGGCATGCAAGGGCTTAATCCGTTACGAGAAGAAGGCGTTATCACCGCAGGTACAGCCAGTCAGATTAGCGATGGATCAGCAGCCATCATGGTAGCGAACGAAAACGCGGTTAAAGAATTTGATTTACCTGTAAGAGCCAAGATTCACAGTCTCGCTGTCGTTGGATCTGATCCAGTGATCATGCTGGAGGGCCCTATACCAGCGACTGAGAAAGTGTTGGAGAAAGCAGGTATGAGTATCGATGACATCGACCTGTACGAAGTCAATGAAGCCTTTGGTTCGGTGCCACTGGCCTGGGCCAAAGCCGTGGGAGCTGACCCCGAGAAGCTAAATGTAAATGGCGGGGCACAGGCGCTGGGCCATCCACTGGGTGGTACTGGTGCCAAGCTGATGACCACGTTGGTGCATGAGTTGGAACGTCGCCAGGGGCGTTACGGTCTTATCGCTATCTGTGAAGGTGGTGGTACGGCCAATGCCATGATTATTGAACGCATGAATTCCGTCGAAGCGTAAGCCAATAGGTGAAGTAGATGTTGGAGAATTATCAGTCACCATGGATGGATGAAGAGCTCAGCATCATGCGAGATGCTGTGCGCAAATTCGTAGAGCGGGAATTTGCTCCCAGGGCAGCAACCTGGGATAAGCAAGGCTATGTTGATCGTGATGCCTGGCTGAAAGCAGGTGAAGCCGGTCTGCTTTGCGCTTCCATTCCTGAACAGTGGGGCGGTGGCGGTGGCAACTTCAAGCACGAGATGATTCTCATTGAAGAGTTGAATAGTGCAAATGTCACCGGTTTTGGCAATGGCGTACATTCCGGCATCGTCGCTCACTATATCAATAGTTATGGAAGTGAAGAACAGAAACAGCGCTGGCTTCCGGCCATGGCCAGGGGCGAGATCGTGGGTGGAATTGCCATGTCTGAGCCGGGAACCGGGTCAGATTTACAAGCTGTTGCAACCACGGCGATCAAGGACGGCGACGAGTATGTGGTTAATGGGCAGAAGACATTCATCACTAATGGTATGACTGCCAATTTAATTTGTGTCATCGCGAAAACTGACCCGGCCGAAGGGGCAAAGGGTATTTCTCTGGTCATGGTTGAGACTGATACTGTCGAGGGCGAGGGAGGATTCAAGCGCGGTCGCAATCTGGAAAAGCTGGGCATGAAAGCGCAGGACACTGCTGAATTGTTCTTCGATGATGTGCGAGTGCCAGCGAGTAATATGTTGGGGTCGACTGAGGGCAAGGGATTTGTCCAGCTTATGGAACAATTACCACAGGAACGTCTGATTATAGCCGCCGGGGCATGCGCGGCTATGGAAACAGCGTTGAGATTGACCTCAGAGTATGTGAAAGAGCGAAAAGCGTTTGGTAAGCGCATACTGGATTTTCAGAATACCCAGTTCAAACTTGCGGAATGCTATACAGAAGCAAAAATCGCGAGAGTATTCATAGATGACTGTGTGCTTAAGTTGGAACAGGGAAAACTGGATACTGCTACAGCTTCCATGGCGAAGTGGTGGACCACAGAAAAACAGTGCCAAATAGTGGATACCTGCCTGCAGTTTTTTGGCGGCTATGGCTACATGATGGAGTACCCAATAGCAAAGATGTATGCCGATGCGAGGGTGCAAAAAATATATGGCGGCGCCAACGAAATTATGAAATTACTCATCGCGCGGGAAATTTGACTCGCCAGTAGATTGTGAACAGCAAAACCAAAGGGCATAAAGTTGACATAATTATTCCGGTTTATGCAGGAACTGAAGAGACACTTGCTTGCATAGAAAGTGTGCTCGCAAGCTTGCCTCTTCTGCAAACCAAAACCGAATTGATAGTAATCTATGATGCCGGCCCTGACCTCTCTTTGCGCGAAGCCTTGCTGGAACTGGCAAGTCTAAACAAGCTAACTCTCCTTATTAATGAATCCAATCAGGGTTTTGTTCGTAGTATCAATAGAGGGATTTTGCATTCGAACAATGATGTCCTTCTTCTCAACAGCGATACTCTCGTTGCCAACGATTGGCTCGATCGCATAGCTAAACATGCCTATGTCAGCACCAATATAGCTACCGTTACACCATTCTCGAACAACGCTGAAATTTGCAGCTGGCCACAACTGTGTAAGTTCAATGATGGCTACAGGGATTTCAGTATTGAGGAGATCGATAGGGCGTTTGCCAGTCTTGATGCGTCTTCAGTGCCAATTCCTACCGCGGTGGGATTTTGTATGTTTATTAAACGTGATTGCATTAATCGAATTGGTGTATTCGATGCTGAAGCTTACGGACGCGGTTACGGTGAGGAGAATGACTTTTGCATGCGAGCCGCGGCGCTTAACTTCACCCATGTGTTGGCCTCGAATGTCTACGTTTATCACCACGGCGCTGTATCTTTTGGTGAGGACAAGAAACAGCTTGTACAGCAAGCCATGGAAGTTCTGGATAAAAAATTCCCTGACTATCATGCACAAGTCGCCCGTCACATCGATGAGGATCCGGCACGACGCTGGCGGTTCGCTGCCGAGTTAATTCTTGCGAATAAGGAAGAATCCAGTCTTATACTACACATCAGTCATGGCATAGGAGGCGGCACCGACAAACACGTCCTGGAGCTTGCGGCTTATTGTGATGATAATCAGCAACACGCTATGTTGGTTCCCCAGTCGAATTGTATGCGGCTGGTGTTTCCAAATGTGGTCAGTGGCGGTCTGTTTGAGTTTCCGTTTGGTGAAATGGGGGCGCTGAAGAATTTCCTGTTCGCCTTATCCCTGGTTCGGGTTCACATACATCACGTGAAAGGCTGGGAATCGCATATAGATCGTATTCTTGAGGTGTTGGATGTGCCTTATGACATCACACTTCACGACTATTACTTTATTCATAAAAATCCGGCACTGGCAAACAAGCTGGGTTATTTCTGTACGGAAAAGGAAAAGCGAGACGCAGTGAGTTCCGAGGCTATTCCTTTGCCAAAAGGAATGACAGGAGACCAGTGGCGGGGGCAATGGAAGAGCTTGCTACAGAGAGCGGAGAGGGTTATCGCTCCAAGTAACTCCGTGGCCGCTCTATACAATCAGTATTATCCTGGTCTTGAAATTACCTGCGTATTTCATCCTGATCACGAAATGCAGCTCTCGTATCCGGCAGTATTTCCTGGTTATGGTCGCAAGCAGGATCATCTGCATGTAGTTGTATTGGGTGCGCTCAGCCTAATCAAGGGTGCCAACATGCTGGAGAAAGTTTCCCAACTGGCTGCCAGGCGAAATTTACCCGTGCGCTTTACACTTTTAGGCTACGCTTACCGCAAATTAGCCAATACGGTGGTGAGCACAGGCTCATATCGTGATGAAGATCTGTCAGCCATGCTGCAAGCCTGTAATCCGGATCTGGTCTGGTTCCCCTGCACCTGGCCAGAGACTTACAGCTACACACTAAGCTCTGCGCTAGAGGCTGGATTGCCGGTGGTTTGCCCAAATATTGGCTCATTTCCCGAAAGACTTCAGAACAGGCCATTCACCTGGGTGCTGCAGTGGGATCAGGATGCGGAGAGTTGGCTACATTCTTTAATGGAAATAGGACAGGAAATTCGCGATAAAAACGAAGCGCAAGAATGGAATCATCAGCCTGAAAACAACAGCTTTTACCGGGATCAATACAAGCATGCTGGTGTTACGCCTGAGCTGGCAAGTACCTCTGCCAGCCAGTTAATGGAATACTGGCTCAGAGAGCTTCCTGAAGCCTCAAGAGTTAACCATCGTTTTTATCGGGTGCTTATCTGGCTGAATAGTCACAAGTTGTTTGGGCATGTGGCTAACCTGATACCGATAGCGATTAGACGCGGTGTCAAACGAAAACTGTCCACACGACCAATACACGAATAATACAAAACGATCAGGTCAGCCTGATGCTCTTTAGCTCCTACGAGTTTGTCATCCTGTTTTTACCCCTCGCGGTAGCTGTTCACTACTATCTTTCTCGTTCCCATGAACAGAACTGGTCTCTGATATGGATCCTGGTGGTGTCACTGTTCTTCTATGGATGGTGGAATCCTGTCTACCTGATGTTGCTACTCTTTTCCATTTCGATGAATTATGGAATTGGCACTACTATCTCTAACAAGACCCACCGTAAGGAATCATGCCGACCCTGGCTCATTTCAGGGGTTGTTTTAAATCTGGGACTTCTGGCCTACTTTAAATATGGGAATTTTTTCCTCGATGTCGCCAACGATATCGCAGGGTCAGAAGGCGAGCAGCTCTCGATAGTATTACCGCTCGCCATCTCATTCTTTACATTTCAGCAGATAGCATTCCTGGTGGATTCCAGCCGGGGGAATGTGAAGAGAATAGACCCTCTTCGGTATGCAGTTTTCGTTTCCTTTTTTCCGCAGTTGATAGCAGGTCCTATCGTCCATCACTCTGAAATATTCCCGCAATTGAGCGATAAAAAAAGAGAGGCTGATACAGCGCAAATTGGCCTTGGTCTAAGTCGATTTGCAATGGGCTTATTCAAAAAAGTGATGATTGCTGATCAGCTGGGCCATTTCGTCACTCTGGTATTCGATCAGCCTGCCAGCGTTGAATTTTCAGCAATGGACTATAGCGTCAGCCTGTTCGCCTTCAGTTTGCAAATCTATTTCGATTTTTCAGCCTACTCAGATATGGCGATCGGTCTGGGGCAGATGTTCGGAATTAAATTGCCTGAGAACTTTAATTCGCCCTACAAGGCAAGCAACATAATCGATTTCTGGCGACGCTGGCACATGACGTTGTCACGTTTTCTCAAGAACTATCTCTATATTCCTCTAGGTGGAAACCGCAGGGGAGAAGTCCGGCGTTATCTGAATTTGATGATTACTATGGTGCTGGGAGGTTTTTGGCATGGAGCTGGCTGGCAATTTCTGATCTGGGGATTCCTGCATGGCTTGTATTTAGGCATTAATAATTTCTGGAGGAGGTTTTCAGTCTCCAGATTCCTGCTGCCTCCTGTTGGGCGAGCACTATCCGTCATAATTACTTTTGCCTTTGTAAGCTTTGCCTGGTTGTTTTTTCGTGCGAACTCATTGGACCAGGCAATCGGAATTATTGACGTAATCACCACTTCAGAGGACTTCTCCTTTGGTAGTGATTTTCTGCTCATTTTGGCTGGTTCTGAATGGCATTCCCTGTTCGCCTGGGCGGGGAGCTACTGGTTGTTGTATGTGCTGCTCGGGTTGCTTGCCTGGGTTTTGATATTGCCTAATTGTCAGGAGCTGCTTGAAAACCCCGATAAAACCAGTCGGTGGTCCTTCACTCCCTTCAGGGCAATCATTGTTTCTTCCACATTATTCGTATCGATCCTAGGTCTCGGCACCAGTGATGAATTTCTCTATTTTCAATTCTAGAGGGAGCCAGCGTTATCTTCTCTGGGCGCTTCTCCCTTGTGGATGTCTTCTCATTGGAGTCGGGTTGTTTAACTGGTCAGTTAATCCGTTGTTGCTCTTTAAGTCACCCGACATAGCAGGCACTAATGTGCACAAGCCCCTGTACCTGGATGCACAACACGAAGTAAAGCCCTATTTACTGCGTGAATTTAGACCTGATCAACTAATTTTGGGAAGTTCCCGCGCAGGTAATGGACTTGACCCAGCTCATGCTGCCTTTACAGGGGGAGTGGCATTTAACTATTCAATTCCTGGCGCGAGAATTCAGACCATCGCTGATCTGTTCAATGATGCATCTTCTGTGGCTGAGATTGATACTGTGATTTTGACACTGGATTTCTTCGCATTTAATGCTGTGCCATCAGACGTGGACTTGAGAGATGCGGTTCTCAGGACTCACCTTAATCTCAATGCATCGAATGAATTTATTCAGTCATCAGGTATTCGACTATTGAACCGCCGATTAGAGGCCCTGTTTAGTTGGGCTGTTTTACAGGCTAGTTATGAAACCATTTCCCTTCAGAGCAGAGTTGATGAAGGCCTGGCAAGTCAGTTTCTTCTGGATCGGAATGGTCATTGGAAGCAGTTGCTACCCGCAAGCAGGGTCCAATTGGATCAGATTAGAGAGACTGAACGACGGTATATGAGCTATACCTGGTTTCCGCCACCAACGCGACGATTTGAATTGTCCTATGGCGAACTCTCTTCTTTTGAAACTTTCGAAACTCTGGTCACTCAACTTTACAACAAAGTAGATTCGGTAATTCTCGTAATATCGCCCCTGCATTCTCGCTTTCAGTCTGCTTTGGGACTGGTCCAGTTGGATGAGAAATTTGAGGGCTGGAAACGGCAATTGGTCAGCGTGAATGAAGCAGTTGCAAACTCACTGGGACGAGAAGCTTTTCCATTATGGGATTTCGCAGATTTTAGCGAGCCGAATCGCGAGGCGATTCCTGCCTCAAATAACTCTGTCTCCAGGATGCGCTATTACGTCGACGGACAACACTATACTAGCGAGCTGGGAGATAAGTTGTTGGACAGAGTATTCGATTTATCCGCAGAGCAAGATAATTCCTTTGGCAGCTTGCTAACGAGTGACAATGTAGAGGATCATTTGCGACTGTTAAGAGCACGACAACAGCAATATGCGCGGACTAATTCCGCAGACATGGATGATTTGCGGCAATCCTATTCGGCGATTCAATGACACAAGCAGGTAAGCCTCCTTTTTTTATTTTAGGTGCAGTGAGGTCCGGGACCACGCTGTTGAGAGATCTATTGCGGCAACACCCCAATTTGGATTGCCCGGAAGAGACGCATTTTTTCCGCTGGGCTGAACCATTCGGAACCAAGGCTTATGAGCGAAATTACGCTCGCCGGGCTCTGTTCAAAAAGCATCGAGAGCTCGATGCTGTGGATAATTTCGATTTCTTTTATAACCTGCAGAAAGGGCCAGACCGAAAGCATTTGATGGACAGCTACGCCAAGCTTTTTCTCAAAGCGAAGGGAACACCAGATATCAGATGGTTCGATAAAACGCCTCAAAATGTTTATGGACTGCTATTGCTCTCGGGTCTATACCCGGATTCTCGTTTCATACATATCCATCGCCATCCCTACAATGTGGTTACCAGTCTGAAACTAGGACGTATGTTAGGGGAGCAAGAGCTTCGCGGCGCCATAAACTTCTGGAAAGAGAGTCTTGTCATTGTTCAGGAGTACAAAAAGGGTTCTGGGGATCGCCTGTTGGAAGTGGGCTATGAAGCGCTGGTGAAAGACCCGCAGAAGATACAGAACAGGATATTGGAATTCATTGGTGAAGAACCATTCTCTCTGGATCTGGAAGCCCAGAAAGTGCATGAAGAAAAAAACCGCTACCTGGAGCACCTGGACTCCGCTGAAATCGCGACCATAAACGAGCAGTGCGGTGAACTTATGCGGATCTATGGCTATGACTCCAGCGTCGACTAATTCGCCTTCCCTTAGCCTGATTGTTCACGCAACGGACTCTGTCAATTTCGATTTTCTGTGCAGAATGGCCGAGGTGCTGTCAAGCAGCCAGGTTGCCTGTAGAGAAGTAGTTATATTAGGTAGCTCTTCTATTCTGTCTTCTGAAGACTTTGTTTCAGGCCTCCAGAAGACGCGGGAAGCAGGGCCGGGATTGGGCTCAATTCACACAGCGCAAACGCTAGAGGAAGCGCTTTCACATTGTTCAGGGCGATTGTTTGCATTTCTCGAAGGTGTCTGCAGTGCAATTACGGCCAAAGTTTTCAGTAACGCAATTATGGCAGCCCGGGTTCCGGGGGTGGTTAGCGTCGTACCTGGCTATGCCACGAACCCCAGGAGTCCAGTAGGGAATATATTATCGGGGTATTGTTACTCTCCTTTGTATTTCGTTCGGCCAGACAGTCTGCCTGCTCCACTGACTCAGAAAGTCGGGTCATTAGAAACTGACCACTCATCTGTTCTTCAAAATCTTCTAATTCAACTGGAGTCAGATAATGAGCTGCTCCTTATGGCAGGGGAGGCAGCTTCTTACGATCCTGTGGTTGGCGACAGCTCTGTGGAAGCCGAATGGATACATGCTCTGGGGCAAAGGCTGATCTTTGGTCAGATCACTCAAGATGGCCAGGGCAGGCTTAATGATGTGATCAAGAGGCTCGCTGCTGATGATTTTCCAGATCGCGCACAATTCCCAATGAAGACAAATCGTCGAGATGACAGGGAAGGACCAGTGCTGAGTGTAGTTGTGATTGGCTATGCGATGCCGACACAGTTAGAGCGTAGTCTGACCAGTTTAAGCCCTTCCTATCAATCGAATATCCGCGCAGAGGATTACGAGGTGGTTGTGGTTGAAAATAATTCAGCTGCAGAACTACCTTCAGAATTCATTCAGGGTATGCCGGAAAATTTTCATTACTATCGCCGGGAAGAACCTGGTAAGAGTCCGGCCGCTGCAATTAATTTTGGCTTATCCCGGACCCGGGGAAATGTGATTGGACTGATGATCGATGGTGCTCACATGTTAACGCCGGGGGTGCTCAATCTTGCAATATTGGCTTCCGGGTTCTCTGACAGGTTTTTCGTAACAGTACCCACCTATCATCTCGGTCCTGAAGAGCAAAATGTAAGCACGCAGCAGGGATACTGCAAAGAACAGGAGGAGGCGCTGCTTACGGATATTCGGTGGCCCGACAATGGTTATCGCTTATTCGATATTTCCTCCTTGTGTGGTGCCAACCCCCGCGGCTACTTCGCGCCCATCATGGAATCGAATTGCTATTTTGCAACCCGGGAAATGTTCGATGCTGTTGGCGGAGCCGATGAGCGATATCAACAGGCGGGGGGAGGTTCATTGAATCTGGATATAGTCAGAAAACTGGGTACTCTACCCGGATCGGACTATTTCGCACTGCCGGGTGAAGGTTCGTTTCATCAGTTCCATGGAGGGGTCACTTCTAACAGTAGTCGTGCTGAGTACGCGCGGCTATTCAAGGAAGAGCTCCATGAGCGATGGGACCAGAGGTATCGTTTTCTTGAACGCAATCCAATCCTGTTAGGCGCTCTTAGCGCACCGGCTTTCAAAAACCTTGAGTTCTCATCAGATAGAATGCTAAAACGGTTTGAAAATTTTAAGGATCGCCTGCATCAAGTGTGGGCTGACGATACCGAGTAAGCTATGTCCGTATATTTGCCCAGTTCGCTGGATTTCGAAGCACGCCATATTGTACTAAGTACCTGGATTGACCATATGCCCTTTGGCTATGACATTGTGGCAGCAATCAGGCCAAGGCTAATAGTCGAACTGGGAACATACTCCGGACTCTCCTATTTTACTTTTTGCCAGGCCATCCAGGAACAAGGAATCGAAAGTGTGGCTTATGCTGTAGATACCTGGGAAGGAGATGAACACACAGGTGCCTACGGTGAGGAAATATTTGGCAAGGTGCGTGATCATGCACGGGAACATTACCGGGGATTCACTTACTTGTTGCGGACAACCTTCAACGAAGCGGTGGCTCAGTTCGATGAAGACTCCATTGAACTACTCCACATCGACGGCTTACACACCTATGATGCTGTTAAGCAGGATTTTGAGAATTGGTTTCCGAAGGTTAAGGCTGGTGGGATAGTGTTGTTTCACGACATTGAAGCCAGACTGAAGGACTATGGTGTCCGGAAGCTTTGGGAAGAATTAAGTGCTCAGTATCAGAGTTTTAGTTTTCAACATGGCTACGGTTTGGGTGTGTTACGTAAGCCTGGCGACAGGCCAATGAGTGAGCTTGAAAGCCTGCTATTCGAAGCTGATGAGCAGACTACTCAGCGATTGCGACAGCTCTACATACACTTATCCAAGAGTCATGAAGCGGTACGCCGGGATAAGAGGCTTCGGGCTGAACTTGCCAGACTCAAGGCGCAGGATGGCAATAATTAAATTCTATATTTCTCCTTCCTTGTCAGGGTCAGCAAGCTGGCCGAGCACCTTGCGGGAGAACTGTGCCGAGTGGTGTACAAACTTCAATACGGCCTCATGTATCTCGCCCAGGTAAATCGGAAGCTTCTGTGGCGGGGAATAGGGCTCTCCTCTGATTTCACGATACTGCGCGAAATGATCCTGCATGGTCTTTTCCCTGGCATCGCCAGTTTCTTTGCCAGTGGTTACACCACCATGGAACTGGTGAAAAGAGCCTTCGCCAAACAGCATGATTAGCTGTGTGTCGGGAAATTCCACCGCTCGTTTGTAGAAATCCAGATTACACTGACCGCCGCCAGTCTCTGTGAATCGGCTGTCGAAGCCGTTTAGCTCGGTAAACAGTTGTTGGCTTACCGTTACCGAATTACTTTCACCAATTGGCTGGAAATACCCGTTGGTGCTGGTGCCGCTTAAGCAGCATATATTGAACAGTTGATAGCCATCTTGCCGCCAGGGAACTGAGTTCAAAAGCTCACGTTCTGTTTTCTCATCATAACCTTCCAGCGCTGCTCGTTGTTGCAACTTGTCTCCAAGATGATACCCAGGCACTGTTACCACGCAATTTGGATAGAGGTGTGTGGCTTTCAGAGTGTAGTAAACCAGTCGGGGAGATACCATGCGAGCGCCATCTACCATGATGCAAATGAAATCACCCTGTGCTTTTTCAGCTCCAAAATTGATAGCGTGCACCGGGGTAGGTAATTTCTCATCCCGCAAAAAATATTGAAAATTGCCGCTCAGGTTTTGTAGTTGATTCTGGTCAATATTGTTGTCGGACCTGTTCTCCACCGTAATTACTTCATAGTCGCTGGTATCGACTCCCTGCTGATAGTCAGCGCTTAAAGTGTAAAGTGTGTTCTGTGCCTGTTCTGGCATGTCATAGAAGATCACTACGATTGACAGGCGGGGCGTATTGGTTTTTTTCGAACGAAACAACATGATGGATTTAAGTAATCTAGTAGCTGGGAAAATCGCTAAAGGCATCTACGCCTTCATCCAGTATAGGATCGCCGGTTTCCCGGAGATAGGTCAGTAGCTGCTGGGAGAGTCGTTCTTTCAATTCGGTAAACTGATCAGAGTTAGCCAGATTGTTTAGCTGATAAGGATCATCTGCCAGTATATACAGCTCTTCTGCTGGTCGTTTTCCTCCAGCAAATTGTAAATACTCCGGCATTCCTAAAACTACCCGTTTGCTGGGTGAAGTAGAATCTATATCAGCATATCGCGGCGGTTCACCTACAGGCCAACGACTAGCTGCATAGTTTTTGATATACACCGCATCTTCTGTATGTAGTGCACGAATCGGATAGCTGCGGTTATCAGTGCGGGCATCGGGGATATGTCGCTCGAAGCCAGTTACAGTCTGTTTAAAATCCGGACCCTGACCATCCATTCCTTCGACGCCCAGAATGCCCAACAGATTTCGGCCAGTCACTTCAGTCGGAATTTGCTGACTCGCTGCAGCCAGAAAAGTTGGAGCCAGATCGGTGAGATTGACGATGGCGTTATTGATTTCACCGCGGGTGATCTTTGCCGGCCAACTTATGGCCAAAGGTACACGGACACCATATTCGTAATTCGTGGACTTGGCCCGAGGAAAAGGCATGCCGTTATCTGAAGTGACTACGACTATGGTGTTGTCAATTCTTCCAGTCGACTCCAATATGTCGAGAATTTCACCAAGCGCCTTGTCTTGTTGTTGAATCTCAAAGTAATAGTCAGCAAGATCATTACGCACTTCAGATGTATCGGGAAGGAAGTCTGGTACAACAATCTGGGCAGGTTCTATGTCCGATTCTGAGGCAGAGCCACCTGCAAAGGGACGGTGGGGCTCGAATGGGGTTAGCATGAATGAGAATGGCCTGTCTTCAGGATTGGCTTCGAGAAAACGTTTAAAGTTCTCTGCATAGTCAATACTACTAACATGGATCGAGGCAGGCGAAGCTTTCTCATCGTTATAGGCATCGCCAACAGGCGACTCGCCGTCCGCCAGACCCGGGCCCCAACCTTTTCCGGTGAAACCTGTGTGGTATCCAGCTGACTTTAATGTTCTCTGGTAGCTCAGCATACTTTGTTGGAAGCGCCCGTTGAGAACGGCCGCCGAACCGAGCCGCCAGAAATCCTGACCTGCCAGGATTGCAGAACGGGAAGCTGTGCAGCTTGGCGCTGATGCATAGGCCTGAGGGAAGTAGACCCCGTTGCGAGCGACTCGATCAAAGTTGGGAGTAGACAATCCAATGGCCCCAGCCATAGACGTATGCTGCCAGGACTGGTCATCACTGATTACCAGAAGAAAATTTGGGGCATCATCTGGCAGCTGGTTGCAAGCAGCGAGATTTAGCGCGACAAGAAACAGCCAGAATTTTTTTCTAAAGATCATTGTGAGCATAACATTTCTGACAGTCGGCTGACGCTGGCCTGATTGCCGGTGGGTTCGGCCCTTACGCGGTAGTTATAGATTACGGGTTCAGTTAGTCTGCCCTGAAATTTTTCGTCATCGAAGGTTGGTCCACGACTTCCAATATAGGTTGGGCTGGTGAGGTCTGCCTTTTTTGGTATCTCTCTGTTGTCAATTGCGCTGGCGACCATTGTATCGTCAATAAACAGTTCTATCGTGGACTCCATGGTCTCATTGATTTGCAGCCAGGAAATCCTTGACTGGAAATCGGCCGTTATCACAATGTTATGGCAAAGCCTGTCATCCGGGAATGGCGCCCTTAATTCCTCGTCTTGAATAACTACTCTCAGTTCTCCACGTTCAAGCGACACACTCAGCAAGTCTTTCTGGAAGGCTATGATCTGTGATGTCTGACCATTTGTACCTTCGTCATTAATGCTATCGTGGGTCACTCCGATGCCAAAACTAAACTTCCCAAAACCAGGGCTCCTTTGAAAACTGTCTCCGGTCAATGTGCCGGCGCCATTATCGTCTGAGGCCTGGAAGTTCGTTTCAACCCTGTGGATCTCCTCGCGCCAGTCGAAATAGTCATCTCTTAATCTCTCTCGCACCGGTTCGTTATCTACAATGCTGGCCACACTGCCAGTGGGGTCCTGTTCGAGGTCAAGAAGCACATTACTACCAAACAGATTGTCGCTGTAGCGAAAGCGGTGAGAAGAATCAAGCGTGCTGTAAAAGAAGTCATCCGCTTCTGCTTCCCAGAACAGAGGGCGCACCAGAGTCTCTGATGACTTGATAAAGGGGATTAGGTCAATCCCATCAAGTCTATCAGCTGGCAGTGAATTCCCGGTGGCACTCAGCAATGTTGGATAAAGATCTATTAAACTGACAGCGTAGGGATAATCCTGAGAAGCGTAACTACCATCGGGCCAGCGAATCATTAACGGTGTTCTTGTTCCACCTTCAGTGTAAGTTGTTTTGACCCCGAAGTAGGGTGCATTGCTTGGGTAACGCTGCTCGGTTCCACCATTGTCGCTGACAATTACTACAAGTGTATTTTCAGACACACCCGAATTTTTCAGTGCCGACAATATTCTTCCAATATTCGTATCCAGTTGGTCGAGCAAGGCAAGATACGCTCCGGTTTCATTATCGGAATAGTTTGCTGCATAACTCGCTCCTGCCTGCACTGGTTCGTGAGGGGCGAAGTAGGAAACCTGCATGAACCAGGGTTCATTCGATGATTTTTGTTCTTCGATGAAATTGATTGCCCTGTCGGATATTAAGTCGGTGAGATGCCCTTCGAGTTGTTCGAATTCTCCATCCTGATTGGTAAACCAGGGGTTAATGTAGGTTGGTTGCTGTAAATTATTCTGGTTAGGATCAAAGCGGCTCTGCAACATCCATTGATTGAGAAATCCGGACCAGGTATCGAAACCCTGTTGGTCAGGATACGCCAGTTCTGTGGTGTGGCCGGTATGCCATTTGCCAAGAAAATGAGTCTTGTAGTTGTTATGTTTGAATGCCTCGGCCAGCGTTGTTATCTCGGGTGCCAGGCCACGTCCGTCTGGTGAGAAACCGAATCGAGAAGGATAGCGACCACTTAACAGAGCCGCGCGACTGGGCGAACAGGTGCTATCGGCATAGTGACGCGAGAAATTCAGGCTCTGTAGTTTGAAACTATCCAGCACTGGCGTGGAGGGCAGGGGCGCCGGACCACCCGTCGGGCGATTACTTGCGATGTCGCCATAACCCAGGTCGTCGAGGTACAAGATCAGAACATTCATTGGCGGTTTAACACTGCAGGTGCTTAGTTCCAGAAGAACTACCAAAGTGAAAAATAGCTTTAGATACCCGGGAATGCTTTCGTTCTCACGATCTTGTCTTGTTGTTGTGGGAACAGTCATGGCTTTATTGACCGATGATTTGATCCTGTTGCCGACTCGTTAAACAGGTGCAGGTTTTTGATGATCTGGTAAGTCTTGCCAGTCCGTTCTAACCTCGTGTTGCACTGATTTGTCGTTCCGGCCTTGAGTGTAATAGTACAGTGCAATCGATTTCCTCGTCATGCCCTCAGGGCAGCGCAGGGGTTCGGGATGGCCGTGAAAGGAGTCCGCGTCAGTGTTGAAGATCACGCAACGCCCAAAACTCGGTCGGATCATTTTGGCGCATCGCGTCATGTCTTTGGTCCAGAGTTCCAGGTGCCCACCGTATTCATCGTGCCAGTCTTTGTTGAGAAAGATCAGCATATTCAATCGTCGATCAAGTCCCAGATCCTGGTGATAGGTAAAATCGGCATGCACACCCAGCAGTCCACCGGGCAATATCTGGTGCAGACCTCCGCCTCTGTAATGAGGGTCGGCAACAAGATTGGATATACCCGAGAGACGCTCAAGGAATTTGAGAAATGAAACTGAGTTTAATTCCTGAATTAGCTCTCTGATGGAAGATGGCCACTGTGATTCATTGGCCAGGCCCAGTTTCAGGACCTGTCGATCTTTTGCACCTTCCCTGGCATGAATCTTCCGCCAGCTAACATCTGATTCGGGAGCCGGGAAGTCAGCCAGCGCTGAGTCCAGAACCGCAGGGGAAAACAAGTCTTCGATGATGCAGTGGGGAAAGGGTTCGCTGTTTTGATAATCCGGAGCCAGCTTGTCGGCCAGGGCATAGGCATCACTGTAGCTTTCGATTGCCAGCACGGGTCAGGGGCTTAACCACAGATCTTTGATGCTATTGCTTTTGTAGGGTCTGACACAGCGAAATCCGGTGTGGTTAGTACTGGTATCAGGGTCAGCAGGCATTCTCGCGCTAACTCTGAATCCTCGGCAGTAATTGTCGCTGCAAAGAAAAGAACCACCCCGAATACCACGTTTGGCCAGACCTGGTTCCGCCGGATCAAAGCTCTCTTTCCGCATAACACCGGTGGGATTATGACTGTCTGTCATGGCGTACGCCTGAGGGTGATACCAGTCCGAAACCCATTCCCAGACATTGCCTGACATGTCGTATAGACCATAAGGATTGGCGGGGAAACTGCCAACAGGGGCTGTGGATTCGTAACCATCGAGTTCTTCATCGTGTAGCGGGAATTCTCCCTGCCAGTGATTCATCATCTCGTGATTGTTCTGAATTGGCTGAGTTCGCCAACTATATTGATTACCTTGCAGTCCGCCTCTGGCAGCCACTTCGAATTGAGCTTCTGTGGGGAGTGTTTTGTCCAGTGACTCGCAATAACTTAAAGCATCTTCATAACTCACCTGTACAACCGGGTGATCCATTTTTTCATCGATGCTGTCTTCTTCGCCCTGGGGATGTTGCCAGTCTGCATTTGCTACCAGGTTCCACCAATTTAATGGGGTCAGATTAACCAGCGCGGAATCCTGAGGACTTTGAAATACTAATGAGTCTCCGAATCTCTCGGCCGACGTTATATAGCCTGTACTTTGAACGAATTGTTCAAATTCCTTGTTGGTGACTTCGTATTGATCGATCCAGAATCCGGAATGGGAAACTTCACGTGCAGGCTGCTCATCTGGAAGACCGCTATCTGAACCCATCACGAAACTGCCGGGTTCAACCCACACCATGTCTTCGGGAGCCTCTTGCTCTTCCACCAAAATCGTTCCGTCCAGCACAGCTATGGTGGCCACTGTCGCCACGCTCAGAGCGTATTTCCTGCTAATACTGCTAGTCACTCTCATTCCTGTCCGTAAATCTGAGCGCAAGTCTACCAAGGAAGCTGGCCCGTAGTCTTTGAAAGAGTTCAGATAATTGCTGATTTAATTCACTTATTTTCGAATCCCGCTCAGCAATCACCTGGCGGGCCTGCTCAACTTCGGCGACCAGTTCCGCAAGCGAGGCATCCTTATCCTCGATTGTGGATACCGCTGTTTGATACAGATTACTGGTTTTTTCTAGCTCTGACTGGGTTGCAGCCAACTGCTGTTCTCTTTCGGTTATGACTTGCCTGGCTTTCTCAGCCTCATCTGCCAGTTCAGAGAGGCTTTGATCTTTTTCCGAAATGGCAGTGACGGATTTTTTATACAGGTCCCCAGTTTCTTCCAGAGCTTTCTGAGTCTCTTGAAGTTGCTGGTCTCTGATCGCGACGGTGTTTTGTGCGCTACTGTGCAGTTCTCCAATGCGTACAGATTGTCCCGCCTTGTCCACCAGGCCCTGAGCCAGTTCTGAAAGAAGTTCTCCAAGATCAGATAAGTCAGGTAATTGAATATCAAATTCCTCCAGGTGGTCTTGACCGAGTAATCGTTGATAAACGTCAGCGGCATAACGTTCAATTTCAGACGCTGCAACACTATTCTCAACTTTATGATGCCGCAGATTGTTATCTGCGATATCAACAAGATCGGGCACATCTGGTTGGTCCAATTCGACCCGAGACAGGAGATCGGTTACAACTTGCTGGGGCTCCTGCAAAACATCGTTGTAATCCACTGTACTCATAGCCTGTTCCTTCGATAGAGCTATTAATTCCCGGGTATACCGTAGCCACAACAAGTGACCGTAGGTTTCGGGCAGGCTATCCCGTGCCGCCAGAGACCTTGCTACTTCGGAAGGATGTCGGGTGACCGTGATGACATGGACATCGAAATTTATCTGTGTAAATAGTGGCAACCAGAATGGCAGCAGACGGCTGAGTCGAGGATCTTTGATCAGGACTGGATTCTTGTTGTCATAACTGGCGGCAAGATGGTCTTTTGCTCGTGTTCTTAGATTGTTGAGTTCGTCAAGCTGCCACCAATGTGAAGGAAGTGGTTTGATATCGAACCAGCTGCTGTCGATGGCAGAAAAAATATCTTCATTGATTTGAACAATTTGTTCATCTTCCCAAAACCCTCTTGGGTTTACGGCAGGATCCGGGGCAATTAGTTTCTCGGCCACAGCAAGTCCGCAGCTGTGCAAGGCTTCCGCGAGTAATGAAGTTCCACTGCGATGCATGCCTGTTATGATTATTGCTTTGGTTGACTCAGACACTATGAAATTGCCTTAGGTTCGGAAGCGATCTGCAAGGATTCTTTGTATTGGGAAAATATTTCATCGGCAGTGCCCGTGGCCTTGCAGAGCCCATTCTCTATCCAGATGACTCTATTGCACAAATTTCTGATTACCTGTTCATTGTGTGCAACCAGTACTACGGTTCTGTCAGACCTCATGCGTTCACGTAATGCGGCAGCTGATTTTTCCCGAAATCCAGCGTCACCGACTGCCAGCATCTCGTCTATTAGTAAAATATCCGGATCAATCTGCATGGCGATTGAGAAACCAAGCCTCGCAACCATTCCAGTCGAATAAGTGCCTATTGGCACTTTTTCCATTGTATCCAGTTCAGCGAACTCCAGTATATCCGGGATGCGCTCTTCTACCTCGCTTCGCTGCAAACCCAGTAACATTCCGGCCATAATAGCATTTTCTCGGGCGTCTAAATGATTCAGGAATCCTACACGCAATGACAACAATGTGCTGCGGCAGGCCTGGCGTTCCACTTTGCCCTGGTCAGGCTCGATGATGTCGGCCAGGACTTTCAGCAAGGTAGATTTTCCAACTCCATTGCGGCCAATTATGCCCAGAGTTTCCCCTCGATAGAGGTCCAGATTTATATTGTTCAGTGCCCAGCTTTTTTCAACAGATTTGAGCGCGCGGTGAGAGCTATAACTTACGCTAACATCTGTCAGCGAGATGAGTTTGTCAGTCATCTTATCGCCTAATAGATCAACCTTGGGTAAATGCGATCGAATCGTTTCAGCAGCCATGCAGACAACGACAAGAGTGCTAGTGATAGAACGACCAGGTAAATAACCGGGCCGACCAGCGGTAACTCAGAGTCGATCAGAACTGATCGGTAACAGTCGATCAATACAAACATTGGATTGATCATAAAGTAGCCCAGTACTTCTTCAGGGATTGATTCTCTCGTGTAAAAAATTCCAGACATAAAAAACAATAACGTCATGACTTTATCGAAGACAAGTCGCAGGTCCGGAATAAAAGGTGTGATTGCGGCGACAAAGCAGGAGGTCGACATAACAAGCAGCAACTGTATGCCAATCAAGACAGGAATAAAAAGCCAACTGACCCCTGGAGATACGTCGAAGAACGGGCTAGCCAAGAGCAACAGGCTAAACACCAGAAGAAACTTCACGCCATTACTTGTAACCCAGACCAGTGGTAAAACGATCTTGGGCAGATAAACCCGATCAATAAGGCCGGCATTCTGCTGAATCACGTCCATGGAGGCTCGTACCGCTGCATCGAACCATTTGAAAACCACAAGGCCAACCAGAAGCACTCTGACATAGTTTTCATCACCTCGATTCAGGACAAGCGCGAATACAACATAGAAAACGGTGAGATAAAGCAGTGGTTCGAGTACCCACCAGAGATAGCCAAGATAGGCCCGCGAGGATTCGCTGCGTAATTGCGCTAAAGCGCGGTACCAGATAAATCCCAGGTAGCGCAGAGGTAGTATAGATAGCATGTGGCGTTTACAAATTCTCTGGGGATCGATTAGGATGCCGGGCGGTTTATAGCGGAAACTCAATGATTATACCCACCCTGAAAAAGTGGCTGCAACGATCCCCCTCAACACCCAGAACCATATGCATCCTGGGTATGCATCGAAGTGGCACCAGCTTTCTTACTGGCTCCCTGCAACAAGCTGGTCTTGAGCTGCATCGGGTACATGAACAAAATCCTCACAATCTGAAAGGCAATAGAGAAAATCCTGCAATCATGCAATTGAATGACTGGATTTTGGATTCCAATGGAGGCAGCTGGGATAACCCGCCGGATTCTCCACGGTGGTCCGAGGCACAATTTGCCCAGGGGAAGGATATCGTTGCCCAGTATGAGTCCTATTCCATCTGGGGATTTAAAGATCCCCGCGTTTTAATCACATTGCAGGGTTGGCGAGAGCTGATGCCAGATGTTGAATTCGTAGGGATTTTTCGTCATCCCCTGCTGGTTGCCCAATCTCTCAATCGTCGTAACGAGAAGATCTCTCTGGAGAAGGGGCTGGAACTATGGCGAATTTACAATGAGCTACTATTGCGATTGTATGGACAGGAGAATTTTCCAATTCTCGAATTTGACCCGGCAGCTGAAGATATGGGTACTGTGGCACAGAATCTGGCTCGATCTTTGAGGTTGCCCAGGCCAGCGGCGATTCAGTTTTTTGAAGAAGAGCTGGTCAATCAGAAGCAATTCAATGATGATTTTATGGACGATGCCACAACCAGGCTATACAGAGAACTTCAATCCATCGCCCGGACAGGCTGGTAGTCTTCAGGCGACTGGTTCATGTTCAAATGCGATGCAATAATAGATGGGTTGACTAGACAGACAGAATCCACGGAGTTATCCATGTTTGAGAAGAAAATACTGGTTATGGTCGGAGTAGCTATGCTGCTTAACCAGACTGCCCTGGGGGCGGAAACTGGTTACATCACGCCGAGAACAGAATTTGGAGCTCCGGATCTACAGGGCACCTGGTCTATCGCCACCCAGACTAACCTGGAGAGGGCACAGCGCTTCAACGGCAATCTTGTGATTTCTGAAGAAGAAGCAATTCGCATAGAAACCATGGTACAGGCACGTACCGAAGCCAGTTATCAGCCCAGTGATCCTGACCGTGAAGCGCCAGATGCGGGTCGCAATGTAGGTGGCTACAACACTTTCTGGATGGATCCAGGAGATCGACTGGCTGTGGTCAACGGTGAAATTCGAACTTCTATATTGGTGGATCCAGTGGACGGTCAGTTACCTTACAGTGAACAGGGTCGTGCCAATTATGCGGCTGCCATGCAGAGAAGAAATTCCTATGATGGCCCGGAAGTCAGGCCATTGGGTGAACGCTGTGTGGTCGGGTTTGGCTCATCAGGCGGACCTCCGAAACTGCCGGTTCTTTATAACAACATGACTGAAATCGTGCAGACTGAAGACTACGTGGTTCTGATGGCTGAAATGAATCATGACGCACGCATCATTCGCCTCAATTCCGAGTACCAGGCACCATCCATGGGTAAGTGGATGGGTGATTCCATAGGCTACTATGAAGAGGATTCACTGGTAGTGGAAACTACCAATTTTCATCCTCAACAAAGCCTGCGTTCATCCCTCGAACACCGCTTCTACGGTTCAACTGAAATGAAAGTGACGGAACGATTTACCAGAATCAGTGACGATACGATCCTCTATCAGTTTACCGTTGAAGATCCAGAGAATTACACCCAGCCGTGGAGTGGCGAGCTGCCCATGAATCTGAGCTCTGAGCAGGTGTTTGAGTACGCCTGCCATGAAGGTAACTACGCATTGCCGGGAATCCTGGCGGGAGCAAGAGTGGCAGATGCTGAAGGTGTAGAGTACGCACCGACTGATCCCGGGCAGTAACACTCCAACTCTGGCGCAAGCATGAGCTCTGTTGATGTGCATTCTGTGCCAGCTTCACACCATATTGCTGGCCTGGACGGACTGCGTGGCATAGCTGTCTTCTCAGTCGTTATATACCACTGGGTATTCTTCTTTTTTCCAGACTACTTCCTGTGGATCAGTGGGGGATTCATAGGTGTTGATCTTTTCTTCGTGCTGAGCGGATTTCTGATTACCTGGTTGTGTCTGCTGGAACATGACAGGACGGCATCAATCAGCATTTCAAAATTTTACATGCGACGCGCCTTGCGATTATTGCCAGCTCTGATTTTTCTGTTGCTTGTAGTTTTGGTAGTCGATCTTTTCCAGGGGCAGGTAAGGGATCAATTACTGGCCTACATGTCAGTGCTCTTTTATTTCAACAACTGGATGGTCTATACGACTCTGCAAAATACAGCGGAGTTGGGTCATCTGTGGTCGCTGTCTGTAGAAGAGCAATTCTATATCCTGTGGCCATTGCTGTTGTTGTTTCTGCTGCATCGGGTGAATCGTTCAGTAGCCATTGGTATCTTGTTGATTGTTATAGTCGGTGTCGTAATTTATCGCTACACACTGTGGCAGCAGGGTACAAATTGGTTGTTGATTTATTTACGAACCGACATGCGTGCCGATTCTCTGCTTCTGGGGGCACTTGGTGCATTTGCCTGGAAGAGGGATTGGCAGATTCCGGTACCGGGTAAATATCTACGGACTGTTTGTGCTGCTGGATTTCTGATCATGCTGTATTTGTACAGCGCTGGTGAGGGATTTTATTACCGTTATGGCGCGCTGCTGGTGGCGTTGTTGACATTGGTATGGATTTTTTCCTGTCGGGATCAACATGAGGTCAGGAAATCCTATTTGTGTCAGCCCTGGTTAGAATATCTCGGAACCCGATCCTATGGGCTCTATTTGTGGCACTTCGCAGTGTTTTTCAGTTTCTCAGCCTGGATGAGGGAGATGCCGATTTTCCTCTCTGCAACTACAGGGTTGATCTGCGCGATGGTCCTGACGGAAGTTTCATGGCGACTCATCGAAATACCGTTCAATCGAATGCGTCAGACTTATTCAGGTATAAAGAGCTAAGTAAAACCTGTTAAAAACCAAAAAGGGAGCCTAGGCTCCCTTTTCTAATGTGACTATTGTCAGCCGTGTTTGCTAACGCAAATCTGGCAGTTTGTATCCCTCTGCTTCCAGATTGGCGCGGATGGTTTTCTTATCGATTTTTCCAGTTGGCCCCAAAGGCAGTGCCTCTTTGGCGATCACTTCATCAGGAAGTTGCCACTTGGCGTAGACTGAAGCACAGTGTTCGATTACTGCAGCCTGGTCTAATTCTGCGCCTTCAGCCAGAACTACCAATGCTACTGGTCGCTCATCCCACTTGGGATGGGGTTGGGCAACAACAGCGGCCATGGCAACTTCTGGAAGTGCCACGATATGATTTTCCAGATCCACCGACGAAATCCATTCGCCGCCAGACTTAATCAAGTCTTTAGAGCGATCCGAGATCATGATGTATTGCTCGGAATCGATCTTGGCCACATCACCTGTCACCAGCCAGCCATTATGGAATTTCTCAGGCTGTGGATCATTGTAATATTCAGCAGCAATCCAGGGCCCGCGAATACAAAGCTCTCCAACAGCTTCGCCATCGTGAGGCAGGGGATTCCACTCTTCGTCGAAAATCTCTATATCGAGGCCTGGCATAGCGAGACCAGCCTTGGCGATATTTTCAAATTGCTGATCTTCAGAAATATTCACCTGGGAACGCTTGGAGACTTTTCGTGACAGTGTGCCAAGTGGATTGGTTTCGGTCATACCCCAGCCCTGAATCATCTCGATATTTCGGGTCTCCCAATACCAGCGCATCATTTCGACAGGTGGTGCTGAGCCGCCGCAGGTCAGGCGAGTCAGCTTGGATAGATCAAATTTGTCAGGCTCAGCAGTGAGCGCTGCCCGTACACCCTGCCAGATTGTTGGAACACCCGCAGAAATCGTCACGTCTTCTTCCACCATTAAGCGAAGGAAATTATCAGGAGTCATAAAACGGTGGGGCATTACCTGTTTGGTACCCAGCATCGACGCCGCGAATGGCAGCCCCCAGCCCATGGCGTGAAACATAGGAACGATACCCAGCAGGGAATCAAGGGCAGACAAGCCCATTGAGTCTGTCAGGGATTCAGTCAGAGTATGCAAATAAGTTGAGCGATTGGTGTACATAACACCTTTGGGCTTGCCGGTGGTACCAGAGGTATAGCAGAGCCCCATCGGAGAATCCTCGGGAATATCAGGCCAGTCAAAACTGGGTTCGTGACCAGCAATGAATTCTTCATAATCCACCTGGTTCTCGAAGCTGCTTTCCCCGCCTTCGCCATGACGGCAAATCACCAGCAATTCCACACAGGGAATTTTGCCCCACAATGGTTCAAGTAAGGGGAGCAGATCTTCATCGGCGAAGATTACGCGATCGCCAGCATGGTTGATGATGTACTCGAGGTCAGTAGGGGATAAACGAATATTCAGCGTGTGGAGCACACAACCCATACTTGGCACGCCCTGGTAAAGCTCCAGATGGCGATAGTTATTCCACATGAAGCTGCCGATACGATCGCCGACTTCTATGCCGTGGGCTTTGAGCGCATTAGCTAATTGCTGGGCTCGATCCCAGGTCTGCTTCAAGGTTTGCCTGTGGCTGCCATTAGCCTGTGCGGTAACCACTTCAACCTCTGGGTCCAGGACGGCACCGCGACCGAGAATTCTGGACATTAAAAGTGGTGTCTTTTGCATTGTCATTCGGTATTCCCCCGTAGTTCTTTTATCCGACTGATTTTGATGCGGAAGTGGAGCATATCTGAGATTGAGTACCTTATTCAACGCAGGTCGTCGATTTACAGATTACAGATCGGAGATTTTTAAAGTTCTAAGGAATTCTGCTTCTGATTATCTGTTCTCCCGGGGTGTACAGGCATGCTTCCGGCTCTCTCGGTAGCATGTACTTCCGCTTGAGTAGTGCATTGAAACCCAATCAGCTCAAAGCTATGCTGCTCATTCCATTTGAGAGGGGGAAATAATGACTAGTGCGGCCGAACATCCAAAAAAATTCATCGAAGTAAACGGCAAGAAGATGGCCTATGTGGAAATGGGGGAGGGGGATCCTATTATTTTCCAGCATGGCAATCCAACATCGTCTTATTTATGGCGCAACATCATGCCCCATCTACAAGATCAGGGCCGTTGTATCGCCATCGATCTGATTGGTATGGGGGATTCGGATAAGCTGGAAAATTCCGGCCCCGATAGATACACATTTGCAGAGCACAGTGAGTATCTCTATGCCGCATTCGATGCCCTGGGAGTTAGTGAACGAGTCACACTGGTGATTCATGACTGGGGTTCGGCGTTGGGTTTTCACTGGGCGAATCTGAACCGAGACAAAGTGCTTGGCATAGCTTACATGGAAGGCATCGTGAAGCCAGTAAGCTGGGATGATTGGCCCGAGGCTGCTCGTGGAGTGTTTCAGGGATTTCGTTCGCCCGCTGGTGAAGAGATGGTCATCGAGAAAAACGTATTCGTAGAAAGAGTTTTACCTGGCTCTATCTTAAGAGATCTTCTGGAAGAGGAGATGGCGGTGTATCGACGACCATTTAGCGAGCCAGGAGAAGATCGTCGTCCAACACTCACCTGGCCACGTCAGATTCCAATCGATGGTGAGCCAGCGGATGTTGTGGATTTGGTCCAGTCTTATGCTGACTGGTTGTCGGAAAGTAGCCTGCCAAAGCTCTTCATCAATGCCGAGCCTGGTGCGATTCTAATCGGACCGCAACGTGAGTTTTGTCGTAGCTGGCCTAACCAGAAAGAAGTCACAGTTGCCGGGAATCATTTTCTGCAGGAAGACTCGCCTGATGAAATAGGGCAGGCTATAGCTGACTGGCGCCGTGCCATAGCCTGAGAAAACCAGCCTGGTACTGGCGATGGACTCGGATTCCCGGGGCTGGCCGTAACATTGTCATATTGCTGTCGTACTGTTGTCGCACCGCATCTGGCGCTTCTCGGGCAGGATTGGAACTCCAATCTAACTTTCACCGAGGAGTAAGGAAATGGAACCTTTCATGAACATCAATGGCGAACTGGTTAAAATGCTGCGAATTCAGCGCTCCTGGTCCCAGGATGAGTTAGCTGCGGCCTGCGGATTGAGCCTGCGGACAGTGCAAAGGATAGAATCCACCGGATCTTGTTCCCTGGAATCCAAAAAGGCCCTGGCATCAGTATTTGAAGTGGAAGCCAGAGCGTTGGAAGTCGATGAATCAGCCATGATTAAAGCTATGGCAAACAGACGGGGAAAATTCTACGGATTCGCCGGAGTGCTGGCAGGACTGGTTTGCGCGTACGGAGCTATCACTTATTCACTCTGGACAGGATCCATGGACTCAGGTGATGCTGGACTGGCCTATGGCATAACCGGAGCGTTCTGCGGGATATGTGCGGCACTGGTTGGTCGGGCAGCACGCAGGTTAGAAGAAATTTAATCAAAAACTACAATTCAAAAAGTCGGCTGGTGTTTAACTAGTCTTCGGCATTACGTATGGATGAGTTAGAGCAACGGAAACTTGAAGGAAACTTACGTCGTTTCATGCTGTTCCGTTTGCTCTACACCGCACGATTCTATTATCCGGTCTTTACAATTCTGTTTCTCGATTACGGACTCAGTCTGGAACAGTTTGCGATTCTTAATATTGTCTGGGCGGTTAGCATAGTAGTTGCTGAGGTCCCGTCTGGTGCATTGGCTGACATCATTGGCAAGAAATCACTATTGATATATGCAGCCGGTCTCATGGTGCTCGAGATGGCCCTGATCGTCTTCGCACCTATTGGTGCTTCTTCGCTATTGTTCTGGATGTTTCTCGGAAATCGGGTCTGCTCAGGCCTGTCTGAAGCGGCAGCCAGCGGTGCAGACGAAGCGCTGGCCTATGATTCACTGAAGGCTCTCGGTCGCGAAGATGAATGGGCAAATCTGCTTGAGCGAACGACGTTCCTGGTTTCCATTGGCTTCTTCAGCACCATGATTCTAGGTGCATTCGCCTATGATCCGGCAATCGTAAACCGGGTGTTGCAATGGATAAACCCGACCTGGCTGCTGGCTGATTCAGTGGTCATACGTCTTCCGGTCATACTGACCCTGCTAACCGCATGCATGGTATTTGTAGTCACGCTGGGTCTTTATGATCTGGATGCCGCTGAGCGCAAGGCGAAGGCAAACGGTGAGAGCGAAAGTGCGGGCTCACTGTTAGCCCCATTCCGGCAAATTTATGAAGCTGCCAGTTGGACTTTTAGTCATCGTTTTGTGCTATTTGTGATTCTTGCAGCAATGGCACTGGACTCTGTGGGCAGGCAATTCGCTGTTCTGGCCAGTGAGTACTATCGCATTATCGACATACCAGTCTCCTGGTTTGGATTTGTAGGTGCTGGTATGTCGCTCATAGGTATTCTCAATGCCCGATTCTCCAAGTATCTGGTGAGCAATCATGCGCCCTTTTTTAATTTTTTGGTCCTTTCATTGATATTGATAACGGGATTGATCGGCATCAGTTTTGCTATTCCTTTTTATGGTGTGATATTCGCGATTGGTGCTTTTGCCATGATGGGTATGGTGCAATTCCAGGCCAGTTACTATTTAAACAGAGAAGCAGATTCTAGTATCCGGGCAACGGTTCTGAGTTTCAAAGGGTTGGCTCTCAACGTGGGGCTAGGTCTGGCGAGTCTTCTTTATACTGCCCTGGTGGCTTATTTGCGTGAGGCTCAGACGGCAAATGTTTCAGACGAGTTGTTACGGCAACAAGTGTTTGTCGAGTCACTTTCAGCATTTCCCATGTATTATCTCTGTCTATTTGTGATTCTGGTGATTATGGCCAGATTGTCGATCCGGCAATGTAGTGTGTTTTTTGAAAAACCGGGGTCGGGCCAGACTGTCGGGAAAGCTTAGGAGTAAGCTTGAAATACATTCGGAAAGACGGTTGAATCTGACGCTGAAATGAAAAATTTGAAGAATATACATGTCTTTTCTCTGTTGATACTCGCAACAGCTTCTTTGTGGCTCAATGCTCAGACCTCAGAGATTGCGTTATCTCTGCAAGGGAGCTGGATCATCAACGATGAGCTCAGTGACAATACTGACGATCAGGTTGAGGAAGCGATTGAAGCGGGTGGTGGGAAAGGCGGGCGTGGTTTTTTTAACCGCCAGGAAGATTTTTATCGCGGTGGACCGCCGGAACACGAGCTATACGACAGAATATCTTACGATGATGTTCTGCATATTGAATTCAATGAGCCGGAATTTCGTTTCACCTATGAGGATAACTTTGTACGGGTATTTCACACCGATGGTCGCAGGCGCCGCGCTTCGGCGAATAGTTTTTACACCGAAGGTGGCGAGGACTGGTCTTCAGGCTTGTTTGAGGGTGGCGGTTTAGTCGTTGAGGGCAGACCCAGGGACGGCGGTTTTACTATTGAAACCTACAGCCTGGAACAGAATGGCACTCGATTGCGTATAGAGATGACCATCCAGCCAGACTCCTTTCGGGAACCCATAGAACTAACCAGGATTTTTGACCGGGCCGAATAGCAATTCTGCTACTATCAAAAGGTGATTAACTACTCACTCTGGTTTGCACCAGCCGTAAGAGCTGCTGGTCATCCAGTTGTTCCAGCTCCAGCACAGCCTCATAGGGATTGCCTTTCAGATTCAGTACTTCAGCAATGGCCGGCTCTGTTTTCATGCCCTGTTCCTTGAAGTTGCGAATCTCTCCTGACAATTCCGCTATATTCAATGCGACAAGGCGTTGCATAACCGTGAAGTGCCTGTAGGCACTCTGATCTGCTATGGCCGTTTTTGAACCGTAGATCTCGAATGAGAAATTTTCAAAGTTGAAAGTAGCGAGTACGCGATCCTCATTCCTGTGAGGAGAAGAATTGCCAAATCGATTTAACAGCTTTCCAACTTCGACAACAAATTCTTCTTCATCGGTGAAAGTGCAGATGATGTCTATGTCGCTGGTATCAGTATCCAGCTCTACCCAGATAGTACTCACGATCGTGGGTGAAAAGGCTGCAAGAGAGTCCATGAGCCCGGAATTGGCCAGGGCATTTTCAGCCCTGACCTGGCGACTCGCTGGCATTTTCAGTTGGCAGGTTTCACGAATTTAAGTGTCATGCGGTCAGATTCTCCAATCGCCGCATATTTGTCCCGGTCCTGATCCCCAAGTCGAAAGTTGGGAGGCAAGGTCCATACACCCGCTGGATGAATGGTTGGATCACTGGGATTGGCATTGATCTCGGAAGATTCAACGAATTCGAAACCCGCTGCCGCAGCGACTTCCTTTACATAGGCTTCAGTGACATAGCCAGAAGTCTCCATCACTTCCATTGCGGAACCGGGCAGCGCCCGATGTTCGACAACGCCAAGAACACCGCCGGGTTTCAATGCAGCATAAAAGGCAGCAAAAAATTCATGTTCCTGACCAGCCATGATCCAGTTGTGCACATTGCGAAAAGTGAGAGCCATGTCCGCACTCTCGGCTGGTGCTATCACAACTTCATGGGGAGGGTTCAGATGGCGCACTGTGATACGACCATACAATTCCGGTTCATTGGAGATTTTCTCTTCAAAATTTCTCAAATTGGGAGGCATGTAGGAGGCAGCTGCATTAGGTGAAAAATGCGCTGCATAGTACTTACCCTCATCTCGCACATAAGGTGCGATTATTTCCGTATACCATCCGCGGGAGGGCAGGATTTCAATGACGGTGGAATCCGGCTGCAGGCCGAAGAATTCCAACGTTTCCACTGGATGTCGAAAACTGTTGCGAGCGATATTGGCCTCACTGCGGTAAGAGCCGTTAATGAGAGCCTCCAGTGACGGTGGATTCTCACCATGGTGGTCACTAAAGCTGGGTTGTGCCCCTAGAAACAGCGCCAAGCCTGTCAGAATGGTGAGACAATTCCTGTTTTTATTCATAGTTAACTCGCATGATCAAAAGTGATTCGTTAAGCCGGTCAGGGCCGAATTCTGTCACGAACCGGGAGGCTGCTACTACCCCTGGAATTGGTCTTTCGGATCGGTTGTCAATTGCAAATAAGAACAATTATCATTTGCAATTGAATTCAGTGATCTTTATTATTCGAATTCTACTGCGACAGTTTGTCGCAGCAATTACGTTAGATTCAAAAATAGTCGTCAGTAGTCCAGATGGAAAAATCAGCCAGTAGTGAATCGGCAGCGAATCGCGAGCCGACGATCGTTAGCAGTGAGCAGCTGCTGGGGAAGCAGCGGCAGATGCTTATCGAACACAATGGCGAGCGCTACTGCCTGAGGATTACTGCTAACAATAAACTCATTCTTACTAAATAGAGATGAACAACTCACAAATTTAACTAAATCTGACTTTCGTCAGAATTAGAGTTCAGCCAGCCACCCGCTATGTATCAGCAAGGCAGCGAGCCAGAAACTCTGCAACACTGGAGATCTGATCATGCCTATCGCAAACCAGCGGTTCATGCACTTACGTGCCTTATCTGGAAAAATTTTACTCGCCTCCATGATAGGGGCGATTACCCACTCTGCACTGGCACAGGAAAGTGATCGTGTAGAGGAACTGACGATTACCGCCAATCGTTTACCAAGGACGATTGAAAACATTGCCGGCACTGTCTCGGTAATATCCGCTGAAACCATCGAACGGGAATTGGCCAATGATCTTGATGATTTGGCGAGATTCCAACCCGGGGTATCCCTCAATACAGCAAACCGTGGTGGCAATCAGGGGTTCTCAATCCGAGGTATAGGTGGAAATCGGGTCCTCACGGTTATTGATGGGGTTCGTAGCAGCGATATCTACGCAGCTGGCCCTTCGTCCTATGGCAAGGACAGCTTCGAAATAGACAACCTCAGATCTGTGGAAATTATCCGTGGACCCGCCTCCGTTTTATACGGCGCCGATGCCATGGGTGGAGCAGTAATTCTGCGCAGCAAACGAGCAGAAGATTACGTTCAGGGGGACGATGGGAGTTATTTCAACATTCGCGGACTGGCCGCGGACGCCGATTCTCAGTACAAGTTGGGCGCGACAGCCGCATTCCAGTCCGGTGATTTCGGGCTGTTAGTTCAGGCGACTCATCGCGAATTTGAAGAACAGGATGTTAATGGCCCGGGACAGCTCAACCCGCAGGACGGTGAATCCGACAATCTGCTATTGCAGGGAATCTGGAACCTGACTGAAAACCAACACCTGATTGCCAGTTTTGAGACTTTCCAGGAGGACGTAATTCTGCAACTGGAGTCGGATCAGCGCGGCTCTGTTACCAGCTCCGTCGGTAACGATGATACCAAGCGCCAACGTTTCGGTATTCATTATGAATGGCAGAGTGATCTGATGTTGGTAGATGATTTGCAATTCATCGCCAATTATCAGACTACAGATGGTCTGCAAAACACTGTGCAGGAACGCACCAGTTTCTCATTTATCGATCCCAGGAACCCGAGAACCTTTGGCGGCACAGCAGCCCGTCGGGTGACGGATTTTGAATTCAATCAGAGCACCGGTGCGATTAATCTTAACCTGCGAAAAACTGTCGAGGCAGAAGGCGTCGTCCATGCTTTCGCCTACGGATTCAACTACGAGCAGACGGACACAGAACGGCCAAGGAATCGCTGTGAAACTGAAGTGTCTGGCGGCAGCACTACCTGTGCTATCTCAGCGTTTCCCTTTGCGCCGCCAGAAGTGTTTCCTAACAAGACGTTTCCTGACACGGAAACAACTCGATTGGGATTCTATTTGCAAGACGAAATTACACTTGGAGATAGTGGCTTAACGCTTATTCCGGGTGTGCGTTATGACCAGTACGAAATGGAGCCGGATCTCAATGACAATATTTCCGGTGTTGGAGATATTGAGAACTTTGGCGGATTTTCAGTAACTCCCGTCGATACCGGCGAAACTTCGCTAAGTCTCGGCGCCATCTATGACATAAACGACACCTATTCACTTTATACACAGTATGCAGAAGGATATCGCCCGCCGAACTTTGATGAGGCAAATCAGGCGTTTGTAAATCTGGGATTCGGTTATGCAACAGTGCCGAACCCACAACTGAAGGCCGAATCCTCGCAGGGGCTGGAACTGGGATTGCGCGCTGACTATGAAAACGCATTCCTAAGCTTCGCTGTGTTCAATAATGATTACGAAGATTTCATTGAAAGTCGCTTTGTTGGAATGCAAGGCGACATCAGTTTGTTCCAGGACAGTAATGTCAGCGCAGCAGAAATTCGTGGCGCAGAGCTACTGGCCAACTTTTACCTCAATTCTCAATGGCGTCTGCGTTCTTCTATTGCTTATGCGCGGGGCGATAACGAGGTCACCAATACTCCCTTGGATATGGTTGATCCACTTACCGCGGTGATCGGTGCAAATTATTCAGATGCAAATGGATTGTGGGGTGCTGAAGTTTTGCTGACGGCGGTCAGAAAAAAGGATCGGGTTTCCAATGCGACTTCGGTAACTGCTGACGGTTATGCCGTGGTCGATGTGATTGGCCATATAAATATATCCGAGGCCGGAACATTGCGTCTGGGTGTCTTCAATCTTTTCGATGAAGAATATGCCCGCTGGTCGAATATCCAGGGTCTCGATGCGACTTCATTGACAGCAATTCAGAATGCGCAGCAGCCAGGAACCAACTTCAGAGTGGCTTTCAACTATGAGTTTTAAAACAGTCTTCAGATTTGCACGCATATTCATCATTGCATTAGCCAGCGCACTTTTTCTGATCAGCTGTGCATCTACACAGGCGCCGGATAGCACACAATTTCCGGGCAAGGAAGAAACAAATTACGGCGTGTTGGTAATGGCCCATGGCGGTGGAGCCAACTGGAACGATTCGGTGCTCGAGGCCGTTAAACAACTGCGCCAGAGTTATCCCGTGGAAGTCGCCTTTGGTATGGCGGACGCCGGAAGTCTGGAAAAGGCCGTAAGGAACCTTGAGGCTGCCAATGTGAAGCATGTTGGTGTAGTGCGCATTTTTATCTCAGGTGAAAGCTGGTTTGAGCGCACCAGACAAATCCTTGGTATGGAAGCAGGAGCGCCCACCCGCGCTGAATGGGGTGCGAATGCTGCAAATCGCCCACAGACATTTATGCCAATGGGGTTCTGGCAGATCGATACCGACCTGAGTTTTCATCTGACAGAAGAAGGTCTGGCTGATGCCGAAGAAATGGATCAGGTATTGCTCAGTCGGATGCGCGCGCTCAGCAGTAATCCGGAGCACGAAGTTGCCATGGTATTAGCCCACGGGCCGGCAAGCGATGAAGAAGATGCCAGGTGGATATCCAGGATCAGTGACAGAACAGAACTTGCAAAAAATGAGTTAGGTCTGGCTCATGTGCAAGTGTTTACTTTGAGAGAAGACTGGGAGGAGAAAAGAGAAGGAGCGGAAGAGAGGATTCGTGACTATGTACTTGGCGCACGGCAGAAAGGGCTTAGTGTATTGGTAGTTCCCTATAGGGTTCAGGGATTTGGGCCCTACGCACAGGTCCTTGAAGGCCTGGAATACAAATCCGACGGGCAAGGCTTATTGCCGCACCAGAATGTGGGTCTATGGGTTAAGAATCAGGCCTATGAGTTGGAGCAAGTAGCCGTTGAACACCACAGGGCTTTACTTGCAAGATCGCCATAAGGGTAAAGGGGATTTCGGATTAGTTGATCTGAATGGTCGGTACGTAACGCCCTTTGGAGTAACCACAGAAGTGCTGACGTAAGTCCGGATGATTGATTTTGTCCGGTTCGTCTTCTGCTACCAGATTTTCTTCAGCTTCGTAGGTTTCGTAAGCAGTGTTGTGCACCAGAATCCGAAACCAGGGCTTGTGCCGGGGAGGTCTGCTCTTGGCTACCTGATTATACCAGTCTTCACTTAACTGAAATTCGGGATCAACGTCGATAATTACACCCCGATAGCCATATAACCGATGTTGTACCACCTGACCCAGGTGGAAGTTCCCTCTAATATTCATTTCGCCTTCTCTGCTATCCATGCAGTACTACAATCCTTGTAGCAGCAATCCGTTGCTGCCAGGGAGCTTCCTTGCTCCTGTGATAAGTATAGGAACAGGATTACTAACCCGCCAACTATCGGTCGGGTTAAATTTCAGCTAGGCTGTGATTTCAATCGTCTTTGCATAAAAACAGGTTCTGACATGCCGTTCAGTTTGGAAATGAAGGTTCGAGACTATGAATGTGATATGCAGGGCATCGTAAACAATGCGATCTATCAACATTACCTTGAGCACGCGCGGCATGAATTTCTGGAAAGCCGTGGGCTGAGTTTCGCCAGGCTCACTGCCGCTGGTGTAATCATAGTGGTTGTAAGGGCTGAACTGGACTATAGGCAGTCGTTAAAAGCCGGGGAGAAGTTTTTGGTATCAGTAGAGGCGATGCAAGCGTCCAGGGTTAGATTAGTATTTGAGCAGGAAATTACTCGCCTTGAAGACAATGGGAGAATTCTGCAAGCCAGGATAGTCTGTACCGCTGTTAACTCACGAAATCGCCCGTATTTCCCAGAAGAGTTGGGGAAATTGCTTTAACTTCTCTGGGTAGTCACAAAAAAACCCCCGCGGGGAGCAGGGGTATATAAAGGGCAATTGAAGACCGCTCACGCGTGAATGAGCGGCATACTATATAAGAGCCTGATTCGCTGATTTTTCTTTCAAAAGACGGCTAAATAGCTCGTCTTACAGGGCTGAAACGACGAATAACTCGTCAAATTTGCAAGTTTGGAGCAACTTCAGGATATCTGGTTTGGCATTGATGATGGATACGTCGGCATCGTCTCCACCAGCATAGTTGCGCAGTAATAGCAGCATTCCCAGAGCTGAGCTGTCCAGCGAATGCAACTCAAGAGCGTCCAATACAAACTTGCTTGGTTTGGGTGAAATTTCTTCGTAGGCGGATTGGAATTGTTGTTGGCAGGTGTAATCGAATTTTCCGAATAGTGAGAGAGTTAATGTACTCTCATCATCCGAAAGACTGGCTTGGATATCCATGATGGCATCGAATTCCGAATTAGTTGTTGCGAATACTCACACATTAAACTCACATTAAATTGAGACTGCGAACCCAATCAAATTGCGCATTTCAGTGTAGCACAAAGGTAATTTCATGACAGTTAGTGATAAGAGTGAGCTTGAACAGAAGCTGAGATCTGTGGAAGCAATCAAGGAAGGCAGCTATGACAAGCGCACAGAGCTTCTCGGAGATGATGGTAAGGCGCTGTTTATCAATCGCCTGATTCTGGAAGACTCGCCCTACCTGCTACAGCATGCACATAATCCGGTGAACTGGTTCCCCTGGGGATCAGAGGCATTTGAAATTGCTCAGGCTGAGAATAAACCTGTGTTTCTGTCGATAGGCTACAGTACTTGTCACTGGTGTCATGTCATGGAAGTGGAAAGCTTCGACAACGTCGAAGTCGCAAAAGTGCTCAATAAACACTTTATCAGCATCAAGATGGATAGAGAGCAGTATCCTGACATTGATGAAATCTACATGACGGCGGTACAGATAATTTCCGGCCATGGGGGCTGGCCCATGTCCAATTTCCTGTTGCCTGATGGAAAGCCTTTTTTTGCAGCCACCTATTTTCCGCCGGCGAACTTTTTGCATTTGCTGGATCAGATCACCAGCGCCTGGAATGACAGGTACGACGAGTTACACAGGAGTGCTCAATCCGTTCATCGGGGTGTGCAGCGCATGCTGAGTAATAAATCTGAAACTCAGACAAATCCCGTGAGTGAATTGCAATTGGTAGAGGCTCTAGTCAGTCGGGAAGATGAACACTGGGGAGGTCTGGCGGGTGCGCCCAAGTTTCCCCAGGAACCCATTTTACTCTACCTGCTGGATTATGCCTTCCGGCATGGCAATGAGGCGGCCCAGGCTTTCGTAGTACGTGCGCTGGAGGGAATGGGCAGGGGAGGAATTCATGATCATGTGGGAGGAGGGTTTCATCGCTATAGCGTTGATGAGGAATGGCTTGTACCCCACTTTGAAAAGATGCTCTACAACCAGTCTCAGCTTGGCCTGGTTTATCTTCGTGGCTGGCTGCTCAGCCGTAAACCGTTCTTTGCAAGAATCTGCCGCCGCTTGCTTGACTATGTACTCCGGGATATGGAGATGCCGGAAGGCGGTTTTTATTCGGCTACTGACGCCGATAGCGAGGGTGAGGAGGGAACCTTTTTTGTGTGGACGCCAGAACAAATTGAATCCGCGCTTACACCGAACCAGGCTGCAATTCTTACCGAAGTTTTCGATGTCACTACATTCGGAAATTTTGAAGGGGCAAACGTCCTTCGTCTGGAGCAGAGTCTGGAGTTCTGGCAGGACAGGTATGGCGATGAGTTCCTGACCGACCTGGACACAGCTTTGGAAGGTCTTTACCGGCATCGGGAAAAACGTCCCCATCCAATTCGCGATGACAAGAGAATCGTAGCCTGGTGTGCGGCGATGGCCAGTACACTGATCCATGCTCACCTGGTGTTTGGAGAGTCCCGCTGGTATGAATCAGCACACAAAGCCCTGGACCATATACTGAAAACGAACCTGGGGAATGCAGGTGAATTAACACGCATTTATCTTAAAGGCGAAGTTTCCATACCTGCCCAGCTTGAGGATTACGTGAATTTGATTCAGGCACTGGTGCTACTGTTCGATGCTTCCCGGGAAAAACAATATCTCAGTCTGGCTTTTAGTCTGATGGATACCGTCATTGAGAATTTCTGGGATAAAGAGAGTAAAAGTTTTTTTCTCGGGCCGGCAAAACAGCATGGTCCAGTGCTTGTGCGCTCCCGCAGTGCAGGGGATGGTGCTGAACTCTCCGCCACGGCTACAGCGCTGGAGTGCCTATGGTCCCTTGAGCAACGGGCAAAACGTGCAGACAGGGAAGTAGATGCGGATCGTTATCGTGAACTTCGTCAAAGCGCGATTATAGCCTTGCGTCCGGTGGTAGATGACAGTCCACTGAATCACACAAGCCTGTTACGTGTTATGGCCGCGTTCGAGCACGGCAGTTTTGCACCTGTGCAGTATGGCAATGGAGGGTTACTGCGTGTGGGCGCAGAATTCGATGAGACCGGTCTGCTTTGTTCTATCAACTGCTCGTTAGTTAATGGTTGGCACCTCACTGCGCCGGATGCCGATGCAGACATGTATTCGCCATTCAGTGTCGGGATTCAGAATACTGATGAGTGGCAGGTGGCATCGATCGACTATCCTCAGGCAGGCGCGACGATAACTTCCGTCAGTAGTGAGACGCCAATATACGGCGAAGACATAACCGTCACACTCAAGCTAAATCGAAAACAGGACCATCCGACGGGAGTATGTATTGTTGTCAACTACCAACTGTGCAACGACAAACAATGCTTGCTGCCGGCGCAATTGAAATTTCAACTCTAGCTAACTGCAGAGTTAGCTAGTCAGAGAAACTGACTTCTTCGAAATCCTCGGCGAGTGCTGACTCCAGTTGTAGTCTTGCCGCCGATCTTTGTTCAGCGCTGGTATTAAACACAGATTCGAGAAAACTGACAGCGGCAACCTTGGTAATCATATGCTGTCGCCCTGGGTGGGTTGTCGCTGGATAGCCATAGTCGCAAATTCCCGGCATATCTCTATTAGGGTCAATACCATCCTCGATGTTCCCTAAAGTAGTAAATGTCGCATTAGGATCATCGCCCAGTACAGCCATAACTGCGCCGCAGCCCAGTGTGTCAGGATTGTCGCTAAATCTGAACATTGGATCTGCCAGTCCTGTAAACCCCAGATGTGAACCACCCTCTATGGTGACCAGTGACGCATTAGCTGCCCGGCGTGGAATATCTTCCGCGTTTCGGCGATGTTCTATAAGTGCATCAGCAGTGCCGGCAATAGCAAGTAGCGGTACGCTGGTAGTGCGAAAATACTCTGGCGCGAATATCGCAGAAGGGCCAGCGATGGCAACAGCAGCAGCGATTCGAGGGTCACGCCACCGTGGATGGTAAGTCGCCAGATAAGTTGTTAGCCCGCCAAGTGAGAAACCGGTGAGTCCGATTCGGCTTTGATCAATAGTGCCCGGGAAAGGTTTATCAGTGCCCTGCAAATTGATGACTGAATCAATGAGAAAAGAAATATCTGCAGGTTGATTTATGACATCAGCAGCATTGGCACCGCCTTCAGTTGCGCCGGAAGTCAGCGGGTAATCTGCCGCGACCACTACATACCCTCTGCTTGCCAATGCTTCTGCGAGATAAGCCAATTCAGTTCGGCTGGACACAATACCGTGGCTATGAACCACTAGTGGATAAGGGCCATCGAAGTCGCTGGGATACCATATGGTGGTGTTGAAGCTGCGATCATCTTTGCCGGGAAAGCCACGGTTTTCCGCAGTAGGTCTCGTGCCATCCACCAGAACGAGATCAGAACTACCAATACTATAAGGTCCATTCTCAAGCCAGGCGCGGCTGCTGGAATCGGAGGCAGGTTGTGGAGCACCTGTTGCGATATAGACAACAAGGCCTAAGATCACAGCTGAAACTAATAATCCGGCCAGGCCTTTAAGAATCTTTTTGAGCATGGTTTCCCGTCCCAACTATAGCCATAAATCAAGAGTCAGCATTATAAGGGAATTATCGAATGGTTTAAGCTTTCGGTCGGTATTCAATCGGCATCTTTAGAACCAGAATTTAAATCCTGCAATCCAATGAGTGTCCGAACGATCTTCCTCTGGCAGCAACAAATCAGCCGTTTTTCCGAATCTCATGACCTGTTCGATGCCAAAATAAGGGGCTAGTTGCCGGTCAAATTCATAACGCATACGAAAGCCTGCTTTCACTGTAGAGAGTCCAGCCCCCTGTCTCATCACTTCATCAGTTTTTCCATAGGTATGTATATCAAGCCGTGGTTGCATAACAAGTCGTTGAGTAAGTAATAAGTCGTATTCAGCTTCGATGTCCAATAATGAGTTTCCATTGTCGCTAATAAATAAACTGGCATCGATTTCAAACCAATAGGGCGCCAGGCCTCCCAGACCAATACTCGCCCAACTGCGATTTCCTTCGTCTCTAACTTCATGCCGGGCACCAAGCCGCACATCCCAAAATGGAGAAATGGCTCTGGTATGCAGAAAATCAATTTCAGCCACTTCCAGGGAGTCATTAACTATCTCAACTTCACTTCTCAACAGGAATCGATTGTAGCTGTCTCCAATCCAGGCATGGCCTTCAAATTCAGTGGCGTCCGTATCATGGGACTCAACATATTCAAAGCGATCTACCCATAAGCCGGTAAAATAGGTTTCATCAGCCAGGGATAGTTGATGCTCCGGTGCCAGGGTATAAGGTCCGGAGTCTCTTACATAGCCGTTGGAATAGGCATGGGGATCACGCAGAGTATCCACCTCAATCTCCATCGACTCTGTATTTTCCATGGGCATGCTGTGCATGGCTTCATGATCGTGGGCAGCTACTTCTGGAGAGTTCGCGGTCTCTTCATGGTGGTGTGCGTGATCATCAGGAATGACACCAGTTTCGAGTTGATGAGCGTGGTCTTGACCGTAGAGCGAATTACAGATTAGCAGCAGACAGAGTGCTTGAAGTAATCGATATGAGTTCACGTTACGACGACCTCCCGAAACATACCGGCATCCATGTGCAGTAAGAGATGACAATGCCAGACCCAACGGCCCAGAGCGTCAGCTGTCACACTAAAGCTGACTCGTTGCGCTGGTTGAACTGGAATAATGTGGCGGCGTGCCAAAAAATTGCCCTGGGCGTCTTCCAGGTTACTCCACATGCCGTGAAGATGCATAGGGTGAGTCATCATTGTGTCATTATGCAGATGCACACGAAGCTTCTCTCCGAACCTGAAGTGCACCGGCGTTGACTTTCCATACTCCAGGCCGTCGATAGACCAGCTGTAGCGTTCCATATTACCTGTAAGATGTAATTCGATTTCCCGCTCGGGATCACGTCTGTCTATCTCTCCCCCAAGCGTGTGCAGATCGGCAAGAGTCAGCACTTTTCTTGAGGTTTCGCGCAGCCCAATACCGGGATCATCAAGATTGGTTCTCGGGTAATCGACCCGCATATCGGTACTGGCACCGAATTCAGTTGAAGCGTGTCGGGCTTTGACCTGTCGGTTGTTCATGTTCATGTTCATGTTCATGTTCATGCTGTCATGAGAGTCGTGATGGGTCGTAGTTGAATGGTCCATGGCAGGCATCGTCCCCATCATGTCTGTCATAGACAACCATTGTGCCTCACGTCTTTCGGGAATCGGCGCGGACAATTCAGAACGAGTAGCTAATGTACCTCTCGCGTAACCAGTTCGATCCATTGTTTCAGCGAAGATTGTGTGTGCGTCTTCGGTAGGTGTTAGCAAAACATCGTAGGTTTCGCCTGGGCCAAAGCGAAGTTCATCGACGGTGACCGGTTCAACATCAACGCCATCGACCTGAACTACCGTGACCGGTAGATCAGGAATTCGTACGTCGAAAAATGTGTTGCCAGCCGCGTTTATCAGTCTGAGTCTCACCTGTTGACCTTTCTCATAAAGATGCAGATTATTGTTTGCCGCTGTTGTGCCATTCATCAAATAGGTAAGGGTGTCGGCGGAGAGGTCAGAGAGGTCTGTGGGTTTCATTCGCATGACATTGAACATGTCCCGACGGGACCGTGCCGAACGAAACCCGTCGTTCGCTATATCGTCGAGCAGTTGAGGTAAGGTCGGCTGATTAAAGTTGTAGAGATGCCCCATGGTTTTAAGCTTTTGAAAAACATACATGGGATTCTCGTCCGTCCATTCAGAAAGCAGGATGACGTGATCATGTTCTGCCTGAATACGCTCGCCATTGGCAGGTTCGACGATAATGGCACCGTACATGCCAGTCATTTCCTGAAATGCGGAGTGAGAGTGATACCAGTAGGTGCCACTCTGCTGCAGTTTGAATCGATACTGGAATGTTTCTCCTGGCGCTATTCCGGGAAAGCTGATTCCTGGAACCCCGTCCATTTGATAAGGCAAGATAATGCCGTGCCAGTGAATAGAGGTCGGCTCGGATAATCGATTTGTTACGTTAATCGTGATGGAGTCACCTTCCTTCCAGCGCAGAGTCGGTGCTGGAATAGATCCGTTTATCGCAGTGGCTATTTGTGGTGACCCGGTGAAATTAACGAGGCGTTCCTCAATCACAAGATCGAAGCTGGTGCCTCTTAATTCTGTTGCAACATGGGATGCGGGCGGACGGTTGGCCGCATTAACCACGCGATTTGCTGGCAATAGAAGTCCGCCGCCTGCAAGTCCCTGAACGAACCGCCTGCGACCTAAACTAAATTCTTTATCGACCGTGGATTTATTACCGCCCGACAACCTTTTGAGACTCATGCTCAACTCCAGATATCTGAAAACCTGCGATCTTCAGGATATAAAGATCGCTCCCGGTGTTAACTGCGAGACTGGATCAGGGGCAAGACGTGGTGACGCACTACCGAACGTAGCGGTCGCTCAAGTGAAGAGAATAAGTGAGACTGATTCGCGCGCTGATCCGCTAGTTGCGAATCGGTGGGCGATAAAGAAGGTCAGTATGTTTGGAGAGGGTGCCGGATTCGAAGCCATGCTGCGTTTTTGACAGGTCAGTCAGGCTTATAGGGTGTGACAGGATACCCGGATTTGAACAATGATTGGCACAGGAGACACAATGTTCATTGCAATCTTCATCATTGTGGCTGGTCTTGCTGTTCTTCTTATGGTGCTCTTCTGTGCCGGTATGAGAGTCGTGTGAGTGTGCTCCATGGCTTTCATGCTGATTATGTGAAAAGCCATTTTCGACATGATGAGATACATGATCAGCCTGGCTGTCTGCCATCGACATAGCCATCCAGCTGCTCAATCCCGCATTCGCTGGTGAAACAAGCATCAGTGCCAGCAAAAGGGCAATGATTTTATTGGGAAATTTGGCCATCTACTGTTCTCAGCGCAGGGTATCTATCCGGGGGCTAGTTAACACTTTACACCCACTCTAAGGTCAAGCTTAACAAACTTAAGCAATGCAAAGTAGGTCATTCAGGAGGAACTCTTTGGCGACTTAGCTCACGTGGTCGGCAGAAGTGTGATGAGTTGCATTCTGTCGTTGCAATATCTGTTCGAAAAATTGCGGAACGACTTCAGTTGCTGGCCCATAGTTATGTTCATCGAAGCTGGAACCAGTGTGTTCCAGATTAAGTTCTACCGTATGTGCTTTTCTGATTTTTGCGGTCTGGTAGAAACCGGAAGCGGGGTAGACGTTGCCTGAAGTGCCAATAGCAACAAAAAGATCGCAGGCTTCAAGCGCCATATTGATTTGGTTCATGTAGAACGGCATTTCTCCGAACCAGACGATATGAGGTCGCAGGTTGCCTGGTGAACGACAGCATTTACACTCGGTGTCGAAATCAAAGTCTTTTGCAATGTCGAAGATTAGCTTCGAGTTCAGGCATCTCATTTTTAACAGCTCACCGTGCATATGCAGAAGATTGTCGGACCCGGCGCGTTCGTGGAGGTTATCCACATTTTGAGTTACCAACAGGAAGTCTCCATTAAACTCATGTTCAAACCGTGCGAGTGCGCTATGTGCAGCATTAGGTCCTATTTCTTTCGAGAGTAGTTGTCGGCGGCGTTGGTTATAAAACTGATAAACGATTTGCGGGTTACGGGCAAAACCCTCGGGAGTGGCAACGTCTTCAACCGGATGATTCGCCCAAAGGCCGTCCGCAGCCCGAAAAGTTTCTATGCCTGATTCAGCCGATATGCCTGCACCGGTAAGCACAACAACAGAGCTGGGAAGAGAATTCATGAAGAGATACTAACATGCTCTTTGCGGGCATCGGTATAATGCCAAACGACACACTCTATATTCGATTCACCTGACAAATAACGAACAGGAACCCAGAATAGCAATGGCAACACTAACTACAGGCAAGCAGGCGCCGGCGTTCAGTTTACTGGATCAATCCGGTAAGAAAGTCGCGCTTAAGGATTTCAAAGGCGAGAAAAATGTGGTGCTCTACTTTTACCCCAAGGCGATGACGCCTGGCTGCACTGTGCAGGCCTGTGGATTGCGGGATAGCAAGCGGGCACTGAGCCGCAACGGGGCAGTGGCGCTTGGTATCAGTCCCGATCCCGTGGCTCGTTTGAAGAAGTTTGAGGATAAAGAGTCCCTGAATTTCACTCTCCTGTCAGATGAAGATCATGGGGTAGCCGAAAAGTATGGTGTCTGGGGGCTTAAAAAGTTCATGGGCAGAGAATTCATGGGAATAATCCGGACCACGTTCATAATTAACAAGCAGGGGAAGCTCGTGCACATTATGGACAAGGTCAAAACCAAGTCTCATCACGAAGATGTGCTGGAGATACTGAAGTCCCTTGATTGATTCGAAGCCTCTACAGCTCAACTTCAGGCAATACAGCGATACCGGGCCACCACTGGTAATCCTTCATGGGCTGTTTGGCAGCCTGGGTAACTGGGGCTGGCATAGCAAGCAGCTCGCCGAGGACTATTCAGTATTTGGAGTTGATCTGCGGAATCACGGGGAATCTCCCCATGCGCCCGACATGGATTATGCTCTGATGGCCAGGGACGTTGCTGCGTTCTTGCAGGAACAGGATTTAAGACCTTGCACCGTTATCGGCCATTCCATGGGAGGCAAGGTGGCGATGGAACTGGCGCTAACTGATGCTTCTCTTATCAGCAGATTAGTCATAGTGGACATTGCCCCGGTTCACTACGCCAGCGCGGCTGACGGGCATCTCTCGGTAATCGAAGGGATGAGTAAGCTTGATTTTGACGAAATAAGCGGCCGTAAAGATGCGGAGGCGTTTTTACAGGCGTACATTAAAGATGATGATACCCGTATGTTCGTGCTAACCAATCTGGTACGTAAGGAAGATGGAACATATCAGTGGCGGTTAAATCTGGATGCAATTAGCAAAAACTATGACAGGCTGCGAGAGAAACCCGGGCCAGGTCGGGCGTTTGATAAGCCTGTATTGTTCATTAAGGGCGCGCTGTCCAACTACATACAGCCAGAACACGAAGCAGAGACGCTGGAATTGTTTCCTCAGGCCAGAGTAAAAGTAATTATGGAAACCGGTCATTGGGTTCATGCCGAAAAACCCCAGGCCGTGCAGAAAATTCTTAGAGATTTTCTCGCCGTCGAATAGTAGCAGGAGAATTGCCGTGACAGTATTAAGTGTAAACCTGAACAAAATCGCTTTGCTCAGAAACTCCAGAGGCAGAGATTTTCCAAATCTGGTGAATTTTGCTCAACGTTTCATAAACCTGGGCGTAAAGGGGATAACCGTTCATCCCCGTCCCGATGAGCGTCATGTGACCCGGCAGGATGTTTATGATCTTGCGGATTTTCTGGCTCTGTATCCTGACGTTGAGTTCAACATCGAGGGTTATCCTTCGCCTGAGTTTATTGAATTGGTGGAAGCAGTTAAGCCTGCGCAGTGTACTCTGGTGCCTGATGAGCCTGGCCAGCTTACTTCTGATCATGGCTGGCAGGTTTCGCAGCATGAAGACCTTTTACGACCAGTGCTAAGCCAGCTCCGTGCCAATGGTATTCGCAGCAGTTTGTTTCTCGACCCAGACCCTGCATTGGTCCCCGATGTCAAAGCTGTTGGTGCAGACAGGATCGAACTTTACACGGAGAGTTATGCTGGCAGCTTTGGGCTGGAGTCGGAGCATCCGACGTTTGAAGCATTTTCTGCTACTGCAAAAGCCGCCACTGAACTTGGCCTGGGTGTTAATGCAGGTCACGATCTGGATCTTGCGAATTTGCGGCGGTTCCTGCAGATCCCCAATATTCTTGAAGTATCCATTGGGCATGCACTGGTGGTGGAATGCATACTGTCAGGCATTGAGACAGTGGTTGCGCAATATCTGGCTATAGTCTCAGGTGAAGACAGCGAAACCCATTACTACTAGGCTATTAAGTTATTTAACCGTCCTTGTTTAGACCGATTCATAATTAGTCCCACGGCCGTTCAGCGCCCATTAATTTCGATGGTTTATTCTATGTTCTGATAGTCTGTCGTCAGTTGTGCTTCTACTTAGCTGGCTGAATGAAAACTGGTACACTCCAGGGTATTGGAGAGTTCTCATGAGAAAGTCGTCCAGGTATCACAATTATTCTGTACCGAGAGGTTTGGGAAGAATAGTCGCCAGATTATTACTCATTCCACTGCTGGTGATTGCTCACAATGCGAGCGCAACTCAGTTTGAAGTTAGCAGGTTGGCTGCAGAGTTAAATGAAGTTAGTGCCGAGCTGGCGAACAAGCTGAAGTATGACCGCAATTACGGCAGCGTTAGATTCTCTGCGAGTCGACTAAGCCGGGCGGCGGCCGATTTGGTGAGCGCTATTCGCCGCAATCGTAGCAGCTCGTTTCTTCGTTCAGAATTTCAGGATGTGGCGCGACACTACAGAGAGTTGGAAGAAGCTTTTCTTCGCGTCAATAGAGAGCATGACCGTTTTGTTTACAGTCAGGTTGGATTGATTAGTAATTTGTTTAGTGGGTTGAACACCGAATTTTATTACACTAACTATGTTGAACCTGCTCCCCAGGTATTCCTGTATACGCCTCCCGTAGTTACCCGTCATCGACTTCCTCCTGTGTATAGCGGTCGCAGCATTGACGGAGTAGTGCCGGCGAGGGAAAGAGTGATTCCGGAAAGGGGTCGTAATAATGGTGTGCAGGTCATCCTGCCTAACCGCTACAGTCACAGGTCTTCCGTGGTAGATCGTCAGTTAAGGCAGCAATTTGACAGGCAAGCTCTGGATTCTCTCGGCAGTCGTAGACAGAGCGGTGAAGCAAATGTCGGAAGTCGTAACAGCAACGGAAGTAGCAGCATTCGATACCGGTTCCCCTGAGCTATGTGCAGTATCAGCTATGTTGTTCTGAAGAACTGGACTGCACATGTACGCTACTTGTCCTAAATGCGGGTACCGATCTCCAGATGGTAAGGCGATTCCGGACAGCTGTCCGGAATGCGGGCTAATCTACAGTAAGTGGTTAAAGTCCCTGGCAACTGATCCCCAATTTGCTGAACAGGAAGTTAAGCCAGTCAGTTCTGTTTTCCCGGTAGGTATCAGTTTTTCGTTGTCTCAATTTTTCTTGCGCCCAAGGCCCAATGTAAGCAAGGCGGATGTCCTTGGCTATGGGCTGGTATGGTTGTTACTGGTGTGGTGGGGCCTCGCTTTCCTCGCCATGGACTTCCGCAGTGCTGAGATCATGAATCATTGGTTTCACAACGTGGATCTGATTTTTCATGAAGCTGGTCATGTCCTGTTCATGCCATTTGGGCGATGGATGATGTTCCTGGGTGGGTCGGCGTTTCAAGTGCTGTTACCACTTTCTCTGATGTTTGCATTCCTTATTGTGAATAAAGATGGCTTTGCTGCTTCGACCTGCTTGTGGTGGGCCGGACAGTCCATGATGGATGTTGCTCCCTATATAGCAGATGCCCGTGCTTTGCGGCTGCCATTGCTTGGTGGGGGTACGGGGGCTGACCGGCCAGGTAGCCATGATTGGGCCAATTTATTGCGTCCATTAGGAATGCTCGGCGAGGATATACGAATTGCGTCTATTGTTGATGCAATAGGGTCAGGTCTACTACTAATTGCCCTGATCTGGGGAGCTTATATGCTCTGGGTATACTATCGCGCGGCAATAAACTAAAATTCATTCAATACCCTCGCTTTACAAAACGCCTTTCTAAGACTCATGCGCAGCATATATTACGGCTATTGGATCGTAGTAGCCGGATTTTTTACTCAATTCGTCGCTGTAGGTATGGCCAACTATGTGATTGGTTCTTTCATGATACCAATGACAGAGGAGTTTGGCTGGAGTCGGGCTGAATTCACTGCATCGCGTAGTATCGGCCAATTGGTGTTCGCAGCTACAGGTTTTTTGATTGGGTCTCATATCGACCGCTTTGGCGGCAGGCCATTTATGGTGGCTGGTGGTTTTCTGCTGGCGGCCTCGATGTTTTATCTGGCAACGATTCAGACCCTTGGTGAATGGTTGGTAGTTAATGGGCTGATGCTCACCATGGGGGCGGCGATGATTGGCAACCTCGTGGTAAATGTCTCTCTGGGAAAATGGTTTGTGGAAAAGCGCGGCAAGGCCGTAGCTCTGGCTGGTATGGGAATATCGCTGGCCGGCATTGTCCTGCCGCCAATTACCACCTGTCTGGTAGACAGCTTTGGCTGGCGGGACTCCTGGCGGCTGCTTGGAGTGGCTGCCCTGGCAATGACCTTGCCTGCAGCTTGTCTGGTGCGAAGAAGCCCGGAGGACTTCGATCTGCATCCCGATGGCCGCACGGCTGACGAGGTGTCCGCTGGTTTAGGAGAGGCCGCCCGTATGGACTTTGCGAGATCCATGACCCGCGCTCAGGCGATGAGAACGCTAAGTTTCTATTTACTGGTTATGGCTTTTGGTCTATTTCAGATATCTATTACGGTTATGCTGACCCAGACAATACCCTTAATGACTGATGCCAATTACTCCCGATTGATAGCCTCATCCATGATTTCCCTGGCTTCGATACCAGCATTTCTGAGTAAGCCGCTCTGGGGGATTGTGATCGATATTTACAATCCAAGGAAACTCGCTGCACTTGGTGCTGCTGTTACAGGCTCTTCAGTAATTCTGATTGTGTTTAGCATCAGTAATCAGATTGACTGGCTGGTGTACTCCGGGTTTTTGTTGATGGGGATTGGCTGGGGCGGCTTGCTCCCACTTCAGGAGGTAATATGGGCATCTTTCTTCGGACGTCGCTATCTTGGTTCAGTACGTTCTATGGCCATGCCATTTACTTTCGGAATGTCCGCATTGGGGCCAATATTGGTAGCCTGGTACTATGACTTTGCCGGCAACTATAACCTGGCACTTCTTATCATCGCACTCTGCAATATTTTCTCAGCCATCATGCTTTACAAGCTGAGAGATTCTTCTGCCACGAATTTCGGTAGTAAAGACCTGAATTCCTGAAAAAAAGAGGCCTGAAGTCCTTAAAAGAGCCACAAAAGTGTGAGCTTGGTCACGATTCTCCTATAACTGGTCTTTAGTGCATGGGGTTAGAAGCCTCAAAATAGCTCGACCCGGCACCTCCTCATAAGCGCTAACAAGCGACAAAAATTGTAGTGTCAGGGAACACCGGACTTATACGATTCGTTAAACCCCGGGTGGTAAAACACGGCATTAAATTCGATGAAGGCTCTGCGATCATTAGGCAACAATAGTCCAGAAATTCGGTTAACCAAACCGAGTTGCTTGGCGCCACGTCTATTTTTCAAAGCCTACTGCGGTCATCAGCCGGTGGCCATGGCGCAGCTGAGTTCTCGAGGCGCAAACCGAAGTATCAATTCAGAAAAATCAGTCATTGTGGAATCTGATAGTTTGAAAACTCCAGGGGTGAGCTACTGCCTGAAGCTAATTGAAGTTTCACAGAATTATCGTAACCAGGGAATTGGTTCAGCCTTGCTGAACGAAGTGATTGAATTCTGTAAGGATGAACGGGTCGATACTCTGGTTGGTGAAGCCAAAGGCGAAACTGAAATTCTGCGTCGTTGGTATGAAGCTAACGGCTTCGACATGGACGAGGCCAACAATATTCAGCTAACAATCGAACACTCCTGATTGCCTGCAACTGACCCCGCCTGGTTCGTTTATTACAATAATGGCTCAAGGTAGGGCCAGACATTCTCTACAATCATCCACTGTGCTTCAGCTTTCGGGTGAATTCCGTCATTCTGCATAAGTTCGGGTTGTTGTGGGATGCCATCGATCAGGAATGGAATCAGCGGCAGTTTTTCCTGATCCGCAATTTCTCCAAATAGTTCAAAGAAAGGAACGGTGTACCGGGGTCCATAGTTGGGTGGTATCTGAATACCAGCCAGCAGTATCTGTGCACCCTGCAGCTTTATCATACCAACCATCTCTTCGAGATTTGCTTTGAGGTTCTCCAGAGGTAGTCCGCGTAAGCCGTCATTCCCGCCCAGCTCTAAAATGACGATACTCGGAGAATGGGCTGATAGCATGGCTGGTAAACGTGCCAATCCACCGGTGCTGGTTTCGCCACTTACACTCGCATTAACCACACGGTAGTGAAAGTTTTCCTGCTGTAGCCTCTTATCCAGCAAGTTTACCCAGCCCAGATCTTCCTCAATCCCATAAGCTGCACTGAGGCTATCGCCGAAAACCATTAGGGTTCGTGGCTTCTCCTCCTGTGCCAGGGCTACCAATGGCTGAATAAGGAAAATTATTGTCAGTAATCGGATATAAAGGGATTTCATCGTATTGGCTGCAATTTTAATGCAGGGAAGAGCGTTAAACCGATATTCTCTCAACTTCGTTTATATAGTCGACTATAACAGAGACTTGGACTTAGCCATAAGCCGCCTTATGCCGTTTCGTCTATAATCTGGACCGTTTGCAGCAAGGAGTGCAATACATGATTGAAATTACCCAGCTGGTTAAAAGTGTTGAAACCAGTGAGGGACTCCTCACCATTCTGAAAGGAATCGATTTGAACATTCAGGAGGGAGAGGTTCTCGCTATTGTAGGTGCATCGGGTTCGGGTAAATCTACACTTCTTGGTCTCATGGCAGGCCTGGATGGGGCAACCTCCGGTGATGTAGTCCTGGATGGCAAGTCTCTGGGCGACATGGACGAGGAACAACGAGCAATTCTTCGCGGCCAGCTTGTAGGGTTCGTCTTTCAATCATTTCAGTTATTGCCCAGCCTTACGGCGCTGGAAAATGTCATGTTGCCCATTGAGCTTAAGGGCGACGTTGCTGCCCGGGACAAGGCGCGCATCCTTCTGGACAGAGTTGGGCTGTCCGAGCGCTGGCATCATTATCCCAATCAATTGTCGGGTGGCGAGCAACAACGAGTAGCAATTGCCCGTGCCTTCGCAACCGAGGCGAGAATCCTGTTCGCTGATGAGCCCACCGGAAACCTGGATACCGCCACGGGCGCCAAAGTAATCGACTTGTTGTTTGATCTAAATCGAGAGTACTCAACTACTCTGGTTCTGGTAACCCACGATGAGCGTCTGGCACAGCGATGTGATCGAATCATCAAGCTGGTAGCGGGCGAGATAGCTGATGATACTTCAATCTCAACTGTCGGAGAGGTAGCCAGTGCCTGATCAACCAACGACTTCCTTGCAAGACAAAAAGCCGTTAAGGAGCCTTCTGTCACTGGCATTACGAATGTTATGGCGGGATTGGCAAGGTGGTGAATTAAAACTGTTGTTTATTGCTCTGGTTATGGCAGTAACTTCGGTTAGTGGCATAGCCTTGTTTACCGACAGACTGGAGAAAGCTCTGTTGCTGGAGTCGGCGAACATGCTGGCCGCAGATCGAATTGTAAGTGGGCGCGGTGAACTACCGGAGGAAGTTTTACTTGAGGGGCAATCCAGAGGTTTGCGCACAGCTCGTACGCTTTCGTTTACTTCAATGGCGTTTTCCGATTCTGGAAATCTATTGGTTGCCGCAAAAGCCGTCAGCGAAAATTATCCACTTCGCGGTGATGTAATCATAGCGGATCGCGCTTTTGTCAGGGGAACACCTATCCAGAGTGGACCGCCGCCAGGCGAAGTCTGGCTGGAATCCCGCGCACTTCCCGCGCTGGGTATCGAGGTAGGCGACACTGTCTATGTTGGTGAAGCAGAACTGCGAGTGGGTAAAATTATCATCACTGAGCCCGACAGGGCCGGCGGCAGCATGGTGGACAATGCTGGTCCCCGCCTGATGCTGCACATGGATGATGTAGAAAGTACAAATGTGGTTCAGCTTGGAAGCAGGGTGAGCTGGCGCTTCCTGTTTGCCAATGATGATCTCGCCATGCTGGATGACTTTGAGGAGTGGTTTCGTTCCCGGGAAGAGTGGCGAGGTCGTTTCTATATCAGAGATGTAAGGGATGAGAGTCAGGAGGTCAGTGATGCTCTGGATCGTGCCGAGAGTTTTCTCTTACTGGGTTCATTGTTTGCGGTAATTCTTGCGGGTGTTGCCATCGCATTAACCGCCAAGCGCTATAGTGAACGCCACTACGACTATGTGGCGATTCTGAAGACTCTTGGTTGCACTTCCAGGCAGATCACTACGATCTATCTGACTATTCAATTGGTCCTGGCGGCAATTGCTATTCTCGTAGGGAGTGTTCTGGGGTGGTTGGTGCACCATGGCATATTGCAAATGCTGCAAAGCATTATGTTGGTAGAATTGCCGCCGCCGAGTTTTGAGCCATTTGTTATAGGAGCCTTAACAGCTCTGATTTGTCTGCTCGCATTTGCCTTGCCTCCTCTGCTAGCTCTGCGTGAAACGCCTCCTCTGAGAGTTCTCAGAAAAGATGTAGGCCAGCAAAAGATCAGCGATCAGGTTCCTTATGTTTTTGGAATACTGGGCACCGTATTGTTGGTGTACTGGTACAGCCAGGATTTTCAGCTGACTACCGTGCTGGTAGTGGCAGTTGCTGCCATTGCTTTGTTTCTTTCAGTGGTTTCCTATTTGTTCCTCCAGTCCAGCGGTTCCATGGGTATGAGAGCTGGTAGCGCCTGGAAACTGGCGATGACGGCTGCGCGTCGTCGTCGCCGGGAGAACGTACTTCAGGTGATGGTGTTCTCGGTAACGATTATGTCACTGTTGATTCTTACCCTGCTGCGTACCGATCTCATTGATGAGTGGCAAGCCCAGCTTCCACAAAACACGCCTAATCACTTCATGATGAATATTAGTCGGGATCAAATTCCAGGAATCGAAGAATTCTTTGCAGAAAATGGTGTCGAAGCGAATGCATTCTATCCATTGATTAGCGCCAGGGTGAATCGCATCAACGGTGATCTGCCTGAAGTAAGTGGCGATATGGATGATGAAGAGAGTGGTGAAGGAGGGAGCCTGACTGAGAATGCATCTCTGGATGATGTGGAATTAGCAGCGGAAGCAGCAGAACTGACGGAGGCTGCACCAGGCACTGAATCAGTGCAAGAAAATGGGACGCGAGTCAGGGGCAGGCTGAGTCGTCGCCAGGTAACCTGGGCCGATGAGGTACCTCCTGACAATTTGATAACTGAGGGTGCCTGGTGGGGTGACGACCCGGAGGCCGGATACGTTTCAATTGAAGAAGAGTATGCAAGTTGGCTGGGGCTTGATATAGGCGATCGCCTCGAATTTGAGGTGAACCAGGAACTGGTCTATGCGGAAGTGAGCAATTTTCGAAGTGTCCGTTGGGACAATATGCAGCCCAACTTTTTTATAATTTTTTCGCCAGGAACTATCGATCATCTGGGAGGTACCTATCTCTCTACAGCTCTCATGGAGAGCGAACAGAAAATTCTGCTGAACGATCTGATTCGCCTCTTTCCAACTATGGTTGTTATAGAAATTGATGCCTTAATCGAACAAATTCAAACCATCATTTCACAGGTAACGTCCGCTATAGAATTAATATCTGTCCTGGTGTTAGTGTGCGGCGCATTAGTTCTTCTGTCCTGTGTGAATGCCACATTGGATGAAAGATTTAAAGAGAACGCGATTCTAAGAACCCTTGGGGCTGGCCAGAAACTGATTCTTAGCAGCTTACTGATCGAGTTTGCCTTCATTGGCCTTGTTGCAGGTGTGATTGCGACAATTGGAGCTGAGTCGAGTCTTTATTATCTGCAGGAAGAAATATTTGAGCAGGACTTCAGTTTTCACTACTGGGTGTGGTTAGCAGGTCCGCTTATCGGCATGTTCATAATTGGTGGTCTTGGTCTGGCCACTACCAGGGGCGTAGTTCGCATCAGCCCACTCAACGTTCTGCGCAGAGCAGCCTAGAGTTTTCCGTCAATCACAGTATCTGCTGATAATGCTCTTCACTGATTGCAGGTAGCTTCCTCCGAAGATTACCAGGTGATTTAACATGTGATACAGGTTGTAGAGGTCGACCCTGTCTTCCCAGTCGGGTCGAACTTGCCCGGCCTCCAGGTAGCTGGCGTAAAACTCTGGTGCAAAACCACCGAATAACTTCGTCATAGCCAGTTCCGCTTCAGCCCAGCCCCAGTAGCAGGCAGGATCAATCAACGCTGGCTTACCAGATGCATCGCAATGGATATTGCCTGACCACAGATCTCCATGAATCAGGACAGGAGGCATTTCCGGGATATATTTGTCCAGACTAAAGGCAATAGTCTCGAGTCGATTTAATTCCGTCGATTCAAGCAAGTTGGCTTCAAATGCGAGCCGGCCCAGCACAAGAAGGCGATATTCAGCAAAGAATTGAAATCCATCATTACTGGGTGTGTTCAATTGAATAGTGGCGCCACAGTAATTGTGCATGGGAAACCCAAATTGCTCTTTAATATCACCATGAAGAGCGGCGAGTTGTTCTCCCAGGGATGTCCAGTAAGTGGTGCCTGGTTGTGATTCACCCAGATCTTCCAGAATTAGAAAATTAATATCCCAGTGCAGTACTTTTGGAATTCGGATCGATTTTGCTTCAGCCAATATCTCAAGTCCGGTGGCTTCAGCCTGAAACATGTCTTCTGGTGCGGCCAGGTTGTGCTTGAGGATCACCGGTCCCTGGGAGGTCTGAATGCGGCTGACATCATTGATGGAGCCGCCGCTTAATGGTTCCAGGTGAGTTATTTCTCCGAAACCATTTTCGATGAGCCAATTCTGATAGGTCTGGGTCATGTCTGCACCTAGAATTAGAGGGTATAATCCCTGAATCCGATACTGCATGAATGCAGGAGTAGCAGCATGCACCATAGAAATTTCCATAGTTTGGTCAGGATTTCAAGCGCAGCTATTTGTGCGCTTCTATTCGCCAATGCTGCCATGGGCCAGTCCATGGCCAGCATCACCGATGAAGAATGCATACGAGGAGACTGTGAGCTAGGACCCGGTACTCTGGAACTTGCTACCCCTTTTGGGAAAGGCAGTTATGTCGGAGAGTTTGAAGATGGCGAATTTCATGGCTATGGCCGTCTGGAAATCCCCATCTCCTACACCCAGAGAGAGGTGTATGTCGGAAATTGGAATATGGGCATTCGAGAGGGCAGGGGCAAGCACTGGAATGGAAAGGGTAATCTTTACATAGGTCAGTGGCGCGAGAACAAGCGCAATGGTCAGGGTTCCTATTTCTTTAACTTGCCAGAGTGGCGTGAGAATCAGCACTCTGAATTTTGGTTAAAAGATAACACCGAAAATTACACGGGCGAATTTCTGAACGACCATTTCCATGGTCAGGGCGTCTATCGCTGGCCTGAGGGTAATCGATACGAAGGTGGGTTTTTTGCAGGCGAGAAGCATGGACCCGGTACCTACTACTATGCGATTACAGGCACTCGAAGGGATCAGTGGTGGAACTACGGCGATTTCGTTCGCTAACGTTAGTCGAAATTCAATCACTTACTTGAGAAGCGCTTCTGCTTGCAGTTGCATTCCTTTTCTTTGGTCAGACAAAAGTTGAGAAATTTATGGATCTTGAGTCACTACGCAGGGAATACAAAGGAGGTCTTCGTCGGGAGGACCTGGCGGATAATCCCCTCGACCAATTCGAGCAGTGGATGAAACAGGTCCTCGAATTGGGTATTGTTGATCCAACTGCTATGACAGTGGCAACGGTAGACGATCAGGGTCAACCCAGTCAGAGAATTGTGCTGCTAAAGCATGTAGATCAGGATGGATTCGTATTTTTTACTAACTACTCCAGCCGCAAAGCCAGTGATCTGGCTGGCAATCCGCGCATCAGCTTACATTTTCCCTGGCATACCGCGGACAGGCAGGTAAAAGTATGTGGTGTAGCCGAGAAGGTTTCGACCGCCGATTCCTTCAAATATTTTGTGTCCAGGCCAAGAGACAGTCAGATTGCTGCCATTGCCTCCCACCAAAGTGCGGTGCTGAGTTCGCGCTCTGTGTTGATGAACCAGTTCGAATCCCTGAAGCAGAAATTTAAAGATGGTGAAATACCATTGCCGGATTTCTGGGGAGGTTTCCGGGTGCGAGCGACTGAGATCGAGTTCTGGCAAGGCAGTGCCAACCGTCTGCATGACCGCTTTCGCTACACCCTGGCTGGTGAAGAGTGGCAGATAGACCGATTATCGCCATAGCGGAAGTTGAAGCTCTAACTGGTCTTCCACTTCTTAAGCTTCTTCTTTTCTAGCACTTTTTTAAGTCGGGCATACTGAGGCAAACCATTCCTGAATTTTGGATAGTCTTCGCCAGCAATGAGTGGTTGAAAATATTCCCTCGCTTTCTCTGTGATGTGGAAGCCGTCACGGCTGATATAGTCCCGTGGCATCATTTTCTCTACATTGGCCACATCCGACAGTTTTGCTTCTCCCACCTTCCAACTGTATTTCTTGCCTTTGCCCCGAATGATCGCTGGCATCACTGCGTTCTTGCCTTGCAAGGCAAACTCTACAGCTGATTTTCCCATGGCGTAGGCCTGTTCCACATCTGTGGCAGAGGCTATGTGTCGCGCGGCACGCTGCAGATAATCCGCCACAGCCCAATGATATTTGTAACCCAGTTCGTCCTTGATCATATTGGCTACAAAAGGTGCCACGCCGCCCAGTTGAACATGCCCGAAAGCATCTTTTCCTCCGGCGTCGGCTAGGAAGCGACCATCCTTGTATTTGGCGCCTTCTGAAACAACGATCGCGCAATAACCGAATTTGCGTACAGAAGATTTAACTTTCTTCAGAAATTTGTCGCGATTAAAAGCGATTTCCGGAAATAGAATAATATGTGGGGCATCGCCTTCCTGTTCAGTGGCAAGGCCTGCTGCACCGGCTATCCAACCAGCATGTCGGCCCATGACCTCCATGACAAAGACTTTTGTAGAACTTTCACACATGGAGGCAACGTCCAGGCCCGCCTCCCGGATTGACACTGCGACATATTTGGCTACAGAACCAAATCCGGGGCAGTTGTCAGTAATCGGTAAATCATTATCGACGGTCTTGGGTATGCCTATGCAGGTAATAGGGAAGCCCATGTCCAGGCTTAGCCGGGAAACTTTGTTTGCAGTGTCCTGAGAATCGCCACCTCCGTTATATAGAAAATAGCGGATATTGTGCGCCTTGAAGACTTCCATCAACCGCTCATATTCCCTCTTATTCTCGCTATAGGATTTTAGTTTGTAGCGACAGGAACCAAATGCGCCCGCAGGGGTTGATCGGAGCGCTGCGATAGTCGCAGCTGATTCCTTGCTGGTGTCTATGAGGTTCTCTTCCAGGGCTCCGACTATGCCGTTCAATCCTGCATAGACTTTGCCAATTTTGTCGCGATTTTTACGTGCAGTTTCAATAACGCCACAGGCGCTGGCATTGATGACTGAAGTTACTCCACCGCTTTGCGCGTAGAACAGATTTGCTTTGGCCATGAATTTCTTGGTCTTGAATACTGAGAATTAAAAAGAGACCAATGGTACTCGGTGGCGACTTCCCTTGCCAGCGCCAGGGTCAGATGCAACAATCATCGGCTCTGAAAAAGCCTGGAACAAAGATCTGTATGCGTTTGATTATTGGCATGTCTGGCGCCAGTGGTGTGATTTACGGAATTCGATTGCTGGAAGTATTGAAGCAAGTAGAGGAAGTTGAGACCCACCTCGTCATGTCGGCAGCCGCCAAGATGAATGTGGCCATTGAGACTGATTGGAATGCTAATGATGTGAAAGCGTTGGCAGATGAAGTACATTCAAACAAGGACATTGCTGCCAGCATCGCCAGTGGGTCATTCAGAACCGACGGTATGATTGTTGCGCCCTGTGCGATCAAAACCTTGTCTGCTATCGCTAATTCTTATGCCGATTCACTAATTGTCCGGGCCGCGGACGTGATGCTCAAAGAGCAGCGACGTCTGGTGTTAGTGCCTCGTGAGACGCCCCTGCATTCAGGCCATTGTGAGCTGCTGTTAAAGGCTAGCCAGATAGGGGCCATAATCGCGCCGCCCATGCCGGCACACTATATAAAACCGCAATCAGTGGATGATTTGGTGAATCATCATGTTGGCCGCATCCTGGATTTATTTTCTCTCGACCCCGGACTGGTCAAACGTTGGCCAAGTACCCGTGAAGACTAGATAGCGGCAGCCCAGGATAGTGGGCAGGGCAGAGCCTGGGAATAAATAAGGTAGATTTAGCGCGAAGTCACATTTTTCGCCTCAAATCACCTTGACGCTCGGGATCGTGAATGATGTGCTATAGGCTGGGAAAATCCTCCAGAAAAACCATTAGAGAGACATCGAGGAACTTATGCTCAATAAAGGTACGGGCTTCGCCAGATATTCGAAAAATCTATGCTGGATTGTTGCAGTAATCTGTGGTGCTGTGTCTGTGTTGTCATTTACAGGCGACAGTGGCAACGCAACGCTAATGGGCGCTCTATGGCTGGCGCTGGCTGTTGCGTTTAGCGTTTCTGCCATGGCTCTTGGTAAGGGAGAGTCTGCAGCTCCTGCTGCGGGAGATACTGGCGAGTAACTCAGTTTTTAGCGAAATTGCTGCCGTCCAGCCAGGATCGTCAGCAAATCTGTCTGTGTTGAACAGCTCAGTTTCAAATCCATGGCCGCCAGCAGTAGCGATAAGTTGTGTCTGCCACAGTCCGGGTCATTTTCACTACTAGCGTTATTGCCTGATTGGGTCAACGGGTTGCAACTATTCTCATCAACTTCGGCACCTTGATTAGGCCAACTGGTTCGTGCCATACCCTCCAGCATGTTCTGCTGTATTTTTTCCGCTTCCAGTTCGAGATTCTTCACTTTCTCTCGCCAGTTACTGATTTCTTCGAATTCTGCTGTCTCAGACAAGAAGGTATCGCTCTTAATTGAGCGTCTAACAGTTCTTAACGGGATAACTGTGAGTTTGGACCAATGGTTGCTTATTTCGAGAAGCTGAGAGAGTTGGTTATTCGTTAATTTTCCGAATAGTTCTCCGTACCATAGACAAAACAATATCAGGTTCACATCTAATCCATACTGATCCTGTAAACTAAGACAAGCCGGGCCGATACCCTTTTGCTGGTAGAGCGAAGTAGAATAGTTCCAGAGCGACAGCGAATTCTGATTCATTAGTCAAATAGAGTGCGTAGTAGATATACCAATTCGTTCTAAATTCCAGAACGATAGGGATGGAATTTGAAATATCGTCAGGCGAAGATAGTAGCAACTTTCAGGTAAGCAAACAGCGTATGCATGTTCATATATTAGGTATTTGCGGCACTTTCATGGGAAGTCTCGCGGTAATTGCGAAACAGATGGGGTACCGGGTAAGCGGCAGCGATATGAATGTCTACCCGCCAATGAGCACGCAATTGGAGAGCCTCGGCATAGAGCTTAAGGAAGGCTATCGCTTCGAGAATCTGCAGCCAGCTCCCGATCTCGTGATCATTGGTAATGCGCTCTCCCGTGGAAACCCCGCAGTTGAGTATGTGCTGAATGAGGGGCTTCCCTATACCTCAGGTCCACAGTGGCTAGCTCAGTATGTTCTGCACGACAAATGGGTGTTGGGTGTGGCTGGTACCCATGGCAAGACAACAACCAGCGCAATACTCGCGTGGATCTTGGAGTATGCCGGTGCAAAACCAGGCTATCTGATTGGGGGAGTAACGAGGAATTTTCCCCGCTCGGCACATGTTGGCGACTCCGCGTTCTTCGTTGTTGAGGCTGACGAATACGACACGGCATTTTTCGACAAGCGTTCAAAGTTTATCCACTACACACCCCGAACCGCTATTCTGAATAATCTGGAATTCGATCATGCTGATATATTCGACGATCTTGATGCAATTGAAAAACAATTCCATCACCTGGTGCGCACAGTACCTCAGAATGGTTTGATTATTTCCGCCCATAATGATTCAAACCTGGAAGCAGTGCTGGCCAAGGGCTGCTGGAGTCCCCGGCAGCAGTTCGGTGCTAACTTGCCAGACGAAGTCTGCAAGCTGCTTGCAACCAACGGAGGAATTTTCTGGAATGCAGAAGTGGATAGCTCCCATGCCAGCAGATTCGAATTGGTGAAGTACGGTCAGGGGTCTACCGGTGAAGTAATGAACAGATCATTGGTGGAATGGGGGATGACAGGGTTACATAATGTCAAGAATGCACTGGCGGCCGTGGCTGCTGCGCAACATGTTGGAATTGATGTGACTACTGCTGCACAAGCCCTGAAAGAATTTGATGGTGTTAAACGCAGAATGGAACTCCTGGGTACTGTTGAAGGCATCAAGGTGTTCGATGATTTTGCACATCATCCAACCGCAATTGAGACCACACTGAAAGGTGCAGCCGCCGCCATAAAAGAAGAGGGTGGAAACAAGCGCTTGATTGCAGTGATCGAGCCACGCTCAAATACCATGAAAATGGGCGTGCACCAGGATCAGCTGAATGCGTCCTGTCAGGACGCTGATCTGGTGGTATGGTTCAAACCTGATGGTTCCAGCATTGATTTTCAGAAACTGTTGGAAAGCAGCGCAACGCCAGCTTACGCTTTCGACGATGTAGATGCTATTGTCACTTTTCTGGAGGAGTCCAGCATGCCTGGTGACAATATCGTTATCATGAGCAATGGTGGCTTTGGTGGTATTCATGAGAAGCTGCTCAAAGCACTGAGCTATGGCCCCGATCGTTTTTGACTTGTGTGACCGATTTTCAGTGGCCTGGATACCTGAATTTCCTAATTAAACGAACCTGCTCCCAATGACTGAATCCGATGAAATCGCTCTATTCCCACTCCGGATAGTGATGTTTCCAGGCGGCAAGGTAGATTTGCAGATTTTTGAGCGCCGTTATCTTGATCTTGTCAGCCATTGCATGCGCAACGATGTCGGCTTCGGGGTATGTTTGTTACGGGACGGAGAGGAGGTTGTTACCGAATCAGCCAGGCAGACGATTCATCGCACTGGAACATACAGCAAAATCATAGACTGGAATCAGTTGGACAATGGCTTGCTCGGTATAACTGTTGAAGGTCATGCAAAGTTCCGGATCAAAGACTGCTGGCAGGCTGATAGTGGTGTTCTGGAAGCAAAAGTGGAATTTAGCAACGGAGATTGCACTAATGACGATGTGATTCCACTGGAGGACGCCTATGGTGCACTGGTGGATTTGCTACAAAGCCTGGAAAGTCATCCTTTGATTGAGAAGCGTAATCTATCCATAGACTATGACAATCTTTGGGACCTGGGCTGGCGGTTAAGCGAACTCATACCTATGGAAGTAGAGCAGAAACAAGAGCTTCTGGAACTGGACGATCCATGGGAGCGCATTCGCTCTATCGAGAAGCTAGTGGCCGATATGGCCAATGAAGCCTGATTTCCGGGGCAAGTATGCTGTCTGATTTAATCGATGCTTCGGGCTGGACCCACGAACAATGGCTTGCAGCCTGTATCCTTGCGTTCATCGTTCTTACCCTCATTGTAGTGTTGTGGCGTCTGGCAAAAATAGTCAGAATGACCCGAAGAAAGCAGTACAAACCCAATCTACGTCCTCTGCGTCGACGACATTAAGTGTCACCATGGTATTTATGAGAAAGCTTCGCACTCTTATTCTGCTACTAGCGGCCATTTTGGTTCCGGCAAGCCATGGGATTATTATCAGGCATGATGTCGCGTCTACGGACTATGAAGTGCGTGGAATCGACTATCCAGCCGTATTCTTTCTCGAGCAGCTGGGAAGCGAAAAGGTATGCGTCGCTACCGTAATTCACCCCCGTTGGGCGCTCACGGCCGCACATTGTGCAGAGGAGACTCTACTGGATAAAACGGTAGAGGAAGGCCTCAGGTACGGCGTTAATGTGGCGAATCGTGCTCGTGAAATTGATCTTGTAATCAAGCATCCTGACTATGACCAGTCATCCGCGAATGATGTAGATCTGGCATTGCTGAGATTTCATAACGAATCTTCAATTCCTCAACCGGTTCCGCTGCAAACTGAGAATGCCGAGCTCGGGCGCATAGTGAGCCTGGTGGGCTGGGGATACTTCGGTATCGGCACTCTGGGTCGTCAGTACAATGATGGCAGGATGAGACGTGCGCAAAATCGAATCACAGTCGCTGAACGCTATCTGCGCTTTGGCTTTGATGATCCCCGGGAGAGATCTCAGGAAGCTCTGCCTCTGGAAGGCGTGCCCGGATTGGGTGATAGTGGTGGCCCCGCATTTTTCGAAGACAGTTCGCAACGCATCCTGGCAGGAATTGCAGTAGGGGAAATCAAGGGTTCAGACTTTACCGAAGATACTCAGGGTAAATATGGGGCGGTTGCTATTTACGAACGAGTCTCGCGTCATATAGATTGGATCGAGACTGTAATTGGAAGCAAACTGCCCTATGGAAGCTAGGTCTCCAGGCAACAATTTCGAGGTGATTCTGTGATTAAAAAGGCCCTGATTTCTCTCTTTCTTTTTTTACTCATCATAGGCGGCGCTGGGTTTTACTATTTTGACAGTCTGGTGAAGAGTGGCATTGAAGTCGTGGGATCGAATGTGCTTGGAACGGAAGTCTCGGTCGCTTCGACATTGATTTCACCGTTATCCGGCACCGGCTCTATTAGCGGTTTGCAAATTCGTAATCTCGAAGAATTCAATTCCGAGTACATTTTCCAGATGGAAGAGGTAAGTGTGAATATTGATGCCGGGTCTGTGTTCACAGACGTGGTGGAGGTTGAGTCCGTTGTAATTACCCGTCCAGAGATTACCTATGAGCGGCGGCTGACCCAGAGCAACATAGGTGCTTTGTTAGAGAATATCTCGAGTGGTGACAGCGGGGCGGGCGGGCCAGCTACTGAAGATCCGGAAGGTCAGCGTTTGATTATTCGCGAATTCCGCATGATTGATCCACAGTTGAATCTGGTTGCAGCTTCGCTTGAAGCTCCTATTCCCCTGCCTGATATTGTGCTCAACAATATCGGAGAAGAGAGTAATTCGGCAACGGCTGCCGACGCTATGCGGCAAATCGTAGGCGCAATCAATCGATCTATTCTCGATTCAAACCCTCCGGTGCTGGACATGCTTCGTGAAAATGTTGAAAACAGACTGCAGGAAGGGGTTGAAGAAGTCGAAAATGCTGTCGAGGAGGTCGGCAACCGGCTTCGCGGTATCTTCGATAATAACTAGAACTGATCTGCTGTCTATATTTGTAACTGGCATTGGTTGTGATCTGCAGCCAGTAAGCGATCGCTGCGACCACTAAGTCTGTAACTCACCAGTCCCACCCATTCTCGCGCTGCCAGTCTCAGCAGACTCAGATTCTCGGCGAAATTAAAATTCAGGCGCAATAAATCCGGTCTGGAATAGTGGTCTACCGGATAGGGGTGGACCGGCCAGTCTTGTTGGCAGAAAACACCTACCGCCCTGGGCATATGAAATGCAGATGTCACCAATATCCAGTTCTGTTGAGGTTGTGGATTTACAAGTGGGCGGCTGTTGCTGACATTTTCTGCGGTGTTTCGAGAGGCGCTTTCATAGACAATAGCGGCCTCGCTCAGTCCTAACTGACTAAACAGGAATCTGACATAGTCAGCTTCCTTAAATTCCTGCTCGGATACCGACCCACTTCCTCCTGTATAGAGCAATTGTGCCTGGGGATAAATACCTGCCAGGTAGGAAAATGCAGTAAGTCTGTCGCTGGCTGCAGTCAGTTCAGTTTGCCCCCACACATCAGAGAGCTTTGGATCTACACCGCCGCCCAGGACAACGATTCCATCAACCTGAGCTGGTAGCGCGGTATTGGCCTGAAATCGTCCCTCAAGAGGTGAAATCAGCCATTCGCCAACCGGTAAGCTACCTATCAGTAACAAAGAGAGTGCCAGGAGTGCAAGCAAATTCCGGGACAGACGTTTCCAGCCAAGCAGTAAGCTCAGCCATGCCAGAAGCCCGATAATAACCAGCAAGCTATCGGGTGAGAAAATTGCCCAAAGAATCTTTGAGGCTGGAAAAAAAAGACCGTCCATTTTATGCAGGATTGCCAATATGAGTAGATAGGTTACATCGGCCAGATGCTATATCAGATTACTTCAACTCTGACAGCAAAAAATCAATCCGTCAGATGCTTAGAAACTCAGGGTGAATTTGCTACTATCCGGAGAGTTCAAATTTTCAGACAGGAGTTAAGCAATGACTATTCAGGTAGGAGATAAAATCCCCGCAGCAACTTTTAAAGTGATGACGGCTGACGGTCCCAAGGACATGACGTCAGATGAAGTATTTGCGGGCAAGAAGGTAGTATTTTTCGCAGTACCTGGAGCGTTTACTCCGGGTTGTTCCATGACTCACCTGCCTGGATTCGTTGTTAATGCCGATGCAATAAAAGCCAAAGGCGCAGATACAATTGCCTGTATGGCAGTAAACGATGCTTTTGTAATGGGAAGCTGGGGTCAGGCTCAAAATGCTGAAGAAATTCTTATGCTGGCGGACGGAAATGGTGAATTTACGTCGGCGATCGGCATGGAGATGGACGCCAGCGGCTTCGGTATGGGTGTGCGCAGCAAGCGATTCGGAATGATCGTTGAAGATGGCACGGTAAGCTATCTGGGAATTGAAGCACCTGGTGAAATAGTGGCCAGTTCCGCCGAAACGATGCTTGAACAGTTGTAAATTCGTAGCATGGGTTTTAGCGCCAGGTAGCATCTGATACAGAAGAACAAGCAAACAAGAAAATAAGAAGACTAGAAGGCAAGTCCAATGATAACTCAATCTCTCGACTACTCTGACGGCGATACAGAACTGGAGGCCTTTGTGGCATACCAGGAAACGGATGTGCAGAAACCCCTGGTTCTGGTTTCTCACGACTGGTCAGGACGTCGGGAGTTTGCCTGTCAGGCTGCTGAGCGTGTAGCTGAGATGGGGTATATCGGGTTTGCATTGGATATGTATGGAAAAGGTGTTTTTGGTGCAGATGGCGATACTGATAAGAACGCAGCGTTGATGGCGCCGTTTGCAGAAGACCGTCTATTGTTACGGCAACGTATCAAGGCTGCGCTCACTGCCGGTAGAAATATCCCTCAAGTTGACCCGACTCGCGTGGCAGCGATGGGGTACTGTTTTGGCGGTATGTGCGTACTGGAATTGGCTCGATCTGGCGCCGATGTGCTCGGCGTGGTGAGCATCCATGGCATTCTGGCTGCCGGAGGCGCTGTCAATGAAGATATGAAGGCCAAAGTTCTCTGTCTGCATGGACATGATGACCCGATGGTTCCGCCTGAACAGGTGTTGGCCTTTGAAACTGAAATGAATGAGGCGGGAGTTGATTGGCAGCTTCACGCCTACGGTGGCACTATGCACGCGTTTACTAATCCTGCGGCCAACAATCCTGATTTTGGCACTGTCTACAATGCCACTGCTGAAGCGAGAACTTATCAGTCACTCGCAAATTTTCTGGACGAGATCTTTTAGTCTTTTGCTTACTGCTTCCTGGATCTAACTGATGAACTCCACCGCACCAGCGGAAGCTGTTGAAGGTACACCTCTGCGTAGTCGCGTAGGACTGATACTCGGTCCTGCGGTATTTCTATTCATGCTGTTATTCGTAGACCTGGAACCTGGTAACCCTCAGGTTACCAGAATGGCTGCGATCATCCTGCTGATGGCAATTTGGTGGATCACTGAAGCTATACCACTGGCGGCAACTGCTCTACTGCCAATCGTATTATTTCCATTAATGGGGATCATGCGAGGGCGTGAGATTGCTGCGGGCAGCAGAGTGGATTTGAGTAGCGCTAACTTTGCAGAAGGATTTGGTCCGAGGGACTTTGATGTTGCATTTCCCAGTGTTGCGAACCAATACATGGACTGGATCATCCTGCTCTTCATGGGTGGTTTTATCATTGCTGTTGCGGTTGAAAAATGGAATCTTCACAAGCGCATAGCGCTTCATATTCTCAATATTGTTGGTGGTCAGCCCCATAGATTAGTGTTGGGATTCATGGTGGCTACAGGCTTCTTGTCAATGTGGTTGTCCAATACTGCTACTGCCATGATGATGATGCCCATGGGCATGTCGTTGATTCTTCTTTACGAAGAACTGAATCGGGACCTTGTGAGTAAGGGGCATGTCACCGATGAAAGAGCTCCTAATTTTTCTTTGAATCTACTACTGGGTATTGCCTATTCGGCTTCAATAGGTGGCTTTGCCACCTTAATAGGGACGCCGCCCAACGGAGTGTTGCTTACTCAGTTGCCTCAGCTTTTTCCAGAAGCGCCAGATATCACATTTGCTACTTGGATGGCTTTCGCTTTACCCATGAGCGCGGTCTATATGCTGTTGGCATGGCTTCTTCTAACGCGAGTCGTGTTTCCGTTGCCGGCGTCGACTCCGTTTAGTGGTCGTGATTTTATTCAGACCGAGCTACGAAAACTTGGCTCTGTGTCGCCCGAGGAACGAAGAGTTCTCGTCGTTTTTGTGTCTGTAGCCATTCTATGGATGACCCGGAAAGAGAGATTATTCGGAGCAGAAGTGGATTTATTCGGTTGGAGCTATTATCTGGATCGTTTTCTGGAATCCATGGGAGGTAGTCCAGTTGGTTACATGATCGATGACGGAACTGTATCGATAGGAATGGCTCTTACATTATTTATGATTCCGGCCAGTAAGGAGATAGGTGGGCGTTTACTGGACTGGGATGATGCCAAGAAAATTCCGTGGGGAATTCTGCTGTTGTTTGGTGGTGGGCTTGCCATTGCCAAAGGTTTCAATACGTCAGGCCTGGCAGACTATGTGGCGAGTCAGTTGCAGGTTTTGCTTGCCGATGCCAGTCCTCTGGTAATTGTAATGAGCACGGTAGGTATAATTACAGGGCTAACAGAAGTAGCGTCAAATACCGCGACCATTTCTCTTGCTGTACCAATTATGGGTAGCCTGGCACAGGCAATTGAAGCGCACCCGCTATTGTTACTGGTTCCCACAACTCTGGCAGCTTCCTGTGCTTTTATGCTGCCGGTATCAACGCCTCCCAACGCGATTGTATACGGCTCTGGCAGGGTACCCATAATGAAAATGGTGGTAGCCGGAATCTGGCTGGACATACTGTCAGTATTTCTCCTGACTTTTTTCGTCTACACCCTCGGCCACCTGGCTTTCGGAGTGCTGGATGGTTTTCCTGCCTGGGCAATGCCTTGATCCCCCGAAATCATTGGGCCGACACAGATCTCATTTTCTGAAGCTAGGTATTCAGGCGAATCCGGCTTTATGCTAATGTTTAGACCCATATCCCACTAACACCGGGGCAGCCGGTGAGGGCAAATCCGGGTAAGAAAACGTAAAAAATCAAAATAAAAGCCCAAAAAGAGTAAAAAAATCCGGAATCGGGCTGTTTAGTAGAGCCCAAATCCACGAAAATCGCAGTATGAATGATCAATCCCTAATCGATGATTTGCAGAGCGAACCTTGCCCTGCGGGAGATGAGAATTGCCCAAATCTTGCTGAGGTCGAAAGACTTCGTGAAGAGATTAAGCAACTCGCTGCGCTGGTTCGTACTGATGAATTAACAGGGCTATTTAATTTCCGCTACTTCACGCAGGCTCTTGGTCTGGAGATGGAACGTACACGTCGTTCTGGTCAACCTACCTGCCTGATCATGTGCGATCTGGATCATTTTAAAGATATCAATGATGTTCATGGTCATGAGGTGGGAAATCAGGTGTTGTCCCATGTCTCTGGCCTGATCAAGAAGACAATTCGTCGGTTGGATATACCCTGTCGTTATGGGGGTGAGGAGTTCGCGCTAATTCTCCCCGACACCCAATTGCGCCAGGGGGTGCGCTTCGCCAATCGTTTGCGACTGATCATAGAGAATTCGCCAGTCAAGACTGGGGATTTGCTGTTGGGAATTGAAGCAAGCTTCGGTGTCGATATCTATGATCGTGGCGATCAGCTCTCGGAAAAAGAATTTGTCGAAAAAGTAGATAGCTTTCTTTACATGGCAAAACAAGAAGGTCGAAACCGGGTCTGCCATCCGTCATTTGAAGGCGACGAGGGAGTATCAGGTGATGAAAAAGAAGCGCTGCTCAGTGGCTTCGAATCATCCACTGATTAATCAGCAATCCTCACTGATGCGCCTGGCCAGGTGGTGCAGAATAGCCGCTGTTGCGCCCCATATACGATAGTCTTCGTAATGTAATTCCAGTATTTCGCGCTGCTTACTTTTATATTCAACGCTGGATCTTGTATATGCACCTGGGTCCAGAATGAGTTCCAGAGGTACCTGGAAAATATCAGCTACTTCTCCCGGGTTTGCTACGAATTCCAGATCATTATTGATAAGGCCCACGACGGGAGTGACCCTGAAGCCTGAAGGTAGAGGCATCTCACCTAATTTACCCAGGACCTCCACGTCGCCAGGGAGCAGGCCGATCTCTTCGTTGCTTTCACGTAAGGCAGTTGCTGCCTCGTCTGCATCATCTGCTTCTGTAGTGCCACCGGGAAGGCTTATTTGTCCCGCATGGCTGCGTAAATTCTCTGAACGAACTGTGAGAACAATGCTGCTTTGTCTGTTTGCATCTAGTCTGCTGACGGGAATCAGTACAGCTGCGCTTCGGTATCTCTCACGCTCACGTAGAGCAGTTTCATTTACACTGATGTCCGGGTGTGGAATGGAGCTTTGTTCCAATGACTTGTTTGCAAAGTATTGAAGCAATAGATCATATTTCAGCATAGTTGATTCAGCTTGATTCATGTTGTTGCAAATTATCCGCAGCAGGTACAGAAGACTTGCTATCGTAATCAAAAAAAATGCCGACTTAGAGTCGGCATTTTTCATGCTCGGTTTTTAAATTTGAGCCACATTGAGCGGCTTAAATTCGCCTGGATAATCGACTAGCGAAAATTCCAGTTAACAGCCACGAATACTCTGGCGTTCTCACCAGGGAAGTAGCGATCTCCGGTGAATGTAGTCCAGTCTGCACGCTCTGCGTATTCCTCATCAAGAATATTCATTACATTGACAGACAATGTGAGGTCATCATTAACATCAACGCGAGCTCTGGCGTTGAGTAAATCGTGACCTCCATACTTCCGTGTGTTTTCAGGGTTTGTGAAGTACTCACCCATGTTGATCCATTCTAGCTCAGTTCTGACGGAAGAGCTTGGCTGCCAGGTCAGACGAACATTTCCAAAAACATTAGGTGATGTATCTATGTCATTGCCTTGAATGCTGACTCCGCCAGAGATTAAAGCGTTCTCGTAGGTGTGCTTGGCAAGGTTCGCAACAGCACGAATTGACAGTGTTTCAGTTATGTCTCTGCCGATTTCCAATTCGAAGCCGCGATGTTGAGTTTCGCTACCATTCAAATTGGTTCGTGAGCTGTCGGTAATAATGCCATTATCCTTAACCATGTGATACGCACTTACACTATAGTCCCAGCCATCACCGGCACCCAGGATAGCCAGCTCATAGCTGTCCAGCTCGACTGAATCCAGATCGGCAACCGATTGCGTGTTTTGCAAGCGATACAGTTCAGTGGCCTGAGGAGCGCGAAATCCGCGCTGAGCTCTGAACTGGAGCCTGGCGTTGTCATTCAGCTCATAACCCAGGGCCAGCTTGGGCGATACATTAGTAAAGCCATCGGATCGATCTGATGGACGGTTGTAACGACAGCCAAGTCGGCACGGGTTACCAAACTGGTCTACACGGCCATCTACCATCAGGTTGTCATAGTTGTACTTGATATTTTCAAGACGCAATCCTAAAGAGATGTCCCAGCCTGACTCGTAAGTCTGTTCATAATTGATGAAGCCGGCTATCTGACGCGCTTCTACTTCGAAGTCGTAGTGCTTGCCCTGTGGAATGGTAGAGCGCAGGAAGAATGATCCCTGGGTTGGATTAGGCTGAGTCTGTTTCAGTGCTGCATTGGTATCTTCAATATCGATTCCGATTGCTAGTTGAGCTCCACTCGGTAATTCATGATAACCGGCGGTTTGCAGACCGAGGCTGCGATGCTCAAAGTCTTCGATCGGTTGTCCTGGCAGGAAGTGTTGGATGAAATTCATATTGACTTCACGCCAGTAGGGAGTGATCACGATATCCCAGTCATCAACCGTCTGAGATATTGAAGTCCAGACACGAGTGCTCGCGCTATCCCGATAGGCCTCGGGATTTGGATTTGAACGGCGAAGTGAATCATCGCGGAAGGCGTTGGTTCCAACGACGAAACCCGCAGTTTCCTGATTCAGGTTACTGATGGTAAATCCGCCATCAAGCTCGGCGCCATTGTCAGTAGTGTAATTATAGAGCCAGGTTCCTTTCTGCTGATGAACATATGAGTCATCCCGGAAGCCTTCTTCGTCTACACCACTCAGAAATAAAGTTTGTTTGAAATTGCCATTATCGGTTCCGATTGCGCCTTTAACACGGTAGGAGCCACGTGGACCAGATTCCAGTCGAATATTGCCAGCTTCACCTGGTTCTGGAAGCACCACATTAATCAGCCCGTGAACTGCATTGGAACCCCAGAAGGCACTGCCGGGGCCGCGCACTACTTCGATTCGTTGAGCATTCTCGGAATGAGCATCAAACATCTCGTTTACATTGCAGAAACCATTGGAGCGTAGTGGGATTCCATTCTCAGCAACCAGAAACGCACCACAGGCACCTGCACCTGTCAGAACCGGCGAGCGAATGGACGCAAGACTTTCCTGTCCATTGTTTCTGTGCACGTTTACACCAGGCAGACGATTTAGTGCTTCCTGATAATGGGTCAATTGAACGAGGTTCAATTCATCCTGGCCGATTACGGAAACTGCAGAGTTCAGATCCGCCAATCCCTGTGATCTTCGCGAAGTAGAAATTACTTCGATCTCTTCAATGTATTGTGAACCAGCAATGGACTGCGCCGACGCGCCAGTCGAAATCGCCGCAATGCCTGCAGCGATGCTGGTGACCATAATCTTGCGAATCATGTTGTTATCTCTCCGATATCTTCGGTAAATGCTCTCGCTAATTTTTATTATGTTCAGCGACTACACAGGCATCCCATGCAAGGATCACCTAAACCGGGTTTTCTAGCATTATCCTGCTCAAGTCAGGGGTTTGATTATTATTGGCGGATTTTCAAAAGCGCTGAAATATATCATATATATTAGGGAATTACCGCACTTTTGCAGACCCAGCGGAGACCACGTACACTAGCTCTCCCTTTCTCAGCTCAGTGGATAAATCCCAGCTGACGCTGGTCAGGAGCAGGCTTCTGGGGGGCAGATAGCCAGGTAGTTAAGGGAAGCAGAAGGCTTAGAGGAGCAATATTTGCGATGAAAACCAGATTGACCGAGGCGCTGGGCATTCAGCATCCAATCATACAGGGAGGTATGCAATGGGTGGGTACCGCTGAAATGGCCTCTGCAGTTTCTAATGCAGGTGGTCTTGGAATACTAACCGGTCTAACGCAACCAACGCCTGATGCACTCAGCCAGGAGATTGAGCGCTGCCGCGGTATGACTGACAATCCATTTGGTGTAAACCTGACGATTCTTCCAACCATCAAACCCGTGCCTTATGAGGAATATGCTCAGGCTATTGTCGATTCTGGTATCAAGATAGTTGAAACGGCAGGGCGGAATCCAGAACCTTTCCTGCCGCTGTTTAAAGACGCTGGTATAAAAGTCATTCATAAATGCACTTCGATTCGACATTCCCTCAAAGCTGAGAAAATCGGCTGCGACATGGTCAGTGTAGATGGCTTTGAGTGTGCAGGTCATCCCGGAGAAGATGATGTTACCAACCTGATACTTCTTCCTCTGGCCGCGCGTCGCCTGAAAATTCCATTCATTGCTTCTGGTGGTCTGGGTGACGGCAAAGGTCTGGCTGCTGCGCTGGCGATGGGGGCAGATGGCATTAATATGGGAACTCGATTCATGGTAACAAAAGAAGCGCCAATCCATGAGAACGTAAAACAAGCAATGGTAGAAGCAACCGAACTGGATACCGAGCTGATTTATCGAAGTTTGCGCAATACAGCACGGGTCTTTAAAAACAGCATTGCAGAGAAAGTTGTCGAAATAGAATCCCGACCAGGTAAGACAGAATTTGAGGATATTCGGCCATTGGTGCAAGGAGCGAAAGGCAAGGAGCTTTTTGAAGAAGGTGACCTTGATCGAGGTATCTGGTCTGCGGGAATGGTCGTTGGTTTAATCGATGACATCCCTAGTTGTAGTGAACTCGTTGAACGAATTGTTGCAGACGCAGAAGCGATAATTGGACAGCGCCTGACGCAATTGATTTCTGCCTGAGATTAACCAAAAGAAGAGACAGTAGATGCAAATTAAAGACAAGATAGTAGTCGTTACCGGAGCGGCGAGTGGAATAGGTAAAGCCCTTTGTGAGCGCTTCGCAAAAGAAGGTGCGGCTGCGATAGTAGTGTCTGATGTAAATGAAGTTGGTATTGCGGAGACGGTTGGTCGCATTGCCAATGACACAGAGGCTGTGGGGATACCCTGTGATGTAGGCAATGAGGAGGATGTGAGCAAGCTGGCGATTGAAACCTTGAATCGTTTTGGGCGCATCGATTTATTTTGCTCTAATGCAGGAATCTTTACTCCGGGAGATGAAAATGTCTCCACGGAGGCCTGGCAGAAGATCTGGGACATCAATGTGATGGCACATGTCTTTGCGGCGCGAGCTGTCTTGCCCGGTATGTTGGAAAGAGGCGAGGGATATCTTCTTAATACGTCATCCGCTGCAGGTCTGCTAAGTCAGGTAGGGTCTGCACCTTATGCAGTGACTAAACACGCGGCAATAGGCTTTGCCGAGTGGCTATCAATTACTTATGGAGATCAGGGTATTAGAGTGTCCGCTCTGTGTCCTCAGGCAGTGCGCACTGCAATGACTGCAGGCAGTGAAGAAGGTGGAGTGGCAGGTCTGGATGGTATGTTGGAACCTGAACAGCTGGCGGACACAGTAATAGAAACCCTGGCAGAAGAACGGTTTCTGGTATTGCCTCATCCTGAGGTGCTAACGTATATGCAAAGGAAGACAGCAGACTATGACCGTTGGTTGGGTGGTATGCGTCGTCTCAATGAACGATTCTCTGAGAGTTACATGGCGCGTGCAAAGAAAACGGAAGAAGATTAGAAGAAAGAAGGCCAGGGAAGAAGCTAAAAATACGCGCTGTAAAATTTAGACTTAATCCATGAATTAAATATACAGGTAATGAATGATGTATTCGCACATCAAGAGAGCGATCTGTATCTATCTGGCTCTGTTCTTGCCCATGCTGACTAGTGCGCAGGAACGCATTCAATTGGAAGACGGCTCACACCTGACGGTATTTATAGTGCGACCGGCAGAGACTTCTACCGGGGCAAGCCCCTTGATGGTGTTGATGGGAGGCGGACCTGGTAATGCCTCAATCTCGCGAGATACGTCAATTTGGCTAGGTGGGGGATTCGCTGAAAGGGGATGGATGGTGGCTGTGCCTGTGTCCCCAAACAATAGAGCGTTTCGAGGCATTGAAAACAATCAGAAGGTGGCGCAGCTAATTGAAGTTCTGCAGCAGAGAGAAGACGTTGCAAGCGGGCGTGTGATGTTAGCTGGTATATCCAATGGCGGAATGTCAGCGTTGGAAATCGCCCGACGAAATCCGGAAAAGTATATGGGGGTAGTGGCAGTACCTGCATTAGCAACTTCTGTTTACGACAACCGCACGCTAAAGGGCTTTCCAGTCTACCTGCGTATTGGAGGAGAGGATGAATTAGGCTGGGAAGATCGCTTCGACGAAACAGTGGACGCATTGACCGAGGCCGGTGTGGATTTAGATGCTGCAATACTGGATAGTGCGCCTCATATGTTCAGAATGAATTGGGAATCGCTGGACCCCTGGCTGGAGAGAGTGAAATCATCCCGCGGAAATGAATTACCAACAGGAGAAAATAATGACTAGTAAAAACACAGGATTGGCTGCCGGTTTCCTGGTAGCTACTTTTTTCGCTTCACTGGCGACGGCTGCAGGACCAGCGGCCACTATTGATCAGTTGGATTGGATGACCGGCAATTGGGCAGGTCAGCTTGGTCCAAACCAGTTGGAAGAGAACTGGATTGCGACTGAGGGCTCATCGATTGCTGCAATGGTGCGAATGACTAGTGGCGACTCTACCAGCATGTTCGAGATGATTACTATAGAAGAAGTCGATGGCTCGCTTGTACTTAACATCCAGCAATGGGACCCAGGATTTAAACCGAGAACTGAAGCGCCTCAAACCATGGAGCTGGAAGAAATAACTGCGAACAGCGTGAAGTTTCGTGCGGTAAGTGATGGCGGCATGGCCACACTTGGCTACAGCCATCCTGATGCGGACACTTTTATAATCCATGTAGGCCGACCAGATGGCAATACACTGGATATTCCATTGAAGGCTCGTTCTATCTGGAAGTAAGCTAGTTCCAGGATACAAAAAACCCGGCAACTGCCGGGTTTTTTGTTTATGAATTCGTAAATTCTCTAGCGTAATTCAGGTGCAATTTGCTTAATTTCTTTTACGAACTCCCTGATTTCAGTTTTTGAGTATTTCGTATTAATTCGTTTTTCTGATGCCATGTGCTGCTGCAGTCCCACTCCAGGTCGGTAGTTCTTTACAGGGCGCACTGGTCTACTGGTAAATCCACCGCCACAGTTGGGGCATACATTCTCCAATACGCTGTCGACGCAATCTCGGCAGAATGTGCACTCATAGCTGCAGATGCAGGCCTCAGTTGAATGGGGTGGCAGATCTTTATCACAAAGTTCGCAGTTGGGACGCAGTGCTAGCATTGTTTAACTATTTTCCAGAAGCTCTACCCAATTGCCGTCCGGGTCAGTCACCATGGCAATTGCGACGCCAGGACGAATGGTTTTCACTGGCACAACTACGGGTACCCCATCTTGTTCCAGTTTGGCAATCAGACCATTGATGTCAGGTACATGAATGGTCCAATAGCGATAGCCGGTTGCGCCACGAATACCACCGGGAGGGGACTCAACTTCAGGCCTTGGGTCAGTCTCGACAATCTTGATCACGCTATCGCCGACCCTGTAGCGATGCATAACACCGCCCAGGGGCATATCGATAGTCGCTTCGAAATCAAGACCGAGCCTGTCTCTATAGAATTCCAGCATTGCATCCAGATTGTTGGTGACAATGCCGAGATCAATGGCTGATTTCTGAATTTCCATGAATCTCTCCGGTATTACGCAGCGCCCATAATAGCTTTGACTTCAAGAAATTCTTCGAATCCTTCAATCCCCCATTCCCGTCCGTTACCCGATTGCTTATAACCACCAAAAGGAGCGGAGAAGTCTGGCCCAGCGCCATTTAAATGTACGTTTCCTGTTCTCAGCTTGCGCGCAACCTGTTGTGCGTGCTCCGGATCACCGGACACATATCCAGATAGCCCGTATTCTGTGTCATTGGCGATGTTTACTGCGTCTTCATCGTCAGCGTAACCAATGATGCTAAGTACCGGACCGAAAATTTCTTCTCTGGCGATAGTCATGTCATTGTTCACGTTGGCAAACACAGTAGGCTGGACAAAGTAGCCCTTTTCCAGGCCTTCAGGTTTACCGGGGCCGCCAGCTATTAGTTCTGCACCTTCCTCGATACCTTTCTCTATCAATCCCTGAATCTTATTGTATTGAGCTTCGCTCACCACGGGCCCCAGTCTGGTGGTTTCTTCTGCGGGATTACCTACCGTAGCTTTTGCTGCCGCTACTTTGGCCACTTCGATAGCTTCGGCCATGCGAGAGTTAGGGACTAACATCCGGGTTGGTGCGTTACATGATTGTCCGCTGTTACCGAAACAACCTGCGACACCACCAGCGACTGCTTTGCCAAAGTCGGCAGCGTCATCGAGAATGATGTTGGCAGATTTTCCACCAAGTTCCTGAGTGACTCGCTTAATGCCATCTGCAGCGGCTTTGGCTACTTCGCGACCTGCGCGTGTGGAGCCGGTGAAAGATACAACATCAATTTCAGGGTGAGCTGATATTGCTGCGCCAACTGTAGGTCCATCACCATTTACCAGGTTGAATGCCCCGGCAGGTAATCCAGACTCAGCGATTATTTCAGCCAGGATATAGCCGCTGACTGGTGCTATTTCGCTGGGTTTCAGCACCATTGTGCAGCCAGCTGCTAGAGCGGGTGCAATTTTGCATGCCATTTGATTCAGTGGCCAGTTCCAGGGTGTGATAAAGCCACATACCCCTGCTGGTTCTTTGACGATCTTGGTTGAGCCACGAACTTCTTCAAATTCGTAGTTTTCCAGAATACTCAGTGCTGTCATGAAGTGTCCCAGTCCGCTGCCAAATTGCGCGGTTTTTGACAGACCCATGGGGGCGCCCATCTCATTGGAGATGGCTTCAGCCATTTCATCGCTGCGGGCTTTTAAACCAGCGATGATGTTGCCGAGAACTTCTTTTCGCTGATCGATGCTGGATTCAGACCAGATAGTAAAGGCAGCGCGTGCAGCTTTCGCAGCTGCATCTACATCTTCTGCTGTGCCCATGGCGATAGTAGCGAATGCTTCTTCAGTCGCCGGATTGATAACGTCCAGTAGGCTGCGATCTTGCTCTACCCATTTACCGTTGATATAGAATTTGTTGTAAGCCCTGGTCATTTACTGCTCCTATAGCTGAAATATCGAATGTTCTAAGTCGGATAAGGTTGAATTCTGGATGATTGCCGAAGATATCTTCGGAAGGGCCCGGTAGTATACCCATAATCCTATGGGCTAAGAAGGGTGGGGGGGGACCAACCGATTTGGGCCTGTATGAGTATTTTAAGGCCGTAGTCAGAATATGAGTGCAAATCTAAGTCGTAATTTTGGAGAGAGGCTGGCTCGCTATCTGAGCAAGGCGCAGCCTGGCTATCAGCGACTGGATACGATTAGTCTCGATGAAATTGCCACTGTTCTTAAGCCTGGCGACGTGGTTCTGGTAGAAGGCAATACCCGGGTCAGCATAGCCATCAAATATCTCACCCAGTCGTCCTGGTCACATGCCTGCCTTTATATTGGTAGTGAACAAGCTGACGAAGACGAGATCACAGACGACGGCGGTAACCCAACTTCTCACCACCATCTGTTGGAAGCTGATTTGCGAGAAGGAGTAAGGATCGTTCCGCTCGAGCACTATCGTGACTTTAATCTTCGAATTTGCAGACCGGTAAGCCTGGGCCGGGAGGAGATTGATCGACTAATTCAATTCGCCAGATCCAAGTTAGGCTACAAGTATGACTTAAAGAATGTTGTTGATCTGATTCGATATCTGGTTCAGAAACCCGCTGTGCCGACCCGTTACCGGCGATCTATGATTGGATTGGGGAGTGGGGAACCCACCAAGGCTATTTGCTCCACGTTAATTGCAGAGTCGTTTCAATCTATCGACTATCCCATCTTGCCCAGATTAGGTCCTCAAACCGGCACTAATGGCGAGGTGCCAATCTATTACAAGCGCCACTTCACCCATTTTACGCCCAGGGATTTTGATTTGTCTCCGTATTTTCAGGTGATAAAGCCTACTCTCGAAAAGGGATTTGATGTTAATCAGTTTACCTGGACTGAAGATTCGGTAAGTGATGCGGACTCGCCTTAAATGACACCAAGCAGGATTTCTATCGCCCTTTCAAATTGAGGATCGTCTCTTCTTACTTCACTAAGTGGGAATAAGAGTTCTTCTTCTGGTATATGCTTTTCTTCGCCCAGGTCTGGTGCTTCTCCGCTGGTGACTTCACCTATGCTAATAACTCTTTCGAGTCTGTCCAAAGCGGACACCAGCACTTCTCCACCATTCCGCGTGCGTTGATTGATTAATACGGCGACGGGCTTTCTATAGGCTTCATCTGCTAGTGATTGTGGAAGAAAAGTTGAGACATGTAGTTTGTCGGAGAAACCGTAGCTGTCTCGTAAATCAAGAATTATGCCGTCACAATGATCTAATGCCTGAATGATTTGTTGAAATGCCAAAAGATCAGCAGTATTGCGCGACAGCCCCCAAAGATGAATGTACCCAATGACTTTGTTGCCAGCGCTAAATTCGAGCACGCTATTGAGAGTCGCCGTGCGATAACTGTCATACAGGTTTTCGTTCACAGCGGAAACGCTTATCTCCAGAACCTGTTCTCCGCGTTGGACTCTCAATAATCTGGAGAGCATCTGATTATCTTCGTTGGAGTTAAAACTTCCTGTCGGGTGAAATGGTTCTCCATCGATGCTAAGAATAATGTCGCCTCGGCGCAGATCCGCTCGGTGACCTGGGTAAGATTCAAGCACCGCGCTTACCAGAAAGCCATTTGTTGCTTGCTCTCCGTCAATGCCGATATGTGCGAGTGACCGCCGATCCTCTATCCGGCGAGTATCAAATGCCTGTTTCAGGTAGTAGTCGATCTCCGGCATAGATTCTGCAGCAACCGACATCTGGCTAAGCAATATAGCCAACAGTGATACTTGCGTTTTCAACATGTCAGGAAACGCGTTCCAATGCTCGTTGCGCAGCTGGTCGCTCGAAGTGGCGATGGCGTAGAGCCTGATACTTCTCTGGAACATCGAACTCAAATCGCATGGCCCAGTTGAATGTATGAGCCAGCATTATGTCAACCAGGGTAAAGTGCTTGCCAACCGCAAATTCCCCGTCATCCAGCAAGTGATTCAGGGTATTTACGGCTTTGTCGAATTCAAACTTTGCAGTTTCGAACATCTGAGGGATGCGTTGTTCTTCCGGAAGTGCAAACCAGTGCTTTCCTTTACTCCAGAGGGGTTGTTCCAGCTCTGCCAATACGAAGCTATTGAGTTCATCAATTTTTGCATAGGCTTCCATGCTGTCGTTGGGAAGGAGCCCTGATTCAGGTGCTGAGCGAGCAATATAATTCAGAATAGCCAGAGACTCAGTTAATACCAGATCACCATTGACCATGGTTGGTACTTTGCCCTGAACATTTAGCTCCATGTAAGCCGGGCGCTTTGCGCTTTCGGGGTCTTCTGGCTCAGTACGCAGCTTGGTATTGATGTATTCGTATTCAATGCCTGCCTCTTCCAATGCCCAGAGACACCGAAAGGATCGCGACTGCCCAAAACCATATAACTTCATCACGCCAACGCCCTCCAGAACTAAAAATGGTGTGGCTGAACATTCAGCCACACCATTCTAATACAGATTCTTACTTGTTGATTTAAATTGGACTAAGAAAACATGAACTCTAGCAGTTGCATTTGTTCCTTAAGTTTTTAGTCGATTGCAAAACAGTAAAAGTAACCATTACCGCCAGTGCCAACGAGATCCTGCTGGCTACAGCCTCTGGATCCATGGGCCGAATTCCATGAAGTGGGATTCTGTCCTCCGCCGGTGCGATCGAAGTGTCCAACATGAGCAGTTCCGGTGCCATTGCTGGTCCAGTTGCTGCAAGTATGATTAGAACCATCTTCAACTATCCGTCCATCCAATGTGGATCCGGTGAGGATATCGTGTTGGTTAGGGCTATCTCCGCGACCATTTACAATGTCGCCGTTTTCAGTAAGTGCTGTCTGCTTGTTAAGGTTATTGTTGGGACCATGCAGGTTATTCAGATTGGTGGCTACTTCTACACCGTTAGCGTTATACCAGGGGCCAAAACCAATACGATCCCGGGCATTTTCAGCTGGCGAACCTCCGGAGGCGTGTACACTGAGGTAGGCGTGCCAGGTTTTACCAGACGAACCAGCGGCTTCTGCAAGCTCCTGACAGTGAGCGTCTGCTCCGGCAAGACCACCCAAGTTCGCCCCATCTCCTGAGCCAACGCTGGTAATGAAAAAACTCATCTCATTCTGTTGGGAGTTAACTGTAGCAAATGTGGTAGCCGTGGCTACTAATGCTGCTGACGTAAACAATATTGCTTTATTCATTGTTTTGCTCCGTTCTTGTTTTTCTTGGAAGTTATTCTACTTATGTCGGTAGTTTTAATCAGGTAGCGTCATTGCCGTCAGAGTGCTTCCGGTTTGCAGAATGACATACTGCTTACCGCCATGCATCCATGAGCTCATGCCATAGCGGCTAGCTGCTGGAACTTCAACCCGTGCCAGTTCTTCGCCAGAGGTTTTGTCCAAAGCGAAGAGGTAAGGCGTGCCGTCGCTTTCCACATTGCTGTAGATCAGCATGGATTCTGTCACTACCATCTGACCAACTGCACCTGAGCCAGTGTTGCCGATATCTACTCCCTGCAGTGCAGGCAAGTTCTTAATGCGATCCGGAGTATAGCCAGCGGGCTTCCACCAGAGATGTTCACCTGTGTTCATGTCTATAGCGGTGATTCTGCTATAGGGTGGTTTGAATACGGGTATGCCTGCAGGGTGCCGGGGAGGGCGACTGCTACTGGCAGCAGCATATCGTGACAGGGTCACGCCGGTAGGTGCTTCATAGTAGGTATCTGCTTCCTCACCTGTTACCAATACCCGACTACCGCAAGCGTAACGGGACATTATGTACATTACGCCGCTGTTCGGATCGGCCACTGGCGGGTGAGTAATATTTACCGACCCTGATGGACACATTAGTGCCGCCGTTTTGCCCGATTCATGGCCTCGTTGTATAGGTGGATTAAATACTGGCCCCATGATGTATTCAGCAACCGCGGCCAGGGACTGTTGTTTTATCTCAGGCGTGAAATCAGCCAGCAGATCTTCACTGGATCCCACATACTCGAATGGCGCCGGTTTCGTAGGGATAGGCTGAGTCTCAGCCAATTGTTCCCCTGGCACTGTAGATGCAGGCATGGGAGTTTCGACTATCGGCCAAACAGGCTCTCCGGTTTCTCGATTAAACACATAGGTGTAACCCTGCTTTGTAGCCTGGGCAACAATAGGTGTTGGTCCCTGGTCTGTGTTCACATCAAGCAGGATTGGCGCAGTGGGGGTGTCATAGTTCCAGATGTCATGATGCACCATTTGGAAGTGCCAGGCTCTCTCACCGGTGGACGCGTGCAATGCAATTAGGCTGGTGCCATACAGATTGTCGCCGGGATGATGGCCACCATAGTAATCAATCGTAACGCCATTGGTTGGAATATAGACAAGGTCTAATTCGGGGTCCGCAGAAATAGGAGCCCAGGAAGAAATATCGCCAGTGTATTGCCAGGCATCGTTTTCCCACGTCTCATGGCCAAATTCCCCCGGCTGGGGAATAACGTTGAATTTCCATTTGAATTCGCCGGTTCTGGCATCGTAGCCAAGAATGTCACCTGGCACGTTTTCGATTCGAGACTGATGATATCCCTGCTCGGCTGAGTTGCCGACGATGATCGTATCGTTTACAACTATCGGTGGTGATGATGAAGTTATATAGCCTCTTTCCAGTGGAATGCCTTCGTATGGGTCATAGGGGTGACCAAGATCTTTTAGTAAATCCACGACACCGGTTTCCGGAAAACCTTCTATGGGCACTGGCTCACCGAATCCTTCCAGAGGGCGGCCGGTTTCAGCATCCAGAGCGGTCAGGAAAAAACCTGGAGATATGGTGTAGATGATGTCGCGGCCATCGATATTGGCATAACCGACCCCTTTTCCATAGTCGGCTCGCATTGAATATTCCCAGCGCTCAGTGTCCGGCTCCCGGTAGGACCAGATAGTAGCGCCAGATTGGGGGTCGATTGCGACCACATGTCGCCTCGCACCTGCCACTGTGTAAAGACGCCCGTTAATGTAGCTCGGAGTGGAGCGCCCACTCTGGGCTTCGAAACTGGCACCATCCCAAACCCAGGCAACTTCCAGATCGGCAAAATTTGCAGGGGTAATCTGGTTGGCAGGGGTTGAGCGCGTATGGGCAAAATCGTTGCCCAGTGTGGTCCATTCGATGGTTTGCGCATTAAGGGTGAGGGGGATAGCAAATGCGTAAATTGCAAAGCTAAGCACAATTGAAGGGAAAGTACGGAGGCTCAGGATTCTTGTCATTATAGGTTCCTCTCGAGCGGTCAGTTTTCGCCAGAAACAGCCGTTTTGCTGCAAAGATATCGTATTGAGAGTATCTCAGTCATTGAATTTTGTCATCGCCTGCTCAATGGTATGCTCAAGCCTCCTAAAGTCAGGCGGAATGGGCCTTTCAGGGCAGTCAGCTTATCCCTATGGTAGCTTTGTGCCGCTGCACTTGCAGATTGGTTCGCTAATCGTCGCCGATTGTGATTGCAGTCACCTGCAGGCTACAAAGTGGCTGGATAGCTGTAGTACAAATATCTAAAGTATCGTGGAAAGTTTCATTCACACTCTGTATCTGTGTCTGACAATGGCGGATGCAGGGAATTAACTAGTTAAAGGAATTAGACAAGTGAAGAAAGTAGCTCTGTTTTTTGTAGTCTCGCTTGCTGGGCAGCTGGCCAGCGCACAGCCTGCCACGTTTGTTGACGGAACACTAACGCTGCCCCAGGCAGCACTAATGGACCAGCAGAATCCTGTTTACTATCAGGATGTTCAACTAGCTGACAATGGAGATGGCACACTCTCTGTGGTCGCCGGTGAACAACAAAATCTGGTTTCCGTGGACTCGGTGGTCCCCATGATAATGGAGTCTTTTCCTGTTCAGGTAAGCATTAGTGTTGAAGGAAACCTGTCCGTGCCTTGTGTAGAGCTTTTGCCTGCTGCTGTGTCACGTAGCGAAAACGTTTTCACAGTTATTATGGCGGAGACTGTTCTGGGTCCGGCGGAAACCTGTATTGCTGTTCTGGAACCGTTTGCTGAATCTGTGAGTCTCGACGTGTTGGGATTATCAGCTGGCACTTACACAGTAGTCGTTAATGGTGTGGAAACCGAGTTCACTCTGGATATGGATAACGAACCGCTCTCTCAGTAATGCGATGTGACTAATTTAAGATTTCTCTGAAAAGGAACTTCAGGAAAATGAGAACCGCCGTACACACTTCCCCTGTGCGGCGGTTTTCTTTTTTAGTAGAAGGGCAATTATGTACTTCTACTTATTTCCTTCGTGGCTAATCGCTGACCCAGGCGTAAGTTTCTGCCAGCAATTGGTTTCCTGCATCGGCTGTTCGAGTGCACTGTCCTCTGCGGCAACCCTGATGCCTGTCTGTTTTCAGGCTTCGCTTCGAAAATTTTCTGCATAAAAAAGCTGCTGTGTTCTCAACACAGCAGCTTTCGAAATTGAAGAAGGTGTTAATTACCTACCAGCGATATTGCAGGCGTGCAAAGATATTACGGCCCTGACCTATCATGCGGCTACCTTGTGGGACTACGGAACCCAGCACCCTGTTAAATCCTGTCAGGTGGTCTGTGTATTCTTCATCGAATATATTTTCCACACCTGCCGACCAGGTTATTTCATCAGAGGCAGCCCAACTTAGAAAGGCATTGGTTAGCTCATAGTTGTCAGTAGGGTTGCTGTTATTATTTGGATTTGTTGGATCCAGTGTATTGGTGAGAGAAATATCGTCCTGCTCCATCACTATGACTTGTTCCAGTTTTGCGGAAAAGTCGGTGGTCTCGTAGTAAACGGACAGGCGAGCATTATCCGGGTTGATACGATAAAGATTGTCAGAAATATCTTCCCGCTCCCCATCTACCATTGACCAGATACCTTCCACTCGCCAGTTATCACTGATGCGAAATCCAAAAGTCATGTCCATGCCAGTGAATTCGGCATCGGTATTGGCGAACATCAATGGCGTAGGATCACCATTGGCATTTCTGCTTACACCAACTACAGCCATGTTCGTTGCAGGTATTCCCTGGATGTAGTCATCCACATCACGGCGATAAATTCGGGGAGAGAAGTAAAAATCTCCGACGCTATAGTCCAAGCCAATTTCAATCTGAAATGCTTCTTCAGGTTCGAGTAGAGGATTACCAACATAGTTGTTGCCGTCACCCAAACCAGCATTGGCTTCCAGCGGTATCCACAGATAACGCTCCTGATAAAGAGGAGAACGTACTTTCTGGGCCAATCCTAATTCCAGGACCAGGGCATCGGTTGCCTGATAGCGGGTTTTCAGCACCCAATTTGTATTACTGTCATCCTGATTGCGATTGCTGCTGTTGAATGCCTCGCGCAGCATAAATACGGCCCGAGGTGGTGTTCCCATTCCCCACATAGCAGGGTTCATATCCACCAGGCGAGCCGGAAAAGCATCGACATCGCCTGTGCTCATGTCTACTTCTTCCAGTGATAATCCTGCTTCCACATACCACCGCTCATTTAACGTTGCCGACCACTGAGCGAAAACCGCAAGGCTTTCAACATCACTATTGTTGAAATTGTTAACGAAGAAGGGAGCGAAATCTGCGTCATAGACTGTGGCGTTGTGATCCGCATCTTTTCCTTCAACCCCAATCACCACATCGCCAACACCGAGACCAAAATCTACAGCGACCTTAAAGCCGGACTCATCACTGTCCGTAAGAACATTTCTTTGATCGTCTCCAACGAAAGGAGGTAAGGGCAGGCTGGAAAAATCCGGAGTAGGTCGGAGCAAAGAGTTGCTCATGCCGTGATCAATTTCTGAGCCGTAGACCTGTACTGTAAGCCCAAAATTGTCGAACTCACCTCGATAGGAGGCATTCCAGGTTTCGGTATCGAACCAATCGATGTCCATGGGTAAGCTGGGAGTACCAGTATCTTCAGTATTGATGCGATGGGCATGGATATCGAATGAATGAGTTCCATCGCTATAGCCATATCCCAGGCCCAGTACATCACGTTCGTATTGAGTAGCAGCAACCTCACCACGTGGGCTATCGTAATCATCACCTTGATCGAAAGAGCCAATTCCATAAATGCGGTGATTGGCAGAGCTAAAACCCACTACGCCGGAATAGCTGCTACCACTGTCTACGCTGCCAACAGCAGCCTCAGTGTCGCCGGTGAACTTCCAGCCACTGCCGCTGTTGTATTCGGGCCGCTTCCATATTGCTGTAGCAACACCGCCAATTCCGCTACCGCTGGCGATTGAAGCAATCCCTTGTTCGACCACCAGCTCCTCCATCAGGCCAGATGGAATATGGTGTAGAGGAGGGGCCATCCAGTTGGGGCCACCGCCATGAATTTTCATGCCATCGATAGTGACGTTAATGCGCGGACCGAACATTCCCCTGTACTGAATCTGTCCTGTGAGCGGGCCGTTATTGTTAGCAGCTCCACCTGGAACCTGGGCCATCAGTTTGGCGGGGTCTACATTGGAACCGGTGCGGGTGGCAGTAAATTCTTTCTCAATGAATTCCTGTCGTCCTATGATGGTGATCTCTTCTATCTGGTTGGACGTTCCCTGGGCATATAATGAGTTGCTAGCTGCGATGGCTGTCGCCAATAATCCAGCTCTGGCAATTGGGTGTTTTGGGTTCACTGCAATTTTCCTGTAGTTAGGCTTCAAAAATCAGAATATTTACAGGGAAATTATAAAGTTACGTGCAATTGGCTTCGGCGTGGCATATTGTCGCATCAGTCCGGCCTGAGTCCTGACAGTTTTAAAAATGCTAATAAATATCAGTCGTTTATCGAAGTGACAGGGAATTGTTATTGATTGTTACGGGTCTGATATCTTATTAAGTCTTGATTCATATCAATGGCCATATAACGTTAATAAACCAATTGATAACTGGAATCTCGAAACCTATATGATTTCAATCCTATCCAAAGCGACCCGATCCCCATGCTTGCTGGCATTTCTGGGAAGTCTGTTCTGTTCAAGTTCAGTCTGGGCAGCAGATGCGGTGGTCGAGGGAAATCCGGGAATCGATGCAGTCGAAACCGAGAGGGAACTCAGCCCGGAAGAGGAAGCTGCAGCGCTTGCACGGGAAGCCAGAATGCTGGAACTCGGGCGCGAACTTGAGCAACGGCAAACAGCCATTGAAAACCAACAAAGTGAATTGGGGATCTATCACCCGAGCCTCATTGAGAATTATTCTGATATGGCCACGCTATATCTTGAGTTGGAAGACTTCGATAGTGCCGCCAGCACATTGAACGATGCACTGCAAATTGCTCGAATCAATAGCGGGCTCTATAGCGAACAACAATTGCCACTGCTGGATGATCTAATTGGCAGTCATGTCAGGAGACAGGATTGGCAAAAAGTAGATGACCTGGTGCATCTTGATCATCACATCTCTTCCCGCCTTTACGAATTTACGGACGATCAGTACCTGGCTGCTGCAGATGACTACGGTAAGTGGAAGCTGCGATTGCTGCGGGAAAACCTCTTACAGTTATCAAATAACGGACTCTATAACGAGGCCGAAAATCTGAGTGATTTCTATAGCCGTGTCCTACTTAATGTGGAGATTGCAGATGACGTTGAGCCCCAGGACATAGTCAGGCTATTGTTGGGGAAATCCCAGGCCGATATGTCTTTGGCCCGAGCCATAGCAAATACCCCTTACAACTACTTTCAGGGTACGGCATCGCCCTATATCACTCAGACTCGCTGTCGTAACGTGTCCGGACCAAATGGGCAATTAGTGCGTCGCTGCTTTAACGTGCAAGTCGAAAATCCTCGCTATCGCCAATCTCAGATAGATGCCAAGCGGTTCGCCCTGAATCGCAATATACGAGAGTTAAATCAGGTAATAGAGCGTATGGCTCTGATTCGCGACAATAGCGACATGAGTGCGGGCGAACGCGCTCAGTTAGATACCCAGATTGCCAATCTACGCATGGAAGCAGAGTCAGTTAGCAGAAATTCCCGCAGAAGCTTCCGATTCTGATCCGGGCTCAGCATGCTGGCGTAAGCTAAATGTGGTGAAAGTGACTGTTTTTGGGTCCTTACGGGCCTAATTCACTGGTAATTTGCTTCACTACAGGGTACAAAATGCAGGTCTGGTGGCAGTGAAGCCGGGCTAACCATTGAATGGAGGACATATGTCTCACCTTGCCAAGCGCTTCTCGCAGCTGGTACTGACCGCCGCTCTGGCAGCAGTAGCACTGGGAGGGCAATTTGCAGCAGCACTGGAAGTCGGTGAAAAAGCGCCAGATTTCACATTGTCTGCTTCGGACGGCAATACCTATTCGCTTTCCCAGTTTGCTGGTGACAAGCCGGTGGTTATTGCTTTCTTTCCCAAAGCCTTTACCGGCGGCTGAACTATGCAATGTAAAGCGCTGCGTGACAGTGCTAGAGAAATTCAGAATTTCGACGTTGCATACTTTATGGCCAGTGTCGACACGCTGGAAGACAACACAGCGTTCGCTAATGAGCACGAAGCTGGTTTCCCGATTCTTGCAGACCCAAGCAAGGAAATGACCGGTGCTTATGGTGTGCTGATGGACGTGGGCTTTGCTAATCGATGGACGTATTACATCGATAGTGACGGCACGGTCCTGAAGATCGACAAAGAGACCAATCCGGCAACAGCCGGGAGAGATCTGGTTAATACAATGGAAGAATTGGGCTTTCCCAAGATCTAACATTGCAACGTCCCGTAAAAAGCCCGTTTACTGAGTAATCGGGCTTTTTTACTGCCTGCGAATAATTTTCTTACAAAACTTTTTCGCCAGTCCGGCGTCTATATTCATAAGGGCATCAAGGCTTTAGGGGTTCTCTTTTATTGAGCCCTCAATAAGCCTGTGACAAAATTGACAGCATTCAATTCGGGACAGTTTTATGCCTTCCAAATCAGGATTTCTCGTCATCGCAGTAGTGGCAGTGGTTACTTTATTGGGGCTGGTCTATTTGGCGCTGACCTATGAGGCCCCCCAGGGTACAACCACTGTTGTGCTATCAAATCCTGTGCAGTCTGAACCTGAAGCACCCGTTGAAACGCCTCAACAGAGACCGGCAGCCACCAGCCCATTGCCTCAGATTCGCATTCAACCCCAGGCCCAACCTGCAGCGCAGGCTGCAGAACCGGTTATTGATGAATTGCCTACAGAAGTGGCGGTAGAGGAAGAGCCAGTCGTTGAGGAATCTCCTGATACAGACGTTCCTGCTATTCAGCTCCCGTCATTGAATAGTAGTGACAATTTTGTCTTCACGGAACTTAGAGGGCTGCAAAATGGCGCGGCGCTTGTCAGTCTGCTGGCTGAAGATCAGATTGTCAGAAAGTTCGTAGTTTTCGTTGAGAATATTAGTCGCGGCGAATTCCCTCAGACGGGATTACCTTATAAGCCTCTGGGCGTTGAAATGCCTGTGAACAATATTGACGACAATCTGTTTGTGATGGAAGAAGTCGCTCATGAACGATTCGATCAAATTGTAGATACGTTGGTGGCTATGGATACCGATGCAGCGATGTCATTGTATCGAATCCTTTCTCCGCTGTTTCAGCAAGCCTATGCAGAAATTGGATTCAGAGACTCCAATTTCGATGGCACATTAAGGGAAGCAATTAATAATGTGCTACAAACCTCAGAGATTGAAGGGCCTTATCAGCTGGTTAAGCCTTCCGTGATGTACCTCTATGCCGATGCATCAATTGAAAATTTACAGGAAGTGCACAAGCAATTAATTCGCATGGGTCCTGAAAATACCGAAAAATTAAAAGCCAAATTACGAGAAATCCTCGACCGACTTTAATCAGAGATATTCATTATGAGCGATGCTGATCCAGATTCTTCGGCTTTAGTTGGGGTTAGCTGGCTCGTCGATAATCTGGAAAATTCTAATCTGGTGATTCTGGACGCATCAGTGCCTCCTGTTGTTCCCGGTTTCGAATCTGTAAATTCCGAAAACGATTTTTCGGTTATTCCCGGTGCACGCCGCTTCGATTACGACAAAGAAGTATGTAAACCCAATTCCTCCCTACCTCATATGATGCCAACTCCTGAATTGTTTCAGGAAAAAGTACGCGAGCTGGGTATCAACAATGACAGTGAGATCATCGTATATGATGATGTTGGCCTCTATGCGAGCCCCCGTGCCTGGTGGATGTTTCGTGCCATGGGGCATCGGAATGTAAGGGTTTTGAATGGTGGGTTGCGTGCGTGGAAGGAGGCCGGACAGTCGGTGGCTACCAATCATGCAAAGGCAGAATCCCCGGGTAATTTTTCTGCGAGTTCATCTGAGATCCTGTTTTGCGATGCTCCTTATGTCCTTGATGCGCTGGAAGACGAGCAATCTCAGATTTTAGATGCCCGCTCAGCCGGAAGATTTAACGCAACGGCACCCGAGCCCCGGCCTGGTGTCAGGGGAGGGCATATGCCTTCAGCGAAAAACCTGCCGTTCGCGGAAGTGCTGGAAGAAGGCAGGCTCAGGAAAGTATCTGAACTTGCAAAGATGTTCGAGACCCTGGCGGGTAAAGATCAGACTGTCATTACCAGCTGTGGGTCAGGCATTACCGCATGCGTGCTTACCCTGGCAGCCTGGGAAGCAGGCTACCGCAATTTAATAGTGTATGACGGCAGCTGGGCGGAATGGGGACTCCCTTCGAAACTTCCGGTGGTTTCTGACTGAAGTGCTTTCCTTCAAAGAAGCTCGAGCTTAGTTTAAGGATGTGCCTGGAGCCAAAAATTACTGAGTAAGCCAATTGAGCTCCCTCACACTTACCAGTAATAAGCTAGTTCATTGGCAGACACTTAGGCCAGCTAGTATCTGTTGCAGGACAGGCTAACGAGCGGGATTTCTGTATTCAAATTCATAACTAGAGACACTTACCGGTAGTAAGCTAGTTCATTGGCAAGCACTTAGGCCAGCTAGTATCTGTTGCAGGACGTTCTAACACGCACATAACTCTTTGCCAGCACAGACTGAATACTGAAGCAGCTCCAGATCGGGTTTATAGATAAGGTGGCAATTTATTGCCCAAGCCTCTCCTTCACATCCGTGTAAGAACACGCAATCAAGGCCCTCAACGCCTCCTCTTCAACGTCCTCCCCCAACCTCAACTTAACATGCCGCATTCTCTTGCCACTTCCTTCCAGCAACCCCGCAGGATCGTCAAGCGAAGACCCGGCATAAAAACCCACGCTCGCATGTGATTTAAAAACATTCACATAGGCAAAGGCAGCGTCACCAACACAGGCAGTCGGGCAGCCATCGTGAATGGTCTCGGTAACATCCTCTCCGCAATCTCTGATGACTGAAAACCAACGGCGAGCGATTTCGAAAAGTGGTGCCGGATCACCCGATAGCCACTCATCAATTTCAGCACTGTGCTGTCTCGCATTATTTAGTTTGAAAAGAGTGCCTGTATCCATCTATAGACAGTAAGTTTATGGCTTTTTAATATTGCGAATGCGTGCTTTTACCGAGGCAGGCTCATCTCGTAATCCCATCTCTAAAATGGCATCTACTTCTTCCCGTAGTGAGTCATTGTACTCGGCGAGCTCATGCAGGCCATTATAGGTCCAGGCGCGCACAAACTTATTGGGATCGTTTAGAGACTGTCTCAGGAATATCTCCAATGCTTGCCAGCAGGGCTCCGGAATTGGCATGTACGGAATAGATTGCAAAATATGCAGCCGTGCCTGCCATTCCTCAAGTTCAGGTAACAATTGATAGACAACAGTTCTTTCGTTTTCGGTAAGTGATACATTGGATTCCAAATGATGTTTAAGTAACCAGGTGGCGCCAATAGTACACGCTGGATTCTCAATAAGCGCGAGAATTGAGCTTGTAAAATCTTTAGCCTGACTGTGAGCGAGATAGACTGACTTAATCGTATCTGCGGATTTGTCATCCCAGTCAGAGAGATCTGACTTGAGTGCTTTGTTAATTTTCAGTTTGAAACTTTTCTTATCCATGCGTTCAGAAACTTCATGGCTGTGATTGTCAATCTACGTCGGCATAACAAATTCTTCAGTAATATTCATAAACCCTTCAGAATTGTCAGTTCGTAGCATAACAATTTCCTGATACTCATCAGAGTTATACCATTCCTTTGCTTTTTCTTTGCTTGGGAATCGCAGGACAATTGTCACATCAGCTCCACCCGGTTCATTCTTCTCGCTGTTGTAGTCTGCTACCAGAATTTCACCACCATGGTTAAATATCGTAGGGCCAACTACTCGTGGATATGCCTTGTAAGCTTCAGCATCTGTGATGTTGTAATTTGCAATGACGTAGGCTGACATCGATTTTCTCCCGCTAATTAAATCCTGTGTATGACCTGAATTAAATCACAGTCCAGATAATTGGCCTAGCAGCCAGGTCTGGATCGATAGCCGGGAAGCATTCTGCTAAAATACTCCAAATTGCACCGGTTTTACGTTCCGGTCAGCAACAAGGACATAATGTGAATACTACAAACGACACTCCTCAGGGCGTGGTGGTTGCAGCGCTGTATCGCTTCGCCCGATTTCCCGACTTTGAATCATTTCGTCAACCTTTATTGGATCTGATGTTGCAGAATGAAGTGCGCGGCACTTTGTTGCTGGCGGCTGAAGGTATAAATGGCACTATAGCTGGCAGTCGAATCGGTATCGATACCGTTGTAGGTTTTTTAAAAAACGATCATAGATTCGCCGAGTTGGAAACCAAAGAATCCTACGTTGATGACAATCCTTTTTACCGCAGCAAGGTTAAGCTCAAAAAAGAAATCGTTACCATGGGGGTTGAAGATATCGATCCTAATTACATTGTTGGTACCTATGTTGAGCCTGGACAATGGAATGAACTGATTAGTGACCCCGACGTATTGCTGGTAGACACGCGTAATAAATATGAATATGAAATTGGAACATTCGAAGGTGCAATAAATCCCGAAACCGATTCCTTTCGTGAATTTCCTGATTATGTTCAGTCGAATCTGAATCCGGAGAAACACAAGAAGGTTGCGATGTTCTGCACAGGTGGGATTCGTTGCGAGAAGTCTACTGCTTACTTAAAGCAGCAGGGATTTGAAGAGGTCTATCATCTGAAGGGTGGCATTCTTAAATACCTGGAAGACGTGCCTGAAAATGAAACCAAATGGCAGGGGGAATGCTTCGTCTTTGATAATCGTGTGACCGTAAATCATCGGCTGGAGCAGGGTCAGTACGATCAATGCCACGCCTGCCGGATGCCAATCACTGAACTGGATAAAGAAAGTGAGTACTATCAGCAAGGAGTTAGCTGTCCTCATTGCCACGATAAACATGATCCAGCCCAGCTAAAGCGATATGCTGAAAGAGAGCGTCAGATGGAGTTGGCCAGACAAAGGGGAGAGGCTCATATCGGTCAATCCATGGAACAGACAATCGTAGAAAGACGCCAGGCCAAGCTGAAATTCAAAGAATGTCAGCGCAATGTGAACAGGAATAAGCAAACTCGTGACTAGTCTACTTCCTACCAGTCCATATGGTGATTTTCTGGGCATTGAAATGTTGGGATACGACGATGGGAAAGCCGAGTGCCGCATCGTATTACAGCCCCATCATCTGAACACTGGCGGTCGTGTACATGGTGGTGTTCTAACTTCTCTGGCTGATACCACGGCAGGTGTTGCCGTTCGCTCAATTCGACCCGAAGGCCAATTGACGGCAACTACAGATCTCAGTATTTCCTTTATCCGTCCACCGAAAGGTCCCGAATTGCTTGCAATCGCCAATGTGATACATCGGGGAAAGCAACTTTACCGCTTAGAAATCGATATTCTCTCATCAGAGAAGCTGGTAGCCCGGGCATCAGCTACTTTTATGTTGGTAGCACCCTTTCGTCCTGACTAGCTCCGTGAATGTGCTATCAGCTACAAAGCCGTGATATTTAATGCAATATCTTTCCGTTTTACAGGGTCTATTGAGGGAGTTAAGGGCAAGTAAAGTGCGTTGAAATGTGATCCTGGTCGCTGATTTGTGGACCTGCTCCAAGATTTAATGGTGAATTAAGGGTATAAACGCTTTGCCAAATTTAGTAGGAAGTAAACCGATTAGCACCCATTGCGTATTATCTATATAGACAGAATTTAAAGAGCACGTCGTATAAGGCAGAGATAACGTTCAATATACGAGTGTAAGGAGACCAAAAGCCGTGACCCAGCGAAAAATAATCAATGGAATATTATTTCTTCTAATCCAGCTGCCACTAGCGGCTTTTGCCCAGTTACCGGAATTAGCAATGCCCTCCACTGGCAGTGGAGCAGAGACCTCAGCCAGGTTTTTTGCTGGAGCCTCTCCAGACAATGGCTTGAGCTTTGGTGATAATTTCGCGTTCGATCAGGCTCTCGATATTACGGGTGAGATCCAGGTTGAGGAAGCCCATATAGGGACTGTAGGAAATCTCTATCTTGTAGCCCAGATTGGTGAAGACCTGCTGATTCGAGATTCGAGTGGTAGCTACATACCCTGGGATCTGGATATTGCGACCTTACAGGCTACGACAGTCGGGAAGACATTGAGTGCCATTGAGCCACTGACCATCGTCGATGATGTGGCACTCGGTCCGGCTGGCGTCTCTGGAACAACGCTCAGCCTTTTCTTCGCCTATGATTCGGAAGCTAATCCAGGTGAGCTGTATTACAGTGGTGCCCCGCTGATGGTTACAATACAGGTTCAGGAAGTGGAACAACCGACAGAACCACAGAGCTTCACGCTGTACACCAGCAATATTTCCCAACCGATCATCCAGAGTCGTTGTATCGCGTGCCATGTATCGGGTGGTGCAGCAAGTGCTACGCGATTGGTGTATGTCAGAAGTAACGTGGCTGATTTCCAGACTACGAATTACAACACCTTGCTTGATTTTATTCAGACGGCAGGTACGAGCCTTTTGCTCAGCAAGCCCCAGGGAATTGGACATGGTGGTGGTGTGCAACTGCAATCAGGCAGTGCTGAATTTTCAGCCTGGTCTGAGTTTGTGTCTGCAGCTCAGGCGGATTTGTAAACTGTAGGTAATATCCTACACGAACTAAGCAAGGTTTTAGATCGTTTAGTTATATCCCGGAATCTGATTCTGATTCCGGTAAGCCGGTTATCGTGTTTGTATATCGTTCAAACTGATAAACGCAATTTCCTCGAAATTCTGGTGAATTCCCTAGGCGAATTGTCTGCTAAGATACTGCGCTTTCGTGCTAGGGAAATTCAGAAGTAATGCCCAGGATAGAATCCTTTTTTGACCCTTCGTTAGGGCTCACGGTGATTACATTCTATGGTCAGGTTCGGCCTATGGATCTAATCAAATGCATCGACTACTACTATAGAGGCAATCGCAGCAATCTGGTTTTATTTGATTTTTCTGATGCCGATCTCATAGGCACGGAACCAGATTTACCTCGACAGGTATTCAATAGACCTGATCGCTATTCCCGAAAGGGTGACCGAAAGGCATTCGTATTTCCCGCTCCAACAGAGAAAGATCTCAAGCCATTCCTTACAGAGTACTGCCGAATTCAGGAGACTCAGTCGAATCTCGACGTTTTTGAGAGTCTTATTGATGCCAATCGTTGGCTTATGGATGAAGCGGAAGCACACCGCAATGCAAGTAACTCAGAGAACCCCGGCGGGGATAATACAATTCAATAGTATTCCGAAGGTTGGCCCCAGTACTCATTTCTGTTCGAAAATATAAGACATTCAGCTGCCACAATGTCCGACGAAAGGAAGTTTTTCCGAATTCGTACGATATATGGATCAAAGAAACCGAGAACTTCTTCATGCTCGGAATGGAATTTTGATTCAATCGTAGGAGTGAACCATGCAGTGTCCGAAATGCCAGGGTGACCTGGAGGCCAAGGAACACCAGCATATCCACGTGGATCGCTGCAACCGTTGTTATGGATTGTTCCTTGAAGCTCACATGCTGAATGAGACTTTCGCAGAGTGGATGGCGGAATCGTTCCTCGATGTTGGGGCTGTTTCCCTTGGTCGCAAGTATGACAAGGTCGACGATATCACCTGTCCGATCTGTTCCGTGCAGATGGACAAGATTGAAGATCCTGTCCAGACCCACATCTGGATGGAATCCTGCCCCAGTTGTAACAGGGTGTTCCTGGATGCTGGCGAGTTGACGGATTTAAAATACGAGACTTTCTCCGATCGATTTAAGAGCCTGCTTAAAGGTAAACGCAAAAAATAGGCTTAGTTCGGATTTAAGTAGGTCCTGCCTATCTCTGGCTGTGGAATGCTGGTGGTGATTACCGGACCAACTCCCATGATCTGCACAGTCACTTCCTCATCTTTCGCCATGTCGTAGTGGTGTCCTCCAGGTGGCTGGTAGATAAAAGTACCTTCCGGAACTGCGACCATGTTGTCTGGATCGTACACGTCAGATTCAGGCCCCCAACTCGTATACCAGGTTCCTTTTATAACGGTGATGTAGCGCGCTGTGCTGTGGTAATGAGGGCGGCTACCGGTACCCGGTGCAAAGGTAATGCGCATGACATACATGCCTGGTTTTGAAGGATCGCCGTATATTAATACGCTACGTGAGCCCTCTGCCGGTTCGAGCACATCCGGAGTTCCGATCACAAATCCCAATTCATCCGGCTCGACGGCCTGACTGTGAGATATGCCTAGAAGTAGTATCAGACCGGCATTGGCCAGGCTTTTGAAAACTCTCTGGAATAGATTGCTGCGCATGGTTTTTCTCCTGTTTATATCGCTCAGCGTTTGATGTTCTGGGCGCGCTAAGTCCAAGCCTAAAGCAGGAAGCGCTGAATGCCAAGAGAGTCGAGGTGGAAGAAGCAGCTGCCGAAAAAGCCTGGGGTGGGGAAGTGGGCTGCTCACCTGTCGGAATTTATCCTAATTGAATGACGATTTTGGACCGGGTCTGGTGAGTGGGCTATGTTTTAATTGAACTCGACAGGAATTTCGCATCCAACAATGCGAATTTATCCTGATAATGGTGATGAACATGGAACGTCTAATACTGTTAGTTGCTGCCTGTATGGCATTAAATTCCTGCGCAGGAATACCGAGAGATTTTGCAAGGATGAGCATTGCAGAGCTGGCCGCTTACAATGAGGAAAGGCCAGTAATGAAGCAAATATACTGCACGGAAGAACGTCGAATTGGATCACATATTCGCAAAACCTGGTGTCGTACTGTTGAAGAATGGGTTCAACACAACAACAGGACTTTGATGACTCTGAGTACCATTAACGTTAACTGAAGTTTGGCTTGATGGTTTTGCGCGGATGTTATGTTCGGGCCTGGTGGTGAGACAAATTCGCTGAAGCTGTTGCTGCAAAAATTTGCGTATAAAAAAGGGGGAGCATTTTCATGCTCCCCCTTTTTATTTTAAGTCTGGGTACTGCTCAGTAAAGCAGTACTTAAATGACTTAGAAGTCTACGCGGAATCTTGCGTAGTAGAACGCACCTTCAATACCCCATGGAGAAGAACCAGCGAAGGTATTACCTGAGCCGATTGTTCCGTCTAGGTTATCAATATCAATGGGTGCTTCTTCATCGAACACGTTGTTCGCACCGATGATGATCTGATAGTTGTCAGCGATAGTAACAGCTGCTTCCACGTCGAAAATAGTTTCGCCGCTGTAGCAGTTATCGCGGAACAGGCCTGGAGTACAGTCGATTGTGAAACCCAGACCAAGAGGTCCACGGTCAGTGGGGTCACCACTCCAGTCGCCGTCTATCCAGTCATCGTAGTAGCTGGCACGAGCCAGGAAACGCCAGTTGTTGACGAAGTGGTTATAAGTGAATACACCACGATTCTCTGGGTTGAAGTTCTCCAGTTCAACAACACGGTTACGAGCAACCTCAGAGCCTGCGTTATCTACTTCGGTCTCAGTCCAGTTCCAGGCACCTACCAGGGTACCAGTACCAGCGTCACCCCAGTCCATGTCCCACGTCGCAACAACATCGATACCCTGTGTAGTAGTGTCGAAATCGTTAGTGTAGAAGGATACGGAACTCAGGTCGGCAGCACCAGGTACACCCAGTTCCTGCAGACACAGGGCCAGGTTACCAACTGGATTAGCAATAGCACCCGGGCAGTTTTGACCTGCAGGTACTGGCTCACCAGCGATGTTGATCGTACCGGTTTGAGAGATACGGTCTTCAATTTCAATGTTGAAGTAATCCGCTGTGATGTTGATATCAGGCGTTACATCCCACACTACACCGAAAGAGAAGTTTTCAGATTCTTCTTCTTTAAGTGCTTCTGCACCCAGGAACTGTGCAATTGGGTTAGTAGGTGGAATTTGACCACGCTGCTGTAACTCACCGTCAACTGTAATAGTGGACAGCTTAGTCACGTTTTCCTGACCAGGTGTTGGAGCGCGGAAACCAGTGTTGAAGGATCCACGAAGAGCCACTGTGTCAGTGATGGCGTAACGGCCAGACACTTTATAGTTGAATGTGCTACCGAAAGATTCGAAGTCTTCGAAACGGAATGCAACAGACCCAGTGAATCGATCAGTCAGGTCTGCTTCAAAATCGGTATACAGAGCGTAGTTGCTACGACCCCACAGACCAGCCTGATTGGGGCTGAATCCGGCGAAACCGTGAGCACCAATGCTCAGGTTCGGCAGAGGCGTTACACCGTCAGAGTAAGTGTTGGAACCGTCAACGTTCTGGAATGCAAAACGTCCAGCGTCCCAAGAATTAATCTCACCGATCAGGGTTTCGAAGATCTCGTCACGCCATTGGCCACCAAAAGCGATGCTCAAATCTGAAGCGAAGCTGTCTACTGGCACTGTGTATACAAAGTCAGCATTAAGAGTTACTTCTGACTGAATGTTGGATCCGATGTCGAAGTCACGCTGCAGCGCGCCGTTCACGAAACCATCTGGGCCCAGTGATGGGTTCCAGGTGTTATTCAGGAAGAAGTTAACTTTGTTGCGACCAAAGGTACCTGAAATGTCATAGGTCAGGTCGTCGCTAAGCTCGCCACGAACACCTACTGCAAGGCTGGCATCTTTCATGGTGCCGCCAAACTGAGGTGTATAACCACCAGGAACTACCTGGTTCATTACCCAGCAGTTATCTGGCAGTGAGCTTAGTGCTGCGAAGTCATCCGCTACCGCTGTTGGATCAAGAAGCGTTCCGCTACCACCGGAACCTGGGCTGGTTAGCGCAGGACAGTTGGACGTGATACCGGTTTGACCGGCTGCGATATTGGTGTCAACGATGGCGCGAGTTGTGCCATTTGTGTACACACCACTACGAGAGTTTGGATTACGGTAGAAGAATCCACCTTCTGTCTCACGGGCACCAACATTACCGAAGGCATAGACTTCAGTTGTGTCGTTTACCTGGATACCTGAGTTAATAAAGATATTCCAGTTATCGCGGTACTCAGGACCACCCCATACCTGTGCATAAGGCTGTCGAATACTAGATTGCTGAGTTGGGTTACCGCTGGCAATCAATGTTGCCGCGTCAGTACGCTGGGTAGAACGAGATGTGGGATCTTGCTCCATCCAGGAACCAGTGATGCTGGCGAAACCATTTGGACCCAGTGGCAGACCAAAGTTGGTCATGATCTGAGTCAACTGGCCGTCACCTTCACCGAATTCACCAGTACGAGCTTCCAATGTGAAGCCGTCAGAGTTTTCCTTCAGGTTGAAGTTAATTACACCAGCAATGGCGTCTGAACCGTATTGTGCGGCAGCACCATCACGCAGAATTTCCGTGTTCTGGAAAGCCAGCGCAGGGATCGCGGAAATGTCAGCACCTTGTGAACCGGCAGCCAATGAGCCACCAAGCTCGGCGATTACACCGGAGCGGTGACGACGCTTGCCGTTGACAAGAACCAGAACGTTATCTGGTGGCAGTCCACGCAGTGTTGCTGGACGTACAATCGTTGCCGCGTCAGAAATAGACTGACGGGTTACGTTGTAGGAAGGCACTGTTGTTCTCAGCATTTCATCCAAATCGGCGAAACCCATGTTGACGAATTCGTCACCACTGATCACGTCTACTGGCACTGAGGACTCGGAAGCACTTCGCGCAGGGCGACGTGAACCGATGGTTACAATTTCTTCAACGATGTCGTCGGCTTGCTGACCATAAGCCACAGGTGCGAAACCTGCGGGGGCCAACAGACCAAGCGCAATGGCAGCAGGGAGCACCCTACGCGCCAGGTTAGGTCGTTGTTTCATTTACTTCCCCTTTAGAGTATTGATTTTCTGAGCTCTGAAAAGCCCTAATCGGAGCCCACGTCTTAAATCCATGATTTCAAGAAAGAAAATGCTCGAATTATGGACGTAAAGCCTTGCGGCTAGAATAAATTTCAAAACTGTAAAAGTCCACTGCAAATGCCTGAAAAATGGGCTTTTAAAAGCAAATTTGCATAAGAATTTCCACTCCAGACATTATCTGGAGATGTCATCTGCCAGGCTGTATAGCCAGATCGTGGAAAAATGCCGCTAAAGCTTGCCTAAATGTAGGAATATCACGGTCAAAATCGGCAAATTTGCAAATATCCCACGGCGCATCATTTTCCCAGGGAATGACCACTAAAATGGCAAAATTCGGGGTCGTTCTGGCACCTATTTGGGGCTAGCAGTAACCGTAATTCAGGCAGGTGCCACCTTGCACCCATTCTATGGGAGGGTTGGCATTCATCGCGGTCAGAGTGTAAGTCACATTCGAGAGATCCGTACCATCGGGCCACCACCGAACGTAGATCGTGCCACCCCATACTCCTATTAAAGTGCTGAGCAATGGATTCGACCAAGGCGTGGTCATGGCGGGTATTCCGTTAGTTCCGGAGTTGAACTGGCCTGGAAAATTAACCACACCGCGAAAAGCAGCTACTTCAACGGCATTCTTGAAAGGAGTTGCCGCCAGGATGGCTTCTGAGAACCGCGCCCGTTGGCTATACTGCTGATACGCAGGTAGGGCGATTGAGGCCACAGTCCCCAGTATCGCTGTGACTGTTAACAGTTCCAGTAAAGTAAATCCGCGCTCTTTTCTAAGTGGTGTCACTACCAAACCTTAAGTAAATTACTGAACATTATTATAAGCCAGTGTACTGAGTGAAGTTAGCGAATCTTCTGGCATTACTGAATGTGGATTAACACCAACCCATTGAAAAGCAGCTGCCACCTTCTTGCCATCGAATTGGAGGTTCGTGGTTTAATGCCTCCATGGTGTAGGTGTGACCAGAGAGCGGCGAGCCGTCGAACCACCATATAACGATTATTCTGCCTCCGAATACACCAACCAGCTGGTTTTGATTGCCACCGAATAGCGGCCAGATCATATCTGGAATACCGTACTGACCGGAATTGAATTGTGCAGGAGTCGAGAGCCCGCCGCGAAACGCCGCGATTTCGATTGCATTTTTAAACGGAGTGGTGGCCAGTATTGCTTCCGAGAAACGTGCTCGCAGGCTGTACTGCTGATAAGCGGGTATAGCAATTGAGGCCAGAGTGCCCAATATTGCTGTTACCGTTAGCAGTTCAAGAAGCGTAAAACCGGTTTGTTTTCGACGTTTTTTCATTTTGTGGCCAGGCTGACCCTGGTATTTTCAGTCGAGTATCAGGATTCTAAGTGACTGAACAGGATGAGAAAAGTAAAAGTCATCCCATTAGTTTGGCTTTAGCAGCTACGTACCTGGTAGATGGGGGATACAAAGGCGTTGGAATTCTAGATGCGATTGGATGTGTTTGGTAGAGAAGTCGAAGTAGTTCGTCGCATGGACGAGTGGCAGGTTTATTATCCAGGCGGCGAAGGTAAAAAACGTCCAGCGCTGGATATTTTTATTCCGGCTGAATTGGTGGAGCAGGAGATTCCGCAGTACGTCGCTGATCTCTGCCACGAATGGGCTACGCCACAACACCCTGAAGTGAGAATTCTTCCTCCTGCTTCTCAATGACGAATGACCGTAGTTGATGGCAGTTCGCATGATCAAATCATGGGTGCTCATCCAGCTATGAGACATGCAGAATTGCCGGGTAGGCATGCTACTTTCTGCGATCGCGGCTAATGGCATTTAACAATCTTTCAATACCAGTCACCAGTTCGCGCAAAGTCCATAGAAGACCTATTCGTACTTTTTCACCCCAGGAAAGCAGTCTCGCAGAATCCACATTACGTCGTAGCTTTTGCCAGAGCAGATTCTCATCAAGGTAGTCAGAGAATCGCGAGGACACCTTACTCAGAAGCAAAGCAGCAAGACCTAAAAACAGTATGCCAGGTATGATTGGCAGTATCAGACCAATCAGTCCGATAATGGCAAACAATACAACCACGACAATCACCACTGCCTTGATAACAAGTGGGTTATCTTCTCGATCTTCGTACAGTTTCATTGCAATTGCTCCAATCAGATTGATTTCCGACATAACTATGCCCGATATCTAACTTGATGCATGTTATATGCCAGTATGTAACCGCTTGAAATATATAGAATAATTAGATTTCTAGTTGGTGAGGAAGTTAAAAGTCTGGTCTAAATCACCAATTTATCAGCCAGGCATGTAATGCTATTGAAGTGCATCTAAATTCAAGGGAAGGGGATCGCCCATCCAAATGAGCAGTTGGCTGTGGTCATACAGATCGTCTCCCGACACGCCGTGAATCAGAATAGATAAGTCGTTTCTGCTTTCCATAAGCCAGGGAATAATTTTGTCGAGTTCACCCAGTGGGATAAGAACCTGAAACATTGGTTTGGAATGTGGTCCGACAGGTTTCGAATGGATTGCTCCTACCTGCAAGTTGAACAAGCCCGCGATTTGCCTGCGCAATTCACGAGCTTCTGAGTATTGTTCAACGTTGAAATAAATATGAGCATGATAGGAACTGATCATGCGAGTCTCGGTGTACCAAGCTTGCTCGGAATTCGGGCCTGCAGCGCACCAGGTCCCAGTAGTACCTGAACCACACAGCTCACTGCCAGGAACAGTGGATACTCCCAACCGCCTCCTTCATTGCTGAAAACCCAGCCTGCTCCCCAGTGGGTCCAGGTAGCGCCGAGAGCCACTAGGGCAAGAACTGCTGCGGTTTCTCGAACCCGAATTCCCAACAGCAACAAGGTACCACCGATGATTTCCGCAGACATGACAGCATAGGCTGAAATAGCAGGCAGTCCCAGGGATTCGAAGAATCCAACTGTTCCTGGGACAGTGAATACCACAATCTTCAAGTAAGCGCTGTGTGCAAGAAAAACTACTCCCAGCGCAATTCTCATTATCGTAGCTCCGTATCTTTCATAAGTTTCCATCACATTTCTCCTGTTTCTGATTGAGTGATGGATGCAGTTTAATAATTGCAAAAATACAAATAAATTAGCAAAATAGGAAAAATTAATTTGCAAAAATGCAAACATGAACTGGAACGATATCAGAGTATTTCTTGCGATAGCCGAAACCGGGACCCTTGCCGGAGCCGCCCGCATGCTAGCCGTCAATCACTCTACCGTTTTTCGAAGACTGGCGGCTCTGGAAGAAGATTTGCAAGTTCGCTTATTCGAAAAACATGCCCATGGCTACGTGCTTACGCAGGCTGGTGAGCGAATGTTAGTTCTCGGCAGAGATGTGGATGCATCAGTAAATAAAATTCAACTGGAACTCACTGGCAGAGATCTCGAAGTTTCTGGGAAGGTGAGGGTAACCACAGCACCTAATCTTGCCCGCACAGTGATGCCGGTCGCTCAGAAAAAATTACGCAAACAACATCCGGATTTAGTCCTCGAGTTAGCTGTAGGAGATAGTGATTTTGATCTTGCTCGCCGAGAAGCAGATATCGCTCTACGTGCCACTACCAGGCCACCCGAACAGCTGGTTGGTAAGCGTCTTACTGAGCTGCAATGGTGGGTATGTGCCGGCAAGCGAGAACGAAAAGTTCCTAAAAATTTACAGCAAATCGGCAATCACGCTTTAATCGGGGCGGATTCCGAGTTATTGCGATTGCCTGTTTTCAGCTGGCTGGAGACGCAGTATAGCCAGCAGGTTGTTTCTCGGTGCAATGACCTGTCGACCATGGCTGCTCTTGCGGCAACAGGAGTCGGACTTGCACTGCTCCCTTCCGATCAATGCGAAGAGAGAATGAGAAGACTGTTTGCACTTTCTGATTTTCGCAGTGAATTATGGTTGCTCACCCACCCTGATCTCCGATTTACTCCGCGCATTCGGGCGGTGTGGAATGCAATTGAGTCCTCAGTTCATCAACTGATTCAATGACTAGGGAAGCAGTCTGGTACCTGCGAGCTGGACCATTGCTGACAATGTGATCTGTGCAGCATTCAATCCAAGTCTGAAGTCGTCGTCCGTAAATGTGGTCCACACATCCAGGGGTGTATGCCAGGTTGGATTCCATCCTGCACCAGTGTGAGCACCTCTCTCATTTTCCCGAAGGCTGATGGAAGGCACGGTGTTCATAAACACACTGGAATCCGTGTTAGTCATGTGGGGGCCAACGGTTGCTGGATAGTCTGTGGTGTAGTTATCCGCTGCAGCCTTGAAGAAAAAAGCGAGGCGCATGGATTCGTCAACAAGCTCTGACACGGACTGGAATTCAATGTTGACGTCAGCCTCCGGTCGTTGGTCTCTGCTTACAATTCCATCGGAGCTGGGTGCTCCATGGTCCCATAGCATCATGTCGTGCTGCACCATGCCAAGCCAGACCGGTTCGGGGTACTCTCCGGAGCCTGCTGGGCTTTCTATTCCCTGTAATTCTCGTCGTTGATCAAAATAGGCGCGGGCTCCATTGAGTCCGGTTTCCTCGTTGTTCCACAGAGCGAAGCGAATGCTCACGTCAGTTTCCACATCTGGTGAACTAAAAATCCGTGCAAGCTCCATGACTATAGCCGTGCCGGAACCATTATCGTTGACCGCCTCGTTTACTCCATGTCCGTCCATATGGGCGCCGATGATGTACATTTCGTTAGGGCGTGTCGTACCTACCTTGGTGCAATAGACTTCTGAGCGTGGTCCGTTTTCCGGTTCTTCCAGATTCAGCTCTCTGATCCGCTCATCCGGCTGTGCGGACAGGTCGCGATTTACACCCGTCTGAACACGATATCCGTAGATAGAAGAGCCTCCTGGACCACTGCCATTGCGTCCAACGCGACCACCAGTTCTTGTGTAGAACTCAATTGACTCATTTGCCTGGGAGCGTCGAATGCGCGGCGGACGCGGCTCAGGATCGAACACATATTCGACTCTGCCAGTGGGACAACCATAGGATTGTAGCTGCTGTTCTATCCAGTCTACGGCGCGGCGATTGCGCTCTGTGCCTTGTCGGCGATCCCCAAATTGTGTGAGGCCTTTAATCGTCGCCTTGTAGCTTTCAAGCTCTAACCGGCTAACGAGCTCACGGATTTCGTCTTCACTGATGGTTTGGCTGCTTGCGCTCAGCGGCACTATGCATGTCAGTACTATCACAAGTGGTGAGGTCAGCAGTCTGATCCCATGAATCATTGAGATTCTCCCCGGAAAAATTTGATTGAGCCCAGCATAGACAAGCTGGGCATTTGTGTCGAGTTGATGAATAATCAATCTCCAATTGGTTCTGTCGTGACGGTAAATTCTTAACTGGAAAAACGAATAATAAAAACACACGAGCCGGAGAAGGTGCCGGACGGACACCAACTCATGGGATATTCCACATCCTGATTGCCTAAAAATAAACAACGGGAGGCACTATGAAGAGGCGAGACTTTCTAAGGAGCAGTGTTGGATTAAGCGCGGCGCTCGCTACTCCATGGGCTCTGACCCAACCTGTTTTCGCTGCAGGCCTGCCGGCAGATATTGTGTCGATGGATGCACTGACCTTGTCGCGGGCGATCCAGGATAAACAGGTAAGCTGTCTCGAAGTGATGGACGCCTATCTGACGCATATCCATCAATACAATCCTGTGTATAACGCAATCGTGAGCATGCCTGACGATGAAATCCTAAGAATGCGAGCCTTACGGGCAGACGAAGCTCTGGCGCAGGGCGACAACCAGGGCTGGATGCACGGCTTCCCTCATGCCGTAAAGGACTTGCAGGCGGTAGCTGGATTACCTTACACCAGTGGCTCTTTGATGTTCGCGGATCGGGTTGCACAACAGGACAGTGCTCTCGCAGCCAAGCTGCGTAGTGCTGGCGTGGTATTCATAGGCAAGACTAATACTCCCGAGTTTGGCCTGGGCTCTCAGTCCTATAATCCAGTGTTCGGTGCCACAGGTAGCGCCTGGAATCCAGCTCTGACTTCCGGTGGCAGTAGCGGCGGTGCCGCGTCCGGTTTGGGGACACACATGCTACCTGTGGCAGATGGTAGCGACATGATGGGTTCTCTGCGTAATCCGGGAGCATTCAACAATGTGATTGGGTTTCGGCCCAGCGTAAATCTGATGAGTGGTGCTGAGTCTGAGCCAAGGCCGTTGTCTACTTCAGGACCCATGGGAAGAAATACAGCGGACACTATAGCCCTGTTGAATACTATTGCTGCCAGCAAAATTGGTGATGATCTGGCGCCACTTCAGCTTTCTTCAGTCAAGCTGGCCTGGTTTGGAGATCTGGGAGGCTATTTGGCCATGGAGCCAGGTATCACAGAATTATGTGAGTCCAGCCTGCAATCTGTAGTCGATGCTGGAGCCATGGTCGACGATACCTTGCCGCTCTTTAATCTCAATGATCTCTGGTTGTGCTGGACCAGTCTGCGGCACTCGGGGAGAGGGCGGAGCTCAAGACGTTACTATGACGATCCACAAACTAAATCTTTGCTCAAACCTGAGCTGATATATGAAGTTGAGCATTCATTCTCAATTACAGACGGTGATGTATCCAACGCAAATCGTATCCGCCAGGCCTGGTACCGGGAACTGGATAGGTTATTCGGTCAGTATGACTTTTTGGTTTTACCTACTGCGCAAGTCTTTCCTTATGACAAGACTCAGCATTGGCCGATGGAAATCAATGGGCGAGCGATGGATACCTATCATCGCTGGATGGAAGTAGTGATACTTGGAAGTCTCGGAGGCTTGCCGGTCATTAATGTTCCTGTTGGCTTTGACGCCGAGGGCCGGCCAATGGGCATGCAGATAATGGGTAGATATGGCGATGACAGGAGGGTCCTGGAGTTTGCCCTTGCCTATGAATCCATCACTGATCACTTGCAGCAACGCCCGCAACTGCAAAGTGTGTAAGGCAGAAGGTAGTGTACGCACTGAACTGGTAGTTGCAGGTCTGTGCTCTCTGTTCTTTCTACTCTCACTGTTGTCGAGTTCAGATCTCGTTGCCGCAGAACAACAATCCTACCGAGTGCCTCTAACGGAACATGGGCATCCGGATTTTCAAGGAGTGTGGAATTTTAATGACTCTACACCGCTGGAGCGATCGTCACAGTTTGGTGGTCGGGAATTTCTGACGGAAGAAGAGCTGGATGCCAAGTTTGCTCGTCTCGAATCGAATCCAGAGCGGCGCCGGCAGCGGGAAGAAAATGTGGCGCAACGGGTCCTGGAAATTCCTACGAATGATACAGGTGCTTACAACAGTTTCTGGTCTTACTATGATGAGCCTTTTCCAAACACCCGAACATCTCTGATCGTCTATCCGCAAGACGGGCGTGTTCCAACGACTCAAAACGGTGTGATAACACAGCGCTCACCACCGCCTTCTAATCCCTGTAATGATGGTTTGGTTGTTATTGCTGACCGCCCGGTGAGAATTTCTTTTGGTGCAATCTCCTGTGACAGGCCAGAAGACTTTGGCCTGGCATCCAGGTGTTTGCTGTTTCCACAAACCACCGGCCCATACATCAAAGCTAATTCTTACAATAACAATATTCAAATTGTTCAAACTCAGGACCATGTTGTTCTTTATACAGAACTGGGAAATGACCCCCGCATAATTCCTCTGGACAACCGTCCTTTCCTGGATCGCCGTATCGAGTCCTGGACCGGTAGTTCCAGAGGACACTGGGAAGGAGAAACACTGGTAGTAGAGTCCCGCCACTTTAGTTCGAAAATGGCCGCTGTATTCACCCGCAACGCGGCTTATGGCAGTGCTGAAAATATGATCCTTACTGAACGCTTTACGAGGGTCGGGCAGGACGCAATGCTATATGAATATACCCTGGAAGATCCGTCAGTCTTTGTCGAACAGATTACTGCCATCACCCATTTCTCAAAACTGGATGCTGCTATTTATGAATTTGCCTGTCACGAAGGAAACTATGCTTTGGCAAATATGTTGCGGGCAGCAAGGATGGAAGAGGTAAGAGAAAGTATCAGTAGCAGATAGCGAAATCGGCTGACTTCGAATTACCAGCTTACCCAGTCATTGACGTTGCCGTCCTGGCAACTGGCAGGGACGAAATCTATCCGGCTCTGCGTATTGTTCACGGTGCAGCGGTAGGAAAGAGAACCATCGTCTTCCACACGTATCTGCATATGCAATCCAATATCCGAGTTCAACCATTCTGGTCGTCTATGAGCTCGCAGGGCAATAACCTTGTTTGGGCCTTTTGGTTGAAATTCTATTCGACTCCACATGTAGTGAGATTGACCGAACAAATTTTCATAGGTGTACCAGGGCCCACCGTGAGCCTGGCCATTGGGGCTAGGTGCTCCGGGAATATTGTTCGTCAGAGCACCTCGTTCATAGAATTCCGTTTCTACTCGACGACGCAGTTCTCCCAGCAGCAGCAGACCTTCAGTTACCTGGGCGCGAACCGTGTAGCTTTGCATGTAAGGCACTGCCAGGCTCAAGAGGACTCCCAGGATCGCCGTAGTGGAGAGAAGTTCCATGAGTGTGAATCCCTTCTGATTATGAATTCGACTTGAGCAAGTTGACGACATCATCATTCAACCAGTATAGGGACGGGATTGCTGCGGGTGATGTAGATATCAGTCAATCCCAGAAGATCGGGGCGTGGATGACTGATTCGCAGATCGCCGTTGACGTTTGCCACGACTAAGGGCAGGCCGGTGTCTTCGCAGCGAAGTGAATCAGCTGGGCTTCGGCCGGCGCTCAATTCTTCGGCGATCTCCCAGAAAACCAGCATACAAGCTTCTATCTGGTTTCGAGTTCTGTCTTCGGCGAGGATTTGTTGCGGGCTCAACATGGACTGATTGCTGAATGAGCCAACTATCTGATAGACGATAATTGCACAGCAGATGAGGACAAGACTTATGTGCAGTTTTTCTCTGGAACCCGAATTGTGGTGGACCTCTGGTTCAGTCCTAAGTGTTTGAGCAATAGCTGATTCAGCTTCAGCAAGGAGTGAATCCACCTGGCCAGATCCAGTACTGGATCGAAGTTCTACATAAGACTCCAGCTGAACTTCATCCGCGCACTTTTCGCAATAAGTCTTCTCACCAAGTATGTTTGTGCAAAATCCGCATAAGGGTGCTTCGCACTTATCGCAGGTTGTTGCAGCGGGAGCGGTGGGGTGGAATTCGCACTTCACAAATTAGTCCGTTTGACCTGTTCATTATTGGTATTGGTGTCTCGCGGTTGAGTTCAATATAAAACAAAATTCGCTCTGGCAATACCTTCGGTCAGTGTAACTGTGACCCTGTGGACAGAAAAAAATCCATGCTAGACTTAGGGTTTTTCGACCTCGCGTATTTGTAGTTTCATCAGGGGGTTACCTTGTCCGAAGCAAAAATTAACCGTCGTAAGTTCTTGTCCTCATCTGCTTCAGTAGCTAAAGGTTCGCTACTTGTACTCAGTATGCCGGCCATCCTGACAGCCTGTCGTGAAGCCAATGAAGCACGTTTAGCTGAGGCAGAATTTCAGAATCTCACTGCCGATGAAGCTGCAGAATTTTCCGCAATTGCGGCACGAATCATTCCCAGTGATGACTCGCCAGGTGCCACCGAGGCTGGCGCAATTTATTTTATGGACAATGTATTGGGTGATCCTGTGAGAGAACCAATATTGGCAGCAATGCGTGATGGCTTGCGGGAACTCCAGTATGAAGTGGCGACGCAACATAGTGAGAGTTTCTTTCACCTGCTTGATAGCAGCCAGCAGGATGCGTTGCTCAAGGAAATTGAAACTTCCGAGTTTTTTAACACAGTACGTTACCTGACCATAGCGGGTACTTTTTCTCTACCCGAATATGGGGGCAATCGCGATGGTGTCGGCAACAACATCGTCGGCATGCAGCACCAGAATGCCTGGGCGCCACCTTTCGGTTTCTATGATGCAGATTACATGGAGCGGGGTGAGTAGTAATGGCTGAAGCAAGTTTTCCTACCAGGGATGAAGTCGATTTCGTTGTTATCGGCTCCGGAGCGGCTGGCGGCATTATGGCTAAAGAACTATCCACTGCCGGACACTCGGTTGTTGTGCTGGAACAGGGACCCCACCTGCAAGCAGCGGATTTTACACATGACGAATGGGGGCTGGATCATAATGGCGATCATATGTGGGGCGCTTCAAAAGGCTACCCACAAACCTTTAGAAAGTCTGAAAACGATGAGGCTGAAGAAAGAGAGTCGGTTTGCGGCTACGCCCACAACGTGGGTGGTAGCAGCATGCATTTCTCCGGCAATTTTTGGCGTTTCCGCCCAATTGATTTTATGGAGGCATCTGTTCGAGGCACCATTGAGGGGACTAATTTTGTCGACTGGCCGATAAGCTATGAAGACCTGGAACCTTACTATACAAAGGTGGACTGGGAGATAGGGCTCTCTGGTTTGCAGGGTCCATGGGATCCTCCTCGCTCTCGCGACTATCCTTGCCCGCCCATGCCAATAAAGGGGCCAGATGTTCTTCTTGAAAGAGCGGCTAGGCAGATGGGGCTCACTCCTTATCCGGCGCCTGTTGCGATTCTTTCTCAGCCTCACAACGGCAGGCCTGGTTGCATCCATTGCGGGTTTTGTAATGGTTTTGGGTGTGAAGTTAATGCAAAGTCGTCTTCCCTGGTTGCCATGATGCCGATAGCACTTGAGTCGGGGAATTGTGAGCTTCGTACTTACAGTACGGTACACCGCATTGAAACCAATGAGGAAGGCAGAGCGACAGAGGTATTGTATTTCGATCGCGATGGTAACGAACAAGCGCAACGTACTAAAGCAGTAGTGCTTTGTGCTAATGGTGCGGAAACTCCTCGACTCCTGCTTTCTTCTGAATCAAGTCAATTCCCCGACGGACTGGCAAATTCTTCAGGCTTTGTTGGCAGAAACCTGATGTTCAATGGTTACACTTCCGTGATGGGGATGTTTCCAGAGGAGGTTAATGGTTACAAGAGTATTCCAGCTACCCGGGTGGTTCACGACTTCTATGAACTTGATCCAGAGCTGGGCTTCTATGGAGGTGGTGGCATAGACGCCCGCCATCCATCCCGCGGCACTCCTATGGGATTTGCTTTAATGAGTGGTGAGATGTTCGGCGGTCCGAGCTGGGGCAGTGAGTACAAGCGTAATCTGGCCTATCAGTTTTCCCATGTTGCTGCCTTTGATGGACATACCACATCTCTTCCACAGGACAGTAATAATATTACACTCGATGACAACGTTCAGGATAAGTGGGGCCGTCCTGCAATTCGTTGTACTTATATGGATCACCCCGATGACCTGTCCACCATGGAATGGTTTCTGGATAAGACTACTGAACTGATGGAGGCTGCTGGCGCATCCAATATTATTGGCTTTTATCCAGAGAATGGTCAGGAAGGTAATGTACACCTTCTGGGCACATGCAGAATGGGAGCTGATCCGTCAACTTCAGTAATTGATCCCTATCATCGCACTCACGACGTCCCCAATCTGTTTCTTTGCGATGGCAGCTCACTGGTTACTTCAGGTCGTGGACAACCCACTATGACGATCATGGCGTTAGCGTTCAGAGCAGCGGATTTCATCAATCAGGCGGCGCAGCGTAACGAGATTTGATCGTAAGATTAATTTATTAAAGTATTCGCAGAATCTGGATTAGATTTGTCTTGCTGAATAAGTCAGATTCGAATGTCAAAATTAAATGTATAGTGAACGTCCGATGTTGACACCAGTCGGCCGTTCACTTTGCGAGGTGCAAAGACAAAACTGTTGAGTGCCGTGATTGAAGCATCTTCAAATAAGAAGCTGGGATCGGAGCGCAATAGCTGAATGCTCTCATTATCGATGCGCCCGTCTTCCTTTACGCGAAATGAATACTGCGTAAAACCAGTTGTTCTTCTCTCGAATGCTTTATCAGGGTAAATGGGTAATTCAGAGTAGATTAGTCTGAGGTTTTCTGAACCATAGTCGTCAGTAACGTTTATCGCGAGTAGCTTTCCGGCACTCATAAACACAAATAAAATAATCAGCGTGTTCAGAGGAATCAGGCTTGAATGTTTTCTTCCAAAGTTCGACTTGTAGCTCCCTTCCAATATATGTTCGACTCTCAGAGTCAATTGGCCTCTGGGTATGATTGATTTGCTGGCCAGAGCAGCATCAAATCTGTCCAATCCTGAGCGAGCAAGTGTCACCAGCTGATTTGCAAATTCATGCCGGCGTTCATGCAGGTATATTACTTCATCATCACAGGCAAATTCTGATTCCAGGTTTAATTTTTTCAATGCATACCAAACCAGTGGGTTAAACCAGTTAAGTGATACCAGTACGAATACAATTAAGAAGGTTAAATTGTCCAATCTTCTGATGTGGCTGATCTCGTGGATCAAAATATTCTTGAGTAATTCTTCATCCTCATAAAATGCAGGTGATGGCACCACTATCGTTGGTTTAATTGTGCCGAAAGTTAACGGAGATCGAACAATCGGACTGCTACCCAATCGTACCTTGCGATCTATACCTGCCCTTTGGCAATGCTTCTTCAGGATACTCATGACTTCGTCAGGTGCATCAAAGACTATGGTGGATCGAATGTTGGCAGTGTGCTTCAGCGAAACCACTAATCGCAGCCAATTTAGAATAACCCCCAGGCCGTAGATTCCCGCCAGCAATATCAGCCAGCTATTGTTCAGTGGAATCTCTGTATTGATGAAGTTGTTGGCCTCCGGAGACACGACAATATCAATCAACGTCAGATCTGGAGCCTGTTGAAATTTCCCCAGTATCTGCTGCATCACTATTGACGCCATGGGTAGCAGTGTCAGCAACACCAGAACGGTCAGCCATAGCAGGCGCTTTTGAGCGCTGCTAAAGAAGGGTGATAAGTTCTTTTCGAAGTAAATAGCAATGCCAATCAGGAAAATCGACTTTAGAAAAAAGTCCAACAAAGGGAAGCCTAGACCTAAGCCTGTCTCCATCATACTTTCAGTTTTCAGAAGTGATTCGGAAAACATAGTCAGCACCTGAGTAGCTATTTTTTGGGCTTGGATTTATTGAGTATTTCTTCCAGCTGTTCGACTTCTTCCCTCGTAATATTGCCCTTGTTCATTTCCAATAAGGAGCGCACAGCGAGCACAGGTGACTCCTGAAAGAATGTACTGACAACTCGGTCGAGGGCTTGCTTGGAGGCATGCTTTCTTTCCACTGCAGGATAGTAGATATAGCGCATGCCGCTCGCTTTTCTAACGAGCTTTTCTTTGCTCACCAATATACCGAGCAATGTTCTGATTGTTGAATCACTGGATCCATCATCCAGAGCATCCTGAACGTCGCGAACGCTTCCGCCTTCCAGTTTATAGAGGATGTCCAATATCTGACGCTCGCGACGGCTCAGTCCGGATTGGCTGACCATAAAGTACTCCAATGAGTGAGCTATCTGTGGAAGGTGCTTGACAGATTACCCAAACCTGTTAAATTTTTAGCGGATCGCTAATTAATTAGCGATTAATTTACACCCCGGGCTCAATTAATACAATGGTGAAAGCAGCAGTTCGTCACTTTTTCAACAGGCAACGCCCGCCGACCCTGAGCCTGGGGTGTCTTTTTACAGCAGGAGCTATTCAACCTGCTGCCCTCCAATCTGTCGGAGCGCCCATGATATGAGAATTGCGGGCCTTCCAAACTCCCGAAATCATCAGCGGACTTCACACGGAAAGAGACCCGCCAGGAGTTTTGATCGGGAAACCCAGGAATTGATCCGACCAACACCTGATGGTGGTGGTCTGGAGTTGGATCAACATACATTACGGGATCTGGAGATTTTTGAGTCAGTGGCGGGAGGCAGGAGCCTGTTCAGTTTTTGCAATCAAACCCAGACTGAAGGTGGCGCCAAAATACTCAGACAGCGCATGGAATTACCCTGGTCGACGGCCAGGCAAATCAAGACTACCCAGGAGTCAATTTCATTCATTATCAATAATCGTGATGCATTCAGAAAATTGCCGGCGTATCGGGTGCAGGGTGTGGAGAACTATCAGCGGGAAATATTATTAATGGTGGATCAGGAAGGGTTCCTGGAGTTCAGTATCGGTGCCCTTGGACTATGGCTCAATCATGATCGTCATTATCAGAGCATGATTAGAGGGGTACAACTGACTTGCGGAATTATTCGGTCAGTGCGCAGGTTTCTGGCGCAAGAGGAGTTGGCGTCACCGGCGGGAGAGCTCAGAGAACTTGTTGAGGAGATGAACACTATTCTACTACGGCCAAATTTACTGCGGGTTCCTGATAAAGATGTTGCTGGTATGAAACCATGGACTGTCATGCGATTCGATCAGAATTTCAGGTCCCATGACAAACTCGCGATTCTTCGCTTACTGAAACTTATTTATGAAATTGACGCACTAGTTTCCATGGCTGATGTCACTGACTCCAATAATTTTATACTGCCAGAAATAGGACAGGGACCGCTGGCGATTCATGCTGAAGATCTCTTTCATCCCTATGTGGAGAATGCAGTAGCCAATCCTGTTGAGCTTAATCAAGAAGCCCGATTGTTGTTCCTGACTGGCCCAAACATGGCAGGAAAGACAACCTATCTGCGAGCTTGCGCAATCGCAATCTATTTTGCTCACCTGGGTATGGGCGTGCCAGCAAGGCAGTTCAGGTTCGTTCCCATTGACAGCCTGTTCAGTTCCATTTCTCTCAATGACGACTTGTATTCCGGGGTTAGTTATTTTCGAGCAGAAGCGCTGAGGGTAAAGGCTGTGGCAACGGCCATAGCTGAAGGAAGAAACGTGGTGGCGTTAATGGATGAGCCATTCAAAGGCACTAATGTGAAGGATGCTTTTGATGCTTCCCTGGCCATTCTCACTGGTTTGTCAGAGAAGCAAAATAATTTGTTTGTTTTTTCCTCTCATTTGATTGAATTGGATGAAAAGTTGCAATCCAATGAACAAATCAAGCGCTGTCATTTCGAAGCGGAAGAAGGAGAAGATCAACTTCGGTTCGACTATCGTCTGCATGATGGGGTTTCGGATCAGAGACTTGGCGTCCGCGTTCTTAGTGAGGAAGGAGTTTTTGATCTATTGGGTCTATGTCAGTAGTTGAGATTTCTGATTACGCTGTTTCTCTCAGTAGAGTAGCCAGATCAGCAAGCGAAGATATTCTCCGCACTTGAATTGACAAATCATTTGTTGACTCCGGATTCACCCAAATTCCGTCCAGCCCGAAAGCCAATGCGCCAGCCATGTCTTTTTCCCAGGAGTCCCCCACCATCAACAGCTCTTTTTTCTCACACGCCAATGATTCCTGAATGGCTGCAAAATATTCTGCGCTTGGCTTCTGAAATCCCAGAGATTTAAAACAGAATATTCTGCTGATGAACTGGTCCAGCTCACATCGCCTGAATGCGAGCCAGATGTCTTCTTCGTTGGAATCTGCTGCGTTTGTTGCTACATGGCATTGGTAGTTTATGGAAAGAGCTTCCAGGGCTTCTGCTGCTCCTTCGCATAGCTCTATTTTCGGCCATTGATACATGGATCCCGAGAATTCCGGGTTATCGACCATGAGAGTATCGCCCCAATCGAACAGAATGTGTTTGTACGTCATTTGAACCTGCTGTTTAGTTGTTAAGAGTACAGGGAGAGTATGTTCGATTATGAATGATGATTAACACCAGCATTCAGAGTAACTGGCGCTGAAAAATGTGCGGCTACACTAAGGGATAGCCTGACTGAAAGAAGGTTTTGACATGGGCTGGCTTAGCCAGCCCGTTTAGCAGTACTTGCCAGAAGAAGCGTTTAAATTGAGTTTAGCTCTGCTCGTCAGCGTTCTTAATGCTCGCAAATATCGAGTGGGTGCCATCTTTGTTAATTAGCAAGATGTCATAGGGCGTGAATCGGTCACCCATTTCCATTCCGGGGCCGCCAATTGGCATACCGGGAACCGCCAGACCGAGCGCTCCCTCTGGTGGATTGGCCAGGAACTGATCGATAAATTTTTCGGGAATATGGCCCTCGAATACATAGCCTTCGTCCGTGACAGCGGTATGGCAGGAAACCCATTCGGGTTTCAGCCCTAATTCGGCTTTGACTATGCTGATATTTTGGGGGTGATGCACGGTTGATGAATAGCCATTGGCATCCATGTGTTCTATCCATCCAACACAGCAGCCACAGGTGGGTTCCTTATAGACGTTGAGCGTTACATCGTCTATGGATTGAGCGCTCAGGGAAGGCGCAAGCAAACCGGCCACCAGGCCTAGAATAGAGGCGAAAAAACGTCGACGCATAAGCAATCTTGCCTCGAATATATCCTGAATCATTGGGACCTCCTGAGTAAATGGGTCACGTAGGGCTATTATAGAGGAATTCTGCGCCTTAGAGCGGGTCCAAGGTCAAGATAGTCAAAATAATCTGGCTTTGAATATGGAGACATTGCCAGCGCATTTCAATACCTCTATGCTGGGAAAATCATGGTTGATTCAACACTTACAGCCGATCGGGTAAATGCCTCCGAGGCCGCATCAACCGCGGCACCTGTCACCGGAAAAGCCCGCATACAATCCATAGACACCCTGCGCGGAGTGGCTCTTCTGGGCATCTTGTTGATGAACATTATTGCCTTTGCCAATCCCTTTGCTGCGTATCTCGTGCCAACGGTAGATGGTGCAGCCAGCGGAGCGAACCTCGCCACGTTCATGACAGTGGATATTTTTTTCGAAGGTTCCATGCGCGCCATATTTTCAATGTTGTTTGGCGCTGGGATGTTGATATTCCTCAACAAGCCCAACAGTGAGCCTGAAGCTGTCAAGAGCCTCTACTATAGAAGAACACTTCTATTAGTGTGCTTCGGTCTATTCAATGCCTATATTCTGGTCTGGTTAGGTGACATTTTGTACGCCTACGGGATGACTGGCCTGTTGCTGTATTTCTTTCGTCACATGGAGGCAAAAAAGCTTCTCCTGTGCAGCGCAGCAATACTTGTGTTTCTTACCGGACTTAATACAAGTCTGCACCTGGATGCCAGAAATCTCAGTACTGCGGCTGCCGAAGTACAAGCACTACCTGTAGGAACCGAGCTTTCAACGGAACAACAGGTTGCATTAGATGACTATGACGCCTACCTGGAGCAACAGTTCCTGGCGCCGGAGCTTATCCAACAGCAGCTGGAAATGATGCAGTCAGGTTATCTGGATATCGTGATGTTTTCCGCGACTGTTAATTTGATTCTGCAAACAGTTGGCTTTATCGGAAACTCTTTCTGGGACGCTCTGGCGATGATGTTGCTGGGAATGGCATTTTTGAAATGGGGTTTGTTGGATGCTTCCAGGAGTCTCAAAACTTACGGCTTGATGGTATTAGTAGGTCTCGGTATTGGTTTGCCTCTTAATACCTGGGAAACGGTAACCTTTGTTGCCAGTGGATACAGTATTGAGTGGACCGATTTTACGAGGCCGACTTACCATATTGGTCGTATGACCCTGGCAATCGGTTATATAGGTCTGGTCATGCTGATGTGTAAACTGGGATTTCTTCGCTGGCTGCAGTATATGTTGGCGAAAGTTGGGCAAATGGCGCTTACGAACTACCTGTCCCACTCACTTATCTGCAATTTTATCTTTATGGGATGGGGGCTGGGTCTTGCCGGCCAGCTTGAGCGCCTGGAAATCTATTATGTAGTTTTTGCCATATGGCTTTTTCAAATAATAGTTAGTCCCTTATGGCTTAAATATTACCGCTTTGGGCCAGCTGAATGGCTGTGGCGAAGTCTTACTTACGGCAAACTCCAGCCACTGCGTCTTCAGACAACATAACCGCTTTTGGCTTGCCTTTCCCTATCCAGTTGACTACTATGCACGCCGTCTCTGGCTGCTGTACCAACCTCATTTCCACTGCACCCGATGCCGCTTTGTAAGCTCAGCAATGTACTAGCATTCTGCTGAGACAAGCTGCAAGTAGACGTTAAATCTTCTTTCTTTATATACGCTGAACTCGCTTCGCTGACTATTCAGACCGCGTGCGAGAGTCCGGACTCGACATGCTAGAGCGCCTGCACATAAACATGGCCACTCTCCGTGAGCTCTTCAGGATCGCCATGCCAATGGTGGTTTCCCAGGGCACATTTGCGCTCATGATTTTTACCGATCGCTACTTCATGTCTCAGATTGATCCCACCCATATGGCTGCTGCCCTGGGTGGCGGCGTTGCGACATTCTTCTCTTACTGTTTTTTCTCCGGCCTGTTTTCTTATGCAAATGCCATGGCAGCTCAATACCTGGGGGCAGGCGAAAAAGACAAGTGTTCCAAAGTGGTAACCCAGGGCTGGATCATGTGTGCACTGAGTGCGCCCATTCTTGCACTCATCACTCTCGCCGTTTCCGGCGTGTTTGAATTAATGGACCATGACCCCGTCCAGGTTGAGCTCGAGCGTACTTATTATCAGATCCTGATGCTGGGCATGGTGATCACCCTGGCCAAGATCTGCGTATCTTCCTATTTTGCGGGCATTGGTAGAACCACAGTTGTGATGTTTTGCGACGTCTGTGGTTTGCTGTTTAATGTTCCATTGGCTTACGCCATGGTATTTGGCAAGTTTGGTTTGCCAGCATTAGGCATTGCCGGTGCTGCGATCAGCACGATTATCGCGACCGTTTTTGCACTGATGCTTTTTCTCTATTTCTACTTTCAGAAAGAGCATCGTGAAGAATTTAAAGTGATGGAATCATTTCATTACCATCAGGGAATACTGCGTCGTTTCCTGCGGCTGGGTTTTCCTTCCGGGATGGAATTATTTCTTAATGTTGCAGCATTCAATTTGTTCCTGCTCATGTTCCAGTCTTACGGCGTCGTGCATGGAGCAGCGGCAGCAATAGTTTTCAACTGGGATATTCTTTCCTTTATTCCAATGGTGGGCCTCAATATAGCCATGATCAGTTTGATTGGGCGTTTCGTTGGTGCTCGCGATATGGCGCGAACCAGTGAGGTGATGTCAGCCGGATTTATCATCGCTATTTGCTATTCGGCAACACTGGCTGTGCTGTACATCACTTTCCGTTATCCACTGGTAGAGTTTTTTGCACCTCCTGAGGGAGACTTTTCTGAAATTCGTGAACTGGCCGCGTTTATGATGATTGGATTGTCCAGCTATGCTGTGGCCGATGGTGTAATTCAGGTTTGTGGCGGAGTGCTGCGAGGGGCCGGTGATACTCGCTGGTTGATGTGGGCTTCTGTTACTTTGCACTGGCTAATGCTGGTGGCTGAGTATTTCATCATTCGTGTATTTGAGCTCGGTCCTCGTGTTGCCTGGATTGCTTTCTGTGTGATGATCTTTGCCATTGCCGTTGTGTTCTTCCTCAGACTTCGTAGCAGCCGGTGGCGGGAAGCCGAGACCCTCGAAATGGTGATGGCTGAATAGCTGAGCAACTCTTGCAGCGCCCGGCGATTGCAGTTAACGTCTGAACACCCTTCTTTTGGGCTGCGGCGGGATACTGCTATGAAAATAATAAGAAAAATCAGCAATAACGGGTTAAAGCCGGGGAAAAGGCTCCATAAATTAACAGCTTACGGTGGATTATTGGCAGCCGCGCTGATTGCGGGGACAGCAATTTCCCAATCCCAGTATCCAACTAATCTGCTGGATCAGAAGGGCAATTTCTCACGGGGAGCAGCCCGTGCTCTCGGCGAACCATTCTCCGGTGTGACGATTTCTTCCGGTAAGATTGAAGGTCTCTTCCCTGTTAAATCCACCGGTATATCCACGGCACCAATACTGCAAGCCGCCCAGGATTTTCTGAATACACTGTCGACGATCGATCTGAGCCGGACTCATTTTTCTATCGATGATCCCGAATGGCGAGACTGGTCAAATGTTGATGTCGGTATTTTTCCTCGACGGGGCATCAGTCTTGAAGAAATGAATTCTGATCAGAAGTCGGCAGCCTGGAACTTGTTGGAAGTGTCTTTAAGTGCAAAAGGTTTGGAGCAGACTCGGGCAATCATGCGTACCGAACAAACTCTGTTTGAACTGAATGGCGAGCCAATACGTTACGGTGAAGAAAAATACTATTTCACCATGATGGGAATGCCATCAGCAGATGGGCCCTGGGGTTGGCAACTAGATGGTCATCATCTGGTTATCAATTTCTTTGTGCTCGGAGATCAGGTAGTAATGACACCTGCATTCTGGGGTGGGGAACCCGTTGTAGCGGCTTCGGGTAAATATGCTGGTAACACCATTATGCAACCTGAGCAGGATCTGGGTCTGGCGCTGATGCAGTCTCTGGATACCAGCCAGCAAACAACTGCCACCATTACTCGTGAAAAGACCCGAAATTACCCAATGGCCGCTGCCAACCAGGATAATAAGGTACAGGATTACGAAGGTCTTAAGGCTTCAGAGATGAGTAGCGCACAGCGCCTGGGTTTACTGGATCTCATTGAAGCTTATGTTGGAAATCTGCGGAATCCTCATGCTGCAGTTACCATGGAGGAGATTGCTGCTCATCTTGATGACACCTGGTTTGCCTGGATTGGAACGGCAGACGATGATGCTGTTTTCTACTACAGAGTTCAGAGCCCGGTAATTATGATCGAATTTGATCACCAGAATCCGGTAGGAACCACAATGATCAACGAACCAGGTGTGCCAACCAGAGATCATATCCACACGATAATTAGAACACCAAATGGTAATGACTATGGAAAAGATCTGCTTGCTCAACATTTGGCTAATGAGCCCCATTAAGGACTTGCAATGAAAAGACTCTCCATCTGTTTCTCTATTTCTGCTTTGCTGGTATCACCTGTGTTCGCTCAGTCGGATAATGCATTTGGCATTCCCTCGGAAAAGGTGGCGAATCCCGCCGCCAATATTGTTGCCGCCCCTGGTTCCAGGGGACAGGGTTGGCTGGGTCAGGGAAGATCGGAAGTGATTGCCCGTCACGGGATTGTCGCCACCAGTGATCCGCTGGCAGCCCAGGCTGGACTGGAGATTTTGCAACAGGGTGGAAATGCTATCGATGCGGCCGTCGCCGCTGCCGCAGTTCTGGATGTGACCTCACAGAATGATACGGGGCTTGCAGGTGATTTATTCGCCCTGGTATGGAGCGCCGAGGATCAGAAACTTTATGCTTTGAATTCTGCCGGATTTGCACCGGCCGGATGGACACCAGAGTTCTTCAAAAAAGATCTGGGGCTGGAGCGAATACCAGGGCAGGGCGTAAATGCCGCAACAGTACCTGGCGCAGTATCCGGCTACGATGAATTGCTAAAACGTTTTGGCACCATGGATTTTCAGGAAACATTTGAGCGTGCAGCGCAACTGGCCGAAGAGGGCTGGGGCCAATCGGAACGTCGACATTCCGATCTGGTGAGTCAGCAGGAAAAATTGCTGCGGGACCCTGATTCAGCTGCAGTCTTTCTCGATGATGGTGAGGTTCCACCCTTGTATAGCATCATCCGCAATCCAGGCCTTGCTGACGCACTAAGGCTTATTCAAAGAGAAGGGCGCGATGCTTTCTATGAAGGTGAGATTGCAGACGCCCTGGTTGCCAAAATTCAGGCGGAAGGTGGGGTAATGAGCCATGAAGATCTGGCCGCTTTTCAGTCAGAATGGGTAGATCCGATTTCTACAGACTATCATGGCTATGATGTTTTCCAGCTGCCACCTCCGGGACAGGGTTGGGCGGCACTGGAGATGCTCAATATTCTCGAAGTGTGCGCGCCAGTCCATGATTTAGATCTTGCGTCCCTTGGACCATCAAACCCCGACTATTGGCACTTCATGGTAGAAGCGAAGAAGCTGGCCTATTCCGATTTGCAAGCCTACAACGCCGATCCACTATTTTCAGATGTGCCGCTGGACCAATTGTTGTCCAAAAACTACGCGCGCAGTCTGTGTAATAAAATCGATATGGATGTAGCGTCGGAACCTTCTGTAAAGGGCGGACTGGATGGTGGAACGATCTATCTCACCACAGCTGATCGCTGGGGTAACATGGTGAGTTTCATTCATAGCATATTTTCTGTGTATGGCAGCGGTATTACCATTCCGCCCTATGGCATGATCCTCCACAACAGAGGCGTAGCATTTTCATTGGATGAACAGCACCCCAATGTTGTTGCTCCACGGAAACGACCCTTTCACTCCATAATTGCTGGTATGGTGATGCAGAATGGCGAGCCCTTAATGACATTCGGTAACATGGGTGGTTCCGTTCAGCCGGAAACTCATGCTCAACATATGGTGAATGTTATTGATCACGGCATGAATGTCCAAATGACAACAGACGCCGCACGTTTTACTCACAGCCAGAACAGCAACGTGCTTTCTCTGGAACACAATCTTTATAGCCTTGTGGGACGTTCACTCGAGGCCAAAGGTCATGAAGTGCGCTCGGTGAATGGCGGCAGAGTAGGTGGCTACCAGGGAATTCTGTTCACCAAAGACCCGTCGCTGGAAGCGCCTGATTTCTCGGTTGAAAGTATCGAGCAGGATCATGCCGTTAATGGCATATACCGTGCAGGTTCAGATCATCGAAAGGACGGCCAGGCCGTCGGTTGGTAACCTGGAAGGGTAGGCGCGTATAACAAATTCACATGCCATTGTTTTCGTTTCAAAGAAAATTTTGTGAATTGGTATTGTTCCTGCCCTGAGAAGTCTCCTTTTTATATGCTCTTACAGCACAATTCTGGAATTTAATTCAGTTTGAATTCTATCAGTCAAAAAGTATCCTGAAATTTCTCCTTGTTTCTCATTGTAAGTAATTGTGTCGTAATGTTGCGATGCATTGTCGTAATGAACTTGCTTCGCCTACTATCAGAAATCTACATCATTGGTCTTAGTTGTCGCATGCTGGCTGAAGAAATGGTTTGCATGCAGGTGATCCATTTTGAAAAATCGATTTTTAGTAGTAGACGATTTTTATTCAAACCCCGACGAGCTTGTAGAGACGGCGCTCGCCTCTTTAAAGGTGTCAGAAGCGATGGGCAACTACGCTGGAGTGATGACACAGGGCTCGTTTCTTTCCGAGAGTATTCGAAAAACATTCTGCACATTACTCAATGAGCGTAATATTGATTCCGCTACCAATGCTAATGGCAGGATACGCTTTACTCGACGGCAAGACAGATTCAAACAACATATTCATTTTGATGGCGGTGTGCATACCAGTTGGGCTGGGGTGGTTTATCTTTCGAAAAACCATCCTGACGTTGAAGGAACCACATTCTGGAAACATACCCGAACCGGTTTGGAAGAAATTCCAAGATCCGTGGAAGCATTGTCAGATCAGGGTTGGAACACCAATAGGGATTTGCAGAATTTTCTGGAGTCAGAGGGAATAGATGAATCGCTCTGGCAAAGGACGTTCTCTGTACCCTATAAATACAACCGACTTGTATTGTTCAGGCCATGGCTGTTTCACGCACCTGGTGCCAGCTTTGGTGACTCCCTGGAGTCTGCGAGAGCAGTGCAGACGTTGTTCCTGCGTGCCTGATTGAAAATTCTGACTGCCAGAGGACCAGGCACGTCAGCCCACGCAATCCTATCTTTCCCTTACTTACAACGGGCTTGATTCAGGCTGATAGTCTGGATCATTATAGATTTTCAAAAAATAGAGTGCTGACATTTATCGCCGGCTTTTAGAATCACATTCGATCGCGAGTGTTATCATTTAGTATCGAACTCACACTTGTGGAGAATCACGAACTATGGAAATGAGCGCGCAGCAACTAATACCTGCCAGTCGAGAGAGAGTCTGGGCTGCTCTGAATGATACGGAGTTTCTTAAGGCCGCTATGCCAGGCTGTGAAGAATTTGTCTCAACAGGTGATAATGAATTTGCTGCAAAAATTACGGCAAAAGTAGGTCCGGTAAAAGCGAAATTCAAGTTTCGCGTAAACCTCACTGATGTAGATGCGCCGAATGGATACACCATTAACGGTGAAGGGCAGGGCGGGGTTGCCGGATTTGCCAAGGGTAGCGCTACGGTAAAGCTCAGGGAGGGTGCTGACGGTACAACGCTGGAATATGTCGTACAGGCTAATGTTGGAGGAAAGCTGGCTCAGCTGGGGGCGCGACTAATTGATGGTACGGCCAAGAAAATGGCGGATGAGTTTTTCGGTAATTTTGTCGAAATACTGAGTGAGGAACACTGAAAATTACGGCAACAATAAATCCTCCTCATCAATCAGCGTTGCAGCTGGCTTTCAGAGGTAAATCAAGTCTTTAGCCTATTCATCCTGCACAGAAGAGCTGAGCAGCTCGATGTTGTTTTTACCGGATCATGCGGTAACATGCGCCTCAATTCAGGAAATTGAGCTAAAAAGGCTAAAACACTATGACGAACCACGTACCTCTGGAAAAAGACAAGCATGCAAAACTACGAGTTATCGAATCTGGTGACTATTCCCGCTATAAGGAACAGAACCTGATTCCGATCGTTGGTAGAGATTTTTTTACCTTGTCCGCTGAATTTCCTCTCGTATTCGTCACCAATCAAGATAGTGGGGAGTTTATTTCCGTGGCAATAATGGGGCTTAAGGATGGACAAAACCTGTATTGCCAGGAAGAGCCCTATGGTGCGCAGGTAATACCTCTGGGTTTTGGCAATGCACCTTTCGCCATAGCCGCTACCAATGAACAGCGTGAACAATTTGTGGTGCTGGTAGATGAAGACAGTCATCTGCTCAGCGAGACTGAAGGGCAGGCCCTGTTCAAGGAAGATGGCGAGAAAACAGAATATATGGAGTCACGGGTAGAAGGTCTGGTACAGGCGGCTCAAATGCGGGAACAAACGGTTCAGATTTGTAAGATTCTTAAGGATAAGGAATTGTTAACCACTAACCAGGTGCAATTACAGCATCGAACTGATGGGCAAAGATACAATATCGATGGTATTTATACTGTCGATGAGCAGAAGCTTAATGAGTTGTCCGACGAGGAGTATTTGGAACTGCGTAAGAATGGTTTATTGCCTCTGATCTACGCCCATCTCACTTCTCTGCAACAGTTGCGCCGAATCTCGGAAAAACAGTACGAGGCAGATAAAGCAGCAGCGCAGTCCGACGCCGCCAGTTAGAATCTTTCCCGGGAATAGCCGGGGGAAGATTTGAGGAGTAGAATAAAACTTCATCTGAAGTCAGGAGTACATTGCTATGAAACACTCTCTGCTGGTTCTAATGATTGCTTTTTCCGGACTATACAGCTTGGCTCAAGAGGATGAAGGTGAGGTGATTGTAATCGCCGAGCTCAATCGGGCTGAAGTGAGACAATTCATCGAAGAAGCTGAAGATCAGTTTTATGCGATTTTTAATGCTAATGTCGATGAAGATGATTACAAGATAACCTGCCGCAAAGAAACACCAACAGGTTCGAATATTTCTGTACGGGTATGCGAACCCGAATTCATGATTCGAGCTCGTGCTGACAACATGGCAAGTTTCCAATTCAATCGTGGTACTGAATTGACCAATAGTTCAATTCGCGCGACTCTGGAGCCAGAGTACCGGCGTCTGCAAGCCAAGATGGAAGAGATGACCCGGGAGATTCCTGAATTTGCGCAAATCGCCAGTATTCTCACCCAACTCAGAGCCCGGCGTGACGAACTTACCAACTAAAGCGTTGCTTTGATTCATATATTTGCTGGATCGTATTAAGTTAGTTCTTCGAAGATGGATATAGTTAACAAACTCGATACGGCAGCGTTACACCAACAATACCTGGAGAAAGGCTACGTCGTTATACGTGACCTGCTTTGTGCGGATGTCGCAGAGGCGGCGCATGATAGTCTGAAAAATAAGGTGCCCTGGGAGTTTCATTATCGTCAGATGAATAGCCAGGGAAAGGTTGGAATTCTCGACCCGCAACACTATGCGAGTTTGTCGGACAAAGAAATTCAAAAGCTGGTGCCAAAAATGGCAACCTTGAAGGATAACGATTTCTCCTTCGCCTATTGCCGATTCACAATTCCTACCGAATTGGAGCAGGCAGCTGATAACGCTCGAATCCTGACAGAGATATACCGTTACTTTAATAGCTCGGAATACCTGGGACTAATGGCAGCCATTACAGGCGATGACTCCGGGCGTGAAGTGAGCAGTTGGGCTTCACGCTATGATCGGCATCATCATCTCTCTGTCCATATGGATGAAAGCCCTGGGCAAGGTCGTATTGCTGCTCATGTTTTAGGGTTGAGCAAAGGTTGGAAAAAGGAGTGGGAAGGCAATTTCGCCTTTTGCAATAAACAAGGTAAGCCTGTCCATAAAGTGCCACCTCAATTCAATACTCTTATTATGTTCAAGGTTCCTCGCTTACATCTGGTTACTCAGGTTAAATCCTATGCGAAGGACTCCCGCTATAGCCTGTTTGGCTGGTATAAATCCAAGCAGGAATATTTTCCGAACCAATAGTCCTTACCAAATCTAACCCATGCTTTTAGTTCAATTTTGGGCTTATACCCGAATATAATAGTTCTGAATGGAACGAGTTTCCGGCCCGGTCTCGTATAAATAGCGGTAGAAAATAGTAGAAAAGAATAAGAGTCAGCACTATGTCATTCAAATCCAAACTTCTCATTCTAAAGTTTCAGACACTTGTTCTGTTTTCGTTTGTCAGTAGTTCTTTTGCTGCCACAATTGTAAATGTGCAGTCCAATCTGGGTAACTTTACCCTGGAGCTACACGAAGACAGGGCTCCGGCTACTGTTGCACATTTTCTTGCCAATATTGAGGCGGGAAACTATCAGTTTACTATGGTCCATCAGGTGACCAGTGTTTGGGTATCTGGTGGTTCTTATTTCTATAATTCCTGTTCAACAGGTCCAGAGCCTGTCAATGCGCTTCCCGCGATATCAGTAGAGTCTACTGGTCTGCGTAATGACAATGGAACAATAGGTATGGTGCGTAGCGCCGACGACGCGTCAACAGTCAGCGGGCAATGGGTAATTAACCTCGCTGACAACGATAACGCCTTTGATGCTAATGAGAGACCTGTTGTTTTTGGAGAAGTCATAGAAGGTCTGGAAACAGTTAACATAATCGCCGATCAGTGGCTGGTGCCCATGGATGTGAGTCCTTCCGTGCCAACCATCAATTACAATGGTTTAAGTGTTAACTGCAACGTATTCAATCGTGACAATGTGGTTAAAGTGGCAATGGACATCGAATCTGTCGATCCACCTGCCAGTGACGAACCGGTCAACTATTTCGATGAAGCTACAAGTCTTCTGAACATCAAAGTCGACGCAGGAAGCGAGGGCCTGCTGGCTCTTTCCCTGCAACTACAGGCTACTGAGCCGGATGTTGTAGTACAGGCTCAGCCTGAGTCTGTCGTTGCCCTTGAAGAAGCCGTTGATGGTATGGCGACATTCGACGCTGAAACAGGTGAGCTAACATTACCTGAGCTGGTTATTGATGGAGAAGCGGTTTATTCCAACCTCGTATTCTTACTCACTGACCAAGACAATTTATTCTTCACCTTGCAGTCGTTTGAATAGATAGGCTGGCTGCAATCCCGTTGACACTAATGGGCCTGTTTCCTGGTTTCATTTGGGGGTTTAACCCGCGGCTCAATCTCAGCTGAGCTGGAAGTAGCTCGTTCTGGCATTCTTTTTGACGTCGCGTCAACAATAGTCAGCTACTGCGTTCCTGACACACAAAAAGAAAGGGCTCCCTAAGGAGCCCTTTCTGAAGTAAAAGACTTCTAGATAAACTTCATCAGAAATCGTAGACCGCTCTGGCATAGAAAACCCGGTTAAGCGGATCCTGCAATCCACCTAATACCCCGGCAAATTCTGGCGATCTCTGCGGCTCTCTGTCGGTCAAGTTACGTCCACCAACTGTGAATGACAACTCACCATCAAACAGCTCAATGCCGCGGTAGGTGTAGTTGGCGTCCACCTGGGCCCAGGCCTTAATGCCAGTCTGGGTGATGCCGCCAGGACGGGCGAATCCGCCGAAGGCATCAAGGTGAGTGAACAGAGGACCGTCATAAGGGCTCATATCATCAATGTATCGAGTGATCGTATTGATGGAGTGGTTACCGCGTGTCCAGCCGATCTGCAGGTTAGCTTTCAGCTGTGGCAGTTCTGGTGCAGCACCAGTGCTATCGTTGTATTGACCTGCGCCGTCTTCAATCGGATCGGTTGGCTTGGACTGGAACAGGAACTCGTCGATATAGGTAGCTTGCAGACCTATGCGGAAGTCACCGATGTTATCCAGACTGAAATTGTAGTTAGCCTGAATATCCCACGCAGTTACCTTCACAGATTCCGCATTACCTGAACCCAGACCATTTACCTGCAGGATAGTAGCAGGATCGCCTGGATCACGAATGATGTCTTTGTTTGACAATGGATTATTAATCCACGCTACCAGCTGATCCAGGCTAGGCTTGGTGTCGGCGCTGAGTCCGTCGCCAGCGAAACCAGTCGCTTGCTGGAAGGCAAAGAAATCAAAGTTCATGATGTCCTGACCAGTTGTGTCGATGATTCGGTTCTGGAAATCAGTTTCGTTCCAGGTCACGGAAAGATCGAAGTCACCATAATTGATGTCAAAACCGAACTGCTGGGACTCTGATTGCTCATTGCCCAGATTCGGATTACCGCCAGAACAGGCTGTGGTAAACGCGTCGAAATCACTGAAGCGGTCAGTTACCGTGGATAGACCACAGGTAATTGGGTCCAGCAGCTGCTCAAGTGTTGGTGCGATGAATGCCTCACCCTGAGTAGCACGCAGTGATAACCAGTCTGTCGCCTGCCAGGTCAGACCATATTTCGGGTCGGTAGATTCCTGGCCGGTGGAGAACTCCTCACGGCGCACCGCAGCAGATAATTCCAGAGTAGACAGAATAGGGAATGAGAACTCCGCAAAGTACGCGTCAATCTCACGTGTACCTGAAGTGATAACTTCCTGATCTGAACTACCAATCCATGTGTCACCAGCAATTTCTACCAGTGAAGGAATGTTGGTGTAGGAATCGTCACGCCACTGGTAACCAATAGCAGCACCGATCGGTCCGCCGGGCAGCTCGAATCCGCCCAATGGAACTTCACCATTCAGTACGATGTCGATTACATCGAGGTCACGAATTTCCCATTCGTGATCACGGGCAGCGATAGCATCCATAACATGAGTTGCGGTTGCATTGGCTGGATCCGTTACGAAGAATGGGTTGTAACAGCTCTGGCGATCATTCGCGACGTCACAGTTTAGACCCTTGATCATCTCAGTGATGTCATAGTTCTGGTTGGACATGAACATCAGTTCCTGCGTGTTGCGTGTCCATGACGCCATGCCTTCCCAACCTTCAATAAAAGGCACAGTGAAATCGGCCTGCAAGGTGTAACGTGCAATATGGTCCACGTTGTCAGACAGGTTATCGAAATCCGCGCTGTGACCAGCCAGTGGTAGGTTAGTCTTATTGATTGGGCGAAGAGTACGAGGCGTCACGTCTTCGTGCAGAGGAATACCATTAGGGGTGATACCCGCCACGATGTAGTCCGCCAGGCCGTCGCCGTTTAGATCGTCAGTACCACGATCGGGGATACCATCACCATTGGCATCTACACCGTACAGCTGGTTGCCATTAGCATCTTGCGCCCAGAATGGGTTGCCTGGGATCTCACCACGTACAACTGGCAGCTCACCAATTCGAGAGTTACCTGGGTTAGAAGTGGACGTGTAGGTGAGCTCAGCAAGTCGGGTTCGGAATCCCTGGAAAGATAGAGTCAGGTCATCGCTGTATTCCCAAGTAGCATTGGCATAGAACTGTGTGGTTTCTGTGGGTTCACGATAGGATCGGTTATCACCGAAATCGAAGAAACAGCTGCTGCCGAGCAGGTTACCCGTTGGGTTAGCAACCTGGTTGGGTGTGTAGGCTGTTCGCGCAGATCCAGGTGCACAGGCAGGATCAGGAGTACGGGAGTTAGTGCCTGTGTAGGCGCCGTTCTCATCACGGTCTGGAGTAAACCAGTTACCTGGTGCATTGGAAGAAATGGTAAGACCAGAGTTAGCCAACAGGCTCCTTTCGTCCCAACCCAGACGGCTGTTCTGACTGAACTGACCGGCGAGTACAACATCGAGGTCACCAATTTCGCCACCCCACATCATTTGCACGTTGTGCTGATCGTAGTCGCCGCGGGAATCCTGTTCCGCGTAGGTATCGATCTTCAAGCCATCATAGGACTTATAAGGTACGAAGTTGACCACACCAGCCACCGCCTCGTTACCGTAAAGTGCGGCCGCACCGTCAGCAACAATATCCATACGCTGGATCGCGATTGTGGGAATCAAAGCATTCACGTTCTCACTGGCAAGACGTTTGCCATCAAGAAGTGTCAGAGTCGAGCGAGCACCCAGACCACGCAGGTCAATTGAGGTTTCGCGTGAGTCTGTACCCTGAATTGTGTTTGTAATCGATGACGCTGCACCGTTAACGAAGGTCAGGTTTTGTACAACCTCACCCATGTTGAGAGTACCCTGAGCTTCCAGATCAGCTGCGTTCAGCTGAGTAGTCTGGGATGCCTGGGTAAAGCCTTCACTACGGCGAATAAACGATCCGGTGACGACTACTTCCTCTACCTGCGTATCTTGCGCTAGCGAGGTACCAGTTAGTGGGAGCAGTGACATGGAAATTGCCGTACATAGCAAACTTCGCTTATGTGGAATTTTGAACTGCATACAATCTCTCCGTGTTTCTTTTATTTAAGAAGCTTCTTTTCTTATCTTGAATCTGCAGATTCTGCTCAGGAGGGAAAGAATAGAATTTGCAGAATCAACACCAGCTAGTCACCGCCGGCTGAGCTGTAAAAGCCTCAAACGTCAGTGAATTCGGGGTGTTGCCTACGCGATAGTAAGGAAAATGACAGTGATGTAAAGAACAAAAGTTCCATATCTTATTGAATTTATTAGATATTTTATTGATTAATTAAATTTGAACTAAAAACAAATTAGAGCTGTAAGTAATTTGAAACAGCTAAACTGTTTCGCTTCGTGAGCTCTATTGATTTTATTGATCTGGGGGAGGGGTAGGTTTAATCAGTTCCTGAATATTAATTTAGGATCAAACTAATGGTTCAAAGCAATGCTGGCAAAACTCTTATAATTCTAAATATGCTAGATCTAACGAATTTTGGGGGAAAGTTAGCTGCAAATGACATGCAAATTTCCAAATGAGCATTCCTCCGGAGAACAGCGAACGCTCGCTATTCTCGGCAATTTCAGCTTCAAACTCGCGGTTAGTCAGTTCAGTTTTACCGCACAGTTCGATAAAAACCAGCGCTCTCAGCTGGCTTTGGAGACCGGTGGAAGTTCTACAGCTACTGCTGCTTGCTCATTCTGTTTGGATTCCATCATGTCGCCAACGTGCTGCAGGGCTGACAGTATTGCTGACCTCTCGTGTGGCTTTAGCGCTTCAAAGCGTTCGATGAACTGAGAATTGAGAGGTTTAGGTGCAGCTTCCAATGCAGCTTGTCCAAGGTCAGTCAGGCGGGCATGAACTTTACGCTTGTCCACATCAGATCGATACCTGATCGCAAGATTGTCTTTCTCAAGTCGATCAAGAACAGTGGTCGCGGTGGCCTGGCTCAGGCTGATACATTCTGACAGCTCGCCGATAGTTGCTTCCGGTTGCTTGGCAATCTCGGCAAGTAGCATTAGTTGTGGAGAGGTCAGACCTGATTTGCGTCGTAACTGGTGAGAGTGCAGATCAGAGTGACGAATTATCTTCCGTATTGATACGAGTACTGCTTCCGTGAGCGTTTCCATCGATTTACCTCTAAATAATCGGAGAAATTACATTACGCTATTCTGTGCATTTACTATGTACTCAGTAAGTCGACAGCGGTCAAACCGAATCGTTGACAATTTGTTACAGATCAAACTTTCTGCAGTTATTTTTACTGCCACATCGAATTCTTTAATAATCTGCAGAGCATGATCCGCTGAATAGTATTTTTCTTTGACTCAATAACTTAGCGGGAGAATATGAATCATAGCTACAAATCGTCATCCACAGGCTGGGTCATCCGCTAAAAGAAGAAGCCTTGTTTCAAACTGTTGCATATTTTCAACCCAAAACATCTTCAACAGGTAATAGCTCTTCTTTGGTGCGCTGCCATGACAGGCTACTGATTCAGCACCTATGTCCAAGACCTCTCATTAGAGTCTAATCATTCATAACTGGGCGTGATCAAAATAATGCCCGCCTGAATTTGAGTATGTCTAGCTAGAGTGCCAGCTGGTGTGGCAGTCTGTTCGATTGCCCCCGGATTGCACAATCACGTGTCCTTGTAAGCAGGTAAAGTAGGATTTTTTCTCACATGCAAAAAGAAAGGGCCCCCGAAGGAGCCCTTTCAATCGTTATGTCACTTCAAATGATTTTACATCAGAAGTCGTAGACCGCCCTGGCATAGAACACCCGGTTTAGCGGATCCTGCAGTTGTCCAAGGACCCCTGCAAATTCCGGCGATCGTTGCGGCTCTCTGTCAGTCAAGTTGCGCCCACCAACAGTGAAGCTCAACTCACCATCAAACAGCTCAATGCCGCGATAGGTGTAGTTCGCGTCTACCTGTGCCCAGGCCTTAATACCTGTTTCTCTAATGCCGCCTGGACGGAAGAATCCGCCAAAAGCATCCAGGTGAGTAAACAGAGGACCATCGTAATCAGTCATGTCATCGACATAGCGACCGATCATGGTCACACTGTGATTATTTCTGGTCCAGTTAAGGTTCAGGTTAGCCTTCAATTGAGGCAGGTTTGGCGCAGCGCCAGTAGAGTCGTTGTACTTGCCCGCACCATCTGTCACTGGGTCAGTTGGTTTGGACTGATACAAGAACTCATCAATGTAAGTTGCTTGCAAACCTATGCGGAAATCACCCCAGTCGCTAATGCTAAAGCTGTAATTAGCCTGCAGGTCATAAGCCGTTACGTTAACTTCCTCTGCGTTACCAGCACCCAGTCCATTGATCTGAAGGATCGTACCAATGTCACCCGGATCACGGATGATATCTTTGTTGGACAATGGGTTCGCAATCCAGGCAGCCAGTTGATCCAGGCTTGGCCTGGTATCCGGGCTAAGACCATCACCGGCAAAACCAGTGGCTTGTTGGAATGCCAGGAAGTCAAAAGCCATGATGTCCTGTGCCGAGGTGTTAATAATTCGATTCTCGAAGTTGGTTTCGTTCCAGGTCAATGCCAGGTCGAAATTGTCGAAGCTCAGATTGAAGCCGAATTGAGTGGAGTCTGAAACTTCATTATCGAGATTTGGATTACCACCACTACATGCTGTAGTGAACGCATCAAAGTCACTGAAGCGGTCAGTTACAGTGGAAAGGCCACAGGTGATTGGATCCAGCAGCTGCTCAAGAGTAGGTGCGATAAACGCATCACCCTGGGTAGCACGGAACGTCAACCAGTCAGTAGCCTGCCAGGTAATACCATACTTTGGATCCGTGGATTCCTGACCCGTGGAGAACTCTTCGCGACGAACCGCTGCAGAGACTTCCAAAGTTGAAAGCACAGGAAGCGAAAGCTCCATAAAGTACGCATCAATTTCACGGTTACCGGAAGTGATGAACTCCTTGTCTGCGCTACCAATCCAGGTATCACCAGCAATTTCTACTAGAGATGGAATGTTAGTATAGGAATCATCACGCCATTGATAACCAATTGCTGCACCGATCGGTCCGCCTGGTAGCTCAAAGCCTCCAAGTGGAATTTCACCGTTAAGCACGATATCAATTACGTCCAGATCACGTAGCTCCCATTCCGCATCCCGTGCACCGATTGCTTCGATCACATTAACAGCAGTGGCATTCGCTGGATCGGTTACGAAGAATGGGTTGTAACAGGCATCACGGTCATTCACCACGTCACAGTTCAAGCCTTTGATCATCTCAGTGATGTCATAATTCTGCTGTGACAGGAACATCAGATCAGCAGTGTTTCTTGACCAGGACGCCATACCTTCCCAACCATCGATGAAAGGCACAGTAAATTCAGCTTGTAAGCTGAAGCGCTCTACTGTGTCTGTGCTGTCGGTCAGGTTGTCCATGTCTGGACTCCATCCTTCAGGATGACCACCCAGACGGTTGGTCTTGTTAATTGGACGCAAGGTACGTGGTGTCACATCTTCGCGTAGTGGGATGCCGTTGGGTGTAATGCCCGCAACGATGTAGTCGTTCAGGCCATCGCCATTAAGGTCATCCATGCCGCGATCAGGAACACCATTGCCGTCAGCATCGACACCATACAATTGGTTACCATTGGAATCGGTTGCAAAGAATGGGTTACCTGGAATCTCACCACGGACAACTGGTAATTCACCAATACGGGAGTTACCGGGGTTGGACGTAGAGGTATAGCTAACCTCAGCCAGTCGGGTGCGGAACCACTGTGCAGAAAGGGTCAGGTCATCACTGTATTCCCAGGTTGCATTGGCATAGAACTGAGTTGTTTCTGTGGGTTCTCGATAAGATCGGTTGTCACCGAAATCGAAGAAACAGCTCGTGCCGAGCAAGTTACCAAATTCGTTGGCGACCTGGTCAGGGGTATAACCAGTTCGCGCCGAGCCTGGCTGACAGGATGGGTCCGGTGCTCGGGATCGAGTGCCAGTATACAAGCCATCGGGTCCGCGGTCTGGGGTAAACCAGTTACCTGGAGCGTTGGAAGATATGGTCAGACCAGAGTTTGCCAACAGGTTGCGTTCGTCCCAGCCCAGACGGCTGTTCTGACGGAACTGACCAGCGAGAACCACGTCGACGTCGCCAACTTCACCACCCCACATCATTTGCACGGAGTGTTCGTCATAGTCTCCATCGCCAGTTTGTTCAGCATAGGAGTCAATCTTGAATCCGTCATAGGACTTATAAGGAACGAAGTTAACAACACCCGCCACCGCCTCGTTACCGTAGAGTGCGGCCGCACCGTCAGCAACGATATCCATGCGCTGGATCGCGATAGTAGGAATTAGCTGGTTTACATTCTCATCTGCCAGTCGGCGACCGTCCAGCAGAGTAAGAGTTGAGCTTGCGCCCAAACCACGAAGGTCGATTTCAGTGCTACGGGAGTCAGTACCTTGAATGGTGTTGGTAATGGATGACGCTGCACCATTTACAAAGGTCAGATTCTGTACAACCTCACCAATGTTCAAGGTGCCTTGCGCTTCCAGATCAGCCGCATTGAGCTGAGTAGTCTGTGAGGCTTGTGTAAAACCTTCACTACGGCGAATAAAGGATCCAGTGACTACAACTTCTTCTACTTGCTGGTCCTGCGCTAGCGCGGTACCAGATAGAGGGAGCAGAGACATGGAAATTGCCGTACATAGCAGACTGCGCTTATGTGGAATGTTGAACTGCATACAATCTCTCCAATTTTCTTTTAATTAAGAAGCTTCTTTTTTTATAGGAAACCACCCACTCATCCCTCTTAACCCTCCGTAATTTCTAGCGCAAAAACAGAAGGCGTGGACGATCGCCATCTTGCGAGCATAAAACGTAACAAGGTGTTACTCAACCCTAAAATAATTATTTTCCTAAATGTATATTCTTCCAGATCAAAGCAAATTTAGGACTTTATAAGTGGCTGAAATATAGGAAAATCTGCCAATTTCGTGGTGTTTGATGAACGATCGTTCGATTAATAAATTGTGTGATAGAAATTAAATTGCTTTTTATTCAAAGTAATTTTTAGCCGATTTTGTATCGCAAAATCGGCTGGCTCAGCGGGTGTTGTGCCTGAGAAAATTGAGTGTTTGAGCTGGGTGCCACCAAATATGTGGGAATGTAAAAGGTGGCTTCAATGCTTATAAAAGGGGGGGCAGTTGGATTAGCAGAAAAAACTATGCTGAGCGACCGGACTTTCGAGACGAAACCAACCGCTTATGATGATGGGAAATGCATCCAACCGGTAATTATGTATTTGACACCGGAATTTAAAACATTGGCCTGGTGAGCGTGTGTCCATTCGGCGGGCCAAATAAGAGTCTGTCCTTTTTTCGGCTGTACATCGAGATTCTGATGCATGAAGTGGGTAGCGCCGCCATCGTCAACATCGTTGAGATAAGTCATCCATGCGAGCACCCGATGAGAAGTAGCGATGGTTGTGCGTTCGGAATGTAGTTTCAGAAAATGGCCACCGGGATCGTAGCGTTGGATATTGAACGAACTCAATTCAGTGCGTGGCATGACCTGCTTAAGAAAGGGCCATTGTTCCAGGTAATCCCGGTGACAGGCCAGAAGCAATTCAAGGTAGTCACGAACAGGTTTATGATCCTCCTGATTCAATTCCCGTGGCCGAATTGTCAAATCGGTGGAATTTTTAGACTCAAGATTCAAGCCTGATGCAGTCTTTCCCTGTGTTTGATTTTCAGGATGATCTTCAAAAAACTGAATTAACTCGTCGCAAAGCGGTTCATTATCAAGTTGCCAACACCCTATGAAGTGAGGTGAGTTGGTATTGATTTCATTTCGCAATACAGTGTCTTCCACAGCGAGCTTCCTTAATTTCAAAATGTGGCCGGACTGAAATAGTTAGCAACATATAAGCAACATATAGATGATGATTAATCTTCTGCTTTGATTTCCACGCCTTCATCCGCGTCGAAACTCACAATACCAAAGCCTTTCTGTTCCATGCTCAGTCCTTCTTCTGTATTTCCAGTTGCCAGAAGTAGAGAACCGATAGCGCCGGCGATTTCTTTATCGTCGGGATTCAGTTCAAAGGCCCGACGATAGATGCTTAATGCCTCCTCGGTATTACCCTGTAAATCCAGAATGCCAGCCAGGTTGCTCAGGTAGTCAGGATTGTCTGGAAGCAAAGCCAGAGCTTCGCGATAGCATATCCCAGCTTCATCGATTTCACCCTTTCGTTGTAAAGCCAAACCAAGACTGTTATGAAAGGCCGGCATTCTTGCCTGCAGCTTTATAGCTTGCCGAAGCGATGAAATTGAATCGTCTAACTTACCTTGCTGTTTCAATACATTACCCAGATTGTAATGTGCAAGAGCATGATCGGGGCGAATTTCAATAGCCCGGCGGTGGCAGTTTGCAGCTTGCTCCAATTCTCCTAATTGGAAATAGGTGTTTCCCAGGTTTGCCCGAACATCGACCAGTGCAGGATTAAGCTCCAGAGCTTTTTGGTAAGACGATAAAGCAGCTGCAAGCTCGCCCAGACCTTGTTGAGCCAGGCCCAGGTTTCCGTGGGCTTCTGCATAGTCCGGTTTCAGCTCTATTGCCTTGCTATATGTCTCGGCAGCTTCGTCTAACTGGCCGAGTTCTCGCAATACGTTACCCAGGTTATTGTAGGCGGCAACATATTCCGGAGCATTCGCAATTGCAGCACGAATCAAGCTAATGCCAGTTTCACTTTGTTTGGCCAGGTGGGCAAGCACCCCCAGAAGATGAAGTGCTACTGGATTATTGGGATCAACTTGCAGAATTCTTCGGTATAACTGTTCCGCCTGTGCATAGCGGCCGGCTGATTGATGCTGGGTGGCTGTGCGCAAGGCTTCCTGGATATCCAGGGACTGAGCGTTGGGCTCCGGTGGTGTTTGTTGATCCTGAGTCAATGTTTGATTCCCGGTTTTTCTCTGTGTCAGGTTTGCATGGCAGTTAACACATTAAATGCAATGCTCACCCGATCCCTGTCGCTTTTATTTTCTTCTACGCCATGCTCTAGCCAGCCAGGGAATACATACATTCGCCCTTCCTCGGGTGGCATCCTTACCTCTCCAGTTGTGAATTCGGTTGGTTGGGTTACTGGATAGCTCAACATTCTTGACGCAACTCGCGGGTCCCGAAAGAAAATACTGCCGCAGTCGGGTGCGTCCAGGTCAATGTAGTAGATTCCACTGAAATGGCAGTTTGCATGATAGTGGACTTTGTTCGATGCCCCTGGTGGATTAATGTTTGCCCAGACTTGCAACTGATATCCGAGATTGGGTATGAATTTTTGGGATTCCCCGATTCTCTGGCATACCTGAACAATGCGCAGGCACAAATCCTTAAATGCTTCCTGAGTCTGTAGATCATTCGGACTTTGCCAACCTTTTATATTGGTATTCTCCACCCCTTGAGGGTCTGAGTCCCGCATTTCATATACGGCTTTTAACAGAGTGGCATTAAAAGCTTCCCGATCCTCAAACAGGGTAGTCCAGATAGCTGAGGGGAATATATATTGCGGCACGATTTCCAAGTGGCATCTTCCTTCTTAATTTCATGATCTGTCCGATTGAGCGTAACCATACTGGAAATCTTTCGGCCTCCCAAGTGTTCGCCCAAATTTTTATTGCATCGAGATTTGGCTGACGATTAAAGCCCGATTGTTAAATTTTGTTTTTAGTGAGAGCCACTGAAAATATTTACTCTTCGGTGTATCAGATAATTTCTAATTTTCTGAAGAATTTAGATCGATTTTATCGAACAATCAGACAAGCAATTTGGAATAGTGTTTACCGCGGTAATGGATACTATAGTGCTATATCAGAACCCTCAGAAGTAGGAGGAAGTAATGCGCTTGTATTCAATTGCTACCATGATTACATCTGAAATATTCATAAAGTCTTCACCCTGCAAACGACTGGCTCTTGCATTTAGTGTGCTTTCGGCGATAGCGGTTACATCAACTGCCCATGGTCAGCAAGAAGGCGATTGGAAGTTTCGATTAGGAGTAATAAGTATAGATCCGGAAGTCAGCACCAGTCCGGTAACCACATTGACTTCAGGTCAGTTGAACGCCTCGGGAATTGGCTTTGATTCAGATTCACAGGTGAATATCGGTATTACATACATGCTCGCAAACAATTTCGCATTGGAGGCAAACATCTCAGCGCCATTCGAGCATAAGCTGTCAATCACAGGTTTGGATCAATATGGACTAAATACCTCAAATCTGGGAGAGGTTAAGCAGATATCGCCGGGATTAAGTGGCCTGTACTACTTCGGGTCGTCGACTAGTAAGATTCGACCTTACATAGGAGCTGGATTTAACTACACCAAGTTTTTCGACGACTCGTTGTCCACGCAAGCTCGTGCCGAATTAGGGGCGGAAGGGCTAGAGCTTGATGAGCATTTCGGCTTTACGGCGCGAGCGGGAGTGGATTTTGAGCTTGGAAATGGCTGGTATATCAATGCGTCGATGTGGCGCATGAATATCGATACAAATGCCAGCTTCAATTCCAGTTTTGGTCCTATCTCAACGTACACGGAAATGGACCCCTGGGTATATCAACTTTCAATAGGTCATGACTTTTCCTGGTGATCTGGATTGTTGGTGAGGAAAAACGCTCTTCCTTCATTAATCAGGTCGGCAGCATTTCTGCCATCACAGTCTCGTAGGTTAGCAGCCTGCAACACTCCATCTGCATCCAAAATTATAACGACAGGATCTGAAGTCAGAGTCTTGTAAAGGGTTTCGCCATCTCTTGTGTGGGCGCTAACATAGAAAACCAGTTCTTCCCAGGGCAGAAAGCCGGTTGGGTCTTTCACCGAGCAAACAATCGCATCAGGATGATCTTCAATAATCGCTGCGGTTGCTGCATTAGTCCAGCCAACCAGCAATAGCGTCATCAAACTTGTAATTGAACACTTCATAGTGACTCACCAAATCCAATACACTCTCTATACCTTGAATACGTGACAGCGTGGATAATGGTTCTTTCCACGTCACCCGGGTAAGCAGGTTGAGGGTTTATGACGGAGCGCAATGATTAACGAACTAATTCGTTGTTGAGCTTTTCATCTGCCGCGCCATTTGGGAATATTGAGTAAAACAATCAGCGTTCGAGTCTAGGAACCAATCAGCTAATTGCTCGTGAACCTACTAGGGAGTATGCGAGCCATCTGGAGGGAATGTTCATGGTAAGCATCAGTATGACTATTAATGGTAAGCAGGTTAGTGGTGAAGTGGAGAACCGAACCTTGCTGGTACATTTTCTGCGGGAGCATCTTCGATTGACTGGCACTCATGTGGGCTGTGATACCAGCCAGTGCGGCGCCTGCGTAGTTCATGTGGATGGCAGGTCCATAAAATCATGTACCGCGCTGGCGGTTCAGGCAGATGGTTGCGAAGTAACTACGATCGAAGGACTGGCGTCGGGCAGTGAATTGCATCCTATGCAGCAAGCATTTATGGATAACCATGGATTGCAGTGCGGATTTTGCACTCCCGGTATGATTATGAGTGCTCTCGATATCGTAAAACGAAACGGTAATGACCTTGACGAATCGACTATACGCAAGGAACTGGAAGGCAATATTTGCCGCTGTACTGGTTATCACAATATCGTGAAGTCAATTCAGGCAGGTGCGAAAGCTATGGGGGGTGATTCCTGATGAGTGCTTCCGGAATTGGTGCAAGTGTAAAGCGAAAAGAAGATCAGCGGTTTCTGCTGGGAAAAGGGCGATATACAGATGACATCGATGTAGCCGGGCTGACTCATGCGGTGTTCGTTCGTTCTCCTCATGCCCATGCCGTGATCAAGAATATTGATACAAGTGCAGCTTCATCTGCTCCAGGTGTGGTTGCAGTGCTGACAGGTGATGATCTCGCCGCTGATGGAATTGGCCCGTTAATTTGTGGCGTAACGGTTACCAGCGATGACGGTGAGCCGCATCGTGCACCAGCGCATCCGGCTTTGGCACAAGGCAAAGTGAATTATGTTGGTGATCATGTAGCTGTTGTCGTCGCTGAGACATTAGGTCAGGCCAAAGATGCGGCAGAACTTGTTGACGTCGATTATGAGGTGTTGCCAGCGGTAACAGATACAGCAACTGCAGCAGACTCCGGACAGCAGCAAATCCACGATGTAGCACCTAACAATGTTTGCTTCAATTGGCCATTCGGCGAAAAAGCTGCGGTTGAAGATGCTTTTGCCTCTGCTCACAAAATATCTTCTCTGGATCTGGTGAACAATCGCATGGTCACCAACCCCATGGAACCGCGAGCCGCATTGGGAGAGTTTAATTCAGGGACTGATGAAATCACCTTACACCTGACCACTCAGAATCCCCATGTACACCGGCTGGTATTGTCAGCATTCAATCAATTAGCGCCAGAGCACAAATTGCGAATAGTCGGTCCGGATGTGGGAGGTGGATTCGGAGCCAAAATATTTGTGTACGCCGAAGAACTGGTTGTGGGTTGGGCCTGTCGTAAAGTCAATCGGCCGGTGAAATGGACGGCCGACAGAACGGAGGCGTTTCTCGCCGACGCCCATGGGCGAGACCATGTTTCAACCGCTGAAATGGCTATGGACGAGAATGGAAAATTCCTTGCAATGCGAGTTCATACCAACGCTAATCTTGGAGCCTATCTTTCTACTTTTGGAACCATGGTCCCCAGCTACCTCTATGCATTCTTGCTGGCAGGTCAATATGCGACGCCTCTTATTTATTCAGAAGTAAAGGCAGTGTTTACCAATACTGCACCTGTGGATGCCAGCAGGGGAGCCGGAAGACCTGAGGCCACATACTTGCTTGAGCGTCTGGTGGATGTGTGTGCTCAGGACATGGGGCTTGATGCGGCAGAAATTCGAAGACGAAATTTTATCCCTGTTGATGCTTTTCCTTATCAGACACCCGTTGTTCAGTGTTATGACAGTGGCGACTACAATGCTGCCCTGGAAAAAGCATTGGAATTGGCTGACTACGCAGGATTTGCTGCTCGTTCGGAAGAAGCAGAATCTCGCGGTAAAAAACGTGGTATCGGACTTTCTTCCTATGTGGAAGCTTGCGGAATTGCGCCATCAGCAGCTGTTGGTCAATTAGGTGGTGGGGTTGGCCTTTGGGAAAGTGCTCAGGTACGTTTCAACCCAACTGGTAATGTTCAGGTTTTTACCGGAACCCATTCCCATGGTCAGGGGCATGAAACAACTTTCGCGCAACTGGTGTGTGATCAACTGGGGGTGCCTATTGAGAACATCGAAGTGATCCATGGCGATACGGCCAAAACTCAATTCGGTATGGGTACCTATGGATCAAGGTCGTTGGCTGTAGGTGGTGTTGCCATAGCGAGAGCCTGTGACAAGCTCATCGAAAAGGGCAAGAAGATTGCAGCTCACGCATTGGAAGCAGCAGAGGGAGACATTGAATTTGCCGAGGGTAATTTTTCAGTCGCGGGCACAGATAAGGCGATGTCTATCGGCGAGGTTGCATTTAATGCCTACGTTCCTCATTCCTATCCAGAGGGAGTCGAACCTGGCTTCGATGAAAATGCGTTTTTCGATCCGACTAATTTTTCGTTTCCAGCCGGAACCCATGTTTGCGAAGTTGAGGTCGATCCTGAGACAGGTGTGGTTGAAATTATAAAGTATTCGGCGGTAGATGATTTCGGGCGCCTGATAAATCCGATGATTGTGGAAGGTCAGGTTCACGGTGGCATTGCCCATGGAGTCGGGCAGGCGCTTTTGGAAAGTTGTCGTTATGAATCTGATGGTCAGTTAGTAACTGCATCTTTCATGGACTATGCCATGCCCAGGGCTGACAACCTGCCTAGCTTCGATGTGGACTATGCTCCAACCAATCCACCTGATAACCCCCTGGGTGTTAAAGGTTGTGGGGAGGCCGGAGCTATTGGTGCACCGCCCGCAGTAATCAACGCCATAGCCAATGCGCTGAATGTGAAGCACGTTGATATGCCCGCTACACCCGAAAACGTATGGCGTGCTGCTCAGAGCTCGTCTGTTTGATTGCACTGTGACTACTTTAAGGAGAATCTGAATGTACGAATTTAATTACCAAAAAGTGGATAGTGTCGCTGCCGCAATCGAAGCTTTAAAAAATGCTGAAGACGGAAAGTTGCTGGCGGGTGGCCAAACAATACTGCCCACAATGAAGCATCGTTTGGCAAGTCCTTCGGATGTCGTAGACCTTTCCGGGGTTCAGGAGTTAGTTGGCATATCGGTTTCATCCGGGATGGTGACTATAGGAGCCATGACCACTCATGCTGAAGTTGCGGCGTCTAATGATGTGAAAAGTGCAATTCCAGCCCTGGCGGGTCTGGCAGGCAACATAGGTGATCCCGCTGTACGAAATCGCGGAACTATAGGAGGTTCCATCGCCAACAACGATCCTGCTGCTGATTATCCATCTGCAGTTATAGCGCTGGGTGCGGTTGTGAAGACCGATCGGCGGGAGATTGCTGGTGACGATTTTTTTACCGGGATGTTTGAAACGGCATTAGAAGAAGATGAGGTTATCGTATCTATCAGTTTTCCTGTGCCCAAATCAGCGGCCTACAAGAAGTTTGAGAATCCTGCTTCCCGTTACGCCATAGTGGGTGTGTTTGTGGCAGAAACAGCAAATGGCATAAGAGTGGCGGTGACAGGTGCAACCCCCTGTGCTCATCGTGGCATGCGACTGGAGGAGGCGTTAGACGGCAGCCTGAATGCTGAAGCATTGGACAATGTTGAGATTCCGGTCGACAAAATGAATAGCGATATACACGCCAGTGCTGAGTATCGGGCTCATTTGGTTAAGGTCATGGCGAAGCGAGCTGTTGAGGCCTGTGCCTGAAAAAATCATGAGTAAGCTACCCCAGACAATCGAAGCCGTAGAAGCGATGCTGGCAGAAGGCGATTACGTCGCCGATCGCGCGCTTGCCACGACGCTTTTTTTGTCCTTGCGCATGGGTAAGCCACTGTTTCTCGAAGGAGAGGCTGGGGTAGGCAAGACCGAGATTGCCAAAGTGCTTGCAAGTGGACTGGGCCGCCGACTCATCAGACTTCAGTGTTACGAAGGCCTGGACATTTCGTCCGCAGTCTATGAATGGAACTATTCACGGCAGATGATAGAGATTCGACTAGCAGAGGCGTCAGGTAGTATTGATCAGGAACAATTAGCCAGTAATTTGTTCGGTAAAGACTTCCTGATCGAGCGTCCTCTGCTGGAGTCCTTGCGAGCCGATGAGCGCGGTCCCGCAGTCTTGCTGATCGATGAGCTGGATCGTACCGATGAGCCATTCGAGGCTTTTCTTCTGGAGATATTGTCTGATTTTCAAATCAGTATTCCTGAAATCGGGACTATTACTTCAGAGGAACCACCTATTGTCATCATTACTTCCAATCGCACCCGTGAAATACACGACGCTCTGAAAAGGCGCTGTCTTTATCATTGGGTCGACTATCCAGATGCTGAAAGGGAGTTGTCTATTGTTAGGCAGAAACTTCCTTCTATCGAAGAAGAGTTACAAATTCAGCTGGTGAATTTCGTCCAGAAGTTACGAGAAGAAGATCTGTTCAAACTACCCGGTGTTGCGGAAACGCTGGACTGGGCTGACTCGCTGGTTCAACTAAATCAAGTCTCATTGGAAGCCGAAGCTATCGACAACACTCTTGGTGCGCTATTGAAGTATCAGGATGATATCGCTCGTATTCGAGGTAGTGAGGCGGCGCGCATTCTGGAAGAAGTGAAGCTGGAATTGACCACTGGTAAAGCCGCCAATGGCTGAGCAGGCTATCCCGGTCAGCCGAATGCCCGACAATATCCTGGCCTTTTCCAGACTGCTGCGGGTAGCGGGCCTTCCCATTGGTACCGGCACCGTGATCGATGCACAAAATGCTGTAGCTGTACTTGGTCTGGAATCAAGAGAAGATTTCTACCAGTGCATGTTCTCGGTTTTCGTATCCCGTATCGAGCAACGGGAAGTATTCGATCAGGCATTTCATATTTTCTGGAAGAATCCTGCTTTCAGAGAGCGCCTTTTGGGCGCTATGTTGCCCACGGTTATTGCTGATGAGCAAGATTCAGATGAGCTGTTCAGGCGTGTAGGCGAAGCATTGACACGCAATTCTGAATCTAAAACGAGACAGCCTGAGGAAGCTCAAATTGAGTTTGATGCGAGTCTGACTTTCTCTGACCAGGAAGTCTTACAGGAAAAAGATTTTGAACAGATGTCGTCTTCAGAGTTAGCTGAAGCAAAAAAGGAAATTGCGCGACTACGACTGCCGGTCATGGAGATACCGACCAGACGTTTTCGGCGGAATGCCACGGGCCAACAATTAGATTTGCGGGCGACACTGCGCGCGTCGTTGCGCAATAATGATCTTATTCCCTTACAGTACTCACGTGCTCAATCCAGACCTCCTGCATTAGTTGTGCTCTGTGATATTTCAGGGTCGATGAGTCAGTATTCGAGAATGTTTCTGCATTTTATGTATGCGGTCACCAATGACCGGGACAGGGTGCACAGTTTTGTATTTGGTACCCGGCTCACCAATATCACTCGATATTTGCGGCATAGAGATGTGGATAAGGCCTTGGCTGAAACTTCCAGAGTGGTTCAGGACTGGTCAGGGGGCACGAGAATCGGTGCATGCCTTGGTGAGTTTAATCGCCGCTGGTCACGTCGTGTCTTGGGTCAGGGCGCTGTTACCTTGATCATTTCGGATGGATTGGATAGAGATGGCGGCGAGGGAATACAAAGTGAAATGGAAAGACTTGGTAAGTCATCTCGCCGGCTCGTGTGGTTGAATCCGTTATTGCGCTACGAGGCTTTTGAGCCGCGTGCGCAGGGAATTAAATCTATGCTGCCTCATGTAGATGACTTTCTGTCTGGTCACAACATCAGAAGTTTGCAACAGCTGGTTGACGTATTGGGTGAAAGTCCACCTTCAATTGGGCGGGTTGCGTAGGGTCAAGACCCGAGCTGTTTATTCACTCAGTTTCCTATTGCCATGGTCGGTACAGATTCAATTAATTCCTGTAGCTGCTTAATAGTATAGGGCTTGTCGAGAACGCCAAAATATTGATCCGATTCATTTGAGTGATGAGTAATCTGTTCTCCATAACCGGTACTGATTATAACGGGAAGGGAGGGCCAGGTTTCATTGCAATACTGCATAAGCTCCACACCATTCTCACCCGGCATCGAATAATCCGTAATCATTAGATCAACATCTTGCGCTTTTCCAGCCAGATAGGTTCGGGCTTGAGCGCTATTGCTACAAGTCACACAATCATGTCCGAGTTGCTTCAGCATTTCTTTTGCTACTTGAAGCAACTCCTCCTGATCGTCTACTACGAGAATACGCTTTCGTTGACTGGTCATGGCTATAGTTGAGGGTTCCTTCGGTTCTGTTGCAGGAATATCTTTTGCCATCGGGAGATAAATGTGTACACTGGTACCTTTGCCAACTTCCGATTCGATTTCGATAGCGCCAGCGTGATCCATGACAATGCCATGAACGATGGCTAATCCCATGCCATTGCCTAATTCTTTACTCGTAAAGAACGGGTCAAATATTTTATCTATGACAGCGCCGCTCATTCCTTCCCCGTTGTCAATAACTTCAATGTGCACGTAGTTGCCAGCTTGCAATTCCCCATGCAATAAATTTTTCGGAGACTGTATTTTCTCTGCGCGTAGCTGAATCAGTATCTTGCCGGAATCCTCATGGACTGCATCCAACGCGTTTGTAATGAGGTTTATCAGTGTTTGTTCAAGTTGATTCTTGTTGGCTACGATGGGGAATTGATCGCCATAGGAAGTTATATTCAGGGAAATATTAATTGGTTTTCCCGGAAGGATCAGGTTTACACAATCATCTAAAACGTTGAGCGCATCGATAACTTCTTTATCACCGCTTGACTGCCGACTAAAGGTCAGGATCTGTTGTACTAGTGATCGAGCCTTGCGGGATGCATTGCTAAGTCGATCCAGTAGCTTATCCGTCTTCGGATCCTCTTTGAGCTGGAGTCGTAGCATATCGTTGACGCCGAATATAACAGTCAGAATATTATTAAAGTCATGAGCAATCCCACCGGCAAGAGTTCCCAATGATTCAAACTTTTGTGATTGCCTTACTTGCTCCTCAAGCTGCAGTTTTTCACGTTCGTTTTCCTTGCGCTTGGAAATGTCCCGGGTAACGCCCACCCATTCGCATCTGCCGTCGGGTAATACTTGCGATACACGTATGACCATTTCAACCCACACCTTACTGCCATCTTTATGTCTCAATAAGAGTTCTGAAATGACAACATCAGCCGTGTTTTCTGTTAAAGCCCGTGATAGCTTTCGAAGATCATCTCTCGGCATCATGTCTTCGAGAGGAATCTGCATGAACTCTTCGTCTGTATAGCCCGATATGCTCTGAATTGAAGGGCTGCAGTATTTGAGACAGTAGTCACCTTCTTCCAGCACCCAGATTACATCAGCCAGATTGGCTGCGAGTAATCGATACTTCTCTTCACTCTCTCTGGCGGCTAACTCACTGGATTCGATGCGGGCCTTTGCAGTTTCGGACCGCCGGTACATGATAGTCAGTACTGCCAGGCCGAAGCTCAGCAGTAATATTGCATTGATTCCAATAGTGGTAAAAATCGGATAGTCTCGAAATAGGCCGCTTGGCTCTCCCCGAATTTCAATTGTTTCTTCAAGCCTGCTTATAGGTAGATTCCATCTGCTGATGGGATCGTAGTTGTAGATTGTAGTTGGTTGTTGAATAACAGTTTCGGTTGGCTGTTCTTCAATAATCTTGATGGCTTGTTGTAATGCAGCGTTCGCCGTTTCTCTTGCAGTACTCACACTGCCACCAACGATACCCTGATCCATTTGAGATTCGATTGTCCCGAACACTGGCACAGCCGATGCCGAACTTATCAATCTTATGGAATTCTTTCCTGTTGCTTGCCTTGGTTCTCCGTAAGTCTCATAGGAAAGTAGTATTATTGCTGTGTTTTCTCCTAAAGCGCCGGCTTTCTCTATGAGCGTCTCTCTGTCCTTACCAATGGTGTAGTTAAATGAGAATCGATCTTCGAATTGTTCGGCTATACTGCGAAATCTATCGACGTAGGCAGAATCGATATCACTATTACCTGAAAACACTTCAATAGTGTTGACGTTGTCTAGCAATTGATTCATATGAGATAGTGTGCGCTCAAGGGCTTGCCTGCCACTAGACAAAACAGCTGTGTGAGAGTTGGCCATCCGTAGTTGTTGCTGTTGTCTTGGTGCCGTGAGTACAGCAGGAAGCTGCTCAGAAATCGGCATCTCCTGGAAGAATTCAATAGCAGCAGGTAGTGTGGCAACGACCAGATTTACTGATTGCTGTTCAATTATCCAGTCAACATTCTCTTGCAGTCGCCTGCGCGTTTCTGGCGACGATGCCTGATCCAGGCCAAGGTATTGAGACGAAGTTTGGACGTCTCCCCCAAAGGCTTCCAGCGCGCCACTTAGAAAAGTGTCATCAAATTTCTTTTCCCAGGAATCGTGTTCCCACGCTCCGTGCAATATAAGAATACGCGGGAAATCTGCAGCTGCTGATTGGGCGTATGTCGATTGATAGGAAAATATTGCCAGCATAGCGGTAAGCAGGCTGGCGCTAGAAATGAAACAGATCTTTCGGGCTAATCCAGATCGATTCAACGGGTCAATTCCCCAATGTGTGCCGGATCATTGATCCTGACAGTATAGGTTATATTTCCGATTTTGCCGGGGTTTGCAATACAGGAGATAATTTCCTAAGGTCGAAAAAGTTACGATACCAGGAACTTGATGTGATATACGAAGTAGAAGGCGACATTATGCTGAGCCGTGCCCAGGTATTGGTTCACAACGTATCTACGAAAGATTTAATGACCAGGGGGTTGGGTAGGAAATTGAATGAGCGATTTCCTTCGATGGTTCTCGATTTTCTTGAGTGGTGCGAAGAAACAACCCCCGAACCTGGTGAGATTTGGTTGTGGGGCGGTGTCGATCAAATTCAGATAGTGTGTCTGATTACTCATGAAGGAGACAATGATCCAACTCGAATTCGGCGTCCTGATAAGATCGCCGTAAATCGTTGTTTTCGACGCCTTGCCAAGATGGTAGCTGATGAACGCTTCAAATCTATCGCTATGCCCAAAGTGGCAGCAGGAGAATTTGCACTGGACTGGGCAGAAGTGAGAGGGATGATGGACTCACAGCTAGGTGAGTTACTTATACCTCTCTTTGTCTATGTTAAAGAACTCGACGGTCAGGTCGCCTCTGAGCCAGGTATGTAAATCAAACTTTAATCCGGTAACGCGTAGACAAGCAATTCATCAGTCGCAGAGATTGCCAGATACTGGTTGCGATCGCTGCCAAGATAGGTCATGGGGTTTGCATTACCACGCCTTTCCAATGAACTCTCCCAAAGCTGTTCGCCGGTGCTCGCCCTGAGTGCGCGAATGCGATTGTCGTCGGTGGCGGCAATGAACAACAGATCTGTATCTGTAATCAAAGCTGATGCGCGTCCCGGTCGACCCGTATTCTGTTTCCCCGGGGGTAAGGCTTCAGTAATCCCCAATGGTACTCTCCAGGCAATTTCCCCGGTGCTGGAATCTATCGCCGTCAAATGGCTCCAGGGAGGTTCCTGACAGGGCATGCTTATTCCACCCAGATTCACAGCGAAGCTCGAAGGTCTGGGTCCTCTCAACGCATAGGGCAATCCTGAATCAGCATCTTCCAACCACCCGAAGGTGCCAACATCTGCTGCAAATACATACAAATATCGAGAGTTAGGATCATAGGCGACACCTCCCCAGTTCGGCCCTCCTGCCAGGCCAGGAAAGAGCAGGGTCGTTGAGCTGGTGTCAGCATCGTTTCTATAGAGCCAGGGTGTATACGAACCCAGGTTCTGCACTTCGCCGGCTTCAGACAGGAGCTGTTGGCAGGCACTGGCATGTTCTGCAGAAGTGGATTCAGCAGATACCAATTCATCGAATGAGAAGCTGACTCTCGCCATTGGTGGCGTGATAGCTGGAATTGGCTGTGTCGCAGCAGTTTGTTCTCCGGGAACAGTGCTCTGAGGAACAGGGTGTTCTTCTACATCGAGTAGTGGTTCACCTGTTTCCCTGTTCAGAATAAACAAGTACCCGGACTTGGTAGTCACTGCCAGCGCAGGAGTGATATTTCCGTTTTCCGGAACATCGAACAAAGTTGGCGGAGCCGGTGGGTCGTGATCCCAAATATCATGATGAATAGTCTGGAAATGCCAGACGTACTCGCCATTCTCCAAATTCACTGCAACCAGAGAATTTGCATAGAGATTGTCACCTGCACGATCTCCCCCGTAAGCAAATGGAATTGGTGAAGCCAGTGGTAAGTACAACAAATCTCTGTCGCTATCCACTGTGAAATAAAACGGCCAGGCATTTGCACCCAGCCTATCTTCCCAGCTGTCGCCGGCCCAACTCTCATTGCCTGGTGAACCGGGTAAGGGAACAGAGTTGAATTCCCAGAGTTTTTCACCGGTAAGCACACTGAATGCTCTTGGATTACCGATGCCACCTTCGGCACCTGGTGGAGTATTCGCACCTACCACAACTATGTCTTTGTGCACCAGGGGAACGGAGAGATAAGGTGTTTCCAGATCGACAACCCCAGCTCTACCAAAATCAGCTACAACTTGCCCGGTAGTTGCATCGATTGCATTGAGTGTAAGCCCGGCTGTAAAAATGATACGTGGCGCCTCACTTGAATTTCCGGACCAATAGGAGACCCCACGACGGGATGGTCGTCCTTCTGCTAATTCGTGTTCCCATTGCATTTCACCAGTTACAGGGTCCAGCGCTACAATGCTGTTAACGGTTGGCAAGTACATAGTGCCGGCAACTACGATTGGAGTTGCCTGTGAATTGGGGTTTCTGGAATTCGTTGCGTCATCATCCCTCAACGAGTAACTCCAGGCTAGCTGAAGTCGATCTACATTGTCGGGATTAATTCGGCTGAGGCTGGAAAAACCGGTGCCAGCGAGATCACCTCGATAGTAGGGCCATTCGGCACCCTGACCATTTGCGATATCGGTAATGCTGAGTGAATTGTTGTCGGTGCAAGCGCCAACTCCAATTAGGATGGCGGCGACGATAAGAGCTCTGGAGACAGTCATTATTGTTATCCCGATTTGCCTGCTGGTTTCGTGCTACGTGGTAAATTGAGTCGAGCAGAATATACGTGAAATTCCATGGATTGTATTGCCTATGCGATGGTGTCTGTAGTGAATACGGTCAGGTCGGTTAAACTGCATGCAATACCAATTGTTCTGCCCCGCAGTCAATAAATATGGCCCGTAACAGTGAGTATGTCGGGATAGAGATCAAACGAATGCAGAAGAGGGTAATACAATGAAAATCAAGAATATTTTGCTCTTAGCCTCCATTGGATTGTTGCCGCTGGCTCATAGTGCAAGCGCACAGCGGAGTACCCCGCCTGCCTTGCCAGAAGGCCCAGGCAAGGAACTCGTGATGAACGCCTGTTCCAGCTGTCATAGCACGGCAACCATATCTCGTGCTGCGGGTTACAGTACGGCGTCTGAGTGGCGACGTGTGTTTTCTACTATGATTGAACTCAACGATGCTCAGGCGTCCACCATAGCCAACTATCTAGCTGAGCATTTCCCGGAAGACACTTCTCGCCGTCCAACCCTGATCGCTGGTGATACAGATATAGAAATCATCGAATGGACAGTACCTACATTAGGACAAAGATCCCGTGATCCTGTTGAAGCGCCGGATGGTTCTATCTGGTGGACCGGGATGTGGGCAAGTCTCACTGGTCGTCTCGATCCCGCTACGGGATTGATGGAGGAGTACAAACTACCGCCAAGCTCCAGACCTCATACGATCGTTCCAGACGAGTCCGGCAATATCTGGTATACAGGAAATAGTAACGCCACCATAGGTAAGCTGGACCCCGCTACTGGATTGGTAACTGAATTCAAGACTGAAGCCAGAGACCCGCATTCCGCTGTATTTCATCCTAATGGCAACCTCTATTTTACGGCCCAGGGCGCGGCCATGTTAGGGCGACTCAATCCAGATACTGGTGATCTAAAGGAGATAGACGTAGAACCCCGCCCTTATGGTATTAAAGTGGACAGCAAAGGAACGGTTTGGGTTGCGTTCAATGGTATCAATAAGATTGGTGCGCTTGATGCAGATTCCATGGAGATTCGCTATTACGAAGTACCTGATGAACGATCACGTATCAGGCGCCTCGATTTGGATAGCAACGATATAGTCTGGTACGTCAATTCTACTATGGGGAAAATTGGCAGGCTGGATCCTGCCACGGGAGAAATCACGCAATGGGATTCGCCCAGCGGCCCCCGATCCCACCCCTATTCGATGGCAGTGATCGATGATGTCATCTGGTACAACGAATCCGGTATGCGGCCCGACGCTCTGGTTCGTTTTAACCCGCAAACAGAATCCTTTCAAAGTTGGGCGGTTCCTTCTGGTGTTGGCATAATTCGAAACACCTGGGTGACAGAAGAGGGCAATCTGCTCATCCATCAAAGCAGTTCCAATCAGGTTGGTCTGGTAAAGATAGACTGATAAGAACTACTTTTTGAACACGATTCGGGAGTCAGATATCCATCAGTTGATGGATATCTGGGGGTAGGTCCGGCTTTCGTGTTACAAGCGAGATGCCTACAAATAAGATCATTGAACTGAGGAACGCAACCAGGGGACCACTAATTCCCCAGGGTGGTGTGATCCCGGCGAGCTGGACGATAAAGTTAATGGAAAGGGCAGCTACAATAGCTGTAACAGCACCGGGTACTGTTGCTCCTTTCCAGTTTAAACCCACAGCTACCACCGGGAATATGGATGCCGCAAACGTTCCCCATCCAAATGCCCCCAACAATGCAACGAGAGTGGCATCCTGAAAATGAGAGTAGAGGGCAAAACCTGCAGCTACCACCGCTAGAACTACTGTCACGATGCGAGCCCATAGCAGTTCTTTCTCCAGACTTCTGCCGCGCAGCGCTTTCGGTATGTCGTGGATTATTGCTGCCGTGCCTATGTTGAGAAAAGCATCAGATGTGGACATGATGGCGGCAAACAAACCCGCAAATACGATGCCCGCAAGCAATGGATTGGTGAATACGGAAAGAAAAGTAGATGCGGCATCATCAGGTAATGCCAGGGGAGGGACTACGCCATCTATAACCGCAGCTCGCATAACAATACCGATAGATATCCAAAGCAACGCGGCCATCACGTAACCGAATAGGGACATCGGGAATATATGCCTGTTGTCCGCCATGTTCCTGTTCATCATCATCTTGGTGATCAGGTGAGGCTGTCCCGCCAGACCCAGGCCAAATACGAAAAACCATCCGAGAGACGCCATGACCCCAGCCGCTCCGAACGGCATTATTGCCTCGCTGTCATCCGCCAGGATAATTGCGCTGGCTTCCTGCAATCCGCCGTCGAACACAGAACTGGCAGTGAGCAGGATCAACAGACCAGCGATCATCATAATTGCTCCCTGCACCACATCGGTGTATACAGACGCAATGATCCCGCCAGTTACGCAGTAGAAAATAAGCACTGCCGAAGAAATCGCGACGCAGCTCACCAGACCGATATTGGCAAAAGTCTCCGTACCCGAAAGAATAGCCTGCATCACCACAGCCATTGCCAGGATCTGGGTAGCAAGATAGCCCATTACTCCAAGAACGATAGTTATAGCAATTAATAGTCTCACGGCTTCGCTGCCATAACGCGCTGCTACAACGTCCGGCAAGGAAAGGCAGTCACGAAGCTCAGCGATCATGCGAATACGTTTGGCTACCAGAAAAAAACCTACCGCATAGCCAATTGAAGAGATCACGACCATCCAGAAAGAACTAACCCCGATGGAGTACACCAGGCCTGGTCCACCAACAAAGCCGAAACCGCTTAAGGTGCTGGAGAAAAGTGCCAGGGCTACTACTATAGGGCCGAGGCCACGGCCGGCGATGAAGAAATCACTGGAGCTGTTGGTGCGGCGCATTGCCCACAAGCCAGTGGCTATGCAGAACAACATATAGACGATCACCGCGCCAACAATTATTTCCTGACGATAGGCTTCCATAGTGGATCAGGACTCAGGACGGTCCTTGGCTTCCTTGATTAATTGTTGAAATTTCGCTTCGTCTTCTGCGCTAAAAATGTATTCGCGAAAGCCGAGTGTATACAGCAGGATGAGAGGCATAGCGCAGAGCCATGTACCGTACATCTGCCACGCCGTGGCTGTTGGAAAACCGAGGAAATAACCTGTCTCGCCGCTCTCAAGAAAAGTCTGGTGCTCACTGAACATTTGCCAACAAACCAGCATCATGAAGGCATAACATACAGCCATGATCGTCATGAGCTTCGGACTACGACGATCTTCGGATATGCCCAGGGTACAGAGTAGAACCACAAGAAGCAGCAACAGGCTGTGAAACAGGAATGCCAGTAAGCCAATGTCTTCCAGGCGAGCTGCACCGTCTCCACCAATGACCATGCCAGGGAATTCGGGATGAGGTACGCCACCAGCATTTGCAACGGGCTCAACCATGGCTATTGCAAGCAAAGCCAGTCCCATCAAGGCACAGACTGTGAAGATCCAATGAATGATGCTTCTGGGCACCTGGTTCTCCTGTTAATTTGAATTCTAAGTATGCGCTACATTCAGTGTTACTATATAACAGTTAGTTCAATTGTAACTGTGTAACAGCGCTTCAAAATTGACGGCAGAGCATAAACAGCCACCTACGCCGAGTCTAGGAAAACCGTTCAGGTACTGCTTATTAATCTGCGAAAAGAGTTAAATACCTGATTAGTGGAATCAGAAGTGGCCAGGATCACAGCGAAATTTTCCGTCCCTTGACAAGATACCAGTGACAGTTCATTTTCCACTACCTCTGCGGCTCAAGAGTTTTGAGTGGCGGGAATTTTTTGACGTAGTAAATAAATAGAGAGAAGCCCGCACCCAACTCTGGGTAATGCGACAACAAGAGGTGAATATGAACAACAAAACAATTAAAAGGGCAGGAGTCCGGAGTCGACATACACTACAGGCTGGGGTGGCCGGATTGTTACTCAGTGCGCTGACAGCTGTTGCAACAGCGCAGCCAGGAGCCATTTCGCCCGCCGCCCACGCCGGTCAACAGCCGATTAACCATCTTCCAAACCCTTATGAAACCCAAAGAGACTTTGGCACTCTTCCAGACGGCAGAAGATGGGGTTCAGTTAGCGCAGTAAATGTGGACGTTGACGGAGTCCACATTTGGGCAGGCGATCGCTGTGGAGTGAACTCCTGCGCTCTCTTTCCAGAGATAGATCCAATTGTAAAATTAGACCCAACGGGAAGAGTTGTTGCTTCATTAGGTGCTGGTCAAATTCTTTGGCCTCATGGTATGGATGTTGATGCTGAAGGCAATATCTGGATCGCAGACGCGCGATTGGCTAACAGCGCTGAAGCCGATGCTAATCCAGCTTCAGAAAATATTGGTAGTGCAGTCCTAAAGTTCAGCCCTGAGGGAGAGCTGTTAATGGTGATTGGCACGCCGGGAGAAATGGGCGATCCACCTACGCATCTGACTGAGCCAAACGATGTCCTGGTAGCACCGAATGGACGCATCTTTATCGGCGAGACCCATAGTGCGCAGTTCCAGAATGAAGCCGGTCCCAATGCTAAAAGCCGAATTACAATCTGGGAGCCAGACGGCACTTATGTGGGTAGCTTTGGTGAATGGGGACAGGAAGATGGGCAATTTCGTGCACCTCACTCCCTGGCGATGGACTCGCAAGGCCGACTTTTTGTGGCAGATCGTGGTAACAACAGGGTTCAAATATTCACCCAGGAAGGTGAGCATCTGGATACCTGGTATCAGTTCAGCCGAAATAGCGGCATATTCATCGATAAGAGCAATGATTGGTTGTATGCAATTGACTCCGAATCCGATCCTAATTACAACCCTGGCGGTTGGAGAAAAGGACTGCGCGTAGGTAGCGCTCGAACTGGTGAGGTTTATTTTTTCGTACCCGAACATGTTTCCCCGGAAAGATCATCTGGCATGGGTGGTGTCGGTTCGATGGGTGAAGGCGTCACGGTGGACAGTGCCGGCAATGTTTATGCCGGTGAAGTTGGCCCTATACAGGGAATGACCAAGTTTGTACCGCGACTGATTCCATAAAGTAATAACGTATAAGGAAGAAGGTGTCGGATGACTTCATCCGACACCTTTTTCTTTTTAACCTGAGGAAGTTTTAGCAAGTGAAACTGAAAAATGCAGTAGTAAAGAAAATTGTGGGCTGGCTGGTGATGCTGGCTGCCTGGACTGTTCCTTCCGCTTTCGGGCAAACCGTAGTGACATTTTCCACGCCTGTTGGTGATTTCAATATTCAGCTGCTGGACGAGCTTGCGCCAATTACTACTAGTAATTTCATCAACTATGTAGCGAATAATCAGTACAACAATACGTTTGTTCATCGGACTGAACCAGGATTTGTAATTCAGGGCGGATGGTTGTCATTTGATGAACCGTCAAATTCAGTCAATGAAATTACCGTCGATGATGCGATTCTTAATGAGGCTTTGATCTCGAATACCCGGGGAACTGTAGCACTGGCAAAAGTGGGTAATGATCCTAATAGTGGTACCAGTCAGTGGTTTATTAACCTTGCAGATAATACGAACCTGGATACCAGTAATGGCGGATTTACTGTATTTGGAGTCGTGACCGGTGATGGTATGACTGTTGTCGATCAAATCGCTAATCTGCCTGCGCAGCCAGTAATCGGTGGCGTGGGTTTTAATGTGCCGCTCATTAACTATTCTGGTGGGGCATTAACGACAGCTAATTTTGTAAATATTCAGGCGGCAGTGACGCTGCCTTATCATCCTAATACCTATAGTGAGACTACCGACCGTCTCAATTTCAAAGTCGACGCCGGTGCGCTTGGCAGAATTGGGTTGTCATTCGTTATTGAATCCCAGGCTCCCGAAATTGTAATTCGAGCACTCCCTGAAACTTCTATTCCATTGAGATTTTCGCAGCCAGTTTTTGCAACTTTTGACCCTGCGACGGAAGAATTGGTTGTGCCTGAATTGGCAATTGGTGGTTCAGTCGCCCATCAAAACGTGAGGCTGCAACTAACCGATCCCGAACAGTTGTTGTTTACGCTAATCTCAGCTGAGTAAGTTCAAGTATTTATTCAGATTTTTGTAACGACGAGTGCTGTCAGGTAAGCGCTGCAACAATGGGACAAGCACTTTGTTGAAATCGCAATGTTTATTCATGGTTTCAAAGCTGTGAATAAATATGCGAATTCCAAACACCACCGCTCCTGTCTCAGGTAAGCGCAATAAGGTCTGACGTTCTACTCGCCAATTTAATTCTCCACCCTCGACTGGATGATCATCTCTCCAGCACAATTCAGTGTTGTTCTGTATAGACCAGTTATATCTCATTAGTGGCTTGCTGGTTTTGATTCCTGCCAATAGTCTGTTAACGCGATTCCCCAGCCTGGACTGATAGCCAGGAACAGGGTCGTGAATCTTATCTGCGTTATGCCCAATTTTCTCTTCCAGGTTCCAATGGGTGGGGGAGCACAGACTTGCGGCGCTCAAAATATACTCGCCATTGATCTCTTCCATTAAACAGATATCTTCCTGAACCCACAGGCTACTCTCCCAAAGGCTTTTTGCAGGTAATTCAAATTCTATTTCGGAGTGGGAATGCTTCAGTTTGTTTTCGGTGCGGGAGAACTTATCCGAATGATAAAGGAGCAAATGACTCAGGAGGAAGTCGCCAAACTCTTCCACCGCCGCTACCGAGGACGGCAATACCTGATAGACTTTTGCAAAGTGGCTCTGGGCAATTGCATTCTTATGGTTGTGGAAGGCTACATAGTCTTCGTCCACGGACAACCAATTCTTCTCTTGAAGTGGCAGTAACCCCAGGCGCAGTACCGACGTTTGATCAGGATCGGGAAAATACTGTGGTGTTGTTCGGGAATTGAGCTGCATATAACCAGAAATTCTAGTGTAGTGGGCCTAACATTTTACAAACACTCCAATAACAAATTCGAGCTATAACTGAGTGCATTATGAAGGCAAAATTTGAGACCTGAATCACTAATTATCCATGATTGTATGGCTGACTTTCAGGCTTTGGGAAATACTTCTCTACACTTGTATTTAAATACGCTATTTGCACGATTAAGGCTCTAAATGACTGTATTTCGGCGACTGCTTTTACTCCTGGTTTCATGTCTGGTGACAGGCATGGCGGGTGCTCAGGAAGCGAGTTTTGACGGCTCTATCTTACGTTTGCCCGCGGTCGACGTGGACGGCGTTAAGTATCAGCTTGAGCTGATCATTGTCCCGGATAGCAGCCCGGTAGAGTTACGGGCCATATCTGGTGAACCCACGGAAGTTGATTCTGTCACTGTCGGCAGCTTCACCAACAACGTGCTTACGATTCCTTCCCTGGTGATTGAAAATACCAGTTATTACGTAAACCTTGCCCTTGTTGATCCAGATGCTCTTGTTTTCAGACTCATTGATAGCGGAGTGTCAGAAGCTACCAGTGGGACAAGAGGTGAAGCCGAGGACTTATTCGTCTCATCATTTGAGTCAAATGTAGTTCAGACTCAATGTGTTTCCTGTCACGTGGCCGGTGGAGTTGCGCAAGCTTCCAGTCTGGTGTTCGTAAATTCCAGTGATACCAGTGCCAGCGAGAATTTTGCCACGCTGGAGGCGTTACTTAATTCCCGTGCTGATGGACAACAATACATTCTTGGTCGGGTATCTGGGAACGACCATCCTGGCGGCAATCAACTGCCAGAGGGCAGTGTTAATTATCTTGCTCTCGAATCGATACTCATGTTGCTGCAGGGTCAATCAAGTAACGGCCCATCGCAGGATATTCAATTTTTCTCTGCAGTTACTCAACAAACCTATGCCGAAACTCTAAGGAAGGCTTCCATAGTTCTCGCGGGTCGGCTGCCAACTTCTGACGAGATTGCGATTGCTAACGGTGGCAACGAATCTGAAATCCGATCAGTTCTGGAAAACCTGATGCAGGGCGAAGCTTTCCATGAATTTCTGTTGGACGGTGCAAACGACCAGTTGCTGATCAGAGGAATCAGAGATTCTGATTTGTTGGAAGCCTGCGTCGTGTGTTTTCCTGCATTCACTAACCGGCTGGCGGATCTGCGATTACAGGCGCAAGGTGATGGCGAAGAAATAAGTCCGGAGCTCGATGCCTACCTGTCCAGTGTGGACCATGGTCTGTTGGAAGCTCCGCTGGAGCTGATTGCCTATGTTGTCGAAAACGATCGCCCTTATAGTGAGGTACTGACAGCGAACTACACCATGCTTAACCCCGCGACCAATGCGGCTATGGAGGGTACTGCCAGTTTTAGCAACCCGAGTGATATGACTGAGTTCCGACCGGGCGTGGTCACGGGCGCTTATGTACCAACTGAAGAGATGGAGTATGAGGAGCTAGAGGAAATTGAATCGATTCGAATAACCGATCCCGGTAGTGGGAGGCTGGATTTTCCCCATGCTGGTGTATTGAACACTATCGGATTTTTGAAGCGTTATCCCTCAACGGCAACCAATCGAAATCGAGCTCGAGCGCGTTGGGCTTTCTTTCACTTCCTTGGGCTTGATATTGAACGATCGGCACCCAGAACAACTGACCCGGTAGCTCTGGCTGACACGAATAATCCAACCTTGTTCAATGAGAACTGCACGGTTTGTCATGGGACTCTGGATCCGGTAGCCGGTGCGTTTCAGAATTACAGTGATGATGGTTTTTATCGCATTCATGGTCTCGATTCACTGGATGAATTCTACAAATATCCTGAAGATGACTCGGTTAGTCTCTATGAATATGGCGATACCTGGTACCGCGATATGCGGGAACCAGGAATATTTGGAAATTCGGCTCCCCATGCAGACAATTCAGTGCAATGGCTGGCAGCAGAGATAGTTAACGATCCAACATTTGCTGCGGCCACGGTGAAATTCTGGTGGCCAGCTATCATCGGAACGGAAGTGTTGAGCGCACCGGAGGAAGCGGGCGATGGCGACTATGACGCCCAGCTCGCAGCATACAACGCGCAGGACGCCGCAATACAGGAATTTGCCAGTAACTTCACCAGGAGTGGGTTGAATCTCAAAAATCTATTAGTGGAGATGGTTCTGTCTCCCTGGTTTGGTTCTGCTGCTGTGGACTCTGCTCAGCTAACCTCATCTCTCCTGCTGGCTCATGAAATTGCAGAGTTAGGTTCGGAAAAACTTCTTACACCGGAACGACTTCAGCGTAAAACCTTAATGCTGACCGGGTTCAATTGGAATGCTTATCAAAACGCCTATACATCTGGTGTGGTTACCGGATTCGGTGACATATATCGATTGTTCTATGGAGGGATAAACTCTCAGAGTATTACGGAGCGTGCGAGGGAGATGACGCCCTTGATGAGCACCGTAGCGATGTCCCATGCTCTGGAATCGGCCTGCCCCATCGTATTAAAGGAGTTCATGCTTCCTTCAAGTGAGCGTTTATTGTTTGAGGGCATAGAGGAGACAACTACACCTACGAATGGTGAGTCGCAAATTCGGGCAAAACTGGTCCAACTCCATGCCCGCTTACTTGGGAAAACGTATGCTACCGACTCGCGAGAAATTGATGACGCCTATCAGCTTTATACCCTCAGTTGGCAGGAACGAGTCGATAGTGGAGCGGAGGGATACCTTTTCACTGAATCCGAATACTGTGAATTCTATCGCGACGAGGGTTTTTTCGACGGGACGGAAATTGAATCCACGGCAAAAGTTTTGGTAACCGAGAATGGGGAAACATTTGAAGAATTCAATTGGGAAGCAATCAATGACTTTCTGGATCCTCATTTGGAAGATATTCAACACACCAAACAGGCATGGATCACTGTAATAACTTACTTGATGACCCACTATCACTATTTGTATGAGTAGTATTGATGAATAGGCGAAGCTTCATAAAATCCCTGGCATGGGCGGCCGGATTTCCTGCGCTAGGTGGCCTTAATGGTTCTCTGTTGGCGCAAAGCGCTTATACAGGGAAGCTACTATTGACGGTTCAGCTCGAAGGCGGGGCGGATGTCACAAGCTTCTGTGATCCTAAAATGAATACGCCAGGGGAGCTTGAGATTAACAGGTGGGCGCGGTCTGGAGAGATCCAGCAAGCAGGAAACATTGCATATGCACCCTTTGCTGACAATGCGCGCTTTTTTGACAAATATTATCCAGACATGTTGGTTATAAATGGTGTTGACGCACAAACCAATTCCCATTCAGTCGGTGTGGTTCATAACTGGAGTGGTCGCAATTCGGATGGCTATCCCAGTATTACTGCATTAATGGCGGCCCATCATGCACCGGATCTGCCTCTGGCTTACCTGAATTTTGGTGGCTTTGGAGATACCAGCGGAATTATCCGCAGTACAGTGATCGATGATGTCTTCCAGCTGCGGGATGTTGTATTTCCCAATACTCCAAGTTTTGAAGACGAGGAAGGCGCTGCCGAGGCACAAAACGCGCGCTATCGTCGTGAATCCGATTGGCAGCGGATTCAGGCATTGCAGTTACAGAACATGCAGCGTCTGGTTGGCGAATCCGGTATACCAGCAGGTAATCGCTTGCATCGTGAAGCCTATCTCGATGCGTTTTCAAAAGCTGAAGGAATCAAGGAATTTGGTAATCGTCTGCCAACGGCCAGTTCGATTGAAGCCATACGCGAAGTGGGTGAAGATGAATCGACCTTGCATCGGCAGATTCAGGCGGCGTTATTGGCTTTTAGCTCTGGAGTATCCATCGCAGCCGATGTCATCGATGGTGACTTCGATACTCATGATAATCACGACCAACGCCACTCTCCTTTGCTGGCAAATACCACAGATGCTATCGACTACTTATGGACCTATGCCGAGGAACTGGGCCTGGCGGATCGCCTGGTGGTTCTAGTGGGCTCTGATTTCGGGCGTACTCCTCATTACAACTCCGGTCAGGGCAAAGACCATTGGCCCATAGGGAGTTATATAGTGATGGAAAAAAATGCAGGGTTCACTAATCGCGTAATCGGTGAAACCGACGGTGGTCACAATGCATTCAGCATAAGCCCATCATCATTGCAGCGTGATTCTGTCGAAGGGGTAATTATAAAACCTGCCCATATACACAAAGCACTTCGTCGTTATCTGGGACTTGAACAAAGTTCTGCCGCACAGTTTTACCAATTCAATAGCGTGGAAAACTTCAACTTCTTCAGCTGAACTGCCGTATCGTTCTATCCTAATAGCGCTTTCAGTTCCCGAAGTTTTGTAATAACTTGAGCATCTCTTTGCTTATCTATTCTCAAGTTGTTACGGAGTCAGTCCTTTGAATTTATCCAGGCGAAAGTTCATACAAGTGTCCAGTGCTGCAGCGGGCGGCACAATGCTACTTCCATTTTCCAGGCTTGTTGCACAAACCAGTGGCGTTCAACCTGCCCCCGGATTACCTGCGCCAACGTATGTTTCCACCAATGGTATCGATATGGCCGTATATGAGCAGGGATCCGGCCCCGCTGTCATTTTCTGCCACGGCTTTCCAGAACTGGCTTATAGCTGGCGTTATCAGATTCCTGCTATTGCCGATGCGGGATTTCATTCAATCGCGCCAGATCAACGTGGATACGGTTTAACTGGTGGGCCCGATGATGCATCCCAATATGACATAGGGATTTTCTGTGAAGATCTCGTTGGACTTATGGATGCCAGGGGAATCGACAAGGCGGTATTTTGTGGTCACGACTGGGGTGGAGCGGTCGTATGGGCCATGCCTATGCTGCATCCGGACCGCTGCCTTGGTGTGATCGGCTTAAACACGGCAGCCGGTCGCCCGGCTGACCTGCCTCCGGCAGATGATGCGCGAGCAAATGACATCATCATGACACCAAACTATTACATCGCGACTTTTATGGAGCCCGGACGAGCTGAAGCCGTCCTGGAGGCTGATGTGCGCAAGAGTTTCGAGTTCATGCTGAGCGGTGGGGGCACTGGAATCTGGGATGCTGAAGCCTTTGCTCAAATGCCTGAGGATTCCGCGGAGCGGCAGATGAATCTTCTGGCCATGGTGCAACGAGACGATCCGCCAGGCGATCCATTTCTGCCGGATTCTGAACTCCAGTATTTTATTGATACCTATGAAGCAACAGGTTTTACCGGTGGCTTGAACTGGTACCGGGCGATTCCCCGTATGGGATCGGTTTTTGCCAATGCTGTTGCCTCGAGAGTTGAAGTTCCCTGTTTGTACATCGGCGCTGAGAACGATGTCATTCTTCCGCCGTATTCATCCAATGGCATGGAAGACTTCATTTCTGATCTGGAAAAATACACCGTGATGGAAAGTGGTCACTGGACACAGCAGGAGCGTCCGGAAGAAGTGAACAGGGTCATTATTGAATGGCTGCAACGAAAAATTGCTTGATCAAAAGACTCAACAACGACTTAGGTGCTTCATGAAGAAAGTTAGCTTGCTGTGTTGCTTCTTGCTATTGCCTCTGACGCTGGAGGCGCAAATAAATGCGCGCTTAATGCGCTACATGGATGTTTCTGACAATCAGATTACATTCGTCTACGGAGGTGATGTCTGGTTGGTTGGCAAGGCAGGGGGTAATGCAGTCCAGCTAACCGACTCTCCGGGGGAAGAATCGTACCCCCGGTTTTCCCCCGACGGATCTGAAATAGCTTATACCGCCAGCTATAACGGCAATGAAGATGTTTATGTCGTTCCGGTAACCGGTGGTATTCCCACACGGGTAACTTATCAGTCCCATGCGGATCGCATGGTGGCATGGCACCCTGATGGGCAGCACCTTTTGTTTGCATCTTCCAGAGCAAGTGGTACACAACGGGTTCGACGTTTGTTCCTGGTAGACAAAGCAGGTGGATTGCCTGAGATGCTAACAGTGCCCTATGGTGAGATGGGTAGCTTTTCACCCGATGGTGAACAATTGGCCTATGTCACACGTCTCGCTGAAGATCGCCCCTTTAAGCGTTATCGCGGTGGCTACTCTTCGGACATCTATGTTTACGACTTGCGAAACAACAGTGCCATTAATATTACCGATAGCGATGCCATAGATGCCAAACCTATCTGGTTAGGTGACAAGATTTTCTATCTGTCAGACCAGGATGCCAACATGCGACTGAACATCTGGTCCTATGATATCGAAGAAGGGTCATCTTCTCAGGTCACAGAGTTTGAGGACTTTGACATTTCTTATCTGGGGGCTTCGCAGAACGAACTGGTCTTCGAGGCCGGAGGCGAACTCTATCTGATGGATGCTGAGAACCTGGATCCTATGCGAGTTGAAGTGTCTGTTGTGAGTGACCTTGCCGCAGAAATCCCCCGGGCAGAAGACGTGAGTCGGCGCATTGCCAGCATGACTGCATCGCCGGAAGGTAAGCGAGTTGTTTTTGAAGCAAGAGGAGAGCTGTTTAACGTTCCCGCCGAAGAAGGATTCACCGTGAATTTGACTCAAAGCAGCGGAGCTCTGGATCACAGCCCGGCCTGGTCGCCGGATGGTAAATGGATTGCGTACTGGAGTGATAAGAACGGCGAATATGAGGTTTATTTACAGTCACCTGATGGCAATTCCAGCGGTCGACAACTGACAAACAGGGGAAGCGGATTTGGTTACCACCTTTACTGGTCACCGGATAGCAGCAAAATTGGTTTTATAGATGAAACCAATACAGTGTCCATAGTCGATGTTGAGACAGGTCAAACTTCAGAACTCGGTCATACGCTGTGGAATCTTGGACATGGTTCCCGTTACAACTATGAATTGAGTTGGTCACCAGACTCTCGCTATGTCGCCTTCAATCTGGGTCAGGAAAACGCTAACTGGGCCATTTTTATCTACGACACAGAGGAAGATGAGACCCACAGGGTCACCAGTGGCTACTATTCTGATGCGAATCCCATCTTTGGTGCTGAAGGGAAGTACCTTTACTTTCATACCGACCGCAGCATGATCGCTGTCTATTCCGACCTCGATCAGACCTGGACTTATCCAAACGCAACGAAACTGGCTGCAATAAGTCTGACTTCCGATATGCCCAGTCTATTACCCGTCGCCAATGATGAATTCACCGTTGATGATGAGAGCGATGAAAACAGTGAAGAAGAAGACTCAGGTGCAGATGAAGCAGAAGAGCTGACAGTCACAATCGATTTCGATGATATGGAATCGCGCCTGCAGCTATTACCCCCTGCGCCCGGGAATTTTGGTTCATTGATGCCATTCAAAGGCAAACTTGCATACATCAGATTTCCAAACACCGGTTCCGGTGGTGGGGATCCTGAACTTAAGTTTTATGACATCGAAGAGCAGGAAGAAAAAAGCATACTTGCTAATGTGAGGTCAGCCATTCAGACAGCCGATGGTGAAGCAATATTGGTGGCCAGCAATAACCGTTATGGAATCGTTGAGCCAAACCCGGAGCAAAATCTGGAAGAGTCGGTTCCAACAGATGGTTTGGTTATGCAATTGGTGCCGCGGGAAGAATGGCAACAGATATACGATGATACCTGGCGCCGTTACCGCGATTTCTTCTACGATCCGAATATGCACGGTCTGGATTGGGATGCCCTGTATGAGCAATATGGCGAATTATTGACCGATGCCCGCACTCGTTGGGATGTGCAAAATATTCAGTTCCATCTACTGGGGGAAACCTCTGCCGGGCATACCTATGTTCGGCAGGGTGATGTGGAAAGTGTTGAGCGTCGAATTACGGGATTTCTGGGAATTGATTGGGAGCAGGACGGTAGTCTGTACCGCATTGGCAGGATTGTCAGACCGGCACCCTGGGATACCGAAGTGCGTTCGCCTTTCGATGTCACCGGCATGGATGTAAACGAAGGCGATTATATTCTCGCGGTTAATGGTGTCCGTCTTGACCCGGCTAAAGACCCTTATGCGGCTTTCGATGGGCTTTCAGGTGAAACAGTATCTTTGCTGGTCAGCTCCAGTGGCGAGCAAGAGGATGCACGCTCGGTAACTGTGAAGGCGCTGACTCAAAACCAGGAAAATCTATTGCGAAATCTCGAGTGGATTGAGAGTAATCGCCAACTGGTGGATGAATTGTCCGATGGCCGGCTCGGTTATGTGTATATGACCAATACAGCAGCACGCGGACAGCTGGAACTTGTTCGTATGTTCTATGGTCAGTTGGAGAAAGAAGGTTTTGTCATTGATGAACGTTTCAATGGTGGAGGACAGCTGGCGGATCGTTTTCTGGAGTTAATGCAGCGCCCGGTTGTTTACAACCTCCATTGGCGCCATGGTAAAGACCAGACTCAGCCACCGAAGCCAGGTTCGCCTGTTCTTGGCATGTTAATAAATGGCTGGGCAGCGTCAGGTGGTGACGGTTTGCCCTGGGCATTTCAGGAGCTGGAGGCAGGTCCCATTGTTGGAGAAAACACCATGGGGATTCTGGTAGGGCCAGCCACTGGGCATCAGCTTATCGATGGCGGCGGCATTACTGTTCCCGGTGCGCGACTCTACGACAACGACGGCCACTGGTTCTGGGAAGGTGAGGGTGTGAGCCCCGACACGGAGATCTGGGATGATCCTACTATCCTTGCCAGCGGGCGTGACCCTCAAATAGAGGAACTGGTAGAACAACTTATGCAAGCGCTGGACAACGCTCCACCAAGAATGACGCCTGCACCTGCATTGGAGGATAGAACCGCCAGAGGGTTTCGCTCTCGATAGGCTATTGGATCAAAAGCCAAGAGGGCGTTCTGCCGAGCTATTCTGTTGCTGTAGCCATTCCTGAAATGGCTGATGGTAGTTGATGCCCGTATCGTAAGCATCAGGATCGGCTTCGGCAAAAATAGTCCATCCGCTACCGCCGGCATACATAAAACTGTTTACAAGAACCCGATACGTCTCATCTTCAGAAAGTGCTGCCCCTCGACGTGTTATGTAGTTGGTTCTGCCACGGCGTTCGATGCCTGCAACTGCTGCCCGTTCTCCCTGTTCGAGCGCGATTCGCAATTCCCTTCCGCTCATCTCGACAGCGACGATTGTGTTGTCGAATGGTAGTACGGCAACGACATCACCAACATCAACCGGGCCAGCCTCAAGATCTGCCCGAATCCCACCTGTGTTTGTTATAGCAACATCGGCGGATTGATCAGCTACTAACCAGGAATCGATTATCAGTTGGCTCAGGGTATCACTTCTTTGTTCCAGGGTATTTGCCAGATAAGCAACTTCTACTGAAAGTTCCTGTTCCATTTCGTTCGCCCATGACTCCACGATAGACGCGATCGCAGGATCTTTATCCTCATGAATGTATTCATAGGTATCGAAGCGAGTACGAGCAACCCGATCATTTACTACATCGAATGCGATTTTAATGCTGGCATAGGATGAGAAATGGTAACCGCCGCCCAATAGCACAGTATTGCCAATTCTGCGTGCTACAAGTTCATTGCAATGACCTGCGCCCATCATGGTGATATCGAGATCCTGTGTATTCCTGATCAGGCGTTCAAGCTCAGGAACACAAACATGGGATATCACCAGAACGACATCGGGGTTCTGAGCTTCAACCTCAGGCAATGTCTCTCGTAGAGCTGGTTCATAATCTACGAAATCAAAAACCGAAACATAAGCAGGATTGGCAGCGGTTGATGTTCCCTGAGTGGTTAAACCAATGATGCCAACTTTCAGATCATTCACTGTCTTGAATGTATAAGGCAGTATCCCCAGGTCTACGGGAATTCTTTCATCCGATTTCCAGCGAATATTGGCGCTTAAATAAGGGAATCGTGCTTCAGAAATTCTGGTCTTTAGTTCATCCAGACCAAAATCAAATTCATGATTGCCTACTGCTGAAGCATCGTAGTTCATAGCATTCATGACTTCGACCATACTCCTGCCCTGAGTCCAGGTGGAGATTGCCGGACCAGTCCAGTTGTCACCACCGCTGAGTATCAGGAATGGTCCATCGGGCGTATAGCCTTCTTTCTCCTTCCATAAATCATAGATGTTAGCGGCTCCTTGTCCTCTCTCCATTCCCTCCATCCAGCCATGCTCGTCGTTTGTGTAGAGAACAGTTATCTCGCGAATATTGTCGCCGCTGGACTGTGCCGAACAGGTGTTGAATAGCAAGGAAGATACCGCTAACAATATTGCTGTCGCAGTCCTTGGAAAGTAATTGGAGTACAGTCGTATTAACATAAGATATTTAGTCTGTTGGTCCACTTAATCGTGCAAATACTAATTGATAATTGAGACCGCCTCTTTACAAGCGGATTGTACTGAACTATCGACGAGCGTCCGCTGAGGCATCTCGTATCGCTTTGAATTCATTACCTTCAAACCAATTCGGAAAAGTTTCTTCGTTTGCCAGGCGATTCGCAATCTCAAAGTACAACTGCATGTCCTCAACGATACCACTCAGATCCCAATTCGGATCGTATTCGTCACTCGGCTGGTGGTAGCGATTGTAGGTATAGTCCTGTTCCATGGCTGTGCCGTACTCTTCCCCAAACTCCACCTGATCGATACCGGCGGAAGCATAAAGTGCGGGGATGCCAACCTTGGCGAAATTAAAGTGATCTGACCGATAATAATAGCCACGTTCGGGTGTTGCTTCGGGTCGCAGATAACGGTTCTGAGCGCTGGCGGCTTCCTCAAGATAGATTTCCAGCTCGCTGCTGTTCACACCAACCACTATAAGGTCGCGGGTTCGGCCGCTGGTGCTCATCGCGTCCATATTAATATTCGCAACTGTCGTCTCAATCGGAAAGACCGGGTGTTCTGCATACCATTGCGATCCCAGCAAACCTGATTCCTCGGCAGTTACAGCAAGAAAAACGATACTGCGCTCCGGAGGTGCGGCCTCCGAGTGCATCTTTGCCAAGGCAAGCAGCGCGGCTGTCCCAGTCGCATTGTCCACGGCCCCGTTATAAATCATATCCTGGTCAAGCGCTGGCACGATGCCAAGATGATCCCAATGGGCTGTGTAGATTACTGGCTCATCGGGTCGCTCTGTACCGGGAATCATGGCAATGACGTTCTGGGAGGTAGAGGTGCGGACAGTGTTTTCTACAGAAACATTTATACGAAAATCTGATATGGGTACTGCCTGAAAACCTGGTTGGGCAGCCGCCTCTTTCAGTTCGAAGTAATCCAGTCCCGCGCCATCGAAGATATCGAGAGCTGTATCCAGTGTAATCCAACCCTCTATCTCTGAACGATCTCCATTGAGGTCGGCGGCAGTGAGTCCTATCTGCGGACCACTCCAGCTATTGTTAACCACAGGCCAGGCATAACCTGCTGGCAGGGTTTCATGAACAATGATAGCGGCAGCCGCACCCTGACGCGCTGCTTCTTCATACTTATAAGTCCAGCGACCGTAATAGGTCATTGCATTTCCGTTAAACAATTCAGGGTCCTGAGTGGCGTATCCTGGATCATTGACCAGAATTACCACGGTTTTGTCAGTCACATCGATGCCAGCATAGTCATTCCAGTTACGTTCGGGGGCCACGATGCCATAGCCTACAAATACCATTTCGCTCCCCTGAACTGTGACGAATGGAATTTGCTGGGTGGTTCCAACAACTTGTTGTTCGCCATAGGCCAGAGTAGTCTGGTAGTCGCTGCCCTGAATGGAAATACTCGGCTCACCTCTGGTGGTGATTTCGGTGACATCAACTGTCTGAAAATAGGAGTCACCATTTCCAGGACCTATATTGAGGGCCTGAAATTGTTCTCGCAGATAGCCGATGGTCTTGTCTTCACCTTCTGTGGCAGGAGCACGACCGCCAAAATCATCAGAAGCGAGCATTTCGATATGCTGATGAAGCATCGCTTCGAGATCTGTCGAGGTGGTTTCAGCTGCTTGTTGGTCGGGCACCACAGCTTCGGAGTTTTCTGTAACGTTCGCCTGCTCGCCACAGGCAGTCAGCAGAGCGAGGGCAATAAGCCATAAATTGGTGTGTCTGTCAGGCATGGTTTCCTCAGCGATCATTCCTGTTGATGCTGAGGAGGTTACACGGGTTGGAGACAGGCCGTCCAGTGCCTGGGCTTAACCAAATAAATCGAGTTTTTCCACACCGATCGGAAACAAACTGTCCAGATCATCCTGAATGCCTAAGAAGTCCCGCAGAGATCGATGTATGTGTTGAGGCGTAATAATAATGCCGCTATCGTCGTTCTGTAGTGTATTCTCATTGAGGGCGAGGGCTTCGAAGTTGTCATTGGTGCTTCCTATCACGCGATTTCCTGTGATACCTGCCCCCATCGCCATTACGGAAGTGATATTCCAATGATCCTTACCATCGCCTTCGTTATAAAATGGTGTGCGACCAAAATCCGATCCGATTACTACCGTTACCTTATCCTGCAGCCCCTGCGCTTCAATCTGATCCCAAAGGTGATCAATGCCGGCGAGAAGCTCGGTCAGGCTTTCTGTATGATCAGTGTCGTGGTCACCGTGGGTGTCAAAACCACTGAGACTTAGATTTGCGCTGACGGCAAGTCCGGATGCGAATGCCGCCAGTGCAATTTCTGCCTGACCTTGCAGACCATCGGAAACTTCTTCCGGTAAAAAACCAAGTAATGACTGTAGTTCAACTTCGGAGTTGCGAACGGTTTGTAGTTGCTCCATCTGGAGCTGTCTCTTCGGAAGGGCTTCGGCGACTCGCATGCGGGTGAGTCTTTCTTCCCGGGCCTGTTGAATCAAATCGTAGGAGACGGTGCTAAAGAAGCCGAATTCCTGAAGTTCCTGGTCTTCGGGAAACTGACTATTGGGGAACGCTAACTGGGTAAAGGTGCTGGCACTTGATGTACGCACCGGAGCGACTAAAGATGCCGTAAAGTCATAGCCACCATTGGATATGAATGCCATGGGCTGGTCGGCAAATGGTGCTGCCGCCAAAGCCGCCACCGTAGGATAACCTTCTTCCAGTTTGCCGCTCCAGACAAACCGTCTTCCGCTGTCGTGACCATTGGTTTGAGTGTCGATACCGTTTATCACCAGTAATCTTCCGTGGTGCTTCTCGAAAAAATTATCGAAGTGGCCACCTGATTCAGCATCAGGTTCTTCTACCTGATTCGAGTAAGGGGCGTAAATGATGTTGCCCGCAGACTTAATCTCGCTGGCTGAATAATTGTTTATTGGCCCCAGTCCATCAGATCGCTCAGCGTCACCCTTTGGGTCGACAAGACTGGTTGGATCCCATCCCCCTGTGGCACTAATGGTGATTAAAAAGCGATCTGGGGTTGCTCCGTAGGCTGGTTTAACTAATGTCATTGGCAGCATGCCGGCCACACCAAATCCGGTCAGAGTTTTAAGAAAGTTGCGACGTTTCATAATGTATTCTCCTTCCGATGCTTATTCGTAGACGAAGCGGTAGTCAGACATCAGATAGGCAGCAACTGCCATCCAGGCTCTGATAGTGAAATCGGGATCGAGGGTAAGACTATTCTCCAGATCTTCACCGGTTAACAGATCCCGGGTGCGTCGACAGAGATTGGGTAAGGTGCTGGCTTCCGTTACGCCAATTGCCGCCTGACCACTTTCGAGCACATCTATATACAGGTCATAAGTGGCCTGTAGTTCTGGATCGTCGATTTCAAGATCCTCTCCCAGCAAGTGGGAATGTAAATGCTGGATATTTGACATGATGGCGCTTTCGTTCGTTGTATTGGTTGGCAAAGTGGCTACCTCAACATGGGGAAGCAGCAGTCGTTCGCTGGCGGGTGCGAGAAAATCGTTGGGAATGGCGTAGCAGGCCAGCTCATTGGCCATGCGTTCCTGTACCGCGACCATCAGTCCATTGGGTTCGGTGAGTCGCTGAGTTACGACAAAGGAATCGATACCACCATAGATTTGTTGATAATACTGACGGTTGTCCAATAATCTAGCCTGCGAATCGATATCTTTGGTCACGGAATAGAAGTCCAGCAATGAACGCCATTCGAATCCGAGTACTGCATTAATTTTTCGATGCAACATTTCCGGAGAAAGCAACCTGGCTGCTCCCGTATCTTCGTGAACAATCGCGAATGCATCGTTCTCCAGTCCTTCAGCACGCCAGTAAGGACTGAGAATAATTTGCTTGATAAGAGTTTTGAGATTTTGATTGTCGGCTGTGAACGCTGCCTTTAACTCATCAAGGTGAACCGATTCAGCATTGTAGGCATCCCATTCTGCTTCGGTGCCATCATCGCCTGGAGGGTCAAGTGGCTCGCGGCCAACCAGTCCGCTATAGGTAATGCGCACCATCGCGTCATCGAAACGGGGATCTAATGCGATCTGAGACGCTAACCATTGCAAAGACGTTGGTTCCTGGTCGGCTGGTCTGTCGATTCCTGCGAAGCCAGCCTGAAACATATCGTCATACCACGGTGTGTTGGGAAGGAAGAATCCACGGTCACTCCAGTTTTCAAAAGACGAGGCTACCGGATCCAACAGACCGTGACAGACAACGCAGTCATCATTATCCAGCGTGGGAGCAGGGCTGCTGATATCCACCGCTTCTCCATCAGGACGACTGCCTTCGAGAGCCAGAATGTCGACGTCGAGGAACAGATCGTAGACTACCCTGGAGCGACCACGGTTACGGTTAGTGTCTGAGGTTGGGTAGCGATTCAGAAACATTATGCTGGTCAGTAAACCTGCATGGGGGATATCGCCTATGTTGAAAGTGTTGCGACGAAACGCTAGCTCAAGATCGTTAAGTTGGGCCGGCAGCCATTCGTTTTCATCGTATTCATTTTGAAATGACAGTTCATCGAATACTCCATAGCTCTTCGCGGAGTAGGGGTTCACCATGAAATAATCTGCAGTCAAAATTTCAGTCATCGGCAGCTCATTTTCTACAACATACTTAACCAGCTGCAGTGGTTCGCGGGCGATGCTGTCATTAGTAATTAACAACGTATCAAAGTATTCCGGTGTGCGCTCTGCTGTCTGCGGATCGCCAAACCAGAACGCATCGGGAAATATTTGTATAAGATTAAGCGCTTCCGCTGGCATGCCATTGGCATTGAGATAGCGGTCGGTGAGAATTAAATCGTTGAACATTTCCATAATCCGATCGTAAAAAGCATCTTCGATCATCAGGCTGTCCAACACTGTGCTCAGACCTGTTTCTCCTTCACTATTTACTAAGTTGACTTCAGATTCAGTGGGAAGTCGTCCTGCCAGTTGCAGCGACGCTTTGCGCAGGGTGTCATCGAGAGGCATGGACTGAAGGGCAGCTATCGTTTGCGTAACCAATGGACTGTCATCGACCTGAAACAGAGTCAGTAGATAGTCAGCTACGTCTTCCGCACAGTCGCCAATACATGATTCCGGGCCGCCCAGTGGCATTACGTTCGAAATGTAATTAATCAGTGTGTTGGTATCGCCACAGTTCGCGCAATTAACCAGGGACACGGCGACAAGCCCCCCCTGACCATCGACACCGTGGCAGTCGGCACATTGTGCATTGTATTCATCCTGGCCAGGCAGGGTGGTGGCGTCCGCAACGATGACCTGAAAGAGTTCTTGTGGGGTGAGTTGCATCTCCAGGCTATAGAATTCCGATTCTGCCTGCACCAGGGGTATGCTCAGTGTGGAGCTGCTGAGGTCATAAGTGGCGCCGGGAGTCAGGCTTGAATCGGCGTCAACTGCGGTTAACAGCGAAAATGTCAGACTGCTTTCATCCTGCAGGGCCAGTTCCAGACGAAGGGAACCGTAGCCTTCCACGTCGATTCGGGGCACCGTCAGGATGTTGTTCTCAAAATAGGGGATCGAACTTCCTGACTGGGCAAGAGAGGAGGACGCTACTCCCAGAAGAAGAAAACTGCTTAAAAAAGTAGCGATATAGTTGAATTTATTCATGCGAAACCTCGTTCCGATCTCAAAAATACAGAGAACAACTATCAGTTAAGCAGAATAACGCGAGTGAAGCATGCTGGTTTACAGCCATTACGCCACATGAGGCAAAATGGGAACTGCTTCACATAGTAAATTCAGGGGGTGCAGACAGTTAGTGGTCTTGCTCGCCAACAAATTGAAATCGCTGCACGACCTGCCCGTCGATTTCGACGGTTTCAGTGAACATATCCAGCGGGCGGACCCACAAATCCATATCACCATAAAGCGGGCGATAAACCACCATCAGCTCCTCGGTTTCGCTGTGACGAGCGATGTCCAGTACTTCATATTCCCCACCTTTATAGTGACGATATTTGCCCCGGGGCAGATCGGCTACGGATGATCCGTTCATTGATTGATATCCGGAGGGGGAGCAGGGCGAAAATCGGGACCTGGAGGTCTGCCGCGACCGGGTCCGCCAGGGCCCGGGAAAAATCCATCTCTGCCATCTCTGCCGTCACGGGGGCCACGCCTCCTTACAAAGTCGGTTGCGGCTTTTCTTTCGTCTTCAGTCAATTGGCTGAACAGGCTGATAGTCTGGGTATGGGACAGAGAAGTGTAAGCCTGGGATGCTTCCCGCAGACGGGAGAAGGCTTCGTTTAGTGCGTCTTCATCGTATTCAGCTGCTGACATCAGGCGATTGACATCTCGTTGAGCTTCGAACATTGCGCGGCGCAGTGGTGCAACCTGTTCAGCAAAAGGTCGCAATGTCTCCATGAGCTCTGCCTGTCGATCATCTTCAAGGTCGCGGATTACCCAACCAATGTTTGGAGGGATTGGTCGCGATTCGCGAAAATCCGGCATGTTGGCGATCCGTATGGCAATACCGCCAAGCAAAAACAGGTTTATGCCAACGGAAATCAGCAGAGCCAGAAGCAATAAATTTCTTTTGGTCATGATCAGAACTGACCTGTTTCAGTATCAGTGAATGCAATCATCAACAATTCATCATCCCAATTGTCGAATTCATAGGAATTATCGATGCCAAAACTGTAGTAATTACCAAGGACAATGCCAAAGACCAGTGGCAGGCATGCGGCCATGGCAGGTCGCCAAAAACCCACCACAGAACTCGACTCCGGTAATAGCCATTCCATCAAGCGATCAACAGGAGAACGCAGGCGTGGTGGTAAATACTGATTCAGTACCCTGGATTCGAGGCCAGGAAATTCCGGTGTGGGGATTCTGTTAAGAGCTTCAGCTAGTTGATTATGAGACTGCAGGAGTTGTCTCGCTTCGAAGTTGCTGTTTAGCAGCGACTCGCATTCAGCAAGAGTTTCAACTGGCCAGTTGTCTCTATCATTTCCGTAGGTGTCTAGCACAAGGCTAAATTCGTCAAGTGTCATGGTATTGTTAGCCGATAGCTTCGGCTTCTCCTCGCATAGTTTCATTGTTCCTGAGCTTGGTCCTAAGATTGCGCCTTGCTCGTGCAATGTTTGATTCCAGTGCCTTGACGGATAAGTTCATAATAGCAGCCGCTTCCTTGTTGGAGAATCCAGCATAGTGACAAAGCATTAGAGCACTACGCTGATTTTCCGGCAGTTCGCTGATGGCTGCGTTCAATATCCGGGTCTGGTCCTCAGAATCATTTTTATTATCTATTCCAGACTCATTGTCTTTTTCATCTATAAATTTTGTTGGTTCGTCCTCTATGTTGGTGTTGCCATGTTTACGCAAAAAATCAATGCAGAGATTATGGGTGATTCTGTGCAACCAGGTGGTTAGTTTCGATTTCTCAGGTTGCCACTTCTCGGCATTAATCCAGAGTTTTAGAAATACTTCCTGTGTGATGTCCTCAGTGTCCCGGCTATTGCCGAGCAACCGGAACGCGTAGTGACTGATGGCGCTAAGGTGCCGCTTGACGAGCATCTGGTAAGCAGATTGATCTCCATCAGATACCGCGAGCATCAGTTCTTCATCGGTCATTACGCGTCTGGTTTAGCCTCGGGGCTGACTACAATTCCTGATCAGATTGTCCACCTGATCGTTGGCCAGGTCTACCACGATGACCACCGCGACCGGGTCCGCCATGATGCCGTCGTCTCAATTCCTGTGCGCTGAGAACGCCATCGCCGTCATCATCCATGCGTAGGAAGGCGGCTTCCTGCATCTCCATGGTGGATACCAGGCCATTGCCATCGAGATCCATTGCGCCGAATTGTTCGGTGGCTCTTTCCAGCATCATTTCCTGAAATTCGGCGATTTCCTCATCGCTGAGTTGTTGTTCGCCATCTCTTTGTCCACCAAAGCCACCACGACGGGAACCTCTGCCGGGGCGGCCTTCCAGGAATTCATCGAGCGACACAAGGCTGTCGCCATCTGTGTCCAGTCGCGAAACCGGATCTTCAGAGTTTTCCTGAAATTCCACGAAATCCACAACGCCATCTTCATTGCTGTCCAATGTTGCGAGGCGGTCGCCGCTGCGATCGCCATTTGCAGCGAAGGCTGCATTGCCAAGAATCAAGGTACCAAGGCCTAACACTATGTTTAATTTCTGCATGCTACTCTCCTGAATATGTATGCTTGCAGTTATTTGTACGGGGCATCTTTCTATTTCCTTCGCTATTTTGAATAAAGTGTTAATTACCACCGGAGTCGGTGTAAGCTAGCTGGCTCAACAAATAATAAAAGCGGGAGAACGTAGCATGGGCGCCCAACAATTCTCTTTATTCTTGTTTCTATTTATCAGTTCGCTCGTTTCTGCGCAGGAATACGTCATGGACCCTGACTGGCCTAAACCTTTGCCAGCTGAGATTGAATGGGGCCAGGTACCGAATGTCACTATCGATCAGGATGGATACATCTATGCATTTCATCGTTCTGATCCACCGGTACTGAAATTTGACCATGAAGGAAATTTGGTGGACTCATTCGGTACGCCCGCCTGGGTTGCCACACCCCATGGGTTCAGGGCAGCGCCAGATGGGAATATCTGGGCGACGGACTATCACCGGCTGAAGGGTCACACCATTACCAAGATTGATACTGACGGTAATGTATTGTTGCGACTCGGAGGAAGAGGTTTCGCAGGTGCCGGGCCCAATACATTTTACGGTCCTACCGATGTAGCACAGGCTGACAACGGTAGCTTTTTTGTCGTTGACGGACATTGGAATAATCGCGTTGTCAAATTCGACAAAGACGGTCGCTACCTGATGGAGTGGGGTAAAAAGGGAACTGGTCCGGGTGAATTTGATCTTCCTCACACTATAGTGATCGACATCAGGGGAAGAGTACTGGTTGGAGATCGATCCAATGAACGCATTCAGATTTTTACCCAGGAAGGTGAATACATCACAGAGTGGGATCAATTCGGACGCCCCAGTGGAATTTTTATTGATCACAATGATGTGCTGTATGTGGCTGACTACGAAAAGCTGAGAGGCGTCACTTATGGCAGTGCAGAAGATGGCACTGTTATGGGCTTCATTGAAGGTTCAGAGCCAGAAGGAGTAGTGGTTGATCTGGATGGTAATGTCTATACCGGTGAAGTGACTGGTGGAGAAGGTGGTGAAGGACGCATCATGCGAAAGTTTATCAGGCAATAACTGTACCCAGCGCGGGGTGGCATTGCCGCCCCGCACCTCTTCTGTAAGACCCCGCCTTAGTATTCTGCTAGAATCCTGCCTCCCATAAAGCTTGCGCCGCCCGACAGATCAGGCTGTTTTATATTGAGGCTGAATTGAATTTTATATGGACCTAGCAGAAGAAGACCTTCACGAGCATCACCTCGATGAGAAAAGCGTGGTAGATGTTGTTGTGCGCTTCGCTGGAGATTCCGGCGATGGCATGCAGCTCACTGGTAATAATTTCACCCAGGCTACTGCTCTCTACGGAAATGACCTGTCTACGTTTCCTGATTTTCCAGCAGAGATTCGGGCTCCTGTGGGTGCAACATTTGGCGTATCTGCTTTTCAGATATATTTCGGCGCAGAAGATGTCACGACTGCGGGTGACGCGCTAGATGTATTGGTGGCTATGAATCCAGCTGCACTTGTTACCAATCTGGCTAATCTGGTTGATGGTGGATTGATTATCGTTGATAGCGGGGCATTCACCGCCAAGAACCTGGCCAAAGCCAAGTATGAGTCTAACCCGCTTGAGGACGATTCTCTTGATGGGTACAGAGTGCTTAATATCGATATCTCACAGCAAGTACTGACTGCTGTAGAGCCATATGGACTAGGGCACAAAGATGCACTGCGCTGTAAAAACATGTGGACCCTCGGGTTGGTCATGTGGCTCTTCGATCGTGATCGGCAACCAACTATTGATAACCTCAAAACGAAATTCGCTAATAAACCAGAAATAGCCAATGCCAATATAGCCGCGATCAATGCGGGCCATGCCTATGGCGAGACAGCTGAGTTGCCTGCGGGTATTCATGTATACAAAGTGCCGAAGGCAAAAGTTTCACCTGGCACTTATCGGAATATTACTGGTACCACCGCTCTTGCCTGGGGTCTGATCGCTGGTTCAGAGTTAGCGGAAATTGATTTGCTGTTTGCTTCTTATCCAATTACTCCAGCTTCAAATCTGTTGCATGAGCTAACGAGCCGTCGGGAATTCAATATCAACACATTTCAGGCCGAAGACGAGATTGCTGCCGTGTGTGCTGCAATAGGCGCCTCTTTTGCTGGATCGCTGGGAGTAACGTCAAGTGCAGGACCGGGAATTGCCCTGAAGGCGGAAGGTATCGCCCTGGCAGCAGCGGCAGAGCTGCCTTTGGTTGTGGTGAATACACAGCGCGGTGGTCCTTCTACAGGGCTACCCACTAAAACCGAGCAGTCTGATCTGAATATGGCGATGTTTGGTCGTCATGGTGATACACCCATGCCGGTAATCGCCTCATCATCACCTACAGATTGTTTTGAGGTAGCCATTGAGGCAGTAAGGCTGGCAACCAAGTATATGACACCTGTGATGCTGCTCTCCGATGGCTATCTCGCGAATGCAGCAGAACCCTGGAAAATACCCGATGTAAATGAGTTGCAAAGTTTCCCAGTGCAACATCATTCGCAGGCGGAAGGTTTCAAGCCATCTCTCAGGAATCCCGAGACACTGGCCCGGGTGTGGCCGAAGCCTGGCGTCGCTGGTGTTGAGCATCGAATTGGCGGAATCGAGCGCAGTTATGAGACGGGTGATATTTCCTACGATCCTGCAAATCACCAGAAGATGACTGATCTGCGAAAGAATAAAGTAGAAGGAATCGCGAAAGACATTCCACTTCAGGAAGTCTGTCTTGGAGAAGATTCAGGTAAGCTGGCGGTGGTTGGCTGGGGTTCGACGTTTGGTGCTATTCACCAGGCAGTAAAACGCAGCAGGTTGGAAGGACTCGATGTATCCCATATCCAGGTGCGTTATTTGTCACCATTCCCGAGTAATCTCGGCGAACTACTGTCGAAGTTCGATGCTGTGCTGGTTCCCGAAATGAACACCGGCCAATTTGTGCGCCTCATTCGTTCCGAATTTTTGATCGATGCGGAACCCTTGAATAAGATTGCCGGTCAACCGTTTAAGATTGGCGAAGTGCTCGCGGGAATTCACAAGAAGTACGCGGAGTTGGAGGGCCAGGCATGAACCAGCCACTACAGAAGCTCACGTTGAAAGATTTTGCGTCTGATCAGGAGGTGCGATGGTGTCCCGGCTGTGGTGACTATGCCATTTTGAAGACTCTGCAAAAGTTGATGCCAGAACTGGATAGGCCTCGCGAGAATCAGGTTTTTATTTCGGGTATCGGCTGCTCTTCACGCTTCCCCTATTACATGAACACATTCGGTTTTCATACAATCCATGGCCGGGCTCCGGCGATTGCAACAGGCGTAAAGCTTGCGAATCCGGAACTGGACGTATGGGTAATTACCGGAGATGGCGATGGATTCAGTATCGGCGGCAATCATATGTTGCATGTATTGCGTCGCAATGTTGATTTGCAAATACTGCTATTCAATAACGAAATATATGGTCTTACAAAAGGACAGTATTCGCCCACGTCGCAAACAGGGACTCGCTCTCCATCCTCACCATTAGGTTCTGTTGATTCGCCTTTGTCACCGGGCCTTGTTGCTTTAGGGGCGGGTGCCACATTTATTGCGCGCTCAATAGATACAGAGGCCAAGCATCTTTCCAGAGTGGTAGCAGACAGCCATGAACATAAAGGTGCGGCTTTCGTCGAAATTTTGCAGAACTGCCCAATCTACAATGATGGTGTATTTGAGCAGGTCAAGGACAAGAAAATAGCACCAGATTTCAGAGTTGAGCTGGAACATGGGCAGCCAATCTTGTTCGGTAAAGAGAAAGAAAAGGGGATCAAACTCAACCGCCAGACTCTCAGTCTTGAGGTTGTGGCTGGTAATGAAGAAGACATCCTGGTGCACGATCAACACAGTAAAGTGCTGGCTCAATTGCTCACCGCGATGGGTGGCCCAGAGTTTCCGGTAGCAGTTGGCGTGATCTACAAAGAAGACAAACCAGGATTTGTGGATGACGCGATGCATCAATTGCAAGATGTAAGGACCAGGCCGGCATCACTTGAGAGCCTGTTACATAGTGGTCATACCTGGGATGTTTCCTAAAGAGCATTTTTGATCTGTGTATGTCAAATTGCTGAAAAATTTGACTGATAAACTGTTGCTATGAATCGCAATTCACAGAATCGCCGCAAATTTTTGCAGATGGGTGCCACAGGCATCGGCTATTTTTTGGCCGGTGGGATGATGAAGTACTCCCAGGCAGCTGAATCTTCTGCTTTCCATTCCCTGGCTAATCTCGGGCCACTTCAAGAGCCTGATGCCAATGGCATCATGTTGCCGCCAGGTTTTAAATCTCGAATAGTTGCACGCACAGGTCAGAAACCAGCTAACTCAGACTATACATGGCACACCTTGCCAGATGGTGGCGCCTGCTTCGCGACAGAAGATAATGGCTGGATCTATGTTTCTAATTGCGAAGAGTCAATCGGGAATGGTGGCGTGGGTGCCTTGCGCTTCAATTCCAGAGGTGATGTTATCGATGCCTATTCAATACTGGATAATTCTTCACGTAACTGTGCTGGCGGAGCAACCCCCTGGGGTACCTGGCTTTCCTGTGAAGAATTTAGTCAGGGGCAGGTGTTTGAATGCGATCCCCTTGGTCGCGAGCAAGCAGTGTTAAGGCCGGCCCTGGGAACCTTCCAACACGAAGCTGTTGCTATAGACCTGGTAAACAATTGTGCCTATCTAACCGAAGATACTCCCGATGGCGGATTGTACAGATTCGTGTCTGCACAGGGTTTGCCTGATCTAAGCGAAGGTCGACTCGAAATAGCATCCATAGTGAGTAGAAACGGCGAAGACTATATTGAGTGGCTTGAAGTGCCAGATCCTCTTGCAACAGTTGAGGCAACTCGTCACCAGAATAGTAACTCCGCAAAATTCAGAGGCGGTGAAGGTATAGCGCTTCATGAAAACAATCTGTTCTTCGTAACCAAAGGTGATAATCGGGTCTGGTGCTATGACATCACTGATCAGCGCATAGAAATCGTCTACGATGTAGCTACCAGTGCGAATCCGATTCTGAGCGGTGTTGACAATGTCGTCATCACTCCCGCTGGTGATGTGCTGGTTGCGGAAGACGGCGGCAATATGCAGATCGTAGTACTTACACCTGATTATGAGCCGTTGCCTTTATTGCAGATTGTTAACCAGGATCAATCTGAAATATGCGGCCCTGCTTTTGATCCATCTTTCCAACGCATGTATTTCAGTTCCCAGAAAGGATTCACCGGCCAGGGCGCTGACGGTATCACCTACGAGATTAGTTCCGATTCCGTGTAGACTGGATTAGTGGTGAGGCTATTTATGCCTCCCACCATTGTATTTCCCCGCTATTTCCCTATGATCTCCGCTTGGCTCACTAAAAACAGGCGTGATATGTGGTGCCTGAGCATGCCTGGCAAACTATAAAAAGAGGAAGGCTATGATTTACGAAAGTATTCTCGACACGATTGGCAATACACCAGTTGTGAGGCTAAATCGCATCGCGCCGGAAGGGCAGAATGTTTTCGCCAAATTGGAGGCATTTAATCCGCTGGCTTCTGTAAAGGATCGCCTTGCTATCGCTATCATTGAAGATGCAGAAAGGAGTGGATCTCTCAAACCCGGTCAGACAGTTATTGAGGCAACATCGGGGAATACGGGTATTGCCCTTGCTATGGTTTGCGCTGCCAAGGGTTATCCGTTTGTAGCTACCATGGTGGAAACTTTTTCAATTGAGCGCCGGAAAATAATGAAGGCACTTGGCGCCAAAGTCATTCTAACTCCTGCCGCTGAGAAAGGTTCCGGTATGGTGCGACGCGCAGAGGAACTGGCGGAGCAACACGGTTGGTTTCTGGCAAGACAATTTGAGAATCCAGCTAACCCTGCCTATCACCGAAATACCACCGGGCCAGAAATCCTTAGAGACTTCGCTGGCAAGGATCTGGACTATTTCGTTACGGGTTGGGGGACTGGTGGCACTATGACTGGAGCCAGTCAAATGATTAAGCTGGCACGCCCCGATGCAACCGTTATCGCAGTAGAACCAGAGAATGCCGCATTATTGAGTGGAAATGAATGGTCGCCCCATAAGATCCAGGGCTGGACGCCGGATTTTATTCCAGGTGTGCTGGATCAGTCAGTGCCCGATCAGATAGTTCAGGTGGCTGACGAAGCTGCTATCACAACTGCTCAGCGTCTGGCAGCTGAAGAAGGAATTTTTTGTGGGATCTCTGCCGGTGGCACTATGGCTGCCGCATTAGCTGCTGCTGAATCGGCACCTTCTGGAAAAACTTTTCTAGTGATGCTGCCCGACACTGGCGAGCGTTACTTGTCGTCCCCATTATTCGCAGATATTTCCGAAGAGTCGGATGACGAGTGGTTGGCTTCGCTTTCTTAGATGATTATTTGCTTTATTGAATTTACAGAGTAGGGAGAGGGCGATAAGCCTGAGAGGAAAAAACTATGTTAGATGGTGTTAAGAGATTGCGATGCCCCCGCTGGTTATTGCTTACCCTGGCCCTGGTAGCCGCAACTCAATCTTCCGTGTTGTCAGCGAAATCTGCAGATACCGGAGACGTACCTGACCAGGTCTCAGCGATTATTGATGGAACTGCCGCGTCGGTCAGCTCTTATCCCTGGGTCGCTTTTCTGGCAGATGAGTTTGAAGAACAATACTGCGGTGCTTCATTGATTTCTGAAACCTGGGTACTTACTGCGGCTCACTGTTTTCTTAATGCAGACGGCGATGCCGTTGATATAGAAACTGGCGCGAATTCAATCGTGGTGCTGAGTTCAGACTCGGTTTTTCCATTTTCTGTTGGTGCCATAGTAGGTCAGATCGGACAGATCATTGTTCACCCTGATTACAACCCTAATCGGGATACCAGCGACAATGTGGATAACTTTGATATCGCTGTGGTGGAATTGACTGCTGCAGTGGATGTCACCCCGGTTTCGCTTATGAGTGCTGATGCTCCTGCTTTGGTGGCGGGAACTGAAACTACGATTATGGGTTGGGGAACAACGGCTGTTAATGAGGATGGAGAGTCGATTAATCCCTCCAATGATCTCCTGCAAGCGAGCCAGAAGGTTGTAGACAAAAATGAGTGTGCATCCATATATGGTGGTGGCATAACCGATTTTATGTTGTGTGCTGGCGCGGTGGATGCGGGCGGTACTGCTGATACCTGCCAGGGCGACAGTGGTGGACCCATGGTAGTCCCCCATTCAGGTGCATTCGTACAGGTAGGTATCGTTAGCTTTGGTGGAACAGAAACCGGACCTCCCTGTGGTGATCCTGATGCACCAGGAGTCTATGCGGACGTTTCAGCTTTAGCCGGATTCATAGCTGACAATACCACCGGAGTTCAGTTTGTAACTCCAGATCTGCAAGCGCCAGATGATGACTCTGGTGATGATACAGATTCTTCCGATCAACCTTCTATTGAATTGGAAGTTGAAGTAGCAGGGAATGATGTTCTGATCTTCTGGTCGTCGCTATTCAACGCAACAGGCTACACGCTGTACTACGCACCAGCACCTGCAGGTGAGCCCATAAGCACTCTAGATATGGGGTCTCAGCTGGTCATTGGTGGAGAGCTTCCAAGTGGTGCGCATTTCTTCGTTGCAATTGAACCCTATAACGATGAAGGTCCGTTGCCTCTTTCCAATATTGTGGAATTCATGGTGCCCTAGGTGAGTTAGCAGTCTCGATATCCGGACCTATACCAGGGCTCCGCCAGCAGCTAGTCTGCTTCAGCTGAAACGAGAGTTTTGACCGTGAAGAAGAATAAGAACAATAAGAACGATAAACACAGGAATAAACAGACTCAGCCGAATCAAGATTCGACTTCCTCCGACGTCGATGTTGCCAGGCGCGATCTTCTAAAGGGAGCGGGTGCATTTAGCGCTCTATTGGTCAGCAGTTCGGCCCATCAGGTTTCTGCCCAGGAACCGGATTCCGAAAATTCAGATCCCAGCCGCGAAGCATTGGAAGTGCTGACGGCGGAAGAAGCAATGGTTCTGGAAGCAATATGTGACCGTTTAATTCCTTCAGATTCAGCTGGTCCAGGTGCTCTGGAAGCTCGTGCGGCGCACTACATTGACCGGTCTTTGGCCAGTCACAACAGAACGGATCGCGATCATTACATGTTGAGCCTGACAGCGATCAATCGCTATTCCCTCGACAGCTTTCAAAAAGAGTTCTATGCGTTACCCGCGAAAGATCAGGACTCGGTGATATCTGATTTGCAGAGTGATGATATCTCCGGGTGTTCCCCCGGTTCCTCGGCATTCTTCAATAAGGTTCGCAACCACACAATCGATGGCACCTTCTGTGATCCCTACTACGGCGGTAACAGGGATTTCGTAGGTTGGGACATGCTGCGTTATCCCGGCGTGAGACTTGGAGCCAGCGACGCAGATGTCAGAATGGGCGCAGCCCTGGAGCCCTCGCACCAATCAGCCTATGACCATTCCAGCTATACCCATCAGCCTGAGATGCAGCGGGGTAAAGGTGATGACTGAAACTCTGGCACCGGTTGATGTAGTTATCGTAGGTATGGGTGCCGCTGGTGGTGTGGCTTCACTTCCTCTTACCCAGGCCGGACTCAAAGTTGTTGGTCTGGAAGCAGGAGGATGGTTGGATCCCAGAGACTTTCCGCCGGATGAGATTCGCAATACGCAGCGAAACTGGCCGCAGGCAGTACAAAAGGCAGCAAGCGAAGCGCCGACTGTCAGAGCCACTCCATCAGAAGTGGCTCAGCAGGGTGGCCACCCCATGATGAATGCTGTTGGCGGCACCACTATGCATTATTGGGCGCAGAGTTGGCGGTTGAATCCCTGGGATTTCCGCGTTCGTAGTGCAACAGAAGAACGTTATGGCGCTGCTAAAGTTCCTGCAGATAGCACTGTTGAAGACTGGCCGTTCAATTATGAAGAACTGGAGGCGTACTACGATAAGGTAGAATATGTCGTGGGTGTTTCGGGTCAGGCGGGAAATGTAAGAGGGGAAATTAATTCAGCAGGAAACATATACGAAGGTGAAAGAAAGCGGCCGTATCCCATGCGCCCCCTAAGAAGTTCTCCGTTTACCGAGATGATGAGTAGCGCTGCTGCGGAGCTTGGTTGGAACCCGTTTCAGGGACCTGCCGCAATAACCAGCGAGCTCTATGATGGTCGGCCACCTTGTCAGTATCACGGTTTCTGCAACAAGGGTGGTTGTCATGTGCAGTCGAAAAGTTCCACAGCTTTTACCGTTATACCCAAAGCTCTGGACACGGGTAATCTCGAGGTCGTAACTCACGCAACTGTTCTGGAAATTAAAACCGGCGACAATGACAAAGTAACTGGTGTGGAATATGTGCGGGGCAGCCAGCACTTTTTCCAGCCTGCCGCTGTTGTATTGCTGGCGAGTTACACCTATGAAAATGTGAGACTGCTTTTGCAGTCTAAGTCTGACGCATTCCCGACGGGCCTGGCCAATAATAGTGGCCAGGTAGGCAAACACTATATGAGTCACCATCAGGGCTCACCTGTCACCGCGCTGTTTCCCAGCGACCTGCACAATTGGTATGGCTTGCCAGCTCAGGGTGTTGCCATCGATGAATGGGCAGACGACAATTTTGATCACAGCGATCTGGATTTTATCGGCGGAGCGAATCTATGGGTTCACACCGATCGCAAACCCATAAGTGCAGCCAAGACCGGAACATTCGGTGAAGCTCCATTATGGGGGTCAGATTGGAAAGCGTTCATTCGAAATAACGCCGACCGCACCAATATGGCCTACATTCAAAAGACAACCTTGCCCTATGCAGAGAACTATCTTGATCTGGATCCTTTTGTGAAAGATCGCCTTGGCAACCCTGTTATCAGGATTACAGCCCGGTACCATGATAATGAAAAACGTGTAGCGGCTTTTTCGCAGGACAAGATGGAACAGTGGTACCGCCAGGCCGGCGCCATCAAGGTCACAAAATTTGGCCTGGGAAATGCAATGACAGCTTCAACCCATGCCTATGGCGGTACCCGGATGGGTGATAGCGCAGACAGCAATGTTGTTGATCGCTGGGGCTTTTGTCATGAGGTGTCAAACCTGGGTGTTCTGGGTGCGTCAACAATGGGTACCAGCGGGGCACGTAATCCAACCCTCACTGTGCAAGCGCTTGCCTGGAGAACAGCCGAGCATCTGGCGTCTAACTGGCAGGGTATTGTGGGTTAGGATGATTCCACAAATAAACCTGGCTGCAATATGATTTCCGCCAACAATGCCTTACCTGCACCGCTAATAAAACTCCCCCGGGTTACTGAAGTTCAGAATCTCTGCAATCGAGCGGAGTTGTTACAGTGGCGCGGCCAGAGCAGAATCAGAATTGAACAACTCAAACGGATTAAGGAGTTGTGTATCTACGCGCAGCAACATTCGCCTTACTATCGGGAAAAGTTCTCCGGAATGGATTTCACTGAATTAAGCTGGGGACAGTTTGGTGAATTGCCTGTGCTTGCCAGAGACCAGCTAAGAAGGTCCGGCACTGATCTCGACAATGAGCTCATTCCGGAGTCCCATGGCCAGACTGGCACCACGATGACTTCGGGTTCTACCGCTACACCGGTTGAAATACGCACCACACACCGTGTGGCTGCCGTCTGGGCAGCAAACGCGCTACGTGATCATCTGTGGCACGGGCGAGATGCATCGCTGACTATGGCGGCACTCAGATGGTTGGTGGACAACAGTGCGATGGCACCAGATGGGAAGTCTCTGGATAGTTGGGGCGAGCCACAATCCATGTTTTACGCAACTGGTAAGGCCTCCCTCTTGAATTCAGCGTCGGCGATCAAGGATCAGCTGGTCTGGTTACAGCAAAGAAACCCTCATTACCTGATTACTCATCCATCTAATTTGCAGGCTCTGTTGTCTGAGTATGGAGAAAATGATGTTGCTTTAGATAATCTGCAACAAATCAGAACTGTAGGTGAAACTGTTTCCCCGGAATTGCGCAAAAGTACGTTTGCGGTGCTTGGCGTTCCACTCATTGATTTCTATAGTGCCCAGGAAGTGGGATACATGGCACTTCAATGTCCGGTTTCGGACCATTACCATGTGTTAAGTGATTCAGTTTTATTAGAAATAATTGATGATGAAGGGCGACCCTGTAATGTTGGGCAGGCGGGGAGAATAGTGGTTACCAGCCTCGACAACTATGCAACACCTTTGATCAGGTATGATATTGGCGATATAGGCGTGTTAGGGAATTCCTGTAGTTGCGGGCGAGGTCTGCCAGTGCTACAGGAAATCCTGGGCAGATCGCGAAATATGGCGATACTTCCCGATGGCAGTAAAAAATGGCCTAATCTGGGCTTTCGCAAGATGATGGAAGTAGCAGACATTAGGCAGTTTCAGGTTGTGCAGCATGGATTGGAAAATATTGAATTGAAGATTGTCGTGGATGAGCCCCTGGAAATCGATCAGAAAAACCGGTTGGGCGGAATTCTTCGCGAACATCTGGGTCATCCGTTCAAGGTTGAGATTACTTACCATGACGAAATCCCGCGGGGCGCCAACGGTAAATACGAAGACTTCAAATGCATGGTAAAGGATTAGTCGATCAATGGCGTTGATAGATGTTACCCGCCATCGCCATGCTCTGATTTTTATCGTGGCAGTAGTGCTCATCGACGCCATCAGCTTTGGCATCGTACTGCCAGTTATGCCCCAACTGATTATCAGCCTGACAGATGTCTCGTTATCTGATGCATCGCGCATTGGTGGCTATCTGATGTTCACTTATGCAGCCCTTCAGTTTTTCGCGGCGCCAGTCCTCGGTAATCTGGGAGATCGATTCGGGCGTCGCCCGGTTTTGCTGTTCACTCTGGCTGCTCTGAGTCTGGACTACTTACTGATGGCAGCTGCACCAACATTGTTGTGGCTATTTGTGGCGCGCATGATAGCTGGCGTGGCAAGTTCTACTTTTGCCCTGTCCTATGCTTACGTCACCGATATCACTCCCGCCGAAAAGCGTGCACAACGCTTTGGTATGGTTGGTGCGGCCTTTGGCGGTGGCTTTATTCTGGGACCAGTAATAGGTGGTTTTCTGGGTGAATTCGGCCCCCGTATTCCTTTTTATGCGGCGGCTGCTTTGGGATTAGTAAATCTTGTCTACGGTTACTTCGTGCTGGGTGAATCACTAAAGCCAGACGATCGGCGACCATTTGAATTGAAACGAGCAAACCCGATAGGTGCAGTTGTGCAGCTGCGAAAATATCCGGTGGTAATTGGCCTCGCCTTCGCCTACTTCCTGTACATGATGGGACATTTGTCGCTGCCCAGCACCTGGACTTACTACACCATGGAAAAATTCGATTGGTCTGAGAGCCAAATCGGCCTGTCGCTGGGATTTGCGGGTGTATTCATGATTCTTGTGCAGGCATTTCTGATTCGTTGGGCAATTCCAGCACTGGGTGCATTCAAGGCCGGTGTAATCGGAATGCTGGCAATTATCGTGGGGTTTCTGGGCTACGCTTTTGCAGCCACTGGTTGGCAGCTTTATCCGTGGCTCGCTCTGGCTTCGATATCCGGATTTGTGACTCCGGCATTTCAGGCAATTATGACCAGCCAAATACCGGCAAATAGCCAGGGTGAGTTGCAGGGGGCTCTCAGCAGTATTAACAGCATTACGTCTATTCTCGGGCCGCTGCTTATGACCCAGTTGTTTGCGACTTTCACTGCTGATCAGACTACATACTATTTCCCGGGTGTTTCTTTCTTCGCGGCGGCAGTACTCAGTGTGCTTTGTCTCCTGATATTCATCCCGGTAGTAAGCCGGCACAAGCTGACCTATCTCGGGCGGGCCTGACAGCCGCAAACCCGCGTAAACTCTAGGCGCGACGCCTCTTATAGCTTGACACTCTGGGTCCTGAGTGGTTATATCGTTGCTCCTTTGGGGGAGTAATTCCAATTAAAGAAAAAAGGTAGAATTATGAAGATTCAATGGCTTCTCATCGCTATGGCCGCTCTGGTGGTCAGTTGTTCGCCATCCGATTCGGGTTCCGATTCCCAGCCTGCTGCAGTTGCGGCGGCCGCGGAAGCAACCAGCGATATCCCGCGCACGCCGAGCGGCAAGCCCGACCTGAACGGTATCTGGCAGGTTTTGATGAACGCAAACGACAACCTGGAGCCAGCACCACCTCAGGCAGCTTATCAGCTGGTCCCTGGTGACTTCGTTCCCGTGCCTCATCCCGACATTGTAGCCATGGGGGCCGCGGCAGCTGTACCAGCCAGCTTTGGTGTAGTAGAGGGAGGCACGATCCCCTACAAACCTGAAGCGCTTGCTCGCCGGGACGAGAATAGAGCCAACTGGCTGGCTAATGATCCTGAAGTAAAGTGCTACATGCCTGGCGTGCCTCGCGCTACCTACATGCCGCATCCTTTCCAGATTTTCCAAAGCGAGAGTGCGTTCTTTATTGCTTATTCCTTCGCCGGTGCTGTACGTAATGTCTTTCTGGAAGATCCCGGTCCCGCACCACTGGATTCATGGATGGGTCAATCTTATGGCTACTGGGATGGTGACACCTGGGTGGTAGAAGTGTCTGGCCTTGATGATCGTACCTGGTTTGACCGTGCAGGCAATTACCACACTTACCAGCTCAAAGTGACCGAGCGATATGACATGGTTAGTGAGAATGTCATCATGTATTCAGCCACCATGGAAGATCCAGATATCTTCGAACGTCCCTGGACTATCAATATGCCACTGTATCGCCGTCTTGAAGAAGGTTATGAGTTGCCTCAGTTCAAGTGCGTGGAATTCGTGGAAGAGTTGATGTATGGCCAGTACCGCAAGGGTGGTGAATTTGAACAGCGTCTTCGACAGGAGATGTTGGAAGAAGCTCAAAGCAACTAATTTGGCTACACTGTGAAAGATTCCGGCCGAAAGCCTAATTTTGGCATTTCGGCCCGGTTTCGATAAAATGCCCGTTATTCGGGCTGTAAGCGGCTTTCAGCAACCCGTAAAGTCGTGTAAGTTACTGATTTAGTACAATATACCTTTCTGTTCTTCCATCAGGAGTGGTGGTTGAAAATTGAAAATGAGATCCTTAAGGGGTAAATCTATGAAAGCAAAACTTCTGGCACTTGCCGCAGTGACCGCAGTAGGCGTTGTAGCTATCAAGCAGCCAGCAACTGCACACCATGCATTTTCTGCTGAATTTGATGCCAATCTGCCGGTTCGACTGGGTGGTCCAATTACTCGCGTTGAGTGGATTAACCCGCACACCTGGATTCATCTGGACAACAATGATCCAGAATCCACACGAGACCCAGGTCCATGGATGGTGGAAGGTGGCACACCAAACACCTTGCTGCGTCGTGGCATCAATCGTAACTCTCTACAGCTTGGCACTGATATCGTAGTGACTGGTTACCAGAGTAAAGACCGTCTGTGCGAGCCAACTTGCCGCGCTAATGGTCGTGACATTACTTTCCCGGATGGACGTAAGTTGTTCATGGGATCATCAGGCACCGGCGCTCCACGCGATGGGTCTGATCCAACTGAGAATAACTAAACTCAGTTCGATAAAAAAACCGGCTCAGAGCCGGTTTTTTTATGCTTGTGAAAAGAGCTCAGTGGCCGAGGAGTCAGGACATTTAGGTTGAGCAATGAACCCCTCTCATCGTCCACTGATCGATGACCCTTACCGGGCTTAGATTCTTTTCAGATATCTGGCAACGGGAATTCTTTGGAATCCCATGCTTTCATAGGTCTTTCTTGCAGACGCGTGTCCGGGGTCACCACCGGTTTCTACCATGGCCAGCTCAAATCCCTTCTGCTTGATGATATTGAGGCTCTCTTCCATAAGTGCAGTTCCGATTCCTCGTTGTTGATATTCCGGATCAACCCCGATCATGTAGACCTGCCCCAGAAAATCTTCCGGGTGAAAAGAGATCGCGGAAAACCCGGCGACTCTGCCTTCAATTTCGACAACTATGATCTGAATATCCTCTGTATCACACACGGTATTCAGTGAGCGCATCTGTTCAGCTTGCCAGTCGGGTACGAAAACCTCATAAATTGCAGGATCCATACTCTCTTCGAGCCCCTGGAAAACCGGTTTCCAGGCGCGAAGCGTGATGTCTTTCAGGGCAGCTCTATCAGTCTCTTTGTATTCACGAATGTTCATATTTTTTCCATAAACTAGGATTGCGCGGGCACAGTTGCCCCGCAATAAAATTTGATTTCATTGATGAGATGGCGCTGACGTGAAGCGCCAGAAGAGTGTGAGCTAGCGGATACGGCCAGCGCAGGAATAGAGGTTGAAACAGTACATCAGTATCTCTCAAATGAAGTGGAGAATGATGTCGTTAAGTGTAACACCATACTCCGGTTGGGTGTTTACCTTAAAACACCGGGTCGATAACTCTGGGATAATCTCCACCATCACGGAAGACTGTTGAATCCACAAAAAAACCAGCCGCATACAGGCGAACAGTCACCAGACGTGAACCTCTGTTCTCCCAGAACCATCCGTGTATACCATTGAACGGCGCATGGAAAGATCCAGACCTTTCGGTGCCATTGCCCTGTTCGAAACTCTCGGCATATTCTTCACCGAGTCCAGCGGGTTCAGCGTGCATGTCGTAATAAACTTCGCCATCTGATGACCAGCTGAAGACCATAGGGGAATCAAAGTCCATGGTGTACTTGTATTCGACTGATTCGAATGGACCTAATTCAAATTCCACATAGTCACTGCGATGAATTTCTACATTTTCCTCAAATGGATTTTCTTCAGCTGACAGTGCGTTCAGACCGAACAGGCGTCCTGTCCCAAGGGGGTCCGCGCCAAACTCGGCGGGCAAAATAGCGGTCAGCAAAACTATAGTGCCAACTGCAAGGGCAATCGCTGAGGCAACAATAATTGTTCGAGGCGTAGGTGCCTCATTGGTGTCGGGCGAAGACATTTTTATTTCCTGAATCAGTAAGGAGGTTGAAGCAGGTAGGCACTAATCTGAAATCCTGCTAACAGAAAGCCACCTGTCATTAGTACGGTGTTGGTTGCGAATGCGTGACGCAAATAGCTCCGATTAGTTCGCCAGATGCTGAGTGCAATAAATACCGCTGAAAGTGCCAGTATCTGACCTATTTCTACGCCAACGTTAAAGCTAATGATGTTGGTTACCAGACCGTTGTCTGACAACGTAAATTCTTGCAGTTTTGTTGCCAGGCCAAGTCCATGAAACAGACCAAAAATAAAGACCGCGGCTCTGGTATTGGGTTCCACTCCAAATACCCGTTTGAATCCATCTATGTTCTCGAATGCCTTATAAACTATCGACAAACCAATGATGGCATCAATGAGATAAGCATTAACCTGCAGGTCCGCAAGCACACCCAATAGCAGGGTGATGCTATGACCAACCGCAAAAAGGGTCACGTATTCCACTACATGTTTGGGTCGATAAAGAAAGAAAATAACGCCTACCAGAAACAGCAGATGATCGTATCCGGTGACCATATGCTTGGCGCCGAGATACATAAAGGGTCCTATCGCAGGGCCGTCTATTGCCTGAACAAAATTTGCATCAGAGCCTTCAATAGTATGACCGAACGCTGTGAGGGGCAGCAGCAATCCTACGGTTAGCAGAATCAGTTTGCTTTTTGACATAGCTTAACTAATCAGCCTCTTCGCTGTCGGCAAAGCGATTGTTGATGTCTGGATTGTATGCCTGATGACATGCAGTACACACGCTGTAGAGTTGGGCGCCTGCCTGAAAGAAAGCTTCCTTGTCTTGTGCGGCTGCAGCATCCATCGCCAGTATGCCTGCATCGCTCAAGCCTTCGGAGTAGATCATCCAGGCATCATTGTCTTCCGCTCTGCCTGGTATCGCGAGCATGTTCCCTGACTCAACAACCACGGCCGCCTGCTGGCGAACAAATTCCCAGCCATCATCTGTAGTTGGGTATAGCTCCTCGTAGCCGGAAGCATCCATTACCCAACCACCGGAGTCCCAAAGAATGTCGGAGGCTGGCTCAAGTACCAGAGCCATGATTTGCTGCACATCCAATTGCGTGTTGTAGGCAAAGGAATCCTCTGCGCTACTGGATTCAGTGTTGTTTTCCGCCGGAGAACAGCTGAATAAGGTGGCACTTACCAGCGACAATAGCGCTATTCTCGATCCCTTGATGTGTATCATGTCTATTTACCGTTAAAATTCTATTCAGCTCAATCAGTGTTACATCATACTCATAGCATTCAGTAAGTTTATGCCGGAAATTGCTATGATTGAGCCTGTAACCAGAGGTCGTAAAGTCTGCCCTAAAATAGCGCGCTAATCCACCGCTTACGCCGGTGTCAAAGGTCAAAAAATGTTTAAAACTGTTGTAAACAAGGGATTCTACAGCGCGGTTCCTATGCTAGTGCTGGTAGGAAGTCTAATTTATTCCACCGTACTCAGCGCTGATGTTTTGCTTATGCCAACCCCCGACAATGGAGTCCAGCCACGGCTAGTGCAGGACGAGTCCGGCGGAATACACTTGTTGTATTTCAAAAAAAGGATAAATCGGCCAGCAGCCCGGGAAGGGAATCTGTATTACCGTGAATATAATGCCAGTTCCAGACAATTCGGAAACCCGGTACGTGTATCGAGCCAGGCATTTAACATGCAGACATTCGCTCTTGCCCGCTCTGCTATGGCGATCGGTGGTGACGGGCGAATACACGTCATGTGGTATCTGCCGCGGGAATCAGAATTTATCTATAGCAGATCAAATCCCGAACGCAACAGTTTCGGAATGCAGCGCTCCATGGTGAGTGAGAACGTTGAAGGCATAGACGCTGGCGGGGATATCGCTGCTTTCGGTGAGCAGGTTGCCATTGTCTGGGGAGCAGGGGATCTGGCACGGGAAGATGAGCGCAGCATGTTCGCCCGTTTTTCCCACGACTACGGTGCAACATTTGGCAAAGAAATCATGATTGCCAATCCGGAACTGGGTGCCTGTGCCTGTTGTTCACTGGCAGCTGGTTATGAAAGTGAGCAGTTGCTTTATCTGGCTTATCGCTCTGCGATCGACGGAACTGGCCGACACATGCAAGTGCTGTCCATCGATGATGTGGATTCCGAACCCACCGAGTCAAATTACCTACCTTTGCAGGAATTGCAGAAATGGGAGGCATCATTCTGCCCCCTCAGCACCAATGACATTGAACTGAACGTAGGCGAAAAGAATTATGTGGTGTTCGAAACTGAAAGTCGCATTGTAATTATGGATTTACAGAATCCTGAGGACATATTTCGGGCAGGTGAACCGTTTACTGAAACCCGACAAAGAAACCCGGCGATCGCAATCAACTATAAAGGTGAGCAATTAGTTGCATGGGGTGAGGCTATAAGCAATAGCCGGGGCGGACGCCTTAATCTGCGTGTGTTTAATGCAGATGGCGATGACTCGGAGTATCGCTTGTCCGAAGAATTACAGATCAGGGACTACAGTTTTCCAGCTGCAGCTTCCCTGCCCGATGGTGATTTCCTGGTACTTTATTAGCGGATTGTTGATGCTCGCATTAAGTGCTTTCTCCGCGTTCCTTGTTGCCAGGAAAAGTTGACGACACCTTAGTTGACAGGGCGCCGCAACTGTTGGCGTAAATTCTCAAGCTCAAGTCTTCGCCATTGCTCGTTTACTTCCTGAGTGATTCTCGACTGCTGCAGGCGCAATGCGTTCGATACCCTGCTAGTGCCTGATTGAGCAGCCTGGCTTGAGATGCCTGCAGCATGAGTAATGCCCGGGTTTATGGATTGCCACTTTCTGAACGCTTCCACAACGAAAACAGTTCGTTTGTTAAGTGCGTCTTTCCCGCAGGTGAATTCGGCCTCAATCAGTCGGCGAGCTGTAGTTTCGTTCTCACCTAATGCTTCTGTATCACTCATTGCACTGGCAACCATCTGGTCCACCCAATTGGTTATTTGCAGGCAATGGTCGAGATAAGGCTCGATAAATTCCGTATCCAGCGCGTAAATGAATGATTCACAATCTTCAGCACTACTATCTTCTACGCAGGATTCAGCTTTGTTATCAATCTCCGCAAACAGATCAATAACTAGTGCCAGACTATCGTCCAGATCCGATTCCGCTATCAGGTCCTGTGCAAAAATATTTCCAGAGAGGGATAAGGGCAAAAGCGCCAGCGATGAAATAATCAATAGCGAGTTTGTCAGAATTGCAACTTGTTTACTCATAGAGCTCAAAGCGCCTGTCCCACTTCTTGAATCGTTTACGGCAGTATTTTTCCAGTTGTTCCGAGCTTGTGAAAAAATATTCGCTCGCTTCCGGTATGGACTCATCATACTCGCAAAAGTCGTTCTTGTATTCCCTGCACACCCAGGGTCTTGTTTCATATATACCGCAAATTCCACCCGGAAGCAGATGGGAACAATGCGTGTCTATATGCAGAAACCATCCCTCGGAATCCTTAAATATGTTTATATTCTCATGGGATACCTGCCAGACTAAATGATCGAAGTCTTCTTTGGTTTTCGGTGTCGGAATAGGCTGGTTAATCGAATTGCAACAGATTGATTTCGTGCACCGCGAACATTTCTTGTCAATGCTGATCGTACCAGCAGTTGTAATATCCTTGATTTCTATTGGGTCCTTGGCGTTCATTCCCATTTCCGCTCTATAGTTGACATATTAGATGGCTGCGAGTGGCTAGTTTAGCACTGCTTATATTTCAGAATGAATGCAATGATCACACCAGTAACTGCGAATTGTCGATTCGGGAGCTAGTGTGTGGTGACTTTACATCGCTTCGGCTTGGCTGGAAAATGGCTCTGCGCACAGTCGAGGTGAGTTAATGAATAACTGGATCAATAATAAGAAAATCAGTTCACAGTTGAGACCAATGCTGGCCGGAGTATTGCTGATATTGGCTGGATGCTCCACAGAGGAACCGGTCAGTACGTCCGGGAGTGAGCTGAATTCTGATTTGAATTCGTCTATTACGCTTCGCACCGTTTCAACCAGGCCCTGGCTGGTTACTGGTGGAGATGTGCTTGTTGAAATTGTAACTGAAAATTCCTCGACCCCAATTGCTCCGGTCCTGGAGCTCAATGGTTCTGACATTAGCAGTCAACTGGTGCAACTTGGTTCAACGCGTCAGCAGGCTCTGCTTACAGATTTGCCGGAAGGTAATAGCCGGTTGGTTGCCAGACTGGCGGGGCAGGAACAGATACTGGAACTGACCAACTACCCTATTAGTGGACCAATAATCTCTGGTCCCCATGAGTCTCCCTATTATTGCCAGACTAATGCGTTCGAACTGGCCAATGGCCAGATCTATGGTCCTGCTGAAGACGCCCATTGTTTCAAGGCGACTCGCATTGACTACGTTTACTGGTCGAGCGAGGACGAAGAGTTCAAGCCATATATCATGGCATTTGGCAGTTTACCGCCCACGGATATTGCAGAGATTGTTAATCATCGCGGTCAGGTGACGCCCTTTATTGTCCGGGTAGAAACCGGTGTTGTTAACCGGGCTATCTATGAGATAGCGATGCTCCATGATCCCGCAGATCCTGAACCTACACCCTGGGAGTTAAGCGATCATTGGAATGGCAAGCTGGTCTACACTCACGGTGGTGGCTGCCGAAGCGGTTGGTATCAACAAGGGACTGGAACTGGTGGGGTTTTGCGATATGGGTTGCTTTCACAAGGTTATGCGGTGACATCTTCATCGCTCAATGTATTCGGTCAAAATTGCAACGACTTGTTGGCATCCGAAACTCACATCATGGTGAAAGAGCGTTTTATTGAACATTATGGTGAACCGATCTATACCGTTGCTACAGGCGTATCAGGCGGCTCCTATCAGTCCCATCAGACGGCTGATAATTATCCAGGTGTGTTTGACGGCATTATTGTTGGTCTCAGTTTTCCTGACGTAACTTCTGCTACGATTTTCACTCTGGCGGACTCAAGACTGCTGGACCACTACTTTCGCGACATAAACCCAGACCAGTTCACAGAAGAGCAACAACGAGCCATAGCGGGTTTTGCTGTGAGGGAATCGGTGCCTAATCTTGCACGTGGTGCTGCTCGTCTTGATCCAATCCATGATGCAAACGTAGAACCTGAACAACAGGGTGGCGAAGTTTCTGTAGAGGAGCTGGAACCATTGCGCTACGACTCAACCAGTTTGAGCGGTGTGCGAGCAACGGTTTACGACCACACTGTGAATGTCTACGGACTAGTGCCTGGTACATCGATGGCGCGAAGACCGCTGGACAACGTGGGGGTTCAATATGGTCTAGCCGCATTAAATGCCGGTCAGATCGAATTTCAACAGTTTCTGGATTTAAACAGGGATATTGGCGGATTTGATCTTGATCTCAACCATGTGCCTGACCGGCATCGGGCAGATCTGGAAGCTAATAGGCGGGCATTGGAGTCAGGCCGCATTTTGTATGGGGGTGCAGGACTGGCACAGACACCAGTAATCGATTATCGGCAATACATGGACCAGAGAGAAGGTGGGGACATTCATATGATGGTTCATCAATTCTCAACCAGGCAACGTTTGATGCGCGCAAATGGTCATGCAGATAATCACGTGATGCAGGTAGGTGGGCTGTGGGGGTTCACTGAAGATTCTCCTGATCTGGCGGATCTGTTTTCCCAAATGGACGACTGGATTATGGCGATTCAAGCCGATTACACCGAAGCAACACCCGGCGAAAAAGTAGTAATGAATCGACCTGAGACGCTGACCGATGCCTGTTGGGAATACACGAGCAATGAACGCAGCGTAGCTACGCGACAAAAGATTGAAGAACGACAAACCTATACCGGGACTTCAACCTGCAACAGTTTATACCCAGCGTACCCCACGCCGCGCCAGGTCGCAGGTGCCCCATTGGCAAATGACGTCGTGAGTTGCCGCTTGAGACCGGTAAGCCGTTCGGACTATGCGATGACCTTAACTCCGGAACAGTTTCTTGAACTGGAACAGGTTTTCCCTGATGGAGTCTGCGACTGGTCACAAGCTGATGCCAGCAATGCCTCGCATCAGGGTGTATGGAAGTCGTTTGGACCTTCCCCGGTAAATCGCCTCTACTAGGAATTAGTTACGCCTGGTCTTTCTGAGTTAACAGACGTAGCTCGAGGCGTTTAATTTCCCGCATGGTTTCCAGTTTGTTCATTTGCATCCATCCGATTACCTTAATGACTATAAAAACAGCCAGGCATGTGTTTATGGCTAACATCCAGGCTAGCTGCGAAGCTATTTCGTCGCTGCTGAAAAATTCGTTTACTGCATACAGACCAAACACGAATGTCGCCAGCCCCAGTACCCACATGTAGTAAGTCAGCCAGGCCTGCCTGCCGCGAAGGCTCATGCCAATCATCTCGAATAAACCAGCCTGATCACCAATCTGAGCGATGGCTGCCCGGTCTTCCTCATTCAATGCTTTTCGTATCTGTTCGTCAATGTCATTCATGGGATTCCTCTCTATTGGTTTTATCTTGTGTTTCCGGCGATTGATTTTCGCGCATAAAATAGTCTGGATTTAACCGTGCCTCGGGGCACATTCAGAACCATTGATATTTCTGAAATTGAAAGTTCGTCTATGTAGTAAAGTTGCAGCAGCGATCTGATTTCGGGCTCCAGCTTCGCCAGTAGCTTACGGGCGCCAATTTCAGCATCTTTGTTCTCAGGTATAGCCAGTTCCGGTAATTCCTCCGTAGCTTCGATCAGATTTCTTTCACGAATAGTTTTTCTGAGCCAGTCCAAACAGCGCCGCTCCAGGATTCGATAGCTCCAGGAGGGATAAGTCACCGGGTCTTTCAGTTTTCCCAGATTCCTGCAGATGGAAATCAAAGCCTCCTGGGTCACATCCCGGGCAGCCTCTCTGTTTTCAAGGCGCCGTAATGCGTAGAGGAAGTATCTCTCCTGCCAGAATTTGACCAGCGAATTTAGGGCGTCGTTATCTCCCTGCTGGCTGAGTACAACCAGCCATTCGCTATAAGCCCTTTTCTTGTGGTCCAGCATCAAAGCTCCTCTAGCTTATAGGTCGCAAGTCCGCGCAATCGGTTCATCTCAACATGCATTGATAGACAATCGCTGCTCGCCTATCATAGTTGCTGATTCTGCCTGAATCGCCATATAAGTTATTGATTAACCTCATGTACAGGTTTCAGGATTTGGGATTTCAGGCCAAAGAATAATAAAAGGTAGAGGAGAAGGACCATGAATCGATTCACCCCACTACTAATGCTGATCTTCGCAAGCGGCTCATTCGCGCAAGACTACGAGCCACCCCGCACGAGTGCTGGCAAACCTGATCTGCAGGGTTACTGGACTAATGCGTCAATCACGACGATGCAGCGTTCCTCCAATCTCAGCGATGTTGGTCTGGTGATACCTTCTGATGAAGTGTCGAACTACACCGCCAACAACCACCAGAATGTTCGTCAGGCAACCGATGACAATCAGGTGCAGGGCGAGCTACCGGATGGCTCTGATCTGGCTCGCGGTCGCGGCTACAACGCATTCTGGGTAGATCCGGGTTCTCGATTCGGAACAATCAATGGCGAGGCACGTACCTCATGGATCACCTATCCTACTGATGGCCGCATTCCATTCTCCGAAGAAGGGCAGAATTTACGGAGAGAAGCATTCAGTCGCTCGGGAAACGATGGGCCTGAAGGACGCTCATTGGGGGAGCGCTGCATAATCGGCTTCGGCAGTACCGGTGGCCCGCCAATGAATAACGTGCTCTACAACAATATGTATCAGATCGTACAAACAGATGACTATCTGATGATACTGGTTGAGATGGTGCACGATACCCGCATTATTCCCATCGATGGTGATCGACGTCCCGATGAGCTGGAGCAGTGGTTGGGAGATTCTATAGGTTACTGGGATGGAGATTCGCTGGTCGTAGAAACAGTCAATCTTCATCCACAACAGGCGGTGCGCAATGTGGCTCCCCTCAGCAAAGACGGAAAAGTTATCGAGAGGTTTTCGAGAGTTTCCGATTCCGAAATTCTTTACACGTTTGAAGTGAGCGATCCCGTGTATTACTCGGAAGACTGGCGTGGCGAGATGGTGTTTAATTCTACCGATACTCAGCCTTATGAGTATGCTTGCCATGAAGGTAATTATGGACTCACTGGAATCCTTGCTGGCGCTAGGCGGCAGGATGTTGAACCCTCTTCTGATTAGTTGACAAGAACGTAGTGGCTGCGGAACGCCGCAGCTTCGTTAAAACAAAAACCCGGCCTGGTCACTTACTACTAGTAAGCTCCCAAACCGGGTTTTTATTTTGCCTCACTGCAACGTCCCTCGCTCACTACTCGATATCTGACCCTTCGATGGGAAGTTTCAGTGATGCATTTTTGTGATGTTGCCTTTTATCGACCAATTAATGCATCATTCGTTTTGAGCAGACACTTCGTCTGTGAGTTCTCGGGGCGGGGTGAAATTCCCCACCGGCGGTGATGCTGAGATTGTTTGGCTAAGCCCGCGAGCGCCTGTTATTGCAGGGTCAGCAGATTCGGTGTGATTCCGAAGCCGACGGTATAGTCCGGATGATAGAGAACGGATATTGGCTGCGCTGTCCTTGCTGCAGTTCTTTTCCCGTGCGCCCTGATTCTAGCTAAGTGAACTACAGGAATTCGCTATGAATCAGTATGAATCAGAAAAAATTGCTTTCATTAAAGCTGGTTGGCATGCAGATATTGTCGATCAGAGTTATGAAGGTTTTATTGCCGGAATTGCGGGTAAGATTCCGGCCAAGCAAGTTGATGTATTTGAAGTTCCAGGGAGTCTGGAAATTCCTCTTCAATGTCAGCTACTCGCTAAATCAAATCGATACCAGGTCATTGTAGCAGCAGGTCTAATCGTTGATGGAGGAATCTACCGACACGAATTCGTTGCGCAAACAGTCCTGGATGGACTAATGCGTGTGCAACTGGATTTTAATACACCCATACTGTCAGTCGTTTTAACACCTCATCATTTTCAGGAATCGGAGCAACATCAGGAGTTTTTCTACCAGCACTTCAAATTGAAGGGCGCTGAAGCGGCGAAGGCCTGCCTTTCGGTTATAGAGAATCGGAAAAGTCTTGGCATGGTCGCCTGACAGGATTCCCTAGTCTTTCTCAGTGCCTTTGTCGTCCTGCCAGAACTGGGTCATTTCCATAAACATGAAGGAGGCTGACCAGGTAATGAGGGAGAGGCCGGTTATGGCTTCCATGCCGGCCAGGAATCGCAGTGCGCCGAAGGGTTCGATGTCGCCATAGCCGACAGTAGTGTAGTTGGTGAATGAAAAGTACACGCAATCTATCAGGCTACCGTCGAAGTTGCCTGTGAGAGTACCAATGTCGGCATAGGACACGAGCAGGTAGAAGCCTGTACCAAAGAGCCATATTTCAACAACGTGGGCACAGATGGTACCGAATACGCCAATGATCACCCTCAGCCTGTGTTTTATCTGCAACCTGGGAATGATTATCGAAAGCAGACGCAGAATTTCGTAGTGAATTACTACCGCTGCAGTTACCAGGAATATATTGACGGAGAAAGCAAGGAACATCGGAAAGGAGCTTTAATTACCAGTCATGCATTAAATTTGAGTGAGTTTAGTGAGTCAGGGAGTAAATCAGGTAGTTTATGCCTAATTGATAGGCTGAGTTGGCGTATTGCGTGGGGTACCACTGATCGAAAGTGTGTTCCCAACCGTCCCCCATGTCAGAATTCCAATTGATTAACACCATGACGCGACCGTCATCATCCAGAATCGCGTGATTGCTGGCAACATCGATTCCAGCCTGTCCAAAGCCCCGCCTTCCGCCGCGACCGGGGATCATCTGTGGGCCATCGATATCGTAGAAAGTATGGTAGATCTCATGGTCAGCATGTAACTCAATCAGTTCCCGGTCAGGAAACACCATTGAGAAGTCGCGATAAAAGGCGTCCCATTGTTGCTCGCCCCAAAAATCATCAATTAGCAAGAAGCCACCACGCAAGAGATATTCTCTCAAGTTCTCCAACTCGGCGGGCGACAGGCTAAGGCCTCCATTGCGCCCCATCTCAAGTGCATAGAGAAACGGATAATCAAATATTTCTTCGTCATCGAAACGCAGCACAATAGGCTCACTCATGACTCTTACATTGGTCAGACGTGCAACGCCTCTAAGGAAGTTCTCATCCGAGGCAGGGAAGTCTGTCAGCCAGGGCCCACCGTAGAAACCACCGCCGTAATAGCTGTCGTACTGAACTCTGACGAAAGCGAATTCACCTGCTATATCATAGAGGTCTGGCTCATCCTGTTGGGCCGCTGCTGTGGACACCAGGCAGGTAACTAGAACAAAGGTTGCGATTAGGTCTGAGGTAGTTGGCATAGATACTGTGATCCAGCGTGGTTTCGCTTCTTTTAGTTTGTATCGACAAGGCGATTAGATCAAGTTATTGTCGATAAACGCTGTTTCTGGATATTCAGTACTATGACCTCGCCCAGACTGTACAGTTTCCCGCTGTTTGTGCTCACAGCTGTCCTCCAGGTTCTTACCTTGATAGCTCCTGCACTGGGCCAGCCTGTACTCCAGCAAAGCACCACTCAGCTTGCCGATCTTCAGAGATTCGAAGAAACCCTGGCCGACCAGGAATCTGAATATGGCCCTTTCGACCCACGTCTTATCGAGACTTTACTGAGTATAGAACGGCTCTACGTTGAGTTGGGTAACTACGAGGAAGTGAAGGCTGTCCAGCTCAGGCGCCTGCAGTTATTGCGCAGTGCGGAAGGCCTGGAGAACCCCGCGGTAATTCCAGTACTGGAAGAGATCATCCGAACCGAGATTGCGCTCGGCAACTGGGATGAAGTAGGAGACCATCTGGAGCATATTCGGAATCTGGTAGGTGTTAATTCCGGCAGCGAATCTGCAGAGATGCTGAGTGCGATGAACAGGCAGGCATCATGGATGCGCACCATGGTCATACTCGATCGCAATGGCAACAGGGCGGAGAATTTTCTCGATGCCCGGGATCTTTACGAAGAGATACACGATCTGGCTGAGGACTTATACGATGAAGACTCACCAGCATTAATCCCCTGGTTGTATAAACGTGCCTACAGTATCTATCAGCATGTAGAGCTCCTGAATGCAGGTAGCAGCATAACAACAGATTCTATAGATGAAACTCTCACGCGAGATGGTCCCGGTCGATTACTTACTGCATCTCGCAGCGGATTCTATACACCTCTGAATGCAACAGCGAGAGTCCCGGTAACTAATCGAGGTGAACCTGTTGGGGTGTCTTATTTGCGACAGGCAAATGGATTCATAGATGAGATCAGGGATATCACGGAGGCAGCCGGGGACTGGGAAGCCTGGGCCATCGCGACAATCTATCACGGTGATTACTCGGTAATGCAAGGCAGAAATATCGGACGTCGTGATTATGTGGATGCCCGTGACAAGTTATTGGAGTTGGGAATTGAGGAAGAGCGTCTGGAGTCGTTCTTTAATCAACCCATGCCTATTCCAATCGAACAGCTTTTTAGTCGCTTTGACGAACTTGAAGCTTACCAGCAATCTCTAGTCAGTGGTTTAAGTGCTACCCCTGTTGATGAGGAAGACATTGATGATCCATGGGATGAGGTCGTGCATGTGGGAATCTTTACTGCCTGGGAGGAAGGGCTGAGGAGCACTCCATTACCGCTGGCAGCTGACTCACTGTTAGAGTTGGACTTGCCCTATGATCATATAGATCTTACGTTTCGAGTGAATGGCACCGGAAGCGTGTCAGGGGTAAAAGCTCTCGAAGACGACGCAACTCCGCGACGGCTTAGATCCAGGACAGTAAGAGCAGTCCGGTCTCTGAATTTCAGACCTGCACTATTTGGAGAGCGAGCTCGTTCGCGGCCCCATGTGCAAATGCGATATAGAATTATTAAAGAAGATGATTGAACTGGTAGCATTAGAATGGTGCATTGACCGGGTCGTCGTGTCCGAGGAAATAAGATGAAAGTGAATCAATTCAACAAAATAATATTCAGTGCAATTATCCTGCTGTGGTTGACAGCATGTGCGAGCAACAACAGCCTGGATGTTGCCGCATTACAGCAAGCGGATATAAATAATTTTCGTACTCCGTCGTCTGCCGTTCTTTCCAGCGGGCAGCCGACGCTTTCTCAGCTAGGCATTGCATCGAGAGCAGGTGTCAAGCATGTCATTAATCTTCGGACACCCCAGGAGGATGTAGAATTCGATGAGGCGGCGGTTGTCGAATCCCTCGGAATGGACTATCACTCCATCCCGGTTGCCGGGGGAGCAGGTGTCAATGCGGAAAATGCAGCTTCTCTGCAACAACTATTAGATCGCTATCGCGGAGAGCCGATTCTTATCCACTGTGCAACAGGCAACCGCGTTGGAGCCTTGATGGCTCTTTCTGCATTCGCCAATGGAGAGGACGTTGAAGACGCTGTCAGTGAAGGTGCACGTTGGGGTATGACTTCAGAACGATTGCAGGAACTTGTACGCAATAATCTGGGTAACAATTAAGCATTAAGCGGTGGTAACAATAATGACTGAGCAAGAGAACACCGGTCAGGCTAAAGCTGGCAAGCAAAAAACCATGAGACTCGTGATCATGGCTGACGCCCTGATTTGTCTGGTAGCGGGACTGGGGATAGGAGTTGCTGCTTTAGCTGGCCCGATAGCCGTTTGGTTAGGCTTTTCTGATTTCAGATTTGGTTTTGGGCTCTTGCAGTTTGTCAATGCATGGGCACTTTGGGTGGCTATCGGAACAGCCATTGTGGCGATCGGTATAATTGCCATGAGCCTGGTCTTGAAAGTGGAGGGTGGGGTAAAGCTGAGTGCTTTCGCATTTATTGGAGCGATCTCTGCCAGCCTTGCCTATGTCATTCCAGAAACTTTTCGGCCTCCGGAAGGGACGCCGGCTATTCATGATATTGCTACTGATCCTTATCGTCCCCTGGAGTTTGTGGCGATAGCGCCCCTGCGGGCTGACGCGCCTAATCCAGTTGAATACGGCGTGATGGAAGGTATGACTGTGCGCCAGCACATTGACCTTCAGTTACAGGCATATCCCGATATCAAACCTTTACAATTCGACACGTCAGTGGAAGAAGTATTCAATCGCGCCATGGCAGCGATCGACCAGCTGGGATGGGAAGTAGTGTTCGCCGATGTGAATGAAGGAAGAATTGAAGCGACTGACACAACATTCTGGTTCAGATTCAAAGACGATATTGTGATTGAAATTACAACGGATCGGGTTAATACCAATCTTCAGGCCAGATCCAAATCCCGGGTAGGCCGCAGTGATGTGGGTAAGAATGCTGCCCGCCTGAGGGAATTCTTCTCTCTGATCCAATCCTGATCGGGAAGAGACAGCTGGAATAAACGACGACTGAAATCAGTGGTGATTTTATACCGGTATGTTCGTTCGTAATTACGGGAGTGCGGAGAAGCACTCCCGTCCCGGAATCACAACTGCCCTACGATATCACCGAGCGTATCGACAACTGCAGGATCGAATTTGCCGGATCTCACATATTTTCCGATTTCGTTAAATGCAGCATGGCCTTCCCATGGGTCACGGTAGGGGCGTTTAGAGGTAAGGCTCACATAGGCTTCAGCTACCGCTAGTATGCGAGCACCCAATGGAATGTTGTCTCCTTTGATACCGGCTGGATAACCCGACCCATCATAGTTTTCATGGGAGCATTCAATTAATTCCAGCATGCGCTCGTTTTCGTACCCCGCATTGCGTAACTTGCGAACACCTTCACGGGGGTGCATGTGTATGTGGGTGAAGTCGTCTTCTGTGAGGCCGCCGTTTCGATTAAGAATATTTTCGGGCACGATGGTCTTGCCAATCTGACCGAGGTATCCAGCTTCCAGTATGTCGTGCTTCTCCTGATCTACCATGCCCATTCGATCAGCAATCAGATAGGCAGTAATTCCCACCAGTCGGGAGAAGCCAACAGACCCGTCGATGCATTCTACAGGCAACACGAGATCTTCGGGGTAGGCCACCAGTTTCTTGAGCTTGGGACTAATTTCTGTAACTAGATCATCTGGTAGTTGAACGTTTCTATCCAATGGATTCTTAAAGTCGACAACTTCGTACAGATGCACTGTACTTCTGCGACCGCGAACCGTCAGATCGCGTTGCTGTTCAAGCACTACTGCGTTATCTGCATAGGCTACTTTTACGTCGGCATTTTCTGGCTCGAGATCCATCGCCGTTTTCAGATGCAGGCGAGCCTGTTCGGGATCATTTGCCTGGAGTAGGAGTTTGGCGACACTAATGCGAAGATTCACATCGCCGGGTTCAGACTCGATTTCAGCCAATTGTGTATTAATCTCATCGACGATGGTGGCATTATCGAACTGAGTGTAGGAGGCAAGCCCAGACACCGGGCGGAATTCAAATGTATCACTACACTCTTTATAGGTTGCTTCGTCTACAGTTACTCGGCCAGGCTCGCACATGCCTTCGATTCGTGATGCGAGATTCACAGTATCACCAAAGGCAGTGAATGATTGGCGCTTGGCACCAATGATGCCGGTAGTCGCCACACCAGTGGATATTCCGATTCGTAGCTTGAATGGGTAATTGGCCTTGCGCATGCGTTCCTGCATCTTCCAGGCTGCTGCTACTGCCAGTAAGGCATGGCGTTCATAACGAATCGGCGCGCCGAACTCGGACATGATGCCATCACCCATATACTTATCGATATGAGCGTTGTAAGTGAGCAGGATGTTCTCCATATCCGCCAGGTATTTGTTGAGCTCTGTAATAACTACTTCTGCGGAATGTTCTTCCGAATACTGGGTAAATCCTTTTAAGTCGGAAAACATGACACTGATACGGCGGTTTTCGGTACGGATGCGGTTTTCGATCATCAGCTTGACGACTGCCGGATCCATCGTGGAATAAAGTGCTTCTTCCACTTTCTCTTTGTGGGCCCGAATCGATTTCGTTTTTTCCTCAAGTGCCCGGGTACGTTCTTCAACCTTGAAGTCCAGCTCAGATTCGAATTCCCTGATAGTTGTCATGGTTTGTTCGAGTAGCTCGGCGTTACCGCTTGCTTCTGCTTTAGCTCTTAAAGCTTCGGTCATCTTTTCCTGTAACTCGCGGTGAGTGAAACCAACGATTACAGCGGTGAGAATCAGGAAGCCAGCCCAGGTAAGAACAAATGCCCACAGTCCAAACAGGTCGATTTCCACCATGAATCGCTCAGGGTAGAGGCTGGCAAATATAACAATGACCAGGAAAGTGAAGAATGCGCCAAGAACACCGGAACGAATACCCAGATAATAGGAACTCAGCAGAACAGGAAGATAGAAAAAGTTCAGAAACGATAGCTTGGCGTCTACGAACCAGACGATTGCGCTTACAAAGGTCAAAATGACGAGGATGAAAACGCCCTCGAAATTGTCGATGAGGTATTGCTTGAGTGCTTCCATTTTGGGACCCGGTTCCTAGAGTTCTTTATTTGCAAACTGAATTGCTTATAGTCGCTGCATTATAGCTACGCTTCTTCTTTATGAAATCCTCTTGGCGGGTAAATTGAGGATAAAACTCCCGTTCTACGGCCTCGTTGGGTTAATTCCGGGTAAGGATGTCGAAAATTTACCCACAGGGCTCCTGAATGTTCAACTGAGGGCCCCATTCCGGCAAATCTGTACGCGGTTCACATGCTGCGTTTGCAGCGAATTTATTCCATTCAGCTGACCGACGATTCACCTCCATTTGCCTTGCACTCCTTGAATCGCCCGCAATTGGTACTATATTTGGTCCGACCAATTTGGTCGGACCAAATATAGGCGAATTCCAACATGCCAGCCAATAGAGCGCTTAGTAACGAAATTGCTGCCAAATTGCGGAGAGAAATCCTCACTGGACAATACAGCGAAGGGGACAGGCTGGCTTCGGAACGAGATCTGGCATCAAGATTTGGCGCAAGCAGAGGCGCTGTGCGAGAGGCCCTGCAGCAGCTTGAACAATTGCGGTTGATCGATATTCAGCCCGGTGGTGCCCGTGTAAAGCCCCTGACACACGCTCGTATTGCTGTACTGGGGCCATTGATGGATCTGAAGGAAGTACCGGATCCGGTGCTGGTTCAGCAATTCATTCAGACCTTCGGTGCACTAGCCGCATTGACCATGGAACAAGCGGTTTTGAGGGCAGATAGCGCTCAGTTGAACCGATTACAGGAATATGTCGTAGAGCTGGGTAGGCAAAATGCAGACTTGTCTGCGATCCATAAAAATTGGCGTGAATTTTTCACCTACGTTGCTGAACTTGCCGACAATTTGGTGGTTCAGCTAATACGTAACGATCTGAAGGCTCAATTTGTCGAGCAGATAGTAAAGCTTGGCGTAAAACCCGAGATTCGGAGCCGGGTTCTCTCTAGAATCCTCACCGCCCTGAAACAGGGGATGGAAGAAAGAAACCAGGAAAGAGTTGGCAGCGCTGTCAGACTCTTTTTCGAAGAATTGAGCCTGTCTGTGGGGCAGGCAATAAGCCAGATTCAGCCCGAATTGCGACAGGAAGCCAGTTAGGCAAGATAGCCGGGGATCGGCTATTGCGAGCAGGAACGTATAGATAATGAAGGAATCTTCAGGAGCGACAGAATGAAACGTGTTGTACTACCCATAGCCATCCTGGGCGTCTGCTTTCTCTTGTCAGCCTATTTAATTCGCAATCCAACTACTGTGGAAGAGGCAGCGGTTGAGATCATACCGGTTTCGGTACGCGTAATTGAGGTTGGTGTGGAGTCCGTGGATCTTATAGTGGGTTCACAGGGTAAAGTACAGGCGGCTCAATCGGCTAGCGTATCGGCACCTGTTGCGGGCCCCGTTGAATGGATCTCACCCAGCATGGAAGCAGGAGGCTATGTTGAAGCAGGTCAGCCCCTGTTACGTCTGGATTCCTCTGATTTTGAAACTGCAGTAGCGAGAAGCCTGGCAACTTTACAGCAGGCACAAGCGGAAGCAGATTTCGCCGATAGTGAACTCTCCCGTATGCATGAATTGGCAGAGCAGCGCCTGGCAAGTGATTCACAGTTGCAGGATGCCCAGCGCAGAGCTGAGGTCAACAAAGCTCGGGTAGTCGATGCAGAGGCCAATTACAGTCAGGCGCAATTGGACCTGGAAAGAACTGAAATCAAGGCTCCATTTAATGCTGTCATTCAGACCAGGGACGTTGAATTAGGCCAATACGTAAACAGAGCCCAGTCTGTAGCCATGCTGTTTGGTGCAGATGAGGTTGAAGTTCGTGTACCGCTGGCAATTCGTCAATTGGGTTTTTTGGATATTCCGTTGGGACAACGCGGCGAATTGGTTGGCGATGAAGCGCCAGATGTCACCCTTACTGGAATGTATGGTGGTGTAGAACATCACTGGCAAGGGGAATTGGCTCGTATTGAAGCCTCTATAGATCCTAATAGCAACACAGTACAAACAATCATCCGGGTTTCACAGCCTGATAGCGAAAGCGAAAAGCAGGAGTGGGACGGTCAATCTATCCCTCTTCCCATTGGTCTCTATGTTCATGCTGATATTCAAGGCAGGACGGTCGAGAACATAATCTCCCTGCCACGATCGGTAATTCGCAATAACAATCAGGTACTGGTTGTCGATGCTGAAAACAAAATGTATTACCGGGAAGTTGAGATTTTCAGATTGGAAGAGCAGCAGGTGCTGATTAGCGCAGGAATTCTGCCCGGGGAACGCATCTGCATATCTCCAATTCAGGCCGTGGTGGATGGCATGGCCGTGCAGCCAGTAATCGAAGTAATCTGAAGTTGCTTCAGATCGAACCACTGCAACTATTAATCATTGAGAATACGTAAGACCCGAGGGTAGCCGTGAGAACACCTATAACCTGGTTTGTAAAGAATCCTGTCGCCAGCAATCTGCTGATGTGGATTTTCCTGGTCGGTGGAATCATCTCCTACTTCAATCTGAATCAGGAAGAGTTTCCCGACATGGATTTCGGTGTGATTCAGGTCAGCGTGCCCTACCTGGGCGCCACACCTGAAGAATCAGAAACTGGCGTATGCCTGCGTATGGAAGAGGCACTGGAAGGTATTGAGAACATCGATACATTGACCTCGACGGCCAGGGAGGGAGGCTGTGATGCGACTGTGGAGCTCGCCAATGGAGCGGATCTTAATCGTGTTCTCAATGATGTTAAGGGTAATGTGGATGCGATAACCACTTTTCCTGCTGAAACTGAAAAACCAATCTATCGTGCTTTCAGCAGCACGGGCAATGTCATGACCCTGGCGCTGTCTTCCGATACCAATGATCTTAATCTCAAGAATGTGGCTGAAGGTATACGCGACGATCTTCTGGATTTGTCTGAAGTGTCCCAGGTAAATATCGAGTTCATTCGTCCTTTAGAAATATCTATCGAGGTGTCTGAATTTACTCTGCGCCAGTACGGATTGACACTGGATCAGATTTCACGCGCGATATCCCGCGCCTCTCTGGATTTGCCAGGTGGCACGATTCGTACAGAGTCTGGGGAAATTCTGCTTCGCACCAAGGGACAGGTTTATCAGGGTTCAGAATACGAAGACATCGTGGTGGCATCGTATGCGGATGGTACACAACTGCGACTAGGTGAGATTGCTACGGTACGTGACGATTTTGAAGAGGGATATCTTGATGCACGTCTGGATGGTGTCAACTCAGCCATCATTGATGTGATGCGTGTTGGCGATGAAGACATCGTGACTTCGGCGAATCAGGTAAAAGCCTTCATGGCATCTACTGAATTCGATTTACCGGACGGTATGACTCTGGAAATCGTTACAGATTCTTCAATTAGCACTCAAACTCGAATTGCGACCGTAGCAAAGAACGCCTACACCGGTCTGATGTTGGTTCTGGTGATCCTGGCGTTTTTCCTTCGCTTTAAGATCGCTATCTGGGTGGCAGCTGGAATACCAATTGCCATCATGGGCGCACTGATGATCTTTCCGGCAATGGACTTGACTATCAGTTCCTTGACCGTGATGGGTTTCATTCTGGTTCTCGGGATCGTAGTTGATGATGCAATCGTGGTGGGGGAACGCATCCATGCCTTTGAGCAAAAAGGTCTAAGTAAAGACGAAGCAGCGATCGAAGGAACGGTAGAAGTATCCGTGCCAGTGATCTTCGGGGTACTGACAACCATTGCGGCGTTCCTGCCGTTGTTGATGCAGTCCGGTGGTTTTGCTGCTTTCTCGCAAGTGATCGGTGGAACGGTTGTGTTCTGCCTGATTGCAAGTTTGATCGAGTCCCAGTTGATACTTCCAGGACACATCGCTCACAGAAAAACTGAAGGTTATTTTGGTGAGGGCAGTCGAATTGTGAAAGCCTGGCAAGGCTTTCAGTTAAAAATCGCGAATAGTCTCGAGTACTTTGCCGAACATGGTTATCGCCGGGCGCTGCGAAAAGTACTGAAGTATCGCTATGCGGCCTGGGCTACGGCTACTGGTGTAATCATGGTAGTGCTCGCGCTTGTTTTGAGTGGTCGTGTCATATTTCAATTCATGCCTTCTATTGAAGGCGATACCGTCTATGCACAGGTTCGAATGCCAGCGGGTGTTCCTGCATACCTGACAGAACAAGCGGCTGATCTTATTGAAGACAAGGCTTTGGAATTGAGGGCTGAGTTGGATCAGGAGTTAATTGGTTTAAAAGCTTCAGGTGCTGCTCCCCAGTCTACAGAAAGTGTTGTGGATAGCGTACTTACCATTATCGGTGGTACAGCTCCAAAGGGTGGGCCAGGTGGAGGCCAGCGTAGTGCAGGAAGTAGTGAGGTTGCAGAAGTTGTGATGTATCTGACCCCTTTCTATGACAGGGGTCAGATTAGTTCTGCCGAAGTTCGGGATCGTTGGCGGGAAAAAGTAGGTAGTATTGCCGACGCGCTGGAACTTACATTTCAATCAGATGCTTTCTCCGCAGGTGATGCAATTAATTTCCGTCTGGAAGGCCGCAATGAAGACAATCTGAAGATAGCTTCCACACAATTACGGGAAGAGCTTATGCGCTATCCTGGAGTGTTCGATGTTTCCGATTCGTTCCGTGCGGGGAAGCAGGAAGTTCAGATTCAAATTCTTGATCGTGGTAAGACTTTGGGTTTAACCCTAAACGATGTTGCCACCCAGGTAAGACAGGCTTTCTATGGTGCCGAGTCTCAGCGCATTCAGCGAGGAACAGATGACATCCGTGTCATGGTGCGCTATCCCGAACCAGAAAGACAGTCTTTAGGGAATTTGGAAGAACTTTTGATCCGTACTCCATCTGGGGCCGAAGTACCATTTCTGAGTGTGGCGGATTACTCCTTAGGTAATAGCTACTCCAGCATCAACCGTCAGGATGGACGTCGGGTAATCACCGTGCGGGGTGATGTAGATCGTACGGTGATTAAGCCAGAAGAGATTCGCCGCGACATCATCGGCAAGTATCGTTCACAGTGGTCTCGTGAACTAGATGTGGACATGGTGGTCGGCGGAGAGGGCGAGCGTCAGACAGAGTCATTGACAGAGCTGCTTACTCTATTCCCGATGGCAATGTTGATTATCTTTGCCCTGCTGGCAATTCCATTGAAATCTTATGCACAGCCTCTGGTCATTATGAGCGTCATCCCGTTTGGAGCAATTGGTGCAATCTTTGGGCACTTCATTATGGGAGCCGCTCTTGTTTTCTTCTCGATTCTTGGGATTATCGCGCTTAGCGGTGTAGTGGTGAATGCAAGTCTTGTTCTTGTCGTTACTATAAATCGCTTGCGGGAAGAAGGAGTAGGTATGGTAGAGGCCGTGTCGAAGGCAGGTGCCATGCGATTTCGACCGATTATTCTAACGTCCATAACTACCTTCATTGGGTTAGTGCCATTAATGGCGACTGCAAATCCAGCCACGTTCTTTATCATTCCCATGGCCATCTCCCTGGCTTTTGGCGTGTTGTTCGCCACCATGATCACTCTGTTCCTGGTGCCAAGCCTGTATCTGATCCTCCATGATTTTGCTGGCCACACAGACAGTAAGGAAGAGCGGGCACTGGCCTACCAGCACATCACATAATCGCCATAATTGGTCACTATTTCCGTGGTTTTTCGTCAGAATTTTAGCTAATTCTGGGGTATAGTGGGGTGTAACAATCCATTCACCTCTCACATAGGAGATCTGTTTTGGACCCCAGCCAACTCATAGTCCCGGGTATACTGCTGATCCTGATCATCACTATTCTTCGATCAGGCATTAAATTCGTACCTCAAAACCGAGCTTACATCGTAGAACGCTTCGGTAAGTTTCATTCCACCAAAGAAGCTGGTCTGAATTTCATCGTTCCCTTTATCGACCGCGTAGCTGCGAACAGATCACTGAAGGAACAGGCGGTAGACATTCCCAGCCAGGGTGGTATCACTAAAGACAACATCTCTCTAACTGTTGATGGCGTACTCTACTTTCGGGTACTCGATCCGTATAAAGCAACCTATGGTGTTGATAACTACATCTTTGCAGTTAGCCAGTTGGCTCAAACCACGATGCGTTCCGAATTGGGCAAGATGGAACTGGACAAGACATTCGAAGAACGTGATCAATTAAATGCCAATATCGTTCAGGCAATAAACCAGGCATCCCAGCCCTGGGGTATTCAGGTAATGCGATACGAGATTAAGGACATCGTTCCACCGTCTTCGGTGATGAGTGCAATGGAAGCACAGATGAAAGCAGAAAGGGTCAAGCGAGCCCAGATTCTGGAATCGGAGGGTGACAGGCAATCCGCGATCAATGTCGCGGAAGGTCAGAAGGAGGCGGTGGTCCTGGCAGCTGAAGCCGATAAAGCGGAACAGGTGCTGAGGGCAGAAGGTGAGGCAGCGGCAATTTTAGCAGTCGCCAGTGCGCAAGCTCAGGCCTTGCGGGAAGTGGGTGAAGCTGCCAATACCACAGAGGGTCAGAAAGCTATTCAACTGGATTTGGCAACGAAGGCAATAGAAGCCAAACAGGCGATCGCCAGAGAGTCCTCAGTAGTTCTGCTCCCTGATGAATCTACCAATGCTGCCAGCCTTGTCGCTCAGGCGATGACGATTATTAATCGTATCAATGAGAAAAACGACTCCTCTGCACAGATGCCGCAGGATGAAGGTACCCCAGCTGATGATGAGAGGTATTCGTGATGGAGGCGATGAACGATTACTTGCCAACTGCACTGGTATTTATGGGACTGGCACTGCTTGCAATTGAAGTCGGTGTGTTAGGTTTTTCTATCGTAGTCCTGTTTTTCATCGGAATCGGTTGTTTATTGACCGGGTTGCTGATGATGATCAATCTGCTTCCCCAAACTCTGGTAGCTGCACTTGCTGGTTCTGCAGTGTTTTCACTTCTGTCTGCGGTTGCTTTGTGGAAACCGTTGAAACGATTGCAGAACAATACAGAATTCGGGCCGGTTACGTCCGATATAATTGGCACAGAATTTGTGCTCGATGATGATGTCTCTTCGGACAATTCTGCGGAGGTTAACTATTCCGGGATCACCTGGAAAGTCCAGTCAGATGAAGATATCCCCAAAGGGGTGCGGGTAGAAGTAACTCGTACGGCTGTTGGTGTGCTCACTGTAAAGCGAGTGGTCGAATAAAATCTAAGCCATATCCAGATTATGTCTGGCCAGTTGGAATCACCTCGCTTGTTCCCTTACCCTGTGCGGTAGTTACTTTAAAATTTTGGGGTGGGGTTTATGGCACGCATTTCCTTCTTACTACTAAGCTGCTTGTTGGGCGTCAGTCAGCTTTCAGCGCAGGATTCTCAACTCTCCCGTCGAGCTTTTCTTGGTGTTCAGGCTAGTCCGCTAACGGAAGAACAGACCGAGATCACGGATTTCGGAGTGAATATTCTGCGAGTTTTTCCAAACTCCACCGCGAGCAGCTTTGGTCTCGAAGAAGGCCAGATCATCCTGGAGGCCAATGGCAGAAGGCTGGAGTCGCCCTCGGATTTGCCAATCGCATTACGTGGACTGAGAAGTGGCTCTGAAGTTCAGTTTGTGCTTCGGGATGAAGACATGGTTTCAGAAATTGATCTGCAATTGCAGGCATTTCCCGAGGAAAGCTACGAGTCTGGCAACGTTATTTATGATAGCGTGACTTCAGGCAACGGCCGCCAGCGTAGCATCCTGACACTTCCGCAGAACACAGGTGCCCCCGTTGTCTACATCCTGCAGGGGTTCGATTGTTCAAGTATCGACTTTGCGCTTAACTCCACAAGCACTATGGCCCTGCTCGTTGAGCAACTTCACGAGAATGGCTTTGCCACTTACCGTGTCGAGAAAACCGGACGTGGCGATAGTGAGGGTATTGATTGCCTTGAATCAGGCTTTGATGCAGAAACCGAAGGTTTCGCTGCAGGACTCACAGCTCTAGCCAACAATCCAGCCATTGATGCGGACCGCATCTACTTGCTGGGTATTAGCCTCGGGGGAGTGTGGGCACCAATTCTGGCCGGGCAACATGACCTCGCCGGCATTATCTCATTCGGTACTATCAGTAAGACCTGGCCTGAATACATGTACGACAACTGGCGCCGGCAATGGGATCTTGCCGGGAAGTCGTCGGCTACTACCGATGCTGATCTCAAGCGTGCCAATGGATTCTGGTATCAGCTAATCAATGAAGAACTGGCACCTTCTGAAATTCTCACCGATAGTTCATTAGCACCTCTTTCCAGTTCAGTCGGCTATCAGGAAGAGGGGCAGCTGCTGTTTGGGCGGCACTACTCTTTTGTCAGAGAGTTGGCATCCACCAATATCATGTCCTACTGGGAACAGGTGCGAGTTCCGTCGCTGCTAATTTGGGGCAGGGGTGACTACATCGCCAGTGAGGAAGATCAAAGACTGATCTACGAGGTGCTTCGCAGTAATGAAGTTGATGTTGAATTGGAGTATCTCGATGTGGATCACTATTGGAGGGAAGCTGCAGACTTTGAAACTGCCTGGAGTAATTTGCGAAACCGTACTCAGGCGCCAATTAATGATGAAGTTTATAGCTCCATCATTGATTGGCTAAGCGCGAGAGGTTGAGTCAGGCTCAACCCCAATTATCAGATTCAGGAATTTAGAGGGACGGGTTGATTAAATACTTCTCGCCCGTTGCCTGTTTCCCATAAATGCCAAGCGCTTCCATCGTTAACGCTTCTGCCAGAGAAACTTCTTTGGTGTAGTGGCTTAAGAAAGTAGTGTCAATTTCGTCTACCACACGTTGACGAAGTCTTTGCACGCCTTCACCACCCAGCTTGCCCAGAAATGGTGTCAGCAGGAATCCACCCAGTCCCCAGGTTAAACCATAGTCTCGTTTCAGAGTGGTAGGTGAACGATCAAGTGCACCGTAGATGTAAACTTGTTTATAAACATCCGAACCATAGCGGCTATATTCTTTGGCCGTGCGATTGGCGGCAACTTCCATGCAGCTCAGAATCTGGCTCGCCAACTTCCCGCCACCAATGGCATCGAACGCCAGAGTTGCACCTGTTTCTACCAACGCTTCTGTAAGATCCGCTTCAAAGCTGTCTTCACTGGAGTTACAAACATACTTAGCACCCAGACCTTTAAGCAGGTCGACCTGCTCTTGCTTGCGCACAATATTTACCAGATTTATTCCTTCAGCTATACAAAGCTTCTGTAGCATTTGGCCCAGATTTGATGCGGCTGCGGTATGAACCAGTGCCGTGTGGTTCTCCATGCGCATCACTTCAATCATGGATTGGGACGTCAAAGGATTAACAAAGCATGCTGCTGCCAGACGCGGGCTGGTGCCGTCGTTCATAGCCAGACATTGTTGAACTTTCACCGTGCGATACTGTGAGTAAGCAGCACCGCCCAGAAAGCCAACAGTTTTTCCCATTAGTGCCTGTGCGGCCTCGCTGCTTCCAGCCTGCACAACAACGCCACCACCTTCGTTACCCACCGGCATGGCTTCGCCAATACGTGCTTTTAAAGCTGGCATAAATTGTTCTGGAACATCCGCCGTGATTACCGGGCTTTCGGCTGTACCAGATGCCTTTGCAGTGCTCATGTCAGCCGGACCAACTAGCAGTCCCAGATCCGAAGGATTGATTGGCGCAGCTTCCACTCTAATTAAAACTTCATCTTCAGCCGGAGCCTGAACGGGGACTGACTGCAGTGAAATCTGTAGTTCTGCATCTTCTGTGATTAGAGTGTGAATCTGTAATCCTGTAGAAGGAATGTCGCTGGTCATGTGTTTATCCAATAGCAGAGTGAATGAATGTGGTGTGAGCTGTGAGTTCGGGAATGCGCAACTTTACAGGAGATTGGAGAGAGAAAGAACCGTTCTGTTCAGATCCGCTAGTGAAATTCCGCCGTGCTGACAAAGGCCAGGAGTATTTGTCAGAGCCTGGCCTTGAGATTAAGATAACCGCTGATAGTTACGGCAGATTCTGGAAATAGGTGGGCTACATGCAACGATCTCTAAGTATTTTGGCAGTTATGCTGATGACCTCTGCGTCGCTGGGTCAGGAGAATCGCATTGATATTGTGCGAGCTGATGCGCCGGAATTGGCGCAATTCGGTGAGTACGATATTGGTGTTAACACACTGGAGATCATTGCCAGAAATCGTGTTGATGTAGTGGACACTGAGCGTGGTGGTGAGAATATCATCTACGATCGATCCCTGATGGTTGAATTCTGGTACCCGGCTGATCTCGGTGACCAGGAGCCGGGGGGCGTTTATGAAGTCATTACCCGTAATCCGGAAATAATCGCCGAGCTTCACGGAAAAGCTGTTCGTGAAGCGGAGCCCGATGCCAGTGGTGGACCCTATCCATTGATAATCATCTCCCATGGTCATCCGGGCAATCGATTCCTGATGAGTCACACAGCCGAAAGTCTCGCGAGCAAAGGCTATATCGTGGCATCTATCGATCACACTGACAGCACCTACGAATCAGTTCAGAACTTTCAATCGACTCTCTACAACCGACCCTTTGATCAGCGATTCGTGCTGGATACCCTGGCTGGATTGCAGGGAAACAATCCTGATTTCGGCGATATGATCGATGGTGATACGGTTGGGATCATCGGTTATTCAATGGGTGGCTATGGTCTTGTAAACAATTTGGGTGGTGGCTACAGCGATGACATGGTGGACAACTTCCTTGCACCGCCCAATGGTTTGTTGGCTGAGCACACCACGGGTAATCCTGAATATCGGAATAATCTTGATTCCAGGATTAAGGCCGGTGTGGCGGTGGGGCCCTGGGGAAAGAACCTCAACCTGTGGCGTGACTCAGATCTGGAGGGTATCGATGTACCTACATTTTATATTGCCGGTAGTGCAGATACTGTGTCCGGCTATGAAAACGGCACCCGGGCAATCTTTGAAGGTGCCGTCAATAGCGATCGATATTTGCTGACGTTCAAAAATGCTGGTCACAACGCTGGTGCGCCAATTCCTTTGCCCCATGAGATCAGGGACAGTGAGGATCAGACAGGTGCAGGTCACTACATCGATCCGGTCTGGGATAATGTGCGCATGAATAACATCATGGACCATTTCGTAACTGCTTACTTCGACTATTACCTCAAGGGAGACGAATCGAAGCTGGAGTATTTTAATCTGGTTGAAGATGGTGCGGATGCGATTTATTCGATGCGCAATGGAGAGCCGGCTGACAACCATACGTACTGGAAAGGATTTGGTGCTGGTACAGCTGTTGGATTGAAGATGGAACATCTGGAGCCGGGTGAGTAGTCATATGGTTCGTTCAATTCTGATCTGAATTTCCGGCACGAAAATTAGCAATAAAACCTGAGGGATCTGTCTAGAGCGGTAACTCTTCAGCGATATCCAGTATGCAGCTCCCTTCAATCTATATTGCGACGCACAATGCAGAAGAATACCTGCAACTGCTGCACGACTATCTTGAAGTCGTACCAGAAGTATTGCTTGCTTCTACGATAAAAGACGCAGTTAAACTTTACGGCGGTCAGCCTGTAGTGCTGGCTCGACCTGATTTTGCTGCAGCATTGGTTCAGACAAAACCTCCCATTAAATGGCTGCAATCCACCTGGGCAGGTGTGACGCCACTTATAGAAATAGATTATCGCGATTATCTGTTAACTGGCCTGAAAGATATTTTCGGTCCCCAGATGGCAGATTACGTCATGGGTTATGTGCTTGCTCACGAGCTTCGAATTGAACAACGCAGTGAGAGTCAAAAGCAAAGAAGATGGGATGATCAATTCAGCGGTGAATTACGCGGCAAGGTAATGGGTGTGCTGGGAACTGGCTCAATTGGTGCTCATGTGGCGCAAGTCGCCAGTCAATTCGGGATTGAAGTTCTTGGATTGAACACCACCGGCCGGGAAGTGGAGTCATTTGACAGAGTATTCGCAATTGCAGACTTATCTGAACTCCTGCCGCAATGCGACTATCTTGTCAGCATTCTCCCTAACGCTCCTGGAACAAACAATTTACTGAACAGGGCAGCATTTTCCCAGATGAAAAAATCTGCTCTCCTGATCAATGTTGGTCGCGGCAATGTCATCGCAGATTCAGAACTTTGTGAAGCGTTAAGCAGGGGAGAACTCGCAGGTGCTGTACTTGATGTATTTCAGGAAGAGCCACTTCCCCAGGACAGTGCTTTATGGGATGCGCCTAATCTCAAGGTCACGGGTCATGTGGCAGCGGTTAGCAGACCTGATGACATCGCGAGAGTATTCGCAGAAAATTACCGAAGATTTACGTTGGAAGAATCGCTGCTCTATGTTGTCGATTTCGAGAAAGGTTACTAAGAGTAGTACCGGGGGTTGAGAATGAGCAGGTTGGTATTTCGATTTTGGGTTGCTTCACTAGTGTCTATGCTGTTGGTCGCAAAAACTACTGCTCAGACCATCGAAGCTGCCGAAGTTATAACGGCCATGGCTCAGTCTGGAAGGCTTGCAGCAGATACTGAGCGGGATAAGCGTAGCAGGCCTGAGGCAGTGATCCCCCTGCTCAAACTTGAACCAGATGACTCGGTAATAGATATTTTCGGTTCGGGAGGTTACTACAGCGATTTATTGGCCCGTGTTCTAAGCAGCAAAGGTGAGGCCATTCTCCATAACAATCAGGGCTTTGAGCAATGGGGGTCGAACATCCTGCAAGACCGTTTCGATAACGGCATGCCTGATAATGTAATACTGCTAAGACGCAGCGGCATAAACCTGGATTTGCCACCCGCAAGCCTCGATGCTGCCCTGATCGTCATGGCGCTTCACGACCTTTATGTCATTCCCAAACGCTATGACGGTGAACAATATGTACCTGTTGGTCCGCCAGCCAACGTGGAATATTTTTACGAACAGTTACTACTGGCGCTGAAACCTGGTGGGCGTTTTGTTGTGGTTGATCATGCCGGTGAACCTGGTATGGATATAGAATCAACAACAGACCTGCATCGAATTGGTGAAGAGTTTTTGAAAGCTGATATCGAAGCGAATGGATTTCGATTTGTGGAAGCTGAAACGGCGTTGCGAAATCCCGGGGATGATCGAACCCGAATCGTTTTTGACGAGGATTTGCAGGGCAGGACAGACCGCTTCGTGTTGGCGTTTGAAAAACCTGACTAGAGAATACTGCATACCGACACAAAGGTGTGACTATGCTCAGTGATGACCGTTGGTGGGATATCACTACCTACTATCTTATCTTTCTCACGCTGAATCTTGGGCTCAGCTATCTGCTGTTCAGGGCCTGGCGTGACCACATAAAAACCTGGAAAGAGCAGTTGAGTCGCTGGCGCATTGCGCTCCTGTTATTGGCTGCCTGTCTTATAGTGTTTTCTACGGCAGTCCTGTTACTTCTTTTGTTTGCGACCTACGAGAGTTGGCAGACAGCACTCAATCCAGACACGCCGGCGCCCATGTATGAGCTGTTCTGGATTTTCGGAATCTTCGCCGTATGTGTGCCAGCGGCATTCGCCGGCATGCTTCACAGTTTCATTCGTAAGGAATATGACGACTTAATGCCTTAGCAAGTCCTGGTTATCAAGTTTCAGACCCGCGCTCGAACTGGCAAAAGTGGCAACGACAACGTGAATGATTGATATGTCTCGGTCCGGCCAGGTACTGCTGGCGGTGAAACTGGAATATTCGGAAACGGCGGTATATCACGCAGCCCATTAATCCTGCAGCAATTAATAGAGCCGGGATAGTTGTGGCCACGGCCAGTAGCAGCTGCCAGCTCATGATGAGTCTCCTGCATGCACTTCCCTGTTGATTCTCTTTAAGTATAGGGAAGTGAGACAGCTTTTCTCGATAGCGGGAAATATTCCCGGAACTGGCCCGGATTATGTCTACTTGCCCAGATCTTCGTTTGCTGCAGAGAATTCAGCGTCTACTTCAGCCCGGCGGGCACCTGTCAGTACCCACTTCATAGAGTAATTACCTTCATGACAGGCGAACTCATAAATGGGCTCGTTGTCTGCTCTGCGGCTTATCACCCGTTCAACAACGAAGGGCTCGGTATAGGCATCAGGGTCATTTACTTCAACACGATAGAGAATCTCGTCCTGATTCAGTGGGGTGAAGCGCTCAGTGGTTTGTAGTTTGTCTGACATCCGCACCAGAAAACTCGAATGTTCCGGGCGAAAGTTCTTGCTATGAACAACCAGGGTGTCGTTGTCCCAGTAGCCTATGGCATCGCCATACCAATAACTCATATGATCACCAAGATGTTTGCCAGACAGCTTAACGATACGAGCGTCATGTATCATCTCTGTCATCAACACTACATAGTTTTCGTTCTGCACAATCTGCAGATTAGCGTTCCAGGGTGCTGGATAAAGTGATGGGACTGGCGGGCCACCTACCAGGCAGCGTTCTCCAGAATCCTGGGCTTCAGGGCCATCGTAGGAATTAATTCCTCGTTCTCTGCGTTGCGCGTGGAAGTCTTTAAATCCTTCGCGAGCCGGAAGCTGCCCATTGCTTGGTTGTATTACCAGCGATGTGCGATATTCCCCCATAACTTCCTGAAGCTCATGGCGCTTCCTGGCGAAGTTAAAGTCCGCCTCGAAGCCAACGTAGGCTCCTTTTTCCGGTGGTGGTCTATTGGCATCCAGTGGTGCATCGGCGGCAATATTGTTTGCCAGCTGTTCTTTTTCCAGCTCGGCTGCTTCCGTCGCTGAATAGACTGCCTGCTCGCCGAGTTCTTCCGGTCGTGTAAATGGAGTTGTGCTGCCGAAATACCATACGCCTTGCAGGTCAGGCTGACCATGCCAGGTGCGGGGGATTTCGCTTTCGTTGTTTTCTGCATTAGCCGGTATTAAATAGCCGATGAAAGTAATCGCCAGTAGTAGCGACAGAAAATTTGAATATTGTGTACCCATGACTGCTCTCTGAATTGGTCGGTTGTCTGTGATGCTTGTCGTTGTAGCATCAAGATAAACGCTGTAATTGAGATAACGCCGATAGGGCAAAAAAGTTACAAAGAATTATTTGGCATCATGGAAAATCAGGCCCAGTGTATAGCGTTCACCACTGGTAACCTTGCTGACGCCGTGACGGATGGCAACTCGATGGTACCCTCGCGTTCCCTTCCGAGGCCTCTCTCTGACCGGTATGACTACCGCGTCACCTTGCCGGCAAGGCACAACCATGCCTCGGGATTGCATGCGGGGACGCTGTTCTACAAGCATTAGTTCTCCACCCTCAAAGTCCACTTTCGGTTGGCTAAGCTGGATAATTACCTGTAGTGGAAAATGAATCTCGCCATAAAGATCCTGATGCAGGCAGTTGTAATCATCTGAGCCATATTTCAACAACAGTGGAGTGGAGCGCAGTTGTCCTGCGTGATGGCATTGCTGCAGCAGGTCTTCCAGTTCGGTTGGCCAACGGCTGCTTATGTTCAGCCTTTCGTGCCAGCTATTGGCAATGGGTGCGAGCAGGGTATAAAGGGATTGTCTGAGCGATTGAATCCTCTCAGGCAGAGGATAGCTGAAATACTGATATTCTCCACGACCGAAATTGTATCGCGCCATATTGATTCGGGTACGAAACTGCACTTCAGGTGCATGATACATGCCGGCGATTTCCTCGCATTGTTCTGCTGACAGAACTGCAGGTGCTAGCGCGTATCCATCTGAGTCCAATTGTGTCGATAAGTAGTCACTATCCGGAAGATTCTTAACCATGGAGGAGAAGAATATCGCCTGGGACATGCTGGGGTTGGCCAAAATCGGACAGGATATGTGATTTAAGTTGCTCTCAGCCTTTAACCGCCGTACGGAAGGGGATAACAGTTACATCCTGCCAGACATTGCCAGTGATATAGGGGTCGTTATTGAGCCAGGCGTCCAATTCATCCCGACTCTCAAATTCCACAACCAGAGAGGAACCGATCATATTACCGGCGTCATCCAGAATGGCACCCCCAATGAGTACATTACCGTTCTCCTTTAAGCTCTGGGCGCCTTCTATGTGGGCTGGCCGTGCCGCTGCACGTCGCTCCTGGGCCTGGTCATCGGTGCCATCATAGGCGGTTATCAAAAATTGCATGCTGGGCTCCTTTTTGAGCTGGAACTTAACCTATTCTGTATTGCTGGATTAACTCATTAAACACCGGTAACAGGGATATCATCAACAATGCAGCCATAGTGTAGTTGAACATCTTTACAGCTTGAGGTTTTTGCAGCAGGTTTTTCAATGAAGCCCCAAACCAGAGCCACAGCATAATGCAGGGAGCACCAAAAAATAGAAAAATCACAGCGATGATAAAGACCTGCATTCCGTAATTCATACCAACGACAGTGTAGGTCGCGGTAGCGCCAACCGCCAGCACCCAGGCTTTAGGATTTACCCACTGAAAAGCAGCTGCTTGCAGGAACGTGAACGGGTTGCCCTGTGTTTCGCTAAGTTTAGATACCGGGGCCGATGCGATTTTGTAGGCCAGATAGCTCAGGTAAGCAGCACCAGCAATTTTCAGCAGAGTATGCAACAAGGGGTATTGTTCGAACAGGGTCGCCAGCCCCAATCCCACAGCCAGTACCATCACCGGAAACCCAAGAACTATGCCAAGGTAATGAGGCATGCTCCGTCGCAGGCCGTAATTCAGGCCTGAGGTCATAATCATTGTATTGTTAGGGCCAGGTGTCACACAAGTGACAACGGCAAAGAAAATTATTGCCAGATATTCCATGAGATTTTAGTGTAATCAGAATGTAGGACTTACGGTTGGCACGACTTGAAGCGAGCCAGGAAGGCGCAAGTATTCATGGATTGGATCGACTAGTCAAGCTATGATGGCGCCCGATGATTCTGGAAGCGCTCTCGCCTATATTCGCTATCATCCTGCTAGGCTTTGTTATTAGTAGGACGCCTATTTCAACTCCTTCTGTGTGGGAAGGGCTTGAACGACTCACTTACTATTTATTCTTCCCCGCTTTGTTAGTCAGTCGCCTGTCCGATACCAGGTTCGATATTGATGACTTGCTGGAGATAGGCTATGTGTTGGTATTCGCGTTGTTTGTTTTCACTATTCTATTTGCTGGATTGCGGGTCTTCATTGCCAAAGAACAGGGTTCCTTAAGCTCTGTCTATCAAGGCAGTATCAGATTTAATACCTATATCGGTTTGGCCTGTATTGAGGCACTCTACGGTGGAAATGGGCTCACCATGGCCGCACTCTGTTTGGTGGTTTATATACCACTGGTTAACGTGCTGAGTGTAATCTCACTCACCGCAACAGGTTCTGGTGGAGGTAATCGCCTGATTATCGCCGCGGGGAGCATCGTGACCAACCCGTTGGTGCTGGCTTGCCTCGCGGGCCTGGGTTTGAGTTTGTGGGATCCAGATATCCCGGAGCTGGTCTGGAAGGTTGTGGAAGTATTGAGTCAACCGGCTTTGCCTCTGGGTCTTCTGGCAGTAGGGGCGGGTATAAGATTCGTCGCATTAGGCGATCAGAGTTGGCAGTTAACCGTTGCTACATTCTGTGGTCTGATGGCATTTCCTGGTCTGGTGGTGGTGGCAACCCTGTTGTTCAAGGTGAGTCCTGGGTTATCAGCAGTATTGCTTCTGCTGAGCTGTCTTCCCGCGCCGCCTTCGGCTTATATTTTAGCCAGGCAACTCGGGGGAAATGTCAGCCTGATGGCAAATATCATCACCCTGCAAACTATCGTGGCTTTTTTCACTATTCCCTTGTGGATCGACATAGGTGATCGTTTCCTGTGGCTAAATTTGATCCTCTGATGCAGCCGGATCATAAAGATTTCTGGTTTTTACCCCTGGGCGGTTGTGGCGAAATCGGTATGAATCTCAATTTATTTGGGCATGCCGGTGGCTGGATCATGGTGGACTGTGGTGTCACCTTCGAGCGCGACCCTGATCGTGTAGACGGACGAAATCGTGTGGAGCTGCCAGATCCGACGTTTATAGCCAATCGATCAGAATCGCTACTGGGAATTATCGCCACCCATGCCCATGAAGACCACATCGGTGCAATTGCTCACCTTTGGGAGCAATTCAAATGTCCAATCTATACTACTCCGTTCACCCGGAATGTCATTCTGCGTAAGCTTCGTGAAAAGCGAATCGACGCGCCGGTAATTACTGTATCTGATCGGGAGAAGCTTCGCCTCGGGCCTTTCGAAATATCCTGGCTGCCAATTACTCATAGCACAGTGGAGACCCACGGCTTGCTGATAGAAACGCCAGTTGCGCGAGTGCTGCACACCGCAGACTGGAAAATCGACTCAGCGCCAATAGTCGGTGCAGAGTTTGAGTCGGGAATATATAAAGGGATTGGAAAAGAGGGCGTGGATGCAGTTGTCTGCGATTCAACCAACGCAACTGTTGCAGGTCATTCGGTTTCGGAATCTGAATTGTTTGAAGGTTTATTGCGTGCAGTAAAAGACTCGAAAGGCAGAGTGGTAGTGGCATGTTTCGCAAGTAATATAGCTCGCCTGCAAACCCTTGGTAATGTAGCCCATGTTGCAGGTCGCCATCTTGGTTTATTAGGTCGTTCGTTACATCGAATGGTGTCCAGTGCGCGAGCTGCTGGTTACCTCAAAGAGAATTTCAATGTTGTAGACAACTTTGATCTTGGATATCTATTGCCTGAAGAGTTGCTGGCCATTGCTACCGGTAGCCAGGGTGAGCTCAATGCCGCTTTGCGCAGACTTGCCGCTGATACGCATGCCGACGTCAATCTTGCAGCCGGAGATCACGTGATATTCAGTGCCAAGACCATTCCTGGAAATGAGAAAGAAGTTGAGAGTCTTATGCGAGCCTTCAGATCAAGAGAGATCAAAGTAACCCATGCTGATGAAGTCGATGAACTACTGCATGCGTCAGGCCATCCCTGTGCTGATGAACTATTGCACATGTATCAGTGGACACAACCCAGAATCGCTATACCTGTTCACGGCGAGCCCCGCCATATGCAGGCTAATGCTTCATTGGCGGCGAAAGCTGGTGTGCCGCATCAGCTGGTAGGACGGAATGGCGACGTATTCGATATTGTTAACAACAGGATCGAGAAGGCGGCAGTCGCGGCAGGACGCCTGTGGGTGGACGAAGATGCAAAAGGAAAGCTTCGCGAGGTGAGGCAGAGTACGGCGATGTAGATCGGCTTAGTTGGAAATCTGATCGCCGAAGCTTTGCGGATTATCGTCGTTATTAGCTTGTAGTTTGTCCTGGGTGCGAACTTCAAAGTCCGAGGCATCATGGCGCTCATGGAGTTGCCGCTCCAGTGGACCCCAATTGCGATTCACGATGCGACCTTTCTTCACGGCTGGCCGACCGGCTATCTCCTTCGCCCAGCGACCAACATGGGTATAAGACGCGGTGTCGAGAAATTCAGCAGCATCGTAGACTGCGCCAGAATGCACGCCTCCCCACCATGGCCAGATTGAAATATCGGCAATTGTATATTCACTTCCCACCATGAACTCGTTTTCGGCAAGATGTTTATCCAGCACATCCAGCTGTCGCTTTACTTCCATCGTGTAACGATCGATAGGGTACTCATATTTCTCGTCTGCGTAGACATAGAAGTGACCAAAGCCACCGCCCAGATAAGGGGCAGCTCCCATCTGCCAGAACAACCAGTTCAAACATTCTGCTCTGCCTTTCGGGTTCTGTGGAATCAGGGTCTTAAACTTGTCAGCCAGGTATAAAAGAATCGCTCCAGATTCGAAGATTCGAATCTGTCCCACTTCGCTGCGATCTATCAGCGCAGGAATTTTGGAGTTGGGGCTGATTTCTACAAAGCCGGAGCCGAATTGATCGCCGTCTCCAATTTTTATCAGATGGGCATCATACTCCGCGCCGCTGTATCCTAAAGCTAACAACTCTTCGAGCATGATGGTGACTTTTTGCCCGTTAGGTGTACCCTGGGAATACAATTGCAAGGCATGTCTGCCTTGAGGCAAATCCTTCTCATGGGTGGCTCCAGCGACAGGTCTGTTAATTTTGGAGAACGTGCCACCGGACTCTTTGTCCCAGGTCCACTTCCTGGGTGGCGTATAAGGCTTTTTTGACATACGGCCAACTGCGTTGTATTTGGGGACGCCCATACTAACGCAATTCACCGCGCTATCGCACTAGGTGAAGTTTCAGGCTTTGCTCGTGATCTGGCGTAGAACTCGTGGGATGGTCATTCCTCTTTAGCCGAATCTAACATCTTGCGAATTCGTTTGGCTTCATCTTCACTCAAACCACGATAGTCCAGCAGAGCCATCATGAGTTTTTCCGGATTTCCACCACAAGCCTTGTCCACAATATCCATTACCCTTTGACCAAGGCTATCTTCCCGCGGGACAGTTGCTGAATAGAGAAAACTCCTTCCTTGTGTTCTGTGTTTTAGCCATCCTTTCTCGCGCATACGCTCCATCAAAGTGCGCACTGTGTTTCGAGCAGCCGGGCGTTGCTTGTTCAATAAAGCGGTGGCTTCCTGAACGCCTAGCTCTCCCTGATCCCACACAAGTTCCATAATTTCTCTCTGCGCTCTTGAAAGTGGAGGTAGCTCCTTCGCTTTGTTCTTAGACATCGTCTTCTAGCCTCCAGTTAAACAGATATTGCACGCCTTCCGTCTGTATGGCTTCACCATTTTCGACGCGAGGCTCGAAGACCAATTGCTTTGCAGCGCGGAACGCTGCGCGTTTGAATACATTGGGTGGGTCTGCATCTTCTTCCTTAATGGACTCGTCCACTACACTGCCTTCTTCGTTGACTGTGAATGACACCAGGACCCAACCCTCTATTCCTCTTTCAGCCGCTCTGGGGGGGTAGATTGGAGAAACAGAATTCAGAGGCAGGTACTCTGTTCCCACAGGAGTGTTGGCTTGTTGATAGTCAACGCGCTGGTTTGGGTTTACGCTCGCGTTGGTATTGTCCAGTTCTTCCTGGCCAGGTGTCTTAGGGCCAAGCATTCCCAGATTAGAGTGGATGGCCCTTAAATTTTGCCAATCTGTGGGATGATTGAAGAGGACAATCATCTGTTTTGTAAGCTCCAATGCGTCTTCAAACCTTTCCAGCGTGAACAGAAGGCCATTGAGGTACATGTAGTCATCACGCCCTAGTGCCTCGCCATTAGATCTGGATAAATCCATGTATTGCTGCCAGAGAGGGACGGCTTCCTCATAGCGCTCCAATTGATAGTTGTTATAGGAGAGCGACTTAAATACAAGTGTATCTTCCGAGTCAGAAGCGTCCCGCCAGGCTTCAAATCTATCAATTGATGCTTGCCACTGCTCGTCAGCCGCATAGAGTTGGCCCAGTGATCGCAAGGTTCTCAGTCGAATGTCTTCCCTCAGATTCGCCAGTTGTAGAATTTGCTCAAAGGTGTTCCGCGCCTCACTATAATTACCAACGCCTAGCCAGTAGTTGGTGTAAAAGTTGAGAAGAGTCGCTTTTTCAAACCCGTTCATTTGTTCCCAATACAGATCCCTGTGAAGATCGAGGCGATCTTTCGCGAGCTCCCACTCGGGGTCTTCATCGGGATCTTCAGGCGACATAAGCATTTGTACATCGGCGATGGCAGTCTGCATGGCATCGCTCAAGATTTCCGAATCTCTCGCAGCTGGCAGATTTCTTCGCGCTGGCCGTGGTGCCGGCTCCTGGGAAGATTGCACCGCATGTAATCGGATTTGCAATCGGCCCATGTGGCGTAACAGATCAATTCTGCTGGGGGAATTATTGGAGACATCGTTAAGAACCTCGGCAATAGCGTTGGTTGCCGCTGCGCCGACGAGCGCCTCAGAATCATCGCCCAATTTAGTCTGAAGATCCTGCAATATTCGCTCAGTGAGCTCCCGAATGTCCTGTAGCTGACTTTCCATTTCCGTCGACTGCAACAAACTTCTTATTTCAGCCAGGCTGCGTGACATTTGCTCGCGAATCAGCGCCGATTGTTCTTCCAAATTCTGAGAACGGGTTTGCGTCTGATCTTGCACTACAGCTCGCAGTTGTTCCTCCAGTTCTCGATTTTTGTCCTGCAGAGCGAGACGTTGTTCCTCTAACTCTTCAGCTTGTTGCTGCAGCGTTCTGGATTGCCGTTCAAGCTCAGCGATCCTTTGTTCCGGAGTTTGGCTCTCAGCTGCCTGTAGCTGGCAACCGGCGAGAACTACCGATAGAACAAGTATTGAGCTGAATAAAGTGCTTTGTTTGAAAGTTGATAATTTCACAGACTGGCTCCTTGAACTATCCAGTAGTTCGGCGATTCGTTGTTCCAGTTTCCAATGCCTGGAGAGAATTCCCAAAGCGACCGGAGATTTGCTCACGTCGTGGGTAGTCGCTGATCTCATATCATGGACGGCAAGCAGGGTTTCTCCGTAACCATAAGCTTTAGAATGCTGCAGTACATGGTTGTCGCAGATTTCCTCTCTGGATCTGTCGATAGATCGATCTATCAGGTGAACAAGAGGATGAAACCAGAAGACGGCCAGGATTAACTTTTGCAAGAAGTTAGCCAGACTGTCTCGTCTAACTACGTGGGCAAACTCGTGGGTGAGAATGTCTCTTAGTTGCTGAGAGTTAAGAGAATCTACAAATGAAGGTGGAATTAGTAAGACAGGGCGAACAATTCCCGCCAACATCGGACCCTGGACGGCAGGCGAGATGCGATAGTGCAAAGATTCATTAAATCCTAATTCTCCAGCGATGCGTTTGAGAATCTCACTTTGCGTTGCCGTGGGGGTTAGTGAGTTGTTAGAGATCGACTCGATTTTGTGCAGACTTCTAATTAACCCGCAAATCATAACCAGAAGCCCGGCCAGCCATATCACAGACACAATGCTGAACAGACTAAGCTTCGGGTTATCTGAATAAGTATCAACTTCAGATTCCATTGAGCCATCTGATGTTGCAGACCCGGCAGAGCTGTCTGCAGCAGTGCTATATAACAGCTCATCCAGCGCATAAATTTGGTCAGCAGATTCAAACGCAAATGCTGGAGCCTGTCGCTCAGTTGGCTGGGGCAATGACATACTCAACCAGGACTGGTCGTAGCTCGATAGTGCGAGGGAGAACACAGCGAGTAACGGTAAAACCACGATGCCCGAATAGAGGACACCGTAGCGAGTAACTGCTTGTTTCCTGAAGCGCCAGGAAACAAGCAAGACCAGTCCTGCAAATACTGACACCTGCAGTAGCAGATTCAGCAGAGCTATATCCAGTGCTGAGAGATTAAGATCAATTGACGACCACATGTTGTTATTCCTCTTGGAACACTAGTTGGCTACATTTGTAGTTTAGAATGGCTACAAATGTAGCCATTGTCAAGAAATTTCTCCCCGTTGATCTGGTGTTTTGTTTGTTGGATATACAGGACTTTGCTTCTCTCTATAACTTCAGATGAAAGACGGGCATGACGCTTATGTACTAATGGTTACTCCCTCTCGCCCGGCCTGGAAACCGGGGCTTGCGCAGTAAGTTGTCAGGGATTAGACTAGATATGTAACTGATTACGTATCTGGTGACATTATGCTTGAACTCTACCGCCAAACAGGTCCCATGGCTCTTGGAAGCCGCCTTCGTCAGCTTGGAGAGGCGCTTGCTGAGCAGTCCACGCGGGTTCATCAGCTTTATCAGTTAGGCATCGATACCAAGTGGTTTCCGGTGTTCTTCATGTTGCGCAATGGTGAATGTTTATCCATTTCTGCGCTTGCAGAAGCCATTGGTCACTCCCACGCTTCAGTGAGCAAGATAGTCAAGGAAATGAGTAAGGAAGGACTTCTGCAGAGCGAAAAAGTCCCGGGCGACGGCCGCATTAATCAGGTTTGCTTAACCGAGGAAGGACGGTCGAGGTTACTGGCTTTCGAGCAGCAGAATGAAGATGTCGAGCTGGTTGTGGAGACGATGTTGCGTTCCTGTTCAAACAATCTCTGGCAGGCTCTGGATGAGTTTGAAAGGGTGTTGGAGGCTGAAGATTTCTATAGCCGTGTTCAGCAACGCTATGCGAGCAGAGAGCAGGCAAAGATAGATGTTGGAGATGCAGAACCTGAGGAATTCGAGGAGTTCAGTCGCCTCAACTATGAATGGATCGAAAAGTACTTTCAGGTTGAAGACAGTGATCGCGCTGCGCTTGATGCGCCGAAGGAGTATATATTGGACACGGGCGGCGTCATACTCATGATTCGTTATGAAGGTAAGGTTGCAGGCACCTGTGCCTTGTTGCGTACCAATGAAGAAACTCTTGAGCTGGCAAAAATGGCCGTTGATGACGCCTATAAAGGAAAAGGCCTCGGCTATCTGCTTGGTGTAGCAGCTCTAGATAGGGCCAGGGAGCTGGGCGCAAAACGGGTATTCCTGGATAGCAATACCAGTCTCACCCCGGCTATCAATCTTTATCGAAAGTTGGGATTTAAACGTATGCCAGCAGAGCCCACCCCATATGCACGCTGTAATATCCAGATGGAAGTAATTCTGTAAGGCTTCCCTTGAATGCCATCTGTCAGGTATGTTTTCACCTGGCCAGACAATAAACTGATAGAGCTGGGGAACTACTGACGGTGCTGACAGAAGACGAGCTTAATGCGCAGTGGATGCCATTTACCGGGAATCGCCAATTCAAACGCGACCCCCGGCTTATGGTTGCTGCAAAAGGAGCCTACTATACGGCCGCTGATGGCAGGCAGATTTTTGATGGCTTGTCTGGACTCTGGACCTGTGGACTGGGTCACGGTCGCGAAGAAATCACCACTGCGGTCAGCAAGCAAATGGCGGAGTTAGATTATTCCCCTGGTTTTCAATATGGACATCCCCTCAGTTTTAAACTGGCTCATAAAGTAATAGAGCTGACCCCCGCGGGATTGGAGCATGTGTTTTTTACTGACAGTGGATCTGAATCTGTCGAAACCGCCCTCAAGATGGCCCGCGGCTATTGGCGAAGTAAGGGTTTACCAGGAAAGACGAAGTTCATCGGCCGCATCAAAGGCTATCATGGCGTGAACTATGGTGGTGTCGGGGTAGGTGGTATAGGTTTCAACAGAAAGCTTTTCGGGCAGTCAGTAGACTCGGATCATATCCCCCATACTGTTTTACCAGAGAACAGTTTTAGTAAGGGCATGCCGGACACGGGTGCCCACCTTGCTGATGAACTGGAGGAGCTTGTCCTCCTTCATGATGCCTCCAACATCGCCGCCGTAATCGTAGAGCCTTTGTCGGGTACTGCAGGTGTTTTGCCGCCTCCGCAAGGCTACCTCAACAGGCTCCGTGAAATCTGCGACAAGTACGATTTGTTGCTGATATTCGATGAAGTGATCACCGGCTTTGGACGCATGGGGTCTCTTACAGGAGCTGAAGAATTTGGGGTTGTTCCAGACCTGATGACGATTGCGAAGCAAATCACCAATGGTACGCAACCCCTGGGTGCGGTGGTCAGTAAACCCGATATCTATGAAACCTTCATGGAGCAGGGTGGTCCTGATTACATGGTTGAGTTTCCCCATGGCTATACCTACTCGGCTCATCCGGTTGCCTGTGCCGCCGGACTGGCGGCCCTCGATGTACTTGTCAGAGAAGAGCTTCCGCAGAGGGTTAAGTCATTGTCTTCGAAATTTGAGGAGTCAGTGCATAGCCTGAAAGGCAGCCCCTATGTCACAGACATTCGCAATTACGGTTTTGCTGCCGGGCTAAGTCTTGAACACTATCCCGGCGAGCCATTGCGCAGACCCTTTGAATTGGGTGTGAAATGCTTCGAAAAAGGTTTTTACGTTCGATGGGGAGCCGACACTATTCAATTGGCGCCACCTTTTATCAGCACTGAAGATGAGATCGACAGCTTAATCAATGGGGTAGGTGAGGCGCTGCACGAGTTAGGCTAACCCGTCAAACATCTGCTTATGTCTGTATCTGAAACCTATGTAGTCATGTTTGCAGCAGTAAGTGCTGGCAATTTCTTGTTGGCAATGTGGTTGGCAGCCACCATTGCGCTTAATGCTCTCATATTCTTTAATTCTGATCGCATAGAGAAAACAGTGAATAATTGTTTGCAGGCGCTTTACCTGTTGTTTTCAATTTTCATTATTGGGCGCTGGGTAATCATTGCTTCAACGGTAACGGAATTTCTCGATTCTTTGCGTGAGGCCGGCGAAACCCTGCCACCCGGCTCTCTTACCATGGTTTTTGAACTAGCGGGATTGGCGTTCATGGTGGGCTTTTCTCTGGTCACCATTCTTTACCTGAGATCAGGACTTAGACGAACCCGGGTAATCTGAATGTTAAGTTCTGGCAACTGGCTGGTCACAATTCCTGGAAATTTTTTACAAGCATTGCTAAATGGTTTCGATCCAGCGCTCTCAAGCCGCTATAATTAGCTCTATGTGAATGCCAGATGGTAAATCTCTAAATGTTCGGCCGTACAATCCTGATTCTGATTAGTCTTTTAATCCTCGCTAGCTGTGGCTCTTTGCCTGAAGGGGAGCTACCGACTAACGCCCTGTATTGTGACAACTATCTGATGTATGACATGTGCGCGCAGGATCAGGACAGGGATGGGATTGTGGATTTTGTATACTTCACAGATACCGAAGAGATTTTCATGTTTCGCGATGGGGTACAGGAGGGCTACAGTGGCGACCTGGGTATTCATCGGTGTATGCAAATCATGGATGAGAGTCTGGTTACGACGACGTCACGTGTATTTTACGTTGACGATGACACCAGCTTCCTGGAACGTCAGGACATTAAAGGGGCGATGATGGTGAAGTACATTTCCTATATGCCTGAAGTGACTGCCTGTAACCTGCGTGCTGAGCGGGCCGCTGAAGAATCAGAATAGCTTTTTCCCTTCTCGCCTTTTCCGCTGACCCGGGCGTCTTTTATATTCAGGTTCTTTTCTCTCGAAATCCATGCATGCCATGATGAATGATCCTGATGGCGTCGCAGACATGTACTTTATGCCCAACTGACGCGAGCTCAGAGCATAACCAGTAGTCTTCAGACAAATACTCACCGTCGACAATTCCTACCTGGAAGACGTCGTACATTTCCAGGCCGGTCAGGTTTTCATTGGTATCCTGACCGGCAGGAAACGAGTAAGTACGTCCTGCTTTCTTCGTTTTCTCGACCACATCGGTCACTGCCTGCCTGGAAAGTAATAATACAGCCGTCCCCGCATAGGTGGTTGTATAGAGATTTTCAGCGACTTTTGTATTAAACGCAGAGCAATTCAGAGGCGGATTTCCGTCTGCGGCATAACTTTTTAATGGTACGGGCGCAGCAATCACATCGACTTCATAGTCCATCAACTTCTTGAGATCTACCGCCTCCAACCGTATGTCTGCGTCAAGGAAGAGTAAATGAGTAAACTCTTGTCGGTGATGATAGAAATAGGAAATTATGGAATTACGAGCTCGTGTAATAAGACTCTCATTTCCGAAGGAAACCAAACTGAACTGCAAACCCTGTTTTTGAAATTCTAAAAGGCTATTCAGATAATCAAGATGCACCATTCCGCTGTATGCGGGAGTGCCGATTAGTACGCGCATGTGAAACTCTGCTTAACTCGCAATTGGTTAATAATACAGCGCTAGCGAAACGGCGGGAAGGCGATAAGTTATCGAAATGAAATACTTACATTTTCTATACAGAACCAATTCAAGTTTTAGATCAGGCTAGTTTGAGTCTGTTTTGAGGTTTGATATCCAGGCAGTTTGATAGGGCGCCAGAATTAATTGTTGACTCAAATCGTCATACTCCCTGCCACTAATGAGGTCGCTCCACTCGTCTGTGCTGATCAAATTGATATCGGCCAGGTTAATTGTCTGTCGTTCTTTGGTAATGTTGCTCAAGCAGAAAATACTCTGATCCCTATTGATGCTCTGACGCCAGAACGCAAACACTTTCGTGCCGAGATGCAAAGTGAATTGGGTCGCATTGGGGTGAAAGGCGGTGTGCTTCTGTCGAATTGAGATAAGACGTCTCAGTTCATTGAAAATATACCCGTGCTCGGAATTGCCGTCGGCGAGAGTGTCTTCAATCTCCTGCTGTTGCCAGATATGCCTGTTAATTGAGCGGTTGCGCCCGGTGTGCTCCAGGCGTTTATAGTCATTGCGAGAGCCGAAAAAGCTCTGTATGTAGAATGCTGGGATACCTTCCAGTGCCAACATTATCGTGTGGGCGCAGAGAAAGCGATTTACACCCTGGCCGTCCTCGCCGCTCTGTAATGTGCCTTTTAGTAAATCAAATAGCGCGATATTGAGTTCGTAAGGTTTGTCATAGCCTTCGCGGGCGCGACGCAGAGTTACCCGACCACCGAAATCTACAGCCGCCTGTACTAATCTGTTTCTTTCTTCGTCACTAAGAAGCCCATCCAGTGGTCGTAACCCAATGCCATCGTGTGAAGCGATGAAATTCAAATAAGTTGTACCTGATTGTGCAGGAGGCATGCTCATCATCCAGGTTTTCAGATGGCGGCAATCTCCGGATAAGAGGGTATAAACCAACAGCGGAGGTAAGGAAAAGTTGTAAATGACATGAGCTTCGTTCGCATTACCAAAGTAGGTCAGGTTTTCCCGGTTGGGTACATTGTTCTCACAGATGACGATAGCTTCAGGTGCGTGGTATTCAATTAAGGTACGCAGTAACTTGATTATCTCGTGAGTCTGTTGCAGGTGTACGCAGGACGTTCCGGCTTGTTTCCACAGAAAGGGTACCGCATCCATCCTGAACAGGGAGATGCCATGATTTAGATAATCACGAATGATACGAACAAATTCCACCAGCACCCGGGGATTCTGAAAGTTCAGATCGACCTGGTCTTCGCTAAATGTACACCAGACATGGCGCGTGCCGTCGGCTGTTGCTACTTCAGTTAGCAGAGGACTGTTTCGAGGTCTCACTACGGCACTGTAGTCGTCATTAGGATCGGCTTCGATAAAGTAGCCCTTACCTGGATCTTTGCGCTTTAAAAAGTTATCAAACCACTGGCTGCGGCTGGACATGTGATTGATTACCAGGTCTGCCATAAGCTTGTAGTCTTTGCTTATCGCTTCGATATCTTCCCACTCACCCAATGCCGGGTTCACTGAAACATAGTCCATTACTGAAAACCCATCGTCTGAACTGAACGGGAAAAAAGGCAGGATATGGACCGCGCTTATGTAATCTTGTAAATGCTTGTTCAGGAAGTGACGCAGACTATGCAGCGGCAATTCCCCCTGATGTTGGATGGTGTTGCCGTAAGTGATGAGAATGGTATCGCTTTGGTCCCAATGGTTCTGGAATCTAACGGGCTGTTGTAAATTGCGACCCATGCTCATCTCAGCCATCAATTCACGCGCCAGTGCAGCACTTGCCTGGTCCGGGTAGATTATGGATAGATGTTCGATGAGTCTGCGCTGAAGCTCTTTGCTTAGTTCTTCCTGCATTTCTGACATGGTTTTCTACTTCAGCCTATGCCGTATTCCTTGTGATCTTCTTCTACCGCTGCTTTAAGCTGTTGAAGGATGTCTGGTATGGCACTGATTACCCGGTTCCAGCTGGGAATGAATGGTGTGTCCATTGGTTTTTCCAGGAAATGATCGCCGGCAACCATAATGTTGCTGGCAAAGAGCTCGACCGATTTTTCTTCGGTGTGGCGATCATAGCTAAGCCCATTGATCATGGCATCGTTCTGATAGGAATCGATGAAGTCGAGCGCAATTCGATAATACGTGGCCTTAATGCTGCGGAATATTTCTGGCGAGAATACTTCACCATTGGTTGCCAGTTTGCGGAACAGGGCTTTTGCAATGTCGACACTCATCTTCGACAGGCCTTTTTCACGGTCTTCGAGAGACAAATCCTGATGCTTATGATCATAAATATCGGCGATGTCTACCTGACAGATTCTATTGGTTGAGTAGTTGCGTTTCATTTCCGATAGCACTCCGATTTCCAGTCCCCAGTCGCTGGGAATTCTTAAGTCGTTGATTACAGATGCTCGCATTGAGAACTCGCCTGCGAGGGGGTAGCGAAAGCCGTCCATGTAGTCGAGAAATTCACTGTGACCACAGACCTTTTTTAATGTGCGAATCATGGGGGTTACAAAAAGCCTCATCACCCGACCACCGATTCGGTTCCCTGCAACACGGGAGTAATAACCTTTGCAGAACGCATAGGAAAAATTAGGGTTTGCCACGGGGTAAATAAGTCTCGCCAACAGGCTGCGGTCATAGGTCAGGATATCGCAATCATGCAGTGCCACTGCATCTGTTTTTCCTGAGGCGAGAATATAGCCGTAGCAATACCAGACATTTCTGCCTTTACCGAGGTGAGTAGGGGCAAGTCCGAGTTCTTTTAACTGCGCATCAATCTCCAGAAGTCGCGGTCCGTCGTTCCATAGAATGCGATGATGCTGAGGTAGTCGATTAAAATACTCAATGGCGTACTTGTATTGATCTAAATCGGCGCGATCAAGACCGATCACAATTTCCTCAAGGTAGGGAACGTCTACCAGTTCATCTACTATTCCTGACAGGGCGGGGCCCTCCAATTCAGAAAACAGGGAAGGCAGTACCAGGCCCATAGGTCGGTTCGTACTATAACGACTGAGCTCTTCTTCAATCTCTGTGATTGGGCGTTGCCCCAGATTATGTAATGTCGTTATAGAACCATTCTGGTGAAAATCACCCATCTTGCTTGCCTCTATTTGTTTCTACTGTGTCTAAATCGATTTCTCGCAGGATTTTTAATATGGCGTCCTGCCACCCAGCGGGACCGGGTCGATTCGTACGTATCACTCGTTTTGGATTTTTCAGATTGATTTGATCTGACTTTGGAGATTTGATTACAACGGCAATGTCGGCAGCTTCCAACATGGCTATGTCATTGGGGCTGTCCCCAAGGGCTACCGTAAGTTTCGTCGACGAAGTGTCCAGACCTTGTAACCACTTCATGCCGGTAGCTTTGTCATGACTACCCTGGATGCTGAAAAATCTGCCACCTTCAATCAGGTTTAGATTGAGAGCCTTAAGTGCGGCGGCGAATTGAGAAAATGCCTTGCTCGTATCGCGCCACACTATCGGCTCACTGTACTGCCTCTGTTTCGCCAGCTTCGCGTCGAGCACACTGAGGCCTGTTCTCGCCGATAGTTCGTCGGCACTCCAATCAGAGAAGCCTTCGAATTTGAACTCCATTTGGTCACGCAGTGCCTGAATAGCCGGAAACCAGGACTGACGTTCCACTCCGAAGATTCGATCAGCCTTCTTATCGGAAGGTTTGCCATAGTTGCTGAGAGCCGCCCCATTCTCACAAATATATGGCGCATCCAGTTCCAGCTTGGCCTGGATAGCACGGATTTCACTCCCGGTTTTGCTTGAATTTACTATTGGTGACACTCCTGCTTTCGCCAATGCCTCCAGCGCCTCCCGAGCGGGTTCAACAGAGTAAGACTCATGTTCCATCAGGGTGCCATCAAGGTCGGTAAACACCAGCAGGTTCATTTGTAATGCTTCTTATTGGGTCAGTAGTATTGTTGAATTCAAGAACCGCGCCAGAAATTTTCGAAGGTATACAATTTCTGTGAGTTTTGGATTGAGTTCAGGCTAACTCTATGAAACTGCTAGAAATATATATGGAGGCACAAAGCACTACTATGCTGACTTTTCTGTCAGACGCGCAGTTAAAAGAGAAGTCTGGAGAGTAGCGCACTATTATGGTGCGCTATGTTGTATGAGCCTGCTCAGGCTGCTTCAGAATGAAGCAACTGCCAGAGCCGGGAGGGAGTGATGGGCATATCTATATGCTTAATTCCTTTGTCTGATAGCGCATTCACTACAGCATTCACAATGGCGGGTGGCGCGCCAATTGCGCCAGCCTCGCCGGCTCCTTTTATTCCCAGAGGGTTGGTCTTGCAGGGCACTTCATTGAGCTGGAACTGAATCATCGGCAAGTCATCTGCACGCGGCATGGTGTAGTCCATAAAGCTTGCGGACAACAGCTGGCCTGTCTCCTTTTCATAAGCGCAATATTCCAGCAACGCCTGACCCAGCCCCTGCCCAATGCCGCCGTGGACCTGACCTTCCAGCAATAGTGGATTAATTACATGGCCGAAATCGTCGACCACGGTGTATTTGACGATTTCCAGCGTCCCCGTAGATTGATCGATCTCCAATTCACAGATGTGCGCACCATTAGGATAAGTCGCTTCACTGGGGGCAAAACTGTCTTTCTCGTCAAAGCTGATGCCGTTATCGTCAGCGCAGGCAGCGGCAACGCTCCTGAAAGATGTGGAGCGATCGGTGCCAACGATTCTGAACTCGCCCTGACTAAATTCGATATCAGCTACAGCCGTCTCCAATAACTCGGCAGCTTGTGTGCGCGCAACTTCGATGATTCTGTCTGCTGCTGCACCGATGGCGGCACCACCAACAGGTACAGATCTGGACCCCATCGTGCCGCCTCCGCTTTCGATCAGATCAGAATCGCCTTGCACGATATGTACATCTTCGAATGAGATTGAAAGACGGTCAGATAAGATCTGTCGAAAAGCAGTTTCATGGCCCTGGCCATTGGATTGAGTGCCAATAAATAAAGTTACTTGACCCTTCTCATTGACTTGAAGTCTTGCCTCCTCTGGAGCGCCACCTGCGCAACGCTCTATGTAGCAGGCGAGTCCAATACCCCGTAGCTTTCCTCTGGATTGAGCTTCAATTCTGCGTACAGGAAATCCATCCCAGTCTGCTGCCTGCAGGGCATCTTCCATATTGGCAGCGAAATCCCCTGAATCGTAAGTTATGCCGAATGCAGTTTTGTAGGGCAGAGCTTCGATTGGTATGAAGTTTCGACGTCTGATTTCATCCGGAGAAATTCCTAATTCTCTGGCGGCGAAATCCAGCAAACGTTCGATTGCATAGATCGCTTCCGGTCTCCCTGCTCCCCGATAGGCGTCAACTGGCGCCGTGTTAGTGAAGACCCCTTGTACTTCCACATGGGCTGTTGGTATAGCGTAGCTACCGACCAGCATCGCCACCCCGGCCGCAGTAGCCACAAAGGGAGCTGCATTGGATAGGTAGGCGCCTAGATTAGCAATGGTGTCAACTTTTAGTCCCAGGATTTTGGCGTCCGCATCTACGGCAAGTCGCAAATGGCTAATGTGATCTCGGCCATGAGTGTCGGTAAGAAAAGCTTCGCTTCGGTCAGATATCCACTTCACCGGGCGGCCAATTTGTTGAGCAGCGAACAGAATTGCAACGTACTCGGGAAACAAGAAGATCTTCATCCCGAATCCTCCACCAACGTCATAACACATGACATGAAGGTCTTCCGGGTCGCAGTTGAATACCTGGCTGAGCCTGTTGCGAATTATATGAACGCCCTGGCAAGACACATGTAATGCCAGTCGCCCACTGTCTGTTTCTACCTCAGCAATTGCTCCTCGGGCTTCCATTGAATTTGGAATCACCCGATTGTTTACCAGCTCTAACTCGATAATTTTATCTGCAGCTTCCATCGCCTGCTGCGTACCTTCCGGGTCTCCGTCCTGCCAGTGGAAGCTGCGATTTCCGGGGGCAGAGTCCCAGATTTGCACAGTGTCTTCATTTAGCGCCTGTCGAGAGTCAACCACTGCATCCAATATCTCGTAATCAATCCAGACATTCTCTGCAGCATCGATTGCCGCGCTTTTTGTCTCGGCCACTACCAATACGACAGCATCACCGACATGGCGTACCTGCCCCATAGCCAGAGCCGGGCGTGGTGGTTTAACGCAGGATGATCCATCGATATTTTTCGCATCAGCCCCACAGGGAACATGCCCGATTCCGGCAGCTTCCAAATCTACTGCAGTGAATACACCAAGCACGCCAGGAACCTCCCGAGCTGCTTCGGTATCAATTTCGATAATCTGTGCATTGGCATGCGGTGATCGAACAAAAGCCGCCCAGGTTTGACCATCAAGATTTACATCTTCAATGTACTGACCATCTCCTCGAGTCAACCGTTGGTCTTCTACACGAGTGACAGCCTGTCCAATGCCAAATTTTTCCATTCTGATTCCTTCGCAACTTCTCTGGGCGTAATGGGGTATAAGCTAACACACTCGAACTTAGCGAGCGATAAGGGGCTTTAGCTGGTTCGTGCTTTATTGGATTGCGAGCCAGATTAGCTGATATAGGATGCGGATGAGGCGCGATTCCAGGCTATAAGCACAACCCGCCAGAGTAATACCAGTAGAGTGGCCAGATTATTTATTGGCAAAAGCACCCAGCTGATTGTGCTGTTGCCAAAGTTGACAAGTTCCATTCCCAGGACTTCGCTAAATGTAATAGCGAGACCGAGCAACGGCCATTCTGCTATCAGTGCAATAACGACAAATGCAAGAATAGAGGCAGCGAAGGTGAGATAAAGATTGCGCCTTATATTACGGGTCTTCGCCATCACATCTTCAATGAATGCATCACCGGCGAGCTCTTGCTGATCTTCTGCAAATAAGGTTTGTAGGAATGGATCTCTGTCTTCGGTCATGATTCGGTCTCCGCATTTTTATCGCGGTAAGCAGCCAAAAGTATTCTCAGCTTTTCAGAGCCTCGTTTAATATGCGATTTTGTAGTGCCAAGAGGAAGCTCTGTTGCATTGCTGATTTCTTCATGGCTCATTCCTTCCTGGTAGGAGAGTACCAGGCATAAACGAACCGATTCAGGAAGCGTCGCCAGTGCCTGACTTAGATCCATGGCCAGACCAGGAGTGTCTGTAGTTACCTGATCATCATCCCACTCTTCGCTAAGGTTCATGACATCGTTTTTCCTGAGATGCTGCAGCCAGATGGAAACAGCAATTTTCTTTAACCAACCTGCGAAAGCCTTTGCCTCTTTCAGGCTTTTCAGATTCATCCAGACGCGAAGGAAAGTTTGTTGTGCAAGATCATCAGCAAGGTTGTTGTCTCTTGAAAAGCGCCGCATCAGGTTACGTACCGAAGACTGGTGTCGTCGTACCAATTCAGCAAATGCGTTACGGTCTCCGCTCCGCGCAAGATTTACAATTAGCGCTTCGGGGCAGTCCGGGTAGTAGTCTTTTGCTCTATTCAAGAGTTTCTTACTCTGCGGATTCGGGTTTCCTAGTCTTCCAGATACCAGCGCCTGGTAATTTCACCGGCGATCCAGAATCCAATGCCCATGAACAACAGAATGACGGCGACCCCCAGTAATGGGTAAAAAGCTTCCTCCGCGACCATTGAGATGAAGTAGGCGAATACGCCAAAACCGGGTGCAATCGGCAGAATCCACATTGCTGCAATTTTGAAATCCCGGTCCGGACGACCACTGCCACCTACCAGCGACATGAGTTTTCCCAGGGTCTTTTCATCGAGATCCTGGTTGCTCTCCAGTATGCGCCGAAAGGTCTCATGCTTCTGTTCCCGCTTTTTCACACCATCCCAGATGCCAGCCACGGAAACAGCGGCGACGAACAGCCAGAAACTCAGGACTACAAGTCCGGCTCCCAGTCCAATGTTTTCCATTTCGATCTCCTGTTTTATTGAAGGTCTGCCTTATATAGATACACATCGGTGGGCTTTGGATGCACTTCAGGGTTTTTTCGGTTCAGTAGCGCAGGTGGGGCTGCCAGATATTACTGGGCAGGAAGAGGTTTGTTGCTCTGAATTAACTCAATATTCCTTGACAGGTATATACCTAAGGAAGTATATAAAGCCATGGATGTGCAAATACTCAATACCATTGGTGAGCCCAGGCGTATGCAGATAGTTGAGGCACTGTTGGAAGAGCCGCGCTCAGTTAGCGACCTGGTGACCCATCTCAATACCAGTCAGCCAACGGTTTCCAAACATCTGCGGGTACTTAGAGAAGCGGGTATCGTGCAGTGTGATTCCGTGGCCCAGCAACGGATCTATCGCCTTGAGAGTAAGCCGTTTCGTGAGCTCGATGCCTGGATACAGAACTATCGTATTCTGTGGAACAAGAGTCTGGATGCGCTGGAAAAATTTCTTGATGAGGAGAACTGAACCGATGCGATTGGAAGACTACCAACCATCGCCACCCTGTGAAGTGGAGTGCGAAAAAGGAGAAGGCCAGTCTACATTGGTTTTTATCCGCCATTTTAGCCATGGAGTAGATAAGGTCTGGTCGGCTATGACCGAACCAAAAAAGATTGTGCACTGGGCGCCTTTTGAACCCGATCGAAAGCTGGATTCACCGGGGCCAGTTACCCTGAGAATGACAGACGGGAGTACGCCTGAACTCTATGAAAGTGAAGTTCTGCAAGTAGTGGAGAACAAGGTTCTGGAATATAGCTGGGGTTCGGAGCACCGATTGCACTGGGAACTGGAGCAAGATAAAGGAGGAGGCACAAAGCTTACTCTCCGTCACACTGTCAATGAAGAACAATGGATTACTCCTTCTGCAGCTGGCTGGCATATGTGTCTCGACTTTGTCGAAATACTCATGGATGGCTATGCCATAGGTCCAGTGTTAGCAGAAGCAGCAATGGAGTACGGTTGGGAGAAATTAGCAAAGCACTATGGCAAGGTTTTGGGGTTGCCCTGGGAACCTGAACAATCCGACGAAGAACAGGTTTAGGGGCATTGCAGTTCGACAGTCACCTGATATCAGACCACGAATGACCTACTGGCCGTTAGCCATCGCGGATTTTTCTGCAATATAGCTATCCACTACATTTTCCAGAATATTCAGAGGCATTGAGCCATTGCCCGTCACCACAGCGTGAAAATCCTTGATATCGTAGAGTTCGCCCAGCTCACTTTGTGCACGATCTCTAAGCTCAAGAATTTTTACCATGCCTGTAGTATAGGCTGTGGCTTGTCCGGGCCAGACACTGTAACGGGCAATCGATCCAGGGTAGCCGACATTAAAAATATGAGCGGTGTCTGCCTGGTTGTAAGTCCAACCTAATGAATGAATACCTGTGTCAACGATGAGACGAGCGGCTCTCAAGGCTTCAAATTGCAACCGCCCCAGATCCCCGTAGATATCGTCTTCATACCAACCCAAATCGGAGGCCAGCCGTTCAGCATACAGGGCCCAGCCTTCCGTGTAGGAAGTCAGTCGTTGTTTTCGTCGAAATTCTGGAAGATCCAACTCCAGCGCCAGCGCAATCTGTAAATGATGACCGGGAACAGCTTCATGGTAGGTAAGCGATGGCAAAGTGGTGTAGGCCTGATCGGAGTCATTGTCTGCATAGAAGGTACCTGGCCGACTACCGTCTTCGGTGCCTGTTATATAGAAACCACCAAACATGTCTCCGGCAACTGCTACCCTTTGTTCTGGCAAGAGTGAGAAGTAGTCTCCAAGCTTCTCATAAGTCTCATCGATCAGTTGCTGATGAAAACTCAATGCATTCTCTGCAAGAATCGTCCCGCTGTCCTGATCCACACGCACCCATTTTTGAGCCAGAGACTCCCAGCTCGGGTAACCCAGTTGATTAAACAATACATCAAGCTCGTCGTGTATTCTTGCCAGTTCCTGCAGACCCATTAGGTAAACATCATTGGGGGTCATGTCGCTTGATGTATAAAATCGAACAACAAATTCGTAGAACTTGTCTCCACCCGGGAACTGTCCAAAACCAATATTGGCTGGCGCCAATGGCAACAGATTCTGCATCTGAATAGCCAGTTCCTGATAGGCGGGCAACACCTTCTCTTCAATAACCTGAACTGCCTGTTCACGAAGAATGACTTTCTCAGCGACGGAGATATTATCAAGTTCATCGAGTCTTTCTTCGAAGGCCTGATAGTAGGTAGTTGATGTGGCAGCACTGGATCCCATCGCTGCAACCAGAGACTGCGAAAAACCCAGGGTAACAGAGGGCTCAATAATGCCTGCATTTTGTCTGGCGATGAGCAGCTCGCTGATCTGGTCAAAGCGACGATCTACCTGGTTGAGTAATGCCAGATATAGCTGAGCCTCGCGAGCATCTGAAATGGTAAAAATTCGGGTGAAAAATTGCTCCGTGCTTCCTGGTAAACCGAAAAAGCCATAGGTCGCCGGATACTCGTAATCACGGTACTCCGCCCACTCCAGTTCTTTTTCCAGGTGGTCTAGATAGATGTCATAAGAGAGCTGCTCCTGGGCAGCCAGAGCATCCCTGTCATAGCTTTGTAGAAGCTCCTTAACCAGGGACTGAATCTCTTTCGTCTGAAAATAATACTCATCAGACTTGTTGGTGAGTTGCGCAGTGCCTACATCGTATTCGTCCAGCACACCGTCGGCAATGCGCTGGTCAGTGTCGCGTGTACGAATTATGGTAAACGCTTCTTCGAAAAAATCTGCAATGCTGAGTCCTTCCAGTCTTGAGCTGACGGATGCCAGAAGCGTCGATGTGTCTTCCAATTCGTAGGGGGCGACAGGTGCTGGCAGTAAAGCAGGGATTACATTCAGGTCTGTAGCGCAATCTGGATTGTCTTCGGCATTAAAAAGGCTGAAATAAGCGCCCATAGCATCACTGGAAGATTGCTCAAATGATGCTCTGTAGCTATTGCCAGAATAAACCAAGCATTCAATTGTTAGCATTGAGCCATCGAAGGTGGCTGCAGCCGCAGTGGAGTCAGTTAGCTCTACACTATCGCCAACAATGAGCTGCCAATTTGACCCCTGATAGTTGAGCTCTGCGCTTGTCACGATTGAGCTCTGGGCAAGAGTCGGAATATGAATGTCGAGATCTGTGCTTACTGCAGTTGTTTGGGAGTAAGCCGATGAGCAAAGGGCCAAGGCACCGGTGCACTGAATTAAGCGAGCAATACAGGACATTGTTTTCTTGCATCAAACTAATAAGAATGTCCGAAGAATTAGGCCTGTATTTTCGGAGAATATCAATGGTTCTGAAATTAGCAGAATCATTCATCTGTCAATACAAAATCTTGATGACTATGAAGGGGTAAAAGGGATGGGGCCAGAGCCAAGAGGAGATTAAGTTCTTTCTCCGGCCCCATCACTGACAAGCTTTTTTCAAAGCTTATCTACTGGCCAGGGCGCTCCAGAATTTTCTGCCGTTACGGCCTTTAGCCCCTGATATACGAATTTCTGTAGTCGGCGACCATCGTAGGTTTCCGTTGTGTAGATATTTCCTTTGGAATCGGTGGCTATGCTGTGCACAGCAAAGAAAAGACCAGGTGCTCGACCTCCATCACCGAAGGTGGTCAGAATCTCCAGGGTTTCTCTCTCAATGATATGCACCCGATGATTCTGCCCATCTGCAAGGTAGATATATTTCTGATCTTCATCTTTTGAAAAGGCTATATCCCAGGTGGATCCTTGTACGGTGGTATTTGGCATTACCAACTTTTCTTCGACGAAGCTTCCATCTGTGCGAAATACCTGAATTCGATCAGCGCCTCTATCGCAGACATAAACCAGTCCATCACGGGACGGTTCTGCGCAATGCACTGGACCACGGAATTGAGTTGGAAGTGGTTCACCTGGTGTGTAAGTGACACGATCATCAGCGGGGATATTCCCGTAAGCGCCCCAGAACCGCTTAAACGCACCTGTGGTTGCATCAAGTACGGCGACTCGCTTATTAATATAGCCATCTGCGATGTAGGCTTCGTTGGCAACGGGATCGATCGCTATCTCGGCGACCTGGGCAAAGTGCTCTGTGCTATTGCTATCTGCACCATTACCGGGTTCACCAATTTCATCAATGAACTGACCATCACGGCTGAACACCAGGATATGAGAATCCCCGGCGCCATTACCGCCGATCCAGATATTCCCATTCGGTGCTACTTCTATTCCGTGGTTGGAAGCGGGCCAGGTGTAACCTTCACCTGGGCCACCCCAGGCACTAACCAGATTTCCCTCCGGATCAAATTCAAGGACAGGCGGAGCAGGGCTACAACAATCGCTAACGCCAGCAGCTAGACCAATTTCTCTGCCCCCACTTAGAAAAATTTCTTCCTGATTTCGATGAACAATAAACACGTGATCCCGTTCATCAACGGCAACCCCGATGGCATTGCCAGTTATCCAGTGATTGGGAAGGGGTTTCGGCCAGAAGGGATCAACCTGAAAGTTCGGTGCAACCCTGGCTGTACTCTCTGCAACTGATTCATTCAGTTTGCTTTGAGTCAGTCCAAACACAGCCAGCAGCAATAGTCCGGAAAGTGAGAAGATCAACTTCTTTTTACCAATGCTCATATCGAAGCCCTTCATAACATATTGATTATTATTGATATTTCAGGACTTGAGAGCTTGCCCACAGTCCTATACTATCTACGTATATATACGCTGACATAATACGTATATATACGTAGATAAGTCAACAAACCAGAAAAAGACATTGAGTAATGGGAAACAAGAAATCGGAATTACTGACACAGACCGAACTGATTTTTATGAAGCTCATCTGGTCATTGGGAGAGTCGACGGTGCGTGAAGTGCGGAATCAGATGAGTAACGCCGATGAGGTGCCCTACACAACCGTTGCTGCAGTTATCAGGCTATTGGATAAGAAAGGGTTTCTTAATTCGCGGCTGGATGGAAAAACAAGATTCTATTCTCCTGCTATATCCAAGAGTGAGTACGAAGAGAAAGCTCTCACACAGATCGTAGACAAACTATTTAATGGCGCCACCATTGATTTAGCAACGCGGCTAATTGAAACCGACAAGCTGACGCTGGAAGAACTGGAGCAGATTCGCGATGAACTGGCCAGGAAGATTAGTGAAGCAGAAGGCGAAGATTAAATTTGAAGACTTCATTTTGGAATCAAAGAGTCAGGTTAGACCATGAATTCATTTGAATTATTAATTTTGAGTTACCTAAACTTGAACCTGCTGTTTATGGTAGCATTGTTCACATGGAAACTGCTTGCGGCCTGTGAAGAAATGCAAGGAGTCGCCAGAAGTGCTACATCGTCCTTGCATTTGTCAAAACTGTTTCTGCTTTTCGTCCTGAACTCTGCCATTGCTATTTACGCTGTCTCTATCTATACCTCGACCATGACAGTTGAGTTGCCATTTCTAAACTATCCTCAAATATTTTCTTCGGTCACATCATTTAATGGCATTCACGTTCAGCTAGCCTCGTATCTGATGCTGCTGCTAGTCACGGGCGTACTGATTGGATTGTTGAATATTTTCGTGGAAGTGCTGCACCTTAGAAAGTTGATAAACAGATGTAATTTATTGAAAAAAATCGGTGGACTCGAAGTCCTGTATTCCGAAGAGATTGATACACCTTTTGCGACCGGATTGTTGTGGAAGAAGTATATTGTGCTTCCTTCGAGTCTTTTGTTGTCTCGACGCGATCTGGCTATAGTCCTCAAACATGAGCTGCAACATATACGTTCGCGGGATTTGGACTGGTTGTTCTTTGCCAGGCTTATACAGGTTTTTTGTTTCTGGAATCCTGCTGTGAGAATTTGGAAGGAAATGCTTCAGGAACTGCAGGAAATTGCTTGCGATGAAGAAGTTACGCGCAATGGAAAAGTGCCAAAGAAGATGTACGTGCAATGTTTGCAGGGAGTGGTATCCCGTGCTACCGATTGCAGATATTCACTGATTACGCCGATGAGTCTCAGTTCTATGCAGGAGTCTGCAAATGTAGCTTCTCTGAGGAAGCGAATTAATGCCATTTATGCATATGTTCCAGACAAGCATTACAACAATGGAGTGGTGTTGATATCTATGCTGCCTTTATTGTTAGTAATTTTTACCCTTCTCTGGAATACGATAATTCAGGCAAGTCATCAATCGGACACCACAGGGGAGGTTATGCAAAATGGTGCTGAATTGCGAGACGTGCCCAGCTTTGTTCCCGATCCGGATTTCGGTCGTCTCATCCGAAATATCTAAAGGCTAATTGCTCTTTCTGTGGCCATTTAGATATTGAAAAACTTTGTCGATGTTCTGTCGCCCCGATGCGCTGTGGGTGCCTCCGGATATTTCAAGGTATTTATAATGCATACCAAGTTCTTCCATTTTCGCTACCCATCTCCGTGTGTCTTCGATGTCCACTTCAATATCTTTGTCTCCAGCAATAAGAAGCACAGGTATGTGGGGACAATTCTCCAAAATTGCCGGATCCTCACCGGTTGCCGGAGAAAGTGGCGCAATCGCTGCCCATAAGTCGGGGTACTGGCTTGCAAGGTACCAGGCACCACTACCACCCATCGATTGCCCGATCAGGTATATTCGTTGCTCATCAATAGAATATTCACTTACCACTTGAGATATCACGTTCATTACGTCCAATTCACTCAGGCGACTGACTTCAGAGGTGCTTAATGTGCGATCTTCAGCAGTTACCTGAAACCCACGCATCGGCGTGGACCCAAACCAGCCTCTCTCACTAAATCCGACGGGTGTGACGACAATAAAACCGTAGTTTTCCGCGAGTTCCGTTAGGTTGTTGTACTCCATCATGTACATAGCGCCTGAACCGTGCCCATGAAGGGCCACCAGTAGTGGTGAAGGTTGTGGCTCCTGGAGTGAACTTGGGACGAACAGGCCGTATTCTGAATTGATTCCTCCCGCTTCAGAGAATGAATAGGATCGGATCTGGACTCGTGCCAATGTTTCGAGATTTTCAGCTGTTCTTGGAGGCTGTACCCAGACGTCCGCGCATTGAGTGGCAGACAGTAGTGACGCCAGGTAAAACACTAAACGAATGATGGCTTTGGAATTCCACATCAGAGATTGCTATTCGTAGTGAAGGGCTTCGCCCGGTTCTATGGCAACCACCCGCCTGACTGGAACATAAGATGCAAAACAAATTAATGAGCTGATTACTATGGCCACTGCAATAAATACCGGTGCTACTGAAGGGTTCAATGCAAAATCTGTAGAGGCATCCACTAGATCTACAGCGAGGATCGCTCCACCACCTCCAATTAGCATCGCAATAGCCAGGTAGGTGAGTCCGTATTTCATGAATAGGTTAATTACGCCAAAGTCTGACGAGCCCATTGCTCTGCGGATACCCACTTCGCTGGTACGGGAATTGACCGAGCGGGAAATCAGGCCGTAGACGCCAACTATTACCAGTATCAGCACGCCGAACATGGCACCGCCAAACATGCTCACAAATATGCTGGTTTCAGAATTGCTGATTTCCGATTCATCTTTTAGACTTTTAATCCGGTCAATTGATATTTGTCGATCAATGGCAGCGCTTGTTGACTTAATTCGTTGTTCAATTTCGCTGAATGAAGTAGTGCGGTGATCAGTCAACTGAATGATTAACCAGGATACGTTTGGTGATTGCTGTAGAGACGCAAAATATACACTTGCGAGGTTGTCTCCATTATTAGCTTGAGTTCTGCCAAGGTGTGGAACTACTCCAATAATGCGCGCGGAAGCCTGTGTTTGGCCACGGTCCAGGCTATATTCAATCTGGCGCCCAATTGGCGATCCGTTGATTTGTTGTTGAGCTACAAAGTTTTCGTCGACAATGACTACAGGCTCGGATGATGAGTTGTCAGCGCTATCAAAGTAGCGACCTTCGATCAGATCGAGCCCAATGTTTTGCAAGTGAGTATCGTCAATCCATATTCCATATTGACGTGCTTGTAACCGATTCTGATTTGCTATTTCTCCATTGATCGTGGCTAGAATTCTTCTCCCCTGATTACCGGGCAGGCTGGAAGAAAAACTCACAGCTGAAACTTCGTCTATACCTTGTACCAGGGCATCCTTGAATGTGCTTCTGAATCGTTCGCGGTCAGCAGGGTCTTCATAGGTATCTATATTAAGGCTCACCACAGCAGAAAGATAATTCTCAACATTTTCTACAGCATCAGTCTCATAGCGCTGTTGGAGAACGAATACAAATGTACCCGCGAGTATTAAAAGGAAGAAGGAAAATACAGTTTGAACCAACACCATACCATGGGTAAGTTTTCCAGTTCGTAGTGAAGCGGCTCCTCGCTTGTCGCTTGCCAACGTGTGTCCGATACCAGCTCCTGATGCGCGCCAGGCTGCAAGACTTCCTGAAATGAGCCACAGAACCAGCATCAATGCCAATGCAACCGCGACAGCTTCAACATCAATACGAATATCTATCCAAAAAGGCAGGCGCCGTCCTCCTTCGGATAAGTTCATTAGGAGAGGAGTCAGAGTATCGATAACAAGTACGGCGCATATCAGACCTAACACTGTCCCAATCACGCAAATTACGAAGGACTCTATCAGCACATGAGAAATGAGTCCGATCCGGCTAGCGCCTACAGATGACCTTATAGCCAGCTCTTCCATCCGTTCAGTAGCGCGCACCAGCAGGAGGTTGGCAACGTTAAGGCAGACCAGGAAGAAGACGCCAATGGCCAATCCGGCAATAGTATTGCCAATAGGGTAAGCGTCTTGTGTCGACAGATGGCTGATAGGTGTAACTTTTACGAAGGTGTTACTGTAATCTTCCGGGTAGTCTTCAGCTAGTCTTTGCATCACCGTTTGTACTTCGGTGGTGGCAATCTGGCGATTTTCGCCGTCAGACAGTAAACCAATCACGGCTACTCCATCTCCTTCTGAAGGCGCGGCTATGCCGGAGATTGAAAGGGGTTGCCACAGTTCTGCATACATTGGGAATCTGAATCCTTCAGGCATTACCCCAACGATCGTTGCTGATTCGCCAGCGATTTGACTGACCCTGCCAATTATATCTGTCGCACCCCCATAGTAGGATTGCCACAGACTGAAACCAATAACCACTACTGACTCCGCACCCGGCAGTTGATCGGAGGGGAGGAGAGTGCGACCCATGACTGGAACTGCTGGTGCTAGTCTCATGGCATCAGTGGTAATTCGAACTCCGTAGAAACTCTCCGCATAGTCGCCATCGCTAAAAGTTACATGGGAGTCATAGAACGCACCTAACACCTCATAACTGCTTGTACCATTTATGATTGAATTGAATTGAAAATCATCGAAGGAATACAGAGGCAGTTCAGAATTGGTTCTCGAATCCAGTTGCTTTATCAGAATCATGCGATCGCTGTCGGGGAAGGGCAGTGATGCATAGGTAATATTTCTAACCAGGGAATATAAGGGAATAGATACAGCAATTCCGAGAGCGATCACTAAAACACAAAGAGTGTTAAAGCCAATGTTCTTGCGCAAAACCCGAAGTGTAAAAGTGATCTCGTAGGGAAGTCTCATGGGTTCAATATCTCTATTCGTAATGCAGGGCTTCGCCGGGTTCGATTGCGATCAGTTTTCTCGCAGGAAAGTATGAAGCCGCGAGTACCATCGTGCAGAGAACAACAGAAACAGGGGGGACGATATACGTGAAGACAATCGACATCCCCTGGTCAGAGCCAACGGCTTGCAGCAATACTCCGACTGTGACTACACCCCCAATTCCACCCAGCAGCAGTCCAACTGCGAGGTATAGGGATCCTTGCTTTAAAAATATGCTCAGAATATTGGTGCTGCTTGAACCCAGTGCTCTGCGAATACCGATTTCCATGGCGCGAGAAAGAACAGAGCGTGAAACCACACCGTAAACCCCGACAATTGCTAATACGACGGTTGCAATCGCCATCCACAACATGATGTTGTAGAAAAAGCTATTAGATCTCACACTGAGGTACATCATTTCGGACATGGCATATACATCCGAAAGCGGAATTTCTCTATCCACTCGAGCTGCAGCTGATTTTAGTGATTGCTCAAGATCAATAATCGGAGTTGAGTCAGTCGCACGAGACGCAACAGTCATTGAAATTGTGCTGATCGACATCGGGCCAGAATCAAGCGCAGCAAGTTGCTTAATTGGTCGATATAGGGTCGATTGATAGAGGCGCTCTGCAGTTGGTTGTCCCTGAATGATGTGATTAATTACCCCGACTATGGTGACCCAATCTCCCCCTTGCTCAGGCTGGACGCGAATACGCTTTCCAATAGCCGACTCTCCTGGCCAATATCGTTGCGCAAATAGTTCGTCGATAATGGCTACGGCTCCACTGGTTGCATCGTCGCTAGCGTCGAAGAATCGTCCTTGCAGTAATTCAACACCCATGACATTCAAATAGTTGGCATCAAGCCACGCTAAACCTACCTGCGGTAAGTTGCTGTCAGCAGTTCTGGTAAGGTCCTCCAGTTCAAAATTCAGTCTCGGGGTTGTTTGACCGGCCAGTGCGCTCGCGAAAGTGACTTCGCCAAATTCATCATTGGTTGCCAGCTCGGTTCGCAAGTCTTCCAGAAATCGTAGCTTTGAGTCAGCCTCCGCGTACCCGGAGGAGGAGAGATTTATTCTTGCAGTTAGTAGCCCGTCAGGGGTTACACCCATATCCTGGCGCGTTGATGCGTAGTAACCGGCAACTGTGGAAAGGCACACCACAAGGAGAAAACAGGATACGACTATTTCGATAGTTACCATTATTTTGGTAAACCGGCTTGATGCATGACCGGTAACGCTACTCGAATCGCTACTGAGTACAGTGTTGATATCTTGCCTGGATATCTTCCAGGCAGGATAGAGGCCAGATAGTAACCATATTCCAGCGGTGATTAATGCAACGAACAGTAAATCGTTAGCGGTGATTGAGAATTCCAACCAGAATGGAACACGTAATACTGAATTGGCGAATCCTGCGCCAATGATACTGACCCCGATCGAGCCAAGTAACAAACCGATTATGGAAGCAAACAGGCATATCAGGAATGACTCCATTAATACCTGGCTAGTGATTCTCCAGCGAGATCCGCCCACCGCGCCTCGAACGGCAAGTTCATTTATTCTCTCACTGTTGCGAGCGGTGAGCAGATTGGCAACATTGAAGCACACCAATAAAAGCACAGTCACAATCATGCTCATGAATAAATAACCGAATACCGGGCCATCATTTATCAATATGAGCGAATAGGGGAGAACGCTAGCTTTGCTGGTAGCATAGAATTCTGGATACTCGTCAGCCAGCGAGGCAAAGATGATGTTCAACTCAGTTGCGGCGTCGCTTGGTTCCACACCTTCTTTCAGTAAGCCTGAAACATAAAGATTACGGGCAGAGCCGGCTTCGGGAATGTTTGATAATTGCAACGGAAGCCACAATTCATGAGCAATTGGAAAGCCAAACCCCTGCGGCATGACACCTACGATGGTTGTGCTTTCGCCGTTAATTTCACTGACGCGACCAATGATGTCAGTGTCACCGCCATAGTAGGTTTGCCACAGGTTATAGCCAATGACCGCCACTGGCTCAGCTCCCGGAAAGTCGTCGCTGCTGACCAACGTACGGCCTAGCAATGGGGTGTCAGCCCCATATTCCATAAACTGGGGCGTGATCCAGGCGCCGAAAAATGATTCTGCAGTTTCACCATCACTAAAAACAGCGGCGTGCTGTCGGAATGCCGCTAGAAAATCAAAACTGGTGGTGGTTTGCTCGAGTCTGCGATAGCTGAAAGGGTCAATGAACGGCACATTTCCCTGGCCTTCAATTTGCTGCCTTACGATGAAAAGTCGCTTGTTATCGGGTAAGGGCACTTCGGTAAAACCGAAGAAGCCACTTACGGTGGCAAGGGGAATGCTTATACCAATGCCAACAGCAATGACAAAGGCACAGATTGCAGCGAATCCTTGCTTCTTTCGCAGCAACCTCAAGGTATATCTTAATTCAAACCAGTAGTTCATTGGTTTCTACCTTTGGGAAATTAGATCTTAAGGAATGGGCCCGCTATAGGTGACAGGTGTGGCGCCAATGACGTTGTTAATCGTTGCTGATTCGTGTACGTAGAGCGTTATTTCGTTTCTGGCTACCAGTGTGCCCTTAATCTCTGACCCTGGACCAATAACGACTTCCTGATCCATCCAGTTCCAGCTCAGGAGCTCCAGCAATCCTGGTAAGCGCCGTTTCTTAATGATGAGATCATTCTCAATGATGGTGTTTTCCAGCCGAACATCACCGTTTCTGGTCTCCACATTCTCACCCACAGTAACCGAGTAGAGATTAATGTGGCCGTTGGCTGTTTTCACTGAACGACCGATGGCAGCATTGGTAAAATCGACTCGCCCATTCACTGCTTCCACATCACCAGCAATCTGTCCGCCGTAGTCGCCACTAATACGACCATTCACTGTTGTAATATCAGCGACCCTCGTGTTGCTGCCACCAATTACCACACGACCGTTGGTTGTTCTTACATTTCTTGCCATCGCGCCGTCTTCAATTACGACCCGACCATTGGTGCTCCATACGTCGTTTACACGCCGGCCATCTTCGATAATGACACTCCTGTTGACTTCGCGAACATTGCCGAAGTTGTTTACGTCGGTGGATGTAGAGTAGTCAGGAGAAGAGGCTCTGGGTGTCAACGGTGCATCACTGTGGCGTATACCGGTACTACGACTGTAAACGATGCAACTACTCAGACTCAGAGCAAGTAATATTGTGATTAAGTTGCGCAAATATGTTGGGCTAAGTGATTTCATAATCTAACCTCGATGAAGTAAAAATTATGGCGGTTATTCGTATTGCAGGGCTTCGCCAGGTTCCATGGCAATGATACTGGTACACAGCAAGGAGAAGCGCAGATTTTTACTGATGAGCTTTAAGGTATATTTCAGTTCGTTCAAAGGGATTACCTCAATTATTCATAGTGAAGGGCTTCACCTGGCTCCATACGGATAACCCGACGAACAGGAATCAGTGTGGCTACAAGGAGTGCTGTTCCCACAAGCAGTGTGACTATAAGGAAGACTCCCCCTGTATAAGAGAGCAAGTTTCCAAAAGATGACGCGCTTGCGAATGAATCAACAATCTGATCGAGTACGATGAAGGATCCACCTCCGCCGAGCAACACTGCTAGCAATAAATAGGTGCTGCTACTTCTCAAGAACAGACTCAGGATTTGTCTGTTATTGGACCCTATGGCCCGACGTAAACCTATCTCGTGTGCCCGGGACATAATCGTGCGTGATAGCAAGCCATAGACGCCAATAACTGACAAGACAAGAGAGCATAGAGCTGCGCTGCCAAACATCGATAGCAGTAGGTTTGAATAAAGGTTATTTCTATCGATGGGCCCAGACAACCGGTCGACTCCATAAATGGCAACGTCCCGGTCCACGCTGGCCGCAGCAGCTTTCAGAACCTGCTCTGTCTCGACCAGTGTAGGATTGATGCCCGGTGCGAGCTCTGCGATCAACCTGAATGTTCGGATATTTCCCTGTGCCAGCGATCTATAGATTGCCGGGAATCGAGCGGCACCAGTTTGCCGATCCAAATCCCAAATATAAGGTACGAGCCCGATGACGGAATGTGTAGTGCCGGCATCTGTACTGTTGTTGTAGAGTCTGAGTTGCCTGCCAGTGGTGTTTCCTTCTTCAACTGCAATTCGTTGTGTGAAGGCTTCATCTACCAGGACAACCCCTGGGGAATCCTCGCCATCACCGCTGTCGAATACCCGGCCATTGTACAGGGGGATATTCAGGGTGTTGAAATACCCGGGGTCTACCCAGAGTTGCACAAAGCGTTGTGAATCATCGAAACCCTGTGTCTCTGTTTCCAGCGCGGCATTAATGGCGGTAGCAAAGTCTCCTGGTAAGGAAGAGGCGAATGTCATTGATTGGAATATGGCATCCTCCTGCAGTTCTTGCCTCAATAAGTTGCGATAGCGGCTTCGAGAATCTTCATTGAGGTATCGCTCTCCATTCAGGCTGATTGTGGCTGATATGTAGCGTTCCGGATTGGAGACGATGCTCTCGTCAGAGTTTTCACCTAGCAGGAATATATAGCTACCGCTCACTACTAAAAGGAAGAAAGAAAATATGACCTGCAGACTAACCAGGGTTTTTCCAATCCATTTGCCACCATCAGAAACTGCGCCCTTGGATTCGCTTCCCAAAATAATGGCAAGGTCTTTGCGGGCGGCTCGCCAGGCTGCAAACACGCCAGACAGAACCCACAGACCTAACATTAACCAGAAGGCAATGACAATGGCATCGGTGTCCACCCGCAAATCCATCCAGAAAGGTAACGATCTATTAGCTGCAAGAACGTTGGTGTAAAAGTTATGAGCAAAGCTGAGGATGATTGTAGAAGTGGCTATTCCCAGTACGGCCCCTGCCATGCAAACAAAGAACGACTCGAATAAGACATGACCGAAGATTGAAAATTGGTTTGCTCCCACTGCAGAACGCACAGCTAATTCACCTATTCGCTCATTGGCGCGAATGAGCAATAAATTTGCAACATTCAGGCAGACGAGTAAGTAAATAAAAATTGCAACAACGCCAATGGAGTTATAAAGAGGAAGAGCATTGCTGAAACTAAGCTGCGTAAAGCGTATTACTTTAGCTGACTGATTGTCGTAGTTCCCAGGAAAATCATTTTGTAAGCCCTGCATAATGGCCGCAACTTCTCCGCTGGCCTCAGTTCTGGTGGACTGCTCATCCAGTTTGGCGATAAGCATTAATCGATCTGCAGGGTTAGGTTCGGAAGCTTCTGAGATTGACAACGGTAGCCACAATTCTGCCACGATGGGATAGCTGAAACCGCGGGGCATAACGCCTACAATCGTATGGTTGCTACCATTAATTCGCGTGTTGCTGCCAATGATGTCAGGAGATCCTGAGTATCGGTTCTGCCAAAGCTCATAACCGATTACCACAACCGGGTCAGCTCCGGCTTCAGCGTCACCGGGAACTAGTTCGCGACCCAGTAAAGGCGGGATTCCGGTATACCCCATAGCAACGGTGTCTATGCGCACTCCCTGATGTCGGTCAGTACTTTCCCCGTCATTTACCGTTGCCATAATTTCTTCGACGGCTCCTATCGATTCAAATACTGTGGAATTGTCGAGGAATCGTTGAAACTGCAATGCGTCAAATGCATCCGGATCATAGTCAAAATTACGTAACGTGTTCGTCTTGCGAATACCTACAATTCTTTCCCCATCGGCGAAGGGTAGTGTTGAGTAAGCCGAATTTTTCACCCAGGAGTAGAGCGGGAGTGTGATGCTGTAACCGAGGGCGATAACAAACACACAAAGAATGCTGAAGCCAAATTTCCTCCGAACAGACCTGACTGTGTAATTGAGTTCATAGAGAAAGTTCACTGTTGAGACCTCTTTAAATTACTCATAATGCAGTGCTTCTCCTGGTTCCAGTTCAACCAGTCGCCTTGTTGGAATATAAGAGGCGACGAAAACCAGGGTAGTGATGACCGCCGTAACGCTGGTAAAGATGCTCGTGAAAACGAATAATGCGTTAAAGCCGGAAACTGTTGCGAGTGAGGATTGAGCTATATTCATGGCTATTGTTCCTAATCCGCCACCTATGACTAGCGCCACTACCAGGTAAAAAAACCCCTGACCGACAAATATTTTGACGATTCCCAGGTTTGTTGCACCCATCGCTCTGCGGATTCCCACTTCGCCAGTGCGTGCCAATACTGAACGCGATATCAGTCCATAGATACTAATTACTGAAAGTGCCAGGACACCTAATGCAGCTGAAGCGAACATAGCTAATAGAATACGTAGAGCTGAGATGTTCACCTCTATAGGCTCAGAAAGCAGCATTATTCTGAATAGTGTGATGTCCCGGTTAATGGTGCTTGATACCTGTCGCACTGTGCGTTCTATTTCCGCCAGCGGTGTGCCCAGTGCAGATTCATCCAGGCGTGCAATGAATTGAAACCCGGATAGTGTTGGATCCTGATCTAACGGTGAATAGATTCGGGATCCCGTGCTCGGTGAGGAAGTAAAATCAGGATTGTTAGCCTGGGGCACTACGCCAATGATTGTGACTTCTCTGATGGCTTCGCTATTGATATCGTAAAGCTGAATGCTCTGTCCTACAGGTGAAGTACTGAGCTGTAGTCTTCGAGCAAAAGCTTCATCTACTATGGCTACATTTGGTGATTGAAGATTGTCAGTCGCTTCAAAATTTCGGCCTTCGAGAATAGGAAATTCAATAACGTCGAAGAAATTCTCATCTACCCAGTTGATACCAAATAGTGGGCTCTCGGAAATCTCTGCCTCGTCAGCTGTCAGAGCTATTCTAACTCCCCCCGCGGCATTGCCTGGTGGGACTGCATTGAAAGCAAATCGGGAGATTTCAGTTTGATTAAGCAGTAATTGTCTGAGATCGCTACGATACGAAGACGAATGTGCTGGTTGAGTGTAATTGACGACGTCCAGGCTAACCTGGCCAATCAAATAGTTCTGTGGGCTTGCTACCACACTCTGAGGTGTTGATGACTGGAAACTGATTAGAAAGACGCCGCTTAATAATAGAAGAAAGAATGAGATACACATCTGCAGGTGCACCAATACCCTGGTTATTCTCCCACCTTTTTCCATTGCCAGATTCTTGGAGTCACTACTCAGACTGGCATTGAGATCTCCATGGGATCCTCGCCAGGCCGCGAATAAACCAGAGAGTAACCACAGAATCAGGAGCATCGAGATCGATAGGAATAACTCATCTCTATTGAAACTAAAATTAATCCAGAAAGGAGTGCCGCCGACTGGCTCCATCGAAGATGAAAAAAAGCTATCCAGTCCGCCGAGAATAATACTGGAACAGACTATTCCGATCACCGCGCCAGCCAGACAGATAAAGAAAGACTCCATCAGAACATGTGCCAGCAAACCTATACGCTTTGCACCAAGGGCGGCGCGAATAGCCAGCTCGGTAACCCGCTCATTCGCACGAATCAACAATAGATTGCTGATGTTCAAACAAATGAGAAGGAACAGACCGAAACCGACTGTACCCATGGTGTCAAAAATGAACATGCCGTTGTTGATGACAGTTTGAGTGAAACGAACAACAAATGCAGAGCGATTTCTGTAGTGATCGGGAAATTCCTCAGCGAGCCGTAAGCTGGCTGATCGAACTTCTTCGCTCACCTGGTTTCGGCCAGACCCTTCTTTAAGTAGTCCAACAATCGTTAGAGTGGAGCCTTCGCCAGGTTCTGCCGCTGCAGGGATCGAGAGCGGCAGCCACATGTCAGAGACGGTGGGAAAACTGAAACCTGAAGGCATTACACCGACAATGGTATGTGGCTGGCCGTTCACCCGCGCTGATTTGCCGACGATTTCAGGATCACTCCCGTAGTAGTTTATCCATACATCGTTACCCAGGAGTACAACTGGCTCGGCTCCGGCCAACTGGTCTAGTGGCAATAGTCTTCTTCCGAGTATGGGTGCAACCGCTGTGAAATCCAGGACATTAGCAGTAGTGCGATAGCCAAGAAATTGCTCGGCTAACTCACCATCACTCAGGGCTATCACCTCAGAGCGATAGGTGCCTAGTGATTCGAAGCCGCTTATAGATTCTTTGTAAGTATTGAACTGGAACGCATCCAGGGTTCCTGCGCCCATTTCAGTTTGATTGAGTTCGTCATATGGCTTTATTGCCACAAGCCGATCACCATCCGGGTAGGGCAGGGTGGTGTAACCAAAGTTTTTAACAAAAGAATAGAGTGGCAGCGTGATCATGAAACCAATGGCAATTACGGCTACGCAGAGCAGGCTAAAGCCGAACTTCTTCTTGATAAGCCGTAGTGTGTAATTTGCTTCGTATAATAGATTCATAGAGGAAGCCTGCTTCTATTCATAGTGTAATGCTTCGCCGGGTTCTATCTCAGTCGCCCGGCGGGCTGGTATATAAGAAGCAAGAATGACCAATGCTGCGATGATGGCCAGAACTATCGGTACGACAGTCGGCACGAAGCTCAGGATGTCATTAAAGTATCCTGCCAGAGAACTGCTAATGGCTACTGCCAGAATTCCACCGGCAGCGGCTCCCCAAATCAGATACTGCACAGCCTCTTTCTGAAAAGTCCAAAGAATCCCTCTATTACTGGAACCCAGAGCGCGGCGAATACCGACTTCATTGGTCCGCTGGGTTACGGCCCGGGAAATGTTCCCGTAAACACCAATAATGGCCAAAATGAATGTGCCCATGGCAAAGGCGACTGAGAATTGGGCGATGAGATCCATGCCCTGCATGGACATCTCAGTGACTCGTTCCAAAGGACGAATCGAAGTAATGGCAAGATCGCGATCGATGTTCTGCGCGGTTTCTGTGAGTAAGCTGTCCGCTTCTACCGCCGTTAGCGGTTGTTGAAGTTTCACCGCCGCAGAAAAAACGATAGGCATGTACTGAGACAAGGGTTTATACAAAGTGGGATTATTGTCGTAGTTGCCAAAAGGACTACCATGGATGATATGGCTGCTTACACCTATAACAGTGTGCCAAGATCCATCGGAGTCAGGAGAGAGATTGACCTGTTTACCTAGTGCTGATTCACCTGGCCAGTGCGCCTCGGCGAATGCTTCATTTACGATAATAACGGGTTGAGATTCTTCGGTATCAGTGATGTCGAACTCGCGCCCTTCGAGTAGCGGCACCTCAAGCAATTCAAAGTAGTTGTCCGCGATCCAGATTAGTGTTTCTTCTGGATATTGCTCATTCTGGCGCAAATCCCTGTCACCAATATTATAACGATTGAGATAGCCACCCTGTCCCGGTAGCGCGGTACCTATAGTCGCATCGACTACGGTGTTTTGTTGCCGCAGTTGAGTCTGAAACTCAGTTAGAAAATTTCTTCTCGCTGCATCTTCTTCATAGAGTGGGCCGCGTAGTTCGAACATTCCAGTGTAGAAGTCGTCGGTAGACGATCCAAAGTCAGATCGATAGGTGGCAATTATCGAAGCCGTCAACAAGCAACAGATAATCAGGAGGAATGTGGCAGCCAATACTTCAAAACCAACTATGAGGCGACTCATTACTACCTTGTTTTTATCTGTGCCTCCTTTGCCTCCGCCGCCTGCAAGTACCGCATTGTTGTCTTTTCTTGTGGCCTGATAGGCAGCAAATCCGCCCGAAACAAGCCAGACAAGCAGTGTCAGGGATGTGGCAATGATTATCGCCCGGCGATCCATGGTGAGATTTATCCAGGAAAAGAGGGTGCCGGGAAAATCACTGGACATGGCATTGATTCGAATTTTCTCTTCGATAAAACCTAACGCTAGCTCAGCAATACCCAGGCTCAGTAGTAGGCCAATGAAACACAGGATCAGGGATTCCAGTAAGATCTGTCTGGATATCTCCCATTGACTAGCCCCGATTGCATAACGAATAGCAAGTTCTTGCTGCCTATTGTTGGCTCGTACAAACAACAAGGTTCCTAGATTTAATGTAGCCAATAGCAAAATTGTCAGAGTGACCCCCTCGAACAGTTGCCCGGCGTTTCCCGTAATTCCAAAAGTCTGGGAATGGGGGAGCACAATAGCTTGAGTCTCTGAATAATACGCGGGGTATTCTTCGGCGAGCCCTGTTGCAAGGGCTGTCATTTCGGCGGTGGCAGTGTCTCTGCTGACACCATCTTTTAGTAGGCCCAGAATACCAAGAGAATGTATATTCGCCGGTTGTGTGTCCCGGGACGTGTCCAATGGCAGCCAAACGTGCTGAGAAAAAGGGTAGTCAAAGTTCTCTGGCATTACTCCGATGATGGTATAGAGTTCACCGTTGATACGGCTGGTCTTGCCAATGATGTCTGGATCGGCGGCATAGTAGTTGCGCCAGATATCGTGGCCAATGAGGGTTACTGGCTGAGAGTCTGGCAGGGCGTCATCGTCGCGAAACATTCTACCCATCAAGGGTTCTATGCCTGGTAGTCGGAGGAGACTGGGAAGAATTTCAGCACCGACGTACTGTCGCGGAACTTCACCATCACTAATCGAAAGCTTCATGAATCGATAGGTGCCAAATTCTTCGAAGCTGGTGACTTGCTCGCTCAGTTGATTGAATGCAAAGCCGTCGAAATTACTGCCAAATTCGTAAACATCACTATCCTTGTAGTACATGTTGACAGTGACAAAGCGATCGCCATTGGCAAAAGGCAAAGGTTTACTGGAGTTATAACTAAGCGAGTAAGAACTTAAATACAGTGCCAGGCCCAACACGATTACAAGGATTGAAGTAATCGTAAATGCGAGGTTGTTACTTAACCGTCGCAAACCCAGGAGAAGATCGCTGATTGTTTTCATATCATTAACCCTGAAGGCTTGTTAGCACTTCTGTTTCCAGGCGCAAATTTGAAGTGGGCTGGTCGTCAACTATTTTCCCGTCAAACAAAGTGATCTGCCGTTGAGCCTGCAGTGCGGACCGCGGATCGTGAGTCACCATGCAGATGGTGCTACCTTGCTTGTGAAGGTCTGTCAGAAGGTCCATTACGATCTGCGCGTTCTTGGAATCCAGATTTCCTGTTGGCTCATCAGCCAGCAGCACCTTCGGATCCCCTGTCAGTGCCCGGGCGATAGCCACCCTTTGTTGTTGGCCACCGGAAAGCTGGGAAGGAAAGTGCTTCATACGGTGAGCCATATCCACTTTCTCCAGCGCCTCTTGCACTTTTTCCTTACGCTCTTTGCGGCTGAGCTCCTTGCGATAGGTCAGAGGTAGTTCGACATTTTCAAAGACGGTCATGTCTCCAATCAGATTGAAGGCCTGAAATATGAAGCCAATCTGACGATTGCGCACCCGCGCTTGCTCGGAGGAATTCAGCGACGCTACATCTTCACCATCCAGGAAATACTGGCCATCAGTGGAGGAGTTCAACAAGCCCATTACTGAAAGCAGAGTGGACTTTCCGCAGCCAGAAGGACCGGCAATGGAAACGTATTCACCTTCATCGACCTTTAGGTGGATTTCATCGAGTGCCCAGGTTTCGATTTCATCGGTGAAGAAAATCTTTTGAATTCCTTCCAGTTGAATTAATGAAGTGTCACTCATGTTTGTCTCCTACAAACTAAATTTCCAATTTGCTGCATTCAAATGCATTACTCGTATCGCAGAGCGTCTCCCGGTTCCATAGCGATTGCTTTCTGCGAAGGTAAATAAGTTGCGGTTAGTACTATCGTCACCATGACCAGTACAACCAGGACAACTATATAAGGTAGAAATGCCATATCTCTTACACCCAGGCTGCTGGCAGCTGTCACCATCATGTACGTTCCCAAACCTGCGCCAACAATAGTGGTAGGTACGAGAAATCGCAGACTATGCTTCAGGAATTTCCACGTGATTCCCAGATCGCTGGAACCTAAGGCGCGGCGAACCCCAATCTCATGGGTGCGGAATAGTATGGATCTTGCCATGACTGAATAGATGCCCATTGCTGCAAGGATTAACGTAACGATTGCAAACAGGGCAGCTATATTTCCGAATATACTGATACCTTCCTGGTCGTTAACAATCTGGTCTTCCAGTGATCGCACGTTAAACAGCGGCGTATGTCTATCAACCTCGCTGGCAGAGCGTCTTATCTCGACTCCTACAGCATTTGCTGAGTACTGCGGCTCGTGACGCACGACTACCGACAGGTTACGAGGAGGGCTCTGGGTTAGTGGACGATACAGCACTGGTTGTGAGTTGATGATGTCAGTACGACCCTGGGGCAAATTCTGAACTGTGCCAATGACCCGCAATGTTTCAGTTTGATTCTGTAGAGTGACGCTAATTTCTTTACCGATAGCTGATTCTGTGGGCCATAACTGTTGAGCAAAAGCCTCGGACAATATAGTCACTTGGCTTGAATTCTCAGTATCCGTCAGGTCAAAGTCTCTTCCAGAGAGCAGGCTCACGTCTATGGTGTTGAAATAGGAGTGGCTGGCCCAGACCGTCATGACTGTTGGCGCGAAATTATCTGACACTTCATCCATACCTTGGATCGAATAACTGCCAATGGTTCCGTAACGCTGGGGCAGGGCAGAGGTCATTGCGACCTGTTGAATGCCTGGAAGTTGAGCAACCACTGATTGAAGCTCTTCCATATAAGCAATTCGATTCGAATGTAAATCGTAACGTGCATCTGAAAGATTCATGAAGGCGACGGCGAGACTATCGGGTTCGGTACCGTAATCTGTGTTGGCTGCCTGTCTGGCTAAGTAGAACAAGACGCCGCAACTGACCAGTAAAAAGCAGGACAGCAAGAGTTCGAATCCAACGATTAGTCGTGTAGTCGAACTGGCGACCGCTTCGCTTCCTTTGTTAGACGAATCCAATACATCGCCGGGATTGCTTTGGAATGCACGGAGCGATACAAAGAAACAGGAAGTCAGCCAGATCACTACTATCGTCAGGAATCCTGTGAATGCTGCGTCCAGACTCAATTGAAACTCCCACCAGCTGCTCCCGGCTAGCCCTTGTTCCAACATCGCATATTCAAACAGTGCCAATAGCAACACGCTGACCGCAATGCTCAGGATCAGCCCAATAAAGCAGATCAGAAAAGACTCCAGCATGATCTGCTTTGACAACTGCCAGCCGTTGGCGCCCACCGATGAGCGTACTAACAATTCCTGCTTCCTGGCACTGAGTCGTATAAACAACATAGAAGAGAGATTTACAATGGCTAGTACAAGAATCATCAACGTGGTGGCATTGATCAGGGTAATAGGGTTGGGCGAGATATCTTCCCCGGCAAAGCCATCGGCATAGTCGTGGATGAATCCAACTCTGTTCGCATAGTTATCTGGAAAACTCTCTGCTTCTCTTTCCAGAACTGTCGTAAGTTCCGCTTCTGCTTGAGAATAGCTGCGATCGTCTTTTAGAACACCAACGATGGTTATGGGTAGTCCTTCTCCGGGAATTGCAGCGTCATTGATTCTAAGTGGGGTCCAGAGTTGGGCAGGGCTGGGAAAGTGAAACTCATCTGGCATTACACCAACGATGGAATGAGGTGTGCCATTAACAAGTGCGGTGCGACCTACGATAGTTGTGTCAGCATTGTAGTATTCCTGCCAGACCGTGTAGCTTATGAGAACGACATTCTCTGCACCTGGCAGCGCATCTTCTTCGGTTATCAGCCTGCCGAGAACAGGGTTCGTTTCAGTTGCTCGAATCAGACCGGTAGAAATCGTAAATCCAGCATATCTCTCCGAAAACTCACCATCACTGAGCACGTAGTTCGAGCGATTGTAGCCACCTAGCTCTATATAGTTATCAGAAGATTCCTGCAGACGATTCAGGAAATAGGTGTCGTGTTCATGGCGTCCGACATTACTACCAGTAATGGCATCGCGAGCTCGCAGAGAGACAAACGAATCGCCTCGTGGGAAAGGCATGGGTTCTGTACCCATCATCGATCCCAGGGTGAAGCCCGCGAGATAGAGCGATAGGCTCAGCACAATAATTAGAAGCAGCGTGCCGGAAAATACCGGCGTCTTGCGAAGAAGCCGCAGAGAGTATTTAACGTCAGTCCAAAATTGCATCATGTTGTGTCCTGGCTTCATTATTCATAACGTAGTGCGTCTCCTGGCTCTATTCCAATTGCCTTGCGAGCGGGAATCACGCAGGCGACGGTGATTAAGCCGCCCATAGTCAAAAAGATTAATGCAAGAACAGCAGGGAAAAATTCGATAATGCTGGTGGAGCTAGGCAATACTGAGAGAATTCCGATCGTTGCAAATGCCGCCGCAGCGCCACCGACTACAACACCAACACTCAAGAACGCCAATCCCTGTTTCAGGTAGCGGAAAACTATTGCTGAGTTTGTTGAACCTACTGCGCGGCGAACTCCAATTTCATGATTTTGCATCGCGATCGAGCGGGCGATTACACCGTAGATTCCAATTCCAGCCAGAATAAAAGTTGAGAACGCAAAAGTGAGGAAGATGGGGCTGATCACATCAATGCCACCCTGATTCATCTTGATCTCTCTTTCCAGGAGTCTGAAGTTGTCGACAGCGATGTTTCGGTCAACTTCTCCCGAAGCGATTCTTAGCTGTCTTTCAAGATTGGCCGGAGCAATACTGGAGCGAAAACCTGCCATTAAGAAATATCTATCTGGGGTGTTCTGGCGTATCGGTCGATACATGCTTGGGAGGACATCGTTTAATTCCATTGATGCTTGCAAAATTCTTGATGTCACGCCAACGATGGTAAGAAGCTCTGTCTCTTCCTGAGTAGTCACTTCAATTTGCTTTCCGATGGCTGGTTCGCTTGGCCAAAGAGACGTTGCGAGACTTTCAGAGATCACAATGACTTTTGTAGAGGTCTCTGTGTCTATTGCTGAAAACTCTCTTCCAGACGTTATCTCAACACCAAGCGATTCGAAATAACCCTCGTTTACCCAGATAGTGCGGAGTGAAGGGAGCTCGCCATTTACCGATACATCTCTGTCATTCGGACTAAATCTTGCCAGTACACCAGTATCTCCTGGCGGTGCTGTTGTTATGGCCGCGGTTACAATCTCAGGAATTCCGCCGATCGCGGCTAACAGTTCATCGGTATAGCGATATCTTTCGTCGCTATCACGATAGGCTGGGTGATTAAGGCTGAATGAACCTACCATGTATCGTTGGGTATCGATTCCGAATTCCACGTCTGTGATTTTGGATGCGAGGAATATCGTGTTGCCACAACAGACCAATAAGAAAAATGAAAGCACCACTTCTGAGCCAACAACTATCTTGGAGATATAGTTTTTACTCTGGCCTTGTACACCCTTATTTGAGCTGTTTAACAAGCTAGCGGGTTCGCTCTTGAAGGCGTGAACTGCAATAGGCAGACTCGATAGCGCCCAAACAGCGAAAGTCAGTAGGAGTCCGACCGTAAGCGCATCTGTTTCCAATGTCATTTCAAACCAGAACGGAAGCAGCCCCATGCTGTTTATAAACATATAGTTAAGCGCTTCGATGAAGGCGAAGCTGAGGGAAAGACTTAGCAGGAAGCCGCTAGTACATATAATAAATGATTCGAGAAGGACCTGAATCGACAACTCAAACCTCGCCGCACCAACAGAAGATCTGACCGCCAGTTCATGCTGCCGGCTTCTGGAACGAACGAATAGAAGAGATGAGAGGTTGATGACAGCAAGAGCAAGGATTACCAGAGTGATAAATGAAATGATCTTTCCGAAGTTATACCCACTATCCTGATTGAGGCTAACGAAAGGAGATATGAATTCTCTTCGGTCTCCAAAAGCACCGGGATAGCTGTCGGCCAGCAGTTTTATTGCCGCGTCAGTATCGGTATTTGCACTAGCAATACTCACTCCTTCGTTCAGCACTGCGACCAGTGAAATAGAGTCAGAGATATCAAATGTGTCGTCTAGCGGGGGAATTGGAGATTCAGGGATATTAAGTGGTGTCCAGATCTGTTCGAAGATTGGAAACTGAAAATCCTGAGGCAGGACACCAATAATTATGGCCGGCTCTCCATTTAACTGACTGACACGTCCAACTATATTAGGGTCCTGGTTGTAGTATGTCCGCCAGACAGATTCTGAGATAAGCGCTACTTTTTCCGCTCCAGGGATTGAATCTGCCGCATTAAAGATTCGACCCAGGACGGGTGAAACGGCAGCGTCGGACAAAAATTCCCATTCCAGTGCGGCCCCCCGAAACGTACTTGCATAGTCTCCGTCACTAAGGACAAAACTGGTTTGTTGATAGGCGGCTATAGATTCAAATGATCCAGTGTTTTCTTCTATAAAACGATACGAATAAGCACTGTGATTACTTAACCCTCTTTCGTTGCCTGAGTTATCGAATGCTGTTTTCAGGGCAACGTATCTGTCTCCTTTGGGGAACGGTAAAGGTTTGTCGGTAAGTATTTGTTCAACTGTGTAGGCTGTAGTGTAAAGAGAGAGTCCCAGGACAAGGATCACGAGCGTAATCGCCGTAAACGACGGAGTCTTTCTCAGTAGTCTGAAGGAATACTTTAGATCGTTAACTATCCGCACAACTTTTCCTCTCTACATCATTCATAACGAAGCGCATCTCCGGGTTCCAATTTCACAGCTCTCCGTGAAGGGAAGTAGGAAGCGACAAATACCAGCAAGCTCATCAGAACTACGACCATCATAAGAATGCCAGGCATGAAAGTGGCTGGACTAATCAGGTCTGAAACAGTGGTCATGGTAAAGACAGAAACTACTGAACCAAGACTTCCGCCAACAATGCTACCTACCAGCAAATACACGCTTCCCTGTTTCAGATAGCGCAATACAATATGCAATTCTGTTGAACCAATAGCTCTTCGTACGCCGATCTCGTTAGTCTGCAAGGAAATTGTGCGCGCAATCACACCGTAGATACCAATTCCAGCCAGAGCAAATGTAAGCAACGCGAAAAAGCTGAAGATTTGGCTGATCATTCCGGTGCCGGACTGGCCAAGGGTGATCTGTTCTTGTAGTAGTCTAAAATTGTCAATTGCTATATTTCGGTCAACAGCAGCAGAAGCAAGTCTCAGCTCTAGCTCCAGATCAATGATGGAGATTTGTGGATCAAATTTCGTGAGTAAAAAGAATTCTTTCGGTGAATTTTGACTGATAGGGCGATAGATGCTTGGTTCTAATGAGCTTATATTCAACGGTGATTGCAAAATATTAGGACCAATGCCGACGACTGTAAGCCATTCAGTAGTACCGTTATCTTCTATCCCAACGCGTTTTCCAATCGCATCGGAATCAGGCCAGTATTGTTGTGCTAAGACTGCAGGAATAATCGCTGTACGAAGAGAATCGGATGTATCACTGCCATCAAACTCTCTTCCTTCAACCAGGTTAGTTCCCAGCGACTCAAAGTAACTGTCATTTACCCAGATTGTGCGAATAGGTGGTAGCTGGTCGTTTACTCTGAGATCACGATCTTCCAGCTCAAATGATGAAGGTTCACCATAACTTCCTGGTGGAGCAGTACTAATAGCTGTACTCAGCACGCCTGGTATTTCAGACGTCTGTCTACGAAGATTCTCGAGGAAGTTAAGCTTGCGCTCCTTTGATTCATAGTCAGGATGATTCAGACTTATGGTTCCTATAAGGTACTCGTTAGGATCGATGCTGTACTCTGCATCAGTTACGAGTTCTGCAAGGTAGATGATCGCGCCACAGCAAATCAGCAAGAAAAAAGACAGGACTACTTCAGAGATAACTACCAACTTGGTTACCGTACTTCGCTCCCGTTTCGATTCGCTTTTGTTGCCACTATTGAGCACAATCTGCGGTTGACTCAAGAAGGCACGCACAGCAGTTGCAAGGCCAGATAGTAGCCATATAGCAATAGCAAAACCCCCACCTATAAGTACTGTTGAGGAGTCTGGGGTTAGTTCATACCAGAAAGGCAGGGCATCACCGCCGATTTGGACAAGCATGGTATTCAGGATGCTTGCAAATCCTAAGCTCAACAGAATGCCTAGCAGTAGCCCCAGCAACGAAACTATGAACGATTCCAGCAGCACCTGTTTCGCTAAATCTCTACCGGTAGCACCTACTGACGAGCGCACTGCAAGCTCATGTTGCCTGGACTTGGATCGAATGAAGATTAAGGACGATAGATTGACGATGGCCAATGCCAGAATGATTAAACTAATGAATGACATGATGCGCCCGAGATTGAACGCGCTAAACGCAAAGTTGACATAGGGCACTGCGAAATCAGTACGACCGGCGAACTCATTGGGATACTGATCTCCAAGCCGAGTCATGAGTGATGCGATTTCGTTGCTTGCGTCTTCGAAACTTGATTCTGAATTGATTAACCCCACCAGAGTGAGAGGAGTATCTTCAGTAAGCGGAATGCTTCTGCTTGGAGCAGTGCTTGCAGAAACTCTCAATGGCGTCCAGAGATCGTGATTTACCGGAAACCTGAAGCTTTCAGGCATGACTCCAATAATTGTTGCGGATTCTCCATCAATACGGCTGATTCTGCCGATTATTTGTGGATCTGAATTGTAGTAGTTCTGCCAAAGTGAGTGGCTGATCACTACGGGCCTTTGTTGTGAGCCGTTTGCGATATCGCTGGAATCGAAGAGTCTGCCTAATACAGGAACGATACCAGTACTTGCCATGAGTTCGTGTTCAGCAGCAACGCCAATGAAGGTCCTTGCATAGTCACCATCGCTGATTACGTAAGATTTCTGCTCATAGGCATAGAGATCAACAAACGTCGTAGTATTTTCTTTAATAAAGTTGTAGGTGAAGCCGTTGTGATTATTCTGGGAACTTTCGATACCGAATGCGCCGTGAATGGTTTTCAGTGATACATATCGATCACCGTCCGGAAAGGGTAATGGCTTGTCAGTCATGACCCGTTCCATTGTGTGGCTTGTGAGGTAGAGTGAAATCCCCAGGCCAACAATGATGATAGTGGTAAGTGTGAATGCTGGCGTATTTCGCAGTAATCGCAAGGAATATTTGATGTCGCTTAATAATTGCACCTAATGATCCTGTGTAGTTGATTTAGCTTCTGCTATTAAAAAAGACACTTCCCTGTGCCTGAGTATTGGAGAGACTGGCTAAACTGATGAATAGCCGCTGCCAGTGCTTGCTTTGCTCCCTTGAATCCATTTCTCCTAAACAACATGCAAATTATTGCGTTTGTCGTCGTCGCTATAGTCTTGTTCGTCCTGCTGAGGCTTGTCCACAATTCGGCCATCGAATAGATGCACCTGCCGTTTGGCCTTGGAAGCTGATCTTGGATCGTGGGTCACCAGGCATATGGTTGTACCTTCTGCATTCAGGCGATCGAAGATATCCATGACGATTGCAGCAGCTTTAGAGTCAAGATTTCCAGTGGGCTCATCTGCCAAAATGATCTTCGGCTTGCCAGCCAGGGCGCGAGCGATGGCAATACGTTGTTGTTGCCCACCAGAAAGTTGCGCGGGGAAATGATCAGCGAAATCAGTCATGCCGATCTTTTCCAGCATCTCGTCCACCAATTCCTTGCGCTCTTTGCGACCCATCTCTTTGCGATAGGTCAGGGGCAGCTCAACATTTTCAGCTGCAGTCATTTCCGAACTGAGATTGAAAGCCTGAAATATGAATCCAATCTGGCGATTACGAATACGGGCGTGCTCCGCCTGCTTCATTTTGGTGATGTCTTCGCCATTGAACAGGTAGCGACCTGTCGTTGCGCCATTTAGCACTCCTATAATAGAAAGAAGAGTCGATTTTCCGCAGCCAGACGGTCCGCAAATGGATACGTATTCACCTTCCGAAATAGTGAGGTCTATTTCACTCAGGACCGTGCTCTCCAGCTTTCCAACCTTGTAAGTCTTGCTAATATTTTCAAGCTGAATCAATGTGCTACTGCCCATATTGCTTTCCTGCCTGTGCTCGCCAGTTTCTGTTAGTTCAATAGAATCCGGTCATGGTCCTGCCAATCACTGCTATCTGACAGAATGACGCGATCTCCTGGAGTGAGACCTTCCAGTATTTCCACCCGATTTACCGATGCTCTACCCATGCGCACATTAATGCGCTCGGCGTATTCACCGATCTCATCCAGTTTGTAGATCGTGACTTCCGCATCGGTACGAATGAAAGTAGGGCGACCTACATGAAGGGCGTTTTCGATCTGGGCCACATAAATGATGCCTTCCACCTGTAATTGCGGACGTGCGCCACGGGGCAGGGTGTCGTGAATTTCAACATCGACAATGACTGTTCCTTCGGTTACCCCTGGATCAATGCGGGTTACTGCGCCATTAACCTTACCATTGCGAGTGTCCACTACGACGTTCTGACCTCTAAGTACATCGCCTGCCTGGCGAGCCGGCACCCGTAATTCAGCGTAGAGATGGTCCTGTCGAGCCAGTCTGCCGATGGGGCTACCCAACATGAGTTGCTGGCCTAACTCCAGATCCAGTTCCTGAACAATGCCTTCGATGCCGGCAACGATGTTGAGATTGTTTACATTGTTATTGGCGCGGTCGAGAGCCCGTGCCAACTGCGTCACGCGGGATTCTCTTACAGCCAGTAAAGTCTCCGTATTGTCTCGATTGCGCGCTAATCTTTTTTCTTCGATTTCCAGAGTCTGCTGTAATTGTTCAACGTCCAGCAGGATCTGTTGAAATTCGATATCAGGAATGATCTCCTGCTGGTGTAATGGGCGTTTACGTTCACGTTCCATGGTGGTTTTTTCCAGTTCGAATCGAACCTTCATTACAGCTGATTCCTGATTAAGAATCTGATTTTCCAGTTCTACTTCGAAAGCCTGCAAGTCAGCGACTGCTCCTTCCCAGGCGGAGAATGCTTCCTCGGCTGCATTTACCAGTTGAGGATTGGTTAATTCCGCAAGTAACTGGCCTTCGCTTACTTCGTCACCGGGGTCAACATGCACTCGGGCCACGCGTCCTTCCACCTGAGCAGAAATGAGCTCAAGGTCTCGGGGAAGCAACTGGCCGTTAGCGCTGATGCGAATTTCCAGATCACCCCGTTCAACCGTGCCGATTAGTAAGGTGTCACGATCGACTCGACGGCTCTCGAAATCGATATTGGCGATAGCGATTGCGCCGGAAAGAACGACAGCAATTGCTACCGCAGCAAATGCGACTTTTTTGACTACTGCAAATTTGGACTTCTTGCGTACTTTGTCCAAAATCTATACCCCTAGTCTGCTTTAGAAGTGCTCGTGCCGCCGGGACTAGATAAGTTGAAACAAGTGTTGCTCTCTATCCAGCCCGGAATCTTACTTGTCTGAAGTATGACTCCCGGCAAGTAATCCAGCACTTACCAGCTAATAGAGCAAAGGCCATGCCAAAAGCCTATCCATTTGAAATATAAAAGAAATATAAATTTCATGGCGCTAGGACTGGCGTAGATTACTAATATCGGGACAGTGTGCTGTCTCGATTTTGGGACAGTCAAATTGATGGCTTTTTGTTGTGCTGTCAATATTTGTTCGCCAGCTTTAGTCAATGTGAGTAGCCAGAAAATAATTGCGAGAGCAGAGCGTATTCAGAGCAGGTTTTGCGGTGAGAAAAGTGTGTGAATGGGTGTGAAATGGGTGAGGAATGATAGAGGATATAGAATGAACACGAGTATTGAAAATACAGGAGCCACCAAGACCAGATGTTAGGCATCACCGGACTGTGGAGGGATCATCTGCACAACATAGTCAGAGATTGCATTCTGGACGACGATAGTTTCTGCCTCACTCGTATAGAGAAAGAATATGAGAATAAGCACCAAAAGATGTTTGTTTGATTTATTTCTATTAAACGACCTGATCACTTTATCTCTCCTCTTCTGACGAAATTGAAAGCACGATCTATTCGTATTTGGTAGAGCAAACCCTGTGCCAATTCTTAAGTGGTTGATTTTGCTGGGCCTGTGAGTTTTTTTGTTGGAAAGAAATATTGGATGTTCTAAAAATGGGACAGTACTGTCCCAATTACTGGACGCGAATATTTGCCTGTGAGTCTTTTGCTGTGTGTTCGGAAAGGATTGGGATCAGCTTACTGAGAAGGGGATTTGCAGGCGAGCTATTGCCCCTTTGGCATCGGCGCGGTTTTCCAGGATGATTTGGCCGCCGTGTTTGGCAGCGATCTGCCGACTCAGGGCAAGTCCGATTCCAGCACCTTTTTCTTTGGTCGTGTAGAAAGGGATAAAGAGATTTGCCGGGTTACTGATTCCCGATCCATTATCCAGAATTGTAAATTCAATCACTCCGGTTTTTCGCACACAGCTAATTTCAACAGCTGATTCGGCATTGCCGTTCGCTTCCACCGCATTTTTTACCAGATTGATAAGTGCTTGCTCGAGCAACACAGGATCTCCGAATAGTGAGAGATCCGGTTCGATTTCGTCTATCGATACTGGCTGGTCAGCGAAGTAGCGCTGAACTTTTCCTAACAAATCTTCGACGTCGAAAGAAATTTTATGTGGATCTGGTAACTTGGCGATCCTTGCGTAAACTGAAATAAAGTCCCGAAGTCCTTTTGCCCGTTCTTCGATCACCTCCAGTCCCTGCTTCAGATCCCCGCCTTGCATATTGGGAAGTTTGTCCAGATGAGTTTCCAGTGTCTGACATATGGAACTGATTGGGGTGAGTGAGTTGTTTACTTCATGGGCTATTACGCGGATAAGTCGCTGCCAGGCGCTAATTTCTTCCTCGCTAAGCACCTGCTTAAGGTCGGTAATGAAAACAATCTTGCCTGGACGGCCCTGATATCGGTAGCTTTGCACATTGATTTGCCAGCGTCCGGCAGAGCCAGGAAAGTCATGGTCAATGAGTTTTGAGCCTTCCTCGTAGGCGACCTCGAATAGCGCAGTGTCAGTAAAGCTTTCGCCAATTAGTTGCTCAGGTTTTGCGTCCAGTAACTGGCAGGCCAGCCGGTTTGCCAGGCGAATCATGTCCTCGGCATCGCAGGCGATAATGGCCACGTTGATCTGATTAACGATACGCTCAAGCAGTTTTTCCGATTCCAGCTCCTGCTGTTTAACCGAACGGAGCTGATTCGTCAGGCTATCAATCTGTTGATAGAGCTCTGCCAACTCACCTGGTTCCCTCACTCGACTACTGCGCATACTGTAGTCCTCGGTGCGTATCGCTTCTACAAGATTGCTCAGAGTTCGTAAATGATAAACAAAGTTCTCCCGCACACTTAGTGCGACAGCGAGTAACCAGATAGCACAGAAACCTGAGATCGTTAGTTTGAAAGTGAGAGACAATTCCTCGTTGGTGAATACAAAGAAGAGAAGCAACAACACTGGAACTGCACTAATCAGAACCGTAAAAAATAGTTTCTGCTCTGAAGAAATTCTGCGGTCAACCCGCTTACTTGATGGATAGCGAGGCGTATTCACCTTATTGCCTTGTTTTATCTATTCGGCGATATAGCGCTGAACGGCTTATGCCGAGGGCTTTGGCTGCATTCGTGTGGTTGCCCTCGTGCAACTCGATAACTTTCTGTATGTACCAGGATTCGGCCTGCTCCAGAGTCATCTCATAGAATGCGCTCGACTGTGCAGCCACATCTGATTTTTGTTTGGCTGTGAGCTGAAGATCGATAACATCAATTTTTTGTTGGGTGCAAAGCAAAACAGCCCGTTCGATGACGTGCTGGAGTTCCCTGATGTTTCCCGGCCAGTTGTACTGTTGCAGCTCATTAATAGCTTCGTCAGTGAAGTCAATTGGGGATGAGTCGTAATTGGCGCTGGCATTAATCAGAAATTGCCTGGCCAGGGGAACGATGTCCTGCAACCGATCCCGTAGTGGGGGAATCTCCAGGGTTACTCCATTAAGCCGGTATAGCAGATCCTGACGAAAACCCTGTTCAGTGACTAACCTGTCCAGATCAGCGTTGGTGGCGGAGATAATACGAATTGACGCTTCCCGGGTCTGGGAGCTGCCAAGTCTTTCGTACTTGAATTCTTCGAGTAATCTCAGAATCTTTGCCTGTTGCTGGGTAGGCATGTTCGCAATCTCGTCCATAAACAAGGTGCCATCTTCAGCCAATTCAACCCTTCCTATCCTCTCCTTCCGAGCATCAGTAAATGCACCTTTAATATGGCCAAACATTTCGCTTTCGAAAATGGAATCGGAGATGCCACCCATGTTCACGGCGACGAAGGCGTTGTCCGCCCGTGCCGACTGCTCATGGATGTATTTGGCTAATAAGGTTTTTCCTGTGCCATTCTCTCCCGTAATCAATACTGGTATGTCGCTATTTGCCAGCCGGTCGGCCAGATCGACTATCTTTCGCATAGCTGCGGATTCGCTCACCATGTGATTTGTGTTTGTTTGTTGATTTTTGAGGATGCGATTTTCAGTTTTAAGCTTCTGCTCCTGGCGAGATGCATTTCCTAGTTGAATCTGGGTGCGAATTATTGTGATCAGGCGATCGTTCTTTTCCCAGGGCTTCTCTACAAAGTCCACCGCACCGCGCTTCATTGCCTCCACTGCAATGTCGACTGTTCCCCAGCCGGTCATTACAACCACCGGCAGTTCGTTATCTAGCTTTCGAATTTCTGAAATTAGCTCCAGGCCTTCTTTGCCCGAAGTTGTGTCTTCGTGATAGTTGAGGTCAATAAGTGCCAGCTTGAAAGCGCGGTTGCGCACCTGATCCAGCACCTCACTGGGATTGCTGCATGCCACAGAGTCCATGTGTTCGCTGTCAAGGAGCAGGGTAAGGGCAGTTACTATGGCTTTGTCGTCGTCGGCGATCAGGACTGTCACTTAGTTGCTCCATCGCTTGTGTGGAAAGGAATTAGGTGCAGTATAAAAGTAGGAGGTAGGTTGTCCAGCGCTGATGTTCGATGACATTGGATAATTGAGAGTGGGTATCTGTGCTAATTATCATGCCTGACGAGAGCAATAGGCTTATTCGCCAGTTAGTTTGAGGAGAATCCTTACAAGCATGTTCTCGGCTGCCACCATTTTTTGATCCAGATCGAAAGCATCATTGAAAGCAAGTGCAGCAATCAGATTTTGTTCCGGTGCCATAACCAAAACTGCATACCAGAGTGTGTTCGAGCCATTGTGGCTGATGTTGCGGTGACTAAATCCCTGCAGATCCAGATCTTCGGCCCAACCGCAGGAATACTTCGCAAATAGTGGTTGGTGGAGTCTTCTGTACGTCTCTTGTTGCAGAAGGATGCCAGTACCGGACAAGCCCCGCATGTGTTCATAGCCATATTTGCATAAATCTTGAAGATTCATATGCAGAGTTCCGGCAGGACCCATGACGGCCGAATTATCTTGCATGCTGGAGATTCGGAGTCCCAGCAATCTGTAATGGCCTCTTGGTTGGCCATGACGATCGTCCTCGTCTCTGGGTGGACCAAATCCAGCACTGTTCATTCCCAGTGGTGTAAATATCTCTTTTTCTAACAATTGTTCCCAGGGTTCATCGGCGATTTGTTCAACCATAACACCAGCAAGGGAATAACCCAGGTTGGAATAACGGAACATGAAGTCTGGTATCGTCCGCGGAGGTTTACTGAGCATTAGTGCCGATGCTTTGAATCGCTCCTGTTTACACAGTGCAATGGTTTTCGGCCTCTTAAGATTAATTCGAATGGGAAAGTTTTCAGGGGACCCAGAGGTATGGGTCAACAGTTGATGAAGTGTCACTTCACGCCATTGAGGATGAAGCTTTGATACCGAGTCAAAGACATCTTCTATTCTGGTGCTCCACGTGAGGTGGCCTCTCTCTATATATTTGGCTGCCAGGGTGGCTGTAAAGGATTTCGTAATCGAGCCAATGTGCCATTTGTCCTCTGCCGACACCGGAACTCCTGATCGTAACTTCCGTTCTCCGGCACAGGCACTACCTAGCAGTGTGTCGTTCTCCATTACCAATGCCATGGCTCCAACACCACTATCTGTCGCAAGCTGTTGCTCAAGTTGTTCCTGCAAAAAGAAATTTAGAGATTCGGTATTCATGTTGCTCAGGGTTAACAAGTTAGTGCAGCGTGCAATCAAACATGTACAGTATAAGCGGCACAGCTAAGCGTGGACAAACTGGAATTTTAGTGGGCAGGTAGTCTGACTTCTCTCTGTGCAGGCACAAATATTTACATACTTTATTAGTCATGTGGACAAACCTGGGGGCAGGCTATTTTTCTTGATTCTGGAATCCTGAAGCACTACCTTAGCCTGACCCTTTCCGGAAATTTGGAGATTTCCATGAAGTTCAGAATGCTGCTATTGGTGTTAGGTGGTATCGCGAGCTTTCCACTGCTTGCTCAGTCTGCCAATGACTACGAAGTTCCCCGGACCCAGTATGGGCACCCTGATCTGCAAGGCGTATGGAATTTTGCAACAAGTATTCCAATGCAGCGCCCGGCTCGTTATGGGAATCAGGAATTCCTGACTGCGGAAGAGATTGAAGAAGCCCGTGCCCAACAAGTTGCAGCGGCGGCAGCGGCAGATGCGGCGGCGGCAGAGTTGAATGTCGATCCTGATGCTCCAGAGGCTGGCACAGATCCTGGCGGATACAATGACTTCTGGTTCGAGGCGGCTGGGATTGGTGATACTGTCCGCACCTCCTTAATCGTCTATCCTGAAAACGGCCAGTATCCGGAAACTGTCGAAGGTATTCCCATGCAGTTCGATACGCTGGGTGATGATACTCCCAGTACACGACCTGTTCGGACACTGGTGGGTGGTATAGCGAAAGATGGTCCCGAAGATCGCGGTCTGTCGGAGCGCTGTATTGTGGGATTTAATTCGGGTCCTCCATTTACGCCGAGTCTTTACAATAACAACGTGCAAATCATTCAGGGCAGAGACACAGCTGTGATCTTTACAGAAATGATTCATGACGCACGTATTGTTCCGATAGGTGATAAACCAGATTTACCGGATGAGATTCGCCTGTGGTCAGGAGATTCCCGAGGCTGGTACGAGGGAGATACGCTTGTTGTTGAAACCAAAAACTTTAATGGCCTGAGACAATCTCTGAACTACGGCTTTATGGGAACCAACTACGAAAATGTGCTGACAGAGCGCTTCACCCGAACCAGCTACGACTCTGTAGACTATGAATTCACAATTAATGATCCTGCTACTTATAAAGACCGGCTTACGGTGATTGTACCCCTGACAAAAGTGGCTGGTCAGATTTATGAATACGCCTGTCATGAAGGTAACTATGGCATGGTGAACTTGTTAAGGGGCAAGCGCTATGAAGAGCAGCAGGAGACGGAATAGTAATTAAGCGGACTAGTCAGTAAGCGCTGTTGTGTCCTGATCAGGAGGGATCAGGTTGCCTGGAATTATTATGTTCTGTTCCTGATAAAAGCGAAGAGCGCCTGGATGAAGTGGTACCGGTATACCCTGCAGCGCTTCTTCAAGCTTCATCGAATTCGTTGCACTATGAATCTGCTGCAGTGTGGCCAGATTTTCCCAGAGCATGCGCGTCAATTCATAGACAATCTCTTCCTCTACATCATCCCTCACTATGAGTACATTGGGACTGGCTGCTGTCGTGATAGCCTCCTGTTGATGTGGGTAAGTGCCGGCAGGCAGCTCAAATGATCTCCATAATGGATAACGCTGGTTGATTGCTGCTATCTCTTCGGTACTGAAATCCAGTACAGTGATTTCTTCGCGCATCTGGGCATAAGCCTGGGTAATAGCCGTTACCGGCGGGCCTGCGGGAACATTCATGCCAACGATGTTGCCATCCTGCATGGCACTTGCCGATGCACCGTAGGTCATATAGCCCAAACTGAATTTGCTCTGGTAGTCGATGCCGAGTGCATCGAGTATATAAATCCCTGTATGCTCTGCGCCGGAGTTGCGCGCACCTAATACATAACGCTCACCATCAAGGTTGGCCAAGTCTGCCACTGTACCAGAAGTCACCAGATCGGAATGCAGCACGAAATGCTCAACGTTAGGCCACATGGAGCTGATACTGCGCAGATTCGATTGGGGGTTTCTAATTGGGCCTTCACCTTCATAGGCCCAGGCTGCAAATACCCCCAGTACCAGGGCAAACTGAGCCTGGTTGTCCCGCATAAGCTTGATGTTTTCCAGAGAGCCAGCGGAACTGATGGCTGTTAGTGAAAACTCAGCTTCGGGTTCCGCAGTCACCAGGGTAGACAGGGCAACACCTACAGGATAAAAGGTACCGCCGGTGGTGCCGGTACTAAGGACATAGGTTCCACGCCCACCAACCTGATCGCTGCAGGATTGTAGACTGAGAGATACCAACAGAGCAGCTATTGTGGTCCTTATGAAACTCACTGATGCGATCATTCTTATTTTTTGTTGAACGCTTCGGATAAGAGTGTCTACTCTAACTCACCTGTGATTAATTGCCATGGGTTTCTGAGAGATCAGCTAACAGGAGTGCAATACAAGGTATCGTTCCCCTGTGGTAGATTTAGCTTGTCGTGCTTTCGATAAGAGAATACATATGAAGAAACTACTCTTCGCGCTGTCGCTACTTGTGGTGTTTATAGCGCTCGGAATATGGCAAAGGCATTTGCTGTTGATGACACCCTGGCAACAGGGTGAATCGCCGCCTTTGTTAGCTATTCCAGATGAGATTCCTGAGGGTAGCTATTGGTACGATGATTACTTTCTCATTGAACCTATCGATCATCGCACGTTTGCCATTGCTGAGCCTCGTTATGCACAACTCAATTACAGTTATCTTATTGTGGGGGCAGAGTCGGCGATTCTTTTTGATGCCGGGCCTGGTGTCAGAGATATAAAAGCTGCAGCAGAATCTCTTACAGATTTGCCAATTACATTTATCCCCTCGCATTTTCATTATGATCATATCGGTAACGAAATTACTTTTGATAATGTGGCGGTAATAGATCTTCCTTATCTACGGAGTCGCGCCGAAGCCAATCGCCTTTCCCTGACATGGCAAGAGCATCTGGGTAATGGGGAAGGCTATGACATTCCCACTCTGGAAGTTGATGAGTGGTTGCTTCCTGATAGTGTGTTGGATATTGGGGAACGCCGCCTGCAGATTCTCCATACACCCGGACATACGACTGATTCGGTGTCCTTGTTGGATTTAGAGAATGGAGCAATTTTCTCAGGTGACTTTCTCTATCCTGGAAACCTGTACGCTTTCCTGCCAACCAGCCACATGGGTGAGTATCTGCAAGGCGCAGATGAAGTTCTCGAAACAGCAGAATCTGATTCCATACTCTATGGTGCTCATAGAGGTCCCGATCCGGTTATGCCACAACTGGAGATGGCAGATGTCGAAGATTTAAAGGCGGCGTTGATCAGGATCAGGGATGGAGAATTGACAGGGATTGGTAGCTATCCGGTTAGTTACCCAGTTAATGAGCAGTTAGTGATTCTGGCTGAACCGCGCTGGCTTCAGAGCTGGTAAAACAATTGCCCGACAGAAGGGATAGCCTGTATCTGCTATTGACCCATGGCGGACTATTACAGAGCCCGATCTGATGGGAGATGGCAACACAAAACACGAGCAGTACCAGTTTGCGACTCCGCCAGGTACATAGAGGAAAACGCGTGACCACAGTTGAAAAGCACTACCAGGATGTTCTGTCAGATGTCTACTCATGGATGTTAGGCGGATTTGATATACAGCTGCCAAAATACCGTAATTTCTTTGAATCGCGCAATCTCAAGCCAACTGGATCTGGGGTTGCCGTAGATCTTGGTGCCGGGTGTGGTTTTCAGAGTATTCCCCTTTCCGAGCTGGGCTATACAGTGACGGCCATCGACCTTGATGATTCCTTACTGCAGGAGTTAAAGAAAAATGACACGACTGAGAAAGTTACTATCAAGCGTGACGATATGCTGAACTTCCACGAGCAGGTGAAAGCCCCGAGCGAATTGATTATCTGTATGACTGACACTCTGTTGCATCTGGAGTCAAAACATAGAGTGACTGAACTCTTCCAAAAAGTCTTTGACCATCTCGAGGCGAGCGGACGCTTTGTCATCACGTTTCGCGATTTGTCTCATACACTGGAAGATCTCGACAGATTTATTCCGGTGAAGCAAGATGAAAAAACCATATTCACTTGTTTCCTCGAATATGAGCCAGATACGGTCAAGGTGCACGATCTTGTCTATCGAAATGCGAATAGTGAGTGGACTCTAGCGAAAAGCTTCTATCGAAAACTCCGGCTATCACCGGATTGGGTCGTTGATCAACTTACCTATATCGGTTTCTCTGAAGTAAGTGTGGATGTTCAGAATGGGTTGGTGACGGTGGAGGGTGTAAAGCCTGGTGAATGACGACTGGTAGGGCCGGAACTAGGGTAAAAATCAGTGGAAGTTGACCGACTGCAAACGACCCAAAGCGGACTATCATCATCGTGACTATGTTTACACGAATATCGTGGTAGTGTATCTTTTTATCAGTTATTGATACAACGATATAGGAAAGCGAAATGATCGATATTGCAGCTGCAACCGCCGCCATAGGGACAATATCTTCTGTCGTAGATCTTTCTGATAAAGTCTGGAATTCTTGGCTCAATTTCAAGAGTCATCGAACAATCTCCACAAACCAACAACAGGACCATGGAGAGAAGATTTCTGCACGAGCTGGTGATAAAGAGCTTGTTCACAGTTCTGGCGGTATTGAATCGAAGGTGGTTACCAGAGAAGAGTTAGCTGCTAATTTGACTCAGCAGGATCTCGATTTCCTCGAAGCTCTTGAGACACGCATGACGCACCTTACTCGGAAATGGACTGTAATCACGAGTGAAATCGAGCTAACGGTTGACGCTCAGATTCGATCGACTTACGAACTTCAGTTGGAAGATTTGGCAGGAAAAATCGGCCAAATTTTAAAGCAGATAACAGATTTCCTTAGTGATCTAGGGTTTTCTCTTCTAGATCACTACAGCGCTATGCGCTCAATTTCTGCAAACTAGATTGCGAGTTCGCTGCGTGGGTGTGGAGTTCGCTCCTACCTCCCCACAAGTTGAATTACTGCTCCCGGCATTAGGAAGTCCATCAATGAAAGGCGAGCACATGTCTTTCCAGCCAACTCAAAGGAGCGAAAGAATTTGATAAATCATAGGCTAGGCTATCTGGTCAACTAGAGACTGGGCTGGTTCCTTGCTCACTATTAGAGGGTTAGTGTCCGCTTCTGACACTTTTGAGACAGTTGGCGCGAAACGCTGCGAGGTAATTGTCGAGTTTCCGTTATTGACCCTTAGCAGACCCTCACCCTCAGACCCGGCATTAGTATTTGTATTGTACTAGTTAGCAATTCGAACTATTGCTATAGAAAGTACCGCGGCTATCGCTAATGGTGCTGGCACACCCATTATTTCGGGAACCACGCCGATGGTACTGATTAGTAGAATCTGAAAGACCCCCATCAAAATAACAATGGCACATGCAGAAGCGATCAGTGATATTGCCCTAATGGCTAGAATAATGCGTAGATTATTCTTAGATTGAAGCAATTTTTGGGTTACTCGATTGATAAATTCCTGATCTTCCTCGGAAGTTAAATCCGCTTTAAATAAGTCTAAAAGTTCATTATCAGTCATCTTGAATATCGCTTTTGAGAATAGTTCGCAATTTTTCTGATGCTCGCAGCAAATGTGACTTAACAGTTCCGATGGGCATATCTATCAAGTCCGATACTTCTTTCTGTGTATACCCTTCGCCATAAGAGAGCGCAATACACAGTCTTTCGGCGGGCTTGAGTTGTGTGAGCGCTTTTTCCAAATCCAAACCCGCAAGTGAGCGATCTGGCGTGGGAGAGAGATCGGGCAGAGTCTCAACCAATTCGGGATGCTTATGAGTTCGTGAATCTGAACGGTTCGTCTCAGCTAACCAGATGTTAATAGCAATGCGATGTAGCCAGGGGCCAAAAGCCTCAGGAGAGTTCAATTGACCAATCTTCCGCCAGGCCTGGATAAAGGTCATCTGTGCCAAATCATCCGCCAGCGATCGCTTCCCGCTTAATCGCCGAAATAGGTTTCGTATACTCGCACTTTGCCGTACAACCAATTCTGTAAAAGCTGCTTCATCCCCAGTCATAGCCAGACTAACGACAATGGTATCTGGCTCACTCCGGAGCTGCTCCCTTCGATTAATTGATGGAGGGCGGATCATTTTTACCGCCTCTCTTATTCAAATTATTGCCGATGTATATCCCGGCGCCCCACACGCCAAAAGTTGCAGTTATGGTTAATGCCAGCGTCACGTAATCGATTTGTAGAGAGTCAATTCCGGAGATAGCAATACCAACCCCCAGGATTGTGCTGCCACCTATAAAAGATAGTGCAATTACTGCCCAGGCTAATGCTTGTTCAAATGTCATACTCCGCCATCGTGATTTTCTGCTAGCGGCAAATTCATCTGCCCGCAACCTCGTGTAATAAGCGAGAATCTCAGGATCGATTGAGCCATCTTCGCGAATAGAAGCTCGCAGTGTTTTTTGGCGTTCTCTTTCTTTTAGCCAAGAGCTTATAGATGGTGCTAAAAACACAATTGCCAGAAGCAGCCAAAACCCTGATGATTGCCAGCTCATCCCATTTAATTCCTAATCGAAAGCCACACTTGTAAGGCACATACTCTATATCTAGATCACTTATTGCAATATAGCCATTGGCTATTGCGTAACGGGAGACAGGACATGTCGTAAACCTTGGGAAATCAACACTCCTATCACTGAAGTGTGAGTTTCGTTTTCAAATGTTACCCGTCGCAAGTCGAATGTGGAATTTGGCGAACTGAAGGCTTTTTCCAATGAGTCCACGCCATCCATCATTTGTGTTTCAAGCTCTCCTACTCCAATAAAAACTCTACGGCTACGTCCTTGTCCCGCCATTGCATGGATTTCAGTCGCCAGAGAGGCATCAAATTGCATTGAAGGACTGCCAATGACATAACCATCGAAAGCATCTGGACTATTCTTCAAGACAGTAGCTGTAAATAGTCCGCCAAGAGAATGGCCCACGAGTACAGAGCGTTCAGGGTCGACTGGGTAGTTAGCTTGTATGTATAAACGAAGCTCATCGTTTAGAAATGACTCAAAAGCCGAACCTCCGCCCCCAGAGGCACCCAATGCAATGTTTTCTATAGGCTCGTGCACCAAGTCTCGAGTGCGCAGCCTATTCAATTCGATCTGATCGTCTGTCGGATATCCTATTGCAACAACATATGCATAATCACTCAGTGATTCAAAAGCCAGCATTCGAGAAGCGGAGCTAACCGCTCCGAACAAAACGTAACCGTCGACCACATAGATCACCGGAGCCCTAACGTCAGATTCCGGCGGAATGAAATAAACTGGCTCAGCAATCTGAATCAAATAGTCATCACCTACGGACTCTGACTGGAATATAAACTGCTCAGATAATCCAATTTGCGCCGCTTCTGGCACAGTTTCAATTGCGGATTCAGTGGCAGCTACCGCAAAATTTGTTAAGAAAAAAGAGATAAACAAAATCTTGAAACGAGCTGATGCCATTGCCAGTACCTGCTTAAATTGAAGTCCGTCTATATACAGAGGGCTAAAGCAGCCAAAAAGATGCAAATTCTGAAAATTTTCTGTTGGAGCTAATGAGGAGGAATCTGCATTGGTTCAAATGTCCGCTATTGGCACTTCTTAGACGGTCGACGCGAAACGCTACGAGGCAATTGTCGAATTTCCGATATCGACCCGAAGCGACTATATTTCTTTCGCCCATTGTTCCGCCCACCGGTTTAGAGTCAGAAGCTGCTCGCCTAGCTCCTTGCCTTTTTCAGAGTATTCGTAGCCTGACTCGCCATGGACCACCAGCATGAGGTCCCGAAGTTCCTTCAGTCGACGATTCAGACTTGTGGGGGAAAGGTCATCGCAGCGCTTCTGCAAATCACGAAAGGTGAGGCTCTCATCCCGTAATTCCCAGAGAATTCTGAGAGTCCAGCGTTTACCAAGTACGTCCAGGAGGCGCATTATCGGGCGCCCACTGGTAGATCCTCTTACCGAGCTATTCGTTTTTTTCATATCTCTCCTTGACGCTACATATTGTGTAGCTTAATATTTCGCTACATAAATTGTAGCACGGGAGAGCTAATGAAATACGTCCTGGATGCAGTCGAGCCTCCATACTCACCAGAAATTGCTGAGGCGCTTTCACGATATCCTCAAGGCAGCGATGGATACATCATTAAGTTATTCAGAGTGTTTGCGAACAGCACGCGGTTCTTAACTAAAAAAGGAGCTCTGAATCTGCTCGACAAGGAGAGCCCGTTATCGATAAGAGAGCGGGAAATCGTGATTCTGCGAACAACGGCCAACAAGAACTGCGAATACGAATGGGGTGTTCATGTGATGGTGTTCGGCAAAGCGGCGAATTTTGAACAGGAGCAAATCAACGCCACACGAAATGGCGATAGCGACATGGGCTGTTGGAAGCCCGAAGAACGCCTACTTATAGAATGTGTAGATCAGCTCTGTTCGAAGGGATCGATTGAAGAAAAAACTATCGAAAAATTTCAACAAACATGGACGCTGGAACAACAGCTTGAAATTTTTGCTCTTTGTGGCAACTACCACTTAATTAGTTTTGTGGCTAATTCATCCCGAATCGGACTGGAGCCAATGTCGCCGAGATTTCCAACCTGATTGTCTGCTCCTGGTACAAAGCGGCTGTTCCCACAGCAGTGAGGCACCTTATATATTCAGTTCTGCGCTTTTTACGACACGCATAGAGGAGGGCACTAATAACTTTAGACACGAGGCCTTGTAGAGGAACTTTCGTTAAGCTATTAAACTATTAGTATCCTTACCAGGGCACTATATAGTGCCTCACGCAGCTTTTCTTATTGAAGTCATGCAAGTACTCACAGACAAATACACTCTAGATACCAGCCATTGGGGAACCAATGGCTACTTGATCCTTCGAGGTTTTTTTAGCCGAACTCAAGTGGATTCTATTAACCATTTCCTGGATCGGGTCTGGGATCGCACAGTATTGGCGAACTCTAACTTGACTATAGATGCATATCTAGAAAGTTCTCGCTATCAACGAGTGTTGCTTTCCGGAATATCCAATGAAGCAAGAACTCATCCCTACAAGATTAATGATTTATATTTAGAATCAGAAGAAATCAGATCGCTCGTGCTAGACAAAGACTTGCGTATGATTCTTTCAGAGCTACTAGATGGAGAGCCTCTTGTATGTAATACACTGAATTTGGGTTATGGAGCACAGCAGTGTGATCATACTGATACACTCTACACGCCACCTCGGAAGAAAAACAAACTTGTTGTTTCATGGATAGCTCTCGATGATGTGGATGAGAGTAACGGACCAGTTCGATACTTTCCCGGCAGTCACGAGATTCCCCCGTACTATTTTAGCAACGGTAAAATGAATGCAATTGATTCAGAAATGCATCATTTTCATGTCTATCTTAAGGGTGAATTGCAGAAGCTTGGTGTTGCCCCAAAACAGTTTTTTGCAGAACCTGGTGATGTTCTTATTTGGCATGGACAGCTTGTCCATGGTGGTACTCCGATTCTCGATCCGGACAAGAATCGGCGATCGATAATTACACACTACTTCAGAAAGAAAGATTACCAGCATCATTTCTGGCGTATTAAAAAGTCAATAAACGGTGGTTACTACTACAATCGAAACCATCCTGATCCCACATAACTGGATGGCACGTATCAAAAGCGGGTTTGAACTTCACAGTAGTTCGTAGAAGCCGGATACATTCAGAATGATTGAAATATCCTGATTGGATTCATTAGCGAAGTACCAGCCATGGATACCATCAAATGGCGCAACCATGTATCCTGCCCCTGAATCCGATCGGTGTCGTTTGTAAAACATGACGTCACCAGGCTCATCACCTTCACGAATCGTGTGTCCGTGGAATTCGATCAATAAATCTTCGCCGTTTTCAAGGTTCCTGGCTGTCCAATTGTAGGAGACCGAATTCCCAAGCTGCATGTTCAGTTTGTATTCCAGATCGGAGCCAGCAAATAGTGGAATCTCAATGGTGTCAGTGCGAACCATCGTTTCTTCCTGAAAGAAGGTATTCTCTTCCAGAGGTACTTCTATCCATTCCACATCCTCATTGCTGCAAAAGCTCAATAAGGTGCTAATACTTAGGGCTGTAATAAATGTCCGTATTTTCAAAACATGTTTCTCACTAATGACTACTTAGATAGGGTCGATAGATAAAACCTCGCTGATTCTATCCGCAACCGGAAAAAGATCAATTATCAACGATTTATAGGCTTTGATACCTGTAATTTAACGTTAATAAACAAGTCTGAAACTTAACTCCTGCCGGTAAACCTCATTAGTATTGCCGCTTTTGCCCAAAACCCATGAAGGAAGGCGCTTGCCCTGGGCGGTGCCTAATGGAGAGAAGTCTATGACATTGCAGTATCCCCCGAACCCAATTCGAAACATATCTCAACTCTCAGTCGCGATCGGTGCCATCTGTGCGATGGCGAGCACAAGTTCATTCGCTCAACAGGCTGTTGAGGAGATCGTTGTCACTGGTCAGGGAGGGGTGGGTGCTATCAGGCTCAATGTTGATAACGGTGCTGGTAGCAGACTTGGATTATCCAGTTTTGAGTTGCCCGCGAGTGTGGACATCATCAGCCGTGATGAAATTGCCACCAAGGGTGATTATGGTGCTCTTGACGCTGTAACCCGAACCGCTGGGGTCTCCGCCAGTGCGAGCCCGGGTAATGGTGGTACGTCAATTTCATCCCGTGGCTTTAATGGTCATGGATCAACAATTTATACCTACGATGGCACACGTCTATATATAACAGCCGGAACCGTTACCTTCCCGGCTGATACATGGACTCTGGATCGTGTGGAAGTGTTGCGAGGGGCTGGCTCGGTAATAAATGGTATTGGTGCGCTGGGTACTACTATTAACTACGTCCCCAAGAAGCCCGAATTCGGGGGTACTGAATTTGTTGGAAATGTTGCCGCTGGCAGCTTTGGCATGCGACGAGTAGCCTTAGGCGGAGGGGCCGAGCTTTCTGACCAGTGGGCATTCCGACTGGATGGCGCCCATCAGGAGGAAGATGGTTTTGTCGACAGGGCAGATGAGCAGCGGGACGTCTGGGCAGGCTCTTTGCTATTTCAACCCAATGAAGACCTGAGTGTTCGCTTCAGTCTGGATTACGCCGATATAGAAGCGGCTCCTTACTGGGGCACGCCGCTGATTAACGGCGAGGCCAGTCGCTCCCATCGCGAAAACAACTACAACTTTGCCGATGGTAAAGTGGAGTATGAAGATACCTGGTCCCGGGTGCACGTTGAATGGAACCTGGCGCCGAATGTCACCTTTCGCAGTGATACCTATCTGCTGGATGCAATGCGGGAGTGGCAAAACCTGGAGGAATATTCCTATGACGCAGCCACCAATCAGATCGACAGGGCATTCTACCTGGGCATTATTCATGACCAGGAGCAGGTGGGAACGCGTTTCGATTTCCTGATCGATTCGGATTTAGGTGGCGCTGAGAATTCTTTTAGCATTGGTGCTGAAATCAATGATATCGATCTGAACTATCTGAATAACTTCTCCACCGGTGGTTTCGGTGTGGGAGACAGCGTGCCGGTGTTTGGCTTTGATCCCGGGCTACTACCTCAGGCTGCCATCCCAACTATTCTCGACTATCAAACAGACACCCGACAGTTTGCTATCTTTGCTGATGATACGGTGAGCCTGTCCGACAACCTTAGCCTGGTATTAGGAGTCCGTTACGATGACATCGATTTTGATCGATTCGACCTGGCGATAGGTGGTAACCCGGCCTCAGCGTTCTCTACCGATTTTTCCGAGTTCACCTGGCGTGCCGGGTTGGTTTATCAACCCAGTGAGAGTACCAGCATCTATGCTCAGGCCAGTACCGCGGCTGATCCAGTGACCTCACCAATCTCAATCAGTGCGGGCAATGCAAACTTTGATTTAGCAACAGGCCGACAATTCGAGATCGGATTGAAGCAGCAATTTCTTGATGGACGCGCGGAGTACACCCTGGCGTACTTTGATATAGAGAAAGAAGATATCTTAACTCGCAGACCGGCCTCGGCAATTACCGAGCAAATAGGGCAACAGAGTTCGGATGGTTTCGAAGTGACGTTGCGGCTAAATCCGACAGACAACGTCAGTGTGGATTTCAATTCTTCATTTATCAATGCTGAGTTCGATGAGTTCTATTCCGGTGGTGTCTCTCTGGCCGGAAATGCTCCTCGGAATGTTCCTGAACAAACCAGTAATTTGTGGTTGAACTGGTCAGTGATGCCCAATGTTCAGATTGGTGGTGGCTTCCGTTACGTGGATTCAAGGTTTGCGAACGACGGCAATACCGAAGAATTACCTGCCTACACTGTATTCGATGCCAGTGTTAACTGGCTGGTTTCGGACGACGTGACAGTTACCTTGCGAGGCCGCAACCTGTCAGACGAAGATGACTATGTTCTGGCACCTTATGTGCCAAATCAATGGATCTTTGGGGATCCAAGATCCTACGAGCTGAGTGTCCGCTTCGGATTCTAAATTCTGAGAGCCCAGAAGGGGCAGGACCATCGCTTCAATGCGAGGGTTGCTGCTCCTTTTGTATGCAATCTGATTATCTTCTCTCTTCCTGTTTTCCTGATATCCTTCTTCGTTTTCAAAGATTGCCCAGTACCTGGTTTGCATTCTCCTGGTTGGCCTCCCCATAAATTCCCCAATATTTGCTGATATTTCGCTATTTATTCCTTGAAGAATAACCGGTAATGGCGCTAGCTTAACTACAGGAGAGCGCAACTATGTTATTCGGAGAGAAGGTAAAACAGCTACGACAGGAGCGAGATTGGACTCAGCCAGATCTGGCTGAACGTCTGGGGATAGAGCAGTCCTGGTTGTCCAAAATAGAGAATGACAAGAGTGTTCCTTCCAGCGATTTGCTAAATAGTATCGCTGAGACATTTGAGCTATCGCTGGACGAGTTGCTACAGGAACTGGACCCTGTATATGTGCGCAATAGCCTTGCATCCTTGCCGGAAGTACGTGGGATGTTGCAGGAGAAGAAATTCCAAATTGTCAATGATGCCAGAAACTGGTTGTTAGTGGCGGCTATCAGTCTTGCGTTGGGTGTTGCTCTGGCGTTCGCAGGCGACATGCGTGTAATCAATGAAGAATTCTATGTCTATCAATCGGAAGGGTTGGTCTACCCTGAAGAACCGCAGAACCTGTTTGAAGACAGGCGAAGCATAATTGGTGACATGGCAAGAGCGAGAGTTGGCGGGCAAACACAAGCTGCTAAAACCCAGTATGACCGCATGCTCGGCGAAGTTCGTAGCGAGAAAGAACTGGAATTGGGATCCCGCCGGGAGTTCATCGAAATCGTGAGTGCTACTTTTCGGGGAACTTTTTATATAGAAGAGGACTCGATACCCAGTGATACAACTGATATCTATGGAAATAGTGTAGCGGGAGGAAGCATGGGAACCCGGATGTTTACATTCATAGATTCCCAGACCATCCCAAATTCTGTAAATCGGCTAATTATGATCGTAGGCATCTTTTTTATGATTTTGGGATTAGGGCTATTCATAATTGAATGGAAAATGACCCGATTAAGAAATAAGTTCGGTTCCTGAGCTCCAGAAGTATCAACTTAATAGACAGGGGCAAAGTAGGCTGTCGATTCAAGCCAATGAAAGACTACTTGCCTGGCATTTTCTTAAATATGGCTTATGTCCTGGTCCATTAATCAGCCTGGCAACTTTAAATGCGCTACGGCTCGACTCTCCGAATTTTTGTGAGCCGATAATGACATCGAATCTATTTGAAAATAAATTAAGAGTGCAAATTTCCGAACTTTTGCGCGCTGATGAAACGGATGTCGTTCAGAACCTCGTTGCAGCATCCCGTTTAAATGAATCCCAGAGAGAGGGCATCCGCATTGCTGCCGTGAGTCTTGTGGAACGCTGTCGGCAGCAGAGGCACAGAGCAGGAACTCTGGACTCTTTTCTTCAGGAATTCGGACTCTCCAACAAGGAAGGAATTGCGCTCATGTGTCTGGCGGAGTCCTTGCTGCGGGTGCCTGACGAAGAAACGGCAGACAGACTGATCGCAGAAAAAATCGCATCTGGCGATTGGGCTTCTCATCAGGGTCGTTCGGATTCAAGCTTCGTGAACGCTTCTGTCTGGGGGTTGATGCTCACCGGTAAGATTGTGAGCCTTGATGAAGACACCGTAAGTGATACCAGTTCCTGGTTAAAGAAAGTAGTCAATGTGCTTGGAGAACCTGTCGTGCGCCATGCCGTGTTACAGGCCATGCGCATTATGGGTGGGCAGTTCGTACTTGGTCGCACGATCGATGAGGCAATACGGAAGAGTAGAGAGGATGAGTCGTTGGGCGCATGCTTTTCCTTCGACATGCTGGGAGAAGGTGCTCGTACTGGAGAAGACTCGAAGCGTTATTTTGATTCCTATGCTCAGGCCATAGATGCGATCTGCGAGAAGCCAGGTTCCGATGGTCTGAAAACAAACAACGGTATATCCGTCAAACTATCCGCCCTGCATCCCCGCTATGAATATCGTCAAAAGAACCGGGTCTTGAGTGAGCTGTTTCCCAGACTAAAGCAACTGGCATTGATGGCGAAAAAAGGGGACATTAGTTTTAGTATCGATGCAGAAGAAGCGGACCGCCTGGATATATCTTTAGATGTGTTTGAAGCGCTTGCGCGTGATCCTGAGTTAACTGATTGGGATGGCTTGGGGTTTGTTTTGCAGGCCTACCTTAAGTCAGCAACTTCTATCGCTGATTGGTTGGTACAGCTGGCAAAGGATTCAGGCAGGCGATTGATGGTTCGACTGGTAAAGGGCGCCTATTGGGATGGTGAGATAAAACATGCACAGGAACTGGGACTGCGCGACTATCCAGTGTTTACCCGAAAAGCGAATACTGATCTTTCCTATCAGATTTGTGCGCAAAAGCTGTTGGCAAATCCTCGTGAAATCTATCCTCAATTTGCTACCCATAACGCTCACACAGTGGCATTGATTCAGGCGTTACTCAAAAAAGGGCAGTCATTCGAGTTTCAACGGCTTCATGGAATGGGGCAGTTGCTCTACGAGCAAGTCACTCTGGATCGATCGGATATAGCTGTTCGAGTATATGCTCCTGTAGGCAATCATAAGGACCTTTTACCCTATCTGGTGCGACGGCTGCTGGAAAATGGAGCCAATAGTTCATTTGTAAATCGATTTCTCGATGCCCAGGTGTCCCCAGATGAACTGGTGCAAGATCCGCAACTCGAAATCGCCTCCGTCAATTCGTTGCGTCATGGCGGAATTCCATTACCGCGAAATATTTATGATAACGAAGACCGCCCCTGGATCAATTCGCTCGGAATCGATCTTTCTAATTCTATCGATGTGGATCGTCTGCTTGAGGCTGTACAGAGTTTTAAGCATGGAGAGTTCGCTTCGTCACCGATGATCGGAGGTCAGGTTAATTCCGGAGATTCTAGGCAGATTCATAACCCTGCAAAGAATAAGCTGGTCGTCGGCCATGTGGTCGAGTCAACCACGGTGCATATCGAAACAGCACTGGAGCTGGCCGCGAAAGCGTACTTCGAATGGAACAGCCTTGGCGCCGATAGCCGCGCCGCCAGTTTGGAGCGTGCAGCCAATTTGATGGAAACTAAACTTCCTGAACTTGTGAGTCTGTTGGTGGCTGAAGCGGGGCGCACCATCGATGATGGGGTTGCCGAAGTAAGGGAAGCTGTAGATTTTTGTCGCTACTATGCCCAACAGGGAAGAGTGCAATTTGCTACTCCCGTTCTACTACCTGGTCCCACTGGAGAGGAAAATCAGCTCAGCTATATAGGTAGAGGTGTGTTTCTCTGCATCAGCCCCTGGAATTTTCCTCTGGCTATTTTTGTAGGTCAGGTAGCGGCTGCATTAGTAGCCGGTAACTCGGTAATCGCCAAACCGGCCGAACAGACTCCTTTGATTGCAGCCCGCGCAGTAGAACTCTTCCTGAAGGCCGGGGTGCCCGGTGATGTACTTCATCTGTTACCGGGCGACGGTGCGGCTGTAGGTGGTGCCTTGGTTTCAGATCAGCGAATATCCGGGGTTGCGTTTACCGGAAGCACCGAAACAGCGCGACTAATTAACCAGCAGTTAGCTATGCGAGATGGTCCTATCGTGCCATTTATCGCTGAGACCGGCGGGCTCAATGTCATGTTGGTAGATGGAACAGCACTACCCGAGCAGGTAGTAGATGATGTAATAACTTCTGCATTTCAAAGCGCGGGGCAGCGTTGCAGTGCTTTGCGTGTACTGTATCTGCAGGAAGATGTTGCCGATGTCGTCATCGATATGCTGATGGGGGCCATGAGGGAACTGAATATCGGAGATCCATCTTCATTACACACAGACATAGGACCGGTGATTGATCAGGAAGCAAAGCATATGCTTGAGCGTCACGCCGATCGAATGACGCGCGAAGCCAGGTTATTGGCTAGTTGCACCCTGGGTGATGAACATCTTGACGGGCACTTCGTCGCGCCCCAGGTATGGGAAATAGAAGAACTTTCTCAGCTGGAGAAGGAAGTCTTCGGACCTGTGTTGCATGTCATCCGCTTTAAGATAAGTGAACTCCCCAAAGTCGTTAATGATATCAATGCATCGGGATTCGGATTAACACTTGGCATTCACAGTCGCATCGATGGCTTTGCCCGGGAAATATTCGAATCCACCAGGGTGGGAAACACTTATATCAATCGAAACATGGTGGGTGCGGTAGTCGGGGTCAACCCCTTTGGCGGGCTTGGGCTGTCGGGAACGGGGCCCAAAGCGGGCGGGCCGAATTATTTACTGCGCTTTGCTGCGGAAAAAACGCGAACCGACAACATCGTTGCCAAAGGAGGCAATACCCAGCTGTTTACCATTGATGACGCAGACTAAAAAATCGTAACAGCTAAGACGGTTGCGCGGAAAATGGGTCTCCGCGAATCCTGAAGCGGTGACCCTTTTCCTCCGGGGTCGATTAACCTCCCCACTTGAGAAAATTTAGAAATTCTCTGCGATTCTTTGGTCCGTAGGTCAAAAAGTTTGGCTGGGGGTCTTCCAGATAAGCCAGTTTCTCTGTGGCAACCATATCGGTTGAAGTGAGTGCCCGGACTTCAGCTTCATCTATGCCATACGGACCTACTGCGTTCAAACCAAACACCTTAGCCCGCAGCTCAGGCGTAATTTCCGGATAACCGTACTGTTCCTGGAATTGCTCCGATATCTGGAAAGTGCGGAATGCCTGAATCTGATCCTGTGGCGAGCCATACCAGATGGAATCGGTGCCCCATAGCACATTGTTTTCTCCGCAGTAGCGGAACATCTTGCCCAGAGCATGCGCTGCGTTGTCGGGATCGCGCATCAGGTAACGCCAGGTGCTACCAAGTTCCGCATAGACATTGGAGTTTGGAGCTATTTCGTTGTCTACCAGTGACTGGATGAGTGTATCCACGCCATCGCGGCCGGTACCGTCAACAAAAGGCTCTTCCTGATTGCCGGCAACGAACCCTGAGTGATAGATCAGGAAATTCATATCAGGATAGTCTTTAGCAACAACTCCTATGTCTGAACACTGACTGTGTTCATAGGAACGGGGGCCAAAAGGCAGACCCTTGTGGACGCAGATATTGCGCACCCCAAGACTGCGAGCCCGTTCAATCATCTCTCTTCCTACATCATCGCTGAGGAAGAAACCGATTCCACCCGGACCGTATTGTGTGTAGGTCTTGAATGCCGAGATATCCCAGTTTTCTGCCAGTTCGTCCATCGCTTCAAGGTCACCCTCCTGGTTTGGATTTACCCGGCCATGGATCATCAGACGTTTACTGCCCTCTAGCTCAGAAACAATACGGCGGGTTTCGTCTGCATCTTCTATAGTGACTGGCTCCGTTTCCCGGGTGGAGGGCACAAATGACAACACCATGATATCGGTGTCGCTATCCAGAAATATGTCCTTGATGAATTCACTTTGGCCGAGACAACCCAGGTATCCGCGATCGCCTCCGGTATTTGCTACTTCACAGGAAGCCTTCTGCATACCGGCGTAGGGACGAGCACTTGGTGGAATTCTGCTTAGCCAGTCTCCTTCCGGGTTTACGTAGTGTCCCTGTACGTCGAAGATGAACTCACCTCCACCAACCTGAGCCAGGGCGGAATCATCATCCAGTGCACTTTCATCGCGCAGATCGAAAAAGCCACCGGTGCGACCGTGATAGGCATTGGCCTGATTCATGGCCAATAGAGTGCTGGCAGCACCACAACTGGATACCAGAAATTCCCGGCGAGACTGACCTTTACGTTTAGCATTCTCAGTTGCCTGTTCCATGGCTGATTTGTTACCGAGTTCATTTACTTCGTCAATTGGAATAGGTTCATATTCGCCGTTGGAAGTGCTGTCGATCTTGATGGGTAGTCGAGTACCGTCTTTGTCGAGTCTGTCCATTGTTTACTCCCGTGAATTAGTTTGTTTTTGTTCATGGGTATGGCTGTGATGGCTTATTCAGACTGTGCGCCACTATGGGCGGGTTGTCCAGTTTTCGGCAGAATTTACCCTCGTTAATGTGGCAATCTACAGAATTCCAGTTCGGTTGAACCGGAGGTCCGCCTTGATTACTTCGAATCCGATGTGGGTTTCCAAAGAGGCTATATCCAACTGGGGGTCCCGGCAGCGTAAGTCGCTTTCTTGTGCATCTCGCTAAGATAATTATTTGAGTTCAAAGTGCCTAATTGCTCGGCTTTAGTTGTTCATACAGGTTTATGAGGAGTGATGGTTGGTTTAACTGCAAACCTGATTAGCAAGACGGAAAAGGTCCTGGCTCGAGCTCTGGCAATTGGATAATCCAATAAGGTCAGCCCTTATCTCCAGGAAGTGGAGGGATTAGCGCAATAGGAAGTAGTGTCTGGATCATAGGACCAATTGAGTAGATTTCTCTGTAGCCCACTAATATCATAGAACCCTGAAAGCTTCAGATCGGTTTAAATCTTACTGTATATGCTTGATCCAGATAAATCTGAGTTCGACTTGTCGCTTACCAGGTACTACTGGTGGTGTCAGGCAGTGGGGTGGCTGGGTTTTCTGGCTATCTATATTCTATTTGTTCTCCCCAGTAACCGCCTAAATGCACAAGGAATAGAGTCAGCAGACCGCCTGCTGATAGTTGGGGTTTATATAGCGCTGTTGGGATTTACAGGAAGCCATTTATTGCGTTTATGGTTTAAAAGCCAGAAGTGGATAGAGTTGAGTATTCCCGAATTCTGGAAGCGAGCTATTGCTGCAACCTTTATAGTTGCACTTGGTGCCAGCCTGATTGAGATTCCCATTCTGGCACTCGTTGACACTGTCCTTCCTCCGCCAGAGGCCTTATTGAATGCATTTCAGGAACTTGGGCCAGTCGCATCTGCTCTTCCATTCAGAGTGTTTCGCAGCAGTCTTTTTATGTGGGTAATCTATCTAAGCTGGGGAGGCATTTATTGGGGGTTGAAAACCTGGAACAGGAATAGGGAAATGGGATATCGAAATGAAGCTCTCAGGATGCAACAGAAGATTGCAGAGTTGAAGCTTCTGAACCAACAACTCAATCCTCATTTTCTGTTCAACTCACTGAACAATATTCGATCATTGATCTATGTAGATAAGGACCGGGCATCGGAAATGATCTCGGCACTTTCAGTAATTCTGCGCAATACGTTAGAGCAGCAACATGAGTTAATTCTACTAAAAGATGAATTGGAAATAGTTGACAGTTTTCTTGACCTCGAAAAAGTCAGGCTTGAGAACAGATTGAAAATTGAAAGGGACTGGAGTGCTGAATCATTAGATATCAAGATCCCTCCGATGTTTTTACAAACACTTGTGGAAAATGCAGTGAAGCATGGAATTAGCAAGAGGATTGAGGGAGGGCTACTGCAGCTCGGAAGCACAATGCACGAGGACGGAGTTCAGATCGACATAGTAAATGAAGGACGACTGGATAAAGAAAGTAAAGGGCTTGGGATAGGGCTTGATAATTGCAAAGAACGACTCAGGCTTCTCTATGGTAGTAGCGCAAAACTAAAAATCTATCAAAACGACAAATTCGTTCATACAGAATTATTTATACCTGTGGATCACTGAGGAATCTAGCCGTGACATCAGCAGATATTATAAGAGTCGCTATAGTGGATGATGAGCCATTAGCGCGGAGTGAGATGAGACGATTGCTTGGGATGTTTGATGATATTCAGATTGAATTCGAGGCAGACAACGCGAAGGATGCAATAGGCAAGATACGGGAAATTAAGCCTGATTTACTATTTTTAGATATTGGTCTGCCTGAAATCACAGGGCTCCACCTGGCTGGGTTAATTGCCAAGGAAAATTGCATGATTATTTTTTGCACGGCTGATCCTAGTCATGCATTAGAAGCTTTTGACGTAAACGCTATTGATTACCTACACAAGCCAGTAGAATTAAACCGGTTAGGTCAGGCATTGGACAAATATAGATCTCGGGCTGGGGGAGCCAGTGATCGGAGTAGCTCAAATCTTGTAAATATGGAAAAACCCATATTGATAAACGATGGTGGGAAATCGCAATTATTCACTCCTAAACAAATAGAGACAATTGTATCGATTGGTAATTACGTCAAAATTAAGGGAAAGGACCTAAATATAGTAGCTCAACATACAATGAGTTATATCGAAAACAGACTCAGTAGGGAGTTATTCTTTCGTGCTAACAGAGGCACGATAGTGAACTTAAGTAAAGTCAAAAAAGTGGAATCTACTGAAAACGGAAATTATGTATTAGTCATGAGCAGTGGGGAAGAGGTTTCAGTTTCAAGAAGACAAAGTGCACAAATGAAAAATGTGCTTAAACTGTGAGTTTAATTTTTAATCATTGTTTCCCGCATGAAGTCTTAATATGGAATTCATTCCGTCAAGGCTCCTGTCAAATTTTGTAGGTTATTCGGATAAAGCCTACTTTCCTTACATCATCTAAAAGCACATGACCTAGATGCCCAGACCGGACCTTTTTAGCTAGTCCGGCCTGAATCTATATGCCGTATTTCACAACGGCACAAGCCCCGCCATACCCTACAAATGCCTCCAATTTGGCACTCCGTTCAACAGGAAATATCTGCTCAGCATAGTCCCGCAATGCCAGCAGGAATCAGCCTTTCAGGCGAAAGCAGGTGATTTTCTCTATCCGGCAAATACGCACATCCGCGCCTATATACCGCTCATCCTCGAATATCACCATTAGTCATATAGCCGGATATTTCGTGGTACGGATACATATACTCCTTACTGAAGATTAAAAAAAACAAATCTTCAATTTAAACGTCGTGATAGACGACGAAATTTCTTTTTAATTGAAACTTAAGGAGCACGAAATGAGAGCCTCGGAAAATAACCCAAACTTCAACATCATGGCATTGCCCGAACTTGAAATTAAAACAGCTATGGCCAGAAGCCATCATCTCAACTTCGTAGGTGGGATTCAATGCGTTATTGATTCACCAGTACCTGTTAGTTGGTAACACCTTCTGAGTCTGAAAATTAACTAGAAGAGCTGAGGCAAAGAATAATGAGCAACTGTAACCTTATATTGAATGAATGCAAAGAGAAGTTCAAAGGAAGTGTGGCGAGTGTAGAAAACTACCACCCGGGAAGCTTCGATCTGGAAAGTGATTTCTCAATTCTGAATGAAGCTCTTAAGTGCAGTTCGGTAGATACAGATGAAATTATTGAACTTGCCTACAGCCTGGTTGATTACCTGACTGACAGAAAAGAGTTTGTGATTCCCTGGCTGGAAGCAGTCAGGGAAGACACAAGCTACCTTCCTCCTTGTAGAGGGTATCAGAAGGGTGCTGTTTCAAGTCTGACGCTGTTTAACCATAAAAAGCTTCAGATAACTCTAAACTGTTTTGACGCCAACCTTCTTGAAAATGAACAAGATGCAATCCTGGTATTCCCTGGTCAGACAATAATTACGAAATTTATAAAGTCCGGGGATTGCAAAATAGGAATGTGGCGATGTTCCGAAGCTGGTGCTCAGCATTGTCAAGATGCCGGATCACTGAAAGTGCATGATGGCCAGATTCTGGTGCAGGACGGGAACATTGAGACCTTCGCCTTCGAATCGGCTTCGAATTCTATAGTAGTTATTCAGGCAGTTGTTCTACCAGACGAAAACGCTTTAGTCCGGGAATACGATAAAAGCAGTTGCACTTTGATAGAGCAGTGCCATGGGTCACTAAATTCATCAAGAGTCTTGATGTATTCGACTCTGCTAAGACTCTTGGGAAGAGCTGATTCGTTCAGCCTGCTTCAGAAATATCTTTCGCATCCTGATGCCCAGGTCAGATGGCACATCATGCGGGAGCTGATCGCGCTCGATACTAACGAGTCATTAACTGCACTGGAAAAAATGGCTTCTCTGGATCCAAGTGATCTAGTCAGAAATGCCGCAGAAGAAACATGGCAACTAATTAACTGTAGTTTTGCGTAGGGAGGACTTAATTATGTCAATCAAGATAAATGTCGATGAATGTGGATCTTTAGCTCTGGATGAATTTATTGAACAACTTGAGCAGGCAAATTTTGATCCTGCAGACCAGCAATCATACAGAGAAGTAGCTCCTTTGCTGAAAGCGCTTTCCAACAATAAGTCTTTCCTCGCAGACTATGTAATGAGGGAGCTTGAGGAAGACCTGTCCAATATCGGGCTTGAGAATAACTATGTTCCTCAAGTAATACTGTTAAGTCTGGATCAGAAAAAGCAATACATGATCCGGGCTAACTTCTGGCCTTCTGAAAACGACTTCGTTTATGGAAGCAGCGGGGCAAGTGCATTTTCATATGGGCTGGGCCATGACCACAATTTCAACTTTTTGACTGTTGGATATCTTGGGCCTGGATATAGAACTGACTTGTATGAGTATGACCATGATTCAGTCGCGGGGTTTGTGGGCGAAGTAGTAGACCTAAAATACTGCGGAGAGGAGTACCTCAGAGCAGGAGATGTGATGCTATATAGGGCTCACAAGGACGTACACGTACAACACCCTCCAGAAAGTATGTCGATCTCTCTAAACCTGGTAGAAATAAACAGAAACACTGCATACAAGAACCAGTACGAGTTTGATATCAGATCATCAAAAATCAAATCGATATTGGGTGAGAACAGGCTGCAGGCACTAATCTACTCCGCAGCGATGCTCGAGCCAGAGGGCAGTGAACAAATCCTAAAAGATATCTCCTCTAAGCATTCTAATGAACGGCTGAGATTTGAAGCTATAAAAGCGCGAGCGTCAAATTGTAAAGAGCACGACAGTTCATTAAAGATCCTCGATGAAGGGCTTATGTCGAGTAGCAGAATGGTTCGCGAATCTTGCAAGCAATACAAAAGTATCCTTAAAGAAAACAGCATCTATATAGGAGCGGAATCAAATGAGCTTCGCATCTAAAGAGATTAATGTGGATTCAATCGGGTCGGGCTACGAAGAGACCATTCAACAGTTGGAGCAAATAATCAACGTTGAAAGCCCTGAGCTTAGATTGCCGATGATTACTGATGTTCTGGGATTTGATAACTACTTCATGTGCGTATGTAGTCCAACATCACTCACGTGCTTCAACGTGCTGGTGAATACAACGCAAGCAGATGAATGGGCCACTAAGTACAAAAAAAATAAGTTGTACCTTGTGGATCCAATGCTTCACTACGCAATTTCAAATTCCACCCCGATACGATGGGATGAGCTGATTGAGCTGGATCTATATAAGAAGGAGCATTATCAGGACTTCTTCAAGTTGATTAATGCGAATGGGCAATTAAGCGGTGTCTCATTTTCATTCAAATCACCTGCGGGAGACTATGTTCTATTGAGTTTCTCTTCAAACAGAACGAGTGAACAAACGGATAAAGAACTCAAGAAAGCACTGGTTCTGGTTCCCTGGCTGCGCACTTGCATTCTTGGTCAGTCGGAAACAATGAAGACGCAGCAGCCCGATGGCGACAACGACTTCAAGCTGACTAAAAGAGAAAAGCAATGTCTTTTTTGGGCATGCGAAGGGAAAACAGCGTGGGAAATATCCAAAATTATAGAAGTATCAGTAAGTACAGCAAATTTTCATCTGAAGAATAGCATGGAAAAGCTGAGCGCCAGCAATCGTCAGCACGCAGTTGCCAAAGCGCTGATGTATGGAATTGTTAAACCGGACTTACCTGTTCAATGAAAGATGGGAATTGAGAATGTTAGAAGTAAAGGATCTTGTAAAGTCACTCAAAGGACGAAAAGTACTTGATGGAATAAGTTTTACCGCAAATGTTGGTGAACGGCTTGCAATACTGGGAGGAGAAGATGTGACCAGATCCTCTTTAATACGATCTATATGTAAGCTAACGAGCTGGGATTCCGGTCAAATATGTTTGCAAGGAAAGTCGCTGTTAAAACAAGTTAATTGTGGCGATGAGATTGGTATTATTCTTGAGGGCGACGGCAATTTGAATCACAGAATGAGCGTGGTTGAAAATGCGCTGTACCTTGGTGTTTTAAGAGGAATGAGTAGGCAGGATTGTTCGAAGGAGCTGGAGAAACTGCTTCATAGATTTGGGCTGGAAGAATCTCGAGATGAAGAAATAGGGACATTATCTTTAAGATATAGGCAGCGGGCAGCGATTATATGTGCGATTATTCACAATCCTCGGCTGATAATTATCGATACCCCTGAGGAGTCGCTTTCTACTTTATCTCTCCCTTATTTGCAGGAAATTCTGGACCAGTCAATTGATGACGAATCTCAGTGCTTGTTGATAGCAACCGATGACGCTGGATATTTAAAAGGTCTATGTGATCGTGTTCTTCTGATTGAAGAAGGATGCGTAAGCTACGACGGAAACGTCGAGGGATTTGATGGTTTGATTCAGTAAAACAGCGTTATGAGGACAAATTGATTGATATCACAGATCATTTTTGAATTTTGAAGTTAATTCTTAAACATTGATTTAATATTTGGGGCGATCAGTTTGAGGCATATTAAGATGAAAATTGATGTTAAATCAGATCATTTTATGACAGTCTCAGAATAGCTAAACAATATCACTGGCCTTCCGATTCTTAGTTGAAGCTTTGATATATTTTGAACTGCGAGAAGACAAAGAATTAATGGTGGTTACGTATGAGATTGCTTCCCCTGTTAGTGAATGAAAATGCAAATATGTTGCTGGATGTCAGGCGTTATTGGTTTGATATCGTTTCATTTGCCGTTTTTCGTACTCTTGTGCTAGTTGTAATCTGTTATTGGCTGATAGGGTCTGTGCCCGTAAAAGAACCTTTTGCTTTGGCGGACGAGCTTTTGGTCGGGTATATTCTTTGGGTTTACGGGACTCTGATTTATTACTCTGCCGTAAATACAATCGAAGTAATGGGTGCTGATGGGTTCATTCAGCAGCTGTTAATTTCTCGCAATTCCTTGCCGCTGATTATAACAACCAGAGTGTTGGCCTATACCTTCCACACAATTGTATTTACCGTTATGTTAGCTGTGGTTGCAATTCAGTTATTAGGCCGCTGGCCAAGCCTGGACTATCTTACATTGCTTCTTGTTCTGTTGTTGTCAGTTCCATCCATTCTTGGAATTGGATTTGTAATATGCGGGCTGAGATTACAGATGGGGAAGGCTTATGTTTATGCGACAAACGTAATTATGGGAACGATATTGCTGGTATTGACTGTTCCGATTCTGGACATAGGTGACAACAGTCTGATGAATCTGTTTCCGTATTACCCTGCAATCGGAATGACCAAGAATGTCATATTGCAGAATTCTCAACTTGAAGTAATGCATTTGATTATTGTTGTTCTTAACTCGGCTGTCTTCTTCGTGGCTGGGTTATTGATTTACAAGTACCTGGAAGCTGTCGCCAGGAGCAGGAACGTAATCGGAAATTATTAACTCAAGCTGCAGTAATAGACACCTGGAAGAATTCGATCCACTTCTTGCTCGCACTTCTATAGCTACCGTGTGGGTAAATCTCCAACCTTCAAAACCCAATTCTTGAATTTCTCTCATTGAGTGCGAGCCACCTAGAAGAAGTGGTAGTACGCACCAAAATAACTTTGTGTGAGACTCATTTGTATAGTCGTTACATGCCGACTAGTGGCTATTGAGTTAAAAGGAATTATACACACAAAGTTTAATTGACTGACGTCAGTAGCAATCCGCAAATTTCGTGTTTGCAGTAGAAAGTCCTAGTTGGCAGTAACCAATAGTAAGTCTCCATAAGTGAGCGGAATCGCTCAAACCTACCGAGTTAAGAGGAGGTATGCATTGGTGAATACTTTCGAAAAGTTAAGTGAAGTGGATTATGACTACGACGGACTTCGTTTTGATACAAATGCATCTTCGTTGAGCATCTACATATCGGGTGACTTCAAAGAGAGCAGCAAGCTTGAGATCAAGTTCGAACCTTTCCCTCTTCATTATCGATATTCAATCGAGGAATCAAGGACCAATGGGGCGCTGGCAAAATGTTCTTCCCAGCCTCTCTCAGTATCCGGAGCTTCAGAGTGGCTGGACTCTCTGGATGCACTGCCTGGGATTCAAAGTGATCATTGCAAGCATTACAGAATATGTATCGGTAGCCAGGTAATGGATGTGGTTTCTGAGATAGAGCCAAATGCATCTCTGGTTTATGAAGAATTCGAACCAGAAGACTTATTGCTTTCTGCTTCTGGAATTTACTGAGATACGGCTACTTTAGATTAGCCGTTGTGGATTAGCAGGAAAGCGTTCCTGCAAACATACGTGGCTGTCATGTGCCAACCCAGCGTACGCAGACCGTGTATCAAAATATTTAAATACGATATTCCGGTAACACAAATTCAAAGTACGTCCAATCATTGTTTTTGTGAGTTCGGATTTACAAGTCTTAGATGCTTTGATTAGAACGAGCGTTGAAGAATTAATGTTAACGACTGAATGCTGAAATGTGGGAGCGCTTCTAAATGCCCAAAGTTATTCAATACAAAGCCAGGAAGTCCGAGGACGGAAATGAGGCCAAGATTGCAATAGTTGGTATCAGCTGCAAGTTTCCAGATGCTGAGGACTATCATGCTTACTGGAATAACCTTGCCAGTTCAAAGAGCTCTATTAAGGAAGTGCCAAAAGACCGTTGGTACGTAGACGACTACTATTCGTCAGATGCAACCAGGCCTAACTCCACTGTGAGTAGATGGGGAGGGTTTCTGGAGAATGTGGACGCTTTCGATGCCAAGTTTTTCAATATCTCCTCACGTGAAGCTGTGTATATGGATCCTCAGCAGAGGCTCATGCTTGAACTTGCATGGAGCTGCATCGAAGACGCTGGGTATTCGCCCCAGGACTTCAGAGGGTCAGACACCGGGGTCTTTATTGGTTCCGCCAGCAACGACTACAAGGAATTACTTGTAGGTCCAGAAAGTGCCATCGAAGGACATGCTGCAACAGGAACATTCTCCTCATTAATTCCAAATCGAATTTCTTATGAATTTGATTTCAAATCAACAAGCTTGCAAATCGATACGGCATGTTCAAGTTCACTAGTTGCACTACATCAGGCGGTAACCGCGCTCAAGAATGGTGAGTGTTCTACAGCGTTAGCGGGCGGCGTCAGTCTGATATGCACACCTACCTATCATGTGGCTTTTTCAAAAGCCGGCATGCTCTCTCCAACCGGAAAATGTAGAAGCTTTGACGAAAACGCCGATGGCTATGTGCGAGGTGAGGGAGCGGCATTAGTTCTATTGAAGCCTTTGGATAAAGCCTTGGCTGATGGAGATCATGTCTACGGACTGGTAGCAGGCTCAGTAGTAAATCACGGCGGCAAGGTATCGACAGTCACATCTCCGAGCCTGGACGCGCAATATCAAATGCTCGTTGATGTATTCAGAAAATCAGGACTGTCACCGGACAAGATCAGCTATGTAGAGGCGCATGGATCTGGAACTCAGAAAGGTGATCCTGCAGAGTTCAATGCACTGGTGAAGGCATATCAGGCGATGGCAGAGTCGGAAGGCATCGATCTATCTGCTCAAAGTTGCGGGGTTGGCAGTGTCAAAACCAATATTGGACATCTGGAAGCCGCAGCGGGGATTGCTGGAATCGTAAAAGTTCTGATGTCGTTAAAGCATAAAGCTATACCGGCAAGTCTGAATTTCGAGAGCCTGAATTCAAACATAAAGCTGGAGGGAAGCCCATTTCGTGTAGTTACAGAATTTGAGGCTTGGGAAGCCCATCCTGATGGAGAACCCAGGCGAGCGGGCGTCAGTTCATTCGGATTTGGTGGGGTGAATTCTCATATTCTCATTGAAGAATACGTCGAGCCACCAAAGCAACAGAGTGTAGATTCATCATCTCAGAGACCTAATCCTGAATTGATCATTCTGTCAGCCAGAACTAATGATCAATTAGCCGCAATCGCGCGTCGACTCGTACAGCATATCAAGACGCAAAATTATTCTGACGACAGGCTATCCAATATTGCCTATACCCTGCAGGTGGGGCGCAAACCAATGAAGTACCGCTGGGGTATGGTTGTGTCTTCCATGACCTCATTGCTGGATGAGCTAAGCAGATTGTCCACCAATAGTGCAGCAATGGCTCGTTGTGTTGAGCCGTCGAAATCAGGAACTACTACCTCAGATCCTGTACACGGTTCATTATCAAGAATTGACAATGACTTCGAAGAGCCCGAGCTAAATAAACTTCTGCAATTATGGTTAGGTGGAGAAAATGTAGATTGGCGAGAGCTTTACAATGGTGGCTCACTTCCTGCGCGACTAAATCTGCCCACGTATCCATTTGCCAGAAGTTCATTCTGGATAGGGCATTGCAAGAATGTTAATCCAAGACCTGTCGGAAGTAAGTTTGTCTTCGGCAATCATCAGGACTCAACCGGCATTGAAAAGAATACAGATATTTCACCAAAAGAACTGCAAGTCAGGAATGAGGCTGAAAAGAATCACGACAGTTCGTCCAAAAAACGATTACTTTCTCCGGTCGATTTCTCCAGTACCTCTGACAGTAACCAATCAGATGAACCATCCGAAATCGAGAACATACCGTTAGACTCAGTTACTTCTCCGCACTCTGCCCAGGTAGCTTCATCAGTAGTTGATACCAGAAGAGATATTGAAGCCAGGTTACGTGCCAGCCTCGCCGAGCTTATGTTTATTGACGAAGACTCTCTTGATGAGGACAGCAGCTTCGTCGAATTGGGATTGGATTCAATCATCTCTGTTGAATGGCTGCGCTGGATTGAAAATGAATTCGGCAGAAAACTAACGGTTTCGATTCTATATGATCATTCAACGGTCAGAAATCTTGCAGGGCATCTGGCGTCACAACTGTCAACAACTATAGACGACGATAGTACAAAGGAAATCCCTGATTCTCCTGCGTCCGTAGTTCCTGCGTCAGCATCTGAAAGCCAGAAATCTTTCACTCTCGGCGAGGTGGAAGACGGGAATAACCAGAGGCCTTGCACGATTCAGGAATTGCAAAGTTGCTTACTATCCAGCCTGTCCGAAATTTTCTATGTTGACGTTTCCGATGTTGAATTAGATGCGGTATTCATTGAATTAGGGCTCGATTCCATTCTGAGTGCAGAATGGATTCGCTGGATAAATAGTCGGTTTGGATTGCAGCAATCAGTATCTGTGCTCTACGACCACCCTAGTGTTCAGCAGTTATCAAACTATCTGATGCCACTAATTCTGAATGAAGCCAGGGTCACCAGCATTGATTGCGGCTCTGCAACTGTAGTGGATCATTCACTATCTCCACCGGCATTGGAGACAGCCAGTGGAGCATCATCTGCATCATCCGGGAGTTTGCGTGATGCAACTATCGAGATGCTCACAAAAAGTCTCGCGGAAGTGCTCTATGTAGAGGCAGACGAGATTGCATCTGACGTTTCATTCGTAGAGTTGGGGATAGATTCTATCATAGGGGCTGAATGGACCCGCTTTCTGAAAAATGAATTTTCATCTTCGATCACGGTGTCGACGTTATACGATTTCCCCACGATTGCCGATTTGGCGATGCACCTGGTTGGGCTCGGTGCTGAGCGCACAGTCTCAGAAAATCCCTCAGTCTCAGAAAATGTAGCCAATGAACCCTCAGTCTCGATACCCGCTCCAACCAGAGATGAACAGATTGAAAAGGGTTACGCTAAGTTTGACCATGATCTATCGTTGCAGCCGGAAAAAGTAAATGAGGAAGTCGATAGCCGTGCGATTGCGATAATCGGAGTATCCGGACAGTTTCCTGAATCCTCCAATTTGGAAGAATACTGGAAGAACCTTTCCGAAGGTGTTAACTGTGTATCTGATGTTCCACTGGAACGCTGGGGACTAACAGATACAAGTCTCCTTTCCTGTCAAAAGATGGGAGTTTTGGAAAATGCGGACAAGTTTGATCCACGTTTCTTCGAATTGTCTCCTGCCGAAGCTGAAGTCATCGATCCTCAACAAAGGCTGTTTCTCCAATCCAGTTGGCAGTGCATAGAAGACGCTGGAATTAATCCCAAGAACCTGTCAGGAAAAAGCTGTGGTGTTTTCGTTGGGTCATTACGCAATAACTATGGGATAAACAGTAATCCCGATTCATGGACTGCGCAGGCACTAATCGGAAATTCGGTATCGATATTGGCGGCCAGGATTGCCTTTTATCTGAACCTCAATGGTCCTTGTTTAACAATTGATACAGCCTGTTCATCATCTCTCGTCGCTATAGCAGAGGCATGCAATAACCTCATTCTGGGAAACTGTGATCTGGCTCTGGCTGGAGGCGTTTCTGTATTGCCTGACCCGAGTTTGCATGTCATGGCAGGTCGCGGAGGAATGTTATCTGAAGATGGTCGATGTTTTGCATTCGACGACAAGGCCAATGGATTTGTTCCCAGTGAAGGTGTGGGAGCAGTCCTTCTAAAACCGCTGGCGGACGCACAAAGAGACGGTGATCCAATAAAAGGTGTAATTCGTGCCTGGGGTGTTAATCAGGATGGAAGGACAAATGGAATTACTGCCCCAAGCTGCCAGTCTCAAATTTCGCTAGAAAAGCAGGTACATGAAAAATTCGGCATAGATCCGGACTCGATAAGTTTATTGGAAGCGCATGGAACTGGCACCAAACTTGGAGATCCGATTGAGGTTGAGGCATTGATTAATGCATTTGACTCGACGAATAGAAAAGAAGCCAGTTGTGCGCTTGGTTCAGCCAAAAGCTGTATTGGACATTCGCTAGCTGCTGCTGGTGTGGCGAGTGTGATCAAGGGCTTGCTAGCCATACAAAACAAGAAGATTCCCCCGGTTGTTGGCTTTGAAAATCTGAATGAACATATTGAAATTGAGGGATCTCCCTTTTATATCAATTCCTCGCTAGTGGACTGGGAGTTGGGAGAGCAGGATGTACGTCGTTGTGCCATTAACTCATTCGGGTTCAGTGGTACTAATGCCCACCTTGTGCTGGAGGAATATATTTCTCCCGTTTCACACTCTGCTAACGAAGGCAGCAATGATGGTTCCCCGGTGGCAGTCGTTTTGTCGGCTAAGGGAGAGTCGCAGCTAAAGAAAGCCGCGGCTAACTTGCTTTCATTTATTGAACATCAGGATTATGCGTATCAGGATCTGGTTAGCCTGGCGTATACGCTGCAGGTTGGCAGAGAAGCGATGAATTACCGCTTCGCGGTTACTGCCAGTTCAGTATTGCAGTTGAAGGAAAAACTACGAGGTTTTCTGCATGCAGGGCCAGATCATACAGAGTTGAATTTCGACAATAAAAAGTCACTCCCGGAATTGCTTCAACAATTCGGTGGAGAGGCGAAACTACAAGAATTGAGTAGCTCCTGGCTGAAACAACGGGATTGGCCCAGACTGCTTCAGGCATGGTGCAAAGGCTTTGATGTTGATTGGAATGCACTTTATCTCGAAGGCGGCGTTCCATCGAGAATTAGCTTGCCTACTTATCCTTTCCTCGATTACTCGTTTTGGAAACTTGCGACTGAGATCCCCTATCAGGGTGATCAGCAAACTTCATTCAATGATGAGGTGGTTAAAACTCACGCAGAGTTAACTGGTGCGAACAATCCAGGGTTTAAAAACGAACTTCATGCCGATGAAAATGCGGTAGCCTCACAAACTGCTGATTGGCTAAACCATTTACTAAGGTCCACGCTATCCAGTCTGTTATGTATCAGTGAGGATGATATTGAGGATGACCTTCCATTCAGTGAGCTTGGGCTAGATTCGATTTCTTCCGTGGAATGGATGAAAACGATTAACTCAGAGACTGGTGGGTCTGTCGAGGCTTCCGAAATATATAACTACCCAACACTTGAGAAATTCAAAGAGTACCTGATTGAATCATTTGAGCATTCACCTCTTCCAGATATCTCCAGGGGGAGGTTTGCTATCGCAGGTGAGTCACCGACTGTGCTCACTTCTGTCACTGCCGCTCCCGCTCCCGCTTCCGAAGATCGTTCGTTGAATCATCGAATCAATGATGTGGTTGCACATTCGGAGGTCTCACCGGAAGGTGATCCAACCACGATTGTCGGGTCTCAGGATCAGGAAATTTTAATCGATGGTGTTGAGCTCACGCAGTTTCTACAACGTAGTCTTGGTGAGATGCTGCACCTGAATAGCTCTGATATCGAGTCAGATATTCCGTTTATTGAACTGGGGCTTGACTCGATAAATGGAGTTGAATGGGTGGGAATGATCAATCAGAAGCTCGAGATAGATATCTCTGCTTCTGACATTTATAACAACTCTACGATAGAAAAATTTGCGAGATTCATTGCGGAACATAAAGGAGTTCATTCGTTAGACGCTAAGGCTAAAACTCCTTCGTCCACTAGTGAAACTGGTAATCCAGGTGTGTTGGGGCTCAAAAGAACTTCGACTGTGCAAATAAAAGATGTGTCTCTAATACCAGAAGCCGAAGAAGGGATTGAAAGCTCTCAAAATGATGCGATTGCCGTCATTGGAATTAGTTGCCAATTTGCCGGTAGTCCGGATGTAGATACGCTTTGGAAAAATCTGGAGAACGGGAAAGAACTGATTGAGCCAGCTTTACGTTGGGGCGCAGATGTTCACAAAAACGGACTATCCAGCCAATCCGAACAGACATGTACAGATGGGGGATTTGTCAAAGGAATTGACGAATTTGATTCAGACTTCTTTCGCTTGTCTCCATTGGAATGCAAGTATATGGATCCGCAACAGCGGTTACTGTTGAGTAATGCCTGGAAAGTCACCGAAGATGCTGGCTATGCAGGAACGATGGCAGGACGCCGTTGTGGAGTCTATGTAGGTTGTTGTGGCTCTGACTATAGCAATCTATTTTCCAGCCCACCTCCACAGGCATTTTGGGGAAATGCAACATCCGTAGTTGCAGGTCGTATTGCTTACCATTTTGACCTTGAAGGGCCGGCGGTAACAATAGATACGGCTTGTTCCAGTTCGCTGGTGGCCTTACATGCTGCTTGCCAATCGCTGAGATCTGGAGAGATTGACATGGCAATCTCTGGCGGCGTTACTCTGCTTTGCACTCCTTCGATATTTGTTCAGGCGAATGATGCCAATATGCTTTCGCCAACGGGGAAGTGTTACGCATTTGATGAAAGGGCCGATGGCTTCGTTCCTGGCGAAGGGGTTGCTCTAGTAATGCTTAAGCGCGTGGAAGACGCGCTGAGAGATAAGGATCACATATATGGTTTGATTAAAGGATCCGGAATTAACCACGATGGCGAAACGAATGGAATAACTGCACCGAACGGCATTTCCCAGGAACAACTTATACGAAGTGTGCATAAGCAGTGTGGTATATCAGCAAGCCAGATTCAGATGGCCGAATCTCATGGTACCGGCACCAAACTTGGAGACCCGATAGAGTTCAAGGCATTAGCCAGCGCGCTAACGAGTGAATCTGAAAGTAATAGGCACTGCGCATTAGGCTCCATAAAGACAAATGTGGGGCATACCATGGCTGCCGCAGGTGTAGCGGGCCTTATAAAAGTGCTTCTGTCTATTAAAAACAAAAAAATACCTCCGTCGCTGAATTTCGGAACAGGTAATCCTGCAATAGATTTTGAAAACAGTCCGCTTTATGTAAACACCGAGCTAAAAAATTGGGACGTGACGCCATCTGGTAAGCGCGTTGCCACCGTAAGCTCATTTGGGTTTAGTGGAACCAATGCCCATATAGTTGTAGAGGAGGGGCCTTCCGAAGAAAGAGTTGAATTGACTGATAGCCCGTCGCTTATTGCGCTATCTGCTATGAATGAAGAGCAATTGCAGGATCAGGCCAGTGCACTTGTTTCCTTTTGCGAGCGCAACCCGTCAGCGAATCTGGCTGACATCAGCTTCACATTATTGACTGGTAGAAAGCACTTTGAATATCGCATTGCGTTAGTTGTCGACAATGTTGAGCAGCTCAAGACCAGGCTTTCCGGCTGGTTACGCAATGAGCGTTCACAAGATTTACAAGCAGGACGTCTATCAAGCGATATTAAAGGTCAGGGCTCCAGTTCTGGTAATCCGGATGACAATTACATCTACAAATACCAGAAGAGTACGAGCTATGCAGAAAAACAGGAACTACTAGCTGCTGTTTCTCAACTGTATGTTCAGGGAGCCGTTCTTGACTATGCCGACCTGTTCTATGTCGGCTCTGCTTACCGCATACCGCTTCCTACATATCCTTTCGCTAATACTCGATACTGGGTCGATAATTCTGACTCGCAATCTGCCAGTGAATCAATTGCTTCATCAGAATTATCTCAAGCGAATAAACAAGCCGATTTGGATTCAGGAGGTTCACCTGGCTCTCACTTCAAAGATTCCACGGTTGGGAATGATAATAAGGCAGTAAATTTATTGGTGCCACAATGGCATCCTCAGGAGATTTCTTCGCCTGCTGATAACGACTCTGCGATTCCTGGAAAAGTACTTCTGTGTGATGTACAGGCTGATAGTTCAGCAGGGGAATTCGATCATGATGGGTATTTATCGCAGGCAGCGCGCGAGAAGGGTGCAAACCAGTTCTCCCTGTTTGTACCAGATTCAGAAGACCTCCCGACCCGTGTCCTTGAGGTTGCTGAACACGTTTTCTTACTGGTGCAGGAGTCGCTAAAGTCCAATCAGACGCCATCCTTGCTGCAAATCGTAATTCCTCTGAATGCTTCCGGCCTGTTGCTAGAAGCCTTGTATCCACTACTGCTGACTGCCAGGAAGGAAAATCCGAATTTTCGCGGCCAGTTAATAGAAGTGGGTTCCCAGTTAAATTTATCTGAAGTTCTCGAGCTTTTGGAGAGGGAATCCCATCATGGAAGTAATTTACATATACGCCATGATGGTGAGTTGCGAAAAATACGGTCCTGGGTTCCATCTGCTGACTGTGATGTAAGTAGAGATAGGGGTAATAGCCCATGGTCTAACGAGGGTGTTTATCTGATTACCGGAGGTGCCGGTGGATTAGGGCTGATTGTTTCCAGAGCAATTGCTGAAAATTGCTCTCATTGCAAGTTGATACTGGTTGGAAGGTCAACGCTCGGAACTGAGCAAGAAGCTTCATTAGACCTTCTTCGAGATTTAGGGGCAACTGTTAAGTACCTGCAAATCGATGTAGCAGATAAACAGTCTGTAGAATTTTTGGTCAGCCAGACAGTCGCTGAACATGGCAGAATAAATGGTGTTATTCATGCTGCTGGAATTATTCGCGACAGCTACATTACTCACAAGACTCTGAAAGATTTCAATAGTGTTCTTAATCCGAAAATATCCGGATTAGTTAATCTTGATGAAGCTACCAGCGACATTTCTCTTGATTTCTTTGCCTGTTTTTCATCGATTGCTGGCGTCCTCGGAAATGTTGGTCAGGCAGACTATGCCGCAGCCAACGGTTTCATGGATGCATACTCTGAATTTCGGCAACAGCTGGTTGAGAATGGTGAGCGCTCCGGTGCATCTATTTCAATAAACTGGCCTCTCTGGTCGTCAGGAGGAATGGCTGTTGATGATATTGTTGAGTCAGATTTTCGAGACCTTGGAATTTACAGCATATCGGCTGAAGAAGGTCTGGCAGCACTTAATCGGCTATTCGAGCTGAATCTGAATCGTGCTCTGGTCTTCAACGGAAATGTCAGCCAGTGTGACAAGATATTTAATTCTGCTTTTGTCAACGAGTCCAGCCGAACCAATACTGTAGGTAAAATTTCCAAAAATGAAATAGTTGTAACACTAGAGGACATTTTCTCCGGCATTCTGGAAATAGATAAATCCGGCATTGACAGAAATGAGTCTTTTTCTAATTTTGGGCTCGATTCGCTGCTTATTATTCGACTGAATAGGGAAGTCGAAAAGTATTTCGGTGAGCAATCAAAGACTCTGTTTTTTGAATACGATAGCTTGGCGGAAATTGGCGACTATCTTTCACGCCAGGATAATCTGATTAAATTAGATGAATCCGGCTCAGAAAAAACCGTTGCTGAAGAAAGCTCAGCTACTGTTGGGAGTCGTGATTCATCATTTCTGCCTGATTCAGGGAATGATTCAGCTGTCAGTGGAGAGATAGCAATTATTGGTCTGGCCGGGCGGTACCCCCAGGCCGATTCGGTTGCCGCGTATTGGGAAAATCTGAAATCTGGTAAAGACTGTATTTCAGAAATTCCAACGGAACGATGGTCTCTCGAGAATTTCTTCGAAAGCAATCCCGATCTGGCTGTAGCTCAGGGTAAGAGCTACAGCAAGTGGGGAGGGTTTGTCGACGGGTTTGCCGATTTCGATCCTCTGTTTTTCGGCATCTCTCCTCGGGAGGCCGAGGACATGGACCCGCAGGAAAGATTGTTCCTTGAAAGTGCATGGCATGTCTTTGAAGACGCTGGCTATTCGAAGAAGTCTATTAAACAGAAATTTCAGGGCAATGTTGGCGTATTTGCAGGAATAACAAAGACTGGCTTCGACCTTTATGGAAATGAGCCTCTAAGTTCAGGCTCAAGGTCATTTCCCCATACTTCTTTTGGCTCTGTAGCCAACCGAGTGTCTTATATTCTGGATCTACATGGGCCCAGTATGCCGGTAGATACGATGTGTTCATCGTCACTAACGGCTATTCATTATGCCTGCGAACAATTGCGAGCCGGTTCCTGCAAGATGGCAATTGCCGGGGGTGTGAATCTTTATTTGCACCCCAGAAGTTACGTCAAACTTTGCTCTCAAAGAATGCTCTCCCAGAGCGGAAGATGTAAGAGCTTTGGTGCAGGTGGTGATGGTTTCGTTCCTGGTGAAGGTGTAGGTGCGGTTCTCTTAAAGCCACTGGAAGATGCAGAGAGAGACGGTGATCATATTTATGCGGTGATCAAGGCCACGGCAATAAATCATGGAGGAAAAACCCAGGGTTTCACTGTTCCGAATCCAAATGCTCAGGCTGAAGTAATTGGAATGGCTTTGGACCGGGCAAGGATTGATCCTTCTTCTATTAGCTACATAGAGGCTCACGGAACCGGCACAGAACTGGGTGATCCCATAGAAATAACTGGTCTGAAGAAGGCCTTTGACGCACGAACTCCTGAGCCTTTGGCCAGTACTTGCAGTATTGGATCCGTGAAGTCATCCATAGGACATCTGGAAGCTGCGGCGGGGATAGCTGCTTTAACAAAAGTGATTCTGCAATTACAGAATAAACTAATTGTTCCCAGCCTGAATGCTGAAGAACCGAATCCCAATATAAATTTCTCTACGACCCCGTTTGTAGTCCAACAGGATCTGAACTCCTGGCAGGTAGATAGCAATGAAATCAGCGAAACTCAATCAAAGAACCCTCTGACTGCTGGAATCTCGTCATTCGGTGCAGGTGGTAGCAATGCACACATAATAGTAAGTGAATATGTCGGGGAGAAAACATCAGCCTCGGAAACAAAAAATCGTCCTGGAAGCTGTCATCCGATCCCGCTTTCAGCAAACAGCCAGCCACAGTTGATTACGGTAGCGAAAAACTTGTTGGCGCATCTGCAGCAATTACCCAGTGAAGATCTGACTGTCCGAGATCTTGCATATACATTGCAAGTTGGCCGAGAGGCCATGGAGCAACGAATGGTAATTATCTCGAATGACATCGGGGAACTGAAGGAAAAGCTGGAGAAAATAAGTCTACAGAATCTTCAGGATGGAGGTTGGATTTACAGTGGCGCCATTGAAGGAATTCCGCAATTGCTGGATCGAGAGAAAGGACTTGATCCCAGCGCGAAATCCCAACTCTTAAGTTGGATAGACGGAAGAGACATTGACTGGGATGCCTTCTATCTCAGAGAGGAGCTTCCTCGCAGATTGAGCCTGCCTTGCTATCCTTTCGAAAGACAAACGTACTGGTTTGAAAAAATTTCAGACGCAACAACTTCGAGTACAGCAAAGGCTGTTCTTCACCCCTTTCTTCATGATCAGGTTAACGACCACGAAAGCAACCGGTTTGTTTCTGTATTTAGCGGATCAGAATTCTTCCTCAGAGACCATAAAGTCTCTGATGTTGGAGTTTTTCCAGCTGTAGCATTCCTGGAGATGGCAAACGCCGCCATTCAAAAAATCCACAGCAACAATGAATCCATTGAGCTAAGTGATGTGGTATGGATGCGGACCGCGCAGGCCTCGCCTGAACTTGAGCTTGAGATTCAGATATCCCGTCCTGAGAATCAGAACGCAAAATTCACCATTACTAAGCATTCGAAAGACGAGGGGAACTTTGTTTGTTGTCAGGGTAAAGCCGAGTTTTCTGAGAGCAGAGCCTTGCCAGACGTGAATTTAGATCAATTGCTGTCTGAATGTCAGCTATTGCTATCAGCAAAGCCTGATATCTATGGCCAATTCAAGGATAAGAAGATTACTTATGGCCCAGAGTTTCAGGCTATAGAAAAAATGTTGATAGGTGTAAATGCAGATGGTCGTCCTCAGGTTGTTGCGGAGTTGGAATTACCTAACGTACCCGGTGAGACAAAAGACAATTTTTCAATGCATCCAGTAATCATGGATGCCGCTCTGCAGGCGGTAATCGGTCTGAATCGGGGAGCCAGTAGTTACTGGGATGATGGCGACACGTTATTGCCATTCGCCATGGAAAAGCTGGTCATTCGCAGACCTACACCTGGTCAGGCCTATGCCTGGATACGAATGAGTGACGATTTCGAAGGGCCAGAGTCTGCGCCCAAAGTAGATATCAGTCTATGTAGTTCTAATGGAGAAATCTGTATAGAAATCAGCGGTCTGAGTTTTCGAAAAATTGTTTCACAGGAGAGAAGCGGTCAGTTAGAAAAAATCAGTCTGCTCTCGCCGAAATGGAATTCATTGGAGGTAGATGAAAAATCTAATACTGAAGTAAGACAGTGGGACAAGCGTTATGTACTTGTTTGGGGTGACTCTGATGGAAATTCAAAAGAAATGTTATCGACACTACTCGAGTCAGAGACAGTTGTGGACTATTTCTCACCTTCTGAATCGTCTATCGAAGAGAGATACGAGAACTTCGCCCAGTATATTCTGAAATATGCCAGGAATATCGTCACTGCAAACAGAAGTAGTAGCTGTTTTCTGCAACTGGTTGTTCCATCGACAAAGTGTTTGAGCAATGAATGCACTGAAGCTTCTGATGGCGCCTGTTTGGCTGGCGTCGCTGGCTTACTGGTTACTTTAGAAGCTGAACATCCAAATGTGGTGACACAGCTACTTTCAACAAGCTGTGTGGGCGATGAAAAGAATCTGGCAAAAGTTCTCGAAGAAGGGGCAATGCGAAGCCATCTTCGAGAATTACGTGAAAATCAAGGTTGTATTGAATACAGAGTTTTTGAGGAGCTAAACCGAGGCTCGTTGCTGCAGGCTCCAACTCCCTGGCGGAATGGAGGTGTATACCTGGTAACAGGTGGCGCTGGGGGGTTGGGGCTAATTTTTGCAGAGTCGATAGCCCGGAGCACTAAAGGATGCAGCATCGTATTGATTGGTCGTTCTGCTGACAATTCAGAATCTGTAAAAGCAGTACAGCAACTTGAACAACTTGGTGCATGCGCTGAGTACAGAGCTGTAGATATCTCAGAAAAAGAATCAGTAACCGAGTTGGTCGACTACATAAACTCTACTTATCAGAATTTAAATGGTGTTATTCACAGTGCGGGAATAATAAAAGACTCATTGATCGTTAATAAAGATTCCGCAGCTATGCACGATGTGATGTCACCGAAAGTAGCTGGGGTAGTTAATCTGGATTTTGCTACACGCTCCAGCAATCTCGATTTCTTCATTGGATTTTCCGCATTAGCGGCAATTCTGGGAAATGCAGGTCAATCAGATTATGCGGCGGCTAACCGTTTCATGGATGAGTATCTGGCTCATAGGGCTGAATTAGTATCCCTTGGCCAAAGGAAAGGTAGAACCCTGTCTCTTAACTGGCCTCTTTGGGCAAACGGCGGGATGACAGTTGATGCAGCTGTAGCCAGAGCATTTCAGGAAAGAGGTATGGGAATGCTCGATTCTGATAAGGGCGTAGAAACTCTTATTGCTGCTTATGCCGCAGACGCAAGTCAGGTAGCAATCGCGATTGGTGAGCAGGAATTCCTGGATTCACTGTTGCATTGCCACGAATCACGGATGCCTGAAAAAGAGACTAATGTAACAAATGTCAGTGTGCCTGACAGTGGGCAGTTAACAGATGAAATGAGTCGCTTTCTCAGGCAGCTACTGTGCGATGCTCTGAAAGTTCCGGTTGAGAGAATGGACATTGATACGCCAGTCGATAAATACGGTCTGGACTCAATTGTGGCAGTGGAAGTTATTGGAGAACTGGAAAAAGAATTTGGCAATTTACCGAAGACTTTGTTCTTCGAGTTTCGAACTATAGCTGAACTGAGCAACCATTTTATCCAGCTTTATCCAGAACAGTCCTGGAGAGCGCTGCGGGGCAGTAGTCCAGATGCCGGGAATGTGAAAGACCCTGTTGTACCAGCTATCGAAGTTACACCAGGCGACCCTAAAGGCATAGATCTGAAAGTCGCCAGTACGGGTTCCATAGAATTAGATGAAAACACTGATGCTAATGATTCAGACATTGCCATTATCGGTATAGAAGGGTCCTACGCCAAATCCAGGAATCTGGATGAACTATGGGCAAACCTGATCGAGTCTGTCGACTGTATTGAGGAAGTGCCATCTTCTCACTGGAATGTTGATCAGATATTCAATAAAGAGAAGGGCGTTGACGGAGCCACCTACTGCAAGTGGGGTGGGTTTCTGGAAGGAATTGATGAATTTGATGCAGCGTTCTTCAATATCTCTCCGAAAGAAGCCCGGACAATGGACCCACAGCAACGACTATTTCTGCAGCAAGTCTGGCACTTGATGCAAAGTTGTGGATTAACACAAGACAAGATCGAAAACGACTACGATAGGAGCGTAGGAGTTTATCTGGGCACTATGTATCAGCAATATGGCGGCGACAATCCTGTCGATGAAGCCATAATTTCAAGCTCGTCCTACAATGCAATAGCAAATCGGGTGTCCGCTTTCTACGGACTAGAAGGTCCCAGTCTGGCAGTGGATACCATGTGTTCTTCATCGGCAATGGCGATCCATCTTGCCTGCCAGGGATTGCTTCAAGAAGATTGTGAGTTAGCGATCGCCGGGGGAGTAAACCTTTCTATTCATCCAAATAAATATATAGCTCTTAGCTCGCTGCAGATGCTTGGAAGTTCGTCAACCAGTCGTGGGTTTAGTGACGGAGATGGCTATCTACCTTCAGAAGGAGTTGGAGCAATTCTGCTAAAACGTAAGGACAAAGCTCTGCAGGATGGTGACAGAATCTTTGCAGTTATTAAGGGAACGGCCACTGTGCACTCAGGTCTGTCGAATGGATTCATGGTTCCCAATCTGAACAAACAGGTTCAGGTAATGGAGCAATGCCTGCATAAGAGCCAGGTCAGTAAGTCTGATGTTAGCTATATAGAAGCAGCAGCTAATGGCTCTGCTCTGGGAGATCAGATTGAACTGGATGCTCTCAATCGAGTATTCGGGGATTCAATAAGCCCGGACAAGAAGATACCTATTGGTTCAGTCAAGTCAATTTTAGGTCATCCAGAAGCAGTTTCAGGAATGGCACAATTGTCAAAAATAGTGATGCAATTCCGCCATGGCCAGCTGGCGCCTACCTTAGTGCATTCACATCAGGCTTCAGAGCGATTCAAGGATTCTCCTTTCGTGCTGCAAACCAGGCCGCAGAAATGGGAGCGAGGAAATAGTTCCGTTGAAACTAGTGCTGTTGGAAATGGTGCCGCTCCAAATCGGGCGCTGATCAACTCCTTTGGTGCCGGTGGTTCATATGTGAGCATATTGCTAGAGGAATTCGTGGAGCAGTTAGAGGAAGTTACCGCAGAGCCAGTAGAAATTCCCAGATTAATTACCCTCTCGGCAAAATCTCGCGACAGCCTGCACAAGATGGCTGGTCAATTGGAAAAATACCTGAATGTAAATTCTCATTGTGATCTTGGGAATCTGGCTTACACGTTAAATGTCGGTCGTGAAGGGTTGAACTATCGTCTGGGCTTCATTGCAAATTCTATTTCAGAAGTGATTCTGGCGCTGCAGGCATTCACCGAAAAACTGGAAGTTGAGCGTAACACAGCTATTCCCACGCTCGTTACGGGAAATGTAGATGAAGAACTATCCGGGCTGAAAGAAATCTTGTCTGGCAAAAGTGCAGACGGATTTATCAGGTCTCTGGTCCTGGACAAAGACTTGTACAGGCTGGCGTCCTACTGGGTGAAGGGAGGGCGTATTCCCTGGGATGAGATGTACCAGGGAGAAAGACATGAGTTGTTGAAACTTCCTGCCTATCCATTTCAACGTCGTCACTTCTGGACCGAGAATAACAGAATTAGAACAAGTGAGGCTGAGGTAAAAACTAATCACACTGTGATTGATGTGTCCGGCGAAAATAAGTTTCCGAATGGCAATGGCAAACTGGAAGGCGCTTCGGACATAGAGATATTTATATCAAACTTTTTCTGTCAGGCGCTTGACTATGGAGCCGAAGAAGTCCCGCCATCACGGAAGCTAAAAGACCTGGGCGCTGACTCTGTATTGATAAACAAGCTTGTTAAAACACTCCATGAGAAATATGGCGTAAAGATTACACGCACAGACCTGCTGAAGCATGAATCAATTTCGGCACTGGCATCGATAATAGATACCCGAAAGCATGGTCTTCACTCAAATCAGGATTTCGATCCAAAGTCCATGAATGGACGACTTTCGCCATCTATTTCATTGAGCTCAGTTAATGAACCTAATGCATTGGACTTGTTTAAGAACAACAAGATCAGCATTGAGGAAGTAAAGGAAAAAATATTTGAGGAACTTGGTGATGAATGAGGACCAAATATTACTTGGGTTTAAACAGGGTAAGAACAGTGCGGAAGATGTATACGAGTTCTTTGCTAATAGGAAAAAGGCATCAACTTCTTGCTTTCCTTTAACTGAAGGGCAGACGGGCATATGGATGTCCCAAAACTTCGACCCTTCAAATTCAATGTTCAATGTCCCTATATGCTTTCGCGTACGAGAGGCTGTTGATATCGATTTGCTCAGGAAAGCATTCTCAGATTCCCTCAAAATACATTCTCTGCTAAATAATGTAATCAAGGAGATCGATGGAGTCCCCTTCCTGGTTGAGAATAGTGCAGCTCGACTAAACTTTCAGGTTACAGAGATCACAGAAACTGAGCTTCACAGTAGAATTAGTGAAGCTGTGGAGAAGCCATTTTCACTTACTGATGATCCTCTATGTCGCTTAACAGTATTTCGAATTTCACCCAATGATTATGTAGTTCTCATCGTAATTCACCATATTGTCTTCGATGGGGCGTCCATACCAAGATATCTGAATTCACTACTGGAGAATTACGCAACGCGTTACTCCGAACCTGAATCGAATGCTATCGATCGAGGTACTGATTATCATAATTTCGTGGAATGGGAGCAGCAGTATCTCGATAGTAGTGAGGGAGATGACGCTAAATTCTATTGGGAAAAGGTTTTAGAAGGACACTCAGACAATCTCAGTTTATCTGTTGAAAAAACAGGAACTGGAAAACGGCAGAGTCAAAGCCGACTGAAAAAGATCAAATTGTCTACAGATCTGGCTTTCTCGATCAGACAATTCTGCAAATCGGAAGGTGTAAATCCGTCGGTCTTTTTCCTCGCTCTCTACAAATTACTGATCTCCCATTATTCAGGGCGGAAAGACATTGTGGTTGGTATGCCCACAATGGGGCGCCCCATGCTGGAGCATGACGACCTGGTTGGTTATTTCGTCAATATGCTTCCGATACGTAGCGAGATTAATTCAGCTGCGACTCTAAAAACTTTTATCCACCACCTTGAGCTAATAATGGCTGGTGCGATAGATCATGCAGACTATCCATTTCCTCGCATGGTTCGTGATAAGGGTGAGATCTTCGACCTTGGTGTGCATCCAATATTTCAGATTGCGTATGTATTTCAAAATAGGTCATTGCTCCAGCTTGATTCGATTATAAGGAATAGCTCCGCATTTCAGGCAATTGAATTCATGGAAGATGTCAGACAAGGTGGTGAATTCAAGCTGCAGTTAGAAATATTTGAAGATCATGATGATTATTCTATCGAGCTAAAATATGCATCTGAAATATTTTCAGAAGCCGATATGCAAGAGCTATTGTCGCAGTATGAGAATTTATTATCTTCAGCATTGAACGAACCCGACAAGTCTATTAGCGACTACTCGCTGCTATCGGACGTTGCTCGGGATCAGATTTTAAACGATTGGAATACCCCTGCATTGGATGTCGAGGAGTCCAGCTCACTGGATCTTGTATTTGCAGAGCAAGTGCAGGCATATGCAGATCAAACCGCTATTGAAGCGAGTGATATTGAAATTACGTATGGGGAACTAAATTCTTCCGCTGATAGTGTGGCAGGGCGCCTATATGAATTGGGCGTTCGGGCCGGAGACACAGTTGGCATCTGTGTGCATCATTCCCCAGAGTTAATCGCGCTGATACTGGGTACTATTAAGGCGGGTGCGACCTACGTTCCAATTGATCCAAGAAATCCTGAGTCGCGCATACAATATGTAATCGATGATTCGCGTTTGCGTGTTCTCATTATTGATGAGGAACTGCAGTCTTCATTGAATCTTGAAGTTGAGAATTTGCTTCATGTAAACGGTGGGGTAGCTACAGGGACCGGGATTTTCAGCGAGCATATAGACCGGAAACCTGTTGGCAACAGTAATCAGGCAAAGAGCACTGCATATATTTGTTATACATCGGGAACGGAAGGCTGCCCCAAAGGGGTGGTAGTCACGCACGCAAACGTTCTGAGACTGGTACGTAACACAAACTACGTGCCCCTGAGCCAGCAATCCAGAGTGTTAATGCATTCACCGTCGTCATTCGATGCGACTACTTTCGAGCTATGGGCACCTCTTCTTAATGGAGGTTGCATTGCAGTCAGTGAAGGCGGTCTAAATGACCCGTCCAGGTTGCTGGACTTGCTGAGTGAGCACAAGGTCAACACTCTCTTTCTAACCTCAGGGTTGTTTTCACTCTACGCTGAACAAATTGGCGAACTACCAACGGTCGACTATGTTCTGACAGGTGGCGATGTGGTTTCTCCAGGCTCTGTAAAGCGGGTTTATGAAAAGAATCCTGGAATTACAGTTCTGAATGTCTATGGGCCAACAGAAAATACTACCTTTTCGACTTTCTTCGAAATCCCAAGAGATTTTGACTTTGATACTTCTTTGCCAATTGGCAAACCCATTAGTCAAACTACTGCTTACATTCTTGGAGACAATTTAGAGCTTCTCCCGGCAGGAGTGGTGGGCGAGCTTTGTTTGGGAGGGGTTGGTGTAGCCCAGGGATATTTAAATAATGAATCACTTAGTGAACACAGGTTTGTAGATGATCCATTTGAAAAGAATCGTAACGGTAAAATTTACAGGAGCGGTGACAAAGCACGCTGGCTTCCTGATGGCAATATAGAATATATAGGGCGAAATGACAGACAAGTCAAAGTACGCGGTTTTCGTGTTGAGCTAGGTGAGATAGAAAATGTCTTGCACTCACATGATGATGTTAAAAGCTGCGCCGTGGAAATTGACATTGACGCCGCTGGTGACAAATATCTTACAGCTTACATAGCTATAGTCGAAACTCGCGACTCGGCGCGGGAACGGGATGTCAGTGATGAAATCAACAGCTATCTTCGAAATACACTGCCTGACTATCTGCAACCAGATGTAATTCATATCCTGAATAAGCTGCCCCTGACGATCAACGGCAAGATTGATCGCAGCGCACTTTCAGAACTCTCCCAAAACTACAAGAAAAACGACAGTCAAATTGCTGTCTTTACACCTCGTCAGGAAGACCTCTCGAAAATATGGTCTGAAATTCTCGATATTGACCTGGAATTCGCTGGAGCAGGCACCAATTTCTTTGAGATTGGAGGGCATTCACTTTCATTAACTCGCGTTGCTTCCAGAATAAACAGCAAATACTCAATTGAATTGACTATTAAGGATCTGGTTGAGCACCCAACGCTGCAGGATCTTGCGGCCTTTATTGACTCGATATTAGAAGAGAAAGAATTTGAAGCAATACCACAGATGCTTGAAAAAATCCGCTCTATTAAGGGTATGACTGACGAGTCTCTGGAAAAATTTCTCGAACATGAGGCCTCATGATAATGAATGACCAGAGCCTAAAAATCTATCTTGAAAAAGAGTTGGCTTCACTTAATCCCAAGCAAAGAGAAGCGCTGCAACTGCTTTTAGATGCTGAAGACACCGCTGAGCAAGATTTGGGATCAGGCAAATCATCAATCCCAAAACTTGAAAAACATGAAGCGCCAGCATCCTACGCGCAGGAACGTCTGTGGTTTCTCTCTCAGCTCGAAGGTGCTAATCCAAATTACAACATATTTATTCCATATCGAATCGATGGGTCACTTGAGGTGGACATATTGGTTAGATGTGTCCAGGAAATCGTTAACAGACATGAGGTCTTAAGGACGAGGTTTGTTTCGGCCGATGGTAGCGTGCAGCAGATAGTAACGGATGGTGATTCATTTTCTGTGTCGGTTGAGCAGCTCGGCTCGGCAGATGAAATGGATCAAATACTGCAAGAGGAAGCATTGCAATCATTTGAGTTGGATGATGGAAGTTTATTCAGAGCCAGGCTGCTGGTGGAATCCTGGAGCACTCACTACCTGCTGCTAAACATGCATCACACGATTTCAGATGGTTGGTCGATGGATGTATTCCTGCGCGAGCTTTCGGAGTTGTATCTCGCTTATAAGAGCAATAGCCCAACTGAGCTTGAACCATTAGAAATTCAATATTCGGATTATGCCATTTGGCAAAGAGAGGCGCTTAATAGTGAGGTAATAAGAAGTCAACATGCTTATTGGGACGAAAAACTGGATGGATTAAATCCATTATTCAGTTTGCCTGGTGATAAGCCCAGACCTGCTGACAAAAGCTACAAGGGTAAATATAAGCAATTTGTAATTCCTTCTGAAGTTCATGGGCAACTCAAATCTTTAGCTCAGGAAAATGATGCAACTCTTTATATGACGTTGCTTTCGGTGTTTTATTTATTGCTGTGGCGGTACTCAGGTGAATCAGACGTGGTTGTCGGTACACCTTCAGCGAACAGAAATCTGCCTGAATTGGAAAACTTAATCGGATTCTTCGTAAATACCCTGGTGTTACGGACAAGCGTAGATGGAAGAAGCAGTTTTCAAGAATTTTTAGCACAAGTTCGCCAATTGTCACTGGATGCATTTGCACATCAGGATGTGCCATTCGAGCGTTTGGTCAGTGTTAATGATGTAGAAAGAAGTCAGAGTCATTCGCCCCTGTTCCAGATTATGTTTGTAATGCATAGCATGGGTGAATCTTCTTTTGATATTGGAGATCTGGAATTCACCAGACTCGATTATCAGAGTGGACTGGCTAAATTCGATTTAACTATATTTCTTTCTGAGACCTCCGAAGGAGTGTCAGGAATTGTTGAATACAATACTGATCTCTATGAAGAGTCCACGATTGATAGATTTATCTCCAGTTATCAACGCCTGCTGGGAGAAGTAACCAAAGCCCCGGAAAAGGCCGTAGAACATCTGGATTTTCTAACTGAAAAGGAAAGAGACCAGATACTCGATTCCTGGACAGAGACCTCGGTTGAGTATCCCAAGAACAGGGGTATGCATGAGCTGTTCATCAAGCAGAGTGCACTCACCCCCAACAACATCGCCGTCCGCGATGCAGATGGTCATCTCAGTTACAAAGAACTGAAGGATGCTGCCTCTCATATCGCTGTTGAACTGCTGAACTGTGGCGTATCCCCTGACGAGTTGGTTGGGGTGGTAGTCAACAAAAGCTGTGCTCAAGTAGCCGCTGTTATGGGTGTCCTGTTTTCAGGCGCAGCCTATTTGCCGGTAGACGTCAGCTGGCCCATGGACAGACAAAAGACCGTCCTTACAGCAGGTAAGTGCCGGGTCGTTCTGTCAGTTGGTGCGGTGTCCTCCGGTGCAGACTGGCCGGAAGATATCAAGGTAATCAATGTGGATGACCTGCCTGTACCTGATTCTTCTGAGCTGGAAAGTTTTGTACCACCAGCAGTCTCCATGACTGATCTCGCCTATGTGATCTTCACCTCAGGCTCTACAGGTATTCCGAAAGGGGTAATGATAGAACACGGCAGCGTGGTAAATACCCTGCACGACATCAATGCCCGCTTCCAGGTGACCGCGCAAGACAGTGTGCTGGCACTGTCCTCTCTCAGTTTTGATTTGTCGGTATATGACCTCTTCGGTTTGCTGGCAGTTGGTGGCTGTGTGGTTATGCCGCAAGAAGAAGACAAGGTTAACCCAGAAGCGTGGGTGTCCCAGATCAGGGAACATGACATAACGCTGTGGAATACGGTGCCGGGTGTGTTCCAGCTTCTGGTGGATTACCTGGAGCTGGATTGTGCAGGAACGGCTGAATCGATATTGCCGTCGTTGCGCCTGTCCCTGCTAAGTGGTGACTGGCTACCGGTTGAGTTACCCCGCAGATCCGAAGCATTGATGCCGGAGCTTGCCATAGTGAGTCTGGGTGGAGCGACAGAGGCATCGATCTGGTCGAACTGCTACCCGGTAGAGGATGTCACCGTGGAGCGTCGCAGTATTCCTTATGGCAAGCCGCTGGGAAATCAGTGGTTCTATATCTTGGATGAGCTAATGCAGCCCTGTCCGATTGGTGTGGAAGGGTACCTTTATATAGGTGGCGTAGGGCTGGCCCGGGGTTACTGGGATGACCCGGAGCAGACGGCGAACAGTTTTATAGACCATGAAGGATTTGGTGAGCGAATTTACAAGACAGGAGATCTGGGTCGTTGGCTGGCAGATGGAAACATAGAGTTTCTGGGTCGGCGAGATGGTCAGGTGAAGATACGTGGATTCAGGATTGAGTTGGGAGAGGTGGAGTCCCAGCTTAAGAAGCATGGATTAGTGAACAGTTGTGTGGCCATTGTACGGGAAGATGAACCTGGTGACAGGCGACTTGTGGCTTACATAACGACAGCGGGGCAGGAGAGTGACTCAATTGACGAGGCTGAGTTGAATGAGCTGTTGCGTGCACACCTGCAGGAGACGTTGCCGGACTATATGGTTCCGAGTGCGATTGTTGCGCTGGCGCAGATACCTTTAACGGCGAATGGGAAGGTGGATCGCAAGAGTTTGCCTGTGCCGAGTGGTGAGGTGTACACCCAGGAAGAGTATGTGGCCCCACAGAGTGAGGCTGAGCAGGTGCTGGTGACACTCTGGGCTGAGTTACTAAATCTGAAACCGGAAACTATCAGTGTGACGGCCAATTTCTTTGAACTTGGCGGACATTCTTTGCAAATAACGCGCATGTTGAGTGAGCTACAGGTTCATTCTTTCAGAGTGGATTTGCGAACCATTTTTAGAGCCGAAAGTCTGCGCTCCCTGGCCAGTGAGTTACAACCTCTTCAGCATGAGGAGTTCGGGAGTGAGAAGGAGTGTGGCTCTGGAATACCAGAAGATTGTGAGTCGATCACAAGAGAAATGCTGACCCTCGTAGATCTAAGTGAGCGGGAAATCAGAAGTATAGAAGAGATAATTCCAGATGGTGCGAAGAACATCCAGGACATCTATCCATTAACCCCACTGCAGGAAGGCATATTTTTCCATCACAAGATGAACCCGGACGATGATCCTTATACGATGTCGATAGTCGTCTCGTTCAACTCCAGAAATGACCTGACGTCATACCTTTCTGCAATGGAGAAGGTTGTGGAGAGGCACGATAATCTCCGTACGGCAATAGTTCATTCGCAATTAAGAAACCCTGTTCAAGTAGTACAGCGACAGGTCCAGCTTCCAATAGAATACATTGATCCGGAAGGTTCAGATGCTCTGGAGATTCTTAAGGCTTCGGCGATAGATGGTGACAATACGGTTACCAATTTGGAGCAAGCTCCACTGTTCAGGCTAAGAGTCTCGCACGATCAGCAAACAGATAAGCATTATCTGTTCCTGGGGTTCCATCATTTGATATTGGATCACGTGAGCCTCGACTTCATGCAATCTGAAATCCAGCTGATTTTGGCAGACAAGCCTGATCAACTGCTTGATCCTGCGCAAGGCAGAGAATTGGTTTTTGAGCGGCTAAAGCAGGATTCCAGTGCTGGCGAGTCGTACTTTAGTGAAAAATTGAAAGACATTACGGAGCCAACGACGCCATTTGGTCTGGGCAACGTCTACGGTACTGGTGCCCAGATGACCCGGGCGTCGCTATCTATTTCTCGAAAACTTGGAAGCTCAATAAGGGAGGCAGCTCGAAACCTGTCCATGAGTCCTGCGCCACTGTTTCATGCGGCCTGGGCGCTCGTCTTAATGAAGTGTACGTCTCTGGATAATGTTGTATTCGGCACGGTGCTTGCGGGTCGTTCAAAATTAGCAGGCCGCAGGGTCAGCGCACTGGGTATGTTTATCAATACGCTCCCGTTGGTATTGCCAGTGACAAATACGAGCGTAAGAGACCTGGTTCTGAAGGCTGACGATTGTCTAAAAGAGTTAATCGAGCACGAAAATATTTCTCTGGCTGAGGTTCAACGCTGCAGCAGGCTTGCAAAAGGCGCCCCGGTTTTTAGCTCCTTGATGAACTATCGACATACTGCTTCTGATCTGAACCAGGTAGATCAGGTGACTGGTCTGGAATTCGAGTGGGCTGAAGAACGTTCGAATTATCCATTGGTTATCCAGGTGGATGATACCGGTGAAGAATTTACTCTTGAAACACAAGTGGAGAAGAGTGTCTCGGCGCAACGTCTTATAGAGTATCTGGAACAGTCGATTGAATTTATCGTTGAAGCAATCACTAATGATCGTGAGGTTGCAGTTAACGAGCTTTCGATTCTGACAGAGTCCGAGAAAGAGCTTCAGCTTGTTAGCTGGAACGGAGCAGAACGCAAGATACCTGAAGAACTATGTATTCACGAAATATTCGAAAGAAGAGTAAGTCAGAGTCCGGATAGCATTGCACTTGTAGTTGGTGACACGAGCTTAAGTTATTCCCAGCTAAATTCCCGGGCTAATAGAATTGCTCATTACCTCTTGGGTCTGGGGGTTGGGCCAGAGACCTTTGTAGGAATTTGTATTGATCGTTCCATCGATCTGATTGCGGCTGTGTTAGGCGTTAATAAGGCAGGTGCTGCCTATATTCCTATAGATCCAAACTATCCTGAAGATAGAATCGACTACCTGCTGGAAAATTCCAGTGTTCAGCTGGTGATTTCTGAGACAGCTCGGAAATCAATTTTTAGTGAGTCTATCCCCACCGTTATATTCCTGGATTCCGAAACGACTTCAGACGGTGAGCAAAATATCCTGAGGGAATGTCCTACACATAACATACCTCCAGAGGACATACAGTTAACTCCGAAAAATCTGGCATATGTGATTTACACATCTGGTTCAACTGGATTACCTAAAGGAGTCATGATCCAGCACGATGGTCTGGTCAACGTTATTGAAGACAACAGTCGCCGATTTCATGTAAGTCAAGAATCACGATTCCTTCAGTCCACACCAATAAGCTTTGATGCGGCTACCTGGGTCATCTATATGACCTTAACGAAAGGTGGAGAACTGCATCTATTAGAAGACCTAAAGCTTCCGACAAGGCAACTGACGCAACTAATAAATCACTCAAAAATCAGTCACCTAATGATGACTCCTTCCAACCTGGTGCTGCTCGATCCGGGGCGGTTGGAGAACCTCAGGTGTGTTGTGGTTGGGGGTGAGAAGTGTAATGAGTCACTAGCCGGAAAATGGTTGGAGCATGTCGATTTTTTCAATGCATACGGACCTACTGAAGCTTCCATTTGCAGCACAGTTTGTAGTGCCGCAAATGCACCAAATTTTGGTATTGGAAAGCCACTTAACAATGTTCAGGTATATGTACTGGGTCCTGACAAGGAATTGATGCCAACTAACGCAGTTGGTGAGCTATTTATCGGTGGCATTCAGTTGGCCAGGGGGTACTTGAATGACCTTGAAAAGTCAGTACAGAAATTCATTCAAAACCCATTCAGTGATCAGGAAGGCGAGCGTATTTATGCAACCGGTGATTTGGTGAGTTGGCGTTCTGACGGGAGTCTTCAATATCGCGGAAGAATCGATGATCAAATCAAATTGCGTGGATTCAGAATTGAGCCTGGTGAAATTGAATCGGCAATAAATCAATTTCCAGGTATCGATAACTGTGTAGTCACATGCGTTGATCAGGAATCTTCTGAAGGCATCCTTGTAGCTTATATCGTTCTGAATGCAGAAAAGCAGGTCGAGTACTCCAATATATCCCTATCGCTGCATGAGTTTCTAAAGAAGTCTTTGCCAGAATTCATGCTACCACAACGCTTTATTCAAATTGATTCCATGCCACTTAGCGCGAACGGGAAAGTGGACCTGAATTCTCTGCCTGCAGTGAACTTTGAAGATCAGGCTATAGCGAACATAGCTAAACCAAGTTCCGGAGTGGAGATTTCCCTGGTAGAGATCTGGTCTGATGTGTTGGGTAGAGATCCCGAAGCAATTTGTATTTCCACAAATTTTTTCGATCTGGGAGGACACTCTCTCACTGCAACTCGAATCGTAAATATGATCCACGAAAAATTGGGGGTCGAGCTTCCGATCCAGACTTTATTCGAACTAAGCAATATCCAGAGCATTGCAAGATGGTTGGAAATATACACAGCGAATAGCGATTCAGATTTACCACTAGAAACTGAAGAATTGGTAGAGGAGATTTTCTTTTGAAAGTAACAGAGCTCTATGATTATCTACTTGAGCAGGATTTTTCCGTCACTGCGGTTGACGGCAAACTTCGCATCGCTTCAAGTTCCCAATTGGTTTCAGAAGAGATTCGCACACTAGTTCTTGAAAACAAGAATGACCTGCTTCATCTGGTAGAAACTGAAGGCAAAGAAATGTCTCGTGCTTCCAGGATTCCTCTGGTGAGTCGCGATAATAATCTGGAACTGTCCTTTGCCCAGCAACGTCTCTGGTTTCTGTCGAAACTGGAAGGCACAAGTGCCAATTACAACATACCGATGGCCCTGCGCCTTCAGGGTAAGTTAGACAAACAGGCACTGATCAGTAGCCTGCGGACCCTGGTCGAGCGCCACGAGGTACTTCGCACACGATTTGTCGAGACCGAAGGCAGTGCTTACCAGCTAATAGATGACACTGTCGATTTCCAGGTAGCCGAACAGTCCCTTGCAGATGAGTCTCTACTGACCAGCCTCTGTGAAGAAGAGGCCCTGATTCCCTTTGACCTGAGTAGTGATCAACTGGTCCGTGCCCGTCTGCTTGGTCTTGCCGATGGCGATCATGTGTTGCTGATCACGATGCATCATAGCGTCTCAGATGGCTGGTCGATGGGCATATTCTTTGACGAGCTGGTCACGCTGTACCGCTCTTATTGCGAAGGAGCACCATCCCCCCTTGTACCGCTGGAAGTGCAGTACGCCGATTTCTCTCACTGGCAACGACAGTGGTTGTCAGGGGATGTGATGGATTCACTGTTATCTTACTGGAAAGAGCAACTGACAGGGTTGCCGCCGTTACTGGAACTCCCGACAGATCGCCCGCGCCCCTCGGTCCAGACATATAAAGGAGCACGAAAAGGCCTGCATTTTTCGCCGGCACTGCTGCAGGGCTTGAATACACTGGGGCAGGCGCAGGGCACAACACTTTACATGACGCTACTGGCAGGCTTCTCCGTATTGCTGGGGCGTTACAGCAACCAGACGGATATCGCTGTTGGTTCACCGATAGCCAACAGGAATCGTCCGGAACTGGAAAGGTTGATTGGCTTTTTTGTAAACACATTGGTGATGCGAACAGATGTGTCCGGGGAGCCAGTATTTCTGGACTTGCTGGCGCAGGTAAAAGAAACCGCTTTGGCGGCTTACGCGCACCAGGACATACCCTTTGAATACCTGGTTGAGGCTCTGGAACCGGAAAGGAACATGAGCTATTCGCCATTGTTCCAGGTGATGTTTGTGTTGCAGAACATACCATCTCCAGATGTTCAATTCCCGGACCTGACTATTTCCCCGGTTGAGATTGGATTTGATATTACGAAGTTCGATCTGACTCTGAATTTGCAGGAAACAGATGAAGGCCTTCAGGGGAGCATTGAATACAACACAGACTTGTTTGATGAGGCCACGATTGAACGATTCATTCAGCACTATGAGCGATTGTTGCAGGGAATAGTAGAAGATCCTGCACGCCGTGTTTCAGAGTACAGGCTGCTGAGTGATGAGGAGTTACAGCAGCAGTTGGTGGAATGGAATGACACTGGCAGGGAATATCCCTCTGAGAAATGCATTCACGAGTTGATTGCTGAGCAGGTGGCAAAGACACCGGACAGCATTGCGGTGGAGCATGAGGGGGAAACGCTCACGTACCGGGCATTGGATGAGCAGTCAAACCGGATAGCTCACTATCTGCGAAGTGAAGGGGTTGGTCCGGAAACCCTGGTGGGGATTTGCATCGACCGCAGTATCGATATGGTGGTTGGTTTGTTGGGGATATTGAAGGCGGGCGGTGCGTATGTGCCGATTGATCCGGCTTATCCTGAACAGAGAATCAGCTACATCCTTGAAGACTCCGGTGTGGAGCTTGTGTTAAGTCATTCGGCGCTGGCGAAGACCATCCCCGAAGGCGGACACAAATCAGTTTATCTGGACACGGACACAGACTCTGAAGGCAATGAGGGTCTGATGGTGGATCAGACTACAGAGGGCCTCAAGCCGGAAGAGCTTGGCTTAACTGCGTCGAATCTCGCTTACATCATATATACCTCTGGTTCAACCGGAAACCCGAAGGGAGTAATGATCGAGCATCGCAATGCAACTGCCATGTTGCACTGGGGACTTGATACGTTCTCCTCAGAAGAACTCCGGGCTGCTGTAGCTTCCAGCTCTATCTGTTTTGATCTATCAGTTTATGAAATGTTTCTCCCTTTGTGTAAAGGAGGAAGGGTGATAGTTCTGAACGATATTCTCGACCTGGTACAGAATTCAAATGAAACGGACATCAGTCTAATTAATACCGTGCCATCGGCTATTCACGAGTTGGCGATGACGCAGAATATACCCGATTCCGTAATTACTATTAATCTGGCAGGTGAAGCATTGCGCAGAGGTGTTGTAAATGCGGTAGCCAATAATTCAAAAGTCAGATCAGTTAACAATCTTTATGGTCCGGCAGAGGACACAACATACTCTACCCATGCGGCTATAGAACTTGATGATGGTTCGGAGCCAAGTATCGGCAGGCCAATTGCCAATACAAAAGCTTATGTGCTTGATAACACGGGAAACCCCGTGCCAATAGGTGTGGTAGGTGAGTTATACCTGTCTGGCGATGGTGTGGCCCGTGGATACTTACATAACGTTGAATTGACTGAATCGCGATTCTGTCCAGATCATCTGTCGGGGAACGGCAACGATAGAATGTACCGAACGGGAGATCTGGCGCGCTATAGAAAAGATGGAGTCATTGAGTACATCGGACGTAATGATTTTCAGGTAAAGATCAGAGGTTTCCGGATCGAGTTAGGTGAAATTGAGAATGCACTGTTGTCCCACTCCAGTGTCAGAGACTGTGTAGTTTCTGTGTACCAGAAACAAGATGGTGATAAATCCATATTAGCCTATATCGTAAGAGAGAAAGAAACCGAAACAGAGTCAGACAAAGATTTCAGAGAGGCTCTTGAAAGTTATCTTCGAGAAACTCTTCCAGCTCATATGGTGCCAGCCATGTTTGTCATGCTGGATAGTCTTCCACTTAACACCAATGGAAAAGTGGATCGCAAGTCTTTACCTACTCCTTCACTGGAATTTCAGAATAAGGAATATGAGGCTCCAGAGAATGAATTGGAAACTCTAATTGCTGACATCTGGGAGGGATTACTTGAACTGGATAGCGGAAGGATAGGGGTTCACGATAACTTCTTCTCCATGGGCGGTCATTCACTCTTGATTCCCAGAATGGTGGCCGAGCTTTCCAAGAATGGAGTGATCATTGACGTTCAGACGGTATTCAGATCAAGAACGTTGAGATCTCTTGCGCAGGAAATTGCGCAACATACATCAATAACCGAGAAACACGAATCAAAGGAAAGTAAAACCGCTGGAGAAATACCTCCGAACTGCATTGAAATTACGGATGCAATGTTGCCTCTTGTTTCCTTGACCAGGGAGCAAATAGCGACAATTGTCGACGCCAGTCCTGGAGGGATATCCAATATAAAGGATATCTACCCTCTAGGCCCATTGCAGGAGGGCATGCTATTCCACCACCTGTTAAATGAAGCAGATGATCCCTACATAGTGCTTCTCGCTTACTCTGTAGAAAACAGAGAATATCTTGACGAATACCTCTCCGCATTACAGCAAGTCATCAATCGCCACGATGCATTGCGAACGCTGATTTATAGAGGAGATTTGCCTGAGTCAGTTCAGGTAGTTTTAAGAGAGGCTCAACTTCAGGTTGAAGAGTTTTCGCTGGAATCGAAAACTCCCATTCAAGACCAGATCACGTCATTAATAGATAAGCCTCATTGGATGTCACTGGAGCAGGCGCCTCTACTGCGAATCCGAATTGCCCCGAACCCCCATTCTGGCGAATGGATAATGCTGATTCAGTTTCATCACATTGTATTGGATCACATAAGTCTGGACATTCTGAACGGGGAAATAGCTGAATTGATGGCTGGTAGGGGAAGCTCGTTATCTGCCCCTGGAATATACCGCGAGTTTATTTCTAGTGTGCTGGATGATCGAACGGAGACTGATGCTGGCCAGTTTTTCGATAAATTATTATCAGATCAGGAAGAGCCTTCAAATGCATTTGATCTTTGTGGATCAGAATGCACTGGTAAACATTACAGCGAATTTAACAAGAAGTTGTCAGTCGAATCCAGTGAGGAAATCAGGCGCCTGGCTAGTCAGCTAAGCGTAAGTCCCTCGGTGCTGTTTCATGTTGTTTGGGCTGTCGTCGTTGCACATAGTAGCGGTAATAGAGACGCTGTGTTCGGCTCGGTAATGTCAGGCAGGCTACGTGCAGGTCAGTTCAACGATACTCTAGGACTTTTCATCAATACCTTGCCATTTCGGCTTAGATTGAAAGGCAAAGATATCGAAACGGTTATTAAAGAAGCGAATGAACTGATAGGTAATCTTATCCCCTATGAACAGACTCCCTTGTCGACCTCTAACAAAATTTCGGAATCCACGGGGGGAGGCCAGCTGTTCAATTCATTGCTCAATTTCAGGCATTCTTCCCTGTCACGCGAAGAATCAGGCAGCAGCCTGGATAGCCATATAACTCCATTATCTGGTCGTATTCGTACCAACTATCCTATATCGGTGGCAGTTGACGATTTCGGAGACAGTTTCGGAATTGATGCGAAAGTAGATGGCCGGATCTCGGCTGAACGTATTGTTTCTTGCATTGATCAGACTCTTCAGGAAGTAATTAAGGCCCTGAAAACCGATCATTCCGTAACAGTAAATGATATTTCTATAGTGCCTGAGGAAGATTTAAGAAAGGTTCTGTATGAATGGAATGACAATTCCCGGGATTTTGGTTCGTGTCAGTACTTGCATGAATTTTTCGAGTCACAGGTTGCCAAAACACCTGGTAATTTAGCGATTGAGAACGGAGCAGAGAAGCTAAGCTACGAAGAGCTGAATAAGCGCGCAAACCAATTGGCACACTATCTAATTGATAGTGGAGTTGATTCAGGCTCAATAGTTGGACTATTGGCAGAACGCTCTATTGAGATGATGGTTGCTTTGTTAGCAATACTGAAGTCTGGCGCAGCATATGTACCTATAGATCCTAAAACACCTGCATCCCGTATCCAGGCTGTCCTGGAAAGTTGCTCTGCGAAGGTTCTTGTGACACACAGGCGTACGAGTGATGCTGCTTCGTCTCTAAATCTGAAGGTATTAGATTTAGACACGGACTCCGAGCTCATCAGTCGCTGTAGTGATGTAAACCCTGTGTATGAGTCCGTTGGGCTAACGTCTGACAGTCTCGCCTATCTTATCTATACTTCCGGATCCACCGGGCAACCAAAGGGTGTGATGATTCCACACCGGAGCGTTGTCAACTTTTTGTATACCATCGAAGAATCTTTCACGACCGATGAGCTTGTTGGATCTGTCGTCAGCTCCAGTGTGGCCTTCGACGCGACTGTTCAGTCTTTGTACCTGCCGTTCTGTTCAGGTCGGTCTGTCAAACTTTTACCTGATGATGACTCGCTTATAGAAACGCTTGCAAGCGTGATTTTTGAAAGTGATGAGGCTTCGTTATTCAAAATCACTCCTTCACATCTAAAAGCTGTTCTCGGTTTGAATCATGTAAAGCGGGAGTCAGATACAAGCCACGTCATGGTAGTTGCTGGCGAAGAGTTCGACAGTAATTTACTAAAATCAGTTAATCAGCTATTACCAAATGCCAGGATTCATAATGAATATGGACCAACGGAAGCTACTGTAGGTTCTAGCGCTTATCTGGTTCCGGATGACTTCTTCAGGAATTCGGACTCAATGAAAGTGCCTATAGGAAGTCCTTTTCCAAATGTTGACTACTACGTACTTGATGAACAACGCAATCCAAAGGCAATCATGTGTCAGGGCGAGCTCTACATCGGAGGCGCAGGCCTTGCACTTGGTTACCTTGGCCAGCCTGATCTGACGGCAACCAGTTTCGTTGATAACCCATTTTCTTCAGAAAAGAACAGCAGAATATACAAGACAGGAGATCATGTTCGATGGCTGGAAGACGGCAATATCGAGTATGTGGGTCGAATTGATAACCAGGTGAAGATAAGAGGAAATCGTGTAGAGCTTAATGAGATTGAGGTTGCCTTATCTGAGATAGAAGAGATTCAGAAGTCAGTGGTAATCATTCGTGATCACGATCAGCTGGAAAGCTCGATATTTGCATATGTTGTTTTGGGAGAAAGTGTATCAGCAGACTCAGAGAATAATTTGCAGAAGAACTGGAGAGAGTATCTGAAATCCAGGCTTCCGGCATATATGGTTCCAGCTGCTTTCATTGTGCTCGAAGAGTTACCGATGACGATCAGTGGAAAAATAGATCGTAAGTCGCTCCCAATTCCAGTCGATGAGGATTTCGTGAGTGTTGAATACATTCATCCGGTTACCCCAACTGAAAAGGCATTGGCTGACATTTGGTCCGACATATTTGACACTGAAGCTGACAATATTAGTAATTTGGAGAATTTTTTCGATCTCGGAGGACATTCATTACTGGCAGTCAGCCTGGTTTCTGAAATTCGCACCAGGCTTGAGACGGAAATATCTATATCTGAAGTGTTTGACAATCCCATTCTGTCGGACCTGGCATCAACAATTGATACGGCTCAGAGTAGTTCAATTCGCACGGCCATTGTTCCCTCTGGAAACGGTAGTGGGAAATACAGGGCGTCATATGCTCAAAAAAGACTCTGGTTCGTGGACAAACTTAATGGTGGCAATAGTGCTCACTACAACATGCCAGGTGCAGTAAAGGTATATGGTGAGTTTGATGAAGACATTGCCGAAATCGCGCTGCAACGGATTGTTGATAGACATGAAGCACTAAGAACAGTATTTGAAGGAGATGATGAAGTCTGGCAGGTCGTAAAAGACGATGTGAAATTCAACCTTCAGCGTCTGGATTTTTCAGATCTATCGAAATCAGAACAGGACTCTAAAGTTCGCAGTGTCGTGGAGAATGACGCCAATACTCCGTTCAATCTGGCCAGCGATCTTATGCTTCGAGGAGTTTTCATCCGCCTTGATGAGCAGGAATCTGTATTACTTTTCAACACTCATCACATTGCATCCGACGGCACATCCCTTGCGATCTTCATGTCGGAATTTCACCAGCAATACGAGGCGATAGCTGTAGGTGGTGAAAATCCTTTTCCTCCTTTGGAAATTCAATATGCCGACTATTCCAACTGGCAAAATAGTTGGATGAAAGGCGATGTGCTAAATGAGCAGGCGGATTACTGGAAAGAACAGCTGAAAGACCTACCTCCTGTTCATGGATTACCAATGGATTTTCAGCGGCCTGCTATCCAGACCTATGAGGGAAGGAACTACAGATTTAAGCTAAAGCGAAAAGTGCTTAAGAAACTGAAATCTTTAGCGAAATCCCGGAATTCTTCGTTGTTTATGGTTCTACATGCAGCTTTAAGTTTACTGCATGCACGTATCGGAACGAGTAAGGACATTGCAATTGGTACTCCAATGGCAAACCGGTTGCAGAAAGAGCTCGAACCGATCATAGGTTTTTTCCTGAATACTATAGTTCTCCGAACTGATTGTTCTCAAAACATTCCTTTCGTCAATTTTCTTGATCACGTCAAAGATGTAAACCTTCAAGCTCAGACATATCAAGACATCCCATTTGAATATTTGGTTGAGTATTTGAATCCAGATCGGAGTACGCAATACACACCGCTGTTCCAGATAATGTTGCATCTGAACAACACTCCGGTTGTCACTGCAGCGGAAAAAACGTATTCAGAAAAATATCATGGGGAGTACTTGAATTCTGAAGAGGCGCTTTCCAAATTTGAAATGACTTTACACGCCTGGGAAGTAGAGGACGAACTGCAATTTATTTATGAGTACAAAACAAGTCTGTTTCTTGAAGATACAGTCATCAGGATGAGTGAAGGGCTGCTGGCTATATTGGAAGGCATCGCTGAAAACTCTGATTGCCCGATTATGGAACTGCCCATAATGAATTCGGGCGACACTTCTCGAATACTCGATTCCTGGACAGAGACCTCGGCTGAGTATCCCAAGAACAGGGGTATGCACGAGCTGTTCATCAAGCAGAGTGCACTCACCCCCAACAACATCGCCGTCCGCGATGCAGATGGTCATCTCAGTTACAAAGAACTGAAGGATGCTGCCTCTCATATCGCTGTTGAACTGCTGAACTGTGGCGTATCCCCTGACGAGTTGGTTGGGGTGGTAGTCAACAAAAGCTGTGCTCAAGTAGCCGCTGTTATGGGTGTCCTGTTTTCAGGCGCAGCCTATTTGCCGGTAGACGTCAGCTGGCCCATGGACAGACAAAAGACCGTCCTTACAGCAGGTAAGTGCCGGGTCGTTCTGTCAGTTGGTGCGGTGTCCTCCGGTGCAGACTGGCCGGAAGATATCAAGGTAATCAATGTGGATGACCTGCCTGTACCTGATTCTTCTGAGCTGGAAAGTTTTGTACCACCAGCAGTCTCCATGACTGATCTCGCCTATGTGATCTTCACCTCAGGCTCTACAGGTATTCCGAAAGGGGTAATGATAGAACACGGCAGCGTGGTAAATACCCTGCACGACATCAATGCCCGCTTCCAGGTGACCGCGCAAGACAGTGTGCTGGCACTGTCCTCTCTCAGTTTTGATTTGTCGGTATATGACCTCTTCGGTTTGCTGGCAGTTGGTGGCTGTGTGGTTATGCCGCAAGAAGAAGACAAGGTTAACCCAGAAGCGTGGGTGTCCCAGATCAGGGAACATGACATAACGCTGTGGAATACGGTGCCGGGTGTGTTCCAGCTTCTGGTGGATTACCTGGAGCTGGATTGTGCAGGAACGGCTGAATCGATATTGCCGTCGTTGCGCCTGTCCCTGCTAAGTGGTGACTGGCTACCGGTTGAGTTACCCCGCAGATCCGAAGCATTGATGCCGGAGCTTGCCATAGTGAGTCTGGGTGGAGCGACAGAGGCATCGATCTGGTCGAACTGCTACCCGGTAGAGGATGTCACCGTGGAGCGTCGCAGTATTCCTTATGGCAAGCCGCTGGGAAATCAGTGGTTCTATATCTTGGATGAGCTAATGCAGCCCTGTCCGATTGGTGTGGAAGGGTACCTTTATATAGGTGGCGTAGGGCTGGCCCGGGGTTACTGGGATGACCCGGAGCAGACGGCGAACAGTTTTATAGACCATGAAGGATTTGGTGAGCGAATTTACAAGACAGGAGATCTGGGTCGTTGGCTGGCAGATGGAAACATAGAGTTTCTGGGTCGGCGAGATGGTCAGGTGAAGATACGTGGATTCAGGATTGAGTTGGGAGAGGTGGAGTCCCAGCTTAAGAAGCATGGATTAGTGAACAGTTGTGTGGCCATTGTACGGGAAGATGAACCTGGTGACAGGCGACTTGTGGCTTACATAACGACAGCGGGGCAGGAGAGTGACTCAATTGACGAGGCTGAGTTGAATGAGCTGTTGCGTGCACACCTGCAGGAGACGTTGCCGGACTATATGGTTCCGAGTGCGATTGTTGCGCTGGCGCAGATACCTTTAACGGCGAATGGGAAGGTGGATCGCAAGAGTCTGCCTGTGCCGAGTGGTGAGGTGTACACCCAGGAAGAGTATGTGGCCCCACAGAGTGAGGCTGAGCAGGTGCTGGTGACACTCTGGGCTGAGTTACTAAATCTGAAACCAGAAACTATCAGTGTGACGGCCAACTTCTTTGAACTTGGCGGACATTCTTTGCTTGTAGTCCATCTACTGGCGGCCATCCGAAAAGAATTCGGAGTAGAGCTTCCACTTAAGGCGCTTTATGAATCACTAACGGTCGAATATATCGCCAAAATACTTGAAGAGAATGAAAGCGAAGTAGAAGAAGATTCAATTCTGGCATTTATTCAGAATTCCAGTTCGGAAGAGCAGCTTGAGGAGTTTGAATTCTAATGCTGGAAAAAATACTTAGCGAAACAAAGAATGCTGGCATCGAACTGTATGTGTTTGAAGGAAAGCTGCGCTCAAAAGGACCAAAAGATAGTTTGAGTAAAGAACTGGCGAGCCTGATTAAGCTGCATCGGGACGAAGTAATTGACTATTTGAGCAGCACGTATAGTGATCAGGAAAACAGAGTTACCCATATTGCGGAAGCTGAGACCAGGGCAGTACTGCCACTGTCCCAGGCCCAGAGACGCCTGTGGTTCGTCGACCAGCTGGGTGAGGGGAGTGCTCAGTACAACATGCCGGGCAGATTTCGATTGATTGGAAAGCTGGACTATTCTGCATTCAATAAAACTCTTCACATGCTAATCGACCGTCATGAGGTATTGCGCACCTACTATGAGAGCCAGGGAAGCGAGCCTGGCCAGGTGCTCAACAATAACTATGAATTACCCTTGGAAGTAATTGACCTGTCCTCTGTTGGGGAGAGCGCAAAAGAAGAAGCATTAATGAATCTGGCCATTGAGGAAGCCAGCTTGCCTTTTGATCTTAGCAAAGACCTGATGCTGAGGGTGAAATTGGTTAAGTTGTCAGAGAACGAACATGCAGTTCTCTATACCATGCATCATATCGCTAGTGATGGCTGGTCAATGACGATACTTCAAAATGAATTTTCTGCACTATATTCGGCATTTACAAAAGGTTACGAAAATCCTCTTCCTCCCCTGCCTTTGCAATATTCAGATTTTGCTCTTTGGCAGTCGCAAACCCTGAGTAGTGATGCCAATCGAGAAAGCCTCGAATACTGGAATGAGAAACTAAAAGGCGTGAAGCCGCTGGATTTTCCTACTGACCTTCCTCGCCCTGCCAGTAGAACATACCGGGGCGGAGAATTTGAGTTCTGTATTGGTCACGACGCCTTAGACAAGCTTGTTGAGGTGGGAAAAAGTAACGGCGCCACTCTCTATATGGTGCTTCTTTGCATATTCAAGATTTTACTTTCACGAACCTGTGGTCATGAAGATATTGTAGTCGTATCACCGGAATCCGGCCGCAGTAATAGTGAGACCCAGAGTTTAATTGGGTTTTTTGTAAATCTTGTTTTGATGCGCACCCATATAAATGAAAACAGCGATTTCATTGAGGCTCTGAAACAAACCAGGGCGACTGCCCTGGAAGCGTATTCAAATCAGGGTGTGCCCTACGATTGTATAATCAGTGACCTGCGAAAAGACCTGGGGGAGTCTGCTACAGCGCTTTCCAGAATATCTTTTACTCTGAACAATGAGCCATCAGTTGTTAACGATGAGGGGAGCGAACTTGTTGGCAAGCTTGGTGACCTGACTCTCCAGACGTTTGATCTGAAGAATCATGAAGTGGTCGCAAAAACAGATCTGGCGCTGGAGTTCAATGTTTCATCCAGCGGCTTAAAAGGTCGCCTTGTATTTGACAAAGACCTGTTCAATTCCACTACGATGGAGCAATTCTGCCGCCGTTATGAGAAGCTCGTTCAGAACGTTGTCTCTGATCCTGCCGAATGCCTGAACTCGATTGATTTAAGACTCGAATTTGATGAAGTAAAGCATACCTCTGACACATATCCCTTATCTCCAATTCAAAAAGCGGTTTGGCTGGATATCCAGGCATATCCCGAAAAATGGTCGTCGTACAACATGTACGAATACCTGAATATTCAAGGTGATCTTAAGAAAGATTGCTTCATTGAGGCATTAAGACACGTAGTCTCATCTACCACAGCCCTGCGCATGCAGTTTCATCTTGCAAGTGATGGTCTGCTGCGTCAATCAATAAACAATGATGACTATACCCCTGAGTACATAGATTTTTCGGATAGAAATTCGCCCGAAGAACAGGCAAAGGAATGGGTAGAGCAACGCCGACTAAACCCAATTCAGCCGGAGATTAGCCGACCATTCTGCTTTGCGCTGCTCAAATTATCAGATAGCCATTACTTCTGGTACAGCCACTATCATCATCTGGTGGTAGATGGCATCTGCATGGGATTTATCAGGCAAAGAGTGGCAAGTTCTTACAATGCCCTGATCAATAAAGAAAGCCTTCCAAAGTTTGAAGACGATAAGTTCTTGAGGCACTTGCAGGCATCCCTGGAGTACAGGTATGCACCCGGTTATCTGGCTGATAAAGCCTACTGGAAATCTGTATTGGCTGAATCATCCAGCCTTGATCTGTCAGTAAAATCGAGCGGTGCTATGTCTAGCTCTCCAATCAGGGTTACCCGATCCTTGGGGGATAGTGAAATAGAGTCGATTCGGGAACTGGCATCAAGTGTAGGTGTTAGTTTCGGTCGTTTGATGGTTTCTATAGTTGTGCTTTACCTGGAAAAACTTTCAGAAACCGATTCTCTCACGATTGGTGTACAGACTCATGGTCGCTTCGACAAAAGATTCAGAAGCTCCGTCGTTCCATGCTCCAACGTTCTGCCAATTTCTTTTAAAAATGAGAGAACCGGCACATTTAGAGATTTTCTGGACCATGCAAACTCTCAGATGTCGGAAGCTTTCTCTCACGGTAATTTTCGATACGAAGAAATCCTTACGTCCCTGGGAAGAAAACCCAGTGATGCTGGAGTGTATGACATAACACTTAATGTGCTTTCAAATCGGAGTGAAGTCAGACTAACGGGATCGTCCAGTTGTCTGCATTCATTTCCCAGATATGAAGATAATTTGGTTATCCGGGTCTATTTCTCAGAAAACGGCAGTGATGTGCATTTTTATCTGGATGGCAATGCCCTTCTGTATAGTGAATGGGAATTGCAGACACATGCTGACCGATTGACTGAATTCGTCGAGTCCCTTGCTAAAAGTCCGCAACATGATGCAAGTGCTATAGATCTTGCCGGTATGTCAGCCCTTCAGGAAATTGAAAAAGATCGGATTCTGAATGATTGGACGGAATCAGAAGAAGGTTCCCTGCATCAACACTGCATTCATACACTCTTCGAAGAGCGAGTGGATCAGTTTCCTCAGAAGATTGCTGTCGAGCACACTGGTAGAAGTATTACTTACCGTGATCTCAACGAAAAGGCTAATCGCCTGGCGAACTTGTTAATAGATCGCGGAGTGAAACCCGATTGCTTAATCGGGCTCTTTATGGAGCGTTCCATTGAGATGGTGGTAGCCGTGCTGGGAATTCTCAAATCCGGAGCGGCTTATGTGCCCATAGACCCGGACTACCCGTCGAACAGGATTGCTCACATTATTGAAGATTCCGAAGTAGGTTTGATTATCAGCCAGTCGGCAATCAGAGATCGCATTTCAAACGATGACTTGCAAATTATCTGCCTTGATAGTGATTCCGGTAGTAGTGAAAATTTACTAAGTAACCAATCTCATGCTAACCCCGAAATTGATGCAATTGGGCTGACAGCTCGAAATCTTGCTTACGTAATCTACACTTCCGGATCTACTGGCAAACCCAAAGGAGTAATGTTGGAGCATCGCCAGGTGAGCAACTTTATGGACACGGTTCAAAAGTTGTATGGCTGGAATCACAACGACAGAGTTCTCCAATTCGCAACAATAAATTTCGACATTTCAGTAGAAGAGATATTTGGAGCGCTTACCACCGGGGCCACGCTCGTTCTGCGTACTGATGAGTGGCTCACTACACCAGAAAAATTCTGGAATCTGTGTGCTACTCACAATATCACCATTGTTGACCTGTCAACTGCATACTGGCAACAGATTGTGCCTGAGTCGAGGCAATGCATCCCGAGGCATGTCAAGCAGGTCATGTTCAGCGGTGAAAAGGTTAATCCTGAAGTTATTTCACAATGGTTTGCGTTGGGAGATAAGCTTCCACAATTGATCAATGCGTACGGGCCAACTGAGACGACGGTTACGTCAACTTATCTGATATTGGATGAGGGCAGCGTTACGAGCTCCATAGGTGGGCCTGTAGCAAACACCAGTCTTTATGTGCTTGACTCATCGCTTAATCCGGTTCCAGTAGGTTCAGTAGGTGAGCTGCATATAGGAGGAATGGGGCTTGCAAGGGGTTATCTCAATAGAGATGAACTGACCGAAAGCAAATTTATTCGAGATCCATTTCATGAAGATAGTAACGCGAAGCTCTATAAAACTGGTGATCTGGTTCGTTGGCTCCCCGAGGGCGAAATTGAATTTCTGGGACGCATTGATAATCAAGTAAAAATCCGGGGGTTCCGGGTTGAACTTGGAGAGATTGAGTCCCAATTGATGCAGCATGGCATTGTGAAGTCTTGTGCTGTGGTGGTGATAGAGAGCACCAAACAACTAGTCGCTTATATCGTGCTGAACGATAATTACTCATCAGGTGAAACTGGCGGTTTTCAGTCGGTGCTGCGGGAATACCTTCAGAGAGTGGTGCCCGAATACATGGTGCCCAGTGGGTTTATCGCGATTGATAAAATACCTCTGACCATTAATGGGAAGTTAGACACCAGAGCCTTACCAGAACCGAATGCCGGTTCATTCGCTCGGGATCAATATAAGGCTGCGGTAACTGAGGTTGAAAAAGCTCTCACTCGTATCTGGTCCGAAATACTGTATTTGCCAGTTGAAGATATTAGTATCACTGACAATTTCTTCGCGCTGGGCGGGCATTCATTGCTTGCAACCAGGCTGGTTAATCTGGTGCAAGACTACTCTGGTAAATGCATTAGTTTGCAAAATGTATTTGAAGGACCAACCATAGCTGAACTATCACAGCTTGTAGAAGAGAAGCCGTTAGATCAAACCGCACAGATTGTTTCTGTGAGTCGCGATAATAATCTGGAACTGTCCTTTGCCCAGCAACGTCTCTGGTTTCTGTCGAAACTGGAAGGCACAAGTGCCAATTACAACATACCGATGGCCCTGCGCCTTCAGGGTAAGTTAGACAAACAGGCACTGATCAGTAGCCTGCGGACCCTGGTCGAGCGCCACGAGGTACTTCGCACACGATTTGTCGAGACCGAAGGCAGTGCTTACCAGCTAATAGATGACACTGTCGATTTCCAGGTAGCCGAACAGTCCCTTGCAGATGAGTCTCTACTGACCAGCCTCTGTGAAGAAGAGGCCCTGATTCCCTTTGACCTGAGTAGTGATCAACTGGTCCGTGCCCGTCTGCTTGGTCTTGCCGATGGCGATCATGTGTTGCTGATCACGATGCATCATAGCGTCTCAGATGGCTGGTCGATGGGCATATTCTTTGACGAGCTGGTCACGCTGTACCGCTCTTATTGCGAAGGAGCACCATCCCCCCTTGTACCGCTGGAAGTGCAGTACGCCGATTTCTCTCACTGGCAACGACAGTGGTTGTCAGGGGATGTGATGGATTCACTGTTATCTTACTGGAAAGAGCAACTGACAGGGTTGCCGCCGTTACTGGAACTCCCGACAGATCGCCCGCGCCCCTCGGTCCAGACATATAAAGGAGCACGAAAAGGCCTGCATTTTTCGCCGGCACTGCTGCAGGGCTTGAATACACTGGGGCAGGCGCAGGGCACAACACTTTACATGACGCTACTGGCAGGCTTCTCCGTATTGCTGGGGCGTTACAGCAACCAGACGGATATCGCTGTTGGTTCACCGATAGCCAACAGGAATCGTCCGGAACTGGAAAGGTTGATTGGCTTTTTTGTAAACACATTGGTGATGCGAACAGATGTGTCCGGGGAGCCAGTATTTCTGGACTTGCTGGCGCAGGTAAAAGAAACCGCTTTGGCGGCTTACGCGCACCAGGACATACCCTTTGAATACCTGGTTGAGGCTCTGGAACCGGAAAGGAACATGAGCTATTCGCCATTGTTCCAGGTGATGTTTGTGTTGCAGAACATACCATCTCCAGATGTTCAATTCCCGGACCTGACTATTTCCCCGGTTGAGATTGGATTTGATATTACGAAGTTCGATCTGACTCTGAATTTGCAGGAAACAGATGAAGGCCTTCAGGGGAGCATTGAATACAACACAGACTTGTTTGATGAGGCCACGATTGAACGATTCATTCAGCACTATGAGCGATTGTTGCAGGGAATAGTAGAAGATCCTGCACGCCGTGTTTCAGAGTACAGGCTGCTGAGTGATGAGGAGTTACAGCAGCAGTTGGTGGAATGGAATGACACTGGCAGGGAATATCCCTCTGAGAAATGCATTCACGAGTTGATTGCTGAGCAGGTGGCAAAGACACCGGACAGCATTGCGGTGGAGCATGAGGGGGAAACGCTCACGTACCGGGCATTGGATGAGCAGTCAAACCGGATAGCTCACTATCTGCGAAGTGAAGGGGTTGGTCCGGAAACCCTGGTGGGGATTTGCATCGACCGCAGTATCGATATGGTGGTTGGTTTGTTGGGGATATTGAAGGCGGGCGGTGCGTATGTGCCGATTGATCCGGCTTATCCTGAACAGAGAATCAGCTACATCCTTGAAGACTCCGGTGTGGAGCTTGTGTTAAGTCATTCGGCGCTGGCGAAGACCATCCCCGAAGGCGGACACAAATCAGTTTATCTGGACACGGACACAGACTCTGAAGGCAATGAGGGTCTGATGGTGGATCAGACTACAGAGGGCCTCAAGCCGGAAGAGCTTGGCTTAACTGCGTCGAATCTCGCTTACATCATATATACCTCTGGTTCAACCGGAAACCCGAAGGGAGTAATGATCGAGCATCGGCAATTGGTTAATTTCATGGGAACGGTGACTTCTCTCTATAACTGGAGCAGCACCGACAGAGTTGTGCAATTTGCCACACTAAATTTTGACATCTCTGTGGAAGAAATATTTGGATCCCTGGTAACCGGAGCCACTCTGATTTTAAGAACCGATGAATGGCTGTCCAGCCCAACGGTGTTCTGGAAGCTTGCCAGCCAAAATGCCATAACGGTTCTGGATCTCTCAACCGCGTTCTGGGAACAGGTCGTACCGGAATCGGCCAGCGACATTCCAGCTAGTGTTCGGCAGGTGATATTCAGCGGAGAGAAAGTTAGTGCTGAAAAGGTAAAAGAATGGTTCGCACTTGAAGGCAAATTGCCCGAACTGATTAATGCCTATGGGCCTACTGAAACCACGGTGACCTCAACTTATCTGGTAGTAGACAAGGAGAGTTCTGTCAGCTCCATTGGTAAGCCAGTTGTAAATACCCAGGCGTACATCGTAGATGGGAATAATCAACAGGTTCCGGTCGGCGTAGTGGGTGAGTTGATTCTGGGAGGAGACGGGGTCGCCAGAGGTTATCTGAAAAACGAGGAGCTAAGCAATAAGAAATTTTTCAGAGATCCGTTGTTAACCCAGAACGCTCGGAAAGTGTATCGCACAGGGGATCTGGTTCGATGGCTAAATAATGGACAAATTGAATTCATTGGTCGTGTAGACAATCAAGTCAAGATACGTGGTTACAGAATTGAGCTGGATGAGATTTCTAATCAACTCATGCAGCACGTATCAGTAAAGTCCTGTGCCGTTATCGTCAGAGAAGACATGGCGTCAGAGAAGAGCATTGTTGCCTATGTGGTATTACGTGAAAAAGAAAAAGCACTGCTCTCGAAAAATTTACAAGCTACCCTGAAGAAATACTTACAAGAGTTCTTGCCCGATTTTATGATGCCAGCATGCTTTGTTGAACTTGATAGCATGCCTCTGACCACAAACAATAAGCTGGATGTTAAGGCATTACCTAAGCCTGTAGGAGATTTTTTACATCAGGAGGAGTTTGTTCCTGCAACGACAGAGTCAGAGACAATCCTGGCCGGAGTATGGAGCGAGCTGTTTGGGCTGGATCAGGACAAGGTCAGCGTAACCTCCAACTTCTTCGAATTGGGAGGGCATTCGTTATTAGCTATACGTATGTCGAGCCTGATTGGCAAAAAATTCGAGATTGAACTCCCTGTCATAGATATATTCCAGTTCCCCACAATAGAGAAGCTTGCCGAGAATATTGACGAAAAAATACTGTTTGGCACAGCGTCCAACAATGCAATTAGGCTAAAAAGCGGTAGTTCGACACCGCTGTTCTTTGTCCATCATCCAGGGGGCTATGTCTGGAACTATGTTCCATTGGTTGAATCTCTTTCTCCAGACCAATGTGCATATGGTTTGCAGTATTCGAACCGTTCAGATGATGAGCTGTCCAAATTATCTGTGGAAGCCGTCGCCAGGCTTCACGTCGATAGCATACTAAAGGTACAACCAGAGGGACCTTATCGATTAATCGGTCACTCAGGAGGTGGACAACTTGCCTATGAGATAGCCTATCAGCTGTTGGGTCGTAATAAGACAGTAGAATTTGTCGGCATGATTGATACCTACAATTTCTCTCAATTGGAAGTTCCAGATCAAAGTAAAGGAACCGCTCAAGTCGCCCTTGGATTCCTTCAAACGATTGTTCTTCAACACACACCAGATATAGATGACGAATTATTAGACGAGCTATTCGATGGAAGGAATCAGAGTGAGCTTCCAGAGATATTCGAGTACTTACTGGATCTTAAGTTAATTCCAGCGGGATATGACTATGAGTCTCTACTACAGCAATCAAAATTTTTCTTTGCCATGGATAGAGCTTGTGTCCAATACGTTCCACCCCCGTTGCCTACTAATATTTATCTCTATTCAGCCGCGCGCCAGGATTCGAATTTCAAGTTGGGTTGGGACACCCATGCTGACGAGCAGTGGCATATCAGGGAAATTGGAGGCGACCATAAGACTATTCTGGAAGCGCCGCATCTTCGACTCCTGGCCAAAACCATCGAAGAAGACCTGACAGAGGTCGAGCGTAGTGCCCCCAGGTCAGACACTGAAGCTGGTCTCTTACACAGAATTACGTATTCAGGCAAAGACTGCGAGAATATTTTCTGCATCCCAGGCGCAGGTGGAAACTCTTCTTCATTCATTCCTCTAGCCGACGCTTTAAGCGCCAAATACAACCTGTTCGGGACGCATTATCGAGGGCTTGGCGAAGGTGGGGTCCCGTTTTCCAACATGCAGGTAATGGCTGCGGAATATGTAACGGCAATCAGGAAAGCCTCACCAGAGGGACCATACCGGCTAGTCGGCCATTCATTTGGCGGACTGGTTGCTATTGAAGTAGCGCGACAACTGGAGGCCCTGGGTGAATCAGTTAAACCAGTCATCATGTTAGATACTGATATCAAACGACAAGATCGCACTGTGATGCAGGGTTTGGATCGTGCTGAAAAGTTTATGGAGTTGGTGGATATCTTCGAGCAGCTAACGGAGACAGATTACGGACTTTCAATTGAGAATTTTCGAAATTCGAGTGCTAGTGAGCAGCTAAATCTACTCAAGCAAAAAATGGAGTGGTCAGGAGCGATTGCCAGGACGAATACTACTAAAGATATAGAGTGTATGGTCCGGGTTTTCTTCTCTCAACTGGACATCCTGTATTCCCCAGACACGCCATTCAGTGGGCAGTTGATTCTTCTCGTTCCAGGATTCGATCCAACTCCTGAATGTGTGGACAAAGCTTTGCGTGGTTGGTCCAGGTATTCAGCTAACGTTGAAATACGAAGTATTAGTGGCAACCACATGACTTTACTACAGCAACCAGAAATTAATTCAACCGTAACGCACATGAATTCCTGCTGGGACGATCATGGGCACAATGGAGGAGAGTATGAAGATGGTAAGTAAGAATGAATATATGGGTTTTACGAAGTTTTATGCGTTAGTCATAGCAATTTATATTGCAATAGCCCCGCTTTCTAAAGCTGAAGCAGATGAGAACCTCGATTCGGCAAATCTCGCGGAGGCTTTTCTCTATAGCTGTTCACACTGTTTTGACCTTGAGCCTTTGGTTGATAGATGGCGTAGGAATAATCCTGATATGACATTTGTTCGCATTCCTGTGGTTGGAGGAGATGAAGCAACAGACATGCTTTCTTCCTGGACTTTTGCCAAGACTTATTATGCGTTTGAAAAGCTGGGAGTTCTTGAAAGCATGCATAACAATTATTTCACGGCCATACATATAGAAAGAAGGGATCTGATTACCTTGCCTGAAATACTAAAGTTCGTGGCTGAGTTTGATATCGACCCGGATTCATTCGAAATCGCATTTGACTCAGACGAGATACGTCAGAAAGTAATTGCGGCAAGAGAGTACACGACCAGGCAAAAGCTGGATGCAACACCAACTTTTATCGTAAATGATCAGGAACACTTGTTATTGAATATGTTTGATGGCAATGCGTCCAGCCTGTTGGTGGATGTAGATCAACGTTTGCGGGAATCTGGTGACTAGTAATTATATGACTACTAATTCGATGTGCAGGGCGACGCGCATGCAGGAAAATCAAATAGAGGAGCTGTGATGATAAATAAGTATAGAAATTCTGTATTGCTATTCCTTGTTCTATCGTTTCCATTCTATACAGGCTCACAGGGATCAGAAGGGTCAGAAGGCAGTGACAAGTTAGTCATTCTCTATACAGGAGATCTCAGAGGAGAGCTTGAGCCCTGTGGTTGTGCTGAAGAGACAGATCTGGGTGGAATCAGGCGGCGGGCTTCTGTTGTGGAGCAGCAAAGAGAGCTTAATCAAGATCTGATACTGGTTTCAGCAGGAGGTCTGATCAGTAGTAACACATGGCAGGATAAAATAAAGGCCGAATACATTTATTCAGCTATGAATAAAATGGCATTTGATAGTGTGGGCGTGCAATGGAGGGATCTCTCTTACGGCGCTGAATTTGCAACTTCAGTAGACGTGCCCTGGGTCAGTGGCAACTGGGAAGGTAACGGTATTGATAAGAAGAGAACGATCAGGAGGGGCGATATAGATGTTAGTTTATTCAGTTGGCTGGACCCTGAGGGTTCAGTAAGCATATCTACCGACAGGCTGGAAGCAGAATTTGAACAATCCGCGGTCACTCTAAACAGAGAATTAAAGAATGCCAGGGCGAGAGGTGAGCTCACGCTACTGACTTCATCAATAAATTTTCAGCGGGCCAAAGAACTCGTAAACCTGGAGCATGTTGATGTACTAATATTGCCCAATGCTGACGAAAAATATGGTGAGCCTGAGTTAATAGAGAATACTCTGGTTTTAAGGTACGGAACACGAGGGATGCGAATTGGTAAACTCTCGTTGGACACAACTGGTGAGACCTTGCTTGATACAGCGAGCCATGAGGTATTCACACTTGATGACAGTACTCCTGACTCGTCATCATTTGACAATTGGTATGAAGAGTACAACGAGGAAGTAAAATCTGAGTACTACGACAGAATTAGTCTTAGAAACTTTGCCAATTCTGATGCCGGATCATACGTGGGCGCGTCCAGCTGTGCCGGATGTCACAAGCAGAAGCATGATGTCTGGTCCCGCAGCAAGCATGCAAACGCGTTTCAGATTCTGCAGCTCGCCAGTAAGCAATTTGATCCTTCTTGTGTGGGTTGCCATTCGGTAGGATTTGAAAAGCCCGGGGGCTTTATTGATATGGCGCTAACTGATCATCTGGCCAATGTACAATGTGAATCTTGTCATGGCCCGGCCCGGGATCATATCCAAAGTGGCGGTATACAATCTCCAGTTAATGCCAGTCTCCAGCCACGGGAAATTTGTTTACAGTGTCATATGGGCGATCACAGCCCGCAATTTGACTTTGATAAATACTGGCAAGTTATTGCACATTAGGATGATTTGCTGGAATCTGGTAGTTCGTACTTTCAGCCTTATCTATATGATTGCAGAGCCCGACTCTGCATAGATTCCGATAGAGTTGTTCTCTGGTGCCGTTGAACCATTCAATGCTCTCGTTGGCTTCGAGGCTCGGGAAACGTGGTCAATTGATTCTTCCAGTCGATTCAAACCTTCAATCAATAGCTCTTCTGAGATAGTCAAAGCTGGCATAAGCTTGACCACCTCGTCATTAGGGCCACAGGATTCGACTATGAGTCTGGAGTTAAAGCATGTCTTTATAACACTCTTCGCATCTTCAGAGTGTTTAAATCTGATCCCCTGAATCATGCCTATACCACGAGTAGATTGTATCAGCTTGCTATAGCGATCTCTGAGTTCCTGCAAGCGATCACTCACTATTTCCGAATAACGTGCAATTCTTTGGGTAAAGTCATCAGATGACCAATATTGGTTTATAGTCTCTGTTGCAGAAACCATCGCCAGATTATTTCCACGGAATGTTCCGTTGTCTTCACCTGGTGACCATACGTCTAATTCAGGAGTAAGAAGCAGTAACGACATTGGCAGGCCATATCCACTCAGAGATTTAGAAAGGCATATCAGATCGGGCACTATTCCACTTCTCTCGAAGCTGAAGAAACTTCCTGTTCGCCCACATCCCATTTGAATATCATCGACAATCAGAAGAATGCCTAATTCTCTAGTTAGCTGACGAATATTCTGCAGCCATTTTTCCGATGCTACATTGATTCCGCCTTCGCCCTGTACCGTCTCCAGTATAACTGCTGCAGGAAGATCCAGGCCATTACCAGCTTTACTAAGCATGTCCCTCATATAAGCAGAACTATCGCCTCCATTAGAGAGGAATCCATCGAAAGGCATTCGAATAACACCTTCTGTTGTGGTTGTAGCCTGCCGATGCGACTTAGAGGCAGTTATACTCAATGAACCTGCAGACATTCCGTGAAATGAATTGGTGAATGCCACAATTGACTTACGACCAGTATATTTCCTTGCCAGCTTTAGGGCGCTTTCAACAACACTTGTTCCGGTAGGGCCTGTAAACTGAAGTTTGTATTCCAGATTTCTTGGCTTGAGTATCTCTCGATCAAAAGTATTGACGAACTTCCTCTTCGCTTTAGTAAATAGGTCTAACCCAAGCACTACACCGTCATCTTCGATGTATCTTTGAATCGACTTCTTTAGATGGGGGTCATTGTGACCATAATTCAGGCTGCCCGCTCCCATTAGAAAGTCGAGATAAATGTTGCCATTTTCGTCGGTTATTTCGCTCCCATTGGCTTTGCTAAATACTCTATCGAAATTGCGGCAATAACTTCGCACCTCCGATTCAAAAGAGGTTATTGGGTTTTCGGGATCAATTGGGGATTTCATGTTCATAATAAATTGTCCATTAATTCAGTGAGTTCAATATTGAACATCCGTATTGGTGTCTGATGGGCGCTGAGTTTTGAAACATTGGGATTGCTCGCTGCAAATTCCTACAATTTGCACTAGAGGGCTGATTCATATCCTCCTGTCCTCAATTCGGATCCTGGTCTGGGAAATACAAGATTTAAGTATTTCCCTTCATCTTCGAATACGAGGCCTAATGAAGTGAGGTGCTCCAATTCATCTTCAATCACCAGATCATCTACTCCTAGTGTGCTTGTTGTAAGCGAAGGGATAGACCTGGCCTTGTTTAGTTGGTCCAGCACATATCGACTCTTGTCGCTTATCTCAATGTGCTGAGAATTGCCCGTGCGCGAGTCATAAACCCGGTTTTTATCTTCAAAATACAGCTGGGGATGAATGCCGGTTGAATCGTCGGAGTCCTGCTTCCAGCGCGCTCTCCATTGGGAGACGCCGCTCTTGAGATTGCTTATATGCTTTGAAATCTGAACCGCAAAGTCAGACGAATAGGTTGATTGCTGAAAATAGTAAGCCAGATTTGTAATCGAATCTTGAGAGAAGGGATATATAAACTGATAAAACTCGAAAGGTTTAAGCTCCAGTCCATGCTCTTCTGGATTCGAAAAGTAGGGGCTATATCTGTCAAATCGAACTGGAAAACAATCCGTTGGTGGTGGTAAATGTGAGAGCAGAGGCAAGTCTTTGATGTACTTCTTCAACGTCTTGAATTCTTCTCCTGGGAAACCTACAAGCATATTCCAAAGAGGGAAGACGTCATAAAGTGCACAATATTTCAAAAATAGAATATTCTGAAAAGACGTTACACCTTTTCTCATAAGTCTTAAGCTTGAATTTGAAAGTGCCTCGATTCCAGGTTGAAGCAATTTGATTCTCTTCTTCGATAGAAGCTCAACTTCGGCTTCTTTAAGGTTGCTCTTGACTTCGTAGAATATAGAGATGTTTTCTGGTGGGTTTATCTCTGGAATTACTTCTTTCAGGTAATTCTGTGGAAGTATATTGTCTACTACCAGATAGTAGTCACAATCGTCGGCATATTTAAACATCGAGTCGAATTGCTTGAGTGCAACATCTTTCTTCATGCTTCGATAATTCATAGATGCGCTGTTTAGGCCGCAGAACGTGCAGTGCGAACGCTCCCCCCACCAGCAACCCCGTGATGTCTCGTATAGAAGCATCTTGCTTCGCTTCATATCAGGAAAGTTCGAGTCGAAGTCTTCAATGAACGATCTGTAGTCAAGGTGTACGTATTCGTCCAGCGGTAGTTCTTCTCCTACTCGTGCGTCATTTGCCAGAGACTCACTGTTTTTGTTTGAGATAACTCCTTTGATCTTGTGACACGCTGGCTCATCACCATTTATTAGATGACCCACTAAAGTCGGGAATGAGACAAGGGCAGGCCCTGAGAATACAAAATCGATCTGTGGGACGTTCCTGGCTATTTCCTCACCCATCGGAGATTCGCAATTGGCACCTCCAACTACAGTGATGATTTCGGGGTTCTTCTCTTTAAGTTTGTTGGCTAATGCAAAGCACGCTGTATTTTGAGAAAACATCGAAGTAAATCCTACGAGATCGACTTCGCTGAGCTTTAGCTCGTCTACTAAATTTGTAAGGATGGTGTCCAGGCTGTTTTTATGCCGGACTAATGAACTTTTTAGCTCAGTTGAATGAGGGTCGTTGAAAGGTATGTGTCGTGAAAAGTACTTATCCGTATTGTCTCCTGCCGTTGGAAAGGCGATGTCTCTGAATAACCAGTCTCCAAGTCCAATGTAAGACTTATTCGAAATCTCATTGTATAGCTCCAGTCCGAGCTCCAGGGCGATATCTTGATTCAGATAGTGGATATCGACTTCTACATCATGAGCTTGTGACACTACCTCTTTAAGCTGGGTAAGGCTCAATGCTGGTTTGCAGGGGTCTGCAAAAGGCATATTGACTAGCGCGATTTTATACATGAATGACCCCCACGAATTTTTCCACTGATCTCTGGAGTGTCGGTGAAACTTGCGAGAGTGAAATAACTATTAAAACTAATAGTATTTTATGTAACTTACAGATTTAGCCGCCGTTGGGACTAAAGTACTTCCACTCGCTTTTTGCAGACGCCTCATTATGTAATGTAGAGACGCCTGGGAAAACATGATTCCAGGTAAGGAATACATTTCCATTTCAATATCTGACACTGAAATCAAAGTAGCATATGGAGTGAGTTGTAACACCTATAAGAACAGATAAGGTAGTAAGTGGTTCTGGAGTAGTATTTGAGAAGGAAACTCAGGATGTCTTCTTTAACGTACTAAGAAGTTCTTCTACATCTATTTCCATTAGTTCAATGCGCTGGACGATTTCTGGCCATTCTTTGTCAAGAAATTGCTGCTTTTTTGAGCTTAGCAGCAAACTCTGTGCGCCGGGTCGAACAAACAACCCAGTGCCTCTTTCCTTTTGCAAAATATTCTCAGAAGTTAGTTCCTGGTATGCCTTCACCGCAGTTAAAGGGTTTATTTCATATTCAAGAGCAATTTTCCTGGCAGAAGGGAGAGGGTCACCATCGTTCAATTTGCCAGATAGAATCCAGCTGACGATCTCGTCCATAAGCTGGCGATATATAGGCCTCTGGTCGCTCCAATCTTCACTCATTATGAAATCGGCTCATATTGTTATACTTTTGAAGTGGGCCATTGCTTTGGAGTTCCAGTCCCAGGAAAGCGGAATCAGAACGAGAAAACATCACGATTGTTAAGCTTCTGACTCTAAGATGAATAGTCCAATAGATCTGTCAATAGGAAGTTACATAGTAAGTGCGTATTGTATCAACTATGAAAAAGAAATAAGTGGAAGTAATCATTGACGGCAAGTCCCCTTGCAATAGATTAACTTCCACTATCTCAGTCTATTCATATCTGAGAATTGCCGCAGGATGTGCTCGAGCGCTTTTCCATGCCTGAAATCCAACGGAGAGTGCCGCCACAAGAACCGATATTACCAAACTGATGATAAATGGATAGACTGTGATGGTTGCCTGTACGCTAAAGAGGCTCACATAGGCGTTTGCCATGACATAACTAGCAGGCCAGGAAATAGCATTTGCGATAAATACAGGTTTGGCAAAATCTAACAGAAGCATTCTCAGTAGCCGCCAGGAGCTGGCTCCCATGACCTTACGAATGCCTACCTCTTTCTGGCGAATATTTGTAATGAATGTGGCATTGCCGAGTAAACCGATACTGGCAATAACAAACCCGAAAATAGATAGTGCAGCAATAAAAGCACCAAGACTGACGAATATTTGATAGGAGTTATAAAACAGATCATCCAGGAATCGATACTGCAGCGTTGCATCGGGCACCAATCGGGACCAGGTATTCTCAATATGAGAGATAACATCTCTCATATTATCCCGCGATGCGCGTATAACTACATATCGAAGTCTATCAGGCTGCAGACTATATACATTTCCACGAAGTCCGAACCGGGCATAGTCGATAATTTGAAATTTCTGCTGTCCACTGACGCCAATGATTGTTTGAGCGACAGAAGTGGGTGAATCGACCAGGGGAGGGCTCAAATGCCTGTATACAACTTGGCCAATTGCTTCGTCAGCATTGTTCCAGCCTAATGCCTGGATAGTGGCTTCATCTACAATTATGGAATAAGGACCACGGACAAGCGCAGATTCATCAGATGGAGCTGGAAATATGTCACTGACCCGATCTTCGTCGTAATCTCTTCCTGACATGAGTGGAACATCGAGAGTGTCCGCGAAGTCAAATCCAACGATTTGATTAACTACCCGGATCTTCTGAGAATTAACGTCTGGTGAGTTAGAAAGAGATATATCAGAGAATCCTAGCGACCAGGGAAGGGTGGCGGTCAGTGTTGTTGATTGAACTCCCCGATGGTTTTCCAGCTCATTCCTCAATACTTCTGGGTCGACATCTACATTAATCATGGGAACAGTGATTGCAATCTTCGGATCAGAAGTATCGCCGTCCAACTGTTCAGTCATCGCTTCATTCTGACTGAATACCACAAACGAGAAGATTATCAGAGTACCCGAAATCAGAAATTGCGTTCCGACCATGATCGAGCGTAACTTCGACGAATACCCACTTGCACCTTTAGGGCGTAATAGTGTGACTAGTGGTACAGTTACCGTTCTCAAAGCAGGATATGAACCGGCTATCGCCACTACCAGAGCCAGAGCTAACACCAGTCGAGTCCAGAGTGACGCATCAAATAGTAAGCCTGTATTCACTCCGACCATTCCTATGTTCGAGGCGGCATTGAGAATAACCCAAAGTAGCGCAAAGGCAATGATCAGAGGCATAGCAACGAATATTAAGCACTCCAGGCTGTATTGAAAAATCAAGAGCGCGCGCCTGGCACCCAATATCTTTTGAACGCCAATTTCCTGGCTACGGATTGAAAGCTGCGCAATGGTCAGATTTGAATAGTTCAGACAGGCGACAATCAGAATTAGAAAACCTGCAGTCAGTACAATTGAGCTGACGTTAACGCTTCCGAATACGGAGTTTACGAGTGAAACTGTCAGCTCACTAAGGGGCTGGATAGAATAACTAACAGTGTAATCTGGGTTTTTTGGAACTACCCTCTGCGTAAAATCATCCAATCGGGCTTCGAAAGACCCCTCTTCAACAGAGCTTCCTTCCGGGAACTGAATATATGTGTAGTAGAGAATATTGTTCCAATCATCTGCATTAGGGTTTCCATACGCCGCGGTTCTTCTCGGGCCCATGATTTGATCATGGATTTCAACAGGGGCTATCAAGTCAGAAGAGAGAGCATCGAACGCTGATTCTATGTGTGAGGGGTATATAAACTTGGAGGTAACCCCCACGATTGTTACGTCAAATTGATTGGCCAACAATAGCCGTTTACCCACAACGTCAGTTGTTCCGAATCTGCGCATGGCTGCTTCTTCAGATATCAGAACAGTGTTGGGCGCGAGATTGGTATCTGTTGGAATCCCTGAAAGCATGTCCAGAGGAAACAGATTCAAAAAGCCTGTTTCGACGAATCTTATTCCCATCGATACTGAAGTATCTTCATACTTTACGTCAGTTTCCGTAGGGGGAGTGGCCCTGACCACATGTTCAAGTTCGGGAAATTCTGTGCGCAGGTAAGAAGATACCGGCTGGCTGACCATTGGAAGCTCTCCGCCACCGCCGTCAATTTCCACTGAACGTACAATAGTGTAAATATTTTCAGAGTTAGGAAAATGCTGATCGAAGCTATTAATGTAATTAGATAGCAAAGAAGTAAGCACGAAGCAGACGAATCCGAAAATCAGGCTTAAAAGATTAATAATCGAATGAAGCTTAAAGCGAAAAAATGCAGTAAATGCCATTTTTACAATGTGTATGAGCATAAGCATCTTGGTTCTCCTGAGTCGTCCAAACTATGTCTGGCGTTAGCTATCTGTTGGTTACATTGGGCCGTCAGTTGTATCAGATTGATGAGGGCACGCTTTGCCTTATGCCACTTTCCGTGGTCGTGCATGTATGCCTTCTATTTCCATTTGAATCTGGCCGTCTAGCATATGAATTATGCGATCAGCCCTTTCTCCATGTTCTGGTGAGTGGGTAACCATCAGGATTGTTGCACCTTGCTCTTTCAAAATATCGAGCATGTTCATTACGTCATCACCGTTTTTAGTATCAAGATTACCTGTAGGTTCGTCTGCCAAAATAAATTTTGGATCGCTGACAATGGCTCGCGCAATCGCTACCCGTTGCTGCTGGCCTCCAGACAGTTCTAATGGTTTGTGCTTCGCTCTTCCGAGAAGATCTACCAACTCCAGTGCTTCTCGCACACGATTCTTACTCTGTTTTTTCGGAGTGTTCATATACAGCAGAGGGAGATTTACATTGTCTTCCACGGACAGATCATCAATTAGATTGAAATTCTGAAAAATGAATCCGATGTTATTTTTCCGGAAATTGACTAATGCGTCTTCTCTCTCATTGCTCACATCATGTCCATTAAATATGTAGCTGCCGCTACTAGGAGAATCAATCATTCCCAGAACATTGAGTAGTGTGGACTTTCCGCATCCGGACGGACCCATTACGGCCACGAATTCGCCCTCATCAATATTTATGTTGATGTTGTTCAGGGCGGCTGTTTCCATGTATGCAGTCTTATAAATTTTGCAAAGATTTTCTAATTTGATCATGATGTAACCTCTCTCTGGCTGGAAAATTAATTCAACAATAGTTTTTCTGCTTCACCGAAGCTGGAATAGGAGGAAGTTATTACTTGGTCACCTTCACTAAGTCCTGACACAATCTCTATGAAATCTGAATTTCGTCGACCCAGCTGCACTTCACGTCGCGAAGCCGTCAGGTTGTTTTCATCTATGGCGAATACCCAGGTGCCACCAGTTGCGTCATAGAACGCGCCGTTTGCAACTAGCAAGGTTTGTGCAGGGCTACCAATTTCCAACCGTAGTCGAAGGGATTGACCTGCACGAATCGTATTCGGGAGCGATTCAGAAACGAGATCAATCTCAAATTGCCTGTTGTGAACTTCTGGATAAATTTTTGTGATAGTGAACTTATAACTTTCACCATTTATCTCGGCTATGGCGAATTGGCCTAGCTGTACCCGGGTCAAATAAAATTCATCGATCAGAGCCGATATTTTGAATGAGTCAATCTGGTCAATTTTGATTAGTTGCTCACCCTCACCTTTGGTTTCACCTAGTTCAGCCTCTAATGAAGTAATCTGTCCATCAATCGGAGCAGTGAGAGTAAGGTTGTCCAAATTGTCTCTAACAATTTCAATGTTTTGATTTAAGGTAGTCACTGACATCTGCAGAGTTTCTATATGTGTGGATTGCGCCAGGTCGTTTACTCTTTGGGATTCAGCGACGGCATCTCTTAAAGCAACCTGATAGTTGAGTTCTGTTTCAGTTTCATCAAATTCAGCCTGGGTAACAGCCCCGGCCTTCAGTAACGCAGTAAATCGATCCAACTCACGACCAAGTCTCTCTATGCGATAGTCGATTTCGATCAGATCGCGCCTATTCGAAAGTTGGTTTTGTTCCATAGAAAGCTGAGTAACACTCAAATTATTAATTTGCTCCGCAAGTTGTGCTTCACGGCCAATTACTTCGAGTTGCAGAGTGGGATTAGATAGTTCGATCAAGCGTTGGCCAGCAACCACGAAAGCACCTTCTTCCACATAAATCTGGGAAATCTGGCCTCCATTGATAGCGTCCAGGACCACCGTATTTTCTGGTACGAAGGTACCGGTCACGGGGATAAAGTCTTGAAATAAATCAGATTTTACTTCTGAGATCCGAATTCGGTCTGTTGCTATACGGCTCGTGGGCTCCTTGGCAAATTTGGCATAACTGTAGCTAAGCGAACCTGTCAAAAGTGCCAGGGTTGCAACTATTAACAGCCTGGATCTGGTGACCAGGCGCGGGCGCACGCCACGATCCATGTCCATGTGCATTTTTGAGTCACTGGCACTGTCTTCGGTAGTTGGGAGCCCGGTTTCTCCGCGCTTTTTGGCTAGTGCAGCTGTCAAATGTCCCATATGTTGCCTCATTCCGTTTACTGTTATAGGTATGTATAACACTAATCACGAATTTAACTCTTAGACAAATTTTCCGTCACTATCAATTCTTACAGTATTCCGTTACCAGGCAGTCTCTGACCTGAGATGGTCGTTCGGTCTGATTCGTGATTTCAGCCTATGCGACGGTGCCGCATCTAAGTCCGAACATACCGACCAGCATTGCAATTCTAGTCACGAAAAGAGAAGGGGAGTACTTGTGATAATAGATAGGTAACAAGTCGCGGAGTTTCTGACATAGTGTCGCCATCAACCAATTTCTGAAATCAGAGAGGAAGCTCTCGATTCTGGAACGCAACTTCTAGTTAGGATAGAGAATTCATCTGTCAATAAACGGGAATCATACATATCACTGCGATGATTTTTTCCACCCATTGATATGCGCGTCAGGCAATTAAGGTAGGTCATATGTCTCAGTCAACAGATAACGCAAACTGCCTTCAGAAAGCGGAATTGTCAATCACAGGGGTTGGCATTACCTCAGCAATCGGGCATGGCAGATCAAGCTTTGAAAAAGCACTCTTTAATGGTGAGAGCAGATTCGGTGTAATGCAGCGGCCGGGAAGACAGAATGATTCAAATTTTCTGGGTGCTGAAATATCAGATTTCGAATGCAAAATATCCAGTTCCAGCAGTGCCTACAAAACAACTTCCTTTTCAATTCAAACCGCAGTCAAAGCAATCTCAGAGGCATGGTCCGATGCCGGGCTCGATTCTTACGACCCAGAGCGTATCGGGCTCATCGTAGGTGGTAGCAATTTTCAACAGCGAGAAACTTCATTACTCCATGACAGGTACAAAGGAAATTCGCAATTTGTTCGGCCAACCTACGGCTATACATTCATGGACACGGACATTTGTTCTACCTGCACATCTATCTTCAAAATAAAAGGTATTGCATTTACGGTTGGTGGCGCTTCTGCAAGTGGACAGTTAGCAGTAATTGAGGCAGCGGAAGCAATTGAAGCAGGTAGGGTTGATGTATGCATTGCAGTGGGCGCGTTGATGGACATTTCATATTGGGAATGTCAGGCGATGCGCTCATTGGGTGCAATGGGATCCGATAAGTTTGCTAACGCACCCGAAATGGCGTGCAGACCATTCGACGCAGAGAGAGATGGATTCATTTACGGTGAAGCTTGTGGAGCTGTTGTTCTCGAATCTACAGAAAGGTCGAGGCGACGACCGAAGCAGACCTATGCACACATTACCGGATGGGCAAGTCATATTGATGGTAAACGCACGACGGCTCCGAATGAGGACGGCGAAGTTTCTGCAATAAAACAAGCACTTGCTATGAGTAAGTTAGAGCCAAAGCAGGTCGATTACATTAATCCTCACGGTACGGGTTCCATGATTGGAGATCCGATTGAGCTCCAGGCAATAAAACGGTGTGGATTGGAAGAAGCACATATCAATGCGACGAAGTCGGTAACAGGACATGGACTAACCGCGGCTGGAACTGTGGAAATAATTTCGACGGCCTTGCAAATCAGCAAGGGTAAGCTGCATCCAACTCTAAATCTCAATGATCCTATTGATAATAGTTTCAATTGGGTTCGCGAAAAATCACTAGATACCAACCTGAACAATGCGATTAGTCTGAGTTTAGGGTTTGGAGGCATAAATACAGCAGTGTGCCTGAGCGGAGCTGCTTAGCAAGGAGTAAATTAGGAATGATTGAAGCTGGCATTGAAGACATGCATTTCTTTGGAGGGAATGCTTATTTGGATGGTGCGCAATTAGCCTCATATCGAAACCTGGATCAAGATCGGTTTTCGAAACTTTTGATTAAAGAGAAGACTGTGCCACTTCCGACTGAGGATCCGGTGACATTTGCAGTGAATGCAGCGAAGCCAATTATTGATGCGCTGTCAGAAGAGGAAAGGAATGAAATCGAACTGTTGATCACATGCTCTGAATCTGGAATCGACTTCGGCAAGTCTTTGAGCACCTATGTTCATGATTACCTGGAGTTAAATCGTAACTGTAGGCTATTCGAACTGAAACAAGCGTGTTACTCAGGCACAGCAGGATTTCAGATGGCACTGAATTTTGTGCTATCGCAAGTTTCCCCTGGCGCGAAAGCGCTTGTAATAGCAACTGATTTGTCCCGACATACAGTGGAAAAAGGCCAGGACATAAATACTATGGACTGGAGTTACGCTGAACCCAGTACCGGAGCAGGAGCTGTTGCACTATTAATCAGTGAAAACCCAGTGATTTTCAAAGCGGATGTAGGCGCAAACGGCTACTACGGATACGAGGTCATGGATACATGCAGGCCAATTCCTGATAGTGAAGCTGGGAATGCTGATTTATCTCTCCTCTCATACCTGGATTGCTGCGAGAAAGCTTTTTTGGAATACACGAAGCGAATCGATGACGTGTGTTACAAAAATACTTTTAACTATCTTGCCTTTCACACTCCATTCGGTGGGATGGTTAAGGGAGCTCACAGATCTTCCATGCGAAAGCTGCTTAATGCTACGCCTACAGAAATCGAGGACGATTTCAACGCTCGTGTATTGCCTGGGTTAAATTACTGTCAGCGAGTCGGGAATATCATGGGGGCCACTGTCTTTCTTTCGTTGCTCAGTACGATCTGTAACAGCGACTTCCAGTCTCCTAAAAGAATTGGTTGTTTTTCTTATGGTTCAGGCTGTTGTTCAGAATTCTATAGTGGCGTGGTCAATAGCAATGGCGCAAACAGAATACGTAAGAGTGTCATAGAGGCTCAGCTCGATCAGCGTTACCAACTGTCACTGAATGAGTACGACGACCTTCTTTCGAAGAATGCAAACGTATCATTTGGGACACGCAAGAGAGAGCTAGAGGAACTCTTGCCTTTTTCATTTCATACTTTTGAGCATGAGAGTCCTCAATTGTTCTTGAAAGAAATTAGCGAATTTCACAGGGAATATGCATGGACGAGCTGACATTCAGGACCCTACAGGTTTCTTTTCAGGACCGAATTTGTTTCGTCCGGCTCTATCGCCCGGAAGCAAATAACGCCATCAACGATGTAATGATCGAAGAGCTAAGTTCGCTTTACGCGCGACTATTGGATTCGGCGGTGACTGTAATGGTACTTGAAGGGCTAAAGGATTATTTCTGCAATGGGGCAGATTTTCGGTTCATTTCCGCTAAAGCCTCAGTGAATGATGAATTAGCGTTGAGTCCTGAACTACTTTTTGATCTCTGGTTTACGATCGCGACTGCTCCCATTGTGACAATTTCTCATGTAGAGGGGAAAGTAAATGCAGGGGGCATGGGATTTTTGGGTGCAAGTGACATGGTGATTGCAAATACATCAGCAAGTTTCGGGTTATCAGAAATGCTTTTTGGACTCATTCCTGCTTGCGTTATGCCATTTTTGATTAGACGTACAGGCTTTCACGAAGCTCACTACCTTGCATTATCAACTCACTCTATGTGCGTGGAAGAAGTCAAAAAAAGTGGTTTGATAAATGTTATTGGTCCCAACAGTACAGAGCTTCTCCGTAAGCACCTGATTAGGTTGAAGGCTCTGTCCAAGCGATCAATCGCACAATACAAGGATTTTATGAACGATTTGTGTCCAATTACTCCGTTTATGCGAGACACCGCTTTGAAAACCAACAAAGCGGTATTTACAAACGGAGCGGTGATCAAAGGAATAGAGGAATTTGTAACTAAGGGTGCATTCCCTTGGGAGAGTAGAGCATATGCAGAATAGCGCCGTATCACTAAATTATCACAAGAACGAAATTGCAGTTATTACTATGCAGGACAAGGTTAGTAAAAATGCTTTTTCAGACGAATTGATCGATGGATTAGTCGCTGCCTTTGATTCGGTTCGAAACAATGAAAATTGTAAAGTTGTAATTCTGACCGGATATGACACCTACTTTGCATCGGGCGGGACAATAGAAGGTTTGATTTCCTTACATGAAGGAAAGAAAAAATTTACAGACTTCGCACTGTATGAGCTCCCGTTGAACTGTGATTTGCCTGTCATAGCTGCGATGCAGGGCCATGGTATTGGTGGAGGGTTTGTGCTGGGGTTATTTGCGGATTTTGTGGTGCTCAGTCAGGAGAGCGTCTATACGACCAATTTTATGAACTATGGCTTTACCCCCGGATTTGGATCGACTTACATTCTGGAGAAAAAACTTGGATTTAGCATAGCTCAGGAAATGTTAATGAGTGGTGAAAACTATCGAGGGTACGAATTGGAGAAGAGGGGTGTGCCTTTTTCAGTTGAGCCGCGTGTCGCAGTCATGCATCGAGCAATGAAGCTTGCCGAATCCCTGGCAGAAAAAAATACCAGTTCTCTAAAAATATTAAAACGGCACCTGGTTGATGACATCCTGATTTCACTTCCTCAAATCGCAGAAAAAGAGTTAGAGATGCATGAGAAAACATTCCATAGAAACGAAGTTAAAGAGCGAATCGAATCTCTTTACGGTAAATAGAGACACACTAATTTTGAACTGTTAACGCAACATTCTTTGTTGCAACACTACCAGGAGGTCTGGCAATGGATACACATCAAGTATTTGAACTAATTAAGCGCTCTGTATTGGAAGTCGTGCCGGAGCTACAGGACCACAACTTCACAAAAACAGATAGCCTAGGTGCATTAGGAGTGGGTTCTATGGAAAGAGCTGATATTGTGATCATGTCGCTCGAGCGACTTGAATTGAAAATACCTTTGGCCGAAACATTTGGACCCAAAAATCTGGGAGAACTGGCAGATCTGCTCTCGTCAAAGGTCGTTGCTGTATGACGCTATAACTGGAATTGCGGGGCTATATGCGGGTTAGTTTGAGAGTCTGCTATTTCATAGTTCGCTGAATTTCTTGGAATTCCGATAGTTGAAAACACGGATATTTGCTCTCCAGGTTGAGTAATAGTCCATGCAGAAATGAAACTGTAACTGTCATGCTAGATTCAGAGAATATTGGAGGGTAGAAGCTGTGTTAGCGCATATTTTTCCGGGGCAGGGTGCTCAGAAAGAAGGTATGGGGGCGGATCTATTCGACCGGATACCGGAATTTTACTCTAATGAAGATGAGATAAATAATCTGTTAGGTTACTCGGTTAGAGATTACTGCAGTGATGCGTCCGGGGAAAAATTCAACAACACTAAATATGTCCAGCCCTGTTTGTTCTTGGTTAACGCATTGCATCATAGCGAGCTGATTTCCAATGGAGAGCGACCTGACTTTCTGGCCGGGCATAGTCTGGGAGAATATAACGCCTTACTGGCAGCTGGTGCATTTGATTTGATGACCGGGCTTCGCCTGGTAAAAATGCGTGGTGAGCTAATGTCTGAAGTTCAGGACGGGGCTATGGCAGCCGTTGTAGGCCTTGATGCCAAAACTATCAAGAGTGTAATTCAAGAATCAGGCTTCAATAATATAGATTTCGCGAACTATAACACTCCCATGCAAACCGTTCTTTCAGGATTGTCCAGCGAAATTGAGAAAGCCATCGACTTATTAACCGATGCCGGGGCCAGAATGTGTATCCCGCTCAGGGTAAGCGGGGCTTTCCACTCAAGATACATGGTTGGCGCAAGTCAGAAATTTTCAAGATTCATCAATACGATCCGGGTTAATCCTCTGCAGACTTCAGTGATATCCAATGTAACTGCACAGCTCTACCCCAATTCCGAAGCGTCGATCAAGTCATTGCTGGTCAGGCAGATATCTGAGCCCGTCCAATGGAGTAAATGTATCCAGCGTTTGTCAGCAGAAGGGGCTACAGAATTTAAGGAAGTTGGTGATTCCAACATATTGTCGCCAATGGTTCGGCAAATTCAGTCGATTGCTGCTTGAGTTATCCAAATCCAACACCTAAAAGAGCTAAGGACTCGGGTTGCGTCCACCCTTTCCACCGGTTCCACGATTTCATAATAGAGAAATTGTTCTATGAATTATCAGTCTCTGCCTGACCTAAATGAATGCTCAGTGGTCTTCAATGCTCTTAATCTGGGTAGCAGTGAGTTTAGATCCGCGTACAGTACAAGATACGCCTACATAGTAGGTGCTATGTACAAAGGGATTTCTTCCAAGGAAATGGTAGTAGCAGCTGGCAAAGCAGGCATTCTGGCCTTCTTTGGAACAGGAGGTATCTCACTAAAGGGTATAGAGCAGTCGATTAATTTTATACAAGATAACCTGGATTCGAATCAGCCTTATGGAATGAATTTGTTAAACAATATCGAGCGCCCTGATCTCGAGATGCAGCTGGTCAATCTTTTTCTTTCCAAGGGTGTAAGGAATATTGAAGCAGCTGCTTATATGGAGATAAGTGCTCCATTGGTGAAATTCCGAATTAGTGGTTTAAGGCAGACCCCCTCAGGCGAAGTCGTGCCGGGTAACAGGGTGATAGCAAAAGTCTCTCGACCTGAGGTGGCCGAGGCTTTCATGCGACCACCTCCAATTCGAATAGTGCAGTCACTACTTGATGCTGGGGAGATTTCACAATACGAGGCCGAGCTATCCCAACGAATACCAGTGGCCCATGATATTTGTGTTGAGTCCGACTCCGGTGGCCATACAGATCAAGGTGTTGCTTATGTCGTATTGCCTGCTATACGAAATTTAAGTCAGAGAATTATGCAGGAGGAGTCTTATTCTACTTCTTTCAGGATTGGCGCTGCCGGAGGAATAGGCACGCCAGATGCGGCGGCCGCTGCATTCATGTTGGGAGCAGACTTTATAGCGACTGGCTCTATCAATCAGTGTACGGTTGAGGCCGCTACAAGTGAGGTAGTCAAAAATATTCTTCAGAATATAGCAATCCAAGATACAACCTATGCGCCAGCAGGTGACATGTTTGAAATAGGTGCGAAGATGCAAGTAGTACAAAGAGGCCTATTCTTCTCTTCCCGGGCTAATAAGCTCTATGATATATATTTGCGCCATAATAGCCTTGAAGAATTAGATTCGAAAACACTTAATCAAATTCAAGAGAAGTACTTCGGTCGACCTATTGATGATGTCTGGCAGGAGACAAGGAGTTACTATCAGAAGTCGATGCCGGATAAACTTAGACAAATCGAAAATAATCCGAAGATGAAAATGGCGGCGATATTCAAGTGGTATTTCATTCATTCAACACGGCTGGCAATGAAAGGTTCAGATCAGCAGAAGGTTGATTATCAGATCCATTGCGGCCCCGCGCTAGGTGCTTTTAACTCCTGGGTCAAAGGCAGTAAGTATGAGACATGGAAGAGTCGAAAGGTTGCCGAAATCGGTGAACTGCTAATGGAGGAAACTGCCAGGGTATTGACGGAAAGAGTATCCCATCTCCAGGTCCACTAGATTGATAGCACCAGGTAAAAAATTAGTCGATTCACAGGTGTAGACTATTGGTCGGAAATTTACCTCAGGTCATACAGGATGTTGTCGGTCGAAAATTTCAAGGGCAACTTACTTGCTCATGTAAGCCTATCCATACCCAGTGTGAAGACTTATATCCTGAAGAATATATAAACATTAAAGATGCTGTTTCTCGCAGGCAAACAGAATTTACCGTCGGTAGAAGTTGTGCCAGAGAAGCTCTTAGTAATCTGGGTCAAATACCGTGCCCAATTCCCGTCGGAGACTTTCGGGAGCCTGTTTGGCCGGAGTCGTGTGTTGGTTCAATAACTCATGATGGAGACTACTGTGTGGCTGTGGCGGCACACAGTAAAAATATTGATCTGGTGGGAATAGATTTGGCGAAACGAGAACCACTGGATAAGAAGCTGATCGAGTTAGTCTGCAGATCTGAAGAAGTTCTTCATATTGCCGAGCGTGGTGAAGGATCTTTTTTTGAAGATCCGTATAAGATTATTTTCTCGCTCAAGGAGTCTGTATTTAAATCGATGTTCTCATTAGTGGGGAAATATTTTGACTTTCAAGATGTTTCCGTATTACTGAACGTGGACGGCTCTGCGACAATAAAATTAGAAAACGACGACTTGTTTAGCCAGGTCCATCGTCAACTTTCAACAGAAGTAGTTCTGACACAGGGATACATCTTTACCGTAGTCTGGTCTTCCAGGAATTAGGAAGCGGAACAGAGCTCTAACCTGATCAATCTGAAACGTTGTTAGTTTTCGGGGTTGGTGACTTGTGAATGGTGGATTGTAAGTCCATCGAGGCTTTCACTGACCACTTTTCGAATAGCCTACATACCTGAGTTGAGAGCTCCAGTGCCATTAGGCCACCAACGTTCAGGTTCTCTTTCGCGGACTGAATGTAGCTTTGCAGCTCTTTTCTTCTTGCCATCAGGTCAGCGCTTAACTCCGCTAATGCCAATGAAAGTTCTCCTGGTTCTGAGTCATAGAAAGATAATCTGATGTATAAAGTCTCGGGAGACCTCATTACCATCGCCGCATCAATCGGCTCAGCAAACCACTTCTCCAGAACACGCTTACCCCGCGCGCTTATCTTAAACTCCCGTCGGGGCTTAGCGGCCCCTCCAACTACTTTTGTCAGAATGAGACCGGATTCTTCAAGTTTTCCAAGGCATGGATAGATTGACCCTGGGCTGGCACTGATAGCTCCAATCGGCATTGTTTCAATGTTTCTGCACACGGCATATCCGCTCTGGGGTCTGCGCCGCAACATACACAGTATCAACACAGACAGCAGGCTGGGATTTGTTTTAGTTTTCATATCTACTATAATTACGAATCGTAATATTATAGGAATCGGCTATGAAAACAAATTCTTTAAAGAAGATAGGCACCTGGGTGATTTCCATACTGTTAGGAGCCAGCTTCATATTGGCAGGGTGGCCAAAAATCATGCCAAATGAGAGCATGCTCAACCGCTTCGAGAGCTGGGGATATTCGGCGAATTTCACCGTACTGATTGGCCTGTTGGAACTGGCTGCCGGGATTCTGGTACTAATACCGCGAGCTGCTTTTTACGGAGCCATAGTAATTGTCGTGCTAATGCTGGGAGCGGTGTATACCCATGTCAGTACGCAAATCGGATCGCCGTTGTTTGCGATCATTTACTTTGGAATGGCGGTCGGCTTGATTTTTCAGAGAGCACCGAAGTTGAAGACGCAAGAGTAGAATAATTGTTGTGTAGTGATTGTTAGATCAGGGTACGCTACTCCTTTTCCCTCTTAAAGAAAGTGAAGCAAGGGCATAGACTGCAGCACACCCAAAAAGACCCGCGGAATCAGTCACTGTAACGAGATCGAAGACATCCGCTACGGAGTCTATCGCATGTAAGGTCCGGATCAGGCCGATTGTAGTCGCGGGTTAAGAAATTTCTTCTGCGCCTGTTCATCGGCAATGTGACTGGTAGGGCGGTCCTGCAGCACACTCTCGGCAAATATCCTTGCCAGATTGCGGGGAATGATTTCCAGGTGAGATTCTATTTTCTCGTTATCCCTTACGCCAAGACATTGATAGTAGATATCAATGATGCCGCCAGCATTGATCACATAGTCGGGAGCATAAAGAATACCTCGCCTGTGTAAGGCTTCGCCCATTTCACCAGTGGCGAGCTGATTGTTTGCCGCACCGGCAACAATGTTGGCGCGGATTGAATCCACTGTCCCGGGATTGATTACTGCACCGAGCGCGCAAGGAGCCAGTACTTCCACTTGTGCGCTTAGAATTTCCCCAACGCTGCAACTACTCAATCCTAAAGATTCAACAGCCGACTCGACCCGCTGCAGATTTATGTCAGCGATAAGTACCTCCGCCCCGGCCTGCTTCAGTAGCCGGGCTAAATGCAGCCCTACATTACCAGCTCCCTGAATGCCCACAGTGACACCCGACAGAGTACTGCCGAGGCGGACACGCACGGCTTCTTCGATACCGAGAAAAACGCCAAGCGCGGTGCGCGGTGATGGGTCTCCCTGGTGTTGTTCTGTAGATAGGACACCAGAGACATAAGGTGTGCGGCGCGCCATCACGGCTATGTCAGCTACCGTGGTGCCGGAATCTTCCGCCGCCACATAGCGACCTTGCAGTGAATCGATGAATTCGCCCATGGCCGTTAGCATGTCCTCTGTTTTTTCCCGTGCCGGGTCAGCGATGATCACGGATTTGCCGCCACCAAAGTTAATCTCCGCCATAGCTGACTTGTAAGTCATACCGCGCGACAGACGCAGGGCATCGGTCAGTGCCTCATCCATAGACTGATAAGGAAAAATGCGACAGCCTCCGGTTGCAACGCCAAGACCGGAGTTGTGAATTGCAATGATTGCACGTAATTCTGGCGTGTCGTGGATTACAACTTGTTCATGCTGGTCGTATTCCGGATGTGCTCTATATTGCAAATCGATTTTTGCCGTTGTCGTATGGTGTTGTGCATTCATTCCTGAATTCATCATATTGCTCCCGTTAGTCTTCTCGATCGACACTTTTGTTACGCCCATTACGCTGCCTTTTCTTCCACGTTTAGTACTTGCGGTACCTGACCAAGAAATCTCTGCAGCAAGATCTGCTGCCGTTTGCGTGCGGCGGCGATGGCATTGGATTTAACAACACCGTAGCCGCGAATCTTGTCCGGTAGTGCCACCATTTCCAGTGCCGTTTCGTAATTTTCCTGATTAAGTGTGGCGATGATTTGATCCATCAGCGTCTCATATTCTGTGATGAGCTGGCGCTCCTCTCGGCGATCAGCCTGATAGCCAAACAGATCGAAAGCGGTCCCGCGCAAGAAGCGCAGACGTGCCAACAATTTCAACAAAGGCTTGATTCCGCCGGGAAATCGCCACTTACGATGGCGACCGTTGCCGTCTTTACGGCTAAGAAACGGTGGCGCCATGTGGTAGCTCATTCGTGCGCCGGGTTCGAACTGCGATTCGATGGCGGCTGCAAACTTGCCGTCGCTATGCAGTCTGGCAACCTCGTATTCATCTTTGTAAGCCATGAGTTTGTAAAGAAAACGCGCTGCAGTTCTGGTTAATGGCAATTCCGGATCCCGGCCCAAAACTTTTTCGACAGCTGCCAGTTGCATGACCCGATCATGGTAGCGTTTGGCATACGCACTGTTCTGATAGGCTCGCAGGCGTTCGCTGCGGTCATCGATCAGACCGGACAAATCTGTAATCGGTTTAAAAGGCGCTGGCAGTTTCGCCGCAGCAGCGACGTCACCGAGATGACAGACAGCGTGGCGGCCCCATGTGAATGCATTCAGATTAAAATCCACAGCTACATTGTTGAGCCGAATAGCGTTGCAGATAGCTTCTGCCGATACCGGCACCAGTCCTCGCTGATAGGCGTAGCCCAGCATGAACATATTGCTGGCGATACTGTCGTTTAGCAGACTCACTGCCAGCGCAGTTGCTTTGACGAATTCGGTAGCACCAGGCTTGGCCTCGGACTGGATTAACTGTTTCAGTGCATCGACTGGCAGGTTCGCATCGGGATTGGCCACCGTGTCTGAACCCGGTGCTGCATAATCATTGACAATGGCATGGGAATGTCGGGAATTCAGCTTGACGATAGTTTCATCACTGGCCGCTACCATCAGGTCGCATCCCAACAGCAGATGAGCGTCACCGGCAGCAATTCTCACTGCCTTGATGGCGTCCTGGGTTTTACCTATGCGCACATGGCTGACCACGGCGCCAAATTTTTGCGCGAGACCGGTCTGGTTCATAGTGGCGCATCCCAGTCCCTCGAGATGGGCCGCCATCGCCATGATAGAAGCAATGGTGAGTACGCCGGTACCGCCCACGCCGGTAACGACAACATTCCACGGCTGTTCATCAATCGCTGCGAGTTGTGGTGTCGGCAACGAAGGTAGATTGGCTTGCTGTAATGAAGTGCCGGACTTTTTCAGCTCGGCGCCAGTGACCGTTACGAAACTCGGACAGTATCCGCGTAGGCAGCTGTAGTCTTTGTTGCAGGCACTCTGATCGATCTGCCGTTTGACTCCCAGCTCAGTGTGCAACGGCACCACAGAAAGACAGTTAGACTCGTCGTTGCAGTCACCGCAGCCTTCGCAGACTTCCGGATTGATTACCACCCGCAATTGCGGGTCTGCCAGTTTTCCCTGCTTCCGTCGACGACGCTTTTCCGCTGCACAGGTTTGCTCGTAGATCAGCACGCTGGTGCCTGGCACTTCCCGCAGCTCGGTTTCTAGTGTAAGCAGCTCGTCACGATGGTGCAGGGAATAGCCACTAAAGTACTCGAGGTGTCGATGCTGGTCAGGATTATCGGAAACCAGGGCAATTCGTTTCACACCTTCGCCACGCAGTTGCTGGATCAACTGTGCAATGCTGAGCATCCCGTCTACGGGTTGGCCGCCGGTCATGGCTACCGCATCGTTGTACAGAATCTTGTAAGTGATGTTGACCCCGGCGGCGAGGGTCTGGCGAATCGCCAGCAAACCGGAATGAAAATAGGTGCCATCGCCGAGGTTCTGAAATACATGGTGGGTTTCTGTGAATGGGGCCTGCCCGACCCAGGTAGCGCCTTCACCGCCCATATGGGTAAAAGTTTCCGCCTGCCGATTACCGGTTTCCCAGATGCCCATGTAATGACAGCCGATACCACCCAGGGCGCGACTGCCTTCCGGAACACGAGTTGATTGGCTGTGAGGACAACCAGAACAGTAGTGTGGAGTACGCTTCGTCTGCGGTCGCGGCGCCGAGAGTATCTGTTCTTTATGCGCGTAGAGTTGCAGGCGCTTTTCAATGGTATCGTCCTGGTAGTAACGGGCAATCCGGTCTGCAATAACTCGGGCGATCATCGCCGGGGTCAGTTCCGACAGGTTGGGCAACAGATCCTGTCCCAATTCGTCGAACTCTCCGATCACCCGCGGGCGGCGCTCCACCGGCCAGTTGTAGAGTTGACCTGTAAGCTGGTCTTCAATGATGGAACGTTTTTCTTCTACTACTAAAATTTCTTCCAGGCCATTCGCAAACTCATGGGTGCTCTGCGGTTCCAAAGGCCAACTCATGCCGACCTTGAATACCCGTAGCCCAATGTGCTCGGCTTTGGCCTGGTCGATACCCAGATCCTCCAGTGCCTGCAGTACGTCGAGATAAGCCTTGCCGGTGGTGATGATGCCCAGCCGCGCTTGCGGGCTGTCTATGACTACGCGGTTTAACTGATTGACCCGGGCGAATTCCCGCGCCGCGTAGATCTTGTATTTGTTCAGTCGTCGTTCCTGTTCCAGCGAAGTGTCTGGCCAACGAGCGTGCACGCCGTCTGCAGGTAATTCGAAATCTTTCGGTATCACGATGCGGACACGATTGGGGTCGATTTCAGCTGAAATGGCTGAATCCATGTTTTCCGTAATTGCCTTCAATGCCACCCAGGCGCCACAGTAGCGTGAGAGCTCCCAACCATAGATGCCGAGATCCAACACTTCCTGCACGTTGGACGGATTAAGGATTGGCATGGAGACGCCGATGAACATGTGCTCGGACTGGTGGGGAAGGGATGATGACTTGGCGGCATGGTCGTCACCAGCCACAGCCAATACACCTCCGTACTTCGATGTACCAAAGGCATTGGCGTGGCGAATCGCATCCATGCTGCGATCTACGCCCGGGCCTTTGCCATACCACATGCCGAATACGCCGTCATAGCGTGAACCGGGAAACAGGTTAACCTGTTGACTGCCCCATACGGCGGTAGCTGCCAGGTCTTCATTGATGCCGGGCTGGAAAGTAATGTGGTGCGTATCCAGAAATTTCTGCGCTTTCCACAGGGCCTGATCCAGTCCGCCCAGGGGTGAGCCGCGGTAGCCGGAAATGAAACCGGCGGTGTTGAGATTCCGGTCGAGATCGCGCTGGTGTTGCAGGATGGGCAAGCGAACCAGGGCTTCGATTCCGGTCATGTAAGCACGGGTTGTATCCAGCGCGTACTTGTCGTCGAGCGAGACAGTCTTAAGAGCTGCGGTCATAGCAGTACCGGGCCTGGGCAGGCCCACCTCTTGAAAGGCTATTTTTAGTAATACTATGCCCGTTGGCGGGAGAAAGTTATGCTATATAAGACCTGATAGTGGTATTTGTTAAATAAATATTTCGTATTAATATTTATTAAGGTCTAATTTATCCATTAGCCGGAGGTGACAATTGATTGATCTTGCTGCGACCGACCTGAAGATCCTGGACTCCCTGCAACAGGACGCCAGTCTCACTACCAATGAAATTGCCCAGCGCGTCAACATCTCACAGTCTCCGTGCTGGCGACGGATCAGCCGTCTCGAAGAAAGCGGTGTCATTCTGCGCAAGGTTTCACTGTTAGACCGGGAAAAGCTCGGTATGGATGTAGTTGTCTTTGCCACGATCAACTTGACTACTCAGGGCTGGGATAATCTCGAAGAATTCGAGCGTGAAGTGAAAATCCTGCCGGAAGTCATGGAGTGCTATACCATGGCTGGCACCTGGGATTACATGTTGAAAATCGTTGTGAAGGATATTCGACAATATGAGTTGTTCATTCGGGAGAAACTGACCAAGTTGGCGCACGTGGGAGAAGTACACTCTCATATTGCCGTAACGGAGATTAAAAACTCGACGGCATTACCGATTGGGGCGGTTTATAAAAAGAGCTAAGAATTAAAAAAAGAAAAAGAGACCAGAGTAAATTTTTAGTACTGACTATTTACTCTGACTCCATTTGTTTCGAATAACGAATGGCTAATAAAGAGAGCTGATCATGACCAATCTAATCAAACATAAGGGGCAGATATTTGTAGGGGTAGTTTTTTTGTCGGGAATATTTCTGACAATCAGAGCTTTTTATTTGCGTGATTTCTCGGAAGCAATGGGGCTCGTAGGCGGTTGCATATTGATGGCGTGGCTATTTGCTAATCCGAATCTGTACGGCAAATCTTTACCAGAGTCTATTCGAGAGGTGGAGAAGTCTGAGTATTTGTGGATAGTTGTGGCCGCAACTGTTTTGGCTCTTGTCGGAATTGCGTGGCCAGAATTGGATTAGAGGACACTCAAAAATAAAAAGTTAGAGAAAAGGGGCAAAGCAAAAATCGAAGTCAACCCACCATCTAAAGCTAAGTTCAATTGAACAGTATTGCTTAATCTTATTTCCCATCGTATTGTGGGAACTCTATCATCACTATATTAAGGGGTTTCTATATGAAGTACCTGGCAGCTGTCCTCTTATTACTTCCATTACCTGCTCTGGCTGATACTGATTTTGAATTGTCGTGGAATATTTCGGGATTATTCGTCGGCGGCGAATTCGATCAGCTAATCGAGCTCGATCTTGAGTTCGGCTCAAGGTATTTCCCCGTCAATGGATCAGTAGTCGATGGCGGCGGCAGCTCGTCTCCTGCTACCGGGACTTGCTTTGCTACTGGCCTCGGAGGCATTTTCTGTAATTTGCAGGTCGACCAGCTCAGCTACACGATGGTGCTTGATGAAAACTTAAATGGCGAGGTCCGGGTAAAAGATGCAAATGGCTTTCAGCTCGATTCAGGGACGGCCATTATTTCCCATTTGCTTGATGTGCAACAGTGATATGGAAAAGGGGATAACATAAACAGACTGTACTTTTTGTCTTGCAAATGATCTTTTGTTTTTTTATGTCTTCTGAAGATAACGCCAGCTCAACCTACTAATCAATATTGCCTGGGAAAAGTTCATTCCCATATAGTCATAGTGGAGATTAAAAACTCGACGGCATTGCCAATAGGGGCGATTTACAGAAGAGTCAGGGACTAGGTAGGCTTGTTAAGCTTATTCTTTATTTCTGCTCTGTCCCGGGTTTTAGTTTTCCCAAGCGCCGGAGCAACTATCGAAGTAGCCATCTGCTACAACTGCGTTAGCCACTTTATAAAGCTTTCCACCAAATGAATAAATCTTATAACCATCCATTCGTCGTACTCTGGAAACTTCGCTGCCCCCGGTCCTCAACCCTGGCGCTAACTGGTCGAGCTCTGAAGAAACTTCAATCGTAATCGGGGAATCTTCCGCTGGCTCTTCCGCCTGAACTTCCTGTGCAGCCCACACACCCTGGGCGCTATCAAAGAAACCTTCCGCAACGACGGTGTTGGCTATCTTGAATTGTCTGCCCTCAAAGCCATAAATGTAAAACGAACCTTCCTTCCGTATTTTCTGTACCTCACTGCCGGCTGTTTTCAGTCCCGGCGCCAATGTGTCCAACTCCTCACTTTCATTTATCGTAACGATTTCACTTGATAGCGTACTGGTTGATGTAGCCTCTTCGGCCAGACCGGACGCTATAGCGTCTTCCTCAGTAAGGCTAGAAGTGTTTGCCTCAAAAATTGCTACGGCCTCCGCTAACCAGACGCTTCCCTGTTCACCCTGCATCCACGCTTGCGCCTGTGATTCACTGAATTCGGTATCTGTGTCCTTCAAGACATGCTTATTAATATAAACCAGGGTCTTTCGGAAAAACTCATCGCTTACGAGCACCATTCCATCGGGCGATAAAAATGACCGAAGCATTCTCTTATGGTGACCATGAAGTTTGACGTCTTCATCTGTTTTACCCAAGGATTGCTCAAAGTTTATAGCTGCCTGAACGGCCCAGGCTCTCCACTCTGTATGAATGATATTCCATCTTTTGCCAGAGCCAACGTCGTGATTGAATGCATCAATTCTGTCACTACTCAAATCATCCATAGCATGCTGAAATTCATGACCAAGAGTAGAAATATTGTCGTTGAAATGCTGATTGTCGTCGTTAGCTTCCCCTTCCAACGGGTGAACACGCACCATCGGTCCTAACATGCCGCCGGTATTCTCGTATGCCCCTTCACCCTGACTTACCGAAGTGCTCTCAATCACCTTTACGCTTGGTTCTATAGCATTCAGCCTGTCATATTGATTTATGTAGAGACTCGAATTGATATTTTCGTTCCTGTCAGGTTTATACCTGTTTCTGGTCTCAGCGGCGTCCCAGGTCACCCTCCTTTGTATGGTCGGTCCGATGGAAGCCGGACTGATTACATTCTGAGTTGCACTGGTGTGAGTGGCAATCTTCTTCTGAGAGTTTAACTTCTCAGAGCCATCAATGAATTTTCGTTGTGCTGCTACGAGATGACTATTCTGAATGGAATCGGATTTTTTGCGTTGTTCTAATGTCACTGGGCTGGAATTTGCTATCGATTTCAGCTGCAGCGACCCGTCCCTTTGAGCCAGTTCGGATTCGCCCCTGGCGCTCGTCTGTGCGGCGGGTTCGTGATTGATGTTGTCCTGTGGCGTTTTAGCCTTATTCATATTGGATTCTCTGATATAAAGCCGTGGGGTATCGAAGAATTTTATTCAGGAGTAAGAGAGACTTCCGCAAGGAGGCGAGCAGTTTGACTCGATTGAATGTGTCACAATTTCAGTGGGACGTCCAGAGCTCTCAGAATTGGTGCCTGGTGAAAATTTAGCGGAAGGGGTAGTGCTTTGTAAGTGGGGCAGAGTAAACATACGGTGCTGTATATTTACTCTGCCCCTTTAATAAGATGGTAGCTATGGGTGGACTTGAACCACCGACCCCAGCATTATGAATGCTGTGCTCTAACCAGCTGAGCTACATAGCCATCGTAGTGTCTAGATGCTGGTAGCAACTCGTTAATCGTCTAACTTTGCTACGCGCACCGAAGTTCTCTTTTCGTATGTGCTGACCCTACTAACAGGACTGGTTTCTGAGAATAAAATCTCCAGCTAAAGCACCCTCGAAACCCTCACGACGAAATTTAACATTTTCTGGTTCGTCGCTCGACACCTATGACAATGCCGAAAGGCCGCGAATTTTGGCGATTTCGGCTTAAAAAGTCAAGCCGAATCAGTCGATTACCACGTTTCTCACCACAGCGTAGAAATCCCCTACGGCGCGGCGGAAGGCGGCTTCGCCTACCTGTTCGTCGTTGCCGTGAACACCGGTGTGTTCGCCGGAATTGGTGATCAATGGGTTAAATCCATAGCTGACGATCCCCAGATCCCGGGTGAAATGGCTGTCTGTAAAGCCGGTGCTCACGCTGGGTAGAACCCTTGAGCCGGGGTGTAGTTCCTGGGTGACACTTTCAATTGCCCGGAACAGGCGGGTATTGGTTTCCGAGATGGCGGGGGTGAATGCCATGATGGTCCTGACTTCCACGCCAGTGTAGCCGATTAGATCTTCCAGTTCGCTGATGAACTGTTCTGCAGGTTTGTCGGGCAAGATGCGGCAGTCCAACTCGGCCCAGGCTGAAGGGGGAATTACATTAATTTTGCTGGAGCCGCCCATCCGAGTCATGGAGCAGGTGTCACGCAGCAGTGAATTGTGGCCGGGGCGCGCTTCGTGGAGCCGTTGCACGAAAGCCGGATCCTGAATGGCGGAGCTGATATTGGCGTAGGAACCGGCCCATTCTTCATCCATATCGACTGAGAGTTCTGCAAAATAATCGTTTACCGGACCAATAACCCGGGGCGGGAAGGGGTTTTCCAATAAGGTGTTCAGTGCCTGTACAATTCGGGTCACGGCGCTGGTTGTTCTCGGTGAAGAACCATGGCCTGGCACATCGACTGCATCGAGCCCCAGCCAGACCGGGACTTTCTGCGTAACTTCCACGCTAAAAACCACATCGCCGCCTGCGCTGCGACTACCGCCGCCACCTTCATTCAACAGGATGCCGATGTCTTCGAAGATTTCAGGGTGGTTATCCACCAGCCAGCCTACACCATAGAATCCACCGGCTTCTTCATCGGCCGTGGCGAGTAAGACCACATCGCGGTTTAATTCCACACCTGAGCGGTGTAGTGCTAAAAAGGTAGCGAGTTGAAGGGTGCCCAGACCTTTCATGTCCCGAGCACCGCGGCCTAATATCTGGCCGTCTCGAATAGCGCCAGATAGCACAGGTATGGTCCAGAACTCTTCGTTTGCTGGCACTACATCGGTGTGTTGAAGAAGTATTAAGCCGGGTTCGTCGCCTCCTTCCAGTCTTGCCCAGATATTGGCTCTACCTGGTACGCGCTCAGCAGTCTCATACTCAATTCCTTCCGCCTCGAAAATAGCTGCAAGGAAGTCTACTGCTCTGGTTTCGTTACCAGGTGGATTAATGGTATCTATTTGAATGTATTGTTGTAGCCAGGAGACTGCTTCGTCTTCGAGAGTCTGAGAATGTAAGGTCGTTGCAGAAATAACGGCACAAACTGTCAGTGTCATCCTGGCTAGATAGTGTACTTTCGATTTCACAAAGGGGCTCCTGTCGAGGCAATCGCTTGATATCGCCAGATTGCATCACAGTATATTTCACAAATCCAATGAAATTACTTTCGGCCTGGTGCTACTTCCTGGTGCAAAGTATTGGCCGAGGGCTGATTTATTTTGTCACTTTACCCATTGCTTGAGATTTTCTTGCAAGGTTGCAAATTTTAATGGTTTGGTGATATAGCCATCCATGCCAGCCTGTTTACACCGCTCCTCATCTCCAGCTAGTGCATTTGCCGTCAATGCAACTATCGGAATTTTGCTCATGGCTCCTGGTAGCTCTCGAATATTAAGTGTGGCTTCGAAGCCGTCCATGACAGGCATAGCACAGTCCATTAGAACCAGGTCAAACTCTTCCTGCTGTATCCTGTTTAAAGCGATTGCCCCATTCTCAACATGCACAACCTGTACATTCAGTTTCTTGAGCATCGCTTTTGCTACTTGCGCGTTCACTTCATTGTCTTCTACAACCAGCACTTTGATGCCTTGAATTTCGGAGCTGTCAGTCTCGTTGTCAGTCTGAACAACCGGATCATGTTGATCAGGTTCGTCCGAAGGTTCCACAAGTGGTAGCTGTAGGGTAAAACAGGAACCTTTATTTACCTCACTTTCAACAGAGATACTGCCGCCCATAGCGTCCGCCAGTTGTTTTGAGATTGCTAAACCTAAACCAGTTCCCCCAAACCGCCTTGTGATAGTGGAATCTGCCTGAGAGAAGGGCATAAAGAGTCTTGCCACTTCGTCCTCTGCCATACCGATCCCGGTATCCTGAATCTGGAACCTGATAATACGTATAGCATTACTATCCAGGCTTGTGTCGCAGTCAATGGTAATCTGGCCTTCTCCTGTGAATTTGATTGCATTGCTGGTGAGATTCATCAGTATCTGCTTGGTGCGCAGAGGATCACCAATTACCATTTCAGGTAAATCCGCAGAGACTTTCAGCTCAGCATCCAGGTTTTTGAATTTTGCCAGAGGGCTGACTACATCCAGAGTCTCAGTCAGTAAATCCTTCAGATTGTATGCAATGCTCTCTGTTTTCAATTCCCCCGATTCAATTTTCGAATAATCGAGCACATCGTTTATGATACTTAGCAGTATTGTCCCCGATTCCCGAATTGTTTTACCTATCTTTGATTGCTCCTCGCTAAGTCCAGTGTCATCCAGCAAATCTGACATTCCGATAATGGCATTTAAGGGAGTCCTTAGCTCATGACTCATTACCGCCAGAAATTCCGATTTGGTTCGATCCGCCTGCTCGGCAGCATCTCTGGCCTTGGTTAAAGTCGTGTGCAAATTCTTCATGTCAGTAATGTCGCGAATGATTGCGATCATTCGACCATTCACTACGGGGAAAATTCTTGCTTCAAGGTGCTGAGAATCAGAGCCTGGATTTGTGTATTCCACAGTGACTTCTTTTTTCCAGACTCGTTCAAAAGCCTGCCGTCGAAGTCTTCTGACATTTTCCTCAGATGTGTCCCAGAAAAACTTACCTTCCGAGATTGAGCTGTCCAGAGAGTTGCCCTGAACTCTGATAACTTTTCCGGATTTATCCAGCCAGATGAACTGATCGGGAAAGGCGTCGAGCACTGCTTTGAACTCGGTGGTAGCTATTCTTAATTCACTTTTATTAAGCTCAGATGATTGATTAGCTTTTCGTAGTTCCTCGTCGTGGCTTCGGTAGGTTCTCTCAATAGCTTCCAGGAATGGTGTGAGTTCGTTTATCTGTTCAGGTTCCAGATAACGTTCTAGTTGTTTCTGCAGGAAGTGATGATACTGATACATGGTGATTATTTTGCCTGCAGGTAGCGGTTGCGGAATTCAGAACTGGTGAGGGGGGTCGAAAAATAAAAGCCTTGTCCTGCGTGGCATCCCTCATTGCGAAGGAACTCAAGTTGATTCTTGTTTTCGATTCCTTCGGCAACACAGGTGAGTCCGAGATTTTCGGCTAGAACTATAATGGTTTTTACCAGGGCTTGATCCACTCCTGGGCGACAACAGGTATCAATGAATGATTGATCAATCTTGAGTTTGTGCACATTAAACTGTTTCAGGTAGCCAAGTGATGAGTAGCCAACACCGAAATCGTCCACGGTGATGTGTGCACCCCCTTCACTTAATTCATTGATAGTGATAATCGCCTTTTCAAAATCTTCGATTAGTGTGCTTTCAGTAATTTCAAACTCAAACATGTTGAGTTCAAGCTTGTGCTCTTCAATTATTTCTTCGACTCTCTGTGCGAAGTGATCCATCTTGAAAAATCGACCTGAGAGATTAATTGCCATGCGGAAATTGAGCTGCACTTCTTCTCTCCAGGTGGCAAGTTGATCACATACTTTCTCGAATACCCAGGCATCAAGCTCTGTGATCAGGCGTGTCTCTTCTGCCAGCGCAACAAATTCTTCCGGCAATAGAAACCCCTTGCTTGGGTGGTTCCAACGCACAAGTGCTTCCATGCCAATGACTTCGCCAGTTGTCAGATCGTTCTGGGGTTGAAAGTAGAGTAGCAGCTCATCACTCTCCATGGCGTTCCGCAACTCGTTCTCGATTCGAAGGCGTTTCGCTGCCTTGATGTTTAACTCTTCGCTAAAGTAACGATAGGTACCTCCGCCGTCGTCCTTTGCATCGTACATGGCAGAGTCTGCATGTTTTAATAAATCTTCCAGGTTGTCGGCGTCGTGCGGGTAGATCGCTATGCCAATGCTGGCCGATGGCCGTATTTCTTCGCCATCAATGACTAGTGGTTTTGGCAAGGCCTCCAGAATCTGATCTACCACAGCGGATACCGATATATTGATGTGATGTTGATCGCCGCTGTCGGAGATAACAATTGTGAACTCATCGCCGCCAAGCCGGGCGACAAAGTCTGTTGTTCTTACACTTCTGTCTATGCGTTTCGCTACTTCAACTAGATAGCTATCACCCATGGAATGGCCCAGAGTATCATTGACCAGTTTGAACCGATCCAGGTCAATGAACAGTATCGCCAGAGTTGTGTGATTGCGTTCTGCCAGTGCTAATGACTGGTCAAGATGGTTCTTAAGGGCTAAGCGATTGGGCAAATCCGTAAGTGAGTCATAGTTGGCCTGATGAAATAATTTTTCCTGCCATTTAGCATTGGAAAGGGCTACCGAGACACGGTCCGACCAGGATCTGGATTCCCTAAGGGCGGCATGGGAATCCGAAGGTAAATGTTTAAAGCCCAGGAGAATTACCGCTGTTAAAGCTTCGTCAACGAACAGTGGGATTACAAGGACACCTGTTGCACCACGATTCGTTAAGGGATCCAGGAATTCCGGTGTTCTGTCGTACTCGTTTATTACAAGTCCCTGAGAATTTTCATTGAGAAGCTTGTAATCTTTTGCCAGTAGAGAGATATCCTGTTCTTCGATTTTCTTGTCATCTCCTAACGAGCGCACGAACATTCTGTTCAGATCACCATTGCCATCTTCAACAATGATGGCGATTGAATCACAGTGAATGATGTCCTGAATTCTCGCGAGAACAATCTGAACAATGTTGTCAGCGTCCAGCGAAGAAAGAATTAGCCGATCAATTTCACCCATTGTTTCGAGAGTCTTGAATTGCTCGGCCAGTTTGCCACCCATGGCATTAAAAGAATTCGCCAGTTCTTCAAATTCGTCGCCGCTATCTACTACGACTGTATTCTCAAAGTTGGTGTTCCCAAATGCCTTTATGCCAAGCATTAGCTTTTCCAGTGGAGTAAGAACCCTTTGGATCAGGCTGAAACTCAACAGGGAAACGAAGCTCAGGGAGACAAAAATCACAAGCAGGAAGGTAGTCTGGAATCCATCTATCGGCCGGAAGACTTCGCCGACGGGACGACTCAGCACTATTGTCCAATCATCGATCCCGAATTCGTTATTGAGGAAGATACTCCAGTAGGTGGCGAGCGAGCTTTCTCGATTAGAGCTTTGCCATTCGAAATTACCGCTGAAATTTGTGGCTGAGAGTTCGGCAGTAATGTCAGTTAAAGTGTTGGAAGATTCCTGGGAACAGAATAGCGCTACCTGATTTTCATTAAGTACGCACAAGGTTTCGATCGAAGAAATGCTGTCCGCATTCCATAGATAATCCGGAAGAAGCTCAGCAATTATCAAGCCCTGGCTGCCTGGCGAGTTAACTGCATGAGTAATTAGAAATACGCGAGTTTCATCGGTATTGTTTTTTGTAGTTAGTAATCTGATAGCACCGGGGTTGTACGGTCTCTGGTTTTGGATATATTCCGCGATGCCTTCATCGAAATAACTTGTTAGCTGCCGTCTGGCATTATCATCGGATATCCAGTACATGCCCGATAATTTGTCAGCATATCTCTCTTGAAGAATTTGCCCCGACTCTGACTGGATATTAGTTAAATTGGTACTTTGAAAATCTGAAGAGAAGCGAAATTCATCGTGTAGGACACGTAGCCTCTCGTATATTCCCATACCCAGGAGACGAACGTTCTGTTCCAGCTCATCTTGGGATTGCTGCAACAGTTCTTCACTCACTCGACTAAGTGACAGAGCGGCGAGCGTAATAACAGGTATGAAAGATGCTGCAAAGAAAATAAAGAGCAGGCGTTGGGCGAATCGGCTTTTTAGAATACGTGCGCCGGTTTTCATTTATATTGTTCTAGTAGTCTTCTGCGAGGCCAATAAACTGGCCATTGTTCGCGCGAACAATATCATCCCTTCCTTGGGCAGAAGTAAAAGGTTTCGCAGTAGCCTCGTTGACTCCCATACTGTAGAGATCATAATCGGTATTTACGGGATTCAGAAACTTGTCTTTGCGTTTCTCACCTTTCTTGGTGTTTTCATCAAAAAGCAGATACTCATAAGGATTATCCCAGGGGTCCAGCATGTTGGACAATCCGGCAGCCGCTAGTGTTGGAGGATAAGAATCGTAAGTGGAGTAGTAAACTTCAAACTTTTGGTTTATGAGATCGAGATCGGCCATGGCCAATCCTATATTGACCTTGTTTCTGTACTCCTGATAGCTGGGAAGAGCTATCGCAGACAGCAGACCGACAATACCAATTGTGAGAAGGAGCTCAACTAGAGTAAATGCCTTTGATGAGCGAAATTTGTTGTTATTCAAACCTGCCTCCCGTCAAACTCGAAGCATTGTGATTGGTAGTCTGAGTACAGCGTTATTGAATTGCTTGTAATGCCTAACTTCGTGGGATGTTCACAGCAATTAGTTCAAGATAAGAATAGTCAATATAGAACGCGCCGGCAGCTTTAATGGGTAAAATTTTGACGATTTGTAAAGAAAAATTAAATTTCCTCACAAAGTCTATAGGAAAAAGCATTCCTCAAGTGTTAAACGGGGAAACCGATTTGAACTTATATTCAGAATTACGAATATTTCCATCATTGGTAGACAGAAGTGCGAGGAGGCGAGTTTTAGCGTAGTCGTTCCGAAATCTGCTTTATTGGTCAGTAATAGTAGAAAGACTAAGAACTGGAGCGCGTTAGCTACATCCTTGCGAATAAATAAACTCCCGGGTTTTCAAGTCTCTTTTTTGGGTTAATGTATGGGTCAAATAAGCTTGCTATCGAATGTATTCTCACAGTTACATGATGGTTGATAGATTGGTCGGCTTCGTAATTTGTAATAGACACGTTTATGAATAATTCTTTAAAGATTCGCCCGGCTACCAAGTCCGATATATCCCGCTTGCGTGAATTCGAGCAGGGTGTCATCGCAGCGGAACACCCACTGAGCATGAACCTCAAGGCAGATCCGATTTCGTACTACGATCTGGAATCCATGTTGATTGAGGATAACTACGAGATACTGGTTGTTTTCGTTGATGATAAGACGGTGGGTTGTGGCTATGCCCGGCTCGACGAATCCCGCGATTTCTTCAAACACCCGCTTAACGTCTATCTGGGTTTTATGTATGTCGTACCTGAATACAGAGGTCAGGGCATTAGCGGACGCTTAATGGAAGCGCTGATCGCCTGGGGAAAAGAGAAGGGCGCTGGTGAAGCCAGATTGGATGTTTACAGCCAGAACGAGTCGGCGGTGAGAGCCTATGAAAAAGCAGGTTTCCATGGCCTGATGCTACACATGCGCAAATCGATTTAGACAGAATTGGTCTCAGAGCGACTGTCTAGACGTTGAATCTGAAATGGATGACATCGCCATCGTTAACGAGGTAGTCCTTACCTTCCAGTCGCCACTTACCGGCGTCTTTGGCACCATTTTCGCCATTGTTTTCAACGTAGTCGCTATAGGAAACCACTTCGGCTCGAATAAAGCCTTTTTCAAAGTCCGTATGAATTACACCGGCAGCTACCGGAGCCGTCGCGCCGGATTTTACAGTCCAGGCTCGAACTTCTTTTTCACCAGCGGTGAAGTAGGTCTGCAATCCTAATAGCTGGTATCCGGCACGGATAACCCGATCCAGGCCAGGCTCTTCCATTCCCAGTTCCTGCAGAAATTCCAGCTTCTCATCATCTTCCAGTTCGGCAATCTCTGCTTCTAATTTGTTGCAGATAACTACGATCTGAGAATTCTCGTTGTCTGCTATCGTCTTCACTTTGTCTAAATGTGGATTATTTTCGAAGCCATCTTCATCCACATTGGCGATATACATGACGGGCTTGGCGGTGAGTAGATGCAAGGTGTAGAGATCGGCCTGCTCTTCTTTGTGCAGCTCGAGTGTGCGCACCGGTTGCGCCGCGTCGAGATGGTCTTTTACTTTTTCCAGAAGTTGGACCTGTCGCTGTGCATCCTTGTCACCGCTTTTAGCAACCCGACCAACGCGATCGATGCTCTTTTCAACGGTATCCAGATCTGCCAGGGCAAGTTCCGTGTTGATTGTTTCGATGTCAGCTTCCGGGTTTATGGTATTGGAAACGTGAGTGACATTTTCGTCTTCGAAACAGCGCACCACATGGGCGATAGCGTGGCATTCCCGGATATTGGCAAGAAATTGGTTGCCCAACCCTTCTCCTTTAGATGCGCCAGCCACAAGGCCAGCGATATCGGTAAATTCCACCGTAGTAGGAATTACCTTCTGTGGTTCAACAATGGATGCCAGTTTGTCCAGCCGTTCGTCAGGAATGGAAACGATGCCGGAATTGGGTTCGATGGTGCAAAAAGGAAAGTTCTCAGCCGCAATGCCTGCCTTGGTGAGAGCATTGAAGAGAGTGGATTTGCCAACGTTGGGTAAGCCAACGATTCCGCACTTAACTGACATGATTATTTCCTGATTTAGTCTACTACTGTGTATGAAGCGCTTTCATCGCTTCTTCCCACTCGCCGTTCACCGCCATTGGCATAACACGAATTGCATCTTCAATGTCTCTCATGATCACATCCGCTTCGGAGCGTGATGGATTGCCGAGTACATAATTGGCGACCATGGACTTGTGTCCCGGGTGACCGACTCCAATTCTCAGACGGAAGAAATCTTTTTGCCCGCCTAAAGCACTAATGATGTCCCTGATGCCATTGTGCCCGCCGTGGCCTCCGCCATCTTTAAATTTCGTAACGCCGACGTCGAAATCAATTTCATCGTAGGCCACCAGCATTTGCTCCGGTTCTATTTTGTAGAATTTACAAACGGCAGCCACTGATTTCCCACTGTGGTTCATATAGGTCGTGGGAAAGAGCAGCTTTACATCATTACCACCGATGTTGATTGTTGCGAATTCACCGAAGAATTTGCTTTCACCACGCAGGGTTCCACCATAGCTCTTGCAGAGATGGTGTAGAAAAATGACGCCTGCATTGTGGCGATTGGAATCGTGTTGTGGGCCTGGATTTCCCAGGCCCACAATCAACTTCAGAGTTTCGCCTGGCATAGAACTGACCTGGCGTTAGCAGTGTGTTCGATGACTTAGCTGTCGCCGCCGTCAGAAGACTCGTCGCCACCTTCCTCAGCTGCTGCGCCGTCTCCAGCATCAGCATCATCAGAGTCAGCTGCATCGTCGTCAGAAGAACCTTTAGGCTTCTGAACGATAGCAACCGACAGGTCGCTGTCTTCGCCGTGGCTCAGTGCAACAGAGGTAACACCTTCTGGCAGGGTGATGTCTGACAGGTGAACAGATTCGCCGATATCAACTTCCAGCATATCCACTTCGATGTATTCAGGCAGATCTGCAGGGAGACAGGAGATCTCAATTTCGTTGAGGGTACGCAGAATGTTTCCGCCACCCATCTTAACGCCCACACACTTCTCTTCATTGATGAAGTGGATTGGCACGCGAACGGTAATGGCTTGCTTGTCGCTTACGCGCAGGAAATCAGCGTGAACAATGAAAGGCTTGGCAGGATGTCGTTGCAAAGCTTTGATCACGGCCTTTTCTTTCTTGCTGTCGATATTCAACGTAATAATGTGGGAGAAGAACGCTTCGTTTTCAGTCGCGTGGAAAATATCATCGTGACTGATGGTCAGCGAAACGGGGTCCTTGTCACCACCATAAAGTATTGCGGGTATTTGATTGTTCAGACGACGCAGGCGGCGGCTCGCACCTTTCCCTTGCTCCGTTCGAACGCTACAGTTCAATTCAAATGCATCTGACATAGTGTTCTCCAGTTCAGACGATGCTTCACTAACTCTGCGACCGACTCAGTGAAGGGTTAAAAAAAGGACGACCACTCAGAGGAGCGATTGTCCCGGTTTATCTGCTTGATATTCGCTACTTCACAACAACTAGGTGTTGTCGAACATCGCGCTGATGGATTCTTCGTTACTTACCCGGCGAATTGACTCTGCCAGGAGTCTCGCCATGGACAACTGGCGAATGCGTGAACACTTCTTCGCCTCGTCACTTAATGGAATCGTGTCGGTCACCACCAGGGAGTCCAACGCCGATCCTTCAATATTCTCTATAGCGGGCCCGGAAAGCACAGGGTGTGTAGCGTAAGCCACTACCTTGCTCGCACCGTGATCCTTCAATGCCTGGGCTGCTTTGCACAATGTGCCGGCAGTATCCACCATGTCGTCCACGATCAGACAGCATCTGCCTTCCACATCACCAATAATATGCATAACCTGGGCTTCATTAGCCGTGGGTCGCCGCTTATCGATAATGGCCAGATCCACATTCAGCTGCTTCGCAACAGCTCTGGCCCTGACTACACCACCTACGTCCGGTGATACGACCAGCAGATTTTCATAGTTCTGCCGTTCAATGTCGTCGGTCAGCACAGGTGAACCGTAGACGTTATCCACCGGGATACTGAAAAATCCCTGTATCTGCTCGGCGTGCAAGTCTACTGTCAGCACCCGATTCACGCCAACTGCACTAATCATGTCTGCAACGACTTTAGCGCTGATCGCTACCCTGGCCGAACGCACTCGTCGATCCTGGCGTGCATAACCGTAGTAGGGAATCACGGCGGTAATTCTGTTAGCCGAAGCGCGGTGCAGAGCATCGGCCATCAACAGCAGTTCCATGATACTGTCGTTGGTCGGTGCACAGGTTGGCTGAATGACGAATACGTCCTTGCCGCGGACATTTTCGTTCAGCTCTACCGTGACTTCGCCATCGCTAAATTTGCTGATGCTGGCATAGCCCAGCGGGACACCTATATATCGGGCAATAGCATCGGCCAATGCGGGGTTAGCATTGCCGGAAAACACCATCAAGTTGGTTGCCACGATACAGTCCTATGTACTACGCGTAGATAGCAAGAATTTGGCTGGGGTGGCTGGATTCGAACCAACGCATGCAAGGATCAAAACCTTGTGCCTTACCACTTGGCGACACCCCAATAAAATCTTTTCCCTCAAGCGCTTATTTTAGGTCGCGCTAGCCCGGTCTTCCAGCGAATTAACGCCGCGAGCTACAAATCCACTCCATTCGGAGGGAAGCTTGGCCAAAACTGACTCGGCGCTATTCGCATCATTGAATCCGGCGAATATGCTGGATCCGGTTCCGGTCATCCTGGCACTGGCAAACTGACTCAGCCAATTAAGCGCTTCAGCGACCTCGGGGTAGAGTTCGCAAGTGACTGATTCACAGTCATTTCGGGACCCCCCCGCGAGAAAGTCGGCAATTTTGATGGCTGACGAGTTTCGTGTCAAATTTTCATGGCAGAAAATCTCAGCAGTGGACACCTGACATGCAGGGGTGATGACCAGATAGTGGCGATCAGGCAGCTCAATGGGCTGTAGCTCTTCACCGATGCCCTCCGCCCAGGCTGACTTTCCCTTTAAAAATACGGGAACATCCGCTCCCAGTTGCAGCCCCAGATCCAGCAGCGAATTCAGGTTCAAATTCAGGGACCACAGGCCATTCAGCGCCAGCAGGGTGGTGGCAGCATCGCTACTCCCACCGCCCAGACCAGCACCCATTGGTATGTTCTTAAGTAAGCGGATGTCCGCCCCCAGACCACCCTCGGGTACCTGTTGCCGCAATACTTTGGCTGCATCTAGAATCAGATTTTCCTCTAAAGAAATATCAGTGATGAGGGATGCGGGATCCAGGCTCAGGTTTAACTGATCATCATGTCGCGCTCTAAAGCTGATCTGGTCCCCATGATCCAGAATCTGAAACACGGTCTGCAGCTGATGGTAACCATCGTCACGGCGGCCGGTGATGTGCAAAAACAGATTGAGTTTGGCAGGTGCCAGCCAGTTGCGGGAGTCATCTGGCATCAGTTTTCAGCCTGATCCACAGTCCAGTTTAATCTGAAGAATCGGAGCCTTACATCATCAAGGGGTCTGCTAACGTCAACCCGTCGCGGCAAAGTCAGCTCGCCATATTGTCTTGGGTCAGGATAGCTCACTATCCAACCGTCCTGTTCCATACCAGCCAGCTGATTCAGTTCGTTGAAATTGAGGTCAGCCCGTGAACTGGGTGCAGGTAAACCACGAATCCAGTATTCCAGATAGGAGACGGGTAACTCATATCCAAGTTGTTGAAGGATTAGTTGCTCCGGGCTTGGGGCAGTAAAAATATCTCCGCCCCGTTCCATCGAGACTGCACCCGGGCGACCATTAATTCGGGTGTTACCTGCATTCAAGGTTCCCCAAAGGCGGATCGAATAATCCCTTTGTTCATGCTGCCACCGTATGTTTGGTGTATAGGACTCGCCTTCATACACAACATTCACCCGTCCGCGTAACTGCCACTGTTCAAGATCTTCCAGCAATTGGCGTTGTGAGTCCCAGACAACATTCTCAACTGCGGGTGGCGCGATACTGGAACAATACTGCAGCCCGAGAGTGGCGAAAATGAAAGTGGCTAATTTGCTGAAGCGCAACATCAGAATGGAGTAGGTAATCGATCTTGTCTATATAATGAAGGAAGAAAGAGCTGGCTGAATCCACTAACTCTAAATGTCGGCCTGAAAGCGTTCAACTACTTCCTTAATGAGTTCACTGTCGGGACGTGTTTCCAAAGCTTCTCTCCAAACATCTACCGCTTCTTCCCGACGTCCCATCACCCACAGGACCTCGCCAACGTGAGAGGCAACCTCATGGTCCGGAAACACTGCAAACGCCCGACGCAAATTGGTCAGGGCTTCATCGTAACGACCTAGTTTGTATTGTGCCCAACCCAGGCTGTCGATAATTGCCGGATCTTCCGGAGAAATAGCGATGGCACGTTCCAGTAGTTCCAGAGCTTCTTCATAGCGCTCGGTCTGATCTGCCAGCATATAGCCAAGGTGGTTCAATGCCCGGGAGTCATCAGGCTTCATCAGAATAATTTGCCTGAGATCCTTCTCAGATCCAGCCTGATCTCCCAGGCTGTCGTAGAGCAGCACTCTGGCAAACAACAGATCGGTTTCATTGGGATATTTATTAAGAGCACGGTCCAGTAAAGTCTGAGCTTCCTCGGGCAGGCCTGCCTGAATCAAAGCTCCTGATTCGATGGTATTGAATAACACTTCGAGTCGGGGTTGACCGCGGGAGAGACGGCTCAGATGAGCATGGGCTTCCTCGATATTGCCCAGACCGATTGAGAGTCTGGTTGCCTGCTGTTGTGCAGCCAGGAAGTTCTGTGTGCCGATTCTTACTTCACGATAATGAACAATTGCCTGCTCAATATCTTCCAGTTGTTCGTTGACGATGCCCAAATAATATTGGCTTTCGTCGGCACGCTGATCGACGCTCACGAGTTGGCGAAATCGGCTGGCGGCAGATTCGTACTCTTCCATCTCGATGTCCAGAAGCCCCATTGAAAATAGTGTTTCCCAATCCTGAGGATCCTGCACGAGCATCAGGGCAAACTGTTCCTGGGCTTCTTCGAAACTTTCATTCTGGATAAGTAATCGCGCGTAACTGAGGCGTAAAGTTTTATCGTCGGCGAATAGCACAACGCCATCACTCATTACTTCGAGTGCAGCTTCAATGTCACCAGCTCGCTGCAATATCTGCGCATGCAGCATCACCATGCGCGGATTTGATTGGCTTAGCTCTTCCAGTGATTCAAATTCTTTCAGGGCCTGATCGAATTCGCCGTTTTGCGCCAGCAGTTGTACCAGCGCTACCCGAACACTTGTCTGGTCGGCAAATTCTTCCACCAGGGGTCGCAAGTTCTCAATGAGTGTGCTGCGCGTGCGACGATCCAATTGGCCGGTTCTGGCGGCAAGGGCAGAAAAATCAATTTCGCCTCCGAGTTCAATAACCCGGGTCATATGGGAAAGTGCTTGCTGAAAATTTCCTGCTTCCAGAAACTGGAAGCTGAGCATCAGGTGAGGCCGTGCTGCAGTTGGATCGACTTCCGCCCAGAGTAAACCCAGCTGCATGAGAGCATTAACGTCGTTGTTGACCGAGGCGAATTGAACGGCGCGTTGAATAATGCCGAGATCCCGGGTTTGCATGGCAAGCCCAAAGTAATTGTCTCCGGCTTCACCCAGATCGCCACGCTGTGCACCTAATTCACTGATGATAGCCTGATATAGTTGCTCTTCTGTGAAATTTCCGTATTCAACGATTTCCACTTCTCTCGCATTTCCGGCAATCGTAGTTGGAGAACTGGTCGGCTCAGAAGCAGGGACTTCTTCTTGAGCTGAGGCTGTATCCGGTGTTGGGCCAACATTAGTGGCGCAAGCCGCCAGGGCCACGCAAAAGGAAATTAGCAGAATTGGATTGTGTTTAGATTTCATGGCACTCGTATAAGTGAAGCTGTCTGGGTTTTACGTTTGAACGGGGTCAGCAGTTTACCTATCCCATTGTAACAGGTCGGCAATCCGCGGTGACAGCAGTCCGGTCGCCGCCTGGTACCGGTCCGGCTTGCCCCTAAAGACGTGACCCATGAATGCTGTACTTACGTTCAACTATCCAAATTCATGCTGCCAATAGTCCGTATCCACTACAGCATAGGCGAGCCGGGGGCTTTTCGCCTCCTGTGCTATATCAGAGCGGATGGGAACCTGGCCGTTAATCTAGTAACATATCCGGCCTTTTTGATCAGCCTCCACAGTTCATTCGGGTAATTTCATGGCGCTCCACCTAGTGGGTATCAACCACAACACCGCAGGCATCGAATTGCGGGAGAAGGTTGCTTTTCCGCCGGAGATTGTTGCTGATGCGCTGCAACAGTTGTATGGACTGGAGATTGTCTCTGAAGCGGTTATTTTATCCACCTGCAACCGCACTGAGATTTACACGAGTCTGACGGAAGCGAAAGCCGAGGAAGGAGCCGGAGATTCGGTCGAAAAATCAGCGACGGAGTCAGTCGATGACAAGCAACGAATGCTGCTGCAATGGTTGTCAGAATACCATGACCTTGATTCATCGGATGTGTCTCGCTGCCTTTATTCCTTCGCTGGAGATGATGTTATTCGACATCTGATGAAGGTCTCCTGTGGTCTGGACTCTATGATCCTGGGAGAACCTCAGATTCTAGGTCAGATCAAGTCGGCTTATGCTGTCTCAAGGGACCTGCGGGTAGTGAGCTCCGAATTAGGTAACGCCTTTGAAGAATCGTTCTCCATTGCCAAAGAAGTGAGAACTGACACGGCCATTGGAGAAAATCCAGTTTCAGTTGCCTACGCTGCGGTTAGCCTGGCGGAGCGAATTTTTAATAATTTGCCGAGTTTAAGCATTTTGCTGATCGGTGCTGGAAGGACGGTAGAGCTGGTGGCACGACACCTTGTTGAGAAAGGTGTGAAAAAAATGGTGGTCGCCAATCGAACGCTGGACAACGCATTGGAGATTGCAAATCGATTCGCGGGTCACGGTGCAATCCTGTCAGAAATTCCGGAGCTGTTGGTAGATGCAGACATTGTTGTCTCTTCTACTAACAGTCAGTTGCCATTACTTGGCAAGGGAGCCGTAGAAAGAGCGTTACGTGAAAGGCGACATAAACCGATGTTGCTGGTCGATCTGGCGGTACCGAGAGATATAGAACAGGAAGTGGCTCAGGTAGCGGATGCCTACCTATATAGTATCGATGATATAAGCAGCGTAATAGAAGATAGCCAGAAGAGCAGGGCAGATGCAGCCGCTCAGGCTGAGTCGATAATTGAAAGAGGGGTTGAGGAATACCGCAAGAAATTGCGCTCCCTGAACGCTGTTGCGACTCTGCGTGCATTTCGGGGAAAAGCCGATGAGATTCGGGAAGCTGAATTACAGAAGGCCATCAAGTCTCTCGAAAAAGGTGGAGCTGCAGAGCAGGTTATAGAAACTTTGGCCCGAGGAATAACCAACAAATTGATTCATTCACCCAGCGTGCAAATGAAAGAGGCCAGCGCCGAGGGACGAGACGATATCCTGACTCTTATCCAGGAAATATATGGACTGGATATTGATTCCGAGGAATAGGGAACAGAGTCTAAGCCAACTCAATCACAACTACGTAGTTAAAACAGATAATGAAGCAGTCTATACGCATCAAGCTCGAAAACCTCAAAGACAGATTCGAAGAATTGCAGGCGTTGCTCAGCGATGCGGAAGTAATCTCCGATCAGAATCGTTTTCGGGATCTTTCCAAGGAATACTCTGAGCTGGAAAACGTTGTTAAAAGTTTTGACCGCTTTCAGGAAGTAACGGACAACCTCGCCCAGGCGAAAGAGATGCAGAAGGATGAGGATCCGGAAATTCGAGCCATGGCTGAAGAGGAAATTGGCAGCAGCGAAGAAGAGCTGGATGAGTTGGAGTTATCTCTGCAAAAGTTGCTTTTACCGAAAGACTCCAAGGATAGTTGCAATGTATTTCTGGAAATCAGAGCGGGCACCGGTGGTGATGAAGCAGCAATTTTCTCTGGCGACCTGTACCGAATGTACGCCCGATTCTCTGAGAACCAGGGTTGGAAACTGGAGACAATTACCGAGCGTCCCGGAGAACACGGCGGCTACAAAGAGCTCATTACCCGAATTGAGGGGAAGGATGTTTACGAGAAGTTAAAATTCGAATCAGGGGCTCATCGGGTGCAACGCGTTCCGGAAACTGAGACCCAGGGTCGTATTCATACTTCCGCATGTACCGTGGCGATAATGCCAGAGCTGGAAGAAGTGGACGAGATCGATATCAACAAGAACGATCTGCGAATCGATACCTTCAGAGCCAGCGGTGCAGGAGGGCAGCACGTCAACAAAACTGACTCGGCTATTCGAATTACCCATCTCCCTTCAGGCATCGTGGTGGAATGCCAGGATGAGCGCTCGCAACACAAGAACAAGGCTCGCGCCATGTCTCTGCTGCAGGCCAAATTATTGGACCAGGCTCAGGAAGAACAGCAGCAGGAAGAATCTGATGCCAGGAGAAAGCTGGTGGGCAGTGGAGATCGCTCGGAAAAAATCCGCACCTACAACTACCCGCAAGGCCGGGTAACTGATCACCGAATCAAGCTGACCCTGTATAACTTGCCAGAAATTATGGCTGGTGAATTGGGTTCAGTAATCCAGCCTCTGATCAATGAGTATCAGGCTGATCTGCTGGCGGGGCTTGCCGCCGAGGATTGATTCACTTGTCTGAATCTATAAAAAGCGCATTAGCAAATGCGCAAACCCTCCTTGTCTCAAGCGAGAATCCCGGACTGGAAGCGGATATCTTACTAGCCTACTGTCTGGGCCGCGACCGAAGCTATCTGCTGGCCCACGGCGAACATGTTCTGGATCGGACCGTTAGTGAAAAATACCATTATCTTATTGCCCGTCGTGCCGCAGGCGAACCTGTCGCCTACCTGTTGGGTAAGAAAGCGTTCTGGAACATAGAATTAATCGTCAATGAAGATGTGTTGATTCCCCGACCAGAAACAGAGCTACTAGTCGAGACTGCTCTGGAGCTGGCTGCCGACCGATCAACCTTTTCAGTGCTTGATCTGGGAACAGGCAGCGGTGCAATCGCACTTGCTCTGGCAAAAAACAAACCAGAGTGGCAACTAACTGCAGTAGATAAGAGTGTCGGAGCACTGGACGTTGCTCGCCGTAATGCTGCTGTACTTGAACTAAGCAATGTAAAATTCCTTGAAGGTAGCTGGTGTCAGGGACTGGCTACCGACAGCTTCGATATGGTCATTGCGAACCCACCTTACGTGGCCCCCGGAGATGGCCATCTTGAGCAAGGTGACCTGCGATTTGAGCCAGGCACTGCCCTGATTGCAGCGCAGGCGGGTTTTGCCGATCTGTTCGCGATTATCGATCAAGCCAGGGTCGTGTTAAAAAGCGGTGGCTGGCTTCTGTTGGAGCACGGCTTTGATCAGCATTTGGCAGTCGCGGAAAAATTGCTCGAAGCGGGATATTCGGAGGTACAATCGCGCCAGGATATATCCGGACACGAGAGAATGACGCAAGCACGTTGGTTAACCAGATAGATACGTCATTGTTGAAAACTTAACCCAAGAAAAATCGATATGGACGATGAGGCACTCCTAAGATATAGCCGGCAGATCATGTTGCCGGATATGGATGTTGGTGGTCAGCAAAAGCTGGTGGACGCTACAGTGCTCATTGTTGGAGTGGGTGGTCTGGGCTGTCCCGCTGCGATGTATCTGGCAGCGGCCGGAGTAGGGAAGTTGATTCTTGCTGATGATGACAAGGTGGAACTCACCAATCTGCAGCGTCAAATCGCCCATAGCCAGACAGCGCTCGGTCAATCAAAGGTCGCGTCAGCGGCCGGCACCCTCAAGGGGTTAAATCCCGATGTGGAAATTCAGTTAATAGATCGTCGCCTGGAAGGTGAGTTACTGGAACAAACAGTTGATCAAGCAGATTTAGTGCTGGATGCCTGTGACAATTTCGCTACCCGGTTTGCAGTCAATAATGCGTGCATAAGATCAGGCAAACCACTGGTTTCCGGAGCTGCCATACGTATGGAGGGTCAGGTGGCAGTTTTTGACAGTCGCCAGTCTGATGCTCCCTGTTACCAGTGCCTGTATCAGGATGGTGACGATCTCGACACAAGTTGTAGTACCAATGGGGTGATGGCGCCCCTGGTGGGAATAATCGGTTCAGTGCAGGCGATGGAAGCGATAAAACTTCTGGCTGGAATAGGTACCAGTCTGGCTGGCCGGCTTTTGTTACTGGATGCCAAAACCATGCAGTGGCGTGAAATGAAGCTTCCCCGTGATCCCGGGTGTGGTGCCTGCGGCCAATAGTGGCTATCATGCCTGCCCATTCAAGCCACCACCCTGGCGAAGTAGCAGTAGATGGACATCAACAGTACAGAAGCTCAAACTTCTTTCGACAGCTTTCAGCTTGAATCGCCTCTCAGAGAAGCGATCCGAAAGCTGGAGTTTGAGTATTGCACACCGATTCAGGCGCAAAGCTTGCGTTTCACGCTGGAAGGGCATGATGTAACAGGTCGGGCACAAACAGGCACCGGCAAAACCGCTGCATTCCTCATAACAATCATTAACGACCTCTTGTCCAATCCAATAGATGAGGAACGTTATCTGGCAGAACCCCGGGCGTTGGTGGTTGCCCCTACCCGGGAATTGGCGATTCAGATCGCCAGTGACGCAGAAAAGCTCACTGCTTGTTGTGATCTACACACCGTGACTCTGGTGGGTGGCGAAGACTATCAAAAACAAAACAGAGCCCTGGGAGCGAAGCCAGTAGATATATTGGTAGCAACACCGGGTCGGTTACTGGATTTTGTATCCAACGATAATTTATATCTGGGCCTGGTTGAAATTCTCGTACTGGATGAAGCCGACCGAATGCTGGATATGGGATTTATTCCCCAGGTGCGCCAGATTGTAGCTCGAACTCCCAAAAAGGACTGTCGACAAACACTTCTATTCAGCGCCACATTCACACCAGAGATTAATGAGCTGGCTGCTCGCTGGGCAATGGATCCAATTATGGTAGAGGTGGAACCGGAAAAAGTGGCAGCTGACGCTGTTGAGCAGATCGTTTATCTGGTCACAACCGACGATAAATACAATTTGCTGTTTAACATCATTTCTCAAGAGGCAGTAGAAAAAGTGATGGTGTTTAGTAATCGCCGGGATCAGGTTCGAAAACTGGCTGACAATCTTTTCCGCAATGGTATCGATTGCGGTTTATTGTCTGGAGAAATTGCCCAGAATAAACGCATCCGCACACTGGATGATTTCAAATCGGGCAAACTCAAAGTACTGGTAGCCACTGATGTTGCTGGTCGGGGACTGCACATCGATGATGTCTCCCACGTGGTGAACTACACGCTGCCGGAAGAGGCTGAGGACTACGTGCATCGCATTGGGCGAACTGGTCGGGCAGGCGCTATCGGGACTTCGATTAGTTTTGCCTGTGAGGAGGATTCCTTTTTGTTACCGGCAATCGAAGAGAAATTGGGGCAGAAACTGCCGTGCACACATCCTGAAGAAGATCTACTGACGCAGACTCCACCGTTTGAGCGTGCGTCCAGGTTTAAATCCAAGGGGGCTGGTGACAAGCGAGGTCGTGGACCACGCCGGCGCTAGTATGCTGACTATTTGGAGCCTGTTGCTCCTACGGATTTGAGTGCTTCAGCATAGTCGCCCGATTTTCGATGCTGAGAGACCAGGTCCAGGAAAGTGCTTCCGTCTTCCAGTGGGGTATTAATGTCCCGACCGCTTTCAATGTAAAAAGGAAGAAAACGCGCGAACAACTCCGCTGTCATACCCCGGTAGGCTTTGAGTAAAATATTGTAATCAGCTGGCAGGCTGGCAGGTGGTTCAAGTTCCAGAAAAGTCTTCAGGCGATCGTCGGACCACTCTTCGTCGCGAGTAGCAATCTGAGTACGTTCCGCGCCTCGCTTCTTTCCTTCTTTAGCGCTCATAGGTTTTATCTCTGTGTACCGTCATGGAGAACTACGCCATTTTCTTGCGCAGTAATTCGTTCACTATCGCTGGATTTGCCTTGCCTTGTGAAAGCTTCATTGCCTGCCCGACAAGATAACCAAGGACCTGCTCTTTACCGTCTTTAAACTGCTGAACCTGGTCAGGGTTACTGGCAATAACGTCATCCACTAATTGTTCAATAGCTCCGCTATCCGTAACCTGCTTAAGGCCCTTGCTTTCAATGATTTCATCCACGCCGCTTGTGTCTTCTAACATGGCTTCAAAGACAGTCTTGGCAATCTTGCCTGAAATCGTGTCGTCCTTAATGCGAGCGATCAGGGTTGCGAGACGGTCAGCCTGAATCGGGGATTCGTCAATAGACCAGTCGTTCTTGTTAAGCACTGCCTGCAGGTCACCCATGACCCAGTTTGCAGTTAGCTTGGCATCACCACTTGATTTGGCCACCGACTCGAAATACTCCGCCATTTCTCGAGAAGCCGTGAGTACACCAGCATCGTACTCGCTGAGTCCGTAGTCTTTGGCAAAGCGTGTTTTCCGGGCATCCGGCAGCTCTGGCAGGGTCTCTCTGACTGCTTCGATAAAGGCGTCATCGATTACTACAGGCAACAGATCCGGTTCAGGAAAGTATCGATAGTCGTTGGCGAATTCCTTGCTCCTCATGGAAAAAGTTTCATCACGATCAGCATCATACCGCCTGGTTTCCTGCTCTACCGTGCCACCATCTTCAATCAGGTCCTGCTGCCGCTGGACTTCGGAGTTAATCGCCTTTTCCACGAAACGGAATGAGTTAATGTTTTTGATCTCAGTTCGTGTGCCCAGCTCAGTCTCACCTTTAGGTCTTATGGATACGTTTACATCGCAGCGCATAGAGCCTTGAGCCATGATGGCATCAGAAATATCCAGATAGCGCACGATAGAATGCAGCTTTTTTAGATAGGCGACAGCTTCCTTAGCGTTGGTGATTTCAGGTTCAGACACAATTTCAAGCAGTGGTTCACCGGCTCTGTTCAGGTCAATGCCAGACATGCCATGAAAATCTTCATGCAAGGACTTGCCTGCATTCTCTTCTATGTGAGCGCGGGTGACTCCGATTTCCTTTTCAGTTCCATCATCAAGGTTGATGGTGAGGGACCCCTTGCCAACGGTAGGAAAATCCAATTGTGTCACCTGATAGCCCTTGGGAAGATCTGGATAGAAGTAGTTTTTCCGATCAAATACAGATCGCTTGCCAATTTCAGCGTCGATAGCCAGTCCAAACATGACCGCCATGCGCAGAGCTTCTTCATTGAATACTGGCAGAGTGCCAGGTAATGCCAGGTCAAAAATGTTGGCTTGAGTGTTAGGCTCGGCACCGAACTCCGATGTGGTTCCGGAGAATAGTTTCGATTTTGTAGACAGCGAGACATGCACTTCCAGCCCGATAACTGTTTCCCATTCCATGTGATCAGGCCCCCTCTGCTTTAATAGTTGGTTTCTGCTTGTGCCAGTCCGTCTGTTGTTGAAACTGGTGGGCTACATTTAGTACACGGGATTCGGCAAATACATCGCCAACGATATGCATGCCGACGGGTAGCCCGTTTACCATGCCAGCAGGAATGGAGATCCCAGGCAGTCCCGCCAGATTTACCGCAATGGTGTAAATGTCCTCCAGATACATGGCTACAGGATCAGATTTTGAGCCAAGTTCAAACGCCGTATGGGGTGAAGTAGGACCCACGACAACATCAACATCCTTAAAAGCTTCATCAAAGTCGTTCTTGATCAGGCGTCGCACTTTCTGGGCTTTTCGGTAGTAGGCATCGTAGAAACCAGCCGACAATGCATAGGTGCCTACCATGATGCGGCGTTTTACTTCTTCTCCGAATCCTTCGCTGCGTGTGCGCTTGTACATGTCTTCCAGGTCGACCGGGTCTTCACAGCGATAGCCATAGCGCACACCATCGTAACGAGACAAGTTTGCCGACGCCTCGGCGGGTGCAACCACGTAATAGGCACTCACTGAAAGATGGTTATTGGGTAAATCGATTTCTTTAAGCGTGGCGCCCATTTTTTCAAATTCCGCCAGCGCATCACGAATAGATTTTTCAACGTCGGCATTAAGCCCTTCTGCAAAATGTTGTTTTGGTACTCCGACGCGCAGACCATCCAGAGACTTGCCCAATTCTGCCGTGTAATCATCGGCAGGGCGGTTGGCACAGGTGCTGTCTTTGGGGTCATGGCCCGCCATGACATTCATCATCAAGGCTGCATCTTCTGCACTTTTGCAGATTGGCCCGGCCTGATCGAGACTGGAGGCAAAAGCTATCATGCCCCAACGGGATACCCGGCCGTAGCTTGGTTTGAATCCGGTTATTCCGGAAAAAGCGGCGGGTTGCCTGATTGATCCACCGGTATCCGTTCCTGTAGCCATGGCGCAGAGGTCGGCCGCAACCGCCGCTGCTGATCCTCCAGAGGAGCCACCTGGCACTCTTTCCGTGTCCCAGGGATTGCGAACTGGTCCAAAGTAGCTTGTCTCGTTGGATGAACCCATGGCGAATTCATCCATATTGGTTTTGCCCAATAAGACGGCACCAGCTGAATTGAAGTTCTCGACAACCGTAGCGTTGTAGGGGGCCACGAAATTGTGCAGCATTCGTGATCCGCAAGTGGTATTTACACCATTTGTGCAAAAGATATCCTTGTGGGCAAGAGGAATTCCCAACAGAGGTGAGGTATCGCCTCCGGCTCTTTTATCATCGGCGGTCTTGGCCTGTTGCAACGCACTGTCTTCACAAACAGTGATATAGGCATTCAGTTTCTCATTGAGTGCACTAATACGATCCAGATAGGCGCGGGTCAGTTCTACACTGGAAACTTCTCCTGCAGCCAGAGATGCAGAGAGTTCAGCAGCGGTTTTTTCGATCATGATTTTCAGGAATCCAACTTAGCTTTAAAGAGAAATAGTTCTGGTCGTGAAGCGGGGTGTTTATTCGATTACCTTCGGAACCAGATAGAGGCCGTCCTCTTTCTCTGGTGCCAGTTCCTGCAATTCGTCGCGACGATTAGCTTCGGTGACCTTGTCTTCCCGCATTGGTTGGGTAACGTCCAGTGGATGAGCCAGTGGCTCGATACCATCGGTATCGATTGATTGCATCTGATCTATTAGCGCCAGAATGTCAGTGATACGCGAAGTTACTTCATCCGCTTCTGCATCACTTACGTGCAATCTTGCCAGTTGTGCAACTTTTTCGACTTCCGACTTGTCAAAAGCCATAGCTTTACTCCGATAGTGGGTAGCTGAGCAATAGGGGGCTCCCCATCGCTCCATTAATTAAGATCCAGCAATTCAGTTCTATCAATGCAGAGTGGATCAAGAATTGGGAATCTGCCACTTGCTCTAGCTCTTTGCGGTTGCTAGAGTGCGTCCTAATTCGCGAGAACGCGAGATTATACTTGAAAATCGGTGACTTAGGTCAATCGAAAGCTTGTTGGAAAGCTCTATTTGAAGCCCAAAACAGAACAGAATTTGCAGGAAATCTCGCCAGTCGACAGCTCCAGGAGATTCCGTTAGTCATTTCCAATCCCATATTAAGGCAATAGATCCTCAACTTTGCTAAATCAAAGGGCAAATTTGCCGTCAAAATATGGAATAAGAACAGCCACAGGGATTGGTCCTATCTTTTCGAGGAATACGAATATTCATGTTTAAAAAAATCCGGGGAATGTTCTCCAATGACCTGTCTATCGATTTGGGCACGGCGAACACTCTAATCTATGTCCGCGATGAGGGCATAGTGCTTAATGAGCCTTCTGTGGTGGCAATTCGCACCCACAATGGGCAGAAAACTGTAACGGCGGTTGGTTCCGACGCAAAGCGTATGCTTGGACGAACCCCAGGCAATATCACGGCTATCCGCCCCCTGAAAGATGGCGTTATCGCTGATTTTCAGGTGACAGAGAAAATGTTGCAGCACTTCATTAATAAAGTGCACGAGAACAGCTTCTTCCCGCCGAGCCCTCGGGTACTGGTCTGTGTGCCCTGTAAATCTACCCAGGTGGAGCGTCGTGCAATCAGGGAATCAGTTGCCAGTGCTGGTGCTCGCGATGTGAGACTGATAGAAGAACCCATGGCTGCTGCAATAGGTGCGGGATTGCCGGTAGAGCAGGCCAGCGGCTCCATGGTCGTCGATATCGGTGGTGGTACGACAGAAATCGCCATTATTTCTCTGAATGGTGTGGTTTACTCCGAGTCTGTGCGGGTTGGTGGTGACCGGTTCGATGAAGCTATCACCACCCATGTCCGCCGCAACTACGGCAGCCTCATTGGGGATGCCACCGCCGAGCGCATTAAGAAGGAAATTGGCTGTGCCTATGTAGGTTCTTCATCGGAAATCAGGGAAATCGACGTCCGGGGCCGGAATCTCGCTGAAGGTGTGCCTCGCAGTTTCACCCTGAACAGCGATGAGATTCTGGAAGCTCTGCAGGAACCTCTGACCGCTATTGTGCAGGCGGTGAAGAGTGCATTGGAACAATCTCCCCCCGAATTGGCGTCAGATATTGCTGAGAGTGGTCTTGTGCTGACTGGCGGTGGGGCACTGCTCAAGGATCTGGATAAGCTGCTTTCGGAAGAAACCGGGCTGCCGGTTATTGTGGCTGAAGACCCACTGTCCTGCGTTGCCCGCGGTGGTGGTAAAGCCATGGAGCTGATGGATGCCCATGATATCGATCTGGTAACGCTGGATTAGGGCTTAACTGCCTTAAACCGCGATGCCATTGAGTTTCGCCACAGGGGTCAGAAGGCTATAATTTACCACTAGCCTGCGAGGTTACCTTAGCATCGACAAGACCCTGTTTATTAAAGGAGTCGCCCTGGAATACAGGGCACTAGCCTTCCTCTTGTTGTCAGTGTGCATCATGTTCGCCGACACCCGTTTTAGTTATCTCGAAAAAGTACGGTTTGGCCTCGGATACGTAACTACCCCTGTCTATTGGGTTGCTGACATTCCTACCCGCGTTTCTTTGTGGATTGACGATGTATTTGTATCCCGCACAGATTTGTTGGAGGAAAACTCATCTTTGAGAGAAGAACTGCTAGTGGCCCAGCGCGAGCTGCAACTTCTTGAGTCCCTGGCTAGCGAAAACAGCCGATTATTAGAATTGCGGGAAGCAACACAGGTTGTGCAGGGAGAAGTCATGCCTGCCGAAATTATTAATGTGTCACCTGATCCCTACTCGAAGCGCGTGTTAATCAACAAGGGCTCTGAAGATGGGGTTTTCACCGGGCAGGCTTTACTTGATGCTAACGGACTCATGGGGCAGGTTGACGAAGTCCTCCCATTCACAAGCTGGGTGCTCTTGATTACAGATGCCAGCCATATCACTCCGGTGGAAGTTAACCGTAATGGTGAAAGAGCCCTGGCCAAAGGTAGTGGGTTAAATTCGTCCGAATTGGAATTGGAATTCGTAACACAAACTCAGGATATGCTGGCTGGTGACTTACTGGTGAGTTCTGGTATGGGTCAGGTTTATCCGAAAAATTACCCGGTAGCCAGAATCATAAGTGTCTACGCCGACCCGGGTCAGGAGTTTGCAACAGTCAAAGCAAGACCTCTCGCAGAAATGGCAAGTACTCGCCATGTAATGTTGGTGTTCAGTAATACAGAAACTGTCGTGCCTGGGCTGGATTATGAGGAGGCTGGCGATTTCGTGAAGGAACAGCCGCTAGATGAAGAGACTGCTGTTGAAGAAACTCCCATCGATGAGACATCAGTCGAAGAAAGTATCGATACCGGTGAAATGGCAACCAGTGCAAACCCGGCCAGCGATAATCAACAGGTCAGAAATTAGATGCAGCAACGAGCGCACGCGACCTGGGTAATTCTGTTTAGCTTCTTTATTGCTTACCTGTTAGCCATTGTTCCTTTTCCAGATTGGGCAATGAACTACCGCCCGGAATGGGTGCCCATGGTATTGATTTACTGGGTAATGGCTCTTCCTTATCGTGTGGGCATTGGATCTGCCTGGGTAGCCGGCATAACGCTTGATGTGTTGGAGGGTTCGGTACTTGGTCTGAATGCCCTGGGTCTCGTGATAATTGCTTATGTGACTTTGAGTCTGCATCTGCGGCTTCGTATGTTTTCTTCGCTGCAACAGGCCGGGCTGGTATTGGCACTTCTGGGAATCAATCTGGTGCTAAGCCACTGGTTGCAAATCGTTACCGGACAGACTGTGGCTTCCAGTCTGCTTTTCCTCATGGCGGCACTGACCAGTGCGATCATCTGGCCTTCACTGTTTCAGCTCATGCGTCATATTCGTCGTAGCTTCGATGTTCACTAGGCGCGGATTGATTGCGCCAGGCTGTGAATAATCGTCCACCATCTCTTGTGTTAGCGTCCGCATCACCGCGCAGACTGCAGTTGCTGATGCAAATCGGTGTGCAATGTGATGTGTTGCCCCAGAATATAGACGAAACACCTCTGCCAGATGAAAATCCATCCGACTATGTATCCAGGCTTGCCAGAGAAAAAGCCGAAGCGGCGCTTCGAAATCTGGATTCTGAACGTACTGTGCTTGGTTCCGATACTATAGTCTGCTGTGACGGGATGATTCTGGGAAAGCCCCGGGACAGGGCTCACGCTTTGTCAATGCTGGAACTGCTATCGGGAAAGACTCATGAAGTTCAGACGGCCATCCATTTAATGAATTCATCGCTGGAAGCTGACGGGTTTTCCACAAGTCGCGTGAAGTTTCGCAATATAGCGAGAGAGGAAGCAGAGCAATATTGGCTTACTGGAGAGCCTGAGGGCAAAGCGGGAGCCTATGGAATTCAGGGATATGCAGCAGTGTTTGTCGAATCTATAGAAGGAAGCTACAGCGGTGTGATGGGGTTACCCCTGTTTGAGACAGCGGCACTGTTGCAAGAATTTAACATTCCGTGCTGGCAACCCATGGAAGAATTAGTATGAGCGAAGAAATTCTTATTAACGTTACATTAATGGAGACCCGTGTTGCTCTTATCGACAATGGTCTGCTGCAAGAAATATTTATCGAGCGACATAACAAACGGGGTCATGTGGGAGACGTATTTCGTGGAAAAGTCGTGAGAGTTATGCCAGGCATGGAAGCAGCATTCGTGGATATAGGTTTAGAAAGGGCTGCGTTTATACATAATTCGGATATCGCTGTTATTGATAGTGATGGTTTTGAAGTCAGGGATGAAATCCCCAGTCCAATACAGGAATCAATCAGGGAAGGTCAGGACATTGTCGTTCAGGTTGCTAAAGATGCCATTAGTAGCAAGGGGGCACGTCTCACAACCCACCTGACATTGCCTTCAAGAAACCTTGTTTACATGCCTCGCAGCAAGCATCTGGGGATATCTCAAAGACTCGAAGATGAGGAAGAGCGAGAACGCTTGATGTCGCTCCTGCAAACAGTTCTGGAAGGAGAGGAGTGGGAAAGCAGTGGTGGATTTATTATTCGTACGGCTGCTGAGGGAGCAAGTTCAGAGGAGTTGGCTGAAGATGTTCGCTTCCTGCGAAGACTATGGAGAAAAGTGGAAGAGAGAATCGGCCGCAGGGAAGGAATAAAAGCCGTCTATCAGGAAGTGCCGCTATATATGCGGACCGTAAGGGATTTGATTCGTTCCGATGTGGAGAAAATTCGGGTCGATAATGAGCAAACCTTCGCGGAGATTAATCAGTTTCTGAAAGACTTCGTGCCAGAGCTGAATGCGCATATAGAGCTGTACCAGGGTAACAGACCAATTTTCGATCTCTATGGCCTGGAAGATGAAATAGACAAGGCGCTTGGCAGAAGCGTAAAGCTCAAGTCAGGTGGAGATTTGATTATTGATCAGACAGAAGCCATGACGACTATTGATGTGAATACCGGGGCTTATCTGGGAAGTCGCAATCATGCGGAAACCATTCTGAAAACAAACCTGGAAGCCGCGACAGCCATTGCCAGGCAACTGCGTGTGAGGAATCTGGGTGGAATTATCATTATCGATTTCATCGATATGATAGACCCGGAACATCAACGTCAGGTTCATCGAACATTTGCAAAAGCGCTGGAAAAGGACCATGCACGCACATCAATCACAGGCATCTCTCAGTTGGGCCTGATTGAAATGACCCGCAAGCGTACCCGGGAGAGCCTTGGTCAGACATTAAATAGTCATTGTCCAACCTGTGATGGCAGGGGAACCCTAAAGTCCGCTGAAACAGTTTGTTACGAAATATTTCGTGAACTGCTAAATGTAGCTCGTACGTATGAAAATGATGTGCTTCTGGTTACTGCGTCGCAAGTCGTAGTCGACCGCCTGCTTGATGAAGAATCTGACACGCTTGCCGGTCTGGAAGAATTAATCGGTAAGACTGTGAAATTCGAGGTAGAACCTATGTATACTCAAGAGCAATTTGACGTAGTTCTTTATTAAAGAACCTCTGGATTACATTGGTTTCAGTTACCATTCAGCTTGTCTGGGCTAAAACCGGATCTAATGTCAATTATTCCGGTTCGATCTCTCAGATTGATTCCTAGCCGGTAAACATCAGCAATATGATAGCCACACTATTACAAAAGATATTTCAGCAGCTTTTAATGCTGGTCGTTGTGGCATTGGTGCTGCTGGCTGCGTATGTCAGTGCAGGTCGGCAGTTTATGCCGGCAATATCCCGTTATTCCGAATTTCTGGAAAACCAGATATTTGAAGCCACAGGTATACCGGTTGAGGTGGGTTCTCTAACCGGCAGTTTCAGTGGCTTCAATCCGGTAATTCAGGTTAATGGTCTGCGCATGGCGGTTAGCGACAACCGATATTCAGAGGATGAACAGGATAATGCGCTGAATTTTGAAAGAGCTTCAATCATTGTCGATATAGGACGAAGTATCTGGCAGCGTCGTTGGGTGTTGGAAGAATTCGCAATTGACAGTCTGGCACTGGACCTCGAGCAGACGTCAGACGGTACCTGGCAGCTCAGTGGGGTAAATGCGGCAAGTGATTCGCCACTGGATCCAAATGCCCTGTATCAGACTTTTTTGAGTTTTACCCGACTGGACCTGCGAAATGTTCGGATAAATATTCAGGACCGTTCGGGAGAACGTTTCAGCTTTACCAATGGCTTGGCAACTTTTCAGAATCGAAATAATGATCACTATCTGCATATTAATACCGGTCTGGAGGGAAGTCGCCGGCAATTGGAGATTTCTTTCGAAGTGCAAGGAAGTGATCTCGATGAGTTGTCAGGTGATCTCCATCTGCATATTCCGGCAGGTGATTACACTGAAGTTTTTCGTAATCAGGAACTGGGATCCTTAGGTATAGGAAGATTCATTGGTGGTGTTGATATCTGGGCACAACTCTCGGCGGGAGACCTTGTGTCTGCCAGTGCATTATGGGAGCTGGAGGAATTGTCACTGGTGATAGAGGGCGGGGAACCTGTTTCCCTGCAGCGGTTAGGTGGTAAATCAACAATCTCGAGGGGCCTGGCATTGGACCGTTGGGAAATCGCTCTGGCCGATCTGGAAGTTAATTATGGCGATGAGTTCTGGCGGGATTTTAACGCCTACATCTTTCTCGAGCCCCAGCAGCAACTCTCACTGCGTGCAGATAAAGTAGACATTGGTCTATTGTCAGATCTTGCGCTGAACAGTGGTTTGTTGTCTGAAGCAGACAAAGAACAACTGGTGAGTTACAGACCGGATGGTGAGCTACTGAACCTTAATATGTCAGTGCCACTATCTGAGACAAGTACTAACCCAATCGAGCTGGTCACCAATCTTCAGAATGTTGAAGTAGGCTCTGTGCGCGGTTCTCCGAATATGTGGGGTATCGATGGCTACATAGAAATCAGTTACGACCAACAGGCCAGTCTCGTGACTGGTTTGGCTGAAATTGAGTCGGATCACTTCAGTATGAATATCCCTAACACGTTCACCAACGTCTGGGATTACGACTATGTGAACGGCCGTTTGGGGATAGATGTCGATATTAGCAATGGCGAAAGAGTTGAGTTGCGTTCCAGTTTAATTGTTGCTGAATCAGACGCAGTAGACGGGAGAGCAAAATTCAATTCCATAGTACACCGCTATCCGGACGGTGAAAGAACCGCCGAACTGGAATTATTAGTCGGTGCTTATACTGTGGATGCCGATCAAAAAGAGCTATACCTGCCAGATGGCCCGAACGTTTCCCAAAACCTGAGAAACAGTATGGAGTTTCTTGATCGGGGAATTCTCGGAGGGGACATCAGCGATAGCGGCATTATTTATCGCGGTTCTACTATCGCTGGATCATCGTCAGCAACCAAAACATTTCAAAGTTTCTGGCAATTGGAAAATGGTGAGTTTAACTACAGCGATGAATGGCCAAATCTCGAGAGTCTTGCCGGACTGGTGTTTACGGATGACAACAATATCGACGTAGAGGTCCAGAGCGGAGAGAGTCTTAATCTCGCTATGGGTGCTGCAAGTGGCCAGGTACGTAGAGACGAAAATGGTTTGTCTAACTTGAGAGTTAGTGGTCAGGCTGCTGGAAGCACCAGCGATGGTCTGGCGTTCTTGCAGGCGGCACCCCTGGACGCTTCTTTAAAGCAAACATTTGCCAGCTGGGGAGCGATTGGAGACTTTTCCGCTGATATTGATGTATTGATCCCACTTGATCAACCGGGTTCAGAAACAGACATCAGACTCGAGATGGCAATAGCTGACAATTCTCTGACCATCCCTGACTATGATCTGAACGTGAGCTCTCTGACTGGCCCTGTCATATTTGATACGCGCACCGGACTGGAGCCTAGTAGCCTTGATGGAATTGCTTTCGGCGACAATGTGGAAGTTAATCTCTCTTCTGTAGTTGCGGAGGAAGAAATACAGAGCATCACGATTGATGCCCGTGGTCGCACTACTCCGGAAGAGATGATTGCCTGGCCCAGGCAAAGCACTTTCGTTCGCGATCTTCTGGCAAACATGGACGGGGCATTCGACTATGAAGCTTCGATGTTTATCGATCAGAGCGGTAGTGATGCTTCCGCCAATGTCCTGACAATTGACACTACTCTTGCAGGAACCGAGTCCAGGTTACCTGTTCCTTTTTCGAAGACTGCAGATGAAGAATTGGCTTTGCATGTTGACCTTGATTTTGGTGAGGGATCGCAGCAGATAACTGGCACTCTGGGACCTGAGCTTCAGTTCGATTTAATGCTTGAAGATGATGTTATTCGTTCAGGCCTGGTGTTGCTGGGCCGGGACATGCCCCAGGCCGACTTATTAACCCGCTCCGAGAATGATGGTCTCATTGTCCTCGGTGAAATGGAGAGATTTGAGCTGCAACCCTGGACTGATCTTATTGCCAGTATGGGGACAGTGGGCGAGTCCAGCTCCGAATTGGGAAACAGTGTCGCCTTCATTGATATAAATGCAGAGATCTTTTCCCTTTACGATGAGGAACTGCCCGAGGTTAACTTTCGAATAGTACCCGATGCAGAGGCCGATGGATGGCTTACTTCTGTTGCCAGTGATTCTGTACAGGGTGAGGTGGTTATTCCTTTCGATCCTGATGAGTATTTACAGGTTGATCTTGCCTATCTCCGTCTTCCTGGAGACGAGACAGATATTGATGATGACGAGCCAGGGGAGGTTCCTGTTGATAATGATTTATTGGCGGCCGAAGGCACAGAGATAGAAATTGCAGACGAAGAGGAATTGATAGATCCATTGCTCAATCTCGACCCTCGAGAATTGCCGCTTATGCAGTTTGCCACAGACGAGTTCGCAATTGGTGAGCGGCAATATGGAAGCTGGGAGTTCACTCTTATTCCTACCGGGGTTGGTGCAGAGTTTTATGACATAAATTTTGACTTCCGAGGACTGCGCCTGGGCCGCGATGAGTTAGATGAGACGATTGAGTTTCTTGAGCCACACTTCAGCTGGTACTACGACGATGAAGAGCACAGTAGTGAGTTGACTGGTGTATTGGTGGCCGACGATATCGGCAATGTGCTGGCGGCGAATGGCTATGCACCCAGCATGGCGAGCAACAGGGCGATCTTTGTAACTGAGCTCCAGTGGCCGGGCTCGCCGGCTTTCTTTTCCAGCGCCCACTTAAGCGGTCGCATGGATCTTCTGGTGGAAGAAGGGCGCTTTAATCAAAACTCCAGCGGTCAGGGGGCATTGAGACTGGTGAGTTTTATTAACCTGACAGCCGTGTTTCGGCGCCTGAGATTCAGTGACGACTTGCTTCGAAGTGGTCTTGCCTACGATGAGATTTCGGGAAGTTTCGACCTCGAAGATGGGTTGATGACCATCAAGGACAGATTGGTAATGTCTGGTCCCAGTAGCTTGTATCAAATAACCGGCGAAGTAGATCTGGATTCAGAAACCATTGAAGGTGAGATGTTCGTAACGCTACCCGTTAGCAATAATTTACCCTGGATTGGACTGTTAACCGCTAACATACCGCTTGCCGTAGGGGCCTATCTTTTTGATCAGATTTTTGGAGATCAGGTAGACAGCCTGTCAAGCGCTGTCTACACCCTGAGCGGTCCATTCGAAGGCCTGGAGCCCGAGTTTAAGCAAGCTTTCGGTTCACCTGGTGAAGCCGATCAAGATGCGCCTCCCCAATAAAGGCTGGAACGCCACGCTTCTGTCTCAATTATGAACGTGCTTCAAGTGCATGCACTGTTCGGGTTAAGCTGCATAGCTCGAAAAATTGTTTGGTACCAGTAGGCGAGGAATGACAAAGAAAGTAGCAGCCATTCAAATGGTAAGTACGGCAAATCTGGATGAGAATCTGGACACAGCGGCAAGATTGATAGCAGACGCCAAAGCTGCAGGAGTTAGTCTTGCTCTCTTGCCAGAGGTATTCGCAGTTCTCGAAGGCGGCCCGATGCGACCATTTGGCGAGGAAGAGGGAGTCGGTCCTATACAGGATTTCCTGTCTGAACAAGCCCGCAATCATGAAATCATTCTTGTAGGAGGGACTATTCCACTAATTTCCCGACCAGGCAAAAACAGGAAAGATGTCGATTACCTGATTTCAGATACTAGGGTGAGACCGGCGAGTCTGGTTTTCGACGCCCAGGGAAATCAAATCGCGCGATATGACAAAATCCACTTGTTCGACGTAACGGTGGCCGACAAGCAAGCGAGCTACTCAGAATCACGGAGCTACGAGGCTGGTTCTGAAATTGTCTCGGTAGATACTGAAGTCGGCAGGCTAGGGCTTTCGGTGTGCTATGACATCAGATTTCCTGAGCTCTATCGCGAATTATTCACCCTGCAAGCGGACATAGTCACTGTCCCGGCGGCTTTCACAAGTGTTACCGGGGAAGCCCATTGGGAACCATTGCTGCGGGCTCGAGCAATCGAAAATCAGTGCTATATCATCGCCGCTGGCCAGGGTGGTAAGCATAATGAAAAGCGCGAAACCTGGGGACATTCCATGATAGTCGATCCCTGGGGAACCGTGCTGGATGAGGTTGATAAAGGCGAAGGCATTGCAATTGCTGAAATTGACCTGGACTTTCGCAATAGCGTTCGCAAAAGAATGCCCATCTCGGAACAGAGAAAACTCCAGGGTTGTTCAAATCCCTGACAAACTTGCTCTTGGCCATGACGTTCCTTTATGATCCCGCCTCCTTGAGAACGGCTGAGGTACATTCCTATCAACAAGAGTTTGATCAGTAATCTGGTAGCAGCCCTGATAGTTGTAGCAGGTCTGTTGATGACGGGTCCCTATCAGGAGTATGTGCTCAACACAGGTTTATTTGCATTGTCTGGTGGTATCACTAACTGGCTTGCAGTGCATATGCTGTTCGAGCGAGTGCCCGGGCTTTACGGATCCGGAGTTATCCAGATTAGATTCGAGGATTTCAAGATCGGGATCCGCAACCTCATCATGGATCAATTCTTCGATCACAGCGATCTGGAGAGTTTTTTTCATGGGGCAGGTGACACCGGGGTAAAGCTCGGCGAAAAGCTGAAAAAAAGCATAGATGGTCTGGACCTGGATCAGGCCTTTGAGTCTTTGCTGGACGTAATACTGGCTTCTTCGTTTGCGGGCATGTTAGGAATGATAGGAGGCCGGGAGGCACTCTCTGCCTTAAAAGACCCCTTCGTCAGCAAAATGAATGAGTTTCTTAATTCCCAATTTGCCAATCCCGATTTTCAGGCAAAAATTCAGGAAGCCCTGCAAGGGGCTCTGGATGAGGAAGCTATCAGACAGAAACTCACAGATCTGATCGATAAGCGCTTGAATGACATGACGCCAATGATGGTGAAAGAGATCGTGCAGGAAATGATTCGCAAACACCTGGGGTGGTTAGTTGTATGGGGGACTGTGTTCGGAGGATTTCTAGGTCTGATTGCTACTGTAGGAACCAACTTATAATCACGTTGGGCTTTGCGTTTGGAGGAGCGATCGGTTTAGTGGCAACTATTCTGACTAGCTTGTAGCTATGTTGGGCTATGTTTTTGGAGGATACGAAGATCTGACGGCTTCCACGTTCAGCATTCAGCAGACTTCTTTGATGGAGTGCTTCATATAAGAAATAATTCTATACAGGACAGGAATCAGTTCTTCTGTCTTTTAAGCGCTGTATAAAAATTGACCAGTCACCATGGATTCAACTCTGGATTCCAGTAGTTGACTCACCATTCTAGTTAGTAAGTCAAGAACTATCCCTGAATATTGCTATTTTCCCTTCCTGGGGAAACTGTTTATGAGGTATTTGCTGGGATTAATCGAGAAGTAACATTCAAAAACACCAAAATTGTACTGGCATCACGTTCTGCGAAGTTTTTTACGACTGGACTGATGTAAATATCAATTCACTGTAATACAATACCGCGCTTTCGTTTTTACAGCTCTGCAGTTACAGAAGAAAAGAGGTTTCAGTACTTACAATGGCAAGACCAGTCGAATTCGATGAAGCAAAAGTTTTGGCAAACGCCATGGAGCAATTTTGGAAGGAAGGATACGAGGCGAGTTCGGTTCAAAAACTTCTCGATTGCACAGGAATAAACAGAGGTACTCTTTATAATTCATTTGGTGATAAAGATACTTTCTTTAAATCCTGCGTTGATCAATACAATGCAGCGATGTCAGATCATATAGCTGCATCCCTTAAAAATGAAAAACTTGGTGCCTGGGAAGCAATTAACGCTTATTTTGAACAATCAGTTCTGTCATTGAGTAATAAGCAACGTGGAATGGGCTGTCTGTTAGTTAATTCTTTATGTGAATCCATCAACTATGACAAGGAGATGAAACGAGTCATTCGTTCTTCTCTCGCAGCTATTCGCAAGCCCCTGGTAGCTCGTCTTAAAGAAGCGCAGAAGAAAGGTAAGCTCAAGAAAGGAGTTGGCGTGGAATCTGCGGCAGATATATTGATAAATATGCTGCACGGACTCAGGGTAAATTCCCGGGACGGCAAGAATGCCAGCCAGCTCAAGGAACTGATTAAATTTACAGTGAATTCCCTGAAGAAATAGGGGCTTAGCCCCGGCGTTCCCGGGGAATTCAGCAGATCAGGAGGCGTTAGCCTCCTTTTTTGTGCCCGCGAGACAGGCTTATTCGCCCTATCTTTAGTCAAAAATCGCCTAAATCGAGGCTTTCGTTTCCTGCTGTGGCGCTGATATACTCTGGCCCTCAGTAGTATTCAGTTACCAGGAACAGAAAATGAAAAAAATCTCCGGTAAGCAAAAGGTAGATGACGCCAAGATCGATCTCACACCCATGTTGGATGTGGTGTTTATCCTTCTGATCTTCTTCGTTGTAACGGCAACCTTTTTGTCTGAAACCGCGGTAAACGCATCTAGCAGTGACAACAATAATAACGAATCTCCGCCGGAAGATAATGACAAGAAAAACATCTTGTTTGAAATTGGAGCAAACAACGAAATCATTTTGAACGGCAGCCCTCGACCTATTCTTGCCACTCAGATTCGTTCTAACATTGACCAGTTAAAGGCTGAAAATCCAGCAGCTTCGGTAATCATTCAGCCCAATGATGATTCGGAAGTGGCTACTCTGGTTATGATTATGGATGCTGCCAGACAGGCTGGCATGCAGAATATTTCAATCGTTGAGCCAAACTAAAACCTGTTAAGAACACTCTAAAAAACGCATCATCGAAAGGTGATGCGTTTTTTTATACCTGAAATAAACTCAACTAAGTTTGCAGTTCATAAAGAATCGTTGGAATGAAAAACCTTTGGGACGATCAATCGGCAATGCCGGGCACGGCTTCGGATCTGGAATTGCGAGTCTATACTTCCAAGCTCCTGGGAGCTTCCCCTGATTTGGTGCTCCATGGTGGAGGTAATACATCAGTTAAGGGAAAGCTGGAGGACGTCTTTGGCCAGGCTCAAGAGGTTCTGTATGTTAAAGGTTCCGGCTGGGATTTACGCACCATAGAGGAACCAGGCTTTCCTCCGGTACGACTGAAATATCTACAGAGACTGGGAGAACTGGAAGAACTCAGCGACAGTGAGATGATGCGTCAGCTCCGGCTGGCACTCTTGGATCCCGGCGGTCCAACTCCTTCTGTCGAGGCTATTCTGCACGCCCTGATACCTTACAAGTATGTAGACCATACTCATGCTGATGCTATCGTCACGATCTCTAATTCACCACGAGGTGAACAAATTCTGAGAGAGTTATACGGCGATGAGGTACTTATTCTTCCGTACATCATGCCCGGCTTCATTCTTGCCAGGCAGGTCGCGGAATATGCATCTAAAGTGGATTGGGCATCCCTCAAAGGAATCATTTTGTTGCACCACGGTGTGTTTACTTTCAATGATGACCCCAAACAAAGTTATGACATGATGATCGAACTGGTTGATCAGGCGGAGGAATTTCTCGAGGAAAAAGCTTCCCGTGGGATTAACAGACTTTCATACACTCCCTGCAATGATGACCTCCTGATGCTCGCTCACTTACGCAAGAAAGCAGGCGAAGAGTTCGGCGGAGCCGTACTGGCAAGATTCGATACATCGGATGACGCTGCAGGTTTTGCCGCTCTCCCCAATTCGGGTGAGTTGGCAGCTAGAGGCCCGTTAACCCCTGACCATACAATTCATTGCAAAGCCTTTGCTGCCGATCTTGGCGGAGACCCATTGGCAGATATGGAGAAGTTTGCCGAGCACTACCAGACCTATTTCGATGAGCATTCGAGCGAAGAGCATCAATGTCTCGACAAGATGCCACGCTACTGTGTCTGGCGGGAGAAGGGGATGGTCTATTTTGCAGCGAATCACAAACGCCTGCAGATAGTCGAAGATATTACTAAACACACGGTCAAAGCGATCCAGCAAGGCGAGGCGCTGGGTGGCTGGCAGGCCTTGTCCAGGAAGGAGCTGTTCGAGGTCGAGTACTGGGAACTGGAACAGGCTAAGCTGAAATCAGGGAATAAGCGTGCCGAATTTGAAGGGCAGGTGGCTATGGTGAGCGGGGCTGCTTCTGGCATTGGCAAGGCTTGTGTTGAAGCATTACTCACCAGAGGAGCGGTTGTCGCGGCTCTGGATATTTCCGGTGAGGTATTAAATACCTTTGATAATCCGGCAGTAGTGCCTCTCGTCTGTGATGTGACAGATTCTCAGTCCGTCGAACTCGCGGTGAACACAATCGTCAGTAGATTTGGTGGGATAGATTTATTGGTTTCAAATGCCGGTAACTTTCCGGCCAGCGCTGCAATAAGCAGCCTTGATGATAAGACCTGGCAGGATTCACTCGATCTGAATCTGAGTTCTCATCTGAAATTACTGCGCAGTTGCTCGTCTTATCTTCAGGCAGGATTTAGTCCTGCAGTAGTCATGGTGGGTTCCAAGAATGTCCCTGCTCCAGGTCCCGGTGCTGCCGCCTATTCGGCTGCCAAGGCAGGCCTCACTCAACTGGCGCGAATTGCCGCGCTGGAGTTTGGCGGATCAGGTATACGAATTAATACAGTGCACCCCAATGCAGTGTATGACACAGGTTTGTGGGACGAAGAAGTTCTTTCTCAACGCGCTGCCCACTACGGTAAAGCAGTGGCTGAGTACAAGAGGTCCAATGTGCTTAATACTGAGCTTAACTCCGCCGATGTGGCAAAAACGATTCTCGCCTTGCTGGGAGAGGATTTTTCGAAAACCACTGGTGAACAGATAGCCATCGATGGTGGCAATGACAGAGTCATTTAGCCGGGTCCGCAATGCAGATTGACGGGAAACATTATCAGAGCATTTGGTATGAGCCAGAATCTGATTCCGTCAGGATAATCGATCAGACTCAACTCCCCCATGAGTTCAAAATCCTGGTTATGGATTCAATTGAAGCCGCTTGTGTAGCAATTTCCTCAATGCAGGTACGAGGTGCACCGTTGATTGGCGTCACAGCAGCATACGGCCTCTATCTGGGCTTGCGAGACAATGCGGGCGAGCTTGATGCCCTGGTGTCACAGTTGGCGGCTACTCGACCCACAGCGGTAAATCTGGTGTGGGCGCTGGAGCGTTGTCGGCAGTTTATTGAAGAGGGGAGTGTCGAGACCAGAATTTCCAGCAGCCTGGAAATAGCCCAGATTCTGGAGAAGGAAGATATTGCTGTTTGCGAGGCAATAGGGGAGGAGGGCGCCGACCTGTTACAGAAGTTGTGGCAGGAGAAAAAGCAGTCTCAATCCCGGCTGAATATTCTGACTCACTGTAATGCCGGAGCACTGGCAACTGTGGACTGGGGAACTGCTCTGGCAGTGATTTACAAAACAGTGGAGAGAGAAATTCCTGTTCATGTTTGGGTCGATGAAACCCGACCCCGAAACCAGGGTGCCTCTCTAACCTGTTGGGAATTATCCAAACAAGGGATCGACCATACATTGATCGTCGATAATGCGGGAGGGCACCTCATGCAACACGGTGAAGTGGATGCAGTCATTGTGGGGGCAGATAGAGTTACCGCCAGAGGAGATGTATGCAACAAGATCGGCACCTATCTGAAAGCTCTGGCAGCCAGGGACAACGATATACCATTTTACGTTGCAATCCCGGTATCAACATTTGATTCAAATTCCGAGGATGGTTTAAGCGAAATACCTATCGAGCAACGCGCGGAATCGGAAGTGCTTGAGGTGCATGGATCACATGAATCAGGTCGCAATATTGGTGTGGCTATCGCGCCGCCCGATACTAGAGCCAGTAATTACGGGTTTGATGTCACACCTGCGAAATTGGTGAGCGCGATAATAACCGAGAGAGGAAGTTTTGCAGCCAATACTCAGTCCCTGTGTTCATTAATAGAGAAGCATTAGCCCATAGACAGTTCCAACTGACGTCCGCCCAAAATGTGCAGATGAATGTGGAATATTGTGCGGCAACTGTCAGGGCCTGTGTTTAGAACATAGCGGAAGCCTGTTTTGTCAATTCCCAGAAGTCTGGTGATGTCGTTTGCTCTGAGCAATAATTTGCCGAGCAGGGATTCATCTTCGTCGGTTGCGTCCAGCATGTCGCTGATATGTTTTTTTGGCACCACTAATACATGGACTGGCGCACCTGGATTGATGTCTTCAAATGCGTACACATCATCATCTTCGTACACCTTGTTAGAAGGTAGTTCCCCTGCGATAATTTTGCAGAATAGACAATCATCTGACATTTCGTTCTCCTGGCGGAATATCGTTTTTCTGGAGTTGACCGACAGCTCATTCTAACCCAGACTCGTATTCAGTGAACCGAAAAAACCTACATTGGCTTCTGGCTTTGATCATACTGGTGCCCCTTCATGGTAACGCCCAGGATGACCCTGTTCGCTATGGGTTCAATGTCATCAGTACCTATCCTCACGACATTACTGCATTCACCCAGGGATTGTTTTATCACGAGGGCTTTCTTTATGAAGGCACTGGCAAGCGAGGGTTGTCGAGGCTTAGCAAAGTTAACCTGGATGATGGTAGTGCGGTGATGAGTAAGGCTTTAAGTCAGCGCTATTTCGGAGAAGGAATTGAACTGGTAGGAGACAGAATTTTTCAGCTTACCTGGCAGTCACATTTAGTATTCGTTTATGACGCCGACAGTTTTGACCAGCTGGACACCCATTACAATGCAACCGAGGGTTGGGGCCTTGCCTATGACGGTGAGCAATTAATTCTCAGCGATGGTACCCATGAACTGCAATTCCTCGATCCCGAGACATTTGTGCCAACTCATAAAGTTCAGGTGACTCTGAACGGCAGTCCTATAGTCAATCTCAATGAGCTCGAATACATAAATGGTGAGGTTTGGGCAAATGTCTGGCAAACCGATTACATACTTCGCATAGATCCCGCTACTGGAAATGTTAATAGCATAGTGGATCTTACTGGCCTGTCAGATCGCACCCGTCTGGGCAGTATGGAAGCAGTCTTGAATGGCATTGCCTGGGACGAAGACAGTGAGCGTCTGTTTGTCACAGGTAAGCATTGGGCCAATTTGTTCGAAATAGAACTCGTCATACCCTAAGCGCCTATGTGGTTTCAGAAAACCATTTCTCTGCCACCCAGGTCCCGCGGATTCCACTTAATCACTGACGAAGTTCTCAGGCAGATTCCTGAAATTTCCAGCATCAAAATCGGCCTGGCTCACTTCCTGCTTCAGCATACGTCAGCTTCATTGAGCATCAATGAAAATGCCGACAGCTCGGTAAGGCGGGATATGGAATCTCATTTCAATGAACTGGCGCCAGAAAACGCGCCTTATTATGAGCACACCTATGAAGGTCCGGACGATATGCCCGCTCATATCAAATCGGGGTTGCTCGGCAGTCAGCTTAGTTTGCCTATTAATAATGGTCGACTCGCTCTGGGAACTTGGCAGGGTTTATATCTGGGTGAACACCGCGAACGAGGTGGAAGTCGTAGTCTTGTTGTTACCCTGCAGGGAGCGGAAACGGATTAGTGTCATGACACTGCTTGAGTTCAGAAAAGCAGGGATTAAATTTGCGATGCTGGCGATGCTGTCCGTTTTACTTCTGTCCTGCGAATCTGTGCAGTATTACTCCCAGGCCGCTCGGGGTCAGATGCAGATTTTGTTTGGCAGGCAGGAAATTGAAGATCTCCTTGGGCGATCTGATATCTCCAATGACTTAAAAGCAAAGCTGGAAACAGTGCTGGCGATTCGTCAATTCGCGGAGCAGGAACTGGCACTACCTGTGAATGACAATTACAAGACCTATGTCGATGTTCAGCGAGATCACGTGGTCTGGAATGTGTTTGCTGCAGAAGAGTTTTCTACGCAGGCCATGGAGTGGTGTTACCCGATCGCCGGATGCGTGACCTACAGAGGTTATTTTTCAGAAGCTGCGGCGCAACGTTATGCCGACAGGCTGGAAGACCAGGGTTACGATGTCTACACAGGCGGCGTCGATGCATATTCCACCCTAGGCTGGTTTGATGATTCGTTGCTAAGTACAGTAACCAATCGCAGTGACCCTCAGTTAGCGGGTTTGATTTTTCACGAACTGGCTCATCAGGTGCTCTATCTGCCGGGAGATACAACATTCAATGAGAGTTTCGCTACCGCAGTTGAGCGGGAAGGCGTGCGCCGCTGGTTGAATTACATCGACAAGGAAGAATTGTTTGAGGACGCAAGTCTTGGCTTACAACGCCAGCAAGAATTCGCCACACTGATTATAGAATGGCGAGACAAATTTGCTGATCTGTATCAGCAGGACATATCTGAATCGCAAATGCGCGTTGAAAAATCCAGGCTACAGGACCAGCTTCGTTTAGCGTATGGTGAATTGCAGCAGCACTGGGGAGGGTATGCTGGTTACGACAACTGGTTTAGTCAGTCACTTAACAATGCCCAGCTCTCAACTGTTGGATCGTACAATGATCTGGTGCCGGAGTTTACCAGGCTTCTGGAACGCAATGATGGAGACTTCAGCGCATTCTACGAGTCTGTTGAAGGCCTCATGCAGCTTTCTGAAGATGAACGAATAACCGAACTCAGCAGACGGGATTAGTTATCCAGCTGTTGTTCCAGGTTGGTAACCAGATCGGCATAAAATCTGGAGTCCGGATCTTTCAAAGCGGCAGCCCGATAGGATTCCAATGCTTCTTCCAGTCTTCCTTCCTGCTCCAGTATTCGACCCATGCTGCGATTGAAGAAGGCATTTTGAGGCATAACTGAGACGGCAGTCTGATAAATCTGAATGGCTTTATCAGCCTCACCATTGTTGTTGTAAGTATTGGCCATTATATGTACCTGTGAATCATCATTAGGTACCAGTTCAATAGCTCGAATATCGTACGCAATGGCGGCGTCGAAGTTACGGTCTTGTCGTTCAAGTTGTCCAAGGGTTTGCACTGCAGCGATCAGTGAAGCGGAAGGAGTTGACTCAAGCTCTATGAACCGAGCCAACAACGGTTTTGCTTCACCATAGCGCTCAAGAAAGTAATAGGTGTTGGCCAGATTCCGAATTGCATCGGAAAAATTGGGATCGGCGCTAATGGCTTTCCTGTATTCTTCGATAGCTTCCTCGTGACGTTCCAGCGTACTGTAGGTATTACCCCTGCGAAACAACTTCCTGGCCAGATCAGCATCGATCGTAGGTCCTTCTCTGGTGAGATCGAGATTGCCATAGCGCTCTATCACAGAATTAGCGGAGCTATCCTGAGCTGCTGCTATGCTGTATCCGAAGGTCAGAAACAACAGGATTGAGCCAAGAAGGATGGTAATAGGCTTGTTGTGCAGGCGTAAGGTCATTGGAAATACCGGCAAATACTTGAGGTGGCAGACTATAGCGCAGCTCCAGATGCTCCGCCAGAGCCCACATGTCTAGATGAGTGTAATCGAGCTGTTTTCACCTTGAATTGCCATAAGTTTACCGATGATGCTGGCATCGTTATAGCCATGTTCCTGAAGCTCCTGTAGACAGGATTCTGCCTGTTCCGATGGCAGGGATATCAATAGGCCACCAGCAGTTTGGGGGTCGAATAGCAGAGGGTACAGGGCATGATTGGCTACCTGTTCTGCATTATGTATGGAGCTTTCCATGAGTTTATTATCTTCATGGAGGGAGCTGACGATACCAGAACTCGTCGATTCGATTGCGCCGGGTAGGGGCCTGATTTGTTCCAATTGAACTTCGCTGTCACATCCGGAAGCCTCGAGAATCTCAAGTAAATGACCGGCAAGACCAAATCCCGTGATGTCGGTACAGGCAGTAGCGCCATGTGTCACAATAATTTCCGCGGCTTTTCGGTTTGACATCAGCATATTCTGAATAGCATGCTCTATCCATTCATGCCGCGCCTTTCCCCGCATATCGGCAGCCAGTAATGTGCCAGTTCCCAGAGCCTTGCTCAAAATCAGCACTTCCCCTGGGCTGGCGCCAGACTTACTGAGAACACTATCGTCTGCTGCAAAGCCATTAACACACAATCCAAACTCCAGGGTATCAGTTTCCGCTGTGTGGCCTCCCAGAAGGGTGCATTCATTCTCTTTGAGCGTTGTGCTACACGCTTGCATGATTTCTTTCAGTTGCTGGCGAGCGTAACGTTTTTCGGCATGGGGCAGACCCACCATGGCCAGGGCTGAGTGAGGTGCATGGCCCATTGCATAGATGTCGCTCAGGCAATGATTTACGGCTATTCTCGTGAATACCCAGGGGTCATCGATAAAAGCCTTAATATAGTCAATGCTCTGAAGTAGCAAGCGTCCATCATCAAGGCGAATCCGGGACGCATCTTCAATCCCGGTAATAGGGACCAGAACATCTTCCTTCGAGTAGACATCCAGATTCTGCAGTACTTCACTGAGCACATTGCTGGCGACTTTAGCACCACAACCAGCGCAACGCATTGCGTGTTGCCGTAATCTTTTTTCAGTGTCACGATCAACGAGCCCTGACTGAAGCTCAAGTCTGGATTGCATTTCCGGAAGCGTTTTAAATTTTTCGACAAATCTGGAATCGATCCAATGCTTAAGGTTCCAAACACTACGTCCGGCAAAGAAGAGATCACCTCTCGACGCGATGGCTGTGCCATCCGCCAGGTTTAACAGTGCGAGAGTCTGTCGTTGCGGAAAGTAGTTTTTTAGTTTTCTTCCAGTTGCGAAGCGGCGTATGTTGTCAGCCAGCACCTTGCCCTGGCGTACAGCATAGACCCCGGACTTCGGTCGTTCTTCACCGATGATAGTTGCAGCATCGCCAGTAGCGAAGACGAAGTCATGGCTACTAGTTTGTAATGTCGGGCGAACTTCGATGAAGCCGTCCTTGCTGCGTTGCAGGCCTGTTTTGAACGGCCACCCAGGGATCGCCGCACCGGTAGCGAAGATCACAAAGTCTGTTTTCAGTTCTTCACCACCTTCAATGAGCAAACTATCAGGTCTGGCTTCGATTACCTTGCTATTGGTCAGCACACTGGTGTTTCGTACCGAGAGCTGTTCCAAAGCAAAGTCCTGGACTTTCTTGCCGTGGCTGCTCAGCAATGAAGAATCGGCTGTAACCAGACTTATTTTTAGATTGCTGAGTTCAGCAGGTTTTCTGTTTAAGTCAGCTGCCAGTCGGGCATTTGTAGCGAATGCCAACTCTACACTGGCAGGCCCGCCGCCGATTATGGCCAGATGAAATTCTTTCGTTCCCTGCAAGCGTTCAGCAGCTTGCTGACGCATTGACTCCCAGCGGACAAGAAATTCATCGATAGGCTTTACGGGTAGCGCATGCTTCTCGGCTCCTTCAATGAGCGAGGCGTCCGGGCGTGAGCCGATATTGAGTGACAGTATGTCGAAAGGAATATCGGGTCTGTCATCCATGCAAATGATCTTGCGTTCCATGTCAATATCGGAAATTTCTGCCTGGATGATTCGAGCTGAAGCGAATTGCGCCAGAGGTCTGAGGTCGATATGCATCTCATCGTGGGAGTATTGCCCGGTGAGATAGGCAGGCATGGATCCGGAATAGGGAGTGACGATGTCGCGGCTGATTAGAGTGATCGCCAATCCAGGCATCGGATTCATGCCAAAGCTTCTCAGCACCGACAGATGACTATGACCACCACCAATCAGAACAAGATGCTTTACGACAGGGCTGCCACTATTCATATATCGAATAACTGTTTTTTATTTTGTGGCGCCATACCCGGAGCTTACAGCCAGGCGCGTTTCCTGTCCTGCTATGGGTCGGTCCGGGATAAGTTGCGTGAGTAGCAATGAGCAAGCGGCAATCGCTGCGCCGATAAGAAATACTGCACTGTGATTCACCACCCAAACAAGTCCCAGCAAGGCTGGTAACACCACGGCGGCGATATGGTTGATAGTGAAACTCATCGAAGAAGTGGCAGCAATATCAGCAGGATCGGCAATTTTTTGAAAATAGGTCTTGATCGCAATAGCCATGGCAAAAAACAGGTGATCCAGTAGGTAGAGTGCAATAGCGACAGCAATAGACTCTACAAACGCATAGCTTACGAAAACGATGATCAATCCCACATACTCAATCGTTAGTGCTCTACGCTCGCCAATAAAACTAATCAATGAGCCAATCTTGGGAGCCAGCCAAAAAGTAAGAGCAGCATTCACCAGGGTGAGAAGCACGACGTTCTCTACGGGAAAGCCGAATTTTTCCACCAATAGAAAACCGGCAAACACCACGAAAATCTGGCGTCGTGCACCAGCGAGAAATGTCAAACAATAGTAGAGCCAATACTGCTTTCGCAGAAAGAGCGATTTTTTCTGCACTACCTGGTCTTCAAAATGGGGAATTGCTAACCAGCAGAACACACCGATAGCGACGGTTATGCCACCCGCTAACATGTAAATCAGAAAATAGTTGGCGGAATAGAAAAGCAGGTAAATGTAGATTGCGCCCAGCACCAGAAAATTACTGATGGCGCGAGTGCTCATTAGTTTACCGAGCACCCTGGGGGCTTCTTCTTTTTTGAGCCATTGCAAGCTAAGGGAGTTATGCAATGTTTCCAGATAGTGAAAGCCAATCGACATGATTACTGTTGTGAAGTAAAGCCACAATGCACTGGGATAGAACGCGGTGATCGCTGTGCCAATGCCCAATGTGACCAGGGACAGGATTGCGAAATTCTGTTGCCTGATGAATAGCATTACCAGAATAGCGGTGAAAGCCAGAAAACCGGGGACTTCCCGCAGGCTTTGCAGAATGCCAATTTCTTCTCCGGTAAATTGAGCCTGCTCTACTGCAAAATTATTCAACATCACCTGCCAGGTGACGAATGCAATGGTATTGCCGATTGCCAGCAGATAGAGCAGTGTCTTTCGATCTTTCAGGTTTACAGAGGGCATTAGGAAATTCTGTTACTGATGTATTTTGCCGTTGAGTTGATGGGTAAGGGCGTGGTGAGCCGGTGGTTAATCCCACTGGCGAGGCCTGAGCGACGATTATATCATCACCGGCCATGTCTGCCCTCACTCTTTATGCCGGGCCCGTTGCCCGCAAACGTATTCTTCAGGAAGGGATAAACGCCGATAGTTTCCAGGTCTTGCTGGGAGCTTCTGGCGGACCCAAATGGTTTGTGCTGTATGGTCTGGATCGCTTCCTGTTTGGAGAATTCTTCAAAGGGCGACAGCGACCATTAATGACGCTGGGGTCTTCAGCCGGAGCCTGGAGACTTAGTTGCCTGGCGACTGCAGATCCGGTAAGGGCTCTTGATGAGTTAGCCTACCGCTATGCCAATGAAACCTACTCTCACCAGCCTACCACCGAGGAGATAACCGAGAAGATGCGCAGCTTGCTGATAGGTGTAATGGGAGAATCAGGAGTCAGTGAGTTGGTTGAGAATCCTTTGATTCAGACTCATATAGTTGCTGATCGATGTCGAGGGTTCGGAAGCTCGCCTTCCACTGTATTACGGAAATTGTTTTTAGGCAGCAGTGCAATATTAAATACATTCTCCAGAGATACTCTGTCGTGGTTTTTCCAGAGAGCGATTTTTTCCAGTTCCGCTGATGATTCACCCTGGGAGTCACCAGATAAAATTGGCACCAGGTTAATAAAGTTAACCAGGGATAATTGCCTGGATGCACTCCTGGCTACTGGTTCCATTCCTTTCGTCCTGGATGGTGTGCGGGACATAATGGGAGGGCCATCTGGTCTCTATCTTGATGGTGGGATCACGGATTATCATTTTGATTTTAAATTTGCCGCTGACGAAGAACTGGTTCTCTACCCTCATTTTAGTCCCGCAGTCATTCCCGGTTGGTTCGATAAATTCCTGCCCTGGCGGAAAATTCACGAAGAGAATTTCAGCAATGTTTTGTTCCTGATTCCTTCCGAAGACTTCGTATCATCCCTTCCGAATAGAAAAATTCCTGATCGAAACGACTTTGCCAACTATGCTGAAGCTGAGAGATTCGAAATCTGGCATGAAGTTATCGAGCGTAGTGGTGAGCTCGCCGAAGAATTTGCGGATCTGGTTTCCGGCTCGGTGCCCGCAGACCGGATTCGAACCCTTGGAGAATTGCACCGTTAATCAGAGCTCGACAGCTACAAACAGAGGTTATTATGGCGGATATCCGGCTTGCCACGTTGAATGACAGCACTGTAATTGCTGATATCTATAACTGGTATATTGAAAACACCACTATCACTTTTGAAGAAGAAGGAGTAGATGCTGGTGAAATGGCCCATCGCATTGCCGTGACAGATCAGACTCGCCCCTGGTTTGTAATGGAAGCCAGTGCTCAGGAACTGGATGAATTTGACCTGTCAGAGAGTAATTCAATTATGGGCTACGCCTGTGCGGTGCGTTGGAAGGACAGATCTGCCTACCGTTTTGCGCGGGAAACCAGTATCTATCTGCGGCCTGAACTGCATGGTCGCGGCCTGGGACTGCGACTCTATCAACACTTGATTGAGGCATTACGCGAGACCAATGTGCACTCTCTGATAGCCGGGATCGCTCTACCCAACGAGGCAAGCATAGCTCTCCATGAGAAGTTGGGTTACAGAAAAGTGGGCGAATTTGAAGAAGTTGGCAGAAAGTTCGATAACTACTTAAATGTTGGATATTGGCAGCTCGTATTATGATTTTTTCCAGTTTATTCAGATTTCTTCGCCAGCAACTGATTTTGTGCTGTATCTGTATGGCTCTTAGCTCATGTGTGGGGGCAGTTATAGGGACGGCAGTCGATGCCACGGTTGAAGTGGCCAAGGTTCCATTCAAGGTAGCCGGAGCCGCAGTTGACGTCATCGTGCCAGACGATGACGATGATAATGACGACAACTAGATCAATTCGGTCATTCGAACAGGAAATTTTAACGTGAGCTTTAAGCCTGAAGACTACGGAGTGCCTGCAAACTACCAGCACTGGGAGGGAGATCGCGCCGAAGACTACATAGGCCCGTTCTTCTACTACATGGAAGGTGAGCACCCGCGGACTGCATTTCGTATTCAGGAGCATAATTGCAATGCTCACGATTCAGTACATGGTGGTGTGCTAATGAGTTTTGCTGACTACACTCTGTGCCTGGGGGCAAATGGTGGAACCAGTGAAAGTGTGGCAACGGTTACCTGCAATAATGAGTTTGTCGCGCCGGCCTATCAGGGAGAATTGGTAGTAGGTGAGGCGGAGACCATCAGGCGAGGTCGCTCAATGGTATTCGTGCGCTGCATACTTAAAGTTGAAGAGCGTGTGGTGCTAACCAGTAGTGCGGTAATCAAGCGTATTCAAAACAAATAACCAGGGTTGATAGATCTGAAGTCAGCCAAGTTCTACTGTCAGATCTTCAGGGGAGCGAAATATAAACGCAGGTGATTCAGCCTGTAGTTCTTCTTCGCTGCCATAACCCCAGAGCACAGCTGCGCTGGCCAGTTTGTTTTCCCTCGCGGCACGCAAATCCACATGTCTGTCACCAATCATAATTGCACTTCTGTCAATCAGGTTTTGCTGTAGAAGCTCTGCCAGTTGCTTTCCCTTTGGCCCAGATTCAGTTGCGCCATTTACGAATTCGAAATAATCCAGAAGCTGGAATTGTTCGAGTACTCTGTAGGCATTAATTTCGAGTTTAGATGTGCAGACGGCTAATCGAATGCTCTGATCCTTTAAGGATTCGAGCATATTGATGATACCTGGGTAGACGGTGTTCTCCTTGTATCCCAGTTCTCCATATCTGTCTCTGTATGCGGCTGCGAGTTCAGTGATATGAGACTCATCGGAGCTACCAGATAACAGTTCGAAGGTCTGTTCCAGTGGTGGGCCAATGTGCTGAGTGATTTCTGCATCGGGTAGCGGGCTATAGTCAAACCTGGTGAGCGCGTAGTTCACGCAACGTACTACGCCGAGGGCAGGATCTGTAAGCGTTCCATCCAAATCGAATATCAGGGTTGTGAATTCAGCCATGTGTATATTCCAGTTTAAAGCCTGTACACGGATTCAGCTGTGCCATAGAACAGAGCGTGCTTCTCGTCTTCACTAAAATCGCAGACCATTTTCTTGAATGCGTTCCACAGCACCTGATAATTGATTGAGAGTCGGTCCACCGGAAAATTACTCTCAAACATGCAACGCTCAGGACCAAAGCATTCGATCATATGCATGTAATACTTCTGTTGGGCGGCAATAAATTCATCTGAAGTGGGTGGGCGGTCAGCCTTATGCCAGTCAAAGCCATTGTCAGGCATGGTCAGGCCTCCCAGTTTTATATAGACATTCGGGCATTTGGCCAGGGACTTCATCTCCTGTTTCCATTCGGTGAAGATCTCTGCCTTACAGTTTCGATAAACTCCAACTCCCAGGGGAGTGCCAAAATGGTCCAGAATCATCGTGCATTCGGGTATTGCCTGGGCCAGTTCGATGAAGTCGATGTTCTGATGATGATAGTGCCAGGTATCATAGGTTAGATTTTGTTCTGCCAATATGCGCAGGCCTGCACGAAATGACTCCTTTCCATAAAGATAAGCGGGTGCAGGTCCGGGTATGAACAGATCTTCCGGACGTTTGTCTCTGGCCCCTGCATGGCGAATCCCTCGAAACCTGCCCTTACAGACTTCTTTGTGTTTCTCCAACAGTTCCAGTAATTTTTCTTCGTCATTCCCGGCCAGAGTGAGATCGGCATGGGCTATGATTCCGGCTACTGTAGCTTTACCTTCAGTATTCGCGCTTTCTTCAGCTAGATCAGAGATGTAGGCCGATTCACCTAGTGGCTTAAGATAGTCTTCACCTTCCCGAAGATAGAACGCCCGGCATTCCATGAACATGGTTTTGACCACATTGTGGCCACTACCGGTATCACTCCACAATTCTGGTAGCAAATAGTCTCTGCCAAAGCGTTTCTTCCACAGGTGGTGATGGGGGTCGATAATCGGGCGTTCTGGTTCGAGGATGTCTTCGCTGACCTGTTGTAGCCATTGATCGCTTCCGGGTTCGAATTGGGTCATGTGCTCTTCCTTTGCTTCGGCCAGCTTAGTGTAACCGATGCTTGCCATGGTGTAGTATGCCGAGCAAGCCGGATATTGATACACATCATCTTTGAATGCGGATTCGATCTGTTTTTGGAATTAAGTGCATGGTGTGGGTGGCAAAATATACAAGAAAGAATAAGAAGTAGTCGCAGGAGTCTCACATGAATATTACATCCCTGGTCATTATTGCCTATCTGGGATTTTTTGCTGCCTTTGGTATTTATCTGAATCGAAGCAATCGCAGCGCGAATGACTGGGCGATAGGAGGCGGATCACTAGGCATATTCATGTTGGCAGCGGGTGTAGCGGGCACAAGAATTGGCGGTGCCGGTACTTACGGTGTGGCTGGCGATGTTATCAACGAGGGGCTAGGACATTTGTGGTATGCGGTCAATTCGTTTGCAGCCTTGTTCCTGGTTGGACTGTTCTTTGCCATCCCGTATCGCCGTCTGAAAGTAGTCAGTGTGGGGCAGGTTTTTGATCACAGATTTAATTCACCTCGCTGTCAGTGGCTCACGAGTCTCTGCGTGCAGGCGGAATATCTTGTCATTAACATCATCGAACCTTATGTGATCGGTTCAATAATTTCCGGCGTTACTGGCCTGCCGTTCGTGGTAGGGGTGGCCATCGGTGGAGTGTTGATTGTGACATTCACGGTTACCGGTGGATTGAAAGGTACCGCGGTAGCAAACATCGTCCATTGCAGCGTTATTATTTTTGGTCTGTTGTTGGTTGGCTTTGTGGCCATGAATAACTTTGGTGGTTGGGAACAGGTGCTGGCCACAGCTGATGAAAAACTGATTGAAGCTAACAAAGACGTGAGTAACTGGTGGAGCTTTGTTGGTATTGGTTGGGCAACCATTATCGCCTTGTTCATTTCCGCTACGATTCATACCCCGGGCGCGTCAGTCTATGCCAACTATGCGAGCTCAGCTGCTAAACAGGAATACCTGATCCCCGGATTTTTTCTTGCTGGAATTATTGCGGCCTTAATGCCGCTGGTAGCTGGCTTTATTGGAATCCTCACCCTGTCAGCCTACGGGGCAGAAAGTGGTCTCAGTAGCTATCTGAACATTGCCCAACTTGCCATTGATGCAGGTCCAATACTTGGAGGTATTGCACTGGCGGCGGTATTGGCGGCCGTTATCTCATCGGGGGCACCCATTTTACTGGCAAGCGCAACCATGTTTGTAAATGACTGGGTGCCTGGTTCCAAGAATTTTGATAGCGACAAGAAATTACGAGCCTATAAGATCGTGACAGTGATTTATGGTTCAGTCGCTGCCGTTATTGCCTGGCTGGGCAACATCTCTTCGGTGCTGCAATTACTATTGCTTGGCTTCGCAATGGTAGTGCCGCCAGCAATCGCGGTGGGCTATGTATTCTATTGGCGTCGAACCACCGAACTCGCTGTGTTCTGGGGAATGGCGACAGGCTTCGCGGGAGGCCTGATCATGTGGCTATTTAACACACTGTTTGATGGGGCTGAAAACGCCACGGCAGGGGGTTTTGCGCAATGGTGGTATGAACTCATTACCTATCTCGGTGAATGGCGTGATCCATCCTTTTTGACTCTCATGCTACCGCTTATCGTTATTCCGGTGGTGAGCCTGATTTCGCCAAATGGTGAAGAGGACAGGGAGCTGGCCCAAACATTCTATGAACGACTGGGTCGGATTCAGAAGAACTTCAGTTGGGCCTAGCCGAATATCAGCAGCCATAAAACTAACGTTGTATCTGTCCGCTGGCCTGGATCAGAAAGGGTCCAGGTTCCTGATAACTGCTTTCCAATAGCTTGCAAAGATCATCTGCCGTATCGGCTCTCGCGCCAGGTACACCGAAACCTTTCGCTAACGCGACCCAATCAATATTGGGATTGCCGATATCAAACAGGCTATTGGCAATGTCGCCAGGGTTTTCGACTCCAAGCCTGGCATATTCAACATTGAGAATGTTGTAACTGTTATTGGCGAATATGACGGTGGTGACATTGAGGCCTTCCCGGGCGAGTGTCCACAGGTACTGGATAGTGTATGCAGCACCACCATCACCCAATAACGCAAGCACAGGTCGATCCGGGCAGGCGAGGGCGGCTCCCGTCGCGCATGGTCCACCTTGCCCTATCGCGCCCCCGGTTAATGTCAACCAACTATTGGGTGCAGAATTCTGGCAGAAAGGAAATGCTGCATTACCACCACCAGAATCCGTACAGACGATGACATCGTCAGGCATTGTGGCGGCGATTGCCTGAATAATATTCTTGTTATCAAGTTCGCCACTCGGTTTGTCGATATCGACTTTCTGAAAACGAGTGACTGATTCAGAACCTGCATCAAGTCTTTCTGCTACTCGCTCAAGGGCATCGACACAATCTTCTTCAATAAAAGCCAGACGTGACACCTGGCACTTTTCTGGTACCAGCTGCCCCGGGATTCCACGGTAGGCAAAGAAGCTTGCCGGAACCTCTCCTCCCACCAGGATCAAATGATCAGTTCCTTCCAGGGAGGCCAGGATTTGCTCGGGGAAATAGGGCAGGCGCTCCACCTCAACTCTGCCCGGGCCTCCATCTACGCGGGCCGGAAAAGTACCATTGAGTAAGCGACATCCGGTTTTGCTGGCAATCTTACTGGCGGCTTCCAGTGCCAGTTGTTCAGTGGCATGGTGTTCCAGCAGCAGGGCTACTTTGCCTCCTTTGCTTAGTATGGATGCGATGTTCTCAACTGCGTTCTCGTCTACACGAGCTCTTTGGGGTAAAGGGTTTGGGGTAGCGGGTCCCTTAGAAGGACCCCAGGCTGCATCAGCCCCCATAATCAGTGTCGCAATCTGGCCTTGTGAGCCAGTGCTTTGTCTTAGCGTCGCCGTGTAGGCATCTGCACCATCCTGGGCAAGTGTTTCGGATGTGGAACAGGACTTGATCCAGGAAGAAAAGTTTCGGGCGAGGGTATCGATGTCTGAAGTTAACGGCGCATCAAAGCCGACATGGAACTCGGGATGATTACCGATGACATTAATCATTGGTGCATTACCGCGGCGTGCATTATGGAGATTAGCGATGCCATTGGCCATTCCAGGACCCAAATGCAATAACGTGGACGCAGGCTTGCCTGTCATGCGACCAATGCCATCGGCGGCGCCCGTACAAACACCTTCGAAAAGAGCTAGAACTGACTTAACCCGTGGTACAGCATCAAGCGCTTGCACCAGATGCATCTCAGACGTTCCCGGATTAGCGATGCAGTACTCAACACCGCAGTCTGCCAAAGTATTGATCAGTGCAGTTGCGCCGTTCATGGTGTCTGCTTCATTCCCATTGCCCATTTCTTTGTCCCGCAGTTCGTTTAAAAGCCGGTTATCATAGCACCTGGTCTGGCAAGGTTCCTCATGGCAATCGACGAAGATAAAAAACAATTTGCGGCGTTCGTAGTTGATCTGATGCAGGTGATTGGTCCCGTTTACTCAAAACGCATGTTTGGTGGTCACGGCATATTCCTGGACGGGCTCATGTTCGCCCTGATTGCAGATAACACTCTTTATCTGAAAGTGGATGATGAAACACGGTCGACCTACGAAGAGCTTGGACTGCAGGCTTTCACCTATCAAAAGCAGGGCACGTCAGCGAGTCTCAGTTATTACGAGGCTCCCGAAGATTCACTGGAGGATCTTGATGTGATGCGTAACTGGGCCGCGCCAGCGTTCGAAGTGGCATTGCGAGCAGCGTCGCGGAAGAAGGGTTCAGTAAAATCGAAGGCCAGGAAGAAGTCTTAGTCTACTTATGAAGGAAGTTGCATGAAACGGATTGATTGCTATGCAACAGCCTGGTCTTTGGGCCATTAAAAACTGGTTCCCGGTCTGGCTTCAGAACTGTACACAGATTGTCCAAGCCGATCGGCCCGGTAATACTGTGGAGCCTCTATCTGATGTTTCTGTAGCCAGACCCGGGCAGTGGAATGCCAGGTTTTCCGGGCGCTTCGCCGGGGGTTAGTGGGGCTGCTGACAGCTGCGCAAAAGCGCTGGAACCACCAAAATCACTGCCCAGTGGTGGAGTTTTGTCTGCGCGGCTGCGCCAAATCGGGTACACTACGCCGCTATCTCATTGGCCAATCTGATTTACCAAGATTTTTTGGGGGAAAAAATGAAGACACGTGCATTAACGCTTGCAGCTGCCTGCTTGTTGACCGCAGGTATGGCGGCGGCCCAGGAAGATTACACTGCGCCTCGAACGGAATGGGGACAGCCGGATCTTCAGGGTGTCTGGAATTTCAGTTCGATTGTACCGTTGCAGCGACCTGCATTTTTCGGTGACAAACAAACCCTTACTGAAGAAGAAATTGCAGCATTCGCCGCGCAAACTGAATTAGGGCTACAGGCTCTGAATGAGCAGGGTGTCGGTGGCTACAACACATTCTGGACTGAGATGGGAACCGGTGCCGATAATCGCACTGCCCGCATTATGTATCCTGAAAACGGCAAATTGCCTGAGACAGTGGAAGGTGTGCCGGTTCAGGTCGGTGGTTTAGGGCCTGATGAGCCAGGTGAGCGACCGGTGCGTATGGTTGTTGGTGGTATCGCGAAAGATGGACCAGAAGATCGCGGTTTGTCAGAGCGCTGTATCCTGGGTTTCAACTCTGGGCCTCCTTTTGAACCAAATCTCTACAACAACAACGTACAGATTATTCAGAGCAAGAATACAGCAGTGATCATGACAGAGATGATTCACGATGCTCGAATCGTACCCCTGGGCGAACGTCCACCTCTCGATGATGATATTCGTTTGTGGACAGGCGACTCACGCGGTTATTGGGATGGTGACACTCTCGTGGTTGAGACCCGTAACTTTAACAGTCTCACACAAAGTTTCAGTGTTTATGGCACTGCGGAAGATAAAGTGCTCACAGAGCGATTCACTCGCACCAGTCCTTACACTGTTGAATATGAGTACACCCTTGATGACCCCTCAACTTTCACCGATAAAATTGTAGTAATGACTGTAATGTCCAAAGTTGACGGTCAGCTCTATGAATATGCCTGCCATGAGGGTAACTACGGTATGGTTAATATTCTGCGCGGTGAGCGTATGGCTGAAGCCAGAGGTACTGAAGATTCGCAGTAGAATCAGAATGCGAATAACGATGGGAAAAGGCCAGCAATTGCTGGCCTTTTTTTGAGCAGTTTCTCTGCATTGGTCTTCAACGATGTAATCTGAACGAAAACTGACAAATCGTTCAGATTCCGTTCAGGCAAATATTGCTAATTTACATGCCAAGCGGAAAGGGCAGCTGGCAGTCATTCCTCGCAGAACCCACACTCGACAGCCTGCATTTACCTCGAACCGCGTATCCCCACTCATCTATATGGCGGATAGGGAGTGGGGATTTTTTATGTCTCCAATATTTGTCCCTTCCTGGTGGTTCGAATTGCCACGGTCTCTTGAAAGGCCGCCCCCTGCCTCCTTGATCTAATCTAAATCTTTGATAGGATTCACTTTTTAGCTACTGGCGAGTAGTCGCCAGCCATTTAAAGGGAATCGCATGACAGAGAAGGTGGCAGCCTGGAATCCGCTGGCAGGGATCGCTGGTCGTCTCTTCTCCAGGCTATTTGTCCTTCCTCTGGCGTTCCTCTTGTTTTCCCAGCCTGCTCAATCACAGATCCCCGATTTCGACGCGGATGCCTATCCTGTGCCCGCAGATATGAGCGGGGTTCATTTCTACCTGGTTACGGTCGATGTGGGCAGCCAGGTTTGGGACAACTTCGGCCATACTGCATTAAGAATGTATGACGAAAACAGTGACACCGACCTGATATTCAATTGGGGTGGTTTCGATGTTACTGGTGGTGTAGTTCCCTTCGCCTTTAATTTCTTCAAAGGCATTATGAATTATCAGCTTTATACATCGACGCCATCACTGGAGTTCGATTTCTATAGAGCTCAGGGCCGATCCGTCTGGCAGGAAAGAATTAATCTCACGAATCCGCAGAAAGAAATTCTTTATAAACGCCTGTTGTGGAACGTGGAGCCTGAGAATCAGGTTTATGCCTATCAATACTACGATGACAATTGCACAACCCGGGTTCGTGATTACCTTGATGAAGCGTTGGGTGGGAAGTTATCGGCAATGTTTCAAACGGAAACGGAAGAAACATATCGGGATCAGGTACAGTCTCACTATGCGTCGGTAGCGCTGGTGGCCTTTTCCCTGGACATACTCATGAACGGAAACATTGATCGTTTCATTAGTGAGTGGGAAGAGATGTATCTGCCATTACGCCTGCGGCAAAATCTCTCAACCGTCATGTCGGATGTCGCTGAAAACGGCGAGCAGTTAGCTTTGCTGTCAGATTATCAGGTGATAACTGATTTTCCTCCACCGAATGTGCAAAGTGATGCTTTTCGAATTGCTTCTGTGGGATTGATTGCACCAGTGATTTTCCTGCTCTTGATGTTGAAAAGAATTCCAATGTCCTACTTTGCCACTCACTCCAGAATCGGTTTCAAGCTGGAGGGTTTGAATTTCAGGCTGCTGGGAATTCTCGGGTTAGTTACCGCGATATTCAGCGGTATTTATGGCACGCTAATGTTGGGAGCCTGGTTTGTTTCAGATCATACAGACACACACCACAACATTAATCTGTTGTTGTTCTGGCCGACGGATCTCCTTGGAATAGTTGTCGGGTTGCGATGGCTGTTTTTTTGTAAACCATGGCCAACCGATCACAATACTGCGCCATTCATTAATTACTACTTGCTGGCTCATTTGTTGGCGATGTTGGTCTATGTAGGAATCGCTTTGGCTGGCATGGCTCCGCAAGTAATCGATCGGCTTGCACTGTATGTTGTACCAGGATTCTTTTTATTCACAGTTTTGATTTGGGTCGTTGGCTTTCAGCCGGCAAAACCCAAGAATATGTTTTTTTAGATGAGCGAAATGAATATTAGTGATAGAGCTGCTCGAGCCGAACAGCTTGAGACAGTTGCAGCGAAGGTCGCACAATCTGCAGCACGGCTTCAACAAATCGAAGATGGCACACCGGAACAGGCAAGAGCTTTTCGGGCGGAACGGGGTAATCCTTATGCGCCAGCTCCAGTAGAACTGGACTCAATTGGCGATATGGAAATTCCTATTTCCCGGGGTACTGTCAAAGCAAGATCTTATATTCCCAAAGGATTGAATGACGAGCTGGCACCGTGTCTGGTTTTTTTCCATGGTGGAGGTTACGTGCTTTCCAATGTGGATGACTATGACACTGTTACTCAACGCCTGGCTATGTTTGGTAAGTGTAAGGTGATCTCGATTGACTATGAGCTGGCACCCAGCAACAAGATTCATTCTATCCATCGCGACGGTTTCGATGCATATTGCTGGATAAGAGAACATGCTCCCGAGCTTGGAATTGATGCCGAGCGAATTGCCGTTGGTGGTGACAGCGCAGGCGGCAACCTTACCGTGGCTATTACTCATTTCTGTAAACGCAATGACTACCCAATGCCCGCATTGCAGGTTCTGATTTATCCTTCTGTTGATCCAGAAATGAGCTTTCCCTCTATAGAGGAATTTGCGGAAGGCTATTTCCTGACAAAGAAGGGCATGACCTGGTTTCGAGGCCATTACCTGGAATCTCCCGAACAAGCTCAGGATCCAATGCTGTGTTTTTTAAAGCAGGATCTAACAGGATTGCCTCCAGCTTACGTAATCACAGCCGGATTCGACCCTCTTCGAGATGAAGGGCAGGCTTATGTAGACCGTCTGCAGGAACAGGGCGTAGTTGTAAAACACATTTGCTACACCGATCAGATTCATGCCTTTATTTCTTTTGCCGGAGGTATAGCAGCAGGAGAGCACGCGTTGCAAAGCATTGGCATCGAACTGGTGAATGCATTTTCCACCTAGACTTTAAGCTTCTTCGTCAGAGTCCGGCACTGAAACTTTTTAAGCGCAAAAAAAAGCCGAACCACAGGTTCGGCTAGTTCTTCCAAAAACTGCTGGCCTGAACCTTACAAGTCGACGATCTCTACTCGACGGTTGCGGCCGTAAGCTGCATCTGAGGTACCGCGATCTGCAGGTCTTTCCTCACCATAGCTCACTGTTTCTATCTGGTTACGAGCAGCGCCATTCACAATCAGGTAGTTCAGGATGCCATTGGCTCGGCGCTCGCCTAGCGCCAGGTTGTACTCTCTGGTGCCCCGTTCGTCAGCGTGACCTTCAAGTCGAACGCGCTTGCTTGGATTCGCTGCGAGATCTTGTGCGTGATAACTCAGCACATCACGGTCTGCCTGACGAAATTCTGACACATCGAAATCGAAATAAAATACCCGAGTAGCCAGCGCTGAGCGGCGCATACGTTCCTCGGCGGCAGCGGCTCTGCGGGCTGCTGCTTCGGCTTCTTCCTGCGCTCGACGAGTAGTTGCGTCGATGCCTGATTCGGATTGTGCCGTTTCACCTGCAGCCTCTTCGCTGGTCGAACTACAAGCTACGAAGCCGCTCAATGCGATCATCATTAGGGCCAATTTTGTTAATTGATTTATTTTCATGGCAACTCCTGAAAACTTGGTGCGACTCGGTAAAAATTACGCGTAAAAACAGTGCCTTAAAAAAGAGTGCGAAGCATAACCCATTTAATTCTTCAAATCCACGCAGAGACAGCAATTATCACTAATGATTTCGGCCCTGCTGAATTGGCTGTAGGCCCCTAGATTGTTGACCCATGAGAGCATCGAACGTTTGCTCGAATTTGGTTTATTTGCCACCTTCAACAATGGTACTCTTCGCTCTCCTTACTGCTCTCAGCTTACGACTGAAGCGATTAATAGTCATATTTATCAATAAGTTAACAAAACTTGGCAAGTCTGTAGCTGCCAAATATCAGGAGCCATCAAGTGAACGCTGAATTTACAGCCGAGGAACTGGCTTTCCAGCAGGAAGTCAGGGAGTTTCTCACCAATGAGTTTCCAGCAGATCTCAAAGACAAGGTAGATAATAATATTCGTCTTGATAAAGACGACATGGTCCGTTGGCAAAAAATTCTGTTCGAAAAGGGATGGGCTGCACCTTCCTGGCCGGAAGAATATGGCGGTACAGGCTGGAATCATACCCAGCGACATATCTTCGCTACTGAAATGGGCTTAATTGGTGCACCGGAACCCATTCCGTTCGGTATGAAGATGGTTGCTCCAGTGATCATGGCCTACGGTAATGAGGAACAGAAAGAGCGTTTTCTTCCCGACATTCTGGCGAGCAACGTCTGGTGGTGCCAGGGATATTCTGAGCCTAATTCCGGATCTGACCTTGCCTCATTGAAGACAAGCGCTGTCAGGGATGGTGACCATTACGTGGTTAACGGCAGTAAAACCTGGAATACCCTTGGTCAATACGCTGACTGGATATTCTGCCTGGTGCGCACCGATAACACGGCAAAGAAGCAGGAAGGTATCAGTTTTCTGTTAATCGATATGAAAACTCCCGGTATTACGGTCAAGCCAATTGTCTTGCTTGATGGATTTCCTGAAGTAAATGAAGTTTTCTTCGATGATGTAAAAGTTCCAGTGGAGAATTTGATCGGCGAAGAGAACAAAGGATGGACCTACGCAAAAGTCTTGCTGACCCATGAGCGAACGAATATCTCTGGTGTACCCAGGGGCAAGCGCCGCCTGGCTGCGCTGAAACGCCTGGCCGCCGAAACCGAGGATGGCTTCGGCAAAACCCTGGCAGACAATTCTTCTTTCCAGCTTCGCATCGCAGAATTGGAAATAGAGCTCAAGGCCCTGGAGTATGCTGAACTCAGGACGCTTGCAGCTTTGAGTGTTGGTAAAGCACCCGGACCTGAGTCATCGATTCTTAAAGTGGTAGGGACTGAGTTGGCTCAAGCGATTGATGAAATGTTTCTCGAGCTTTCCGGCTACGACAGCCTGCCATTCGTGCCTGAACAATTCGAAGGAGAATTTGAGGGCGAGCGAGTTGGTCCCGGTTCCTCAAATGCGGCAGCACTTAACTATTTCAATAATCGAAAGCTGTCGATCTTTGGCGGCTCGAACGAAATTCAGAGAAACATCATTTGCAAAGCTGTGCTTGGCTTGTAAGAGCTCGCCGGAGTGCATCACAGTCAGAGAGAAAAAGATTTAGAGTTGGAGAACTAGAAGGTGGATTTTTCGTATACCGAAGTACAACAGATGTTGCAGGATTCTGTGCAGAAGTTTGTACAAAAAAGTTATGACTTTGACACTCGCAACGGAATCATCGCGAGTGAAACAGGTATTAGTGCCGAAAACTGGCAACTGTTTGCCGAGTTAGGATGGCTCGCTGTTCCTTTTACCGAAGAGGATGGTGGCCTCGGTGGTTCCGCGGTCGATCTGATCGTAATTATGGAAGAATTTGGTAAAGCCAATCTTGTTGAACCCTATGTGGCCAATGCTGTGCTCAGTGGTAGCCTGATTGCTTCATTGGCGGAAGGAGAGAGCAAAGAGACGTTACTGGGCGAGGTGATTGGTGGTGAAACTCAATTTGCCTGTGCTTATGCAGAACGCGGCAGTCGGTTTAACCTGGCTTCTGTGACAACTACAGCGACCGCCGATGGTGAGCAAATCACAATCAACGGAGCGAAAACGGCAGTGGAAAATGCACCTAATGCCGGTAAGTTGCTGGTAGTCGCTCGCGAGTCCGGTGAGCGATTCGATACCGACGGTATTTCTGTTTTCGTAGTTGATGCAGGAGCTGAAGGAGTATCTTTGCGCAGCTACGCCACAGTTGATGGTAAGCGCTCAGCCGAAATAACTTTTGACAATGTAGTCGTACCAGCATCCGCTCGTCTGGGCGCTGCGGGTTCAGCCCACGCTGCATTACAAAATGCTGTCGATCGCGCAACACTTGCCGTTAGTGCGGAAGCGGTTGGCGCACTTGAAGCTCTGCTTCAGAAAACTGTTGAATACAGCAAGACGCGTAAGCAGTTTGGTACCCCTATTGGCACTTTCCAGGCACTGCAACACCGAATGGCAGATATGTTCATTCAATGCCAGCTGGCACGTTCCATCGTTATCATGGCCGCCATGTCGTTGGACAGCAGTGATTCGACAGCAGAAAAAACCCGATCAGTGTCTGCAGCCAAGAGCAGAATAGGAAAAGCCATTAAGGCGGTCGGTCAGGAAGCCATTCAGATTCACGGTGGTATAGGCATGACGGAAGAATTGGATGTAGGACACCTGTTCAAGCGCGTGACTGCCCTCGACGTCCAATTCGGTGATGAAGAATTTCACACCCAGCGATTTGCATCCCTTTAGAGAAAGTTGCCGTTCATGAGTGAACTCATCCTGGTGCGCCACGGACAGGCGTCTTTTGGTGCGGAATCATACGATAAGTTGAGTGACCTCGGCATCGAGCAGGTTCGCCAGTTGGCCAGACATTGGCAATCCACTGGCGACAAGTTCGATCATATAGTTTCCGGTGAATTACTGCGGCAGAGAGAAACAGCAGCTGAATTGCTGCATCTGGTCGCTGACTCTCCCAGTGAACCGGAAATCATTCCTGGCTTGAATGAATACAATGGCGACCCTCTGATGCAAATCTATCTTCGGGATTATGCCGTTGCCGAGGGTTTTGCCGACATTAGCTGGCCCATCCGGGATTCCCGTCTATTCCAGAAAGTGTTCGAGGCCGCCACTGCAAAATGGATTGCCGGTGAACTGCGCCCAAAAGCAGAAGATTCAGCCTTCGAATACTGGCAGGACTTTCAGGCAAGAGTTCATAGCGCTATTGATCAAATTATGGAAAAGCACCCCGTTGGAAAGCGAGTGATTCTGTCAACTTCGGGCGGTGTAATCGCCATGGCTCTGCAACGTGTGTTAGATTTCCCAGACCATCAGGTAATCGCCACAAACTGGATGGTAAACAATAGCTCTGTTTCAAAGATACGCTATGGAAAAGGCCGAATCTCGTTGACTCAATTCAACAGTTTGCCCCATTTGGAGAGAGATGGTGTGCAGGATATGATCACTTTTCGTTGATTGCGTGCTTGATGGATCAGAGCCAGAATTCGCAATCCAGAATAAGAAGGAAAACGCAGTGTCCCAAGAGGATTTAATTGATCGGGCTGGTGCCATTCGGGAAGGGGAAGAACTCGATATGGACGCACTTAAAGCCCACCTGGAGCCAGTGCTTGGTTCGAAAGCGCAGTCGCTTGAAGTTAAACAGTTCCCGGGAGGACATTCCAATCTCACCTACCTGTTAAGCAGTGGCGATGACAGCTGGGTGCTGCGTCGCCCCCCGTTTGGCAGCAAGGTGAAGTCCGCCCATGATATGTCGCGGGAATACCGTGTGCTTTCCGCATTAAAAGACGTTTATTCCTATGGCCCGGTGCCCGTGCACTTCTGCGATGACCACGATGTCATCGGCTGTGACTTCTACCTGATGAATTATATTCAGGGTCTGGTAATCAGGCGTAATTACCCAACTCATCTTGGACTGGAACCTCAACAGATTCGCCAGCAACTCCTGAATTTTTTCGATGTGTTAAGCGAACTGCATTCAGTGGATTTAGCTGAAGCGGGATTAGATAACTTTGGCAAGCCGGTTGGTTATGTGCAACGACAGGTAGATGGTTGGTGTCGGCGTTGGGCTGACTCTTCCACTCCTGATACGGTGAATGTCGATCATACAATGCAATGGCTGCAGGACAATATGCCGGCTGAGAGTGGCAAAGCCAGCGTGATACACAATGATTACAAGTTGGATAATGTAATCTTCGATGCTGAAAATCCGCTCAATGTTATAGGAGTTCTGGATTGGGAAATGGCCACGGTTGGCGACCCCTTAATGGATCTTGGTTGTACTTTGGGATACTGGGTGCAAACCACTGACCCGGATTTTTTTCGCGAATCCCGGACCATGCCGTCAGACATAGAAGGCGCTCCCACCCGCGGAGAAATCATTCAGAGATTCCAGGAAAAAACCGGGCTATCGGTAGACAATTTTCCGTTCTACTTTTGTTTTGGCCTGTTTCGCCTCTGTGTGATTGGGCAACAGATTTACTATCGCTATTATCATGGTCATACGAAAGATGAACGCTTCGCTGGTTTCCTAAAGAAGGCCTTTGTATTACAGCAAATGTGCGACCTCATTATTAAAGGTGAAGTGACGGAATAGGACTATTTATGTCGTTGCAGATTGAGAATTTATTCAATGTTTCCGGAAAAACTGCCATCGTAACAGGTGGGTCTCGAGGAATAGGCCGGATGATCGCCGAAGCCTATGTTGAGAATGGTGTGAAAACCTATATCACAGCCAGAAAGAAAGAAGCCTGTCAGCAAACTGCCGCTGAGCTTTCTGAAAAGGGTACCTGCATCGCCTTTCCTGCTGATCTTTCCACAAAAGACGGCAGAGACAGTTTTGTATCCCGCATTAAGGACGAACTGGATGAGCTTGATATTCTGGTTAACAATGCCGGTGCAGCCTGGGGAGCTCCCTTTGCGGAGTATCCAGATGAAGGCTATGACAAAGTCATGGACATCAATGTGAAAGCCATATTTATGATGACCCGCGACCTGTTGCCCTTGCTTACCAGGAATGCTTCTCCCGAGGAACCATCGAGGGTTATAAATATAGGATCGATTGATGGTCTTCGCGTCTCAACCACAGATAATTTCGCCTACGGCGCCAGCAAGGCGGCAGTTCATTTTCTGACAAAAAATCTTGCAGTGCGACTAGCTCCACAGGGACTAACCGTAAATGCCATCGCTCCTGGTCCTTTTGAGAGCAAGATGATGGACTACATGCTAGAGCAGTATCGTGACAAGATTGAAGCTGAAAACCCCCTGGGGCGCATAGGTAACCCGGAAGACATGGCCGGATTAGCGTTATACCTTGCGGCTCCTGCGACTCGTTATCTGACCGGTCAGGTCATTGCTCTTGACGGTGGTCGTCACCTCGGCGCGCGCCAGGACTGATTCAGCTCAAGACGTTTCAATCTCACTGTTCAGGTGCTACTTTACTTCTCCCCCGGGAATATAAGTTCAGTCTGAGAATAACAAGTGAGCAAATCTGTAGCCAAAATGATCCCCCGTTCTGTAATTGCTGCAATGGCATTCGCCAGTGGTGCCTGCATTATGACGGTGGAAATGCTGGGTGCCCGAATCTTGTCGCCATATTTCGGTGGCAGCCTGTCTGTCTGGGGCAGCATCATCACCATTTTCATGTTGGCGCTGGCTATGGGGTATCTGTTTGGTGGTCGACTCTCGACACGCAATCCCAGTGCTGTGACTTTTGCAATCTTCTATATTGCAGCTGCTGTATTTTCCTTGCCCGTGATCTTTTTTGCTGATCAGATCATGGAGCCTATATTTATGGTGATTGAAGACCCGAGATATGGCTCCCTGTTTGCTGCCATATTTCTCTTCTTTATACCTACAACTATTCTCGGAATGATTTCACCCTATGCGGTGCGCCTCATGGTCGAAAGCGAAGAGCATAGTGGCCAGATGGCTGGATTGCTCTATTTCGTTTCTACGCTGGGTAGCGCAGTGGGTACCCTGGGAACGAGTTTCTATTTCGTGCTGTGGTGGGAAGTGAATCAGATAATCTGGGGAACCGCCACTGCGTTGGTACTCTGCGGTTGCATAATCCTCCTGGCTCACTACGCCGTAAATTCTCAAGTCAGTAAATCTCAAAAGCGGCAGGTTAAAAATGCTTAGGTTTGCCCTTTACTTTGCGCTGCTGGTATTAGCCTTATCAGGCTCGCAGCTCTTCGCAGCAGAAACGATTCATGAAGAACGATCCAAGTATCGCGATATCACGGTAACGCAGATCGGCGAGAGACGATGCTTACTGTTCAATGTGCACAGGGGAGATAGAAATCAGACCTGCCTGATGGTGAATGATACGGATCGATTAGTATTCGACTACACGAAAATGAGTTTTGCTGGTTTATTACTCAATCCGGAACCTGCAAGTATTCTGGTTATTGGTCTGGGAGGTGGATCTATTCCCCTGACATTTGCAGATTTGTATCCGGAAGCCAGAATCGATGTTGTGGAAATTGATGAAGCCGTAGTTAAAGTGGCGGAAGAATTTTTCTTTTTCGAAGAAACAGAAAATATGCAGGTCTACGTCGACGACGGCAGACCATTTATAAAGCGTGCAGGCATTCGTGGCCAGACCTACGACTACATTGTGCTGGACGCTTTCAGCGGTGACTATATTCCAGAACATATGCTAACCCGGGAATTTCTCGAAGAGGTTAAGCGTATTATGAATCCGGACTCTGTGTTGGTGGCGAATACCTTTTCTACCAGCCGCCTCTATGACCATGAGTCAGTAACCTATCAGCGGGTATTTGGCGAGTTTTTCAATTTTAAACTACCGACCTCAGGCAATCGCATCATCATCACCCAGCTGGACCCCTTGCCACCTAGAGGTGAACTGGTGAACCGGGCGCTGGAACTGGCCGACCCTATGAGAAAGTACGACGTAACAATAAATGATTATCCACGCCGGCTGTCGACCCGGGTCGACTGGGATATGAGTCGACGTGAACTGACTGACCAATACTCACCAGGAAACTTGCTGAGAGAAAACTAGTCGGATTATCTGGCGGAAATTAATAGCCAATAGTGTTGCCAAAGCCAATAGCTACTAGTAAGGAGTATAGAAATGAAAATAACAAAAAGCCTGATCCTTGCTCTACTCGTCGCATTGTCCCTGCCAAGTCAGGCGGATGTAGAGATTACAGCGGATGTTGTCTATGGACACAAAGATGGCATGGGGTTGATATATGATGTGATCGAGCCAGAGAATGCCAACGGTGCTGCAATTGTCTTTATGGTAAGCGGAGGTTGGTACTCTCGCTGGTCACCACCGGAAGCAAGGGCTCAGCAATTTTCCTATATGCTGGATGTTGGCTTCACAGTAATTCCTGTGCATCATGGCAGCGCACCTCGCTATCACGTGCCTGATGCCTACGCAGATGTGAGTCTCGCTATTCGTCATATCAAACTGCACGCGAGCGACTATGGTGTGGATGCAGATCGAATCGGTGTGATGGGAGGTAGCGCGGGTGGACATCTGTCACTGATGCTGGGCATGACTTCCGATGATGGTGATACACGAGCAGATGAAGCTGTATTACAACAGGACAATCATATAGCGGCGGTGGTTGCCTATTTTCCACCGGTTGATCTGCGGCCCATTGTTGGCCCTAATGATCGGTTCCCTGCATTAAATTTTTCTGAAGACAAAGCTGCGTCCATTTCACCGATATTACATGCAGATCGCTCAGATCCACCTACCTTATTGATACATGGTGATGCGGACACTCTGGTGCCTATTTCTAACTCGGAGATAATGCATGCCGAGTTTGAAAAGCAGGGGGTTGTTTCTGAATTTATTACCATCCCCGGGGCCGGGCATGGTTTCCGTGGTGAAGATGCGGCGACTGCATCCAGTGCGTCACTGGAATGGTTTAAAACTCATCTACTGAACTAGCCTTGATGTCAGCTGATGTGGAAATAATTCTCTGCATCAGCTGAGCCGGGGCAGGACGCTGCGCTGCGCCGTTCTATCGCTATGAGCACTATGATAGCTATGAAGTGCAATCAGCGACGATTGCTCGCAGACTGTCGATATCCTTCAATTCTATCTCTCGGTTGCTGACAGCGATAAGGTCTTTTTTCTGTAGTGAAGTTAAAATGCGGCTGACGGTTTCAACCGTCAGTCCGAGATATTCGCCAATATCACTACGGGTCATTGGTAACAGAAAACGAGTAGGGGACAGAGAAACCCTTGCGTAACGTGAGGAAAGGCCCAGCAGGAAAGATGCAGTTCGTTCTTCAGCGCTGTAGCTGCTCAGCAAGGTATGGATCTGTTGATCCTTGGCAATCTCGTTACCCATGATGGCAAAGAAATGATGCTGTAAATTCGGTAGTTCCTGGCTGAGTTTCTCGAGCTGAGAAAATGGGATTTCGCAGATCGAAGAATGTTCAAGGGCTTGAGTCGAATTAGCATAATGCTTACTGGCTATTCCATCCATGCCGATAATTTCACCAGGTAAATAGAAACCTGTTACACGACCCTGCCCGGAGTCGCTCAATACGTAGGACTTAAAGCTGCCTGATCTTACAGCGTAGACTGACTTGAACTCGTCGTTCTGGCGATAGATGTGATCACCTTTCTGGAAAGGGCGATTTCTCTCGACAATCTCGTCCAGCTGATGAATTTCAGATTTGTTTAGAGCTATAGGCAAACACAACTCGTTCAATCGGCAGCTGGCGCAGGAAATATTTGCGTTGTGGGGACAGATCTTGCTCGACAGGGCGTCTGTCCCGATGTTCAGTGCCGCTGCCTTTTTGGACAAGCTGTCTTGAGAATCGACTTGTGTGCTCATAATTTTCATTCCAAACTTATGCTTCTAGTTTGCCACTAAAACTCAAGTTTCACAATTTGCTTAGGTCTGTGTGAAGGCCCCGATTCCAGGTCGGAACCAGCAAATTGTTGATGTAGATTAATAGGTTAGTCATAGTCTAATTATACACTTTAGTCGTTACATTAATTTGGCCTTTCCTGCGAGGTAATTGTAGTGGAACTTTCTAAACTGCTTGTAATAATTGAACCTGAATCTGAGTCCCAGCCAGCGCTGGAAAAAGCCCAGTACCTGGCACAGATAGCTGGTTGTGAGATCGAGCTATTGCTGTCGGAATTTACAACCTACCTGGAAGACGGGTTTTTCTTCGATCCGGAGCAGGCCAAGCAAATGCGTTATGATCTGGCAGACCGCCGCATGGCCGAGCTGGAGGCTTTAGCCCAGCCACTGCGTGATCAGGGTCTTGCTGTTAATTGCTCAGTCGCCTGGGGAAATCCTCCCTATCTGGAGACGTTGTCACGAATCGAGCAGTCCCAGCCTTCTATGGTGCTTAAAACTACTCGTCCCCATAACAGACTTTCCAGAATGTTGCTGTCCCACGAGGACTGGCAATTGGTCCGCTATTCGCCGGCGCCATTGCTGCTGGTCAAAGAAAAGCCCTGGCAGGCGGATCCGGAAATTGTAGTCGCGGTGGATCCGTTCCACATCAATGACAAACCTGCAGCTTTAGAGTCAAAACTAATTGCCGCAGCAAATGCCTTCGCCAATGAAACCAGCGGAGCTGTCCATCTATTTCATTCTGCCTGGATATCACCCCTGGCGGGTTCCTATCCCTTGACTCCCGATGTGGAGCGGGAGCAACAGGTTCTCGAAGACATGGCTGTAGCCAATGGTGTGGACAAAGAGAATGTTCACTGGTCATTGGAGCGGGTGGAAGAGTCGCTACCGGCAGCGGTGGAGAAACTCGAGGCAAATCTTCTGGTGATGGGGGCTGTATCGCGATCGCAAATCGATCGGGTATTGCTGGGAAGTACGGCTGAAAAAATTATCGATTCAGTGGAATGCGATGTGCTCGTGCTCAAGCCTGATCAGATGCCAGCAGTGAGCTCTCTGCTTTTATAGTTCGGATAAATCAATGTAGCAGGGTGACTGCGTTTCCGTTGATTCGTCGTACTCGTCTTATTCGTCGTTACCCACATGGACTGTGAGGACATCGCATGTTGCACCATGCAGAACTTTGATTGCTGTTGAACCCAAAAGAATTTTCCAGCCTGAGTGGCCATGGCTGCCAATTACGATAGCGTCCGCATTTAGTTCACTCGCCAAATTCCTGACTTCTGGCGCGGGGGCCCCCAGCAGAGTATGGGTGTGGTCAGTTCCCAGGCCGATCTCTTTGCCGATCCTGTCCAGTTTTTCCTCGGCGAAACTGATGGCTTCCTGCTGCAACTCACTAATGTTCACCGCGTAAATGTCCATGCTATAAGCCGCTGCAACAGGCTCCACTACATGAACCAGATGGAGCTTGCTGTTGTTGCCGGCCAGTTCTACAGCCTTTTCAATTACTTTGCGTGAATCAGCAGAAAGATCAACCGCTACCAATACTGTGTTGTACATAGCACGACTCCTCGCCGCAGCCTTTTGGTTTTACCTGAACGTTTTAGCATATTTTCCCGGATATAGTCATTTAGGCCCTTGATTTGTGTCAAGTTCGACAGATAGTCTATCGCTGACGAAGCTTGAAAATGTAGATGAGACTGAAGGAATTGGTAATTGGTAATTGGAAATTCAAACCATCGCTTTGTTGACTTAGGTCATCTCTCTGTTTGTATAGGGCTATAAGCTTCTAATTGCGATACACAAAAAGCGTTTTAGCTTTTTACAGGAACCTGCTGAGGAGAAGGACGATGAAAGACCTGCAAAAAATAATGGTGGTTATCGACGCCAATGAAGATTACTCGGATGCGCCGGATGGGCTGCCTATAGAGCTTCGTAAGGGATTGCGCCTGGTTCAGGACAAGGCTAGTACAGAGATAAAGTTAATTAGCGTTGGTTATGAGCGTTATCTGTCCCATGACTTCCGAAGTATCGGCTATGACTACACCAAGCTGCGTAAGGAATATTGCGAGAGATTGCAGGCGGCGATGGATGTGCTGGTCTCCAATTTGAGCAATGATGGATATAACATCAGTTGCGAAGTAGGTTGGGCGCATCCGAGATATGAGCTGATTGTAAAGATGGCTCAGGAGTTTGGTGCTGATCTGCTTATTCAACACTGTCGAGCTCACGCGAAAATGAGTCACCATCACCTCACTCATGAGAGCTGGAATCTGGTGAGGCATTGCCCATTGCCATTGATGCTTGTTAAAGACAAGGACTGGGGTGATTCAATTACCGTTATGGCTGCGGTTGATCCGATGCATAGTCACAACAAGCCTCTGCAACTCGATCATGCATTAATCAATGCATCTTGCCTGTTGGCAGATCAGGTTGGTGGTGACTGTCATGTGGTACATGCCTATGCTGAAACAGCGAGACCGTTCGCAGCAGCAGGCAAGATCAAGGAAGAGCATGAGACAGCCTTTAATGAGTTGATGAGTGAATTTGGTCTGCCACAGGATCATTGCCATCTCATCGATGAAGCACCGGTGGATGCATTGCAACACTACGGAGAGAAGATAAATTCCGACGTGATTGTGATGGGTGCCATATCAAGATCCAGACTTAGGGAAGCACTTGTAGGTAGTACTGCTGAAGAAGTTCTGGATTTCATAAAGACAGATATTCTGATCATTAAACCGACAGAGTCTTAATGATACCCGGAGCCTCTTGTTAGAAAGAGGCTCGAATTAATTTCCCAGATGATCAGAATGCGGTTGGCTGAACAGAATTAGCCAGCCGCTTTCATCATATTGCGGGCAATGATCAGTTGTTGAATCTGACTGGTCCCTTCATAGAGTCTGAAGAGTCGGACATCTCTGTAGAATCGTTCCACGGCATACTCGCTCATGTATCCGGCTCCACCGTGTATCTGTACCGCTCTGTCGGCTACCCGCCCCACCATCTCGGTTGAGAAGTACTTACAGGCAGAAGATTCGGTGCTGACATTTTCGCCATTGTCCCGCTTGCGTGCAGTTTCCAAAACCATGCACTTGGCAGCATAAGTTTCAGTTTGACAATCCGCCAACATCGCCTGGATGAGTTGTTGCTCAGCCAGGGGTTTGCCAAATTGCTTACGCTGCATGGCGTAGTCCAGGGCATCTTTAATGAGTCTCTCGGCAACACCAATCGAAACGCCTGATATATGCAGTCGACCACGGTCCAGAACCTTCATGGCAGTAATGAAACCTTCGCCTTCTTCGCCGATAATATTCTCTGCGGGTACTCGGCAGTCTTCGAAAATCACATCGCAAGTCATAGACCCTGCCTGACCCATCTTTTTATCGATGGGGCCGAGAGTGATTCCTGGAGTATCTTTTTCCACAATAAAGGAAGAGATTCCCCGAGCACCTTTGTTGCCGGGATCAGTTCTGGCCATCACATTGAAAGTGTGCGCGACCTTGGCATTGGTGATGTATCGCTTGGTGCCATTTAACACATAATGATCGCCGTCCCGAATCGCTGTAGTTTTTAGTGATGCTGCGTCTGAACCCGCATCGGGTTCAGTCAGACAGAAGCAACTTACCCACTCTCCGGTGGCGTATTTGGGGAGGTATTTTTGTTTTTGTTCTTCCGTGCCATTGAATACAATCGCTGCAGATCCGATTCCGTTGTTAGTTCCCATGATGGAACGAAATGCCGGGGAAGTTCGTCCGAGTGCAATCGATACCAGAATCTCTTCTTCCATTGTCAGACCAAGACCACCGTATTCTTCAGGAATAGTGAGACCAAACAATCCAAGCTCTTTCATCTCCTGCAGAATGTCATCGGGCAGCTTTGCTTCCTCCGCCAGAATGTTCTCCGCAGGCACCAGTCGATCGCGTACAAAGCGCTCGATGAGGTCGACTAGTTGGTTGATGGTTTCGCTGTCTCTGATCATTTTCTACCCCCTGTTGAAGACGCGCTAAGCTACCACAGACTCCCGTTTTATGCGACTTGTAGCGTGATTTCCCGGGGCTGGGGCCTATGCTAGAATGGCCGCCCACTGTGACGGCAGAGCGGCTGAAATCAGCCCCTCTGAGAGTCGAGCATACGGCTCGACCGGGTTACAGTAACCGTCCAGGGCGAATAGGGATCCGCTCGGGAACTCGTCGATTTTCATTCAGTTATTTATAAGAGAAGGCAATGTCTGATAGCCCACTACGCGATGCATTTATCTATGATGGGGGGCGGACGGCATTCGGTCGTCATGCCGGTGCCCTGTCTCCAATTCGTCCAGATGATTTACTCGCTCATACCATCAAGTCGGTGGTAGAGCGCAACAGTTTTCCCAAAGAAGCCTACGAAGATGTCATAGCCGGTAATACTAACCAGGCCGGTGAAGACTGCCGCAATGTGGCGCGCTTTGCTTCCCTCCTGTCAGGTATGCCAGTGGAAGTTGGGGGACTTACAGTCAATCGACTGTGTGCATCTGGTCTGGCGGCAACTCTTAGCGCGGCTAATTCCGTTAAAATCGGAGAAGGTAATTTGTTTGTCGCTGGAGGCGTGGAGTCTATGAGTCGTGCGCCCCTGGTTTTGTCCAAGGCCCACGGCGCATTTGACAGAGGGCAGCAGATTGCTGATACCACTCTGGGCGCTCGATTTACTAATCCGATTTACGGTGATGTGTTTGGCCATGACAGCATGCCCCAGACAGCGGACAATATTTCAGCCGATCATGACATTAGCAGAGAAGACAGTGACGAATTTGCCGCCGCTTCTCAGGCAAAATATGAAGCCGCCCGTGCCGATGGGTTTTTCAAAGACGAAATTATTCCGATCGAAGTACCTCAGGGCAGAAAGAAACCTCCCGTTACGGTCGATGCCGATGAACATCCTCGCCCCCAAACTGATCTGGCAACGCTGTCTGGTTTGAGGAATTTATTCGAAGGTGGTGTGGTTACTGCGGGTAATGCTTCCGGTATCAATGATGGTGCTGCTGCTCTGATCATTGGCAATCGCGAAATCGGCGAGGAGCATGGTGTTAAACCTCGTGCCCGGATTATCGCTGGGGCGGTAGCAGGTGTGCCGCCGAGAGTAATGGGCCTTGGTCCAGTGTATGCAATTCAAAAAGCTTTGGCCCGTGCCAACCTCCAGCTTTCTGATATGGATGTTATAGAAATCAATGAAGCTTTCGCGACCCAGGTGTTGGGTTGTCTCAAGTTACTGGAAGTTGACTTCAAAGACAGTCGGGTTAATCCAAATGGCGGAGCGATTGCAGTCGGCCATCCACTTGGTGCGTCTGGTGCTCGTATTGCATTGACTACCGTGCGCCAGCTTGAGCGCAGCGGTGGTCGCTATGCGGCAGTCAGTTTATGTATAGGCATAGGACAGGGTCTGGCAGCGATCATTGAGCGACTGGACTAACTGGCTATCTCTATCCCAGGAACAATATTCATTAATTAGAAGGAAACAACATGTCCGAAGTTGTGAGCTATCAACTAGTGGAAAATATTGGCGTGATCACTGTAAACAGTCCGCCAGTCAATGCGCTGTCCCAGGCGGTCAGGCAAGGCATTCTTGACGGAATCAATGCGGCCCAGGCCGATGATTCAGAAGCTGTAGTCATCTGTTGTGTTGGCCGTACTTTTATTGCTGGTGCGGATATCACGGAATTTGGCAAGCCTCCACTTGATCCCTGGTTACCTGAAGTATTAAGCGCTATAGAAAACTCAGGCAAACCGGTTGTTGCTGCAATACATGGCACAGCATTAGGTGGTGGATTTGAAGTCTCACTTGCCTGTCATTATCGATGTGCAGTGGCCTCTGCAAAAGTTGGTTTGCCGGAAGTTAAACTGGGATTGCTTCCCGGCGCTGGCGGTACGCAACGTGTACCCAGAATCGCTGGTGTAAAGGCTGCCCTGGATATGATTACCGGCGGTAATCCAATTGCTGCAGGCAAAGCCAAAGATATGGGTTTGATAGATGAAATAGTGGAAGGGGATGATCTTCCTGCGGCCGCTGTAGCCTATGCTCAGGAGCTGGTTGCATCAGGTGCACCGCTCAAGCGCATCAGAGATATCAGCATTGATAAAGAGACTATTGAACCAGGTTTCTTTGACAATGCTCGTAAACAATTGGCCAGGCGAGCACGAGGCCAGATTGCCCAGGACCGAATTGTGAGCTGCCTCGAGGCAGCTGTTAATTTGCCTATGGATGAAGGTCTTGCCAGAGAGCGCGAGCTTTTTAAAGAGTTGGTGACTTCTCCTGAGTCTGCCGCCATGCGTCACATATTCTTTGCAGAAAGACAGGCTGCAAAGATCAAGGATTTGCCAAAAGATACAGCAACCCGGGATATCAATTCTGTTGCGATCATCGGTGGTGGCACGATGGGCGGTGGTATCGCCATGTGTTTTGCCAATGTGGGCATTCCTGTGATTCTTCTGGAAGTAAATGATGAGGCATTGCAACGTGGTCTCGGAATCATTCGCAAGAACTACAACATCACTGTCCAGAAAGGGAAGATGACCGAAGCGAAGATGGAGGAGCGCATCGCATTGATTCAGGGCTCCACCGACTACGCTGAAATCGCAGAAGTAGATCTGGTTATCGAAGCAGTATTTGAAAATCTGGATCTGAAGAAAGAGATCTTCGCCAAGCTGGACAACACCTGTAAGCAAGGCGCGATCCTGGCTACCAATACCTCCTATCAGGACGTTGATGCGATAGCGGCTGCGACCAAGCGACCAGAAGACGTTCTTGGTATGCACTTTTTCAGTCCAGCCAATGTGATGAAACTGCTGGAAGTAGTGCGTGGCGAAAAGACTGCGGATGATGCACTCGCTACCAGCATGGCGATTGGCAAGAAGATTGGAAAAGTATGTGCGCTGTCCCGTGTTTGCTATGGCTTCATCGGCAACCGCATGCTTGGTGGCTATGGTCGGGAAGCCCAGATGCTGCTTTTGGATGGTTGTACGCCAGAACAGGTGGATTCTGCTCTCGAAGGTTTTGGTATGGCCATGGGTCCACTCGCCATGGGTGATCTCGCTGGACTGGACGTAGGTTATAAGGCACGCCAGGCGCGGACTGATCTGCCGGACGATCCCAAGCTTTATCGCATGGGGACCCTGCTGGTAGAAATGGGTCGTCATGGTCAAAAGACTGGCTCAGGCTTCTATAAGTATGATCCAGAAACCCGGCGTAGAGAATCAGATCCGGAAGTAGAAGCCATGATTAAGGAAGAGGCAGACAAACTAGGTGTTGAGAGAAGAGAAATCAGTAATGAAGAAATTCTCGCTCGCTGCTTCTACCCATTAATTAATGAAGGAGCAAAAATCCTGGAAGAAGGCATTGCTCAGCGTCCTTCTGATATCGATGTGGTTTATGTATTTGGTTATGCCTTTCCGGTTGCGAAGGGTGGTCCTATGTTTTACGCCGATCAGGTTGGGCTAAAAAACGTCTATGACAAGATTTGTGAGTTTCGGGATCGTTATGGTGAAGACTATTGGCAGCCCGCACCACTTCTGGAGAAGCTTGCCAATGAAGGTAAGAGCTTTGCTGAATGGGATAAAGAAAGGAGCGCAGGATAGTGTCTTGCTTTCAATTTCTCGTAGTTAAAGGAAATAATAATTAAGGGAATGGTTAAGGGAAATAGTTAAAAGGAACTAGATTGCATATGTCTTCACTTCAAGAATTCAGGGATTCCGCCCGAGCCTGGTTAGAAGAAAATTGCCCTCCATCAATGCGCACCGCCATGATCCCGGAAGAGATTGTCTGGGGTGGCCGTAATGCGGAGTTTACAAATCCGGACAGTAAGCTCTGGCTGGAGCGTATGGCGGACAAAGGATGGACCTGTCCTACCTGGCCTTCTGAATATGGTGGAGGAGGACTCTCCAAAGACGAATCTATAATTCTTGCTCAGGAACTAGCGCGAATTAATGCCCGACCTGCATTGACCAGCTTTGGAATCAGTATGCTGGGTCCCGTGCTCCTGGAATATGGTTCCCATGAGCAAAAGATGGAGCACATTCCAAAGATCGTTAGAGGCGAAATTCGCTGGTGTCAGGGCTATTCAGAACCAGGCTCAGGATCAGATCTTGCCAGTCTGAAAACCAAAGCCGAATTGGATGGCGATCAGTATGTCATCAATGGCTCAAAGGTATGGACTTCCTACGCGGATAAAGCCGACTGGATTTTTTGCCTGGTACGAACAGATTTTGAAGTGCCAAAGCATTCTGGTATCAGCTTTATTTTGTTCGACATGGCGAGTGAAGGTGTTAGCACCAAGCCGATTCAGTTGATTAGTGGTTCATCACCATTCTGTGAAACCTTTTTCGATGATGTACGAGTGCCTGCAGCTAATCTGGTTGGACAATTGAACGATGGTTGGACCATTGCGAAGCGCTTGCTACAGCACGAACGCACCATGATTTCCAGCTTTGGTTTAGCCAGTGGTCAATCAGATCGCGGTGGAACTACATCTACTGTGTCCAGCGTTGAAGGTGCTGCAATGCACTATCGTGGTGATAAAGAACAACTTTCCGATCCTGTTTTGCGGGATCAGATCGCTCAATTCAATATTGACAGCGAAGCGTTCGCACTCACTTCTCAGCGTTCGGTAGAAGAATCCAAGCAATCACAGGGACCAAATGCTACTTCTTCGATGCTGAAGTATTACGGGTGCGAGTTAAATAAACGGCGTTATGAGTTACTGCTAAAGGCTATTGGTAGCCAGAGCCTGGGTTGGGAAGGCGAAGGTTTTGAGGCTGATGAATTGCAGGTAACCAGGGAGTGGCTCCGTTCCAAGGCAAACTCAATCGAAGGTGGTACTTCTGAAGTGCAGCTGAATATTGTAGCGAAACGTGTATTAGGGTTACCCGACATGCTGAGTCTGGTTCAGAAGAAGTAGCCCATAGAGAAGAAAAGAGAAGCTGGAACATAGTCATGACACTTGTATTAACCGAAGACCAACAACTTCTAAAAGATGCTGCAAAGAATTTCTGCCAACAGAATTCACCTGTTTCTGTATTGCGCCGTCTCCGTGACGAAGATGATCCAAAGGGCTATGACGAATCCGTGTGGAAACAGATGCTGGAGCTTGGGTGGACTGGAATGGCTGTGCCCGAAGCTTACGGAGGATTTGATTTCGGCTATGCCGGACTTGGCATTGTCCTGGAAGAAACCGGCCGAACTCTGGTTAATTCGCCTCTGATATCTTCAACTCTGATCTCCACATCACTCATCAATCTTGCTGGCAATGATGAGCAGAAAAGTGCGCTTCTGCCGTCGCTGGTGAGTGGAGAATTAATTTTGGCTCTTGCTTTAGACGAGTATGGTCAGCATCAGCCTAACAGAATAGCGACGAAAGCCAGCCGTGAGGGAGATGGTTATAGACTATCGGGCCAAAAAACATTTGTGTTGGACGGACATATCGCGAACAAGTTGATCATTGTGGCGCGCACATCAGGTAATGAAGAAGACGAGCACGGTATTAGTTTGTTTCTGGTGGATGCTGACGCTGATGGGCTTACGGTAACCCGTACCAGGATGGTTGATAGTCGTAACTGTGCCAAAGTGACGTTAAATGATGTTGTGGTTTCTGATGATGCCATGCTGGCTGAGCTTGATCAGGGATTTTCGGTTCTGGATCGGGTGCTTGATATCGCACGCATCGGAATCGCTGCCGAGATGCTCGGCAGTATCGAGGAAGTATTTTCGAGCATTCTGGAATACCTGAAACAACGTGAACAGTTCGGTGTATTGATTGGTTCTTTTCAGGCACTGCAACATCGTGCCGCTGAAATGTACAGTGAGATCGAGCTTTGTCGCTCCGTAGTGCGTGCCGCTGTCAATGCACTGGATGATGCTGGATTGTCAGAGGAAGAGATTGCGAAGTATGCAAGCCTGGCCAAAGCCAAACTTTCAGAGGTGTTTGAATTGGTGAGTAACGAAGGTGTGCAGATGCATGGTGGCATTGGAATGACCGATGAATTCGACATAGGATTCTATCTGAAGCGTGCCCGGGTAGCCCAACAGTTCCTGGGAGATGCGCGCTTTCATCGCGATCGTTACGCTACGCTTAATCATTTCTAGGGGTTCTTTGACCAATCGGAGAATTCCAGTAGACTGTTTGCCAGATATTTCTTTGGGTGTTGAGAGTTGACGGTCAAGCTTCGCAAATTCTATGAAACAGGCAATAAGGTTAACGATGACCCAACTGTCTGCGTTTTTGAAAATTTCCTTTCGCCTGCAGAAATCGATGAGCTGCTTCATGCTGCCCAGCCAAAACTGAAGCAAGCGCTGGTGAGTGCCGCGAAGTCTGGTGTGCAAAGCTCAGGTAGAACCGGTAGTAACTGCTGGATACCCCATTCCTATAATCCCGTGATTGAAGAATTGTCGCTGAGAGTAGCTGAAGTGGTGGGCATTGGTTTGGAATACGCCGAATCCATGCAGGTCGTATATTACTCTGAAGGGCAGGAGTATGCGCCTCACTATGATGCGTGGGATGCAGCAACAGAGCGCGGTCGACGCTGTATGATGAAAGGCGGGCAGAGAATGGTTACCTGTCTGCTTTATCTCAATGAACCAGAGCAGGGAGGCGGAACTGCATTTCCGAAACTGGATATGGAAGTGCGGGCTAAGAAAGGGCGCATGTTGTTATTCCATAATTGCCATGAGGGTAGCACCGTTCGCCATCCCGACTCATTGCACGGCGGATTACCTGTGGTCGCCGGTGAGAAATGGGCCTGTAATTTCTGGTTTCGCGAACGCGAGTATCAAAAACAAGGCAGTGTGCCTACCCGCAAAAAAGACTCTCCCAATGTGCCCAGCTACGGCAAAGTAATCTGACAGGCATGATTTAGTCATGATCTTCGCTGTTATTGGTTTAGTCCTGGCGATATTGATCTACTTACCCTCATTCTGGGTCCGGCGTGTAATGACTTCCTATAGTCGAGAGTTGCCTGACTTGCCAGGTACAGGCGGTGAACTTGCTGAACACCTGATCGATCGCTTCAAACTTGAAGGGATTAAAGTGGAGGAAACCGATCCGATGCGAGATCATTTCGATCCGCAGAGTGAAGCTGTGAGATTGGGGCCAGGAAACTTTAATGGCAAGTCGCTGACAGCGGTAGCAGTTGCAGCTCATGAAGTGGGGCATGCTATTCAATTTTATCGCAAGGAAAAAATATTCGAGCTTCGTAGTCGTTATCTGCCCACTGCCAATTATCTGGCCAGGGCTGGCATAACGATTATGTGGATCCTGCCTTTTTTTGCGCTGTTGGTTAGGTCTCCATTTGCGATTGGAGCAGTAGTAGCCGTGAGCCTGTTGCTTCAGCTTGCTGGTGCTCTTGCCTATCTGATTATCCTGCCTGAGGAATGGGACGCCAGTTTCAATAAGGCACTGCCAATCCTGGTGGAAGGTGAGTATGTCGAATCATCACAAATACCTGCGGTGAGGAAGATACTGCGAGCGGCTGCGTTGACATACTTCGCTGCTGCCCTCGCCAATGTACTTCATATTGGTCGCTGGTTTTTGCTGATGCGGCGTTAGTTTTAATCGTTCATTGAAGGAAAATTCGTGTCTGCTATTTGTGTGTATTGCGGATCTGCTGGTGGTAAAGGAGAGGTGTATCTCGCAGCGGCAAATAAACTCGCTTTGGAGCTATGTGACCGAGGGCTTGATCTAATCTATGGTGGCGCCAGCATCGGCCTGATGGCCGAAACGGCTAACACGGTAATGGCTAACGGAGGTACGGTAACCGGTGTCATGCCTCGCAATCTGTTTCGACAGGAAGTCCCCCATGACGGCCTTTCCAATATGATTTATGTCGATTCCATGCATGAACGCAAGTCGAAAATGGCGGAGCTGGCGGATGGATTTATTGCATTGCCTGGTGGGCTTGGAACTTTCGAAGAACTATTTGAGATACTCACCTGGGCGCAGTTGGGAATTCACAAGAAACCCTGTGGCGTAATCAATGTGAATGGTTTTTACGACAGTTTTATTAAGTTATTGGATACGGCGACTGAAGAGAAGTTTATCAGACCAGTTCACAGGGAGATGCTCCTTATCGAAGACGACCCCAAAAGCCTTCTTGATAAGTTCCAGAGCTATTCACCGCCGGACAAACAGAAATGGGTTGATTTGTCCTAGTGTAGGAAGGAACATCTATTGAGGTAAGGACAAATCATGAAGCTGAAGATTTATCAGATAGACGCATTCGCAGAAAGGCAATTTCAGGGTAACCCTGCCGCGGTAATTCCTCTGGAAGAATGGTTGCCGGATGCCGTGATGCAGTCTATTGCGCTGGAAAACAACCTGGCGGAGACAGCATTTTTTGTTCCTGAAGAATCCGGCTATTCGATTCGATGGTTTACCCCAAATAGCGAAGTCAAACTCTGTGGCCACGCCACGCTGGCATCGGCCTTTGTGCTGTTTGAGTTCCTGGGGCTTACCCAGGAGTCTGTGAGCTTCGATTCCAAATCAGGTCCGCTGAGTGTGGCTAAATCAGGCGATAAGCTGGAGCTGGATTTTCCCGCTCAGCCTCCCACTGAAATCACACCACCAGATGCCCTGCTCAAAGGGCTGAATCTTGACGTTCTTCATTGTCTCTGTCTCGCTAACGAGGACTATATCGTCATTGTCGAGGATTCAGCACGTCTGCGAGATATAACACCGGACCTGCAGGCGCTGTCCACGCTGGATCTGCGTGGCGTCATTGTCAGTTCCATCGCGGACGACTCAGAAGCATTCGATTTCTATGCCAGATTCTTTGCGCCGAAGCTGGGTGTTCCGGAAGATCCAGTCACCGGCTCCGCCTATACTCAGCTAACTCCATACTGGAGTCGACGCCTGGAGAAGACAGAGTTTAAGGCGCGACAACTATCCCCCCGTGGAGGGGATCTTATTTGCAGGCTTCAAGGAGAGCGGGTCATGATAGCTGGATCGGTGGCCTGTTATATGGAAGGATTAATCGATATTGGGTAAGCTGTTCCGCAGTTAAATCTGCTTTCAGCAAACGGGGCATGAATTAGAATTGAAGAAATCCACTTATCTCAAGCTTATCCTTATTCCTCTGATTGCCTATGTGGGCATTGTCGTACTGTTCGAAAGTGGTCTAGGCTATTTTCAGCCTGAGGCTGGCAATACTGTCGTAATTACCACATTTGATAATGATGGTACCGCTCACCAGAGAGTGGTGTCTTTGGTTGAAATCGACGACGAATTCTTTATTGCTGTCAATCATTGGCCTCGTGCGTGGTTTCGGAGGCTTGGTAATAATCCAAATATGCAGATGACACTTGATGGTGAAACTAATGACTATGTCGCGGCAATAATGCAGGGGAGCGACCACGACAGAGCGAGTGAGGGATATCCTGTTCCTTTTGCTTTTAGATTTCTTACCGGATTCCCGCCGAGGTATTTCATCAGGCTCGATCCGACTTAGTACAGGTCATCTGAAGATTCGATCAGCAAACACGCTTAAAGCCAGGAACAATTAAATCATAGAATAACGAAAAGAAGAGAACGCTCATGATTCCAAATAAAAGAACAACTACATTTATGGCGACAGTTGCCTTATTACTAATAACTGTTGCCTCTCCTGTTTCGGCGCAAAGAAATACAGATCCCGCAAGATGGGAAGAAGCCATGCTGCGCTTTGATGAACAAGACAGAAGCAATCCACCACCGGAAGGTGCAATCGTGCTGACAGGCAGTTCCAGTATAGCCCGTTGGAATGAGCAATCAGTTAAGGCTCTGGCCCCTCTGACTGTAATCCCAAGAGGTTTTGGCGGTAGCGTAATGGGAGATGTACTGCATCACCTGGATCGGGTTGCTCTGCGTTACAAACCCCGGGCGATTCTTATCTACGAGGGCGATAATGACACGGCATTTGGTATTCCTGAGGATACAATTATCGGGCAATTGGAACAGATAGTGGCCAGGATTCATGACGACCTTCCGGAAACGCGAATCTATGTATTGTCTGTGAAGCCCAGTGTTTCCAGGGAAAATGTCTGGAAGGAAGCCCAGAGTGTCAGCGCTCGATATAAAGCACTCGCAGCGAAAGATCCCCTGGTTTACTACGTAGATGTTGCCAGCCCGTTCCTGCAAGCTGATGGTAAAGTTATGTCGGATATATTTGTCGACGATAATTTGCACCTCAATCCGATGGGCAATCTTATATGGGGTTCAGCTATTCGCGCAGCATTGATGCCCCAGGAAGCTCGCTTCGAAAAGTAATTCTCGACACGAGCGAATCAATTGATAGAGGGTCAAGATCTCCTTCGAGCCATTATGATGCTCGGCTTGCCGCTGGTGGTGCTGAGCTGGGTGCTTTTTTCCTGGTTATTTGTGTCCGGTGATATTGACCATCAGGACGACCACGAGGCTATTACTCAAAAACTGAAAGAGTTAAAAAAGCTCGACAAATCTTTACGTCGTGGAATAGACGGGAAGAAAAATTTCTTCTTTGATAAGTGGATGTGGTTCGGAAGTGGATTCTATGGCCTGGCAGGATTCTGGACGCTTCTGGTAATAGAGGTGGGTGAAATAGTCGGGCTTTTCATGAATCCTGTGCTGGATGCAGATGCCACGCCCCGGGGAATCGTAGAAGCAATTCTGGGTTTTCTGATGGATCAGTTGGGTAATATTATTCAGGCGTTCTTATGGTTTAGTTACTGGCCAGCGGATTCCATTCTGGTGTGGATTCTGATTGCCTATCTGGGGTATTGGCTGGGGGTTGAGTTGGCGAAGCATCAAAAAATACCTTCGCCAACTGAGCTTCTGGCCAAGGTGCTACCGCGTCAGTAGGGTTTGCCCAGATCAACCTGTTAAAGCTCTGCCAAGCCCTCTGTTAGTTCGACAACAACTCCCCTCGGATCGGTGAAAAAGGCAGTGCCCAGATTAAGGGATTCTATTTTGCTATAAGGCCGATCGAATACCACGCCACGGGATTCAAGCAAGCGGCAGTATTCTTCCAGATTGTCGATCTCAAAACCTATGTGATCGATGGCTGCGCCCGCCGAGGACGCACGCTCTGTATTCGAGTTTCCAAAACTCATATTCATGCCGGGAACGTTGGTGGTAGTTGCGATGCTTCCCCTGGGTCGGATTTTCAGGTCAAGTATTTCGGTATACCAGTCCAGTAGTTCTTCGTATCCGGGAGTTAAGTAGTGGATGTGGTAGCCATACATGTAGTCTGGAAGGCTCTGATCTTCCTGCAATTCGACATAGGCACCACCGGGGAAAGTCACATAGGCGTTGGTTTGTCCCTCCGCTCCGGTGAATACTCTGCCCATCTCCAGTCCCGCAGCTTCCCACTTATCAATGAAGGTCTGGATGTCCCGCACCTTGAATCCGAAATGATCCATCACTGTTTCTCTGGAACCCATGGTTGGTTCTTGCTCGCGCAGTACCAACAGCATGTTTGGATAACGGATGGCGATTTGTGTGCCAAGGGTAATTTGTTCGCCACCGAAATGCTCAGTCCAGAGTGCTGCCTGTTCCTCAGCGTTAGCCACATTTAAATGTACGTGGCCAAAGCGAATGCCGTTGCTATTTGGTGACGCGAGTTGTGCCTGGGATTGCTGTATAAGCAGAAGTGAGATAAACAGAGTAACCAGTCGTTTCATCTTAGGTGAGCTCCCTAGTCAATTATGGCTTGATAGATACCACTGCGCAGTTTGCTGTAATCATCTATTCCGGTTGCTGGAATTAGCTGGGTCATATAAACAACAACGAGCTCTTCTTCAGGATCGACCCAGTAAGTGCTGTGATAAGCACCACCCCATCCGTATTCGCCTTCTGAGCCCAGCGAACCTCTGGCACCTAAATCAGTAACCACGAAGAAACCCAACCCGAATCCCTGGCCTTCCCGAAATGGTTTGCCAGACAGATGATCAGTCGTCATCAACTCTATAGTCTTGCGGGACAATATCCGGTTGCCGTCCAACTCACCGCCATTAAGAGTCATTTGCAGAAAGCGTGCGTAGTCGTGGGCTGTGGAAAGAAGACCGGCACCTCCGGAATAACTGATATTAGGTCCGCTCCCTTCTACATACAGCCCCTGGCTACGCATACCGTCTTTAACAGGAATGGCTTCTACGCCATTTTGTCCCGGTTGGTAAACCACAGCCAATCTATCCGCTTTTTCCTGAGGCAGATAAAAATGTGTATCTTGCATCCCCAGGGGTTCGAATATTTCTTCCTGAAGAAAACTGTTTAGATCAGTTCCGCTGGCAACCTCGATTACTGCCCCCAGGATGTCGGTGTTGTATCCATAAATCCAGCGTTCGCCGGGATGTTCATCAAGGGGGAGTGAACCCATACGCTTTATAGAGGCGAGGATAGGTTCTCCCTTGTTAGCGAAATACCATCCCTGGAAACCGGCTTCCTCCCAGGCTTTTTGTGCCGGACCGCCGCCGTAGCTCATGCCTGCAGTATGAGTCAGCAATTGGCGAATAGTGATAGGTCGGCGAGCAGGTTCAAGCGTATAACCTCCATCTTCCTGATCAATAGCGACCTGCATGTTTTCCCATTCAGGAATGTAGCGGCTCAAGGGGTGGCTGATATCGAGTTCGCCCCGTTCATGCAGGATCATGATGCCAGTACTCACGATTGCCTTGGTTTGTGAGGCAATACGAAAAATAGTGTCTTCTGTCATCTCTATACCAGCTTCCTTATTCCGCATACCATTTGCGGCGGAGTAGGTTATACGACCATTCCTCAGAACTAGCGCCACCTGACCTGCCACCAGGCCATCTTCCACGTAAGAATTCAGGACTGTATCCAGTCGCTCAAGTCGTGCGGAGGACATGCCAACACGCTCTGGCCGCACACGGGAAAGTTCTGCAGCGAAGGAGCTGCTGGTGAAGATAAAAACAACAAAGAGAATGAGAAGTTCACGGGATCGGATGGCGGAGCGTTGGTATAACCTGGTCATGCTGAGTACCTGATCTTATTGTGATTACACAAGACTATCTCTGAATGCTGACCAAAAACAACGGGCATTGCACGATTTCTTTGGGATTGTCTGAAGTTGAACTCTGTCGGCAGGCAGGACTCCCGCTTCGTTTAAAGTAAGCACGATGGATCAGGGTTTACAGGGTAGTAAAAAGCTGAGCAGCTAGCGGCTGATTGATGGCTTTGTCAAAGGCCGGGTGTGACCCGGAATATGTAAAGACTGATAGAGGCCAGCAAATTCAACTCTATTCCGGCCATTCGCTTTGGCCTTATACAAGGCTCTGTCGGCTTCCTTGAATAGCTCTCTTGGATTGGGAGCAACCACGCCTCCGGCTGAGGGTTTGTAGGTTATGGCGCCGATGCTGACTGTTACCACGTCGCTTACTTTTGAGCCTGCATGGGGCATTCCGAGACTTTCTATCCTCGTGCGAAGAGTTTCTGCTCTTTCCTGCAGTTCTATTTCATCGCAACCAGGGAGTACCACGGCGAATTCTTCACCTCCATAACGAGCGGGCAGGTCACCGCCTCGCTGGAACAGCTGCGTCATCGCTTCTCCCACTCTGGAAAGACAATCATCACCAAGCAAGTGCCCATAACGGTCGTTGTATTGTTTAAAGAAATCGATATCGACTATCAGGAGGGACAATGCTGAGTCCTGGCGTGTCGTTCGTGCCAGTTCTTTGCCAAAGGTAGTGTCGAAGTGCCGCCTGTTGAACAGCCCGGTAAGACTATCTGTGATGACTGATTTTTCTAATTGTTCGTTAGTATGGGAAAGTTGTCTGTTGAGCTCCAGTAGTTCTTTCTCCATTTTCTTTATGTCTGCGATACTGCCGATGACGCATATATATGTTTCCTTATCGTCAATTATCATGTTACGAATCGACATTCGCACAGGAATCGTCGCGCCATCTTTGCATCGCATGGATACTTCCCAATGAGAATCTGTCTTCTCGCTGGAATTTTCTTCCACATATTTCTGCAGTGAAAATTTTTCTGAAGCATCAAGCTCCAGTTCGGCGAACACCTTGGAAATGTTGGTGCCAGACAATTCCCGACGTTTGAATCCCAGCAGACGTTCGGCGGCACCATTAACAGAGACAATATTGCCGTCTGGTTGTAGGGTGATCAGTCCATCACCCATGGTTTCCAGAAGCGCTGCATACATAGTCTGCTTCTCGAGCAGGCTTTTCTCGTTTAGTTGAATATGATCAAACAATTTATTCACACTATGTACGAGAGAACGAAGTTCCCAGGTTCCACTTGGCGAACAGCGTAAGTTGTGATCGCCATCTGCAAAATCATCCAGGTTGGCAATGGTGCGACGCACGGGTAGAAAGATTCTTCTTTGTAACATGTAAAGAATGGCGATGACGCAGAGGACAGTCGCCAGGCCAAATGCAAACATATTGCCCAGAAGGTCTCTACGAGCCTGTTGCAGAATATAGCCACTGTCTGCTTCCAGATAGAGCATTTCGCAAGGCACTGACATGGATTCCGTGCACAATCGTTGCAGAGCTACGTGGATAGAGTCCGAGTTCTGAAAAGTCTGAAACCTTGATGAATCAGCTACTGGTCTCAGGTTTCGAATTTCGCTGTCATTTTGAATCCAGTTGCTGCCAATTTCAGTTGCCACGGTACTATGAAGGATCAGGCCATCACTGTTGCTGATATGTACCTTGGATATATGTGGGTGACTGCTTAACTCCTGAATTATTTGAGCGCGGAAAGCCAGGTCAATTTCAAGCCCGGGTTGCCCTAGATAGGCTTCCACAACATGCAGGGAACCATGCAGCAGAGAGTTGTAGTTTGACGCAATGAGGTCTAATTCATGTTGCAGTGACCAGCGGTAATTGAGAAACAGGACGGTTGCTACCGCCGACACAGCACAGGCCGTGATGGCTATTCTGGTTCGAAAATTGGGATTCATTGAAATTCTGTCCCTGAAAACCCGTTTAACGCATCGCTAAATGCAATTAAGCTCCCACAACTAGCGATTTCTGCGCGTAAACCAGCTTTCCTTGAATCCTCTAAGTGCTTGAAATATAACAATATATATGTCGGAAATTGATCATTTTCCCGGCCCCATCCTATATTGGGTGTCTCACTATTTAGTTTAGACCTAATTCGGCAGGCCGTAGGGCTTAAGACACGTACCCGCAGTCATGGCTTGACTTCAATTGAGTGCTGCCGCATCATCGCGCCCCTATGAATACCCAATTTTACTTCTGGTGGTTTGATTTTTCGGGCTGCCAGGTGAAAAAGAACTAATTTCATCGATTGGCCGCCCAGGGTTATGGCGGTCTATTGCTCTTCAAAACACACCTCTTGCCATAGCTCTGATCGACCTCTGATACAGGAGCATGGCAATGCAAGCCCTTCGACAAGTTCAATATAAATGCGCCAGCGGAATTCAGGTCAGGCGTAGCGCTCAGTTATTGGATTACAAAACTGCTACCGAGGAATTGGCGTTGGCGCTAAACGCGAATCGCGGAGTGCTATTGGCCTCGAGTTTTGAATACCCGGGACGTTACACAAGACTGGATATAGGATTTATCAACCCACCCCTGGTGATAGTCGCCAGAGATCGTGAGGTTGAAATTTCTGCGCTGAATCGACGCGGCGAAGTGCTGTTACCTGAATTGCATTTCGCATTGATCGGCAATAGCAATATATCAACACAGGAACACTCATCCACTCGTCTGCTAATTCGGGTAGATGAAGAGCAGTTTCTTGGGCAAGAAGAAATGCGCTCCCGTCGTCCCAGTGTATTTTCTCTTTTACGTGAAATTATTGACTGCTTCAGAAGCGATCAGGATTCCTATCTGGGGCTATATGGAGCCCTTGGTTACGATCTGACTTTTCAGTTTGAAGATGTGGAAAGATTTCAGAATCGGGATTCACAACAACGAGATCTGGTGCTGTACCTGCCGGACCAGATTACTGTTGCCGATCACCGGGCTGAGCAAACCATTTGCTACAACTACGAATTTAATTGTCGTAGTTGGAATTCTGAGAATCGGCATGAAACTACAGGGGGCTTTCGTCGACAGGGAACAACGGAAAATTATGCGCCCGCAATTCATGTTGAGTCCCACTGTGATCATGAACCTGGCGAATTCGCAAAAAATGTAAGCAGAGCGCTGGAGTATTTCCATCGTGGTGATCTCTTCGAAGTAGTCCCGGGACAAAGTTTCTTCGAACCCTGTAAGGATTCTCCCGCTGAAGTGTTTCTTAGACTCAAGAAGAGTAATCCTGCACCCTATGGCGCTTTGATGAATCTGGGGGAACAGGAGTATCTGGTCGCAGCATCACCTGAGATGTTCGTGAGAGTCGATGGCAGACAGATTGAAACCTGTCCGATTTCCGGAACTATAAGAAGGGGTGATGATGCTATCGATGACGCGAAGCAAATTATGACTCTCCTGAATTCTGAAAAAGATGAGTCAGAGCTTTCCATGTGTACAGATGTAGATCGCAATGATAAAGCAAGGGTCTGCGTCCCTGGAACTGTAAACGTTGTTGGTCGTCGTCAGATAGAGATGTACTCAAGACTGATACATACAGTCGATCATGTAAAAGGCCAGTTGAAGCCGGAGTTGGATGCTCTGGACGGGTTTTTAGCTCACACCTGGGCGGTTACGGTAACAGGGGCGCCAAAATTAGCGGCGATGCAATACATAGAACAATATGAGAAGTCCCCTCGTCGCTGGTATGGCGGTGCGCTGGGTTATATGGGCTTCAATGGCAATCTTAATACTGGTTTGACTCTGCGTACCATGTGCATCAAGGATGGTGTGGCTGAAATCAGAGCCGGCGCAACCTTGTTAGCAGATTCCGATCCGGAAGCGGAAGAGCGTGAAACCAGATTGAAGGCTTCAGCATTGTTGGACGCAGTGCGTGGTAACTCGCAAATTAAATCCGAAAATCCTCTGTCATCCATAGAGTCTGATCTGGGACGCGGACTACAGGTGTTAATGGTGGATCATCAGGATTCGTTTGTTCACAACCTTGCAGCCTATTTCCGCATGTATGGAGTCGACCTGCTTACGCTAAGACCTGAGGCAGCAAGAGAATACCTCAAAGAGAATTCAGTGGATCTGGTCATTCTCTCACCGGGACCATCTGAGCCCAGTACCTTTCAAATGCAGGAGACCATAGCCACGGCCCTGGCAAGAGAGCTGCCGATTTTTGGCGTATGTCTTGGATTACAAGGGCTGGTGCAATACTTTGGCGGCACGCTAGCCACCCTCGATTATCCCATGCATGGAAAAACGTCTATTGTTAATCATTCTGGCGGGTATCTGTTTCAGGACATAGCTGAGAGCTTCAATGCCGGGCGATATCATTCATTGGTAGCTGATAATGTACCGGCATGCTTACGGGTTACAGCAGTCACCAACGATGGTCACGTAATGGCTATCGAACATGATTCACTACCGATTTCTGCTGTGCAGTTTCACCCGGAGTCAATAATGAGTCTGGATGGAGCAGTGGGGCATAAAATTGTCGAAAATGTACTGCGAGCTTTATTGGAAGGAGAGGGGCTCAGTGTTCGAACGCAAGCTGCGATTTAGAGCGAATTAATTGTCTACTTATCCAAGAAAGGCGAAGGTTATCGGATATTGCTGATGACTCTGTAATGCAACGCTACACTTCCAGCCATTCTGCGCGTATTTCGTCGGATTGCATCAGACTGGCTGGCGTACCCTCGTAAACAACTTTGCCATGGCCCATTACATAGAGTCGGTGAGATATTCGCATCGCAACAGATAGTTTTTGTTCTACCAATAATATGGATGTGCCTCTTGATGCAATTTCTTCCAGCAGGTTTCCTACCTGCTCTACAATCTTTGGCGCCAGGCCTTCAGTGGGCTCATCGATCATAATCATGTCAGGATCACCCATCAAAGTTCGGCACATGCAGAGCATCTGTTGCTCGCCACCGCTCAATACCCCGCCTGGAACATCGGCACGTTCCGCTAAATTGGGGAACATGGAAAATATTTCTTCGATAGACCAGCGCCCACTCCGTTGATTGCTCTTGCTGCCTAGCACGAGATTCTGCCTGACAGTGAGGGTTGGAAATATATCCCTGTTTTCTGGCACATAGCCCAGTCCGCGATGGGCAATTTCAAAACTGGGTCTGCCAGCAATTTCCTCGCCCTTGAATAGTATTGATCCCTGGGGTGACACTTCTCCCATAATGGCTTTGACTGTAGTGGATCTTCCCACACCATTGCGGCCGAGTAAGCTTACGATTTCCCCTTCCCGAACACTGAAATTAACTCCCTGCAGGATGTGACTCTTGCCGTAGTAGGCGTGCAGTTCCTTCACTTCAAGCATGGGAAGTTTCTCCCGTGCCGGAATTTTCCGTGCCATTGGCTACTTCACCCAGGTAGGCTTCCTGGACTCTTGGGTTGGCGCGTATCGCCTGTGGAGTGTCACTGGCAATGATTTCGCCATACACCAGTACAGAGATACGGTCAGCCACATCGAACACGATGTTCATGTCGTGCTCCACCATCACCAAAGTTTTTCCTTCGGTGATCTTGCGGATCAGGGCGACAGCGCTTTCAGCTTCGCTGTGACTCATACCAGCCACAGGCTCATCAAGCATAATGAGTTCCGCGCCACTGGCTATAGCAATGCCGAGTTCCAGTGCTCTCTGTTGCGCGTAGGCCAGTTCTCCCGCCGGATATTCAGCTCTGTCAGTAAGTCCGATTTGCTCCAGCAGTTCCATTGCCTGTTGATTCAAGTGATCCTGCCTTCCCAATAAATGCCAGAACGAATAACCAAAGCCAGCGTTCCACAGCAGACCGCAACGAATATTCTCAAATACGCTGAGACGGGGAAAAATATTGGTAACCTGAAAACTGCGGGCGAGACCTGAACGAGCGATGTCAAAGGGGGCCTTATTCTGAATCTCAGAGTTCTTGAATGAAATTACACCACTGCTTACTTTGTATTTACCGCTTATTAAATGGAATAGAGTGGACTTGCCTGCGCCATTTGGCCCAATGATCGCATGCCGCTCACCTTGCTCTATATCGAGACTGACATTGCGAATAATTTCGGTATTACCGAAATGTTTGTTGACACTTTTCAGTGAGAGAATGCTCATCCTTCAGCTTTCCCCTCACCAGGTTCTTCCTGGATTGTGTTCTCTATATGATTTGCTGCTTCCCAGGCACTTTGTAATTGTGGCAGCGAATATCTACAGCCATAGTAGGCGGCAGCAGCTACTAAAACGCTGGCGATCCAGTGCAACAAGTTTCCTGAATTTAATGTCAGGCCAAGATAGTGAAACGCTTCTTCGCCATGATGCAGCATTTCAATCATAGCAATGCAGGTGAAAGCAAAAATCAGAGCAGGCAGTCCCGTAAGTATATAGGGAATTAGCAGGCTCCTGATTCTCCCCTGAATCCAGACAGTACGATGCATCATAATGAAACCGGCGAATCCCCGGGGCAGGAACAACACTGTCAACACGAACATGATACCCAGATAGAGCATCCACAGCTCGGTGTAATTGCTAAGCAATGAATTCATCAGGGTTAAAACCACAGCGCCAATGATGGGGCCAATGAAATAACCCAGCCCGCCGATGTAAGCCATTAACAATACCCGTCCGGACGTAACGGCGTTTAAATTTTCTTCAGTGATGAATTCGTAGTTCAGGGCGAATAGGCCACCTGCAATGCCGGCGAAAAAGCCGGAAGCACAGAAAGAAATAAAACGTACTTTGCGTGCACTGTAACCGATAAATTCTGCGCGCTCAGGATTATCACGAACAGCATTGGCCATTCTTCCAGCGGGAGTCTGGGTAAACAGATACATAAATAGTGTGGCGATGAATACCCAGGCAGCGGCAAGATAATAAATTTCCACATCCTGAAAAAATTCCACACCAAAGAAAGGCGGACCGAAAGTGCGATCGGCACTCACTCCGGCTTCGCCTCCAAAGAAACTGACAAAAATCAGAGAGGAGGCTGCTACCAGTTCACCAATTCCCAGTGAAATCATGGCGAATACTGTGCCGGCTTTGTGGGTGGAGAAGCTACCAATAAACAGGGCGGCGATTAGTCCAGTCAATCCACCGGCCAGTGGTATGTATATGATCGAGATGTAGACGGTTTCAAATTCAATCATGACCAGAGCATGTACAGCCATGAAACCACCGAGGCCGAAGTAGACTGCATGACCAAAGGACAACATGCCGCCTTGTCCCAGCAGCATGTTATAGCTGAGGGCAAAGACGATGGCGATGGCCATCTGATTGAAAATGGTGATTGCCAGTACCGAATCGAAAAACATCGGCAGTGATAAAAGAACCGCTAAATAGCCAATCCAAATCGCTGCTTTCGCGATGACTGCTTTCATTGTTCCCGTTTACCTGCGATGCCGGTTGGTCTGAAGATCAGCACCAGTACCAGTAGTAAAAAGGGAAGGACAGGTGCAATTTGTGGCAGGGTGAGGGTCCACAAATCAGTAAGAGGATGGTCTCGTGGGAATTCCATTCCCAACAGATTCAATAGATCCGGCATGCCAGCGTTGGATGCGATGGCGTAGCTCTGCAGAAGTCCGATCATCAGAGAGGCAATAAATGCCCCACCCAGAGAGCCCAGTCCTCCAATCACGACGATAACGAATACTATGCTACCCAGAACCACAGCCATACCAGGAAAGGTTGTCAGCACGGGCCCGGCTATAACTCCGGCGACACCTGCAAGCGCAGTTCCAACACCGAAAACCCCCATGAAGATAAAAGGGACATTGTGTCCCAGGTTCGCCACGGTATGGGGATGGGTAATTGCGGCCTGTATGATGATACCAATGCGACTACGGGTCAGAACGTAATAGAGACCGATGAATATTCCGATTGAAATCGCGATCATGAAACCACGGTAAGCTGAAAACTCCTGACCAAATAGTGTAAACAATGGGAAGTCCAGGATATCGGGTGATTGATAGTTCTTGGTATCGGGCCCCCAGAAAAGTTGTACAGCTTCTTCAATCAGAAATGCCAGACCGAAAGTGAATACCAGCTCCGCTACATGGCCATGGGCATGCACTCTTCTCAGAGCGTAGCGCTCTACCAGGGCGCCAAGTATCCCAACTATTAATGGTGCGAGTATTAGGCCAGCCCAGAATCCCAGATGAAGGGATATGGAGTACGCGAAGTATGCGCCCAACATATAAAAACTTGCATGGGCAAAGTTCAGCACACCCATCATGCTGAAAATCAGAGTAAGGCCACTGGCCAACATGAAAAGCAAGAGCCCGGTAACCAGGCCATTAAGGGTGGAGAATAGGAAAACTTCCAGCATGAAACAGATACTACTTGTTTATCACAACTCTGTTTAGCGTCTTGGTCGACGCATTCGGCAACTGGTCTCTATGATAGTGTCTTCAGCGGGAACTGAATACTCCCTGTACAGTCCGAAGCCCGAGTTATCTGCATCAAACTCAATATTCTGATCGGTGTGTACTGAAATAAAGAGTGACTGAAAGATCTGGTGATCGTCCGCGCGCATCCACAATTCCTCGCCACTTAAACTGGTGAATCTCATGTCCTCAAGGGCGAGCGCTATATCGTAAGGGTCTGTGCTTTGGGACTGCTCCATCGCTGCCACAACCATTTGCAATGCGTTAGTGATGCGAGGTTGGGTCATATCGTTGTTTGGATTACGGCGTTTAAATTCCCTGATGTACTCGCGGCGTTCTTCAGTGGGATAAGGATTGCTTGCATCGTTGTGAATTAGACGAATCTTATCTACTCCGTCGGCACCCAGAGTTGCTGTGATGCCATCGTAGGCAGCATAGAAAGTATAAATTGGGATATCCAATCCACTGTCGATTATCGAACGAGCCAGGGACACCATATCGGCACCAAAATTTCCGGTGATGACTGCATCGGCGCCGGATGAAACGATCTTGGTTACATAGGGGGTAAAGTCTTTCACCTGACCGATCGGGTGAAATTCGTTTCCTACTATTTCGATGTCGGGGCGTTTTTCACGCAGTAGTTCAATTGAAGTGTCTGACACTACCTGACCGAATGAGTAGTCCTGCCCAATGATGTACATCTTCTTGATGTCTGGAATTTCGGCGATGTAGTCGGTCAGCACATTCAGTTTCATTATCGCGTGGGCGTCGAACCGAAAATGCCAGAAGCTGCATTCTTCATTGGTAAGAATTGGATCAACAGCCGAATAATTTATCTGCAGGATTTCCTGCCCGGGATTGCGACGATTGTGCCGACTGATGGTTGAATTTAACGTGTTCGCCACAGCTGAGCTGTTGCCCTGAAAAATAATGCGTATTCCTTCACTGACGGCCCGGCGAAACTGGATCTGAGTTTCGGTAGGGCTCTGTTTGTTGTCCAGTGGCACGACTTCGATCATGCGTCCGCCCAGAATTCCGCCTTGTGAGTTAAACAAACGATCAGCGGCGTACTGCAATTGTTTTAATCCGCTATTGCCCACCGAAGCGAAGGTGCCAGAAAGAGGGTCCATGAAAGCAATGCGCACGGGATCCTGAGCCTGGCTAAAACTTCCACCTGACAGCGCAAGACTGAGAGCAAGGGATCTGAAAACGGTTAATCGTGAGAGTTTGATCATGGTTTACTCTTCTGTTAATTCCACTGCCAGCTAAATAGTAGATAGAAAAAAGCCCGGAGATTCCGGGCTTTAGCTTTGATGACCGGGCTGGAACACTGACATTAACCCAGTCAGATCATTGAATCAATGGCGGGCAATTCCGAAAGATAAGAACCAGATTATCAATGACAATTCAGGTTTGCCGGACTAGTAAACTTCAAATAATCCAGCAGCTCCCATGCCGCCGCCTACACACATGGTGCAGACAACATACTTGGCGCCGCGACGCCGACCTTCGATGAGGGCATGACCCACCATGCGGGCGCCACTCATTCCATACGGATGACCAATGGAAATAGCTCCACCGTTTACATTCAGTAATTCGTTGGGAATACCTAATTCATCACGGCAGTAAATTACCTGTACGGCAAACGCTTCATTGAGTTCCCATAAACCAATGTCATCCATGGAAAGATTAAAGCGTTCCAATAGCTTCGGTACAGCTTTTACCGGACCGATGCCCATCTCGTCAGGCTCAACGCCAGCGACTGCCATACCGCGATAGGCACCCAGTGGCTGTAGTCCTTTCTGTTCTGCCAACTTGCTATCCATTACCACGGAAGCAGATGCACCATCGGAGAGTTGACTTGCATTGCCCGCAGTAATTACACCGCCTTCAAAAACTGGCTTTAAACCATTCAGTCCTTCAAGCGTAGTTGTCGGGCGATTGCCTTCGTCTTTTTCCAGAAGCGTATCGTGAATGCTCTGTTCTTTTGTTTCCTTGTCAACGAAAACCATTTTCGATGCCAGAGGTGCCAGTTCATCATCAAATGCTCCTGCCTGTTGCGCAGCGGCCGTGCGCTGTTGGCTCTGCAGGGCGTACTCATCCTGCTGGTCGCGACTGATGTTATAGCGTTTGGCTACTACCTCAGCAGTTTCCAACATGGACATATAGGCGTGTTCAGACTTAGAAGTCACTGATTCTGATTGTGCACGGAAGCTATTGCGGTGGTCGTTTTGCACCAGACTAATAGACTCAAGTCCAGCTCCGATTACCACTGGCATGTTGTCTTCAACGACTTGTTTTGCGGCGGTGCATATTGCCATCATGCCGGAAGCACACTGACGGTCCATGCTCATGCCTGAAACACTACTGGGTAAACCGGCAGCGACTCCAGCGGTGCGGCCGATGTTGTATCCTGATGTACCTTGCTGCATAGCGCAGCCCATAATCACATCATCTACCTCACCCGGCTCGATGCCCGCGCGTCGAACCGCCTCAGCGATTACGTGACCGCCCAGAGTAGGGGCGTCAGTATCATTAAATGCTCCGCGATATGCTCTACCGATCGGCGTGCGGGCAGTAGATACGATTACAGCTTCTTTACTCATTTGTTTCTCCGTTTGTTACGACTTTGCCACCAGAGCGATAACAGACGCTATGGCAGCTTTTGCAAGATCTGCCATTTCGGCATCACTGCGATCCTGAATAGGGTGGGGCACGAATACACTGGCGGGTTGAATCCCCAATGAATTACCCTGTGCGTTCGCTGCTTCTACAAATTCCGTTGAAGCAACAAAACCGGAAGGGAGTCCTCGACTTTCCAAATCCATGATGTCATGCAAACTGCACGAGGTACATGAACCTCAGTCGGCCAATCCTTCTATGACAGCGTCACACTCCACGCTGATTTTCTGATTAAGTTCTCGGGGAGCGACTCGTGCAAAAGTGGGTTTGGTGTAGCGCTTTACAGTCGCTCCCAGTTCCACTAATTGCTTTTCAATCTCGTCGAGAAATTCCTTTCCTCTGGGTTTGGATATGTCCAGTAAGCCGATGGTCGCTCCCGCGAGCTCGTCCAGGCGGGGCAAGAGCTGTCGCTCCGCAGGATTTAGCTCGCTGGTGGGATCCAGCATAGTGAGATTACTCATTTCAATCTCCTTCATTGATGACTTGTGAAACCAGTTGGCTGCCTTTTTCTCCAGAGGCAACCCATCCGCTAATGATGGCAGAGAACATGCCAGCGGTGCCGCCGGCAGTGACTATATGTAAGCCATCATCTCTAAACTTGTTCAGTAATTTGTCCCTAAGTTTTTCCGGCATACCCTCGTTGATGCCATCCACACCACTCATCAGTTCCGAGCCAGGTGTCATTAATTGATCAAACAGCGCCTGCTTCAGTCGTTCCTTGTCCCAACCACCTTCACGAAAAACGCGGCGATGTTCCGGACAAACAACCAGAACTGCATCGGCCATGCCGAACTTCTTCACGTGGGCGACAGAGCGAAGGCTGGCGGCCATGCTGCGAGCCAGAGACTCCGGCTCCCTCGATAGCTGGTCCAAAACAGGTTGCACCCCATCTCCGGCGAATAAATTGACGACGGATTCCTCCCGACTAAATCCCCGGTCCATGGCCAGAGAGGGCCAGTCTGTATCTGATTCGTCTTCGGCAAAACAAAACGTGTACTTTCCTGGATTACCTAAAGTCGCCCGATCGATACCTCCGGGTTTGCCACCACCGACATTTCTGATTAACAGCTGCAGTGCTCTTCCTATGGTGGCATTGGCCCGATTGCCTTGTCCCAGGGCGTTGCCACCGGAGTTCATGCCAATTCTTTTGACAATTGGCCCGTTCACTATGACAACCGGCGAAGAAAAGTACGTGGTACACAACAGACCGTGCATACAGAATTTGTCTTGCAGGGCAGCTTCCACTACCGCGAGCACAGTAGGAAAATACTCGGGTTTGCATCCTGCCAACACGGCATTGATGGCAACCTTTTCAACGCTGCACTCCACATAGTCAGGAGGTACCGAGCCAATAATCTCGGATGGGGATCGCTCCGTGGCAGAGAGCATACGCATAACCCTGACCGGTGTCGGAGGTACAACTGGTAAACCATCTGACCAGCCACGATCGAAGCAGGCTTCCAGTTCATCTTCAGCATCAGCCAGTTCGATTGTTCGGGAGTGCAGGTCGGCACTGGCGAAACGGGCAGCTAGTATTTCGGCCATGCCAGGATCCTCAGTCATGGATCCGCAGCCCGGTTTGAATGCTGTCAGATTTGCGCCCAGTTCATTGATACCAGTGAAGTCCTGCCACTGACTGCGATCCCAGCCAAATATCCGTCCTGTTTCCTTGCCATCTTTCCAGCTTATCAGTGTCGGAACTATTTCGATCTTGTTGTGATAGGAGTATTCGAGTGTTGAATCATCGCTGCTTTCTACACCAGCTGGAAAACTGTTGTCGTCCTGAACAAAAATCTGCAGATCAACAGTATCCGCTAACTGCTGAATGATTGGTTCGATCAATTCGCAGGTAGGGCAGGCTTTCTTAACTACCAAAGAGTAGGAATTTGAGATTTGAGAGTTCAATGTGCTAGTAAATGAATCCCAATGTGCAGATGCCCACCAGGATATTAATAATCATGAATATGGACGAGGTTCGAGAGATCACTTTCCATAACTGCGGACCATTATAGGCAGCTCTAATACCTAGGATGAGCAGCATGGTGTAGGCGAACATAGCGGCGACGATGATCAGGAATGTGACCCAGTTTTCCTCGTCCACGGCCTGGCTACCCGTTACAAAGAACAGAGCTGCACCAATGAAGTAAAGCGCCCAATAGGTAACCGCCAATCCATAATCACCAGCAAACAGCTTCGCCAGAAAGGAGCGATCATAAGCTGCCTGTGCCTCAATTGAATTGTTTGCTTCAGTCATGGATTTATCTCGATTGGACTGCAAGTTTACCTCACCCGCTGCTCTAGTAGAATGGAGCACGTGCATTCCAGCTGGTCTCCGACAGAATATTCCCACTATAATAATGGGCTACAGGGAAAATTCTAGTTAAAGTGATTTTTGCGAACCAGGCTGTGTCCGCATCACAGTTTTCGACAGCGATGATCGAAAGATTTATGATTGCTGGTCACAATAATTAACAAATTCAACGGGCTTCCTACCTTGCCACTCACGAAAGATTTCGACAGTCAGTCTCTGTCTCAGGCGTTCAGTTTCACCCGGGAAAAAGAGAAATCCCTCTACGGTTTGAAGGGGATACTCGCCGGTGTTGTAGCGGACGAAAAACTCAACGAGCGTGAATTGCTCTTCCTCGACGCCTGGCTACAGTCCCAGGACGCCCTTAAGGACCATGAAGATGTGCTGGATATTCTGACCCAGGTCGGTGAAGTGCTTCAGGACGGGGTTATTACGGCTGAAGAACTGGTTCATATGCAACAGAAGATAGAAGCCATAGTGGAGGCCGGGAAGGATGACCCGGTAGAGGGAATTGGCCGTGCAGACGAACTGGTGGGCTTTCTCACCGGTGTGGCTTCCGATGGCGTGCTGAATGATCAGGAAGTTGAGGCTCTGTCCGACTGGCTCCATCGAAACGAATCTATCCGCGACAAATGGCCTGCAAGCGCCATTCTTTATCGGCTAAATGTTGTGCTGGAAGATGGTGTTATTACAGAAGAAGAGCGTCAGGACCTGATGAAAACAGTGCGCCAGATAACCGGCACTAATCCGGAACCTTCTGATGCGGCCTTTGAGGCTTCAACGGAAGTCTGGGAAGACCAGGTGGATGACCTGAAAGTTACCGGTTCAACATTTTGTCTGTCCGGCGAATTCGTGAGCGGGGACCGCAACACCGTAGACACCAATCTTCGCCTCATGGGAGCAGAGACATCTCCGAATGTCAGCAAGGACGTGGACTATCTTGTCATTGGTACTCTGGCCAGTAGGGATTGGCTGTATACCAGCCATGGCAGAAAAATTGAGAAGGCACTGTTGCTAAAAAGGAAAGGGGTGAATATCACAGTCATTACGGAACGGACCCTTTCGAAATTCGTTAACTGATCGCCACCGCTCATTAAATTTGCTGTCACTGATACAAGCCTCCAAGAGGGAGTCCCATGTCTGCCGATCTCATACTATCCATCTGTAACATGTTCGTTCTGCCTGGCTGGTTGCTTCTGGTATTTTTGCCGCGGTGGAAATGGACTCTCGGGGTAATCAGTGCAGGAATAATCCCCTTCGTCATCGGAATCGTTTACTTGGGTCTGATGCTCTCCCAGTTATCGAACTGGCCGGAAGGAGCTGGTTTTGGCTCGGTAGCGGAACTGAATGCGGGTTTTTCCAATCCCTATATTCTCGTAGCAGGATTTATCCATTATCTGGCATTCGATCTGTTTCTGGGTTGTTGGGAAGTTCGAGACGCCCAGAAGAACAATATTCCCCACTGGATGGTGGTACCTTGTCTGATCCCTACATTTTTGGCGGGACCAATCGGTCTAGCTCTCTATCTGATCCTGCGCACACTATACACCCGCAAGTTCGAGGTTTTTCCTCCTCTTAAATCTACATCCTGAGTTAGCTGGCTGGTTCTCAACTGATGATTGCCCAGACGGCTCTGATTGCCTGACATCCCCACGATAATAGTGATATTTCTGGATTGATTTTCAACGGGTTTCGCTTGCCTGAAATGATATCAATGTGATATCAATATGCTACATAGCTTGTAGCCCTGCCTTATTCTTGGGAGAAGACTGGCAAGGGGCGACAAAGGAGAAATTCTATGATTGAGGAAAAACAAGCCAGGACATTCAACGGCTACTGGAGCATTCTGATTCTATTCGCACTGACCGTGCTGAGTATCGTGGGAATCGTATTGCTGCCTGTGGCACTTAAAATTCTTTTGATCCTGTTCGCCATCGTGGTCGTAGTTTGCTGGTTCGGATTCTTTATGGTGGCGCCGAACCAGGGCAGGGTGATGCAGTTATTCGGACAATATGTAGGAAGCGAAAGAACCGAAGGCTTGCGATGGACCAATCCACTGTATATGAAAGCCAAGGTGTCATTGCGTGTTCGCAACTTCGAATCCGGAACACTGAAAGTAAATGACAGCAGCGGTAATCCGATCGATATTGCGGCAGTTGTGGTCTGGAAAGTAGTCGACACTGCCGAAGCATTGTTTGAAGTTGATGACTATGAAAACTATGTGCAGATTCAGAGTGAAGCCGCGCTACGTAATCTGGCGACGACCCATCCTTACGATAGCTATGACGATGACGGCGCCGACTTTTGTCTCCGCAGTAATCCGGAAGAAGTGGCTGAGCTGCTGAAGAAAGAGGTCCAGGACCGACTCAGTAAAGCCGGTGTAGAAGTAATTGAAGCACGCCTGAGCCATCTGGCATATTCGCCTGAGATCGCCAATGCGATGCTCCAGCGTCAGCAGGCCGCAGCGATTGTGGCAGCTCGCAAGAAGATAGTGGAAGGTGCCGTAGGCATGGTGGACTTGGCCCTTGCTGAACTGTCAGAGCAGCAGGTTGTGACGCTTGACGAAGAACGCAAAGCAGCCATGGTGAGTAACCTGCTGGTGGTACTTTGCGGTGAAAGCGCTGCATCACCGGTAGTAAATACAGGCAGCCTGTACACCTGACATAGCGATCCTGCTTGCCATGAAGCGCAAAACTTACCCACTCAGGATAAACCCGGAAATCCTCACCGCTCTCCAGCGCTGGGCAAACGATGATCTGCGCAGCGTCAATGCGCAGATCGAATTTGTGTTACGGGAGAGCCTGGTTAAGGCGGGGCGCATGAAGAGGCAGAGCAGCGTGGATACCGGCGCTGAATTGGAAAAAGAAGACATGTAAACCTTTGGCAATCTCTCGCGTTGTACCTGTTGACGATTGACGTTCGGAAATCTGGGAGCGGAGAGAATTGCCATGAATAGACTAACCAAACCGATTGCCTGCTTTGTACTAGGGGCCAGCCTCACTGGCCTGAGTCAGGCACAAACTGTTGAAGAAACCGAAACCAACGAGACTGACGGTATCGAGATCGCTGAGCGCGAAGCCCGTGTTGAAGCATTGCGAGAAGAGTTGAGAACTGAACAGAGAAGCCTGCGGGAAAGTCGCCGCAGCCAGATCGAAGCAAGGCTGGAAAACCTGACTGAGGATGAACGCCAGGCCCTCCGCGAGAGGCGGCAAATGCGCATGGAAGCTCGTCAGCGGCAACAGCGCTCGGTCAGTAGCCGAAGCAGGAACTGCCAGTGTCAGGACACCAATAGCACCAGTAACTAGCTGAAAACTATAGATTTTACAGAAACCATACCCCCGCAGTTAATCAGGAAACGTCAGAATCAACCCCATGAGTCTCGTTTCCTGATCCTTTTCCACGCTGTCAAGCGAAATACCTGTTAACCATTTTTCCGTCTGCAGCCTCTAATGTTGTAAATTGAGGCAATTTTGCTGGCGGGGAAGCAAGTGCTGCAGGAAACAGAAGAAGAACTGGTGCGTTCTGCCCAGACCGGGAACATTGCTGCGTTTGAGCGCCTGGTGATGACCCTGGAGCGGCAAATGCTGGCAGTAGCTGCAGGCTTCGCCCATACCCCCGACGATGCCAACGACATCTTCCAGGATGCCATGTTGGCAGCATACCGAGCCTTACCCAATTTTAAACTGGAGAGTCGGTTTAGCACCTGGCTCCACAAGATAGTCGTAAATACAGCGCTGTCGAATCGCCGAAAGCTGAAAAGAACCTGGCAGAAGATGTCGGCGGTACAGGCAGAATACGAGCACCAGGAACAATATGTTGAAAGTCGTTCGCCAGAATCTTCCACAATGGACTCGGAGCTAAGTGTGCAGATCAACAGAGCGATGAAAAAACTGACAGACAGCGAGCGAATCGCCTTTGTACTCTGTCATCAACAAGGATTCAAACTAAGAGAAGCAGCTGAAGTGATGAGCTGTTCGGAAAACTCAGTAAAAGTAATTCTGTTCAGAGCACGGAAAAAACTGAAAGAATATTTGGCGGAATATCACTAGATATTAGTCTGCCGGTAGAGGAAGACATGATGACTACGTCAGTTGATAGAGAACAACTTGAGCTACAGGTAATTCAATATCTTTACGGAGATATGGATTCTGAGGGTCGAGAAAAGTTTGAGCAACTATTGGCAAGCAACCCGGATGTGCAAAGCATGCTGGAGGAAGAGCAGCGCTTCGACAGTGCCTTTCCCCATGGCATTCAACCACGAATCGATGAAGAGCGATTGCAGGGTAATCGCTGGTTGCTAAGGCAGAACCTGCAGAAAGAACTTCGTCCCCGCTTCTCTATTCAGCAGTGGGTTAAAGGATTGACCGAACGCCCACTCACTGTTGCTTTCCAGGGAGCAGCCATGGCCATGACTTTCGTTCTGGGTGTCATGGTATCTGGACCTGGCCTGCAGCAAGCAGATCCAACATCGGCAAATCCAACTTCAATAGTATCTTCAACCCAGGATGTTGAGCTCATTAACGCCTCAACGCCACTTTCTCTGATCAATGAAGATGACTACGAAATTTATCAGATGACTGTGAACAGCTATGACGCAGCATCTGGTGATATCGATCTAACGTTTTCACTCGCTTCGGAAACACGGGTTAGTGGCAATGTAGCGGATCAGTCGGTGCATCAGCTAATGGCAGTAGCTCTGCAGAACGATATTGATAGTGCTTCCAGATTAGACACTATTAATGCACTGCAGCCGGTAGTGAGCGGTGATCAGGTATTTGAAGCCCTGATCTATGTATTAACAAACGATCAGAACCCGGGCGTTCGTTACCAGGCTGTACAATCCCTGGTGGCCCTGTCGGATCAGGAAAGAGTTCGTGACGCACTACGATTTGCACTGAGTGAGGATGTTAACCCGGGAGTCAGGGTTGAAGCGTTCAATGCCCTTGCTTCGTATCGCGATGAAGAAACGTTAAATATATTTCGTCAGAAGATGGAAGCGGATAGCAATGAATATATTCGCACTCAATCGAGAGTAATCATTGAAGAATTAAACGTGCAAGAAGACACGTCGCCAGTGCTGTAGCCCGGTACGCCGTTTAGCATTTGAGAATTTAGTCAGAGGGAAAAACCATGACAACAATTAAATCACTAAGCCTGTCCTCGGTAGCATTGTTTGCCGCCTTGAGTGTAAGCAGCCTGAGTTTTGCGCAAGCTGATAACTACGATGAGGAGTTTAGCGTTGATGCGGGTGGTGAGCTGCGGCTGCGAAGCGATGCCGGTTCAATCGAGGTCAGAACCTGGGATCAGGACACAGTGCGGGTTCGTATCAGGAATGCAGATAATTTTGAAGTGAGTTTTGAACAGCAGGGCGACGATGTTTATGTGTTAGCTGAAGCAGAAAGAAGCCGTGGAATATTTGGCTTTGGTTCATTCTCTTCAAGAATTGAGTTCGAGGTCGATGTGCCTGATGTTTATAGCGTCGATCTGGATACCGGTGGTGGCCGGATAACAGTCGAGGATATTACCGGTGATGTCAGAGCTGACACCAGTGGCGGAAGCATTCAGATAGGCGAGGTAACGGGTACTGTATACGCCGACACTTCTGGTGGTCGTATCGAGATTGGCAATGTAGATGGTGATGTTACGGCGGACACCTCCGGTGGCAGTATCCAGATTGGTGATGTGACCGGTGATGCAGAAGCAGATACCTCCGGTGGTCGTATAATGATCGGTAATGTGGGCGGTGACATGCTGGCAGACACCTCCGGCGGCAATATCACCGTCGGTCAGGGTTCCGGCAGGGTGCAACTCGATACATCGGGCGGCACTATTCGTGCAGCCTGGGCAGTGGGTCCGGTAATCGCCGATACATCCGGTGGCAATATCTACCTTGAAGGAAGTGAAACCAGCGTTGAGGCTGATACTTCCGGTGGGAATATCGAGATTGAACGTAGTGGCGGTTCCGTAACGGCGGATACATCCGGCGGCAGTATTACCATTCGTCAGGCAGTTGGACCCATCCGTGCCGATACTGCCGGGGGACGCATTGATGCAGAACTGGCTTCATATGCAGGATCCCGGGATGCATCAGTGGAATTGGAAACAGCCGGTGGTGATGTGACAGTGAGAATTCCAGGAGACCATAGTGCTTCTATCGTCGCTGACCTCGAAGTGTCCCGCAGAGCGAGAGGCGATTATCGCATTTATACCGATTTTCCTCTGACAATAAATGAGGACGATAACGGCGATATTATTGGTCGCGGTGACATAAACGGTGGGGGTGATCGGATTTATCTCGAAACCGTGAATAGTGATATTCATATAGTGACCAACGACTAAACAAACTAAGTTAAAAAATCGAGCCGGCCGCATCGCGGCCGGTTTTCTTTTTCTCTTCTGTAAGCGATTCCCTGCCTGGCAACTGATAAAATTACTGCATGTCTTCCAGCAGTAATTCTTCCTACTCCAAAATTCTCAACCTGGCCTGGCCGATTATCATCGCCAATGCCGCGGTGCCTATGCTCGGCCTGGTGGACACGGCAGTCATTGGCAACGTGGGTGATGTCACAGATCTCGGTGCAATTGCCTTAGGAGCACTCATATTCTCCTTTGTCTATTGGAGTTTTGGTTTTCTGCGCATGAGTACTACCGGCTTCGTTGCTCAGGAAGCCGGTGCGGAAGATTACAGGGAAGTGCGTGCTGTGCTTGGCCGGGCATTGTTGTTAGCGGTCGTGCTCGGAGTTTCTCTGATAGTCCTGCAGGTGCTGATTCAATGGATCGCCTTCGGGTTGTTGAGCGGAAGCGAAGAAGTTGAAAATTCGGCACAAGCCTATTTTTCAGTTCGCATCTGGGGTGCGCCCGCTACCCTTTCCAATTTTGTCCTCATGGGGCTGTTGATTGGTCTGGGCCGCAGCAGGCAATTGCTTGCCTTCCAACTCTTTCTCAATGGTCTGAATATAGCGCTCGATATCTGGTTTGCCGGAGTTCTCGCAATGGGAGCGACTGGTATAGCGCTGGGGACTGTGGTTGCTGAGTGGACGACAGCATTGCTAGCGGGTTTTGTTGTTGTGCGGCAACTGAGTTCTACCTGTATGGAAGGCGAACCCTTCTGGCCGTCAGACATGATCACTCAGCGGGAAAAAATTTCCCGCATGATGTCGGCAAACTTCGACATCATGTTGAGGACATTGCTTCTGGTATTTTCCTTTGCCTATTTCACCAATCAAAGCGCTCAATTCGGTAATGACGTTCTGGCTGCCAATCATATTCTTCTTCAACTAATTTCCTTTGCCGCGTTTTTTCTGGATGGTTTCGCGTTTGTTGTGGAAGCATTGGCAGGTAAGGCGCTGGGTGCGCAGAATCGTGATGAATTTCTTGCTGCGGTTAAGAAGTCTTCGGTGCTTGCGGGGCTCACAGCATTGCTGTTGGCGATGGCATTGTTTGTGGTAGCTGGACCGGTGATTTCATTGTTGACCGATATACCCGAGGTACGGCCGGTGGCGCTGGAGATGAGCTGGCTGGCTGTAATCTATATCTTATGTTCTTTTCCCGCATTTCAACTGGACGGAATTTTTATCGGTGTTTCATACACCCACCAGATGCGACAGGCGGCGATTTACTCACTATCGGTTTTTCTGATTTGTTGTTGGCTGCTCGTCGATGAGTTTGCTGTTACCGGTCTTTGGTGGGCGATGATCATCTACGTGGTGGCCAGAGCACTGGCCTTGTTGGTCTACTTTCCTGGCCTCTTGGGTCAATTCGTTTCGACTACAGATGATGCTCGTCTGATTCGGGAATGATATAAGGTTCAAGCTCCAACGACACTATGGAATTACCAAGCAGGATGATCCATCCCTGATGGCGCATTTCTCCAGTAGAAGTAAATTCGAATGTATATCGGCGTCTCAGGCGCAGGCTGCCGGACTCGTCTCGTTGTAATCCTATGCCCTTGAGGACCATGGTTTGATCCAGTAGCTGCAGATTTTGATTTCTGCAGTGATGATAAACCCGCTGCATGGCCAGTGACTTAATACGGTCGCTCTGCCACCAGAAGCTGACAATGCCAGCAACCAGTGTGAGCCAGAACAGGGATTCCAGTGTCAGCAAACTAATGGCCTTACTAAATCAGAATCCCGTGATACATGTCAGGCGCCAGCAGTTAGCGGTAGGTGCTGATGGGAGGCAGACGAGACCCGGTACCGCCAGCCGGAGGAGCTTCTGCTTCCACATTGATCGTCATCGAACCTATACCATCAATTGACGCCTCGATAACTTCACCGGGTTGTAACCAACGTTGTTCTCCTCTTACCGCCGTACCCATACCGGTTCCCCCCGAAGTGCCGTTATTGATTACGTCACCAGGATAGAGCGTGATAATAGATGAGCCGTACTCGATGATTTCCCAAAGGGAATGGATCATGTCGCCGGCTTCAGCACGTTGCATTACTTCGCCATCGACAGTAAGGGTCTGCACCAGATTAGCCATTGGGTCACCGTAAAACTCTTTGGGTACAATCCAGGGTCCCATTGGCGCAAAGGTGTCATGGCCTTTGCCGACGAACCAGTCCGAGCGGGTAGCATTGCCTCCCGGTGGGCGGCCGCCGCGATCCGAGATGTCGAGAGTGATTACATAACCGAAGACATAGTCCTGGGCGGTAGTAGCATCCACATATTTTGCTGGCCTGCCGATCACGGTTCCCAGTTCAACTTCCCAGTCGGTGTTGTTACGGCCGTAAGGAATGACGACTGAGTCGTCAGCGCCGATCACCGCGCCACGAGAAGGCTTCATAAACAAGTAGGGCACACCACGCTCTTCCCGGCGACGCCGCTGTTCCGCGATACGTTCCTCGGGTGAGGCCTGTTCACTGACGTGGCTGTAAAAATTCACTGCCGCATTCAGTATTTTTCCCGGATACTGAATAGGAGCCATGATGTGTACGTCTTCCCTTTGATGTACAAACTCAGCGGCATTAATGCCCGTCACTAGATTCTCATTAACCAGATAATTAACAATTTCATACAGTCGATACTTCATACCGTATTCGTAGCGACCAATTAGCTCCAGCATATCTGCAGGAACGGGAACATGGGGGTAGGCGGGGTCCACTTCCAGTGCCTGGTTGGCGGCATCCAGTTCAATAATGTATTGGTCCCGCAGCACAATCCCCACCCGGGGAATGCCCTCAATTCGAAAGGTGCCTAACTTAAACGGTTCAGCGCTGGTGGTGATGGGACCTGACTGAGCGGAGCCTTGCAGAGGCAATACAAGCATGCTTGCAAAAACAATTATTGAAGCGGTAAATGTTCTTCCCATGATCGACACCCTGTTGATTTACTCTGGAAATGTGCTGTTATTTTTTTAATCGACTCAGTATAGAACTGAGGTTCACAGAAGGGAAGTTCACCCAAGGGGGTGAGATACAGGTGTGAATAGTAGAGATCTTAAGTTAGACGGCATGCTTGCCTGCCCTTAGCAGAAGATCTGCATTCAGACAGGCCTGGTTAAGAACCCAATGCCTTCCGGCTTAAGTATGCTCTGCGTATCGCTTGATGTGTGGTGCGAGTATTTCCAGTGCTGTCTGGTTGCAGGGTGGCAGTTCAGCATCGGATTGTTGTAAGGGAGTCACTCTGTCGCCCCACTTAATCAATGCCGCTCCCCAGGTAAGGCCCGCACCGAAAGACGCGGAGAGAACATAGTCTCCGGGCTTTATGCGATCTTCTTCCAGAGATTCGGTGAGGGCAACGGGAATCGTGCCGGCTGATGTGTTGCCGTATTTGTGGACATTCACGAAGACTTTGTCTTCATCAATACCAACTCGTTTGGCCAGGGAATCCAGGATGCGTTTGTTTGCCTGGTGCGGTACTACCAGGTTCACATCACTTACCGAGAGTCCGGATTCAGCCAGTACATCTTCGCAGGCTTGCGCCATGCTCTTTACTGCCCGCTTGAATACTTCCTGTCCTTCAAAGTTCCAGTTTATGTAAAGAAACTCTTCAGACAACCTGGAGTAGGCCGAGCCAAGATTGGTGATCTGGATGGCATATTTGGCGTCAGCTTCGCAGCCTATCTTCGCCGACAATAAACCTACAGGCTCTTCGGTTGCTTCAAGAACTACTGCTCCACAGGCATCTCCGAACAGCACAGCAACGTCCCGGCGGCTCCAATTCATATAGTGAGAGATAAACTCTCCACCGATTACCAGTACCTTCTTGTGGGCACCTGTTCGAATCAGATTTGTACCGATGTGTAGCCCATAGAGAAAGCCGGTGCATGCAGAATTTATGTCCAGTGCTGCCGCGTTGCGAGCGCCAATGGCGTCCTGAACCAGAGATGCGGTATTTGGGCAGAGTGTATCCATGGTCAGGCTGCCGAGCAGAATTAAATCTATCTCGGACGGATCCAGGTCAGCGGCAGCAAGGGCGCGGAGAGAAGCTACTATGGCCATATCAGAGAAATTGCAGTGACAGATCCGGCGTTCCTTGATACCGGTTCTGGTTGCGATCCACTCATCTGTGGTGTCCATGAAAGTCGTCAGGTCATCGTTGCTGAGTACCGCTGGTGGTACACACTTACCCCAACCCGTGATTTCTGCGTGTAGCATTCCTCTCCCCTAATTCTGTGGTGCTTTTTTCTAATAGCGAATCATTAATTGTAATTTTTCTGCCGATTTTGGTTCTATTAAGTAGACGGCTTCATTCCATCGGGCTTTAACGGAGCCAGAATTCAGACCGACGCTTAATCACGGCAAACGCCAGAGCATACTGTATTTTCGTAGGACTGGATAGGAGGTAGCTATTATGCTTGCAGGCTGGGAAGCAGCAGGTCTTATTCATTAACGCCGCGGGGAACCATGCTCAGAATATTAAAGTCCTTTATCGCGCTACTGCTACTTTCGCTACCGCTGTCTCTGGTGGCAGAGGTGGATCACTCCGACTGGGATGAATTGCTCAAGAGTCACGTGATTGTCCTCAGGGAAGGGAGTGCGACACAGGTGGATTATGCTGCTCTGCTGCAGGATCGTCCGAAACTGCAGCACTATCTGGATGAACTGGAAGGTGTAGACCGAACGGAGTTCGATTCCTGGTCAGTCGATGATCAGCTGGCGTTTCTGATCAATGCTTACAATGCCTGGACGGTGGAACTGATCCTTGGCGAATACCCGCAAATAGATTCCATACGCGATATAGGGTTTCTCCCGGGAAGTGCCTGGCGTCGCGAATTCGTTTCCTTGTTTGGGGAGCAGGTGTCACTTGATGATATAGAGCACAACATGATTCGGGGCTGGGATCGGTTTCAGGAACCACGCATTCACTTCGCGGTTAACTGTGCTGCGACGGGATGTCCTGCACTACGCCCCGAAGCATTCGTTGGCGATCGCCTGGACTGGCAACTGGAAGACAGTACAAAACTATTCCTTGCTGACAGAAGCCGAAACTTCATCCGGGATAAACGCCTGACTATCTCCAGAATATTCGACTGGTATGAAGAAGACTTCGAACAGGGATGGCGTGGTGTGGACAGCGTGCAGCAATTCCTTGGCCGTTACTGCTCTGCATTAGATTTGACTGGTGAGCAATGTAGTGCGCTGCAAGCAGGAGAGTATCGTGTGCGCTATTCTCGTTATGACTGGAGTCTGAACAGGGTTACCAACAAGGATTCCTGACTTACCCGGTGCCTGTGCTACACTCCCCGGCGGAAGAGTATCATCCCCGGTGGGGTGCCCGGACTTCAAACCCGGTGAAGTCTGTTAATACAGGCTTGGTGGGTTCGACTCCTGCCTCTTCCGCCACTTCTCAATTTTCATCTAACTGTAATGGTTATCCCCATAAGCTGCTGCCATACTGACTCTGCATTTTGTAGATTTGGGAAATAGCAAAGTATTTTTGTCATTTTCCCGGACCCATGACCACGATTGAGTGTACCCCGACATGGAAGAGTCGCAGCAATTCGCCGCATTAGGTAATGACTTAAGACTGAGAGTGTTTCAGCTGGTGATCGCCAATGGTGACGACGGTCTGCCGGCCGGTGAAATTGCATCGTCGCTCGATGTTCCTTCGTCTACTCTCTCTTCCCATCTCAAGAATTTGCAGCAAGTAGGCCTGTTAGCGGCAACACGTAAGCAACAGAAACTTATCTATAAGGTTAATCACAGTGCGGTGAAAGACCTGATCGGTTTTCTGGTTAATGACTGTTGTAAGAATCAACCTTCGCTGTGCGGGTTAACCATTCAGGACCAGTGACTGCCAGCGTTTGTTAAACAGCTGGCTGCGCCTGCAAGTTACCGGAATAGTCTTTCTCCTGTATTGGCCAGTGCAGTCCTGCGGCAATCAGGCCGAGAGCGATGCCGATAATCCACATGCCATCGTAGTTCCCATACTGTTCATAGATCCAACCGCCCAGCCATACGCCGGTGAAACTTCCCAGCTGATGACTCAGGAACACAATACCGTAGAGAAACGACATGTAACGGGTGCCGAAAAACAGGGCGACGAGACCGGAGGTAGGCGGCACCGTGGCTAACCAGAGCAATCCCATGGCGGCACTGAAAGCGAGAACGCTGACCAGGGTGATAGGAAATATTAAGAAGAGACTGATCGTCACGGCCCTGAATATATAGATCCAGGTAAGTAACCGGCGCATGGAAGTCTTACCACTAAGAACGCCGGAGTAATAAGCGCCAAAAACATTACACAGACCAATCAGGCTGATACTCCAGGCACCTATCTGTGGCGCGAAGCCAAGGTCTATCAGGTAGCCGGGCATATGCACTGTAATGAACGCGAGATGAAATCCGCAGACAAAAAAACCAAAGATCAGCAACTGATAAGAGCGAACAGTCAACGCGTTTGTCGCTATCGCTAACAGACTGAGTTCTTCTGCATCATCTTCGGTGGCCGTGGACTTGCCTCCGTATTTCGCAAGGGGAATGGCAAACACAGCCATCATGAATCCAGACAGGCCGAGGGTAACGAGGGACATTTGCCATCCCAGGGAAGAGACGAATACCTGGACGACGGGAACCACCAGAAACTGACCAAAGCTGCCGGCCGCCGTGCCTATCCCCATGGCCCAGCCTCTTTTCTCTTCGGGAACCGCTCTGGCAATTGAAGGCAGGACGATTCCGAATGATGTGCCAGCGATTCCTGCTCCCACCAATAAACCGGCGGTGCTGACTATCTGAACTTCAGTTGTTGAGACAGACATGGCCATCATGCCAATTGCATAACAGCTGGCGCCACCCACGAGCACCTTGATATTGCCGTAACGGTCCGCGAGACCACCGGCAATAATGGCGCAGACACCCCATGCCAGATTCTGCACAGCCAATGCCAGTGCGAGAACATCTCTTCCCCAGTTATTCGCTTCAGTCATGGGCACTACGAATAAACCGAAACCAGCGCGATAACCAAAAGAGAGTACCAGCACGAGGCAGGCACTGATCAGCACGATCAGGTAGGCATTGTCTTTCTTGCTTGCAACTTCAGACACAAATAACACCTCTCTGCGAGGCCGTTGGGCACGCAGGTTCAGGAAAGGCTTGATAGCCAGGGATTCAGACTAGCCGAAGAAGGCTCGGAACATGTAAAAGAATACCACAGAGAGCATGGCGCCGACCGGAATTGTGATAATCCAGGACAGGAAAATCCTGCCCACGACAGCCAGGTTCAGGGCCTTCATTCCCCGCGCCACCCCCACGCCGAGCACGGCGCCCACCAGGGTGTGGGTAGTCGATACAGGAATTCCGGTACCGGAGGCAATCACTACCGTGGTCGCTGCAGCGATTTCCGCGGCGAATCCGCGACTGGGAGTCAGCTCGGTGATGTTACGGCCAATGGTCGCAATGACCTTATATCCCAGGGTAGCAAGGCCAACCACTATGCCGCCGCCGCCCAGAAACAGAATCCACACCGGTAATGCCGATTGTGTCTCGAACACGCCGCCACTCTGAATTACCCCGTTAATCGCCGCCAGCGGGCCGATAGCATTGGCCACATCGTTGGAACCGTGGGCAAACGCCATAGAGCAGGCGGTAAAGATCATCAGGATTCCAAACAGGCGTTCCAGGCTGTCGTAACCCCGCTCGTCGGACGCCTCCTTGTCTTCCTTTATATCTCTGATGAGATAGAAGCCGATGGCCATGGTAATCAGGCCAATCACAAAGGCGTAGATCGCGCTCTCGGCAAAGGTGACTTCCAGGCCGACGTGGCTTAGTCCTTTCACCAGAGTCACCATGGAAATCATGAATCCCACCAGGAAGATGTAGAGTGGGATGTACTTCTTCGCATTAGCAAAAGGGTCGTCTGTATCCAGCACCAGATACTGAACGCTCATGAAGATGCCAAAGGCGATTGTTCCGGAAAACAGCGGAGAGATAACCCAGCTGGCGACAATGGAACCCACCTGGCCCCACATGACTGAATCGGCCGATATGCCCACCACAGCGAAACCGATGATTGCCCCGATAATGGAATGGGTGGTGGAGACTGGCCAGCCTTTCCAGGAGGCCAGCAATAACCAGGTGCCTGCCGCCAACAGGGACGACAGCATGCCATAAACCAGTAGTTCCGGATTCTGGTCGAACCCTGCGGTCTCAACGTTGATGATGCCGCTGCGAATAGTGGAGGTCACTTCGCCGCCAGCCAGATAAGCGCCGGCGAATTCGAAAATCATGGCGATAATAATCGCCTGCTTGATAGTGATCGCCCGGGCCCCTACGGACGTACCCATAGCATTGGCTACATCATTGGCACCAACGCCATAGGCCATGAAGAAGCCGAATAGGCAGGCCATGGCCAGTAGCAGAAAGCCGTATTGGGAGATGATATCTGACATGGAGCTCTACTCGATAGGATGGCTTTCTGAAGTTGCCGTAATGCTTAATTTCCGTTTAATTGCCTGATGGGAAACCGTACAGGAGTGTCTGCAGGGACACGCATTTCAGCACAATACTCTTCTATCCGTTGATTGATTAAAGATGTATTTAATTGGCAGGTTGTCTTCGTCACTGCCTTTATTATTCCTTGTCAGTATCGCGGCGTATTAAATCATTCCATAGATTTGAGAACCAGTACCTGAAGGTCAATTTTTCTTAAATAGTTCCGTGATTTATTACAGCAATGTAATATTTTGCCTAAACAGACACGCACGACGTGAGAGGTAAATACCATCAGTCTTTTCATTGCCACTTAATGAGTTGAATGCAGCTCGATTCAGTGGCCTGGCTGGTATCTTTTCACAAATCATGAATGAGTCACTTTTTCTAATCACGGCATCCTGTTATGGTGTCGCACTTTGTATTCAGGGTGAGAACAAATCGAATGGCTAAGATAGTTTTCGTCGAGCATGACGGCACAGAACATGAAGTTGATGCACAAAATGGTGCATCTGTCATGCTGGCAGCAGTAAACAACGGAGTACCAGGAATAGATGCAGATTGTGGTGGAGCCTGCTCCTGTGCCACCTGCCATGTCTATGTGAAGGAAGAGTGGCAGGAGAAGCTGGGTGAGGTAACTCCCATTGAAGAAGCCATGCTTAGTCTCAGCTCTGATCGCAAAGATAATTCCCGTCTCTCCTGTCAGATCGAAGTCAGCGATGAGCTGGATGGTCTGGTGGTTCACACTCCGGAGTTCCAGTTTTAGGAGGACATCATGGTTGATACTGATACGCCACAGTCACCTGCAAGGACCAAGTCAGCGGAAGTACAGTCATCATGGAGTATGGTAGGCAAAGATGCCTACGAAATGCCGCTGGAAAAAATTGATCTGTCCCATCCGGGAATCTGGCAAGCCAACGAATACCTGCCGTTTCTCGAACGCCTGCGTAACGAAGATCCTGTGCACTACTGTGCGGAGTCAGCCTTAGGACCTTACTGGTCTGTTACGAAGTACAAGGACATCATGGAGGTGGACACTACTCCGCAAATCTATTCTTCTGAGCCCACCATAGGGATCGTGGACCAGTATGATGAATTCACACTGCCCATGTTCATCGCCATGGATGCACCAAAGCATGATGTGCAGCGCAGGGTGGTTCAGCCGGTGGTGGCGCCTGCCAATCTGAAGGTGATGGAAAAGCTGATCCGGGAGAGGGTATGCCGCATTCTGGACAGCCTTCCTGTTGAAGAAGAATTTGATTGGGTGGAGAAGGTCTCGGTGGAGCTTACCACCCAGATGCTGGCAACCCTGTTCGATTTTCCTTTCGAAGACAGATACAAACTTACCTATTGGTCCGATGCAACCACGGCCATCCCAGGTGCCGGTGTGGTGGATACCTACGAGGAACGCTGGGAAGCTATTGAAGAATGTCTGCAGTATTTCACCCGACTGTGGAATGAGCGTATTAACTCAGAACCCGGCAATGATCTGATTTCGATGCTGGCCCATGGAGAAGACACCCGAAATATGCCGCCCAAGGAATTTCTGGGTAATCTTCTGCTGCTAATCGTTGGCGGTAATGACACGACACGAAATTCTATTTCCGGCGGTGTCCTGGCACTCAACGAAAATCCGGAGCAATACGAGAAACTCCGAAATGATGTATCGCTGATTCCAAACATGGTTTCAGAAATCATTCGTTGGCAGACACCCCTCGCTCATATGCGCCGAACTGCTGTGGAAGATACCGAACTGGGCGGTAAGCAGATCAGGAAAGGCGACAAGGTAGTGATGTGGTATATCTCGGGCAATCGCGATGAAGAAGTGATCGAAAGAGCCGATGAGTTCATTATCGACAGACCCAAGGCACGGCAGCACCTGTCATTCGGTTTTGGTATTCACCGCTGTATGGGCAACAGGCTGGCGGAAATGCAACTGCGCATACTGTGGGAAGAAATAATGCAGCGCTTCCACTTTGTCGAAGTGACAGGCGAGCCACAACGGGTTTACTCAAGCTTTGTGAAAGGCTTCACCAGCCTGCCAGTGAAGTTGCATCGTCGCTAGACAGATCCGGAATCAATTCAATTCTTTCAGGCTGTCACCAGATACAGTAAACAGTCCTTGCGCGCGATTTCCGGATTGGTCGTGACCATGAACAGTTTCAGGCGGCAGGCCGGGTAGAGTGCGCCATCCTGTAGCTGGAAGTAGTTGGTGATCTGATCTTCCCCCAGTGGATTCTTAACAGTCAGGTTGGCACCTAATTTACCTGACACGAAGCCCAGGCGATCCTTGCTGGTGACGTAGCCAAAATTGAAATTCTCTATCTCTGGCAACAGCGTGACGCCATCTTCCAACAGACAGTGATCTCCATAGGCAATATCGCTGGCTTCCCTTAGTTCCAGACGCATGGGGTTGTGGAAAAACTCCAGTGACATGTCAGTATGATGCACCGTCAATACATCACCCAACTCGACGAACTTCCTCAGTCCTTCAGCCGCCAATTGATGTGATTCGCTGTCCTGGGCTCCACCGCATTCGATGGTCACGATTGGTCGTTCTACTGTGCTCATCTCCATCAGGGCACCGAGCCTGATATCAGTAATAATCATGCGGTGAGTAAACAGCGACACCAGGGCATCGTGCTGTGGATCACTGAACGTAGTCACTCCAAATGAAGGACTCGAACCGGAGGTATTGTGTACATCAAGGACACATTCCGGATCAACCGCATCAATGATCCCGACAATTTCTTTTGCCAGTAAATCCTGTTCGGTATCTTCGAAGGGCTCGCGAAAACAGCGGTTAATATCTTTGTGATGGGGAAGGGATCGATAGATAAAACCCGGCGACTGTTTGGCTGCGTCAACCGACGGGATTAGCACGTGAATGGTGACTTCAGGCTCAACGGAATCTCGCAAGAGTTCGAATATGCCATGCAGGCCCGATGGTTCATTGCCATGGAGCAAGGTGCTGATCAGCCGGCAGCGGGTCTGGTCCCTGCCATCCATTCTGATATGCATTGGACCGGGCAGAAGTTTTAAAAACTCAAATACGGTTTCGCCAATGTCGGCAGACTTTGGATTGTGCCAGTAATGAAACTGGCCCTGTTCAGGAGGACTCCAGGGGGACATTGGTTAACGCCACTGTGCTACAGGAATATTGGCCGCGCTGTTGGTCTGATATTGTTTAAGCATTTCCACCAGGGCGTCCCGTTTATGCATATCTTTTCTCAGCTCAGCCAGTTTGCCCAATTGCCATTCGGCACCGGTTTGTTTCACCGCCAGACGCTCGTTGATGACATCGATTAAAGGTTGAAAATCAGATTCGACGAATCCCATTTGTGCCAGCTGTTCCGGAACCTGAGGTAATAATTCTTCAAGAATGCTGGCCACAGAAAAGTAATTGGGTTGAGTCTGTTCCAGAGAAGGCCAGAATAACTCCGCGTCCAGCCCTTTCTGGGCGGCGCGGTAAAAATTTGCCGTGCAGTAGGTAAATGGGATGGCTGGCAGTAAATCACGGATCTTGTTTTGCATCAGTTTCGCCAGGCCTATCGCTAATGCCGCGTTGGCAAGCATATCAACCAGGCTGGGGCCGGCAGGGAAAGCCCGAAACTCAACCCGCAGATGACCGCCATCCTGCGGATCGTACACCGGCCGGTTCCACAACCAGATAGACCCCTGGTGCAGGCGCAATTCATGTAACTCAGGTATTCCACCTGCGGCAACGATGGCTTCGGGATCTTCGTCGCTGCAATCCGGCAGAATCGGGCGATAGAGCAGGGCGGCTTCTGCGAACAATTCGAAAGCGCCACGACTCACCCAATTATTGCCAAAGTTCACCCTCGCCGGTATGGGATGCAAGGAGTCGTTCGGTCGGCAATCAATGGATTGCTTGAAAAGAGGAATTCGGGTTTCCCGCCATAAGCGATGTCCAAACAGCGTCGGTGAATTGGCGGCGAGGGCGACAACCAGTGGCGTCACCAGCTGCACCGCGTTATAAAAATCAGCAAACTCAGCGGGTGGCACTCGCAGATGAATCTGGAATGATGTGTTAGCACCTTCCAGCGTCACATCATCCATGGCCAGTTGTAAGGTTTCTTCGCCTTCAATGGCGATGGTGAAAGGACCGCCTCTTATTTCAGTCAGCTCATTGGTAAGGGCTTCAAACCTGTCCAACGGGGTCATGGCATGGTAACCGGTATCCGACTGTTGCAGTGTTGGCAAAATGCCAACCGGTACAACACTGCCGTCCCATTCGGCGGCGCACTTGTTTATTCTTGCCAGTGCGGCCAGGGCTTCTGACTGTGTATGGCTAAAACAGTTTTCCTTAATTAAAGAAGGACTGAAATTGTATTCCAGGTTATAGCGGTTCAGTTCCAGTGTTAACTGCGGGTCATTGAGTCTGCGTTGTATTTCCTGGTTGATGTGTAACGGGCGGCCTTGTTGATCAACAATATAGAGTTCCAGCTCGGCGCCAAAGGAAAGTTCGCCTTCGCCAAATCCCGGGCGTTCCAGTAATTTATGCAGGGCCTTTAGATTGCTCTGGAGTCTGTCGCGGAAATTCGTGAAATCTTCCGCGCTGAAATTTGTCTGATCTATTTCTAAGCCCATATTCAGTCCATCACGAACCTGATCTGGCGTCCGTTTCTAATCGACTTTCAATTAGACAATTAGACTATCAACAATAGATACGACGGGCAAAATCTCCCGACAAGCCTTGGTTGATAGTGTGAGCCAGTGCATGCGAATTCGTGGGAAACGGTTATTTGAAAATATTCTCTTTATCGGTGCGCAGAAACCTTGCATTGCCATCGCGGCGGGTAAAGCCGATGCGATCAAAATACTCCAGGATTTCGATACAAAGATTTCGGCCAATGCCCGAGGCATCGCGAAACTGAATGACAGAGAAGCCATCGTCGTCGGCATTGCTTCCCGCCAGCTGCTCGGTAAATTCAGCCAGTTCCATGATGGTTTCCGGCAGGTAATATCGATTGTCGGCGACGCGAATCAGGTTTTTCGACTGGCTCGTCAGTTTTAGAATTCTTTCCAGATTCTTTAATGGAATGTTTGTCATCTCAACCAGTTCGCGAGTTCGTGGGGCAACTCGTCCGGCTTGTTTCAGCAACGGGCGAATCTTGTTGAGGAATTCTTTCTCTTCAGCGCTGATCGCCGCCTGATGATCCGGCAGGTGATGCAGGGTGCCGGAGCGTTTGATGACTTGCTCGGAGATTAGCTTCTCTACAACAGTGTGGAAAAGCCGATGGGGCCCGGCGAAGTTAACTCCCTTGCTCAAAGCCGGCTCGCTCACTCCTCTGATATGGGGCTGGCGCTGGTGGCTGGAATCCAGGTACCGGGTGATGGAGTCTCTAAGTTCGATAAATCTGTCCCGGGAAATTACCGTTCTGGTCTTATGCTCCTGGTTAACCAGAACTATCGGGTCGGTACTCATCTCTGCAAGGGCAGCTTCGAGGGCCGCCGGTGTCAGATTGTAGTTGTTAGCCACTGCGTCAGGATCTATTCCGTAAGCAGTCCTGGCGATGAGGCTGGACAGAGCGTCCGGAAAATCTTGTTTCAGAGCACCAAGAAAGCTGATTCGTTCGCGATTGCTTCTTCCCCGTCTTGGCACATTTGTGTCCAGTACCTGACCACCCCCGATGGTGAATCGTCCGGCAGGATCCCGCACCACGAAGCGATCGCCTCTTACGCAGTAAACAGGCTCATCGCTACGAATCTGAAAAATGGATTCCTCACTGTCCAGAGGTCTGATATTCACCAGGTGATGAGAAGCGCCCATATACAGGTGGTATTGGCTGCTGCTTCGGATGTTTAACTGCTGATTCAACAAAGAGAGTTCAACGTCTATGCGCTGCTGCGGAGTCTGTTCAGGGTTACCAGACAACCAGGCACCACGGGAAACTGAATCCTGAGGAAGAGTAATATTGAGTGCGGCACGCTGACCGGATCTGGCGTGACTTAGCTCATTACTATCGAGCCTCATTCCTCTGACCCGTACTTCTTCTCCTGTCCCGGAGAACCACAGTTTGTCTCCGGTGTTAATGTCGCCTGATCTCACGGTACCTGTTACCACAGTACCGGTGCCTTTTACGGTGAAGCTGCGATCAATCAGGAATCTCGAGTTCAGCCCGAGGCTCCCCGATTGATCGAGCCGTTTGCTACCAAGGATGTTTTCCAGATGAGAGCGGAGTTCGGCGACACCTGAGCCACTGAGGTTGTCCACCGGGAAACACTCGGCCTGTAATTGATGACTGTCGAGCAAAGTCATCAGTGAAGCGATTACTTCTGTCTGCCTCGATTCGTCAACGCGATCAATTTTGGTGAGGGCAATACTGATATGGTGTACGCCGAGCAGATCAAGGATTGCCAGGTGTTCAAGGGTTTGCGGCATGATGCCGTCATCGGCGGCCACTACTAATAGCGCATGTTCGACTCCTCCCACCCCGGCCAGCATATTCTGAATGAAGTCGATGTGACCAGGCACATCTACGAAGCCCAGGCACAGTGGTTCATTCGAGTCCGGATCCTGAAAATGGTGATAGGCGTAGCCGAGGTTTATGGAAAGGCCCCTGGCTTTTTCTTCCTGCAGGGTGTCGGTTTCAGTGCCGGTTAGGTGTTTGATCAGGGAGGTCTTACCATGATCCACATGTCCAGCCGTGGCGATGACTAATTGCGCGGGAGCTTTGCTGGAGAGATTGCTGGGTGACTCGGCCATGGTGCTTCAGATGGCTGAACTGAAGACTTATCAGACGCCTATCATAGCGGCAGGGCCTAGGTGGCCCCTTCGCGATTAAATTTCACTATATGGAATACGATGACCGCTATTATGCAGAGTGCCACCAGGAAGCCAAGGTTAAATACACCATTAGCCAGATTGACAATGCCGTAACCGATGGAACCGGTCATTAAGGCGTAGTAGAAGAAGGGCAGCAATGTCTTGCGGATCACAGCACCTTCTTTGCCTACCAGACCGGCAACGGCAGAGGCAGCAACCACGTTGTGCACACAGATAATGTTGCCCGATGCACCGCCTACCGCCTGTAACGCAACTATCCAGGTAGGATCGGCCAGAATCCTTTCGCCAACACCGAACTGAAAGAGCGAAAACATCATATTGCTGACAGTGTTGCTGCCAGCAACAAAGGCGCCAAGTCCACCAATAAAGGTGGAGAAGAAGGGCCAGGCGGAACCGGCAAGATTTGCAACACCTTCTGCCAGGGCGATGGGCATCTGTTCAAATCCTGCAGCACCGCCGCTGGAATTAATGAACACCTGCACCATGGGCACGGTGAACACCAGTGCGGTTGAAGCAGGTAATAAAGTCTTCAGTGAAGATGAAAAGGCCGCGCCGTACTGCTGGCCATTTATTTTATGAACAAAAATGGTGATCAGGGAAACAACGATAAAGATGGTTCCCGGTGACCACAGCGGTTGGAAAGAGGCAGAGATATCGCTGCCAAATATTTGTGGCCAGCTAAGAGTTACCCAGGGATGTCGCAGGAAATACTCAAGGCCAAGATAGGGCAGACGGGTCAGGACCAACAGACCCGCAACAAATAAATAGGGAGACCAGGCCCTTACCAGCGACATGGTGACAGGGCTGTTGTCGGCGGCATCAGTCTGCATGGCGCCGGTCCATTCTGATTCCCAGTTCTCCGGTGAATCAAAATCCCAGATGTCCGAATCAGCGGGCATGAACAATCCCTTGCGGGCGGCTGTCACCACGATGGCCAGTCCGATCAGGCCGCCGAACATGGATGGAAACTCAGGGCCGAGAAATGCAGCTACCAGAAAATAGGGCACGGTCATGGCAAATGCTGCGAACAGAGCAAACTTCCAGACTTTAAAACCGTCGGCGAAGGAACGGTTGGCACCGAAGAAGCGAGTCATCACCGCAGTGACCAGTAACGGAATGAAGGTGCCGGCCAGGGCATGGATAAGTGCGACTTTGGTGGCGATGAATTCGAGGAAGAGATCCCATTCCGAAAAACCCCGTTCCAGAGCATAGGCTGCCATCTCGGGATCGGCAGACAGCCCGGTGTTAACACCTACAAGAATCGGTGTGCCCATGGCGCCGAACGATACCGGCGTACTCTGGATAATCATGCCGGCTACCACCGCCGCCATGGCAGGAAAACCCAGACCTACCATCAGGGGTACCGCTACTGCAGCCGGTGTACCGAAACCGGCAGAACCTTCGATGAACGAACCGAACAACCAGGCGATGATGATGACCTGGATTCTTCGGTCCGGTGTGATGTCGGAAAACCCCTGTCGAATAGTGCGAATAGCGCCGCTTTGTTGCAAGGTATTCAGCAACAGGATGGCGCCAAAAATAATATAGATTAAGGTGCCGGCAACGATCAGACCATTAACACTGGCGGCCAATAATTTTGCCAGTGGTACCTGCCAGATCATGATTGCGAGCGCAGCGGCGACCACATAGGCGATTGGCATGGCACGACTGGCAGGCCAACGCAGGAGTACCAGAAAAATCGCCACAGAAATAATTGGCAGAAGGGAGAGTAGTGCGAGGACACCTGTGCTCATAATTCTTATTCTTGGATAGTTTGTGAGCTTGCCAGCAGCTTAGCAGATTTAATCTGGCAAGATAAGCCAATTTGCCGGTCCGAATATTGCCCAGCAAAGAGTGCGTAATAGTGAGATAATAGGGCGATAATAGAGAGATAATAGAGTTCTAAGCAATTCAGACGCTGTAACCAGCGAACTAGCCGAGGTAAGACTATGGAAACTTCAACTATTGTAATACTGGTCGTTATTGCGATTTTGTTGTTCTACGGAGTTGGCATTTATAACCAGCTGGTGAGTCTAAAAAACCGTTATCAAAATGCGTTTGCACAAATCGAAGTGCAGCTTAAGCGACGTTACGATCTCATTCCTAATCTGGTGGAAACCGCCAAGGGTTATATTCAGCACGAACGGGAAACTCTGGAAGCAGTTATCTCGGCGAGAAATGCGGCGGCGGCCGGCCTGAAAGCCGCCGCGGCGGATCCCGGTAATGCGGCTGCGATTCAGGAGTTGGTTGGACAGGAAGGCGCACTGGCCGGCGCCCTGGGTCGATTCAATGTAGTGATGGAAGCCTATCCTGATTTGAAAGCCAATCAGAATATGATGCAGCTCAGTGAAGAATTGACTACCACCGAAAACAAAGTCGCGTTTGCCAGACAGGCATTCAATGATCAGGTGATGGCCTATAACACTTACCGGCAAAGTTTTCCCCCGGTTGCCCTGGCCGGTGTCTTTGGTCATGGTCAGGATGCCAGCTTGCTGGAATTCGAAGACAGCGAACAAATCCAGGAAGCACCCAAGGTTTCTTTCTGATCGTTCGTCGGTCGCCAGCCACTCCCGGTTCTTGTTTATTCGCTATCTGATCACAGGAATTGTGCCCCGCCGTGGACTTCTTTAAATCCCAGGATGAAGCAAAACGTAACACCGGCAGACTGATCTTTCTGTTTGGTCTGGCGGTGGTCTCGCTGATTCTCATAACCAATGTGCTGATTCTGGTTATCTTTGGTTTCATCGGAACAGAGTTAACAAGCGTTGGTGTGCTCAACGGACCGGCGTTTGACTGGACGTTATTTCTCTACGTGGGCCTGGGTGTCACGGTCATAATTCTCTTCGGTAGCCTGTACAAGATCGCTACCCTGTCTGGTGGTGGCGCCCGTGTGGCGGAGATGATGAATGGCAAGCTACTGGTTTCCGGCAGCGGTGATTTCCGTGAGAAACGGCTTCTTAATGTCGTCGAGGAAATGGCCATTGCCTCGGGTACACCGGTGCCTCCCGTCTATGTGCTGGAAGAAGAAGGGATCAATGCCTTCGCCGCTGGTTACTCCCCATCGGATGCGGTGATCGGCATAACCCGCGGTGCCATCAAGACACTGGGTCGCGAGCAGTTACAGGGTGTCATCGCCCATGAGTTTTCCCATATCCTGCATGGCGACATGCGTATCAATATTCGCCTGATCGGTGTGCTCCACGGCATTCTGATTCTGGGGATTATCGGCTACTACCTGATGCGCAGTGGTGCCCACGGCCGCCGCTCCAAAGATTCCGGTGGTATCGTGTTGCTGGGGCTGGGCCTGCTGGTAGTTGGCTACACCGGGACTTTCTTCGGCAATCTGATCAAAGCCGCCGTCAGCCGACAGCGGGAATACCTGGCGGATGCCTCGGCGGTGCAGTTTACCCGCAACCCCGATGGTATCGCTGAGGCCCTGATGCAGATTGCGACTCATCAGGAGCGATCCTATATGTCCCATCCCGGCAGCAACGAAATAAGCCACACACTGTTTGAAGAAGGCAGTGCCCAGAAATTTCTGAGTGGCCTCTATGCCACCCATCCTCCCCTGGACGAACGCATACTGGCCATATTGCCGAACTGGGATGGCCGCTATGAAGTTGCACCCGACTTCGACAGCGAGGAGGCTGAATCTTCAGCGGCCAGCGAAGCAGACTCCCGGGAGACCGACAAGAAGCGTATGGCGGCCACTATCGCCGCTGGCGCCATACTGGGTGAACAGATGACCCAGATGGCGGGCAACCCTGACACCCAGCATCTGGACGCGGCAAGAACAGTAATCCATTCCATATCCGAGAACTGGCTCGAGGCGGCCCGCGAACCCTCAGGCGCCCGGGCAGTAGTCTACCTGCTGGTGCTGGCCCGCAAAGACCCGGTGAGAAGGCGCCAGTTGTACCTGCTTGAAGACAGTGCCGATGTGGGTGTGTATGCCGAAGTGAACCGGTTACTTGACTCGCAGGAGAAAATTACGGCGGAGCAGAGGCTGCCACTGGTGGAGATATGTCTGGCCAGCCTGAGGCAGTTGAGTAAATCACAGTACGAATTGTTTAAGTCCAACTTCGATGAACTCATCAGGCTCGACAACAGGATAAATCTGCTGGAGTGGTCCCTGCAGAAACTGGTACTGCATCACCTCGATGCTATTTATCTGAAGTCGCCTGCTAACAAAATTGGTCGCAAGTCTCTGGCCAGCTGCGGGGAATCGGTTTCTGTTCTGCTCAGCATCATCTCTCAGTCAGCCGCCGCAGACAGCACTGCCGCGACCGCGGCTTTCGAAGCAGCTGCATCCACACTCGACGTCAGCCTGAATTTTCTGCCGGTGGAGAAACTCAGTATTGAGGTACTGGGTTCGGCTATCGATGAATTGGCTGAGCTCAAGCCGCTGCAGAAACCGGCGCTGCTGAAAGCCTGTGCCGCTGCCATTCGCGCCGATGGAGAAATCAAACCCATTGAAGTGGAGTTGATGCGAGCTGTTTCAGCCTGCATAGACTGCCCCATGCCGCCTCTAGTGTTGAGTAGCTCTGGATGATTGTTGATTCACAATCAGAGTCTGCTTCCCGATTGCAAGCAGAGAATGGTCGTGACAACAAAGCACTTACACATATTGTTGTCTTTGTTCTGGAAACCAGAAATCATCGGCGCTTTGGTTTTTCAGCTGAACGGAATTGACGTAGACTGCTTACCAAACGAGATAACTTAACTCTATGGACACGACCATGTATTCACTGAGACAGCTTGCTTTAATAATAATTGCTCTATTCCCAGCTACTTCATTAGCTTCTGAGGCAGAACTAACTCTAGAAGCTCGTCAGCAGATCGACTCTGATCTGGTAGCAGAGTACCGACTAAGGGCTGAGCAGCCTCAGATAATTGAAAGCATAGAGTTCCTAAGCAGGGGCTCATCTATCCAACCGATCACAGTAGTCCACAAAAAGAACATCGTGAGATCGAACCGGGTTCTGGTAATCGCGTTGGACGATAATGCGCGCGCTCTGGTTACTGACGTTGAAGATACAGTAATTATTGGTGTTCCATTAGCCGATAGAATTCGCGATCTGACTCCGCCCACTCCTGAAAATATCCAGGAAGGCACACCCGAATGGCAGAATGCACAAATAACTAACCCAGATTCTGACGAAATGATCAGATTCCTGGCAGAGGAACTGATCCCATATGCTGAAGAAAATTATGGGCCGTTCTTTCACAAGGTTTTGTTTGGGTACAGCTTAGGTGGGCTGTTTACATTGCAATCACTAATGTCTGAGCCAGATCTATTCGACTCTTATATCGCCGGAAGCCCCTCTCTTTGGTATCGGTACAGCTACTACGAGGCGCTGGCAATAGAAGCTGCGAAAGATCGGGAGCGATTTAGAGGCAAGTGTCTTATTTTAGCTGCGGGAGAAGATGAGCCTTCAATTGCGTCCGGGACACGCAGATATGAGCGATTGCTCACAGGCTTGCGCTTTCCTTTAATGATCCATCATCAACGCAATCTGGAGACCGATCATTCTCACAACCGAACGCTTTCATTTTTGTATGGATGGGATCGAATCTTTAACATGGATGATATTTTTGTTCCCTCGTCAGAAATTCAGGCGAATACACTAAGTGAGTTAAATACCTTTCTCGATGAATGGCTAGAAGAAACGAGTTGTGTTGGTAATTCTCCTATGCGAAGTGGATTCGCTTATGCCATGTTTGCAACAAAACTGGCGGCTGATGGGAACTATGACGAAATGAGAGTCTTGCTTGATTATGCAAAAAACTATATGCCCATTCAGTCTCAAACCTATGAATCAATTGTACTCTCACTGGTTAGGGATTTCGATTCGATGCCGGAAGAGGAGAAAATCTATTGGGCAGAAGTTTATCGAGATCTTATGTCCAGTAAGCCAACCCCTTACCTTGCGATTCATTATATTAATACCGATATTCTCGAGTATCTGAACGATAAGAGAAGGGGACACTGACAACTTAGCAACTTAGCCAATCTTTAAAGACACACGCCGAACTGACCTGTTTCTCGGGTTTTCGATGTTGATAGGTAAGAAAAGGGACGAGAGAACATTAATCTCTGTTACGTTGCTAAGTTGTCAGTGTCCCCTGGTTTCTGAAGCTTTTGAGATAATCGTACAATCTGGTTAGCCTCTTAATTTGTCAACCATCAAGTAGTAAGACTTTTCTTACAATGCTCGTTCTGGATAAACCAAAATTTGTTGGTGTCTAAAGAATTGTAAAGAGAAACCTGCATCTCTGCTGGCTTGATGCTCAGTTCACAGGAGCAAAGGGGCGGCTCTGCCGGGTGTTTCTACGAAGCATCTGTAAAACATTGAGATTTTAAGGAACTATGGCTGCTTTGTGAAAACAAGCATCATCGCCAAGGCAGCCGAAATGTGCCGGCGGTTGTATGGTTTTTCTTTAAATTGAATCTACTCCTGTCGAGTAAGCATCCAGGCAGCTACTAATAAAATTTCCATTTCAATGGCGTAGGGCGCTCTGATATTGGAATAGCTGCTAATTCCATAGTCCCCTAAATAAAGAATCGTTCCTGTGAAGTAAGTTGGATTCTCTCTAACTACCAATGTCACCCATTTATGAAACAAAGGCTTGTAGGATATTTGCTGCTAATAGATTTCATCCGTGGTCAATATAAATACTGTTCACGATTTGCAAATCAATGTAACCAACACTCACATACGCCTTTTGAGTATTTCGTAAGGCACCCACCTGCAAACCAACCATCAATTATTTACTGATGAGGTGAGTCGGAAAATAATTTTTACCTTGTAAGAACTATTCCGATACACAAATGAACAAATTAGGAGTACCGTCAATTTCGTGAGATTTCTAATTGGGCCGGTAGGCTCCTTTATAGAATGATAGGTCTCATAAAACGACACTTAGTTTTTAAAAAGACTAGTGACAAGTTTGTAATATTTTAATGAGGTGTTGTATGAAAAAAATTCTCTTTTTATTTGTAGTGCCTTGTTTATTCTCAATGTCCTTGCAAGCTCAATCAGACACCGATGTAGTTGCACGGCTTTCCGCCGACGACTATACGAGTTTTCTTTTAGGTGAATATACATTACCTGAAGGTAAGCATATCGCTACGCTGGCGGATTCAACTGGGTCAACGTTGACTGAACCGACTGTCAGCGCAAATCATTCTACTGGCACATTTATCCAGGTCCCAGAGAATGCGACTCTAGTGCCGTTAGCTCCAGCAGAAGCTCAAGCTATGGCTGTACAAATATATTTCAAATTTGTGGAAGGTAATGTTTCAAGACTGGGCTACCCAAATGCCTTGCGGCTAACTATGGGAGAACTGGGTCTAAGCCAGGCTGAAGCTACGGGCTTTATAGATTTTGCAACAAGCTCGGTAAAAGAATTTGAAAATTTACTTACCGAAACCAATGTCGATAATTGTGAAAACTTTGTCAGTCGACTATCCACTGGCACCGTGTCAGATGCTGTTCGAGAAATGTCTCGAGCAGAATCGCAACTTAATTCTATAGTCATTCAATACTACGATGGTATTTCTAGTCGATTGGATAACACGTTAGGTGTTTCTATCTACGACGATATTTCGCCACAGTTGGGGCATATAGCTTCAAGTCTGAAAACAATTCGTCGAGAGAACGTGGGTTTTGACCCCTCTGAAATAGACTCAGCTGTCACTAGATACAACACGATGTGTGACAGATTTAGTTCTCTAAGGTAGCCAACAACCGATATTTTTAGATCAGGAGAAATGACCATGAAAACTGTTCAACTATTATTTATGTTGTTAGTGATTGGTGTGAGTACATCAAAAACATATGCGGCTTCAGAAGGTGGAGAAACTACAACTAACCTTATATGGGCCTGCTATTCTTTAAGCGCAGTACAGCCATTGCCGACAGGAGCATTTCGAAAATCCGGGTGTTTCGCTTACAGCCCAACCTCTTTTTATTCCGCGATGGATCTCAGCGTTCAGATAGAGGGCTTTTCCGCACCAGCGTCAAATTGTAACGCTGAGTCAACTTACTCCGATTCGAAAGTCGACGATCATGATGTGCCGACGACAGCGGAACTCCGATTAGAATGGGGATTTCCGGCAGGCGGCTCGTGGGACGATGAAATCAACGCGAGTGGTTCCTGGACGGAGGACGCTTCAGGTACAGAAGGTTCGGCAGTGGTTGGACCTTACACGAATACTTATCCCCCGTGTTATTAAAGTGAATTAGCGACATTGTTTGAAAGGAAAGGCGTGCATGGGTGTACGCCTTTTCTATACAGGGGCTCCTTAAAGGGAGTATATTGCTAATGCGAGTAGCAATTTTGATAGGAGGGGCAGAATGAACAGTTTTGCGCGGACCCTATTAGGTGTTTTTGCGATCATTCCTGCAGTGTCATTGTCAGCAGACTCTGAGTTTCAAGAAAATGTACCCGTGGAATTTGCAGAAGGACTACTAATCGGTCCTGATTTTGGTCAGCCGACTTTTTATTCAGATATTGTTGACAGTTTTCCGAAAATTGAACTACCGGAACAATTTGAGTTGTTGGGTAGTGCTGATTTGGTTTATGTCACCCGCGTGATACTCCGATCTGCATTAAACCCGGCGGAAGCGCGGCGGGCGCTGGCCGATAGTCTGCCAGGCAGTGGATTAAATGTCGTTCCCAGTAATGGTGACATACGAGATTCAGTTGGATTCGTTTCGTTGGATGCGCCAATTTACCCAATCAATTTTTGTCACGATAGCTTTGGCAATGTTTTAGCAAGATTTCGAGGGTCGAATTCAGGTAGCCTTATCGCCCTTGATCATTCTCTGGCAGGAGAATTCACGGGGCTAAATTGTGTCGAACATATTGAAAAACGAACTGAAGAGGTAGCACGGCTTGAAGCTCACAGAAATTCTGGATTGAAAAGCTATCAGCCCAGGTTGCTTTTACCGCAACCGCGTTCAGATCAAACAATGTCTTACGGAACAGGGATTCGTAGTTCAGGATCGGATGACTTTCATGAATCAACAACCGTACTCGTAACGGATTGGTCACTTGCCCAGGCTTATGATCATTTTGCCGACCAAATTAATGCGCAGGGCTGGGACTCGAGAACAGAAAATACAATAGGCTCCACAATTGTAGGTGAGTGGTTAAACTCAGAAGATGAAGACTTATCCCTCATTGGCACTTTGACTGTTCAGAGAACGGGTGATTCCAGATATAAATTAGTGTTTCGTCTTGACCGCAATTTATACATTCCCAATATCGATACTTTGAATAATAGTCCCTTCAGAATACCTGCCAGTAACTAACTCCGGAAAGCGACAAATACTGATTTGCGCGGTAGTTGTAAGTCACAGCGATTGGTACCCTTCATGGGCCTGTCCCCTGGTTAGGACAGAACTCCAGCACCAGATCTCGCTTAGACCAGGCATTCCGCATATTTCGCTCCTACTCAATGCTCGCGCGCTGCAATACCAGCTGAAACTCGCCCGGCAGGTGCTTTGCCTTTCGGGGGAACCCAGCCAATCAAAGGGGGGCAGAGTACTTTGATTCGGTAACCAGCACTCCAAAATCAAACCACTCTGACCCCCTTTGATGCTGAAAGCCCGCGTCGCCTTTAGTGTTGAGTAGTTCTGGATGATTGTTGATTCGTAATCAGAGTTTGCTTCCGACCCAAAGGCGACGTGCAGCCTGAGAGGATATGGGTTTTGACAGCACTATTATAAAAGGTAACGTTCGACCCGAAGGGACCTCCTCTGGTAAATGCCATGTATGGTATCTCTCTTAAATCAATGAGCTATAAGTATGAGTCTGTCCAATTTGTCTATTCTGGTTATTGGGTTTCTTTTTATAGGGTTAGCCACCTACTTCTTCGGTAGAAAGCTCTCGGGCATTAGCTGGTATTCGATCGAGGTTTTAGTCATAGTATCGGGATTCATAGCGATACTTGCCGCGCTCTCTCAAATTTCATTAACCAGGTTTGAGAAGAATATCTCAGACACAGTTCTCCAGGCGCAGACGGATTTTAGAAGGATTGAAAGATCTGCAGAATCCGGGCTTATGGGCTGTGGCTTGTGGTGGAATGATGTCGGTTCTTGGGACTATGTTCCCGCAGACGCTCCATGCGTGCAGGCCGCAGGAGGTGAGGCAACTGAGTGTGCGGTATGTCGAATTGGACATATGGTGTACCAAGAGCGAAATACTTCTTTCGGATTGGTGAGTGAAGATTCTCAAGCCATTTACCGAGGTGATTTTCTAAGAAGTGACTTTTGCCACGAAAGTCTAACCGCATCAGCCTATGAATCAATTTGTCCTGTTGTCACTAAATACTCTGAAACAGTTGAAACGTTAAAGATGTATTACGAGACAATGCGAACCAATAAGTTTCTTAAGTTTGGGAGTTTAATAGACCCCTACTTGCAATACTTATTAATGATTGTGTTAGGGCTGCAGTTTGGGAAAATTCTTGTTGATATACGTAAATATATTCTCGAAAAAAATACAAAATGGGAGAAGTAGGGGACAAATCTATTTTCTGTGCATCTCGGATTTGCTCTTAAAGCTTAGAAAAACAATTCTGTCCCCATATATTCCCGGCAAAAGATAATGAACTCATTGATTCACACACAATACAATTATAGAACCACTACGGGTGTTGCTAAAGAGGCAAAATTTCCGAAAGAACTTGTGACCGATGAGATTGAATGGTTGAGGAAAAGAGATTTAGTTTCAAAAAGATCGGCGTCACATGCATATTTATGGAATTTAACTGAAAAAGGAATGGCGCTTCTTCCAATTGTGGTTTTTGGACGAACCAAATCATGACAAACAGATTAATAATGGCCACAATCTAATGTTTCTCATTATAAGACCTCGAGAGAGAAATAGAGTCATAGAAATTATCAAAATGCATGATTTCTCAATTGGTCATATCGCACGAAATGATCTAAACAATAACCGGCGCTAGGAGTGATCGAATATGCGAAATGATATCTCAGAAGATCTTCTAGAAGATGACACCAGCAGTATCGCTACAGAATCTGATATTTCTATGGTTGGCCAGTTACGTGCAAGAGCAAAAGTAATTATGTTGTGGACCGTAGCGGTTGTTGCGGCAGTCGCCAATTTCCATGAGGATGTAGGCTATTTAGTCTCTGAGGCAAAAGAAATGATTTTCGGAGAGACAGCCTCTTGGAATTATTATGATGAGAGGGAAGTGGCAAATGAATTCGTGTTGCTTCCTGAACACTCTTATTCCCTAGAAGAAGCGGAGAAGTTAAAAAATGATTTACGCAGAATGTCAGACCTCGCGTATATTCTTGCACCTAGCAGTGATCCGGCTCTCAATCAGACAGGCACCTATAGTGGAGCTTTAAAATTTGCCAAGTCAGACGTCCTAGTCGTGCGCTCATTACGAAATGCTGGACAGTGGGAGGTGGTAATCGATTTGACCGCAAGAGAAGTTATCTTAGAGAATTCAGATGAAATTCAAAATGGCGAAACTCAGGACTTAGCCAACTTGAAAATTGAAGCGATTCTTTTGGATTTGGAAAATTTTGAGGGAGCCGATTACCGGATTGACGAATTCGAAGAGTTTATTGAATTAGCCTCACGTATGAGGATTGAGTACTTTGATGGTTCTTCAGCAGAAAAGTATGAAATCAATCAATACGAGCAAATTTATTTGCAACCTCTAGAAAACATTTCAAGGATTGAGTGATATCCCCTGTTTCCTTGAGTAAATATACAATGGGTTTAAATGTTCGCTCTTGGAACATTTGAGAAGATCATTTTCCGGTTGTTAATTAGATTATCGAAAACATCATATACAGACTCTTAACTGACATGGGCATACACAGAGCGGAATACGAATCTCCTATCCACTGGCGCTATTTTTTGGCTCTAGAAGAAGACTTGTTGCGAATTTCACGCCATATTGAGTTTACTGAAGCAAACTATCCAACATTTTCGATAGAGCTTGCTTCAATACTATTAGGGGCCTCATCGGAAGTTGATGTAGTTGCAAAGCAGCTATGCAAAGAACTTAAAACGGGGAAAAAAGCAAATAATATAAAGGACTACACTAACCAGGTAGGACCAGCATTACCCATGATTGGGGATTTTACTGTTGAGCTGCCAAGATTTGGGCTCCGGCTGTGTCCGTGGCAACACTGGTCTTTAAGTCATAGAAAGTCACCTTTATGGTGGGTTGCGCATAACAACGTCAAACATAATCGCGACACATACTTCAACGAAGCTAATTTGAAAAACACTTTGAATGCAGTTGCAGGTTTATATGTTCTAGTACTGTATCTTTATCGAGAATTAGCTGAGGCCGGAAGCTTGTCTCCAAATCCAATAGTTTTTCGTCCAGGTGAAGTTCACTTTGGTGGTACAACGGTTTGGGATACTGAATTCTTAATCAATTACAAATTGGATAGCTAATAAAGCCCTAAGATCACCCCTTAAGGCTAAGCCGGCCGCTATATATTCAACATTCAATGCAGTGTTAGCTTAAAACACAATAGTAGAATTGGGGACAGATAGCGTTTTTCAGCGACTTCACTGAGGGTCCGCTGCTGGCACAATTGAGTCGTTCAGACTGAGAATATTTGGGCTCTCGAGACGCTAGTCTAAAAAGCCAAGCCCGACCCGGAGGGAAGTTCAGGGTGAGAGAATTTACAAGCTCGCGACACTAATGTAAGAAGTTGTAGAGCGATACAACTTGGGCAATTTTCAGCGCAAATATTTTTACCACTTTTCTCTCGCGCTTGTAAGGAGTAATGCTGACGTTTTTTACAACGTGGTAAGCATGTTAGGAGTATGCTAAGAACAACGCAATAAGTGGCATTGGAATTTAGTGAAGTTTGTTTAAGGATTGAATCGGAGAAATTTTAGAATGAGCGATAATTCAATCATCGATGAGATTGAGACACTAGTCCCAAAACCAATCCAATCACTTGTCTATTTTTCTTTTGGATTACTTATCATTCAATTTGCAGAGGCCGTAACTGTGCCAATTCTGTATTTTGCTACTTTCCCCTTTGAAATGACTATCATACAAGAGATGGTTACTACCGATTATGGGCAGCACGTGCCGACCTATGGAGGATTAGTATTAATATTTGAAGTTGCGTTGGTTTTTTTATTCTATTTGGTTCTTTGTATGAGCTATTGGGAAAAGTTCAAAACTCTAAATTCTGTAATTGTTCTAGGCCGAATTAGTTGCCTATATGCCTTAGCACTCATAAGTTTATTGTGGTTTGTCTACGGGTTCTGGGTAGGATCGGGACTGCAAGGCGTACTGGTAGAGCTAATATAAAGATACAAAGGCAAGGTCTAGATGACAGCCATAGTGAACACTTATTCAGATAGAGACTTTCAGAATATCCCGTCATTGGTGAAGATTGGGGCATATTTTGCGATAGGTTTGTTTATTGCTGAAACGGCCTCGGTTTTTGCTACTACATACAGTTATCGTGATTTCTTGCTGTATACATACAGTGTGCTTCATGTGGACTTTTATGAAGCTGATTATAATTTGCGAATTCGCTACATTCGAAGCTATTCTCGAAGTCCATATACCGACAATACATTTATATCAATGACGTTTCAGATGTTTCTTATTGGTTGTCTATACGTCTATTTATCCATTGGAAAGCTTGTGGTGATTCAGTCAAATCATACAGTTATTCGAATGATCGGTATTTTGAGAATATCTAGCTTATATGCTTTATCTATTATCCTTTATAAGGAAACCCTCGCATTGCTTTTCGCGTTCTCTGGATTGGAAGAGCTGCTCAATATTGCCTTTGACTTTCTTAGCCTTGGGGGAATGGAATATTTGGAAGAACAACGGCAAGAATTTTTGCGAAACAATTTGTAGGATGCGGCTAGAGTCAATGCAAGAAATCAGGAATTGGTCAAATAGGTTTATTGGGCAGTGTTGTTCTTAAAGAAACCAGGGGACACTGACAACTTAGCCAATCTTTAAAGACACACGCTGAACTGACCTGGTTCTCGGGTGTTCGATGTTGATAGGTAGGAAAAGGGACGAGAGAACATTAATCTTTGTTACGTTGCTAAGTTGTCAGTGTCCCCTGGTTTCTTTGGAATGCAACAGATTGGAACTTATTCTAGGACTATTCCGAATTCAAAATAAATGAACAACGAAGAGCAAAACTCCACTAAACTGAAACCATGCGTGGCATGTGGAGAAGAAATTTTAGAGTTTGCAAAGATATGTAAGTTCTGCCAGACACCTCAAGGATGGCAAAGACATCTTTCATTTGGTCAAACTGCGATTTCTCTGTTAATAGCGCTGTTTTCAATTGGGACAGTTTTTCTAACTACAGTCTGGAGTTTTTTTAACCCTTCTGACTCTGAACTGACGTTTACTGGCGCGGAAGGGTTGTCATTTAATCTGAGGAACTTTGGCAACGTTGAATTATCAATCACCAACCAGGGAGAAAGATCCGGATTTCTACCTGAGCAAATTGAGCTTGATATAGAATTTAGCATAGTTGGTATAGAAGGATCGGGAAATGTTCAAACAATTCCGTTTGACTCAAATCTTGAGAGTCGAGGATTTGTTTCATACAAGTGGGTTCGAACGAGTCCTTCATCACAAATAGCGCCACTTGAAAGTACCAATGTCGAATTCAAAATCGCAGAAGTAATTCTTGACGAATATTTTGCCAGCACTGGCATAAATGGTGAGTGGGGTTTTAGCTCTGAAAACCAAAGTGATGCTAGGCTCAATTTGTTTCGGAGTGAGTTTACAATTACCCAATCAGATAGTTGTTCTATTTCAATTTCCTACAGGAGCTTTTTGGGTAAAAGCAAACAGCTAAATGACATACCGAGTTGTACTGGATATACGTCTGACAATCCTCATCAACAGGCATTGAGAATATTAGAAAGAGCCATCAACGAAGTAGAGGGTCTGCTCGAAGAAGATGAAACGCTTTTTAATTGAATCTAAAAAACGAATGTAATCATTCTGGAGAGAAGGGGGTCAGAGTACTTTGATTTGACAACTATCACTCAAATGTCAAAGTTCTCCGACCCATTCGATTTCAGGCTGGCGATTCGAAACTAGTTTCTGAGCTTGGCCTGGGCGGCTGCTAACCTGGCAACAGGTACCCGCGGTGGTGAACAACTAACGTAGTTCAGGCCGACCCGGTGACAGAAGTCGATTGAGGCCGGATCCCCGGCGTGTTCGCCACAGATTCCCAGCTTCAGGTCAGGCTTGCTCTCTCTGCCGTTGGCGACAGCGAATTCCATGAGCTTGCCCACACCAGTCTGATCCAGGCTGGCGAAGGGATTCTGGCTGTAGATCTCCTTGCGCTGGTACTCGTCATAGAACAGACCCATATCGTCCCGGCTCAGGCCGAGAGTTGTCTGGGTAAGATCATTGGTACCGAAGCTGAAAAAGTCTGCTTCCCTGGCAATCTCATCGGCGGTGATGGCAGCCCGTGGTACTTCCACCATGGTGCCGACGATGTATTTGATCTTCACTCGCTTGGCTTTCATGACTTCCCTGGCAACCCGGTGCACCGTGCGCAACTGATCCGCCAGTTCTTCCCGGAAGCCCACCAGGGGAATCATGATTTCCGGATTAACCCTGATCTTGCGCTTGCCTTTCAGTACCTGGGCAGCGGCCTCGAAGATGGCCCGGGTCTGCATCTCGGTGATCTCCGGATACAGAATACCGAGACGACAGCCACGGCAACCCAGCATGGGATTCTCCTCGTGCAGGGCCTTGATGCGGTCGATCACGAAATCGAAAGGAACGTCCAGTTTTTCCGCCAGTTGCCGCCGCACCACATCGTCATGGGGCAGAAACTCATGGAGCGGGGGATCCAGCAGGCGAATGGTCACGGGGCGTCCGTCCATGGCCTTGAAGAGCCCGACAAAATCCTTGCGCTGGAACGGCAATAATTTCTTCAGCGCAGACCGGCGCTGAACTTCGTCAACCGCGAGAATCATCTGTCGCATGTAGTCGATGCGATCGCCGTCGAAAAACATGTGTTCGGTGCGGCACAGGCCGATGCCTTCGGCGCCAAACGCCACGGCCTGTTTGGCCATGGCCGGGGTATCCGCGTTGGTGCGGATTTTCAGGTCACGGTGCTTGTCGGCCCAGCGCATGACGGTCTGGAATAACTCATAGGTATAACTGCTGCGGGGACGCAATGTGCCTTCCAGCACCCGCTTCACTTCGGAGTCGGCGCTCTCGATCATGCCCTTGTAAATGGCACCGGTGCTGCCGTCGATGGAGATATAGTCACCTTCCTGCAGTACCACCTTGCCAGCAGTCAGGGTGCGCTTCTCGTAATTGATATTGATATCGCCCGCCCCGCACACACAGACCTTGCCCAGTTGTCGCGCAACCAGCGCGGCATGGGAAGAGACCCCGCCGCGGGAGGTCAGAATCCCCTGGGAATGGAGCATGCCTTTCAGATCATCGGGGGAGGTTTCCGTGCGGCACAGCACGACCTTATTACCCTTACGGGTTTCTGCTTCGGCGGCTGCGGCGGTGAAGGCGATACGACCCGTTGCCGCTCCCGGTCCTGCCGGCAGGCCATGGGCAATGACGGCGGCTGACTTCAGCGACTTCGGATCAAAAACCGGTACTAATAAAGAATCAATAGATTCTGCCGGAATCTTCAGCAGGGCCGTGTCCTGGCTCATCAGGCGCTCTTTCTGCATTTCCACCGCGATTCGCACGGCGGCGAGCCCGGTACGCTTGCCGTTTCGGGTCTGGAGGATAAACAGGCGTCCGTTCTCGATGGTGAATTCGAAGTCCTGCATGTCCTTGAAGTGTTTTTCCAGCTTGCTCCGTACCTTTTCCAGGTCCTTGAAGCTCTTCGGCATGGATTTCTGCATATGGGCGATGGGGTGGGGCGTGCGTACACCGGCCACCACGTCCTCGCCCTGGGCATTAATCAGGTACTCGCCGTAGAACACCTTCTCGCCATTAGCGGGATCCCGGGTAAAGGCGACGCCGGTGGCGCTGGTGTCGCCGGCGTTACCAAAGACCATGGCCTGCACATTGACCGCCGTTCCCCATTCCGCAGGGATGCCATATTGCTGGCGGTAGAGAATGGCCCGTTCGTTCTTCCAGGACCCGAATACCGCGCCAATGGCTCCCCAGAGTTGCTCCATCACGTCCTGTGGAAAGGTGGACTTGGTGCGACGGGAAATCAGTGCCTTATAGCGCTTCACCAGTTCCCGCAGATCACCCACGGTGAGTTCGGAATCGGCCTTCGCGCCAACACTGGTTTTCAGCCGTTCCAGGACTTCATGGAAGGGATCGTCTTCTTCTTCGCTACGGGCATGCACCCCCATGACCACATCGCCGTACATCTGGATAAAGCGGCGATAACAGTCCCAGGCAAAGCGGGGGTTGCCGGATACTTCCGCCAGCCCCTCGACGGTTTCGTCGTTGAGGCCCAGGTTGAGAATGGTATCCATCATGCCGGGCATGGAATCCCGGGCACCGGAACGGACAGACACCAGCAATGGATTGGTGCGGGCTCCGAAGCCCTTGTCCAGTTGCCGTTCGATTTGCTTGGTGGCGTCTCTTACTTCTTTATTAAGAGTCGTTGGATAACGTCGCTCATGGTCATAGAAGTAGGTGCAGACCTCGGTGCTGATGGTGAACCCCGGTGGGACCGGCAGCCCGATGGATGCCATTTCCGCCAGATTGGCGCCTTTACCACCCAGCAGCTCGCGCATCGTCGCATTGCCTTCGGTTTTGCCGCCGAAAGCGTAGACGTGCTTCTTTTTCCTGGGAGTTCGGTTTTTTGCTGGAGATTTCTTTTTTGAGCTTGCCGGTGCCATAGAGACTCTACTAAATCCTGTAATCCGCCTGAAAATCAGCAACGGCGCAGAATCAATAAATAATCTTCTTCTTAGATGCTTAAGCCACCGGTACTCAAGGGCCAAAAATCATTAGATTTTCGACCCTTGGACCAGCATTTAGAGCTATCCCACCCGCTGCGGTGGGTGAGAATAATGCACCCAACCACTAAAATCCACCCTGAGGAAGAATTCACCTAGTGAGGATTGTAAGTTGTGTCGGATTCTCAATGTAATCAAGATGTTTGATCTCAACCTCCCAAGTTTGAATATGATTCTTTGAGGGATTTAACTACACCGTTCTGTCTAGCAAAATTTGTTGCTTTATTATTTCGTCGAATTAGCTCAGCCACGTACTTGTAAGAATTTACAATGAGGCTCCATCTAGATGTGTAGCTTACTTGTATCCTTTCATGTGTTTCTTGTCCGGCCATCACGAATGGCTCGCCTTCGTAGATAGAAATTGGGTTAGACATTGCCATGAATCTTTCCATGCTTTTGTTATTTAGATTTCGCATAAGTAATACATATTTCTTTCGGCAAGAGAAAATGTCCCATATGAGATGGAACCACACTCGCATTTGATACCATGGAGTCTTCAATGCTGGACTTATCCAAAGACCATTTACTTCCATAAAATCTGATTTGTTCTTTGTCAGTGTATCGTTTTGTAGTTTGGTTTTATCAGGTACAAAAAGTAGGCTTCTGAAACTTGGTTTTGTGACCAGCATATATCCAGCAACCAGTTTATTGTGTAAGAAAACTCCTACTATTTTGCTTTGGTTCGCATACTCTTCAGGGAGCATAACCCCTGTATAGTTGTGAATTTTGTTTAGTACTATTTTTTTAGTTTTCTCGTCAACAATCGTTCTGAAATCCAGCTTATCCATATTGTTACCCTCGGAAAGAACATACCTATATTTCTTTTATATTGTTCATACTCTCTCGAGTATTTCCCTCGAACTAGCGACGCTTCTTCTCTCTTGGCGGAGAATATGTAGAACGCCAACATGTAGGTAAGTGTAATCCACAAAAATAACGAATTGAATAGAATAGTAGTGCCACTCCATATCAAAGAATATGACAAGTAATGGGGGTGCCGGACAAAGTTAAAGGCGCCGGATGTGACAATTTGCTTATCAGATGCAGTCAAAGCAAATTGAAGTTGAGTTGCCGATAACAATGACCACGCAAATAGAAGTATTCCTGAAGTGGTGAGTAAAAGGCAGATTGGAGTTAACGAAATTAGGCTAGGTTCTCTAATGAAGATAAATGACACTGAAACTACGAGATGTATTGAAGCAATTGGGTCGTAGTATTTCGAACTTCGTTTCTCATCTTTTGAGACGGTTTTAAAAACGTTGTAGCGAGCCCAGATCAATACCACCACACTCGTGGTATACGATAGCTGGTGAAAAACAAATAGTGCGTTTAGCGTTTGCAAAGGAGTAGAAACTGTCGGTAAATGCGTGGTTCAACAGGCTCTAGTCTACATAAATGGTAAAAAAATCTCATTACGGGTCGACTAGTTTCGTAGAAGTGATCATCCGTGTCTTGTGGATTAGAAATTGATGAACGAGAAAGAAAACTACGCAGAATATTGCAGTGCACACATTGATGAATTTGTGCAACAACTTCGTGAAGATGCTGATGGCGTTCTCACTAGTTGGCCAGCAAGATCCGCTATCACATTAATGTTTGTCGCATCCATAATTACTTTCTACTATCAGGGATTGGTGGGCAACGAATATGCTGAGTTTGCACTTCTTACTTACTTTCCAGCAATCCTAATAGTTGTTGCATATCCTTTTATTAGTCTCCTTTTTTCTTCTACTCAAAAGTTGAGTCCAATTGTATTTGACGGACTTTGCTTATTCGGCCTTCTAGGGTTCTGTTTGGCGGTTTGGGTAATCATACTCGGCCAATTCACAGAAGAAATATTGCAAGAGAATTTTCGATATCTTCAAGGCCAGGTAGCATTTGTAATAGGCTTAGGTACGGCTTTCTCATTTCATTCTTCTTATGTAGTAACGCTGACGAGAAATTTCATTTTTACATGTATTGTGTCTCTTGTTCTGTATTTGGCGTCAGAAGAGTTTTTCCTGTTGAATGGCGTTGCAATATTAGAAGGCGTTACTTTAGGAGTAATAATCAATTGGGTATTTCTAGATGGAATGAGAGCCCGCTTCTACCTCAAGTCTACCGACGCCGATACCCGTCAACATCTCTACAACCAGTTATCCAAACTGGTGTATCCCCATCAGCTTGAACGCATCAAGTTGGGTGACGAGCTGGAAAACACCATGCCGCTGAAAGAGGGGAAGGCGATAATTAATGTGTTTGATGTGCAGCGTTCATCGGATATTCGCCACGAGAAGACCGCCGAGTTCTTTATGAATCTGTTTCAGGCTTTTTTACAGATTTGTATGAAAGGCTATGAACATAATCCCCTGCGGTCCCAGGCCTTTCGACTGAAGGAAACAGGGGATGGTTTTATCAGTTCGGTGGGCTATCCGTTCCTGCCGGTGGATTCCCGTTCGCTGGCTGATTCGGCGGTGGCAACGGCTTTGAGCATGTTCGAGGCCTTTAATAAGGAGGTGGAGCGGTTCAACTATTCCCGTCCCATCAAGGCGGCCATGGGGCTGGCTTATAACTCGGTGCAGGGCACGTTCCAGAGTGGTGGTATCCGTTCCTATGATTTATTCGGGGAAGCCCTGATCCAGGCCTCCAAATACGAAGAGCTCAGAAAACAACCGATTATCTGGGATATTTTCTGTCGCCATGCGGAGGAGCGGGGCTTCGAAGATTTTAATATCCTGATTGTCCAGGAAGTGGTGTATAACTCATTGAGCCCCGCCTACCGGGAGTTGTTTACGGAGATCGATCTCAATGACAAGGAACTCATTGGCGACTTCGCGATGATGTACGACAACGACGCCCGTTTTATCTACTTCCATCTGCTTGAGTAGTGGCAGCGGCTATTCGGTTTCACTTCTCAGGTACACCGTCGGTTCCCCGCCTTCCGCAACGCTGGATGTAATCACAATGGGGCGGCAACACACCTGGCAGTCCTCGATGTACTCCTGAAACTCTATTGAGCAATCCACCAGTAACTGGATCGGCTCGCCACAATAGGGACAGAATGAATTCACCAGCTCTTCACTGAGCATCTCACTTCACTTCCGTCAGCAGTGCATTGCCGGCAAAGAAGGCCTCCAGGTTCTTCACCACCAGATCTCCCATGGCCCGTCTGGTTTCCACCGTGGCACTGCCGATGTGTGGCAGCAGCACCAGATTATCCAGGCCTCTAAATTCTTCCGGAACAGTGGGTTCGTTCTTGTACACATCCAGGCCGGCGGCTGCGATCCTGCCGTCGGCCAGAGCCGCGGCCAGTGCGGTTTCATCGACACTGTTGCCACGACCCACGTTGATGAATATCCCCTCCGGGCCGAGCCTGTCGAACACGGCGGCGTTAATCAGGTTATTGGTGGCTTCCCCGCCGGGAAGCATGCAGAGCAGGATATCTGAGTGCTCCGCCAGTTCTTCGATGGAGCCGTGATAGGCATAGGGCACATCCTTGGCCTTGCGGTTGTGGTAGGCGATCTCAAGGCCAAACGGTCGCGCCCGGTCAGCTATGGCTTCTCCGATCCGACCCAGGCCAATAATACCCAGTGTTTTTCCCGAGAGACTGCTACCGAAGGGAAACGGGCCCTTGTCCCATTGTCCCGAGCGCACGAAAGAGTCTGCGTTTATGAGATTCCTGGTGGTCGCCAGCACCAGACCCAGGGCCAGGTCGGCCACGGCATCGTTCAGCACGTCAGGCGTATTGGTGACACGACAACCCAGTTTTGCCGTGGCACTGAAATCGATGCCATCCACACCCACACCAAATGCAGACAATAGTTCCAGTGAGTCCAGTGCATAGATTTGTGGGTCGCATTGCCAGGAAGCGGTAGCCGCGGCGCGACAGACTCCGTTCAGCGACTGCAGCGATTCAGTCTGTTGCTCCGGTGGCAATTCCCATAGATGAACTGTTTCAAATTTTTCATCCAGCAGGGCTACGGTTTCCGGATGAAATTCATTGACTATCAGGACGGTCTCTTTGGTTGTGCTCATCGGTTCGGGCTTCCCGGAAATTTTTCCTGTTCTTTCAGTTTGGCATTAGCCATTAGGGTCGAGTGTATTACTAAATTAAAACCAGGTTCAATTGGATTTCAGCTTCGGGAAATGCCTTGGATTCCTGAGTTGAGCGTGTAAAAATTCCCGATCCTTTTATCGAATTCATTTATCGTGACCGACAAATCATCATTGTTTCGTAAGCTGCCGTCCGTTGACAGCGTGCTGGCCCATTCCTCGATGACTCCTTTGCTGACGGAGCTGGGACGTAGTGTGTTGGTGCAGGCAATCAGACAGGAACAACAAAATCTGCGTGCTGCCATTCAGAGAGATGATGAAGCCGTGTGCGAGCGCATTACTTCGGATACTTTTTTCGATCAGTTTGTCGCCGACATCAAACTCGCGGCACAGGCCCGCTACGGCAGCACACTGAGCCCGGTCTTTAATCTTACCGGTACGGTAATTCACACCAACCTGGGGCGCTCGAAGCTGCCACGGGAAGCGATCGTGGCCATGGAAGAAGTTGCGCTGCAGGCCAACAATCTGGAATTCGATCTGGAGCAGGGCAAGCGGGGCGACAGAGACAGTCATCTGGAGTCTGTGGTCTGTGATATCACCGGCGCGGAAGCGGCCACCGTGGTGAACAATAATGCTGCTGCCGTTATGCTGGTGCTGAGTACATTTGCCCAGGGTAGGGAAGTACTGATCTCCCGTGGTGAACTGGTGGAGATCGGTGGCAGTTTCCGTATACCAGATGTTATGGCCAGCGCGGGATGTATTCTGAGAGAAGTGGGAACCACCAACAGAACTCATCTGAAAGATTTCAGAAATGCGATAAATGACAATACCGCATTAATCATGCAGGTGCACACCAGCAACTATGAGATCCAGGGTTTCACCAACGCAGTACCTGCTGAAGAATTAAGTGCGCTGGCAAAAGAGCAGGGACTTCCCTTTGTCTCCGACCTGGGAAGCGGAACCCTTATCGATCTGAGGAAACACGGACTTCCCTATGAAACTACCGTGCAGGACGAATTGTCGGCTGGTGCCCGGTTAGTCACTTTTTCTGGTGACAAGTTATTGGGTGGACCACAGGCGGGATTAATTGTGGGAGATGCGGCACTTATAGAACGGGTCAAGAGTAACCCTCTGAAACGTGCATTGCGGGTAGACAAGGTTACCCTGGCTGCCCTGTTGCAGGTTTTAAATCTCTATCGCAATCCGGAAAGCCTGAAGGAAAAACTGCCCACCCTGGCTGATCTGACCCGTGACAGTGATGAAATCAAGGCACTGTGTGAACGAGTCTTGCCGGAGATGGAAAAAGCGGTGGGGGATAAGGCAACTGTAGATGTGGAGGCCTGCAAGAGCCAGATTGGCAGCGGCTCCCTGCCCACCGATCTGATTACCAGTTTCGCCCTGGCGATTCGACCCGTTGCCGAGAAGGGCAGCAGGGACGCGGCGCTGAACGGCTTGCTGGTGGCATTACGTAAATTGCCCATGCCTGTCATTGGCCGCATTCACGATGGTGCGTTGTATCTGGACCTTCGTTGTCTGCGGGATGAAGAGAGTTTTGTCACCCAATTGATTGACATAAAGATCTAGGCGGCTGCCCGCTTTGCCAGAATTGCCACTCGAAACAATGAGAATGAAAGCAGCGACGCCGCCAGCATGAGAATCAGCAGCGGATAGACAGTACCGTTGAAGATCAGGGCGACAGCCTGGGCCGCGATGGCAGAGAGAAACATCTGCATGAAACCGGTAAGGCCTGATGCGCTGCCGGCATACCTGGGAAATTCATTGATGGCCGCTGCCTGGGCATTGGGCAGGGTAATGCCGTTACCAAAGACCGTGAGCGCAATGGGTGCAAACAGTGCCAGTGGGTGCTGCAAGCCAATGAACTGCAATACCAGCGCAATGCTGATACCCACCAGTGCAATGGCGCCACCCAGGTTAATAAGACTGTCGATGTCATGGGTCGAACCCGCATGACGAGCGACATAGTTTCCCGCCATGAAGCCCAGCGGAATCATGACGAAATAATAACCGTATTCAGTGGGTGGTCGGCCCAGCACTGAAACCATGATCTCGGGTGCCGCCGAAATAAAGCTGAAAAAGACAACGGAGACGAAACTCACGCAGAACGCATAACCACGGAAGGCGCTGGACCTGAGCAGCATGCGGAAGGTGCCCACCATGGAGGCGATACCCTCAAACGGAACGGGCTCCTGCAGAGTCTCTGGCAGGACAAACTTCAGGAGCAGGAACATTATGCCGCTACCCGCCGCGATAACCATGAACACCGACTGCCATCCGAATCGACTCATCAATTCACCGCCCAGTGCCGGTGACAGCATGGGAACCACCACCATTACCATGACCAGGGTAGCGATAACCCGGGCCGCTTCATCGGCACCGTAGACGTCCCTGACAATGGCCCGCGCGAGAACCAGGCCCACGGCGCCACCGAATGCCTGGATAAACCTGCCGAGAATGAGCCAGAAGATCGAGTCAGCGAAGAGACAAAACAGTGAGCCACAGAAGGTGATGCTCAGACCCAGCAGCATGATGGGCTTGCGCCCGTACTTATCGGAGAGCGGGCCATAGCAAAGCGTACCCAGCGCAATAGCCAGCATCGACAGGCTCAGGGTGAGCTGGGCGACATCGTTGCTAACGGAAAACTCCTCGGCGATAACCGGTAAGCCCGGCAGCAGAATCTGCATGGCGGCGGGCCCCATGGCGGACGAGGCGGCCAGAAGCACGATGAGTTTTTTAGACAATAGTTGGAGACGCGACACTGAGCCTGGCTCGGTCTGGGTAGTTACGAACTACGGGTTAATTAAACTAGCGAGATTCCCTGGGGTGTTTACGCGCAATATGGCTGGCGTTAAGCCCGGAATCCGGAATTGCCTGGTGTGCTCTAGCGATTGAGAAAGGTATCGCGACTACGTTGCAGGTTCGGATTGTTTTGGGAACTTAGAATTACACTAGATCCTAACAGAACAGAACGTTGAGCCTTGCTGATTTCGAAGCCCAGTCCAAAGGCGTTGTTGTGGAAACCGTCCACCAGGGACCGTGCGTTATCGGCGGAACTCTGAATCGTATCTGCAGGTGCAGTGTAGCACGAAAGGGCTTCGCCCGCCCGTGTTCTGAGGCAGATCGCCGGATCCGGTATTGCTGCGGCAGTTAACACGAAGCCATTGTTGTCGGCTCGAAATCTTGGTGAGTTCTCCAGATAGCCCACCATGGTATTAGCGAACTGGCTGTTATCTGCCTGCATCGCCACCGGCAGGCGCATGTCCAGGCGTCTGATTATGCTGGGGTCGTGCCGGTAAGCCTGTTCATAATAGAGCAGGGCCATGTCCTGGTTGTTCTGTTCGGAATAGATCTCAGCCAGTCGTGCCTCGATCCTCGCTCTAAGCATGATTTCCTGCTGTGGCAGTTCCGCGAGGGCAGCCTGGCCGGCATTGATGGCAAGCTGACTATCTCCATCCAGCGCGGCTATCTCTGCCTGATAGGCATAGTAATAACCCTGATTGAGCTGAAACGCGCCGTTTGCCCGGGCCTGTTCCAGAATATCGGCAACCACGCCGGTGCCGATTAAATCCACCAGTTCCGGCTCTATCCATTCAGGAATGTGAACTTCCAGCGGGGCATAGGGACGTAACCGGTTTTGCAGGACTTCAAAATCGGCGAACAGTGCGGCAGCCCGGCGTTCCGCACGCCATGCCTGGATAGCCAGGGAAGCGGTATGAAATCGGTGACGCAATGCTTCCTGTAAGCCCATGGTGGCGCGTTTTTCCAGCTGGATTTGTAATTCGGTGCGGTTGGCTACCATATTGATGAGAGCCGCCAGGGCATCTTTCTGGGCATCGTCTGCACTGTAGGAGCCATTGCGGTCCGGCTGGTTCAGGGCAGTGAGCGACAGCCTGCCGGCGTCTTCTGCGTAACCGGCGACCAGCAGGAACGCCGCACTCACCAGGTGATGCTCGGCCCTGTTCATGACATTCACCAGTGGTTCCTGTTGCTCGTGCCAGATCATCATGCGATCCAACGCGGTACGGGCTTCATCGAAACGGCCCTGATTTAAGGTCAGATACAGTTTATAGACCCAGGGGTCCGCGACGCTGTCGGGATTCAGTATGCGACTGGCGCGATCGATATAGGACTCGGCCTTGTCCAGTTGCAGCAAACTCAGGGCGACTTCCGAGGCATTGGTGAGATAAACGGTATCGCCATCGTTATCGCGGTTGGCTATGTCTTCGTCTTCGTCGATGGCGCGATCACAGACGCTGGTTGATTCGATGGGTGCAAGGCTTGCCAGTTCCACGGCGCAGAGTGTGTTCCAGGCTCTTGCCCGTGCCCGCTCATCGTCGCTGGTTTCCAGAACGCGATTGGCACTGACCCGGGCGGCTTCGTACTCTTTGAGTTTTATAAGAGGCCAGCCGCGAAAGGACTCTACATCCTGACCGTATATTTCTTCGAGTTTATCGAGATAGGCGAGAGACTGATGCTGATCACCCATTAGCTGATGCACATAGCTTAACTGCGAGACAGTGAGGTAGTGCCACTGAATATTGCCGGAGTCGAAGGCTTCAGCCATGGTTACATAGGGCATCAACTCCTCGGCGCGATTGAGATGGAATAGGGCTCTGGGCATATTGCCTTCGACCGTGAGCAGTACTTCAGAGAGTGCGAACTGGGCAGCAGGGGATTGAGGTTGCTGTCTTACCCATTGTTCACTGAGTTCACGTGCCTTGACGTTTTCCTTGAGATTCAGGGCATCACACACGGCGAGTGCCTGCGCATCCTGCACATCGCTGAATCCAAAACACAGGGGCAGGCTCTCTCTCGGGATGGCTATATCCGCCAGTCCCTGATCCTGGTCGTTCTGTGCAAATAAAGAAGATCCAAACAGGCAGCCAATGATTAACGCGAGTAAGTTCTGTCGAACAGATAAGCTCGAAGAAATCCGATGGTGTAATCTGGGAATCCTGAGAGAGATCATCTCTGCCTCATGTTAGCTCAAGGTACTTCTAGCCAAATTTTCCATGGGCTCGCGCATATTGTCGGCGAGTACACGATCGATATCAGTGACACCTGGCGCTAATTCGATGCGATGTCCCAGGACCCGCGGTAACAACAGTTCAATGTCTTCGGCGCTGACATAATCGCGGCCTTTAATGGCTGCCGCTACCTGCAGGGCTGGCAACAGTAACACCATGCTGCGGGTGGAATTTCCCTGCAACACACGATCGTCTTCGCGAAGGTTTCGGGAAATGTCTACCAGCGTTTCCTTGATGACCTGACTGATGTTCACCTCGCTGTCGATACTGGCTCTGGCTTCGAGAATGTCAGATCTGCTTATTGTAGATAGCTGAAAGCTCTTGTCCCGGCGTTCTTTATAGGTGTCGAGTACATCCAGCTCCGATTCCCGATCGATGTGATCCATGGTGATCTTGAACAGAAAACGGTCGAGCTGGGGAGTTGGCAGGGGATAGGTGCCTACCAGATCCAGAGGATTCTGGGTGGCAATGACAAAAAACAGATCGTCCAGGGTGTAGGTGACATTGTCAACGGTCACCTGTTTTTCACCCATGGCTTCGAGCATGGCTGCCTGAACTTTTGGTGAGGTTCGATTGATCTCGTCGGCAAGCACAACATGAGCGAACAGTGGTCCATGGCGAAAATGAAACGCGTTACTGGCGCTGTCGAACACCGGTACTCCTGTTACATCGGAGGGAAGGAGATCCGGGGTAAACTGAATGCGTCGAAATGGCAGAATCTCGGAGTCTGCGCCGTTTTCCCGGGAATCATTGGTGATGGCTTCTCCCAGTGCCTTGGCCAGGGTTGTCTTGCCCGAACCGGGGAAATCCTCGAGCAACACATGGCCGTCGGCCATGAGTGCGATGATGGCCAGTTCGATGACGTCGTCTCTTCCCAGTACCTGTTGGCAAACAATGGACTTCAGGTTATTCAACAGGGCAATTGCTTTACTCAACGCAGCAGATTGCGATGGGGCTTCAGCCTGAGGCTCTGCCAATACTTCTTCAGCGGCTTCAGCCAGATTTTCGGTACTCATTAATTACTCCGGGGGATGATGCTGCTCAATAACGGCTACCTGGAAAATAACCAGGAGAACGGATTGAGGACAGCGAGGATTCGGCGCCAGGTGTCAGTAGAGTGTTTAATCTCGGAATCCACTGACGCGCGTATTTCGGCCCATTGGTTTGCAGACAATGTATGGGTGTTGTCGTTGCCAAGGGAAGAAGCCAGGTGGGCATGGGTAGCCCGATTGAGACTGGGTATGTCCTGTGCGTGGCGGCTGGCGAAACTCTCGCGGGCCTCGCCATAATTTCGGCTAATGCCAACGGCAGCTAATCTGTCCAGCATGGCACGGTAGCTCAATCGATGTTGCTGAGAATCGGAGGCGAATCGGGGAGCCCAGATGCGATACCACTTCACGCCGTATCCCAGGGCTATGGCCAGTGCCAACAGGGCATAGATCGTATTGAGAATGAGTTGAAAATCGATAGCACCTGATTGCTGTGATTGCAGAAATTCTTCGAATGACGCGTCGTCTCGCAGCATATCCCCGAGCATTTGCTGTAACTCGTTTTGTGTGTCGGTTGTCATGTCCACCAGTGTTTGCTGTGGCGCCGGATCGACAATGACCCAGCCGACGTCCCTGAGATAGATCTCAGGCCAGGCGTGACCATGAATTGCCTGGATCAGAAGAGCGGAACCCCCTGCGCGATTACTGGCTGGCACCGAGTAACCGATTCCAACCCTGGCTGGTATGCCGAGGCTGCGGTACATATAGGTAGCGGCAAAGGCGAAATGCATGCAGTAACCGGTGAGATCGCCAAAGAGGAATGAGGCAGCAGGGTCAGCTTCATAAGCATGTTCATTCTTCAGGCTATAGATTCCGTTCTCATCCAGATAGGATTTGACTGCCCAGGCTTTGGCATAGGGGTCATCGGCATATTGAGGCCTGAGGCCACCAATCAGTGAATTGGCTAATTCGCCGTAGCGTGGATCAGCAGGCAGTTCGAGATACTCTTCCCACACCTCATCTGACCATTCGGCTCTGCCTAATTCGCGTCCCAGTAAATAATTAAAATCATACTCCGGAGCCATGGAATAACTGTTATAGGCACGCTTGAATCGTAAGTTATTCGGATTGGCCGTGCTTTCATAAGACACCGGGCTAACCAGTCCAAAGGGATTGCGATGAGGGACCAGCATGCCAATGGTGGCGCGCACGGGTTTGCGCTGGTCTTCAGCTTCTGGCAAAACATCCGCCTGAACTTCCGTATTGGTGAACTGCTCGATCAGGTCACGGTCCATGTCTTCCCTGGTGGTGTAATCCAGCATGACGCCATTGAATTCTGAGTAGGCTGATTCGCGAAAATAATAGGAGCCATTGAGTGGTTCGTAGTCGTCTCTGAAAACTACTACGGCCACAGGTGCTTCTTTATCGTCTGCCGTGTTCTCACCATCGCGGAACGGGTTTTCTCTCTGACGGTTATTTCCGGCCTGTTCCTGTCCGGTCAGACCTAAATCATCGGTCATGGCAGGCGTTGGCAGACCGAACAGCCGTACATACCCCACCAGTGACATACAGAGAATGCCTAGTACCGCGAAATGATAGGGCAGGCGTTTCTGATTATTCTCCATCATCAATAAGGCAGAGAGTGCCAACACTGCGCCACAGCCAAATGCCATCAATATAGTAGCGGGATCAATTCCGCGGATCAGGGCAAAGTCTCCAATGAAGAAGGGGCGATGGATCATGCCATTGCGATGTGCCGCCAGGGTAATGATGAAAGCGGATGCAACAAATAAAATTTCCACTACGGCGCCAAATGACACCCGGTGGGCTAAGGTTCTGAGGCTGACTGAGATAGCTCCGCAGATTAAAAACCACTGGCTCGACTCGGCCAGATTGAATGCAGTGATAGGGGACAGGAGTCCTGCCAGTGTGCTGCTGCTGGCGATGAAATTGCCAATACCATAACCAATAAAGGCAACGACCAGTGAGAACAATAAAATGACAGGCGTTCTCAGGCCAAGCAATGGTGCATGATGAATTCTGAGATCGATGAGATAACAGGCGAACAGACAACCGGCGACCGCGGCAAACGATCCACTGAGTACGGTGACGCTCAGGCTGAGCACCCAAAAGGCAGACGCAATGATCAGCGATCGAAGACTGGTAGGCAGGTATTGTGTCGCAGTATGTTCCGCTCTTGTAACCATACTTAAATTCTCATGCTCTGAACCGCCGGTTTTGCCCTGCGATTAAACCTTACGCAGATGGCGGTCGAAGCTTAAACCCGTCTTTCTATCGACGATTAAAGTGGATTCTACTAGCTGACCCAGGTCGGTCAATAATTCCAGTACAGCAGACCGGCTGCCCGGCTTTCCGCTTGCATCTGATTTTACGGGTAAATCCCGTAATAACAGTCGCCGCCACAGCGCGGTTTCATTCTCTTCAATCATGCCGTCTGTGGCGAGAACCACCGAAAACTGACCCCGATACCGCTGTATGGTGGACTTTAGTTCATTCAGCCAATAGCCATGCTCGGCGCCGGCAAAAACGATACAGTGAGCCATGGACTGACCTGCAGCCCGCTCCAGGAATCGATCCAGGCCATAACTATGAGTCTGGTCTATTGCTCTTGATCTGGCTACTGCCTGCAGAGCTGTCGGCAGATCATCGCAGGGAGAGTCGGTGCCATCGGCGCCAAAGGACCAGTCTTCGCCGAAAGCAGCAGACTGCAGGGCAACCCGGGCTACCGCGGCAGCGGCCTCATCATTGGGGCTGCTCAGCAGATAGGCGACCGTGCGCTTACTGTGGAACACACTTTTCTCAGGCAACCGCACATTCAACTGACGGGTTCTGGCGTAGACTTTCCACATGATGTTCTTGACTGAATCACCCGGCGCATAGGGGCGAATTTCCATGCGATCACCTTCCGGCTGACCCGAAGGATTGGGAATTCCATCTTCGGCGGTAAGGGATCGAAGCAGGGGCAGGGATTTAACAGAACTCACCTGCGGCAGTGCCATGCATCGATTGTCCTGTTGCAGTCGCCATGAAAAACGGCAAAAGCCTAAAACGTCTGAAATAGTAAACTGCCGAACCATTCTTTCAGTAAGACAACGCCTGGCAGGAATAATTTCTTCCTGTAGCTGACCGGAATTGTCCAAGCGCGTCCGGGTTTCGACATGATCCGGATAAACTATTTTCCAATCGATTCGGACCAGCGGCAGCAAGCTGGTGCTGCGAAGCCTGAACCCGGTTTCATTCGGGTAGCCAGCTTCCACTTCTATGTTCTTGGAAGCCTTCAGGGAATCAGGGGTTTGTGAATCCTGCTCTCTCCTGATGCGGCGTTGCATGACAACACCGAAAGAGACAGTGCAGAAAAGACAGAAGATGAGAATCGCCAGTGCGCAGACTGCAAGTGCAAACACCACCAGATCCATATTGCCGTAGCCATATATTGAAAGGGCAGAGGTTGCCACCAATAGCGTGATGCAACCCTGGATGGTGAGGGGGAAGAGTCCTATCAGGCCAGTAACAGCCTGCTTAACTACATTGAACACTTGCATGAGTTGGGTATCTTAATTTCGGCCAGTCGGAACTATCTGAATTTATTACCAAAACTGATTCATTTTGGCATGCCTCTCAAGCCCTAACAATGGCGATTTCGCGACCCTGGTTCGATTTGCGGCGATCTTCCGGGAACAGGATGTTTTCTGGATCAACTGGACTCGATAGTGATCGCCGTTCGCACGGAATTAGCAATAAAGCATTGCTCGTGGGCGCGATGATGTATGTTGTCGATCAGAGATTGTTCTGGGGGATTAGCTGGATCGAATTGAATGTGAGGCCTCAGTGTTACCTCTGTCATGGCGTACTTGCCTTCATCGTTGCGAGCCATTACGCCAATGGCCTCATCGGTATAGGAGTTAACCAGTACACCTTCTTCTGCGGCAATAGAAAGGAAGAACAGCATGTGGCAAGAGGAGAGGGACGCCACGAATGCTTCCTCGGGGTCGACATTGGCCGGCTCCGACCAGGGTTCTTTTACGATGTGAGGCGATGGTGAGGCAGGCATAGTGAGTCCGCCGTCAAATGTCCAGCTATGGGCTCTGGAATACTTGTTGGCCAGGAAGTCATTGTCGTCACGCGTCCAGCTAACGGTTGCCAAATAGTGAGACATGGCACTTACTTATTTGCCCTGTTGTCGATGAGCTGTTCAACAACAGCCGGATCGGCAAGTGTTGTGGTGTCGCCAAGATTCTCCAACTCGTTAGCGGCAATCTTCCTTAAAATTCGGCGCATGATTTTTCCAGACCGGGTTTTCGGAAGCCCCGGTGCAAACTGAATGATCTCGGGCTTGGCAAATGAGCCAATCTCCCTGGCCACAAACTGCACCAGTTCACCTCGCAGTTCTTCAGACTCATCGATTCCTGTCATAAGGGTAACGTAGGCGTATATACCCTGGCCTTTAATATCATGTGGGTAACCAACAACCGCTGCTTCAGCCACAGCATCATGAAGAACCAGGGCGCTTTCGATTTCAGCTGTGCCCAGTCTGTGTCCGGAGACATTTATCACGTCATCTACTCTTCCGGTAACCCAATAAAAACCGTCTTCATCGCGGCGCGCGCTATCCCCGGTGAGGTAGTAGCCCGGATACATTGAGAAATAGGTATCGATGCAGCGTTGATGGTCGCCGTATACAGTACGGATCTGGCTTGGCCAGCTTTGGCTGATGACAAGATTCCCTTGAGTTGCACCTTCCAGCTCTTTCCCGTCAGCATCCAGCAGGGCAGGACGAACGCCGAAGAAAGGCGTGGTCGCAGAACCGGGTTTGAGATCTGTGACACCTGGAATCGGTGTGATCATGATGGCCCCCGTTTCAGTTTGCCACCAGGTATCTACTATAGGACAGCGGGAATCTCCCACCACCTGGTAATACCACTCCCAGGCTTCGGGATTGATCGGCTCACCCACTGAACCCAGTAAGCGCAGTGATGCTCTGCTGGTTTTCTTAACAGGCTCATCGCCGCCGGACATTAACGCTCTGATAGCGGTAGGTGCTGTATAAAAAATATTAACCTGATGCTTGTCCACCACTTCCCAGAATCGTGAAGCATCCGGGTAGGTGGGAACCCCTTCAAACATTAACGTGACGGCGGCATTGGCCAATGGACCGTAAACGATATAGGAATGTCCGGTAACCCAGCCAACATCGGCAGTGCACCAGTAAACATCACCCTCGTGGTAATCGAAAACGTATTTATGAGTGATTGCTGCCCCCAGCAAATAGCCGGCTGTAGTATGGAGAACGCCTTTGGGTTTTCCTGTGGAGCCTGAGGTATACAAAATAAACAGAGGATCCTCTGCATCCATCAGTTCGATTTCGCATTCGGTGGATGCCGACTCTGTCGCCGTGTGGTAACAGACATCGCGGTTTTCATGCCAGGGAACATCGGCGTGGGTTCGACGTACGACAAAAACGGAATGAACGTTTGGACAGTCCTGCAGTGCTGCATCCACATTTGCCTTGAGAGGAATGATTCGCCCTCCGCGTACACCCTCGTCAGCGGTGATTACTGTCTGACAGTCCGAGTCGAGAATTCGATCCTTGATTGACTCCGGTGAAAAACCGCCGAAAACGACAGAATGAATTGCGCCTATACGGGCGCAGGCGAGCATGGCATAGGCGGCCTCCGGTACCATCGGCATGTAGATACATACCCGGTCTCCCTTTTTTACGCCCCGGCTCCTTAATGCATTGCCCAGTCGGCAGACTTTTTCGTGCAACTCCCGATAGGTGATGTGGGCATCCTGATCTGGTTCGTCACCTTCCCAGATGATGGCGGTTTGCTCAGCCCGCTTTTCCAGATGACGATCTATGCAGTTATAGGCGACGTTTATTTTTGCACCGGCAAACCAGCTTGTGCTGGCTGATTCGAAGTCACTTTTTACGACTGTTTTCCAGGGCTCGTGCCAATAGAGGAACTCACCGGCCTGTTCTGCCCAGAACTCGACTGGTGATTCGATAGACTGCTGATACAGCATGTCATATTTTTCTTTGTTGAGATGGCTGCGATCTGAAGCGCTGGAGCTTACGGGATAGACTTTCTCTTCTGACATGACTGGGTCTGAAAATCCTGTGTTAATTGATTGGATAGAGAACCTTGGTTTTGTGAACCAGGTTCAGTCGGCATGTTTTACAACAGTCTAAAAGTGGAAAAAAATATACGTGAAAGTTTACTAAACCAGTATGCCTTAAAGAAAATACTGGCTCAACTTGGTACGTCTGTCTCAAACCTGACGTTATCGATTAAACGAGTCTTGCCCATGAACCCTGCAGCCAGAATCGCCAATGACTTGTCGATACTGGTTGCAGGAGCGAGAGTGGTGGCGTGGCAGATTCCGAAATAGTCAGGTCGAATGCCTGCCGATTTTAGATTTTCAATCGCCTCAGCTTCGAGTTGTCTGTAGTCAGCGTTTCCGTTCTTTATACTTTGAACGCTCTGCTGCAGGACTTTATTCAATGACGAAGCCGTTTCTTTTTCAGCATCATCCAGATAATTATTGCGGGAGCTCATTGCCAGTCCACTGGCTTCGCGAACAATTTCTCCGCCCAGAATTTCGATTGGCAGTTTTAAATCTTCAACCAGCTTTCTTATCACGAGAAATTGTTGGTAGTCTTTCAGGCCAAATACTGCTTTGTTCGGCTGAGTAATATTAAACAACTTGGTCACAACAGTGGCGACTCCATCGAAGTGTCCCGGGCGACTTGCTCCGCAGTATTTTTCACTAATACCCGGTACCGAGACCAAAGTCTGCGCGCTCATTGAGCTGCCGTAGATCTCGTTCACGGAAGGGACGAACACGCAGTTGCAGCCATGACCTTCAAGCTGCTCCAGGTCGGAGTCCAGCGTACGGGGGTAAGCGTCCAGGTCTTCATCAGGACCAAACTGCAGAGGGTTAACGAAAATTGATGCCAGGCTTACATCGGCAGAATGATTGGCGATTTCAATCAGACTCAGATGCCCCCGATGCAAATTGCCCATCGTGGGTACCAGCGAAATTTCCCTGGATTGAGTGCGATGTTCCTGCAAATACTTTCGCAGGCTAGCGGATTCCTTGAATACTTCCATCGTTAGGGGTTCGGTCAGGAGAAGCAGTGTTCTTCAGCAGGAAAGCTTTTGCTTTTCACTGCATCAACATAAGCCTGGATTGCCGCGGGGATATCCTCAGCGTCCCGCAGGAAGTTCTTCACAAATTTTGGTGTGATTGGAGAAACCCCGAGTACATCATGCAACACCATGATCTGCCCGCTGGTGTCAGGACCCGCGCCGATGCCAATTACAGGAATCTCCAGAGCATTCGTGATCGATTTCGCCAATTCCCTGGGCACACATTCCAGCAGGAGAATATTGGCGCCGGCATCCTGTAATAACCGGGCTTCTTCGATAATAAGTTGCGCCTGGTCCGTGTCTCTTCCCTGGACATGGAAACCACCAATTCGATTTACAGACTGTGGGGTTAGTCCCATATGGGCACAGACCGGTATTCCACGTTCGGCCAAAAGGCGTGTGGTGTTTTCAATCCAGGCACCACCTTCCAGCTTGACTATATGGGCGCCGGCCCGCATCAACGCCGCTGCATTTTCCAGGGTCTGTGATTCTGATGCATAACTCATAAACGGCAGGTCAGCCATCAGGAGAGAACCTTTGTTGCCACGTTTGACGCAGGACGTGTGATAAATCATGTCTTCCATGGTTACGGGCAGGGTGCTGTCATGGCCCTGTAATACCATGCCCAGAGAATCTCCCACTAACAACACTTCTACGCCAGCTTCGCTGAGAATTTGTGCGAAGCAGGCATCATAGGCCGTAAGGCAGCTGAATTTTTCGCCTTTTTCCTTGAGTCTTTGAAGAGTGGTGAGGGTGACGTTGGTAGATTTGCTTTGAGTGCTCATAGCTTATGCCTCTGTTACTGCTCATCGGGCAAGGTCAGTAGAAGTCAGATCGGAACAGGCTGTCCTGCTGTCACAAGAGTGTGGGTCCGGGATTGAAGTAGTGCGTTCCGCTGGGTAGAGAGAGGATATAGTCTACCAGTCGATTATAGTCCTCGTCATTCTCTACCAGATCGAGATCGGCACTGTTCACGATTAACAGTTTCGAGCGATCGTAGTAGTGAAAGAACTCCGTGTAGGCCGCATTAAGATTGTCCAGGTAACTTCTTTCGATAAGCTGCTCTGATGCTATGCCTCGTTTTTGTATTCGCTGCAACAGGATGTCTGTCGGAGCCTGCAGGTATATCACAAGGTCCGGCTTTGGCGCATCGATAGTCAGGTGCCCGAAGACCTTGAGGTATAACTCATATTCGTCAGTGTCGAGATTCAGTTCAGCGAACAGGCGATCCTTGTCTATGAGAAAGTCTGAGACTCTCACCGGTTCAAACAAATCATCCTGTCTTAAGTCCTGCATTTGTTGGGTGCGCTGAAAAAGAAAGAACAGTTGAGTAGAGAGAGCATGTTGACGAGGATTCTGATAGAAGCGATCGAGAAAAGGGTTTTCCTCGGCTTTTTCCAGAAGTACTTCATAGTTGAAAGTATCGGCAAGGCGTTTCGTCAGACTGGTTTTTCCTACACCGATAGGTCCTTCCACGGCGATAAAACGAGGCGGCTTCCTGCTGAATGTTTCGCTTTCGCTCACGCTTCTATTCCGTGGTTTTAGTCCGAACGTTTTGGCTGACTGCGGCGACGTTTGCGGCGTTTGCGATTGCGCACGCCCGGAATTTTGTCACGCATTTCGGTCTGGGTTTTTGTATCACCGAATTGGAACTCCGTCCACCACTGGCCGCACTGTGACAGCTCTTCGCCAGAGTCTTCCCGCAACAGCAAGAAATCATAGGCGGCCCGGAATCGGGGGTGATTCACCGTGCTTTGGAGGTTTCGTCTGGTGCGTTTTTGCAGCCTCGCCTGCAGCTCCCATATTTCTTTGCTGGCAAAGGTAACTCGTTTCGGAATGGAAATGAGTTCGAGCTGTTCCATAATCGCCTGGTTGGCCGCCTTGTGGGTATCAAAATTATCCCGATCCCTGAATTGATTCTCGATGGAGCGGACCACCGGCCACAGCAGGGCCGCGAACAGAAAATACGGAGTAACGGATTTTCCTTCGGCAATTCTCGAATCGGTATTTTCTAGCGCCAGATCCACGAGTCTGGACGAACTTTCGCTGACATAGTCCAGGGCTTCCAGAGTCGGGCCGATCACATACTGCCCCAGTGACCCCTCCCGCAGGAGATCGAAAGTTGCCACGGCATGCCCCGCGGTGAATAGTTTTAGTGTCTCGTCGTAGAGCCGTGCTGGTGATATCGAGGTCAGCAGGTGTGCCAGTTTATCGATTGGTTGCGCGGTGCTTTCTTCAACAGTGAATCCAAGTTTTGCAGCAAAACGGACAGCTCTTAACATGCGCACAGGATCTTCTTTGTAACGTGTTCCTGCATCGCCGATCATCCTTAACTGACGATTTTTAATGTCTTCCACCCCACCGCAAAAATCCAGTAGCCGAAATCCATCGGTCGTATAGTAGAGGGCATTGACGGTGAAATCCCTGCGCAACGCGTCTTCGTCGATGTTGCCATAGACATTATCGCGAAGAATCATTCCGCTGGAGCTATGGGCTGAATCCAGGCCTCGAATCTGCTTGCGGGATGCCCCTTCATTAACTTCATTTTCTACATCGTGATTGGCGCGGAATGTAGTTACTTCGATTATCTCCCGCCCGAATCGGATATGAACGATCTTGAAGCGACGACCAATGATGCGGGAGTTGCGAAACAGGGATTTAATTTCTTCCGGCGTGGCATCGGTCGCTATATCGAAGTCTTTCGGTTTCTTGCCTAATAGCAAGTCACGGACACCACCACCAACCAGGAATGCATAGTAGTCAGCGCTATTTAGTCTTCCCAGCACTTTGAGCGCATTGGGCGAGATGTCCTTGCGGGAAATGTCGTGTTCATCCCTTGGGATGACTGTCGCCTTATCCAATCCAGGGAGTTTTTCTAGTTCAGGCATTGATACTGCGCTACCTCAGTTTCTGTTCAGGGGTGATTCGACGAGGTGGAGCAAGCCCGATAGGGATTGGTTGCCATCAACATTTCTAAAGAGGAATCTTTCAAGGAGATTGATCTGCAGTTGCGATTGGTTCTGCGAATTAGGGGATGGGCACATGATACAACGCTTTTCGCTTCCGCGCAGATAAAGCAGAACATCCAATGCTAATGGAGTGTGAGATCAATAGAGGGGGGGGCAATTAAAGGGGGGTGAAAATCACCCCCCTAATGGAAGTAAATATTATTGTTGTTATTGCTGTTAGTTATTTAATTATTATTTTTTTTATTAAGGGAGCCAAAATCGGCGCCGCATAAGCAAGAGGGGGTGTACTTGGGGCTTAGCAACAAACCGTCACCAACATGGCCACAAACCCGACCTTTTTATTATTGATGCACTATCCTTCGTTTAACACTCAGTAATGCTATTTTTCTTTTTATTAAGGCTTATTATTATTATTTATTGTTATTTGCCTTAGATATAGAGCATTTACCGTGCCAGAAATAGAATAACAATAAAAAACAAAGACTTACGGTTTTAAGAATCAGTTTCTAGAAATGAAAACCCTCTTTTTGTTACCGAAATACTCCTTTTTTCTGGGTAATTGAGTAGCAGTAACAAATGTTACGCATCTGTAACAATTCTTGAGAGGCTTTGATTTCTCTAGGGTTTTGCTACGTAAATGACGGGATTGACAGAGCCAGGCCGGACTTGCTTGTGTCACCCCAAACGGGGCTAGACTGCTTGTTTTTTCTTTCTGGGGATGCCAAATCGTTGCCGCCGTTCCCACAGACATTTACGACTGATACCGAGCTTCTTTGCCAGTTGAGTCTCATTCATACTGTCCTGATGTTCCAGAACAAAGCGCTGAAAGTAGTCTTCCAGTGAAAGCTCTTCCACCGGTTCAGCCGGAGAGGGTGAACCGGTACTCACCAGATCTGAATCCATCTGCTCGCCGTTGCCATGGAGATCAATAGCCAGGAGATCTTCACCAATTTCGTTGGACTCGGCGAGCACTACAGCTCTCTCAATGGCGTTTTCCAGTTCCCTGACATTACCGGGCCAGGAATAGGTGGAAATTACCCGGCTTGCTGCATCACTGAAATGCATCATGGGGGTTTTCAGTCGCCGACAGGTTCTTTGCAGAATAGCGTCGGCCAGCTTGAGGATATCGTTGCCGCGCTCCCGTAGAGGTGGAATCAGCAGTGTCATCACGTTGATTCTGTAATACAGGTCTTCGCGAAAATGGCCATCGGTAACGAGCTGTTTCAGGTCACGATGAGTGGCAGCAACCAGGCGTACATCAACTTTTCTCGACTGTACCGAACCTACCTTGCGTATTTCGTTTTCCTGCAACACCCGCAGCAGTCTCGCCTGGGCTTCCAGTGGAAGCTCACCGATTTCGTCAAGAAACAATGTGCTGCCATTTGCTGCTTCCACCAGCCCTGTTCTGGTGGCGGTGGCGCCGGTAAAGGCGCCTTTCTCGTGACCGAATAGTTCCGATTCAATCAGGTTCTCGGGTATTGCGGCACAATTCACGGAAATCATCTCATTGTCTTTTCTATTACTCAGACGATGAATGCCTCTTGCTACCAGTTCCTTACCGGTACCTGATTCACCATTGATCAAAACTGTTGAATTGGTGAGGGCTACTTTTCTTATGCGTCTGAACAGCTCCATCATCTGGGGGCAGCTGCCAATCATTCCCTCAACAGGAGGCTCGACATCATCATCCTGTTCTACCGGGTCAGGTCGTACTGAACTGGAGTGATCCTCGATAATCTTACTAACGGTTTCGATTATCTCGTTGTGTTCGAACGGCTTCGCAATGTAGTCCACCGCGCCCATCTGAATTGAATCGATGGCGGAGCGAATACTGGAATAGCTGGTCATAATGACCACGGGGGTGCTGGTTGCCTTGATCAGGTCTGTGCCGGGTGCGCCAGGTAGACGCAGGTCGCTGATGATGACGTCGAAGTCATCCATGTCGAAATTTTCGAGAGACTCTTTTACCGTGCCAGCTTCGCTGACTTCGTAGTTATGTCGCTCCAGAAGACGCTTCAAAGATCCACGGATTACTGCTTCGTCTTCAACTACTAATATTTGGTTCATTGCTGTCATATAAGCACTTACTTCAGATTATCCAGACTATTTGAGCTGCAATTCAGCTTCATGGCGTTCGATTTCTTCGTCCGAATCATCATGATGATAGGGGAAACTCATCTGTACCTTCGTTCCTGTCCCCTGTGTCTTATCGACAGGACTTATTATATCAATATCTCCTTCCATATCTTCAACTATACTGAAGACCAGTGAAAGTCCCAGCCCCGTGCCTTCTCCAGGCTCCTTGGTAGTGAAAAACGGGTCGAAAACCCGATCTTTGATGGCTTCAGAGATGCCAATACCCTGGTCAATGACCGATAAGAACGTTCGGTTATTTCTGGCATATGCCTCAATTTTTATGATGCTTCCGTCGCGAGAAGCATCCCTGGCGTTGGTGATCAGGTTTATCAACACCTGGAGTAAACGCTGTTCATCCCCGGTAATTTTGAGGGAAGGTTCGCATTCCACCTGTATATCTATTTCTTTTGCTTTCTTATCCAGTGAGACCAGGGTAATGGACTCCTCGATACATTGATCAAGTTGTACCACACCCCGTTCAAGTGGTGGTGGCTGGATTCCCGAATGCGCGAAGTTTACCAGTGACTGCAATATTTTTGAGGTGCGATCAGTCTGTTCGATGATTTGTTCAGAGAGACTTCCTAATTCTCCCTCCGGATATTCGTCGCGAATGGTCTGTGCGAGGCAGGCGATTCCGGTTATCGGATTTCCGATTTCGTGAGCGACACCGGCAGCGAGTCTACCTATCGAAGCAAGTCTCTCACTGTGAGTTAAGCCGGCTTCCAGAATTTCAGTCTCTGTAACATCTTCGATCAGGATAATAACGCCTTCATGGCTTCCGATATCAGAGTCCTGCTTTTCGATATTTGCTTTATGTAAATTTACCGTTTTTTTCTGGTCGTTCAGCTGGAAAGACTGTTTGTAGGAGTGATTAGTGTCTTCGGCGAGAAAGTTTTCCAGAAGCGATTGCCAGGGCTTCTCGATGTCTTCCAGTTGCGAACCGATGATTTCGCTGGCATCAATGCCGGTAAACTCTGAAAGCGCTCTGTTCCACATTACTACCTCGCGCTGATCACTTAAGGAACAAACTCCCAGGGGCAGGTCCAGTAGAATCTGGCGGTGATAACGACGCAGGTTGTCCAGATCCGCCGCCATACCCGTAAGGTTGCTACGGTAGGTCTCAATACGATTTTCAATTACATTCAGATCCGTGGTGCCATGTTCCGAGACAATACTGTAAGGCAGGTAACCATCTATGATTTCTCTTGCAATTGATGGACCTAACAATCCTGACAGGTTTGCCTCAAGACGCCCCCGCAGGGAGCGTAGTGAAGAAGGACGTCGGTCACTCATATCGAATTTCAGATCCTGTAAAGCCTGGGTCACTTCCCGGCGTGCTGCGCGTTCACCTAATGGCTTGCTCAGGCTGCGAATAAATTCTTCCGGTGATTTGGCAACAAGGCCACTACGTTTTCGTCGTCTGATTGTATCGAGCGTGCAAATGTCGGCAGAGCTTCTCTCTTCATCGGTAGTTGCGGAAAACAGAGAAACGAAAACAAACATAGTCGCATTGATGATCAGGGATAATGCCGCAATCTCGCGCCAGTTAATCGTAACCAGTGAGAGAGGGTCGCTGGTATCAAGGAACAATGGCAGAAGCAGGAACAGAAACCAGATGGCAACACCTGCGACCAGTCCTGATAAAAATCCCTTCTTGTTGCCCTCGGGCCAATACAGTATGGCAACCAGTCCTGGCAGAAATTGCAGGCAGGCTGTAAATGCAACCGTTCCAATGGTTTGAATGCTGGTCTGGGTATTCGGTAGATAGTGAAATAAAAACCCTGCCCAAATTAGTGCAGTGATTAATATTCTTCTATGCCATAGCAGCCAGCGGTAGATGTCCTGATGTGCCGAAGGCTGATACATGGGAAGAATAAGATGATTCAGACACATGTTGGATAGTGCCAGTGTAATCACGATAATCAGGCCGCTGGCAGCCGACAGCCCACCGACGTATGCCAGTAGTGTTAGAAATGGCACGTCATAAGCGATGCCTATTGCAACTGGGTAATATTCCACCTGTGCAGAAGTCCCCGACTGAATACCAGCCCAGAGAATCGGTAGCACCGGCAGACTCATTAACAGGAAGTAGGCGGGCAGGGCCCAGCTGGCAAAGGATAGCGAAGACTGTCCATTGCTTTCATTAAATGTCACGTAAAACATATGGGGCATGGCAACCGCTGCAGTAAAGAAGAGCAAGGCCATAACATGGAATGAGCTGAAGTAGTCAGTATCTTTGAGGCTCTGCAAAAGCTCGGGTTGAGACGTAAGCCAGGAGTCGAGTTCATTTAAACTTCCAAATGCGCCGTACACTGCGAAAAGGCCGACACAGATAAAGGCTATTAGTTTTACAAGGGACTCGAAAGCTATCGCCATTACAAGGCCGTCGTGACGGGTGCGGCCAGCCCTTCTGGATGTTCCAAACAGGATCGCGAAGAGGGTGATCAGGATGCAAAAGCCGACTGCAACAGGCCCCTGACTTGCTTCTGCTGAAAGCATGTTAGCGGTGTCGGCTACTGCTCTGATTTGCAAAGCCACCAGGGGGGTTACGCCGACGAGTATTACCAGAGTCGTTGCGGTACCAGCCCAGGGTGATCGGTATCGAAATGCCATTAAATCGGCAAGCGAGCTGAGCTGGTAAGTCCGGGTTAGCTCTAGTAAGGGTTTTAACAGTAGTGGTGAAAAGAGGAACGCCATCGAAATACCAATGGAGTTGGCCAGGAATCCATAGCCTTCTCTCAGCGCATTACCGATCGATGTGTAATAAGCCCATACGCTTGCAAATACACCCAATGACAGAACATGCACTACCGGGTGTCTGACGATCCGGGTAGGTATCCATTCCCTCTCTGTTATATAGGCGATACCAAACAACAGGACCAGATAGCCGCTGCCAATCAGGAACAGAGTGGTGAGCTCAAAGCTCATCAGTATCTCTCTCCCGGTGGGTCCAGCTCGCCACGGCAACTATCAATAACCCCACCAGAAAAGGACGATACCAGGCGCCTTCGATAGCATTGATCCAGTCTGCACTCACCAGAAACAGCAGATAAACAATGACAAGGAGAATAAGGATAGAGCGAGGAATATACACAAGTGCTTCCTAGTTATCGGAGCATAAAGGCATATTAGCTAACTTGGGTATAGCGTGTATATCCCAACTACCTATTGCCCATTCCAGGATCGATTTACAGGAAGCACTCTTTAGTGTCGGCGGGGGTTGATGGTTGAGGAAGTTAAGTGCTGTGAAAATCTGTTCTGATGCATTTGAGGTGTCTATGGGGGCAGCAAAATGTTGTTTGCTCAGTTTCTGACCTTTTTCATTTACCACAATTGGAATATGGGCATAGCAGGGTCTGGGGAAATTCATTAGCTGTTGGATATAAATCTGCCGGGGAGTGGAATCCAGTAGATCATATCCTCTTACAACATGATTAATACCCTGATGGGCATCGTCAATTACCACAGCCAACTGATAAGCGAATAAGCCATCTTTGCGCCTGACAACAAAGTCACCTACGTCGCTATTTAAATTTTGCGAATACTCCCCCTGAATCAGATCTTCAAAAGAAATAGAAGCGTCACTGACTGTAAGGCGAGTTGCTGCTTCTACGGAGCTGTCCAGATTCCTGGTTCGACAATGGCCGTCATAAACTGAACCCAGGGATTTGATTCTGGGGCGGGTGCAATCGCAGAGAAAACAAAGTCCTTCCGAGTTGAGCCGATCCAGTGCTTGCTGGTAGTCGTCCAGTCGGGAACTCTGATAGAGCACAGGACCATCCCATTCCAGCCCCAATTCCAATAGCTGGTTCAGGATTATGTCCGCGGTGCCGGGTGGTTCTCTGGGAGGGTCGAGATCTTCCATGCGCATCAACCACAGGCCATCTTTTGATTTTGCATCCAGATAGCTAGCAAGGCCGGCCAATAGAGATCCGAAATGCAAGGGGCCTGTCGGAGAGGGTGCAAATCTCCCGACGTACTGACTACTGGATGAATTCGCCCTAGCCATGTGATAGCTCTAGCTGCTCAGCTTATAAAGTAGTCTTTAGGGATGACTTAACCAGAATGAAAAATCTACGCCGCACAGAGTTGAGTTCAGCGAGTGCAGCAGAAATTAGGATGAAAGCCGTGACTGCGATTAGCTGCCGAGTTGCTTTTCCTTGATTTCATCCAGCGTTTTACAATCGATACACTTATTCGCTGTAGGGCGTGCTTCCAGCCGACGAATGCCAATTTCGATTCCACAGGATTCGCAGAATCCATAATCATCCTGTGCTATGGCTTCTATTGTGCTGTCAATTTTCTTGATGAGTTTTCGTTCGCGATCGCGGGTTCGCAGTTCAAGACTGAATTCTTCTTCCTGTGTAGCGCGATCAGCCGGGTCTGGATAATTGGCTGCATCATCCTGCATGTGATGCACAGTACGGTCGACTTCTTCCATCAACTGATTGCGCCAGTCGAGAAGAATCTGTTTGAAATGCTCGCGCTGCTTTTCGTTCATGTACTCTTCGCCTTTTTTCGGCTTGTACGGAACGAAATTCTTTAATACTGGATTGGATTCAGAGCTACTTGCTGCTGCCATAATTTCCAATGCCTCTTGAAGGCCATAAGTCTCCGTTTTGGTTGCCGGCTTTATTTCAAGCCAGTCACTGAGACCTTAGTTACGAATAGTTTATTTCGCCATTCAGGGTATTCTCGCGACCGTATTTTTGGGGAAATTGGCCGGTCAAATTGCGTCTGAAATGACACCCGGATTTTTGAAAGCTGGGTAAGCTACCAGATTCTTCCTGGGGATGCTAGAAAATTTGTCTTCGGCCAGAACCCGATACCATTCTGTCGTGCATACCCCGGGCTTCCTGGCTATCCGCGAATAGCCACGCCTATAATGCACCTCAATTTATGACTATTTTGTCAAGGAATGCAGTTTAGATGGCGCAACAAGCTAAATTACAACGGCCTGTACTTTCCAGGGTAAATCCCTTCCGGGTGATGACTGTCATGCACAGGTCTGCGGAACTGGAGGCTCAGGGCAGAAAAATTGTTCATATGGAAGTCGGCGAGCCTGACTTCGTTACTGCGCAGCCAATAATTGATGCGGCGAAAGCAGCCCTTGATAGTGGATTTACTCGATACACCGCTGCGCCAGGAATCATTCCTCTTCGGCAAAAACTGGCGGCCCACTATCTGAAGCGATACAAGGTTGAGGTGAACCCCGAGAGGATACTCATCACCTCCGGCGCCAGTGGCGGGCTGACATTATTGGCGAACCTGTTGGTGAAGCAGGACGATGGAATCCTGCTCAGCGATCCGGCGTATCCCTGCGTTAGAAATTTCATTCATCTGATGAATGCAAACCCGCAATTAGTGCCAGTAGGAAAAGAGGAAAACTTCCAGCCCACACTGGAGAAGCTGCAGCGCTACTGTGATGACACGACCTCGGGTGTCTGGCTGGCTTCCCCCAGCAATCCCACCGGCACAATTCTTGAGCGAAAGCGCCTGGCTGAAATCAGCAACTGGGCACAAGGGGAAGGCTACCACCTGCTTGTCGATGAGATTTACCATGGACTGCACTATGTTGGAGATTTACCAAGCATACTGGAATTGAATCAGTCCGCATTCGTGGTGAATAGTTTCTCCAAATATTTTGGTATGACCGGTTGGCGTCTGGGATGGATTGTGGTGCCAGAGGAATATATAGAAACTGCAAACATACTCGCACAAAATCTCTACATTTCTGCATCTTCAATTGCACAGCACGCCGCATTGGCTGCATTCACTGAACAGGCTGAGGAAATATTTGAATCCAGGCGTGAGGCTTTCAGGCAACGAAAAGATTTTCTTGGTGATGCGTTGACGAACCTCGGGTTCGTAGTTCCCGATGTGATCCAGGGTGCATTTTATATTTACGCTAATATTTCAAAGTTTTCCGATAGTGCTGAAGATTTCTGCAAGACCATGTTGGAAGAACATGGAGTTGCTATCACTCCGGGCACTGACTTCGGTGAACATCAAGGTGAAAGTTTTGTCCGATTTGCGTTTACCACAAGCATGGAAGATTTGCAGCTGGGCGTCGAACGATTGACTGCGGCTCTCGATTCATAATGCAGTTTTCTTTTCCACTTCAGGAAGGCGTTCTCATAAAACGTTACAAGAGATTTCTGGCTGACGTTGAAACGGCCAGTGGAGAATCAATAACTATTCATTGTCCGAATACAGGCTCAATGAAGAATTGTCAGGATGCTGGGAGTCGCGTCTGGTATTCCGAGTCGGGTAACCCCAAAAGAAAGTATCCCTGTACCTGGCAAATAGTCGAAGTAGAAGCCAGGTATCTGGTGGGTATCAATACCGGTCTGGCCAATAGTCTGGTGGAAGAGGGGATTCGATCTGGTGCGGTAGCAGAGTTGCAGGGCTATGCCTCGCTACGACGGGAAGTGCCCTATGGCGAGCAAAAGAGCCGTATCGATATCTTGCTTGAAGATGGAGAACAGGAAAGTGAACGCTGCTACATTGAAATTAAAAATGTAAGCCTTGGTATGGGCAATGGCCTGGGACTGTTTCCCGATGCTGTCACCACGCGCGGGCAGAAACACCTGCAGGAGTTAATGACAATCAAGGCGAGCGGAAATCGTGCTGTGCTTCTCTTTTGCGTTCAACATGAAGGTATCAGTGAAGTAAGACCTGCGGATGAAATCGATCCCGAGTATGGTGAGCTGTTACGAAAAGCAGCCAGCTGTGGTGTCGAAATTATTGCCTACGGAGTTAAGTTCTCCACCAGTGAAAACAGAATAGAGTTGAACAAGCCCCTCAAGGTTAGTCTTGATTAGGGCAGTTTCCGATTGAACTAGAAGGTCGGAGGTGGAGGGATCGCCGCCTCATCAACCATGATCATGCCGTTTTCTTCAACGAAGGGAATCGCTTCCAGGTACTTTCCCTTGCAGGGGCCCGCCAGACAATGACCATCTTCTATCTGGAACAGTGCACCGTGGGTTGAACACTGTATTAATGCCCCATCTGCATCCAAAAATCTGTCTTCCTGCCATTCAAGGGGTGTTCCCAGGTGAGGGCAGCGATTGCGATAGAGAAAAATCTGATCATCTTTCTTAACTGCAAACAGAAACGTATTAGCCACTTCAATTCCTTTGGAAGCGCCCTCGTCAATTTCGTCTCTGGTAATAGCACAAATCATTGCATCAGCGCTTTATCAAAATCTGCCAATAGATCATCGGTGTCTTCAATACCTACCGAGAATCGAATCATTGAGTCTGCAATACCCATGGATGCACGCCGCTCAGACCCCATTTCATAATATATTGTATGGGCTACTGGAATAGCCAGCGTGCGGGTATCACCGAGATTGCTTGATGCAATAACGACTTCCAGTTTGTTCAGAAAATCAAAGCAGTCTACCTGTTCATCCAGATCCAGGCTAAAAATTGCCCCGAACTTTTTAAACAGACTACCGGCCAGCTCATGCTGTGGATGGCTCTTCAGTCCGGGATAGTAAACGTTTCGCACCAGTGGGTGTCTCTCACAGTGCTCAGCCAGAGCCAGCGCATTTTCACAGGCCTTATCCATGCGCATGGGCAAGGTTTCTGATCCCACAGCAAGATGATGGGCAGCTTCCGGTCCGAGGGAGGCACCCATGTCCCGCAGTCCTTTCTTTCTGATTTGGGTAATGCCCCACAGAGATTTGTCACCCTTGCGATAGGTGTCGATTATGTTGTCGAAATTTTCCCAATCAAATAAACCAGTGTCTGTTATGGAGCCCCCAAGAGCGTTGCCATGACCACCAATGTATTTGGTTAGTGAATTTACCACCAGGCTGGCACCTATTGATTTGGGGTTAAACAGGTGTGGAGATGTCATTGTATTGTCTACACAGAACACCAGTCCCTTGTCTTTGCAAAGCTGGCCAATATTCACCAGATCAGCAACCTGGGTAACCGGATTAGCGATGGTTTCTACAAACACCAGACGAGTGTTTTCCTGAATTGCCGACTGCACTTCTTCAGCCGATGTGGCGTCGACGAATGAAACTTCTATTCCAAAATTCTGTAGTGTGCCAAAAAAGCTATTGGTATTACCGAACAGATAGGCACTGGAAATCAGGTGGTCACCTTTTTTAAGCAAGGTAAGCATCATGGCGGCTATTCCGGCCATCCCTGTTGCAAAGGCAATAGTGGCGATGCCATCTTCCATTTTGGTTATACGGTCCTGTAAAGCAGTAACCGTGGGGTTCATCTGCCGACCGTAGTTATACCCCGCGCGTTTTCCCTGAAACACTTCAGCCAGGTGCCGGGCATCTTCATAGCCGAACGCCACGGATGGATGCACAGCCTTGTGCAGCACGCCGTGTTCGGGATTGCCTGAGCGATCCGAATGGAGGTTTGTCGTGGAGAAGCCTTTTTTGGCCATGATTAACTCGGCTTGAGTAAGTAGTCGGGTGGGGCGACGCAGGCGGTTTTATACACCAGCATTGATTGTATTGGAAGTCAGGCTATAGCTTGTCCGCCCTGTCCTGGCAGCTAATACAGAGTCGAGCTTCCGGCTGCGCCTGCAAACGCCCATAAGCGATTGCTTCATCGCAGCGTGAACAATAGCCGTAGTCACCGGAATCGAATGCGGCGATTGCGGCCAGTACTTTTTTAAGCCTGTTGCGGGTTTTGTTCAGGGTAGACAGGGCAACACTCTGTTGCTGCATCGCGTCCATGCGCGAAACCCGTCCGACCAGAGTCTGGTCAAGCTTTACCGCTGCGGTGGACGATTTGCCTCTTTCCAGTTGTTGCTGCAGTTCCTTTTCGAGTTTTTCCAGCGCACCACGCAGTTCATCAATTTGTTCTTGGCTTAGTTCGTCCACGTTAACGCTGCAACTCGGCGAGCGGAGGAAGGTTCTGAAAAAGGGGGCGTTCCTGAATCAGATTCCTGATTTGCTCGACACGTTGCTCATACTCGTAGCTGTTGCGGTCCTGGTAGAGATTGGAAAAATCTGCTTCTGACAAACCATCCCGATTGTTGCCCACCACGGGCATAAAGTCGGCTTCCGAGTCCATGGCAATGATGCGCTGCTGCATTTCCAGAGCTGAGCTCTCACTCTGGGTGGCATAGCTCGCCAACATCGCACCTACAGTATTGGCAGTGAGGTCTGAAAAGCTAAAGCCAGATCGATAGCGGGCATCATAGGCTTCTTTGGTATTGGAGAGCAGTTGTGCAAACCCGGCACCTGCAGATGCCGATATCGCCGCGATGGAGACCAGATGTTGGGCCAGGTCCTGGCGGCGCTGCAATCTGACTTCGATGAAATCCGCTGGTTCAATTCCGCTGGCCATTTCATCTCCCACCAGCTGCGCTATGTTTTCGTCATTTACGTAAATCGCCAGTGCTTGCAGAGCAGCGCGATTTTCTGCAACAGGGTCGCCGCTGGCAAGAGACCGCTCCTGTGCTTCATTGAACATGCCAACTAAAAATGTATTCAGAGACACGGCTCGAATATCAGTTGGAATCGTGCTTACTATATCTTTGGCTGTCTGGTAGTAATCCAGGATACGTTCTCTGTCCTGCTGCGGGACAAAGATCTGCTGGGCGCGGTTGGCAAGCCGATTCATGAGATCAGGTTCCCACAATAAGTTCAGGGATACCCCGGCCGAGGATAACTCCACCGAATCAACATTCCCCTGCAACGCCAGGAAGTCGTCGAAACCCACGTCCGCATTGAGTAAGTTGTTTTGGATTCGGTCCACCGCGTATCTCATAACAGGGCCAGGCAATTGCAAATTACCCAGTCGCAGACTTTGCAGAGAGAGACCAGAGGGTTCATTCAGGAAGGCTCCCTGAAGGTTCAGAAAGAACAGCCAGTTTCCCACGTGCATTTCGATACTGAGCTGCGCGGCGATCTGGTCGTCACCCAGGTTTATCTGCCCTGACCAGCCGGGCAAAAGGCCCATTACCTGAAACCCATATCTCTGTAGCAGATCCAGTTCCCGTGCACTTAATTCCACAACCTGTGTGCTGGCAACGGCAGTAGATTGAGGCGCTGAATTCAGCAACAGTTGCTCTACCTCATTCAGCTCTGTCGAAGTAAGGTTTTCCTGGACCGGCGCCAGGCGCTCCCCCTGCAAAGCCAGCAGCAGGAATACAAAGGGTGCGCTAATCAGCAGCGCCACAAGTGGGCGGATAAGAAACTGGACGAGTCTAGGTAAGGGCATTTAAAACTAAAATCTGGAAAATTCTGCCGGAATTCATTGGTTGCTGGGCCTTCTTGGGGTAAATGCCCAGGATGCCGATAACCGACTCTAAGTGCTTATATGCAAATTCAGGGCGCAATTTTACTGGCAATTATTCGATTTCGCGCTATAAAGTATGACAGAATCCACGTTTTTGATTATAAATGATACAAATTACTCATATAATCAATAGCTTGGGAATACAATAATTAAACCATGCAAGCCGCATCAAACGCCGCAAGAGCCAGGAGTCAATTATGAGCTTCCGTCCCAACTGGATCCGTTCAGCTTTCACGACGGTCATTCTGGTTTCGCTCGCTGCCTGTACTTCTCAGGCTGCGCGGGAAGCTGAAATTGCTGAGCAGGAAGCTGCACGGGTTGCTGCTGAACAAGAAGCTGCCCGCATTGTCGCAGAGCAGGAACGTACGAGAGCCGAAGAGCAACGCCGACAACAGGAGGCTCAGGCAGCGGAACGTGCACGGTTGCAAGCTCAGCGGGAACGTGAAGAGGCTGCGGCCAGAGCACGTGCCGAGGCAGAGCGCAGAGAGCGGGAAGAAGCGGAGCGTCGCGAACAGGAGAGACTGGCAGCAATAGCGGCGGCTGAAGCTGAGCGCCAGGCCAAGCTTGATCGAATCTCCCAACTGGAAGCACAGATCGCTGCTGCCGAGACCCGCACCACATCTGACGAGGAGCGCACACTGGTCTTGCAGCAGGCAATCTCCGCTGCTGAGGATTTGCTGGACGCGCTGGCGACAGAGCAAGCGAAGTACGAAAACACCGATGCTGCTGGTAATACGCTTGAACCCCTGGCTAAACAAACTATCGCTGATCTTCAGGCCCGAAAAGATGAGCTGGTTCAGCAGGTCAGGACCCAATAGACAGAAATCCATGTCTTCAGACAACGTCGTCGATTTTGAGCAGCGCAGGGAAGCCCATTTACATCGGCAGCGGGAGGCCAAGGTGGAAGCCTTGAAGAGCGCTTTTCGCAAGGCCCGGGGTGAATCCGACAGCGGTGGTGGCAGCAAGGGTAAACGCCGCAAAAAGAAGAAAAAGTAGCTCCACACAGCGGTTTTTGACCCAATCTTTCCAAATCCTCCAAAATTCCAAAGGCCCTGAATTTACGGTAGCTTCAGGCACTTTCGCGGCTTTGTTTGTCCTCCCTCTTGTGGTAAAGTGCGCGCCTTTATTTTTAACCACGTAATAATTCTACTTAGCAATTGGGGAGTGACATCTAGATGTCGGGGATCACATTAATAGTATCGACTGTACTGTCCTTGCTGGGACTGGGAATTGCCTTCTTCTACATGAAGAAAGTGACCAGCGTTCCAGTGGATTTGGGACTAGAACAAAAAGACAGCGAGCGTTTGAAATTCATACACGGCGCGATTGCCGATGGAGCCATGGCTTTCCTGAAACAGGAATACAAGGTTCTGACCATTTTCATGGTGGTATTTGCTGCAATCATCGCCATTCTGATTAACGATACCCATACTCCTGACTATCACGAAGGTATCTACACAGCCATAGCGTTCCTGTTTGGTGCTGCTATTTCAATCGCGTCCGGTTATATCGGCATGAAGGTGGCCACGCAGGGTAATGCCCGTACTACCGTGGCTGCCAAAAAAGACATTTCCAGTGCTTTTGACATGGCGATCAATTCCGGTGCCGTGATGGGATTCGCTCTGGTCGGTCTCGCTGTTCTGGGTCTGGTGGTCATTTATGTAGTGATGAGCGCTCTGATGTCAGGGCTAGGTGAAGAAAACAACCATATCCTGATGGAAGTAATCGCCGGATTTGGTCTGGGTGGTTCCACCATTGCGCTATTTGCTCGAGTTGGTGGTGGTATTTTTACCAAGGCGGCAGACGTAGGCGCTGACCTGGTGGGTAAGGTAGAAAAAGGCATTCCTGAAGACGATCCCCGCAACCCAGCAGTTATCGCTGATAACGTGGGTGACAATGTAGGTGACGTTGCTGGAATGGGTGCTGATCTATTTGGTTCCTGTGCAGAATCCACCTGTGCGGCTATGGTAATCAGTGCTGTGGTATTCGCCGCCGATCCTGATGCGCTGCTTTATCCTATTCTGATTAGTGCTGTTGGAATTCCAGTTGCACTGATCACCAAGTTGCTGATCGGTGTTAATACTGAAGACGACGTGGCTCCTGCACTGCGTAAACTGCTGATCATCTCCAGTGTGATCATGGCTGTTGTTATGTTCTTCTTCACCATGGCACTGATCCCTGAGTTCTTCGAACTCAATGGTGAGCAATACAGCAACATGGGCGTTTACTGGTGTTTCCTTTCCGGCTTGATTGCTGGATTGGCAGTTGGACTGCTTACCGACTACTACACTTCAGATAATTACAAGCCGGTACAGGAAGTAGCCGCTTCCTGTGAGACAGGTGTTGCTACTAACATCATTTTTGGCTTGTCATTGGGTTACAAGAGTACGGTATATCCTTATCTCTGTATCGCAGTGAGCATCTTTGTATCCTGGGGTCTGGCTGGCATGTATGGTGTAGCGATCGCCTCACTGGGTATGCTTGGTACGCTGGTAATCGCTTTGATGATCGATGCTTACGGCCCGGTTGCTGATAACGCCGGTGGTATTGCTGAGATGGTGGGTCTGGAAAAAGAAGTTCGTGAGCGAACAGATATTCTGGATAGCGCTGGAAACACTACAGCTGCAATTGGTAAAGGTTTTGCGATCGGCGCGGCTATTCTGACTTCGTTGGCTCTGTTTGCAGCCTTTATTACCGCAGCTGAAGCTCTTCGCGGAGAAGCAATTTCCATGAGTTTATTGGATCCAATGGTCTATACCAGCTTGTTCGTTGGTGCGGTGCTGCCTTTTCTGTTTATGGCTATGACCATGCGATCTGTTGGTGATGCTGCGTTTGAAATGATCGAAGAAGTACGCCGTCAGTTCAAAGAGATTCCTGGCATTATGGAAGGAGAAGGTACTCCTGACTACGCGCAGTGTGTTGCCATTTCTACTCAGGCTGCATTGAAGGAAATGATCGCTCCTGGTGTGCTTATTATGGGTACTCCTTTAGTAGTTGGATTCCTATTCGGTGTTGAAGCTGTAGCAGGTGTTCTTGCCGGTTCCTTAATCTGTGGTGGCGTTATGGCAATCTCTTCCTCCAATAGTGGTGGGGCCTGGGACAATGCCAAGAAATACATCGAAGCCGGTAATTTTGGTGGTAAAGGTTCTGAGGAGCACAAAGCTGCGGTAGTAGGTGATACTGTTGGCGATCCGCTGAAAGATACTTCAGGTCCGTCCCTGAACATTCTGATCAAGCTTTCTGCGATTCTCAGCCTCGTATTTGCACCATTCTTCGTGCAGTACGGTGGTCTTCTCGTGGGATAAAACGAGAATGAACTGAATAAAAAAGGGGGCATATGCCCCCTTTTTTATTGCTTGCGAAAAGCTGATAACGGCAATAAATGGATGGACTAAGGTTCGATTCTGCTTTCAAAATGATAGAGAACCCATTCCTCCCGTTCGATCACCGAATTGTCTGTTAGCTGGGTGATTTGGGTCTGAATGGATTCGACGCATTGGTAGATGCGAAATGAATCGGTATTCTCGATTATCAGATTACGTACCGATGGATTCAGTGTGTAGTTGGAAATTTCAGCCAGACGCCAGTTCTCTGCCATGGTTCTCTCAATGCACTCATTGTTCTGGATGAGATCTACATAGTCGAATTCCATTTCTGCATAGCCACCTGCAGGCACTGTGAGTGCTAATTCCAGTTCAATCTGATCATCATCGGCACTGGTTTTGAGAAAGGTTACAGAATCGAGCCTGATCTCCAGCTCGGTTGAGTTGTAAGCCAGCAAGCGGATCTTATCGAGGGTATTGCCGCCCCAGGATGAGGCATAGAACGCGAAACGAACATCACTCTCTTCCTGAGTGTCGCTGGCAGCAAATGATGTAACTGGCAGGCTGGCGAGTGTCAGTCCCAGTGCGATTTCCTTGATCATGGAATAATTTTAGCGGGCATCGGAGATCGCTGTCATGGGAAAAGGCTAATTTTATTTTCAAAATAGTTAAATGGTACTCTTCGGCGACGTATTCAGATGAGTAAACCCGCAGTACATCCGAACAGGAACTAAAGAGTGAATAAATTATCGCAGGTTAAACACATAGTATGTGTCGCTTCTGGAAAAGGAGGCGTTGGGAAATCAACCACAGCGGTCAATCTGGCGGTGGGCTTGAGTCTTGCTGGCTACAAGACAGGACTATTGGACGCCGACATCTACGGGCCCAGTATTCCCCTGATGATGGGGGTCGAGCCAGGTACCAAGCCTGAGATCCGTGATCAACGACTGATGGTACCCATCGAAGCCCATGGTATTGAATGCAATTCCATGGGATTTCTGGTGGACCCGAAAACAGCCATGGTCTGGCGGGCACCGATGATCATTTCCGCCTTCAACCAGATTCTCTCTGATACGGCGTGGTCTGAACTTGAATATCTGATCGTGGACATGCCTCCGGGTACTGGAGACATCCAGCTGTCACTTGCTCAATCGGTGCAGCTCAGTGGTGCGGTGATTGTCACGACTCCCCAGGATGTTGCATTGCTGGACGCCCAGAAAGGTATTGAAATGTTCAATAAAGTTGGCGTGCCAATTCTTGGTGTAGTGGAAAATATGGCTATCCATATCTGTTCCAGTTGTGGGCACGAAGAAGCTGTATTTGGATTTGGGGGTGGTGACAGACTGGCTCAGAGCTACGGCGTGGAAGTTATTGGCCGACTCCCGTTGGATATCCATATAAGAGAAAGAACGGACAATGGCGATCCTGTGGTAGCATCAGATTCAGACTCTGCAGCAGCCAGGGCCTATAAAGAACTGGCTGCTGAAATGCATAATAAAATAGAGCAACAAGGGGAACGGGATTCGTCTGGGCCGAAAATTTCGGTTAGCGAAGACTAGAGTCAGGCTGGGAGCGCTACGCTCGCCTAAGATGACAGAAGAATAAGTTTACATCCAAAAGGGGAAGCTCTTGGACGCAGTTAATGATTTTCTGATTTTTATAGACGGCTTTTTGGGAAGTGCTATCTGGTTTCCTACATTTCTGCTAACGGTCGGTGTCTTTTTTACGCTCTATTTGGGATTTCCCCAGATTCGATATTTCAAGCACGCTATTGGTGTAACCACCGGCAAATTCGACAAGGAAGGGGCCAAAGGCGACACCTCACATTTTCAGGCTCTTTCTACTGCGCTATCGGGCACTGTCGGCACAGGCAACATTGGTGGCGTAGCCCTGGCTTTGCATCTAGGTGGCCCGGCGGCCTTATTCTGGATGTGGATGACAGCTTTCTTCGGCATGACCAGCAAGTTTGTGGAAGTCACGCTGTCTCACAAATACCGCCAACAAACCGAAGATGGTTCCATAGCGGGAGGCCCCATGTACTACATGGAGAAGGGTCTCAATATGAAGTGGCTGGCGATTATTTTTGCTATTGCCACCGTCCTGAGTTCTTTCGGAACCGGAAATCTGCCCCAGATTAATAGCATTGCCTCCGGACTGGAAAGTACGTTCTCACTCGATCCCCTGATTACAGCCAGCGTACTCTCTATCTTGTTGGCCTTAGTGATCATTGGCGGAATCACGCGCATCGCAAAAGTTGCTGCGGCCATTGTGCCTACTATGGCTTTCATATATCTGATAGGTGCGTTTGCAGTGATCATCCCCAACATCGGAAATATCGTACCGTCGTTCCTATCCATTTTTAGTGATGCGTTCACCGGGTCTGCTGCCACAGGAGGTTTCCTCGGTGCTACATTCGCCTATGCCTTTGATCGAGGCGTCAATCGTGGATTGTATTCGAATGAAGCAGGGCAGGGATCGGCGCCTATCGCTCACGCCGCAGCGCGAACAGATGAGCCGGCCGACGAAGGTATGGTGTCCATTCTGGAACCATTTATCGACACCATTGTGATTTGCACAATCACTGGGCTCGTAATCCTTTCTTCTGGCGTCTGGATAGAGAAGTTTGAAAATGAATTTCAGCGCGCAGATATGAGCTTTGTTGCTGGCACGTTTGAAGAAGGAAATGCTGAAGACGTAGAGACCTTGTTTTCATACCTGAATGGCGATGAGTCTGAAGCGAGTAGCTACAGCGGTCCTATTGTACTAAATGCAGGCATCGCGCAAAACGACGATGCATATACTCTATTGGCTGCTCGATCATTTGCCAATAACGCGGTATTTAGCCTTGACGGTGAGCCGATCACTGGAACTGTCCAGGTCACCGATGGTCAACTCGATGATGCTGCAATAACAGTCACCGGCGAGTCACTCTTGCATTCCGTCCCCCTCACTACCCAGGCTTTCACGCGAGGCTTTTTTGGAGAGTACGGTCAATACATAGTTTCGATAGGATTGATGTTGTTTGCCTTTTCGACCGCCATTGCCTGGTCGTACTATGGTGACCGTGCCATGACTTATCTGTTAGGTCCCAAGTCAGTGCTACCGTATCGCATTGTGTATGTCCTGGGTTTCTTCTACGCCGCCCTGGCGGACACTACCATAGTCTGGAATGTGTCATTGATCACTATTGTATTAATGACAGTGCCAAACCTCGTTGGAATTTTGCTGATGCACAAGGAAATGAAGTCCACAGTGAAAGACTACTGGGAACGTTCTGGCCACGGAAAGCACAAGACATAGCCAGACCAGAGAGTGTCTTGATAGGGCTGTGCAATGGCGCCAGCTAGTGTGCTGCTGGCGCTGATACTTCTCCAGGTAGCCTGATATCCTCGACGATTTCCTGTACGTCCGCCGGTGGTTCTGGTGAAAATCTTGCAACCGACAGTGAGACTACCAGGTTGACCAGGGTACCTAAGGTGCCGATTCCCTCGGGCGAAATCCCCAATAGCCAACCATCTGCATTATCCATAGTCGGGTTTAATGTCTTGAAGTAAACGATGTAGCTGGCAGTGAAGAGAAAGCCCGCGATCATACCGGCAATAGCACCTTCCTTGTTCATTTTCTTTTGAAAGATTCCCAACACAATAGCCGGGAAGAAAGATGCAGCTGCCAGTCCGAATGCATAGGCGACTACCTGCGCAACGTAAGCAGGCGGATTTATCCCAACATAACCTGCAACAAGCACGGCAACGAAAATAGCGATGCGTGCATAAGTCAGTTCCTGTTTTTCTGATATCGAGGGCATGAAACTTCGTTTTAACAGGTCGTGAGCAACTGCAGTGGATATAACGAGCAATAATCCAGCTGCAGTGGACAGGGCTGCTGCCAGTGCACCCGCGGCTACCAGCGCAACTACCCAGTTTGGCAAGCCAGCAATTTCTGGATTGGCCAACACCATGATGTCCCGATTCACGGTAAGCTCGTTGGTGTCAGGGTCGGCGACATACTGAATCCTGCCGTCATTATTTTTATCATCGAAGGCGATGAGGTTGGTTGTCTCCCATTTGTTGAACCATTCAGGCATGGCGCTGTACTCGGCATTATTCACCGTGTTAATGAGATTGGTTCGGGCGAACGCTGCGACTGCGGGCGCTGTAGTGTAGAGAATAGCGATAAAAATGAGTGCAAAACCGGCAGAGCGGCGGGCATCTCTCACATTGGGCACAGTAAAGAAACGAATGATTACGTGTGGCAGCCCCGCTGTGCCAAACATCAGTGCAGCAGTAATAAAAAATACATCCTGAGTGCTGCGCTGTCCTTCAGTGTAAGTCGCAAAACCCAGTTCCTCGCTCAACCCATCCAGTCGATCCAGTAGATAACCACCACCGAAAGCTTCCGTGAGTTCAGCACCAAACCCCAGCTGGGGTATTGGAACTCCAGTCATCAATATGGAGATAAAGATGGCGGGGACCATGAATGCGAAGATCAGCACACAATACTGAGCAACCTGGGTATAGGTTATGCCTTTCATGCCTCCCATGACAGCATAGAAAAATACTATGGCCATACCGATTACCACACCGGTTGTGATGTCTACTTCCAGAAATCTCGAAAAGACGATGCCGGCACCCTGCATTTGTCCACAAACGTAGACAAAGGAAATCGCGATGGCGCAGAAGACAGCTATTAGTCTGGCGGTCCTGGAGTAGTAACGATCACCAATAAAATCCGGGACCGTGAATTTTCCGAACTTCCTCAGGTAGGGTGCCAGGAGTAGAGCGAGGAGCACGTAGCCCCCGGTCCAGCCCATCAGGTAAAAAGTGCCATCTCTCCCGAGAAAAGAAATCAGTCCTGCCATCGAGATGAATGAAGCCGCGGACATCCAGTCTGCTGCGGTGGCCATACCATTGGCGAGTGGCGGAACACCGCTACCCGCCACATAGAAATCACTGGTGGATCCAGCCCGGGACCAGACTGCAATTCCAATATAGAGCCCGAAAGTCAGAGCGACGAAAATGAATGTCCAGACCTGTACGCTCATTGGGGCTCCTCCCCGGAAGCATTCTGAGCATCCTGCTCGAGGCTGGCCTGATATTCGTCATCCAGTTTGTCCATCAAATAGATATAGACATAAATAAGGACAACGAAGACAAATATGGATCCCTGCTGTGCGATCCAAAACCCCAACTTGAACCCGCCGATTCGAATTGTATCCAGAGCATCAACTAATAAAATCCCGCATACGAAGGATATGAAAAACCAGACACTCAATAGTGATAACACAATCCTAATGTTTGATTTCCAGTAGGCGTAGGCGTTCTTATTGGACATGCTCTTCCCCGCGAGTATATTTATCAGGTTTGTTCTTCTTATCCATGCATGCAGATTTCATTTGAATTCTAATTCGCATCGGCTGAAAGCAATTGCGTTACTACAATGCCGACTGGATGGTATCACTTAAAAAAATTAGCGTATAGCAGGCACACTTACAGTGTGGGTACACACTCAGTTTGGGCTGGAGGTGGGGTAGGTTAGCGGTCGATCTGAAATTGATTGAGGTATTTTCCAAGCTTGCTGCGTTGCTGATCCTTTTTCGATTCAGCAGCTTTTTCCAGATTGCGAAGGAGTTGGCGAATTTGTTGTCTTTCGATTAAAGGTTGAGCGGCGATCAATTCAGAGATTGCGGCATCACCTTCAAGTTCCAGTTTCTTCGCCCATTTCTGGGCGGCTGTAGCTTCTTTCTTGCCAGTTTGCATTGAGCGGGGTGCTAATCTGGCGGCGATTGCGTTGCTTACCTCATCGTAGTCACACTCACGCATAACTTTGCCGATATACTGCAACTGCCGTTTTCTAGCACCATGGCTATTAGGCAGATTACGGTATTCTTCGACAGCAATGATCACGGCATCGGTAATCGGCAAGTCCTGTAACTGATTGGAGTTGAATTCGGTGAGCTTTAGTCCCAGCTCCTGCAGTGCATGTGCTTCACGTTTACGTTGGCTTTTGGAAATCTCATGCTCTTCGGTTTCGAATTCATTCATACTGAGAGTTGCTCTGTTATAGATAGAATGCCTGGGCGAGTCCGAGAAAAGCAAAAAATCCAACTGAGTCTGTAACTGTGGTGAGGGCCACAGAGCCAGCGAGAGCGGGATCGATATCTATCTTCTTGAGAAACATTGGCAGATAGGCACCGGCCAGAGCAGCGGTGATGAGGTTGATCATCATAGCAGCAGCGATGATGTAGCCGAGTTGTAAATCACCATACCAGAACAGGGCAACCAGAAAAATAATGAGCGCCCACAATGCACCATTTAAGCTGGCAACTCCCAGCTCTCTTATCAGTAGCCAGCGACTGTTGGAGGGGCTGATATGACCGAGTGCTAGACTCCGGATTACCAGCGTAAGTGTTTGAGTGCCAGCTACGCCACCCATATTGGCCACGATAGGCATCAATACCGCGAGATATACTACCTGGTCCAGAGTGTCCTGGAACAAATAAATCACGATTGATGCAAATACGGCAGTACAAAGATTCACCCCCAGCCACAGGGCTCTTCTTCGGGCAGTTTTAACCACAGGAGCAAAGGTGTCATCTTCCTCATCCAGCCCAGCCATGCTCATGAACGAGTGTTCGGCGGTATCGCGAATAACGTCGACAATATCATCGATCGTTATGCGTCCCAGCAGTTTGCCATCGTCGTCAATTACAGGAGCTGACACCCAATCGTGCTGTTCAAACAGTTGGGCAACCTGGGTAGCCTCCATGTCAACCGGAATAGCCTCAACATCTTCCAGCATCACCTCCCGTACCGAGGTTTGCGGATCTGAAACCAGTAAAGAGCGCAGAGGTAAGATGCCAAGGAATTCATCATTCCTGCTCACTACCAGGACGTTGTCTGTCATTTCCGGAATTGAATCGTGGCGACGCAAATACCTCAGAACTAATTCAACAGTGTGATTTCTGCGCACCGTGATAGTGTCAGTATTCATTAATCCGCCAGCCGTGTCCTCGGCATAGTTTAAGATGGATTCAACCCGATCCCGGTCTTGCTGATCCATCGCTCGCAGCACCTGTCCGGCCACTTGCTGAGGTAACTGCTGCAGGATGTCAGCGAGGTCATCCGTCTCAAGACCCTCGGTTAGTTCTACAACTTCTTCTGCGTTTAACTCGCTGAGAATGTCGTGCTGCAGGTCTTCATTGAGATACTGAATTACTTCCCCTTCAGAATCTTTGTCGATTAGCTGCCACAACACGCTACGTGTTTTGGGGGGGGAAGATTCCAGAAGGTGGGCAATACCCGCGGTCGGCAGAGTTTTAATCATCTGCCTTACCTGGTACAGGGAGCCGCTATCTATGGCCTGGCTAAGCTCAGAGACATGGTCTTTTTGGAATTGTGATTCTTTTGCCTGTGACATAACAGCAGCCAGTGAGTTGCATGTATTGCATTGGCGATAGTGTTATTGAACTGTGGCGATCAATGAAAAATCGCTAACAGGTATCCACGCCAGGCTCTTGAGACTGGGGGCAATTCTAACGGGTTTTAGATGGTAGATAAATTGGGGGAGGGCAGAAATGCGACCTATTCACCTTCCTGGAAGCGATCATTGATCAGCGAAACAATGGCGGAAATTGCATCTTCTTCATCTTCCCCGTCAGCGGTGATTTTGAGCATTGTTCCTTTCGTGGCAGCCAGCATCATGAGTGACAGAATGCTTTTTCCGTCTACCATTTTTTCATGGCCGACCTGTATGTCACTGGCGAATCCGGCAGCTAGTTCTGCCAGTTTTGAGGCTGCTCTGGCGTGCAAACCAGCCTTATTAATTATTTCTACGTCTGTTTCCAGCATCTTATATTCTTTTACTTATTTACTGACTCAGTTCTCGATGTCTAATTTGAACATTGGGAATCTTACTGGAAAACAGGGCGCCAAGTCTTTCGCAGATAAAAACTGAGCGATGTTGTCCACCAGTGCATCCTATAGCGATCGTCATATAGCTTCGGTTATTGTTCTCGTAGCTGGGAAGCCATTTCTCCAGATAGCTCCGAATGTCACTAATCATCTCGCCAACTTCAGGTTCATTGTCCAGATAACCGGCAACTTCCGAGTCGAGACCTGTGAGAGCACGTAAATTCGTGTTCCAGTAAGGATTCGGTAAACATCGCACATCGTAAACAATATCGGCTTCCACAGGAACTCCGTTTTTGAAGCCGAAAGACTCAAATAGAAGCGCCATTCCTGGTGCTTCGCCTCCAACTACCCGGGATTTAATTGTCTCCCTGAGGGCCTGTAATGACATATTGCTGGTGTCGATATTCAGACTGGCTAACATGGCGATTGGTGCCAGAAGAGTCGACTCCATATCGATAGCTTCTATCAGGCCAATTTGCTGCGACGACAGTGGATGTTTTCGTCGGCTCTCACTAAAACGTTTCAGCAAGGTCTGGCTGTTAGCATCAAGAAAGACAACTTCAGTGGAGAGATCTCTACTGCGAAGGTCTTCGATAATTTCGGGTACTTGCTGGAGATCCGAAGAGAGATTTCGGGCATCAATACTTACGGCTACTTTTGGGGATTCTTCCGAGTCCTGAGAAACACGGTCCGCAAGTGAGGGAAGAAGACTTGCCGGTAAATTGTCAATGCAGTAATAGCCGCGATCTTCCAGGACGTGAAGCACCGTACTCTTGCCCGAGCCAGATCGACCACTGATGATGATGAGTTCCATATATGCTCGGACCAGTTGGATGCCTGGAAAGATTAAGCGTGCATTATGGCGATATTAAACAAGTCTTCGCTGTCGTAAGTATTACGCAATGTAAAGCAAAAGTCCTCATCGCTTAAGAGTTCGGCAACACTAGCCAGAGCTTTTACGTGTTCGTCGGTCTTCTGCTCTGACACTATGAGCACAAATAGTAAGTCAACAGGCTTACCATCAATCGAGTCATAGTCCACAGGCTCCGCCAGAGTGACCAGTGCTCCGGTGATTTGCTGACATTTTGCTACTCTACAATGGGGAATGGCGATGCCTTTCCCCAGGCCTGTTGAACCGAGTTGTTCCCGGGCCATCAGAGCGTGATAGATGTCCTTGGCATTTAGCGCGCTGTCTTGCTCTGCCAGCGATTGGCTAATACTAGTGAGTATGCGCTTCTTGCTGCCCCACTCCATGCGGCAGAAGCATCGTTCTGCACTCAATATGTCTTCCAGTTGCATCGTGTTATTTATTTCAGTGAATTTGCAGTTGAGAAATAGTCTTAGTCCACAAGACGTTTACGCTCATTGGATGGAGGTATGGAGAGTGACTCACGGTATTTTGCGATGGTTCTACGGGCCACGTTAATTCCTTTTTCTTCCAGTAACTGAGTAATTTTACTATCACTTAGCGGCTTTCTTGCATTCTCAGCAGCAATAAGTTTCTTGATGATGGCGCGAATCGCTGTCGAAGAGCATTCTCCGCCTCCTTTGGTCGAGACATGGCTTGAGAAGAAATACTTGAGTTCAAAAATGCCTCGAGGTGTGTGCATATACTTTTGCGTAGTCACCCGAGAGATAGTGGATTCATGCATGCCAACGGCTTCGGCGATGTCGTGAAGAACCAGAGGTTTCATGGCCTCTTCACCGTACTCCAGAAAACCTTTCTGGTGTTCAACTATGCGAGTGGCAACCTTCATCAGGGTTTCGTTTCTGCTTTGCAGGCTTTTAATAAACCAGCGGGCTTCCTGCAGTTTGTCGCGCATATAGCTATTGTCATCACTGCTATCGGCGCGTTTAACCAGTGATGCATAGCTGTCATTGATTCTGATTTTTGGTGCGGTTTCCGGGTTAAGTTCTACCTTCCATTTGCCAGTTTCCGCATGCTTACTGACAATAACATCAGGAACAATATAAGAAGTGGAGGGCGGGGCGATTTCAGATCCGGGTCTGGGGTCCAGACTTTCGATTACGGCGATAGTGTCCCGGAGCTCAGCTTCCTTAAGTTTGGTCCTTCGCATTAACTGCGCATAGTCACGATGACCCAGCAGCTCCAGATGTTCATTAATTATGAGTTTGGCGTTATTTATGAGTTCCGGGCGCTCATCGTTGTCCAGCTGATTCAACTGAATCAACAGGCATTCTGCCAGGTTGCGATACCCTACGCCTACTGGATCAAACTGTTGAATTCGGTGAAGTACTGCGAGCACTTCTTCCTCTTCCAGTTCAAGGCTTGGGTCGAACCCTGCGTGGATCGACTCGATATCCACAGTGAGCATGCCATTGCTATCGATAGCATCGATGATCGCCATAGCGATGGCTTCATCGCGGTCGGACATTGGAGTCAGATTAAGTTGCCAGAGCAAATGATCTTGTAAAGATTCCTCAGCTGTATTGCGGGATTCAAAGTCGAAGCTTTCACTATCCGCTGTATAAGAAGAGGTTGCAGTGGGGTAGATGTCATCCCAATTACTATCTACCGAGAGGTCATTGGGGATCTGTTCCTGCCAACTGGATTCCTCTCCATTTAAAGATTGAGAATCCGCCTTTTCGCTGTTGCCGGAGTGTTCTTCACTGCTGCGCTCTTCCTCTTCATTTGATTCTTCCAGATCCAGCATCGGATTGGATTCCAGCGCCTGATGAATCTCCTGCTGCAGATCAAGTGTGGAAAGTTGCAATAATCTGATTGCTTGCTGCAGCTGGGGTGTCATGGTCAGTTGCTGACCGAGCTTAAGCTGAAGCGATAATTTCATGAATGCTGCTGGACTGGTAATTAAACTGAAAAGAGGACTGTGAAAAGACTTAGGGCATCAATAAACATGTACTGCCGGTCAGTATAGCAAAAATCGTGCCTTTCATGCATAAATTTTGTTCTGGGCCACGAAACAGGGGGAGCCCGGGGTGGGGGAGACAGCAGGGTTATCAGATCTTGAATTGATCCCCCAGATAAACCTGGCGGACTTTCTCATTTCCAAGGATGGTTTCAGCGTCTCCTTCCGCAATGATCTGACCTTCGCTGACGATGTAAGCCTTCTCGCAAATATCCAGGGTTTCTCTCACATTGTGATCGGTTAGGAGTATTCCAATGTCGCGGGACTTCAGCTGGTCGATAATCTGTTTTATGTCACTTACTGAAATGGGATCGACACCAGCGAATGGTTCATCCAGAAGTATAAATTTTGGATCGGTGGCCAGGGTCCTTGCTATTTCTGTTCGCCGTCTTTCGCCACCGGAAAGACTAAGTCCTTTGTTTTCTCTGATGTGTTCTATATTGAATTCAGAAAGCAGTTTCTCAAGTTTTACCTGCTTCTCTTCGCTGCTAAGGTCTTTACGAGTTTCCAGAATAGAGAGGATGTTTTCTTCTACCGTGAGAGTTCTGAAGATTGATGAATCCTGGGGCAGGTATGACAAGCCATAGCGGGCTCTTTCGTGAATGGGAAGTCGGGTAAGGTCATGTTCATCCAGTTTTACTTCACCACTATCTGCTCGAACCAGACCGACGATCATATAAAAGCAGGTAGTCTTGCCAGCTCCGTTTGGGCCCAGCAATCCTACGATCTCACCGCGGGCAATAGTAAGAGAAACATCCCTGACAACTTCTCTTCCTTTGTATGACTTCGCGAGCTTGGTGGCGCTGAGCATAGATAAATACGTCTTAGTTGGAGCTAGAGCTGAGTGCGCCCTGACAAGGACCCGTTCCCCGGACTAAGTTTTGCTCGGTTTGGTACAGGATTTTTGCGCAGCGCATCGTTGAATCTGGGGATTCAATATATGCATTTCCGATCATGTCGATTACCGTCTCCCCGGTTAATTCATCGGCAAAGATCACGATTGTTTCGCTGGTTCCATTAACTGTTCCGCCATCTTCTTCCAAATTCTGTTCATAGTTGGCAGGAGAGCCCTGCACAGTAACGCGCACCAGTTCTTCGGTATCCAGTGTGTATTCAAAGCGGGCCTCATCACCTTTCACAATGAGAGATCCCTGAGTCACTTCAACGTTACCTTCCATGTTGGCGATTCTGAAATCTCCTTCAATTGTTGTGCGAAACTCTCCGTCGTGTTTGTAGCCTACTGGATCTTGCATGTTGGACTCTGCACCGAATACCGGCGCACAGATACAGAGTGCTATGACCTGCAGGATTACCCTAAGGCTCGATTGTGTTTTCATAGCGCCCTCTATTGTTCCTGTCGAATTGCAGTTCATCACTGTTCAGGTATGCAAACATTCCTTCTCCCTGATGTTGGATGTTTGGGGTGCTCATTTCCACGAGCATATCTGTTTGCATGGTTTCCTGTGCCGTGTCTATTGTCAGTGACTCGGTAGTCAGTACCGTTCTCTTCCCATATTCATCCAGGCTATAGATCTCGACACCGCCACTTAGTTCAATTAATCCTTCCTGAAGGTCATTGGTGGTCTCTTCTGGAGATATAAATCCTCGTTCGGCCACAATGTTCCAGTGGGATTTACCGTCTCTGAACATGCGAATGAAAGGTTCCTGTAGCTCTGAGCTCTGATCTTTAAAATGAAACTGTCGAGTTGCGCGCAAGGTGTAATTTATGGCGCCAGATTCATCATAGAGAACGGTATTTATGCCGTCACTGATTGCATCATAGGCCAGCAGCTCACCTGCATTGATATCTGGTTCTTGTTCGTTGTAAGTGCTGATTCCGTTGAGGCCAAAGTAAGCGAAGACGGATGTCAAAGATGCAACGATAAAAAAGCTGAGCCTTTGCATAAGGTCAATTTTCTCCGGTCAAGAAGAAAGCTTATCACGAATTCTCGGCAGGAATGCATAAAGGCGGCAGCTGATATTGTGATACTGGAGGACTGGAAGAATATCAATGGATCGATGTCAGTAGAGGTGAAGGCTGAGCTAATTCAGCTAGTCCAGGTAGGAGTCATATTTGTTTTGGGCCTGGAGAATGAAGTCTGTAAGCTCCCGCACCGCTCCGTTTCCTCCGCCACGTTCTGTAATCAAATCAGCCCTTGCCGCAATGTCCGGGTGAGCTGTAGCGACTGCGATACCCAGACCGACTATTCGCATAACTGGCAGATCCGGGAAATCGTCGCCTATGTAAGCAACACCTTCAGGACTGCAGTCTGTTCTTTCCAGGACTTCTCTGAGTGCGTCTACCTTCTCTCCCCGTCCCTGATACAGCAGTTCAATTCCGAGTTCTTCCGCGCGTTTTGCGACAAGCTCTGAGGTGCGCCCTGTTATGATGCCAACCTGAATGCCATTCTCAATCAGCATTCGGATGCCATGGCCATCAAGAGAATTGAATGCTTTCGCTTCTTCTCCGGAATTACTGAAATACAACTTCCCATCAGTTAGTACACCATCAACGTCCAATAGCAGCAGCCTGATTTGGGCGGCGATTTCTCTTGCATCTTTTGGTCGAATGTTAAATTGCATTTGGGGAGGAATTTTTAGTCAGGTATTGAGAGTTAAACAACATTTGCCTGCAGCAAATCATGCATCTTTACAATGCCTTCTAAATGTTTATCTGAATCCACAATCAAAAGCGCGTAGACATTTGATTCCTGCATTAATCTTGCCGCCTCGGCGGCCAGAGCCTTGGCTTCAATATGTTTAAATTCTCTGGACATTACATCTTCTACATTAATCGCGCTAATGTCTTTGCCATTATCTAATGTGCGGCGCAAATCGCCATCTGTAAATACCCCAAGGACTTCGTCTTGCTGGTTGCAAACTGTAGTCAGTCCAAAGCCTTTACTTCCCATTTCAATCAGTGCTTCAGCTACTCGCGTGCCGGGCCGAACCAGCGGGATATCTTTACCGCTATGCATGACGTCCTCAACTTTTACGAGCAAGCGCCTGCCAAGAGAGCCGCCGGGATGAGAACTGGCGAAATCGTCCCGGGTAAATCCTCTCGCTTCAAGCAGAGCCATTGCCAGAGCATCTCCCAGAATCAACGTGGCTGTGGTGCTGGAGGTGGGCGCGAGACCCAGAGGGCAGGCTTCTTCCTTTACGCTCACGTCCAACAAATATTCTGCAGATTCAGCCAGGGACGAGTCTTTGTTGCCCGTCATGGCGATAATTGGAATATTTTTCCGCTTGAGCAGAGGCAGCAGGGTGGTAATTTCAGCTGTATTTCCGGAATTGGAAATAGCCAGCACTACATCTGACTCGGTGATCATGCCAAAGTCACCGTGGCTTGCTTCAGCCGGATGGACAAACAGTGATGGAGTGCCAGTGCTGGCCAGAGTAGCTGCGATCTTTTTACCAATGTGACCGGATTTTCCCATCCCCAGGACGACCACTCGTCCGGAGCTGCCAAGTATGATTCGACAAGCAGATTCGAATTCTGCTCCAACCCGTTCTCTCAAATCTGCAGCGGCCGCAAGTTCTATGTCGATGGTTCGAAGTGCACTTTCGCTTAGTGAGATTTCGTCAGTCATTGCACATTATGTGTAGTCGCGGAGAGAAAATTTGGAATTGGCTCAGTTAATCTGGGAGTACATAAACGTAGCCCAGCCACAATAAATAGACAAGAAGATAAGCCCGTTGATACGACCAATCCGTTGCTGATGCTTGATTCCACGATAACAGAAATAAGCGAGTAGCAAGGTGAGCAGTAGAACAATGGCGTAATCACGGTAGAAAAGCTGTGCCTCGATCAGACCTGCGCTAAGTAATCCAGGAAAAGGCAATACGACAAGTAGATTTAGAATATTGGAACCCACGATGTTACCAATAGCCAAATCGTCGTGACCTCTCAATACGCAAGTCACAGAGGCAGCCAGTTCGGGCAAACTGGTACCCAGTGCGACGATTGTTAGTCCGATGATTGCGGTCGATACTCCCCAGGCCGCAGCAATGGAAGATGCAGCCTGAACCAATGCCTCGGCGCTCAGAATCAATAATGCCAGCCCCAGAATCAGGTACGCGATTGCCTGCAGGCTGTTGATATCGGCAATTTCTTCCTCATCAAGGTCATCCACCAGACCACTGGATACCCGGGCCTTAAACAATCGGTATCCAAGATACGCTGTTATTGCGATTAGGATCAAAGCGTCGAAAACACCCAGGTACAAATCAAGCAAAAGTGCGCCGGTTGCAAATGTCACAAGCAGGAGAGCAGGCAGCTCTTTGCTTATCAAAGATTCCGGGGGTTTAAGGGGACTGATTAATGCTGCAATACCCAGTGCTACGCCAACGTTAAAAAGGTTGGATCCCAGCGCATTACCGATCGCCAGTTCGGGCTTGCCTTCGTAGGCAGAGACAGCGGAAGAAAAAATCTCAGGTGCTGAGGTGCCGAAAGCCACGATCGTCAATCCGATCATGAGAGGAGAGACACCGAGGTTGCGCGCCAGGCCTGAAGCACCGAAGACGAACTTATCTGCGCCCCAGATCAATCCGATGAATCCAAGGACAACAATTACCGAGTCTAGGAGCATATATGGCGGATATTCTGGGCGCTGCTGATAAAGCCGACAATTAGAAGGGTGTTTGTTGAGCTTTGCAAGCAATAATTTCTTGCTTCTTCTATTATCCCCGCTGTTTCATGTAAAATTGGTACTCCTGTCAGGATTAAGTCCTCATTAAGGTCTATATACGTAGTCTGAATACCTCTGAATAGCTACTCTGGCCCTGAATTTAACCTCGACTGACCAGTCATTATTTACCCTGCAGACTTATTTAGAGGGAGTGCAGGATGAATTGGGAGTTAAGCGAATGAATTTATTGAAAAAACTCTTAGCAACTCTGAGCATCGCAGCCCTGTTGGGATTCACTGTGCAAGCGCAGGAGATGTCAGCGGTTGAAACCGCAGAGTTGGGTGTGAATACCTTGCTTGAAACTGTAGCCGAATCCAGAGATCTCTTTCTCAGCGATCGCGAACAGTATTTTCAAAATGTTGAAGCGGTTCTTAATACATTTGTCGACTTCAATGCGGTAGCGGAAGTCGTGATGTCGCGCTATGCCAGTAATGCTACTGAAGCACAATTGGATCGCTTTGCAGAAATCCTTAAAACAACCCTGACTCGATTCTATGGTGCTTCATTGGTTTCCTATAATGGTGAAGAGCTGGTTTTTCTGCCGCCAAGTAATCCTAATGCTGATCCAAGAGCCGACACTGTGGTTGGAATGGAGTTAAGAGGAGATACTGCATTGCGTCTGCAATATCAGATGTTCCTGAACGACAATGAAGAATGGAAGCTAAAAAATCTCAGCCTCGCTGGAATTAACCTTGGTCGTCAGTATTACACTCAGTTCGCTAATCTTATGTCGCTGCATGATGACGACATTGATGCAGTTCTGGATAACTGGCAATAAACCGGGGCAGTATCTTGGATCAGTCTGAAATCAAGCAGCTCCTGCTAGCTGCCTTTCCCGATTGCGAAGTTTCTGTAGAAGGTGGCGATGGCAAATTCGTCGTCACCGCTATTGGTGCTGTGTTTGAAGGACTAAATGCAGTGAAACGCCAACAAGCCGTTTACGCCGTGATCAATGAACATATCGCTAGTGGCGCAATTCACGCTGTGACAATGCGCCTTCTTACCCAGGCAGAAGTGGACGCTTCCCAGGCAAATTAAATATATGGACAAACTACTCATTAATGGTGGTGTGAGCCTGGAAGGCGAGATACGCATCGCCGGTGCCAAGAACTCTGCTCTGCCAATACTTGCAGCAACGCTGCTGACCCACGACACCGTTCAGGTTTGCAATTTACCTCATTTGTATGACATCACGACGATGTTGGAATTGCTTGGATGTATGGGGGTTCAGCCAATTGTGGATGAAAAGCTGAACGTGGAAGTTAATAGCAGTTCGATTCAGCATTTCAGCGCGCCTTATGAATTGGTGAAGACTATGCGTGCGTCTATCCTGGTGCTGGGGCCGTTACTGACCCGATACGGTAAAGCCGAAGTAGCGTTGCCCGGTGGTTGTGCAATTGGAAGCAGGCCGGTAAATCTTCACATAAGCGCTTTGAAGGCGATGGGTGCAAAGGTCGATGTTGAAGATGGCTATATCAAGGCATTTGTTGACGGCAAACTGAAGGGTGCCCACATTTTTATGGATCTGGTTACAGTAACAGGTACAGAAAACGTGATGATGGCGGCCACGCTTGCCGAAGGTGAAACAGTTATAGAAAACGCCGCAAGAGAACCCGAAGTAGTGGATTTGGCAAATTGTTTGACGGCAATGGGAGCCAAGATTCGCGGGCAGGGTACAGATACAATAATTGTTGAGGGCGTGAACGAACTACAGGGAACCAGTTATTCCGTAATGCCGGATCGCATTGAAACAGGAACGTATTTGATTGCTGCCGCTGCTACTCGTGGGCATATAAAGGTAAAAGACACTCGCCCGGATATTCTTGAATCTGTGCTTAGTAAGCTGGAACAAGTTGGTGCTGAAATAAAAGTGGGAGAAAACTGGATTGAACTGGATATGCGAGGTAGACGACCTTCCTCGGTATCTCTACGTACAGCACCTTATCCTGCATTTCCTACGGACATGCAGGCGCAGTTCACTGCTCTGAATTCAGTCGCCGATGGCACAGGCTCTATTACAGAAACAGTATTCGAAAACAGATTTATGCATGTCCACGAAATGAATCGAATGGGAGCTTCAATTCAGGTCGAGGGGAACACTGTAATTGTAGAGGGTGTAGAAGCTTTGAAGGGGGCACCAGTTATGGCGACCGACCTTCGCGCTTCTGCCAGTTTGATTATTGCCGGTTTGGTTTCCGAAAATGAAACCAGCGTTGACAGAATCTATCACATTGATCGCGGCTATGAATGTATCGAAGAAAAGCTGCAACTACTTGGCGCCAAGATAAGACGCGTTCCTTCCTGAGCTACACACTCATGAGTTCATCAGATCTAATTATTGCTCTTACCAAGGGCCGTATCCTTGACGAGACTTTGCCACTGTTTGCAGCCGCAGGGATTGAGCCTGCAGAAAACATCGCCAAGAGCCGGAAGCTTCTTTTTGATAGTAACGTTCCTGGTGTCAAATTAATGGTGATGCGTGGATCCGATGTGCCTACCTATGTGGAGTTCGGTAGCGCGGATATGGGTGTCGCTGGCAGAGATCTGATTCTGGAGTATGGCAGCGAAGCCTTTTACGAGCCATTGGATCTGGGAATTGCCAAATGTCGCCTGATGACCGCGAGGCCGGTGGACGCACCATCTCATACCGATCGATTGCGAGTAGCCACGAAATTCGTCAATTCGGCTAAAAGATATTTCGCCGAGCAAGGCCAGCAGATTGAGCTTATTAAACTCAACGGGGCGCTGGAGCTTGCGCCGTCTATGGGCCTGGCCGACGCGATTGTGGACATTGTAGATACAGGAAATACGCTTAAAGCGAATGGGTTGGAAGCCCAGGATGTAATAGCGCATATCTCATCAAGAATCATCGTGAACAAAGCATCCATGAAAATGAAGAATGATCGTATCAATAACATTCTTGCAAAGTTGCGCGATGCGGTAGATAACAGCACGGCATGATGTTGTTCGGGAATGCGAGTACCATACTCTCCAGTTGTTCCAGTAATCTTCTCTAAGGAATTCTCATGACTTCTTTCGCAGACTCAATCAATGTATTGAATTCTTCCGGTGTGGATTTTGAGGAGCAACTGAATAAGCTACTTCATCGCGATCTGCTTATTGAAGAAGAAGTATCTAATACCGTAGCGGAAATTTTAGCCGCTGTGAGAAGCAACGGTGATGAGGCGGTGGTCGAATACACCAACCGTTTTGATGGCTTCGATGCAAACTCCATGGCAGATCTGACTATAGAAAGAGACCAGTTGGAGGCATCTCTTCAGCGGCTAAATGATGAAGAACGTCAGGCTTTGACCCATGCTGCTGAACGAATTCGCAAGTACCATGAAAAACAGAAACAGTCTTCCTGGCACTATGAAGAAAGTGACGGCTCTGTTTATGGTCAGAAGGTTAGTCCATTGCAGAGAGTGGGTGTCTATGTGCCAGGGGGAAAAGCAAACTATCCTTCTTCGGTGTTGATGTTGGCGATTCCAGCACAGGTGGCTGGCGTCAAGGAAATCATAGCTACGGTTCCAACGAGTTATGGTGAAGATGGCAACCTGGTGTTTGCTGCCGCAGCATTGGCGGGAGTTAGTAGACTCTACACCATTGGTGGCGCCCAGGCAGTTGGCGCATTGGCATATGGAACTGCTTCGGTTCCTCGGGTCGACAAAATAACCGGACCGGGAAATATCTTTGTCACGGTAGCCAAGAAACAGGTATTTGGCGAAGTTGGCATCGACATGATCGCTGGCCCTTCGGAACTGACAGTCATCTGTGATGGTAAGACTGACGCTGATTGGATCGCCATGGACTTGTTCTCCCAGGCGGAACACGATGAACAGGCGCAATCGATTTTAATCACTACTGATCCTGAATTCCTCGACCAGGTTAAGCACAGCATCGATAGGTTGCTGCCACAGATGGAAAGAAAGAATATTATCGAAGCATCCCTGAGGGATCGTGGCATGCTTATTCAGGTAAAGAATCTGGATGAAGCAGCGAAAGTCAGTAATCTGATTGCACCAGAACATCTGGAAATTTCAGTGGAAAATCCGGATAGCGTGCTGCAGCACATAGATAATGCCGGCGCAATTTTCCTTGGTCGTTATGCTGCTGAAGCTCTGGGTGATTACTGTGCGGGTCCTAGTCACGTGCTTCCTACTTCCGGTACAGCACGGTTTTTCTCGGCCCTGGGCGTATACGATTTCCAGAAGCGCTCCTCCATCATAAATTGCTCGGCGGAAGGCGCTGCGAGACTGTCGACTACCGCGGCTACCCTGGCAAGAAACGAGCATTTGCAGGCTCATGCTTTGTCTGCGGAGTATCGTGGAAATGTCGAGATGGAAAGCGACTAGGTCAGTCAGAGTGCAGAGATTATAAGAAGCAATCTGCTTTCTGATTAAAATTCCTGGGGCTCAATTACAATCGCCTGGCCAAACCCGAGAGTTGTCGGGTAGTTGAAAACCTGTCCATTGCGATAGACCTGGACGTTTATGGTATCTCCAGGTTTTTTGTTGCGGACTTCCATCATTATATTCTGACCGTCGACTACTGCAGTGTTTTCGACACGTGTTATTACATCTCCGGGTTGAATGCCGGCGCGCTCAGCTGCGCCGCCTGAATCAACACTCTCCACCAGCATTCCTCGAATGTTATCCACGCCAAAGAATAGCTGGCTTGATTGCTCGTCCAACGCTTCCCCGGTTAGCACTCCTAAATACCCGGAATTTGCTGCAATCGCCTCTGCGACCATGTCTTCCATGGCGGCAATTGCGACACTGGCAGGAGTGGCAAAACCAATTCCTTCGAAATTTCCAGATGCAGAAAATATTGAGGAATTAATCCCAATCAATTTTCCTTCGTGGTCGATTAATGCTCCTCCTGAGTTTCCAGGGTTTATTGCAGCATCGGTCTGGATCATTGAAATGCCACTCTGGGAGTTAACACTGATTGCGCTGACAATTCCTTGCGACACGGATTGACCAATATTTCTTGGGTAGCCTATGGCGAAAACAACATTTCCCACTTCAAGCAGTGACTCATCCCCAACTTCGATAGGGGTCAGATGATCCATGTTGATATGCAGAATCGCCAGATCATTGTCCTGATCGTAGGCAATCACTGTTGCAGGCGTGCGCCGGCCATCCGCAAGAGTCACTTCGGTATCGAAGGCATCGAACAATGTATCAACTACATGAAGATTCGTAAGAATAAAACCTTTCTCACTCACAATGACCCCTGAACCGAGGCTGGCAGTTTCACCAAGATAGAGATTCAACCGGTCTTCTGACGCTCGCTCCACTGATTCAACGTTTACGCTTGTCGCATTTATCGCTACCACCGAAGGAGAAGCGGTCGAGATTGCATTGGCGAAACTGGGGATATTTTCATTCTCGATTGGTGAAGGCTCTATGAGTAAATCTGAAATTTCCTGCAATTGCTGGTACTGCAGGATTACAACAGCCAGAAGCAAACCTGTCATAACAGGCCAGCTAAGGAACTGCAGAGTTTTCAGAAGTCGGTTCATAAGGAGCAGAATCTCGGCGGGGAAGGATTGGCTGCTGTGTTATCATAGTCGCCTTAATCAATATACAGCGTAGTTTCGATAGATTCCAATGGCAATAAGCTTAATAGAGGTAGATGCAGAATTAACCCGATTATTGCAGCCGGAGCGATTCAAAGACTATTGTCCCAATGGGTTGCAGATCGAAGGTGCTGAGTCAGTAAGGAAACTGGTCTCTGGAGTGACCGCCAGCCAGGCTTTCATTGATGCAGCTATAGAGCGGAATGCTGACACCTTATTGGTTCATCACGGATATTTTTGGCGTGGTGAAGAACAAACAATTGTCGGAATGAAGAAGAAAAGAGTGCAGACTTTATTGGCAAATGACCTGAGTCTGTTTGCATTTCATTTGCCTCTGGATGCCCACCCTGAGCTTGGTAATAATGCCCAGCTCGGAAAGTTGTTAAATCTCAACATAACTGATTGTATTGGCAGAGCCGGTGATTTGGCATTGGTGATGATCGGAGAGCTGAACGAGCCCCTTGGCTATGCACAGTTCGCTGACTTACTTGCTTTGAAGTTAAACAGACCAGCTACTGGTGTTCAGGCAGGTGCAAAACAGATCAGAAAAGTCGCCTGGTGTACCGGTGCAGCCCAAAACTATTTCGACATAGCGGTAAATGCTGGTGTGGATGCTTTCGTGACTGGAGAGATATCTGAACCCAGTGCCCACATAGCCAGGGAAACAGGAGTCCATTTCTTCGCTGCCGGTCACCATGCAACGGAACGGTATGGAGTACAGGCGGTAGGGAATTACCTCTCAAGCAAATTCGCCATTGATCACGAATTTATAGATATTGATAATCCAGCCTAGTCCGGTAAGCCAATTGCTAGATAATCCCTTCTTGCTTCATCAGGGATACAACCTGATTCAGGCAGTCTTCTATGCTCAATTCTGCCGTATCCAGTTCAAGATGTGTTTGTTCTGGCGCAGAATAGGGGAATGAAAGACCTGGTACATCACTGGATTCACTCCCGTCCTTGTCGGCTCCTTCGGCTGCTGCATAGAGACCACTGGGATCTCTCTGTATGCAAACTTCCATCGGTGGGTTCAGATAGATAATGTAGCAGTTGTCTTTGCCAATCACGCTAAGTGCATGCTCTCTTGAGTCTGCATTAGGTGCCACAAACGAGGCGCAACAAATCACGCCGGAATCATTCAGGAAGCGGGCAACGTGAGCACTTCTTCGCAGGTTTTCGGCGCGTCCTTCGGCATCGTGGGGTAAGTCTCGGGAGATTCCCAGGCGCATGGTTTTTCCATCAAGAACCGTGGAAACTCTACCCTGGTCAAATAGTCTTCGTTCAAGGCCGTGGGCCAGAGTTGATTTACCAGACCCGGAGACACCAATGAACATGATAGTGGCGGGTTTCTGTCCGTAACGTGCTGCACGCTCGTCCTTGGTAACATGCGCGCTCTGATGTTCCGTTTTCTCAGTTTTAGGCTGAGCATCACAACTTACCATGCCGGCTGCAACCGTAACATTGGTAAGTCGGTCAACAAATATCAGGCTACCTGTAGCTCGATTACTTCCGTAGCTGTCGAAACAAACAGTTTCATCAAGGCTGATTTCAGCAATACCAATTTCGTTCAATTCCAAACCGGGGGCAGGACTTTGCTCCAGAGTGTTCACATCAATCTTGTGACGAATGGACCTGACTCTCCCGGTAACCGTTTTAGTGCCCAGTTTAAAATCATATTCAGTGCCTGGTAACAGGGGTTTTTCGGTCATCCAGACAACAGTTGCTTCAAAACTGTCACCACTGCTGGGAAGATTGTCGGCATGAGCGATAATGTCGCCCCGGCTTACATCAATCTCGTCTTCGAGGGTGAGTGTAATCGACATATCGGCGTGAGCCAGTTCCAGTTCTTCATCAAACGTGACAATAGATTTGATCTTGCTGGACTTGCCAGAGGGAAGGACGGTGATCTCATCACCTTTGTGTACTACACCTGAGGCGACTGTTCCGCAGAAGCCGCGAAAGTTCAAATTTGGGCGATTGACATATTGTACTGGCAGTCGAAAGTCTTCGAAGTTCTTGTCCGCAGCGATAGCCACTGATTCAAGAATCTCCATAAGTGGGTCACCTTCATACCAGGGCATTGAGTCACTGACGTTAACAACGTTGTCGCCATTGAGTGCTGATATAGGGATGAAATGGTAGTTGGCTGGTTCCAGTTTTTTAGAGAAAGCCAGATACTCTCGCTCAATGTCTTTGTAGGTTTCTTCGCTGTAATCGACTAAGTCCATCTTGTTGATGGCAACGATTATTTGTTTGATGCCAAGCAATGATGAAATAAAACTGTGACGTCGAGTCTGAACCTGTACACCATGACGAGCGTCGATAAGAATAATCGCTAAATCACAGGTAGATGCTCCGGTAGCCATGTTCCGTGTGTACTGCTCGTGACCAGGCGTGTCCGCGATAATGAATTTCCGCTTTGCCGTGGAGAAGTATCGATACGCTACATCAATTGTGATTCCCTGTTCTCTTTCGGCCTGTAAGCCATCTACCAGCAGTGCCAGGTCAATGCCACCAGTGGTTCCGGATTTAACGCTGTCAGCTTCAATCGCCGCTAGCTGATCTTCATAGATCATTTTAGAGTCATGAAGTAAGCGGCCGATTAAGGTGCTCTTTCCATCATCAACGCTCCCGCATGTGAGCAAGCGCAATAACTCCTTGCGTTCATGTTGGGCAAGATAAGCTTTAATATCTGTGCTGATTAGTTCCGATTGATGAGACATGGCTGCTTAGAAATATCCTTTACGTTTCTTTTCTTCCATTGAGCCAGACTTATCGGTATCGATTAGGCGCCCTTGTCTTTCAGAGCTCGTTGTCAGAAGCATTTCCTGAATAATTTCAGGCAGGGTTGTGGCTGTGGACTCTACTGCACCTGTTAACGGATAGCAGCCAAGGGTGCGAAACCTGACCGTCTTGGTCTTTGCCTTGGCTCGGTATTCTTCCGGCATGCGGTCATCGTCGACCATAATGTCAACACCATCTATTTCGACCACAGGCCTGGGCTTGGCGAAATAGAGGGGAACGATGTCGATATTGTTTAAATAGATGTATTGCCAGATATCCAACTCAGTCCAATTGGAGAGAGGGAATACACGAATACTTTCGCCTTTATTCACTTTGCCGTTGTAGAGGTTCCAGAGTTCAGGCCGCTGATTCTTGGGATCCCAGACATGGTTCTTGTCGCGAAAAGAGAAAACTCGTTCCTTGGCTCGCGACTTCTCTTCATCCCTGCGAGCGCCACCGAATGCTGCGTCGAATCTATGGAGATCCAGGGCCTGTTTCAAGGCCTGGGTTTTCATAATGTCGGTATGCTTTTCGCTGCCATGGGTAAATGGCCCCACGCCCTGTTTCACTCCTTCCTGGTTAGTATGCACGATCAATTCGAGACCCAGCTTTGACGCCAGCTCATCCCGAAACTGAATCATTTCCCGAAATTTCCAGGTAGTGTCCACGTGCATCAACGGGAATGGAGGTTTTCCCGGATAGAAAGCTTTAAGTGCCAGATGCAACATTACAGCCGAATCTTTGCCGATTGAGTACAGCATTACTGGCTTATCGAATTCGGCAGCAACTTCACGAATAATATGAATACTTTCTGCTTCGAGTTGTTTCAGATGGGTGAGGTTATATTCGGCCATGGTGACTAATTACAGGCGGCTACATTCCAGGTTTAATGTGATTTAAATGGCTTCATCCTGAAGCAATAACTGCTCGGGTTGGATTATTTGGTTTGCTGAATAGCGATTTCTTCGTCGTTGACCGGTTTAGTCTTCTCGATTCCGAAATCTTCAGAGAGCGCTCCTTTCTGATCAGGACTTTGTTTGGCAGCATAGTCCCGGGGTGGGGCAAGAGGTCCGACCTCTTCGCTTGCGGGTGCCTCAAACACAGCATCGGTTTCAGTTGGCAAGAGTTTGTTCGCGACATCCGATGAGCACAGATCCTGAGCACCGCTGGCCAGATGTTGATAGACATCGCGGTAGCTTTCAGTCATGTGTTGAACCAATTCGGCTGTCATGCCGAAATGATCACTGACGCTATCGCGGTAGTCGCTATGACTGTCCTTCAGTTGTCGAATCTCATTCTCGAGGTCGCGAATACGTGAAGGGCTCGCATTAATTCGCCCGGCAATCAAAACTCCGATTACCAGTCCAATCGCTAGAGCTCCAATACCAACCAGCCAGATCACTCGATTATACCTCTAAAGGCAGAACGCCTCTTGCACAAAAACGAATCGTGGGAGCAGAGTATACCTTACAAGGAGAGAGGCGGTAAGCGCCTGTGATTCTGAACAAGGCTATTAATCGAGCATTTACGTCATTGCCTGGAAGGCAGACTACCTGAGTGGCTAGTTTCGTTCGTAAAAGCCGCCTAGAATGCGGCTGCATTTCATCTTTAATGAGTCTATGGGACCACTACAGAGATACAGACAGGACCTGGAGCAGGGCATTGTTTCGCGCGATGATGAACAGTTGCGAGTAGCTGCCAGGCTCGACAATCTGCAAAAGGCATTGGTTGAGGATTCGCAGCAAGAATCAGGGTTCGTTGCAAAATTGGGCGGCCTTTTCGGTCTGGCTGGACGGGATGAAAGCCCGCTTAAAGGTCTATATCTCTGGGGAGGAGTTGGTCGAGGCAAGACGTATCTGATGGATTTGTTCTATGAATGCTTGCCGGGTACAAGGAAACGCCGAACGCATTTTCATCGTTTCATGCAAGAACTCCACCGGGAAATGACTCAACGTCAGGGAACCAGCGATCCCCTGCAACAAATCGCTGAGGATCTTGCAAAAGAATTCAGAGTCCTGTGCTTTGATGAATTCTTCGTCTCAGATATTGGAGACGCAATGATTCTCGCTGGCTTGCTTGAGGCGCTATTTGCGAAAGATGTTGTATTGGTTGCCACGTCAAATGTGGAGCCGCGACACCTATACGAAAACGGACTGCAGCGTGACAGATTTCTGCCGGCGATAGCGTTGATTGAAGAATACACTGAGATCGTAGAGATTAAACCGGGAACGGATTATCGACTGGAGCGGCTCAGTAACGCAGAGCTGTACATCCATCCGGTATCAGCTGACGCCGAGGCAAAGCTCCGATTGAGTTTCCAGGACCTGGCACCGGACATTAGGGAAATTGAAGAGAATCCTGTAATCCGTATTCTGGATCGGGAGATTCCGGCAATAGCCTGCGCAGATGACGTTATATGGTTTACTTTCTCAGCGCTTTGCGACAGTCCACGTAGTGCGTTTGACTATGTAGAGATAGCCCGGCTCTATCATGCTGTTATTCTCAGTGATGTTCCCTGTATGGACGAAAGATTAACGGATCAGGCACGTCGATTTATCAATTTGATCGATGAGCTCTATGATCGTCGTGTGAAAGTAATTATTTCGGCTAACTGTGAAGTGGAGCGCCTGTATACCGGCTCTCAACTCGCTTTCGAGTTCGAACGGACCCGTTCCAGATTGCTTGAGATGCAGTCCCATGACTACCTGTGTGAGGAGCACAGGGCCAACTGACCGAAATTTTCAGGCCTCACCCCGGATCAATTTTCGGCTCGGTAGTGGGGCAGATCAGGTTGGCTCAATAGCGTTGGCTTGCATGCGTGGTGGGAACCTGCCGGAATTGGCTACAGGCGCCAGAAATCAGGCCTTTCAAGCCGCAAAATCTCTTGAATCTTGACCGTCTCTCCTGTAGTATTCGCGCTCTTTTGAATTAAGCCCCAGAACGTGCGATGAAGACTTATAGCGCAAAACCCAATGAAGTCCCAAAACAGTGGCTTCTGATCGATGCTGAAGGCCAGACTCTAGGCCGCATGGCAACTGCCATTGCGACTCGCCTGCGTGGCAAGCACAAGCCCGAATACACGCCGCACGTGGATACCGGCGATTACGTGGTAGTAATCAATGCGGACAAGGTCGCTGTCACTGGCAACAAAGCTACTGACAAGATGTACCATTCCCATTCCGGATTCCCAGGTGGCCTGAAATCCATTTCTTTTGAGAAGCTGCAGGAGCACGCTCCTGAAAGAGCGATCAAACTGGCAGTCAAGGGCATGCTTCCGCGCACGCCTCTTGGTCGCGCCATGTATAAGAAGCTCAAAGTTTATGCGGGAACAGAACACCCTCATAGCGCACAGCAGCCTCAAGCTCTGCAACTGTAAAGGATAAATATCCAGCCATGGCAGCTACACAATATTACGGTACCGGTCGTCGCAAGACCTCCACAGCGAGGGTCTACCTGACCAGCGGCAACGGCAATATCACGGTAAATAAGCGTCCACTAGATGGTTATTTTGGTCGCGAGGTGGCTCGTATGATCGTACGGCAGCCGCTCGAGTTGTTAGAGATGACTGAAAAATTCGATATCAACGTGACTGTTCGTGGTGGCGGTAGCTTCGGTCAAGCCGGTGCAATTCGTCATGGTATTACCCGCGCGTTGATGGAGTATGACAATGAACTACGCCCAACGTTGCGCAAAGCGGGATTTGTTACCCGTGACGCCCGTGAGGTTGAGCGCAAGAAGGTTGGTTTGAGAAAGGCGCGTAAGCGACCTCAATTCTCCAAGCGTTAAGGCGCGACAAAGATTCAAAAAACGTCGAATTCAGTTTACGATTCGGCGTTTTTTTTTGGTCGAAAAAATAGAGATATTTTAATAAAAATCAATGAGTTGAACGTCGTGCAGGCGAGCGGTCGACTTGAAAAAAAACGGGAAATTGACTAGAATTCACGCAGTTTCTAGCCTGATTCAGGGAATGATTTCATCAAGCCACGTTAGCGTCGCAATTTCCCAGACCCAGCTTTCAATTCAAGACAGATTTCACATTACAGTAGCGTGCTCTCAAGGAGATAATTACGGTGACTGACGACAGTACTAACGCTGGCCGTAGGCGTTTCTTGGTGGGCTCCACATCGGTTGTTGGTGCAGCCGGTGTTGTTGGAGCAGCCGTCCCATTCGTAGGTTCTTGGAATCCCAGTGCGAAAGCTCGTGCTGCGGGTGCACCGGTTCGGCTGGATATCAGCCGATTGCAGCCGGGTGAAATGCTGGGACCAATTCCAGCCTGGCGGGGTCGCCCTATATTCGTTGTGCGCCGCAGCGAAGAAGCACTGGCAGTGCTTAATGAAGACCCTGATCGTCTGGCTGACCCTGATTCCGAAGATCCGGAACAGCCGAACTATGCCCAGAATGAGACTCGTTCACGCAATCCTGAAATCCTGGTGCTGGTCGGATTGTGTCCACACTTGTTCTGTTCTCCTACGCCACACATCGAGGTAAGGACTCAACCGTTCGACGCGGAATGGCGTGGTGGCTTCTTCTGTCCTTGTCACGGATCCCGTTTTGATTTGGCAGGTCGTGTTTACAGCGGCTCTCCTGCATCCCGAAACATGCAAGTGCCTCCTTATTCTTTTGAGGACGATAATGTTCTGGTGATCGGTATTGATGAGGAGAATGCGGCATGACAGATATCAGTAATTCCGATAGCGTTGCCGGCGGCAAGCAATCCGGTCGAATCATGACTGCTCTTACAGGCCTGGTTAATTGGGTAGACGCGCGTCTCCCGATTATTGCCACGTGGAAGCACCACATGAGCGAGTATTACGCTCCCAAGAATTTTAATTTTTGGTATTTCTTTGGTGTTCTCTCTTTAGTTGTTCTGGTCATGCAGTTGCTTACCGGCATCTGGCTGACAATGAACTATACGCCAAGCGCCGAAGCAGCTTTCGCTTCTATTGAATACATCATGCGTGATGTGGAATACGGATGGCTGCTTCGCTATCTCCATTCCACCGGTGCATCTGCATTTTTCTTTGTGGTTTATATCCACATGTTCCGCGGTTTGATGTACGGCTCCTATAAAAAGCCTCGCGAGTTATTGTGGGTGCTGGGTATGTGTATCTATCTGGTGCTCATGGCCGAAGGTTTCATGGGTTACGTACTACCCTGGGGGCAAATGTCTTACTGGGGCGCGAATGTAATTGTTTCTCTATTTGGTTCTATACCTGTGATTGGAGAAGACTTGCTGGTTTGGATTCGTGGCGACTACCTGATTTCCGGTGCCACATTGAATCGCTTCTTTGCTCTTCACGTTGTAGCTCTGCCTATCGTTCTTTTGGCTCTGGTCGTGTTACATATTCTTGCGCTGCATGAAGTGGGTTCTAATAACCCGGACGGCATTGAGATCAAGAAGAACAAGGGTCCTGATGGGATTCCGGTAGACGGCGTTCCATTCCATCCTTATTACACCATGTATCACGATACGCCAGCTGTAGTGGTATTCCTGTTTGTATTCTGCGCGATTGTTTTCTTTGTGCCAGAGATGGGTGGTTACTTTTTGGAGGTTGCTAACTTTATCGAAGCAGACTCCCTGAAGACTCCAGAACATGTACCTCCAGTATGGTATTACACACCGTTCTACTCCATGCTGCGTGCAGTTACTGTGCCCCTGTTTGGAATCGATTCCAAGTTCTGGGGCATGCTGGTGATGTTTGGTGCGATTGCGATCCTGTTCGTATTGCCCTGGTTGGATAAGAGCCCGGTAAAATCCATGCGATACAAAGGCTGGTACAGCCGAATCGCATTGCTGATGTTTGTAGTGAGCTTCATTATTCTTGGTGTATTAGGCACTCAAGCAGTAAGCCCTGCTAAGACTCTGTTGGCACAAATCATGACTGTAGTTTACTTCGCGTATTTTATTGCTATGCCCTGGTATACAAGGAAAGAGCAAACTACGCAGCCCCCTGAAAGGGTGACAGGTCGCTTTATTAGCATTCCACAATTGCTAGGAAGCATACTGCTACTGATCTTCCTGGTGGTTGTGCCTCTGATGCTGGTATCCGGCTCGGCTGAAGCTGCATCTGCAGGGAATCTGGACCTGGAACATGTAGAAACTGATTTCGATGACAAAGATTCATTGCAGCGTGGTTTTCGTACCTATATGAATTATTGTGTGTCATGCCATGAATTGGGCTACGCTCGCTATGAGCGCACCGCTGACGATCTGGGTATTCCACATGATATGGTTCTCGCTAATCTTGTTTGGGATGATTCGCTCATAGGTGATCTCATCGAAAATTCCATGTCCGAAGAAGACGCAGAAGCATGGTTTGCTGCGGTGCCACCGGACCTTACCCTGGCGGGACGGGTACATAGCCCGGACTGGCTTTATAGCTACCTGAAAGGGTTTTATAACGATGAATCACGAATTTTTGGCGCCAACAACAAGATTTTCCCCAATGTTGCTATGCCGAATGTTCTGCATGGCTTGCAGGGTGACGTAACCTGCGATGACCATGGTGCTGATGACCCGACGCAATGTGAGTTACATCATGTTGAAGGTACCGGTGAGCTCAGCCCGGCAGAATTCGACAACATGATCGCCGATTTGGTGAATTTCATGTACTACATCGGCGAACCTGTTCGCGACAGGCGGCAGGAGATAGGGATATGGGTGCTCGCTTTTCTGGCGGTACTCTATATCTTCACCGCGCTAGTAGGTCGGGAGTTCTCAAAGGACTACCACTAATAATCGATAGTCGTAATAAATCAATACAAGAAATAATCTCTTAGAGGAATACCCATGGGTGTGGTCGCAAAACGATCTTCAATGACTTTTTATTCGGATGGAACCAGTCACTATAGCCATCGTGTTCGAATCGTGTTGGCAGAAAAAGGTGTGACTGTTGAGACTATAGATGTCGACTCCAATAACAAGCCCGAAGACCTAGCCACACTGAATCCCTATAACACTTTGCCTACTTTGGTTGATCGGGATTTGGTTCTCTATGAAGCTGACATAATGATGGAGTACCTGGATGAGCGCTTTCCTCACCCGCCTCTGTTTCCAGTCTATCCGGTTGCGCGTGCTCAGAGTCGTTTGTGGATTTACCGAATCAGACAAGATTGGTGTGATCTGGTAGATGCACTTATGGCAAAAGACGGTACGCCCGCACAGCTGGAGAAGAAGCGTAAGGAGCTGCGGGAAAGCTTAATTTCCATAGCGCCGATTTTTGGCGAGAAGCCTTTCTTTATGAGCGATGAATTTACCATTGTCGATTGTTGCGTAGCTCCGATCTTATGGCGCCTGCCTGTGATGGGAGTAGATCTCGGTAAATCAAAAGCTGTTAAGCCACTGCTTGATTATCGTGATAGATTGTTCGAAAGAGATTCGATTGTGGCCAGCTTCTCCGAGCAAGAAAAAGAGATGGTGTAAATTTTTTTGCGCCTTCCCACTCAAGGGTGCGTGTTATGACAATGACTTCCAGTCGACCCTATATGGTTCGCGCTCTCTATGAGTGGATTGTAGATAACGAATGTACTCCCTACATACTCGTAAACGCTTACGCAGACGGAGTAGAGGTCCCGCAGGAACATGTTAAGGATGGACAAATTGTCCTGAACATTTCACCTTTCGCGATTCAGGATCTCAGTCTGGGTAATGAGTACATCGATTTCGAAGGTCGATTCGCTGGAATTCCGAAACGGGTCACTGTACCCCAGCATGCTGTAATGGGTATTTACGCAAAAGAAAATGGTCAGGGTATGATGTTCGATCCTGAATCTCCGACACCAGATCCCACACCACCAACAGGAACCGATGAGCCGCCCATGGTATCGGTAGCTTCCGAGAAAAAGGCAGAAAAAAAGGGAGACAATAAGCCTCCCTTAAGATTGGTTAAGTAGCTGGTCCAGTCAGCTAGTTAATATATTCAAATACTTTTACTACCCTCGACACACCCGAAACGTTTCTGGCAACGTTTGCAGCATTGTCACCTTCAAGTTGACTAATGAGGCCCATCAGATAAACAGTGCCGTTTTCAGCCACGATCTTCACCTGGTCTGAAGGAACTTCACGGTTAGTTAACATGCGGGTTCTGACTTTGGTGGCCAGCCAGGTGTCATTCGTTCTTGAGATTAGATTTGTTTTACCGGCCACTTCCATCTCATTGTGAATTCTCTTTATCTTTATGCTGGCCTGGCTGGCAATTTCAGTCGCTCTGTTCTTTAAAGCTTCTGATTCAACTTGCCCTACCAGCAGTACCACACCATTAAAGCTCACCACGTCGATATTGGCAGCCTTTAAGGCTGGCTCTTGCGACTTAATGTTGACCAGAACTTTAGTCTCGATTGCTTCATCTTCAATGCGAGCTCCAGTGGTACGTTCTGTAGGATCTTCCTGTATTCCTTGTGAGCCAGTGGTCTCAACAAGGATTGCTGTACAAGAAGACATTGCTAACAGGCTTAGCAGCACGATTGCATCACGTATTTTCATGCTTCATCTCCTCCAAAAAGACGTGTATCAATAAAATCACAAAGGCAGTGAATCACTACAAGATGTACTTCCTGAATGCGAGCGGTTCTTGATGATGGAACACGGATCTCTATATCAGAGCCAGACAACATGCCTGCCATTTGCCCGCCATCCTTTCCAGTTAGAGCAACCACGTTCATACCACGATCGTGTGCAGCCTTGATGGCTTCAATCACATTAGGTGAATTGCCACTTGTGGAGATAGCAAGTAATACATCGTTATCTCTACCTAGCGCACTAACTTGTTTTGAAAATATTTCATTGTAGTCGTAGTCATTGGCAATCGCTGTGAGAGTCGAACTGTCTGTTGTTACAGCAATTGCCGGTAATCCCGGTCGTTCTTTTTCGAAACGATTCAGAAGTTCAGCCGAAAAATGTTGTGCGTCCCCAGCTGATCCTCCATTACCACAACTCAGAATCTTTCCCTCGTTGAGCAGACTTTCTACCATCAGATCGCCAGCTCTGTGCACGAATTCAACCAGATCGCCAGCGGCGCGCTGCTTAACTTCTATGCTTTCCAGAAAATGTCCAAGTATGCGTTCTTGCAGTTCCATATCTACTACCTTTTTGAGTAATAGCTTATATCGGCAGGAAATCTCCGAGTGTTACCCATCAAAGTGATATTCTCTGAGAAAGTTTCAGACGATTCTTAGTAATAGACATGTTTAGTAGGTGATAAGTTTCAGCAGAATGCGTTTCTGATCCAGCAAATCCTGTCCCGGATCTCATTGGTAGACTGAATTGCCACAACATCGAATCGGCTCGCCGCGTTGAGGTATTCGCTATGGGTTTGGAGCCAGTGGCTGGCGGTAAGTATTATTCGCTTCTGTTTGGTGGCGGAGACAGACGCCAGTGCGCCACCGAACTTCATGGAGTTACGCTGTCTGACTTCAATGAAAACGAGTGACCTGGAATTCTCAAGCATTATCAGATCAATCTCTCCGAAACGGCAACGGAAGTTCCTTTCCAGAAGTTTGAGTCCCTGTTTATTTAAATAGATTAGCGCTTGGGTTTCCTGCTGCCAGCCATGGTGCTTTTTCGTTTTTGGATTGAAGATGAAGATTTCAGAAAAAGGGATCAAGGTACAAAAGCGACATTAAGGCGTGCTGGTTGGAGATTCTTAGTCATCACTGCCGGTAGTATTTATGGATTGAATTTCTGCGCGCCCGTCAATAAATTTGGCAGGTAACAGGCCGCGTTGAATGCGACCATCCTCGGCAATTGAAAGCCTTCCAGTGGTGCCAGAGAGTCCATCTAATTGTCCTGATGACAACATACCGAGTCGTGCATACAACCTGAAGCTGTCAATTCCTAATGCTCGCAATCGCTGCAACGGTCCTAATGTAGAGCGCAAGCTACTATCGACGGTTGTCTTTAGTGCATCTTCTCCTTCCAACAACCAGGGAGCATCGGTGAACCAGATGCCGTCCAGATCGCGATTCTCGTTAGCATTTAACTGGCCATCATAAATGGAAGGCAGGGCGTAAACAGGTACATCTTCTGCGAAGTAAAAGGCCAGTGTTGGTTTGATAAGGCGGCCTTGTCTGGGATTTGCAATCAGAAATATAAAATCAATGTCTTGCCGACGTCTGGGGGTAAATTCCATTGAATTGCGGGGAAGTAGATCCAATATTCTTTCCGCCCGGGCTTCACTGGAGTCGATGGCCATTAAGCGTTTTACTACGTCTGAATAGTCGTTGGTATCAGCAAAGCTTGCAGCGGAAACAACATGACCACCAAGTGATTCCCAGATATCTTGAAATACATTTTGCAAGCGCAGGTAGTCCTGAGACTGCGGGGTGACTAGAGCTGCATTACGGTAGCCCGCGGACCACGCTAATCGCGCCGCCTGGTTTATTTCATCCTCTGGTGCCAGCCCGAATTGATAGAGATTGCCAGGCAATTGTCCCGGATTGTCGAGGTAATTAAGAGCCAGCGTAGTAATTGGTAAGCGATCCATTCTTTGTAATTGATTAACCAGTGTTTTGCTTAGCGGACCAATTACCAAATCCACTCCGAGTTCGCTTGCATCGTTGTATATGTCCAATACATTGTCTATTTCTGTGCTATCCAGCACGCTGATCTGAGGTTGGGTTCTGCTTTCAGCGAGCGCCTGGTAGTAGGCGCTCAGGAATCCTTCCTGTATAGCGAGACCGGCAGGTTGCGTGAGTGGCAGGACAAGAGCAATATGTTGTGGCCTTTGTTCCCAGGATTCCTGCAATCGTGCTAGCGACGAGGGTAGCCGTTGAGTCGCGGGATGGCTGGACCAGATAGATTGCCAACGGGAAATAGCATCCAGTTGGCTGCTAAGGCTGAATTCATCTTCCCTGTAAACGCGTTCCAGCTCAATCCAGCCCCTTAGCTCATAGCTGCTGGCGTCTGCAGCTAATTGGTCCAGCATTGGGTCGCTCAAGCTTTGTAATTCTCTCCAAATGCGATCATAAATGTCGCTCTGTTGATCGTCTACGTAATACGCGGACGCTTCTGCAAGCGCAGCAACAGCACCGGTAATATTGTTTCTTTCTTCATACAAGGTTCCGAGCTGATAATAGAATTCAGCCCCTATTGCAGTGGCAGGATCGGCTGATTGAGTCAGAGAGCCTTCTAGCCAACGTAATGCAGTTGTGTCATCCGACTTTTGCTGTGCTAGCCGAGCCTGCAACATTGCAAATCGAAGCTGATGTTCCGGGATAAGCCGATCAGGTCTACCGGTTGCCTCCAGTAATTCTTCTGTCGCCTGCAATTCCGACTCGTCTAGAAATTGCCTGGCTGACATCAGTAATAGATTGGCCCGGTTTGCGCTATCGAGCAGCTCTGCGTCACGCATTAGCTGATCTACACGGACTGAGGTAGACTGAACAGCCGGTGTCCTTGAGACTTCGTTACCTGTATTGCTGCCACAGCTGGCCAATAACAATAGTAGGCATGTGCACAGTAACTTGTAGTATGGAATGGCAGAAAATCGAATCATTGAAGTAGGCATGAAAGTAGAGATTGGGCTATTTCTTACTCGGGTTCTCATTCAAATTGCTGGATGATTGAAAAGGCGCCAGATCCTGATACCGAATTTGACGATCTATCTCTCTGTCTCTCCAATTTACGATGATAGTTCCGGGCTCTTTGGGCACTGTGCTTTCCGAACACTCATGCTGTAGCGAAAAAGACTAATACAAGACTCGAAATCGGGCAATTATTTGCGTGAATCAATAGTGGAACAGGGAACTCTATATATAGTCGCTACACCAATCGGTAATCTTGGTGATATTTCGTCACGGGCGGTGGAAGTGCTTTCCAGTGTCGCGGTAGTAGCGGCAGAGGACACCCGACACAGTGGCAAACTTCTCAAACATCTCGGTATTAATGCCAGGTTAAAGTCATATCATGATTTTAGTTCCGACGCTGCAGAACAGGGTTTGCTGAAAATTCTTGCGGGCGGCGAAGATGTTGCATTAGTGTCTGATGCCGGTACGCCACTGGTGTCTGATCCTGGGTATAAGCTGGTTCGTGCCGCCCGGAATGCAAATTTCTCAGTGCGCCCAATACCGGGACCGAGTGCTTTGTTAGCTGCGGTGTCAGTTGCCGGATTGCCAACAGATCGTTTTACCTTTGAAGGTTTTCTCCCGGCGCGACAGGGACCACGCAACAAACAGCTATCCAAATTGCAGGACGAAGCCCGTACCCTGGTTTTCTTCGAAGCACCTCATCGGCTCGGAGAAACTTTGCAGTCATTAATCGAAAATTTCGGAGATTCCCGTGAAATTTTTATCGCCAGAGAAATGACGAAACGCTACGAGGAGCATTTCAGTGGCAGTTTGGCAGAGTGTATCCAGTGGGCAGGCACAAATGAAAATGCCGAGCGTGGCGAGCTCGTGCTGGTAGTGTCTGGTAGTCAGGTTCAAGCAGAAACGGGGGATGATATGTCCGCAGCCATTCGTCTCTATTCTCTCTTGAGAGAGGAATTGTCTCTCAAGCAAGCTGTCAAAATCGCAGCACAATACTGCGAGGTAAGAAAGAACGATTTGTATGATCAGGCTCTGAGACTGGAGAAAGAGTCCTGATAGATCAGACGTATTGTTAAGTGATGGTGCAGTACATTCTGTGCTTAGGCCAGCCTGAATACAGGTCTGCAGATTTTTGCAGGAGCAAGAAATCTGTTAGTCTGCCGCTGAGTCAGCTGGGCAATTGCTGTCTGGTCATTCGTGGCCAGATGGAGGAAAGTCCGGGCTCCATAGAGCAGGGTGCCAGGTAACACCTGGGAGGTGCGAACCTACGGCTAGTGCAACAGAAAGATACCGCCCGACGACTTCGGAAGTCGGGTAAGGGTGAAATGGTGCGGTAAGAGCGCACCGCGCGACTGGTAACAGCTCGCGGCTAGGTAAACCCCACCCGGAGCAAGGCCAAATAGGAATCCATTAATGTTGCTCGCATTGGATTCGGGTAGGCCGCTACAAGCCTGTGGTGACGCAGGCTGCAGATGAATAATTGTCCTCGACAGAACCCGGCTTACAGGCTGACTCAACTATTTCCCGCCAAATCTGCTTTCCAGCGTCGACAGTCAAGCCTCGACAAATCTCGCTAAAACTTAAGAAATTACTTTAACTTTGCTCTGCATAGAGCTGTATTTATTGAATTTCTTGTTTCCGAAAGTTGATAAGTTCCCGCCATGTTCCCTACATTTAGCGGCACGTTCCCGTAAATTCTTGAAAAAAATACATAAATTGTCTTGCGCATGTGCCGATGCACACCTATAGTGTGGCTTTGTGGAGAAAAGTGGAATTTTTTGTTTAATTGTGGGGCTTCGTGGACTAAATCAACAGATTTTCACCTAAGCCTCTCAATTTAAAAATTCCGATAAGCATGAATGGGGACAACACGTGTTTCGCGGCATCAATACGATCAATCTGGATGCTAAAGGGCGTATGGCTATGCCGGCGCGCTATCGCGAGCAATTAATGCAATCTTGCTCAGGGCATCTGGTTGTCACCATCGATACCAATCATCGTTGTCTGTTGCTTTACCCAATTGCCGAATGGGAACAGATAGAACGACAGATTGAATCGCTCTCCAGTTTCGATCCCATGTCGCAACGGGTCAAACACCTCCTCATAGGTCACGCTAACGACCTTGAATTAGACAGCAACGGGAGAATTTTGTTGCCACAAGAGTTAAGGCTCTATGCGCAACTTGAAAAACATGTCTGCCTGATAGGGCAAGGCAAAAAGTTGGAAATCTGGGACCAGGAAAGCTGGAACCAGCAACGTGATCACTGGCTGAGTGAATCTTCGACCGAGGGGGAGCTACCTGAGAAGCTGAGAACGCTTGCGCTTTAGGTAGCCGTAATGGATGACCCAGCAAGTACCGCATAAAACTGTACTCCAACAAGAAGCAGTAGCGGCACTGGCAATTGTCCCGGATGGAATCTATGTCGACGCCACGTTTGGACGTGGCGGTCATTCCCGGTTGATTCTCCAACAATTAAATGAGGACGGTCGCTTACTCGTTATGGATAGGGATCCGGAAGCGATCGAAGAGGCAATTAAATTAACCGAAGAGGACAACCGGGTGATCAGCATCCACGCTCCATTCAGCTCACTGGCTGCTACCTGCCAACAACACAATGTGTTTGGTCGGGTAAATGGGGTGCTCTTCGACCTGGGGGTTTCGTCGCCTCAGTTGGACAACGCCGAACGTGGTTTTAGTTTTATGCGGGATGGGCCTTTGGACATGCGCATGGACACGCAGAGTGGACAAACGGCGAGCGAATGGATTAATTCGGCTTCAGAACAGGATATAGCTGATGTTCTGTATCGTTATGGTGAAGAGAGGCACTCACGCCGGATGGCAAAAGCTGTCGTCGCAGAGAGGGCCGACCAACCTATTACCAGTACTCTGAGGTTGGCAGAAATAATCAAGGCTGCGAATCCAGCCTGGGAAAAAGATAAGCACCCGGCTACCCGGGCATTTCAGGCTATTCGCATTTTTATCAACGAAGAACTTGAAGAACTGCAATCAGCATTGCAACAGGCACTTGATGTTTTGACAGATGGTGGTCGCCTGGCCGCCATCAGCTTCCATTCCCTGGAAGATCGGATCGTTAAACGTTTCATTGCCGAACAGGCCAGTGGTGACAAGTATCCTCGCCATCTACCAATTCCTGCGGCTGAGATAAAACCGAACTTGAATAGAGTTGGTAAAGCACAGAAGCCCGAGTCACATGAATTGTCGACTAATCCCCGGGCGCGCAGTGCAGTTTTACGCGTTGCTGAGAAAGTAGGGGGTGCGTAGAAATGGCGTCGAGTAATAGTCAGGCGAAGAAATCTTCACCCGGAAACAGCAAGTCTGAAAATGGCATATTGGCTTGGCTCGGCCTTGGAAGTTCCAGAACAATTCTCCTCTTCGTGATACTGGCAATAGTACTCACTTCCGGGCTTTCAGTTGTGCGAACCACACATGCTAACCGCTTCGCGTTCAACGAATTGCAGCAAATGAAAGACGAAGCCAACAAGCTTGATGTGCAATGGGGCCAACTCTTGCTGGAGCAGAGTACCTTTGGCCTTGATGGCAGAATCGAGCAGAAAGCAATTGAACAATTACAAATGCAGGTTCCAGAGATCGATGACATCGTGATGGTGAAGCATGACTGAAAACAAGCTCTCCAATTTTTTCAGCCAGTGGCGTCGTATGTTGGTGTTGTTTGGCATGTTGCTCTGTGTATTTGCTATTGCATGGAAGCTAAGTGCCCTGCACATAATGCAAAGAGATTTTCTGCAGGGGCAAGGAGATGCCCGAACTATCCGCACCATTCCTCTGGTTGCTAACAGGGGCTTGATTACTGATCGCAACGGCGAGCCACTTGCGGTTAGCACACCCGTACAATCGATTTGGGTGAATCCGAGTGAACTGGCAGAAGATACAACAGCAATATATCAACTCGCGTCAGCATTGAACCTCAATCCGGAAGTGTTGCACACATCCATTACTAATAATTCGAGTCGGGAGTTCCTGTATGTGAAACGCCGGCTCGCGCCAGCTGATGCTGACGCAGTATTGGCTTTGGATATCAATCATGTGTATTCACAGCAAGAGTACCAACGATTCTATCCTCAGGGAGAGGTGACTGCCCATCTCGTTGGGTTTAGCAATGTAGATGATATTGGTCAGGAAGGACTGGAGCTTACCTATGATGACTGGTTGAGCGGGGTATCAGGCCGCAGGCAGGTCATGAAAGATCGTAGAGGACATATCATCGAGGAACTCAATACGATCGAGACCGCAGAGCCGGGAAGCAATCTTACGCTCTCGATAGACTTCAGGTTACAAAACCTCGCGTATAGAGCCCTGAAGACGGAATTCATCACACGTCGCGCAAAAGGTGCTTCGGCAATCATTCTTGATGTTGATACCGGTGAAGTACTGGCGATGGTTAACCAGCCTTCCTATAACCCTCACAACAAAGCCAACATGACTGATTTTAGCGTGCTGAGAAACAGGGCAATTACCGATGTTTTCGAGCCCGGGTCCACTGTTAAGGCTTTCACTATTACAGCAGCGCTCGAGTCTGGTGTATTCCAGCCAGATACCATTGTTGAAACCGGTCCGGGCTGGATGATGGTTGGTCCTTATGAGGTCAAGGACATCGCTAACTACGGCACGCTTACCCTGGAAAAAGTCATCACCAAATCCAGCAACATTGGCACTAGCAAAATCGCCTTTGAGATTGGTCCGGAGCCAATAAAAGATGTGTTGCAGCGAGTTGGTTTCGGTGAGGTAACCGGAACCGGGTTCCCTGGTGAACGAGGAGGGGTTCTGCCAAGTCCGCGTCGCTGGAGTCGCATTGAGACTGCGACCCTGTCCTATGGTTATGGGCTATCCGCTTCAGCCTTACAACTTGCCCGGGCTTACTCGGTTATAGCGGATGATGGGGTTCGTAAACCGGTGTCATTGTTAAAGCTGAGTGAAGAGGAACTGGCAAGTCTTCCCCGAGAACAGGTTATCGAAGCTGCGACAGCGCGCCGAGTGCGAGGCATGCTCGAAACTGTTGTTGATCGCAGCAGAGGTGGTTCTGCTATCGATGCCAATATTCCATTTTATCAGGTTGCAGGTAAAACAGGCACGGCCCATGTGGTAGGTGAATTGGGGTATGAAGAAAATCTACACAATTCGCTCTTCGTTGGAATGGTTCCGGCATCGAAGCCAGAAGTGGTTGTAGTCATCGTTATAAACGAGCCCAAAGGTGAGGAGCACTACGGTGGACAGGTAGCTGCACCAGTGTTTGCAGAAATAGCCGCAGGAACCATGCGCGTATTGAATGTGACTCCAGACAAGATACCGGAACAGGATCTTGCTTTGAATGAGGCAGACTAATTAATGAATACAGCAGAAAAATTACAGCCTCACATTGATCTTCTCGATTTGTTAGAAGGTCTGGTAACCATACCTGACAGCAGTCTCGAATCACTGAAGGTGAAAGTGACGGGTATCCAGATGGACAGCCGTCTCCTGAAATCCGGCGATTTATTCATCGCCTGTTTCGGGCGTAATCACGACGCCCGGGACTACATCGATGATGCGCTTGGTCTCGGAGTAAATGCTGTGCTTGCAGAATCTGGTGGTGGTTGGGAAGGAATTCAGGAAAGAAGCGGGCGTGCCATCATCGCTGTCGATAATTTGGGCGCGAAGATAAGCGAGATTGCCGGAAGGTTTTACGGTCGACCCAGTGAGAAGCTCACTGTGTTCGGCATCACGGGCACCAATGGCAAGACCAGTTGCAGCCAATTCATTTCCCAGGTTCTGACTGCAATGGGAAACAATTGCGGCGTGATGGGAACTCTGGGATACGGGATACCGGGAGTGCTTAAAGAGACTCAACTGACCACGCCAGATGCTGTATTTACCCAGGCCGCCCTGGCAGAGATGTGCGACGAAATGATTGATCCGGTCGCCATGGAAGTCTCATCCGTTGGTTTACATCAGAAACGGGTAGCGGCAGTTCGTTTTGATACAGCTGTCTTTACAAATCTCAGTCGTGATCATCTGGACTATCACGACAGCATGGATTCCTACGCCGCCAACAAGCGAATTCTGTTTACGATGCCTGGTTTAAAGCGGGCAGTAATCAATATCGATGATGCCTACGCGCTCAGCATGATAAATGCCATCTCAAGCGATGTGGAAGTTCTCACTTACAGCACTGAAAACAAAATAGCGACGGTCCATGCTGAATCCTATGAACTGACAACGCAAGGGTACTCAGCAGTAGTCAATACTCCCCTGGGTAGTGCAGAAATCAGTGGCAGGTTAATCGGATACTTCAATTTCAGTAATGTCCTCGCCGTGCTCGCAACTCTTATTGGATACCTAAAAGAGAAAGGCAGCATAGATATATCTGTATTGAGTGCGCAATTGTCTGCTCTCAATCCGGTTGATGGGCGCATGGAGATCATAGGTGAGGGTGATGATATTTCGGCAGTCGTCGACTACGCCCATACCCCGGCGGGGTTACAAAGTGCTTTGGTGGCGTTGCGTGATCATTTCTCTGGCGATATCTGGTGCGTGTTTGGATGCGGGGGTAACCGAGATCGAGGCAAGCGACCTCTGATGGGTGAGATTGGAGAACAATATGCTGATCATCTGATACTCACTGACGACAATCCACGGCACGAAGAAGGCGATCGAATAATCCAGCACATTCTAAGCGGCATTAGTAAGCCAGAAAAAGTCATTGCTATTCGGGATCGTGCTGAAGCTATCAACTATGCCATTAATAATGCGGCTGCTGGTGATGTTGTGTTGATTGCAGGTAAAGGACATGAAAATTATCAGGAATCGGAAGGTAATCGAGTCTTGTTCAGTGATGCCAACCAGGTGCGCCTGGCGCTAAAAGCCAGAACCGGAAACTAAATTGAGAATTAACGACGTGATCGGAACATTAAGCCTGCGCAATCTAGCCAAGAGGATCAATGCCAGAGTGACCGGCAGTGATGCTGAGTTTTCTAATTTGTCTACAGATACCAGGTCATTGGAAGCCGGGGATGCTTATCTTGCATTAATTGGAGATCGATTTGATGGACATGATTTCGTAGCTGCGGCCGAGCAGGCTGGTGCTGGTGCAGCCATTGTGTCGCGGGAAGTGGACTCCGGAATCCCGCAGCTTCTGGTAAGCGATACCCATAAGGCACTAGGTGAAATAGCAAGAGTAAATCGTTTGCGCGGTGTTGCTACCGTAATTGCACTGACCGGTAGTCAGGGCAAGACAACGGTCAAGGAAATGATAGCCGCAATTCTAAGCAATAAGGCAGAAACCCTGGCGACTCCAGCGAATCTGAACAACACCATTGGCGTACCGTTGACTCTGTTAGGTCTTAGCTCTGAACATGAGTACGCCGTTATCGAAATGGGAGCTAATGGCCCAGGAGAGATCGAATTCAGTTCACAAGTCGCTTGTCCCGACATAGCGCTAATCACATGTGCTAGTGCGGCTCACGTGGAAGGGTTCGGTAGTTTGCAAGGCATAGTCGAAGCAAAGGGAGAAATTCTTGACAGTCTTACTGAAGACGGAACGGCTGTTTTGAATGGTGACGATCCCAACGTTGATCAATGGATATCGAGATCCAGCCACAGTCGGCAAGTTCTGTTTTCAGCGAATGGGAATTCTGCAATGACCTATTACGCAGAAGACATAACTCTCAACGATAAGGGTCAGGTATCTTTCAAATTGTTAGGTCCCCGCGGTACAGATTCAATTAATCTTCAATTGCTTGGAACTCACAATGTAGCTAACGCGTTAGCCGCGGCAGCGGTAGCGCTGGAAGCTGGTGCTAGCATGGAGAATGTTAAGAGCGGTCTGGCAAGCGTCCGGCCGGTGCCGGGACGGCTGGTTAGTATGCCTGGTATTGGTGGATGCCTTCTTATCGATGATACCTATAACGCCAGCCCCAGTAGTTTCTTTGCAGCTATTGAAGTACTTAAATGGCTGCCGGGTCGTCAGGTGCTGGTTGCGGGTGACATGAAAGAATTAGGCCATGAGGCAGAACAGTCGCATTTTGCCGTAGGCGAATACGCCAGAAATTCAGGTATTACGGAACTTTGGGTGACTGGTGAATATGCCAGCAAGACGGCAGAAGGATATGGAAATTCTGCAAAGATTTTTCCTGATCAGGAGTCTTTGAAAAACTACTGTCTTCAGCAAGCAGACAGCGATGTTGTGTTTCTAGTTAAGGGTTCGAGAGGAGCTCGCATGGATGCGGTTATCGAAAAACTTAAGCTCAAGGGAGACGCCTGATGCTGGTTTGGTTGTCCGATTTTCTGATGCAGTTCGACAGCAATTTTGCAGTACTGCAATACATTACGGTGCGAGGCATTTTTAGCGTGCTTACTGCGCTAGGTGTGTCACTTATCATCGGCCCATACATGATTCGCAAACTTAATTATCACCAGATTGGTCAGGTGGTACGAGAAGACGGTCCTGAAACTCATTTTAGCAAGGCCGGAACGCCCACCATGGGAGGTGCGTTGATTCTCGTAAGTATCGCTATTAGTACTCTGATGTGGTCAGACCTGAATAACCACTACGTATGGATAGTGTTGTTGGTCACAATGCTGTATGGCGCGATAGGGTGGGTAGATGATTACCGTAAAGTTTTTGAGCAGAACCCGGCAGGTTTGTCTGCCAGATGGAAATTATTTTGGCAGTTCCTGATTGGAATTGCTGCGGCTGTAGTCCTGTATGAAACAGCTATCAGTGATATTGAGACGGACTACATTGTTCCGTTCTTCAAAGACGTTGCGATCGACATTGGTTTTTTCTACATCGTCATAAGTTCCTTGATGATCGTCGGGTTTAGTAACGCAGTAAATTTGACTGATGGCCTGGACGGGCTGGCCATTTTACCTACGGTGGTAGTCGGTGGGGCGCTGGGTGTAATTGCTTATCTTGCCGGCCACGCAGAGTTCTCTGCCTATTTGAATATTCCCAACGTAATTGGTTCAGGCGAAGTTGTAATTTTTGCCGGGGCATTAGTAGGGGCAGGAATGGGATTTCTCTGGTTCAACACCTATCCCGCTCAGATATTCATGGGTGATGTTGGTGCCCTGGCGCTGGGCGCAGCACTTGGGGTAATGGCTATAGTCTCCCGGCATGAAATCGTGTTGTTCATCATGGGGGGTGTTTTTGTAATGGAAACGGCTTCAGTAGTTTTGCAAGTAGGATCCTACAAATTAACAGGACGGCGAATATTTCGCATGGCTCCACTGCATCACCATTTTGAATTAAAAGGCTGGCCTGAGCCTCGAGTGATTGTTCGTTTCTGGATTATTACCGTGATGTTGGTGTTGTTTGGGTTAGCCACGTTAAAGCTAAGGTAGAGCGAAAGGTTTAAGGGTATGGGCGCTGAGAATGGCGGCTACAAACTTATCGTTGGGCTGGGAGAGACCGGACTCTCCTGTGCGCGATACCTGAATACCAAAGGTGTTGATTTTAAGGTTGCAGACAGTCGGCCAAATCCACCTTTACTGGCGCAGTTTCAAAAACAGTTTCCGGGTATTGAGTGTGAACTTGGCGAGTTTAAAGTGCAGACGTTCGTAGCGGCAGAGCAGTTGATTGTAAGTCCTGGGGTGAGTTTGAGAACTCCGGCGATCGCTGCTGCTGTAGAAAATGGCGTATCGGTGACGGGTGATATCGATATTTTTTCTCGCGAAGCAAATGCTCCGATCGTGGCTGTAACTGGTTCTAACGGGAAGAGTACTGTCGTTGAAATTTTGGCTGCGATACTAAAAGCGGCGGGAAAGAAATATGCGCTGGGGGGAAACCTTGATGGAGCGAATTTCAAACCCGCACTGGATCTGCTGGCTGATGAAAAGGCTGATGTCTATATATTGGAGGTTTCGAGTTTTCAGCTTGAAACTACTCAACAGTTGGGAGCAGAGGTAGCAACAATACTCAATCTAAGCGCGGATCATCTGGACCGTTATGATTCATTTGAGGATTACCGAGTCGCCAAACAGCGAGTATTCAATGGTTGCCAGAACGTAGTGGTTAACAGAGATGACACCGGCAGTCTTCCTCCCGCCACTATTAAAGTACCGACCATTGATTTTGGTTTTTCCCGGCCGGGAGTAAATGGACTGGGGTTGCTGGAAGAGGAAGACGATCAATATCTGGCATTCCAGTTTGAAAAAATTATTTCGGTAAGTGAATTAAAGATTTTCGGTCAGCACAATATAGCGAATACTCTGGCCGCGATTGGTCTCGCTCTAACTCTGGGAATTGATCTAAAGCCAATTCGCCGGGCAGTCAGGAGTTTTTCAGGGCTGCCACACCGCTGCCAGTGGGTGTCATCTATAGAGGGTGTGGATTTTTATAATGATTCGAAAGGAACAAATGTCGGCGCAACGATGGCTGCAGTTGAAGGTTTAGGACAACGAATCAAAGGCCATATAGTCCTCATCGCCGGAGGTGTATCGAAGGGAGCAGATTTCAGATCATTGGTTCCTGTGATCAATCGCTGGGCGAAAGAAGTAATTCTGATAGGGCGTGATGCGGTGGAGTTGGCGTCTCATCTGGATGCCGATATTCAAACATACTTCGCAGAAGGTATGCAGGACGCGGTGACAGTAGCATTGGATCACGCTGTGGCGGGGGACGCAGTGTTATTGTCTCCGGCTTGTGCCAGTTTCGACATGTTTGAAAACTATCAGCACCGTGGTCAGGAATTTGTGCAATCGGTGGAGCGTTTGCAATGAGCATGGCCTCAATAACACATCAGATACCTGGAGGTATACACAGGAAACCAAAGTTTAACCTTTTGTTACTGGTGGTAAGTCTGCTGGTGACCTTTGGATTGCTGATGATGACTTCTGCCTCAGTTGAAATTGCCAGTAGTCGCTACGGAGATCCGTTTTTCCATTTTAAGCGACAGATCATATTTGCCTTTATAGGTGCAACTGGCATGTTCATAACCTTGCATATTCCCATGCACCTGTGGCGCCGGTTAAGTTGGACTCTACTGATGGTTTCCTACGCACTGCTACTTCTGGTTCTGGTACCGGGTATAGGTAAAGTAGTTAATGGCAGTATGCGCTGGATTGATCTCGGCTTTTTCAATCTTCAGCCTTCTGAGCTGGCCAAGGTGTTCATCGTTATGTACCTGGCGGCTTATCTTGAAAGGCATATGACAGAGGTCAGAGAACAATGGTCGGGATTTCTTAAACCTATGCTGGTAATTAGTGCTGCAGTAGTGCTTTTGCATTTCGAGCCAGATCATGGCGCCATGGTCATTCTATTGCTTACGGCATTTTGTTTGATTTTCCTGGCGGGAGCCAAGCTTTACCGATTCGTGCTGATGCTTATTTTATGTACGGGCGCGGTTGCATATATTGCCGTCATGAAGCCCTATGTTATCGAGCGTTTCTCTTCCTATCTTAATCCCTGGGCTGCCGAGAATGTTTACGGTGGTGGTTATCAGCTAACCCAGGCTCTCATAGCTTTTGGCAGGGGTGAGTGGTTTGGAGTCGGTTTGGGTAATAGCATCCAGAAACTCTATTTCCTGCCCGAGGCACATAACGATTTTATCCTGGCGATCATAGGCGAAGAGCTTGGACTGGTCGGTGTCGGCTTTGTTCTGACTTTATTTATTCTTTTAGTTGGCATGGGTTTTTCTATAGGGCGGAAGGCGGAACTGAATGGTCAGGTATTTAACAGCTTCGTCGCATATGGGATATCACTGCTTTTCGCCGGGCAGGCTTTAATCAATATCGGCGTAAACATAGGACTGTTGCCTACCAAGGGGCTAACTTTACCCTTCCTGAGTCAGGGTGGGGCAAGCTTGATAGTGTGCTGCTTTATGGCGGCCATACTGATTCGAATTCAGTACGAGGCTGAGTTTGCCGACGAAGATTTTGCGGAGAATTTCTGGCCATGGAATCCAGAAAAGTGACAGTGTTGATTATGGCGGCCGGTACCGGAGGACATGTGTTTCCAGCTCTTTCTATCGGGGAGGCATTGCAAGCGCAAAACGTTGATGTGCAATGGCTCGGTACACCTAAAGGAATGGAAAACGAAATCCTGGCTCGATCAGACATCCCATTGCATAGGGTGTCAGTTAGTGGATTGCGCGGAGCCGGACTTAAGAAGTTGCTCACAGCTCCGTTCATGATTGCACAGGCATTTCTGCAGTCCATCAAAGTACTAAGAAAAGTTAAACCTAACTGCGTTGTCGGTATGGGTGGATTTGTATGTGGCCCTGCAGGACTCGCAAGCAGGGTGTTAGGAATACCGCTTTTGATTCATGAACAAAACGCTGTTGCAGGTTTAACCAACCGACTGCTTTCCTCAGTTGCACAAAAAGTATGCGAGGCATTCCCCGGAACATTTCCAGCTTCCAGAAAACTTGTTTATACAGGCAATCCTGTTCGAAAAGACATCGTGAAATTAGCAGAAGAGAAAAAGTTTCAATCCAAAGGAAAGGAGGATACTTCTCTCAACATTCTAATACTCGGTGGTAGTCAGGGAGCGCTGGCTATTAATCAGATTATCCCAAGAGTTACATCGGAGTTGCTTAAAGATTTCTCGGTTAAGACCTGGCATCAGACAGGATCCGGACAGCTGGAAGCAACTCGCACTAAATATCAGGATGAAGGAATAGACCTTGACAGTAATCATCACGTCGTTGCCTTTATCAATGATATGGCAGATGCCTATGGTTGGGCCGACCTGGTTATTTGTCGCTCAGGTGCAAGTACTGTTACCGAGATTGCAGTGATTGGCCTTCCGGCGATCTTTATTCCCTACCCATATCATAAGGACAATCAACAAACTCACAACGCCGAGTGGTTAAGTCGCGAAGGGGCTGCAGAAATCTTACAGCAAAGTGAGCTTAGTGAATCGGAACTACTGAGCCGCATTCGTCCCTACATCGAGAATCGACAGAATCTGCTCGAAAGCGGAGCGAAAGGAAAGTCGCTTGCTATAAAGGATGCGGATTTGCGAATCGCTGAATTATGCAGAGAGGTGGCAAATGCCTGAGAAACCGATTCTGCATGACGTGCCAGAAATGAGACGCATCAGAACAATACATTTTGTCGGTATTGGTGGTGCAGGTATGTGTGGTATCGCAGAAGTACTGCTAAATCAGGGATATCGTATCACTGGATCTGATTTGAAAAAATCCGGTAATACGGAACGTCTGCGAAAAATGGGTGCACGTATCAAGATCGGCCACGAAGCAAAACATGCGAGCGCAGCTGATGTTGTTGTTTATTCCAGTGCAATAAATGAGAAAAACCCTGAGATCAAAGCTGCGTTAAATCAGGGCAAACCATTAATCCCAAGAGCGGAAATGTTAGCGGAGCTAATGCGTTACAGGCACGCAATTGCCATAGCCGGTACTCATGGTAAAACTACTACTACCAGTATCCTGGCTTCGGTACTTGGTGAAAGTGGCCTTGATCCAACATTCGTTATTGGGGGGCTGCTAAACAGCGCTGGAAGTAATGCTGGTCTTGGAGAGTCCCGTTACCTGGTTGCGGAGGCTGATGAGAGCGATGCTTCATTCATGCATCTTCAGCCTATGGTTGCTGTAATCACCAATATCGAAGCTGATCATATGGGAACCTACGGCGGAGACTTCGAGAATCTGAAAACTTACTTTGTGGATTTTCTGCATAACCTTCCATTTTATGGCCTGGCCGTACTTTGTGTAGATGATCCTGCCGTGCGAAGCATTCTACCGCGCATTTCCCGTCCAAAGTTGACCTATGGTTTTTCCAAGGGTGCGGATTTTCGAATTACAAACCTGAGTCAAAATGGACTTAGCACACAGTTCGAGGTTGTTCGCCCAGATAAGAAGCGACCATTGAAGGTGAAGTTAAATATGCCAGGGCGCCACAACGCTCTTAATGCAACGGCTGCTATCGCCGTCGCGAGCGATGAAGGCATCACTGATCGAGATATAAAGAAAGGAATACAGGCATTCTCTGGAGTGGGTCGTCGTTTCGATGTGCAAGGCGAATTTGCATTCAGGAAAGGCAAGATTACATTGATAGATGATTATGGCCACCATCCTTCTGAAGTTGCCGCCACAGTTAAGGCAATGCGTGCCGCCTGGCCGAAACGCCGTCTGGTAATGATATTTCAGCCTCATCGCTATAGCCGAACTGCAGATTTGTATGACGACTTTGTCGACGTATTGTCGGAAGTCGATGTTCTGTTGCTACTGGAAGTTTATTCAGCAGGTGAGAAAAAAATTGCAGCAGCAGACTCACGGAGTTTGAGCAGAAGTATTAGATTGCGGGGCAAAGTAGACCCAGTTTACGTGCAAAAAGAGTCCGATGTGCATTCCGTTTTGGAGGATGTTTTGACCCCAGGAGACATCGTTCTAACTCAAGGTGCTGGAAGTGTTGGCGGGCTGGCCAAGGAATTGGCTGCCAGAGGCTTTAAAGCCGGGTAATTTATTGATTTTTTGGAAGATTTTCCGATTTTAAGGTTAAGAAAACCAGCCATGAGAACGATAAATAGAGAACAGATTCTAGCTAAAACGGGACATATTCTGGTGCTCATGGGAGGGCAATCCCCGGAGCGTGAAATATCACTTTTGAGTGGTCAGGCTGTGAGTAAAAGTTTGCAGAATTTGGGGGTGAACTTTGAAGTACTGGACGTAGCTGACGATGCAATTGACCGCATTAGAGAGATTGATCCAGACCTTGCATTAAACATGTTACATGGTCAGGGCGGAGAAGATGGAATCATTCAAGGCGTGCTCGAGATGTTGGGGGTCCCTTATACAGGAAGTGGAGTTCTGGCATCAGCATTGGCAATGGATAAAGTCAAAAGCAAATTGATATGGCGAGAAGCAGGACTAAAGACAGCTGATTACGTGTTACTGCAACCCGACACAAATTGGGGTGACGTGATAGATAGATTTGGCAAAGTTGTAGTTAAGCCTGTTAATGGCGGTTCCAGTCTTGGTATTTCGATAGTTGAAGATGTAGAGAAGTTACAAACTGAATATGAAAACGCCGTTAAGTTTGATCGGCATGTAATGGCGGAACAATGTATTGAAGGCCCGGAGTATTCGACAGGCATTATTGGAGACGAATTGTTTCCAACCATTCGACTGGAAACTGACCGGGAGTTTTTTGACTACGAGGCCAAGTATATAGATTCGGCTACGCGAATAATTTGCCCCGTTGATTTTGCTAGTGATGCATTGGAAAAACTGGAGAAGATGGTAATCGATGCATATAAATCTCTTGGATGTAAAGGTTTGGCGAGAGTGGACTTTATGGAAGATGAGAATGGAGAGTATTACTTGTTGGAACTCAACACCATTCCGGGCATGACTTCTCATAGTTTTATACCCACAGCTGCATCGCGAGTGGGTATAGATTTTGATGAACTTGTACTTCGTATTTTGGACGCGGAAATTGCAGGCTAGAAATGAGTAGTTCGAGCAAAACAAACAGTAGAAAGCAACGAAGTTTTGTTGCTGGAAACCAACCTCTGAATCACCGTGCAGCAATGATTCGAAATTTGGTCGTGCTCGTTTTATTTGTAATTGGACTGGGTATTCTCCTGTTTCAGAATTCGGAAGCGGTAGCCCAACGCATCGGTCAACCCATCACAAAAATCCGTATGGACAACCACTGGCAGAGTGTGGCCGAGTCTGAAGTTAGAGAAATACTGGAACGATTTATGGGAACCGGCTTCTTCGAATTCGACGTTAGCGGCCTGAAGCATGAGCTTGAATTACATCCCTGGATTCGCCAGGCCACAGTCAAGAAGCAATGGCCGGACACTATTTCTCTGAATTTGACAGAAGAAGTTGCCATAGCTCACTGGGGAGATTTGGAACTTATCAATCAATACGGTGAGATTTTTCGACCATCTTCGGCAGCTGTGCTCAATTTGCCACAGTTGAAAGGACCTGAAGATAGTCAGCTAAAAGTAATGGAGCAATTCAGGACAGTAAATCAGCTATTTTTCCCAGTTGGTTTGCAAGTGACGAAACTTGAATTGAGTAAGAGAGGCAATTGGAGTCTACGGCTAAATAGTCGAATTGATGTGACTGCTGGACGCGGTGACGTGATGAATAAACTAGCCAGGTTTCTCGATTTCTACACAAATCAGCCTGAAGAATTTTTTGCTGGAGTCGTGGCGGTAGATTTGCGTTATGACAACGGGATTGCCGTGAGATCAATCGAAAACGAAATGTCAGCAGTGGCAGTAAGGTAATGCACTTGAGCAGGGTCAGTGAATCGGCAGAAATTGTCGAATCAAACAGGGGTCAGAGACTCGCAGGAGTAATCAGGAAATGAATGAAGTAGTCGGTGAAAACATGATTGTTGGACTCGACATCGGTACTTCCAAGGTTGTCGCTATCGTGGGTGACATCAAGGAGGATGGTGGTCTAGATATCGTTGGTATCGGTAGTCATCGTTCGCGAGGTTTAAAGAAAGGCACCGTTGTAAACATAGAATCAACGGTGGAATCGATACAGCGTGCAATCGAAGAAGCGGAATTAATGGCGGGATGTCAGATTCATTCTGTATACGCTGGCATTGCCGGAAGCCATATCCGAAGCATGAATTCCCATGGCATCGTGGCAATTCGGGACGGCGAAGTTATGAAGCCCGATATCGAACGTGTAATCGATGCCGCGCAGGCAGTTGCAATTCCTGCTGATCAAAAAGTACTGCATATACTGCCGCAGGAATACATCATCGATTCACAGGAAGGTGTTAAAGAGCCTCTTGGGATGTCCGGTGTGCGGCTTGAAGCAAAAGTTCATCTCGTCACCTGCGCCATAAATGCTGTTCAGAATATTGAAAAATGCATAAAGCGTTGTGGACTGGAAACTGATGAAATAATTCTGGAACAACTTGCTTCCAGCTATTCGGTACTAACAGAGGACGAAAGGGAATTGGGAGTCTGTCTTGTCGACATAGGTGGTGGTACGACTGACATCGCGATTTTCACAGAAGGTGCAATCCGTCATACGGGCGTTATTCCAATCGCTGGAGATCAGGTTACCAACGATATCGCCATGGCATTACGTACGCCAACAGAAAACGCAGAAGAGATCAAAATCAAATACGCCTGTGCACTTACACAACTGGCCAGTGGTGATGATTCGATTAAGGTGCCCAGCGTTGGAGATCGTGCCCCTCGTGAGCTTTCCAGGCAATCTCTTGCTGAGGTAGTGGAGCCGAGGTATGACGAACTCTTCACCCTGGTGCAGGCAGAACTCCAACGTAGCGGATTCGAAAATCTGCTGGCAGCTGGTGTAGTGCTTACAGGGGGGACCAGCAAGATGGAGGGAGTAGTGGAACTAGCTGAAGAGATATTCCATGCGCCCGTTCGTATCGGTGCTCCATACAACGTAAATGGCTTGTCAGACATTGTGCGCAATCCGATTTACTCAACAGGAGTTGGTTTGCTGCTTTACGGCTTGAAGCAACATCAGGAACAGGAAGGTATGGATCCACGGCGGGATCCTCAAATTCAATTAGTGGACCGGGTTAAGAACTGGTTCCAGGGAAATTTCTAGTTTAATCACAACATATCAACGCAGATTGAAAGATTTAATAACAAGGGGGCTATATGTTTGAGTTAGTCGACAACATACCGCAGAACGCGGTCATCAAGGTCATCGGTGTGGGCGGTGGCGGCGGAAATGCCGTTCATCACATGATTTCTAATCAGGTTGATGGCGTGGAGTTTATCTGCGCCAATACCGACGCGCAGGCGTTAAACAACCTGCGAGCGAAAACCGTATTGCAGATGGGTACCAACATCACAAAAGGGCTTGGTGCAGGAGCAAACCCTGATATTGGTCGTCAGGCTGCATTGGAAGATCGTGAAGAGATCGCGGACATTTTAAATGGCGCGGACATGGTATTTATCACGGCAGGAATGGGTGGTGGCACTGGAACTGGTGCCGCGCCAATTGTTGCTGAAGTCGCAAGAGATTTAGGAATACTCACGGTTGCTGTTGTTACACGTCCATTCCCTTTTGAAGGTAAGAAGCGCTCATCGATAGCTGAGCATGGAATTCAACAGCTACAGGAAAATGTAGATTCCCTTATCACTATTCCAAATGAGAAATTACTGGATGTACTGGGAAAAGATGCGTCTCTGCTGGAAGCGTTTAAAGCAGCGAATGACGTCTTGCTGGGAGCCGTGAAAGGAATTGCAGATTTGATTATGCACCCTGGCATGATCAATGTGGATTTCGCAGATGTTAAGACTGTGATGTCAGAAATGGGAATGGCGATGATGGGAAGCGGTTCTGCAAGAGGTGACGACAGAGCACGAGAAGCTGCTGAAGCTGCAGTACGAAGTCCGCTGCTGGAAGACATTAACCTGCAGGGAGCAAGGGGCATACTTGTAAATATTACTGCCGGTGAGAATCTATCGCTTGGTGAATTTTCTGAAGTGGGCGACACGGTTGAAGAATTTGCGTCTGACGATGCTACTGTTGTGGTCGGAACAGTCATTGACCCGACTCTTGAGGATGAGATGAGGGTTACGGTTGTGGCAACTGGATTGGGCGGTATGCAGGTTAAGCCCAAAAAGGTTGTGGACAATACTGAGCCAGAAACGGATTACCGCAAACTGGACCAACCAACGGTTATGCGTAATCGTCCGGCCACCGAGAGAGGAGCAGCATTGGCACAGGCAGTGGGCGCTGAAACGGATATGGACTATCTGGACATACCCGCATTCCTTCGTCGCCAGGCGGATTAAGTCATATAGCACTGCCCCGGTTCAGACCGGGGCAATGGCCTGGCAGGTTATATATAGTTAGCAGGTATATATAGAAAGAAGACGATAGCCTGATTAAATCCTCTGTTTGCGTCAGTCAGATCCTGAAATTGACGGGATTCGCTCTGATTTTTTGGGGAAATCAAAGGTTTCTGTTAAACTTCGCTCCGGTCTGTGTCAGTGCGATTTCACCTGAATCTGCTAATTTGTATTGAACGCAATTCTGTGAAGCCCGGTCTGTTAGCTTGAAGATGACAGAGGGCACAGTGGGGAAGAACTTCTGCCAACCAACTCAGAGTCCCGAAGATCACCGTCATTCTGGATTTCAGAGTCCTGGATAGCCTGAAACTTGAGTTCTGGCAGATAGGGTCGACATATCAGCTAGTGATCTGAAACTGGAGAAATTTCTTGCAGATAATTGTATCTGGGGAACTCTCTGTTGTTCACGCAGTCTGATCTGCAAAGGCCCGATAGAAGACCTATGCTAAAACAAAGAACTCTCAAAAATGTAATCCGTGCGACAGGAGTGGGTCTGCACACGGGCGAAAAAGTCTATCTCACTCTCAGACCAGCACCGGTGAATACCGGCATTGTCTTCACGCGCATTGATCTGGACCCTGCCGTTCAGATTGAAGCCAGGGCCTGCAATGTAGGTGACACGACCCTATCAACAACCCTCATTAAAGATGATATTCGGATTTCCACTATCGAACATCTGATGTCCGCTATGTCTGGCCTGGGTATCGATAATTGCTATGTGGATGTGAGCGCGGCAGAAGTTCCTATCATGGATGGTAGTGCCGGTCCGTTCGTATTTCTGATTCAATCGGCTGGCATCGAAGAACAGTCCGAACTAAAGAAATTTATAAAGATAAAACAACCTATTCGTCTGGATCAGGGAGATAAGTCCGTAAGCCTTGAGCCATTTGACGGCTTCAAAGTGAGTTATACACTTTTATACGACCATCCTGTCTATAAGAAACATACTAAAAGTGCCACGATAGATTTCTCCAGTACCTCCTTCGTGAAAGAAGTGAGTCGGGCGCGTACCTTCGGATTCATGCACGAGTTCGAAGAATTACGGAATAGGAACCTGGCTCTTGGGGCAAGCATGGACAATGCCATTGCTGTAGGTGACTACAAGGTGCTAAACGAGGATGGGCTGCGTTATGAAGACGAGTTCGTGAAGCACAAAATCCTTGATTCTATTGGAGATTTGTACCTCCTGGGCAACAGCCTGATCGGCGAGTTCAAGGGATATAAATCTGGACATGCTCTCAATAATGCTTTATTAAGAATGCTCGAAGTTAATGAAGACGCTTGGGAAATTGTCAGTTTCGATCAGGAATCAAACGTTCCTATCTCGTACATGAAACCGGTACTGGCGGCCTAGTCTCTAGACTCCTTCAAGTCTCTGAAATCATTAACTTTTTGTGAGAAAAGGGTCATATTGTGATGTGATTCCTGTCTCGATCCGATTGGGCGTTGTAGTTTCTCAGGCTAGACCCCAAATGTTGTACTGAATAGGGTAGCTGTAGACGCCTGACATGAAAGTCATTCTTGTAGACCAAAGACACGGCCACACCAAAACCATCGTTTTGAAAGGCTGGCTGAAGGGATTTCTTTCCCTTTGTTTGCTGGGTGCGCCTGTTGCACTTGGTTATTTTGGCTATCAACTCGCAATCTCACAGAATTCAATCATCTTCAACGAAGAAACTGCTGAAAGTTGGGAGCGTCAACTTCAGGTTCAATCCGAGCAACTCGATGAAATCAAGCAGGAGTCAGAGCAGCAGCTCGAAGCGCTAACACTGCGCCTGGCTATGCTGCAGGCGCGACTACTGAGGCTGGATGCCGTCGGAGAGCGAATTACCGATATTGCTGATTTAGATACTGATGAATTCGATTTCAGCCAACCAGTTCCGGTGGGTGGGCCGGGAAACGCCTCCGGTCAGCGCTATGATTCTTCAGATGTGCTCGCTGCAGTGGATCAACTTGAACGGCAACTTGAAGACCGGCAGCAGCAGTTAGAAATCCTCGAAGGACTAATGGTGGATCGTAAGATTCAGTCAGATGTCTTTATCGCGGGGCGACCGATTGATAATGGTTGGATCGCTTCACGCTTTGGTCAACGACCTGACCCCTTTACGGGTCGCATGAGCTTTCATGCTGGCATCGATTTTACCACGGGCCGTTCTGGTGCCGAGATTCATACAGTCGCTTCCGGAGTTATAACCTGGTCAGGTCCCCGATCAGGGTATGGCTTGATGGTTGAGGTCAACCACGGTAATGGCTTTACTACACGATATGCCCATGCTGAAAAGCTTCTGGTTGAAGTGGGTGACGTAGTCAAGAAGGGGCAGGACATTGCATTGGTTGGGTCCACCGGCCGCTCTACTGGTCCTCATGTACATTTCGAAGTGTATAAAAATGGCAGAGTAGTTGATCCTGCAGCCTATATACACCGCACCGCCAGATAATCCTCTCTAAACTATAATTCAATTCTTCACGGTGACTGGATAGTTATTCAGTTTCGGTGTGTATAAATACAAATTCAGGAAACATCTAAAGCGCATGAGTATTCTCAGCAAAATATTTGGCAGCAGTAACAACAGAAAACTGAAAAAAATGCAGAAAACTGTTGCCGTTATTAACAGTAAGGAAGACGAATTTCAGGCCCTGTCCGATGAACAGCTGCGGGCGAAAACGGAAGAATTCAAGCAACGTGTTGAACAAGGTGAATCCCTTGACGCTCTGCTACCCGAAGCGTTTGCGGCAGTTCGTGAGGCCAGTGTCAGGACTCTGGGACTCCGTCATTTTGACGTACAGATGATTGGCGGCATGGTGCTGCATCAGGGGAGTATCTCTGAAATGCGCACCGGTGAAGGCAAGACCCTGGTTGCAACTTTGCCCGCCTACCTTAACTCTCTTTCGGATCAAGGCGTTCATATAGTTACTGTTAACGAATACCTGGCAGAACGTGATGCCAATTGGATGCGGCCAGTTTATGAGTTCCTTGGCTTATCCGTCGGTGTCATCAAGTCTGGTCAAAATCCTGCAGAAAAGAGAGAAGCCTATCAGTGCTCAATCACCTATGGCACAAATAACGAGTTCGGTTTTGACTATTTGCGCGACAATATGGCATTTCGTCTGGAAGACAAAATGCAGCAAGCTCTGAACTTCGCGATTGTAGACGAAGTCGACTCAATTCTTATCGATGAAGCCCGAACACCTCTCATTATCTCCGGCGCAGCTGAAGACAGCTCGGAACTATATATTGCAATTAATAAGCTAATTCCAAAACTTGAAAAAGGGGAGAAGCAGGAACGCTCCAAAATGGAGATGATGGACAAGAACTTTGTCCCCGAGGACACCGGCCACTTTTCAGTTGATGAAAAAGCGCGTCAGGTTGAAATGACTGAAGCCGGCCATGAATTTGTAGAAGACCTGTTGATTCAAAAAGGCCTTCTGAATGAAGGTGAATCACTTTACGCGGCAACAAATTTGTCCTTGCTTCATCATGTCCAGGCAGCACTTCGAGCCCACCATCTATTTAACAAAGACATTGAATACATTGTTCAAAATCGACGTGTCGTTTTAATTGATGAGCACACCGGACGCACCATGGAAGGCAGGCGCTTGTCTGAGGGGCTCCATCAGGCTCTTGAAGCTAAAGAAGGATTAGAGATTCAGAGCGAAAGCCAGACATTGGCGTCGACCACATTCCAGAATTATTTCCGCCTCTATAACAAATTGGCCGGCATGACAGGGACAGCCGATACCGAAGCTTTTGAGTTCAGTCAGATCTATGGTTTGGATGTGATCGTGATTCCAACCAATATGCCGATGGTTCGTGATGATGCTAACGACTTGATATTTCTTACCATGGAAGAAAAGTTTGAGGCTATTCTAAAAGACATAATCGAAATTAGAGATGCCGGCGCGCCAGTATTGGTAGGAACGGCTTCAATCGATACCTCAGAGATACTGTCGAACTATCTGACCAAGAAGAAAATCAAACATGAAGTGCTAAATGCCAAGTTTCACGCTAAAGAAGCAGAAATCATAGCCCAGGCCGGTCGACCTGGAGCTGTTACGATTGCCACCAATATGGCAGGGCGTGGAACCGATATTGTTCTGGGCGGCAAATGGGAAACAGAGGTTGATGCACTTTCCAATCCTACCGAAGAACAGATCAGCAAGATTAAGGAAGACTGGCAGGTTCGCCACGATCAGGTATTGGAAGCGGGTGGGTTACACATCATTGGTACCGAGCGACATGAGTCTCGTCGAATAGATAATCAGCTCAGGGGCCGAGCGGGCCGGCAGGGTGATCCCGGTTTTTCTCGCTTCTATTTGTCTACAGAAGACAACCTCCTACGAATCTTCATGAGCGAAGGTGTTAGAAACTTCATGCGTAAACTGGGCATGGAGAGAGGTGAGGCAATTGAACACCGTATGGTGACTAATCAAATTGAGAAAGCCCAACGTAAGGTAGAGGGCAGAAACTTTGATATTCGTAAACAATTGCTGGAGTACGACAATGTAGCAAACGATCAGCGAACCATCATTTATCGACAGCGAAACGAATTGATGGCAACGGATGATATTTCAGATCTCATGAAAGAAATGCGGGAAGAGGTGGTTGGACAAATAGTCGATGACTACATTCCTCCCCAGAGCGTACCTGAGCAATGGGATATTACCGGTCTGGAAGAAGCAATAGCCACTGAATTCACCAGTCGTCAGGCAGTTCAGCAATGGCTGGATGAAGATGACCAGCTGTATGAAGACCAGCTTAAGCAAAGATTGACGGAAAATCTCGAGAGAGAATACGACGAGAAGTGCGCACTGGTCGGAGACAAAATGCGGCTCTTCGAGAAACAAATCACGTTGCAGATTCTGGACAGTCTATGGAAAGAGCATCTAGCAACTATGGACCATTTACGACAGGGTATATTTCTCAGGAGTTATGGTGGCAAGAATCCAAGACAGGAGTATAAGCGAGAAGCTTTCGGTCTCTTTACAGAATTACTGGATAACCTCCAACGGGAGGCCATAAAAGTCCTTAGTCACGTCCAGATTCGTCAGGAAGATTCTGCAGATGCCATAGAGCGTCAACGCCAGGAGCAACAGGCGAAGGAGAGAGTAAGCTATCAGCATCAGGCAGTGTCTGCTCTGAGCCAGAGTGAAGCAGAATCACCTCAGGGAGAACAGGCTGGCGCTGGGCAACAACAGCAAACGCAAACGCCATTCGTTAGAGAAGTGCCGAAGGTTGGTCGAAACGAGCCTTGTCCCTGTGGTTCGGGCAAGAAGTATAAGCTTTGCCATGGCAAGATTGGATAATCGATGGCGGTAGGTACAGACAGTCCCGAACAGATTCATCCTGTGGCCGGTATTCGGCTGGCAGCAGTGGAAGCCGGAATTCGCTACCAGGACAGATTAGATCTGGTGCTCATTGAAATTGATGCCGCTGCAAATGTTGCCGGAGTATTCACTCAAAATGCATTCTGTGCTGCTCCGGTGTCTGTTGCTAAGGACAATCTGGCAAACACTAATAGTCGATTCTTTCTCGTTAACACAGGCAACGCGAATGCGGGTACCGGCGAAACAGGTAAAACAGACGTACTACGCTGTTGCCAATCACTTGCCGACCTTGGCCAGGTTTCCTTAAAGGAGGTGCTTCCTTTTTCTACTGGTGTTATAGGCGAGAAGTTGCCAGTTGAGAAAATAGTAGCTGGCATTCCAAATGCGTTCACATCCCTTGACGAAAATAGTTGGCGCGACGCAGCGTCAGGAATCATGACCACCGATACCCGCCCTAAACTGGCGTCCCGGCAGCTCAGCATCAATGGAGAAAGTGTTCATGTGACTGGTATCGCGAAAGGCGCAGGGATGATCAAACCTAACATGGCAACCATGCTTGCATACGTCTTTACCGACGCTGAAATTGCCAGAGACCGTTTACAGGAATTGCTGCAAGCTGCAGTAGATGTAAGTTTTAACCGAATCACAGTTGATGGTGATACATCAACGAACGACTGCGCCATGTTGGTTGCGACAGGCAGATCTGGCGTTAATAATGCAGCCGGACATGAAACGAGTACCCAGATCGAAGATGCTATATACGAAGTGTTTCAGGAACTTGCCATTGGTCTGATCAAGGACGCAGAAGGAGCAAGTAAATTCCTGACGATTAATGTCGAGCAGGGCAGAGATAAAACAGAATGTCTTGATGTTGCCTACACCGTTGCCGAGTCACCACTGGTTAAAACTGCGCTTTTTGCTTCCGATCCCAACTGGGGGCGAATATTAGCCGCTGTGGGCAGGGCAGGTGTACAGGACATGGATATTGCAGCAGTAGAAATCAAACTCGGCGAGGTATCGGTGGCGAGCAATGGTGGCTTATCGCCTTCATACACTGAAGAGCAAGGGCAGAATGAGATGGACAAACAAGAAATTGAACTCACAATCTCACTGGGTCGGGGTGAAAGTTCCGAGACAGTATGGACATCTGATTTGTCTCACGACTATGTACGAATCAATGCCGAATATCGAACCTGATTTTGACCGATTCCAAAATTGTCCATGTCGCCGTAGGGCTGATCGTTAATGCTGAAAGTGAAGTATTAATCTCATTACGACATCCCGACAGTCATCAGGGAGGTCTGTGGGAATTCCCTGGCGGCAAGGTTGAAGCTGAGGAAACAGTTTTCGATTCCCTGAAGCGCGAGTTCATGGAAGAACTTGGTATTTCTATTAAAACCGCATTCCCGGTCCGCAAAATTTCACATGCCTATCCAGATAAGAATGTGTTGTTGGATATATGGCACATCGGTGAGTTCGAGGGCACACCATCTGGACTTGAAGGTCAGGAAGTACAGTGGAGAAGCATTTCACTGCTATCTGAATCAGACTTCCCAAAAGCTAATGCACCCATTATAGAATTGTTGAAATTGCCCGACAGACTGGCGATCACACCAGCATTTGATCACGCTTCGCAATTGCAGGAATTCATAGAGCATTGTGTGAATCAAAACGTCTCAATGATTCAACTGAGGCAGAAACACCTCGATAGCAAGCAGTTTATCGAATGGCTGGATGCCGCCACCGTTGAGTGTGAAGATTGCGGTATTACGATGATAGCCAATGTTAGTGCGGGTGATTTTAGTCAATTCACCGGCCGACCTATTCACCTTTCTTCTTCCAATCTCAAAATTTTTCCGCAACAACTACGGTCTGACTATCCATTGATAAGCGCTTCCTGCCATGATTTGGCAGAGCTGCGCCTGGGGCAGGAGTTGGATCTGGATTTTGTTCTCCTTTCACCAGTACTTGCAACGGCTAAATATGGTGATGGCAGGGCTCTGGGTTGGGAAAAATTCCGAGAATTAGCCTCCCAGGTGAGCTTGCCAGTCTACGCGCTGGGCGGGTTGAGCCCGGTAGATAGTGAGATTGCCCGTAGCAGCGGAGCTTCCGGCATTGCCGGCATCAGCCTATTCACCAACAGCTGAGGAAAAATTGCGCAAAATCCGCATGCTATGTGGATATAATTTAGGTTGAATATGCGAATTTGCCAGCAAGCTACTGAATTAAAAAGAAATAGAATACTTTCTCAGACGCGATTTTTTGCTAGTTTGTGATAAAGTATTTGCTGAACAAGCAGATACAGCTGTCTGGAGTCTCACAAATTATTATCTTGTGAAAATGTGAACGAGATCACTGAGATTTACGCTAACTTATTGAAACTATGGGTTTTATAGCCAGTTTAGCGGTAACATCAGCAATCTCTATAAACGTGCAGATGGCAGAAGCAGCCCTAATCAGGCTGTCCAGAATCGAGTAATGATGCAATCAGTTTTAACACTAAATTCCATGAGCAGGCTCTTATTGGTCGGTTTGATACTGCTACCGATGCAGGTTTCCGCTGATCTTGCGATTCTGGTGGATCAGGCGGTGTTGGTTGAAACCAATCCGGAAGAGCAGGTTGTAGCGGACGATGTTGAGGCGGAACCCCAACCCGAAGTGGGTACTCAGGACAATGCATCCTATGTGAGCTTTGGTGGCTGGGCGGTAACTGGTTCTGAGTTTATAGATGCCGCAACCTACGTTTTCGATTTTGGTGAAGTGACCTCTGTAACAGCGGCAACTCTTCGCATTCCGATTCAGGATAATTTTCCACAGAATGGTTCCACGCCGCTGGAAGTAACGTTTTTCTCTGATGACGGTGTCATCGAATTTACTGACTACACGAATGGCTTTAACACACCCATCGCCGAGGTGGATGTGGTCATGTCCGATGTTTTGGAAGTGAGTGTAACTGGAGCTGTTAATAGCTCACTGAATGTAGGCAGATACGTTGGCTTCAGAGTGCGTTCTGGTGTTGCGCCCAGTCAGGTTGAGGATGTGCTTTTTCCGCCTTATGCCGGAGTGCGATTTACAGATCAGCCTATTTTGGAATTCGTTCCAGGTCCAGCCCCTACATTACCACTGAACGTTGCTGCATTTGATGTGAATACCCTGGTTGTTCCCGAGATCGATGTGCCCGGGGTTGGCGATGCGTCAGCGCAGTTTAATCTCATTGACCCTGAAAATTTAACGTTTCGGTTAACAAGTGTAACTGTCAGCGAAGATTCTATCAGCGCTCCTGAACTTTCTGGCGCAGAACTTTTTAATTGTTCGGCGTTTACTGCTCCGGATCCGGTGGGAGTAGCTGAAGGTATAGCCAGTTACTCTGTAAATTCCGGTATCCTGGATGTGCCGAGCGTCGATTTGTTTGGCGAACAGATTTCGGTTCGATTAGAACTCATCGAAGGTTCTGACCCACCGCTATTTGAAACCCTGGCATTAGACGATGTTCAGTCTGGACCATCTGAAGTGACGAATTCCGCACTACAGGGAGGCTTATTACTTGAGCCTGCACAGGATTTCGTTCCCCTGTGTCATGGATGGGTTTTAGTAGGAGACTTCATTCGTAACCGTGTGGTTGAACGAAACATAATCAGTGGTCAGACGGGTGCTACTTATCCATTCAATACTGCTCCAGATCAATTTACCCTCGATCGTGCAAATAACCTGGTTTACATGACCGTGTTTCCGGAATCAGAACGCCTGTATAAGCTGGATCTCGATACTGGAGATATCACATTCGGCAATGTTGCCCATACGTTCATCAGCCCGGCTGAAGGAATAAATTTTAGTTATACCTACGGTTATGCATTACGCGACATTGCATTGGGGGAAGACGGCAATGTATTTGCGATACTGTTTGACGGTGAGCAATTTAATCCTGAGAACCAAATTCCATTCGCCGATTCCGGCTTATGGATGGGGATAATGGATACCGACGGTAATTTTCTCGATGATCCTATAACACTGCAGGAGCCATTACGCATCGAATACGATCCGGTCCTGGATCATGTGTTCCTTGCTACTGAGTCTAATTTGGCAACGTTTAATTTTAACCCGTTGAACAATGTAGCTACATTCGTACCCGGCACAGATATTTCGGTTGGCTCCAGCTGTACAGATTTTGATATTTCTCCCGACGGCACCCGACTGGCTTATACCTGTCCTAATGGTAACTACGGTGATGGTGATTTCAGTATTGCTGATATGAACCCTGAGGCCTACTACGATAACGATGGAGCATGGTTTTTTGGGACATCACCGGTTAGTGCAACGTTTAATGCTGACGGCACTTTATTGATTGGTACCGACAACGAAAGGCTATACATATTTGATGTTCGTACTCACCTTATTCTGGAAGACTTTGAGCTCGGATTGCTTGAAGGGGAAACAATCAATAAGGTGCGAATTTCTGAAGACGGCAATCTGATTTATATTTTCCTGAACAATGAAAATCGGTCGGCCAATAGCAAGTTTTATTGGATGTCTATGCCGGCTATTACAGGAACACCTCTGGACGCCTAGTAATTCGCTCCAACGACAGGAGCTGCGAAACCAATTCAGTTATTGCAATTGTTCGGGGTCGTCATCTTCTACGGGAAAGAAAGATTCGCCTGGTATGCTGTGTTTCTCAGTGGCCCACTCACCAAAGTCGATCAATTGGCAACGCTCGCTGCAAAACGGACGAAACTTGTTTTCTTCTGACCAATCCACGGATTTCTGACAGTTTGGGCAGTTAACTGACTTCTTGCTCATAGTCTCCTGCCATTTGCAGATATTGTGCGTGAAGGGACTCGACTTCTGATGCTATATCTTTCATAGATCCTTCATTATTTAAAACATCATCAGCATATTCCAGTCTGTCCGCTCGGCTTATCTGTGACGCAATAATTGCGCGAATCGTTGCCTCGCTGCCGCCATCTCTCGCCAGCGCTCTTTCCAGTTGAATCTGTTCAGGCACATCAATCACTAAGACTCTGTCGACCAGTTCTTTCTGACCGGTCTCCAACAGCAGAGGTGATTCGAGAATTGTGTAGGCAGAAGTGCTTGCAGCTATGCGGTCGGCAATCAACTGGGCTATTAATGGATGTAGCAAGTCTTCAAGCCATTTCTTCGCCATTGCGTCTTTAAATACAATCTCCCTCAGTGCTCGACGATCCAAAGAGCCGTCTTCATTGAAGACGATTGTGCCAAACCGGATCATGATTTCATTTAATGCCGGTGATCCAACTTTCACAACATCCCTGGATAATTGGTCTGCATCGATCACTTCAATTCCCAATTTAGTGAATGCCTGGGCGACTACGCTCTTGCCGCTGCCTATCCCTCCTGTGAGGCCTATTACCATCATCGTGACTCTTATCAATTCCCACCAGAAACAGAAGTTACAGGCCGTTTGTGAATGTATTCAAATAGAAACTACTGAGTTGCGGACCCCAGATGAGCATGATGAACCCGGCTCCTGCCAGAAAAGGACCGAAGGGCATGGGAGCAGATTTGTCTCTGCCTTTGAAAGCAATCATCAAAACACCGAATATGGCGCCAACCAGAGAAGACAGAATTATAATTGGCAGCAGGCTCTGCCATCCCATCCAGGCTCCAAGTGCCGCCAGTAACTTAAAATCGCCATACCCCATGCCTTCCTTGCCGGTAACCAGCTTAAATAACCAGTAAAACGACCATAGGGAAAGGTAACCGGCTATCGCACCAAGAACGGCGTCAGAAGCACTCACTCCCAGGCCCAGATTCAGAGTGTTTACCACTAATCCCAGCCACATCAGCGGAATGGTAATGTCATCAGGTAGTAGTTGATGATCAAAGTCGATCAGAGTGAGAGATATCAGACTCCAGGTCAAAAGTAGCAGGGCAAGGGTGAGCCAGGTGGCTCCAAAACTGAACGCTACCAAACCAGAAAGTACACCGGACACAAATTCAACTGATGGATAACGAAGCGAAATTTTCTGTTTGCACTGGGAGCACTTCCCACCCAGTACAAGATAGCTAATGACCGGTATGTTTTCCCAGGGCTTTATCTGGTGCTTGCAGTTAGGGCAGTGGGACTCGGGCTTGGCAAGGTTGAAGGTTGCAAACTCAACTTCAGCCTCAGCCGCTATAGGTGGTCGGTCTTTTTCGCCCAGTTCGAGGAATTCGCAACACTGTTGATACCAGTCGCGCTGCATCATGATGGGCATGCGGTACACAACGACGTTCAGAAAGCTGCCAACAAGCATGCCCACAACTACGCACACGCCTATCAGGAAGCCAGGGCTCGCCTGTAGAAGCTCGACTATCGTCATTCAGATATCTGGATTACATTACCGCGCCGAGTTGGAAAATAGGCAGGTACATCGCAATCATCAAACCACCTACCAATATACCCAATACAGCCATAATCATGGGCTCCATCAAGGCAGTAAGGCCATCTACAGCATTATCCACTTCGGCTTCGTAGTAAACAGCGCATTTATCCAACATGGAATCGAGGGCACCTGATTCTTCGCCAATGCCGACCATTTGCGTAATCATTACCGGGAAGAGAGTGGTGTTCTTGATGGCGAAGTTCAATTGTTGTCCTGTAGTAACGTCGTCCTTAATTTTTCTGGTCGCGGTTGAGTAAACGACATTACCCGTTGCCCCAGCAACTGAGTCCAATGCGTCAACCAGTGGAACACCCGCTGAGAAAGTGGTCGCCAGGGTCCGCGTAAAACGCGCGTAGCAGGATGAATTCATTATTGGGCCGATGATTGGCATCTTAAGCGTGGTGCGATCAAGGAAGTCGCGAAATGCCTGGGAGCGGACTTTGGCTTCCTTAAATACCAGGCCGCCTACTACTGCACCAATAAGCGCTTTCCACCAGTGAGCGATTGCAAGATCGGACAAGTTCAGGACCATCTGGGTAAATGCGGGCAGCTCGGCGCCAAAACTGGAAAAGGTTTCGGCAAATTGCGGAACCACTTTTACCAGGAGCAGACCGGTAACAACGATAGCAACAGCAACAACCGCGATCGGGTAGTTCATGGCTTTCTTGATCTTGGCCTTCAGTGCTTCTGACTTTTCTTTATAGGTTGCAAGGCGGTCCAGCATTGTTTCGAGAGCACCGGACTGCTCACCGGCATCCACCAGATTGCAAAATAAGTCATCAAAATATCGAGGGTGTTTGCGTATACAATCGGCGAAGTTATTACCAGCTGCTACATCGTCACGGATGAGTAGTACCAATTCCCGCATAGAGGGATTTTCCAGGCTTTCACCCACAATCTCGAATGATTGCACCAGCGGTATACCCGACTTCATCATGGTGGCGAGTTGGCGAGTGAAGACTGCAATGTCACCCGGGGTGATTTTCTGTTTCTTGGCACCGAACAGTTCTTTGGGTTTGCGCTTTACTCTGGTGGGATTCACACCCTGTTTGCGCAATTGCGCCTTGACCAGGGCCTGGCTGGAACCCTGGATCTCTCCCTTGGTCTTGTTCCCGGCTTTATCAGTACCTTGCCAGACGTAAATATTTTGGGCGGCTTCAGTTGCCATATCTCACCTCAGCGAATAAGGATGGTGCCGAATGCGTCTTACTATACCATACAAGCCCTGTGATCAGGACCCTAATCAAGTGAGCCTGTTCGCTTCTTCCAGGCTCGTAAGTCCTTGAGCTACCTTCAATAATGCGGACTGACGAAGATTATTGAAGCCTTCCTTCTGGGCCTGATCGGCGATCTCGATGGAATTTCCATCGTCCATAATAATGCGTGACATGGCATCATTAATTTGAACCACTTCATAGATTCCGACTCGGCCCTTATAGCCTTCCTTGCAACTGTCACAGCCGACTGCCTTAAATAGCTGTAAATCACCTAACTGCTCATCCGTGAATCCTTCTTCCCTAAGGACTTTTTCGGGAATTTCGGTGCTTTCTTTACAATTTGGACAGAGTCGTCGGGCTAGGCGCTGAGCAATGATCAGGCTCACCGATGTGGCAAGATTGAATGCCGGAATTCCCATATTGCGCAGTCTGGTTAGAGTTTCTGGCGCACTATTGGTGTGAAGTGTCGACAGGACCATATGGCCAGTCTGGGCGGCCTTGATGGCAATCTCAGCAGTCTCTAAATCCCGAATCTCACCCACCATCACTACATCTGGGTCCTGCCGTAGAAAGGCTCGCAGTGCGGCAGAAAAATCCAGTCCTATCTTGGCGTTTACCGGTACCTGGTTGATACCTTCCAGATTGATTTCCACCGGATCTTCCGCTGTAGAGATATTGCGCTCGGCGGTATTTAAGATATTCAGGCCGGTATAGAGGGAGACAGTTTTACCCGAACCTGTCGGACCTGTTACCAATATCAATCCTTGATGCTGATGCAGGGCACTAAGATAAAGCTGCTTCTGTGTGTCTTCATAACCAAGAGCATCGATCCCCATCTGTGCACTGGAAGGATCGAGTATTCGCAATACGATTTTTTCGCCCCATAGCGTAGGCAGGGTATTAACCCGAAAATCAATTGCCCGGGATTTAGAAACTTTCATTTTGATTCGGCCGTCTTGAGGAACTCTCTTTTCGGAGATGTCCATCTGCGACATGATCTTTATTCGAGAGGCAATTCTGCCGGCAATGTTTATTGGCGGACGGGTAACTTCATGCAATATGCCATCGGTACGAAATCTTACCCGGTAGGCTTTCTCATAGGGTTCAACGTGAATATCTGATGCCCCGGTTCGAATAGCGTCAAGTAGAACTTTATTTACAAAGCGAACGATTGGCGTTTCATCACTGGCGGAGTGTTCATCAGAATCATCCTCTTGTTCAGGCTCAACGATATCCAGGTCGTCAAGAGCAATATCATCCAGGTCACCGAGTGCCGAGTCGTTTTCTTCTTCATTCTCCAGATACCCCTTGATAGCACGTGCCAGTTTGCTCTCTTCAACGACGATGGCTTCAACAGAAACGCCCGCATTAAATTTAATTTCATCGAATGCCTCTATGTTTGCTGGATCAGATACAGCGAGATAGAGTCTGTTAGGGCGCCGTAAAAGAGGTAGAACATTGTGTTTACGAATTAACTTCGTATCCACAAGGTTTGCTGGCGTATGTTGAAAATCGAAAGCATCGAGGTCGAGAAGCGGGGCACCAAACTCTTCAGATGCAGCCAATGCGATGGCATAGCTATCCAGATCATGGCTATTGATGAGCTGCGATACGAAAGGCACATCTCCCTCGGCCGCTGATTCCATAGCAGCGAGAGCTTGTGCCTCATCAATGAGTTTGTCGGAGACGAGGCGTCTTGCCAGTCCCCCCATATGGGTAGACATTGCTGCTTTGGGATCCCTTTAAAGCCAGTAACAATGCGTGCCGATTAATTATAGATTATCATTCTATTAAAGGCTTAAATTGTTGGAAATTAAGCGTTTTTCGGAGAACGAACAATGATCCAGTCCATGACCCGATGGCATGCCTTCGGCATTCATCTGGCAATAAGCGGGGCGCTGCTATCCCTTCTTTTGGCCGTAATCATGCTGGTCTGGTATCCGGGAATCCTGTTCAGCGTCGACGGAGGCTGGACCGGGCTACGGATTGTGATAGGAGTGGATCTGGTAATGGGGCCTCTTATGACCCTTGTGGTGTTCAAGGTTGGCAAGCCAGGGCTGAAGTTTGATCTGACCTGTATCGGAATATTTCAATTGAGTTGTATGGCAGCAGGCATGTGGATCGTCTATGACGAAAGACCGCTGGCTCTGGTGTTGGCATACGATACATTCTACAGCCTGGCCAGTGACGAGTTCGTGGATTTCGAAAGGGATGTTTCGGTTCTTGATTCCATTCCGGGTGCCTGGCCCAAGTTGATTTACACTGAATTGCCTGATGACGAGATTCAGGCAGATATCATTGCGATTCGTGGACAATTCATTGGCGATCCACTATTCATCCAGACGGAACGTTATCAGCCCCTGCCAGCAACTGAGACGTCTGCAGTGTTTCGCAGAGAGTCCACTGTTCGCGATAGTGTCAGCGACAACCTGAGAGCACAGTTGCCAGACAATTGCCTTCTCAGCAAATTCGTTTCTTCTGTTACCAGCGGTTTTGTTTGTTTCGATCCCCAAACAATGCGTTTGCACAGTTTTTATGAGAATGAGTATACCGCTGCTGTGGCACCAAGCTCATAGAATCTGATCTGTGGTGCTATTTGGCCGAACTGTGATTTGAGAGGGGGCGCTTAATTGCAGTTTGCAATTGCTAGCACTAGCAATAGCCACCGGCGACACAGGTGCCTCCGGCTACCCATTGAATCGGTGGCACGATACCCTGAGCTGCGAGTGTATAGGTGACTCCGGCCAGATCTGTACCATCTGCCCGCCAGGTTAGTGTAATCACACCGTCCTGTACGTCTATGCCGTGGGTATTGGCTGTTTGCGCCTGTGTGCCTGGTATGCCATTAGTGCCAGCATCCGCATCGGCGAGGGTATTAAATCGATCAGAGTGTGCCTGAACGATGATTGCAGATCTGTGGTAACCAATACCAAGGATTGCTTCGGAGAATCTGCCCCGGTTCCTGTAGAGGTCGTAGGCTGGTAATGCGACTGAAACCAGGATGCCGATGATAGCGGTAACTATCATCAATTCTATCAGCGTAAAGCCTTGTTGTTTTGCTTGCTTGTTCATGGCTCGCGACCGTATCAATAGAATCCCGTTTCATTTGGCTGAGTTCACCCATTAGCAGTGGCCTTCCTGGCCGCCACTTTCACGATGTTAATGCAAGGTTTCGTTTGAGGGTGGGTGTTGGGTTAATTGACGGTTGTAAGTTTACTCTGCCCTTGCTTGAAAAAGCAGCACCCTGCGATGTGGTGAGGGTGCTGCCTATCAGCAAGCAATCTTGATTAGCAAAGACCGCTAGTCAAGCATGTACCGCTTTCAGTCCACTGCACAGGAGGAGTAATACCACCAGCTGTCAGAGTGTAAGTCACAGCGTCCATAGCAGAACCATCATCCATCCAGGTCATGGTGATCACACCATCAGCAACCGCAGCACCGTGAATCTGAGTAGTCGCAGTAACGTTAGCTGGGATACCCAGAGCACCACCGTCCAGAGAACCAATCGCAGCTGGACTACGAGTCTGGATCGCCAGCTCTACAGCAGTTTTGCGAGGAGTTACCGCAAGAACCAGCTCAGAGAAAGCAGCGCGGTTAGAGTAGTTTTGATAAGCAGGCAGTGCTACTGCAGCCAGAATACCGATAATCGCTACCACGATCATCAATTCGATAAGTGTAAAACCTTGAGTCTTCTTCATTTTCAATCTCCAGTACTTAAGTCTTGTTGCAAATTCTAATTTGGTCTGTGATATCCGCTTAGTTATCAACGGTTAGCGTATTACATTCACGGACCGTGCCAACTTTGAATTGTTAATTTAACTTATTGAATTTGCTAAATAAAGTGGATTTTAGGTTAAGAATTGCCAGACATTATCCTACTCGCTGTGACATCCAAGACGGGCATATAGTGACAAAAATTGTCAGTGATAGAGTCGAAAAGAGCACATTGTGTCACTTAACTCATTCCAGACGGGTGGTAGCATGTTATTCAGGGATGCCACTGTCATTGCCGATAAACAGCGATACGAACCAGACAGCGTAGGATGATATGCAGTTAAGCACCAAGCAAAAGGCCCTGGGGCATGGCATTCTGCTGTGGATTATTCTGCTTTGCGCCTATTTCATTTATCAGCCTGGAGTTAGCGGTGTGCTGCTTTTGGATGATTTTTGGAATCTGCAACCCCTCGGCGCAAATGAGGGCATCACTTCCCTGGATAATCTGAAGCTGTTTGTTTTCGGCAATACATCAGGGCCTACGGGCAGGCCAGTGTCCATGCTGTCGTTTGTTATGGATAGCCAAGACTGGCCACCTAATATCCCAGCTCTCAAATACACAAATATTCTTATCCATTTGCTCATTGGGGTTTTTGTGTTCTGGTTTTCCATGCAACTTGCGAGCTTGCTGGAAAACCATGAGAAATCATTTGACTCGACACCGCCTGCTTTTTCTGACCTGAGTATTCGTATTGGTTTACTGGCAGCAGCGCTGTGGCTGCTCCATCCTTTCAATGTAAGCACTACCTTGTATGTGATTCAGCGGATGACGCAGTTAATGACGCTGTTTGCCATGATGGCGATGGTTTGTTACTCGGCTGCGAGAATTTCTCTACCCCATAATCCCAGGAGAGCCTGTCTCTTTCTGGTTCTGTGTTTGTTCCCTTGTGGCTTGTTGTCAGTGTTCTCCAAAGAAAATGGGGCGTTGTTGCTTTTGCTGATTGTTATTTGTGAGCAAACCTTCTTCCGAAATCGGCCAAGTACCTACCTTTTTCGGATCTGGTACCGTGCGGGTGTTCTGTTTCCACTCTTCATTGTTTTTGCTTATCTGATTTATTCCTATCCTGACGATCTGGCGGTTTTCGATATCAGGCGCTTTGGGCCCATAGAACGATTGCTCACAGAAACCAGAATACTAGTGACTTATTTGTGGGAAATATTTCTCCCCAATATGAATGGCAACGGTTTGTTTCATGATGATGTAGTGATTTCGAGAAGTCTGCTCTCGCCAATAACCACGTTGCTCTCCTCCATAGTTCTATTGATTATCTTTGCAAGCTCCTGGTATTTGCGTAAAAGGCAGCCGGTATACAGTTTTGCAGTATTCTGGTTTTTCGGACTTCATCTAGTCGAATCAACAGTGCTGCCATTGGAACTGTATTTTGAGCATCGAAACTACTTCCCAATGATAGGACCTGTGTTCGCCGTTTCCTGGTATGTATCTCGACTGTTATGGCAAGGAGAGAATGATCACCAAAAGCAATCGTTAATAATTTTGGTGGCAATAGTACTGGGTTTTAATAGTTGGTTAACCTGGAATACAAGTAAGCTATGGGGCGACACTCTTGGGCTCCATGTGACCTGGGCTGAAGAAAGTCCGAATTCTATTCGTGCGCAAATCTCATTAGCCGAACAGCTCAATGTACTTGGCTTGCCTGAGGAAGCGATGAAGAGACTGGAATTGGCGCATTCCAATTACCCACAAGAGGTCACTGTGCAGTTGCAAATCTGGAATCAGGCCTGTGCCTATGATTTGCCCACGTCGATAAGCGTAGCCGGCATCGCTGATAGCAATGATCTGGAGTATGGTCTCAATGATGTTAACCAGCAACTGCAGGTATTTTTGGAGAATATGTTTACTGGTATGTGCCAGTATCCGGACTTTGAATTAACGGAAAGGCTGTTTGTTCGTGTTAGTGAGTTACCTATGACAGAAGGTCGTCGTGCATCTTTTTACGCGCTTTTCGCCGATCTATATGTGTTGCATGGAAGGCTAGATAACGCGTTAATCAACCTGACTCGTGCGTTTCAAATCAGGCCACTGCCGGATATCCCTATTAAACAGGCGATAATGTCGGCCTCGGCGGGGAATTTTTCGGACTCGTTGATTTTCTTGCAAAGAGCCAGAGATGCTCTGGTCTATCAACACCCAATGGCACCATCGGCTGAACCAGAAATTGATCGGCTGGAAGCAGATTTTTCTGCTCGGGTTTCACAGAGTCAGTAAGTAACACGAGTATTCGAATAATTTGAGTCGAATCTAATTCGGGTTTTACATATCATTGGCTTCAGAATTTTTATCGCAATGTGAATCAGGACATGTCCCTAACAAACGTTTCCATAGTAATACCCGCGAAAAACGAAGCACAGAATCTTGAAAATTTTCTGCCTAGGCTGCGTGCTGTGGTGGGGGATAGTGCAGAATGCATCGTGGTAAATGACGGCTCAACTGATGAAACAGTTAGCATATGCGAGCAGCACGGTGTGAAGGTTGTCTCTCATCCTTACAGCAAGGGAAACGGCGCTGCCATAAAAACCGGTGCTCGTGAAGCTACTAAAGAAGTGCTGGTTTTCCTGGATGGAGACGGTCAGCATAAACCTGAAGATATTCCACGGCTACTGGAAGAGCTCGATAAAGGTTTTGATATGGTTGTGGGAGCGCGAGATCGTGAGTCCCAGGCAGATTCTTATCGTGCTTTGGCCAACGGCATTTACAACTCACTCTCATCAAACATAACGGGACACAAGATTCTGGATCTGACATCAGGGTTTCGGGCTGTAAAAGCAGATAAGTTTAAAGAATTTCTCTACCTGTTGCCCAATGGCTTTTCCTATCCTACCACCTGCACTATGGCATTTTTCCGGGCCGGCTATTCTGTAGGTTATATCCCCATTCAAACTGAGCAGCGTCTGGGCAAGAGTCATATCAGCCTGTTGAAAGACGGTATTCGCTTTTTGATAATTATTTTTAAGGTTGGCTCGTTGTACTCACCCTTGAAAATCTTTTTACCCACAGCGGCGGGGTTTTTCCTTACAGGATGTGGTTACTATCTGTATACCTTCATTGCAGAAGGAAGATTTACGAATATGAGTGCCGTGCTTTTCATGACAGCTGTGTTGGTATTTCTGATAGGCCTAGTATCTGAACAGGTTACCACCCTGATGTACAAAGATAATAAATAGGAGTTGTTAGAAATTCTGATCTTCAGGCTTTAATTAAAGAGTATCTAAATTGAATTCGGAACTTGCAATCCGGATTTGCCAAAATACACCAGCGCGATGATGCCAGTCGCCAGATCATTCAGCACACATATTAGTCGATAAACGACAGCGATCGACGCCGCCAGGTCCAGCGGTAGATTGAAAGCCAGAATTCCCACAATTACACCTTCTCGAACACCTATTCCAGCGGGAGCCCAGACTGCAACAAAGCCAGTCAACATGGCAATTGGGATAGCAGCAAACAGCAGGAGAGAGTTAAGCATTATGTCCTCCTGCAGTGCCGGGTAGAAGAGCAACACCAGTACGAAGGAAATAGCGAGCCAATGGATAAAGTACACCGTAACGCTCATTGCAAGACCGGATCTGCTGACACTCGATGAGATATCCCGGGACTGTTCTTTTAAGTCTGACAAGCGTCTGAATACATTAGCCAGCTTAGTCAGCAGCCACGCTATTAGTTTTGGGTAGATATTTACGATTAAGATCGAAATCAGCACGAAGACAGCGCAACTGAGCAGGAACATTGTTTCGCTGTAAATAGCCGACAATGCTAGTCCACCCACAGCCAGACCTGTGTAGAAAGTGATGAACTGGTCGGCCAAGAGTAAATTAGCAGCGTCTGAAGTAGAGTAGCGTTTTGTTTTAAGCAGATAAGCTCTTCCGAGTAGTCCCCAGACCTTTCCAGGCAGGTATTTACCCAGCAATGTTATGCCTATATGGGCTGCTGACTCAAAAAAGCTGATTTGCGCCTGACCGCTCGAGTTTAGCAAAACGAACCAGGCTGCTATAAAGAGAGTCAATGCCAGCACCTGAAGGGCAACTGCTCTATAAAAATAAGGTCCACTCAGAAGGCTGGATAAATCAAATTCTCCTGAAGGCGAAATCAGGCCAAAAACAGCCAGGCAAAGGCCGGCGAGAATCAATACCAGGAAAATGCCTCTTGCTAGTAATGCTGAACTGCTCTTGCTGGAAGTTTCAATCATTGCCGCCATCGGGCCGAAGGTGAATTTGCACTATGGTCCAGGGGATTGGATTCTGTACCGATACTATATCCCCATGGGGCTGCAGTAGCTTTATCAGGCTGCCACGGGACCAGTGATTAATGTGACCAGGGGTATTTCCCCAATCACTCCAGTATTTACCCCGCGCGAAATTCAGGCAGCGCCAGAGCGGTTCGTTGGGAACACTTACAATCACAGTTTTTTTAGCGACTCTGAATATCTCCTTTAGGGCTAACTCGTAATCTTCCAGATGCTCAAGTACTTCTAACAGCAATACACAGTCGAACTCGTTGTCTTCCCTGTGCATCTCGTACGCCGATTCCTGAGACAATGGCACAGGAAATCCAAACTTTTCATGCATTTCTACCAGCCGTTGCTCGTACTCGGATGCTTCAAGATATTGACCATTCAGCATCGAAAGAATTCTTTTCGTAGATTCTCCAGGCCCGCACCCAACTTCCAGAATCCGAAATTCTTGTGGCAGTTGTTTGATCAGGTTTTCAATGGCTGTGAAAAAACCCTGGGTTAACCATTTAGCGATAGGATTCTGGGAGCGATATTTACCCATGTAATAATCCCAAAGCTCTTCGGCAGAGGCGGTCTTTTCATCTAATGCCATAAACTAAATACCTGTTAAGTTACGATGATAAAAGGCTAATTATTCTTCGCGGCAAGGCCTTATAGAGCTGACCTTCTAGGGCTTATCGGCAGTTTCTTCCGTAGTCGTGATGGTGAACTTAGCACAAGCTTATAGATCAGTTGCGAAAACAAGTTAAGGGACTGTTAATGTGATAGAGACTATCCTTAAAGGCGAATTGTAACTAATTGAAATAAATGAGGAAAAACTAGGTAATTAGGGGCTCAAGGTAAATGGACGGGCTTGATAAAGGGAAGCGGCTAGTTTACTGTAAGCGCCGATTTGAAAGGCTTCACCTGGGTCATTGTGTCTATAATCCTTGAGGCATATCAGGGGATTCAGGTTGAAACCAGCAAGCACCAGGCTACTGCACTGAACCTTGTTTACTACTAGATTGTTTGCAGCTCATAATTCATTTTCGAGCTGAAGAAATGGAGATTTGCCATGATTAAATCATTAATTTCAGCGAGTAGAAAACTCAAGCTGATGGTGGTGCTGGCGGCATTATCAATTGTGCCTGTGGCCATGGCGCAGGACAAAACTGTTAACGATGGAGTCTTTACAGAGGGGCAGGTGAATGCCGGGCAGGTGGTCTACGACGCACAGTGCAAAACTTGTCACAATATGCGGTTCTATCGAGACACCCTGCGTTCCTGGAGCAATCAGCCATTACTGTATCTCTGGGAAAACATAATGGGCACGATGCCCGCGGACAATCCTGGCTCATTGATGTACGAAGAGTACACAGATGTAATAGCTTACATTCTTCACGAAAACGGATTTCCTGCTGGCGAAGCTACGTTGGATCCGGATAACGGTATGGATCAGATTAAGATCGTATCTCCGTAAATCCCATACAGACGCAACAAAGAAAGCCGGGCATTGCCCGGCTTTTTTGTGAAAGAAGCTTTGATCTATGGGCTCTGCTGGATCTGCCTTTAGAATCAGAGTCGCTCACTGAGTTGATTCAATCTATTGGCCAGACCGTCGCGGCTGGCAATTTCAAATTGAAATTCAGCCTCATATTCGCGAAGAAACCTTCTGGCTTCGGGATACTCAGTCAATTCGATTAGCCAACTCAAATACGTCAAGCCAACACCCACATCAGGTCGCAATGAATAAGAGCGCTGAGCGAGGTTCGCTGCTTCATCGATACCGCCTTCAGAATAATGAATATTTGCTCGAGCATAGAGAAGGTCTGGCCAGCTCGCTTGAAACTGAGGGTTTCTTTCCAGACTTTCCATAATCAGCTTTAACTTGGGCAGTAGTTGGCTCGGGCATGGGCCATTAATCGCAGCTGGTATCAGATTATTGAGTTGACCGATTACCGAATAGTCCATAGCAGCGCTCGCGGCAATGGCGGATACCTGCCCATTTGCCGGTTGTTCAATATTTTGCAAAAGGCAGGAAAACTCAAGCCATCGGATATAGTCGCTGAGTCTCGCGGAGCCATCATCGATCAGTTCCTTATGAAGTTGATATCCAGCCTGGGGATTGCCTGAATTTGTCAAAGTTTGTACCAGGTGAATTTTGGCTCGATAGGAAGTAGGGCGCCTCTGAAGTTCGACCTGTGCTTGTTCAAGGGAATCTCCCCAAATTGACGATTCCATTACCGTGATCAGGCTAAATCCGGCCAGTACTGCAGCACCAAAGACATAAGATGCATATCTTCTGGTTCGGCTTAATGTGAGTTGAATACTATGTACTAAAAAAACCAGGCTTAAAACGATGCCAACCGATGGGAGGTAGTTTCGATGCTCGAAATACAGTTCCAGCGGAAATATGGTTGACTCCATTGCGTGTCCGAAGAAATACCAAAGGATTCCGAATGCGAATACTGGGTAGCGCAACCTGAAATGGATAGCTGAGAACAAGAGTAAAAGTATTGCTCCGGCGGCCAGAACTACCGGCATTGAAAAGGCGGAATCAAATAGAGGAAAACTGTCGTGAAACAACCCAAGCCTATTCGGCGCCGGAGATACAAGGGTGCCTAGATAACTAGCCAGAACCGGGAATTGAGTAAAAATCCGTTCATCTGGAGAAAATGGTTTTTGTGCATAATCGCTCAATGCTCCCGGCAAATAGAGTATGAGCCCAACCATTCCAATACCTATGGGTACATACACAGCCCAAAGTTTTGCTTTGAATAATTTTTCTGAGACTCCTGGGCCGGCTAGTAAAGTTAATTCGAGTGCCAATAAATACAGGTATAAAAGGACACCGTTCTCCTTACTTAGTAGACCAACAACAGCAAAGAAGATTGGTGCGCCTATCATTACCGATAAATATCGGGCCTTCTGCGACTTCGTATATTGATTGCGGCTCCAGAGATAGACAAGCAACCCTGCAAGGGTAAAGAGGGACGCAAGCAGGTTCATGCGCTGCACAACATAGAGCACATTCGACACATGAATTGGATGAAGCAACCACAGGGCCACTGCTGCAAAAAGCAGTGTCGGGCTGATTCTTAGTTCGGGTCGGGCTTGAGCGATTTGTTGGCAAATGAGCACCAGTAAAGCGCCGTTCATAATGTGAATGCCAAGGTTAACGATTTTGAAACTAAACGGATCGTTCGGCCAGGAGCCCGCCTGGAGTAAGAAGCTCAGCATAGAAATTGGGCGGCCGAAGTCGCTGGCAATCCCATTCATGGACAAATTAAGAAGCTGGGTAAGGGTATAGTTATCGGGTAGCTGTGACAGAAGACTAAGGTTTGGAAAGTCGTCAAGAATGAATCCACCGCTCAAACCAGGCATATAGACCGCAATTGTGACGATAGCCAATCCAAGCACCCCTAATATGAGCAGGGCAGTCCTGATTGTCCTTGAGTCATTCACGTGGAAGTTGATTCTCTATAATGCCGACACGCAAGTAGATCGGATGCGGATGCAACCGACCTCTTAAACAGGTAGTTGAAACAGATTCGGAAAAGAACCACGAGCTACAACTATAAATCAGTGTTGATAGCTGATTATTGATTGAGACTGGGGTCCAGGGCTTCTGCTGGGCATTCTTCCAGAATTTTCCGGATCTCTGAACGATCCGAAGAGCTCAGTTGAATGTCGTATTTGTCTGAAATCACGTCCCAAAGCTGGGCGTATTCGCATTGAAATTCATCGCGAGGCAAATAGCGACTGGGGCCGCGGTCTCGCTTACGCCGAATCTCACGTTTCTCCACCAGCATGATGTTCAGCGGGTCATTGGCAAAATTTAGTTTCTTGTCTGGCATCCAGCGATCCCCACCATGGGTATGTGCATACATAAGTGGAATGATGTGATCCACATCGATCTGAACTGCGACCTCGAAGATTTCCCCGGTATATTCATCAAGCCATTCGCCCGTTCTAACCACACAATTGCGAGGATTGGTGTACTTAACTTCGACGCGGCTGGTGAGAATCAGCATCTCCTGCCTTGTGGACTGACAATCACCATCGAAATCTTCTTCAAATGACCAGTCATCTGGATTGAAAAATCTTTCACGATCCCGATAGTCGGTGAGCAGGCTATCCCGTCGCGAACGGCCAACGCTGAAACTGTCAGGCATCTGGCAGCCACTCATATGACAATGATAGGAAGGGCCATAATAGTGACCGCCATTTATGTCCAGGCTTCCCGCATGGGCAAACAGATTGGCACTAAAAGCCAGACTTATGGCTGAAACCACAAGTGCCAGGGTTGAGCGGAGCCGCTTGCGGTTCGACACGTGGGCGCTATTCTCACGGGATAAGGTAAACATATTGGTCATCCTTTAACTTTTCCTATCAGCATTGCAGCTGCGCTGAAAATTAGTTCAGCCGATTAATAGAGAAAAATCAAATGCTTGGCAATTTTTAGTTAAAGCACCTATGGAAATATAGTCTACGCCAGTTTCGGCAATTTTGACCAGCTGTTTACCACCGATTCCACCGGATGCCTCCAACCTGCATTTTCCGTCATTGAACAAGACTGCTTCATTCACTTCTTCAATGGTGAAATTGTCTAGCATGACTATGTCTGCCCCGGCTTCCATTGCCTGTTTCAGTTCGGCCATGTTCTGTACTTCAATTTCTACTGGCAGTTCTCCATGCAGTTTTCTGGCTGAATCGATGGCATTGCCGATTCCTCCACAGGCGGCGATGTGGTTTTCCTTAATCAAAAAAGCATCATAGAGACCCATCCGGTGATTGACAGCACCGCCAACTCGTACCGCGTATTTCTGCGCCGTCCTCAATCCGGGTAGAGTTTTTCGTGTATCAAGCAAGGTCGCATTCGTATGCTGGATCGAGCTGACTAGTTCCCGGGTAAGTGTTGCGGTGGCAGATAATGTTTGTAAAAAATTAAGGGCGCTCCGCTCACCGCTCATAATGGCTCTGGCGGGTCCTTCTATACTGGCGATTTCGTCACCTGGCCGCAATGAATCGCCATCGCTGAAACGCCAGTTGATCGTGATAGCCGAATCCAGCTGTTTGAAAACTTCTTCAGCCCAATCGATACCGCAAAGAATTCCCTGATCCTTGCTTACTAAATGCGCTATTACCTGCTTGCTCTTGGCAATAAGCTGCGCAGTGATATCTCCTGATCCAATATCTTCCTCTAACGCCCGAGACACAGCTAAGGAAATATCTTGGTTTGAAACTTGTTGGGGATTGAGCATGAAATAGTATGTTAGATATTCCGAAATTTAACGATGGCGGAGCGTGAGAGTCGAACCCTGCTGCATGAATTCTACCCGACCCAGCGCGCTCATACCGAGTAAAATTGTATTGCCACCCATACTCGGAGTGATACTGGCTTGAACGTCGTTGAGTACTATGTTTCCCAGAACAAGCTCGTCTACAGTTGTGGAGTAGACTGTGACAACTCCATTCGCTGTAGAAGCCTGACTCGAATAACCTGACTTCAGGCGGGCATCTCTGGCAACGCTTTCCGGAATCGCAACATCAGTAGCGCCTGTGTCCAATAAAAAAGTGACAGGTACACCATTTATTTCACCATTCGCAACATAATGACCTTGACGGTTTCTTTCGAGAATAACTTCACTCACTCCCGTCTCGGTTAATCTGAACTGCGGATCCTGGTTTGGATTGGCTTGTCGACCCAATACACCATCAAAAATCAGGGTGAGCAGGCCTAAGCCAAGGGCAAAGCTGATGATCAACATACCCTGGCCCAAAGATTTTCCGCTTTTTTCGTGTTCATCCTCAGCCATGTAAGAAATTATGTCCCATGCGATTACTAATAGAAAGTGACCAAAAAAGCCGCTTAAATAGCCAATAAAACTAAGTGTAACTCATTGAATATAATAAAATATGTTGATTTATTCCAAAGCTGTGAACCAGGTCAATATCCCCCGCAACACCCGGTGCTATAAGGGAAATGTCGAGATTGTACACCCCGACATTGCAGCAGGAACTCTTCATGGACTTCTCTTCCGAAGTAGAAAAAATCAAGTCTTTTGAGACTGCGGATAATGTGATTCTCCAGAAAGTGAGATGGTCACTCAGGCAACGTCTGCGCAAACAAATGCAGCTTCTCAATGGTGATTTTTTCGATGCTGTTGATGACTTCTTATTTTCCGGCGGGCAGCAGGGCCAGTTTGGGCAAGGCGCTAACTATCTGGATTCAATGCGTGAATTGCGGGCCAAGCAAAATTTATTCGAAGAGAAATTTCTGGACACGGTGGCGCGAGAAATTAAAGCGTCCTATGCTGGGGATGTCTTTTCAGCCAATGACTTTGATGAATCTCTCGCCGGCGAGCTGGATGCTGCGTTGGAGCAAGTTGAGATTGACCTGGCATTGCAGTCAATGTCGAGGAAAGCCTGTAAGGTCTATGCCCCGTTCATAAAGCAGATTGATAGTATTCAGGCTAAAGTAAATTACCCCGCAGCTGATAAGCTGATTGATGGCGAAGTGCTAATTCATGCCTCACTTGCTGCTTTCACAGTTGCGCATCAGGTTTTTACTATTCCACTGGACATCCGCCTGGCGTTCCTTAAATTGTTCGAGCATCATTTTCTGCTGAAGATGGAAAAGCTTTATCTAGACACAATTAGCATTATCAACAATTTGTCAGATGCGCGATTCGTAGAGAAACTCTATTCCTCATCCTCGGCATTCAGAACGCGAATTACCCGTCACTCGAGTCATCATTCAAAACTGAATAAGAGGCGCCAGGAACTGGCCGAATCAGGATTACACCGCTCAAAATCTGCGGATACCGCGGTGGATTATCTTATAGAGTCTTTTTGTAGTGTTGACGAATTACCTGAGTTTATCGAACGCATGATTCGCACCCGATGGCGCGCGGTAATGTTCATTATTGGATTGAATAAAGGTAACGATAGTGTTGAATGGAATGAGGCCAAGCATACGGTATCGCTTCTGATTTCCTGTTTGACCGGGGATGTTATTCTCTCCGGTGAAGAATACGGAGCCATGTTCGACCAGATTCGCCAGGGATTCGTGTTAATTCGCTTGTCTGACGCTGAGCAAGATGAGTTCCTGTCTGAGCTGGAAGTGTACCTGAGTGAAACTGGCAGTGTTGCTTCACGCCGTGATAATAAAGAACACGGAGACCAGTCTGAAGCCGGGCAAGAGCAGATAGATAATATCGGTCATAGCAAGGACGCTTCTATCAGTCCGTCAGGTGAGAGGATTCTGGACAAAGAAGATCTCGATGATCTTGCTCAACTGTTGGGTAACGGGGAAGAGGCAGACTTTAAGTCGGAAATGAAACAGAGCCTGGCGGAGCTCCTGCCGATAATTGATTCCCTGGGTGAACATGCGTCTGTAAAATACAAATTCAATGAAGCGTTCGAGGATTGTGTACTCTGTCGAAGCATTGCCAATCCAGAGTTATATGTCATAAGCAACAAGAGTGCGACGATCTGTCTTAACCGATCACGTCTGGGTCTCGCTCTTGCATTACAGGATGGTGAATTAAAGCTCCCTCACATTAATTTTTCACAGTTAGATATGGCAGGGACTATTATTCAGCCAGAGAATCATACCCGCCACTGAAAGACACCTGTTTCTGCTCTTCATCTCTTTTGATTTGTTTCAATCCATAATGCCACGCTGTGATAAACTGTGTCGCATCTGAATAAATTCTTGTCCCATCTTCAACCTTCAATCTTTGGTTTTTATGCTGTCTTTACGCAATCACCTGCTAAGTGAAGCGCGCTTCAGGGAATCCCCAAATCACAGTGATCGTCCCGATCTCGAAGAAGTTTCCCTACTGGTGATACATAATATCAGTCTGCCACCTGGGGAGTTCGGCAATGACTGCATTGAAGAGCTCTTCTGCAATGAACTGGATTGTGATTCTCATCCTTTCTTTGAATCACTGAAGGACCTAAAGGTTTCCGCTCACGTCCTGATCAAGAGAGAAGGGGAGGTCATCCAATTCGTTCCTTTCCACAAGAAAGCCTGGCACGCTGGCGAATCACAATTTGAGGGGCGTGATAGCTGCAATGAGTTTTCGATCGGCATAGAGTTGGAAGGCACCGATTTCGAAGCATTTACAGATATACAGTATGAGAGGCTGGCAGAAATAACGAAGCTCCTCCTGATGGAATACAGAGGTTTGACTACAGATCGCATCGTAGGTCATAGTGATATTGCACCAGAACGGAAAACAGACCCTGGACCTTTCTTTGACTGGCAACGATTTCACGGATCATTGCGAGACAGGCCAAGCCAGGACTGATTGAAGGATGGGCACACTGGAATTGTGTTAGGTGGTTAGTGATCTTTTTGAAACCGTAAGCCTTACAAAGGCACGAGTTATGAACTTTTTAGTTATATTGTTGGGGCTCACCATAAACTATCTTTGGTTGAAAGACCTGGATCGGTTTGATGATTCGTGGTTTTTCCGATTTCGGCAACGAATCGAGGATTTATTTCAGGATTCCCCTGATGCGAGCGAATTGGAAACCGACAAGGGTAGCCCAGGCTGGTTGTTGCCTATCATTACGATCTATGCGATCCCCATCTTTCTGCTGGCGCTACTTCTATGGTTTGTAGCCGACCGGGGATACGGGCTGCCTACCATGCTTATTCACTTATTAGTGCTCCTGGTTGCTTTTGATCGTACCCAGCCGTTGAAGCTGGCATCAGAGTTTCTTGTACGCTGGCGCGCTGGAGATATGCAAGCCTGCATTCTCTATCTTGAACAAGAGTTAGCAACTTATAAGAGAGTTGATTGCCAGTCAGATGAGGAAATCGCTGAATACTTTAAGCAACAACTCACCTACCGGTGTTTTGAAAAAATGTTCGTAATGTTTTTCTGGTACATGATCACAGGCCCTCTGGGGGTAATGTTCAATTACATTTCTTATCAGCTGCGTGATAGCCACAGTCAGTCTCAAGCAAATCAGCAGGTTAAGTTGATAGACGGAGTCATCTATATTCTTGAATGGCTGCCACTTCGCCTGTTGGCGTTAACGTTTTCATTGGCCGGAAATTTTGTAAGGTGTTTCGAAAGTATCAAGCAGTCACTTTGGGAATTTAATCTTAAGGCTGATTCAGCGAGCATGCTTTATAGTTATGCGGGGTGTGCCTTGACTGGAATGAGCAGTATCGAAACTCCTGAATCGGAGTCTAATGATGACAACGCCAATGACCCTCAGCACAGCTTTCGCCAGAGTGAGGCTAATAAAATAGAATCCTTACAGGGCCTTCTGGAGAGGAGTCAGGCAATCTGGTTGGCTGTGCTGGCTCTGATAACTATCTTTGGCTTGCAAAGCAGTTAGCAAATATCTCTAACCCAGCTTATTATTTTTTGTAGTATTGCGTTGATTTTCGCAGCTATTGAGTAATGGGTTAGCACGGTTAATTGCCTGTTGGTTCCTATCTTGTTGAAAATATTGAGTAATATCAAAAGTCTTCGATAGCTGGCAGTTATACTAATATGTAGTAAAACTACATATTAGTCCGCAGATACATGGAATAATTGCCTTGGTTCGCGTAAAATGCGCGCCGGTTTGTAATTAATTTACATGGAGCATGGACTTAAGCCAGTGATCCTGGTGGCAGATGGGATGTAATTATGTCAAAGCATAACGATGCGAACCCGGAAGAAACCAAAGAATGGTTGGACGCGCTAGAATCAGTCATAGATGAAGAAGGCATAGAGCGCGCCCATTTCCTGATAGATCAACTTAATGATAAGGCCGTTCGAACCGGTCGTTATGTGCCGATAACATCGGTAGTCACCCCTTATAGCAATACCATCTCTCCCCTGGATGAAGAGCGAATGCCTGGCGACATGTTCATGGAACGCCAGATTCGCGGGATTATTCGCTGGAATGCATTGGCGATGGTTATGCGCGCGAATCAGCGCGACCCGAGTATAGGAGGTCATATCTCTACCTTCGCATCGTCGGCAACACTCTACGATGTAGGCTTCAATTATTTCTTCCGAGGTCCTAACGACAATAATGAAGGCGATCTCATCTACTATCAGGGCCATTCATCTCCCGGCATATACGCTCGTTCCTATGTAGAGGGGCGTATCTCTGAAGACCAATTGGATAATTTTCGCCAGGAAGTAAATGGCGGTGGTTTGTCTTCCTACCCACATCCCTGGCTAATGCCTGACTATTGGCAATTTCCGACTGTTTCCATGGGTCTTGGCCCGATCCAGGCTATTTACCAGGCGCATCTGATGAAGTACCTCACCAACCGAGGCCTCATGGACAACAAGGATCGCAAGATTTGGGCTTTCCTGGGTGATGGGGAAATGGACGAGCCTGAATCTTTGGGTGCGATTTCGAAAGCAGGTCGCGAGCAGTTAGATAATCTGATTTTTGTCATCAACTGTAACCTGCAGCGTCTCGACGGTCCGGTTCGTGGAAATGGCAAGATTATTCAGGAACTGGAGGGCATATTTCGTGGAGCCGGCTGGAATGTAATTAAAGTAGTGTGGGGACGGCATTGGGATCCGCTATTCCAGGCTGACAAGGATGGAGTCTTGCAGAGACGCATGGACGAAGTTGTCGACGGTGAATATCAGAACTACGCCAGCCGGGGCGGAGCTTACACCCGTGAACACTTCTTTGGTAATTCTCCAGAATTGTTAAAGATGGTGGAACACCTCTCGGACAACGACATCATGGCGCTTAATCGTGGTGGACATGACCCGTACAAGGTTTATGCAGCCTACGCAAAAGCAGTGAAATCCAATGGCAAGCCAACGGTAATACTTGCCAAGACTGTCAAAGGCTATGCATTCGGGGGTGGCGCTGAGGCACAGAATGCCACTCACTCAGTGAAGAAACTCGATATCGAATCATTGAAGAAATTTCGTGATCGTTTTGGTATCCCAATTGAAGATGACAAGTTGGGAGATGTACCTTATTACAGACCAGGTGAAGACAGTCTGGAATTACGTTATATGCGTAAAATGCGCGAGTCGCTGGGAGCTCCATTGCCTCAGAGACGGGTGCAATCAGAGCCGCTGAAAATTCCGAAACTTGAAGCATTTGATAGCCAGCTAAAGAACAGTGGCGAAAGGGAAGTTTCAACTACCATGGCTTTCGTTCGTTTGCTCAGTGTGCTGGTCAAAGACAAGGAGATAGGCGAACGCATAGTGCCAATCGTTCCAGATGAAGCAAGAACCTTTGGTATGGAAGGGATGTTTCGTCAAGTGGGTATTTATTCGGCGGTTGGTCAACTCTATGATCCGGCGGATTCCAACCAGGTAATGTACTACCGTGAAGACAAGAGCGGACAAATGCTGGAAGAGGGCATTACAGAATCGGGTGCTTTTTCAGCGTGGTTGGCAGCAGCGACATCTTACAGCGTTAACAATTATCCGCTGGTACCGTTTTACATCTATTACTCAATGTTTGGCTTCCAAAGGGTCGGCGACTTGTGTTGGGCTGCTGGTGACTCCCAGGCTCGTGGATTCCTCATCGGGGCAACGGCCGGTCGAACCACATTGAACGGCGAAGGTTTGCAGCATCAGGATGGGCATAGTCATTTGCTGGCTTCCACAATTCCAAACTGCGTGACCTATGATCCAACTTATGCTTATGAGCTGGCAGTCATCATTCAAGATGGTTTGCGCCGTATGTACGAAGACATGGAATCTGTCTATTACTACATCACTACTATGAACGAAAACTACCAGCAACCTGATATGCCAAAGGGTTGTGAGGAAGGCATCATAAAAGGTATGTATTTGCTGGAAGATGGTGATGCCAAGGATTACAAGGTAAGCAAGCCGAAATCCAAAGATATTCGAATTCGACTTCTGGGTAGTGGAACAATCCTTCGTGAAGTGCGTGAAGCTGCAAAGACATTGAGAGAAGAGTACTCAGTATCAGTGGATGTCTGGAGTGTTACCAGCTACAACGAGCTTAGAAGAGAAGCGCTCGGTATAAGTAGAGAAAATATGCTGAACAGCTCTAAGAAAGAAAAACTACCCTACGTAACACAGCAATTGAGCAAACAGAAGGGTCCAGTTATCTCTACTACTGACTATATGAAGATCTATTCAGATCAGATACGTGAATTTGTGCCAGATACCTATAAAGTACTCGGAACTGACGGATATGGGCGTAGCGACAGCCGAGAGCAGCTTCGCCATTTCTTTGAAGTTGATACCAAGTTTATCGTCCTGGCTGCTTTGACTGAGCTGAAAGCGCTGGATCTTGCAGCAGACAAAGATATCTCTGCGTATATGAAAAAGACTGGAATTGACAAGGACAAACCTAATCCTCTGGCTCAATAGTAGAATTGGCGTGGGAATATCAGGCTTAAAAAGGAGTATGGAAATTGGCGACTGAAAAGATAACCGTACCTGATCTAGGCGATGCCAGCGAGGTTGAGGTCATCGAGTTGCTTGTTGCTGTTGGTGATAAGGTGGAAGAGAACGATTCTCTTCTGGTGTTGGAAAGCGACAAGGCTGCGATGGAAATTCCGGCGCCAATGGCTGGAACTGTAAAGTCTATCGACGTCAATCTGGGGGACCAGGTAAGTACCGGTGGTCCAATGATAACCCTTGAAGTAGAAGGTGGGGCGAGTGCCGGTGGTAGTACTGTAGATAGTGCATCAGATTCAGAACCCGTGACGACGGAGGCGGAAACTGCACAGGACACACAGGAGGAGGTCGCAACAGTCAGTACAGCAGCTGATGAAGTGACTGAAGCAGTTGTTACGTTAAATGTGCCGGATCTTGGCACAGACGATGAAGTAGAAGTGATTGAGGTCCAGATATCCGCCGGCGACAAAATTGAAGTCGATGATCCGCTTGTTACGCTGGAATCTGACAAAGCGGCAATGGAAGTTCCTGCAACCGATTCTGGAACGGTTGAAGAAGTACTACTCAAAGTCGGCGACAAGGTAAAAACCGGTGCCGATATACTAAAGCTCAAGACTTCAACGCCCACTGGCGCTGCAGTCAATAAGTCCGGCAGAGATTCGGGTTCGAGTAACAAACCTGAAGAAACGTCGCCATCTGCTTCGCCCCAGGCTGAGCCCTCGCCAACGCCTTCGCAGGCAGTTTCCTCAACTGAAAGCAGTCATTCAGCTACCAGTGGTAAAGTCTACGCGGGCCCCGCAGTACGAAAGCTCGCCAGAGAATTGGGCGTTGATCTGAGTTTAATACAGGGAAGTGGTGCGAAATCTCGTATCGTTAAAGAAGATGTTCACGAATTTGTAAAAGCTCGCATCAGTGGCACTGGTAGCACAGGTGTTCAGGTATCTGCAGTTCCAGACATCGATTTCTCTCAGTTCGGTGATATAGAACAGATTCCTCGCACCAAGATGCAGAAAGTCACCGCGGTGAATATGCAGCGAAATTGGTCGGCAATACCCCACGTTGCTCAATTCAACGAAGCGGATGTAACAGAATTAGAAGCTTTCCGGGGAGAGCTTAAAGTTGAAGCCGACAAACGTGGCACAAAGCTTACATTCCTGCCATTTCTCTTAAAGGCCTGTGCGAAAGCCCTCGCTGAGTATCCGCAGTTTAATGTTTCATTGCACTCATCAGGTGAGTATGTCATTCAGAAGAAGTACTACCACATCGGCATGGCTGTCGCGACTGAAGCTGGTCTTGTTGTTCCTGTAATCAGAGATGTGGATAAGAAATCTGTATGGGATCTGGCGGCAGAGATAATTGAGTTGACCAATAAGGCTAAAAGCAGAAAACTGAGTCTGGAAGAAATGCAGGGTGCCTGTTTTACAATCTCAAGTCTGGGAGCTCTTGGTGGTACTGGCTTCACACCAATAATTAATGCACCTGAAGTCGCTATCCTTGGGGTGGCAAAGACCGAAATTAAGCCTGTCTATATGGATGGAGAATTCAAACCCAGGAAAATGCTGCCATTTACTCTTTGTTATGACCACAAAGCCGTAAACGGTCTGGATGGAGGTTTGTTCGCTGACTACCTGTCTCGTATGCTTTCGGATATTCGGCAGTTGGTACTTTGAACTGAAAGCTTTATTGGTGAAGAGTTATGATGAATTGGGTGCCGAGGTCTTTGGCGCTGCGAATTTCTACTTCACCACCCAGCAATGAATTTATGATTCTGTAGACCGTAGAGAGTCCCAGACCTGTTCCTCCCGAGTGCAGGCGAGTAGTGAAGTAGGGGTCAAAGGCTTTCCTTACTACATCATCATTCATGCCAATGCCATTGTCACCAACAGTCACTATTACATCTTCCCCTTCGAGTCGGGTTTCCAGGACAATTTTCCCCTTATAATCCCCACTTTCCTTTTCTTTTCGAGAATCAATAGCTTGCTGAGCATTCTGCAGAAGATTAACAAAAACTTGTTGCAACTCTACCGGCAGTGCCTTTACTTTCGGAAGATCACTTGCAAAGTCTGTATCGATTTGGGTCGTGCTGATGCTACTGTCTTCATGTAGCTCGAAGTCCTTAATGGCAAAGTTAATCGACTGCTCAATCAGCTGATTGATGTCACAAGGTTCCCTGGAATAGCCACTGGGTTTGCTGAATTTCAGCATATTGGTGACGATGTTACTTGCCCTGAACGCCCCCTCCTCAATGGAATCCAGGAAAAAGCTGATTTCTCTTCGGAACAAGTATTGATTGAGGGTTTCGAGATCTATGTCCAGATCATTCGATACTGATACGTTGGCTGGGCGATCTGATTCAAGCCTGCGTTTTATATTTTGAATACCATTGATAATTGCACTCAAGGGGTTATTGACCTCGTGAGCTATCCCTGCGGCCAGGCCATCCAGGGAATGCATTTTTTCTGTTTGCAGTACTCTCTGCTCCAATAACTCGCGACTTGTTATATCGTCTATCTGAACGACAGTGACGTTCTCAAAGGTATCCAGTGGATAACAGGTAATTTTGTAGTAGTTTTTCAGATCCTCACTGATGTATTCCACCTTATCCAGAGTGACAGTTGTTCGTTGCGCAAGTGCAACATTAATATCGTCTCTGAAATCCGCCAGCATTGGGAAGGCTTCATCTACCAGAGAATGACTTACTTCGTTAGTACCCAGGCAACTTATTCGTAGCGCATTGGTATTTATGTGCTTGATTCGCAGTTGGGAGTCTACTGTAATCAGTGCCGATGGCATCGATTCAATTATATTGGCGAAGAAATCCTGGATATCCATGCTCAATCTACTGCTCAAACTCTGCTATGTCCGTTTTGGTTGAACTTGAAATCAAGCCAGTGTTTCCAGGGAAGTATAGCCCCTGGATACAAAACCCTTCCTGAATTTCCGGGTTGGTACAAGTAATGTGCACGCTGATGTTAGACTGCTTATTATTCACAAAAAACTATCGATATATTGAGAACCAGTTAGACAAATTTGGCTGAAATATTCAAGCTCGAATTATCTCCAGTTTAGTAGCTCCAGGAACTACTAAACTGACTGGCCGAAGACAATCTTATTCTAGTTCAGACTGTTCTCGATTCAATACGAACCAGAGAAGAGGGTTAAGTACCCACCACTAGAGGAGAAAATATCACAATGCCGTCTTTTGATGTTGTATCTGAGGTCGATATGCATGAGATAAACAATGCTATTGATCAATCAAACCGGGAAGTGGGAAATCGTTTTGATTTCAAAGGTGTTGAGGCCAAGTTTTCATTGAACGAAGCGTCAAATGTGGAAGTTTCAGCTGAAGCTGAATTTCAGGTGCACCAGATGCTGGATATTCTGCGAGGGAAGCTGGTCAAAAGAGGTATAGATACTAAAGCGCTGAAAGAAGGAGATGTCGAAATCAGTGGCCAGAAAGCATCAATGGTAGTAACTGTGCAACAAGGAATCGAGTCTGAGCTTGCCCGAAAGATTGTAAAGATGGTTAAGGAAACGAAAATTAAAGTTCAGACTGCTATTCAGGGCGAGAAATTGCGGGTAACTGGCAAGAAACGGGATGACTTGCAAAGTGTCATCTCGATGCTGAAAGAAGCAAAACTGGATATTCCGCTGCAATACAATAACTTCCGAGACTGATTTTTTGATACGAATAACATGACTTCCGAAGCTACCAAGTCCAGTGAAAGCCTACTTCAGGCAATTCTGAGTCCGAAAATGCTCACGTGCGTTTTTACGGGACTTGCGTCCGGATTTCCGCTTTATGTGCTGTTTCAGCTGGTGCCTGCCTGGTTACGCACGGAAGGTGTTGATCTGGCAACCATCGGCTTGTTTTCACTGATCCTGCTTCCTTACAACTGGAAATTTGTCTGGGCCCCTTTTATGGATCGTTATATGCCGCCAGTGCTTGGTCGTCGCACAGGCTGGATGCTCGTGGCCCAGATATCTTTGCTGATTTCGATCGGAGCGTTGGGCTGGCTACAACCGGAAAATTCAGTTGGCCTAATCGCCACTGTTTGCCTGATTGTGGCGTTCTTCTCAGCCAGCCAGGATATAGTGCTGGATGCCTACCGCAGGGAATTGCTGGAAGACAACGAACTCGGTTTGGGAAACTCTATTCATGTTCAGGCTTATCGAATATCTGGTCTGATTCCTGGTGCTCTGGGGCTCATTCTTGCCGACAGCTTCGATTGGGAGCTGGTTTTTATGATGATTGCGTCCTTCATGATCGTCAGCATTATTGCCACATTTTTCTTCGTTGAACAAAAAGCAGAAGTGGTGCCGCGTAATCTTCGACAAGCGGTAATTGAGCCGTTTTCGGAATTCACTCAGCGTAATGGTTGGAGAGGTTCGGCGCTTATTATTCTCTTCATGTTCTTCTACAAACTTGGCGACAACATGGCTGTCGCCTTGCAGACACCATTTCTGATTGATATTGGTTTCAGCCTGACGACGATAGGTTTGGTAGGAAAGAATGCCGGCTTGTGGGGGGCTGTAGTCGGCGGAATTCTTGGCGGTATATGGATGATAAAGCTGGGTATCAACCGCGCGCTCTGGATTTTTGGTTGTGTCCAAATTTCCACGATTTTTGGTTTTGCATTGCTTTCGGAGATAGGGAATAACACCTGGGCACTGGCTATTGCACTGTCTGCAGAATACATAGGTGTGGGGCTTGGCTCTGCTGCTCTGGTGGCATTCATAGCCCGTTCCACCTCTCCGGCATTTGCAGCTACTCAACTGGCTTTGCTGACAGCTATAAGCGTACTACCCAGAACGTTTGCCAGTGCCAGTTCGGGAATAATTGTAGAGGCAATAGGATATACACCATTTTTCTATTTGTGCATGCTGCTTGCGATTCCGGGAATGTTGCTGCTCTTTAAAGTGGCACCCTGGAACGGGGTTACGGAATCTGATAGCGACAGTGAGCCGGCCGACAGCAACTTGCAATCTACGAGTACCAAGCCTGCCTAGACAATTTCCCACTGGTATTTCTTAAGAGAAAATCTGCCATTTATAAAAACTATTCCTTCTGACTCCAGTTTTGATTTTTGCGTTTGATACTGGGAGCTATCACGGGGAAAAGACAAGCGACCCTGAGAATTTACTACGCGAAACCAGGGAAGCTTAGTGCCTTTTGGGAGATGCTTCATGGTGTATCCGACGTAGCGAGCATAACCCGGAAGCTCAGCAAGTTTCGCTACCTGACCATAGGTGGCAACTTTTCCTTTTGGGATTTGGGCAACTACCTGCCAGATTTTTTCCCGGTTATTCATATCCTGCTTAGTCATGCATAACCTGAACAATGTGAGTATTTCATTTGGTCAGACATGATAGGCTGTCATGGTACTAATTAACAGGAGACTTAGGTGCGCTTTCTTTTTCCCGCATTCATTGCTATTCCCTTGATCGAAATGCTGTTGTTATTCGAAGTAGCAGATGAGATTGGTGGATTTACCACTTTGGGTCTTGTGGTGCTAACAGCGGTCATTGGAATTCAGGTTCTGAAACAACAGGGATTTTCTACATTGCTGCGAGCCAATGAGCGATTGGCGTCGGGCCAATTGCCAGCACAGGAGATAGTTGAAGGCATGATGCTGGCTGGAGCGGGTGCCTTGCTACTTACTCCCGGTTTCCTCACTGATGCAATCGGGTTCATGCTGTTAACGGGGCCACTCCGCAGACCATTGGCTCAGCGAATTATCCGGGCAGGTGTGGTGCACACCATGGGAGGGGCTGGCAGCGCCGGGTTTCAGTATCGATCCCATCGCAGCAGCTCTGAGCATGGAGGCAATGTCTATGAAGGAGAGTATTCACGCCCTGATGACCCTAAATTGGCTGATTCCGAGCCTGATAGAGAAGAATAAAAACGTATTGAAAACAATGAGATAGAGATTTATTGCTCCATGATTGTAAAAAATCTTATGGAGTAAGGGGTTTTTGTATTGAATTTCTATCATTGATCCCCATAAAGCGAGACAACCATTAACCGCTGCAGAGCACCGTTTTTCGTGCCCTGCAGGAAAAAATTGGAAAGTGGGATAGGGGGCTGCATTGCGTGAATCCACCTTTTCCTCAGATCTATTAATCAAATCTATTGTTCAGGAGTGATTTGAATGAATATCCGGCCTTTACAAGACCGTGTGGTAGTACGTCGCACGGAAGAAGAAACAACTAGCGCTGGAGGAATCGTATTACCGGGTTCCGCCACAGAAAAACCAGCTCAGGGCGAAGTCGTCGCCGTCGGCCCAGGTAAGCGCCTTGAGAATGGTGATACCCAACCTGTTGATCTTAAGGTTGGAGACACTGTTGTGTTCGGAAAGTATTCCAGCAACACCGTGAAGATCGGTGAAGAAGAGCTGTTGATTCTGAACGAGAGCGAAATTTTCGGAGTGATTGAGTCTTAATTAGATTCAGATCCTAGATCTCCACCAATTCTAAAGATTAAGTAATAGGAATATTAGAGATGGCTAAAGATGTGAAATTCGGCGACTCAGCACGCCAAAAATTATTACAGGGCGTGAATGTCCTGGCTGATGCTGTAAAAGTGACCCTAGGGCCAAAAGGGCGGAACGTTGTTCTTGATAAGTCGTTTGGTGCGCCAACCGTAACCAAGGACGGTGTTTCAGTTGCTAAAGAAATTGAACTCGAAGACAAGTTTGAAAATATGGGCGCCCAGATGGTTAAGGAAGTTGCTTCCCAAACCTCTGATGTAGCTGGTGATGGTACAACAACAGCAACCGTACTTGCTCAATCTATTCTTAATGAAGGTCTTAAGTCTGTAGCTGCAGGCATGAATCCTATGGATCTTAAGCGTGGTATCGACAAAGCTGTCGGTGCTCTGGTTGAAGAAGTCAGTGCGCTTTCAACCCCATGTAAGGATTCCAAATCTATTGCCCAGGTAGGCACCATTTCCGCGAACTCTGACAGTGAGGTTGGTCAGATCATCGCAGACGCTATGGACAAGGTTGGCAAAGAAGGCGTAATCACTGTTGAAGATGGTTCTGGTCTTGAAAACGAACTGGACGTTGTGGAAGGTATGCAGTTTGATCGCGGTTACCTTTCTGCATACTTCATTAACAATCAAGATAACATGATGGCCGATCTGGAAAGCCCCTTCGTATTGCTATACGACAAGAAAATTTCCAACATCCGTGATTTGCTTCCACTGCTGGAAAATGTTGCAAAGGCTGGGCGTCCACTGTTGGTTATAGCAGAAGATGTTGAAGGCGAGGCGCTGGCAACTCTGGTAGTTAACAACATGCGCGGAATTGTAAAGGTAGCTGCTGTTAAGGCACCTGGTTTTGGCGATCGTCGCAAGGCTATGCTGGAAGACATCGCGATTCTTACTGGTGGTACTGTGATTTCTGAGGAAGTAGGTCTAAGCCTTGAAGGTGCTACTCTTGAAGATCTGGGTAGTGCCAAACGAGTTCAGGTAAGCAAAGAAAACACAACTATCATCGATGGCGCAGGCGATGCGAAGAACATCGAAGGTCGAGTTAATCAGATTCGTGCACAGATCGAAGAAACTTCTTCAGACTACGATCGCGAAAAGCTGCAGGAGCGCGTGGCCAAACTGGCTGGCGGTGTGGCCGTAATCAAAGTTGGTGCTGGCACTGAAATTGAAATGAAAGAGAAGAAAGCCCGCGTAGAAGATGCATTGCATTCAACTCGTGCTGCTAACGAAGAAGGTGTGGTGCCTGGTGGTGGTGTTGCATTGGTTCGAGCTCTGCAGAAGGTTGAAGGGCTTACTGGTGACAACGAAGATCAGAACGTAGGTATTACTCTGTTGCTGAAAGCAGTTGCCGCTCCTCTGCGTCAGATTGTTGAGAATGCCGGTGAAGAAGGTTCCGTTGTTCTGGACAAGGTTAAAGCAGGTGAAGGTAACTTTGGCTTTAACGCATCAACAGGTGAATACGGCGATATGCTGGATATGGGTATTCTCGATCCAGCAAAAGTGACTCGTACCGCATTGCAAGCTGCTGGTTCCGTAGCTGGTCTTATGATCACTACCGAAGCGATGGTTTCTGAACTGCCTGAAGAGAAGGGTGCTATGCCTCCGGGTGGTGGTATGCCGGATATGGGCGGAATGGGCGGCATGATGTAAAAATCGCCCCCTGGAGTAGTCTAAATACTCCCTAACTTCGTCGAGCCCCACTTTTCGATGCTCATGTATGTTTCTATACACTGCGCTCGAAAACTGGGGCTCTTCTCGTTATGGAGCATTTATCCTGCCTCCAGAACGTAATCTGATAGTCCCTGTACTTGGTTAGCCCGCTACTTTCGATGCTAATGAGCGCGTTTTCTTTTTTGGGATCTGGTTGGGGTTGAGGGCCAGAGTAACCGATATACTAGAAGACCGGTTTCTGATTAGAGAATGGGATGGATAAGGCTTACTGTCAGTGTGAGACTCCGGAACTTGAAACCCTGTTTCCTGTTTCCGCTGAAGGGGGTGGAAGTTACGAGCTTCAGCGTTGCAGCAACTGCCAACTGGTGTGGGATTCGCCTATGCCTGATGCAGAGCAACTGGACGCTGCATATTCACAGGAGTACTACAGTTCTACTGACGCGAAATTCAACCCGTTGATTGAAGCCTGGACCCGATTTGGCGGTCGCCGACGAGCATCCAGTTTATTGCGCCAACACGGTGGGTTCGGAAATCTGCGTGTATTGGATGTGGGCTGCGGTCGGGGAGTATTGCTGCAGGGATTCAAAGACGCAGGCGCCGATGTATTGGGTATCGAGCGGACAAATGCTGGATTCGATGAAATCGAAGGGGTGGAAGATCTCTCTCTGGATGACCTGATAGCGTCGGGTCGATTGTTTGACATTATTGTTATCTGGCATGTACTGGAACATCTGCCTGATCCAGTTGAGAACTTGATTAAGTGTCATCAACTATTGGTAAATAATGGCTGTTTGTTTATTGAAGTGCCAAATTTTGACAGTTTTCAGGCACGCTTGTTTCGGTCCAATTGGTTCCACCTGGATTTGCCTCGACATCTATTCCACTTCACTCCGAATTCCTTGCGCACAAGTTTGCGGGCTGCGGATTTTCAGGTAGAAGCTGAAAACACGTTTTCCCTTGACCAGAATTGCTATGGATTTCTTCAAAGTTCGTTAAACGCATTGCCCCTGTTACCTACGAATCAACTCTATGGCTTGTTGCATGGGAAGCCATCAGTTGCAGCCATACTGGGAATTTTACTTTACACCCCGCTTGCTATAGCTCTAAGCCTACCTGCATTATTGGAGTTAGTTGTTAGTACCATGATGAGTAAGGGTGCTGTTATTTCTGTGCAGGCAACTCCTGTAACCAGGGATGAAGAATGATCAATGACCAGAAGATTGTAGTGGTAATGCCTGCTTACAACGCAGAGCAGACTCTGGAGAGGACGTTTCGTGCTCTTCCGCACGATGTCATTGATGAAGTCATCGTGGTTGATGATGCTAGCGTCGATCGAACGGAGGAGATGGCAAGAAAGCTGCCTGGTGTTCATGTTATTCGACACCGCGACAATATGGGCTATGGGGCGAACCAGAAGACCTGCTACAAGAAAGCACTTGAGTTAGGTGGAGATGTGGTGGTCATGGTTCATCCTGACTATCAATATGAGCCCAGGCTTGTAATCGCCATGGCTTCGATGATTGCGCAGGGAGTCTATGATGCGGTCATCGCCTCAAGAATATTGGGGACTGGAGCTTTGGCTGGTGGAATGCCGCTATATAAGTACCTTGCTAATCGGTTTTTAACGGCCTACCAGAATTTTCTGATTCCATACAAACTATCTGAATACCACAGTGGATATCGTGCTTTCTCCAGCACTGTTCTAGAGTCCCTGCCTCTCCAGCATAATTCCGATGATTTTATATTTGACAATCAAATGCTGGTGCAGGTGATAGCTAACGGGTTTGCCATGGGAGAGGTCAGTTGCCCGACGCGTTATATGAAAGACTCATCTTCAATTAGCCTGGGTCGCTCCGTCAAATATGGTCTGGGTGTAATGCTGACTACTCTGGAATACAAATTCAGCCAGCTTGGTTTGCATCGAAGTGAACGCTTTGCCAAGAGGCAGCGGCGTGCTGCGCGCTAATTCAGCATTTTACTTTAAGCTTTCAGTAGTTCTCCTGCTGTTGAGCCTGCTTATCTATGGCGGCACTAGTGATCATCAGTTGCTGAACTGGGATGACCGAAGTTACACCGTAGAAAATCCCTGGGTAACCAACCCTAACCTGTCGAATCTGGTAGCCATGTTCACCGAAGTGAGAATGGCAAACTGGCATCCTTTGACCTGGTTAAGCTTTGTGCCTGAATACGCATTCTGTGATGATTTTGCACTTTGCTACAAAATAGATAATTCGATACTGCACGCCCTGAATGCTTTACTTGTTGCGATGTTAGCAACAGTTATTGTGAACGTCGTTCAATCAGGCAGAGAACTGCCCATAGAAGTCAGAAAGCTTATGACCACTACCAGGTTGGGGTTGAGCTTTGGACAATGGGTTGGAGTATTTTCAGGATTGCTGTTTCTTGCTCACCCGCAGCATGTGGAGTCAGTAACCTGGGTGGCGGAGAGAAAAGATCTGCTTTGCGCCTTCTTCTACTTGCTGGCGCTGATTAGTTATTGTCTCAATAAATCTGAGAACTATGTATTACGTTACGGGCTGACATATCTGTTTTTCGTTTTCAGCCTGATGTCGAAATCAATGGCCGTGAGCTTGCCATTGGCATTAGTTCTTTTTGACGTATGTCTTCTTCATTACGAGGAAATTGTTCATCAGAAAAAACCTGGCTTGGCACTCAGGCGTCTGTTAATAGAAAAGTTACCATTTTTTCTGACGATGTTCGCGGCAATGCTACTTACCCTGTTATCTCAGACACCAGGTCGTCTTGAGTCGGTGACTCTGGTGCAGAAAATATCGACGATTGCGGCAGGTTTGCAACACTACCTGATCTCGTTTGTCTGGCCTGTCGAATTTTCGCCTTTCTATCCCCAGGAACTGGTGTATACAGGATTGGTGAACCTGGTTCCCGGATTGTTATTCCTGATAGTTACAACATTGATTCTATTAAGATACCGGACCCACTGGTCAATGCCGTTGATTGTACTGTCGCTACTCTTTTTTCTGGTTTCGGTGGCACCGGTGTCTGGATTAGTAAAAATTGGTGAGCAGGCATATGCCGATCGGTACAGTTATATACCCACTATGGGGCTGTTTGTGGTGGCTGCCTGGATTCTGGCGACCTGGATTGTTCGCATAACTCATGTTGCCATGGTGCTGGCCCCTTCAACACTATTACTGGTTTTTGTGAGTCTGCAATCTTACGCTTACAAAAGTGTCTGGCGAGATGATCTTGTTTTCTGGACAACTGTCGTAAACAAATATCCTGACCTTAGTTCGACTCCATTGAACAACCTTGCGAACAGTTATGCAGAGCGAGGTGATTATGAACTTGCTGCGGAGTTCTACAGGCGTTCTATTTTCGCTGACTCGGGTGGTATAGAGGCCTATCTGAATCTGGCTTCGATTTACGATTATCTGGGAAATTCACCAGCTGCTCTGCAGACACTGGAAACTGGCGTGCAGGCAAATCCTGAAAGTGCAGGATTGCATAGCAGAGCCGGCAGGGCGTTTCTGTTAGCCGGAGACCTGAACAAAGCATCAAGATACATCCAGCAGGCAAATGAACTGCAACCAGATTTGGCGGATGTGCAGCTCAGTTCAGGTATGCTGTATATGATGCGCGGAGACCTGGGTGAAGCAATTGTCAGCCTTGGTTCAATTCCGACATCTATGCCTCAACATTATGAAGCCGGACTGTTACTGGTACAGATTCAGGCTCAGGAGGATCCGGATCTGGCACGACAAACGTTGAGTGGTCTGTTCGGACAATATGGAGAACGAGAGCAGCTGGTTGAGCTAAGAGAAGCATTGGCCAGCCAATAGCAGTGATCTAATGGCTGGCCAGGGCAGTTGGTCGATAAAGTGATAGGCTTATGACGCCAGATTCTGGTTAGCAAAGTCCCAGTTCACCAGATTATCGATGAAAGAAGCCAGGAAATCAGGGCGGCGATTCTGGAAATCCAGGTAGTAAGCATGTTCCCAGACATCACACACTAGTATTGGCTTCAAGCCGTCCGTGAGAGGCGTTTCTGCATTGGCGGATTTGGCGATCTTCAAAGTATCGCCATCGGCAACCAGCCATACCCAACCGCTTCCAAATTGGCCAACCCCGCCATTTACAAACTCCGTTTTGAAATTATCAAAACTGCCAAAGCTGGCATCTATCGCAGCTGCGATTTCCCCATCAGGTGCGCCTCCACCTTCAGGGCTGATGCTGTTCCAGAAAAAGCTGTGATTGTAGTGCTGGCCGACGTTATTAAACAGTGCGCCGCCGGCTTCGGCAGTTTTCTTCACGAGTTCTTCCAGGCTGTCTGCGTTAACGCCAGCTTCTTCCAGCAATTCATTGCCTTTTACCACATAGGCGTTGTGATGCTTACCATGGTGGAAGTCCAGGGTGTCGGAAGACATGTGTGGTGCAAGGGAGTCTTTGGCAAAGGGTAATTCGGGTAGTTCGAGCTTCATAATATCCTCTTCATGAACAACGAGTACGGGAACGATTATTCGGCAACACTTCAACCATACCCATGCAATAACAAGGGTTATTTGTAAGATGGGAGGTGAGGGTGTAACGAAATGACTATTTTAACAGAATTCGGTGACAGTCATAAGGCGAAAAAGGGCTGCCTCAGGCAGCCCATTTGAAAACGTTCAATTCAATCGAGGTGGTTTCTAACGCTAAGTTTAGAGAAATTGCATTAGCAATAGCAGAATAATCGCAAGCGCTACACCGCAATGAATTACGCCTACTACAGAAGTCATAGGCCCCATCTTGCCTTTGATAGCATTGCCTTCCAATGCCAGGATAATCAAGATTGAAAGAACCATGGCCAACTCACTTACACCACCTTCGGATGCCATTGGTACACGACCATAGCCACCGAGATGGGCTGAAGCACCCATGAAAAACAGCATGGGAAGCGAGAACAAGGTATTGGTTCTGGATGCCAGGCCCGCTTTGGCCAGGGCTCCGGCAGCTGCTGGATCGGCTTCGCCACCACCAAGGACCTGTTCATTGGATGCAATCACTATTTTTTGATTGGGCCAGATAATCAGCCATACATTGAGGAACATGAGCGTGCCCAATAGCATGCCCACAATGATGTAGAAATTGACCGCTGCTCCGAGAAAGCCTGCAAGACCAAGACCTGAAAGGAAGGTAAACAGAGCACCGTAGCGAAACCACCAAAGTGCCCTTGGAACCAGTTTGCTAATAGCCGACGCTTTGGCAGGCGCATCGGCTTCCTTAAAGTATTCGGTTTGGACGAAATTGAAGTAGTAAAGAAGCCCTATCCAGGCTACTCCAGCGAAGAAATGTATCCAGCGAAACAGATAGGCAATTAGGATGTCTAATTCCATGGCAATACCCTCAAGCTTTGAATCTAATTATTGTTATACCTGTAGCAGGTTATCGGCTACAAATCAGGTAAGCTCAGGGCAGTTTATCACCGGCCCCTGGTCCGTGCTATGCCCGGATATAGCGTGCTTGCAGGGATAGCGGAACCAGCCCGTATCTAGGATAATAGCTCCATGAACGACAATGACGAATTGAGAGATATCCCGCCATTGGTGCCAGATCGGGACGATCTGGATACCTTTCAGAGCAGTCGTCGGGCTCAGGGTCAGGAAATCGTGCGCCCCAGTTACGCCACCCAGAAAGTCAAGGTGAGTAGTTGGCCCATGCGTATCATGGTGTTTCTGCTGACAGTGGCTGCAGGAGCGGGTGGCTACGGTTCCTACTATTTCTATGAGCTCTACCAGACCAATGAACGGCAAACCAATCTGCGTATCAGTGATTTGGAAGTTCGACTGGCTCTGGTTGACGAGAGTGCAGCAGAGTCTGACAACACGCTCATGCAGAATATAGAGCAAACCATAGAGCAATATGACTTATTGTGGGCTAACTGGCGTGCCAATAATCGGGATTTCGAAGAGTTCAAGGGCGAGATTGCACGCCTGAAGCTGGTAAACGAAGGTCAGGATGAAGTTACTAATAATAACTCGCAGCAACTGGCAACAACGAATGAGTCTCTCCAGTCCACCCAGGCGCAGGTTAATGCTCTGGATGATGCATTCGATCAGGTGAGTGCTTCGATGACGACCCTCGACGCTGATGTTGCTGAGCTCGCCACAATGCGTGGTGATCTTCAATCGATTCGTGAAGCATTAAACAGCGGTGATAGCACTGTGTTAGGCCTCGTCGGCCGTATTGAATACATCGAACAGACTCTGGAGTCTGTTAATGCTCATAGATTACAGATCAATGAGAGTTTGTTCCGCTTGCAAGAAAATATTGAGGCGTTGCAGCGAAGTTTGGCTAGCCCAGCCGGAAGCCCCTGAAGGGCTAGCACCTTTCTCGTTACTCCCCGGTAAAGTTAGGTTCCCGCTTTTCAATGAATGCGGTAACACCTTCATGAAAATCTTTTCGTGATGCGCAATCGGCGAAGTACTCCGCTTCAGCCTGTAATTGAGATTCGAATTCGCTTTCCAGAGAACGGTAGAACAAAGCTTTCGTGTTGCCATAAACATGGGTTGGACCGTTTGCCAGCCGACTCGCCAGTTTCCGTGTTTCATTTTCAAGATCAGCTGCAGGAACCACGTAGTTGATCATACCGATGTCTTTCGCTTCCTGAGCGCCAAAACGATCGCCAAGTAGAGCAATTTCCATGGCTTTCTTAATGCCAACGGCGCGAGGTAAGTGAAAAGACGAAGAGCCATCGGGGCTGGTACCAATTCGACAATAAGCTAACGTAAAGAAAGCGTCATCCGCTGCTATAACCAGATCACAGGCGAGAGCCATACTGACCCCGGCGCCGGCAGAAGCACCGCGACAACTCGCAATTACTGGCTTTCTCATGCGACGCATCGCAAACATGATAGGGTGCAGGTCGTGAATTCTGAGTACGAATTCCTTGCGGATTTCATCGGGTGTTTTCTTGATTGATTCGCCCATCCCTTTGACATCGCCGCCTGCCATAAAGTGGTCGCCAGCACCTGTCAGTACAACACAGCGCACCGAATCATCCAGCTCAATGTCATGTAGTACGTCAGCCAACATGGCCCGCATTTCCATGCTCAATGCATTGCGAGCTTCAGGTCTGTTCATGGTGAGAGTAGCGATTCCTTCGCTTATTGAGACATTGAGATCGGCCATAGGTGTTTCCTGTTCTGTGAGTAGTAAAGAGGGCTAGTATAGCTTTCGCGTAGTTGGCAAGCACGTCCCTGGTACCCAGCTAAATTCAGGTAATTGGATTCTTTTAAATGCACTCGGTTTCGGTATAATACGCGGCCTTCCGGGAGAGATTGCTCCCGAATTCGTGCGGACGTGGCGGAATTGGTAGACGCGCTGGATTTAGGTTCCAGTGCCGCAAGGTGTGAGAGTTCAAGTCTCTCCGTCCGCACCATGTAATCTATTGAAAATAAAGAATTTTTATTTTTAAGAATCTATGCTGGCATACTCGTGGCATAGTTTTTCTGTAAACCTAGTTTGATTTGGTTGCAGATTTGTAGACTGCGATAGGGTTATTGAATATCAATTCCGAATTATCTCATTGCATTGCGAGTTCGGAACAACGATTTAGATTCAACCCATCTTTCATAGCCGATAACAATTACGTGAATGCGACCGTCAGGCGCTTTCAAATATTCTCTTCCGTAAATCCAATCACCTCGTTCAATTTTTCTTTCCATTGCCTTAACTGTATAGCCAGTTGCTTCGGAATGCTTACTTAGAAGTCTGTACTTGGATTTCATATCGAATCTCCATTACTCAACCCTTGTCTAGTAGCTATTTCACTTCGTGCTAGAGTTATTTGTATTTTCCAACTCGGTAGGTTCTATTCCGTAATCCAGCTCCATTTGTTCAACTTCAGTAGCTGTGTCTGCAACAAGGTTTCGGTAAGCGCGATACATTAATTTCGGTGCTTCATTATGATCGGTAGCATGGATCATGTGATACATAACCCTGCCTTCACCTCCCTCGCGTTTAGTAATTGGCCAGCTCTTTACATCAGCGTAACCGAGGTCCCGAATTTTCTTATTCATCGCTTCAACCTGGGCATGAGGTCTTTTGTCCTTCAAGTCTCTCCAGGAATGATCTCCCCACCATCGTTCAAGCACAGTTTCATCTTTCTGAGCTGCTAGTGCTCTGTTTATCCAGCCTGTAGGGAAAAAATAGAATAGCTCGATTTTTCTCCCCGCTCCTTTGTGGTTGGCCAATTGAGTGACCGTTGACCACTCGCATTCGAAAGTTCTCTGATCCAGCAAAGCAAACGTCGCTTCAGCATCACTTATCCTGCCGGAAGCTAATACTTGTTCAACATATCTATTGAAATCACCTTGGTGGGTTTCGATAACTCGTTTTTTAACCTCGGGCTGCGCTTCGACTAGCGATCTTAGGGCGTCATATGAAGTTTTGCTCAACTCGCATAAGTAAAAATTTCGAAGCCACTTGGGTTCCATTTCAAGTACAAGCTTTGCCGCCCATGCTTCATCCATTTCAGCGTATTGTGGACCAGAGAACCCATCGATGTATGTTCCATGTTTTGTAATGAATAGAAAATATCGCAAATAGTCTGCAATGAGTTTTGCTTTGGTTTCCGTCCAAATCGGTTTATTGCCTAGCGATGGGATCGTTACAACATTGCCTTGGGCTGGCAGTTCAGGCCATTCACTAACTTGATCGAACGAAAGCTGTTTTTCCATGACTTAGGTTCTTGTCAAATTCCCTAACTGGGTAATCCGTCCCACGTTAGTCCATCAAGTTGTCGTCCTGCTCCAGTTTTGCCAAGGCCGAACATTGTTATCAACTTGTCATCGTCTGCTATTTGAATGGTTTGTGCGCGACGAGAGCCAACTGGAGCTTCAGGGGACCAGTGACCCCATTGTTTAAAATGAAATGGAATATCTGCATCTACGCACTGGTCTCGAAGATTCTTTAGCCACGACGGGTTCATAGGGCGCGCATGATGCCCACTTTCACCGCCAGCGATAACCCAATCGATTCCAGCCGAAGTATATGAGGATATATCTAGTTGGCCGAGTAAAGGCTCGCAAGAGAGAAAATGAACTGAGGAGTTAATTGAAAGTAGATGCTCTATCCTCTTATCAAAGAATCTCTGATTTTCGGTAGTGGCACCAAGCCATATATGGCTCGGTAACTGGCTCCATGGCAAATAGACTTTTAGATTTTGAGGGCGTTTTGTAAGCAGTAACCAATCCAACCATGGGGTCGCTTCGATCAATTCCCAAAGTCGCTCTCTAGAAGGATTGAGATCTGCTCTTCGTTCGAAAACATCAGCCATAGAAGCACAGAAAACTCGGCGCCGTTCGCCATCAGCTTCAGCTTCCCGATTCCATTTGAGAGGTTCTCGCCAGTGGTTATCCGAAAAAAACCGTCGTGGGGAACGGTGTCCCCACACGCCGTGACCTACTCGTTTCGCCCAAGTTTCTGCGTAACAGTGATCACAAGCAGGAGATACTTTGGTGCAACCCCACCAAGGATTAAAAGTGTGGTGCGTCCACTCAATTTTCGAGTACTTAGCCATAATTGCCTCCGATAACTGATTATTTCAGCTAGTATCGGCAACGACAACCTGAAGACGCTAAGTTTCTGAATTTCTGCCTCTTTTTTGGCTCAAGAGAACTTTATATGCTTTTCTGATCAAGGGTGCTTCGTTCAAGTCTCTCCGTCCGCACCAACTCACTTCTCTTACACTCTCTGACCCAGCGTGCTGGCCAGACTCCGAAGCCCAAAAGCATCTGTTGCTGACTTCAATCGAAGCGCAGTATGACCCAGCGTGCTGGCCAGACTCCGAAGCCCAAAAGCATCTGTTGCTGACTTCAATCGAAGCGCAGTATGACCCAGCGTGCTGGCCAGACTCCGAAGCTCAAAAGCATCTGTTGCTGGCTTTAATCGGAGCCTTTCTAAGGTCCTGTTAGACATTCGCGCCTGGAGCTTTTCTTCAATTCAGTCCCCTCCCTGTGCGCGCTGGCGCCTTGCTCTGAAGATCAGGTGAAGGCTTCTGAGCGAAAAAGATATGAATTCCAAATTGTCGCTTCTTTCTCTTTTAAGACCGACTTTTCAGCTAGCACATATCTCAATTGCTTGCTGGCGGCATTGAACTGCACTCTCATATAATGGAATCACTCCCATTTGTGCATGGTTGAATATGAAAGACTTGTTCAAGTCAGGCGGTAAATCTTCTTCTGATTCCAAGGAGTTGTCTAAGGCCGCGGGCAAAGCGCCGGTTGCCAGTAAGAAAGAGGTCGCGGACTTTCTTGGGAAGTTGGCTACTGTTCCCAAGACGGGCAGTGGGGCGCGATTGATATTTGCGCTGGATGCAACGGCTAGCCGGCAACCTACCTGGGATATGGCTATGCAGTTGCAAGCAGATATGTTTATAACCGCGCAATCGTTAGGTGGTTTGCAGATTCAGCTTTGTTATTTTCGCGGCCTGGGAGAATTCTATGCCAGTGATTGGCAGAGTGATGGTGATGCGCTACTGAAAAAGATGGCAGGAATTCAATGTCAGGCAGGTGCTACTCAGATAAATCATTTACTTTCTCATACGATTAGAGAGAACGAACGTAAACAGTTGAAAGGTGTAGTTTTCATTGGCGATGCCATGGAGGAAATGCCGGATGTGTTAAAACAAAAAGCCGGTAAGCTGGGTTTGCTCAATGTGCCCCTGTTTATGTTTCAGGAACAGGGTGATCCTGTTGCCAGGCAAACATTTTCTGAACTTAGCAGACTTTCCGGTGGAGCCTATTCCCAATTCGATGCTCAGAGCGCAGGTCAGCTACGCGAGTTGCTAAAAGCAGTAGCTGTGTATGCTGCGGGTGGGCTACCCGCATTAAAGGACTACAGCAAATCTTCCAGTCAGGCTGTAAAATTGCTACAACAGCAAATTAAGTCCTGATTTCAGGCGAGTACAAGTTATATGATTGCCCGCTTACTTGCGCTAATCCTGCTTCCTGTTATTGCGTACTATGCGGTGCGTTCGCTTAGCCAAAGATTTAAACTCAATCAGCGCCAGACCCAAATTCTGTTTTTAATCGTAGCTGCCCTTCTGGTTGTTGCCATACTCATCGTAATGGGGCGGCTACCTGTGCATTTTATACTGGCTCCTCTCGGGGCGGCTGGTGCATTTCTGCTGCGCTTTCTCCCAACCTTGCTCAGGCTGTTGCCGTTTTGGCAGATGATACGTAGCCGGACTGCATCGGCTAACACCGGATCGCAAGGACAAACTTCGACGATTCGAACTAAGTTCCTGGCCATGGAATTGGATCACGATACTGGCGATATCGATGGTGTGATCTTGCTTGGCGAATTTGAAGGGAGTCAGTTGAGTAGTCTCTCAATCGCGGACCTTCGAAGGTTATGGACAGAATGCCGTCACGATACTGACTCAGCTCAAATCCTTGAAGCCTATATGGATCGAAATCATGATGAGTGGCGAGATTCTTCGCAATCAGATTACGACTCGGAAGCGGTGACCGATGAATCTGTAATGACCAGGGAGCTTGCTCTGGAAATATTGGGTTTACAGGGAGAGCCTGGAGATGAAGAGATAATTAAGGCCCACCGAACCTTAATGCAGCGCATGCACCCCGATCGTGGTGGATCTGACTATCTGGCCAAGAAAATCAATCAGGCAAAGGATTTTCTGACCCAGAAATAGACGGCTGCAGCCCCTGACTGTAGACAAAGATGCTAGTATTGAAAATTCCCCTTGCAGTGAAACCAGACCCATGACTGTTATAAAAAACGAAGACCTGATTCAGAGTGTTGCCGATGCTCTGCAATATATTTCCTATTACCATCCGTTGGATTTCGTAAATGCAGTTCACGAAGCATACGAAAAGGAGGAATCAGCCGCCGCGAAAGATGCGATGGCTCAGATTTTGATTAATTCCCGTCTTTGTGCCGAAGGCAAAAGGCCCATTTGCCAGGACACCGGTATAGTCACGGTGTTCCTTAAAATAGGCATGGACGTGCAGTGGGAAGGAGACATTTCTGTATCCGATATGGTGAATGAAGGAGTGCGTAGAGCCTATCTGCTGCCGGATAATGTCCTGCGTGCTTCAATATTAGATGACCCCGCTGGTGCCCGAAAAAATACCGGAGACAATACTCCTGCTGTAATCCATATGGAAATGGTGCCGGGTGCAACTATTGAGGTGAAACTGGCGGCGAAGGGTGGTGGCTCTGAAAACAAGGCAAAGATGGTAATGCTGAATCCCAGCGATAGCATTGCCGACTGGGTGGAAGCCACTGTGCCAACCATGGGTGCGGGTTGGTGTCCGCCAGGAATGCTAGGAATAGGAATCGGGGGTACGGCGGAGAAGGCGGCTGTATTGGCCAAGGAATCATTGATGGATCCCATCGATATCCATGAACTGAGAGCGCGTGGACCTGCCAACCGTGTCGAAGAATTGCGTCTGGAAATCATGGACCGCGTTAATGCGCTGGGTATTGGTGCACAGGGACTGGGAGGTCTGACCACGGTCCTGGATATTAAAATCATGGATTACCCGACTCATGCGGCGTCATTGCCTGTAGCCATGATTCCGAATTGTGCAGCAACTCGTCATGCCCATTTTTTCCTGGATGGTAGTGGTGTGGCTAAGCTAACACCACCTAAGCTGGATGATTGGCCACAAATCACCTGGGATGCTGGTCCACGTGCTCGCAAGGTAAATCTCGATACCGTGACTCCGGATGAGATTGCGCAGTGGCAGCCAGGCGAAACTTTACTGCTTTCTGGAACCATGGTGACTGGTCGCGATGCAGCGCACAAACGATTGTTAGGGATGCTTGAAAAAGGCGAATCGCTACCTGTAAATCTGGAGAACAAGTTTATTTACTACGTTGGTCCTGTTGATCCTGTACGTGAGGAAGTTATTGGACCGGCTGGCCCTACTACTGCCACCAGAATGGACAAGTTTACCGACGCATTACTGGAGCAAACCGGGCTTATTGGCATGATCGGTAAAGCGGAGAGAGGTCCAACAGCGATTGAAGCTATCAGGAAGCACAGAGCAGTCTATCTGATGGCAGTGGGTGGCGCGGCTTACCTTGTCTCTAAAGCCATTCGGGAAGCAAAGGTAATCGCGTTTGAAGATTTGGGCATGGAAGCGATTCACGAATTCGTGGTTGATGAAATGCCGGTCACCGTTGCTGTCGATGTTAACGGCACTTCTGTGCACCAAACAGGCCCTGCCCAGTGGAAGGAAATAATTGCCGAGCAACATGCCATCGAAGTGAAGTAGAGTCAGTGCCCGGTCATATCGGGATAGTGATCGGGTACATCCAGGCTTATCTCTTTACTGAATCCTGCTACTTGCAATTTATCCCGTGATAACTCGAGTGCGTCGCCGCCCCGCACATTGTGATCAAAGCGATAAATCGTGCGCTGCTCGCCATTGCAGGTAGCTTCATCATATTCCGCAGTCTTTTCACTGACAGATTCGTTTCGGGTCAAATAGTCTTTAAATGCCTGCTCGCCGTGGCGTGCCTTGAGCATGCGAGATGCGATATGCGGGGCGATAATGGATGCGCTGGCATTATTTCCACCAAATCCTTTCGAATTGATGATGGCCGCATCCATGTCTGTCGTTAGCAGCTCCCGGTGTGCCAATAAGTAGTCCAGATTCTCTTTCTCAACATCGTCTGCCAGGTTATCGATAGTAAGGATTCCTGGCACTATGCCATCATTCCATACTCCAAGACAGGTCATAAGCTGGTCTCCAGCTGCAGACGCGATTGAATGCCCTAAATAGGACTTGATTGCAGCAACGGGCCATTTCTCAATCCCAAAAGTTCCGGCCACCCTGCTTAAAATTTCAGACTCGGTGACTCTGTTTTGTGGAGTCCCGGTGCCATGGGCCTGAACGAAACTGGCATTTGAGAGTCGGTCATCCCCAATTACTTTTGCCGTGGCTGCAGCGGCCTTTGCCATGGTGAGGAAGTTACCCACTCCCGGACCGGTGATGGACTTCTTATAGCCATCTGCATTGACGAAGACATCATTTACTGCCCCATAAATAGTGGCACCTGACTCCAAAGCCAACTCGTCATCCATCAACACAATAAACTGTGCCGATTCTGACACCGTGAAGCCGGAGTTCTCCGCGAAGGGCCGGCAGGCGCGGTTAAAATCCGGGTCTTCATTTTCTGATAATTTATCCAGTTTCCTCAGCGAATTGTCTGTAGCAAGAGCGCCCATAGTAACGAACGCATCGAAAACCTCTGGAACGAGGCAGGATTCACTGGCTCCTACAATAGCGATTCGTGCCAGGCCGTTTTGAATGTCTCGTATTCCATTTTTCAAGTTATACAAAAACGTGGCACATGCTCCATTAGTGTGGCCAGTGGTGCCCAGATTGCCCAATAGATAGGCATTGATGAAATCCCCCGGCATTTCATTTAATCCGAGAGGAAGCTGCTTGGAGCTCACTTTCTTGCCGAGAAGCCGCGCCTGTAGCATTCCTCCGTTGCCGTTGTAGTCAAGTTGTGAAAGACAGCTACCCGCGTAGACACTGATAAGATCAGCGGGTACGGATTGCTGAAGTTCATCCCAGTCAATGCCCAGGGATTGAATTGCGTCAGAGGCGCCAAACACCGTCATTTGAAGCGCACGTGGATGATTTCGTGAATTATATGATTGAGCAGGATTGAAGCCGCTGGGTAATTGACCCGCTGCTCTGACGTCGCTGCTTCGCTGCGCTCCCAGCATTACTTCCAGTTTGTCATCGGTTGTAACGACTAGTGTGTCATCTTTCCCCTGAGAAATATTCCAGGATTTTGGTACCGGGTTGGGCAAGTGCTTCTTTTTGATGCTGAAGCTTAGCGGTTCATCCCGCTGCCCATACAGGTTCGCGCGTTGGTGGAGTGGCACTGCTGCTGAATCAAAGTAGCTGTGTTCCAACCTGCGAATTAATGTCCCAGCAAGTAACTCAGTTTCCTGGCTGGGATCTTTTGCCGTAAGTCCCGCAAGGTTTCTCAGAGTTCTGTTCTGCTTCTTTCGATCCAGTGCTTCAAATACCAGACGACGGTAGCCATGAAAACCAGAGCTCCGGCCCGCCGGATTTATGCCGCCGAACCCTACAATAAGTGGAAGTTTGCGCATTGGTTGTACTCCCTGAATGCTCTCACCCAATTCACAACATTGAAGTGGGAATTAAATAAGATTGGGAAAATTACTCATAAGGCATATAAGACACCAAATATGGTAATTTAGACATTCGCCTACAAAGTCTCAACAAAATAGTCAAAGCAGGCCGGTATAGATCGTTGAAAGCAGACCTAAGAAGAGGCAGATTTCAGAGTTGCAAAGATATTGCGCTGTACTTAGCATTGAGTGCCCGAATTCGCGGGTTTTCCTTGTCTGTTAGTAGCGACTTTTGACCGATAGCTATCTCTCTAAAATTTCAGAGCTTCATGCAGCTCTGGGAATTCCAACAAGTTTTCGAGAGGACTGCAGACTTCCCCTATGCCGTCCTCCTGAAGAACTGGTTGATACTGAAGCAGACTACTATGGCCGTCCACAGCGGCTTACTCCCACAGCATTTGAGAGTTGGCGCTCCATGAAGACCGCCGCCGCCACCGATGGCATTGTTATTCACCTGATCTCTGCCTATAGGGATATCGATTATCAATATGAATTGTTACGCCGTAAGCTGGATCAGGGTGACTCTCTGGATTCTATTCTGAAAGTGAATGCTGCTCCGGGGTATAGCGAACACCACACAGGTCGCGCCATCGATTTAGGAACAGTTGATTGTCCGGCATTGGTCACAGAGTTTGAAGAAACGCCAGCGTTTCAATGGCTTGAGCAAAACGCCCATCAATTCAAATTTAAGCTGAGCTATCCACGAGATAACCCTCTGGGGATCGTTTATGAGCCCTGGCATTGGTGTTTTTTGGCATAAATCAATAATTCTTAATGAATCTCCAAAGGTCTTAGACAAAGAGCAGGCAAAGGGGTAATCTAGAAGCATCTAGAAAAGGAGGGGCAATGCCAGCATTGCGCGGTTTCGTGGGGCTCTCGCGAAACACCTTAGCCCACTTTGAGGCGGTACATCTAAGCTTCTTCATCCCTGAAGTTCTTTTCAGGGCTTCAACTCAACTCAATCTGAAATTCGCTGATTCTGCTCTTTGTGATATACGCAGAGTCGGGGTTTGTCTGTTGTCTATACTTACTAGTACTTACAGTTTGAAATATAAATTTAGAGTTAATTAATAATCATAGTATGCAATACAAAAATGGAGGTAAGTGTCAGTAACCAATATAAGTCTGTAAAGCTAATGCAATAAATAAAGGAGAAAGAAATTTATGACTAATGAGTTCCAAGTTGTGTTTCACAACATCGATCAGTCAAACGCAATCGCAGATGCCGTGAATAAAAGAATAGAAAAACTGGAAAGGTACTGTGATCAAATTATTACTGGCCGAGTTGTACTGGATTCTCCGCATAATAATCACCACAAAGGAAAAGTTTACTCCGTCGGACTGGAAATACATACGCCAATTAAAGAAGTCCGAGTCAATCAGGATCAACATGATAATCATGCTCACGAAGATCTCTATGTCGCTATCCGTGACGCCTTCAATGCTGCAGAGCGACAGCTGAAATCCATAGACAAGAAACATCGAAACCAGAAACCGGCAAAACTGGGAACGGATTTTGATGATGAGGCTGCTCAATCACTATGAGTAGCGATGATCAACAGCGCCTGGAAATCGAAGCAGCTACTTTCAGGCGCTTGCTAACCCACCTGGATAACCACAAAGATGTACAAAACATCGATCTAATGAATCTCGCGAGCTTCTGTCGAAACTGTTTGTCCAAATGGTACCGTGCGGAAGCGGAGAATAGAGGTCTGGAAATCGATTACGATCAGGCGCGGGAGATAGTCTATGGAATGCCCTATGCCGAATGGAAAGAAAAATATCAGCAGGAAGCAACACAAGAACAACTAGATCAGTTTAATCAGCAATCAAACTCTGCGTAGTTGACGAAGTTAAGTCGAAGTTTGTCTTCGGCTTAGCTGCTTGTGCTAAACAACTTATTTCTCACCAGTTGTCGATACTCATTCGGAGTCATCGCGTTTACTTTCTTGAAGAGCTCGGTAAAGTAGCTGGCGTCCTGATATCCAACGGCATCGGAAATTTCCGCGATCGCAAGATTGCTTTGCTTTAGCAATTCTTTCGATTGCTCCAGCCGCAAATTTTGTAGAAATTGAATGGGCGTCATATCAGTGGCTGCTTTGAAGCGACGATTTAGAGATCGTACGCTCAGACTAAACCGTTCCGCCAGATCGCCAATATTTACAGGTTTGCTGAAATTAATTTGCAACCATTCCTGGGTAGCGATAATGAGTTCATCGTGGTGGCTGCGATCGGGATCATCGTCCAGCGCTCTGGATTCCAGTGATCGGTGTAGCTCGTGAGTAAAATGGCGCGCTACCTTAGTAGTAATCGCGGCATCATAGAGCAGCTCAATAAAATGGAGATTGATGTCGCGTATGGCGTTTACGGAGCCTGTGCAGTAGATATTCTCTGCCGAAGTTGTGAACCTTTTTCTTTGCAACCTTGCTTTGGGATAGGATTTTTCAAAATCGTTAAAGTAGCGCCAGTGAGTGGTAGCTGCCCGGTTATCCAGCAGACCAGTTTCTGCCAGGAAATACGCGCCGTTGGCTGCTGCGCATAGGGTAGCCCCTTCGTTGTATTGCTTCTTGATCCATCGTACAAGTTCCGGGTGCTGGGTAACTGCCAGCTTTGGCTTGCGCCACACTCCGGGAATAAAAACCAGATCGCTTTGTTTGACATCTAAAATGGAGCGATGGCAATTTATGCTCATGCCACCTGTTAGTTGGCAGCTTAACTCACCAGCTGCAACCAACTCCAGCTGACAAACAAGGGATTTGCGATTGCTTGCCCGGGCAATGTCATTAGCTGCACTTAGCATTTCCAATGGAATGGTAATGGCTGAGCCAAGAGCTCGGGGAACCACTACGATAGAAATATGCTTCATGCTGGGTCTGTTTGTCCGTAGTCAACGGATAATATGTAGTAAGCAGTTTCTCCTGCTGGTGAGTGGATTATAACTTCCTGTTGAGTCCGTTTACCCAGAAGTGCACGAGCCATGGGTGAGTCTATGCTGATGTATCCTTTTTTAGGGTCGATCTCATCCGGCCCCACAAGGCGATACTGATATTCTTTGCCATCTTCATCTTCTAACTTTACGAATGCGCCGAAGAATATTTTGCTCTGATCGTCAGGAATGGAAGATACAACAGTGATTTCTTCCAGTCGTTTATCAAGGTAACGCACTCTGCGGTCAATTTCCCGCAACCGCTTCTTGCCATAGATGTACTCCGCATTTTCCGAACGGTCTCCCAGTGCAGCTGCTTCAGATACAGATTGCGTTATCCTGGGTCTCTCTTCTTTCCACAAATACCGTAATTCCTCCTTCAGCGATTTCTCACCTTCTGGAGTTATATATTTCGAGCTTGGGGGCGCAGGCGGACGGTAGCGACTCATGATTGAGACTCATCATGAAAGAATGTGAGCTGTGCTTCTCTGGTTGTTTCCGGCTCTTCCTCTTCCTCCAGCACCGGTGCCACTTTAACCCCGAGCCCCAATAAGCGGACAGGCTTGTTACCACGAGCAAAGCCATCGCTACACAGTTTACTGAAATTATCCTGGTCAATTGTGCTGGAGATCATTTCAACAGTGGTCTGCATAAAATCATGGAACTTTATTTTCACGAATTGTTTCTGGACTCTATAGTCACTTTTAACCCTCTCCAGTCGTTGATGTAACTGTTCTTCGAGCGACGGAAGTTCTCCCAGACAACTATCCAGGTCGGCGAGATCCTTGGCATAGGTGTTCTCCACTGAGACTGATTTTCTGATGCGCTCTGTTTTTACAGGTCGGTTATCAATTCCCTGGCTCAGTTGTTGTAGCCTTTCACCGAAACTGCCGAAGAATTTCTGCAAATCTTTTTCACTGAGTTTTCTCAGATCACCGCAGGTTTCGATTCCCAGTCTGTGCATCTTCTTCGCAGTGACTTTTCCCACCCCGTGCAATTTCTTTACCGGCAGGGCCGCAACGAATTTGTCAACGTCCTTTGGAAGTACAGCGAACTGACCATCGGGTTTGTTCCAGTCGCTGGCGATCTTGGCGAGAAATTTATTTGGTGCAATGCCAGCCGAGATAGTAATTCCCACAGTTTCACGGACTTCTTCGCGGATAGCCTCAGCAATACGGGTCGCACTGCCCTGAAGCTCAGTGCACTCACTGACATCAAGGTAGGCTTCGTCGAGGGACAACGGTTCGATTATCTCTGTGTAGCGTTTGAATATTTCGTGAATTTGCAGGGAAGCCAACCGGTATTTCTCCATGTCCGGTCTAATGATGATTAACTGAGGGCAACGCTTTCTGGCGGTTGCAGATGCCATTGCAGAATGGACACCAAACTCCCGGGCTTCATAGTTGCAGGTAGCAACCACACCACGTCTTTCAGGCGAGCCGCCGACAGCCACAGGTTTCCCTCTTAGCTCAGGATTATCACGCATCTCGATAGAGGCATAAAAACAATCACAATCGGCGTGAATGATCTTGCGGTTCGCTGTCATGACGAGCATTGTACCTCCAGCCTGCGTGAATGCGCAGGCTGGAGTAATGGGAGAGTGCTCTCAGGGAGAGCAGGGGCTCAGGGATCTATCCCTGTGATTTTTCAAACTCCTGCATGAAGTCAGCCAGTGCCTGGCATCCTTCAACAGGCATGGCGTTATAGATAGAGGCGCGAGCGCCACCTACAGCACGGTGTCCTTTCAACGCGTAAAGGCCTCGTGCTTCAGCCTGTTTCAGGAAGTCGTCCAGTAACTCATCCTTTGCCAGGGTAAAGGTGACGTTCATGATGGAGCGATGAGCTTCCTGTGCTGTGCCAAGATAAAAGTCACTAGCGTCGATGCAATCGTAGAGAATCCTGGCCTTGGCTTCGTTCTGAGCTTCCATGTTCTCTACACCGCCTTGTTCTTTTAGCCATTCCATAACGAGCTTCATCATATAGATGGCAAAGGTATTATTGGTGTTGGCAAGGGAGTGTTGCTCTGCATAAGTCTTGTAGTTGAGCAGGCCAGGAGTCTCAGGCAGGGCGTGTTCGAGCAAGTCTTCTCGAATGATCACGAGTGCCAAACCAGCTGGTCCCAGGTTTTTCTGGAGACCGGCGAAGATTACACCAAAATCACTGATAGTCAGTTTGCGTGAGAGAAATTCTGAAGTCATATCTGCCACCAGCGGGATATCTCCAGTGTTGGGAAACTCATGCCAGCGGGTACCAAACAATGTGTTGTTACTGACTATGTGCAAGTATGAGCTGTCCGGATCCAGAGCGGCGCTATCCCATTCAGGAATATAGTTGAAATTGCTGTCCTCACTGCTGGCGATATTCAATGGGCTGCCGTATTTTCCTGCCTCCTTGCTCGCTTTAACCGCCCAGTTTCCGGTTAGGACAAAACTGGCTTTGCGGGCTGGATTGCGATTAATGAGGTTTAGAGGCACCGCGGAAAACTGCATCTGTGCGCCGCCATGGACATAGAGAATTTTGTAATTGTCCGGAATGTTTGCCAGTTCAATCAGCAGTTCGTCTGTTCTGTTGATGATTGCATCGAACTCCTTGGACCGGTGACTGATTTCAATAACCCCGGCTCCAAGGTCCATATAGTTTAGAAATTCCGCTTGCGCTTTCTCCATGACCTCGGTGGGTAACATGGCCGGACCTGCTCCAAAATTGTATACACGCTTCATGCTTGTTTCCTGAGAGATATTAAATATTAGAGAACTGTTACTTTGACTACATCTTCGATGTCGGCGATTGCTGCCAGGGCTGTTTCGGAAGGGGCGCTCTCGAGGTCAATCAAGTTGTAGGCTACATCATCGCGACTTTTGTTAAGCATATCGATGACATTGATGTTCTGGTCTGCCAGAACCGAAAGAATCTGTCCCAACATCTTGGGTACATTTTTGTTGGTGATAGCGAGCCTTGTTCCCTTGGCAGCGTCAACTGCCCGATCCAGATGCAGCGGAGGAAAGTTGACTGAATTTCTTATATTGCCATTTTCCAGGAAGTCCATAAGCTGATCGGCAGCCATAATTGCACAATTCTCTTCAGCTTCAGCCGTGCTGGCGCCAATGTGGGGCATCGCAATAACGTTTTCTTTCCCCATTAGCTCGGGTCTTGGAAAGTCGCAAACGTACTTGCTTAATTTTCCTGTCTCCAGTGCGTTTGCCAGTGCAGCAGAATCAACAATTTCATCCCGGGCGAAGTTAAGCAGGCATGTTCCTTCACGCATGGACGCAAACATGGCAGCATCGATCAGATCCCGGGTCGCTTCCAGTACTGGCAGATGCAGAGTGATAAAATCAGAGCTGGCGACGAGAGCATTAAGGTTTTCTATCCGTTTAACCTGACTGGGCAGCCTCCACGCTGCTTCAACCGAAAGTGCCGGATCATATCCCTGGACTTTCATGCCCAGGCTAATAGCCATTTCGGCAACGAGGGAACCAATGGCACCAAGCCCCACGACCCCCAGGGTTTTACCGGTAATCTCCATGCCCTTGAATTGTTTCTTCTCGGCTTCCATTAGTTTTGAAAGCTCACCGTAGTCGCTGATCTGGTTCTGGGAATTGGCAAAATTGATTCCCTGCACAATACCTCTGGACGCAAGGAGTAAGCCGCACAGTACCAGTTCTTTCACAGCATTCGCGTTAGCGCCCGGTGTATTGAAGACAACCACTCCCTGCTCGGTACAGTCAGCTACAGGGACATTATTTACTCCGGCCCCTGCGCGAGCGATGGCTTTCAGACTGGGATCAATCACTGAACTGTCGAGTTTGTGGCTACGAAGCAAGATAGCATCCGCATCGTCACATTCCGGGCTTACCTTGTACTTATCAGCTGAAAACCGACTCAATCCTTTGTCTGAGATAGCGTTAAATGTCTGAATCCTGTGCATGCTTGAGCTTTCCTTGGTGTATGGTGAATGTAGTCAGGGTTGGGCTGCTTCTTGCCGATGGGAATCCGCAGTGAGATCAATAGCTAGCCTCCGCGGCTGGCGAGTCGCAAAGTGGCAAATTGGCAATCAATATAGGAGATCTCTGTCTTGGAACCAGATTCGCTGAGTCGCTTTCTGGAGTGGGCATTGATTTTAAAGCGGGCAATTATGTCTTGAATCCTGCTCAAACTCCAGACGTAGTTACTATTCAGTCTGGGTCTCGGCTGATTCTGAGGCTGGCAAGGTTTTGGCTGACCCGGGCTCAGGTTATGATGGCGTTTTTTCTAAAGTTGGACGAATCAATGCATTTCGAAGCGGGGGTACCAGCACCTCTTGGATCTTTCAAAGTTCCTGTTCAGCGCATACTTGGACGTAACCCTGGACCCATGACCGGACCCGGTACGAATAGTTATCTGGTGGGCAGAGAGCAGCTCTGTCTCATCGATCCGGGCCCAATCAATCCACAGCAGACCCGGAGTTTTCTGGATGCACTGGATGGTCGCACCCTCAGTCATATTCTGGTCACTCATACCCACGGAGACCATTCTCCCGCAGCGATGCCACTGGCACAGGAAACGGGAGCTACCCTGGTGGGCATAAAGGCACCTGATGCCATGGGGCAGGATCATAGTTTTACCCCTTCAGCAGATTGGCATCACGGTGACGTTGTCGAGCTGGAAGGCTTCAGTCTGCAATGTCTGCATACACCCGGTCACGTATCCAATCATTTCTGCTATTTATTGCGAGAAGAAGGCTTGCTGTTTACGGGTGATCACGTGCTCCAGGGCACTACTCCGGTCATTCTGCCACCGGATGGGGACATGTCCGACTATTTTGAATCGCTGAACATGCTCCTGACTATGGATCTTAAATTTCTGGCTCCAGGTCATGGCGACTTAATGGACGATCCGAAAGCCGAAATCAACCAACTCCTCGATCATCGACGAAAGAGGGAGGCAAAAATCATCGCTGCTTTACTGAAGGTGCAACCTGCAAACATCGACGAGCTGGTTCTGGTTGTATATGACGATGTTGCCAAACATTTGATTCCCTGGGCCAAGAAAACTCTGCTGGCTCATCTTTATAAACTGGAGAAAGAAGGTAAGGCGAAACTAAGCGAAGAGAGATGGCAGATCATTCCGTGACGTCTTCTGGTAAGTGGTTTGTGTACATGGTGCGCAGTGGAGATGGATTTCTTTACACCGGTGTAACCACCGATGTGGAAAGAAGGGTCTCCGAGCATAGGTCCAGCAGTTCGGCCACTGCTTCAGCAAGTAGTAAATCGAAAGGCGCCAAGTACTTTCGGACTAAATCCAATCTATCGCTGGTTTTTCAACATCAGGTTGCCAATAGATCCATTGCGCAGAAACTGGAGTATAGAATCAAGCAGCTGGGGAAACCTAAAAAGGAAGCTCTTGCAGCTGGTAAGTTCTCGATTACCGAATTGGTCACTGAGATCGAAAATAATTCTGAGAAAAGTACAAAAAGATGAGTGAAAACAGTATGAGCTTAAGTTCGGAGTCTGCAGCGAAGATACCTATTGGTATCAGCAGTTGTCTGCTGGGGGAGCGGGTTCGCTACGATGGCGGACATAAAGCTCACTCCTATATCCAATCTACTCTCGGTGAATATTTTGAGTTTCTTCCTTTTTGTCCGGAGCTAAAGATTGGGTTGGGGATCCCACGTAAGCCAATCCGACTTAGTCGCGGCTCGGGTTCCGATATCCAATGCATAGAAATAGACAACCCCGATAGAAATTATACTCAGCAATTGAAAAACTGCGCAGACGAGCAATCAGCCTGGCATAAGAAGCTCTGCGGCTACATTCTTAAAAAAGATTCCCCCAGTTGCGGAATGGAACGGGTGAAAATCTGGGACGATGTAATGCCCATTCGGGAAGGGGTGGGTATTTATGCAAAAACATTGATGGAGAACTTTCCATATTTACCTGTTGAGGAAGAAGGTCGGTTGGGTGATGCAATTCTGCGTGAGAACTTCATTCAACGCGTATTTGTCATGCGGCGCTGGCACTCCATGCAAGAGATGGGTACGGATTTGGCTTCTTTGATCAATTTTCATGCGCGTCACAAGTTGATTATTATGAGTCACGATCAGAACAGATACAGGGAATTGGGCAGGCTGGTGGCCGCAACCAATAAAGGCAACCTGCAGGAAAACTCTGAAATTTATCTGCAGAGCTTAATGGAGGCACTAAAGATACGTGCAACACGGAAGAATCATGTAAATGTTCTACAACATATTCAGGGCTATCTTAAGAATTACCTGGATAAGGATGACAAACAGGAGATGTTGCAGACAATTGAGAAATATCGGATTGGACAGATTCCTCTGATTGTCCCGATTACCCTGCTAAATCATTTCTTCCGAAAACATCCAGATCAGTACATTTCCGATTCCTGGTACATGAATCCTTATCCCGAGGAATTGCGCTTACAAAATTCGATTTAAGGCAAGGCAACCCGGACTAAAAGATGATTAATATTGAAGCGATTGATCATGTTGTGCTGAGAGCCAGCAATGTAGAGAGAATGCTCTGGTTTTACCGTGACGTTCTTCACTGCCCGGTTGAGCGAGAGCTGGAGGACCTGGGTTTGATTCAATTGCGTGCGGGAGAAGCACTGATTGATCTTGTTGCAGTGGATAGTGAACTGGGAAGACTGGGTGGAGTTGCACCACAGCAAAATGGCCGCAATATGGACCATCTTTGCCTTCGTATAACGGCTATTAGCGAATCAGATCTGAAGCAGTATTTGTCAGATCAGGGAATAGATACACCAGAATTCTCTCAACGCTATGGCGCTCAAGGTCATGGACAATCAGTTTATATCACTGATCCAGAAGGCAATGTGGTTGAGCTGAAGCTTGCTGTTGACTGAAGGTATCAGGCAGCTGTCGAGCCCGCTGACAATTCTCCCACCCCATCTTCTTCGGCCGGCGCGATTTTGAATCCAATAAAGCCGTAAATGACAGCCACCACCGGATTAATCAGGTTGAAGAAACAATAGGGCAGGTAGGCGAATGTGGCGACACCCAGAGTGCCAGCCATGTACGCACCGCAGGTGTTCCAGGGAACCAGAGGTGACGTAATCGTACCTGCATCTTCCAGAGTTCGACTCAGGTTCTTCATGTCCAGGTTTCTGTTCTGATATTCCAGTTTGTACATTCGACCTGGCAACACCACAGAAATGTACTGATCTGAAGTGATGATATTGGCGCCGATGCAAGTGGCGATCGTAGTCGCTATCAGGCTCCCGGTGGAATGTACGAAAGAAAGCGCATAATTCACCAGGCAACGTAGTAATCCCGTGTGGTCCATAACTGCACCGAAAACCATGGCGCAGAGTATCAGCCAGACCGTGTTAAGCATTGAGCTCATGCCGCCACGAGTCATAAGATCATCCAGCGTTGCATTACCACTGCTTAGAGCAAAGCCGTCAAATAAGGTTTGCCAGGTACCTTTAAATAACGCCAGTGCCGCATTGGGTGCTTCACCAGCCAGGGCAAAGATAGCGGGTCGTTGGAAAATCAAAGCGAGCACAACCGCCAACAGGGCTCCGCTAAGAATTGTAGGTATTGGCGGAAACTTCTTGTTGGCCATAACCAGTAACACCACTACCGGCAGTAGCATGATGAAGTTAACCGTGAAATTTTCATTGATTAATCGAAGTGTGATCTCCAGATCACTGGCCGAGGAATCGGAATCAATGTTTAAGCCTATGAACAGAAACATAAGCAGGGCGATTACTATGCTGGGGATTGTAGTCCATACCATATGACCGATGTGAGTAAACAAATCTGTTCCTGCTACGGCTGGTGCCAGATTGGTGGTTTCGGAAAGAGGGGACATCTTGTCCCCGAAATAGGCGCCGGAAATAATCGCGCCGGCTGTAATCTCAGGGGAAAGACCAAGACCTGCCGCAGCACCGATTAGTGCGATTCCTACAGTGCCAGCAACAGTCCACGATGAGCCAATGCTCAATGCGATTAATGCACAAATGACACAGCTAGCCGCGTAAAAAATAGAAGGATCCAGAATTAATAAACTGTAGTAGATCATGGTGGGCACGGTACCGGACATAATCCAGGTGCCTATTAACAGCCCGACACTGAACAGTATAAGGCAGGGTTTCAGGGCTACAGAGATGCCTGTGATAATGCTGTTTTCTATGTCCTGCCAGGTTTGCCCGTTACGCCAACCTATGAGTGCCGCCACCGCGGCTCCGACACATAAAGCGATTTGGTTTGGTCCGTAACTGGCATCTTCGCCAAAAAGATACACTGAGAAGGAAAGTAAGCTGATTAACACGCCAACAGGAATTAATGCCTGCAGAACAGAAGGACTCGTTGTCGAATGGGATGTTGCGGCGGGAGTGTTGTCATCCATTGAGCTATTACCTGTTCTACAGCGTCTTGAGCCAGATTAATTCCAGGGATCGTGACCAGAGCATATAGTTATTGCTGGCTGCCTGTCTAATGCCAGTTGAGGTATAATTCGATTCTTTTCAGCAATTTACTACGGAAATTCTGGTAAATCGGCTGTGAAAATGACGAGAATGGTGCACAAATCAGGAAAGCGACTAACACGCAAATACTATGAATAGCCCTGAAACTCATATGACCGAAATCGAAACCTATATGCTCAAATTGGGAGCACAAGCTCGATCGGCAGCGGCAGATATTAACAAGGCTACAACCGGCAGCAAGAATGCAGCGCTCCTGGCCATTGCGGATTCGATAGATAGCAGCCGTGAGGCGCTGATGGAAGCGAATCGGCTGGATCTTGAAGCTGGCAGGCAGAAAGAACTGGACGCGGCATTGATGGATCGTCTGGAGCTGACGCCTGCCCGTATCGACACGATGATCGAGGGACTCCGTCAGGTTGCAGCCTTGCCAGACCCGGTTGGTGAAATCAGTGATCTGAAGTTCCGACCCAGCGGTATCCAGGTCGGAAAGATGAGAGTGCCATTGGGTGTGATCGGTATCATCTATGAGTCCCGCCCCAATGTTACCTGCGAGGCCGCCAGTCTCTGTCTCAAGTCTGGCAATGCAACGATATTGCGCGGTGGTTCCGAAGCAATTCATTCCAACCAGGCTATCGCACGATGTATTGAGACTGGCCTGGTTGCTGCGGAACTTAATCCACACGCGGTACAGATACTTGATCGTACAGATCGTGATGCCGTCGGAAAACTCATCACCATGCCAGAATATGTTGATGTGATCGTTCCGCGCGGCGGCAAAGGGCTCATTGAGCGCATTAGTAAGGATGCCAGGGTGCCCGTGATAAAGCATCTTGATGGCAACTGCCACACTTACATAGACAGTAAAGCCGATCTGGAAAAATCAGTGACAGTTGTGGTCAATGCCAAAACTCAACGCTATGGAACATGCTGCACTCTCGAATCTCTGCTGGTGGCAGAAGACGTTGCTGAAGATGTCTTGCCGAGATTGGCTAAGCCACTAAACGAAAAGAATGTGGAACTTCGTGGCTGCGAACGAACGCTTGCGATACTGCCAGAGGCTGTAGCGGCAACTGAAGAAGATTGGGAAATGGAATACCTGGCGCCAATCCTTTCAATTAAAGTGGTAGCTGATGTGGATGAAGCGATTGCGCATATCAATCAGTACAGCTCGCAACATACTGATTCGATCATGACTGAAGATGTTAATCGTGCGCAAAGATTTTTACGCGAAGTTGATTCGAGTTCAGTAATGGTGAATGCGTCCACAAGATTTGCCGATGGTTTTGAGTATGGTCTGGGTGCCGAGATAGGCATCTCAACTGACAAACTCCACGCCAGGGGGCCAGTAGGGCTGGAAGGTCTGACTTCGCAAAAATTCATTGTGTTGGGAGATGGCCACATCCGACAATGATTCCTCGTCTGGGCCTTCTGGGAGGCATGTTTGACCCTGTTCACAAAGGTCACGTTGCCGCCGCACGATATGCTCGTGATTTGCTGCAGTTAGATTGTGTAAAAATGCTTCCCTGCAACCAACCCAATCATCGTGCTGCTGGTAATGCTTCCGCACAACAACGCCTGGCAATGTTAGAGCTGGCACTTTCCGACGAAGATTTAATTGAAGCTGATGCACTTGAATTGAATCGGGGTGGGGTTTCTTATTCCATTGATACCCTGATGCATTTCAGTCGGGAGTCAGTCGCGAGCCAAGTGGTATTTATTCTCGGAATAGATGCGATGAACACCATTACTAAGTGGCATCGATGGCAGGAAATGTTCGAGTACTGTCATTTTCTGGTACTGGGTAGAGAAAATAGAGAGCTGAATCTGGATACACGTGAAGCTATTACTCTGAATTCCAGAGAAGTGATGACAGCAAATGAATTATTTGACCGCGCAAGTGGCTCAGTTTACATCGCCAGCGAGTTCAGCTTTGAGGCCTCATCTTCATATGTTAGAGAATTGTTAAGTCGCAAAGTTTCGCTGGAAAACCTGTTGCCGGAAAAAGTCGACAGCTACATAAAGAGTAATAACTTATATTGTGCCTGGCCTGGAGCGGGCAAAACTGATGAAGGTAAGTGAATTGGACAGTAAAAGATTGTCGCAAATGATTATAGAGGCCCTCGATGATATGAAAGGGCAATCGATCAGCTGTATCAATGTCAGCAAGTTGACCGAGATAACTGACTACATGGTTATTGCTACCGGGCGTTCAAACACCCATATAAAAGCTCTGGCAGATGAAGTAACCACCAAGGTTAAGGAAGCTGGAGTTGAGGTGGTTGGTGTTGAAGGCAAGATGCAATCGGAATGGGTCCTGGTAGATGTAGGTGACGTGGTTGTTCATATAATGATGGCGCCAGTTCGTGCGCTCTATAATCTTGAGGATCTGTGGAGTTTTCAGCAAGACAGGAGCGAAGCCGAAGACAATTCATAGTCATCATACTCAGATCTTGTTCTGGTTAGATTCCTGATGAAAATCCGACTAATCTCCGTTGGTACAAAAATGCCTTCATGGGTCGCTGAAGGTGCTGCTGAGTACGCAAAACGGATTAAGCGGGAACTGGGGTTTTCCCTTGAGGAAATCCCATTAGCGAAGCGCAGCAAGAGCCAGACTCTGGAGCAGTCCATGGCTAAGGAAGGCGATGCGATGCTGGCAAGAATTGGCAACAATGAAGTGGTCATCGCTCTTGACGTCAAAGGAAAGGCTTTGAGCACAGCTGAGCTGGCGTCCAGACTAAAGCACTTCAAGGATGAAGGGCAGAATATCTGTTTGCTCATTGGTGGTCCGGATGGTCTCGATCCGCGCTGCTTACAGCGGTCTGACGAGAAATGGTCAATGTCCGCTCTTACCATGCCTCACCCATTAGTCCGTATTCTGATCACGGAACAGCTTTATCGGGCAAATAGTCTTCTACAGGGCCATCCCTACCACCGCGAGTAACTCCAGTCGGACTGGTTCCAGGATGGGGTCAGATCGCATTAAAAAACCGGGAAAAACCAGTTAAAATAAGCATATGGGGAAGTAAAACTTTTGCCGGAATCCACGGTCCAAATCTTCAGTGTGGAATCAAGACCGCTCTGCTGCAGCCGACCTATCTGTAGAGCAGAAAACCGACAAAATACTATCCTAATCAGATGGATCATTTTCAGATGTGCTGGCCATGGCATCTCCGATCATCAGATAACGGGCGGAATTTTCTTACAAAATGAATGGCAAGTGGCAGTTAAAAGATCACGAAGCAGAAAAGCAGCTGTTTAATCGCCGCCTGATCGCTGCTGCCGCCGTCGTTTTGTGTCTGTTCGGTGCCCTGGTTATTAAGCTGATAAATCTGCAAATTACCCAGTATGAGTATTTTAGTGCTCGGGCTGATGGTAATCGTCTCCACTCACAATATGTCCCACCTGCTCGCGGACTAATATTTGATCGAACCGGTCAGCTACTTGCGGACAACCAGCCAATTTTCAATCTCACAATAGTGAAAGAACAGGTTGGCGATTTGGATGCAGTGTTGGAAAGACTCTCCACTATGGTAAGCCTTACGGACGATGACATTGAGCAATTCGAGAACCGGATGCGACGTAATCGCGTGCCATATTCCTCAGTGCCGCTACGTTATGTTTTATCTGACGAGGAAAAGTCGCGCATTGCAGTAAATAATCATTTGTTGCCAGGCGTCGCAATAGAGCCGCAATTTGTTAGACAGTACCCTCTGGCAGATCTCACGGCTCACGCTGTTGGATATGTTTCTGAAATCAATCGCGATGAGCTGGACCGTCTGAATGATGAAGAGCGGGAAAACTATGGCGGAACCAATCATATTGGAAAGTCCGGCATTGAAAGAACTTATGAAGACCTGCTGCACGGCACTGTCGGTTATGAAATCGTAGAGAAAAATAATCGTGGACAAGTCATGCGGCGTCTGGATCGAACAGATCCCGTTGCCGGCAGAAATCTCACTCTGCATATGGATGCAGCTTTGCAGGTTGCAGCTGAGGAAGCTCTGGGTGATTTTCGTGGTGCTGTAGTGGCAATCGATCCAGCCACTGGTGGTATCCTCGCCATGGTGAGCAAGCCTGGATTCGATCCGAATTTATTCGTTACAGGCATCAGCAATAAAGACTATTCTGTTCTGATCAATGATCTGGTGAATACTCCGCTATTTGATCGCAGTACTAATCCTTACCCGCCGGGTTCTACAGTCAAACCCTTCATTGGAATGGCTGGCCTAGAAAATGAATTTGTAGACTACGACTTTACCATTGAAGACCCGGGATATTTTCGTTTGCCTGGAGTCTCCTATCGCTGGGGCGACTACACATTACGTACCCGAATTGGCGGCGGGCATGGCCGCACGAATTTACAGAAAGCAATCTATCAATCCTGTGACACATTTTTCTATGATCTGGGTAATCGCATGGGAATCGACACCATGCATGGCTTTCTGTCGCAATTTGGGTTTGGTGACAATTTTGCGCTCGATATCAGTTACGCTCGCACTGGCGTTCTGCCTTCCCGTGAATGGAAAATGGAGAGTAGAGGGGAGCCCTGGTATCCAGGCGATACAATAAATTCCTCTATTGGCCAGGGATATATGTGGGCCACACCTTTGCAGTTAGCGACCGCCGCAGCCATTATGGCCAACAAGGGCAAAGTCGTGCAGCCTCGCATGTTAAAAGCTGTCGACGGAGAAGATTATGAGCCAGTGAATTCCGATCCGGTTCCAGATGTAAGAATCCACGATGAAGATTATTGGCGTTATATTCACGAATCAATGACGATGGTAGTTCATCGTCCATTCAATCCTGACGTGTTTAGAGACTATGGTACAGCGTTCGAAGCCATCTCTATGGCTGATCGCGGTATGCCATACAAGATGGCGGGTAAATCTGGTACCGCCCAGGTTGTCGGAATCAGTCAGGAAATTTTATCCAGCGATGACATCGAGGTATCGGATCTAAACAAGGACCACGGTCTATTCATTTCTTTCGCCCCATCTATGCATGAGGCGATTGATCCACAGATAGCCATTGCAGTTTTCGTAGAGAATGGTGAACACGGGAGCAGCGTCGCTGGCCCCATAGCCAAGGCGATTACTGACAAATATCTGCTGGAGATTCTGGAGCTCGATTTTGATCGGTTAGATGCTGAAGCGGCAGCAATGAATCCACTCATTTCCCAGGCCGCCGATGATTAGTCAGGACTTCGTCCGTCAATCCACCGGATTCTATCAATCCGGAAAAGGAGGGCGAACCATCTGGCGTGTTCTGCACACCGATCCTCCGCTTGTTATAGGTTTGGTTCTCCTGGGCTGCTTTGGCTTGTTTGTACTTTTTAGCGCCAGCGATGGTGATACTGAGCTAGTCCAGCGACAGGGTCTGCTAAAGCTCGTAGGCCTGTTGGTGATGTTCATTGTCGCTCAGTTCAATGTACATTTTTACCGACGCTGGGCACCTTCCATGTACTTCATAGGTCTCTGTCTTCTCGGTTTGGTTCTGCTAATCGGCATCGAAGAAAATGGTGCCAAGAGTTGGCTGAATCTACCCGGATTACCGAGTTTTCAGCCATCAGAGCTAATGAAATTTGTTGTACCCATGTTGCTAGCCTGGTATCTGGCCAGCCGCCCCTTACCTCCTCGTTTTAAACACCTGTTCTGGTCAGCGTTTATGATTCTGATCCCGGCAGCCCTTATCGTTGTACAAAACGATACCGGCACCGCCATTATGGTGTTTATGTCTGGTGTGTTCGTTGTCCTTCTTGCGGGGATTAAATGGCGAATCGTTTTTTCCGGATTCTTTGCGGCTCTGTTAGCGTCTCCTGCCTGGTATTTGTTTCTTGCGCAGGAACATCAGAAGAATCGGATACTGACATTTTTCGATCCCTATAGAGACCCGACTGGAGCAGGGTACAACATCATTCAATCACAGATTGCCATCGGTTCAGGGGGTGTCTACGGCAAGGGCTATGGAAATGGTGCGCAGTCCCATCTGGATTTTATTCCAGAGAGCAACACCGACTTCATTATGGCAGTGTTGGCCGAAGAGTTTGGGCTGTTGGGAATATTGTTTCTGGTATGTCTGTATCTGTTTGTACTGGTCCGTGGTTTTTACATCGCCTATGCTGCAAAGGATATGTTCAGCCGTTTGTTGGCAGGAAGCATCACTCTGACATTTTTCTTCTATGTTTTCGTCAATATGGCCATGGTTTCAGGGCTGCTGCCGGTGATTGGTTTACCATTGCCACTGATAAGCCGCGGCGGAACCTCAGTTATCACCATGTTTGTCGGTTTCGGCCTGCTGATGTCGATTCACACTCATGGCTATCGAGGTAGTTCCTAAGCTACTGAATATTAAGAGGTTATTAGGAATCCAGGCGTGATGCTTACCGGTCAGGGGAAATTCTTCAGTCAATTGCATTCCTTGCTTCTCCCCCAGCGTTAAAATAATTTCCAGTTTGGACGCTAAGTAGTTCAATTAATTAAAAATTCCTTAGAGAGTAGATATGAGTTCAGCTAACCAGATAGCCATCCGTAGCCTATTGTCGCTGTCTCTGGTCGCTCTCCTTGCAGCATGTGGCTCCAGCCCGGCTCCGGAAACTGCGGGCAGCAACAGTCGCTATAGCATTAAGCAGGATCGGGCACCTTCACGGCAGGTAGATCTCGCTTCAATTCCGGACGTGGTACCGGAACCGGTAAATCGAACCCGGGCTGGCAACGTGAGCCCTTATACCGTGCTGGGTAAGACATATACCGTGATGCCCACAGAAGAGGGTTATAGCGAACGGGGTGTTGCCTCCTGGTACGGAGAGAAGTTCCACGGCCACCAGACTTCAAATGGCGAAATCTTTGATATGTATAAGGTTTCTGCGGCTCATAAGTCCTTGCCTATCCCCAGTTATCTGCAAGTAACTAATCTGGAGAATAACCGCAGTATTGTGGTGAGGGTCAATGATCGGGGGCCTTTCCATGGAGATCGGATTATAGATTTATCCTATGCAGCGGCGCTGAAGCTGGGGTACGCGGACCGCGGCACTGCGCGGGTTCAGTTGGACGCGATTGTGGTGAATTCTGACGTGGGCAGCCGAACTTTAGCCGCCAATTCACAGTCTAATACAGTACGTGCTCCTGCGATTGGCAGTAAGTTCCTGCAAGTTGGTGCATTTTCCAGTTTGGAATCTGCCCGTCAGCTTTCCCGTGAATTGAACTCTATTACCAATAGACCTGTTGTAATCAGATCTGTAAACAGCCGGGATAACGGGGTATTGCATAGAGTACGTATTGGCCCCATAGATAGTGAGGGTGAGATACAAACACTAAGCAGGCGTGTGGTTGCTGCGAATCTGGGAAGACCGTACACTGTGACCGAATGACAGACAGCTGTCGAGTCCCCAGTGTACTGGTTCCCAGCTAAGCACCTCCGCAGTAACTAATTTTTCTGACACAAAATCGATGGACATTTTTTATGCAAGCTAAGCGTCGGCTTCCACTGCCAACAACTTCGCTAATGATTCTGGTTTCTTTGTTCATGGGGCAACTGGCCTATGGGCAGGCCATAATCCCACGGGCCCCTGATATTGCGGCTACCAGTTACATTCTGATTGATGCCAAGACGGGTCAGGTGCTGGTTGAAGAAAACCCTGACGAGCCGCTGCCTCCGGCAAGTCTTACCAAGATTATGACGTCTTATATCGCCATAGAAGAGATTCTTACCGGTAACCTTTCTCTCAATGACATGGTTCATATCAGCGAGAAAGCCTGGCGTATGGAAGGCTCCAAAATGTTCGTCGAAGTGAATACTCAGGTTTCCGTTGAAGACTTGCTGAGAGGAATCATCATTCAGTCCGGCAACGATGCCAGTGTTGCCATAGCGGAGCATATTGCAGGCAGTGAAGAAGCCTTCGCTGACATGATGAATCAATACGCTGAAGTCCTGGGACTTGACAACAGTTTTTTCATGAACTCCAGTGGATTGGACACAGAGTTGTACTACAACACAATGTCAGCCAGGGATCTTTCGAAACTTGCACAAGCTACCGTAGACCGTCATCGCGATTTTTACCCCATGTACGCTGAAAGGGAATTTACCTACAACAACATTCGCCAAAGCAATCGCAATAGTTTGTTGTTCAGAGATCGCAACGTCGATGGTCTTAAGACGGGTTGGACTGATGCCGCAGGATATTGCCTGGTAGCGTCAGCCGAAAGGGACGGGATGCGATTGATTTCTGTTGTAACCGGAACTGCCAGTGAAGAAGCCCGCGCTATTGAGACTCAAAAACTGCTCACATACGGTTTTCGCTATTATGAAACCCATAAACTCTATGATGCCGATCAGGTTCTGACGACAGTACCAGTTTATTCCGGTGCTGAAAGTTCAGTAGACCTGGGTATTGAAGACGAGGTTTATATCACTATACCCAGAGGCCAGGCCGAATCTATGACTGCAACGGTTGATGTGGATGAAATAATTCGCGCACCACTTCAAAGCAGACAACCAATGGGTGTGGTGAATGTGATGTTGGGAGATGAAGTGGTCTATAGCGGAGAAGTAGTTGCCATGAACGAAGTAGAAGAGGGTGGTGCGTTCAAGCGCTTTATGGATTGGGTTACTCTCATGTTCAGCGACATTTCCGGTTAATCAAAGGAATGACTGATTCAATTGACGGCACAGATGAAGCACCTCCAAAGATAGAGTTTCCCTGCCTGTACCCAATAAAGATTATAGGCAATGCTGTAGATGGATTTCAGGATTCTGTAATCGAAGTTGTAGAGCGCCATACTGGCAATCTGGATTCAAATCTCATTGAGCTGCAGCCCAGTTCCAAGAACAACTATCTATCCGTAAGAATCACTATTGCAGCAACTGGTGAAGATCAGTTACGTAATATCTTCGAAGATCTCAAAACCCTTGAGAGCGTTAAAATGGTTCTCTAACTCAAAAGAGGACATTCGGTGCAACTCTCAAATTACAAATGGTTTAAAGCAGCCCCTGCAGATGGCAATGAAGCCCTGCCTCCGTTGGTAATGCGCCGCCTTGGGCTGCAGGACTATGAACCAATCTTCAAGTCCATGCGCTATCTGGCGGAAAACGTAAAGCCGGCGCGGGATGATGAAATCTGGATGTTGAGCCATAAACCTGTCTACACCCAGGGGCAGGCTGGCCTGGCTGAACATATTTTGAACCCAGGTGGGATTCCAGTCGTACAAGTAGACAGAGGCGGGCAGGTGACCTATCACGGGCCTGGTCAACTGGTGGCTTATCTGCTGCTTGATGTGAAACGCAGGAAGCTGGGTGTGCGTGGTCTGGTGGATGTAATAGAGCGCTCGATGATTGACACTCTTTCAGAATATGGAATTCAGGCTGAAGCCAGAGCCGGAGCTCCCGGTGTTTATGTCAATGATGCTAAAATAGGAGCATTAGGCCTGAGAGTTAAGAATGGTTGGAGTTATCATGGTCTCAGTCTGAATGTGGATATGGACCTGACGCCTTTCAACAACATCAACCCCTGTGGCTTCGAAAAATTGCAGGTCACGCAAATGGTTAATTTCATCGATTCCCGGGAGATGTTATTGCAGGAAGTTAGCAGGCATCTCAGCAATAAGCTGCTACAGAATTTGGGGTATAAGCCCCACTACACAGAGTGACTGAATATTTATCATGGCTGAAAGAAAACGGCGAAATGTATTAGTTGAAGGTGAGAAACTTCGCGGAGCGGACAAGTTGCGCCGTATTCCCGTTAAGGTGATCCCGACAACGGAATTGCCCACCAAACCTGACTGGATTCGGGTAAAGATTCCGGCATCACCCAAGATAGCGCATATCAAACAGAAGCTGAGAGAACATAGGTTAGCCTCGGTGTGTGAAGAAGCTTCTTGCCCAAATCTGGGAGAGTGTTTCAGTAACGGCACAGCGACGTTTATGATCATGGGAGATATATGTACACGCCGCTGCCCATTTTGCGATGTTGCCCATGGCAAGCCGAAGCCGCTAGACCAGGAAGAGCCATCTGAGTTGGCGAGAGCCATTAAAGAGATGGGGCTGAGTTATGTAGTAATCACATCCGTTGACAGAGATGATCTTAAGGACAGCGGCGCTCAGCACTTTGCAAACTGCATCAGCGAAACGTACAAACACAACCCGGGTATAAAAGTAGAAGTATTGGTTCCTGATTTCCGTGGGCGTATGGATATAGCACTGGATATTTTGAAAGATACCCCGCCAGATGTGTTCAACCATAATCTGGAAACTGTGCCGAGATTGTATAAGCAGGCTCGCCCGGGCGCAGACTACCAGTGGTCATTGGATCTTCTGAAAGCCTATAAAGCGAAAAAACCGGAAGTCGTTACAAAGTCTGGACTAATGTTGGGTCTTGGTGAGACTAATGAGGAAGTGAAAGATGTTCTCAGAGACTTGAAGGATCACGATGTTGATATGATAACTCTTGGGCAATACCTGCAACCCAGTAAGGATCATCTCAAGGTTGAGCGATTCGTACATCCTTCAGAATTCGAAGAATTAAAGGAATTTGCAGAATCCTTAGGATTCTCGCAGGTGGCCAGTGGTCCACTGGTTCGATCATCCTATCATGCTGATAAGCAGGCTCATGGAGAGAATGTATCCTGAGTTGCTGCTGCATGAAGATAAATCTAAAACAACTTCTAATCAGCATCATCTCATTTGTAGTAGCTATCGCTACCATTGTAGGCTTTACACGCAATCCTGAAGTAATAGGTGAACTGGCACCAATAATTCGAGGATTGATTCTAGATCTGGCAATTCTTGCCTCTTTAATTGCCGTGTTTCCCCTTAATCCTCTGTTCAGAGGGCGGGTAGGTACCTATCTGGCTGTGGTATGTCTGCCAGCACTTATACCTGCTCTGCTCTATTTCGTTATTCTGTTACCTCAGCAAACGTCAGATACGATCCTGGCAACCCAGTTAAGAAGTGATCTGATCACCGATGGTTCCAGCAACGGCATAGTGGAAGTTGGATTTGCCTATCCTATCTATACGCCGACGATCAGTTTACGCAACGAAGGCCTCTACACCCGTCAGGTAAATGTATTCTTGCGCATCACTGATTCCAACGGTGGAGAAACGTTGTTCAGAGGAGTCAGAGCGAACGTACCCGGCTCCAGTCTCAGTGTCGAGGCGAGTGTACAGGGCATGCTCAGCCGTAATGGTGAGTATTTATTTAACCCATTAGCCTTGCCTCCAGGCGGGGTGGTGCTGGGGCGTCCTGTGTTCATCATTAGTAATCTGGAAGATGGCACCAGTTTTATCGATGCTCTGGGGTATGCCTATCAAGCGCAATTCGAATTGCGTAGTCCACTGGATGGTTCCCTAATCGAATCTTTTCCGCTCAATAGAATCTAGCGCGGTTTGGCCTGCTGAGCAGGTGTCTGGTCCCAGAACAGCCGATACCAGGCGAGTAATACCAGAGAAATCAACACATAGGAGGCTATGGCTAAATACGCCGCAAACGCTGTGGTGACCAATTGAAACCCCACCAGTAGCACAACCAGGCGAGCGCATTCCATCGCCAGGGCGTCACTTCTACCTTCCATCCAGCGGCCATGTATGAAGAGAGATATCGACAGGTAAACTACGGCAGCCACTGTAACCTGATAGCTATAGCCCGAGCTCATAGTCAAAATGTACAGGCTAAAACCCACGGTAAAAATGAACTGAACAAAGGTATATGTTTGCACAAATCCACTCACCTCAGGATCAAATTTGCGACTTAGATCGTTACCCAGAGCTGATTGCTTGCAGTGGGTAGGCTTGCCCGCTGGTCTCCAGCCTGGGGGCATAAACGGAAGCATTAGCTTATTGATGAGTCCGGGGGCGTATAGGGTGTCCAGTAGAAGGCGCCAGTACACGTGTACATTTGCCCACAAAGGGTTCCAGCTGTTTAGTGGTTTGCGCAATCCAAAGTAGACTGGTTCGTCATCCAGCTCTTCCTGAAAGCTGTTAAACAATCGATCCCAGATTATAAATACACCGCCATAGTTTCTATCAACATAGACCTTGTTACGACCGTGATGTACGCGATGATTGGACGGAGTCACCATTAGCCATTCAATAACACCTAGCTTGGGCACATGTTCAGTATGAACCCAGAACTGGTAAATAAGATTTAGGCTGACAACGGTGAATAAAATTTCTGCTGGATAACCCAGGGCGAAAAAAGGCAGATAGAAGAGGAAGCCATGAAAATCAATACTGGTCTGGCGTAATGCTGTTCCCAGATTGAAGTCTTCACTTTGATGGTGTGCTACATGAGAACCCCAGAATAGAGCTACTTCATGCCCCAGTCGGTGCTTCCAGTAATAGGCAAAATCGTAAAGAACGAAACAGGAAACCCATACCCAGAGTTCAGAATCGGGTAACTGCTGAAGTTGATAATTTCCTGCTACCCACTCATATATTCCGCCGGTGAAACCCAGAACTACAAGTGCCTGTAATCGGCTAAGGCTTCCCAGTGACAGGCTGTTTATCGTGTCATTAAGTCGATATGTGTTGCGACTTCGTAGCTTGCCATAAGTAAATTCCAACAGAATCAGTAGAAAGAAGAATGGTATGGCATAAAGAATTAAATTCATGAGGCGGATTCTAGCCCGAATGCAAACATTCAGTCTCGCCTGGCGGTAACCGGACCTGCATATTCTTTAGCGCCGAGTTCGTGATACTCAGCAATAGCGAGGCCAGCTGCAACCGAGGTGAAGGGATCATGTTCAATTACTTTGTCAGGAAATTTTCCGTCGAGTAATCGCTTAACAGCAGGAATGAGAGATGAGCCACCAGTCCTGACTACCAGCTGAATATCCTGGCTGGTCATCTGCGCTTTCCCGAGCACTTCATCAATCGCCGTGTCCAGTTGTTCCAGTACCTGGGTAATTAATAGTTCAAATTCTTCGCGACTAACTTCGAGTTCAATGTCCAATTCAGGTATGTCCAGGCGAGCAGTTGTCTCGCTGGAGAGTGTGGCTTTGAGATCTTTCAGACATTGGAATACCAGGTAGCTGTAGTTGTTCTTTATAAGATCGTACAGGCGTTGGAACTTTACTGATGCCTCGTCGCCATACTCTATTCTTTGTTTCAGTGCCGTGGTGTACCGATTCTGGTTGAGCATATAGCTTATCGCCCAGTTAAGAATCAGATCTTCGTAATCTTCGAATGGAAATATGGTCTCGATTTCTCTGTCTTCACCAGCGCGCTTCCAGCGTTCACCTTTGCCTAACAAGGGAAATAACAATTCCCGAAAAAGCAACTGATCGATATGGTCACCACCTAACCCGATGCCATGGGTTGCAATGACTTCGAAGTCCTCTTTCGATCTGCGGAGAATGCACAAATCTAATGTGCCGCCGCCGAAATCGACCGCCAGCAGATGTTCGCCCATAGTATCCGGGTGGCTGTGCAAATAGCTAAGAGAGGCCGCAATGGGTTCAGGATAAAAACTCTGTTGGTTGAAGCTTGCATAACCATAGGCTTCCGCAAGCAGGGCCAGGGCTTTCTGATTTCTTTCTCCATCGGAGCCTTCAAAATTTACCGGATGGCCGATGCAGGCATGATCTGAACTGGTGGAAGGAAATTGTTTTTCCTTAATTAAATTGGCAACACATTCCTGGATGCGAACTAGTAAAGGGGTCACCAGAGCCACCAGGCGAAAAGGCCTGTCGAAAACCATTAGCCGTGGTGCGTCACTTCTTCCCAGCAGGCGTTTAATTCCTCTGAATAGTCGACCAGTCTGTCCGGCATCAATAAATGACTGCCCGTAAATCATCTCAGTAGAGGCTTCTTCGGGTAATCCTTTGTCACCAATCTGACCGGTGGTAGTCCTTCCCTCGCCAAGAATTTCTGCGCTTAGCTCAACCTTTCTTCCAGTATTGCTCTTTATGTAGTTTTCTATGGCGGCCTGACCGGTGGCGATTTGAAAGTCACTGTCTACATAAGTAGCAGAGGGCATAACAGCTGAATTGTTTTCTAGTCGGGCGAGGTAGAGGTTTTCACCATCATAGATCGCGGCAACGCTGTTACTGGTTCCGAAGTCTACGCCGATACCCAGTGCTTTAGGGTGGTTGATTGGAGCTTGGTCTGTCACGAAGTATTCAGCAGATATTTGTTTAAAATGATTATGTAAAGGAAAGGGCTATAGAAGATGCTGTTGTTGCAGGTAACTGGCCTCGGATCCCTGATTCGTCACTATCATAGTGTGAAAGGCCGGCTATTCTACATCAGCAGGGGGTTCCCGACGAGGGTAAACGCCCGATTCAGTTGAAGTTTCAGGGAACTTCACCTATGCTCCCCCGGTCTCATAAAGGTCGAAAACAGGCTATTTCAGGGTAAATCATGTTGGTTCGTCCAATGCCTATAGTACGTATATTTCTGGTGACTATATTGTGGCTGTCTATCACAGTCGCTACACCAGCTTCTGCGGGCACCATAGTGCGTGTCAGCACAACTATCGGTGACTATTCCATTGAGCTGCTTGACGAATCAGCTCCTTTAACTGTGCAAAATTTTCTCAATTACGTTAACCGCAATGATTACAACGGCATTTATCTGCATCGCGTAGTTGATAATTTCGTTGTGCAAGGTGGGGCATTCCGTTTTCAACTGTTTGAAGGGCCGGTTGAGATTCAACAGGATCCACCGGTTCCCAATGAGTTTGGCGCGTCAAATGTGCGTGGCACAGTAGCCATGGCCAAGATAGAGGGGCAACCCGATAGTGCCACCAATCAGTGGTTTGTAAACCTTAGCGATAATTTAAACCTCGATGGTATCAATGGTGGTTTCACCGTATTTGGTAATGTGCTGGGGAACGGCATGATCATTCTCGATGCAATCGATGAGCTACCCAAAGTCTCGTTAGGTGTGAGGGCGTCTGATGCACCGTTTTGGACACCGGAATTTAATAATGGCCTGGATTTTGTGTACATGAATGTGGAGGTCGTAGAGCGATTTAGTGAGGCTCCCCATGTATACGAAACCAATTCTGGCCTGTTGATTACCACGGTTAGCATCGATGGTGGTAGCGAGTTTGTGAGCCTTAATTTCAATACGGTCGCAGCGGACCCTCAAGTGGTAATTCAGGCGAATACCCATAGCATTATTCCCCGTAAAGAAACCTTTCCAGATATCGCCAGTTATTCCACATCTGATAATCGGTTGAGAATCCCAAGCCTTGAAGTGAATCAGAATGGCAGTGTTTCCATATTGTCGAACGTGGTATTTGTCTTGAGCGATGCAGAGCGTTCGCAGTTTACGTTGGAATCCTACGACCAATAACACATAATTTACCGAATCGGTGGCTTGGGTTAATCTTGCTGTTGTCGATATCCCACATCTGGACCGTTGTGCATCTTTAAGCTAGCAGGACAAGAATAATATGGCTGCCCCCCGTGGTGAATTCTCTTCAAGATTTGGTTTCTTAATGGCAGCCTCAGGCTCCGCTGTGGGTCTTGGCAATATTTGGGGGTTTCCAACTAATGCTGCTTCTAATGGTGGTGCGGCTTTTCTATTTACCTATCTCGTCCTGGTTTTTGCGTTAGCGTATCCGGCACTGATGGCTGAACTGATTATTGGCCGGCATGCCAGGGCGAATGCAGTAACTGCCTTAAAATCTATTTCAATTGGTGACAAGACTCGAATGGCCGCCGTTGGTGTGGGTTTCGTTGGTATTGTTACCGTGAGTTTTATACTCAGTTTTTACGCTATTGTGAGTGGCTGGATGATTGCTTTCTTCATCGATCCGGTAGCTCGACTGCTTGGCATGGATAGCGTCGCCCAATGGCTAACCACAGATGCGGTTGTAAGGAATAGTATCTTCGTTGTGATCTTTATGATCTTCACTATATTTATTATCAGTGCGGGTGTGAAAGACGGGATTGAGAAATGGGCGTCACGTCTTATGCCTTCACTGATAGTGATCCTGCTGTTACTCATTTTTTATGTATTGACACTGCCTGGTGCAACAGAAGGCTTACGCGCCTATCTTATTCCTGACTTTGAGCGTGTCATGGATCCAGCTCTTCTGGTTAGTGCCATGGGACAGGCGTTTTTCTCTCTATCACTTGGTGTAGGCACGATGCTGGTTTATGGCTCTTACATCAGTAAGAAGGAAAACATGCCAGCTATCGGTACACAGGTCGCATTACTCGATGTAGGCATAGCCGTAATGGCGGGGATGCTAATCCTCCCAGCCATGTATGTAGCTCTAAACAATGGTGTAGAAATTTACGATGATGCAGGTGGATTAATCGCGGGACCTGGTTTGATTGTTTCTGTACTGCCTGCGCTATTCAACACCATGGGCTCAATTGGAGTTCTGGTAGCATTTGCCTTCTTTGCCCTGATGACGATAGCCTCACTGACCTCGTCAATATCAATGCTGGAAGTTCCTGTAGCCTATGGAGTAGAGCATCATGGCATGGATCGGCCGAAGGCAGCGATTACTATCGGCTCAATTATTACCATAATTTCTTTGGTTATTGTGTTTAACTTCGATCCGCTTTTCGATCTGGTTGTTACCTATACAACCGAAGTGAGTCAGCCGCTATTGGGGTTTGCCTTCTGTATATTTGTAGCCTGGATCTGGCACCGCAATGACATTCTTGAAGAGATCAAGCAGGGTAGTCCAGAGGTGGAGTCGGGGCTGTTCTGGAAGATTTGGCCTTTCTATGTGAAGTTCATCTGTCCGGTGGCAATACTGGTCGTATACTTTCAGTAGCGCACGGAACTACTCCAGTCTTGTTTTATTTCCGTAAAACATCGACAAGACGTTGAATTTCTTCTTCACTGTTGTAGTAGTGAATAGACGCTCTGTTTACATCCAGTTGCTGTTTTCCCAGGTCTAACTGCGCATTGTTCCGCCTGGAGATTGATGTATTGATTCCAGCCTTCAATAATTGTTGGCGAGTGGAATCTGCATCCTGGTCGGTTCTTGAAAAAGTGACTATACCGCTTAAGTCATTGGATCTTTCATGTACCACAACATTGCTGATTGCTTGCAACTCTTCGTGCAGAGTGTTGGCAAGAGAATTCACTCGCTTTTCGATATTCTCGATGCCGACTTCAAGTGCATAGTTTACCGCAACACCAAGGCCGATTAATGCGGCCACATTTCGCTCCCAGTTTTCAAATCTTTTGGCGTTGTCCTGTATTGCATAGTCTTGAGGAGACAGCCATTGCACAGAATGCAGGTCAATGACTGCGGGAATCAGTTCCTGAAGGCGATTTTGTCGGGCATAGAGAAATCCTGTTCCCCGCGGGCCACGTAAGTATTTCCGCCCGGTTCCACATAGAAAATCACAATTTAATTTATTCACGTCCAGCTGTAGTTGACCTGCTGACTGACAAGCGTCAAGCAGATACCAAAGCTTATGTTCTTTTGCTAATGCTCCAATCTCTATCGCCGGTTGGATATCTCCCCGCTGGCTTGGCACATGTGTCAAACAGATGAGTTTGGTATTAGGTTTTATTTCGCGACACAGAGCATCTGTATCAACCTGACCCTGCTCGTTACTCGTCACAGTGCTCAGCTGCAGGCCATTGCGTCGGGTGCTATGCAATAGATCCAGATAGTTACTGGCGTACTCCATATCTGCTGTAATGATATGGTCGCCAGGCTTGAGATCAATGGCATGGAATGCGGCGTGCCAGGCCTTGGTAGCATTCTCCAAAAATGCTATTTCCGACGACTGGCAATTCAGCAAACTAGCAAATGCAGCGTAGAATTGTTCTTGCTGAAGTGAAGCCTTGTCGGCTGCTTCATAGCCGCCGATTTCTTGTTCCAGCCGCAGATGAGCAATCTGAGCATCGGTGACGCACTTTGGGCTAAGAGAAGCCCCCGCATTATTGAAATGAATAACGTCATTACAATGAGGGGTATCCTGTTTGATTCTTTTCAAGTCAATCATTACGAATCCGTGTAAAGGTATGGGTTAACCAGGAGTGCTTGTGGCTCAGTTAAGCCGGAAGACGGGTGATATTAGCAAAGCTCTATGCTACCGTGCCATAAACCCTGAACGACAATAACAAGGGGATACAAATAGTGAAAACTCATTCTACAAGGCTAGCTGTCACAGGTTCAGCTTCGCGAAGGAAATTCCTGGCTCAACTTGGGTCTCTGTATGCGTTAACTGCTCTGGGTCCCTTTGTGAGAATTTCCAGTGCGCAGTCTGATGTGGCCAGTTCGGTGCAGGCTCTGGTGTTCGACGTGTTTGGAACTGTGGTGGATTGGCGTGCCTCTATTATCCGCGAAGGTCAGATACTGGGGGAGCGTAAAGGTTATGAAGTCGATTGGGGAAAATTTGCTGATCGTTGGCGAGCGGGCTACGGACCTGCCATGAACCGGGTTCGTACCGGTGAGCTGCCCTGGACCAAGATCGATGTTCTGCATCGCATGATTCTGGACGATCTGGTCATTGAGTTCGGGCTCGAGGGATTGAGTGAGCAGGAACTGGATCACTTTAATCGTGCCTGGCACCGACTCAGCCCGTGGCCGGATAGTGTCGCCGGGTTAAACAGGCTCAAAACTCGCTTTGTAATTACTACCCTGTCAAATGGAAACGTGTCTTTGCTTACTAATATGGCTAAAAATGCAGGCCTGCCCTGGGATGCAGTTCTGTCCGCAGAATTGTCCGGGCACTACAAGCCTGACCCTGAGGCGTATCTAAAAGCGGTGGACCTGCTAAGCCTGGAGCCGGAACAGATCATGATGGTAGCTGCTCATCCTGGGGACCTGCGTGCCGCTGCCAGAGTTGGCTTGCGAACGGCCTACGTTATCCGACCATTGGAACGGGGTCCGGGGCGCGAAGTGGATAGAAATCCGGAGGGGGATTTTGACTATACCGCCAATGATTTCCTTGATCTGGCCAGGCAACTGGGAGCTTAAACGGAGTGAGCATTGAGTTAGATGAGTCCGTGAAGTCAGAAGCGGTTCTGAAGTTGCAAGAGTACTGTGCTGAGAATCTGGATCGCGAGCTGGGTAGCTTCGAGGCACAGTTTCTTCTGGATTTTTTCGCTGAACAGATTGGCTGCTTCTTTTACAACAAGGGTCTTGCGGACGCCTTGTCAGCGATGGAGGCTAAGACCCAGGAGATAAACGACCTTATCTATGAGTTAGAGAAATTCCCTGCTAGCTAGATCAGCTTAAATTCTCTCTTAGAGGCAGACGAATGAAGAATTCGCTGCCCTGATCTTTAACTGACTCGAAACTGATCTCTCCTCCCAGTTTTTCCAGCATACGTTGCACAATTACCATACCGAGACCGGTGCCCTGAGGATCTTTTTCCGATCCGGGGTCTTCTTTGGCGAATTCCTGAAACATGCGTTTTTGGAATTCTTCACTCATGCCGCGACCCGTATCGCGAATAAAAATTTCGATGCCGAGCCTGCGCTTGAAATAGACAGCCTTATAGCCAATCAGAATATTGCCTTTGTCGGTAAACTTGATGGCATTGGTTATGATGTTAACCAATGCATGCTGAAGTCTGGATTTGTCGGTTTGTACCAGAAGGTTTGCGGATGCAAAATCAGTACTGAGATCAAGACCTTTTTCCAGTGCCGAAGGTAACATCATGTCCTTGACCTCATTCAGGAAATGAGACATCTCCACAAGCTCGAATTCTGGCTCGAAGCTCTCTGATTCAAGCTCAGCCATTTCCAGCAGATCATTTATCAAGTTGTGTAAGTGATCGCTTTGCTTGATCACAGTGGACATGTGTTGGCGGGTACCTTCATCCAAATTTCGGGACTGGGCGGCTAGCAGGCGCTTTGAGTTTGCCAGAATCAAATGCACCGGTGTAAGAAATTCGCGGGATACATTGCGCAGGAAATCTCCCTTGGCCTTGGTCTCCAACCGGGCTTGTACGAATTCTTCGTTCTTGGACCTTACAAACTCTGTCAATGAAAACAACACCATAAGTGCTGCAAGTATCGCCATGGATTCTGCAATGAGAGACGATATCGGACTTCTTTCTACAAATTGCAGCTTGTAAAGCAGCCAGGATGTATAGGCAAGAACCATGAGCAGCCATGAGCCCACCAGGTAGATTGCTGAACGGGACCCCTGAATGGCAGCAAACACACTCATCAAAAAGACTGTCAGGCCAACCAGTAATCCAATTCCCATTAAGGTTTGCACGTTTCCTGTTGAGACCTGAGCGATTGGGATAAACAGGAAATAAAGAGCTGCTGGTATCATCACCAAAGCAAGAAAGCGCAAAACCACCACTGCCTGATCTCGATATTTGTGATCAAGGTTCAATGACTGGCCAATTAGGCAAAAACTGGCGATGAGCCCGGTAGCCGCCAGATAGGAGATGCGGTCATTCATTTGCAGAAAACTACCCCAGAGCCAGACTCGCCCCATGCCGGTTTGTGCCAGAAAGAACAGCAGGGCCGTGCCGAAAAACATCGTGAAGCCAATAAACTGGGGTTCACGCATCACTGCATAGAGCGTTGCGCAGAGCAGAAAGCAGAAAATAAAAAATGTAAAGAAACCACCCAGGAACGGCATCAGGAACTGGCTTTCCTCAGCCAATAACGTACCGTTGCTTAAACGTAGTGGGATTTCAATACCAACCTTGGACTGGGCTTTGAAGTATATTCGTGTCTCGCTGGCTGGCGAGGACATTGTGAACGGCATTACCGGTACCCGGTATGGGTGGCTGAGTGAGCCGATGGCAACGGTATCTCCCATGATTTCCTGCCTGACTAAATTGCCATCCACCACTATGTAGTATTCCAGTCTGTCGATTGTGGGTGAATCCATAACCAGCAACAGTCTTTCGCCTGCCAGGTCTTCGCTACTCAGTTCAATGGAAAACCAGAAGCTGGAGCTGGATATGCCTAATGTGGGAATGGCCTGCCTGGATCGCACCCAGGGTATATTGGGCTGCATAACATCGTCGATGGTGAAAGAGCTCTCTACATCTTCAAAATAATCCAGGTATTGACCCAGATTTACCGGTAGCTGATTACGCGAAACATTGAGCTCAGCGCCAAAGGCAGTACTTGCAAACAGCAAGATGGATGCAGAAAGCAGATAGCCGAATGCAATCGCCGGGACAGCGCTTCCGCGGCGCTGATAGTTGAGAATGGAGGCGATATAGTGGCTACTGATCGGGCAGAGATAAGAGGGCAAAGCAAACTAACCGGGAGTTATTCTTTGTGTCATTATAGCGGCTAGCCTGGGCTGAATGCTGCTCCTACCAGGGCATTTCCGGGCAAAAATTGCTCGAAGTTGACAGTTTTACTGCTACATGTGAAATTCCTCACCTTTCTTAATAAGACAGAGTTAACCATGATTTCCAGATTTTCAGTGGTAGCTATAACGGGCATGCTGCTAGCCAGCTGCTCAGAATCCGAAAATTCCAGTGGCAATGTTACTGCTGCTCCCGAATCCACAGTCGAACCCACAACCATGAATGAAACCAGTTCTGACCAAGAAATTAATCCATTTCTGGCGGAAAGCCCCTTGTACCTCAACTATCCTCAATTCGATTTAATCTCGGAGGAACATTACCTGCCTGCATTTCGGCAGGGTATGGCAGAGCAATTGGCGGAAATCGATGCAATAACATCGCAACAGGCAGCCCCGGGTTTTGACAATACGATTGTCGCGCTGGAACTCTCCGGGCAACTGTTGAATCGGGTATCCCGTGTGTTTTTTAGTATGGCTGGCGCGCATACCAATGATGATATTAGGGCACTGCAACAAGAGTTGGCGCCGGAATTGTCGGCTCATCAGGACGCTATTCTTTTAAACAGGGAGCTATTTGCCCGAATAGATGCGCTTTATCAGTCCAGGGATGAATTGGAGCTGGGTGGAGAAGCTACTCGTTTGATCGAACAATACCGTACGGACTTCATACGTGCAGGAGCGGCTTTGAGCCCGGAGCAGCAGGAGCAGATGCGAACCCTCAATGCAGAAATCGCTGTGTTGCAAACTGATTTTTCCCAGAATGTGCTTAGTGAAGTGAATAATCTGGCGATCGTAGTAGACACGCGAGAAGAATTAACGGGGCTAGACGATGCTACTATCGAAGCCGCGCGCGGTGAAGCTGCGGAGCGGGGCCTGGATGGAAAGTTTGTGATCCCGCTTCTCAATACCAGCGGACAACCGTCGCTAAGCAGTTTGCAGAATCGCGCTCTACGCGAGCGTATTCACAAGACTTCTCTATCCAGAGGCAGTAGTGGAGGTGAATTCGATAACCGAGAGATATTGTCATCCGTCCTGAGGCTCCGTGCGGAAAGAGCCCAACTCCTGGGTTACGACAATCACGCACACTTCATACTGGAGAACCAAACAGCGCAAACGGTCGCTGCCGTAAATCAGCGTTTAGCTGAGTTGGCATCTCCCGCCGCGGCGAATGCCCGAAGAGAAGCGTCTGACTTGCAGCAAATGATCTATGACGCAGAAGAAGACTTCGAGCTCGCGTCCTGGGACTGGGATTTTTACACTGAGAAACTGCGGGCTGCCAGATTCGATTTTGACGCGGGTCAGCTAAGGCCCTATTTCGAATTGGACAATGTTTTGCAGAAGGGAGTGTTCTTCTCGGCCGAAAGACTTTTCGGCATTACATTTGAAGAACGCTTTGATTTGCCGGTGTATCAGGAAGATGTTCGTGTATTCGAAGTATTTGATGCGACGGGCACTACGCTGGCCCTGTTCATTGCAGACTTCTATGCACGCCCCAGTAAGCGCGGTGGAGCATGGATGAATGCTTACATTAGTCAAAGTGATTTGATGAACACTCAGCCCGTGGTGGCGAATCATCTGAATATAACGGAACCACCGGAGGGCGAGCCGACTCTGCTGACGTTCGACGAAGTGGTCACCATGTTTCACGAGTTTGGTCATGCACTTCATGGCATGTTTTCCAGCGTAGAGTATCCTTATTTCTCTGGAACCAGTGTGCCTCGGGATTTTGTTGAATATCCTAGTCAGGTTAATGAGATGTGGGCGACCTGGCCCGAAGTGCTGGAAAATTATGCCGTTCATTACGAAACTGGCGAGCCTATGCCGCGAGATTTATTGGACAAAGTACTCTCAACTCAGACTTTTAATCAGGGATTCGGAACAACGGAGTATCTTGCCGCCTCGATTGTGGATCAGGCACTGCATCAGCTAAGTCCTGAAGATGTACCTTCTGCGGACGCCATTATGGATTTTGAAGCGGAGGCCCTGGAGGCAGCTGGTATCGCACTTGATGTGGTTCCCCCTCGATATCGGGCAACGTACTTTTCCCACATTATGGGTGGTTATTCTGCCGGATATTATTCCTACATCTGGAGCGAAGTTCTTGATGCGGATTCCGTGGAATGGTTTAAGGAGAACGGTGGCTTATTACGGGAGAATGGGGACCATTTTCGACGTACATTGCTTTCTCGTGGCGGTAGCGAAGATGCGATGACAATATTCAGGGAGTTTCGTGGTAGAGATGCCGAGATTGCGCCGCTGTTGACTCGTCGCGGGCTGAACTAACTTATGATTTCAGAGGGCGATTGCCGGGGTTTGGACGTCGCCAATCTGCTTGCCAGCTATTCTTATCAATAAAAGGCTTAACTCATCCCAGGGATTGGCGAGAGTTAAGCCCTTAATACTCTGATCAATAATCCGGGCATGGTCCAGCATTTGCCAGATTTCCTGACTACGCAACCTGGAAAGTGCCGCACCTACTGCTTGCTTGCGATTGAACCAGACATGGTGGGCTTGCAGAATCGCATTTACGCCTTGTCCTGATTCCTTCTTTTCAATCATCGGCAAAAGGCTGCGCAATTCCCGGGTGATAGCTCCCAGTATCACCAGCGGAAATACATCTTCACTCCGCAGGCCCTGCAAAATCTTCTGCACTCTGACCACATCACCGAGCAAGGCTGCGTCTACCACCTGAAAAGCGTTGTAGCGCGAACTATCGGCGACCACCTGCATGACTGTCTGCGCATTAAGCACAATTGGAGTGCCATCTTTATTGTTGGCTAATAGTTTGAGCTTTTCAATTTCCTGAACAGCGGCTAAAAGATTTCCTTCAATACGATCAATCAATAGCTGCAGGGCAGCAGGTTCTGCCTGTATGCCCGCTCGTACCAGTCGCTGCTCTAGCCAGGAAGGCAGGCCATCTTTGTTAACTGGCCAGATCTGGACAACTGCACTCTGTGCCTCTAAAGCTTTGAACCATTTTGTCTTCATCGTGGCGGCTTCCAGCCTGGGGCTACTAATGAGGACTACGAAATCCGGACTGGCTTCGTCCAGGAAGCTCTGCAGTGCCGATTTCCCGGCATCATCGAGTTTGCTGCTACCAAGTCTCAAGTCCAGAATTTTACGTTCTGAAAACAAGGAAAGGTTACCCGTAGACTGATGGAACAGTTGCCAGTCAAATCCGCGATCGACATTGAAAATTTCCCGCTCTTCAAATCCTTGTTTGCGAAAGTGAGCACGAATTTGGTCGGCGGTCTCCTGCATCAATAACGGCTCATCGCCCGAGAGCCAGTACAAAGGGAGGGAATTGCTTTTTAGGGTGCGACTGAGCTGTTCAACTTTTATCTTCATCAGCTTCCGACTGCTTCCAGACGGCGCATCAGTTGATTGACGAGATCTCTGCGCATCTCGGCGGTAATAATTTCTACTTCTTCTCTATTGCCAGCGATATTGGCGATATCTTCAAAGTAATTGCGCTGCACGATCAGACTCTGCTGTGGGATCAGAAAGTCGCCATTCAACACAAGGCTCATTTGTAACGACAGCCGAATTTCATATTGGGCAGCTCTTGCTCGTGGGTTCACTGTCACCGGTCGGCTCACAATCTGTTCGTTGCTCAGGTTGAGCGTAGGGGTGGTTGCGCTCATTCCAATGGTGGTCTCTACATTGGCTACATCCAGGCTGCGACGCAGCAAACGGCTAAACTCACTGTTCGGCTGCTCAAGATTTAGTGCCAATTCACTAAAATTTGCTGAAACAGCATCGCTGCCCCTTAGTGCAAAACCGCATGATCCCAATAGAATTGGTAGCAACAGAATTAGAGAGGTAGATGTCAGGGCACGCATGCTTGGCACTATACCTAGTTCGCGACAATATTTACCAGTCTGCCAGGGACTACAATGACTTTTCGCACCGTGGTGCCATCAATGAAGCGTTGCACTGACTCATCTGCCAGGGCAAGTTCCTCTAACCGATCCTTGGCGATGTCTTTTGCAACTTCAATTTTGCCGCGTAGTTTGCCATTTACCTGCAAAACGATAAGCATCGAATCAACTTGTAGCGCAGATTTGTCGATCTCTGGCCAAGCCGCATCCATCACAGCTTCCTGGTGGCCGAAATGCTGCCAGGCGCCGTGACAGAAGTGGGGTACGATAGGCGCCAGCATCAGAATGGATGTCTCTATAGCTTCTTGTGCAACCAGGTGATCTTGCTCTGAGCTATTGGATTCAGTGAATCTGGTAATGGCGTTCAGGAGTTCCATGACCGCAGCGATAGCCGTATTGAACATCAGCCGTCGTTCATAGTCGTCACCTACTTTTTCCAATGTCTGATAGGTTTTGAGACGTAACTTCTTCTGTTCGGCTGTTAGCTCCAGTTCACTGAAATTGGGCAGCTCTCGTGCCGGTTGGCTATGAACTATTTTCCAAAGCCGCTTAAGGAATCGATAACTACCCTCCACACCACTTTCCGACCAGTCGAGTGATTGATCCGGTGCAGAAGCAAACATGGTGAACATGCGCACTGTATCAGCACCAAATTCTTCAATTAGGGACATAGGATCAACCGTATTGCCCTTGGACTTGGACATCTTGGCGCCGTCCTTTAGCACCATTCCCTGAGTAAGTAAGCTGCTGAATGGTTCGTCACTTTCCACGATTCCAGCATTGCGCATTAACTTGTGATAGAAACGAGCATAGAGCAGGTGAAGAATTGCGTGTTCAATACCGCCTATGTATTGATCTACGGGTAACCAATAGTTAGCCCGCTCATCCAGCATGCCATCGCTATAGTCTTTGCAGGTGTAGCGTGCGTAATACCAGGACGACTCCATGAAGGTATCGAAGGTATCAGTTTCGCGACGGGCTGGCTTGCCACAGCATGGGCAGGCTACATCGACAAACTCTGACATGCGGGGAAGTGGAGAACCGGAGTCCGTGAATTCTACTTCCTCTGGCAGGAGTACCGGCAATTCACTTTCCGGTACCGGTACTGAACCACAGCTTTCACAATTTATCATGGGGATAGGCGCTCCCCAGTAGCGTTGGCGGGAAACACCCCAGTCGCGTAATCGGAAGTTTACAGTTTTCTCACCTTTGCCATTGGAATTCAGGAATTCGGCAATAGCTTCAAATGCTTCAGCGAACTCCAGGCCGTCGAACTGTCCTGAATTAACCAGTCTGCCTTTCTCGACAAATGCTTCCTTGCTTAAGTCGCAACTATGCTCTCCGGAAACTGGTTCAATGACTTGTTTGATGTCGATTCCGTACTTGGTGGCAAATTCCCAGTCTCGTTGATCGTGACCTGGCACCGCCATAACTGCACCCGCTCCATAGCTCATTAGCACGAAGTTGGCTACATAGATTGGCACTTCCTCACCTGAGATTGGATGTACTGCTTTCAAGCCGGTATCCATACCCAGTTTTTCCATGGTGGCCATGTCGGCTTCGGCTACCTTGATATTGTTCTGTTCTTCAATGAAGGCGGCCAGTTCTGAATTGGATTCCGCGGCTTTGCTGGCCAAAGGGTGCTGCACGGCAACCGCGACATAGGTTACGCCCATGAGAGTGTCTGGTCTGGTGGTGTAGACTGGCAGACGTTGTAATTCAGGATCGGACTCACCAGCCACAGTGAAATCGAGGTTCACCCCTTCAGAGCGACCAATCCAGTTTCTTTGCATTGTGCGAACTTTCTCTGGCCAACCTTCGAGTGTATCGAGGTCGTCTAATAACTCCTGGGCAAAATCTGTAATTTTGAAAAACCACTGTGGAATGCTGCGTCGCTCGACAGGCGCGCCAGATCGCCAACCTTTGCCGTCCACCACTTGTTCGTTGGCCAGAACTGTTTGATCTACCGGATCCCAATTCACTTCGGCTTCTTTCTTGTAAACCAATCCCTTGTTGAATAGCTGAATGAAGAACCACTGCTCCCAGCGATAGTATTCAGGGTGACAGGTGGCGACTTCGCGAGACCAGTCATAGGCATAGCCAAGTTTCTGCAGCTGTTCACGCATGTAGTCGATATTGCTGTAAGTCCATTTGGCCGGTGGGACTTTGTTCTGCATTGCAGCGTTTTCCGCAGGGAGGCCGAAAGCGTCCCAGCCCATGGGCTGTAGAACGTTCTTACCTAACATACGATGGTAACGACTAATGGCGTCGCCAATACTGTAGTTACGAACATGACCCATATGCAGGTGCCCGCTGGGGTAGGGCAGCATGGACAGGCAGTAGAATTTTTCTTTACTGGTATCTTCTTCTACGCGAAAGCTGTTGTTTGCCTGCCAATAGGCTTGCACTTCAGCCTCCAGTGCCTGGGGGTTATATTGCTGCGAATCTTCCTGCATGGTGAGTCTTCTGGCCTTCTATGAGATTACTTCTGATTTGAGTCGCTTCTTGAGCTGCCTACGTGGATGATCAAGTTTTCCCGGCTCCAGCCCTCAATTTTGCTGCATGTGCACGGGTTGAAAAGCTGGCAATCATACCTCAGTACGGGGTTCGCAGGTAGTACGGGAAGGGTGGCGAATCCGGAAGCTCCAGTAATTACTGCTACCTAGTTTGGGTGTAAGTGACGAGGGAATTCGATAGTCAGTATGTCGGAAAGTTAAGCCTGAATTTCCTGTGTGGGAGTTATCTTTAGAAGCTTTATCTGACGGCTATCGGCATTCAGAACTGTTACCTGAAATGGGCCAATTTCAGTACTTTCACTACGTTCCGGTATATGTCCGAATTCCTGCAATACCAGTCCACCTATAGTTGTGAATTCCTGGTCACTGAGTTCTGTCTCGAAATACTCGTTGAATTCATCCACTGGAGTAAGTGCCTTAACGATATAGTTCTGATCATCAAATTTCTTGATATAGCTGTCATCATCTACATCAAATTCGTCCTCGATCTCACCTACAATCTGCTCCAGAACATCTTCAATAGTTACCACTCCGCATACACTGCCGTACTCATCGATAACAATGGCCATGTGCTGACGGGTTTCTCTGAATTCCTTGAGTAGAATATTCAGGCGCTTGCTCTCGGGAACAAAGGTGGCCGGACGAACGATATCTTTGATGTCAAATTTTTCCTGATTGCCGTTCAGTACCAGCGGCAGCAGGTCCTTAGCCAGTAATATGCCCATCACGTTGTCAACATCCTCGCCCACTACCGGAAATCTTGAATGGGACGCTTTGGACACTGAGTCCAGGATTTCAGCAAGGCTTAGATCGGCAGCAACAGTAACTACCTGGGAGCGGGGGATCATAATGTCCCGCACTTGCATGCTCGAAACTTGAAGAGCGCCTTCGATGATGCCGAGAGTGTCAGCATCAAGTACCTGGTCCTGTTCTGCGTTGCGAAGCAGTTCCAGCAGGCTTTTTGTATCGGTGGGTTCGTCAGAAAAGACTTGTGCGATTTTATCGATCCAGGACTTCGGTCGTGGATCGATAGTAGATTGGTCGTCAGTCATGAACTGGCTTCTTGCGGCCTCCAAAGGCTATAGACATGATTTACCCTATCAAATAAGGGTCCGGGAATCCAAGGGTTTTAAGTATCTGAATTTCAAGATTTTCCATCTCATTTGCTTCGTCATCGTTCTGATGGTCATAGTCGAAAAGATGGAGCAAACCATGGATCAACAGATGAGCCCAATGAGCTTCAAGGCCCTTCGACTGTTCCTGGGCTTCAAATTCCACTATTTCAGGGCAGATTGCGATGTCACCTAAATGGAAATTCTCCATTTCTTCCGCCAGTGATTCCGGCATCTGGCTGGGAAACGAAAGGACATTGGTGGGGGAATCCTTGCCGCGAAACTCTCGGTTCAGGCGCTGAATTTCTGCCTGTTCCACGAACCGAATGCTTAACTCAAAAGCTCCATCCTTCCCGAGACTTTTGAGCGCGCTTTCAATCCACGACTGGCATCGGCTCAATATTGGAGTGGAATCGCTCTTGCTGTCGTTTACGATATCAATCGCTATCTTCATCGACAGAGGTATTACCAGTAGCGGGGAGAGCAGTGACAGACTGACGGTCGTACTCGTCATAGGCTTCAACAATGCGCTGCACCAGTTTATGACGCACCACATCTTTGGCATTGAAATAGGTAAATCCAATGCCATCCACGTTTTTCAGCACCTTGCTGACATGAACCAGACCGGATCGTTCACCCTTGGGTAAGTCGATCTGTGTCACATCACCGGTGATCACGGCAGTGGAGCCGAAGCCGATGCGGGTAAGAAACATCTTCATCTGGGCTGCCGTTGTGTTCTGGCTTTCATCGAGAATAATGAAAGCGTTATTCAAGGTGCGTCCGCGCATATAGGCCAGCGGTGCTACTTCGATCACATTGCGCTCAATCAGTCTGCCAACTTTCTCAAATCCCAGCATCTCGTAGAGAGCGTCATACAAAGGCCGCAGGTAAGGGTCAATTTTCTGAGTCAGATCGCCTGGCAGAAATCCCAGCTTCTCGCCAGCTTCCACCGCAGGTCTGACCAGCAAAACCCGTTGCACTTGTTCTTTTACCAGGGCTTCGACTGCACAGGCTACAGCAAGATAGGTCTTTCCCGTGCCGGCTGGGCCGATGCCGAAATTGATGTCATGCCTGACTATGCTGTTAACGTACTGGCGCTGGTGTTTGCTGCGCGGCTTAACCGTACCTTTGGGCGTCTTTATCAGGGACTGGATGCCTGCATCAGCGGATTCAACAGAATGCTGCTCAGCGGACTGGATTTCCTGTAACGCCAGATGAATCTGATTCGGGTTCAGTGCCTGATTTTCTTCGGTAGCCTTGTACAAATTTTCCAGGAGCTCACTACCTTTGGTCGCAGCCTGCTCACTGCCACTGAGTTGAAACTGATTCCCCCGCTGTCGTATCTTGAGGTTTAGTCCTTTCTCGATCTGCTGGATATGTTCATTGAGGCGCCCACATAAGCTTGCCAGTCTCTGGGCATTATCGGGTAGCAAGGTCAGGTTCAAATTAGTCGACATGGAAATCCGTGAGTTCTGTGGTTTATCTCTTGGGTGCTGGGGGTATTGGGATCAGTATAACAGTCTCGAATGAGTTTTCTTCCGCCATCTGCAGGGTGTGATCAGAGCGCCCCCAGAAGTGAATTGGGAAGGGCTTCTACAATTTGTATCCTGGTAAATTTTCCAATTAACCCGTGATCATCACAGCGAAAATTCACCACACGGTTATTCTCAGTGCGGCCCTGCAATGCGCCCGGGTCTTTTCTCGAAACCCCTGTGACCAGAATATTTTCTTCCGTACCCACCATCGCTTCACTGATAGCAGCAGCCTGACTGGTTATCTGGGATTGCAGACTCGCGAGTCGATGTTTCTTTTCCTGTTCGGACGTGCCGTCCTTTAGATCAGCAGCAGGTGTGCCAGGTCGAGCGCTGTAGATAAAACTGAATGAGGTATCGAATCCTATTTCTATGATTAGATTCATCGTGTCTTCAAAATCAGCGTTGGTCTCTCCTGGAAAGCCAATAATAAAATCAGAAGACAGGCTGATTCCTGGTCGTTTGTTCTTGATCTTGCGAATCAGAGATTTGTATTCAATGGCAGTATGACCACGTTTCATCGCAGCGAGTATGCGATCGGAACCACTCTGGACTGGCAGATGTAAATGGGAAACCAGCTCAGGGACCTCATCATATACCTCCACCAGATTATGATTAAACTCAACCGGGTGAGACGTTGTAAATCGAATGCGATCAATACCATCTATGCTGGCTATGTATTTAATCAGCAGGGCAAGGTCAACGATATTGCCTTCATAACTCAGGCCGCGGTAAGCATTTACATTTTGCCCTAACAGATTAATTTCCCGAACGCCTTGTTCAGCCAGGTGCACCGCTTCCGCCAATACATCATCAAGTGGCCTACTGACTTCCTCACCTCTGGTATAGGGCACCACGCAAAAGCTGCAATATTTACTGCAGCCTTCCATGATTGTGAGAAATGCCTGGCAGGAATCAGCCTGCGGTTCGGGGAGACGATCGAATTTCTCAATTTCCGGGAAGCTGATATCTACTACAGGATTCGCGTTGGAGTCTGCATTGAGCATTTCCGGCAGTTTGTGCAGTGTCTGCGGACCAAACACCACATCCACATAGGGCGCCCGTTTGCCAATCGCTTCGCCTTCCTGACTGGCAACGCAACCACCAACAGCAATTTTCAGGTTGGGGTTTTCTTCTTTCAGGCTACGCCAGCGGCCTAGTTGATGGAAAACCTTTTCCTGCGCCTTTTCCCGGATTGAGCAGGTATTAAGTAACAAGATGTCAGCTTCCTCTGGAGTTTCCGCTAACACTGCTCCTTCAGATTCTTTAAGTAGGTCGAGCATTCGCGATGAGTCATACTCATTCATCTGACAACCATGGGTTTTGATGAAGACGCGACGAGCTCTCCGGGTTTCGGTATCCGCTGTATTTGGCTGCTCGCTACTCATAATCGGCTTCATATTGCTAATTTGCTGGCAGGGATTATTGGCCTGGTCAAAAAGGACGCGAATTATAGCAGCTTAAAATCCCGAGTCCGATAGTTCTGAATTCATCCAAAGGCTTGAAATTCTTCGCATAATCCAAATATTAGGGTTACGCTTACAAACAGCAGCGTGGATCGGCCCACGGTTCAGGCTACATTGAGATATTTCACTCTAAGGTATTGAAATTAATGAGTAATTCTTCGGAAATCTACAAAATCAGCTTCCTGAATAAAGGCAAGGTTTATGAAGTATTTGTAAAACAGGTCTACCAGAGCGATTTGTACGGCTTTATCGAAATTGAAGAATTCGTGTTCGATAATCGCTCGCAAATGGTTGTTGATCCGTCCGAGGAGAAGCTAAAGACTGAATTTGCTGATGTCCGCCGCAGCTTCATTCCCATGCAGGCTATTATTCGAATAGATGAAGTTGAAAAATCCGGTGTCTCAAAAATCAGCAACGGCGACAATATCACACCATTTCCTGTCACCCTGGCGGGGGTAAACAAGCTGGATTCCCAGGATAACTAGCTGGCCTCTCGTTGAACTCCAGCGAACATCCCTATTCAAACCTGACCCCGGACGCAGTCCTGTCTGCCGTCGAGGAACTGGGTTTCGAGACCGACGCGCGCATTTTCCCTCTGAATAGTTATGAGAACAGGGTTTACCAGGTTGGGATTAGCAATGGCACCTTCCTGATTGTAAAGTTTTACCGCCCAGGGCGCTGGACCCGGGATCAGATTCTGGAAGAGCATAGTTTTCTGCAGGAACTGGCAGATCTTGAAATACCCGTGGTGCCAGCGATGAACTTTGGCGATCAGGGGAGTTTACTGAAATACCAGGGATTCCATGTTGCTGTATTTCCACAATTCATTGGTCGCCCTCCGGAGTTGGACTCACTCGATAATCTTCTGATTATGGGCCGCTATGTGGGGCGCATACACGCCGTTGGTGAGCAGGGCAATTTTAAGGCCAGAGAATCACTCAGCATCGACCGTTTCTGCGTCCAGAGCAGAGAGTTTCTCCTCGGACACGACTTTATACCGTCTGATCTTGTTCCAGCCTACGATACTCTCTCTGCTGAACTGATCGAGAAGATTGAGCAACGATTCTCTGCAATCAAGGATTTACACAGTTTGAGAATTCACGGTGACTGCCACCCCGGCAATGTATTGTGGCGGGATGATGTTCCTCATTTCGTGGATTTCGATGATGCGATTGTTGGTCCGGCAATACAGGATTTGTGGATGATGCTTTCTGGAGATCGAGATCAGCGCCAGGCGCAGTTACTTGAGCTCGTCGAAGGTTACAATGAGTTTCACGAATTTAAAGTGAGAGAACTGGCACTAATTGAATCTCTACGAACAATGCGACTTATGCACTATGCAGCATGGCTGGCGAGACGATGGAACGATCCTGCGTTCCCTATGAGTTTCCCCTGGTTTAATACCCAGCGCTACTGGTCTGAGCACATTCTGGAGTTGCGAGAACAGGTGGCTGCACTGGATGAACCAATTCTGGAACTGTTGAACTAGAAAGCAGATTAAGTTCCGGGTATTAAAAAGAGTAATCGACACCCACCGAGATTCGGGTGAATTGAACAAGGGCAGGGGATGCCTGTGTTACTTCGTAAGCAGAATATTTCTCATTTGCCCGATAGCGCTCTGCAGTTAAAGTTGCTGTCCAGCTTCCGAGGTCGGCTACGAAACTCAGCCCACCGCTAATAGCTCCGAAAGCTGAAAGTCGATAATCACTGGATTGATACTCTTCAATGGGTCTGAGGAAGTCGTCGATATTGGTATAAAAATCCGCTGCAGATTGGCTGTAGTAGCGAAGCATCGGCACGATTTTGAAGTCTCTGCCAATATTCTGGTGCCAGGCCAGATCCACAGTATGGGAGCTAATGCCAAAATCATCATGATACAGGCGATAATCTGTATGCAGAGCGGCATTAGGCCCAATAAAGAAACGACGATATGACGTGCTGAATGCTAACTGGGTTTTGCTACCCGGCCGTGTATCTCTGAGTTTGTAGGGATCACTGAGAAAACCTGATTGCTCGGTGATGCTAAATGCAAACTGAATGGTTGAGACTCTATCGACAACCTGGCTGAGTCCAAAGACTGCTGAAGTAGAACTCTTATCCTCATTGCGAACACGATTAAATAAAATAGCATCGGTAGGAAATATGTCGTCTTCGCTATGACTCAAGCCATAGGAAAATGTGGTGAGGTCATTATTCCAGCTGTGTTCACCACTGAATCCCAGGTACCTTGCGCGATAGTCATTTTCTTCTGAGTAGCCAATATAAGCCCCGAAATTGCCGTTTTCCATGTAATAGCGACCCGCTACAGACAGCTCGGATCGATCATCTCTAATGCCACTGGCGCCACTCATATTGATGACAGGTTGCCCATCCAGGCCAGCGGTTGAAAACCACGGTGATGCTCCGCTCATGGTTTCATGATTAGCGTCTATGCTGATTGAGAAATCTCTGCCCAGAGGCGAAATGAACTGAAACTGGTGTACGTCGATGTCGTAACGACCAAGTTCTCCCACAGGCACTTGCTGTCTCGTTAAATCATCCTCTTTGTAGTTTGATATTTTGTAGGAAACAGTACTTTCCGTCGGTGGAGCGTCGCTATGGGCGACTCCAGGAAGTGTCAGCGCCGTAGTGGAAAGAGCCAGTAAGCTGCGAGAGGGTTTCTTTTTCACGAAGATACTAGATAGTAGAAGATGGAAGGTCTGGATGTCCTGATAAGTGGCTTAATTACAACCACATCCACCACCGGCAGCGCTGTTGCCGCCAGAGGAGGCTTCTTTACTAAAAAAGATATGGTCGTTCAGCTGACGTTCCAAAGGATCGGTATCCCAGGCCATCTCTTCTCGAGCAAGATAACCTCGCTCCCAGGGACGGACATCAGCGCAGGCTGTTAGTAAACATACTGCGAGTAGTATCGCGCTGGCTTTTAGTTGTTTATTCATAAGCATCGCTATTGCGGAAGATTTTCCATGATGGCAGCTTCTATCATCTCCATATCTCCGCTTCTGAAGCCAGCATGCACCATTTTCACTTCGCCATCAGGGGATATCAAATAAGATGAAGGCATGCCGATCACACCGAAGAGCTCTGCCGCATCTCCTTCAGGGTCCACGGGAATTAAGAAATCCAGTGGTGTGTCTTCAAGAAAATCGAGTCCATCTTCAATCGGGTTGTCGACTGTGATGGCAACAACTTCCAAACCCTGGTCTTTGTACTTGTGATACATCTCGTTATAAAGAGGAAGAGATTGCAGGCAAGGCGCACACCAGGAAGCCCAGAAATCGACGTAGATCGTTTTTCCGGCAAGGCTTGCCAGGGAAATATTAGGTTGCCCTTCATATATAGAAGGTAGATCGAAAGCTGGTGCAGCATCACCTTCCTCAACTGCCAGTACAGACGATGCGAAGAATCCAAATATGATTGCCACGCCAGATAAATAAGTCTGCTTGATCTTCATGCTCTACATTCCTTTCCTAGAAGTCTTAAATGAATAAGGTATTGGTTATTCCGGATGATTCATTGCTGTTTTCAACACAATTTCCGGATTCGATACAAATTCTACTGGTACAGACCAGCAACAGCCATGAATTGTTTCACTAATGTTTTAATATAACGCAGCAAATTTCGATTCGTCTACACGAATCCGGCGCCTTTTGGGGCTAGGTAGGTGCTGGAAGCGGGTCGCCGATATTACGCAACATTTCACGCCAACGCCGTTTTTGGACCTTTACTTTGAACTTCAGCTCGCGGTACTTGTCGCGTACCTGAAGTTGTTCCCAATGGGAGAGAGTCTCCTGTATACGTTCACTCTTAACTTCGTACCAGGCCTGACGCTGCTCATTTAGCTGTTGTAGCAGTTGCAGAAATTGTTCGTATTCAGCTTCCAGAATATTCCGCCACTTATCCGGAATATTGAGCAAATCACATTTTGCTGTGGCCCTCTGGTACTGCATCTTGAGTCGAGCGGTTTCTATTTTTGCTTGTGGAGTCTTCTTCAGATCACTGGTCAATCCTATCCATGAAAGTGTCTTGATCATCCATTTGGTGGGGTCAAAATGCCACCAGCGCACGCCATTGCGATAGTCCCATTGAAAAGTATGATGATAATTGTGATAGCCCTCGCCATACGTAATTAATGCCAAGATTGAGTTGTCCCTGGCGGAGCTTGCATCGCTATAAGTCTGTTTGCCCCACATATGAGCTATCGAATTGATGAGCCAGGTTACATGCTGACTCATAACTAATCTCAATAAACCGGCTAATAAGAGTGACGCGATGATGTCACCATGCATGAAACCGACTGCTGCAGGTACGCCGATATTCATAATTAGCAGTAGGGCAAGATAGTGTTTGTGTTGCCAGACAACAATAGGGTCTCGTTCAAGGTCTTTTACGTTGGAGAAGTCTCTCTTGCCGCTTGGATAATTACGCAAAATCCATCCAATATGGGAAAACCAGAATCCTCGACTGGCGGAATACGGATCGAGGTCATCATCGTCTACATGTTGATGGTGCCGACGATGATCCGACGCCCAATGTAAAACATCATTCTGTAATGCACAGGCACCACCCAGAGCAAAGATAAATCGAAGAACAGGATGCGCTTTATATGTCTTGTGAGACCACATCCGGTGATAGCCGGCAGTGATAGATATTCCACAGAAACCCATCATGAAAATAAAAAACATCCATTCGAACAAATCGTAACCGTAGAAGAAACCGTAGAGCGGAACTACAGTGATGGCGAGCAGGGGGGTGGAGGTAAACAGGATCATGTTAGTCCAGTTTATAGGCGCTTTTTCCATATCAGACTGCTTCCGGTTGCTTGGGTTATTGAGACAGGTGACTCTGGTGAATTCTTATTTGTTCGGGTTTCTTTACTAAAAATCTCAGCTATCCAGTATAGTACGAAATTCTGCGACTCTTGCACCAACATTTTGATGCGATTTTTATTGATCCAGAGCGTCATCGGATTGGTTGTAGTGATCGAACTGAGTGACCAATACAATCTCAGCATCTATCTGAGTAAGATGGCGGGAGTGCCTGAATGACCAATGAAGAAAAACTTGTGGAATTGGAGACTCGTTACAGTTTTCAGGAAGACTTGCTGCAACAGTTGAATGAAATTGTCACAAAACAGGACGCCAGGATTGACTTGCTGGAGCAGCAATTGCACCTGATGGCCGAACGAGTTAAGGAATTACAGTCGCAGGTCCCTGCATCTGATGGGGCAGCCGACCAGGAGATTCCCCCACACTACTAACTTTTACGATGGTCCTGTGAATCGTAATTCCCTCGATTGACTGCTAAGTACCAGCTTGAAAGCAGTGAATATATTTTTGTGGGCTTAAGTTTCGATTCAGCTTGCCTTTGCTAATTTTACAACCTGAGATGGTATTGGGGTGTTTGAACTGCATAGCCAGCCCCATTTCCGGCTCATCAGGTTGTTGCTTGATTGGAAGCTAGCGATTAGCAAATTCGAAGAGGATAGATCATGAAAAAGTCAGCTTTACTATTGTTTTCTATTGGTAGTTTATTGAGTGGGGTAATCCACGCTGAAACCAGTTACGAGTATGCTGATGTTGTTGAATCTCGTCCGATCTACCAGATCGTCGAAGTACAGACACCAGTTGAGCAGTGCTGGGAAGAAGAAGTGGCAGTGGATCGATATCCAAGGCGTAGTTCATCTGCGACGCCGGTGCTGGTTAGTACTATTATTGGAGGGGCCATCGGCAACGCTGTCGGTAGCGGTAAGAGCAATAAGCGGGTAGGTGCGGTAGTGGGCTCGATTTTGGGCCACTCAATTGGTCGTGATATAGTTCGCAACAATAATCGCTCCAGTGTTCGTGAGTATGAAGTTGTGCAGCGCTGTGAGACTGCCTATGAGCAACATGAAGAAGAGCGACTGATAGGCTACCAGGTTACGTATGTATATCAGGGTGAAGAGCGGTCTATCAGAACCGATACGGACCCTGGAGATCAGATCAGGTTGCGAGTAGAAGTGCAGCCTGTGCTTTAATATCCAACCATCCATTGGTTTCGATGGGTTGGATTGAGGTGAGATTTGAAAAAGGTTTTTTCAGCGAATTTTCTTGGCATCGTAATGATGGGCCTGGCAATGCAAAGCCAGGCTCAGTTGTTACCATATCAGGTTGAGCAAAATCAGCTGGATCGAAACAATCCACTGCGCGAAATACGCAACAACCCGCAGGCTAATGGCAGGATTACCGACAGACAGGCGGTTAATCTTGCTCGCCAAAGATTTGCTGGAAATATACTCCGCATAAGCCTGATAGGAGAACCGCCCAATCAGCGTTACCAGATTCGAATGGAAGACGCTGGGAAGGTTTTTACAGTTTATGTTAATGCAGTTACTGGTGAAGTTACTGGTGGCAGCTAGGCTCAAACTGCCGGCAAATAAATTCCCCCATAGTAATAAAAGGTCATTGCAATGCGATTACTTGTCGTTGAAGACGAGAGCTTGTTGCGACAGCAGCTTGAGCAGGGTCTGAGTAAAGAAGGCTATGTTGTAGATGCGGCCGAAGATGGCAAGGCTGGTCTCTACTACGCGTCTGAATATGATTATGACGCGGCTATAGTCGATTTGGGATTACCGGAGATAGATGGGATTTCACTAATCCAGCAAGTACGTGCTGCTGAGAAAGATTTCCCAATACTCATTTTGACAGCTCGGGGTGATTGGCAGGACAAGGTAGCTGGTCTCGATGCCGGGGCTGATGACTATGTAGTGAAACCATTTCAACTGGAAGAAATACTGGCACGCCTTAACGCACTTATGCGAAGGGCAGCAGGGTTTGCGAAGCCTAAACTGGACTTCGGACCGTTGAGTCTCGATCTAACGGCGAAAAGGCTCACAGTAAATGGTGATGCAGTCGATCTGACAGCGTATGAATACAAGATGCTTGAATACCTCATGCTGCATCCAGGTCAGGTGATATCCAAAACAGAACTTACCGAACATCTCTATGCTCAGGACTACGACAGGGACAGCAATGTTCTGGAAGTTTTTGTGCGACGTCTACGGCAAAAGCTGGACCCCGAACAGACCCTTAAGCCAATAGAAACCGTGCGTGGCCAGGGTTATCGCTTTAATCTGGCAGAAGCCTGAGTAGCTGCGGAAAATCGCCATGACCACCGCCGCAGGGGTCCCCGGATATTCACTTCAATCAAGGCTGTTGCTCGTCTTTAGCCTGATGTTGTTTCTCTTCCTGGGAATGATCGGTGTTGTTTTGGAGCCAGCTTTCCGAACCAGCGTCGAAGCTGGTGCCGCCGATCGTCTGCAAGTGCAAATCTATTTGCTACTTGCCGCGGTTGAGGAGCAGGACGGCGAATTCTATTTTCTGCAGGATCTGCAAGAGCCTTTATTTAATCAACTAAACTCTGGTTTATATGGCTTTATAAGCAGCGCTGGTCTTGGAGAATTGTGGAGAAGCGATTCTGCGCGAACATTTACCGTTCCCGATGGTGCTTTCCTGCAGGAATCCGTGCCTATAGGAGAAACCACTTTTGCTGTTATTCCGGGAGAAGCAGCGACCTATTTCCGACTCAGTTACGGCATTCTCTGGGAAGATGGCATTACCGAACTTAGTTTCTCTGTTATCGAAGATGCCGCACCCTATTATTCAGAGATTGCCAACTTTCGCCGCAGTCTCTGGTCCTGGTTAGGTGGAGCAGCAGTGGTACTTCTTACCATGCAGCTGTTGCTCTTGCGTTGGGGTTTGTCGCCGCTGGGACGAATGGCCGCAGATCTGATCCGCATTGAAAGTGGCGAGCGCGAGAAACTTGCAGAAGATTATCCTCGCGAGCTTCAAGGCGTTGCAACCAATCTCAATATGCTGATTGAAACTGAGAGGCGTCAGCAAAAACGCTATCGAACTACTCTGGGCGACTTGGCGCACAGTTTAAAGACACCGCTGGCAGTAGTATCCGGGTTGCTGCCGCAATTGCGTGACAGTCATGAGTCAGAGGACAAGATGGATACTGACGATAAGCTGGACACTGTAAATGAACAGCTCGATCGCATGAGTCAGATAGTGTCTTACCAACTGCAACGGGCGGTTCAGTCAAATAATTCAGGCTCGTTAGCAAGACAAATAAAGATTCATTTGATGGTTAAACAAGTTGTCGGTGCTTTGCAGAAAGTCTACGCAGAGAAATCCATGCAAATAGAAACCAGCCTGGAAGAGTCAGCAGTATTTAATGGTGACGAGAGAGACCTGTTAGAGCTCCTCGGGAATATTCTGGACAATGCGTTCAAATATGGCTCGTCTCGCATTGGTATTACAGTCGCAAAACTACCTAATGCCAGATCAATTGAAATAGTTGTCGAAGACGATGGTGCGGGTGTGCCGGAAACGAAAGTGGAATTTGTGCTGCAGAGAGGGGCCCGCGCAGATACGTTGGCGCAAGGGCAAGGTATTGGTCTGGCAGTGGTGTCCGATATAGTCCACAGCTATAACGGCAGTATTCAAATTGAGAATAGTCGTTTGGGCGGCGCACTGGTTCGACTGCAATTTCCCTCAATCTAGCAGGTGACCCGACAGGGTTCTGACCCTGGTCTGCTCTCTCATAATATAAACCCGCCGGCAACTGCGAATAGTGTCATTACAAACAGAAACCATTTGATGGTGTTCTGAGACGCCCGCACGGCGAAGTTAACTGCCAGGTGAGCACCGAGCATGGTACCGAGGGCCAGAATCAATCCTGGCATCCAGCGAATTTGGTCGAAAATTACGAAGATGATCATGGCGACCAGGGTGAAAGCCAGGGCGCAAGCCATTTTCAAGGCATTGGCACGAACCAGATCGTAACGCAGGCCTCCAGCTAACGCGGCCAGTAAAATAAATCCCACTCCCGCCTGAACAAAACCGCCGTATACGCCAGCGCCAAATAGCCCCCACCAGGCTCCCTGGCTGTCTCTCGGGCTCAGTGTCGGAGTGCCTGGCTCAGGGGCAATCACCGATGGCCGTAGGAGAATTACAGCAGACATGCTGAGAATCGTCAGGAGCAGTACGGGTTTGAGATAGAGATTTGGAAGCAGGGCGGCTGCCAGAGCGCCGGCGCTGCCACCTATTATCGTCGGGATAAGAATGGGTAGAACGGCGGGACGGTCCAGACTATTGTGCTTGTCGAATCCTGCAACTCCCACCACTCCCTGCATGAGAACCGCGACCCGATTGGTGCCGTTGGCAACATCCGCCGGTAAGCCAAGCATCATAAGGGCTGGCAGGGTCAGATTTGATCCGCCACCGGCCAGAGTATTGATGATGCCTGCAAGAAACCCCGTACCGCTGAGCAGTAATATGGCGGTGAGATCCATTTCCACAGTTTTTATGCCTTTTTTGCCGCCAGCTGAGGCGGCAGATTACCATTAGTTCTTTCCGAAAGCCCTTGAAATCGCTACTATTTATGCAGCTGGTAGAGATTTCTCCATGGGTTGGAATTTTTGCCGTAGCGGATGTGAATCCCATCACAATCCGGGCAAGCAAATCCGCTGAGATTCCCTATTTTCGTACTGTTTCACGTTCTCTTGACAGAATTCAGCTAGAGTTGGCATGGCTGGCAGTAGAGAAACCATTGAATTCCTGTCAATTGGGCCCGACACAATAGACAAATGGACGACTAGCAAGAGTTTGCGGAGGCACTGGCCGTTGCCCAGGCCAGAATCTGGCATATTCCGCACTCACTCCGGCAAAGGTTTGGAAATGCAAGAAAAAGCTAACAATATCAAAGGCTTTACACTAATTGAGCTGTTAATAGTAGTTTCTATTTTAGGAATTCTGACAGCATTAGCGCTGCCCAGCTTCAGTGACACACTGGAAGCTTCCGCATCCAATGGTGAGCGAAAACGATTGCTTACTATGCTGAATCTGGCGCGATCAGAAGCAATCAAGCGCGGTGGAGATGTGTCCATTTGTGCGAGTGATGATGGCCTGGACTGCGAAGCCAATGCCTGGAGTCAGGGGTACATCATTTTTGTGGATAACAATGGAGATGCAAATGGTGCGGCTGGCACCATTGATGCTGGCGACGAAGTAATAAGGGCCTACAACGCCGCCGCGTCCGCCAGCACGATCACCATGACGGTGCCTATGTTTACTTATAACAGTCTCGGTTTCAGTGGGACCGGTGGTACTCAGACTTTTAAGGTCTGTCCGACAAGCAATAATGCCAACAATGCCCGGTCTATAGAAATAGGCCCATCTGGGCGGGGCCGCATAATAGAAGCAGGTTTGGTATGTCCATGATGATGAAGCAGCGAAAATCGATGCTCTATTTGCAGCTTGGTTCGTCGCTAATCGAAGTTCTCGTTGCATTACTGGTTCTGTCGGGAGGCATGCTGGGGATTGCCGGTGTGCAATCAGTGAGTCTGCGAAACAACCAGGCTGCTTACTTTCGAACACAGGCCACTATGCTGACGTCAGAGATCATCGAGCGCATGCGTGCCAACAAGGTTGCAGTGGAAAACGGCGCCTATGATGACGTCGCAGGTTCTGCTACCGCAGCTTGCTTTACTGCTGCCGGTTGCACGCCAGCACAAATGGCGGATCAGGATATCTTCGACTGGAATGCTGACTTAGCGGCAGCACTGCCGGGAGGACAAGGAGTAGTTTGTCTCGATGCTACCGGCAACGATGGAACCGCCGCCGCACCTGCATGCTCGGGCACCGGTACCATCTATGTGGTTAAGATTTTCTGGGACGACAACCGCGACGGAACAGCCAACCAACGTCTGACAACGAATTGGCGGCCATTGTAATGAAACCAGATACCAAGTATCAGTCAATTCACTCAATGCCTTCTCTCTCTCTGATGAGAGGACTGAGCCTCATTGAATTACTTATTGCGATGGTTCTCGGGCTGACCCTTGCAGCTGGTGTAGTGCAGATTTACGTCGGCACTTCTGCAACAGAACGCAGTCAGGACGCTCGCTTGCGTATGCAGGAAAACGGCCGCTTCGCCTTGAATTTTCTCGCCAACGAGATTCGCGGCGCAGGCTATCTCGGTTGTCTGGGTTCGATGGAGGGAAATTCAGCCAATGATACGTTGGACCATCCCGCCAACTCCACCATGCAACCAGGCTTTGGAGTGCAGGGCTGGGAGGCAGCTGGCACCGATCCAGGAGAGATCTCCAACAGTACCGCCGACGTAGCCACGATTGCATCGACCAATGCTGAATGGACAGGAAACGAATTTGCCGGCTTTAACATTCCTTCAGTTCAGGCGGTTCCGAATTCTGACATATTAAGACTCTGGGGTGGGGTGGGTAACTCAAGTGTGGTTTCTGGTATCGATAATTCAGGGGCCGATCCAATAATCACCACAACTACTGATGCCGGTGTGGCAGTGAATGATTTCCTGATTGTAAGTGATTGCGAGCAGGTGGATTTTGTTCAGGCCTGTGCCGTGGCAAACGTGGACGTTACTACTATTACCCTTTCCACCGGATGTCCCATGGGTAATGTAGCCACCGCCTTCGTTACCTCTTCAGCTCCGGCAGAGTTGATTCGTTTGCAGGGATCCCTGTTCTACGTGGGCAAGCGCAACAACACGGCAACTAATCCACCTTCCCTGTACCGCGCGACCCTTGGCTCTAATGGTCAGATCACGGCCGGTGAGGAGATGGTTGAAGGGGTGGAGTCGATGCAGCTTCTATACGGTGTAAATGTAGATCAGGATATTCGGGCTACCGTGGATGCGTGGGTTACCGCTGACAATGTATTTGACTGGGATGAAGTAATCGCAATTCGGGTTAGTTTATTGATGCAGGCTGTCGATGACGGCACCGTGCCGGCTCCACAAGCTTATACCTTTAATGGCGTAAATTATGATGGTACAGCGGGGAATGGAAACTTGCCGCAGGATGAAAGGGTGCGCCGTATCTTCCAGACCACGATCAGTTTGAGAAACCGGGCATTGGGTACCTGAGTGCAGAGGTCGCCGAGATTAGAATCAGATCACAGAATAATCAGGATTTTCACTTAAATTAGGTTTGCAATGAGAAAGTACCCAAACAACCACAGAATAGGCAGGCAGCGGCAGAACGGCGCCATATTGGTGTTCAGTCTGGTGTTTCTTGCCGTGCTTACCATGATGGGGGTTTCTGGAATGGAGTCCACTACTCTGGAGGAGCGAATGTCCGCGAACATGGTGGACAATGAAGTGGCATTCAATGCGGCTGAATCGGCGCTGCAGGCGGCAGAAGCCTGGCTGATATTGCAGGACACACTACCAATTACCAGTACCGATGGCACCACCACCGTATGGAGTGAGGATTCCATGGATCCCCTGCCCGCCGGTGAAGCCGGAGATGATGGTAAGTACTGGTGGGATCACGCCAACATGACCGCCGATTGGTGGACGAATAACGGCGATGCACCGGCAAATGTTCCTGGCGTATCTGTCCAGCCACGTTACCTCATCGAAGAATATAAAACGGTGGATACCGGTCAATCTATTGCGATCGGCGGTGGTGAAACAACGGTGCCACGTATCTTTCATCGAATTACTGCACGTGGCTGGGGAATTGCCAATACAACCCGTTCCATGGTGCAGGCTACTTTTGTACAAACTTACGATTAATTCCCAGTAAAGGATTCCGGGTAATAGCCCTGGAGGCAGGCAATGAGTTTTAAGCTGCAAGTACGTTTATTTTCAAGTTGGTTGGGTTCGGTAATCCTGCTGGCTTTCTCTTCATCCAGCCAGGCCGACCAATTGGCCCTGGCGGATAGTCCTCTGTTCCTGGGTACCCAGATAGATCCAAATGTTTTCTTTATGATGGATGACTCCGGTTCCATGGATTGGGAAATTCTGACAATCGACTATCATCCGTTTGATGACTACTGGAAAACCCATTCGAAATCCGGATCCAGTAGTAGTAACTATCCAACCGGGCTAAGGGACGATGGTAACCTTAGGACACGCTCATCGGTTGGTGTATGCACAGGCACGAATACTTACTACTACATTTTCGAAAATGACGATAACACTTACAGCAGTCGCTGTAGCCGTGAAGCGATAGAGCTGCAATCGGAGTCCTTTGATAACGACTGGCGGGTCGGTTCGTCAGACTTCAATATCATGTATTACAACCCGGCGGTGAACTATAGCCCATGGATTGGCTATACCGATGCTTCATTCAGTTCAGCTCGCAGTAATCCCGATAATGACACAGATGGCTACACTGAACTCAGAGATCTTGAAGGCTTTCGTTACACCGTGTGGGAAGATGACCACGGTGTGGATCTGGATGAAAATGATGAGGTAAATGGACCCGACAAAGCCAACGATACCCCGAACGGCATAGTGGACCTATGGGATTCTTTCGTTGAATACACCATTAATGACACTCAGATTATTCGTGAGGAACGGAATGTCCCTGCGGCTGGATCTGGCTTCACCATGGGCGACTGCGATGATGGTGACGTGGATGACGACCCTCCCTATGCGAACTGCTTTGGAACAACGAAAACTGTTACTACAATAAGTGGTGCTTCTTTAAATCAATGGGGACGTACCGTAACTCAGGAACAACTGAATGTTGCTAACTGGTATCAGTATGCACGTAAACGTTCTTTCGTTTCGAAAGGTGCTGTTGCGCTGGTTGTAACCTCAAACCCAAGTTTCCGATTTGGCTATGGTCAGATTAATGATTGGGGTACCGTATTCGTTGAGGTGCCGGATATCGCTCTGGATGATTACGAAGCCCACAATACTGCACTCATTGACGAGATGGCCAGCTGGGAGTGGGAAGGTCAGGGCACGCCGCTGCGTCGCGGGCTCGAGGTAGCTGGCCGTTACTATGATGATTACTATGGCTGGCAGCAAGATCCTTTCGTTTCGGAATGCCAGCAAGCCTATACCGTTCTGTTTACCGACGGATACTGGGGAGGCAGTTCTCCCTATACATCGGCGATTGGCGATAAAGACGGCGATGGTCAATCTGATACCCTGGCGGATGTTGCCCATTACTTCTACACCGAAGATCTCAGTGGTCTCGATGACGAGGTGCCTACTACTCCTATAGATCCGGCAGATCACCAGCATATGGTTACCTTCACAGTGGCTTTTGGTGTGGAAGGGAATCTGGTGGACACAGACGACGATGGTTACCCAAACCCTGAGTTGGCGGAAGATGATGCTTGGTATAACGGATATCCGAATACTAATCCTGAAAAAATTGACGATTTATGGCATGCCGCTTTCAATAGTAAAGCCTATTTCGTGTCCGCCCAGTCTCCCAATGAAGTGGCTCAGGCCATCGGTGAAGCTCTTCTCGAAATCGCTGACCGGGTTGGTTCTGCGGCGTCAGTTGCAACCAATACGGGTTCATTGAATGCGGGCAGTAAGCTATTTCAGGCACGTTTCGACAGTTCCGACTGGAAAGGCCAACTCCTGGCCTACAACATCAACCTCGATGGAACTATCGATGCCAATCCAACCTGGGACGCGGGTGATGAGATTAATGATCAGCACTATGACACGGGGCGCGAGATAATTACCTTTAATCCCGATATCGATAATCCCGTAGGTGGTGATGTAGAGGGGGCAGGTATACCTTTCAGATTTCCAGCTGATTACAACAGTACCACCACTTCGGAAATGAACACCTCGCAAGTTACAGATCTCATGGCCAATGCGCCCTATGCTCTCTCGACAGCCGATGCTGGTGAAATATCCGCCAATCAAATCTATGGAACGGATATCGTCAACTATTTCCGTGGCGACGAATCAAACGAGCTCACAGGGCAAAACTTCCGACTGCGCAATAGTGTGCTTGGAGATATCGTTAATAGCGATCCAAATTTTGTCGACGTGCCAAATTTCCGTTATGAAGATGCGATGGAAGTAAAATCCTACGCCGACTTTGTAACTGACCATACATCACGACAAGGTGTGGTCTATGTCGGTGCCAATGATGGCATGTTGCATGGATTTAATAGTGACACCGGTGCTGAGATGATTGCTTACGTGCCCACGCCGGTGTACGAGAATATGGCCGAGCTGGCCACTGGCGACTACATTCATCGCTATTATGTGGACGGTGGTCCAAACATCATCGATGTATTTCTGCCGAACATGGATGATCCTGAAAGTGCAACTAATGGTCTTTGGCGAACGGTACTTGCTGGTGGCTTAAATGGAGGCGGGCAAGGAATTTATGCACTCGATGTTACGAATCCCAGCGCTTTTGACGAAGCAAACGCCAACGATATTGTTTTATGGGAATTCACTGACGCCGATGATGCAGATCTTGGCTATACCTTCGGCAAGGTACAGATGGCCAAGATGAATGACGGTAGCTGGGCCGCTGTGTTTGGGAATGGCTATAACAATTCCGAAGCCGATGGCACAGCCAGCACCACAGGTCATGCAGTACTTTATATTGTGGATGTTGAAACCGGCGATCTGATCAAGAAAATCGATACTGAAGTAGGGTCCACTGGGTCTCCCAACGGATTAGCTACCCCACTGCTGATCGATGAGGATGCTGACCAGATAGCAGACTATATCTATGCAGGAGATTGGGAAGGCAATCTCTGGAAGTTCGATGTCTCCAGTAATAATACTGCGAACTGGGATGTCGCCTGGGAATCCAGTGGTACTCCACAACCACTGTTTAGCACTCTGACGAATCAACAGATTACCTCTCAGCCACAGGCTACTTTCCATCCTGACAACCTTGAAGGATTCATGGTCTTCTTTGGAACGGGTGCTTATCTCGAAGAAGATGACAATCTGGGTACCGGACAGGCCACGCAAACGTTTTATGGTATTTGGGATAAGAATACTTCAGCTACACCAAGTATCTCTCGAGCGAATCTGCGCAGTCAGGCTATCGACAATCAATACGATCAGCAATTCGATACTAACGATGATGGTGTTAACGATACGACTTTCACCCTCAGAGATGTTTCGGACAACGCGATAGACTGGGGAACCCATCTGGGTTGGTATCTCGACCTGATACCTACCCAGATCGAGGGATCTGCAAATTCGAATAATTACGGAGAGCGTCAGGTTAGTAATGCCATCGTCCGAAATGGCCGGGTTATTTTTACGACCCTCGTACCATCGGAAGTTGAGTGTGAATTTGGTGGAACGAGTTTCCTGATGGAGCTGGACTTTAGAGATGGCGGTGCGCTCGAGTTTCCGGCCTTCGACCTGAACGGCGATGGTGAATACGATGCGGACGATACCCTGGCAGCGGGTCGAGCCTCGGACGTCGGGATTATGCCAACGGTTAGTATTCTGGCCGACGATGCACAGGATGTGGCATTTGGTTCAGGCGCCAGTGGTGATATCGATGTCATTCAGATTAGCGTGGGCGATCAGTCCTACGGTCGACAATCCTGGCGACAATTGGAGTAGGGTGGATTGATTGTGTTTCGACACTTGGTTCAAATTCCTTCTATCTGAATTCTCTGTTGGGAGTGATCAGAAAATGCAAAAATTAATCGGATTACTAATAGTGCTGATGTGTTTCACTACAGCAGCTTATGGCCAACGTATCCTCGGTCCCCGACAAACAGGAGTGATTCAGGATCTGGTTGGAAACGGCCCGGACACCTTGACCATCTCCGGAGTGGTGTATGACTACGGCAGCCGAACTGAGGTTTATATACGTGGCGAGAGGATTTCCGAAACTGAATTAGAAGTCGGAATGGTAGTAAGATTCGTCGCTGTAGAAGGTAGCCTGCAACAAGTTGAGATTTTGGGGCCAAACAATCTAATTGAGAATCTGGCGCCGGCAGGTATACTCGACTAGAAATAGTTGGAAGCCATTTGCTGGCTTGTCTGTGTTGGGGATCGATACCTGGTGAAGAAAATTATGTCTGCGTTCGGCAAAGGAAATAACCAGAATTTTCAAAATTCTGGGTTCACTTTGATTGAAATTCTTATTGTCGTTGCGATCCTGGGTGTCCTCGCGAGTATAGCCCTGCCTGCTTACAATAACAGCGTAATCCGATCTAACCGGGCAGAAGCCAAGGGTGAGCTTCTTATCGTTGCAGGTGACCAGGAGCGCTTCTGGTCCAGCAACAATACCTACAGCACCGATGCAACTCCCCTTGTTACTGAGACTCCTGCAAATCTGACTACCCGCACTACGCAAAACGGCTGGTATCAAATCACCGTTGCTGCCGGAGGAACGGGCAATATTGCGACAAGTTTTGTTGCCACAGCGACGCCTCAGGGTGACCAGACTGCGGATGTCTGCACTACCTTAACCATCAGCAGTACCGGTGTTCGTGGAGCTACCGGTGGCACTGTGGATGAGTGCTGGGGGCGATAGCCTGATTTTATTCTAGCTGCAGCGCAGCGGCCGCCCGCGGCTGTCTTCCCGAATTCCATCACCATCGCTATCAACGGCATGTCGAATACGAGCCGTTCGATTTATTATGATCTGGCGAGCAAATCTTATTTCTTTGTCCATGGGACAAAGAGTGAAATTCCCGTTCTGATAGCGAGTATAGCCTTGCGCAGTAATTTGCAGGTATCTACGATTCTGAAAAGCTCGCCACTTGATATCACCATCGAAGCCTGAAAATTGATGATGGCGTATAAGCTCTTCCTCATCTCTAAGTTTACGGTCGCCATCCGCATCTTCGAAAACTAAAATTCCATCTTGCCAGTTACTGGTACATTCTACCCCGTCACTGGAAGGACACAGAGTAATCAGGCTGGCACGTGTAATAGCGGAAACTCTGGCCAGCTGTACAATGCGAATGAGTTCCCTTGTGGTAGTGTCCATATGAATGTTGCGTTGCCATTCAGAAAACCCAGGTAGAGCCAGCCCTAATAATATTGCCAGTAGTCCCAGCGTGATCATCAGTTCAATCAGCGTGAAGCCTGCGATGGATTTTCTTCTCCACCGCCACGTAATCCACTCCATCCTTTTACCTCCTTGTGTAACGGGTTAGAGTGCGCGCTGAGTTTAGTTGTAGATTCAGATAAAGAACAAATTATTGACGTAATGAGTGACATTATTGTTATCGGTGCTGGAATAAATGGCCTGCTTCTAAGTCGAGAGCTGGTGGCTACTGGTGCCCGGGTACGGCTTATAGAAGCTGGTTCGGTAGGTAAGGAGGCATCCTGGGCTGGCGGGGGAATTGTTTCTCCGTTATACCCGTGGCGGTACTCCACCTCAATTACAGCACTTGCAACCTGGGCGCAGCAGTTTTATCCACGGTTAGTAAAAGACCTAATGCAGGAGACGGGCATCGATGCCGAGTATCAGCAAAGCGGTTTGATGATGTTGGATGCCGCAGACAAGGATGAGGCATTAAGCTGGGCCGAAGTGAACCAGCGTTCCATGATGGAGGTAGACAGACAGTATTGCTATGAGCGGGAACCCGGTCTTGCGTTAGGTTTTACTCAGGGCTTATGGATGCCCGATGTGGGAAATGTACGGAATCCTCGTCTTTGTCAGGCGCTGAAAGCGAGCCTCGATGCAAATCCGTCTATTGAAATTTTAGAAAACAGTCCTGTTCGTGAAATTAGAGAAAACAGTGGACGGGTAACAAGCGTACTAGTGGATTCAATAACGGGCAGCCAGGTGTTGGAGGCAGATACCTTTGTTATAGCGTCCGGGGCATGGAGCCGACAATTGCTATCAGGCATCACCAGTGAAGTGATGATAGAGCCTGTGAAGGGTCAGATGCTGCTTTTTAAATTCAATCGCCCGCCAATAAAGTCGATTCTTTTACACAATGGTCGTTATCTCATACCCCGAAAAGATGGTCATGTATTAGTAGGCAGCACATTGGAATACGTTGGTTTCAATAAGGAAGCAACCAGCGATGCTCAATCCAGCCTAAGAGATTCAGCTAGCCGCATTTTGCCCGAAATTGAGAACAAAGTTGTCTGCGGACAGTGGTCAGGTTTGCGTCCGGGTACAAAGGATGGGGTACCCTATATCGGAGCCGTGGAGCCTTTATCAAACCTATTCATAAACGCGGGGCAATTCAGGAATGGTTTGGTACTGGCTCCGGCGTCAGCGCGCCTTCTTGCAGATATTATTTGTCAGCGAACGCCGATCGTAGACCCTGCACCTTATTCCCTGTCGAATAGATTGAATAGAGGATCACCGAACGATCTTGTGTACAAGATGAGTTAGCTACTCAAGCCCCAGCTTTTTCAGGCGATAGCGTAGCGAGCGAAATGACATGCCCAGTTTCTTGGCAGCGGCAGTTTTGTTCCAGCGGGTTTCCTCCAGAGCCTTCTCGATCGCTTCGATCTCAATCGCTTCCAGATGCTTCTCCAGCGAAAAGTCTTCGTCCATCTGTATCTCAGACTGACCGTCGGTCGTGGATCCGCTGTCTGAAACGGTCGGTTCCACTGATTCTGAAACTACTCTTTGAGTGGTTGCCGGACTGGATATGAATTCAAGATTTTCCTGCCTGATCAAATTGTCTTCACATAGAGTGGCTGCCCGTTGCAGGATATTCTCCAGTTCTCTCACGTTGCCGGGAAATGAATATTCCTGTAATGCCTGCATTGCATCCGGGCTAACGCTACACAATGGTAAGCCATTTTCCACAGCAATTTTTTCCAGAAGAGCTGTAGCCAAATCCATTAAATCTTCTTTGCGCTCTCTTAGCGCCGGAACGGCCAATTCAATGACATTAATTCGGAAATACAGATCCTGCCGTAAACGGCCTTCCTCGACTTCTTTCGCCAGATTCTTGTGGGTTGCACTGAGTAGTCGCACATCAACTGCAATCTCGCTCTGAGAGCCGATTGGTCTTACGGACTTCTCCTGAATAACTCGAAGTAATTTAACTTGTGTATGCAGAGGCAGATCGGCTACCTCGTCGAGGAACAAGGTGCCGCCATGTGCTGCCTGAAACAAACCTTGTTTGTCCTGGTCCGCCCCTGTGAAACTGCCTTTAAGATGACCGAACAATTCGCTTTCCATGAGTTCAGACGGAATGGCACCACAATTGACCGCAACAAATGGTCCATCCCGCCGGGAGCTCATTTGATGTATGGCTTTCGCTGCTAGTTCTTTGCCTGCACCGGATTCGCCGCTTATATAGATTGGAGCCTGGCTCCTTGCCAATTTGGCGATCTGCTCCCGCAGTGATCTAATTCGTGGTGACTGCCCGGTTATGGTGTGGATAGCCTCGCCGGTATATTCCTCGGTAGGAGAAGGCTCGGAAGGGCCGTCTTCCGTAAGTCTTATTGCAGACTCAACCAAATCGCGAAGCTTCTGCAGGTCGACAGGTTTAGAGACAAAATCGAATGCCCCCGCCTTAAGCGCTTTAATCGCTGTCTCTGTGCTGCCATGAGCGGTGATTACTGCAACCGGAATTTCATCAAATGCAGTAGCAATGTGCTCAACCAATTCTATGCCATCACCATCAGGCAGGCGCATATCTGTCAAACACAAGTTAAACTGATTGTTATTCAGTGCATTCCGGGCCTCGCCGAGGTCGGCAACGCTTACCGTATCCAATGACATACGTCCAAGCGTGATCTCCAGTAACTCGCGGATATCTGGTTCGTCATCAACGATTAGTACTTTTGCGGTCATTTCTCTAGATGTCAGGCAACACTGCGGTCTGGGTGGCTAAAGTAGATGCTAAAGCAACTCTTTCCTTGGGAGGTGCGGTTATAGACTAGTTGAGACTGATTAGCTTCGCACAGTTCCTTTGATATATAAAGGCCAAGCCCTGTTCCTGCTGACTCGGTAGTGTGAAAAGGTTCAAAGAGCCTGGATTCTGCTTCCTCGTCAATGCCGTCCCCGTCGTCAACAATATGAATATAGGGCTGAGGATCGCCGCTGTTTTCTTCCAGACCCAGCTCTACCGTCAAGCTGGCTTCGCCAGTCTTCTTCTTGCTGTAGCGCAGACCGTTGTCGAAGAGATTGTTGAGAACCTGTTCGAGCTGACCCGAGATAACATTTACTTGCACTTCGGTCTGAGGTCTCTTGAATTCGATAAGATCACAGACTTCATGTGTGGCTTTGTAGTTCTCTATGAATTTGGGTAGCCACTCATTTAAAACGATGCGGGTCGCTGAGGTATCGTCATGCCGGGAAGCATCTAACACATCTTCGATGATCATATTGATACGATCACAATGCTCAAGAATGATTTCTATCATTCGTTTGTCATCGGTTGCTATGGATTGAGATTCACGCAGAAGCTGGCTGGCGTGACTGATCGCGCCGAGAGGATTTCTGACTTCGTGGGCGATGCTGGCAGTAAGTCGACCTAGTGAGGCCAGCTTCATTTGTCGGATTCTCTGTACGATTTGTCGATTGTCTTCCAGGAATATCAGAACATTAGAATCCGAATCCGGATTAAGAAAGGCGAAATTGAGTTGAATCTGCTTATTGGTATTGGGAATAGCAATCGGTTGAGGTTGTCTCTTGGGATTAATTTTCCACAGAGAAAGCTGTTCTTCCATGGTAGATGGCAAGCGTAAATATGTTGTCTCTAATTCATCCGGTATTTTAAGGTTGAATGGAATCATATGAGAGCGGGCGGCACTATTTAGACTAATAACTCTCGATTCTGGATTCACTACAATCACGCCTGTTCGCATTCTTTGCAGAATTTCATCGTTCAATTTTTCCAGGTCGACGATATCGCTGGCCTGCTTATCTGCCAGTTGGGCAGCTTTGTAGTTGCGATCTGCCAGGTATTGAATATAGAGCGACGTGAGGAAGAGAATAATGCCCAGAATGCCAGTCTGAATGAACTGGGCAGGGGCGTCTTCAAAAGCCAGCGCCAGGTAAAATTCAGTATAGATGAGGGCAAGTGCAGCCACGGCAGCCAGGAAGGTGCTGATTCTGCCGCGAATCATGATGCTGCTGGATGCGATGGTCACAATCATGAAAAGTCCGAGACCACTGCTTACTCCACCGCTGGTATAGATTAACAGTGTTATAAGCAAGATATCCGCCATCTGCATACCGGTGATCACGGTCAGGTTCTGCATGAATTTGCGTGCAGATGGGGTGATGAATGTGACTACCACGCCATAGATGGCATAGAAGGTATTGATCTGGACGAAGAAAGTTGGATCCAGCACACCTAATAGAGAAGTTTCAGGGCTGGTTATATAGGTAACCAGCAGCACCAGCGGCAAGACGATGCGATAGATGTTATAGACAACGGATACGTTAGATATCTGTTCCCAATATTCCGCTGTTTTATCAACCATAGAGCTTGGATCGTTTGTTCAGATCAGTTTGAATGTTGTTCAGGCGGCGATAATTACGCCGTCCGCATATAATTTATCGTACAATAGTCAGGTCGGGTTAGAGATGATTGCTTATCTCAAGGCCGGCGATTCCACAATTCACAAACCTGCAATAACCAGGTAAGCAACCTGATTCCTGTTTCCATGACCAAGTTCAAGATCATTATGGCACAGCTCAATCTCCTGGTAGGGGATATTGACGGCAATACCACCCTGGTGCTGGAAAATGCTCGCAGAGCCATTGAGCAAGATGCCCGGATGGTTATCTTTCCTGAGTTGACGCTCACCGGCTATCCCCCGGAAGATTTGCTGCTACGCCCCAGTTTGCAGCTACGTATTGAAAAGGCTTTACAAAGAATTGCAGAGGCGCAGTTAGATATAGCCTGCGTAATCGGTTATCCCGAGTCAGTTGACGGGAAACTGCATAATACTCTGGTGGTAATTCAAAGCGGTGAAGTATTGGCCAGGTATTACAAACAGTGTTTGCCCAACTACCAGGTATTTGATGAGAGGCGTTACTTTAAAGCCGGATCCAAACCCTGCGTACTGGAATTTGAAAATACCAGAATCGGCTTCACTATTTGCGAAGACATGTGGGAAGACGAGCCCGTCGTCCAGGCTCGTGATGCGGGAGCACAGTTACTGATCAATATCAGTGCCTCACCCTATAGCATCACGAAACTGGAAGAGCGAACGCAACTGATGGAACGACGATGCCGGGAAGGTGGTTTTCCAATCATCTATTTAAACCTTGTCGGCGGCCAGGACGAACTGGTTTTCGACGGTGCATCTATGGTCGTAACCGCCACTGGGGAATGTCGCTATTTAGCGCCGATGTTTGAGGAAGATTTTTGTGCACTCGAAGTTTCAGTCACTGATACTGGCGACTGTCATATTAATTCACAGCTAGGTTGTGAAGCTCCCTCGCTGGAGTCACAGATTTACTCGGCTCTGGTTATGGGAGTTCGCGACTATGTAAACAAGAACGGGTTTAAAGGCGTTGTGCTGGGTCTTTCCGGAGGTATCGATTCAGCATTGACTCTTGCTATAGCTGTGGATGCATTGGGCAGTGATCGGGTGCAGGCTGTCATGATGCCATTTGAATACACTTCTCAACTGAGTCTGGATTGTGCCGCACAGCAAGCGGACTTGCTTGGTGTTAACTACCAGGTGATTGGCATTAATGAGATTTATGCGGGTTTCATGCAGGCACTGGAAGACGAGTTTGCGGGAACAGAGCCCGGCATTAGTGAACAAAACATACAGGCGCGGGCACGTGGCGTGATATTAATGGGGATTTCAAACAAAAAGGGACTACTGGTACTGACAACAGGAAACAAGAGCGAGATTGCAGTCGGCTATTCCACGCTGTATGGAGATATGGCAGGCGGATTCGATGCTTTGAAAGACGTTTCAAAAACACTGGTTTATAAACTTGCACGATATCGCAATGAATCTTATGAGAATACAGCGAGAGAAGTGATACCCAATGAAGTAATCGAACGTGCGCCTTCTGCTGAACTCGCTCCTGGCCAGGTAGATCAGGACTCATTACCAGACTACGAAACACTCGACCAGATCCTGGAGTTGTACGTAGAGCAAGACGTCAGTGCGAATGAGATTATAGCTCGTGGCTTTGCCGCTGAAGAAGTGGGCAGGGTGCTTCGACTGGTGGATTTGAATGAGTACAAACGCCGTCAGAGCCCGATTGGAGTCAGGCTTACGGAACGCGGTTTTGGTCGGGATCGTCGCTACCCGATTACCAACTCATGGCCCCTGGGTGAGTGATTCCTAGTTGTTTTGTCGATTTTGTCGCATGATTTGTTGTACGCGTCGACGCGACTCCCGGATTTGCTGCGCTGCTTCACGTTGTAATCTTTGTTCACGTTGCAATAACTCCAATTGCTGGTTATATCTTTGTCTCAACTCCTGGCGCTGTGCTTCGGGCATATTTTGAAATCTGCGTTGGATATTACGCAGCCGTCTCTGTTGTTCATTACTCAGGCTATTGAATCGACGAAATCTGTCGTTGATGAGCTGTCGTTGCTGATTGGAAAGGCTCTGAAAGCGCTGCTGTTGCGTGAGTGCCTGTTGTCGCTCGTTGGGGCGCATTTGCTCCCAGCGATTAGCGCCCCGACGCAATCTGTCCTGGCGTTCAGCTGACAATTCGTCCCACTGTGATTCCACACTCCTGAGGATTTGTCGTTCTTCCAGCGAAAGATCTGTCCAGGGGATTTTATCCTGAGCGAGCGCTGTTCCCGTCATGCTAAGACTGAATATAAACAAGCCCATGAGAAATTGTTTAAACATGCCTAGTTATCCTGCTGTGCCGTATTGGCAGTATTTTCTGTATTTTGGCCAGTATCATCATTGCCTGTATTTCCTGAAATCTCATCCATACGAGCAGCCAGATTGAGCAATTCCTGAAAATCCTCGGTCAAGAAATTTTCTGGAGGAATCCATTCGCCTTCATCGGTCTCAAATGAACCGAGGAATTCCAGAAGCTCCAGGTCTGGTTCAAGAAGTTCCGACTCCTGAGCCACTATGGTCGATGTCCCAAATAGAGCCAGGGCGAAACCCAGGGGCTTGCTGCCACATCGACGTCGTTCTTTTACTAAACTCCGATTAATTCGCTTGTTCAATTTCTTCCAACCAAAGATAGAAATCCAGGTTTTCGTACAGCTCAAAGTCTTCAGCTGAAGCAATTAATAATGTTTCTTCGTCTACAGGAACGATGGCATCCTGGCCTGTGTTCATATAGAAGAGTGAGGCAACAGTAATTGTCAGGCATGCAGTTGCCATCATGCCCGCTGGGTAATTGAAACTGGAATAGAATGAGTCTCTGATTTGTTCCAGCCATTGCGTAAATAAGACAAATGAGCCTGGGCTAGTGCTCTGCTCAGAGAGCTGTGCTATCGCCCGATGGCGTATCTGGTTTAGTCGATTTTCAATCTCAGGTGACACATCGTCGTAGTCTTCCAGGGTATTCACCACGCCATCCAGCAGCAGCCCATCATCAATAGCCTGATGAGGCATAGCTTTTGTTGTATCCAGACTAAGTGCGGTTGCTCTGGCTGCATCAAGTTGGGCTTCGACGTCTGAATCAAGCGCAGCTATGCTGTGGTCAAGACGTATACAGATCTCGCTAATGAACTTGTCTTCGCTTAATTTATTCATGGCCAATGTTCGCCCAATTCTTGCCGCAAAAAATGAATAGCTCTGGAGTAATGTGTCTTTACGCTACCCTCAGCGCAGGACATAGCCGTGGCAGTCTGTTTTACGTCGAGCCCCTCCCAGGCACGAAGTAAAAAGGCTTGTTGCTGGCGTTGTGGTAACTTTTCCAAAGCCTGTTGCAGTTTATCCATGCTTTGATCAGTTTCAGAATCTTTGTCCGGTCGTTTGCCAAAGTGATCCGGAGCAGTCTGAATAGGATCCTCATTGCTATCCTCATCACTGCTTAACCAGCTGCGATGACGATTTCTGACTGAATTGCGTCTGTGCCAGTCATTAATTCGACTCGACAGAATTCGGTAGAACAGCGGGGTCCATTCGCCCTCTGGTCGTTGTGAATATTTCTCCACCAGTTTGAACATCGCTTCCTGCACTAAATCCAGAGCATCTTCTGGATTGCGAGTGGCAATTTGAGCAATACGAAATGCTCGGTTTTGCACCGATTTCAGAAATTTGTCGAGGAGGGCAGAGTTATCCAGAACTGTGGTTCCCATCTCGTTTGGTGTCAGGCTAGCTGAGAGATTCATTCAGTATGACTATATTAACCAAGTATATCGACTGTGTAGCCGGCCATCTTTGCCGGTTTGATTGCGGACAAGTGTGCTGAATTGCAGCTCCGCATTGGGGATAACGCGGAAGCTGGGTATCGGTTTACAGGGAATTTGTCGGCAAACAGCGACTATTCCCGTCAAATTCAATGCAGAAACCGGGTTTGTACGAAGAATGCTTGAGAATGATCTAGTTGAAGACGCCGAAGGTAATGATGTCGAATATGGATCGACCTTCGTCTTCCGGTGCCGTCTGGTCTTCAATGATCTGCTGGCTGCCGGAATTTATAGGTCTTTGTGTGGGCGCCAGTGGAGGATTGCCTCGATTATCCCCAAGTAGCCCAAAGCTTATGGTGTATAACAGAGACGGGTCGGAAATTTCGGTGCGAACGATGAAATCACCATCATCGTCAATTGCCGGATGTTCAGGATAATTCTCTTTGAGCAAGGCCAGGGAAGTATCAGCCAGATCATTCAAGCCAAGTCGCAGGTAACACTCCACCATAATTGCCACGCCGTCAGCTACCGCAGGAGTGCCCTGGAAGTTCTCCACGACGTATTGTCCACGTCGCAAAGCGGCGATGTAGGCGCGGCGTTCCATATAGTAATTGGCGACGTGAATCTCATAGGCAGCGAGGTTGTTGCGGAGGAATACCATCCTCGCCCTGGCATCTGCTGCGTAAGCACTATCCGGGTAGAGAGCCAGCAGGGTGGAGAAATCGCCAAAAGACTCCCGGGCCTGCCCAGGGTCTCGCTTTGTGTTGTCGATTGGCAGAAAGCGGTTAAAGAAGCCGCCCTCGTCTGTAAAGGAAGAGAGCCCTTTCATATAGTAGGCGTAGTCGACATTTTCACTGTCTGGATGGAGTCGAATGAAACGATCCGCGGCAGCGCGGGCCGCTTCGTTGTCGCCATTACGGTAATAGGCGTATACCAACTCGATCTGGGCCTGGGCGGCGAATCTACCGAAGGGAAAGCGGGACTCCAGAGCCTGATAGGTGGCAATCGCACCCCGAAAATTCTGGCTTTCCAACTGATCCAATGCGCGTCGGTAGAACTGCTCCTCTGTGCTGAGACCAGCGAATTCGTCCTCTTCACCACCCCCGAACAGGCCGCAGCCACTCAGGATGCCAAGCAGCATCGCAAAAATGATCAATTTGGTTCGTGCAATACTCATTAGTTGTTAGTACTTCCGCCTTATAATTTGTTCCCAGCTCTCTTGCCTGGGCAGCGCTGGAAATTTTAACTCATTTTGGCCTTGTTAGCCGCATTCAGCGTAGCTCTGTATTCAAGTATCATGGTCTGGTGTCAGATTCCAGCAAGCCAATTCAATGCAGCGCCCAGGTACCCGCGGAACTTGCTGGTACTCGATTGGACCAGATAGCAGCCAAATTGTTTCCCGATTATTCCCGTTCCCGGCTTCAGGAGTGGATAAAATCAGGCCAATTGCTCGTTGATGGCCAAAAGAAACGCCCTCGTGACATGATCAGCGAGGCCTCCACCATCAGGATAAACGCCGAATTGGCTCCGGTAGAGAACTGGACGGCTGAAGCACTTCCTCTCGACATTGTCTATGAAGATGAGCATCTGTTGGTTATTAATAAGGCCAGCAATGTAGTGGTGCATCCAGCTGCAGGCCATCGCGATGGCACTTTGCTGAATGGTTTACTCCAGCACTGCAGTGAACTGGAGGCTCTTCCTCGTGCCGGTATCGTCCATCGCCTGGATAAGGATACGACCGGGCTCATGGTAGTTGCCAAGACCCTGACTGCTCATAAATCGCTGGTCGATCAACTACAGCAACGCATTGTTAGCCGTGAATATGAAGCCGTGGTGAAAGGCGTGTTGACAGGTGGCGGGACCGTGAATGCAAAACTGGGACGTCATCCTGTTAATCGGAAAAAGCGGGCTGTATTGGAGAACGGCCAGGAAGCTATCAGTCACTATCGAGTACTTGAGCGATTCCGGGCACACACCCATGTACAGGTGAACCTCGAGACCGGACGCACTCATCAGATAAGAGTTCATATGGCTCATATCAATTACCCTCTGGTTGGCGATCCTCTGTATGGTGGGAGAATGCAGGTACCCCGTGCAGCATCACCAGAGCTAACTTCCATGCTAAAGGGTTTTCGACGCCAGGCTCTGCATGCCAGAAGATTGAAACTCACTCACCCGGAACGTAATGAAGAGGTTTCCTGGGAAGTAAACCTGCCGGAAGATTTCACAAACCTGTTGAGCGTTCTGCGGGAAGACCAAACCGGAACTGGAAACTAGAATGAGTCATCTTTCCATGCTGCGTCCTGAATGGAGTGCGCCTGCGAATATCAGGGCTTTTGTGACGACACGCCAGGGTGGGGTCAGTCAACGGGAATTTGCGTCACTGAATATAGCAGAGCATGTTGGTGATGATTCGGCCCGTGTCGCCCAAAACAGGCGGCAGATCGCTGATGAGTTTCCTGAGACAACTCAATGGCAATGGCTTAATCAGGTTCACGGCGCACAAATTCATAAGGCTATTCACAAGGCCGGCGAGTTGCCTCAGGTGCTGGAAGGAGATGGTTTGGTAACCAAAGAAAAGGGATTGGTTTGCTGTGTCATGACGGCAGACTGTTTGCCAGTTTTATTTGCTTCCAGATCAGGTGATGAGGTTGCCATAGCCCATGGTGGATGGAGGGGGTTAGCTGCCGGTATTCTGACTTCGACTGTTGATGCGATGGATTGTCCTCCATCTGACATGGTGGTCTGGCTTGGTCCGGCAATAGGACCCTGTCATTTTGAAGTCGGCCCCGAGGTCAGAGAAGTATTTCTTACCTTGGCGGTCAGTGAAGATATGGATAATCAATTTACACCAGTTGGTGAAAAATACCTTGCAGATCTATACGGAATTGCCGAACTGCAATTGCGGGCGCTGGGCGTGGAGTCAATTAGTGCAAGCAGGATGTGTACCTATTCCGATGCTGAAAAGTTCTACTCCTATCGTCGCGATGGTCGCACGGGTCGAATGCTAAGTGCTATATACATTAGCTAGGCTCTGTTCAGACTTCAGCTTTTGAGCTATATCAAGATCTCTCGCATGATGCTTCTTTACATGCTTGAAAAAGCCTCGAAAAGCCCAATAAATAACACCAGACAACAGACTATTCCAGCTCTGGTTGTGCACTTGTGCGCGTCTGATGAGCGAGGTTCAGGACATGAGATTCGACAAACTTACAAGCAAACTTCAGTCAGCTTTCTCTGATGCACAGTCGCTGGCTGTGGGCAAAGATCACAATCTGATTCAGCCCGTTCATTTGTTGCTGGCTCTATTGGATCAAAAAGGCGGTTCGGTAAGACCATTATTGTCTCAGACTGGATTCAACATTCCGGAGTTGCGTACACAGCTCCAGCAAGCGGTTGATGATCTGCCGCAAATGCCCAATGGCGATGGTGAAATTTCCGGTTCGCCTGAGTTGGGAAAACTGTTGAATCAGGCAGATAAAATTGCGCAGCAGAAAGGTGACAGTTTTATCTCCAGCGAAACTGTCTTATTGGCGGCGATGCAGGATAAAGGTTCGATAGGAAAAATCTTAGGTGGTTTTGGTGTTTCTTCCCAGGCGCTGGAAAACGCCATTGCTAATCTGCGGGGCGGTGACAGTGTAGACAATCCGGAAGCGGAAGATACCTGGCAGGCCTTGAGTAAATTTTGTGTCGATCTAACCGAGCGTGCTGAAAACAGTGAGCTGGATCCGGTTATTGGTCGCGACGCAGAAATCAGACGCACCATTCAAGTCCTGCAGCGGCGGACGAAGAATAATCCTGTGCTAATAGGTGAGCCCGGTGTTGGTAAAACAGCCATCGCCGAGGGTCTGGCTCAGCGTATTATCAATGGTGAAGTACCGGAAGGTCTGAAGGACAAGAAGATTCTGGCTCTGGACATGGGTGCTCTGATTGCTGGTGCAAAATTTCGAGGTGAATTCGAAGAAAGATTGAAGGCCGTGTTGAACGAGCTTTCCAAGCAGGAAGGTTCAATCATCCTGTTTATAGATGAGTTGCATACTATGGTTGGTGCCGGTAAAGCTGAGGGTGCCATGGATGCAGGGAATATGCTGAAACCAGCACTGGCCAGAGGTGAGCTCCACTGTGTTGGTGCCACAACGCTTGATGAATATCGCCAGTACATCGAAAAAGATGCAGCGTTGGAACGGCGATTCCAGAAAGTTCTTATCGACGAACCAACGGAGGAAGATACCATTGCAATCCTTCGTGGCTTGAAAGAGCGATACGAAGTGCATCACGGTGTCGATATTTCTGACTCTGCCATTATTGCATCGGCACGTTTATCCCAACGTTATATCACTGATCGACAGCTGCCAGACAAAGCAATCGATCTGGTGGATGAGGCGGCCAGCCTCATCAGAATGGAAATTGATTCCAAGCCGGAAGAAATGGATAGACTGGAGAGGCGCCTGATTCAATTGAAGATTGAACGGGAAGCATTAAAGAAAGATGAAGATGCTGCCACTCAAAAGCGTAAGGAAAAACTCAATGAAGATATAGCTGAACTTGAAAAAGAGTTCGCGGACCTGGAGGAAATCTGGAAAGCAGAAAAAGCTTCGCTGCAAGGAACGGCTACCATCAAGAGCAGTCTGGAGAAAGCACGGCACGACATGGAGGCTGCCCGGCGAACTGGCGATCTGGCGCGCATGTCGGAAATTCAATACGGCGTGATTCCGGGACTGGAAGAAAAGCTTGAGCAAGCGGCAGAAGCAGAAGCGGCGGAAAAGAAACTACTGCGAAATCGAGTGACGGAAGAAGAAATTGCAGATGTGGTTTCCAGAGCGACCGGAATTCCTGTAAGCAAGATGCTGCAGGGAGACCGGCAGCGACTGCTGGCTATGGAGGATGGACTGCATCAACGTGTAGTAGGCCAGAATGAGGCAATTACTGCTGTAGCGAATGCTGTACGCAGGTCGCGATCAGGGCTCTCAGACCCCGACAGGCCTAATGGTTCATTCTTGTTTCTCGGTCCGACGGGAGTGGGCAAAACTGAGTTATGCAAAGCCCTGGCTGAATTTCTGTTTGATACAGAGGAAGCTATGGTGCGAATCGATATGTCGGAATTTATGGAACAACATTCCGTGGCTCGGCTGATAGGTGCGCCGCCCGGGTATGTTGGCTATGAGGAGGGTGGATATCTAACTGAAGCCGTCCGTCGCAAACCATACTCTGTCTTGCTGCTGGATGAAGTTGAAAAAGCTCATCCGGACGTATTCAACATTCTATTGCAGGTGATGGACGATGGTCGTCTGACAGATGGTCATGGTCGTACCGTTGATTTTCGCAACACGGTAATCGTTATGACTTCTAACCTGGGTTCCGATCGCATCCAGGACATGATGCAAAATGGCGACATCAGTGATCAGAACTATGAGAAGGTCAAGTCAACAGTACTGGATACGGTAGTTAAACATTTCTCCCCGGAATTCGTTAACCGTATCGATGAAACAGTGGTATTCCATCCATTGCTCAAAGAGCAGATCAGCGAAATCGCCAGGATTCAACTGCAACTGCTGAACAAACGCCTGGCCCATAGTGAACTGGTACTTGAGGTGAGTGAGGAAGTATTGAGCCATATCGCAGGTATTGGCTATGACCCGGTATACGGTGCCCGGCCGTTAAAGCGAGCGATTCAGAACTGGATTGAGAATCCGCTGGCGCAACACGTTCTGCAGGGAGACTACGGCCCCGGCGATACCATCGCCGTAGATATGGGTGAGGACGGGGAACTGCAATTCGCCAAACTGGCCACGGCCCCTGAGCAAGCCGTGGCCTGACAGACTGTTCTTAGTAGCTGCACTCAACAAGTTATGGAGCCGTTCGCATAAGAGCTTGACTTTCCTAATGAAAGTGGGAGAATCGCGCTGAATATGCGGGCTCGGAAGGTAAATCCCACCGGTCCTGTCTGCAGTCTACAGAGCAACAGCATTCGGCGACGGCCGGGGCAACGATTCTGAAGAGCCACGACCTGGCCATCTCATAGACTGCTACCCAGGTGTAGAACAACATCCACCCATGGTCTCTATCACGTTATCGCGTACGGGGCCGACATGATGCCTGAGGCTACCTTGCCGGGAGTCTCCCGCCGCATGTCACGTTAAATTCAAACTGGACTATTTAAGGCTGGCTGCCTCGGCGAGGCGTGAGCTTTTTTACTATGATGCTACGGTATAGAGAGAAATTTAGAGGCTAGAAAAGTGGAAGAACTATCGGGTGGAGAAATGCTTATCCGTGCATTGCACGATGAGGGAGTGGAGATATTATTCGGCTATCCCGGCGGTGCGGTGCTACATATTTATGATGCGATTTTTCAACAGGATAAGGTGGAACATATTCTGGTCAGGCACGAGCAGGCGGCTACCCATGCTGCCGATGGTTATGCCCGGGCCACTGGCAAGCCGGGTGTGGTATTAGTCACTTCAGGTCCTGGTGCAACTAACGCGATTACTGGCATTGCTACAGCCTACATGGACTCCATCCCCATGGTCGTCATCTCCGGCCAGGTCGAGAATCGCATGATCGGTTCCGATGCGTTTCAGGAAACAGATATGGTTGGTGTTTCTCGCCCTGTCGTGAAACACAGCTTCATGGTACAGAATGCTGCTGAGATCCCAACAGTTATCAAGAAGGCATTTCATATCGCGAAAACTGGGAGACCTGGCCCGGTAGTAATCGATGTACCTAAGGACGCTACGGATCCCAAGATTAAGCTTCCTTATGACTATCCAAAGGATATCAAGCTTCGCTCCTATCAGGTGCCAAGCAAAGGGCATTCGGGTCAAATCAAGAAGGCCGTTGATGCTTTGATCGGTGCCAAGCGCCCCATGATCTATACCGGCGGCGGCGTTATACAGGGAGAAGGTTCAGAAGAACTCACCAAACTAACCCGGACCCTGGGTTTTCCAATCACTAATACATTGATGGGTTTAGGGGCTTATCCTTCTTCAGATAAACAATTCCTGGGCATGTTGGGAATGCACGGCACTTATGAAGCCAATATGGCCATGCACTACTGTGATGTGTTGCTGGCTGTAGGTGCCCGGTTTGACGATCGGGTTACTAATTCAGACACGAGCAAGTTCTGTCCGGACGCTACCATTTTGCATATCGATGTAGATCCAGCGTCTATCTCCAAGACGGTGGCAGCTGATGTTCCTATCGTAGGACCGGTAAAGGCCGTTCTCCAGGAGATGCTTGATCTGGTGAAGAAAGAAGCCAGGAATATCGATAGTACAGCGTTAGAAACCTGGTGGAAGCAGATTGAGCAATGGCGTGAAAGGGAATGTCTGGCAGTCACACCAGCAGAAGACGGAATCATCAAGCCGCAACAAGTTGTGCAGGCTGTGCATGAAGTAACGAAGGGGGATGCCTATGTCTCTTCAGATGTAGGTCAACACCAGATGTTCGCAGCCCAATATTACGGTTTCGACAAGCCACGACGCTGGATCAATTCCGGTGGCCTTGGAACCATGGGGTTTGGATTTCCTGCAGCCATGGGCGTGCAGTTTGCCTTTCCCGATGCCATTTCGGTGTGCATAACCGGTGAAGGCAGTTTTATGATGAATCAACAGGAGTTCGCGACCTGTCTGCAGTATGGCTTGCCTATCAAGATTATTTGTCTGAACAACCAGGCTCTGGGCATGGTGAAGCAGTGGCAGGACATGCAATATGGCGGCCGCCACTCACACAGCACCTATGCCGAGTCACTACCAGACTTTATCAAACTGGCAGAGGCTCATGGTCACGTTGGCATGCGAATCGAAAAGATCGATGACCTGCATGGCAAGCTGGAAGAGGCGTTTGCTCTCCAGGACAAACTGGTATTCGTAGATGTTCTGGTCGACCCATCTGAACACGTATACCCAATGGCCATTAAGGGCGGAGCCATGAAGGACATGGTTTTAAGCAAGACGGAGCGTACATAGTGTCCTCCTCCATGAGTATATTGTATTTCAGAGCTACCAATAGGTGTCATATCAAGGCATTCAGTGCAGGGAATATCGGCCATATTTCCAAACTGGATAAAGCAGAGATGGCGCCTATTGGGAGCTCCCGTAGGGCGCGCTCACCAGGCTGTCTGGCAGTGTTGCGCTCCTTGGCAATATTCTCGATATTACCCGCGGAATCGCGCCTCGCCAGACAGCCTGGTGAGCACGCTGAAACACAATATACTCATGGAGGAGGACACTTATGAGACACATAATCTCAGTTCTGATGGAAAATGAACCGGGCGCACTGTCTCGTGTTGTAGGTCTGTTTTCTCAACGTAATTACAATATCGATTCCCTGACGGTTGCACCGACAGAAGATCAGTCTCTGTCGCGCCTGACCTTAACCACCAGTGGCGACGATGCCAGAATCGAGCAAATCACCAAGCATCTGAACAAACTGGTAGATGTAGTGAAGCTGGTGGATTTAACTGAAGGTGCGCATATTGAACGCGAGCTCATGCTTATTAAGGTGAGAGCCGTCGGTGCCCAACGCGCCGAGATTAAGCGTACCGTAGATATCTTCCGTGGCCAGGTGGTAGACATAACGCCCAATGTGTTCACTATTCAAATCACCGGCACCGGTGACAAACTAGATGCCTTTATTGCCGCCCTTGGCGACAATGTGGTGTTAGAAGTGGCACGTACGGGAGTGTCGGGAATCGCGCGGGGCGAGAAGACCCTGGCACTTTAGAAATTCCGATTGTTGACAGTAATCGAATTGCTATCCAGGCTATCGATCAAAAAAAACCGGGCTTTAAGCCCGGTTTTTTTATTTTCTTGAATCAGATTACCTTCTTCATGGCAGTCATGTAACTGCGCAGCTTCTTTCCGACAACTTCGATTGGATGTGAGCGGATGCTGTCGTTTACAGCGATTAGTTCTGCATTGTCCACATTGCTGTCAGCGAGTTGTAAGCCTTTTCCAATCACGTCGGTGTCAATCTTCTTCATGAATTCTTCCAGTAAAGGAACACATTCATGGGAGAAAAGATAGCAGCCATACTCGGCCGTGTCTGAAATCACTTTGTTCATTTCATACAGCTTCTTGCGGCCAATCAGGTTGGCAATAAGCGGCACTTCGTGAAGTGATTCGTAGTAAGCGGATTCTTCGATAATGCCGCTGTCAGTCATGGTCTCGAACGCCAATTCAACACCAGCCTTCACCATGGCGACCATCAGAATACCATTGTCGTAGTATTCCTGTTCGGAAATTTCCATGTCGCCTGCTGCTGATTTTTCAAAGGCAGTCTCGGCAGTGGCTTCACGCCAACCCAACAGCAGTGCGTCATCATTGCCCCAGTCCTCCATCATGCCGGAAGAGAAGTTACCGGTGATGATATCGTCCATGTGTTTCTGATAAAGCGGTGCCATCAATTCTTTTAGTTCTTCAGAAAGTTCGTTACAAACCAGCTTTGCCGGATTGGAGAGGCGGTCCATCATATTAGTTATACCGCCATGTTTCAGACCTTCGGCTACTACTTCCCAGCCATGCTGAACCAGTTTGGATGCATAGCCTGCATCAACGCCTTTCTCAATCATTTTGTCGTAGCAGAGTAAAGAACCTGTCTGCAGCATGCCGCAAAGAATTGTCTGCTCACCCATGAGGTCTGATTTAACTTCGGCAATAAAGGACGACTCAAGAACGCCAGCACGATGACCACCTGTCGCGGCAGCATAGGCCTTGGCGATTTCCAGACCGTCACCATTGGGGTCATTCTCAGCATGCACGGCAATAAGCGTAGGCACACCGAAGCCACGTTTGTATTCTTCACGAACTTCAGACCCAGGGCTTTTTGGTGCAACCATGACCACCGTGAGGTCATCGCGGATCTGCATGCCTTCTTCTACTATGTTGAACCCGTGTGAATAGGCGAGACAGGCTCCCTGTTTCATTAGCGGCATTACCTGAGAAACAACGGGTGAGTGTTGCTTGTCCGGAGTCAGATTCAGTACCAGGTCAGCAGTGGGGAGCAATTCTTCATAGGTGCCAACGGCGAAGCCGTTCTCTGTAGCATTTTTGAAGGACGGCCGTTGTTCGCTAATAGCGGCCTCGCGCAGCGCGTAAGAAACGTCCAACCCGCTATCACGCATATTCAGGCCCTGATTCAGCCCCTGAGCACCGCAGCCAACGATGACCACTTTCTTGCCTTTCAGCTTCTCCACACCGTCAGCGAATTCGCTTCGGTCCATGAATCGGCATTTGCCCAGTTGTTCCAACTGCAGTCGCAAAGGCAGGGTATTAAAGTAGTTCATCGAGTCGCTCCAGATCGCTCATTTGTGAATTAATGGTCAGGGGCCGGGAAACAGGTTCAATTCTCCGCGGAGGCGCGCATCATATAGCATCTGCTTACCTCCGTAAAATCTTTCCAAATTGGGCCATACAAAAGAAAAACCCTTGTATAATGGCAACCTACGATGGAAACCTACAACGAAGTCTGAAATCCATGGATGCCAGAGACAGCGATACTGACCCGGAAACCGGTGAAGTGGAACAAGAAGTCGAGCAAAACAATGATGCAGAGACTGAAGCGGAGTTGGAAAACTCCGAAGACTTTCTGCTGCCAATCGACGAGCACGAGGAAGTCGTTGACGAGGGCGGCAGGAAGATTCGTCGTCGTGGCATCTATTTACTCCCTAATCTGTTTACCCTGGGGGCTCTATTTGCAGGTTTCTATGCCGTTATTGCCGGTATGGCCGGAAACTTCAATGAAGCAGGGTGGGCTATTCTGATTGCCGGCATATGTGATGGGTTGGATGGTCGAATTGCACGGCTAACCAATACCCAGAGCGCATTCGGAGCTGAGTTCGATAGTCTCTCAGATATGGTTTCCTTTGGCGTGGCGCCGGCTCTTATCATGTTTAGCTGGGCTTTCGGTTCCCTGGGAAATGTGGGCTGGGCTGCAAGCTTCATCTATATGTCCTGCGCGGCGCTCCGCCTCGCGCGTTTCAATGTGCAGCTGGGAACTGTCGACAAACGCTTCTTTGTTGGTTTAGCCAGCCCCCTGGCGGCAGGTCTGGTGACTTTTGTACCGTGGGTGGCATTCAGATACGAAGTTGAAGTGACTCCACTGATTTCCTGGCTGGCAGCTGCCTTGACGGTGTTTACCGGGCTACTCATGGTGTCTAACTACAAGTATTACAGTTTCAAGGAGCTACATTTCAAGGGCACAGTTCCTTATATGGTGTTCCTGTTTACGGTAGTATTGCTGGTAGTCATTGCGCAAAATCCTCATGAGGTCTTGTTGACGATTTGTGTGCTTTATGCCGCTTCAGGGCCGGTGAATTGGGTTTATAGACGGCAATTTGGTCGCAATGCTGTTACCGGAAATCGGGAACCGTAAGACCGGCGTATTGCTATTTGATTTCCATCACAAAGTCAGAAAAAACTAAAAATAGACAGGAAGGGAATTGGCGATAGTCCTGTCTATAGTGCTATGACAAGTTGATTTTAACTCCAGACGAATTTACCCAGAGATTGTTCTCATGCTGATAAAGAAACCCTCGGACATTAAGCCATCAGAAATTACGCCTGAATCTGTTTACCTGAATCGCCGTCAGTTTATGAAAGACAGCGCGACCCTGGTAGGGGGAGTAGCAGCGGGTGGAGCATTATCAAATGCCGCTTTTGCTCAGGACGGTGATGCCTTGAAAGCGAGAGCACCGGCAGAACTGCGCCGATCAGCTCCTGCAGCCTGGTGGGAAGGCAAATTTGCCAATATCAAACCGGCACCCGATAGCGAACCTTATTACACGGGCGAGACCTTAACGCCATACCGCGACGTAACCAGCTACAATAATTTCTATGAATTCGGCATGGATAAGTCTGATCCGTCCCGTCGATCACGAGAATTCAAAGCTGATCCATGGTCGATCGAAATTTCCGGGGAAGTAGGCAAGCCAGGAACTTATCACCTGGAAGACATTATGAAGCCACTGGATCTGGAAGAACGTATCTATCGATTACGTTGTGTCGAAGCCTGGTCCATGGTTATCCCCTGGGTTGGATTTCCGCTGGCCGACTTGCTCAGCCGTTTTGAGCCTACTGCAAAAGCAAAATATGTAGAGTTTGAAACCCTCGTCGACCCGGAGATGATGCCTGATGTGACGTCTCGATTTGCCATAGTCGACTGGCCGTATCGCGAGGGTTTGCGTATGGACGAAGCGATGAATCCACTTACATTTATCGCGGTAGGTCTATACGGGAACTATTTGCCAGCGCAGAATGGTGCGCCTTTACGCCTCGTTGTGCCATGGAAGTACGGATTCAAGAGCATCAAGTCCATCGTCCGTATCAACTTTCGTGAAACCCAGCCCAATACTACCTGGGTTGATCTGCAGGCCCAGGAATACGGGTTCTACGCCAACGTTAATCCGAACGTGCATCACCCCCGCTGGCGCCAGGATATGGAACGCCGACTTCCACAGACTCTGTTTAGCCGACAGTACATAGAAACACGATTGTTCAATGGCTATGCTGACCAGGTCGCTCATATGTATAAGGACATGGATCTCTCGGTTTATTACTAAAACCACCAATCATCCAATCCTCATTCAATGCAGAAGCTAGTTAAGCCGGCGGTGTTCTTCACCGCCCTTGTCCCATTTTTCGTTCTGGTATTGCGAATTGTGCAGAATAATCTGGGGCCGGACCCTGCCCAGGAACTGGCGCAGGAAACCGGGGAGTGGGCACTTCGCCTGCTTATAATTACCCTGATGTTAACGCCTCTTCGGCAGCTGAGTGGAAAGCCCCAATTCGTCAGAGTCCGTCGTATGGTGGGTCTGTTTGCGCTGTTCTATGCCACAGTGCATTTCCTGGTCTGGATTGTGTTCTTGCTTGGCTTTCGTTGGGCGGCCATCGGTGAGGAGCTGGTGGAGCGGCCCTACATCACAATTGGATTTGCTGCATTCCTGATCTTGCTGATTCTGGGTATCACTTCGCCCCATGCGATGGTCAGGAAATTAGGTAAAAACTGGAAAAGGCTGCACCAGCTGGTTTACCTGGCGGCGATTCTTGCGGTGATTCACTTACTCTGGATTCTGCGCACCAATATCAGCGAAGCAGTGGTTTATGGCAGTATTGTCGCGATGCTACTGGGATATCGAGCCTACAAGCGTTTAAATCAAAGGGCTGCACGCCCTAGCTAATCTTGCCTCCCGCCATCAGTTGCGTATAATACGCCGCCTCTTTGCTAGAACAGCAATTTTCTGGCTTTGGGTCTGTAGCTCAGTTGGTTAGAGCGCACCCCTGATAAGGGTGAGGTCGGTGGTTCAAATCCACCCAGACCCACCAACACCAATCAGGTGTTGGAAATACTTCCACGATCTCTCCGGCCGACAATCCTAGATTGTGGTCGTTCAACTATGCTGAAAGCTGTTGCTTTCAAAACAAATACTGATTCGTACCCGCCGTCCCTGGCGCAGCTTCACAGATTTTATTTGGCACCAGCCCGACCATCCATGGTCGGTCGTTCATCCTCGCTGAAAGCTGACGCTTTAGAGGATTGAATTGATTTGTGGCTGCCATCCCTGGCGCAGCATCGCAGTACTTAAATGGCACCAGCCCGACCATCCATGGTCGGTCGTTCAACCTCGCTGAAAGCTATCGCTTTCAATGCGCGAGGTTTCACCCACCCAGACCCACCAACACCAATCAGGTGTTGGAAATACTTCTACGATCTCTCCAGCCCACAATCACAGATTGTGGTCGTTTGACTGCACTTATAACCAGAGATTAAATTCTCCAACACGGTTCATAATTTTCAAAGTCGATCTTCATGCGGCGTTGTTGAACAAAATCTTCCAGTAAAGTTTGCAAGCGATCCATAATCTCGGGCTCACCGTGCATCTGATAGGGACCATGTTCTCTGATCTGCTGTATACCAAAAGACTTCACATTACCCGCAACAACCCCCGAGAATGCTTTGCGCATATTGGAAGCCAGTTGATCAGCAGGGAGATCTTTTGTTAATTGCAGAGCAGCCATGTTTTCGTGGGTGGGTAAGAATGGATTCTGCAGATCTGAGGGAATATACAATTCCCAATTAAAACCGTATGCCGCACCCGACTTCATTCGATGTTTGCGTGTCTCGATAACATGCTGTTTAGCGCGGCGAGCAGTTTCTTCTGCGTCACCAATGACAATCTCGTAATGCCTGGTGGCTTCTTCGCCCAGCACATCTCTGATAAAGGAATCAACAGCTACAAAATAGTCTCGATTTTCTTCAGCTGCGGCGAGTATAAGGCCAAAAGGATGATCTTTATTTCTTTCGTGCAGAAGGATACTGAGAATATATAACAACTCTTCTGCGGTTCCCGCTCCACCAGGAAAAACGATAATGCAGTGCGACAAGCGCACGAATGCTTCAAGCCGTTTCTCAATGTCAGGCAAAATTACCAATTCATTAACAATTGGATTGGGTGCTTCGGCGGCAATAATTCCTGGTTCGGAAATGCCTATATAACGACGTAGCTCGTGAAGTTGTTTTGCATGGCCAATTGCTGCGCCTTTCATGGGACCTTTCATAGCACCTGGTCCACAGCCTGTGCCTATATTTAGCCCACGTAGCCCCAACTGATAGCCGACTTCTTTGGTGAAATCGTATTCATCGCGGCTAATGGAATGGCCGCCCCAACAAACCACCAGATCGGGACGTAAATTTGGTCTTACAATATCGGCATTACGCAAAATATCGAATACCGCATCGGTAATTCCTCGCCGACTATCCAGATCATACTGACCCGTCAGGGAATGATTCACATAAACGATATCCCGCAACACTGAGAACAGGTGTTCCTGTATACCGCGAATCATATTGCCGTCGACAAAGGCTGAAGCCGGGGCATTCTTTACTGAAAGAATAGGCCCGCGTGACTGGCGAACTACATTTATTTCAAAATCTTCATAGGATTCCATCAGAGTCGTGACGTCATCCAGATTGCTGCCTGCATTCAATACGGCAAGTGCGCATTGTCTGAAGAGTTTGTGTACCTGGTCCTGGGAGGACATAAGTCCCTGGATTTCGCGATAGGAGAGTAGGTTCAGGGAGCGGACAGGGCGGAGATTATTACGGTCGATCTTATTAACTGTGTTTTCTGACAAGGTAGGGTTTCCAAATTCTAATTCTATTTATATAGCGTCAATTATAACTCCTAATAAGGAGAGTTGATCGCGGTATCGATTTATTACATAGGATGCCCCGAAAAAGGGCGGTCTCAGGCGTTCACAAACAGGCTGCAATCAGTAAAATGAAAGGCTGTTTCGCCAATTTCTGACTTTTGGAGTCATTCCATGAATTTTCGATCAGTGATTTCTCTCTTGTCTTGGCAGCGGATGATTCCAGCTGCTCTTGTGTTTGTGAGTTCCAGTGTCTTCGCCCAGGTGCCAATCGTGCAACCCGGCGCTCCAGGGCAGCAGAATCGCGTTATCAGCGCGGAGGAAGCGGCAGATCTGGCCAATATGGAGTACTCCCTTGGGGACATTGAATTCTTGCAGGGCATGATTCCTCACCATGCCCAGGCCAAGGAAATGTCTGCCCTGGCTGAAGATCGGACAAATAATGATGCGGTGCTGGCTGTCGCCGCACGCATTACGCTTTCTCAGGACGATGAAATAGCCATGATGCGAGGTTGGCTGGAAGATCGCGGAATTGAGCCTGCAGGCGAGATGGCGCACCATGGCGATGGCTTCGAAATGATGCCGGGTATGCTGTCTCCAGAGCAAATGGAAGAGCTTGCTGCAGCGACAGGACCCGAGTTTGATCGTCTCTACCTTGAGGGCATGATTGATCACCACCAGGGCGCGCTGGATATGGTTGAGAACTTGCTGGATCAGCGCGGCTCCGCGCAGGACCCTCAGCTCTATGAGTTCACCTCTGAAGTGACTTCTGACCAGACTTCTGAAATTGAGCGAATGGACGCAGTACTAGCCAGTCTCAACCCCGACCCACGAGTGGGTCTTACCGCGGGATTCCGCGATGCCGGGGAAGCGGCTCTCAATATGACTCTGGTAGCGTCTATTCCAAAGCCAGCGGGCTTTTTCGACCCTGATAGGCCTTCTGGCTTGTCTGCTCGCCGTCTTGAAGAAATAGAAGCAGAGGCAAACGCTGGCAACGCACCTGAAACCCCCACCGAAGATGAGGAAGAAGATGAGAATGCCGATCCCAGACCTGCATTGTTGAGCTTCTCTAATACGGATCTTCTATTCACCGGTGACTATGTAGTAGTGGGTAACTATCACGGCTTTAACACCTACGACATCAGTAATCCTTCTTCACCTGAGCATATCGCTTCGGTTGTGTGTCCCGGAGGACAGGGTGACGTATCTCTCGTAGACGATTTATTGATCATGTCTGTGCAGGAAGTTCGAGGGCGATTGGACTGCGGGTTACAGGGAGTTCCTGATCCTGTAAGCAATGATCGGGTGCAAGGTATTCGAATCTTTGACGTTAGCGATATTCGCAATCCAATCCAGGTGGGTGCGGTACAAACTTGTCGCGGCTCCCATACTCACACAATCGTTCAGGATGCGGCTTCTAATGAGAATGTTTATGTCTATGTGTCTGGAACCAGCCGGGTGCGGGATGATGAAGAGCTGGAGGGTTGTTCCGATGACTCACCCTTTGAAGATCCCAATTCGGCACTTTTCAGGATCGAAGTCATTGAGATTCCAAGAAACAATCCAGGTGCGGCCCAGATTGTGAATCGTCCATTTGTATTCGCTGATCCTGACTCTGGAACTATTGCCGGCTTGTGGGACGGTGGAGACCACGGAGAAGGTACACAAACAACCAGCCAAACTAATCAGTGTCATGACATTACAACTTTTCCTGAGATCGGCCTGGCGGCTGGTGCTTGTTCCGGCAATGGCATTCTTATGGATATCTCAGACCCGGCAAATCCGGAGCGCCTGGACCAGGTTATTGACCCCGGGTTTGCTTACTGGCATTCGGCGACATTTAACAATGACGGCACGAAAGTAATCTTTACGGATGAGTGGGGTGGCGGTGGACGACCACGCTGCAGAGCTCAGGATCCATTGACCTGGGGTGCTGATGCCTTTTACGACATTATCGATGGGCAGTTGCAGTTCCGTAGTCATTACAAGATGTCAGCTCCGCAAACTGACACAGAAAATTGTGTTGCGCACAACGGTTCGCTGATGCCTGTGCCCGGCAGAGACATATTTATTCAGGCCTGGTATCAGGGCGGCGTATCTGTAGTAGATTTCACAGACTCGTCAAATCCACGTGAGATCGCCTACTTTGATCGCGGACCAATCGATACCGAAGAATTGATCACGGCAGGTTACTGGTCTACCTATTGGTACAACGGTCGCATCTATGGCACGGAAATATCCCGCGGATTAGACGTATTTGAAATGCAAACCAGTGACTTTATGACTGAGAATGAAATAGCTGCTGCATCCTTACCGGAACTCAAAGGTATAGTGAATGCGCAAACCCAACAACGAGTAGCGTGGCCGGATGTGCCGGTGGTTGCTCGGGCGTATCAGGATCAATTGTTGCGTGAGGATCGTTTAACTTCGGGTGTGTCCCGGGAACTGACACAGGTTCTTAATCGAGCAGATCAACTTTTGGATAGAGATGACACCAATCCAAATACTGCGCGCGACTTACGTGAATTAGCGGAGGGATTTGCAGAAGAGGGTAATGATAGCAATGGGCAACATCGCAAGCGCCTGCTGGCTCTTGCCAGCACATTGCAAGGAATCGCCGAGAAAGTTCAGTAATTGAAAGTTCAGTAATTCCAAATGAATAAAAAAGCCCGGCTATGCCGGGCTTTTTTATGAAGGGTGAAAATTGACCCTATTGATAACGTATAGGTGCAGTGGTGACACGGACTCTGGATTCCATATAGGTGATCGATTCCCCGTCAATACTGCTAAACCAATGTGGCGTGCCAGGTTGTAGCACCAGAACATCGCCAGCTTTTACCTGGCGAGCCAGTCCTCCTTCAACCCCATGTTGTGTTCGCATGATGTCATCGCTGATAGCTTCAGCCAGTGGAGGATTCAAGAGCCCTCCAGTCACCAGGGTACCGCTACCTTCCAGTATGCGATATATCTCTACGCTATAAGGATGGAGTACTGCATATTGAGTTACTCCGCTCATGCGGCGGCGGACAGAAATACCGGGAGATATGGTAACAGAGACGCCTGCAGCCGACGTCGAGTTGCGGGCAGCCTGATCCAGTTGATCCATTATTTCTTCATTGGTCATGTAGATAGCTGCCGGAGCGCCGATAGTCTGGGCGAGAGACGTTGAACCTGCCAGTAGGCCAATTACTATTCCTAAACAGGCAAATGGAAGTCTTATCGATGAGTGTATGTTCATGTAACTACCCCTTGGTTTGGACTGTTAAATGCCATATGGTTCCAAAATGGACTGGTACAGTAGTCTCTTGGATGTTGCTCTAACATTTGGCAGCTGGCTTCCAAATTGCTGAATCATTCCAACAAATACCAGGTTCTCCAGCGGGTCTATCCAGAACCAGGTGCCGGCAGCGCCACCCCAGTAGTACTCTCCGGTGGAATAACCTTCAGCTTCGACGGGATCTTCAATAATCGCAAAATCTAATCCAAAAGAGGTGCCACGTGCACCTAATATCGAGCCGTCCATACCAGCCGGAGTCTGATCTCTATGCATCAGATCTACTGTTAGCGGCGCGAGAATACGGACTCCATCAAGTTCGCCACCATTGAGTAACATCTGGCTGAATCGCATATAGTCCATCGCAGTGGATACCAGACCACCGCCACCGGATTCAAAAACCGGGTCTATCAGGAAATTCGCACCGGGAAAGCCTTCCTGAGCGATTAGGTCGCCGGACTCTGTATAACCGTACACCTGTGCAAAGCGCGACACTTTCTCTTCAGGGACGTGAAAGTCTGTATCGGTCATTCCTAGTGGGTCAAAGATTCGTTCTTCCAGAAATTCACCGAAAGACTGGCCAGAGAGCTTTTCCACCAGATAACCCTGGACATCAACAGATACGCTGTACTCCCAACGGGAACCTGGTTGGTGTTTCAGGGGAATCTGCCCCAGTTTGGCAGTGAATTCTTCAAGTGTATCGTTAGTATTCAGCAGCTCGGCCTGAACATACATACTGTCCACTGGTGATTGTGCAAAGATTCCATAGCTTAGTCCGCCGGTGTGACTCATTAGCTCCCGGATGGTCATTTTGTGATTGGGTTCTTCGGTGATCATATTGCCATCGGCATCCATGCCAGCGTATACCTGCAAATTTTGCAATTCAGGCAGATACTTTTCGACTGGGTCAGCAAGCCGAAACTTGCCTTCTTCGTAGAGCATCATTAACGCAACACCTGTTACAGGTTTAGTCATTGAATAGATGCGGAATATGGCATCGGTAGTCATTTGAGCCTGGGCTTCCAGATCTCGATAGCCAACAGCTTCACTGTGAATAATTTTGTTGTCGCGTGCTGCCATCGTAACAACACCCGCCAGCAAACCCTCGTCGACATAGCCCTGCATAGCCTGGGTAATCCGATCCAGTCGATCGCTATCGACACCAACCGATTCCGGGCTGCTGAATTCCAGCGCTGCAGTGACTGAGGTTTCCGGTGCAGGAGCGGACCCAGCTGATTGGGGCTGTTGCGGTGAGCAGGCAGCCAGAAACAGTAATGAGATCAGGGTAAGAATTCTTGCACTGTAGATTCTCGTGGAGCGATATGCGGGAAGAATGTTCACTTTTGATTCCTGTCTATGAATTGGGACGAAGTTGTCTCGGATGTTTCTGTATATAGTCGATCACAGCATAGAGCAATAGAGACTCGTTTTACATCCCCACGTGGTTCGTTATAAGGTAATACCTATGACCACTTCAGCACAGCAAGCTGCTAATGGCAGTCAGGCGCAGGAAGCTCCAAAAGTTCCAGGACACTGGTTATTAGGTAGCTTACTGGAATTCAAGCGTGCCCCTCATGCATTCCTGCGTGAGATCGGCAAATCCGGTCACGGTCTCGTTCAGTTTCGCCTGTTTCACAAGCGTCAATTTGTAATTACTGATATTGATTGTGCTAATGAAGTCTTTAAATCGAATAGTCAGAATTTTCCAAGAGGTGCCCAGCGAAAAGCCCTGCAATCGGTACTGGGACTAGGGTTAATTACCCGGGAAGGAAGCCTCTGGAAACACCAAAGGAGGGTAGTTGCGCAGGCATTTCGTCAGGACTTTCTGCAATATTCACTCCAGCAAAACGGCCGGCTTGTCACCCAGTTACTGGAAAGCTGGGAACACCGTCTCTGCTCTGTAGAAGCCGTAGACGTGGTAGAGGAAATGCGTCGTATTACCTTATCCGTAATCGTGAAAGCGCTTTTTTCAATTGATATTGATCTTGTCAAAAACCAGAAACTGTACGCGTCCATTGTTAATGCCAATCATTTAATGTTCAGGCGCCATACCTCGCCTCTAAATTTGCCAGATTGGATTCCTACACCTTTGAATCGAGCCATCGCCGAAACAAGGCTATGTATGAATGAATTCATCGCGGAATGTCTGAAATCAAAGGAGGCCGAGACTGAACGTACCAGCGAGGACATCGTAGATCATTTCCTCAGAATGGAGGCTGAAGGCGAAATGAGTCGGCAACAGATCTATGACGAGGTTCGCACACTATTGGTAGCAGGTTTTGAAACAACAGCTACCTCCCTGGCATGGACTCTTTACCTGCTTGCCAGGCATCCAGATATCACCAAGCAGTGGCAGGAAGAACTTGATGTGCAACTCGCTGGCAGGGTACCGGGATGGGAGGACATGAAGAATCTCAAGTTTACGGAATGCATCGTGAAAGAGGGCCTACGATTGTTTCCTCCTGCCTATGCGATAACCAGATCAAGCGCGAGTGAAGCCACAATTAACGGATATCGTATCCCTGCTGGCACTGCGATCGCCCTGTCAATTTACGGAATTCAACGATCAGAGCGCTACTTTGCTTCTCCTGATGAATTTATACCGCAACGATTTAATAACGGAGATTCTGAGGAAGCGTTCATACCCTTTGGGCTCGGTAAACATATTTGTATCGGAAGTCGATTCTCCATTCTTGAGGCCATGCTTATCCTGGCTTGCATAGGTCAAAAATTCGATATCAGTCAACTGGAAAACAAGCAGATTATGCCTAGCAGTCAGGTAACCCTGCTACCCGGTGAACCCATAATGCTTAAGCTGTCATCCCGCTAGTTGTCTGACCGGTTGGACTTCGAAATAAAAGCCTTTTACTCTTCTTAACCAGACTAGCCGTTTTTCTGAAATCGTCGGACTGTATAACTATAAGAGGAAGAATCCGTGAACCTGCCTGGAAAACTACTAAGAAGTCTTGTAAGACCCTTGCTTGCAGCGACTGTATTACTGGTCATACCTTTTACTGCCTATTCTCAATTGATGCCGGGAACAGAAAATGGGGAATGGCGTTATATCGGCGGAGACTCGGGGCACACGAAGTATTCTCCTCTGGATCAGATCAATGAAGAAAATTTCTCTGAGCTCGAACAAGCCTGGATCTGGCGCACTGATAACTTTGGGCCAAATTTGGACTATTTTTCTCGATCCACTCCAATCTATGTTGATGGCACGTTGTATACAGTGGCTACCCCAAGGCGTCAGGTAGCTGCAATCGATCCTGCAACTGGAGAGACACTATGGACCTTTCGAGAGCCGGAAACTATTCGGCATCAGCGATCTCCACGACAGGCCTATGGTAAAGGTGTTGCATACGCTGAAGTAAACGGCAGAGGGGTGATTTTTATAACAACACCAGGATTTTTCCTCTGGGCTCTTGATGCAAAAACAGGCAGGCCGCTGGAAAACTGGGGAGCGGAGTTTCCGGTAGGAGCTTATCCTGAAACAGGCTCAATTGATTTGATTCCTCACCTGGTCGAGGGTTGGGGACCCTGGGAAGACTACGTGGTAAGCGGTGGAGAGTATGACCCCGATTACGGCATTCCCAGAGAGCTGGGTATGGTGACAGCATCGGCACCCCCTATAGTTGTGAACGGAGTAGTTGTTGTGCTGGTGGGACATCAGCCCAGCTACGGTCAGACCAGGATTGAAAATGTCCCTGGTGACATCATGGGTTTTGACGCTGAGACTGGCGAGCGGCTGTGGAAGTTCCACGTCATTCCCCGGCCAGGTGAAGTCGGGCATGAGACCTGGCATAACGATGCCTGGCGTTTTTCTGGCGATATGTCCACCTGGGCGCCAGCGTCAGCAGATCCGGAGTTAGGATTGGTTTATCTGGTGACTAACGCATCGACTGTTCAGTCATATGCGGGTCATCGACCCGGTGACAACCTGTTCGGAGGAAGTCTGCTGGCACTCAATGTCGCAACAGGCGAGCGCCGTTGGCATTTCCAGATTCATCGAAGCGATCAATGGAACTATGACCTTCCGACTCCGCCATTGCTTATGGATATCACGGTAAATGGTCAGTCGATTCCGGCTGCAATCCAGAATACGAAACAAGGGCTCGTTTTTGCTTTTAACAGGGAAACCGGTGTGCCTATCTGGCCAATTGAAGACCGTGAAGTCATTCAGACAGAAGTACCGGGAAACTACACCAGTGCTGCTCAACCCTATCCGACGTGGCCGGAGCCAGTCGACCCAATTATCATTAACGGGATAACGGAGGAGTTCGTTATCGACTATACCCCGGAACTTAAGGAAGAAGCGCTTTCCATACTGAATGGTTATCGCATCGGTGGACTTTACGTCCCGTCATTACCTAATACTTATGAGGGTGAGTATGTAAACAACGTAGGTTGCCTTGGTGGCGGCAATATTATTCCTCATCCTCCGGTGGCAGATCCCACTACCGGACTGATGTTTAATTCCCACAGGCGGAACTGTTTTGCTCCGGGATTCATGCGTCCTACAAACGGCAGGGATCGTGACAATCCTAATTATCCCGAGCCTGGAGAAGGTGGTGCAACACCCAATAGTACTCCCACCACTGGAGTCACGGTGGTGGATTGGCTGCCTGGAGGCGGTGGCGGATTACCTACCATTGATGGCTTGCCCGTGTATAAGCCAATGAATAATCAGCTTACTGCCTATCAGATGAATGGTGGTGAGAAAATCTGGTCGCTGCCTGTCGGAGAAACACTTTCTCAGATTCGCAATAATCCCCGGCTTCAAGGAATTAACATACCGAATAGCGGTGGCACAGGCTGGTCTATTCAAATGGTAACTGGAGATTTGCTCATTCAGACTCGTGCATTGAGCGAAGGGATGGCTCAAATGGAGCCAGATGCACCTCTTACTCTGAATGCTAGAAATAAATTCACAGGTGAAATAGTCGGACAGGTGCCGCTTCCGGCGCCAGGCCAGTATGGGATGATGACTTATTTGCATAACGATAAACAGTATATCGTTGTGCAAATTGGCAGCTCCCGAACTAATTTCCCGGGTGCTTTGGTCGCCTACAGATTGCCTGACTAACGATGGTCTTAGTATTGCCAGGAGTTCGAAAGTCTGCCTGAAGTGAGTAAACCATTTCTCATAATTCAATTACGGCCGGAAGATTCAACTTCAGATAATGAATTTGAAAAAATCAAATTCTATGGTGGCCTGGATAATAGTGAAGTTCGCCGACTGAGAATAGAGTCCAGTGGTTTGCCGGAGCTGAACCTGGACGATCTTGCTGCAGTTATCGTAGGTGGTAGTCCTTTCGATATCTCCACACCGGAACAGGAAAAGTCGGCGATTCAATTGCAGATTGAATCTGCGTTCAGACAACTATTTGATTCTATATTTGAGCGGGATTTTCCATTTCTGGGTTGTTGCTCTGGCAACGGCTTGCTGGGTAGCTATTGCGGTGCTTCCATCTCCACGAAATATGGTGAGCCAGTCGGTGGAGTTGAGGTGCATCTCACAGAAGCGGGACGCTCAGATCCTCTCCTGTTGGATTTCCCGGATCGCTTCCGCGTCATGTTAGGGCACAAAGAAGCGTGTGACCATGTTCCCCAGGGTGCGGTGCTATTAGTTCGTGGGGATGCTTGTCCTGTGCAGATGTTCCGAGTCCGAAACAACATCTATGCCACGCAATTTCATCCGGAAGGCGATGCTGAAGGCTTCATAGTGCGCATACATGCCTATAAGAATCATGGCTACTTTCCTGCTCATGAGGCTGATGAATTAATCGGGCGTATTGAGGTAGAAGATGCACCCGAAGCGCAACTTATACTGAAGAGGTTTGTCGATCGCTATCGACAGTAATTGCCCTAAAGATAAGACTGTTTCGCGGATGGCGCGAAATAATGGCTCAGTGAATCCGATTCCTTCAGCTCTGAGAGTAGCTTCAATGTCAGAGGCTTGTTGTACAGACCTTGTACCAGCGAATTATCAGCTGCCAGCTTTTCATCGTCAGCGGTGGCTGTGCCAGTGAGCATGATAATGATTACTTTCTTAGAGTCCTGGGACATGAGATAGGGAGTTGCCTGCTCTATGAATTCCCAGCCACTCATTTCAGGCATATGGATGTCGCAGAAGATCACGCTTGGAAGCGAGGAATGCGGGTCCGAAGCCAGCTGCTTGAGAATCTCCAGGCCCTGAGATGGGCTGGTCGCACTGACAAAATGATCGCAGAATGCCTCATCTTCAAGGAAGGCACGCATTAATATATGGCTGGAGGGATCGTCGTCAACCGACAATACGATCGGTAACATTGGCAGACCTGATAAGATTCTCAGTATTCAAATTCGGCGGTACACCCTTTAGCGGGTGTTACCTTATTAGGTGACATGCTAGGCCCAAATATCAAAATAATCCGAGAACCAGGTCGCGCTTTCGAAATTTTTGCATGGATTTTCCTACACGATAATTAAAGACAAATTCGATGCTCTGTGAGCAATCTATCCAGAGCTTTAAAGCGTATTGTTAATCCAGTATCAGAGTCAGTGGAACGTAGAAAAGCAGGCATAATCAAAGCTTTATTGCTAAGCTTGAAGGATAAAGGCGAATTACATAAAACGTTCCAAAGCCGCCCCATATCCGCGGTTTTCGGAAATTAAAGTATCGATCTGCCTGACAACAGTTTTAATAATGTGGAATCAACCTGCCTGAAGAAGCGTGGTTCACTCAACTCTGTTACTCAAGCTATTGAAATTTCCGGAAATTCTCGCGGCCGATGACTGACCACCGACCTAAAATACTAGTTACCGACGATGACGAAGATCTGCGGCATGTAATTACCCGTTTTCTGGAGATTGCCGAGTTCGAGACTTATGAAGCGTCCAACGGAATTGAATGCGTTAACCAGCTGAGAGCTCACGCTGATATCGGCCTGGTGATATTGGACGTGGTAATGCCGGAACAGGAAGGCATAGAAACTCTCAATATCATCAGGCGCGAGTTTCCCGAGGTCAAACTACTAATGATCTCTGGCGGAGGCAGGAGTTTTCCCGCGGACTACCTCAGTATCGCTAAATCTTTGGGAGCCAACGAAACCCTTTCAAAACCCTTTCATTCTGAAGAACTAATCAGCGTGGTTAAAAAACTGATACCTGAAAAGTAGCGGTGCCGGGCTAACTGCATTACCGAAACTCAGCAAATCACCATGTCAGTGTCACTGGGTGTTGCAACGACACGCAGACCTGGAATTTGCGATTAAAGAAATCCTACAAATATCCCCAATAGGGTCTATGCTTACTTTAGGCAGAGTGTGATCCTTGGATTCACAATGTGGATTTAAGTGATATGGCTCGGACTTTCTCAAGCAGGGGTCTGTGATCCGCTCGCTCGACCCTCAAAAATATTTCAACGTCGTAAGCAGACAGCCATGAAAGCTAATATCTTGATTGCTCATGAATGTTCTCTGATCAAAGAAGGTGTGACCCACATTCTTGAGAGTATTGGTCAATACAATCTCTATTCATGTGCCAATGCAGAAGACGCCATCTCTTTGGTTCGATCGCGAAATATCGATCTGCTTGTTACCAGTTTCGCTATTCCCAAGATGGGGGCCATAGAATTAGTAAATCGAATCTCGGCTTACTCACGGTCCACCCGAATACTGGTATGTGCCAATGAAGCATCATTGCTGGTGGTTGAGAAATGTATTCAGAGTGGTGCCCATGGCTATGTAACGACGCGGGTGTCCGGCGAAGAACTGGGTACTGCCGTATCTACTTTGCTTTCGGGGCGCCTCTATACAGAAATCGAGATATCGCAGGAGTTGGCACTCAATAAAATCAGAGGCGATGACTATTTACTGGATACCCTGTCACCACGGGAATTCGATATCTTCCTTAAGATCATCAAAGACAAGCCAGTTAAACTGGTAGCAAAAGAGTTGTTTCTCGCAGAGAAAACTGTTGCAAATTATGTAAGCAACATTAAGAAGAAGCTGAGAGCAAAAACTAACGCAGGTTTGCTTGAAATTGCTATCAAAGAAGGCTTTGTCGAATACGCATCAACAGCGTAAGGATTGCTCTCTCGTCAATTTTCTAAGTGAGAGTATTTTTTACGTTTGATCTCGTTGCAAACTGCAGCTAGATCTGCAGGGCTTCATCCAGGCCTAATTCTACTGATCGTTCGAAAAGTGCTATAGAAGGATTATCCCAAACCACCTTCAGGTTCTTCTCCTTTGCCTCTTTCACAATCGCAACGAGAATCTGGATTATTGGAAGTTCAATAACTTCATTAGCAACGGCGTCTATCCACACAGTATCGGACGCGGTGTTTTCCATAATAGTGAGTGCTTCGTCGTGAAACGCTTTGGCGTCAGCCAGTGTCATCGAATTGTTAAGTTTCAGGCTTAGAGAGTCTGTTCCGCCAACCATGTCCTAATACCTTTGTTCATAATGAAATTGTGATGGAGTGTCTGAAGTCTAGAAGCCAAGCTCGGAAAGCAGGGCGTCCACATCGTCTTGGCCAAGTTGCTGATTGCCGTCGGCCTCTTTTTCATCTTCTGCAATAAGGTTGCAGTCATCTGTCGTATCTGCAGCGCTGGAACTTTTGAACAGATCTTTTTCTTCTGTGAGCAATTCAAAGCCTTCGATGCTGGAAAAAGACTTCAGTAAATTTACCATTGTCGATTCAATATCGAACAGCAGCCTTTCAGCCTTGGTAATCGCCTGGCTGGTAAGATCCTGATAAGACTGAAGAGTGAGAATATCGCCGTGAGTCTGAGCCAGTTCATCAACAAGTCGGTGATTGGCTTTCAAGTGAGACTGCACCCTGAGAAGCAGAACTTTGAGTTCGGAATCTTCCAGTTTTGAGCATTTATCAGCAATGTAGTCGGCAATTTCTTCAGAATACTCATCACTTTCGCGTTGCAGTCTGTCGATGACCGGTGAGGACTGCTCTAGTTTATCTAATACCTGGGAGGCCGAGTCGCTTGTCAATTCACGTACATAGCCTAAAAAATTGGTATTTGGTTGTTTGTTGATTTCAATTTTCGAATCAGGGGATTTTCCGGAAAGCTCATCGAGACTGCGTGTTGCAGAATGAACCATTCGGGTCATGTTGCCGATGCCTTCATAGAAGTTTTTTACATCGGCAAACTTTTGCAGCATGGCAATCGCTGCGGCATTTATTTCTACAGAATTCTTATCTTCGGTGAGTTCACTAGATGGCATGACGGACTGAAGCTCCAGATGGTTTAGATTGGTGTTTAGAGTTTCGCGAAAACGTTCTCAATCTTGGTATTTAAAGTCTCGCGGTTGAAGGGCTTGATACAGTAGTCGTTAACGCCTGATTTTGCGGCCTCTATAATTTGGTCTTTCTTAGCTTCCGCTGTAATCATTAGTACAGGCATTTTTGCCAACTTATCATCAGCTCGAACTGCTTTTAGCAGGTCGATACCTTGCATCTCGGGCATATTCCAATCTGAAACCAGGAAATCAAAGCTGCCTTCCTTAAGCATCGGTAAGGCTGTGGATCCATCATCAGCCATCTCCACATTTTTGAATCCCAGGTCGTTAAGAGCTTGCTTGACGATACGCCGCATACTCTCGTGGTCGTCAACGACCAGGATGTTCATGTCTTTATTGATTTCCATATCAGATAAGTTCCATCTCTGGTTATGTAAATTTTGCTATAAATTCAGGTGAGCGGAAGCATAGCTTTCCTTATGAAGAATTCACCTATAGAACAGGTATAGCACAGCAGCCGCAACTATGTTCGAAAGAATTGCTCTGACTTCGATGTTGTTGAATTGAGTCTTGATTAAAAATTCATCCAATTTTCCGTTTGGGAAATCCTCCCAATAGGAAACGTCCTTTTTCCTTGGTTGCTCTGTGCATTCATACCCTAAGTTATATCTAAGGAGCGGGAAAATTTCTCGCGTTGCTTGTGCTCATTACTTCACTAGGCAAAAGTTTATGTGAGCAGGGTAGGCAGGTACTCAATCCAGGGATGAGGTTTTAATTAACCAATGATTGATGACGATAGTTTTTCTGAGATAAAGCAAATCTTCATTGAGGAGGCTGATGAAGGTCTGGACATAATGGAGTCTGGTCTTCTTGAGCTAAATGACGGTGAGAGTGCCGTCGAGCTCATCAATGATATCTTCCGAGCAGCACACTCCATCAAAGGAGGTAGTGCTACTTTTGGCTTCACTCAAATTTCCGAATTTACCCATCTCATGGAGACCCTTCTCGATGAGATGCGCGATGGTACACGATCACCAACGGCTGAGTGTGTCCAGGTTCTATTGGAATCTGTGGATGTGCTCCGCGAAATGATGGAATTAATCAAAGCTGACAGTGACGAGGAGAGTACTCGAGTTAAAGAAGTCAGCAAAGTATTGCAAGAGATACTTTCTCATAAGGGGGACGCCACTGGAGATGATGAGGCTGCTGAGCAAGTAGACTCAGAGATTGCTGATTCCGATGTTCAGGCCAGCGGAGAAAGTTCAGCCCCGAGTTCGTGGGAAATTATCTTTACCCCTGAACCGGATTTATTAAAAGGTGGAAACGATCCCGGTCGACTATTTCGTGAACTGGGAACACTGGGTGATCTGACTGTTAAAGCAGACTATTCCAAGCTTCCCAAACTGCAAGAACTTGATCCTGAGTGTTGCTACATCTCCTGGGCCCTCACTCTGAATTGCGCCAACCCGGTTAGTAGAAGTCAAATCGAGGAAGTATTTGATTGGGTGGCTGACGAGTGCAAGCTGGAAATCAGTTCACCTGAAAGCGAATCAACTGAGGCTCCGAATGACACTGCGGAGCCACTAGCTGGTGAGAATGAACCAGCGAATGCGGTGGAACAGCAGCCAGTGGCTGGCGACAAGCCGACGCCTAACGCTAAAAGTAAACCCAAATCGGCAAATGAAAGTTCGGGATCTAAGGCTCCTGCGGCAAAACGAGAAGGCGGATCCATTAGAGTTGGCATCGACAAGATCGATAGTCTATTGAATCTTGTCGGTGAGCTGGTGATTACCCAATCGATGTTGAATCGTTGTACCTCTGAGGAGATGAACGATTCCGGCGAGAGTCAACTTAGTGACCTGTTGGACGGGCTTTCTCAGCTCGAAACCAATGCCAGAGAGCTGCAAGATGTAGCAATGAAGATGCGGATGTTGCCCATTAAGACAACATTCTCCAGGTTTCCCCGATTGGTTCACGACTTATCGCTGCAACTCAACAAGAAAATTGAACTGAAGATTGAGGGTGAACATACAGAACTGGATAAGACTGTTCTCGAAAAGATTGGTGATCCACTTGTACACCTGGTGCGAAATGCCCTGGATCATGGTATCGAAACACCCCAGGACCGAGTGGCAGCTGGGAAAGAGGAAACTGGTGTGCTGACACTGTCTGCTCGTCACGAGGCAGGTAACATTATCATCGAAGTCTCCGACGACGGTGCGGGCATTCATAGTGCCAAGTTGTTGGCGAAAGCCAAAGAAAAAGGAGTGGTTGGACCCGACGAGAAAATCGCTCCTGATGCAATTCCATATCTGATTTTTCATCCAGGATTTTCTACAGCCAAAACTGTGAGTGATGTTTCAGGGCGCGGTGTCGGCATGGATGTGGTTAAGCGAAACATTCAAGATCTGGGCGGCAGAGTAGAAGTAAAAACTGAGATAGGCAAAGGCAGCACATTCACCATTCGTCTACCTCTGACCCTCGCGATTCTCGATGGTCAACTTGTGAATATTCAGAACAATACCTATGTGGTGCCTCTGCTCTCAATCATCGAAACAGTTCTGGTAGACGAAGATCGCCTGAATATCATGGCATCTGAGTCACCGGTGTATCGATTGCGTAACGAATACATTCCAGTCATCAACCTGGCCAACATGCTAGGCAATCTTAAGGAAGCAGAGGAGTACTCCCTGCAATCTATCATAGGAAAACTGCTGGTCATTGTTGAATCAGAAGGCAAGTTAGTAGGCCTTGTCGTGGATGATTTGCTCGACCAACAGCAAGTAGTTCTGAAAAGCCTGGAAGCTAATTATGAACAAATTCAGGGTATGGCAGGTGCGACCATCCTGGGAGATGGAACGGTGTCGCTGATTATTGATATACCCGGACTTGTAGAGTCCTATTTTGGTGGGGACGAAAAAACAGCAATGCGAGAGATGGCCGCGGCCTAACAAAATAACGAGGATTAGAAATGGAACTTGCACACGTAGAATCTCAGCTGGATGTAGAAAGCAATCAGGACCGAGCTCAATATCTCACCTTCATGTTAGATGGAGAAGAATACGGCATAGATATTTTGAAAGTGCAGGGCATACAAGGCTACGGAAAGGTTACTCCTTTGCCTAAAACGCCCGAATTTGTACGAGGAGTGGTAAACCTTCGAGGTGCAATAGTGCCTATCGTTGATTTGCGGTGCCGATTTGGAATGGAAGAGATAGATATTAGTCCAACTACAGTGGTAATCGTCGTCAAGGTTATCGGTGGTGGTAAGGAACGAACAGTTGGGCTTGTGGTTGATGCCGTTTCTGAGGTTCACGATGTTGCTGAATCTGATCGTAAGCCTGCACCTGATTTTGGCAAGAGCGCGAATGCAGCATACATCGATGCTCTGGCAGCAATTAATGATCGAATGCTGATTCTTCTGAACATCGATCATCTCGTTAACGCTGGCGTGATGGATGCAATTGATAATGCTAATGAGGATCAACATCCCTAGTGGCATTAAGGACACATTAACAATCCCTGGGCCGGTATCGAAGTGCTGCCGTTCAAGGGCTTTCTGAAATTTACAAGGAATATAGGATAGGGGGCCGAAATGGGCCAGGAAGCAAAACTGAATTCCACTGATTGCGCTGATCTTCAGGGTATAGTCAATGCCATTAGTCAAATTCAAAGTGTGGTTGAGTATGACCTGAACGGTACGGTAGTTCACGCCAACGACAACTTCCTCAGATCAATGGGATTCAGCCTCAGCGAAGTCGTCGGTAAACCGCATTCCATGCTGGTTGATGATAGTTACAAGCGTAGCTCCGAATATGGCTCTCTCTGGCACAATTTAAGTAGAGGTCAAGCAGATACCGTTGAATATCGTCGCTTTAGTAAGGCCAATGAAGAATGCTGGGTCTCTGCATCATTTGTTGTGATTGCTGATGAGCAAGGTCGGCCAGGCTCTGTCCTTGAGCTGGCAACTGATATTACTGCTATAAAGAATGCTTCCCACCTCAAAGCTGCTTTAAACGCGGTTAATACGCATGTCATGGTGGCAGACAATGACATGAAAATTGTATACGCCAACAAGGCGATGCTTGACATGTTCAGGAAGCGGGAAAATGTCCTGAAGTCGCAGATTCCTTCCCTCGATGTAAACTCTATCGTGGGTGCAAGTATCGATGAATTCCATACCAATCCCTCCCATCAGCACCAGTTAATTGAAAACCTGTCATCACCATTTGAGACGACTCTGGAAATTGAGCATCTAAAGTTTGCTTTAACAACTTCTCCAATGACCGACTCCGCTGGCAAAAGAGTAGGGACTGTAATGGAGTGGCAGGATCGAACAGAAGAATCCGAAGTAGAGAGCGAAGTGCAGGCCGTGCTCTCCAATATCGCTATTGGTGACTTAACCAAGAAAATTGAAGGTAACTATGATGGGTTCTTCGGAAATCTGAAGACCTATATAAACGCGACTGTCGAAAAATTAATTGAAGTTGTTCAGCAAATTAAAGATGTGTCTGATTCTGTTGCCACCGGTTCCGATGAGATATGTCAGGGTAATGCCAATCTGAGTCAGCGCACGGAAGAGCAAGCCTCAAGCCTTGAAGAAACAGCATCCTCAATGGAACAAATGACGTCGACAGTGCAGGCCAACGCTGAAAATGCCAGAGAGGCGGATAGTCTTGCTCAGGGTGCAAAAGACAAAGCGGAGCATGGTGGTCGCGTTGTTAGTCAGGCAGTAACGGCGATGACTGAGATCAACGGCTCAAGTAAGCGTATTGCAGACATCATCAGTGTAATAGATGAAATTGCATTCCAGACAAACTTGCTGGCACTAAATGCCTCGGTAGAAGCAGCGAGAGCTGGCGAGCAAGGTCGTGGATTTGCCGTGGTGGCGTCGGAGGTGCGAAACCTTGCAGGGCGTAGCGCGACAGCCGCGAAAGAGATCAAGGATCTCATCGAAGATAGTGTAAATAAAGTCGAACAGGGGTCCAAGCTGGTTGATGAGTCTGGTACCACTCTTGAAGAAATCATAAGTGCTGTGCAGAAAGTAACAAGCATAGTCGGTGAGATTTCCAGCGCTAGCGTCGAACAGGCTTCCGGAATTGAGGAGGTCAATAAGGCAATCACTCTCATGGATGATATGACGCAGCAAAATGCAGCTCTGGTTGAAGAAGCAGCTGCCGCCAGTGAGGCGATGGGAGATCAGGCGGCTGAATTAAAGCGCCAGATAGGCTTCTTTTCGGTAGCAGACTCCAAGCCAGCCTATCGGGCTTCTGCTCCTGAACCGGTGCGTGAGGAAAAGCCTAGAGAGTGGAAAAAGCCGGAACCGATAGAACCGCCAAAGGCTAGAGAACTTCCTGCGAAGGCTGAGATACCAAAACCAACGAGGCAAGCCAGGACCGCTGAACCTGCAAAATCATTCGAACCGGTGAAGCCTGCAACAGCTCCTGCCCCTAGTATGGAGCATGATGCAAATGAGCCGGGAAATGAATGGGAAGAATTCTAATTCGAATAGTACAAGGCTCGGTTACGACTGAGCCTTGATTTCGACGTTGCAGAGAGATTCTGTAACCAGGGTAGCAACAGTTTTCTCAGGGAACGAGAAATGACTCCGGGCTTTCAGTCTAAAGAAGAGTTTCAGCAAAAACACTTCAGCAAATTTTGCAGCCTCGTAGCGCAGCATACAGGTATTAATCTATCAAGCAGCAAGCTTGATATGGTGTACCGCAGATTTGCGCCACGAGTACAAGAGATTGGTCTGCAGGATTTTGGCGAATATTGCGATGTGATACAGCAAGGAGATTCTGGGGAGATTCTGGAATTCGCCAATCTGATCACGACCAATCTGACTTCATTTTTCAGAGAGAAGCATCATTTTGAGTACCTGGAGAAGACATTCATTCCTTATGTGAGAGAGAAGAATGCCTCGACCAGGAAAGTTCGGATCTGGTCGGCGGGTTGCTCCACTGGGGAGGAGCCATACAGCTTAGCCATGACAATGAATGAATCATTTTCTGGTTTGGACCACTGGGACGTGAAAATCCTGGCAACAGATCTGGATACAAGTTGCCTGGCGAGAGGAAGATCAGGGCTTTATCCGGAAAAGGCGATTGAGGGTTTGTCGAAGGAACGACTGAAAAAATGGTTTCGGACCGATGCTTCTACTCCTGGGAAAGTCGCAGTCAGGGTTGTAGATAAGTTAAAAAAAATGATCACTTTCAATCATCTCAACCTGATGCATGAGTGGCCGTTTAGTGGAAAGTTCGATGCGATATTTTGCAGAAATGTAATGATCTATTTTGACAAATCAACACAGCAGAAGTTGGTGAAAAAGTTTTCAAGATATCAGAAGCCTGGGGACACACTCGTGATAGGGCATTCTGAGAATATTGGCCTTATCACCACAGATTATGAGCTAAAAGGTAAAACGATATACGAGCGTCGTTAGAAGGGCGGGGAATAGTTATGAGCAAGATCAAAGTACTAATTGTTGATGATTCAGCCGTCATTAGAAAGCTGCTTACGGAAATACTGCAGAGCGATCCTGGAATTGAAGTAGTGGGGTCTGCCGCAGACGCCTATATCGCAAGGGAAAAAATTAAGGCACTGAACCCGGATGTGATTACGCTAGACGTTGAAATGCCCAAGATGGATGGCATTACCTTCCTGAAGAACTTAATGCGTTTACGCCCAATGCCGGTGGTCATGGTCTCCACGCTCACAGCTAAAGGAGCAGATGTAACCCTTGAAGCTTTAAGTGTTGGGGCTTTGGACTTTGTATGTAAGCCCACTGGTTCAGGTCAGGGATTGGAAGATGTAGCTCCAGACATTCTGGAAAAGGTAAAGACTGCTGCGAAATCAAATGTTAAGCACAGGGCCAAGACTGGATTAAGTTTTAGTCGGGGCTCATCGCTGAGTTCCAAGTTCAAAGCAGAGTCGATGCGAGCCGATGTGCGTCTTGTCGCATTGGGAGCTTCTACAGGAGGCACCGAGGCAATTAGAGAAGTCTTATTCCGTATGCCGGAATACGCACCTCCTATCGTTATCACTCAACACATACCCAAAGAATTCAGTAAGCCATTTTCGATGCGTATGAATTCAGCGTCTCCCATGAACGTCAAAGAAGCGGAAGATGGTGATCTGCTCAGCCCGGGTTGTGTTTATATCGCGCCTGGTAGTCATCATATGACAATTGAGCGCTTAGGAAGAGATCGTCTGCGATGTCGTCTGAATCTTGATGAGCCGGTGAATCGACATCGCCCATCAGTCGACGTCTTGTTCGATTCAGTGGTAGAGAGTGTTGGCGCAGATTGCATTGGCGTAATTCTTACGGGGATGGGCAAAGACGGAGCCCAGGGCTTAAAGCGATTGCAACAAGCTGGTGCGCAGACAATTGCTCAGGACGAGACAAGTAGTGTCGTTTGGGGGATGCCGGGAGAAGCCGTAAAAATCGGCGCCGCTGATCACGTAACTCCGTTAGACAAAGTAGCTGAGCAAATTATGAAGCTGATTTGTACCCGACGGACTAGTCGGGTTGCTTGAGACAGGAATATTGGAAAAAGACTTGAAAGAAATATGGAGACTGGAAGCTTATGGCTGACATACTGGTTGTAGATGATTCTCTTTCTATGAGGCATATGGTGTCGCTTACGTTGACAGAAGCTAGCTACAACGTAACTGTCGCCGAAGATGGTGTGCAGGGACTAGAAAGAGCCAAGGAGGGAAACTTCGATCTGGTAATTACGGATGTGAATATGCCCAATATGGATGGAATTACTCTGGTTAAGGAAATTCGAAACCTGAGTACATACAAATTCACGCCGCTGCTGGTCCTCACGACCGAGAGCAGTGATGAGAAAAAGGCACAAGGAAAAGCGGCAGGTGCGACCGGTTGGATCGTCAAACCGTTTGATCCGGACAAGCTTTTAAAATTGGTATCCAGGGTTGTCAATTAAGCTCGGCTAATAGGTGGAATTATGAGCGGCAGCAAAATAACTACTGCTACTTCTGCCAGCGAGACTGACACTCTGTTGCGAGATTCAGCTGTACTCGACTTGCTAAGTGCCCACATCGCGGCGGCGCTTGTGGATCTGGAAAATCCACAGGAAACTATTGCGGCATTCTTTAACGATGTTGTTTCGAATTTGGAATCTGTCATGGATGGCATTGCAGAATCATCCATGCAACAGGAGCAAAAAGATTCTCTGATTATCCGCTTGTCTGCTCTCAGGCAGGGTGCGAATAAATCGATACTGGATTTTCAGGCGTTCGATAGAGTCGAACAACGCTTAAGAAATGTTCAGCAAAGCATGCATTTGATTGCTGATAACAAGCAGTCCCAACAACCGGAGCAACTGGATCTCATCAAGTCTACATATTCCATGGAGCATGAACAGACACTACACAAGATGATGGTACAGGGTATAGACAGGGTTGAATTGCTTGAATTCTGTGCTAAGACAGAATCTGCTCCCTGCGATGACAATGTAGAACTATTCTAGTCAGCCGAAATGCTGACCGGTGTATTGGAAGTAAAGAGATGACGCGAGCCGCGATAATTTCAAAATTTGGCCACATTAAAAAATTTGAGGCAAAGGAAGGTGACAGGGTGGTTGCCAGAATTCTGCCTGGCGAATATTACGTAACTACTGAAGATGAAGTGATTACCACCGTGCTGGGCTCCTGTATCTCAGCCTGCATATGCGATCCTGTCACCAAAATCGGTGGTATGAACCATTTCATGTTGCCTGAATCGGAATCTGGTGATTCACGTTGGAGTAACACTGTAGCTGATGCAACACATCGTTATGGAAACTATGCGATGGAGAGCTTGATTAACGATCTTCTTAAGCTGGGTGCGAAAAAACAAAACCTCCAGGTAAAAGTATTCGGAGGTGGAAAAATCCTCGAAGCCATGACGGATATTGGTAAGCGAAATATCGCCTTCGCCAAGGAGTACTTATTAGCTGAGCAACTGAAAATTATCTCAGAGGACACTGGCGATCGCTTCCCCCGAAAAGTGAACTATTATCCAGAGTCTGGAAGAGTGCGAGTCAAAAAGTTGCGAGCCCTGTATAGCGAAGATATTGCCCGCAGAGAAAAACAATTTATTTCGGAAATCAAGACCGAGCCTGTTGGCGGCGACGTGGAGTTATTCTAATGAACGATCTTTCGCAACCACAAAGACCAAAGACTATAGATTTACAGCGCGCTTTCAATAATCAGCTATTCAAAGACGCCAGCGATATTACAGACCCTTTCAGCGACGATGAAAAGTCACTGTATGATCAGGTTACGGAGACGCTTGAGTCGAGTTCAGAAGTTTCCGCTTTCGTTCCTGTATTACCAAAGCAAATGGCCGCTTTCCTGGACGAAATTGCGAAGGAAGATACAGATTTCGACAAGATTCGCGAAATCGTTGAAAGTGACATGAGTCTGGCAGGAGAGACTATCCGTATCGCGAACAGCCCTTTGTATCGACGTACTGCCGTTGAAATTGAATCCATTGGAAGGGCAATCTCTATGCTGGGGCTGGATGGTGTTAACCTGATTGCTTCATCTCTGATGATGAAACAAGTTCTGCAAATTAAGTCGAAGAAACTCCAGGCAATTGGGGAGAAGCTCTGGTCTCATTGCATGGAGTGTGCTGAAGCATGCCGAATAATTGACTCTTCTGATGACGAGTTCACGGCTTATCTTATGGGGCTTGTTCACGATGTGGGTGCAGTAGCCATCTTTAGTTGCTATATCAACCATCTGAAAGGTTCACAGTGTGAAGATCTTAACGACAATCGGGTTCTCAAGCTCCTGCTTGAAGAGCAAACAACCTGGTTGTCAGCTCATATTGCCAGCGAATGGAAACTCCCTCAGGTAATAATCAAGGCTTTACAGGATTTCGATGCCATGCAGCAAATGCAGATTATCGAGTGCGATAAGGGTGACAAGCATCCAATGGCACGATTGCTTGAGCAAGCGAATGATGCAAGTGAGGTCTATACTTTAGTTAAGAATGGGGCAATCTCAGAAGAAGAAGGTGCTCAAGAACTGGAAATGCGCGGGTTGAACGAAGAGCAGCGTAGTCTAATTTTTGAACGATTTGCGACACTAAATAGCTAGAAAATTCAGTAAGACTGGTCGTTTTTTTGGTGAGATTATTATGGTAGAAATAGAAGGCATTCAGAATTACTACGAAAGTCAAGTGACGTCCGCGATAGAAGGGATGCCTCATTTACTATCGGAATTTGATGGCAATCAGGTTATGGATATTGTTTGTATTGCGCTTAATCGACTACCTACCAAATACTATCGCCACAGTATAGACCTGAGTTTCTATACGTCGACTGCTGAGCAGGAAAAGATTGACCTGGAAATCTCAGAAGCAATAAGTTATGCAGCTCACAGAGTCCGCTCTCATCCGAAGAATCAGGACTCCATCAATTAGACTGCAAAAATCTTCAGTATTGCTCTATAACCGTTCCATCTAATTGGCTCGCCTGAAGACCAGGCTTTATCAGTTCGGCATGAAGGAGGCGAGGTTCATGCTTCCTGAACACCGGGCCTTCCTGCTTCCGTTATAAATGTTTTGCGAGTTGATATGGCTTCACCAGTTGAAGTCACCGCCGGCAGAACTTTGAAATCTGCTCGCCATAATTCTGGTGTCAATTTAACGCGAACATATCCTCTTTGGGCATTATAAAACTTCACGTGGGGATTATTGCTTAATAGTGCCTCGCCGTATTCAGTCATATCCCGGCCGTCGCCACCTGTTGAGATTGAGGTGCCGACATATTCACTTCCCACCACTGGTGATGATTGATCATCGAAGTCAAGCTTCAGATCAGCCGCCCAATTTGAGTGAATATCGCCTGTAAGTACAACAGGATTAGGCGTTTGCACCTCATGCATGAAGTTGAGCAGGTCTTGCCTCTCGTAAATATACCCATCCCAGATGTCCATTGGCCATAACTCTTCACCGTTATCACCTATTGAGCGCAGACTGGCCATCATTAATTGTTGAGCAAGTACATTCCAGGTTGCATCAGCACTGGCTAAACTATTGTATAACCAGTTTCGTTGTGCGGCTCCAAGTAAGGTGCGGCTACTGTCCTGATGAGCGGCACAACTTACTTTTCGCCCATCTCCGCATGCCTGGTCACTTCGATACTGTCTTGTATCGAGCACGCTCATTTCCATGAGAGAGCCAAATCTAAGTCGGCGGTGGATGGGCATATCAGGGCCTTGTCTGCCGACGGGCAGGCGTATTGGCATAAATTCAAAATAAGCCTGATAGGCTGCGGCGCGTCTGATGAGTAATTGTTCTGGAGTCTGGTCATCTTCAGCTATATCGCTGGCATAATTGTTGTCAACTTCATGGTCATCCCAGGTCACTACCCAGGGTGCAGAAGCATGTGCCGACTGTAGATCTTTGTCTGATTTATATGTGTTATACCTGGCGCGGTAGTCATCCAGGGTTACAATTTCCGGGCCCTCGTGAGCTCGAACCAGGTTTTGACCCCAGCTTCGCTCATAAATGTAGTCGCCAAGGTGGACAATAAGATCCAGTTCCTCTTCAGCCATGTGTTCATAGGCAGTGTAGAAACCATGCTCATATTGCTGACAAGATGCAAATGCGAAATCAAACATTTTGTTGGCAGCGTCACCAGCAGGTGCGGTCTTGGTTCGACCTGTAGGGCTGGTTACATTGCCTGCGTGCCAACGATAGAAATAGACCTGATCAGATTGCAATCCCCGAACTTCAGCATGAGCTGAGTGTCCCAGTGCAGGACTTGCCGCGATACCCCCGTTACGAATTACTTGTCGAAATTCTGGATCTACTGACATCTCCCAGCGCAAATCCAGAACTTCATTTTGGAGTCCTGCCTCTGCAAGCACGTCCCTGGCAAGCCGGGTCCATAGGATTACTGAATCGGCGGTTGGGTCGCCAGAAGCTACACCCAGGGTAAATGGATCCGCCGGGAGATTTCCTATTTGCCGTGCAGCACCGTGAAGAAAGCTGGATACACCACCCAGAGAAAGAGCGCCGAGAATACTGCTGCTCAGTTTGAGAAGCTGTCGGCGTGTATAGGTTTGGCGGGTCTTTCTCGTCAGAATGCGAGAGTAGGCCATTGCAAATTCCTTTGTGTTAATTCTGTCGTGATACTAGCGAGGTAATATTGCTGCTTGATGACGACAATATTGCACTTTGTGCTACTGATAACTCGTACAACGATTGTTGGCCAGTTGCAGGTCATTTCGGTAATCACCATTTTGATCTGGTAGCTCAAGAACTCTCAACGGAAGGTCGGCAATTACCAGACCATCCAGGGGTATGAAATCATCATTACCCCAGGTATCCGTATAGTCATTGTTTGCCGAACTGCTGGGATCCACAGCATAGAATCCCGCTGGACCCGCACCGCCGCGATCAACAAGTATCAACCCATATTCCTGCATAGCTTTGGCAATGGTTAACTCATAGTCAGTCAGGTTCAGATTATTAAGATTGAAATCGGGATCCAGCTGAATGCGAGAACCCTCTGGAAGCGCGAAGCTTTCGGTGCTAACGCCATCGCTATCAGTTGCTGGTGCGACCGGTCCACCTGCCTTAGGAAATTCGTAACTGAAGGCGAGCGGGTGATTGATTTCACCAGCGGCTAGTTCAGAAGGCCAGATGACGCCACCAAGAAATGCAAATCCCGAGCCGCGTGACGACATGCCATTTGGATGCACACCGGTGCCATCCATATCAAATCCTGTACCGAAGCTGGCTACCCATTCACCGTTTTCCTGCCGGGCCTGCCAGAAGTCATATTCGCATCGATCTTCCAGATCAAGAATGACCAGAAAATTGTCCTGAGCAGATTCTTCACCACAACCTACGGGAGGGGAGTCACTACCATCAACGTCATTGGATGGGGTAGCCCAGGATGGAATAGGAACTTCGGTTAACTCACTGATACCCAGTTCCCAGAATTCGCCGCAGGGTAGTTCAACATTGTGTTGGGCTGTGTTCTCGCCTGCGAAAAATACAGTTGTCGAAAATTGTCCAACCTGGATGACGAATTGCTCCGATCGAACAAGTCCCTCTATCAGATGGTCTGAGTCAGGATCGATAGTTGGATTTTCTGCTACTGGAGAGTTGAAAACCGAATCAGTAGAGTACAGGTTGAGTAAAGGAAATGCAGGTAAACTGGAAGGAAGTTGATCCAGAGTTACAATCTCCGAAGCAGCGGCCAGCACTTGCAACTCTATCATTTCCACCTGGTCGCCCCATTCAATGCGAATACTGTAGCTACCCAGATCAGATTGTGCTGGCGATACACGAATTTCACCGTCCACCAGACTGATAAAATCCGGTATCTCGGACCTGTCATCCAGTAATAGCGTTGCAAGATTGGTATCGATATTACTATCAAGGCTTATGGAGGTGGTCTGGCCTGCCTGGGCAGTTAGATCTTCAGCAATAAAATTTCTCTGGAAAAATACAGAAGTTGGAATGAATTGGACGCCACCTGAATAGCTAAGGCTAAGCTCTACTGTATCTTCTCCAAACATAATGAGATCTGTGTAAGTTCCGGTTTCCGTATCAAAACTGGCCGAGCATTCTCCAGTGGCTGAAATCTCATTCAATTCGGCGGCTGACAATCCATTGTCGCTCAGGCTCATTATCAGGGAATAACTTTGTCGACTGCCGTTTTCTCCCGCCGGAATGCCACCACTCAAGATGTCCACACAGGGGACAGTTAATACTCCTGTGGCGCTGTCGAATGAGCTGGCAGGTTCAGCCCAGCTCATGCTATGCGATGAGAACACAGAGACCAGCAATGTAATAAGTGACAAATGTTTACCGCTGACCATTCTTCTGGCAAGCATCTTCATGGTAGAGGCATCTCGGCACTGTCGGTTGTCCGGGCAGGTTGGAAATTGGCTACCGGTGATTCAGTTCGAATTTGCTCCAGCCAAAAAACCCCATCGTAAGGTGCGCTGTTCCCCCGGGTGCCAATGAAGTCAATATCACCATCCTGGTCCAGATCTCTGGCGATAAACTTGTCGTACATTCCACGTTTTCGTCTGGAGATGTCGTGCCTTGTCCACGGTAATTTTGCATCTCCAGGATTTTCATACCAACCAATTCGCCCCAGTGGGTCGTTTACATCAACATCTCCATCGCCGGTGCGAGGTCCTCGACTGTAACTTCCCGCAATGACGTCAATGTCGCCGTCACCATCGATATCAGCTATTTCCAAACCAGTTGTACTATCGGGTTGAAAGGTCCCAATGGTATGGGCGTTCCAGGCATCCCCTTTGCGAGCTGGTTGTTCAATCCATCCAAGACCGCCTCCACTACCACCAATAATATCCAGTCTGCCGTCACCGCTCAGGTCTGAATATTCCAGATTGAAACCAGCGAATGCACTGCCAACAACGCCAATTGCATGTTCAATCAGGTTGAGTGAATTTCCGCCGCGATTCTCAAACCAGCTAAGTCGATTCTCCCCTCGAGAACCGACTACAATGTCCATGTCCCCGTCACCATCCAGATCAACAGGTTCGCTATTTTGCGGAATCGAATAATTACCAATGATATGTTCTGTCCAGGCGTTCTCTGACAGAGGGTCGCCGTCAAACTGGAAAACCGAAACGGGAGTCGAGCGAGCGAAGTCGGCTGGCCCTGGTCTTTGTGCGCCTTTATTAGGCGCCAACACTTCCAACCTGGAGTCGCCGAAAATATCGGCAAGAAACACACGTATATAAGATCCGCGTGCGCGGGTCATTGGAAGAATCAGACGATCCCATTCTTCTGTCCGTGCATTGCCTCCGGGGTTTTCCAGATAAATGAGGTGAGACAACTCTGCGGCCACCACAAGATCGGGAAAACCATCACCGTTGATATCTGCAGTTGCTACGTCCTCCGGAGCCGGGGCATCTTCACCCTCGGCTACGGTGATGTTAACCCAAGACTGTGGATCGTCAGACCCAAACGCTATCCGAACATGACCTTCAGGTGGTGGAACGAATTCCGGATCATAGTTTGCGGAATCATATTCTGAGTCAAACTCATGCACGGAGATAACGTCTTCGTACCCATCCAGATCCAGGTCTGTCATAACCAGACCGTCACTTCCACTTAAGTTAAATCCAGCTCGTTCCGGGTCATCGATAATATGTTCACGCCAGCTTATATAGTCGCCATCTGAGCTTCGTGCTTGCGTCAGCTGGTCACCCACAGGGGATTGAGCTGAAACCTGAATTTGGAGTAGCAGAACATATGAGAGGGTAGAGAAATAAGGGAGCGGAACCAGCTTCATGTTTATTCTTCTTTTAGCGTCAATTTTCAGTGTCAGTCAGGCTGCTCACAATCTGCAGTGATGATCATAATAATGCCCTCAGCTGCTGCTGCCAACCGGGCCTGAAACCCAGTGATTTCGCCGTATTCAGCGAGAGAGAGGAGGGTTCTGATTCGACATGTAAGCGGCGAGCAGGTAGCATCTGCTTTCCGAAAATGGGGGATCAAACATGAACAAGTTATTCTTGCTGTTTATATTTCTAATTTGTTATTCAGGGCTTACATCTGCTCAGTCCGATATGCCAGACATTGCATCAATGGATTCTGAGTGGAACGTTGTAAAGACAGATGGCGTTTGCTCCGCTGGTACCCCCTATCAGTTCTATGTCAAACCCTCGGCTGAGAATACTGACCTGCTGGTGTTTTTTAATGGCGGAGGGGCGTGCTGGTTTGGTCAGGCTTGCGACCTGTCTGCCCAGCCTAATGTCCATACACCGATGGCAGATATCGATGCCAACAATCCAGCTCTCGCCGATGGAGTGTTTAATCTTGAAAACACGAGAAACCCGTTTGCCAACTATACGATGGTGTTCGTACCCTATTGCAATGGTGATGTACATATAGGCGGGGGAGCACGGGAATACACCTATCAGAATGAAAATGGTGACGAGGTCAGTATTACTACTCACCATGACGGGTATAAAAATAGCCAATCAGCACTACAGTGGGTCTATGAGAATTTTACAGCGCCTTCAAAAATTGTAGTTAGTGGTAGTAGTGCCGGGGCAATTGGGGGGTCATTTTATGCCGGGTTGGTTGCGGAACACTATTCAGATACTCCCGTAGTATTGATTGCGGACGGCGCAGGCGGTTATAGCTCGCAATCTCTAAACACAGTCTTTAATGCCTGGAATGTGGATTCCATTCTTCCGGATTGGCCTGAGTACAGTGGGCAGACGAATGACACGCTGACATTTGAAGATTTCTATATTGCCAGCGCCAATCACAATGAGAATTTGACAATAGCTCAATACAACACGGCTAAAGATTCCGTGCAGGAAAATTTCACTTATTTGTTAGGTGATGCTCCAGGCAGTTTTTCCTTACCGCAGCGTATCCTGAACAATTATCTGCAGATAGAAAGTCAGGTCGATGATTTCTACTCGTTCACTGCAGGTGGAACTGTGCATACGATAATGGGTTTGCCTATATTCTACGAATATGAAGTTGAAGGTGTCAGTTTTGTTGATTGGGTAAGTGATCTTATCGATGGTAAATCTGTAGCTGATTTAAGTTGCGTAGATGAACCGGCAGGTTGTGAAAGAGCTCCAGGTAACAATTAGTCCTTTCGTAAATTTAAATCAGGAAATTCTTCTTGGCTGAAGTCAAAGATATCGTTTATGCCATACGTGACTCGATGGACAGCGAGTTGCGTTCGCTAATTGCGGAAGCGGTGGAGGATGCTGGCAATGCTATGCGTAAGCATACATCGACTTCTCTCGATGGTCAGTCAGTGCTTGATGGAATCGATGGTGTGCTGAAGCGATTCAGTACTTTGTTGGTTGATAACTTTGATTGTCTGGTGCAGTTCAAGGAAAAAACTGCGTCGGTGCTTGATTACGCAAGTTTGAAACTGGTCGAAGAGGAAGATCTGGAAGCCATGATTGCAATGGAGGGCATGATTGCTCATGCACGCAATTGCGACATACATCAATATATCTGCTTCAGCACGCGTTTCGATTCCTTGTTTGTCAGTACGCACATCGATGAATCAAATAACCCAATGGATCCGGAGCAGATCGGTGATGCGTTTAAGGACGCTTTGCAGCCTCTCAATCTTAAGCCGGCTGCGTTGCTCATTGCCTATCGCTATTTCAATAGTAATGTCTTTCATAAGCTGGAAACGGTACTTGAGAAGGCGAACGATAAGTTGATCCAATTTGGGATCATGCCCGACCTCGATATTTCAGCTCGCAATCGTGAGGAACATCAAAACAAGCGCTCAGCACCTAGAAAGCGCACTGACCCGGATGAGAGGGCATTCAGCAAGGACGAGGAAGTCACAGACCAGCAAGGAGGGTCTTCATCAGAAATGCTGTCGATGATGAAGAATTTACTGCATGGCGTTCACGGCACTGGGCAACCGGGCGCTACCGGTGTGTCAGAATTAACTGCGGGTCAGATGGCAGAGTTAGCGACTTCCGGTGCTGCCCAGGCGGGTATGTTAGTGGGTGGTCGACGATTGCAGATTGTCGCTACTGACAAGTTGGTGAATCTTCTGGACAGTTTAAATACAGCCGACCTGACTCAAGACCCATCTGCACCCAACGATCTCTCACAGACAATCAGTCAGCAGCTCGAGGCCACCAATGATGATGGCATCATGCAAGCCATTGATAGCAACTCTGCTGATGTCATTAACCTGATTAATCTATTGTACGAAGCAATCTGGGAAGACAGTACGGTTCCCATTCCTGTAAAGGAATTAATTGGCCGAACACAGATAACTGCTTTAAAGATAGCGCTAAATGAGCCGGAATTCTTCGATAGCGACAACCACCTGATGCGAGTGTTGATAAACGAGCTGGCCACCGCTGGAATTAGCTGGACTGAGACAGAGAATCTCGACGACGATGATATGTATGCACAGATGCAGTCGACAGTTAACAAATTAATTAGTGGATTCGATGGCAGTTCAGTTTATCTGACAGAATTACTGGAAGAATTCAGATATTTCAAACGCCATAAACTACTGGCAAGCCAGGAAACTGAAAATCGCCTGATGCAGGCGGATGACAGGGAAGAACGCCTCGATGAAATTCGGCAGTATGCGCGTCGTAAGATTGTTGAGCGAATACTGGATCCTCATCTGCCGGAATTCGTCAAAGAATTTTTGGAGAATATGTTTCACAAATTTCTGGTACATATAATCTTACGCGAGGGCCCTGGCGGAGTTAGTTGGCGACCGGTAATGAATACCATCGATGTTTTGCTCTGGACTGTTCAGTCGGAACGAGTTCCCGAGGATAAGGAGAGATTTGCTAAACTGAAACCACGCCTGCTGATCAATCTGAGGAAAGCACTGGATGTTGCAGGTTTTGACAAATCAGAAATTGATCAAGCCTTAAGCGAACTTCAAAAGGTCCAGGATTCAGCGTTTGAACCTGGCGAAGAGCAGGTAGATGAGGTAGACGAATCCTCGCTGGGATTCGACGAATGGCTGGCCGACGCCAAACCATCCACGGCGAGTTCATTGCTGGATCTGTCGGACGACGACGAACATCTACAGGAGGTTGAAAAGCTGCCTATAGGTATATGGATGGAGTTTCAGGTGGAAGGAGAGCAAACTATCCGCTGCACACTGGCAGCAAAGATCGACACCATAGACAAGTTTGTATTTGTAAATGCCCAGGGTGTGAAAGTCATTGAAAAGTCACGTATGAGTCTGGCTCGTGAGATGAAAGCTGAAACTGTGAAAATCATCAGCGAGGCACCTTTAATCGATCGTGCTATGGAGTCGGTAATCGGCAAGTTACGAAATACCGATGTGTGATGCCAGGAACGTGCTACCGATATCTATGAATTCTGTTGGGACGAGACCATGAAATTCAAAATCCTTCCTTTAGTATTTTTAGTTTGCTTGATACCAATTGGAGCTTTAGCCCAAGTTGGTAGTGACGGTCTCTCTGAAACTGCGCTGGACCGTTATGTTGCAACGCCAGATCCAGCCTATGGTTATTCTGTCCTCCACATAGATGAGGGCGAGGGCTATCGCACTTATATTTTGGAAATGACGTCCCAGCGTTGGCTCACAGAAGCCGAGGTGAATCTGCCGGTATGGGAACATTATATGGCGGTTACTGTACCAGATATTGTAGACAGCGATATCGGCTTTCTATACATCACTGGTGGTAGCAAAAACAATGATGCGCCGGAATCTGCGGAAGCAATGGATGTGCAGCGGGCCTTACGGACAAATACCGTGGTAACCAGTTTATATATGGTGCCGAACCAGCCTCTGGAATTCACTGATGACGGGTTGGCACGCACAGAAGATGCAATCATTGCCTATACCTGGGATAAATACTTCCGCACGGGCGACGATAAGTGGCCATTACGACTACCTATGACCAAGGCTGCCGTCAGAGCGATGGATACTGTTACCGATCTGATGGCGCAACCCGAACATGGCGGTATTGCAGTAGAAAAATTCGTTGTAGCGGGTGGTTCCAAACGAGGTTGGACTACCTGGACTACCGCAATAGTGGATAAACGTGTTGTAGCGATAATGCCGATCGTAATCGATATACTCAATGTGGCCGAGTCGTTCAAACATCATTTTTCTGTATATGGTTCATATTCCCTGGCTGTATTCGACTATGTCAGCAATCGTTCAGTTAACTGGATCGGTACACCGGAATGGGATGCTCTAATGGACATTGTAGAACCCTATGAATACCGGGATCGCTTGAGTTTGCCCAAGTACCTGTTGAACTCCACTGGAGATGAGTTCTTTCTGCCTGATAGTTGGCAATTCTATTGGGACGAGCTGGTGGGGGAAAAGCATGTACGCTACGTGCCTAATTCGAATCATGGCATGGACGGAACCGATGTGATTGACAGTGTGGACACCTGGTATCACGCAATTGTTCATAATGTACCAATGCCCCGATACTCATGGGGAGTAACAGAAGACGGCACTATCACTGTACATAGCCTCGATGAGCCACTAGAAGTATTGTTATGGCAAGCTACAAATCCGGACGCCAGAAACTTCACTCAACCGGTTATTGGACGTGCCTATGAGAGCACACCTTTAGAGGAAGTCGCTCCTGGTATCTATCAGGCAAAGCTTGCTGCACCGACCCAGGGGTACACGGCTTACTATATAGAAATGCACTATCCCAGCGGAATCGATGTGCCATTCAAATTCAGTTCTGGTGTGAAAGTAGTGCCAGATGTAACTGAGCATCAATGGGAATTTACTTCTGACAATTCACGGCGTTAGAACGATTCGAAATCAATTCTAGACATTTCCTCCTGCTGAGAGTTCCAGGTTAAATTCACTGTTCCAGTTCACAGTTTTGCGAGCAGAAGTGATTTTTCCATACTCTCGTTGACAGCTGTGAACCCGTTAACTTTTTCTCTGCTGAAGTTAAGACGAACTGTGACTCAGTTACGTTATTCCCCAAGTACAAACTTCTAGTATCTCCTTCCAGACAAGTTGTCTTTGAATTCCTTTGGGTGCAAAGGTGGGTGTTATGAGAAGGTCTATACACAGCGTAGTTGGTTTCATCGTATTACTTGCAACGTTTTCTGTTCCGATGGCGTCTGCCAGTCGTTCCATTGTTGACGATGGGTTTCTAATTGTTCCTCGAATTGATATTGACGGCTATGGAGCCATGGAGCTCAGTTTCCGCATCGTGTATGACGGCGAATACCGGTTGCTTCTTGAGCAGGCTGTTGAGACCAGCACTGCGATTTCTAATTCTGGAGTCTGGGATCCGGTTAATACGAGCATTTCAATTGACGAAGTGGAATTGGAAGGTGGTGAAATGTACACCGTTGAGCTCATTCAGCTCGAAGGTACGGATCAGCCTATCTTCGAAATTGCACAGGCAGTGGAGATCACCAGCACTGGAAACAATTCTGGCACCGCTGTCCCGACACCTCCAGCAGAGCATTCCGAAGAAGCGTCGGATTTGTTTGCTGAACAATGCAGCAGTTGTCATGGAACAGATGGATCTGGAACTGCAATTGCGCCGTCTCTAATCGCATGTGCTTCCTGTGGGAGCTACAACGCATTACTTGCTGCCATTAGAGATACCATGCCTCTGGGGCAACCCGCCGATTGTGATGCCAGCTGCGCAGCAATGCTGGCTGACTATATTCAGCTGGCATTCAATAGTACTAATCAAGCCGTTAGCTCTCAGACGGTCGGATTCATTGAACTGATGGGCAATGGCGAAACTTTGCGTAAGGCTTCCGAGCAGCTTCTTTCCCGTCTTCCCACTCTGGACGAATTTCAGATGGTGGCGGTGAGTGGATCGGCTGGCCTGGCCCGGGCGATCGATGGAATGATGGAAGAGGATGCATTTTACGATCGTTTGACAGAAATTTTTAATGACTACCTTCTAACCGACAAATACCACTCACGGAATGGTTCTGAGGCAGCAATCAGTTTGTTGAGTAATGATGATTTTCCCGAGAAACGTTGGTTCGATCCAGGGAAAGACAATCGGGGAGAGAACTACAGTACGATTCGTAGACATACAAATGATGGCGTTGCACGCGAACCACTGGCTCTGATTAATTACGTAGCCAGAAATAATCTGCCTTTTACAGAAATACTCACCGCGGACTACATGATGATGACGCCCTTTTCCGCGCGCAGTTACGGCGTATCGGGGATTGCATTCGAGAATCAGGATGATCCGGATGAATTTAAGCCAGGCAGAATTCCCGAAACTCCCCACGCAGGTATTCTGACATCTCCGATGTTCCTGAATCGTTATCCGACAACACGAACCAACAGAAACCGGGGTAGAGCCCGGGTAGTGTTCGATCTTTTTCTGGATACCGACATACTGGCGATTGAAGGTGTCCGGCCTGGCAATGCTGTAGATATATCGACACCCATTCCTACCATTAATAATCCCCAGTGTTCCAAATGCCATTCTGTGCTGGATCCGGTTGCTTCCATATTCCAAAACTGGGATGACAAGGGTCGCTATCGACCATCCCGGTTAAGTAAGTATGGGTGGTATGCCGACATGGAAGCGCGTGGGTTTAATGGTGAAGTCATGCCACTTGCCGGCAACGTTGATAGCTCGGTGCAATGGTTGGCCAGCCGCATGGCGAACGATCCAAAATTTCCGAGGGCTGTGACCCGGATAATGGTCAACGGATTAACAGGCAAAGAACCACTTGGCGCTCCAGTTGACGCCGCTGCCAGCCCAGCGGAGCTGGATGCCTACGTAGCAGAACGCACGGTTCTGAACGATATTCAGTCGCAGTTTGTGAACGACAACTACAATCTTAAAACTCTGGTGCGAGAAATTATTCTGAGTCCTTACTGGCGAGCTTCTGGCTTAAGTAATGGTGCAGATGTGAGTTCATTTTCTTCTACGGGTTCTAGCTATTTGCTGAGCCCCGAACAGTTAGATAGAAAAATTGAATCCCTGCTTGGGTTTGATTGGCGAGGCTCGCTTGATCAGTACTACAAGGACAAAGATAAACATTGGGCGTCCAAACTGGGAAATACTTTTCACCAAATTTATGGTGGCATTGATTCCGACAGCATTGTAACCCGGCTCACTTCCCCGAACGGAATGATGGGAGCTATGCAGCTGCGTATGGCCAATGAGCTTTCTTGTTACGCTGTTCCCCATGACTTCTGGCTGCCAGAAGAGCAAAGGCGGTTGTTTTTATTCGTAGATAAAGAAACCAATCCTTACAACGAGTTTGGTGACCAGGATCCACTGGCGATGGAATTGATCCGCCAGAACATTCAATACCTGCATGAATATCTTCTGGGAGAATCACTGTCTTTAGATGCTCAGGAAATACAGCACAGTTTTGATCTTTACATGAATGTTCTTAATCGGGGCCGTCAGTATGTATTGAGTAATAGCGGTGAGTGGTGGGCGGTTAAGCTTCCTGGTGACTGTGATCGAACTCGTGATTTTGAGGGCAATGATCTGGATGACGACAATGGTGACGACATGCGCTTGCAGTATGACAAACAGTTTGTCATTCGCGCCTGGATGGCACTCGTTGCCTATTTGCTTTCAGACTACAAATTTCTCTATAGCTAGAGCAGGGGGTTACTTATGTATCGCAGACAATTTCTGAAGTATCTAGCTAGCAGTGGGCTTGGTTTAATGCTGCCTGTGAGCGCCACTATTCGCGCCGCCGAGCCGGACAGATTCTGGGTAATGGTCAATGCCGGTGGTGGCTGGGATCCAACCTATTTCATCGACCCAAAAGGCGACAGAGACAGGTTGGACGGCAGAGGTCCGGTTAATAATTATTCAGTAAATGCGATCACCACGGCGGGCAATATTCCTTTCCCATCGTCCTACCCGGAAGGGATAAACCCTCCGGATCCAAATTCGCCAGGGCATTTTGCTAACTTTTTCCCCAAGCATGCAAACCATCTGCTGGTAATCAATGGAATCGATACGCAAACCAATAATCACAGCGCAGGCTCAAGATATGTCTGGAGTGGAAAAATAGAGGAGGGTTACCCGAGTTTTGCAGCAATTGCAGCTGCAACAGAAGCACCGACTGAACCATTGGCTTATATCTCAAATGGTGGTTATGACAATACAGCTTCGTTGGTCGCACCAGCACGTATAGGTGAGGGAGATGTATTCCGCTTGCTGGCTTATCCAAATGCAGCAAGACCAAGTGCCGAAGCCGATCGCAGGTCACCTTATTTCCCGGATTCAGTCTACAGCGAGATTGAGAACGCGCGAAATAGCAGGCTGCAAAGATTGATGAGTAGAAGTTCTCTGCCTCTGCAAAGGCAACAGGTCAATGAACTGGTTATGGCGAGAACGGGAGACAATAACCTTAATCGACTTGTCGATTTGCTGCCGGATCGTGTATCCAATGGACTCGAAGGCCAGGCCGAAGTGGCAATAGCTGCGTTTTCCAGCGGAATCGCTGTTAGTGCAAATTTACACATGGGTGGATTCGATACCCACGGAAATCATGACCAGAGCCATGCAAACAGACTCGATCAGCTGCTTTCTGGCGTCGATCGTTTATGGGATGAGATCGAAAGAAACGAACTTCAGGACAAGGTCACTGTCATAGTAGGTTCAGACTTCGGTCGTACACCATTTTACAACGACGGAAACGGGAAAGATCATTGGAACGTGACCAGCATTATGGCGATGGGAGCCGGTGTCCGTGGAAACAGGGTAATTGGAGGCACCGACGATCATGTAGAGGCCCTCAGAATTAACCCACAATCCCTGGCTTTAGATCCGGCAGGCATTACGCTTACTCCAGAGCATATTCATGTGGCACTCCGTCAAATGGCAGGTGTGGAGCCGGGACTAAATTCACAGTTCGGCATCAGCACTGAGAACATCAATTTATTTGCTTAATACAGTAATTGCCTTGATTGTGGATAAGAGTAAATTTTGAGTGCTATTAGTGCTTTTCATTATGAGTTCAATTCATATAGGCAAACTTCCTACACAGTATTTAGTGTCAACTGTTCTCGTATCAACCAAAGTGAGAGCCAGTTCTAACTATTTATCGGTTTATTCGAATTTGTGATTTGCAAAGTGTGCGTCTGATCAACAATATCAACTATGGAACTGACACAATCTATTTCCATGCATCAATACCCGTAGATCAAAGGGTAATTGTGGAGGTGCTATGAGCAATGAAAGGCGGAAGTTTCCGCGTGTATCCCTGGGCGGTGATGTAAGCTTGTTTCTTACCGACGTAGTACGAAATGGATCGCTTCTGAATATTTCTCCCTCTGGTATTCAGATAGAATGTAAGCATCAGTTGATAGAACAACTTTCCAGATTCAAATCCGATGCTGGTTTGTATCCGCAATTCGAACTCGAGTTTAGCGTGCCTGATTCAAGCAAAAGGAGAATAAAGTCGGTTTGTAATGTGTCCTATTGCCGTCGACTTAGTCAGGACATGTATCATCTTGGCCTCAATTTCGTCACTTTGTCGGAAAATGATGAAGCCCGTGTGTCAAACTATATAGAGCACACGGTCGCAGCCTGAGGGTCGATCAGGGCTCGTTCTGTATTCTTCGTGGATTCTAAATAAGCCGCTAATGGATTATCATTAGCGGTATGCGTTTCTGTAAAATATTCTTATCTTTTCTTCTGATAGCGACTCCTCTGTTCGCTCTGGCACAAGATCCTCCCACCCAAAGTTTTGATGCTTGGCTAGATGGCCTGAGAGCCGAAGCTCGCGCTCAGGGGATCAGTGAATCAACCCTGGCTGCACTGGATGACATTGCTCCGCTGGAGCGGGTTCTGGAACTGGACAATAGCCAGCCGGAATTCGTACAAACATTTACCCGTTATATAGATCTCCGTGTAACGACGGGACAGGTCAGTCGTGGTCAGCAATTGTTGCAACAGCATTCTCTATTGCTCGACGAGGTGAGGCGGCGATTTGGTGTACAGCCCCATTATCTGGCCGCATTTTGGGCGATTGAGAGCAACTTTGGACGCGCTACTGGAGGGTTCTCTGTGCTGGAGGCTCTGGCAACCCTGGCTTACGACCCGCGGCGTGCTGATTTTTTTCGTCGTGAACTACTAACGGCTCTCAAGATTATTGATGATGGTCATATCGCCCCGGAACGTATGAGTGGATCCTGGGCAGGTGCCATGGGACAGCTGCAGTTTCTTCCCAGCGTTTTCGATCGCTATGGTGTAGATGGTGACGGAGATGGTCGTATAGACATCTGGAATAGCTTACCCGACGTATTTCATTCGGCAGCTAATTTCTTGTCCCAATCAGGTTGGCAAGGTGATGAACGGTGGGGTAGGGAAGTGGTGTTACCCGACTCTTTCGACTATAGCTTGTCCGGAACCGCAACGAGAAAGTCGTTGGCGGAATGGAGAGATATTGGCGTGAGCATGTTGAATGGTACACCTATACCTGTTGTGGCAGGGATGGAAGCATCTGTCATTCTGCCAGCGGGTGCCAGCGGACCTGCGTTTCTGGCTTATGGGAACTTTCGCGTTACCATGGCTTACAATCCATCTACATTTTATGCATTGACTGTGGGGCACCTCGCAGATCGATTTAGCGGCGGAGCACCTATTCAAAACATGCCTGAGAACGAGCAGGCATTGAGTGTAGCAGAAGTGCGTGAGCTGCAAGAGCTGCTCAATAGTCGTGGGTTTGATTCCGGTGAACCGGATGGTCGGGTTGGGCGGATGACACGAGCCGCAATCAGGGCGTATCAGGAAAGTTCCGACTTACCTATGGATGCTTATGCTTCTGGACAATTGCTAAGCCGATTACGACAAGCTAACTAAAGAATATTTTCCAACAGTTCTACCTGGCTCCAATTCCTATGGCAGTTTCACAACAAGCTGACTCATCAGTTTTCCGTTTCCGGCGGCTGGCTACTATAACTTTGCTGGCAGTCTATTTTTTGATTCTCGTTGGGGCAAGCGTCAGAGCCTCAGGGGCAGGGATGGGTTGCCCTGACTGGCCAACTTGCTTCGGAAGCTGGATACCACCTACGGCGGAATCCCAGTTACCTGCTAATTACCAGGAGATTTACGCGGAATTAGGTTACGCAGATACGCGGTTTAATGTGGTCAAGACCTGGACAGAGTATATGAATCGGTTGGTTGGTGTGACCATCGGGCTGTTGATTTTTGCCACAGCGATTGTTTCCTGGCCTCTCAGGCGATTGGATCGTTCCATTACTTATGCTTCAGTAGCAACTTTTCTGATGGTGGGTTTTCAGGGATGGCTGGGTTCCAAGGTTGTAAGTTCCAATTTACAACCAGGAATGATTACTCTGCATATGTTAGTGGCGTTAGCAATCGTTGGCACATTGCTGTTTGCACTGGCTCAATCGCGTAGGCAGCTGATGATTGCGCAACCTGTTACCAGTATTGATTCCCGATTCGAAAAGTGGCTATACATCGTACTGGTATTAACCGTTTTACAGGTGACGATGGGAACACAAGTCCGGGAGATGACTGATATTATTCGTGAGTCCCAGGGTGAAGAGTTGCGCTCAGCCTGGATAGAGGCGATGCCCTGGTTCTTCTATGTGCACCGCAGTTTTTCGGCACTGGTACTATTCGCCAACCTCTGGCTGTTAAGGTTATTAATAAATTCTCTTGGGTGGATGCATACACTCACGCGTCTCACTCTGGCGATGATTATAGTTATCGGTGTAGCGGTCCTGTCAGGTGCTACACTTGGTCATCTGGGTATGCCTGCATTGGTTCAACCCATGCATCTGTTAGCGGCAACCCTGTTATTTGGATTGCAGTTTCTGATCTGGATGAGCTATCGCCACTCACGTGATGCCAACATCCTGGTGGGGGTATAACCGTTTTTTACGGGAGCCCGTTGCCAAATTCTTCAGTCACATAATTTAACTAATAAACAAACGGAGATTCTCACCGTGGAGTCGAAAGTTAACACAAATAAAGAATTTGATATGGTCGTGTTTGGTGCTACCAGTTTCGTAGGGCAAATTCTTTGTCGTTACCTCGTGCACGAGTACACGGAACCTAATTTTACCTGGGTCATGGCTGCTCGCTCAGAAAGCAAGCTGAATGAGTTGAAATCGAGTCTTGGGGAGAAAGCCGCGGAAATTCCACTTATCGTTGCAGATTCTCAGGACGAATCGGCAATGCTGTCATTGTGCCAGCGTGCAGAAGTGGTCATCTCGACAGTAGGGCCATATGCGTTATACGGAGACAAGCTTGTAAAAGCCTGCGCCGAAACAGGCACCGATTATTGCGATCTCACGGGAGAAGTTCAGTGGGTTAAGCGCATGATTGATCGTCATGAAGAGGACGCTAAACAAAGCGGTGCGCGCATAGTGAATTGCTGTGGCTTTGACTCTATACCATCAGATCTGGGAGTGAAATTTCTTCAGGAACAGTCAATCGAAAAATTCGGCAGTTACTGTTCAGAAATAAAGATGCGGGTTAAATCAATGAAAGGAGGCGCGTCTGGCGGCACAATCGCCAGTGGTATAAATGCCCGAAAAGAGGCGGCAAAAGACCCTGAAGTCCAGGCGCAAATGCGTGACTGGTACTCAATATGTCCGAAGCCCCACAATAACGCTGCAAAGCAACGGATGGTGGGTGTTGAATACGATGAAGATTTTAAATCCTGGGCTGCACCTTTCATCATGGCAGCGGTAAATACAAGAGTGGTACTACGTAGCAATGCCTTGCGGGATGACGCTTATGCGGAAGAGTTCGTCTACGATGAAGCGATGTTAACTTCAGATGGCAAGCAAGGTGAAAAAAAGGCGCGAAAGTTAGGTCGTCAGGCAATCATGGCTGGGATTGTTATTTCTATACCGCCTCTTCGCTGGCTAGCCAACAAATTCCTGCTTCCCAAGCCTGGTGAAGGGCCGAGCCCCCGACAACAGGAAGAAGGATATTTCGATATTCGATTTCATGGCAGAACAGACAAGGGGGACTCCATCATGGTGAAGGTAACCGGTGATCGCGACCCCGGTTATGGCTCGACTGCCAAGATGTTGTCCCAGGCTGCAATATCATTGCATAGAGCGGTAGATAAACAAGCGACAGGCGGTGGCTTCTGGACACCTGCATCAATCTTCAGCCAAGACCTTATACAGCGACTGCAGAACTATGCTGGTTTTGAATTTGAAGTGCTTGAGATGAACCAGGCTGAATCTGAATAACTAGTCGGGCCTGGCTGTCCGAACAGCTTACAACCTGGAATCTGAACAGGTACCAGAAAAAAAGAACTTTGACTTTCCCTACGGCAGTTTTCGACCGCCTGAAATTGTTCCTCTATTGAATCCTCAACAAATCTTAGCCGCTCGACGATCTCTGTCACGAACCATTATGCAATGACTATCCCGCTTCGGTAAATCTGTCCTGGCGTACCCGAGTTAATACTCCTGGTCAGTACCTAATGCCGCAAGATTCTTCTGGCAAACTGTTTCAGAGGAGGTTGTATGTTGGGAGATTTCGCCAAGTCTTGACGATACTGACTTCAGGTGGTGATGACAGGCTTCACACCTTTCAGAAAATATAACGAATTCAATAGCTTAAAACCCTGTGCGAATTGGCACGATCTGTGAATACCAGTAGGTATGAGGTTGGATTTCATTGCCATGTAACCATCGGCGACAGGGCGACGTCATATTCAATGAAACCCTGAAACGCTTTTGCGTTTTTAATGTGCCGGGTTTTGCGCTTGGTTTCGGTTGTGGGTCTCATCCCCGGGACTCACAACCGATTCCTTTTTTACTCGTGACTTCACCACTGCGGACGTTAATATGGATATCTCATCTTCAAGACAGAGTACCTTCATGGATAAAGAACCCATAGATGGCGAAGAGCATACACGCACTGCATTAAGTTTCTGGCCACAACTAAAACGTTTCATTGCCTTTCAGATAAAACTGTATGTTGATGCAATCAGAGATGTATTTCTCAGCCTGCTCTCTATTCCGGCTTTCATTATCGATGTAGTCCTGCAGCGCCACGGAGAGGACAGCCTATTTGAGCAAGTTCTGTTACTGGGTAGGAAATCAGAAAAAATCATAAACCTTTTTGATCAGCATGATCCTTCGATGCAAGGAGAAGCTTCAGTGGATGGTGTGTTGCGGAAAGTAGAGAATCGAATATTGAAAGAGAGGAAGCGCCGCTAACTTCTAGTTCAAAATTTGGCGAATAAAAAAACGGCGATGATTGCTCATCGCCGTTTTTGGTTTGTCAGTTGTTAATCAGGCTAGCTGATTAGAACTGCCATAGTGCTCGAGCGTACCAGCGACGGCCACGGGCATCGAATACCGAGCGATCAAAGTTAGCACGTCCAAGCAGCGGCACGTCTTCGTCAGTGGCATCAATGATACCGACAGTGAAGATGGTTGTGCCCATGGAGCTGTTTGCCCAGGTGTGGGTGTAGTTGTACTGCACATCCCACGTGTCGTAGCTGGCAATCTTGGGATTGGCCAGCAATACATCGAACGCATTCTCTTCAGGATTCTCTACGAAATCGTTGTAGCCAAGATTTTCGAAGGAACCGATGTGACGATTGAATACGCTCACACGATGGTTGTCACGTGACCAACTGAAGCTGATGTTGCCTTTGTTATCAGGCACAGAACGAACGATTGCCTGTTCGCCGTTTACCCCAGCTGCATCGAAGCGGCCAGTTTCCTGAATTCCCAGTTCCAGACCAGGAATGTCATTTACCAGATACTCATGAACGTGAGTGTAGTCCAGACCTATACGGAAGCGGTTAGGTCCGGAATCCCAGGTATAACCCAGCTTGAGGTCGATACCAGATACTTCGATGTTACCGGCGTTAACCGCTGGCAGTACGATAGTTACCAGGTCGGCATCAGTGCTACCAGCGAGACGGTCAACCGTAGGAATATCATACAGATCTGGATTAACAACACAGTTCAAACGTTCAGCAGAGTCGTTACCAAATTCTGCCGATAGGGCGCTTGGGCTACAGGGAACAAATCGAGGATCGGCGTCCAACTCGTAGGAAGTGTTGAGAATGTAGTTGGACTCGTCACCAACCAGAGTGTTGAACAGGTCGATCTGAGGTTGAATTGCCGCACGTGGTACCTGAGGCAGTACTCGATCAGATACTTCGAACATCCAGAAATCTGCACCTACACTCAGGCCATCCAGATCGCCACTTGGGGTCCACTGGAAACCCAGGCTGTATGTGTCTGCTGACTCATTGCCCAGGTTAGGGTTAGGAGCACCGATAGTGAATGAGCCTTCATTCTCACCGAACTCATTAGTGGCTGGGTCAAGACCAGCACGTACACGTTGATTACTGATTGGGTCAAGCACCGTAGTGCCAAATGACTCAAACGACTCAAACACGACACCGATATTTGGTGCACGGAAAGATTGAGAGTAAGAACCGCGAACCAACAGATCATCGATTGGGCGCCAACTCATGGCGATCTTTGGTGTCAACTCACTGCCGATGTTCTCACCATAGTCTTCCCAGCGCAGAGCAACCTGTGTTTCCACATTTTCTGCGAAGGGTAGTGAGAATTCGACGAAAGCAGCTCTCACACTTCGATCATGGTCGAAGTTGAAGATACAACCGGAGCACTCAAGGTTACCGGTTATGTTGTCCACGAATTCATTCGGAACACCATTCTCATCATAGCCAGTGATGGCACGTATACCAGGCTGGTTAAGAAGCGGAGCCCTTGAAGCTGCATTACGATCACGATACTGGAAACCACCCGCCATCTGAGCCGTACCACCAGCCATATCAAACAGCTCGGTATTAAACACAGCATCGATTACCAGTAACTTGTTCTGCTTGTCGGCGCGCTTCACATCCTGTACCAGCCAGTCAACCAGCTCCTGGGAATTTGCCAGGTTTGGATCTGTCAGTGCAGTCAGGAATGGGTTGTAGAACTGACAGCCACCTTGACCATGGTTGTCACTGGTCAACGCGAGAGAGAATGTTTCTCTCAGGTTCAGGATATAACCGGGGAAGGCGATATCGTTGAAGCTGTCTGACAGGCCACCCCACACACCAAATGGATCAACCGCAGGATTAGTGAAATCGAAATCTGACACACCGTTGGGCGTACAGTTTGGACCACCCAGGCCTTGCATAGCCAATTCAGTGCGCTCACGATCAAGCGTCAGATAATTCTGCTCAACACTGGAAGATGACCAGGATGCACTGACGTCAAAACCTACAACACGATCGCCGGCTTCAAACTCGCCACGGAAGCCTGCCTGAACGCCACTGGTTTCATTATTGGTAAAGAGAGTATTGCCCTGACGTGGCCAGTTCACTGATGTGGTACCGCCAAACATTGGTGTACCCAGGCCACCGTTGGCAACTGAAAGCGGAGCATTGGTGATGTCTGCTGCAGTAGGTCTGGTATTGCCAAACAATTCAGCGTACCGACCAAGCTCCATTGCGTCGAAAATAAACGATGTTGGACCCTGAGCAGTTCCAGGAGGTGGTAAGTAAAAATGCACTGAACGTGATCTCACATAACCATCACCTTCCCGTTCTGTATCGGAATCAGAATGCTGGAAGAAAGAGTAGAACTCTACATTGTCATTGAACTGGTGGTTGAATGTACCAGCGATGCTGTAACGCTCCTGACCAACAGCGATAAAGTCATGCACCAATGTACTCTCGTTACACTGGCCGGAAGGAGAACCAAAATTGGCAAATCGATTATCGAGGTAGAAGTTACCTTGTGGGCCAGACAAGGTTTCACACAAAGGATCAGTCAATACCAGAGTTGAACCACGTGAAGTCGCTCTACCAAGTGCTTCCCTTTCGGCTACTTTCTGAGCTGTCAGCTCTTCATTGACGTACGCCGGATTAGCAGTGGAGCCAAGTTCCAGAGGAGTACCCAGTGCACCGACTTTCCCGTTAAATTCCGTGAGCTCTGAGCTGTACCAGCTGGAATCAACTGTGCCAACAGGGTCACGCTCAAAATATTCACCTGAGATCACGAAATTGGTGCGGCCATCATCGCTGCCCCAACCCCATATACCGGCGATAGTACGTTCATTGTTACCGCCAGCCTCTTCGATGCCGCCAACATCACCGTACAATTCCAGACCTTCGAAGTCAGTACGCATAATGACGTTAACCACACCGGCCACGGCGTCAGAGCCATATAGTGCTGAACCACCGTCGGTCAGTACTTCAACTCGTTCTGTCATTACCAGAGGAATGGCGTTGAGATCCACGAATTCCTGACCGGAAGAAGTCACAACTGCAGCGGGTGTGAAGCGCTTGCCATTGATCAGAGTCAGCGTGGAGTTACCACCAAGGTTACGCAGGTTAACCGATGCTGTACCGGTCAGCTGACCTGCATCGTTAGTACCTGCTACCGATGTATCCGAACCCTGGTTCACTTCCAGGTTACGGATGACATCCCAGATTACAGAAGCACCTTGTGCTTCGATGCTAGCCCTGTCTACGACAGTGACAGGAGAGGGGGCATCCAGAGCAGAACCACGGATATAGGAACCCGTGACTACTACTTCTTCAATGTCACCCTGATCTTGTGCGGCTGCGGGTAAGGCCATACTTGCGGATGCAAGCATAATAGCCAGACTCAAACCGCGAGGTTTGCTGGGGAAAGATTTGCGCATGGTGTCTCCCTTGACTACTTCTTCTTGTGAGAATGTTTTTTTTATCTCGCTGTCGCCGGCACCGGTTCCCATGAGCTCTCAGTATCATTCTGATTTTGCTCAATTTTTTTACCAGCCTTTGCCCCAGTTCTGTATCGAGCTTTAAGGGCAAAATGCTGACGCAGCAATTAGTCACGAGTATAGAGGCTAGCAGTGGCAAAAGCAATCGCTATCGATCAATTGTTCGATTGATGAGAAGAACCGTAACACTTTGAAAATTGGCAACTTTTTAGAGCTTTCGAACATGGTCAGACGACCTGTTGATGCTGAATGCTGTCCGGGAAAGCGGGGGCTGGTGATAATAGGTGGGGGTGAGTCTTCATGGCCGAACCCGAGGGCCCACATATCACGGTTTTTGTATTCTTTAGACGGTTCCGGTAATGTGCCAAACACTGTTCAGATCACCGGCCAGGTAGTAATTCGTGCCCAACCCCATGCTTTTATTCACCGCTCAAATCGTGGCAATCATGTCTGTATTGTTGCTGGCAGCGGGCTATCTGAAGACAGATCCGCGGGCAGCAAGTGCTCGCGTGTTCGGAGTCATGGCAGTTTTTGTCATGTTCTATCTGTTAAATGGCATGACCAGCGCAAATATCTCACCTGAATTCCAGCTAGATCTAAGTGGTATCTCCTTGCTGATCTCAGCGACAACGAGCGCTATTTCAGGGTTGTTCATGATCTACTGTTTTTTGATTTTTCAGGAGCAGCAAAAGTTTCCCATTCCTCTCGGTGCTGCGTTTGCCATGCAGGTTTCTCTGGATTTTGTGCTTTCCCTTCTCAACCTTGGGGATAGTGACGGTCCTAGTGGCGGAGCAATGCTTCTGATAACCAGCATGGATATTCTGCAGTTGGTATTTGTAGGGTTCGCTATGTACTGGACCCTTAAAGGCTGGCGAGCGGACCTGGTGGAAGACCGGCGCATCTTTCGTTGGTTCATTATTGGTGTGCAAGGTGTGCTCATATTCATGGTGGTATTTCTCGAGAATTTCCTGATACCAGGAGGTTCGGCAAACAATGCATCATTTCAGGCCGCCATCGTTTTCATTATTGCCACACTCACTCTCGGCATGTTGTTGGCGGCGATGCATTTTGACTTTGTTTCACTGAGTCAGGCGATACGCAAAGTTGCAGAGTTAACTGAAGAGCCTGAGATAGAAGGCAGTCAAAATTTCGATGTGGACAGTTTTAATCGAGCGTTTAGAGACGGTCACTTATATCGGGAAGCAGGACTCACAATTTCCATGCTGGCTAAAAAGCTCAGTATTCCCGAATACAGATTGCGCTCATTCATACACAAACAGCTGGGCTTTCGTAACTTTAATGCCATGCTGCATGAATACCGGATAGAAGATGCCAGCCAGGCCCTATCAGATCGCGAGAATCAGAATCTACCGGTTTTGACTATTGCGCTGTCGGTTGGTTACCAATCGATAACTCCTTTTAACAACGCCTTCCGCCAAATCAAAGGCGTTACTCCCTCTGAATACCGAAAACAGCATTTAGGCTGACGTACGCAAGGGCTGCTCATCGCAGGGGAGTGGATTACCTTGGGAGCGATGCGTTATTCTTGCGCCGGCAATTTATAGAGAGTTCCAAAAGGCGAGCATGACGCTCAATAAGACCTGAACTCTTGGAAACAACAACCATCTGGACATGCTGGAGCGCAGGATAGTGGACTACAGAGTTCATTGATCGAACTCAATAAAGAGTCAGAGTCATTACGTAAACTGCGTAGTAATCAAAGACCCATATTTAGTCCTATGATTCAGGCAGATTTGGAAAGAAAGCCCGAGAACACCGGGGAGGTTTAACATTTTGAACGAACTCGTTTACAACATAGCAATATGGTTTGACGACACACAGTGGAGCACCATGCTGCATGAGTCCTACTATATGTATAACTGGGTAGAGTCCACACATGTACTCACCCTGATGGTCAGTCTTGGAATGCTGTTTCTGATTGATTTGCGAATGCTTGGCCTCGCATTGCCTGATGTACCTGCAAGCAAACTCGCCGCTCGTCTCAACATTCCCATGTTAATTGGCTTCACAGTTATGTTCATCACCGGGATTCTGCTGTTCTATGCCGTACCTGTGCGTACAGCCCAGAGTATCTGGTTCAGAATCAAGATGGTGCTGTTGGTTGCTTGTGCGATCAATGCCTGGTTGTTTCACAAGCGAATGAATGAATCTGTGGCGAGTTGGGACAATGACGCGAAAGCTCCTTCGCGTATACGAATGGGAGCAATGTTGTCACTGGGATTTTGGTCAATTATTGTTGTCTGTGGTCGCTTTATCGCTTACGACTGGTTTGACTGCGATACTTTTCCTGGTCCATTTATGAGTACCCTTGCCGGGTGTGTTGACGGTCAAACAAGATTCTAAAATTAGAAATCCGAAATGACTTATAACAGAGAATTCAGAATTCATAGCGGCATGGTAGCTATGATCAAAAGATTTAGAGGCGACAACTAATGCCATTATTTTTATCAGCTTATTCACGAACAGTCAGTGCTGCAGGGCTAATACTCTTGCTCTTGCTACTAGGTTACGGCGGAGTGTTAGGGGATATTTATCCCGGCCTGCTGGGCCTTTTCGAATGGTTGGAAACAACACCGTTCGGCTACATAGGAAAAACCTGGGGGGCCGCATTCGCTTTCGTTGAAGCGATTCATCTACTGGGGCTGGCAGTGCTGGGAGGGTGTGTAATCGCCAGCGACGGCAGATTACTCAATCTGGTCCTGACTGATGTGCCTGCACAGACGGTTTTTGACAGAACTCATCGGGTGTTTGTCTGGGCTCTGATAACGCTGCTTGCCACAGGTGTATTTATGGCCTGCGGTGTAGCGACTAAAGTTTATTACCTGCCTGTGTATTGGTACAAAATGCTGGCTCTGTCTGCTGGCATGCTGTTTCATTTTTTCATCCGCAAACCATTGCTGGCCCATGACCTTGATGAGCTAAATCCGGTTGTTACCAAAATGGTTGCCATCGCTTCGATACTGGTGTGGTTTATGGTGGCTGCGACAGGTCGCTGGATTGGGTTTAGCGGATAGGGAGAATTTCAACATGAATGATGTGAATAACGACAATTCAAAAAAGAAGGACGATGAAACTGCAGCCCTGCTAGTAGCGCAGAGTTTTATTATATTTTCTGCTATTTACTGGTTCCTGCAGATCGAATCAGTGCGAGAGCTGTTACAGCTGGCTTATGGCTAGCTAGAGCTGATAAACATGAAGTAGATAATTAAAGAGCCGGGCAATGCCCGGCTCTTTGCGTATCATGTTGTGAAAAATTTACGAATTATTGAAGAGGGGAGTAATCCGTAGCCACCATATAGTCGTTTTCTATACCACCGAGTATTTGTCCATTGGCGTTGGATGCTTCGGCTACTTCCTGCCATTCCGGATCGGCAATAAAGGCTTGCCAGGAAGCGCTGGCAGCATCTCTACTCGCATGCTCGAGTATATAGATTAGCGTGTCATCGGCCTTTTCGGGGTCAGTAGGAGTCCAATATCCCACGACTTCCATGCCGTGTTTGCTGAAAATGCGGGTAGTATGGTTGCGAAATCGGGCATGTAAATTGTCCAGATTGCCCGGGGTAGCAGTATAGGTACGCAGTTCGTATACCTTCTGCCCCTGAGCTGAGTACTGTGCGAACAGTCCTACGCCGAAACCAACAGCCAGAGTTAATAGAGGGATGAATGAGTTTTTCAGGATTTTTCTCACTGTGTTCTCCTGCAATGGAATAGGTGGGTCGGCGGTCAGTATAATCAAGGGCCAAGGGAAAGGCGATAAGCGGGGAAGCGAACGAAAACCCCATTGAGGCAGGTGGCGAGATCTTGCACTTTGGTGCTAATGTAATAAGTAGAACCTCTTAAATAACCAGTCAATATGCCAAATTCGCTGTACAAGACAATTCTGTTGCTGTGCGGATTCTGCGCCAGTCACACCTTGCTCGCCCAGGAAATTCAGGCTCCCGTAGACGATCTGAGTCTGGCTTTGCGTGATTTGCAGAACATGGAGATTGAATACAGCAATACTGACCCCAGGCTGGCAGAACCGTTGTTTCAGTTGGCACAGGAATATCGATCGAATGGACGCTATCAGGACGCCCACAGCGCTCTGGATCGGGGACAGCAAATAATACGCATAAGTGAGGGTCTCTACACACGCGCGCAGATTCCGTATATACAGCAGAAGATTGACAACTATGCTGATTGGCAACGCTGGGGTGAGGCAAGAAATCTGTTGCAACACCTGCTGTGGTTGCATCGCACGAAGTCCAGGTATATCAGTGGTCCACTGATTGCTGACTTTATGGAGCTATACCGCCTGCATCTGCGAGGAATCAGTGAGGATTCCCTTGAATTTCAGGCATACCATTTCCGCCGGGCGGCAGCTGCAAACTGGCTGGCACTGGCCTCCGCAGAACGACTCTGGGGAAATCGGGATGCCCGGGTTGTCCCAATCATTTACGAATTAGTGAAACAATACCATCTCCAGGCTGAAGCTGTTGCAGATGGCGGGCGAACCAGCTATGAGTTGCGAGAAGTAATTCCTGGGTCAGACTGGGTAAGAGATCGCAATGAAGTGCGTGCGCAATATCACGATACTGGCCGCCGACTACTGAGCCAGATTCGGACTATCTATGCTGAGAACCAGCCACTGAATCTGGAAGCAGTTGCCATGGCAAATCTGTATCTGGCTGATTGGGAAGTCGTGTTTGACAATACCGATAGCGCTCTGGATGCCTATGAGGTGGCTTATCAGAATCTTGCACTGGCAGGTGTGGATTCCAGACTTCGTGAACGCTACTTCTCGACGCCGTCTTTGCTTCCTGAAACTCGATTTCATATGAGCTTACAAAACGCAATTTCGGCCAAAGAAACATTCAGTGGTGGAGAAGTCGGCGCGATATCAGATGCCCAGGCCGCGTTGTACTTCGCCGAATGGAGTCCAACAGCGCCGTATGTTCGTGCGCCTTTTGTAAGCGACCGATATAGGGCGGACTCAAACTTTGCCTTGTTTTCATTCAATCTCTCTGGTGTAACTGAGATGAGTCGCTGGCTCAATCGAGGAACCGTGCAAAGCTTTGGAGAGCTCTTGAATGTCACACTTCTGCAACCTGACATGCCGTCATCTGAACTTGAAGCTGACTTCAGAAAGCGCATTGAACGCCTGCATTTCCGTCCTCGTCTGGAGGGGGGGTTGCCAACAGCAACCGAGGCGAGGTTGGTTTATCAACCTGCGATAAATCTGAATTAGCGTCCTGTGGCGTTATTTCCACCCCTGTTTACCTGGTGCATACCAGGCTTACTGCGCTGGTGGTCGGACAAATGGATACGAGATCTATTGACGTTCTGTCACAGTCCAGTCATTTCCTTCAAATAGTTTAGAGAGACTCTAAAGCTTTATTCCCAAGCTGCCGAAGGAAATAATAAGCACTTCAATTCACCATCAACAAAGGAGGAAAAATCCGGCCTTGGCCAAAAACTCAAAAATTTCAAAATCAGCATTCGAAAGGGGTTCGAATTATTATGAGCGAAGTGAAACTTGTCAAAAGCTCAGTTGACAGCAGTACCTCCTCAAACCCGGTTTTTTATGTACTAGATACCAATGTTTTAATACACGATCCCACCTCAATACTTAATTTCGACGAACATCACGTAGTAATCCCTATAACAGTTCTGGAAGAGCTGGACTCCCTCAAAAGCGGCCGTCATGCCATCGCTGCAGACTGTCGACAAGCAATTCGGGAACTCGACAAACAGCTAGGTAGGGCCTCGCCTACAGAAGTAGAGTCCGGGGTCTATATTCAACGCGCGGATGGCAGTGAAAATGCCGGCATCCTGTCGGTGTTAATGACAGAAACACCAAAGAATCTGGTGATGCTGCCAACCCATTTAAATGACAATAAAATACTTAATGATGTCGGATATCTGAAGCAACAGAATCCCGATCGACGCGTTGTGCTTGTAACAAAGGATATCAATGTACGCCTAAAAGCGCGTGGCTGCGGCATAGAATCCCAGGATTATCACAGTGACCTGCTCTTAAATGACATAGAACACCTGAATAAAGGTTACCTGGAGTTTTCCGGTTCCTTTTGGAATCTGGTAGATGATGTGGAGACTGTTCAGGACCAGGGGCGCACTATACATACCGTAAGTCGCGATCTGTTTGGTCAGGATGTGTACCCCAATCAGTTCATTTTCGATGAAGAAGGTTTTGTCGCGAGAATTCTGGGAACTGATTCAAATGAAGTGACATTGCTGCATTTGAATTTAAGCAGTCTTATGGATACCGAGGCCTGGGGTCTGAAGCCGCGAGACATTTATCAGTCTATGGCGCTTAATTTATTGCTCGACCCTGACATTTTTCTGGTTAATCTCACTGGATCAGCAGGGTCAGGAAAGACTATTCTGGCTTTGGCTGCAGCAATAGAGCAGACAGTAGCTAACAAACTCTACCGGCGCATCATAGTAACGCGAAGTACTCAGGCACTTGATGAGGATATCGGCTTCCTGCCAGGGACCGAAGAGGAAAAGATGGAACCATGGCTGGGTGCGATAACTGACAATCTGGAAGCATTGCACTGGGAAGATGAGAACTGTTCAAGCAGTGTGGAATATGTATTGAACAAGGTTCCACTCATGTTCAAGTCACTAAATTACATTCGCGGCCGCTCTTTTCAGAGTAGCTTGATCATTATTGATGAATCTCAAAATCTTACACCACATCAGATCAAGACTATCGTTACGCGTGCGGGCAATGGATCCAAGGTGATTTGCCTGGGCAATCTGGCGCAGATTGATACACCGTATTTAACACCGATTAGCTCAGGGCTAACCTATCTCAACGAGCGCTTCAAAGGATTTGAGTACGGTGGCAACGTTCTGCTTCAAGGAGTGCCTCGTTCCGTACTTGCAGCATTTGCTGAAGAAAATCTTTGATTTGACTATTTAGAAAATCATCGGGCCATCTTTTCATGATGGCCCGGATTTTTACTCTGTTTGAAATTGCTGATTCATCGTCTGGGCTGGTGCATCCGTTCCGGATTTACCAACTACTCTTGCAGGAATGCCAACTACGGTTGTATTTGGTTCGACATCATCAAGTACAACACTACCTGCGCCAATCTTTGCGTTCTCTCCAATGCTAATGTTGCCGAGAACTTTAGAGCCAGCCGAGATCAACACCCCGGATCGAATCTTGGGATGACGGTCACCCTGTTCATTACCTGTGCCGCCGAGAGTGACTTGTTGGAGTATCGAGACGTTGTCCTCGATAACGGAAGTTTCTCCAATAACGATTCCAGTGGCATGATCGAACATTATGCCTTTACCGATTGTGCAGGCAGGATGTATGTCGACTCCGAATACTTCGGAATTACGACTCTGGATAAACAGCGCTAACTCTTTACGCCCTTTCTGCCAGAGGTAGTGCGCGAGGCGGTGCACCTGAATGGACTGAAATCCTTTCAGGAAAAGAATGGCAGGGAGGTAGGAGCAAATTGCTGCATCACGCTCGTATACAGCAATTATGTCGGCTGTAGTATGTGCAAGACAATCTGGGCAGCTGGCAAATGCGTCATCAAACAGTTCCCGTACGGTAACCACGGGCATTACATCATCGGACAATTTATTGGCGAGAATAAAGCTAAGTGAGGAGGCAAGGCTATTGTGGTTCAGCACACAAGCATATACATAGCTAGCCAGGAGGGGCTCCCTCTTAATCATTTCTTCTGCTTCGGTGCGGAGTTGTTGCCAGATATCGAATGCCATGATGAACTTCCTTTGGCGGGGGACTGGGATTATACGGAGCCGCTGAGTCTATACAAGAGCGACTGTACCTAAATATTGAGGGCCTATCCCTCTACAGAAGCAAATGGGGCTAACAGGTGCAAAAATCAAGAGTCGAGTTAGCGGCTCTAGGCAAAGAACCGCTCACTCCACGAAGGTTTTTTCTGCAGTGACGCAGTATCATCGATGGCACTCTGTATATGAGTTTCATTGACTATGCGTTCGCCTTTGCCAAACGCTACCAGCAGTGCTTTGTGGCAAAGTACATTTACAACCCGAGGTATCCCGGCACTACTCACCACAAGTAGTTCGAGGGCCTTGTTGGTAAACATATGATTACCACTGAATCCGGCCTTGGCGAGCCGATGTTGTACATAAGCTTCTACTCCAGGTGAATCCAGGGCTGGCAATGAAAAAGAGCAACTCATGGTATTGCTAAGCTGGCTTAGTGTAGGTCGCTCGAGTAATTCATCTAATTCAGGTTGTCCAAACAATATAACCTTCATAGGAAGTGCAGCTCCTGTTTGCGCCTGGGTCAGCAGAAATATTGCATTCAACGATTCCTCTGGCATGGCTTGAGCTTCATCAATAAACAACACCACCTGACGGCCGTTCTTCGCCATGGAAAGTAGCTCGGCGCTAATTTCTTTCAATAGTGTTCTAAAGTTACCGTCGCCAACTTGTTCCAGCCGTAATTCGTCAGCTATCGCAGAGAGCAAGGCATCTTCGCTGAGAATAGGGTGAGGAATGAAAGCAGTAGCAAACTTTTCGTTGTGGAATCCCAGGGCATTGAGCATCATTCTGCATAGCATGGTTTTGCCTGTGCCCACCTCACCAACAATTTTGGAAAATTGTCCATCCTGCTTCAAAGAAGAAACTACGGCGTCAAAGATTTGTAGATGACTGGGTAGCTTGAGAAAGTACCGTGTATTAGGCGTCAGTGAGAAAGGATACTGTGCTAACCCGAAATGTTCGAGATACATGATTTACTCGATTCCCAATTTGTCGATACAGAGACCGGGATTTAAGGGGCTACATTCCATACAGAAGGGCATTCCTTTAGCTGATGGCGGCTTTCTTTAGGATCGTTTTGGTTTTCTCAAGTTCCTTTTCCAATAATGCCCGTGTTTCCGGTTCTATGGCGGGATTCGATAGAACGAAATAAGCCGTTCTAACTACTTCTCGCCAGCGGGGAACTTTAGGTAATTGTTCGAGGCGAAGATAGCGATCAAATGTTCTTGTTCGAAGACGGCCATCGTCAATACTGACTGCCCAGATATTGCTTTCTTCTGCCAATTCGATTTTTGATTTCTGTGTTGTAACTTCCCAGGTATGCAGTGCAGATCGCATTAATGTAACCAGTTGTTGCCTGTACTCACTTTCGCTGCTAACTGCTGGTAATCGTTCGTCGATAAAATCCACCAGGTCTTCAATACCTGTGAGTTTGTCCAGCAGCTCAGGATTTTCAGATATTTCATCAGGAGTCAGAACGCTGAGTCGTGTACCTATTCGACGTATATTCTGCTGCGCCTGTCCCAGAAAACTAACCAGTTCTACAGTGTCTTTAGCCAGTGCTGACTCAGCAACTTTCTTCAGCGGCTCTGTATCCTCCAGGAATAGGACGCCGGTACCTTCGTCATTTCCAAATAGACAAAGCTTGCTGTTAAATGTAGCGGTATCGCTGTTTGGCCGGCCGCTACTGTTGAATGGCACAACCAGCTCAATTTCAACTGACTGGCTGCTGAAACGAGCTTCATCTTCGGCATCAAATAGCTCTTCATCTCCGCTTTCCCATCCCGCCAGGGCTTCCCGGACTTCTTCGTTAAGGGTCGAATCAGAGAAGATCGAAGTTATGTCTTTCTCCAGAAGTTGTTGACGATCTGCGTCTAGTAGCTCCGCAGCACGTTGGTTGGCACTAAAAATCCTGCCAGGTAATTCGAATGCAATGAATCCCGCCTGAATAGTTTCCAATACTTGCTGTAAGCGAAGTCTGGAACTGCGCAACTCACTATCAGCCTGTGCATAGTTTTCAATTTGCGTACGTAAGCGTAGATTGTCTTCATTTACGCGATGCAACATACTCAAGCGCAATTGATTTTCTACTCGTGACTTTAGTTCTTCATTGTGAAATGGCTTAGCAAGGTAGTCATTGGCACCGGTACGAAATCCCTGGGTTAAATCTTCCAGATGATTCTTGGCAGTAACCAGAATTATCGGCAATTCTATGTGATTGTATTTCTGTCTGAGTTTCTGGCAGACCTCATACCCGTTCAATCCAGGCATCATCAGATCCAACAGTACTAGATCTGGTTTTTTTTCATCGATGGAGTTGAGCGCATCCAGACCATTTGAACATTTAACGACATTGTATTCTTCCAGTTGCTGGCCCATAACGACGCGATTTATTTCATCATCATCGACTACAAGGATGGTAACTTCCTGTTCGCTTCGCAGTTTGGGGACATCTTCTTCCTTGTTGGCTTGTTCCAGATAATCTGCACGGCGGATCATTTGCTTATGTATGTTTGGTGACTTAATTGCCCTGGTCTGATCCAGCGAAACTCGCAGATCAAAACTAAATGTTGACCCTACGTCCAGTTCGCTTTCCAATTTCAGTTTACTGCGATGCATTTCTACCATGCGCTTGGCCAGGGGAAGTCCCAGGCCGATCCCGCTAGCGTTCATTTGCTGCGAAGGTAATTTTTCAAAGGTTTTGAAAACTGTATCGTGATCAGTCTTATGTATGCCGATTCCAGTATCGCTTACCTTAACCGTCACATTGTAATCGGTAGTAAGCTGCGCGGAGATGACTACCTCGCCGCTATAAGTGAATTTGATGGCGTTGGACGTGAGGTTTACCAGGATTTGTTGCAATCGGTCTTCATCGCCGGCAACCAGAGGTAGATCGGGATCGATATCGGAACGCAATTCCAGATTTTTTTCGCCAACTAATGGTCTGCAGATAGCGAGTACCAGAGTAACAAGGCTGCTTAAGTCTACCGGCCTGAACTTCACATAGGTAGCTTCTTCCTTGGCTGCTGAGAAGTCCAGAAGATCGTTCACCAGTTTAGTCAGTCTGTCACCGCTGGCACGAATCAGTTCGAGATTTTGTACTACTAGTGTCGAGTTATTTTTGTTTCTTTCGAATTCTGCTATTGCGGTTTCGGCCAGCCCATTAATACCGTAAAGGGGGGTCCGCAGTTCATGTGAAACATTGGCGAGAAGGTCGTCCTTGATTTGTTCCGAACGCACGAGGTTATTAATGGCCAGTAGCTGTGCGTCTTCTTTTTCCTGTTTGATCTGGTTATAACGAAATGAAAGACTAAGAGAAAGCAGCAATGCCTGTGCAACCAGGCCCGCGTTGTAAGCGTTGACAGTGAATGTATTACTCGGGAACCCTGGCCACAGCTGGAGTAACATTAAAATGACTGTTCCGCTGAGAAAGACGCTGATAGCTATCATGTGCACAACAGCAGTAATATTACCGCGTCTGATCGCATCAAGGTTCGTATAAAAAGCTAAAGGAATGGCTAAAGAAACCAGGAAAATGAAGATGTATTGAAATATCTTTTCGTTAGGAACAAATGCCAGGACCACGATTGCTATAAAGGCAATCAGAAAACCCTTAACCAGATTGTCGAGCTTAATATTGTGTTCCCAGATTCTGAGGAGAGATCTCTGAAAAAGCAGGGCAGTAATAACCAGCAATGGATATATCAGGCGCTCTGCCATATCTATATACCAGGAACCCTGGTAAAGCTGATCTAATAAATATCTTCCATGCTTTATGTCGATAAAAATAAATGCCACCTGGGTAGCAATGGCTGCCACATAATAGATGTAACTTGGTTCCCGTATAGAGAAAAACAAAAACAAGTTATAGAAAATCATGGCCAACAGTATTCCGTACTGCAGACCCAGCATCGTGTCAGAAAATACTGATTGTTGTTGGAACGCAACCTCGTCCCAGAGTGTGATCGGGAGCCTGATTGGGCGTGCTCCGGCAAGGCGTATGTAGAGTGTATCTCCATAGCTTTGATCTATATTTAATGCGAAGCCGCGGCTCAAGGTTTTGATTTCACGCGTATCTTCCAGTGTGCCCAGGGAATATTCAGAAACTACTTGCCCCGACTCTCCAATGGTATAGATCTGGATGCCACCTCGAACCACACCCGCAACTAGTTTGGGAGGGCCAAACTCCAATACTTTTTGGGAACCCGCAGGCATCCGGGACCAGTCGAGATTAATTCTTAACCAGTAAGCCGAACTTGTAATCCCGAAGTGGAGAATATCGCGTTCATGAGGTATGAAATTGACGTTGAAGTTCGGTGCAGTGACTTCAGCGATAGTAAGCGACTCCGAGCTGTCCTCGTAAATCTCAAAAGAAGACGCAATGGCAACCCTTTCGGTTGCCGGTTCAAGCAACAAAGACTGAGCATGGCTGTTAGTGCTGGCCAACAACAGTCCTATGGCCAGGATCCAGCTAGTGACAGCGCTAAGGATTTGCTTGGATGTTGTGTTCACGGTCCCGCCGAGTAGGTGATTTGGAGGTGTTGTATCTGAAGAGGGCCAGTACCCGATTGCCACAATTTAGTGCGATCGAGCTGGGATTCTATAGTTTTGACCAGTTCAGAACAATCGTAATACCTGGTATTAATTCGAATAATTGAAGTTATATCAAATAGATACTTCGAATTAACTGAAGAATAGGCATACATATTATCGGTCACTGGCTACACTCTTACAGGGATTCCCATTAAGATTTGCCTATGTCTGACTATTTGCCTCTTAATTTTCCTGTAGCCAGAAAGCTGGTCCTGGTTGTGCTATTGCTCATTTTGCCAATTTCAGCGATCTCGCAGGAACGCAGCCAATATCAGTATTGGTTGGATCTCGCGGCTGCAGACCAGCGATATGCGGATCGCAATCTTGAAATTGGCCGTAATCAATCCTTTCTGGAATTCCTCGGAGAAGGTTCAGTAGTGTTTCGAGACGGCCCCGTGGACGCTCGTTCCCTGTATCTTGCACCTGATTTCGAAGGCAATGACCTGACCTGGGAAGCTCACTACGTTGATGTATCACGAGCGGGGGATCTTGGGCTGACTGCTGGCCCTATGATTAGTATTGCAGAACCAGAAGATGGGAATGATAACAATACATTCGGTTATCTCATCTCAGTCTGGAAGAAGCAGACCGGCGAGTGGAAACTGGCTGCTGATATGTTCGTCTTTATACCTGGTTTCCTGAGTCTCGAAGTAGAGCCCGATTTTGAAGACATACAGGGATTACTAGATGAAACAGCGCATCCGGTTTTGGCACTAACAGATGACAATAGTCTTCAGAGTCTTATCGATGCTGACAATCTCTTTGGTCGTTCGATTAATGTACGGGGCGGCGAGAGGGCACTGTTGCGCTACGGCCTGGAGAATGTGCGGGTCTACTTGCCAGGCATGGGGCCAGCGGTAGGCGCGGACGTAGCGAGTGCAGTGTACGGTGCTTTCCTCGACGATCAGTTGCAAACTACAACCCCGGTGAACCTCAATTACATGGGAGGCTACCTGAGCGAATCGAAGGAAATGGGTTTTACCTACGGCGTTATGACTACTAATCCCGAAGAAGTTCAGTCGGGATTTCGAGGAAATTATTTGCGGCTATGGCGCCTTACTTCCAGCAATGAGTGGCGGATTGCGGTGGAAGTTCTTCGACCTATTTTTGACTAGTTGTTAACAGCTATCGGTCTGGCGCCAAAATTAATCTCTGTACCCAAATTATTCTTTATCAATAAGGACATTTCGTGCCTGCCGTTTATAAGATCACGAGAATCGAAGCGAATGCCAAATCCCAGATTTGGTGAATTAGGGTCAGTTCGCACATTTCTGATGCTTACCACGTCCTCTCTTTCAATTCCGTAATCTGCATGTGCTACAAATTCACCGTTTATCAGCAGACTGACACTTTCGATGCCTATGTCTTCACTAAATGCCCAACCAGCAACTTCGACTTCGCCTTGTAGTTCTGAACCTGCCGAGGGACGATCGATCCAGGCCTGTATAGGGTAAGGGCAGGGAAATGCCGGAGAATTTTGTGCTGACGATATTGAGTCGACCCGATAGTAAGAGAATGCCTTGTCACCATTAAATAGTGATAGTTCATCGATTGTTGAAATCGAAGAGCTGTAGTCGCACATCACCGACATCAACTCAATCTTTTCGGCAAGAATAAGCGTACTGTCTTCGTTGATATAGAGCGCAGGTTGTCCATTAAGATCTGCAAGCCCCGATTCGTCCATACCCCATAGAATTAGCTGGGTAATCCTGCCATCGCGCACAGCTTTATCTCTATCCAGGGTGAACACGCGATTACTGAGACCGGCGAATTGTACTTGCGCCGCTGTGTAGTAATTATCGGTAATCACTACAGGGTTTCTTTCGCTGAACTGAGTTTTAAATAGCGGCGCAGAGTAGGCTGAGAATTCGCGCCAGCCGGCCATCTTGTCTGATAAGACTCCAGTGCCAACTATTGACTGAAGTGGCAATTGAAACCCCTGTGACCCTACTCCCAACAAAGCAATCAAGGTGCCGGTGAAACCGCAGGCAGGTATTAGTAAGGTGAGCTTTCGTGCTCTACTGGGTTGCCAACGCAGTTCTGCCCAGTGATTAAATTGCCTTAAAGCCTGAGGTGCTGCGATAAGTAACGGGAAGTAACCTGATAATGGCCAATGGATAGAGGTGCTATCCGCATCTGTCCACGGGGCCAGTATTAGGTAAACGCTAAGGTTAGTCGCGGCAAAGCTCAATAATAAGAATGAATTCTGTTCTCCTTCTCTGGCTTGCTTAAACAGACACCACAGGCAGAAAAGAAACAGTATATAAAGAGGAGGTGAAACGAGTCCTGCCTGTTTAAAGGCGTGCAATAAACCGCCAGCCTGGAATTCCCAGGGGTGTCTGTCAATCAGATAGAAACTCGCACTACTAAGTTGATTACTGAGGTTGAACCAGAGTATTGGAATCAGACCAAGGCTGGCGATGGCTATGGCGCACCACAACTTTGGATTTCGCCAATGCTGTCGCGCAGGAGTGTATAAAGCCAGAAAGATGATGGCTGCTAGTGGGTATAGGAAGAAGCGATAATGAGTACTCAGACCTAATCCAACGAATATTCCTGTGGCTATCCAGTGACTGATTTGATTGTGTTGAAGTGCACGCTGAAAAAAACCGATGGACAGTAAGCCAAAAAATATTAATGGAACATCTGGCACCGCAAGTAAACCCAGAAAACCGCCCAGGGGAAGGCATAGAGTCAAAACTGCTGATTCCAGGGCTTGTCTGTGATTGCTTATTGGCAGAGCAATCCAGTAAACCACAAAGGGAAGGGATGAGCCTAGTAAGAGAAATAAGGACCTCACTGCCAGTGGGTTGCCACTATCCAGTGAACTTCCCAATCCTGCAAGGAGCGCGGTCATGAATGGCAAGTCACTATAGGCTAAGGCGAGTCGTGTCGAGGCAAACCAGTAAAAAATTTCATCGCTGTACAGATCGAGCACTGCAGCGAGAAACACTTTCAGTATAAAAACGATGGAATAAGCAGCGATAAACCAGATCATCAACGATTTGGTTTGTTGAGTGGAATTCTCCACTGGCAGGCTGCTCCTTAGACTTGTACCACCTCGATGAGGTTCTTTGGCACCATCTTCGTGGATAGACGTTTCAGATTAATGATGAATACTACCAGTATCGTCAGCATCGCCATAATCCAGAGAGCTGAGAACAGGGGGTGTTCGGAAAAGGTGCCCAGTTGATAGACCACGGTTGCGGTGATGTAGGCCAGCCCGGTACTCCAGCTGAAAACCAGTAATGTCCATTGTGGTCCAGCTTCCTTATGCACTGCTCCTAACACTGCAACGCAGGGGGCATAGAGAAGAATGAATACCAGATAACAAAACGCTGCGAAGGGGGAAATGAAGAGGGATGCCATGTTTGTTAGCGTGCTGCTCTGCACTTCCTGTTCTTCGGCAACAGCATCAATGTCGCTAACATCGCCAATAGATATTCCCAGTGGATCGGCGAGCGCCCCACCGAGAGCCATCAATTCTGTTCCGATTGAAGCAGTGGCCTCGCCAAAAGCCGCGCCCAAATCCGGTGCTCCGCCATCATCTTCAGTCGCCACTGGCTCTGTATAGAGAGCGTCTAAAGTTCCGACGATCGCTTCCTTGGCAAACATGCCGGTGAATAAACCAACCGTAGCAGGCCAGTTGTCTTCCTGAATACCCAGAGGCGAAAAAGCAGGTGTGATGGTTTTACCAATTGCACTAAGGACTGATTCTTCTGAATCTTCATTGCCAAAGCTGCCATCGGTTCCGATGGAATTAAGAAAACTTAACCCAATCACAACTATCACAATGGTTTTACCTGCACGCCCGATGAAGCCTTTCAATCTGAACCAGGTAGTTAGCAGAATATTTCGCAGCACCGGCACGTGGTAAGCCGGCATCTCCTGGAATGAAGGGGTAATTTCTTCTGTGAATAATTGCCGCCTGAAAATCCAGCCTGTGAAAATAGCCAGTGCAATGCCCAATAAATACAGGCCGAAAACAATGTTCTGGCCACTTTCCTGGAAAAACGCAGCGGCAAACAGAGCGTAGACAGTTAGTCGTGCACCACAGCTCATGAAGGGCGCCATGGCGATAGTCATCAAGCGATCACTGTCACGTCCCAGAGTGCGAGTTGCCATAACAGCGGGAACATTGCAGCCAAATCCAACAATGAGCGGGACAAAGGCATTGCCTGGAAGTCCTATTCCGCTCATGAGTCTGTCAATTACAAACGCAGCGCGGGACATGTAGCCGGAATCTTCCAGCATGGACAGACAGAGATACAGAAAACCGATAACGGGGATAAATGTCGCTACCAGCGTGATACCGCCGCCAACGCCCTGAGCTAACAGGGTAATGATGACCTCTGGAGCCGATATCTGTTCCAGTAGCCAGGTAGTGCCGTCCACCAGAACTGCCGCGAACAGGATATCGAAAAAATCAATAAACACAGCACCTACATTAACCGCCACTGTGAACATGAGATAGATCATGAACAGAAATATAGGAATGCCCAGCCAGCGGTTCAGGACTATCGAATCAAGTTTTTCAGAAAGGCTATGTTGAGTAGGTACGACCTCTACGACCCCGGAGGTCAGGCGTTGCGACTGATGGTAGCGACGTAATATGGGATCGGGTTCTTCAGTGGAAGCAGAAGATAGATTGGTAGTGTTGTCCGGAGTTTCGCTCTCTCGACCAGATTTCTCTTGCGAGAGGCCAGCCTCCATGGCTGGCAATAGTTCGTCCACCCCTTGCTTGCGGGATGCGACCATGGAAATGACCGAAGTCTGTAAATTGGCCTGCAATGCTTTTGCACTCAGAGCCATGCCTGACTGCTCGGCAACGTCCAGCATGTTGAGAGCTACGATCACAGGTACATTCATCTCCTGAAGCTGCTGCGTCAGCACCAGACTGCGCTCGAGATTGCTGGCATCGATAATATTGACAATAAGGTCGATTTCGCCGCCCAGCAGGTAGTCATGGGCGATTTGTTCGTCTACCCCTTTGTAGTCCTGCTCCAGGGAGTAAATTCCGGGGAGGTCAACCAGCTCGACTTCCCGACCTTCAAGCTGGAAATAGCCAAACTTCTTTTCTACCGTGACACCGGGCCAGTTGCCAACTTTCTGCCGGGAACCGGTGAGAACATTAAAGAGAGTGGTTTTCCCGCAGTTCGGGTTGCCGATGAGTGCGATCTTTTTCATGGGGTGCAGTACTTCTACCTACTGAATATCTACCTTAATGATGTCTGCCTCTGAGCGGCGGATGCTGATGAAGCTGCTGCCCACTTTGACTTGCATAGGGTCCCCAAGAGGAGCAATGCGAAGAATCTCCAGCGCAGACCCTGGTATTACGCCGAGAGCGTAAAGCCGGCTTTTCATTTCTGCAGGTTCCGGAGCTATTTCCAACACGACACAACGGTCTCCAGGTGTGGCATTGGCTAGAGCGGTTTCATTCATTTCGTTAAGTGATACATCAAAGACTAAAGGGTAGAGGTGAATTAAGCAGAAAATCAAAGTAGCAGATATGAATCTAGTTGACAATCATTCTCATTTAGATTTAAATTAGTATCAGCTCTGAGGTTAATTCTATGTACGTCTGTATTTGCCGACAAATCACTGATAATCAAATTCGCGACATCTGCCGTGATGGGGTCAGTTCCCTTACGGATTTGCGCACGAAATTGGGTGTCGCTAGTGAGTGTGGCAAATGTGGCAAACTGGCTCAGTCCCTTGTCAAAGAGTACTCCCGCAGCTCAACCTCCTTTGTAAACGCAGCCGAATAGTTCTGCGCTGCAGCGACTTAAGCGCTCTACTTCACGTAAATTCTAGCTGTACATGAACTCGTGGTTCAGGCTTCCCCGTGCCCGAATATCGCCGCTGGAGGTAAATGTAAATGGGATTGCTTATCATTAATATTTCCTTTATTTTCAATGAGTTACGTCAATATTTTCTTGACTTTCCGAGCTAAAAGTCTGAAGCTTGCGCAAACCTGCTCTTGAGGAAATAACCATGCAATCTGATGCTACCGTCATCAAACATTTAAACCAGGCTCTGGCCAACGAGCTTATCGCCATCAATCAGTACTTTCTTCACTCCCGAATGTATAAGGACTGGGGTCTGCACAAGTTAGCGGACAAAGAATATGAAGAGTCCATCGACGAGATGAAGCATGCGGATCAGCTGACCGAACGCATATTATTTCTCGAAGGTCTGCCGAATTTACAGAATCTGGGCAAGTTGCTGATTGGCGAAAACACCAAAGAGATGCTCGAATGCGACCTAAAACTGGAAATGATCGCCTGTCCAGACCTCAAAGAGGGCATTGCCTACTGCGAGTCAGTAGGTGACTACGTGAGCCGCGACCTGCTGGCCAGCATCCTCGATAGCGAGGAAGAACATATTGATTGGCTCGAAACCCAACTTTCCCTGATAGATCGGATTGGCTTGGAAAACTACCAACAATCAATGATTTGATTGATTCTTTTCAAGGACCCGATTAACTAATCGGGTCCTCAGTTTCACCCCCACTCAGTCGATAAGCCTATATAGAGTTTCAATTACTTCAGGGCCATGCTCCAATGGCTGCCTGAAGTATGCCAATTAGCAACTGCTTTTTTTATGCACGCGTGTATCGATCTGGGTTCTAACAGTTTCCACCTGCTCATAGGCGAATGGGACAACGGTAAGATTCAGATAGTCGAAAGGCTTAGTGAGAAAGTCCAGCTGGGTGAAAATGTGCGCAGTACCGGGCGCATCTCCGCTGACGCCTTTGAACGTGGCCTAAATTGCCTGCGTCGCTTCAAGTTATTGATGAAGCAGTATCCTCTTGAGCAGTACTGGGCTCTGGGCACCAATACATTTCGAGTCACAGAAAACGCTCCCGAGTTTATTTCAGCTGCCGCTGAAATCGGGATCGATATTTCTACCATCACTGGCGTGCAGGAAGCGGTGCTGATTTATGCGGGAGTCATAAGCGATCTTCCCCTTAGCAATGCCCACAGGCTAATAATTGATATAGGGGGTGGCAGTACTGAACTGATCATTGGCAAGCACCATAGTCGTTTATTAACGGAAAGCCTCGGTATAGGTAGCGTAGCCTGGCGCGATCGGTTTTTTGATCAGGTCAGGTCCGAAAGCGAATTGCTACAGGCAATGCAGCAGGCCAGACAAGCAGCCAGGGAAGTTTTCAATGGAGTGGCGCCGGGGGTAACTCGCGCTGGTTGGCAGGAAGCTCATGCATCATCCGGGACTATCAAGATGCTCAAAGCTATATGTGAAGGGCAGGGCGGCAACGCGGGAGAAATTACCTTACAACAACTTGAGGAGTTGCAAGTGCTTCTGGCACAAACCATAGCAGCCGGAAACGACTTGCCCGGGCTTAAAGAGACCCGCCGGGATTTACTATTGCCGGGTTGGGCCGTATTGAGTGGCCTGATGCAGGCCTATGAAATACGCCAACTGCGTTTCAGTGCCACTGCCTTGCGTGAGGGTATGCTGGATTTCATGGTCAAGAATGAAAAGACGCTTGAGGTTATGACTAACAGCGACCTGCCCGGCATCAGTGTCGCCAAACACTGAGTTCCTAATAGAGTCGAGCGAGAGACCTGAGAAGGTCAGTTTGCACGCCAGGCTCCTCTGAGTCTGCAATCAGATTCTCCCTGTACTCGCCATCAGGGCCCAATTCCCAACTTTGTGCAACGTCTCCCAGATACGCTTCCAGTTCATCCATGATGCGATTGGCCAATTTCTTTTTCAAAATAGGAAAACAGACCTCAATGCGATGGGAAAGATTGCGTTCCATCCAGTCAGCGCTCGCGCAATAAACCTGATTACTGTGATTCTCAAAATAGTAGACCCGAGAGTGTTCAAGGAATCTTCCAACAACGGAAATCACCCGTATGTTTTCGCTGATCCCGGCGATGCCAGGTTTTAAACAGCAAATTCCGCGCACTATCAGGTCAATTTGAACACCAGCCTGTGAAGCTTCGTACAGTGATTTGATAACAGCGGGGTCAGTGAGCGCATTCATCTTCCCGATAATGCGGGCATGCTTGCCAGAACGAGCCGCCTCAGTTTCTGCCTCAATCATCTTTATCGTCGATTTGCGGAGATTGAAGGGTGCATGTATCAGTTGTTTGGGGTGAATTTTCTTCCCCATACCAGTGATCTGCTGAAACACTTTATGAACGTCGTTACAAAGTGATTTGTCGGCGGTTAACAGGCTGTAGTCGGTGTAAACCAGTGATGTCTTGCGGTGATAGTTGCCTGTGCCCAGATGGGCATAGCGCTTTAGTTTGTTGCCCACGCGACGCACAAACAGCAGCATTTTCGCATGGGTCTTATAGCCCATGACACCGTACACAACTACAGCACCAGCTTCCTGCAGGATGCTGGCGAAGTTGATGTTGTCTTCTTCATCGAAACGAGCACGCAATTCGATCACCACAGTGACTTCTTTACCGTTGCGTGCTGCTTCAGCTAATGCTTCCACCAGCTCGGAAGACTCATTGGTGCGATACAGGGTTTGTTTGATGGAAAGTACCGTGGGATCTTTTGCTGCCTGTCTTACCCAATCAATGATGGGGATGAATGACTCATAGGGATGGAGCAGGAGATGGTCTTCTTTATCAACAGCTGAGAAGATGTCGTTTTTCTCTTCCAGGGGGCCCGGTGTTCCGGGGCTAAACTTTGGAAAACAGAGATCGGGCCTGTCCACCATCTCCAATAGAGCCGTAAGGCGTTGCAGGTTGACCGGACCGTCAAGCCTGAATAATTCTTCCTCTTTTAAGTTAAACCGCTCCAATAGAAATTCTGCCAGTTCTCCGGGGCAGTCATGGCTCACTTCTAGTTTGGTAGCGGCACCAAAACGCCGTGTATGGAGTTCCCCTTGCAGTGCACTGGCAACATCCTCGACTTCAACGTTGGACATCTCCAGGTCTGAGTTACGGGTGACACGAAACTGGTGACATTCATTGACTTTCATTCCAGGAAAGAATTCATCCACGTTGGCATGGATAATGGAAGAAAGGAATATGAAGTTGTCGCCTCCGGGTAAAATGTCCTCGGGCACTTTAATCAGACGAGGCAAACTGCGTGGAGCGGGTACTATAGCTAGTCCACTCTCTCTGCCGAATGCATCTTTGCCTTCCAGAGAGAGGATAAAATTGAGGCTCTTGTTCACTAATCTGGGAAATGGGTGAGCTGGATCCAATCCGAGTGGGCTGATTACCGGTAGCACTTCATCATTGAAATAAGACTTGGCCCATTGTTTCAGACTGTCGTTCCATTCATGCCGATGCAGAAATCGAATGTTTTCTTTCGCCAGAGAAGGAAACAATTCTTCATTGAGAATTCGATATTGCTCGTTTAGTGCTGTTCTCACTTCCTCATGAATAATTTTGAGAACCTGTTCGGGGTACTTCCCGTCAGGCCCGGGACGTTGCCTGCCAAAGTCCAATTGTTTCTTTAAGCCGGATACCCTTATTTCAAAGAATTCATCGAGATTGGAACTAAAGATGAGTAAGAACATCAGTCTTTCCAAAAGAGGATGAGCCGGGTTCTTTGCCTGGCTTAAAACCCGTAAATTGAATTTAAGGTGAGAGAGCTCTCTGTTTTCATAGAGCTCGTGGCTGGCCAGATCAACGGTATGAGCCAATGTGATTTCAGCATTGTGACCGTGGTTTCTCTGGGCATTGCTGTGCTGAACCAGGCTATCTTGGGCTAATTTACCTGAAGATAACTTCTGATCACCTGATAGTGGGTCCGACATCTTAGTTCTTGAAGTGATTTATTCATATAACCGCGAAATTGAGACCCAATGGCATATCGATGCTATCGATCGCCAGACTTGAGCGCCCTATCTAAAGTGAATAACGCGGGGGAACGGATGAGAATACCATTCCGTAAATTGTTTTTAAATTGTAATAAAACTGAAATAGAAGTAGGGGTTAATTATTGGCGTGGAGGGCTTTGCTTGCGGCTTCTACTTCAGTTCCCTCGGCGATGGCCTCATTGAATTCTTCTTCCAGATTCACTTCACGGATGCGGGCAGTGGGGAAGCGGCACGAAAAACAGCTGCCTTCGCCTATTTCGCTGGTGATAGTTAACAGACCATCGTGACGGCTTAAGATGTGTTTAACGATGGCCAGGCCCAGCCCGGTACCACCAGTTTCAGAAGAACGACTAACATCTACCCGATAAAATCGCTCAGTCAGCCTCGGAATGTGCTGGGGATCAATTCCGATGCCATTGTCTCGTACTTCGATCAGGTAGCCATCCTCGTCTTTGCATACTCTGGTGGAGACTGTTCCCTCAGCAGGAGTGTATTTAGCCGCATTGGCCATAAGATTGGAAAATGCAGAATAGAGTTCTCCACGGTCACCCATGAATTTCAGGTTGTCAGGGCAATCCACTGAGAATTTCTGGGATTTCTTTCTGTAAACTTGCTGGGTATCGTTCTGAATTTCGGAAAGTAGCGGACCCAGAAGAAACGCTTCGGCCTGCCGTGGTCTCTGTTTCGTTTCGAGGGACGATAGAAGTAGCAAGTCCCGGACGATGTTCTCCATGCGTGTACTTTGCTGGTGCATTTGCCGAATAGGCTTTTGCCACTTACCTTCAAGATCGTGCATGTTATCCATGATGGCTTCGAGGTAGCCCTTGATGACCGTGATTGGGGTACCTAATTCATGGGATACGTTACCCACAAAATCTTTGCGCATCAGTTCCAGTCGGTGCAATTGTGTAATATCACGAACAATCATCAGACGCTCGTCCTCACCAAATAGAGCAATTTGATACTCCAGAATTTTGCTACTGTCGCCAGGTGCATTCAGCTTTAGAGGCTCTTCATACTCTTTATTTTCGAAATACTCGGCGAAGCGTGGATCGCGAATCAGGTTCGTGACAGGTTGCCGTCTGTCCTGGGGGTAGCGCAAGCCAAGTAGTGTTTCTCCCGCCTGATTCCAGAAATCGAGATTGTTCTGGCGATCGATCATGATTACCGCAATTTCCAGAGCAGCCGACGCATCCTGAGCTTTGTTTACAATGCTCTCCAGATGAGCACTGGCGCGACGTTCCTGTTTCTGTAAGCGATAAATACCGTCGAAGATAGTTCCCCACAGCCCAAAGCTTTCAGGTGGTGCTGATCTGTCTGAGGTGTGATCTCGCCCCAGCCAGAGGTGGAGTCTTCTGAGCTGGTAGAGATTGAAGATTGCGTAGAGAAAGAAAAGTAGCAGCAGGCTCCAGAGCAGAGTGTTCGTTAGATAACCAAGCAAACTGACCGCGGCAAGAATAATGAGCTGCCTTTTGAGTTCCGCGCGCCAGTTCTGCACTCTAATGCTCCTGAATTACAGTATAGCTACTGGGGCACTATTGTAAGTGGTCTGCAGAGAGGGAACCACCATGACAATGTTCTATATGGGCAATGTGATTCTAAATAGAAGTACTTGGCCGTATAATTGTCCATCGAGTCCGAACTTTTTATAGCAGCAGGAATAACCCTCAACATGAAAAAACTATCTACAAGCCTCGCTCTGATTATTAGCCTGGGGGCCTCACTTTCCAGCCACGCAGAACCGGGAGAATTCTATTTGGTACCCGGAGTGCAGTGGATGGATTTCGATGAAGAAGTTGGGCTGGGAAATGATTGGGGGTTTTCAGCCGGCCTTGGTTTCCAATTCACTGAGCGACTGGCAGCTGAGCTAAGCACTTTTGATCTGGATCCGGACATGCCCGGCGGTACGGAAGTTGATCTTGACCACTATCGAGTCGATCTTCTGTACGACGTTGGACAGCAGCTGGGCAGCTGGCAGCCTTTTGTTGTCGGCGGCCTTGGAAACACCAAGTTCGGTGGTGACAATGATTCAACTATGGGATTGGGCGCTGGAATGAAACTTCGCCTTTCTGATCGTGTTGAATGGCGTACGGCCCTGCGGCATTTCAGCTATCTGGGGCGAGATCATGAAGATGGTGACTGGGGAATAGATTCAGGAATCATTATCTATCTCGGTTCACGGGATAGCGGCTCTGCTCGTGAAACAGCTTCTGAAACCAACAGATCTCCAGCAAGACCTGGTCGACCTGCCCAGCCTAGTACCCCTGCCCAGTCTGAACCTCGTAATGAGCCGTCAGCTCCGGACGCTGACGGGGATGGAGTTCCTGATTCTGGCGATGCCTGTGCTGACACACCTAGAAATTATGCTGTGGACGAACGCGGCTGCCCGATTCCCGTGGAGGAGGTGGCTCGAGTCGAATTATTGGTGAACTTTGAATTCGACAGAGATGAAGTGCGCTCACAGTACTTCGATGAAATAGAGGAAGTAGCTGATTTTATGGATCAGTACCCCGATGTCGTGATTGAGCTGGAAGGTCATACCGATAGTGTTGGCACTGATGCTTACAATCAGGATCTCTCGGAGCGCAGAGCAAATGCCGTACGACAGGTGATGATCGACCGTTTCAGCGTGAGTCCTGGCCGCATTACGGCAAGAGGGTTTGGCGAAGGTCAGCCAATTGCCAGCAACGCGACTGACGCCGGACGAGCACAAAATCGCCGGGTAATAACTGTTATCATCAAGACCTTGCAGAACTACCAACCCCGATAATCCGTGTTCGCCCTTCGCCTCCGGCGAAGGGTGGTGATTTCCCAATGAGTACTGATCAAAAATTGGTCAATCTTGATGACCTGTCTCTTGATTGGCGGCGGCCAACGGCGCTAGCGGACATCCCACCCAATGTGTTGGCTGTCTTGCAGGATCAAGCTTCCCTTACAGCAAGACTCAAGCACTTGAGCCAGGAGAACTTTTTCGTTGAAGTGATAGAGGAGGGGTGGATAGAACTGGGCAACCAACGATTATTAGCCGAGTTTGCTCCGGTAGATTCCAATCACCGTTTCTGGTCCCGTCACGTGGTGTTACATGGTAATGGCAAGCCCTGGGTGCTGGCCCATAGCTTGCTACCAGAGCACGCTATCTTCAGCCCGTTGCGCAAGGTGATGGAACTGAATGAAGAGCCACTGGGGCAGTTTCTTTTCCAAAATCCGGATTTACGTCGAACCAATTTTGAACTGGTGAAATCCCGAGAGGATTTATGGGGAAGGCGCAGTCTGTTTTATCTACATAACAAACCTATTATGGTAGGCGAATTCTTTGTCCCCGATTTTCCGTTTAGTGTAGCGGTGGCACAAATTAAATGACTAAAAATTGAACAAACTCTGGGTGCTTTTCTGCTCTTCACTACCAGATTTTGGGGCTATGTGATTAAAATAATTTCGTAAAGTTTTGTGACGAAAAATTTATGAATATTCGTCAAAATTTTGGCTTCTTTTCTAGTTTTTTCAGCAGAAGCTTCTATACTAATTTTCATAAAGAGCGTTATTCATAAAACAAAATTGAGAACACAGCGCATCGAGTAAAGTTAGCGATTTCTTCCTGAATCGAAAGGTACTAAGCCTCTGGCTACACTCACCGCATTCCTGGTCTCAGAACCAACGCTCTTAGAAGAAAGCTGAATAGAAAGCTGGGTGATACAAAGAATGATTAGGATTGGAGCAAGCAGGCGAATTTCATCGGGGAATGATGCCAGCTACTCTACAAAATACAGGGGTACGAGCTGTGATTGATGATAGGGCGCTGTCAGTAAAGGACTCTAAAAATACAGAATTTAATCTAGTAACAGTTGCCGACGATATCGGCGATACAAAGACACCGCCAGCAATCGCTGACACAGCAGCGTCACAACCCAAGCCCCCAAATTCAGCAGCCCTTCTCAAAGCCGCAAGCCCGAGTCAGACAACAACCCGAGCCAATTCACTCGATGCAACCATCGATGCAACTCAGCTTTACCTGAAAGAAATCGGCTACACACCACTGTTGACTGCGGAAGAAGAAGTTTATTTTGCCCGCCGCGCACTTAAGGGAGACGAAGCAAGCCGCAAGCGTATGATTGAGAGCAATCTGCGGCTGGTGGTTAAAATTGCCCGCCGCTACATTAATCGTGGCTTGTCACTTCTCGATCTGATTGAAGAGGGTAACCTGGGTCTGATTCATGCGGTTGAGAAATTTGACCCTGAGAAAGGTTTTCGCTTTTCCACCTATGCAACCTGGTGGATTCGCCAAAATATCGAACGTGGATTGATGAATCAGACACGAACGATTCGATTGCCTGTGCATGTAGTCAAAGAGCTGAATACTTACCTGCGAGCAGAGCGGGAGCTAGCCAATAAACTCGCCAAGGAGCCGACCGTAGAAGACATAGCGGCCTTGCTGGAGAAACCCGTGTCTGACGTGAAGAAGGTCATGGCTCTGAATGAGAAAGTCACTTCCGCCGACGCACCGATGGCATCCGATTCTGAGCGCCCTGTCATAGATGGTGTGGCTGACGACAAAGTGCAGGACCCCGGCGAGTTATTTCAAAATACAGAACTACAGGATTCAATTGGTCGCTGGATGCATGAGCTGACTGATAAGCAAAGCGAAGTACTGTCACGCCGCTTTGGTCTGAACGGTTACGATAGCGATACTCTGGAGAATGTTGGTAAGGAGATCGGGCTGACAAGGGAAAGGGTTCGCCAGATTCAGATCGAAGCTCTGAAACGACTCAAGATCATCATGGGCAGAGAAGGAATTGCTCGAGATGTACTTTGTGAGTTCGTCTGATCTACAGATAATACGATCATAAGCTGGAATTTATGGCGGCGATATCTCGGAAAGAGATATCGCCGCTTTCTCGTTTTAACCAGGGTCTTCTTGAACCCTTCCCCTTGCTGATTTATTCTCGTGGCCCGTTTTTAAAGGGCGTGCTCTTACCGAACAGGACGAGTGCTTCAACCAAACAGAAAGAAACTACTATTCATTATGTCCGAAATCCCTACAGCCGCACTGGATGGCAAACTCATTATCGATTTGAGTCGCGTACTAGGTGGGCCTTACTGCACACAAATTTTGGGTGACCACGGTGCAGAAATTATAAAAATCGAGCCTCCCCGTGGTGACGAGACTCGTGATTGGGGACCTCCATTCCACGAAGGCGATTCGGCTTATTTTATAGGCGTAAATAGAAACAAGCGCTCTATGGGCCTGGATCTATCGCAAAATGAGGGCAGGGAAGTGCTTTTGCGTATGCTGGAAAATGCAGACGTGCTCCTGGAGAACTACAAACCAGGAACGATGGAGTCCTGGGGGCTTGGCTATAAGGACGTATTGCAGGAAAGGTTTCCCCGGCTGGTGCACTGCCGAATTAGCGGATTTGGCAGTGATGGGCCATGGGGAGGTTTTCCGGGCTACGACGCCATTATTCAGGCCATGTCAGGATGGTTCAGCATCAACGGAGAGGCAGGTAGCGAGCCAACGCGACTTGGGCTGGCCGCGGTTGATATGGGTACCGGCTTATACAGTGCGATTGCGATTCTTATGGCTTTGCTGGAGAGAGAGCGTTCTGGTCAGGGTCAATATCTCGATATGACCCTTTATGATTGTGCTGTATCCCTCATGCATCCGCATATTCCTAACTACAATTTTTCCGGGAAAGTGCCAGTAGCAACAGGCAATGCCCATCCGAACATCAGCCCCTATGACACCTATAGAACCGGCACAGTACCGATATTCATAGGCGCGGGAAACAATCGAGCCTATGCCAAGCTATGCAATGCGCTGGACAGGGCTGAACTGATCGAAGACTCGCGTTTTATTAACAATATAGATCGGGTTACCAATCGTGATGAATTGAAAGTAGAACTGGAAGGAAGCCTTGCAGGTTTTGATGGTGAGGAAATCGCTACAGTACTGGCTGAGGCTGGACTAGCGGCCGGTCCCATTCACAATACCCAGCAGGTCGTCGATCATCCACATACCCATCACCGGCAGATGAGTGTGGAAAAGGATTGGTACCGCATGGCCGGTACACCCGTCAAACTATCGCGAACGCCCGGTGAAATAAGGCATTTGCCGCCAAAATTTGGTGAGCAGACCAGGGAAATTCTGTCGGAATTCGGCTTCGATGATGCTGAGGTTGAGCAACTGGTTGAGTCTGAAACTGTCCTGACGAAGCGGCGCAGCTGAGTTGGGTGAACCTCCGATGTCCTACCTTCAATATCCTATAAGTTAATAAAAACAAACACTTACCTAAACTGTTAAGCAGTGCTTGCATATTACCGATATGGTGTTATAGTTTGGTATAACACTAGATCAGTGAAATGGATTAATTGCTTGGAAATCACCTGGAATAACAAGGAGCCGATCTACCTGCAGCTGCGGGACAGGCTCGCTGCACTGATTATGGACGGTGTGTTTAAGGAAGAGGAGGCATTGCCTTCTGTGCGGCAAATTGCTGCTGAGCAACGGATTAATCCCATTACTGTTTCCAAGGCATTTCAAATTCTTGTCGATGAAGAACTCGTCGAAAAAAAACGGGGGGTAGGAATGTATGTGGTTAAAGGAGCGAAAGACAAACTTGCAACACACGAAAAGCAAAAGTTTCTTACCGAAGAATGGCCTCAGATTGCTGGCCGAATTAAAAGACTGGGGCTGGAACTGGGCGAACTGCCTGGCCTCGCAACGCTTGACCAGAGCAAGGCTGATGGGGATGAAGGATGACTGAAGTAGTCTCTGCCAGCAATCTCACAAAACATTTTGGGAGTTTCAAGGCTCTGGACGGTATGAACTTTACCGTTTCAGTGGGTTCCATTTGCGGCTTGATTGGACCCAATGGCGCAGGCAAAACGACAACACTCAAAGCGTTGGTGGGATTAAGTGATGTAGACGGTGATCTTACGGTTGCAGGCAGAGACCCCAGGGTATCCCGCCACAAGTTGATGGAAGAAGTCTGCTTTATTGCTGACGTCGGCATTCTTCCGAAGTGGTTCAGGGTAAATCAGGTGCTGGACTACGTGGAGGCCGTCCACCCCAAATTCAACCGAGAGCGTGCTGAACAAATCCTCGCCAGCACTGACATTATAGCGAGCAAGCGAGTTAGTGAATTGTCTAAGGGAATGATTACCCAGCTACATCTGGCGCTGGTCATGGCAATTGACGTGCAGTTGCTGGTGCTGGACGAGCCAACTCTGGGCCTGGACATTATCTACCGTAAAGAATTCTATGATCGACTGCTCAATGATTACTATGATGGCAATTGCACCATCATCATCAGTACACACCAGGTAGAAGAAATCGAGACATTGCTATCCGATCTGCTCTTCATTGATAAAGGAAAGATTGTATTGGATGCGCCCATGCAAGAGCTGGAGAATATCTATACAGAGGTGCTTGTGGATCAGGTCAGGTATCCGGCAGCTGAAGGCTTAAATCCAATCTATCAACGGGATGTGCTCGGCAAGCGCGCCTATATTTTCGAAGGTGTGGCACGAGAAAATCTTGCTCACCTGGGGGAAATGGCAACTCCAGCGGTTGCTGATCTCTTCGTAGCCAAGCTAAGAGGAGGAGTCCGTGAATAATCCCGTTGTGGTTCAATTCTTTGCGTTGCTGCGCCGGGAAGTTCTCGAGAATCGTAATCTGTTTATGATAGCGCCAGCCGGGCTTGCACTCGTGCTTTTTGTGTTCGCCATATGGGCTATTTCTTTCGCGCCAACTGAACAGATAGTAGGAGGTATCGAATACTTGTCAGTATTGTTCGACGGCCTTTCTCCCACGGACATGGCACCAATCTTTCTGGTTCCCGCTTCTCCATTCATGATTCTGCTGTACGGTTGTGGTCTGATTTACCTGCTGAATGCGCTATACCAGGATAGAAAAGATTTAAGTGTATTCTTTTGGCAGTCAATGCCAGTTTCAAATCTAAGCACGGTGTTGTCGAAGGTTGTGACCCTCGCTGTCATTGTCCCTGTGTTTTACGTTGCGGTGCTGTTTGTCATGTACTTGCTGGGTGTAATCGCCCTGACTGTGTTGGGTATGGCCTATGACATTCAGGTTGCCGGACTTGGCTATATGTTCATGGCTGCTGTCGCATCCCTGTTATTGTTTTACCTGTCCGTAGTGTTAGCAGCTCTATGGTTATTGCCGACGATTGGTTGGGTGTTGCTGTTTTCAGCTTTTGCCAAAAAAACGCCAATCATGTGGGCGATAGGTGTCTATATTTTGCTGGGTTTTATGGAAGACTTCATATTTGGTAGCCAGTTCCTGGCCAATTGGGTAGAGAGTCGATCCAACTTTCGTCAGTATATTGTCCTGGAGTTTTCCTCTTTTCCAGAACGACTGTTTACCTACGATATGTTTTTCGGAGTAGTTGTTGGCTCAATATTGATAGCTGGTGCTGTTTATATGCGCCGGTTCGTTGACTAATTTGGATGTGCATATGGATCAGCTAAGTAAAATTCTCTTAAAGGACCGGTATTCAGTCTTGCTGACAACAATTGCTGTATATCTGATTGTGGTTGTCATTGAGGGTTTTCTCACGGGTAGAGAAGCCAGGGTGGTAGATCTGGAAAACCCTTTCTATGACCTCAATTTTCAGACCACTGAAGAGATTGAGGAACTCCCGGGGCCGCAATGAATTTCTGAACACTCCTTGACTCGGAGTTGTGCTGTCTAATCTCCGTGGGCTCTGCTCACGGAGATTTTTTTTGCCCATCGGCAAGAGCCAACAGCCGCTGTCGATAGAACGTGATTTAAGTTAGACTGCCACGCCTGAAATTTGGCATTTATAAAAAGAACGAGACAGGAAGCTGTAATGATCACTAACCAGAGAATGGTATTTGCTAAAAGACCAGTGGGAGAGCCGGGTGATGAATGTTTTCAGCTCGAAGATGCGGAAGTACCGGCATTAGAGGATGGGCAGATACTGATAAAGGTATGTTGGCTTTCCCTGGACCCTTATATGCGTGGCCGAATGCATGATGCAAAATCCTACGCCGCACCGATGGAAATCGGTGATGTTATGGTGGGAGAGTCCACCGGCATAGTCATTCAGTCCAACTCAGATAAGTTTACCGTAGGAGACCGTGTCGCTGCACACAGAGGCTGGCAGTCTTACATTGTCGCTGACGATGACGACCCTCGTCTGATGAAGATTGACCTGGCCAACGGCAGTTTGTCTGCTCATCTGGGTGTTGTAGGTATGCCGGGCAGAACTGCCTATTTTGGTCTGACGGAAGTTGGCAAGCCACAGCCAGGAGAGACACTTGTCGTTGCTGCAGCATCTGGAGTTGTGGGACAAATCGCAAAAATTAAAGGGTTGCGAGCTGTAGGAATTGCCGGCGGTCCGGAAAAATGTCGCTATGTAAAGGAAGAGCTGCACTTTGACGCCTGCATTGACTATAAAGCAGGAGATCTGGCCACAGAACTTGCGGCCGCCTGCCCGGATGGCATTGACATCTACTTTGAAAATGTAGGTGGTGATGTTACTCGTGCAGTTGCACCATTGCTAAACGAAGGTGCCAGAGTTCCCATTTGTGGCTATATCTCCAACTACAACGACGAAGATATCGCCAGTTCTGAATTACCCGCCCATATCTTGAAAAAACTAAATCCTGTTCCGGAGAATCGATTCTTTGTTGTAACTGAATGGCAGGATCGTTGGGTGGAAGCCACCCGCTTGCTTGGCGACTGGGTATCTGAAGGCCGTGTTAAATTCAGAGAATCAATAGGGGAAGGCCTGGAAAATGCGCCGCGGCTGTTCAGAGAAATGCTCAATGGTAAAAATTTTGGCAAGCAACTGGTTAAGATAGCCGATGAGGAGATCTAGAACCCTCGGTATCGAGTAAGAATCTACTATCAGAAAGCAGGAAAAGAATGAGTCTATTTAGTCTGGAAAACAAAGTTGCGTTAATCACCGGATCCACCAAGGGTATAGGTAAAGCCATTGCTGAACGTATGGCAGAGCAGGGCGCTAAAGTAGTGATTTCGAGTCGCAACCAGGAAGCTTGTGATGAAGTAGCTGCAGGCATCAATGAGAGTGGGGGTACAGCCAAAGGCATCGCCTGTAATATTAATTACCAGGAACAATTGCAGGAACTTGTCGCTAAGAGCCGTGAAGCATTCGGTACTATCGATACTCTTGTTTGTAATGCAGCACTGAATCCGTATTTTGGTCCTTCCCAGGACATTCCCGACGCCGCATTCGATAAAGTTATGCATGCAAATATCGGCAGCGTGCATAGACTCTGTCAGCTAGTTATTCCAGGTATGGCTGAGTCCGGCGGTGGTGCAGTGATTATCGTGTCCTCTATTGGTGGACTTAAAGGCACAGACAGTCTGGGTGCCTACGCTATTTCCAAAGCAGCGGATATGCAGATAGCCCGCAATCTGGCTGTTGAGTGGGGTCCCAGGAATGTACGAGTTAATTGCATTGCTCCCGGCCTGATTCGGACTGATTTCGCTCGAGCACTTTGGGAGAATCCCGATATATACGAAGCAACAGTGTCCAAGTATCCCCTCCGTCGTATCGGGGAGCCTGATGAGATTGCTGGTGCTGCTGTCATGTTGGCTTCAGCAGCAGGAAGTTTTACCACAGGTCAAACATTGGTTATTGATGGTGGTGGTACAATCGCAAGCTAAATTATTTATAGAGTAATACAGAGGAAGTAGTTTCCATGATGAACCTTGGCCTTTCTGAGGAAATGGTAGAGATCCGGGAAAAAATCCGTGATTTCGTTGAAAACAAAGTTGAACCCGTCGAAACGGAATACTATGTCGAGGTGGGCGTAGATGATCGGTGGTCCCATACAGCTCGCCAGGATGAAATTCTTAACGAGCTTAAGGATGAGGCCCGGGCCATGGGAATGTGGAATTTTTTCCTGCCCAAGAGTCAGGGTGGAGCCGGAATAAGTAATCTGGAATACGCCCATCTTGCAGAGATTATGGGCAGAAGTCGTTTGGCTTCAGAGGCCATGAATTGCAGTGCTCCTGACACGGGAAATATGGAAGTGTTAGAGCGCTACGGCTCTGAGGAGCAAAAGAAAGAATGGTTGGAGCCACTTTTGGCTGGGGAGATTCGATCCGCTTTCGCCATGACTGAACCTGGTGTTGCCTCCTCTGATGCGACCAACATTTCCACCAGCGCTGTATTAGATGGCGATGAATGGGTTATCAGCGGTGAGAAGTTTTATATCTCAGGTGCTGGTGATGCGCGCTGCAAAATAATGATCTGCATGGTGGTGACTGACCCTGATGCGCCTAAACACAATCGCCAGTCACAGATTCTTGTGCCAATGGATGCTGAAGGTGTGGAAGTTGTGCGTCCGATGACTGTGTTCGGGAAAGACGACGCTCCCCATGGTCATATGCATATAAAGTTTCACAATGTGCGCGTACCCGAGAGCAATATTATCCTCGGCAGAGGGCGGGGCTTCGAAATTTCTCAAGGTCGACTGGGCCCTGGTCGAATTCATCATTGCATGAGATCTATAGGTGCTGCGGAGAAAGCGCTTGATTTGATGTGTACTCGCGCAATGAGCCGTGAGGCATTCGGCAAGCCTCTGGCAGAATTGGGAGGCAATTATGACATCATCGCGGATAGCCGCATTGAAATCGAAATGTGTAGACTGTTAGTCCTGAAGACTGCGTGGCTGATGGATACAATAGGTAACAAAGCTGCTCGTGATGCAATCTCTCAGATCAAAGTTGCTGTTCCGAACATGGCCCTAAGGGTAATAGATCGTGCAATTCAGATGCATGGAGCGGCGGGAGTCTCGCAAGACTTCCCGTTAGCCTCTCTTTGGACCAGTCAGCGCACCCTGCGATTAGCAGATGGTCCTGATGAAGTGCACAGAAGAGTGATTGCACGAAAAGAGCTGGCCAGGTACCAGTAAGCTACAGTGCAGATTCTGTCGATGCTATCAACCAGAAAATGGGAACTACGGTTCCCATTTTTGTTTCTGATACTAAGCGATTAAACATGACAGCACCGGTATCTGTAATCATACCCACATTCAATCGTTCCGGACCATTACAACGAGCACTAGAGTCTGTACTTGGTCAGACTTTGGCGGCACAAGATGTCTGCGTCGTAGATGATGGTTCTACCGATGACACCCGATACGTTGTCGAGCGGTATTTTCCTCAAGTTCATTACGTTTTCCAGGAAAATGCAGGCGTAAGTGCAGCTCGAAATCTGGGAGTGAGACAAACCTTTGCTCCATGGCTTGCGTTTTTGGATTCAGATGACGTCTGGCACCCCGATAAACTGGCAAAGCAGATGGAGGTTGCCGACAGGGATGCTCATGTTCAATTAGTCCATTGCGATGAAATCTGGATCAGAAATGGTCGGCGGGTTAATCCTATGGATAAGCATCGCAAGCAAGGTGGCAACATTTTCGAACAAAGCTTAAGTATGTGTGCAATTTCTCCTTCGGCGGTTTTATTGAAACGAACCTTGTTTGAAAGTATCGGTGAATTCGATGAAGGCCTGCCCGCCTGTGAGGATTATGATTTATGGTTACGAATCTGTTGTCGGCATGCTGTTCATTACATTGACGAGCAGCTACTTACAAAATACGGTGGTCACGAAGATCAGCTTTCAAGAAAGTACTGGGGGATGGATAGATTTCGAGTTCGCGCACTGCAAAATCTCTTAAACACAGGTGTCTTAACCGAGTCGCAACGGGAACTGTCAATTGCCGTATTAAAGAATAAATGTTCTGTGCTTTTAAACGGCGCGAAAAAGCGAGGCAATGAAGAACTCATTGCAGAGTGTGAACTGATAAAGCAAACCTATTTTTCCGCCAATGAATTCTAGATTGAATATCGTGATTGCTCACACACTGGAAGCCAAATTTCCTGTTCAGTGGTTAGGTTTGCAGCAAGTAGGAGATAAACCAGGACTATATTCCGATGGTAATGGAGTAAATCTGGTAGTTAGTGGAGAAGGCCAATCCTGTTCATCCAATGCAGTTGACTATCTTGCATCCAAAACAGACGAGAGCTTGCCAACGGCGTGGTTAAATTTTGGAATTGCAGGCCATCAGTCCCTGCCATTGGGCGCAGTAATGGCACCGGACAGCATTCGTCAGGCTAGTTCCGGCCATCGAATATACCCAGCACCTATGCTGAATATAGAGCATCGTGGCCTGCTGATTACAGTCGATGAACCTGAACTCAAATATCCTGAAAAAGCTGCTTACGACATGGAAGGATTTGCATTCTGGAATGCTGCCGTCAAGCATAGCAGCGTCGAGTTAGTGCACTGCGTTAAGATTGTATCTGATAACAAAGAGCTGCCAGCGCAGAAGCTGGATTTGAAAAAGGTTGAGAGCATCCTGAAAAGTAGCGAATCAGTCTTTCTTGATGTGGTTGGACAGATCCAATCTTTGCTCGCTCAATGCCCGCAACAATTTCCTTATTCGGACTTATATGCTGAGCTACTGAGTTTAACTCAATTTAGTGTCACGCAGCAGGCACAACTAAAACGGCTATTGCAACGCTATCATGCACTGAATCTTTACGAGGAATTACAAAGACTCGGCACCAAACACGAAAGCGCACGATCCTGTATTAGCGCTCTGGAAAACGGTTTGTCAGGAAAGTTCTAAATTCACACATGTTCTCTGCCATTTATATTGAAAAAGCTGTACGTAACCACGAAAGGGTGTTGGATATTATTCGGCGGCATCCCGGCTTGCCGCTGATCGAGTGCGAGCGATATGGCGAGGTTTTTAATCGTAGTGGGCAAAATTTTAGAATTCAGAAATCAGCACCTGCGCTGATTCTTGCAGAAAAGTATGGAAAGAAAGTTTTGCCAACGCCAGACGGTTATGGATTTGAAGGGTCTGGTAGCGGTGGCTTTTACTTTTCTCACATGTTCAACTGCTTATACGACTGTCGTTATTGCTTTCTTCAGGGTATGTATCGATCCGCCTATTATGTATTGTTTATAAACTATGAAGATTTCGCGCAGGAAATTACTGAAGTTGTGAGACAGCAAGAGCGCTGCCCGGTTTTCTATAGTGGCTATGATTGCGATAGTTTGGCCTTTGAGCCTGTCAGTCAGTTTTGCGATTTTATTATTCCTCTTTTCTCAGAATTATCAGGCGCGACTCTGGAATTGCGTACCAAGAGCACTCAGATTCGACGCTTGCTGCAATTCGATGCTACGAGTAACTGTGTTGTAGCAATGAGTTTCTCTCCTGAATCTATAGCAACGAAGCATGAACATAGAGTGCCGGTTTTGGAGAAGCGTATTGATGCTTTGGCAAAACTTCAGCAAGCTGGCTGGCCTGTTGCCATTCGTTTTGAGCCTGTCATTCCCACCGCCTCAACTCTTGCGGACTACGAAGAGCTATACGCCACTGTTTTTGCCAGTATCGATGGTAAGCAATTACATTCCTGCAGTCTTGGTGAGTACCGTCTGCCTCAGGACTTTTATAAACGAATGGTTAAACTGTATCCGGATGATTCTCTATTGGCCCGTGATGTAGTGCTCAGCGATGGTATGATTTCACTCGAAGATGGTGGTTCATTGCTACTGCAGTCTTTGGAAGAGTTGCTTATACCTTACATAGATGGTGACAGATATTACCGCTGTGCCTAATTTGAGATTGGGAATCAACGATGTCCGCTAACAAGCTGGAAAAAATAATTGTAACTGGGGCGTCTTCGGGCATAGGGGAAGCGACTTGCATTCGGTTACTGGAAAGCGGTTATTCTGTAATAGGTCTCGCTCGTGACTTTTCCAAGTGTTCCATTGAGCATTCGGAATTTCAGGCTATTGAGATCGATTTAAGTGATGTCGGTAAGTTGGAAGCGAATCTAAAGCCTCAACTGACAAATATCAAAGACGGAATTCGGGCCTTAATTGCCAATGCGGGCATTGGTCGAATGGGCTATCTGGAGCAGATTTCCACAGAAGATATTAAGCAGACAATGGATACTAATTTCTTGTCTCACGCTGTTATCACCAAATTACTGCTGCCAGAGCTCAAGTCATCTGAAAAAGTTTCGGACCTGGTATTCATCGGTTCTGAATCGGCATTGAAAGGTGGCAGGGAGGGAAGTGTATATTGTGCCAGCAAGTTTGCTTTAAGAGGGTTCGCTCAGGCCTTGCGTGAAGAGTGTAGTAAATCCAGTCTACGAGTAAGTTTGATTAATCCAGGGGCGGTCCGCAGCACCTTCTTCGAGAATCTGCATTTTGAGCCCGGCGCGGAAGCTGACAATGCAATAGAGCCTGAAGACATAGCTCAGGTGGTGCTTGATGTGATCACCGCAAGGGCCGGCACAGTATTCGACGAGATAAATATGTCTCCCCTCAAACGGGTCTGGCACAAAAAGTAGGCTTTTTCTCTGACTGAAATTATCTTGCTGTGACGAAATGTCGCAGTTTTATCCGGGCAATTTGCTGGGATTCAATTCTCCAGATTGAGATAATTAAACTATTCTTAACTGCGTCTCGAACTCGATTGGTTTGGGAGATTGAGGAAAAATAATGAGTATAATCAATACTATAGCTAATTTAAGTGCGCGCGGCGTACTGCTTGCTGTATTTCTGTTGCTGGCTAATATCGCCAGCGCACATACTGGTCTTAAGGAATCTACTCCGGCAGCGGATTCCGTAGTAAAAGCAACCCCATCAGAGATTAGCCTGGTATTCAACGGCCCCGTTCGTCTGGTTAAGGTTGAGTTGTTGATGGGGGATAAAACCGTACCTACCGGTTTTGAGCCAGCTGCCGATGCTCTCGCAAACTATGTCATTGAAACTCCAGTGCTCAGCCCTGGAAGCTTCACCGTGAACTGGGCTGCCATCGGTGCTGATGGGCATACGGTGAGTAACTCTTTCGGTTTCAAATTCGACCCTCAATCGTCAGCTCCATAAACCAGAATAATGCCAGGGCCCTCTATCGGAGGGCCTTTTTTATGCCATGGAAATGACCCATGTTCCCAATGCATGGGAGCTAGCCAGTCTGGCTTGTAAATTCCTGTTCTATCTTGCTGCTTCTGCCTCGCTGGGCAGTGGAGTATGCCTTTGCCTCTACAACGATGGCAGTAGAAAGATGGTGCATAAGCTAATGGTCTACCAACTCATTGGTGGGCTATTAGGCTTTCAAGTGGTGCTGATTAATTTCCTGGTTCAGGTGGGGTTAGCCAATGGGGCCGGACTGGGTGGCGCTTTTGATATGTTCATGGCGGAAATTCTCTTGGATACGCCTCTGGGAGATTTAAGCCTTGTCCGTCTTGCGGGCTTTTCTCTAATTATCGCAAACAGTGTTTTCTTTCTTTGGCGATTATCCCAAATGCGAGAAGCGCCACCTCTGCGCTTCTATCGGAGAGCCTTCACGATAGTTGGGCTCGGCTTCATTCTGCTGCTGATTAGTTTTCGATTCGGTGGACATGTTTCCGTGCTGTCACCAGTCCTGCAACTCGTGCTGGCATTACACTTCACAATATTTGCTGTGTGGATTGGCGCTCTGTACCCACTGTTCGTATTGTCATGCAGTAGCGACATTGCAGGACTGCAGATAACCTTGCGTCGCTTCGGCGATCACGCCATGAAGTTTGTCAGCGTACTTTTGATAGCGGGTGTGGTACTCACGATTAATCTTATTCATTCACCAGCGGAGCTATATGAAACCAGCTACGGACGAGCTTTGTCATTCAAGATTCTTCTTGTGCTTGCGATACTGGCGATTGCAGCACTAAACAATTTAAAACTGGTTCCTGCCTTACTCGAAACGGCTGCAGTTCGAAACTTTAAGAATTCTTTGCGATTGGAAATTGCGGTCGCAAGCGCATTACTTCTGGCAACGGCCTGGTTGTCAACGATCGTTGGCCCGACAATGACTCACTAGTTGTGATCTAGATGCAGAGGTTGCCCGCCTGAAATTGATCAGGTCAGACTCAAATCCATCGGGCCACCTTTCTGTGAAGGTGCCTGTTCTACCAACTCATTCAGCTCCAGAGACTCCAGATTGAGCGCATAGAGGGTTGCTTCAGTTGGAGTGTCGAATAATGCAGTACTGGACAGAATTGGCTTGCTGGCAAACAAAAGAGAATTATCCAGCGGCGACCAGGTTAGATTGTATAGCACATCCTGGCTATTGAAGATCGCGACGGGCTCATAGTCGCTGGCGATTTCGCCGAGAAAGATAGTCGAACCGGTATGCCCATACTGTATGTAGGCAAAGCGTTTCTGATCATTAGCAAATGCTGGCTGAGCAACACCGTCGGTTTCCAATTCACTCATCTCATTTTTGCTCAGAGTTACAGTGCCACCAAGCATACTGGTATCCGATGGAATGACTTCATCCATTAATGTTGGAGAGTCTTGCAATGTCATACTCTGGTCCAGACTCAACCACCCGGCGAGAACCAATACCAGACCGAACGCTAACGCACCGGATTGCTGCATAGGCAGGTATACACGGGAAATCCAGCCAGAAACTGCACTTGTGGAGTTTGATTCAATGACTGCTTTTTCATCTTTATGCGCAACAACATCCTGCACCAGACGGTAACCACGCTTGGGGATTGTTTCTATGAAGACATCATTGTTCGATTGCCACTGCAATTGTTTACGTAATTCAGAGACGGCGCGGGTTAGGGAGTTTTCATTCACAATAACTCTTGGCCAAAGTACAGATACCAGGGTGTCACGCTCTACAACTTCGTGGCTGTGGGAGGCGAGAAAGCAAAGCAGCTTTGCCAGTCTGGGCTCCAGGTGCCTTGTTTCAGCTGAAACAATATGCTGTAACTGGTTGATCTGAGGTTTAACCAACCAATCACCAATGCGGAACTCGTCCTGCATGGGATTCAGCTCGATGGAATCTGAGGTGTTCTCTACCGCTGAGCCCGCTGTGATTTGCATTACTGCCCCCTTTGGTGACACTGGCCGCGCCAACTTGATTCTGTACTTATACCTCTATTAGACGCGAAATAGAGGTATTTTGTTTCATTCCAAACAGCGATTAACGCTATTTTAGTCGATTTTTCGGCTCAGCTTAACGTCATTCCACTCTCAGTAGCTTTTCTGGATATTAAGTTCACAGGATTTTCAGGTTATTCGGCAGGTTCGACCCTAGATTGCAAACTATGGCCGTTCCCGGCGGTACGTTGTGGAGCGCAAATACATGAAATGGAGCTTGTGATGAAACTCTCAATACGCAAATTTTCACTACTGAGCTTGCTATCACTGTTGTTGTTAAATGCTGCCAATAGCAGCTTTGCGGTGAGCGATGAAGCCCTGGCTCGCGGCATTCCTTCTCTGGCCCCAATGCTGGAGCAGGTGACACCCGCTGTTGTCAATATACGGGTAAGTAAAGCGATTCCTACATCTTCCTCTCGCTACTTCTTTCAAGGTGAGGAAATTCCGGAAGAATTACGCAGATTCTTCCCTGAAGGGCAGAATCGAACCAGCCCTGGCAGACAGCCCTTCGCCGTCGGTGCCGGATCGGGTGTCATCGTTGATGCCGAACAGGGATACATAATTACTAATCACCACGTCGTTGATGACGCGGCCAGTATCAATGTTCAGCTCGCTGACGGGCGCACCATGGAAGCGGAGCTCATTGGCAGTGACGCCAGTACCGATGTGGCTTTATTGCAAATCATGGCAAGCGACCTCGTGGAGATCGCTCTGGCTGATATAGGAACAGTACAAGTCGGCGACTATGTGGTTGCAATAGGCAATCCTTTTGGCATTGGACAAACTGTAACCCAGGGAATTGTAAGTGCTCTGGGGCGTACTGGATTGAATAACAATAACTATGAAGACTTTATCCAGACGGATGCGGCGATCAATGTTGGAAACTCTGGCGGCGCGCTGGTTGATCTGGAAGGCAATCTCGTCGGTATCAATACTGCCATCATAAGTGGCAACGGCGGCAGTAATGGCATTGGCTTTGCGGTGCCGGTTGATATGGTGACTGCTGTTATGGCACACCTGGAACGCGACGGTGAAGTTCGTCGTGGAGTTCTTGGAGTAACTATCGCGTCACTGACAAGAGATGCTAGGGATGCCCTGGGAGTAGACCTGGAGGAGGGTGCGTTGGTAACCAGCGTAATGGAAAACAGTGCGGCTGAAAAAGCTGGCATCCAGGTTTCAGACATCATCACGGCATTCAATGGTGAGCCAGTTCGCAGCAGTCGTGAGCTGCGAAATATGGTGGGTTTACTGGGCAGAGATATTGAGGCTGAGATTCAGCTACTTCGAGAGAATGAGAGTATAACCGTGAGCGCAATTATCGGTGACGCAACCATGGCTGGCGATTCCGGGAATGTCAGTAGCAGGCAGTTTCGTGGCGCTCAACTCAGAAATATGAATGAAGATGATAGCTATGCTGGTCCTGGAATAGTTGTTGAATTTGTAAATCCCCAAGGCCGTGCTTATGGCGCCGGGCTTCGGGAAGGTGACCTGATTGTTGAAGTGAATCGGCGGGAAGTGTCTGACATGGGTGATTTCAATGAAGTCATTCAGGGCGGGGGTCGATTCGCAGCTCTCACAGTCATCCGCGACAACCGTCGCCTATTGCTGTTAGTACCATGATCGCCTGAAACGACTCCTCAAAGCACTAAAATGTGCCCCCTTATGGCCGATTTAACTAAAGTTAAATCGGCCTTTTTTTGCCTACTTTCATTAGAATAAGCGGGAACTTATACTGCGCACCGACTGCCTACAGAATAAAGTCCCTGAGAAAACTGAACTGTTATTATTCACAGAACTCCAAATCGTCAAAATAACCATACTTAAAGCCCATCGTTATCTACTTCCCGTGCATTTCTTAAGATTTAGCTTTGTCCTGATTTTCCTGCTTGCCACTCCAGTACAAATGAGCCAGGCGCAAACCAGCCTGGCCTCCAATCCGTTGCCTTACAATTATGACTTTAGCGAGTATGTAGATTGGCTGGAAGCACTTATCGAAGAAAAGAAAATCCCCGGTGCTGCCTTCGCGATTGTATCTCGTGAAGGCATCATGCATCTGCAAACCTGGGGTGTGAGAAATATTAGCGAGAGGTTTCCGGTGACAACGGATTCCATCTTCCGCATAGCGTCCATGTCGAAAACTTTTGCAGGCGCGGCCGCCACTCTAATGGTGGATCAGGAAGGACAGTCCTGGGACACACAACTGCGGGATTTGTTTCCCAGTCTGGAGCTAGGCACAAAAAGCAGTTCGAGGAGTATTACCCTGCGCCATGTGGCCAGCCACTCCACCGGTTTAATGCCACATTCCTATTCTAACTTGCTGGATGACGGAGTTGCCTATGATCGAATTAAGCGGCGCTTTGAGCAGATACCCACGGTATGTGCACCTGGTGAGTGTTATGGCTACCAGAACGTTGTGTTTTCTATGATTGCTGACATAGTAGAAGAAACCACAGGCGCGAGTTACGAACAGTACATAGAAGAACACATATTTAAACCTCTGGGCATGCAATCTGCATCTATAGGTTACGAGCCTTACATTAATAATCCGGAATCAACTCATCCACATCGCATGATCCGTGGCAGTTGGCGGACTACTACTACGAACCCTGCTTATTACACAGTGGCGCCAGCATCAGGAATCAATGCCAGTGTCTTTGATATGAGCATGTGGTTGAGAGCGAACCTTGGCGCATTTCCTGAAATATTCACCGATGAATTCCTGACCCAGTTTCATGAGCCGGTAATCCCGACTCCTTATGGCAATTATTTCAATCGCTGGTCAGGTCTGGAAAAAGCCTACTACGGAATAGGCTGGCGGGTTTTTGATTTTAAAGGCCTGCGAGTTATCCATCACGGAGGTGGTGTCAGGGGTTATCGCTCTGAAATGGCATTTTCACCCGATGCCAATATTGGTATGGTCTTAATGTTTAACGCTGAATCCAATGCCGCCAATGAAGTCGTACCCGAATTCTTTAGCCATCTGCTTGACGCCCGTTAAGCACAAACATTTCACATTACGGAAAATACTATGAGCTCAGTAATTGACTTGCTGAAGTCACACCGCAGCATTAGAAAGTTCACGGATCAGAAAATCGAGTCTGAATTGTTTGAAGAATTATTGTTGGCTGGTCAGGCAGCTGCGACTTCCAGCTTTTTGCAGGGATCCACAATCATTCGCGTTAGCAATCCTGAAAGCCGGCAGAAACTGGCTGAGATGGCTGGCAATCAACCCTATGTTGAATCAGCAGCGGAATTTATGGTTTTCTGCGCCGACCTGAAGCGTGCAGGCAATTATTGTGAAGAATACGGCAAACCTTTTGAAGGGGATTTTACGGAGCATTTTATCATTGCCACAGTTGACGTGGCGCTAATGGCCCAGAGTCTGGTGACTGCCGCTGAGTCGGTAGGTCTTGGTATCTGCTATATTGGTGGTATTCGAAATAATCCTGGTCCGGTCTCTGAATTACTCAAGCTTCCAAAGGGTGTTTACCCTGTTTTTGGATTGTGCCTTGGATATCCTGATCAAGACCCTGAGATCAAACCTCGTCTGCCGTTACCTGTTATAGTGAAGGACGAGGTCTACAACGAGGACGGTGACAAGGAATCCATTAGAGACTACGACGAGAGAATAAGGGAGTATTACCGAACTCGTACCGGAGGAGGGCATGGCATAAGTTGGTCTGAGCAAGTGGCCACATTACTGTCGGAAAAATCCCGTCCGCACATGAAGGATTTTCTCGCCGACAAAGGATTCAAATTCAAGTAGAACTACTGGACGGTCTCAAGTCTATAAGAACCGGTAGAAGGGAGGTTCTCTTCCCTGTCTCCCAATGCTGCTTCGATTGCCTCAGAAGGTGGAATTGCACCATCACCATAGGCGAATTTAAATTCGCCATTCAACAGTCCGCGCACGCCATCGGTGACTGACCAGCGAGCAATATAATATTCAGATTCAGGAAGCTCGCCAGGTATCTGATAGACAAAGCTGCGGTCACTACGTTCCGGCTCATAGACAAAACCAATGTTGATCCATCGATCGTCTGCTGTGTAGAGCGCCAGCTTCAGAAGTTTAACGTCCACTCTAAAACTCATAGTTATCATGCGTGGCGGATCTCTAAGAACAGCATCATCCTGGGGGAAAGTTACACCAGGCGTAAGCACGCCGTGACTGTGTTGAGCCAGGGTAGAATTGGGCAACACGAGTGATCCCAACAGCGCAATAACAGACGCAATTTTTAAACTTGTCTTTAGCATAGTGTTTAGACGAAGCGAATTCAGTTGTTCTACTCTATTTTAACGAAATTATCCCGGTTCTGCTCGGGACTTTCGAAGGCGGTTTAATCCTGAGTCTTTATGCCTGTTGAGGTGGACCAAAGTAAACCATGCACTGACGTGAAAGGGCGCACAATATCCCATCCTCAGTGAATATCTTTCCAGACTGCTGCGTGTATCCTTCAGCAGCCGCTTCCAAAGTAAACTCGAGATAAAACCATTCGCTGTCTATCTCATGTGCTGGCACTACAAACTCCAGCGACCAGCTAAGGGAGCTGGCTGGTACCGGCCCTCCGTCAAAGTGCGAGAGCAAAACTGGCGGAGGAATATCCGCTATAGCAATAATCTTTTCCGCAGGAAATTCACTCATGTCGCAGCGATGTTTTGCCCATAAGAAAACCTGGCGTTCGGGTTTGCCTGAAAACGGAATGCCACCGCCGGCCCAGCAACCGTCGAAGTAAGCCAGAAAAGAAGGAAATCGCTCCGCTTTGCTGATAGGGACACCCTGATCCCGGGGAATAGGATTGAAATCTTCCGGCGGCGCTACCTGAATTGCTTCACGGGGTCGGCCATAGGCGGCCATCGCTTGCAGGCAGAGATTGCCGTCAGAAATAATCTCGGCGCTTAACTGTGCCACATTCTTGCCGACTCGTTGCTGACTCACAGGTACCGACAAAGGGCCGGCCGGGATTGGTCCGATGAATGAGACCATCAATGATCGCAGGGGCACACCTTCATCTACTTCCTTACTCATAGCAGCGGCAGCGATAGAGCCAGAGAGTCCGCCATAGGCAGAGCGGCCCTGGGTCCACATTTCGCCGAATTGAGTTTCGTTGTTCCCGCTTGCCTGCAGGGTTTTTAAAATATCTGGTAAATCAGATTGAGTCATATTCAATACCGCAATACTTGAGCTTTAATCACGAATAGCCATGTCTATGCTATCCTTCGTGTTCAGAACACTGCATTATCAGATTTTAGGAAACAAATCAGGCAATTACTTGTCCGGATACACCTACCTAAAACACATTAGAAGCTATCGTTCATTTAGTTGTGAAAAATAATCTATTCCAAATTGCTGCCGTGTATGCAGCGCTGTCAGTAGTCTCAGTGGCCGATGGACAGCCGCAATCAGCCAGTTCGACGCTTTACAGATCAGGCCTGGGCAGCTCGGTTGTCTTGCATCAAGCAGAAACCAGCCCTGTTGACGATGCTGTGCTGACTAATGCCCCGGAATACATTGATCTGAAGTTTCAATCTCCAGTTCGCCTGGTCAAGCTCACGCTTAGAAATCAAAAGCGGGACTGGGTGGATATCGAGTTTCGCTACAATCCTCGACCAGCAGCCAGTTACAGCTGGGATTTGCCTGAATTGGCAGTGGCTGATTACTATATCGCCGACTGGGCAATTCTTGGCGAAAATGATCGATTAATCAGGGGTAGCTTCAGCTTTGCCTTCGGACCTGATGCTCAGGCTCCTTCATTCCACAGGGCTGCGGAAGAGATGCTCCTGCAACAGCGCTATGGTGATCCTACAATTCGCTACGTACCACCTCCGCCAACTACAATCATTATTGATCGCGATCCCCCGCGATACGACCCGCCTTTTACTATTGATCTGGAAGAGCAACAACGCAGGCGCAATCAGAATCAGTAATAATTCGAGAAACCAAAAAGGGGGCAGATGGCCCCCTTTTTCTGGTTTGAGAGTTAAATTTATTCGCTTACGTGAATTGTGATATAGCCATCGTGATAGAGGCCACCATCATCAGCTCGAGCCCATAACACATAGGTGCCAGGTTCATCGAAAGTAGCATTCACTGTGTAAACACCATCCTCAGGTACTTCAGGAGGTAGCCACAGTGCAGACCAGGGTGAATTCGCAGAGGTCCGGGTATCTTCCCAGGGCTTTGGTAAAGGTGGGTCAAACGTCACGTTGCCATCACCGCGATAGATATTCCAGGACATGAACAAGCCGTTAACTTTGCCCACAGTTACCCGAGACGGTGGTCTCAGCATTCTGCGTTCCAGTTCTTCTGCAGTATTTGTGGATTCCCGGCGTCGCTCGGGCAAGCCGTCGTCCCATACATGAGTGGACAGCTCAATTGGTTCACCGACACGGGCTGTACGCACCAGGTCGCCCTGGACAGTCACTACAGGTGGCAAATTTGCGCGGGATTCCGGGCTGCTGGTACCGGCTCCGAGTGATCCGGTTTCCGATGCAATAACCATATTATCTACCAGGTAATCCTGGCGCAGAGTTGCGTAGGCCTTACGTTCAACACCGTTTACGTTCAGTGTCCAGACTAATTCCCGATCACCCCAGTCAGCCGGCACCACCACCTCAAAATTAAAGCGATTGCGTCGGGGGAGAAAGTAGGTGGGTTGACCACGGTCCGCATCACCCGGGGAGAAGTAGTTGTCTTCGCCAACCGGCACAAATGGCTCTTCTTCCCAGTTTTCATTCATGTAGCCGAACATGAAGCTGAAGGTACCATCGGGATTGGGTCGCCATCCTTCATACGCTGGCTCGACATGCTGTCCTGTGCGATATGTCTGCGCATTGGCGAGGGCCGGAACCAGGAAGACCAGAATAGAAAGGGCGCGCAATACCAGTGCGCGCCCTGTTGATTTACTGCTGAAATGCATACTGATTCCTAGTCGTCGTCAGCGCTCGTCGCAGAGCTGTCATCATCGTTTTCCGCCACCGGTGCCACCAGAGGCGCACCACATAGCGGGCAACCGATTACGTGATCATTTGGTCCCATATTCAGAGCCTGTCGGCGTTCTTCCATCGCTTCAAAGAACTGCTCATCGGTCATGGTGACCCGAATTCCCAGGTCAATGAACATATTAGTCACTGAGCGATTGCCAGAACCCTGCCAGTTACGTGGATCAGGTACATTCGGGTTGGTCTCAGTGTTATTCATATAGCCAACGATATGCAGGATTGTGCCCTTGGGCAGCAAGGGTGCAGCGTGGTCAGCATAAGGGTAGCCGCGAACCCAGTTGTGGTCATAACCGACGCAGGACAAGGTCTCGATTGTGTAACCCCAAATCGCTTCCAGACACATACGTTCGCCGGGAGCATGCAGGTGAGGCTCGAATGTAATGACCTTGGTGTGTTGGTCAAGAACGGTGTAAGCGTGCAGTTCCTGATCTTTCTTGTTGCCCTGAATGGAGATGTCTACACCATTACCCAGGCCGATAAAGGCGCCCTGGTACTTGGGCTTGTAGTCAGGTTCATGGAATCGGAAACCGATTTCCAGGTGACCTGTGGTATCGATACCGTTTGAGTGCAGGTGCACGGAGTCAGAAACAATCCAGGAACCCGCGCGCAGCAGGCGGCCCGCGTCTTCATCGAAGATGTCAGCGTTACGGCCAACCTCATGTACAGGCCAAGGAATTGCCAGACCCGGTACACGCTCGCCATTTTCATCCATCTGTGCAGTCGCCCAGATCATATGGTGGAAGATGTAGCGGCCACCAACCGTTTCACGACCAGTACCAGCCTGTGGCACGTCATTAACTTCAACAACTTCAACGGATTTCACATAACGATCTTCAGTCAGACCTGTTGGCGCTGATGGAATTTCACCCCACCAGTCAGGTGTTCCAGCCAATTTGGTTACGTCATCCATTACAACAACGAGATCAGGCTCGCCAGCTCGCCATTTCACGGAGTCATCGAATACCAAAGGTTCCGGAGCGTCAGCCAAATCACCTTTTGGGGTGCCGCTGCGGGCCCAGGTTGAAATAGCAGCTAGCTCAGCATCAGTCAGGGATGGATCGTCTTTGTATTCCTGAATACCGATGTCTTTTTCCATGTACCAGGGAGGCATGGCACCGGCACGATCACGCAATTGGGTTTTGTACTCGATAAGGCCGGCAAATGGCGCTACTTCTTCGTAGGTGACCAATGACATTGGGCCAGCGCCACCGACCCGGTGACAGCTCTGGCAGCTGCGCTGCAGAATTGGCTCAATATCCTTGTGAAAGGTAACTTCCTCTGACTGCGCTGATGCGGAAGCAGATAGCGTCATTGCAGCAGCAAAAGCTGACCCGCCAAGCAAGAGTTTTAGAAAGGAAATGCTACGCATATTCACTACTCCTCAAGTTAGGGATGGTTTCAAACAACTAACAGATAGTTTTCTGATAAATTATAGACGCGAACCATACCATTTTCGTTACTGGAATTGAACGCCCGTTCGGTCAAATCGTCTGGCAAAATCAACAACTTAGCATTTCTGACAGGTCAATCTGGCAGAGAATTGATTACTGTTTTCTTAAATGGCTCAAAATGAGCGTGAATTGCAGAAATCAGTGTCCGGCAGGGTCCGGAATGCTGGGGTCTCTGCCTTTCATCAGCTGCCAGAGATTGCTGCTGGCCAGAAGAGCAATGAAGAACACAATCAGGCCGAAACTAAACCACTGAACCGCATAAAACAGATGCTGATTTACGTCAGCCACCACGGCAGGCCAATGGCGTACCAATACACCAGCCTGCTCATCAGTAAGGCGAACTTCGAATGGAAACACCGGCTCTCCCAGAATTTCTTCAATGACATCGAACTCCAGAGTACGCAGGCGCAGTGGCCATTGGTTGGGATCCACTTCAATATCGAAAGATCGCGGGCTTTCCGGGGGTACGTGGATCTGTGCTTTCACATCAACATAGCCCTCAACCGGTCGGGTGATCGGCGGCATGTCAGCCGGCAGGATTCCGGTTGTCCAACCACGGTGCACGAGAACCAATTGACCGTTGCTTTGCAGGCGCAGTGGTGTGATCACACCATAGCCGATCTGATCGTCAAAAAACTCTGCCAGCAACAGGATAGTGCGCTCGTTTACATACTCTCCCTGTAGCGAGACGTGACGATTCTGAAGCTCTGGGTTGGCCCGATGCAGGTGCCCTTCGGGTATGGATTCGATAGGGGCTGCGTTGGCTTCCTGATCCGCTCTTAATTCAGCCTGCAGTGCGACTTTCTCTGCTGCTCGATCCAGTTGCCACAGACCCAGACGGCAAAACGTAAGCGCGGTGATTGTCACACAGGCCGCGATCAGCCAATTGATGCGTATGTGAAAGCTCCCCAGGGAGTATTCAGTTCTCAGTTCCATGCTGGTTCAGGTTCGTGATGCGACTTTTGAAATTACGATTTATGTGTGGGCAGGAGCCTAAGATACCACCCGAATCGATACAATAGATCGACAGGGTAATGTTAAGCGGCTAGCACCAGAAGCACCAGTGATAAGGTGGCCTGAAGTAGGTAATGAGTCGGCCACAGATGATTACTCCGCACCAACATACTAGTGAAATTGCCCCCATGCTCCGGGCTCGCAAGCTCAAAACCTGATCAGGAGTGCTATTTGCCACGGCGGCGGCAGTAGTTTTGTAAAACACAATCATATTGCTGGCGGCAATCAACATTAGCAGAATCTTGGTTTGAAATGCAGGGTTGTACAGGTATTGATCAGGAGCTGAGCTTACAAACATAGTGCCAGTTATAACATTTAACGTATAGCCAGCCACTCCAAAAGGGATCAATCGATGCAGTTCTCTATAAGAAACTCCCTGGGCAACACCCAGCATTCTTAGATCAAAAACACCGACAGTGCCGATTAACAAACTTAGACCGAAGAAGTGAAGAGATTCAATAATCGGCCATCCCCAGGCGGAATTCATGAAACTATAGATGCCAGTTTCCCGTGAAAATTCTAAAAGAAATTGTTCCATAGTCAGAAGAATCTGGATGCCAGCAAGACGCTATGGGTATAAGCAAGGAACCTCCCGGCGCCTATTGTTAGGACCCAGCAGGCGAGTGACAGAGTGGCAATGGCTGAGATATTCGTGACTGCTTCATTGCGTAGCCATTTGCGCTGCAAGTAGGCAGTTATTATCAATCCGATGCTGAGCGCCACCAGCTTTAGATAAAACACAGGGTTAGTCAGAGCTTTCGCAGGGTAGGCCATTAACAATGCAATTCCCGAAATCAAGATTAATCCGCAAGCGAGCCAATGAGCTGGCAGGAATTTCTGAAAAGCGGCTACAGATTGATTCCTGCCGACTCCTAACATACGCAAACTGATGGCAATGTTAATTCCTACAACAAAGGCCATCGCCAATGAATGCAGAGTCAATGAACTAAAGAATGCAAGGCCTGACTCGCGAAGCAGAATGCTGAGTTCGGTTTCTTCTAATCTGGCCAGTGTGTTCAGGGCAGGTGCTCCCTCTATGCTCTTGAGGTTCTCAAAGTTATCGAATCATGCAGGTTTATGCAGCCGAGGCGAACACAGGGGTGGTCGTTTCCTGTGCATCTCGCAATGTTGCGCAGGCTATCTATGTGCTACTATTTTTGTGGCTTTCAGGTCGAGCATATCATAACAACAAGAATCACAAAGGGAGCATCCCATGGCTTTCCAGAACAAGATATCAGCGCTTGCCGGCATTCTTCTCGTTTTACTTCTTGGTAGTTCATCAGGCATCGCTGCTGAGTCCAATTCGATTCCGCGGACAGCCGATGGCAGGCCGGACTTCAACGGTATCTGGCAGGCAATCAATACGGCTAACTATGATATCGAGCCCCATGCAGCCGATTTCAGTCCTGTTGTGGAAACTGGTGCCATAGGTGCCATCAGAGCCGGTCTGGGAATTGTGGAGGGAGGTGAGATTCCTTACACGGCCGAGGCCAGGGCGCAGCAGGAAGAAAATAAGTCAGATTGGTTGGCTAATGACCCGCTGGTGAAGTGCTATATGCCCGGAGTGCCGCGAGCAAATTACCTGCCATTTCCATTCCAGATCGTGCAATCCACCGACCACATCATCATGGCCTACGAATTCGCCAGTGCCAGTCGCATCGTCTACGTTGACCAGCCTGAATTTGAGGCGCCGGTATATTCATGGATGGGGCACAATCTGGCTCATTTTGAAGGGGATAGCCTGGTAATAGAGGTGACCGATCAGGTGCCGGATACCTGGTTCGACCATGCCGGAAACCACCATACCGAAGCATTGCGGGTCACCGAACGATATACCCACATGGGGCCGAATGTGCTGATGTACGAGGCGACGCTTGAAGATCCTAATGTTTACACTCGGCCCTGGACTATTAAATTTCCACTGTACCGACGGCTTGATGAAAACATGCAACTGCTGGAGTTTAAGTGCGTAGAATTCACCGAAGAACTGCTATACGGGCATCTACGCCGACAGGAAAATTCAAACTAAGCGCGTTACCGCAGTTTCGTAAAATCCTCCATGGGCTTCACGGGAAGTGAATCCCATGGTCGTTTCACCTTAGCATTCTGTGGTATAAACCTGACTTTATTGAAGTTTTTCTAATCTTCCCATTGTTCTGGCCAGCGCTCGGCCATGGATGAGGCAGTATGGAAGTCCTGAATGATCTGACAACCATAACCTGGGGCCTGATCGGCTTGATGCTGATTCTGGTTGCTTATTTTCATGGCCCCAGTTACTCCGTGCAGACTGTACGCACGGCACCTTCGTTGTTAACCAGTTTCGGTATATTCGGCACATTTCTCGGTATCGCATTTGGCTTAATGCGCTTTGACAGCGCCAATATCGAAGCCAGCGTTCCTATTATGATTGATGGCCTGGGCGTCGCAGTGTGGTCGTCTGTAGTGGGGATACTTGGCGCTATCAGTATTCGTTTGCGTCATGCATTGCAAACTATTCGCGGCGTGGCTGATTCAGAGGCGAATCAGGTTACGGTCGTCGATCTCAATAACGCAATCGTTACCTTGAATGAAAATCTTAGCGAACTGCGTAGTGAGAATCAGCAGAATAGCGCCAGCATGCTGGAGTCCCAGCGCAGTTATCAGGACCAAATGGTTGATGCCAACGCGTCGGCGTTGACCGAGGCTATATCCACAGTGATGTCTGAGTTCAATTCCCGTATCGAAGTTCAGTATGGTGAAAACTTTCACAAGTTTAATGAATCCCTGGGTCGACTACTGGAATGGCAACAAAATTACTCGGTACAGCTGGCTGATATGCTGAAGGCACAGGAATCCAGTAAAGATGTTATTCAGCACGCCAGCAAATCCTATGAGGAGATGATTGCTCATTCCCGTGAATTCAATAAGGTAGCTGCCTCACTCGGCGAGCTATTAGGAGGTTTAGAGCAGCAAACCAGTAATCTGGAAGGCTATCTGTCAGGGCTTTCAGGATTAGTGGGTCAGGCATCGGAAGGTCTGCCGGCACTCAGCGACTATGTTTCTGAGCTCACAATTAAACTCAAAGAGAGCATCGAGGAAAATAATCGCAGTCTTACTCAGGTGCTAACCCAGGCAGCGAATGATATTACCAGGACTGTGGAACAGGTGAACCTTGGCTTGGCGACTTCCGTCAATGAGGCTCATAGTGGCCTGGCTCAACATGTTGAATCCATGACAGAGAAAACCAATACCCATATGCAACTGCTGGATGAATCCATGGAGAAAGAGCTAACCCAGGCCTTGCAGACCTTCGGTTATCAACTAACTGCATTGTCAGAGAAATTCGTCAATGACTACATGCCGTTAACCGATCGTTTACGTGAAATTCTTACGCTGGCTGAGAAAGAGCTTTCCAAACAGAGTTAACACGAAATCATGTTTAGTACGGAAGTCGAACAGGAAAACGAAGAACACTGGATTGCTGTCAGTGATCTCATGAGCGGCCTGATGATTGTGTTCCTGCTGATTTCGGTGATGTATCTGGTTATTGTGGAGCAAAAGAACGAAGAGATTGAGCGGGTGGTTGTGCTCTACGAAGATCTTCGAGAAGAATTATATCAGGATTTGAATGCTGAATTTGCTCAGGATTTGCCACGCTGGGGCGCACAGTTAGACGAGGATCTTCGTCTCCGTTTCACCAATACAGATTTTCTGTTCGAGTTGGGTGAATCCAGTTTGCGCAGCGAATTTGCAGCAATTATTGATGACTTCTTTCCTCGTTATCTGGCCATTCTAACGTCTGATCGTTATCGGGAAGAGATTCTGGAAGTGAGAATCGAAGGGCATACGTCCAGCGCCTGGTCGCAGGCGGAAAATAGTGATGAAGCTTATATGCGCAATATGGCGCTTTCCCAGGCAAGAACACGTTCGGCACTTGGGTACATTATCGACCTGGAGGCCGTCAGCCATGAGAAACAATGGCTACGGGAACGACTGACAGCGAATGGTCTGTCTTCATCACAGTTAATAACCCGTGGTGATGGTAGCGAAGACGAAGACCGTTCCCGGCGCGTGGAATTTGTCGTGGTTACTGATGCAGAAACACGCTTGTCCACTATTTTACAGGAGATTCGCTAGCCACTATGGAGTTGCCGAATTTTGTAGAATTTGAAGCGTTCAATGAGCTTCGGGGCAAGATGGGCACGGACCGTCTGGGTTATTTTGAACTCTTCGATCCAGCAATACACCTCACTGGTGAAGAACGTTCCCAGCTGGAAAATCAGGGTTTACTGATGAAGCCGGAAGGCATCAAAGTTCTTCCTGACAAGACGCTGGCTATTAAGAACAGTCGGGTTTTGGCTTATATTCCCAGCGAAAACTGGTTCAGAGAACGTCGGGAATACCCGGCTTATCACGTTGCCATGTGCGCGGAGCTGGAAGAGTTAAAGCGTGAACATCCCGAACAAGAGGTTCTGGTGACTACCCGCATGGCGGAAGACTATGAGTTAATGAAAATCCGCGCCGGTGGCGAATTGGCTATGATGAATCACGGCTTCGTGGTTTGTAAGAATTGTTTGCATAGTCTGCGTTATAAAGACTTCGATTTGTATCGAAATCGTAAGCGAGGGTATAGTCAGAAGGTGCTGGGTGATTTTAATTTGCAGGATTTTTACCGCCTCTATCAACAGTATCCTCTCAGTTTTCGAGCCAATCGCGATTCAGTTTAGACCATGAGTGCACTTGCCCAGTTTGATGCTGGCTATAATCTCCAGCAAGATCGCATATTGCTGAGAATTACCAATACAGTCGGTGAGGAATATCGACTGTGGCTGACCCGCAGATTATGCAGATCTCTGCTAACAGAGTTCAAAACCAAAACCAGTGCCTTCAGGGTAAATCCAGATTCATCGCAGTCGCCGGCACAATATCTGGATTCGGACACTGAAACTTCGATGAGGGCTGAGCTCGAGCAGCAGGCCGCCGCAATGACCCAGAATTTCAGTTCGAAGTTCCAACCTGGGAGCAGTTTCCCACTGGGTGAGTCTGGGCTGCTGGTTGAAAGACTAAACCTAAAGCCCAACGGGAAAGGCGAAGGCGTTCATGCCCTGAGTTTCTTCGGTGATTCCAACCGGGGAATGACCATCGGTGTGTCTGTCGAGCTCTTTAATTCAATCTTTGAAGTCATTGAGCGTATCATCGAGAAAACGGACTGGGGTTTTACCAGCTCCAGCATTGCACCACCGTCCTCTGGCATGATCCAGTAACGTTTAGCTAACTCATTCGGCTGCAGCAGTACCCTGATGAAAGCATATCTGCCATTGGGAGCCTCTTTTACGCCACAGCGAAGACCGCAATGTCGGCCTGGGGTTGTCGGCAGAGTCATGACGGGATTTATAAGTAAGCAAAACCAGCTCCTCATGCAGAATAGTGACAGCTTCATCGCTTACCAGAATAGTTGGCAGTTTTTTCTCATCATGAAATTCATTAAGGATTTCCAGGCGGGAATAAGTCAGCCCGCTGCGCCCAATCTCTTTAAAGTCCGGGTCGAGCAAGGATTCCATGCGTTCCCTGTTTTTACGAGTACTTGTCAGATGCATTTCCTGTTCGAGTTGCATCAATTGGGATAGTAATTGGTCTTCTTCCATGTAACTAATGGCTGTAGTTAAGTTGAATGATGTTGCTGCTTAAGGGTGCTGGCTAAAAGAAACCAGATTTCCGTCCGGGTCTTTGCACCAGGCTATCCTGGCGCCGTCAGGTGTGGTCCAGATTCCCAATTTGTCCTGCTCCAGGAAATCATAGTGTTCGAACGCTATGTTCTCATCCTTCAGTTTCTCGACAGTTGATGTTACGTCTGTGACTTGAAAACCCAGGCTTGTGTAAGGGGGAGGGCATGCCTTTTCGACCTTTTGCACCCGGAGTAAGGTGTCCTGAATTTTAAAAACCAGAGCGAATGGAGAATCTTCTATAAACTCCAGGCCCAGTTTGTCCTGATAGAAGATACGACTGAGCTCGGTCTGGCTCGTTGCCGCAAATAGAATTGCCTTCATAGACACCTCCCTGGACAAGCTAAACTTCTCGAATTTTCGAGAATTGTGGAAGGAACGGTTTTCGGTAGTTCAGATGGCTCAGTTCTAATGTTGATATTGCCTAGAGTAAGCGCATTCTCCAACCTCGACCACCTGTTGCCAATTTTCTCCGTTCTCGCATTCGTGATTGCAGAATGGCTCGCTTATCTGCCAACCAGTCCTCCCTGCCTACATGGGTGTCCAGCCCCCTATTACGTCGCCTGTTTTCTTCAGAAATTCTGAACTGACAAAATTCCTGATAGCCTCTGATCTCATCGGCCAGTTCCTGAATTACTATTTCTGCGTAAAGGGCGTCATCAAGAAAACCGATTCCTGGAATATGATCCGGTATCACGTCTTCCGGGTCGACGAAATAGAACAATGCACTTCGGATACTGTTGCATTCTTCTTCTGATAGCTGCCACTCGTCGTCATGGATCATGTTGGTGAGGATTTGCAGTTTCAGGATTCTGTCGGAAACAAATGAGGGCAAATCCAGATCTCTCGCCTTGTTGATCATATCGGCGGCGATTTGCTCAATTTCCTTCGCCGCTTCAGGGTCACTTACAGCGAGCTTGCCTTTGTCTATGCTGTCCTGAAACCGGCGGATATCTTCATCGTTTAGTGTGATAGTAATATCGACAGGCATGATTAGCTTCCTTTCTTATTTTTCTTGTTAGCTATATTGGTTGCACAGAACTATATATGTAGTTCTTGTGCGATCTGGTCAGCAGCTTCTTCAGCAGAGATCAGATCTGTGTCAAGGCGTAAACTGGCCGTTGGCAAAGGAGGAAACTCAAAAGCACCTTCATCGCGTAAGTGTTTATAGAGTTCCGGATCGCTTAATTTGCCAAACTCCTGTCGGCTTTTGTTTGCAATGCGTTGTAAAACCTCAGTATCCGAGCATGTCAGCTGGATATACTGCACCTGTCCACCGTTTTCTTCAATACAGGCCTGGAGTCGCTGAACCGTATTGTCAGCAACTGTAGCCTCAGGATGGAATGTGAAGATGAATGACTGATCGGCTTTTGCAGCCTGTTGGAAAGACTGTAGCCAGATTTCCTCCCGCAGTTTTATGAATTCCGGAGTACCGAATTCGAACAGAGTGCTGACCAGATCAACTGTTAGATGATTGTGAAATAGGGGAACGCCCAGCTTTCGAGACAGTAGTGATCCTATCGTATATTTCCCGGCAGCAGCAGGGCCGTGAATAAATATGACTTGCATGTTTGGTTATTTAGCTCGCAGGAGATTGAGCCGATAGAGAAGTCAGTACGTAAGCACCCCAATAAAATGGATCGCGATAGCGAGGGTGCTGTTTTAGACTTTTCTGTGCTGATTGTAGTGCTCTCGCAGCACTCAAATTCTGGTCCTTTATACCATGATAGAATTCTTTCATGAAATGAGCTGTCGCCGCATCTGAAATTGGCCATAGTGTAGAAACGACGGAATTAACACCCTGTGCCAGAAAAGAACGGGACAAACTCATAGTTCCTTCACCGGGCATTGCAGCGCCCCTTGCCGAGTCGCACGCACTAATCACAACTAATTCTGATGAAAATCTATGAGTAGAGATTTCTGCTAGAGAGACAAAACCATCATCATCTTCTCTTTCCTTTGCCACACTAATTCCTACCAGTTCCGGAACATCTTCATTGAAATAACCATGAGTTGCGATGTGAAGGATTCTGGCATTTCGTACTTCATCACTAAAAAGTTTCCTTTCTGTTGCCAGATTGTCGGTTAAGATAAGTCTTTCATCAGCTTCGAAGTAGCGAGCAAGTTCTTTAGCTTCGATTGCAGAATAAGGAAGTCTTTGTCTTTTATCTGACCAATTTCTATATCGTTCGATGCTTACGGCTGATTCAAACGTACTTTCATCGTCTTCGAAGGCTGGATCGGCTAGCACGGCGATTTCGAGCCTGGAGCTGTCATTCGTTACACTCTCGTTACTGAAGTATTCACTTAGACTTGGCACCATAGTTGTTGAGACAACATCGACCAGATATCTGCCGTCCAGAAACAGAGCCGGGAAAGGAACAGCATCTAGCATGGAAGTTGATGAAATCAGTAAGTTGGATGTTGAACTATCGAAAGTAATGCCACCCAGAAGGAGCTGCGAAAGAGTTCTTATATCAGCTCTTCTGCCAACATTCGTATCCAAAATATTGCGAGTAGCAGCGCTAATGGCTTCGGCAATTCTATTCTTATTTCCTAAATTGGAGACTCGTATTTCTCCTTCATCTGAGGTGAATCTCCATAAGTTTTCAGGACCTGCAACAAACTGAATGAAATAACTATCTGACGATAGCTTTGATAGTAGTTCTTTGCTTTCAAGAAGCGAAGGTTGCTCCCAACGGTCGGACACACCATGTGCTGCAAAATATTTCTGGCGTGCTGAGTTAAGCTCACGCTCGAATTTCAATAGACTTTCTTCGTTTGTTTGTCTGCTTTTTGCTTCCTGTAGCTTGGAATATATTTCAACCCACTCAGCCCTCGCCGCCGGGTTTCCTTCATTCATGCTTAGCATCATTTCGTGCCGCCGCTGACGAAGGCTTGCTGCGCGGGCACGCTCAGATACAATAAATGCTCTTTCTATCGCATCAGATGTGCTGGTATTCAATAAGTACTCGATGTGAGAAGCGAAAATATTTGAAGTGCGGGCAGACCACATTGGGCCTAGTCGCACTGAGTCGAATTCAACGCGTTGACTTTCGACAAGATTAAAGGCCGATTCAGCTGCTTGTATAGCTAGCTCTGTTCTACCAAGAAGTTGGTACTGCTCCATCAATGTAGCGAGTAAAGAAATCTCATCTATAGGCTCAGCTCCACTAGATTTGAGTTCATCGATACCAAATAGCAATAACTCAATCGCTTCTTCAGATCGGCGCAGTTTGCTCAGTATTCTTGCGTGATTAGTGTAGATCGCAATACGATCGATACCAGCTGTGGAATCTGTGGAAAGTACTTTGTTTAGCACGTGCGAGCTGATCTCAAGCGCGCTCTCAGTTTCTCCATTTAACTGCAGGTCCTGGCTATACTCCATTTGAGCCATAAGCAGGGAAGCTGACCAATCATGTGATTCAAAATAACTGATGACTTCACGTCGCTCACTAATTGCGCGACTGACTTCTCCTTGCTCTCTATAAATATTTGCAAGCTGTGAAATTGATTCATACTTGCTTCTTTCACGTCCCATCGCATCGTGATGAGCGATTGCATTGAGAGTATTTTGTAGTGCAGATTCGTAATCCAGAAAGAGTAAATCTAAATCGCCTAGCTTTCTGTATAAGAGTCCATTATTTCCAACGTTGGAAATGTTGGTAATGTTCGAGACAGCTTTGTTATAAGCTCTTTGTGCTAATCTGAGTTGGCCCCAGCGACGATAATAATCCCCTATGTTTCCCAGGACCAGGTTTTGCCCGATGCTGTCTCCACTAAGACCTAAATGGTGCTCGGCTTGCTGCATGTAATTTATCGTGACGCTGTTTTCGCCCTGAACGAATAATACACCTGCCATATTGTTATAGGCATTACCAAGAATGTAAGAATCATTTAGCGTATCACCAATTGAAATGGCAAGTTCGACTCTTGATTTGGCTTCTTCCAGAAGCTTTTTGCCATCCTCATTACCTAGTTTCCACGACAACATCATTCCATTGTCGCCATACAGGCTGGAGATTTCTGCCCTGTCTGATAAGAGAAAATTGTTTTCAAAGATTGCGGACTCTAAAAGCGCTGAATTTCTGTTGAGCGCTTTTTCATATTCAACCTCAGCCTCTTCGTAAGCCTGCAGGGAGAAGTAGTGAAGGGCTAGCATCCTGTTTGCATGGTAAGGGAACAACGAGAACTGGTTGTAAGCTTCCGGTAATATTCTGGAATTCAGTTCTTCCAAATGCGTTGCAGAGTTTTGAACGCCTCCGGTAAGATTACATTGCACCAGCATTGCGATGATAAGCCAACTCCAATCATCGTCTAAGTCATACTCGTCCGATAGATTCTCATAGCGACTGCAAGCGGCCCGATTTCCTTGCTGAGAATAGTTTCCAAATTCGATCGCGGCTCTGTCCAATTCAATGGCAAATGTTTCAGAGACCGAATCGGTAAGGTCGATTTCGTGTATGCGAAATCGGCCTTCTGCGATATTCGAGTATACAGGGCTGATTGACAGTTCTGTTGTCGCGTTTCTGGTCAGAAACACAAACTCAGGGCCGTTTCTGCCTAGTGGTGAGTTGTGGTAAGTATTGCCGTCTTGAGTGATGCCGAGATCCAATCCTCGTTGTTCAATGACAAGTAGAACTGGATCATCGGCAGTTTGATGTGAGTAGGAATAGGGCCATTCAGAAGCACTTATCCATTCCGAAGTTCTGCCTACTTCAACATCCTGTCCATAAGCAAAACTGGGGAGATTGCAGGATAGAGCAACCCAGATAGCTCTAGAAATCCACCAGCCAGCCCCACTTAACCGAGACTTCCTCGCCTGAGCTGCTGTTTTGGAAGTTGATGAAGGATTTAATCTCACTGGGACTTACTTCACTATCTTTTTCAACGGTGACGTTTTGGAAATTCCAGCCATCCACTGGGAAGTTTCCGGGGCCATAACTTTCCAGCTGTAAATTGTTATTTGGATCAGTACTATGAAAGTAGATATTCTCATATAAATCAACGATTTTTTCGTTCCATCTGCTGTTGATTGCAACGATCACACATTCCGTCTCCTCGTTGTCTTTCCAGGGAACCGTAGATGCAACCAGCCGGGTAGGGCGTGAGGAAACGTAGCCGGCAAAAGCGGTATAGGGCTCATTGTTTATATCCAGGGGATTTCCACTGGTATCCTCCAATTGAATAGAGCTGATTATGCTTACATGACGCCAGTTTTCATATTTGTGAGCCATTTGGCTACCTCCGTATTGTTACCTTATTGCACTAATGAGTACTGTGATTCCGACTTACCAGGTCGGGATAGACAAATGCTACAACATCTGCCAACTCTACTGGATCATTACCGGCTCTAATTTTCCCAAGTGACTCCCCCGATTCACCCAGAATTAAGTCTTCGATAGTGCAGCCATTAGGAACTGTATTGTCCACTTGTTGGGCGGCTGCTAAAAGCCCGTCAGCGACTATCCATCCACCTAGAGCGCCCAAGCGAGAATCTTGTTGGATATCTGCTTCCAGGAGAACATAGACCCATAAAGGTGTGTGTAGTGTCATAGCATGACTTCCAGCGGACTTGAGGCTTTGAAAAAAACCAATGTCGTCAGAAAGAGGTTTCAGTCCTAAGCGATTAGCGACATCCGGGTGTTTCTGCAAAAGTTTCTGGCAAATCTCCTGTCCAGATTTTAGACCTAATTCTCTGCCCCGCTGAATATTTCGCTCAACGATATCGATGTCAGGTGAAGCAGGGCATGAATCCGGAGCTGCGTTTTCACCTGGTATACGCAACATATAAGGATTAATCGAGAGGTCAATCTTTCGCGCCAGGTTAGGCTTTTCAGCGTCATTACCCAGGTATTTTTCGAGACTAACGAAAAATCGCCAGTCGATGAGATTTTCTACAGGAAGTGGGTTTTGAAAATCTATATGGGTTGAAGTGTGTGTAAACAGTTCTTGCAGCAATAGTCTTGTCTTTTCGCCACTGTCTCCATTGCGAAAATTTAAGTCATATTGAGTGTCAACCATACTGTGGCCGAAGCGCATGGCGGCGCCTGTCAATTCGGCTGAGATTTGAAGACCCGGACAATCCCGCGGAAGAAGTTTACCTGCACCTTCTTTGATAATAACGTCGTACACAGATTCACGGCGTTCACCTGAACGATTCACTCCGGGGCTCGGGAGGATGCGTTTAGCAAAATCATGCAGAACTAGATGCTGATAAATGGCGATTACTTCTTGTCTGGAGTTTTGAAATAATGTTTCCGGGTCACTTTCACCCGTGGATAGATGTTTCTGCACAAGCTTGTTGTGCAATTTCATGAATAGAACCTGGAACTGCGCTATGAGAAGATTTTCATCGTTGCGTAGATCCCCAATTCTTGCTCTCCCGCTGTCTTCTCTAGGTAGATCGTTACTCCCACCCGCGCTGTCTTGGCCGAGGCAAAAGGCACCGGAAGCCTGATCGAAGGGTATTTGGGAATCAGATAGTCCACCGCCGTAAATGCTGTCCAGATTCAATGTGGGGTTGCGGCGTAAAGCTATCCTGCTCAGATCCTTGCATGTTGAAACAGGTTCTCTGGTCCCATGCCCCAGATGTGTCAGGTCGTGGCTTATGAATTGTCCGAAATACGTGTATGCCGCAGGTATATTGTTTTTGGTGTTGTCCTGAATTGATTTAATCTGATTCGCGATGACAGATATGTCACTATCGCTCGGCTGGTTTTCACCTAGTCCAAATAGGCGTACGTATTCCCAATTACTCACGGACGGGCTCTCGATTGTTTGAAGCTTTAGAACTAGTTTAGTTCAACAATCTGGAAGGGGATAGTATCGACAGTTAGTGATGAATTTATGTCGCTGGGCAACATTTCTACTACGTAGCTACCACTGCCTATTTCACCTGACCTGAGTTCAATGTTTACGTATCCGAGGCCGCTCCGGCTGCGGGTTCCAAAGTCAAGCAGTGATGAGTCGTCAAGGTTCCGGATGCTTACATGAAAATCATCTGCTAATTCGTTTTCCGGATAGAGAAATAACAGCAGTACTTCTTTGCGGCTTTGAAAGCTGAGCGTGGTGCCCGGGTTCCCCGCATCGGAGGAAGACCTGAAGCTTTCGTCACTAAGAAAGACTGTTTGAATGCTAGTTTGATTAAAGTTTTCTAATAAGTAATAGGTAGCGGTCGGTAATAGCAACAAGCAGCAGGCTATTGGGATCAATGCCTGTCGCAATGGCATATTAAGAAAAGAGTAGATTTTGGAATTGACAGTATTCTGGTGTTCCTTCAGCTGTGGCATGAACCTGAAAAGGGCATCTTCCAGTTCCAGTTGCTCTACATAGTCCGGGTGATTGATAAGAAACAATTCAAACGCGACTTCTTCGGCCTTGTCGAGTTTCCCTTTAAGGTATTTTTCACTGATGTTATTGTTATTTACATATTCAATATTCATAACAATTGAACCCCGGTATGCATCCTGAATTCTGGGCGTGGTTTGCAAAGATAGGCCGGATTCGTGGAATCAAAATACATCCTGCTTTATAAAAAGTGTCGCGAGATAACAGATTCTCTCACCCCGGATTCAATTTCTTTCGGGGTGTCTGGTAATGGCACTAACTGAGTGACCAGAAAAACCGTCAGCGTCATAAGTTTCAGGGTGTCTGCGCTTAACTTGCCATCAGTATTTATCTCGAGTTTTGACTGGACCAGGCTCAATAATCGATTCTTTGCCCGATATAGCACCCGGTCAAAATGCTCAGGCTTCAATTCCATCTTCCTGCAAATGTCGGATTTGTCTTTTTCATACACGAAGTATTGTGTGAGTATTTCCCTGTCTCGCTCTGTGCTCAGCTCGTCCATCAGATTTTGCACAAGTTCCAGCATGTTCGCTGAATACAACTGGCGATAGATGTCAGGACTGTCATCTGGAATTACGGTATCTATGTCAGCCAGCCCGTCAGTGGACTGCCTTTTTTCCTTGCGGTAGTGGGCAATCATCAGATTGATGCCAACTTGTCGCACATAGTTATTGAATCCGGCAGCGTTCTCGATTTTTCCTTCGCGAGCATTGGTAATGATTACGACGAAAGCGTCCTGGGCAAGATCAGACGCCAGATCGGGGTCATTGGTTCGTTTCGTTAATACAAAATACAGCCCACGCCAGTATTTTGATATTAACGTCTGCTCGGCATGGGTATTACCACCTGCGATTTCCTTCAGCAAATGTTCTGTCGAACTATACTTAAAGTCCTTTGAGTTCAAGTGTCTGAATCCCTTGTATTTTCCAAGTTGACATTGCTGAGTTTAATACGTTTAGAGTTCTAATCAAATTTTATGCTTATTCGCGACTTATCCCGCCGGGCGAGACTGGAAAGAATACTTGAGGGCATGGATTCCAGCAATTTCCTTCAGATCGCCCGCCCTCTGTTCACGATGACTCGATTCAAAAAAATCGAAAGTCAGGTGAGAGATTGCTTTGGGTCATGGCACTACCTAATGGGGTACGAAGAAACTGAGAAACAAGGAGCAGTAGCATGACTGATGATGAGCTGGAAGCCCATATACAGTCCTATGATGTTGAAATGGCCGCGTTGGCACCTCTGGGTTACGGTCGTTTCGCTGTTGATCACTCTGCTTTGGCATCATCCAGCCAGGAGATTGAGCGGTGTGCGCTTTCTACCTATTTGTTTCGTTTGCCCAAAGAGTGGAGCAAGACACGGGTAAGGGAGTCAAAGTTGCACTGTTAGATACAGGAGTAGATCTAACCCACCCGAATCTCAGGAATTCAATCGCTGCCTATGCCGATTTTACGGGAGAAGGCATAGAAGATCTGCACGGCCATGGCACTCACAGTGCTGGCATAATCGCTGCCCGAAACAATGGCCTGGGTCTGTCAGGTGTCGCTCCAGAATGCGATCTGCTAATCGCTAAAGTGTTGAACTGTCATGGGGTAGGCAGGTGCATAGATATAGCGGAAGGTGTTGATTGGGCTGTAGATGCGGGGGCTCATATTATCTGCTTACCGATGAGCAGCATGAAATCATCTCCATTATTGTACCGATCCATCACTTACGCCCTGGCTAAAGGGGTGAATATTATCTGTGCTGCAGATTCATCGGCAAATGGCAAAGACAGTTCTCCGGGCTATCCGGCTCGCTATGGCAGCATCATTTCAGTCGCTGCTGTCGATGAAAGCAAGATTACACAGTCTGCTTCAGGGTCAGATTTGACAGCACCGGGCAAAAACATCTGGTCCAGCTTTAAAGCCGGCTCATTTCAGGAACTTTCCGGCTCATCGGTTGCTGCTACCTTCGTTACTGGTATTGCTTCGCTGGCACTGGCCAACTACCGTACCAGGGCTTGTTCAGTTGCTCCAATTTTCAACTGTGAAGATTTGAAAAGCCACCTGGTGGCCCTGGCGGAAAAAACCCATTCTCGCTTCGTCGGCGAAAATCATTGTGAACTACCTCCCTTTCTAAGTGCAGACAGGACTGCCTGAGGTAGTCAGACTCCAATTGTAGCTACATCGTACCCGGCCTGTTTGGGGGTATTACGCTGCATGAAAGCAAATTCTCACCAACTTGGTGGATTTAGGGAGATTCTCCCATAAAATTGGTAATGTACATTTCTTTGAATTCGAATTAAATTAAGTGCAAGCGATCTAAATCGCAGCTTGGCGCGTATGCGTAGCTGAACCATTTAAATCGACAATTACAAAAAAAGTGCTTAATTATTATGGCGTTACAAGAATACACAAAGTTTTCACAAATCACCGTCAATACCAAGAGAAATTTAAGACAGCTCAGGCTGAATGCAGGCCATTCCATGAATGAAGGTGCCAGGCTACTGGGGATATCCCGCAAGCAGCTGGAAGACATTGAGACCGTCAGGAATTATGGCTGCCACATTGATCTGGAAATTCTGGCCAAGGCTTCGGTGATTTACCAAACATCCCCAGATCGAATCTTAGGCGAGCTTCCCGGCGATCATCAATCTGGTTTTTATCAACGTCCTCGCAAGCGTGGGAGTTCTTCTCACGTCAAGACTGCCTGAATCAGGATTTGATTTTCTGATTCACAGTTCAGTGCCACTCTTGGTTTGACTGGCCTTATTGGCAGGGAATTGCCCGCAGCGGATTGCAGCGGGCAGCTGCACCTCCCGGAAGTTGAACCTGATAGGCGCTCCATTCTGTGCGAGGCAGGTAGTAGTCAGTAGAAATATACTGGGCACCGCTGGCAAATGCGGCTTCTCTTCTGCTGACTGAATTTTCCCGTGCTTCCATGGTATTTGCATCAGCCCGGGTGCGGACTATAAATCCTGCTTTTACCGCAGATTGAATGCGTGTGAAGGATTCAATTGGATCATTAATTGTGAAGAAAGCAGCGTGGTCTGCAGTTTCATCTCCGGAATTCACGAAAAAAGGCAGGCCCTGTAAAGAATTGTTTCCTCGCTTATATATTTCTATTTTTCGTTCGCCTTCATCAACAGCAAAGAAAACCCGTCCACGGGCTTCGTCAAGAGTTGGCCATCCTCCTGCAAGAACTCCTTCCCGCAAAGTTTCGTAAGTTCCTCTAACTTCATCCGGCGTTATTAGCTCACGCCTGTTAAATACTGACAAAGTTTCGGCATCCAAAGCATCGAAGGCCGCCGCCGTGTAATCGAGTGCGGGTGTTACTCCCGGATAAGCGGATCCGCCTTCTTTGGCGTTAAACATAATGAGAATTGGTACATGATTGGGATTTGCCTGGGACCATGCTCTGATTTCCAACAGGCAGGCGACCCATGTCATGCAATTTGATCGCACATCAATGTCCTGGGAGTGCAGTACTTTGAACCCGGGTTTGTGAAGTTCACTGTTATCAAAGTCAATCGCGTCTGGTAACTCTGCTGTTTGTCTGGGTAACAATGGGTTGGCAAACCGACCCCCTTCCGGGTCATACACAATGTCCAATTCAATTTGCCGCATACCCAGATCTAATTGCTGCCTTAAAGGCAGGTGATTGTAATCCAGAGTCATTGCTGATCGTTCGTTATAGGCTCTGATCAGAGCGAGTTCGGGCTCGGGAATGAACAGTTTGTAGCTGTTGTGTGAGCCTACCGCCTGTAAATCGTTCATCCCAAGAGAGCTGGAATTTACGGCACAGCTTCCTTCCAGGCTGTCCATTGAATCGCAGTCCTGCCCATTTACAGTGTGTAAACTCCATGCAATGGCGAGACTCAATAGCGAACAAGAGAGGGCTGTTAGTTTTTTCATTGTAATACCCGCAGGTTGCAGCCTGGTTGTAGAGTCGGCAGCGTAAAAAATGAGATTCAGCTATCTACTCGAGTTTAGAGAATTGAGGTTACAGAAATACGACAGAGCATGCTATGAGTAGTGGCTGTGCTACTCAGTGCTGCGAAGAGGGGCTAATCCGCGATCGATTATCGAAGCCAGAGTAGACAACGCAAGAGCCAGGCTTAAATACCATGTGAGATCCACCAATACCACTTCCAGTGTTGAGCCAGGATACAAACGTGCGGCGGCTAACATGACTATCGGTACGAAGTAGAAAATGCCGTTCCATCTACCCAGTACGCTCATGCGAAGTTGCTTTTGCCGGAACAAAAAGTAGGAGTCCAGTACGTATTGACTAAACGCAATTGCGATAAGCAAAGGGAGGAAAAATGGGACTAAGCCAGCGGTTGCAGCGGCAGCCAAACATGATGTAACAAACAGGAAGTCTGTACCATGGTCGAAGAGCATGCCCCGTGCAGAAGCGGTACCCTGCGCCCGTGCTACTTTTCCATCGTAGTAGTCGCTGAGAATTGCTGCCACTATCAATACAAGTACGATAGCGGCAGAAAGCACCGCAGGATCGGCCATCGCCCAGGCAACCGGCACCAACACCAGCAGGCGAAAACCGGTCAGCAGGTTGGCCATGGCTAGGCGAATAGCTCTCGCTGGGCGCGACGCCAGAACACCAGGCCAATGACAGCGTTGAACAGGATGAAGAAATTATGTTGCACAAAACCGAATGCAGCCATCTGTCCTTCGTTCTCCGGAAACAGTATCACCCAGAAAGTAATTGCAGCGGCTCGCATGGGAGTGGGTACAGCAGCGGCGAAGAATATCACTGGAAGAAAAGGTAATAGTTCCAGAAAAGAAGCTTCAACGCCAAAGAGATTCAACGCCGTGGTGTAAACAACAATGGCTGCCAGCAGGGCAGGTGAGCGTAACAGAAAGAACGCCAGGTAGTGCCAGGGACGTGCCTTACGGAAGCCGTGAAGAATTCGCTTTTCTCTCAACTGATTATTAGGGAGGATTTTTCCACTGAAATACAGTAACCAAATCACCAGAAAGATGGCTGCTCCAACACTGAGTACTGGCATTATCTGGAATACTTCCGGCAAGTCACTGCCTGCAGAGAGATATCCTACAGTTGCCCATACAAGCAGATAGAAAATTTCGCAAAACATAATGAACAACATGACAGAGCCAACTTCCCAGCCTGGGATTTTGTCTCTCTTGTTTAAATAGTACGCCATGGCACCTTTTCCAATCTGTTCATTGAAGATTGAAATAATGTAGGCGCAGGCTCTAATTGGCAGTATGTCCTTGTATTTAATGTCCGCCAGTAGCCAATTCAAAGCACGTGTTACAACCAGAGTATCGATCAGGAAATAGAAGAGTGAGTAGCCCATCATTAGCGCCAACCAGGGCACCCATTGAACAGTGGAAAACACCTGGGTCATATACTCAGTCAGAGAAAGACCCTCGCGAACGGCTGCTCCGTTCAGTCGATAGTAAAGGTAGGCGAAGCAGGCGGCGGTAATGCCCAGAAAGATGATACGTCCCAACGGACCCTGTTTGCGCGGCGCCTGTGAGGCCTCATTCTCGGATTCCGTGCTCGGAGCTTCATCCGCTTCGGTAATATTTTGTTCGCTCATGTGATCTCTCAATTTGCTTCTATTATTTTCTGAAGTGTCTGTTCCACAGTGCTAAGTTCCAGACCGAGGTCATCGTCCGCGTTTTTATCAACTATTTCGTCGCTAGTGATTACGTCAATTACTGTTGGGGTGATGCCACCCTCCTTTAACGTGCTGGTAATAGCGGCGCCAATCTTGGCCATGAGAACCGGCACAGAGCCTACTTCAACTTCCTTTCCCATCATCTGAGCTGTTCTTTTAATCAGGTCTCTGTAGGGGATGCTCTCTGGTCCAACAAGTTCATGGGTGCTGACACCACTGGCTGGATTCAGACAAAGTTTACTCAGGGCTGTACTCAAATCATCTGTGTCGAGAGGGCGCATACAATAGTGGCCCCCACCTAACACCTTACAGTTCGGATTGCTGGCGGCAGAAATCAGTGAGTCGGCCCCCGCTGTGCCTGGACCCAGCAGAATTGGTGTTCTGAGGATGGTAGTGGCTATGCCAGAATCCGCAACCAGCTGCTCTGCGCAACCCTTGGACCGGAAATAAGCATTGTTTGAAGCCGGGCCGGCACCTACGACGCTAATAAAGATAATGTGTTTCAGGTTCTGCGCCTTGGCGGCAGCAACCACGGCGGCTGTCGCGGCCACATTGGCGCTGGCGTAGTTGGAATACTTTGTTTCAATAAGAATGCCTGCCAGATGAATAACGCAGTCAGCATTTTCCATAGCCTTATTCAGGCTGGCACTATCCTCATAGCTAATCGTGGTTGGCGTAATATTGGTTGATTGAGGCAGATCGGCGAAAGATTTCTCGGACCTGACTCCTGCGACTATTTCCACGCCATCTTTGTCAGCCAGATGGGAAAGCAGGTTTTGGCCTACACTGCTATTGGCACCGGTAATACATATCTTCATTGTGTCTGGGATCTTATACGCTCTCTATTGAGCACTGGTTTCAAGTTAGCGCGGGATTGTAACCGAAATGGGTGATTAGCGGCACGGATATGACAAAAGGTTTCAATTGGGAAAAGGGCGTGGAAAAGGCCCGGGGGCAGTTTTCAGCCAATGCTTGCAACTTCTTCCAGGCGCTTGGTGCGTTGCCGTTTGCCAGCCAGATCGTTGTTGATGTCAGTCAGTTCCTGCGCCTGCATTGACCGTTGTTTTTGCGTTTCAGGCGCGTCAGCGTAGAGTGTGGTGCGCATGCGAGGCTGGCGTTTTTGAGCCCTGATGTACTGCTCAATATCTCGAGGTGACCATTCCTGGCCGTGTTCAGCGCCCGCTGCGCGTGTAATGCTCTCATTCATCAGGGAACCACCCAGATCATTGGCACCGCAGTTGAGTGCCAGCATGGTTCCTTCTCTGCCCATCTTCACCCAGGATGTCTGGATATTGGCGATCAGGCCCTGAAACGCAAGTCTTGGTACGGCATGCATGAGCAGGGCTTCCCGGAAACTGGGACCGCGCCGGGAATTACCCTTCAGGTACATCGGTGCTTCCATTGGCACGTAGGGAAGGGGTACGAATTCCGTGAATCCACCGCTTTGTTGTTGCAGATTTCTGATAGCCAGCAAATGGGCTGCCCAATGAGCATAGTTATCAACGTGACCGAACATGATGGTTGCCGTGGTGTTAAACCCGACCTCATGAGCAGTAGACATAACCTCCAGCCACTGCGCGGTATTTAACTTATCGCTGCAGATGGTGTCTCTTACATCGTCGTGTAGCACTTCCGCTGCTGTTCCTGGCAAGGTATTAAGCCCGGCGGCTTTCAGTCTGGTCAGAAATTCCCTGACCGGGATTCCCATCGTTGCCGCTCCCTGCCAAACCTCCAGCGGTGAGAAGGCATGAATGTGCATCTCAGGTACGGCTTGTTTTACCGTGGCAACGATATCGAGATAAGTCTGGCCTGTGTAGTCGGGATGAATGCCACCCTGCATACAAACTTCAGTTGCACCCCGGGACCAGGCTTCCTGGCTACGTCGAGCGAGTTCTTCGGCTGACAGATCGTAGGGTTTGCCGCGGAGATTTTCACTTTGCTTACCCTTGGAGAATGCACAAAACTGGCATTTGAAGTAACAAACATTGGTGTAATTGATGTTGCGATTCACTACATAACTAACAACATCGCCATTTGTGTCTTTTCGCAGCTCGTTAGCGGCAGCCACCACGTAGCTGAAATCATTTCCGCGAGCAGCAAACAGTGTCGCCAGATGGAGTTGATTCAGGCTTTTTTGTGACTGGCATAAATCAACTATTTCTTTCACTTCACTACTGGCTGAATTTTTATGGCGTGCGACTAATCGGGCTTCAAGATCAGGGGTGTGTTCGCTTACACCTGGTATCCAGTTGTCCCTTTTAGCAAATCCCTGGGCATCCGAATGTTTCATAACAGCAGTGCGCATGGCAGGGTCTAACCATTGCTGTGGTTTAGTTACAAATTCGGGATAGATTGTCAGGCGCTGTTCCAGAAACCTGCCAGCGTTTGCCGTTTCTTCCGCCAATTTATCGAGATGGGGCCATGGTGCTTCAGGATTTACATGATCTGGTGTCAGAGGAGATACGCCGCCCCAATCGTTTATGCCGGCTGCTGCCAGTCTGGGAAGTACACCGGGACTGAGGTTAGGTGGCGCCTGAATATTCATATTGCTTCCGAATATCAGGCGCGTTACAGCTATAGTCCACAGCAGGTCTTCGAGATCAGGTTCTGGCGCCTGGGACATCTTGGTATTAGGCTTGGCGCGGAAATTCTGCACGATCACTTCCTGAATGTGACCATATTTCCCGTGGATAGCTCGAATTTCTAATAGCGCTTCAATTCGTTCCAGTCTCGTCTCACCAATACCAATGAGGATGCCGGTAGTAAATGGTACGTTGGCCTGGCCAGCCAGGGAGAGAGTTTCCAGACGTACCTCCGGATCTTTGTCTGGTGAGCCGTAGTGGGGCATTCCTTTTTCACACAAACGTGGTGAAGCTGACTCCAGCATAATACCCATAGACGCGCTGACTTTTCTTAGTCCCGCGATTTCTTCGGCAGTCATGTTGCCTGCATTGATATGAGGAAGAAGGCCGGTTTCCTTCAATACAGCTTCAGCAACTGCTGTGACATAGTCCAGTGTTGTATCAAAGCCGAGTTCGGCCAGTGCTTCCCGCGCGGCTTTGTAGCGTAGTTCAGGTTTTTCACCGAGCGTGAATAGTGCCTCCTGACAGCCCATTTCGGCGCCGTTACGGCAGAGGCTCAGCACCTCTTCAATTGGCATGTAGGCCTGAGGTATGTGACGCGGCGTTTTGGCGAACGTGCAATAGTGACAGACATCCCGACACAGTTCGGTGAGAGGAATGAATACCTTGCGCGAATAAGTAATTAGGTCGCCATGACCCTGTTGGCAGAGTTGACCTGCAAGTTCTACCAGACGCGCAGTATCGGTATTGTCCGCCAGGGCGCGTGCTTCGCTGTCAGACAGCCCTTCGGGCTTGGATATAACGTTCTGCAACTGTAATTCTCGATCAATATCAGTCAATTGGCAGAATACCAGTCCGTGACCAAAATTGAGAGGTTTTTTAACTCTCTGACACTCACTTACGACGCTGAATTTGCCTTGTTAAACTGCTGATACACAGATGTTCTGGAGCTCGCCATGGGAATTCGCAAAATTTGTTCGTCAGCATTCACCCTGTGTATCTCTCTTTCGGTACTGGCTTTTTCTGCAGCGACTGTCGCCCAGCCCCGCGGTTCTTTATTACTGCGCAATGCCCATGTCATCGTGGGAGATGGGTCAGAACTGGCCAGCACGGATGTCCTGATTGATGGGACACACATAGTTGCAGTGGGAAATCTGGCCTCGGTTAACGCTGACGAAACGCTGGATTTGGAGGGCAGGACATTGATGCCAGCGCTAATCGATGGACACGCCCATTTGGGCTATCAGGCTTATTCTGGCTGGGGTGCAGAACATTACAGTCGAGAAAATCTGCAAGCCAATCTGGAACAGTATGCCTACTATGGATTCTCAGCTGTGTTTTCAGCCGGTAGCGATCCGGATGCACTGGCGCTGGAATTTCAGCAAGAACAGAGTTCCAACCCGCAGGAGTACGCACAGCTAGTATTTGCGGCAGGTATGGCTCCTCCTGGTCAGGGACCTAACAATCAGTTTCTGGAAGAAACTGCTCAGGTTGAGCAGAGTACTGAAATGACAATTCTGCGTGGGCTTAGTGATCCTGGCCAGGCTCGCACCCAAGTGCAGGAAGTGGCAAGTCTGGGGATCAGGTTTATCAAGATCTGGGTAGATGACAGGGGAGGAACACAGCTGAAGCTAGCGCCGGAAATCTACAGAGCTGTAGCGGATGAGGCAAGCAATCATGGCATACGTGTCTTTGCACATCAGCAGCATGCTTCCGATATGACTGACCTGATTCAATCGGGTGTTCATGGGTTTTTACACGGGCGCTTTGGCGAGGAATTCAGTTCTGAAATTTCTACGCTGGCCAGGGACGAAGATGTGTTTGTCATTCCCAACCTTGGCCTGGGCGAATTGAGGCGAGAAGCGATTGGTAGCGATCCTTTTCTTATGCCTTTTCTGAACGAACAGACACAAAGGCGATTACAGGAAAGCAGTTTAAGATTTCAGAGCCCGTTACTTGATCCTTTAATTCAACGAGAGTTAATTACGAGCATTGGCAATTTTGTGAAAGTGGGTGGACAGCTGGTCCTGGGGACTGATGCCGGCGCAATACCTGATCATCCGTTTGGATACACTGGTCACCGTGAGTTAGAGATATACGTCAGGCTCGGTGTGTCACCAATGATGGCTCTGGTCTCCGCAACCGGAAACGCAGCGCGCTATCTGGGATTGGTAAATCAGGGGCTGGTTCGATCGGGTTATGAAGCTGATTTATTAATTCTCGATGGAAATCCACTCTCAGACATTAGAAATACTCGACGAATAAATAGAGTATTGCTTGATGGGGCAGAATTGAACAGAGAGGAATTGCAGGCTCGAGTTGCTGGCCAGCAGTAAAGAGAACAATATTTTCAGAGCGCTATTCAGAATGACCAACCCGTGTTTGGTGCTGGTAGCGACAGAACTTCTTCGAGAGCATCCAATAGCGATTGTTGCCCCTGAATTTCTCCGCAGCTCGCCAGCTTAGTAGCACTGGCGGCACCAATCCAGAGGCGACTAAAACCACTGACTCCTGCGATCAGGGTTGGCAATTCATCATTGCTTCCACGAGTGGCGCTACTTTTCTCGCCAAGATGAATTATGTAATCCCCACTAACCCCTTGCCATTTCTGGTCTTCGTCCAGATAGCGAGAGATCGGATCATTGAGCTGCAGATTAAACGCTAGTTCAGAACGGGTCAGCAGTTGCATGGCGGCTATGCAGCGCTCTACATCATTGATTCGTAGTTGCCACCAGGCTTCTGCTTTAATCTTATTTTCATATTCACTACCAGTCGATATTTTTTGCGATCGAAAGGGTTCCCGCAATAAGTCCTGTATTTGCACATGAGCCGGTTCCCAGAAATCGACAACATAGATTTGGTTGCCCAGACTTTTAATAAGGGCAAGTAGTTCCAGTAGCTGCTCACGATTACGGTAGGCAATAAATTCGAGTCGTAATGGTCCATTTTCATCTTCACAGTCTCCCCAGATGAAATGGGTAAGTTCGCCATCATTGTTACGAAATCCCAGACCTACAGGATTTTCAGTCCAGAGTAATTCTGCATGGAACACCTCAAGCGGAGTCACTTTAACAGAACCATGAGTGCTCCAGCGCTTGAGCATTGCCTGGTGACACTCACTGGCATTTTTGGCGGTGAGTCTCACTGGTAATCCCATCTCTACATCAATGTTCAGGCTGGATGGACTAAATCTGGCCTTGTTAGTGTAGCTACCATTTCCAAATCCTAATCGGGTGTAGTAACCCTGCTCAAACATACCCAAAGCACTAACCGGAAATCCGGCTTCAGCATCTTCAGCAATGGAACGGGCAGTAATGCGACTTGCAAGTGCTTGTTTGCGCGCCACTAAGGAAGTAGTGACCGCCGCGATTATCGACAGTGGCAGCTCTTGTCTTAAGTGGTGAATACTACCGTCACATCGACATACGAGGCACTCGGCTCTGCCATCCAGCTCACCAACAAGACTACGACTCCCAGACAGGAAAAGTTTCTGGGCTTTAGCCTGTGTTTTGCTGTCGCGCTCTAACCAGTGAATTTCTTCCCATAGCTCGCGAACGGCGTCCTGATCTGTATTTTTATCAAAAGGTCTGATTGTCATCTTGATCCACACCAAGATAAGTAAAAGAGTAAGGGGAGGTTAATCCCAGGGATTAGTCTGTTGGACTTAGACTATTTACTGCGTGAGTTCTTTACAAGATATGAAAGACGAAGTCTTCGCCGCCTGCTGTTTCCTTGGCTTCTCGAATCTTACCATGTAGTTCATCCCGCTTGTCACCTAGCCAGCGATCTCGATTCTGGCTGGTATCACCGCCTTCTTCGGAAAGACGCTTCTCTTCAGCATTACGAAAATCACAGAACTCATTATAGGCTTCGATCTCATGACTTAGTTCGCGAATAACAATCTCCACAAACATAGCATCATCCAAAAACCCAATACCTGGAATATGGTCAGGGATGAGGTCGATTGGATCTGCAAAATAAGCCATTGCCGTCAGGATTCGATTCTTATCATCTTCTTCCATGCCCCAATCGGTATCATTCATCATGTCCAGCAGCACCTTGAGCTGTAACAGGCGATCAGCGATGAAATCTGGCAAATCTGAGCTCATTGCAACATCAACTATCTTGTAAGCTGCTTTTTCGATGTCCGCCGGAGATTGTGTATCCGTCGATCCATTGCGCGCATTAGCCACGATAGTCTTGAACCGCTCCAGATCGCGATCGCTTAGTGTGAATGTAATGTCTAGGGGCATTGTGTCACTCCTTTTGTCCTACACCGGCCCACACCGGTAGCTTCAGCAATATACTCGAATATTGGGTAGGCATGAAACCCTCTGGCAATACAGTGTCAGGAATTTTTATGAGCTGGTTCACAGCAATGGACGGACTATACAGCGGCAAGGCGGAATATCGCTGTGTGTTCCACTTCCAGTGCGACCTTTTCCCTATCGCGTATGCAAATATAGAGTTTGATGAATTCATGTCCCTTGCGCTTCCACTTTTCTGTTGGAATCGCAAGCACCTCTAATTGGTCACCGACCCGAATTGCTTCCCTGAGTATTAGTTTACTTCCAGTGTGAACCCAGGCTGGCATGATGAACATGTTTTTTAAAGCAGTGTTGCACATATCCAATAAATAGTAAGGGTGTATGTACTGCTTGGCGCCTTCGTATAGCGAGGATTGATCTCTTTGTGCACTAACATGCAGCTGGTTGTCTTTTTCTGTAGGTTGCCACTGCAACAAGGGAGCAGCTTCCATGAGGTTGATTTTGTCCCAGGTAATTTCTTCACGAGATTCAATAGCCCTACCACCATTCGAATTCGCCAGTTCATTTATCTCAGGAAGTGTATTCGGTAACCAGGATTCCAGTCTGGCGAGTAGCAGGCCTTCTTCATTATGTATACTGCTGAGGTGGCTGCGCTGATCGGACGTGTCGTCTAGATTCTCGGTAGTGATGGTTAGCAGATCATCCTGATAAGCTGGTTTGAGAAACAGCACATCCATCATACCTTTCTGAAGCCATTGCTCACCGTAAATACGCACCAACGGTTGGGTCAGGTAGCCGAATACATTCACACCACTGACCAGAGCGCCCTTAAACCCGTAGTTAGCAGCAATAGCATCACTGTGTATGCGATTTTCTGAATTCTCCGCGTCATTTAATGCGAGGATTTGATGGCTGGGAATATTCGCGGTCATGGTAGTGACATGGCTAGTGAAGTAGGGCAAAACCCTACGCTAACTCGTCAACAGGCTTAGTTGACTATATCGATAGAGCCAAGCCGCCAGTCGACAATTTGGTTGGGGCTGAGCATGCGCATTTTACGCAGCTGGTAGTTTAATTGAGGGGTTTCCATGCGCAGCTTTTCAAGTCGTTTCTTGCTAAATAGCAGAAGCTTGCAGCCATCGCGTGTTGAAATTGCTCCGGTTAATTCCGGTGCGAACGGCCGAGCGCCATAGTCTTCACCAATGAACATGCTTTCATTGTTGATCCTGGCTTCACCTTCCGACAGCAGGCACCAGAACTCTTCTGTGAGTTCCAGCGAATCTGCCGGACCGAGTTCCCGTAATTCACCAATGCGGCTCAGCTTTTCCAGTACAATTGAGCTGAGGGTCTGCAGCTGCGGTTGTCTGGCAATAGCTGGTCGCATGGCCCATTGCACAAGCAATCGATCCTGAAAACCTTCTGCTACGATAAAAGACTTGAATGTTTCTTCCGAGAATACACACAGTGTTACTGGCGTTCTTGCCACTACGCTGGCGTTGCGGGTACCTGTGCCGGTGATTACAGCCATTTCTCCGAGAATGTCGCCAGCCTGCAAACTTGCTTCGTGATGAAGCTCTACGCCATCGTGTCGCACTACATCGCAGTAGCCGGTAAGAATCAGATAAACATAGCCACGGGTAGACGAATCCTGTACCAGGATCACATCGTCAGTGTTATAGCGACGTATCTCTTCCTCCGCCAGCAAACTACGCATCCAGCGATTGGGGAAGGGGCGGCCAAGCCAGACAGTCAGGTAATGATTAATCTGGGACGTATAAATGGCTGGATCACCTTCAAGAATCGTGTAGCGCTTGCCCGATGTGGCGAGTGAGAAAGTGGTGTTAAATTCATTGGTCAGTTTTTCAACGTGAACAAATACGACACGGTCGGCTGAAGAGTGCAGTGCGTCAGCCGGATCTCCATGAATTGCACCTGCTCCACCATCAGCAACCAGCAGTGAGAAGCGTTCACTGTAGAGCCGTTCAAGATTTCTTGTGGTGCTTTCACGAACCAGGCCACGACTGGTCATTTCATTCACAGCAGTCATCGTGTGATTGTCACCCACCACGCATACTTCCCGCTCAATGCCCCGGTGCACTGTCGAGAATGTGGCACCTATGGTTGGAATACTATGCACGGTGACATGAGGTTCGATGGTTAAGCCAAAATAGTTCAACCGCTCACCAGGGCGCGCTTCAACCAGGCGAAAATGCTCGCGAACTACTTCAGGTTTCCAGCCGATACCGCAGGCAATTTTGTCCATAGCCATGTTGAATATTTCACGGGACGTAATCAGGTCTACACGCTGGGGCATCATCATTAGAGGGAAGAGCGATGAATGATCGTCGTGTAAGTGAGTCAGAAATACCGCGGCTATCTGATTCTTGGATATGCCACGTGCAAATAGATGCTCATCAAGAAATGGGATGCAGTCGATCAGAATATACTCGCCGTTGTAGCACAGCGCCAATCCCGTGCAAGGCTCCGAAGGGGTGAAACCCGAGGCACCCCCCAGCACTTCAATACCCATTTTAGTGAGACCGCCGGGGACGTAGTCCGGTGCTACTTGATAGGGTGGTACCAGCTCTGGGTCTTCATTCAAATCTATGGTGGTGGTGGAGCCTTTGGCATTGATTTCGAATACATCGGGTGACTGACGGGAAATCAGATGTTCGCCCACGGTTGCCTGGCCGTTCTTGAAAGGGCAGAGGCTGAAGAAGTCTTCTACAGGAATGGTTTTTCCATTCTTGTCTTTAAGGGCCAGTTCCTCACTTGCCGCTAACCATTCATCCATCAGATCTGGTTCCGTGCGCCAGTTCTTCAATTCTTCGCGCGTCGGGCCCAACAGAGTAATCCGCAGCAGGCGCAGCGTCTGACTGAGGGCATCGTCATCCCCTACGAGATTCAGTTTGCGACCCTGTTCCAGACCTTTGCTGACGAATAAAAAGAAGTAGAGTGGAAATTCCAGGCTGTTTGTTAAGGAACCGCCTTTTTCCCGCACATCCGGTAAAACTATGGTGTCGAAATTATTGATTCCATGAAGCAGGAGACCCTTCAGCACCTCAGGAGGAGCGCCGAATAGGATACTGCCGTAGTCGTCTTCATAGAGCCGTGCGCCAAGACAGGGCTGTATCAGAGTTGCATTACCCGCATAGGCGGTAGCAGGGTAGTCTGGATGTTTGATAGCCATCTCTTTCTTTATTAATACAGCCACTTAAGGCTGAGATTCTTTAGGCAAGACTACCTACTGGGGAGAATCAGGGGAAGTTTTTTCGTGGGAAGAATGCGGGTACTTTTCCTCACGGTACACCCAGCCCGGCTTTTTCTCGATTATCGTCTCCCGGTGTAAGCGATAGTTACTGATTCTTGCAGGATTTCTTACCTACCCAGTCCATAAAATTCACTATTTGGTGTGATACTCGCCATATTGGCCAGGCGATTAGACATAGCGAAAAAGGCTGCGATTGCACCTATTTCCCACACATCGTCCCGGGAAAAGCCGGCATCCAACAATATTTGATGGTCATCGGCGGAAATTTCGTGGGATTCCCGGGAAACTTTGACTGCGTAATCCAGCATCAGCCGCTGCTTCGTCGACACTCCGGATTTTTTGAAATTAGTCGCTAGCTGCTCCGATATCTGGGGATTTTTCTCTCTGATCCTGAGAATCGCGCCATGGGCAACCACACAATAGATGCATTGGTTAAGTCCAGACGTGGCAACCACGATCATTTCCTTCTCGGCCTTTGTGATACCACTTTCCCGATCCATTAATGCATCGTGGTAGTCGAAGAATGCACGAAACTCATCCGGTTTGAACGCCAGAGCGAGGAAGATATTTGGTACGAATCCGGACTTCTCCTGAACTGCCAGAATTCGTTCCCGGATGTCGTCGTCAAGGTTTTCCAATTCTGGAGTAGGGAAGAGGCTAATAGCTTGTTCGCTCATTTCGATCCTTTGATACTTGGTAGTTAGGCTGGCGTATTTCGACTGCGGCACAGCGAAAGAATTCTCAGTGCCTGGGAACTTCTGATGCTGTGTATATTTTCAGGCTGGGGGCAGAAGTAGCAAGATTACCCATCGCCTCAACAAAGGACGCGGATTCTGGCACCCGGAAATGCTGTTGCAGGGCGTCCATGTCTTGCCATTGCTCGACAAACACCAGGTGATTGGTATTGTCGGTATCGATGTGAACTGCATGGCTGATGCAACCAGGCTCCAAACGGGATCTTTCAACATGCTCTCGTGCCAATGTCAGCGCTTCTTCAAGCACTTCTTCGCGCACTGTGACGCTACCTAATACAATTACCATGGTGCATTCCTGTGAAGAGTTATCTGTAAACGCAGCTAATTTGCTAAAGGCCGTTTACAATAGTGCAGCGACTATAACGTAGAGCTGCGTTATGGGGTAGGGACGATTTCAGAAGGTACATTGGATGGTGGTAGCTTCGAGCATAACTGAGGAAGGTATGAGTGACCTGAGTGGAAAAGTATATGTCGTAACAGGTGCCAATAGTGGTATCGGTTTTGCGGCTGCCAGAAATTTTGCTGATCGCGGGGCAGAAGTTGTGATGGTGTGTCGTTCTCTCGTGAAGGCGACTGAGGCGCGGAACAAAATCGTTGCCAGCACAGGCAATGAACAGGTGCGGATTGAGATTGCCGATTTCAGTTCATTGAAGTCCGTGAATCAACTGGGCCAGAAATTAGCAGAGCGGTATGAAGAAATAGATGTGTTATGCAACAACGCCGGTGGCGCTAATGGGTCAAGAGAGGTCACGGAGGAAGGATTCGAGAAAACCTTTGTGACAAACCATTTAAGTGGATTCTTACTAACGAAGCATTTGTTACCTGCTCTTCTAAAATGTGCTGACAGCGGGTCTGCCAGGGCGGTATTCACCAGTTCTCTCGGTCACAAAAATAGTCCGTTGAATTTCGAAGATCTGAACCTGGTTGAGGGCTACGGTACATTGAAGGCCTATGGCAGGTCCAAGCTGATGAATCTTCTGACCGCGCGAGAATTACACAAACGCTATGGTGAGAGGAGTTTGATTTGCAGCTCTTTTCATCCCGGTGCTGTGCGTACGGAGATCTGGGGTAAGGGAGGCATACTGGCGACTATCCTTGGTTTCGTAATGTATCCATTTATGTGGACAGTTGAGAAGGGGGCAGACACCTTTATCTGGCTCGCCAGCTCAGATGAAGAAGGGGCAATTTCAGCGGCAGGTAATTACTTTTTCGATCGCCGCCAGGTTTCTATTGCCAAATTTGCCACCGATGAGGCCGCCAGCGAGTTATGGAACATAAGCGAGCAATTAATTGCTCCGTTTCACAATCTGGATAAATAAACGCCTCTGCTTCAAAAACCGCCTGCGGCTGGTGAAATTAGTCCTGAATCTTTTGGGTCTAGTGTCTCAAATCAATTCTGTAGATAGCACCCGATCATGAATGAAGAACAAAACAGCCCCAAAACCGCCGTACAGCTGGTTGAAAATGTCTCCGAATCGACGGTTGCCTGCCTGATTACCATGGTGCAGGGAAATGTTCTCGCACTGGGTCTGAGTCACTGGCTGATCGCATCTCAAACTGGAATTCTCGCTGGTGGGATAGCAGTAGCAGCCTTGTTTTTGTCTCCGATCAAGAGCCGGTGGATAATTGCAGTTATACTTGGTTTAACCACAGCGGTTGTGGATTTTTTCATACACCCAGGTATGTTTGGTCCGGTGTTCGCTGAAGCATTGGTCACAGGTATTGGTGCAGCTCTGTTGTCCTATTTCGTAGGGTGGATCTGGACCACAGTTAAGAATCGAAGGAAATCGGAACAGCAAGAACCAGATCATGAAGAGAATCCTGCACTTTGATTGTGTTTTTCTAATTTATCTCTTTGCCAGTAATGCAATCGCTCAAGAATGGGAAGTGCCAAGAACCGAATTCGATCAGCCGGATATGCAGGGTGTATGGTATTACGGCAGTGCCACTCCTATGCAACGCCCCGAGAGTTTGGGAGTAAAACAAAGCTACACCGAAGCAGAGTCCCTCGAAGTCATCGCCAGTCTGGCGGCAGCTGAATCAGAAAAAGAGCAGGCTCTCGATCCATCACGTGAAGCGCCGGAATCCGGAGCAGCTATCGCCCAGGAAGCCGATCATAATTTCGCCAGCATTCGAACGAATCTAGTTACCATTGATGGTTTGATAAGAACGTCTCAAATCGTTGAGCCCGATTCCGGACGTTTTCCTTATCGAGACGGTTATTCTGATTTCTATATGAGTTTGTTGGCAGATGGGCGTGGTGCCTTCGATGGTCCAGAAATTCGCTCCGTGAGTGAGCGCTGTGTTGCACCTACTGGCGGACCTTTACCGCCGATCGTTGGTTGGTTCTACAATGCCAACATGCAGATTTATCAGACCAGAGATCACGTGGTGATAAACTCTGAAATGACACACGATGCGCGGATCATCCCACTCAATAAAACTTCAGAAGACCTGCCTTATCCACAGTGGATAGGCCGATCCCGCGGCCACTGGGATGGCGACACTCTGGTAATCGAGACCACAGGTTTCAGACCTGAGCAATCCTGGTGGGCATTTCGAATGAGCGAGCAGCTTCAGGTAATCGAACGAATTACGCTTATCGGTCCCGATGAGTTGTTCTATCGGGCCGAAGTAGAAGATCCCGAAATTTATAGCGAGCCATTCGTGGTAGAAAAAAATATTGTCAGAAGGGCACCTGGCGAAGAAATTTTTGAATACAGCTGCCATGAGGGTAACTATGCAATGTCCAGTATCCTGGCAGGGGCGAGAAGGCAGGAGCTAGAAGCGCATCTTCAGGCTGCAGAGTAGCCGAGTTTTCAGTTTCGTTGAGTTCCCGAGCGCCATCCTTTCGTCGAATTCTTCCTCATTGACCGCTAAACTGGCGGTACCTATTTAGCCCAGTAATTTTAGCCCAGTAATCCGTAATGTCGATTCAGCACTTTCTACAACACCGGAGATTTTATGAACTGCTAGCTATCTCCAGCCTGCTACTGCTGATTGTTGTGATAAATGTCACCACGCTGGGAATAGAGTATATGCGCGATGGTTCAGGGCAGGATTGGAGAGAAGCCTGGGCAACTGAATCGACTTCCGTTCTGGTGCTGGGCATTCTGCTAACACCTTTGATGTGGTTTCTGGGCCGCCTTAATCTGAACTTCACAAATTTTCGGTGGCGTGCCCTGTGGTTGATTCCGGCGTTCTTCCTCTTTTCTTTACTTCATGTCGGTGGTTTTGTTGCTCTTAGGAAAATTCTCTGGTCAATGGCCGGAGGTCAATACAGTTTCGAGCCGTGGCTGTTAGGCATGGTGTACGAACTGCGAAAGGATTTTCTGGACTTCCTTATAATTTGCATCGTGTTCTATGCCTACAGGTTTATCATCGTTCGATTACAGGGAGAAGCCCGCTTTCTTGATTCTGATAATAAGGGTAAGGGAGAGGCTCAGCGCAGCCAGTTTCTGGTCAAAATGTTGGACAGAGAATATCTGGTGAAAATTGATGATATAGACTGGGTACAATCCGCCAGTAACTACGTCGTGTTGCATTGTGGAAAGCGCTCCTATCCCATGCGTGAAACCATGAAAAATCTGAGCGAAGAATTGACCACGGATCAGTTTTTGCGAGTTCATCGAACCGCCATCGTAAATTTGGACAGAGTGCAGTCATTAAAAGACAAGGGCGATTCCTCCCTGTCCTTACATTCCGGAGCTACTGTGCCGGTAAGCAAGACCTATCTTTCCGATTTAAGGGCTGCACTCAAGTCGGGATCGGGCTCCGAGATTCATTCGATGTGATATTTCGTCCCCGAATTCAGCATTTTCGTCCCTGAATTCATCCCTAAGCACCTTTGCACGACGTCAAAGTTAGCAAAGGCGTAGTCTGGCCTACAAATTCAAAGAGGTCTTGTCATGGGGAAGTATTCATCTTTTGTTGTCCTGATTTTTACCCTGTTGCCAGCCAGTCTGGCATCGGCCTGGGAGAGCTATGGTGGTGACGGAGGAAAGCAATATACGGCTCTGTTTCAGATAACTCCGGGTAACGTTGAAAGTCTGGAGCTGGCCTGGCGCTTCCAAACTGGAGATCTAAATCAGGGATTTCAGCGGAAACGCCACTCCATGCAGACTAATCCAGTTTTCTGGAATGGGCTCCTTTTCGTCACTACCAGTGCAAATTGGGTCATCGCAATCGATGCAAAAGACGGCAGTGAAATGTGGCGCTTTGATCCACAAATCCCCAAAGACATAGGCTATTCAGAAAGTGCATCCAGAGGAGTGAGCCTTTGGCATGGCGACAGTGCGATCTGCCCTCATCGGTTGTTTATCGGGACTCTTGTAGGTGATCTCTTTGCGCTGGATGCATTGACGGGTGAACCCTGTTCCGACTTCGGTGTCGCTGGAAAGGTAAATCTGACCGACGGCGTCGGGGAAGTAAGCTATGGCGACTACGGCATTACTTCACCGCCAGCCATTTTGGATGAGCAGATCATCGTCGGCTCAGCTATTGGCGATAACAGGGCAACCCAGTTGGAACGGGGTATTGTTCGCGCTCTCGATGTCAGGAGTGGAGACATAAACTGGTTATGGGATCCAATTCCCAAATCCACAGATGATCAGGCATTTGCCTCATGGCACGAGGAAAGCTCTTTACGAACTGGTGCAGCTAATGTCTGGCCACCAATTTCTGTGGACGATGAGACAGGACTTGTTTTTCTGTCTACTGGTTCTCCGAGTCCGGATTTCTATGGTGGGGAGCGGCTCGGCGACAATAATTATGCGAATTCATTGGTGGCTTTGAATGGGCTTACTGGGGCTGTCGAATGGTGGCAACAGCTAGTGCATCACGATGTATGGGATTACGACATTCCGTCTCAGCCAACACTGGCCAATATAAAACGCGATGGTAATAGTGTACCGGCAGTAATTGTTGTGACCAAGACAGGCATGTTATATGCATTTGAAAGGCAAACTGGTGAACCGATTTATGAGTTGCTTGAAAAGCCGGTGCCAGGAACCGATGTGCCCGGCGAGCAACTTTCTGCTACACAGCCTTTTTCCAGTTTTCCAGCCTTGTCAGACCAGAGTGCTTTAACTGAAGATGATGCCTTCGGTCTTAGTTGGTTTGACAAGCGCAGTTGCGTGCGAACCCTCAGAAGCTATCGCTCTGAAGGGATTTTCACGCCACCCAGTATCCAGGGTTCCATACTCAATCCCAGCTATGCGGGAGGTTCGAACTGGGGTGGAATTGCCATTGATGAAAGCAGACAAATCGGAGTTGCCAATGTAAATCAGATTCCCGCACTGGTGCATTTGATTCCCCGTGATAATCCCGAAGGATTTCTGGAAGAACATGATCAGAGCGATTGGGAAATCGCCCAGCAAACCGGGACGCCTTATTACATGGCGCGCAAAATTTTCCTCTCGTCCATTGGTTTGCCTTGCACGAAGCCTCCCTGGAACAAGCTGGTGGCAGTAGATTTGGAAAATGAAGAAGTTCTCTGGGAAGTTCCGTTGGGAACTGTCAGGGATCTTGCACCTGGTTTTGTTCCTAATTTCAAGTGGGGTGCGCCGGGGATGGGAGGGCCATTGATTACAGCCAGCGGCCTCATTGTTATTGGCGCCGTCGCTGAGCACATTGTTCGCATTTTTGATATTAACAGTGGAGAGGAAATCTGGAGTTATGATTTACCTACAGCGGCAATGGCAACACCGATGAGCTATGAACTCGATGGCGATCAATACATTGCGATAGCCGTGGGTGGGCATGACAACCTGGAGATGCCGAGAGGGGACTTTATCTATGCATTTAAACTTGGCGACAATGATTAGTTGTAGACTAATACTTTTCCTTTCGCGCCAACAGCTGTTTCTCTTCCCTTGATTTTGAGTCTCCCCCGAAGCTCAATTAGTTGTGCATTTATTCTGGGCTTGGCTGTGTTACGGACAATGAGCCATTCAAGCTCCAGTATTTTTTTGGAGAGTGCAGGTTTTTTAAAAAAGATTTCAAACTCCAGTCCCACCATGGGACCTATCCTGGAAAAGTAGTCTGCTATCAAGCCCATTAAGAGTGAAGTGGATTGTGCGCCGCTGAGCGTAAGATCTTCGAAACCAAGTTGCCTTGCCTGCGCTGGGTCGTGATGAATCGGATTACTGTCTCCTGCCATCTCTGCGAACAAGGCAGCCTGTTCATGACTGATGGAAAGGGATTTGCTGAATCTGGTGTAGGGTTCTAGATTGCTCATAATGCGCGTTTCTCGACTTCTATCTTAATGAATTCTGGAAGATATGAGGGCGTACAATTCTTTGCAACTGGCTCATCCTTGTAAAGTTCAAATTTCTTTCCCAACCTGACGCATCGCGCCCGCAATTTGTTTTCGTAAACGCCTATCCAACCAGCGCAGAAATTCATTGCCCATTGAACTTCCGAATCTTCTTTACCTAAGTCAGACTCCAAAGCTTGCAATAGTTCGGCACTATTCGGCGGTGGCGGGGTTCGTCCCATCCAGCGCAGACGAGCCTGGTGGTACCAGAACCACCGTCGGAGTACGGGAGATTCATTCATTCGCCAGCTTTCTATCAGGGTGGTGAGCTTTTTGTCTTTGGTCAGCTGATTGGCGAGCAGCCAGTCACTGATATAGTTTCGTTGTTTTTCGTCATGGAAAAGCAGATCAGAAGCGATTTGTACTATGACTTCTTCAGTGAGTGATTTCTTGTCGAATATCAGTGTCGCCAGTAACCGTGAATGATATTCACCCTGTGACCAGAGCTCCACGGCCAGCTCATGGTCCTTAACGATCTCTTTCGCAATCTTTTTGATATCACCCATCCTGGGTGCTTTGCCTAATTGCGAAATTACTTTTTTACCACGTGTCGAGAGCGCCATTATCTGCCCCGAAAATTAAACGCAGAATACGAAATTCAGAGAAGCCCGAGATTCTGACCTCTCTGTTTCGGTTTGTGTACTAGTCTCGCAATCCGAATGTATAGACTACGTTCCCTGATGCGATGGTGACGAACTGTTCACCATCAATGGAAAAAGTCATGGGTGCGGCGTGTACACGTCGACCCAGAGAGATGTTCCACAACTCACGACCGCTTTCTGCATCCAATGCGAAAAAATAACCATCAGCACTTCCTGTGAATACGAGTCCGCCAGCCGTGGTTGTGATTCCGGCGGAAGAGCGAGGCATTATTGGGAACTCCCAGACTATTTCTGCAGTCGTGGGATCGATAGCGCGGATGGAGCTATGAAAGGCATCCATTGGTTGCGTATAACGGCCTCCGCCTCCTGTAAAGCGTTCGCCTTCTTCATAGTCCTCGTCCCGTTTGAAGAATTCCTGTTCACCATCGAAAGACGTGACATAAAACAGGCCGGTGTCCTGACTATATCCCGGAGAATACCAGTTGGTTGCACCAACTATGGGTGGCGAGACCATTATGCCTTCGTAGGTTGGTGCCATGCCGGGAGCTTTAATCGGTGCCCCTGTTACAGGATCCAGACCTTCCGCCCAGGTCACTGTTGCAAAGGGTTTGCCGAACAGAAACTCACCATTGGAACGATTGAGCGTGTAGTAAAAACCATTACGATTGGCCCACATCATGGCAGGCACTCCCTCACCGTCAATGGTCAGATCAGCAAGGATTGGAATCTGAATGGAGTCGTAGTCATGAACATCATGAGGAGTGAACTGGAAATGCCATTCTATCTCGCCAGTATCACCGTCCAGTGCCAGTACCGAATCAGAGTAGAGATTGTCTCCAAGACGAACATCACCATTCCAGTCCGGGCCTGGGTTACCGGTCCCCCAGTAAATTTGATTCAGTTCTTCATCATATGAGCCGGTTATCCAGGTAGCTGCGCCGCCGGTTTTCCAGGAATCTCCGGACCAGGAATCATTGCCTGGCTCACCGGGGCCAGGTATCACATAAGTACGCCATTCCAGATCGCCAGTTTCCGGATCGTAAGCATCGATGAAGCCGCGAATTCCAAACTCACCACCAGCAATACCGGTGACTACCTTATCTTTAACAATTAAAGGTGCGGCAGTCTTACTGTAACCCGCATCATGACGCGCCACCTCTTTGTCCCATAACAGATTACCTGTACGAGCATCGATAGCGACAAGGTGGGCGTCCAGCGTTGACATAAACAGGGTTTCGCCAAGGATGGCCACGCCGCGATTATTACGGCCACAACAGATTCGCAGGTCATCTGGCATCTCATGGTCGTAGCGCCAGTATTCCCGACCGGTACGTGCATCGACTGCAACCACATTACTGGGCGCTTCGGTGATGAACATGATGCCGTCTACTACTAAGGGAACAGTTTCAGCGCGATCGATCACGGGAATCTGATAAGCCCATTTCATCTCCAGCTGATCAACATTGTCCACATTAATTTGATCCAACAGGCTGTAGCGTTGACTATCCAGAGTGCCGGAATACATTAACCAGTTTTCCGGTTCATTGCGGGCGTCGACCAGGCGTTCCCAGGTTATGGGAGAAAACGCTGGTGTAATGACGGTGGATAGCTGATCTTCCTGGGCCTGCAGAGAATTAAACAGAAATGTCGCGGAAAGGGCTGTAAGTATCGTAGTGCTTATTCTTTTCATTGTGGTAATACCTCACGGCGGAGGGAGAACAGATAGGCGACGAGATCATCCAGTTCTTCATCACTCAATTCCCCTTCATAACTGGGCATGGTGGATTCTTCGATTCTTTCATAGGATTCAATCTGGCTCTTGCGGAAGGACCACAGGTTTTCGTCTACATCCATAATGCGTAAAGAAAAGCTATCTTCTCCCATGCGAAAGCCCTCGCGGGAAACACCGTCAGCGCCTGTGACACGTAAAGTCCACCAGCGTGGCGCAACTTCTTCATGAGGATTGGTCATGGCAATCATCAAATCTTCTGGTGTATGGTCTTCACCTATTCGGGTCAGGTCTGGTCCCAGCCTTCCACCGCGACCTTCTACCATATGACAACTATCACAATCACCTCTACCCGTGAACAGATTTCGCCCACTGCTTGCATCACCCTCCAGAGTAACGGAAGAGGGGTCGTAGCGAAGAGAATTAATATAGGCAACTAGCTGCCATACTGTGGGGTCCGGTACATCAGTTGCTGCCGGCAGCATGGCGGTACCAGGCACGCCTTCACGAATCACATTGAATATTCCTGCATCGGTGCTGGCATTGCGTAACCGACCTGTCAGGTCGGGTGCGCCAGCTTCGTCATTGCCCTTGGCATCGAAGCCATGGCAGCGGGAACATTGGCGCTCGAAATAGCGTTGTCCCAGCCGAACATCGACGGCTGTATTGTAGAGATTGCCAGCGTCTTCCGCGTGGCTAATGGGGACATATTGAGGAAGAAGACTTATCAGCAATGCGCAAGCGGTCAATGGAACCGCTGGCTTAAGCCGGTAGAACAGGGAAGCGATATTCATGCTCACTCCTTTGTTTTTATTATGGTTTACCGGCTCCCTATGGGTTGCTGAGCCGGTAAGTCAGGTTCAGTGTATCACTCCGTAATTGGGATGCAACGAATCAAGTCAGGACCTGTGTCGCGTCTAGAAACAGAAACAACATCACTGCAGTAACGTATTCAAACCGTGATATCGGAGGTCGATCTTATCGTTGTATATTCGCTGCTATCGTTCGAGTGTGTAAGCTAAAGATTGAAATCCCGTTTACGCAATTCGAAAACCACGTAAGGCACTTCATTGTCGCCATGTTTTCGAGTGAACTCACCATCTCTCATAATGCCCCCGATTTTCTCGACTGCTTTTTGAGACCGAAAGTTGGTGTCACCTACCCAGAACAATACGGTATCGACAAAAGTAAAGGCATGTTCCAGCATTAACTTTTTTACTTCCCGGTTATAACTTCCTCCCCAATAATCCTTGCCAAGGAAGGTCCAGCCAATTTCGATTTCACTTTTCTCCGCGTCATAGTCGTTGTACCGACTCGAGCCGATGAGTGTACCTGATTGGCGATCCACAAAGGTAAGTGCTGAACCGCTGGTAATGGCGTCATCAAAGAATGTGCGGAAGTTCTCTTCTTTATAGCGATCAGTCACGGGGTGCTGTTCCCATACCAACGGATCACTGGCGACATTGAACAGGCCTTCCCAGTCTGATTCTGCTATGGGACGAAGGGTAAGGCGAGGGCCTTCCAGGGTGGGTTGTAATTCGGGGGTACTCACTACTATCTCCTAGGTTACAGGAATGGTTGTTAAAAATTACCTTAGAGGTAATTGAGGGACTTACTTCATTGCCAGAAAATTTCATTATCTACTAACGAAGAGATGAAATGCCATGAACAGAAAACAATTGGCCATTGCTTTACTCATTCCGTTCAGTCTGTTGAGCATCTATGCCGTGATTGATGTCGGATACATCGGAATACTCGACTATCACCGCCACAGCTCAGCGGGGTGGCAGGTATTTGCCGATCTGGTTGTCGCTGTAATTCTGGTACTGAGTTGGATGATACCGGAAGCCAAAAGAACAGGGCGCAACCCATGGCCGTGGGTGGCAATTACCTTGCCACTGGGATCTATTGGACCTCTGTTATTCCTGGCAACGGCCAGAGAAGAATCAGCGACTCGTTCGGATGCACAATTTAGCGTTGCTACCGAACAGTAATCAGTGCGGTACGATCAATATCTGATCGGCACCGTCGTAAGGGTCTAAGGGTGTGTCTCCGGCTGGAAAATCCAGGATGGAAAAAATATAGGCACTTACATCGGTGTACTCACCGTCGGAGAGAAAACCGGGGTTGTCCTGAGGCATCTCACCCACAATGTAATTCCAGAATTGCTCAGCCGTACGATTTTCCCATTTCGACCAGGCCTGTCGATAGAAGCGTTCATTGTGGCAACCCACGCAATTATCTTCGTAAACCTGTTTGCCGGCGTTCGCCTGGGCTTCGGTATAAACACCGTCGTTAAGTGTGCGTTGTTGAGCATTAGCATAAAAGCCAATAGCAGAAATTGCGAACAGAGCAGCTAATGAGGAAATCTTCATAGTTTGTGTGATGTAGAAACGGTTCGAGTTGCTTCTGGTGAGATTGATTAGTGTACACCAATTCTATATTGGCACCCAGCCTCTATCTGTTATCTGTTATCTGTTGTTACGACTCCTTTCAACAGCAGGGTCAATTCAGGGATAAGGACATCTCATTCCAGTTTTTACCGCCGTGGTTTGAACTGGATGGCCCAAGATCCAGGAATCCATACTTAGCGTACATTGGAACCAATTCTTCCTGGCAGATCAGGTAAACATCAGACTTACCCATGTCTCTCATCATGTCGAGAAAATAATGCATGAGTTTGCTAGAGATACCCAGGCCTCGGTAATCCGGATGGGTGACCACTGACAAAATGACAATGTGCGGTCCTGTAGGATCATGCCCGTTCAGGCCCTTAAACCCTTCACTTGCAAGATCTACCTCATGAGTGGCGCCGGAATTAATAAAACCAGCAATTTCATCTTCCGCTTCAAGCACTATGAAGCCTTGTGGATAGTCGCGAATGCGTGTTTCGATTTTCTCTCTCGTTGCTGCTTCATCTGGAGAGTAAGAAAGAGATTCGATTTCATTGCAGCGATCGAGATCGTTTTCGGTTGGATGGCGGATGATCATTTTCATACAGCTCAATCGAGTACTGATTTGACTATGTGTTCAATACCGTTATTGATCCAAGACCATTTAAAAACCACCGAATATCAGTCGCTGCCCATCAAATGGCATTTCTAAGTCTGCATTCTGCTGGTTTGATTGCTTGATAAGTTGAACTTTGCCATCAGCTATTGGAGAAGTCACTGACTTGTTCGCTGAACGGCTTGAGTACCTCGGTGCCTTTCAGATGAACGTAGAACCAGTAAAACAACAGGTGCGCAGGTGCGAGGAAGACGAGAGTAGAAATAATTCCTGCGCCTGAACTCTGAAGCATAGTGAACGGTGTTAACTCCCAGAAGAAAATGCCGCCTAGTATCAGGATGGCTGCTGTAAATAGGTTCGTCGCCAGACATAGCCAAACAAAGCCATACAGAAACATTCGTGCCGAATTCATCAGGTAATAAGCCGGAAGCGAATCGGGGCTAAAACTATGGATGATCTCTGATTGCTTATTTCGGTTAAAGAAGCGTTTTGAGTTGGGTGTTTCTTCTGGCTCGAGTAAGTCTAGTTCCGCCGGTGAAACTTCGAGGGCTCGTGCGATAGCTTTACGGGTTTGCAGGGAAGCGATGCCCTCCGATTCCACCCGCTGCACAGTGCGTAAGCTCAACCCGGCTTCTTCGGCTAACTGTTCCTGAGACCAGGAGTTCTCGAGGCGCAATTTTCGTATCAGATCGCGATTAACATTCATTTCCATTACTTGGTCCCACCTTTTGTATGAAGTAGGACTTAATTGTGGTTAAAGACAGCCGTGTGCTCTACGTCAGTAATATGACTTTTATACGCAAATTGTTCACATACAAGGAAAAATCTGCGCTTTCTAGTTCCTGCCAATTAACGGTGCACTTTCTCAACGACATTAAGAACAGTTTCCACCAATAGCTCAGGCGCATCAAAGTGAATGGAATGCCCGCTTTCTGTAGCAATGATGTGCTCACTATTACTGGACAGTGCGGCTAGTTCTTCTTGTAACTCATTCCAGACAGCACGTTGTTCCAGGAGATAATCCATTGTCAGAAATTCTGGTGCCGATTCTGAAAGCGTTATCGGGCGACCCTGAGTTAACACTGCTAGCGGCATATCGCCTAAAGGTGTGAGTTCTTTATTCAGGGCCAGATCGCTGCGAAATCCTTCTGCTTCAGCAAGTTGGGCCGAAAGAGCATGTGAGAAATGATACTGGGCCAATGCTTTTTCCCTCAGCGAATCATCCACGGCCAGGAAGTTAATCCTTTGCCTTACCAGCCCGGTGGCGCGGAAAATACCAAAGCGAGTGAAATGCTGACCCAGTGCCATGAGTCTGTCGCCATCCTCAACTCTTGTATCTGCTTCGAGAACAGGTAAACGTGAAGTCTGCTGTTCATGACTGGAATCGACAAACACCATGCCTTTGACGCGTTCAGGGTATTTGCGCTGATAATCCCGGATGTATATGCCGCCAGCAGACCAGCCAACCAGTACAAGATCATCCTCTTCGCCAGCTATTTCTAGTAGCGTATGGAGTCTGGTGATGACTTCGTCGTTGCTTAGTGGGCGACCGATGTATTCGCTGTAGCCCATGCCAACTCGATCATAGGCGCAGACCCGCGTTACAGAGGCAATTTCCGCGTGAACCAAATCCCAAAGAGAAGAGAATCCACCCAGGCCTTGTTCGGTGACAACGGTAGGGCTGCCTGATCCCTGGCAATGGAGATGCATAAGACTGCCGTCGACTTCGATTAGCTCGCCTGGTGGGGGGAAGCGCTCAAGGTCATTGGCGGTAGCAATTGATTGGTAAAGAAGTCCGACAAGGGCTGCCAGGACCAGGAAGCCCAGGAAGTAAAGAGAATAACGCTTTAAACGATATGCCCAACCCATCTTCCTGCCAACATGACTCCTGACCAGAGAAACAGAGAGAGGAAGCCAGCCAGCCTAACATCACCCGGGGTGTTAGTAGCCGTGTTCCAGCTATCCACATTCTTATACACTTTAAAATGAAAATAGGCCATGTTGATACCTGCCAGAACAAGCAGGACCAGTTTCGACTGAAACGCAGGATTTTCAAGATGACCCGCTGCCCGCGTGATGAACATGCCCAGTCCGGTAATAGTAGCAATGACAAATGCGCCCCAGGTCCAGGGAATGAGTTCATTGTTTAACAGGCGAATCGGGTAGCTGGTTGCGCCGATCCCAAGCAGCCTTAGATCAACCCACAGAATAGAGCCAACAACCATCGCCGCCGCGATGACATGGACGGTTTCCAAAGTAGGGAACCAGTTCGTAGCGGCAATGATTTGGGACAAGCCCCAGTTTTCGACGGCAACCCAGAACGTGTACTCCGAACCGTCAAAGTAAGGTTCCATATACCACAATGGGTATTCCAGGTATTCGAGATAGGCAATCCAGCGGCCAGCTGTACAAACCATCAGGATAAATACAATCCAGAGTAGGGCAATACCCCTTGCTTGCCATTTACGTGATGGTTGTTCCCAGAAGCTGGCATTGCGACGATGCATAATAAAGAAGAAAGCCAATAACAGGACTGCCGGCAACAAACAGGCCAGTTTGGTGGCAAATACCGGGTTGTTGAAATAGCGCATGGGGCGCCCAAATACGAAAAACGCTCCCGATATTATGTTGACTATCAGTGCGGACCAGAACCAGGGCATTATCCGGTTGGTCATTTCAGAAAGACCCTGTGAGGGAACGGCGAGTCCGAGAATTCTTAATCCCAACAGAACAGCCGTACCCATAACCACAGCGATGCCGAGGATGTGCACCGTCTGAATGATGGGAGGGAAACCAGGGATGTTTGTCAGAGCCCACAGCGCGCCGCTCTGAAGGAACGAGTCGGTGAGCAGTGGGCCAAAACTAGTGAAGAACTCGGGCATGATTTATTTTTCTAGGTTGTGTTACCCGTTATCGGACGACGCTACAAATACTTGTCAGTAACCGCGCCTTCGGAAGCAGAAGCCACAGAAGCAGCAAACTTGGCCAACACGCCACGTTTGTATCTTGGTTCTGGCTTCTTCCAGTCAGCCAGCCGCGCTTCGATTTCTTCATCACTCAGTTCGAGGCTTACAGTATTAGCTTTCGCATCAATGGAGATACGGTCGCCGGTCTGAACGATAGCAATGGGTCCACCTTCAACTGCTTCCGGGGTCACGTGTCCCACAACGAAGCCATGAGAGCCACCCGAAAATCGGCCGTCAGTGATGAGAGCAACATCTTCACCGAGACCTTTGCCCATGATTGCCGCAGTTGGGGATAGCATTTCCCGCATACCTGGGGCGCCTTTGGGCCCTTCGTAGCGGATAACCAATATGTCATCTTTTACTACGGTTCCATCCAGTATCCCTTTCAGGCAATCTTCTTCAGATTCAAATACTCGTGCGTTGCCGGTGAAGGAAAGGCCTTCTTTACCCGTAATCTTGGCAACAGAGCCGGTTGGAGCCAGATTGCCGCGAAGAATCCGCAGGTGGCTATCTTCTTTTATAGGATTATCCAGCGCGCGAATGATGTCCTGACCATCGGGGTAAGGTTCTACATTGGCCAGATTTTCCGCCAGTGTCTTACCGGTTACTGTCATACAGGAACCATCCAGCATGCCCGCATCAAGCATCATCTTCATCAGCGGTTGGATGCCACCGATCTTGATGAGTTCAGACATGAGGTATTTACCGCTGGGCTTGAGGTCCGCCAGCATTGGAATGGTCTTGCCAATTTCATTGAAATCATCCAATTCAAGCTCAACACCGATGGTATGGGCCATGGCAAGCAAGTGGAGTACAGCATTGGTAGAGCCACCAAGAGCAATTGTCACTTTGATGGCGTTTTCAAACGCAGCCCTGGTCATGATGTCGGAAGGCTTAATGTCGTGTTCCAGTAGATGCATGATGGCTTCGCCCGCACTCACGCAATCATTTTCTTTTTCTGGGCTGATGGCATCCTGAGCTGAGCTGTTTGGCAGGCTCATGCCCATAGCTTCTATGGCGGAGGCCATGGTGTTCGCGGTGTACATGCCGCCACAGGAGCCGGGGCCTGGAATGGCGGTGTCTTCAATCTGTTTCAATTCAATATCGGAAACCGTCCCTGCGGCGTGCCCACCGACAGCTTCGAACACGGAAACTACATTGGTATGATTTGGGCCGGGCTGAATCGTGCCTCCGTAAATAAAGATAGAAGGGCGATTGAGTCGGGCCATGCCCATCATCAAACCGGGCATATTCTTGTCGCAGCCACCAATGGCGATAATAGCGTCGTGTCCCATACAGCCAGAGACAGTTTCAACGCTGTCAGCGATCACTTCTCGGGAGACCAGGGAGTACTTCATGCCTTCGGTTCCCATGGAGATGCCATCGGAAATTGTCAGCACGTTATAAATGATGCCTTTACCGCCAGCCGGATCGGTGCCTGTCTTCACGTCGTCCGCCAGCTTGTTGATGTGCATATTGCAGGGAGTCACCATAGACCAGGTGGAGCAGATGCCGATCTGGGGCTTGGCAAAATCCTCGTCTTCGAAGCCCACTGCGCGCAACATGGCTCGACTCGGAGCCTGTTCAACGCCATCAACCATAATCTTTGAATGTTTTCGTAAGTCCTTGTCACTCATTGTATTTCTGCTTTTTCCTAATGTGTTACATGAAGTCTGTTTGGCCGGCTTTCTGCACAGGGCGGGCGGCGCTGAGGAGGGCGCTACTATACCTCAGCGAGGTTCGAAACGCCTAGAGACCTTATGAAACGCGAGGTGTGCACTTGTTTCCAATTCATCTCCGAAGTCTCGGAATGTCGATAGAATTTTCTGGATGACAATGTCCGAAAACGGCTAATAGTTGGGACGATTAAGAGTATGATTGTTGTCCATAGAGAGACGGAACTATGACAACTGCAAACCTCCTCAATCCAGACGACTATGAAGATGCTCGCCAAACCCGAGATCCTCGGTTCGATGGTCGATTTTTTGTTGGTGTGCTGACAACCGGTATTTATTGTCGGCCAGTGTGCCCGGTGCGAGTGCCACGTAAGGAAAATGTGCAGCTATATCGATCGGCTGCAGCCGCTTCGGCCGCTGGATTTCGACCCTGTCTGCGCTGCCGGCCAGAATCTTCCCCGGGAACCCCAGCCTGGAGTGGCTCCTCCTGGAAGGTGAGCAGGGCACTACAGATGATTGATCAGGGTTTTCTGGATGATGGATCGGTAGAGGATCTGGCGGCACAACTGGATATCGGTTCACGACAATTAAGCCGTTTGTTTCAGCAACACCTCGGGGCATCGCCAGTCGAAGTCGCGCAAACCCGCCGCCTGCATTTCGCCAAGAAGCTTTTGGACGAAACTAACATGAATCTTACCGATATATGCTTTGCCTCGGGCTTCGGCAGCGTACGCCGCTTCAATTCAGTGTTTAACAACACTTATGGTCGATCACCCAAACAATTACGGGAAAAACGCCGTGGTGTGAAATCAAAAGTGGTCGCTGACGCAGAAGGAATACAGATTTCGCTCAGTTACCGGCCACCATATGACTGGAAAGCTGTGCTGGCTTTTCTCGCCTATCGAGCTATTCCCGGGGTGGAGTGGGTAACCGAGGATAGTTATAGCCGCAGTTTCGTGCTGGATGGCGTGCAAGGGGACTTTCATGCACAGTTTTTGTCGGAGCAGAATGCCATCGATGTAACGATTAACTACTCTGAATCGCGCCATTTGTACCACATTATCGACCGCATCAAATCCATATTCGATCTCCGTGCAGACAGCGAACAAATTGCTAGTTTTTTGAGCAAAGACAAACTGTTACGACCTATGGTTAAACGATTTCCTGGCTCTAGAGTGCCGGGATGCTGGGATGGTTTGGAGGTTGCTGTTCGTGCCATTCTCGGTCAGCAGGTCACAGTGAAGGCTGCTTCTACATTGGTGTCGCGGATCGTTCATCGCCATGGCGAGGTCTACGAAAGCTCTAACCCGAATCTGACGCATACCTTTCCCTCATCGGCCGTGTTGAAAAAAGGTAGTCTGGATGACCTGGGCATTGTTGGTGCTCGCATTAAGGCTATACAGGCACTGGCAAATGAAGTGGACAAGGGCTCACTCAAAATAGACTGCAGTGTAGATACCGATGATTTCATTAAAGGAATTTGCGAGATTAAAGGCATTGGCGAATGGACAGCACAGTACATAGCCATGCGGGCCTTAAATGATCCTAACGCCTTTCCTTACTCTGATTTGATTTTGCGTCGCGCAGCCGCGGAGCAGGAAGGGGAAACCCTTACCCCTAAACAATTGAAAGAGCGAGCCGAGCCCTGGCAACCCTGGCGCGCCTATACCGTAATCCTGCTATGGCGAAACCATGGCTGGCGGAAACAGAATTCCTAATTACCAAAACGGGACCAATCCTATGACTACTTACTATCACTACTACGATTCACCCATTGGAAAGTTGTTGTTAGCCGGTGATGAGAATGCTCTGTCCCTCTTGGGATTTCCGGGTGGTTCGATGGCACGACGCCATGAAAGCCACTGGGTAGAAAAGAAGTCTGCATTCAAGACAGTAATCAAGCAGCTGGACGAGTACTTTGCCGGCAAGCGAACTGAATTTGATCTGGAGCTATCGCCACAAGGCACTGACTTTCAGCAACAGGTCTGGCAGGCATTGACCGAAATTCCCTATGGCGAAACCTGGAGCTATGGTCAACTGGCGAAACATATCGGCAAGCCCAAGGCTTCCCGTGCCGTGGGTGCCGCCAATGGCATAAACCCCATTCCAGTAATCATTCCCTGCCATCGGGTAATAGGCAGTAATGGCAAGCTGACGGGATTCGGTGGCGGGCTGGAAACCAAGTCATTCCTGCTGAATCTTGAAGCCGGGGCTCGCGCTCCGGAGCTGAATTTCGCTTGAATCCCAGGGCTTACGCGTGGAAGCACGCATAGGCCCACCCCGGAATGCGCACATAACAAGCGGGAAAGCGCATATAAAAGGCGGAACCTTGCAGACCCCGGGTTGTCGCAGATAATAGATCGTGAATTAATCACGGCAATCTGCTTAAGCCGGGGTCGAAAGCAGGGTGGCAGCAAGTAGTAAGCATAAAGAACAGACGGCAAAACCAGCCTTGGATCAGCAAGTCATAGGTCTGGGGGAGGGTGAGGATTCTCACTGGCAAGATGCTGAGGGTCAGCAATCACCTGCCCTGGGGGAATTTGAGCTGTCTGAGGACTTGCAGCTGCACGAGTTCGGCGAGCTGAAGGACTATTCTGTCGATGATGGCATGGGGCAGCCGGCACAAGAACCCACCATACCTGCCTTTGATGCATCCAATGATGCTTCCTTTCTCGATAAAGAAGTTGATTCACAGCTGCTTGCTCTTCTGCAGCGTCTCACCGATCGCCGCCTGCTGTTGGCCGGACTGCTGTGTAGTCTGATTCTTCATCTGATTGCAGGTGGTGTATTGATTAATTTGGAACCGGAAGAGCATGTGATCAGCCCACCCATGCAAGTGCAGGTACGATTGCTTCCTGAAAATCCGTTGCTGGAACCGCTGGAGGAAATTGAAGAAATCCCCGAAGAGCTGAGCGAAGTCGAGATGGAAGAGACCCTGGCGGAAGTGGAAGTCGAAGAAGTAGTTGAAGAGCCTGAGGAACAACCGGTCGCAGAGCCGGAACCTGCTACCGAGAACGAGATACCTGCTGAATTGGTGGCGGAAACGGAATTGGAAGTTGAGTTCGCCGAAGAAGCCGATTCTCAAGAGACAATTGGACCACTTCCACTGCCCTCATTGGATATCATTCGCAGTGCAGTGGAGCAGGATACTTCAACCAGGGAAGAAGATCGTGGTTGGGCATCTACCTGTACCAACCTGCAGCGACAGACTGGTGCCATGGGCTGTGTTACCCAGGAAGAGCCGGAGTATGCCTATATCGAGCAATCTCCTGAAGCGAAGGCGATCTATGATTTTCATAATCCAGTCGTAGAACGCAGCCGAACCGATCGTACCATCAGCACGCTTTCCGCCAATACAGGCTTGTTAGCCGCTAACCTGGCCAATGCGGATATACCTGAAGGCCTGGGAGAGTTTCTCATGAGTGAGCTGGAAACTACGATTACCATGTATTCTGATGCCAGCAACCGTGTGCAGGATAATATGAACAGAATGGTAGACAAGAGCGACGCTGCCCTGATTGCTCGTTCGCTCTTTGATCCCAGCGTTCGTCAAATGATACAGGAGCGAGAACAAAGACGAATTTACTCGCGCCAGGACCTTCAGCGCATGTCTGAGTGCGGATCGCCAAAGATTTTTGTGCTGGCTATTACTGAAATGAAAAAGTTCATTGATTGCACAACCAGGGAAAACAATTTCCTGTTTCGGCTAGCACCTCTCTTACTTTGAATAGTCTTCTTAATCTGTCTGGCTGATTTGTTCACTAACAGCTGACTCAAAAAAATGTTGGAACATTTCCTGATATGCGCTATATAATGCGCTCGTTTTCTTCAGCGAGGTAAGGCCAATGTTTCTTTTTGATCTAACCAAGCTACGTTTCCCAAGCGAAGGCGTAGCAGCCTAAGTCAGTCAGCGGTTATCGCGCACTACTGTTCGCAGTAGTTTATCTGGTAAGACATTACACTTCCCTTTGTATTCCTCAGGATTAATCCGTACCTGAAATACGCCCGCCCGAATACTGTTGTCTGGCTTTTAGTTCAGGCTATTTTTATTTTCGAATTTTCCTATCCGCTTTTTCGAATCTCAGGAATTGCGCATAGCAGTTTTAAGGACAGCAGTAATGACAGCAGCAAAAATTAAAGACTTCTGGCAATTGTTTAAGCAGGCAATCGCTGGTGACAGTGATATCGATTACACAACCGGGTCAATTGGACGGGTTACGTTCCTGTTGGCGGTACCCATGATTCTTGAAATGGCGATGGAATCAGTTTTCGCCATCGTCGATATTTTCTTCGTATCAGGTCTGGGTACAGATGCTGTGGCTACAGTTGGTTTAACAGAAGCGGTAATCACCCTGTTATATGCAATTGCCATTGGTCTCTCTATGGGTGCTACCGCGATGGTCGCAAGGCGTATCGGTGAGAAGGATCCGGAAGCTGCTGCCATAGCAGCGGGGCAGGTGATCTGGCTCGGTGCATTTGTGTCGGTTGTTGTGGGGTTGATAGGTATTTTTTTCGCCGAAGATATTTTGCGCTTGATGGGTGCGGACGATGCCGTTATCGAAACAGGGCAGACCTATACACGCATCATGTTTGGTGCCTGCTTCAGTATCGTCTTTCTGTTCCTGATCAATGCCATATTCCGTGGCGCCGGCGATGCATCGATTGCAATGCGGGCACTCACATTGGCAAACGGGATTAATATTATTCTCGATCCATGTCTGATTTATGGTTACGGGCCGTTCCCTGAATTGGGCGTGACCGGTGCGGCGGTAGCCACCAACATCGGTCGTAGTATCGGTATGGCGTATGGCTTGTATTTCCTGCTTACCAGTCGCGGCCGCATTCAGTTGCACTGGCGGGAGCTAGGGCTGCGCATGAATATCGTTTTATCTCTTGTGCGTATTTCTCTTGGCGGTATTGCACAATTTCTGGTGGCGACAGCCAGTTGGGTATTCCTGATGCAAATCGTCTCCGGATTCGGGAGTGAGGCGGTAGCGGGTTACACCATTGCCGTACGTATAGTGATGTTCAGCATCCTGCCCGCCTGGGGCTTGAGTAATGCGACAGCGACTCTGGTTGGGCAAAATCTGGGAGCGGGGTTGGCCGATAGAGCAGAACTGACAACCTGGAAAGTGGCCCAATACAACGCCGCTTACATGGCGATAGCGGCGGTGATTATGTACGTGTTCGCACGACAAATTGCTGGTTTCTTCAGCGAAGATGACGACGTACTAGCTTACGCCATTCAATGTCTCTATATCTTTGCCTATGGATATGTGGGCTGGGGGTTTGGAATGGCTGTAATCCAGGCCTTTAACGGGGCCGGAGATACCATGACACCTACATATATCAACGTACTGTGTTTCTGGGTAGTGCAGGTGCCAATGGCCTATATGCTGGCCATTACTCTCGGTATAGGACCGGAAGGTGTGTTCTGGGCAGTATTCACGGCGGACATGTTGAGCTGTGTGGTGGGTGTGCTGGTTTTCCGCCGCGGAAAATGGAAGACACGCACTGTATAAAACAGACGTTCCGGGGGCAGAATTGGAGTAAAATGATTCAATCTGAATCTCCGGAGTTTGCATGTTAAGCAGTCAGCAACAAATTGTGACCCACGTCGCCGCCTGGTTGGAATCTGACCGTCCGGTATGGCTTTGTACCATTTTGAAAACCTGGGGATCATCGCCCCGCCCCATCGGGGCGATGATGGCCTGTACTCTGGACGGTGAGTTGATGGGGTCGATTTCCGGTGGTTGTATTGAGGAAGATTTTCTCGAACAGCTGCGGGATGGCAGTCTCAAGAAACTGTATGACGAAGAAGGTGGTAAGCCCTTCAAGGTAAAGTACGGGGTCACGGCGGAAGAACAGGCTCGTCTCAAGCTTCCCTGCGGCGGCCAACTTCATGTGTTGCTCGAATATATCGATCCGACGGATTCAAATAGAGCGGTGTTCAACCGGCTACAGTCGGACCTTGAGAACCATGCATCAGTCAGTCGTCACGTGGACTTATTGACTGGCGAGATTACCGTTTCAGGCAAAAGCTCAGAGCAATCGGTTTTGATTGAACACGATGTGATGGAGCATAGTCTCAGTCCCATGTATCGGTTGTTATTGTTAGGTGCTGGGGACGTGGCTCGTTATGTGGCGGAGTTGGCTCTGGCCTTGGAATACGACGTTATGCTCTGCGATCCGCGGCCAAATTACCTGGACAACTGGCATGTAGATGGGGTGGAAGTCACTTCGCGACTACCCGACGATGTGGTTAGAGAAAGATTCAGTAATCCCTATAGTGGCGTTATTGCGCTTGCCCATGACCCCAGGGTGGATGATATGGCGCTGATGGAAGCCCTCAAGACCGATGCTTTCTATGTAGGAGCCATGGGGAGCGAACGTACCTCTGCAGCCCGTCGGGAGAGACTGCCCGAACTGGGCTTAAGCAAAGATGAAATTGATATTCTCCACGCCCCGATCGGATTCCAGATTGAAAGCAAAACTCCCGCTGAAATCGCCATTGCCATCATGGCTGAAGTGACAGCCAAGCGTCACGGAGCTCTCTAAGTTAATTTTTCCCGATTTCCAGTATCTAAGCTGAATGACCAGCCTGTCGCAAAAATGCAACAGGTTTGATCTACCATTCACCCAGCTAATTCGATTTTCGGGCCCTCAAATGATTTCAGCAGTACGCGTTATCTTCTCTCTGATTCTACTTTCCTTACTGGTTGCTTGTGCGCTTGAAGAGCCAGCTCCAGCGCCGCCAAATGTGGTAACAATTACGGCAATCACCGAAACAGATCCGGTGGGCAGTGGTAATGATGCGGCAGACGATCCGGCGATATGGATAAACCGGGAAGATCCGGCCAGCAGCCTTGTGATTGGCACAGATAAGCAAGCTGGTATCGAGGTGTACGATCTGGACGGACGTCGGCAGCAGTTCATAGCTGCTGGTAGAACAAACAATGTGGATCTGCGTTACCTGGATGACGATAGCGAATGGTCTGCTGTTGCCGCTGCCAGTAATCGAACCAATAACACCGTGAGCCTTTTTCTGATAAGCAAGGCTGGGGAATTGAGCTGGCTACGAGACAGTGAAATTGATACCGGGCTGACTGAACCCTATGGGCTTTGCATGTTTAAGAATACAGAGGGCCTGCAAATATTTGTAAACGATACTGATGGCCGCTATCAACAGTGGCTGCTGGAAGAGCTAGATACGCCAGCCGGGTCCGATCCGATTCAGATTGGTGCCACCCTTGTCAGGCAGTTTGCAGTATCCAGTCAACCGGAAGGCTGCGTGGCGGACGATTCTCAGCAGCGTCTTTTTGTAGGAGTAGAAAATGAAGGCATCTACGCCGTATCGGCAAACCATGAGCAGTCAGCAGAATTCAGAACCGTAATGGAGATCGACGACTTCATTCTGGCAGCTGATGTAGAAGGAATGAGTCTTTATGTGGAAGGAGCAACGGGTTATCTGGTGGTGTCAGTTCAGGGTAACTTCAGCTACGCCCTCTATGAGAGGCTGCCGCCTTTTGCCTACAGAGGTAGTTTTATGGTGACAGATCGTGCAGATAGCAGTGTCGACGGTTCCCAGGAGACTGATGGCCTTACGGTTACCAGCACACCTCTTGGTTCTCGGTACAGTAGGGGAATGATGGTGGTGCAGGATGGATTCAACACACTGCCTGAAGATACCCAAAATTTCAAATACCTGTCGTGGGAAGATATCGAATCCGCTCTTGCACTGTAGTTGTGCAGATTATGTCAGGTGGGTAAAGAATCTGAAATAAATAATGACATCTGGCACCTTTTTTCTATACTGTAAAATTTCTGACTTCTTTATGTAATTAAACAGTCACAGCCCCCTTGTATTGTGTCACCGCAAATTCTTTTAGCTATCAAGGGAAGGCTCAATGAAGAAGTATTTACCCCGCAAAACATTAGCAATTGCGATTGGAGTTGCCTCCGTGGCTCCATCTTTTGCACAAGAATCTATCGACGAAATCCTGGTGCGTGGTTCCCGCGCGAGTCTGCAAAGTGCAATCCAAAAGCAGCGTGACTCAGACAAAGTAGCTGGAGTAATCGATTCAGATGCTCTGGGAAATTTTGCCGACATTAACGTGGCTGAGTCACTCCGCCGTATATCCGGCATCATGGTGGAAAATGACCAGGGTGAGGGACGCTATGTCACCGTACGTGGTATGAATACTGACCTCAACGCCATGACCATTAACGGTGTAAGTACAGCAGCGCCCGAAGATCGCCGCGGCATGATTCTCGATGGAGTGCCTTCTGACCTGCTGGATAGTATGACTGTCTACAAGACTCTGACACCAAATTTGGACGCTGACACCATTGGTGGTGCTATCGATCTTGAAACTATCACTGCATTCTCCTATGACGACATGTTCGTTCGCCTGAAAGCAGAAACATCCTATAACGAACTGACCGAGGACGCTGACAATCCCAAGCTTGCCGCCACCTTTACCAATCGCTGGCGTATGGGAGAAGGGGAGTTCGGTGCAGCTATCGTACTTAGCGATCAGTCCCGCCGCATCATCGCTCACAACAATGAGAATGGTGGTTGGGGCGATGTTGCACCTAACGACGACTACGAAACACGTTTCTATGATCTGACCCGTGAGCGGGAAGGTGTTGTGCTTGCCCTGGATTATCAGAGTGACGCGGGTAATCGCTATTTTGCCCACATTTTCCACAATGAGTACGCCGACACGGAATGGCGAGCGAAGTGGGAAGTCCGTGACAGCATTGAAGACAACGATGCCGAGGTTAATGGCAATGTTTTCAGCTATCCGACAGCTCGTGCAGACTCCGAGAGTCGAAACAGAACTGAGATTCGGGAAATTACATCCCTTCGCCTGGGAGCGGAACTACAACTCAATGATCGTCATCGTGCAGAGTTCGAGTTCTTTACTTCCGATGCAGAGCAGGATGATCGTGATCGCCAGGCCGTGATCTACCGCAGTGAAGAGTTTGATTTACCGATTACTTACGACAACTCTGATCCCGAGCAACCTGTAGTGACTTTTCCAGCACCCTTGTACGATCCAGCGAATTTCAATCTTAATGCCTTCGAGCGTGAGTTTACTCTGAACACTGACGAAGACGTTGGCGGTAAGGTCGACATGTATTTTGCGCTCAACGATACGACCGAGATTCAGTATGGTCTTAAGATTCGTCAACGTGAAAAACTAAATATGCTGGATTTTTGTGCCTATGAGCCCATAGACGATATTGCGCTGGCCCAGGGTGATTTCACGATGAACGAGCAGTTTCTGAATACTGTTTCAGGTCCAACAGGTACGTTTGAGCAACCCAAAGCATTCATAGGTAGCCTGGGCTCTGGCTCTCTTACCTTGTCAGATGGCACAGCTGCCTGCGCAACGCCGGGTGCTTTATTTGAGTTTAGTGGTGATGAGGAGGAAGAGTCTATTCCCGCTGACTGGATAACTGAGGAAGATATCTTCTCGGCCTATGCAATGGCAACCACAGTCACCAACAATGCTACCTGGGTATATGGTCTGCGTTATGAAGATACAGACACTACCTACCGGGGCAAGGGTTTTGACGGCGATATGTTCACTGGTAATACATTGTTCGAAAACAATTATGGGTTCTGGGCACCATCTTTGAACGTCAAGTTCGACGTGAGCGATGAACAGGTAGTTCGCGTTGGACTGTTTCGCTCACTGGTGCGACCTGGTTTTCAGGAATCCAATGCCGGTGCGATCATAAACACGGAAGACAATGAGATTGAGGGCGGTAACCCAAATCTGGATGCTACTACTGCCTGGAACTTTGACCTGACATACGAGCACTACTTAGGTAATGCAACATTCTTCGGTGCAGGTGTGTTTTTCAAGCAGATAGATGACGCCATCGTTGAAGTGGAAGCCGAAGATACGATGTTCCGAGGTCAGCTTTATGATGTGGCTGGTACTTTTATCAATACTGATGATGCTGACATCCAAGGTTTCGAGGTGTCGTTCCAGACTGCACTGGACAACGGATTGGTTTTCGTGGCGAATTACACATTATCCGATGGTGAAACTTCGTTGCCACCTGCATCAGTATACGGACAGCGTACGATTCCATTCTTCAAACAAGCCAAGCACACTGGCAACGTCTCAGTCGGTTACGATCTTGGTCCATGGGATGTGCGCCTGGCTGGTAACTACCGCAGTGAATTCCTGGACGAAATAGGCGATGATCCGCTCAGTGATCGTTATACCGACGATTTCTTCCAGATTGATCTGACGGCTCGTTATGAAGTAAATGAAAATCTGATGATCACGGCAGAAGCGATTAACCTGAATGATGAGCCGGAGTTTTACTACTTTGGGAATCGTTCTCGTCTTTCGCAATACGACGAGTATGGCACTACCTACGGAATGGGTTTGCGGTACACTTTCTGATTCAGTTACTGGATTCAGGAAGATCAAAAGAGAGGCCCCGGCCTCTCTTTTTTTGACTGAAGGAAGCGCTTCCTAAACTTTGAGCACAATGCTATCGCGATCGTCCTTCTTTCGTGCCTGTTGATAGCTGGGGTGATTCGCAACACGCTCTAACCAGGCGTTGCAGTTTTTATGTGCTGCTGAGATGTAACCCCGTGATCTGGCCGACTCCATGGGGTAGCAAAGTAAGATATCTGCAGCACTCAGTTCGTCACCTCCAAACCAGGGCTTGCTGGCAAGATCTTCTTCAGCAATCTTAAGCAGGCTCTCCATACGGGGTTTGATCAAGCGGGTCGACGCCTGATCCAAAACACCACGAATAATTCCTCGTAACAGGAATGGAACCCGGCCGATCAATATCTGAAACACCGCCTCCATCAGCATTAGTGACATCATTGAACCTTGCGATGCATGAAACCAGAAGAGATAGCGGGTGCGGTTCTCATTACCAATGGCCGGTCTCAGATTGCTGTTTGGGTACTTATCGAGAATGTAATCCACAATAGCACTGGATTCTGCGAGCACCATGTCGCCATCAGTAATGACAGGTGCAGAACCTAACGGTGACAGAGCCTTGTAGTCCGGTGGAGCCTGATAAGTTTCCTTATTGCGGTTATAAAGTTCTAACTCATAGTCATCGCCAATCTCTTCCAGCAACCAGAGGATCCGAAAGGATTGGGAGTACTCCAGGTGGTGTAAGGTAATCATAATTGAATTGATTCTCTGCTGCGGACAGCCTTTATGAAGGCCTTATTATTAGATAGTGATTGCCCCACTAATCCCGGGATGGGGCAATGGTAAACAAAAGCAAGCGTACAAGAGGCAGGCTTCCTGCCTCTTTATACGTGCTAATTCAAGAAATGGATTTATTGAGTTTTGGCCCGGTTACTGCTGAATGGCTCGTTCCATGCCAAGATCTTCCATGACCTCAATGCGGCGTGCACCTGCGAGTATACCGATGATGCCGTAATTGCCTTCATGACAGGCATACTCGAAGACAGGCTCGTCCATGCGAGTGATTGGCATTTCGCCACTCCACTGGGCGGAATAAACGCTGGGATCATCGACGGTAAATCCATAGACAAGTTTATCGTCGCCTTCAAAACGGAAGGTTTCGATAACTGTCAGATTCTCGGTAGAAGCACCACGATAAGACTGCCATGGATTATAGTTTTTGGTTTCAACGATCAGCGTATCGCCATCCCAACGGCCAATTGAGTCTCCCATCCATTTTTGCTGTACAGCCGAGTTAAGTTCGTCCCGGTCATTTCTGATAGGAATGATTCTCGCATCGTGAATCATCTCCACGGTAATCACTACATATCCTGGTGATTGATTAATCTGGAAATGGCTGTTGTACATCACCGGCGACATGACCGGTCCGGAAGAATTGCCGAATGACAACAGGCAGCGTTCGCCCAGACCGCGACCCTCGGGTCCGTCATTGGTGCGATTGAAACCAAAGCGAGTGTAGTCTTCGATCCGCTCCGGAATGCGACCATTGGGTGGGTCTATAATCGCGGAAGTGCGATATTCGCCATTGATTGTTGGCAGGAACATGCCTCGATCTGTCCAGAAAAGGTCATAGTTTCCAACAGGTGGCAGGGCTTCCAGTTCCGGGGCAGGGCGATTTGGATCCAATGGCTCGTTGTCTTTTTCTACCCGTTCCTGGGCGGCACGCTCAAGTCGGTGGGCTTCTTCGGGCGTGAAGGCCTGCTGGTTGCCCAGCTCCTGGGCTCGTTGAAATGGCATTACGGTGTTATTGCGCCAGTAACCCTGGAAATCCGGTACACCCCATTCGGTGCGTGGGATGGTACTGTCTTGTGCAATTGCCATGGTGCTTGTCGTGGCTAGCAGAGTGGCGAACAGGGCTTTTCTCATTGTTTTCTCCCGACTCATGGTGCAGTAGATCGTTGTATTGTACTGGCTTGTGCGCATTAATTTGTAATGCATTGCAACAGAATTGCCACGGTGATCCTGTATAGAGACAAGATGCCTGATGCTTTAACCAAGACTGATTAACTCAGAATCAGCAGCAGTGGCCATTGGAGCCAACTGTTGCCAGGGTCTGGCTGATTCTATCTGAGCAGCCAGCTGCAGCAGTGTTTGATCGGCTCCCCAGGCGGCAGAAAACATAACACCAATTGGCACACCCTCATTAGTTTCGGCCATGGGAATAGACATCGCCGGTTGCCCGGTTCCGTTTTGCAGGGCAGTGAATCCACCATAGGACTTATAGCGACTGACGTATTCCTCTCCATCTTCGCTATTCATATCGAGCCATCCAATCCTGGCTGGCGTTCGTGCCAATACTGGTGATAGCACAAGGTCCACACCCTGGTGAAACAGCTGTACTTCTTCGGCAACTCTGTGGAGCCTTTCCATCGCCTGTGTGTAATCGTTTATTCCAAGGCTCTGACCATACAGCGCCATCTGACGGGTCGATGTTTCCATCGGTGCGGATTCAATCTCCAGCCCCAACTCGTTCACTCGCTTACTCACGGTCTGAAAGGTGTGCAGTGCGATAAGGCTATTCATGGCCTTGGCTGCTGATTTGTAATCCGGCAACTGATCGAGGTCCATTATTTCATGGCCTAGCTCACTGCAGGTCCTGACTGCTTCGTTAACAGCATTAATGCAGTCAGTATCTATGGGTTCGCCGAAGGGGTGTTTTGTTAACACGGCTATTCTTAGAGGACTTGAGATGTCGAGTTGTTCGGAGAAGTTTGTAGAAATCGTTGGTCTCGGGAATATTTTTGGTTCGTCCAGACTGATTAGTTCGAGAAAGCGCGCGCTGTCCCGCACAGTACGACTTACAACGTGTCCGACACTCATGCCGCTCCAGGAATCCGCAAGCCCTGATTCGATTGCAGTAAGGCCACGGGAGGGCTTGAGTCCAAACAGGCCGCAACAACTTGCCGGTATACGGATAGACCCACCACCGTCCGTGGCATGCGCTACAGGTACTATACCTGCTGCAACAGCGGAGGCAGAGCCGCCACTGGAGCCACCGGTCGAGTATTCAAGATTCCAGGGATTACGTGTGATCCCTGTGGCCAGCGGTTCAGTTGTTATGGTGAGCCCAAATTCCGGAGTGTTGCTTTTGCCGATCGGAATCAGACCAGCTTTCACATAGCACTGAACGATGGCGGCATTCTTACTGGCTATTTCCCCGCCGAAAAGCTGGCTACCTTTCTTGCTTTCCACTCCTTCTAGATCGCTGAGGTCTTTGATCAGAAAGGGCAGGCCGCCCATGGGAGACGGGCTGGTATTTTGCGAAAGTTTCAGTGCCTGTTCATATATAGAACAATTGATGGCGTTCAGTAGTGGGTTAAGTTTCTCCGCTTGCTGAATCGCACAAAGCATGAGTTCTTGGGCAGTGAACTGTCGAGTCTCTACGCCCTTGACCATGGCAGTGGCATCCATTGCCAGATAATCTTCGAGTCCGAGCATAGATATTCTGCTACTAGAAGGCCATCGGGCTTTCGTCGTCTTTGCCTACCAGAGAAAGGCCGCCGCTCTCATCTTCATCCTCCAGATCTTCCTCTTCATCGCCGCTCTTGCCTTCGGCCAGTTGAATCTTGAGGCGCAGGTTATTCTTGGAATCCGCATTTTTGAGTGCTTCTTCATAGCTTATCTTGCCTGACTTGTAGAGATCGAAGAGGGCGGAGTCGAAAGTCTTCATTCCCTGCTGCTCAGACTTCTCCATTACCTCTTTAATTTCCATGACCTTGCCGCCTTTAATCAGATCCTGTACACGGGGAGTTCCGATCAGTATTTCGATAGCAGCAGCACGTTTGCCATCTACGGTTGGAATGAGTCGCTGGGAGACAAAAGCAACCAGATTTAATGACAAATCAAGGAACAACTGTTTGTGGCGCTCATCGGGAAAGAAGTTAATGATTCTGTCCAGAGCCTGGTTCGCATTATTCGCGTGAAGCGTTGACAGACAAAGATGACCGGTTTCAGCGAATGCCAGGGCATGCTCCATTGTTTCCTGGCTTCTGATCTCACCAATAAGAATTACATCTGGCGCTTGTCGCAGAGTGTTTTTCAGAGCATCTTCATAAGAATTAGTATCTACGCCGACTTCCCGCTGGTTTACGATGCAGCCCTGATGAGGATGGATAAATTCCACAGGGTCCTCAATGGTAATGATATGACCATCGCTATTCTTGTTCCGATAGTCTATCAACGCAGCCAGTGACGTGGACTTGCCAGAACCAGTGCCGCCAACAAACAGAATGATGCCGCGCTTGCTCATAATCAGCTCTGAGAGCACCGGTGGTAATCCCAGGGAAGCGGCATCGGGTATCTCGGTTTTAATATTACGAGCCACAATGCCTATCTCCCCCCGTTGCTGGAAGATATTTACACGGAAACGGCCAATATCTGGGTCTGCCACGGCGAGGTTCATTTCCGGGCTGGTTTCGAATTCCTTGATCTGTTCATCGCTCATTATCTGGTAGGCGATCTTCTTAACCATGCCTTCAGGCAGTTTCTTGTCAATCAGCGGGACCAGTTTGCCGAACGCCTTCATGCTGGGAGGCGCGCCGGTAGTCAGGAACAGGTCGGAACCGTCCTTGTCGATCATCATTTTCAGTAAATCATTGAATCCCATAATGGTCCTACCTGTTTTTCTTGTCTCTTGTCTAATCAGTCAAAACGGCTTTCGGTATACCAGCTTACTTCGCTAGCGTTATCTTCGATCTTGTCAGCGACATCCAGTATAAGCGCGAACAGCGCCATGCGCACTAGTACCCCATTATCAGTTTGCCGGAATATGGCCAGATTTGGGTGCTGGTTCAAATCATTATCTAATTCATTGGCATCTGCCCGTGAATCCCGGGGCAGGGGATGCATAATCACCGTATTAGGCTGGCAATGGCGGGTGTATATGGCCTGATTAAGACGAAAGCGGCCGCGATAGATATCGGCTTCAAGCTTGTTTTCAAAGCGCTCTTCCTGAATACGGGTGAGATATACGGTATCGTTGTCTGCCAGCCCGGCTTCCATATCTTCTGTTTCGACGACTTTATGGCCCGCATTGCGTAGCTCATTGACAATGGAGTCCGGCATTTTCAATTCGGCCGGGGATATCAGACTAAATGTAATGTCCTTATATAGGAGCAGCAATTGAGACAGACTGTGTACGGTGCGACCATGTTTAAGATCACCCACCATAGCGATGTGCATTCCATCGATGCTGCGCTGCTTCGATTGTAGTTCTTTCTTGATGGTATACAGATCCAAAAGTGCCTGAGAAGGATGTTCATTGGGGCCGTCGCCGCCGTTAATTACGGGAACCCTGCTTGCTTTGGCGAACTCAGCAACAGAACCCGGCTGCGGATGCCGCATTACGACAACGTCAGAATAGCCACTAATTACCCGAGCGGTATCGTAGAGAGATTCGCCTTTAGTGATCGACGATGACTTAACGTCGGTAGTTTCCCGCACATGGCCGCCCAGCAAGTTGAACGCGCAGCCAAAACTAACGCGAGTACGGGTGCTGGGTTCGAAAAACATGTTACCCAATATGGCGCCATCCAGAGCCTTGCTAATTCGAAGGCGATGGGCATAAGGCTCCATGCTGTCAGCTACCTGGAAAACCTGTTCGACATCATCGCGCTCAAACTGGGTAACACTGAGGATATGAGCGCCGCGAAATTCCATACTTCTGAGCCTTGCCGTGGGTTGAACGAGGGGTAAATCGAGCCGGTGTCGGGCTCAAACAAACCCAGCGAGTCTACTACAATTGGGGGCTTCAGACGAATAGCACCCCGGGTGAGAGCACTTCGGAGGGCGTGTTATGATGTTTCACAGGAAAGGAAGCTGGCAATCGCTAGAGACATCACAGGATACAAGTTTTGGCTACCCCAAGTATCTACTGGTACGACTTTGAGACTTTTGGTAAGGATCCTCGCCGAGACCGGGCGAGCCAGTTTGCCGGTATCCGAACAGACGAAGACCTGAACATCATTGGTGACCCTCTGGTTATGTATTGCCAGCCGGCTGATGATTTCATTCCCAGTCCCATGTCCTGTCTCATCACCGGAATCACACCACAAAAAGCCAGAGCCGAGGGCATCTGCGAAGCAGAATTCATTAAAAAGATTCATCACGAGTTTTCCAAACCGGGAACCTGTGTGGCTGGATATAACAGTATCCGTTTTGACGATGAGATGACCCGCCAGCTCTTGTATCGAAATTTCTACGATCCCTACGAGCGAGAATGGAAGAATGGCAATTCTCGCTGGGATATTATCGACATGATTCGACTCTGTGCCGCGACGCGGCCGGATGGAATCGAATGGCCGAAGAAAGTCGATGGCAGTAACAGTTTTCGCCTGGAAGAGCTCACCACTGCTAATGGTATAGAACACGCCGACGCCCATGATGCGCTGTCAGATGTACTGGCCACTATTGCCATGGCAAAACTCATTAAAGATCAGCAGCCCAAACTATTTGACTACGTGTATCAACTGCGTGCCAAGCAAAAGGTTCAGGCGGAAATAAATTTACAGACGCGAAAGCCAGTGCTGCATGTATCGGTTATGTATCCTTCCATCAAAGGCTGTCTTGCTCTGGTGATGCCGATCTGTGCTCATCCCAGTAACAATAATGGCGTAATCGTGTACGACCTTCGGGTGAACCCTGAAACCTGGACCAAGCTTAGCGATGAAGAGATAAGAGAGAGGGTCTATACCCCGAGTGCTGAATTGCCGGAGGGCGTTGAGAGAATACCGTTGAAAGTAATTCACTATAACAGGGCGCCTATTGTTGCCTCACCAGCAGTTTTAACAGAAGAAAGAGCGGCCCTCTATGACGTCGATATAGAAGCCTGTAGAGCACACTGGGAACAGCTGCAATCGCAGCCTGGACTATCCCGACGAATTGCGAATTTATACCGCCAGGAAAATCACGCCACCGAAGATGACCCGGATTTTATGATATACGCTGGTGGTTTCTTTAACGACAATGACAAGAAGTTGATGTCTCTTATTCGAAATACCGACGCGGCTGATTTGCCGCGTCTGGATTTGCCCTTTTCGGATTTGCGCCTAAAGGAAATGCTGTTTCGCTATCGAGCACGGAATTACCCTGAATCATTAAGAGAAGAAGAAAAGCAGGACTGGGAAAAATTTCGAATGCAGCGATTAAGCGATACTGAAACTCTGGAGCTTTTTCAGGAAGAGATGCTGGAAGCCCAGGAGAGAGCAGATTCAGACGGGGATAGGGTTCTATCTGAACTACAGAACTACGTCTCCGAAATAAGCGGGTAATTTACTTGTTCGTTTCAGTTCGGTAAAGATCACACTTAAATGTGACACCTGGATTTCTTTCCAGAGTAAGCTTTGTGACAACGAATGTCATATTTCAGCTCAATATGACATTGTCATAAATCCTCAATCTATTCTTCACACGACTGTAATTTCGCCTGGCTATGCTACAGCGGTTGTTGTCGGGCATACAAATTCCAGAACCACAATATAACAAAACAACAATAGGAAGCCGTCCGACTTTAACGTCACTGGCCCGCCTGGTCATTCAGGAGGGTGCTCTATTATTCCATTAGGAGAGAATAATGAACCTATTGTTTAAACGCTATTGGCCATGTGCGATTCCAGTGGTGACACTAATCGCGCCGAACGCACTTGCTCAGGACGATGCACGTATTGAGGAAATAGTGATTACCGGTGCTGCTCGCACCTATTCTGCCTTATCCACAACTCAGTCAATGCGAGATCAACAGAATCCGATTACATCTGTATTGGCGACTATCGACAACCTGCCGGGTGTAAATGTGACCGAAGGTGACAACTTCGGTTTCGACGATTGGTCCACGACAGTGAACCTTCGCGGGTACCAGACCAGCCTTTCTGATCAACAGGTAGGGACTACCATCGACGGATTTCCGAATGGTGATTCAAATTACGGTGGCGGTGCCAAAGCCAATCGTTACATTGACAGCATGAATACTGGTGGTGTGGAAGTGAACCAGGGAATTGCTTCAATCGATACCCGCACCACCGAGTCATTAGGTGGAACATTGAATTTCACGACTGACGATCCTGTGGAAGAACAGCGTATGCGTGTTCAGCTTTCTCAGGGTGATTTCGATTCAAGACGATACTACGGCCGCTACGATACAGGCCGCATACTGAATGATTCGACCCGCGCCTGGTTATCTTTCAATCACAATGAAGCAACAGACTGGATGGAAAATTCAGCGCAGAACGAACGCGATCACTTCGCTGCCAAATTCATAAGTGAATTTGGTGACTATACCCTGACCGGATATTACGCCTGGGATGATATTCATGAAGACAATTATCAACGTTTGTTTTCAGCTGCTGAATTCCAGTCCGATCCTGATTGGGATCGTTTGATAGGTGAGTGGACCGATACGCCGTATGTGAATCAGGTTTTTCGCCGCGGTTGGTCTACTAATCGTGAAAATAACTTTGGCTACCTGAAACTCGAAGGTGACCTTACCAACGCGCTGTCAGCGGAAGTAGGAGTGTATCACCATGAGATGGATGGTCGTGGCGACTGGATACCGCCTTATATTGCTGACCTGACAGACGATGCAGGTGGCTCGGAATATGAGATCGCAGGCAATCTGCCAATCCTGGCGGGTTCCTTAGCTGGCATCATCAATTTCGTTGATGCCAGTGGAGCAGCGCTTTCTCCAGATCCTGCTTGTGAGTCATCAATTACATTTCCATATGGTGGAGCAGGATCGAACTATGATCCAGCCTGTTATCCAGCAAATGCAATTCCGGTGCAGTCATTCCGCCATACCCATTACTCTCGTCTTCGTGATGGCATAACAATCGATTTCGACTGGGAAACCAGTTTTGGTGAAGTTACCAATACCGTAAGCGGCGGTTACTGGTTTGAAGACTCCGAGCGTCACGAGTGGCGTGACTGGCATAAGCTGGAAGATGCGCGCATTGGTATTGAATTCGATGAAACACCTTACTGGATTCAGTATGACCGTGTTTTTCCTCGCGACACAACGATGTGGTATCTGCAGGATCAGATCGAAGTCGATGCGCTGACAATCACTTTCGGTATTAGAGATTTCTCCGTAGACAATGAACGTATCGATCAGTTTGATGCTGTAAATAATATTGGCTTTAGCTCAGACTCTGATGTTCTGCTCAGCGGTGGTGCGACTTACGCATTGCCAGTCGATGGGTTAGAGCTTTTCCTGGGTTATTCAGAGAACGTCAAACCAACTCTGGATCTGGTATTGGAGCGTGAAATCACCGACATCATCGAGCCGGAAACCGCTGAAAACCTCGAACTCGGCCTGCGGTATGTGGGTGGTCGGCTCACGGCCAGCGCAGTACTCTTCGACAATGAATTTAACAACCGTCTTGAATTCTTCGATCCTGCCGCTGCCGCCAGTGGTATTCCAAACTACACCATTGGTACAACGGGTCGCTACGATAATGTTGGAGGTGTTGAATCTACCGGTTTTGAACTGGCAGCTAACTTCAATATCAGTGAGAACTGGGACATCTATGCATCCTATACCGACACTGACGCCACATATATCGGTACAGGTCTGGGATCGGAAGCTGACGCGGCTTTGGGTATCTTTCCCGGTCAGCAGGTGGTTAACACGCCTGACTCCATGTGGGTGATGTCTCTGGATTGGAACCGCGGTCCATACTTCGCCGGTCTCTCAGCCAAATATGTTGGTGACCGCTTTGTCGACCGTGCCAATACCTGGGAGGCTAGCAATTACACAGCCACAGACCTTTATCTGAGTGTAAGAGGTGAAGCTGTCTCTGAATACCTGCAAGGTTTCGATTTCGGCATTGTCGTGAACAATTTGTTCGATGAATCTTACCTTGGAGGTATATCTGGTGGCGGCGCATGGATTGGTGCGCCGAGAACTGCAGCATTCACAGCAACGGTGGATCTGTAAATCTTCAACGGATTCACAGACCCAGAAAGGAATAGTGATACGGCAAGGGAATGCCGTATCATCTTTCGAAACTTTCCACCTCAATAGTGACTGGACCTATGGGACGACAAATTCTCGCCTGCTGCACAAGATATACCTTCTTCATCCTGCTGGTAGCCTGCTCAGGCTTCGTTTCAGCCGCTGAAAATATCGTATTGATCACCTTTGATGGTCTGCGCTGGCAGGAGCTCTTCCGCGGGCTGGATCGTGAGTTGGCAAGCCACGAACAGTTCAGTGAGCAGTCGGATCGATTGATGGATAACTATTGGACAGACGATGCCGATGCCCGAGCGCTTCAGATTTTCCCATTTCTTCATGGCACGGTGTTTAAACAAGGAACTGTAGTTGGAAACAGGGACGTCGGTTCTTGCGCCAAGGTAAGCAACCCCTGGTATTTCTCTTACCCGGGTTATTCTGAAATTCTGACTGGGGTTGTTAATGAAGCAATTAACTCCAATGGCAAGGTATGGAATCCGGAAAAAACCATTCATGAGTTACTGAACACGAACCCGGAGTTTTATGGTCGCAGCGCAGCATTCGGATCCTGGGACGTATTTCCCTACATCTTTAATGTCCAACGAAGTGGAGTTTTTGTAAATGCATTCGAACCTTTGGAGAATCCTGTCGGGGAAGTGGAAGTACTGTTGAATCAGTTGCATAAAGAAATTCCGCCGCCCTGGCCGACAGTGAGAAATGATGCGTTCACCCATCATTTTGCAATGTCTTATCTTCGTCGCGAACAGCCCAGGTTGTTGTTTATCAGCTATGGCGAAACCGATGATTTCGCCCACGATGCGAAATATGACGAATATATATTCGCAGCCGAACGCACAGATGCTTTTATTAAAGATGTCTGGGAGACGTTGCAGTCTATTGAAGGGTATCGAGACAATACAGTGCTGTTTATATCTGTAGACCACGGCAGGGGAGAAGAACCCATAGAGACCTGGTTGCACCATGCCAGCATGCGTTCGTTAGCAGGTTATATGTCCTCCCTCGCGCGTTACGAACAGGGAATTGTAGGTTCAGAAGCAACCTGGATGGCAGCGATGGGTCCGGGTATTGCTGACAAGGGACTGCAGGCAACGGAGTCGTGCCTTACGTCAGATCGTATAGCGTCCACCTTGTTGCAGATTCTTGGAGAGGACTATCGGGACTACAACAAGGAAATGGGAGCTCCGTTGGAACTCTTCTTCGACTAATGCGTTAACCTCTTAACCTTTTTTGAGCTCTTGCAAATTGGGAAGAATGTACTCTTACTAATTTAGACTAAGAAGCTCATCTGGACTTAATCTAAAATGCCCACACGATCCCAAATCTGCTTCAGTACAGGCATCCTGCTAACACAGCTAATCTTGACCTCGCTCACTCATGCCCAGGATATCCGACGCATAGCATTTGGCTCATGTGTCGATCAGGACACGTCGCAGCCCATATGGACTCATGTACTGCAGGATCAACCCGACGTTTTCGTTTTCCTGGGTGACAATATCTATGGCGATAGCGATGACCCCGCGGTGTTGCAAGCCAAGTACGATCAACAAATTGCCCGGCCAGAATGGCAGGAGTTGTTTGCTACCACTGAAGTAATCGCAACCTGGGATGACCATGATTATGGCCAGAACGACATAGGGGCTGATTACGGTTCAAAGGATGCTTCAAGGCGCCTGATGCTGGACTTTTTCAATGAGCCAACTGATTCCGAAAGAAGAACCAGACCTGATGGCATCTACACTTCTTATCTTTATGGTGAGGTTGGCCGCCGTGTCCAGATTATCCTTCTTGATTTACGCTGGAATCGTTCTGAATTGATACAGATCGATAGTCCCGCTCGCCTTGCCGAACGTACAGCTCAGGACAGAGGGCCCTATGAAGTCTCTTTCGCCAGCGATGCAACACTGTTGGGGGAACGCCAATGGTTGTGGTTGGAAGAGCAGTTACAGATTGAGGCTGATGTCAGGATCATCGGCTCCAGCATACAACTATTAGCAGAATTCACCGGCTGGGAAACCTGGGCCAATTATCCACAGGACAGATTACGTTTCATTCAACTGCTGGAAAAATATCAGCAGGAGCCGGTGCTCATTATCTCCGGCGATGTGCACTGGGCAGAATACAGTCAGATCGACAGTACTGCGAATGGTTGGCCTCTGATGGAGCTTACTTCGTCGGGATTAACAGAGACATGGGATGCTATAAGTCCCAACAGACATCGCGTGGGGGAGGCCTATGCAGTTCCTAACTACGGGATGGTAGAAATTGACTGGGGCGGAGAAATCCCAAGTATCGAATTATTCGTCAAGGATGAAAGTGGAACCATATTGATTAACCGGCAATTGTCCTTCCAGTAAAGAATTGTATTACTTATTAACAAAAATTAAATGAAAGTGTAACTACGACGTCATTAACTGTGAGTATTCTATATCTGAACTGTTTAATTGATGTCTTCCCCTTGTTTGACACGTGCCAGCCCTAACCAGGGTTGGCTTTTTTTTGGTCAAGCAAAAGTATCTGTCAGTACTGTGCTTGATAATTTTCGGAGTTCGAGGGCTGTATTAGGGGAGTTCCTTGTTTGACACGTGCCAACCCTAACCAGGGTTGGCTTTTTTTTGGAAAAGAAAAGCATAGTTCAATAGTTCTAAAGACTGAGAACCGCTAGAACCGGGCCTGCACTTTCTGGGTTCCGGTTAACACAACTCAGATTAAGTTGACAACTTCGGCGCCTGAATTCTGTATAACCTGTTCGTAAAACGAAAGCATCTTGCCTGCCATTACTACCGAATCCCATTCATGCATGACCGCTTCACAGCTACTTTTCAAACTTTCAAGTGCGTTTTGGTCGTTAAGCAAATCAGTTAACTTATTGGAGAAGTCATTAGCATTATCTTCAACGACAAGCGCGGCGGGGCAGTCAATAAGTATATCCAGTGTTCCCATTGCGGCGACCGATACGACTGGTGTGCCGGCAGCCATGGCTTCGAGTAGCACGAGCCCCTGGGTTTCGGTTTTTGAAGAGAAAACGAACAGATCTGCACTATGGTAGCAATCCATAAGCTCGGTGTTGCGATCCAGGTAGCCAACGAAGTGAACTTGATCAGACAGCCCCAATTGCTGCGCCTGCTCCATGCATGCTTCTCTGGCAGGACCTTCGCCTGCAATAACGAGACAAAGCTGGGGCAGTCTTTCTAAGGCCAGTTTCAGTGTGTGGAGAAGCAGGCCCAGATTCTTTTCATAAGCTACACGACTTACATTGAGTAGTACTATCTTGTCTTTATCAATACCGAACTGTTGGCGAAATTTGTCGCCGCTACCTCGTCTGAAGTTTTCCGAGCGAATACCAGTGGGAATGATGTCTATGCTCTGCTTCACCCCATACCGCTGTAGTAAATCCACAATTACCGAAGAAGGGGCGACAACACTGTCTACCTGATTGCACTGAGCCTTGGAGAAACGTCTTGCGAATGCCCGCAGCAATTGCCTGGGAAGGAATGGTATATAGTGGAAAAGATATTCTTCAAACAGGGTGTGGTAGGTCACTACACAGGGAATCTGCAGTATCTCAGCCAGCTTCACACCGGCGTAGTGCGCAACGAATGGCGTGTGCACGTGCACCAGATTAAAATTTTCCTCAGCCAGTATGTCCGCCAAAGCAACTATTTCCTGGTAGTGCATCATGCGGTCTTCCGGGTCAAACAGTACCCCTCTGGATTTAACTCGGATAATCGAATTGTCTTCTTGATACTCCTGGGGATAATCCGGTGCGATGAGGACCACCTCGTGACCCTGTTTCTCAAATTCCTGCTTAAATGTTTGAATGGATGTGCTTACCCCGTTTATACGGGGAAAATAGACATCGGATACCATCAGTATGCGCATGGGAAATACTCGGAAGTCATGGGAATGTTCATGATCGGTTGATCTGGAGCGCTAATAGCAGCTTGGTTTTTAGGCAGCCTTTCGATTCGTATCCAGTGACTCTTCAGGTAGCAAGAGCTGTTGTTCCAGCGCCCTGTTAACTTCATATTGTTTGGCCCAGTGTACAAGTTCGAGGCGCCCATCTGGGTATTCGAACATGGCGGAACAACTCTCCACCCAGTCACCATCATTGCAATAAAGAATGTCGCCTATCTGCCTGATCTCGGCGTGGTGAATATGGCCGCACACAACCCCATCTACCTCATGCTCTTTTGCAAAATGAGCGAGTGCATCCTCGAAGCTTCCAATGTAGCTAACAGCATTCTTTACTTTATGTTTGAGATAAGCCGCCAATGACCAATAGGAATAGTTAAACAGCTTGCGGAGTCGATTTACGTAATGATTCATGCTTAACAACAAGTCATAGGCATGGCTACCGAGGCTGGCTAGCCAGCGACTGTTTTTGACAATCAGATCAAATTCATCTCCGTGCAATATGAGTAGTTTCTTGCCGTCGGCGGTGGTGTGTATGTAGTCACGATGGATTTCCAGATTACCGAATTTGTGGCCGACACAGTCACGCATCTGTTCGTCGTGGTTACCTGGCACATAGATTACCTTTGTGTCGTGTTTAGCCTTGCCGAGGATAGAGCGTATAACGTTGGTGTGGGATTGCGGCCAGTATGGTGCCTTTTTGATACTCCAGAAATCGACTATGTCGCCTACCAGAAATAGGTATTCTGTTTCTACAGAGTGCAGGAAATCCAGCAATACCTCGGCCTGACAACCCTTGAAACCGAGATGCACGTCTGAAATCCAGACGCTTCGAACACGAATAGGATTGGCTGTTGGCATAATTATATTAGCCCTCCGAGTTAAATTTTTAGTCGGCGTAGCCTGGGCGATTTTTATTACGGAACCTTGAAATTTATATTAAATATTTATTGCAATTGGGCAGTGCATAGCAGCACTGTCATTGAGGAATCAGTAAGCGGGGTCTGGAATTGGAATGATGAACCGGATTGGTTGCTGGCTGGTTTACCAGAGCTTGCCAGCAATGGTTTAGGAGACAGGTGCGCCGTTGGTATCGATGCGGTCAAACTCCAGATCGAAGTTAGCTGCTTGAGTGCGGGCCTGAAATAGCTTGGTTTTTGGGTAGCGCCGCTTTACCAGGTTACTGATATCCTGCTTGAGCTTTGCATCTGTAGCCACGCCAAAATAGATAGCGCGGACTTCAGATACCGGGAATGAGATTTCTTCAAACCACCGGGCTTCATCTTCAGGAACTTCGTTATCATCCACCTGCTTCAGTAATCGCCATTCTCGTTGCCTGATTTCGGCTTTGGACTTGGTCAGAAATTTCTCCGGAAAACTGTCCTGAATCTCCAGATTGGTGTGGTTCATCAGTATATCCATTTGCTCCGCTATCGGAGTGATTTCCGGCTTGGTATCTGTGTAGCGCACTGGCAGAGGCTTGGGCAGGGAAGTTTCATCGCCACATGCAAAGCGGATTGCTATACCTCGATGGTTGTCAGCATAGCGACACCACGAACTGTTATTGTCGTGTTTTTCTGAAAAACACAGGATGCGCAGTTTTTGGGAGTACTCCCTCCAGTCTCGCATGAGACGCAACATTTCGGGTTCCCGATGCTGCACCATAGAACTCAGAAGCTCGCTTAGTACTTCCTGTGCTTCTTCTTCGTTGTCGAAGCGGTCTTCACTGCGCCAGCGCCGAATTGCCTTGATCAGAGGACTGGTGCCCAGGGGGTCATCCCGATTAAAAATCAGCCCCATGGTGGATTTAACGCAGGAAGTAAGAAGCGTGCGCGAGTCGAAATTCAACGTGGTGTGGTGATTCAATTCGAATGGGTCATCGAACAGAACCGGGGCACTCCATCGCAGTTTGGATTCTGACAGGATGCGTATAGCTGCTTCCGGGTCAGTAAATTTGACCAGTGAAGTAGGCTGCTTCACGCACTTACTCTCCTTGTAAGTTTCAAGCTCACAATTTATGGCTATATTGCTAGTGTTTCGCGGCAATAAGTAAGGCGGCTATGCTCAGGACGCTTTTCCCTACTGCTGCTTATATTCAAAAAGTATGGTCGCCAAATGGCTGTTTCGCCACCCAAATTCGGTGGCAATCAAGAATTTACCCCAGTGTGGTGTGGCCTGTCGGGAGAGCATTTCTCCAGCAATAGAGCTCGGCAATCTGATATATTTTTGATATTTATGAAGTTATAAAAATTAATAATAACAATAGGTTAAATGAATTTTTTCAAGCCAATTAAGACTAATCGTAAGCAGATTTAGCATCTGACAAATGGAGCTATAGTGCGGTCAGGAGGCAACAAATTCGCCACTTTAGCCCTCCTGGCGTCAATTTCTGCCTCAGGCTGGGCCAGAAGGTGCCGACAGTACACAAATCCATAGAGAGAAGATACAATTCGCGAGCCTTAAAAGGCTCTGGAATGAAGTTTAAAATAAGTCGGTATCTTATTGATATTGATAGGAAATAGCGTGGACAAATTTGAAGATATTCGACCGTATCTGGACCATGAAATCCGTCCGGTTCTGGACAGGCTCATCGACAACGAGGAGTTTCTCGGCAGCATAGCGCGTTTCTACTATCCCCGCCTTACGGACCTTTTTCCGCGTCTGATCCTCGGGCTCGCCCGGAAGAAACTTCGAAACCAGGTAAAAGCTGTGAAAGACGTCAAAACCATGCAGGACGTTATCGCACTTTATATGGATAAGATGATTGGTGACACGACGGATGAACTATCTCATTCCGGGTTGGACAATCTGCGGGCCGGACGAAATTATCTCTTCATCTGCAATCACCGGGACATATCTATGGACCCGGCCTTCGTCAACTATAAGCTCTATCATGCTGGATATGGCACATTGCAGATAGCCATAGGCGACAATCTGCTGAAGAAACCTTTTGTCACTGACTTGATGCGACTGAACAAGAGTTTCATCGTCAAACGCTCCTCCAAAGGCAGAGAAATGCTGCAGTCCATGGTACTGCTGTCGGAGTATATTCATCACTGTATCGAAAGTGGTGAAAATGTCTGGATTGCCCAGCGGGAGGGCAGAGCCAAGGATGGATTAGACAGGACCGACCCGGCACTATTAAAGATGCTGGCCATGAGCAAACGAGATGTGCCGCTGTCAGCAGCCCTGAGGCAGCTTCATATCCTGCCAGTATGCATCTCCTACGAATACGACGCCTGTGATGTGATGAAGGCCGATGAGTTATTCCAGATAGAAACTACCGGGGAATACACGAAAACAGATGATACCGATATCAAGAGTATCGTGACGGGGATGGTGGGCTACAAAGGTAAGGTGCACGTGGCGTTTGGCGAAGAACTGTCTATTACCAGCGATGATCCTGAAGTTATCGCTGGACAGATTGATGACCAGATTCTGTCTAACTATCGATTAAGGGATATGAACTATCTGGCCCTGGAGCGATTGAAACAGGACGGCATGATTCCGTTGCACAAGGTGAGGGGACTTCCCGGTGGTGATGACATCAGCAAAGAATCGCGACGCAAATTTGACCGCCGCATGAAAGCAGTAGAAAAAAAGTTGTTGAAGCATTGGCTGTTCAGCTATGCCAACCCGGTAATGAGTAAACTGGAAGTGGAACAGGCGAATGAGGGATTATCTGAGCATTCAGAGGAAACGTTTTGAGCATTCCTCAAGCCGCTGGTTGAAATTTTCCCTGTGTTGCTGAGGAATGGGTCCCAGGCAAAGCAACTGTAACTTCGCTCGTTGAGAGAACTGAAGATTTTCTTTAGCGGTGTAGCGTGCTTGTCCTAGCCCTTTTTGCAACTGCCCCAGCTGTAACTGCATTCTCATAGCCTGATCACTATCTGGTGATTCACCGCCAGCACGAATCTCGGACTGAATGCATAGTTCCCTGGCTGCATAGACAGCTGCTTCAATGTGTTTCTCATAATCTTCGGCAGCATTAGAATCATTTATCGCTTTACTGCGATTTTCCAGCAGGACTAACAGGGATTCTTCTTTACCCTTATCCATAGCTTGCCATTTGTCAGCAGAAAATTTTTCCTTCGCTGCTCCAAATCCGTCAGTCTGGGCATCCATAAGCGCCAGTTCTATTGCCAGTAAGTAATCCACTGCATCATTTAATTGAGCCTGCAGAGCCATACTTTTCTTGTCTGGCAAAGCCTTAATGCGATTGTCTATCTTACGTTTCAGACCGTTGAATTTATCGAGAAATTTGCCTCGTCTTCGCTTATCCAATGCATCCAGTGCTGAGGAAAAACTCTGGGCTATGTCCTGATAATCACCTCGGGACTGTCGTAGTTCTTCCTCAGACAATTGCAGAATTTTTTCGAGCGCTGACAACTTAAGCTGAATGTCATTGTCAACTTCCTGCAGTCGTGCGTTACGTTGCTCTTTCTCGGTATTGCGAGCTTCAAAAATTCTGTCACAAGCACCCCTAAAACTGTCCCAGTAGTCCTTATCTTCCTTGTATGAGGTAGGGCCAATTTCTTTCCATTCTTTCTGCAGGCGCTTCGCCTCCTGCATTGCCTGGTTACGATCATCCAGTTCCGCGAGCTCTGTTGCTTGATCGATAAGAGACCGCTTTGCCACAGCATTAGTCTTCAGAATCGACTTTCGTTTTTTTCGTAAAATATTGATGCTGTTATAGAAACGTTTTTGTAAGGAACGAATCTTTGATTGTTCGACCGGAGCATGTTTCTTCCAGGTGTCTTCAGCATCTTTGATCAACTTGTTGTAAGCAGTGACTTTAGGCTCTGTCTCTTCCAGATTTTTAATGTCTGTTTCTAGCCGATCACATAGTTCTCGTCGAGCTTTGAGGTTGGCGGCCATCAATTGCTTGCGTTGCTTGAAGTAGTCAGCGCAAGGTTCGTAAGCCTTATCGGAAAATTGTTTGAATTGCTGCCAAAGTTCTTCGTTTTGATTAGACCGCCCCAACATCTTCCACTCCTTGTGGAGACGGGTAATATGCTTACTCTTATCAGCCGCGTGCATCTTGGAATCTGCAAGATGTTCCATCTGCTGAATCAGTTCTTTCTTCTTCTCAGTTGCCGCGAATATTTTCCAGTCCCTAAGTTCAGCAATCTTGGGTTTGAAAGGATTGGCTTTTTCCTGCAAGTTCTGGCGGATCTCTCCATTTGTGTTGCTGATATTGCCCTGGATTCGATCCCAGGTCGGAAGCGCATCTATCGACTGCCCTTCCTGCAAAGATTGCTCGAGCTTTTCCAGCAGATCTAGAGTAGATGCCTTCAACTGGTCCTGATGTCCGGCGTTCTCCTTGAATTTTTCATCAAGAGATTCCCGAATGGTGGTGGCTTGCTGTAGTAAGTCAACCTCATCGGCATTGATGAGTTTACGATAACGGTTGATCAGGTTATCGACTGTGACCAGTTTGGTGGTGTTTTTGACACTGACCGTCTCCAGTTCAGCGGCTAGCCTGGAAAGCTCTTCGGCGACATTGATGTCTGCTGCAGGTTCAGGTTCAGGTTTAGGTTTAGGTGCAGCGGACTCTGTAGCGACTTCAGTTGTCTCAATTTTCCCTTCATCAGATGTATCTGAAACCGGCTTTGCCTCAGCAGGCTGTTCGGTATTATCGGCCGTGGCTGCCTTTGGAGCTTCCGCGCTGGCCGCAACCGACTCTCCAGTGTCCCCGTTTGTCGGGGAAATGGATTTCTGCGCTTCCGACTCTCCGTCTGCAGGAGTCAGTTCTGGAGTGGGCTTTTCGGGGGATTCCTTGGTACTTGCTGTCGCCATTTACTAAACTGCCTGGCAGAAATTGGAGATTTGGAAAGTAAAAACCTGTACTACTTACATTTATCTGGGCCTTGTAGCTGCAATTGCAGCCAAGGCTATTTAATAAGACAGGATTTTAACAGAACTTCTTTCTTATCGCTTTTCACTTTATGGTATGACGTTGGAATGCAGGATTTATGACATCATCCCTCTAATTTCTACGGTATTCTGACTATCAAGGTATAATATCGGGCTACAGTAGCTCGACAGATAACTCCAGGCCAAAGATGCTGGAAGATGAAGTAAAGGATCGAATACAGGCGAGCTATCGCCAGCTTTTAGCGTCTCAAGATCTCAAACCCCGGCAGGGTCAGCGGCAGATGATCGCTGAAATCGCACGCTGTCTTGCAAATCACAACGATGAAGATCCAGGTCCCATCTGCGTTGTGGAGGCTGGCACTGGGACTGGCAAAACCCTCGCTTATCTGCTTGCTGTCATTCCCCTTGCCCAGCAATTAAACCTGAAGGTGATTGTGGCGACCGCTACGGTTGCGCTGCAAGAGCAGGTCATGTTGAAAGATATTCCGGAGATGTTGCAGGGTTCTGATCTGGAATTCAGTGTGGCTCTGGCGAAGGGGCGGGGCAGATACCTGTGTCTGGCACAGCTTGATAATCGTCTTGCCCCCAGCGATAGTCTGCAAGCCATGATGGATCTCTACGGGGAGGAACTTCAGGAAAGCGAAGATGACAATCATGGTTTATACCAGGACATGCTGGAAACCCTAAGCCAGGGTGAGTGGCAGGGCGACAGGGATGAATGGAAAACTCCCTTAAGCGACGCTCAATGGCAACCACTCACAGTGGATAACTCACAATGCCTGGGCAGTCGTTGCAGTCATTTTCGGCAATGTTGTTTTTTCAGGGCCAGGGATAGTCTGGAAAAAGCAGATGTTATCGTAAGCAACCACGACCTGGTACTGTCAGATCTGGCTCTTGGTGGAGGAGCCATACTGCCGGAGCCAGAATCTTGCTTCTATATATTTGATGAAGCACATCATCTCCCTATTAAAAGCAACAAACACTTTTCCAGTTTTGCACGGGTTCAGGCCACACGCGCCTGGCTGGAGAGAGTATTAGACGCCTGTCGTCGTTTGCATGAGGAAGATTTTCTTGCTGAAGATGATCTGGTGTCCGTGGATGATGCAAGGGAGCAATGTGATACCGCCCTCGATGATTTGGGAACACTGTTGCAACAGGTCGTCGCCGCAGAGCCGGAGATCGACAGCTACGGAAATCGTTCACAACTTTCATTTAGTATGGGACAGGTGCCGGAAGTAATTCAAATTGCCACCGGCAAATTGCTCAATTTGTTTCAGCAACTAAGTTCTGTATTGGCCACTATTGCTGACGATCTAAAAGAAGAGATCGACGCCAGCGTTGAGCTGGAGCGCAAGGAGAAAGCAGAGCATTGGTTTCCATTGTTAGGAAGTATGAACAAGCGTGCTGAAGCTACCCTCGCACTGTGGGCAAGCTACGCCTTCCTTGATGAGGAGGAGAAAGCACCGACCGCGCGCTGGTTGAGTTTCAATAAAGAGGATTCTTTTCCGGATATCGGCCTGTCTGCCAGTCCTGTGCTGGCAGCAGATAATTTACAAGATCGGTTATGGGAGGAGTGCGCTGGCGCGGTGCTGACATCTGCGACGCTTTCAGCGCTGGGCAGCTTTGAGGTTCTGGCAATGCGAGCCGGGTTGCCGGAGCGTACTCACTATCTCAGTATTCCAAGCCCCTTTGATTTCTCCAATGCAGCGACTCTGGTAGTGCCGAAAATGAATTGTGAGCCCAGTGATGCAGAAAAACATACATCCCTGATTGTCAAAGCACTTCCTAAGCTATTACACGACCCCATAGCTGCCTTGATGCTTTTCTCCAGCCGTCGGCAAATGCTGGATGTAATGCAAAGTCTGCCGGACGGGCTACATGACATCGTGCTCTGCCAGGATGACTATCAGAAGGCGCAATTGTTGAAATACCACCGTCAACGGGTGGATGCAGGTGAGGGCAGTCTCATCTTCGGTCTGGCGAGTTTTGCAGAAGGAGTGGATCTGCCAGGAAAGTATTGCACCCATGTATTGATCGCTAAACTACCGTTTGCTGTACCTAATGATCCTATAGAAACGACTCTATCAGAGTGGGTAGAACAGCAGGGTAAAAATTCTTTCGTCACGCTTGCTGTGCCCGATGCGGCATTTCGCCTGGTTCAAGCCAGCGGTCGTTTATTGCGCAGCGAGACAGATACCGGGCGCATCACTCTCTTTGACGAAAGAGTTGTAAACAAACGTTACGGCAAACAAATACTGGAATCATTACCTCCATATCGCCGGGAAATTTTTCAGGAAGAAATAGCTAGCGACTGAACACATCCAGTTTAGGCGCCTGATCTGGTTTGATAAGACAAGTAGCCGTGTAGGCTTTGCTGTCCGGAGCGGTAAACCTTGGGTAATCCAGATAGATCGCCAGTAACGTGTTTGCACGTAAACGTTTCTGAATTTTAGGTTCGCCCAATCGTGGCAGCTTGTCTGCAAACAGCAATGTAAATGCTTCTTTACAGGAATCGATCATGGATTGTTGCTCACTTGGGTTATAAGCCAGATCTACTTCATCCAGATTCAATTCACTGGCAGTAACTGAGGGTTTTGCTTCGTAAGCAACATTGGCGAATCTTTCTTCCACATCCCGCTTCCAATAGACAAGATTGGTTGAGCCGTATTCATCTGACTCGCAGGTGACAATAAATTTTGGGTTTGATTCGCTGCTGCCATCGCTATATTTAGCTTCCAGAATGGTGGAGCAAGGTAGCCTGGTATCAGCGTGCCTGATAATGGCGTCGAGATAAGGCCGCAAACTGTCTTCCATTCGGGCAGGGAGCCAACGAACAGGTTCCGGAAGTATGTCTTCAGCAGCCTGACTGTGGAGACTGAAAGGGTTCGCCAGACTGGCAATGACCAGGAGGCACCAGGTTCGCCAGTGGAGTTCTGGTCTTCGTGGTGAGCAAGTACTGGAGTTTGCCTGGCTTTTCAGCCATTGAATAATTCTGTGAGCAGCCACAAGTTGCCACCACAACTGATTTTATCAGACGTCTTCCTCGAATGAGGGCTCGACATAGTTCAGAATAGCTTTTAACTCTTCCCAACCCTGGGGATTGGTTTGATGGTAGATTTTTCTGACCTTTGCGTTTCGCTCTGCTCTCGCTTCTTCCATACTGCGAGTCATTTCGGCCAGTTTCCGTGCCAATTCCATTTTGCTCATTACTGCATCCTTGGGGTGTTGCATTGAACTACTGCGTATAACGCATTCAATTAAACTATAGCATCGGATCGAAATTTTGCTGCCCGGGAGTATGTCAGACACAGACTGACACAATCCTGTTTATTGGACATAGGTTTCAGTGGGGGATAAGGGTGCCGCAGCTCAAGTTAAGAACTTTTCGTTATAAACATTCTATGTTGTATAACAAGCAGTGGACATGGTGCTTGGTTTTGACAACTTTGCAACCGAAGTCTCTGCTTTAGCGAGTCAACATGAATGCGGTTCCTGCGCCCAGACTTGCACCAATCAGAGTGGTTATCAGTACACTGCCAAACGCTGGGCCCAAACCCAGGCCTACAATTAGTCCGGCGGTAATGCAGAGTGCGTAAGTGCCTTGTTTGGATTTATTTTTTTTCTTTGACATGAAGAGCTACCCCTTCAGTTCAGTTGTTGGTTCATTTGCCTTAAGGAATAAATTACCGTACTGCGCGGATCGAATTGCTGCGGATCTACAGCAGTATTGCCAATTCGGTCCGCTACTTCCATGCCTTCTACAACTCGTCCAATTACCGTATAGCGACCATTCAACCAATCGGCATTGTTCAGTGCTATAAAGAACTCAGGACCATTGCTATTAGGGCCGTCATTGGCCAGTGCCAGCGTCCCCCGGGTTATTCCTCGCGTCGGAAACTGATTCTGATACTGGAAACCTTCGTGTTCATAAAGACGCATGACCGTAAGGCCGCGCAGATTGACCACGATATCAGATTGCTTGTCTTCCAGATCTGCCACCGTTTCAATGTTTAACTTATCATAGAGAGGAGCTAATACCCGCTCGCCAAATTCTTCCTGATTGCCGACATTCAGAATGGGATTGATTGACCCATCTTCAGCCAATACCGGCAGGCGATCCAGGCCTAAAGAGAAAGCATTAATTTCATCGTCCAGAAACTCCTCCGGGCTGCCCAAAGGATGGTGGTTAGGGGAGCCTGCCTGGATAATAAAACCAGGAAGCACTCGATGGAAACGCATGCCATCGTAGTAGCGAGGAGTAAAAGCGGTATTAGCAATTTCATCAAAAAATTCCACTTCCCCGGCAGCGAGCTGCATGAAACGCTCAACATTTGAAGGAGCTTCATCAGGTAATAATTCGATATAGATTGCGCCCTGGGAACTGTTGAGTAAGAACAGCGGGTTAGCCTGGTTTTCCATTGCCCGGGTTGCCGTTCCCAGATCTCCTTGCGCTGAAGAGCCGAGTGTTAGCAGTATCAAGGTGCAGGCAATCCGGCAGTATTTCAGGGCTGCGTCAGATGGAATGGAGTGTTCAGACATAGAATGGTTAACCATGAATTTTATGCTCTGTCACGCTGTCTTAGTCGGATGACAGCGACGGTCAGAAATTCTAGAGCGAGAAGGGGCAGGGAAGCAACCGACTGGCTTACGGCTGCAGTCTAGCCAGGTCATCTGGTGTATCTATATCCTGCAAAATAGCTTCGTCACTCACTGACAGGTTGAGCACTGAGTTTCCATATCGTCTTAGTACAGGTCTGCCACCCGCATCGCCGGTAAGTGCGCGTAATTCAGGGTAAAAGTCTTTCCCAAAGGCAACAGGGTTTCCCGGTTTTCCACTATGGCTCGGCACGATTATTTTGTCTTTAGCGGCTGCTGTTGAGATTTCCTTGTAGGTGTTACTGGAAATCAAAGGCATGTCAGCGAGACAGATGAGACAAGCGTCCCATGACTCTGCTAATGAGATGCCAAAGGCGAGGGTAGCACCCATCCCACGCGCAGCCTCTTCGAATATCGTCAGCTTGTCGCAGAAAGGAGACAACGACTCATTTAGCTCCGGGCGAGTGATAACCTGATAGTCAGGAATGGCCGCGGCAACACGTTGATGAGTTTGTTCAAATACCGTTAGGCCATTGTCCAGTTTGGCCAGTAATTTGATGCCGCCGAATCTATTACTGAAGCCAGCGGCCAGTATTAGTGCTCCTACGCGCATCGCCAGGGTGACCGCATTGCTGTGCCAGTTTCCACTTGCTGCCACCGTAGTGGCAACAAGTTGCAGGAAGGGGTTTCTCTAGTGCAGGGTTTTTGAATTTTTTTGATCAGGATCCGAGTCCTGCTGTTTGATCTCAACTACAAAGCTACCTTTGTTGCTTGCTTGTTGTTCCAACTTTTCTTTAGCAGATTGAGCGGTTTTTTCTGCGTTGGCGGCTTCTTGCCTGGCATCGGAATTTTCCGTTACCCGATCCGCTAGTTCCTTGGCAGCCTTGCTTGCTTCAGCCTGGGCACGCAGTTGCTCGCTCAGGTGCTGACGCAATCGATTCACCACGTTGGTCATTACTTCTATAGTCTGACTCAATTGATCCAGTGTGAGCAGGGTGCGTTCCGGATCATTGTCTGACTGTTTGTCTTCGCTCATCGCTTGTTTCCTCTAGACTTCTTATTGATGTATTTCCGACTACTTAACTGCAACATCAATCCCAGGATAAGGCGCCTCCTGTCTGATACTCGATTACTCTTGTCTCAAAGAAATTTTTCTCTTTACGCAGATCCATGATTTCAGACATCCACGGAAATGGATTTGATACTCCTTGAAATTGCTCGGGAAGTCCGATCTGAACCAGGCGTCGATTCGCAATGAACTGGAGATACTCTTCCATCATAGCGGCATTCATTCCCAGTACGCCCCGAGGCATCGTGTCTCTTGCGTATTCAATTTCCAGCTGTGTGGCCTGCAAGATCATTTGCGTGGCTTGCTCTTTCATTTCGTCAGTCCACAGCTGCGGGTTTTCTAATTTGATCTGATTGATCATGTCGATACCGAAATTAAGATGCATGGATTCGTCACGCAGGATGTACTGAAACTGTTCGGACGTGCCGGTCATCTTGTTGCGACGGCCCATGGACAGAATCTGCGTGAAGCCACAGTAAAAGAAGATCCCTTCCAAGCAGCAATAGAACGCGATGAGGTTCTTCAGCAAATCCTGGTCGGTTTCCACGGTTCCAGTCTTGAAGTTGGGATCGCTCAATGACTGGGTGTATTTAAGGCCCCATGATGCTTTCTTCGCTACTGATGGAATCTCATGGTACATATTGAAGATCTCGCCTTCGTCCATGCCCAGTGATTCGATACAGTACTGATAAGCGTGAGTATGAATCGCTTCTTCAAATGCCTGACGCAGAATGTATTGCCGACATTCCGGATTAGTGATCAGTCGGTAGATCGCCAGCACTAAATTATTGGCCACTAACGAATCCGCGGTGGAGAAAAACCCCAGATTACGCTTCACGATGAGACGTTCATCATCAGTCAATCCGTTGGGGGTTTTCCATAACGCGATGTCGGCGTTCATGTTAATTTCCTGGGGCATCCAGTGATTGGCGCAACCATCCAGGTACTTCTGCCAGGCCCAGTCATACTTGAACGGCACCAACTGGTTGAGGTCGGCACGACAATTGATCATGCGCTTGTCATCAACTGCTACTCTTGCTGCCGTGCCTTCGAGCTCTTCAAGTCCGGCGCTGATATCCAGATCCTGAAGCTCATCAATAGCTTGCTGCAACGCGTTGGAATTGTTCTTTTCGTCAGCTGCATCGAGCCTGGACTCAACTTGTTGTTGAGCGTTCTGTGCTGTTAATGGTGGAGTAGGTGCGGCAGTACTGGCTTGCACATCCATTGGCTGCTCGGCAACTGGCTCGGCCGCTGCTTTTTCCTGCACCGCTGGCGCTACTTTAGCCGCTGTAGCTGGTGTCTCTTCCTTATCAAATTCATCCCAGGACAACATAGGGTGTTCCTCTTAATTCTTTATGTGCTTAATGACTTGTTAATTATTGTTTTTTAGTCTTGCCTCAATTCGAGTCGTGCTTACTGACAAGCTTCGCAATCAGGATCGTCCAGTGAGCAAGCCATCGGTACTGCTGCCGGTTCGGCGGTCGCAGATACTTTATTGAGGCTGTTGTTCTCCACTGTAGATTTCTCTGTTGTGGTTGCTGCCAGTGCGCGCAGGTAGTAAGTCGTTTTTAATCCCCGCAGCCAGGCCATGCGATAAGTCACATCGAGCTTCTTGCCACTTGCGCCAGCTACATAGAGATTCAACGACTGGGCCTGATCGATCCATTTCTGACGACGGCCAGCCGCGTCCACTAACCAGCGAGGTTCGACCTCAAAGGCGGTGGAATAAACGTGTTTGATTTCATCGGGGACACGATCGATGCGTTGAACGCTTCCCTCATAATATTTGAGGTCGTTAACCATCACGCTGTCCCAAAGGTTCAGTTTCTTGAGATCCTCAACCAGGTAGGGATTAACCACGGTGAATTCACCTGAGAGGTTAGATTTCACATAAAGGTTCTGATACGTAGGCTCAATGGATTGGGAGATACCGCAAATGTTGGCAATGGTTGCGGTCGGCGCGATGGCAAGACAATTGGAATTGCGCATGCCGTGTTCCTGAATGCGCTGACGCAGGCTGTCCCAATCGAGACGCTGCTCCATGTTCACATCAAGGTAGTCATCGCCTCGAACTTCTTTCAGTTTCTTAAGAGAGTCAATAGGCAGGATTCCCTGATCCCATAAAGAACCTTCATAGGACTCATAGCGTCCGCGTTCCTGTGCCAACTCATTGGAAGCGCTGATCGCGTAGTAGCTGATCATTTCCATGGAAACGTCTGCGAACTCTACAGCGGCGTCTGATGAGTAAGCGAGGCGTTGCTTGTACAGCGCATCCTGGAATCCCATGATGCCCATGCCAACAGGCCTATGTTTCAGGTTCGAATTCTTCGCCTGTGGCACGGAGTAGTAATTGATATCAATTACATTATCCAGCATGCGAATCGCAGTCTTGATCGTCTTCTGCAGTTTCTCCTGATTCAGCCCGTTCTCATCGACGTGATTAACCAGATTCACTGAGCCAAGATTACAAACGGCGATCTCATCATCACTGGTATTCAGTGTGATTTCGGTACACAGATTAGATGAGTGGATAGTGCCCACATGCTGCTGTGGTGAACGCACGTTACAGCTGTCTTTAAAGGTAATCCAGGGATGTCCGGTTTCGAACAGCATGGACAACATCTTGCGCCACAGGTCGGCAGCTCTTACGGTCTTGTATGGCTTAATCTCGCCAGCTGCAGCCTTGCGCTCATAATCTTCATAAGCACGTTCGAACGCTTCGCCATGGAGGTCATGTAGTTCAGGTACTGTATTCGGAGAGAACAAGGTCCATTCCTGATCGTTAAACACGCGCTTCATGAACAGATCTGGAATCCAGTTAGCTGTATTCATGTCGTGTGCACGACGACGATCGTCACCGGTGTTCTTTCTCAGCTCCAGGAATTCTTCAATATCCAGATGCCAGGATTCCAAATAGGAACACACGGCACCTTTGCGCTTGCCGCCCTGATTAACAGCAACAGCTGTATCGTTTACCACCTTAAGGAAGGGGACAACTCCCTGAGACTTACCATTGGTGCCTTTAATGTGAGCGCCCAATGCCCGAACAGGCGTCCAGTCATTACCAAGCCCACCAGCCCATTTGGAGAGCATGGCGTTATCACGGATTGCGCTGTAAATACCGAACAGATCGTCTGGTACTGTGGTAAGAAAACAGGAAGACAACTGGGGACGCAGCGTGCCGGAGTTAAACAGCTGCGGTGTAGATGTCATGTAATCGAAGCTGGAGATCAGGTCGTAAAACTCGATCGCTCTTTCTTCTTTATTATCTTCTTCTGCCGCCAGGCCCATGGCCACGCGCATGAAAAACACCTGGGGAAGTTCGAAACGAACGTTTTCGCTGTGAATCAGGTATCTGTCATAAAGAGTCTGCAGACCGAGGTAGGTGAATTGTTGATCACGCTCGGCTTTTAATGCCTGACCTAATATCTCCATATCGTAATCAAGCAGATGCTCGGAAAGCAGGCCCAGTTCCACGCCTTTCTCGATATAGGGTCTTAGTGTAGCGGCATAGCGGTAATGCATCTCTGACTGGGTTGCCGCATCAGTTATGCCTAGAAAGCTCAGGGCTTCCGAGCGCAGTGTGTCCATTAATAAACGGGCGGTGACATAGGAGTAGTTTGGATCTTTCTCCACCAGAGTGCGGGCAGTCATCACCAGTGAGGTGCGAACGTCTTCCATCTTTACGCCGGGGTAGAGATTCTTCAGGGTTTCGTCGTATATGGCATCTGGTGAAACATCGGTAAGACCGTCGCAGGCTTCTTCAATAACGGTGCGCAGGCGTTGGGTATCCAACTGACCCTGTTGACCGTCATCCTGAGTGACAGTAATTGCCGGCTCGTCCTTGCGCTCAGTTTCCTGCTTCTGCTGTCGTACCCGGGAACGCTCCGCACGATAGATTACATAGCTACGAGCAATCTTGTGCTCGCCAGTCCGCATTAGCGCCAGTTCCACCTGGTCCTGAATGTCTTCTATATGGATGGTGCCGCCAGATGGCATGCGACGACGAAAGATCTCAGTAATTTGTGATGAAAGTTGTGCCACAGATTCGTGGATTCTGGATGAGGCGGCGGCATTGCCACCTTCCACGGCCAGGTAGGCCTTGGTGATTGCAACAGAAATCTTGGACTCATCGTAGGCGACCACTGCGCCGTTTCTTTTAATGACGCGTAGCTGCCCTGGTGCAGTAGAGGCTACGGAGGAGGATTCGTCATTACTGGAAGTGGCGGTCCGATGGGAGTCACCCGTTGGTTGAACATCAGTCTGCATTATTTACTCCGAATTTGATCTTTACTACAGGCCCCTGGGCCTATTTATTGTTTTGTCTTGCTGAGTGCTGCCTGCTCTTTTATCTGCCACCGTGATGGGCAGATAGGCAATGGCAGTAATGACCTTCAGATCTGTACTCCAGCCTGTTTTTTCTAAGTCTTCCAGGTCATGCGTGATCTGGACTTAGTTCTGGCTAGAGGCCCCGAGACCCTGGGTCTTACTCGGCCTTTCTTGGTCTTACTTGTTCTTACACGGCTTCTGCTGCACCACTGTTGTGGGTTTCCGATGAGACATCAGACCCGTTTCGGCGGGCTTTTTGACCCCGACCTACCAGTGATTGGCAAATTGCCCGTTAGCGGAGGACCGATCAGTGGTGAAATTCCGAGCACTGTGGCGAACCCAGGCTATCCGGTTCGCTTCCCGAAACCCCGTAGCTGCAGGGATTAGCTGGCGATCCATGATTTTCACGACAAACCGAACTCCGTCTGGCGGACCCCAGCCCCGGTCCTGATATCGGACCTTTGGCTGGCTGCCAGGCAGCGTTCAAGCCATATACTATATATTGTGTTTTTGCGGCTGGACTTTAACTTTTTCTTTCACTATGCCCAGGAAAAGCTGAATTTTCGAAATTTAGCCCTGCAAACAGGTGACTCCGAGCTCGTTGCAGTCAGTTCTATCAATTGCTGTTCTTGTTATTTTGCCGCAGCAAAGCGCTGAGACACTGATATGCCCCTGAAAATTTAGGCTATAAACGCACCAAGATTAGCCCTTGATCCAAGCTCAACTAATACAATATATAGACAAGCTGTAAATCGCTAGCACAAGATAATGCGGTTGTAGGTCCTTTGCAAGGGTTTTTCTTGTGAGTTTGCTGTGGGCAAAATGTGAAGAAATAAAATAAGCCCTGGGCGCTCTGAACAACTTGTGGAAAGTCTATGGAGCACTCAATGCGTGGCGCTGTGTCACCAGAAAAGGCTCTCATATACGCCTGGTTTAGACCAGGAAAATTGCCCTAAACCGGGGCAAATAGTTAAAAACTGAGGATACTACATATTGTGGTGGCTGACGAGGCTAATTTATCACAAATATGACGGGTAAAAGCTACCTCTTAGCCAGCTAACAGATACTCAACCAGTGCTTTTTGTGAGTGCATACGGTTCTCAGCTTCATCCCAGACTACACTCTCTGCGCCGTCTAAATAGTCGGCGCTAATTTCCTCACCGCGGTGGGCAGGCAGGCAATGCATGACAAGTGCTTCATCAGCCGCGTGACTCAGCAATTCGGGATTCACCTGAAAGCCGGTGAAAGACTGCTCCCGTGCGCTCTGTTCTTCCTCCTGTCCCATGGAAGCCCAGACATCTGTCACCACCAGATCGGCATCGGCCACCGCCGCTATCGGATCACGGAAGACCCGCACCCGATCCGGATGCGCTGAAACCAGCTCCTGAGCCGGGTCGAATCCGGCAGGAGAAGCAATGCTGAGCTGAAAATCAAAAACCGCAGCAGCATTTATATAGGAGTGGCACATATTGTTCCCGTCACCTATCCAGGCAACGCGAGCACCCTTGATATCGCCACGGTGTTCAATGAAGGTCTGCACGTCCGCCAGCAACTGGCAAGGGTGGAAGTCATCACTTAAGGCATTAATAACCGGAACTCGGGAGTATTCTGCAAATTTTTCCAGCGTACTATGAGCGAAGGTGCGAATGGCGATGCAATCCATCATGCGCGACAACACCCGGGCGGTATCCTCAATAGGCTCCCCACGCCCCATCTGTGAAGAGCCCGAAGTCAGGAAAATCGAGCTCCCATCCATCTGGTTCATGGCAACTTCGAAGGCAACGCGCGTGCGAGTGGACGCTTTCTCGAAGATCAGCCCCAGCGTCTTGCGTGATTGACTGGTAGCTTTGTCTGGAGACTGTTTGAGTTCGATCGCACGCTGCACGATAGCCAGAACATCGCTAGCAGGGAGGTCTTTCAGGGTTAGGAAGTGTTTGGCTGCCATTGTTCTCACCATTCCTGGCAATTGCCGTCACCTGGTCAGACGGTATTGCTGAAAATAAAAAGGGCAGCTCGCGCTACCCTGTGAAAACGCGCCATTGTAGCCACTTACTCCCGTGCCGGCAATTGTTCTAATTGTCATACCCCGGTCCATTGGTTAGTCTCTGCCGCGGACATTCGCTGAAAGTGGCGGTCCCGGATATATCCAAAGTAACCACTCAATGAATCCAATTGAACTGAAGCTCTTTTCCAGTCGTGTTGCGGCTATATGTGATGAGATGGGTCTGGTGCTGAAGCGCACCGCCTTTTCACCAAACATTAAAGATCGCCTGGATTTTTCCTGCGCGCTGTTCGGGCCAGCGGGAGAGTTGTTTGCGCAGGCGGCACATATTCCGGTTCATCTGGGTAGCATGGCCTACGCCATGGGATCACTGGTGCGGGAACGAGACTGGAAGCCAGGCGATGTGCTGGTAGTAAATGATCCCTACCTGGGCGGGACTCATCTGCCAGACGTTACCCTGATAGCGCCCGTGTTCAGCACTGAAGAAAATCAATCTCAGTTGGTGGGCTTCGTCGCCAATCGGGCACACCACGCCAACATTGGCTGTGACACACCGGGTTCCATGCCAGTATCTCAACGTCTGGAAGAAGAAGGAATTATCATTCCCCCAACGCTGTTATATCGCGCTGGCAAACTGCAACGAGATTGCCTTGAATTACTGAAGTTAGAAGTGGGGAGTAGCAGCCTGGAAATAAGCGGAGACTTTGCTGCGCAGGCTGGCTCAGTTCAGGTGGGAGTAGATCGCCTGCTCGATTTGTTGTCGAAGATGGGAGTTCAAAACTATCTGCAGGGCATGTCCGAACTCAATGAGTATGCGGATCGAATAACAGCATCAACGCTTGCACTATTGCGCAGCGGTGACTATCAGTTTCAAGACTATCTGGATGGTGATGGATTCAGCGAGGGTCAGATTTGTCTCTCGCTCAAGTTGTCGATTAGTGACCAAAAAGCAGTATTGGATTTTACAGAGTCATCAGACATGGTGCCAGGTAACCTTAATTGCCCTGAGTCAGTAGTAGCGGCTGCAGCATATTATTGCTTCCGTTGTCTTATGCCTGATGAAGCGCCAGCCTGTAACGGTCTGTTTCGACGCATCAATCTAAAAACCCGGGAGGGCTCCATTCTCAACGCGCAGCGCCCTGCGGCAGTTGCTGCGGGTAACGTGGAGACTTCCACCAGATTAGTGGATCTGGTGTTTGGCGCACTGGCGCAAGCTTTACCTGAGCAAATACCGGCAGCAAGCCAGGGCTCTATGAATAATATAGCCATGGGACGTATCGATGAAAAATCGGGAGAACGTTGGGACTATTACGAAACCCTCGCCGGCGGTTGTGGAGGAGGTCCTAATCATGCTGGTCTGGATTGCGTACACTCCCATATGACTAACACCCTTAACACGCCAGTGGAAAGTCTGGAATTACACTATCCACTGCGAGTAAGGCAATACGCAGTGCGACGTGGCAGCGGAGGTGCGGGACTGCAACGAGGTGGTGATGGAATCGTGCGGGAATATGAATTTCTTGAACCAGCGCAATTAAGTTTGTTAACTGAGCGTCGGGACACGGTGCCCTGGGGGCTGGCTGGCGGTGAGGCTGGTGCGGCTGGGGCGAATTTACTGAATGGCGAGCCTCTGCCTGGAAAATGTTCGCTGGCCGTGAAAGCCGGTGACAGGCTGTTGATTCGTACACCTGGCGGCGGTGGTTTTGGTAAGGATTCGAGTTGAAATTAAAATTGAAAAAACCAATCCGGGCCCATACATCGTAATTAATAGAACAGTTTGCACACTATTTAAGAGCCATGAATCTGGAAGAAAGGCTGGACTATAATGTAGAATTTGCAGCCCTTCTTGAGTTAGCACAGGCTAGAAATAGCCGAGGTATCAGCCATGAACGTCGAACAAACCATTAAAGATCAAATCAGTAGTAATAGCATCTTGCTCTACATGAAGGGAAATCCCGAACAGCCTATGTGTGGTTTTTCAGCGCAGGCGACCCAGGTATTGATGGCTTGCGGCAAGCGCTTTGCCTATGTGGATATTCTGAGTAATCCGGAAATCAGGGCGACACTGCCTCAGGTATCAAACTGGCCAACATTTCCTCAATTGTTTGTAGACGGTGAATTGATAGGAGGCTGTGACATCATTACCGAGATGTTTGAGAAAGGAGAGTTGCAGCCCGTTATTGAATCAGCGGGTAGCAGCGAAGAAGCTGAAACAACGGAATAGACTTTTCTGGTCCGGAGTTTCCGGCATTCAGCCAGGGTTGATTCAGAACATCCGAATATTCTGGTTCGAGCTAATTAATCTATCCAGCCACCGAGCTCCTTCCATCGATTGACAATTTTGCAAAAGAGCTCCGCTGTTTTCTCCGCATCGTAGCGAGCGGAGTGTGCTTCTTTGTCATCGAAATCAATTTTTGCCGCTGCACATGCTCGGGATAGGACTGTTTGGCCGTAGGCCAGACCACTGAGCGTTGCGGTGTCAAAGCTGGAAAACGGGTGGAATGGGTTGCGCTTAAGATTGTGGCGTTCGCTGGCAACTCGAACGAAGCCGTGATCGAAATGGGCATTATGTCCAACAAGAATGGCGCGCTTACAGCCTTTGTTTTTCATGGATTCCCGAATTATTTTGAACATTGCCTGGAACACATCTTTTTCAGGTCGCGCTATTCGGAGGGGGTGGAAAGGGTCGATGCCGGTGAATTTAAGAGCTGCCTCTTCAATATTGGCCCCTTCAAAAGGAATAATGCGTTGAAAGAAGGTCTGTTCAACACCAATTATTCCGTCACTGTTCATTTCCAGGATTACTGCAGCTACTTCCAGAATAGCATCGGTATTACAGTTAAATCCTCCGGTTTCAACATCGATTACAACAGGCAAGTAGGTACGAAACCTGTCAGCCATTAGAGTGCTCACCAGGTCTTCGTGTTCGACTTCATTCATGATGAAGGCTCCAGTTGCCACTGGATCGATTCACCTGCTCGTACGGGGACAACATTGTTCCCGGCAAGTGGAAACTCTTCTGGCATTTTCCACGGAGCCCGACGCAGGGAAATTCTTTCCTCGTTGACGGGAAGTCTGTAGAAGGCAGGACCGGAAAGGCTGCTGAATTGCTCCAATTTGTCTAGTGCGTTCTCCTGATCAAAAACCTCAGCGTATAACTCGATTGCTGCAGGTGCGGTGTAAATTCCTGCACAGCCACAGCTGGTTTCCTTATTGCTGCGAGTGTGGGGTGCTGAATCGGTGCCGAGAAAAAATTTGGAACTGCCGCTAGTGGCAGCTCTAATCAAGGCTTGCTGGTGGGTATTGCGTTTCAATATTGGCAGGCAGTAAAAATGAGGCCTGACCCCTCCAACCAGAAGATGATTCCGATTATATAGCAGGTGGTGCGCTGTAATCGTGGCAGCAACGTTGTCATTCTGTTGAGAAACGAAATCGACTGCGTTCTTCGTGGTGATATGCTCAAGAACAATGCGCAGATCTGGAATTCGGGATATAAGTGGCTCGAGAATCGATTCGATGAATACCTGCTCCCTGTCGAATATATCGTACTTATCTTCCGTTACTTCGCCATGAAGTAGAAGCGGTAGTCCAAGTTCTGCCATCTTCTCTAATGCCGGGTATACGTTTTCAATGTTAGTCACACCATTTTCTGAATTAGTTGTAGCGCCAGCCGGGTAATATTTGACTGCTTTGATTTCAGAAGTTGTTGCGGCCAACGCAACTTCACTCACAGAAAGCTGGTCGGTGAGGTAGAGCGTCATTAACGGATCGAAAGTATCTGCCTGGGGCAGTGCGGCGAGAATTCGTGCCCGGTAATCTAATGCCGAGGCTACAGTTGTTACAGGCGGCAGCAGGTTAGGCATGATTATGGCGCGAGCGAAGCAGCGCGCAGTATGAGCTACAGTTGTATGTAGAGCCTCGCCATCACGTAAATGCAGGTGCCAGTCATCTGGCTTGCGTATGCTTATGCTGTCGGGACTCATTACTGCTGCTTATATATAGATAATTGGTCTATTGTAGCAAATTAAGACACCGGCGCGCTTGCCGATGTAGGGTATATTGCATACGAATATTCTGGCTATTTGTCGTTAACTGATAACTGGTCAGATTGATCGGATTGTTCTCTCGATTTAGTTAGCATCGAGTGAAACTGTTAGAACAGGATGTTCTATGAACGCTTGTCAGGGACGAGTTGAAAGCATGCGTGCTACACCTGGGATTTGTTGGGTGAGTGCGGTCTCATTGCTTGTTGCTCAAACACTGCACGCTGAAACCCATCATTTTCAGGCTTCCATGCACGAAGCCGAGTGGCAGATGGAATCTTCGGTGTTCGAGTGTCGACTGTATCAGCCGATTCCTGGCTACGGTGAAGCTCGATTTCGTCATGCTGCGGGCGAACAACTTTTGTTCACCATGGAAGCCTATGCTGAGACCGTCACTGGTCAGGATCTGATATTTCGTTCTGAGCCACCTCCCTGGAATTTCAAACGAGAGCCCAGTCTGATTCTTGAGCTGGATGAAGCCATCAACCCAAAAATGCTGGTACTGAATACAGCTGAGGCCAGAAAGCTGATATCCGAGATGTTGCTGGGAATGGTGCCGACACTGATTGGGCAATCCGCTATATCTATCGAACAGCAAATCAGCGTTGGTCTCTCGCCCCTGCGCTTCAAGAGTGCCTACAGCAATTATCAGGACTGCGCAGCAGACCTGCTTCCGGTGAATTACTCACAGGTTGGACGTTCTACGATTTACTGGCCAAGTGGGGCACGTCAATTAAGCCTAGAATCCATGAAACTGCTGGACGATATTGTGCTTTACAGCAAGGCAGATAGCTCGGTTGTGGGATTCGAGGTAGACAGCTTCACTGACACCGCAGGAGAACAGCGGGAAAATCTGCTGCTTTCCGAAGAGCGTGCTTTCCTCGTAACCAATTATCTTATACGGCAGGGCATTGATCCGGAAACCATTGCCACGAGGGCCCATGGTGAGAGAGAAGAATTCCTGGTCGTAAATCCTGAGCGCTCTGCAGCAGACAGAGACCGCAATCGCCGCGTCAATGTAGTTATGGTGCGCCGTTAAATCACGTTTTCCCGATTCCCGGGATGCTTTCCATTGTCATTCCTGATGCTAGAATAGGCGCCTTTTTTTGCCGGATACCCTCTGCGTTAGGGTGAGGCGCTTGTTTCTGGAGTAAGTTCATGTCGGGTATCAATAAGGTCGTGCTTGCCTACTCGGGCGGGCTGGACACATCGGTCATTGCGCGGTGGTTACAGGAGACTTATAGCTGTGAAGTCGTAACCTTTACCGCAGATATAGGTCAGGGCGAGGAAGTTGAGCCGGCCCGAGCCAAAGCAGAAGCCATGGGCATCAAGGAAATCTTTATCGAAGATCTCCGGGAAGAATTCGTTCGTGAGTACGTCAACCCGATGTTCCGTGCCAATACCCTTTACGAGGGTGAATATCTGCTGGGTACTTCTATTGCCCGTCCCTTAATTGCCAAACGCCTGGTAGAAATTGCGGCAGAAACTGGTGCCGACGCCATATCTCATGGTGCGACAGGTAAGGGTAATGATCAGGTTCGATTCGAATTGGGTGCCTATGCATTGAGCCCGGGTATCAAGGTTATCGCACCCTGGCGCGAGTGGGACTTGAATTCCCGGGATAAGCTACTGGCCTATTGTGATGCCCACGGTATTTCTGTTGAGAAGAAGAAAGGCAACAAGTCGCCATATTCGATGGATGCGAATCTACTTCATATTTCGTATGAAGGTGACAATCTGGAAGACCCGGCCGCCGAGCCAGAAGAGCCTATGTGGTTGTGGACAGTTTCGCCAGAAGATGCCCCTGACCAGGCTACCTATATAGAGCTGGATTATCAGAAGGGCGACATTGTGGCGATTGACGGTGAGAGTCTGACCCCTGCAGAAGTCCTGACACGATTGAACAAGATTGCCGGAGCGAATGGCATTGGGCGCGCCGATATTGTCGAGAATAGGTATGTTGGTATGAAGTCCCGGGGCTGTTATGAAACTCCCGGCGGGACGATCATGCTGAAGGCTCACCGTGCAATCGAATCCCTGACCCTGGATCGAGAGCTGGCCCATTTGAAAGACGAGCTAATGCCACGATATGCGACTCTGGTTTACAACGGCTACTGGTGGTCGCCCGAGCGGCAGGCTCTGCAGGCACTGGTGGATTACTCCCAGCAGTACGTAAACGGTAAAGTGCGACTTAAGCTCTATAAAGGAAATGTCATCGTGGTAGGGCGTGAATCAGCAGAGTCTCTATTCGATGAAGATATCGCGACTTTCGAAGATGATGCAGGAGCTTATGATCAGGCTGATGCGGGTGGATTCATTAAACTCAACGCGCTGCGCCTGAGAATCGCCGCCCAGAAGGGCCGTAAATAAACCCCATCAGCCTAAGGGCGCAGAAATAAAGGGATTCGGACTGATTTCCACTCGTGGAATGGGAAATGCTGACTATACTAAGTTGGTATACCCCATTCCTCTGGTCGTGGTAAATGAAGGAAGAACAACCCCGGGTACTGCTGGTTGATGACAATGAACTGAATCTGTTTCTGCTCATGGATATGATGCAGGAGCTGGATGTAGTTCCAATCATTGCGGAAACCGGGGCGGAAGCTCTGGATTTTCTTTCTCGTCATGAATTTGCGCTCATTATCCTGGATGTTGAAATGCCAGGGATGGATGGCTATCAGGTACTGAACAAGCTCTCGAGCAATCCCAATACTTCCGAGATACCAGTTATCTTTATGTCAGCTAATCTGGCTGATGAAGAGGATGCTGCCCACAGCAAATTATTGCGGCCCGTGGATTATGTACACAAGCCGATCAATAAGAAGATCCTGCTGAACAAGTTAAGTGCCTGTCTCGATATTCAGACCAAGTTTGGTTTTCTCAGTCAGTACTATCAGGACAAAATTCGTGGCGAAAATCAAAAACCCGAAGGGATGATCGCCCTTAGCAGCGAAGGCACGATTGAATATGCCAATCCGACAGCGGTCGCGCTGTTGAGGACTTCTTTGCCGAGACTACTTGGCCTGTATTTTGAAACCCTTCTGGAGCGATCGCACCACGAAGTGGTGTCGAACTGGCAGAATAGCGTGCTGTTCCAGGCTTGCAAGAGCGAAAAGACCACCAAGGTTGAACATACGATTTTCTGGTGCGGGGATGGACATAAGCTGATTGTCAGCTTCGTGGCTTATCCACTGGCCCAGGGAGCTAAATCCATTTCCAACGCAGATACTCTGATTGTGTTCAATGAAGTGGAAAGTCAGCAATATGCAGATGAGAAACTGTCGGATCTGGTGCAGTTCGATCCTCTGACTCGCCTTGTAAACAGTGAAAGTTTTGAAGAAATGTGTCAGGTGGCAATTCAGTCTATGGTAGCTGGCGATACCATAGCCATCATGTTATGGAACCTCGACCATTTCGATTACATAAATGAAACATTGAGTCATGCAATAGGTGATCAGCTTATTAAGGCAATATCAGAACGGCTGGGAAATTGTATCCCACCCAGTTCGACACTGGCGCGAATCGGCGGAGATGAATTCGCGTTGCTAATGCCTGGGCTTGCCAATTCACAGGCAGCATTGACGACGGCACATGCCTTGCAGACTGTGTTCAGGGCGCCATTTCTTGTTAATGGAAATGAAATCTATGTAAGTGCCAGTGCTGGGATTGTAACTGTACCTGAGTCGGGTACCCATATCGATCGGTTAATGCGCAACGCTGACCGCTCTCTTAAGAAAGCCAAGGTATCCGGACGGGGAAGAGTCGAGATTTACAATAGTGCGATGGCGATTGCTAATGTCGCCAGTTTCGAAATGGCGGCTGAACTCAACCAGGTACTAACGCGTAAACAGCTTTATGTAACCTATAAACCAATAATCAGCCTTAACTCCACGCGTGTCCGAGGCATGGAGGCGCGCTTGTATTGGAGCCATCCTGAGTACGGTAAATTAGGTATGGATGAGTTTCAGGAGATTGCTGAAGAATCAGGCATGATGCCGGTTATCGGTGAGTGGGCATTGAAAGAAGCCTGTCAGCATTGGAAGAGCTGGGAGCTGCCCAGCAAGCACCGAGAGCAGTCTGAAACATTTCGATTGCGTATCAAGCTATCGCTGGTGCATTTGCTTTACCGGGGGTTTGAAAAATCTCTTGATGAAATACTCCAAGCCCTCGACATGGCACCTGAGGCGCTGGAAATTGAAGTTTCCGAGGCGCAGCTCAATCGACAGAATCTTGCAGCCTTTATTGCTGTATTTAAAATTCTGAACACCCGCGGAGTCCGCATCATTCTCGATGACTTCGGGTCCAACTATCTGACCCTGGCGACACTGGAAGAAGTGAATTTTCAGGGAGTCAAATTAGGTGGTGATTTTCTGCGCTCCACGCTTTCTACGCCACGATGCGATGTCGTATTGAAAAGTGTGATTGACATTGCCCACGAATATGGAGCAGAGGTGTCGGCAGCGGAAGTTTCCCGCGGCGATCAGATTGCTCTACTACGAAAACTCGGCTGTGATACCGGAGCACTGTTTGAAAAGGAATTTGGCGCCGAGGAGATTTCCAGCTATCTCTCCAGTGAGTTGAATTGAGCCTGGATCGGATTTTTCGTTCTAATCGATCCACTGAGCTACTCTATTTCCGTTTTCTGTTTAAATTCACACAGATCTTCGATTATGCACGCACCGCAACGAGGCTTGCGGGCTACACACACGTAGCGGCCGTGAAGGATTAACCAGTGGTGAGCGTCCAGCAGAAACTCTTCCGGTACCAGTTTTACTAACCTCTTTTCGACTTCCAGTACATTTTTCCCGGGAGCGATGGCTGTTCGATTCGACACTCGAAATATATGGGTATCAACTGCCATGGCTACCTGGCGAAAGGCGGTATTGAGAACGACATTTGCAGTTTTTCTGCCCACGCCCGGTAATGCCTCCAGTTCTTCTCTTGTCTGTGGCACCTGGGATCCATGTTGATCAACGAGTATTCGGCAGGTCTTCATAACGTTCTCGGCCTTGGTGTTAAACAGGCCAATAGTCTTGATATGTTGCTTAAGGCCTCTTAAGCCGAGTTTCAGAATCCCTTCCGGCGTGTTTGCCTTTGCATACAGTTTTTCCGTTGCTTTGTTGACAGAGACATCTGTCGCCTGTGCAGACAGGATCACAGATATTAACAGTTCAAAGTCACTGTTGAATTTTAGCTCTGTTGTTGGGTTTGGATTGGCATCGCGCCAACGGCTGAATATTTCTGTTCTCTTGTCTTTGTTCATTGGTGAGTGGTTGCTCTGTCTCTGGATCCGGGGCAGTACCGGTAAATCAGAAAATTATGTTTTGCGTTTCAAACGGCCGGTAACGCGTTCTCGAACTATTTCGCCCTTATTTACTACTTCCCTTTCAGGGATGTGCAAAAAATTGAGTTTTCTTAGTGCAGCGATAAGCAGGCCCAACAATATAAATGCAGCTGGTTGTAGTCCACTAAATTGAAACCATTCTCCAGTCTGTTGTCGTGATAAGGGTTCCAGCGCCTCACTGCGAGGTAATAACAGCCTCCAGTCGCTGAATATACTGCCTGTTAGTGCCAGCTCTCTAATGAATGCGAAGAGCAAAAGCGCTATCAACATGCCAGTACCAAGTTTCAGTGAATCTTTGATTACCCAAAGTGCATTGTCAGCCTGACGATAACTATCCATTTTTAACATCAATGCCAGGTTTGCAGCTATTAAATACAGATAGACTCCTAGCTCCCGCCAAAGGGGGTAAAAAAATAACTCCACGGTTATCGCGATAATGCTGGTATAGAATGCGAGGATTATACTGTAAGCAGGGTATCTCAGGTTCTTGTGGAATTGCTTGCCTACTCCGAAACAGCTCAGGGCAGAAGCTAATCCGACAGTGAGGGTGCACAGACCGATGGCTAAAGCAGTAGAACTTCGGTCACTTAGTGCCAGCAATGGGCTAATCCCCAATAAGTTAACCAACATCGGATTATTGTTCCAGATTGATGAATCCTGCTCTGCTTGCAGATCGAGTTGGCTCATAACTATCTGCTTTCTCCGTTTGCTTTGCGTTTGAGGAGAAAACCGGTAGCCTCCGCGCGGCCGAAACGGCGAGGGGCAAACATCCGATCCAGTAGTGGTGCACAGAAATTTCCAAACAGGACAGCGATTGCGACAGCATCAAGATAACTGCCCCAGACACGCACTGAATAGATGCTCACTCCGATCACGATGCCATAGGCAATTCTGGCTCGATTTCCACTTGCTGCGCTGACCGGGTCGGTCGCGATGAAGAAAGCACCAAGCATAGTGGCACTACCGAATAGGTGCAGGTAAGGCGTTCCCACGACGGCGGCGGCGCTTGGTGAATAAAACAGCAACGACATTATCAAAGTGCCAGCGATCACAGAGGCAGGGATGTGCCAGGAAATTATTCGGCTAAACAGAAGCAGAACTCCACCAAACAGGTAGGCATAATTCATCAGTTCCCAACCAGTTTCGGCACTTCGGCTAAAGATGAACAGTCCTTCCGATGCAGCAAGAGCGACAGCATTGACTGCTGCAAGCTTTGATTCTATGAGAGGAGTTGCCTTGGCAAAACCATCGATCACCGTAGAGTCACTTGCATAGGAAAGAAACGGAAATAGAAAACCAAAACTTTCAGTTAACCCTTGCCAGCCCAATGGTGAGTTAGGTGATGCGAAATCTGTCGCTGCGCCTGGTAAATGCCATGTTGTCATGTCCAACGGAAAAGCAAGTAGCAGAAAGAGGTAGCCAGCCATGGCAGGATTAAAAGGGTTTTGCCCCAGGCCTCCATAAGCATGTTTGACCAGGCCGATTGCAAAGACAAGGCCCAGGGTGATCAGCCACCAGGGTGTTCCCGGCGGTACAGTCAGAGCAAATAGCAATGCGGTTACCAGTCCGCTGTTATCAGCAAGTAGTTCTCGTGGTTGTTTACCGCTCAACTTCGCAACTATCGATTCGCAAAGCACGCTTATGCCCATGGCATAGCCAATATTCAGCAAAATACCGTAACCAAAAAACCAGGTGCCTATAAGAATTGCAGGTGTAGTCGCGAGCATAACCACTAGCATAATCTGGGCTGTGCGCAGTGGCAGGAACTGCATGGGTGAGCCTGGAGGACGTGTTGGAGAAACTGGAGATGGCTGAGAAAAACTCATGGTCAGTCACCCTGCTCAGTATGTTTCAGCCGGCGACGCTTAACACGTTCCACCGCGGCACTAATTTCCTGCCGCGCGTCGCTGCGGGAAAATGTTTCTGATTTTGAGGAAGACTTGTTTTTAGTCTTACGCTCCAGTGCTCGCTCCTGGTTCCTCTTTACCCGATATTGATGATATTGAAATCGATCCTGCCACGTCTCACTTCGTTGTTGTTCGACAGATTCCTGATGTAGGTTCTCTTTTGCGGCTCTAAAATAGTGTACGAGCGGAATGTTGCTAGGACAGACATAGGAACAGGCACCACATTCTATGCAGTCAGAAATGCCCAGAGCTGAGCTTCTATCCCATTCCTGTGAACGTATGCTGGCAACCAGAAATTGTGGCTGCAATCGAGCAGGGCAGGCTTGTTCGCAGTAACCGCAGCGTATACAAGCCTGCTCCTGACCTGGCTCAGGAAAATCTTCTTTGCATGTAGCAATGATGCAGTTGGTTGTCTTCTCGATGGGGAATTCATCATTCACTACTACTTTCCCCATCATGGAGCCACCTTGAATAGTGCCTTGATGCAGGACTGAATCGACTCCACAGAGATTTAGCAGGTGTTTGATCGGTGTGCCAATCAACGCCTCAAAATTCTTCGGTGTTTTCAACGGAGTTCCCGCGAGCGTTACAATTCGACTAATACAGGGTTTACCACTTGCAACCGCTTCATAAGCAGCCACTGCTGTGGCTATGTTCTGCACTATTACGCCCTGATCCATAGGCAAGCGGCTTGCCGGGACTTCCTTTTTCGTAATGGCTTTTATTAACTGTCGTTCGTCGCCGGCGGGATAACGGCGTGGCACGATGTGAAGTTGAATTTCAGAGTCCCGCAGGGCATCTATTAATGCCTCCCGAGATGCTGGCATGTTGTCATCGATGGCTATGTAACACTTCGATGCCAGGGAAGCAGCCTGCAAGACTTCGGCGCCACGAACAGCTAACTCAGCCCGCTCTCGAAGCAGGGCTTCATCACAGCTAATATAAGGTTCACATTCGACGGCATTGATAATGAGTGTCGATACCGCTTTGTCCATCGCAGACTTGAGCTTAGTGGCAGTAGGGAAACCGGCTCCACCCATTCCACAAATTCCAGCCATGGCTATCCGTTCTATTAGTTCTTCGGCGGAGATAGAGCGGAAATCTGCCGGTGGCTCCAGCTCTAACTCCCGTTCTTCCTCATCGGCTTTAAGCCGAATAGCAGTCCGCTGTGGTTCGCCGGTTATACTGGGGGGGAGTTGTTCAATGGCAGTCACCGTACCAGATGTGGGTGCATGTACGGGAACTGAATAGATGTCTTTACCCTTGGCTACCACCTGGTATTTGGCCACCCACTCACCGACATCGACACAGGGCTTTAAGTCATTGTCAGAAGTGGAGGTGTGCGATGGCATCTGATTGTATCCCTGCAAGGTCAACCACAGTTCTTCGGGCACGGGAGTGGGCATAATTCGTGAACGCAAAGACGCGGTTCTGAAGGTCGGTGGTCTAACACCTCTGCGTAAGGTTTTTCCCAGTCGGGAAAGCAAGCCTTGGGAAATTTTGCTATTCATTGAGCGTTGACTTGCTGCAGGGGAATTGACCAGTACCTTTGAGCTTCTGGCCGCATAATCAGATCTATGCAGTCTACTGGGCAAGGTTCAATGCACAGATCACAGCCGGTGCATTCATCTTCGACCACGGTATGCATTTGCTTGGCTGCACCGACTATGGCATCGACCGGGCAGGCGACAATACATTTTGTACAGCCAATGCATTCCGCTTCACGAATTACAGCGACTTGCTGCTTATTCGCGGATCCATGGCCAGGGTCAAGTGCAACATTTTCTTCATTGAGAAGAGCAGCAAGACGCTGGATCGTGGATTCGCCACCGGGTGGGCAGCGGTTGATGGCTTCGCCGGCAGCAATGGCCCGCGCATAGGGTCGGCATCCAGGATGACCACAACGTCCACATTGGGTCTGCGGCAAAATGCTATTTATTCGATCGACCAGAAACCGTTGCTCTGTTAGTCGCCGCTTTAGATCAACTACAAAGTATGTTCCCACTGCAATCAGGCCTATCAACGCTATTGCAGTGGTGAGACTGATGACCAGACTATTCTCGGCTAAAGGGAGCATGCTTAGACTAAACCGGAGAAACCAAGGAACGCCATACTGGCTATTCCTGCACTGATCAGATACAGGGGAATGCCACGCATTGATTGAGGGCTCTGACTTTGTTCTATTCGGAGCCGTAATGCAGCAAATGCCAACAAGATAATTGAAAATCCTGTGGCGGCACCGAAGGCTGAGATAAGTTTCCCTGTCAGGTTCAGCATGCTCGAGTTCTGCAATAACGAGAACCCAATAACCGCGCTGTTGCTGCACATTAGCAAGATGGCACGGCCGTGGCGACGTGAAATCAGTGGAAATTTTTCTGCCAGTTGAACGCTTAGAACTGTGGTTATGCTTCCACTAACGGCAACAAACAGGACTAGTTCGAGTGACTCAAGTGCGAGCGGCTGCAGTACCAGAACGTGCAGAATCAGGTTAATGACTGCAGACAAAAAGAGCACAATAAAACTGAGGATGGCCAGCTCGATGCTGGCCGAATATCTTCGGCTGTAACTAAAAAATGAAGAAACACCCAATAGCTGCACCAGAACCAGATTGTTCACCAGAGCAGCAGCGACGAAAGTACTGACGATAAATGACAAGAGCGGCTTGTTCCTGTGTGCTAGTTATACCGGTCGGGCTCGCCGATGGGCAAAAGCGAATTCTAGCACGGCCAATTCACGCCCAGCAGCGCTATTCAGCCTTCTCCGAACAAGCCCTGGGAATAAGCGCTGGGTACGCGATACTGTTGCAGTATTGCTTGCTCCGAGGCTACGGCTTCATCGTGGTTGATGACCATCTGATAGCCATTATCATTTTCAAACACTACATTAGACGAATCGTTTTCATGCAACATGGAAGCAAAGTGCTCGAAGTCCTTTATCGGTTCGCCATTGACATAGTTGACTACCCAGTTGCGCCAATCGTGATAACCAAGGTTTACATCTGCAGCGAGTACCTGCAAGGCCACTACCAGTTCCCTGCGTTCCGGGGACGTCCATTCATTGCGAGCCTGAAGTAAGCTCACAGGTGCGCTGCGGCTCCAGTCGTTACCCCAGCGTTTGATTAAATTCATATTGAGGGGAACGAATAATACGCCGCCATAGATATAGTATTCCGGAATCTGATCGAACTTCTCGCCACGCACCAGGCTATAGTTTGTCATGGCGCGATCAGCGGACAGAGTTGCTGTCGATTGTCTGCCATTGCGTGAGTAGGTAATTTCTATGTCTTCGCCGATGTGATGCATATCAACGGCATGCTTGTAATCAGTGAGTAAATCATCTGATAGTTCGATGGTACCGTCATCGGCGATGGCAAACTCATCTATTTTCTGAATAACGTCATTTTCCTGCAGAATGCCGTAGGCAGGAGAGTTCTCGAAAACCTTGATGATCAATACACCATCGTCATCCTTGTTCAGGCCATAGGCTCGCTTCGCAGCCGGACTGTCCAGGGTCTGGGTGCGAAAGCCAAGGTCTGGAAATCCATCTAATGTGCCATCTTCACTATCTTGCAGAACGTGTCTAACGACACTGGGTGGAACAAAGTAACCTAGATTTTCTGCCCGGCCACCACTGTTGGCCTGCATCACGACGCCGACAATTTCGCTATCTACGATTACCGGTCCGCCACTGTTGCCCGGATTAATCGCCGCGTCTATCTGACCAGCCAGCAAGAAAGCTCCGGCATGAGCATAGATCTGCTGTTCAACCCTGGACAGAATTCCTTTGGTTATGGAAAGAGTTTTGCCGCCTATGGGATAGCCATAGACTGAGACTTCCTGCAGGGGTTCTGGTAAGTCGCCAATCGCAAGCGCCTTCAGATCACTGAAGAATCCGGGTTCGTCAACGGTAATGAGTGCCAGATCGGCTTCATGGGAAACAAATGTTACCCGTGCGAGATAACGTTGGGGATCATTATGTTTCTGCGCCTGCACATAACTTGCATCTGCAACCACATGGGCATTGGTGAGTATACGATTGCCGGAGATAACCGCTCCCGAGCCGCTGCTCTGTCGCGGATTGAGTAGCCTCCATGGAGTGAAATAGTCCGGGGCAGCCTGTGTCGTATAGATCTTGATTACCGAATCTTCAATATCCCGCAACTCTTCGATCTGAGTCTGGGCCAGTGAGGAGGCGCTGCCGACTATCATGGCTAACAGTAAACTTAGGGTAGAGATGCTGCGAAGATACCGAACTAGCTTGATAGGTTTAGAGATGCGATAGATTGTCATAAGCGCCTGTCGTCGAAAATTAAAGCTGAGAAGGTCTAGTCTTCTGACCTGAAGGCAAGCTTATTACTTTCACCGGAGCAGCACCAGTAATCTGTAATCCAGGAAATGTTCGCAATTTCCAGCAGATAGGAATAGCTGGTGGCTAAATCACCCGCATACCCGGCTCGGCACCAATATGAGGCTCAAGAAGCCAGATATCCTTTCCGCCTGGACCCGCTGCCAGAACCATGCCTTCAGATACGCCAAATTTCATTTTTCGAGGCTTCAGATTGGCTACAACTACGGTGAGTTTGCCAACAAGGTCTTCTGGATTGTAGGCTGATTTGATTCCGGAGAAGACATTGCGCTCAATGGGATTGCCATCCTTGTCTGCGCCGAGGTCTAAGGTCAGTTGCAGAAGTTTATCGGCCCCTTCCACATGCCGGGCATTACTGATTCGCGCGAGTCGCAGGTCTACCTTGGCAAAGTCGTCAAATTCAATCTCGGGTTCGAAGCCTGTTGCATCAGAGGTTTCCGTGTCCTGTTTCTTTTGTTCCATCTTGTTCGCCTGCTGCACTTCATATTCACTTTGGGTGGCCGCGATCATGGCCTGAATCTTGTCTGCTTCAACTCGAGTGATCAATGGCTTGAATTTGTTGATCTTGTGCTCGGTCAGGATTGTTGAGAGATCACGCCATAGTAAGGGCTCTACTGCGAGGAAAGATTCTGCCTGGGATGCGAGATTCGGCAGCACCGGTTTCAAGTAACCCACCAGTAACCGAAACGCATTGATGCCAGTACTACAGATAGCCTGAAGTTCGGTCGACTGTTTGTCGGACTTGGCAATCACCCAGGGTTCCTTGTCATTGATGTACTGGTTGGCTGTATCGGCCTGCGCCATGATGAGGCGAATAGCTTTACCGTATTCTCTGGCTTCATAAAGTTCGGCAACCTCGTCAGCTATAGACTGTATGTCCCCAAGCAATTGCGGATTGTCGGGCTGCGCTGCAAGCATGCCATCGAATCCTTTACCGATAAAACCAGCGCAGCGGCTTGCTATGTTGACTACTTTGCCAACCAGATCAGAGTTCACACGTTGTGCGAAATCTTCGAGGTTCAGATCCAGATCATCAATGCCCGATGAAAGTTTGGCAGCCAGGTAATAGCGTAAATATTCTGGGTTAAGGTGATCCAGGTAGGTTCGCGCATTGACGAAAGTGCCTCGTGACTTGGACATCTTTGTGCCATCCACAGTGAGAAAACCATGGACATGAACCGCTGTGGGCCGGCGGTAGCCGGCACTGGTAAGCACTGCAGGCCAGAACAGAGTATGGAAATTGACTATGTCCTTACCGATGAAGTGGTAGACCTCACAGTCTGAATCGGGATTCCAATAGTCGTCGAAGTCATAGTCATTGTTTTCGCAATATTTTTGGAAACTCGCCATGTATCCTATGGGTGCATCTACCCATACATAGAAATATTTATCCGGTGCGCCAGGAATCTCGAACCCGAAGTACGGTGCGTCACGACTTATGTCCCATTGCTGAAGTTCGTCATCCAGCCACTCGCTTACCTTGTTCGCTACCTGGTCCTGCAGCGAACCGCTGCGTGTCCATTCCTTAAGCATGTCGCGAAAAGCTGGCAAATCAAAAAAGAAGTGTTCTGATTCTTTCTCAATTGGTGTCGCCCCTGAAATCGCGGAGCGGGGATCGATTAACTCAGCAGGACTATAGGTAGAACCGCAGACTTCGCAGTTGTCGCCATACTGGTTCTCGGCTTTGCATTTTGGACAGGTACCGACGATGTAACGGTCTGCCAGAAACAAATTCTTCTCCGGGTCGAACATTTGGCGAATAGCGCGACGTTCGATGTGACCATTGGCATCCATTTTCTTGTAGATTTCTTCGGACAGTACACGATTCTCTTCCGAGTGGGTTGAGTAATAGTTGTCAAAACCAATCAGAAAATCGCTAAAGTCTTTTTGATGTTGCTCATTGACGCGATCGATTAACTCCTGCGCGCTTATACCCTGAGCCTCGGCGCTGAGCATGATGGCGGTGCCATGAGCATCGTCTGCACACACATACACACAGTCATGGCCGCGCATTTTCTGCAGGCGAACCCAGATATCAGTCTGGATGACTTCCATCAGGTGACCCAGATGAATGTCGCCATTGGCATAGGGAAGGGCGCTCGTAACGAGAATCTTACGCTTGTTCAAAACTTGGTCCGGCAATCAGTTTTACAGTTAATTTGATCAGGTTTTGGGGTGGGATGGGGAGCTAGATTTCTACCATTTCGAAATCTTCTTTACCTACTCCGCAATCGGGGCACATCCAGTCATCAGGGATGTCGTGCCAGGGTGTACCCGGTGCAATTCCTTCTTCAGGCAGGCCCTGCTCTTCATCGTAGACAAATCCGCAGACCATGCACTGCCATTTCTTCACCTGTTTATCCTCCATTAATGGGTATTTAAATACTGATTCGGCAATTCTATACCCAGCGGACAGATAAGGTCATGTTATCTGCCACTGAAGAAGCTGCATAAGAGGCCGTTACGGCGATGATCAGGCCGTCCCGACTTTAAATCAGATGTGCTCTAGAAGCTGCGGAACCAGGTGAATCTCGTGGCTGCGCATCATACTTCAGATAGGTAGGAAATGCCATGTAAGCCCCGGGTCGCAAGGGGCGAGAAGAAACAGATGATTCACCACAAGATAGGCATTATTATTCGCGTTTCATTTTGATAGTGCCGATTGAATACTGTGCTAAATCCAAGGGAGAACTCACCTGACTAATGACGATTAAATCTGATATATGGATCCGTAAGATGGCGCGGGAGCAGGGAATGATTGAGCCATTTGAACCTGACCAGGTGCGTCACGTCGGCGGTGAGAAGGTCATATCTTTCGGGACTTCCAGCTATGGCTATGACGTACGCTGTGCCAGCGAGTTCAAGATATTTACCAATGTGCACACGACCAATGTAGTAGATCCCAAGAATTTCGATGAAGGTAGTTTTGTCACCATCGATGAACCGGTATGCGTAATCCCTCCCAATTCATTTGCCCTGGCCAGAACAGTGGAATATTTTCGAATTCCCAGTGATGTACTGACAGTCTGTCTGGGTAAATCCACCTACGCGCGCTGTGGAATCATTGTCAATGTGACGCCACTGGAACCAGAGTGGGAAGGTCACGTTACCTTGGAGTTCTCAAATACGACACCACTGCCTGCCAAAATATACGCCAACGAAGGCGTAGCTCAGATGCTCTTCTATCAGTCTGATGAGCAGTGTGAGACAACCTATAAAGATCGTGGAGGCAAATATATGGGGCAAATTGGAGTCACGCCGCCCAAAGCCTGATCCGGTTTCTATTAAGCAGAGCTATAAGCAAGGGATTGCTTATAACTTTCCCAGTCCGAGTACGTCAAACTTTCCTTCACTGCTTCTGAATCTTCGAGTCAATTTCTTGACCAGCGATGCTTTATAAAGTTTAAGGCGTTGATTTTTAAGTATTTTGCCAATTGGCACAGACCTTGCTCCAGTAAGACTTGAGGAAATGAATTGCCGGTTGGCTGCAAAGGCTAGCCAGTCGGGAATTCGAGCTGGACACACATTACATGGACAGTGATATGGCTGACGTCTAATCAGTCATAGCGCTATAGTAATCAGGAAGCGAAGTATGGATACGTCAGTCGCGGCTCTGGAAGAGTCGATGCTCAAGTCTGGGTTGTTCTCAGGAAATCTGCTGGATTCCCAGCATTCACCCTCTCTTTCATCCAAACGACCAATTGCGCAATTGGTCAATATCAGAAGCAACGCAAATAAGCTGGGAAACATCGAAGCGCCGCTGCAACTGGACAAAATTCTAAAGCTTTTGCCTACCGGAGTGGTGCTACTCGATAGTCGCGGCACGGTAGCCGACTGTAATGATGCAGCGCAGCAACTACTGGATGGTCCGCTCAGGGGATCAGCCTGGCGCGATGTAATCGCTCGAAATTTTCAACCCCGTGGTGACGATGGTCATGAAATTTCTTTGCGCAATGGCAAGCGTATTAGTCTGCTTACCCGATCCCTGGAAGATGAACCTGGTCAGCTAATAGTTCTTAATGATCTGACAGAGACCCGCATGCTGCAGCAGCAGCTGGCACGACATCAGCGGTTGTCCGATATGGGGAAAATGATTTCTTCACTGGCGCACCAAATTCGTACACCTCTGTCAGCGGCACTACTCTATACCGATAACCTTGCGACGAATTTTGGTCAGGTGCCTGGTGTCACTAAATATACTGGCAAGCTGCTTTCAAGATTGCAAAACATAGAACGTCAAATCCGTGACATGTTGTTCTTTGTGCGGGGAGATGCAGAACTGAATGAGCAGCTCACACTGCCTGTGCTTGTCCAGCGACTGGAAAAAGAAGTCGACGAGGTAATTCCCGAGGCCGCGCGTAAAATTAACTGGCAAAAAACCAAAGAGCTGGTAGATAGCTCGGGCTACATCAATTGCCATAGCGACGCTCTGTTTGGAGCTGTTCTCAACCTGATTGAGAATGCACTTCAGGCCAACCAGAACCAGGGGCAAGAAAATCCGCATCAGATCGACGTTATTGTCGAATTGATTTCGAACGACTCTCCTTCGAACACTAACAAGCTAAGAGTCAGTGTGGAGGACCGGGGTTGTGGAATCAGTTCTGAGCTACTCGAGCGAATTCAGGAAGGCTTTGTAACTACCAAGGCCAACGGCACGGGACTCGGACTCGCTGTTGTTCGGCTCGTTGCAGGCATTCACCGTGCTGATTTTGAGTTAGAGCAACGTGACGAGGGTGGGACATGCGCCTCAATTACGCTGCCAGTAGTATCGGCAGGAGAAGTGACATGAGTGCTCACAGTGTCCTCATTGTGGAGGATGATCAGGAATTAAGAGAAGCCCTGATCGATACCGCTCAAGGAGCAGGCTATACCGTTTTTGAGGCCAACAGCGGAGAAAAGGCTTTACGTGAGCTGGCAATACATTCTGTCGACCTTGTTTGCTCTGATGTAAACATGCCTGGTATGAATGGCATGCAGTTGCTGGAAAAAATTCAGCTCGATTATCCCGGATTGCCAGTCATATTGATGACGGCATACGGCTCGGTAGAGCATTCGGTGCGAGCGATGCATCAAGGAGCGGCAGATTACCTGGTCAAACCGTTTCGGTCTGAGTTGCTGTTGGAACTTCTGGATAAACATACCCTGGCAAGTGGATCCGATTCCGGGAATGGCCCAGTGGCTGAAGAGTCCAGTTCCAGGCAATTACTGCAGATAGCGCGCCGGGTTGCGGCCTCTGAAGTGACAGTGATGGTTACAGGTGAAAGCGGCTCCGGTAAGGAGGTGCTGGCTCGCTATATACATCAGCAATCGGCTCGCAAGAATAAGCCATTTATCGCGATCAATTGCGCTGCAATTCCAGAAAATATGTTGGAAGCTACCTTGTTTGGTTATGAAAAAGGCGCATTTACCGGAGCTCATGTCAGTCGGGAAGGGAAGTTCGAACTGGCTGATGGTGGAACGATCCTGCTGGATGAAATCTCAGAGATGGACGCTGGATTACAGGCAAAACTATTACGGGTTCTGCAAGAGCGCGAAGTTGAGCGATTGGGTAGCAAGCAAACGCGCAAACTGGATGTCCGTGTAATTGCCACCAGTAACAGAGATCTTCGGCAGTGTGTCCAGGATGGAACGTTCCGGGAAGACCTGTATTACCGTCTGAGTGTTGTGCCTTTGCAATGGCTACCATTGCGAGAAAGGCGCGCCGACATACTGCCTATTGCTGAAAGATTGGTGGCGGAACACTGCAAGAAGATGGGGCGCCCGATGGCGCGATTGCAACTGGATGCCCAACAGGCACTGCAATCCTATAACTGGCCCGGCAATGTCAGAGAGTTAGATAATACCATTCAGCGCGCTCTGGTCATGCAGGACGATGGCCTGATCGAATCCCAGCATTTGGGATTGGAGGCTGCTATAACAGGTGGTATAGGAATAGCGGCAATTAGCTCGCATTCCGTATCTGGTGCAGTGGTAGAAAAAGCAGATTCAGTTCCTGACGTGGGTTTGTTGGATAACGATCTCAAGCAAAGGGAATTTGAAGTCATTCTCAATACTCTAAGGCAACACCGCGGTAAGCGGAAACAGACAGCAGAAGTATTGGGAATCAGCGCCCGAACACTGCGCTATAAACTGGCACGTATGCGCGATTGCGGTATCGATGTTGATGCAATGATTGAAGCCTGACAGGCATTGAGGTCCAGAAAATGAATACGATCGGTGACAGGGCAGATATCAATCGGATCTTGATGCAGATGAGGGATATGCAGTCAGCTATGCAGGACAATTCTGCTATGAAGATTCGTCAGGACGGAATACCACAGCAAATTGATCAGCTGCCTCCTGTCTCAGATAGCGAAACTTCAAGCTTCGGCGATATGCTGAAGACAGCCGTTGATTCAGTGAATGAAACACAGATGAAATCAGCGGAATTGCAACGAGCTTATGAATTGGGCGAAGAGGGAGTGGATCTGACTGAAGTAATGATTCAAATGCAAAAGGCAAGCGTGTCTTTTGAGGCCATGACCCAGGTTAGAAATCGTCTGGTCACCGCATATCAGGACATAATGAACATGCCAATTTAGAGTATTGAGTTAGCAAAGGGTTCGAAAAGGATTTCGAAAATTGAATTAGGGAGCGAACCAGTATCCAGACTGGATTCGATCAAGTCATTAGAAAGGACTAGCAGGAATGGCGAACTTACCAGCGACCACCGATGCACCAATTGAAACTATGGTGCCAGCCACCAGTAATGAACGCAGTGCTCCCGCCGGTGGTGGAGACTATCTTTCCGGTTTCGGACAACTGGATCTTTTTCGACAATTAGGCCTGATGGTTGGCTTGATGGCGAGTGTCGCCATAGGTTTCGCGGTTGTGCTCTGGTCCCAGGGCGACCGTTTCCAACCGGTGTTCGGAAATATGCAGGGCTATGACCCGAATGCGATCATGGAGGCACTCGATACTGATGGCGTGGACTATCGAATCGATCCCAGTTCAGGTGTGATTTTAGTGCCTGCTGATGATATTGCTTCTATCCGCTTACGCCTGGCGGCTGCTGGGGTGACGCGCTTCGATGGCACTGGCTATGAGCTGTTGGATCAGGACCAGGCTCTGGGTACCAGTCAGTTTATGGAAGCTAATCGTATTAAGCGCAGTCAGGAAGGAGAACTGCAGAGGACCATTGCCAGCTTTCGCAACGTACAGGCAGCGCGGGTACATATTGCAATACCTGAACGCTCGGTATTTGTACGTAATACTCAAAGACCTACAGCTTCAGTCTTTGTCACTTTAAATTCTGGCGGTAGTTTAAGTGAGACCCAGATTGATGCCATTGCCAACCTGGTTGCATCGAGCGTACCTGAGCTGTCGCCAGATGATGTCACTATTGTCGATCAACGGGGAAATCTGCTCTCTCATCAGGAGAACAACCCTGGATTGGAAATGGCGGACCAACAGTTTCAATACACCCGTAAGTTCGAAGCGTCTTTGAACGACCGGGTAGCGACAATTCTCAGACCCATCGTTGGATTTGACGGTTTTCAGGCTCAGGTAACAGCTGATATAGATTTCACGCATGTTGAGCAAGCGGCCGAAAGCTTCGATCCGGAATCCAGGGTGTTGGTAAGCGAGCAGACGGTAAGTGAATCTTCTCCTACATCTGATGAGGTAGGTGGTGCACCTGGCGCTTTAACTAATCAGCCTCCCGAAAACGGTGTGACAGCACCGCCGGTTGGTGCCGATGAGCTGGGCAGTGGTTTGATGGGTAACAGTCGGCAACAGGCTACACGCAACTATGAACTTGGGCGTCAAATCAGTTACACCAATCATGATCCGGTTGCGATTAACAGAATCTCTGTAGCTGTAGTGCTGGATAATAAAACTTCTTTCGATCCTGAGGTCGAGGCGCAACCCTGGACAGCGGAAGAATTAGCTCAATTGACTACCCTGGTGCAGGATGCAGTTGGCTTTAATGAAGCCAGGGGTGACAGTGTCACTGTCATTAACAACAGTTTTGCCAGACCAGAGCCAATGGCCGTCGAAGAAGTGCCACTCCTGCAGCAAGCCTGGTTGCATTCATTGATTAAACAGGGATTGGCAGGAATTTTTGTCCTGCTGGTTGTGTTCGGTGTATTGCGTCCTGTGCTGCAGAACCTTGCCAAGACTGGAACAGAAAGCAGACAGTTGGCTGTAGCCGCAACCCACGGAGATTTTGCTGATCTGGAATTGGCCGAGCAGGCCATGATTGATGACGATATGAAACTAACTCCGGCGGCTGAAGCAGCACTGGCTGCTCCTTCCAGTGGCTATGACCGTCAGTTGAATACTGTTCGAGGCATGGTGGCCCAGGATCCAAGCCGTGTTGCACAGGTAGTTAAGCAATGGGTGGCTATCGATGGCGAATAATAATACCGCGACAGCACTTAATGTTGGACTTTTGCAGGACCCGGCCAATCGAGCTGCAGTGCTATTGATGACTCTGGGTGAGAAGGATGCTGCTTCGGTGTTGCGGCTTATGGGGCCGAAGGAAGTTCAGCGAGTCGGTACTGCGATGTCATCGATTAGCAATGTATCTCTAAAAGACGTTGAGTTGGTGCTGGATGATTTTCTTGAGAATTTCGGATCCCAGACTGGCCTTGGATTAGGTACCGAAGACTATATTCGGAAAATGCTTGTCGAAGCTCTGGGTGAAGAAAAAGCAGCCGGCATACTGGATCGCATTCTGGTGGATGGCAGCACCAGTGGTATAGATAGTTTGAAGTGGATGGACCCCAGGTCGGTTGCTAATGCTATTCAAAACGAGCATCCGCAGATTCAGGCGGTGGTACTCAGCTATCTGGAACCTGATCGTTCGGCGAGCATCCTCATTAATTTCCCGGAGAAAGTGCGACTGGACATCATCATGCGCATCGCTTCACTGGAAAGTGTACAACCTGACGCCTTGCGGGAATTGAATGCGATATTAGAAAAGCAATTCTCTGGTAAAGGAGTTAATCCAGGAACGAATATAGGCGGCACGAAAACAGCTGCTGAGATAATGAACAATCTGGAAACCAGCATCGAGGCGGAATTGATGGAGTCCATCAAAGAGGTTGATGAGGATCTGGGTGAGCAGATTCAGGATCTGATGTTTGTGTTTGACAATCTTAAGGAAGTGGACGATCGCGGTATTCAGTCGCTCCTGCGCGAGATTTCTTCTGATGTGCTAATACTCGCACTCAAGGGAGCAGACGATGAATTGCAAGAAAAGATCTTCGGCAATATGTCTAAGCGAGCTGCTGAACTGCTGCGAGATGACCTGGAAGCTAAAGGACCAGTTCGACTTAGTGATGTTGAAGGTGCTCAGAAGGAAATTCTCGCCACGGCTCGTAAGATGGCTGAAGCGGGTGAAATCCAGTTGGGCAGCGGCGGCGATGAGATGGTTTGATGACTATGCAATTGGAAAAACATCTATTCGATACTAAGTCCCGGGTTTCTGCCGCAGAAGCGCAAGAATTGGAGCTAGGTGCCTGGCAACCTCCCACGGTGAATGCAGCGGGCCATCTTGTGCATGCGGAAACCAAGCCCGCACAGAAACTTACCGAGGCGGCGACTGAGGCAGCTAGTGCTCAGAATACCGCGGCACTTGAGAATCAGCAGTTTGAGGAAGCAAAGGCTAAGGGCTATCAGGAAGGTCTCGCTCAGGGCAAGCAGGATGGAAATCAGCAGGCCCAACAACAGGCACAGCAACAGATGCAGGCACAGCTTCAGCCTAAACTGAAAGAATTGAATGCGCTTCTAACGACTCTTACTCATAGTATCAATGAAGAAGATTACAAACTTGAGCAAACACTATTGCAACTGGTGAAACAGATTGCAGAGGCGGTGATTGGTCACGAAATGAAGACTGATTCTGGTCAGATTATGAAAGTTATTCGCGACACACTGTCAGCGTTGCCACAAAATAAAGATCACATTCAGATTCATTTGCATCCTGCTGACAAAAGTCTCGCCGACGAAGCGATTAAGGAAGGTGGGGAAAACTGGCACGTGGTCGCCGACGATAGCATCGGTCGAGGTGGCTGTGTCATAGAGACAGATCAGAGCACTGCAGATTTCTCCATTGAAGACAGGTTCGCTTCGGTCTTTGATCAGATTAAAGAGCAACAAGCTATCAGTCCCAAACCTGGAGATCCGGACTATGAGGAAGCGCCAGAGCCAGCAATCTCAGCCAAGGTCCCTGGCTCCGAGACCTCTGAGATATCCGACAAAGCGGCTGATAACTCGTCCAAACAATTACCTGATCAATAGATAATGGCTATCTCAACTCGTCAAAGCATGGCCCAGAAGATGGCCACCTACCTGCCGCGAGAGAAACTTCATGTTGCTCCAGCGGTGCAAGGTAAGCTCACAAGAGTCGTTGGGCTGACACTGGAAGCAGTGGGCTGTTTGGTTTCTCTGGGAGACCGCTGTCTTGTTACTGACAAGCAACAGAAAGAAGTTGAAGCTGAAGTGGTCGGTTTCGATGGGCCCAAAATTTACTTAATGCCTTTGGCCCCAGTAGCTGCGTTTCAGCCTGGCGCCAGAGTCGTTCCCATAATTACCAGTTCTCTGGTTCCCGTTGGCGACAAATTATTAGGTCGCGTGGTTAATGGTTTAGGTGAACCGATCGACGACAAAGGTCCGCTGGGTTGCCAGCGTTATGTAGGACTGGACAGCGAGCAAATAAATCCCATGAAACGGGCCCGGATCGAGGCAGCGCTGGATGTAGGAATAACCAGCATTAATGCCCTGTGTACTGTCGGCAAAGGTCAGCGAATTGGTTTGTTTGCAGGCAGCGGTGTCGGCAAGAGTGTGTTGCTTGGGATGATGACCCGCGCAACCAGCGCCGATGTTATCGTGGTGGGTTTGATCGGTGAGCGTGGTAGAGAGGTGAAAGAGTTTATAGAAGAGACGCTTGCCGGTCAGGGGCTCGAACGCTCGGTAGTCATTGCCTCTCCTGCGGACGAATCTCCGTTGTTGCGGATGCGGGCTTGTAATCTGACCATGCGCATAGCCGAAGATTTTCGGGCGAAAGGCAAAGATGTACTGCTATTAATGGATTCCCTCACTCGCTTTGCCCAGGCACAGCGAGAAATCGGGCTGGCAATTGGTGAGCCGCCCGCAACAAAGGGCTATCCGCCATCGGTATTTGCCAAATTACCCCATCTGGTGGAGCGTGCAGGCAATTCTGAACAGGGTGCGGGATCGATAACCGCCTTTTTTACGGTCCTCACTGAAGGTGATGATCAGCAGGACCCGATTGCTGACTCGGCACGGGCTATTCTTGATGGGCACATAGTGCTATCCCGACGCCTTGCGGAAGAAGGGCATTATCCGGCTGTCGATATTGAAGCATCTGTTAGTAGGGTAATGCCAGCAATTGTTGAAGAAAAACAATTAAATGCAGCAAATACCTTTCGTAAAGTCTATTCTTGTTATGAACAAAATAGGGATCTGATTAGCGTGGGTGCCTATGTGCCAGGTTCGGATCCGGAGATCGATCAAGCCATCGAACGCAGACCATTTTTTAGTCAGTTCTTGCGGCAGAATCTGAATGACCAGGTAAATCTGGGCAGCGCCAGGGCTGGTATGGACAAAGTGCTGGCTCCCGTAATGCAGGCAGCCAAAGTAGTAAGCTAATTAAAGTAGCAGGTAATTAATGAAGCGATCCAAACGCCTGAATCCAGTGCTCGCCGTCGCCAGGAAACGTTCAAAAGACGGACTTCAGGCACTGGCCTATGTGCAGGCTAAATTGGCAGAGGAGCAAGATCGGCTCGAGCAACTCCAGCGCTGTAGGCAGGAGTACAGTAACGATAGCGAATCCTTTTCAAATCAACCAGTTAATGCGCAAACCTTACAAAGTTTCCGTCAGTTCAAGCACAATGTGGAACTTGCCATCGAGCAACAACAGCGACAAATCCAGACAGTTGAGGGGCAGGTTTCCGAGGTGAGGAACCATTGGCAAAAACTGGACGCACGCAGCAAAAGCCTGGAGAAAACCCAGTTGCGAATTCAGGCCCAGGAAAGCGAAGCAGAATCACGTTTGGAGCAAAAAGCCTCCGAGCAGCTGCATGCTCTTTTGCGGGCGCAAAAATAACGCAGAATTTCCGTCAAATGTCGCTCATCAAATCTCATGCATTCCCAGATTTGGTCTATTCTTGATAAGAGTGGGCGCCAGCCTGCGTGGAACGATGAATACCAGCAACGTGGAGTATTGAATTAGAGGTGAATCATGTCGATTGAAGCCATCCCTAAGAGTGACGGGGAAGAACTTGTCATAAGCATTGAAGGTCGCTTCGATTTCAGTGCACATCAGGAATTCCGCGACTCCTATGAGCGGGTTTCCGCCGAACCAAATTCCTACGTGGTCGACCTCAACCGCACAACCTACCTGGATAGCTCAGCACTTGGCATGTTGTTGTTGCTCAGAGATCACGCGGGTGGGGATAGTGCAGAAATCAGGATTGTAAATTGCAATCAGGATGTTAAAAAAATTCTGACCATTTCCAATTTCGAACAGCTTTTCAAAATCCAGTAAATCCTTGGTCTGGTGAACCAGCCCATCAGCATTCGCGGGCGGGGACTACAGCATGACTATACAGGCACAGGAAGTGCCTACCACTTCCGATACAAAGATCAAAGTATTGGTCGCGGATGATAGTGACTCTGATCGTTTGATTCTGTCATCTATTATCAGTGGGCAAGGTCACGAGGTGATCACTGCTTCTGATGGCAAAGATGCCGTAGAAATATTCAAACGTGAAAGGCCTCATATCGTATTTCTCGATGCGATGATGCCTCGCATGGATGGAAAGGAGGCTGCACGCAGCATCAAAAGAGCAGCGGGGGATGACTTCATCCCGGTTCTATTTCTTACTTCGTTATCCGATGCCAAAGATTTGGCAGAATGTTTGGATGCTGGTGGTGACGATTTTCTAAGCAAACCCTATAGCAAAGTAATCCTGCAGGCGAAATTGAATGCGTTGCTGCGAATGCGCAGTATGCATGCCACGTTACAGGCGCAACACTTTGAGATAAGTCAGCACAACGATCATCTTATACAGGAGCAGAAGGTAGCAAAAGCTGTCTTCGATAACGTTGCTCACTCGGGTGCGCTGGATCTTCCGAATATTAAATATCTGTTATCGCCACTAGCGATGTTCAATGGCGATGTGTTGCTGGCTGCACAGAAACCTTCTGGTGGTATGCATGTGATGTTGGGGGACTTTACAGGGCATGGGTTACCAGCAGCAATCGGCGCCATGCCCATGGCTGAAGTGTTTTACTACATGACTACCAAGGGTTATAGCATTTCAGACATCATCGCCGAGATAAATTTGAAACTAAAATCGGTACTTCCAGTGGGTGTGTTCTGTTGCGCCTGCATGGCTGATTTCAGTTTCGAGAAACAGATTGTGCGTGTTTGGTCAGGCGGCGTGCCTGATCAATACCTTTATCGGTCCAGGGGAGGCACTGTAGAAACTATAAAATCTATCCATCTGCCGCTGGGGATTCGATCCGCAGATGAATTCAGTTCCGAGTTACAAGTATTGGAAATGCAGAAAGGAGACCGATTCATCGTTTGTAGTGATGGCATTCTTGAGAGCGTTAATGAGTCCGGTGAAATGTTTGGCGAAGAGCGCCTAATTACGTCAATCAAGAATGCCCAGGATGATGAAGATATTTTCCCTTCGATTCAGAATACCGTGACTGAGTTTATTGGTAGTTCAGACCACACTGACGATGTGACACTCCTGGAATTCAAAATGATGGAAGATTTTGAAATTCAGAACACTGATACCAGTTTTGTTAATGCTGCGCAGACAGGTCCCCAGGACTGGTCCATGCAATACGAACTTGGCCCGCGAACTTTACGGGATTTTAATCCGCTGCCTTTGATGCTGCAGATTATTATGGAAGTTCCAGGTCTGCGTCCGTACAGCGGGCAAATTTACACAATACTTGCGGAGCTGTTTTCCAATGCGTTGGAGCATGGTGTCCTGGGTTTAAACTCTTCCATGAAATCGACCGCAGCTGGTTTCATGGAATACTATGAAGCCAGAACCAAGCTACTTGAAGAATTGCATCAAGGTTTTGTTAGATTTTCAATCAAGCATATGCCTACAGAAGCAGGTGGGGCTCTGATCATTAAGCTGCAGGACAGCGGCGAAGGTTTCGACTATGAAACTGCCATGAAAAACGAAATGGATCGTGGTAAATACAATGGGCGGGGAGTTCCATTGGTTCGTAGTCTATGTGACTCTATAGCTTATTGTGATGAAGGCAGGTGCGTAGAAGTAAGTTACGTTTGGCAGTATGACTAAAACTACTGATGACCTGGTAAATGCTGAAACACTCAGCGAGCTTAAGGAGATTCTGGATGACGAATTTCCTTTGCTGATTACCACCTTTATTGATGATGCAGATCAGCGCATGATCAGGGTGCGATCAGCAATCGCTGGCGGAGATGCGGAACTGGTAAAGGCCGAAGCTCATGCACTCAAGGGCTCATCCCGTAATCTGGGTGCTCACGTTGTGGGTGACCTGTTTGCAAAAATGGAAACACTGGGGAGTGATACCAATCTTGAGGGGGCGGCTGACCTTCTCGCTGATATAGAGAAGCAGCTAGCCAACACTCAGGATTTTCTGCGTTCGCTGATTTAATTCTGGCAATGATTTTGCAGTTATAAAACATCTAATTGAATGTCAGGTGCCCGGTCACGGATAGGACCTGATTCGTAACAAGGATGGATTATGGCTGACATCTTGAACCTTTCCGGACAGGGAAAGGGTTTATTCGCACTCACCGCAAAAGAGGGTTCAATCTCGCAACAGGGACATGTTCTCAGTGATGGGAGTTTTAGCGCAGGTACTCCCGCGGGCCCGCATCAGGAGGCTCTGGCTGGGGATGAGGAAATCAGCGGCTCTTTCGCGAATCTGGTGCAGGATCAGATGGTCGCAGAAGAGATCAGCACAACAACCTCCGCCGGAACCGAAGAAAGCAGGCAACCACACTCCGAAGCAGTGTTTTACTCCGCTGAGCCTCTTATTGAATCCCCATCAGGCAAGTATCAGCTAACCATGCTCGACGGCGAAGCATTGCCGGGCTCGGGTGAGGAGCTTCCTTCCAGCGGCAACCTGGTGCCTAAGGCTCCAGAGTTACTGCCACCATCGTCTTTGCGGCCGCAGGAGGGTGACAGGCCAGATATTTCCACGGAATCGGATAGTGATTCGATTGGGTCGCGGTTTGGGTCGCTTGCAGTCAGCGGAGAAGCCAGCACTGATCTGCTGACTCAGAATCCAGAAGGAAGTGCTGTTACTGACGATATTGATCTGCTTACAAATGAAGACAAAGATAGCGTGTTTGATGATCTGGCTTTCATAAAGGAACACACAGATGGAACTCTCGACCCGCTTGAGGAGCCAGCGCAGACAGCTGCAGACGGTAAGCGAGTGGCCGATGGGAGTACTATCGCAGCAACCCTGGCCCCGACAGAAGATGTGGTCGAAGCCGATCTTGAATCGACAACCGCTAAGAATCGGTTAGATGGGAATTCACGGTCAGTGTCAGGTGAAGACAGTTTTTCCCGCAAAGCTCAGCAGGTCACCGCGGAAATATCGGCATCGGAACGAGCCCGATCCCGTGAAGGTGTGGGAAATTCTTCTGGTGCTCAAAATCAGGAGAACAGCAGGCAACAGTTTGCAAATCAGCTAGCCCAGTCTTCAATCGCCGAAACCGATCTCACAAGTAAATCTACTCGAGAGGGCACACCTCAGGTTCAGTCCTCCGTGCAGGGGGCGTCGCAAGTTCAGTCATCAATTGAACAACCTAATACCACGCGAATTGAAAACAGCGCTGTCACGGCAGAGAAGTCGCACCAGTCCGGCGGTGAAGGTAAAACTGCTGACGTGAGACTTGCTGTCCCTTTCTCTCGTAAGGACTGGAATGAGCAACTTGGAAAGCAACTGAGCTTTCTGGTGTCGCGCAACATGGACAGCGCACAGATTCAACTAGATCCACCGGAACTGGGTCCGATACAGGTTCGGATAAATATTCAACAAGATCAGGTTGCCCTGCAATTTCAGGCTCAGCATGGAATGGTTCGTGAAGCTTTGGATCAATCCATCGGGCGACTGCAGGACCTGTTCAGTGAAGAAGGTCTGGATCTGGTTAGTGTGGATGTGTCAGATGGTAACGCGAACAAGGATTCCTCTGCGGAAGAAGGGGGAAGTGGGCATAATTCGCTATCTGAACCAGGCGAAGAAAGTGATGAAATTTTGACGCCGGTACGTGTGGTTGCCAATAGTGATGGAAAAATTGACTATTTCATTTAGTGAGAAAACTGCGCTGTAGAACTAAAATTTGTTAGGAAACTTTTACTTAAACCTTACGGTTATTAAAAGCATTAATTCTCAGTCACACGTCAACTAAATGACCTGAATTCGCCATATCGTGACAATCTCCAGGCGGGTTGGCATATCCCTTGCACTTCGTACAGTCAGGAGCTTACTGCTCATAGCAACCCAGGCAAGGATCGCCAGGGCTCGGTCAGTATTCTGACCGACGCCTTAATCACATGGAGGCTGATAAAGGGTATGGCTGAAGATAGTTCAGAAGAAGCGGATCGATCAGGCAAGGAACTGGATCTGGATGGTGCAGACCAGGGTCAACAAGCCGAAGGATCTGGCAATTCCCGTAAAAAAATTATACTGATCGGATTAGCTGCTCTGCTGTTAACAGGTGGAGGAGCCGGCGCCTATTTCTTTTTCTTTTCGGGGGACGAGTCAACCGAAGTGGCTAATGAGGTGGAAGAGCCTCCAATCGAGCAAGCGGTATATCTGGAACTGGAACCACCGTTCGTCGTCAGCCTTCCCGATCGTGGTAGGCAACGTTTCCTGCAAGCCAGTATTACAGTGCGCAGTCGTAATCACGAAGCCATATTACGACTGGAAGAGCACATGCCCGCAGTTCGCCACAGCCTCAGTAATGTGTTGAGCGCACAAACCGTAAGTTCTATTCAAACTCAGGGTGGAATAGAACAGGTACGCACCGAGGCCACCGACCAAATCAACAAAATTCTTTCTGAAGAACTACAGGGTGAAGCCATAGAAGACATTCTCTTCACTGGCTTTGTCATGCAATAAGGGTTCACGCTAAATGCAAGATCTGCTGTCACAAGACGAAATCGATGCGCTTCTCCATGGAGTTGATGAGGGTGATGTCGAGACGGAAACCGATGTAGCCACGGAGGGAGTCAAATCCTACGACCTCGCAAATCAACAGCGCATTGTGCGCGGCAGGATGCCCATCCTTGAATTAATCAACGAACGATTTGCCCGTTATACACGCATCAGCCTTTTCAATCTTCTGCGACGAAATCCAGACGTGACAGTTGAAGGAATTCAAGTTACCAAGTTCGAAGAATACCTGCATAGCCTTTATGTGCCCACGAGCTTGAACATTGTTAAGTTCAAGCCGCTGCGCGGTAGCGGAATTATTGTGCTCGATGCCAAGCTGGTCTTTAAGTTGGTAGACAACTTCTTCGGTGGCGATGGCAGGCACACCAAGATTGAAGGCCGGGAATTTACGCCTGCTGAACTGCGCGTTGTGCAGATGGTGCTTGACCAGGCATTCGTCGACTTAACCGAGGCCTGGAAGAACGTATATCAATTGGAATTTGAGTTTGTCAGTGCTGAGGTTAATCCGTCACTGGCAAACAATCTGGTAAGTCCAAATGAAGTGCTGGTAGTCAGCACCTTCAATATTGAACTGGATGGCGGGGGTGGTGAGTTTCAGATCGCTGTTCCGTATTCAATGATCGAGCCCATCAAAGAGTTGTTAGATGCCGGTGGGAAAATGGACTTCGATGCAGGTGACGATCGTTGGAACAAAGCGCTTAAGCGCGACATTCTCGATGCCAATGTGGACTTTGGTTGCAGTATTTTTGAGCGAGAGATCAGTTTACGTGACGTGGTTGATCTTGAGCCCGGTGACATTATTCCAGTTGAGATGGCTGAGCACGTCATCCTGAAAGCGAACGGTGTTCCCTTATTCAAAACCAAGCTGGCCACTTCTAATGGCAACCTGGCACTCAAAGTTGAAGATATCTATCAGCAAGCTGAATAAGCCTGCGATTACAAGGAGAAGTTAAATGTCGGAAGGAGAAGCGACAGAAAACGGTGGCGGTGAAGTTGATGATATGGCAGCTGCCATGGCCGCGGAAATGGAGAAAGAATCTGCTGCAGCTGAAGCAAGCCAATCGCCTGCAGCAGGTGCAATCGACAATCCGGATCTGGATGTCATTCTAGATATCCCGGTCGAGATTGCCATGGAGGTAGGAAAGACTTCCATCACCATTCGAAATCTGCTGCAACTTAATCAGGGCTCAGTCATTGAACTGGATCGACTTGCAGGTGAGCCGCTGGATGTGCTGGTTAACGGAACTCTTATTGCCCAGGGAGAGGTTGTTGTGGTGAATGACAAACTTGGCATACGCATGACAGATGTCATCAGTCCTTCTGAGCGCATCAAAAAACTGAATTAGGGAAGAAACCTTTAATGGCTGAAGAATCCATTTCAAACCTTGCGAGTAGCGGCCCGATCTCCAACTCGGGAATCCTGGAGATGATGGCTGGGTTAATTTTCGTGGTTGTACTGATCTTTGTGCTGGCCTGGCTCTATAAGCGCTTAGGCAATAACGCGCCTGGATTAAGTAACGTCATAAGAGTAATTGCGGCCATGTCTCTGGGGAACAGAGATCGTATTGCGTTAATTGAAGTGGGCGAAAAACAAATGTTAATAGGTATCTCTCCCGGGCGGATTTCAACTCTGCACGTTTTCGATGAGCAGATTGAGCTTTCTGCCAACCGCGAATCTTCTGATGCAGATTTTGCCAGTAAATTGCAGTCCGTTCTTGCCGGGATTAAGTCGTGAACAGGTTGTTGCTTTTACTCTTGTTACTGGGATTCTCACTATCCCCCGGTTCTGTCGTGGCACAGGATCTGCCAAACCTTGGAGAACTGAATAGCGTTAGTTCCAGCCTGGGCATACCAGCAATGTCGGTAACCACGGCGGCTGATGGTAGTCAGAATTATTCTGTAACTATTCAGATACTGGCAATCATGACGGCACTAACTTTGCTGCCTGCACTATTGATGATGATGACGTCCTTCACCCGAGTTATCGTTGTATTTGCCATTCTTCGGCAGGCTATGGGTTTGCAACAGACGCCTTCCAATCAGATATTGTTAGGGCTGGCACTGTTTCTATCTATTTTCATTATGATGCCGGTTTTCCAGGAAGTGAACAGGATAGCAGTGCAACCCTACCTTAGTGAGGAAATAGGTGCACAGGCTGCATTACAGCAAGCAGAGCTTCCATTCAGGCAATTCATGTTTGCCCAAACCCGTGAATCTGATCTGGCGCTGTTTCTTGATCTCTCCAAATCTGAGCAGGTGAGCAGCGAAGAGGAGGTGCCGTTCAGTGTTTTGGTCCCTGCTTATGTAACCAGTGAATTGAAGACAGCTTTTCAGATTGGTTTTATGTTATTCATTCCTTTTCTCGTAATTGACCTGGTCGTAGCCAGTGTGCTGATGGCCATGGGCATGATGATGCTGTCGCCGATTATTATTTCATTACCCTTCAAGATTATGTTGTTCGTGTTGGTGGATGGCTGGGCCATGGTAATAGGCACCGTCGCCGCCAGTTTTAGTACCTGATGGATGGAGAAGGTCCGTGAGCCCGATTGATATAGCTACGATATGGCAAGAAGCCCTTTATCTGATTGTATTACTGGTAGTCATTATCATTCTGCCCAGCCTGGTTGTGGGTCTGATTGTCAGCACTTTCCAGGCAGCCACTCAAATCAATGAGCAGACACTGAGTTTTTTACCGAGACTGCTGACTACACTCTTTGCCATTATGCTTGCTGGCCCTTATCTGTTGCGTCTGGTTCTCGATTACACCCAGAACCTCATCGTTAATATTCCGTTTATGGTTTTTTGATGTGGAATTGATCCAGTTAAGCGAGCAACAACTGGCTGCGTACCTCGGTAGTTTTTTCTGGCCATTGTTCCGGGTTGCGGGGTTTATGATGGCTGCGCCAATACTGGGCTCACAATTGGTGCCAGGACGAATAAAAATGATTGCTGCGGTAGCGATAACGGCAGTAGTAGCGCCGGTACTTCCTGCGGTTCCAGAAGTGCCTCCATTATCGATAGAAGCAGTAGCTCTTGTAGTACAGCAGTTAATTGTAGGACTCGCCCTTGGCTTCTTTCTGCAGCTTGTTTTTCAGACCATGGTACTGACCGGACAAATGATTGCGATGCAAATGGGACTGGGTTTTGCGTCAATGATGGATCCAACGAACGGTGTCAATGTCACCGTTGTCAGTAGTTTCTACCTTATGTTTGTGACTCTGCTGTTCATTGCATTTGATGGTCATCTGCAGATGATCCGTGTGCTGGTAGAGAGTTTTTATACTGTCCCCATGGCAATGGATTTCAGTTTTATAAGTAATTCAGTGTTCCCCATAGTAAATGCTTTGGGCTGGGTGTTTTCCAATGCCATGATTCTGGCACTACCAGCTATAACAGCACTACTCATTTCTAATTTTGCCTTTGGCATCATGACTCGGGCGGCACCGCAATTGAACATTTTTGCACTGGGTTTTCCAGTAGCGTTGATGTTTGGTCTGTTTCTTATTTGGCTTACCTTTCCAACTTTTACGCAATTGGTTGGTGAGTTATTTGATGATGCTTTTAACTATCTAAACAGGCTGATTTCCTACCAGGTGTAAGTGACTGCGATGGCTGAAGAAAACGACAGCTCTGCTGACAAGTCGGAGGACCCCACCCCCAAACGGCTCGAAAAAGCCAGGGAAGAGGGGAATATAGCGCGCTCACGGGAATTGAACACAGCTGCAATATTAATAACAGGTGCTGCTGGCTTGTTAGGTTTTGGTCCATACCTGGCATTGAACCTTAGCAATATTATGAGCTTTAACTTCTCCATACCCGCTCGTATAGCTGACGACAGTTTGCTGATCGAGCACCTCAACCAGTCCATAGTTCAAGCCCTGCTGGGTCTGGTGCCATTATTTCTGGTGCTTCTAATTGCGGCCATCATCGGACCAACCATGCTCGGTGGATTCAACTTCAGCTTTAAGGCTATATCCCCTAAAGCCAGCCGTATGAATCCGCTTTCAGGTTTGGGGCGAATGTTCGGTCCCAAAGCGCTATTGGAACTCGGTAAGGCGATTGCAAAGGTACTGGTAGTGGGTTCAATTTCCGCTCTGGTGGTTTATATCAATACGGACGATCTGCTGAGTCTGCAGAGAGAGCCTACATTGCTTGCTATGACCCACGCCCTGCAAATTTTAGGTTGGGGATTTCTAATGATGTCAGCCGCAATGTTGATCATCACTGCGATCGATGTGCCTATTCAGGTGACGCAGCACCTGGAAAAGCTGCGCATGACCTTGCAACAAGTAAAGGATGAGATGAAGGAGACTGACGGTCGCCCGGAGGTAAAACAGAAAATCAGGCAGTTACAGCAACAGATGGCAAGCAACCGCATGATGCAGGACTTACCATTGGCTGATGTTGTAATTACCAATCCGGATCACTATGCGGTTGCGCTTCGTTATGACCAGCAGCAGGAAGGTGCGCCACGATTGCTGGCGAAAGGTGTCGACTTTCTCGCATTTAAAATCAAAGACGTTGCCGCTGAACACAATATCCCTGTCGTCAGTTCACCCCCCTTGGCTCGGGCTGTGTACTTCAGTACGCCAATAGGCGAGGAGATTCCGGCAGGACTTTATGTCGCGGTAGCTCAGGTGCTGGCCTACATCTATCAGTTGCGACTCCACGCCAAGGGAAAAGCCAAGCGGCCTAAACTGAACAAGAACCCGGACATCCCACCGGAGTTAAGAAGAGACTAGTTAGCCGGCCACGGAACAGGCCAGTAACTTAGAAAGAGATTAGCAAGGAAGCGATTATGAATTACGGTGCCAGTGTTGATAACGGTAACCTAATGGACAATGCCCGGGGCATGGCCCGGGGCAATCTAGGTATACCTATTCTATTGCTCATCATCCTGGCGATGATGACCTTGCCAATGCCACCCCTGCTATTGGATATGTTGTTTACGTTCAACATAACCATTGCGCTGGTTGTGCTCTGTGTTGCTGTTTATTCAATGCGGCCGCTGGATTTTGCAGTATTTCCGACCATTTTGCTGGTTGCGACCTTGCTGCGCCTGGCCCTCAATGTTGCATCTACTCGTGTTGTATTGCTGAAGGGGCATGAAGGTGGCAGTGCGGCCGGTAAGGTCATCGAATCATTCGGTGAGGTTGTAATTGGTGGTAACTATGCAGTTGGTCTTATTGTATTCATCATCCTGATCATCATTAACTTTGTAGTTGTGACCAAGGGTGCAGGTCGCATAGCTGAGGTGAGTGCTCGATTTACCCTTGATGCCATGCCAGGTAAACAGATGGCAGTCGACGCGGACTTGAATGCAGGCGTAATCGATCAGGACCAGGCCAGGGATCGACGATTAGAAATAACTCAGGAAGCAGACTTCTATGGAGCAATGGATGGTGCCAGTAAGTTTGTTAAGGGAGATGCGGTAGCAGGGATTCTGATTCTTCTCATTAATCTGGTTGGCGGACTTGCCATTGGCATGATGCAGTATCAACTGGATTTCAATGCTGCTGTAGAGCGTTACGCCCTGCTGACTATTGGAGATGGTCTGGTAGCACAGATACCAGCACTGGTTCTTTCTACTTCTGCTGCCATCATGGTGACCCGCAACAATAGCTCGGAGATGATGGGGCAGCAGGTTATGCGTCAGATGTTCGCAGGCCCTCGCGCCCTTGGAATTACAGCAGTAGTTCTGTTTGTAATGGGTATTGTGCCAGGTATGCCACATTTCGCATTTCTTGGTTTAGCTACTGTCGCTGCTGCCGGAGCTTATTTTATCGTTCGTTATCAACAGGAGCCGGACTCTGAGCCAGACGAACTATCGTTAGCAGAAGAGGGAGAGATTGAAGAAGGTGCAGATATTCCGACCGCGGATCTCGATTGGCAGGATGTAACGCCAGTTGATGCTATCGGCCTTGAAGTGGGCTATCGGTTAATACCTCTGGTGGACAAGAGCCAGGGCGGCGAGTTACTTGCGCGAATAAAAGGTATCCGTAAAAAACTTTCTCAGGAACTGGGCTTTCTCGTGCCTTCAGTCCACATCCGGGACAACCTGGACTTACCTCCAAATGAATACAAGATAAGTCTGTCGGGGGTAAACGTGGGTTCTGCAGACGTCTATCCCGATCGGGATATGGCCATAAACCCGGGCCAGGTTTACGGCAAGATCCAGGGTATTGAAACTAAAGACCCGGCCTTCGGTCTGGACGCTCTGTGGATAGAGCGTTCACAAAGGGAGCAGGCTGAGTCCCTGGGCTATACGGTTGTGGATAGCAGCACGGTTATCGCGACACACCTGAATAGCATTTTACAAAATCACTCCCACGAGATTCTTGGGCACGAGGAAGTGCAGCAATTGCTGAGCTTGTTGGCCAAGCAATCGCCAAAGCTGGCAGAAGAACTGCCGGATATTGTTAACAGCAATATTGTGCTGAAGGTATTACAGAACCTGTTATCGGAGCAGGTGCCAATCCGCGATATTCGGTCAATCGCTGAAACTTTGGCGGCCCATGGGGAAAAGAGTCAAGATTCTGGCGCTTTAACGTCAGTAGTACGTGTTGCCTTAAATCGCGTAATTGCCCAAAGCATCTATGGTGACAGGGCTGAGCTGCCTGTTATCACCTTAAATACTGATTTGGAACAAATTTTGCTTAAGTCTATGCAGCAGTCCGTCCAGAGTGGCATGGATCAGGAATCGAGCATGACGATTGAGCCGAAGTTGGCGGAGTCATTGCAAAAATCTTTGGTTGCTGCCGCACAGAAGCAGGAATTGGGCGGAGATCCTGCGGTGTTGTTGGTGGCTGCGCCATTGCGACAGATGTTAAGTCGCTTTGCGCGTTACACCATAGATGGACTGAAGGTTCTTTCCTATCAGGAGATCCCGGACAACAAGCAGGTAACTGTAGTCGCTAGTGTTGGCGGTCGTGACGGACAAGAAAATTCTTAGGAATAGAAAATCTTGTCAGGAAATTTGAACGGCATGCACTTCGGCTATGGAGTTAATCGTCAGAATTCTGATTTTATTTAGCAATGCCTTTTGACGAATTTTTAGAACTTGAGCAGAAGAATTAGTTGTTCAACAACAAATAGCAAAACGGATTTTGAGTAGTAAAAAACAGGGAGCAGGCTAGAAGCATGGCAGTGAAAAAGTTTTACGCAGCAGACATGCATACAGCGCTAAACACGATCCGCAATCAGCTTGGAGAAGATGCGGTGATCCTTGGCTCCAGGCAACTTGCAGACGGAGTCGAAGTTAGTGCGTCAACAGAGGCAGCAGATTCTGATCTGGGCAGTGGTTCCTTTGCCTCTGAGTATTCAGATTCATTATCCAAACAAGAGTGGTGGCAGCACACAATTACCGATTCGTCAGAGGAAGACGCGGGCATTTACTCTGAACTCGGAAACATTCGTGCTTTGCTGCAACACTGGATGGACGATCAGGGCTATCGTTCATATGCCACCCGCTCACCAATTCACGCAAAACTCTGGGAACGATTTCGAAGGCTGGGTCTGGGTGCTGATCAGATTGGCAGCCTGTTAAGTACAGTTGCAACCGCTGATGATCTGAAAACAGCCTGGCACCAATGTCTGACTGAGCTTTGTCGCAAGTTGCCAGCCCAACAGGAAGACATCGTCGCTGGTGGCGGGGTGTTTGCTTTGCTTGGCGCAACAGGAGTCGGCAAGACGACCACCCTGGGTAAGTTAGCTACACGTGCAGTGCTGAGCCATGGCACTGAAGCAGTTGCCCTGGTGACTACAGATCACTATCGCATCGCTGCTCATGAGCAATTAAAGACATTAAGCAAGATTTTGCACGTGAATATGTACACGGTGGATGATGAAAACTCGCTTGAAAGTATTCTCGAAGGGCTTACTGACAAGTATCTGGTATTAATTGATTGTGCAGGTCTTAATCCTGCCAGTCGTCAGTTTCAGCATCAACTGCGCACTCTGAGCAGTGTTAGTGATCGCTGCAGCAATTTGCTGGTTATGTCTGCTACGAGTCAACGACAGGTGCACAGAGCAGAAATAGCCGCCTACCAGGATTTTCATCCAGCGGCAGCTGTTATCACCAAAGTAGATGAGGCAAGCAATCTCGGTGGAAGTCTGGATGCGATTCTCGAGGCAGGTTTACCAATAGCCTACACAACACATGGTCAATCTATCCCGGAAGATATAGCGGTTGCGAATGCACAGCATCTCGTTAATACGGCTGTATTGATTTCTCGCCGCAAGAACGCTGCAGAGGAAGATGTGGTAGCTGGATTTAGTCGCTCTGGCTTGGGAGGAATTACTAGCGGAGCTATGGGTATGCGGACTGGAAGTACTCAGTCTGGAAATAAATTAGTTGCTTGATTGCGCCAGCTAGTTGGAGCAGGAAGTGACAAGGGACAAGGGACGAGCAACGTAGCAAGGAGAGGTACAAGGATGAGTACCGGGCAACCTATACAGGTGATCGCTGTTACAGGAGGTAAAGGAGGGGTTGGTAAAACTAATCTTTCCGTCAATCTGAGTTTGGCTATGGCTGAGCTTGGAAAAAGAGTAGTTCTGCTTGACGCAGATTTGGGATTGGCGAATGTCGATCTCTTGTTAGGAGTAAAAGCGGATAAAAATATTTCGGATGTACTGGCAGGGAATTGTGATTTGCGAGACATCCTAATAGACGCTTCTGGGGGCATTAAGGTGATACCGGCTTCGTCGGGTACACAGGAATTAACAAATCTGGGGCCGCAGGAACATGCAGGCTTGATCAACGCCTTCGCGGGTTTGGTCAACGATCTGGATGTTCTGGTTATAGATACTGCAGCTGGGATATCGGACTCTGTTATCAGTTTCGTTCGAGCTTCGCAGGAAATTCTTCTTGTTGTATGTGATGAGCCTTCTTCAATTACTGATGCTTATGCATTGATAAAGGTCCTGAACCGTGATTACGGGATTGATCGCTTCAGGGTGGTGGCAAATATGACCAGGTCGGAAACGGAAGGCCGAAACCTGTACAGTAAACTGTTAAACGTGACGGAAAGATTTCTGGATGTAAGTCTGCAATATGCAGGCGAAGTTCCTTTCGATGATTCCCTGCGTAAAGCAGTTAAAAAACAAAAAGCCACAGTTGAAGCATTCCCCGGAAGTAAATCTTCCATAGCTTTCAAAAAACTTGCTGAGGATGTCACGACCTGGCCGATTCCGGATCAGCCGCGAGGTCATCTCGAGTTTTTTGTAGAGCAGTTAGTGTCCAGCCCGGCAGGAGTGTAAGGTCGCAGGGCAGGCGCCAGACTGAAAACGACGGGATGACTGAAATGAGTTCAGCAACAGGGGCTTCCGTATACGACAACGTTCAAACTGAGGGCGAATCGAAAGACGTCAAAGATGAAGATTTGAATGAAGTTGTTGATAGATATGCGCCACTGGTAAAACGTATAGCGCACCATTTATTGTTGCGCATGCCGGCTAGTGTGCAGATTGATGATTTAATTCAATCGGGCATGATAGGTTTACTGGAAGCAGCGAAGAAGTACGATGTATCGAAAGGTGCAAGTTTCGAAACTTATGCCGGCATTCGCATTCGCGGATCAATGTTGGATGAAGTGCGGAAAGGGGACTGGGCTCCACGCTCAGTGCACAGAAAATCTCGTAAAGTAGCTGAAGCTATAAAGGCTATCGAAGCGCGCACGGGTAAAGACGCAAAAGACAAAGAAATAGCAGCAGAGCTGGAAATTGATTTAGACGCGTACTATGCGATTCTTCAAGATGCCAGTGGTAGCAGACTATTCAGCTTTGATGACATCATGGAAGGTGATGATTCAGCGATTGAATTAGCTGCTGGAGAACTACCTGGCCCATGTGATGGTCTGCAGCGAGATACCTTTAAGGAGCATCTGTCCAAGGCAATTAATGGATTGCCAGAGAGAGAGAAGTTAGTTCTTGCACTTTATTACGACGAAGAACTTAATTTAAAAGAAATTGGGGAAGTAATTGGAGTTAGCGAGTCGCGTGTAAGCCAGATCCATAGCCAGGCGGCTATGCGACTACGAGCGCGATTGTCTGAATGGAATTAAATTAACCCTTCCTTCAAGGTAGAAGGAAGCCACAGTCAGGGAGCGACTAATGGAACTGAATTTATTTGGTGATACCACCTTTCCTTTACTAATTGCAGCGAATGTTTCAATTCTTTGTCTGTTTCTATTGGCGCGAGTCAAGAAACTGCAGAAAGCACTGGTAGGCATGCAAGGCCAGCTGCAACAGGAAACTGCAAAGCTCTCCCGCAACCAGCAGGCATTGATAAATCGTATAGGGCTGATTGAAAAGCGATTCGATGGTGCTTCTTTCAAACCTGCTCCTCAGAAGCCTAGCGCTCCTGCTGAGTCCAACGTAAGTCAGGCGAGCAAATTGCTCAATCTTGGAGTTGATGCGAAACAGTTGGCGCAAGGCCTGGGTCTTTCCCAGGCCGAAGCCAAATTAATGAGTCTGGTGCACGAGCAGCAGGCCGGTGAAAATCAGGCTGCTTGATTTTCGAGTGCTCTTAATTCGTAGAAGCGCTGAACTTCAAGCGCTTGCCTCTGCCTGAGTCGACTGCGCTCGATTGCTGATTCAATCTCCGGATTCCATATTTCATACCAGGAATAGGATCCTGGTATGAAATTGGTAAGGTGGTAGATGTTTACTTTAAGTAAACGGAAGAAAACCTGATATGTTTTTTCGTTTTCCACGAGAGTCTGACTGAGCTGAATAATAGCCTGCTCTGAATGGTCTATGTCCAGCTGATTTTCCAGACTGCGAGATACCTCCATACGCCCCCGTGAATCTTTTTCCAGTTCTATATAACGTTGAAAATCTGCGCGAACGTCATCCAGTAGCTGCAGACCCGCCCGTTCGTTGAGTGTTGAACCAAGGCTAAGCAGCACATACAGAGTGGCGATAGTTCCAGCACAGTTGATTCCAATGATAGCTATGCCGAGCCAGGCTGACAGACGTGCTCGGGATTCAATATTGGAGAGTTTAATTGCGCTTTCAGTAGCCACCTGGTTTTCTACTCCGGATTGTCCATTGCCGCTAGATTCTCAGGACCAGCCATTGTGGTCTGATCCATGAAACTCATTTCCCGTTGCTCACTCGTGGCGATAGCTGTATCGAGTTTGCTATAGAAGTCTTCGCGCCAGGTCCTTGAACCACTCATCATCTCCGATAGTCCGCTAACCGCAATCTTGACTGATCCAAGAAAGGCCTGGAAATCCTGCTCCTGACCAATCATCACTTGCTGCAGATTTTCAAATTGTTCCTGATCTATGGTGGGATCTATGCTGTCTAGTTGATCCTGCATGGATTCCAGCAAATGGTTGTGAAACTCCACAGCAAGATTGAGACTCTCATATTCTTCACTAACACTCCCGGACAGGTTTTTCATTTCCATCAGTGGTTCAGTAGTTAGCGTGACGATCCGGCCATTTAAAGTCGCGTAGGTAAACGCGAGGCTTGCCATAAAAACCACCGAGCTTAGAACGGAGCCGAATATGAGACGCCACTGCCAGGACGTGCGCTCAGCCAATGCTTCCAGCGGATCACCTTCCTGTTCCTGGGTTTCTTCCTGGTTTTCTTCTTCGCTCATAAATACCTGCCTACACCTGTGCTAAGGCTATAAGTGACTCTACTAAGCATAGTTGAAGGTATCGGGATGGTGGAAAAGAGCCTTGATGGCTTGCAGGGAATAGGGCGGCTAACCGCGGACTTCGCTATAATCGCCGCTTTGTTTGGTGCCCATAAACAAATCTAGGATACTCTTGCGCCTGTGAGCGAAGCCAATGCCAACATAGAAGCAGCCTCTGACACGCAGCCAATGCTGACTGCCAGTGATTTATTTTGCGAACGGGATGACCGGATACTCTTTCAGCAACTCAATTTTGAACTGCTTGAAGGACAGGTATTGCAGATCAAGGGAAGTAATGGCTCTGGCAAAACGACGTTGCTGCGTATTTTGTGTGGCATCAATGATAACTATGAAGGCGATATTCGCTGGTACGGCAGTCCGCGAGAGCTACAGGCAGATAATTTTCTTAGCTCGCTCTTATACATTGGCCATAGAGTAGGGGTTAATAAGGTGCTTACTCCGCTGGAAAATTTGCGCTGGAGTGCCAGTCTGCTGAAAGATGTTAATGATGAGGAGCTCATGCAGGCGCTCGCCGAGGTAAATCTCAGGGGTTTTGAATATTCCCAGTGTTTCTCCCTTTCGGCGGGACAACAGCAACGAGTATCACTCGCTCGGCTCCTTGTATCGGGAGCGAAACTCTGGGTGCTGGACGAGCCTTTTACTACTCTGGACGTGTCCGGCGTGGGATTGCTTGAATCCATGCTCGCTGAGCACGCCCGCGCAGGTGGTGCCGTACTCGTTACTACCCATCACAAACTGTCCGTGCCTGATCTGCAGGTGCTGGATCTTGATTCCGGCAGCAGGTCCGATTGATGGCCAGGACTATGAATTCATCCGCTGCCAGATCGTTTTCTTCTACTTTAAAGCGTGATCTGTTGATCGCTTATAAAAGGAAGAACGATTTACTCAATCCATTCATGTTCTTCCTGATAGTGGCAACTTTGTTTCCTATCGGGATATCCCCAGACCCGGATCGACTGGGTGAGATATCTGCTGGTGTATTGTGGATATCTGCGCTGCTGGCTTCGCTATTGGCAATGGATAATCTCTATCGTTCGGACTACGAAGACGGTTCCCTCGAACAACTGCTACTGTGTCCTCATTCTCTGTATTACCTGGTGCTGGCGAAGAACTTCGCTCACTGGCTGGTAAGTGGCTTACCGGTGGTGCTGGTTTCTCCCCTGATCGCCTATATGCTGAATCTGCCAGAAGAAGCGTATTTGACCTTATTTGTGACCCTGTTACTGGGTACGCCCGTGCTCAGTTTACTGGGCTCGATAGGGGTCGCCTTGACCGTGGGGCTGGGGAGTAGAGGCCTGATTCTGGCCGTAATTACGCTGCCCATGAGTGTTCCGGTGTTAATTGCCGGTACTTTGGCGGTACAACAAACCCTGAATGGTGCTCCGCTATCTGCTTATCTGGCTATTATGGGGGCGATGCTACTTACGGCACTAACCCTGGCGCCACTGGCATCGGCGGCGGCGCTGAGAATCAGTGTGAATTGAGAGTATTGAAGGGCTGACGGGTTCATTTGGTCCGATTCTCGTTTATTCGCGTAATTACAATGAGTTACAATACGTAACACAGGGCTGAATTCGGCCCATGCTATAGTCAATTTAGCACCGGAGATAAGGATCGATAGACCAGCTTGCTGGGCATTAGCTCGAATGGTTCGTCTAAGTCAGGAATTCGAAAGTTGACCCCATGGACGGTCGAGAAGTTAGTTGTAATTTAGCCAAGTAAACAGGCAAGTAGGTACCCCGTGAACTGGACCTGGTTTCACAAATTAGGCTCACCCAAGTCATTCTACGAGATCACCAGCAGATGGCTGCCCTGGTTAACGGGGGCTATGGCAATATTTATGGCCATCGGAGTGGTGTGGGCATTGCTGTATATCCCGCCGGATTATCAGCAGAGTTATACCACGCGTATCCTGGTTATCCATGTTGCTGTGGCTGGTACATCGCTGGCATTTTTCCCGATTATGGCCGTTGCGGGTACGATAACCCTGGTATGGCGGATGAAGCTGGCGGACATGGTGGCCAAGAATGCGGCTCCTCTGGGTGCCTGGTTTTCATTTGTTACCCTGGCAACCGGTTCTCTGTGGGGAAGCGTAATGTGGGGAACCTGGTGGGAGTGGAGTGACGCGCGCCTGGTATCCATGTTGTTCCAGTTTTTCTTGCTGGTAGGTGTAGTGGCGCTGCGTTCAGCACTGGAAGATAACGATACTGCTGCCCGTGCCTGTGCATTGCTTTCCATCGTGGGCTGTATAAATGTGGTTATCATCAAGTACTCGGTGGAATGGTGGAACGTACTTCATCAACCAGCCAGTCCGCTATCCATGTCAAGCGACAGTGTAAATGGGATCGAATTCTGGGTACCTACAGCAGTTATGGCCTTGGCCGTGTATTTGTTTCTAACAGTGAGTCTAATCATGGCCACTCGTAACGAGATCTTGCAGAGAGAACGCAAGTCGGCGTGGGTGCAGGAATTAGTAAGAAATTCCAACTAAATTCGGTCCAGCAAGTAATGATAGAAGCAATACAGTTTGCCAGTTTTAGCGAATTTCTCGATATGGGAGGCTATGGCTTTAACGTGTGGTCGGTATACGCACTGTTCACGGTCTTCGTAGCTGCAAATCTAATTTCGCCTGTTATGAAGAGAAAGCGAATTGTCCGTGATCTCAAACGGCGTTCAGTTCTAAACGAACAACAAGGGGGTTAAAAGAGAGACGTGATGATGAAGCCTCATCGACAAAGAAGATTGGGAATCATTTTGTTTATCGCGTTTGGATTAAGCCTGGCGATTGGGCTGACCTTGTATGCGCTACGACAAAATATCAATATGTTTTATACGCCAACTCAAGTTGCAGCTGGAGAAGTTGATTCGGGAACGCATTTTAGAATTGGTGGGATGGTTAAGGCTGGGACCATAGAACAAGATCAGAACAGCTTGAGGGTTAGCTTTGTAACAACTGACTACTCAAGTGATGTGCCTGTGTTTTATGAAGGAATCTTGCCGGATCTGTTTCGGGAAGGACAGGGCGTGGTGGCTGAGGGACAAATAGATGGAGAGGGTGTATTTCACGCGTCTAAAGTTCTGGCCAAGCATGATGAGAACTTCATGTCGCCCGAAGTGAAAGCGGCGCTGGATGCCGCAGGTGCATCGCCTGAAAATCATCAAATGCAGCAACCGGAATCCTGATGCTGCCAGAACTAGGTTCGTTTTCACTTATTCTCGCTTTATGCCTGTGTGCTATTCAGGGCACATTGCCCCTTATCGGCGCGCATAAAGGTAATCAGCTCTGGATGAATCTGGCGCGACCATTGGCTGCTGGAATTTTTGTATTTCTCAGTATCAGTATTGCCTTCCTTACCTACGCGTTCCTGACCGACGACTTCTCTGTTTCCTATGTCGCTCAACATTCTAATACCTTGCTTCCTACACGCTATAAGTTCACTGCGGTGTGGGGTGGCCACGAAGGTTCATTTTTATTGTGGACCTGTATGATGGCTGGCTGGATGCTGGCGGTCGGAATCTTTAGCAAGAGCATGCCTCTTGATTTCGTGGCAAGGGTTCTTGCCATTTTGGGATTGATTACCTTTTCCTACATTCTGTTTATGCTGGCCACATCAAATCCGTTTGACCGGATTGTGCCTTTGCCGCCGGCTGATGGAGGAGATCTAAACTCAGCATTGCAGGATATAAGTTTTATCCTTCATCCACCGACGCTCTATATGGGCTATGTTGGATTTTCAGTGGTATTTGCATTCGCGATGGCGGCGCTTATTAGTGGACGCATGGATGCTGCCTGGGCCCGTTGGTCGAGGCCCTGGGCCAATGTTGCCTGGGCAATTCTGACTCTGGGCATTTCCCTCGGTAGCTGGTGGGCTTATTACGAACTAGGCTGGGGCGGCTGGTGGGGCTGGGACCCAGTGGAAAACCCACCACTCATTACCTGGCTATTTGGCACAGCGTTGGTTCACTCGTTGGCAGTGACTGAGAAACGTGGTGTGTTCAAAAGCTGGACGATCATGCTAGCTATACTCGCTTTTTCTGCCAGTTTACTTGGTACCTTTATTACCCGTTCCGGACTCCTGACGTCAGTACATGCGTTTGCCAGCGATCCCGATCGTGGATTCTTCATTTTGGGTATCCTCGGTATAGCGATTGGTGGCTCTTTGCTGCTCTTTGCTCTGCGAGCACCACTGATGAAAGCAGACGCCGGATTCGAGCTGGTGTCGAAAGAAATGTTTCTACTGGTGAATAACGTCATCCTGGTAGTTGCAGCGGCTTCGGTGTTTCTCGGAACTCTTTTCCCAATGGTCTACCAGGCGCTTACCGATGATTTGATATCCATTGGTCCACCATACTTCAATGCAGTATTTGTGCCTCTCATGATGCTTCTTGTAGTGTTCCTGGGAGTCGGACCTATCAGTCGCTGGAAGCGAACGTCGGTTTCTTATTTGATAGGACAGCTTTCGAAGGCCGCCCTGGCCAGCCTGGTGCTCGGAGTCGTGGTTCCTTTATTGGTCTTGTTGCAGTTTTCAATTACGGCGTCAATTACACTTCTGCTGGCATTGTGGATCGTATTCAGCATTGCGAGAGATGTAACTGACAAGATTGCAAATAAGAAGAATAAACTATCCGGACTGCGAACGCTTTCCTGGAGCTACTACGGAATGCAGATGGCTCATACCGGTATAGCGGTGATGCTGATAGGAGTCTCACTGAGTAGTTACTTTGGTGCTGAACGCAGTGTGTTATTAAATACTGGAGATGGCACAGAGCTTTCAGGGTTCAATTTCACTCTATTGGAGAGTCGGCGCGTTAACGGCCCTAATTATGTTGGTGAAGAAGTTGAAATACGCGTAACCCGTGGAGACGAGTTATTCACGATGTTGTACCCGCAACGTCGCCTGTATGTTGCAAGTGGCACGCCTTCAACTGAGATGGGAATAACCGGAAATCTGATCAGGGATTTATTCGTTACTCTTGGAGAACAACGAGATAATGGGGCCTGGTCTCTAACTATTTACGTTAAACCATTCGTTCGTTGGATCTGGCTTGGTTCGATCTTTATGGCTTTGGGGGCATTTATCGCGGCCAGCGACAAACGTTATCGACGTCTGAGAGTTCGACAGGCGGAAAAAGTCAGGAAGGAATCAGCTTCGGGAGCTATGCAGCCAGCTTCTTAGCTGGTTGTATCAGTACAGGTCTGTAATTATGGCAAAGATAAAGTACTTTATTCCCGCGATTGCCTTCCTGGGTCTTTCACTTCTGCTTTGGCGTGGTCTCTACCTTAACCCTCGTGAGCTACCCTCCATGCTTATCGACAAGCCGCTTCCTGAGTTCGCCATGGTGACTGTTGAAGAAGAGGCTGTCGATAATGCCAGTTTGCCGAATCAAATGTTTCTGCTCAATGTATGGGGCAGCTACTGTTTGCCTTGCCTGATAGAGCACCCCACGCTGATGCGATTGGCAGAAGAGGGTGAAATACCCGTTGTCGGTGTTAATTATAAAGATAGAAGAGAGTTAGCTGAAGATTGGTTGGAAACAAATGGCAATCCGTTTGAATTCAGCATTTATGACGACGAGGGTCGCCTTGGAATTGACCTTGGAGTCTATGGCGCTCCTGAAACTTATCTGGTGGATGCAAACGGTGTGATTCGCTATCGCCATGTGGCCGTTTTGGACGAACAAGTCTGGGCCGATGTTTTCGAACCAGCTATAGCAGAGCTTCGTGGTGAGTCTCGCTAGAATATTTTTTCCTGGTTACCTCATGCGATTTCAAAAACAAAATCTCCCTGGATTGATGGTGATATTACTTTGTTGCTGGAGCTATCCAGCAATTGGGCAAGTCGATACTTTCGAGTTTGAAACGGAAGAGCAACAACGTCGATTTCGTCAACTGTCTAATGAATTGCGTTGCCCCCAGTGTCAGAACGCTAATCTTACCGGCTCTACAGGAGGAGTTGCAGAAGATTTAAGACGAGAGGTTCATCGCATGATCATGGAAGGCATGAGCAATGCGGAAATAGAACAATTTATGTATGAGCGCTACGGTGATTTCATTTTGTACCGGCCGAGGTTGCGAGCTGATACCTTGCTACTCTGGTTTGGTCCTATTATTTTTCTCGGCATCGGTGGGTTTGTGGCGTTTTCAGTAAGTCGTCGCGCTCGCCATTCGGGCCCCGACGTGGCCGCATTGGATTCCTCTCAGCAGAAGAAACTCGACGCCATCCTGAGCGAGAAAGACGCCCACAACTAGCATCATCGGAAATTTATTCTTGTTCTGGATCTATACATCAGCTCTCTCAATTCTAGCGATACTGTTCGTACTTGTTCCTGTTTGGCGGCGTACGCGCATGCCGGAAGAGCAGTCGGAAGAATTGCGTCGAAGTGCCAATATCGCGTTATTTCAGGAGCGTAGTGATGAGCTTGAGTCAGAGCTATCTGTAGGAAATATTGATCAACCACAGTTTGACAGTTTGCTCCTGGAATTACAGCAAAATCTGTTGGCTGATGTGAATGCGAGCGCTGAGCCAGGCGAGGATAGTAGTCAGCAGACAGTCCCAACAGATGGAAGTAATCGAAAGGTCAGCTATGTCTTGCCAGTGATAATTGTTTTGCTTGTTCCGTTGTTGTCTTATCCGCTATATCGACAATGGGGATTTATCGATGACGTCGAAGTAATGCACTTGTTTCAGGAAACGGTGGACAGAGGCAGTGATCCGGAAGAAGCAAGAAGGCTGGTGGTTGCTATCGGGGAATATGCCCAAGATCATCCTGAGATGCCCTGGCCGTTCTATTTTCTCGCCGAGAATTTCGCCAGCATGGGTATGTTCGAAGAAGCTCAAATCTCCTATCAGAGAGCTGCGTCACTACTGGAGCCTAATGCTGAGAAAGCACTTGTGCTGGCACGAGTAGCTACCGCCATGTATATCAATTCAGGCCTGGAACTAACTGATGATGTTCAGGCAGTTATCGACGAAGCCAGAGAACTGAATCCCAATGAAATGTCTATTCTGCAGTTGCTTGCTGCAGATGCTGAAAATAATGAGGATTGGGAAACAGCGATTGCTAATTGGCGACTTCTTATTCAGGGTAACCCGAACTCTGAAATGGCTCAGCAGCTGAGACTGCGAATCAATGTTGCTCAGAGTTTACTTGGTGAAGAGCAGGGCGCATCTTCAGGGCCAGTGGTTGAAGTTGCTGTTTCTCTGGCTGCGGGGCTGGAGCTGAATGAAAATCTGCGAGTGTTCATAGCAGCCCGTAATGCCAGTCGGGAAGGAATGCCGCCTCTGGCAGCTGTCGATACAGTCGTTGGTGCCTTACCCGTGACAATAAGACTGGATAACAACTCGGCGGTTGGTCCATTTAACTTGTCGTCAGCTGAAGAAGTATATGTTTCAGCACTGATTTCCTTTGCCGGAGTAGCTACCCCGGCCAGTGGAGATTATCGGATTCAATCCGAAGCCTTTTCTCTTGGCGAAGAAACGAGCACTGTCGAGCTTGTCATAAGTGAACCGATTCCCTGATTCGATATCTCTATCGATTCCATACTATGGACTGGACTGAATTTTTGACAATCGCTATTGCTCATCTACTGGCGGTAGCATCTCCCGGACCTGATTTCGCAATCGTCACAAAACAAAGTGTGACAGCTGGTACCAGAGTTGGGATTTGGACCAGCTTTGGTGTTGGTGCAGGTATTCTCGTTCATGTCACCTATTGTGTCCTGGGAGTTGCTCTGCTGCTTTCTCAGTCTCCGGCCCTATTTAATTCAATGAAGCTGGTGGCCGCTTTTTATCTGTTTTATCTTGGCGTGCAATCTATCAGGGCCTCTTTGAAGCCTGATGCTGCTTTATCCAATGAGGGAGAGGTCATCATTGAAGCCAGGCGGGCATTTTGGTCCGGATTTCTAACCAATGGCCTGAATCCTAAGGCAACCCTGTTTTTCCTGGCCCTGTTTACTGTGGTGATTGATTCCAACACGCCAGTAAAGACACAAATTTTTTATGGTCTCTATCTCTCACTGGCAACATTTACCTGGTTTGCGATGCTATCTTCAATTCTCGGAAGACAATCCGTACGTGAATTCATGATGAAAGCGGGAAACTGGTTTGAAAGAGGTATGGGAGCGTTATTAATTGGATTGGCGATTCAAATTGCCCTGACACGCTAACGACCAGGGCTCGAACTGAAGTTTCCCCATGCAGTTAGCTACTACGCCAATTGGCCAATCTGCGGTATAGTTGCAGCGGATGAATGATATGACCCGAGCAGAATTACCAACAGAATTAATCGACAAGTTTAACAGGCGAGTTGACTACATCCGTCTGTCGGTTACTGACCGTTGCGACTTTCGCTGTGTATATTGCATGACGGAAGACATGACTTTTCTGCCTCGTAAACAAATCTTATCTCTCGAAGAACTGCATCGTGTTGCCCGTGCGTTTACTCAGCTAGGGGTTAAGAAAATCAGATTGACTGGTGGTGAACCTATGGTTCGCAGCAATGTAATGTCTCTGATTGAAGAACTTAGTTCCTTACCTGGCCTGGAAGAGTTATTACTCACAACTAATGGTGCCCAGTTGGATAAGTATGCTCAGCCGTTGCGCAAAGCCGGGGTCAATCGCATCAATATCAGCATAGACAGCCTGAATGCAGATCGATTCAAGAAAATTTCCCGGGTGGGGAAACTAGAGAAAGTTCTCGCCGGCATTGACGCTTCTGTTGCTGCTGGATTTGAGCGTATAAGGCTCAACTCTGTGATTATGCGCGGCTACAACGAAGATGAAGTTCTGGCGCTAACTGATTATGCAATTAGTAAAGGCGTTGACATCGCCTTTATTGAAGAAATGCCCCTGGGCGAAGCCTCTGAACATGATCGCCGGGATACCACCTGCAGCAATGATTGGGTGCGCGAACAAATTGAAGACAAGTACGAGCTGTTAAACAGCACATCACGGACGGCTGGACCTTCGAAATACGCCCAGGTTGTTGGCGAAAAATCCCGCGTAGGATTTATCTCACCGGTATCTCATAACTTCTGTGCTGATTGTAATCGGGTTCGAATAACTGTAGAGGGACGACTGCTATTATGCCTGGGCAATGAACACTCTGTAGATTTAAGAGCTATCCTGCGCGACGAATCAAAAGATGATTACGATCTTAAAGCTGCCATTGTCGCGGCCATGGATATTAAACCCGAGCGCCACTATTTCTATGATAAAGATCATGCACAGCCAGTGCGATTAATGAATATGACTGGTGGTTAATCGAAATGTCAGCAGCAACAGCTTTGAATCTCTCGGTCATTACTGTCTCTGATACCCGCACCGAAGAAACCGATAAATCGGGTAAAGTCCTGGTTGAATGTTTGCAGGAGGCAGGTCACGAGCTTCATAGCAAGTATATAGTGAAAGATGACGTCTATGAATTGCGGGCAATCGTATCCACTTTGATCGCAGCAGCAGATGTTCATGGAATTCTGATGACCGGAGGCACTGGATTTACCGCGCGAGATAATACATTGCGGGCAGTTCAACCATTACTGGATGTCCAAATCGAGGGCTTCGGTGAGTTGTTCAGACAGCTCTCCTATGAAGAGATAGGCACTTCTACCATTCAGTCGCGGGCATTTGCCGGGCTAGCCAACGGGAGCATTGTCTTTTGTGTGCCCGGTTCTCCAGGTGCCTGCCGTACCGCCTGGGATGGAGTCATTGCAGAACAACTGGACTCGGCTCATAAACCCTGCAATTTCGTTGACAAGCTAACCCTCTGACAGGTTAAGTCACGCCTTCACATCGATCTGATGATCCGGATCCGGTCGTGATCTGGACTTGCTTCGTTTATTGCCATCGTGTTGAGGCTTGTCGCCAGCGGCTTCCAGAGAGGCGTCGAATCCTGTATCAGAATCTGAAGAAGCTTCGCTATTTTGTTTCTTGCGGTCGACCTTTAGTGGCCTGTACACCGATTGTGGGGTGATCTGCATGCTACTACTCCACTTTAAAAGTTGAATGGAATAGGTACTGCTAATCCTATGTCATTAGTGAATCGGGTTTACCCGACTGCTCACTACAAGGATAGGCCAAATGCCAGAATAGTGTGGTGAATATTTGACCAGGCTTCGGCAAACGGCAGGAGGGAACTGGATTGTTGGGCTGGGGGAAAATCCGCGAGGCTGTCATAAAAAACGCCAGTATGAGTGACTCAGACTGGCGTTTCAGTTACCGATTTGTACTTCAGAAAGGCTAAGCATACAGCCTCCTTGGTTTTTGATTTACACGGCGATATAGACGATAGCAGCGGGTACAGCAAGTGCAGCAGCTACAAGTGCTACGCTAACCACGATGGCTTCAACTATAGGCCGGGCTTTAGTGATTGCTTTACTCATTTCTTTCTCCTTAAAACAACGAGTGATTAATATTTTCGGATGTGATCTCCACAACACGGCGCGTATAGTAACACATATCGGGCAGAAAGGTAACATTCTTGAGTAAATATGCGCATTTGTAATACTCAGTAACAAATTTGTTTGTACTTGTATCGTTAATTATTAAAAAACATTAAATAACAAGTACTTATTAGATTATCTTGCATAGAAATATGAGTTTCGAACCAGGATTTTCACCTGTATAAAGCCCTGAAAATCAATAACTAAATCTTAAAATGAGGAATCTGTGAATTACATCACATTGTTACCTTAGGTAACATATTGAGATAGCAAGGCCTCTGACTACACTTACAGTGATAGGGGATTTTAAATTTACTGTATTCCTCAATATGCGTTTTTTCTCATCTGATTGCCCTCTGTGCCGAAGTCTACGCCGGTTGTTGTTGCTTGGTGTGCTTTTGGCCGCCATCTTGAATTTTTCCGGGTTTATATAGCATTCACAGACCTGCAGAAAGCCAGGTATCGTGGCCCTCAAGGTCTGCTGCGGTTAGAATTGCTCGCTGATTTGTTTAACCGGAGTTCGTTATGCGCATCATGACCTTCAACTGCAATGGTATTAGAGCTGCAGCCCGCAAAGGGTTTTTCGATTGGTTGCCTAAGGCTGGCGCAGATGTGGTGTGCTTGCAGGAAACCAAAGCTCAGATAGATCAACTCAGCGATCCTGTTTTTCATCCAGAGTCTTACCATTGCACCTACTTCGATGCAGAAAAAAAAGGGTATGCAGGGACAGCTCTCTATACGAAAAAAGAGCCCACCAAGCTGACCACTGGTCTGGGGTTTGAGCTAGCCGATACGGAGGGACGTTACATTCAGGCCGACTACGATGGCCTTAGCGTAGCTTCTCTCTATCTGCCATCTGGCTCCGCCGGGCCTGAAAGACAGGAGCGAAAATTCAGTTTCATGGAAGATTTCATGGAGCACATGAAAAAGCTGCGTCGAAAACGCCGCGAGTTTGTAATTTGCGCCGATTGGAACATCTGCCACAAACAGATTGATCTGAAGAACTGGCGTAGCAATCAGAAAAACTCTGGTTTTCTTCCAGAAGAAAGGCAATGGCTGGATACCCTCTATGATGAAGTCGGTTTTGTTGATGCGTTTCGTGTAGTTAATCAGGAAGAAGATCAGTACTCCTGGTGGTCAAACCGAGGACAGGCAAGAGCGAACAATGTAGGGTGGCGACTGGATTATCATGTTGTTACACCAGCATTGAAAGATAAGGTTCGTTCTGCTGAAATTTATACCGCTGAAAATTTTTCCGATCATGCCCCTGTAATCATTGATTACGATTTGTAAGCTTATGAAACCCAAACTTAAATTGTCTGCCAGATTTACAACCACACTGGTCTTCACGGTGGCGGCATTGTTCGCGCAACTTGGTGTTGCCCAACCATTAGTTGCAGTAATCGATACCAGTAAAGGTACCATGCGTGCTGAACTCAACGATCGTGCTGCGCCGACTACCGTGGCGAACTTTGTCAACCTGGCAATGCGAGGTTTTTATGATGGTCTTAGCTTTCACCGTGTAGAACGAAATTTCATGGCACAGGGTGGCGACCCTCAAGGTAATGGCACAGGCGGTCCTGGTTATCGATTCACTGGCGAACTTCTTCTTAAACACAATCGCCAGGGTATATTGTCCATGGCGAATTCAGGTCCAGGCACTGATGGGAGTCAATTTTTTATAACCCATCTGGCAACTCCTCACCTGGATGGCCTACATTCGGTGTTTGGTCGAGTGGTGGAGGGGCAGTCAGTTATCCTTCAGATTCGTCGTCGCGACATCATTAACAGCATCACGATAGAAGGTGACCCGTCGGACTTGTTTGAACGCCGGGCTGATCAACTTGCGCAGTGGAATGAAATCCTGGATGCAAATTTTCCAGACCTGAAAGAAGCGCCAGATCTGTAACTTCAGACTCTGCTATTGATTCCATCGGATATTGGCGCCATTAATTGTGCACCATCGCGCTTGCAGAGCTGCAAGTTTGTCATTCGAGCAGATGTTTGCCCGGTTGTGCTGTGAACCTTACAGAACTTTCTTGAATGGCTTTACCGTGACCTCTTCATAGACGCCAGCGGCGACATAAGGATCCGCATCAGCCCACGCCTGCGCTTGTTGCAGGCTGTCAAATTCAGCAATTATCAGGCTGCCGGTAAATCCTGCATCGCCCGGATCTTCACTATCGGTTGCAGGGTGCGGACCGGCTGTCAGTAAGCGTTTTTGTTCGGCTAGCTGATTGAGTCGTTTCAGATGGGCTGGCCGTGCCGACTGCCTCTTGCCAAGACTGTCAGCCACATCTTTGCTCATAACTGCGTAATACATAAAACAATTCCGTTTCTACTAACCACTACTGTTTTCGCTACTGGTTTCAGGCTCGTCCTCGATCTCGATGTACTTGGCCAGCATCGGCATCTGACCAAATATAAAGACAAAGGTAAGAATCAGGTTTCCAAAAACCTTAAATTGAATCCACAGGGCTTCGCTTAGCAGGAATGCGACTGCCAGGTTTATTGCACCAAGGACGATGAAATAGAGAATCCAGATTGTATTTAATCGAATCCAAAGCTCTTTTGGTGCGTCAATTGCATGACCCATCATGTGTTCAATAGCTGGTTTATCACCAAAGAAACGTGACGCAAAAAAGATGCTGGCAAATATCCAGTTCACAATAGGTGCTTTCCATTTCAGGAAATCCACATCCCTGAAAATTATTGTAGGAATGCAGAAAAGTACTACTGCACCAACCGTAATCCACTGAAATTTGTCAAGCCGCTTCTGGATGATCAGGAGGCTGCCATATACAAGCAGAGACGCTAACAACAAGAACTCAGCTGCACTGAAGATGCCGCCGACGCTGTGTTCGAAACCGGCAATGCTTACACTGCGTTCGTCCATTGCCCATACAGTGAAGAAAATGAGCAGGGGGATATAGTCGATAAATTGTTTCATAGAATTCGTTTGACAGTACCAGAACAACTATGGAGCTGCAGATGCAGGATGTTCAGGCGATAGAGCTCCTATTCATGATAGTTAGCATTTTAAAGCATTTGCAAAAAGGTGTCTGCTTTTGCTGGTCCATGTAATAGAATCAGCGTCTTTTTGAACGGCTGCCCCAGAGGCAGGCAACCTGAAACCGGGCCCGTGCTGCATTATGGGTGAATACTTACAAATACATCCCCAAAACCCTGAGCCGAGAGTAATTAAGCAGGCAGTTCAGTGTCTGCTGAAAGGAGGGGTAATCGTATACCCAACCGACTCTACCTATGCGCTTGGGTGCCATATCGGTGACAAGGCGGCTTTGGATCGAATTCGTCGTATCAGGCAGCTAAGTGCAAAACACAATTTCACGTTGATGTGCAGCGATTTGTCATCCCTGGCTACCTATGCACGAGTCCATAATAGTGCCTACAGGATACTTAAAGCGTACACTCCCGGGGCCTATACATTCATCTTAAAGGCAACGCCAGAAGTGCCTCGCAGACTCATGCATCCCAAGCGGAAAACCATAGGAATTCGGGTGCCGGACAATGAAGTTGCTCAGAGCATCATTGGCTCGTTGGGTGAACCGATTATGAGTACAAGCCTTATTTTGCCCAATGAAGATGAGCAATTGTTTGATCCTTATGAGATGCGCCTTAAAATTGGCAAACTCGTTGATTTGATCATTGATGGAGGGGCCTGCGGACTCGAACCCACCACGATGATTGACCTGGTGGAAGGAGTTCCAGAAGTCATGCGAACAGGTAAGGGAGATCCGGAACCCTTTCAATAATCGCTTAGATTTGTTCGTGCACTAATTAATAGATTTTGTCCAGAAGCTGACCATATCAGTCGATACAATAGTAGACCGTACTGCCTTGGTCGGAACCTTAAGAGGAAAAAAGTTTGTCAACGGTAGATTCACAGCAACGGGTTTTATCAGGGATGCGTCCTACAGGGAAACTGCATCTTGGCCACCTGCACGGTGTGCTAAAGAACTGGATTAAACTTCAGCATGAATACGAGTGCTTTTTCTTCGTTGCAGACTGGCACGCGCTGACAACTCACTACGGTGAGCAAGACCTGTTCGATGAAAACGTTTTGGAGATGGTCATTGACTGGTTGGCGGTGGGGGTGAATCCGGGTTCTGCCGCACTGTTTGTTCAGTCCCGGATTCCAGAACATGCGGAATTGCATTTATTGCTATCTATGATTACGCCACTTGGCTGGCTGGAGCGAGTGCCCAGTTACAAAGATCAGCAAGAGAAACTACAAGAGAAGGATCTGGATACTTATGGCTTTCTCGGTTACCCACTGTTGCAGGCTGCTGATATTTTAATTTACAGAGCAGGTCATGTACCGGTTGGTGCAGACCAGGTTGCCCATGTGGAGTTAACCAGAGAAGTCGCACGTCGCTTTAATCACGTCTATGGCCGTGAACCGGGATTTGAAGAAATGGCCGAGGCGGCAATTAAAAAGATGGGCAAGAAAGCAGCCAAGCTCTATAACCAGTTACGTACTGCTTTTCAGGAGCAGGGTGACCACGAAGCTCTTGAGAAAGCCCAGGCGCTGTTGAAAGAGCAGCAGAACATCACAATTGGCGACCGAGAGCGATTATTCGGCTATCTTGAGGGCGGCGGTAAAATGATACTGGCGGAGCCTCAATCTCTCCTCACTCCAGCATCAAAAATGCCTGGCCTGGACGGTCAAAAGATGTCCAAATCTTACGATAATACTATTAGCCTTCGTGAAGATTTGGAGCAGGTCAGCAAGAAGATAAGCACGATGCCGACGGATCCGGCCAGGGTGCGCCTGAGCGACCCCGGTGATCCTGAAAAATGCCCTGTTTGGCAACTGCACCAAACCTATAGTAACGACGAAACTAAGGACTGGGTGATAGAGGGCTGCAAGAGTGCGGGTATCGGCTGTCTCGAATGCAAAAAGCCAGTTATTGACGCGGTAGTTGCGGAACTGGAACCCATTCAGAAGGAAGCGGCCCAGTATGAAAAAGATCGGGATCTGGTTCGGTCTATCATGGTAGAAGGAAGCGAAAAAGCACGAGAGACAGCCAAAGAAACCCTGGCAGATGTGCGCTCGGCAATGGGTCTGGGAACCTGGTAAGGGCCCTGACATTGACGCTACAGCAAGCAATTTATTACATATTCAAGTAGAATGGCCTGAGATAGGCCTCGGCAGAACAAGAGATTGACCAACACAGGAACTGAAGCAGATACGGAGACCCTCGATTCGGCAGGCGCTCCAACTTCCCCTGAAGATATCGACCCTAACGCCCCGACTCAGCAGGAATTGCCTTTGGCCATAGTCGGCGGCGAAGCCTTCACCGAAGTCCCCAAGGATCTTTATATTCCACCAGACGCACTGGAGATCTTTCTGGAGGCGTTTGAAGGACCACTGGATCTTTTGCTGTATCTGATCAAGCGTCAGAATATCGATATTCTGAATATCAATGTCGCTGACATTACAGATCAGTACATGGCTTATGTGGAATTGATGCAGTCCAGTCAATTCGAACTGGCAGCCGAATATCTGGTTATGGCGGCGACACTGGCCGAGATTAAGTCACGCATATTATTACCTCGCCAGGAAGAAGAAGAGACGGACGAGAGCGATCCAAGAATGCAGCTTATTCGGCGCTTGCAGGAATACGAGCGTTACAAGCAGGCCGCTGAGGATATTGATGCGATGCCACGTCTGTTCCGGGATATCCAGCTCGTCAGTGCAGATTTGCCTGAGATCGAGCGAGTAACTCCGGATCCGGAAGTAAAGATGGATGAATTGTTGCTGAGTCTCTCCCGGGTATTGCAGCGAGCCGATATGTTCACGCACCACCACATTCAATTTGAAACTTTGTCTACCAGGGAAAAAATGTCGGAAGTGCTGGCCCGACTATCGGAGCAAAAGTTTGTACCTCTGGTTTCGCTGCTAATAAAGGAAGAAGGCCGGCTGGGCGTTGTCGTTACATTCCTGGCGGTGATGGAGCTAATGAAAGATTCTATGATTGAAATAGTACAGTCCGAGCCCTTCGCACCGATTCACGTAAAATCGAGAGAAGAATCGGCTGCTACAACACCTACACTGAATTAAAAACTAAATAAATTTTTAGAAGGCATTAGCAAGATAGCAATGAGTGATGTAGACAATAAAGTAAAGATGATTGTAGAGGGTTTATTAATGGCAGCAGGCAGGCCATTATCCCTGGATAACATCGCTCAGGTTTTTTCCAAGTCAGAACGACCGGATCGCAAAGAATTAAAGTCTGTAATGCAAGCCATCGCAGAAGACTGTGACGACCGCGGTTTCGAGCTAAAAGAAGTGGCCTCCGGTTATCGCTTTCAGGTGAAGCAGGAAATTGGGGAATGGGTAGCCAAGCTATGGGAAGAACGTCCTCCCCGCTATACACGTGCACTATTGGAAACTCTGGCACTGATTGCCTATCGCCAGCCGATCACGCGAGGTGATATTGAAGAAATCAGAGGGGTGTCTGTCAGCCCTAATATTATTCGTACTCTGTTAGACAGGGAGTGGGTGCGGGTGGTTGGACACAGAGATGTTCCGGGACGACCCGCATTGTTTGCTACTACCAAGCAATTTCTCGATTACTTTAACATCAAGAGTTTACAGGAATTGCCGCCCTTGTCTGAAATCAAGGAGTTGGCGCAAACTGAGCCTGAAGTGGATCTCGCAGAAGAGCTTGCTAAGCAGCGGGTAATCGATTTACCTGATGAGGAAGACGAAAACCAGGAACAGACCGAACAGGAGATGGCAGAACTTCTGGCAGAAGAGGAAGCGGTTGAGTTAGCGAAGAAACCACTCGATGAAATTCTGAGCATGGGACCCTACGAAGAAGATAGCGAAGAGGACCTGTCTGATGAGAGCGATGACATCAGCCAGGAGCCATCCGAAGACGAGAATGAGCCCAGTGAAGAAGGCTCGAATGAAGACCTTGGTGAGAACGCTACTGATAGCGGAGATTCTCCCGATAAAGAGCTAACTGATACACAAGCAGATGATGAATCACACGATGAAGACCCTCTGGAAGAACCGGTAGATGATCTTCCGGATTTTTCCAACAATACATTTGAAGAAGATACAGTTGCAGCTGAGCTTGATGCTGAGCTGGCGGAATTAGATTCGAATCTGGCTGAGATAGATGCCGAGATTATGGGGACAGGGGATAACCCATTACCCGGAGAGGCGGATAGTAACGGTGAAACGAATGAAGCTGCCGAGGCTGAGAGTACTTCCTCAATAGATCAAGATAGCTCGGATAGTTCAGTAATCGAGTTTTCAACGGAAGAAGCAGAAGACAACAGCGACTATTAGATGAATCGTTGTTACTTATACCACTCTTAATAGCAGGCCATTTTCCAGCCTGCACAGAAACTATGTCTCAAACTACCGAGAAGCTACAGAAAGTACTTGCGCGTGCGGGTTTTGGTTCCCGTCGCGAAGTAGAGGAATGGATTGCTGCCGGTCGCGTTAAAGTGAATGGCAGAGTGGCTGTTATTGGAGAGCGGGTAGGTGATGAGGACAAGATTTTAGTAGATGGTAAAAAACTGTCTCCGCAAACCAAAATCAGGGAAGAAACCCGGGTTTTGCTCTATAACAAGCCCGAGGACGAAATATGTACTCGCAAGGATCCCCAGGGCCGCCCAACAGTTTTCGAGAAATTACCACCTATCAGGCATGGCCGCTGGGTGTCGATAGGCAGGTTGGATATTAACACCAGTGGTTTGCTGCTATTTACAACCGACGGAGAGCTGGCTAATAAACTTACTCATCCAAGCTCCCAGATAGAACGGGAGTACGCGGTTCGCGTAATGGGAGAAGTGACTCCAGAAATGGTACAGGCCATGCACAAAGGCGTGGCAATTGATGGACACATCTGCCGCTTCACCGACATTCAATTTTATGCCGGCACCGGCATTAATCAGTGGTATCACGTCGTGATTATGGAAGGTCGTAATCGCGAGGTTCGCAAACTATGGGAATCGCAAGGCTTGAAGGTTAGTCGTCTAAAGAGAGTTCGTTTCGGACCGATTTTTATTCCCAGCGAAGTCAAACGTGGCAGCTTTATCGAACTTAACAAGCAGGAAATCGATAAACTCAGAAAAGCTGCCGAGCAAGATCAGGCCAGCTGATTGCGGGCTCGCTGTGCGAGACTGCGGGCTGAATCTGTTCCTGTCAGTGACGCACAGCCGAATGAAAGTGTTAACTGATGTTCGTGATGATTGCGAAAATGGCTGCTAACTGCCCGATCGATACGGCGGGCAATCGAAGCAGTTCCTGCGGCATCATTGTGCAGTAATAACTGAAAATCCTTGCCACCTGCCCTCTGTAACATGTCTGTGCTTCTACAAACTCCCTGAATCAGCCCGGTTAACTGACTTACTATGCCGGCTGGCAGCTTTGTAGTCTTCTTTTGTGCGCTGGTCTCAACACGAATTAGCATCAATGAGAGAGGATGGTTATGGCGTTTGGCTAACTCGATTTCTCTGCTGACGTGATCTGCCAGCTTTTTGCGATCATTAATTGAAAGCAATGGTTCCTGAATCGCTTTCTGCACAGCATCTCGATACTTCAATGCATTACTAATTGGAACCAGGAGGAGTACAAGCAGGTCTTCAATTTCCTGAAGCTCATCATCGCTAAATCTTTTGGATCTATGGAATGTTACTTCACCGAATGAGTCGTGGCCTGTAAGTAGCCGATATCCGCAACTATGAGCGCTTTGCTTGCCGAGCTTAAACGTGATGTTGCGTTCTTCCTCGAGATAGGACAAGCCATCGACGCGAACTCGTGAATTAACTCCCAGAAGAAATTGTTCAATGATAGCTTCAAGGTCCAGTGATGATTGTAAGAGTCGAACCAGCTGATACTTATCAAACTCTTCGCCGTCAGCTACTGACTGTTTTGCCGCCAGAGCTTGCTTGCCTGCTTCTGAGCCGCTTTCAAGTGAAAGAATTGATGCAACCATGGAGATAATCCTGCTTTGTAGATTTGATAGTTAGATACCGACGACTTGATTCTTGCCGTTGTCTTTAGCCCGATACAGCGCCTGATCAGCTCGTTGAAAGATGCTGTCTCTGTTGTCTGATTTTTTCAGACTGGTAGCTCCGATACTCACCGTAAGATTGAGTGATTCATTGCTACTGATTTCAATACAACGTGCTTCTACGAATTCGCGAATACGCTCAGCTATCACTAACGCACCGGGTAAGTTAGTTTCATTGAGAATAACTACAAATTCTTCCCCGCCATATCTGAAAGTAAGGTCAGTCTGTCTGTTTACATCGAGGAGGGCGCTAACGATCTCCTGCAATACCAGGTCTCCATTGCGGTGACCATGTTTGTCATTGATCTGTTTGAAATCGTCAACATCGATCATCAGGAGCGAAAGCGGTGACTTGTGTCGCTTCGCCAACTCCATTTCGCGCAGTAGCGTATTGTCCAGAGATATTCGGTTGCCACAACCAGTTAATGGATCAGTCAGCGAGGCTATGACCGCTTCACGATAGCGGAGTGAATTCTTGAGTGGGCATACCAGGGTACCCAGCAAGGACTCAATCAATTGCAAATCGTACTCAGTAAATCGCTTGCTGCGATAGAACGTTACTTCACCCAAAAAATCCTGCTGAGTGATCAATCTGTATCCACAACTATGGGTTGCCCGCTTGCCGTGGTTAATATTGATTCCAACACTGTCATAGATGTAGTTAAAGCCACTTAGTTCAAAAATGTTCTTTAACTCATCGTGAAAAATCTGAAGCACTTGCTCCAGATCCAGGCTGGTCTGCAATGTAGTGCTCAACTTGAGTTTTAACAGCTGTTCATCTGGTTCAGCTTCCAACTCCCGATTCAGCAGCATCATGCGCCTGGCACTATCAAACTCGATAGTGTTTGAATTCGTCATTGGTGTGGCCATGTTTCCCTCCTGGCTGTGTCAGCTATCCGCGTATTTCCTAAGCACCTCTGTCCAAGAAGTAGGCGAATAACGGAGTCCTGCGTGCAGCTATGTTGCGAGGGCTGTGCCAACTCAACTCGAGAATTTCGAATTACTTAGTATTCAAGCACTTAAAAGAAAGTTGCTGTGGCTGAGTCAGAAAATATCAGCCAAAAGCGGCAACTAGCACCCGGCTTGCTGCCAATGACCGGCAATTAACTGCCGTCGAAGTTGCGGGCATCCAGCGCCTGGCCGTGAATATGGGCGGCATCGTCACTGAATAGATAGAGGTAGATGGGCATTAACGATTCAGCGCTGGGCTGGGTATTCGGGTCTTCGGCAGGATAGGCTGCTTGTCGCATCGCTGTTCGTGTACCTCCAGGATTCAGGCTATTCACTTTGATGCTACTGGTGGCCGCCACTTCATCTGCCAGCGTTTGCATTAAGCCTTCGACAGCAAATTTACTCACTGCATAAGCTCCCCAAAAGGCTCTTCCCTGACGTCCAACGCTGGATGAGGTAAACACGATTCTCCCTGAACTCGCTTGTTGCAATGCAGGTAACAAAGCACGAGTGAGATGAAACGCAGCGTTTACATTGACTGTCATAAGAGAATCCCAGTCATTCTCAGGATAGAACTCGATCGGACTTCGGGCTCCCAACAGAGCCGCGTTATGCAAAAGACCATCAAGGGCTGAAAATTGTTCGTTGAGTGAATCCGCCAGTACTTTGTACTCCTCATGGGAAGCCTTGGCGAAATCCATAGGATGAATGATCACCCGGCCGGGAGTGGCGGCCTCGATTTCATCGTACAGGGCTTCCAGTTTTTCCTGGGAGCGGCCCAGACAAATCACAGTTGCACCGTGCTTCGCAAAATGGGTAGCGCAGGTTCTACCTATGCCATCACTGGCACCGGTGATCAGTATTGTCTTGCCCGAAAGCAAATCGGGAGCAGGTGAATAGTCAAACATAGTCAGGCGAATTTGAGAGTATTAAGCAATCCTAAGATCTGGTTTGATTCTTGAACTATAAAATCGGCATACCACTCTTCAACGCGAGCATCTGCACCCAGGTATCCGTATGCAGCGGCGATAGCGATGACATCAGCATTCTTAGCGGACTGGATATCGCGAACATGATCTCCGATGTAGACAGTGCGTTCAATATTTGCTGAGAGTTCTTCACAGGCTTTAAGTATTGGTTCTGGGTGAGGTTTTCTGTTCTCTACATGATCTGGACACACTAATGAGCCGCAACGCGTCAGAAGTCGGAGATTTTCCAGAAGTCTCAGTGTGTATTTTTCCGGTTTATTGGTAACTATGCCCCAGGGAATGTTAGCCGCTTCCAGGTTTGCCAGTAGTGAATCCAAACCCGGGTAAAGCCTTGCTTTGGTCTGATTTAGTTCTTCGTAATAGAGTTCAAGAAGTCTTTCATTGAGTGATGCAAATGAGCTGTGATCTTCTTGGATCTCAAACGCCAGTTTTACGAGTGCGCGGGCGCCATCAGATACTGTTTGATATATTTCTTCATTGCTCACAGTTTCCCGATTGTTTTCCGCAGTGAGCGTATCTACCACGGCTTTAAAATCGGCAGCCGTATCGATCAGGCTGCCATCGAGATCAAACAACACGCATTCGATTGAAGTATCGATTGCCATGGATTAGTTCGCCTCCTTCTTGTAGCAGGCGAGGTAATTGACATCGAGATTGCTGGTGAGGGAGTAGCGCTTGTTTAGCGGGTTGTATGTCATACCGATTTGATCTTGCAGAGATAATCCGTGTTCTCTTGACCAGGCTGCCAGTTCTGAGGGTCGAATGAACTTATCGTAGTCGTGAGTGCCCCGTGGCAGGAGATTGAGTACATACTCTGCACCAACAATGGCAAATAAATACGACTTAGGATTGCGATTGATGGTGGAGAAAAACACCAGCCCACCAGGCTTCACTAATTTGTGGCAGGCTTCGACAACAGCGGAAGGGTCGGGGACGTGCTCTAACATTTCCAGGCAAGTCACTACATCGAAAGTGGACGGTTGTTCCGCGGCCAGATCTTCCGCAGAGCATTTCCTGTATTCCACATCCAGCTTGCTTTCCAGTAAATGTAATCGTGCTACAGAAAGGGAGGCTTCCGCCATATCTATCGCAGTTACATTGGCGCCGTGGTGGGCCATGGCTTCGGACAAAATTCCTCCGCCGCATCCAACATCGAGAACAGACAGCCCGGCAACATTTACCTGCCTGCTGATATAGTTCATCCGCAGTGGATTTATCTCATGGAGAGGTTTGAACTCGCTATTAGGGTCCCACCAGCGGGCGGCCAGTGCTTCGAATTTTCGAATCTCGGAGTGGTCTACATTTTCCATTAACTAATATTCTCAGCCTTGAATTTATTCTGCCAGGAAACGGCTCTCTCACGAATAAACGCCTCATCCATGGTGTGCAGTTCACCATCGACTAGTAATGCCTTTCCGGAGCACCAAACATGAGAAACCTGGTGCGCGCCAGTAGCATAAACCAGATGCGATTGCGGATTGTTTACAGGAATAGTGTTTAAGGGGTTCATGGAGACGGCGGCTATATCGGCAAACTTTCCAACCTCAAGACTGCCGATTTGCCTGTCAAGGCCCATGGCCCTGGCGCTGTTTATGGTGGCCATTTCGAGGGCAGTTTCCGCTGGTATAGCAGTGGCGTCTTCTGCCACAACTTTGGCAAGCATGGCTGCCAATTGCATTTCCCCAAACATGTCCAGATCGTTGTTGCTGGCGGCACCATCAGTTCCCAGTGCTACATTGACTCCGTGCTCCATCATCTTATGGACTTCACAAAGGCCGCTAGCCAGTTTCAGATTCGAAGATGGACAGTGCACGACACTGGAGCCGGCGGCCGCAAGCATATCTATTTCCTCGGTCGTGGCCTGAGTCATATGGGCGCAGACCAGGCGCGGGCTTACTAGCCCCAGATCAGCCATCCTTTGTAATGGACGTCGACCATCTGTCGCCATAGCGTCAGTAACTTCCTGGGCAGTTTCATGCATATGTATGTGAACGGGAACATCGAGCTCGTCAGCCAACACGGCGATCTTCTTTAGCGGTTCATCAGATATCGTATAAGGAGCATGAGGTCCAAATGCTGAATATACAAATTCGCTGCTTCTATAATTGTCATGCAGCTGAGTGGCTTTGCCTATGTAGTCGTCTGCGTCTCGCCCCCAGGCAGTAGGGAAATCCAAAATCGGGCAAGCTAGCTGTGCTCGCATCTGGGTGTCTGCAACGGCGCGAGCGACTTCTTCCGCGAAGAAATAGTTGTCCGCGAAACAGGTAGTTCCTCCGGATATCATTTCTGCCATGGCCAGCAAGACACCTTCATATACAAATTCACGGCTCACGTAGCTGCTCTCCAGAGGCCAGATTCGGTCCTCCAGCCACTGTTTAAGAGGGATGTCATCTGCCACTCCTCTAAACAGTGCCATCGATGCATGGCCGTGGGCATTGACCAAACCGGGAATTAATACATGATTGTCCAATTCAATCCGTTGTGATGTCTGATAATGCTGCTGCAACTCACCTGTAGGACCTATGGCGACAATGCGTTTGTCCTTGATCGCCAGGCTATGGTTCTCAAGCAGTGTTCCGCGCGGTACAACCGGTACGATCCAGGGGCTGCTTATCAGCAAATCAATTGAGGTAATTTCGGTGGATTCCAATGAGAATTCTCCTGCCTGTCCTTGCAGCTAACAGCTCAATCCAGAGCTTGTTTGAGGGTCGATTTGAGGGCGGCGATTATACCCATTTTCCTGACAAATAGCGCGCCCGGAAGAGTGATTCCAGGGCACTCGCAAGTTACTGAATTAGATACAGAAAATTAAGAAGATTTTAGGCGATTGAGGTGTCATTTCAGGGCCGCTTTATGGTAGAATTTTGGCCTTGAATTGCAGCCTATTTCGACAGCTGGGAACATAAAGGACACCCGCTGAAATCAGAGCATTTTAGACTCTCCGATCGTGGAAAATAGGGCAACAATTACACAAGAAATCTGAAATTTGGGTGCCTTTTTGAACTCAATAATCAGAGTAATAAATCAACATCCAGAAACAAGCGAAGAGAAGCACTTAAAATTGCCACTGCGCCCCGTTACTCCAATCTGCGACTCCCGCCAAATACCCGCCGAAGTCTAGGAACAATCTGATCTATGTCTGAATTTGCCAAACAGGTTCTACCTGTTGCCTTAGAAAGTGAAATGCGCGAGTCCTATCTCGCTTACGCCATGAGCGTAATTGTAGGTAGGGCATTGCCAGACGTTCGAGATGGGTTAAAGCCAGTACATCGACGTGTTCTCTTTGCGATGAACGTACTTTCCAACGATTACAACAAACCATACAAGAAGTCGGCTCGTGTTGTTGGTGATGTTATCGGTAAGTATCACCCCCACGGAGATTCAGCGGTATACGACACCATTGTTCGTATGGCGCAGGACTTCTCATTACGATATCCGCTGGTTGATGGTCAGGGAAATTTTGGGTCAATCGACGGCGATGCCGCTGCTGCCATGCGATATACAGAAATCCGCATGGCGAAGATTGCCCATGATCTGCTGGCTGATCTGGACAAGGAAACAGTCGATTTCTCTGAAAACTATGACGGTACAGAAGAGATCCCTGATGTATTACCGACCCGGGTGCCAGCCCTTCTGGTAAATGGCTCATCTGGTATTGCAGTTGGGATGGCAACCAATATCCCGCCTCACAACCTCACAGAAGTCATTAATGGTGCAATTGCACTGCTGGATGAACCGGAAATGGAAATTGATGCTTTGATGGAGCATATCCAGGGACCAGATTTTCCGACCGCCGGCATCATCAATGGTCGTGCCGGGATAGTACAGGCCTATCGCACCGGTAGGGGGCGGATATACGTTAGAGCCCGCGCCGAAATTATCGAGAATGAAAAAACCGGCAAGCAAAGCATTATCGTCACCGAGATTCCTTATCAGTTAAATAAGGCGCGACTCATTGAGCGCATTGCTGAACTGGTTAAAGACAAGAAACTCGAAGGTATCACCGAGCTAAGGGACGAGTCGGACAAAGATGGTCTGCGCATTGTGATTGAATTGCGTAAAGGCGAAATGGGCGAGGTGATTCTGAACAACCTCTATGCCCAAACCCAAATGCAATCGGTATTTGGCATTAACATGGTGGCCCTCGTCGATGGTCAGCCACGATTACTTAATCTCAAGGAAATGCTGGACGCATTCCTGCGTCATCGCCGAGAGGTAGTTTCACGGCGTACAACGTATTTACTGCGAAAGGCGAGGGAACGCGGACACGTACTTGAAGGGCTGGCTGTAGCTCTGGCCAACATTGATGCTGTAATTGAACTAATCAAGAGTTCGCCTACATCTGCTGAAGCGAAAGAGAAATTGCTGGCACGTTCCTGGAAATCCGACAGCGTGTTGGAAATGCTTGGTGAAGTAGGGTCCGATGCCTGTCGTCCTGACGAATTGCCGGAGAGATACGGCCTGAAAGATAACGAGTATTTCCTGTCTCCAGAACAAGCCCAGGCTATTCTGGAGTTGCGTTTGCATCGCCTTACAGGTCTTGAGCATGAGAAGTTAATCAATGACTACAAGGAATTGCTGGTCCAGATCGCTGACTACATTGATATTCTGGAAAACAAGGCCAGATTGATTTCAGTGGTACGCGAAGAAATGGAAGCGTTGCTGAAGGAATACGGCGATGAAAGACGCACAGAAATTGTCGGTTCCCAGCAAGATTTGACAGCTGAAGACCTTATCTCTGAAGAAGATCGGGTCGTTACAATTTCGCAAAGCGGGTATGCGAAGTCCCAACCTCTTGCAGACTACTCTGCGCAACGTCGTGGAGGTATGGGTAAAGCAGCGGCATCGGTAAAAGATGAAGACTTTGTTGAGCATCTGCTGATCGCTAATACTCACGATACGCTGCTTTGTTTTAGCAGTGTAGGCAAGGTTTATTGGCTCAAGGTTTATCAAATTCCAGTAGCAAGCCGTACCTCCAGAGGTAAGCCCATCGTCAACATTCTTCCCCTGGAGGAGAATGAGCGCATAACCAATATGCTGCCAATCAGTGAATACACAGAGAATCACTTTGTATTCATGGCAACGGCTAATGGTACGGTTAAGAAGACAGCACTCGATAATTTTGCCCGGCAGCGTAGTGTAGGTTTGCGCGCTATAGAGTTAGACGAGGGTGATGAGCTGGTTGGTACTGCAATAACCGATGGCAACAAAGACGTAATGCTGGTAAGCAGCAGTGGCAAAGCAATTCGCTTCGCTGAGTCTGATGTCAGACCAATGGGACGCACAGCGAGAGGAGTCCGAGGTATACGAATGGCCGGGGGCTTCAGAATGATCGCTTTGATTATTCCAGACGAAGGAAAGCAAATCCTGACTGTTAGTGAAAATGGTTATGGCAAACGAACCAACACCGAAGAATTTCCGCAATATGGTCGTGGCGGACAGGGTGTCATAGCGATGCAGGCGAGTGAGCGAAATGGAGCCGTGGTTGGGGCGGTTCAGGTCACTGAGTCTGAAGAGATCATGTTGATTTCCGATAAAGGGACTCTGGTCCGAACTCGAGTGAGTGAAGTTTCTGTGCAAGGTCGAAATACCCAGGGCGTTCGTCTGATTAAACTAAAGGATGGCGAAGCAATGGTTGGTCTCGAGCGAGTTGAGGAACCGGAAGAAACTGAAGCCACTGAATCTGACAATGACAGTACTGGTGCAGCCGGCGAAGGCAATGGTGCTGCAGATTCAGTCGAAAATCCGGAAGAAGGTGAATCCTAAGGGGAGTAGTGCCATTAAGCGCTTCCCGGGCTTTGCTAAACTATGCCAGCTCTGCAAACTGGCCAGGATTCAATTTGAAAACTAATCCCACTGTTGCCTATCTGGGTCCGGCAGGAACCTACACGCAAGCCGCTGCCATTAATCATTTCGGTAGTGACTGTAAGCTTGAACCCTGCAATTCAATTGACGACGTATTTACTCAGGTAGCATCAGGCGCTGCCGAGTATGGAGTCGTGCCTGTTGAAAACTCGACGGAAGGTATAGTCAATAATACTCAGGACTGCCTGATTGAAAGCGAGGTGATAATTGGCGGCGAGGAAGTTGTTGCTATTAATCACAATCTGTTGGTAACGAATGATAGTCCAGATATGCCAATCAGACGCATTGCATCTCATCCACAGTCTTTGGCTCAGTGCCGATCATGGATCCGAGAAAATTTTCCGGATGCTGAACTCGTGGAATGTGTTAGCAATGCCGAAGCTGCAACCATGGTCAACGCTGACAAAGGAATAGCCGCGATTGCGGGTGATCTCGCTGCTGAAACATACAAACTGGGAATCAGAGCACGTGCTATTCAGGATCAGGACCACAACAGTACCAGGTTCCTCATACTTACTACTCAAGCTACACCGGCAAGCAATAAAGATAAGACCAGCGTACTTATTTATACAGCAAACAAGCCAGGTGCTTTGTTTCGAGTACTGGAGCCGTTTGAAAATTTGCAGATCAGCCTAAGCAAGATAGATTCCCGGCCCTCTAAACGAGAGGCCTGGGAGTATGTATTTTTTATTGACTTTGAAGGTCATCAAAGTGATTCGCTTGTTAAGGAGCTATTTGCACGATTGGAAGACCGGACAGAAGAAATCAAAATTCTTGGTTCCTACCCTGTCTATAGAAAGTGATCACATTGAATCAGACATTTGTCGGAACTACTTAAATTGGATTGCCAGAATATTTTAGTTGTCGGGTTGGGGCTAGTTGGTGGCAGCCTGGCTAAAGCCTTGAGCAGGTCCAATGCTAATTGTCGAATTTTGGGCGCTGACAGTAATGAGGATTCTATTCAGAAAGCACTGGCTGCGGGAACGATTGCGGAGGGTGGAGACCTTGCGACAATGTTGCCAAAAGCTGATCTCGTTGTGCTGGCTTTACCCCCGCTCAGTATTGAAAGTGTATTTGTCAAAATAGCTGAACAGGTTTCTACCGACTGCGTCATAAGCGATGTGGGGAGCGTCAAGTCTCACATCATCGATGCTGCCAATAAGCTGGGAGATGATATCAGTGCGAGATATGTTCCGGCGCACCCCATAGCAGGTTCGGAAAAAAGTGGTTTTGACGCGGCAGATGGCACTCTATTCGAAAATCGCAAAGTTATATTAACCCCGCAACCACATACCGACGTCGACGCAATCGCCAAGGTGAATGCAATGTGGCGGCTGGCCGGAGCAGAGGTGTTAGCAATGACACCGGGCAGGCATGACAAAGTGTTGGCTGCTACCAGTCATCTGCCTCATCTTTTGGCCTACGCCATTGTTGATATGCTGCTTAATAGTGAGGATAGCGACGATATCTTTCGATATGCCGCGGGTGGATTCGCAGATTTCAGCCGGGTGGCATCCAGTAATGCCAGAATGTGGTCCGACATATTTGTCGCTAATAGCGAAGCGACAGAAGCAGTATTGGATAGTTATATAGAGAATCTACAAAGTCTCAGAGAAAAAATTCGCAGTCGGGATCGGCAAGGATTGGAAACTATCTTCGAACGAGCCAAGCAAACTCGCGATACCTTTGTAAAAAAACATTATGCAGTTGGGAAAAATACTATGGACGGTTCGTCCCAAAACATCATCTTTGAAGTTCAAGCGGGTGGCCTGATATCTGGTAAGTTACGGGTACCCGGAGATAAATCCATCTCCCATCGCTCTGTGATTTTTGGTGCACTGGCTGATGGCGTGACTGAAGTTACAGGATTCCTGGAAGGTGAAGATGCATTGAATACAGTTGCCGCATTCAGGGAAATGGGTGTAACTATAGTGGGTCCTGAACAGGGCGCCCTAAAGATATACGGGGTCGGTAAACATGGTTTGCAAGCACCTCGGAAACCGCTCTACATGGGCAATTCTGGCACAGCCATGCGATTGATGACTGGGCTGTTGGCAGCACAGAAGTTTAACAGTGAGCTTACAGGAGATGAATCCCTTAACAGCCGTCCTATGGCGAGGGTTGCCGACCCTTTGAAACAGATGGGGTCGAAAATTGAACTGAGCGATAATGGTACGCCACCACTGCATATCGAAGGAGCAGCCTTGGCAGCCATGGAGTATGAAATGCCTGTGGCCAGTGCCCAGGTTAAGTCATGTTTACTACTAGCAGGTTTGTACGCAGATGGTGTTACTGAAATTACAGAGCCTGCAGTCTGTCGTGACCATACAGAACGTATGTTATCCGGCTTCGGAGTTGAGCTTGGAGGCGGCTATCCTGATCCTGTTGTTCGACTTGCAGGTGGTCAGGAATTAAAGGCTACTTCTATAGAAGTTCCGGCGGACATTTCTTCGGCCGCTTTTTTCCTGGTGGCAGCGAGCATTGCTCCTGGTTCGGATCTCTTGCTGGAACATGTTGGAATAAATCCAACCCGCACCGGAGTAATAACTATTCTGCAGCAAATGGGAGCAAACATTGAATTACTGAACAAGCGGGAAGTAGGTGGGGAGCCTGTCGCTGATATTCGGGTTCAACATGCTGAGCTAAATGGTATCAAAATTGACCCCGCCCTGGTGCCACTTGCGATTGATGAGTTTCCTGTTCTGTTCGTGGCCGCTGCCTGCGCTGAAGGGGAAACAGTATTGCGTGAAGCAGAAGAGCTCAGAGTTAAAGAGAGTGATCGCCTCGCTGCCATGGCCGAAGGACTGGAAGCCATGGGTGTCGAACTGGAAATCTATCCCGATGGAATATGTATCTCAGGCAAGGGCACAGATACGGAACTGCAAAGTGCCAGTATAAACAGCCATGGCGATCATCGAATCGCCATGGCATTTGTCATCGCCTCTCTGCAGGCTACAGGAACACTAACTATCCAGAATTGCCAGAACGTTGCCACGTCATTTCCGGGCTTTGCCACTATCGCACAACAGGCCGGAATTAAACTGGCGGAAAAGACAGGTAAATAGAATGACAGACCCAGCCCCGGTAATTGCCATAGACGGACCGTCGGGAACCGGCAAGGGGACTGTAGCTGATCACGTGGCAAAGCAATTAGGTTTTCACTTATTGGACAGCGGTGCTCTGTACCGGGTGCTGGGTATCGCTGTACTCAAACACGGTCTGGATCTGGAGGATGTGACTTCGGTCGCTGAACTAGGCAGAAACCTGGAACTGGAGTTTGGCACTAATGGCCCAGGCTCTATTACTCTGGCAGGTGAAGATGTCAGTCTGGAGATACGTACCGATGCCGGCAGTGACATGGCATCTAAGGTGGGCGCGATCCCTGAGGCCCGAGATGCCCTGTTGGAGCGGCAACTGGCCTTTCGAAAACCCCCTGGTTTAGTAGCCGATGGTCGTGATATGGGAACCGTCGTTTTCCCCGACTCGACGCTTAAAATTTACCTCACCGCAAGTGCCGAAGAGAGAGCGCAAAGGCGTTATAAGCAGTTGATAGATAAGGGTATTGATGCTATGCTGCCCGCCCTTTTGCAGGACCTCAAGGAGCGAGATGCCCGCGACAGCGAGCGTAGAGTCTCCCCTTTGAAACCTGCTGCCGATGCGTTTGTTCTCGACACGACTACACTCTCAGAAGAGCAGGTGCTGGTTCGGGTCATGGATTTGGTCTCCAAGGCCCTCGGCTAGCTCTGATTCTCAGGCAAGTTCTGCGAAAGGAAAAGATGTTCTCACTTGTGCTTCACCAGCCCTGGCAAGTGCTGAACGACTATTAACTGACCCACGACTGCTGGATCGTGGCAATATTTGCAAAGAGCTTTAATTATTCTTTGTAAATATTTGTTTTTATTGGATTATTAAATGACTGAAAGTTTTGCAGATCTGTTTGAACAGAGTTTGAACGAGATCGATATGACCCCTGGTGCGATCGTCACCGGAACTGTAATTGACATAGACACTGACTGGGTAACGGTACATGCCGGCCTCAAATCTGAAGGTGTCATTCCCCGTAACCAATTTCTCGATGACCAGGGCAATTTATCCCTGGAGATTGGCGATGAAGTCAAAGTAGCCCTGGAAACCGTCGAAGATGGTTTCGGTGAAACCCGCCTGTCCCGCGAAAAAGCCAAGCGTGCAGAATCCTGGATGGAGCTGGAAGCAGCCTACGAGAAGAACGATATCGTCACCGGTATTATCAACGGTAAGGTTAAAGGTGGTTTTACAGTAGATCTGAATAATATTCGTGCGTTCCTGCCTGGTTCTCTGGTAGACGTACGTCCGGTTCGTGACACTCTTCATCTGGAAGGTCAGGAACTGGAATTCCGACTGATCAAGTTGGATCGCAAGCGTAATAATGTAGTTGTTTCCCGACGAGCAGTGCTGGAGTCGGTCAGTACAGAAGAACGCGACGCCTTGCTGGAGAAACTGCAGGAAGGTATTTCTGTTAAGGGTATCGTGAAGAACCTGACTGATTACGGTGCATTCGTTGATCTGGGTGGCGTAGATGGCCTGTTACATATCACTGATATGTCCTGGAAGCGCATCAAGCATCCAAGCGAAATCGTCAATGTAGGTGATGAAATCGACGTTAAGGTGCTTAAGTACGATCGTGATCGCAATCGTGTCTCCCTTGGACTTAAGCAACTGGGTGAAGACCCCTGGGTTGCCATTAAACAGCGCTATCCGGAAAACACTCGCGTTAAAGCGGTTGTTACTAACCTGACTGACTATGGCTGTTTCGCTGAGTTGGAAGAGGGTGTTGAAGGTCTTGTTCACGTCTCTGAAATGGACTGGACTAACAAGAACATTCACCCATCGAAAGTTGTACAGCTGGGTGATGAAGTTGACGTAATGATCCTCGACATCGATGAGGAGCGTCGTCGTATTTCGCTGGGTATCAAGCAGTGTTTTCAAAATCCCTGGGACGGCTTCGCCGAGAATTTCAACAAGGGCGACAAGATCAGCGGCAGCATCAAGTCAATTACCGATTTCGGAATCTTTATCGGTCTCGATGGCAACATCGATGGACTTGTTCACCTTTCTGATATTTCCTGGGACGAGACCGGCGAAGAAGCCGTTCGCAACTACAAGAAAGGTGACGAAATCGAGACTGTCATCCTTTCAATCGATCCAGAGCGCGAACGAATCTCTCTCGGTATCAAGCAGCTTGAAGACGACCCATTCATGAATTATGCCTCTGAGTTTGAGAAAGGCAGCATCGTGAAGGCTACCGTCTCAGCAGTAGATGCCAAGTCAGCAACTGTTGCCCTGGGCGAAGGTGTTGAAGGTGTGTTGAGAGCTTCTGAAATCAGTCGTGACAAGATCGAAGACGCTCGTAACGCACTGAAAGAGGGCGATGAGATCGAGGTTAAGATTGTTAGTGTCGATCGCAAGAATCGCGTGCTCAGTCTGTCCATCAAGGCCATTGAGATTGATGACGAGAAGGCAGCGATTCAGGAGCACAAGAACCAGGATGCCAGCGATGTATCGCCAGGCACAATCGGTGACCTGATCAAGGCTGAGATGGATAAAAGTTAATTCTTTTTGCAAAATCAAAGGTTTATGATAGCCTAACCGGGCTTTCATAGACCTTAATCAGCAGCAGTAGCCAGCGGGCAGCATGCAGCGGTATACAGAGACAGGGGATAAAAATGACAAAGTCTGAACTGATCGACCGTATTGCAAGTAAGCAGACACAACTTTCATCCAAGGATGTTGAGTTGGCGGTCAAAGCTATCCTCGAGTACATGTCTCAGGTGCTTTCCGATGGTGGGAGAATCGAAATCCGGGGATTTGGTAGTTTTTCATTGCACTACCGGGTGCCCAGGATCGGTCGAAATCCCAAGACTGGTACCCCAGTTGCTCTGAGTGGGAAATACGTTCCTCACTTCAAGCCCGGTAAAGAACTAAGAGATCGGGTGAACAACAGTATGCTGGCGGAGCAGCAATTCTAGCAGTAGCTGGAGTCTGCAGATCAAGAGGAACGGCATGGCTCAGCGAGCCATGCCGTTTTTTATTTAAATCCCGATTGCCGGGTTTGCTAATTTAGTTTCTCTTTGTATTGAACTACGCGAGTGTTCGTTTGGAATTGCGCGAATGCGAAAGTTAGGCAATCTGTTTTCAGGACTCTTTCTCGTGCTGGTCTTTGTCGCCAGCATCACCTTCTCCTATTTTAATTCTGCACCGGTCGAAATTGCATTCGGCAGTGTTGTGTTTCCGGCGGTTCCCGTTTCAGTTTGGATAGTTGGCGGCTTCGTAAGTGGAGGTCTGCTGGGCTTACTGTTAGGGCTGGGGCTCTTCCGGCAATTACGCTCCCGGGCAGAGATCAGGCGTTTGCAAAAGGAATTGTCAGAAGCAAAAGAGGAAGTCAAAAAGCTAAGGTCAGTATCACTGCGAGACCTTCAGTAGTTATGGCAAATCTTGAAATATATGGCTTGCTGCTTATTGCCGTTGTTGCAGGTTGGCTACTCGGTAAATTTGGTAATCGTGGTAAACAAGCACCTCGCGCTGCCTCCCGGGACACCAAAGATATTTTTAATGACTACTTCGTCGGGCTCAACTACCTGCTCAATGATGAACCCGACGAAGCTATCGATACCTTCATTCGCGCTCTGGAAGTAGACAGCGATACTATTGAAACTCACCTCGCTCTCGGTGCTTTATTGCGCAGGCGTGGCAAGGTGGATAAGGCTATCAAGGTTCATCAGACGCTCCTGGCCCGTCCGGGTCTGGATAGCGGATTCTCCGACTCAACTCGTCTGCAGCTCGCTCTCGACTATATAGCGGCCGGCTTACTGGATAGAGCAGAGCGCCTGCTGAAAGAAATTCTTGATGATAATCGCGCATCAAGATGGGAGGCCCTGCAACATCTGATAACAATTTATCAGACAGAAAAAGAATGGAAACTGGCCGTGGAAAGCATGCAGGAGTTACTAAAAGCGCCTGCATACAAAAAGGATGTGGAGCTGAAATCAATCGCGGCCCATTATTGCTGCGAGCTTGCTTTAAAGGCATTGCAGCAGGACCAATCTGTAAGAGCCAGGGACTTTATCAAGAAAGCGTTTGGCTTTGACAGAAAGCATGTGCGGGCCAGTTTGGTTTCGGCAACTTTGGAACAGGAATTGGGAAACTATCAGCAGGCTATAAAGGAGCTCATACGTGCCCGAACCAGCAGGCCTGAATACACTCAGCTTATAATTGAGCCATTAATTGTCTGTCATGAAAAACTTGGAATCCTGCCGGATCTTGGAAGTCTGTTGGAGCGCATGTATCAGGAGTCACCCCAGGCAGAGCTGCTTCTGGCGATGGCGAGGCTGGAGGAGAATCGAGAAGGTGCCACAGCTGCTTTCAGGTTTCTCAAGTCCCGACTAGGCAATCAGGCTTCACTGGATGGTGTTCGCAAGTTACTCGGACTGCGGCAGGAGATAGAAGGCGAAGAGCCGGGGAAAGATCTGCAAATTAACCCGGAAATTATCGACTCACTTATAATGCAGCGCAGTGCTTATCAGTGTAATCACTGCGGTTATGAATCCAGGAATTTGTACTGGCTTTGTCCCAGTTGCCAGCAATGGGATAGCATCAAGCCTCGAATAGACAAGAACATCTGAATGACCCAAGAGAATTCAGTTAACAAGGAATCAAAAATTGAACAAACCGATAATAATTGCTCTGGACTTTGATGCTGAAGATAAAGCACTTGCTTTATTGGAGCAGCTCGACCCTGCAAAGTGTCGAGTGAAGATAGGCAAGGAGTTGTTTGCCCTTGCGGGACCGCAATTTGTAAAACTGGTGATAGGCAGAGGTTTTGATGTTTTCCTCGACCTGAAATTTCATGACATACCTAACACTGTTGCCCGGGCATCGCGGGTTGCAGCTGAGCTTGGCGTCTGGATGCTGAATGTCCATGCATCCGGAGGCAGAGCGATGATGGAGGAAACTGCTAAGGTCATTGCCCACTACGGTGATTCCCGCCCTTTATTGATAGGTGTCACAGTGCTTACAAGCCTGGCCGAGTCAGATATGGAAGAAATCGGTTATAGCAGTTCACCCTCTGCTCAGGTAAGCAAGCTGGCGAGGCTTGCACAGGAATGCGGGCTCGACGGAGTAGTGTGCTCGGCGGCGGAAGCTTCGGACCTGCGACAGCAATGCGGCGCTGAATTCACGCTCGTCACACCAGGAATCCGCAGGCAGGAAGACGCCAGTGGAGATCAGAAACGGGTGATTGGGCCAGCTGAAGCGATGGCACTTGGTAGCAGTTATCTGGTTGTTGGCAGGCCAATTACCCGAGCTGAGTCTCCACTGCAGGCGCTTGAGGAGTTTAATTCAGCCGTGGCTGGCGTTCAGTAGGCTCTGAGCTACACTGAAGCCCGCAACAGTTGGGTTGCATTTCAATCACTGATAAGGATATTGGTATGTCTCGAATTTCTCTTTTCGGCGCAATCTGTGCGCTACTTTTCGGATTTTTCGCTCCCACATCTCTCGCTGCTGAATCCCCGCAAGAAACCAGCGAACAAATCAGCCAATTAGATATCAATAAGGCGGATGCGTCCTCGATAGCGTCGGCCCTCGAGGGTATTGGCATGGTCAAGGCTGAAGAGATTGTCGCTTACCGGGAAATGTTCGGAAGCTTTCGTTCAGTCGACGAATTGCTCGCTGTACCCGGTGTAGGCGAGGTGACTCTTGAAAAGAACCGTCATCGCATTGTCATCACTGCTGACTAGCGTCAGGACATCCGGATCGGTACTTTCGGATTTACGAATTTACGGATTTGCTTTTAGTATTATCCGAAAGTACCTGATTTTTATACCAATTTTTTTCATTAGCAGGCTATAATCACGGTTTTCTGCAATTCGGAATGCCAGATGTCTTGGATGGTGTGGCTTTGGCCAATTGTTTTTGTAGTTGCGCTGCTTGGCACATGGGCCTTGCGCAAGTTTGCATTGCAGAGGCAGTTTTTGGATCTTCCGGTGGCCCGCAGCGCACATGACACACCTACGCCTGTCGGCGGCGGATTAATCATCGTCGTTCTTTTCTTTCTATTAAGTTCTTTCTTCTATCTCCAACAGATACTCGAACCAGCAATATACTTTGCGCTGTTGGGTGCAGTAGTCATTGCTCTCGTTGGTTTGGTGGATGACCTCTACCAGTTGCATGTGTTATGGCGTGTGCCATTACATTTTGCAGCGGCCATCTGGTCCATTACCTGGTTGGGGGAATTGGCACCGGTTGGTATTGCAAATATTCTCATTACACAACAATGGCTATTGAAATCACTGGCTGTGTTCGCGCTGGTGTGGCTACTTAATCTCTATAATTTCATGGATGGGATCGACGGGATCGCTGCTACGGAACTTGTCTTTGTAAACCTGGTGTCACTATTGTTCGTTATAAATGGCGAACTGGATGCAGCGAGGTTGCTCAATCTGACCCTGATAGCAAGTGCAGCAGGTTTCCTGGTGTGGAACTGGCCGCCAGCAAAAATATTCATGGGCGATGTGGGTAGCGGTTTTTGTGGATTTTGCCTTGGGTTGCTGGCCGTGATGACCATGCAGTCTGGTCTGATGACAGTCTGGACCTGGTTGATTCTGCTAGGAGTATTTGTGACAGATTCCACGCTGACCCTGTTGCGGCGTATGCTGCAGGGGGAACGCTGGTATGAAGGGCATTCATCCCATGCTTATCAGCACGCCGCAAGACTTTACAAGAGTCATGCAAAAGTGACGATAACAATGCTATTAATTAATTGCTTCTGGTTAGCACCACTGGCCTATTTATCAGTGCTGCGACAAGAATTGGGATTTTTTCTCAGTTTGCTTGCCTTGACACCGCTGGTGTTTACCGCGTACAGGTTAGGGGCTGGTAGAGCTGACAAAAAAACAGAAGCTCTTGAGGGATAAACGCTGAGTTCCGGGTCCTTTAGTTTTCTGGTTAAACAGATAAGAGAATAACGATTTTTATGCACCTACATTCCATACCTTTGTCCCGTTCTCTCAAGCAACTCATCATGATGGTCGCCGATGTGGTGATGATGGTGATGGCGCTCGCCTTCGCGTTTGCATTATTAGGTAAAGGTAGTGAATTTCTGGCTCAGGACCAGCGCTTCTATATCTACCTGTCACTGGCCACCGTAATCAGCATATTGTTTTTTATACGCATTGGTTTGTATCGAGTACTTCTGTTGTATATGGGGTTGCAGGCCGCTTTCGTTATTCTTCAGGGGGTTACTTTTGCCACCTGTTTATTGGCAGCCTCTTATTTTTTCTCTCAAAGCCCGGAAAATACAGATTATTCCGTACTGCCAATATTTTGGATGATCAGTGTTCTGTTCGTTGGAGGTAGTCGTTTCGTTGCCAAAGTACTGCTGCAGAGTCTGATACAGAACTTTCGCCCGAAAGAGCCAGTGGTTATCTATGGTGCCGGTAGCTCAGGTATGCAACTGGTGGTTGCCCTGCAAAATGGTGATCAGTATTTGCCGGTCGCCTTTGTCGATGATAGCCAACGCATCGTTGGTAGCACTGTGCATGGTATTCGTGTCTACAGCCCGAACTCGCTCTATGAACTGATAGAGAATTTTTCAGTCAGGCAAATACTGTTGGCAATACCGTCTGCTACCCATGCTGAGAGAAAAGAAATTCTGAATCGGTTGGAACATCTGCCTGTGCATGTAAAGACCGTTCCCGATTTGTTCGACATGGTTTCTGGCAAAGTTGGTGTTGATGAGATCAGGGACATCGATATCGAAGATTTATTGGGGCGCGATATTGTTCCGCCCAATCCGGAATTGCTGGGAGCCTGCATTGCTGGTCAATCTGTAATGGTAACAGGAGCGGGGGGATCTATTGGCTCCGAACTGTGCAGACAAATCATCAATATAAAACCTGCCTGTGTGGTATTACTGGATTCATTCGAATACGGCCTCTATGAAGTAGAAGCCGAGCTCAGGGAAAGCCTGAAAGGGATCGAGGGTGGAGAGCATATCGAAATCGTTGCTTTGCTGGGCTCAGTTTGTAACAGAACGACGATGGAGAACGCTATTCGAAGTTTTGCGGTGGATACTGTGTATCACGTAGCAGCTTATAAACAAGTTCCCATGGTGGAGAAAAACATTGTTGAGGGAGCCCAGAACAATATTTTTGGCACCTTAATTTCTGCGCAGGCGGCTGAGAGTCTAAACGTTAAGAATTTTGTATTTATATCTACAGACAAAGCAGTAAGACCGACGAATTTTATGGGGGCAACGAAGCGCTGTGCGGAACAAGTCCTTCAAGCATTAGCTCAACGCGGCAGCGAGACCCGGTTCAGCATCGTGCGTTTTGGAAATGTACTGGGATCCTCTGGTTCGGTAGTGCCACTATTTCGTAGACAAATCAGTAGTGGTGGTCCGGTCACGGTAACTCATCCGGAAGTAACCCGTTACTTCATGACTGTACAGGAGGCCGCTCAGCTTGTGTTGCAAGCTGGTTCCATGGCCAGTGGAGGAGATGTTTTCGTACTGGATATGCATGAGCCCATTCGTATCATAGATCTTGCCAAGAAAATGGTTCATTTGATGGGATATGACGTTAGGGATGAAAACTCCTACCGTGGTGACATAGCGATTGAATACACCGGATTACGCCCAGGTGAAAAACTTTATGAGGAGCTATTGATTGGAGAATCTGTGACCGGCACAGAGCACCCAAAGATCATGCGTGCGGAAGAAGTGACGCTTAGCTGGGAGGATTTAAAGAACCTCTTACAACGCCTGGAAGTTGCATGCCAGCAGATCGATTTACCAGAAGTTAAGGCAGTGCTGATGGACGCAGTAGATGGCTTCGACCCCAAAGAAGAAGTCAGCGATCCTCTGTGGAATCATGCTCAGGATAATGTGTCTAATCGAAGCGAAGAATCCCAGAATCACACCAAGGTTACGCCGCTATTCAAGGAATAAATAAGCGGCGCTCTTCATGCTGTTCATCTGCTAACTGATTCAGTTTCAGTGGCCAAACAACACTCTTGTTTGCTGTAAATTTGTGCTTTGCTGTTATTCCGCCCGTCTGACCGACGTGATGATTACGGGTTCGGTAGGCACGTTCTGGTACCCGCTTACATTTCCAGTTTCCACAGCTGCGATTGCGTCTACTACATCCATGCCTTCAGTAACGGCTCCGAATACGGCATATCCGAAACCACGAGGGGTGTCATCTGTATGGTTCAGAAAATCATTGTCCACAAGATTAATGAAGAACTGACTGGTAGCGCTATCCACCACATTGGTTCGTGCATAGGACAGGGTGCCACGGTTATTTGGCACATCTGCGCGCGCTTCATTCTTTATCTCTTCATAAGTTGACAGACGGTTCATGTCAGGGCGAAAGCCACCGCCCTGGATCATAAAGCCAGCAATGACACGGTGAAAAATTAGTCCGTCGTACAGTTCGTTGTCTACATACCGCAGGAAATTCTCCACAGATACAGGTGCCTTGTCAGCCCAGAGTTCGAGGGTGATAGTGCCTTTATTGGTTTCCATGATAACCACGGGATTCTCTTGAGCCATTGTGCAGGTGCTCAATATAAATAGAACAGAGAAAAGTAGGGCGCGCATGAAAGTCTCCTGTGACATGGTTTTGAGCGGGCTACTATACATTATTTGCTTAACCAGACACCACAGCGGCACGCGGAAACGAGCCAGTACAGCGATCGCTGCTGGCTTCCAGGGATTTCCGCGGTAATTTCTCGTGAAGGGAAATGGCTGCCCAACCTGGACTCGAACCAGGAACCAAGTGATTAACAGTCACCTACTCTACCATTGAGCTATTGGGCAGCAGAGCAATGGTTCTTTCGAGTATAGCTCGAAAAGGCGCGTAGTCTAATGAGAATTGGCTAGGCGGTCAACACTGACTCTATTCTTCTAAGCACTTGTTTGCCTAATAGGGTAACCTTGGGAGTTTGTTCGCACCAGCCAGTCAGAAGACACCATGTCCAAGCAGTTCCAGCTCGAAGCAAAGTTCAAGCCAGCGGGAGACCAGCCGGCGGCAATCGCCAGTCTGATCGAAGGTCTCCAGGACGGGCTTCATGCTCAAACCTTACTGGGTGTAACTGGCTCTGGCAAAACATTCACGATCGCCAATGTGATCGAATCCGTGCAGCGACCGACCCTGGTTATGGCGCCCAACAAGACACTGGCTGCCCAGCTCTATGGCGAATTTAAGGAATTTTTTCCCAGCAACGCTGTCGAGTATTTCGTTTCCTATTACGACTATTATCAGCCTGAAGCCTATGTGCCTTCCTCTGATCTTTATATCGAAAAGGATGCCACTATTAATGATCATATTGAGCAGATGCGACTTTCAGCAACGAAGGCTCTGCTCGAACGTCAGGACGTGGTAGTGGTCGCTACAGTGTCTGCGATCTATGGTCTGGGAGACCCCGATTCGTATCTGCAAATGGTAGTGCCACTGGAGAAAGGTGGCTCGATCGATCAACGAAAATTGCTGCACAGGCTGGCAGATTTGCAGTATACGCGTAACGATATGGAACTGAGACGGGCAACCTACCGCGTACGTGGCGATGTGATTGATATCTATCCGGCTGAGTCAGAAAGAGACGCTATTCGCATTGAACTTTTTGATGATGAGATTGAAAAACTTTCCTATTTCGACCCTCTGACCGGTAGTGTGATTAAAGAAGTGCCGCGTCTCACAGTATTTCCAAAATCTCATTACGTAACACCACGAGAGCGGCTGCTCAATGCTGTCGACGAAGTTAAGGACGAATTGAAAGATCGATTGCAGCAACTTAATTCTAATAATCGACTCGTAGAGGCTCAGAGATTAGAGCAGCGTACAAAATTTGATCTGGAAATGATCCAGGAATTGGGTTACTGCACAGGGATTGAGAACTACTCGCGCTATTTATCAGGCAGGGAGGCGGGCCAGCCACCACCAACTCTATACGATTACCTGCCAGCTAATGCTCTGGTAGTTGCAGATGAATCCCATGTTGGCATTCCGCAACTTGGTGCCATGTATAAAGGTGACCGTTCAAGAAAGGAAACACTGGTTGAATACGGATTCAGACTACCCTCGGCCCTGGACAACCGACCATTACGTTTTGAGGAGTGGGAAGGTCTGACTCCGCAGATAATATTCGTTTCTGCCACTCCGGGTCCTTACGAAGATGAACATGAAGGGCAGCGAGTCAGACAAGTAGTTCGACCCACTGGTTTGGTTGATCCTGAATTGGAGGTACGCCCGGCATCAAGTCAGGTGGATGATTTACTGTCAGAAGTAAGAAGAGTGGTAGGACTGGAAGAGCGAGTGTTGGTTACTGTTCTAACCAAGCGTATGGCAGAAGATCTCACTGATTATCTGGCCGAACACGATGTACGGGTTCGGTATTTACACTCTGATATAGACACTGTAGAGCGTTCAGAAATCATCAGAGATCTGCGACTTGGTAACTTCGACGTGCTGGTAGGAATTAACTTGCTGAGGGAAGGGCTGGATATTCCAGAGGTTTCATTGGTTGCAGTATTCGATGCCGATAAGGAAGGATTCCTGCGCTCCGAGCGTTCATTGATTCAGACTATTGGGCGGGCGGCCAGAAATCTGAACGGTAAGGCTATTCTTTACGCCGATGTCGTCACCGGTTCGATGCAAAGAGCCATCGATGAATCCAATCGTCGCCGCGAAACACAACTTCAGTACAACGAAGATCACAACATAGTTCCGATTGGGGTCAAAAAGCGGGTGCTCGACGTCATGGAGGGGGCCTACGCAGCACCAGGCAGTCGTGGTCGCCAACGCGCCACGGTGGCGGAAAAATCCGGTGCTTATCAAAAACTGGACTTTAGCGATCCCGGTGATGTGAAGGCAGAAATCGACAAGCTGGAAGCACTGATGTATGAGCAGGCCAAGAACCTGGCATTTGAATCGGCGGCGGCTACTAGAGATCGCATCGCGGAGCTCAAACAGCAATTGCTAAGACAATGACTTAATAGGCTTTTTGCCAATAAACCGTTCGACACCGGGGCGTTGAATTCCTTATAATCGCCGATCTTTCTAATCGGGTCCGAATGGGGCCGGCTAGTTCGGAATAGGTAGGGCTGAAATTCAGTTCAGCAATATTCATTTTAGGCGCGTAGCTCAGTTGGTTAGAGCGCTACCTTGACATGGTAGAGGTCACCAGTTCGACTCTGGTCGTGCCTACCACTCCGCACAAAGCAGATGCTAACAGCCTCTCAAAATGTCAGTTAGCCATCCGATAAAGAATCAAGCAGTGCATCACCAGCTTTTGAACTAGACTGAGACGGGAATTGATCTTCCGTTTCTCTCATTAATTATCACGTACAAGGAAATACAGCAGGACTAAACAATGCCTCAGATTACTCTTCCAGATGGCAGCAAGCGGGACTATGAAGATTCCGTGACTATTGCTGCTATCGCAGAATCCATAGGGCCCGGACTGGCGAAAGCTGCTCTGGCTGGTCGCGTTAACGGAGAATTGGTAGATACTTCGTTCACCGTGACCACGGATTCTGACGTGGCGATCATCACAGACAGAGATGATGATGGTCTGGAAGTGATTCGTCATTCCTGCGCCCATTTGATGGCCCAGGCCGTACAAAGATTATTCCCCAAAGCCCAGGTGACTATTGGTCCAGTTATTGAGAATGGTTTCTTCTATGACTTTGCTTTCAGTCGTCCTTTTACACCGGAAGATTTGGAACAAATCGAAAAGGTCATGAATGACATAGTGAAGGAGGATCTTCAGGTTGAGCGTTCTGTTTTGAGCCGCGAAGATGCTGTCGCCTTGTTCAAGGGTATGGGTGAGGACTATAAAGTCGAGATCATTGAAAGTATTCCCGGCGATGAAGATCTAAGCTTCTATAAACAGGGTGAATTTATCGACCTGTGCCGCGGACCTCATGTACCGAACACAGGTAAATTCAAGGCCTTTAAGTTGACTTCAGTTGCTGGAGCCTACTGGCGCGGAGATTCCAATAACGAGATGCTGCAGCGGATCTACGGTACCGCCTGGGCCTCAAAGAAGGATCTAAAGGCGTACTTGCATCGGCTGGAAGAAGCCGAGAAACGGGACCACCGCAAACTGGGCAAGCAGCTCGGTCTGTATCACATGAGTGACGAAGCTCCGGGTTCAGTCTTTTGGCATCCAAAGGGCTGGAAATTATTCCTGCAATTACTGGATTACATGCGTGGTCGTCAGGAGAAGGCTGGCTATATTGAGGTGAACACACCCGATGTAATGGATCGCAGCTTATGGGAAACCTCCGGCCACTGGTTCAACTATCGGGAAAACATGTTCACTACAGAAACGGAAGATGACCGGGTATATGCGCTGAAGCCAATGAACTGCCCGGGTTCCGTTTCGATGTTTGCCCAGGGACTAAAAAGTTATCGCGATTTGCCGCTGCGAATGGCTGAGTTTGGCAAGGTTCACCGCTATGAGCCTTCCGGCGCGCTCCATGGCCTGATGCGAGTGCGCCACTTTACCCAGGATGATGCCCATATATACTGCACCGAATCTCAGATGGAGCAGGAGTGCATCAATGTGGTGGCACTTGTGCTTGATATCTATAAGGATTTTGGCTTCGACGATGTGGTCATCAAGCTCTCTACCCGACCGGAAAAGCGCATTGGTAGCGATGAAATCTGGGACAAGCTGGAAGGGGCACTGCTCAATGCACTGCAATCAATGGGGCTTGACTATTCTCTGTACCCCGGTGAGGGCGCATTTTACGGCCCCAAACTGGAGTTTGTGCTGCGAGATGCCATTGGCAGGGACTGGCAGTGCGGTACCTTGCAGGTTGATATGAATCTGCCCGAGCGTTTCGATATTTCCTATGTAGATGAGAGCGGTGATCGTAGCAAGCGCCCGGTAATGCTGCATCGCGCCTTATTTGGCTCTTTGGAGCGCTTTATCGGTATTCTAATCGAGCATTACGAAGGGAAATTCCCCACCTGGCTGGCGCCGGAGCAGGTTGTGGTGATGAATATCACTGACAAGCAGTCCGACTATTGCCTGAAATTTGAAGAATCCTTGAAAAATAAAGGGTTTAGGGCTGTTTCAGACTTGAGAAATGAGAAAATCGGCTTTAAAATCCGCGAGCACACTTTACTGAAGGTTCCCTACCTGCTTGTGGTAGGAGATAAAGAGGTAGAGTCCGGCACAGTAGCGGTTCGCACACGCAGTGGTGAAGACCTGGGAGCGATGACATTCGAAGACTTTTGTACTCACATAAGCCAGGATGTCGCCCGTTTTGGCCGCAGTGAGGACAAGCAAGCCGAAGAAGCCGAGCAAAGCGCGGCTTAGATAGGCTTAGGTTAAGGAGTTTTAGAATTAGCATCGTTGCAGTTAGCAAGAAGGGGTCAGAGCGCTCGCGCCAATCATGAGAAGTAGTGCAAAAAAGCCACTGATCAATGAATTTATTGAAGCCGACGAGGTGCGCCTCGTAGGGGCCAACGGTGAGCAAGTGGGTATTGTCCCAATCGCCGAAGCCCGGTCGGCTGCTGAAGAAGCCAAGTTAGATCTGGTGTTGATCGCACCTGATGCAGACCCATTAGTCTGCAAGATCATGGACTATGGCAAACACATTTTCGATCTCAAGAAGCAGAAAGCTGCTAATAAAAAGAAGCAGCGGCGTGTTCATGTAAAAGAGATCAAGTTTCGTCCAGGGACGGAGGAAGGAGATTATCAGGTCAAACTACGCAACCTGATACGTTTCCTTTCTGATGGGGACAAGGCCAAGGTGTCGTTAAGATTCCGTGGTCGGGAAATGGCCCATCAACATCTTGGGCAGGAGCTGGTTGACCGCATTAAGATAGACCTTGCGGAATACGGCACTGTAGAACAGGAACCCAAGATGGAAGGACGCCAGATCGTAATGGTGCTGGCGCCTGTAAAGAAGCGCCAATAAAGCGAGGGAGTCGGTACTGATCCCCAAAGGGTCAGTGTCTATTGATCCTTGAGGGTAACCTTAAAGGGTTAAATAGACACTGGCCTTTCTGTTTTATTGGATTTAATTAGCTCGCCTGTTTTTGTTGAAGTAGAAACGACTCAGGCCATTTAATGCGAGTTTTTAGTAATGAAAAAACTTAAGTCACATAGCGGAGCCGCCAAGCGGTTCAAAAAGACCGGTTCCGGGTTCAAGCGTAAGCGCATGAACAAGAACCACATCCTGACCAAGAAAACCACGAAGCGTAAGCGTCATTTGCGGGGTACGACAGAAGTACATGCTGTCGACGTACCAGCAATCAAGCGCATGCTGCGTGAGAAGTAATCCAGCCCATTAGTCAGGAGAAAAAACATGTCCCGAGTTAAACGCGGTGTCGTAGCTAGTCGACGCCACAAAAAAGTATTAAAGAAGGCTAAGGGTTACTACGGTGCTCGCAGCCGTGTCTTTCGTGTTGCCAAGCAGGCTGTAACGAAAGCAGGTCAATATGCTTATCGCGATCGTCGTGCCAAGAAGCGAGTATTCCGTTCATTGTGGATTACCCGTATCAATGCCCAGGCACGTGAGAACGGTATTAGTTACAGCCAATTGATAGCTGGTCTTAAGAAAGCAAATATCGAAGTTGATCGACGCGTGCTTGCTGATCTGGCTGTCCATGACAAGCCAGCATTTGGCGCTATAGTCGACCAAGCTAAAGCCAGTCTCGCTGCTTAAGTCGGCACCAGCAGGTCCGGCACATGGCTGATACCGAATCCCTACTGGATGAGGCCTTACAGGCCATCGAAGGGGCCGCCAATGAGCGGTCTCTCGATGATCTGCGTGTTCAGTATTTAGGAAAGAAAGGCAGTTTTACAGATCTGCTTAAAGGTCTGGGCAAACTGGCACCGGAAGATCGTCCGGCTGCTGGTGAAAGTATTAACCTCGCCAAGAAAAAATTGCAGTCTGCGATTGAAAGCCGCAAAGAGATTCTCGTTAGTGCTGCACTCGATGCCAAACTGGGTGAAGAGAAAATTGATGTGACCTTGCCGGGTCGACGTCAAAGTGCTGGTGGGTTACATCCCATTACTATCACCACAGAACGTATCAAGCGCATTTTTGCAGCGGCGGGGTACGATGTGGCTGAAGGGCCCGAGATCGAAGATGATTACCATAACTTCGAGGCATTAAATATTCCGGCACATCATCCAGCGCGGGCGATGCATGATACATTTTATGTGAGTCCTGGCACGGTTCTGCGAACTCATACTTCTCCCGTGCAAGTGCATGTAATGGAAAATGGCGAAGCGCCATTTCGAATGATATGTCCGGGCAGGGTATATCGTTGTGATTCCGACCTGACCCATACCCCCATGTTCCATCAGGTTGAAGGCTTACTCATCGATGAGAATGTCAGTATGGCTGATCTGAAGGGCACAGTAGTAGAGTTTCTTCGTGCTTTTTTCGAAGAAGATATGCCCGTACGATTTCGTCCCTCATATTTCCCATTCACTGAACCTTCAGCGGAAGTGGATATGGGTTGTGTAGCATGCGGCGGTAAGGGCTGTCGTATATGTAGCCATACCGGCTGGTTGGAAGTAATGGGTTGTGGCATGGTGCATCCGCGAGTACTGGAGATGTCCAATGTGGACACCAGCAAGTACTCGGGTTTCGCATTTGGCATGGGAATCGAGCGGCTTGCCATGCTGCGCTACAACGTGAGTGACCTGCGTTTGTATTTCGAAAACGATGTACGCTTTCTGCGGCAATTCAATTAGTTGAGTCTAGAGTCCTCGCATGATCATTTGTGAAAGCTGGTTAAGGGAATGGGTTGATCCCGACTTTGATACTGAAGAGTTGATGGCGCGCCTTACTATGGCAGGCCTCGAAGTCGATGGGGTTAATGAGGTCGCTCGGCAGTTTTCCGGCATAGTGGTCGCGGAAGTGGAGTCTGTCGAGGCTCATCCCGATGCGGACAAGTTACGCGTCTGTCAGGTCAACGATGGTACTGGATCAGTGCAGGTTGTCTGCGGTGCGCCTAACGTCAGCGCAGGTATGAAAGCGCCGTTCGCCCAGGTGGGAGCGGAAATTCACACTGAGGATAGTGAAAAACCATTCAGGATCAAGGCGGCGAAACTGCGTGGAGTTGAGTCCAACGGCATGCTTTGCTCCGCCGAAGAATTGGGACTGGCCGAAAGTTCTGATGGGTTGCTGGAACTGGCAGCCGATGCTCCAGTTGGTTCCGATATCAGGGAATATCTATCGCTTAATGATTCAAGTATAGAATTAGATCTGACGCCTAACAGAGGTGACTGTCTGTCGGTAGCTGGTGTCGCCAGAGAGGTAGGGGTTATTTCTCGCCAGGACGTTGCAGTTCCGGAAATAGACGCTGTAACGGCCACTCACCAGGACGAATTTCCAATCAAAATAACCGCAGCCGATGAATGTCCTCGCTATCTGGGTCGCATTATTCGTAATGTGAATCTTGGTGCTGAATCGCCACTTTGGATGCAGGAAAAACTGCGTCGGTCCGGATTACGAAGCATTGATCCTATTGTCGATGTGACTAATTTCGTGCTTATGGAATTGGGACAACCCATGCATGCTTTTGATTTCAGCAAGTTGGAAGGCGGCATAGAAGTTCGCATGGCTGGAGAGAAAGAGAAGATCACCTTGCTTGATGGAAAAGAGGTTGAGATGACCTCTGATACTCTGGTGATCTCGGACGAAAGGAAAGCTGTGGCCATGGCCGGTGTGATGGGTGGTAAAAACACAGCTGTTAGTGAAAACACTAGTGATGTGTTTCTTGAGTGCGCCTATTTTGCCCCCCTGGCCATCGCTGGAAAAGCCAGATCCTATAATATGCACACAGATGCTTCCCACCGTTATGAGCGAGGGGTGGATCATGGTCTTCAGCATAGAGCGATGGAAAGAGCTACAGGATTATTGCTGGCTATCGCCGGTGGTGAACCTGGACCGGTCACGGAAGCAACTGGCAACCTGCCAGATGCAGCGACGGTTTCGCTACGTTATGAAGAAGTGGGCAGGCAGCTGGGCATCTCGGTAGAAAGAGCTGAGATCAGAGACATCTTTTCTAAACTGGGACTGAAGATACTGGATGACTCAGAATCGGAAATTCGCCTGTCTGTACCCAGTTACCGATTTGATATTGAAATTGAAGCGGATTTGATTGAAGAAATCGCCCGGATATACGGTTACGACAATATACCTCTGGGTGATGGTGTCAGTTCAACCAAGTTCGCCAGGTCCCCGGAAACAAGTCTGGAAATGGGTCAACTACGTCAGCATCTGGTTGCCATGGGGTACCAGGAGATCATTTCCTATAGTTTCATTGATCCTGTGATTTCAGAATTGGTTTGTGGTCCGGCAGCCAATTCCATAAGACTCCAAAATCCTATTTCCGAGGAAATGGCAGTGATGCGAACCAGTTTACTGCCAGGCCTTCTGCAGACACTTCAGTACAACGCAAATCGTCAACATGAGCGATTGCGACTGTTTGAGACTGGCCTGGTGTTTCAGCAGACAGGTGACGAGATAAAGCAGACAGCCCGCCTGGGTGGTTTGTTAAGCGGTAGCCGTCACCCTAAAAACTGGAGTAATAACAGTGATATATCAGACTTTTATGATGTTAAAGGTGATGTGGAATCATTGTTGGAGCTAGGGGGTACAGGTAGCAACTACGAGTTCGCAGAAGATGAATCAGCAGGCTACCATCCGGGCCAGTGTGCGAAGGTACTTTCAAAGACAGGGGAAACGGCGGGTCATATTGGGGCGCTCCACCCTTCGATCCAGCGAAAACTGGGGCTGGATACGGCTGTTTACTTGTTTGAGTTGAATCTGGATGTTGTTCAGACAGCAGAAATTCCTGCAGCCACAGAGCTTTCCCGATATCCTGAAGTCAGTAGGGATTTGGCTCTGGTAATCGACGAATCTATATCCTCGGGCGATATTTCGCGGTTAGTTCGGGAAAATGCCGGTGAATTTCTGGTAGGCCTTCGAATATTCGATGTTTATCAAGGAGATGCGGTCGCAAAAGGCAAAAAAAGTGTCGCATTGGGCTTGACGTGGCAGCATCCTTCCCGCACTCTTAGCGACGAAGAGATAAATACAATAATTAGTAGCTGCGTCAACGCACTACAAGAACAATTTAATGCAAATTTGCGGAACTAACTGGGGATCGCACTATGGCGGATGGAGCACTCACAAAGGCCGATATGGCGGAGCGCCTGTTTGAAGAATTAGGCCTCAATAAGCGCGAGGCCAAGGAAGTAGTTGAACAGTTTTTTGAAGAAATCCGCCTCTCCCTGGAACGCAATGAGCAGGTAAAGCTCTCCGGATACGGAAATTTCGATCTCCGAGACAAGAAGCAACGGCCAGGACGGAATCCTAAAACTGGTGAAGAGATCCCAATTAAAGCCCGCCGCGTCGTAACATTCCGGCCAGGGCAAAAATTGAAGGCGAGAGTAGAAGGTTATGCTGGAACCGAAGAATAACGACGAACTACCACCAATACCTCCCAAGCGCTACTTCACCATCGGCGAAGTAGGCGAGCTTTGTGCAGTAAAACCCCATGTACTTCGCTACTGGGAAGCGGAATTTCCCCAGCTTAAGCCCGTCAAAAGAAGAGGGAATCGCCGCTATTATCAGCGCCAGGATGTCATTCTCATCCGCCAGATCAAGAGCCTGCTTTACGAACAGGGCTACACCATCGGCGGTGCACGTCAGAAGATGAACGACAGCCCGGAAGAGGTTTCCAAGGCCAACGTAGACTCCAGTGAGATAAAGTCTATGATCCGGGACCTGGAAGAGGTAATTGAGAAGCTGTAAGAATTTCAGCTTTCAAGCAATAATCCTTAGGGCCTCCTGCACTAATTTCTGTAAAATTCTCAATTCTTATTCGGGGCGTAGCGCAGTCTGGTAGGGCTCCATTGGATAAAGTCTCGAAATCAGATAACTAGCGACGTATTAGTCAATTGATGCTGTTGCCGAGGCCATCGAAGGAAGTTTTAGAATTCAGGTACGAAGTAGACAATAATTGCTCTCTACTTAGTTCAACACACATCGGGGCGTAGCGCAGTCTGGTAGCGCACCACACTGGGGGAACTCAATTTTAGAAGAAGTAAGAGCTAGAGAATTAGTGACTCCAAAAGTCGGCTTAAAATCTCTAGCGATCTCATTCGGGGCGTAGCGCAGTCTGGTAGCGCACCACACTGGGGGTGTGGTGGTCGTGGGTTCAAATCCCGCCGTCCCGACCAATTTCCCTTGTCTATTCCATACCTTATGTGGCTGCGGTCATTACACCTTTCATAGTGTAGAAACAAGCGTAGAAAAACTCAGTAATCAAGTTTCAGGTGAACCCTTTCATAAGGCAGATCTTCAGCATTAATGTAACCCGCCGTGGTGGTGACTGATTCATGCCCCATTACATCTCTGATTTCTTCAAGGGTGTAGCCCTTGCGCTTCAATTCAGTAGATGCCAGTCCTCGCACCTCATGAAATACCACGCCTTCAATTCCGCATGAGTTCCGTACTTCGATGAACATGTCATACAGGCGGCGAGGTAAAACCTGAGCGAAGTGTTCTCTTTTCCTGGAATACTTTCGCCGTTTGGGGTTATGAGAGACGATATAGGGACACCGCCTGTTTTTCAGACTAAGTTCCCTGGCCATCTGAATCAGTTTGTTCAGGACCGGGTGATCGTCCAGATCCCATTCCAGTCTTGCTGCACGGACGGTGCCTTTCTGGGCGTCAGACTTGGAGACGACAGCCCGAAACAGCCTGCCATCGATGTTCCTGTCGAATCGAAGTGCGCACACATCAGCTTCCCTTAAACTGGTGTAGCGGCTTATCCCCATGGCTACCTGAAGGGCTTGGTATCCATAGTGCGGTGCGCGGTTATAGATGTCCCAATAATCACTTTCTGTACATGGTGGCCGTTTTTTCTGTGACTTTTCTTTTAGTAGCAGCTTCGGAACACTGTCATCACTGGTGAATGGATTGAATTTTAGTTTGGGCAGGAGTCCATTGCCCATCATCCAATTGAATAAGCGCCTGAATTCTGCGTTGCGAAGCTTTTGCTGGGAGTGAGTTAACTTGTCCCACCATATCCGCAACGCTTCCATGGTGATCTGGTTTAATTCAACAAAATCTGCCCGGGCAAACAGCTTTAATGCATATCGCCTGTTGTCCCAACTTCTCCTGGCTTTCAGGCCGGGAGATAGATGCTCTCGATAGGCCAGGAATTCCTCCACATGGAATAAGGTTTGGCTGCGGCGCGGAACAGATATCTTTTTGGGTAGGTAGATATCGCGATTGGCATTGGCTTCGGCTGCTCTGGTGTTGGCGGCTTCTACAGACCCGGCTTGAAAGGTTTTCTTAGATCCATCTGGACGGTGGTACTGAAAATACCCGGGTCGCTTCCTCGGGTCGGGGTACAGATTGTCTTCAAGCAGAATTCCATTAAGGAATCTTTGCTTCTTTGGACGTATGGGCATGGCTTACACCTCAGTCCAATAGAGAAAGTCCAGATTCGCTGGCCAGAGTGATGTCGGATGGAGGATTCAGCACATCATTAGCGGCGAAATGGTTCAGGTCTATCCAGGGCTTCCCGTTTATAATTTTGCCGCGCACGCATCCAGACTCAACCAGCGCTATCCACTCGTGTACAGAAGGGCCTTTCTTTCTGGCAAAGAACTCTCTGTTAGCTGTGGTATGTCTGGCTAGAAACATCTGAACCTTAACGGCTGTGGCAAGAATATTTATGTACAGGCGTGGCTGAACTGCCAATACGAAGCCCGTTTATTTTGTCCTGTGATCCATGATCACGTCCAATACAAGAACAATATAACTAAAGTAAATATTATTCAACAACTATAGTAGATTTATGTTTAAAAGATTTAAGGGAAATCTGGCGTAAATCAGGCGTTGTAGGGCTTAAAAATTACCGTGGCCAGCAAATTGGATCTGGTGCAAGGGAAGGGAGGAATATTGTCTGATAGAGGTAAAACATGGGCTTCGCGGCCTTTCTTCGACCAGTAGCCCATGATTATTGCTCCTGATGAAGGTTCTCTGGCAACAACCAGGGATTGTTCGTTAGGAAAAGCTTCGACATCTGCGGCGCATAAATCGCCTTTACTGAACTCGTACCCCTGCGATTCTCCAACTTCGAAAACAAAGGCTTTTGAGCCTACCTGCTTGGGAATTTTGTAGGTTCTGCGTCCTTCATCTATGGATTCCAATGAGAGTTTTCCTACACAGAAAGGTTCAACTTCATTCCACATAAGAATCGGAAGCTTCTTCAGGTCATCCGACGGATAGGTGATCACACCGGACCCGTATTGCAGAGATTCTGCGGAAGTTTTCAGAACCCTGGCAATGTCGACGATCTTGCCAGTACTCTTGGTTTTGCCTGCGATAACCTTGTGCAGCGCGGCCTGGGTCATGCCGGCTTTCTTGGCGACTTCTTCCTGAGTCATTCCAAGCTCATCGATTCTCTGCCTGATATTTTCGCCAAGAGCGCTCATATGCAAATTATATAACTTCGGTTATTTCACTTCATAGCTTTTACCTTGCTTCCTTCAAACAAGCAATTTTTTCCAATTCTAAATATAACTATAGTAATTGACTATTAATTAACAATAGTTATAATCAGGTTAGTTCCAGAGATAAGACAAATGAAAAAGGAAGAAGTAATTAAGTATCTGGATGCCCAGGGCATGACTCAAAAGGAACTGGCTGTGAAATTAAAGATTTCGCAACCCGCTATTTCCAAATGGCCGGAACAAGTTCCGGAATTACAAGCCATGAAGCTTCAGAAAATCTCGAATGGCGTCCTTGAATACAAAGAGTCGAACTACCAACCGTATCAGGCAGCCTGAGACAAGCCAGTAATTGCAGATCCACGTTGGTCTGGAAATGAGTCGCTGTGGGAATTAGTTGAGTGGATTTTCGAAAGCAGACGATCGATTCCTGCAAGCCAGGTACTGTATGTAATTTTGTATCAGATGACGATGTAAGCCGACTCCTCGTTAAGGCGAGGTGAGAGGGGACAACTACTAACCATGCCAAGATCCAGAAATATCAAACCTTCATTCTTTACCAATGATGAATTAGCGGAAGGTAATTGCCCTCTAGGCAGACTCTTTTTTGCGGGTCTATGGTGCCATGCTGACTACAAGGGCGATCTGGAATGGAGGCCTGGACGCCTGAAAGTTCAAATTCTGCCTTACGACGAGTGTTGTATAAAACGTATCGCGATTGATCTCGACAAATCCGGATTCGTTTCGTTCTACTCGAATGGAGAAAAAATATTCTTGCACATCAACGAATTTGAACGCCACCAGAATCCCCACATTAATGAGAAGAAGAAAGGCAGCGAGATTCCAGCCTATTCTAATAAATATCGACAACTAGTTGATTTCGAAACGCTCGAGATAAATCGAGATTTATCTGGAGGAGTATTGCTTGACTCCAAAACCGATCCTGCTGATTCCCTTAAACTGATTCCTAATTCCTGTAACCCTCAGATTAAACCTTCTTTACCGGAAGAAAGTGTTATCAGGTATCCGCAAGAGATACTGCTGGAGCAATTCGAGTTGCTTTGGAACTCATTTGATACCCAGTTTGGTAAGAAAGGGGCCAAAGACGAGGCAAGAAATATATTTTTAAAAATCAATCCAGATCAACAGCTATTTGACGCAATGCTTTCTGCACTTAGTTTTCAGAAAGCGGAGAAATCTAAACTCAAAGCAATGGGCGAATTCTGGGAGTCATTCCCGCATGTTGTTCGTTGGCTAAGAAAATCGAGGTGGACAGATGAGCTCGGAAATCCAACCAGCCGATCAAGCCATGTCATCGCTATCAATCCCGCAGATGAAGCATTATACGCAAAGTACCCAGAGCTTCGCTCACAGTGAAGCAATGTTCGATTATGTCTGGAGGGGGTTGCAGGCTGCAAGATTGCTTCCCCGTGATTCGGGTATAGCAAGCAATGACTATAAGTATTGGCGTGACCAGCTTAGTGATCTGAATGATACCTACTTAAAAGCAGGGCTAAAGCATAGTGGAACATTTCAAGGTTATTTCACCTGGGGATCGTTTAGACGTCTGTGTATGGAAGGATATAGGACTGAAGTGCAACAAAATCGCTTCAGGCAAATGTCTTCTAATGCCAGGCTCTCTAATCTTGAGAGCTTAGGTAAGGGGCAAAGATGGAATGTCCTGGTTGAAGTTACACGGGCTATGTTGCGGGAAGAGGGTAACGGTCCGATTACCCAGGCTTCGAGGAGAAAAACGATACCCGGGGATGTACTGAGGAAAAACTCCGCTGAGCAAATTATTCATTTCTGTCAGAAGTTATACGGTGATTAGTTATGTTCATACGTAATTGCAGATTAAGAAGTTGTGGTAAACGATTCGAAACTGTTCACCCCGATATCCAGTTCCATTCGCTCTTATGTGAGACGAAATTTATTCAGGAAAACCCCCAGGAAAACTACTCCGCCAAGTTGGTCAAGAAAAAGCAGGAGTCTAATGTTCTAAAGGGATCTGCTCCCGATTGGCTTACAGCACAGCGCATTGCGAGGCGATTTAGAGAGCAATGACAGACGCACAGTGGGATGCGTGCTGCTGTACCACAGTAACGGCGACGACATTCTAATCATCCATTATCTGTAGAGCTATGCAGGGAAATGGGCAAAACGAACACACACCAGAGATTAAATGAACATGAATACGGCAGATAAGTTCGCTATGTACAAATTCGCACAAGATACCCTCACAGAGTTAGGTACGTCAGAGCTTGAGGAAATCACGAAGATCAGAGAATGGGGCATTTGGTCGCGGGGAGGCTATCCAACCGGTAAGCGCGGTGAGGGTATTCAGGCCAATATAACTGACGAAGAAGCGTTGCTGATTGACAGACAAGTGGCTGCTTTGAAGACGTTATTTAGTCGTGCTTATTTCATACTATGTGAACTTTATAAATGGGATAAAGGAATCAACGAATTAGCGCGCTCGTTGGATATCTCGAATCGGCGAGTAATGGACTATAGAGATAAAGGTCTAAGTTTTATTTATGGTGGTTTGCAAGAATCACTTGACATGTCGCACTGATGCATTATTATTTATGCAAGATTAGGAAATTTACATATCCAGTCTTTGAAAAACCTCGACCAGAAATGGCCGGGGTTTTTTTATGTTCGCCAATCAGGATTAATTGTCTTTTCGCTTAAGTATTTGATTGTCTCGAATATGAGTTCGGAAAATTGAGCTCATAAATTCTATTTCTGCCTCCAATATAGATAGTGAAATCTTAATGAGTGACCTGAAGAACAATGTGCCTTTCAGTCGAGGACCGACAGTGTTATCGGAAGAAGTTAAGCAAGACCTCATGTCACGTGTGATTATCTACGGAGCGGGAGTTCCTACTGCTGCAATGGGTTGGTTGAATACCAATTCCAGTGGAATACAGGCTATATGCACGATAATAGTTACAGTTCTGGTGATTTACCGAACATACGGCGATTATCGTCGTAATAGTAAACAAAGTGATTCATCCACTTCACTTTGAAAAAGAGATTGTCCGACCCACGCTCTTTACCCTTGCGGCGTTTGATAAACGTCTGTACTCCGAAGCATCAGTCAAATTGATGATGGGAACTGCTGCCCAGGAATCTGATCTTGGTTTCTTTCTCAGGCAACACCCGAGAGGTCCCGGTAAAGGTTTCTGGAGTGTAGAGGATGCCACTCATGATGACGTGTGGAGATATCTCGAGAGAGCCACAAAAGCGGAATTGAAATCACTTGTTTTCAAGCTCACCAGATTCAAGCAAAAGCCGCCCGGCCATGAATTGATTCGGAATCCGATGTACTGCGCGGCCATAGCCCGCATACGGTATTGGTACGAAGTAGAACCGTTACCGCAAGACCTGGTTGGGCTGGCAAGATACTGGGATGAGCACTACAACGCCAATCCGAATCATGGAACCCCAGAAGAGTTCTTAGATAGTTATCAAAAATTCGTTCTAAGAAATAAACACCAAGTACAGAATTAATACGGTAAGGCCATGCACATGGGGTACCTGAATTAATGTGGACCCTGCCTTGCAGTAACCGTATTTGAGCAGTTCTCATGATCATGGAACATAAAATGAAACATCTGATTCTGATACTGGCAATCGGTTTGTCATCCTGCAGCAGTGTGGCAGAACTTGAAAGGCCTGAAGACACCACGGTGGTCCGAGCCAGTTGTACACGGGCCGTACCAATAGTCGCTTGGTTAACAGGTGGCACCGATGTAGCCCAGATTACAATTCTCGATAGAACAGTCACAGAAACCCAAAGAGTGAATGCGGGTAACCTGGCATTAATAGAAGATTACGAAGTAGAACTTCGGGTAGGGGACTGTCATATCGGACTGCGTCCGCAGTACGGGGAAACCATAGATTAAGCGCTGCACTACTGGATAACTCACATTAACTTCCCCCTCCTTTGAAGTGCCAGGTAGAACTGCGCATACCCATCATGAGATCGATGGGTTTTTTATTCTCAGATTAACCCGGCTGAGACAACTAACGGGTCAATCAGAGACGCTTGATAGTCCAATGCCTGTTTCTTAGCGGGTGAACTAATCAAAAACACAATCAACGACGCACAAGATGAAAACGGGAGCGAGCTAAAAGCTTAGCAGCCGGGATAGCTGGTGCATACAAATTCAGAAACAGAAATTTGCGGGAGCAACGAAGAATGGCCCACAGAAGAAAAGAAATACGCGACAGAGTGATAACGGCGTTGACCGGCTTGACGACAACCGGGAGCAACGTGTTTGCGACAAAGGTACATCCTCTAAGCGCCAACAGTCTGCCCGGTCTCTGTGTATATACATCGAAAGAAGAGAATGAATACACAACTTCGAAACCGCCAAGAAACATAAAGCATGAGCTGACAGTCAATGTAGACATCTATGTCGATATCGTAACGAACTATGAAAACACCATTGATCAGATTGCTGTAGAGATCGAGTCTGCTCTTTATGCAGACAGGACGCTGAATGGAAATGCAAATGACCTAAGACTGGTGGGATTAAGTACTGAATACAATGATGAGGGCGCTAGTCCTCTGGGAATAATGAGCCTGGCTACCCAGATTACCTACTTTACCCAGGAAGGTACACCCGACCCGTCTTAGTCAAGCAATATTAAGGTATTAAAAATCATTAAGCACCTGAACCGGCTAACCAGGCTGTCGACACACGGTGTGAATTAAGAACAAGGGTCGCGATGAAGAAAAAGGGCAGGGCCGGAAATTTATCTGGCCTTGGCCTGGAAATTTTCTTCGCCGTGGCGCATGTAAATAAGTCAATAAATTTTAAACCAAGAGGTAAATAAAAATGCCAGACTCTCCACAATTGTTAGTTGATGCAGTAATTTCTGTTTCTGCCACCCTGCCTGCAACCTATGATGTTACGGGTTATGACGCTGTTGCTACAACAGATATCGAGGGTGTTACTGATTACACTCCAGGTGAATCCACGGTTAATGTGACAAGCACACAGCCCATCAACAGCCGTACACCGGTTAAGTACAAAGGTACACGAAATCCAGGATCTGACACTATCACGATGGAACGTGATGACGATGATGCAGGTCAGGTGATCTTATTAGCTGCGCTCAGCTCTGATAATGCTCATACATTCAAAGTGACATATGGTGATGGATCCATCGATTACTTTACCGGTTATGTTTCTTCATTTACCACGGGTGCCGGCGCTGCTGACTCTATGGTTACCAGAGTGGCAACAATCGATCGTGTCACGGAAACTGTAACGAAAGCTTCTGCATAGCATGAGTATATTTGACATCGATGTCCAAAAGTTGGCGTCCAGCGGAATCGTACACCAGGTACGAAACCCGCTGGATGCACAGCCAGCATTTGATGACTTCGGCAATCCTTACACCATCACTGTGTTAGGTGTTGACTGCCAGGAATGGCAGAACGGCGTCAAGGCTGTGCAACGTGAGCTGGGCAAGGAATCGTTTACGATGCAGGAAATGATTCAATACTTGCCTGAAGTTCTGTCCAAGAATGTGATCGGGTGGAGTAATAACACCGAACTTGAAGGCGAGAAACTCACATTTAGTGAGGCCAACGCATTAAAACTATTCAAGTCACGGCGCTGGGTTCCGGAACAGCTCTATGGAACTGCCCTGAGTAAGGAAGAACTCAGAAAAAAGCATACCGGCGCTTAGAGCACTTTGTTCGAGTTATGGCATGGCTTCATAGCTGTAGCAAGAATTCAAAAACACCCCGCGCCGAGATTCATAGGAATGTCGAGTTTCCAGACACTCGGGGTTATGACTACATCATAAATTATCTGATGCAGTGTGGCCCGGCGATGGGGGGAGTCTCCCTTTCTGTTTTGCAATGGAGCGAGATAGATAGCTGGCAGAGGCAAACCAATACTCTCCTGGCTTCCTGGGAAGCACTGTGGATTAGAGACTTATCCCAGGTTTATGTATCCGCTTACCACAGATACAACGACAGTCTTGAAGGTATGCCGGAAATTAACTCCAGCGGAACTAGAAAACCCCAATCCTTAAGTAAAAAGATGCAATCAGGTCTAAGGGCCAATCAATGAATCCATTCAATTTTCATTCAGGTAGTATTCGCAACGCTCAGGAAGATTTTATGAGCTTTCTGGGTGAAACAACCAAGCTAGGTGAAGGATTAGTGAAGTTGACCAGGGCTGCGAATGGTCTGGGGGTCGCTCTCGCGGCAACAGATATCATTCAGTATGCAGATTCGTGGCAACTGGTGGAGAATCAGCTGCTGCAGGTTACTTCATCATCCTCTGAACTTTCAGACGTGCAAGGGCGACTGGTAGAGGTAGCGAATTCAACTCGTACGGAGTATCAGGCAACCGCTGAACTCTATTCACATCTTGCCCGCTCCACTTCGGACATGGGCTTGTCCCAGAAAGAACTGATCGATCTAACGGCAACGATCAATCAGTCATTCATTACGTCAGGTGCTACAGCTAATGAAGCTGCCAATGCAATTGAATTGCTTGCCGGGGGCTTTGCAGCAGGTGCGTTAAGTGGTTACGACTTTAATGCGATAGCAATGCAGGCTCCTGTTCTGGTAGATGCAATAGCCTCCGCTCTCAATGTTACGACTGACAAACTGCACTCTATGGCGGCAGGCGGTACTCTAAGCTCAGAAATCATAGTAAGTGCGTTACAGAATGCATCTGATTCCATTGAAAATGATTTCAGTAGTACTGTGGCAACTTTTGGTCAAAATCTCACTATTGCGCAGAACAATTTAATCGAATTCGTTGGACAGAGCGGTCTGATTGATACTTTTGTAGCCGAGCTTGGTGGCGGACTGGTTACCGCATCGGAATGGCTGACTGGTTTCGGTGAACTGGCAGGTATTGCACAAGATTCATTTGAGATCGCGTTTTCATCAATCGGTGATCTTGGTATTGTCACAAGCTCAAGCCTCATTGAAAGTTTCAATTCGTTTTCAGAGTTGGCAACCACATCGGTCCAGTCCTGGGAATTCGCCTTTCGTGAGTCGATTGGGATTGCTGGTGAACAAGGTATCTCTACGGCCGAGTCACTAGTAAGAGCCTGGACAATTGGGTTTGTAAACATTGTTACAGCAAGTAAACAAATGGGAGTCGGGATCGGCGAGGTTCTGGATAAGGTTAAGCTTGAGGTAGACAGGTTTCGCGCCAAGGACGCTGAATTTACCTATAAATTCTTATCAGGCCTGGGGTTAAGAAACTCAGAGTGGGCGCAGGCCCAGCGTAAAGTCTATGAAGAGCTTTCAGGTGGCGCTCTCGAATATGCAACAAACCTGGCGGCTATAGAAGACGCTGCTGAAAAAGCCCGGGCGCAAATTCAGGAAAATGCTAATGCGACTTTTAGCCAGCTGGATAGTCAGCGGGAGTCTCTCAGACTTAATAGAGAGGGAGTAGACGCAGTCAAAGAAGGTTTGCTAATCCTCAAACCGGAACTACTTGAATCAGAAGAAAGAATCGAACTGTTCAATATCAAACTGGGTGAGTTCAACGATAGTAGCGTGCAGATCCCATTCAGGATGGGAGAAGTGGCCTCTGCTACTGATATCGCAACCTCCAGCATGTCTGAACTTGGAAAAATATCGCAGGCAGTATCTGCAGACGTTGCAGCACAATGGACTTCAACCGGAGAGGAAATAGCAAAACAATACAAAGGAATCACAGGGGCAATATCTAATTCTCTGGTTAATCTTATTGTTGACGGTGAATTCTCTACCGATGGCATTCAAAGCGCTGCCGAGAAATTGATCAAGACAAAAGTCGGTGATTTTGTTGAGCCAGGTATCATGGGAATACTCAATGCTTCTGGCATCACAGGTTTTGCTGAAGGCTTGTTTGGTTTTGGGCAGGGAGCATCCAGCTTTGTAGGGCCGATGACTCAGTCAGCCCAGATGGGTGCCAATTTTGGTGCCTTCATGACAAGCCCGGTAGGTATCGCGATCATGGCAGGGATAGCTGGAAAAGCCATTCACGATGCAACCAACGACCCGGATGGCTTCCATAGAGCGATGGGCGGTTTCCTCGGTGCACCAACTCCAGGCGCCCCGGCCGGCTCTCAATTCAGTGTCAATTCATTTGCCAGCGGGTTCACACCAATCGGATTCGCCGATGGTCCGACGTCTATTGCGGATGCAAACAAAGTCATTGATGAATTCAGATTTTATGATCAGGCCGTTGTCGAACTGGTTCATAGACTAGGCGGCACGATTGATCTTAGCCGAGCTACCTTAGGGGGCTTCAATGTAGATGGTACTGGAACGGGCACTTTCTTTGGTCGAACTCAGAGAACGTCTGATGCCGAATTCCAACTACAGATGGATTCATTTGCCACCCAGCTTGCAAACCATATTGCCGGCCTAACACCTGACGCGATGGCAAAGATAGCAGGAGCAACTACAGCGGAAGAATTAGTGAGTGTGCTTAATGCTCTTGTCGAATCTAATGCAAGCGTCATCGAGTCAAATGAGAACTTCAAGCTAAATTTAGAAGGTGATCTTGAATCGATAGTCACTGGGCCTGAAAAACCAGACAGAAAGAAAGTTGAAGCAGCCATAGCAGTGGCCCGGGCTGGCATGAATGAACGTCACCGAAACTCGCTTGACAGAATTATCTCTAAGCCCGGCGATCCCGGTACACATTATGCGAATGGTGTACTAATTCAAGGCGGTATCACCTGGAGGGAAAAAATCCGAAGAGATAGCGCTGAGCATAATAAGAGGATGGTTGCCCGCGGATACGACTTTAGAACTGGCACCTGGGGTACTCCTCCAGGATTGCAGGCGCCAGAAATGCCAACAATAGAAAATAAAGTTTCTGCATTAGGACTTACACCTGCACAGGAAACCAATCAATTGTTGCTTTCAGTAGTCAATGAGACGCGGGAAACCAGGAAAATTCTGAAGAAATTTGATGGCGACGGTTTGCCAGAGGAAAGGACATGACTTTTAGAGTTGTGAGAAAGCTGGATTTTATTGAAAACCCAGGCTGGGTAACTTCCAACAATATCGCTGTGGACACCACGGCTGAATACAACAGTGGGACGGCTTACGTGTTGGATGATGAGGTTAAGGTAACTGGTACCGGCGGTGGTGCTGAATCGGCCACCTTCAAAACCTATAAAAACATTCAGGGCGCAACCGGGCAGGATCCGACTGAAGACGTTGGCACTGTTTCACCAGGCATTGGAAGCTACTGGAAGGAAACGGGGAGTGTGAATGAAGTCGCACTGTTTAATGACACGGCACAGGACCAGTCAGAAAATGCATCGAGTATAGTCATTGAGGTCGAACCTGGAAGCCGGGTCAATGCGATCGGATTTTTTAATCTCATAGCAGATACGGGCAACATCACCGTGAACGAACCCACATTGGGTGAAGTCTATAACCAGGATATTGCCTTCGCCGATCGTGATGTATCGACGTGGACGGACTGGTTCTACGCAGATACCGTACAATTTAAGAATTACGCCGTTTTCGACATCCCTGCCTATTCTCTTGCCACAATTACAATCACTCTTAGTGTGTCAACTGGTAATGTTTCTTTGGGAGCATTGGTAGCCGGCACATCTCTGGACATAGGGGATGCCATCGAAGGCACATCTATGTCCTTCACAGACTACAGTCGTGCTAACTATGTGCCAGAACTGGGTAGGGTGATTTTCACCGAGCGAGACTACACGGAAGAGGAAAGTGTCGATTCAGTCTTGCTGAAATCCAGATTACCAATTCTGAAGCAGGAATTATTGGATCTCAGAAATGTAGTTTCGATGTGGGCAGCGGATACCGAAGATTTCTCCACGCTGATTCTGGGATTTCTTGATGATATGGATATAACGCTTTCAGGACCAATCGCTGTGCTAGCGAATTTTCAGATTAGAGGGGTTACCTAAAGATGTCGTCCATTTCTGATTTTACTAATCTGCCAACTACGCCTGTTCCAGGCACACCAAGCTTTGAGACCGATGTAGATGCCTGGGTTCCTGCTTTCAGCACTTTCGCAGCAGAGATGGCAGTTGCTGTACCACAATTTAATGGGCTGGCAGCTCAAGCGAATTCAGCCATTGCAGCCGCCGATGCCAACAAATGGACTAGTGGTGAAACCATCACGGAAGGTGATGGTCGATATAGTCCTAGTAATTACCAAAGCTACCGGGCCACCACAGATATAACGAGCGGCGCTAATACCATTGATCCTGCAACTGACACGTCAGGAAATTGGGTTCAGTTGAGTGCAGCTCCCTCTGGTATTGAAGCGTTGTTTGAATTTGATGGTGCGGCCTCTGCAGGTGATCCACTGGTGGTTCAGTCCGATGGTACTGTGAAAGTCATATCGCGCACATCATCTGAATCAGTAAGTGATGAAAGAATACTTCCGATCCTGCACTACCCAAGCCATCGACTCATCTGGCGATGGAATGATGAAAAGCAGTGTGGTGCATTGCTTCACCGAGTAGGGACATCAGGTAATTGGAAAATTCAGGGGTTCATCCTGGACGAAAACGACGAAATTCAATTAGTCGGTGAGGCCGTCGAATGCCCCGATAATTATACGCCTTATGAAATGCGTATTTTCGAGGCCACTGGCGAGTATATGGTATTTTGTCGAGGAGCTTCGTCGATATATGAAGGAGAGTGCTACCTATATATTCAGGGTAACGATGGTAGTTTGAGCTATAAGAATAATATTCAATACGCCACGAGCAATGGTGTAGGGTCTACTTTTCAGGTTGCTGCGTATGCCACATCTACTGACACGATGTGTGTATGGTTCGAACCACACAATCTTACTGGTCTCTACTACAGTTACTTTGGTTTGGATTCAAACGGCGAAATCGAATTGAAGGTCGATCAAACGTCGGTTTATGGTACTGATGTTAATGCTACGTACTGTCATGGTAGTTACGACCCAATAAATGACAAATTTCTATTTGCGGTGACTTCTCAAAGTGGCGTTGATGGACGTGGGGCCGCCGGTGCACCTGGCAGTAGCTCAGTGACCTGGGGTAGTGTTCATACCCATGAGTCAGGAGCAAGTTACTTCAATCATGTATTTTATGATGCCCTGGAAGGAAAACCGTTTGTCATTTGGAATAACAATGCGACTACTCAAGTTAGCTTGTTAACGCTATCTACCAATAATTGGTCCGCTGATTCTGATCAGCTTTGGCATTCCGATGAAGTGAACGGCAACTGTAGTCGAAACTTTGAATCTATACATCTTGATAACAGCAATAAAACCCTCAGTATTCACAACTATGACGTGGGTAGTGGGGATTACGTCGGTTTTACAGTGACATCCTTTGCCAGCGGGATTGTATCGACTGTATTGACTAATCTTACTAATTACCAACCATCCACAAGTGGTCTCAGCCTGTTCTATTCGGCTAAAAGAGCCAAAGCATACGGCTTAATAGGTGGAGAATCTGTAGGTGATCCCTGTGCTTATAGGGTATTCACGGAAGAAGCCAGTAATCTGACCACAGAAAATTTCATTGGCTTTGCCAAGGAAGTAGCGAGCGATGGTGAGATCAAAATGGTAAGTATGGCCGGCTCTATAAACGCCAGCCAGACTGGATTAACACCAGGGCAAAAATACTATGTGCAGCCCGATGGTTCGGTCTCAACTACTAAAGGGTACCCGATTGTAGGGGCCGGTAAGGCCATATCATCTACCGAAATTGTGCTGGCTCCCTGATATACCAGGCTATTCATTCAATAAACCTGACTCCCATCAGGATTAAATTTCAACCCCAGATCCAGACCATGTCATTGGTAGCGTGGATATCGACTATCCCGTTTACCAATGTGTTTGTGTGTACATTAGAAAGAGGTCATAAGTACGATGTCTCCAATTCCCGATTTTACGAACTTACCAACTACTCCTGTGCCCGGCACCCCCAGCTTTGAAGCTGATGTTGATGCCTGGGTACCAGCATTCAGTACCTTTGCTGCAGAAATGGCTGTGGCGGTTCCACAATTCAATAATGTAACAGCCCAGGCGAACTCTGCTATTGCCGCTGTCGATGCAACACAGTGGACCAGTGGCGAAACCATAAGTGAAGGTGATGGGCGGTGGAGTCCGACAGACTATCAGAGTTACCGGGCAAGAAATGCCATATCCTCTGGCGCCAACACTACTGATCCGGCAGCGGATGGTGGCATTAACTGGGAGAAGCTCAGTGCCAATGTTGCCAATAGTGTGGCCATTATTCTCAGCGATCGAGCTTCAAATACAGCAATTGGTAATGATGATAAGGGCGACACCATAAGAGTGACATCCGGAACCTTCACGCAGACATTCGATGCGGTATCGACCCTGGACTCAGACTGGTCGGTCATATTTTGGAATGATGGTACAGGCTTGGTGACGCTCGATCCCGATGGTGCTGAGACGATCGACGGCTTGGCTGACTATATAGTGTATCCAGGGGAAAAACGGGTCATATTTGCGGATGGCGGAAACCTCGCTTCTATAGTTCTAAATCCATTCGACAAATACGAATACCTTTCCTCGGGCACTTTCACCATGCCGCCGGGCTACCGTGGAGTCCACGTTCGAGCTTTTGGCGGTGGCGGCGGAGGTGCTGGTGCGGTAAACGTAAATAACGGAGGCGGTGGTGGCGGCGGTGGCGCATGTGCTGATATAGATTTGTTAGGCAGTGTAGCAGCAGGGGAAGACGTGACGGTAACAATCGGAGCTGGAGGTACAGGTAGATCAGGTTCTACAGATGGCGACGATGGTGGTAGTACATTATTTGGGGCTTATGTTTACGCTGGCGGTGGTGCTGGCGGACACGATAGCTATGGCCACGGCGGCGCAGGCGGTTCTGTGGGTCATGAATCTACAAATCAAAATACACAGTCCGTCGTCTATGCTGGTACTACTAATGATAATTTGGCTCGGTTCGGAGCAAATAATGCTTCATATATTTACGCGTCCTGCGGCTTTGGTCCACTCGGTGGTGGCGGCGGTCGCTATGATTCTGCTAATGGCGGGTGGGGTGGATTTGCGGAATGGGGAGGCGGCGGTGGTGGCGGTCCAACTGTCAGCAATGACACTAGTGGCGGTGCTGGAGGCGATTCCCAATACGGTGGCGGTGGTGGTGCCGGTGGAGCAGGCGCAACTTCATCCACCTCCAGGGCAGGTGGCGCTTTAGGTCATGAAGAAATCGACTATAACAATATCGGCAATCAAAATGGCCCTTATGCTGCAACAGGTAATGGTGACGATTCTCCTCACGGGTGGGGCGGTGAAGGCGGATCTGGTGGCGATGTAAACACTCCGGGAGGTGATGGAGGGTTTCCATCCGGTGGAGGTGGTGGTGCTGGTTACAGCCAGGCAGGTGGCGATGGTGGCGACGGTAATTGTTTTGTTTGGGGGATACTGTAATGAATGTAGCTTTGTTAAATGAGAAAAGTATTGTTGTAGGCTTTGCAGAAGTTCAAGAGTCTACGGGATCAAATCAAGTGGAGATTGCCGATGGTGTGAAGGTTAAAAGGGGCTGGAAACATGAAAACGGTGTATTTACTCAGCTTCCCATCTTTGCCAAAGTTGTCGATGGTATAGTAAATAATATTGCCAGAATGGAATCACCGCTTGATGAAACATGGTATGAAATTCCGACGGGATTCCCGATAAAAAGAGGCGACAAATTCAACGGAATCAACTTCAGTAAGAGAGAAGTTCCTCTAGAAGAAGTTAAAGAGGAAAAATTGGAAAGCTTGGAGTCTTTTTATAGGGGCCTGCTTTATACCAATGTCGAGGCTGGTTTTCCTTCTGGTGTAAAAGTTATCCAGTATAGAAACCAGACAGATCATATAAACTTCACAGCAGCCCACCAGGCGGCGACAGCAATGGTGGCACTCGGCAATGGCGAAAATCCGATTCAATTTACCACTGAGGACAATATTGCCCAATCAGTCACCGCAGCAGAATTTGCTGACATTGGAAACCGGCTGTTCGAAGAGAAGCAGAAGCTGTTTTATATCTACAAGACTTTCAAAGACACTATAAGTGTCGCTACTACAGTTGAAGAACTCGATGCCATCGATCTGGTTACAGGTTGGCCTGGTACATAGTACATTTTGCTTCACCGTTCTGCTAAATGTGTGACTTCGCTGTTTGGCGAAGTCAATGCAAATTGTTCAGTAATTAAGAAGCCAGACTCTGGGGTAAGTATTGCTATCCCGGAAGACCATAAATATCGTTGACTGAAACCCCGGCTGGTAGTCATCGCCCAATACCTGCAGGACTATTACAGGCAAAGAGTGAGAGAACCAGATCAGGCACTCTGATCGCTACAGTGCATGGTGTTTACATCGCACTAAAAACTGAAAAGACGGGTATCTACATATGGATACAGATCATTTCAGCACTCTTTTATGGAAGAAAACCCTAATAAGCACAGCACATCCCACCAATTTAGTTATTCGTGAAACAGCGCAAAGACGAATCTGCCACAACAGCCACAATTGCATGTGCTACATAGCCGGAATTGGCGGCCGATGAGTTGGCGGCAGAATTCCTGACCAGAGGGCGCGATGTCGTGATTTTCAACGAGAATCTCTTGACCTGGCCCAGGTGTGACACTGAATCGCAGTTCTACATATAGCTGAATTCTACCCATCTGGCTGAAAAAACGGTGGGATGTACCGTCAATTTGACGAACGAGCTTGAATCACTCTGAGCAGCGATTTAAGATACTGTATAAATATACAGTTCGCCCCGTAATTCGGCAAGGACAGGCGCTAGTATGCAGGATGCGAAGCTTTTAGGTGCAACCGATGACATTTATAGGCGTAGACGAAAAGCACGCGTATTTCCAGACTGAAAACGAAATAAGCCGTATACCGTTAAGTGAAATCTCCGAACACTCGCCTGTTGTCAAAGACCCGGACTCATTCACAATCGGCAAGGCAGCGGCGACGGAGAGCAGTGCCCGATACATCATCAATAGGATTAAATTCAACGCACTAGAGCACCCTGTTAATCAATTAAGTCAGGATCAGGCTCCCCTTGCGGGTGACTGAATCCTGATCAAACTGGCCCGACCTGAGTTGCTAATTCCCGTATCTGTGGTACCCAATTGCCGTGAGTCGGAATGTTCTGGATCCAGGCCTGTTTGATAGCGAACAGAAGCCCATAACTGTTCACCTTGCTAGATTTAAGGCTCTGTATTAAATACATTTATAAAGTAAAAACAGGTAGTTACTATCCGCTACCAAGTACACTGGGGGTGTGGTGATTGTAGATCTCAACAGATTTACTACTTAGTTGGCTGAACACTTCCAATACCTCCAAAAATGACCGGCGCAGCTGGTATTCGCCACTGCGCCTGTGCTCCCGGCAGGTCAGTAATTCTCCGGTTGCTCTCCAAAACCGTAGCCATTACTCCCGGGGTTAATAGTCATATAACGATCCTCAATCTCGTCCAGGTATTCCATGATGGCTTCCATGGCATAAAAGGTCATTGTGCGGCCTGTGCTCAGTGAAAGAAGTTCAAGTCGAGTGTGAATGTCTTCAGGCAGATCCAGATTCAGCATGGTGATTTCCTCATTCTTGTTCGCGTGTATTGGGAAGCTTCTTCCTTTATATAAGGAAGGACTGTTCTGATCCCATAGGTGGTTGCTATACGAATATACGTCCCTGTATATGTAAGCTGTCCCTGCTAATTGTCACTATAGAGCGGTACCCGAATGTCCGGGCATGACCAGTTGGTGACTGAAGATGACGAGTTGCAGACTGTTTGGTCTCAATGGAACTGGTATTCGAGAAAGAGGGAATACGGTGTCGCCAGGCACTTCTAACGGTGGTTAGGCTGCAAGCTAGTTGAGTACCCGATAGCCACGGCCGGCCAGGCAACGGCGAATAATGCGTTCTTCCTCCCGCGAGCCATGTTGATAGCCCCTGACACCGCCGAGTATGGCGCCAACGCCGGCACCACGTTTTGCTGTATCTGAGTTTCCAACCGCTGCACCAACAGCGCCACCCAGTACGGCCCCTCCGGCAGTGGAAGTGGCGGTATCAGTGGCAACATTGGCAAGATCTCCCAATTCACGACATTCTGATAGATCCATTTCGTAGAACGCGAGATTGACACCACGGGGATCGATTACTGGTTCATAAGTGAATAGTTCGTTCACTGAGTTGCAGCCTGCCAGAACAATCAGAAAGCTATAGCCAATTCGTCGCATTGCATCCTCCATTGAATTTATCCATTTAGAATTCAACGCTCTGGCAGTTACCTGGTTTACCAGATTGATCAAAAATTAAGCAATTGACTGAGACTTAATTGGCGCGGGAGCTGGATAACGGGATGAATTCGCGAAACTAGTGAAAAATCCTGCCTCAAACCACAATATTTAGTGTCTTTGGCCGATTATATTGGATAACATAGCAGTCCGTAGAAGCACTGGCACAACATAGAAAACAGGCAACAAAATCCAGGCTTCGTGTTACGAATCCATGCTGCGAAAACCCAATAATTTCAAGAAAATCCAAAATTTCGCCACCGTGCCCGAACCCCAGCCAGTACTTCAGCCTGCAATATTAGAGAACCGCCAATGCGTCTGAAGTGCATAAAACTAGCCGGCTTCAAATCCTTCGTTGACCCGACCACTGTCAATTTCCCTTCGAATTTGTGCTCGGTGGTGGGCCCCAATGGGTGCGGAAAATCGAATGTCATCGACGCCGTGCGGTGGGTAATGGGAGAGAGCTCAGCAAAAAATTTGCGTGGCGAACACATGACAGATGTCATTTTCAACGGTTCCAGCGCCCGCAAACCAGTAGGGCAGGCAAGTGTTGAGCTGGTATTTGACAATCACGATCGAAAACTGACTGGTGAATACGCTAACTTCACCGAGGTTTCCATCAAGCGTAAGGTAGACAGAGAAGCCCAGTCTTCTTACTTCCTGAATGGCACGAAGTGCCGACGTAAGGACATTACAGATATATTTCTCGGTACCGGACTGGGAGCGCGAAGTTACTCGATTATTGAGCAGGGTATGGTCTCCAGGCTAATCGAGTCCAAGCCGGAAGAACTGCGCGTCTATATAGAAGAGGCGGCTGGAATCTCCAAGTATAAGGAACGTCGCAGGGAAACTGAGAACCGAATCAAACGCACCAAAGAAAATCTCGAGCGACTTGCTGATATCAGAGAAGAACTGGAAAGACAGTTACAGCATCTCAAACGCCAGTCAGTGGCCGCTGAAAAGTATGGAGAGTTTAAGCAACAGGAACGAGAAACCCAGGCAAATCTGAATGCACTGCGTTGGCAGGAGCTGGATGCTGAGCTGAAAGCCAATCAGGAAACGATTAACCAGCTGGAAATTCAGATTGAGGCAACCACGGCGGAACAGAGAAGCATCGATGCTGATGTCGAGAAACATCTGTCTGACAATGCCGATCTGAATGATGCTCTGGGTGAGGTGCAAGCACGCTTTTATAGTCTGGGTAATGATGTCGCGCGCCTTGAACAATCAATCGAGCATCATCTGGAAAAAGTCGAACAACTGAAACTGGATTTGAGTGAGACTGAGGAAGGATGGGAGCAGACCCGGGAAGAGTTAGACATCGATTTGCGCAAGATCACGCAACTGGATGGAGAGCTGAAAGATGTATCACCAGCTCTGGAACAGGCGCGAATTCAGGAGAGCGAGTCATCGGAGGCGTTGGCCCTGGCTGAAGCAGCTGTGCAGCAATGGCAGCAGGACTGGGACGAATTCAACAAGAGTGCCGAAGAACCCCGGCAGGCAGCAGAAGTTGAGCAATCACGAATTCAGCAACTGGAAACAATTATCGAACGTGGTCTGGAACGCAAACAGCGCTTGCAGCAGGAGCGGGAGAATCTAAAACAACCTGCACAAAATGGGGAGATGGATGCTGCAGCACAGCAATCGATTTCGCTGGATCGCGAATTGTCCGAGTTGAAACAGAGAAATGGTGAACAGGCTCAATCTCTCTCCACTAAACGCAGCCAGCTGGCTGAATGTGTGGATTCGTTAGATAAGACTCGCGGAGAATTACAAACCGCTCAGGGCAAGCAAGCCTCACTGGAAGCTCTGCAACAGGCTGCTCTTGGGCAGGACAATCCGAAACTCAACGAATGGCTAAATCAACGTGGCTTTGATAATCAGATCCGATTGGCGGAAAGTCTTAAGATCGATGCTGGCTGGGAGTTGGCTGTGGAATCCGTTCTTGGAGAGTCCCTGCAAGCGATCTGCGTGGAAGGGCTCGAACAGGTGGCGGCTGCTCTTGCTGATTTGCCTCAGGGAAATCTGGCGTTCGTTGATGTGCTTAGTGGTGGCAGTGAATGGCGTGGTGAACACAATAGCCTGGAAGAATTGTCTGGCAAGGTATCTTCAGATTGGAATATGACCGCGCTTTTGAAAGGAATTTATGTTGCAGAGTCCCTTGAGCAAGCCCTGGCGAATCGCTCGGCTCTGAATGCGAGCGAGTCCATCATAACTCGCGATGGTATATGGCTTGGTGCGTCCTGGGTTCAGGTGCGCAACGTGTCGGCCCAGGATTCTATCGTAGAACGACGGGGGCTGATCGCTGAGCTATTTAAGAAAATAAAAAGTCTTCAGGAACAATCCAATCGTCTTCTGGAAGGCAAAACCCAGCTCGAAGCTGAGCTGGAAGCGCTGGAACAACAACGAGAAGAAATCCAGGAACTGATTGCTAACAAGACTCGTGAACTGGGGGAAATGAAATCCAAGCTTAGTGCGCACAAGGCTAAGCAGGAAGAACAGGAAGCCAGAAAACAGCGCGTTCACCATGATCTGGAGGAACTGGAAAAACAACTCACCACGGAAGAAGAGAATATCTCCGCTGCCCGGGCTCGTTTGCAGAAAGCTTTGGATAGCATGGCAGAAGATGTTGGTAAAGAGGAAAGTCTTGAGCAAAACAGAGAGAAGGTGCGCGGAGAATTGGCCAGGTGTCGGGAGAAGGCCCGACAAGACAAGGACCAGTCCCATGAGCTGGCGCTGAAAGAACAGTCTCTGCAGTCTCAGCTCAAGTCCACCCGTGAAACCATGGATCGCATGGCTAGTCAGGTACAACGCTCAAAAGAACGCATGGAAACTTTAACCCAGCAGTTGGAAGAGTCTGATAGTCCGCTGGAGTCAATGCGGCGAGAGCTCAGTGAAATTCTGGAACAGCGTCTTGAAGTGGAGAAAGAGCTTGCTGCTGCCAAGGCAAGAGTGGACGAGAACGAACACACCATTCGAAACCTGGAAAAACAACGTAATGAAAAGCAGGAGCAGCTCAACAGCGTTCGGGAAACCCTGATGCAGAACCGACTGAAATCAGAGGGTGCGTCGGTAAAGCGTGATGGCATATTGGAACAACTGAAAGAATCCAAATTCGAACTGGATTCTGTATTGGCTAACTTACCAGAAGACCTCGATCTGGAAACCTGTGAGCGGGAACTGGAAAAGATTGGCAATCGCATACAGCGCTTGGGTCCAATCAATCTGGCGGCGATCGATGAATATCAGACGCAATCTGAACGTAAGGTTTATCTGGACAAACAAAATGAAGATCTTGAGAAGGCACTTGCTACTCTTCACAACGCAATTCGTAAGATCGACAAAGAAACGCGCACGCGATTCAAAGACACCTTTGACAAAATTAATGGTGGATTACAAAGTTTGTTTCCACGTATCTTCGGTGGCGGTCATGCTTATCTGGACATGACCGGAGAAGACCTGCTGGATACCGGGATTGCTATCATGGCACGTCCCCCGGGTAAGCGTAATAGCACCATTCACCTTCTATCTGGTGGTGAGAAGGCAATGACAGCAATTGCACTTGTGTTTTCTATCTTCCACCTTAATCCTTCACCATTCTGTATGTTGGATGAGGTTGATGCACCACTGGATGACGCCAATGTCGGGCGCTATGCAAGACTGGTCGCGGAGATGTCAGCTAATGTGCAATTCATCTTCATCACTCACAATAAGATCACGATGGAAATGGCTAACCAGTTGCTGGGCGTAACCATGCATGAGCCTGGTGTATCCCGTATTGTTGCAGTCGATATTGACGAAGCTGCTGAACTGGCAGCCATGTAGATCTCCGCAGCCTCTTTTCCTGCCTTTTTGTGCTAAAGAATTTGCAGTAACTGTAGGATATAACTAATAATTTTCTCCAGATATTCATTTAATTTGCATCGGATTTACTGGCGATTTCCATGGGAATGCGAGAGTTACTAATTCTGCTGCTTGGCTTTGCCATTGTTGCAGTGATTCTGCGAGGTCTGTACGTGGCCATGCAGGCCCGCCGCGGTCAGATCAAGCTGGCCATCGATAAAAACATTCCGCAAGACGTCGATCTCGATGCTCTGGAAATGGCTGAGCTACCCGGTGGTGGTGCCAGGGTAATAAACCGTACCTCGGGCGAAGAAATCGCCGAAAAATCGGTTCTGGAAACGGCGCAAGAACGTGCGGCTGAAATGGATCTGGGGGACGATGACAGTGCTATACCAGTACTAATGGATTCAGTAGCAGTTGCTGACGAGATGGAAGATCAGCTCTATTCAGAATCAGAGCAGCAATATGAAGATCCAGATGATGTGTTGCTCGACTATGATGACCAGGGAGAACAGGAAGAACAGGAAGAACAGTCAGAAACTGCAGTAAGTGGACTGGACGCCGTGAGGCCAGACTATCCTGATGATACTGCAGACAGTTATACCGAAGAACAGGGTGAGCTGGTATTTGCCGAATCTGCAGAACCAACGATCTCTGAAGAGACCTATGATTCCGAAGATGCCTTTGAAGATGGTCACGATGATACCTCAGCCGGCAGCTACGAAGAAGACCCTGGCGAGGCAGATGTCTATTATTCTGAAGACTCGTATGCTGAAGACAGTAATGGAATTGATGAGGGTGACTATGTCGAAGGGGAAAATTTTGATTCTGACGGAGACGAGGTCGATTACGTAGAAGAGAGTGCAGACGGGTACGACACTTCCTCGTTAGCCGCCGACACTGAATCAGAAGATGAGGCGCGTGTAGAACCCAGCTTCGATCCTAACGCTGTGTTGGATGATGATTCCGAGAATTTCTCCATGACAGCCGGAGAGCGAATTGGTTATCAGGAGGAGCCTGGTAATTCAGGGCGCGGTTTGTTCAGTCGTTTTACTTCTAGTGTCACTTCAAGCGAGGAGCTTGATGAAGATTCTGCGGAAGATAATGTTCCGGTCAAGCGTAATTCCTTGTTTTCCGCAATACGCCAAAAAGTAGTCGATTCATCAATAGAACGATTCAGGTCTGAACCAGCTGAAGCAGAAGAGTTTGAAGATGATGCAATCGATGAACCCCTGGAAGAAGAAACTGAAGACTACATCGACGATGAACCTGTTCAATATGATATTGAGCAACAGGCCATCCAGGAAGAAGCAGAATCGCCCACGGCCACCGAACTCAGGCCTGTAGCAAGCAGCGGCCAGCCTACTGAAGTCAGGCAGCAGAATTCAGCCATGCAACCATCTGAAGTCGTGGTGCTGAATGTTATGGCCAAAGAAGGTTATGCCTTTCATGGCGAAGATCTCATGCAGACCCTCATTACAAATGGCCTAAAGTTTGGAGAAATGGCAATTTTTCATCAGCGGCTTGGTAATGACAGTCGAGGGCCGGTGGTTTTTAGCGTGGCAAATGTGCTGAACCCCGGCACATTTAATCTGAATGACATGGCCAATTTTAGTACTGTTGGCATTAGCATGTTTCTGGCACTACCTTCCCCCATAAACAATCTTGAAGCTTTTGATATGATGTTGGGTACTGCGCAGCGCTTGTGTGACGTTCTTGACGGTGACCTCAAAGACGATCATCGTAATGTTATGACAGCGCAGACGATTGAGCATTATCGTCAGCGCATTCGAGATTTTGAATTGCGGCAGCTAAAGGCCGCAGGTAGTCGTGGCTAATCATCGCCTGGTAGCTACCTAACTACCTGGTCCATCAATGAAAATTCCTGACAAGATCAGGCGGGAAGTTGAAGAACTTCGTAGCCAGATTGAGCACCACAATAAACTCTACTACACCCAGGACAGTCCCGAGATTCCGGATGCTGACTATGATGCATTGTTTGATCGCCTGCAGAGCCTGGAAGAAGAGTACAAACTGGTAGCGCCAGATTCACCAACTCAACGGGTTGGCGGCGAAGCACTCTCAGAATTCAATCAAGTCACTCACGAGCTACCCATGCTCAGCCTGGATAAGGTATTCGGAGAGCAGGATCTAGTCGATTTCGAGAACCGGATAAAGAAACGTCTCGGTAGCAAGCGGACACTGGAATACAGCTGCGAGCCAAAAGTAGATGGTGTAGCGGTAAGTCTGCTGTATGTGAATGGTCTGCTGGAGAGGGCGGCAACGAGGGGGGACGGACTGACCGGTGAAGACATTACCCATAATGTCCGCACGATAGCCGAGATTCCCTTGCGTCTGGCAGACGATACACTGTCAGGTCGAATCGAAGTTAGAGGCGAGATATTTCTTGGGAAGGCAGGCTTTTCCCGACTTAACGAGCGTGCCAGAAAAGAAGGCAGCAAGACATTCGTCAATCCACGCAATACAGCTGCTGGAGCTGTCCGCCAACTTGATCCCAGAAAAGCTGCAAAAATTCCCCTGCAGATGTACTGCTACAGTATCGGTATCGTTGACGACGTTGCCATACCTGAAAAACTCAGCGAAGTGTTTTCTCTGATAGAACGTTGGGGATTGCCTGTAAATCCCGACCGCAGCACCCAGAAAGGGATTGCCTCATGTCAGAAGTATTGCGATCGGTTGTTGAAAAAACGTGATGGTCTCAACTATGAGATTGATGGTGCGGTGATCAAAGTAAATGGTTTATCCATACAAGAAGAGTTAGGGCAAAACGCCCGGACCCCACGTTGGGCTATGGCTTATAAATTCCCTGCCGAGGAGAAGTCCACCAGGGTACTCGATGTAGAGTTTCAGGTTGGACGGACAGGTACGGTTACGCCAGTTGCCAGATTGGAGCCAGTGTTCGTGGGAGGAGTCACTGTTAGCAACACTACTTTGCACAATATGGATGAGATCGATCGTCTTGGATTGCGAATAGGTGACACAGTGATTGTGCGCAGAGCAGGGGATGTAATTCCGAAAGTTGTAAAGGTCGTCAACCCTGCCAGCAATAAATCCCCGAAGAAAATAAAAGTACCTGACAGTTGCCCCGCCTGTGGTTCTCCTGTTGAGAAAGATGGCGATGTTCTTTACAAATGCAGTGCCGGGATAATCTGCCCAGCCCAGCGTAAAGAATCCATAAAACATTTTTCTTCTCGCGGAGCACTGGATATCGAGGGCCTGGGGGACAAGCTGGTGGAGCAATTAGTCGATGCTGAGTTAATAGATAATGCGGATGACATATTTTCACTCGACAAGGATCAGCTTTCAGGTCTGGAGAGAATGGGGCAGAAATCCGCGGAGAATCTGTTACAGGCGATTGAAAAGAGCAAACAGACTACACTTCCCAGATTTCTTTATGCGCTGGGAATCCGGGAAGTCGGCGAAGCAACGGCGCAGGCACTTACAAATCACTATGGTGACATTGATGCGATGATAGCTGCTTCAGCGGACGATCATGAGAAAGTAGCAGATGTGGGTCCCATCGTAGCGGGCCATATCGAAACATTCTTCAGCAACAAGGAAAATCGGGCGCTGATAGGCCGTCTGATGGATCATGGCATTAACTGGCCGAAAGTAAATCAGTCCAAAGGTTCGCAGCCGTTAGAAGGCAAAACATATGTGCTAACCGGTACCCTTGAGCAAATGCCACGTAATGAGGCGAAAGCGAAACTAGTTGCTTTAGGAGCAAAGGTCGCTGGTAGTGTGTCCAAAAACACTGATTGTGTCGTAGCAGGTCCTGGCGCTGGTTCCAAAAGGACAAAAGCAGAAGAACTAGGGATAGAAATAATTGATGAGGGGGAATTTTTACATCTACTCGACAGTCTAAGTTAATGCTCCGGAAAATTACTGTCGTACTGCTTCAGTTTACTATGATTCTCAGAGGTCTTATCAGAATACCTGGCGTTTTTGTCCTTGCGGCAACACTTGCGGCCTGTGCAAGCTCACCGCCACGCAATGTTGCAAATGTCTGTGACATCTTCGAAGACAGGCGCTCCTGGTATCGATCGGCGAAAAATGCAGAAGAGCGGTGGGGCGTCCCTATCGCTGTAAATATGGCGTTCATCTATCAGGAATCGAGCTTTCGGGCCCGGGCCCGGCCTGAACGGAACCGCTTTCTGTGGATATTTCCAGGTAGACGACCTTCATCGGCATATGGCTATGCCCAGGCTTTGGATAGCACGTGGGCGGAGTATGAACAAAGGTCAGGCAATGGGGGAGCTTCCCGATCGAATTTCGGTGATGCTATAGATTTCGTTGCCTGGTACAACGCAAACTCAAACCGAATCAGTCAGATCCCTGCAAATGATGCCAGGGATCTCTATTACGCTTATCATGAAGGCAATGGTGGCTACCAACGGGGTAGCTATAGCAGTAAAGATTGGTTAATTGAAGCTGCAGCTCGGGTACAATCCAATGCATCGAGATTTGCAGTTCAATTAGACTCCTGTCGAGCTGATCTTGAAAGAAATTGGTTACAGCGACTTCTATTTAGTTAACTACCGTGTATCACAATAGATCATTCGCCGAATTTTCGCGGCGCGGGGCCTCCTTATGAGTTGGTGGGGTAAAGTTGTCGGCGGCACCTTTGGCTTCATGATGGGTGGCCCTCTGGGCGCTCTGTTAGGTGCTGCCCTGGGTAATTACTTCGATGATGGATTCGAATCCATAAAGCTCGACAGCTCTCTTGGTATTGGCGCAACCGAACGCGTTCAATCTGTTTTTTTTACAGCGACTTTCACCCTCATGGGCTATGTCGCCAAGTCCGATGGCCGTGTAACTCGCAATGAAATTGACATGGCAGAGAGAGTCATGGAGCAAATGCAACTCTCTCCTCAGCAACGTAAGGTGGCGATCAAGCTGTTTAATGAAGGGAAGAAAGAGGGATTTCCCGTTCATGAAGTGCTGGAGCAATTTCGAATTGAGTGTCGCCGCCGTAGCAATCTCATTCAAATGTTCCTGGAAATACAGATTGCTACTGCCTTTGCTGATGGGCATTACGATGCCAAAGAGAAATCGATTCTGGAAGACATCGCAACCAGTCTTGGCTATTCCAAAGGTGAATTCGCTGACCTCCTGGACAGAGTCACTGGTCAGGCCCATTTTTCAGATCAAGGTTCGATCAAGGAACGATTACAGGCTGCCTACGAATTATTGGGAGTTGAGAAAGGGGTGAGTGACCAGGATCTTAAAAAGGCCTATCGTCGGCAGATGAACCAGCATCATCCAGATAAGCTTGTAGCTAAAGGTTTGCCTGAGGAAATGATAGAAATTGCAACCCAGAAAACCCAGGACATTAAAGCAGCCTACGAGTTAATTAAATCTGAAAGATAAAGAGATGAGTACTGGCGCTGTTTAATTCGTATTTCAGAAAGTGTTAATTGAAAGAATTAACGAAAAGTGTCATTTATATCCTTCAAGGTGTCATTTCCTGGACACAGATCGTGCTCATTTAACTGGTTAAAGGGTTTGTCTACAGTATCTGCCAGCTCATGCAAATCGGCAGCACCCTGATTTATGTAGAGAAGTCCGGTAGCTATCTTTCCCTGCTTCTTATTCTGGTTAATGTGATGCAGTGCATTTTCTTTATCGTGAGGATCATAGTTATTCCCCGTTTTATGCAGACGAATAACAGAGCCATCATGCAAAGTAATCTCTTTTTCCTTTCCGGCGGCATAACTAGTGGTAATTTCCTGCCGCATGGGCACATAGTCGATAGCGCTTAGAGCCACATAATTTTCCCAGGTATTCTTGTAACCGTGGGTCGAATTCTCTGTATTGTTAAAAGTTACGCAAGGCGATACCACATCAATAAAGGCGAATCCTTTGTGATTTAAACCCGCCTGAATGAGAGGGACCAATTGCGCTTTGTCTCCGGAAAAGCTGCGAGCAACGAAAGATGCGCCGAGTTCGATTGCAAGTGTAGCCATATCTATATTTTCATATTGGCTCTCCTCACCTGATTTGGTTACAGAACCCAGATCAGCAGTCGCGGATAGTTGGCCTTTGGTCAGGCCATAGGTGCCATTGTTTGCAACTATATACAGCATATTCACCCGACGGCGTACGATATGGCAGAACTGGCCAAGTCCGATAGAAGCACTGTCGCCATCTCCAGAAATGCCAACGTAATACAATTCTTTATTGGCGAGATTTGCACCGGTTGCGATAGATGGCATACGGCCATGAACTGAATTAAATCCATGGGCCTTGCTCAGGAAGTAAGAGGGAATTTTCGAAGAACATCCGATTCCCGATACTTTCACAACCCGATGAGGCTCCAGAGACATATCTGCGGCAGCCTGAATAATAGCAGCGCTGATAGAGTCGTGACCGCAGCCCCCGCACAAGGTGGTCAGGGTACCCTCGTAGTCACGTCGGGTAAGACCAATCTCGTTTGTCTTCAGTAGCGGGTGATGGAATTTTGGTTTGGCAATGTAACTCATATTGGTTTTATGCTAATTCTCAATTGTTTCAGCGTCTCAAGCGGGAATCTCATCACTGGACTCGAGCTCAGGCATCGATTCAAGAACTGCCCGTTCAATATGCTGAGCAGTGATTAATACTCCGTTGTAACTCAGTATGGAGTGCATCGATTCCTCATTAACGTTCAGTTCAATTTTTAACAGACTTTTAAGCTGTGCATCCCTGTTCTGGTCTATGACATAAACCAGATCATGACTGTCTACAAATTCCTTAATGCTGTTGTGAAACGGAAACGAACGTATCCTCAGAGTGTCCATTTTGATTCCACGGCGAACGAGACTGTCAAGCGCCTCCTGAATTGCACTGGCGGAAGTTCCCAGATAAAGCAGGCCGAGTTTGTTTCCCTCATCTCTGATTTCAGGTTGAGGTAAGTACTCCAGAGCTGACTCAAACTTCTTTGCGATCCTGTCCATTACTTCGGCGTAAACATTGCCATCTTCAGTGTATGCAGCATTCGCATCGTGAGAACTTCCGCGTGTGAAGTAGCTTCCCTTATCTGGATGTGTGCCGGGATAGGTGCGGTAGGGTATGCCATCGTCATCCACATCAACATAGCGTCCAAACTTCTCAATTTCGTCCAGCTGCTCGGCGGTGAGGACTTTTCCGCGATCATAGCTGCGACTGTCGTCCCAGGACAACTGATCGCATATTTGTTCATTCATACCCAACTCCAGATCGCTCATCACGATTACAGGAGTCTGCATACGATCTGCTATATCGAATGCATCAATGGCAAGCTCGAAGCACTCCTTCGGTGTTGAAGGAAATAGGAGCAGATGCTTGCTGTCACCATGAGACGCATAGGCACAAGTGAGCAAATCGCCTTGTTGTGTGCGAGTAGGCATCCCTGTAGACGGCCCGACCCTCTGAATATCAAACAACACAACTGGCACTTCTGAGAAATAAGCAAGGCCAAGAAATTCCTGCATCAGTGAAATACCTGGACCGCTGGTGGCAGTGAATGCCCTTGCTCCGCTCCAGCTTGCACCAATGGCAATACCGATTGCGGCTAACTCATCTTCTGCCTGAATCACGCTAAACTTACTTTTGCCAGTACCGGGGTCTATTCGTAATCGCTTGCAGTATTTGCTATACGCATCCACCACGGATGTTGATGGTGTGAGCGGGTACCATGACGCTACTGTTGCGCCTCCATACACGCAACCCAGTCCAACTGCTGTATTGCCATCGATCAGAATTTTGCCGGAATTCTTATCGCTGCGTCTTAGTTGTAAATGTAGCGGGCACTGGAAATTTTCGCTCGCATATTGATGACCGAGTTCCAGAGCGTGGATATTTGGAAGAATCAGTTTTTCTTTACCCCGAAACTGATCGCCAACAAGATCAGTAAGCACTTTAAAATCGATATTCAGAAATGCTGAAAGAGCGCCAACATAGACGATATTTCTAAATAACTGTCGCTGCGCCGGTTTGTCATACTCCCGTAAACAAATCTCGGTTAGGGGTATAGGCAAGTAAGTAACATCGTCGCGCACCAATTCATCTGCCAGAGGTTTTGAAGAGTCGTAGAGTACATAGCCGCCAGGAACAACTTCTGCGATGTCTCTAGCGATAGTCTGTTCATTCATAGTGACAGCCAGGTCAACCCCTTCACGGCGACCCAAATAACCAGCTTCGTTAATCCTTACCTCATACCAGGTGGGTAGCCCCTGGATGTTGGAGGGGAAAATATTATGGGGACTTACTGGTATACCCATGCGAAATACAGATTTCGCAAACATATTGTTGGCACTGGCCGAGCCGGAACCATTGATGTTGGCAAACTTCACGACGAAGTCATTAATGCGAGTTAAAGACTCGACTTTAGCTGTAACGGGAGTGTTCACGTGTTGGCCGCCTTGGCTGTATTGAACAGGTATTTGTGCATGTCCCAGGCACTGGTAGGACAACGTTCTGCACAGAGCCCGCAATGAAGACAGATATCTTCATTTTTTGCCATGATACGGCCAGTTCCCAATTCACCTGACACATAGATGTCTTGTTCCGTGTTATCTGCTGGCGCCAATAGTCTTCCACGCAGTTCCGATTCTTCGCCATTGGCTGTAAAGCTGATGCAGTCAGTGGGGCATATGTCTACGCAGGCATCACATTCGATGCATAGCTGATCTGTGAAGACTGTCTGTACGTCGCAGTTGAGACAGCGCATGGTTTCACCGAAAGCCAGTTCAGGGTCGAAGCCAAGTTCTACCTCCATATTGAGGTCTTTCAGTGTTTGTTCCTTCGGTGCGTGCGGTACTACATAGCGTACATCGTTGCTTATGTCGTTGTCATAGGACCACTGATGGATACCCATTTTCTGGCTTTGTAGCGTTGTCAGTGGGGAAGGGCGACTGGAAACGTCTTCGCCAGCACATAGCAGATGAATTGATACTGCAGCGTCGTGACCGTGAGCAACCGCGGTGATGATATTGTCAGGCCCCAGTGCGGCATCTCCGCCAAAGAATACCTTTTCATGTGTTGACTGGAAGCTTTGCTTGTTGAGTATGGGTAATTCCCAGCGATCGAACTCAATTCCGAGATCTCTTTCTATCCAGGGGAAACTGTTATCTTGTCCAATCGCACACAGTACATCATCGCATGGAATGAAGACTAAATCTTCGCCGGTGGGGATCAATAGGCGCTTACCATTTTCATCAAGTTCCTTTCTGACCTTTTCGAACTTCATGCCTACCAATTGACCATCTTCAATTACGTATTCTTTCGGCACATGAAAATTCAGGATGGGAATGTCTTCATTCATGGCATCTTCGATTTCCCATGGAGATGCTTTCATCTCATCGAAACCGCTCCGCACCACGACCTTAACGTCTTCTCCACCCAGACGCTTGGATGTTCGACAACAGTCCATTGCGGTATTACCACCGCCAAGAACAATGACTCTCTTACCAATTGAACTCGTGTGTTGAAAAGCAACGCTTGCTAACCATTCAATCCCGGTATGTATTCTATCTTTAGCTTCTTCGTAACCTGGCAAATCAAGATGTTTTCCGAGAGGTGCTCCTGTGCCAACAAAAATTGCATCATAGTCTTCGGCCAACATGGATTTCATGCTGGTAATTTCTTCACCGAATCGACAATTAACGCCTAGATCGAGAATGTAATGTAGTTCTTCTTCGAGCACTTCCTGGGGTAGTCGGAACCTGGGAATTTGAGTACGCATAGCACCGCCACTAAGTGCGTCTCTTTCAAAGAGAGTGATCTCATAGCCCAGGGGCAATAAATCCCTCGCTACTGTGAGAGAGGCCGGTCCGGCGCCTATAAGCGCTATATGTTTGCCATTCTTTTTCTTGGGTATTTTGGGTAAACGATCCTTGATATCAGATTTGAAGTCAGCAGCAACACGTTTGAGGCGGCAAATCGCAACTGGCTCTTCTTCGACTCGACCTCGTCGGCAAGCGGGCTCACAGGGTCGATCGCAAGTACGACCGAGGATTCCGGGAAAGACGTTAGAGTGCCAATTGATCATATAAGCATCTGTATAGCGCTTATCAGCTATCAATCGAATATATTCGGGAACAGGTGTGTGGGCAGGGCAAGCCCACTGGCAATCGACTACCTTATGGAAGTAGTTAGGGTCCTTGATATCGGTGGGCTTCATAAATCTTGTCGTAACCCTTTTATAGCGGTGGCGTGGGTAGGCATCAGTCACCCATCAATACGTCCTGACCATAGGAAGGATAATTCTGATAATTAGTGTCCTACAGGGAATTTTGACGCCTAGTATATGGAAATAGGGGGCTTTTGTAAGCTGTTTATGACGGAGTAACAGATAGTCTGAAATCGTGAGATCTCGTGTATATCGTGAGTTTTGAAATAAAGCCAAGTTGCTCCAGGGAATTTGCCAGCCTGTCTGCCAGCGTTGGATCGCTCATTTCCATATTCAGGACGAGGTCCACTTCGATACCGCCATCGAGAATATGCAGTGATATCCCATCCAACTCGTCTTCCTCTACCATATTTGCCCAGAGTGTTCTGATACGCGCCAGTATTTCAGATCGGTCTGGCATCTGAGAGGAACGAACAATGCCTTGACCGTGGTTACTATCATTGGGTTCGGGATCAACATGAACCAGAACATCGCAAATGTCACTGAAATTCCCTGTCAGCTTCTGACTGACCAGTTCGGCTAATTGATGTCCTTCAGAAACGGTGATGCGAGGACTTACCAGGATGTCCACATCCAGCAAAATTTTTCCGGCAGATAAACGCGAACGTAATTTTTCAATTCCAAGTACTCCGTCGATTTCCAGAATGCTGTTTCGAATCTGAATTTGACGTTTTTCTGGTATAGCGGTGTCAACCAGCTCTTTCAGGCTATCGATGCAGAGTTCCCATCCCACTTTTGCAATAATCAGCGCAACAAAGACACCTGCCACCGTGTCCATCCATAAATAGCCCTGTTGCGCAGCCAGGATGCCAATCAATACGGCAACAGATGACACAGCATCGGATCGACTATGCCAGGCGTTTGCACGCAAAAGGCTGGAATTCAGTTTTGCTGCAACACCCATGGTGTAATGGAATATCCACTCTTTACACGCGATTGAAATTAAAGCAATGGCTACACCACCAACCGCAGGTATTGGCAGCTCTTCAAGTGAGCGCAAACGTTGCACACTATCGTAGATTAGTACTGCCGCTGTTGCGAATAGCACTATGCCCATCGTTATAGTGCCTAGTGTTTCAAAACGACCATGACCATAAGGGTGGTTGTCATCAGCCTCAGAATTAGCCACACGGGCAACAATCAGTACGAACACATCTGTTATTGAATCGGTCAGGGAATGAATGCCATCGGTCACCAGAGCGAATGATTGGGTATAGACACCACCAATGATCTTGGCAAATACCAGGAAGATATCTACTGCCATTCCTATAAGAGTAACTCTTGTTGCCTGTCGCCTAGCTGAAGTGTTTGTCATGGAGATGAATGTCAGTCGGTTTTCTAGTGACTTGCCAGTTATTTGGTATGCAGTAGCGTGAGTCTAAGGAAGGCGATGAGATGATACTATCTACTTTATATCTCTTTTGAGTTATTTCATTTGAACATTCAGACGAATAACAGATGTATGAAGGGAGTTGCCCGGTATCGCGACTAAGGGTAAGGCGTAAGGGCCATTACTCAGCAGGCAATAAAAAAGCCCAACGACCGAAGTTGTTGGGCTTAAGATACTATCAAGGGAGAGATAAATGAAACAAAACCCACAATTTTGTATGCCATCTACCTACACTTATTCAGACTGCGGGTTCCGACCTAAGTTCCCAAAAATTCGAAATTATTGTTAGATTTTTATTTTATAGACTTCACCTGCAAAGCTCTCTTTAAGCCATTGTAATTTCTATATATTCACGATTTTAAGGTCTTGAAAGGGCAAATTTTCTACTGAATTTCGGTCTGAAATTATGCCCAGACTCGCTTCCTCGGGGACGAAATAGCGCTCTGCCACCCGCTTCAGGTCATCCAGAGACGTATCCAGAACTCGTTGGCGGAATTCCATTCTGTGCTGTAGAGAGCGGCCAAAGAGATAGTTGTAGTAGGCCTGTTTCGCTTCTCCTGCGGGTGAGGACGACTTGTCCATGCTGGCAATGACCCCGAGGATGGCCTCTTCGAGCCGGTAAGCAGGATGCTTCTCATTCAGTAACCACTGAATGGACTGGTCAAAATCAGCCAAAGTTTCCACTAGCCTGGGATCCCTGTATGAAAAGAAGCGGAATGATGCTGAGTTGGGGTCCTGAGCCGCACCTCCTCCATAGGCACCACCTTTTTCCCTGATGGCTGTGTGCAGAAAACCGTTGCGAAGGAATCCAGCCAGTACATTCAATACCGGGTTGTCTTCATGGCCTGCCGGAACCGTTGGATACGCTTTGGCGCAGAAATTTACTTGCGTAGATGTAGTCCAGGCTTCAATAGTTTGTTCGCGGGTTGGCGATAGTTGCAACGTTTTCGAGCTGGTTTTTCCTGGGTTAGTCCAGAAAGTTTCCAGTTCAGCGCTTAAAGTTTGTTGGGAGAGTTTTTCGCCTATTAACAGGAAGCGTTTCTCTGATCCCCGCACCAGGCTGTGAATTTCCTGCAGCTTCTCCATTAACGACTTGCTAACTGAGCTATCGGCCAGCTGATCACGCAGTGCTTTCAGGTTCTTTATGCCCTGCAGGCCACCGAATTGATGACTTAATTTTGCAGCCGGGCTTAGTTTGCTACTGGCGAGGCCCATTGCCAGGCTGTGTCCGACTCCGGTAATGCTATTTTCTTTACGTGCACAAATTTGTTCGATGAGATCTGTTAGTCGTTGATGTTCATCGAAACGAACGTCGCTTATGGTTTCTGCCAATAATTGAGAAAGATCCCCGTGATTACCGACAAGCGCCTTGGAAGAAAATGAAAGGAAGCCCTGGATATCCTGTTCATTGAGACGGTCGCTCCGAATACTACTGAAGCAGTTTATGCCGCCGCTGACTTTAGACTGCCAGGTCTGCACCTCGGCGTAGTCTTTTGACCCTATACCAAATTCCGGCAGGCAGCTGGTATACAGAGGAAGTACTTCCAGCAGCTCCGGGCTGAGCTCAGGCAGGGAGTGAATGACCTGCTGATAAGCAAGACCATTGGTCCCCTGCGCATAGTAGCTGAGAGGGCCAGCTTTGATAGAACTGTCAATTCGAACTGGTTCCTGGATGGCTTTTGGAACATCCTCAAGTCCGACTTTGGGAAGTACGCCTGGGTCGTCAACTTCTTCCTGTCGTGCAGCCAACGCCAGGGATTGTTCGATTATGGAAGTTTTGTCTGAAGAACTTAGTTCAGCTTTAATTGCCGATAGTCTTTGCAGTTCAGCTTCAACTTTCCGCTGCGCCAGGCCCGCATCTGGCTTCATTGTCAGAGTTAGTCGATGAGGATTGTCCAGAAGCAGCTTTTTAACCAGATCAGGAATGAACCGGGCATCTTTGGTCCTGCGTCGAAGATCGGCCAGGACCGGATCGATGTTCATTAGTTTTATCGCGTCACCACGGTGCAAAGCAGTGGATAAACAACTGAGTATGAGTTGTAGTCCATAAGGATAGCTGTCCCCTGATATCTCGCGCTGATTTAGTTCCAATTGATGCAGTGCGGCATCAACCTGTTCCTGATCGACACCGTTTTCCACAATATTCTGCAAAGCACCAAGAACCAGCTCTTCCACAGCATCTGTTGCATCAGCAGCACAACCTTCGAGACCAGCCATAAAAGTCATTTCTCGATTGGAATCCTCCAATCCACACATGGGAGAAGGAGATTGCCCCAATGGTGAGGTCTCAAGCTCTTTCAATAGTGGTGATGCAGAATTTTCCAAAAGTACCGAGGATAATAGCTGGGCTTCAAACAACTCAGTGAGGTTGGTACTTTTCCCCAGTAACCAGCCAACCACGAGATGGGTTTTATTCTCAACTGGTTCCTCCGCCGCATAAGTTTCTTCAACCCGAATTGGCGACTGGTATCGTTTTTCGTCGGATACATGAATATCAATATCCAGCTTTTCGAAATGGCTTAGAGCTAGCTCTTCAAATTGTTCGTGATGTTCGTAAGCAGATATATCACCGAAGGTCATAAATACAGCGTTACTTGGATGATAGTGAGAGCGATAAAAGTCTTTCAATTGTTGATAGCTTAAATTAGGGATATCGTCTGGCTCACCCCCACTGTTATAGTGATATGTAGTGGTAGGGAATAAATGGCTACAGATGGTTTGCCAGAGCACACTGTTAGTGGAACTCATGGCGCCTTTCATCTCGTTGTAAACAACACCTTTATATAAGAGATCGCTTTCTGCGTTGTCGGTTTCGGCAAATTCCAATCTGTGTCCTTCTTGTGCAAAGTCTAATTCATGCAGACGGGAAAAGAATGCGGCATCCAGGTAAACGCTCAATAGATTGCCAAAGTCCTTACGATTCTTGCTGGCAAAAGGATAAGCGGTCCAGTCACTGCTGGTGAAAGCGTTCATAAATGTGTTCAATGATCGACGGATCATCATGAAAAATGGATCTCTGACAGGGAACTTCTTGCTGCCACACAATGCAGTATGTTCCAGAATATGGGCGACGCCTGTTGAGTCCATAGGAACAGTGCGAAAAGCTACCAGAAATACATTTTCAGGATTCGCACTGCTAAGGTGATAATGTGTGGCTCCGGTCGCCCGGTGCTCATATTCTTCAATTGTGATATTTAGGGAAGGAATATCTTCACTTCGTAGCCATTTAAATGCTGGGTGATGTCTTTCACCAGTACGCTCGAAGTTGTTACTGCGTAAGTCCGTACTACTTGTGTCGGTCATATAGTTCTTTACTCCGAATACAGGAGTCATTAGCTATGGTTTATCTGAAATTTGCCGGTCAGGATTGTGGGGCTTGCTCCAGGGTCATTCTTCCTATTTTACCTGAGCGAAAATCATTTAGTAATGATTCTGCTGCTCTTGTCCAGTTTACATTACCGTTCTTGCTCAAACCCCCTATGCTAAGAGCAATGAGCTCCATCAATTCCTCAGTAGAAGAGGGGGTTTCTGTGATTCCATAGCGCTCGAGCAGCGGCCCAGGATGTTCGCTAAGCAGGAGTTCCGCACTGAGCCAGCCAATTTCTGAGACGTCTACAGCGGTTTGCCGAATTGTGCCGGTGAGTGCTAATAGTAATGCCGCGTGCTGATCATCCAATCGTGGTTTCATCATCCCTGGAGAGTCAATCAGGTACCAGCTGTCGCCAAGGCGCACTCTTTGAAGTGCCCTGGTTACAGCGGGTTCATTTCCGGTTTTAGCTATCTTGCGACCAGCTAATGCGTTCAGGAGGGTCGACTTGCCTACGTTTGGCACACCGAAGATCAGTGCCTGGTGCTTATCGCTATCTTCTGCGGTATCTGAAAGTAAATTTTCCAGTTCAGCGACCACGAGAGTTCCCAGGTTTTGCTTGTCAGGGCCAGTGCTTATGCAAGCACGTGCTTTCTTTTTACTGAAATGCTGTACCCAATGAGTAGTGGCTGATGGATTGGCAAGATCTTCCTTGTTTAGAATAATCAATACGGGTTTATCTCCGGCCAGCTCATCCAACAATGGGTTAGCACTGGCCAGAGGAATTCGAGCGTCTCTGACTTCTATGAAAGCATGAGTGGCGCTGACTATTTTTCGTAGCTCTTTGCCGGCCTTGTGCATGTGGCCGGGAAACCAGGAGATCGGCATAGAATATTTATCGGCACTTGTTGAGGAGAATGAGTATATAATCTCCATGACACTTGATCAGCACGTGTTTTAGATGTCGTTCAAGATTAATTTACTGCAAAGATCCACATGCTACTTTGTCAATTATTATGAGTATACAGACCACTATTGAGAGCAAATTAACTGCAGCGTTTGAGCCAGAAATTATTCAGGTAGTCAACGAGAGTCATATGCATAGTGGACCTGCTACAGAATCACACTTTAAAGTCACCGTGGTGTCTGATGAATTTTCTACCAAGTCCCGTGTCAAACGACATCAGGCAGTGTATGCGATTTTGGCTGAAGAGTTAGCAGGTGAAGTGCATGCCCTGGCATTGCATTTGTTTTCACCCCAGGAGTGGGATGTAGATGCTGTGCCAGATTCACCAAACTGCAAAGGTGGAAGTAAGCTGGCTTAAGCTATCAATTCAACCTCACTTCTTTGTTTTTGAATTGTGGATCAAGCGTTCCTAAATAACAGAGCATCTGTCTCTGAATCATTCTGGCTGGCATATCTGGCCGTATCTGTACAATATTTGTTCATAGAGGGGGCAGGTTTAAGATCTGCTCCTGGTGCTTCTACGTATATGGTTCTTTAGGCAATAGCCGATATAAGAAACAGGGCTGTTATACCTTCCGAGCCTATGGATCGCTATAAAATCAATTAGTTAATAATTTCAGTTACCTGCAATTGTAAGCTAACCGCAATTCTTGAATCCTGAATGAATTCCCTTCAGTAAGTTCGGGTAAATTCAGGTCAAAACAAGACGAAAACTGGCAATTGGTTCGTACAACTCAGTAAAATTCGGGTCATCTAATGCTCTCCCTTCGGGGTATTGCGGATGAAAATTTAGTCAAGTTTTCTTGTAGCACGTAATGATGGCGCATAATGTCAAATAGCATCGATCAGAAAGAATTCCCACCTGAAGATAGTCAGCGAGGCAGCAATCGTACAATTGATGCCCTGTTGTCTTTTTTTAGTGTAAGGCGCAATCAAGAGTTGACTGTTGCCGCACTTACCTCAGTTGCACTGATTGGATTAATCGTGTTGGTGTCTCAGTTAGCGAAACCGACAGACCGGATTGAATTGGCTGAAACAACAGTGGTAACACCGGTCACTGTTTTTCCAGATTTCGCATCGATTGAAAACGTTAATGTCAAAAAGCGACAGTTCTTCGATTATCTTGAAGACTATATTGTCGCTGAAAACAAGAGCATCGCAGAGATACGAACCGAACTGCTACCTTTGGCTGAAATAGCAAATAGCGGGGTGAACTTCAGTCAGCTGGAACGCAACTGGATACAGGATCTGGCGGAAGATTATCGAATTGATACAGTTGACAAGTCCGATCGTGCCATTGCTAACGAACTGGTACTCAGAGTCGATGAAATACCTGTTTCCCTCGTGCTTGCGCAGGCGGCGAATGAATCAGCCTGGGGCACATCCCGGTTTGCTTTGGAAGGTAATAATATTTTTGGTCAGTGGTGTTTTGAAGAAGGCTGTGGAATTGTTCCCAGACGCCGACGAAGTGGTGCCACTCATGAAGTTAAGCGCTTTGACTCAATAGAAGATTCCATTAGCGGCTATTTTCAGAATATCAACACCCATCAATCATATCGCTATCTCAGAGAGTTGCGTGCAGATATGCGGGGCGCTAACGCGGAACTGGATTCCATTCTCCTGGCTTCTGGTCTTGGACGTTATTCCGAGCGTGGTGATCACTATGTTGATGAAGTGCAGAATATAATTCTGCAAAACGATCTGCTTGACAGAGATCGTGGCTAGCCTACCTTCAGTTACCGTCTGTATTAATCCATTGTATTGAGTACCAGAAATAACGGCTCGAGCCTGGTAGAGGTGCTGTACAAATATATCGCCATCGGCGGCCAGAATAGCTAGCGGTTGGCTGAAGTTTTACTAATCCATCATCTCTGTTAATCCACTCCATGGGTATTGGCTGACTGTTTGCAAAACAGCCGATTTGTGAAAGATTGTATTCTCCCGGAGCAAACTGCAGGATCGCCTCCGGACTTCTGGATTCCGTTACTGGAGACAAGGGCTCTACAATACTTGCATTGAAGGCCAGGGAAAAAAACTTGGTTCTTGCTGTATCCAGGTTGGCATAGATGCTTGCCAGGGGATAGCGGGGAAGAGCCAGGTAGTCAGAATTAACACTGATGGCGCCGGAATTTTGAGCGAACGCAGTAAATCCTTCCTCACTTAACATGTCTTTAATTTCTGGATTAAATTCACCATAGGGATATGCGAGATAGCGGTGACTCTGACCAGTATGTTGAAAAATAGTCTCTTCTGCTTCGAGTAGCTCAGACCGTTGTCTGGATAGCCATTCCTCATCGCTTTCACCACCGAGTCTACTCAACATATAGGGATGGGTTACCAGATGATTGGCAATCAGAACACCAGCATCAGCCATCTCACCTATCTGATCCCAATTCATATAGTTAGACTGATTCCGATTAATTGGGTCGGTACTCACAAACAGGGTGAACGGCATTCCGAACTCCTGCAGCATCGGGAATGCCGTCTCGTAGATTGAGATATAGCCGTCATCAAATGTAATGGCCACAGCTTTATCGGGGATTTCTTGTCCTTCTCGCAACGACTCGACCATGGAGTTCAGAGGCAAGACGGTGAAATTGTTATCCCGCAAGAATTCCAGGTGGGCGCGGAAATCAGCCGGTGAAATTGTGGTGGAAGGAGGCGTGTCTGTCGCTACGTGGTGGTAAACAGTTATCACGCCACTGTTACCTGCCATCAGTGGCTGCTGAATGAATACCGTGAAGAACGCTACTAATTTGAAACTGTACCAGTGACGTTGGATCAACAACTTTAAAAGCCTCTATATGCCGCTGAATGCCTATGATAACTCAGGACGGTGACTGAGTACGTATCTGTCCCGATAATCAGTATGAAGGTATAATCCCGGACCCTTCTGAGCCTGGGATTCTGGCTCGCAAACTGGAGATTTAACATGATGTACACAGGCAAGGCGCTTAGCGTCGATGTATTGCCTTCCGGCGTGGCTAAGCTGACGTTCGACCTGCAAGAATCGTCGGTAAACAAATTTAACCGTCAGACTCTCGAAGAACTTCAACAGGCATTGGCTGAACTAGCAAACGCCGATGTAAAAGGTGCTGTGTTCTGTAGCGCTAAACCAGCTTTTATCGTTGGAGCAGATATTACTGAATTTACCGGCATGTTTGCGCAGGATGAAGCCCAGATTTTAAGCTGGTTGCAGGAGGCCAATGAAATTTTCAATGCAGTTGAGGATCTCCCGTTTCCGACGGTTACTGCAATCAGAGGGTTCGCACTAGGTGGTGGTTTTGAATTGGCAGTTGCTACAGATTTCAGAGTCGGAACTGCTTCAGCAGTGGTTGGATTTCCCGAGGTAAAATTGGGGATCATCCCGGGGTTTGGCGGGACAGTGCGTACGCCAAGACTTATAGGGGCGGACAACGCGAATCAGTGGATTAGTTCAGCTGCCCAGATTAAAGCCGATCAGGCTTTCAAAGAAGGGGCATTAGACGCAATCGTTGAAGACGAAAAGTTAGTGGAAGCAGCCGAACACCTGATACTGCAGTGTGTTGAAGGGAAACTGGATCATAAGGCAGCACGAACTCTCAAAAACTCACCCCTGAAGCTGAACTCAATAGAACTCGATGTCGCATTCGAAACTGCAAAAGGGTTGGTTGCGGCACAAGCAGGGCCACATTATCCAGCTCCGTTAACTGCTGTGAAAGTTATGCAGCAGGCTGCCACTATGGATCGTAAAGGGGCTCTGGAAGTCGAGAACGCAAATTTTGTGAAGTTGGCCAAACTGGATGTTACCGCAAACCTTGTACAGATGTTTCTCAATGATCAGTTCCTCGGTGGGAAGGCCAAAAAGGCTCTGGCAAATGCCGCTGACGTGAATTCAGCCGCTGTGTTAGGTGCCGGAATTATGGGCGGTGGAATTGCCTATCAGTCAGCACTGAAAGGTACGCCTATTATCATGAAAGACGTACGCCAGGAAGGGATTGACCTGGGTATGGCAGAAGCCAGAAAGCTGCTCGATAAGCGAGTAGCAAGAGGCAAAATGTCTACAGATAAGATGGTGACTGCACTGTCCAGTATTACACCTACTCTCGACTATTCAGGTATAGACAATGCAGATATCGTTGTAGAAGCGGTGATTGAGAACACCGACATCAAGAAAACCGTATTATCCGAGTTAGAAGGAATAGTTACACCTGACACTATTATTGCTTCCAATACATCTACAATCTCAATCGATGAGTTGGCCACGGCCCTGGACCGACCTGAAAAGTTCTGCGGAATGCATTTTTTCAATCCGGTGCCTGTCATGCCGCTTGTCGAAGTGATACGTGGAGAGCATTCAAGTGATGAGACTATTGCTACAACCGTAGCCTATGCCAAGAAACTGGGTAAAACTCCGATAGTGGTAAACAACTGTCCAGGATTCCTGGTTAATCGAATTTTGTTCCCTTACTTCGGTGCCTTTGCACAGTTGCTAAGAGATGGCGCAGATTTTCGTCAGATAGATAAAGCCATGGAGAAATTTGGATGGCCTATGGGTCCTGCTTACCTGCTTGATGTAGTCGGAATCGACACTGCCGTTCACGCTCAGGCTGTTATGGCTTCTGGCTTCGAACGTATGCAACAAGATTTTGACAGTGCCATCGAACTTTTATTTAAGAAAGGAAATCTGGGTCAGAAAAGCGGAAGTGGATTTTATTGCTATGAACCCGACAAGAAAGGAAAGCCAAAGAAACTGCCAAATCCGGAGATCGATGCCCTGATCGCTACAACTCGCCAGGAACAGCGGGAGTTTGATGATCAGGAAATTGTGGACCGAATGATGGTGGCTATGTGCCTGGAAACAGTTCGCTGTCTTGAAGACGGCATAGTTGAGACGGCGATCGAAGCCGATATGGGGCTGGTGCTTGGAATCGGTTTTCCCCCGTTTCGTGGCGGCGCGCTCCGCTATCTGGACAGCATTGGGATTTCTGAATTTTGTGATCTGGCTGATAAATATGCCGATTTGGGTGCAATGTTCCAACCCACGGCGGCGATGCGGGATCTGGCAGCCAGGAACGGCCGCTATTATGAATTTTCTTGAGGATTAGCAGTATGAGTTTGAACGCGAGAGACGCAGTAATAGTAGATGGTATCCGCACACCAATGGCACGCTCCAAAGGTGGGGCATATCGAAATGTGAGAGCAGAGGAATTATCTGCGCGTTTGATCGACGCATTGTTCGAGCGTAACCCGGAAGCACAGCCAGCTGAAGTTGAAGATGTGATTTGGGGCTGTGTGAATCAGACCCTGGAGCAGGGATGGAACATTGCCAGAAACGCAGCACTGATGTCGGTATTGCCTCATAGTACCTGTGCGCAGACTGTTAACAGGCTCTGCGGCTCATCCATGTCAGCCCTGCATACCGCTGCCACAGCGATCCAATCAAATAATGGAGATCAGTTTATAGTTGGCGGTGTTGAGCACATGGGGCATGTTGGTATGACCCATGGAATCGATCCTAACCCCAGAGCTTCCAAGCACATAGCCAGGGCTTCCTGGATGATGGGTGTGACTGCAGAGGTCCTGTCGAAGATGCATGGAATCTCTCGTGAACAGCAGGATGAATTTGCGGTGCGCTCTCACAAGTTAGCCGACGCGGCACGCTCATCGGGCGGTTTTTCCAGCGAAATCGTAGCAATCGAAGGTCATAACGCTGACGGATTCAAGATTCTGGTAGAAGACGATGAAACCATCAGGCCAGACACCAATATGGAAGGACTCGGGCAATTGCGCCCGGTATTCGACCCGGCCAACGGAACTGTCACCGCAGGTACTTCATCCCAGATATCCGATGGGGCATCGGCAATGTTGATGATGTCGGCCGAAAAAGCACAGTCACTGGGTTTGAAAGTCCGGGCCAGGGTAAAGTCCATGGCCTATGCTGGTGTAGATCCATCGATTATGGGATACGGACCCGTGCCAGCATCTCAGAAGGCGCTGAAGAAAGCAGGAATCAGCGTTGATGATCTGGACTGCATAGAGTTAAACGAGGCATTTGCAGCCCAGTCTCTGCCGGTATTGAAGGATCTTAATTTACTGGAAGTTGTGGAAGACAAGGTAAATCTCAGAGGAGGGGCCATAGCGCTTGGTCATCCACTGGGTTGTTCCGGTACCCGGATCACCACAACGCTACTCAACAACATGGAAGACAAGGATGCTACGCTTGGCCTGGCTACGATGTGCATCGGGCTGGGGCAAGGCATCGCTACTGTGCTTGAGCGCGTGTAAGGGAATAGAACATGACCGCCGGTAAGGATCGCTTCAAACTCAATCGGAGTCGCAAGAATTTGCGGCGCGATGTGGGAAAGGCCATCGCAGATTTCAATATGATTGAAGATGGTGATCTTGTGATGGTTTGCCTTTCCGGCGGGAAGGATTCTTATACTTTGCTGAATATTCTGCAAAACCTGCAACAACACGCACCAATAGAGTTCTCCATTCATGCAGTAAACCTTGACCAGAAACAACCGGGGTTTCCTGAGGAAGTTCTTCCTGAATATCTCAGGCAAATCGGTGTCGAATTTACGATTTTGGAGCAGGACACTTATTCGATAGTGACTGAAAAAGTACCGGAGGGTAAGACCTTCTGTGGTCTTTGTTCGAGACTGCGACGAGGTATTCTCTATAATTTTGCTGACTCGATAGGGGCCAACAAGATTGCTCTTGGTCATCATCGAGATGACATTATCGAGACTCTGTTTCTCAATATGTTCTACGGTGGCAGTCTGAAAGCGATGCCGCCAAAGCTGCTAAGTGATGATAAGCGTAATGTAGTCATCCGTCCTTTAGCCTATTGCAAGGAAAGTGAAATTGAGACTTATTCAAATATGATGAATTTCCCGATTATTCCCTGCAATCTTTGTGGATCACAGGATAATTTACAACGGCAGGCAATCAAGGAGATGCTAGGGGAATGGAGTAGGCAGCATCCCGGGCGTGTCGAAAGTATATTCCGGGCTATTACTAATGTGGCGCCGAGCCAACTGGCAGATACCGGATTGTTTGATTTCTCCAGTTTAAGGAACCAGGTGAACTCGCAGGAGGATAAGTTAGATATCGTTGAGATTGTCTAACAGTTTCTGAATTTGCCGTCACGCTCCATACGTGATTCACATTCACGACGAAAGTTTCCACAAGCTATGGCCTTACGGTTTGACGGGTTGGCAATATTGTTGCAGGCAGTGAGCTCTGCACGTAGCTCAGCTTCTGATAGCGCTGTAAATTGTCCGGACGGTCCACAACCCGAGACTAAGAGACCCAGACAAACCGATACGGCAGTTAATTTCAGCTTTCTCTTATAGCGCATCCTCAGTCTATTCCCCTGAACATGGTTGATTGGCAGACTATATCTATCTAGCCTAGACAATGTGGCGATTTTAGCTAGCTGGACCACGTAACTTCCTGGAAACACAGGAAACTGAGCCTATTTATCGAGTTGATGAGATTATCTATGGAGATTCCCTATACAGCGCTGTCTGCGGACGCGCTACAAGGAGTAATTGAGGAATTTATTTCCCGGGAAGGCACAGAATACGGGGATGTTGAATACTCTCTGGAAGACAAAATCGCCCAGATAAAGGCCCAATTGGAAACTGGTGAGGTCCGCCTGACCTATGATGATGAGTCGGACAGCTGTAATTTGGTCAGAGTGAAGTGAATTGAGCTACAAAGAGGGCTGTTAACTAGCGATTTCTTCCAGCGATCGATAAAGCTGATGCTGCTGCGCATAAGCAAGCCACTTATCCATCACCTGTTTAGTCAGAAGTAATTCCTTTTCATCACCCTGTTGAGTACGTAAAGTGTATTCGGCTATTTCCAGTGCCACATCCCCAAGAGTTTCCACAATCCGCTTCAAACTAAAGGAATCAAAATCCAGTGCAAACATGTCTTCCGCACAAGGAGAGCTACCGCCAGAAATCATGGAACTGGACCCAGGTGCTATTACATTCTGTATTCGCAGTGCCAGAGACGGATTTTGAACTCTGACCAGTTTGACGGTAAATTGAAGCGTCTCGCGGTCGATAATATTTGCCTCGTGACAGCGTTCGACACACTTTTGATGAGTGTACAAAGCAGGGTAGTTCCTTTTTGTGAAGTAATTCTTTTCAGCTGCCGATGAAAGTTTACGAGCGCTGGAATTATAATTATTCTGCCTAACTTAATATTGTATCGCGATTGCTGTTTGCCTTGACCAGCTGCCTTTTTCCTACCCATTAAAGGTCTGGAAAGAGCTAAGCAGAAGGTCTATCTGCATTGCCCCGCAATCAGAAACAGTATCCTCCTACAACGGCAAGGGAGCAACAGTCGTTTGGTTATATGGAATTATGTCTAAAGATTCAAATCGTATAAGTGATGAGAATGAGAAGGTCGGATCGGTTATCGAGTTAGACGCATCTGGTCTTTATTGTCCGGAACCGGTCATGCTGCTGCACAACAAAATAAGAGATATGGACGCCGGCCAGCTACTTCGGTTGAAAGCGACAGACCCTTCCACTACCCGGGACGTCCCGAAGTTCTGCCTCTATCTTGAACATGAGCTTATTGAGAGTAACCAGGAGGGCGAATCTTACCACTATCTCATTCGTAAAAAGCAGGATTAGAAGTCGTGAGTACCCAATCTGCCGCCGTACCCGTTTACCTGATTGATGCTTCCATCTATATCTTTCAAGCGCATTTTTCCCCCTATGTCGAATGTAATGATCGTGAAGGCAATGACCTGAGTGCGGTTTATGGCTTTACACAATTTCTTCTACAGTTTCTTCGTCGTGTTCAACCTCAACATGCTGCGGCCGCGCACGACGAAAGTCTGTTTTGCGGTTTCAGGCACAAGCTCTGTCCGAATTACAAATCAAACCGCGAATTACCAGATGATAACCTTGCGATGCAGCTGCAGGCGTGTAAGGAGATTTGCTCCGTACTGGGTTTACAGGCTTACGGCAGCAAGGTATACGAGGCGGACGATATCATTGGGGTATTAGCAAGTTCCATACGCGATGAGTTAGGTGCAGACAGCACTGCAGTCAATGTAATTACGAAAGATAAAGATCTGGCGCAGTTACTGAAACATGAAAAAGACTGCCTCTGGGAGTTCAGCGGCAATCAGAAAAGATTTATTACGGACATAGAAGATGAGTTTGGTGTACCGCCTGAGCAGATCGTGGATTTTCTGGCATTGGCGGGGGATTCTGTCGACTGCATTACAGGCGTTCCGGGAGTAGGTCCAGTGGCTGCCAGGGAACTGCTTCAGCGCTATGCAGATCTTGATGCAATTTATGACTATCAGGCGGAAATATCAGGTTTGCCAATAAGAGGTGCAAAACGGTTGGCGGATCTGTTGGCAACTCATCGGGACCAGGCCGAACTGAGTAGAAAATTAGCCACAATAATTTGTGAGGTTAATGATTCTGTGGAAGAGTTTTCCGACACAGTGCTTCAGGATCTTGCAGTTGTTGAGCCTGATCTGGATGAACTGAGGGCATTCCTGGTTGAATATAAATTCGCTTCTGAAGAAAGCGAGCGCATTATAAAACAAGTAAACCGACTTTCTTCCCAGAATGAATCCTGATGAAAGTAGTAGTCGACAGTAATCTCGATTTGAGCTCCATTCGTTTCCCGTCCCAATGGGTAATTGTGGAGAAGGATGGTCGCGGTATTGGTCCGGTTGACGTGGCAGATGCTGACGCTCTACTGGTACGTTCAGTTACCAGGGTAGACGAAAAGCTGTTGCATGGCAGCCCGGTGAGTTTTATCGGCACGGCAACTTCGGGGCTCGACCATATAGATCAGAATTACCTTGATGAAAATGGCATAACGCTTGTCGGAGCTCCTGGAAGTAATGCCAATGCGGTTACTGACTATGTGTTCGCTGCGCTGGCTTTTTCTGCCCTGCATCTGAACGCAGAGATCTCTGGAAAGTCTATTGGAATTGTTGGTGCTGGAAACGTGGGCGGCCTTTTGGCTGGAAAGCTCCAACACCTGGGGTTCGATGTTTTGATATATGACCCCCCTCTGTTGCAAGAGTTATCTGCCAAAGAGGCGTCTGTACCTGATCATCTGAATTTTTCTTCATTGGAAGACGTTGCCAGGGCTGATATTGTCAGTTTGCATGTGCCGTTAATATATGAAGGTGCATTCCCGACCCGAAATATGATCGATGATGATTTTCTGACCGCGATGAAGAAAAATGCCATGCTAATAAATACCTGCAGGGGCGAGGTCATTGACGAGCCAGCCCTGCTGAATCATCTTGATAGCAATGAAGAATTCGTTTTAATTTCAGATGTCTGGTGGAACGAGCCCAAGGTGAATCCTGAACTGGTTTCTCGCTCACAAGTGGCAACCCCGCATATCGCCGGTTACAGTGCGCTGGCTAAACTCACCGCTGCAAATCGTGTCGCGAGTGCCTTGCTGCAAAATCGCGTCGGGGGAGCCGAAAACCGAAGTGACCCGATTGGTAAGGAAGAGTGTTCAGCAGTGAAGACTCGGATCGATCTGAACAATATAGATGCCTGGCGCGTAGTTGAAGGGAATTTTTCCTTGCTGGAGTTAACCAAAAAATTTCGTCAGTCATTTGTGGCTGGTAATGAGCGGCAGGCTTTCGATTTGATGCGGAGTGAACTGGCTTCGCGTAAAGAATTCAGAGAATCGAAACTTTCGAGCATGGCAAACGATTCGGCAAGGGAATTACTGCAGGTTGTCGGGTTCGAAGTTTCTGGCTGAACCAAAAATTCTAGCGATACTGCTCCAGAACTCGTGCAATCTGCCCCACTGCTTGACGTAATTCGTCTTCTCTCGGCAAAAATACCAGTCGGAAGTGTTCAGTGTCATTTATGTTAAAAGCACTCCCTTGAACAAGAAGTATCTTTTCCTGCTCCAGTATGTTGAGAATTAAATTGACGTCATCATCAATCTTAAAGTGTCCAGGATCCAGATGCGGGAACATGTAAATTGCGCCTCTGGGTTTCACGCAACTAACACCAGGTATGGCAGTTAACAGTTCGTAAGTCGCATTTCTCTGTTCTCTTAACCTGCCGCCGGGCAATATCAATTCATTGATAGACTGATAGCCACCCAGCGCAGTTTGTATCGCAAACTGTGCGGGCACGTTAGCGCACAGCCGCATATTTGTCAGAATCTCTAATCCTTCTATATAGCTCTTTGCGGAGTCCTTAGCGCCACTGATGATCATCCATCCCGATCTGAATCCCGCCAGTCGATAAGCTTTGGAAAGCCCGTTAAATGTTACTACCAGCAAATCCTGGCAGAGAGACGCCAATGGAATGTGCTTGGCATCGTCATAGAGAATCTTGCTATAGATTTCATCGGCAAACAGGATTAAATTGTTGCGTCTGGCAACTTCGATGAGCTGCTCTAGCAAATCTCTGCTGTACACAGCTCCCGTAGGATTATTTGGATTAATTATGACCAGAGCCCGGGTACGGGGTGTAATTTTGGACTCGATATCGTCGACTGAAGGAAACCAGTCAGCCTGTTCGTCACAGATATAATGGACAGGAGTGCCGCCGCTGAGACTGACTGATGCGGTCCATAACGGATAATCAGGTGCCGGTAATAGTACTTCATCGCCATCGTCCAGCAGGGCCTGCATGGCCATAGTGATAAGTTCGCTTACACCATTCCCAAGGTAAATGTCTTCTATGTCCACGTCAGGTATCTGTAAGCGCTGGCATTCCTGCATCACAGCCTTGCGTGCAGAATAAAGTCCCTTGGAATCGCAATACCCCTGGGCGGCTGCGAGGTTATGGATGACGTCGTAGAGGATCTCATCTGGCGCATTGAAGCCGAAGGGGGCAGGGTTCCCGATATTCAGTTTCAGAATTTGATGGCCTTCCTCTTCGAGGCGCTTGGCTTCTTCCAGCACGGGGCCTCGAATGTCGTAGCAAACATTGCTTAGTTTTTCAGACTGTTCAACCAGAGACTGCTGGTTGGTGCTTATTGAATGAAGTTGATCCATGGCAGGGCGATACCGGTGATGCTAAGCGCTGGAGTGATGCGCAAAAGTGAAATGAGGTAGAATTGATCTTACAGGATGGACGAAATTGTCCAAAGAAGAGGTCTAATTCTACACCAATAGTATTGTGACAACTATGCCTAGTTTATATCGGGCAATTGGCGCGCAATATGAGACTAATGGAACAAGACTAGCAGAATCCAGAGGATGTGCACCCAGCGATGACTACAGAAGCTGATAAGAAACAGGCAGAAACTAAATCCGAGCGCGAATGGCGTGAAGAACTTGGAGAAGAGCGCTATCACGTATTGCGCGAAAAAGGGACTGAGCGGGCATTTACCGGCGAATACTGGGATTTGAAAGATGATGGCACTTACTGTTGTGCCGCCTGTGGGGAGCCCCTGTTTTCGTCTGAGACGAAATATGACTCGGGATCCGGTTGGCCCAGCTTTTACAAGCCGGCGAATGACAATTCAGTGAAAGAACTGCCCGACAATTCCCATGGCATGATCAGAACGGAAGTGGTTTGTCAGAACTGCGGTTCCCACCTGGGTCACGTATTCCCGGACGGACCGCCTGAGACTGGCCTGCGCTACTGCATTAATTCGGCGTCTCTGAATTTTGATAAATCCGAAGAAGAGGGGACTTAAGTAGAGAGAAGAGTGGAGTTAGATCCTACTCATTGACATCCTATGTCGCCTAAATAGAGATGGGAATGGTGCGAACTCAGTAAATGCTGATGAAAGACTAAAATAAAAGGGGCCAGAGAGCCCCTTTAATTTTGTTTAAGAAAATGCAAGCCCTTATCGTTCGATTGTGTAGATACCATCTACCTGATTAAGTTCGTTGATCTGATCGAGAAGATCAAAGCCACCAACAAAGGCTTCAGCATGATTACCAGTGAACACGCCACCTAGATTGGCATCGATCGAGTTACTGATTATGCCGCCGGGATCAGAAAGAGTTCCTCCAATTGCATTCAGATCTACCAGACCTCCATTGACGCTGCCGCTAAAGTCGATTTCCCAGGCCTGGGAGTTTGCGACCTCCACCTGAAGCAGACCATTGCTGATCTGGCCTGTATCGAAGTCCACGTTCATACCTGCAACTACCTGGCTTACATCCCCCGCGCTGCCACTACCAATAAACGATGAGGCAGCACCTGAAGCGTAGGATGCGGTTCCCTGCATATTGGCTACAGGAGTAGGGGTAATGTTGGCGATGTGATTAGCCGTCTGCAGCTCAACCTGTCCATCGACTTCGGGCGTTACTACGACCCAGTTTTCGTCGATTGGATTGTTCCAGGTTCCCCAGGAAACATTGTGCTCATCGATACTTGGTTCTGGTGCTGTCAACATAGCAACACTATTTGGCGAAATCAGAATAGTACCGAATAGTGAGTGGGCATCACCGTCACTTGAGCCACCTGCAGCCTGAAACAGATTGAAGGTGAACCCTATACCATCAGGAGTGCCGCCACTGTCACCGGTGAAGTAACCGATGATGTCACCGGACAGGGCTGTGCCCAGAGTGGACTCAGAGTTAGTGTTCTGCACGTTATCATTGAGGTTGTCTATAACCGCCAGATCAAACAACACACCAGTATCCGCATGATCTCTGGTTCCGGTAAAGTCGGCTGCCCAGCGAATGGGATCACCCGCTTTATCAGCATAAATTACCAGACTGCCACCAGATACAGTGGCTGATGTGAAGTCCACAGTAAACTGAAACTTTGTATTCACATTGGAAGGATCGATTGCGTAGTAGGCTGGCAATCCGGTCCCGGCAGCAGATACAGAGTAACTTCCTTGTAACGCAAGGATGTTTCCACTTGTCTGTAAGCCACCAAAGGTCTCAGTAGAGCCGTATCCTGTAATAGCTGAACTGGGGGACGGGTCAGCGATAAACCAGTAGGACTCAAAGCCATTAATGGTTGTCCCTTCGCCACCGCCGGCAGCATGGGCGATCTTGTCGAATTCTTTGGGACCTGAGGAAGGATCGCCAATCCAGGAACCCCAGACATCAATACCAAAACTGGACAGGCTCGTGCTTGCTGATCTTACAGTTGTTCCCTGACGTAAAATTGAATCACCGCCGCCTAAGAGGCTAAATTCATCGGTGAGATCGCCTTCGTCAAAAGGATTGCTAAGCGCACGGGGACTGAAAATTTCGGTGCCTTTGCTGGTGTTATTAATCACTGGTGATGCATAGGTAGCTGTCAGATCGCCAGTTCTGGGAGAGGCGGTAGTAAACAGACCTACCGCGTTGAATCCCACATTGATTTCCTGCGCGGTTAGAAATTCATCCTCGTATAACGTAAATCCACCGTAAACAAAATTGGATGGGTCTCCGGTTTCCGCAAGGTTAAACCCGCCTACAATTCCGAAGTCACCACTGGACTCCATGAAAATCCCGGTAATTTCCCCATCAATTGTCTTAGTGGTATCTACATCGTTGAGCAATAGCTTACTGCCAGTGAAGTTACTGGTTGACTGACTAAATTTGATGAATCCGACACTATTTGCAGGCGTATCTGAATCCTGAAGTTCGGTTAGTGAGCCAGTAAATCCTACTTGCCAGGCTTGTGTATTCCCTGTGTTAGCTCCGGTTCCGCTGATCTTTACGCCAAGCTGCCCATCCGTCACCGCACCGGAATCCAGATCGACGTCAAATGCAGCGAAGACACTCTGAATGGTGCCGAAGCTGGACCCGCCCAGGAAACTCTGTCCAGTAGGTAGTGACGTCAATGTAGTAGAGCCGGTAAAACTGCTCACTGGGGCTACCTGGCTATAAGGTACAGTGAACACAAAGGCCCCATACGCCGTGGCATCATAATAGCTGGCTATGTCGCCGGAGACGTCGGTGAGAACGCGACGGTCGCCACTATTACCTGCATCCCAGCCAAACCACTCGCCGGTCCAAGGTCCAGGATCCTGGAGATAATCGTCTCGAGAAGTGCTGAGATTTACGGAGAAGATTCGATCAGGACTAGAGGTGAACAAGGTGCTCAAATCCATTGTCCCACCTTCGAAACTTATTACTTCTGGTCCGAGGAAATCAGGTGATCCTGTGTTGCTGACTGAATTGCCAAGGATGGTCATGCGTTCGTTTGTTTCATCACCGGCATCTACGTCAGGAAGCAGGGCGAAACCAAATCCATCGAAGGCGAGTTTAAAATCATCATCATCGGCTAAAGGTGTGGCTTCGAACAGGCTTGCTCCCAGCAGCTCTTTGCGACCGGCTGTATTATCGGCAGTGGATATGTCGAATCCCAAAGCGAACCCCCATTCCGTACTATTTTTTACTGCCCAGCCGGAAATTTGAGCATCAAAATCGATACCGGTGTCTGCCGGAGTGGCTCCTTCCCAGAGATCGCCTGCGTTGGAAATATCCTGATTGAATAGCCCTTTGCCAGAGATAGAACCTAATTCGAAATTTCCAAACCGCCACTCCTGCAGTGGTCTGCTGCCCGCTGCTGGAACAGTGAGGACCAGGTCGTCAGTTTCCATCATTCCGGTATCAAGGTTGAAAAAGAATGATCCATCTACAGTTGCCGCAAAGGTACTTGAATCCTCTCCGTCATCCCTGCTGAAGAGGTTTGTGGTCGTTGCGCTGAATCTACCAACACCACTCAGGAAGCTGCCGCTATATGCTGGCTCAGCCGACAACCAGAGATACTTGCCAGATATGTCCAGATTCTGTACTTCGTTCAATAGACCCTGGTCATCATACAACTGATACTGATCGAGGGTAGAGTCAGAGAATATTGCCCAATCGATATTAAAGTCGTTCAGTTTGCTGCTATTGGTAGAGTCTTCAGTAGCTATATCAGCATTTGCTTCATCGAATAGAAAGCCAAGAGAGAAGCCTTCGCCGTTGAATACAGTCGGTCCTTCCGAAAATCGGCTCTGGATATTGCTGAATGTGTTGTTGGATAGCAGTAGCCCATCTTGCGGCGAGGAACTCGCGCCAATGGCTGATGCGTTTGTCCAGCCAAAGACTTGCTTGGGTATAAAGTCTGATGAGTTATTGTCTTCGTAATGGACACTGTTCTGGGTCAGGATGGCACCAAATCTGTTTTCGCTGGTAACGGTATTTATTTCAGTGCTATCCAGAAGATCTTGCTGGCGATAGACTAATCCGCCGCTGAATATCTTGAGAGCACCACCGGTTTCCGCAAAGCTAAATGCTCCAGCCACACCTTCACCGGCGCTGCCCAGAAATGCTCCTTCGAATATTCCGGTGAAAGGATCCGTTTCATCTATCAGGCCTGAAGTGACGTGTACCTTGAAGCTACCATCATTCCGCAGCACGCTGCTGTTAACCAGTTTTGAATCCCAAAGGATATCGCTGGAGCCATCACAGGTTTGACAAGCAATAAGCCTGAAATCCCTGATATCCGCGTTAGCGATATCAAGGTAAAACGAGGCTCTGACTACTTCGTCATACGCTTCGTCATGGAACAGTGAGTCTGCAGAAATGCCCACATCTACTGAAAAGTAGCTGTCGTGACTGAAACTGTTCAAGGTGCTCAAACTGGCTGGATCGAAACTCGCAACAATCACATTATCAGCAGCAACGTTGGTGACGTCAGATCGATCACCGAGTCTGTTATTGTGTCCGTCATTGAAGATTCTGAAATCACTCACTACGCCAGATGCGGCCCAGGTTCCCCAGATCAGGGGGAGTGCATTTGAATCATCAGAAAAGTCATTAACCAATGAGAATGAGGACAGATTGCTGTGTCCGCTGGTTCGTTCTGCAATTCGAAAATTCTTGGCAGAAATTCCGTCGCCGAATGTATCAGTCGTACTGGTAATGATATCTGTCGTCAGCGAAGCTGTTGAAACAGAACCTTCGCTATTGGTACTTGTGTTTATGCTGGTAGAGGCGGGGTCGTCTACTGATGTGGCACCGCCAAAAATCAGACCGTCATTATCGGTATTAACAATGAAACCAAACTTGGAAATATCATTATCAATGCCATCGATTACGAATCCGGCTTCATCGGACCTGTAGTCATTGTTTTCGGTAAACAACACACCACCGCTAATCCAACGAGTTGCTGACGTACTACCGTTTACCGCGCTTGTTAATGAGCTCGAGGTTGTAGACCAGGCAGTGCTGTCAGCAGAGAAAGCCAACATGAGCCCCGGGTTAGTGTCATCGCCCACGAACCATCCGCCAACATCGTTTTTGACCACTCGATTAGCGCCGATAAAAATCGCATCAGAGCTTCTCTCGATCACATTAGCGGTGCCTCCTATATTCGCCAGGTCTTCAAGGTAGAATACGTCGGGTACACCAAGGTTTGAAACATAGCTGGCACCAAAATTCTGGAACGCCACTGTAGTGTCAGTTGTCAGTAGAGGCCAGTAAGATTCACCGACATCACTGGGCGTGCAAGCGCCAAAACACAAGGCTATTTCGTCAGCTACTGCGCTTTGTCCTGTGTTGAAGTCAAAGTAGAGGCTACCTGTGAAAGAAGGGTCTCCAGCGGCAGTGAAGCCTTCCGTGACAACAAAAAAGTCTGAATTACTAACTCCGGGGTTGAGCTGTATCTGACCTGTAAATGATTGAATATTGGTGGGTGCTCCTGACAGTAATTGAACAGGATCGAAAACGTCGTCTTCATCCCACATCATTAACTCAGCATTATACGTGTGAAGCTTGGCGCCACTGGTAGTTAGGTTAACAGGCGAACTCAAGGTGTCACTGTCAGTGTAATTATTGAATGAAACTCCTGATGCGGTGCCGTCCCAGACACCCCACTGGGCTTGACCATCGCTTCCAATCTGGAAACCACCAACAGTTGGGTTAAAGAATTCTGGCCCAACGCTATCTATATCAAGAGCGCGAGCCGAATTATTGTTGTTGATCGTACGATCGAGAAAGCTGGTCGAAACAAAATGAGGATTTGTAGGATCATTTTCATGGTCGTTTGACAGCCCATGAAAGATACCGTGCCTGCTGGTTACAAAAGCAGGGCGGTCTATATCATTAATCTCGGACGTTGAGAATCCAAATGCAGTAGTAGGAGGTACCACAACTGGTGGTGAACCGCCTTCGTCTTCTTCCTCTTCTTCAGGCTCCGGTTCAGGCTCGGGTTCTGGCTCAGGCTCAGGCTCGGGTTCTGGCTCAGGCTCTGGTTCCGGCTCGGGCTCAGGCTCAGGCTCAGGCTCAGGCTCAGGCTCAGGCTCCGGTTCTGGCTCAGGCTCAGGCTCGGGTTCTGGCTCAGGCTCTGGTTCCGGCTCCGGTTCAGGTTCTGGCTCGGGTTCAGGTTCGGGTTCTGGCTGCTCCTGTTCTTCATCTTCTTCCGGTCGGCAGGCCGGGATATTGGTGTTAACAGCACAGTCAATCGTGCCGTCACCGCTGGTTTCGTTGGGGTTTACCTGGAGAGCACTGGTATCCGTGAGTACTGCAAGCCCTGAGGTGTCTATACCAGTATTTTGCTGATCAGCCAGTGTTGGGGTAGGGGCGGCACCGCTAAGACCGGCTAAGGCATTACCACCACCGGCACCACCGGCACCTCCAATGGCACCACCTGCGGCTCCACCGGCGTTTCCTCCGCCGGCACCGCCAGCATCTCCGCCAGCGCCACCGTCTCCGCCGGCGCCACCGTCTCCGCCGGCACCACCAGCATCTCCGCCAGCGCCACCGTCTCCGCCGTCACCACCAGCGTCTCCGCCAGCACCACCGTCTCCGCCGTCGCCACCGTCTCCGCCGTCGCCACCGTCTCCGCCGTCGCCACCGTCTCCGCCGTCGCCACCGTCTCCGCCGTCGCCACCGTCTCCGCCGTCGCCACCGTCGCCACCGTCTCCGCCGTCGCCACCATCTCCGCCGTCACCACCGTCGTCTTCATCCGGGACAGTAACGGTCAGAACGGCTACCTGGCCGAGCTCATCGGGTTGAATGGTTAAACCTACCGGAGGTTGATTAGGCTCAAATACCACGGCGTAGTCATAATCTTCGCCAACACCAATACCCAGTGTGCCAGCTATGTTTGAGATATCCGCGGTGCCATCAAAAATACCAGCATAGAGATCATCGGTAGGAACCGGGTTGCCAGCGGCATCCAGTGTTACAGGAATGACAATTGAAAAGTCCGTTCCGCGGATACCAATAGTGGCGAATTCAGTTTGTACACTGTAAGAAGAGGGATCCTGTTCCCCAATACTACCTGTTATGGTACGAAAGCCACCTTCAATCAAGCGTAAGGTGGAAGTATCACTACTGGGATTTTGTTCGTAACTATAAGCAACAATTTCAAACTGCGTTAGCTCTTGCAAAGAGACTATCGCTGAATCTGTCATGCGGATTTGAGCGAATGAGGAGGAGTCCGTAACTACAGTGTCACCGACATAAATTTCTGATCGGCGTGCCAGAGAGCGGGATCCGCCGGATGAATCTACTGCAGAAACCTGTCCGTTAACCGCAACTACACGACCTGCAAGCTCCTGTTCCTGGGAGTAAGAGCCAGGTGAGTAAAGAGCGAGACATAGTACCAACAGGTTGAAACAGCTTCTTTCAATTAGTCTCTTGTACAGTTGCTTCATAGTAAATCGCCGAACGTAAATCAAAATTTGTTAAGTATTAGAACTGATACCTGAACCCAGCTTGATATTTAAACCTTGAGTAGTCGAACAGCTGGATATCGCTGGAATTATCTGTATATGAGGCTTCTGCGGTAATCATAAGATCCCGCGTTAGTTGCCAGAACCAACCTGCAGTAATCGATTGGTTTTCATCGCTGCGAACAGTGTTGAAGAAGACTGGGTGTTCGCTGTCATGTTCAACGTCCTGAACAGATGCACGAAGGTATGGCGTGTGTTGTGCGTTCATGCGGTAAAGCAGGCTATATGCCAAGCCAGTGAATCGTCGCCCATTATGCTCGCCACCATTGGGGTTCTCGGGGTCTTCGTCTGCATGATAGAGATTGAAAGAGTGTGTGAACTGGCCTGCAATCTTTGTTAATCCACCAGTAAATAACAGCTGATCGACGTCTCTCAAAGCATTGCTCGCTGCGTCACTGGTGTCATATCGAATTTGTGTGTAGGAAACAGAAGCACTCTGATACCAACCGTTGCTACCTACATGCTGCCAAGAGCTATTGAGTGCGACTGAATCCTGGAAGCCACTGCCATCGAGATAAACCTCTCCTACAGCAAATCCGTGACGGAAGCGATCGACATCATCACCCCAGGTATACGCGACTTCTGCTCTAACGTTGCTAACATCGAATTGATCAGTACCAAAATTATCCAGGTGACCCAGATTAACGTTTACATCAAGAGCGCGATCCCGAGTAAATGGGTAGTTGTAGTTCATTGTCAGGGTCGTGTTATTAAACTCGTCTTCAGTTTCCTGCCCATTGGGATCCAGTTCGATCTGTCCGATTAAAGGTGTATCAATGAAACTATTGCTGGTGGCGCTATTAATATTGCCGTCCTGACCTATTGCTGACGCTACTGTCCAACTGAATGAGGCAGACTGCTGATTCCGACGGGCTTCGATGAGCTGAAGAAATGCTTCTATATTTTGTCGAACGTTGTCGGGAGGGTTGTTTTGCAGAACCACATTGAACAAGTTCTCAGCAGCAGTAAGGTTATTGGTTACGAAGTAAGCCCTGGCCAGCTCCAGGCGTGCTCGCTCTCTTAACACACCTGTCGGAGCGGTTGCCGCGACTCGCTCAAGAGCAAATACCGATTCATTGGCGTTGCCCGACTCAAGGGCAGCCAGACCATAGGCGAAGTCGAATTCCGGATCTCCTTCCCATTCTTCAAGGTTATCGGAGCCCAGATTGAAAGCTTCCTGGAATTGGCCAGCGTTGTTCAAACGATCCATCTCCCCGAAAGGTGACACGTTTTCTGCTGCATATGCAGACCACTGGATCCCGAGACATAGTAAAGGAGCCAGGAGCAGACGATGCTTATTCATGTTGTTGTCCGTTATTATTTTGAGAAGCGAACTTCAGTGACTGAAATGCCAGAGATTATGCGGCCTCTGGACTTCCAGCATTGTAACCAAAAAAGCTTGCTACAGTCTTACTTTACCTGCGGATTAAAGTGCTGCAATAGCCCATCCGGGGCAGCTTTGAAGAACTGTGAAGCGGATCAAGATATTCATATATTTTGTGGGATATACGGGGCTAGTCTTTAGTGCAGTGATGCATAAACCTGCTTATTCCCACGAATCTGAAGGCCGCAAGCGGCAAAAGGACAGATTTTCTACGGCTTACTGGCAATTCTCGGCCCTTGCTGGCTAAACTTCCGCCTCCAGTCGAGAATCAGGTATCACCGTTTGAAACCCCATATCATCTCCTTGCTGTGCGCGCTGACACTCTGGGCGTCTGCGGCATATGGTCAATCTGTACAAGATGGCTCTGAAATGGGCCAGGCATTCTCGGCAGGTATGTACAGGGCGCGGGGCGATTTCGGCCTTCTTCAGGATACGGACATCACCTATTTCCCTGTCAGTTATGAATTTGACAGCGCAAAATGGGGAATTCAGCTGGTTGCCTCCCACCTGGAAGTAGAAGGTCCAGGTGCCGTGTTAATAAATGTTGGAGGCATAAATCGGGCTGTGGCGGGATCCCAGATAACTACAGAAAAAGGCCTTGGCGATACGGTCGCTACTCTCATCCATCATTTCTCTCCGGTTTCCGAATACGGACCATTTGTGGACTTACGGTTTGATGTAAAGATCCCGACAGCAGATGAGCGCAAAGGCCTGGGCACTGGAGAGACCGATTTCAACCTTCAATTGGACATTAGTCAGCAATGGCGGTCTGTGCTGCTGTTTTCCAGCCTGGGTTACAGTGTAAGAGGAAAGTCTGATTTATTCGCAGGATTGGAGGATGGCTTTACCATGCAGCTGGGTTTTGCATCAAATTTTAATGCCGAGCTTTCCGGAGGAGTCTTCTACGACTATAGGGAAAGGGCTTCCGTATTTACGCCCGAGAGCCATGATCTCAGCCCTTATCTTAGCTGGCGCTTTTCCAGAAAGTGGAGTCTCACAACTCTGTTAAGTAAAGGCTTTACGAATGCCAGCCCCGAATGGAGCATCTACAGTTCCCTGCGCTATAGCTGGTAAATCTTAGTCTACGGCAAAGCAGGATTTCGGTCGGATTCTCTCTACACTCTGGAATACTAGAGTCTCAGTGGTCTGATTCTGGGCGGCAATAACCCGGTACGATGCACAGGCTGAATTCTCTGAACTGGAGGGAGAGCAGGGCGCTGAAATCGCTCGGGCCGTTCCGCAATAGCGGATTCTGGTTCAGCGGATGCGGTAGCCAGTTCCCTTTCTTGATCTGAGTGACCAACATTCGAATTGAGATGTTGCGCCAGGGTAAGCCAGCTAATGGGTTGTTCTTCGTTCTCGTTAGCTGAGTCAGAACGCTTATTCTCTTCTATCTTAATTTCGTCAGTAGCTTCAGCGACCGCAGAATCTTCCACAGCCGGAACAGCATCAGGTCTTACACCCTCTATAGCATTTAGAGCGAGCAATTGCCTTGATGACTCGAGGGAAATTATTTGGCTATCAATTTCCCACTGAATTGATTCGGCAATGGAAATGGGCGCGGAATCTCGAGTTACTTGCTCAGAGTCTGCAACAACAATGCTATGGTCAATCGGCTCTGCAAGCAGCGGAGTGGGTTGTTTCAGATTAACGAATGAGTCACTAATGCTTTGAGCAACGGAGAGGTTTTTATCCTGGGGATGCTGGATTATTTCGATTTCTCCGGTTTCTTTGTCAGCGGAATTGCTATATCCAAGGTAGGGCCTGAATCCTGTTCCTCCCAGACCACTACCAGTTGGTTCATGTGTCTGAAATGTGCGGCCGGTGCCTCCGACGCCGCTTCCCTCGTCTTCATCACCGCCTCGAATTACACCACTACTGTTATACGTGGCCAGACTCAACAGCAAGGCAAGCAGGCTTGCAATTAGTGCCCTGTTAAGATGTTTTAGTTGTAACGGTCCAGTAAACAATTACGATTTACCCCGTAAAACACCGACGTTTTGAAGAAAGACTACCGCGATGATCGCTTTTCGTTTCATTTTTCATCACGGGGAACAGAATTGAAATTAAACACACCAAAATTGATTCTGTGATGCGCTGCTTCATTATCGGCATCAAGCTGCTGCTTATTAAGCGCTTCCTTATTCATTGCGGTAAGCGCCTCCATACCGAGCTTGCTAGCCAATGTACTGAGTTCTTGCACTGATTGCTTAGATAGCTTGTCATAATAAACACTTCTATCGAAATAAAAAGGCTTGTTCCCCAGCAGATTGCTACTGCCAGCCGTAATGTGATCCTGTAAATTTTTACCAAAGAAGAAAACCTTTTCGTCAAAACCATGCTCTGGTGTGAAGGCACCTGAATTTAAAACAACTTTGTCTTCTTTTAGCTCGGCTATTCCAAGTCGAATCCATTCGTCCAGGATGACTCGGGGGCGTATGTCTTGCTTTACCACTACAGCAACAAGTGACTCAAAGCTTGGAGTTTCTGAATCACTAGAACGCAGCAGGAGAGGCAGAGGTTTACCTTCATCATCAGTCAAATCAGGGTTGCCAAGCCAATGGGCAATTAGTCGCGCCCCTGTAGACACGGAGTCCGGGGCTGGATTGTCTTCGTGTTCTTCAGCACGTAGTCGCTTTACATCTTTCCTGTGAACACCTGTTAGAAGGTGAATGCGGCTGTCGGACTGCCTTTTTTCGCCTACTTTAAACTCCTCTTCTGCAACTTCGACATAGAGGGATTTCAACAGCGCGATAAATTGCGGGTAGGTGAATTGGTAGTGCAGTAGGAGCTTAATTAGCGGGCGCAATAGCTTGCTTAGGGCCCGCATCAAGCTTGATGGTGGTCCTACTGCTGGGCTTTCGTCTGTACTGGTCGACATATAGAGGAGTATATGTGGTAAGTGGGAATTAATCCCACGTTATTTTAACCTGTGGGAAATATTCCCACATTTGTTAGTACTGAGCAAATTTCCCACCACGATCTGATATGAGCACCCGGTCAAAAAAATGTCACACGGATTTGCTACTATTTGACGTGGGAATTATTCCCACTTATTATCCAGACCTTGCAGACTGAACGAAAGGGTGCGCAATGAATGCTAAGTCAGCCATCAATTCACAGACAAACTTTAATAAAATCAATCAATTGCACCCTGAGCCTTCAGACCGCGTACTACTTTCTACTAACCACCAGATAGCTTACCAGGAATACGGTTCTGCGCTGGGCTTCCCCATGTTTTACTTCCATGATAGCGGCAGCTCAAGACTAGAATGCACATTTTTCCATAGTGCAGCGAAAGCATTTGGTTATCGCTTAATCGCTGTAGATCGTCCCGGAATTGGTTGTAGCGACTTTTATTCGGATGCGTGTCCGGAAACCTTCGCTCAGGATGTAATTGAGTTAGCCAATTTACTGGAAATAGAAAAGTTTGCAGTACTGTCCTTGGGGTCTGGTGGCATTTTCGCCTTGATGCTGGCTTATCACTTCAAGCATCGAGTCACTGAGGTTCTCAGTCTTGGTGGCGTGCCCGGGAGTTCCTTTAAGGAAGCCGAGCAGAAATCAACACTCGCTAGGTACTGGCAAAAAATCGCACCACGAGCAGTCAACCTGTTTATTCGAGCCAAATATGCTTTGCCAAGAGAAAACAGTTATCACTCGATTGATCAAATTAAAAAACTACTCTGCGACTCGGACCAGAGAGCGTTACAGAAGTCGAAAACCTCAAGTATTCTGGATCTTGATCAAAGGGAAGTGATGAGACAAGGCGCCAGGGGACTAGCCCAGGATTTAGCGAACTGTTATCGGAAACTCGATTTCATGCTGGAGAACTTAGAAGTGCCAGTGACAATCTGGCAGGGAAAATCAGATCACTTGTCCATGCGTACGGATTGTGAATTTATGCGTTCAAGAATACCGACGTCTCGATATTTCCGTGTTCCAAACAGAGGATACTTCTTTTTCCTTGAAGGAATGGATTCTGTGTTCGCACGTATGCAAGTACACAGACCGACTTCAATGCCGCTTGCAGCCTGATTACTAATTCTGTCTATGTTCTGAAATGAATTTCAGTCTTGATGACGGTGGTTATCATCATGAAGGTCATGATCGCAAGGATGGTGACTGAAGCCATTAAATTCAGATGAATCTGAATACTCCTTATTATCAATAACCCTGAACACTTTGGCATCGATGAAGACCTGCACGAGATCACCATCGATTAAACCCTTGTCTGATTCTTCCACCAGGATATTGATTGCCTGTTCGGCTTTCATTGCTGGCTTATAAGGCCGATCAGAAGCGGTAAGTGCGTCGTAGATATCACAGATAGTCATAATCTTGGAAGGCAGAGGAATCTCCGATTCTGTCATGCCGTATGGATAGCCACTACCGTCCAGTTTTTCATGGTGAGCCGCAGCAATCGTAGGAACATTCTGAAATTCCTTCGTCCATGGAATGTGATTAAGAAAATTCTGTGTATGCACCACATGAGACTCGATCTCTTTCCGCTCAGTTGGTGACAAACTACCTTTAGCTATAGACAGTAGCGAAAATTCGTCTGGTGTAAGAATCGCCAACTCTTCATCCTGGCTATCGAGACGATAGGCATTGATCTTCTCGAGCATTTCCTTGTTATCCTGGTTCAGGATACTTGGTTCGTTTACTTCAATTATTGATTCGTAGAATTCATCCATGAGCCGGCTGTCGATATCTAGCTGGCGATCAATCTGGGTAAATCTGGATTCATCGAATCCGCCATTGCGGAACATTGCAAGCTGCTTGGTGAGTGCTTGTGTTTTTAATCGCTCTTTTGCAAGGAGGATGCGATACTGAATTTTTTCAAGACTGCCTGCTGTTAATTTCTTCTCTTTAACAAGCACCGATTCCCGCACACCAACTTTTCCAAAGTCATGTAACAAGGCAGCATAGCGAAGCTCGCGAACTTCCGCTTCGGTAAATCGGGTATTACGTAATCTGGTGATATTGGAAACAGAAACAGATTCTGCAAGATCAACACACAAATCTGCCACCCGAAACGAATGTCCGCTCGTCGTAGGGTCTCGTTGTTCAATTGCAGCTACCGAAGCATTTACAAAGCCTTCAAACAGAGCTTTGATTTCGTTCTGAAGAACAGTGTTCTCAATTGCAATACCAGCCTGGCTGGCCAAGGCCTGGAGCAGCACGTTAATGTCGCTATCGAATGGCAGTGTGTAAGCAAGGGCAGACTTTTCATCAGCGATTTTGAGAGAACGCGCTTTTTTGCGATTGATAAACTGCAACACCCCGATGACTTCTTTCTGTTTATTGGCGAGGGGGATTGCGAAAATTGACTTTGTTCTATAACCAGTTCTCTTATCAAACGACTGGTTAAACGTATAAGGGACTGTGTCGGATAATTGATAGGCGTCAGGTATATTTAATTCGCTGTCAGTTAGGGCGACATAGCCTGCCACTGAAGATTCATCGAGTGGGAAACGGAGTTCCTCAAAGGGAAATTCCATTGAGTCATTCTGCGTTAATTTAAAGACCAGTTCCCTTTCATGGTCATTAATGTCGTTGATCAAGAAAAGCGACGCCGCATCGCAACAAGCAATATTCTGACCTTCAGACAGAATCTTCCTCAACAGGGTCATCAGGTCGTCTTCGGCGGACAAGGAAATACTAATATCGGCTAATTTATTCAGGTAGCGAAAACTGGTGTCCCGCAATCTGGCCTTCTCGGCTTTCTCGCTCTTCAGCACCCATTGATAGCAGGCCATTTCCAGCAACTTGCAGGTTTGGCGATAGGGCAGGCTATTTTCAAGGACAAGATCTGCATCAATATTCACAGATTCCGTGCAAAGGAAAATGGCATCAGGGAACTCTTCCATCCAGCTGGGGTAGTCTTTTTCACGCAGTAGATGATGGTCCAGCAAGATCAGGGCCGGGTTGTATCTTTGCGCGGCCGTGATAGACACAATCTCGGTTGGAATGACCAATTTTGAGTGAAGATCCTTCCAAATCTCACTATTGGCGTATCCTGGACCGTACGCGATAGTTATTGTGCGCTGGGTTTGGGCGAAGGAATTCATTAAGCGGGTACTGGCAAGTTGGCTAGGCGCAGTTTAACGCAGCGGAATCCCTGAGGCATAGAGTTTTTCTGGGGAAGATAGGGAGGCGGCCCGCCAGGCAGAAAGCCCTAGTCCACCGGGTGGCAGTCCAGCCTTTCTCTTAATTCGGCCATAAATCTGTCCAGATTGCTTTCCGCTTCAGAACGATAGCGGAAGGGACCAATTGCTTTTCCTTCGCGGGTGCGGAAATACCAGAGGTCCTGTTCGCTGAATACCCGTTCACTTCGCTCGGGAGGTTCAACGGCTGGTGAATCTTGCAATCGGGATTGGGCCATGACTGATTAAAATACCTGTTGTTCGGCTTTGATTGAATGCGGCATGTTTTTGCGCAGCATTGCTTCAATTTCTTGTTATTGGGAGCGTCTTCTTTTTAACAGCTTGCAAGCTGAAATTCCATTTTGTTACCTGGACAGTGCCGATATCTGCTGACTAGGCAAATAATGTCCTAAACAGGCTTCTACCATAATGGTCTTCGCTAGTTTAAGGCTACAACCGACAAAATGTCAGTTCCATCCGAAGGTGGTACGTAACCTCAAACTAGCGAGTATCCGCACATTAAGGTCGATGACTATAAAAAAGAAGTGCGCAAATTACATGCCAGTGAGTTAAGCCTGTTTCTGTTGGTTAAGATTTGAGCAACACAATTAATTCTTTAAATACAGGGAGTTACTCATCTTTCTTAAAACTCGGGGCAGGCGTTTTTTCTTGGCCAAACAAGCGTCTAGAGACAGCACTTAATACTCAGAAAATATTCCACAGAATGTTGGTGAATTTTTTCCGTACAATTTTCAGGAGTCATTGACCAGATTTTGAGCAAAAGCAAGTTCCTCAGGGGAGTTTATATTGAGAAACTCCAGGCTATGCACAGTGTTAATTTTAACGATTGAATGATTGATGCTGGGTAACACCAACCTGGGACCTTTGGCACCGGATTTGAGCAACTTTGAAAGCACGCCCAGAAGGCTGAATCGCCAGATTGAGAACAGTGGCTGTATTTGCCCGTCAGCCTCGTAGACCGCAGCGTCGCTTCCACTAACGTCTGTGCTTTGTACTAATACTTTGACCGCATCGGTGGGGAAACGTGGTACATCAGCGGGAAAGCAGGCAATAAAGTCCTGCGATTGCACTTCATCATTTTCCGTTAACCAGAGCATACTGCTTACTATGCCGCTCAACGGACCACTACCAGGCTCAATGTGATCTGTTACCAGCGGAAGATTCAGGTATCCATAACGATCCTGATGGTGATTGACAGAAAGTACCAGGCGGCTCACCTGGGGCTCGGCTAACTCAATAACATGTTCGATCAAGTTCTGATTCCCCAGGCGAGCCAAAGGCTTTATTTCATTTCCCATTCGACGCCCACGCCCACCGGCCAGAACCACGCCGAATACTTTTTGCGAACTCATGGGGATGCAACCTGTTAGATATTTTTTACTGATCGGGAACCCTGGCCGCCAATGTTACAGTAGCCGGTAAATATTCTATTTGCTTCTACACTGATTATTAAGCTGCAGACCAGACGAGGGCTGGGTATACAGCTCCAACCTGAAGCATTGAAGTTGGCATTTTGATATGGGAAAATCGCGCTCTTCACGACCGTAGCAAATCAACTTAACTCATTGAAATATCAGGAATTAAGCACTCCGGCGCTTTGCAAAAGACCGGATGCGGCGGCAATAAGTGCTGCCCGGTTAGCGGTTACCTATCGAAAAACTGATCAATAGATCATCAACGAGGTTAGAACATGCAGGTTTCAGTCGAAACTATGGAAGGATTGGAGCGCAAGCTGACGATAGCTGTGCCCAGTGATCGCGTCGACTCAGCCGTCAATGAGCGGCTACAGGAGGCGGCGAAGACAATCCGTCTTAATGGCTTTCGCCAGGGCAAAGTCCCAATGAAAGTCGTCAAGAACAAGTTCGGTAAAGGTGTCAGACAGGAAGTTGTTGGCGAACTGATGAGTCAGACTTTTTATGAAGCTATTTCTGCCGAAAGCCTGAAACCCGCCGGACAGCCTCGAATTGAATCTACCAAAGCGGAAGAAGGGCAGGATCTGGAATTTACTGCCATTATCGAAGTCTACCCGGAGATTGAATTGCCGGACCTGAGTACCGTGAAAGCTGAGCGTCTCACGGCGGAAGTCACGGACACCGACGTGGATGAAATGATCGAAACCCTGCGAAATCAAAGAATGACCTGGGAATCGGTGGATCGCGAAGCTGCGGACAAAGATATGGTCAACATTGACTATACAGGTACCAAGGACGGTGAGGAATTTGCCGGTGGTAAAGCAGCAGGCCAGAGTTTGGTGCTAGGTTCCGAGCGCATGATTCCGGGCTTTGAAGACGGCATTATTGGTAAGTCTGCTGGGGATGAATTCACACTTGATCTGACTTTCCCTGAGGAATATCACAATGAAGACCTTAAAGGGGCTGCGGTTCAGTTCGCCCTTAAGTTGAATTCAGTTAGTGAACAAAAGCTGCCGGAGGTGAATGAGGAGTTCTATAAGAGCTTCGGAGTAGAAGAAGGTGGTGAAGAGGCCTTCAAGCAGGAAGTCACCAATAATATGCAGCGGGAGATGAAGATCGCGAGCCGCAACAAGCTCAAAAATGCAGTGATGGATTCGTTGCTGGAGATGGTTGATGTTACACCGCCGAGCTCGCTGGTCGGAACGGAGATCCAGCAGTTAAAGCAACAAATGATGCAGCAGATGGGTGGCCAGGGCATGGACCCAAGCCAATTACCCGATGATATTTTTACTGAGCAAGCTCAACGCCGGGTAGTGTTGGGGCTAGTTTTGGGAGAAATAATCAGACAACAGAATCTGCAGGCTGATCCAGTAAAGGTGCGAGAAGCTGTGGAAGAACTGGCTTCCACCTATGAATCGCCAGAAGAAGTAGTTAATTGGTACTACAGTAATGAAGAACAACTCAATGCTATTGAGTCTTCTGTCATTGAAGATCAGGTTTTTGACTACATAATAGAAACAGCAGGAATTGGCGAAAAGCAGGTTTCTTATCAGGAAGTCATTCAGGCCGAATCAGGGCCTGGTGAGTCAGCAGCCACTGAAAGTGAAGAAAACAGTGACGATGCGAGCTCAGACGACTAGGTAATTCTCGTCAAATTAGTTCAACCCCCTTGGCTCTCGCAGGCTACACTTGAGTGTACTTCGGTGGGAACCGATGAATTTTAGTTACAGGAAGTGCATTCATGCCCAGCAGTTCAATTGAACCCGTTTCAGCCCTGGTCCCAATCGTTGTAGAGCAAACCGCTCGTGGCGAAAGATCTTACGATATTTACTCCAGGTTATTGAAAGATCGGGTGATTTTCCTGACTGGCCCGGTTGAGGATCACATGGCCAACCTGATCGTGGCGCAATTGCTGTTCCTTGAGTCCGAAAACCCAGACAAAGACATCCACCTCTATATCAATTCACCCGGTGGATCAGTCACAGCAGGATTGTCTATATATGACACCATGCAGTTCATTCAGCCAGATGTAAGCACCATGTGCATTGGTCAGGCGGCGAGCATGGGCGCCATGCTTTTAGCAGGTGGCGCTGCTGGTAAGCGATTAGCTCTGCCCCACGCCCGTATGATGATCCATCAGCCTAGCGGAGGAGCCCAGGGCCAGGCATCTGATATTGAAATTCAAGCTAATGAAATCATAAAGATACGTAAAAGGCTTAATGTATTACTTGCAGAACATACTGGACAATCGGAAGAAACTATAGCCCGTGACACAGAGCGCGATAATTTCATGAGCGCCAATGAAGCGCTGGAATATGGGCTGGTAGATAAAGTAATTGATAGAAGAGTAGATAATACTAAGGTAGGCAAGGAGCCTGAATCTGAGTAATTACGCAGGTTTCACTTGCATTCACAGGACAATGCCTTCATTTTTGAATAGTGAGTGAAGACAGCCGAATCTGGCACAAATGAGATTTACAGCAGCTTTGTCTGAATTTGGGCCAGCTGCTCGTTTAGACAATAGGAAATAGGTGTTGATGGGTCACTAGCTTGCTCGCTAGAGACAGGAATATCGAAGTTATTTCAGATAGTTAGAGAATATGTCGGACGATAAATATAACAAGGGCGATGACAACGGTAAGTTGTTGTACTGCTCTTTCTGCGGCAAAAGCCAGCACGAAGTACGAAAACTAATTGCCGGTCCTTCGGTGTTCGTCTGTGATGAATGTGTTGATCTATGCAATGACATCATCAGAGAGGAAATTCAGGAAAAAGATTCAGAAACCACCACTCGCAAGCTGCCTATTCCTGAAGAGATCAAGAATACTCTTGATGAGTACGTGATTGGCCAGGAGAGCGCCAAGAAGGTACTTTCTGTCGCGGTTTATAACCATTACAAACGGCTCAATTACGACAAGGGCAATACAGATGTTGAGCTAAGCAAGAGCAATATTTTGATGGTTGGCCCGACTGGTACGGGTAAGACCCTTCTTGCGGAAACTCTTGCCCGATTGCTGGACGTACCTTTCACCATTGCTGACGCGACCACCCTCACTGAAGCGGGATATGTTGGTGAGGACGTTGAAAACATTATCCAGAAGCTGTTACAGAAATGTGATTATGACGTAGAGAAAGCCCAGATAGGTATTGTCTACATCGATGAAATCGACAAGATTTCCCGCAAGTCAGATAACCCTTCTATTACCAGGGACGTATCCGGAGAGGGTGTTCAGCAAGCGCTTCTGAAGCTAATTGAAGGTACAGTAGCGTCAGTGCCCCCCCAGGGTGGCAGAAAACACCCACAGCAGGAATTTCTGCAGGTAGACACCTCTAATATTCTGTTTATTTGTGGTGGTGCTTTCGCCGGACTGGACAAGATCATTCGGGATCGCTCCGAGAAGAGTGGTATCGGCTTCACCGCGGAAGTTCGGAGCCAGGAACTGGAAGATAAAGTTGGCGAGACCCTCAGAGGAGTTGAGCCAGAAGATCTGGTTAAGTATGGGTTGATTCCTGAATTTGTCGGTCGGCTGCCGATGATTGCAACCCTGGACGAATTAAACCTGGATGCCTTGGTTCGAATCATTAAGGAACCAAAAAATTCGCTTACCAAGCAATATGCCAAATTGTTTGAGATGGAAGATGTGGAAATTCAGTTCCGCGACGATGCCCTGCGTGCTATTGCGCGAAAGGCGCAGGAACGCAAAACCGGCGCCCGCGGTCTCCGCTCCATTATGGAGGCGGTTTTACTGGATACCATGTACAAGATTCCCTCGCTGGAAAAAGTCAGCAAAGTCATCATCGATGCTGCCGTGATTCAAGGTGAATCCGAGCCATTATTGATGTATGAAAATATCGAGCAGTCAAGCAAATCTGCTGCGGACGAATAGTTGCCACTCAGGCCTTGAATTCTCGGGGTTTGACACAAAATCAGGAATGCGATTTCCTGTAAAGAGAAGTATATGAGTTTACCGACTGAAGTATCTGATACCTCCAGTTTTCCCCTTTTGCCACTCCGTGATGTAGTGGTGTACCCGCAAATAGTTCAGCCGCTTTTCGTTGGTCGGCCGAAGTCAATCAAAGCACTTGAAGTGGCGATGGCCAGTGATAAGCAAGTGCTGCTGGTGGCACAGAAAAATGCGTCTGAAGATGAACCTGGTGTGGATGATTTGTTCGCCATCGGCACCGTTGCAACAATCTTACAATTAATTCGTCTCCCGGATGGCACAGTCAAAGTTCTGGTGGAAGGTCTCGACCGAGCCAGGATCAAAGATGTGAATTTCGATGGCGATCACTTCAAGGCTGATATCAAAGTTCTGAAGCCTGAAGAGGTTCCGGAGAAAGAATCTGCACTCCTGATTCGATCACTGCTTTCGCAATTTGACCAATACGTTCAGCTAAGCAAGAAAATTCCACCTGAAGTGATGACATCGATCTCCAGCATCGATGAGCCTGGGAGGCTGGTAGATACGATCGCGTCACATATGTCTTTGCAGCTGCAAGAGAAACAGAACCTGCTGGAACTGGCTGGCTTACAAGCGCGAATTGAGCACCTGATGGCACTCATCGAATCTGAAATCGACTTGTTTCAGGTTGAGAAACGCATCCGCGGTCGCGTCAAAAAGCAGATGGAGAAAAGTCAGCGTGAGTACTATCTGAATGAGCAGATGAAGGCTATTCAGAAAGAAATGGGCGAGCTGGAAGATGTTCCCAATGAAGCTGAAGAATTAAAGCAGAAGATCGACGATGCTGGCATGCCGAAAGACGCGAAAGAAAAGGCGATGTCCGAGCTCAATAAACTGAAGATGATGTCACCCATGTCTTCGGAAGCCTCCGTGGTCCGTACCTATCTTGACTGGATGGTTAGCATACCCTGGAAAAAGCGCAGCAAGGTTCGCCTGGATCTGGCGAAGGCCGAGGACATTCTTGAAACCGATCATTATGGTCTGAAAGAAGTAAAGGAACGCATCCTTGAATACCTGGCAGTACAGAAGCGAGTCAAAAAGCTCAAAGGCCCGATTCTTTGTCTTGTTGGGCCTCCTGGTGTGGGCAAGACCTCTCTGGGTGAGTCCATAGCTCGCGCAACTAACCGTAAATTTGTGCGTATGGCGCTTGGTGGTGTGCGGGACGAGGCTGAAATTCGAGGCCACCGCCGCACCTACATCGGCTCATTGCCTGGAAAATTATTGCAGAAGCTTTCGAAAGTCGGTGTGAAAAATCCGCTGTTCCTGCTGGACGAAATCGACAAAATGGGGATGGATAATCGGGGAGACCCGGCTTCGGCATTGCTCGAAGTACTGGATCCGGAGCAAAACAACAGTTTCAACGATCACTATCTCGAAGTGGATTACGATTTATCTGAAGTGATGTTTGTTTGCACATCAAACAGTATGAACATTCCAGAACCACTGCTCGATCGGATGGAAGTGATTCGCATACCCGGATATACCGAAGATGAAAAGGTAAACATTGCAGAGCGTTATCTGATTCCTAAACAGAAAAAGAACAATGGTGTATCAGAGGACGAGTTAGAAATCGGTGAACAGCCCATTCGCGATTTGATTCGGTACTACACCCGTGAAGCCGGCGTGCGTGGTCTTGAACGAGAGATTGCAAAAATTTGCCGTAAGGTTGTGAAAGAAAACTCCCTGTCAAAAGATGATGCCAATGTGGTTCTTGATCCAGAAGCACTGGAGAAGTACTCAGGCGTTCAAAAGTTTGACTATGGCAAAGCAGAAGAAGAGAACAAGATTGGTCAGGTTAATGGCCTGGCATGGACCCAGGTTGGCGGTGAATTACTGACGATCGAAGCCATCGCTGTAGAAGGTAAGGGTAAGACTATCAAGACCGGGTCTCTTGGGGATGTCATGCAGGAATCGATTCAGGCGGCTTTTACGGTAGTCAGAAGCAGGGCGAAAGCCTTAGGTCTGGATGCAAATTTTCATGAGAAGTTCGACCTGCATATCCACGTTCCTGAAGGGGCAACTCCCAAAGACGGTCCCAGTGCTGGAGTTGGAATGTGCACCGCTCTGGTGTCAGTGCTAACCAATATTCCAGTTCGCGCTGATGTGGCAATGACTGGTGAGATTACATTGCGTGGTCAGGTGCTGCGCATCGGAGGGCTGAAAGAGAAATTGTTGGCGGCACACCGCGGAAACATTAAAACTGTGGTCATTCCTGCCGACAACGAGAGAGACTTGTCAGAAATTCCAGACAATATCAAAGCCGATTTGGAAATCGTTCCGGTAAGGTGGATTGATGAAGTTTTGGAACATGCTCTCCAGTATCAACCTGCGCCTTCCAGTGATGAAAAAAAGTCAGAATCGGAGAAAGAAAGCAGTAAAGAAGATAAAGACAAAAGTGGTGACGAAACGCACATAAATACCCATTAAACCCAGTGTTTTCGGTTGACACGGCTTTTGGGCAATTGGTATAAAGATTTGGTCCAACGGCAGGTACGATGCCACTTTAGGGTAATCATTCAGATCTTTCAGAGCTCAGAATTCGATCGTTTATTTCCATTTTTTTTGTACCGGTTGATGACGAGTGATTTGAATAAAAACAATGTCAAATTGACAAATTGAAAAGGGGATAACGTGAATAAATCAGAATTAATAGATGCTGTTGCTGCAAGTGCTGATCTTCCAAAAGCGGCTGCCGGTCGTGCGATCGATGCAATGCTCGACGCGATTACAGACTCTTTGAAAAAAGATGATCCTGTAGTGCTTGTTGGATTCGGAACTTTTGCAACCAAGAACAGAGCAGCCCGTACCGGACGAAATCCTCAAACTGGCGCCCCTATCGAAATTAAAGCTGCCAGGGTACCCAGCTTTAAAGCGGGTAAAGCTCTTAAGGATTCAGTTAATTCTTAATAAGTATTTTGGTAAATTCAAGAGTCCTGTATTGATAAATTTCTAATTTTTAGAAGGCTCTTAACTTCCAAAATATTTTGTAAAAAATTAAGGCCAAGACGGGAAACCCCGTTTAAAATCGGCACTAATTCAGGCGCATCATTGATGCGCCTTTTTAGTTTTAGAATGATGCGTATTTAAAGCATCACTTGGAAAGGAAATTGATATAGACTAGGCGCCGAATTCGTCATTCTGCCCTTTAAAACGTGACATTATGCTGCAAGATATCAGAGACAACACTCAAGGCGTAATTGCCAAGGTAATTATCGGTTTAATCGTAGCGGTTTTCGCTCTCTTCGGAGTTGAATCCATAATTGGCGGATTCATATCCTCGCCACCCGTGGCTGAAGTCAACGGTGAAGAAATTACTGAGGCACAACTTCAGTTCAGTACTCAGAATTTATTAGGCTCAATCGGTGCGGGTGCTGACTTCGATCAGACGTTGCTGGAGCAGATCGCACTGAACCAGCTCATCGAGGAAACTATGATGAGGCAAACCGCGCTGGATGCGAATATGCTGGTTTCTTCTGATCGAATTGATCGTTCCATACTGGATAACCCATCTTTCCAGATAAATGGCGTTTTTGACGGTGATCTGGCAGTGCGCACTATGGCGAGCCAGGGCTACAACGTACCGCTTTACCGCGATGCGTTAAGTCAGACAATGCTTATGGGGCAGCTGGTTAACGCTTTCTCGAATTCTAACTTTGTAACTGAAGCTGAGCTGGCGTCACTTGCAGAATTGACCCAGCAAACCAGGGATTTCCGTTATGTCTCTGTCACTCTGGGCACCAGAACACTTGGGACAGCAATCAGTGACGATGCCATCGCCGCATACTATGAGGAAAACCTGGCGGCATTTACCCAGCCGGAAACAGTAGTGGTGGAATACGTTACGTTGGACAAGAATGAAATTGCAGACGAAATAGAAGTAGATGAAGCCGAAGTATTGGCGCAGTATGAAACTGAACGTGATGATTATGAAGGATCCTCAGAAAAGCGTGCCTCCCATATATTATTTGAGGTTGGATCAGCTTCCGAATCGGAAATTGTCGAACTGGCTTCAAGCGTACGTCAGCGAATCATCGATGGCGAAGATTTCGGGGCATTAGCCCTGGAGTATTCCGTCGACACAGTATCTGCCGAAGCAGGCGGTGACATTGGATATACAGATGGCAGCGCTTTCCCTGAGGAAATAGAGCAAGCGTTGAGTACACTTGCTGTAGAAGATATTTCTGAGCCAGTTATTTCTGAATTCGGTGTTCATCTGGTGAAACTTACCGAAGATGATTCCAGGCAATTTGAAAGCTTTGAAGACGTATCGGCGAGAATTGAGAGAGATCTCAAAAGTGCTGAGGTTGATTTGATCTACTCAGAGCGCCTTGAAGATTTGTCAAATCTTGCATTCGAAAGTGGCGACTTACAGACAATTTCCGATCAGCTCGGACTGGATATCCAAATCAGTGAAGCAATTTCAAGAAGCGGAAACTCAGGATTATTCGCTAATGCGTCGCTGGCTTCAGCAGCTTTCTCTGATGAAGTTTTACTGGACGGTAATAATAGCGATGTCATAGAGCTGGGTGATAATAGTTCGGTCGTGTTGAGAGTAGAGCAGTTCAATGAAGCTCAACCCAGACCACTGGAAGAAGTGGAAGCCGAAATAGCAGTTATCCTGCGTACTGATATGGAAAGAGAAGCAGTACAGGAACTTGGCGAAGAGTTACTGATAGCTGTCGATAGTGGCGCTGATATCGATGCGCTATTGGCTGAAAACGAACTGGAATGGATAGAGGCGTTGGCTGCCGACCGAAATGCCTTTTCTGTAAACAGAGAGCTTGTTACGCACGTTTTTTCAGAGCCAACGCCAACAAATGGCCCGCTCTACTCAAGTGTCACACTATCCAATGACACGTTTGTGCTGGTAGAACTAAACGCCGTAAATGCTGGCACTCTCGAAGATCTGGACGAGGCAAATCGTGCGATACTAACCACGCAGATGAAAACAGATTTCGGTGGTGCCGATTTAAGTTCTTATCTAATTAACCTACGAAGCAATTCTGATGTGCGTGCGCCTATGCTCGAGGAAGAGCAGTTCTGATTTGGCTCTTTCTGCAGTGAATTAATTAAATAATGGGAGCCGTTAGTTTTATTCCAAGGCTCCCATTGCTGTCGTATTAAAACCGCCGTCCACATAAAGAATCTCTCCAGAAATTCCTGATGCGAGATCGGAGCAAAGAAAAGCTGCCGAGTTTCCTACTTCTTCTATCGTCACATTGCGACGTAACGGTGTTTGCTTTGCATTGTACTCAAGCATTTTGCGAAAGCTCTTGATGCCAGCAGCTGCCAGGGTTTTGATGGGTCCTGCTGAAATGCCATTCACTCTGGTACCTTCAGGGCCGAGGCTGGCTGCCATATATCGCACATTCGCTTCCAGACTGGCCTTAGCCAAGCCCATTACGTTGTAGTTGGGCAGGCTGCGTAATGCTCCAAGATAGCTCAATGTGAGCAATGATCCATTACGTCCTGCCATGAGCTCTCTGCCAGCCTGGGCCAGCGCGACGAAGCTATAGGAGCTGATTTCATGAGCGGTCCTGAATCCTTCCCTCGTGGTCACATCCACATAGTTTCCGTTAAGCTCGTTTCCGGGTGCGAATGCGACACAGTGTACGATTCCGTCCAGGCCATCCCAACTGTCTGATAGCTGGCTAAACAGATCTGAGATTTCCTTGTCACTGGTAACATCACAGGGGTAAACACGATCCGAATCCCAGCCCTCGGCAAATTTCAGAACCCGATCTTTGAGTTTTTCTCCCTGGTAGGTAAAAGCCAGCTCTGCGCCTTCGCGATGCATCGCTGCGGCGATGCCCGATGCTATGGAAAGTTTACTGGCTACTCCCAGTACCAGAATTCGTTTGCCTTGTAGAAAACCCATACTTTTTTCCTGTTATTTAGTATTGCCTTACATTGGCTCTATTTTATACCGTGCATGAAGTGCTTCAGAACGGGCGCTAGTACTATAGCTGCGACACCTGCTCCAATGCTGTACCAACCAGCAGTCGAATAGACCTCCATATAGCTGGCCAGAGCGGCAGCCGGATCTGCTACCTCACCACCTATAGTATCGGAGCCGGTCATCGCTGCTATAGTACCTGACACATAATTTCCTGCCGCGGAGGCGAGGAACCAGCAACCCATCATCATGCCCACGACCCGGGGCACAGAGAGCTTTGTAGTCATTGAAAGCCCGACAGGGGAGATACACAGTTCACCTGTTGTGTGGAGTAAGTACAGGAGAACGATCCAGATCATTGCTACCTGTGTTGGATCATTCGCTAATGACGCGCCGTATACAAGGAAGAGGAATCCCAGACCAAGTTGAATGAGTGACAGTGCAAACTTCATTGGTGTAGACGGTTCCCAATCTCGTCGGGACAGAAATATCCACATCATGTTGAACAGCGGAGCCAGTGTAATAATGAAGAATGCGTTGACTGACTGAAATGCGGCAGCTGGTATGACGAAGCCCATAATTTCACGATCAATATTACGGTCTGTCATGAGATTTAGTGAGCTACCTGTTTGTTCGAATAAAGACCAGAAAATTATCTGATAACTCATTAGCACCAGACATACCAACATCCGATTCCTGTCATGAGGCTCGCACTTTAGAAAAGCATAGCCTATGACCAGAGCAGTCATAACAACGAGTGATGCACCTAACAAGCCGCCTACTACAGCGCGGTTCTGCATGAGCTGCCAACAAACGAGGACGCCAAGCAGAGTCAAGCCATAAATAAGCCATTCCTGGTTAATTCCCGGTAGAACTTTTCTTGATAGCAACTCCGGATTTCTAGGTTTTGCCAGATCACCAAAATAATGCTGACCTCTGAGAAACACGAGCAAGCCAAACAGCATGCCGACACCCGCTGCACCGAACCCGAAGCTGAAACCGTAGTACTGCAACAGAAAGCCACATACGATTGCTCCGAAAAACGATCCCAGATTGATACCCATATAGAACAGCGTGAATGCGCCATCCCGGCGGGGGTCTTTGCGCTCGTACAGGGAACCAACCATGGTAGAGATATTGGCCTTAAGAAACCCGACTCCCATGATGATAAGAGCCAGGGATAAATAGAATATCTGAAGGTATAGCGGGTCACGTTCCACAAAGCTTTGACCCTGAACCGTAACTTCCACTGCTTGAGACCCCTCAATTGCCATTCCCATATGGCCGGCAACCAACAGGATTGCACCAAGCACAACTGCTTTAGCGGGACCGAGATAACGGTCAGCGACAATTCCTCCTATGACAGGAGTGATATACACAAGGGAGATATAAGCACCGTAGATACCGGCTGCAACTTCATCACTAAAGAGGAAATGTTGCGTCAAATAGAAAATGAGCAACGCTCGCATTCCGTAATAGCTGAAGCGTTCCCACATTTCGGTCAGGAAACAGATTATGAGGCCGCGGGGATGTCCTAGAAATTCTCTCTGGGTTTCCAAGGGTAAGGTAGCGTCTGTCATTAGTTAAGATCCCCCTGCGGCGGTGCAATTCTTACCCTTTGTCCAGGGTATATGATTTCACCTTCGGATAGTTGATTCCAACGTAACACGTCCTGAACACTTATGCCCAATTGGCTGGCAATTTTAGCTGGAGAGTCCCCCCGACGAACTATGTAGAGACTACTATCACCATCAGGCTTGCTTTGATTCGCCACCAGTTCTTCAGCACTCTTATTAACAAAACTGAAGTCCAGTATCTGGCCTGGATGCAGTAACTCGTCGAGTTCAAAACCATTCCAGGCAGCTATATCTACAGAGTACAGATCGAATCGCCGGGCAATGCTCCATAAATTGTCGCCTCCTTGTACTTTATAGCTGGATGGTACTGATACTGGCAGACGATCGGGTGGCAGTTGCATGGACATCAGACGATTATCAGATGCTATTAAGCCACGGGGAATTAGCAGATCTCTACCGGCGATGATTCGACTACCCTGTATCCTGTTAACCGTGCGCAGTAGTGCGACGCTGGTATTTATTTTGCGGGCGATTCCGGAAAGGGTGTCACCCGGTTCAATTCTGTAGTGTTCCCAGGTAACAAATTCAGACGGATCGAGATCTGCAAGAGCAGATCGCAGGTCATCTTGCTTCCCGGAGGGAACCAAAATGGATTGTGGTGCTTCAGGATGAGTAGCCCATTGCAAATATCCAGGATTAAGAATCCGTAAAGTGTCGCTTTCCATATCCAGCAATGTGGCTACCTGAGCCAACTCGATCTGGTTTCCGATCTCTATTTTTACAACAGGGTTTTCGTTCGAAATCTCCGGGAGCTCTATGCCATGGTTAGCCGGATCAGCGATGATACTGGCAAGTGCGAGCAACCGGGGAACATGGGATCTGGTTTCTCTCGCCAGGGGCAGGTCCCAGAAGCTGGTTGACTGCAGGCTTGACCCTCCACGTCTGATGGCACGCTGCAGGTTCGCACCCCCGGTATTATAGGCGGCGAGCGCCAGGAGCCAGTCTTCATTGAACTGAGCGTACAGCTCTTCCAGATAGTCCAGAGCAGCTGCTGTTGATGCCAGGGGGTCGCGCCGGCCATCGTACCAAAAGTCCTGTTGCAGGCCGTAGCTCGCTCCTGTTCGGGCGAGAAATTGCCAGAGGCCAACCGCATTATCACCAGATCTGGCGCGTGGATTGAACGTACTCTCGACCATGGGCAACAAGGCCAGTTCCAGAGGAATGTTCCTCTGTTCGACCGCTTCGACTATTGAATAGAGAAAAGGCTGAGCGCGTTGAGAAACCAGATCAAAATAGTTTTGCCTGTTAGCATAGTTACTTAGTTGATCTGCTACTTCAGGACGCGAGTAGTGCTCCTTCATTGCTAATCCGGCGGCAATGCGATCCCATATGTTAGTGAAGCGGGGCGGAGTGATCTGTACTGGCGCCTCCTTGCTTTCATAAGAAGAACTTGAGAGTGAAGCAGGTGTAGTGACCTGGGATGGTTGGGGTTCTTTGCTTATCTTTTCTTCTTCGTCAGCTATTGGTTGCTGCAGGTTTTGGCATGCTGCGAGTAGTGAGCACAGCAGAAGAAGCAGGCAGGCATTTTTAGACACAGCTGGAATTGATGGCATAGTCTCGACGTGAGCCTAGAATCGATCTTTCCAGCTTCTTAAAGCCGTAAAGACTTCAGTGGTGGAGTTCAGCTCGACACCAGCTTCATTGCTGACAGTATTTGCCACGTCTGAATCATCACAACGAAGAAAGGGATTTGTTTCCAGTTCCAACGAAATCGTTGATGGTAGGGTGGGTAGATTTTGACTACGTTTCTTTGTTTCGGCTTCTATTCGTTCCAATAGCTTCGTGTTTTTTCCATCAGCTGCGAGGGCAAATTTAAGGTTTGCAAGGGTGTACTCATGGGTACAGTAAACCCTGGTTGATGGTGCAAGGCCGCTTAGCTTGCTGAGTGATTGTTCCATCATCACCGGTGTACCTTCAAAAAGTCTGCCGCAGCCAGCAGCAAATAATGTGTCTCCACAGAACAGAATGGGCGGTGAAGCATCGGGAGCAACATATGCTATGTGATCAAGAGTGTGACCTGGCACTTCTAGCAAATTAAAACTTGTGCCATATAGCTCTATTTGATCGCCCTCGTGCAGGAACTCGGTAATCCCGGGGATTCCACTGGGCTCAGGTCCATAAACAATAGGATTATATCGAGAGCTTAGCTCTCTCAGGCCTCCTGTATGATCGGGGTGGTGATGGGTAATGAGGATGTGAGTTAGCTCCAATCCATTAGCGTCGAGATAATCAATAACTGGATTGGCATCACCGGGATCAACCACGGCACACTGTTTCTTGTCGGAAGATAAAACTGCCCAGATATAGTTGTCGGTGAAGGCAGGAATTGGATGAATGGCGTCTACCATGCTGCTCTATTGTTTTTCCTGTTCATTTTGTGAGCAATTATAAATATTTCTGACCCGGGGGCAGAGAAGAGGGCTCACTTCAGCTCTGGGAGTCCAATGATATAAGGTTTCTCTCCGATTACAAGCCATTGACTTCTAAAAAGAAACTGAGCTGGTGCTTAGTTTGCGCTCAGGCTAGAATCAATTCTACAGCTGACCAGTTGAACAGCTTTGCTATGAACATATTTTCCAAACATGAAACCCGGCGTCGACTTCTCAAAGGAAGTCCGGACGCGGACCTGCTTGCTACATTGCTGGGCCAGTGGTTTCAATCACCTCAGGGTGAGGCCGTTTTTGAAGTTGAGAAAGACCTGGTCCAACCTATTCTCAGCCGGTTGTTCGGCTATCACATCCTTCAGATCGGCTGTAATGAGGAATTTTCACTGATAGATGACAGTCCGGTAGGGCACAAGATTATTTTTGCGCCAACCTGGAGGCCCGGTTCAAAGACACCTGTGGCCGATGTTGAAGAACTGCCTCTGGCAACCGATAGCATCGATGTGGTTGTTATACATCATGCTCTGGATTTTACCGAAGACAGTCATCGCTTATTACGGGAGGCTACCAGAGTGCTTCGACCTGGTGGTCATATGGTTATCCTTGGATTCAACCCATTGAGTCCGTGGGGATTCTGGAAAATGTTCAAACGAAGAACTCATATTCCATGGCGAGCAAGGTTTATCTCCAGGAGACGGCTTAGTGACTGGTTGCAGCTTTTGAATTTGCATATAGATCAGCAGCATTTTGGCCTTCACTTTCCTCCGCTAAATTTTTCGCGAGTTCTCAACCACGCCAGGAGCCTGGAAAAACTGGGTACAAGCCTGGGTAGTCCTCTTGGTGGTGCTTATGTCTATGTATGCATCAAGCAGGTTGTTCCAATCACTCCTATACTCCCACGCTGGCGATCACTAAGAGCCAGGCCTGCGGTTATTCCGGCAACGGAGAACGCCAGGGTAAAAATTCACTGAATTTTCAGTCCGGAAACTGTTTGTGGCGAATGTAGTAGAGATGTATACCGACGGAGCTTGCAGAGGAAATCCCGGGCCGGGTGGTTGGGGGGTTCTGTTGCGATTCGGAGACGCCGAAAAACGCCTGCACGGTGGTGACCATGAAACTACAAATAACCGTATGGAGTTAACGGCAGTAATAAAAGGACTTGAAGCCCTGAAAAAGCCCTGCAAAGTTAAAATCACCACGGATTCCAAGTACGTGCTTTCTGGAGTTACTGAATGGATGACTAACTGGAAGAAACGAAACTGGAAAACAGCCTCCAAAAAACCAGTTTTGAATGTGGAACTCTGGCAAAGGCTGGATGATCTGGTTGGTCAGCACGAAATTGAATGGGAGTGGGTCAAAGGCCATAGTGGCCACCCCGAAAATGAAATTGCAGATCAGCTGGCTAATCAGGGTATTGATGAGCTGTAGTTAGATCCCGAACCGAAACCGGAAACATGAAGAGAACAGAATGAGACAAATAGTCCTGGACACAGAAACAACTGGTTTGGACCCACAGCAAGGTCATCGTGTAATTGAGATCGGTTGTGTTGAAATCCAGAATAGACGATTAACAGGTAATCATTATCACTGCTATCTCAATCCGGAACGGGAAGTTGACGAAGCCGCCATCGAGGTTCATGGACTTACAACGGAATTTCTCTCGGACAAGCCTCGCTTCTCTCAGATAGAAAAAGAGTTTCTGGATTTCGTAACAGGTGCGGAACTGGTCATTCATAATGCTCCCTTCGATGTTGGCTTTCTGGATCACGAGCTACGGCGTTCTCAGCCAAAGCACCCAGGCATGGCCAGCTTGTGTGAGGTATTGGATACCCTAGTTCTTGCACGTGAAAAGCACCCGGGGCAACGAAATAATCTGGATGCTCTTTGTAAACGCTATGGTGTAGACAATACACAACGGGATCTCCACGGCGCTCTGCTTGATGCAGAGATTCTGGCAGATGTTTACCTGGTAATGACCAGTGGTCAGTCCAGTCTTTCACTACGAGAAGAGCCAAAAACCAAATCCAGTTCAGATCGGCAGCGTAGACAGTTGGACGCCAACAGAGCTCCTCTTCGGGTTATCGAGGCCAGCAGTGAAGAGGTGGTAAGTCATGAACAGCGCCTGGATGAACTGGATAAGGAAAGTGAGCAGGGCAGTTTGTGGCGGCGGCTAAGAGGCGCAAGCAATTGAGCCGGAGAATATAGGCTGGTCAGTCGCAAACGCCCGATTTTCCTTGAACAGGAATATCTAAAGCTATAGTATTTGTCGCGTTTTAGCGTTGTTGGAAAAGCAATAAACTCTAATAATTACAAAGACTAACAACGGATAAAGAGTCCGTTAAGCGAGTCTGGTCGAGTGTGAACGAGCCCGGCAGGTCCTGCCTACTGTCTCCTGAACTAACGAACTGCCTCCGTAACTGATTATCCATTAGCACATAAAATAAAAAGTAGCCTAAGAGGAAGTAGTTCTATGGAAATCCTTGAGTGGAATAATGACATGCTGGTATCCGCCATCATTTTAGCGGTTACATTTATCGGCATCTTTACCGAGGAAATACACAAAGTTCACCGTGTGAAGTGCGCAATGATAGGCGCGGGAACTATGATAGTTATTGGGCAAATCATGGGTTTTTATAACCCGGACATGGCTGTTGATGCCATCGACTGGAACGTGGTTTTCCTGCTGGGCGGCATGATGACTATAGTAGCAATCATGATCCCAACCGGAGGCTTCCAGCAGCTCGCATATTGGACTGCTGATTTCAGTAAAGGCCGGCTCTTTCTTCTGCTTGCATTGATTGGATCATTGGTAACGGGCTTGTCCTTGCTATTGGACAATGTAACCACTGTGGTGATCTTCGGTCCTCTTATTATTTTAATCTGTCAGTCATTGCGTGTTAGTGCTATTCCATTCCTGCTGGCAGCAGCGTTGCTATCGGATACAGGGGGTGTAGCGACTCTGGTAGGTGATCCACCCAATCTGATGATTGGTTCTGCTTTTGGCATAGACTTCAATACTTTCGTTATCCACATGGGAATGATGGTGCTGGTTGCCTGGCTGGTAGTATTGTTTTTACTGCGCTCTCTGTTTAAGGAAGAATTGGCCGTTACTCCTCAGGAACTTAACCTGACAGATCGGGAGCCATTGTCTGATCCAAAGACCTGGTATGGTGCGATAGCTGTATTAGGAATCATGGTTATTGGTTTTATCATGCATGGCACCCTGCACTGGGAAGCCTGGTTTGTGGCGGCCCTGGGGTTAACCGCTCTGGCTGTAGTTGGTAAAGACATCGACATGGAAGAAGCCTTTGCTCATACCGAGCTTGCACTTCTCATGTTCTTTATCTCATTGTTCATCATTGTGGGTGGAGTAGAGCACAGCCAGTTCCTGGAATACCTGGGTCAATTCATTATTCCTTTTGTGCAGGAAGACCTACTGACCGCAACCTTGCTACTCATGTGGGTTGCTGCAGTACTCTCAGCAGCTATCGATAATATTCCATTCACCGCTGCAATGATTCCGATTATTGCCGGTATGGAGTCCCAGGGAATTAATGTGACGCCACTGCTCTGGGGGCTAGCTGCTGGTGTAGGAATGGGTGGCAACGGTACCCATATCGGCTCCACTGCCAATGTATTCATTGTGACAATTTCCGAGAAGATGGCAAAAGATGCCGGTGATCCAAGCCTGGCTATTACGCCTGGGCTATGGATGCGCAAGGGCTTACCCGTAATGCTGGTAACTCTGGTTACCTGCTCGATAATTATGTACTTATTCTGGGACTTCTACTCAGCGCCATTGGAGTTGACAACCAATGTCGGTGAAGGGGCAGGCGGACACTAGATTATCGAATCAACTATCCTCAGCGGGCGCATTACGGTTTTTAACGTAATGCGCCCGCTGTCATTTATGAACATCAGAAGCGCAATAACTGTTAACAAATAGATGACTTCTCTTCTCAGACCTGTAGCTGATTTAAGCAATGATGATCGACTCATCCTCATTCAGGGCAATGATGTACTGCTGTGCAATGAAGAATATATCTGGAAAAAGGAGGGTATGGCGGCAGTTTCAGACCTCGATCAGGTACTGCTGGTAGAAGAGGGAGAAAGCCGTTTACTTGTCGCCGATATTGAGAAAGATGTGGAGCTTCCGGACTATGTAGAGACAAGCTCTTTGCGTGGCCTACTGTTTAAATCAGAGCAGGCGTTACTGACAGCAGGTAAAGCCAGCCAGTATTTACACTGGATTCGCTCTCATCGTTTTTGCGGGTTTTGCGGTACTTCGATAACGAACAGCTTTAGTCCAACTGCGTCCACAGATGAGACTGCCCTGGTGTGCGGGAATTGTGGTCATCACTTCTTTCCCCGGATAAGCCCCTGCGTAATTATGTTAGTCGTTAGGGGTAAAGAGATATTGCTCGCGAGAAATGCGCGTTACAGAACAGGATTCTTTAGTTGCCTTGCAGGATTCGTGGAAGCCGGGGAGTCGGCTGAAGACACGGTATATAGAGAAGTAAAGGAAGAGAGCGGGTTAGAAGTGCATAATCTGCGTTACTTCAAAAGTCAGTCCTGGCCTTTTCCTTCTCAGTTAATGCTCGGTTTCTATGCTGAATACAAGAGCGGTGATATCGTTCCAGAAGAAGGGGAAATTGAAGAGGCTGACTGGTACAGTATTGATGACCTTCCCATGATTCCATCACCGAAAATCAGTATTGCTGGCGAACTTATTCATCATTATGTGGAGATGATGCGAAACGGCCAATTTTGAGCTACAGCATCCCTCAGAGTAAACTCAATCCCACTCAGTTTTTGCAGGAGACAGGTTCTTGGAGTTTTTAGTCGAATACGGCATGTTCCTTGCCAAATCAGCCACCATAGTTGTGGCTATTGTTATAGTGGTCGGAGTAGTTGCCGCCAGTGGGCAACGCTCGAAGAAACCGGGAAGAAAAGGCAGTCTCAAAGTTTCCAGAATGAATGAACACTTTGAGGATATGAAAGAAGCACTGCGTTCTTCGATTTTGGAAAAGAAAGAATTAAAGCAGCTTCACAAAGGCGAGAAGAAGCAACAAAAGGAAGAAGCTAAAGCAGCAAAGGCCAGTTCCAAAGAAACGGAGGAAGCTAGCTCTGAAGAAGGTAGTCGCAAGAAACGAGTTTATGTAATCAATTTCAAAGGCAATATAGCTGCCGAAGCTGTGGCTAGTCTGCGGGAAGAAATATCTGCAATTCTTTCCATGGCTGCAACTGACGACGAAGTTCTACTTCGCCTGGAAAGTCCTGGCGGGATGGTACATGCCTACGGCCTGGCGTCATCCCAGTTATTACGTCTAAGAAATGCAAAGATCCCCCTGACAATTTGCGTTGATAAAGTTGCAGCCAGCGGTGGCTATATGATGGCTTGTCTTGCTGACAAACTGGTCGCCGCACCTTTTGCCATCATCGGTTCAATCGGTGTGTTAGTGCAGCTGCCGAATTTCCACAGAGTCCTGAAGAAATACGATGTGGATTTCGAGATGATAAGTGCGGGTGAGTACAAAAGGACATTGACCACTTTTGGTGAAATTACCCAGAAAGGAAGGGAAAAAGTTCAGGAAGACGTAGAAACCATTCATGATATTTTCAAGAACTGGGTTAAAGAACACCGTCCGGTTGTAGAAATTGAAAAAATCGCTACCGGAGAAACCTGGCTGGGGTCTCAGGCGAAAGAACGCTATATGGTGGATGACATTAAAACCAGTGATGAGTGTATTCTGGCTGCCTGTGAAGACGCGGATGTATTCGAAATCGAATACGAATTTCATAAAAGTATACAAGACAAGTTAGGACGGGTTCTCGAACAGAGCGTAGACAGAGCTGTTTCCAGATGGTTTGAACAAACCAATGTAGATAAATATCAGTAAGTGGTCGGGGTTATATTTTGAGCACATTTAAGGCTTTTGAAGTTTCAGAGATAGCCGAGAAGCAATTTGAATCAGCTATAGTTGAGAAGTCTACCGAGGACTTGCCGGAAGGTGATGTGCTTATCGAAGTGCATTATTCTTCCCTGAACTACAAAGATGCATTATCTACATCGGGTAACAAAGGAGTTACCCGTAGCTATCCTCACACGCCGGGAATCGATGCAGCTGGTGTAGTCAGACAATCCAGCAATTCATCAATTAAGGAAGACGCCGAGGTCATAGTCATTGGCTACGATCTTGGGATGAATACAGCAGGTGGATTTGGACAATACATAAGAGTTCCCGCCAGTTGGGTTATTCCCTTACCTCAAGGATTATCGCTTCGTGAATCGATGGTGCTTGGTACTGCTGGTTTCACAGCAGCATTGTGCCTGGAGAAACTGATTCAAAACGGCCTCAATAAAGATCAGGGAAATGTACTGGTGACCGGTGCTACCGGAGGAGTTGGAATCGTCGCCCTGGTTCTGCTTGCTCAGCTTGGATTTAAAGTTACAGCTAGCACGGGTAAACCTGAAACTCACGATAAATTACTTTCTCTGGGAGCATCAGAGGTGATCGATCGTGCAGAGCTCTCCGAATCCAATCGAAAGCCGATGCTGGCAGAGCGCTGGAGCGGGGCAGTGGATGTTGTGGGAGGTGATACTTTGTTTAACGTTGTAAAAAGCCTTCGCTACGGAGGCAGTGTTGCAGCCTGCGGTTTGGTGCAGTCTCCAATGTTTGATGCATCCGTCTTTCCTTTTATTCTGCGTGGCGTAAATCTGTTAGGTGTGGACTCAGTTGAGCTACCACTGGAAGAAAAGATAGAAGTATGGAACAAGCTTGGAGCTGAATGGAAACCTTCCAGGCTGGATGAGTTAAGTGAAGAAATAGGAATGAATCAGCTGCAGTCTTGTCTGGAGAGAGTTTTGAACGGACAGGCAGAAGGGCGCTGGGTTCTAAATCTTAAATCCTAGCCTGCACTAATCTCTACGCAGTTTGCTCGATATCGCGATAGGTGTCGGGCAGAAGAGCACTACTATGTAGCTCGATATCAAGAAAGTAATAATCGCCGCGCCTTGTATTATCAATGAGGTGCTTTCGCTAATGACGCTGGACTGTGTTGCCACGAAAGCAATTAAAAGTGAAAACTCACTTATCTGACCTAATCTCAAGCCAGCATCCCAGGCGAGGCGATTGCGTTCGCTAAATTGTCGCAGCAGGTAGCGGAATACTACTGGTTTGATAGTCAATGTCAGTGCCGCTAACACCACTGCCGGGGCAATAATCTCGCCCAGCAATCCAATATTGAACTGAGCTCCCAGTGAAAAGAAAAATAACACCAGGAAGAAATCCCGCAGTGGTTTTAAGCTGTAAGCAATGTATTGTGAAATAGGGTTCGTTGCTAATGAAACACCTGCCACAAATGCACCGATTTCTGCCGACAGTCCCATGCTCGCTGCTAATTCGGCGACACCAAGACACCAACCAATAGCCAGTAGAAAAATATACTCACGAAACTGATCGAATTTGGCGATCAAGCTTATTAACACGAATCGTGTAAACAGATAGGTCACTACAAGTAATACTGGAAAGGCCAGTAACACAGCCAGTGTGCTGCTCTGTTCCTGATTGCCGGATTCCAGAAAAGCCAGGATGAATATGGCAATGAAATCCTGCATTAGCAGGATACCCACCATGAGTTCTCCCATGTGCTTCTGATGAAGGACTGTGGTTGGCAGTAGCTTTATGCCGATAATCGTGCTGGAAAAAACAAGAGTAAAACCGACAACCAGACTCTCGGTCTGAGGCAGTCCAAAGAATCTTGCGGTGGAGTACCCGAGAGCTATAAACAATAATGAACTAATTAGCGTTACCAGAAATGTCTTCCTCAGGGTTGCAAATAACTTTGCAGGCTGCATATCCAGCCCCAGCAGAAATAGCAGGAAGATGATTCCGAATTCGGCGATATCGCTTAACAGAGAAGGATCGGATATATAAGAGAGTCCGTAAGGACCAAGGGTCACACCGACGACGATATAGGCAACGAGCAATGGTTGCCGAAAGAAGAGCGCAAAAGTACTCAGCAGAGCGACGCTGGTAAAGATCAAAAAGAATGAAAATAACAGTGAGTCGGGTTGCATCACCGGGGCCTTTGCCCAGTTTCAGATTTCCTAACGCCTGCGAAACAAAGGGTCGGGTTGATCGATACTGGATTGATATCCTGCCTGAAAGTCATTGAATGCCTTGATGCAGGCCTCGGGGTCCTGATCATGGCGTATTTCAAACGCATCGAACCCGCAACGCATCATATAGAATATCTGGTCCCGCAGAACATCACCGATGGCACGAATTTCACCCTGGTAGTTATAGCGTTCTCGCAGTTCCCTGGCATTGCTATAGGAGCGACCGTCTGAAAAAGCCGGGAAATTAAGCGCAACTACCGGGATTGAGGCCAGTTCATCCCCGATTTCATCGACGCTCTCATGGCTATCCAGCCAGATGCCGATAGCGCCAGCGTAATCATCCAGCTCAGAACGATATTGCTTCCAGAAAGTAAGGGGCGCGATAAAATTCTTACCCGAGACAACTTTCAGAACTTCAGGCCCGGTTGCCTCCCGAAGAAGGGTCCAGGGATCATCAATTAATTGACCGTTTTTAATCAGCCTTTGCATATACCTTTTCCTTAAACGGATCTGTGCCAACTCTTCGATATGTGTCGAGAAACTTTTCATCACCCTGGCGCTCGTTGCGATATACATCGACTATTGTGCGTACAACAGAGGGGATTTCTTCCTGAGCGAATGCTGGTCCAATAATTTTCCCTAAACTCGCATCGTGCTTGGATGACCCCCCCAGGGATACCTGGTAGAACTCCTCACCTTTCTTGTCGACACCTAATATGCCTATGTTCCCTACATGGTGATGTCCACAGGCATTCATGCATCCGGAAATATTGACATCCAAATCACCAACATCCTGAAGCTCTGCGAAATCTGGAAACTCTCGCTGTATGGATTCCGCTATGGGGATCGATTTTGCGTTAGCCAGTGCACAGAAATCGCCTCCCGGGCAGCAAATTATGTCTGTCATCAGATTCAGATTCGCTGTTGCAAGTGATTGCTCCGAGAGCTTCTTCCAAAGCTCCGACAATTGATCCTGCCTTACATCTGACAGAACTATATTTTGTTCATGGGTGATGCGTACTTCCCCAAAACTGTATTGGTCTGCGAGATCAGCCAGGTAGTCAAGTTGCTTGTCAGTGATATCCCCTGGTGCCACTCCTGTTTCTTTGAAGCATAGAGTTACAATCGCATAGCCTGATTTCTTATGAGGGTGAACATTTTGACTATGCCAACTGGCGAACAAGATGTTCTTCTGCAATTCGGTTTGCAAAGACTCTGGTGTATCAGGTAGCTCAGCGTAATCAGGATCTGCAAAGTAAGCCTTACAACGATTGATTTCGGCATCTGTCAGGGTTTGTGGGCCATCTTTAATATGTTCCCATTCAGCAAATACCTTTTCCCTGAAATCATCAATCCCGGTTTCCTTAACCAGAATTTTGATTCTCGCCTTGTATTTGTTGTCTCTTCTACCTTCGCGGTTATACACCCGAAGAATAGCTTCCAATGCTGTTAGCAAATGTCTTTTCTCAACAAACTCAAAAACGGTCTGTCCGATAACAGGTGTTCGCCCCAGGCCACCTCCAGCCAGAATACGAAATCCTGTTTCACCGCTTTCATTTTGTGTCAGGTAGACTCCAATATCGTGTACCTGGGTTGCGGCCTGATCTACTTTGGTTCCACAGACCGCTATCTTGAATTTGCGAGGCAGGTAGGCGAATTCCGGATGGAATGTTGACCACTGGCGAATGATTTCGCACCAGGGCCGGCTGTCTTCTAGCTCATCTATGGCAACTCCAGCAAACTGATCTGTTGTAGTGTTTCTTATACAGTTGCCGCTGGTTTGAATCGCGTGCATCTCAACTTCAGCGAGATGAGTAAGGATGTCCGGAACGTCTTCTAATGCAGGCCAATTAAATTGAATATTCTGGCGAGTGGTGAAATGACCATAGCCCTTGTCGAATTCCCTGGCGATGAATGCCAGTTTGCGTAATTGATTAGAGGAAAGGAGGCCGTAAGGAACGGCAATACGTAGCATGGGTGCCAGGCGTTGTACGTACAGACCATTCTGTAGTCTTAGAGGCAGGAATTCCGCTTCACTGAGTTTACCATCGAGATATCGGTCGGTTTGATCGCGAAACTGAGCTACTCGATCAGCAAGCATCTGATGATCATATTGGTCGTAACGATACATGGTTCAGAAAAATTCCTTTAGTAATTTGCGAAACATTTTAAACAATGCGATGGGCTTGCTCTAGTCGAGATTCGGCGATAACAACCTGCGAAGTTCACCAAGATCGTGATTCTTTCGCTGTGCCAAATCTACTATTTGATCCTCATTTATTTTGCCTACGGAGAAATATTTCGACTGAGGATGGCTGAAATAAAGACCACTCACAGAGGCAGCTGGCGTCATGGCAAAGCTTTCTGTCAATTCGATGCCGATAGCATTAGGCGCATCAAGTAACCTGAACAAGGTGTCCTTCTCTGAATGATCAGGGCAGGCAGGGTACCCGGGGGCTGGTCGTATTCCCTGGTACTGCTCTTTAATCAATTCTTCATTAGAGTAAGACTCGTCTGGTTGGTAAGACCAGAATTCTTTACGAACACGTTCATGCATGCGTTCGGCAAATGCCTCGGCCAGGCGGTCTGCAAGTGCTTTGACAAGCAATGCACTATAGTCATTGTTCTCTTTCTCGTACTCTGCGACCAGAGCGTCGACACCTATTCCGGCAGTTACAGCGAAGCCGCCTATGTAGTCCAGATATCCAGCGGACTCAGGTGCGATGTAGTCTGCCAGACAGAGATGGGCAAGGCTGTCATCCTTGCTCATTTGCTGACGCAAAAAATGTAATGTAGCAATAGGTTTATCTGAACCATTGCTGTGAATCAACTCTACATCATTGTCGTTCTTACGTTGGGCTGGCCAGAAACCAATCACTGCCTTAGCAGTTATTAAGCTGTTGTCGATGATTCTCTTCAGCATGGCCTGAGCATCATTGAACAGATCCGTGGCTGCCTCGCCAACCTTTTCATCATCGAGAATTTGAGGGTATTTGCCTGCCAATGACCAGGTTATGAAGAAAGGAGTCCAATCAATATATTCCACCAATTCAGAGAGGTCATAGTCATCGAAAACTCTTGTGCCAATGAAGCCCGGTTTCGCCGGGGTGTAGCTCTGCCAGTCAAATTCCAATGCATTGGCATTCGCAGCTTGATACTCCACTAATGCTCGCTTCTTCGTTCGGTTGGCAGAGCGTTCCCTAATGGTTTCGTATTCCGCGCGCACGCCATCGCAGAATTCAGATTTCTTGTCCGAATTGAGCAGGCTACTGACAACAGTCACTGAACGGGAGGCGTCAGGTACATAAATGGTGCTGTCATTTTGGTAGTTTTCTTCAATCTTTACTGCCGTGTGCGCCTTTGAAGTAGTTGCACCCCCGATTAACAGCGGAATGTTGAAGTCCAGACGCTGCATTTCAGCGGCGACATGAACCATCTCATCGAGAGAAGGGGTGATGAGACCGCTGAGGCCAATTATGTCGACGTCTTCTTTCCTGGCTTCCTCCAGGATTTTTTCAGCAGGGACCATTACGCCAAGATCAATCACTTCGTAGTTATTGCAACCCAGAACAACACCCACAATATTTTTCCCAATATCGTGGACATCTCCTTTCACTGTAGCAAGCAGGATTTTGCCTTTACTGTCTAATCCTTCGCCGGTTTTTTCCGCCTCAATAAAGGGGAGTAGATGGGCTACAGCCTGTTTCATTACACGGGCGCTTTTCACGACCTGAGGCAGAAACATCTTGCCAGCGCCAAACAGGTCACCCACTTCGCCCATACCTTTCATGAGAGGACCTTCGATTACTTCAATTGGGCGGTCTGCTTGTAGTCGTGCCTCTTCTGTATCTTCTTCTATGAATTTGGTAATGCCATTCACCAGTGCATAGCAGAGTCTGTCAACGACATCACCTTCTCGCCAGGTGAGATCTTCAGTATTCGCTTTACTTTGCTCTCCACTATATAACTGAGCTACCTCCATCAGACGCTCAGTTGCGTCAGGGTTTCGGTTGAGCACAACGTCTTCGACAGCTTCCTTCAAGTCAGGCGGGATATCGTCGTAAACCGTCAGTTGTCCGGCATTAACGATTCCCATGGTCAGTCCAGCTTTAATCGCGTGATATAGAAAAACAGAATGGATAGCTTCGCGAACGGTATTGTTACCGCGAAAAGAGAATGACACGTTTGATATGCCGCCGGAAATCAAGGCGCCAGGTAGATTATTTTTTATGTACCTGCAGCACTCGATAAAGTCGACTGCATAGTTATTGTGTTCTTCAATTCCGGTAGCAATGGCGAATACATTAGGATCAAAGATGATATCCTGCGCAGGAAACCCCAGGCTTTCAGTGAGTAACTTGTAGCTTCGTGCACATATCTGATTTTTCCGTTCGAGTGAATCCGCCTGCCCGCTTTCGTCGAACGCCATAACGATAACCGCCGCACCATAGCGCTGGCATAGAGCTGCTTTCTCAAGGAACTCCTGTTCTCCTTCCTTGAGGCTTATGGAATTCACCACGGCCTTGCCCTGAACACATTTCAATCCAGTTTCAATAATTTCCCATTTGGAAGAATCGATCATAACCGGTACGCGGCTGATATCTGGTTCACCGGCAAGCAATTTTAAAAATTTATCCATTGCCGCCTGTGAATCCAGCATTCCCTCATCCATATTGATATCGATGATCTGAGCACCAGCTTCTACTTGTTCGCGAGCCACCTCCAGCGCTTCATCGTAGTTCTCTTCGCGAATGAGTCGGGCGAATCTGGCTGATCCGGTTACATTGGTTCGCTCCCCAACATTCACAAATAGAGAATCATCGTCGATATTGAAGGCTTCCAGTCCACTTAACCGGCAAGCTGGAGTAACTTCCGGGATTTTCCTGGGGCTTATGTCCTCAATTGCTCTGGCAATAGCAGTGATATGTTCCGGAGTTGTACCACAACATCCACCTACGATATTTACGAAACCGGATCGAGCGAACTCTTCGACCAAGGCTGCCATTTCTTCAGGGGTCTGGTCGTATTCACCAAACTCATTGGGTAGGCCAGCATTGGGATGAGTGGTAATAAAAGTAGGGGCCAGATCTGCAACTTCTTCTATATGCGGGCGTAACTGCTCTGCTCCCAAAGCGCAGTTGAATCCAACAGCCAGGGCATCGGCATGGGCTACTGAATTGTAAAATGCTTCAACGGTTTGTCCTGACAAAGTACGGCCACTGGCATCGGTAATTGTTCCTGACATCAGAATCGGTAGCGAAATGCCTTTGTCTTCAAAGCATTTCTTGCAGGCATAGATGGCAGCTTTGGCATTCAGGGTATCGAAAGAGGTTTCGATAAGAATCAGGTCAGCACCCCCATCGATCAGCCCGTTCGTCGAGCAGGCGTAGTCATCAACCAGTTCATCAAAGCTGGTATTGCGGAATCCTGGATCATTTACGTCCGGTGAAATGGATGCGCTTCGATTTGTCGGCCCGAGAACTCCGGCGACGAAACGGGGTCTGTCAGGAGTTTTTTGCGTGAACTCGTCACACTCCGCTTTAGCAAGCCTTGCTGATTCCAGACTGAGTTCATAGGTAATGGCTTCCAATCCATAGTCAGACTGAGCTGCTCTTGATGCTGAGAAAGTATTAGTCTCAATGATGTCTGCCCCGGCTTCCAGATAGGCTCGGTGTATGCTGCGAATTATCTCTGGTTGGGTCAGGGAGAGCAGATCCCCATTACCACCTTGCTGACCAGGTTGATCTTTGAACCTTTCGCCGCGGAAGTCGGCTTCGCTGAGCTTGTGGGACTGAATCATCGTGCCCATGGCGCCATCGAGCAGAAGGATTCGCTCGGCCAGTGCCTGTCGAAGGATTTGTTCTTTGTTGCTTGCTGTCATTGTCTTGCCTGCCGGAGGGGCGTGAATTCTACCAGATAGCCATACCTTGGCTACATTCTAAGCGCTAATAATTGAGTAATTTACTCGGGTATTCTCAACGGCGCAGGAATCCAGTATCATTAGCCCATAAGTTACCTTTGTGAGGACCCCATGGTTAGCATCACTGAGCCCGCGCAAGACTATCTTGCCGAGTTACTGAAGAAACAAGAGGTGGACGGGATTGCCGTTCGAATCTTCATTCTGGATGCGGGTACGCCGCGAGCTGAAACCTGCATTTCTTTTTGTCGGCCAGGTGAAGAGAAAGAAGACGACGAAGTGCAGGAATATGAAAGCTTCAAGGCTTTCATAGACACCCCAAGTATACCGTTTTTGGAAGACGCCGTGGTGGATTTCCAAAAGGATTCAATGGGTGGGCAGCTCACTATAAAAGCGCCCAATTCCCGCATGCCAAAAATCAATGACGACAGCCCAATCGAAGATCGTGTGAATTACGTGCTTTATAACGAAATCAACCCTGGGCTGGCCGCTCACGGGGGCATGGTCACTCTGGAAGAGATACATGAGGATACTGTTGCGGTTCTGCGTTTTGGCGGTGGCTGTCAGGGCTGTGGAATGGTTGATGTGACGCTGAAAGATGGCGTGGAAAAAACATTGCTGGCTCAAATACCACAGCTAACCGAAGTGCGGGACGTAACCGATCATAGCATCACTGAGAATGCCTACTATCGCTAGGCGGGGTAGGCAGTCTCTAACTCATTGTAGATACTTTCCTTGAAGTCACTGGCATTGGCATCCAGGCGGTGGATTATGTCCACCAGATATTCATTATCTTCTCTACCGTCCCAGATTTTCTGGTAAGTCCCGGCTTTATAGCCTTTGTCCTGCCGAAACATATTTAACACGTTCTTGCCCACGTATTGACGAAACAACTCTGTCCAATCCAACTCGCAGTCACTCATAATCGACGCAAACAGTGGTATTTCAATACGGCGGGCTACAGCTGTGGCAATGAGCAGCTCGAGTTTGGAAAGCAGATCCATGGCATCGAACTGATAAACTCTGTCGTCGAATTCCAGGCCGTTATTCGTGGTACACATCTCCAGAGCCTGTTGCAGATCTTGTTCTGGATTGGATTTGGTGTCTGTACTTCGCAGTAATATTTCGGACAGTATGAAATGCCAGATGTCGATTAACTCCATCTGTAGCTGAGGCAGATCCTTGTCCTGTTTTTTCCACCATTTCCAACCGTGGTGCTCGATCGCTTCAGCACCTTCGATAGCTACTGCGCGCAGGTAAGGGTAGCGGGCCTTCACCCAATTCGGGTCAACCTTGAGATTCATGCTGTTCTGCAAAGACAGCATAATTGCGGCTTGTTCTGAAGACAGCATGAAAATCGGAACTCGGTTCTGTTTATTGGGGAAGTAGTAGGGGTTTATTCTGCAGCAACAGCTTGTAATTTAGCCTGACGGGCAAGACTGCTTAGCATTTCTTTTCGACTTTGCAGCATGTCACTGTAGGACTTGCGGGCAGCAATGACTTCGGCATCGTCCTTGTCCATGGCTTCCAGCTCCCGTAGCCAGGCTTCAAGCACCTGTATCTCAGAATTCAGCTGTGACGTGCCTTCTTCAATCAGTTTCTGATCGATGCTGACGTTTGAATCATCCAGTGTATCTGTTTGCTTGGTTCCCATGCTCTGTGCCTGCTCCGGTAATCGCCAGTCCACACAAGGGCTGACTGATCGCGAAATTTGAGTAGTTGCTAGTAGTTATATTTATAGGTCTAGGCCTGTGCTCAGTTTTTATAATGTAGTTAAATCAAGAGCTTCGCCCGGTCTTTTCACAGAATTAGTCAATTCGAATAAAAGACAACAGCCGTTTTATCGGCAGCGCTTCAGGATGTCATAGGCAAAAATTGGGGTCAAGATTGAAAAAAGTATGAGCAGACTTCCTGTTATTCCTGCCGGTATTAAGCTATTGGATTTCGCCGCAGGCTATTCCAGATCTCTGGATGGGCGTCTCTCGGCAAGGCATGTGCGGCAGGGCGCCCCCATAGAGCAAGTAAAGTCTTAACATCGCTTTTGCGTATCAGCCGCAGCTGAGCGTATCCAATAGCTGAATAGGAAAACTCTTCATCGGCCAATTGCTCAAGAGGTAAGCCGCGCAGCTGGTTGAGGGTAAGGTGTTCGGCGGATTCTGATTTGTCGTGGAGTAATTCGGCTATCACTGCAGTACGGTATAGCTCCCGCAGTAATTTCTCTGACTCAGCCCGGCTCAGCTGTAAAGATTTCATGCGGCTTCGCAGAATTATGCAGGATTGGTTGTATGCCCCCCAGAGAGGGAAATTTTCCAGGCAAATCTGGTAAGCAAGATCCAGGTTGTCAGATTTTTTGGCGGTATTGACCCGGGTCTGCCAGCCCGAAGAATTGGATGCATCGGTGGCTTCACCCGTGGTTTCAGTGCTGTTCTCACCCTGTCCGGTACTGCCGAAACTACTGGTCGCTGGTTCATTATTAATCGCAACCTGGGGCGATTCTTCAGGAGTCTTATCTGGAGTCAATTCGGCTTTGAAACTTTTGCTAAGGGGGGGAAGTGGCATGGTTCGATCCACATTATATTCCACCTCCATGGTCTGATAGCGATGCAAACCATAGACAGTTGCCCCAGTGATGAGAAGACCGAATACTATGTAGGAAAATACCAACATCCTGAGCAATCCTGATACTGCCAAAACCAAGTTACAAGATGAGTAAGAGCGCGTGGCTTACGGCTTGAGTTTAGCAAATCTTGGCTTTTGGGGTCGATACGTTGCAGGCAAAATTGGAGCAGTCAGTAGTAGCTCTTGCGCCATTTCTCTTCTTCCTGGTCCATTGCCTCCCATTCTGCCAGTACACTGGCGTCCGGCAGAGTGCCGCTTTCCTGCTGCTGTGCTTTTTTACTCTCCAATTCCTCTGTCAGAACAGAGATCTGGGCAGCGATCATTGGAGCGCGTTCGGTGCCAATGGAATCGGAATCAGAGCTGTCTAGCTGACCTTTAGCCATGCTGTAGTAATGTAGTGCCAGGGACTTGTTATCTCCCTCCGCTGCATGCCTAGCAGCTTCGCAATAAAAATCGACCGACACACCAAGGATTACATCTTTGATGACAGTGAGATGGGATTCCGCTTCCCGGTGACTCAACATGCCTTCTTTATGAAATTCTTTAATTAGTGCCCGGAGATCTTTAAGCAGATGCTTATATTCACGCAAGCTATGAGTATCCAGCGTCAAAGCGACTGAATTATCTTCTGCCGTTGCTTTCTGCATCTTGTTCAATTGAGCCCGTACACGCTTGACCTGTTCCGCCTGTGCCCGATCACCTGAAAGTTTCGCAGACTGTTCGAGACTGTCAGCGATGCTGGCATAAACAAGTGCTTTCAAGGTTTTGGGAAAATAGTTTGCAGGTAGTCCGACGATGATGTTATCCAGCTTACGGATACGCTCACGGACTCTATTCAGCTGCCGTTGTCGCATGTTGGCATTGTATTCACTATGAAATCCCAGGTAGCCGAATGCCCCGGCGAGTATTGCCGCTGCTACAATTCCGATTATGAGATTTGCACTCATGTACTTACCTTGATTTACCCTGACTTTTCGACTACAGCCCACGGATTTACCGGCGACACCCATGAGCCACTCTCGCGCAGAGCTGCTATATCAAAGTGTAGTAACAAGCTGGGATTTTAAAAGTTTTGTCTTGACTGAATTAGCCAAGATTCTTAGAATCCCCCGCTTCTCGGGATTGCCCCAGTGGCATTCCACCTGTCCCCTTCGTCTAGAGGCCTAGGACACCGGGTTTTCATCCCGGCAACAGGGGTTCGAAACCCCTAGGGGACGCCATATTGGCCAGTAAGGCCTCAGAAAAAGCCCGGCTTGAGCCGGGCTTTTTTTTGTCAATTAAACTGTCGTAGATTATTGTCTATCACCGCCTGCTGAATAGACGAACTAAAGTTACAAATTAGCTCAAGCTCCAACCAAGTACTTATGACTATCGCGATCGCTATAAAAGATCTCAGAAAAACCTACGCCAATGGTTTCGTGGCGCTTAAAGGAATCTCGCTGGAAGTAGAGCAGGGGGACTTCTTCGCGCTACTTGGACCAAATGGTGCAGGCAAGTCCACCACTATTGGAATTATTTCTACACTGGTGAATCGCAGCGGCGGCGCCGTCGAGGTCTTCGGTAAAAATGTTGATACCCATGTTTATGAAACGAAATTGGATCTGGGGGTTGTCCCGCAGGAAGTGAACTTTAGCCAATTTGAACGTGTAAGAGACATTGTAATGACGCAAGCAGGCTACTATGGCCTGCCACGTTCTCTTGCAAGCGAGCGCACAGAAAAATACCTGAAGAAGTTGGGGCTATGGGATAAGCGCACGGACCGAGCTCGCTCTTTGTCTGGTGGCATGAAGCGCCGTTTAATGATCGCCAGGGCTCTGGTGCATGAGCCTCGCTTGCTTATTCTGGACGAGCCTACGGCAGGGGTGGATATCGAGCTGCGCAGATCCATGTGGGATTTTCTTAAGGAGATTAACGACAGTGGCACCACAATAATATTGACCACCCATTATCTGGAAGAGGCTGAGCAACTTTGCCGTAACATTGCCATTATTGATAACGGGGAAATTATTGAGAACACCAGCATGAAACAGCTCATCTCGGAACTGGATTCGCAGGTGTTCGTCATGGATTCACCGGCAGAGTTACCAGCGAACTTAGAATTCAATCTCGATGGGGTGGATGTTCAGAATGTCGATCATCATTCACTGGAGGTTACGGTGCCAGCGGGAACCAGTCTTGGTGCAATTTTTTCCGAGTTGGAAAAACAGAACATCGAAGTCAGTAGTATGCGGAACAAGAACAACCGGCTCGAACAGCTTTTTATATCCAGATTAAGAGACAGCAAGTAAGTTGTAATGTCTATTCTAAACAACCACAAATTTATTGCTTTCGAGACAATCGTAATAAAAGAGATCCGGCGCTTTTCAAGGATCTGGCTACAAACGCTTGTACCACCAGCCATTACGATTGCGCTCTATTTTGTCATTTTTGGAAACCTCGTCGGTCGTCGAATCGGGGAAATGGGTGGATTTCAATATATGGAATTCATCATTCCTGGTCTTATCATGATGAGTGTTATCCAAAACTCATACTCAAATGTAGTCTCCAGCTTTTTTAGTCAGAAATTCCAACGTAGTGTTGAGGAATTACTGGTTTCGCCTGTTCCAAACTATGTGATTTTAGCAGGGTTCATTGTAGGCGGCATGGCAAGAGGGCTGGCAGTAGGAGCAATTGTTACCAGCATGTCCCTGTTTTTCGCGGACCTGGAGATTGCTCATCCGGTAATTACAGTTTCAGTAATTCTGCTCACCTCCATTGTGTTTTCAATGGCGGGATTTATTAATGCGGTATTTGCAAACAGTTTCGATGATATTTCCATAATCCCGACTTTCGTGCTGACTCCGCTGATTTATCTCGGCGGGGTCTTCTATTCTGTTCAGCTGCTACCGCCTTTTTGGCAGGCCGTTTCCGGATTTAATCCGATCTTCTACATGGTCAATACCTTTCGATATGGTTTTTTGGGAACTTCTGACGTTAATGTGTATTGGGCATTTTTGATTCTGGGATTGTTTGTTGTTGTGTTGTATTGCGGCTGCCTCTGGTTATTGCGACATGGCAAAGGAATCCGTCACTGATGAGTGAATCCGGATCAGTAAACCCATTAGGGGAAAGCATACCCAGCCCCAGTAAGTATGATCCAGGTGTGCTGTACCCAATTCCCCGTTGGGCTGCACGATCATTGCTGGATATTGATAAGAAGCTGGCTATGCACGGGCTGGATCACTGGCATGCCTATGAATTGTCCTGGCTAAACAGCAAAGGAAAGCCTGTCGTTGCCGTTGCTGATTTTTACTTTAATGCAGATTCCGAAAACATCGTGGAGTCTAAATCCCTCAAACTCTATTTGAATTCTTTTTGCCAGGAGTCTTTCAGTAACTCGACTGACATCTCGGGTGTTATCGTCAATGACCTGTCGGCGATAAGTAAGTCAGAAGTGAAAGTAGTAATTCGTGGCGTTGAAGACGAAGAGTTTGGAACTGACCCTCAACGAAGAGGTAAATCTATCGATGGTCTGGATGTTGAGATTGAATGCTATGAGCCCGACGCGTCTTTGCTGACTATAGTCGACGAACTGGTTTTTGATGAGGAGCTGCGAACGGACCTTTTTAAGTCCAATTGCCCTGTAACAGGGGCGCCAGATTGGGCAAGTGTGCAAATCAGCTACACCGGCTCGAAGATCTTAGAAGAAAGTCTGCTTAAATATCTGTGTTCATTCAGACAGCATCAGGGCTACCACGAAGAGTGCTGTGAGCGCATTTTTAGAGATATCTGGGTTAATTGTCAGCCGGAGGAATTACGCGTCGCTATGAACTTCCTAAGGCGAGGTGGTCTGGATATAAATGTCTATCGGAGTTCCATTCCTGTAGCCCTCGGTCAAATTAACAACCGACAGATCAGGCAGTAGCCGGCTTGTATTGGTGGAAGGGCTGAGATATGGTACGCGCCCTCGAAGTCACGGCTATAATGCTGTCAGAATTACGGTGAAGTGTCCGAGAGGCCGAAGGGTGAGTCGAGTGCATTAGGCAAAGCGCTAGCTTTGCGCGAGACGAACGACTCGCCACGGATGGCGAGGCTGGTTTCAAAACATGGCGCTGAAGCTGCGCCAGGGACGGCAGGCACAAAAAAGAAAGAAAACCACTGCTGGGGTCTAACAGACAGAGATCGCTAAGGAACACAGAATTTTACAGTCACGGTGAGGTGTCCGAGAGGCCGAAGGAGCACGCCTGGAAAGTGTGTATGTCGAAAGGCATCGAGGGTTCGAATCCCTCCCTCACCGCCAATAAATAAAAAGGGGCCCTTTGGGCCCCTTTTTATTTATCCGTGAAGGGATCGCGATGAGAACCCTAAGGTTCGAAAGCTGCGAAGCAGCGCAGACAGCGCAAAGCGCTGCCCCGAAGGGGTGAGGAATTCAGCTAAGCTGAATTTCGAGTCAATCCCTCCTTAATTCCCCTCGGTCGACTCTGCAACAGATAATCTCTTCGCTGAACTCGCTAGCTTTCTTAGAGTAGTGCTCGTAAGTTGAGGGAGTCGTGTGAGAATTTCAGCTAAGCTGAAATGCGAATCAATCCCTCCCTAATTACCCCCCAGCCAACTCAGCAACAGATATTCTCTTCGCTGAAGTCACTAATTTTCCTGGATTAGTGCTCATAAGTAGAGGGAGTTCTCAAACAAGTGACTCAATCCCCCCGTAAGTAGTATCCTCAGTCAACAAATAAGAAGTTTCCTGGGGAGAAAGATGTCTACTCAACCATCCAAACTCATCGCTATTACTGTTGGCTTTCTACTGTCACCTATTGCATTAGCTCAGAATGTGGACTGGCCCAGTTATGGAGGTGATAACGGCTCCAGCAAATACCTGCCTCTTGATCAAATCGATGCTGGAAATGTCAGCTCTCTCGAAATCGCCTGGAGCTGGGATAGTGTGGACAACACCACTGTTGCTGCCAATATTGAGGCAGGAAATGCCCGCACTGTGCCTGCTGGCTATAAAGCCACCCCGATTGTCGTTAATGGCTCGATGTATATATCGACATCGTTCGGCCGGGTGGTCTCTCTTGATCCCGTGAGCGGAGAACAGAACTGGAGCTTCGATACCAGAGCCTGGGAAATGGAAGGGAGGCCCAATAACCTGGGGTACAACACCAGGGGAGTCGCCTATTGGGAGCGCAATGGTAAGAAGCGCATTTTTTTCGCCACCTATGACTCTTATTTGTGGTCGCTGGATGCCGATACCGGAGAGGCCGATGAGAATTTTGGTGACGCAGGTCGTGTAGACCTAACTCTTGGTCTGGGGCGAACTTTTGACAGGCCCCAGTATGGTGTTGTGTCACCTCCACTGGTAACCAATGACGTTGTCGTTGTAAATTCCACCGTCCATGATGGTCCGGGTACTCTTGAGATGCCGCCAGGCCATGTACGCGGATTTAATCCCGACTCTGGTGAGGCAGAGTGGATTTTCCATACTATTCCCCAGGTTGGTGAGTTTGGAAACGACACCTGGGAAGACGGCTCCTGGGAATACACGGGTAATACCAACTCATGGTCAATTATGAGTTCCGACGATGAACTGGGAATCGTCTATCTACCCATCGGTACACCGACCAATGACTGGTATGGAGGCAAACGACTGGGAGATAACCTCTTTGCCGAAAGTATTGTTGCGGTTGATGCAAAGACAGGTGAAAGAATCTGGCATTTTCAGACAATTCATCACGGTCTTTGGGATTATGACCTGCCGGCAGCTCCCACTCTGATTGATATCAACGTTGATGGCCGGCAAATAAAAGCTGTTGCCGCTATTTCCAAGCAGGGTTTCACCTACGTGTTTGATCGTGTAACAGGTGAACCGGTCTGGCCAATCGAAGAAAGAGAAGTTCCACCCAGCACAGTGCCTGGTGAAATTGCTGCGGCCACTCAACCATTTCCAACGAAGCCAGCTCCATTTGAGCCACAGGGAATATCTGACGAGACGCTAATTGATTTCACACCAGAACTCAGACAACAAGCTCTTCAGATAATAGAAGAGTTTGACTATGGACCTTTATTCACCCCACCAACTCTGCGAGGCACTATTCAGTTTCCAGGATGGGGTGGCGGAGGCGAGTGGCATGGAGCTGCCTTCGATCCTGATACTGGTTTGTACTATATTCCTTCTGCCTCCACCCCAATCGTAGTTCAGCTTCGCGAAGCGCGCAGACAGCGAGCTGAAATGGGCTACGTTCGGGGTGGGCCAATGAGTGTGAATGGCCCCCAGGGGCTGCCATTGACAAAGCCTCCCTATGGGCGCATCACGGCAATAAATCTCAATACTGGAGATCACGAATGGATGGTTCCCCATGGAGAGGGTCCGAGACAGGAAATCATCGATCTGGGTATTCTGGATCCTGGCCCTGTCGGCAGTATGAGTCGGGTGGGACCTGTTCTTACAAAAACCCTGCTATTCGTTGCTCAATCCGATGGCGGCAGAAATCTGATTCGCGCTCTCGACAAAGCTAATGGGGAGATTATTGCCGAGATCGACCTTCCTTTGCCTCCTGCTGGCACGCCGATGACCTATATGGTAGACGGAAAGCAATACATCGCGATCGCTGTTGGAGGTGGTCCGGATTCACGCTTGCTAGCTCTGGCATTGCCTTAATGAAAATACCTGGCCCGTGCCTGTGCGGGCCAGTCTCGTGTTATCATGGACAGCGGTAACTCTTGTCGGTCCCCGCGCAATGATAGGTTATGAACCCCGCCAGGCCCGGAAGGGAGCAACGGTAGTAGCTGATTCATGTGCCGTGGTGTGGCTGGCAAGGGCTACCACTTACTAATAAGAATACTTTCGAATTATTTTCCAGAGTCAGCGGGCAATGTGGAATCTGAAGTGCCCGATACACTAGATCCAGTATTGTTGACATGAGCTATCAAGTACTCGCCCGCAAGTGGCGACCTTCAAATTTCAAACAGGTAGCCGGTCAATCTCACGTCCTGAAATCTCTCATCAATGCTCTGGATAACGAGCGCCTCCATCATGCCTATCTGTTCACCGGTACGCGAGGGGTAGGAAAGACAACGCTGGCGAGAATTCTTGCCAAGTGCCTCAATTGTGAAACGGGAATCAGGTCTGAGCCCTGTGAGCAATGCGCCTCGTGTACAGAAATTAATGAAGGCAGGTTTATAGACCTCATTGAAGTAGACGCCGCCTCACGAACAAAAGTTGAGGATACCAGAGAGCTGTTAGATAACGTGCAGTACACGCCGTCCCGGGGACGATTCAAAGTGTACCTTATCGACGAAGTGCACATGCTCTCAAATCATAGTTTTAATGCATTGCTTAAGACGCTGGAGGAGCCGCCTCCTCATGTTAAGTTTTTGCTGGCAACTACAGATCCGCAAAAGCTGCCCATAACTATTTTGTCTCGCTGTCTGCAGTTTAATCTCAAGAATCTTAGTCCACAGATCATCGCAGAGTATCTGCAGGAAGTATTGAATAAAGAGCAGATTAAATTCGATGATGAAAGTCTCTGGCAAATCGCAGGATCAGCCAGCGGTAGTATGCGAGATGCGCTCACACTGGTCGATCAGGCAATTTCATATTGCCAGGGCGAGATAAATCACGCTGGCGTTGTTGAGATGCTAGGTGTTCCGGAACAGAGCCAGGTGTTTTCATTGTTATCAGCAATGGCATCGGGGCAAATTAAGGAAGTGTTGAATCTTGTGGCAGCATTGGCCGAGCAAACGCCGGACTATGGTCATACGCTGGACAGCCTCCTTTCTACTTTGCACCGCCTGGCCGTATCCCAGATTGCACCGGGGAGTGTGGACAATAGTTATGGCGACAAACAGCAGATCGAAGAGCTAGCTGGCCAGTTTACAGCCGAAGATATTCAGTTGTTTTATCAGCTAGGTAGTCGCGGCAGGAATGAGCTTCGCATGGCGTCAGATATGAAAGCGTCTTTCGAGATGTTGCTCATTCGAATGATGCTCTTCTCGCCTTCAATAATTGGCGAGGATCTTAGCCCACTGCAGACCCAGGAAGAGGTGGAAAGCTCAAAAAAAAAGCCTGATGTAAGTGGATCAGATGCAGCAGGACCAGATGCATCGAAAGAGGTCGCCAGTGATTCAGCCCCGGAATCTGTTGCAGAACAAGGATCGGAAGAAAATCTGGAAAAGTCAGAGGGTACGATCCGTGAGCCTCAAGAAGTTGGTGAGCCATCATCGGCACAAAACCTGATCAATGTCGCAGATGATCTAAAGTCCGAAGTACTCACGAAAGAACTCGACCACCGCGAAGTTAAAGTCGAATTAGGAGAGCTGGATCACCGTACATGGCTACAGCTATTTCCTCAGCTTTCGGTGTCGGGAATTGCGTCTAATATTCTTGCCAACTGCACCGTGGCATCTGTTTCTGGATCAAATATTTCATTATTGCTGGATACCGAGCAAAGTGCAGTCTTTAGTGAAGATATCATTCCGAAACTGGAACTGGCACTGCAAGGTTATTTTAGAAATGAAATTTCAGTCTCCGTTGCCATAGAGAACGTTGAACAGGAAACTCCAGCCCGGCTAGCCCAGAGGATGAAAATTGCCAAGCATAAACAGATGGTTGAGGATTTTGAGCAGGACGATAACGTTCAGCAGTTAATAGACAAATTTTCTGCGTCGGTTGCCAAGGATAGTATTACTCCACTCGAGAATTGAGAGACAAAATGACAGACCTAAATGAACTTATGAAGCAAGCCAGACAAATGCAGGAACAGATGCAGAAGGCTCAACAGGAAATGGCTAACCAGATTGTTGAGGGTGAGTCTGGTGCAGGACTGGTTAAAGTGAGTATGAATGGCAGACACGATGTAACAGAAGTCAATCTGGATCCCAGCTTGATGACCGAAGACAAGGAAGTTGTAGAAGATCTCATTGCTGCCGCGTTTAATGATGCCTCAAGAAAACTGGAAGACAAAAACAAGGATGCTTTGGGTGCTATGGCTGGTGGCCTTAATTTGCCAGAAGGATTCAAGTTTCCATTCTGAGGTTCATTCAATTCAGACATCACTCTACATTTGTGCGTCGACTCACCTATCTATTAGTAATCCATGAATTCAAGCCCTCTAATTGATCAATTAATCGAATCCTTTCGCTGTCTTCCGGGTGTAGGCCCAAAGTCTGCACAACGTATGGCGCTACATTTGCTTGAGAGGAACAGGGATGGTGGCAAGAAACTTAGTGAGGCGTTACTTGCGGCCATCGACAATGTAGGTAACTGCAAAGACTGCAGGACATTTACCGAAGAGGACTTATGCCGCATTTGTTCAAGTCCTTCGAGGGAGCGCAAGATTTGTTGTGTCGTAGAATCACCGGCAGATATCTTTGCCATCGAGCAGGCGGGCACTTTCAGAGGCGTGTATTTCGTGCTTATGGGGCACTTGTCACCTATTGATGGAATCGGTCCGGAGCAACTCGGAATTAACAGGCTTGTAGAGAAAGTGAAGGAGCAGGGAATAGAAGAATTGATCATCGCCTGCAATCCGACAGTCGAAGGTGATGCAACTGCTTACTATATAGCTGAACAGTTTAAATCGGGTGAAGTCGTTGTTTCCCGGATAGCACACGGTGTGCCCGTAGGTGGCGAGCTGGAATTTGTCGATGGCGGAACACTAAGCCATGCGTTTAACGGCCGTAAAGTCATGGGATCGGGCTAATAGAATGTCTGGTGACCCCTGTTGGGAAATTATCGACACACAACAGCAATTTGACCGTTGTTGCGAATGCTGGAAGAGCTCATCGATGCTGGCCATCGATACCGAGTTCATGCGCACTAATACTTTCTACCCCAAACTGGGTTTGCTCCAGGTCGCTGACACAGAGTCCGTGTATCTGATAGACCCTTTGTGTATTAATAGCTGGGATGCTTTCAAAGATGTTCTCAGAAGTACCTCATGTGAGGTTGTGATGCACTCTGCAGGAGAAGATCTCACTGTATTTCAGGCAACATTTGGACAATTACCGCAAAACCTTTTTGATACCCAGATTGCCGCTGCTTATCTGGGAAAGGGCTTTAGCCTTAGTTACCAGGCTTTGGTCCAGGATGTTGTCGCTGAAGAAATACCAAAAGATGAAACACGTTCAGATTGGCTGCAGCGACCCCTTAGCGACTCTCAGTTGCGATATGCCGCCTTGGATGTTGAGTACCTGCTGCAGATAAGAGAGAAACTAAGCGGATTACTCGAGAAAGAAGGTATGTTCAGCTGGTTCAGCCAGGATAGCGGGCAGCTGTTGCGCATAGCGGAAGCACAGGAATCCAGGCAAAGCTGGGAACATTGCTATGAAAAAGTCAGTAATTCCTGGAAGCTGAACAATAGAGAGCTTAAATATTTGCAACAGCTGTGTTACTGGCGAGAGCAACAGGCCAGGCGCCGCGACAGGCCGAGAAACTGGATTGCCAAGGACAATGAACTTCTGGAAATAGCTCAGGTGTTCGCCAGTGATGTCTCCCTTGCATACGAAAACTGGGACAAGGTCAGTTCGGTCAATAGCGGATTTAAGAGACACAATGGCGGTAAGCTGATTGAGCTATTTCGACAGCCTTCTGCGATAGCTAAATTTGATAGAAGCAGAATTCCTCCACCACTGTCACCCAGACTGCGTAATCAAATTAAACAATTGCGAACAATCGTGAACCAGAAAGCGGAGGAGTTGGATATTGCCCCGGAACTTTTGGCCCGCAAGCGGTGGTTAACGGATTTGGTTCAGAATGTCTTAGGGAGTGGTAGTTACCAGTGGCCAGATTCACTAGTTGGCTGGCGCAAGGAAATCTTATCCCCGCTATTCGAACCTGTACTGGAAAAGTTGAAAGCTGTTGAATGATATAGCTGACAAGAATGTAAGGGAGCAATTTTGGAAACTACCAATTTCCGAGCTCTCCAAAGCAGAGTGGGAATTGCTCTGTGACAATTGCGGCCGCTGTTGTCTAAAGAAACTGGAAGATGAAGATACCGCGGAGATTCACTGGACCCGTGTAGTATGCAGATACCATGATCAGGAGTCCGGAGCCTGTACGTGCTATTCGCAAAGAACTGCAAAAGTACCCGAATGTGTCAATGTCAAAGAACTTACAGCCGAAAACTATAGCTGGATGCCCTCAACCTGCGCCTACAGGTTGCGCATGGAGAATAAGCCGTTGTTTTCATGGCACCCACTACTGACAGGTTCCTCAGCACAAATGGATCTGGAAGGGATCAGTATACTGGGGAAAGTAGTTCAGGAAGATCATGTCCATCCGCTGGGCTATGATGAGCACATCATAAGATGGGTAGAATCCTGAAATTTCACAAATGAACTGGAAGAATCGATAGGACAATGGATGCAGATGCGAATTACTGGGTGAGCTGGCTGATTTATTGTCTGGCCGCAGCCGCGTTTTTCTGGGCCTATCTGAAAATTACGTCATTACCGAATTCACCGTGGCTGAGCTACAGTCTGAGAGCGCTGATGCTGGCTCTGGTTCTGACCCCCTGGTATGCCAATATTGAAGGCAATACCCTGGCACCAGCTTTAATGATCCTGGCGCTGGACGTCATCACAATCGGTGCAGATGCGGCGGGCAGGGCGCTGGCTCCATTGCTGCTATCACTGTTGCTGGCTGAGGTCCTTGCTACGATTTATTATTTCGTGCAACGAAAAAGCAAAAAGACTGTAAAAACAGAAAGTTAATTTAGTAATTTAAAGTCCCTCCCTAATAAAGTAGACTTTCCTTCCCTGAAAATCGTTCCGGTAGTTGCCGTGGTTCGCTATAGAAGCGCTACAGGTGCGATTAGTGATTTAGCTTATAAAACAATAGCTTAGCAATTAGAGGTATATCATGGGCCATTTCAGTTCACTCGTTTTCATCATGATATTGGTCGGTGCCGCAGGAGGCGTCATCAACTACTACACCTTGTCCACCAAGCGTGTTTCTGATCTTAATCTCCTTATCCGCTTCATAATGTTGGGGATATTTGTCACTTTCCTGGTGCCATTCGTACTGAGTGTCTTTGGCAGCACCCTGATTGTTGACTCTGAGGGAGACCCGGCTAATTTGCTTAATTACGTGGCCATCTGCCTTGCCGTCGCAATTTCTCCAAGATTCTTCATGGCCAATGTGTCTGACGACGTGATGGCAGAAGCCCGCTCTACCAGTGACAAGGTCGATATGTTGCAGTATCAGCTCAGGCAGATGCAGGAAGAATTGCTTCCCCTGATCGATACCGAGACTGAAGATGATTCGCTCTCCGAAGGAAGTACAGCAGCTGAACCGGTTCCAGAAGAACTGGATATGACCTCATCGAAAGTCCTGAAAACTTTAGGCTGTGGGCGCTTCATATACCGATCATTGTCAGGACTTTGCAGGGAAGCTGATACGGATGAGACCACCATGGTGAAAACACTCGGATTTCTGACTCTGAAATCCCTTGCCGGGAAGGTAGGAGGGCGCAAAGGTGTGCGCTGGTACATCACCGAGCGTGGACGCCGTTTGATCGAAATGGGCGCCTGACTCGCAACCAACATCGCTCCGGGCAGAATCAGCTGCCCGGACAGTTTTCCCACCAGTAAGAACAATGTCGCTGTATTAATCATTGTCCGGCGATTAAAATTAACGCCGTTTACCCACACGCATTACCGGATTGAGTTTTAGATGAATTTTACAGGCACGGAAGAATACGTCGTTACGGACGAACTTCAGCTAGCGGTTAACGCCGCTATCCAGTTACAAAAACCATTGCTGATCAAGGGCGAGCCAGGAACAGGCAAGACCATGCTGGCTGAACAGATAGCGAAAGCGTTGGATCTACCGCTTATCCAATGGCATATCAAATCTACAACCAAAGCCCAGCAAGGGCTCTATGAGTACGACGCCGTGTCTCGATTACGTGACTCTCAACTAGGCGACGATAAAGTCCATGATATTTCAAACTACATTCTGAAAGGCAAAATCTGGCAAGCCTTTGAATCAGACACTCAGTCGGTGTTGCTTATCGATGAAATTGACAAGGCTGATATTGAATTTCCCAATGATCTGTTGCTCGAACTCGACAAGATGGAGTTCTATGTTTATGAAACCAAAGAGCAGATCAAGGCCAGGACTAGACCTATCGTAGTTATCACGAGTAACAACGAGAAGGAACTACCCGATGCGTTTCTGAGGCGTTGTTTCTTTCATTACATCGATTTTCCTGATGCGCAGACGATGGAAAAAATCGTCAACGTCCATTATCCCGACATCAAGAAGCAACTGGTAAGCCAGGCGATGGACATATTCTTTGATGTCCGAAAGGTTCCAGGTCTGAAGAAAAAGCCATCGACATCGGAGCTGATTGACTGGCTTAAATTATTAATGGCCGACGACATTCCTGCTGACATCCTTAAAGATGGAGATGCCAAGAATGCTATTCCACCACTTTATGGTGCACTGCTGAAGAATGAACAGGATGTGCACCTTCTCGAGAAATTAGCGTTCATGCACAGGGCTAATCGTTAATGCTCATCAATTTTTTCATGACACTCAAGCAGGAAAAGCTACCAGTTTCCTTCACCGAGCTTTTCACCTTGCTTGAATGTCTGAAGAAGAATGTCATCTTTGGAAATGTTGATGACTTTTACTATCTCTCAAGATCTTGCCTGGTCAAAGATGAGAAAAACTTTGACAAGTTTGATCTGGCATTTGCTCGCTATTTCGAAAACATAGACTTCATTGATGATTTATCCCTGTATCAGATTCCTGAGGAGTGGCTGCGTAAACAATTCGAGTCGATGCTGACTGATGAAGAGAAAGCAAAGATCGAAGCCATGGGTGGTCTGGAAAAATTGATGGAAGAGTTTCGCAAGCGCATGGATGAGCAGGAAAAGCGACATCAAGGCGGAAACAAGTGGATAGGCACAGGTGGTACTTCCCCCTTTGGGGCCTATGGCTACAATCCTGAAGGCATTCGTATTGGTCAGGATGAGAGTCGGAATCAGAGAGCCGTAAAAGTTTGGGACAAACGAAACTATAAAGACCTGGATGATTCTGTAGAAATAGGTACACGAAATATAAAAATGGCGCTGCGCCGACTCAGAAAGTTCGCACGCACTGGTGCGGAAGAAGAACTGGATATGGATGACACCATTTCTTCTACCGCGCGAAACGCGGGCTTGCTTGATATCAAAATGGTTCCCGAACGCCATAATGCGGTAAAGGTGCTGCTATTCTTTGACGTGGGAGGTTCAATGGACCCTCATGTAAAGCTATGCGAAGAACTTTTTTCCGCAGCTCGAAGCGAATTCAAGCACCTCAAATATTACTATTTCCACAATTTTCTCTATGAGTCGGTTTGGACCAAAAGTCGCCGTCGTCATGCTGAAACTACCCCGACCTACGATATCCTTCATAAATACAGCAAGGACTACAAGGTCATATTCGTGGGCGACGCCACTATGGCGCCCTACGAAATTACCCATGTGGGTGGAAGCATTGAACACTATAACGAAGAAGCCGGTGCGGTTTGGATGCAGCGCTTGACAGATGTATTCGAAAACTTCGTCTGGATAAATCCCACGCCCAAGGAATATTGGGAACACAGCTACTCAATAGAGATCGTTAGGGAGTTAGCGGAAGATCGAATGTTTCCGCTCACGGTTAAAGGTCTCGAAGACGCGATGGCTTTGTTAACCAAGTAAACTCATGATAGAGAGACTCGCTGAAGATCTCAGGCCGGAAAAATTTCACTCTTTAACGGAGGTGTATGATTTTATCGCACGTGAACATGGCGAGCGTCCTGGGTATCACTGTTTTGCAAAAATCCTCAACTACGCTGAAGTGAATGAACTGGCAACCCGTTTCGCTGGATATTTACAATCTCAGACGAATTTGAAAGTTGGCGATCGCATTGCGATCCAACTTCCGAACCTGTTGCAATTTCCGGTTGTGTTGATGGGGGCTATCAAGGCTGGGCTTGTAGTGGTAAACACAAACCCGCTTTACACTGCATCGGAGATGGCTCATCAGTTTAAGGATTCGGGGGTCAAAGGCATCGTTATCTTGTCCAGCTTTTGTTCAAAACTGGAAGAGGTCATTGCCGACACAGCGATAGAGGAAGTGATAATAACTGAAGTTGGTGATTTGCAATCAACTGTGCGTCGATCATTTCTGAACTTTGCTGTCCACTATCTGAAAAAGGCAGTTCCCAGATACAATCTCCCGGGCAGTGTGAAATTCACTGATTGCCTGGCCTGGCTGCATGCGTTTGACACAAACCTCGGACAAAGCAGAGGGGGTAATGATCCTGCGGTCATTATGTACACTGGTGGAACCACCGGGGTTTCAAAAGGGGCCATGCTGAGCCATAACAACCTGATTGCTAATATGATGCAACTAAGGTCCCGATGTTTGCTGATTATTAAGGATCAGGTTGAAACCATCGGGGCACCGCTACCGCTATATCATAGTTACGCTTTTCTCTTACACTGTCTGGCAATGCCCTACGCTGGCAATCTTAATGTACTGATGCCCAACCCTCGGGATATAAACAGTATCGTTAAGCTTTTTAAACAATTTCCCATTAGTGGTTTTGTCGGTATCAACACCTTGTTTCTTGCACTACTAAGGAATGAGAAATTCAGAAATCTGGATTTTCCGGATTTAAAGTTTTGTGGGGCTGGTGGCATGGCTCTATCTACTTCTGTAGCGGAAGAATGGCAACAGGTTACCGATTGTGAATTATTTGAAGGCTACGGTTTAACTGAATGTTCGCCAGTAGTATCTGTCAACATCCCCGGCGAAGTCAGGTTGGGTACGGTAGGCAGGTTAGTTCCTGAAACAGAAATTAAAGTTGTCGATGAGGAAGGACGAGAACTACCAGCTGGTGAGCAAGGAGAGGCCTGGATTCGTGGCCCCCAGGTAATGTTGGGGTATTGGGGTGACAATCCAAGCGAGAGCGATGCCATAACCAGTGACGGATGGTTCAAAACCGGTGACTATGTTGAACTTAGTGATGACGGGTTTATCTCAATCGTAGACCGGAAAAAAGACATGATCCTGGTTTCTGGATTTAACGTGTTTCCAAACGAAATTGAGGACTGGGTAAATCAAATGCCTGAGATCGACGAGTCAGCGGCAATCGGCGTTGAAGACGAGCGAACAGGAGAAGCGATTAAGCTTTTCATCGTCTGTTCAGGCAAAGTACCGAGTGACGATGCTATTATTGCCCATTGTCGGCAGGGTCTGACTGCCTACAAAGTTCCACGAATCATCAAACGTGTAGATGACTTACCCAAATCCATAATCGGTAAAGTAATCCGCCGTGAACTCCGGGACTAGCTCTCGAGCAACTACTATCCTTTAATCCTTGCGGAATTAAGCTGTGTTCGATCAATTGGAATCTGCATTGACCGAGTGTCAGGTGTCAGATATTCATCGCTTTAGAAGGCGCCTGGATCAGGCTCGCAAAACTTCCAGTAGCGAGAGTCAGCAGTCCAAACTCAAATCGTTGAAACAGGATATCGAAAGGTCCAGGGCTTTCTGCGAGGTACGGGAAAATGCCATTCCCAGGAACATTCAATATCCTGAGAATCTGCCTTTTTCAGCGAAGGCTGAGGAGATTGTTGAGCAACTCAAAAAGCACCAGGTCCTGGTGGTAGCGGGAGACACCGGTTCAGGGAAAACCACGCAGCTTCCGAAAATATGCCTACAGGCAGGATTTGGCAGGAGGGGACTTATTGGTCACACCCAGCCAAGGCGTCTAGCTGCAAGTTCAGTTGCTAATCGGGTTGCTGAGGAACTCGGCGTAAAACTCGGTGAAGGAGTTGGCTATCAGGTCAGATTTACAGAGAAGCTCTCCAAGGCCTCTTTTCTGAAGATAATGACAGACGGCATCCTGTTAGCTGAAATTCAGCAGGACCGCTTTCTGAATAAGTATGAAGTGTTAATCATTGATGAAGCCCATGAGCGATCACTGAATATTGACTTCTTACTTGGTTTTCTTAAACAGCTACTCAGCAAAAGGCCTGAACTTAAGTTAGTCATTACATCGGCGACTATAGATCTGGAAAAATTCTCTGCGCATTTCGATGATGCTCCAATCGTCAGCGTCTCAGGGCGTACCTTTCCAGTCGAGGTGCGATATGCACCGCTTATAAAACAGAGTGAGAGTGGTGCCAGCGCTGATCCGTATTCTGATGGCATTCTCGAAGCAGTGAAAACCATACAGGCTGAAGACAGAGACAGAGGCGGAATCTCAGGAGATATTCTGGTGTTCCTGGCAACAGAGAGAGATATCAGGGAGACCGCCCAGTTATTAAGAAAGCAGCGTTTTAGAGATACAGAAATACTGCCATTGTACGCCAGGTTGCGACATTCAGAGCAGGTTAAAATCTTTCAGCAGCACCGGGGGCGCAGGATCGTGCTAACTACCAATGTAGCTGAAACCTCTATCACTGTCCCTGGAATAAATTATGTTATCGATACAGGTCTGGCCCGCATAAGCCGTTATAGTCTGCAGAACAAGGTGCAGAGGTTGCCTATAGAGTCTGTCTCCCAGGCCAGCGCAAATCAAAGAAAAGGGCGGTGTGGTCGTCTTGCGGACGGTATCTGTATACGTTTGTATTCAGAACAGGATTTTGAATCTCGTCCGGTATTTACTGATCCGGAAATTCTCCGTACAAACCTGGCTTCAGTAATTCTGCGGATGCGCCATCTGAAACTTGGCGATGTAGAAGGCTTCCCGTTTCTCGAAACGCCAGAAAGACGAGCGGTTAACGAAGGCTTCAAATTGCTAATTGAGTTGAATGCGCTCAATTCCAAGCGAGAACTCACCAGGGCTGGCAGGCAGATGGCAATGCTGCCAGTCGACCCTCGATATGCACGAATGCTGATCACAGCACACACAGAGCGCTGTCTCAATGAAATGCTAATTATTGTCAGCGCCATGAGTATTCAGGATCCCCGCGAATCCGGCACCGAAAACCGACAACAGGCGCTGCAAAAACAGACGGATTTTCAACACCCCGACTCAGATTTTCTTGTACTGGTAAATCTCTGGCACGAATTTGAATCCCGACGTCAGGAGCTTAGTCAAAGCCAGCTTCGGAAATATTGCAAGCAGCACCACCTTTCCTATATTCGCATGCGCGAATGGCGCGAGGTTCACAGGCAATTGCTGTTGAGTTCTCAACAACTTGGGTTGAAACTGAACAAGGACAAAGCGGAGTACGCGGCCATTCATAAAGCCATCATTAGTGGGTCACTCAATCAGGTTGCGGTGCGCTATGAAGGGAAACAGTTTCAGGGAAACAGAAATAAGCGCTTCAATCTTTTTCCAAACTCAACCCTGTCCGGAAAGTCCGCAAAGTGGATTGTGACGGGAGACCTCATAGAAACATCACAAACATTCGCAGCAATGGCAGCCAAGATCCAGCCTGAATGGATTGAAGAGAAAGCACTGCATCTTGTTAAACGCGAGCACTTCAACCCTCATTGGAGCAAAAAGCGCCAGCAAGTGATGGTTAATGAAAAAGTCATTCTCTACGGATTGGTAATAATCGAAAGCAAGGCTGTTGGTCTGTCGACTATTGATGCTAAATCGGCCAGGGAAATATTCATTCGGGATGCATTGATTCCGGAAGAACTCAATTTCGATCCACCTTTTATGAAGCACAACCGCCACTTACTTGAGGAGTTGGAAAGACAGGAAGAAAAGATTAGGCGACCCGACTATTTTGTGAGTGAACGGGATTTAGTTCGTTTTTACGAAGAGCGAATTCCTGATCATGTTTGCTCTACAGTATCTTTGAAAAAGTGGCTGCAGAAACAGAGCAAGCAGCAGCTACAGCAGCTGTGTATGAGCATGGAAAGCTTACTGGACAAAAAAGGCGTCACAGACGAGGAGTTGAATTTTCCGGACCATGCTCCGTTGAGACACAACAGACTTGAAATCGAGTATAAATTTGAGCCCGGTAATAGTCGTGACGGGGCCACTTTACAGGTGCCGTTGGCGATTCTCACACAATTAAATCAAGCTGATATAGATTGGGCTGTACCGGGGATAGTTAAGGACAAGTGCATTGCGTTGATAAAGGGTCTGCCGAAATCCCTGCGTAAAAATTTCATCCCGGTAAATGGTTTCGTCGAACAAATCATGCCTCAAATGATTCCCGGGGAAGGTGATTTGCTATCTACTTTATTAACCCAGATCAAGCTGCAGAGGAAAATTGCAGTAGAGAGAAAAATGTTCGCGAACATAGAATTACCGGAACATCTCAAAATCAAATTGTCAGTCCTTGACGAAGCAGGTTGCGAGATAGCACTTGATGACGATATCGAATCTCTTAAAAAGAAGCTCATTTCCGATCGGCCAGCTCGGGAGGAAAATTCGGCCCCCCGAGAGTCTATACATCCGATTGAACAAAGCGGATTGGTAGACTGGTCGATTGATGCACTACCTGAAGAAATTGAAGTTGGAGAGTCGCTGATATTGATCCGATATCCTGCTCTGATTGACAGTAACGAAAGTGTAGGGGTTAAACTGTTTGCTGATCCGGATGATGCCATTCGCAATTATGAGAAAGGTCTCGCGAGACTATTTATGTTGCGAACATCGCAGCAGAGGAGAATGTTGCAGAAACAGTTTAATCAGTTCGAAAAAAGACACGCCCTGATACTGCCTTCGACTTTGAAGAATTTTTGCGACGAAGCCATATACAGTACCTATCGCGGCGCATTCAATATTGAAGAAGAGCTCGCTCGTAACAAGGAAGCGTTCGACAGGCAACTGGATACTGGCAAGCAGGCACTCTTCGTGGAAGCTGGAAAAATTGAAAATCTGCTGGCAACAGTGCTTCAGGACAGATTTGAAGTTACCAGGAGCATTTCAAAACTTGACCAGACGGGCTTGAAATACGTCCGACAAGACATAGAAAGACAGTTGAATGAGCTATTTGGCGAAACATTCTTGGTGAGTACCCCCCGAACGTGGCTTAACCAATATCCTCGATACCTTCAAGCTATCCGCAAGCGGCTGGAGAGGGCTCCTCATCTGGGGCCACGAGACAGGGAGCACACAGAGGAGATACAGCTATTCTGGCAACGTTATCGCGACTTATGTGACTCCGGGCACACGCAATCGGGAAGGGAAATTGACTTGCTAAGGTGGATGATTGAAGAATACAGGGTATCCTTGTTTGCCCAGTCTCTCGGTACTCATCTCCCGGTATCAGCCAAGCGAATCAATAAGCACTGGGAGCAAATACGCAACTAGTTGAACGTGTAACAATTCTCCGGAATTGGGGTCTAATGCAAGGGTTAAATGCAATCTGCTGTATACGCAGTCCAGTTTTGAGTGCTAATCCGCATACATAGAATGAAACATTATTGTCACAAATTAGCCAAAGTTAGTCAGAAGTACGCATTGCTTCTTTGCGCCTTTTTGGTTTTGCTTTGCCCGTCGGTGAGCCTGGCACAGACACCAGATCCCTGGATAAATACTAACCAGCGCGTATTCGCATTCAATGATTTTTTTGATCGCATACTGGTTCGGCCAATAGCAACCACTTACACGACTGTTGTCCCCAGATTTGCACGTCAGGGAATTGGAAACTTCTTTAGCAATATTAATGATATCAATGTCTTCGTTAACGATGTGTTGCAGCTGAAGTTCGATGACGCTCTGACCGATTCTGGACGATTTCTGATCAATAGTACGGTCGGACTCGGGGGGCTACTGGACATAGCAAGTGATCTTGGGTTGAATAAAAATGAGGAAGATTTCGGCCAAACCCTCGGTTACTGGGGAGTAGGGACAGGACCCTACATGGTTCTCCCGGTCTTCGGCACGAGTAATGTCCGGGATGCATTCGGCCTGACCCTGGACACATTGTTCAATCCCATCCAATATCACGATGAGTCTTCTGTACGCTGGAGTCTCATTTTGATGCAGGAAATCGATACCAGAGCCTCCCTGCTGGCACTGGATGAGCTGGTAACAGGGGATAAATACTTGTTTTTCCGGGAAGCCTATATTCAGCGGCGTGAATATCTTGTAAATGACGGGGAAATCGAAGACGAATTTGGTGCTTTTTGAGATTGATTGGAGGCGGTCTCCCAAATTTTGAACTACACTAGCTAGGAGCAGAATCTGGTATTAAGCTTCTGCACTAGTTTTAAGATTAAGCCGACGTCTATCTCTGCACATTAATGACTTCCTTTGACCCGGCAGATTCCGCCGAAATCCCAACACCCCGACTCCTGGTCATCGATGATGATGAGGGTGTACGGCGCAATATCTCGGGTTTCCTCGAAGATAGCAGCTTTGCTGTATTGCAGGCAGGAAGTGGTAAAGAAGGAATTGCGCTCTCCGCCTCCGAGCAACCTGATCTGATTCTCTGTGACTTGCGCTTGCCGGATATAGACGGATTGGAGGTGATTCGCCACATCACGGCCGAGAACAAGCACACGCCCGTTATTGTGATTTCCGGTTTGGGCGAGGTACATGATGTAGTGCAGGCACTGCGGCTAGGCGCTGCCGATTATTTGACCAAGCCAATTAAAGATCTGGAAGTGCTGGAGCATTCGATCCGTCGCTGCCTTAACCAGGCATCACTGGTTTCCCAGAACAAGCGATATGCGGAGCAGCTGGAAAACACAAATACCCAATTGAGGCATTCTCTGGATTTGCTTCGATTAGATCAGCAAGCTGGCCGATCTGTGCAAACTCAGTTACTGCCCCAGAGTCCCTTCAAGACTCCTCATTTCGTCTGCCAGCACCGAATTGTACCTTCTTTATACTTAAGCGGGGATTCAGCAGATTATTGGGAAGCTGAAGACGGAAGCCTCATCTTCTATGTTGCTGATGTGTCAGGACATGGAGCATCTTCCGCATTCGTTACCGTACTGCTGATGTACCTGGGCAGGGATATAGCACGGCGTCAATTTCGCAAGTATGGCAATCAGTCCGCAAAGCGCTTACTGACCAAGCTGAACAAGGAGTTGTACCTGGCGAATTTACAAAAACATGCCACAGCGTTTCTCGGTGTTCTGGATCCTTCTGGCTCAAAGCTTGAATATGCAGTTGCAGGTCATTATCCGATGCCCATTCTGAGCGTTGGGGGAAAGCATGAGTTTCTTGAAGGTAGCAGCTTTCCATTAGGTGTTAGAGCAGAGACTGAATATGAAAGCTCTACGATTCAGATTGAAAATGATTTCACCATGAATCTGTTTTCAGATGGCGTGCTGGAGATAATGGACCACGATTCGTTGGCGGAAAAAGAAGAGGAACTTCTCAATATAATTACAGAAAGCGATGCTGGCTTTGAAGCCATAAATGAGAAGTTAAATTTAGAGCACATTTCTGACGCTCCAGACGATATAGCGCTATTGTCCGTGCGATATCGCGGCGCGTCGGCGTAGTCGATAGCCAAACGCGGGTCAATTCTCTACTACTTGTCTCTTACCTTCAATTTAGCTTTTATAAAGTCGCTGTGGGAAACATAAATAAGTTCTGAAACTTTACGGATCAGATGCTCCTCGTATTTATCCAATTCTTCGTCTGAAAATGCTATCCGCCACATGTTTTCTATAAGCTGGACTTTTTGTTCGTAGTTATATTCGTCGTTAATTAGCCGAGTGAATTCATAGAGGGAAGTCGCCTGCTGAGCTTCTTCTTCGGCGAGGTTGCGCATGGTTTGTAATTCTTCTGGTGGAATATCTAGGCTTTCCTGCAGAAGTGTCATGAATTCGTCGGTTTCTCTCTGATCAAGCTCGTGATCGGACTTCATCACCTCAATCAATAGAGCTGCACTGGCCAGATTGCTGCTGGTAGCACTGACGCCATTATCATCTTCTTCCTGTTTTAACTTCTCTTCGAAGTAAGATTTTATTGATTTCAACATACTACGGTTCCTGAATTCCGATTAGCTCACAAAGCCTATGGCATCGTTTAACACGCCTAAATCTGCATTTTTACGATAAGCATGCATGCTCAAATGTCGACGAAACTGTTTGCCGCCTTTCTGCCCTTTAAACAGCCCCATAATATGGCGTGTCATATGATGCAGGGGTATCCCAGACTGCAGCTGCTCTTCCATATAGGGGAAGTATTCCAACAAAAAGTCTAACCTGCTTTTTTCCTGTTCTGGCAGGCCGAATAGCTCATGATCTATGTCGTGCAAGATAAACGGATTTTGATAGGCCTCTCGCCCCATCATTACTCCATCAACTATGCCTAACATCTCCTTGGTCTGAACGAGAGTAGTGATTCCACCGTTTATGACAATTTCGAGCTGAGGGAAAAGCTCTTTCAGGTGGAAAACGCGGTCATAAACGAGCGGTGGAATCTCGCGGTTCTCCTTCGGGCTCAAACCTTCAAGAATAGCTTTACGAGCATGAACTATGAATAACTCGCAGCCCCCGGCGGCAACTTTTTCAATGAAGTTTTGCAGATCAGATTCTGAGTCCTGATCGTCAACACCTATTCGGCACTTGACTGTAACAGGTACCTGGGAGTTTTGCTTCATGGTTGAGATGCAGCTGGCGACCAATTCGGGGTTAGTCATCAGACAGGCTCCAAAGGCCCCGGATTGCACTCTGGGGCTCGGGCATCCAACATTAAGGTTTATTTCGCAATAGCCTGCTTCATTGCCCAACGTGGTGGCTTCTGCAAGTTCTGAAGGGTCGCTGCCACCGATCTGCAGTGCCACGGGCTGTTCTCTCTGGTCATATTTGAGTAGATAGTCCGCATCACCATGCTTCAAGGCCGAGCTGGTGACCATCTCGGTATACAACAATGTTCGGCAACTAAATTGGCGCAGGAACATGCGGTCATGGCGATCAGTCCAGTCCATCATCGGAGCCACGCAGAAACGGTGACCGAGGGACGGATTATTGTCCAATGGTTTAGGTCCTATAGATTCAGTCACGATTTCAGTGTTTTGCTACGGGGTATATTGACTAACGGACGAAAGTTCAGAAGGGTGAGGTTTTAACGAAGCTAGATAAGCAAGTCAAATCCAGACTGACCGAAATTACCAATTATTGTTCACAGTAACTGGCAACAATACCATCAAGCAAGGGCAAATCGCGGAGTCATCGCGCCTGGCTTGTCGTGAGCGATGGGAATTAGACGCCAATCGCGTATAATCTCGCGTCATTTCACACGCTCTCGACTTGATTTCAGCATGACAGAAGTTAGAACCCGAATCGCCCCTTCACCGACAGGTGACCCCCATGTAGGTACGGCCTACATCGCTTTATTTAATCGTTGTTTCGCCCACAGCCAGGGTGGGAAATTCATACTTAGAATCGAAGACACCGATCAGCTGCGAAGCACTGATAAGTCAGAGCAGGATATTTTAGGGTCATTACGATGGTTGGGGCTTGATTGGGATGAAGGACCGGGGAAAGAGGGGGAGTTTGGTCCATACAAGCAAAGCGAGCGTTCCGCTATCTATCGTCAACACATAGATCAGCTATTGGATAATGGAAGTGCTTTTCCTTGCTTCTGTACGCCTGAGCGACTTGACGAGCTTCGTAAAAAGCAGATGACGAACAAGGAGCAACTGGGCTACGACGGCCATTGCCTGTCACTGACGAAGGACGAGGTTGCACAAAGAATAGAGTCAGGTGTCCCACACGTCATTCGAATGAAGGTGCCTGAACAGGGAGAATGTGAGTTCGAAGATATGCTCAGGGGGACAGTTAGCATCGCATGGTCGCAAATAGACATGCAGGTGTTAATAAAGTCTGATGGTCTTCCTACCTATCATTTTGCCAATGTCGTTGATGATTATCTTATGGGGATCAGCCACGTTATCAGAGGTGAAGAATGGATTAATTCTGTACCAAAACATGTTCAGTTATACAGATCATTCGGCTGGGATGAACCTGTATTCTGTCATATGCCTCTGTTGCGTAATCCGGACAAAAGTAAACTAAGTAAACGTAAGAATCCTACAAGTATTAACTATTATCGCGACATGGGCTATTTACCAGAAGCGATAATTAATTATCTGGGAATGATGGGTTGGACCATGCCATCAGGGGAAGAAAAATTTTCCCTTCAGGAAATGGAAGCCAATTTTGACATTAGTCGTGTTTCGCTCGGTGGACCTATATTCGATGTAGAGAAACTGAATTGGTTAAATGGGCGTTACCTTCGCGAAGATTTAAGCGAAGAAGAGTTTGCAACCAGATTCCTGCAGTGGGCTAGCGCCGGCAATCGTCTGCAGCAAATTGTTCCCCTTGTAAAAGAAAGAGTAGAGCGCTTCAGTGATGTTGTTGGGCTCGCGGGACAGTTCATCGATGGAGTTATCGAGCTTAGTGAAGACAAGTTCTCACACAAGAAGATGGACGATGAGACTTTGCTTAAGATCCTTCAGTTCACTTTGTGGCGTCTTGAAGCGATTACAGACTGGGAGAGGGATGCGATTGAGTCCTGCCTTCAGGAATTGGCATCGCAGTTAGATATGAAAATTCGGGATTTCCTGTTTCCGCTATTCGTTGCCATAAGTGGAAAATCTGTCTCCACCTCGGTCATTGAATCTCTCGCTATTCTCGGACTGGATGTGTCCAGGGCCAGAATTCGCCATGGCATTGACGTTTTGGGCGGAATATCAAAAAAAGCAGCAAAACGTCTCGAAAGTGAATACAAAAGTCTGGGCTAAAGAGTTTCTCGAAATTGACAGTCCAAAGGAGTGTGCTTAGAATGCGCAGTCCTTCGCTCAGCACACTGTGGGGCCTTAGCTCAGCTGGGAGAGCGCAACGCTGGCAGCGTTGAGGTCACCGGTTCGATCCCGGTAGGCTCCACCAACTTCAAGCGCTTACGCGCACGAAGTTGGTTCGTTGATCGACTCCCGCATCTAACCAGCACCAATCTACAGTACTAGCCAGACTAAGAAGCTCAAAAGAATCTCTTGCATAACTGATCGAAGAACTCGATCAGATCAAGATGGCTACCCAGGATAATCCCGCTTGGTATGACCTTTGTACAACTGCCGGGGTCTCCCGATTCTGTAGTTTTCACTGAGCATTTCATGCCAGTGAGCAATCCAGCCCGGGGTACGACCAGTGGCAAAAATAACAGTGAACATGCTGGTAGGAATACCAATTGCTTTTAGAATAATTCCTGAATAGAAGTCGACATTGGGGAATAGTTTACGCTCGATGAAATACTCGTCTTCCAGTGCAATGCGTTCCAATTTCTTCGCCATACGAAGCATTGGATCGTTTTCAGCCCCAAGTTCATCAAGAACTTCGTCACAAATGCCACGTATAACAGTCGCTCTTGGGTCGTAGTTTTTGTAGACGCGATGGCCGAAACCCATTAGACGGAATGGATCGTTCTTGTCTTTCGCTTTTTGTATGTATTCTTCAATGCGAGATTCGTCACCAATCTCATTCAACATATCCAGCACTGCTTCGTTAGCACCCCCATGTGCAGGTCCCCACAGGGCTGCTATGCCAGAAGCTATGCAGGCGTAGGGGTTTGTGCCTGTGGATCCTGCCAACCTGACGGTGGAAGTAGAAGCATTCTGTTCGTGATCAGCATGGAGAAGGAAAAGTGTGTCCATTGCTTTCGCTAACACCGGACTTACCTTTGGTTCTTCGCAGGGTGTGCCGAACATCATGTGGAGAAAGTTTTCTGCAAAACCCATGCTGTTTTGAGGGTACATAAAAGGTTGACCCATGCCGTGTTTAAAGCACATGGCTGCAAGTGTAGGCATCTTTGCAATGACACGGTGGGCGGCAACGAGCCTGTGTTCTGGATTATCGATGTCCAGATCATCATGGTAGAACGCAGACAATGCGCCGACTACACCACACAGCATGGCCATCGGGTGTGCATTGCGCGGGAAGCCACGAAAGAACTGGTGAATGGCTTCATCTACCATCGTGTGGTAGCGGATAGTATTTTCGAACTCAGTAGACTGTGTGGAATCGGGTAGCTCACCATGGAGCAATAGGTAACAGGTTTCGAGGAAATTCGATTTTTCCGCCAATTGTTCAATCGGGTAGCCTCGGTGCAGAAGGACTCCAGCCCCTCCATCGATATAAGTAATGTCTGATTCACATGCTGCCGTAGAGACAAATCCTGGATCGTAGGTGAACACACCATTCGCAACCAGTCCGCGTACATCAACGACATCAGGTCCAGTGCTTCCTTCATAGACAGGCAACTCAATGGGGTTGTCGATCCCGTCAATACTTAACTGGGCCTTCTTTTCACTCATAGGTGGCTCCTAAGAAAAAATCTATAAATACATTGTAGTAGTGAATCTAGAGGGCGGATGCGCTGCGTAATCCTTTCAACGCGTTTGTCCTGTTAACAGGATCTTTTTCCGGTCCGAATCGGGGTGGAGAGAATAGGGATGAAGCCCGTGCTTTGTCAAATCTTTGGTCGTTATTACAAATAGTTTACAAACGCGCTACCTGGGACTTCAATTCGTAAGTTATGAGAATGCGCAAAGCCAATGACACAACAGCTTTTTTTCCAGATTGTGCTATTACATATAGAGGGGATTTGGCCTTTTACCACGCGGCTTTCGCTAATTCGCACCATTACGACAAGGTATTGTCATTTTAGGTGCTGTCAGGCTTGGATTTTGTGTATTTGCCCGATCGAAAGTCATATACTTTGCGCCCGTTGTAGCCCCAATTTGTGTAATTATTTCAAGCAGTTTGCGAATTCCTAATGAATTCTGGCGACGGCTCGAATTACATGCAAGCCAGCTAACGGAATGAGCGCCCAGTGAAAGACAACAGACCTGTAAATCTCAATTTATTCACCATCAAATTCCCGCTTCCGGCCATTACCTCGATATTACATCGTATATCAGGGGTAGCTCTATTCGCCGGGACCGCTATCTTATTGTATTTACTACAAATATCCTTGGAGTCTCAGGCTGGATTTGATCTTGCTCTTGAGATCATGGGTTCCGCGATCGGCAAAATCCTCATATGGCTGATTCTGGCAGCCCTGTCTTATCACTTGATAGCGGGTACCAAGCACCTGCTGATGGATATCGGTATTGGTGAGACTAAAAGCGGCGCACAGACTGGCGCCATAGTCGTGATTATAGGTTTTGTGATTTGCGCCGGACTGGCGGGGGTTTGGATATGGTAACTAATGCAACCAGTTTCAGTCGCTCCGGTCTCTCGGATTGGATAATTCAAAGGTTCAGCGCCATCATTTTGGCTGCTTACACATTCTGCATCCTCGGCAGCCTCCTAACCACTCCGGATATGGATTACGAACAATGGCGTGCACTATTTGATTCCACCGCCATGGGATTGTTCAGCATGATCACATTGATCGCCATTTGTGGTCATGCCTGGGTAGGTATGTGGACTGTTGGAACAGACTATCTGACCACCAGCCATTTAGGACCTGGAGCCACTTATATTCGCCTTTTTTATCAGGCTGTTTGTGTATTACTCATGGCAGTTTATCTGTTGTGGGGTATCGAAATTTTTTGGGGTAGCTAGATGTCAGGATTCAGGACAATTTCTTTTGATGCAGTCATCGTCGGTGGCGGTGGTGCGGGAATGCGCGCTGCATTGCAACTGGCACAGTCTGGCTACAAAACAGCTGTTATCTCGAAAGTTTTTCCGACTCGTTCCCATACTGTATCAGCCCAGGGTGGAATTACCTGTGCTATTGCCAGTGCCGATCCCAACGATGACTGGCGATGGCATATGTATGACACAGTCAAAGGATCTGACTATATAGGTGATCAGGACGCGATCGAATACATGTGCAGTGAAGGTCCGCAAACAGTCTTTGAGCTCGAGCATATGGGCCTGCCATTCTCGCGAACTGAAAATGGTCGAATCTACCAGCGACCATTCGGTGGACAGTCCAAGGATTTTGGTAAAGGAGGACAAGCGGCACGTACTTGCGCGGCAGCTGACCGCACAGGGCACGCACTGCTACACGCTCTTTATCAGGGTAACTTGAAGAACAACACGGTGTTCTTTAACGAATGGTATGCCGTAGATCTGGTACGTAACCAGGATGGTGCAATCGTAGGTGTGATAGCTATCTGTATCGAAGATGGCGAAGTCGTCTTCATCGAATCTAAAGCCACGGTCTTTGCCACGGGTGGTGCCGGACGTATTTATGCGTCAACTACAAATGCATTAATTAACACTGGTGATGGTGTGGGCATGGCACTGAGAGCCGGTTATCCAATGCAGGATATGGAAATGTGGCAGTTCCATCCGACTGGTATTTATGGTGCTGGCACATTGGTGACTGAAGGTTGCCGTGGCGAAGGAGGCTACCTCATCAATAAAGATGGTGAGCGCTTCATGGAGCGATACGCACCGAATGCCAAAGACCTGGCTGGTAGGGATGTTGTAGCAAGATCCATGGTGCTGGAGATCCTTGAAGGACGGGGCTGTGGTGAGAAAGGCGACCATGTGATGTTGAAGCTGGATCATCTGGGAGCAGATGTTCTAAATGCAAAATTACCCGGCATTCTTGAATTATCCAGAACTTTCGCTCACGTGGATCCTATTAAAGAACCAATTCCTGTAGTACCTACCTGTCATTACATGATGGGTGGTGTGCCGACCAACATCCATGGCCAGGCCTTGATGCAAAACGGCTCGGGTGAGGATGAAATCATTCCTGGCTTATTTGCAGTTGGTGAAGTCGCCTGTGTATCTGTGCATGGAGCTAACAGATTAGGTGGCAACAGTTTGCTTGATCTCGTTGTATTTGGTCGGGCAGCTGGCAAGCACATCGAAGAAATGCTGGGCCAGGGCGTGGAACAACGTAATGCGAGTGAATCTGATATAGAAGAAGCGACTCAGCGACTTAATAGATTAAACGAATCCAGCAGTGGAGAAAGTGTTCCTCATCTAAGAGCCGAGTTGCAGGAAATCATGCAGAATCATTTTGGGGTTTTCCGAAAAGGAGAATTCATGCAGGAAGGTATCGGCAAGTTACAAGGTATCCGCGATCGGCTGAACAATCTGCATCTTGAAGACAAGAGTAACGCATTCAATACAGCCCGCATTGAAGCGCTGGAGCTCGAGAATTTGTTCGAGGTTGCAGAGGCAACAGCAATAGCGGCTGAGGCACGGAATGAGAGCAGGGGCGCACATGCTCGGGACGATTTCCGGGAGCGTGACGATGACAACTGGCTGTGCCATTCATTGTACTTCCCGAAAGACAAACGAGTGGGCAAACGCGGAGTTAATTTCAAGCCGAAGACTGTCGATACTTTCGAACCTAAAGTCAGAACTTATTAATTCATAGTAAAGAAAATTTCAGGTGTTCAGTGTTAGTTAGCATTTATCGATACAACCCAGAGACTGATGACAAGCCCTATATGCAGGACTTCGACATCACTATTCCTGATGGCAAGGACATCATGGTCCTGGACGTTTTAGCGCTGGTAAAAGAACAGGATGCAACAGTGGCCTATCGCCGGTCTTGCCGCGAAGGTGTGTGCGGTTCTGATGGTATGAATATGAATGGTACCAACGGCCTTGCATGTATAACTGCTATTTCAGAGGTTGGTGGTCCTGCTAAGAAACTGGTTTTGCGACCCTTGCCAGGATTACCAGTAATTCGAGATTTGGTTGTGGATATGTCTATCTTCTACAAGCAATTCGAAAAGGTGCAACCTTACCTGATCAACGACGAACCGGCACCGGCTATCGAGAGATTACAATCGCCTGAAGACAGAGCAAAACTGGATGGGCTCTATGAATGCATTCTCTGTGCCTGTTGCAGTACCAATTGCCCATCCTTCTGGTGGAATCCGGATAAGTTCATTGGACCTGCCGGTCTCTTGCAGGCATATCGATTTCTGGCTGATAGCAGAGATACCGCAACCGCCGACAGACTGGCGAACCTAGATGACCCATTTAGTGTGTTCAGATGCCGCGGAATTATGAATTGTGTTGCTGTATGCCCCAAGGGGTTGAATCCAACCAGGGCGATAGGCCATATCAGAAGCATGTTGATATCCCAGGGAACCTGATTTTTTAAGTGCGCTTGGCAGTCTTATTCGCAATAAGGCTAGCTAGCAAAGGACAATGCTATGCACGACAGTATGATGGAAGCAATGTGGAGTACCGGACACCTTTCCGGTAGCAATGCTGAGTATGTGGAGGAGCTTTATGAAAGTTACCTTTCCGATCCTGACTCAGTGCCACAACAATGGCGTGAATTCTTCGATACCTTACCTGCACAAAGCGGTAGCAGTGTGAGTGATGTTTCACACGCGGCAATCAGAAGAGATTTTAAATCCTTAAGCAAGACCAGCCGTTTTGCTCCGGTTCTGAGCAACGAAGCTGTCGTTAATTCCGAGCATGAAAGCAAGCAGGTGCAGGTGCTGCAACTGATCAGTTCCTATCGGGTCAGAGGCCACCAAAAAGCAAATCTGGATCCGCTTGGCCTGATGCACAGGGAACGAGTTCCGGATTTGGAGTTGGAATTCCACGATCTTTCACCAATTGATTACTCAACGATATTCCAGACGGGTTCTCTCTTTATTAGTAAAGAGAAGGCAACTCTGAGAGATATGGTGGACACGCTGGAAAGGATTTACTGCAACTCGGTTGGTTACGAGTTTATGCACATCGTTAATCTGGAAGAGAAACAGTGGATTCAGCAACGCATTGAAAGCAACGATGGGTACCCGAGTTTTGGTAATGATGTAAAACGCCATCTGCTCGAGCGGCTGACAGCAGCAGAAGGACTGGAAAAACACCTGGACTCCAAATATCCAGGCACCAAACGCTTCGGATTGGAAGGCGGCGAAAGTCTCATTCCCGCTCTTGATGAATTGGTGCAGCGAGCAGGGAAGTATGGCGCCAAAGAAGTTGTACTGGGAATGGCTCACCGCGGGCGATTAAACGTCCTGGTGAATATTTTAGGTAAAAATCCTGCAGATCTGTTCGATGAGTTTGAAGGTAAAGCTGTGTATAGCAGCTCCGGTGATGTTAAGTACCATCAGGGGTTTTCCTCAAACATTATGACAGCCGGTGGTGAGCTGCACATGGCAATGGCATTCAATCCGTCTCATTTGGAGATTGTTGCGCCAGTTGTAGAAGGTTCGGTCAGAGCAAGGCAGTCACGGCGCAAAGACGCTGATGGTAAACAGGTATTGCCGATTATTTGCCATGGCGATGCAGCATTTGCCGGGCAGGGTGTGGTGATGGAAACATTTCAGATGTCCCAGACCCGAGCCTACTCCACCGGTGGTACAGTTCATATCATCGTCAATAACCAAGTCGGTTTTACAACATCGAGAAAGGAAGATGCGCGATCGACTGAATACTGCACCGACGTGGCGAGAATGGTGCAGGCTCCGATTTTTCACGTTAACGCTGATGACCCGGAAGCAGTGTTGTTCGTAACCCAGATAGCTCTGGACTTCAGGTACAAATTCAAGAAAGACGTCGTTATCGATCTGGTTTGTTATCGTCGTCGGGGTCATAACGAAACCGACGAACCGTCAGCAACTCAACCGCTGATGTATACCAAAATTAAACAGCACCTCACCACACGTGCCCTGTATGCCAAGGAGCTGGCTGATGAAGGGATAATGAGTAGTGCCGATTCGGACGGGATGAACACCAGCTACCGAAACGCACTTGATACCGGTGAACACGTAGTCAAAAGTCTGGTGAAAGAGCCCTCGGTAGAACTGTTTGTAGATTGGAGCCCCTATCTCGGTCACGATTGGAGTCCTCATTACAATACCTCAATCCCTCTCGGTAATTTGCAAGCTTTGGCCAAGAAACTGGTCGAACTACCGCCTGATTTGACTGTTCAGCGACAGGTGCAGAAAGTTTATACCGATCGCGCCGCCATGGCTGCTGGTGAAACATTGGTAGATTGGGGATTTGCTGAAACTCTTGCGTACGCGAGCGTTATCACTAGTGGTAACGCAGTTCGTATTACTGGTCAGGATGTGGGACGTGGCACCTTCTCCCACAGACATGCCGTGATTTATGACCAGAAGACAAACGAAGACTACATTCCGCTACAGCAACTTGCAGCTGATCAAGGCAAGTTCTCAATTTATGACTCATTACTTTCAGAAGAAGCTGTGTTGGCTTTTGAATATGGCTATGCAACCACAATTCCGAATGCACTGATCATTTGGGAGGCACAGTTCGGCGACTTTGCCAATTCTGCGCAGGTTGTAATAGATCAGTTCATTACCAGCGGAGAGCACAAATGGCAGCGTCTCTGCGGTTTGACACTTCTGTTACCTCATGGATACGAAGGTCAGGGTCCTGAGCATTCTTCTGCCCGACTCGAAAGATTCCTGCAACTGTGTGCAGAGCACAATATTCAGGTATGTCTGCCGACTACATCGGCCCAGGTCTTTCACATGCTTCGCAAGCAAGTCCTTTGTCCGCTCCGTAAACCCTTGGTGGTCATGTCACCCAAGAGTTTATTGCGTCACAAAGAGACGGTTTCCAGCCTGGAGGAGCTAGCCGAAGGGTCATTCAAGGTCGTAATCGACGAAACTGATGATATTGATAAGTCCAAAGCGCGCAAACTTGTCGTTTGCTCAGGTAAGGTTTATTACGACCTGCGTAGTGAACGACGCACAAGAGGGCTGAATGATATAGCTATCGTTCGTCTTGAGCAGTTGTATCCGTTTCCCCACGATGATTTCCAGGAATGCCTGCTGCAGTACAGCAATGTTGAGGAAATTATCTGGTGCCAGGAAGAGCCCATGAATCAGGGCGCCTGGTATTCAAGTCAGCATCACATACGCCGCATTATTGCGGAGCATTTTCCCAATATCTGGCTTGGTTATGCCGGAAGAGAAGCCTCAGCTGCGGCTGCAGCAGGTTATCCAGCTCTTCATATAAGCCAGCAACGCCAATTTATTGATGAAGCATTGAGCTAAAACATCTGCTTTGTCTGTAACAATAATGAGTAGGATCAGCCATGACAATCGAACTTAAGGCACCGCAACTGCCAGAATCCGTACCTGACGGTACGATTGCAACCTGGTACAAAAAAGTAGGGGAAAGTGTTTCTCGCGATGAGTTGTTGGTGGATATTGAGACTGACAAGGTCGTGATTGAAGTCGTCGCTCCCAATGACGGCACTCTCAGCGAAATTCTTAAAAATTCCGGCGACACCATAGTCAGTAACGAGTCCATTGGTGTTATTGAAGCAGGTACCGGGGCTGCCGTGAGCGCGCCGGAAGCTGCCGAGCCTGAGACAGCTACTGAAGCCGAAGCAAAACCTGCGGCCGTTGCGGAAGAAAGTGATGCTCTACCCAGTCCAGCAGCACGAAAACTGGCTGAGGAAAATGGTGTAGATATCAATGCTGTCCAGGGTTCAGGCAAGGATGGAAGAATCACTAAAGAAGATGTGATTAAGCATCTTGAGACGCCTGTGGCTGCCACTACTGATAGTGGCACACCTGTTGCCAGTCTGGCAGCTGATGCGAGCGGGCGAATAGAAGAACGTGTGCCTATGAGTCGCTTGCGTGCCAAGGTGGCTGAGCGACTATTGGAAGCAACCCAAACCACAGCCATGCTGACAACCTTCAATGAAGTCAACATGGAACCTGTCATGAGCATTCGCAATCGTTATAAAGATGAATTCGAAAAGACCCATGACGGTGTGCGCCTCGGTTTCATGTCATTTTTCGTCAGAGCTTCTATAGAAGCTCTGAAGCGATTCCCTGCAGTAAATGCTTCAATCGACAGCAACGATATTGTCTATCACGGCTACCAGGATATTGGTGTTGCCGTATCATCACCCAGAGGACTGGTTGTTCCAGTACTACGTAATGCTGACAACATGGGCCTGGCACAAATTGAAAAAGAGATTAGAAGTTTTGGCGAGAAAGCACGAGACGGAAAGTTGGCCATTGAGGAAATGACTGGCGGAACCTTCACTATCTCTAACGGTGGTGTATTCGGCTCCCTATTATCTACACCTATCCTCAATCCACCGCAGACTGCAATACTGGGAATGCACAAGATACAGGATCGCCCGATGGCAGTGGACGGTGAAGTTAAAGTTCTACCTATGATGTATCTGGCATTGTCCTATGACCACAGGATGATTGACGGAAAAGAAGCGGTGCAATTCCTGGTCACTATAAAAGAGTTGCTGGAAGATCCCACGCGACTCATTTTGGAAATTTAATGCCTCGTAGGCGAGGGTGACGATAGAACATGAGCAAAGAATTTGATGTAGTCGTTATTGGCTCCGGTCCTGCTGGTTATCACGCAGCGATTCGTTGCGGGCAGCTGGGTTTCAAGACTGCCTGTATAGAGAAGTGGCTTAATAAAGATGACAAGACAGTTTATGGCGGTACCTGTCTGAACGTAGGTTGTATTCCTTCCAAGGCGCTACTGGATACGTCCCATAAGTATGTTGAAGCACAACATGATTTCGATACCCACGGAATCAAAGTCAATAAGGTGGGTATCGACGTGCCGGCCATGATTGAGCGTAAAGACAAGGTCGTTAAGCAGCTTACTGGTGGTGTTGCAGGTTTGTTTACTGCAAACAAGGTTACCGGAATCAGTGGTACTGGCAAATTAATTGCGAATAATAAAGTACTGGTTACAACCCATGATGGTAGTCAGGAAGAATTGATTGCCAAGCACGTCATAATCGCAGCCGGATCAGTGCCGATTGATATACCTCCAGCGCCTGTGGATCAGGAAACAATTGTTGATTCTACCGGGGCTTTGGAATTCCAGGCCGTGCCCAAGAGGCTAGGTGTGATTGGCGCGGGAGTAATCGGCCTTGAATTGGGCAGTGTTTGGGCCCGACTGGGGGCTGAAGTGGTAATTCTTGAAGCACTCGATGATTTTCTGCCAATGGTAGATCGCCAGGTTGCGAAAGAAGCTATGAAAATTCTTTCCGGGCAAGGGCTGGATATAAAGCTTGGAGCACGTGTTACCGGAAGCAAAGTAAGCAAAGGTGCGAAGAAGACCGTATCCGTTGAGTACAGCGACAAGAATGGTGATCAGAAAGCTACCTTCGACAAATTAATTGTAGCTGTTGGTCGAAGACCCTATACGGACGAATTGCTGGACCCTTCTGTAGGCGTCGAGCAGGATGAACGTGGCTTCATCAAGGTAAATGATCAATGTGAGACCAATGTCGCCAATGTCTATGCAGTAGGCGATGTTGTTCGCGGCCCCATGCTGGCCCATAAAGGCATGGAAGAGGGCATCATGGTTGCGGAACGCCTGGCTGATAAGGCAGCCCAGGTGAATTATGATCTCGTTCCTTCTGTAATTTACACCCATCCGGAAATAGCATGGGTCGGTAAGAACGAAGAGCAATTGAAGGCAGAAGGAGTCGATTACAATGTCGGCGTATTCCCATTTGTAGCAAGTGGTCGAGCGTTAGCGGCCAATGATGCCGAAGGTATGGTCAAGTTACTTGCTGATTCAAAGACAGATCGCATATTAGGCTGTCACATAATTGGCCCTAGTGCGGCGGACCTGCTGCAACAAGTGGCGATAGCAATGGAATTTAGTGCCAGTGCCGAAGATCTGGGGCTCACGATGTTCTCTCATCCAACGCTGTCGGAAGCTGTACATGAAGCGGCACTGGCTGCTAATGGGCATGCCATACATATTGGAAATCGCCGCAGGAAAAAATAAAAAACCGATCTCTGGTCGGAATCAACTAGAAATAAGAAACGCTTAGAAACGGAGCATTCATGAATTTACACGAATACCAGGCAAAGCAGTTGTTTGCCGAATATGGCTTGCCTGTGTCAAAAGGTGTGGCAGTGGATACACCTGAGGCCGCAGCTGCTGCAACTGCCGAGATCGGCGGGGATAAATGGGTAGTTAAGGCACAAGTCCATGCCGGTGGTCGGGGTAAAGCAGGCGGTGTAAAGCTGGTGGATTCGGCATCTGAGGCGGAAGAATTCGCAAAACAGTGGTTAGGCAAGAACCTCGTCACTTACCAGACCGATGCCAATGGTCAGCCAGTAAGCAAGATCCTCGTGGAGTCCTGCACAGACATAGCACAGGAACTCTATCTCGGAGCTGTAGTAGATCGTGCAACGAGAAGAGTAGTGTTTATGGCTTCTGTTGAAGGCGGCGTGGAAATTGAAAAAGTTGCTGCTGAGACACCCGAGAAAATTCTGAAGGCCACAATAGATCCTCTGACTGGCCCTCAGGCCTACCAGGGTAGAGACCTGGCATTCCGACTCGGCCTGGAAGGTGATCAGATCAAGCAATTCACGAAATTGTTTTTAGGCCTTGCAAAACTTTTTGAAGAATTAGACCTGTCACTTCTTGAAATTAATCCTCTGGTGATTACCGAAGAAGGTAATCTTCATTGCCTGGATGGCAAAATAAATATTGATGGGAATGCTCTCTATCGGCAACCCAAGCTGCAGGAGATGCACGACCCCAGTCAGGAGGACGAAAGGGAGGCGCAGGCAGCTCAGTGGGAGCTTAATTATGTAGCGTTAGACGGCAATATAGGTTGCATGGTCAACGGCGCCGGTCTGGCCATGGGTACGATGGATATAGTGCAATTGTTCGGCGGTTCGCCCGCTAACTTTCTTGACGTAGGTGGTGGTGCTACTAAAGAACGAGTAAGCGAAGCATTCAAGATTATCCTGTCGGATGAAAACGTAGCGGCCGTGCTTGTAAATATCTTCGGCGGTATCGTTCGTTGCGACCTCATTGCGGAAGGAGTTATCGGTGCTGTTGAAGAGGTGGGTGTTGAAGTGCCTGTTGTAGTAAGACTTGAAGGAAATAATGCCGAACTCGGGCGTGAAGTACTAAGTAAGAGCGGATTAAACATCATTGCAGCAGACTCATTGTCTGATGCAGCTGAAAAAGTTGTAGCTGCAGCGGGGGAAGGCAAATGAGCATATTAGTCAGCAAAGATACCAGGGTGATCTGCCAGGGACTGACCGGGTCGCAGGGTACTTTCCATACCGAGCAGGCAATTGAATACGGCACAAAGATGGTGGGTGGTGTTACTCCAGGAAAAGGGGGACAGGTACATCTTGATTTGCCTGTTTTCAACACGGTCGCTGAAGCAGTAGAAAAGACTGATGCTGACGCATCAGTAATTTATGTGCCGGCACCCTTCTGTAAGGACTCAATTCTGGAAGCTGCTGATGCTGGCGTTAAACTGATTGTCTGCATAACAGAAGGAATTCCTACCCTGGACATGCTGGTCGCTAAAGAGAAATGTGATCAGGCAGGGGTACAGTTAATCGGTCCAAACTGCCCTGGGGTAATTACTCCAGGAGAATGCAAGATTGGAATTATGCCTGGCCATATTCACTTACCAGGTAAAGTCGGTATTGTGTCGCGTTCCGGCACACTTACTTACGAAGCTGTAAAGCAGACAACAGATCACGGATTTGGCCAGTCATCCTGTGTAGGTATCGGTGGAGATCCAATTCCTGGTTCCAATTTCATCGACATCCTGAGCCTGTTTGAATCCGATCCGGCAACCGAAGCCATCGTGATGATTGGAGAGATTGGAGGTACAGCTGAAGAAGAGGCCGCTGCCTACATTAAGGTAAATGTCAGTAAACCGGTGGTAGCTTATATTGCCGGAGTAACTGCCCCTCCCGGCAAACGCATGGGTCATGCCGGAGCAATTATCTCAGGTGGTAAAGGTACGGCCGACGAAAAATTTGCCGCTTTGAATGATGCCGGAGTCAAAACAGTTCGTAGCCTGGCAGATATTGGTTCCGGACTGAGCGAAATTACAGGCTGGTAGCATCTGCTGCCAGCTTTTTTATCTCGAAAACATCCTAGAAATTCCTTCCTAATTTCAGGACCTTCTCGTGCCGGATTTTATCCGACAAAAGGTTCTATCTACGCAATATGATGTGTTACGCTTAGCCCGCTTATTCAGCTTAACGCGCTGAATTAGCGGGACAAATTGGATGCGTAACAACTTAGTGCAAGTGCTACGTAACCGTGTCGAATGCGGAGTTACCAAGCTTCTCAAAATTCTTAAGTTTGAGTAGATTGGTAACCCTTGTTCGGCAATTTTTCATGGAAAGCTGTCAATATTGAGCGAGTAGAAACTCACGGAATTCTCAGACAGTTTGGTAGGAAAGGAATAACGCATAAATATAAGTTTTCCGAGTCTAATTTGATTTAGGGAAACCATAAAAAAATTTCTAAAAATTAGACCCGCATTTAATTCAACAAAATAGGATGGCACATGAATAACCGTCGCATTAACCGATTGAGCATGCCTGCTCTGGTGCTTCTGATGTCCGGCCTCTTCGGTGCTGCGCAGGCGCAGGAGATCCTGGTCGATAGCAGTATTCTGGATAGGGCTATGGATGTCCTCGGTGAAAAGTACATAGAGTCTCAAGCTACTCAGGAAGAGATCACTCGTCTGGCCAGTGAAGCCAGCTCCACTTTTGAAGCCTTCAAGCGCTCCAACGACAATCTCGAGGCACTGCTGGTATTAAACGCTGGCTATCGACGTCAGATCGCTGCCCAGAATGAGCAGATTGCTACACTGGACAGATCGATTGCCGAGGTAGAAGTGGTAAGTCGTGAGATTCCGCTGCTAATGGAAAAGATGCTGAATGCACTGGAGCAGTTTGTCGCTCTGGATTACCCATTCAGAGAAGAACAGCGTCAAACTCAATTACAGTTCGCACGCGACGCCATTGATAACCCCGATGTATCCATCGCGGAGAAGTTCCGTCAGGTACTGATGATGTACCAGACCGAAGCTCAATACGGTCGTACCAATGAGACTTACCCAGATACGATCACGGTCAACGGCGCCGAGCGCGATGTCAATGTAGTACGTGTTGGTCGAGTCGCTCTGATGTTCCAGACCACTGATAGACAGGTAACAGGAGCGTGGGACAACCAGGCTCGACAGTGGGTTGAATTACCCGCCAGTGAATACCGCCAGGAGGTACAACAAGCCATCCGCGTTGTATCCAATCTGGATGCACCTGCCGTTCTATCTATGCCAGTTCTAGCTCCGGAGGCAGCACAATAATGAAAGCACTTAAGATTTTTAGCGGAATTACCGCTGCTTCCTTCATGCTGCTCAGCTCAACTCAGCTGTCAGCTCAGACTTCTCTGGCTGATCTATTGGATGCCGTGGAAAACGATCGCGTGGCAGAGTCTGAGGACTATCGCGCGCGCCTGCAGGAATTCGAACAAAATGCTGCCCGTCAGCAAGAGATTCTGGATACAACTGAAGCACGTATCGTTGAGCAGGAAAATCTGCAGCAGCAACTGAGTGACCAGTTCGAAGCGAATGAGAATGAGATTGCCACCAAGCGGGAAACTCTGCGTAATCGTCAGGGCGATCTGCGTGAGCTTTTCGGTACCTTGCAAGGTGTGGCCGGGGACTTCCTGAGTAATTTCCAGAATTCTCTGATTAGCGCTCAGTACCCGGGGCGTTCAGCTGAACTGGAAACCATTATCGAGCGCGCGGGAAGCACTATCGAGCAGTTGAACATCTCAGAGATGGAGCGGTTCTGGTATTTCATGCATCAGGAAATCACTGAGTCTGGCCGTGTGGTTACCTACAACGGTGATATCGCGCTACCAAGCGGTGATACAGCTAATCGTACTATTACTCGTATCGGTACTTATAACGCGATTTCAGATGGCGAATATCTGCAATACACCGGCGATGTTGGTCATTTGCAAGTATTGCCACGTCAGCCACCAGCCGATGCTCTGTCATCAGCCAGTGCGCTTCAATCTGCATCTTCCGGCTTCGTGAAGACTTCCATCGACCCTACAGGTGGTGTGGGTGGCCAGGTAATGGCTAACCTCATTAACTTCCCAACGGTTCAAGAGCAGGTTATGCAGAACTCACGGGAAATCGGTTTCATGATTCTCGGTGTTGGTGCTATCGGTATTCTGCTGGCGTTCTATCGCCTACTTATGCTGACACTAATCTCAATGAAGGTTAGAGCGCAGCTTAAGAGCGATAAGCCCTCCAAGAACAACCCACTGGGTCGTGTCTTGATGGTTGCGGAGTCCAACCCGAATGCTGATACAGAAACTCTTGAGTTGAAGCTTGGTGAAGCAATTCTGCAGGAGACTCCTGCACTGGAAAGGCTACTCACCATCATCAAGATGATTGCCACTATTGCACCACTGGGCGGACTGCTTGGTACGGTGACCGGTATGATTCAGGTGTTCCAGCAGATCACGGTATACGGTGCTGGTGACCCAACCATTATGGCTGGCGGTATTTCCCAGGCCCTGATGACAACAGTGGAAGGTATCGTTGTGGCTATCCCAACTATCTTTATGTACACCGTTGTGAAGAGCCGCAGTGACAATATCATCCATATTCTGGAAGAACAGGCCACAGGCATGATTGCTCAGAAGGCTGAGCGTTCAGCTGGTAGCCAGGCTTAATTCCGGGGGAACAACAGATGCCTCTGTTTCTATTAGATATTCTCGATGCGATTGAGGCTTTCATGGATCGGGGAGGGCCAGTGTTGACGATCATCATGGCCCTGCTCCTGATCATGTGGTCCCTCGTATTCGAAAAAGTCTGGTTCATAAACACCACTCACAAGAAGAATGTGAAGAGCACTCTTGCTGAGTGGAATGCGCGCACCGACAAGCAATCCTGGAGCGCGCACCAGATTCGCAACATGATGATTTCAAAAATCTCCCTCGAAGTTAGAAATACCATGCCGATTATTGAGGTATTGGTGACGATCTGTCCGCTACTGGGACTAATCGGGACAGTAACAGGAATGATTGAAGTGTTTGCTGTTATGTCTTTCAGCGGAGGAGGTGACGCGAAGTCAATGGCGGGCGGTGTATCAAAGGCAACGATTCCAACGATGGCTGGAATGGTAGGCGCCATCTCCGGCATTTTTGCTTTTAATTATCTGAAAGCCAAAATCGATCGAGATCTAGAGTTACTCGAAGATCACTTGCCCATCAGCCACTAAACATTAATGAAGTAGAAGGTTTCTAATATATGAAATCAGGTTTAATGAAGAAAAATGAGGAAGAAGAAGCAGGTGAGATTGACCTCACCCCAATGCTCGACGTTGTCTTCATTCTCCTAATCTTCTTTATTGTGACCTCGGTGTTTGTTACCGAGGCTGGTATAGAAGTCAATAAGCCGGAGGCATCAACAGCAGACGATACTTCCGGTGATTTGATCCTGATTGCGGTAGGTCCAAGTGGAGATATCTGGATCGACGGCGATCTAATCGACCCGCGCTTTATTCGCTCACGTTTTGAACTGCGACTCGCTGACGCGCCAAACTCAGCAGTCATTATCCAGGCAGACCAAAACGCTAATAACGAACAGGTGATGTTGATTCTGAGTGCGGCTCGAGAAGCCAATATTGAAGACGTAAGAATATCTGCGGAGGCTTAACATGGTCGTAGTTAGATGGGCAGTTTCAATGGTTATGGCAACAGGTATTACCCTGGGTCTGTTCTATTTCATGCAGGCACTGATTGCTACCGGTGAGCGTCTCGACGAACGCGTCAACGTGGTTCGTATCGTGGACGCCACCATGCCGGATATCGAACTCGAAGTAATTGAAGAGATCGATAAACCAGAGATGATCGAAGAGGTCGTCGATGACACGCCTGATGTCCCTGATAAACAGATTTCTCTGGATTCAGGCCCTTCACTTAATGTTGAACGTGTGAGTGTTGAAATCGACACCGGGCTCGATATCAATACAGCAGGAATATCTGCTACCGATGGTGATTACCTGCCTCTGGTGGCTATTGCTCCTCAATATCCAACCCGTGCCGCTCAGCGCGGTATACAAGGTTGGTGTTTGGTGTCCTTTACCGTGAACGGGCGTGGAGAAGTGGTGGAAGACACTATCACCGTCGTTGATGCCGAACCACAAAACATCTTTGACCGCTCTTCGATTCGTGCAGCAGCAAGATTCAAGTTTCAGCCACGGGTTGTAGACGGTGAAGGTGTTGACGTTCCTGGCGTGCAGTATCTGTTTCGTTACCAGTTAGAAGATTAAACCGGCTAAAGGGTTATAAGTATTATGAAAAAACTCAACAAGCTGTCACTGGCATTTTTGGTAGGTCTCCTGGCCACTCCATTTGCGCCGCTGCAAATGGTTTACGCTGGAGAAGAGCAACGTGCACCTCCTGAAGCAAGAACCGCAGGTACGCTTAGCGAGCAGGTCATGCGGGTTCTGAGTGAAGTTCAGGAACTCATGGCTCCGGAAGATGAGAGTGAGCCGCCCGATTATGAAGCGGCTAAGGCTGAACTTGATCGACTCCGTGAACGTCGCTGGGAGCGGATGAACGACTTCGAAAAATCCAGTACGTTAAATTTTTACACGAACTACTATCTAAGTAATGAAGATTTCGCGGGTGCTCTTAGAACCTTTGAAGAAATTCTGACGATAGAAGAGTTACGTCTTGATCAGCGTTTACGAACCCTGCGATCTCTTGGTCAGCTTTACGCGGCTGAGGAAGAGTGGCAAAAGTCTCTGGACAATTTTCAGAACTGGCGTGATCTATCAGAGACTGAGGACGTAATCGTTTTCAAGAGCATGGCATACGCACAGTACCAGCTTGAACGATTCACCGAATCATTGCCTCTATGGTTGGATTATATGAATCTGACTATGGCAGAAGGCGACGAACTGGGCCGTGACGATTATCAGTTCCTGAATGGCCTGTACTTTGTCATGGAAGACTTCGAGAGCGCTCTTGAGCTGACGAAGACCATGATTGTGAAGTTCAATGACACCACAGACTGGCTAAACCTCAATGCTGTATACGCAAGTCTTGATCTGGAAGATCGTCGAGTTCAGTCTCTGAACCTGGCATATATAGCAGGGCATGTAGACGACGAGAATCGCTATCTGAATCTGGCTCAATCACTCGCTGGTATGGAAATCCCTCTCACTGGCCTTGCCGTTTTCGATGCTGGTTTCGACACCGGTATAATCGAAAGTAACGTGGATAATCTGGAGATTGCTACCAATGCCCATATGCTGGCTTCGGATTTCGAAAATGCGTTGCCGAAGGCATTACAACTGGCAGAACTTGATGAGTCTGGTGATGGATGGGATACGGTTGGTTATATCCACTACATGAACAACGATTACGAGGAATCCGCAGAGGCGTTCCGTAATGCCATCGATAAAGGCAACCTCCGTAATCGATCCGATACGCTACTTTTCCTTGCTCGAGCCTTATTAGAACTGGATGATTTTGAAGGGGCTCGTAGTGCAGCTAATCAGGCTGCAGACACTAGTGAGGAGCGCGACCGCGAATCAGCGCAGCAGACGCTAAGAGCGATTGCCAGCACTGAACAACGCTATAACAGCCTGGATCGCCAGAAACAGGAAGCGATTGATTTCTATGAGTCATATCCGTCATTAATCGATTAGAAGTCTGACAGAAGCTCATCGAAGCACTTGAAATAGGGGCTTAAACCCCCATCTAAAAACCCGATCATCACACGATGAACGGGTTTTTTTATGCCCATTGAACAAGTAACAATACAATCGAGGTCTGGGGAATGACTACCGAAACTAATGCCGAAACCCTTGGATTTGAGACTGAAGCTAAACAACTGCTTCATCTTATGATCCATTCCCTGTACAGCAACAAGGAAATCTTTTTAAGAGAGCTCATATCCAATGCTTCCGACGCAGCGGACAAACTACGCTTTGCCGCACTATCTGACTCCAGCTTGTTGGAGAATGATGCAGAGCCCCAGGTTCGGGTAGAGTTTGATAAGGAACAGAATACGATCACTATTTCCGATAATGGAATTGGTATGAACAGGGAAGAGGTTATCTCAAACCTCGGAACGATTGCTAAATCAGGCACGGCACAGTTTCTTGAGTCCCTTACTGGTGACCAGAAGAAAGATTCACAGCTTATCGGCCAGTTTGGCGTTGGATTTTATTCGGCATTTATTGTGGCTGATGAAGTTGAGGTTCTCACTCGAAAAGCAGGTAGCAATGCAGACGAAGCAACGCTTTGGAAGTCCAGGGGAGAATCTGAGTACAGCATTGAATCAGCCGAGAAAGCAGAAAGGGGCACCTCTATCACGCTACATCTGAAAGCCGAGGAAGGGGAATTTGCCGACGGTTTCCGCTTAAGGAGCATCGTTAAGCGCTACGCCGACCACCTCTCTATACCGGTATTCATGGAAGCTCAGCAGATGCCGAATCTGGATGAGGATTCTGAGGAAGACACTGAAAAAGAAGCTAAAGAGCCGGAATTTGAAGCGGTTAATGCAGCTAAAGCCTTGTGGACCAGAAGTCGAAGCGACGTTGAAGACGACGAGTACAAAGAGTTCTATAAGCATATTAGTCACGATTTTGAAGACCCCATGGATTGGAGCCACAATAAAGTCGAAGGCAAGCTTGAATACACCAGTCTGCTCTATGTGCCAGCCAGAGCACCATTCGACCTATGGAACAGAGACGCAGCCCGCGGACTCAAACTGTATGTCCAGCGCGTCTTCATTATGGATGACGCGGAACAGTTCCTGCCTCTGTACCTGAGGTTTATGAAAGGAGTAGTCGACTCCAATGACATCTCCCTCAACGTATCAAGAGAGATACTTCAAAAAGACCCTGCGGTGGATTCCATGCGCAGCGCTCTAACCAAGCGTGCTCTGGATATGCTCTCAAAACTGCGCAAGAAAGATAAAGACAAGTACCTGGAATTCTGGAAGCAATTCGGTCAGGTGCTAAAAGAAGGTCCGGCGGAAGATTTCGCTAATAAGGAAAAAATTGCCCAGCTTCTACAATTCACCACGACTGAATCCAGTGGTGATGAACAGGATCAAAGTCTGGAAGATTATGTATCGAGAATGCAGACTGATCAGGAAAAGATTTATTACCTGGCAGCGGATTCCCTGAAGGCTGTTCGTAATAGTCCTCATCTTGAGATTTTCAAGAAGAAAGGAATTGAAGTCATTCTCATGTACGACCGTGTAGATGAGTGGCTAATGGGACATCTGACAGAGTTCGACGGCAAGCAGTTTCAGGATATTTCCCGAGGTGAACTTGATCTCGGTAAACTGGAAGACCAGGACGAGAAGAAGCAACAGGAAGAGTCTGAAAAGGCGCTTGATGGCTTAACTGAACGCATAAAGAATGTTCTTGATGCCCGTGTAAACGAAGTCAGGATCACTCACCGATTGACTGACTCTCCCGCTTGTCTTGCCATTGACGAGAATGCTATGGGAGCCCAGATGAGAAAAATCATGGAAGCTTCTGGTCAGGCAATCCCGGAGGTTAAACCTCACTTCGAAATCAACCCAGGGCATCCTCTGATAGAGCGCCTTGATGGTGAGCCTGATGAAGAGCGTTTCGAAGATCTGGTGGAGATTCTCTTTGGCCAGGCCAGTCTTGCAGAAGGAGGGGAACTCGAAGATCCAGGTGAATTTTCTTCCCGCCTGAACAAGGTGTTGCTACAGGTAGGATCCTGACCCGGGTAGCTGCTAGACAGAACGATTACAGCAGCTGTGAAGCCCGGGAATCCCGGGCTCTACATCTGTTCCAGAGTTTCTATTCCCAGCAAATCCAGCCCTGTCTGCAGGGTTTCAGCAGTCAGCCCGGAAAGAGCCAGTCTCGAATCTCTCACGGCGTCTTCAGCTTTAAGAATCGGGCAGGCTTCGTAGAACTTCATGAAAAGCCCGGATAATTCATACAGGTAATTGCACAGGGTATTCGGAAAACAATCACGGGCAACCATTTCCAGTATTTCCGGGAATTGCAGAACCTTCAGTACAAGCCCACGTTCAGCTGATTCTGTGATTTGAGAAATGTCAGTGCTTACCCCATCGGCGGGCGCCTTGCGCAGAATACTGCGAATTCTTGCATAGGCATAAAGTAGATATGGTGCTGTGTTACCTTCGAAAGACAGCATGCTGGACCATTCGAAAACATAGTCGCTGGTGCGGTTCTTTGACAAGTCAGCATACTTTACAGCAGCTATTCCGACTCGTCTGGCGACGACTTGCCGTTCTTCTTCACTCAGCGATGGGTTTTTATCAGACACTACATCATAGGCTCGTCGCACGCCTTCATCTAACAGATCTACTAATTTAACGATGTCGCCAGAGCGAGTCTTAAATGGCCGACCATCGCTACCCATCATTGTACCGTAGGCCACATGTTCAAGAGATAATGAGTCATCTGAAAATCCGGCAAGTTTCGCTGCTGCAAACACTTGCTGAAAGTGCAGGGACTGTCTTGCATCAACCACATAGAGAGAGCGATCGACGTTCTCCTTCATTCTTAATCGGACAGCTGCCAGATCTGTTGTCGCGTATAGATAACCACCATCAGATTTCTGAACTATCAAAGGGAGCGGGTCACCTTCTTTGCCCTTAAATTCATCCAGAAAAATACATCTGGCACCATCTGATTCGGTGAGCAAATTCTTTGCTTCGAGATCGGCGATTATTTTTGGCAAATCATCGTTGTATCGACTCTCAGCGTCCAGATCGTCACGGGTTAGGGAAACACCCAGTTTTTCATACAGGGCCTCACAATGAGTAAGAGATTCATCGATAAACCGCTCCCACGCAGCCAGGTACTCAGGATCGCCGCTTTGTAGTTTTACAACTGACAAACGTGCCGTGTCTGCAAATTCAGTATCATTATCGAATCGATCTTTTGCTGCGCGATAAAAATCTTCCAGATCAGAAAGACCAGCGGTGAGAGCTGTTTCGTCAGTCGACAGTTCACGCATATAGGCAATCAGCATCCCGAATTGAGTGCCCCAATCACCGACGTGGTTCTGTCTCACAACCTGATGACCCAGTTTTTCCATAATGCGGACAAGGCAGTCACCGATTATTGTTCCCCTCAGATGTCCGACATGCATTTCCTTCGCGAGGTTTGGGGAGGAGTAATCAACTACAATCTTTTGAGGATTCTCATCTTTAGGTACAAGCTTGTTGATATCTGCCAGGCAGGCGTTGGCATTCTCAAGCAATCTCTCATCGGCTAAATGAATATTAATGAAGCCAGGACCCGCCACCTCCAATCTGGCAATTAGTGGATCGTCGTCACAATTAAAGGTGGTAACTACCCTGGCTGCCAATTCCCTTGGATTGGACTTCAGTTGCTTGGCGATAGCCATGACACCATTTGCCTGGTAATCGCCGAATTCTGGTTTTGATGCAGTAATGACGTTGGCGTTGCAATCAGATAGTCCGCTGGCATTGGACATGGCATTTGCGATGGTGTTGCTCAGATATTGCTTGATAGAACTCATTGTTGCGAAATTCGTTGAAAGAGGTGCTGGCAAAAAGGAGGGGATTGTACACCATTCGAACCCTGCTGATTGGGGTAAAATATGGCAAATCTGACCAGGCACTGTTTTGCCAAATAACGCAGTTTCATCTCTTGAGTACACAACATCAAGTTCAGCTAATTCGGGTAGAAGCTCCTCAAAAAGGGCAAAGGCTCGACAATTTCCTAATGCGGCATCTAAAGGGTGTGCCCCGTTCGAGGGTCTACAGGATCATTCGGCGTGGTGAAGTTCGGGTAAATAAAAAACGGACGAAGCCAGCATACCGCCTGGAAATTGGAGATCAGGTAAGGATTCCACCGTTCACCGGCTCGGACGAACCTGTAATCCCTAAACCCGGTGCGGGCCTGAGCAGGTTGTTGAAGGAAAGTGTTCTTCTGGAAGACGATCAGCTGCTAATCATCAATAAACCTGCAGGGCTGGCAGTTCACGGCGGCTCCGGAGTGCGCCTGGGTCTGATCGAGGCAATCAGACAGATTGACCCGGCCTGGCAACAGGCAGAACTTGCACACCGACTCGATCGTGACACTTCCGGCTGCCTTGTTCTTTGCAAGAACATGAGTTATTTAAAAGAGATACAGAAGCAACTTAAAGCAAAAACTGTAGAAAAGCATTACTATGCTCTGGTGCACGGACAATGGCCCGATCACCTTCAGGAAGTCGATGCACCGCTGCAAAAGAATGTTCTGAGCTCTGGTGAGCGGATGGTACGTGTCGATGAGGATGGGAAAGCTTCCAGGACCGGTTATCGTGTTCTGGAACGTTTCAAGGGCTGCAGTCTGGTATTAGCCATGCCCGAGACCGGCCGTACTCATCAGATTCGCGTTCACTGCCAGTATGCTGGCCATCCTATTGTAGGTGATCCGAAGTATGCCAATAATTCTCGCTCCGCTGCTGGAGAGAGTCGGCTGGCCGCTGTGAAAAACCTGTGCCTGCATGCCTTCAGTATCAAGTTTTCCAGCCCTGCAGATGGAGCTGTAATCTCAGTCCAGTCTGCTCCCCACGAGCAATTCGCAGGGCTTCTAGAAAGCTTAGGCAATAGTCAATAAAAACAAATAGATACTGTCCTAAATTGGCGAGGGTTGGGGCGATATTTGTTTTGACAGATGGTGTTCTGGGCCCTAGAATTGCGCGCCTATGTCAGGGGGCCAGCTACCAGCCTATGTGGACGCCAGAAGGGCGTTTGTGCAGGAGACAGAGCTGCAAGGCGCTGTAGAGCTTTCCCGCATTCCCAGATTTGCTGAAACATTAGCCAGCGATCGAGCTGTAATTGAGGTCAAACTTGATTTTGCGGTCGCTGATAATGGCCAACGTACGATCCAGGGCTATATTAAGGCGAACTGTGACGTAAGCTGTCAGCGCTGCCTGGAGCCCCTGGCTGTTTCCTGGGAAGATGAAGTAGCGCTGGTGCTGTTGGATAGCGAAGCTCAGGCCAAACAATTGAGCGGCGAGTGGGATCCCTGGATATGGACCGAGCCCAAGATGGTATTGGCGGAGCTTGTGGAAGAGCAACTGCTGCTGTCGATGCCGGTTGTCAGCTATCACAGTGAAGAGTCCTGTGCCGATAAGCTAGGCTACGCACCGAATGTAGAGGTCGCTTCAGAATATCCTGAAGCAGACCGGGAAAACCCTTTTTCTGTGCTGAAAGCACTGAAGAAGAGTGATGGAACAGATTGAATTTATTTAACTATTATTAATAGCTTAACCTCGGAGAAATCCCATGGCCGTTCAACAAAATAAAGTGACTCGCTCCAAGCGTGACAAGCGTCGTACACACGATTCGCTGTCGGGTCCAACCCTGTCGACAGACAAAACCACTGGTGAAGTACATCGTCGTCATCACATTACTGCCGATGGCTTCTATAAAGGTAAGAAAGTAATCGATCGCGGCGACGACTAGATTTGACTGCCCCCAAGCGCATAGCAGTAGATGCTATGGGCGGCGAAGGCGGGGTAGAGACCACCGTCCCCGCATCTTTGCAGGCGCTTCAAAATAACCCGGAATTACAGATAACACTGGTTGGAGACGAACAGCGTCTTCAGCCCTGCCTGCACTCGGCTCCAGTGGAAGTACGCAGAAGGCTGAGTGTGTTGCATAGCAGCCAGGTCATATCAGATCTGGACAATCCAACAAATGTGTTACGTAGCGGACGTGAGTCTTCTCTGTTCATTGCCACCGAATTGGTGAATACAGGAGAAGTGCAAGCGATGGTTAGCGCAGGCAACACCGGTGCAATGCTCATGGCTGGCCGTCATGTATTGAAGACTATAACCGGGATTCAGAAGCCAGCCATAGTGGCCACCATCCCGGGAGTCAGAAAACAGTGCTACCTGCTGGATGTCGGGGCTAATCCACAGTGCACAGCCCAACAATTATTTGAATTCGCGGTGATGGGAACTGTACTGGCTGAATCATTGGGTTCAGCGAGGGCAACAGTAGGATTGTTGAACATTGGCGAAGAGCAGTACAAGGGCACTGAGGAAGTAAGGGCAGCGGCCGATATGCTAGAAGCTTGTGACGAGCTGAACTTTATCGGTTTTGTCGAAGCCAATGCCCTCTTTGCCGGGGCTGCCGATGTAGTTGTCTGTGATGGTTTCGTGGGTAACGTGACCATTAAGTCCAGCGCTGGCGTGGCGAATGTAATTAAGGATCTGTTAGCAGCCCAGGTAGAGGAAAGTTTGCTGACCCGGCTGTCTGGTTTCTCATCTACATCAATCCTGTCTCGTTTAACCGGGCAGATAAACCCACAGCGCTTTAACGGGGCCAGTCTATTGGGTCTGCAGGGCTCGATAGTGAAAAGCCACGGTAATGCCACGACAGAAGGATTTTATTACGCAATCCAGCATGCGATCAGGGAAGTTGAGAATTCTGTACCTCAATTGATCGCGGACAGGGTAGCTGCCATCATGGCGGCAAACAATTAGATGCATCTGTTGATGCGTTGCTGTACTGAATGCCATAGGAATTATCATGCATAAATTCGGTTTCGTCTTTCCTGGTCAGGGGTCCCAAAAGCTAGGCATGCTGGCTGAACTGGCTGCATCTCACCGAATCATTGAAGAGACATTTGCCGAGGCATCGGAAGCCCTGGGACTGGACCTCTGGGAAACAGCCCAGCATGACAGCAGCAACTCTCTGGATAGTACGGAAATTACACAACCGGTATTGCTCACAGCTTCTACTGCCATAACCAGACTATGGAAGCAACTGGGAGGAGACAACCCGGCAATCGTTGCCGGTCATAGTCTTGGAGAGTACTCCGCCCTGGTTTGCGCAGAGTCCCTGGATTTTGCGGATGCGGTGCGCGCCGTGAACCGCAGGGGGCAGTTCATGCAGGCTGCGGTTAGCCAGGGAGCTGGCAAGATGGCTGCTATTGTTGGGCTGGAAAATTATCAGATCGATGAGATCTGTGATGAAGCCGAAGCTCACGGCATTGTCTCTGCCGCCAACATTAATTCACCTGGCCAGGTGGTTATTGCCGGTGAGGCAGTGGCTGTTGATCGTGCCATTGAACTCTGCAAGGAAGCTGGAGCAAAACGTGCTTTGCCTTTGAAAGTCAGTGTGCCTTCCCACTGTGCCCTTATGCGTCCCGCCGCTGAACAGCTGGAAGAGATTCTGGGTGATATGACTATTACCAAACCCTCAATTCCAGTCGTACAAAATGTAAATGCTGAAATTACCGAAGACCCGGAACAAATAAAGAAAAATCTAATCAAACAACTCTATGCACCGGTTCTGTGGGTAGATTGTGTGCAGGTAATTCACAAATCGGGTGTATCACGATTAGTGGAATGTGGACCAGGCAAAGTGCTGTGTGGACTCGTCAAACGTATCGAGCCCGAGATCGTCTGTTTCGGCTCGGAAGATCCATCCAGCCTGGAAAGCGCGCAAGCAGAGATGAAAAATTAACTTGTGCGTAGCTGGCAGAAATAAATCACAAGGAGTGCGTTATGAATGAGGATACAACGATAGCTCTGGTTACCGGTGCAAGTCGGGGCATTGGCAGGGCGATCGCCGAGCGGCTTGGCACTATGGGGATGACGGTTTTAGGAACGGCAACAACTGACGCCGGGGCGGCCGCCATTAGTGCCTATCTGCAAGAGAAAAATTTAACGGGAAAAGGCTATTGTGCGAATGTTGCAGATGACGAATCAGTGGCTGCATTGCTGGCTGCTGTTGTCGAGGAATTTGCTGCGCCTACAGTGTTAGTAAATAACGCTGGCATCACCCGTGATAACCTTTTGATGCGTATGAAACCCGATGAGTGGGAGGATGTAATCAGCACCAATCTTACCTCCATGTATCGGATGTGTAAGGCATGTCTGAAAGGTATGACGAAAGCCCGTAAGGGCCGCATCATTAATATCAGTTCAGTCGTTGGCTCATCAGGTAACGGTGGTCAGACCAATTACTCGGCCTCAAAGGCAGGGCTTGAAGGGTTTACCCGGTCTCTGGCTAAAGAAATAGGATCCCGGGGCATAACAGTAAACGCAGTTGCACCCGGATTTATTGAGACTGACATGACAAAGGATCTGCCAGAGCAACACGCCGAGGCCATGCTTGCTCAGATTCCACTGGGTCGCCTGGGTCAACCTGAAGAGATTGCAGCAGCAGTGGGCTTCCTGGCTTCTGAAGAGGGTGCCTACATCACCGGAGAGACTATGCATGTGAACGGCGGCATGTACATGGGTTAAGGATTTTACAGATAGCTGATTGAGGCTGATTTCTCGGACTATGAATGGCAATAAACTCTTGTCACTGTTCAATTTTTACCCAATCAGGAAATTTTATTTTAAGCATTACATCCACAGCAAATAGAGGTAAAATCGCGTCCTGATTTGCATGGTTGCAGCAATAAATCGCAACGATGACAAAGAGGCTGAACGATAAAGCCTTTAGATACAAAGAGTTAGGAGCTAATAATAGATATGAGTAGCATTGAAGAGCGCGTTAAGAAGATTGTCTGCGAACAACTTGGCGTGAAGGAAGACGAAGTAAAACCTTCTGCTTCATTTGTAGAAGATTTAGGCGCTGATTCACTAGATACCGTCGAACTGGTAATGGCTCTGGAAGAGGAATTTGAAACTGAAATTCCCGACGAAGAGGCCGAAAAAATTACCACTGTCCAACTCGCTATCGATTACATCAACGAACACCTCTAAGACTTTTCCAATGGAAATAATCAAAGCTACTCTGGAGTGGTCTGGAGTAGCTTTTGTCTATTGGGGAAATAGAAAGTGAACGTGCTTCAAAAACGGTGAAAGTGTGAGTGATAGGCGCATAGTCGTAACAGGCTTGGGAATTCTGACTCCCGTCGGTAATGATGTGAGTAGTACCTGGGATGCTGTCTGCAATGGCAAGAGTGGTATCAGACCTATTACGTCTATCGATGTCAGCGAGTTTTCCACGCGCTTTGGTGGATTTATAAAAGACTTTGAAAGTGACCTCTATCTGGAAAAGAAAGAAGCACGACGCATGGATGTTTTCATGCACTACGGTATTGCGGCAGGTGTGCAGGCTTTCAATGATTCCGGAATTGAAGATTCAGAATTCAATCCAGAGCGTTTCGGGGTTGCCATCGGCTCAGGAATAGGGGGTATCACTTCCATAGAAGACAATGCGCTTCTGATTAAGGAATCCGGCCCCCGCAAAGTTTCTCCGTTCTTCGTTCCTGGCTCAATCATTAATATGATTGCAGGCAACCTTTCTATTCGCTTTGGACTCAGGGGTCCGAATATCGCCGTTGTTACGGCCTGCACTACCGGGACCCATAATATTGGCCTGGCTGCCAATATGATTAGCAACAATCAAGCGGATGTCATGCTGGTTGGTGGTGCCGAGATGGCAACGTCTCCTGTAGGGCTAGGTGGGTTCTGCGCGGCTCGCGCATTATCTACCCGCAATGATGATCCTGAACTAGCCAGCAGACCCTGGGACAAAGACCGGGATGGCTTCGTGCTAAGTGATGGCGCTGGTGTCATGGTGCTAGAAGAACTGGAGCACGCGAAGGCCAGGGGTGCAAGAATCTACGCGGAATTGAGTGGATTTGGCATGAGTGGTGATGCCTATCATATGACATCGCCATCGCCGGGTGGAGAAGGTGCCGCTTTGTGTATGAGTAATGCATTAAAAAGTGCACAAATAGATCCAACAGAAATCGACTATATCAATGCTCATGGCACTTCGACCGTTGCCGGTGATGTGGCCGAGAGTCAGGCGATAAAATCTGTGTTCGGAGACCATGCCCATAAGTTATGCGTTAGCTCCAGTAAATCAATGATCGGTCATTTGCTTGGTGCTTCCGGAGCCGCAGAAGCTATTATTTCTGTGCTAAGCCTGCGAGACCAGATCATTCCTCCAACCATCAATCTCGATAATGTAGACGAAGAGTGCGACCTGGATTATGTTCCACACACTGCCCGTGAACAGAAGCTGGACACAGTGTTGAGCAATTCATTTGGTTTTGGTGGCACCAATGGCAGTCTTATTTTCAAACGATTTGCCTGAATAAATCGACTAATATCACCGCGCCAATTTACGGCCTCTGGCGACTCAGCACCGGCTGATCATGCTAGACTTTCTCCTCTTACAGTCCATTAGAGCCAGATTACTGGCCGTTCTTTAGTATGGGTATGAAGAACTCAACTTCTTCTTTATTCAGGCGTTGCTTGCTACTTGTATCAGCGGGTATTTCTCTGTTGCTCGTAACCCTGTTGCTGGCTATTCAAGTTAGTCTTTATCAGCCGACCGGTAATATGGCTGACACTCAGATTTATGAGGTTAGCCCAGGAAGTTCTCTTACACGTGTAAGCAATGAACTGGAAGAACTTGGGATCACCAGGTCTGCCTTACTCTTCAGAACCTATGCGCAATGGCAAGGTAAAGCTGACTCCATACAGGCGGGCGAGTATGAAGTTGAACCAGATATGAGTGCAGCAGATGTACTGAATCTTTTAGTTTCCGGAGAGAGTCTGCAGCACCGGCTTACATTGGTTGAAGGCTGGACGTTTCGGGAAGCGCTGGCAGCAATAGCTAGCGTTGAAAGTATCGAACATACACTGGATGGTTTAAGCGATTCTGAAATAGCGATGAAATTAGAAATTCCTTATGTCAATCCCGAAGGTCTGCTTCATCCTGATACTTATTTTTTTACCCGCAATACAAGCGATGTAGAAATTTTGAGACGAGCCAGAGAGCGTCAAGCAGAGATATTGAACGACGCCTGGTCAAACCGACTCGGAGCATTACCTTATAGTTCTGAATATGAGGCGCTTGTAATGGCTTCAATCATTGAAAAAGAATCAGGTATAGCCAGCGAACGCGGGCATATCGCTGGCGTGTTTGTTCGGCGATTGGAGCAGGGGATGCGGTTGCAATCTGATCCTACAGTGATCTACGGCATAGGCGAGGCATACGATGGTGACATTACACGAGAACATCTTCGCACCACCACCGAATACAATACATACCGAATTAATGGCTTGCCTCCGACTCCGATTGCGCTACCTGGGGAAGCATCAATACGAGCAGCACTTAATCCGGTAGAGTCAGATTACCTGTATTTTGTAGCAACAGGGAACGGTGGCCATTATTTCTCCAGTACATTGCAGGAGCACAATGAAGCGGTTCAACGGTATCAGCAGCGTAATAGTGGGACCGAGAATCTCTGATGGCTGATAAGGGCTTATTCATAACTGTCGAAGGCGGCGAAGGGGTTGGCAAGAGTACCAATATCGCCACCATAAAAGATTTTTTAAACAGTAACTCAATCGAATTTATTCAGACAAGAGAGCCAGGTGGAACACTTATAGCAGAGAAAATCCGCGATATTCTACTGCAGGACCACGAAGAACGCTTCGATTCGACAGCCGAATTACTCTTAATGTTCGCCGCAAGAGCGCAACATTTAAACACTCATATAAGACCAGCGCTGGAATCTGGAAAATGGGTTCTATGCGACCGTTTTACTGATGCCACTTATGCATACCAGGGCGGTGGCAGGCAACTGGACAGGTTGCTGATCAGCCAACTGGAAGAGCTGGTGCAGCGTGGATTGAAACCTGACCTGACTCTAATACTTGATCTCGACCCTGAATCCGGTCTGGAACGCGCCCGAATGCGGGGCGAACTGGATCGGATTGAGCAGGAGCAGTTACAGTTTTTTATCGACGTGAGAAAGACCTATCTTGAAATTGCTAATCGCGAGCCCAACCGCTGTGTAGTCATCGATGCATCAAGAAGTATTGAAGAAGTAAAATCCAATGTGGAGCGTGTATTACTAGAACGTCTGGGTAGATTCCTGAAATGACTGATACGAATTTCCTTGGCAGCAAGATTCCATTTCCATGGCATGCTGAACAGTGGCGCCGACTAATGGAACAACATTCCAATGGAAAGTTAGCTCATGCTTATCTGCTAGCCGGGCCGTCAGGATTAGGAAAGTTCTTCTTTGCATCCGAGTTCGCCAGGGCAATGCTCTGCACAGAAAACAAAGCAGGTAAGGCTTGTGGAAACTGTGCCAATTGCATTCTCAGTGGTCAGGGCCATCCCGATATACTCAAAGTAGCTCCCCAGGAAGGTTCAAGAGATATCAAAATCTCTCAGGTCAGAGAGATTTCTGAGTTTGTCCTTCTAACCAGTCATGCTGGTGGGGCCCGTGTAGTGGTGATAGATCAGGCGCATGCAATGAATAGTTCATCAGCTAATGCGCTATTAAAGACACTTGAAGAACCCACTTCTCACACCTTTTTATTCCTGGTTAGTGATTCACCTGGCACTTTGTTACCCACTATTCGGAGTCGCTGTCAGCGTCTGCAATTTATATCACCCTCATTAGAAATAGCAGCCAGTTGGCTAAGAGAACAACTTGCTGAGGGCAGCGAAGAAGACGAGGTGAGTTTGTTGGCGGCAGCAGGTAACCGACCGGTATATGCGCTGGAACTCGCTTCCAGCGGTAACCTCGAGGTCCAGAAAGAATATTTGGACCGGGCTTGTCAGCTAATTCTGGGTAATGAACCCATTCCGGCTGTTCTCTCTCTGGCGAACAAACTGGGAGAAAAAGCCGCAGTAGGGTATTTGTCCCAGACATCAACTATATTAATTAAATATCTATTGGATGAAGGGCAGAGCATAGAAAGTAATAGCTCGATGTCATCCCTGGCGAAGCATCTTTCCAATTATGCAGAGGGAATGAAGGGAAAGGTGCTGGTTAATCAATTGCTGGAGTTTTACGGTCTTGCTCAGCAGGCGCAGCAACAATTGGGTAGCGGGAGTAATCCTAATCCTCAGCTAATTGTTGAATCACTGCTCTGGCGCTGGCAGAACCTGGGCTCGCAGACTAATTCCTAACTCGAAGTCGGTAAATGCCGATCTTTGATTGTAGAGCATGGAGGCTCTATGGCCGGTCACGGCGTCTTGTCACTGACAATTAAAGACGAAGCAGTTCTGTATGCTGCTTATATGCCATTTCTGGAAAGTGGTGGCCTTTTTGTACCTACAAATAAATCCTACGAACTCGGCAACGAAGTTTTCATGCTTCTCAAGTTACTCGACGATCCGGAGAAGTTGCCTGTTGCCGGGAAAATCGTCTGGGTAACTCCCCCCAGGGCCCAGGGAACCCGCGTTCGAGGTGTGGGAATTCAATTTAATGATCCGGAAGGTACCGTCAAAGATCGGATAGAAAATCTGCTAGCCGGGAAACTGGAGTCTGGAAAAGCCAACCATACGATGTAGCAGCTGAACCTCAGCTAGCCCTGAACAATCGAGCCAAAAAAAATGCCTGAAGTCGGGGCAGACTTCAGGCAAATACCATTAGGAGTAACACATAAAGGAATATCGAAACCCGGGAGGGTCTCTATGAAGCGAATACTTAGACGGGTTCAAAGGATTGCCTCAGTAATCTAAGTAAAGACCATATTTTCAGGATTGCCAGTTTTTAGCCCTATTAATTTCCTTGCCAGCGCCCAGGAGCGCTTTTCGCAATCATTTATCTAATTAAATCAGGTAATAAAGCCCTATACTAAATCTAATACATATTCAGCCAGGGCCAGGCTGGAGGTAAGGCCTGGCGACTCGATTCCAAAGAGGTGAAATATTCCCTCCTGTTTATGAACCTCTGGGCCAAGAATAGTGAAGTCACCCGCGGCTTGTCCTGGCCCCACCAGTTTTGGCCTGATTCCGGCATAGGCAGGCTGCAATCTTGACTCTTCCAGCTGGGGAAAGTACTCACGAATTGATTGTGCGAACAGGCTTCGCTTATCTGCCTGTACTGAGTAGTCCAGCGTATCAACAAAGGTAGCGTCGGGGCCGAAACGCAATTGTCCGGCAAGGTCGACAGTGCTATGTATACCCAGCCCTCTGGTGTCCGGTTCAGGTTTTGGATAAATAAGATGTCCGAAGGGGTTGCGGCCGCCGTATGAGAAGTAGTCACCCTTGCAGGGGTGCAGATCCGGAATACATGCCTTATCGATACCAGTTACCGCTTCTGCTAGCTTCTGGGCTCCCAACCCCGCGGCATTGATACAGATCTGGCTCTGAAAGGCATATTCTTCGTTTGATTGAGCGTCTTTACTCAGCACCAGATTCGAGTCGGAACCTGCTTCTATTGCTGTTATCTCGGTATTTGTTGCATAGATAACCCCATTCTCCCTGGCTAGCCGAAGTAGCCAGTCCATATATCCATGACTGTCGATAATGCCGGTGGAAGGGGAGTAGAGGGCTGTTGCTGCTCTGAGTGCGGGCTCCCTTTTCTCTAGCAAGATACTGTCCCAATACTGCAGGTCCAGAACGCCATTGATTTCTGCCCGATCTTTCAGCTCCTCAAGTGTCGAGTCGTATTTACTTCGCGAAATTATAAGCTTACCGATCCTTTTGTAAGTGATTTCGTATTTTTCGCAGAACTCATAGAGCAATGCCTTACCGCGAACGCACAGCCTGGCCTTTAGACTACCTTCCGGGTAGTAGATGCCTGCATGAATGACTTCGCTATGGCGACTACTGGTGTGTTGCCCGAAAGCAGCTTCCTGTTCCACTAACGCGATCCGGGACGATCCGAATCGTTTGCTGCTGGCAAATACATGGGCCAGGGCGAGGCCAATCACACCAGCGCCAATAATTGTGACGTCAAACTTTTCCATAGGGCGGGTTTTGTTCTAATTCTTTGATTTTATGAGCATTTTGTACTCAGAGGGGCTTTCTGTGAGGTCGCCACGGTTTCAGTCATTGTGGATGTGACGAAAAGTCAGGTTTATTCTTGGAGTTTTTATAGAGTTACTCTTAGGTACCTGATGCAACCAATTGTTTTGAATGCCTTTCCCCATAACTAGCAGGCTTCCGTGAGGAAGATCCAGGCGAAGCTTTTCCCTCGATTTATCCACCTTATGTTTCAGCACAAAGCGTCGGGTTTCCCCCAGACTAACGGATGCTATGACGGGGTTAGGCCCAAGTTCGCGTTCGTCATCAGCATGCCAGGACACACTATCCCTGCCATCTCTGTAGAGATTCAGCAGCACAGAGTTAAACCTGTGGCCACTGAGCTTCTCAACTTCTGCCTTTATCTCCGACACCTGATCATTCCAGGGTTCTGGTTCCAATCTGATGCCGGAGTATCCGTAATTTGATCCCCGGTCCCCCATCCAGCACTGTAGCCGGGGCACAGCTACTTCCCGTCCTGCAATCCACAGAGTGTCCTGCTGCCAGGAAATATCAGAGAGCAGGGTGGTTAACCAGTTTTCGCTCTTCTGGAGGTTGAAAGCCTCATACAGGAGCTTTAACTGCCCTTCACCGAGGTCAATTTCTTCGATAGTGCTCTGGGAGCCTTGAAAAAGCTGGGCTTGCATTGGATTGAAACCACTAATTAGGCTGGGTTACAGCCAGTGCGCAGGGCATAATGCCTATAACAGTCTGATTTGAGGAAGGATACCGCAGTTTGAGTGAATATCAGTATGACCTTTTTGTTATTGGAGCCGGATCTGGTGGCGTTCGAGCCAGCCGCATTGCAGCCTCCCTCGGAGCCCGCGTAGCTATCGCGGAAGAAAGGTATTTTGGAGGTACCTGTGTCAACGTTGGATGCGTGCCAAAGAAACTCTACAGCTATGCTGCCCATTACCGGGATGACATGGAAGACAGCCGGGGGTTTGGCTGGAACCCGCAGGAGGTAAGCTTTAGCTGGCAAACCCTAAAAGCCAATAAAGACAAAGAGATCAACCGCTTAAATGGTATTTATAAGTCGATACTTGATAACAATGATGTGACGGTATTCCAAAGCCGGGCCCGCCTGCTGGACAGGCATACGGTGGTGGTTGGTGAGGAGCAAATAACGGCAAAATACATACTCCTGGCGGTAGGCGGGTGGCCCTGGATACCGGACTACCCGGGCTCTGAACTGGCCATGAATTCCAATGATGTATTCGAACTGCAAGAACTCCCTGAATCAGTGCTTGTCGTAGGTGGTGGTTATATAGCCGTTGAATTCGCCAGTATATTTTCCCGCTTAGGGGCTAAAACAACCTTGTTGTACCGTGGAGAGCAGCTACTACGGGGCTTTGACAATGAAGTGAGGCGATTTATAACAGCAGAGATAGGCAAGAATCTCGACCTGATTCTCAACGACGATGTTCAGAAAATATCGAATAAGAACAAACAGCTAGAAATATCTCTTAAGAGCGGAACTGAACTTTCTGCGGCTGGGCTTGTTTCAGCTACTGGCCGCAAACCATTGACCGCCGATCTGGGTCTGGAAAACACCGAAATTCAGCTGGCACCTAATGGCGCCATCGTGGTTGATGATAGTTTTCAGACGGCAGAATCAAATATTTATGCTGTAGGCGATGTAATTGACCGGGTAGCTCTGACTCCAGTAGCCCTTGCTGAGGGCCAGATTGTTGCAAGACAATTATTCGATAGTTCTCCCAAGGCTATGAATTACAACAATATTCCCACAGCCGTGTTTTGCCATCCAAACATCGCAACCTGCGGCCTGACCGAGGAAGAAGCCCTGGAGCGAGGCCTGGATGTAGATATCTATACCGCTAAAGTACGCCAGCTAAAGCACACACTGAGTGGCCGCAACGAGCACAGTTTCATAAAGCTCATTGTTGATCAGCCATCCGACAAGGTCCTCGGCGCACATCTGGTAACACCCGATGCCGGAGAACTCATGCAAGGTATAGCCGTAGCTATGAATGCGGGCGCAACAAAAGCAGACTTTGATAACACCATCGGCATACATCCGACATTTGCAGAAGAAGTAGTAACCCTGAGAGAGAAGCGCGCACAGACGATTTAGGGAGATTTATCTATTACTAAAGTAATTACCGGTAAGTTGCTGTATTTGCTTACAGAAATCTCAACCAACCAAATACAGGCCATTCCACTATTTCCGGTAATAAAGATTACCGGAAATTAAATATATGTATGAATATGCCCCTTTGGGCATCTGCATCAGGATGACCCGGCCTAATTTGCAGACCGGGCTTAGCAGGAGTTACTAAAAGAACTAGTCGTCAGTACCTGATAATTCTTCCGCTACTTCCAGTTGCCGCGCCCCTGCCAGAATTCCTGGCAGCGCGTAGTTGCCTTCGTGACAGGCATACTCGTACATGGATTCCTGGCTGGGTCGGGCATTGAACAACAATTCGCCGGTAAAAGGCTGGGCGAAGGTGTTCTCATCTTCCACTGTGAAACTGTACAGGATCTGGTTGGGCCCAATGCGGGTGAAACGTTCTACCACCCTGGTACTATCACTCCTGGAGCCCATAAAGCTCTGCTGAGGATGAAATCCCGCCGATTCCACTACCAGCGTGTCACCATCCCAGTGCCCTACTGAGTCCCCGGTCCATTTGCGCATGTTTAACGCAGGATCCTCATCCTTAAGCCTGATGATGCGGGCGTCGTGGACCATCTCGGCCATGATGACCACATGACTTTCCGTTTGCACAAACTGGTAATTATTGTTGTACATGACCGGTAGCATGGGCGGACCGGTATGAGATCCGAAAGACAGCAGGCAACGCTCTGCCAGAGGCCTTCCCTCAGGGCCGTCGCTGCGTCCTGGTGCACCTGGAGCCTGCTGAAAACGGGCCCTGGGATCGCCTGCATAAGGAATACGCCCATCCGGTGGATCGATAATAATCGAGCTACGGTATTCCCCATCAATGACCAGCACCTGGGTGCCAACGTCCTTCCAGAATTCGTTATAGCCATCGTTGGTGTCGCCATCATCTCCCGCCTGGGCGCCAAATCCCGCTCCCCGGTCAGGATCGCTGGCTGCGTATTCGGCATCGAGGAAGTCCTGGTGGGACGCTTCAAGCCTTTGTGCCTGTTCCAGGCTCAGTCCCTGAAGCTCGGAAAATTCCCGCGGGCGATTGAGCGGGGTCAGTGTCTTGTTGGTCCAGATACCCTGCAAATCCGGGTGCCCGTATTCAGTCCTCGGAAGATCCCAGTCCTGGGCTAATACAGAGCCAGAAATACCAAAAAGCACACAGTGAACTAAAATATATTTAATAGACATGGTATTAAAATCAATAGTATAGAGAAGTATTATTATCTATCTTATGAAGAACAGAGCATTCCAGGTTATACACTGCAGATACCTGTTACCCTCACTTAATATCACACTATAACAGGCCTCCCAACCAAGCAAGGGCATAAGCCTTACCACAAATATAAATAGAGAATCGTTAATCTGATTTTTAGCCAACTACACTTAATTCGTGGGATTCAAAAACCGTAACGAGCCGTCGGGCGCCCTATGGACTTCAACAATCTTGATTCGGCGATAGATCGCCGCCGTTACAAGCTGATTCAGCTCGCCGGATCGGCCGTGTTTCTCATGTTGAGTGTATTTATCGTGCACCGCCTGGCCTCTCTCGGCTTCTCCCAACCCCCCTGGCCAGCCATGCTGGTCGCCGTATTGACTGCGGCCAACCTGCTCTATGTCCGTGGGGGTGGCTCATTGGATAAATCCGCCTGGACCTCCATGGTTATCCTGTTGGGAGGACTTTGCCTTTCCGGGTGGAATACCGGCGGTTTTTCCGGGCCATCGGTGTTATTAGCTCCACTGCTCCCGATTCTGGCCATGCTTCTGATTAACACGCGCGCTGGCGTTATCGTGGCAGTGACTACAGCTCTGGCACTCTCCTTTCTGTATGTAGGCGAAGTGAATGGCTTGTTAAAGCCTAATCTACTTTCTGAACAGTCAATTGCAACCTCCAGATTTTTCGGAGTTATATCTGCCTTATCCATCAGCTCTTTAATGGTCTGGGAATTCTCGTCCATGAAGGAGAAGATGCTGAAATTGAATCGCCAGCAAGCGGTTACGGACTACCTGACTGGCCTTTATAACAGGAGGTACTTCGAAGAAGCTCTGAACCGTGAAATTGCCCGGGCCCAGCGAAACGACGGCGAGATTTCCTTACTCATGGCCGATGTAGACCACTTTAAGCGTTATAACGACACCAACGGACACCAGGCTGGTGATCAGTGCCTTGTGGAAGTAGCCAAGGTATTCAAGGAAACAGCAAAACGCCCCACCGACGTGGTTAGTCGTTTCGGGGGCGAAGAGTTTGTCATGTTGCTTCCCGATACAGATCAAGCTGGTGCCAGACAGGTGGCCAATACAATGCGTCTGCTTCTCGAACGCCGGGGCCTTCTGTATTCACCTGACAGTAACGATATAGTGACCATGACGGTTGGCGCCGCCTCAGCATCGGGTAGTTGCCTGACCAGTGGTGCTGCTTTACTGGAACAGGCTGATCTGGCTCTCTATCAAGGTAAGGAATCAGGGCGCAATCGAGTTATCTCAGTTTCCATGAATACATCGCAGGAAAGACAGGACAACCTCATCCCTTTCACCCCCAGATAGCATCAATTCTGGGATTCTCTTAAAGCTATGGCGCGGTGATCCGACAATTCACCTATCAGACCTAGCATTCTCTCGATTCGAAGCCTGCTTCCTGGCCTGGCTAGCAGCTTTGCAACAATACTGATAGTCTTTAGTATCATAGTGTTAAAAATCATAATTAATGTCGAAAATTAAGAACCCAGTGCCATTCTTCGATACTCTGGAAGAAATGCCTAATCCCTTCAAAAATCCGGTGCAGACGTTGAGCCATCTGTTAAGTGATGCGCCCGACGATGCCCTGTCCGACTATCAACACGCCAGTGAATTCATCTACAGCTATCGCGGCAGCCCCGATACTTTCAGCACCTACCGACGAGAAATCGAGCACTTCCTGCACTGGTGCTGGCTAATAACGAAAAAATCGCTAAAACAGATAGTTAGAGAGGATATTGAGGAATATGTTGAATTTACACGGCAGCCTCCCGAGCTGTGGATCGGCGCCAAGAATGTGCCTCGTTACGTGCTGCGTGGCGGTGAACGTATACCAAATCCGGACTGGAGACCTTATATCGGCGGCAACGGCGAATATGTAGCCTCCCAGGCTGCTATTCAGTCACTGTTTAGCGTTTTGAGCAGCTTCTTTAACTTCCTCATTCAGGAGAATCAGCTGGCAGCCAATCCAGTGGCTCAAATGCGTCAGAAGAGCAAATTTATTCGCAAGCAGCAGGGGCAAAGCAAAATCAGACGACTCTCGCCCTTACAGTGGGAATTCGTGGTGGAAGCTGCCGAAAGCCTCGCTAAGGAACAGCCCCAGGTCCATGAGCGCACCCTTTTCATCATGCATGCACTGTTTGCCATGTACCTGAGAATCTCAGAATTAGTAGAAACACCCCGTTGGCAGCCACAAATGGGGCACTTTCAGCCCGACCAGGAAGGCAATTGGTGGTTCCAGACCGTTGGCAAAGGCAATAAGGAGCGTGAAATCTCGGTAAGCGATGCCATGCTGGATTCCCTGCGACGCTATCGCAAGTCCCGGGGCCTTCCTGCCCTCCCCAGTCCTGGTGAGGCCTCCCCTCTAATCCATAAAACCCGGGGTAAAGGCGGTATTACCAGCACACGACAGATCAGGGGCATCGTGCAGCATTGTTTCGACAAGGCTGCTGAGCTGATGAAACGGGAAGGTTTTGTAGAAGATGCAGAGCGATTGGGTGACGCCACCGTGCACTGGCTTCGTCATACAGGCATTTCAGAAGACGTGAAACACCGACCACGGGAGCACGTCAGAGACGATGCCGGACATGGATCGAGTGCTATAACTGATCGTTATATAGACGTTGAACGGGCAGAACGACATGCCAGCGCGCGAAACAAACGTATCCGCTAAACTTTAAACAGGACATTAACCGGATATTTTAGTCTCCCCAAAGTAGCAGAATGTCATATCTGCCGGTCTCGGAGCTGGCATAGTCTCTGTGTTTAACGTAAATTGGCTGCCAACCTAATTTGCCGCGCTGGAAGTAGATTCGATTACCAAAGGTCTCCTAATCCAGACAGCTCAGAAGCATCGTACTAACTTAAGACAGATAAATGGTGAAAAATGGGAATTTGTAAATACGGAACAACTTTGCTGCAGCAACTGCGAAATGCCTCCATGGCTGGCTTATTGCTCACTTCTCTTGGTTCCGTCGCTCAGGAAGACCCTTCGCAACTCAACATCGTTCTCGATATTGATTCACTTTACCAACCTGTCGCATCCGAGCCGATTCACGGTGAAACTGCTATTGAGTTATTGCGTGAGTTGCAAACCAAACATTATTCATCCGTGGAAATCGACGACAGTTTCTCCTCCCTGGTCTTCGATAATTATCTGGATGCTCTCGATGGATCCCACTACTACTTCCTGCAGGAAGACGTAGACGCACTAAGCGCCTACCGTTACACACTGGATGACAGTCTGAAGGAAGGCAGTGTCGAACCAGGATTCGAGATCTACAACATTTACTACAAACGCGTGCTTGAACGTCTGATTTACGCGATTAACCGGGTTGAAAATAACGTCGCCGATATGGATTTCACTGTCGAAGAATTCATCGACATTGATCGTGAAGATGACCCCTACGCCGCGACCACCGATGAGTTGGATGAAATCTGGCGCAAGCGAATCAAAAACAGTGTTTTGAGTCTGAAACTTGCGGGCGACGAAAATGAGGAAATTGAAGAAAAGCTTAGTGACCGTTACCGCAATCAGTTAAGTCAGGTTCTGAAAACCAATGACCGCGATATTTTCCAGGTCTATCTATCGACAGTCGCGAAAGCTGTTGACCCCCATACCGACTATTACTCACCTCGTGATTCTGAAAACTTCAATATGCAGCTGTCGTTGTCATTGCAAGGCATTGGTGCACAACTGACAACTGAAGACGAGTACACCAAGATCGTTGAATTGATCAAAGGTGGACCTGCAGAACGCGGCGGTTCGTTGCAGGAAGGTGATCGCATCATCGGCATTGGTCAGGGAGTCGATGGAGAGATTCAGGATGTTATTGGCATGCGCCTGGATGATGTAGTAGCTCAGATTCGCGGTGAGAAAGGAACCGTGGTCAGACTCAATGTCATTCCGGCTGATGCAATCAGTGAAACCAGCGCCACGGTAGTCAGTATTACGCGCGACACGGTTAAGCTTGAAGACCAGTCAGCAAAAAGCGAAGTTCTGGAGTTAAGCTACAACAACCGCGACTACAAAATAGGCGTTGTTACCCTCCCCACTTTTTACTTTGATTTTGAAGCAGCATCCCGTGGCGAAGAAGACTATAAAAGTTCTACCCGCGACGTGCGAAACCTGCTGGAAGAATTAAAGGAACAGGAGGTCGATGCGGTGGTAATGGACCTTCGCAATAATGGCGGAGGCAGTCTGAGTGAAGCTAATCAATTAGTTGGCTTGTTCATTGAAACAGGCGCTACGGTTCAAATTCGGTATTCAGGAATTCGTAACGGCTTTACGCGTTCCTTTGGCGATAATGATCCAGAGGTTGCCTACACCGGTCCTCTGGCAGTTCTGGTTAATCGTACCAGCGCCTCAGCTTCGGAAATTTTTGCAGGAGCTATTCAGGACTATCAACGAGGAATTGTTCTTGGAGGACAGACCTTCGGTAAAGGTACAGTCCAGGAAATCATTCCAATGGACTACGGCCAGGTAAAAGTTACCCGCTCCAAGTTCTATAGAATTTCAGGTGCAAGCACACAACATCGTGGCGTGATACCCGATATCGAATTCCCCGATCTTTACGATGCGTATGAAGACATTGGTGAAAGCAGTCTCGATGGAGCTCTTCCCTGGGATACCGTTCGTCCCGTCGAGTACCGTCCATATCACTCAGTAAAGGCTATGCTTCCCGAACTTAAAGAGCGTTTCGAGGAACGGGCTCAGGAATCTCCGGATTTCATTTACCTGCTCGATCAAATCGAACGTACCAAGCAGTATCGCGAAAGGGAGCAGTTGTCCCTTAATCAGGCTGAAGTGAAGGCTCAACGTGAACGTACTCGCCGGGAAGAATTTGATGCCGAGAATATGCGCCGTCTTCTCAAAGGACTTCCACTACGAGAATGGGTCGATGAAGAAGATGAGGAAGAGCCTGTTGAAGTAGCGGTCAATGATGATACTTCTGCCAGCGAAACCGACGAAGCTGAGCCTGAGGAAGAGATCGAAGAAGACGACCCCCTTCTTCTCGAAAGCGGACGTATCCTTGCTGACTTCATTGCCCTGAGTGGAAACCGACTCAGCGCCGTCGATCGTCTCCCCACATCCCGCTAAATTCCCCCCAAAAAAAAATGGCCCTCGAAGAGGGCCATAACAGAGCGGGGTCGAGCTCTTAGGAGGACTCAATCAATTTGAAGTTGATTGAGTGTCCATTAAACCAAGGGAATCTGACGTCACTAATGGCTAATCGGGGCCATCTACCGATTAATTGTGGCAACAATCTGACGACCCACTTGGCTTAGCCCACAGAATCAGAAAACTATCGACTCCCCCTCCTTAAAGAATCTCTTGCTGACCCGATCGAAGGGACTTTCCCAACCACCTACTAAATCGGCTACAAACCTTGGCAGCTGCGGCTTTCACAGCTATAGCTAATGTTGTGATGCGCCCTCCCGCGGAGGGGTGGCAGAGCGGTTGAATGCACTGGTCTTGAAAACCAGCGATGGGGACTCAAACCGCTTATTCCCCAGTACCCTCCAAACTAACGTCCACATCCGTAGAAAGAATCTCTTGCCAACCCGATCGAAGGGACTTTCCCAACCACCTACTAAATCGGCTACAAACCTTGGCAGCTGCGGCTTTCACAGCTATAGCTAATGTTGTAATATGCGCCCTCCCGCGGAGGGGTGGCAGAGCGGTTGAATGCACTGGTCTTGAAAACCAGCGAGGGTGAAAGTCCTCCGAGAGTTCGAATCTCTCCTCCTCCGCCATTTCTCCTTTCTGAACATTTCTCAATCCCTATCGCTGCCGCTGGCTAAAGCAGAAGCTATAAGCTTTGTTGCGGAGGAGGAAGTGAGAACTCTCCAGTTCGAAAGCTGCGTAGCAGCGTAGACGGCCTCAGGCCGCCCGCAGGGCGAGAAATTTGCGTCCCCGCAAATTTCGAGTCAATCTCTCCCATTGATTCCGTTTATTATCTGACTCAAGATGCGGTCAATTCGCACAATCGAAGCAGATCTAATCCTCTTCATTAGCATCGTCCCCATTGCTTTTACCGCCCCTCCCGGTATCATCAAAAGTAATGCAAGTGGATCTGCAGACAGCTGGGCTATGGTCTAAGGTATTGATATATAAGATATTGAAAACCAGGCAAGAGGCCCCAATATAGATCCTGATAGGGAAATTAAGTACACCGGCGACCGGTCGCTAAACTTAATATCCCGCTTATTTATGGAGATTCAAATGAACGAAGTAGACTTGGCAATATCCCAGAGTCAATCCTCGACACTGGCTGTCAATAAAGTTCTGAAAAACACCTATTTATTGCTGGCTATGACACTGGCATTCAGTGCCGTCACCGCTGCTCTCAGCTTCAATGCTCCGGTACTAAATCCCTGGGTATTTTTAATTGGTGCCTATGGTTTCCTGTTTGCTACCCATGCCCTGGCACGCAGCCCCTGGGGATTGCTGACAACGTTTGGCTTCACCGGCTTCATCGGGTTTGGCATCGGGCCTCTGTTGGGATACCTGATGTCCAGCCAGTCTGGCAGCGAGATTGTGATGACTGCACTGGGCGGCACAGCCTTTATCTTTTTCGGTCTGTCGGGTTGGGTATTGGCATCACGCAAAGACTTCTCATTCCTGCGAGGCTTCATCGCGGCAGGATGTCTGGTATTGATTGCTGCCATTTTGATTAGCTTGATCTGGCCAATGCCAGCCATGCAGCTGGCAATGTCAGTGGCATTTATGTTTTTCTCGAGTGCAGTGATCCTCTATCAAACCAGCGAAATTATTCATGGCGGTGAACGCAATTACATACTGGCCACGATCACCTTATACGTGTCCTTGTACAATATCTTCATGAGCCTTATCCATCTGCTGATGGCATTCTCTGGAGACGATTAATCAACCACCCAGGTTTGATCAGAAGCCCCAGTTCGTCTGGGGCTTTTTAGTTTTGATTCTGTAAACGTGAAATTTTCTATCGTAGTTTACGCTGCCCCCTATTCCAGCCAGGCCGCTGGTAGTGCGCTTCAATTTGCAAAATGTCTGCTCAATGAAGGTCATGAAATCTATCGTCTCTTCTTTTTCTCCGACGGTGTGCAGAACTCCAACAAGTTAATTGTTGCACCACAGGATGAACTAAATATTCCTCAGGAATGGCACAGGTTAATCGAGAACTATGAAATTGATTCTGTGGCCTGCGTTAGTTCTGCAATCAAGCGTGGCGTACTGGATGAAAAAGAAGCTACTCGTTATGAGTTAAACGACAGCAGCCTGATGAATAGCTCAGAAATCGCCGGTCTTGGTCAGTTGGTTGATGCCATGATGAATTCTGACCGAACCGTGCATTTTGGTTGATACCGTGAAAGACAAAGCAAAGACCTTCACCTTCATTAGCCGATCGGCTGCCTATGGAAGCAACCGACCAAGACTATGTCTCGATGTCGCGCTCGCCACTGCAGTATTCGAGCAGTCAGTGAATTATCTTTTTCTTGAAGACGGCGTTTTCCAGTTATTGGCAAACCAGAATGCTGACGCAATAAACCAGAAAACACTGGGTAACGCATTAGAAACGCTGGAGCTCTACGGCATTGAGCAGGTGCTGGTATCGGAAGATGCATTGACGAGTCGCGGTATCTCATCTGAAGACCTATTGTTGCCAGCGAAGACCGTAAGTGTCTCGGATGTCAAAAAGCTAATAAACGAATCAGATTTTGTTATAAACCTATGACTAGTTTGCATACGATTAACAAGGCACCATCCAGCCAGTTGCTGGAAACATGTAGTCAGACTCTGAGTGACGGTGACGCTATTATTTTTATAGAAGATGGTGTCTATCACGTTCAGAGTAGCTCATTGCTGGACGGCGTATCTAAAGAAATAAACCTCTTTGTACTGCGGGAAGATCTGTCGGCAAGAGGCTTGCAGGATGATTCTTCCGGTCGCACAGATAGTGTTGGCTACAGAGGATTCGTAAAGCTTTGTACTGAATACGACAAAGTGATCAGTTGGTTTTAGTTATGCCATCGGAGCCAGATTCAGCGTTAGATTTAGACAAAGAAGGATTCCTTAGAAACCTCGAGCAATGGAATGAGGAGGTTGCGGAAGTACTGGCCAGGAACGAAGGAATTAAGCTGAATTCTGAGCATTGGGAGATCCTGCATTTACTGCGTGAGTTTTACAGCCGTTACCAACTGGCACCAGCCACCCGGGCGCTAAGCAACTATGTAAAAAAGGAACTGGAACCCGAGAAAGGACGCAGTGCATACCTGATGCGATTATTCGGAGGAAGTGCGGCCAAGAACGCTGCCAAGATTGCTGGCCTGCCCAAACCAGATAATTGTCTCTAACTATCGTTAGTCTGCTTCGAACCAGCTTAGGTTCTCTCTAAGTCTCACTACTTCCCCGATTATTGTAATCGTCGGAGCCTGTAGTTCCGCTGCTGCAACCAGTTCTGCAATTGTATGGAGCTCACCTTCAACTATTTTCTGATTGCCAGTGGTTCCCTGCTGCACCACCGCAACAGGCATGCTCACTGACATGCCATGCTCAATAAGTTTCCTGGTAATTTGCTGCAGACTTAGCAGGGACATGTAAAAGACTAATGTCTGCTGCTCTACTATCAGGCTTTTCCAGTCCAGACTGAGTTCGCCATCTTTCATATGACCAGCGACCAATTGCACAGACTGGGAATGGTCTCGATGCGTGAGCGGAATACCCGCATAAGATGCACAACCAGAGGCAGCTGTAATTCCAGGCACGATCTGGAAAGGAACCTGCGCTTCTGCCAGCGTCGCAATCTCTTCGCCTCCCCGGCCAAATATGAAAGGATCCCCACCCTTCAGGCGTAGTACACGCTTGCCTTGCCTGGCGAATCGAACCAGCATGTCATTAATATCTTCCTGGGGGACGGTGTGATGTTTAGCTTGTTTGCCGACGTGAATCTTCTCGGCGTCCGGTCTGATCCGACAAAGAATTTCATTGGAGACCAGGCGGTCGTACAGCACTACATCCGCTTTATGCATGAGACGCAGCGCTCTCAAGGTGAGCAGATCGGGATCGCCCGGTCCTGCTCCTACAAGATACACTTCGCCAGCAGCTACTTCACCGGACTTCGGCTGTTGGTTCTCCGCCTCTGCATCTAACAGCTCATCAATCCGCTTCCTGGCAGCCTGTTCCTGCCCGCTATAAACCAGTTCAGGAATATCGCTATCGAGTGCCTTCTCCCAGAAGCGAAGTCGAATATCAAAACTGGACAATTTTGTTCTGATTCGGGGCCGATAACTACCCATTAGCCTGGCTAGCTTCGATGCTCTGGCTGGTATATGGATTTCTATCAGTTCTTTTATCTTGCGGGAAAAAACCGGAGATGTTCCACCACTGGAAATAGCAACGACTAACGGGCTCCTGTCCACTATCGCTGGCATGATGAAAGAGCAAAGGTGAGGCTGATCGACAACGTTTACTGGTATGCCTCTTTCATTGGCAGCTTCACTTATCTCAAGATTAACCGCTTCGCTATCTGTGGCAGCAATAACGATTGCGGCACCATCCAATTGTTCCGCAGAGAAGTCAGACTCCAGCAACTCCGTCGATTGAGCATCACAAGATTCCCGTAGCTGGGTCGAGATTGTTCTGGCGACTACTAGGATTCGCGCATCAGCACGACGTAACAGCGCGCATTTACGAGCGGCTACTTCCCCTCCTCCCACGACCACACACTTCCTGTTTCTGATATTCAGAAATATAGGAAGAAAGTCCATTAGCCGAGAATCTCAAGTCCGTTCATGTAGGGTTGTAGCACCGAGGGGATATGAACCTGGCCGGATTCGGTCTGGTAGTTTTCCAGGATAGCAACCAAGGTGCGACCCACGGCCAGTCCGGAACCATTTAGGGTATGAGCCAACTCAGGTTTTCCGGTATCCGGATTTCGCCATCTGGCCTGCATTCGTCGAGCCTGAAAATCGGTGAAGTTGCTGCAAGAGGAAATTTCACGGTAGCAATTTTGAGAGGGAAGCCAGACTTCCAGATCATATGTTTTAGCCGCCGAGAAGCCCAGGTCACCGCCACATAAAATCACTTTTCGATAAGGCAGTTCCAACAACTGCAGTATCTTTTCTGCATGGCCCGTAAGTTCCTCCAATGCCTGTACGGAAGTATCAGGTGTCACAACTTGAACCAGTTCTACTTTTTCAAACTGGTGTTGCCGAATCATTCCCCTGGTATCTTTACCGTAGCTTCCTGCCTCAGATCTAAAACAGGGTGTATGGCAGGCAAACTTGAGAGGTAGTTTATCTTTGTCCAGTATCTCGTCACGCGCAAGATTAGTAACAGGAACTTCTGCTGTTGGAATAAGGAAATAGTTCTGTTCACCTTCGAGTTTAAACAGATCCTCACCGAATTTTGGCAACTGCCCGGTACCCTTTAGTGAATCCTGATTAACTATATAGGGAACATTGAGTTCCGTGTACCCATGATCACCAGTGTGGGTATCCAACATGAGCTGAATAAGTGCGCGATGAAGTCTGGCAATAGCGCCTTGCATGACCACAAAACGGGCACCTGTAAGTTTTGTTGCGGAGCTGAAATCCAAGCCGTTGTTGAGCTGCTCTCCGAGTTCAACGTGGTCTTTGGGCTCGAAGTCGAACTTAGGTACAGTTCCCCATTCAGAGACAAACTGGTTGTCGCTCTCCTCCGCCCCTTCTGGTACCGATTCGTCAGGCACATTCGGCACACCCAACAGGTAGTCATTCAACTCGGCTTGCAATCCATTGAGTCTTTCCTTCTTGTCTTCAAGCTCTGTCTTCATGGACTCCATAGATGCAAGAATCTCTGAGATATCCTCCCCTGCCGCCTTCGCTTTACCTATTTCCTTGGATCGGGAATTTCGCTCGTTTTGCAGTGCTTCTGTTTCGAGCTGTAGCTCCTTTCGCTGCCCGTCTAGTTCATTGAGACGCTGCACATCCAGCTGAAATTTCTTCTTTTTAAGAAGGCTCGCGAGCTTTTCCGGCTCACTGCGAATCCATTTGGGGTCTAACATTTTTGGGTCCAGATAATAGTTGGAGAATTAATTCAGAGTAATGACCTGGTCAATTGCATCCCTGCCAAAGCAGACAACAAACAGAGCGCAACACTGCCAAGTACATAGAAAAGAGCGGTATTGTAGTGACCTTGCTGGAACAACAAAAGAGCATCCAGTGAGAATGTAGAAAATGTCGTAAGGCTTCCCAGAAATCCTATGGTCAGCAAAGGTCTGTATAAGTCGAACGAACTACGTTCTGTAAATAATACAAATAGCATACCGATGAACAGGCTGCCGAGAACATTCACCAGGAACGTTCCCCAGGGGAAATTGCCAAGGTCGAGTCTGGCGAGGCTTTGTGTCAGGAAATAGCGGGACATTGCACCCAGGGCACCGCCCAGGGCCACGGCGAGGTACGTATTCATAGATTAATCGCCGCTGCTGTTATCAATTACTTCTATGTCCTGAGGAACCTGGAACTCGAACCGCTCCGGCCCCAGTTCATTGTTTTTCTCAACGGCGGAAAAACGCCAGACAGTCTGTTCGCCATTCTTGTTGGACACGTGGATAGACTCGATTTCATCTTCCTGGAAGCTAATAGCAATATTTGAGTACACGCTGTCGGCGGCTACAGGCTTAAGGTCAAAACTGATGAAATCTGCATCCGCATTGGCTACTTGTATCTGATAGTCGACTCCCAGAGCTTCGGTATTACCGCTGAGGAGCTGCGCAGCAAGTTCTGACTCATCGCTGTTAAAATCCTCGATTACCACTTGCTCAAGGTCAGGCTGGTAGTTCCACAGTTTAACGCCGTTTGTAACAACGAGTTCGGGGAACGGATCCAGTGTTTCCCAGTAAAAGCCATTGGGCCGTAACAAGTGCATCTGGATGAGGCTTTCTTCAAGGACTCCACCATCGGATTCTATGATCAGTTGAGTGACCTCGGCGCTCAGTGAACTAACGTCGGCCAGCAATTCCTGCAACCGCAGTTCCTCACTTTCCTGCCCAAATACTGCAGAAACAAGGAGCAATGTGGAAAAAGTTGCGAGCGCAACCGGGGCTCGTGGCATGATTTTTACTCTGGAAATACTCAGTCCCGAGGCGGTGGAGGCGCGATAACCTCGCGGGAACCGTTGCTATTCATTTCCGATACTACCCCAGCGGCTTCCATGGATTCAATCATACGGGCAGCCCTGTTGTAACCTATCCTGAGCTTGCGTTGCACCGCTGAAATAGAGGCTTTCCTGCTCTCGGTAACAAAACGAACAGCTTCATCATAGAGTGCATCAGATTCCTCATCTCCGTCGCCGCCGGCTCCGCCACCTGACATGTCGCCATCATCGGCGCTTCGGGTAACTGCATCGATATAAACAGGTTCACCCCGGCGCTTCCAGTCAGCCACAACGCGATGCACTTCCTCATCACTCACGAAGGCACCATGCACACGAGTCGGCACTCCTCCTCCGGGTGGCAGAAACAACATGTCACCGTGCCCTAACAATTGTTCGGCTCCACCTTCTCCGAGGATGGTCCTGGAATCGACTTTAGACTGCACCATAAAGGACAGCCGTGTCGGCACGTTAGCTTTAATTAAGCCAGTTAGTACGTCCACCGAAGGTCGTTGCGTTGCCAGTATCAAGTGAATTCCTGCTGCCCGGGCCTTTTGCGCGATTCGGGCAATAAGTTCTTCAACTTTCTTGCCAACCACCATCATCATGTCGGCAAGCTCATCCACAATCACCACGATACTGGGCAGCGGCTCCAGTTCTGGAGCTGATTGCTCTTCTTCCAGAAGCATGGGGTCGGCTTTCCAGGTTGGATCTATAATCGGGCTCCCAGCCTTTTTAGCATCGGCTACCTTCTTGTTGTAGCCCGCCAGGTTGCGGACACCCAGCGCCGACATCAGCTTATACCGACGCTCCATTTCTGCAACACACCAACGGAGTCCGTTAGCGGCATCTTTCATGTCAGTGATGACGGGTGTCAGAAGATGGGGGATTCCGTCATATACCGACAGTTCGAGCATTTTCGGGTCGATCATAATCACGCGCACGTGTTCTGGAGTGGACTTGAACAGCAAACTCAGAATCATGGCGTTGATGCCAACCGACTTACCAGAACCAGTTGTACCGGCCACCAGTAGATGCGGCATTTTGGCCAGATCGACTATGACTGGCTTGCCCACGATATCGTGACCAAGAGCCATGCTGAGGGAGGATCCGGCCCGGTCAAAATCCGTTGACGACAGAACCTGGCTAAGTTGAATAATTTCCCGTTTTTCATTGGGAATTTCGATACCTATAACGGTTTTGCCAGGTATTACCTCAACAACACGAACAGAAACTACTGCCAGAGATCGCGCCAGATCTTTTGCCAGATTAGTGATGCGACTGACTTTAACACCAGGTGCGGGTTGTACTTCGAAACGTGTAATTACCGGGCCAGGATTAACCGCTGTTACTTCGATCTCGATTCCGAAGTCTTTCAGCTTGAGCTCAAGCAGCTTGGACATGGCTTCCAATGATTCCTTGGAAAAGCCCGAGTCATTGGTTTCTTGCCAGGCATCCAGCAGCCCGATTGCCGGCAGCTCCTTGACAGACGCACTTTCAAACAACGTGCCCTGTTTCTCTTTTTCTACCCTGGGGCTGGGGGCAGCCTTCTTGCGGGGCGGCGCCTTGATCATGGGAGGTACCCGCTTCTTCTCCTTCTCGATATGGATATCCAATACCTTCTTGCGGGACTCCAGGCGTTCCTTGGTGGCCATCTCCTGCTTTCTGTCTTCCAGCCACTTACGGGTCCGGGCCATGGCCGTTGAACTCAAGGTCAGGGTTAGTGCACCAACCCTGTCAATCACATCAAGCCAGGAAATCGTGGCGGTGATGGTCAATCCAAACAGAAAGATAGCGAGATAAAGTAATGTGCTTCCTAAGGTGGCGAGCATGGGAACGCTGATATCAACGACAATCGATCCCAAAACACCGCCAGCAATATAAGGTGTTCCAGGGTTCACTTCGAAGTGCAGAGTCGCCAGTGCGCAGGCAGCGATCATGAGCAGAACAAAGCCGAGAGTCTTGATACCAAACATTGGCCAGGAGAACTCGGCTTGCAGTTCTTCTTCCCGGAAAGAGGTATAGACTTTATAGGCGAGCAGGCCTGGGAAGCCGTACGCAAGATAACCAAACAGATGCAGGAGTATATCCGCCAGCCAGGCGCCATAGACCCCTACTGCGTTGCTTACCTCACCGCCGTCACCGGTAGTAGTGAAACCAGGATCCGCAGGTGAATAACTAAACAGTGCAATCAGCAGGTACAGGGCCAGCAGAAAATACACAATAAGCGTGCCCTCCCGCAAAACGCGCTGCATCAGGGTATCTACTTCAGATTGGGGGTCGTTCTTTGACACTGCGATATTCTTCAATTTATTCAGACGCCTGCACGTAGTTTATATGATCAATTCTAGAAAAGTGAGGGCTGAGTCCCAGGACTTTGCATGTCCCTTCGGAGCCCCTTGAATGAAACCGGGAGACCTATCCTTTTGTTATCGGGCGAATTGCCCAGAGTATTAAGCCGGACTGCAGCCGGGCCATTACGCTCTGTGGCTGGGAGCGGGACTGAATCACTATAAAATTGTGCTTAAATACCTGATTGCCGGGTCTTTAAAAACTCCATTACAGCCTACACATACAGTAGAGCCACTAACGCCGGCCAAAGGGCCGGGATACAAACCTCAAAGGGATAGTCAATGTCAGAAGTTCAGCATCACAAACTCATCATCATGGGATCAGGTCCTGCGGGATATACCGCCGCTGTTTACGCCGCCAGGGCAAATCTTGACCCGGTAGTCATCACCGGCATGGTAGCCGGTGGGCAGCTCACGACCACCACTGACGTGGACAACTGGCCTGGTGACGTTGAAGGCTTGCAGGGGCCTGCATTAATGGAGCGAATGAAAGAACATGCAGAAAGGTTTGATACCAATGTTATTTTTGACCATATCAACAAGGTCGATTTGTCAGACAGACCTTTTAGCCTTACCGGAGATGCCGGCGAATATACTTGTGATGCCTTGATCATCGCGACTGGCGCTTCAGCCCAATACCTGGGTCTCGATTCTGAACAGGCTTTCATGGGTAAGGGAGTTTCAGCCTGTGCGACCTGTGATGGTTTTTTCTATCGCAACAAGCCAGTGGCAGTAGTTGGCGGTGGCAATACTGCCGTAGAGGAGGCGCTGTACCTGTCCAATCTTTGCTCCCATGTAACGCTGGTACATAGAAGAGACTCACTCAGAGCAGAGAAGATTCTGCAAAAGAAACTGTTCGAGAAAGTTGAAGAAGGCAAGGTTTCAATTCAATGGGATCACGTCCTTGACGAGGTTCTGGGAGATGACTCCGGAGTGACTGGGATCAACATCAAACACGCCCAGAATGGCGAGCTTAATAAACTGGATGTTGATGGAGTATTTATTGCCATCGGCCATATTCCCAATTCTGAACTCTTTCAGGGTCAGCTGGAGATGAAAGATGGCTACCTGAAAATCAACAGCGGGCTTGGGGGCAATGCTACCCAGACCAGTGTGCCGGGCGTGTTCGCGGCGGGCGACATAGCGGATCAGATTTATCGCCAGGCGGTAACCAGTGCCGGGTTTGGCTGCATGGCGGCTCTGGATGCGGAGAAATTCCTCGATTCCTGAGAGCTTTGACCCATGTCACTGCCCTGGCTAGATCCAGCAATGCCACTCTTTCCTCCGGTGGCATCTGCATTGGAAGATCCAAATGGACTGCTGGCAGCTGGTGGATCACTAAACAGTGACTGGCTTTTGCATGCCTACAGTGAAGGCATATTTCCCTGGTACGAAACCGGCCAGCCAATTCTATGGTGGTCGCCGGACCCACGTTTGGTTCTCTTCCCTGATCAGATAAAGGTATCAAGGTCTTTAAAGAAACTAATCAGGAAAGCTCCCTATACACTGACAATAGATAACAATTTTGTAGGTGTAATAGAAAACTGCGGAAAGGCCAGACCCGGCAGTAGTGGAACCTGGATTACCGGGGAGATGCAGCAGGCCTATATACAAATGCACAACCTGGGTCATGCCCATTCAGTGGAGGTGTGGTCTGGTTCAGCTCTGGTAGGCGGACTCTATGGTATTGCCATAGGCAGGGTATTTTTTGGAGAATCCATGTTTAGCCTGGAAGCCAACACTTCCAAATTAGCCCTGGTGGCGTTGGCGCGGCATCTCGCGCTATGGGGATATCAACTCATTGATTGCCAGGTAAGCAGTAATCATCTGTTTACCCTTGGCGCTCAGGAAATCGAACGCAGCCGGTTTTGTGAGCTATTGAGGTTCGCCGTGCAGGCCAGGCCTGCGCCCCATAAATGGCAGATTGATTCATCAGTTCAGTTACTTACAGATGAAATCTAACAATAAACTTATCAGTTCAGTACGCCTGTTCCGTACGTCTCCACACCCGTGTAGCTACAAGGTACAGGAACAGGCGGCCACGGTATTTGTTGATCCGGATCTGGTAATCGACAAATCCCTCAATAGCAAGCTGAGTGATCTGGGTTACCGAAGAAGTGGTGCCCACCTTTATCGTCCGGACTGCGATTTTTGTCAGGCCTGTATTTCATGCCGTATTCCAGTGGATGAATTCCGACCAAGCCGATCCCAGAAGCGTATATTGAACAGAAATAAAAATCTGTCAGTGCGTGAAGAAACTGATCTAACTTACGAACCTGCTTACGATTTATATCGTCGTTATATCGATACACGACATGACGATGGTGATATGTATCCGGCCAGCCTGGAACAGTATGAAGCCTTCATTAAAACCAAGACTGTCGATACCCGGTTCTACCTGTTTTACCAGGGTGAAGAACTGGTGGCAGTAAGTGTGGTGGATCTGCTGGAACACGGCCTCTCCGCTGTCTACACGTTCTTCGATCCAGCGCTTAATCACCTCTCCCTCGGGAAGTACGCCATTCTCTGGCAAATCGAAAAGAGCAAGGAATTGGGGCTGCCCTACCTCTTCCTTGGGTACTGGATTAAGGGTTGCGCGAAAATGCAGTACAAGAGTGATTTCCGCCCTTTAGAAATGCTGATCGATAGCCGATGGGTGCTTGTTAAGTAACAGTGCTTATAGGGCTTTGCCTCCGACAGGAAAATCGGGCAAAATGCGCCCCCTCAAACCTATCTGGAGTGCCGATGGCAAAAGAAGATCAAATTGAAATGGAAGGTGAAGTTGTAGACACCCTTCCTAACACCATGTTCCGGGTTAAGCTGGAGAATGGTCATATCGTGACGGCTCACATCTCGGGCAAGATGCGCAAGAATTACATCAGAATCCTCACTGGCGATCAGGTGCGCGTAGAGCTCACCCCTTATGATCTGACCAAAGGCCGCATTACCTACCGCGCCCGCTAGCGCAGACGCTATTCGATCGACTACTGATTCTGGTCAGCAATCCGCTGGCTAGTGACGAGTATTGCTTAAGGCTTTGTCAGACGGCTTCTTTCTGGCTTTTTCTGACTTACTGCCCTTGATGTCGATTTCAATGTCGTCCCCAGCGGTGATATAGACGTCACCACCGCCCTCCGATAATTCACCGAACAGAATATCTTCAGCCAGCGACTTCTTCAGTTTCTCCTGAATCAGTCTGGCCATTGGACGGGCACCCATGGTTTCGCTGTAACCATGTTCCACGAACCAATCCACCGCACTCTCATCCACATGCAGAAGTACATTCTTATCATCAAGTTGCACTTGTAAGTTCACAAGGAACTTATCAACCACGGTGCGGATTGTTTCCGGTGCCAGGGCGCCAAACTGGATGATCGAATCCAGCCGGTTTCTGAATTCCGGTGTAAAGGCTTTCTTGATGATCTCCATACCATCCGAGCTATGATCTTGCTCGGTGAAGCCAATTGATGCCCGCGACATTTCCTGGGCACCGGCATTGGTTGTCATTATAAGAATGACATTGCGGAAATCTGCTTTACGACCGTTGTTGTCGGTCAGTGTGCCATGATCCATTACCTGCAGAAGCAGGTTAAATACATCGGGGTGGGCCTTTTCAATTTCATCAAGTAAAACAACGGAATGAGGGTTTTTTGTTACGGCTTCTGTCAACAAACCACCCTGATCAAAGCCAACGTAGCCAGGAGGCGCTCCAATCAGTCTTGAGACTGTGTGGCGCTCCATGTATTCAGACATATCGAAGCGAATCAATTCGATACCCATGATCTTTGCCAGCTGTCGACTGACCTCGGTCTTACCAACCCCAGTGGGACCGGCAAACAGAAAAGATCCTATTGGTTTTTCGCCTTCATTGAGACCAGCACGGGAGAGCTTGATAGCGGTTGCCAGTGAGTCGATTGCTTCATCTTGGCCAAATACAACCATCTTGAGATTGGTTTCAAGAGTCTTCAACGCATCGATGTCTGAATTGGAAACATGTTTCGGAGGTATCTTCGCGATGGAAGCCACCACCTTTTCCATGTCGGTTACACCAATCAATTTCTTTCGCTTACTGACTGGCTGCAATCTTTGGAAAGCACCCGCCTCGTCTATGACATCAATAGCCTTATCAGGCATATAGCGATCATTGATGTAGCGACCTGCTAACTCAGAGGCAGCCTTTAGTGCTTTATCACTGTAGCGCAAATCATGATGCTCTTCGAAGCGGGACTTGAGTCCTTTCAAAATCTGGTAGGTGGTGTCCACATCTGGTTCATCGACATCGATTTTTTGAAATCGGCGAGACAGGGCCCGGTCTTTTTCAAATATGCCTCTGTACTCCTGGTAGGTTGTGGAGCCAATGCAACGCAAATGACCCGAGGTCAGCACGGGCTTGAGCAGATTGGATGCATCCATGACTCCACCGGACGCAGCACCAGCGCCGATTATGGTATGGATCTCATCAATGAATAGTACGGCGTGCTCATTCTTCTTCAGTTCGGCCAGCAAAGCCTTGAAGCGTTTTTCAAAATCACCCCTGTACTTGGTTCCCGCCAATAGAGCACCAAGATCCAGTGAGTAAATTTCTGCTTCCTGCAATACTTCAGGCACATCACCTTCGACGATTAGTTTGGCAAGCCCTTCCGCGACCGCAGTTTTACCAACACCGGACTCACCGACCAGTAGAGGGTTATTCTTTCTACGGCGTGACAAGACCTGCACAACACGGGTTATCTCATCAGTCCGACCAATCAATGGGTCAATACGCCCTGCTTCTGCTTCGGCATTCAAGTTGGTCGCAAAGCTATCAAGAGGATTGGCGGAATTTTCCCCAACTGCTTCCTCTTCCTGCTGCTCAGCTGGTGACTCGTTATTGCCAGCATGGCCCGGGATCTTTGAGATCCCATGAGTGATGTAATTCACTACATCGATACGCGCCACATCCTGCTGTTTCAGAAAATAAACCGCCTGGCTTTCCTGTTCGCTAAAAATAGCCACCAGAACATTGGCGCCAGTCACTTCTCTTTTCCCGGAGGACTGCACATGAAAAACAGCTCGCTGTAAAACACGCTGAAATCCAAGTGTCGGCTGTGTCTCCCTGCCAGTTTCTGTTTCGGGGATGAGTGGTGTGGTCGCATCAACAAAATCTACTAACTCGCCACGAAGACGGGAGAGATCGCAATCACATGCCAACAGCACGTTTGAAGCGACTTCATTATCAAGTAGCGCAAGTAGTAGATGCTCTACGGTCATAAATTCATGACGCTTCTTGCGAGCACCTTTAAATGCGTAATTGAGTGTTGCTTCGAGATCTTTGCTTAACATAACCGCCTTGGTCGTTTCAGTTAATCGGTTGAGTCTGGTTCGTTATCTGTCTACTTCGACAGAACACAATAGTGGTTGTTCACATTCCCGTGAATAATCATTCACCTGGGCCGCTTTCGTTTCTGCCACGTCTTTACTGTATACGCCACAGACGCCTTTCCCCTCTGTGTGAACTTTCAGCATAATTTGCGTTGCTTTTTCGACGTTCATGTTGAAGAAGGAACGCAACACGTCAACGACGAAGTCCATAGGTGTGTAATCGTCGTTAATCAAAATAACCTTATACAACGGAGGCTGTTTGAGCTTTGGCTTTTCCGTTGTGGTGGCAAAACCGGTGTCGTGGTCGCCGCCATCTTCATCTTGGGAATTACTTGGACGAATAGGCAATTTACTCATCTCTAAGTCTAGTAGAACTTTCTTCTGCATACTTTATTACTACGGATGATCTGCTGGTTTCGATGCTGGAGATTGACGAATATTTTGCGTCAGAACCCGGTGCTTGAAAAGTGCTTTTGGGAAAGCTTGTGAAGTGTATAACCACAACCACTTCAACTGGATTAATGGTGTTAATTTCCGGTAATTCAAGCGTCTGCAGGAGCAAATTTCGGGCTCTCTTGAATCCAGTGGTTTTGACAATTGCATGTCATTAGTGTATAGCCTAGATATAGTGGCTAGGAGTCACAACACAATAATTAAAACAAATAATAACAAGCACGGAGTAACACATGAGTACCGGGCAAGTTAAATGGTTCAATAATGCCAAGGGATTCGGCTTTATTTTACCTGATGATGGTGGCGAAGATTTGTTCGCCCATTATTCCGCTATTGGCATGGAAGGATATAAGACCCTAAAGGCCGGGCAACTGGTGTCATTTGACACCGTTGAGGGCCCAAAAGGTCTGCATGCAGCCAATATCAAACCTCTCTCTGAATCTTCTGAACAGGCATCGGCGGCCGGTTCCGAGGCACCGGCGGCAGAGACAACAGTGGAAGAAGCTAGCGTGGCAACAGCCGTAGCTGAATAGCGGCTGTTATAGCGAATTCCAGCATGTTTTCTCAACACACCGTGTAGTGTGCTAGTACACTATGCGCTGAATTTTAGTGCCCGGAAGTAGCTAACCTGCCCTTCATGTCGCAGTTGATCCTGTTTAACAAGCCATTTGGCGTTCTGTCGCAATTTACTGGTGCCGAGGGGCAAAGCACTCTCGCCGAGTTTATTGATGAAAAAGGCTTCTATCCCGCCGGCCGGCTTGATAAGGATTCAGAGGGGCTTTTACTGCTCACGAATGATGGCAAACTGCAGGAGCAGATAGCTGATCCCCGTTTCAAACGCAGTAAAACTTACTGGGTCCAGGTTGAAGGTGAACCGGATGACGTGGCCATTCACGAGTTACACTCCGGTGTAGAACTTAAAGATGGCAGGACATTACCTGCTGAAGTTAAAGTGATTAATGAACCCAGGCTCTGGCCCCGAAACCCACCTGTTCGGTTCAGAAAGCACATTCCCACCACCTGGCTGGAGCTGACTATCCGCGAGGGTAAGAATCGGCAGGTGCGGAGAATGACTGCTGCCGTTGGCTTTCCAACACTGCGGCTGGTGCGGGTTGCAGTGGGAGATTGGCAAATCGCCGATCTCTCGCCAGGAGATTGGGTGTTGCTGGAGGTTTAGGCCTGGATGCGCAGGACCTTGCTTTGAGTCTGCTGGTTGTCGCTGACTGGCTATTCCTGCCAGCGGGCAATCGCTTCAGTGTCGCTATTTCGGCTTTCCACCCAGTCACCGCCCTGCTCACCTTGCTGCTTTTTCCAGAATGGCGCCTTACTCTTGAGGTAGTCCATCATGAATTGGGCTGCTTCGAAGGCAGCATGACGATGGGCGCTAGCCGTGGCTACAAGCACTATTTGATCCGAGGGTTTTAACTTACCCACACGGTGAATGATGCGAAGTGCTTGCAATGGCCATCTTTCCTGGGCCTGGCCAGCAATTTCTTCCAGGCATTTCTCAGTCATGCCAGGATAGTGCTCCAGAAATAGCCCGGTAACGGGGCTGCTGACTTCCACATCCTGATCATAGATTTCTCTCACAAGCCCTGTGAAGGTAACAATCGCACCGGGGTCCGAGGCCTGCTGCCGCAGGGATTGATAAACCTGAGAAAGGTCAAAATCTTCAGTCTGTACGCTAATCAAGATTAACCGCCTGTCATGGGTGGGAAGAATGCCACCTCATCATCTTGAGAGAGTTTGAAACTTCTATCTACAACTGTTTGATTTACTGAAACTAATAGACTATTTCTGGATTGATCAAACGTGGACAGCTCAGGGTACTTCTCACACAAGTGAGCAAGCAGGCCAGCCACATCATCGATTCCTGCGGGAAGCTCCATAGCATCTTCAGAGCGATTCATCGCTTCTCTGACACTGGCGAAATAATGAATAGTGAGCATGGGACTATACCGCGGCAGTTCTTTGATAGTGACCGCTGCGACCTCCCTGTTTCTCCACCAGGTGGATCGACCCTATGACCATATTTTTATCCACCGCTTTACACATGTCATAGATTGTCAAAGCAGCTGCCGAAACTGCTGTCAGCGCCTCCATTTCCACTCCGGTCTTGCCATCCACCTTGCATATAGCTGTGATATTGACACGAGAGTTAGCCTCATCAAGATCCAGCTCTACCCCGACCTTGTTCAGCATTAATGGGTGGCATAAAGGAATGATCTGGGATGTCAGCTTGGCAGCCTGGATTCCGGCAATACGAGCTATGCTGAGGACATCGCCTTTTTTATGACCTCCACTGGCGATCAATGCCAGCGTCTCCTTCTCCATGCAAATATTGCCCTGGGCTACTGCCATGCGCTGTGAGATGTCTTTATCGCCGACATCAACCATATTGGCATTGCCATCAGCATCCAGGTGTGTGAGTTCCTTACCCATAATCCCTACTCTTAATTGGATGCCCTATTATCCATTTTTAACAGCCCCAGCAGAAGCGCCTGAAGTAGAAATGAACTGAGCAAGGTCCCTTAGCTGATTGATCACCTTATTGTTTATTCCTAAAATTGCATTTCTCATGTCCGAACGCCCCCACATCACAGTCGCCACCGTAGTCCAACAGGACCAGCGTTTTCTTCTGGTAAGGGAAAGAAGTGCCAGTGAATTTGTCTACAACCAGCCTGCAGGCCATGTTGAGTGGGGGGAATCCCTGATTGAAGCCGCACAGCGGGAAACGCTGGAAGAATCAGGATGGGAAGTCGAGGTCAGTGAATTACTCGGAATCTATGAATACCTGTCTCCTACCAATGGAATCAGTTACATACGTCATTGCTTTACAGCTAAACCTCTAATTCAGCGCCATCCTGGGCCAATCGACAGGGATATCGAAGACGTGCACTGGTTACGACTGGATGAAATACGTGACTTGCAAGATCAATTGCGAAGCCCTATGGTCTGGCGCGCCGTGCAAGATTTCGAGCGTGGCCAGCGCTATCCTCTGACAGTAATCGCAAAATGACCCTATCTGAAACCCAACTTCCTATGCCGTCTGCAAAAGCACCCGCTGATACCCGGGTTATCGTTGGCATGTCAGGTGGGGTGGATTCCTCAGTCTCTGCCTATCTGCTTCAGCAGCAGGGTTATCAGGTTGAAGGCCTGTTTATGAAAAACTGGGAGGAGGACGATGGTACAGAATACTGCACAGCTCTTGAGGATTTAGCCGATGCTCAATCGGTCTGCGACAAACTGGGTATCCATCTCCACACGGCAAATTTTGCCGCCGAGTACTGGGACAATGTTTTCCAGCACTTTCTCAATGAGTACCAGGCAGGCCGTACACCAAATCCCGATGTTCTCTGTAATAAGGAAATAAAGTTCAAGGCGTTTCTAGAATATGCCCTGACCCTGGGTGCCGACCTGATCGCTACGGGTCACTACGTGCGCCGTGCTGATGAAAAGGGGTCGACTTATTTGCAGAAGGGTCTCGACAGTAACAAAGATCAGAGTTACTTCCTGTGCGAAGTCAGTGAAGACAACTTACGCTATAGCCTGTTTCCTGTCGGTGAGCTCAATAAGTCGGAGGTCCGGCGGGTTGCCAGTGATCTGGCCCTTGCAACACATGACAAAAAAGACAGCACGGGCATTTGTTTCATCGGTGAGCGGAAGTTCAAAGACTTCCTGGAAACCTATCTGCCAGCTCAACCAGGAGACATAGAAGCCATGGACGGTGAAGTCGTAGGAAGACATGCGGGTCTTATGTATTACACTCTGGGCCAGCGCCAGGGGCTGGGCATCGGAGGAGTTCAGAACCGCCCCGAAGCACCCTGGTACGTGGTGGACAAAGACTTACAGCGAAATGTGCTGATAGTTTCCCAGGGCAATGAAAATAATGATCTTTTCTCCAAAACCTTGATTGCCCAGCCAGCTACATGGATCAATCAGGAAGGACCCCAGATGCCTTTACAGTGCAGCGCCAAGATTCGCTATCGCCAGGCTGACCAGGCCTGCACGGTACAAGCGCTGGAAGACGGACGACTGGAAGTCACATTCCAACAGGCTCAGCGAGCCGTAACACCCGGACAATACGTGGTGTTCTACCAACATGAACGCTGTCTTGGGGGAGCTATAATCGATGCTTACCGCAGCTGAATTCAGCCGCTGGGAACAACAGAACCTCGCTCTGGCTGCAGTTGCCCAATGTGCAGCCCTGGTGCGTGATCTGGCTTGTGAGGGTGGAGCACCTCAGCCCCAGCTGGCAGCCTGCATCAATCCGTTAATTGCCACATCGCCAGATTCCATTGATGAGGTCTATCCCAGTCTTGGAGATCTCTCTCGTGGACTCGGCATATTGCAGGAAATGTTTGGTTCAGAGCGCCTGAAAGAGCATGGTGAGGTAGTGAGATATACCTTAGGTATCTTACTGTTACGGAACAAACTGATGGCAGATTCTGAGATGCAGGAGACGATACATCGACGCCTGCAATACCTGGATCCAATACCCCGTGAATCGGTCCAGGATGAAGACACTGACAATCCTCAGATCTCCCATCAGGAACGCATATTCAAGCAGCTAGCAAACCTCTATCAGGATACAATTAGCACCCTCACGTACCGTATTCAGGTACAGGGACAGATAGACCATCTCAAGAATGAAAACGTAGCTAACCGTATCCGCGCCCTCTTACTGGGAGGGATACGGTCCGCGGTGCTCTGGCATCAGCTGGGTGGCAGGCGCTGGCGAATGGTGGTCTACCGCAAACGGATACAGGAAACGACTGGTAATCTGCGCAGGCGACTCATGGCTTCTGTCTAGGCTGCCCCTTCAGTAACTGCCATATCCATTTAATATATAAGGAATTTCAAGGAAACATTTATGACGGACTCCGTGAGCCCTTTGTTAGCCATTTCCCCATTGGATGGTCGCTACCGCGGGAAAGCCGAGGCATTGGCACCCTACTTCAGCGAATTTGGTCTCATCCGCTGCCGTGTGAAAGTAGAAATCTGCTGGCTCCAGGCCCTGGCAAACTGTGAAGAAATCACAGAACTGGACAGCCTGAATGCGGAACAGTGCAGGAAGCTCGATTCAATACACCAGGACTTCAGTCTTGAAGACGCCCAAAGAGTAAAAGACATAGAAGCCACAACAAACCATGATGTCAAAGCTGTAGAATACTTTATTAAAGAAAGACTTGAAGATTCATCCGACCTGTCGAAACACCTTGAGTTCGTTCACTTCGCCTGCACCAGTGAAGATATCAATAACCTGGCCTATGGACTGATGCTGCAGGACGGCAGGAATCAGGTTTTGCTTCCCATGCTGTCCGATGTGATTGCTGCCGTTGAATCCCTGGCCAGAGAACATGCCCAACAACCCCTTCTTTCCCGCACCCATGGCCAGCCCGCATCGCCGACCACCGTTGGCAAGGAAATGGCAAATGTCGCCTATCGTCTGCGTCGGCAGATTACGCTTCTGGCTGAGAGTCCTGTACTGGGCAAAATCAATGGTGCTGTGGGTAACTACAATGCCCATCTGTCAGCCTACCCTGACGTGGACTGGCCACAGCTGGCACAGCAGTTTGTGACGGAATTGGGACTGCAGTGGAACCCTTACACCACCCAGATTGAACCCCACGATTATCTCGCTGAAATCTTCGACTGTTTTGCAAGGTATAATACGGTTCTTATTGATTTTTCTAGAGATATTTGGGCCTATATCGCATTAAATTACTTTCGGCAGAAGACCGTTGCCGGGGAAGTCGGATCTTCCACCATGCCGCATAAGGTAAACCCGATTGATTTTGAGAACGCCGAAGGCAATCTGGGCATGGCCAACGCTATTTTTCAGCATCTCGGCGCCAAATTGCCCGTATCGCGGTGGCAGCGAGACTTAACTGACTCCACCGTATTGCGGTCCATGGGAACCGGGTTTGGCCATAGTTACATTGCCTACCAGGCCCTCTTGAAAGGTATAGGAAAACTGGAGCTCAACAGCGCGGCAATTGATGCCGACATCGATTCTTGTTGGGAGGTCCTTGCTGAGCCGGTACAAACTGTCATGCGACGTTACGGTGTTGAACAGCCCTATGAGAAACTGAAGGCTCTTACCCGCGGCAAAGGAATAACCCGGGAAGCTCTGCAGGAATTCATTCAGAACCTCGAAATACCTGACACAGCCAAGAATGAGCTACTGGCCTTGAGCCCCCGCGGCTATCTCGGCAATGCCATTGAACAAGCTCAGTCTATTTGAGACCTGCCTGCCTTGCCTGGAAAAGACTTCAACCCGGAACTGTTTCTTAGTGAGTTTTGGCAGCAAAAACCTGCGCTTATAAGAGGTTTCATAGATCAGTTCGAGGATCCTCTCGATGGCGATGAATTGGGCGGTCTGGCGCTGCAGGCAGACGTAGAAAGCCGGCTTGTACGCAATGTCAACGATAGCTATGAGCTGAGCCACGGCCCGTTTCCTGAAGAAACACTGAGAACCCTTCCCACGCGCAACTGGACGCTACTGGTGCAGGCTGTAGATATCTGGCTGGAAGAAGTGGAGCATTTGAAGTCCTATTTCCAGTTTATTCCCAGCTGGCGTATAGATGACATCATGGTGTCCTTCGCGGCCGCAGGAGGAGGCGTTGGCCCACACTTCGACCGCTACGATGTCTTTTTGCTTCAGGGCAATGGCAGCCGCACCTGGCGCCTGGGTCAGTACTGCGACGAGGACACCGGGATAGATACCAGTAGCGGCCTCAGTCTGCTTACAGAGTTCAAGCAAGAACAAGAGTTTAGCTTGCAATGTGGAGACGTACTCTACATCCCGCCCGGCTGGGCCCATTGGGGAATCAGTGACGATGCCAGCATGTGCTACTCCATAGGTTTCCGAGCCCCTTCCCATGATGAATTACTGGAAGAATTCAGCACTCTGCTAATGGCCGACTCCAGCCCTGATGAACGCTATCAGGACCAGAATCCCATTATTCCCGGCAGCAGCGGTCAAATTGCCACGCAGGATCTGGACGGGATCTGGGGTGATCTTCAAGCCAAACTACAGAACCGCGCCGCATTTAACGAAGCCTTTGGCATCTTCGCCACGAAACCCAGATATCCGGCACTAAACAAGGAATATGCCCACTCAGTTGCCGCAGACAGCTTGCTGGATGAACTAGGCCGGGGTACTCAACTGCAGCGACATCCAGGGTCAAGGTTCGCTTATATTCAAAACAATGCAGGGGACGACATTCAGCTCTTTGTCGATGGCGAATGCTTCATTTGCAGCGCGCTTCAGATGACTTTAGTACACACACTATGCGACGTAACTGGCGGATATACCTCGAATATTCAACTTGAGTTATCCCAGCTTGGGGATCAGGATTCAAAGCTGCTATCTACGTTGATCAGCCAGGGCAGTCTGATATTGCAGCCGGACTCTCACTAGCTACTCGCCAATAATCAACATTCAAAGCGCCAAATCCCGGTCACTGGCCTTTATGAATTCCTGCTTCAGGGCTTCGTAGGTGTCTACAGCTGGGAACTGGGGAAATTCTTCGATCACGTTTGCCGGTGCCTTGAACAGGATGCCCGCGTCGGCTTCACCAAGCATGGTGGTGTCGTTGTATGAGTCTCCTGCAGCAATCACGCGGTAGTTCAGACCGTGAAAAGCGATGACACATTGCCGTTTAGGGTCTTTCTGTCGCAGCTTGTAATCCACTATAGCCCCCGTCTCATCGGCGATCAGACGATGACAAAACAGAGTCGGGAAGTCCAGTTGGCGCATTAGTGGCTGGGAAAATTCGTAGAATGTGTCAGACAGAATAATGAGTTGGAAACGCTCCTTAAGCCAACAGACAAAGTCATAGGCGCCATCCAGCGGACTCATGGTGGAAATAACTTCCTGAATATCGGGCAGGCCCAGCTTATGTTCTGCCAGAATCCCCAGACGTTGCTTCATAAGAACGTCATAGTCCGGGATATCCCTTGTCGTAGCCCGCAGTTCATCAATGCCGGTTTTTTCAGCGAATCCGATCCAGATTTCGGGAATCAGGACCCCTTCCAGGTCAAGGCAGGCAAGTTCCATAAGCGTGTACTACTCCGATGCAAGGTATTTGGACAACCGGAATCTAGCAGAATACCGTGCCTCGGAACAGCGCAGGTGGAGGATTAGAGAGACTTCAGGAGCATATCTTGGTGTGTCAGCGAATTGTGACCCCAGATTTAGTCGACAATCCTATTTAGACTGTCTAAGTGGTTAATTTCATTGTGTTTTTTTCACGTGGAACATTGCATGTGTCACCGTGGAACATTGTCACAGGTGTACCCCTCCCTTGCTGTGAATGATTATTTATCCCACAATGTGCGCCGTTAGTGGGCTGTACAATTTTCCCGGATTGGGTGAAGCATAGTCGCAGTCACCGAACCCTACCCTTTCTCTTCGTTAAAAATTACTAAGTGAGCCCTGGTCCGAATCATGCTGTCGAAAGAAACTGTAGCAGCTCTCAACGATGAGCTGCAGACGCAAGAACCAAAAGAAATCCTGTCCCGTATCCAACAGGAAACCGGCTCGATGGTGGTCGCATTCAGTGGCGCTGAAGACGTGTATCTGGTCCACCTTGCGGCGAAGCTCAAACCCCGCCCTGCTTTTCTCAGTCTGGATACAGGTCGGCTCCACGGCGAAACGAAGTTATTCATCGAAGACGTTCGCAAACACTACAAGCTTGATCTACAGATTCTTCACCCTGATCAAAATAAAGTAGATAAACTGATTAAAGACAAAGGGATGTATAGTTTTTATAAAGATGGACATGAAGAGTGTTGTGGAATCCGCAAGGTTAATCCCCTGCGTCGTAAGCTCGCCGAATTCGACTGCTGGGTAACCGGCCAGCGCCGGGATCAGAGCCCTACCAGGACAGAAGTACCGGTACTGGAAATCGATACCGGCTTCTCAACTGCCGATCATCAGGTCCTGAAGCTAAATCCATTGGCTAATATCAGCTCCAGACAGGTCTGGGACGCTATCCGCATGCTGGAAATCCCCTACAACCCGCTACATGACCGGGGTTATGTGAGTATTGGTTGCGAACCCTGTACCAAATCCATCGGCCCTCACCAGCATGAACGGGAAGGCAGATGGTGGTGGGAGGAAGCCACCATTAAGGAGTGCGGATTACACCGGGGCAATCTGGATACCGTCGATGTAATCGCCAGAGACTAGTGCCTGCCCGATATTAATGAACCGGCAACTCGATATCCTTAAACAGCTCCTCTAACTCGGCCCGGGAATGGCGATAGCTGGTTTCTTCAACCAGTTCGCGGGTTAGGTGCGGAGCAAACATCTGAATGAAATCAAACATATAGCCACGAAGGAAGCTTCCTCGCCTGAACCCGATTTTAGTGATACTGGGTTCAAATAGGTGGCTTGCATCCAATGCTACCAGATCATCATCCTTGTCCGGATCATGGGCCATCTTGGCCACAATACCCACGCCCAGACCAAGTCGGACATAGGTCTTGATGACATCTGCATCAGCGGCGGTGAATACAACTCTCGGGGACAGCCCTTTGGCTGTGAACGCTTCATCTAATTTGGAACGTCCAGTGAATCCAAAGGTATAGGTAACCAGTGGAAATTTAGCCAGATCTTCGAGGGTTAGCAGCGATAGTTGAGCTAATTCGTGATTTCTTGGCACCAGCACAGCCCGATTCCAGCTGTAGCAGGGCATCATAATCAAGTCGCTGAACAGATCCATGGCTTCTGTGGCGATTGCAAAATCGGCCGTGCCGTCGGCAGCTAACTCCGAGATCTGCATTGGCGTGCCCTGATGCATGTGGAGGGCGACTTCCGGAAATTTGTCGATGAATTGATTGATCACAGGTGGCAGCACGTAGCGGCACTGGGTGTGAGTTGTTGCAACTGCCAATGACCCTTTCTTCTCGTCACAGAATTCCTGGGCCACAGACTTGATGCTCTCGACCTTACGGATAATCTCTCCCGCTGTTTTCAGGATAGACTCTCCAGCAGGTGTAATGCGGGTCAGATGTTTGCCGCTCCTGGAGAAAATTTCCACTCCAAGTTCGTCTTCCAAAAGTCTGATTTGCTTACTAATTCCCGGCTGAGATGTATAGAGACTTTGTGCCGTTTGCGACACGTTTAAATCATGATGCGCAACTTCCCAGATGTAGCGCAACTGCTGCAGTTTCATAGCTCCTCCGACTGAGCTAGCGAGCTCTATATGCTATTTAGTTATAAAAATATTACAAATTATTCTTTTGAAGAATAGATGGCATACTCTATTTTTACCAGCGCCTTTATTCCCAAATCAGCGCCTCTTTTAATCACTGTAGACCACAATGGAATTCTTGCTACACATTTTGGCTGGTGCCACGGTTGGCTTTGCAATAGGTCTGACGGGAGTGGGCGGCGGTTCCCTGATGACGCCATTATTGCTGGTGTTCGGCTATCCAGCGCCGATCGCAATCGGCACAGATTTACTCTATGCGGCCATTACCAAAGCTGGCGGCGCCCTGTCCCACCATCGTCGTGGCAATGTGGACTGGCGAATAGTTGCTCTCCTGGCTGCCGGCAGCATGCCGGTATCAATTCTTCTCCACCTTTTCATCATGGATAGCGGATTTCAGGAAAGCCCGGGATTCGAAGGTCTGCTGACCCGCAGTTTGGGCATCATGTTAATTGTCACAGCTAACATACTGATTTTCAGAGACAAACTGAGAATTCGAGCGATTGAGGAAAGACCCGAATTGCTCATGCTAGCGATGCATCGAAACCGCAGTCTGGTGACCTGGATCATGGGTTTGTTACTGGGTGTCTGCGTGACCCTGTCTTCAGTAGGAGCTGGCGCATTTGGAGCGGCAATTCTGCTGGTGATTTACAGTCAGACATCCGCGGTCCGCATCATCGGTACCGATATCGCACATGCAGTACCACTCACATTTATAGCGGGTCTCGGCTACCTGTTCGCTGGCTATGTGGACATAATGCTCCTGCTAAGCCTCCTCATCGGATCTTTACCCGCTATCAGCCTCGGCTCAAGGATCAGCAGCCACGTGCCAGAAAAGCTGTTACAACGACTGTTGATTCTGATTCTTATGAGTCTGGGAGTGATTTACAGCCTGGGACTGCAGCTGTAGCTAGTTGTTAGCAACCCCATGGGGAACATGTCCGGTCGCGACATGGTTGCGCGCCGACTCACAATGTCCTTCCTGATCATCAAAAAACACATCTGCATCAAAGGCCTGGAGGAACTGCCCCTTATCCAGACCACCCAGGAACAGGGACTCATCGATTCGGATATTCCAGGCCCGCAGTGTCCGAACTACCCGCTCATGAGCTGGCGCCGCCCTGGCAGTAACCAGGCAGGTACGGATTGGTGCCTCCCCCGGTGGAAATGCGCGCTGAATCTGCTGCAGAGCCCCTAAAAACGGCTTGAACGGACCACCCGCCAGGGGTTCGTTCGCAGCTTCACGTTCATTCTCGGCAAATGCGTCTAAGCCTTTGTCTTTGAATATCTTTTCAGAGTCATCAGAAAACAGAACGGCATCGCCATCGAAGGCGATTTTAAGTAATTCCTTGGGTACGGCTGGTTTGTTGGAAGGTAGAATCGTTGCCGCCGCAACTCCCAGCTCCAGAGCCCGCCTCACGTCAGCACCATCTGTGGACAGGAATAGATGGCTGTTGAACGCAGAGATGTACCGGTAGGGGCTGTCGCCGCTGCAAAATGCGGCCCGGGTAATATTGAGGCCGTAATGTTCAATGGAGTTAAAAATACGCAGCCCGGTATCAGCACTATTTCGGGACAACAATATTACTTCTACCGGAGATTCTTCGAGTAACTCATTGAGATGAAGTAATTTCTCAACCAATTCGAAAGCCACGCCTCGATTGAGAGGATCGTCTTCCCGTTCAATCTGGTAATTCTGATAGGCATCGAGACCTTCGCTTTCATAAACACGATGGCTTTCCGCAAGGTCAAACAACGCCCTGGAGGATATGGCGATGACCAATGGATCGATTGAAGCCTGAGATTTTTTCATTAATTCAAATCTGTCTGAATCTGGAAACTGCAAATTTGCTTTCTGCTGTGCGAGCTATGCATCGCGTTCGTCAAATATCTGTCGGTATATGTCTGCAAAGGGTTCAAAACGTTGGCGCGACAGGCGTTATCGTACTACACCTATTAATAGGGACCGAAATACTTAACTCAATACCGAATAGCAAAACCTAAGGATTGGATCGTCATGTCAGCTCTCTTGCCCGAAGACTCTTTTGAAGAGACTGAAATCTTATTCACAGCTGTACCCCAAACCAATCCGGAGCAAATGCCAGAAAACACAGAAAAATTACCTGGCCATGTAGAATTTTTAAAAAATAAACTGAAGGATCAGCAGCTACGAAAGAAACGCCTTTCTGAAACTGCCCCGGAAAAATCTTCTTCAACTGATTCGGCAAAAAATAGTCGCGCCCGTCTTTGGAAAAAAATGATGGCGCGTACCGAATCGCTAAATGCAGACGCTGAAAAATTTAATACTCAGTCAGCGGTTCTTCTTTCGGCTCTGCAGAAACTGCAAAGCAATATTGAAGGCTCGCGAGACGACAATGAACAGCTGATCAGTAATTTCAAAGGTTTAAACCTCGAATGCGAAGGTTTAAAGCAACAGCTTGAAGTTGGCCTGGAAGATATTCGCAGTCAATCAAGCACGGCTGCCAGTAACAACGAAACCTCTTCCGAATTGATTCAGCGCATCGAGTTACTGCTCGAAGAAACTGAGTCGAATCACAATGCCAGCAGAGTGCAGGCCGAGAATACCCTTTCCATTCTGGAAAAGGCGCAGCATCACCAAACTCTTTTCACAGCGTCAGCCGAAAGTTTTTCCCAATTGCGCAGTGAGGCAGACGATTATGTAGCAGACGCAAAAACCGTTAGCGAGGAAGCGCAGAAACAAAGCGAAACTCTGAAAGAACTTATTTCCCGCAACCAGACCATGACCGAGCATCTGGAATCGCTTTCGCAGAAAATGCTGGATACCAAGGCAGAGCTAATTAGCGAAAGAGATACTCAACGAACACTGAATGAACAGGTTCGTAGTCGAATGTCTCATACGGAAAAACTAAATCAGCAGCAATCAACATTGATTGAATTAACGGAATCAAGATCCGATGAGCTCAAGGAAGAGTTGAACAATACGTTGCGTCAAAACAAGAAATACCAGATGCGTTTGCAACAAACTGAAGAAAAATTAAAAGAGGCCATTCAGGTTCAGGAGAGTTATAAACTTGACTATGAGAAATCCAGAGAACTGTTGAAGAGGAATGAAACCCTGTTGCAGAGAGCAGCAAACTCACTTAAGGAAACAGAATCCCATAGCGCTCAATTCAATAACTCTCTCGCACAATTTCATCACGCCAATGAACAGTCCCAGCATATGGCGATGCGTACCCAAAATACACTGGACAAGATAATCGCCCGTAACGAATACCTGGAAAAAGAAAATCGCACGCTCTCAGAAAGGCTTTCCAACAACATCAATGTTGAAACCCCGGCACTGTCCAGAACCCCGGCTCCGGACAAGAACTCAAAGCTTTCCAATCAGTCAGCTGAAGACGTCGTTCTGAATGAAGTACCCGCTTTCACGGACCTGAATCTCGAAGCCAAGAACGGTTTCTATCGCCTGATGATGGTACTGGCGATAATCCTGCCATTGAGTTTTATTGCCCACTCGGTGATTTCAACATTCGCGAATCCGGCCAATGCAGTGACCGAGCAGTCGTTGAATAACGAGCTACGTCCCCTGCCAACGGATAATTTTTCTTCAGCGTTCGCACCTGTAACTTCAAATTAGATTCCCGCAACGAACTACAGACATTAAATCAGAGATTTCTGATTACAATTGCGATTTATCTTTTTGAATCCCGGGCTATTTGCTGAATAATGTGCAGCCAATGGATCCTGGCAATAAAAAGAACATTCTCCCGGCAGAGCATGACCGCCCTACCGGTCTGATTTTATCCGGAGGTGGTTCCCGGGCAGCTTATCAGGTCGGTGTATTGCGGGCGATAAGCCATCTCATGCCAAAGACGGCCAGTAATCCGTTTCAGGTAATTGCCGGTACTTCTGCTGGTGCTCTCAATGCCGCGACACTGGCCTCTCACGCGCGACTGTTCCGCTTTGCAGTGAAGCGACTTGAATTCGTCTGGAAAAATCTCAGTAGCGACCAGATCTACGATCCGGAATCAGGAGGCTTCCTCAGCGGTGCCTCCAGCGTGCTGCTTGGCATGCTAAGCAACAAATCCGGGGACAAATCGATGTCCTTGTTTGATAACTCACCATTGTCAGAATTGCTGTCCAGGGTAATCCACTTCGACCGGATTCAGCACAATATCGATATCGGCCTGATTAACGCGCTCAGCGTCACCGCCTCGGACTACAACACGGGCGAGTCAGTTTCTTTTTACCAGGCCGTTAAGGGTATAGAAGACTGGACCGGTCCTCACCGACTGGGCAGGAGAACGGTACTGAAGCTTCATCATCTAATGGCATCGTCAGCGATTCCAGTCATTTTCCCTGCAGTAGAGATCGATGGCCGCTTCTATGGTGATGGTGCGGTCCGGCAGCTCGCTCCAACCAGCACCGCTATTCATCTTGGGGCGCGACGTCTGTTGGTCATTGGGGTCAGTGGCAACAGAAGCAGGGCTGCTGTCCGGAATACAGACCCAATAGCCCCTGGCCTGCTAAACATAGTTGGTCATATTCTAAACAGTGCCTTTGTAGACACTCTCGAAAACGATCTGGAGTTTCTTCGGCACATGAATGAAGTCATTCCTCATGTACCAGAGCAACAAAAAGACCGAATCTCCCGCCCGCTCCATGAAATTGAGCTGCTGGAGATCTCACCATCCAGAGAACTCAATTCCCTCGCTTCAGAGTTTTATGATGAATTGCCTCGACCGCTATCCCGGTACATAAAAGAAGATGGTGCGGGAACCATGTTAAGCCTGATTCTGTTCGAAAAAGGATTTTGCAATGCCTTGCTGGAATTAGGCTACGCCGACGCCATGGCGAAAGAAGATGATATTCGCCAGTTCTTTGGATTGACGTCGGGTAACTAACGTCTGTTTAAGCCTGAGTAGTTTCTGCTGTCACGGGTCTGTAGCAAGCGCCGGTGCCAGCCAGGCCACAGTACCCGCCAGGATTCTTTGCCAGGTACTGCTGATGGTAATCCTCTGCATAGAAAAACTCATCCAACGCTTTGATTTCGGTGGTTATCTCCCCGCGCCCTATCTCTCCCAAGGCCCTCTGAAATGTGGCCAGGGAAGACCGTGCCAGCTCTGCCTGTTGGGCATTAACACTGTAGATAGTAGAGCGGTATTGCGTGCCTATATCTGCACCCTGACGCATACCCTGGGTGGGGTCATGGGCCTCCCAGAATGCTGCCAATAATTGCTCAAAACTGATCTGGGCCGGATCAAAATAGACGAGAACCACTTCTGCATGGCCAGTTTTGCCACTGCACACATCCTCGTAGCTTGGATTGCGCGTGATACCGCCAGCATAGCCTACGGCAGTGCTGTAAACCCCCGGCAACTCCCAGAAAAGCCGCTCTGCTCCCCAAAAGCAACCCAGCCCGAACACAGCTTTTTCAAGGTGCTCTGGAACAGGTTCTGCAATAGGGTTCCCGTTCACATAGTGTTTGGGATTGAATTCAATTGCCTGCTCACGGTGTGGCAGCGCCTGATCTTCGCCTGGAATCTCAAGTGGCTTCTTACGAGAACTGAATAACATGCAGATTTGCCTTTGTTTACACTGTATTGAACGACTTCAGCTATTGGGGCATGATCAAGACCGTCCTAATTCATTAAAACGACCCTATAACCAACCCAAACTAGCCGGTAACTATTGTAATGCCCACTTCCCAAATTAAGAACTTCAGGCTGACATCTTCTCTTTTATTATCAATGATGATTACAGCGCTGATTTCAAGTTCAGCGTCTGCAGATACTTATACGTCTGCAAATCCCAACGGGATTGAACTGACAGCTAATGCCCCGCTTGCCGCACAAAGTGCCGAGGATCAAGACGATATGATTGCAGAACGCTTCGCGGCCAATGCTGAAATTACACCCTTCAAAATCGAAGTCAGTGATGAGGCGTTGAATGACCTGCAACAAAGACTGGCACTCACACGCCTTCCCGACCAGTTAAATGGCGTTAGTTGGGAATACGGCAGCGACCTCGAGTACATGAAAGAAGTAATACGGTACTGGCAGCAGGACTTTAACTGGCGGGCACAGGAAGCACAGTTAAACCAGTTCGATCATTTCAAAACCTATGTTGATGATCTGGAAATGCATTTTATTCACCAGCGATCTGAAAACCCCGATGCAATTCCTCTGTTGTTGGTGCACGGCTGGCCTGGTTCAATCAGCGAGTTTACCAAGATTATTGGCCCGTTGACCGCACCTGAACAGCACGGTGGTGATGCCGCCGATAGCTTTCATATTATTGCGCCTTCATTACCCGGATTCGGATTCTCCGGAATTCCTGTGGAAACCGGCTATAACCCGGAACGCATAGCCCTGGTGCTGGCCGCTCTCATGGAACGGCTCGGCTACCAGCAATATGCCCTGGCGGGTGGAGATTGGGGAGCAATCATTAACCGTCATTTGGCAAACCATTATCCGGAGCGCCTTATTGGGCTGCATTCCAACATGATCATCGCCGGCCCTCCGCAAGACGAGGCACTGCGGGAGCGAACCGATGAAGATGAATTAGCCCTGCAACAATCCCGACAGGCTTACATGCGAAATGAAGTTGGCTATCAGCAGATCCAGGGAACCAAACCCCAGACTCTTGGTTATGGCCTGAACGACTCCCCGGCTGGATTGGCAGCATGGATTATCGAAAAATTTCATGGCTGGTCGGACCTTCCCCAGGGCGCCAGTGGCAATCTCGACGACAACTTCAGTAAAGATGAGCTATTAACCAACGTTGCGATCTACTGGTTTACCGGAACCATCACGTCGTCCGCTCGCATCTATTATGAAAACAGAAATACTCCTGCCACCAGGACAATGGGCTATATCGATGTACCAACCGGGGTTGCCCTATTTCCAGCTGAAATCTATGTCTCTCCGCGAACCTGGGCGGAAGCAAGTTACGATTTGCGACACTGGACAGTAATGCCTCAGGGCGGACATTTTGCTGCACTCGAGCAGCCACAACTTTACCTGGAGGATGTTCGGAAATTTTATCGATTGCTACGTTGATCGCTTCCGGATTAAAAACGAATTCAAACGCATAACCTGCTAATCAAGAGATAAGAATTAAAAACATGACTGACACAACCCAAGCCCAAGCCAACGACATGAGAGGCATACTTGCCTGGATAGAGCGCTCCGGAAACAAGCTACCGGACCCGGTATTCATTTTCTTCTACTGCATTTTGGGCGTGGTTGCGATCAGTGTGCTGGCAGCTTTAACCGGCGTATCAGCCCCTCACCCAACGCAGATGGATGCTGCCGGCAACCCGGTTATCGTGAGTGCGGAAAGCCTACTTTCCGCGGCCAATATCCAGCGTCTGCTGGTGGAAATGCCTGCTACCTTCGCTGGATTTCATCCACTGGGCTATGTACTGGTTGTGATGCTGGGAGCTGGCGTCGCTGAACGATCAGGGCTGTTTGCCTCGGCCATGAGCGGTGCCGTGTCGAAGGCGCCGAAGCTATTGCTTACACCAGCGGTGGCACTAATCGGCATGGTTGGAAATCTCGCAGCCGATGCAGCTTATGTAGTACTCATTCCTCTGGCAGGTGTAATTTTTGCAGCCGCTGGTCGACACCCCATAGCCGGAATTGCAGCAGCGTTTGCCGGCGTCTCGGGCGGATTTTCTGCCAATCTGTTGCCTGGCCAACTGGATGCGTTGCTGTTCGGCATTACCGAAGCCGCAGCAGAAACCATACTGCCAAGCTGGGACGCAAACATCGCTGGCAACGCCTACTTCATTATCGCGATGACCTTCGTGTTCTTGCCGGTTATCTGGTATGTAACTGACAAGATAATTGAACCCCGTCTCTCACCAATCTTGCCTGGTGATATGGAAAGTAGCACGGCGGGGATGATCAAAGACCCAGAAGCTTCAATGTCAGATGCCGAAGCAAAAGGCCTCAAGCGCGCCGGCTATGCAACCCTGGCCATCATAGCACTCTGGGTTTTCTTAACTGTGGGACCTGGCACCCCGCTGATTGATGAAGCAGCAAGCCCGGAAGCGAGATTTAATCCACTCTACCAGTCACTGGTGGCTGGCTTCTTTATTCTCTTTTTGGCCGCCGGTTGGGCCTATGGCTCTGCCAGTGGTTCGGTTTCCAATCATCGTGATGTTGTGAAGATGATGAGCGAGGCAATGGGGGATCTTGCCTACTACCTGGTATTAGCTTTTGCAGCGGCCCATTTCGTTGCCATGTTTAACTGGTCTAACCTTGGTCTGATATTTGCGATCAAGGGTGCCGCCTTTCTTGAAGGGTCAAACCTTCCGGATGCACTGTTAATGGCCTTCATCATCCTCTTTGGCGCTTCCATAAACCTGTTTATCGGCTCCGCCAGCGCCAAATGGGCTCTCCTCGCACCGGTTCTGGTTCCAATGCTGATGTTACTGGGGCTGAGTCCTGAAATGAGCACGGCAGCTTACCGTGTTGGCGACGGTGCTACCAATATCATCACGCCGCTTATGCCCTATTTCCCGCTAATCCTCGTATTTTGCCAACGCTGGCAGAGGGAATTTGGACTGGGAAGCCTGGCAGCGACGATGCTTCCCTACTCCATCCTCCTGCTGATCGCCGGAATTGTGATGACTATGGTGTGGGTAGTTCTTGGTCTGCCCCTTGGGCCAAATGCCCCCATGGAATTCAGTTTGCAATAAGTTGTTGCACGGACTGGCTGTATTCGAATAGTTGATTATCATCAACGACATTCGCCTTCCGTCTGCTCATAATTACGGCAATAGAAAGGCCCGCCTAACTGCAGGAGTTGAGAAATGCGTTCACCGATAAAAACTACTTTGATAATCACGAGTCTGGTAGCGGGTCTCCATGCCAATCTGATTAACGCCCAGGACGTCGATTATCCGGACAGCTTCGATGAGCCGATGCCTCTGATTAGCGAAGCCCTTGGTGATCTGCATTTTGAAATCTCCTCCGATAATGAGGAAGCCCAGGCGTTCTTTAATCAGGGCTTTCAACTCATGTACGCCTTTGCCAAGGAAGATGCCGCACGTTCCTTCCATCAGTCACAGATTGCAGATCCCGATTGCGCAATATGCTACTGGGGCGAAGCCTGGGCCTGGGGCTCGTATCTTAATGGCGCGATGACGGCCGCTCAGGGACCAAGAGCCTGGCATTCTCTGCAGCAAGCCCTGAAGAGAATCGACTCAGCGACAACCAAGGAAGCAGATATGATTCGAAGTCTGCAATCTCGTTATATAGAGAACTACGATCCGGAAAATCGTCGGGTGCAGGACGAAGCCTATGCAGACGTGATGGCTGAGCTGGCGGCAAAGTATCCCGAGGATCTCAACATTGCCACCCTGTACGCCGATTCATTATTTCTTCTGGAAGAGCGTCGAGGCTATCGCGATATCAATAATCCCCGCGTGCAAAAACTCCATAGCGTACTGTTAGGTGTTCTTGAAAAAGACATTCGCCATCCCGGCGCCTGCCACTTGCTGGTACATGCAACAGAATCCACCACGAAGCCAGAGCTGGCGGCACCCTGTGCCCGCTTTCTTGGTAATGAAATACCGGGTGCCAGTCACATCAACCATATGCCAAGCCACACCTGGAATGAGATGGGTTTATGGCATGAAGCGGTACGTGCCAATACCAAAGCCTGGCATTCAGATCAGAAAGCCGCCTTTGATCAGGGCTTTTCTATTTATCCAACCCATAACCTGACTATGCTCTACTACGCTGCTGCGATGGGTGGCGAAAGTGCAGCCTCTATTCGGGCCGCCACAGACCTGGCGAAGCTTAATCGCAACACCGCGATGCTCACCATGGCACTGGTGCGTTTTGGCAAATTCGATGAAGTCCTTAATGTAGACCAGGCACCGTCGGGTGAAATCAATAAAAGCATGTATGATTTTTCACTGGGTTATGCTGCGCTTAAAACCGATGATATGGACACAGCAAAAACCAAGGCGCAGGAACTCAATGAGCTAACAGAAACAACTACTGCCAGTTTTCGTTTTCATGAAGGCAAGGACATCGTTGGCACACTCGCTGGAATACTCGATGGTGAGATTGCCTGGACAGAAGGAAATATTGAAGCCGCGGCTGAAGCATTTCGTCGTGCGGTAGATTTCTATGACAACCTTAACTATGACGAGCCCGAACCCCTGCCTTTCTCACCCCGGCACTGGTTAGGTTCAGCTTATATGGCATTGGGCGCCTACGATAACGCTGAAGAGCAGTTCCGCATGGACCTGAACGAGCACCCACATAACGTCTGGGGGTTGTACGGAACGCAACAGGCTCTCAAGGCCAAAGGCCAGTCCGACAGCGTCATTGATCAGGACCTGTTCGAAGCCATGAGCTATGCCGATATCTGGATGTCAGATAGCAAGCACTAGCAAAGTGTTCAGGCAGAATTTCGCGAAGCATTAATGTTGCCGAACAGACTGCGTACGATCATCTTTTCGTATACAGCGAGTTTGGCGGCGTCACTCTCATCGCCGGCCATTTCCCGCACCTTCATTAAGGCATACTGCTGTATCACCAGCAGTGGTAATACGATCTGCATCCGCAACCTGATACTATTCTGATTAGTTGAGTGGTCTTCCAGCAAAACTGTTTGACCTGATACCTGTAGTGCCATCTGACGGCTCAGCTCGAACTCATCATAAATAAGCTGCCAAAACTCACCGAAGGTTTCATCCTCACGCATATAAGTAGTAAGTTTGAAAATCGTCTTACTCATGCTCTGCATACTATTGCCGATCATCGCTTCAAAAAACTTGGAGTCCCGATACAGAGCCTGGCACTCTGCCAGCCTTCCCTCGTCCTCCAGCGTTTTAAGGGCGGTTCCCAATCCAAAGTAACCCGGTACGTTTTGTTTTAACTGTCCCCACGCGCCAACAAATGGAATAGCACGCAAATCTTCAAATTTAAGTTCACTGTCACCACCACGCTTTGCCGGACGGCTACCGATATTCGATTGAGCGTAGTAATGCAAAGTACTCATCTGTTCCAGATAAGGCAGGAACAATGGGTTGGCTTTGAAGGCAAGGTACTTATCATAGGCAATATCAGCTAAATACTGGATCAATTCTTTTTGATCATTCGTAAACTCTCGTTCCGGTCGATCATAAAGATTGCATTCAAGCCCGGCCGCAAGCAGCTGTCGCAGATTGTGGTTGGCTGCTGCCTCGGTACCATAATAGGAGCTGATGGTTTGGCCCTGCACGGTAAGGTGAATCTGGTTGCTTTCAACCTGTTTACCAAGCGCCGCATAGAATTTGTAGGTGCTACCACCTCCTCGTGCCGGTGGACCACCACGGCCGTCAAAGAAGATCACCTCAACCTGGTTCTCCCTCGAAACCTTCGTGATTTCCTCCTTCGCCAGATAGATTGCCCAGTTGGCCATGAGGTAACCGCCGTCCTTGGTTCCATCCGAGAATCCCAGCATGACAGTCTGCCGATTGTCCCGCCCTTGCACGTGACGCCTGTAACTGGGTATGGCATAGAGTGCAGCCATACTTTCCCTGGCTTGCTTCAGGTCATTGATGGTTTCAAACAGAGGAACTATATCCAGGGTAGCTCCGTCCCATCCGGTCAAACGTGCCAGCGCCATGACATTCACTACATCTTTTGGACCACGGCAATTTGAAATGATGTAGCGATGGCAACCTGGCTCGCCATTGAGCAACTGAATCTCCCGAATCAACGACAGTGATTCCAGAGTATCCTGCTCAACACTGTCATCGAGTTCCGACGGGGATACATTTCCTTCAACCTTAATCAAAGCAGCGATCTGCTCCCTGATGTCCAGACTGTCGAAATCTGCGCCCAGTAATTCCGGATGGAGTTTGCGGATACTTTGGAGAGTTCGTTCGATCACCCTGGAATCCTGGCGGATATCGAGACTGGCAAAGTAGAACCCAAACATATCCACTTTTAACTGGAATGATTGCAGTTGCTCCAGATACAAACCCTGGTAATTGTCAGCTACTTCCCCGGCAATTGATTTAAGTTGCTGCTGAAACTCATCTACGTCATCGAATCCTTTTTCAGCCTCACCGGTGAGTTCAGCCTGCAGCCTGTGTTCCAGTGCTTCCAGTTTTTCATACACTCCGCGGAAGCTGAGACGCCGCTTAAGGGACCTTAACTCATTGCGGTAACACTCAACGATGATAAATCGAAGTTTTGCCGCCACCTGCCGGGTTTCTTTACAACTGACAAATGGATTGCCATCTCTGTCACCACCGGGCCAAAAGCCAATACTCAGAATCTGGTTCCTGACCGGATCACTGTCCCGAAATTCAGAAAGCTGTTCGATCAACTGACCGAACACAGGATAGAAGATGTTTCCCAGATACCAGCTAAGTTCTACTGCTTCCTCATAGGGAGAAGGCTTCTCCTGATTGAAAAACGGAGTGTTTCCCAACTGTTGCAGCAAATCCCTGACAGCATCAACATCACTCTCGCGAATAGCCTGGGTAAGGTCGGTAATGATCGCGAGAACCTGCCCGGGATAGAACTGCGTGGGATGGGCCGTGAGAATGACTCTCACGCCGAACTTTTTAAGCAAGGCTCTTAATTCATTCTCCAGACCATCTGTACCAATGCCATCGGTTAATTGTCGCAGGCGATTAGATTCCCGGGTGTAGTGAATCGCTTCATAGGCAGCATCCTCCAGAGCATCAATCAGGACAACCTGGCGTTCAACGTACTGAATGACTTTAAACAGAAACTGAGTCTGCTGCTCCTCGGTGAAGTCCGGCTTTTGCGAGGCAAAGAAGCGTGTGATTATTTGTTGCGGGCTCAGACCCTCATCCAGTCCGCTATTGCAGGCCTCATCCAATAAAGGGAGCAATAGTCCGGTTTGCTCAATAGCGTCCAGAGGCAGTGTCAGGAACAGACTATTGTAGAGCTGATACTTCAGCTCTACTTCTTTCTCATAGATATCCTTGTCCCGGGTAAATTCCATTTGTTAATCGGCTCCCTGTCTTCTTCTGTAAGTTTCCTGTTTCTAGAATTGCGCGCGCAAAATAACCGGCGCATCGCTACTGCTAAAATTGGGTCGCACAACAAATACTTCATTGCCGGCAACAGCGGCGGTAGTAGCCTGCCCGGGAAAGCTTGCCAGCCCAACCAGTTGAGCTGAACGCCAGTTGTCTTCACTGTGAAACTTCAAAACCCGGCTGCTGTTATTGGAGGTAACTATCAGAGTGCCGTCTTCTGCCCATACCAGACCATCGGCACCCGAAACTGAAAAATCTGTCTCCACGACAGACCAGTTCTGAGGATTGTTAACAGGCACTTTTAGCAATTGCTCTGACCCCATGGCGGCAACAATAAGATAACCCGCGGGATGGTATTCAATGCCATTTAAAGCCAGGCCCACTTCCTGCCCCAGATCAAGTAATACGTCTGCGTTAAAGTACTTATCCACGCGATAGACAATATTCATCGGTGTATCGGTTACGAATGCCGTTCCGGCGGGGGTAATGGCAACATCATTGGCAAAATGACTGGCCCCTGCCGGTGGATTCTCAATCACAGCACGCAGATCGATCATGGCGAGCTGATTACCGCTATCCAGTGCATACACGCCTAACATGGCTTCACTTTCTCCCTCACCGAATCTTGAGTTGGCAACCAGCAGGCGATTGCCTTCTTCATCCACTTCAATTCCGACCGATGCCAGCAATGCGTCATCCTCCACCACAGCGATGAGGCTGCCATCGTTATTTACCTGATAGATGGTGCCGTCTGTCATGGAACCTACCAGCAAACGATTATTTCGCCTGTCATACTCAATACCCTCAGGGACGAAGCCGCCACGCTCAGTGACAATTAGCTCGGCAATACCACTACCCGTATTGACGGTACACGCCGCCAACGAAAACAGCAGACCGGCCAGTGCAATGCCCTGCAAGATAGCTAAGGCCCGAGAATTTGTTGTCATCGAATACTCCTCTTTCAATTTTTAATCCCTTTCCTGATTACACTGCATCCAGGCGACCAGTTCCTGTATATATGGTTCGCGGTGAATGCTGCACATTGTACTTCTGAATTTTGTAAATTCTGTGTCGATTCTCAATTTGTGGGCAGCACCTTTATGAATGGTCAGTCCTCTGTTTTAATCGGCACTCTCTAGAATCGGTACTCTCTAAAATCCTAAAATAAGCATTCTCCAACATCGGTCCGGCTATGAATTTCACTGGCAACTGCAAATTTTCCCCACTCCTGGGTATCGGCTTACTGTTTCTATTGCCCGGTCTTGCCCTGGGAGCCGAAGCAGATAATTCCGACGACGTCTGGTTCTGGAATCTGATAATTGCCCTGATTGTGATGTTAGTGACTGTTGCCAGCGCTGCATTACCCGTAGCCGCTCTGAAGCAATGGCAAAGTAGCTGGTTTTTTGCCGCCGCCGCCCCCCTGGTGATACTGGCACTGTGGTGTGGTGTCATATTCCTGTCCCGCATTGATAACCCCAATAGTCATCGTCTCTGGCCATTCGAGATATTCAGCTGGGCAATGCTCAATATGATTTACATGGTGGCGTTGATGACCTACAAACGGAAAATCGACAAGGCCAGGGAAAATCCCCCGAATAGTGACGGCATTCAGACAGATTCCGATTCCCCGGCTGCTGATTGAGCCCAGGCTTCAAATCCGCCATCGAGACTATAGGTCTCGCTAAACCCTTGTTCCGACAGGTATGCTGCCGCACTCTGGCTCATGTGGCCGTGATAGCAGCAAACCAGCAATGGCAGCTCGGGGTCTGCCTCCTGGATGTAGTCCTGAATATTGCTGTTGTGAAGGTGGAAGGCACCTTCAATGTGGCCACGGCGGAAAGAGTCTTCATCTCTGATGTCTACCACCTGCACCTGGCCGTCACGGCTTTCTATGAGAGCAACCGCGTCACGCACCGAAATCCGTTTGAATTCCATTGTCCTTATGTCCACACAAATTTGCTGTGAGAGTAGCAAATTCGCGGGCTCCCGTCTTGGCTGTCCAAGCATAAATAGACAGTATAATTAGACACTTGACTTTACTTATGCTGTCTAATTATACTGCCCAGCTCTACTAAATGCAGAGTTGGGAACGACATGCTGAATAGCAAGGAACTTATTGAAATTACAGGAATTTCTCGCGCTACATTAAACAACTATGTAGCCCTGGGAATACTGCCTAACCCTGTTGTGAAAACGCCTGTCGGCGGCGAAGGCCGGGCTACCCGACTTGGATACTTCAATGAAAATGCAGTGGACTGTATAAGACAGGTGCAAGAGCTTAAAAAGCAGGGCTACTCCATGGCGCAGATAGCCGAAAAGCTCGGCAGCAAAGCAGCCTCTCCCACCCTGGCTGTAAAGAGTTCTGCCTCCAGTTCCTCGGAAGGTGAGCAGGGATCGCTCACCGATCTTTCTTTTGAGGCATCCGTCGATAATTTCCCCGGTCCGGCCTACATGGTGAATAACAATTTTGAGCTGATCTGGTGGAACGACAAGGCAGCCAACACTTTCTTCGGACGGGATGAAGACCTGCCCGGGGACCTGGAATCCAGAAACCTGCTCAAATTGCTGTTCAGCGCCCAACCTGCTGACACCGGAGACCATTTGGAAGAGATTCTGTTGCCCCACATGGCAGCAGCCAAGAAACGACTCTCCCAGCAATCGTTGATCAAACTCTATTCTGCTATCGGGCCGGAAGAATTAACCGTGCTAAAAGGCATCTATGAGGAAGTGGAATCCATCGGCAAAGAAGCCATGGTGCATTTTCCTGCCATGCTCCATGGTGAGCACGAGGAAGCCCAGGTCTACGACCTTTATGTATGTTTCTACCGTGAAGGTATTCTGTTTACCTACAGCCCTGTGGCGCTGGACGATGATTTCCTGCTGGATTTCCTGAGCAAGCGCAATCACGTTATTAATGAACTACTACGCAAGCGTAAACCCTATCTTACAAACGTCGCTGTCATGGTCGCTGATCTACAGGACTCGACGCGGATTTGCTCCGAATTACCTGCTGAGGAGTATTTTGAGTTAATCAATAACATCTGGCAGCAGAGCGAACCTATATTCAGAAAATATTACGGTACCTATGGGAAACATGCCGGCGATGGCATGGTGTACTACTTCTTTCCCCAGCCGGACTGTGATTACAAACTCAATGCCATTCGCTGCTCCCTGGAACTGCAGCAGATGATGAAACAAATCACCCAGCAGTGGCAGTCACGTAAGGGCTGGTTCAGCGATCTGCAGCTGAATATCGGCATCAACGAAGGTCAGGAATGGTTTGGCAGTTTCCACGCCGGCGGCCATGTGGAATTTACGGTGCTCGGCGAAACCATCAATCACGCATCACGGGTCAGCGATTTCGCCCGCAACGGTTCAGTGTGGACCACCAAATCCATGCTGAATCAGATTCCCTGCGAAACACGAAGAAAGGTGTCGTTCGGGATCTCACGAAAGACTCAACATGGTGACACGGTATTTGTGTCTGATACCTATGCCAGTCTTGGAAGCCTGTTGGACGATGATCATCGTAACAACAAGAAATTCCGGGATGTGCACATGCTGCCTATCACTGAGATTCGCGACTTCTCAGAAACAGAGAATTAGGAAGTTGCTCAGGCACCACAGCTCAAGGGACAGAATTTAACAGGAGATGACCATGGCATTCTCGCCCCACTACATCGAGGCTTTGCTGGACGAATCAAAGCAGCAGGAAGCCCGCCAGCAAGAAGCAGATAGTCGCAATTCCGGCACTTATCAACGCATAAGGCAATTGAGTGCGCACATGTTCTATATGGTCTGTCGCAGCTGCCATCGAGGATACAACCGTGGTGTCGCTAATTGGCGACGCATGATCGCCAAATACCGATCCTGAGAGTACTGCTGCAAGAAACAGGGCTGGATCTAACTGCAGGTTAAGGACGATTTGCATTGCCAGAGGAATCATAATGGCGAAGGTTCCCCAGCTGGAGCCTATGGAAAACGCAATAAAACTGCTGACTAAAAACAGCAGTGGTAAAAGCAATGCCATGGGTATGGTTTCCTGCGCTATCTGCGCCACATAGGCACCTGTCCCTAACAATCCTGCTACGTCACCCAAAGCCAGTGCAAATAGCAGAATCATCATAACCGGTAAAAAGCCACCTGCCCCCTTCAGAAAAACATTCATCAACTCATCAAGCCTGGCACGCTTACTCCCTAGTACCATGACCCACAATACTGCCAGGGCAATCAGTACCGCCCACAAGACAGAAGTAGAGCCAGAACCATCTGTAATATTCCCTTCTCCTGTTATATACAGACTCACAGGCATCGACAGTACCATCGCCGCGATTGGTAGAAGCATGTAGCGGGCTTTATCCCGTTGCTGTTCCGACTCCGTGCCTATTTCAATAACACTGGAATCAACCATAGGAGTTGAGTTAGGCCAGATCAGCTCACCACCTTCTGTACGTTTCTGCGCTGCAGCCATCGGGCCGATATGCAAATTCCGCCAGATCACGAAAGCCGCAAAGATAATTACCGTGATGGGATAGAAATTGAGAGGGATAGCGGTGATAAAGACGCTAATGGGATCATCGATTGCGGAAGATGCCAGCAGGCCTATTACTACAGCTCCCCATGCATTGAGGGGAATAAGAATACACACTGGTGCCGATGTGGAATCAATAATGTAGGCCAGCTTTTCCCGGGCAATGCGGTAGCGATCGAAGAGCGGACGGGAAATAGAGCCCGCCACCAGCAGGGTGATATTTGATTCAATGAAGACCACGATGCCAGTACCATAGGCCAGCCACTTGGCCTTCTTCGCGTTATCCACCCAGTTCCGGGATTCCAACAGATGTATGAAGCCCCTCACCCCACCAACCTGCTCAATAGTGGCTATCAGGCCGCCAATCACCAGGGTAAATACCAGTACGCGGGTATCACCGGCATCGGCGAAAACAGCGATGACCCCTTCGATACCCATCGCCAGACCCGCAAGCGGATTCACTGACTGCAGAATACAATAGCCAATCCAGATTCCGATACTGAGGGACAGGATCACCTGGCGAGTGACGATAGCGAGAATAATGGCAAATAGCGGTGGTACGACGGAGAGAATATTGGGTTCGTACATGTACAGCGACTCAAAGCCCTTCCAGAGCAGAATTTATTATTATCAGCAACTTATAGAAATCAGCTGGCGAAAGCAAAGCCACCTCAAAGCTGCTTCCCGGTTCCTTACCTGTTCCGCACGCCGGCAACCATGGATATCTGCAGCCTAAATAAAATAGAGAAAATGGCAGATATATGGTACATCTATCGGCATATCCCCGGGCGTCTTAGCCGTATTTCTGGCCAGCAGTCGGCGCTTATCCTTTAACCAGAATTCACCCTGAGAGTGAAATGGAGGATTACCATGGACCGACGCAAGTTTCTCAGCAACATGAGTGCTGCCACCGTAGCATCCATAGCAGGTGCCGGCACCCTTTCTCAGAAAGCAGATGCACTGGAAGATGCCATGAGCGACGAGCTGGACAAGCGCATCGCCATGCCCTGGATGTGCACCATTGAGGGCACTCCTGAAGCAGTCGCCGGTGACACCCGCCCCTGGTATCAGCATGAAGATCCTCGCCTTCCTGAGATGCCGGAAGCCCCTGATCTCATCGACTTCTTTAAACTGCGCTTCGCTCCGGCTAATCACATCCTGCAGAGTGCACGCTATGCCATGGACAATGGTATGGATGAAAAGGTCATCCTGGCCTGTCTGCTCCATGATATTTGTGTTGGCAATCTGATCCGCACCGACCACGGATACTGGTGTGCACAGATGATCGCCCCCTACGTGGATGAGGAAATCGCCTGGGCAATTGAAAAGCATCAGGCATTACGGTTCTTTCCTGATGACTCCGTGGGTTACGAATATCCTGAAGCCTATATTCGCTTCTTCGGTGCCGACTACAAGCCAGAGCCCTATATTGTAAAAGCCTGGGAAGAAGCCAAGAATCATAAGTGGTATATGACCTCGCGGCTTATTACCCTGAACGATCTTTATTCCTTTGAGGAAGGCGTTGTGGTTGATGTGGATGACTTTACCGACATCATCGGTCGCCACTTTAAAACACCTAAAGAAGGGCTCGGTTTCGACGGTAGTCCGGTAGCCCATATGTGGCGTAGCATGATCTGGCCGAATAATTTTCTGTAAAGGTCTGCCTCATATGACAGCAGAACAGTTCTATAAAATCAGAGTCGCCGGCCAGATTGTCGGCGGCTTTGTTATTGCACTCGGCGTTATTCTCATGTTTATACAGCAACAAGCACTCTATTTTATTGTAAGTTATAGTGCTTTCTGGATATTAAACTACGTTGTTATTCACCACATTATTGGCTCCAGCCTGGCTGAAGATTTTCATGGCAAGCCCCGCAGTAAAACACTGATCCACCCCCATTAATAAGTCACCTGGCGCCTATTTAAAATCCTGAGAAAATACCTGTGTCTGCAGTAGATGACTATATTTCCAACCTGGATGAACCTCAGCGTGACGCCGTGAGTCAACTCAGGGACACGATTCGAAGCAACTTACCTGACGGTTTTCAGGAAACTATGGCCGGCTCCATGCCAGGTTATGTCGTTCCCCTCGAAACTTATCCTGCCGGTTACCATGTCGGCAAGAACACCCCTCTTCCATTCATCAATTTCGCTGCTCAGAAAAGCCATATAGCTCTGTATCATTTCGGCATGTATGTGGACTCAGAACTCATGGACTGGTTTCAATCAGCCTGGCCCCAGCATACCGATACGAAGCTGGATATGGGAAAGAGCTGCATTCGCTTCAAAAAGCCGGATCAGATTCCATTCGACCTGATCGCGAAACTCATGCAGCAGAGGACGGTATCGGACTGGGTCACGGTTTACGATGGCATGCGACCCAGGTAAAGATTCAGACTGATGAGGTCAGAAACCGTTTAAAGAACAGATATAAACCCGCATTAACCGAAAAGACTACAAGCACCGGAATGGATGCGATCACTAACTGACTCACAGGAATTTGCGAATCAGTCAGTCCAAGGAAAGTGAACGAAGCGATCAGTACCAGGAGAGTCCCGCCGGTCACCATGGTCGTTACCCAGAGAAAAATCAGAATTCCTGCCCTGATTTTAGGGCCGACGTTCTTCGGTCCAGGATAGGCAATCAGGTCTCTGAAGAAACTGCCAGACGCTGCAGGCGACTCGTCTTTCGTCTCATTATCATCTTCTGCTGCAATCTCTTCGCAGTCCAGATCGCCTGGCTCCACCCCGAGGGCCCGCGCTATCGCCAGCCGTGACTTGAGAGAAGCGCTGCCGTCCAGCTCCATTCGCTGCACAGTTCTCAGGCTAACACCGGCTTCCTCCGCCAGTTTCTCCTGTGACCACGATCTGGCCAGCCTTAACTCTCTGATCTTTTGTTGGTCGACTTTCACTTCCATCCCGGACTCCGCTGCACTGTAGGGTATTCATCCCTATTTTCACGCGAAGTCCCCAACTCCTCTACGTCAGACTAACGTCACCTGGCTGCCAATTACGCCTTTAAAATCTATATTTCATCACCATAATATCAGGGTGCGAGATTTTTGGAGCATTCAATGAAGCGCGTATTATTGTTTGTAGCCACCAACCTGGCGGTGTTAATGGTTCTGGGCGTCGTGTTGAGCATACTCATGCCTGCTCTTGGCCTGAACCAGTCGTCCTACGGTGGTTTGTTGTTTATGTGTGCGGTATTTGGCATGGGTGGCTCATTCATTTCCCTGCTGATGTCCAAGTGGATCGCCCGCAATAGCGTTGGTGCCTATGTCATCGAGAAACCCCGAACCGATGAGGAGCGGTGGTTGCTGGCCACTGTGGAAAGACTGGCGCAGCAAGCAGGTATCGGCACCCCTGAGGTAGGCATGTATGTATCACCTGAAATAAATGCCTTCGCCACCGGGGCCAATCGCAACAATGCCTTTATTGGTGTTAGCACCGGTCTGGTGCAACAGATGACAGCAGAAGAAGCAGAAGCAGTTATCGGCCACGAGATCAGCCACATCGCCAATGGCGACATGGTGACACTCACTCTCATTCAGGGCGTGCTGAACACCTTTGTCTATTTCTTCGCCCGGGTCGTGGCCAACATAGTCAATCGCGGCAGTAATAATGCCATGGTGTATTTCATGACAGTGATGGCCTTTCAGGCAATATTCGGCGTGTTGGCCAGCGTGATCGTCATGTGGTTTTCCCGTTACCGGGAATTCAGAGCGGATGCCGGAGGTGCCGAGCTTGCGGGGAGACAGAAAATGATCGCGGCCTTGCAAAGACTTCAGTCCAATAGCCAGCAAAGCGAGTTGCAGGGACAAATGACCGCATTCGGTATCAATGGCAAGCGTGCGATGGCGGAGCTGTTTATGAGCCATCCCCCATTGGAAAAGCGAATCGCTGCTCTACAGAATCAGTAAATCATTGCTGCCATTCAGGCATGGGCCAGCTTTCACCACTGGCCCTTAATACTCAATTACTGCTCAATCGTGGCACGAATAAGATGCGCTCAACATCAAGTATCAGGTCCCAGCTGGACAGCTTATTGCCATCCATGACTTCCGGCAGGTGAATCAAACCACTTTCAGATATCACGTAATTATTGTCAGCGGGTTTCTCCACTTCCATCACTGTACCAATCTCAAATTCCAACGGAAAGAAGTTAGTCGCAATCAATTCGATTGAAAAATAGCGCCCCCATAGCAACAGAGGTGGCATTATTAAACGACCGTCGGCATAGCTGGCCGATTGCGGCTGCGGTGATTCAGGGTTATCAGGGTCGGCAAAAATTTTGATAATGTTTCTGGTATTGCCAGTACTGAGAATGTACATGTTGTCCTGGTCATCAATTAATATGACCTGGGGGCTATCCATGGAGATAGATGAATACGGAGAATCCTCATAGAGTAACTCCACACTGCCCTGTCGCGAGATCCGAAACAGATTGTCTGAGTAAGCACCCGCTGTATAAAAATTTCCCGCCGAATCACTCACTACATCGCTGGTGCCAACAAGAGGCTGTCCGGTAAATTGCAGGTATGATTCGATATGCCCAAAAACACCACGATGGGTGACGACGCCAGTCCCATCTCCTTCTTCGCCAATGATTTTCTGTATTTCTCCACCAGAATAGCGAACGTAGCCACCACCAAAGGCGTAAACGTCGCGGAAAAACATCTCTCCAAAGCCATTAAAATCGAAGCTACCTGCCGCATTAAGATAGCTTCCTTCTTCCTGCTGGCCAGGAGCGACTATTTCGCTAACGCTGCCATCCGGTTCATACAGGATGATGTTGTTAGAACCTGACAAGGTGATATAAAAATCACCTTGTGGGTCAAGAAACAGCTTGGTGGGGGATTCAAAAGGGATGTTATCAGTGAGAACTGGCCCCTGTAGTATTACTTCCAGAGTGCCGTCCTGACTCATCCTGATCAAATTATCGGCTGTTCCTCCTGTAAAATACAGGTTACCCCAATTGTCTAACTCGGCATCGCCAATATAGCGCAATTCGAAATCGGGGAAGTCTTCATTAAAACGAACCAGTTCGCTGACTTCTTTTTCAGGGGAAACTTTAAATATCGCTAATTCCTGGGAATTGAAGCCATTTTCAGTCTCTAACTTTCCGCCTACAAAAAGCGTTCCGTCCGTGGCAATTTCCAGAAAACCCTGAGACAAAACCAGGCCATCATGGGTGACAATGGGAGGAAGATATTCGCTTATTGTTCCGTCTGCCTCTACTTTCAGGAAGCTGCCGTTACTGATCATAAACATCAGTTGGCCGGATGCATCGAACTGCATGACTCCTGGGGAGTATTCACGAAACGGACCGTAGTGTGAGGCGTTGTATAACTCCACTACTTCCGCCGCTCTTACTGGAGTTCGTTGTGCAACAAGCAGTGTAAGAAAGCTAATTGAGAGTAAACAGAGCCTTGCTACTTGAAGGGTCATTACTCATGCTCTTGAACGCTAATTGAGGGTACGGGCGCTACCCCAAACCTATTGGAATACCCCCTATATTAACGATACGCCGGTGCAATAAAATAGACGACAGGGGCTCGCTGTGATCGCAGTCACTCAGCACCGCCGAAGAACCCATAAAAGGACCCATAGCCCATAGAAGGACCCGTGAAGAAAGACCCGTGAACAAGGGTCAAGAAGACTAAGGTATCCCTACCCTCTGGCAGTCTGCAGCTTACTGACTACCCAGGTAGGTCTTATACACACCACACTCTGCGCATTCTGACTCCAGGTGCAGGCTGGCAAAGGTATCGTGTTTGTTGAATACGAGCCTGGCGATGAAGTTCTCGCTTTCATCCCGCAATTGCTCGAAGCTCCTGCCCGGGTAATTGCACCAGGCTTGTAGTGCGTTAAGTGCGTCTTTGCTGGTGGGGTTTTTACTCAATAAGCCGTTAAGGCTTTCTGATCGTGAAAATTTATAGGTGGCTTGCATATAAACCTCCTCGGTCTGCTGTCATGCGCATTAAGCTTCAGCGCGATTTATCACTACATTCTGATTATCAGATTCAGACTATCTGTTATAAAAGACAGAACCATGTCATTTTCATTACCAAATGGTTACAACCGGACCAAATTGCTGAAACCTAACGTCGGCGTACGTCGGCATCACCAACACCTACATCGACACTGATCTCGAACTCGCCCTCACCGTAGTACCAGGAGTCCGCGCCGACAAAGCTGCGTTCATTATCGGAGCTGGTATCGAACCCCCTTATACTGACATCACCCACACCCACTTCGAGATGGATGGTGTCGAAGTCCACATCAGCCACATCTAATTGCACTGACCCAACACCCAACTCAAGATGCAGGTCATTGGCAAAATTAGACAGCTCCACTTCCCCCACACCTACTTCCATGGAAACCTCAAGATGGGCTGGCAAACGGACGCGCCATTCCTGCTGAATGTTATCTTCGTCCAGACGAATGTAGAGACGTTCGCCATTCTGATCGATTTCAACCTCGACGTCGTCGATGTCATTGCGACCGAAGAACCACCAGTCCCTGTCTGCCTCGAGAAAGACATCAAGCTCGACTGAATCTCCGTCGTAGACCTCGATCTCCATTTCCGCCACGGAGACTTCGAAATCGACATAACTCAGATTAGCAGCGGCGATGGATTCATCGACACGCTTGCTGCTGGCGGCCAGGGCCGGGACACTGATTGCGAGTAACAGGATCGTACAAAGGGATTGCTTTGCTGACATGGATGAAGTCCTCCGGAATGGGCAGACTGAATGCTCTTGTAAATTAGACGATCGCTGGGGCCAAAGGTTACACAGGCTGCCTTAACCTGGGCTTACTAAGGAATTGCCCCCAGACACCGTTATATCTAGATAAGACTCTGGTTCTGCCAGGGCGCCCTCTCGCCCTCGCGGGGCCAGTTGGGACAACTGATTACATGGCATCCGGCAAGCATTCAGGCATGCAGCAACGCGCTTCTTTATTCAGTCAATTTACCCGGCTTTTGATCAGTTCAGGTGCCCTGTGGATGGGCGGTGTCGCCCTGGCCCAGGATACTGACTCCCTGCGTCCGCAGATCTCCATGCAAACCGACAAGGCCTTCGTGTACAGCACCGGTAACCGGGGTATTCAACCTGTGCAGGTCATCATCGAGAACCCCAATGACGTCGCCGAAAGAAACATAGAATTCACCGTGCTCTTGTCTGCCGGCACCGTGATCGGCGATGTGGATGATGAATGTGAACAGTCAGGAGGGACCAACTTCGTTTTCCTGCAATGCTCGATCCTGCAACTGGATGCCAATCGCAGCCATATCATGGACTTCTTCATAGACGGTCCGCTCTCCACACCCGACAACGGACAGATCCTGTTACAGCTCAGTACCCAATCAGACATTGATGTGCTGGAACAAAGCGATTTTGAGGCATCACTGGCCGATGGTAATCGGAAAGTAGTTGGCAGTGTTCTCACGCTGGAGCATGTGCGGGACATTCTCTACGACGGCAATAACAACACGGTTCCGGACCTTAACGAGCAAATCATCAATGCCCAGCCAGGAGATGCCTGGGAAGCAAGCAATGCCGCACAGGCGGTACTGGATGTTCTGTTTTTCACAACACCTGCCGCAGAGACTTATCTCGGTAATCAACTGGACAGCCGGGTTGCCCAGCTTCTTACCTCCACCAACGAGGTTTTCCGGGAAAACAACGTGGCAATATCGGTGCAATCCCTGGGCTATGAATCGGTGGCATACAGCGACAACATGGAGTTGTCCGGCATTCTCGATGAGATCAATAACAGAACCGACAGCGCTTTCGACGATGTACAGGCCTTAATCGAACAACACGGCGCGGATCTGGCGGTACTGCTGCATGCCATGCCATCGGGTACCGATGAATTCTGCGCTTTTTCGTCTATCGTAGGCATAGGCAGACAGGGAGACTTTCAGCGCGACCTGCACGGCGGGCGACTGCTTACCGTACTGGACGTCGGGCCCGACTGTATAGATTTTCCCGATATGGCCACCAGTTTCGCTTTCAATATGGGCATAGTGCCAAGTCGTGTTGACGATCCCAATGGCGGCACCTTCTCCTACTCGTCCGGCTACATCAACTTTCAACGGTTTCACACGATTGCAGCCCGCACTACTGACAGCAATATTAGTAGCACGCCGGATGTAAACCGCTTTTCCAACCCCGACATACTGTGCGCGGGGTTACCCTGTGGCATTGATGAAACTGACACGGCACTGGGTGCGAATGCCGTGTTGTCTCTCAATCAGACACGCCATGTAATAGATGATATGTACGATTCGATGGTAGCGGTGTCACCGGAATTGCTGACGAGTCGACTCACTCCCACTGTCAGCAACGGCATCGATGTCGAGGTTAGCCACAGCACCGTGGAGTCAGGTGCCCAGATCGGTGCCTACACCGAATACCAGGTTTCAATCACTAACCCCACCAGCCACACTCTATTCGATCTCAACGTCACCGCGCTGCACCTCGATGGCGGCCTCTATGATTTAACAGCCCGTAACTATCGTTACGATCCGCAGAGCTGTCACGTATCAGGTGAACTTGTTACCACTGCACCAGGGGTTGTAGGTACTCTGCAACAACAAACCGGGCGCCTGGTCTGTTACATCGACTCCCTGGGAGCCGGCGAAACAGCCGACTTCAGTTACTTCCTGCAGATCGATGCCACACCCCCGGCTCTGGATGAAGACAGCACCTATTACCATGAAATCGTCGCAGTAAACTCCATTCCTCAGGATGAATCAGCGGTATGTTTACCGGTCTATATTGATCTTTTGGATGCACTCCCCGGAAGCGGAGTCTGTAGCGTGGTAGATCAGTTGCTTGTTGCCACAGACACTGGAACCGGCTTTCTCGATCTGGAAGCCCTGCCTACATCCGATGGCAATTTTATTGATGTCCCCTATCTACGCCTCAACGATAACAGCCTGATCACTGCGGTCTTTCAGATAATCAATTTCGGACGACCAGAGCTCGAACTGGTGAGTTACGAAGTGATTGATGCAGAGCTGTCACCCGCATTCGAGTCTCGCTTTAATGAAGACACCGGGCACCTTAGCATAGTCGCCCTGAGTCTGGCCGAGGCGGTCTACAACGTGGAAGTGGATCTGGTGCCGGGCAGCGAACCGGCGCGGTTTGAAAATATTGTGTTGGTTGAGGTTCAGATTGATACTGAATAACTAATCCGGAAAGACCTCTAAGCTTCCCCTAATTCTCCCCCGCTGCATTCAATTCCACATACTCCGGTAAGTCTTCTCCTTAATCCTGCACATTGGTTTGCCACGATTTTGGTGGTAATGTAGATTCCCACGAATCTGATAGGTTTTTGGCAAACTGGCCCGGGATTCAGCTAGCTCGGCGCCTGTCAGCGTCACCTGATTTCCTGGCTTAAATAGTGAAAGGAGTACCCAATGACACGAGTCGCAAAACTTTTCATGCTTACTGCGCTTTTGGCAACTATGGAGATGGCTGTTGGTCAGGAGCCCCCTATTATTCTCGAAGTCGAGATTACCTACGATGATTCAAGGTTAAACCCTCCCGCTGACACGATTTACATTAAGGGGCTGAATTTCGATGTTCTGTCTGATCCTGAAGTCGTCCTCGCCACAGATATAACCAGCAACCTTCACATTGAAGACTCCAATAACACAGAGATACTCGCGGTGTGTCCGAATCAACAATGCCCCAGAGGAAAGAACGTCGTCGTTGCTGTGAGAGACCCCAACGACACGGTTTCATTTTTCAACACCCGCCTGGTGAGTTTTCCGGAAGAGTCTGTCGATGATTCCCAGGACACCAACACCCTGCTGAACCGGATGTATCCAGTTGGTTCTATCTATGTGAACGCCGAGTCATCTGATAACCCGGGAGATGAAGACATGCTGGGTTTTGGAGAGTGGGAATCATTTGGCGCGGGCCGGGTACTAGTAGGACTCGATAGCAGCGATGTGGAATTCGATGCCGCTCTGGCAACCGGTGGCTCAAAAACACACACCTTAACCACGAATGAAATACCGTCGAATCTGAATTTCACGATCAATCAGATTCGCGGCGTACCTGGTGCCGGTGCCGGTATTGTCTATGCAGCGGAGCAACCGGGAGTATTCCCTAATGATGGTCAGGTTAGCGCCGATGGTGTAGTCGGTGGCAACGGGCAGGCTCACAATAATCTGCAGCCTTATATCGTTGTCTACATGTGGCGTAGAACTAATTAGTCGCCCACTGTCATTCTTCTATTTTCTATTCTTTTAAGAATTAGAAAAATACGAGACCAGCGGTATTCTAAATACCGCTGTTGCGCATGGTACCTGTCAGCTTCTCCAGACTTAAATCGTAGAGCGCGCAAACAATCTCTCTGTCATCACGCTGATTCCAGGATTCAACTGTGGGGTACATGGGCAGGACATCCAGTTGTGAAGACGGATAGTCGAGACCAACAAAAGCTTCGAAACGCTCGATGCAGGCATCGGTGGCTGTCTCCCCCATTACCTCACTGCCGGGGAATTCTGTGAGCACCGTGTCGAAGATTGCATAGACTTCATTGTCGTGAGGTTGGTCACAGGGTACACCTGCTACACCGAATACTTCGTCGACTTCTGCTGCGTCGTCGGCGTCATCGAAGCAGTCGCCTATTTGCATCGAGAAGGCGTCGATATTGCCTTCGGAGACGATGGCGCCAGTAGCGTCGCGGTCGGCTTGTTGGAGGTAGGTGTAGAGGAAGCCGGCGGCGGCCAGGAGGATTATAATGATTAGGGGGCGCATATATAAGAATCTACCGGAAGCGTTATACGATTCATTAGACTACTGTATTTTTACTCTGGCCCCAATTGTTATCTATTGAATCTTAGATTACTTATAAAATTCTATAACCGCTTCCAGAGTTGAGTTTTTTCAGAAATTTCTGAAGTTAGCTCAATACCGACTTTGCCATTCTTAATTGAATCAACATCTTTATCGTTGAATTGGATGTTCTTTATAGTCACGTTTGAAAAATTCTTACCTGTTTTAGCTATCAAAATATCACCAGTAGAAATTTCAATGTCATTTAGTGTGATGATACAGATCTTATTTTCACTATATAGTTTTTCAGGAGAACCAAGATCGACCGCATCATTAGGATAAAAATCCACAAACCCATATTCTGTTAATGCCTCTCTTGCCTCGTCCTTTGTAATGCAACCTAAATTAATGTCGCTATAAAGCCTGAATAGCTGCCAGGTAGTCAAAAGCCCTCTTTCCTCATTTTGCGCATCAGTAACCTGGTGGTTTTGGAAAGGTGGGTTTTGCCGCTGCTCTGGGGGAAGGTTTCTTTGGTGATTAACTATATACAGACCAAAAACATCAAAAGAATTTCGTTCCTTGCATCTGCGATGTTTTATCTTTCCGATTTGACCACACTCAGCATCCTTTGAAGTTCCAAAAATTCCTTTTACTTCGATTACCAAAAGGCCGTCAGAATGGTCAACTTGTATGTCTTCTTCAAGATTATTCGATTCATCCGACAACTCATCCATATCTCGCACATCAGAAAACTCGAGCCATTCAAAAAAAATTTTGACAGCCTTTACAAGGTTCGAGTCAGTTTCTGTAATTAAGTCATGCAGAAAGCCGTATTCTTCTTGATTAGATTCAATCTCGGAATCTATCTGCTCCAGATTGGCATTGAACTCTTTTATTAGATTCTCTTGCCTATCAAGAAGCTCTCTATGATTTGGAAGCCAGTATGGCTGTTCGTTCAGCCACAGGGATTGAGTGTTAGAGGGGAACAAATTTGCAAATCTAGCTGGCGCAATGTCACTAAAAAAGGAAACCAGAAACTCACCAACTGCTGGCACCTGGGGCAACATTAGAACGGACATATTCGAGCTGACTTCGCAGTAGTACGAGATGATTTCATTATCTAAATTTAACAAGACTGGAAAAAAGCCCTCTTTAGCCACTTGCTTTCTAGTAGCATCATCGTATCTAGTAGGACGCTTAAAGGTTTGGGCATAAGTTATCTCTTGCTGATGTCTTTTCAGCAGATTGTCCAACTCAGGCCAGAAATTCAGGAATTTGATGCTGCTCCCAATTTTCTCATCCTTAATGTGTGGGTATTCAAGAAAGGAGAAATTGGACCGAATAATGGGGTCGAATTTTTTGTCTCCATTTTGTGTAACAACAGTTGGAGTGTACCTAATACTCTTGTACGAATTTGCGAACGCTACGACTAGATGCTTCCTACTAATTCCTTTTAATCTTTCACCTAATGCCTCGGCACCCAATGGCTTGCAATCGAAATGGGTTTCTGGATAGTGACTTGTATAAAGAAACGCTTGAGTACCTGAAATATCGGAAATGTTCGAGAATCGACTCTTATAACGCTCGTTACTTATCTCCGTTAAGTTTACAACCGTAACATCATACTCATGCAAATCTGGTGGAATTATATAGTCAGGGACAACTCTGAGATCTTCACGTCTGTGGCGATCATCGCTCAAACGTACCAAGCTCCCTAAGGTATGAGATGAAACGTTGAAGCCTGCATTATCAAGCGCTTTATAATCTTGATAGCTGAGATCAAATAGACAAATCTTAGGCCTATCGTTATCCATATTAACGGTTTACCGACTTATTCAGCTGTTGGACTTTGATGCTTTATCAAGCTTACTCAGCCTATACCATCTTCATCTGAATCAAGTCTGAAGACATCTGGCCAATCACCTGAACTCTTCCTGTATAAAATTCATTATTTCCGGAACCACCTTCAAAGTCATGATCTTAGGAATCAACGCGGAGACAACGCGAGTAACTGTGGTGGCATTGTGAAGTGCTAGCTGAAGAGCATGGGAATTGAGAGGAACAAGCAACAGCCGAAACCGCCCAGCCAAAAATGAGGCACCCGTTACGCATTAGTATCTTCAGATCTTGTAATATCACCCGTTATTTTGGTGATGTTCATGAGAATTTCAAGGTAGCTGAGGCAAAAAAGGTGTATACACGAATCTTGTGCCTAGATGCCGATTAGCATTGTATTGCTCGATAACTGTAGATTAGATATGGTGCCCAGGGCCGGAATCGAACCGGCACGATCGCAATGATCGAGGGATTTTAAGTCCCTTGTGTCTACCAATTTCACCACCTGGGCAGGGGGTAGGAGATGAATTGGAGGCTGGAGTCGGAATCGAACCGGCGTACACGGAGTTGCAGTCCGCTGCATAACCACTCTGCCATCCAGCCATGATCCGATTCATCAGGAGTCGGAATGACTCAAATTTTGGCTAAGCCAAAATCGACCCCAACAATTTCTGCTGAGGATTTCCCTACATTACGTCTGCTATCTGGCTGATAAGCCAAATAACTTTCGTACGGGCGTTTTGCTATGCACGACGTCTGCGGTGCTATCGCACCGCCGCTGCATAACCACTCTTCCAGTCGCCAATCATAGATTGGCGCCGTTCGAGCTGCGCTGAAAGCTATCGCTTCCAAATCGCTTGCTCTCACCCATCCAGCCTAATCTCTACTTATTCTAATTCTTGGGTGACGGCGAAGGTGGCGCAGTATACCGAAAGATGGGGCTTTCGGCATTGTTTTGATTCGATGAATTGCTACTTCGTTTTTACTTGGGGAGCGGAATGAATTCGGCGTCGTCGCCGGGGACTTTGGGGAACTTGCCGTTGTCCCAGTCGCTCTTGGCGCGTTCGATGCGTTCTTTGCGGCTGGAGACGAAATTCCAGAACATATGGCGCTCGCCCAGGGCTTCGCCGCCAATGAGGGCAATGCGGCTGTCGGCGCTGGCTTTTACTCTGATATCCGGTTGGTCTTCCAGTACGGCGAGGCTGAACTGGTCTATTTGTTGGCCATTGATCTCGATCTGGCCGGCGGCGACATAGACGCCCCGCTCTTCGGCTGCTGGCAGTGTCAGGGTCTGGCCCGCCTGTAAATCTGCTTCGAAATAAAGGGTTTGGGCGAATGTCTTCACGGGTGAGTTAAGACCATAGGCAGAGCCCATCATCACCCGAATAGGGATTCCATCGACTTCTGTTGTAGGCAGCTCATCTGCCGGGTAGTGATAGAAAGCCGGATCGGTTTCCTCATCTTCTTCCGGGAGAGCCAGCCACAACTGCAGGGCATGCAGGGTATGGCCTGCTGCCCGGAGATCATCTGGTGTGCGTTCGGAGTGGACTATGCCCTTGCCTGCCACCATCAGGTTGATATCCCCCGGCGCGATGGCGATTTCGTTGCCCAGGGAGTCCCGGTGCATGAAGCTGCCTTCGAACATGTAGGTGACAGTGGCCAGGTTGATGTGGGGATGAGGCCTGACATCGACGCCGTCGCCGGGTTCAAATGGGGCCGGGCCGGCGTGATCAAAAAATATCCAGGGACCGATCTTGCGCTGCTCTTTTACGGGCAGTGCACGTCGCACGCTGAAACCACCCAGGTCTTTTTCTCTTGGTGAAATGATCAGCTTTACCCCTGAACAGGGTTGGTTTTCACAATCATTTTCGAAGACTTGGGACAGACTGCTCATGTGATTCCTTTACGTTGGGAACGGCTTTCTCGATTACTGTTGCTGCCTATATTGGGACAGAAATGTGAAAGTTCAAAGACAACCGGGTTTCGCCAGGACTTCTTTTTCACTCTCACATAAATCATCTGCCTAATGAACATTTTAAATTTTGCATTGGATGCTTGGCTTCGTTCAGGCAGAAGCCAGAAACACCGATGAAAACTTTTACATTCACTGACTTCGGGACACCAGGCAACAGCATCATTGGAAAGATGCGATCAACGAAAAATTTGCACGGTGTTTAAAGAAAGATGGAGCGGGAAACGAGATTCGAACTCGCGACCCCGACCTTGGCAAGGTCGTGCTCTACCAACTGAGCTATTCCCGCTTGGAGATGGTGATTATCGCAGCTTGTGGGGCATTAGCAATGACCCTGAGCTGGAAAGGCGGCTATTTTAATTACATCCTTTTTGGAGTCAAGCAGTTACTGCCCTGTGTTTGCTCCTGGCTTGTGATGGCGCTGTATATTTTTTGATCAGCTTCGGGCCTATGACTGATTATGGGAGTCGGAAAACAAATACGCTGCGGCAGCTTTGAAATAATGAAGTGCCGACCACAGACTCAGGGCAGCGGCAACGTATACCAGCCCGAAACCTGCCCAGAAGATCCACTGGGGCATCTCTTCGGTCGTCAGCAGTAAAAAGAACAGCGCTATCATCTGCACGGTGGTTTTGAGTTTTCCCGAGAAGGCAACCGCCACGGCATCCCTGTTTCCCCGGCTTGCCATCCATTCCCGCAGCGAGGCGATCAGAATTTCCCGGCCAATGATAACGATAGCTGCCGGTAACAGAGCTCCCTGGTCCACTACAAGCAGCATCAGCACGGTGACCACAAGCAGCTTGTCGGCAACCGGGTCCAGAAAAGCGCCGAAGTCAGAGGTGAGGTTCAGTTTTCGTGCCAGATAGCCATCGAGCCAGTCAGTCACACAGGCCAGCGCGAACAGTACCGCTGCAATCGCATTACTGTGAGCCAGTTCCGAGTGGTAACTAACTATCACGAAAGGAATAAGAATTATTCGAAAATAAGTGGCGAGGTTTGCCCAGTTCATTGCTTGCTCAAAAATAAAAGCGCCGGAAAACAGACTGTTCTATTCCAAAAATGAAGTAGAGTGAACGCTAACATCCCCAGCTTGACGGGTTAACCTCAAACTGTGAACCAGGGCACAGTAACCGGATTCTGGACTATTCAGTGATTCAGCAACCAAAACAGCCTCAAACCTGATCTTTGCGTTCCTCAACACTCTGTATGTTGTGTAAGTGCGCATATATGTTTTCGGCCAGTTTCTTACTTATGCCAGTCACCCGGGCAATTTCTGCCTCACTGGCCTTCCGAATCTCCTGCTGACCGCCGAAATGCTTCAGCAGCGCCCGCCTGCGCTTTGGCCCGAGACCGGGAATCTGCTCCAGCATGGATTCTTTACGGGCCTTACTGCGGCGCTGGCGATGTCCTGTGATCGCAAATCGGTGGGCCTCGTCCCTCACCTGCTGCAGCAGATGCAGTGCCGGTGAGTCGGTGGGGATGGCGATTTCCCGGTAGCCGGATTCTGTGGACAGAAACAGCGTCTCCTGCCCCGCCCGGCGGCTGATGCCCTTGGCAATACCCAGCAGCTGGATTTCCGGCAGGGCAAACTTCTCCAGAATCTTGCGGGCCTGGGTCAGCTGCCCTTTGCCTCCATCAATGAGCAGGATATCCGGTATCTTGCCCTCACCCTTGCTAAGCCGCGTGAAGCGGCGATCCAGGGCCTGTTCCATGGCAGCGTAGTCATCGCCACCGGTGATGTCCTTGATATTGAAGCGGCGGTAATCGCTCTTCACAGCACCGTTATCATCAAATACCACACAGGAGGCCACGGTGCCTTCTCCCCCGGTGTGGCTGATATCGAAGCATTCGATTCGCTGGGGTTGAGATTCAAGCTTAAGACTATCCTGTAAGCGCATGAAACGTTTATGGATATTTTCCTTATTGCTGATATGGAGCTGGAGGGATTCCCGGGCGTTGGTGAGGGCAAGTTCCACCCAGCGGGCGCGATGCCCTCTGACCCTTTGGCTCAGCTTGATCTTGCGGCCTGCGACATAGGACAGGGCCTCATTCATGCTGTCGCCGTCCTCCAGTGGTGTGGGCACAATGATTTCGGCCGGAATGCTGGCCCCCTTGTCGTCCCCCAGGTACATCTGGGAAACAAAGCTCTCCAGCACCTCTTCCACGTTATTTGCCAGCCGGGCCCTGGGATAGAAGCTCTTGGACCCGATTATGCGGCCTGCTCTGACGTAAATGGCATGGACGCAGACGTAGGTCTGGTCCAGGGCCGCTGCCAGAACGTCCGCATCCCCGCCCTGGTTAGAGACAAACTGATCCGCCTGAATTCTACGTAAATCAATCACTTGATCTCGTATCTTCGCAGCTCGCTCGAATTCCTGTGCGGCGGAGGCCTGTTCCATGGAGCGGGTGAGCTCCTGGACTAACTGGTCGCTCTTGCCCTGCAGGAACAGGGTTGAATAGCGTACATCCTGAGCGTAGTCCTCCGGTTCAATGAGACCCACACAGGGACCGGTACAGCGATCGATCTGGTATTGCAAACAGGGTCTGGAACGATTCTTAAAATATGAGTCCTCACATTGTCTTACCCGAAAAACTTTCTGTAATATCTGAAGAGTTTCCCGGGTTGCGTGGGCACTGGGATAAGGGCCAAAGAAACGTCCCCCGCCCTTTCTGCTGCCCCGGTAGAAGCCCAGCCGGGGATATTTATCCCGGTCGGTAAGAAGAATATAGGGATAGGACTTATCGTCCCGCAGCACCACGTTGTAAGGCGGCCGGTGGCGCTTGATCAGATTCTGTTCCAGCAACAGCGCTTCTGTATCGCTGTTGGTAATGGTGATTCCGATATCCTGGATTTTCTCCACCATCGCCATGGTTTTGGTGGCCAGGCCTGAGGCGCGGAAATAGCTGCCTACCCGGTTCTTGAGGTTACGGGCCTTGCCGATGTACAGCACCTCGCCATCCTTATCCAGCATCTGATAGACACCGGGCCGACTGGTTAACTGGCCGAGGAAGCGCTTGTGGTCAAATGCGGGGGTTTCTTCAGGTGAAGCAGCCATGACAAATACCGGCCATGGCCGGAGAACTCAGAGGGTGTGCAGATTATAGGAAGGGAGACCTGGCCTCAATCTCAAGGTGCTCTCGAGAGACTCACAAGGGGCTGCCAAGGTGCCCCAGTTGAAATTGCCAGTATGGCTCAGCAAGCTGCCCTGTTTCGGGGAGCCAGTTCACGAAACTCCTGGATATCATCCGTAAGCCCATGTTTTACAGCCAGAATTGTCAATTCTACATCACTATCGATTCCCAGCTTTTCAAAGATACGATAGCGATAGCTGTAGACAGTTTTCGGACTCAGGTCCAGGTACTGGGAGATCTGGCTCACTTTCTTGCCGTCGGTGAGGAGCTGGGCGATCTGCATTTCCCGGCGGGACAGCTTGTCGAACAAGGAGCCACCCTCATGGGCAAACGGATCCAGTGCCAGGTGGGTGGCCACCTCAGGACTCACGTAATGATTGCCCTCGTGGACGGTGCGCACGGCCCTTAGCATATCCTCGATGGCGATTGTCTTGGTGACAAAGGCCTGGGCTCCCGCTCTCAGCATCTGCGAAGGAATGACACCACTGACCACGGAAGACATGGCTATTACCCGTGATCGGGAGACCTTCTCCAGAATAGCCCGTGTTGCCTCGATACCACCCATCCCGGGCATACGTGCATCCATCAGGATAATATCGGGAACTGCATTCGTATTATCTTCAATAAATTCAATGGCTTCTTCGCCACACTTGACCTCACCTATTACTTTCATGTCAACTTCGTCTGCCAGCATCCTGGCGATACCGGAGCGCACGAGTGTGTGGTCATCAACAAGCAGGATAGTGATTATGTCAGCGATGGAATTCATAAGTTCTCAGCCCAAATCAGGAGTCAGGACGGTCTAGCGTGGGTTGAGAGAGTGAATTCGGGGAGAGATGGGCTGGGCTTGGGATGAGTATCGGACATTGCAGCGAACCGATAATCCAATTCCAGTCACACTAAAACCGAAGCGGCACTACTCTCTCCTACGATTCCCGGGGACAAGAATTAGTACCACGCCCGACGGGGCTGAACAAATATTAGACAGAAAAAGTGAGACGCAGTTCACAGTCTGGATTTTGAGGGAATTTTGTTAATTTCGGGGGTTCAGATGATTCGTACTTCCGGCTGCAGAGCAATGCCGAATTGGGTCAATACGTTAGAACTCATTTCTTGAGCAAGTAGGTAGATATCCTCGCCAGTGGCGTTGGTTTTATTGACCAGCACCAGAGCATGATCCTCATGGACAGCGGCAGCACCTCTGGACCTGCCTTTCCAACCCAGTCTGTCCAGCAACCAGGCGGCTGGAATCTTTACCAGGTCCGGCTCATCGACAGCATACCGGGGCAGTTCAGGGTAGTCACCTCGCAAACGCTCGAATTTTTCCAGAGAAATCACCGGATTCTTGAAAAAACTCCCGCCATTGCCAAGCCGGGATGGGTCTGGAAGCTTGCTCTGGCGCACCTGACATACTGTATCGAATACCTGCTGAGGACTGGGGGTATCGATCCCGGCATTTGACAGCGCCTGTCTGAGGGCCTCGTAGCCGAGTTGGGGACGCCATTGCCGGTCCAGCTGCAGTACCAATTCGGTGATAACCAGGCCAGCACCGGCCGGTTGCTTAAATAAGCTGCTGCGATACTCAAACTCGCATTCGTCTGCACTCAAGCGGCGAAAAGCCTGTCTGGAGGTGTCAAAAACCTTCACTGATTCCAGGACCTGGGACAATTCCACCCCATAGGCACCAATGTTCTGTACCGGGGCGGCACCAGCTGAGCCAGGAATTAGTGCAAGATTTTCAAGGCCATGAAAACCTTTATTCATGCAAAACTCGACCAGCTCATGCCAGTTTTCACCGGCTGCGACCCGGACCCGGGCCGAGTCTTCTTCCACTGTCACACCTCGATTGGCAATGTGCACCACCAAACCGGCAAAGTCGTTTACAAATAATGTGTTGCTGCCGCCACCCAGCAACAGTAACGGCAGATTATGCTGCTGTGCATGCTGGAAAACTGCAGGCAATTCATCCGCTTGCGTGAGTTCCACAAAGTGGGCTGCCATGGCGGGTACAGCGAAGCTGTTATAGGGGCGCAGGTCCACGTCCTGACGAATTTCCAAGACTCAGACTCCCTGGCCTTTGAGGCGGGTCTGCTGGATCTCCTGCAGCAGGTCTGAACATGCAGCTTCCACCAGATCCAGCACCAGCTCAAAGCCTTGTGGCCCGCTGTAGTAGGGATCGGGCACCTCCTGCAGATCAGCATCCCCGTAGTCCAGCATGAGGCTGAGCCGGCTCTGCAGCGACTCCGGACAGCGGGAACGCAAATCCCTGAGATTCTGCTTGTCCATGGCGAGGATGTAATCGAACTGCTGGAAATCTTCATCGGCCACCTGTCTAGCCCTCAGCTGGCTTAAATCATAACCACGCCGACCCGCCGCCTCACTGGCCCGGGCATCGGGAGCTTCACCGATATGCCAGCTACCGGTACCTGCAGAATCCACAGAAATTAAATGAGATAAACCTTTGTCATGGATAAGTTTTTCAATTACAGCATGAGCGGTTGGAGAGCGACAGATATTGCCCAGGCAGACCATTAACACGCGAATATTGACGTCAGACATAGCGGCCTATTAGTTAGCTTTGGCGAGATGGTGGCGAACTGATTCCAGGTCCTTTTCTGTATCGACGCCTGGCGGTATACGACAGTCACTCACTGCCACGTGAATGGCTACCCCGTTACTCAGCGCTCTGAGCTGTTCCAGCTTCTCTTCCAGCTCGAGGCTGGCGGGTGGCCACTGTACATAGCGATTCAGCACCTCGACCCGATAGGCATAGAGTCCGATATGGCGGTGGCAGTTCTTGGCGGAGGCGCTGGCGCCATGGGGAATAGTGGCACGGCTGAAATACAGTGCCCTGCCCCCGGTATCAAAGACGACCTTTACGGAATTAGGATCAGCAATCTCCCCCTGGTCCGTGATTACCTCGCAGAGCGTGGCGATCCCTGTTTCAGAATTCACTTGAAGATTATGCGCCACCTGGTTGATACAGCTGGGAGGAATCAGTGGTTCATCCGCCTGAACATTGACCACAATATCCTCTTCCGAGAGCTTCATCTGACAGGCAGCCTCCTGTAGACGGTCGGTGCCGGAACGGTGACCGGGGTCCGTCATCAGCACCTCCCCTCCGAAACCCTGAACCGCTTCGGCGATGCGCTGATCATCTGTGGCGACCGCAACCCGGCTGGCAGCGCTCTCCCGGGCCCGTTCCCAGGTGTGCTGAACCATGGGTTTGCCGTCAATCTCCAGCAGAGGTTTACCTGGCAGTCGCTGCGCGGCGTAGCGAGCGGGTATGATGACGGTGAAACTCACGCGTATTTCTCGCGTTCTTCGCTGGAAATTTCCCGCGCCTCGTCGGCCAGCATGACCGGCACACCATCACGTATGGGGAAAGCCAGCTTGTCCGACAGGCAAATTAACTCCTGAGCATCTTTTTCATAGCGAAGCTCAGCCTTGCATAATGGGCATACCAGTATGCTCAGGAGTTTTTTGTCTAGCATGATTAGTCTCCGATTACTTGCTGAAGTCGTGCATCTATTGCCGCCAGCAATTTCGGATCCAGTTCGAGATCTATCTCAAGGTACCAGAAGTTCGTGGCAGCGAAGCCCTGGCATTTTATCCCATCCTTTTCAGTCATGACGATGGCTTGATTGCTGTCGACAGCAAGAGAGTCGAAATCTTTTACAGTAAAAGGATGATGGTCAGGAAAAATATGGGGAGTAATCGGGTAAGACAACTGGCCAAGCAGTTTTAAAAACCGATCCGGGTTTCCTATTCCGGTTACGCTGTGAATCTGAGTCCCCATGTTAAAGGGCGCTCCAAAGAATGGCCTTCTCTCCTCTGTTACCAGATTAATCAGAAAACCTGGCTTCACCTGCGTAGAATAAATGTTAGCAACATCGGCACCTGAAATCTTTGCCAGACTTTTCGCCGCTTCTAATTGTTGATGCGCAAGTATCTGTTCGCAGGATTCCTGCTCATCATCTGATTCAGGGTCATCCTCATCCGATTGACTGACGACATTATTTACAACTACAAAATCGACAGCGCGCAGGCGTGAAGGTGGTTCTCGCAGAAAACCTGCCGGCATGCAAAGACCGTTTCCCAATAACCGCAGTCCATCCACCAGGCAGATTTCCAGATGACGTGGCAACGCATAGTGTTGCAAGCCATCATCACTCAACACCACATCAACGTCGAAATTTTCAAGCAGATAGGTCATGGCTGCGACACGATCAGGATCTGTTATAACGGGACACCCGGTACGTTTCGCTATCAGTAATGGTTCGTCACCGGCTTCCCGAGGAGATGAATCTGCCGTAACGACAAAAGGGTACTCGTTGGCATGACCACCATAGCCTCTGCTTATGATGCCCGGCTTCATTCCCCGGGCAAGCAGGTGTTTACAAAGAGCAAGAAGAAATGGCGTTTTTCCAGTGCCGCCGACACTGATGTTGCCAATAATAATAACCGGAGTTGCCGGTGCAGGAATTTGTCTGGACAGTTGAGAACGTTTCTTCTGCGCCGCTATGAATTGATAAAGCAGGCTTATCGGCCACAGCAACCACAACCAGCTTGCACGTTTAGACCAGGCCCTTTCCAAAAAACTCATGCAGTGACAGTCGCAGTACTCTCAGAGAATTGAATTCGATGCAGTTTCGAATAATGTCCGTTTTGCTTAATCAGCTCAGCGTGGGTACCGGCTTCGACAATTCTTCCCTGATCCATCACCAGAATTTGATCAGCTGTCTCGATGGTCGACAAGCGATGAGCGATTACGAACGTTGTACGTCCTTTTATTAATTTCTGCAAGGCATCCTGAATGTGCATCTCGGATTCTGAATCCAGCGCCGATGTCGCCTCATCGAAAATCAGGATCGGTGCATCCTTTAATAGCGCCCTGGCGATAGCAATTCGTTGACGCTGCCCTCCTGACAGTAAGCTGGCATCGTCCCCCACCTGGGTATGCAGGCCCTGCTTCAGCTGTTGGATAAATTCCAGAGCATGGGCACTGCGCGCAGCATCTTCTATTCGCTGGAGAGGAACATCGGTTTCACCGTAGGCGATATTTTCGGCGACCGTACCGTTAAACAGAACCACCTGCTGGGTGACGAGGGAAATATGATGACGCAGATTTTCCAGGCTATAGTCCTGAACCGGAACTCCATCCAGCAGTATTTCCCCTTCCCCGTGATCGTAAAAACGGGGAATCAGGCTTACCAGGGAAGACTTGCCCGAACCTGACTTTCCCACCAGCGCGATAGTCTGCCCTGGCTCGGCGCGGAAACTGATATCTTTTAAAGCTTTCACTGTACCGCCGTAGGAGAAGCTCACCTGGTTAAACTCGATACGTCCTTCTACCGTGTCAGCAGAATGACTGCCTTCATCAATTTCCTGTGGTTCATCAAGCAGATGGAAAATACTGGACGAAGCCGCCACGCCTCGCTGGATAACAGCATTTATCTGGGTCAGCTGACGAATCGGTTTTGCCAACAAGCCTGCTGCACTCAGGAATGCTACAAATTCACCCGAGCTTCGACCTACGAAAAAGTCAGGCGACATGGCAAGCCATACCAGAAGAGCCAGTGCTGCAGAGACAATGAGTTGAACCAGGGGAGTACTCACGTTTCGCGTTAACTCCAGTTTCAGATTCTGCTTCCGGTTCCTCTCCGATGCCTGGAACAATTTGTCATTCACATAGCTGGCGGCATTAAACGTGCGAATAACCCGATGGCCCTTGATAGTCTCATTGGTGATCTGTGTGACCTCCCCCATCGAGTCCTGCATTTGCGTACTGTAACGACGGAAGCGTTTTGAGGCTGATGAAACTATCCATCCAACGACCGGTGCTATCACCAGAAACGTCAGAGTGAGTTGCCAGTCAATGATAAAGAGATAAGACAGGAAAAAGGTAACCGTTAAGCCTTCGCGAAATACCACCGTGATTGCTTCACTGGCTGCACCAGCTATCTGCTGCACGTCATAGGTGACTTTGGACACCAGGCGCCCGGCGGTGTGACGATCGAAATAGACAGCTGGCAATTTTGCCAACTGCTGATTTAGTTCATAGCGCAGTTGATGCATGACCCGCTGTGCCAGGCTCGCCATGGAGTAGCCGCTCATAAACGAACCCAGCCCACGGATAAAAGCGATACCGATACATAGTAGTGGGCTGAGGATCCGCGCCTGTTCGTAGTTCTCCGAATTGATTGAGTCCAGAGTCCAGCCCAGCCATTGGGCAGCGGCAGGACCGGAAGCCGCGAAAATGACAAAGCCTACAATAGCGGTGGCTAGGGTGAACTTATGCCTTAGCACATAGCCCAATAGCCGTTTGTAGAGAGTCCAGCCGGCCTGTGGGGTAGCAACTTGTGGTTGTTGAGCCGGACTATGTACTGGTTCTGCCACTAATTCACCGCCGGCTGCTGTCCCTGTTCCACAGGTCTTTGGGTAGCAATATTCAACCGGGTGAAACCGGATTGGCCGATCGCATCCATGGCTGTCACTACGGATTGATGAGTAGCCTCGGCATCGGCCACTAACAAAATGGGCAGTGCACGATCCCCACCCGATTCCACTTCCAGACCACGGATCAGAGTTTCAATTCGATTATTAATCAGGTTGCGACCATTGATGGAATAGCTGCCCTCCCGTGCCACCAGGATTTCTATCTGATCGACCTCGGAGCTTGCCGCTTCCGCATTCGCCTCCGGCAGATTCACCAGCAGCCTGGTTTCCCGATTGAAGGTCGTTGTGACCATAAAAAAGATGAGCAGCAGAAACACCACATCGATCAGAGGTGTGATGTTGATTGAGAGTTCATCCCGTATTTTGCGTTTAAATTTCATGGATTCGGATTAACAGAATTTGCCACTTACTGTTTGACCTCTACTTTGCGATCACTATGCAAGGCGTCCACCAGTTTTATTGATTCCTGCTCCAGGTTGAGTACCAGGGAATCAACCTTGCGGCTAAAAAAGCGATGGAACATATACGTGGGAATGGCAACAGTCAGGCCGGCTGCCGTGGTGATCAGCGCCTCGGATATACCACCCGCCAGGGCATTCGCATTGCCTGTGCCCTCCAGCATTATTTCACTGAACACACGAATCATGCCCACTACTGTGCCCAGCAACCCCAGCAAAGGCGTGATTGCAGCAATCGTACCCAGAGTATTCAGATACCTCTCCATATCATGGATAACCTGAGCTGACGCCTGTTCGATACTTTCGATCATGGCCTGACGACCATACTTCGAGCTCAGTAACCCCGCGGCCAAAATCTGCCCCAGCGGTGAGGACAGTCTCAGTTCTCGCAACTTGGCAGAGTCCAGCTGGTTGTTCTTAAGCCAGGTCCAGACCTGAGCCAGTACATATTTGGGGGAAATTCGGGCCGCGCTAAGAGTCCAGAATCGTTCAATGATGATGGCAATCGCCACAATCGAACACAGGATAATTGGCAACATCAACCAACCACCCGCTCGTACTATTTCTACCACTCCAGACCTCCGCGCCTGACTACCGAAACCATATAGCGGATTAGAACCACTGTCTCATCTTAATTACTGTTCAATTATTAACCAATATTGATTAACGATTGAGCAAAAAAAGCGCGTCAGCTTACCATATCCTCATCCGCGCTCCGTAACTAACAGTATCGGCAAGACCGGGGAATCTCTGACCAACTCCAGTAATGTCGGTGCTCCTGGCGATGTTGGCCAGGACTTCGAACGGGTTTTCCGGCACCAAGCCTGAAACTTAACATGCCTGAACTGGCAGTATTGAAGGATTGAATCCCCCACTCGGCGAATCGCCTCTGTACTGTTTCAGCGGGATGAGAAAAAGCGTTCCTGTATCCGGCCGAAAACACCACGAATCCGGGATCTACCATCTTTATAAATGGATAGCTGGAAGACGTGGCGCTGCCATGGTGTGCCGCGAGTAATACATCACTTTTCAGATTTTCTTTGAGTGAACTCGCCAGTTCCCATTCCACGTCTCCTTCGATATCTCCTGGTATCAATACAGCCTGCTCACCTACCCGGACTCTCAGCACGCAGGAATTATTATTGGCAGAGCTGTAAAGGCGATCGGGATGCAGGAATTCAAAGCTGACTCCACCCCAGGTCCAGGAATCCCCGGCCTGGCAATGTCCTTGTTCAGCAAGTTCGTGACCAATAATCTCCTTCACTGGATAATTACGGCTGATAAAGGAAAGGCCGCTGGCATGGTCATTATCGCTGTGACTGACAATAAGCCGGTCCAGTTGTCTGACTCCCAGTTTCTTCAACGTCGGTATGATAAGCGTCTCAGCAGCTGTCCAGTTTCCTGGGTCACCTGGCCCGGTATCAAACAATAAAGTGTGCTGTTCGGTTCTAAGTAGCACCGACAGCCCCTGCCCGACATCAATCACATCCATCCATAGCTCATTCTGATCTGGCCTGTGGGGATTCGGCATGAATAAAGGAAGGAACAAGGGAATTGCCAGACCGCGATACTGCAGTGGACCCGGTAGCAAAACCATAACTGAGCCAAGTCCTGCAAAAATAAGAGCGGTGGCGTTTGCCCCAAACACCGGCACCAGATTCGTCTCTGACAGCACAGTTACGGTATTGAGCATCAACACCAGGTTAGTCAACAGGAAGTCACCCGTGGCAAACAACATCACACCAAGCTCAGCACTGACAAAGCTTAGCATCAGGGCAATAATCAGGAGCGGAACAATAATGAGCCCAACCAGCGGAATGGCCAGCAGATTTACCAGAGGTGCAATAAGTGACACCTGACCCAGCCACGCCTGTAGTGGAACAAGTAATCCGACAAAGACAATTCCCTGGGTTCTCAACTGGTTTGCAATTCTAAAAATAAGGCCTGATTGCATTCCCGGAACCAGAGAATGGACTGTTTGCACCCGCGCAAACAGAATCAATACTGCAACTGCCGTGAACGATAGCCAGAATCCAGAGCTGGTGGTTGCCAGCGGATCAAGCAGGAGTACGAATGTAAGTGCGAGGCAGAACCTGTTTGACAATGAGAAACGCAAACCCAGCGGTATGCCAATCAGGAAAACCGCCGCCATCACGCAGGCTCTTTGAGTTGGCAGCGTAAATCCCGCTAAGGCTGCATAAGAAATGGTTGCCAGCAGGGCGAACAGAGCTGCCGCAGATTGTGTAGGCCATGGGTAACGTGGCCCACACAGCACTGCAAGCAAACGCCACAGCAGGCTATATGTTGTAATGGCGACAAGACCAATATGAAGACCCGAAATTACGAATAAATGAGTGGTGCCGGTACGGGAGAACACATCCCAACTGGCAGGATCGATCAGAGACTTTTCCCCCATCAGCAAAGCCAGCATCAATCCTTTTTGAGAATAGGACTGAAGCTGATCTTGAAGTCTGGACCATAGGTCAGATCGAAGATTCAGTAAGTCAAAATTTGGTGAGGCAACATCAAGAAGAGCGTTCTGTTCGCTCGATCTCACGTAGCCAGTGCCCGCAATACCGCGCCGCAATAGAAAGGATTCATTGTCCAGACCTCCCGGATTGGCATAGCCATGGGGCTTTTTCAGCCTCACGAGGAGCTGCCATACCTGCCCTGACTCAACTGCATCGAGAGGAGAAGCTGGTGACATCCCTTTGGATTCGCCGGTCGGAACAACTGATCGAAAAGTATTCAATAGCAATCTGCTACCAGCAGGGGGTTCACTATTACTGTGTGTTTTGATTACTTCAAACTCAAAGCGCTGCCCCCGGGAGCCGGTTACAGGAATAGTCACAATTCTCCCTGTTACCAACAAATCTATACCTTCCAGAGACCCAGAAATGACATTGTGTAAGCGCTGCTGTGCCCACACACCGTGCCAGGTGGCACCGAATACCATACAGATATAGTAAAGCCGTATCCTTCGGCGGCGATTGGGAAGGAAATAGCCCAGAGCCTCGCCGATTACTGGAAAGCCGGGCAACAGATAGCTCATTTGGGAAAGGTCTGGCAGCAAGCCAACCAGAAAGATGCCCAAACACACGGCACACAGGGTTGCGCGCACGACGATTCATCCTTGAACGGGACTACAACCCTAGTTTGGAAAACAGCACAACGCCAGAAAGGAGAGAAATTAGTCGGCGCTTCTAAGGGCTTCGGCCGGTTGTATTGCCGCGGCTCGCCGTGCGGGGTAAACAGTCGCCAGGATTGACAACAGCAAAACCCCTAACACAACTACCACCACATCAGAGAACTGAAGTTGCGATGGCAGAAAGTCTATTGGATATACCTCTGCATTGAGCAGCTGTATACCGAAGCTACTCTCAATCCACGCTGCGAGGCGGGTAATCTGCAAAGACCCGATCACACCCAGAGTGACACCGATGGTAATTCCAATCAGTCCGATAAGGCTGCCCTGCCACATAAAGACCCTGTTAATCAGGCTGGGACTGGCACCAAGTGTACGCAGAATGGCAATATCACTGCGCTTATCGCGAACGATCATGATCAGACTCACAATCAGATTGAAAGCGGCCACACCTATTAGCAGCCACAACATGAAGGAAATGATACTTCTGGAAAACTGAATATTGTTATAAATGGCCCCGAGCTGTCGGGTCCAGCTTTCCAGAATCAGTCCCGCTGGCAGATTCTGGACCAACTCCCGACTAAGATTGTCAGCCTGAAGAGGATCACTGGCCCGTAACCGTAGCCCATTGAAGTCAGTACGCATTCGATAAAGGGCCCTGGCTGAATCGAGATTGATCAGCACCAGTTCACTGTCCAGCTGCTGGGTTCCAACCCTGAATATTCCTGTCACGGTAAAACGCCTGAATGTCGCCAGAGGCGTCAGTGGATTGACAGAGATATTGGGAGAATAAAGTAACACGGAGTCGTTCAGAGTCACTCCCAGTTGTTGCGCGAGGGTAGCACCTATGACTATGCCCCATCGTTCACTCGCCAGCTGACCGAGGCCGCCCTCTTCCATGAATTGACCAATCACAGATATATCTGACTCTCTGCCAGCATCCACCCCGTTTACCAGGACTCCCTTGTTACCGTTCTCAGTCGAGACAACACCAGCATTCTGAATCAACGGCGCGAGTGCTGCTACCTGGGGGTTTTCGATTACACTGTTTTGTATGTCTTCCCAGGTCTGGGTGCTGAAGTTTTCCTCGGTATAAACTGTGACATGGGGCACTATTCCCAGAATATTCTCTCGCATCTCACGATCGAAACCATTCATCACCGAAAGAACCGTGATCAGAATCGCGACACCAAGCGCCAGACCGAAAATCGATATGGCTGACATAAATGAAACCAGATGACTGCGTTTGCCAACGCTTACATAACGCAGGGCAATGAATCGGGACAGGCCGCCGCCCTGGTTAACGGAGCTGCTCATGGAGTTTGCCGTCATGCAGTTCAAATTTACGGGTCATAGAGTCCGCCAGCTCTTCATCGTGAGTAACAATCACGAAACTGATACCCAAATCCTGGTTCAACTCGTTCATCAGGCTCTGCACTTCTTTTGCCGTGCGCCCATCCAGGTTACCAGTTGGCTCGTCCAGCAACACACACTTGGGTTCAGTCACCAACGCTCTGGCAATCGCTACCCGCTGGCGCTCTCCGCCAGATAGTTCTGCTGGTTTATGGCTGGTTCGCTCACCCAGGCCTACCCTGCTCAGCATCGCCTGGCTGCGGCTTTGCACTTCTGCGTTGTCCAGGCCTGCGATCAACAAGGGCATAGCCACGTTTTCCTGGGCAGTAAACTCCCCTAACAGGTGGTGAAACTGATATACAAATCCGAGATAGCGGTTACGCAACATGCCTCGTTCGGTTTCATTTACTTCAGCCAGATTCTTCCCTGCCACTGAAACCGTGCCATTCGTCGGAAGATCGAGGCCTCCGAGCATATTAAGCAGAGTGGTTTTGCCAGATCCTGAACTACCAACAATGGAGATTTTTTCGCCACTGGCGACCGCCAGATCAATCCCCTTCAGCACCTCAACCACCTGAGGTCCCTGAGAATAGATTTTCACCAGGTCATTACACTCAAGAACTGTCACGTCAGAATTCATAAACTACTCGTAACGCAATACTTCAGCCGGTTGCACCCGACTGGCGCGATAGGCTGGATACAATGTCGCCAGAAAACAGATGATTAGGGCTGCAGCACAGACCATCAGCACTTCAGTGAGTTCCACCCGGGTTTCCAGATGGGAGATAAGGTAGATATTGGCGCCGCTGAAGAGACTGTTCAGAAGGCGCTCCAGCATCAGACTAAGATCAGTTATATAAGCCGCCAACAAAACGCCACCAACACCACCCAATACAATACCGATAATTCCTGCAAACAGACCCTGACACATAAAAATCATCATGATGGCGCGTCGACTGGCGCCCATGGTTCGCAGTATTGCGATATCCGCACCTTTATCGGAAACCACCATCACCAGAGTTGATATGATATTTACGGCACCAATGATCACGATCATCAGCAGCATGAACGAGGTCAGGACTTTCTCCATGTTCAGAGCACTAAAGAGGCTTGCCTGAATCTCATTCCAGGGCGTTATTTGCAATCCTGTTTCCGTTGCCAGCGCCTGCTCCGCAATCAAGCCAGCATTCAATATATCTGTCACTCTTAGCCTTAGCTGCAGGTCTACTCCCGGATCCTCAGCGAACAAGGCTTGAGCCGCCGCAAGATTTACCAGCGCAACATTGTTGTTACCGTATAAACCGAAATCTGCAAACCCAAGAACCTGAAACCCCAGGCTGTCACTGAGTTCACGGTTCAACAGGCTTCCCAGTCCGACGACGCTGACCTCGGCGCTACTGAAAATTCCCAGTTCACCGGCCAGCTGGGTACCAATAATTATGCCGTCAGGAGTATCTTGTAATCTCTGCAATAGCTCAGTGTAAAAACGGTTGCTGTTCTCTATAACCAAAGGCTCGGAATTCGGGTCGATCCCCCGCAGCCTGACAAAAGTGGTTTCCCCCTGATGCCTTAACGTGGCTTCCCCCTCGACAAATGGCGCCGAGGCAATGACATCGGAAGATTGTTCAGCAGTCGCTCCTACTTCCTGCCAGGTGTCGTTGATACCCGCTCCAGATACTGTGACATGTGGCACCGACTTGAGAACCTCATCTCGCAGTGTACCTATAGAACCATTTATAACAGAGAGGGCCACAATCAGTATCAGGACTCCCAGACTTACGCCAAGCATTGAGATTAGTGATACGAAGGAAAGGAACAGATTACGCTTGCGAGCAAGGGTGTAACGCAAGCCTATAAAGAAGGAAAATGGTTTGAGCATTTACAGTCCTGCGCGTTACGCTCCTGCCCAATAGCTCCGCCCAGAGCAAGTTCGCAGTGTCAATGCCGGAATGTTGCACAAACATTCCGGCACCCGTGCTCTTAGCCTTGCAGCTGGTCAGCGTGACGCTGCAGCAGTCGCTGTACAGTTTTAAAGCTGATTGGCATAACAGGTGTAGAGACTTCATTGGAAATGGCACGAAGTGATTTACCCTGCTTCTTCAATTCGACGATCTTTTTCAGAACCCGCTGTTCCATGGGATTCTCGATCAGACGACCGTTCTCATGAATCATGTATCCGAAAGGTCGGCTGCCACCCAGATAGCGCCCTTGTTTACGTTGACGCTGTTTAACACCCTTGATTCGTTCAGCGGACTTTCTCTTCTCCAGAGAAGAAAACAGTTCTGCCGCCTTGTGAAAATTTACGGTGAACTCCGGGTCGGTAACGTCACCACCAAGCTCCACAATGTGAAGTTGTACCTGCTTGTCCCGTAGTTTGGCGATTTGCTTTACAGCTTCCTGGCTGGAACTAAAGATTCGTTCCAGCTTACTGCATAGAATCACATCACCTGGCTGCAGCATATCGAGAATCCTCTTACCTGATTCTCTTTTGCTAAATTCCTGATTCCAACTGCAGTCATGATCGCGAATAGTTTCGGTCATAAACCAGCTGCGTTGCAGACAGTAAGTTTGAATTGCAAGCAGCTCGGGCTCGAGAATCGCTTCCAGTTCATCTTGCTCCATGGAAGCTTCTAATTCCGAAGTCCGGCAATAGGAATAAATCGTCATTTCTTGGTCCCCATCCCTGATACGAACGTCTAGATCGACCTGCCCGGCACCAGCCACTCCTGTTACCGGAGATTTGGCGTGCAGAGTGTTCAGGCCAGTCGTGGTTCGACCGGTCACACTTTGAATTTATTTATTATTGCGAGCTTTGCGAAGTTATTACTTCCTTTAATCCGTGCCCATCTGAATAAACCAGGTCTGTGCGTACAGTCGTCAGTTTATTCAGTTGCCAGCCCACCTAAAGCCAGCATTCGGAAAACATTGTCAGACACATGGTCAGAACCAATTTTTGTCAGTTCTATTACTTACTTGTTATTGCTGTTTTTGTTACTACATTTCGCGTGTATATGTGTCTGCGCAATGGCAAAGCCACGTGGCGAGCTATTTTAACCACAGCAGTTTTCCCTAATCAAGAAACCCGGGGTGATTAATTGACTGTTTTATAAACAGGAGCAGACGATCTGGCCAGACATCACAAACAAGCTCATTTAACAATGTTATGTCCTCTCGCAGGCTATTGTTTTTCGGCGGTTTTTCAATCGTTCAAATTTGCGGTTTTATTGAGCGATCCTGTTATTACTGCTATAGTCCAGCGCAAGCATCTACCTGCCTATTTCCGTAGGAGGTATTTAGAAGCGTCCTGAGATAGAAATTGTTCTCATGCAGCCCCTTCAACAGGCGCTAATTACGCCGATAGATGGATTGTCATCGGATAAAAATCCAGTTGTGATCCAGATGCATGGCAACTTCGCCGGGCCCGGGCCCTGCTTAAGGTTTCCATATACCGGATTGGCCCCAGTCAGCCTAAAAGACATCAGAGGGCGCTAGATACAGAACCGGTGAAATAAAAAGAGCCGTGATCAGGCTTGGTGCGACCTAAGACTAGTTCCGAGAATTAGCAGCAACCGCCAGTACTGTTCACTTATGAAATGAATTAGAACCCATGCTGCTAAAAAGCATGGAGACCAGACAGATATTCAGGATCTATTCGACAGCCCTTCGAAATGGCGGGTAAAAGCTGCCAAAACATGGGCCAAAAGTGTAGTAAAAGAACGGTTTATTTTAAGTAAATCAACAGCTTAGAAGACTTATTCTGTAGTCTGCAAAGACCAGGAACAATACCCGGTCAACGAGTGTTATCGCTTGTTCCGGCACTACAGAAGTGATGAATTAGCGATTTATCTCAGCTCTTAATGGGCCGTAATAATAATAAACCAACGGGGACACAATCCCTGACCCCGGTGCCTTAATAGCATCTGGGACTACCCTGCCGAAAATCCCTCCTGAGTTTTCTGTCCTGGCTAAAAGGACTGAAGCCCATGAAACGCATGTTAATCAACGCGACCCAGGAAGAAGAACTCCGGGTAGCACTCGTCGATGGCCAACGACTCTATGACCTGGACATCGAAAACCGAACCCGCATCCAAAAGAAAGCCAATATCTACAAAGGCAAGGTCACTCGAGTAGAGCCAAGCCTCGAGGCGGCTTTCGTGGATTTCGGCGCTGAACGCCACGGCTTTCTGCCGCTGAAAGAGATATCCCGCCAGTACTACAAGCAGAACAGCGGCAACAACGAAAGAGCCACCATCAAAGATCTGGTGGCGGAAGGCACTGAAGTCATCGTTCAGGTGGAAAAAGAGGAGCGTGGCAACAAGGGAGCCGCTCTCACTACCTATGTCAGCCTGGCTGGACGTTACCTGGTTTTGATGCCAAACAACCCCAAAGCGGGAGGAATTTCCCGCCGAATTGAGGGGGATGACCGGTCTGAAATACGCGAAGCGCTACGCGCCTTGAACATTCCAGATGGTATGGGCCTGATTGTTCGCACCGCCGGTGTGGGCAAGGAACACGAAGAACTGCAATGGGACCTGGACTATTTATTGGCGGTGTGGGATGCCATCCAGGAAGCTGGCGCGCAAAAGTCGGCCCCTTTCCTTATTTATCAGGAAAGCAACGTCATCATTCGCACGATTCGTGATTATTTGCGCAAGGACATCGGCGAAGTTCTTCTTGATACCAAAGAATCCTATGAGGAAGCACAGAGCTTCATTCAGCAGGTAATGCCGCAGTATGAAAGCCGTATCAAGTTGTATGAAGACAAGCTCCCTCTTTTCAACCGTTATCAGATTGAAAGCCAGATTGAGAGCGCCTTCCAGCGGGAAGTGAGCCTGCCCTCCGGTGGTTCAGTCGTAATCGATCCAACGGAAGCCCTTATCTCTATCGACATTAACTCCTCCAGAGCGACCCGTGGAGCAGATATCGAAGAAACAGCCCTCAACACCAATCTTGAGGCAGCTGATGAAATTGCCCGGCAACTCCGCTTGAGAGATATGGGCGGGCTGGTAGTTATCGATTTCATCGACATGACTTCCAATCGAAATCAGCGGGAAGTTGAGAACCGGATGCGCGATGCTCTGGAATCCGACCGAGCCCGTGTGCAAGTAGGCCGTATCTCCCGCTTCGGCTTGTTGGAAATGTCCCGTCAACGTTTGCGCCCGTCCCTTGGCGAAACCAGCGCCATCGTTTGCCCCCGTTGTAGCGGTCAGGGAACCATCAGGGATGTTGAATCACTTTCGCTCTCTATCCTGCGTATCCTCGGTGAAGAAGCGGCCAAGCAGAAAAGTACAGAAGTTAATGCAACAGTCCCCTTGATCGTCTCTTCTTATCTGTTGAATGAAAAGCGGGCGGCACTGACAGAAATTGAAGATGCCAGTAAAACCAAACTTACAATCACTCCTAATCCTGAAATGGAAACCCCCCACTATGAAATTACGGGGATAAACCGCCATTCAGAAGTTTACGAAGTGGATTCGGTCACCGAACCTGAGCCACAGGCGAAAGCCAGCCCGGATAACAAGCAACAGGCCGCTGTGCAGAAACCTTCCGTCAGCAATGTGCCTACCCCGCGCAAGCCCGCTCCCAAAAAGAAGGGATTCTTCGCTCGTTTGTTCTCTTCCCTGTTCGGCAGTGATGAGGATGAGAGCAAGAAGCAGCAGCGTGGACGCAAGAATCAATCCCGTGGCGGGCGCAACCGTAACCGCAACCAACGGGGCAAACAGGCCCGGGGTGGTGAACGCAAAGATAATCGTGACAACCGCAAGCGTGACGACAGTAAGCGCAAGCAGGACCCAAATAAACAGCGATCTCAGGACAAACAGGCCCGCACCAAGGACGATCAACGGGGAAGTCGCGACAACAATCAGGATCGCGATAACCGTCGCAATGACGCTCGCGGCGAAGGACGCGGCAACCGTAAAGATGCCCGTGATGGTGGCGGTCGCAACCGCAACCGGGGTGATCGCGGTGACAGGAAAGATCGCAACGAACGTCGTGATCGCAATAATAATGAGCGTAATGACAAAACTGATAGGCATGACAAGCAGGAAGCGGCTAACAATAACCAGCCCTCGTCTGGTGGTGGTCAGCGTCGCTCAGGAGATCGTCGACCCCGCAATACCACGCCGCGAAAGCGTGGGCCGCGACCAGAGAATTCTGCAGAGCAGACCAATGACGTTCAGGTAGCAGCCACAGATCAAAGTTCAGTAAACGATACTCCGCGAGAATCAGCTGTGCCTGCTCCTGAAAAAGCGGCTGCGCCTACAACTGAGAAGGCGGCTGCGCCTACACCAGAGAAAGCGGCTGCGGCTGAGAAACCAGTTGCCCCTGCTCAAGAATCTACAGCGTCTGCACAGGAAGCAACTACACCGGTACAGCAGCCAGCAGCGGCTCAATCCGCCGCACCAGCAGAAATGAATGGCAACGTGGCTGCTCCTGTTGAAACTCAGGAAAACCAGAAGGCCTCTGCTCGGCAGACGATGGATAAAACACCGGCAAAAGACCAGCAACAGCCGTCACCTGAACAGGCCAGGCCAACTGCGGCTCCTCAGGTACAAGGCACCGCTGCATCTGACAATAACAATCAGAAATCTGCAGCTGAACCTTCACCGGCAGCTACGGAATCGAATAAGGCAGCACAATCTGAAACTGCGAAACCCCAGGCTACACCTGTTGAGGAAAAATCTCCGGTGTCTGACGCCAGACCAAAAACCGAAGAAGCAGTGACTAAAATCGCACAGCCGGCACAGGAATCGCGCTTCCGGGGTAGAGCTCCCAATGACCCCAGAGAAGTGAGAAAGCGTCAGCAGCAGGATACTCCTCCTTCATCTGCGGAGTAACGGAAATCTCAGACATAAAAAAGCCCGGTATAACCGGGCTTTTTTTGAGCAGCTGAGCCTCTGACTGATCAATCAGAGAGCGGTTTCCAACTCGGGCAGGACCTTGAAAAGATCAGCGACGAGACCGTAATCCGCTACCTGAAAGATCGGTGCTTCTTCATCTTTGTTGATCGCGACAATCACTTTGCTGTCCTTCATTCCAGCCAGATGCTGGATAGCACCAGAAATACCCACGGCTATATAGAGATCAGGAGCTACGATCTTCCCGGTCTGACCAACCTGATAGTCATTTGGTACAAAGCCCGCATCGACAGCAGCCCGCGAAGCACCAATAGCGGCTCCAAGCTTGTCTGCTACTTTCTCCAGCAGCGCGAAATTTTCACCATTCTGCATACCACGGCCACCGGATATCACTACCGATGCCGCGGTCAGCTCGGGGCGCTCGGACTGTGACAATTGTTCACCCACGAAGGAGGCCTGAGACTGTTCGACTGCGTGAGCATTAGTCTCGACCGCAGCACTGCCGCCCTGCTCTGCTTCGGCAAAGGCTGTAGTTCGAACGGTAACTACCTTGATCGGATCCGATGTCTGTACCGTGGCCATGGCATTGCCGGCATAAATCGGGCGCACAAAGGTATCTTCACCTTTTACTTCGATTATGTCGGAGATCTGACCCACATCCAGTAAGGCCGCTACTCTCGGCATCAGGTTTTTGCCAGTAGTCGTGGCAGCTGCCAGAACATGGCTATACCCCTTGCCTACTTCAGCTACCAGTGGCGCTACCGCCTCGGGCAGTTGATGTTCATAGCACGCATTATCGGCGACTATTACCCTGGCAACTCCTGCTGTCTGCGCCGCTTCCTGAGCAGCAGCATCACAGCCTGAGCCGGCAACCAGAATGTCAATATCGCCACCAATTGCAGTGGCGGCAGTAACTGTATTCAGTGTTGCCTTCTTCAGAGTCCCGTTATCGTGTTCAGCTATAACTAAAATTGACATGGAAACTCCTAAATTACCTTGGCTTCATTTTTCAATTTGCTGACGAGTTCTTCCACAGACTCTACCTTCACACCGGCACTGCGTTCAGCAGGTGGTGCAACACTCAATGTCTTGATGTTGGAAGCAACCTCGACGCCCAGATCAGCCGCACTCATTGTGTCGATGGGCTTCTTCTTGGCTTTCATAATATTCGGCAGCGACGCATAGCGTGGCTCGTTCAGACGCAGATCAGTAGTAACCACTGCAGGCAAATCCAGCAGTACTGTCTGTTCACCACCGTCGATTTCGCGCGTAACTTCTATCTTGCCTTCCTTGATCTCGGCATTGCAGGCAAAGGTTCCCTGGGGAAGATTGCACAATGCCGCCAGCATTTGTCCCACCTGATTGTTGTCTGTATCAATCGACTGCTTGCCGAGAATAACCAGATCAATTCCTTCTTTTTCAATAATCGCTTTCAGGACCTTGGCAATAGCCAGGGGCTCAAGCGCTTCTTCAGTTTCTACCAGGATGCCCCGGTCTGATCCCAGGGCCAGAGCTGTGCGGATTTGTTCCTGTGCAGCAGACGGGCCAATAGACACTGCAATCACTTCCTCGGCCTGGCCGGCCTCCTTTAAGCGGATTGCTTCTTCAACAGCGATTTCGCAAAACGGGTTAATCGCCATCTTGGCGTTTGTAAGGTCAACACCGGTACCGTCAGATTTGACCCTGACCCGCACATAGGCATCGACTACGCGCTTAATTCCAACAAGAACCTTCATGGATTCTCCAGAGATGTTTGCTGAGGTGAATGGAACCTGTCGACTTCGTCAGCGAATAATGCTGCAAGCGCTTCCTGCACTTTGGCCTTAGACGGTCCCGAAAAAAAGGCGCTAATCATGCCGCTTTTGCCCTTACAGGTCAATAAGATCGGCCTTTTCGCGGCTTTAGGTGGACTACACTTGAAGACAGCAATGGTACTCAGGAATGAAAAAATGAAGGCGATCAGGCACGTGATAAAACACGGCAGTCTGCTAGTGATTCTCGCAGCCAGTCTAAGTAATTGCGGATTTGTTACCACCCCACTCGCACTGGCTTCAGCCGAAGTGGCAAGCAGCACTGTTAAGGCGGCAGATTATGGCCTCATCAAAGGCAAGCAGGCGGCAAATTATCTCCACCAGCAAGGGGTTGAGGGAACAAAAGTCACGATAGAACTGGTTGAATCAGTCGTAGATGATCTCGATACAGTATTTCGTAGCGAACCCCGGCCAGCATCAGATTCCACTGCACCCGAGGACTAGCTGGCATCCATAAACGGGAAGAACACCCCGGCACTAAAGACGCCCTGCTGCTGCCCGCCTCCCGGTTCTGACTCGGCCAGTTCTACCAGGCGATAGAACACTGACCTGATGATTAAACCATTCAACCCACTGCGGACATGCACAGTTGGATGCGGCTCGCCGTTGGTGCCGTCAGAATGCACCCTGAGTGGGTGTTCCTCATCTGCGACTACCTGCTCGTCAGTATTTGTTGTGAAGCGAAGCATCTGTTGCCCGTTTATCTGTTCAACCTCCATTGCGGTGATCAGAAACGGACAGTCTTCCACCTGAATTCCAACCTTCTCCACTGGTGTCACGAGAAAGAAATCATCCCCCTCTTTTTTCAATACCGAGGCGAATAACTGAACCATGGCAGGCCGCCGAATGGGTTTACCTTCGTGAACCCAGGTGCCATCGCGACGAATCTGCATATCGATATCGCCGCAGAAAGGAGGATCCCAAAGGTGCACGGGCGCAGGACCGCGGGATTTGATTTTTGCCACCAGGGAAAAGGGATCAGGTGAAGCGCTGCTGCTGGCGTTATTGTTTTCCGGTTTATCGATAGCTACTTACCTGCCCGTCAGAGCTGTGCAGGCCAAGCAGGCGAGCCTGTACATTTAAACTTTTAGACTGGAAAAATACTCCATCAAACTGGGCAGCAGGATAGTGGCAGGATTGTCGCCATATAAGCTCAACCATCCACTCCCTGATTCAATCCTGGCCAAATCTACCTGTTTGCCACTGTTTGCATCGATGATAATAAGCTGCACCAGAGCCTGATCCAAGCCGAATCCCGCAACAATATCTTCATTACTATCCTGTCTCAGGGAGGTCATTACCTCGGTCCAGGTACCAAGCCGATCATCCCAGCGTAACAAGCGGGGATAGACCACATAGTTGCTACCGGCTCTTTGTGCTGAACGTAGCGCAAAATCAGTAGACTCCGGGAACAGCCCAATACGCACGCCGCTGAAGCTGTTGCTTATGGCAGTCTCCAGCAAACCAATCAAGGCATTCGCATGTTCCGGATTACTGTTACTTAGATGATTGCTGCGAGCAACATAAAAAGAGGAATGAGCTGGAATCACCCAGTTCGTATCACGGACAACTTCGCCAGTGCCGAGCAATTTGCTCGCTTCGAATAGCTCTCGTGATTCCTGATAGACTGAATTCAAGCTGGTGCATCCCAGCAATTGGGTTACTAGTGCGGCTAAAATCAGTGTGCGATGTTTCATAGTGAGTATCCTGAAAACAGTTCTATGCAGGCAGAAGAAGCCTGATTGTCTGAATTTCGCTCAGAGAAATTCGTTCAAAGAAATCATGTGCAGGAATTACGCCAGCTCTTATGCAATTACATGCGCTATTGGCACCTCGCTTATTGCTAACTTTCATCCATGTTTTCTGAGCCGCTGCTATAGTTAACAACAAGAAGATCAGATGTATCGCATTGATCGACGAAAACTCTCCAGGTGCCCATCAGGTTCCTGTCGAAAGTTTAAACATGGAAGTTGCAATCAAGGATGATGCAAGGCGTGCCACAGGATGTGGCAACGGAAGCGCCCTCCGGCTTGCCGGAGCGATCAATGCAAACTCCCGATCTGAATAGGGTTTCAGATCGGTGATGATCTCACTATTAGCCGGGAAAGGATTTCCCGGCTATATAGGTTTCCTGTTCCAGCTCCTGATCATCTTCTTGCTGCATTTCTCTCTTACTGGATTTTTCATCGGCAGTCTCTGTGAACACAGACATTGAATGGGTACGTGGTTAGGGAACCCATGGGGCCGGTGGTACACTTGTAACCGCAAAGCACTACTACCCGGTAGCAGCACCCGATACATGACTGATCTGATAAATGCAGATAGCTTTCCCGATCTGCTTCGCAACAACATCCCTCTACTGGACCTGCGTTCACCAGCTGAATTCAGTCGCGGCTCTCTACCCTCAGCTACAAATATTCCTCTGCTGACTGATCCCCAAAGACAGAAAATAGGAACCACTTACCGCAAAAACGGCCGCGAGGCTGCGATAGAGCTGGGTTATGAATTAGTGGATGCAGAGGTTCGCGAGAAACTGTTGCAGCAATGGAAGGCATTTTGCACACAGCATGAGAACTGTGCGATTTACTGCTGGCGCGGAGGCCTTCGATCCAGCATCGTACAGCAGTGGCTTAATGATCAGGGCATGGCTGTCCCACGTATCAATGGTGGCTTCAAGGCACTGCGGCGATTTTTGTTGGAAACAATCGCCGCTCTGGCCAGCGACGACAACATGGTAGTCGTTGCCGGCAAAACCGGAAGCGGTAAAACCCACTTCATAAACCAGTTGCAGAACAGTCTTGACCTGGAAGGTCTCGCCAATCATCGAGGATCAGCGTTCGGTAAACAGGTAGAGCCGCAGCCGGCCCAGATAGATTTCGAGAATGCGCTGGCGGCGCGCTGTTTGCATCTGGACTGGTCCGGTAACAGGCGAATCGCTATCGAAGATGAAAGCCGGGCTATTGGTTCGCTGTCAGTCCCCCTGGATTTACATCAGCGGATGCTGCAGGCCCCCATCGCAATGCTCGAGGACACTCTTGATAACAGGATAGACACAATCCATCTGGACTATATCCAGTCCAACTACCAGGCCTATAAGCAGGACGATCCCGATACGGCGGAGGAGCAATTCTCTAAATCCCTGACCGATGCCCTGTTCCGTATTCGAAAACGTCTTGGACTCGAACGCTACAAAACAATCCAGCTCATGTTGCAGGACGCGTTGGCGCAGCAGAGCCGGGGTTTGGGCATAGACGGTCATAAGATCTGGATAGAAGAATTACTCAGAAACTACTACGACCCCATGTATGACTACCAACTGCTTAAGAAATCCTCTCGCATCGTATTTCGAGGCAATCGGACAGAATTACTTCAGTGGATAAAGAACCTCACTGAAGCAAAATCCCAGCAATGACCATTCGCAGGCTTGATATAGAATCGATCAGGGAGCCGCTTTCCCGAGGAGCAACTCTACTCGTTCCTAACAATCGTTTGAGGGATATCATCACTCATGCCTATGCTGAATTGCAAAAGCCGGTCTATCTGACTCCCCGGGTACAGAGTATCGATTTATGGATTACCGATCTTTGGCAACAGTTCGCTGAACAGGGAATCGAGCCTTACAATCAGTTACAGGCGCTGACCAGTAGTGAAGAGATTTTTATCTGGATAGAAATAATCGAGGAGTCGCTGGAAACATTACCCTTACTCAATCCTGAAGAAACAGCAAATGCGGTAAGCCGGGCCTACCAGCTGATGAAACAATGGCGGCTCGATCAGGATCATCTGGAAGTGCTTGAATCCTATAGAGTCATACCCGATATAGCTGCGTTTTTGAATTGGTCCGCCAAATTTGAACAGCGCTGTCACCAGCGCAGTATTGCCAGCCTGGCGGATTGTCTGGTGCAGATTAACCAGGACCTGACATCAAATCGCAAACTTCCGGTAGCCAATGAAATCATTCTTGTAAACTTCTACCAGCCTCCTCCGCTTTATGCCGAGCTATTCTCTTTGATTGGCAAACATTCAAAGGTAGATACGCATAACTATCATTATGAAAGTTCTGACGCACCCAGGCGGCGTTTCCAGTTTCATTCACAGAAGGACGAATTCGATTACGTCGCTGCCTGGGCAAAGCAACTGGTAAGCAGAGATAACGATATACATATCGGGATAATCGGTGAACTTGACGAGAAACAGCGCAGTGAATTTCACCACACACTCGCCTGCGTACTGGACGAAAACTACCTGATTCAATTTGATACAACACACACCCGGATTAACACCAGCCATAGCGGACGCAACCTGACCCAGGAAGCTGTGATACATGATGCTTTCCTGTTGCTGGATCTGCTTAAAGACGAGCAGATCAGCGAAAACATTTGCCGCCTTCTCAGATCACCCTTCGTGCTAACAGACTCCAATGAAGGGCTGCAACGACAGGCACTGGAGAAGCAGCTGCGGCGCAATCTTTCAGATCGCTGCCTGAGTCAGGAGATAAGTCTCTTTGCACGGATGGAAGATAAAGAGTACTTCTGTCCCGAACTCGGCAGAGCTTTGCTATCGACGAGAGAACACATCCGGCAGAGTAAAAAATGGGATACCCCCCGAAACTGGGCTTCATTGTTTAAGTCAGTACTGGAGGATTTCAACTGGCCAGGAAGTAGCCTTACTCCTCGTCAACGTCTGCACGTTCAGCGTTGGAATGAGGCACTTACACGTCTGAGTAATCTGACAACAGTAACGGGGAACATCGATTTATCCAAAGCGCTGGCGTGTCTGCGCAATCTCTGTGTGAACAGCAGACAGAGCCAGACTTTCGACTCCCGCTGTCAGATATCCCAATACAGCATCGAAGAGGCAGCAGGCCTTCAGTTCGATCATATCTGGCTATTGAACTTTAATGATCAGGTTTGGCCTCCCGCGGTAAAAGCAAATCCTTTTCTTCCCTATAGCCTGCAGAAAGAGCAGCAACTCCCAGCCAGCCATAGCGATATTCAACACGCAATGGCCACTGCCAGCCTGGAGCTGTTAAACAACGCGGCGGCAACAGAGTTCAATGTCAGTCATCACTGTAGCAATGGTGATCAGGAGTTCAGGGTCAGCAGCTATGCTTCCCAGGTGGAGCGATATGATCTGGATACAAATACTCTTGCGATTGCAAACGAAAGTCATAGCCGATATCAGGACAATGGAAATTCACTCCTGATTGCCACTGACAGAGACAAGGTTCCATTACTGACTGACGGCGGAAGTCTTGGTGGACACCAGGTTCTTAGTGATCAGTCCAGTTGTCCATTCAGAGCTTTCGCATTGCATCGGCTTGAGGCTGAGCCAATGGAAGCATTTGCCAGTGGCCTGAGCAAAATGGCTCGTGGTAGCGCCATTCACCGCTCATTGGAATTTCTGTATCAATCTATACACAGCAAGCAACAGCTGGAGCAATTAAGTAAAGGAGAGATCACCGCTCTCTGTGAAGCAGCTGCCAGTGAAGCCATTACGTTTCTGAATAGCCGCCACAGCAGATTAATGACTCCACGATTTCGTGAGATCGAATATCAACGTATCAAAAACTTGCTTGAACTCTTCCTCACTAACCCGGATGCAGAACATGGACGCCGCAGCTTTCAGGTTATAGGTCGTGAGGAACGCCACCAATGGCATTACCAGGGAATGCAGTTCAATCTGGTAATCGACCGCATAGATCAACTCGCTGATGGCGGCCTCGCTGTTATTGACTACAAGACTGGCAAATCAACAGCATCAAACAGTTCCTGGCTGGCAGATCGTCCGGAGGATTTGCAAATTCCTTTTTACTACACAGTGATGATGAGTCAGCAAGCTGCGCCAGTGAACGCAGTTTCGATCGCCCATCTCAATGCAGCAAATATTTCTTATTCGGGACTTGCTGCGGATGGGGAATTTCATTCCCGCATAAAAGCCAGCTCCGATGATCGCTATGTAAAGCAGGACTGGTCCGAGCTGACCAGCGAATTTACCGCCAAGGTCGAATCATTTGCTGATCAGTTCAAGAACGGCTCTGTCAATGTGGATCCAGCAAACGGTACTCTGACCTGCCGTTACTGTTCTCTGGGGAACTTGTGTCGCATCGATGAGCTGGTGGCAGGTTCGAGTATCGAAAAGGAACTGCCATGAAGGTACAACTTCCCGATCAGTCGGCGCGAGATCAGGCACTCAACATTGGTAATTCCTTTATTGTTCAGGCACCCGCTGGATCAGGCAAAACCGAGTTACTGACCCTGCGTTATCTGAAGTTGTTAGCTGTCTGTGACGAGCCAGAAGAAGTATTGGCAATAACCTTTACCCGAAAAGCGGCCAGTGAAATGCGGGATCGGGTAATCAGTGTCTTGAACTGGGCGCAGCGATGCCTGGATGGCAAGGAAAATGCAAACGATGTAATTAGCGAGCTGCGCCTGACTATTGCCGGTTCGGTCCTGCAAAGCAATATCAGGCATAACTGGCGCTTACTGGACAATCCGGGGCGTCTGAGAATCCAGACCATAGACAGTTTTTGCTTCTATCTTGCTAATCAGCTCCCGATTCTGTCACAGGTTGGTGGCAACCCGGCTGTTACTGAAAATATTGAACCGGTCTTTCGTGAAGCTGCAAAGGCAACACTGGCGCAACTTGAAGACGACTCTGATCTGGCCGATGCCATCGATATTGTATTGCGGCATCTGGACAATGATATCGGAGCCATTGAACAGCAGCTGATAAACCTTCTTTACCAGCGGGATCAGTGGGCGAACTATATTCAGGCACTTACTCAAGATTCCTCTGCCACAAAACACTATTTGCAACACAGTTTAGAAGAACTGATCGCTGAATCTCTCGATGAAGCACGACTGGCATTACACCCTTCCAGCGACACTCTTCTGATGCTGCTTAATTATGCCGCTCACAACAAGAGTGCAGCCGGAGAACTGCCCGCTGAACTGACAGATCGGTTTCCCTTATCCGAATTACCCGCCGCCAGTCATGCTGACCTGCAACTCTGGCATTTTCTGCTCTCGATTCTATTAAAAAAAGACGGGGACTGGCTCAGGGCTGCCAACAAAAACCACGGATTTCCACCAGGCAACGAAAAAGACGAGCGCAAAGCACTGGTAGAAAGCCTGCAGTGTGATGCCAGTTTACGGGAAGCCCTAAACTATATTCGTTTACTACCTGACCCCAAAGCAGATGACAAACAATGGCGATTTCAGGTAGCCCTTTGTCATGTACTGCAAGCGCTTAACATTCAGCTATTGCTGGCTTTCAGAAACTTCAAGGTTGTCGACTATACCCAAACCGGTGCCGCAGCTTTAATGGCACTGGGGGACTCGGATCAACCTACAGATCTTGCAATGGCTCTTGATAACGTCATTAACCACATTCTGGTGGATGAGTTTCAGGACACTTCCCAACTTCAGCTGGAACTATTACAACGACTGACTGCTGGCTGGACTCAGTCCGATGGCCGCAGCCTGTTCCTGGTGGGTGATGCCATGCAATCCTGTTACGGGTTTCGCAACGCTAACGTCGGCATCTATCTCGGTGTACTGGAGAATGGATTGGGAGACCTGACCCTTCAGGCACTTCAGTTAAGTAGTAACTTTCGCTCTCAGCGTCCGGTTGTCGAATGGGTTAACGATGTTTTCAGTACAGCCTTTCCGGCGGCAGCCAATATCTCCCGTGGAGCTGTGCCCTATTCTCCAGCCGATATCATTCATGACGGAAGCGATAGCGAAGGTATTGAAGCAGAAGTAATTCACTTCGAGCCGCCAGAACGCAGTCTTGCACAACTGGCGGAAGCCGATTGGGTAGCGGAAAAAGTAAGCACAATAAAACGCAATTATCCTGCGGACAGTATTGCAATCCTGGTACGAACCCGAAGTCAGTTAGAAACACTGATACCTGCATTACGTGCCGCGAAATTACAGTGGACTGCCACGGATATCGACCGTCTGGATTCACTTCCACTGATTTCGGATCTTACCAGTCTGGTTCGGATCGTCCTGCATCCCGGAGACAGATTAGCCTGGCTCGCCCTCCTCCGCGCCCCCTGGTGTGGATTAGACGCCGCTGACCTGCTGACCCTCTCCAGGCATTCGCAGGAGCAGGGTCTGTGGGAGGCTCTGCAGGATTTTGAGAGCGTTACATCGCTTTCTTCCCATGCCCGGGATGTGCTTCCAGGTTTTATTTCGGCCATGGCGTTTGTAATGGAAATGCGCTTTCGGGAAAGTCTGCGTCACTGCGTTGAGGCTGCGTGGAACCTGCTCAGAGGATATTTTGTCTGCCAGGATAGTCTGGATCAGGCCAGCGTAGAACGTTTTTATCAGTTACTTGATGAGCAGGAAGTCGCCGGAGGGCTCGCGGATTTTTTCCGCTTCGAGGAAATTCTGGCGGAAGCATTTGTTCCCAGCCCGGTAGCCGATGAGCATGCAGCAGGTCTGCATCTGTTAACAATGCATAAGGCGAAGGGTCTGGAGTATGACCATGTGATACTGCCCGGATTGAATCGATCGCCCAGAAGCGACGACAAGAATCTGTTGATCTGGCATCAAAGGCTTAACCAGCAAAATGAGCAACGGCTATTTCTGGCCGGAGTCACCGAAACCGGCTCCGAAGACTCATCTCTGTATCAGCTACTGCGCTATGAACAGAAAACCCGACAACAACTTGAAAGCTCGAGACTGTTGTACATTGCTGTAACAAGAGCGCGTAAGTCAGCAAGCATTCTTGCCATCTTACCCCGGGACAAGGAAGGTGAGGTCAAGGCACCCGAGTCCGGCTCTCTCCTCGCCAGAATCTGGCAGGAGCTCGTAGATCAGGAACGATTAAAGTTAACGGCCCTGGAAGATTACACAGGAGCAAGACCTCTGGCTGGAAAGCAGCAGTATCTGGACTTGCCTGCGATTACTCCTATAGTTCGATTCATAAAACCCATAAGGCAAACAGCAATAGAGTCCGAACTGATACAGCGCCATGCTCTCGAGCAACCCGACGACGCAGAAGATGAGCCACAGGAAGATCTGGAACTGGAAAGCGAGATCGGAACTCTCATTCATGCCTGTCTGGAACATTATGTGAAGGCGAAAAGTCAGGACGACTACCTGGCCAGGCTTGATGAGCAAAATCAATACTGGACTTTACAGCTACGGCGCTTTGGTCTGAATGACGAAGAGTTGCAAAAAATACTGACACACATGGCGCAATCCATTCGTACAACTGTAAACCATCCTGACCTGCAATGGATATTCCAGCCGGAATTAGAAGAGAGCAGCTGCGAACTTGCACTAAGCTCTACCAGCAAATCTGGCTTTGTCAGTAATCATATTGTCGATCGAAGTTTCATCGACGGCGAAGGCTCTCGCTGGATCATCGACTACAAGTCTGGCAAGCCAGCCCCATCAATGAACGAAGAACAGTTCATAAAAAGTCAGAAACAGCGACATTATGAACAACTGGACAGGTATGCAGAACTATTCGCAGCTATGGAGTCTCGTCCTACCAGGAAAGCACTACTCTTTACTTCTCTACCGCGCCTGGTAGAGCTGGACTAGTTGCTATCGGCAGGATCTGCCGCATATATGCCTGCAATATTTCTCAGATAGCCTTTGTAGTCCATGCCATAGCCATAAACGTAGTAGTCTTCCACCTCCAGACCTATAAAGTCAGCTGTGATACCTGGCACCTTTCTACTATGCTTCTTGTCGACTAACACAGCCACCGATACCTTCTCCGGATTTTGCTGTTTCACATAGTTCAGGATTTCCGCCAGTGTTGCACCTTCGTCGAGAATATCATCGACGATCAACACAGAACGACCCGTCAGATCCAGCTCTGGATACTTCTTCCATTCCAAATCAGTACCACTGGTACGATCGCGATAGCGAGTTGCATGCAAGTAATCCAGTTGCAGCGGAAACGCCATGCGAGTTGCCAGTTTGCCAGCCATAACCAGTCCACCGTTCATCACACAGAGCAGCACCGGATTGGCGTCAGAGAACACGGAAGAGATTTCCCGGGCAAGCCGGTCCAGCGCAGCTTCTACTTCTGACTCGGTGAAAAGACACTGTGCACGACTATGCACAGCTTCGATATCTGATGGCAGCATGGAATATTCTGTTAACCGGGTTCGGGGCGCAATGCGTCCAGGCCATCAATAGTAGTAGTTGGAAAGGCAAAATCTGCTTCATGGCTATGCACTATTTCCACGATCTTCAACATTACATCCTGCTTGATTTCGTGAAAGCGAATCCAGTTTGTAGTCTTGGTGAATGTGTAGATAAAGAAATCCAGAGATGACGGACCATAGGCGTTGAAATTTACGATGAGTGTCTGCGTGGCATCAATTTCATCATGGTTTTGCAGCATGCTCTTCACATCTTCCACGATTGCACCCATTTTCGCCGAATCTTGATATCTGATTCCTATGGTTTCCTTAATCCGGCGGTTACTCATGCGAGATGGGTTCTCCAATGACAGGCTATTGAAGATCGAATTTGGAATATATAGCGGGCGCTTATCGAAAGTGCGCACCACAGTCAGGCGCCAGCCGATGCTTTCTACGGTCCCTTCAATGTTTCTGTCTGGCGACCGAATCCAGTCCCCTATGGCGAATGGCCTGTCCAGATAGATCATCAGTCCTCCAAAAAAATTCGCCAGCAAGTCCTGCGCCGCGAAACCTACAGCAATTCCACCCACTCCACCAAAGGCAAGCAATGCAGTTATTTCTATTCCAAGAGTTGGCAATGCCACCAGTACTGCAGAAATTACCACAGATAATCGCAGCAACTTGGCCAACGCATGAACAGTGGTCGGATCCAGAGACTGATCCTGTGCGGCCTGCCCCTTCATACTCTCCAGCTGTCGTGCTTCGGCCAGCTTGATGAAGCGCACCAGAAACAACATCACAAGGACAATGAAAGTGATCTGGCGGACTATCCCAAGATTGCTGGCATTGAATAGAGAGGTTTCTATGTACCCTTCGCTAATATCGATGGCCCACAGTATGCCCATGATGAGGATGAACCAACTGACAGGTTTTTGAGCCGCTTCGAAGAGGGCGTCGTCCCAGACGTTTTCAGTTTTTTCCAGTTGCTTTCCCAGCACCGCCAGTGCGCGCATAGCGATATAACGGAACAGTAGCGTCAGGGTAACGACTGCAAAAAGCTCCACTCCCCATCCAAGATCTGACAGAGCTTCCATCAGGGTTACATCTTCCATTTTCGCTACCTCCCGGGTCTAGCTGTGCAACACCTGAAGATCGACCAGGGCCGCATTCCAGGCTTCATTATCAAATAAATTTGGCAGTTCGGGTTTCGGTGTAGCTCGCAAACTCGCTAACCCGTGATTACCTGGATGTCCCGTTTCCTCCAGGTACCCCGCGATGGCCAGAGCAGCTTCTCTGTCATTGCAGGCCAGCACCATATCGCAACCTGCATTCAAAGCTTTCTCTGCTCTCTCCACGGGACCGCCGCCGGCATGGGCCGCTGCCATGCTCAGGTCGTCACTGAAGACTATGCCTTCGAATCCTAATTGACCCCGCAGTTTCTCCTGAATCCAGAATCTGGAAAATCCGGCGCTCTCCGAATCAAGGCTTGGATACACCACGTGGGCCGGCATAATACCGTCCAGCTGATTTATCATTTGGGCAAACACGCGAAAGTCTGTTGCCAGAATTGCATCTGCATCTCTTTCATCGCAGGGCAGACTGGTATGGGAGTCAGCCTTTACAGTGCCGTGACCAGGATAGTGTTTTCCCGTTGCAATCATCCCGGCATCATTCATTCCGGTAATGTATGAAGTAGCAAGATCAACCACTGCATCAACTTGTTCTGCAAATGCTCTCTCTGCAATTACTTCAGAATCGGAGTTATATAAGTCAAGGACCGGCGCAAAACTGAAGTCCAGCCCGTAATAAAGCACCTCCGATGCCATTACCCAGCCATGCAATTGGGCCAGTCTCTTACCCTCTTCCGGAGACTCGTCGTAGATTGCAGAAAGGGAATGAACTGCTGGCAAGCTGACGAATCCTTCACGGAAACGTTGTACGCGCCCTCCCTCCTGATCCACAGCTAACAAAAGATTCGGATTACACGCCCGAATTTCTCCCACCAGAGCTGACAATTGCCTGGGATCACTGTAATTACGGCTGAATAATATGACACCGCCAACTACGGATCGTTGTAGCAGCAGACGATCTTCATCAGCTAATTGCAAGCCCTCCACATCCAGCATGAGGGCGCCTGGGGAAAGATTATCTTCGGTCACTTGAATTGCGCTCGCTTGGTAAAAGAAATTATCACCTATTCGACAACTGCTCGCAAAATAAGATTCATCAGCGGTTCAAGCAGTTAGCAATCAGTCTTAATTTCTTCACTCAGCTTGTAACAATTTTCCGCTGGAAAGTGCTTCCTTTTTGTCGCAAATTGTTTCTATAGTTAACGCGAAATGAAGGTAAATCTTTATTTGCCCGAAAGCGGAAATAAAAAATATGCGCGAGCCAGCGGTGGTTCGCCACTCCAAAACCCTGCGACGAGAAATATTACGGGAGTTGTATTCGGAATTAAGCCAGCGGTTGAAAAATAATTAGCCAGGAGACGCAGCCATGAACTCACTCATGCCTGAAGTTTCCGCTTGGTATCAGGACGTAATCAGCGGAAACCTGTTCGAAGTTGTAGCGATTGATGAAGCCAGTGGCACCATCGAATATCAATTGATTGATGGTGAAGTTGGTGAATATGATCGCGCCACCTGGCAAACCCTCCACATTGCTGCCGCTGAAGCCCCGGAAGACTGGCGTAGCCCCTACGAACTCAATGAAGAGGATCAGATCTATTCAGATCAGACTCTGATTCCTGAAAACTTCTCCAATCCTCTCGCCGACCTGGAGCCAGACCTGCTGGACCTGGGGGACGACTTCCAGATTATCTAGCGCCTCCGGCGTTGCTACAGACAGGTGAAACTGCCGGCGAACAGCTGCTTGCTGTCAGTTGATAAAAATCTCTAAAGAATATTCCTCATCTCCAGATAACTGTATATAATTACAGTTATCAGTTTTCCAGCACTTCGAGTCATCTGCGATATCGCTGCTGGAAGTCATTGATTACGCTGAATATTGGAACTTAAGAGATTGTTATGAACAAACTTACTTCCCGTCAGGAACAGATACTGGACTATATCAAGAGTTACCTGCAGGAAACCGGCTTTCCTCCCACTCGCTCTGAAATTGCGGAAGAAATGGGTTTCAAGTCACCTAATGCAGCAGAGGAACATTTACGTGCCCTGGCTCGAAAAGGTGCCATCGAAATGCTTCCGGGTACCTCGCGAGGTATCAAACTGCCAATCAATGAACAACTTGGCCTGCCTATAATCGGCCAGGTTGCAGCTGGCAGCCCCATACTGGCAGAAGAATCCATCGATTCTTATTGTGAAGTCCCTCCAGACATGTTCAACCCCAGTGCTGATTACCTACTCACGGTTAAAGGCACCAGCATGGTTGATATTGGAATCTATGAAGATGATTTGCTGGCGGTACACAAAACTGATCGTGCCAATAATGGTGACATTGTAGTTGCCAGAATTGAAGATGAAGTAACAGTTAAGCGCCTGGAAACCAGTCGCAGTAAATACAAACTACGACTCATTGCTGAAAACCCGGATTTCTCTCCAATTGAAGTAGATATGCGAAATCAGGATTTTAGTATCGAAGGAATTAGTGTCGGGGTGATTCGGCGCAATATCTAAGGCGTCAGTTAGCACATATTGAAGGCAGTGCGTGATTTTTACGCACTGCCTTTACTATACTACTTTGACTTTTTTTTCGCTTTCTTGCGAGTAGCCTTCTTTTTCTCAGGGCGAGTAATTTCCCAGGCACCGTCTTTATAGAACGCTTTCCAGCCCGTTGCTTTTTTATCAATTTCACTCTGCACATATTGCTCTTTGGTCTTACGACTAAAGCGCACCAAGGTCGGATTTCCGTCATCGTCTTCCACCGGCGCACTGAATAGATGCTCATATTTCGGATCTATTTCGTCCTTGTGAGGCAGAAGCTCTTTAACCAGTGGAGCACGAGTTTCACGGTTCTTTGGAAACTGACTTGCAGCCAGAAAAATACCAGAAGCACCATCACGCAGTATGTAGTGATCGTCCACGGTTTCGCACTCTAATTCCGGCATAGGCACCGGATCCATTTTAGGCGGTGCAGGTTGCCCATTCCGTAGAAGCTTTCTCGTATTTTTGCAGTCTTCGCTGGTACAACCGAAGTACTTCCCGAAACGTCCTGTCTTCAGCTGCATATCGGCACCACATTTATCACATTCGATAACGGGTCCTTCGTAGCCACGAATCTTGAACTCTCCCTCTTCCACTTCAAAACCGCTGCAATCAGGATTTCTTCCGCACACATGCAACTTGCGTTTCTCATCTATGAGATAGGAATCCATAGCGGTATTACAGATTGAGCAACGTCGTTTATGCCGAAGCTGGATATTCTCCTGCTCTTCGGCCTCTTCTGCAGTATCCGTGCGAATTGCCTCTTCCCCGGGGGTCAGGTTTATAGTGCTCTTACAACGCTCTTTTGGTGGCAGCGAATAACCTGAGCATCCAAGGAAAACACCAGTTGATGCCGTGCGTATCTGCATGTGACGGCCACACTTGGGGCACTCTATATCGGTGTCCGTTGGATTATTTTCACGCATCCCCCCATCTTTTAGCTCGGCCTCAGCTAACTGACTGGTAAATCCACTGTAGAAATCATCCAACAGCTTTTTCCAGTTGGTGCTACCTTCCGCCACTTCGTCAAGAGAGTCTTCCATCTTGGCTGTGAAGTCGTAGTTCATCAGATCTGAAAAGCTTTCTATGAGTCTCTCAGCAACGATGTCGCCCATTTTCAAGGCATAGAACCGCTTATTCTCTACTTTCACATAGCCACGATCCTGAATCGTGGAAATAATAGAGGCGTAGGTCGAAGGCCGCCCGATATCACGCTTCTCCAGCTCTTTGACCAGACTGGCTTCAGTGAATCGTGGTGGTGGCTTGGTGAAATTCTGAAAGGGGTCCAGTTTTTCCAGTTGTAGCTGATCGCCAACTTCCACCGCTGGCAGTACTACATCTTCTTCTTTCGACGGCATAACTTTCAGATAACCGTCGAACTGCATGATGCGACCCTTGGTGCGCAATTCGTATTTGTCCGCAGCGATTGTAATGCTGCTACTTAAATAACGGGCTGGCGGCATCTGGCAGGCAACAAAGTACTTCCAGATCAGGTCATAGAGCCGCACTGCATCATGCTCCATATTCTGAAGACGCTCAGGCAGCACCTTTACATCACTGGGACGGATTGCTTCGTGAGCCTCCTGCGCCCCATCTTTGGAACTGTATTGCAAGGGCTTTTCGGGCAAATAGTCTTTACCAAAATTGTCACTGATGTAGTCCCTGCACATGGCTACGGAATCATTACTCAAATGAGTGGAATCGGTACGCATGTAGGTGATATAGCCAGCTTCGTAGAGGCGCTGCGCCATCAACATGGTCTTCTTCACTCCGAAACCAAGTCGTGTGCTCGCTGCCTGCTGCAGAGTTGAAGTGATTAGCGGAGGTTTTGGCTTGGAAGATGTAGGACGGTCATCCCGCTTTGCCACCTGATATTCTGCTGCTTTGAGAATGGCCAGCGCAGCATCAGTTTCTTCCTTGCTGGTAGGTCGGAAGTTCTTGCCATCGACCTTGGTCACCTGACAACGGAGCTTCTCAGACTTGGCGGTAGCAAGATCGCCGAAGACTTCCCAGTATTCCTCTGGAATAAACGCCCGAATTTCCTGTTCCCGCTCGACCACCAGACGCACAGCCACAGACTGCACTCTGCCGGCAGACAGCCCGCGTGCCACCTTGGACCACAGGAGCGGCGAAACCATGAAACCCACAATACGGTCCAGGAATCGTCGCGCCTGCTGGGCTTCCACATAGCGCATATCCAACTCACCCGGTTCAGAAAATGCGTCGGTAATCGCGCGCTTCGTAATCTCGTTGAAGACCACTCGCTTGAAACGGTCCGGATCACCACCAATGGCTTCCTTCAAATGCCAAGCGATGGCCTCTCCCTCTCTATCAAGGTCAGTTGCGAGATAGATATTGTCTGCATTCTTGGCAAGCTTTTTCAGTTCGGATACGACCTTTTCCTTACCCGGCAGAATCTGATAATTGGCCTTCCACTCCTTATCGGGATCAATCCCCATTCGAGTGACTAGTTGTTCCTTTGCCTTCTTCTTTTTATAGGCAATTTTTTCTTCCGGTTTCATCTTGCGCGTACGCGCAGCAGCCGCCGCTCTCGCCTTGGTGTCGATGGGCTTATTGCCGCCACTGGTGGGCAAATCCCGGATATGTCCGACGCTGGATTTCACGACGAATTCTGATCCGAGATACTTATTTATAGTCTTGGCTTTGGCCGGAGACTCAACTATTACCAGTGATTTAGACATTCTGACCTACTAAAAACGACATTGGCTCACTTACCGCTCAGCGAGCAGCGCACATATATAAGGGCAAGTTTGCCGGCGGTCAAGCCCCGAATTCAAACTTCGTGCTCCAATCGGCACCCGGACAGTCCACCCAAGGCCCAGTAAATTCGAGGCCTTCAGCCATGTTTCTTTTGAGTTTAGGCGGTAGTTAAAAGATTTTCCAAAAAAGCGGGTCGCTCCTGCGACCTCCAGATCACAGGCCAGGTTCTCATTTCCGGGGCAAGATGTTAGGGATTTCCCAGCGGCACAAAGAGAAGTGCCATGTATCACTGATTAATACAATACTTTCATATCATCTCAGCAATCAGAAAACAGAGGTTATGAGAACAAAATTGCCGGCTATAAAGTCTTAGATTTCCACTTCATACAACCAGCCGAAACTATCCTCACGGTCGCCCTTCTGCAGTTCTACCAGACTATCGTAGACTCTCTGCATGATAGGACCAACGGTATTTCCGTCCTGATGGATATTATGCCATGCGTTATCGAAGAAGATACGGCCCACTGGCGAGAGTACAGCGGCAGTGCCACAGGCTCCCATTTCTTCGAATTGGCCAATCTCTTGCCTCAGCTCAATAGGTCGTTCTGCTGTCTCCATACCCAGTTCAGTACTGGCTATTTCCATGATGGAGCGACGGGTGATGCTGGGAAGAATCGCATTTGATGATGGTGTGATGAGACTGCCGTCCTTGAGCACGATGATGATATTGGCGGAGCCGGCTTCATCGATGAATCGCCCTTCAGCTGAATCCAGGTACAGTGCTTCATTGGCACCTAATTCCTGGGCCTTACGGGTCGCCAGTAATCCGCCAGCATAGTTGGCTCCTACCTTAAAACTACCCGTGCCATTCGGGGCCGCCCGATCCATTGCAGACACTGCGAGACTGATTACTGCAAGTCCTGCTTCTTTATAATAGGGCCCCACAGGCGAAACGAATACTCTGAATTCAAATTGCTGGGCGGGTTTTAATCCAAGATTCTCTCCAACACCGATCAGCATAGGGCGGATATAGAGGGAGGCTCCCGAACCGTAAGGTGGAATCCAGGCATAATTTGCACGCACAGCTTCTTCCACACCTCGCATAAAAAGCGCTTCCGGCACCTCCGGCATCAACAGACGGCCTGCAGCTTCCTTCATGCGCTGGCTGTTGAGGTCTGGTCGAAAAAGCAGGATTCGGCCGTCTTCAGCGGTCTGGGCCTTCATTCCTTCGAAACATTGCTGCGCGTAGTGCAGGGAGGGAGCACCTTCGTGCACAGCGATCAGTTCATCAGACACGAGGGAACCTTCACCCCACTCCCCGTCTTTATGGGAGGCGCTGAATCGGAAATCGGTCTTGATGTACTGGAACCCCAGTTCAGACCAGTTGAGTTGTTTCTTGCTGACTTTCGCGTCCAATTTCTATTCCTGAATGTCTGATTTCGCGTCCAATATTATGAGTTAAGTACCCCAGAATAACCAGATGGCGGGCGCTGGCTCTGCCACAGGCCTTCAGTTAGACTCTCGCCCTTTCTGAAATCATGGTCGAAATATGCAGATTATCGACATAGGCGCCAATCTCACCCACGTTTCGTTCGAACAGGACTTTGAGGAGGTAGTTCAATCAGCCCAGGAGGCTGGCCTGAGCCATATCATCCTCACCGGTACGGATCTTGAAACCAGCCAGGCTTCAAGCCTCATGGCGATGGAGAGGCCCGACTATTTCAGCAGCACGGCTGGCTTCCACCCCCATGTTGCTAAAGATGTAACCTCGGAGGATTTCGCGGCACTTTCAGAACTTGCCCAACAATCAGAGATTGTGGCTGTGGGTGAAACCGGCCTCGACTATAACCGCAATTTCTCTCCAAGAGAGGATCAGTTACAAATATTCGAACAACATCTGCAGTTGGCAGCTGCACTTCAGAAGCCATTATTCCTGCACCAACGGGAATCCCATGAAGATTTTGTAAGACTACTCCGACAATACAGGTCTGATTTGCCCGGTGGCGTGGTGCATTGCTTTACAGATTCCAGGCAGGCACTGCAGGATTATCTGGATTTAGACATGTATGTGGGCATTACCGGATGGATTTGTGATGAAAGACGAGGGAAGGAATTACAAACACTGGTCAAACTAATTCCTGACGATCGTCTGCTAATCGAAACCGATGCTCCCTACCTTTTACCGCGCAGTATCAGACCGAAACCTAAATCCAGACGTAATGAACCCAGACATTTGACCGAAGTATTAAAGGTAGTCGCCGAATGCCGCGACCAGCCCGAGTCAGAGGTGGCAAACAGTACTTACAGAAATACCCTTAGGCTGTTCGGAATCGAGAAGTAGCTCGCAATTAACCAAAATAACGGCGGGTATACTTTTCAGAAATTTTTGCTATATTTTATAACCACTTGAACACGGACTTACGAGCTTTACCTCAATAAATCAGGATAACTGTGTAGTCCGGGTTTTAAAGAAATTGTTTAGTTAATCGCTAGACTAATGGTCTAGTGAAATATTTCGAAGTCAGTTGGTGTAACCGTTGGATAAACGCGCTTTTCTTGAAGGCTTCTTTACCGCCAGCACTGTGGCTCTGGGCGGCCACTTTATGTGGCGGCGCATTCAGAACCCTGACTCGTTAATTGTGACCCAGGAAGTTGGTCCGGTCTTACCACAAACAGGCCAACCTGCCCCTTCAGGATTCAAATTTACGCCTATTGAGATTGAATCCGTGCAACCTGACAAAGGTATTCCGACTCCTGCTCCAACATTGCCACCAGAGCAACTGGCCACGAACACAGCTGCTAACGATCCCGAGAATCCTGCAAAACCTTCAGATGGAATCGACATCAAGCAGATGACAGATTCAGAAGTCGATGCGTATCTTAGAAGAATCAGGAACTTCGATGCTATTTTTGCCAGTGATATTTACCTGGATCCTAAATACGAACATGTACTGTTAAAAACCACCCGTCATCTGGCACGAGTGGAGTCCTATATGGGACACGGTAATTTCAACCTGATGAGTTTCGACGAAATGCTGCAAAGTGGTCGAAATTTTCCGCGAATAGGCGCATTCGAGGCTGATGAACTCAATTTCCTGGAGGAGATATTCTTCGCCAATCCTCATCGGTATGGTTTTTTCGGCAAGAAGATTGTTCTGGAACTCACTGAATATATTCCCAAGAATGATGTGGCAAAAGTTCCTGACACTGGTCATTTCCTGATTAAGGGTGAGCCCTTAAATCTCTACAACAAGATGAAAGCCGATGTAGGACAGATAATTCTGACGTCCGGAGTTCGCAGTAATGTCAAACAGATGCACCTGTTTCTCGCAAAGACCATAGAAGCCAATGGCAATCTGTCTCGAGCTTCACGCTCACTGGCACCCCCCGGCCATTCCTATCATGGGGTTGGGGATTTTGATATCGGCAAGATCGGTTTTGGCGCTCGAAATTTTACTGCCGATTTTTCCAGCACAGAGGAATACAAGAAGATAGCCAGACTGGGCTATGTTGATATTCGCTATCCCACCGATAATCTATTTGGTGTTCGCTTCGAGCCCTGGCATATCAAAATAGGTTAGCCAGTTCTTCCAGATCGAACGGCCAGCCAAGTTCTTCACCGCTCTCTTCGTTCTTAACCACTGGTATTCGAACGCCATATAATTCGAAAAGAAAAGTATCATCCGCAATATCAATTGACTCCACTTCAAGTGCCCTCGTTGCTTTCAACTCATCAAGCATTGCTGCAGCCTGCTCACAGAGATGACAACCAACAGTAGTATAAAAAAGTAGTCTAGGCACGAATCAGCTTGATTAATTACAGAATTTAAACGGTGTGGAAGACTTACAGAAAAGGATTCAAGGTCTGTCTACCCGGGTAATAGATGTTAGCTTATTTTCACGATCAAAGTGCAAATCGAATATACCCTGCACACCGTCATGGGTAACAAATTTTCGCAGTGCTGTTGCCGGAAACTGAACGCTTAGGCCACCTTCAGCGGTCGTGTACACTGAATGGGCATTTCCTGCATAGTGTGTAACGTAACGCTCTGCAGGAATATCGAGAGCTATCCTGACCGAAGCCATATCAACCATCGCCCAGAGCAGTTGCCTGCGCCAGAGTAAGCAGTTCACGAAGAGCAACTGAAAACATCGGGTAATCAGGATTTGATTCAAGCTGAAGCTGTTTAAGCATCTTGCTACTGCGTTCTATCAATTGCTGATTTTGTTGCGACCATTCCGATACTTTCTTAGCCGGTTTAGTACCCTCACCCTGAGAGTTAACGATATTGCAGGTTAATGCACGTTGCTGCCAAGAAAGATCATCAAGATAGGTTTCTCTCGCCAGGGCCTGCCAATAATTCGCCACTGGAAGCTGATTAATCATCTTGCCCAGCCAGTTGAGCTGAAGCTGTTCTCCAATGCTGTAGTAAACATCCACCACGGCAGACAGCTTTTCATTGGTGGCTTGATGAACTTCGGCAAGACTAGTTGCCGGAAACAGGAAGTCAGTTCGACAAACTTCAATGGCCAGCTCTTCCGGCACATTAAGCTCTCGCAACTCTGCCAGCTTCTCATCATACATCTGACGAAAATCTGGTGGCAATTTTGCAGGCAACATGCGTTTGAACTGCGAAACTCTGCCAGTAAAGAATTCAGCATCTCCTGCAAAACCCAGACTACTGCGGCGGTTTCTTAACAACCATCTGGTTACGCGTCGCACCAAGCGGACTATCCTGGACATCATGTCGCCCTGCACTTCAGCATCCAGCTGATAATCCAGCGCCTCAATATCAGACCATGGCTTCTCGATCTGAAAAATATCCATGGCGATGATAGCCGCACGAACAACCTCAGCCACACTGGAGGCCGTTGAATCTACCATACGGTATATAAAGCTGGGGCCAAGAATATTGACGACTTTATTAGCCAGTTGAGTCGCGATAATTTCCCGCCGTAATGCGTGATGTTGCAATTCATTCTTATAGTTGCGGACGATCTTGTCAGGAAAAGCGCTATGCAGATAAGGCTGCAGATAGTCGTCATCGATGTAGTCTGCCTGGGCCAGCTCTGCTTTTAGATACATCTTCATATACGAAGTAAGTACAGCAAGCTCGGGCCTGGTGAGAAACTGATTCTTGGCGCTGCGCTCGTCCAGCCTGTCTTCATGAGGAATAAATTCCAGATCCCTGTCCAGACCAGCATTGTTCTCAAGAAAGCCTATAAGATCCGCATATTCCCGGTGACGTGCCTCTGCCTGGGTCTGGGCAATACCAATGGACTGCACCTGTGCATAATTGTTGTCCAGCACCAGGTCAGACACATCATCAGTCATGGATTCAAGCAGAGTATTCCGACGCTTAAGACCCAATTGCTTACTCGCAAGGAGTTCATTGAGCAGAATTTTGATATTGACTTCATGGTCCGAACAGTCAACTCCCGCCGAGTTATCGACAAAGTCCGTAACGGAAATACCCCCATTCAATCCATATTCAATACGAGCGGCCTGGGTAAGACCAAGATTGCCACCTTCACCGATAACCTTACATGTAAGATCATTGGCGTTTACACGCAGCACGTCATTCGCTTTGTCTCCGACTTCAGCGTGGGATTCATGGGAGGCTTTGACATAGGTACCAATACCACCATTCCAGATAAGATCTACCGGGCTCTTCAATATCGCGTTAATAAGCGCATCAGGCGTCAGGCTATCGGCCTCGATTGCAAAGCGTTTCTTCATTTCCGGAGTAAGCCTGATTGACTTGTCGCTGCGGGAAAAAATTCCACCGCCGCTGGAAATGAGGTTGGTCGAATAGTCAGCCCAGGTAGACCTGGGCTTCTTGAAAAGCCGCTGCCGTTCTCTAAAACTGGCTGCTGAATCGGGATTCGGATCGACGAAGATATGCAGATGATTAAAAGCTGCCACCAGACAAATATGTTTAGACAACAACATACCGTTGCCGAATACATCGCCAGACATATCGCCAATTCCAACGACGGAAAAATCCTGCTCCTGAACATTCACTCCCAGTTCGCGAAAATGCCGCTGCACAGATACCCAGGCACCTTTAGCCGTTATGCCCATTTGCTTATGGTCATAACCATTGCTGCCACCTGAGGCAAATCCATCCCCTAACCAGAAGCCATAGGAAATTGCAATCTCATTGGCAATGTCCGAAAACGTTGCAGTACCTTTATCTGCGGCAACCACCAGATAGGGATCATCTTCGTCGTGTCTTACTACATCCTGTGGTGGAATAACCCTGGATTCGCTAAGGTTGTCCGTGATATCCAGTAGTCCGCTGATGAAAGTCTTGTAGCAGCTGATTCCCAACTCCATAAACTGATCTCTGTTGGCTGCTTCTTCTTTAACTACGAATCCACCTTTAGCCCCGACAGGGACGATTACAGAGTTCTTGACCTGCTGGGCTTTCACCAGGCCGAGGACTTCCGTGCGATAGTCTTCATGCCGGTCTGACCAGCGCAAACCACCGCGGGCCACTTTGCCTCCTCGTAGATGCACACCTTCCATGCGCCGTGAATAGACGAATATTTCGAAGGCTGGCCTGGGTAGTGGAATTCCTTCTATCTCTCCCGGCAAGAACTTAAATGAGAAATAATCTTTTTGTTTGCCAGTATCAGTTTTCTGGAAAAAATTGGTTCGCTGAGTCGCTTCGACTAAATTGAGACAGGCTCTCAGCACTCCATCTTCCGCTAAATTGGTAACTGCATCGATTGCCTGCGTAATCTGGTTCCTGAGTTTTGATAACTCCTTGCGTTTGTTTTCAGAAAGAGAAGGATCAAATCGCAAATAGAAATAGCTGAGAAGCAACCGACACAGATCAGCGTGGCGGGACAAGGTGTCCGCAACGAACTCCGGTGAATAACCGAACTGGATTTGTTTCAGATAGGCGGCGTATGCGCGGAACAAAGCGGCATCTCTCCAGTTGAGACCCGCTGTGACAACCAGTTCATTGAATCGGTCATCGTCTACTCTGCCTTCCCAGATTGCCTCGAAGGCATCTTCAAAGTTGCTCTCCAACTCAGAGCTCAGAGCACTACCTGATTTCAACCCGAAAAGTGAAAAATCATGTAACCAGACAGTGTCATCTTCCTGTTTAAGGTGAAATGCTTTTTCACTGATGATCTTCAGGCCGAGATTTTCGAGTATAGGGGCAACGTCTGACAGGAATAGTTGCTGGCCCTTGTTGAAAATTTTAAAACTTAGCTCTGCACCTACTTCTGAATCACAGCTATCAAGGTCCAGTCCCAGTCGGTTTTGCTGGATGACCTGTTCAATACGAGCGATATCTTTTAGACCCTCTTTACCGGAATAGGATTCTTTGTAGGCAGCGGAATACACTTCACGATATTTCTCATGTAATTGCTCAGCCTTGCCATCGGGATACACTTCCAATAGTGCATCCTGAAAATAGTCATCCCAGGGTTTCACCAGTCGAACCAGACGTTCTTCCAGGTCTGCCAGATTAAATTTAACGCTCTGTATATCATTCACACGGAGGATGAAATGTAAACGAACGAGCATAGATTCAGATAGGTGAGTAGCAAATTCTGTTTCCCTGGCTTGCAGCTCTTTCTCCAGAAATGATTGGATCTGCAAGCGAACCTTGGTATTGAAGTTGTCCCTCGGCAAATAGACCAGGCAAGAGAAAAACTTGCCATAGGAATCTTTGCGCACAAACAACTTACTGGTTTGAGTCTCCTGAATCTGTGTAGTTTCCAGAGCCGTGGTATACAGCTGATCCTTGCTGATCTGGAAGAGCTCATCACGGGGAAATACATTTATTACCTGCAACAGATCTTTAATGCTGTGGCCATTTGGTGCAAAGCCAGACTGGTCAAGCACAGCATTTACTTTCTTGCGTACCAGAGGAATATCCAGTGCTGTCTGGTAGTAAACTGATGAGGTGTAAAGACCAACGAAGCGATGTTCTATGCAAACATTGCCTTTACTATCAAACTCCTTAATCAGAATGAAATCCTGATAAGCTGCTCGATGAACTCGGGACAAGTTAGAGGATTTGGCAAAATTACAGACTTGCTTCTTGAGAATAAGGCTGGCTGTACCACTGGGTAATGATTTCAGATTAACGCGCTGCTTCAGGTCTTTCTTCAGCTTGGAAATACCTAACAGAGAGTCCTGCTGCAACTCCATCACCTTTCCCTGCTTAAGGTTGCGAATGCGGTATTCCTCATAGCCAAGAAACGTGAAGTGATTGTCCAACAGCCAGGAAATAAATTCGCTGGACTCTTTCATCTCATCCTGGGTAACCGGAGCCAGCTTGGCATTACTCAGTAAGGAGTTTTGAATAGACCTGGCACGGTTACACATCCTTTGATAATCGGAGACAGCTGAAGACACATATTTCAGCGTCTCCCTGATCTCTGATTCCACTTCTTTGATCTGGGACTCAGCGATGTGTGCGCAGTTAATGCAGCTCAAAGCTTCTGCTTTATGAGTTTCACTCTTGCTGCTGGAAATTTTCTTGAGTGACCCCCGATTTGACTTGCCACTCCCATCTCTTTCAACAAACTGAACTGAATTGTGAACATTCCTGACAACAACCCCCACTCGATTCAGGCACTGCCTAATGGAGTCCACGAGAAAAGGCATATCGTCCTGCAGTATGTAGATACTGGTTCCAGTCTGCCGTTTCTTGTCTTTGGTCAGCTTTCGCTGCACAAACTGAATTTTGGGTCTGGCGCTTTTGCGTTCCTGTAAAAAATTCCATGCGTCATCCATGGACTGAAATAGTTCGCCTTCAGTCATCTTTCCCAATTCAGACTGGGACGTGCTGGCGTAATACAAACGAGCGAATTCTTTCAGGATGCTTGCCCGGGTCTTGCTATAGCGAGAATCGATTTGCTGATTCAGAGGTAGTAATAAAACATTACTGATTGAAGGCTGTGTGCTCATAGTAAAAACTGATAACTGATTCTGTTAGTCACGACAAAAAATAACGCCTGTAAGCGCCAGCTGATTATGTAGTTGGAGAGATTGCAGGACATCTTCTGGACGCAGTAACCACGCCACATTCCGCTACAATGTTCGCCTAGACATCCATTCGAAAACCGTTAAAATCCCTGATCTTTGCCCACAGCGCTCGAAAGACAAGAGAATCCGAACTATGAGTCACCACGGAATAATAACAGAACTCAAAAACTGGTTATCCCAGCAAATTATAGGACAAGAGCGCTTACTTGATCGTTTATTAATCGCCTTATTGGCCGATGGCCACCTTCTGGTAGAGGGTGCCCCAGGTCTCGCAAAGACCAAAGCTATTAAAGATCTCTCCAGAGCAATCGAAGGTGACTTTCACCGCATTCAGTTTACCCCGGATCTGCTGCCCAGTGACATCACTGGTACCGAGGTATTTCGACCGGAGGATGGCTCATTTCGTTTCCAACAAGGACCTATTTTCCACAATCTGGTTCTCGCGGATGAAATTAACCGTGCACCCGCCAAAGTTCAGTCAGCGCTGCTGGAGGCTATGGCCGAGCACCAGGTGAGTGTGGGTCGCGAATCATTCACTCTACCCCCTTTATTTCTGGTTATGGCAACCCAGAACCCGATAGAACAGGAAGGAACCTACCCACTGCCGGAAGCACAACTCGACCGCTTTCTCATGCATGTCACTATTGATTACCCTGCCACGGAAGCAGAACGGGATATCCTGCACCTGGTCAGAGACGAGGCCGCCAACAAGACAGGCGAAGCTCCCAAACAGATAGCTCAGTCCGATCTATTTGAAGCACGTCAGGAAATTCTGGCCATGCACATGGCGCCGGAAGTTGAGGAGTACATTATCCAACTCATCATGGCGACCCGAAACCCGCAATTATATGGTGATGACCTCGCGTCATGGCTGGAATACGGTGCCAGCCCCCGGGGTACTATCTCACTGGATCGCTGTGCCAGAGCCCATTCCTGGATTCAGGGCAGAGACTTTGTCAGTCCCGATGATGTTCAGGAGATCATGTTTGATGTGTTACGCCATCGCATACTGCTAAGCTTCGAGGCGGAAGCCAGTGGTGTAACTCCTGATAAGGTTTTGGAGACTGTCCGCGAACGCGTTCCTTCAGCCTGATAGCCTCCGAGGACAAACAGTAAATGAGTCGCCCGGCTATCGATCCTCAACACGCTCGCTACCAGAGCAAGGGAGCGGTCATCTCGCTTCAACAGCTTCTGGTGCAGCGCTATGCCGCCAAAACCCTGGAATATCTTGCCCACACCCGATCTATCGCAGGTATATCCGGACTGCATCTGTCCAAGATGCGGGGCCGCGGGATCGACTTCGAAGAATTCCGCCCTTATCAGGCCGGTGACGACATCCGATTAATCGACTGGCGTGTCACTGCACGAACAAGCCGCCCGTTTACCAAAGTTTTCCGGGAAGAACGGGAAAGGCCCGTCATAATAGCGGTAGATCAGACCCATAATATGTATTTTGGCAGCCAGACTGCATTCAAATCAGTCATAGCAGCCCAGGCTGCGGCAGTTTTCTGCTGGTTGGCCATCGACAATGGAGACAGAGTCGGCGGGCTGGTGTTTTCTGATGTGGAAGCCAGCCTGGTTCGGCCCAAGCGCTCCCGCCGCAGCGCATTGCACCTGTTGAACCAGATCTATCAGTACAATCAGCGGCTACAGTATGTGAAGGACCCTGAGCTTCAGGTTCCTGAAGATCCTGACTTCAAGCCAGGCCTGGCCCATGCTCTTGGCCAGATTCGGCGCATTACCAAGCCTGGCAGCACGCTCTATGTGATTTCAGACTTCATTACTCTGGACGAGAAGGCGCTGCAGTATCTCAATCAACTGAGCCGCCACAACAACGTAATCTGCTGCCTGGTCTATGATGCTTTGGAAGAAACTCTCCCGGTACCCGGAATCTACAGCATCACCGATGGTGCACGTAAAGGTGCTTTGAATACTCATAATTCCAGGGCCAGAATGCGCTACCGCGAGCAATTCAAAGAACGAATGGAACGCCTCGAAGGCGAACTGGAAAGACTGCAGATTCGTCTCATTAAAATGCGCACTAATGAACTGGTTGTTGAACAGATTCGAGAATGGACAGCGAAGACCTTTTAAGCCAACTGGCAGACATTCATCTCCCTGAACCCGTCAGTTATTGGCCTCCAGCCCCGGGCTGGTGGGTGTTGGCTGTGCTGATTTTTATCGGCCTGGTGATAGTGATCCGCTACCTTATGGCAAAGCGCGAGCGCCAGAAAATCTGTCAGCATGCTGTGGCGGAACTGGATCTCTGCTTTGAACGCCTGAGCCAGACTCAGGATTCTTTGGACCAGGCACGGTTGAACTATATAAATGAAGTAAATTCTGTTCTGCGACGGGTAGCGCTGGTGCATTTTCCACACAGCAATGTCGCGGGTCTCGGCGGATCTGCCTGGGTTGATTTTATCAGGGAAAAGGGAGACTCTTCCCTGCTAAATGAGGACATCGCAGCTGCCCTGAGTCATGGTCGCTTCCAGACCCGATGCGACATTGACGCTGATAACCTCAACGCTCTTGGACAGGCCTGGATTCGCAGCCTGTATCTGCAACCCAATTCACCTGCGAAAGAGGCACGTTCCTAGAAAGGACCCAAGCATCAATGCTCGAATTTACCTGGCCATGGGCGTTTCTCGCACTTCCGTTACCACTTCTGGTTTATCGGGTAATGAGCCGGGCTCCGCGCCAGGACGCTGCTCTCTATGTCCCATTTTTCTCCGTACTCAGTCGACTGCAATCGGATAATGAAAACCTGACAAGCGGGCGACTCTTTAACCTGATATGTACAGCCATGATCTGGTTACTAATTGTATTGGCAGCCAGCCGCCCCCAATGGCTGGGAGAGCCCGTACAGTTGCCCTCTACTGGCCGCGATCTCATGCTGTCGGTGGATATATCCGGCAGTATGGAAGCCCAGGACATGGTAGTAGGCAATCGTCAGGCCTCCCGAATTGATGTTGTAAAAGCGGTTGTTGGCGACTTCGTTGAGCGCCGTGAAGGCGACCGTCTGGGCCTCATTTTGTTTGCGGCTCATGCCTATATCCAGGCTCCCCTGACATTTGACAGACAAACAGTTGGCCAGCTACTGGATGAAGCAGAGATAGGCATTATTGAAGAGTCTGCCACTGCTATCGGTGACGCCATTGGTCTCGGTGTTCTGCATCTGAGAAACCGACCTGAAAATAGCCGGGTACTTGTTCTGCTGACTGATGGCGTTAACAACGCCGGGGCTGTCTCACCTGAGCAGGCTGGTCAGTTGGCTCAGCAGGAAAACATCAAGATTTACACCATCGGTATCGGTGCCGACCAGGTAGTACAACGTACATTCTTCGGCGCACGGGCCATAAACCCCTCTGCTGAACTGGACGAGGCTGTATTAACCCAGATAGCTGAGTCCACTGGCGGGCGCTATTTTCGTGCTCGTGACGTCAACGATCTGGTGGATATTTACGAAGAGCTGGACCGTCTTGAAACTATTGAACAGGATGAACAGACCTACCGCCCAACCAGGGTACTCTTCTACTGGCCTCTCGGCGCAGCTCTTCTAATCAGTTTTATATTCGCCCTGTTCTCCATTCCCTGGTTATCCCTGGCGGGTAAAGCCAGGATTGAAGACTATGAAGAAGACGAGGAAATGGCTTCCGCCGAAGGAGGCCGTGTCTGATGGAGCTGCTTATCCCAACCAGCCTGGTGGATAATTTTCATTTCCTGCGCCCCCTTTGGCTGCTTGCTCTGGTGCCTGCACTGGTGTTCGTTATTGCACTCTGGCGAGTCAACACAGTAGTAACTGCCTGGGACAAGGCCATAGACAAATCATTGCTTCCGTTTCTGTTGGATAGAAGCAAGAACGCCGCGCAGCGAACCCCTCTTCTCCTGTTGCTTGCAGCCTGGTGCCTGTCCATCGTCGCCATGGCTGGCCCGGTTTGGGAACAGTTACCGCAACCGGTTCAAAAAAGAGAAGACGCACTGGTAATCGTCATGGATCTTTCTCTGTCCATGTTTGCCCCGGACCATTCCCCATCAAGACTGGACCTGGCCAAACGTAAACTAAGAGACATTCTTGCGCTGAGAGAAGAAGGACAAACTGCCCTGGTTGTCTACGCCGGCGATTCCCATACCGTCACTCCGCTTACCGATGATGTGGTAACTATCGCTGCACTGGTTCCATCACTCAGCCCGAACATCATGCCTCTTTTTGGCAGTAATCCGGTGCCAGCGGTGGATATGGCCATCGGCCTGCTTGATGACGTTGAGGCCACCAGGGGTCGAATCCTGCTGATGACCGATGGCATCAATGGCTTCAGCGAAGAACAAATTCTTGCTGACCGAATTCAGGACACTGACTATGAGCTGCTGGTTATGGGTATCGGTACCGAGGAAGGTGCACCTATTCAAACCAATGATGGCAGTTTTCTGACTGATGCCGGTGGCAGTGTCGTCATCCCTACTCTCAACCGAAACGTTCTGCAGTCTCTGGCCAACCGTACTGGCGGTTTGTATCACGATATTCAGTTGGCTGACTCTGACCTGGCTTACCTTCTCGCCGATTTTGATTTGCTTGACGATGAAGAGCTTACTGAAGTCGAAGAAGAGTTTGATGTCTGGTACGAAGCAGGCCCCTGGTTGCTCATTCTGGTTGTGCCACTGGTGGCACTCACCTTCCGCCGTGGCTGGTTGTTCGGACTGGTATTGATGACCACGTCCGGTGTGTTGATGCCAGTGCAACAGGCCGAAGCGCAGGTTTGGCGCAATCTCTGGTCCACGAAAGATCAGCAAGGTGCTGAAGCCTATGCTGCAGAAGACCACTCACTGGCAGCCTCTTTATTCGAGTCATCTCAATGGTCTGGCGCGGCCAACTATCGCGCCGAGAACTATGAGGCAGCGATAGCCGCATTCAGCGCCAGCGACACCCCCGATGGCCACTATAACCGGGGCAACGCACTGGCGTTAGCTGGCAATTTCGCCGAAGCTATCGCCGCCTATGACACAGCCATAAATCTCGATCCCGCCCACGATGACGCTGTCCACAACAAAGAAATCGTGGAGCAATTGCTGGAACAACAGGAATCTGAATCCGGCGAGCAGCAGGAAGGAGAAAGCGAAGAGAATCAGTCTGAACAGAATTCACAAAATGAATCTGATCAGCAGGAAAACAGTGAGCAACAGGATCAGCAGAGTCAGGAAGGTAACCAGGACCAGCAGGAACAGGAGCAACAGCAGAATCAACCTCCTGAGGATCAGGAAGGTTCTGAATCCAATAGCGAGCAAAACACACCAAGCGAATCGACTAACGAAGAGTTTGAAGAACAGCAATCACTGGAACAATGGCTGCGAAGGATCGAAGATGACCCTGGCGAACTACTGCGGCGTAAGTTCCGCTATCAATATCGCCAACGCCAGCTAAACGGCACGGCGAATGATGTGCCTAACGGAGGGCAGATCTGGTGAAGCAAGGATTAATCAGAGTAATTGCCTTTATGGCTGGCTTATTGGTTTCTGGCTGGGCCAGCTCACAAGACATTGAAGTTGATGTTGATCGAACCGAACTTGCCCGAGGCGAAACACTGACCTACACAATTCGGGTCTACGATCAACGCCAGGGTATGCAGTTAGACCTGACCCCATTGACAGAGAACTTTGATGTTCTGGGAACCCGCACTTCAAGCCAGATCAGAAGCGTAAACGGCAATGTAGAGTCGTGGACCGACTATATTGTCACCCTCTTTCCGCTGACCGAAGGAGAATTGCAGATTCCTTCGCTCTCTATCAACAATAGAGACACAGACCCAATTACCATTAGCGTTGTAAATGAAGGCCCCCGATCAAATCAATCCGCAGAAGAATTGTTTCTGGAAGTAGAAGTAAACAAGGATGCGGTCTACGTTCAGGAACAGCTCCTGTTTACAGTGCGTTTGTACTACACGATCAATGGCATACGAAATCCACAGTTCACCGAACTGGAGATGGACGATACTGTTATTCAATTGATTGGATCCCCCAACCAGTATGAGCGCCTGATCGACGGCGTGCGCTATGGCGTCTACGAAAAACGCTATGTAATTTTTCCACAACGCAGCGGCACTCTGGAGATTCCCGATATATTGTTTCGTGGTGAAGTCACAGATGGGTCCAGTAATTTTGTATTCCGGAACCTCAATACACGTCGGGTAACCGCCTTTATTGATGGTATCAACATCGAAGTACTGGAACGACCTGAGGCGGTCAGAGACAGTTCATTCTGGCTGCCGGTAAGCAACCTCACCATGGAAGAAAGCTTTGATTCCGATCTGACTGGCTTGCAGGTTGGTGATTCTGTTGTCAGAACAATCACGATGGTTGCAGAAGGTCTGGACGGTGCTGTACTACCACCTTTCAGCGATCAGGAGATCAGTGGCGCAAATATCTACCCTGACCCGCCTGAAATAGACCGCACTTTCGTCGACGGTGAAATAATTGGTACCCGGATTGAACAAACCACCATCGTAGCGACTACAGGAGGCACACTGGAAATTCCTGAAATCGTCATACCCTGGTGGAATGTGGATACCGATGAGCAGGAAGCTACTGTCGTGCCTGCTACACGAATTAACATCGCGACTATCGAAGGTGAAGTACCTTCCGAGCAAGCGGTGGCAGGTGTTGAAAATATAGAAGAGCTGCTACAAACAGTTCCTGTCGTTGATCAGGATATGATTGAGGAACAGGCGCAAGCAGAGTTTATTGAGGTTGACTCTGGCTGGCTCAATCTGATCATCGGACTGGCATTCGCTGTGGTCATCGGGAGTATTTATTGGCTGATCATACGTCCCAACCAACACCTGATCACAGCGCTTATAAGCGAGCAGCGCCAACGCATTGCAGACTACTATCACCCCAGCAATAACGAGAATGTCGCTTTCAAAAGACTGGCCAACGCCTGCAGTTTAAAGGATAACAATCGCATCAGGGCAAGTCTGATCCAGTGGTGCAAGCATTTTCTTTCAGGTCGAGATGTAAGCAGCATGGAAGACATCCTGCAGCAGCAGGAAGCACCTGAACTTCATGCTTATGCAGAGGCTTTACAGACTGAACTCTGGAATCCCTCTCAGCCTAGTACAGCATTTGACGCGGCTGGCCTGTTGCGTACGGCCACAACGCTTAGAAAGCAAAACAGGCAACAACGCAAAGCTGCACAGCGGGAAGAGCGTTACGCACTACCTCCTCTGTACAAGACTACCTAGCCTGTAATGTCCGACTCCCGCCTGGTCTATTCAAGCTCAGGAAATAATCAGTGTTCTCGTTGCGGCAAAGAATTACGCAAGTGTAAGTGTGCCTCCCAGCAAGACTCGACCGACAACCAGGGATCAGTGCTGATACAGCGTCAGTCGAAGGGACGAGGCGGCAAACAGGTTACTGTTGTTTCCGGTCTTATGTTACGCAAGTCAGACATGAGCTCACTACTGAAGGCATTAAAATCCAACTGCGGTAGCGGCGGCACCCTCAAAGGATCCAATCTGGAGATTCAGGGTGATTTTCGGGAACAGGTTCTCAAGCTATTAACGGAACGAGGCTTTGAGGCAAAAATCGGTGGTGACTAGCACCGGTTGATCAGGTCTGGTTGCGCAGCTTCCCCATGGGAGAAAAGGCACCTCGAAATAACATGAGTTGCTGCTTTAGTGCTTTCAGTTGCTTGCGCCGCATCTGGTCGTTGTTAGCTGGCGTTCGGTAGGTAACCGCAACATACAGTTTCACAAATCCATCCATCACATTTTCCAGTTCGGGTCGGGCTGCAACAACACGATCTCGATAATCCAGTGGTCCCTCCCCTGTGCGTCTGGCCAGGTCAACTTTTTCCAGCTCGTTACTTAGAGCCTGGAATAGTTTTACAACCGGATCAGTCTCCCGCCGGGGACCAATCTTAACCACCGAAAAGGTCACCGCCAGCATTACGATTGACGCCAGGCCAATGAGCAGAAACAACACCTTTTGTTCAGTGATCTCACCAAACAGGCGTTCAAATAACTCAACCTGTACTTCCTCATCGTAACTGACTACCCGGCGATTCCACTCATACTCCAATCCCTCCAGACGCAGCCTGAGGGTGTTGATCCACCCAAACCGCCCGCTTACAGCATCCAACAATGACTGGTCCATCAGCTCCAGATCGTCCTGCAGTGCAGCCTCTACACCCTGCTCGATGCGGGCCGGCGATACCGCACCCGTTGGATCAAATCGTACCCAGCCCTCGCCCTCCAGCCATACTTCGTTCCAGGCATGGGCATTGTTCTGGTACACCATGAGATAGTTCTCATAAGGATTGTATTCAGCACCCTGATAGCCAACTACTACCCGGGTTGGAATTCCTGCTGCCCTCATCAGATAGGCGAAGGTACTGGCATAGTGTTCGCAGAACCCTTCCCGCGTATTAAACAGAAAATCGTCGATGCGATTCTCCCCCAGTAGCAGAGGATTTAAGGTGTAGTAGAACGGATTCTGCTGAAAGTGAGCGAGCACGGCATAGACGTAATCACGATCCGATCCTGCAGAAGCACGAAGCTCACGGGCAAACTGCCTGCTACGCTCGTTACCCTCTTCCGGTATTTCCGTGTTTCTTGCCCGGGCGCTTTCTAACAGAACGAGGTCAGTTTGATTATTTGGGTAAGACTGCAGATCGTAGCTGAAGCGTTTGCTTATCAACCCGTTGTTATAAATTTCAAAATTGCGGCTCTGAAATAAATTTCTGGTAGCAGGCTCGGCGAGATGCAGGCCATACACCCACGGTTGCTGGGTTGGTTCCAGAATAACGTTGTACTCCAGAGGTTCGCCGCTAACCAGAGTACGGTTTTCCCAATCGAACTGGAAATTCCCCCGGGCGGCAGCATTACCGTAGGCAGAGCGATAACGCCTGCGCATCCAGGTAGTACCATCGAAGTTTTCCAAAACCAGTCCGCGCCAGTAAAGATCCTGGTGCAGTGGTGGAGCGGCATTTTCAAATTGGACTCGGAAAGCCAGTTCGCTGGATCGACCCAGAGAACTGAGATCTCCCGGACTCATCTCATCCGTAACTCCGGTCGTGCCGCCTGTGGTCTGAACCGGTACTGCCCATAGTGGTGCAACCCTTGGCACTACCATGAACAATATGATGGTGAGAGGCAAAGCCTGCATGGTCAAACGCAGGGCCAGCATTCCGGTAGATCGGGCATCACGCTCCTGACTGGTGCGGTTTAGTGCCACCAGGGTCGCTAGTACGACCACTACACAAAGTGATACATACAAAGTAATAAGCAGGCTTTGTGTATAAAGGAAAGCCACCATACACATTACGAAACTCAGGCACATAACCACATAGATGTCCCGTTTCTCCCGCATTTCTACCAGCTTGAATACAAAGCCCAGAGTCAAAAGGCTGGAAGCACTTTCCAGTCCGACACCCAGAGCTCTCATCTGGCTAATGGATATCAGCAATGTGAAGATGACGATCACTACCCGCATTGGCTTGGTGGGATAGTTAAGCCGACCGACAAAAATCAGATATCGCCAAACGAGGCAACAGAGTGCGATCAGAGATATCCATATGGGCATGTACAGGCTCTGTGGCGCAATCACCAGAAACACCGACAGCAATATCCATAACATGGATGCTCTGGGGATTTGATAACCCACTTCCATTACTGTTCTTCTCCGTATAGCGCCAATGCCCGAAGCAGTTTATCGCGATGATCTCTTCCTGCTCCCGGTGCAATCTCAATCCCCGGCAATTTCAGCCCGTAAGGCGCATTTCTCTGTGCCAGTTGCAGCACGCAATAGCATAGACGGGATAGCCTTTCTTCCACCGAAAACCCATAGAACATATCCCAGTCTAACCAGATCCGGCTGTCTACATAGTCAACGAACTCTTTGACCTGCATACCCTGCCCTTTGGCGAGATTCTTCCAGGCTACCTGGCGTAAGGGGTCTCCTGGCACATATTCCCGAATGCCATAAAAGTCCTCATTCCCTTCCTTGCTTATTGTTGAATCATCGTTGCCCCCGGAACCGCTTGTGAATTCCTCCATCTGAAAGGGAATCGGCTTGGGGTACACAAGGCAATGCATATTCAGGTCAACGATACTCCAGGCTCGCGCCAACCCAAGTGGAAAAGTCGTGGAAACCCGTAGCAGAGGTGCCGGATAGTAGCCGCGGCGCCGGGCCAGGGCGAAAACCCTGGTTTCGTCACGATCAGCATCCACCAGATTCAGAAAGCTGCTATATGTTTGCTGGGAACTGCCGGACCTGGACCCCGGCGGTTCCTGAAACTGCAACTCCAGAGTTTCGTGTGTGTGACCTGGCTCCCTGCTTAACATCACATTGAAAGCTATTTGTTCACCGCAAAATACTGGTGCTGCTGGTAGCCCACCAAGAGTCAAACGGTTCAGGTTATTCCAGGTGTAAAAAATCGAGAGAATAAACAGACTCACCATGAGAAAGGCCAAAGCGAATGCCAGGCTTACTGCATAGTTGATAGCGGCGATAAACACCAATGCAATGGCAGTTACAAAAACCAGACCACTTCCAGAAGGGAGGATATAGATAATTTTCTGATTGAGTTTTACCTGATTCGAAGGCTTGATCCGGTTCCGCATCCAGCGATAGAAGTTTTTCTGCCAGCGTTCACGGATTTTTGATGCCATGGTTTTAGACCGAAGTTAAGGAACTTACCAACTTACAGGCAAATATAGTCAGGCGATTACATCGACCTCGTTCAATAGCCGTTGTAATAGCGATGCACCACCATGACCATCCTCATCTGAATTACCACGCAAACGATGCTCAACCACGGCCGGCAAAATCACCTGTACATCTTCAGGCACTGCATGATCCCTGCCGCACATCAATGCCCAGGTTTTGGCAGCCCGCATGACTGCTAGGCTACCTCTCGGTGACAGACCATAGCTGAAGTCGTCTTTACCTCTGGTGAACGCTACCAGGCGCTGCACATAATCCAGCAATGCCGGGCTGGCCGTTACCTCAGCAGACTGCACACGAAACTGCGCCACATCAGCGGTGGTGAGACATTGCTGGACCAGATCCACCTTATCCCGCTCAGTATTCATTTCCAACAGTTCCCGTTCAGCTCTTTGATCCGGATATCCCAGACGCAGGCGCATTAGAAATCGATCCAGCTGAGATTCGGGTAGCGGATAAGTGCCCGCCAGGTTTACCGGATTTTGGGTCGCGATAACGAAAAATGGTTCTGGCAGTGTTCGGGTTTCCCCTTCTACGGTTACTTGTCGTTCTTCCATGGCTTCAAGTAACGCGCTTTGTGTCTTGGGAGTAGTGCGATTGATTTCATCGGCCAGCACCAGCTGACTGAAGATTGGCCCCGGGTGAAAAGTGAATTCGCCGTTGTTCTGATCGAATATAGAAATACCCAGAATGTCGGCAGGTAACAGATCACTGGTAAATTGGATACGGTTGAATTCCAACCCCATGGCGCGGGCCAGCGCATATGAAAGCGTGGTTTTACCCATTCCCGGCAGGTCTTCTATCAGCAAATGACCGCCAGAAAACAGACAACATAGCGCGAGCCTGATCTGGTGATCTTTCCCTAACAGCGCCTTGCTGACTTCCCCAACAGCTCTGTCCACTTTCTGGGAAAACGGGCTCTCGACAACCGGCGCTGCTGCACCAGGTCTTTTATCGGCGTTAACTGATGTTATAGACAAGGGTTTTACTCTCTACACAGCAGTTTAGGCATCGCTTTGGATATCCGCCACAAGGTTTTGCTGCTTGTCATCGCTGCGTTTCTTTTTTCTTGCACTCTTGGCGGCATCGTTTCGTACCATTTCCAGGCGCTTGAGGTAAACCTCATCAACATCACCCGTTACATATTGACCGTCAAATACAGCACACTCAAAGCGATTAATATCAGGGTTTCCTTCAGAAGCTGCTGCAATCAGATCTTCCAGATCCTGATAAACCAACCAGTCGGCACCGATAAGCTCCTGCACTTCTTCATCAGTTTTTCCAGCAGCGATTAATTCAGTTGCCGCCGGCATATCGATTCCATAAACATTAGGATAGCGCACAGCTGGTGCAGCGGACGCGAAATACACTTTCTTGGCACCCGCATCCCGCGCCATTTGGATAATTTGCTTGCAGGTTGTACCGCGAACTATCGAATCGTCCACGAGAAGAACATTTTTCCCTTGAAATTCAAGATCGATAGCGTTCAGTTTCTGACGAACGGATTTCCTGCGTTGGCTCTGACCGGGCATGATAAAGGTACGACCGATATAACGGTTCTTGACGAAACCTTCGCGGTACTTGATCCCGAGATGATTGGCCAGTTCCAGTGCCGAGGTTCGTGATGTGTCCGGTATGGGTATCACTACATCAATGTCATGCTCAGGTCTTTCTCTGGTGACCTTCTCAGCCAACCGCTGCCCCATGCGCAGCCTGGCCTTGTAAACCGAAATGCTGTCCATCAGAGAATCGGGCCGGGCGAAATAGACATGCTCAAAAATACAGGGCGTGTGCTCTCCTGGTTCAGTACACACCTTGGTATGCAGGTTTCCATTTACATCGATATAGACTGCTTCACCAGGTGCCACGTCTCTCTCTATAGTGAAGCCCTGGGAATTTAGAGCGACGCTCTCCGAAGCGATCATGTATTCCTTGCCATTCAGACCTTCTCTACTGCCGTAGACAAGGGGCCGAATGCCATTGCGATCCCGGAACCCTACGATGCCATAGCCGGTGATCATCACGATCACTGCATATCCACCCCGACATCGTTTGTGTAAACCCTCTACTGCTGCAAATATGTCTTGCGCAGTTGGTTCTATCTTGCCTTGACGCTGCAGTTCATGGGCGAAAATATTGAGCAGTACCTCAGAATCAGAATCGGTATTCATATGACGGAGATCAGTCTTGTAGAGTTCGCGACTAAGCTCAGCGGTATTGGTGAGATTGCCGTTATGGGCCAGTGACAGTCCGTAGGGGGAATTTACATAGAAGGGTTGGGCCAGCGCCGGGCTGGAGCTACCAGCAGTGGGATAGCGCACATGCCCTATTCCCATTTGTCCCGTCAAACGCCGCATATGACGGGTCCTGAACACATCTTTGACCAGGCCGTTATCCTTTCGAAGGTTTAACTTGCCATTGTCGCTGGTCATAATGCCGGCTGCATCCTGACCCCGATGCTGCAATACAGTCAGTGTGTCGTACAGGCATACACCCACGTTATCGCTAGTTACTACTCCCACCAATCCGCACATAATTGTGTCCCAAATTCGCTTGCCACCTAAAGTGGTGGCTGAGCGCTATTTATTTCCCCAAAGTCCCCAAAATCGCCCAGAAAACCCTGTGATTGTTCAATCATAGCCATTCCATAGGGAATTAGTGTCGACTGTTGCCACCACTCAGTTTCAGAGACGAATACCCGCAAAATAAACAGAATAACGAGGATGATTACCACACCTCGTGCTACTCCAAACATCGCTCCCATCAGGCGATCAAGCAACTTCAGACCCGTGATCGCCAGAACCTTGTTCAAGAAATGGTTGATGAGGGTTCCCAGCATCATCACCATCACAAACAACAGGGAAAAAGCAGTAACGTACCGAATACTGCTGCTTTCTATCATATTAGTCAGCAGCCCGGCCAAGGGCTCACTGTACATTCGGGCGATGACTAAAGCTGCGATCCAGCTCACCAAAGACAGCACTTCCTTGATAAAGCCACGCCACAGACCAAAAATCGACGAAATTGCGATCACGATCAGTATTGCTGTATCGACCTGATTCATTTGGCTTTCAGTCGGCCAGTCGGCCCTCACAGTCGGCCACCCGGTTTACCCGGTACCTATATCTCATAGGGCACCACGATACCGGCTAACTGAAAAGCTGATTGCAGTTCCTGTTGGTATTCGTTAACCCGTTGTCTGTCCACCCAGGGCCCGACAAACACACCGGTGAGATCTCCCCGCTCACTGGATATAGATCTGGTATATGCCCGGTAGCCTGCATCGAGCAGTCGCTGCAGCAGATTGTTGGCATTATCGACGTCAGAGAACGATCCAAGTCTGACGCTCCAGCCCTGTGGTAGCCCACTCTCGCTGAGTTGGGGGGCTTGTCTGGTGAAAGCGGCTTCAGAGGTAACAACTTCCGCCCCTCCCTGGTTTGAAAGCTCCTCTGGGTCAGTGTCTGAATTCGCGCCGTTGACTGCTACAGACTCTTCTAAATCAGCTGCATCAGAATCATCAGCCTGGGGCTCGGCTGTTTCCAGCTGTTCGGTATCTTCTGGTTCCAGAGAATCAGCAATAATTATCGGGCGGGAAGGTATAGGTTCAGCCAAAACCTGCACTTCCGGCGGTTCAGGAATTCGACTGGAAATAGGTGTCTGATAGCTGCCCTGCCCATCAAAAATAATAGGAAGGAAAATAAGCGCCAGGGCCAGCAGTACGACCGTGCCTACAATGCGTTGTTTCGTGCTTTGCTGCAAAAATTAATACCCTGGATTAGTGGGTTTCATTACGTAGCTCTGCCACTGTAAAAAACGATCCTGTCACCACCACAAGGCCGTCACCTGAGCCTCCGGCATCAACAGCCTTGTCGCAGGCAACTCTATAGGCTTCCTTAAGCGTCTCAAAGCTTCGAAGCGGGCGACTGAAACCATGTTTCAGCAGTCGATTTTCCAATTCGACCGCCCCCAGGCAGCGGGGGTCGTCAAAGTGGGCAATATACCAGATGTCGGTGTTTGTTTCTAAGCACACCGCCATATCTTCTACTTTCTTATCTGCCATCGCGGCAAACACTACAGTAACTTTGCCAGGATTAACGGCAGTTGAACGCCATTGTTCAATTCGCCTTCCCAAAGCCCGGGCGGCAGCCGGATTATGAGCTACATCCAGCAAGACTGACGCCCCATTGAGGCGATCCTGTCGCCATTCCTGGCGCCCGGCAATAACACACTCAGACAACAACCCACCCTGAGCATCTTTGGCGGGCCAGGACAGGTCGAGCAAGGCCAGAGCTTGCAGTGCGGAGGCTACATTTGAGGGTAGCAGCCCATCAGGCATACTGGCTGAAAAACGCCTCTTGTCTCCGGTGGCTGAAGTACCCTGCCACTGGAATATCTGATTTTGATCAATCTGCAACTGAAAATTCTGTTGCCAGTAATATTCCCTGCACTGTAACTCTTTGGCTCTCGCTACCAGACTCGCGGGAGGACTCTCGTCGCCGCAAACAAAATGTACAGCCTCCCGGAGAATGCCGGCCTTTTCCAGTGCTATGGATTCACGGTCATTACCTAACCAGTCTTCGTGATCCAGCGCGATGCTGGTTATTACACTTACGTCGGGATCGACAATATTTACTGCATCCAGGCGCCCGCCCAGGCCGACTTCAAGTATGACCACATCAAGCTCAGACTCTTCGAAAATTTGCAATGCAGCCAGGGTGGCGAATTCAAAATAACTAAGTGACACCTGCCCCCTTGCTTTATCGACCTTGAATAAGGCATCGCAAATTACCGAGTCAGTAGCCATCTGGCCACAAACCCGGATGCGCTCGTTAAAACGATGGATATGAGGTGATGTATAGGCGCCACAGCGAACGCCCTGAGCCTTTAACACAGCCTCCAGGCAGGCAACGGTGCTACCCTTGCCATTGGTACCGGCTACAGTAATTATTTGCCGAGCAGGTTTGACTAACCCCATGGCCTGGAAGGCGTAATGAATGCGATCCAGTCCCAGTTCAATTTCTTTAGGGTGGATTTGACCAATGTAGTCCAACCACTGGTCAAGATTCTTAGTTTGCGGGGTCAGAGAGGTATTCAACTGCCGGTAGGCTGATAATGCAGGAGTTTGTCGAGAATAGAATTAATTTTTGCTGGCATATCGCGCCGATGCACAATCATATCGATAGCACCGTGCTCTAATAAAAATTCGCTGCGCTGGAATCCTTCAGGCAGTTTTACCCGCACTGTCTGACGAATCACATCAGGGCCGGTAAAACCCACCAGAGCATTAGGCTCGGCAATGTTGATGTCACCCAGCATCGCAAGACTAGCTGATACTCCCCCGTAGACCGGATCTACCAGTACGGAGATATAAGGCAAGCCACTGTCCCGCATCTTTTCCAGTGCCGCAGAGGTTTTGGCCATCTGCATCAGTGAAATCAGTGCTTCCTGCATCCGTGCACCACCACTGGTTGAAAAACAGATGAGCGGGAGTTTCTGTTGCAGACAAACATTCACTGCCTGCACGAATTTCTCTCCAACTACAGCCCCCATAGAGCCACCGATGAAACCGAATTCGAACGCAGCCACTACTGCCGGAGTGCCTTTTATTCTGCCTTTTATCACCACCAGAGCATCTTTTTCTCCGGTGCCCTTTTGGGCAGTTGAAAGGCGATCTTTGTATTTTTTCAGGTCTTTAAATTTCAGCAGATCCACCGGCTCCATCTCGGCATTGAGCTCTTCCTGGCCATCGGGATCCAGAAACAATTCCAGCCGACGTCTGGCGGAAATGCGCAAATGATGGTCACACTTGGGGCAAACCTCGTGATTCTCCGTGAGTGATTTTTGATAAAGCATGGCATCGCATCGCGGGCATTTCTTCCACAGACCTTCGGGTACGGTCGACTTCTTCTTTGAATCGCCGCCCCCGGTGGAAATAGACGGCAATATTTTATCTATCCAGCTCACAATATTCCTTTTGTATCAATAAGATATCTCTATTACTTCAAGTCATCAATCGCACTTCTGGCGACCCCGATTACAGCGCAGGCGGAGCTCAGCTGACCCGACTCCTGCTGCTCTATGTCGGCCAGGCGACCGATTTCGTGTACCAGCGAACTGCCAATAATTACGCCATCAGCCAGCCGCGCCATAGCAGCAGCACTTTCGCCGTCTTTTATACCAAAGCCTATTACGATGGGTAAGTCGGTGTACTCTCGCAACCTGTCAATATTTTCAGCTATAGACTGGAAATCCGTGATGGCCGCTCCTGTTACGCCCTTCAGAGACACGTAGTAGAGATAGCCACTGCAGTGTGCGGCTATACTTCTGGCCCTCTCTTCTCCGGTGGTAGGCGCTACCAGATAAATTGTATCTATAGAATTCGTCCTTAACGCCTCGTGCAGCGCCGGTGATTCAGCAGGCGGCATATCGACGACCAGAACACCATCGACTCCGGCAGAACCCGCTTCCTGAGCGAAGAACTCATATCCCATAATCTCTATTGGATTCAGGTAGCCCATCAGCACAATGGCTGTTTTCTTATCAGTCTCGCGGAATTGCCTGACCAGCTTTAGGGTATCAGCTAATGTGACCCGTTTAGCCAGGGCTCGTTCAGCACCCAATTGAATCACGGGTCCGTCGGACGCCGGATCGCTGAAGGGAATTCCCAGTTCGATAGCGTCGGCTCCCTGACGCACTAATTCGTGCATGAGCTGTGCGGTGCTTCCCAGATTTGGATCGCCTGCTACCAGATAGGGGATAAGTAATTTACGACCGGTTGCTTTTGCGTCCCGGGACAATTGTTCCAATCGACTCATAACTGTTAAAGCTTTATACCCTCGATTCGTGCAACGGTTTCTATGTCTTTATCGCCCCTACCCGACAGGTTAACTACCAGATGTTGATCAGAACTCATCGTGGCAGCCAGTTTTGCGGCATAGGCAATTGCATGACTGGACTCAAGTGCTGGGATAATGCCTTCTAATCGGGTTAGTTGATGAAATGCATTCAAAGTTTCTTCATCGGTGGCGGCTACGTATTGCACACGACCCAGATCTTTAAGCCAGGCATGTTCCGGGCCGACACCCGGATAGTCCAGTCCAGCAGAAACAGAATGGGTTTCCTGAATCTGGCCACCGGCATCAGTCATCAGATAGGTTCTATTGCCATGCAATACCCCCGGTGTACCAGCACTAAGCGGGGCCGCATGCTCGCCTGTCTCAAGACCATGGCCGCCCGCTTCTACCCCATACATGGCCACCTGGCGATCATCAATAAAGGGGTGAAACAAACCAATGGCATTGGAACCACCACCGACGCAGGCAACCAGCGCATCGGGTAACTTGCCGAATTGCTCTATCGACTGTTGCTTCGTTTCGCGACCAATCACACACTGAAAATCTCTGACCAATTGTGGGTAAGGGTGTGGGCCGGCTACCGTGCCTATGATGTAGTAGGTATTATCTACATTTGTCGCCCAGTCTCTCAGCGCTTCATTCATCGCGTCTTTTAAGGTGCGGGAACCAGATTCCACTGCCACCACATTGGCGCCCAGCAGTTTCATCCGATAAACATTGGGAGCTTGTCGCTGAATATCTTCTGCCCCCATATAGACATGGCACTCAAGACCAAGACGTGCCGCAACCGTTGCGCTCGCCACACCGTGTTGCCCTGCACCGGTTTCCGCGATAATTCGCTTCTTGCCCATATGTTTGGCTAACAAGGCCTGACCGATGGTGTTATTCACTTTATGCGCACCGGTATGATTGAGGTCTTCGCGCTTCAGATAGATTTGTGCGCCATTACAAGCACGGGTTAGACGTTCGGCAAAGTAAAGAGGAGACGGTCTGCCGACATAATGTTTCAGTTCATGATCAAATTCTTGCCAGAAGCTGTCGTCACCGGAAAGTTCTGCATAGACAGTGGCGAGCTCTTCCACTGCTGCAATCAGGGTTTCACCCACAAATATTCCACCATAGGGGCCAAAATGCCCTAACTGATCCGGACCTTCATAGCTTTCAAATTGTTTTTCGGCTTCAGACATCTACTTTTCTCCGACTACACTGTCGACCTGGCGTGCAGCATGAATAAATCGTGCAAGCTTATCCAGATCTTTCACTCCATGCTGTTTTTCAACTCCTGAAACAGCATCGATGCCATAAGGATTAACCCTGTTTATAGCGCTGGCTACATTTTCGGGGTTTAGCCCACCCGCCAGCACGATAGGAACATCGCAGCTGTTTACAATCTCTGCCGCCAAATCCCAATCGAACACTTTACCTGTGCCACCCGGTACGTCTTTCTGATACTTATCCAGCAAAAATTGCCTGGCATTTTTGTGCCGATCAATTTCACGCCTGACCTGATCGACTGATTGGACACGAATTGCCTTCATATACGGTACACCGAATCTTTCACAGAACTCGGGCGTTTCATCACCATGGAACTGCAGCAGATCCACTTTGCCGGAGCCGATTGATTCATCTACTAACTTAACGTCAGGATTAACCAATACGATGACCTTGCTAATCCCGTCATCGAGATCGGCAAACAGTTCCGGCAGTTGGTCCGGCGTAACAGCCCGGGGGCTTTTTTCGAACAGAATAGCCCCTACTGCATCAGCCCCCAGTTGGGCTGCTGCCAGTGCATCTTGAGCTCGAGTTGTGCCGCAGATTTTTGTCCAAATTTCAGACACGGCTTGGATTTCTTCGTGAAAGGCACAATTCTAGCAAATACAGCGCGCCGGGACTATCGCCCCATCTGACCCACCTGGTTCAGCAGTAAGGGCATCTGTTGACAGGGTGGTAGATTGAATTCTTCTGAATAATCCACCTGCACGAGGTACAAGCCTTCAGGTGGTGCAGTCATGGCAGCCTGAGTTCTGTCTCTTGCCTGCAACAGGGACTCAATCCAATTGCTGTCTTCTTCACCGCGCCCCACAACGATGAGGGAGCCGACAATATTCCTCACCATATGTTGCAGAAAAGCATTGGCGTGAATATCGAATACCAGAAATTGTCCAACTTTGCGCCAATCGGCTGCAAAGACATTTCGATGTGATGACCTCGACTGACAGCCAGCTGCACGAAAGCTGGTGAAGTCCTGTTCTCCCAGCAGATATTGCGCTCCCTTCCGCATGGCATCGATGTCCAATTCAGTTCGCAAATGAGTTGCGTATCTGGAAAACATCGCTGAAGCAGTTGGAGCCTGATGGATCAAATACATGTAGCGGCGACCTGTTGCTGAAAACCGTGCATGGAATTCCGCATTTGAAGTCTTACTCCAGATCACCCTCACCGATTCCGGTAACAGGCTGTTTACTCCGCGAACCCAGGCTTTGTTGCCACGATCTACTGTTGAATCAAAATGAACTACCTGGCACGTTGCATGAACGCCGGAATCAGTCCTGCCTGCACAAGTCACCTGAATATCCTGATCAGCCACCTGCGACAATGCTGATTCCAATTGTGCCTGAACGGTAGGAAGCTCGGGTGAGCTTTGCCTTTGCCAACCAGAGTAGGCTGCACCATCATATTCAACGGCAAGCACAATGCGATGGCTCATTGAAACCGCTTCTGATGAATTGGTCATAGCCTTAGGGAATAGGACTTGAGATGGTTGTTACTGGTTCGTTTAGCTGTCCGAGCTGTCAAGGGAAGCCATAAGTTCCTTCGCTTCCTTAATCTGCTCTTCAGTACCTTCGGAAATTACTTCCTGCAAGATCTCTCTGGCACCTTCGGCATCACCCATCTTCTGATAAGCGTAAGCCAGTTCCAGTTTGGTTGCGGTTTCATCATCATCTGAAAGAAGTTCTACTTCCTCCACATCATCTACCGACTCAATTTCTACCGCATCGTCATCATCGTCGTCTGACAAGAACTCCAGATCATCAAGATCATCATCATCTTCTGCAGCATTCTCATCGGCAGAGTCATCCAGGTCGTCAAAGTCGATTTCAACATCATCGCCAGTGTCCGTGCCTGCTTCTTTATCGTCGGATTCTTCTAATGCAGCATCCAGATCGAAGACACTGTCATCAGCATCGTCGTTGTCAGCTGATTCTTCTGTAGCTACATCGCCTCCATCCAGTTCATCCAGATCGAAATCGAAATCATCAACAGTAGCTTCCGCTGCTGCTTCTGCCTGCTCTTCTTTCTCAGCAGCTTCTGCAGGTTCTATAACTGTCGTAGACGATGATTCATCGATATCGAATTCAAATGATTCTATTTCTTCAGTGCTATCTTCCGATTCTTCTGGCTGCGCCTCTTCCGCGGCATCGTCTTCACCGAGATCAAAATCCATAAGATTTTCAGAATCGATTTCTACTTCAGGTTCGTCTTCCTCGACCGGTTCTGGCTTTGTATCTTCAGCATCAAATGAAAATGTTTCGATATCCAGATCTTCTTCATCTTTAGCTGCATTTTCGTCTGCAGCCTGAGTCGTATCAGTACTCAAGTCATCGTCACCGAACTCAAAGGATTCGATTTCCAGATCGTCGGCGTCTTTGCTGCCACCACTGACCAGATCAGCGTTTTCATTCTCCTGATTCAGATCCAGAACAGCATCGTCGTCAAGCTCGACTTCTTCAATAGTATTCTCTGGCTCGTCCTCTTCCGACTCATCACCAGTATCCATTTCTAAAAAGTCACTTAAATCATCATCGGTACCATCAGTGCTGTCGGTGCTTTCTTCCTTCTCTGGCTCTTCAGCCTCTTCAGCATCTCCGTCAGATGATTCTTCTGGATCTGCACCGCCACCCAGATCAAAAGTAAGATCCATGTCATCATTGCTAACATCCAGATCCAGTTCTTCGTCGTCACCTTCGGCGGCGTCATCTGCCGCAGGTTCAGGCGGAGCCTCTTCTTCGGCGGCTATTTCTTCAGAAAATTCCAGATCATCATCGGCATCAAATGAATCAAGATCGATTCCGAGATCATCAAGGAAAGAAGTTTCATCATCAGCCTGCTCTACTTCCACTTCTTCCGGAGCTTCTTCAGCAGGAGTTTCTTCCTCTATCTCACCGTCCTCACCGTCACCATCATCCAGCGAGAACGATTCGAGATCGTCACCGCTCGCATCACTTTCCTGCTCCGGTGCTGTCAGATTGTGCTTCTCGCGCAACTGGCTCACGTCACGGTCAAGTCGAGGACTTTGTTCTGCGGCGACGATTTCAGCCTCTGCTTCAAATGCATCGTGATTGCCGTCGAGGGCCAATACTTCCATTAACTTCAGACGAATCACGAAATCCTCATCGCCTTCCGCTATTGCACCACGCAGCATATTTGCGGCCTGTTCATACTGCTCGTGGGCTATCAGAATATCTGCCTGTGCCAGAGGATTTTCTTCAATGTCGGCGCCATCCTCAGTGCCTTCCAGATTCAGGTCTTCACCATCGTCCTCATCTTCATCGCCTGTAACTGCCAGAATGTCATCCAGCTCCTGATCGAAATCATCACCAGCATCGCCATCGGCATCATCAGCAACAGGATCAGACTCTGGCGTTGATGGTTCTGCACCTGCATCAAATTCCTGCTCCGCAAGCTCATCCAGTTCGTCCTCGTCATGAGCAGCAGCGGCTCGATTACGGCGCAGGAGCAACACCACCAACAACAGCACTACCAGTACAACACCGAAGATCATCATCATTGTGTTGCCGGTCAGGATGCGCATGATGTCATCGACCACACTGGTATTGCTTTGCGACTCTTGAGCGAGATCCGCATTGAGGGCTGCCTGAGCGGCCTGCGCTGCTGCTTCTGCCTCGGCTTCGGCCGCAGCCTGGGCTATAGATTCCTGCAGTTGAGCCAATTGCAGGTCCTGCAAACGGATAATTTCTTCTGCGCCGGCAATCTGTTGTTCCAGATCGGCAAGTCTTGAATCCAGCTCTTCTCGTTCTATTCGCGCTCTATCTGCTTCTTCCTCACGCAATGCCAGCTGATTTTCCAGTTCGGCAATTCGGCGATCTAATTCGGCGTTTTCCTCATCATCCAGCTCACCGGCACCATCTGAAGCATCGATGGCGTCATCTGCGGAAACAACACTCAGCTGTCCACTCGCAGAGGCCTGATCCGGAGCAGCATCCGCCGGTGCAGCCAGAGGCTGAACGTCCGCAATTTCCTGGTTCTGTCTGGCAACTTCAGCCACCGCTTCACTTGCATCAATGGCTTCAATCTCTTCCCGGTTTGGCACACGAAGCACCTGACCAGAACGCATTCGGTTAATGTTGCCGTCGATAAATGCATCTGGATTCAATTCCTGAATGGCCAGCATTGTCTGCTGCAGGGATACATCATTCCCAGGGCGTACCTGCTCAGCTATAGAAGTAAGGGTGTCATTTGGTCCGGTCGTGATAGTTTCTGGTTCTGGCTCCGCTGCAGCTACAGTTTCTGCTGGTACAGATTCTTCCTCAGTTACGACCTCTTCTTCAGCCACCTCTTCAGATGCTGCCACTGCGTCAGCTGGGGCTGATTCTTCCTGTTGCTCTGCTGCTTCGTCTTCTGCGTCAGCAACCGCCTCGACAGGCGTTGGCTCCTCATCAGCTAAGGGCTCTTCTTCGACTGAAGGCTCTTCATCGGCTAACGGCTCTTCTTCAACATCCGCAACCTGGGCGAGTGGCGCTGGTTCTTCCTCTTCCTGAATTGCTTCTTCTGGTTCAGCAGCGGCAACCTGGTCCATCACCTCGGAATCATCATCAACTGCAGCTGATTCAGGTGGCGGATTCAGTTCGGGGGAAACAGTTGGAGTTTCTTCAGCAACTGGCGCGGGTTCGGGTGCAGAGGGTTGCTCTGGCTCAGCAGCAGGAGCAATTACTTCCGGTTCCAGAACCGGAGCGACTGATGGAGCAACCGGCGCCGGCTGGGTTGGTGAATCAACGAATGGCTGATCAACAGAATCCCTGTCAGGTGCCTGCAATACTGGACTGATGGGACGTCTAACCTGGGCTGCATTGTCATCCGCCGGCTGATCGTCGAATACAGGCAGATCCATCAGAATGGTGTGCTCGCTGAGCAGTCGACCGTTCGGCCAGCGAGTTTCCAGAATAAAGCTCAGATAGGGTTCGCGGACTATCTGGTTAGTGGTCAGATAGACAAAATTACCAGCCGATGTTTCTTCCACACGAAAGCGCACATTAGACAGAAAGCCCAGCCGTTCGATATTGAAACGGTTGAAATCATCGAGCGATGCCATCTGGACATTGATGTCCTGCAGGCGTGTATCTCCCAGATCCAGAATTTCGATTCTGACTCTAAGAGGTTGATTTAAATAGGATTCTACAGTGACAGTGCCAAGACCAAGAGCATAAACCTGGGTAGCCAGACTGCTAAGCAGAATGGCGAGCGTCACAACAGATTTACGTAGCATATTCCCTTGTTCTCTTGCTGCTCTAAACGGTAGCTGGCGCGCTTGATAGCGCTATTTTAGACCGGATCAACGATTCTCACCGGACTAATTTATCGCTTCAAAACTTAGTCAATGGTTGCCCGGAGATGATGTGAGTTCCAAACTCACCCTCTCTCAAAACAAGAGGCTCGACCTGACCAGCTGTGTCCCCGAAGTGATTGGCCGGATATGGTTCCGGCCAATCCATATTTTTTATTAAGAAAGTTTCTTCACTAAGGCTTGCAAGTATTCATTACAAGTAGCTTTTTATCAACTCTTCAGCGATCTGAATCGAGTTCAAAGCCGCACCTTTTCGGACATTATCGGCCACTACCCAGAGATTTAGACCATTAGCCAACGAGATATCCTGCCGAATTCTTCCTACAAAAACTGCGTCCTGGCCCGCAGAATCAAGGAAAGCCGTCGGATAACCGGCGTCTTCACGCTCATCAATCACTGTCACCCCTGCTGCTGCTGACAGCAAATCCCTGGCCTCATCGGCAGTCATCGGTGCATTAGTTTCGATCTGCACCGCCTCGGAATGCCCGTAGAACACGGGAATCCGGACGCAAGTAGCACTGACTTCTATGCTGTCATCGCCAAAGATCTTGCGGGTTTCCCAGTTCATTTTCATCTCTTCTTTCGTGTAACCGTTGTCCATGAACTGATCGATGTGAGGCAGAGCGTTAAAGGCGATCTGGCAAGGGTAAACCTTCGCTTCAGCATCTTTGCCATTCAACAAATCCGCTGTTTGCTTGGCCAGTTCTTCAACTGCTGACTTACCGCTACCGGACACAGCCTGGTAGGTTGCCACACTGATGCGCTTGATTCCCACCGCGTCATGGATGGGCTTTAACGCCACAAGCATCTGAATTGTCGAACAATTTGGGTTCGCGATGATGTTTCTATTGGGATAATCCGCAATCTTTTCCGGATTTACCTCGGGTACTACCAGCGGGATGTCATCGTCATAGCGAAAGTGAGAGGTGTTATCAATGACGATACAGCCTGCCTCCCCTGCTTTTGGTGCATATTCGGCCGACACACTGCCACCGGCAGAAAACAGGCCAATATGGGCCTGGGAAAAATCAAATTCCGCCAGATTCTGCACGGTAACCGGCTTGTTGCGGAACATTACGGTGGATCCGGCAGAACGCTCGCTGGCCAATGGGAACAGTTGATCTACAGGAAAATTACGGTCCTCCAGGATGTTAATCAGGGCTTCCCCGACTGCACCTGTAGCACCAACGACGGCTACATTGAAGTTGCTCATTACAAAAATCTCTTAACTGATTGTTTAAAAAGGATATACGAAACTTGGATCTGAATATAAATACGCCTCACGGCGTGGTGAAATACCAGGGCGCCGTCGTTCGCCACTGATTTTCGAAGTCTCGTATTTTGTCACTGTCCTGAAGCGTGATCCCGATATCATCGAGACCCTCTATCAGACAACGCTTACGGAAGGAATCCACTTCAAACTGCAATACTGAGCCATCCGCCTTGCGAATCTCCTGGGCTGGCAAATCCACTGTCAGGCTATAGCCTTCATTGGCTTCTACTTCGGCAAAGAGAACATCAATGACGTCTCTTGGCAGAACAATGGGAAGCAAGCCATTCTTGAAACAATTATTGAAAAATATGTCGGCATAGCTGGGTGCCAGAATGGCGCGGAAGCCATAGTCATCCAAAGCCCAGGGCGCGTGCTCGCGGGACGAGCCACAGCCAAAATTATCCCTTGCCAACAAAATTGAAGCGCCCTGATAGCGGGGCTGGTTGAGGACGAAATCGGGATTAAGCGGTCTGTTGCTGTTATCTGAATCCGGTTCTCCCTTGTCCAGATAGCGATGTTCATCAAACAGGTTTACGCCGAACCCACTGCGCTTGATGGACTTCAGAAACTGCTTCGGAATAATGAAGTCAGTGTCTACATTTGCCCTGTCCAGAGGTAAAACTATGCCTTGCTCTTCGTTAAATTTCTTCATTTTAATCAATCATATAAATTCAATAGCTAAGGTCAGGTATGAATATTTAACCCAACTCCCTTACATCCACGAAATGGCCGTGTACGGCTGCCGCCGCGGCCATCGCCGGACTCACCAGGTGAGTGCGTCCCCCAAACCCCTGACGGCCCTCGAAATTTCTGTTTGACGTGGAAGCACAGTGCTTGCCCTCTCCCAGCTGATCAGCGTTCATTGCCAGGCACATGGAGCAGCCAGGCTCTCGCCATTCCAGGCCAGCGGCCTCAAAAATCTTGTCCAGACCTTCTGCCTCAGCCTGCTCCTTAACCAGACCGGAGCCAGGCACCACCAGGGCCAGTTCGACGTTGGCAGCCTTCTGTTTACCCGCGACAACTTTTGCCGCCTCCCGCAGGTCCTCAATTCGTGAGTTTGTGCAGGAGCCGATGAAGACACAATCCAGCTGGATATCCCGAATCGCTGTCCCACCCTGCAAGCCCATGTATTGCAAGGCCTGTTCGATATTCTGGCGCTTCGTTTCGTCGTTCTCCTGACCCGGATCCGGAATGTTGCCATTTACCGAGGCCACCATTTCAGGCGACGTGCCCCAGGTAACCTGGGGTTCGATATCGGCGGCATCCAGTTCAACAATCGCATCCCAATGAGCGTCGTTGTCGCTGACCAGTTCACTCCAGGCAGCTACCGCCTGATCCCACAACTCACCAGCCGGGGCGAAGGGTCTGCCCTTGATATAGTCGAGAGTAGTCTGATCTACAGCAACCAGGCCGGCTCTGGCACCTGCTTCGATAGCCATGTTACACACCGTCATACGCCCTTCTATGCTGAGGCTCTGAATCGCTTCTCCGCCAAATTCGATGGTGTAGCCTGTACCACCCGCAGTGCCGATCTTGCCTATGATCGCAAGTACGATGTCTTTCGCTGTAACACCGGTCTTGAGAGCTCCGTCCACTCGAACCAGCATATTCTTCATCTTTTTCTGCATGAGACACTGGGTTGCCAGCACATGCTCTACTTCTGAGGTACCGATACCGTGGGCAAGAGACCCCAGCGCTCCGTGGGTAGATGTATGGCTATCACCACAAACGATGGTCATCCCCGGCAATGTAATACCCTGCTCTGGACCAACTACGTGCACAATCCCCTGCCGCTGATCGTTCATTTCCAGCTCGAAGATATTGAATTCCTTACAGTTATCGTCGAGCGTGGAGACCTGGATCTTGGACACGGGGTCCTTGATACCTTCCAGCCCCTGGGCTCTCTCATCCCGGGTGGTCGGGATATTGTGATCGGGAGTCGCATAGTTAGCCGCTGAACGCCATGGTTTGCGGCCAGCGAGACGTAAGCCTTCGAATGCCTGTGGCGACGTCACTTCATGTATCAAGTGCCTGTCGATATAAATCAGGGATGTCCCATCATCTCTTTGCTGTACAAGGTGAGCATTCCAAATCTTGTCGTATAAAGTCTTGCCACTCATCACATCTTACCTAACTTTTAAGATTAGCTAGAATATCTAACTATTTGTAATAACTAAATAATTTACTTAAAAAAATGACTTACATCAGCGTTGAATACCAGCATTCTGTGCCCGATCTCTGAGTAAATGATCCATCAGTACCAGCGCTAACATGGCCTCTGCGATAGGGGTGGCCCGGATACCTACACAGGGGTCGTGCCGGCCAGTGGTGACCACCTCACTCTCCTCCCCCCGGGTATTAATGGATTTTCCGGGAATTCGGATGCTTGAGGTCGGCTTCAGGGCCAGATGGACAGCAATATCCTGACCACTGGATATACCCCCCAGTACTCCTCCTGCATTATTACTCAGAAAACCGTCGGCGGTAATTTCGTCCCGGTGTTCCGTTCCTTTTTGTTCAACAGAATTAAATCCGGCACCAATTTCGACGCCCTTGACGGCATTTATGCTCATCATGGCTTTGGCGATATCGGCATCCAATCTATCGAAGACGGGCTCCCCAAGCCCAACCGGTACTGAAGAGGCTATGACGCTGATCTTCGCGCCAATGCTGTTTCCTTCCTTATTCAGCGCAGCCATGTACTCTTCCATTTCCTGCACTTTAGCCGGGTCAGGGCAAAAGAAGGGATTGTTTTCGATCTCTTCTGGTACTACCTGTTCTATGGCGATTGGTCCCAGCTGGCTCAAATACCCCTGAATCTGTAGTCCGCAATGTTGGTGCAGGTATTTCTTGGCTATTGCGCCCGCTGCCACACGCATGGCTGTTTCGCGGGCAGAGGAACGACCACCGCCGCGATAGTCGCGAATCCCATACTTCTTGAAATAGGTATAGTCTGCATGAGCCGGCCTGAACTGGTCTTTTATCTTGCTATAGTCCTTGGAACGCTGATCGGTATTCTCAATGAGTAATCCTATCGGAGTACCGGTGGTTTTACCCTCGAATACACCAGACAGGATCTTCACCGCATCATCTTCGCGGCGTTGAGTCGTGAAACGGGATTGTCCCGGTTTGCGTCGATCCAGATCCCGCTGCATATCTTCCTCAGTCAATTCCAGTCCTGGAGGACAACCATCTACCACGCAACCGAGGGCAGGCCCATGACTTTCGCCAAAGCTGGTTACGGTAAAAAGCTTTCCAAAACTATTGCCTGACATGAAGAGCCTCAGCGAACTACTAGGGAAGATTCAGCGAAGGTGAAAGTTTGCAGGTAGGGCCAAAAACGGCGTGCATTGTACACTAATTGATATGCTCCCTGTACTGTTGAAGCTCTTCCCGTGTAATTGCCATGACACCTTCCCCTCCTTGTTCGAATTCCAGCCAAAGCAAGGGCACTGGATTGAGACGCTGGCTCAGGCGATCCGCACTGAAACCAACCTCCATTATCAGACAACCCTGTGGCTGCAAAAACTCAGCTGCCTGCTGAAGAATTCTTATTGGTATATCCAGCCCGTCCTCGGCACTGAGCAATCCTAACCTGGGCTCATGGAGAAACTCATCCGGCAACTCTGCTACTTCCGCGGCTGATACATAAGGCGGATTAGCTATTATCAGGTCGTATTGCTGCTGTACTTGCGAAAATAGATCAGAACAAAGCGTTTGCGTACGCCTCGAGGTGCCATGTCGACTTATATTCTTCTGCGCCAATGCCAGGCAGTCTTCATCGATATCTAACAGATCCACATCAGCTTTTTCGAACGCCAGAGCAGCAGCTATTCCGATACAGCCACCTCCCGTGCAGAGATCAAGTATGGCAGTTGGTTCGACCTTCAATATTCCGGCAAATCGATTTTGAATCAGTTCGGCGATGGGGGAACGGGGGATTAGCGCTCTTCTGTCCGAATAAAAGGGCAATCCACAAAACCATGCTTCTTCAAGTATGTAAGCCACGGGCTCACGATCTCTGATACGACGCTCAACCAGGCTATCCAGTCGTTCAATCTCCTGCTGGTTTAACTCTCGATTAACGATGCTCTGTTCGCTCTCAAAAGCAATTCCCAAATAACCGTAGATCAGGTATACCGATTCGTCTAAAGCATTGTCTGTACCATGGGCAAAACACAGCCCGGACTGCTCAAACTGCTCACTTACCTGCTGTATGTACTGAACCAGATTCACGCTCGCGAAAACCTTCCTTGCTCTATTGCCTGTAGCTGATATTCAATCTGTACTTTGTGCTATAAATCAACGCTTTACCTCTAGACTGGTTTATCGTAGCTTTAGCCCAGAAATTTATGACCACATCTGAATATTTTCCATGGAACAGCATTATCTAGACATCATTAAAGCGATCGGAGAGAACCCGGACAGGCCGGGGCTGGCAGATACTCCCAAGCGGGCGGCCAAAGCCATGGAGTTTCTGATGCAGGGCTACTCTGTCGATATAGACGAGTTGATTAATGACGCATTGTTCCCCTGCGAAACAGACGAGATTATTATCGTCAAAGACATTGAATTGTATTCAATGTGCGAACACCATTTGCTGCCTTTTATTGGAAAGTGCCATGTAGCCTATCTTCCCAAGGAAAAGGTAATTGGCCTGTCCAAGATTGCCCGCATTGTTGATGCTTTCGCTCGCCGTCTCCAGATTCAGGAAAACCTTACCAGTCAGATCGCTGAATGCATCGTAGAAAAGACAGGTGCAGCAGGTGCCGGTGTCATCATTGAAGCGAAACACATGTGTATGATGATGCGTGGAGTTGAGAAACAAAATTCTGTAATGACTACTTCTTGCATGCTCGGAGCATTCAGAAGCAGTGCCAGTACACGCAACGAGTTTCTGTCACTTATTCGCTAGTCTGACGCAGGACCAGTTCCACCCTTTCCGAACAATTGTCTTCCGCACAGCTTGGAGCTAATGGTCCCAGGCCATAGGCAATCAAGCGACTGGCATCCACACCTAAATTAATCAGGCGCTGCCTTACTGTCTGTGCGCGAACTGTTGAACGATTTGTCAACTGATCCAGACCGCCCGCTCCCCCCAGATGGGCTACCAGATAAAAACTTAACTCGGGACTGTTTACTAACTCGGCGGCCACAGCGGCAAGATCAGTGTCGGCCGTCAGTTGGCGGTCATTTATAAAAGCGAGGGGCAGAACCACACTGCCCTGCTCTCTTACAGCATCCAGAATCTGAGTACTTAGCACCTGGACCGGTGGTGCTGTCCCTGCTTCCTGAATTACTTCCAGATAAGTGAACAGTTGGCGATTACCGCGGGTGATTATATAAAGCACCATGTGTGCTGCACTTGGTTCAGCATCACTGGCACGCATGGCGATGTAATATTGATTTCTTTCTGGCCCGTATAAGACCCGGTTCTGAAATACATCATTAGCCCAGTACACGCTACTGCCGCAATCTCTGCCGGCACAGGAGAAAAGTACTTCGTAGCCTTTTTCTGCTATCTGTTCCTGAAAGAACTGATAAACATCCTCACCATTAAACTCTTCTGACACTTCATAAATTATTTTGGTGATATCCCCACGCAGGCGTTCTGATTGCTCTGGTACCACGACACCACGAGTTCTGGTTAAGCTGCCCAACACCAGTCGGTGGTTACTGTCTGATTCGAATTCCAGATCTATGATCTGAGAATCAGGGAAACGGGTTATAAGAGGATGGTCTGCTCCTTGCCCGTAGACTCCAACTCCTGAAAACAGCATCAGGACGACAACCAAATACTTTAGCCGATTATTTACTCTTGGTTTCATTTGCAGCAAATCTTCTTTCAACGTTCAATCAAGATGGTATGAGAAAATATTGTAGTTCGCCAAATCCGGGGGCAACATATTTGCACTTTATTGACACCAGGTTACTCGTATTTAACTGCCTTCGATTTGCCTCACCGTCAATTAGCAGACTAAACAGATCTGAAAATAGCGGGTTATGACCAATTAATAATACAGATTCAACATTGCTGGTTTCGGCCAGATCATCAAGCAAACTCAGCAATTTCCCTACATCCCCTTCTGGCAACAGACTTTCCGATTCATTGAATCTAAGACTGCCCAGTATGGATTGCAAGTCTTCGGCCGTTTGCTGTGCTCGCAAATAGGGGCTGCACAGCGCTAAATCTATCGTTGGTTCATAGCTGATAAATTGTCTGCCAACCTTGAGGTTATCAATCCTGCCCTGCTCAGTAAGTGCCCGTTCCTTGTCAGAACCAGCATACGCTTCAGCCTGTCCATGACGACAAAGGTATATCTCCATTTCTATCTAAGCTGACCGCCTGGTTTACTATCTGGTCGCGGTGCTATTACCAGGCTGTATCTAGTCTTCGCTTTTCTCGTCCGCATCACCTTCTTCCTCATCTGTATCCCTGGCTTCCGTCTTGGTGTCCTTCTTGCTGGATTTCTTCTTTACCGTGGATTTCTTTTTCGTAGCTTTCTTATTGACTGCTTCCTTTTTGCCTGCTTCCTTGTTGTCATCTTCTTGACCAGGTCGCTGCTCTGGCTCTGCATCGACAACTTCAGATTCTGAAATCTGGTCGTCATCGGGAAAATTCATTTCAGGAAAGTCCGAGAACGGAAACGGCTTTTCGTTTGTGTTGTAGGTAAAAAAGCTGAGAATCTGATGTACATACTCTACCAACGCCCCACCCAGAATTCTTAACTTTTCGTTGTCTGAACCCGTGAGGACAGCAAACAAAGCCTGGGCAAGTCCGAGAACCAGCATTACCGGTGTAATAACCAGATACAGAAGCAAGGCAAAGCCCACCATGAACAGGATGCGTATCCAGGCCGAAGGTTCACGCAAGTTATCGACTATGTCGTCAAATTCATCTGACATGATTAATCCTCTAAATTCGGTTGTGCTGCAATCAACTCAGGTTTTTTTCCTGACTGGCAGCGAATTCTACGTCAAGGGCCTGTTCACTAAGCATAAGCGACGAAATAATGCTTCGAATAGTATGCCCCTGGTAGATTATTCGATACAGGCCCGTAGCCAGCGGCATATACACATTCAGTTCTTCTGCCTTCTCCGCGACCAGTTTTACGGTATTCACACCTTCCGCAGTTTGCCCTACTTCTGCAGTCGCTTCCTCTATAGATTTTCCCGAACCAAGAGCCTGTCCTATTCGAAAGTTCCGGCTCAGGGGTGTGGAGCAGGTAACTACAAGATCACCGACACCTGACAGGCCCAGAAAAGTCATTGGATCCGCATCCAGTTCTCTGCCGAACCTGGCCATTTCGGTGAGACTGCGGGTAACCAACATGCTATTGGTGTTATGTCCCATGCCCAATGCATCTGCGATACCAGCGATTATGGCATATATGTTTTTCAGTGAGCCGCCCAGCTCGACACCAAACATGTCATCATTGGTGTAAACCCGAAAATGTTCGCTCTTAAGCAAAGTTTTTATCGTTTCCCTTACCTGCTCATCACTACTGGCGATAACGGTACCTGTTAAGTGATTGTTGGCGATTTCTTTCGCCAGGTTAGGCCCACTCAGCACGCCTATGCGGGAATTGGGACATTCCTCAGCCAGAATCTGACTCATTAATTTAAATGACCCTGCTTCTATACCTTTGGTAGTACTGATAAGCAGAGCATCGGCTGCAACGTGCTCGACAAGTTGTCTGACCACACTGCGAAATGAAGAACTGGGGACAGCCACGAATACTACTGATGCTGCGTTAATCGCTTCAGCCATATCGTGGGTAGCTACAACTTTCTCACTAAGCTGGTAACCAGGAAGGTACTGTGCATTTTCATGATTCTCGTTAACTTCTGCAGCAGTCTCTTCGCTGCGCATCCAGAAGTGCACATCGTTGTCATTTAACGCGATGATGTTTGCGATGACAGTACCAAAACTACCGCCACCGATTACTGCAACTTTACTCAATTTACTCAGCTCCAGATGAGCACATTAGCTAACTGCCAGTGATAAGCACTTCTCTTAGTAGTACCAAGCAGGCTTCCCGGTCACATTTTACGACGCACTATAAAAGTCAGCGGCCAGGAAATTTCCCTTGTTTCAGTGCTACCCCATAACGACCTTAACTCATCATCGATCAACTCGACAGGGTTCTTACCGTTCACTCGCTGATATTTCTGTACGGCCGACCAGGAATTCAGATAGGCCCGAACCTGATCTATCGACCAGCTTTTACTTAGCTTGAAGCAAGGCGTTGCAACTTCCTGAAAAGGAAAGCAGTACCCGGCATAGCCATCCTCAACTTCTCTACGCTCAGGCGACCAGTATTCGCCAATAATGTCTTCATAAAACCGGTTAATTAGGGCGTCGATGCCCGGTGCGATACTGTGTATACCATAGCTCCATACTGCGAATATCCCGCCTGGCTTAAGCATACGATCCAGTTCCTCGCAGAAGTTGTCGAAATTAAACCAATGCAATGCCTGGGCAACAGTCACCAGGTCAGCACTTTCCTCTCGAACAGGCATACTCTCGGCCAACGCCACTGTGGAGAGGACTTTGCCATGTAAGTCTTCTTTCAATTCAAGTTGCTGCAACTGCGAAGAACTGGCATCAGACATGAGTACCAATTGAAAGTGCTCACATAGTGCTATTGCTGCCTGACCATTGCCAGAGGCGCAATCAATAGCCATTTCTTTTCCAGAGCATTCTTGAGACAGGAATTCGTAAAGGCTGGCCGGATAGGTGGGACGGGCGCTGGCATATAACTGTGCATGACCAGAAAAATGATCGTGAAAACTCAACCTCCTTCACCCCTCATTAGTTCTATTCTATTAGATTGAAAAAATACCAGTGTGTCATAGATTCGGTTCGATACCGCTTTAGGGGTAATAGAAGCCCCTACAAATTGATCGTATTCCCGCTCAGCACTGATTTTGCTCCAACTCACTCCGAGTATGTCACGCATTCCTTTATCTGAAAAATTCTCCATCCAGCTGGACTCTATGACATCCACGACACCATAGAGTTCATCGCCGTTAATATCTGAGACAACTCGCGCCGCACCGATACGACCATACATATCTACCGATACCAATATATCCACAGTGCCATTGAATCCATCATCGGCACTCGCTGGTACAGCCACCGCGAACACCTCACCATTCTTTCTCGCGCGATACGCTAAACGGTCTTTGCCAAGGCCGAGCAAGTCGAGATTCACCAACTGCGGATGAGTTTTTACAGCGGGTATTAGATAGGTATCCAACACGAGATCATTTTCAAAAGAGCCTGGCTCGAAGAACTGTTGCAGGTTTTGCCGATCAAATTCCTGACGGCGCTGTTGCTGGGACTCCTGTGCAATATAACCGCCTGTACCAAGCAGCACAAAAATCAGTAGCATTGCAAAAGCAGGCTTGATCAATTACCGGGCCCTTCATTCTAAATGGAGTGAGAGTGCGCTAAACGAAAGCGGCGATGGATTCGATTAACGTCATTACCGGAGCCGGATAAACTCCAAGAACGAGTAACAATAACAGGAGAATGGAAAGAACGCCGTAAGCACTGAAACTCTCCATCCCACCAACGCGGAAACTAATCTGATCCGGAGTGGGCAATACCATTCGATAGACGATACGCAAGTAGTAGTAGAGACCAATACCGCTCCCCAGAATAAGTACAGCCAACAGTATCCAGAGTGCCGCCTCGACACCTGCGTAGAAGAGATAAAACTTGCCAATAAAACCGACCGTTAGTGGTATCCCGGCCAGTGATAATAACATCCCGGTGAATATTACAGCCAACCATGGGTCGCGCCAGAATAAGCCCTGATAGTCTGCAATGACATCGAATTCTTTCTCGCTGGAGGAAACCACAGACGCAACGCCAAAAGCACCCAGTGACATGACCATATAAGCCAGCAAGTAGAAGGTCACTGCCTCAACACTTACTGAACCGTCAACGTAAAAGCTGGCAATGATGGCAATCAATATATAGCCCATGTGAGCTATTGAAGAATAAGCCAGTATGCGCTTGAGGTTGTCCTGTAACAGGGCTAACAAATTACCAGCGAGTATGGATGCTGCTGCAACGAATGAGAGAACAGTGATGACACTTGAGAAGCTTAAGGCATCCGATGCTTCCACAAAGCGAAGCAGAACCACAAACATACCTGCTTTACCGACGGTCGCCAGATATGTAGTAGCCGGTAATGGAGAGCCTTCGTAAACATCGGGCGTCCACATGTGAAATGGCGCTAACGATAACTTGAATGCAACACCAGCAAATATCATTAGCAAGGCAACTATCGAGTACCCTTCCCCTAAGCCGGCTGTTGTATTGGCTTCCAGGTTAATCAGGCTGGAGAACGCAAGGGTTCCGGTCTGCGCATATACCAGTGCCATACCGAACAATATAAATCCGGATGCTGCTGCAGAGAGCACAAGATATTTAACCGATGCCTCCAGCGGATACTTTGCGGCATCCTTTGAATGGACCGTGTAGGCCACCATGCCATACAGGGACATACTGAGTGTTTCCAATCCCAGAATTGTGCTGACGAAGTGATTACTGCTCACCATAACCACCGCACCGATGGTCGCAACACCCAGTAACAGGTAATACTCTTCTTTGTTGTCATCCAGGCTGAACAGGTAGGGATAACTAAGCACAGCAATAAATAATGCGCTGGCACAGGTAACCACAATAAAGAACAGGCTGTAGTGGTCAATAATCATCAGCGGCGTTACCTGTGAATTTGTTTCGCCGATCATGGTGGACGCAAAGATAGTCGCCACCAGCAGACCACCGATTGTGATTCCGGCCGTCATTGGATAGCTGCGCTTTATCCCGACCAGGGTCATGGCTATCACTACGGTAGCAGTTACCAGCAACAATGGAGTCAGTGGAATCAGATCAGCAAGGGTAATATTCACAGATTGCCCTCCACCGTAAGTATGGCAACCTGTTCAGAGTTACCTAATATCTCCGAGAGCGTAGTAGCTGAGAGATCCAGAAATGATTGTGGATATAAGCCCATCCACAACAAACCCAGCATCATTGCGGCGAAGTAAAACATTTCCCGGCGACTAAGGTCGGTCAGATGAGAATCGTCGAACTCGGTGTTGTTGTACTCTCCCTGAAAAACCTTCTGAATCACCCACAAAGAATATACCGAAGCGAATATCAGACCGAATGCAGATACAACAGTCATTACCATATTCGCCTGGAAAGCTCCTAACAGAGCGAGGAATTCACCGATAAAATTTCCAAGGCCCGGCATACCTAAGGCTGCGACGGAAAAGAATAAAGCAACCACAGCCATTCTTGGCACTTTCGCCCAGAAGCCTCCCATGTCTGGCATATTGCGAGTATGAATTCGATGCTGCAGTCCACCAGCAAGCATGAACAGTGCTGCGGCACTAAGACCATGGGCAAGCATCGTCATAATAGCTCCCTGCAGGGCTTGCTCATTCCAGGCGTAAACACCAAGAGTCACAAATCCCATGTGGCTGACACTGGTATAGGCGATCAGACGCTTGATATCAGTCTGGGCGAAAGCCACTTTTGCGCAGTAGAGAATACTGACCGCCGCCAGGGTCATGGCAATGGGAGCGAACTCCATTGATGCTTCGGGAAACAGCGGCACAGCGAATCTGATCAGACCATAAGCCCCGGTCTTCAGAAGAATACCGGCCAGAATCACACTACCGGCTGTAGGGGCCTGACTATGGGCATCAGGCAGCCAGGAATGGAATGGAATACTGGGTAACTTGGTTGCGAAAGCGATAAAGAATCCCAGCATCATCCAGAATTCCAACTGTCCTGATGTGCTGACATTCAGAAGGTCATGGTAGTCAAAGCTAAAGAATCCGAATTGTACGTAATGGAAATAGGCAAGCAGCAGAATAGCAACCAGCATCAACATGCCTGTTACCTGAGTGAAGATAAAAAACTTCATCGCTGCGTAGTTCTTATTCTCATGCCCCCAAATGGCAATGATGAAATACATGGGTATCAGCATGACTTCCCAAAAGAAGAAGAACAAAAACAAATCCAATGCAGTGAATACTCCCAGCACACCTGCCAGGGTCCAGAGTAGATTGAAATAGAAAAAGCCTGCTCTTTCTTTTATCTCATCCCAGGCGGAGCCAATTGCAATAGCACCAAGAAAAGCAGTCAAAATTAGTAGTAGAACACTTAGTCCATCCGCCGCCAGAAAAAAGGAAATACCGAACCGGGGTAGCCAGCTTAACTCAATCGAAGCAACCCAACCGTCGCCACCCAGCAGGCTCAGCATTACCAGCAAGTCCAGTAGCACAGTCACCAAAGCCACCATACGAGGAAATCTCGGATCGAGCCCCTCGGAGATCCAGGCAAGTACACCGCCTAAAAAGAGCAGCCCAATTAATATCACCAGGATCATAACAACACTCCCATGGTGATAATAAGAACGAGGCCAGTGGCAAGACTAAGGGCATACCAACGCAGCGACCCTGTTTGCGAACGAACTACCATGCGATGGGCTGTCTGATTGATATCAACTATCAGGCCATAGAAGAGGTCTATGATGTCTCTGGCATTAATTCTCGCGAGCCACATAAAAGGAAAAACGAAAAGGCGATCATAGAGCCAATCCATGCCCCAACCACTATTCCAGAAACGATGCAGTGTCTGGGCCAGTGAAGAAGACATGAGCTTTTCGACAGAGAAAGTTTTTGACCCATAGAACAGATAGGCGATTCCGATTCCAATTAGAGGGACGATAATCATGAAACCTTCCACCAGCACGCTGGCATGATGCTCTTCGTGAACTTCTCCATGGCTGAATACAGCATCGACCGGCACGTGAATAAAGCCACCGACAAGAGACAACAGCATTAATACTGCCAGTGGCGCTTTCATATTCATTCCACCGTACTCGCCTTCACAGTGGTGACCACGGTTCTCACCGAAGAAAACTATAAACATTAGCCGGAAGGTGTAGATACCAGTGAAGAACGCGCCAATAACACCTCCCAACCACAAGACAGTACCCGGCCCTTCCAGCTCAAGAGCTGCCAGCAAGATCTCATCCTTGCTGAAGAATCCTGACGTAAACGGGAATGCGGTGAGAGCCAAACTTCCTATCAAAAAACACGCAAAAGAAAATGGTAAGACTTTGCGCAATGCTCCCATCTTGAAAATGTCCTGTTCATGGTGCATTGCCAGTATGACGGAGCCAGCACCAAGAAACAGCAATGCCTTGAAAAAGGCATGGGTCATCAAATGGAAAATAGCGGCTGACCAGGCTCCCACTCCAAGACCCAAAAACATATAACCAATCTGACTAACTGTGGAAAATGCGAGGATGCGCTTTATGTCAGATTGGGTCATGGCGGTGAAACCAGCCATCAACAATGTAATTAGCCCTATCCAGGCCACCAGCAATTGAACATTAGGCGCCAGTTCGAACAGTATGTGAGTCCGTGCAATCAGATACACACCGGCTGTTACCATAGTGGCTGCATGGATAAGTGCCGATATCGGAGTCGGACCAGCCATGGCATCAGGCAACCAGGTCTGTAATGGTAGTTGCGCCGACTTACCCACTGCACCTCCCAGCAAAAGAAGTGCTGCTATGGCGGGCAAGCTCTCCCCTACCGCCCATTCTGTTTCGGCGGCATGCATCAGTTCCTGGATATTCAGGCTGCCGAAATGGGCAAACAGAAGAAATAAACCTATGGCCATGGAAGTGTCACCGACGCGGGTCACAACAAAGGCCTTGCGGGCAGCATAGCCGTTCGCCGGATTGGTGTACCAGAAGCCAATCAACAGATAGCTACACAATCCAACCCCTTCCCAACCCAGATACAACACCACCAGATTGTCGCCCAGTACCAACATCAACATGGCGGCAACGAACAGATTCATATAGGAGAAGAAACGGCTATAACCTGGGTCATCAGCCATATAGCCTGTGGCATAAACATGAATCAGAAATCCGACACCCGTAATCACCAGCATCATCACGGTGGACAGACCATCCAGGTAGAAAGTAAACCCGGGGTTGAAACTACCAACAGCCATCCACGTCCAGGTTTCACGGATAAAATGATCGGAACCACTATTCAGGAATTCCATGGCGCACAAAGCAGCCACAAGAAAAGACAGGCCAATGGAGCCAGCGCCGATCACCGCCACCACTTTTTTCGGTAAATTGCCGGAACTAAGCACAAGGATTAAGAAACCCAGCGCCGGGAAAGTCGGTAATAGCCAAATCAAATCAAGCATTAAATTGCTACCCTGCCTTGCAAACCCATCATCCCTTCATCTCACTGAGCACGTTGATGTCTACGGTGTGAAACTTGCGATACATCTGAATGATCAGTCCCAGACCAACTGCCACTTCGGCGGCAGCCAGGGTGAGAATCATTAGAAACATGACTTGCCCTTCAGCCTCTCCCCAACGCGCACCGGCTACTATAAAGGCCAGACCACTGGCATTGAGCATGATTTCAAGGGACATGAGCACGAAGACGATGTTGCGCCGGGTCAGCACCCCTATTAGGCCAATGCTAAAAAGGATGCCAGCGAGAATTAGTCCGTGCTCTATAGGTATGCTTTCCATCGAGTCTTATTGTTTCTCTTAATTACTCTTTCTTTATTCTTTATTCGTTCTTCACCGGATACTTTCTCTAATCCGGTTTTTCTAATATGTACAATTTGTCGCCGTTACTTCTTGGCCAGGTGGTATGCCGATACCAGGCCTGCCAACAGCAGAATCGAGGCCAGTTCCACCGCCAGCACATAAGGTCCAAACAACAGCGCACTGACTTCCAGGACACCAACACGGCTAATGCTCATGTCGTGATCCAATTGCGTCATCACATTGAGTAGCTGACCCAGCAACAAAGCCGCCATGATTGCAGGCGCGATAAACACCCTTGCCTTCAGCCACCCTCTCTCCTGCTCCCGGGTATGTTGCCCCAGGTTCAACATCATGATGACGAACAGGAACAACACCATAATCGCACCTGCATATACGATGGCTTCCAATACAGCGGCGAAAGGTGCGCCCAGCACATAAAAAATCACAGCCACAGATAACAGAGATAGGATCAGATACAGCAAGGCGTGAACGATATTCGTCTGCACAATAACCGCCAGAGTAGAAATGACGGCGATAGCTCCAGCCAGATAGAACAAGGTAATCATGGCAACAAGCTCCGCACATCTACTGGTGGAGCTTCGTTCTGTGCTTCACCCTTGTCCTTGTTCTTGATTTGCATTCCCGCCACACGATAGAAGTTGTAATCGTGATACTTGCCCGTGCCGTCGATTAACAAGTCTTCTTTTTCCCAGACCATATCCTGCCGTACATACTCAGCCATCTCGAAGTCAGGAGTGAGCTGAATAGCATTAGTCGGACAGGCTTCTTCACAAAAGCCACACATGATGCAGCGGGAAAAGTTTATGCGGAAGAATTCGGGATACCAGCGTCCGTCTTCCATCTCACCTTTCTGCAGGGCTATGCAATCAACAGGACAGGCACATGCACACAGATTACAGGCCACGCAACGCTCCTCGCCATCAGGATCCCGACTCAGGATGATGCGTCCACGCCAGCGGGGAAACATATAGGGCTGTTCATCCGGGTATTGAACGGTGTCAGCCTTCACAAAAAGCTTCTTGAAGACTCCCCACAGGGTGACTACCTGGCTAATTAGAGTGTCTTTTACAAGTTTGAACATAATATTCGCAGCTCTATGTATTCTCTTTAAGGGATATTAAGGGTCTCTTAAGTACTCAGAATTACTGCGCCAGTAATTAGTAAATTCAGCAACGACAAGGGCAGCAGAAATAACCAGCCATAGCTCATTAATTGGTCATAGCGAGGCCTGGGGATCGCCGCCCGCAATAGAATAAAGAAAGCAATGAACACACCGGCCTTCAAACCAAACCAGACTATGGGCGGCAGTATTGCAGGCCCCATCCAACCACCAAAAAATAATACCGTGATAAGTGAAGACACTAATACCAGTCCGAGGTACTCACCTACGAAGAACATACCAAACTTCATGCCACTGTATTCTGTGTGATAACCCGCACAAATTTCTTGCTCCGCCTCTGGTATGTCGAATGGCAGTCGATGACTTTCAGCTACACCCGCTATAAGAAAAATAACAAAGCCCACGAACTGAGGAATGACAAACCACATTCCTTCCTGGGCTTCCACAATTGTGCGCAGATTAAAGCTGCCGGAAAGTGCCACGACTCCCAGTAAGGAAATACCCATAAACACTTCGTAACTCACCATTTGTGCCGCCGCCCGCAAACTACCAAGCAAGGCGTACTTATTGTCGGAAGACAGGCCTCCCAGCATGACGCTGTAAGCGCCAAGTGATGCCATGGCAAGTACAAACAGGATACCGATATTAGAATCCACAACGCCTATGTTGGGCGCGAAAGGAATGACGGCGAAGCTAAGCAGAATCACGATCATAATAATCGCCGGCGCGATCACGAAGCTGACACGGTCCGCAAATGGCGGCACCCAGTCTTCCTTGGTGAAAATCTTGATCATGTCGGCCACCACTTGTAGCAAACCGAAAGGGCCGACCCGGTTAGGACCAAGACGCTCTTGCCAGAAACTCAACAATCGACGCTCAACCCAAATCAACATGGCGGCTACCACAATAACAACGCCAAGAATGAGCCCTATAGTAAGACCTGAACCGATTTCCAGAGCCATCAGTAGCCCTCCTCGTACAAGTCACTCACGATAAGTCCGCTCACACCGCGACTGCCAACTGTTTCTGCTGACTTCTGGAGATCCAGTGCAGAACCCAGATCCTGCTGATTGATGTGATCATCCCCTACATACAGCGCTACCGTTCCTGGCTTCATATGAGATCGAATACAAACAGCAGCCAGTTTGCCATTGCCATTGATACTTACTGAGTCCCCCTGTTTCACACCCAGCTTCTCCGCATCGGTGGGAGCGAGACTCACATAGGGATCAGTCAGTCGTTGTTGTATGGGGGACGCTTTGGCACTTAGCTCATCACTACCAAATATCTGGAATGCGCGTATCAGGCTGTACTCTCCCCCTTCATTCGCAGGAGCGGACAGTTCAAGATAGCTGCCGTTCTGATTTCGCTGCAGTAACAGGGTTCCAGTATCTCCTTGCTTGAGTTCTCCGTTAACCTCGTCCTGGAATTTGCTAATGGATTGATTTGAATTCCAGCCAGGAGACCAGGACGCACCCAGAATTGAGCAGTCCTTTGTAGCCGGCATTCCTTCCATCGAAAAAGACAGCGGAGACTGATTGTCCTGAGGCTGTTTGGGTTCGTGAACATTGATATTAGCAATCATCGCCGTGCGACCACTGTAACGATGAGACTGTCTTGGAACTTTCATACCGGCAACTACTTCATCACCACCGGCAACCAGACTTTCCAGTTTTTCAAATCCTGCTGCTTCTTCACTGCAGCGACTGATCACTCCGTTAATCTCTGTTTCGCCTGGACTGAGCCAGCGCCAGGCAGGTAAAGCGCCCGTCGAGCTGCGATGCACCTGATAGCTTAATTGCGCCCTGCCCTCATAATTTATTGTAGTGGCTTCATGTTCCGAAAAGCCGGTACTAGGCAGAACATAACTTGCTTTCGCCGTTGTTGCTGTCGGCATCTGGTCAATAGCAACCAGTTGCTCCACGGCTGCCAGTGCCTTATCAACTGTATCCGTAGCCGCCCTGCGATAGAGATCGTTTTCCAATACAATCGCTGCCTTGGACGTGCCAGATGTCATTTTTTCCAACGCAGCATTAAGAGAATTGCCTTCAGTAGCCAGCATCTCCAGGCCCATTGTGTTGGACTCTCGCACAAGCAGGCAGAGATCTGTTGGGCTTCCATTCCTGGAATGTAAAGCTCTTGCAACATTTGCTGCTGCCTGCACCAAACACATCTGCCCATTGCTTGAGCCGCTAATCACCAATGGGCGCTTAGCTGACGCCAGGTGATCTGCCACTGCCCTGGCCGTTGCTCGTTGTTCGTCACTCAAGTCCCCGGATACCTGGATTGATCCATCTAATTCTGCGGCGATTGCCTGAGCCACTGCAGCCTGACCTGTATAAGAATCTACATAGACCTCACTAGCCACGTCATCAAGTCTGCTGGCGTAACCACCGATGATGCTGACCGGGCTACGGTCATGCTGAGCCAGTTCTCTGACAGCAGCGTCCTGCCACTGAGGAATATTATTGTCCGAGGCGAGAGTGCGGGCACGATTGTGGGCACTTTGGCGAACCGCCAGTGCGACCCTGGCTCCTGTGTTTGTAATATCTTCACCGATTATTAAAACGGCATCCGCCTGTTCTATTTCTCTTATGCTGGGTGAATGAAAAGCCTCATCTCTATTCAGCTGCAGAATCAGCTGATTGACTGCATGCTCGTCTTCAGCAATTCCAACGTAAAAATTATCTGCCCCCACCAGGTTGCGCAGGGCATAATTTGCTTCATTGCTGGCCCGCGGCGAACCAATACCAATGGCAGCTCCGCCCTTCAGGTCCTCAATTAAGGCTTCAGCATCATCTACTGACAGCTCGGTCTCCTGTCCGTCTGACCGGGACACTGCCTGCTGAATACGTTCCTTGCTGTTTATATAGTCGAAGCCAAAGCGGCCCCGGTCACAGAGGAAGTAGCCGTTGATCTCACTGTTATAGCGATTAACGATACGCCGAAGGCTGCCGTACCTTTCCCCTGGCGTGGTGTTACAACCCACGGAGCAGCCTGTACAGACACTTGGTGCCGTCTGCAAATCCCACTTCCGGGAGTAGTGTTCAGAGAATGACTTATCGGTGAATACGCCGGTCGGGCACACTTCAACCAGGTTACCGCTGAACTCACTTTCAAGCACACCTTCTTCATGGCGACCGAAATAGGTATGGTGATGAGAGGCTTGCGCAGCAAGATCGGTACCGCCCGCATAGTCATCATAGTAACGCACACAGCGGTAGCAGGTTATACAGCGGTTCATTTCGTGATTAATAAACGGCCCGAGGTATTGATTACGATGAGTAACTTTCTTTTTGTCGTAACGGCGATAGTTGTGTCCCGACATGAGCGTCATGTCCTGCAGATGACACTCGCCTCCTTCTTCACAAACAGGGCAATCGTGGGGGTGGCTGATCATCAGGCTCTCGATGACCTTTTCGCGCATCTCCGTCGCCTGCCCATCGTTTATAGAAATGATACTGCCGTCGGTGGCCGGAGTCATACAGGCCATCACCAACATGCCCTGTTTGTCATCTTCGTCGCGGTACTGTTTTACTGCACATTGACGACAGGCACCCACTGAACCCATGCAGGGATGCCAACAAAAATACGGCAGGTCCAGTCCCTGTGAGAGACACTCCTGTAGAAGATTGTTATCGGGATTTACCTCGTACTCTTTCCCGTCAATAACAACTTTCGCCATCTAAAACTCCAATCCTCAAGCTGCTCTAGTGCTTGTAAGGACAACGTTTTTGTTTGATATGATCTTTAAAATCTTCTTCGAAATACTTCAAACCACTTCCTAGTGGTGCTGTAGCACCAGGTGCAAGCGCGCAAAAAGTGCGCCCTGGCCCCATATAGTCCACATGCTCTCGCAATATCTCCAAATCTTTCTCTGAGCCGCGACCCGCTTCAAAATCCCGGAAAATTGAATCCACCCAGGGAAGCCCATCGCGACATGGCGTACAGAATCCACAGGACTCATGGGCAAAGAAGGTCATCAGGTTTCCTACCATGCCAACGGGGCAAGTCTTATCATCGAGAATGATCATGGTACCAGTAGCCAGGCGACTGCCAACGCTGGCAATCTCGTCATAGTCCAGATTCAGATCGAGATGTTCCGGCAGCATGAAATCTGTTGATCCGCCACCTGGCAGGAAAGCCCTCAGGGACAAGCCATCCTGCATGCCACCCGCCTTATCTTCCAGTAACTCTCTGATAGGCAATCCCAGAGGCATCTCCCAGCAACCAGGATTCTTCACTTTGCCGCTAACACCAAACAACTTGGTACCGTGATCTTTCCCCCTGGTCAGGCCGTGATACCAATCCACACCGTAGGTAAGAATCCCTGGCAAATTACAGATCGTCTCCACGTTATTCACGATGGTCGGCTTTCCCCAGAGACCACTTACCTGGGGGAAAGGAGGTTTGGCCCGGGGATTGGCTCGCTTGCCTTCCAGGGCATTGAGCAGTGCAGTTTCTTCACCACAAATATACCTTCCAGCACTGGTATGGAGAATGATATCCAGATCGAAACCGGTGTTGAGGATATTCTTGCCCAGATAGCCCTTGTCATAAGCTTCCTTAATGGCATGGGATAAGGTTTCAACAGAGCGGGTGTATTCACCACGCAAAAAGATGTAAGCCTTGCTGGCACCGATGGTGTAGGCACCAATAATCATACCTTCCAGTAGCAAATGGGGGTCTCCTTCCATGAGGAGACGATCTTTAAATGTGCCTGGTTCCATCTCATCAGCATTCACCACCAGATACTTCTGCTGAGGTGAATCCGGACCCTGTGGCACGAAACTCCATTTCAATCCGGTTGGAAAGCCAGCACCACCCCTTCCTTTCAGACCAGAGTCTTTAACCAGTTGCAGTACATCGGGAGCACTCAGACCTTCAGCTATCCTTCTGATTGACTGATAACCGTCATTGGCTTCATACCCCGCAATATCCAGCGGTGGTCGGCTCATGTCGATGTTCTTTGTTAAAGGATTGTCTACCACTTGCTACTTCTTGATTTAAATTTTTGTAAATGCATTACTCGTTGTTGCCGCGCTTGTTTAAACGATAGTGCTGTAGAATTTCGTCCACTTTTTCTGCCGTGAGATTACGATGTAAGTCCTCTCCTACCATCATCACAGGCGCTCTGTCACAATCACCGAGACAAGGTACGGGCAAGAATGTAAATTCATCATCGGTAGTCGTCTCACCGAAATCCACACCATGAGTTTCTTTAATGTGCGACCTGATACCATCACAACCCATAATCCAGCAGCTGACGCTATTGCAGAACAGGATTACTTTCTTGCCAACTGGTTGGCGATAAACGAGATTGAAAAAAGTCGCTACTCCCTCCAGGTCCGCCACCGGTAAGTCCAGATATTTTGCAATTGCCAGCAGCGACTCATCTGACACCCAGCCCTGATGTTTCTGCACGATCTTCAGCGCCTCAAGACCCACCGCCTTGTTATCAGGATACAGCCCCTTCTCGTGTTCTATCTCAGCAATCTCGGCATCTGTTAACTGCCTCGGCTGCCTGGCTGAACTAGCTATGACATTGTTTGCTGTCACTTCTATTTAATACCTGTAGTTACCTGTTGTTCACTTCATGCTTAATACTATTAAGCCTATCTATCCACATCAGCCATTACGAAATCGATACTCGCAATAATCGCAATCAGATCAGCCACCATGAAGCCACGGCTGATCTCTGGAATCATCTGTAAGTGAGCGAAAGACGGTGTGCGAATTCGCGTCCGGTAGGAAGTCGTGTTGCCATCGCTTACCAGGTAATAACTGTTAATACCCTTGGTAGCTTCTATCGCCACGGTTACTTCATTTGGCGGAATCACCGGGCCCCAGCTTACAGAGAGAAAATGGTTAATTAAGGTTTCAATATCCTGCAGAGACTTTTCTTTACGCGGCGGTGTTGTTAGCGGATGATCCGATTTGTAATGGCCTTCTGGCATATTATCCAGACACTGTTTGATAATGCGCAGACTCTGCCGCATCTCTTCTACCCGTACCGCACAGCGATCATAGCAATCACCGTTTACTGCCACTGGTACATCAAACTCATAGTTCTCATAGCCGCTATAAGGCCGATTCTTGCGGAAGTCCCACTCCAGCCCGGTGGCTCGTAGACCAGCCCCGGTAACACCCCAGTTAAATGCTTCCTCGGTGTTGTACACACCTACTCCCTGGGTTCGACGTTTAACGATGCCGTTATCCATGACCATCTTGTCGTATTCGTCCAGCCGCGGCGGCATAAAGTCCAATAGTTCTCTGACCCGTCGATCCCAACCCTCGGGAAGATCCTGTGCTACACCACCAATGCGGAACCAACCGGGGTGCATACGAGCACCACAAATTGATTCAATGATGTTGAATATGCGCTCGCGCTCCACAAACATGTAGAAAATAGGTGACAGTTGTCCCACATCCTGTGCGAACGTTCCGTAGAATAAAAGATGGGAGCAGATGCGAAACATCTCCGCCAGCATTACCCGGATCGTTTGTGCCCGTGCTGGAACTTCAATCCCTGCCATCTTCTCAACTGCCATGACATAGGGCAGGTTGTTCATCACACCGCCGAGATAATCTATACGGTCGGTATAAGGGATAAATGTATGCCAGGACTGGCGCTCGCCCATTTTTTCCGCACCACGGTGGTGGTAGCCAATGTCGGGCACCGCATCGACAAGAATTTCGCCATCCAGTTGTAACGCGATTCGGAATGCACCGTGCACAGACGGATGGTTGGGGCCCAAATTCAGAAACATGAACTCTGAATTCTCGGACTTCCGCTTCATGCCCCACTCTTCGGGTTTGAACAGCAGTGCTTCCTGTTCGAAAGCGGCCTGTTCATCATCCAGGGAAAATGGGTCCATTTCGGTGGCGCGAGCGGGATGCTCCTTACGTAGAGCATGACCTTCCCAGGTTGGAGGCAGGACTATGCGATACAGATTGGGATGACCATCAAAAACGATGCCAAACATGTCCCAGGTTTCGCGCTCGTACCAGTTAGCGTTTGGCCATATCTCGATAATGGTAGGCAGATGAAGATCATCTTCCTGCAATGGCACCTTTACCCGTACGTCGCAGTTTCCGCTAAAGGACATCAAATGGTAGACCACGGTGAAATCGGCGGCGGGCTGCCCATCCCGATTCACCCGAACACGCTCATCAATACCCGTGATATCGAACAGCATTTCAAAACAGGGAGATGTTGACTGACGCAGGGCCTTGAGCAAATCCTTGAGGTCTTTGCGATCCACCCACAGGGTAGGCATCCCCTCGGCAGTAAGCTGTTCCGCGAGGATACGATCAGCAAATTCGTGGCGCAGCTGACCCACCAGATCAAGGTCTGTGTTTGGGGTCGCGACTGCTTGCTCGGCTACTTCCATGGTCAAATTATATAATTTTATTCTTTAACTAAATTTGCTAACTATTTGTTTTTTCTAAACATCATCTGGAGATCTTAGTTCTGTGGCTGCGATTCGCCCATCGTGCCTGACTTCTCTTTGAACTGGATTCTGCTCACGCTGAATAATGCCCTGATCATTAATTACCCAACTCAAAGGGCGTCGCTGCCGGCCAATTTGCTCCTGCAAGAGAATCAATCCCTGTAGCAGTGCTTCGGGGCGCGGTGGACAGCCGGATACGTACACATCCACCGGCAAAAATTTGTCTACCCCCTGAACTACCGAGTAGATGTCATACATACCGCCGGAATTGGCGCAGGAACCCATGGAGATTACCCATTTAGGCTCCAGTAACTGGTCATAAAGGAGCCGCACTACCGGAGCCATTTTGCGGAATACGGTACCGGCAATGACGATCATATCCGCCTGCCGTGGTGTACCCCGAATCACTTCAGCTCCAAATCTCGCCAGGTCGTGACGTGCCGTAAAAGCGGTGGCCATCTCCACATAGCAACAGGACAGGCCAAAATTGAATGGCCAGACAGAATTCTTGCGCCCCCAGGCGACCATGTCTTCCAACTTGGCCATCATCACATTGCGGCGGATGAATTCGTCTACCGCGTTACCACCGGGCTGCGGTGATGCTGCCTCATTGACCCGCTGCAGTTCCCAACTCATAGCTTGAATTCCTTCTTGTTAACCACGCCGCCAGGCCCAGCCAGAGTTTTCAACTCACGCTTCTGGGTTTGAGTACGCCAGTCCAGGGCACCGATACGCCACAGATAGAAGAGTGCGACCAGTAAAATGACAATAAACACGGATATTTCGATGAAGCCAGGCCAACCAGTCTGTTCGACGGCTACAGCCCAGGCAAAGAGAAACACCACCTCAAGATCGAAGATGATGAAAAGAATGGCGGTGAGGTAGAAATGGACTGAAATCCGAAACTGGGCGCTGCCCACTGAGATGATGCCGGACTCGAAAGGTGTTTCTTTGTACTTTCGTCTGATCTTCTGACCCAGGAAAAATGACAGTCCCAGCATGATAACTACCACCGCCAACACCAAAGCGGTATAGAAAAGAAAAGGCCTCAGCCCTTCAAATACTGTGGTTGCAGATTCCAAGCTTGACTCCGGGATGCAGAAGCGCCTGGGAAATAAAGTTTGATCCTCGCCCTCAACTTAAAGTATCCCTAAATTCGGGAATTCACTTCACGTCCTGGACATACTACAGAATCCTACTCTCCTCTTCCCTTACCTATCCAACACAAACAATCGACAGTGTCGCCGATCAACGAACGAGTTACCGCCCCGGTAGCTAACACAGCAACCGCAGCAGTATGAAAAATTTGGGGAGTTGTAAGCCTTGAGAACATCAAGCCACTGTAGAAGGTATAAGCTTGAGAGCCAGAGACAAACTGGGAAGTCAGTCCCGCGCCTCGGCTACATTGGCCGAGCGCTTTGGCAGCTAGTGCCCAGAACTGTCTGTCGCTTCCCATGAAGAATTACCACTCTGCACAAAATCGAACTTTCAGGTGCTATCGATATTCTAATGTATCGATTTGCAAATCGACTTCTCTAGCTACTAGCGTGCTTCTTTACTTAACGCCGCTACTGATGTGCCTGATGAAGCGTCCGATTGCTAATAATAATTATCTGTTTACTTCTTCTTTTCTTGAGCGTTGTCGCTTTACAAAAGCCAGGGGCTTCCCCGCGAGCGCCTCAAAATTTACACGGATAAAAATCTGATAGCAAGCGTTTTGTATGGGAGGGAATGACGTGCAACGTCAGAGATGGCGGGGGATTGAGCGGGCCGCTAAAGCCCGCCAGAAATTATCGTTGAGACTGAATATCTTTCCAGTTCTCATAATACTCGAGACTGACCATGTGATTGAGTTCTTCATACTCTTCACTTTTTTCTTGCAGGTTAGTCTTCATTACGTCTCCAACTGACAACAAGCCGATGATTTCGCCCGCGTCTTCGATTAGCAGATGACGAATGCGCCGACCCAGGAATTTGTCGTAGAGTTGTATTGCCTGATCTTCAACATTGGCAGTAACCAGATTCACACTCATGTTGTCACTTAACCTGGCTGTCTTCGGATCGAACCCTTCTTCCAGCACACGAAACATCAAGTCTCTTTCAGTCCAAATGCCTACTATCTTCTCTTCTTCAACAACAACTATCGCCCCCACCCGATTCTGAGTCATAACAGTGACAGCTTGAAATACCGTGGCATCGGCATTGATGGTGACCAGATGGCCGCCTTTTTCCTGAAGGATATCTCGGGCAGTTCTCTTCATTACTCTCTCCCTCTCCTGTTTCTTCAGTTACGCTATAGGCTATATAGGCTAATAGTACCTACAAAATTGGCTAATACATTCAGTTTAGAATACACGGTTCAGGCCATCCAGTGCAGCTGTACGATAAGCCTCTGCCATAGTAGGGTAATTAAAGGTTGTATTGAGAAAATATTTCATCGTGTTAGCCTCCCCTGGCTGGCGCATAATGGCCTGCCCGATATGGACAATCTCTGAAGCCTGATCGCCAAAACAGTGTATGCCCAGCAGTTCAAGGGTGTCGAAATGAAATATCAGCTTTAACATACCAACCTGCTCACCGGTAATCTGAGCTCGTGCAGTATTTTTGAAAAATGCCTTACCAACCTCGTAAGGTATTTTTTCTGCCGTAAGCTCTGCTTCGGTTTTCCCCAGAGTACTGATTTCCGGAATCGTGTAGATTCCTGTTGCTACTTCTGTAACAGGATTACATTCATCCGGGGCAACGATGGCATTACTGGCTGCCCTTCCCTGATCATAGGCCGCACCCGCCAGTGATGGCCAACCTACAACATCACCTGCCGCGTAAATATTCTTGATCCCGGTCTGGTATCTTTCATTTATAGAAAGCTGACCTCGGCTATTGGTTTTTAAACCCAGTGCCTCCAGCCCCATTCCCTGTGTATTACCAGTTCGACCGTTAGCCCACAAAACTATGTCGCTCTTTATCTTCTTACCCGACTGTAAATAGGTAATGATGTAGTCGTCATGGTATTCGATGTGGGAATACTCCTCATTGTGACGACTACGCACTCCTGCATTTCGCAAGTGGTAGGCCAGAGCATCGCTTATCTCTGTGTCCAAAAATGTAAGCAGGCTGGCATTGGGATTTATGAGCTCAACCTTTGCCCCCAAACCACCAAAAATAGAAGCGTATTCACAGCCAATTACTCCAGCACCAATTACCGTCACCTTGCGCGGTGAGTGATCCAGGGTGAGGATAGAATCGCTGTCGAACATTCTGGGATGGTCGAAATCAACATCCGGTGGATGGTAAGGCCTGGAACCGGTGGCTATGACGAAGTAGTCCGCAGATAACTTCTTTCTTTTACCAACCAGCTTTATGGTGTGCTTGTCGAGAAAACTGGCTCGCCCCTGATAAACCGGTACAGTGTTCCTTTCATAGAAATCGGAACGCATCTGAACCTGTTCATAAACGACTCTGTCTGCATGTTTTAGTATTTGCTGAAAGCTTAGCTTCCTTGCATCCCCGAAATCTCTGAACATGGGGTTGGTATTAAAGGCGATAACTTGCTTGACTGAATGTCTAAGGGCTTTAGAAGGAATAGTTCCGGAATGAGTACAGCTACCCCCCACCTTGTCGTAGTCGCTGACGATCGCAACACTGCGCCCTTTCTTTTTCACATTCATGGCCGCCGCTTCGCCAGCTGGACCTGAACCGATAACAATCACATCGAAGTGATCATTTCCAGATGGCCTGGAGGCTGCTTTGTTCTGTGTCGCCTTCACGGTTTTCCTCGGGGAACTCGATCGCTTGGAATTACTGCTTTTCTTCGGCATCAGGACTGGCTCTTACCTAGACCATCACACTTGTTACGATCACCACCGCAAATGTCGCATTCCCCCAGACCATCGATCTTGTTCAGGCCACCGCAGGAACCCTGCAAAGGCTTGCGCCCAAGTAGCACTCCAATAGCCATTCCAGCCATCATCAGCATTACCAGAAAAAACGAAATTACAAATACAGACATCAGTCCTGACCTAAATAACGATTAAAGGGAGCAGTTATCACTTCATCAAATTCATCAGCATCTTTATAGATCAAATATGCCGCCTGATTATTACTGGCAGCATGATCCCTGGCATCCTCCGTGCCCATAATCATATAGGCAGTTGCCAGGGCGTCCGCCATTGCTGCGGATTCATCTATCACATAAGCCGCTGCCAGATTGTGGGTGATTGGCTTCCCCGTTCGAGGATCTATTTCGTGAGAATACCTGACTCCATCTTCCTCAAAATAATTTCGATAGTCACCTGAGCCAGCGATACTTATCGAATCGCCTCTGCTGTAAAAGATCTCGTAGATTTGAGGAGCGCTATCCACGGGTGCTTCGATTGCCGGAACCCAGCTTTCACCACCAGGTTTAAGGCCTTTTATTTTTAACTCTCCGCCAATCTCCAGAAAATAGCTTTCGGAGCCTATACCGTCCAGATAGCTTGCTAGTTGATCTACCGCATAGCCTTTGGCTATTGCCGACAAGTCAACATAGACGTCTCTACTCTTCAGGACTTCTGACCGATTGCTATCAATCACCAGGTGCTGGTATCCAACATTTTCCGAGGCCACATCCAACGCAGCTTGCGAGGGTATCTGTTCGTCCAGCGGTTTCATGTCCGGACCAAAGCCCCACAGATTCACCAGAGGACCAACCGTAACATCAAATGCGCCATCACTTAGCTCTGACACCATCTGTGCCATTTCCAGCACTTCAATTAGTTCTCTGGAGGCTATGAAAGGAGTTCCAACAGAGTGCCGGTTGAAACGGGACAACTCTGAATCGGCGGCGTAGGTTGAAAAAATCTCCCTGTCTAATCGCTCCAGCAAATCACTAATCGCTAATGACAATTCCTCCCGGGTAGTGGAAGAAGGCATCTCTACCAGCTGGACCTGATAGGTGGTGCCCATGGTAAATCCATTGAGCACCAGCAAATCGTTATTATTACGACCCTCAAAGACGAAATAGACAAAGAGGATAACGACGAAAGTAATTGAAAATGTATGTCGTCGGAGAATTTCGATCATGAGAACTCGTCGAGCAGAATGTTTTCGTCCTCCACGCCCAGGTCCTTGAGCATCTTGATAACGGCCGCATTCATCATTGGCGGCCCGCACATATAGTATTCGCAATCTTCCGGCGCAGGGTGATTTTTGAGGTAATGCTCAAGCACCACATTGTGTATGAAACCGGTCATTCCATTCCAGTTGTCTTCTGGCTGGGGGTCGGAAAGCGCAACATGCCACTGAAAATTATCATTTTCAGATTGCAGCATGTCGTAATCTTCCTGATAGAACATTTCCCTCAGGCTGCGGGCACCGTACCAGAAGCTAATTTTACGCTGACTACTCAATCGCCTTAACTGGTCAAAGATATGGGATCGCATGGGTGCCATACCAGCACCTCCGCCTATAAACACCATCTCTGCATCGGTGTCCTTGGCAAAAAATTCCCCGAAGGGACCAAATACTTTTACCTTGTCTCCGGGCTTGAGATTAAACACATAGGAAGACATTTTTCCCGGAGGAAAATTTGATCCCGGAGGTGGTGTCGCAATTCGAATGTTGAACTTGATGACGCCTTTTTCTTCCGGGTAGTTGGCCATCGAATAAGCTCGAATGGTGGTATCGTTTACCTTGGACGTAAGATCGAACAGACCAAACTGCTCCCAGTCTCCCCGATACTCTTCACCAATATCGAAATCCTTGTAATGCACTTCATGGGGCGGCACTTCCAGCTGAACATAGCCACCAGCACGAAAATCAACACTCTCCCCTTCAGGGATTTTCAGCACCAGCTCCTTGATAAAGGTGGCTACATTGTCATTTGAAACAACTGTAGTCTCCCACTGCTTCACACCAAAGAACTCGGGCGCTACTTCAATGGCCATATCCTGCTTAACTGTAACCTGACAGGATAAGCGCCAGTTCTCTCTCTTTTGGCCGCGGGTAAAATGCCCTTCTTCCGTTGGCAACATGGAACCACCGCCGTCTACGACCTGGCATTTACACTGCGCACAGGTGCCACCACCGCCGCAGGCAGAAGAAAGGTAAATGCCGGCATCGGCGAGGGTACTCAGTAACTTGCCACCGGCAGGAACCGTAATTGACTTATCGGGGTCCCCATTGATTTCTATTTGCACATCACCACTACTGACCAGCCGGGAACGGGCAAACAGAATGACACCTACCAGGGCCATGACTACCACGGTGAATAAAACCACACCGCCAACAATTGTTCCGAAATCGATCATCCTTGTCTCAACTCTTCCGGGGTAGTGGAGTTAATAAGCTCCCAGGAAGCCATCATCCTCACAGAGATATCCCACCCAAGGACATGAACCCAAGGGACATCAGACCAACAGTAATAAATGTAATCCCGAGACCACGCAGTCCTTCTGGAACATCGCTGTATTTAAGCTTTTCTCTGATACCGGCCAAAGCGACGATTGCCAGCCCCCAACCGACACCAGATCCCAGGCCAAAGGCCACGCTTTCTGCAAAATTATAGTCTCGCTCAACCATGAACAAAGTGGCACCCAGAATGGCACAGTTCACCGTAATCAAAGGCAGGAATACGCCCAGGGCGTTGTACAGAGCGGGCACAAATTTATCCAGGAACATTTCAAGGATCTGGACCATGGCAGCGATTACGCCGATGTAGCAAAGGAACCCAAGAAACTCCAGGGACACCCCTTCCATTCCCGCCCAGGAAAGAGCGTCGGTGCGCAACAGCTGATTGAAGATAATATTGTTCACCGGCACTGTAATTGTTTGCACAACCACTACGGCAATGCCAAGACCAACCGCTGTTTCCACCTTCTTGCTTACAGCGAGAAACGTACACATACCGAGAAATAGCTGCAGCGCCATATTCTCGATAAAGATCGAAGTAACGAAGATACTTAGCAACTGTTCCATCAGGCCACGCTCTCCCCACTGCTGCTATTGGGTGCCATCCGATACTCTTTAACTTCAACCTGCTCCGTCTTCACACTGCGTAAAGCCCAGATAAAGAAACCGATGATGAAGAACGCACTAGGAGACAGCAGCATCAAACCATTAGCCTGATACCAGCCCCCGTTTTCGATCAAAGGCAGAATTTCATAGCCAAGCAATGTTCCGGATCCGAACAATTCTCTGATGGAAGCCACCGTGATCAACACAACGCTGTAGCCCAGGCCATTGCCCACACCATCAAGAAAGCTTATCCATGGTGGATTTTTCATGGCGAACGCTTCCGCTCTGCCCATTACGATGCAATTGGTAATGATCAATCCAACAAACACACTCAGACTCTTGCTAATCTCGTAGGCAAAGGCCTGAAGGGTCTGATCAACCGCGATCACCAGAGAAGCGATAATGGTCATCTGGACAATAATTCGAATGCTGGAGGGCATGTGATTTCTAATCAATGAAATAAACAGATTAGAAAAGGCAACGACACTGGTAAGAGCCACACACATTACCAGCGTAACACTCAACTGAGTGGTAACCGCCAGGGCAGAACAGACTCCAAGTATCTGTAAAGCGATCGGGTTGTTTTCAAACAGGGGTGTTAGAAGAACTTTACGTGCACTACTCATCGTTACATAGACTCCTGCAACTGACGGAGTGCCGGGCCGTAACCAGCATCACCCAACCAATATTGAATTAGATTATCAACGCCACGACTCGTTAGCGTGGCACCTGACAATCCATCTACCTGATAGTCCCCGCTGCCGGCACCCTTAACAACTCGTAGTCCTACTTCACCAGATGCACTGTAGACTTTCTTGCCTGGCCACAGGGCCATCCAGTTAGGATTACGCACTTCGGCACCAAGCCCCGGTGTTTCTTTCAACTCATAGAACGCCAGTCCGCGCACTGTATTGGCGTCACCCTCAAGCGCCAGAAAACCGTACATGATTCCCCACAGACCGTAGCCATTCACCGGTAATACAATCGTATCAATAGCACCATCTATCTCCCTGACATAAATCAGCGGGTAGTTAACACGGCGTTTAATATTGGCTACGTCTTCGTCTCCAGGAATTGCTTCCGAATATTGTTCATCATTAATTACTGCTCGCTGATCATAGGTAGCGAGGTCAATGCCCAACTCAGTCAGATCAGCATCGCTCTGCCATTCGCCGGTTTGCAAATCAACAACCCGGGTCGAAAACTCGGCAAACCTTTCGGCTACCACGTCATTACCGTCTACCTGCGCATCAAACATCCCGGCAGCACTGAGAATGTTCTTGTTGCGATCGAGCAGGCGGTTTTCATCCTGTCGTGGCTTAAGCACAACTGCCGTGCTGGAGACCACAATGGAACAGGCCACACACAAACAAAAAGCAACCAGCAAGGTTTTTGTCGTGGATTCCCTAGATGACACCCCGTGCCCTCCTGCGTCTTATATTGGCTTTTACGACGTAATAGTCGATCAAAGGAGCAAACAAATTAGCGAACAAAATTGCCAGCATAATTCCTTCCGGGTACGCGGGGTTTATTACGCGAATAATGACTGTCATCACTCCAATGAGCCCACCGAAAATCCACTTACCTGTATTCGTCATGGAGGCGGAAACTGGATCAGTGGCCATATACACCATGCCAAATGCAAAACCGCCCAGCACGAAATGCCAGTACCAGGGTGTAGCAAAAGCAGGATTGGAATCTGATCCGACTACATTCAGCAAAGTCGCCATGGCGCACATACCGAAAAACACTCCCGCCATTATTCGCCAGGACGCAATGCGGGTAACAAGTAAAACCGCTGCACCAAGTAGAATGGCCAGAGTGGATGTTTCTCCAATGGAACCCTGCATCTGGCCGAAAAACGCATCCAGCCAGGTCAGTTCACTACCGGTAGCAACTGCTATAGCGGGCAAACCTTCAGTCGCGATTTGACCCAGCGGAGTAGCACCGCTGAATCCATCAACTGCTGTCCATACAGCATCGCCTGACATATTCGGCGCATAAGCAAAGTATAGGAAGGCTCTGCCGGTCAAGGCGGGATTGAGGAAATTCTTGCCGGTGCCGCCGAAAACTTCCTTACCAACCACCACCCCGAAGCTGATACCCAGGGCCGCTTGCCATAGCGGGATATCCGGCGGCACGATCAGAGCGAAGAGAATTGAAGTAACAAAGAAGCCTTCATTGATTTCATGGCCCCGTTTGATCGCAAACAGCACCTCCCAGAAGCCGCCAACTATAAAAACGACAGCATAAATAGGAATGAAGTGAACAGCACCGAATACCACGTTATCCCAAAGGCTGGAAGGATCGTGGCCTGCAAGCAAGGCGATGATGGGCTCATGCCAGTCCCCGCTTCCCTCAAGGCCCATGGCCATGATTGCACTATTGGCCTGAAAACCCAGGTTATACATCCCGTAAAACATGGGAAAGAAAGCGGCAAGCCATACGGTAATCATGACTCGCTTGAGATCAATACCATCCCGAACGTGGGGTTCTGCCGTAGTCACCCTCGACGGCGAATAGAAGATCGTATCCACCGCCTCATACAAGGCATAGAAAGACTGATACTTGCCCCCTTTCGTGAAATGAGGCTCCATGTCATCGAGTACGCGTCGTAATCCCATGGCCTAGCCCTCCTTCTCCAGACGCGTCAGGTTGTCTCTCAGTATGGGTCCATAGTCATACTTTCCGGGACAAACATAGCTACAAAGGGCCAGATCTTCTTCATCCAGTTCCAGAGCACCAAGATTTTGCGCGGTCTCCAGATCCCCTACCACCAGTGCACGTAACAATTGTGTAGGCAGAATATCCAGCGGCATGATGTGCTCATAGGCACCTATGGGCACCATGGCCCGCTCGCTGCCCTGGGTACTGGTGGACATGGCAAACTTCCTGGCCTTGTCATAGAAACTGGAAATGTAAATCCCCATTACAGAGTGGCGGTTAGCGCCGGGGGAGAGATAACCCAATAGAGGACGCTCACGTCCCTCTCTTACTGCGCTTACCTGCAGGTGATAACGCCCTAAATAAGCTTCGGCACCCTGGGCCTGGCGACCATTCAGCACCGAACCTGAAATGATGCGAGTTTCGTGGGGTTTGAGTTCGCCAAGAATGATTTCATCAAGATTGGCACCTATCTGACTTCTAATCAGCCGCGGCTTCTTAACCTGGGGGCCCGCAAGAGAAATGACACGCTCCATTGAGAGTTCGCCCTTGCTAAACAGTTTGCCGATGGCAATTACATCCTGATAATTAAGATACCAGACTTCATTATTCACTCCTGCCGGCCGCAGATAGTGGATATGAGTGCCGGAAATTCCCGCCGGATGAGGTCCCTTGAATTGCTGCAGAACAACATTGGCGGGGTAGGTCTGGGAATTCAATGACGCTTCATCTCTTGCACCGATGCAGACATAAAGCTTCTCTTCCGGAAGGTTAGAAAGCACAGAGACGCCATCAAGAAATGCCATGAATTCGTCGGCAATGACAATATCCGGATCGACAGCCAGCGGATTACTATCCATGGCATTGATAAAAACGGCTCGCGGCACACTATCGGGGTCCGGAACTTTGCTAAATGGGCGCTGCCGTAGCGCAGTCCAAAGCCCGGATTCCAGCAGGCGGTTCACCACCGCATCCCGCTCCAGCCCTTCCAGCTCATCTGATTCATAGGCTGCAAAATCAGGCTGTGAGTCCTGCTCACTGTCCTCGGTATCGATAACCACAGATAACAGACGGCGCTGATATCCCCTGTTTATGGCTGCTACCGTACCTGAAGCAGGGGCGGTGTAATTTACCTGAGGATTCTTCTTGTCTGTGAACAGGGTCTGGCCCAGCCGAACCTTGTCACCAACCTGCACCGACATGGTGGGCTTCATGCCAATATAGTCACTACCGAGCACAGCCACGGATCGCGAGCGCAATGAATCCACAACAGCCTGTTCCGGCGCTCCGGCAATCGGCAGGTCGAGACCGCGTTTTATCCTGATCATGAAGCCTTCAATCTGCCTGGTGGCAGACAAAACAAAATAACTCACCCACAGTTATGAAATGACTCATAACAATGGTCTAGTATAGTCAAAGGGATTGATACTCACCGTCACCCCAAACTAAGGGTTATTTGAGCGGCGCGTATTATACGATCTGGCACTAAGGATTGCGAGTGTATTCGCACTTCAGGCCTTAAATTCCGGGCCTCACAGAGAGTTGCTGTAAGAGCCCGGAATTGAAGTTAATCAGCTTACTCCTGCCCTTCCACCGGATATTGCTGGTAAGTCACCCCAGCCATCTTGTACACCATCCGCCCTACCTGACAGCAGTAACCAAACTCGTTGTCATACCAAAGGTATAGCACACAGTGATTTCCATTCACGATGGTGGCATTACTGTCGACAATTCCCGCTTCGCGGGTGCCAACAAAGTCCGACGATACCGCATCCGCTGACTGGGTGAAGCTGATCTGATTCTGCAGTTTGGAATGCAGTGCAATCTGACGCAGGAACTCGTTCAGTTCTTCCTTCGTGGTTTCCTTCTCAAGGGAAAGAGTCATTATTGCCATCGACACATTAGGAATAGGTACCCGCACAGCGTTGCCCGACAGTTTGCCCGCCAGCTCGGGTACTGCTTTCACTACGGCCTTCGCTGCTCCTGTTTCTGTGAGCACCATATTCAGAGCCGCGGAACGTCCCCGTCGACTGCCCTTATGGTAGTTGTCGATAAGGTTCTGGTCGTTAGTGTAGGCATGAACCGTTTCGATATGTCCGTTCACGATGCCGAATTCATCATTCACCACTTTCAGGACCGGCGCGATGGCATTGGTGGTGCAGGAAGCAGCCGTGATGATCTTGTCATCAGCCTGCATCTCGTGATCGTTGATACCGTATACAATATTTTTAAGATCACCCTTACCCGGAGCAGTTAATAGCACCTTGGCAGCTCCTTTGGATTTGAGGTGCAAACTAAGCCCTTCCTCATCACGCCACTTCCCGGTGTTGTCGATGATGAGCGCATCGGAAATGCCGTACTTGGTGTAGTCAATTTCTTCCGGTGTATTGGCGTAAATGACCTTGATCACATTGCCATTGGCAATAAGGCAGCTGTTCTCCTCATCAACCCGCAGGGTTCCCTGGAACGCTCCGTGTACTGAGTCGGCAGTAAACAGATTTGCCCGTTTCTGCAGATCCCCTTCCTTCCCCGGACGAACGACAATAGCGCGCAGTCGCATGACTTCCCCTGTACTGGTGCGTTCCACCAATAAGCGAGCCATAAGGCGACCGATACGGCCGAAGCCATAAAGCACTACATCCTGGGATTTATCAATTGGGCTGGTTTTGTTGCCGTCGAGATACTTCAGCTCTCCACGTACAAATTCATCGACATCGACAGCAGCTTCACCCGCGTCAACCTGATGCTCCATGTAGCGAACTGTCAGCTTGCCCAGGTCAATTTGTGCGTGCCACAAATCCAGCTTTGCCACCGCCATTAACACCGGGTGCGTTTCAAATTCCGACATCTCGTTGCGCTCAACCTGACGCACATAGCGATGGGACTTCATAATGAAAGTGACTGATCGGTTATGCAGAGGTCTGCCGTAAATAAATACACCAACATTGCGCTGGCTAAACAACTTACCGATTACCGGGATCATTTCCTGGACCAACGCTTCGCGTTGCTTCCAGTCTGAAAAGTAGTCATCTACGGGGGGTCGAACGTTTGAAGGACTGTTCACAAAGGCCTCTTGCTTAAGTGGGGGGTTGAAAAAGGCCGGTATTATCTTGCGAAAGCATGGGCTGTGCAACAGAACTCAACCCGCCGGACAGTGCAATTCTTCGGGAGAAATTTAGGATACAATGGCGGCCTTTTCGCCCGATGGAAGCTCCCTTCCCTTTCATCTTTACTGACACCCAGAATCCATCAGCAAACAGCAGTTCAATATGCCCTTTTCCAGCATTCCGCCTCTCCCTAAAGCGAACTATGAATCCATCTACTGGACAGATGCCCACGGTGTGGCAACAAGCCTCGGTTTAGTTGAGGCTGCAAGGCATGCTCCCGGGCCACTCCTGCTTATTTGCAGCGACAGCGAATCTGTAGAGAGATATCAGCGGGAATTACAGTACTTTTGCAGCACCGATGAAGATATCCCGGTAATGGGACTGCCGGATTGGGAAACCCTGCCCTACGACAGTTTTTCGCCACACCAGGACATCATCTCGGATCGCCTTCAGACCTTATTTAACCTGCTGGCATTGGAACGGGGCATTGTAGTACTTTCCATTGTCAGCCTGATGCACCTGTTACCTCCCCGGCGCTACATCGAAGCCAACAGCCTGGACCTGACGAAAGGCCAATCAATAGATATTCAGCAGATGCGCCAGCAGATGGTCCTGGCTGGCTATCAGGTGGTGGAGGCAGTGATGGAACACGGTGAATTTACCGTCCGTGGATCCATCATCGATATATACCCCATGGGTTCTTCTCTGCCCTATCGAATCGACCTGTTCGACGACGAGATTGACAGTATCCGGATATTCGATCCGGAGACCCAGCGCTCTTTAGGTGAAGTAGAAGAGATAAAGATGTTGCCCGGTCGGGAGTATCCACTGGATCAGTCCGGGATAACTGCGTTTCGCGCTAACTTCCGGGAGATGTTTGATGTGGATACACGTCAGTGTCCGCTCTTTCAGGATGTCAGTGACGGCATTAACTCCCCCGGGCTGGAATACTATCTGCGATTGTTTTTTGAGGAACTGGACAATTTGTTCAGCTTCTTACCCGGCAATACAACCATTGCCCGTGTGGGGGACTTAAAACAAGCTGGTGACAATTTCTGGCAAGACGTACAGAGTCGATACGAAGATCGCCTGATAGATCGTTTTCGGCCCATACTTAAACCGGAGCAGGTATTTCTTCCCGTTGATCAAGTGTTAGGGGAGCTGAAGAGTTTTCCGCAGATCGAATTCAAAGATCACAACCAGTCTCACTCACTCCACTCCCAGGCCTTACCCGATCTCAACAGTAACGCCAGGTTAAGCAAACCTTTTATCAAGCTGCAGGAATTCGTTGCTGCGCAGTCAGCGCGGGTTTTGTTTTTTGCAGAGTCTGCTGGTCGCCGGGAAACCCTGCTTGAGCTGCTCAAGCAGATTGATCTGCAGCCTGTGGTATTCGAACACTATCAAGACTTTCTGCAGGATGACGCGCCCATCGGACTGACAGTGGCCCCACTCGATCAGGGAACATGGTTAGCCGAAGATGGACTGATATTAATCACCGAAGCCCAATTATTCGGTGACCGGGTAGCCCAGAGACGACGCCGACGTAGTCAGCAGAGCAATACAGATTTCATCATTAAGAGTCTCACCGAGCTTCGTATCGACGATCCGGTAGTCCATATCGAACACGGCGTCGGCCGGTTTCGTGGGCTCCAGACCATTGCCACTGATGGCCAGTCCACCGAGTTTCTCACCCTTGAGTACGCCGACGGTGCCAAGCTCTATGTTCCGGTAGATTCTTTACATCTGATTAGCCGATATAGCGGTGGCGACGAAGATACTGCACCAATTAATCATCTCGGGACCGATGCCTGGCAAAAAACCAAGCGCAAGGCGGCCGAAAAAATACGTGACGTTGCCGCCGAACTACTGGATATCTATGCCAAACGACAGGCCAAGAAAGGTTTTCCGTACAAGCTTAACACCGAGGAATTTGAGCGCTTCGCGGCCAGCTTTCCATTCGAAGAAACCGAAGACCAGGAGAACGCAATCAGTTCAGTCATCAGTGATATGACCAGCGAACAATCCATGGATCGTCTGGTTTGCGGTGATGTAGGTTTTGGCAAAACAGAAGTTGCCATGCGTGCTGCTTTTATCGCGGTGCATAACAATAAACAGGTAGTTCTGCTTGTACCCACCACACTGCTGGCACAACAGCATTTTGAAAGCTTTAAAGACCGCTTCGCCGACTGGCCAATAACGGTCGATGTACTGTCGCGATTCAAGTCAGCAGCAGAACAGAATCAGACGCTGGAAAAAGTAAAAGCAGGCAAGGTGGATATTCTGATTGGCACTCACAAGCTGCTGCACACTGATATCGATTACAGCAACCTGGGTTTATTGATCATTGATGAGGAACATCGATTCGGAGTACGCCAGAAAGAGAAGCTGAAAGCACTTCGCGCTAATGTGGACATACTTACCCTGACTGCCACTCCTATTCCACGCACGTTGAACATGGCGCTATCCAGCATACGGGATCTTTCTCTTATCGTGACTCCACCGGCTAAACGCTTGTCGGTCAAAACTTTCGTTCGCGAGCATCAGGACAGCCTGGTAAAAGAAGCAGTCTCTCGTGAATTGTTGCGAGGGGGTCAGGTGTTTTTTCTCTACAATGAAGTAAAGAGTATCGAGCGTGCCGCCAGCGAATTACAAGAGATCGTGCCTCAGGCCCGCATCGGAATCGCCCATGGCCAGATGGCCGAGCGAGACCTGGAGCGTGTGATGGCGGACTTCTATCACAAACGCTTCAACATACTGGTTTGCACAACCATCATTGAAACCGGTATCGATATACCATCAGCAAACACTATCATCATCAATCGTGCTGACAAGTTTGGACTGGCTCAGCTGCATCAGCTCCGTGGCCGGGTGGGCAGATCACATCACCAGGCCTATGCCTATTTATTGCTTCCACCCTATTCACGTCTCAACAATGATGCCCAAAAACGCATCGAGGCGATTCAGGCTGCCAGCACTCTTGGCGCTGGATTTACTCTGGCCAGTCATGATCTGGAGATACGAGGCGCAGGTGAATTCCTGGGCGATGAGCAAAGCGGACATATGCAGAAGATTGGCTTCTCTCTTTATACTGAAATGCTGGAAGAAGCAGTTGCTGCCATCAAGGCAGGCCGCACACCCAATGTAGATCTGCAATCAGACAAGGCAATCGAACTGAACCTTCGCATTCCTGCTCTAATTCCAGACGATTACTTACCTGATGTCCATACCCGCCTGATCATGTACAAACGCATAGCATCCGCCAATGAATTAGATGAACTGGAAGACCTGCAGGTAGAAATGATAGATCGCTTTGGCCTGCTACCACCGCCACTGAAATTACTGTTCGCTCAAACCCAGTTAAAACTGAAAGCATCAGGCTTTGGCATCAAGAAGATCGACGCCAATGTATCGTCTGGTCGTATTGAATTCAGCCAGCACACCGACGTTGACCCCATGTCATTGGTAGAGTTGATTCAGCGGGAACCCCAGATATATAAACTTGGTAGCGCTAATCAATTACAATTCAAACACAACAGCAGTGAGCCCCAGAAAAAGCTGGAGCTTATCGATCAGCTGCTGGATAAATTCAAGCTCAGCAACAAACAGGCAGCATGAGCAGAGAGATAAAAACCATCATTCACTTTTTGCTGGATGCGAGTCGGCAGCCGAAGGTCGCCCTGTTTTTCTTACTCGCGGGTGTTTCACCGTTAAGCCATTCCCAGGACCGGTGGTTTCAGATTGAAGTCTCGATTTTCACGAATGAGAATTTAAGTGACCGCTCCGAAGAGCAATGGATTCCAGGATCGGAATCCCTTAGCTATCCGGATGCGATGCGCAGGTTGAATGAGTTGCAGGATATCCTGTTGATAGACGACTTATTGCCTGCTGAAGACGTCGACTATAACGACTCGCCGGATCAGTCCGTGAATCCTCAGCAGGCGGAATTGGCAAGATTGGCTGAGGAGCGGGCTGAGCAAATTTCCAGAGTTGGCCCCCAACCAGCTACCAGCGACAGTGGATTCAGATTTTTCGATTTGCAGCGAGACAGTTTTCTGCAGCTGCCTGCCGGACAGAGCGACTTTCAACAAACTAACAGAGCACTCCGTCGATCCTCCGATCATCGATTGCTCTTTCATGGACTTTGGCGACAGCCGGTGCTGGACCCCGGTTTTGCCACACCGATATTCATTAGTGGAGGCGAATCCTATGGTGAGTATCAGGAACTCATGGGGAGTCTGGAAATCGGGTTTAACGAGGGCAGAACCCGGGTAGTAATCGACGCCGATCTCTGGCTAGGTGAGTTCACCTCTATCCCGCCGCTGGAAACCGAAATCTCCGGTTCAGCCCAGTGGAACATTCCCTTGCCACCTGAAGCACTCCGGGAACAATCCATCTCTGATTCAGAACAGGAGTCTCGGTACTACCCATCTCGGGTCTACCACATGCAACAAAGCAGAGAGATGCGCAGTACTGAATTTCATTATCTGGATCACCCTGCCCTGGGCATTGTGGTTATGGTAGAGCCCTATGAATTACCTGAAGCGCCGCCGCCGGGATTTTCCGTCCTCGATGTTTTACCACAGGACGAGTTAAATGAAGATAACCCGCAATAGTCACTGATTAGTCATTCAGCGCGAGGAATTGCTGCAACACCTGGCGTAGAAAACCCATCCCTTCATTCATTACAGCCATGATTTCTTCCATGGTAATTTCCCCGGGCACAATGCCTGCTGCCCAGTTAACCGAAAGCGCAATCATGGCATAGTCCAGACCCAGCTCTCTGGCCAGGCCCGCCTCTGGCATTGCAGTCATTCCTACGACATCACAACCATCCTGATGAAGGCGCTTTATTTCAGCTGCAGTCTCAAGGCGCGGACCCTGGGCACAACCGTACACAGCTTTCTCCATTAACAGTCGGGATTCTGTAGAGAGATCGTTGGTGAGCTTAATCGCCTCCAATGCTCGTTCCCGAAGTCGCGCATTGAATGGCTCGGCAAAGTCCACATGCACGACCTCTGTCAGATTGTCCTCAAAGAATGTCGAATCCCTGCCCCAGGTGTAGTCGATTATTTGATCGGGCACGATCAGTGAACCAGGCCCGGCACTGGAATTAATGCCACCGACAGCGTTGATCGCCAATACTTCATTTGCACCCAGCTTTTTTAGTGCTGCAATATTTGCCCGGTAATTTATCTTGTGCGGAGGCAGATGATGTTCTTTACCATGTCGCGGCAAAAATGCCACGGTGCCAGAATTGGTTTCCAGCAGATCAATGGTTACCGCTACCGGTGAGTAATCCGTGCGCACGGATTCCTGCCGCATACTGCTGCCCAATGGATCGATCTCATAGAGCCCTGAACCGCCAATGATTGCTAACACTGAATCCTGATTCCCTTATTGCATAATGATTCCGGCGCATTGAAAGTAAACCAGCGCTGCATCGAATACAACAGCAGTACTTGCGAGGTCGCAAACAGAAAAGGAAATGCAAGATAAGAGATAAGACGGGGAATAAGATGAAGGATAAACAGAACAGAAAACTGATAAAGAAGGAAGGAAAACTACTTCGCCGGGAGAATAACACCGTTGAGGCAATATTCTCCCGGCTTCTATTCGATATCTAGGCTAGCCACCCAAGGCTTGGCGAAGACTGTTATTATCGAGTAGCTGAATTAATTATTATCCATAAAATTGAAATTGCCAGCCCCAGGCGCCAATTAAAGAATAGAAATGCAATACGTTTCACAAAATGCCCGTTTCTCTCGCTGTAAAACCTACAGGTATCGCCTGGAACGAGAATGGGAATCAGGCAATGGCACGGTACTCTTCATTGGTCTCAACCCATCTACTGCCGATCATCGACAGGATGATCCAACAATTCGTCGCTGTGTCCGCTTCGCCAGTGACTGGGGTTATAAACGAATGGAGATAGTGAATCTTTTCGCATTCAAGGCGACTTATCCAGAAGATTTGTTAGCGGCGGAAGACCCGATTGGTCCGAAAAATGATTCCTGGATATCACGCAGCCATAGGGCAGCCGATATCACGATAGCCTGCTGGGGAAACCATGGTACACACCTGAACAGGGACAAGAAGTTACTCCGTCGCCTAAAGAATTTACATTGCCTGAAGATGAATCTATCTGATCAACCAGCTCACCCGCTCTATATGAAAGCAAGTCTCCGCCCTCAACTCATCGAAGCGACAAGATTCTGACGTGCAACTACCTCTCTCCATTTGTCGTTTTGTCTGGAAGCAGAACTGGCTACCGCTCTCGGCCAAGAAATCTGTCTATCGAGCTCTGAATAAAGCCGGTGAGACTATGGACGCCCCATTCGAAACAAATTTCTTCGGGCTTAATTACCAGGGAAATCTTAAGAACGGTATTGAGTTCGCCCTCTTCTACTACGGTGCCTTTGAGAAACCCCTGTTGTTTTTTCTGCGGGATACCTTCGCTCAACTCGAGAAAACCAGCACCGGGCAATTAGTATTCTGCGACATCGGGGCCAACATAGGTCAGCACTCCCTCTTTATGAGTAATTACAGTTCCCGGGTGCATGCCTTCGAACCATTCACGCCGGTGAGGGAAAAACTCGAACATCATATCGATCTCAATAAGCTGGGAAATATCACGGTTCATCCACTTGGATTAGGGCAGGAAACTAAAACCGAAATTTTTTATGCCCCTGAAGGCAGCAATCAGGGTGTTGGTTCATTTATTGAAGACAGCCAGCGTAAAGGCAATACCGCCATCGGTGAATTGCAACTGGCCAACGGCGATAGCTACTTTGCGGAGCACGGAATCAGCAACGCGAAACTCATAAAGATAGACGTAGAAGGCCTGGAAAAAGAAGTCATCAAAGGCCTGAAGAACACCTTCAGCAATCAACGCCCCGTCATCGCCTGCGAAATCAGCTACGACGAAGCGCGTTCGTTTTCGTCACGGGAAGAATTACTCAATAATCTTCCCAGTGATTATGGAATTTACCGTTTCGATACCCGGAAAGCTGATGGCAGTACTGCCAAACGTCGTGGTTCCCGGGCCAAACGCACCGGCGCCTACCGCCTGATCCCCATGGAAACCTGGTATGACCGGGGTCAGGACGATCTGGTCTTCGTGCCCAATGAATTCCTGCAATATCTGCCCCTGCAGAATGTGACGGATTGAGCCTCTTCGAGTCCTTTTAAGCCAGGAACCCCAAAAAAATCGGCCCAGCGTCAAGAATCCAATCCTGACCTGGGCCCCTATAGGTATGTTGCTGCCTATTTTGTCGGCTTTACTCTAAGTATCTTTAGTAAATTGTTGTTTTTTAATTGAAAGTAGAAAACTAGCTCTACCCTATTCCGGGAGGACCTGGGGGACAATGGGCAGACGATTGGAAGGCTTCAGGGTATATCGAAGGTATCCTAAACCGTCGTCAGTAGTGGCGGCTTAAAGTTTGAGGTAATAGCCCCTCGGGATATGGACTGTAAGCGGGGGTGGCTACAGATTCTCTTGCACTTCAGTGTCCGGCCGACGCCCCAGACCTCGGTGTGCTCTAGCAACAGATTCTCTTACACTTCAGTGTCCGGCCAGCGCGATAGGTCGAGGATGTAAGCTAGTTGAGTTGGCGCGCCCGACAGGAATCGAACCTGTAACCCTCGGCTTAGAAGGCCGATGCTCTATCCGATTGAGCTACGGGCGCGTGAAGAAGTGGCGCATTCTAGCGCATTCGAAAACATATGGCTTTATCGGAGTCAGGCAACAGATTCTTTAAATCCCGGGGCCGGCCAGCCCCTGGGACAGTGTCGGTTGGTGAATGGTGTTCAAATCAGCCTGTTGTCGGGCTTTGGAGTCTCTGAATTCTCAACATCCCTTTCGCTGTGTGGCGTGCCATAGCAATTAAGTCCGGTGTACATACCGGCCATTAACAAAGAGGCGTTTCTACATGCCTTTCTGAACCTGCCAATCAGGAAACTATCGGATTCTTCAGTATTCAGTTCCCCCAGATTCAACTCCTCAACCCGGGTGCGCTCGCCATCAATTGTCTTGATTCTGGTCTTACTCATAGGATTAGTCATAAGACAACAGACCCGGTGACGAGTAAAGAGTACTCATCACTGGATCTTGAAACGCTGGGGAAAAAATGGGGTGACTGATGGGGCTCGAACCCACGACAACCGGAGTCACAGTCCGGGGCTCTACCAACTGAGCTACAGTCACCATTGAATGGGTTGCAGTTTCCTGCGAATCTGGTCGGGGTAGAGAGATTCGAACTCCCGACATCCTGCTCCCAAAGCAGGCGCGCTACCAGACTGCGCTATACCCCGAAGTACCTGAATTTCGTCTAATTTCAGGAGGACGGCATAATACTCGCGGGATCAGACTCCGTCAATTGAAGTCGTGTCCTATTACCAGCCAAAATGCCCTTTCAGGCCTTGATCTGGCGAGTATCTGCCTGCAATCAAACGCCAATTTAACAGGCTCAGATCACCTGTCCCGGCGCCAGGAACTGCCACCGGCAGCATCCTCCACAATAATCTTCATTTCTGCCAAGCGATCTCTAATATCGTCAGCTTTCGCCCAGTCTTTATCGGCGCGGGCTTTATCACGGGCTGCCACGAGTTTGTCAATAGCTGCATCATCAGTGTCGCTTTCAGCATCGCTCCCCTTCAGAAAGGACTCCGGATCAGCCTGCAGGAGTCCGAGAGATCCGCCAAGTCGCACCAGTAAACCGGCGAGCTGGGCAGCGGCATCCAGGTCACTTTCCTTGAGCTTGTTGATTTCGGTCACCATTTCAAACAGCACACCGAAGGCTTCAGGGGTATTGAAATCATCATCCATCGCTGCCCGAAAAGCTTTTTCAAAACGACTATTGGTAAGAGTCTTGGCCGCTGCGACATTCAGGTCCTTGAGACAGAGATAGATACGTTCCAGGGCCTTGAAGGATAACTGCAGACTCTCCTCGGAGTAGTTGATCGGACTGCGATAGTGGCTCGCTATCAGTAGATGGCGAACAACTTCCGGATCGTGATGCTTCAGCACATCTCGCACGGTAAAAAAATTGCCAAGAGATTTTGACATCTTTTCATTATCGATACGCAGTGGACCGTTGTGCATCCAGATATTGGCAAATGTTTCTCCGGTAGCTGCTTCGGACTGGGCTATTTCATTCTCGTGATGGGGAAACATCAGATCTGAGCCGCCACCATGGATATCAAAATTGTTGCCCAGGGTGCAGGTGGACATGGCTGAACATTCAATATGCCAGCCAGGGCGTCCATATCCCCATGGAGAGTCCCAGCCTACTCCATCATCAGGAGATGACTTCCATAACACAAAGTCTCTGGGATCTTTCTTGAGCTCACCGACTTCAATACGCGCCCCATCGAGCAGTTCGTCGAGTTTTTTCTTCGAGAGCCTGCCATAGTCCGGAAATTGTGTAACCGCGAAATAGACATCGCCGTTATCCGCCTTGTAGGCAAAATCCTTGTCTACCAGAATCTGAATCATATCGATGATTGGATCGATATGGTGGGTGGCCCGCGGCTCTTCATCGGGACGCACAATAGACAGCGCCGCTTCATCCTCATGCATGGCCTCGATAAAACGATTAGTCACATCAGTGAAAGGTTCATCGTTCTCGGTCGCCCGCGCCAGGATCTTGTCATCAATGTCGGTAATGTTACGAATATAATTGACTTCGTAGCCGCGAAATCTGAGATAACGCACCACCATGTCAAAACACACAAACATTCTCGCATGACCCAGATGGCAGTAGTCATACACTGTGATGCCACAGACATAAATACTGACTTTCCCTGGTTTTAGCGGAACGAAGTCTTCTTTCTTCTGACTTAATGTGCTGTAAATTTTCATGCTTGGTTATTGATGGCAATCAGGATTGCCAGCTGTCTCTCAGCGTTATGGTGCGATTGAATACTGGAGCTTCAGGACTGTGCTCGACGATATCCTTACAGAAATACCCTTCTCGTTCGAATTGAAAACTTCCGGAGCTTTCCGGCGACATTACCGATGGCTCTACCATCGCTCCTTCAATCACTTGCAGAGAATCCGGGTTCAATACATCCCGGTAGTCTTCCACCTCTTTGGATTCCGGCTTTTCAACATTAAATAAACGGTCATAGAGACGTACTGTAGCGGGCACAGCTTTAGTGGCAGACACCCAGTGAATCACTCCTTTGACCTTGCGACCTTCCGGTCGTTTACCCAGGGTATCCAGATCTGCTGTGCAAGTTAACTGGATCACTTTGCCTGTCTCGTCTTTAACAACCTCATCACAACGAATGACATAGCAGCCGCGCAGGCGCACCTCGCCACCACTAACCAGGCGCTTGAATCCAGGAGGTGGCTCTTCTTCGAAGTCGCTCCGATCGATAAATATCTCTGACCCAAAAGGTACCTGGCGCCTGCCGAATGATTCATCCTTGGGATGGTTCGCCATATCCAGCTCCATGTCAGATTCGATATTGGCAATAACCACCTTCAGTGGATTCAGCACACACATCGCTCTGGGGGCATTCTTATCTAGGTCATCACGAATCGAGTATTCCAGCATGCTCATATCGACCACGCTTTCGCTGCGACTTACTCCTACACTCTCACAGAAATTACGAATAGACGCCGGCGTAAACCCCCGACGACGCAGACCAGCGAGCGTGGGCATACGCGGATCATCCCAGCCCGACACTGTGCCGTCTTCTACCATGGCTTTTAAATTTCGCTTACCCATCATGGTGTAATTCAGTTTGAGCTTGGCGAATTCAGTTTGTTCCGGCAGCACGTAATCATAGTCCGAGCCAGCCAGATCACTCACAGCACTAATGGATTCCAGCTGCAGGTTTTCGAGTATCCAGTTGTAAAGAGGACGATGATCTTCAAACTCCAGTGTACAGAGAGAATGTGTTATGCCCTCAATGGCATCTGAGATGCAGTGGGTATAGTCGTACGTCGGATAAATGCACCAGTCGGATCCTGTCTGATGGTGATCAATATGACGAATTCTGTACAACACCGGATCCCGCATATTGATGTTCGGGGATGCCATATCGATTTTTGCGCGCAGGCTGTATTGGCCATCGGCAAATTCACCGGCCTTCATGCGTGCAAACATGTCCAGATTGTCTTCTATAGACCGGTCCCGATCCGGGCTATTCTTACCGGGCTCGGTCAGAGAACCTCTGTACTCCCTGCCCTGCTCCGGGCTCAGGCTACAAACGAATGCAGCCCCCTGTTCAATCAACTGCACAGCGAAGTCATATAGCTGATCGAAGTAGTTTGATGAAAAACGTACCTCGCCGTGCCAGTTAAAACCGAGCCACTGGATATTGTTCTTGATGGAATCTACAAATTCCTGGCTCTCCTTGGCAGGGTTCGTATCATCGAAACGCAAATTGCAGAACCCATTATTTTCCGCCGCTACAGTAAAGTTCAGGCAAATGGATTTGGCATGGCCTATATGGAGGTAGCCATTGGGTTCTGGCGGAAAGCGTGTGTGCACCCGACCACCGTGCTTGCCTGAGGCAATGTCCTGGGCGATCAAATTGCGAATGAAATTTGACGGTGCCGCGCTTGAGTCTGACTCAGTGGCGGCTTTATCGGAGTCTGTCATAAAGCTATTAAGATTCGAGTTGTGTCAGATGGCTAGAGCATCCCTGGTCCGGGATGTAGTCTGTCCGGGGCTTTCTAGGATTCATCAAAAACCGTATTATAGCCCGTCCTCGAAGAGGCATTCACTAGGCAAGCCCTGATTAATTTAAATACTCGGAATCATATTATGATCGTGCTAAATACAAATTACGGCGCTATTAAAGTCGAGCTGGACTTCGACAAAGCACCCAAATCCGCTGAAAACTTTCTGCAGTATGCGAAAAGCGGTTTCTATGATGGCACCATTTTCCATCGGGTAATCGATAATTTCATGATTCAGGGTGGTGGCTTTGAGAGCGGCATGCAGCAAAAAGACAAAGGCGAGCCTATTGCAAACGAAGCCAACAATGGCCTGTCCAATTTGACAGGCACACTGGCTATGGCCAGAACCCAGGATCCTCACTCAGCCACTTCCCAGTTTTTCATCAACGTTAGTGACAACCTGTTTCTCGATCACAAGAATGAATCCATGCAGGGCTGGGGCTATGCTGTATTCGGTAAAGTTGTTGAAGGCATGGACGTGGTGGAGAAGATAAAAACCTGTTCTACAACTTCAAAAGCCGGCCATCAAGACGTCCCTGTTGATGAAATCGTGATTGAGTCCGCCGTGGTGCTTGACGCGGAATAACATTGGCTGCCCCTCTGCTCTTTATCTCTGATCTCCATCTCGAGGAAAGCCGCCCCGATATCACCAATGCTCTGCTGAACTTCCTGCACCGAATCAGGGGTAACTGCCATGCCCTGTATATACTCGGTGACTTGTTTGAGGTCTGGATCGGCGATGACGAGATTACTGAACTGAATCAGGTGGTTGCCCAGGCACTCAGTGAACTGGCCAGTGCTGGAACTGACATTTTCCTGATGCACGGTAACCGGGATTTTCTGATCGGCCCTGAATATGCCAGTCGCTGTGCCGCCTCTATTATCCGCGAACCCCATATAGTGGTTTCAGGCGGGGCCGAGTTTCTGCTCCTCCATGGCGACAGCCTCTGTACCGACGATGTGGACTACCAGAATTTTCGCCAAATGGTTCGGGCAGAGGCCTGGCAACAACAGTTTCTGGCCCAGCCATTAGAACAGCGGAGGGAGTTTGCCCGTCAGGCTCGGGAACAGAGCCGCGCCGCCACTGCGGGCAAAGAGATGGGCATCATGGACGTAAACCCTGATGCAGTGCAGCAACTGCTGCAGGACACTGAACAAGTCTCCCTGATTCATGGACACACGCACCGCCCAGCCCGCCACAGAATTGAGCTTACCAACAGCATCAGGGACCAACAGCAGGCTTCACGACTCGTACTTGGAGATTGGGACAAACTGGGGTGGTATGGAGAACTGCGTGATGGCAGTGTGGATCTGCATAGCTTTCCGCTAGTGTAAATCCCGGCTTCAGACTCGTAGCAGACTATCCGGTCTGTTTACCCTGCCGGGTTCCTGTCTTTGGTGCATCGGCGTAGTAACGGTCCAGGTGCGCCTCGCACAGCAGAATCAATTCTTCTTCCACCATCTCAGCCAATTCCGCTACCGAATATTGCGCATAGTCAGGCAAGGCATAGGTACCAAAGTGCTTCAGGTCACCGATCTGTTGATGGTTCTTCTTCAACAGATTGTGCAGCCAGGTATAGGGGGATAGCGATTCGTCGTAGGGAATACTGGTCTGGTCCAGAGCCAGCTTGAGATTGGGAACGGAAAAAATACGAAACTTGTTTTCCAGAATCTGAACTATCAGCTTTTCTGAACGTTTCAGCACTGCCTGCTTGGCTTGGGCATCATAGCTGTTCCACTGAATCACTTCGAATGCGTAGCGCTTACAGCCACGGCAAACCGTATCTCCCAATGAAGTAGTAGAGCAAATACCAATGCAGGGTGTTTTAACTTTCAACGACGGTTTCCAATAATTTAATTCAGGCGACTGTCAAATGCGACGACTGACAGCCAGGTTGCCAATGCCACTTTACAAACTTTTCCATGTTCGGTTTTTACGAAGGCAGTTTCTTCTGGAGCGAACACTTACAATTTCGGATAGGAAGGCAGAGACTTTAGCAAGATTCATTCAATTGTAAACTGCCTGAAACAGTTCAATCTTAATTAGTACTCAAATCTGTTTTTGACTCACAAAATGAAGGGTTTTTATGTGGCTCCATTTCTCCCCACCAGGCTGGCTAACTGGATTTTTTACTGATTTTACAATAGAATACGTCACGCGATTTAACCATCTGCCAGCCAAAATTTACCGCTTCATCCACTGCGAAGTGACGCGAGTTTGAATGCACCCGGAGTGTGCAAAGAACGACGAAGCTGAGCCGAACAGCAGAGGAACCCAAAGCTAAATCCAGCTGGCCCGACTTCACCTGTAAGTGACAAATCTAGCAAGCGCTGGAGCGCATTGCTGACTACGCTAATCTTGTTACTACAGCAGTCCATAACGAGGATGACATTGTGTTAGAAGCTTATCGAAAACATGTAGAGGAGCGTGCTGCCGAAGGAGTAGTACCCAAACCTCTCGATGCCGAACAGGTAGCTGAATTAATTGAATTACTGAAAACCCCTCCCGCCGGTGAAGAAGAATTCCTGGTGGATCTGATTTCCAATCGAGTACCACCCGGTGTGGACGAAGCCGCCTATGTGAAAGCCGGTTTTCTCTCCGCAATTGCCAAGGGTGAGACCGAATCCCCACTCATCGACAAGACACTGGCCGTAAAATTACTGGGCACCATGCTGGGTGGCTATAACATTTCTACATTGGTTGAATTACTGGATGATAGCGAACTGGCCTCCTCGGCTGCCAAAGAACTGTCCCATACCTTGCTAATGTTTGACGCCTTCCATGACGTTGCCGAAAAGGCAGACGCCGGCAATGCTGACGCCAAGGCTGTCCTGGAATCCTGGGCAGAAGCCGAATGGTTCACCAGCAAGCCTGAAATTCCGGAGAAACTCACGGTCAGCATTTTCAAGGTTCCCGGAGAAACCAATACCGACGATCTCTCCCCCGCTCAGGATGCCTGGTCCCGACCTGACATCCCGCTTCATGCCAAAGCAATGTACAAGAATCCACGGGAAGGCGTCACCAACGCCGAGGAACAGATTATAGAACTGGAGAAAGCTGGTCATCCTGTTGCCCTGGTTGGCGACGTCATGGGTACCGGTTCCTCACGTAAATCTGCCACCAACTCTGTGCTGTGGCATACCGGCAATGACATTCCCTATATCCCGAACAAGCGGGCTGGTGGTGTGTGCATTGGCGGCAAAATCGCTCCGATCTTTTTCAATACCATGGAAGATGCGGGCGCGCTGCCATTCGAATGTGATGTCGATGGCCTGCAAACAGGTGACATCGTTGATATCGACGTCTACAACGGGAAAATCACTCGCCATGACGGCGGCGATCTTGTAACCGAATTCGAATTGAAAACCGACGTGCTGCTGGACGAAGTCCGTGCCGGTGGCCGTATTCCTCTTATCATTGGCCGTGGCCTCACACAAAGAGCCCGTGAGCATCTTGGCCTGGACACGTCGACTGCATTCCGTTCGCCAGTTGCAGCAGTCGATACAGGTAAGGGTTATACCCTGGCTCAGAAGATGGTGGGTAAGGCCTGTGGTGTAGAAGGTGTTCGGCCTGGCAGTTATTGCGAGCCCCGCATGACCACTGTTGGCAGTCAGGACACTACGGGACCAATGACTCGGGACGAGCTTAAGGATCTTGCCTGTCTTGGTTTTTCAGCCGATCTGGTTATGCAGTCTTTCTGTCATACCGCTGCCTATCCAAAACCAGTCGATATTGAGACCCAGCACACCCTGCCGGATTTCATTCAGACCCGTGGCGGTGTATCCCTGCGTCCCGGCGACGGCATTATCCATTCCTGGCTGAACCGCATGCTGCTGCCCGATACTGTGGGCACAGGTGGTGACTCCCACACCCGATTTCCAATTGGCTGTTCGTTCCCGGCTGGTTCCGGTCTGGTGGCATTCGCCGCTGCAACCGGTGTGATGCCTCTGGATATGCCCGAGTCAGTGCTGGTTCGCTTCAAGGGTGAGATGCAGCCCGGTATTACACTGCGGGACCTGGTTAACGCCATCCCCTATGTGGCAATTCAATCTGGCGATTTAACCGTTGAGAAGAAAGGCAAGAAAAACATCTATTCTGGCCGCATTCTTGAAATTGAAGGCTTGCCTGATCTGAAAGTCGAACAGGCTTTCGAGCTTTCTGACGCCTCCGCTGAGCGCTCTGCCGGTGGTTGCACTATCCGACTGGGTAAAGAACCCATCATCGAATACTTCAAGTCCAACGTCACTCTGTTGCGCTGGATGATCGACAATGGCTATCAGGATGCACGCACCCTGGAGCGTCGGGCGCGAGCCATGGAAGAGTGGCTGGAGAATCCGGTGCTCATGGAACCAGATGCCGATGCTGAATATCACAAGGTGTTCGAGATCGATCTCAACGAAATCAAAGAGCCGCTGCTGGCCTGTCCAAACGATCCTGATGATGTGCGGCCTCTTTCTGAAGTTGCCGGCACCAAGATTGATGAAGTATTCATCGGCTCCTGCATGTTGAATATCGGTAATTTCCGCGCAGCTGCTGAAGTGCTGAAACAAGTTGAACCACCGCTGCCCACTCGTTTGTGGATCGCTCCACCAACCAAGATGGACGAACACCAGCTAACCGAGGAAGGTATTTACAATATCTTTGGTATCGCTGGCGCCAGAACAGAAATGCCAGGCTGCTCACTCTGCATGGGTAACCAGGCGAGAGTTGCTCCTAACTCAACCGTGGTTTCAACTTCTACCCGAAACTTTCCTAACCGACTTGGTCAGGGAGCCGATGTATTCCTGGCCTCAGCGGAACTGGCTGCGGTAAGTTCAGCACTGGGTAAAATTCCAACCATGGAAGAGTATCTGGTGTATATGAATTCTCTGGATACCATGAAGGGGGATATCTATCGCTATCTCAACTTCAATGAGATTGAGAGTTTTCAGGAGGCAGCTGATCGCGCCAAACAAATTCCACTCACGAATATTCAGGATGTGGCCTGATATTCCGGAAGACGCCACAGATAGATTGAGGTACATAGTCCAATAAGGGCTAACATCAGGCACAGTATGGGGCGGGCCACTATCCAGCAGGACAGCCCCATGCTGAGCCAAATCGTCACAATTGCTCGTATTTTCACTTTGCGGGGAACCCCTTTCCCTGCAGCGAAATTCCTGAGAATTGGCCCGAAATAAGGGTGAGATAGCAGCCATTGATGCAGGCGCTCTGAAGAGCGAGCAAAACAATATGCTGCTAACAAGACCAGAGGTACAGTTGGCAAGAGCGGCAGAAAGGCGCCAATCACGCCCAGCAACAAAGAAAGACATCCGGCACCAACCAGAAGCGCACGCTTGATCGGAGTTAGCATATATCTCCCTGGCGAATAGCGAACTGTCTATTGAACGGTGCTCTTCTCCACTACCTCAAATACATCTTTAGACAAGTCGCCTGTAGTTTTGATTCTTTGCAATTGCGCCTGCATTAAAGCCTGTCTTTCACTACTGTACTTTTTCCAGCGAGTCAGCGGCGTCAACAAGCGTGCGGCTATCTGAGGGTTAAGTCTGTCCAGCTCAATAACCTGGTCAGCGAGGAACTCGTAGCCACTGCCGTCAAGCCTGTGAAAATTCACATGATTCTGACCGCAGAAAGCACCAATCAAAGATCGTACCTTATTCGGGTTCTTGATGGAAAAAGCCTCATGACTCATCAGGTTCTTTACATTTTCCAGAGCGTTTTTCTGTGGGCGCAGAGCCTGGGTAGCGAACCATTGATCCACAACCAGGGCCTCATGTTGCCACTGCTGATAAAAATCATTCAGTGCCTGTTCCGCCAGAGCGTGGCCCTTTTCTGACGAGTTGAACGCCAGTGCACGCAAAGCTGATAGTTGATCTGACATGTTGTTAGCCTGCTGAAATTGCTCGAAGCAACGGTCAAGCCACTGCTCGGAGCCAGCCCGGACAAGGTAGGTCAATGCACTATTACGCAGCGCTCTTTGTGCCATTGATTTGGAATCGGCGCTGAATTCTCCGGAGTGAGTCAATGAATCATAAACTGTTGCAAACTGCTCCTGCAGTGCATCAGCAATACTACTGGCGAGCGATTCCCGCACTGCATGAATCTCATCAACATTCGCCTCAGTTGCCCGCTCAATTAAGAATCCTTCGCTGGGCAAATTCAGCAGGTGAGCCACCATGGCCAGATCGGCATCCCCGCTGTCAGAAACCGATTCCAATACACCAGCATAGGCCTGGATAACCAGCTCGGGAGTTAATGCCTCTTCACCTCTGGCCCGCTTCTCGACCATATCATCCATCACCTGGATAGCCAGATCCTGCCCAGCCTGCCAACGATTAAAGCCATCGCTGTCATGGACCATCAGGAAATTGAGCTGCTGTGGTGTATAGTCATAGTTAAGGCGAACCGGAGCACTAAAGCTACGCAGCAAAGACGGCACGGGCTCCTGATCAATACCATGGAATACCAGACGCTGCTCCGGGTCGATGACATCAAACACTCTGTCTGTAGCTGCCTTCGCTGAATCTTCACTTTCCAGTTGCAGTTTAAATTCTGAACCGTCGGGCTTAAGCAATCCCAGCCTTAATGGAATATGGAATGGCTCCTTTGAGGCCTGACCTGGTGTTGCAGGACAACTCTGCCGTACCAGCAACTCGTATTCATTCGTATCGGCCCTGTAGCTTCCCTCGATGTCCAGCACAGGAGTCCCAGCCTGGCTGTACCAGCGCCTGAACTGCCCCAGATCGACGCCACTCGCCTCTTCCATGGCGAGTACAAAGTCTTCTGTCGTTACTGCTTCACCATCATGTCGTTGGAAATACAGATCACTGCCCTTGCGAAAATTCTCGGGACCCAGGAGATTGCTAATCATGCGAACTACTTCGGCACCTTTCTCATAGATAGTCACCGTATAAAAATTGGATATCTCCATGTAGGAATCCGGCCGCACCGAATGGGCCATTGGACCGCCGTCTTCAGCAAACTGCACCGTTTTCAGAAAAGCCACGTCCTCTACTCGCTTCACAGTCCGCGAACCCATATCCGCCGAAAACTCAGAGTCTCTGAATACAGTAAAGCCTTCTTTCAGGCTAAGTTGAAACCAGTCTCTGCAGGTCACTCGGTTGCCAGACCAGTTATGAAAGTATTCGTGAGCTACAACAGCCTCAACACGTTGAAAAGCAATGTCTGTCGTGGTTGAAGGATTCGCAAGCACGCAGGACGTGTTGAAAATATTCAGACCTTTGTTCTCCATCGCTCCCATATTGAAATCATCAACGGCAACGATCATAAAAATATCCAGATCATATTCTCTGCCATACACTTCTTCATCCCAACGCATGGCATTCTTAAGGGAGGTCATGGCGTAATCGATCTTGTCCAGATCTTTCTCTTCAACAAAAATCTGAAGCTTGATTTCACGCCCACTACAGGTGACGAAATTGTCATCCATGTTTTCGAGATTGCCCGCCACCAGAGCAAACAAATAGCTGGGCTTCTTGAATGGATCTTCCCATTGCACCCAATGACGACTGTCATCACCTTCCACGATGCCGTCATCGATACGATTTCCATTAGACAACAACACCGGATATCGCTCTTTATCCGCTGCTATTCGTGTAGTGAAGCGGGACATCACATCGGGTCTGTCCAGGTAGTAAGTTATTCGCCTGAACCCTTCAGCCTCACATTGAGTACAGAACATGGTCCGCGATTTATACAGTCCTTCTAACGCCGTGTTGTTCTGCGGCTCGATCCGGGTTACGCATGTCAGAGAAAACTGATCGGGTTCCCGACCCAGCAAATCATTCAGGGCTGGAATGGTCAGGGACTCTTCATCTAACAGATAGTGAGTCGGGTCCAGAGTTTTACCTTCGATTTCCAGGTGTTCAAGCGTCAGATGGGACCCATGAAGTCGTAATGAATGTCCAGCCGGTGCTTCATTCGCGTTATTGCGACGAAACTGTAACTTCGACTCAACGATTGCATGGTCTTCATACAAATCAAAACTCAGGTCTGTGCTTTCAATAGTGAATGCAGGAGGCTGGTAATCTTTCAGATAGGTCGTTCGTGCTTGAGCGTTCTTCATTAGGTTTTCCTAGTGGCTTAGCTCCACTTCATAGCCGCCAAATCGGCGTAAATTGATTACGCCATTATCAAAGATAAGGTACTGACCTTTTATACCCAGGAGCTTTCCTTCGATAACCGATTCTTTGTCAAAATTAAATGAGTTTATTTTCTCAGGATATTTAGTAACCGGGTAATTGATACTCACGGGCTCGATGCCATTGAGTATGCTAATGGCAAAAAATCCAAATCGTTCTTCCAGCTCTTCAATCTCTTTCTTGCATTCACCAACAAGACGTTCTTTCTCTGCCAGCATGTCCAGTGGTGTCGCATCACCTTTCAGCATGTCTCGCCAATTGGTTTTGTCAGCAACATGTTGCTTGAACATGACTTCGATCGTTCCTGACTGCAAGCGACTCCGCACTCGCATGATTGCCAGTGCCTGTGTAGCCCCCTGATCTACCCACCGGGTAGGAACCTGTGTGGCCCGGGTGATACCGACTTTCAAGCCAGAGGAATTTGCCAGGTAAACGATATGATCCTGCATGCAGTACTTTTCACCCCAGGCAGGTTCACGGCAGGTACCCTGATCAAAATGACATTTCTCAGGATGGATAATGCAGGAATCACATTGTGCCAGCTTTTGAAAACAGGGATAACAATAACCCTGATTAAAGCTCTTGTTGCTCTTACGTCCGCAATGGACGCAATAAATATCTCCACCATAGCTTAGTTTAATCTTCTTCTTGAGAAGAGGATTAAGAGGTATAGCTTCTTCACCCAGACGGATGCTGTAGCTGACCGGTTCTTCCAGCCTGCTTGCCATCTTACGGAGAATTCCTTTAGCCACAGCCTTCACTCAACATTCCTCCAATTTAACTCTCGTTAGAAGCCTTACTCTTACCACCCTGGATAACGCTGATCGGTCTCGATTCCATTGCGGGCGCTATTGCCTCGTTCGTAGCTGATTCACAGTCGTTTTTATTCGCAAATGCTGCACCAATTCGTTCATGTTCGGGCAAATTCTGAGCTTCATACAGGATTACCAGCTGCATGCATTGTTCGAGCTGAGATTTGTCGATTCGTTGCCCATCTTCCCATTTCCCCAATTCGATTCCACTCTTTAGCTTGTGATAGAGGTCCGGGCTTATTGCAGCTATGAGACCTTCAATCGTCTGTGGGGGATTATTCAGCAACCTCAACAGATCGTCGTTTTGCTCATTTTCCATCTGGTTCACTTTATATAATCTGGTTAAACGATTGCAGCGCAGATATTTTACAGGGCTGGCTAAGACTTTCCCATGGCTGAGCGTTTTAGCACAAACTTGTAAAAAGCCACCACGAAAAGTCCTATGATCAGCCCGCTAAGCAGACCACTCACATGAGCAGCAGTAGCGATCCAGGAACCCGCGACTATTTCCATTACTACCAGAGCGACCACGAAGAACAGAAACATCGAGTTATTCATCAGTATCCCGCTGCGGGGCATGAAGAAGTGAATTATCCAGGCATAGGCCAGCAGACCATAGTCAACACCGGACATTCCACCAAAGTTGTTGTACTCAATAGCCAGATACTGAGTGGTATTACTTACAAAGGCTGTCACCAGCACCAACAGAGCGAAGAACCATTTGGGTTGCAGGTTCTCCAGTTGTCTGCCGAAATACCAGAGCCACATCATATTGAAGACGAAATGCAGTTCACCAAAATGCAGGAACATGGGAGTAATTGTTCGCAGCAATTCACCCACACCATCGATGCCGGACAATAAAGACGCCAGTGAATCCGTAGGTAGCAATGGATAAAACCAATCAGCCACTGGACGCAATTGCCGCCCAAGACCGCTGATCAATGCGACAGCGGCACTAACAAGAATCAGAGCCCAGGTGACTGGAGAGTTTCTTAACCCGGAGACTGCCCTGAATAGCCAGGGACCCGGATCGAATCCACGACCTTGCATGGAATCAGGCTCAGCTCTGACTTCTGCTGGTTGTCGAGACCACTGCACCAGAGCCTGACGAATCAATTCTGCTTCAACTTCCGACCGGGCCCAAATAACCTGCTGCCCGGACTCTTCGTTAATGCTGTGAGTCAGACCCTGTTGATGAAGTATTTGACTGAAGAGCTTTAGATCGACGCTTATAGGAAGACTGGCTACCTTAATCATCCTCTCGCACCAGCCGGCTACCCCAACCCAGCTTGCTACGACATGCCTGGTAGTAGCTGTAATTCGGGGGATGAATTAATTGCAACGGAACAGTCTTCTTACGCACCAGAATTTCGTCGCCTGCTTTGACATTGTGCTGGATGTCTCCATCACAACTTAGCTGCGGCTGCAGAGAATTGGTAGCTTCTACTACAAGACAAATTTCACTATCGCCATCTACCACGATGGGTCGACTACTGAGGGTATGGGGATACATGGGAACCAGCACAACCGCATTGAGCCCGGGATGCATGATGGGGCCTCCGGCAGAAAGTGCATAAGCTGTGGATCCGGTCGGTGTCGCGATAATCAGACCATCGGATTCCTGGCTGTAGACAAAGCGGCCATCGATGAATAACTCGAACTCAATCATCTGAGCCGCTTGTCCCGGATGTAACACAACATCGTTCAGCGCGAAATCGACTGGCGTATTCTCTCCGTCTCTGCGCACCTGCACTTCTAACAGGAATCGTTTTTCAACACTATAAGAACCATCGAGTACCTGTGATAGTTGCGCTTCAATTTCTTCCGGGAGCACATCGGTCAGGAAACCCAACCTCCCTCTGTTAACACCAATCACCGGCACTTCGTCTGAAGCAATGAATTTGGCCATGTTCAATATACTGCCATCGCCACCGATAACTATTACCAGTTCACAATGCGCTGACAATTCCTGTCGGGGAACGGTTTCGGTAGTGTCATCGTTGATGAGCTCAGCCGTGCCATCATCCATGACGACTTGCAAATCCCGGGATCTTAAAAACTGTAACAATCGTCGTGCAGAATCCACTACGCCAGCGTGATCTGGTCTACCGACTATGCCTATTTTGGAAAACTGGGACATCTGGAATCCATCATCGACTAATGTGCTGCCCATAAATGTGTTATGCCAACACATTCAGGTAACTGGCAGTATAGCACGTCACCTGCAGCCGCAATGCCGGGAGGCGACAGAAATAGCGGTCGATACAGGGTGTGAAATTTTAGTAGAATCCCCACAGCAAATCACAGGGAAAGTAGACCATGACATTGCCTGCTCTTAGTTCAGACACCAGAGTCGCCGTACTCGGATTAGGGTATGTAGGACTGCCCCTGACCCACTCCATCGCTACTCATTTTCCGACTGTTGGGTTCGATATTAATTCTGAACGGGTACAGGAAATAAGCAAAGGCCACGACCGTAACCGGCAACTTACCTCTGATGAATTACTGGGGCAGACCAATGCCAGTTACAGTGATGTGCCAGCCAGCCTGTCCAATGCGGACATCTACATCATCACCGCCCCAACACCAGTTGACCAACAGAATCAGCCCGACCTCACCCCGGTCCTCAGTGCAACACGCCTCGTGGGAGAACGACTGAACAAAGGCAATATTGTCATATTTGAATCCACCGTTTATCCAGGCGCTACCGAGGAAGATTGCATACCAGTATTAGAACAGCTATCCGGTCTCAAATTTAACAAGGATTTCTACGTGGGCTATTCGCCAGAGAGAGTAAACCCTGGAGACTCCGCTCATTCATTTTCCGAAGTCGTTAAAGTGACATCTGGCTCCACCCCCGAAGTTGCCGAACAGATCGATCAGTTCTACAAGAAATTCATCACAGCCGGAACCTACAAAGCCAGCAGCATTAAGGTCGCAGAAGCCGCCAAGGTGATTGAGAACACGCAGCGTGATTTAAATATTGCCCTGGTCAACGAACTGGCAATCCTGTTTGAAAAACTCGGTATAGATACAAAAGAAGTACTGGAAGCTGCCGGCAGCAAATGGAATTTCCTGAAATTCAGCCCCGGGCTGGTAGGGGGTCACTGTATTGGTGTTGACCCCTACTATCTGACATTCAAGGCACAACAGGTTGGTTATCATCCGGACGTCATTCTCGCGGGCCGTCGCATCAATGACTCCATGGGAATACATGTGGCTGAGCGAGTAGTCCGACTGATGCTGGCCAAGCGTATCCATGTAATCGATTCCAAAATCCTTGTACTCGGATTCGCCTTCAAGGAAAACTGTCCGGACACCCGCAACACCAGAGTTGTAGACATCGTATCGACCTTGCAGACCTACAACACACAGGTTGATGTCTATGACCCATGGATCGATCCGATTGAGTGTGCAGAATCAATTGAAGCCCCGGAGCCGGGAACCTATGACGCCATCGTGCTGGCCGTATCCCATCGGGAATTTACCGAGATGGGCATTGAGAAAATCAAGGAGCTGGGCAAGGAATCCTGCGTAATCTTTGATGTCAAACATCTCTTCGCTAAAGAGTTGGTCGACGGTAGTCTTTAGGGCAAGCTACGAGCCGCTGCCATTTGAAGAATCTGCGACCCCCACGATCTCAAAACTGAGAGGCGCATCGGTGTAGATCAGATCGCCAGCCGCGAATACCTGATATGCCACATAAACCACCAGGTTACGCCCTACCAGACCGGGATCAAACTTAAAACTATCCAGTAACTGCAGACGCTCATCTCCCAGCAATACTCTTGTTCCACCAACGGGTACGAGAGTACCAAGTTCACCATCCCAGAGCACAAGCTCCCCCTTCCCATTGAGTTGATACAACTGCTCTGCACCCAATTCACCAACCAGAACATGAATCGCACCGGATTCACCGATGTGGCGATCGTCTACAGAAATCGTGGTAGTCATGTCTACCAGATCGTCGGGAGAGAATTGATTACTGAAACTCAAACCCTGATCTTTACTGGCAGCGATCGCAATCACGGCATTTGTGGATCCACTGAGCGCAGCAACCGAAGTGGTGGGAAGGTCGGGGACAGAAGTTGGATAATAGTTGGCAATTTGATGACGCACCAGATTCAGAGACTGCACAGCGTCCGCGCCAAACTCACTGTCCGCATCAACACCACAGGAAAAACCAAGACATTCCGCCAGCGGATCTGAAAACCTCGCTACTCGCGTATCGGTATTGAATACCCCGGGGTAAGCCATCACTGTGCTGAATTGCCCGTCTACGCCGTAACCCGTTGAAAAATTAAAAGTGCCACCGTACCCGTCTTCCAAATGAGAATGACTTAGCCCCATGTTGTGGCCCAGCTCATGGGCGACGACTATATCCAACGGACAATCTATAGCGATGTAGGAAAAAGCAAAGTCGCGCTCGATGGCTGCGTCCATATAGCCGTTAGTCTTAAAACCTCCAATTGGTGCCAATCCGCACCGGTCCTCTGTTAACTCCATGGGACGAAATAGCAGCACCAGATCTGCTCCGTATCGCTGGCGCAGTGAAGAGATGTCTGAAAATGCGGGATGGCTTGCATTCATGAGATGATCCAGTGCCGTATCCATGTCATCGATATCGTTGTAATCCACCATTTTGTGATGCACAGGACGTAGAGTTATCCCGACACCGCTATCGCGATAGATTTGATTCGCCACACCTATTAGTTGATTGATCCGAGTTTCCACACCAAATGAATAGGCATTGCTGGCTCCTTCTGTGTACAAAGCCATCACATCAATCGTGCTAATGGAATAATCAACAGATGCTGCATCATTGATATTGGTGCCTAGCAGGTTTTCATTGAAATCGCTTATTCCATCACCATCGGTGTCGGTGCGTACATCTTCGACCACATTAATAAAATGATCATGGCGCAGGTTGCCGACGAAAACCGTGCTACTTATATAGGGCTGCGACTCCGTGGTTGTCTGAATCGAAAATTCTACGGTGGTGGTCTGCCCTGCTGCGATATCTCCCAATTCGCAATACAGAATGGGTTGCAGTGAAAGACTCAACTGTTCACCACAACGGCTATCTGTTGACAGCAGCTGGCTGTCTTCCAGAATAAAGTAGAACTCGGCAACCAAACCACGATGAGCATCTGAACTTGTGTTTTCAAAGGAAACCGAAGCTGTGCTGATCCCACCTACAATTACCGGCTCGGGGTTGAAGGATTGATTGATCTGCAAGTTACCATCATTTATGTCCCCTAATTCAGCTCTCAGCGTTTCATCTTCAGACGAGTTTTCGTCTTTAACGAGAAGAGGCATGAACCTGATCTGGCGAGGGGCAGGCATGACAGGAGACTCGGGTAGCAGATAGTCATGCTGCAGACTCGACCTGTCAGCACTCAGGGGCTGAGGCTTGTACACCCAACCTCGATAAAATTCCCCTTCCCTCACGGCTTCTATTTGCCAGGAATCGGCATCTGAACTGGCGTGACCATGGATGCTTCCTTCACCAACGGTCAGAGTCAGACTGTAACTTGCCTCATTCTGACGGCCGTTGGCGCTTATTCCTAAATCACCATTTAAATAGTTGGTGAGCTGGCGTACCTGCAATATAACGGAATGGGTGTCATCCAGTTGCACCGAGAATTCACTGCCCACTCTCAATTCCGGTAACAAGGCTCTCTTTAAAGTGATCGATGTCGCATGGGAGGCAGGCGCCAAAGAGTACTGATGCGCCCCGGCAACCTGATCGAGTTGTATCAAATGAGACTGGGCTGAAGCCTGGGATAGGAAACAACAGAGAATCGCCGCCGCGATGCCACCACGGAGCAACGAGGAAAGTGAGAGCTTGAGAGTTAATGGCTTGCGCGTCATCAGGGATGATTATCCTGCCCGGAAAGTCGGACGTGGATCGATGATGCTGTCATTCTAGGGTTTTGTGGGAATTTTTACCAGAAATTACGCAAATTTGTTAGCTGCAGTGTTGACTGAAAAAAATCCTTTAAATCATTGTTTTTAATCTATTTTATAGTTGAGATCAGGCCTCCACTGTGGATTGCAATAATTTCTGCCCCAGGCTTAACTGATCCATTCCGCAGTTCCTCAAAGAGTCCATAGAACAGCTTTCCCGTATAGACTGGTTCCACAGGGATACCACAATGGGTTCTAAAGTCTTCCAGAAACACGTCTAGCTCCCTGTTAGATTTTGCGTACCCGCCACAATGATAGTTGTCCAGGATCTGCCACTTAACACCTGAACCTTGCGGACTGATCAAAGCCAGCCAGCTTGCCACCTCTTGCCTGAGATACCCCATTGCCTTCAGTACTGATACGCCCCAAATCTCAACCGGATCCCGGCTTGTGCCTTGTCGGCTCATTCCAATAATAAGGCCAGCAAGGGTGGCTCCTGTACCGCAAGCTCCCATCACAATCCGTTGTGATGTAGTGCTTTCCCAACCTATAAAGTCGGCAATGGCTGCACAGGATTCCACCGCCAGTCTATTACTTCCCCCTTCCGGCAGTAGCACATGCTCTCCGAATTGACTGCGAATCTGGTTCTGAACCTCCGGCTCATTCTTTCTTCTATAGTCACCACGACTCATGGCGTGAAGTTCCATGCCCTGGTCCCGCAGAAAAGTTAAAACCGGGTTCAGTGGTTCAACTATTTCTCCCCGCAGCAGCCCGATAGTTTCCAGGTTCAGAAGCCTCCCTGCCGCAGCCAGAGCTACCAGGTGATTGGACCAGGCTCCACCGAAACTCACGATTCTGGAGTGCCCGCTATCGATTGCGGCCTGCAAATTACCCAGCAATTTGAACCATTTATTTCCATTGATCAGGGGATGCACCTGATCGAGCCGCAGAACACGCAGGGAAACATCCCGTTCACGCAAGAGCGGATGGTCGATAGATTCAAGAGCAGGTGGTTTGAATTCGAGCTCAAGTCGACCAGGCATGGGGATATCTGGAAACAGACAAAATTCTTGAAGAGTGAGAAAAGATAATGGCGGACCGGACGGGACTCGAACCCGCGACCTCCGGCGTGACAGGCCGGCATTCTAACCAGCTGAACTACCGGTCCGCGACATTTGTCTCATGCTACCCATTTTAGCAGGCGCTTAAATGGTGGGTGGTGCAGGGATCGAACCTGCGACCCTCGCCTTGTAAGGGCGATGCTCTCCCAGCTGAGCTAACCACCCGTCACAGGAGACAGCGCATTTTACCGACTTAGGTCACCATGTCAACAAAGCTTAAACAAACCCGATTACCTGAAAAATTATAGCTAAGCTGCTGTTTAGTTCAGGAAATTTCTACTTACTGGTGTGGGTAAATGCACCATCCCAATCCGCTGGCAACTCTTCACCGCGCAGGGTATCGATACGATCAAGATACACTTTATAGAGAACACATTCGGGCTCTTTTTCTAACATGGCTTTCAGCTTGGCTTCTGCCTCATCCCACTTCTGGGCGAAATAGGAATCGAGCGCATCATGATAGTCCGCGACCCTGGCTTTTCTCTGCTCACCGGCGGTAGCTTTCAGGCACAGAGGTTCGTAACACTCAATGGCTTCATGCTTGCCCTTCACCTTGACCTTATCAATCAGACGAATCAGATAGCCATCCATATCAAGATGTTTTGCCGTCTCCTCTCCTATCAACAAACGAATACCATAGAACTTTGTTAAGCCTTCCAGTCGCGAACCCAGATTAACGGCATCTCCGAGCACGGTATAGGAGCGTCGATAAGTGGAACCCATGTCTCCCACGTTCATAAAGCCTGTATTAATGCCGCAGCCGATATTCACCTCGGGATAACCGCGTTCATCAAACTCCGGTTTCATTTCTTCCACTTTTTCCAGCATTTCAATGGCAGCTTTCACTGCATTAACCCGGTGGTGCTCGTCATCCAGGGGCGCACCCCAGAAGGCCATCACCATATCACCCACGTATTTGTCGATTGTGCCGTTGTGTTTAAATATGATTTCAGTGATTGGTGTAAAGAAATCATTAAGCAGTGTTTTCAGCTCGCCCGCTGTCAGCGCCTCCGAAATAGTGGTGAAACTGCGAATATCTGAAAACAACACTGTCAGCTCTTTGCTTTCTCCTTCAAAGGTATAGTTGTCCGGATCGCTAAGCATGGAGTCAATATGCGCGGGAGGCACATACTGATCGAACATACCCTTGATGGTTTTCCTGGTCTGACTTTCGGCCAGGAAGCCATAGATAAGATTGACAGAAGTCACCAGGGCAATAACCAGCAACAGCAGTACCAGGGAAAAATCCAGTTTGTAATCTGCCCATAACTGAAAATTTAACCAGATACTTCCAAGCATGAGAGTAATTGCAGTGCCGGCCATAACCGCGGCATTCATGAAAGGAAAGGACATGGACATGGCAATGCCCAACACCATGATGATGAAAAACAATGCCCCACTCTCCCAATCCGGCCGATATGGAAAGTAGATATCGTCTGCCTGGGTAAAACTGTCGAATACAGACTGGGTGTCTGTTTCCCCGGAACTGACATCGACCACAGATATGGAACTCAGCAAGGCGTTCAACATATTGGCGTGTACTTCTACCCCGGGATAAACCTGCTGCAGAGGCATTGCCCGTATATCCCCCAGACCCGGCGCGCTTGTTCCCACCAGCACCAGGGCGTTTTGCAATGCCTCCTGCTCTTCTTCGCTAAGGTTGTCCCGCATAACGTCAGTGGCGGAGACATAGGGAAAGTCGCGATTATTCCCCAGAGAGGACGGTCCTACATAGGGAACCGTGACCTGGCCAAAACCGTCGGTGGGAATTTCGAAGGCACCTGCTCCCTGTCCGATCCGAATAGCTGTGACAACATCCAGTTCTCCGTAGGGCTGGGTAATGACTTCATAATTCTCCAGAAAGTTATAGACCCGAATCATTTCCAGGGAAAGCGTGGGAAACAGAGAGGAACCATAACGAATCACCAGCGGCACACGACGTACAATGCCATCAATGTCCGGTGCCTGATTCATACTGCCATTTCCCAGTGCAGCATCCTGCAATAGCTTTATATTACCGGTGAACCCGGACATGTCCTGAACGGTAATCCGTTCAACCAGATTCTGATCAATGTCCACGATGGAACTGGGGAGTTCGTTGTAGGCGACAGTCGATTGGGGATTGAAATTGATCGCCAGTACCACGTCGATTCCACTCTGCATGACACGGGCGAAGTACTGATCCGAATTTATTATCGGTTCTATTTCTTCCAGGGTTGTAGAGAAACTGCTATCCAGTGATTGCAGATCGACTGGTTCCAGCAAATCACGAATGCTTCGATCCGGTTCGGGAAATGTGATGTCGAAACCAACCACCAGAACTCCATAGTCACGAAGCTTCTCTGTCAGTTGGCCAACCTTGATGCGATTCCAGGGATATTGTCCCTCCGCCTGCAGACTGCGTTCATCAAGATCTACAATGACGATCTTGTTCTCCGGCAACTTTTCCGCCTTCGGCATGATCCCAAGCCGTTGATCATAAATGACGTACTCAAGCCGGGTCAGGAATCTGTCAATTAACGGAGGTGCGCTGAGTTGCAACCACAGGATTACCATGGTGCCGAAAATACCCAGATAGGTAGGCAGCCGCTTACCTTCCGAAAAGAAGCGCTGCAAGGGTTTCAAACTGGTGGCAATGGACATGGCGCTGGGTTCAGGCACTGCATCTTGTTGTTATGCAAGCCATTATAAGCTCAATGCCGCTGTACATGCACCGTACTCATGGGTACTATTGGCCGCCTTCACCACCGGCCAGAATTCCATCATGGAAATTTTTAAAGAATTCAGCTTCGAAGCGGCCCATCGCCTACCCAATGTCCCGGCGGACCATAAATGTGCCCGCCTCCACGGCCATTCTTTTCAGGTACGGATTACCGTAAGTGGAGATGTGGATGCAGAATCAGGCTGGGTAATGGATTTTGGAAACATCAGTGACGCATTCAAGCCCATCCGAAATGAGCTGGATCACTATTATCTGAATGAAATCGAGGGGCTGGAAAATCCCACCAGCGAGAACATCGCCCGCTGGATCTGGCAGCGTCTGCAGCCAAAACTACCGGCTCTGCATTCAATTGAAATCAGAGAAACCTGCACCAGTGGTTGCATTTATCACGGCGACTAATTGTCTATCTGGTCTGTAGCCAGTTACTTGGCTCCAGACTCTCGTCCTGCAATGTTTCAGGTCTGATTTCCGCTGCCGAAGCCACCAGCTGTTTACTGGCCATGAATTCCTTCGGTCGGTTTACGCAATCGCTTGCGACTAACTTGCCCTGCTTGAAATAAAACAGGGCAAAGCCATCTTCATGACTGGTTGCATCGCCACGCACCACAACCTTATCGTGATCGGTGCTAATCCCAACCATTTGCAGCTTAATATCGTATTGATCTGACCAGAACCATGGCACGGCACTGTACTCATTGTCTTTTCCACAGATATTGGCTGCCACCACTCGCGACTGGTCATTGGCGTTCTGTACCGACTCTAATCTGATTACACGTTCATAAAGTTTGCTGGGGTGACTGCAACAATCGCCAGCCGCGTAGATATCTTCCACGGACGTGCGGCCATGGCTATCGACGACTATGCCATCATCCGTTTCAATTCCTATGGCTTCCGCCAGGCTGGTATTGGGATTCACACCGACACCTACTATCACCAGATCGGATTCCAGTTCAGTGCCATCATCACAGGTAATCTTTAACCCCTGCTGGTCGTCAGCGCTGAGCTCTTCAACGCCTGTTACTCTTACTCCTGTCTTAATGTCTGCGCCGTGCATCATATGCAATGAAGTCATGTAGTCGGACATTAGTTTGCTGGTTACCCGTGCCAGGACTCGCTCGGCCATCTCCAGCACCACAACTTCCAGACCCAGCTTACGCAGAACGGCTGCTGCTTCCAGACCAATGTAACCGCCTCCGATTATTACCGCCTTACGGGATGCGGGTAGTTTACTTTTCAGCTGAGCTACATCGGCAGCTGTTCTGATGTAAATTACCCGCTCCAGCTCCTGCCCTATCGGTAGTTTACGAACAGCCGCCCCCGTACACAGAGCCAATGCGCTGTATTCCAGACGTTCTCCGCTACTCAACTGCACTGTCTTACTATCTTTGTCTATCTCAAGTACGGTAGTACCTAAATGCAATTCGATTTCGTTGTCGTCATACATTTTTTGCGGGCGCAGTCGGATTGCATCCATATCCTTGGCACCAGCGAGCAACTCTTTGGAAAGCGGCGGCCGGTGATAGGGTAATTCCGACTCAGCCCCAATCAGACTGATGCCTCCTTCCCAGCCCTCACGCCGCAACTGCAAAGCCATCGATACTCCGGCGTGACTGGCACCAACGATAACGCAACGTTCATTCTTCATTAACACTTCCTTCATGCATTGGCTGGTAGTTGCCAGTCGATTGGTTCAATTCCATGCTGCTCAAGATAGGCATTCGCCTTTGAAAACGGTTTACTACCAAAGAATCCGCGACTGGCAGAAAGTGGTGATGGGTGAGGAGACTGCAAAACCAGGTGGCGCGTTCTATCAATAAACGCACCTTTCTTCTGCGCATAAGCCCCCCATAGCACAAATACCAGATTGTTTTTCTGCTCGTTGAGCACATGAACGATTCGATCAGTAAAGCGCTCCCAGCCCTTTCCCTGATGAGAAGCTGCTTTATGCGCTTCTACCGTAAGCACTGAATTAAGTAACAACACACCTTGAGCCGCCCATGATTGCAGATAGCCGTGAGCAGGTATTTCAAACCCGATATCTTCCTTTAACTCTTTATAAATGTTCACCAGCGAAGGAGGAATATCGACACCTGGCTGCACAGAAAAACAAAGGCCGTGAGCCTGACCTGGACCATGGTATGGGTCCTGTCCCAGAATAACCAACTTCACGTTATCCAGAGGTGTTGAATTCAAAGCATTAAAAATATCGGCCCCCGCAGGAAAAACCCGCTTGCCCCGGGATTTCTGCTCCAGCAAAAAATTGCGGAGGTTCTGCATGTAGTCCGAATCAAATTCACCCGCAAGGGAGTCCATCCAACCAGGATGCAGTTTTACCTCTCGTGCTGCCGCTTCAGGACTATTCATGCTGAGGGCGCAAATGGGGAAACAGCAATACGTCTTTTATAGATGGTGAATCAGTAAACAGCATTATCAACCGGTCAATACCAATTCCCTCACCTGCCGTTGGCGGCATTCCGTATTCCAGAGCTGTGATGTAGTCATCATCGAAGTGCATGGCCTCATCGTCACCGGATTCTTTCTGTTGTACCTGTGCGTGAAACCGTTCGGCCTGATCTTCTGCATCATTCAATTCAGAAAAACCGTTAGCTAATTCTCTGCCAGCAACAAACAATTCAAATCGATCAGTGACATCAGGGTTCTCTTCGTTACGACGAGACAATGGCGATACCGCTGTCGGGTGATGATAAATAAACGTAGGTTGATCCAGTTTATCCTCAACCCTCTGCTCGAAAATCTCCATGATTAACTTGCCTTCGGACCAGGAGTCATCGAAAGCGACATCAAGTCTTTCAGCCAGCGCCACAATCGATTCACGGGATTCGAACTCCGGTTCTTCCGCCTGGTTGTAAGCACAGATAGCTTCCGTCATGGTCAGGCGTCGGAAACTCTGACCGAAATCGTATTCGGTGCCCTGAAACGTTACCGTTGTAGTACCCAGCACCTCTGTCGCGATCTTCCTGAACAGGTCTTCCGTCAGGTCCATTAAATCGTTGTAGTCAGCATAAGCCCAGTAGAATTCCAACATGGTGAATTCCGGATTGTGCTTGGTGGACAAGCCTTCATTGCGGAAATTTCTGTTCAACTCATAGACTTTCTCGAAACCGCCAACTACCAAGCGCTTTAGAAATAACTCCGGCGCGACCCGTAAATACATATCCTGGTCCAGAGCATTGTGATGAGTTATGAATGGACGTGCCGTGGCACCGCCAGGAATGATTTGCATCATGGGAGTCTCAACCTCCATGAATTCCAGCTTGTCGAAATACTCTCTTACAAAACGCAATATTCTCGATCGCAAGGCGAATACCCGCCGTGAATCATCATTGACGATAAGATCCACATAGCGCTGACGATAGCGCATCTCTGTATCAGTCAGCCCTTTATGTTTGTCAGGAAGAGGTCGCAGTGACTTAGTCAGTAACCGCATATCAACAGCCCTGACTGTCAATTCACCCTTCTGGGTTTTGAACACCTCACCCTGTACACCAATGATGTCCCCCAGATCCAGATTCTTCAGTTCATCCAACTGGGATTCCGGAAGAGTCTTGTTGTTCATGTACAACTGCATGCGGCCATGGCCATCCTGGATAACAACAAATGGACCACGCATACGAATAACCCGACCGGCGATAGCTGTCTGCTGCGCCAGGGTTTTCAGTTCTTCACTCTCCTTATCACCAAAAGAAGACAGCAATTCAGCCGAGTTGTGTTGACGCTCGAAATCGTTTGGAAATGCTTCTCTATTCTCACGAATCCGGCTCAGCTTTTCCCGTCTTAGGGCGATAAGCTTGTTTTCGTCTTCCTTGTCGAGCTTTGAGTTTTCGTCTGTCATTTTCCCTGCGCCTGCTTACAGCCCCATTTTCAGGCTGGCTTCAATAAACTTATCGAGGTTACCGTCTAATACCGCACTGGTATTGGTTACTTCTACATTAGTGCGTAAATCTTTAATGCGAGAGGAATCCAGAACATAGGACCGTATCTGGCTTCCCCATCCGATATCTGCCTTGGAATCCTCAATGGATTGCATTTCTTCCTTTCGCTTCAATTCTTCCAATTCATAGAGTTTGGCCTTCAGTTGTTTTATGGCCATGTCCTTGTTCTTGTGCTGGGAACGTTGGCTCTGACATTGAACTACGATTCCAGAGGGTTCATGCGTGAGACGCACTGCACTATCAGTTTTGTTAACGTGCTGTCCGCCTGCCCCGCTCGATCGATAGGTATCTATCCGCACCTGGGACATATCCAGATCCACTTCGATATCGTCAGCAATTTCCGGGGAGATAAACACAGAAGCGAAAGAGGTATGACGTCTATTCCCGGAATCGAATGGCGATTTCCTTACCAGTCGGTGAACTCCGGTTTCGGTTCGTAACCAGCCAAAGGCAAATTCACCACTTATATGGATCGTGGCACTTTTGATTCCTGCAACGTCACCACCGGACACTTCCACCAGTTCGGTCTTGAAGCCCTTGTCTTCGCCCCAGCGCAGGTACATACGAAGCAACATTTCAGCCCAATCCTGGGCCTCTGTACCGCCAGAACCAGCCTGGATGTCCAGATAAGCATTTGAGCTATCCATGGCACCGGAGAACATGCGTCTGAATTCCAATGACTGTAATTGCTGCTGAAGAGATTGCAGATCATTATCTGCAGCCTGAAGCAGCTCCTCGTCACCTTCTTCCCGGGCTAACGTGAATAGTTCCTCAACTTCTGAAATACCTTCGTAGAGCTTATCAATAGTGCCTACGACAGCGTCCAGCTCTGCCCTTTCCTTTCCCAGGCTCTGGGCATATTCGGGCTTGTCCCATACACTGGATTCACCCAGTTCCAGTTCTACTTCTGCGAGGCGGTCTTTCTTTACCTCGTAGTCAAAGATACCCCCTTAGGCTATCGGTTCCAGACTTCAGTTCTTTCAAAATGCCCAGTTGGGTATTGATCTCCAACACTTTGGCTCCTGCTCGGTGTGAGAAAAACGCGCATTTTACCCTATCGTGCAGCTCTTTCCAGCCAGCTATATTCGGCAAGCCGGCTCACCACGAATCCGGCGCTGTTATAATCGCACCACCTTTACCTTTAACTATCCGAATCAACAGACGCGTCACTCGATGAGCAGTAACTCATTCATAGTGGAATTTCCCGAGCTAACCTGGTCAGAGGGCGGGATGCCACGCTCTACCCGGTTCGACGACATTTATTACTCCGAACAAGACGCACTAAGAGAGAGCATCCATGTCTTTATAGAAGGCAGCGGTCTCAGAGAGCTTTGGAATCAGGGTCGCGATAGCAATGAACACTATGTGGTCGCCGAGTTGGGATTCGGTGGCGGTCTCAATTTTCTCAACACCTGGGCTGAGTGGAGAAAAAACAGGTCAATTCCAGATCGGAAGGGTCAACTGCACTATATTGCACTGGAAAATTTCCCATTAAGTGCTGAACAGTTACAGAGACTGCACCAACATTGGCCTTCACTAGGCACTTATTCCCAAAAGCTGGGCCTTCACTACAATCCTGCTCACAGGGGCTTGCAGCGAATCAGGTTAGAACCGGATGTCTGTCTGGATCTTGTTATCGAGGATGCCTACTCTTATCTGGCAAAACGCCCTTCCAGTGACCCGAAGGTCGATGTCTGGTTTCTCGATGGATTTAGCCCTGCCAAGAATCCCGATTTATGGACGGGCGAGTTGTTTGAAATGATCGTCTCCCATAGTGACTCCCGGACCCGGGCCGCGACATACAGCAGCGCTGGATTCGTACGCAGAAATCTTGAACAGGCAGGTTTCGAAGTTGAACGCATCACCGGATTTGGCGACAAGCGCCATATGTTAAAGGCCTCGCAGCCAACTTCTCCCAAGTCGACATCAAACAGTGCCCCCTGGTTTCAGATACCTGGAGCGAGCCCCCATGACAAAAGCGCAGTAGTAATTGGTGCTGGACTGGCAGGTTGCTTTACCGCCTATGGGCTGGCGTCTCGTGGTTGGAAGATTGATCTGGTAGACAGCGAATCAGCTGTGGCCAGTGGTGCCTCCGGTATCGCGCAACTTGCACTTCGGTGTCGGTTATTTAATGAAGCCAATCCGCTTTCCCGCTTCTACCTGCAAGCCTACTCTTATGCGCTGAGTCTGCTTTGGGCATTGAATCGTAGTTGCCGCCCTGCATTTCATCAGTCGGGCTTATTGCAACAAGTCACAGCGCTCAACAGAAAAAACAGCCTTAGAGCCAGTGCTATTAATCAACTCTACCCGCCGGAAATTGTTTCCCTCAATGCTGATGGTGACTTCTGGTTTCCGGAAGGCGGATGGGTGGACTCCGGTGCACTCTGCAAGGGACTGATCGATCATAAAGAGATCAATTTTCTCCCCAACACCAAAATTCATGCACTACAAAAAAACCAGAATAATTGGCGTCTGCTGGACGGCAATGAGAATGTTCTCTCCGAAGCACCGGTTGTAGTTCTTGCCAATGGTTCCGCCGCTGCTGCTTTTAAACAAAGTGCAAAAATCCCACTGCAATCAAGCTACGGTCAAAGTAGTCAGTTTTCTGGCGAATTACTCTCCACACTGGAGCATGTGGTTTGTGCAGACAAGTCGATATTCCCTGCTCAAAACGGAGTTCACACTGTCTCAGCCACCTATCGACAGGCTTCAGAGTCCGGGGAGTTACGGAAGGAAGATGATGCCGAGAATCAGCGGAGCCTTGAACAGATACTCAACTTGCCAGCTGGAAGTGTGGAGTTAAAACAATCTCTATTGGGAGGTCGATGTCATAGCCGGGACCGCTATCCCGTTGTTGGCCCGGTACCTGACTTTGCTGCCATGTCCAATGACTTCGCCGAGCTATCACGCAATGCCAGAGCCAACGTGACCAGACAAGCCAGCTATCAAGGTGGCCTGTACATTAACACCGGTCATGGATCCAATGGTCTGTCCAGCTGCCCGTTGAGTGGAGAATACCTGGCCAGTCTAATCTGCGGCGACAGCTCCCCCCTGAACGAGGAAGCTATGCAGGCACTGCATCCTGCCCGTTTTCTGATTCAGGATCTTAAAAAACAGCGAGTCTGAAATTACTAAAGCAGTGATTCACCGAGTAATTAGCGATTGAAGTAGGCAGTAACGACTTTGGCGAGTGCGGCCGGATCATCACTCCCAGCCAACTCCCTTATGGAGTGCATGGCAAATGTTGCGACACCAATATCCACCGCGCTAATGCCAGTTTCTGTAGCGGTTATAGGACCAATCGTGCTGCCACAGGCCATATCGTTACGCATTACGAACTGTTGATAAGGCACTTTCACTTTGTCGCAAATGGATTTGAATAAAGCCACTGACTCACTGTTGCTGGCATAACGTTGATTGGCATTAAGCTTGATTACCGGACCAGCATTAAGAATGGGGCGATGCTTGTCATCATGCTTTTCCAGATAATTTGGGTGTACACCATGGGCATTATCAATGGAAAGAAAGCTCGACTGGCTGATTACGCGATCAAAGGCATCTACTTCAGAATCAGTTTTGGAAACCAGTCGTTGTAGTATGGATTTGAGAAATGGCCCCTGCGCACCTGACGTCGACGCACTGCCAACTTCTTCATGATCATTACATACCAGCATGCTGGCATGGCCCCGCTTGCTCTTGATAAGGGATTGGCAAGCCACATAGCAGCTCAGTAAGTTATCCAGCCGAGCTGAGGCAATAAACTGGCCCTCCAGGCCAATTACCGCAGGTGCCTGGGTATCGTATAGATAGAGCTCATGCGCCAGCACTTTCTGCGCAGAACGATGCCGAGCCTGCTTCTTCAGTGCTGACAGCAGATAGGCATCGAAATCAAATTTTTCCTTATCAGCAACCTGCAGAACAATTGGCTGTAGTTCTTTCTGTGGGTTAAGGGTTCGATTCTCGTGAACTTTTCGATGCAGATGAATAGCCAGACTTGGTATAACCGCAATGGCTTCTCCTACATCCAATAGAGCAGATTTCAATTCACCCTTGCGATTTCGGTAATTCACTCGCCCGGCGATAGACAGATCACGGTCAAACCATGGCCCATAAAGCGCACCACCATAAACCTCTACACCTAGCTGGAGATAACTCTGGTTTCGGATTTCAGGGTTTGGCTTGATCTTCAGGCAGGGACTATCAGTATGGGCACCCGCAATGCGCACTCCATCATCAAGCAAAGATTGCCTGGCAGTACAGAATGCAATCAGCGCAGAGTCATTACGCGTGACGTAGTACCGGCTATCAGGTTTTAAGGTCCAGGAATCAGCTTCTGACAATTGTTCAAAGCCTGCTTCATCCAGCATTTTCTGCAGCGAAGCCACAGCATGAAATGCTGTTGGCGACGCTTGCAAAAAATTAAGCAGGCCCTGATTGAAGCGAGATACACTCATGTCAGGTTATTCGGAACAGTTGGAGATCTAGTTCACTTCCAGCAATTCTACTTCGAAAATCAAAGCTGAATTTGGTGGAATAGCTGGCGAAGGGGAAGCCTGACCATAGGCCATTTCAGGATGTATAAAAAGGCGCCACTTGTCCCCTACTTTCATCAATTGCAGCGCTTCGGTCCATCCCGCAATCACACCGGTAACAGCAAATGAGATAGGTTCACCTCTGTCCACAGAGCTGTCAAAGACGGAGCCATCAATCAACGTGCCATGGTAGTGAGCAAGCACAGTATTAGCAGTGGTGGGAGATTCGCCGCCCGCCGGCCCTGACTCGATAACTTCGTATTGCAATCCGGAATCAGTAGTCACAACGCCGTCTCTTTGCCCGTTTTCTGCAAGAAACGCTTCTGAGGCCTCAAGAAAGCCGTTTAGCTCGTCTTGCTGCCGTTGTTGCTGAAGAGCCATAAATGCCTGCAATGCATTCATTATCTCGGCTTCTTCGAGCTGAACTTCGCCAGCAATTGCATCTGTCAGCCCTGCCATAAATGCTGTGATCGGAACATCGGTTACCAGGCCCTGATTGACCAGGTTCTGACCGATATTTACGCCAATAGCGTAGCCCATTTTATTTTCTTCATCGCCAAGATCGACACCACCCTGAGCAAAAACTGTTGAGGAGAATCCGATTGCAACGATACCCATAGCAATCGCTTTAATCCTGGTAGATGTATTCATTCCCTATTCCTTAATATTCAATGGATTTACCGCTACTGCCTGCTAAGACCAGCTATTTATCTGCGGCAAGGAGTAGCGCATACTACCCGGGAAAACCGGTAAAAGCCAGTTACCACAATGCTCCAGTACGCCTTAACTCCCCATGAATAAAGCCTTACAGCCACATCGATCTTTGCCCATTCAGTCAACTACGGTGATCTGTTTCATTGCCCTGTTTCTTGCGTCATGCAATCAGACTTTCTCTGTTTCAGTAAACAATCAGGCAGTCTACGACCCGGCGGGACAGTATATTGGCAGCGAAGTCAGCGACGCCGACTTACAGGGCTGCATCAATCTGGCGGTTCGTCAGCAGAACGTCCAGAGTGCTGCCGAACTTACCGTGCTTTCCTGTGCGAGTTCAGAAATCAGACAATTGGAGAATATAGGTCAACTGGCCAGCCTGCGCTTTCTGGATTTAGCCAACAACAACATCACTAATATCACTCCACTGGAAGATTTGCCGGTACTGGGTGGCCTGAACCTGATGAATAATGCCATCAACGATATCGCACCATTGCTTAATATTCAGAACCTGGCATCGGTCAGTCTGGTCGGGAATAACAATATTCCTTGCTCTCAGCTTGCAGCGCTTCGCACAAGGCTTGGAAACAACCTCAGTGCTCCGGACCAATGCCGTAACTAGGATGACCTGATGGGCATACCGCTATGAAAGCGAAACTCCTGGTCGGGTGACAGTACAAGTTCACTTTCCACTTCCCCATACTTACCGATGCGGTCACTGATTTCCGTGTCACTATAGAGATGGGCTAGTGCCAGATAGTCTTCAAAGTGGCGGCTCTCCGAACGCAATAAACTGCGATAAAACTTTGCCAGCGCTTCGTCCAGTAGTGGAATCAATCCTGCAAATCGCTCGCAAGATCTTGCCTCTATATAAGCACCTATGATTAACACATCAATCAGCGCCTCCTTTTCAGTCCTGGCGATATGCTTTCTTAAACCGGCCGCGTAGCGGGAAGGGCCCAGCGTACTGTAGGTGATGCCTCGATCACGAAGTATTCCAACCACTTGTTCGAAATGGAGTAGCTCCTCACGAGCCAGTTGCGACATCTTACTCATTAATTCCAGCTTTGCCGTATGGCGATACATTAGATTCATCGCCGTAGCAGCTGCCTTGCGTTCGCAATTTGCATGATCGATAAGCAAGGTTTCCTGTTGCTTGACTGCCTCCTCAAACCATTCGCCTGGAGTCGATGTAGGCAGAAATTCAAGAACCGGAGCGATTAGAGAATCTAAAGAGGACACTATTTAATCTGTTTCAATGATGGGTTTTCTGATCGGATTCACTGCCTGATTTTATAGACGAATCGGCTGCTGACTCTTCATTGTCAGGCAATTCTTCAAGCTGCAGATCAGAATCGTCATCAGATACCTGTTCTGAAGCTGCCTTGAGTTGTTTGGAAGTCTTGGCGCCCAGCTCCTTTAAGGTCTCTGCCCTACGTATCAGGTTACCTCTGCCGGAGACGAGTTTATTGTGCGCTTTTTCGAAACTCTTCTTGCTCGAATCGATGCGACTGCCAATTTCATCCAGATCATCTACAAAAGCTACAAACTTGTCGTAAAGAGCACCAGCTTTATCAGCAATCTCTTTAGCGTTTTGATTCTGTTGCGCGAGACGCCAGAGATTTTGAACAGTCTTCAGCGTTGTAAGCAAAGTAGTTGGCACAACAAAAATTATGTTGCGTTCGAATGCAAATTGAAAAAGGTCCACATCTTGCTGAACCGCCGCCGTGTAGGCCGCCTCAACTGGCATAAACAAAAACACATAGTCCAACGAGTTGACACCAGCCAGGTTCTGGTAATCCTTACTCGATAATGAGTTCACATGAGCACGAATCGAACTGATGTGTTGCTTCATGCAATCAGCCCTGACTGATTCTTCTTCTGCTGCGCAATAGGCATCCCAGGCTTTTAATGAAACTTTTGAATCAATAATGATGTCTCTGGATTCGGGGAGGTGAACAATTACGTCTGGCTGTAGCTTACTGCCATCTTCCGATTTCAGACTCACCTGAACTTCGTATTCGCGCCCTTTCACTAACCCGGATTTCTCCAGAATAGATTCCAGGACAAATTCACCCCAGGTTCCCTGCGCCTTGTTGTCCCCTTTCAGAGCATTGGTCAGATTGACTGCCTCTTCCGATATTCGGGCATTGAGCTCCTTCAGACCCTTTATTTCCTGCTCCAGCGAGAACCGCTGCTTCGACTCTTTGTCGTAGGTTTCTTCAACTCTTTTTTCAAACTGGCTGATCTTTTCCTGAAGCGGATTGAGGATTGTATTCAAACTGTGCTTATTTGTGTCCGTGAATTTCTTGCTCTTGTCTTCAAAAATTTCCTGCGCCAGATTCTTCAGGGTAGCGCCAAGCTGATCTTTTCCGTTTTCTAGAAAGTTCAGCTTATCCTCGAATTGTTCACGCTCCTTTTCCAGGCTGGTGCGCAGGCTGGCAATATCTTCTCTGCCTTTCTGAAGATCATCTTGCAGTCGTTGCCTGTCTTCTTCGTTTTTTACCAGCATCTGCTGAGCATTTGCCAACTCTTGCTCTCTGGCCTGGAGGCGCTCCAGTGCTGCTGCTTCCGACACTTTCGACTTTTGTATCTGGCGCAGCAAAAGCAATACACCAACAATCGCTGCAGCACTCGTTAGCAACAGAATTAGAGTAGTGATTTGGGAAGTCATCAGATGTGGGAAAGTGCTCGCAGTAAGCCAGGCTAATCAGGTCAGGTTATCGTTAATCACCTGTAAGAGCTCAAGAGTAAGTTGATTCGCTTCCATCGTACCATCCAGAGCTTCAGTAACCACGTTAATTGCTGAATCTGACTCGATAACTCTGATACTGAAATCCTGCTCTGGCAGACTCGAATCACCACGTCCCAGTATGCGACCAAAGAATCCGGGAGAGTCATCATCGCGAACAATGCCCGCAAATCGAACATTAAAAAACGACTGGTCGCGGTTTTCGTCAACTATATCAATTTCAGCAGTATTCAACGCCTGCCGGACCTGCACCCATGCACGGTTATAGTCCACCTTAAGCTCCAGAATTGATTCACCACCGTCACCTTCAATGATATTGGCCTTGGATTCAGCCTGAATTGTTCCAGCCAGCAGGCTGGCAGCCGAAGCCTGATAAATATCATTGCGGTCAGCGAGGAATTGCGAGACCGAGCGCAACATTTCCAACTCCAGATCATCGGAATTGGATTCCTGAGGCCAGGCCACGATAGTTGGTATGGGTTCAGATCTTTCATTCTGAAGATGCAATACGTAAATCTCCGAATAACCTGAATGCAGACCTGGCTCGATGGTGATGCGGTATTTGTGCCGCATATCCTGGTCGCTACCTATCTCAACCCAGGCAGTTTCAAGGATGCCGGCACTTGGATTTTCATAGTCCAGTGCTATTTGAATTTCAGTCCAGTAGTCGCGGATTCTGGGCCAGACCTGACCGGGTGTGGCGTCAATCAGAATCCATCGCTTTTCTGAGAGGCTTTGAATGATAACCCCTTCCCGACGTCGTGTTTCGATAGGCCGCGGCATCGGTACATCTTCGAAAGCAATGGCGTCGGTAATGATCCTCTCCGGAATGACATACAGCTCGTCAATCGTATAGCTATCCAGCTCGTTGGGAATACGCATACTTGGCGTAACTTCCGCTTCCCGATAGTCACCACCACGATCCCGGAAAATGCCGTCATCCCCGCCAAGAAAACTACAGGCAGAGAGACCAGACAAAATGATTGCGAGGCCGGAGTTTCTTGTAGCTTTTTTTAATATTGCCGTTATCAATCCAGTTTCCTATTAAGTCGTTTGAGCTAGGCGGCTTCTGCCAAATCAATACCCGCCTGGCGTAATGCATCTAGCACTTTGACGTGATATTCGCTGCTGAGTTCCACCAGTGGCAGACGAATTCCAGCGGGAATTTTTCCCATCTTCTGCAACGCCCATTTTACTGGTATAGGATTGGCTTCGAGGAACAGGTCCTGATGCAAGGCGGCCAGACTGGAATCAATCTGCTGGGCTTCATCAATATTTCCGGCAATAGCCAGCTTACACATTTGCGCCATCAAATCGGGAGCCACATTGGCAGTAACGGAAATAACACCATCTCCGCCTCCTTCCATTAAGGAAAGAGAAATTGCGTCCTCTCCACTATAGATAGCCAGCTGCTCACCGCATTCAGTGATTAATTCGAGACCTCTTTTCAGATCGCCAGTGGCATCCTTGACCCCAACGATGTTGGTAATTGGCGCAAGGCGCTTCACTGTTTCCAGAGACAGATCACAAGCCGTGCGACCTGGCACGTTATAAAGAATTTGTGGAATATCTACTGATTCAGCCAGCAACTTGAAATGCTGATATAAACCTTCTTGCGAGGGTTTGGTGTAGTACGGTGTTACCAGTAGGCAGGCATCGGCACCGTGGTCTTTCGCTGACTGGGTGAAATATAAGGCTTCCTGAGTGTTGTTGGACCCGGTGCCTGCAATTACAGGAACTCTGCCGTTCGCTGATTTCACACAGTAGGCAACCAGATCGCAATGCTCCTCTGTACTGAGAGTTGCTGACTCGCCTGTTGTACCAACCACCACAATCCCGTCTGTTCCAGCAGCAACATGCCAGTCCACAAGACGGTCGAAAGTTTCAAGATCCAGACTCCCATCACTATGCATGGGTGTCACTATTGCAACGAGGCTGCCCTGGATTCGGTCTGTCACGGAATATTCTCGAATATTTAAAGTATTGGCACCACGCCAGATAAGCGGCGGATTTTATCACAGTGCGGGCACAGCACCTACCAGCCCCACGGTACGGGGTAGCTGTCTAACCAGCTGCCACGTCTCCACCGGCCCTTGATTGCACCTTACTCGGCCAGGCGTTGATAATCGCCTTCACGAAGGTCGCCAGAGGAATAGCAAAAAACACTCCAGCCAGCCCCCATACCCCGCCGAACACAAGCACCGCTGCGATGATCGCCACTGGGTGCAGATTGACTGCCTCAGAGAAGATAATTGGAACCAGCACATTGCCATCGATTACCTGCAGCACAAGATAACCAATCAGGACAGTATAAAATTCTCCCCCGATACCCCATTGCACATAAGCAACAGCGGCAACTGGCAGAGTGACCACCGTGGCGCCTATATAAGGCACGATAACGGACAGACCAACCAACACTGAGAGCAGCAGAGCATAGTTAATACCCATAATGATGAACATCACATAGGCGACACCACCCACGATGAATATCTCTACCACTTTGCCCCGAATGTAGTTGGAAATCTGCTCATCCATTTCCTTCCAGATTCTGATCATAAGAGGCCGGTTGCGTGGTAAAAAATTACCGGCCCATAGCACCAGCTCATCTTTGTCTTTCATGACGAAGAACACCAGTATGGGAACCAGTACCAAGAAGATTACCCAGGCGAATATGCTGGGCAGGCTGGCCAGGGAATATTCGAGGATAGTCTGACCGAATCCGCCAATTTCGCCCCCCAGTCCCTCAATAAACGCCCGAACCTGGGCGTCGGAAAAAAGGCTTGGATAGTTCTCGGGCAATGACATTAGCGCTGTCTGCCCTTCACTCAATAAATTAGGTATTTCATTGGCCAGTCTGCGAAGCTGATTCCAGGCTCTTGGCATCAGATAAAACAACATCAGCAGGAACATCCCGAAAAAAAGCGAGTACACAGAGATGAATGCCAGACGGGGGGAAGCACCGTAGCGCAGGACAATGTTGACCAGCCCCTGCATAAGATAGGCGATGATAATGGCCGCGATCAGAGGCGCAAGAATACCGCCCAATAAAAGCAGCACACCTAGAGCTACTGTCAGGAGAATTAGCAAAATGACAGACTCTTCGTCGTGAAAGTAACGATCAAAGAAATCGTGAATAAGCTGTTTCATAGTGAGTTGAACAGTGCTGGAGGCTAGCCTTTACGAATCCAATAAGAATAAGCAGAGTCATCCTTTTGAAAATCAAGAATTTGGTGGTCACTCTGCTCGACAAACAGATGAAAATCCCTCTCTGAGCCAGGGTCTGTGGCCACGACTTTGAGCACCTGATCAGAATCCATACCGTTCAATGCCAGCTTCGCTTTGAGCAAGGGCATCGGACACTCTAATCCGGTGACATCCAGTTCTATATCGGCGTTTTCAGTCATCTCCTTATGTTAGCAAGCTATAGGTCCCCATGCCTACGAACAATGCGACTGTTTTTTAGATAAGTTGTTAAAACAACAGGAATATTTTGTGATAGTCTGGGTCTCTGTCCATACTAATTGGACAACACTATGCAGCGACCCTATTTCACATCCAGTATCCTCTGCCTGACACTTCTGGTAAGTCTGTTACCAGCAGTCCAGCCTGCCTACTCGCAAAATCCGCTACCCAGTCTCGGTGATCGGATTTCCGGGACAGTGAGTCTGGATCAGGAATACCGTCTGGGACAGCAGTTCCTGAGTCAATTACGACGCAGCGCCCCCACCATTCCGGATGCCCTGCTGAATACCTATCTGGAAAATGTCACCTACAAATTAGCTGCCCGCAGCCAACTGCAGGACCGGCGACTGTCCTTCGTGATTATCGATAGTGAGGAAATAAATGCTTTCGCGGCTCCCGGTGGAATCATTGGAGTAAATACCGGCTTGTTTCTGAATGCCAGAACTGAAGCCGAATTCGCGTCAGTCATGGGGCACGAAATAGCCCATGTCAGCCAACGGCATTTCGCTCGCGGAATCGATGAGGCACAGGCCGGCCGGGTTGGCCAACTGGCCGGATTACTGGCCAGTGTACTGATTATGGCGACGTCCGATGGTGGCCAAGGAGCCGCCGCTCTAGCAGGCGTTCAGGGTCTGGCAATGGACAATCAGCTGCGCTTTAGCCGCTCCAATGAGCAGGAGGCTGATCGAATAGGTCATGAAACCATGTTTAATGCAGGTTTTGATCCAGCCGGTCAGGCACGAATGTATGAACAATTGCTTGCCGCAAATCGATTCGGTCGCCGCCCCCCCGAATTCCTGCTAACCCACCCATTAACAGAGTCGCGGATCGCTGACAGTCGAGCCCGCGCGGTTCGCTTTCCAGATCGCGACTATTCGCCAAATCTGGAATACCAGATCATGCGTGCCCGTGTAGTTGCCTACTACGCTGCAGACAAGGAAGCGTTAATTAGCGAAGTAGCCAGCCTGCTGGAAGAAAGCTCGAGCGCATTTACGCGAGATGCCAATCGTTATGCGTTGGCTGTAGCCTATTTCGAAAATGAGCAATATGCTGAAGCCACAAGCACTCTTGCTCCTCTACTGGAAAAATTTCCAAATCAAATCAGCCTGGTGGTAACCCAGGCAGAGATTTATACACGGCAAAATGAACCTTCACTTGCCATGCAGTTTCTGCGCAGGCATCTGGAAATCAACCCTGGAAATCACCCCCTTACCATGGCTTATGTGGACGCTCTGATTGAGGCTCGTTCCTACAATGAGGCGGGTGAGTTAATGGAGGAGCACAGCAGAAGACGCGGCACCGATCATCATCTCTGGTACCAGCTTGCAGAAACCTGGGGCCAGGCAGGAGAAATTAGCAAGGTTCACCAGGCGCGCGCGGAGTATTTCATTTTGACCGGCGACTTCCGTAGTGCTCGCGAGCAGCTGCAGTTTGCACTGCGAATTGAATCTGATAACGGTTCGGGGGCTGCGGCGGAGGCACGTCTCAGACAAAAGATACGGGAAGTAGAAGAACGGCAGCGGGAACTTAGTGGCTGATCAGAGATCAGTAGCTAGAAAAGACAAACTGGAATTTGTTTACGCTTTTCCTTTCACTACAAGCTGCTGTTCACTGGCAAAATTCAGCATGCGCTGCAGCGGCAACATTGCCTTCTCAGCCAATTCCTCATCGACGAATATCTCATCGCTTTCTTCATTAAGCGACTGCAACATGAACTCCAATGAGTTCATTGCCATCCAGGGACAGTTAGCGCAACTGCGACAGGTCGCATCATTACCCGCGGTAGGAGCGATAATAAATTTCTTGTCAGGTGCCAGCTGTTGCAGCTTATGAAATATTCCCTGATCCGTTGCAACAATGATTTCACTCTGCGGGACTTGTTGAGCAGCCTTGATTATCTGAGTCGTTGAACCGACCACGTCTGCTATTTCCAAAACCGCCGCGGGCGATTCCGGATGTGCCAGAATGGCAGCGTCCGGATGCAGCGACTTCATGTTCTGCAGTCCCCTCGCCTTGAACTCTTCATGGACGATACAAGCAGCATCCCACAACAACATGTCGGCACCAGTTTTCTTTTGGATATAGGAACCAAGATGCTTATCAGGTGCCCAGAGAATTTTCTCACCTGCATCCATGAGATGTTCAACCACATCCACGGCAATACTGGACGTTACTACCCAATCGGATCTGGCCTTAACGGCCGCTGATGTATTGGCATAGACCACAACAGTCCGATCCGGATGTTCATCACAGAATTTACCGAATCGATCTATAGGGCATCCAATATCAAGTGAACAGGTTGCTTCCAGCGTGGGCATTAGCACTTTCTTGTCAGGACTCAGAATCTTTGCCGTTTCACCCATGAAACGAACACCGGCTACGATCAGGATATCCGCATCACAATCATGGCCGAAGCGAGCCATCTCCAGGCTGTCGCCTACGAAGCCGCCGCTTTCCTCAGCTAATTCCTGGAGCTGGGAATCAGTGTAGTAATGCGCAACAAGTTTGGCGTTTTTGTCTGCCATGAGTTGCTGAATCTTTGACAGATATTCTGCTTTCTCGTGACTATCTAAAGCGCGCGGAAGCGCTGCTCTGTCCAGATAGCTTTTGACCAGTTCGGAATCGGATGCGAGTTTGTCGGGATGGGTTTGGATGTCGGCCATGATTAGGCGATTGATAGCTAAAGAGAGTCTATTTTAGCACAATTAAGTTAAGTATTTTTCCGAAGGGAAATTGACTCAGTTAGAAATAAAAAAGGGAAGCCAGTGCTTCCCTTTTGATATGGTGGGTCGTATAGGATTGATTCGATATTTGCATGGGCGCAATTACCTCACCCTTCGGGCGCCATGCTCTGCATGGCGTCTGCGCCGCTTGCGCGGCTTTCGAACCTTCTACGGTTCGAAAGAACCTCACTAAATCAGAACGGAAAAAGGGAAGCCAGTGCTTCCCTTTTTGATATGGTGGGTCGTATAGGATTCGAACCTATGACCAATTGGTTAAAAGCCAACTGCTCTACCGACTGAGCTAACGACCCTTAGTCTGTTTTGCCTCTGTTACTTTGTTAAACCTCAGCAACAGATGCTATTAATCTTCTGCGTCTGGCCAGCAAGCGGGTTTGATGCTTGTAAGCCAGGGGAGTCGAGCTAACGACCCTTAGTCTGTTTTGCCTCTGTTACTTTGTTAAACCTCAGCAACAGATGCTATTAATCTTCTGCGTCTGGCCAGCAAGCGGGTTTGATGCTTGTAAGCCAGGGGAGTCGAGCTAACGACCCTTAGTCTGTTTTGCCTCTGTTACTTTGTTAAACCTCAGCAACAGATGCTATTGATCTTCCGTGTCTGGCTAACAAGCTGGATTACAGCTCTTAAGCCAGGGGAGTCCAATATTCGAAGGGGGCGTATGGTACTTGAAGTCTTAGCCAATTTCCATACGGCATTACAGAGATATTTCCTACCGGTATCGAGTTGGATCTTCTATTCCTGCGTCCGCAAACCCTTGTTTCCGAAACCGGCAGCTATCGCAAACACCGCAGGCCGCGCCAGTTTCATCAGCCTGGTAACAGGACACCGTTAAACTATAGTCCACACCGAAGCGCGTGCCGGTCTGAATAATTTCCGACTTGCTCAGATGAATCAGGGGTGTCTTCAGTGCAATTTCACCCCCTTCTACCCCTTTCTTGGTGGCCAGATTCATCATGTTCGAATAGGCCTCGATAAATTCAGGGCGGCAATCCGGGTAACCGGAATAATCCAGGGAATTTACCCCGATAAACAAAGCATCCGCATCCAAGACTTCAGCCCAGGCCAGACCATAAGACAGGAATACCGTATTCCGGGCTGGCACATAGGTGACAGGAATTCCTTCGGTTTCATCTTCTGGCACATCGATGCTGGTATCCGTAAGAGCCGATCCTCCTAACGCGTCCATCCCCAGTGTAATCACCTTGTGATCCTCAACGCCAACAGCCCCAGCTACCTGTCTGGCTGCATTTAATTCACTTATTGAACGCTGCCCATAATCAAAACTGAGAGCATAACAGGCGTAACCCTGCTCTTTCGCCAGAGCAAGACAAGTGGCTGAATCCAGTCCCCCGGAAACTAGAACTATTGCTTTTTTAGACATAGGTTTTTTACTGAGCTTTGTTTTGTTCTGGCTTAGTATTCTTGCGTGTTGAGTCTACCTGCATTAACGAAAGGGTAACTGCTATCTTCCCTGTTCAGTTCCCCATAACACCTTATGCAATTGTACCTGCATCCGAACGCCTAATTTGTCCGCAAGAATCCACTCAGCTAATTCCCTGGCAGGTAACTCTTCATGAGACGGTGAGAACAATACTTCACTGACTCTTTCAGACAAATTGTATTGCAGCAGTTTCGATTTAGACCACTCGTAATCCGACTTGTCGCAGATAACAAACTTCACCTGATCTTTCTCGGCCAACAACGGAATGTTTTCAAAGCGATTTCTATCGACCTCCTGAGAAGCTGGTGTCTTCAGATCAAGGACGATTGATACACGTTTGTCCACTTCATCCACTGCCATGGCACCACTGGTTTCGAGTGACACCTGCAATCCTTCATCACACAATGCTGTGAGAAGCTTCAGACAATTGGGCTGCGCCAGGGGTTCACCTCCGGTGACAGTTACGTAAGTGCACCCGAAGGATTTAACCTTGCCGACTATATCGACCAGAGTAATAATCTCGCCCCCTTCAAACGCATAGGCGGTGTCACAATACTGGCAACGTAATGGACAACCGGTTAAGCGTACAAACACTGTTGGAATACCAACGGTTCGCGCTTCTCCCTGCAAAGAGTGGAAAATTTCCGTAATTCGTAATGTTTCAGCGGCTTTCATGCTGGCAATCTGGGTAAGCTGACAGGAATGACTTGGAGAGACGTTTAGTCGAGGGTAAGCAATCGGGTGTCAGCGAGACTGGCTGCTCCGGTATTGGGGAACTGGCGCTTGATGTCATTTAAGAGTTGGCGAGCCTGAGGGACATTTCCAAGGCCTTCATAAGCCTGTGCCAGGCCATACATCGCATCAGGCAATTTGGCTGAATCATCGTATTGATTAAGGATCATCTCGTAGGAGTCCCGTGCTTCTCCATAGCGACGAAGAAACAGGTAGGCCTGCCCTTTCCAATAATGAGCATTCGTGACGAAACGGCCCTGCGGATAGATACTGAGATATTGATCAAATTCAGCAATAGACAATTCAAAATCGCTGTTTATTACTGAGTCATAGGCCATTTGATAAAGCTGCTGTTCACTTAGTACGGCAGGTTGCAAGGTGCCTCGGGAAGAAGAATTTCGTGAATTTCTGGGCGTCGCAATAGGACGACTGTTAGCAATGCCAGAATTCGCGCTCGCTGTTCCTGCATTGAGCGCACCGATTGACGGCTCAGTGATTTCATTCGACGAACCAGCAACACTGGCTGGGGTGTTCGAGATGGGTGAAGCAGGTATCGCCGTACTAACACCTGCAGTCGTGGTGGCAGCTGCACCTGATTCGAGGGACTGTAACCTCTCATCCATGTCGGTATAACGACTTAAAGAATCTCTCTGCAGACGGCGGATTTCAAATCCCTGCTCTTCAACCATACCGCGCAATGCCTGCAGCTCAGCCTGCAATTGCCTGTTCTGATCCAGCAGCAATTGCAAAGCATCATTGTTAGAAGAAGGTGATGAAGAGATTGAATTACTGCCAGGCGTAATAGCCTGAGATTCAATTACAGTGCCTTGTCCCTGAGCTGAAGCCGTCGTTGCAAGCAAGCCTGCAAGAAGTGTAGTAACAATAGAAGTGGCAACAGCCCTGAGGAGTCGGTTCATTTAAGTTAGATTATCTCCCGACAATCTCAACGCGACGGTTGCGGCTATAGGCTGATTCAGATTGACCATTTTGCGCTGGTCGTTCTTCACCATAGCTAACCACTTCAAGCTGAGAGCGGGATGCACCATTTACAATTAAGTAGTTAAGGATTCCATTGGCACGGCGTTCGCCAAGAGCCAGATTGTATTCGCGAGTACCACGCTCATCCGCATGACCTTCAAGACGCACCCGCTTGTTGGGATTTGCCGCTAAATCACGAGCATGATAGGTCAATGTGTCGCGGTCTTCCTGTTTAAACTCTGCTACGTCAAAGTCGAAATAGAAAACTGTTTGGCGCAGCGCATTTTGAGCTCGAATTTGTTCCTGGGTTAATTGGCCGCTGCTGGAACCTGCACTGGAGGAGGCGGAGCTGCTGGAGGAGTTACCGGAAGCTGAACTACCACTATCGGCACCGTCTTCTGATTCGCTTGTGGAGCTGCACGCAGCAAGGGCAAGTAGCGAAATAACTATCAGGCCGAATTTATGAAATTGATTGCGTTGAATACTCACTCTTAGAGTCCTCCAGGAACTTTTATATTGTCTGTCTGTAGCTTAAAAAATTGAGTCTTTTCTGAAGCTTAATTAAAGAACGGAGACCAGGCTGGTTCCCGCACATCGCCCTGCGTGGATGGTAAACGGAACTTCACACGGCCGTCAATGGAAACGGCGTCCAGCACCCCCCTGCCCTGATATTTGGTGGCGTACATGATCATACTGCCATTAGGTGCCACACTGGGTGATTCATCCAGAGAGGTGTCGGTCAATGGCAATACGCGAAGTGTCTCAACATTGAGAATTGCCACCTGGTAATTAGGACTCTGTCGGGTTTCCCGACGAATATGCACCAAATTTACACCATCCGGCAAAAACTGCCCTTTCATGCACTGAAAACAATCATAGGTCAGACGCTCCACATCAAATGCACCACCTCCCAGTGCCATCTGATAGATCTGTGGCTGTCCTGTTCGATCGGACATAAAAGCAATTGATCGGCCATCAACCGTCCAGGACGGTTCCGTATCAATAGACGGGTGGTTAGTGATTCGCACCAACTCATTGTTAGTCAGATCCTGGACATAAATCTCTGGATTCCCGTCTTTGGACAGTACCATTGCTAATTTCGTGCCGTCAGGCGACCAGACTGGTGAGCTGTTTATATTCGGATAATTCGTAATTTGTCGACGCTGACCTGTGGCAATGTTCTGAATGTAAATTCGTGGTAGAGAAGTCTCAAACGAAACATAAGCAATGTCCTGTCCGTTAGGCGACCAGCTTGGCGACATAATTGGTTCGCTGGATTCCAACAATATTTCCGCACGCTGCCCGTCATAGTCTGCCTTTTCCAAACGAAACACGGTATCGTCTGGACCGTAATCTTCAGAGACGATATAGAGAATCTGAGTAGTAAAGGCGCCACGTGTTCCTGTTACTAATTCAAACACTACATTGCTGATTTCATGACCGATGTCCCGAAGTTGGGTAACGTTTCCCGTAAGCACTTCACCTGCGAGCTTAACTTCTCTGTTGATATCAAAAAATTCATACTGAACCTGCACCAACTGACTACCCGGCGCCCGGTCTACTTTTCCTACCAACAGATAATCCTGCGCCAGTATTCGCCAGTCTCTGTAAAACACTTCCGCTTCTTCACTGGGCAGACTAAGCATATTGCCAGGAGATAACGCGCGAAACTCTCCAACCTGTTCGAGGTCATTCGTCACAATACGTGACACATCTTCGCTAAGCACCCCGCTTCCTTCCCATGCGAAAGGCACGATTGAAATAGGAATTGGGTTATCTACACCCTGGGTAATCTGAATACTGAGCTCGGCTTTAGTACTGCTGCTTGCAATCAGCAACAGGCTGAGAATGATGCGTAGAGTTTTCATTAGTTCAGTAGATCCTCTGGCTCAAAAATCAGGGAAAGTGACCTGAAATTGGCGTTAAATACATTTATCGGCAAACTCTGGAGTTCACTGAAAGGAGCTGCGCGATACACAGCAGTTTCGGCGGAACGGTCAAAAGCCGGGTCACCACTGGATTGCGTTATGATTACGTCCAGTAACTCGCCAGTAGGTAGCATGCGAATCTGTAGTATGGTGCGCATGCCGTTACGGGCACTGGGTGGACGCGACCAGTTTTCCTGCACTATCTGTTGAATAAGGCCAGTGGCGCTTTGCACCAACTCAAACTCATTACGGGCCGCTTCCGCTGCTGCCGCCTCGGCAGCAGCCTGTTGTTGACGGCGTGATTCCTCTTCCCGGCGCCGGCGTTCTGCTTCTTCACGTTCTCTTTGCTGTCTTAACTGATCCTCACGTTGTTCACGTTCGCGCCGCAGTTGCTCTTCTCGCTCGAGCTCCCGCAGCCGCTCCAGCTCTTCCCGCTCGCGCAATGCTGCCTGGCGCTGTTCTTCTTCTACCCGTCGACGCTCAGCTTCCTGTCTTTCCCGTTCTTCAGCCTGACGCTCCGCCTCTGCCTGTCGTTGTTGTTCGCGCTCCCTTTCCCTCTGCAATTCAAGTTGCCGACGTTCCTGAATCCGCTGATTCCTGACCTGGGGATTCTCATCAATGAACAATGCCTTGATTACGGTTGGCTGTACCAGTTCCAGAGCTTCTATTTCCGTTTGGGACTGATAATAAAGAACGGCGATGAAAACAAAAATGTGCATGCACAGAGCGGCAAACACCGAAAGAGGATAGCCATTAAAGATGATCAGATTGTTCAGAAATTTATTCATACATTTCAGTGCAAAGACTTATCTTTGGCACAATGTGTTACAGGCTATCCATTGGCTGGGTGATAAAACTGGGAGAAGTTACTCCCGCCTGATTCAGAGTAGTCATCAGGTGAATCATTGACTGCCAATCTGTTGCCGCATCCCCTTCCAGTAATACCTGAATATCAGGGTTGGCATTCACGATTCGACTTACTTGTTCCCCCACTGTTTCCAGTGTCACTGATTCTCTCTCATCACCAGCAGCGCCAATGCTTAGAAAATATTCACCACCGGCAGTAATAGAAACAACGAGAGTCTCCAGATTTTCATCGATTTCCAGTGGCTCATTATTGGCCTGGGGTAAGTCCACCTCGATACCCTGGTTAAGCATTGGCGCCGTGACCATAAACACAATCAACAGTACGAGCATGACATCAATGTAGGGAACCACATTGATTTCACTCATGGGCTTTCTTTTCTTCCTTACTATAGTATCCATATCAATACTTCGTTAGCTGCTATGTATTTGACGATGGAGAATTGAAGAAAACTCATCACTAAAAGTCACGTAACTACTGGTGACATGATCCATGGTGGCTGAATAGCGATTGTAAGCCACCACGGCTGGAATCGCGGTGAAGAGTCCCAATGCCGTTGCAATCAGTGCCGCCGCAATTCCGGGTGCAACTACCTGCAGAGTCGCCTGGGATTGGCTGGCCAGACCCAGAAAGGCATTCATGATACCAATCACGGTACCAAACAGACCTATGTATGGAGAAACTGAGCCAATGGTGGCCAGGAATGGCAAATGCCGCTCAAGTTTCTCCTCCTCCCTTGAATAAGCAACCCGCATTGCTCGCTGGGCACCCTCCATAATGGCTTCCTTGTCCACCGATGCTTGCTGACGAAGCCGCATGAACTCCTTGAAACCTGCCCGAAAAATATTTTCCATTCCCACTACCTGCAGATTTTCCTGCTGCATCTGTGTACCTTCCTTATAGAGCTGACTCAGGTCCATGCCCGACCAAAACCGTTGCTCAAAGCTATAAACACCTTTACGTGCAGAAGAAAGCACCATCCATCGCTGGATAATGATGACCCAGGACAGGATTGATAAAAGCAGCAAGACCAGAAATACCATCTGTTCCGACGGGCTGGCATCAAGAATCAGTTCCAGGGTACTGATATCGGTATTCAATTTTCGTTTCTCCGGGGCAAATTCAGCGGGCGATGTGTTATCTAGTAAGACCGTAAATTTCTTCAGGAAATCCGCGGGTTTAAGGCATTTATTCGGCCAAATTCACAAATAGTTTCGGGAAAACGCATTTAACAGGCAAAAACTAACGGCACAACGACAAAAACAGTCAAAAAGCGGGAAAATTATGGCGCAATTGTGGCAAACGAACGGTATTCCCGGTGATTCGGTGAACGATCAGGATTCCTGATCAAATAAGTCCTGCATTTCTTTGGAGGGGTTAAGACCGAAATGGCGATACGCGAACTGGGTGACTATTCTTCCTCGTGGTGTTCGCATGATGAATCCCTGCTGTATCAGGTAAGGCTCGACAACATCTTCCAGGGTATCCCGCTCTTCGCTCAGTGCTGCAGCCAGGCTGTCGATTCCAACTGGCCCACCTTCGAATTTTTCTATCATCATCAGCAGCAAACGCCGGTCCATCTGATCGAAACCATATTTGTCGATGCTTAACATATCCAATGCCTTGCTGGCGGCATTCAGACTGACCCTGCCATCTTCCTTCACTTCTGCATAATCCCTTACCCGACGCAATAATCGATTAGCTATCCGTGGCGTGCCACGGGATCTCTTTGCGATTTCTTCGGCACCTTCTTTATCTATTTCACTACCCAAAATACCCGCTGATCGATTCACTATTCGGCTGAGCTCTTCTACTGAATAGAATTCAAGACGCTGAATAATGCCAAATCGGTCCCGCAACGGTGATGTGAGCAAACCCGCTCTGGTAGTCGCACCAACCAGAGTAAAAGGTGGTAAGTCCAGTTTGATAGAACGGGCAGCAGGCCCCTCTCCTATCATGATATCCAACTGATAATCTTCCATGGCTGGATACAAAATTTCTTCGATGGCCGGATTAAGACGATGGATTTCATCTATAAACAGAACATCTCCTTCTTCGAGATTGGTTAACATGGCTGCCAGGTCTCCGGCTTTTTCCAGAACCGGCCCTGAAGTAGTCTTAATAGCAACCTTAAGCTCGTTAGCAACGATATTGGCAAGTGTGGTTTTCCCCAGACCTGGTGGGCCAAACACCAGAGTATGATCCAGCGGCTCGGAGCGATTGCGAGCAGCACTGATAAAGATGTCCATCTGCTCTTTGACTTCTGTCTGGCCGACATAGTCCTGAAGACTTAGCGGCCGAATAGCTCTGTCCTGGGAATCCTCGGCAGGCGAACCTTCTCCTGAAATGAGTCTTTCTTCTTCCATTACCATTACAACATGCTCTTCAGGGCTAACCTGATCAACGCTTCACTGTCTGCCACGTCAGGATTTTCTTTTAACACTGCTTTCACCGCCTGACTTGCCTGCTGCGATTTATAGCCCAGTGCGAGCAAGGCTGTTTCGGCATCCCGACTTATGGAAGATCCGCTGGTTCTGTATTCCTCGCCCGAATCGATAACTGTTTCCCATTCACTCAGTCGATCACGCATTTCAACGATCAGTCTTTCTGCCGTTTTTTTACCTATTCCTGGCATCGACACCATGGCAGTTACATCATTATTCTGCACGGTTCTGACGAATGCTTCAGTATCCATTCCAGACAGGATCGCGAGTGCCATTTTAGGCCCTACGCCATTTACCCTGATTAATGCACGGAACAGATCTTTGTCCTGTTGCTGATAGAAACCGTATAAGAGTTGTGCATCTTCACGCACAACGAAATGAGTAAATAACTGAATCTCCTGCCCTTCTTCCGGCAGGTGGTAGGCCGTGGTCATCGGAACCTGAATCTCATAACAGACGCCATTAACGTCAATGAGAATGTCAGGAGACAGTTTCTCCACCAGAGTGCCACGAATTCGACCAATCAAAGAATTATTTCCTTATTATTTGCTGTCGCATGCCGCTAGCGCCGAAGGCGCTTCCTACTGAATGACTTCGCACCTGCCATACGGATCAAACTGGCCTGTGTATTGGCGTGACAAATAGCTACTGCCAATGCATCCGCCGCATCCTCGGCTATGTTATCACTTATGGAAAGCAGCGCCTGGACCATGTGTTTAACCTGACTCTTCTGTGCTGCTCCAGCCCCTACCACCGCCTGCTTCACCTGACGTGCACTGTATTCATCGACCTTTAAGTCAAAAGAAAGACAGGCACTCATAGCCGCTCCCCGGGCCTGGCCAAGCTTGAGTGCAGATGCCGCATTTCGCCCCATGAACACCTCTTCGATTGCAGCCTCGTCGGGATGGTGCTTCTCGATCACATCAACCAAACCATCGAAAATTAGTTTCAGACGTTCTGGTATGGAACCACCCCCGGTAGTAATACAACCGCTATCGACATAGTTAAATTTGTTGCCCTGAACTTCCAGCAACCCAAATCCGGTGATGCGTGAGCCAGGGTCTACACCCAGAATTAACGGCATAGATCTCCCCTCAGGTTACGGGAATGCAAATAACGAATAGAGTTTGGGTTCAGTGAAAATTTAGAGTTGATTGGCAATTTCATCAGAGATGTTGGCATTGGAATATACATTTTGTACATCATCTAAGTCTTCCAAGTGCTCAACAAGCTTGAGAAGTTTTTCTGCACCATCCAAATCCAGATCGACTTCGGTGGAGGCAATCATTGTCATTTCAGCTCTTTCGGCTGCCAGACCGGCCTCTTTAAGAGCATCCTGGGTTGCACCGAAAGTTTCCAGGGACGTGAGTACTTCAAGGCTGCCATCATCATTATTTATCACATCGTGGGCACCTGCTTCCAATGCAACTTCCATGAGTGCTTCTTCGTCAGCTCCTGCGGCAAAAGTAATGATACCTGTCCGCTCGAATAAATAGGCCACAGAGCCATTGGTCCCCAGACTGCCACCAAATTTGCTGAAGCCATGGCGAACTTCAGCGACAGTCCGATTCTTATTGTCGGTCAGCGTCTCGCAAAGAATAGCAACCCCACCAGGACCGTAGCCCTCATACACGAGCTCTTCAAGGTTTTCACTTTCTGCTGTGCCGGCACCCCGGGCTATGGCCCGATCGATAGTATCCCGGGTCATATTGGCACCCAGGGCCTTATCTACAACAGCGCGAAGACGGGGATTATCGGCTTGATTCCCTCCACCCATTTTGGCGGCAACGGTAAGTTCACGAATTATCTTGGTGAATACCTTGCCCCGTTTAGCATCCTGACCTGCTTTGCGGTGCTTGATATTGGCCCATTTACTATGACCTGCCATCGTTACTAACTCCCAGCTTTCCTAACTCTTCGGCTTTTCCCGCAGCCTGATATTCAGCTCACGCAATTGCTTGGTGGAAACCTGACCCGGGGCGTCGGTAAGTGGGCAGGCTGCTGTCTGTGTTTTGGGAAATGCGATCACATCGCGAATAGAAGATGCTCCTGTCATCAGCATGATTAAGCGATCAAGACCGAATGCGATTCCACCGTGAGGCGGACAACCATAGCTAAGTGCACTTAACAGAAAGCCGAATTTCTCCTCAGCTTCCTCATCACCTATTCCTAACACTTGAAACACGGCTTGCTGCATTTCTGGTTTATTAATTCGCACTGATCCACCGCCAAGCTCGGTTCCGTTCAGTACCATATCATAGGCCCGGGATAAGGCATTGGCCGGATCAGATTTAAGCTCGCTTACATCGCAGGCTGGTGCCGTGAATGGATGGTGAAGCGACGTAAGATTGCCGTCGGAGTCCTGCTCAAACATAGGGAAGTCTATGACCCAAAGTGGAGCCCATCCTTCTTTAACCAGGTCCAGATCTTCTGCTACTTTCAGTCGCAGGGCACCGATTGCTTCGTTCACTACCTTTGCCTTGTCAGCACCAAAAAATATGATATCACCAGTCTCCGCACCTACAGCGTCCATCAAAGTCGCCGTGGTCTCCTCACCTATGAACTTGATGATTGGTGATTGTAATCCTTCGGTACCCGCACTGATGTCGTTCACCTTTATCCAGGCCAGACCTTTAGCGCCATAGATTCCTACATAGTCTGTATAGTCATCGATTTGTTTACGACTAAGGCTGGCACCACCGGGTACTCGCAAGGCAACCACCCTGCTTTCCGGGTCTTTCGCCGGACCACTGAATACCTTGAAGTCCACATCTTTCATGAGATTCGCTATATCCATTAGTTGCAGATCGATACGCAAATCTGGTTTGTCTGAACCGTAAAGTCGCATGGCCTCGGCGTAGCTAAGGCGAGGGAAATCGCCCAGATCAACTTTCATATGTTCCTGAAATACGTGCCGGATCAGCGCTTCCATCACTTCCATGATTTCTTCTTCACCCATAAATGATGTTTCTACATCAATCTGGGTAAATTCCGGTTGCCTGTCAGCCCTCAAATCCTCGTCGCGGAAACACTTAGCGATCTGGTAGTAACGGTCCATACCCGATGCCATAAGAATTTGCTTAAACAACTGCGGTGATTGAGGCAGTGCGAAGAAATGCTCAGGATGGGTTCGACTGGGGACCAGGTAGTCTCTCGCCCCTTCTGGTGTAGCTTTAGTTAGCAATGGAGTCTCGATATCGAGGAAACCATTATCGTCCATAAAATTTCGAACAGTATTGGTTACTTTGGAGCGAAATCGCATACGCTCCTGCATTTCAGGGCGGCGCAGATCCACATAACGGAATCGCAAACGAACATCTTCACCAACATCCGAGTATTCATCCAGTTGCATGGGCGGGGTTTTGGCTGCATTCAGAATCTCGATTTCCTTACCCAGGACCTCAATTTTCCCAGTGGGCATTTCTTCATTAATTGTACCCTCTGGACGCAGTCGCACTTTTCCCTTTATAGCCAGTACAAACTCACTTCTAACACCTTCAGCGATTGCAAAGCTTTCCTCGGTATCGGGATCAAAAACCACCTGGGCGATGCCTTCCCGATCTCGCATATCCAAAAAAATCACTCCACCATGATCACGACGACGGTGAACCCATCCACACAATGTGACTTCCTCATCTACATGAGATTCGTTGAGTTCTCCGCAATAATAACTGCGCATAATTAATTCCTGTTTCTAAACTTTCTCGACGCTCTTTCGCGGTATTTTCGCCTGTTTTCCCGACCAGCCAGGGTCTTCTATGCAGGTCCCGGCAATGAGGATTTCTTAGCCAGCGTTGGCAGGTTTGCTTTTCTTGCCCTGACTACTCTTTTCGTTACTTTTCGCATTGGGCTTGGCATCCTTTGCTTTACTCTCTGCGTTGTTTGATTTACTGCTATCTTCAGAAGATTTCGAACCTGAGTCTGAATCAGCTAACTGTTTCTTGTCACCAGTTTTAAAGTCCGTTTCATACCAGCCGCCACCTTTCAGCCTGAAACTGGCTGCTGAAATCAATTTGCTGAGCTGCGACTCCTGGCATACAGGACAGTCCTTCAATGGGGCATCGCTAACTTTTTGCAAGGCCTCCATTTCATGGCCACAACTCTGACATTGGTATTCGTAGATTGGCATAAACTGGAATTGCCCCTTGCTTTCAGCCCTGAAATTTAGTCTTACCGGCTTATAATTACGGGCTGCCGGTAGATAAAAGCCGGCGATTATACCCTATATAGTCGATTCAGGCGCTATCTACGGCCATTACAGGAGGTTAGTGCAACGACCTGCAAATCTAAGGATTGACCTTATATTCAGCTTAGCGGAGGACGAGTCAGGCTGGTGAATTCTGGAGCTGGAATAGCACTCCGCTATTCGCACCTTCTTCCTTCCTTTTATTACCTGCTACCAAATTGGCTATCAATAATCCGATACCCTTTCTCTCGCACCAGATACTGCATGTCTTCTGTAAAGCCAATTTTTTGACACGTCTTCCATTGTCTCCCTGGAATATCAACCGGGTCTGGAGTCGAATTCGAGAGAACTGTTAGTCTGCATTTCAGATGCACAAGCTCAGAGTTTGCTGAACGAAAAACACATTGAAAATTCCCCATCTTGTTGACAAAAAATCTAGCGCCTGCCAATTTTTTGAACACATTTATGTCGGATTAGGAATCAAGATTTAGCCTATTTTTTACGTTGTTTGCCTAACTTGTAAATTATTGCGCAAAGTCAACGGAATTACTTGCGGGTGCATGGTGAATGCTTTATAAATACACCCCCTGACGGCCGGCTACATTCATGCACCAGCCTTGAGCAATTCCAGTATTCAGATCGAATATTTGAAAAGCATTCCAGGACGGTCCGATCAAAAACAAGCCGCATGAATCGGCTATCAAGACAAATCAGGAAACTGGGCGAATTATTTTCATTTGTTAGGCTAATAATTAGCTAAAGATTTTGGCAAGATTTTTGATATAAACACCTGAAAAGTTACTGAAGGGTTTATTGAAAGACTAGAAAGACCGTAATTAACTGAAAGAATAGATAGTAGATAGAACAGTAGTACACAAGAAACACAAAGAAATTAACCAAGAGGCGCTACCCGAAATCCAACCGGCTTACCCCGTAAGATTTTTGAGTAGTAATTGAAACCAAAAGCTGAGAAATTGAAGTTTGATTGCTTAGCACGAACCAGAGAGTAAAGAGAAAGGGCATGGCTGTTAAAAAATCCGCTGCCAAGAAAAAGGCCGCAGCAAAGACCAAGAAAGTTCCAGCGATTCAAAAGAAATACACCAAGACTGAAATTCTTAACGAAATTGCTCAGAACACTGAACTGAGCAAGAAAGAAGTAGCTGCAGTTCTGGAAGAACTGGGTGTACTGATTGAGCGCCATATCAAGAAGCGCGCAGTTGGCGAATTCACTCTGCCAGGTCTGCTGAAAATCAAATCTGTAGTACGTCCTGCTCGTCCAGCACGCAAGGGTGTTCCTAACCCATTCAAGCCAGGCGAATTGATGGATATTCCTCGTAAGCCAGCAACTACCCGAGTTAAGGTGCTGCCGCTTAAGAAGCTTAAAGAATACGCTCTATAAGCCTGCTAGCTTCTGGATTTGCCTGACCTATTCGGCTTGCATCTCCAACAGAAGATTAAGCATCATAGAAAGGCAGCCATTGGCTGCCTTTCTTTTTATGGATTCCAAAAATGCGTGCAAGTCGATATTTATTAGCAACAGTCAAAGAAACCCCTGCAGATGCTGAGGTTGTCTCGCATCAGTTAATGTTAAGAGCGGGTCTGATTCGTAAACTCGCCGCCGGGCTCTACACCTGGCTTCCTCTGGGCAACCGGGTACTCCGCAAAGTTGCCCAGATAGTCAGGGAAGAGATGGACCGCTCTGGTGCCATGGAAGTATCCATGCCAGTCGTCCAGCATGCCGAATTGTGGCAGGAATCAGGACGCTGGGATGCTATGGGCGATGAATTGCTACGCTTTCAGGATCGCCACGATCGCGATTTCTGCCTGGGGCCAACCCATGAAGAAGTAATTACGGATCTGGTGCGCAATGAGCTAAGCAGCTACAAGCAGCTACCATCGAATCTCTATCAGATTCAAACAAAGTTTCGTGATGAACGGCGCCCTCGATTTGGCGTCATGCGGTCGCGGGAATTCATAATGAAAGATGCCTATTCCTTTCATACTACCCAGGAAAGCCTGCAAGAAACCTACGATCTGATGCACCAGACCTACTGCGCCATTTTCGAGCGACTTGGCCTTGACTATCGCCCTGTACTCGCCGATTCAGGAAACATAGGAGGCAGTACTTCCCATGAATTTCATGTCCTTGCAGATTCCGGAGAAGATGAGATCGTATTCAGCGACGGCAGCGATTATGCCGCCAATATCGAACTGGCAGAGGGCGACCTATTACACCAGACCTCTGAGGAATCTCCCGCTGACCTGCAATCTGTGAATACCGGCGACGCTCATAGTATTGAAGCTGTCGCTGATAAACTTTCTGTCGATCCATCAAAAATGGTCAAGAGTCTCGTGGTTCACCGTTGTGATGATGAAGGCGAAATGAGCAATGAACTGGCGATACTGCTGCTTCGCGGAGATCAACAGCTAAGTGACACCAAAGCCAGCAAACTGGATGAAATTTTCTCCCCTCTCACCTTCGCCAGCGATGATGCAATTGAGGCAGCATTTTCTTGCCCTCCCGGTAGCATCGGCCCCTACAATATTTCTCTGCTTACTATCGCCGATCGTAGTGTTGAAGGCCTTTGTAATTTCGTATGTGGCGCTAACAAAGAGAATACCCACCTGATAAATGCCAATTGGCAGCGGGACTGCCGGTACGACAGAGTTGCAGATATTCGTAAAGTGCAGGAAGGTGACATCAGTCCCGATGGCAAAGGAAAGCTATCCATCAAGAGAGGAATCGAGGTAGGCCATATTTTCCAGCTCGGCACGAAATACAGTGAAGCGATGAATGCCACCGTACTGGATGAGAATGGCAAGGCAGTAGTTATGACCATGGGTTGTTATGGCATTGGCGTCACCCGGATCGTCGCTGCGTGTATAGAGCAGAACCACGATGATGCCGGCATCATATGGCCGGATAATATTGCGCCATTCAATCTCGTCATTATTGTATTGGACAGTCATAAATCAGAGCAGGTCGTTGAATTCAGTGAACAGCTGTATCAGGACAGTATGAATCTTGGTATGGAGGTATTGCTTGATGACAGGGACAAGAAAACCAGCCCTGGTGTAAAGTTTGCTGAAAGCGAACTTATAGGTTTTCCCCATCGCATTGTCGTCTCGGCCCGCAGTCTTGCCGATGGCAACGTGGAATACACATCACGGCGCAGTGGAGAAAAGCAAAGCATCCCCAGCAATGAGATTCTGAACTTCCTCAAAACAAACTGGGAATCCAGCTGAATACCGTAAGCCCAAAGCTCAGTATCGAATATCGAATCCTGGGCTTTCAATAACAGGACATTCAACCAGCTCGAGGGCATCCACTCGGGCCATGGATGGCCCTGACCTTAACCAGGCCCGCATTTCTTCAATGGCGTTTACCCTGCCACTGATCAGAATCTCCACATGACCTTCCAGTGTATTTCGCACCCAGCCATCTATACCCAGATTCTTTGCCATTTGTTGAGTTTCTGCCCGGAAAAAAACGCCCTGGACCCGGCCCTTGATAACACCAGTCCAGGCAACTCTTGTCTCAACATTGTCGGTAGAACCTGCCACGAAGTGCTTTCTCCTCTCTTTTAGCTGGCATTCGTGATTCAATTCGTATAATAGCTGAACCCGGACCATTAAACTTAAGCAGGCTCACCGTATCTTCACACCTTCCCATCGGCCATGGACCAGCAACTACCCACAATAAGCAACAAACTAACGGCCCTGAGGCGACGAGCCGCCGTGTTCTTGTGGCAACAGAATTTGGAGGAACTATCCAGATTCAAACGTAGCGTAGTGAGAACCAGTCAGATTCTTGTCGCTATCCTGCGTGACCTGACCCAGGAACAGCTGTCTTTGCGAGCTATGAGTCTCGTCTTTACTACCGTAATTGGTTTCTTTCCCCTGTTTGCTTTGACTTTCGCAGTACTGAAAGGCCTGGGAGTTCACAATGCAATGGAGCCCACACTGCTGACACTTCTACAACCTCTTGGTGAACGGGCCAATGAAGTAAGCCAACAAGTACTCACCTACGTAGACAATCTGCAGGTCCAGCTGATCGGTGTAACCAGTGTGGGACTCCTCATCTACATCGTGCTGGATATGATGCGGAAAATTGAATCCGCTTTTAACTACATATGGGCCGTCAAGAAAGGTCGCTCGCTTTCGAGTCGCGTGAGTGAATATTTGTTTGCAGTCATCGTCAGCCCATTATTGCTTTTCCTGTCAATTAGCCTGACCTCTTACATTAATACCAATTTTTTCGAGAGTTTTTTGGAAAATCTGGTTTTTGGCAGCTTCATCATAGAAGGTGGCGCGCTCCTCATTTCAATACTGTTAATGTCATTAGCTTTCGCCTTTGCCTACAGCTTTCTCCCCAATACCAAAGTGCAGTTCGCTTCCGCCTTTGTTGGCGGCCTGGTGACTACAGTAATCTGGAAACTGATGGGGTCGGTGTTTCAGGGTATCTTCGTCGCTGCCGCAAGAGAATCTATTTATCTGGCCTTTGCCTCTGCAATCGCCATTCTGTTCTTCATCTATATAGGTTGGTTAGTCGCTCTCATTGGCAGTAGTATTGCCTTCTATCATCAATATCCGGCCAAAACGCGATCAGGAAGAACCCAGCTTACCCTGAGCATTGCGCAAGTCGAACAGTTGGCACTGGCAGTAGCACTGGCTATCATCCGTCGATTTCAACAGGGACAGACTCCATTCAATGAAGATTCTCTCGCACGGTCTCTGAATAGCAATCTGACTGCTATCGAGCAAGCTCTTGAACATTTGCAAAAGATTGGATTGATAACACAAACAGGGGATCAACCTCCCTGCTATTTGCCGACTCGTAGCGTCGAAGACTGCACTCTGTTAGAAGTCTGGCGCGCACTGCGAAGCACTAATACCGATCCCGTTAGCATTGGTTCGGAATCAGCAGAGCTACTACTCGCAAAACAGTTTCAGCATGACATAGAAAGCACGATCGAGAATAATCTCGGTAACAAGAAATTCGTTGATCTGGACTAGACTCCAAGCAGGTCTTTAATGAGTGACTATATTCTTTATCACAACCCCCGCTGCTCCAAATCCAGGGCAGCTCTTGCACTTCTGGAAGAAAATGAGATCTACCCTGAGATAGTGTATTACCTGGAACAACCTCCTCAGCCTGAAGAACTAAAAGACCTGTTAACAAAACTCAATATGGGAATCAGGGATTTACTCAGGCGCAGTGAACAGGAATTTGAAGCATTAGGCTTGGCAGACGACACACTAAGCGATGAAATCGTCTTCGATCTGGTTTGCAAACATCCGAAGTTAATCGAACGCCCAATTCTTGTTCACGGGGATCGAGCCATCATTGGCAGACCGCCAGAAAAAGTATTGTCCCTGTTGGAAAACTAGTATGTCTTCACCCTATATTCTGGTGCTTTACTACAGTCGTTATGGCGCCACCCAGAAAATGGCTCAGCTGGTTGCTCGTGGAATTGAGGAAACTGAAGGTCTCGAAGCTCGCCTGAGAACCGTCCCTGCTGTTTCTCCGACTATTGAATCTTCAGAACCGCCAATTCCCGATTCTGGCGCCGTTTACTGCACAACCGAAGATTTGAAAAACTGCAGTGGATTGGTAGTAGGTAGCCCAACACGCTTCGGACAGATGGCTTCTGCGCTTAAGTTTTTTATAGATCAAACCAGCGGACTCTGGACATCTGGTGAGTTAATCGACAAACCCTTTGCCTGTTTCACCTCAACCTCTTCATTGCATGGTGGGCAAGAGAGCACATTGCTAAGCATGGCACTGCCCTGGCTCCACCAGGGCATGATTTACTGTGGTATCCCCTATTCCGAACCGGGTCTGAATGCTACAGATTCAGGCGGTACTCCTTATGGCGCTAGTCATACGGCCGGCACGGATAGCAACCGAGCTATCACTGATATTGAGGCTCAGTTGTGCCAGTCGCTTGGCAGGCGAATTTCGAGTCTCAGCATAAAGCTTCAAGCCGACTAGCAAATGAGCCTTCCACAGCAGGACTCAGGTCAGGTAGCAGCGGGTAGCCGCCTTTCTCAACGGCTTCTGTTAACCAGCTACTATTCCCTGATACTGTATTTTCTCGTAGTCAGCATCAATGCACTGGATAGCCTTTCAGTGTCGACCCCTGTCATCTGGCTCATACAGATATTCCCGCTGCTAATTTTCGCCCCGGGTCTACACCGAGCCAATTCCAGAACTTACCTGTGGCTGAGCCTCGTGGCCATGCTCTATTTCATGCATGGCGTACTGGTGGCCTTCGAGCCAACACGGTTTTGGTGGGGACTAACTGAAACATTATTGTGCGTGATACTTTTTGTCCTGCTGCTTGTAAACATCAGGTTGAATCGTGTGAAAGAATAGATCAGAGAATCAACAGGAGTTTGTGAATTGCATTCACCAGTTCATGATCTCTTTTACCAGTGGAATTGTGACTCGACGCCCCTGTTCCAGGGAAATTTGATCCAGTTTTTCCAGAATACCCATCAAAGCCGGCATACTCCGTTCTGAACGCATCACAATAAATTCAGCCACAGCCGAATCCAGCTTGATCCCTCTTTTTTCTGCCCGGAAACACAGAATGTCTTTCTGTTCCTCATCATCGGGTTCCTGCAGCTGAAAAATCAGGAATGATTGCAGTCGCGATTGCAGGTCCGGTAATTCCACAGACAGCTGCTGCGGAGGACAGCTGGCACTTACCAGTAGACGCGTATCAGTTTCCAGCACTGCATTGTATGTTTTGAATAACTCTGCTTCCCAGGCAGGATCACCAGCCAGATTATCCACATCGTCAATACATACCATGGATAAAGTGTTGGCACCCTGTAGCATTTCTACGCCGTATTGATCCCGTTCCTTCCCGGGGAGAAACAGTACCGAATTACCTTGCTCGGTCTGCTGGTGGCACAGAGCCTGTAATAAATGAGTTCTTCCACTTCCCGGGGCACCCCACAGATAAACCAATTGCTGCGCCGAATCAGAAGATTGCAGTGGATCAATAATCTGAGAATTGGCAGATGAGCGAAGGAAGTTGTCGAACTTTGCCTCGTCCTGAAGACTAACCCCCAATACCAACTGGGTAGGATTCGCGCCCCTCATGGTTTAACGTGTCCAACGATAATGCAGCACAGAGTCGCTTTCGCCCTGGGAACTGGCAATTGGCAGTAAATCACGATCCAGTGCCAGTAATTCAAACAGTTGACGAGAATCACCTGCGAGGCCCAATTGCAATTCCAGTCGATCGCCCTGAACAGATGCAGGGGCAACAGTTTGTACCAGGCCCAGACTACTGACATAGCTGATCAGTGACGAGTAATCCTGCAGGTCGCCAATACCATCAACGCGCAGGCGCACGAATTGAGTTGCCGCTGCCTCAGGAACAATAGCGAAGTAGCTGGCAAGCTGGCTGGTTATCCGGTCCAGTGGTTCATTTAAGTAAACAGCCAGTTCGGTAGAAAAGCCGTCAAACACATCAACTTCATCCTGGAATATGAACTGCCACAGTCCTACAAGCTCACCACTGGCCGTAAAATGTAATCGTCCGGAAAGGACGCTATCAGCCCTGTAGCGCTCGCTGGCTCGTCGAATTGCCTCTTCGTCCAGAGTCCACACCAGATCTTCGGACAGATTGCGCCGATCTTCGAAATCCAGCACAGGAAAAATTATAGGAAGACCACGGGCTTCCCCAAAATCCTGCATGGTACGAATGATCTCAGCTTCCTCGGCAGTTAATAACCGTCGTTCACCCTCTTCGTTCTGCAGAGACATCCATACCAGCACACTGGGCCTGTTGGAATCCCAGACTGGAATATCTGCCTCGATCAGCATGTTATTGATTAAAGAGGCAGCAAAATCCACATCAACATAGCGTTGCTCTATGGTGGTGGCAGTGGTCATTTCATTGTTCGGAACGGCATCGGGGTCTGCCACCCCATCATCCTGGCCCGAACCAGCCTCTGGTTCCTGGTCTGAAGGAAGCAACACCGGAGTTTCTGCAGCTACCAGCTCGCTGGAGTAACTGATAGCTTCCACATAGCTCTGGGCATTATTCAAAGCGCGTACCACCGCAGGATGATCCAAGCTTTGCAGGTTTCCGGTTACCTTGAGGACGACCGCGCTCAAAGCCTCACGAAATGCTCGATTTCGCTCGGCATCGCTCTCATTGCTTACCGCGACACGTTCACTATAGAGACCACTGACCTGCAGTGCAGAAACAGATCCGTAATGCGCAGCACTCAACAGCAGGACAAGCAGAAAAGCCGGGTGTGCTGAAAACTGTAAAAATTTCATGGTTAGAAATGATACTGCATATTCGATAATGACGCCTCCAGCTCTCCCCAGTCCTGACGGCACGTGGACTTCCTGCTAAACTCCGCATCTTAAATTTCAACCGGATATTGCACCTCCCCTTTCGAGAAGCAGTATAAAAACAGAAGTTGACACCCTCTTAGCAACGCAAGGAACCAGCATGTCCTCGGAAGACCAAAAGTCGAATAGCGAATCACTCAGTTATCGTGATGCGGGGGTTGATATAGACGCCGGCAATGCACTGGTCGACGCTATCAAGACTGTGACCAGCCGTACCCATCGGGCAGAGGTAATGTCTGAACTGGGGGGATTTGGCGCTCTTTGTGAATTACCTTCACGCTACAAAGAACCTGTACTGACTTCCGCAACCGACGGCGTTGGCACCAAGCTGAAGTTGGCGATGATGATGAACAAGCACGATAGTATCGGCATAGATCTTGTTGCCATGTGCGTCAACGACCTGATCGTGTGTGGCGCGGAGCCTCTGTTTTTTCTCGACTACTATGCTACCGGCGGTCTGAATGTTGAAACGGCTACCGCAGTAGTGAGCGGTATTGGCGATGGCTGCGAGCAAGCCGGCTGCGCACTTATCGGTGGAGAAACAGCTGAAATGCCAGGCATGTACCAGGGTGAAGACTATGACCTGGCCGGATTCGCTGTAGGTGTCGTTGAAAAATCTCGTATTATCGATCAATCGAAAGTGAGTGTCGGTGATGTTTTAATCGGACTCGACTCCTCAGGCCCGCACTCCAATGGATATTCGTTGATAAGAAAAATCCTGGAGCGCAGTGGTGCCAGCCTGGACGACGAATTTGAAGATTCCACACTGGGGGAAACATTACTCACACCAACGATCATCTATGTGAAGGCATTGCAGGCCCTGATGGCTGAAGTAGAAGTCAACGCTATTGCTCATATCACCGGTGGTGGCATAACCGAAAACCTGCCGCGGGTATTGCCTGACAACACCATCGCCAATATCAACACTAGGAGCTGGCAGCGACCAAAAATCTTCAATTGGCTACAAGAACAGGGGCAGGTTGAAGAAGCAGAAATGTATAGAACCTTTAATTGCGGAATTGGCATGGTAGTCTGCATTCATTCAGCTGATGTACAGAAAACGCTGGATATTCTGCTTGATAACAACATGAATGCCAGGGTAATAGGAGAAGTTACCGCTGGTAGTAGTGATGATCCAAAGGTTACATTGTCCTAACTCCTAACGCTCATTATAGGTCGTAAATCGATATGGCAAGTGCGCATTGCAGGATAGTCGTTCTAATCTCTGGCAGTGGAACTAACTTACAAGCACTTATTGACGCCAGTCCGCAATCCAATTTTGAAATCGGGGCTGTAATTTCAAATAAGGCAGATGCCTTCGGCCTGCAGAGGGCTGCACAGGCAAATATCCCCACCGGGGTAGTCGAGCACAGCAGATTCGCCGAACGCTCCGATTTTGACCGGGCACTACAAGGCACTATTGATGAGTTTGAACCTGATCTTCTGGTTCTCGCCGGTTTTATGCGCATACTTGGATCGGAATTCACCGCACACTATGCAGGGCGTATGCTCAACATCCACCCCTCGTTGCTACCGAAATTCCCCGGCATAAATACCCATCAACGAGCGATTGATGCCGGAGAAACAGAACATGGTGTTTCCATACATTTCGTCACCGAAGAATTGGACGGCGGGCCGGTAATTGCCCAGGAACGGGTTTCCATTTCAGCTGGAGATACGGCAGACAGTCTTGCCGCTAAAGTTCTGGAAAAAGAGCACATACTCTACCCCTCTGTAGTGTCATGGTATGCAGCAGGAAGGCTTCGGCTGGATAACAATAGCGCCCTGCTTGATGGAAAAGTACTGCCAGCTAATGGTGTATCCGGCTAGCTCTGAACAGAGTTGATCATGAAATTCGTATCTTGCTTAATATTGACTTTAGCGACCACCGCATCTCCCTTGTATGCTCAGGACCGACCTCTTATTGAGTATTCTGCTTACTACGAAGCCAGTACCAACGGCATAAGCGGCAATGCTGAACGTCATCTCATAAGAACCGGAGAACAGCAATATCGTTTAAATATTTCATTGGAAGCGAAGGTTGGGGGAATTGAAATCGGCGATCTGGAGCAGGCCAGTGAATTTTATTGGGACGGGACTATTATCCGCCCTGTCAATTATAACTATCAGGTATCAGGAGTAAGCTCAGATATTGAGACAGTGAGCTTTAACTGGGACGCCGGTGTGGCTTTGTCAGCGAATGAAGATGAATCCTGGACTCTTGATCTGAGTGGCCAGGTGCTTGACCAGCTCAGCTATCAGCAAGCGTTGGCAAATGATATTGCCAATGGCAAACAGAGTAATCTGGAATATCACCTGATAGATGGCCCGGAAATCGAGTCTCACAGCTTTCGCTTGCTGGGAACAGAAGTTTTAGAAACACCGATGGGTAACTTCAACACTCTGAAGCTCGAACGAATACGTGCACAGGACAGTGGGCGCTCAACGATAATCTGGCTCGCTACTGATTGGGACTATTTGTTGGCGAAGATAGAACAAACTAATTCGTCGGGATTACAGATTCAACTGCAGTTGACCAACGCTCTGGTTGCCGGTGAACAGGTAGTTGCTCTGCCCTGAATAAAGACTTTCTCTGAATTAGGTTAGTGGTTAGGCCGATGCTGCATGGTCGGATTCTGCACCGGGGCTTAGTTGCTCCTGCGCTTCCTCCTCGGCCGCACTCTGTCGCTTTTGCAATTGATACTTGCGCATTTTTTCCACTAAAGTGGTGCGACGAATGTGTAGACGATCTGCTGCACGGGCCACCACTCCACCGCTATCGTCCAGCGCCTGTTCGATGAGATCTTTCTCAAGATTTGCGAGATATTCTTTTAGATCCAGACCATGCAGCGGCAACAAGCCGGTGGCTTCCGAGGAGTCACCAGGTATCTGTGGCAGCTGTACAACACCTGATCCTTCCAGTTCGCTGGAGTCAATGGATTCAGCCCGTGCAATTTCGTCTTCATCCAGATGACGAAACTTCTTGGGAAGGTCGTTAATTCCTACGATGCCGTGGGGATGGAGAATTGCCATCCGTTCGACCAGATTCGCCAGTTCTCTTACATTACCTGGCCAGGGGTGACGACTCAGGGATTGTATGGCGCCGGAATTGAATCGGACAGAGCCCCGCTTCTCAGCTTCCATAACCGTAATTAGTTCATTAAGTAGCAAGGGCACATCTTCAGCCCGCTCTCGCAACGACGGCATCTCAATAGGAAATACATTGATTCGATAGTAGAGGTCCTGGCGAAATTCACCGGCATCGATCATGGTTTCCAGATCTTTGTGAGTAGCTGCAAGAATGCGAACGTCTGTCTGTATCGTCTTAACACCACCCACTCGCTCAAAACTGCGCTCCTGGAGCACCCGCAATAACTTCACCTGCATATTGAGTGGCATGTCACCGATTTCGTCGAGGAACAAGGTTCCTCCATCGGCTAACTCGAAGCGACCAGCCCTCGCGGAGATAGCACCGGTAAATGCACCCTTCTCATGACCAAATAACTCGCTTTCCAGTAACTCACGAGGTATAGCACCACAGTTTATAGGTACAAACGGTTGGTCAGCCCGGGCTGAATTAAGGTGTAAATTGCGGGCAACTACCTCTTTACCGGTACCGGATTCCCCTGTGATTAGCACACTGACTTCAGAGTTGGCCACCTGTCCCATCATGTGTCGCACACGTTGGATGGCATCACTATGACCCACGAGTGAACGAAACATGTTGTAGTCTTTTACACCATCAAAATCCTTTAGCCTGTTGTAATGCTCATGGACAAGTTTAGCCTTGTGTAATGCATCCAACAGAGGCTGGTAGCTAAGTGGGGTGCTCAGAGTAGCTATAATCTTGGACTGCAGGTCTTTATCCAGCAGTTCAGGCAACTCATGTTTACCCACCAGCACAAAAGGTGTACCAGGTTCCCACTGATGTAAGTCGGTTAGTAATTGTTCTATTGAGATTTGCTGGCAGTCGCCAATAATAACCAGGGAGATGTCCGCTGGTTTGCTGATTTCAGCGGTGACCTGGCCATGCCAACCACCAGAACTGGCAGGAATAGTCTCTTCACTAATGAAAGAAAAAACGATTTGTAAGTCGTGACGGGTACGTTCGTTGTCGTCTATTAATAAGATTTTCGTGGATTCACCCATCACAGCCAAGATTTGTCCCTTACTACCGCCGAATTTAGTTCCGAGCCACAAAATCATGCCCAATCGCACGAATACTGACTCTACAGCCAAGGACTATAGCAAATCCCGGCATACTACACAGATATTGTAGACGCTTTTTGGGAAAAATTTCTTATAAGTGGGATCAGGGAGCACCCTGACTGGCGACCCCTGAATGAACTGGTGAATTACCCCTGGGGTTCAATAGCATCCCAACCACTTTTAACGGTGTTCAGTAAACCAGCAACTTCATCGACCATCGCCATATCATTCTGCAAATTGGCTTCCAGAAGTCTGCGCTGCATGTAGTCATATAAACCGTCCAGGTTGTCGGTAAGCTCCTCGTCCTGTTGCGGATCCAGGCTGGATTGCAGACCGGCAATTATGGAAATTGCCTTACCTATAAGAAGGCCTTTCTGTTCGATATTGCCGGCACCGTAGGCTGCTTGTGCCTGTTTGAGTCGATCCAGTCCTCCTTGCATCAACATTTGAATCAGTCGATGTGGGCTGGCGCCCTGAACGACACTTTCGTGATCGATCTTCTTGTATTGCGCCAGTGCGGATTGTTGTGAATACATAGAGCCTTCCTTAGATTCTATTAGATTGAAGTAATTTAGTTGTCATCGCTGCCTCCACTAACCAGGCCTTCCAGTAGCTTTAGTTGAGAACTTAGAAAGTCAGCGGTTGTATTTAGATTCGAAATTATCAGATCATTGGCGAGAAACGATGCGCGTAAGCGCTCTTCTGAGAGGGCCAGTCGCGCATCCAGATCAACTCGCTCTTCAGCAATTCCTTCCAGCTCTTCGTTCAGACCATCAGTGCGATTGGAGAGCAAGCCATTGGTACCAAGAAATGAATCCAGTAAGGTATCGAGCTGATCAGCAACTCCTCGCACGAACGAAACGGTTCCGCGGCTACCAATACTGCCGCCATTTACCCGAACCCGAATACCGGAAGAATTGTCGGGTACACCCTGGGCGGCTGTGCCGGTGGCCCCTTTTGCACCCTGGCCGGAAACGAAACCAAAGACACTTCCGGCAATACCGGTAATTTCACTCAGAGTTACGCTAGAAGTCGGACCAGTACTGTTGGAGATAATACCGAACCCTCCTGTGACCGAGTCATACTCCACTTTCACACTGACACCACCCGCGAGAATGGCTGGATTATTGTTGATTGCCGATTGCATCGAACTGGCAACCGTGTCCGGGTCGGTAATAAATATTGTTCCCAGAGTAATCGCCGTTGAGGTCACTCCATCGACGGTTACCTTGAAAGTGTCAGCCGTTGTGCTGGATGCAAGATTTCCTATCGGTCCGTTAAGATAGAAGCCTGGTTTTGCAGGAACTGCACCGGTCTGTGCCTGTAAGAGTTGGCCAGTCCCACTCGCCTCTATACCATTGATAGTTCCTGCTACATCCGTGCCGGCTGTATTTGTTAAAACCGTGCCATCTCCGATAAAAATACCGAGTTCATTGGACGCATTAGTGCTGACCTGGTCAAATTCGATCACATCTGAAAGATCATCGGTGCTAAATACGAACCGGCCCAGACCTGTATCGGAGTCGTAGCTATAATCCACATTGACTGTCTTGGCATCACGCCCTGTGTAGGCCGCCGGAGTTTGGGCAAAACCATTCAAACCATTGACTGTGCTATTGCTAAGCCCCAGTTCGCTAATGGCTGTCGCATCAGCATTACTAATCTCGATAGAAGTACTCGTGCCGGTATCCGAGCTACGAGTCAATACCAGTTGATTACTGCCATCGAGACTAGCTGTTACCCGATTTCCTATACCGGCGGTGTCCAAGGCACTCTGCACGGCACTAACAGTTTCGTCCCGGTCAACGGTAGCAGTATCTATCGTGATACTAATAGCAGTTTCACCATCTATGGAGATGTCAAAATTGGCTGCGGTCGTCGCAAAATCATGGCCCGCCACATCAAGCGCAGATCCTCCGGTAAAGACAGCCCCTGCTCCGTCAGCTATTACATCGAGAGTTGCACTCTCGCCGGTAGCCACGGTTGAAAATATCAGATAGTCATTGGCGTCAAGACTGGCCGTCACCAATCCATTTAATGCAGTAGCGTCGATAGCATCCTGAACCGCCGCCAGTGTATTGGCTAAAGTACCAGGTGTCTCACTATTGAAGGAAACCGTAGATGCATCTCCATTAATTACCACTTCGACTTCCGTTGCCCCTCCATCAACCGACAGGGTTATGGACCTGGTATCGGAAGAAAAATCATAACCGTCTGCCATGATCTGGGAAATCGGCGTGCTGGCCGGCTTGGCCAGAAATGCTCCGTCAGTTGTGATCTGGGTAGTGATGGCGGAGATCAGGTCATCGGGCGTATTGTATGCGACTGGCGATCCAGAATCGCCAGGAATTGTCAGCAGGCCGGTGCTAATACCATCTATAGCCAGCTCAAAGCTGGTTTCTGAATCCAGAGTAACCGCCGTGTCGAAATTCTCAGCACTATTTCCTGTTGGCGTTGATAAGGAGCCCAACTGATTGGTTTGAAATGGTCCCTGAGTCGCTAACAAAAATCCCAGTGTATTCGCCGTGTTTGCCTCGGCACTGGTAAAGCGCACTTCCGATGTTGAGCCATACACATTAGATGCAAGCTCAAACCGGGTTGCGCTGCTATTGTAGCTAACCGTTACCGCGTGATTCCCGGAATCGTAGGTACTATCGCTGTTAATTTGTGTCTGAATCTGCTGAGCCAGTTCCGCCGCAGTCCCGTACGTACCCTGGGTCAACGTGATGTCGGCAGTGATCCCATTGAGACTAAGTGTAAACTGGTCATTGTTATCATCTATTACGATGTTACCGGCAGCCAGACCAGAAATAGAATAACCCTGGTAGGAGCCAACCGTGGCCAGCGCATCTATTTCGATGTCATAGGTGCCTGGCAGTGTTTCGGAAGTAGAACTCACGTAATCAATTTGCGAGTCAGTCGTTGATCCGGCGTTTGCAAAAAGCGCCTTGATAGTATCGGGTGCAGATTGGAATTTTTCTGTAAATTTTGCGACGTCGAAACTGAGTTGAAATTGATTATTCTGATCAGTGGTAATCCCGATCTCGGCAAGGGATCTGACACTACCTGTGAGCCCAGTCACCGTGGATCTCAGCAGGGAGTTTATAGAGGAAGTTACCGTGCGTAGTGTGGAATCCCCCATCAGGATGCTGCCTCTGCCATTGGTACCTGCGCTTGGGTCGAATGCAGTCAATTCATCACTCAGGCTCTTTAGTTCGTTATAGGAGTCCACGAACGATTGAATGTTTTCAATGAGTGCATCAGGATCACTTTCAACTGAAATTGTGACCGGGCCGGAGGTTGTTGCCCGAAGATTTAGAGTTGTTCCACTGACCACACCGGCAACAAGATTTGAGTCGCGGGTAACACTTAGACCATTTACTGTCAGATTGGCATCCTGTGCTTCAATGGTTTGAGTCATACGTACAGAACCGGTCACCTGCCCCTGGGCAGTATCCAGACCAAACCCGTCCAGACCCGTTACAGTTGTTGCTGACAAGCCCAATTCCGCTGATGCTGCGGTGCCAACAGCATCAATGGCGGACAGCGCTATGGAACCACTTGCGCCAGAGCTGGTGCGGGTCAGTACCAATTCATTACCTGCGCCAAGGCTTGCTACTACATCAGTGTCTATCCCGGCTGTCGTGAATGCCGAATTAATGGCATCTATGGTTTCCTGCCTGCTGGCAGTAGCTGTATTAAGCGTAATGGCCTGTGCTCCTCCGCCATCTATGCTGACACTGAAAGTGGCATTGTTAGCAGAGAAATCAAAACCGTCGGAGATTGCACCACCACCGGTAAACACGGCGGCACTACCGTCGCTTACTACTTCAAGAGTTTCGCTAAAGCCTTCAGCAGTGGTTGCGATAACCAGCCTGTCACCCTCTGCTGAAACCACCACATCATTTGCAGCAAATCCGTTACCTGTAAGCTGAGTATCCAGCTGTGTCTGGATAGCAGTGATTACTTCACCGGTGGTGTCGATATTGCCGTCATTTGGCACAGTGATTGTTAGTTCGGTGCCTCTGTAGTTGATAACGAAAGTCTTGTCTGCGGTATCCAAACCAGCACCGAGACTCAAGTCAGTAGTGCCTGCATTGGTCACGGCGGTGAGAGTTGCCGATTCACTGGCAAGGTTGTAATTGAAAGCTCTGATTCCGTTATCGCCACTGGCAACAACTTCGATCGAGTTATCTGCACCGCCCTCTTCGCTGGTAAATAACAACCGAAAGCCGCTGCCATCATCAACGATGCTGGCCTGCACACCGAAATCGGCGTCATTTATTGCATCTCGGATTCCCGACAGGGTGTTATTGGTAGAGTCGATGTTGATTGTTTTGGTACTGGCATCCGGATTAACCGTGAAGCCTTGATAGACATTGCTGCCATCAAAATCAATTGTGCCGAAACGGAAGGTTAATGAACCACTACCCACCACTTCGTCCAGGGCCTCATAGGAACCACTGGCCACGGCGTGGTTTTGTGCCAGTTGGGATACTTCAACAACATAAGTTCCCGCAACGGCAACAGAACTGGCAGTGGCTGAAACGAATACATCATTGGATGACGTTGCCGTGTTAGCACTGAAGGTCGTAGGTAGAGAAAGTGACTGGAGCGTCGAGCTAAAACTGGTAACTGAGCTGACGATTTCTCCGTAGGCAGAGATTCGCGCCTCAACTATTTCCTGTTCCACGTCGAGTCGAGCTTCAACTGGCTCACGTTCCGCAGCAAGAATGTCATCAACCAGTTCATTGGTTAACAAGCCTGAGCCCACGCCCAGTGATTGAATCGAGGCCATCTGAAAGTCCTACGTCCCATGTATCCGTAGATGAACTCATGCTCAGCTTTGCCGCCAGACGGCAATATTTTGCCGCTGATCTGCAAATAAGAATGCCAGCGACAAGCGCTATAGCGTGAATCTTCCTTAACCCCGAAGGGAATGACGATCCTGCTCTACACCTCTGGTAAGAGGCTGCGCCTGTAGCTGGCTTTTGTTCAACCGCATCCTGCGGTCTCAGTTATTGGTCGCTTAGACCTAAACCTGTGCACTGAACAATCGCAATGGTTCCTGATCATTCAATTTGCGTGCCAAATCGACTACTTCTTCACCTGGTATCCTACGAATAAGTTCACCAGAGTCTCGACTTACCACCTTCACTACCGAGATGCCTGCTTCTTCGTTAATGGCAAACTCAATGTCTCTCTTTTCATGTTGAACGAAGTCATTAAGTTTGGTTATCGCCGAAGCCACATCCCGATCCCGGAGTTGCTCGCTTTCTTCATCAGAACCCTGCCGCTCTGAAATTTCACCAGGGACTGACCCTTCGATGAATTCTGACCTGTCGTCTAGCGCACTCTGTGGCTCAATGCTGCCAACAGGTTGCTCATCGGGCGCCAAATCGGTTCTGATCCCGCCAGGCTGGAGTGCTTGTTTGCCACCCTTAGCCTTTTGAACGATTGCACTTCCGGAATTTAGTTTTGATGCCACATCAGATTTGTTAATACCTCTCATGACGTGCCTCATTCTTTAATTCTGCTGATTCGGGGTTACCCCCGAACCAGCAGAAGTATCACTAAGTCCGGATTACAACTCCTCTATTAACCGAGAAGTGATAGAACTTGCTGAGAAGAAGCATTAGCCTGAGCCAGAATCGAGATACCAGCCTGTTGCAGTACCTGTGATTTGGACAGCTCAGCCGTTTCTACAGCGAAGTCAGCGTCAGTAATTCGAGAGTTCGCAGCTGTGAGGTTCTCAGCTGTCACAGTCAAGTTACCAACAGTTGATTCCAGACGGTTCTGAATCGCACCAAGTCCTGCTCGCTGTGAGCTCACAGTTGCAATAGCGTTATCCAGAGCCAGAATCGCTGCTTCTGCACCTTCTACAGTGCTGATGTTGATATCAGTCAGGAATTGACCATCTTCAGCACCACCGTAAGTACCAGCTACCAGACCCAGACCAGCCAGACCTTCAGTACCGTTAGTACCTGCAGAGATGTTGAATTCCTTCGCAGAAGTCAGAGTCACAGTGGATGCTGTAGTTTCTGCAACGCTGGCGTAGCTTACACCCGCACCAGAGAAGTCAGCTTCAGCAATGCCAGACTCGGAAGCAGACAGACCGATGTTGGAACCTTCGAAAGAAGTCCCCAGGTTGTCAATCGCAACAGAGATGTTACGACCATCACCTGCAGTCAGGCGAATATATCCACCGGCGTCGGAAGCCACAACACCTGTCTGGCCACTGATCTGGTTGATCGCAGAGATCGCATCAGTACGGTTGGTTTCAGCATCCGCACCAAGCACCAGAGTACCTGTTGCAAAGCCATTGATGTAAACCTGACCCTGATCGCCATCAGCGTTACGAGCGGTTGTTGCATCGGCTGAGGTACCACCGTTAACTACTGTTGAGTTTACAGTTGCACTTACACCTGTTTCAGCAGACGCTGCATTGATAGCTGCCGCTATTGCAATACCGGATGCTGCCTTGTCGCTGCTGTCAGCCAGGGAGCTGGATGCAGTATCAGAAGCTGCTGAAGAAGAACCGATAGTTACACCGTTGATCTTCAGATCACCTTCCTTCAGAGCATTCAGCTCAACAGCCGCCTGAGTTGCGGTTCCTGTAACAGCTGGCGTGTGAGCGAAGCTTCCAGCACTCAGACCAAGGTACTCGAGAGCACTATTGGCGCCTTCAACCAAGGTCAGGTCAGTTGTGCCATCTGTTGAACTAACAGTGAACTGACGAGTAGTTGTGTTATAGGACGCATCCAGACCTGAGATGCTGTTGATGTAGGAGGCAAGTACTGCACCACCACCAGCAGCTGACGTGTAGGCGTTACCACCTACAGTAGGCGCACCACGCAGGTCGATAGTTTGCTCCGAACCGCCAACATTAAAGGTCAGGTTGTAGTTACCATCGGCGCCACGACCTGTCACACCCGTTGCTGTGTCAGCACCAGTGTTGTCTGCCAGAATACCAAGCTGCACACCGTTGTTAGTCAATCCAGTAGTAGCGTTTTGGGTCAGGTTGGAAATTGTAACCTGTGAATTTGCACCTACTACGGAGCTGGTGAACAGGAAGTCATCACCGGCATCAGCGTTATTGGTTGCAAGAACAGAGTTTCCACCAGCGGCTAACTGTGAATTAACCGCGTTCAGTACCGCAGTAAAGTCAGCGTAGTTCTGATCCAGAGTAACAGTCGTCGTAGTCGTACCATCACCCACATCAAAAGTAGCTGTGTTGGCGGCACTAGCTGTAATGGCGGTACCTACGATAGTGGCCGACAGCCCCTGATCAGCAGTCGGGTTGTTACCAGCTGTCGCGTCTGTTTCAGCCGCAATCGTAAACCCATCCGTGGCAGTAAGAGCATCTGTTCGCTCGAATGTAATTATACCACCCGCTTCAGTGACCGAGATATCTCCGTTACCACCACCGTTGGCTGTAGTTGCAGCGTCGATTGCAGTTTGCAATGCAGTTGCGAGCGCGGCTGCAGTATTGGCAGCAGGTTCAACAGCAGTGGCTGCGGTAGTATCAGCAACCGCGTCGTCACCGATAATAATATTTGCTGTACCAGCATTGGTTCCAGTGATAGTCAGTTCAAAACCGAATACAGATCCACCACCGTTTGCAAAGTTAGCACCTGCAGTGATTGCTGCCTGGGCATCGAAAGATACCCGCGCACCGGTTCTTCCACTGAAGTCAGTAGCCGTAATGTTGGTAGTAGACGCTACAGTACCAGCAGATTCTGTAGTGAACGTGCTAAACGAACCATCGTTGGCTACTGAGTCATAACCGCCGCTGATGAGGTCGCTGTTTACATCCACACCAGTGGTAGTACCACCAACTGCGGCTGAAGCACCTGCCGCCAGGGCATCGGCACCGACAGTAGAGTTAGCGTTTGCGTCGTTGCTGATACGGCCAGAAGTGAAACCAAATACGTTCTGGATGTCAGTAGCGGACGTGCTGCCAGCACCTACATAGTTATCGATTGCTATCGTGCCACCGGTTTCTGCATTGACCCGGGCAAACTCGATACGAGTGCGGTTTTCATTAAAGCGAGCTTCAACGATTCCACCTGCACCAGCGTTTGCCAGATCCTCATTCAGTTCATCAAGAACACGCTGGGCATCATCAGCGTCGGCTGCGTAGCCGTTGTACAGCGCGTTTGAAAAGTCTGTGTTGACCTGAACTGTATAAGTACCATTGTCGGCAGACGTGGTCGCACCAGCGATAGTAATATCGAAGAATGCCGCTTCAGTGCCGCTGAAGTTTGAAGTAGCAGTACCCAGACCATTGACTGCATCAGTAATGTCGATATCAGATGCAATAGTCGCTGCTACAGCCGCAGTACCAGTTAATGCTGCACGGCCAGCCTGACCACCACGCTCGGCGTTGGTGTCAGAAGACAGAACCACACCAGTACCAATGGTGTCAGTGACTTCCAGACCAAGAGCCGCCTGGATAGTTGAAGTACCACCTGGTACGTCAGTGAAGTCAGTGCTGTCATCGCCCAGAGACTGGAAGTTATCCAGAGTCAGAGTACCGGCTTCGGCAGAAGTACGACGGAATCCAAGCTTGTCACCATCAAGGATAAATGCTTCGGCAGCGATGTTACCTTCCAGATCCGCGTTGATGTCATCAACCAGAGTCTGCAGGCTTGAGCTACGGTAGTCCTGATCCAGAGTAACAGTAACGTTAGTAACGTTTTCAAAACTGCTGGTTGCGCTGGCGATTTCAAGATCGAAGCTGATAGCAGTGGAAGCATTACCACCTGGATCACGAGAGAAGTCTGCGTTTGAAAGATCAACCGCAACACCACCTGTGATGACTGAGGCCAGAGCACCAGTATCACCAACATCAGAAGTCACTTCCGCACGTGATGAACGGGAAGTTGAATTCACGGCGGCGGTATTAGCAGAGAACGAACCTTCAACAAGACCGGCATTAGCCAGGCTTCCAGTTCCAGCCGTAACAACAACCGGAGAGCTTCCATCAATTGAAGTAAGTGTGTAACCACCAGTAGTCACTGAGTTCGAAGTCAGACCAGTGCTTTCCGCAGTCAGATTGTTACTTGCGTCGGACAAGAAAGACAGGCTGATATTACGACCATCAGTTGCTTCCAGATTCACACCACCCTGGGCAGAACCAGAATCAGTAGCCACCACACCAGTTTCAGCAGAACGTGCGTTAATCGCAGTCATTACCGCAGCCCGGTCAGCTGTGGAATCCACGTCACCAGTTGCGATGGAGATTTCTACACCGTTAAGTACGATGGCACCAGAAGTGGCATTAGCACCACCTGAAGTTTCCTGCATCGCTGTACCAGTGGCTACGTTAGTCAGCACCTGGGCAGTTACACCAGTTTCTTCAGAACGTGAATTGATGGCAGCAGCCTTGGCGATAGCAGAAGCAGCAGCATCAGTAGTAGAAGCAGCATCGTCAGCCGCTGTTGAAGCGCCGATTACAACGCCGTTAATTACGAGGTCACCGTTGTTCAGAGCACTACCGGAACCAACCGCACTCACACCAGCAGAAGTACCACCGCCGAGAGAGTCAGCTGTCAGTTCGCTTATGCCGAAACTTACAGTCTCACCTACGTTTGCACCAATCTGGAATGTAGCATTGAAGTCACCGTCCAAAAGATTGATACCGTTAAAAGTAGTTTGCTCACCAGTTCGAGAGATTTCTGCAACCAGCTGCTCTACCTCAGCCTGAAGGGCTTCACGGTCGACGTCACTGTTAGTGGCGTTAGCTGATTGAATGGCCAGTTCTCGAATTCGCTGCAGGTTATCTGTCATAGTACCCAAGGCACCATCTGCAGTTTGAGCAAGTGATACACCATCTCCCACATTTCGAATAGCAACGTTCAAACCTCGAATTTGCGACGTAAAACGTGTTGAAATGGCAAGTCCAGCAGCGTCGTCCTTCGAGCTGTTGATCCTCAAACCGGATGACAGTCGACTCAGAGCCTGCTGGTTCGCAGATTGCGATCGGTCCAAGTTACGCTGCGCTGTTAGCGAGGCGATGTTGGTATTGATAATTTGTGGCATAGCCAAAACTCCTTGTTAGCGTGTGTCGCCTGTCCATAGCAAGAGGCGAAATCACAAATAAGGAAGTCAATTGCTAAACAAATCATCTTGCGATTGACTTCCGGTTCCTTTGCATAATGCGACTCTAACGTTCCTGCGAGCCCATTATCTTTCTATGCAACAATGGCTAGCGGCTCTCTCCAAAATTTCTAAATGGTTAGTATTAGAACGATATTTCCTGACAGGAAAATTTGATAAAAGCCATTGTTCTATAGGCTGAAAGCCGCTTATTATCTGGCTTCAGGGGGTTTGAGAGGATCCGATCAGGCTGTGCGAGCATAGATGAATTTGGAATCAGAACTGACTTTTTTAGAATAAATAATCTGACTATATCCTGATGGAATTTTGAACAATAAGGTGAGATAGGAAAGTTATGAACAATGAAAATACGAGCGGGCAGTGTTTATGTGGAGCGATAGCAATTGAACTTCAAAGTCTGCCTGACAAAGTCGAAGCATGTCACTGTGACACTTGCCGACGCTGGGGGAGCGGACCTTTATTTACCCTCTCTTGCAAGGAAGGCATTGTGTGGAGCGGCAAGCAGCATATTCGGGAATACAATTCCTCCGATTGGGCATCTCGTGCGTTTTGTGATAACTGTGGTAGTCATCTGTATTATTACCTGAAGCCAACAGGTCAATACATGATTAGTCCAGGGCTGTTTAAAGGTACGAATGGTTTACAACTTGATATGGAGGTGTTTATTGATGAGAAGCCACCCTACTATTGCTTGTCAGAAGACTCGCGAAAACTCACCGGCGAGGAAGTATTGAAACTGTTTGCGGACGCAGAAGGTAATGACTAACTGAATGCAGGTGCTGCTAGGGAAGGAAGATCTTAAAGACTCCACCTCCAAGGGATGAACCATTTGCTACTTCTATATGGCCCTCACGATCCTTGTTTCGATGCAACTCAGCCACACGTGCTGAGAAATAGAGACCAAGACCACTACTACCAGTATTGAAATTGATTCGAGTTATGTAACCTCCCGGATCTTCACACAAGGCCGGTGGATATCCCCTGCCATTGTCTTCTATAGCCAAACACAGATAATCATTCTCTACGCTGGCCTTGACCAGAATTTTGTCATCGGTGTAGCGAATTGTGTTTACAAACACATTATTAATGACGCTTCTTAATAACATGCTATCAAAATACCAACTCAGATCTTCGGCACAATCCACTTCTACCTGCACTTTCTTCATAGTGAAAAGTGACTCATGGGCCAACAGTTCATCTTCCAGAAAGTCCTGAACCATATTGGATTCGATAGCCATTAACAGTTTGTCATTTTCGAGTTTGTATATACTCAGCAACTGCATCATATCGTTATTGATTCGGGACGCTTCGTAGTTGAGGACCACGGCCCGCTGACTATCTTCTTCCGTTTTCGGCGGGTTGGCTGCCATCAACTCGTCGAGAGAACTCAGCAAAAGACCAACGGAATTTTTGACATCATGTACTGCCGATCCAAAGGCAAGTGAGAAATCCAGGGGTTGTCGATTCATTTCAGGCCCACCATAACTCCACTATCACTTTAGTTTGTGCGTGGTTGCGCCGCACTCAAGGCTGCGAAGCGCTCAGATAAGTTAGCGTATCGAGCATAATGTCTACTTTGTTCATCTAACTCACCAAGAGCCGACAAACAGTTCTTACTCTGCTGAAAGTGCTCATTCGTCACTTCTTCAGACTCCATATACCGTACTAATGCCTGAGTAAGATTCAGATTAACGACAATACTGCGCGGAGCCAGCTTGACTGCTTCGCTAAAATTCTTTATTGACTCGGCTAACTTGTCTTCCTCATAGAGGCGCGCCCCAAGCTCATTCAACTCGTTGGCATGCTCACCGAGACTTCCTGATTCACTTTCATCTATCAAACTTCGAATTAGACGTTTCTGCGATTCCTCTAATTCATCAATATCCAGAAGCGGCTCAAGGATTTCTATGGCCTTCTTCTCATCACCCAAAGTGTGCAACGCCTTGCCATAGTCGAACACAGCAGCAGGGCTCAATAATCCATTGTTAATCAGATCGTTGCTTTCCAACTCCCTCAAGATGTGCATGGCCCGTTCAGGATTCTGCTGTTTCAGAAACATGCGCACACAGACCATATCCTTACGAGCATCTACTTCGCCCAACTCGTCATCAAATCGCTCATCTAACTCAGCTAGTACTTTTTGCGCTTCCACAAACTTATTGGAATCCCGTTTGGACAGATCACCTGTCATGCTGTCCGTGATTGCCCCTGCCAGCTTGAAATAACTCTCTGGAGTCTCGTCAATAGAGTGTTTCGCCGCCCGCAATGCCGCTTTATAGGCATGGGTTGCATTTTCATAGTCAGAATTGATTGCGCATGCATCGCCAAGTAGTTCCTGCCGACTTACGGAATTCGGAGATAACTTGGCTGCTGCCAATAACTGCTCTTTCGCAACCTGGGTATCACCTGAATGCAAATAACATTCGGCGAGCAGGTCATAGGCAGGTACACAATTGTTATTCAGCACTAATACCTGCTTTAGCTCTGCAATTGCTTCCTGATGATTACCTTTATAGATATAGGTGCGCGCCAATCCAAGAAGTGCCCAGTCAAGTACTCTCTCATCGAGTACGCTCTTGTAGACTTCCTGAGCATGATCATATTGACCCTGACGCAGATGAAGTTCTGCAGCCTTCTTCATACACCAGGATTCATAACGGGAATGGCGCTCAGCGCTTATATAGCACTGGTCGATCGCCTTATCGTAGTCCTCATCTTCAATGGCACGATTAATGGTTCGTAAGCAGGCCTGTTTATCCATCAGGCGATCAATCTTGCGGCGCAACATCGCTTCATTGAATGGCTTGGCAATATACCCTTCCGGCTCTGATTCTATTGCACCTAACACAACTTCCCTGCTGGTTTCAGCTGAGATCATGATAAATATGCAATCAAACCTGACTTTTTTGAGATGACGGAGTTCCTGCAATAGCTGTTGCCCGTTCTTACCATCCCCCATGTTGTAATCGGAGAATACAATATCGAAATTGAAGTCTTCCGCTGCCTTTAGCGCCTCTTTGGGGTTATGAGCGAGCTTGATGTTATGAAACCCAATACGCTTTAGCGCCTTCGCCATGAACTGAAGGTGCTGGTGAAAATCATCGACCACCAGTACACATTTACTGGAATAGTCGATACGAGAGATTGTTTGTATTGGCTGGCTACTCAAAGCTTCCACCATTTATTTAAGAAGACGCACCTGTGGTACTCCCCTAAGACTAGTACAAAATTCCCGGGATTCCGGCCAGCGGCAGCCAGATTTCTGAGCTAGTTGGTATTGATTGGAAACCGACTCTAGAGAGAAACTTTGAGTCTGGTATGGGTGACTCCACCGAATTGCTGTGGAGTGATTTCGCCCTTTGCCGGGAGAATACCAAAGTCAAATTGGCTGCATTCTATTGCTTTGGCTTCCTGAATTGCGCGCCATACCAGTACTGGAAGCACAGGTTGCTCGCATTTCGAGTCCAGGGCTTCGCCGAAGACAAATTGGCATGTGCGCTGGCTATGGACACAAAGAGCACTGCCTACCAATGATTCATCAATGCTTGCCTGTACCAGATAACCCTGCCCTTGTTTAAGCAATTCAATGCAATTTGCCAGATAACTTTCGGCTCCTGGTGGCGCATTCCTGTTAAAGTGATCAGAAGCAATATCAAGTAAGGCCCGATCGCTATATACAACGTCGATCTGCAGATTTTCCTGCCCCCAGTTCAAGATTTCTCGATAGGCAGGACTCACGGCTCCTAACAGTGACTCTGAGGTTTTCGTGAGATCAACAATCTGCACTTTATGAACTGTTGGCCTTGCTCCCTGCTCCAAAAGCACTTCTGTCATGGGAGACATTACGCCGCAACTTACTGGATCAAGATAGTCCACCGTTGCAGGCTGTTCTTCAACCAACAGCTGGTAAATGTGTTGTTGTAACAGCCGGATAGCCTCCGGGCTGAAGTTATTCGAGGGCCTGCTCAAACTCTGGCTATTCACGTGGGTATAAGCATCCAGGCCAAAATAACCCAATCGCTTCTTTCCATGTTCATCTGTGTGAACAGTCAGGCTGCAACCAAACACGGGATTGTCTTTTGCCACGACGACAAAAGAACGATCCGAATAGATTTCCTTTACAACTCTACGGTTTCGCTTGCGAGCAACGTGGGATTTATACAGAGGGTTCTGAAAGGGATCGTTGTCCAGCAGCTTATGCCAGTGCTGCTGAAAATTCGCGTCGTTGGATTCGATAACAGATAACATTTTCTATCTCAAGGCTTGTGGAACTAATTGAGGCATAGTCTAAGCCAACAAAAAATTCTCAAGTTGCAACCACATCACAAATTGCTCGCCCAATTCAGACTGATTAGTTATTACAGCATAGTCCAAACTTCGAATTTCGATCGCTTGAATTAGAAAATGAAGGTCTAATTACTCGAGGATCTAACAAGCCTGTTTCTTATTCATTTTTTGCAAGCATGGGTGCTGACAGGAAAAATGTCGATTTATTTCTGGGACCAAGAGGGTAAAAATCTGCCTTTGTACTTTGATGAACTCTGCACAAATTGAGGAATTGTCTATAGTGAAGGTAATCAGAGCGAGAGAGAATCCCAATGCATGTCATCGCGGTAGCACAACTGGATCGGCTAATAAAAAAGTTAGACAAGCTGGACTCTGAGGAAGTTACCCAGGTTCTGCTGCGGCAGGTCCACCTGCTTGAGCAGTGTCACGCGGTACGAGAATGGCTGTTTATGGCTGAACCCGAGTCTATTTCCCGACTCTCAGCTGAATTTCATACCGAGGCACCGGGCCGCCTGGTCGGCACACTCCGCGGCGATCCCCTGGATGAGTTTTATCACGCCACATCCAACCATGGCACAGAATATCTGGCCGATGCAGGGAGACCCCTGGTACTTAGAATTGTCCCAGGATTACAGGACCCGGAGCCCACATCTGTTGACGCAATCATCATGCACCATATTCAAAATGGTTATGATTACAGCCGCACAGATCAGGTTGATGACGGTATCGCCCCCTATATTGAAGTGATGAGTTATGCGGTGCTCGATGAAGCCTGGCGTGAAGCCCTGCTTCCTGATGACCGTGAGCAGATTAGCCCATACATCTATCGTCAAAATCGTCGCTTAAGTCTGGGCACGTTCAGTCCATCCAAGCTAACCGGCAGCGGCGTGCCAATTCCTCCCTATAACAGCACGGGCAGTTCAACGTTCACTGCATAGTAACTATCAGGTCAAACAGCGATGAACAGCAGAACCAGGCAGCGGCAGCGCCTCTGGAAGACCATCCTGAAAACGGGCCAGGCCATGGAAAAGGCGGGCAACGAAAATAATTGGGTGGCATTAAATGAACTTATTGAGAAGCGCCTTAAATTATTACAGGAGTTCTTCGCGGAACCGATTGCGAATTCCCACACGCAGAACTTGAAACAGATGCAGGAAGAGATTCAGATCATCTTGCAGCAAACGGAGAAAGCCAGGAATCTAACCGCGGCTAATCAAAATATCGTCGCCGCAAGCTTGCGCAAGCTGACCCAGACCAAAGCTGCCATCAAGAACTATCAGGTTTAGCCAAGCTCTTCCCCACCCACCATTCAGATCAGATCAATTCCACCCGCTGCAAGTACCAGCCCCATTCTTCTTGATCAAATTTTAATCAACTCTGCCTTATCCACACTGCAGCGAAGAATTGTTCGGAGGTTTTGCCCACAATAATCGTGACACTTTACACCCAATCGAACCGGTAATTTTCTCAGGAAGGGTAATCGCTGGATTTAGCTAATGTAATTGAAGAGAGAGAGACCGCTGACCCGGGCGAAACTTGCCTGTGCAGCTTCGAGAATAAACGTCTCCTGGGTGAGCTTTGAAACAGCTTCGGCGAAATCCAGATCCTGCAACTCGGACAGAGATTCCTGGGTAGCCAGGCGAATGTCTTCATTGGAGTTCCGCACATTGTCAATCAGGTTGAGTCTGGCACCGACTGAGCTCTGACCTTCCAGAATAACAGTTTGAGCGTTTTCCAGATTTCCCAGTGTTTTCCCGACTTCCTCGCTCAGTTTTTCGCGATCAAGACCAGAATCAGACAAGCTGCGTAAATTCATTGAAAACTCTTCAAGAGTGGTAAGTAGTCCTTTCTTATCTGTTGAGGACACCATAAAGGTATCCCCCACTGCCGGAGTACCGCTAATTCGTAAACCCATTCCTTTGAATTCAATTAGTCCGCCGGAACTGTAGGGAACATTGGCCGCAATTACACGACCATCTGATACTTGTTTGATCGTGAATGTCGGCGCAGCTGGACTTACTTCGTCGAGAGGACGGAACTCGATTACAGCATTCTGCGGGTAGAACTCATCGAACTCTTCCTGGTTCATAATCAGTGGCGTGGTAACCGCGGCTGGCGGCTCTGCTGTGTTGCGCGCACTGGCATGAGATTCTGCAGTCAGGGTAGAGCTTGGAATTTCAACAAATAGCTTCTTGCCCGACTCATTGGCCTTAACGAAGCTGCCAGCTCCCAACTGTATGGTGCGCTGGCCTTCGTCACCGTGATAGCCATAACGACCATCCCCTGACTTGGTGAATGGTTGCTCCTTAACCTGCAGGCCAGCGAAGATAAAGTTGCCATTACCATCGCGACTATTCATGGAAGTGGCCATGGACTCAATGAGGCCTTCCATCTCTGTTGCCAGATAGCCCCGTTGCTCTGCATTCAAAGCACCATCACCAGACTGTATAACTAGTTCCTGGGCGCGCTGTAACAGATCGGCGATATTCGAAATTGCTACATCTGCCCGCTCCATTTTGTTCTGCAGGTTGTCGGCGTTGTTGTTATAGAGGGCATTCAACTCAAGTTCCTGGGTCAGGGCCAGAATACGCGAAGAAGCCACGGGATCATCCCCTGGCGTCAGCACTTGTCTGCCTGTAGATATTTGCTGCTGAGTTTTTGTAACCGCTTTTTGAACATCCAGCAGAGCATTTAAACCCTGCTGATGAATCTGATAGCTGGAAAATCTTACTGACATAAGGCCACCCTACTCTTATCCATGGTGCATCAAAATTACAGTTCCAAAATGGTGTCGAACAATCCGCGCGCTATAGAAATCAACTGCGCGGACGCCTGGTAGTGCTGCTCAAATCGAATCAGGCTGGCTGCTTCTTCATCAACATTAACACCGGCCACAGATTGCAGGGCGGACTCCGACTGCCTTAGCAGGCTTTCGCTGGCCTCCTGTGTAATTCGAGCCTGGCTGGTAAGAATTCCTACCTCCTCTACAACCAGGTTATAGGCAGAAAGCATTCCTAAATTCCCATCGGCGAGGACCCGGGCATCCCGGAGCTTTAGCATAGCGGCCGCATTGGTGTTATCGCCCGGTGCATCGCCATTAAAATCGATTGTGAATGTGTCGCCGGCGGCTGGCACTCCACCACCGCTCTGACCACTATTCAGATACACCTGATAGCCCACATAATTACTGATTGGTGTGGGATCTTTACCAAAAATACCGTTTTCCCGATTGCTGCTGATGCTGGTGTTTGCCGCCAATTGAATATCCACGGAACCACCCACCGTAACCGAGTTATTGAAGCGCTCGCCATGATCACTTGCGGGAAATACATAGCCGTATCCGCCTTCTACATCACTTACAACGATTTGCGAGTTACTTCCGTAACTAGGGGATGCAATGTTGAGAAAGCCATTTCCATCCAGGGTAACAGTTACCGGGTCATGCCCAGCTGCTGCCAGCGCCTGATTGATCTGAGTACGTATGATATTCAATACCCCGGCACTACCTTCATCCGATCCTACTGCCGTACCGACCACTGGATAGACGTTGGCAGCTACATTTCCAGTGGGATTAGACACTGTAATCGAAGTCGATAAACCTGCCTCGGCAGTAGTCAGGGTCAATCGATTCATTCCGTCTAGTCCTGCGGTTACTACCCCGGGTCCAAATTGAGCATCAATTCTTTCCTGTACCAGATGAACCAGACCCTGTGGCGCTGCACTAAATGGATTTGGTGCTAACGTGGTGTCCACACCGGACAAGTCCACGGTCGCGATAGGGTGGCCACTTACTGTCAGTTCAAAACTATGAGGCCCTCCCGTGAAGTCTACCCCGGCGGAAATATCTACTGTATTACTGAATTCTGCGGCTATCGCTGTGGTTCCACCCAGGACCACATGCACCGGGGGGTTTCCATCAACTGCCAATCTGAATTCGTGAGGGCCATTTACATTGAAATCAGCGCCAGCAACAATCTCTACCGCACCTTTGACCGATGCCTGGGTGCCGGAGAGCTGTGCACCGAAGGCACTTCCTATATCCAGGAGATTTTGCATATCGGTGGGGGCTGATAGAGTGATCGAAGTATCAGGTCCGACTCTCGTGGTAGACAGCTCGATGAAACCGCTACTATTTACGCTGGCTTGTATTTCACCAATAAGGCCTATAGGACCGTTTGAGGCCAGAATCTGAGCATTGATGTCAGCAGCAATGGCAGCCCCGGCGTTTGCTGGATAATTTTTGGTGAGGGTTATGGTGTCTGAATAGATGCCATTGACGTTCAATGTGAATGAACCATTTGTACCGCTAAAATCGAATGGGTTCACCGTGCTGGCTGTTCCGCTGAATACAGCTGGCTGATCGCCAAGATCAGGGCCGCTAATGACAAGAGGACCAACCCCAAGGACGTCATCACCAGCGACGGAAGTCACCTTAAGTACCCGGTTATTCTCAATAGCCTTGAAGTGAATATATCCTTCATTGTTTCTGCTTACCTCAATCACATTGCTACCGAAAGCCGAATCAATGTCGCTTTGCAACGTAGAAACAACTAATGTGTGAGGAAAGTCTCCTGGCGAAAGCGGAACATTTACTGCGCCAAATCCCAGGTCAATATCGATTGATGTATTCGGGGAGGCCAGGTATCCGGTTGACAGATCTGAGCGTCCCACGACAGAACGCAAGTCACCGTCGCGCAGACTTACGCTGTCTCCTCCGTTGCCTTCAACATCTACTTTAAGGTCAACGCCTGTGGTAGATCGAATAGTGAGAATGTGCCCATCACTACTCGCCGAAATTCCAAGATCTGAAAGCACCTGACTCAGGTTAATACTCTGCTCGAGAAAATCAGCGTCCGGCGGATCAGGAATATCACGACCATCTAACAATGAGGGGTCAGTGAGATTAACACCATTAAGCAATACATTAAGCGGTGTGCCTTCACCGTCGCTGGTGAAGTCGAATAATTGAAGCTGGCTCTGCGCTGTCGCTGAAACTCCTTCAATTCCGGACAACTGATGTGCCAGAGAACTGGCAGACTGATTCGACTCAGTGCGTAATGTTTCCTCCCGTGCAAACCCGGAATCAGGATCCAGAGTGGTGACAGTTAACATTTCCTCGCGATAGCCGTTGCTGTTGAGACCCAATTGTGCTCTGGCCACGATGCCAAAATCGGAGGTCAACGTAGTTCCCTCAACATCCTCGGGGAAAATCGCATTGATGGCGCCAGGCACGAAGGAGCGATTGGACAGTGGTGGATTCAGCGGAGATGGATTGGCAGGGTCGCTAAAATCCAACACATCGTAGTTAGTAGGCGAATTAAATCTGATTAGAATTGGCGGACTTAGTTCGCCAGGGTTATCTGTAAAACTGGATGTCGTAATATCGTCTACACGCAAAGAGGAAATGGAAGCACCACCCTGATTACCAGCACCTTCAGAACCGGTAATTGGTGAAGCCATGGCAAATGCCTCCGGTCTTGTAGCCAGGACATTAAAGTTGTTTATCCCTCCTCCTGTGGGGCGTAAGATAAAAATGTCTCCTTCCTGAAAAGATCCACCGTCGAAACTTAAGGTAAAACCATCGACGCTCGCTTCATGGGGAAACTTCTCGCCCACAACTCCCTGATGAATAATCTGACTGTCGGACGAACGCACAATTGAATACCGAGCACCCGGACCTGGAAAAATTACCTTATAGTCACTGGTCGATAATTCCGACAAATTATCTATGCGAACACTGAGTTGCCGGTCCACAGGCAATGCGTTGTTTGCACTTTTCAAGACCCTGCCCACTGTCAGAGCAGGATCGTTGATATCGGTAAACAGGTTCCTCCCCAGATTACCTTCCAGATCCACACCCAGTTTCTGCTGAGAGTTCAGGGTGTGAGTAAAAGCCATTGCTATTCGACCAAGTGAGTTCAGTGATGGCTCCAGCGCCTCTTTGCGAAACCGCAAGACACCTCCCATTTCACCACCGGTAACCTGTTCCGTAATTACCTGGGGTGTGTTCTTGACCATGATGGCAATTTCGGTACGTGATGGATCAAACGTGCCTGGGGTCAACACAATCTCCGCCGGACGAGGACCGATTACCAGACCAATTCCCTCGCCCATGAAGACGCTCATGGAATGGTTCTGATCGATAGTGGTATCCACGTCGACAATCTCCGCCAACTCTCGTACCAGCATCTCTCTACGATCAAACAGATCGTTTGGTAAGTTGCCGTTGGCCAACCCAGGTGAAGCAGCGATAGTCGCATTCAGTTCGGCGATCTGGGTGGCGATGGTGGTGACATTTCTGGCCAGCGACTCCAGCTGTGCGTTCAGAGATAGATTCTGATTCTCAATTTTGTTTTCTACCGCGGTAAACCGGTCCATCAGCAACTCTGTCTGATTCAATAGTAATTGACGACTCTCTATCCCGGCAGGATTATTGGCCACGCCATTAAGCGCCTCGAAGAAGTCCTCGATACTGGCAGCCACACTGGTAGCAGGATCAGCGAGCAGATTATCCATCTGATTTATATTGCTGAGGTACTGCTCGAAATCCCCCAGGATGGACAGGTCCCCATTCACCTGATCAACCAGATATTGTTCGGTATTACGAACAATACCGCTTACTGTGACACCTGCTCCCACATAACCCACACCAACAAAGCTCGGCGTCTGGGTTTCAGCTTTAACCAGTTGCCTGCTATAGCCATCGGTATTGGCATTGACGATATTCTGCCCTGCCGTGTTCAGAGAAAGCTGGCTGAGTTTTAACCCGGATACGGCAGTATCGATTAAGCTGGGCATAATTTAGTCTCCACCGGCTGTTTCTATTACAGCAATCGCGTCGCGCATTGTTCTGCTATTCATTACCGCGGTAATTTTCTGTCCATAACGGGGATCAGTTGCGTATCCAGCTGCCTGCAGCTCGGTCACAAAAGACTCATCATCACTGGCAGCCTGTAATGCTTTCGAGTAACGTGGATTGCTTTCGAGGAAATCCACATAGTCCTCAAAGCTATCTTGAAAAGAATCATAGTGACGAAACTTTGCCGTCTGTTGTTTGGCAACACCGTCCGAGAACTCGAGAGTTTTACTGGTACTTACCGGGCCCTGCCATTGGGAATCAGCTTTTATTCCGAAAACATTGTGGCTGCTCTGACCGCCGGAATCTTTGGGTAGACTTGTTCCCCAACCGGTTTCAAGCGCAGATTGGGCAAGCAGAACCTCGGTTTTCAAGCCGAGCTTATTTGCAGCCTTACGGGCGGAAGGATAAATAGCATTAAGAAAATCCAAAGGAGACTTGAAACCGGATTCAGCAACCTCTCTACCCGGTTGAGTCTGTTCGGATTGCTCACCATCGCTCACCTTATACTGCTGCAGCAATTGTTTATGTAAGACTTCGGCCAGACCCAGGCCCTTTCCCTGAGAAAGATGTAAACTGATCTGGTTGTCAAAATTTTGTTGATAGAAGTCCATCTCATTACTCTGCAAGATATTCCCTTCAGCAAATACCTTGTTACTGTCTCGCATCGTCTTCAGCATCATGTTGACAAACAGCGCTTCGAATTGCTGGGCAACCTGCTTTAAACCTGCGGCAGAATTTTTACGACCAAGCTGCTTGATCGTATTAAGACTGGAGAAATCAGTGTAAGCGTCGTTTACGTTTACGGGAGCAGCCATGGAACTACCTAGATAACAACCAGATCTGCCTTCAATGAACCGGCTTGTTTCAACGCTTCGAGAATTGCCGCCAGATCGCCTGGAGCCGCACCAACAGCGTTGATCGCCTGTACAATTTCAGAGAGAGTTGGCCCCGGGTCAAATACAAACATGCGATTACTTTCCTGATCCACTTGCAACTCTGAGTCCGGGACAACCACGGTATTTCCCTGGCCAAACTGATTTGGTTGACTAACATCGAAATACTCCGAGATTGTCACCGTCAGGCTGCCATGGGTAACAGCCGCTGGCGAAACCCTGACCTGGTCACCAATAACAATCGTTCCTGTTCGCGAGTTGACGATCACTCGCGCAACTGCTGCTCCAGGATTAATTTGTATGTTTTCCAGCTCACTCACGAAAGCAACCCGCATCTGAGGATCCATAGGAGCGGTCACCTCTATAGAAACCGCATCCATCGCTTCTGCTGAACCGGGACCGAGCAATTCATTGATAGCTGTGGAGACACGACGAGCGGTTGTAAAATCAGCATCACGCAAGTTAAAAATTACTGAGTCTCCCTGAGCAAAAGCGGTTTTCACCTCCTGAACCACACTGCCGCCTCCTGGAATACGGCCAACGCTCGGGACGTTAATCGTTACCCTTGAACCGTCAGCCCCATCAACTCCCAGACCACCGACAATTAGATTGCCCTGGGCTATTGCGTAAACCTGGCCGTCGACGCCTTGTAAAAACGTTCTTTCCAGACTGCCACCTCGAAGACTGGTAGCGTTCGCCAGAGAAGAAACAGTTACATCAATGGTTTGACCTGGTTTGGAAAATGCTGGCAACTCAGCCTGAACAGAAACCACAGCAACATTGCGCAATTGGAAGTTCTGCCCCGGGGGTAATGGAATTCCGAATTGATTCAAATAGGCCCGAAATGATTCAGCGGTAAACGGTGCCTGGGTAGTCTGGTCACCGGTACCATCCAGACCTGTGACCAGGCCAACTCCTACCAGAGAATTAGACTGTACTCCTTGCAGAGTTGCCAGATCCTTTAATCGTTCGGCGAATACAGGAAAGGCAGCTATGGTGAACATAGCAACGACTAGTGCTTTAATGAACTGCTTACTAAATCTCATTTAAGAATCCTGATTGCTTGCAGGGATATTGTTAGCTCTGCTTAAATTTTCTGTGCCTAAATTTGCCGTGCTTAAAAAGGCCAGATATCACTAATAAAGAACTTGCTGAGCCAGCTTGCCCGGTTCGCATTGGCCAATTCTCCAGTTTCACTGTATGCGATTCTCACATCTGCTATTCGCGTGGAGTCTATGGTGTTCAACGGTGTAATATCATCCGGCCTAACCAGGCCACTGATACGAATAAACTCTGCGCCCCTACTCAGCTCCAGCCATTTCTCACCTCGCACGGATAACACACCATTGGGTAATACGTCCGCTACGGAAACGGTGATGCGACCTTGTAACTGATTGCTGATGTCTGCATCCGCTTCACCACTAAAATCAACGTTGGAACTGACACTGCCATTCAAAGTAATACCAGTACCAAGAAAACCACTTCCGGCTACGGTCTGGTCTGTCACAGAACTATCATTAGCTTTGCTAAAAGAGGTGTTGGATGACTTGCTTGCTGACGTAGATTCGTTCAGAACGATAGTCAGGATATCTCCAATTCGATGCGCCCTTCGCTGATAAAGATCGACAGCCGTTGCACGATGATAGATGGAACCTGTTGGTGCTGGATTGATCGCTGCTGTATGGGTGTAAACAGGCGCATAGCGGGGATCATTAGGCATGGGCTCTGCATACTTTTCCGGGACATGGCACGCCGCCAGTATCAGTGGTGCAACTACCAATGTTGCAAGACGACACATCAAAGCATGTTTTCTCATTTAACTACTCCGCTATAAATTCTGACTCAGGAATTGCAGCATCTGATCAGCAGTTGAAATAACCCTTGAATTCATTTCATAGGCACGTTGAGTGGTGATCATATTGACCAACTCCTCTACCACCTCGACATTGGAATTTTCCAGGGCACCCTGGACGATAGTACCGGCGCCATTTTGTCCGGCTGTCTGCTGAGTGGGTGTACCACTGGAAGCAGTTTCGCGGTACAGATTGCTGCCTGCTGCCTGTAAACCAGCAGGATTAGTAAAATCCACAAGTGTGATGTTACCCAGGTTAGTCGGAGCAGCCTGTCCATCAATCACCGCTGTTACGGTTCCATCTGTGCCAATCGTTACAGTGGCGGCATTTTCCGGAACAGTTATCTGTGGTTGCAGCGCCAGCCCGGCAGCATTAACAATTTGCCCATCCTGATTCAGATGAAACTGACCATCCCGTGTATAGGCTGAGGTTCCATCGGGCATTACTATCTCGAAGAAGCCGCGACCATTGATTGCCAGATCAAGACTTTCCTCAGTAGTCTGCAGCGCTCCCTGACTGAAAACTTTTTGTGTACCCACAGTTCGAACACCGGTTCCTAACTGCAAGCCATTGGGCAATTGTGTGTCCTGAGTAGAATTCGCACCCGGTTGGCGCTGAATCTGATACAACAGATCCTCGAAGACGACACGGTCGCGTTTAAAGCCATTAGTGGCTACGTTTGATAGATTGTTGGAAAGACTGGTGAGTTTCTTGTCTTGCGCACTTAAACCAGTTTTCGACACATAAAGTGCTGAGTGCATTGTTCGAATCCCTTCATTGTTTGAAGCCTGACGAAATCGATCGAGATCAATTCCCTGTAACCGTCAAGTCCCTGACTGTTACCAGGCTTTTGCTGTCAAATTACTTACAGTGATTAACCTTCTACCTTGTCTGCAATAGCCGTGCCGACATTTCGGAATTTTCTTCAACAGTCTTTATCATCTTTACATTCAACTCGTAGTTGCGCGTCAAAGAAATCATATCCACCATCGCGTCCACGACATTAACGTTACTATTCTCGATAAACCCTGACTGCACTCTAACCGCACCATCCACCAATGCGTCGTTGCCATCGCTGCGACGAATCAAACCATCATCACCCTTTTCAATGTCTTCCAACGGTGGATTGACCAACTTGATACGATCGAATGCGGTGATAGCTTCCGCGCCCTGCCCCTGCTCCAGCACAGAGATTGTGCCATCGGTACCTATTTCTATTTTTTGATTGGGCGGAATAGCGATAGGACCCGCATTGCCAAGTACCGGCAAGCCACTGCCGGTCATCAACTCTCCAAATGCTGTGATCTGCAAGTCGCCAGCACGGGTGTAGGCTTCACCACCATCCGGTGTTTGCACAGCTATAAAACCCTCACCAGCGATCGCGATATCCAGCTCATTGTCAGTCTGAAGCAGCGAGCCGGTGCTGAAATCCGTTGCTGTTTCCAGCAGCCGGTTGTAGATACGGGAATTTAACGGCGCTCCCGGATTCTCCTCATAAGTGGCCTGTACCAGATCGGCTCTAAAGCCAGTAGTGCTGGCATTTGCCAGGTTGTTGGCGTTCACACTCTGGGCCTGCATGGCCTGGCTGGCACCTGTCATGCCGATGTACATTGCTTTATCCATACTACTTTATGCTCTTAGTTCGCTATCTCACTATCGACTCTCAGTCTACTTAGAGATTGATAATGGTCTGCGTGGTTGAATCAGCAGCCTCGATTATTTGTGCAGCTGCCTGAAAGTTTCGCTGCGAAATAATCATCTTCACCAGCTGGTCGGAAAGATCCACATTTGACTCCTCCAGCGCACCTGACTGAATAACACCAAGACCTGCCGTTCCCGCACCACTCGCTGTTCCTGCTCCCGATTCAGCGGTTTCAGCAAATCGGGTGCCACCTATATTGGCCAGACCTGAAGGATCGGCAAAGTCTGCTAGTGCCACCTCACCAAGAATTTGAGATTGACCATTAGAGAAGCGAGCGAAGATCACACCCTTGATATCGATATCCAGGCCAACCAACTGACCCTTGGCGAAACCATCCTGTGTGTTGGAATTGACCGCGAAGTCGCCACCGAACTGAGTAAGGTCAGTCAGGTCAATTTCGAAATTTGAGTAATTGACATCACCAACGGCGTCGACATTTCCTCCCAGCGGTCCAGCGGCTGCTGTACTGGGATTGCCATTGGCATCCTGGGGTGTCCAGTTGGTTACGTAGATTGGATCATTACTGGCGTCATAACGTCCGTTCTGATCAAACACAATAGTCGATCTCATAAGAGAAGGTTCTTCCGGCGTGTTTGGATCATAGCCAATATTTTCTCCATCAATCTGGAAGTAGACGCTCCAGACACCACCCTGTACGGCAGTGCCATCAACATCTCGCTCCTTCACAAAGTATTGAGTAAGAGTGTGTTGATTACCCACACTGTCGTAAATAGCGACAGCAGTGGACCGGAAATAGGTATCCGGGTTGTCAGGGTCAAAAGTATTCAGCTCAAAGCTGGTTCCCTGTAAAGAATTGGCATCGGAAATATTGCCGAAGATGCTATTTGACGTTGCCGCAATTGCAGTACCGTTATTGGTTTCTGCAGCATCAGCAAATGACACACCTTCATCCAGAGTGAAATCAACAACGCCACCAATGCGGATTGCATCCTGGTTAAGGTTTGCCAGATTGGTCAGTTGTTGCGCATCTGCTGTGGATGGCGAAACTTCCGGCTCGCCTGTAGCGGGATCCCGCACAGAACCGAGAACGGTAATCGACCCCTGTCCTGTGGAACCACCTGAAAACACCAAATCCAGGCCGTTATTGTCTGTTACTTCAAGAATTTCAGAGCCGTTGGAATCCAGTACTACTTGAGCGGACAAGCTCCCCGTCGTGGCATTAATTTGCGAAGCCAGATCGGCAATCCGCCCGGCAGGATCTGTTTCCGCAGTTTCAAAGCTTACTCCGTTTATCGAGAAGCGTAGCGGTAAACTGGAATCGATGTCAGCACTTTGTCCGGCACCCAGATTTTCAGGGTCCCCGCGGTTAGAGGCAATGATGTAGGCCACAGTGGTGGCATCAGCCGTGACACCATTCACATTGGCGAACAACTGCGCCACCTCATTGGCTGAAGCGCCAGCCGGTACGTTGATCAATTGTGTGTTGTTTGATGAGTCAGTAATTTCGATTACTTCACTGGCATAGCCGTTGGTGATCGCATCAGCGCCTGTGTTATCGAGCTCATCACCAACCAGATTGACATAAGTATTGAAGTCAACAGCTGGACCTGTGCCATTCAGCACACCACCGGGTGCGCCGGTTGTATCCTCTACCACCGAAGGTGTCGGCACTGGGCCAGGAGCGGTGACTGTCACACCGATTTGAGACAAAGGACCTGCATCGGCAGTTTCAAGAATCAGAAAGCCTGTCGTTGGATCAATGCGGGCAATTACCTCTTCGTTCCCAGGGCTGAAAGAGAAGTTGGCATCGGTATTGATAGCATTTTGAATGCCGTTTATTAACGCGGTGCCACTGCTGTAGTTTGATGTCAATGCGATTGGATTAGAAGTAACAGTTGGTCCACCACCGACAGAATAGGCAATAGTAAATGTGTATGGAGTACCTCCATTGAGACCATCAAAATTAAATCCGTTGCTGACGTCTATCCCACCTGTAGCCGCAGCAGTTGTACTATCACTGACTACTTCCAGGGATGTTACCGTTGGGTCGGTCAATTCAAATACGATATCGCCAGCCGCACCAATAGAGACCTTTACATCTCCCGGTAGTGCTGAAGCATTAATTTGCCGCTGAATCTCGTCTTCCAGAGCTTCCAGAGGCGACTCTGGATGATCGCCAAGATTTCCACCGGGTGCACCACCACTGGTGTAATCGGCAGTCAGGGTAATCTGCTGGGAAGTACCGTCGGCTGTCACTGTAAATGATGTTGAGTTACCACCGGAAAAATCCAGATTAGCGATATTCAGAGTACCTTCGCGACGATCTGTCTCAAAAGTTACAATCTGATCGAAATTAACACTGCCCACTGTTGTGATAACCGGATCAATGGTGAGGTTTTGCTCACCTGGTTCAGTCGCTTCGAAGCGTACAGTCCCATCATTATCGACGGTTACTGTAATTCGTCCCGTAAGATTTGGTGAAGAATTAATCTGCGACTGGATAGAATCTTCCAATGCCTCATTACCGGACCCAGCGCCGCCACCTAATGCCAGGGCTGCCGGGCCACTGTTGGAAAAGTCCTGGTCGATTACGATGTCTCTGAAATCTCCGTCAAGAGTAATTCTGAATCCGGTCGGCGGAGCGGTTTTTCCGCTCACACTGGTGCCAGCTGTCACAATATTTTGCGCAAGGCCTTCTACCAGATTTCCGATGGTAATATTTGAACTATCGCCAGTAGCAGCCGTGGTGAGAACCAGGCGATTGTTTTCTGCCGACACTACAACATTGTTTGGTGGCGTAAGTACGGCGTCCAACTCCGCCTGAACATGAGCAATAAGAGTTGCCTCACTGTTTGTGTCAGCACCACTGAGATCAATTGCCTGGAATGCGCCGCCGTTAACCGAGATTGAGAATCCCTGATTACCACCTGCTGTAGCAAAAGCAAGACCGCTGGAAATATTGAACGCGCCGGTGGTAGAAGCTGCAGTCGTACCGGAAAAATCGGTACCTGCTGTAGAGATTCTACCTCGCAATTCTGCTGTTCTGGCTGATTGCACACCGACTTGTGGATCACCGGAAGTACCGTTGTTACTCACCAGGTTGGTACCGATAATTGAAGATGGCGAAGCACTGGCGTCAAGATTAATCACGCTGTTTACTTCGGTAGTAGCGACTGGCGCGATTTCGCCGGTTGTAACTGACAAATCAGTTAGTGGTCCGCCCCCCGATGCATCGCCATTAGCTGTTGGCGCAAATCCCTGTAGTCTTTCACCTTGACTGTTAATGATATTGCCATCTTTATCAGTACCAAAGGCTCCTGCCCTGGTATAGGCAGTACCTGCACCAGACTTTAAGACAAAGAATCCCTTGCCATTAATTGCAAGGTCCAGAGAATTGTCTGTGAAACTGATATTGCCTTGTGAGAAATCCTGGGCAATGTTCTGCAGGGCAACACCGCTACCTTGCTGAGTGCCACCACCTCCGCCCAGTACAGACGCTGCAAATACATCGCCAAATTCGGTTCGCGACTTTTTAAAACCTATTGTGCTGGCATTCGCAATATTATTACCGGTAATGTTGATTTCTTCAGAAGCTGCGCTAAGTCCACTTAGTCCAATATTAAAACTCATTGTGTATCCTTCCCTGGGTGTCCGAGAAATTAGTTAATTTGAATGACATCTGACATAGGCGTTGGTCCGATCCCTGCCAGATTCAAAGTAAGGGCGCCGCCGGGTTCTATAGTCACGCTATTTACGTTGCTACTTAGATAAACAGGCGTATCCACCGGGTTGTTTCCTTTGGTGAATTCCACTTCAAAGCGATACATACCGGCGTCAAACCGATTGCCATCAGCATCCTCACCAGTCCAGATAAACTCATTGCGACCAGCTGGTTTTTCTCCAAGGTCATAGCTGTCAACGAGATTGTTGTCCTCGTCATAAATTCTGACCACAGCCTCATCTACATCAGAAGCCGGGTCTGCAATTATGCTCACAGCCCCTTCTTCCGGCAGATAAGTTACGTCACTAAGTACGTGCACAGGTCGGCCAACCAGTGAAGTGGCCTGCAGGTGTTGAGTAGAGACGGAATTGTCCACAAAACTGCCGAAATTTTCGGACAGATTGCGTGTCTGCTCTAACAATGAAGACGACTGCTCTTCCTGGGCAGCAAGAAATTTATCTGAAAAGGAACTAAAACTACTGCTAAGTTTCTGCGCTTCTTCCAATGAAGAGAACTGCGCCAACTGAGCAACAAACTCGCCATTTTCTTGTGGACTGAGAGGATCCTGATTCTGCAACTGAGTTACCAACAACTTTAGAAACTCGTCTCTGCCCAGATCCTGATCAGGCGATTCCTCTACTTCATCCTTGAATTCATACTGACTCAAAACAGAGCTCAGTCCACCACTTGTTATGTCTGACATGACAGCCTCCTGCCGTCAAAAGCCCTATTATGGGCTCGGATTAAACTACTGACCCAGCGTCAGCACGCGCTGCATCATGGTTTTTGTTGCATTCATTACTTCCACATTTGATTGAAACGACCGGGAAGCCGAGATCATATTGGTCATTTCTTCCACTACATTTACGTTTGGATAGAACACATAACCTTCTGTATTTGCTAACGGATGTTCTGGTTCGTAACGAGCCTGTACTGGAGCATCGCTTTGCAAAATGTCTTTTACACTCACACCAGAGCCTGCTTTAGAGTCTCCACCTGACATCTCAGTCTGAAGCTGTGCCTGAACCGTTGAAAATAAAGGATACCTGGCACGATAGGCTTCATCTGCAGAAGACGCCGGCACTTCGGCGTTAGCCAGATTACTCGCTGTCGTATTGAGCCGCACTGATTGTGCACTCATTCCGCTTCCAGCTATATCGAATATATTTCCCAGACTCATGGTTTCACTCTCTACATATATCCTTAAAAGACAAAACTTATTCTCCTCGCAAGGCTTTCATTAACCCCATGAACTTGCCATTGAGAAACTGGAAAGATGCCTGATGATCCAGGGCATTGCGGGCGAATGCTGCATTTTCTAATTGTTCATCCACAGTATTTCCATCAAGGGAAGCCTGCGCGGCAACTCGATACGACAAAGTAACTTTGTCCGCTGAGTTCAGCGAGGAAAAATGTAGTGGTGAGTTACGTGTCAGAGATGCTGAACTGTCGTTGCCAGTTTGCTGCTTGAGCACATTATAAAAATCTATATCCCGAGCTTTAAATCCAGGCGTATTTACGTTCGCAATATTGTTAGCCAGCACTTCGGTTCTTTTACTTCTCAGCAATAGAGCCTGTTCGTGAATACCTAAAGCCTTTTCAAAACCTATAGCCATTGTTCTCTGCCCAAGATCTAGCGCCGATTATCTCGCTGGTTAAGTTGATCATGGATGTTCAGCAGCAAGGCCTATGCCAACTCCATCGCTCCCGAAAAATCGCTGTTGTTTGCTGACTATTCATCAGTCAAGCAGTCAACGTCGGAATAAAAGCGGCAATCCGTTGCCGCGCCCTTCCGTACAATTGCCGCATACCCGCGAGTGCTACAAAATTTAGAAAAATAGGCAGCGCTTTTTTTATATTCCTTGCCTACACTCAGAAGAATCGCTTTTTGATGCCATACAGCATAAAAATTCAATGATTCAGAGTTCTAAAAATATCCTGGCCTTAGTCGCAGCCTGCTATCTAATGCCGGCGATGGGGGATGAAGAGCTTGCCTCGATTGATCCCACAAGCCTGCGCTCAGAGGTCAGAAGCTTTCTGGAGGCCGAGACCAGTTCTATGGGTCATAGTTCCGGTCGCCGTGTAGAAATCGAGGTCGGGAACATTGATCCTCGACTTCGCCTGACTGCGTGTCCGCAGGATCTCCTGCTTTCACTTAATGGAAACGGCCGCGCTCTGGGCCGTGTGCAGGTCAAAGTTCAATGTGCCGGAGACTATGCCTGGACAAAGTATGTACCGGTAGAAATAAAAATCTTTGAATCAGTGCTGGTAGCAAGCCATACACTCAGCAGAGGGGTGTTGCTGGAAGAGTCTCACCTCAGATTGCAGGAGTTGGACATCAGCCAATTGCGCCGCACTCCATTATTTGAATCGCAACAGGCTATTGGAAAGGAACTGAAGCACTCCCTAACCGTGGGTAGCCCGGTAGCGCTGGAATCTTTAAGGCTTCCCAAAGTAGTGCAACGCGGGGATATGGTGCAACTGGTTGCAGAAACGGAAAATCTGCAGGTAAGGCAGCAGGCAGAGGCACTGGAAGACGGTGAAGTAGGCAAGCTGATTGATGTCAGAAATACCAGTTCAAAACTTGTAGTACAGGCCGTAGTAGTTGCTGCAGGAAAGGTAAAAATACAGTTATAACAGCAACTTAGATAAAGCTGAGATTATTAGAAGCCAACGCTCTAAGCAGTTAAATCCAAACAAGGAAACGGACTTAAAGATATTTTTACACCAGTCGTTATAATTTAGACCCGCTACAAACTGGCCTGGTCATTGCATTGTTAATTGCAGCAGAAATCGTGCTACAGCGCTGGAACCAATGCTTGAGATCAAATAAATTTGTGCGGGACGCAGGGAATGTAAGACGCACTTAATATGGATATGGAAGTAGTAAGACAGTGAATAAAATCGGGCCCAATCCAACTCATACTCCTCCTGATAATCGCAACAAGAATGCGGGCGTGGTAACCAGTTTTCGTGGTGACCGCAGATCAGTCAGTGTCGATTCCAACAACCCCTCCACTGACACGGTAGCGCTCAGTTCACAGGCTGTGGATTTAAGTGCACTGGAGCAGCGCATCAAACAACTTCCCGATGTAGATGCGGCTCGCGTCGTAGATCTTCATCACCGAATCAAAGCCGGCGACTACAATATCGACAGCGAAAGTATTGCGCAGAAGATGCTGGATCTTGAGACATCCCTAGAACGTTGATGACTGTTTTCGCTGAGCTGGCAACTAAATTACAGCAAGAGTTGAGCTGCACAGAATCTCTGCTAGGTGTACTGGAAACCGAAAAACAGCTGTTGGAATCCCGCGATTTAGCCGGGCTTCAGTTGCTGCTAACCACAAAATCCGAATCCCTGAACACGCTTGAGCGCTTGCAGCAATCCCGCAAAGACTGGCTGCAGATACAAGATTTAAGCAGCACCGATAGTGAGCTAATGTCCGTTCTCAGCAAATCTGCTGACAGTGAGGCGAGATTTGCCTGCGAGCTCTTGTCCAAGTGTCGGCGTATCATTGATAAATGCAATTATTTCAATGAGTTGAACGGAATTCTTATTTCTAATTCTCGAAAAAGAAACAGCCGTCAATTAGATATCATGAGAGGCATCTCAAAGGAGCAGAAGCTCTACACGGCGACCGGCAATACCACCTCCAGAACCAGCCAGAATAATGTGGGTCGCGCCTGATTCGAGGCCCAGACTCCCTTTACACTGCTCTCAACCCATCATCCGAGTTCAGGCTGCTGACGTATAAATAAATATACGTCCCTGGATGACTGCTACACTTTCAATAACCCATGCCATGCGTCGGGAAATTCATCTCTGGGTCTTCGTAGAAGCTGAGTTTGTGACCCTGCGCACACTGAGCCCTTTCGACTAGGATTAGTCTGTAAGCATCGGCATGGAATGGACTACCAGGAGAGGCCATCAAGTCCTTTGCCCAGGTTATTTAGTCACCTCCAAATCGGCTTTTGACCTTGTACTGGAAACACTCTTGGTTTTAAATACGCGGCCGATACTAGCCCTATATGTCGTGGTTTGAGCACGATCTGCTCCAAACTATAGGGATTCCGATTCTAGGAAGAGTATTAGAAACGGATTTTGATAAGCAGCGAAAAGTGGCACTAAGGCTTAAAAGTAGTAAAGAGAAGTGAACGCAAAAAATTTCTATATCGTAGCAACTGCTCCCAATGAGCCAAGTTTGCAAGTAAAGATTTCGGGTCCCTATCTCACGAGAAAGGCTGCACAGGCAGATCTCGAGGCTGCAATCGATGAAGCGATGGATATTGATCCAAGTGCCAAGAACTATCAATACAGCATTTCCCATGTCGAGAGCCGCAAGCCCGGTGTGATCCAACACATGGCAGCTCACGCCTGAACTCAGGCGCTCCTCCCGTCACTTCCCCGATAGTGCACTATAGATAGACCCATATTATGGGTGTAAACTGAATTTTGTGTTGGTCAGATACAGCAAGTCGCTTCTTCGAATTTTGCAAGAAACACCGGCTGAACTATTCCTTATATACAAGTCATAACAGCAACACTCTGGAAAGCGCTCAGTCCTACATCACTATGTTCCCCATCAAATAGGAGCAATGAACGTGAAAAAACTAAGAGCACTACATCACATCAGCATCATAGAATCCCGGGGCACCAACTGCGCCTGGGTTCGGATCAAATATGACGGCAAGAACTTCCAACAGTCTTTTCCATTCAAAAAGTACGGCGGCAAACAGAAAGCTATTGCTGCTGCCAAACAAGTACGGGACAAACAGGGTCGAAAGATTTACGGCGCAAACTGGCCATATGCTAAATACAGTCCTCGTAAAATTTCGCCACTAAACTCGTCAGGTGAGATTGGAGTTAGTTTCTCAGAGAAGGACAACTCCTGGGTTGCAACCTGGCAGGAAGGACAAGGTGCACGCCGCCGACAGAAAAACGCTTACTTTTCTGTAAACAAGTATGGAGATGACAAAGCAAAACGCATGGCGATAAAAAGAAGGCGGGATGCCGTTCGAGAAAATCGGGTGAACTGAATGACTATCTGGTAGCGAGACCTTCATCAGCTAGTTACACAGGACTAATCACATTCGAATGACAGAAGCCCAGGAGAAGATCTGATTCGGCTGCATCAGTATGCCGCTGCGTATTTGGCTGCCCCTGTCTTGCTAACAGGACATGTTTTTTAGTGCGTAATACACCCGCAGTTTCAGGAACGATCAATTGAACTGGGAGGGTTGCCAACTATCCCAAATTTTTTCCGTATCGAGGTGGTTGGCATAGACGAGATTGCCGTTGAAATTCATACGGTCAATTCCAAATACCTCAAACAAAGCCTCAAAGCTGGACAGTGCTTCATCAGTATCTGATTCCATCGACAGCATCAGCTTATCCAGGCTGGAAGTATTCGAGAGTGCCTGCGCTGTATGCATCATTCCAGCATCACGCATTCCCGAAATTAAGATAACCTGGCTATCTACACTCGCTGCATAGCTGGCAAACAAGCCATAGTCTTTGAAGGCCTGCCCTTCTTCAGGCAGACCAGCATCGCTGGTATAGAATTCAGTTGTCTCTCTGTTATACAACTCGTCATAACTTCGGCCAATTTGAAGACCAGATCCAGCAAATGACAACTGCGTTAGTTTTTCAAGAGCGCTAATGTAACCAATATAGACAATGTGATTGTTTTTGATGTCCGACATGGTGAGGTCCGACATCATAGTAATATTCACAGGTTTCTCACTCGCCTGGAGTATGGGGACTATGCGCGTCAGAGCAAAGGCACTGCCTTCAGGCATATAGCTCAAATCCAGATCCAGGTAGTTCTCGGCTCTCTCAATATCACTGAACCGCAAGTCTTCCAGATCTGAGGGCGAGTTGACGTTAAACTCCCGGACCATTCTGGCAATATTCCCGTTAGCATTAAGCTCACCAAAGATATAGTAGTCCCCCATTACCAGCAGGATTGGCTTGTCATCTCCCAGCACTGGGTTCCAAATTGGGTGTTGAGCCACAGGGATAATTTCTTTGTGTATTTCCTTATTCTGATTAAGTGCCATGTATCCCAAATTAGCAATCAGCAGCAGACAGGCTGTAACGAGCAGGCTTGTATTTAATTTTGATCGCCAAAAATCCTGGACAGGCTCATCTTTATGCTTAACTGTGGGCTGATTTTGTACAACCGCAATAGAATACTGGCCCTTGGGTATGGAAATTTGACAGGCCGCGTCGGGCTCACATTTTTGGTAGTAAGAATCGAGCTTCTTCCTTAATTGATGCACGCATACCCGCACTGAGCTATCGCTGGACACGTCGAAGTCCGCACCGCGACCCAAAACTTCCACCGCCAGCTCGAATTCCTTGGGGGAGTGACCACTGATGGAGCTCTCCACCAGATATTCCAGCATTGCCTGATAATGTCTCGAACGGCCTAATTCGCCGCTCTCTGCTATGCGTCGATACATGGCGCGCAGTTCATTGGCATCAAGTACCGCCGACCTATTGCCGCTGTGCTGATCTGGGGATGAGTAAGACATGTTTCTTTATAGGACGTTGTGCAAACGGCTATTGTAACAGCTAAATGAATATACTTCGGGCATATAACTGATTCGAGGAACCTGTTATCTCTCAATAACAAGAATCAAACTAGGATTTAATCAGAAGTGATTTCAGCTTGTCGCTATGCCTGACGACACCCTCATTGGCATAGGCCTCATGATTAAGCTCAATTGAACTCAAGTCATATAGATAATTCACCATGGCACCCCGTGATTGAATCAGTCCTTTGTCGCTGAGATCAGCAAAGGCATGAATGTCGTATAAGGAAGCACCGTTCCCCAGATGAAACCGGGCAACCGGATCAATAGGATGTTTACCTCGGCGCGCGCCGGTTAAGTAATTGAATACCAAAGCCCGGATATCGTCAGCCTGTTCTTCAGCTGTTTCCACACTTGCTGGTAGTGCACTCAACTCCTCTTTACTCTGCTCCAAAGCTTCAGAGGATTCTGAGGAATCAGAATCATCATCGTTGCCTGGAGTTTTTAACCATCGATCAAAGCCGGGAACCGGGGATAGGGTCACGAAAGTTTTGATAGAAGGAAATTCGACCTGGAGCTCCTGCACAACCTGCTTAATCAGAAAATTTCCAAAAGAAATATTACGCAAACCTGGCTGACAGTTGCTAATGCTGTAGAAAACAGCAGTTTTGAAGTCCACTGATGGTTCTTCACTGTGCTCCTCATCAAGAATCGCCGATATCGATCCAGGAACTTCTGCAGTTAAAGCCACCTCAACGAATATTAGAGGCTCATCTACAAGGGCAGGATGAAAAAAGGCAAAACAGCGCCGGTTAGGCGGGTCTATTCTGCTGCGAAGATCATCCCAGTCTTTAATGGCGTGCACTGCTTCATAGCGAATAATTCTCTCCAGAACTGCGGCACTCGTTGACCAATCTATGGTGCGAAGCTCAAGAAACCCTCTTCCAAACCAGGACGTAAATAGCCGAACAAAATCATTGTCGACGGCTAACAATTCAGGATGCACCTTGAGTAGCCCTAAAAGATCCGAACGCATGGCAACCAGATCATGGGTTGCACCCGGGGTTTGATTCAGTCGTCGAAGGAGTTCGTGACGCAGGGGCTCGCTTGCCTTGGAAAGGGTGCCGAGGTTAAAACTGCTGGGATCCTTATCATAGGCTTCAAAGGCGAGGCGAACCATAACCGGATTCGCATTGAAGTCCTGCTCCAGACTTTGGAAAAAGGCTAATTTTTCTTCCTCATTCAAACCAACATATCGATCCAGCACCTGCCGTGCAGTAACGATCCCGGACACCTCACCCTCACTCCCCATCAAGCGCTCTACCAGTTTCTCGATGGAATCCTGCTCGGAACCCGAAAATAATTCCCGCTGACGCTTAACCAGTCCGCTAAGGAAATCCTGAAATTTTTCAAAGGCCATAGACTGAAAATCTAGGAATGACTTCAAATTCACTATAGCCAAGAAAAGCTGTTTGGCCCACTACTAGCACCAGCTGTTAGACCTCTTCTGCCAACCTCAGAGTAATCAAACCACTCCCTGCCCACTTGGCCACCAGAGCTTCCTGAACTCTCAATCGGTATAGCCAGAACCAGGAAAACCAATGAGTTTTACACATATTGTCAACAATATCGTGATTTATTCGTCAATTATGGTAATATTCGCCGCCTATGACAGATATTGTTGACATTATGGATGCAAAAGCCGGCGTAGCTGAGGAAGCCCGCACTCTGTCTGACAATGTCTTCGACCAGCTTCGTCGCGCCATCGTGAGTGGCGAATTCCCTCCCGGATCCAAGATCAATGAACCTCAGCTTGCCGAACGCTATGGCATCAGTCGCGGACCACTCCGAGAAGCAATACGGCGACTCGAAGGCTGCAAACTGGTGGATATCAAACCTAATGTAGGTGCCAAAGTAGTTTCCTTAAATGGTTCTCAAGTTATTGAAATATATGAAATTCGAGAATCATTAGAAGGACTGGCCTGTCGCCTGGCTGCGGAGCATGCTGATAGCTCGGAATGCGATTCCCTGCGCCAGCTGTTAGCTCAACACGAACAGCAGATCCAATCCGAGAATGGCCGTCGCTATTACCAACAGGAAGGGGATCTGGATTTTCACTTCCAGGTTGTGCAGATGAGCGGCAACAAAAGGCTGTTTCAGCTACTCTGCAACGAGCTGTATCACCTCCTTCGCCTCTATAGAGTACAAACCAGCCGGCAGCCCTCTCGCCCCGAGCAGGCTTTCAGAGAGCATCACCGGATCGTGGACGCAATCGAAGAGAGAGATTGTGAACTCGCGGAAATGCTCATGCGGCGTCATATCTCCAATGCCAAGAAAATGCTCATTAGTCAATTAGATCAAACAGATAAATCACCTTCTTAAGGATTAAGAGAATGAAAAAAACTAGCCCTGGCGCACGCTTTCGAGGCGCCCTTGCTGACAATAACCCTCTGCAGATTGTGGGCACAATAAACGCCTACTGCGCCATGCTGGCTGAAACCGCAGGTCATCAGGCCATCTATCTCTCCGGCGGAGGCGTGGCCAACGCGTCATATGGCCTGCCTGATCTGGGGATTACCAGCTTAAACGATGTGGTTGCCGACGTAGAACGCATCTGTAATGCCAGTGAGTTACCGTTATTGGTTGATATCGATACCGGCTGGGGGGGCGCATTCAATATCGCGCGCACAATTTCTGCCATGGAAAAAGCCGGGGCAGCTGCGGTTCATCTTGAAGATCAGGTTGCTCAGAAGCGCTGTGGCCATCGGCCCAATAAAGCCATTGTTTCTCTTAATGAAATGGTGGACCGGGTTAAATCAGCTGTGGATGCTCGCAACGACGATGATTTCGTCATCATGGCCCGCACTGACGCGCTTGCGGTCGAAGGTATGGATGCAGCGATCGAGCGTGCCGTTGCCTGTGTAGAAGCTGGAGCCGATGCGATCTTCCCGGAAGCCATGCTGGAGTTATCTCAATACAGACAGTTTGCCGACGCGGTCAAGGTACCCGTGCTGGCCAATATTACTGAATTCGGCAAAACACCGCTCTTCAACAGCGCCGAGCTGGCCACCAATGGCGTAGCCATGGTGCTCTACCCCCTGAGTGCATTCCGCGCCATGAGCAAGGCCGCACAGGAGGTGTATCAGTCGATCGCGAGTAATGGAGATCAAACAGAAGTTGTAGATCGGATGCAGACCCGGGAGCAACTCTATGAAGTCCTCGGGTATCACGCCTACGAGCAAAAACTAGATAATCTATTTACAAATTAATTATTAAATTACAAATACATAGTTAATTTTTATCATGTATTTTGTGAATAACTTTGAAAAGATGGAGAACCTGAATGGTTGACAAGAAATTGGGAGGAGCCGGCCTGCGAGGTCAGGTTGCCGGAGAGACCGCGCTTTGTACCGTGGGGAAGACCGGGACTGGACTAACCTACAGAGGCTATGACATCAGCGAACTGGCAGCCAAGGCTCAATTTGAAGAAGTGGCCTATCTGCTGCTGAGAGGCAAGCTGCCTACCAGGAACGAGCTCAATGACTATGTGAAGAAAATCAAGGGGCTGCGGGAGCTGCCCCAGGCCTTAAAGGATGTACTCGAACGAATTCCGGCAAACGCGCACCCTATGGACGTTATGCGTACAGGTTGTTCTATGCTGGGCAATCTGGAGACCGAAACTGACTTCTCCCAGCAAGATCAGGTAATAGATAGATTACTTGCAGTACTTCCTTCAATTATTTGTTATTGGTACGTTTTTTCCCATGAAGGAAAACGCATCGAAACCGCCACAGATGATGATTCCATCGGTGCACACTTCCTTCATATGCTTGCCGGGGAGGCCCCCAATGACCTGTTCAGCCAGGTGATGAACGTTTCCCTTATTCTGTACGCCGAGCATGAATTCAACGCCTCCACATTCACGGCCCGGGTCTGCGCATCAACCCTGTCTGACATGCATAGCTGTATCACCGGCGCTATCGGCAGCCTGCGAGGCCCTCTCCATGGGGGTGCTAACGAAGCCGCCATGGATATGATCGAGAATTGGCAGAGTGCTGACGAAGCGGAACGTGAGATCATGGGGATGCTGGAAAGAAAAGAGAAAATCATGGGCTTTGGCCACGCTATCTACAGAGAATCTGATCCACGTAATGTCATTATCAAGGAATGGTCGGAGAAGTTGGCAGAATTTGTAGGAGATTCAGTACTTTACCCAGTTTCAGTGCGCTGCGAAGAGGTCATGTGGCGGGAAAAGAAGCTGTTTTGCAACGCCGACTTCTTTCATGCATCCGCATATCATTTCATGGGAATACCAACCAAGCTATTCACGCCGATCTTTGTCATGTCACGACTCACAGGCTGGGCGGCCCATGTGAAGGAACAGCGAGCGAATAACCGCATCATCAGACCTAGCGCAGAATATACAGGACCCGAGACTTCAGAGTGGGTGAATATCGAGGACCGCTAGAACTTCTGGCAATGGTGATCACAGCTCAAAGTGTATTCTTTGAGTAGATTAACTAGTAGATTTAATTTATTGATTTAATAGAGTTTTATATGAGTTCAAATGTTGACCTGAATGAACGACCCGCACCCGATCAGGTGCTGGTGGATATTGCTGATTACGTCTGTGACTACGACGTGAGTTCAGCGGAAGCGTACGACACAGCCCGCAATTGCTTAATGGATACTTTGGGTTGCGGGTTTCTCGCACTACGCTTTCCGGAATGCGCCAAACTTCTGGGCCCGTTAGTAGAAGGCACAGTGGTTCCTAATGGCGCACGGGTGCCTGGCACGCAATTTCGCCTGGATCCGGTAAAGGCAGCCTGGGATATTGGCTGCATTATCAGATGGTTAGATTACAACGATACCTGGCTGGCAGCTGAATGGGGCCACCCGTCTGACAATCTGGGGGCCATTCTTTCTGTAGCAGACTATCTGTCCCAACAGGCCATTGCTGAGGGCAGGCCGCCTCTTTCAATGAGAGATGTTCTCACGGCAATGATCAAAGCCCATGAAATACAAGGAGTTTTAGCTCTTGAGAACAGCTTTAATCGAGTCGGACTCTGCCACGTTCTGCTGGTGCGAGTAGCCTCCACGGCCGTAGTCACTCGCATGCTTGGCGGCAGTAAGGAGCAGGTTATCGATGCCCTGTCTCAGGCCTGGCTTGATGGCTCCAGCCTGCGCACCTACCGTCATGCACCCAATGCAGGTCCCCGAAAATCCTGGGCTGCCGGTGACGCCACTTCCCGAGCCGTGCGTCTGGCTGATCTCACACTGCGCGGTGAAATCGGTTATCCGAGCGTCCTGACCACTCCTACCTGGGGCTTTTATGACGTGTCTTTCAAAGGGAATTCCTTTTCATTTCCAATGAATTACGGGACTTATGTCATGGAAAACATCTTATTCAAGATATCTTTTCCGGCGGAGTTTCACTCACAGACAGCGGCTGAAGCAGCTGTACAGCTGCACCCTCAGGTTAAAGATCGATTAGATGACATTGAAAAGATAGTGATCCAAACCCACGAGTCTGCCATTCGAATCATCAGTAAGGTTGGCCCGCTTAATAACCCCGCTGACCGCGATCACTGCCTGCAATACATGACAGCGGTACCTCTGGCTTTCGGTAATCTTGTTGCAGAGCACTATGAAGACAGCTTCCACGGGGCAAATCCCATCATTGACGAGCTGCGTGAGAAGATGGAAATCCATGAAAATCCGACATTTACCAAGGAATATCTGGAACCGGAAAAGCGCTCCATCGCCAATAGCCTGCAGGTGTACTTCAAGGATGGCAATTGCACGGATAAGGTGGAGATTAACTACCCGGTAGGCCATCGCAGACGCCGTGAGGAAGGTATTCCCCTGCTGGAGGCCAAGTTCCAGGCGAATCTGGCTACCCGTTTCCCAGCGGCCCGCTGTGAGCAAATCTTTGAACTCTGTAAAGATCAGGCCCGACTGGAACAGACGCCGGTCAATGAGTTTATGGATCTGTTAGTCATTTAAAGTGGGCATGCGGTCGCTGTGGCTTTTGTCGCAGCGGCCGATAAGACATTCAGTCAGGCGTCAAGAAAGGGGTCGATCCCCTCCAGGTATTGCCAAACTGTAATACTATAAAACTTAGCTAAATCAAACACTTAGTGATTTAACAAAGATTTGGCTTTCAGCGCTAGCAATTACTAACAAAATTCCCGTGTTTTTCTCTAAATTCTTAAACTAAAAAGTCATTTTTAGAATATAAGGGTTTGATTCACCTAAATTTAATTTCCCAAGTCTGAAAATCAACCGCAAATCGTATTGTGAACTGGGTCACACCTGAAACCACGACATTTATTGGGGATTTTGCCTGCGGTACAAAGCTGACTTTCTTCCAAAATGAACACTGTGCGTATCAGCGGCTGAAGTACCTGCCCTGATTCCTTATCGCTTGAAATTTTACACCTCACCCGCATATAGATAATCAAGGCAAGCGCTCTTCCGAGGCTGTCTAAACCGTCCGACCGCTACTGGTGGACACTTGATTAACCATATTGCTTGATGCCCGTGGCATCTTTGAGGATATGACATGAGAAATTTTGATTTTGCCCCACTTTACCGAACTACAGTCGGTTTCGACCACTTATCATCATTGCTGGACTCCGTGAGCCGTGCGGACAGTAATGCAGCAGGCTACCCGCCCTATAACATTGAACGCCATGATCAGGACAATTACCGGATAACCATGGCAGTAGCTGGTTTCAGTGAAGAAGAACTGGACATCCAGACCGAAAAGCAGACTTTGACCGTCAAAAGCAACAAGTCGGCAGAGTCCACCGAACGCAACTATCTGCACCAGGGGATAGCTGCCCGTAACTTCGAGCGCCGATTCCAATTGGCGGATCACATAGAAGTCACAGGAGCGAGACTTGAGAATGGCCTGTTGCACATAGACCTGGTACGCGAAATACCCGAGGCCATGAAGCCCAAGCGAATAGCGATAGGCAAAAGTAAGCTAATTGACGTTAATGAGCGCGATCGCAACGTCGCTTAATTAGCCGAATAGCCAATACTCCGAGAAGCCGGCGATTTCGCCGGCTTTTTTTGCGCCTAAATCCCAAAAATTGTCGATTTTCTTGTCAACCAAATGGTAGTTGGCGGCGTTTAATAGGCAGAACCGAGATTGATAGAGAAAACCATGAAACTTATAACCAATACAGGCTGGAGCCTACGAAGCGCAATCAAGCACTACTTGTGCATGAGATTGAAATTCCGCGGCAACCTGGTAGCTCCCGTACTCCCATCACCAGCGATGACTGAGTCAGCATCCTGTGCTTGAATTTTATTAAATAAAACCTGTTAGTTCTTTGTAATTGCTACAGTTTATTAGTCAAGCATTCATAAAAAAGCCGCGCATAGGCGCGGCTTTTTTATGCCTTCAGTTCTATCTCTGGCTCCTCAGTCCAAAACGTGTACCACTAACCCACTTTTGAGTTTTGGCTCAAACCAGGTGGACTTGGGTGGCATCACCTCGTTGGCATCAGCAATGTCCATCAGGCTTTCAATGGAAGTGGCGTACAAAGCAATTGCAGCGCCCCACTCTCCTGAATCTACTCGCTTCTCCAGTTCCTGAAGGCCGCGGATTCCGCCGACGAAATCAATACGCTTATCTGTGCGTTGATCTTTGATGCCCAAAAAAGGTGTCAATATAGCTTCCTGCATGATGCTGACATCAAGGCTTTGCACCGGATCTTCATCATCGATATTTGCCCGTAAGGCATCATTGGGAGTAAGACGATACCAGCTGCTTTCAAGGTAAAGAGCGAATTCACGTGCCCGCCTGGGCCTGGCGGCGTCCCTGTCAGCAAGCTTTTCGATCAGAAAATTAGCACCAAGCGCCTCAAGGAATTCTTCTGCGCTATAACTCCCCAGATCCTTGATAATGCGGTTGTAATCCAATATCTGCATCTGATCATGGGGAAACAATACAACCAAAAACCAGTTGTAAGACTCATCGCCGTGGTGCTGACCATTTCGATCTTCATAAAGTTTCTGAACACGGGAAGCAGCAGCTGAACGGTGATGCCCGTCCGCAACATAAAGACAATCGAGTCCATTAAACTGGTTTTCAAGCGCCTGGCTTACTTCAGTATCAGAGATCAACCAGAATGTGTGGCGGGTACCATCGTCAGCAGTGAAATCATACTCAGGCTCATTCTGTTGAACACTGACGATTAGATTGTTGATACTTTCTTCTGCCTTATAGGTCAGAAACACAGGGCCAACCTGTGCACCCAGTGCATCCATGTGATTGACCCGATCATCCTCTTTATCAGGGCGAGTGAATTCATGTTTCTTGATCAGATTCGCTTCATAGGCTGCGACTGAGGCAGCGGCAACCAGGCCAACCTGGACATGGTCTCCCATCTGCTGTTGGTAAACATAAAACTGTTCAGTTTCGTCTCTAACCAGGATTCCTTCCTCGATAAAGCGCTGCAAATTCTCGCTGCCTTTCTCGTAAACCTTACTGTCATACACGCTCAATGCGGGGTCTACATCTACTTCAGGCTTATTAATGTGTAAAAAACTATGAGGGTTATCTTTAGCAAGCGCATAGGCTTCTTCCCTGTTCAATACATCATAGGGATGTGAAGCAACACTGGCTGCAAGCTCCCGGGTAGGACGCAAACCACGGAAGGGTTTAATCAGTTTCATTGGAACGTTCCCTGTTTAGGTGGAAAACAAATAGAAAGATTTACTGAACGAAGAGTGCCTGGTAATTGATTTCTGGTTAGCTACTTCTTGCCAAAAGAGTAAACACCGCCCCACTGAGCGTCAGGTGGATTGACTTCATATAGTGCAATCCTGTCCAGATAAACTTGCAACAAACCGCTATTTTCGCACGTGGATCCGGCTGCCGTAAATTGCTGACGAGCCCCTTCCCAATCGCGGTTTCGATAGAGTGCTAGTGCGGCATGAAAAGCTGAAATTTCCTTCTGCTTCTCCGGGGTCAGCCTGTCTTCTCTGCCAATAAGTTCGAATATTTTAATTGATTGAGTCTTGCCAGCTACCCTGACTTCATCAAGTTCACGGTAGGCGAATCCTGGTGCAGCGTTCTTGCTTGATTCGCTGACGATGTTATTAACATTGTAATAACGAGTGAGACTTTCGAGACGCGCGGCCAGGTTAACCGTGTCACCAATAACAGAGTAATTCAGGCGATTAGATGAACCCAGGTTACCCGCCACCACCAGACCGGTATTGATGCCAACGCAGGCACTTAGTTGACTGTCGGTCGCCTCTAATGCAGCAATGATTTCCAAGGCGGCATTCATTGCATTTTCACAGTCATCCGCGCTGGCAATCGGTGCCCCGAATAAAGCCATGACTGCGTCTCCCTGGAACTTGTCCACAACTCCCTGATGTCTCTCAATGATGTCGCTAATCTGGCTTAATACTTTGTTCAGCTCTTCGAGTACGGACTGTGGCGATTTACCTTCGCAATAAGTAGTGAATCCGCGAATATCAGAAAACAGAATAGTGGCGGTGCGCTCTTCTCCGCCAAGCTCTACTGGATTATTCAGGAGTTCTTCAGCAATTTGCTGGGAGACAACCTTACCCAACAGATCACGTACTTTCTCTTTCTCAGCCAGACCCTTTGCCATCGAGTTCACCGATTCTGCAAGGTCACCCAACTCATCGCGGGAATTAACGTTCGCACGCATCTTGTAGTCGCCATCTTCTATGCGCTTTACAGCATGGGCCAGACTGGAGACAGGATTTGTGATGGACCGGGCCAGCAACACAACAGCTAACAGACTGAGAATGAGAATTACCGCATAGAACTGAATCAGCAGATTACGAAACTGAATCACGTTCTCATTGTTCTCATCGTAGGAGCGCTGGATAGCTGCAAATATCTCCAGCGAGCTATCCGGATCCTGATAGAGGCTTCTCAGCAAGGTCGTATATTCTTCCTCCTCAAATGCGATGAGTTGCAAGGAATCTCTGTTCTCTGAACCAACTGCAAGCTGGGTTCTCAGTGCCTGCTGGGAATTGGAGTCCAGAGTCGAAGCGATAATTTCCTGTACCTGTCCGTTCTCACTGGCAACGATGCTGACTTCTGAAAGCGTGGTTTCACCTACCTGATTTACAAACTCCTGGTCCAATGCGAAGCCACCAATAATCCAGGCAACTTGTCTCGGCAAATACAACGGTAAAGCAATCAGTTGAAAAGGATCACCTGACAAATTGGCAATCATGTCTGCACTACCATCTTCACTCTGATCTGCCCGTTCCACCAACGACAACCAGGTGCCGCTCAGCTGCTCCGCACCCTGTAGTTCCGTATCGATAATTACCTCGTTACCGAGATCAGCAATCAGCAACATATCAGCACTGCCAAGCGATCTTTCCAGAACATTGAGGGCAGCATCGAATAAAGTCGCGGGGTCGTTTGCCGCATAGGCAGTACGGAAGCCAAAGTCCCAGGTCAGACTATTTATTATCGCTTCCAGGGTGTACGCCTGTTGTTGGCGCACAAAATCGAAGACATCAGCACCCAGCTCCAGGTAGGTATTTATCGTTTCTTCTGTGTAGTCAGTATTGTTCTGATTAACGTAGTAGAAAATCCCTCCAAACACGGGTAGAAGAAGTAGCAGTAGAAATACAATAAGACGAGACCGGAAACTGCGGAATGCGAATGAATTTCCGGTGTTTAATACAGCATTAGTCGAGAAAGTGCTGTCATTATTGGTAGTCACTAGCTGGCTCTCAGCGGTAACGTCGTTCGGACGATCCTGGCGCCCGACGTACCCTTCTGTCACGTTGCAGTTCGAGGGTAATATCTATTGTTGTAGTTTGGGACTGACTTAAATTCACGGTGTAAGTGAGTTCGTCTTCTGAACCTGCAGCTCTTGGATGCCATGCTCGAAACTTATATTCACCCTGTAGAGCACTGTCGATTCTGGCTACACCAGATTCATCACTAAGTGCTGCCAGAGAAGTTTCGGAGACATAGATATAAGCCAGCATCCAGTCATGGATATTACAGCCGATTTCAACAATACCGACTTGCTCGAAGGCCTCCTGGTAGTCGTCGTTCTCACCCTGGCCATAAAGTGGAATATTGAAAGTTTTAGCGGGTGAAAATGAGTAGACGTGATGCAGAATGTCATCACTATTAGGAAAGTTAACATCACTTCCCACAGTGACTACCGTAACTGTGGGTATGAATTCTTTATCACGCTGATCAACTACCTGCCTCGATGGTTGCTGATACTGAGCTTTTTCAGAATCAGCCAGAACTAATTCTATAACCGCATCATTAAGAGCGTTTCCTTCGGCATCTCTGATCATCACCTCCAGTTGCTGACCAGAAACATTGCCTGAAATAGCAAGAAAGCTAGTGAAACATGCTATGGTGAGTTTTGACTTCAATTCTGGCCCCTGTTAAAAATTTCGAACATACCCTACGCTAAAAATATTATTTTTGTACGTACCATCCAGCGAAGACTTCGAATCATGCCAGGTACTGCGAATGTTCACCGATGAATCAATACCAATTGGAATACTTAAGCCACCTGACCACTCATTAGTATCGGCGTCTAACAGATAGGCAAACCATCCTGAGTCGAATCCAGGGTCTGAATGAAACGCGCGGGAAACCTTATAAAGATCAAGTGATGGTTCGGTAGTGCTGGAGACGGTTCCACCATCAATTCTTCGAATCCGCCCCTCCAAAAGCCAACCATTCCCAAAAGCATATTCTCCCTGAATGAAGGCAGCCTTGCTGTGATATGAGAAAAGTTCAAGGGACAAGCGCAGGTTAGGATCGTACCCAAAAGATTGAGTGGCAGTATCGTCAGAGAGACTGGGGGAGTCGTTATCACCATAGTCCACCCCAACTGTCATGGAAAATGCAGGTGAGAAACGTTTAGAGAGACTCAATTGCGCATTACTGCTTTGAGCGTCTCTGGCCCTGCCATCCATGAATACCTGTTGAGCACCAACGGCAAACTCGAGTCTTGGTGCATAGGCACCAAATCCGAACTTGTGAGCGTAGGCCGATTGAATGCCCAGGGAATAGGAATCAAACCCAGAAGTATTGTTATAGCGATTCAGGACGATATTTGATGACAGCGTTAAGCTGTCATACAGGCCGAGTTGGAAGAATTTGCCGCCGCTGAAACCCAATTGCAGGAATTGGGAGTCAATTTCGTGGGCTGCATCCAAACCTCGCGGCACGTTACTTTCAGAGCCAGCACTGACACTGAGTTGGGTAAATACATTGGCATGTGCAGACAGGCTGCACAACAGCAATACGACAATTAGTTGGTAATTCTGAATTCTGCTCATCACGCTCTCTGAAGGACTTCGATGGAATAGAAGACCGGTTTTCTTGAGATTGTTGTCGAATTATACGTGATGTTGACGAATAAGGTTCGTCAATCGAGAACTGGAGTGCGCTGGAAACCTAGGGCAGCAGATGAGGTGCTATTGAAAGCTGGATTTCTTTACTCCCGAAACCTCTGCTTTCCAGAAATCTGACCAGCTTCTGATGTCGCGTAGAGCCAAATTCGAACTTTTCTGAGTCATCCGTACGCTTGGAAATCAGCGCAGATGCCATTTCTTTCCAACACTCATCGTCTGTAAAGAGAAATTGCTCGATTACTCCAATATCTACCCGACGTTGGAGCAGGTCCTGACGTATGTGATGATAGCCAAAGCCACGGCTTTTTCTGTATCGAGTCCATGCTTCTGCGAAACGGGAGTCAGACTGCAGATTATCCTCCACCAGATCTTCGAGGACAGACTCTATACGTGCCAGGTCTTCATCGGGAAACCGCTGGGAGAGTTTTTCCCGCAGCTCGTAAAAGGAGTGTTCCCGACGGGCCAGAAAATCCATGGCGGCCCGCCGGAGAACGGGGACATCAACATTCGTTGATTCGGTATCGAGAATTTTGACGGCTTCCATAGTCTGTCATCCCGATCGTATTGGCGTTAGGAAGCATTTTTCGCTTTGGCGTCAGCAAGCACAACAACATCTTCGTTCTGGGCGGCTTCTTCATCGAGGTCTACTCCACCGTCCAGTAGTTCTTTTCGAATGAGTGCTTCAACTTCTTCAGCTATTTCAGGGTTCTCTGCCAGATAGGCACTAACATTCTTTTTACCCTGACCTATTTTTTCACCCTTATAGGCATACCAGGCGCCTGATTTCTCAATCAGATTAAGCTTCACTCCTATATCGATGACCTCACCCAGGTGATGAATGCCCTGCCCATACATAATCTGGAATTCAGTTTGTCTGAATGGCGGAGCGACCTTGTTCTTAACCACTTTGACGCGGGTTTCATTACCAACCACCTCGTCACCTTCCTTGATAGAGCCTATGCGACGAATATCCAGACGCACCGATGAGTAGAATTTGAGTGCATTACCACCGGTAGTGGTTTCCGGCGAGCCAAACATCACACCGATCTTCATACGTATCTGGTTAATGAAGATTACCAACGTATTTGAATTCTTGATGTTAGCTGTCATCTTTCGCAGGGCTTGTGACATCAAACGGGCCTGCAGGCCCATATGGCTATCTCCCATATCGCCTTCGATTTCAGCTTTAGGCGTCAGGGCAGCCACCGAGTCCACTACGACAACATCAACTGCACCTGAACGTACAACCATGTCGCAAATTTCCAGTGCCTGTTCACCAGTATCGGGCTGACTCACCAGGAGGTTATCTACATCTACTCCCAGATTGCCAGCGTAAATCGGATCCAATGCATGCTCAGCATCGATGAAAGCACAGGTGCCACCTACTTTCTGTGCTTCTGCAATGACTTGCAGAGTGAGTGTGGTTTTACCTGAGGACTCAGGGCCGTATATCTCAACTATCCTGCCGCGGGGTAAGCCGCCTATTCCCAGTGCAACGTCCAGCCCCAGGGAGCCTGTTGAAATAGAAGGTATTGCTTCGCGCTCGGAATCACCGAGTCGCATCATGGAACCTTTACCAAACTGTCGTTCAATCTGCGACAGCGCTGCTGCCAATGCTTTTTCTTTGTTGCCGTTATCTTCAATCATCGTCGTTTCCTTGTTTTAAACTAACAACTGATGCTGGTTCCGTGAGTAATGCAGTTGCCCCATCGACTACGCTATGTACGTTATATGCGCTGCACAATTTGTAGTCCCGTTCCAGCCCTGCCGGTTATGTTCCGGCGGACTATACAAGGTAGCCTGTCCCCGACTACCTGCTAAGAAAATGAAGAAATCGTCTCTTTCTCGTCTCTCTCTTCAGTCTCATCCATTTCTCTGGAATCTCGATCCTCACCAGGAATCCCTGATTTGGGTTCCGACTCCGCTTAGCTGTAACACTGTATATACAACCAGTACTTATTGAATCAGAATTTTACTGTATATACAACCAGTATATTGGCAAAAATTTAAATTCCTTTAATTTATATCCGACAGACGCTCTACAAGCCCTTCCAGCGCAGTCTCCACGGTAGCCAGCCTGACTTCCTCCCTGTCGCCCTTAAAAACATAGTGCTTCGCATCGGCTTCTTCGCCCAATTGCCAGGCGATCCATACCGTACCTACAGGCTTGGCTGGAGAACCTCCATCCGGACCAGCTACACCGCTTACAGAAACAGCCACTGAGGCTTCGCTATTGGCGATAGCACCGGCAGTCATGGCCAGCACCGTTTCTTCGCTGACCGCTCCCGGACCACCAGGCTCCAGCAACTCCGCCGGAACTTTCAGCAAGCGTTTTTTAGCCGCATTGGAATAAGTAACGAAGCCGCTATCGAACCAGGCGGAACTGCCAGCGAGAGCGGTAAGTGATTGGGCGATCCAGCCCCCGGTACAGGATTCGGCAGTGGCTAAAAATTGTTCACGTTCAGTGAGAATTGAAGCAAGTTGACGAACCAGGGAGTCGATGTGGTTGGATTGTTCGCTCGTAGAACTGGAACTCATGGTGTGATGTTATCCTTATCAAGATCAGTGGCCAATGAATTATGAGATTTGCCAACGGAGAAATGAATATCCCGCTGCATTCCGTGTAAAATCCACGATCAGATGAACGCGGTAAGCAAGTACTAAATCCGACAAACCATTTTGGCAGACTCCCAGACACACACGCCAATGATGCGTCAGTTCCTGAGCATCAAAGCCCAGCATCCTCACGAACTGCTGTTCTATCGTATGGGAGACTTTTATGAGCTCTTCTTTGACGACGCGAAAACGGCGGCTGACCTTCTCGATATAACCCTGACTGCCAGAGGCAAATCGGCCGGTGAACCGATCCCCATGTGCGGCATTCCCTTCCATGCCGTCGATCGCTATCTGGCGAAGCTGGTCGAGTCCGGTGTCTCGGTAGCAATTTGTGAACAGATAGGAGACCCGGCCACATCGAAAGGACCGGTTGAGCGGAAAGTTGTACGCATTATCACACCCGGTACAGTTTCCGATGAGGCTCTGCTGGATGAGAGTCGGGACAATTGCTTACTGGCGCTAAGCGAACTGAGCAGAACTGGTCAACAATCACTCTATGGTATTGCATTTACCAATATCAGCAGCGGTAGATTCGTACTCATCGAAGTGGAAGGTGTAGCCAATGTCCAGGCCGAACTGGAACGAATTAAGCCTGCTGAAATTCTGATACAGGATGACAGACTGGAACTGGAAGCCGCGATAAAGCACCCTGCACTTCGCAAACGCCCACCCTGGGAATTCGAATCTGAAAATGCTGTTCGAATGCTTACCGACCATTTTGGCACCCGGGATCTCGCAGCGTTCGACTGCGACGAAATGGATCTGGCTCTGCAGGCAGCGGGCTGTCTGCTGCAGTACGCACGCGACACCCAGCGCTCGGACCTGCCTCATATACAAGGTATTCAGGTAGAAAACCTTGGCGACAGCGTAATCCTGGATGCCGCCAGCAGGCGCAACCTTGAACTGGACATAAATCTCTCCGGTACTCGAGAAAACACACTGCTTTCGGTGCTCGACAGAACGTCAACGGCAATGGGTGGCCGCCTCCTGGGTCGGTGGCTAAATCGCCCATTAAGGGACAAACAAGCCCTGCAACAAAGGCAGTCAGTGGTAGCCACTCTGCAGACTGATTATCAGTTTGAAAAATTCACTGCATGCTTGCAACAAATCGGTGATTTGGAGCGCATTCTGGCTCGTCTGGGCCTGCGTTCGGCACGACCTCGTGATCTGGCGAAGCTGAGAGATGGGTTAAAACTATTGCCCGAATTGCAACAATTACTCAGCAGTCTGGACGCACCCGCGTTAGATAGTCTTGCACAGAAAATTAGCCAGTTTCCGGAACAGGCCCAACTTCTCGAAAGAGCCATAGAAGAAAATCCTCCAGTGGTAATCCGGGAAGGTGGCGTGCTCGCAAAAGGGTTTGATGCGGAACTGGATGAGCTGAGAGATCTCAGTAGCAATGCCGGACAGTTTTTAATTGATCTGGAGCTGAAAGAACGGGAACGCACTGGAGTATCTACTCTGAAGGTTGGCTACAACCGTGTTCATGGCTACTTCATTGAAATCAGCAAAGGTCAGGCCAATGCAGAGTTGCCCGCTGAATACGTACGTCGACAAACTCTTAAGAATGCCGAGCGATTTATTACACCTGAATTGAAGGAATTCGAGGACAAGGTACTAAGCGCTAACAGTAAAGCACTGGCCCGGGAAAAAGCCCTGTACGAAGAGTTACTGAATACATTGGCAGAGTCTCTCAACGAACTATTGCTTTCCAGTGCAGCCATTGCTGAACTGGATGTACTTAACTGTTTTGCCGAACGAGCAACCAGTCTTAATTACTGCCAACCGCAATTGATGGATGAGCCTGGCATCAACATCGAAGGTGGCAGACATCCTGTGGTGGAAACAGTCAGCGAAGAAAGCTTTGTTGCCAACGACCTGCAACTTGATGATCAACAAAGAATGCTGATCATTACGGGGCCTAATATGGGAGGCAAATCCACCTACATGCGGCAAACAGCTCTAATCGTTTTGCTAGCCCTGTGTGGCAGCAATGTTCCAGCCGATGCAGCGATGATAGGACCGGTAGACAGAATCTTTACCCGCATTGGCTCTGCCGACGATCTGGCTGGCGGACGCTCTACATTTATGGTGGAAATGACCGAAACAGCCAATATTCTGCACAACGCCACACCCAGCAGCCTGGTGCTGATGGACGAGATTGGTCGGGGCACCAGTACCTTTGACGGTCTTTCTCTGGCCTGGGCAGCGGCCATCTATATCGCCGAAAACCTGCAGGCATACACGCTGTTTGCAACCCATTACTTTGAATTAACTGCTTTACCAGACGACTATTCGACAATCGCCAATGTTCATCTGGATGCAGCGGAGCATGAGAACGGCATAGTCTTTTTGCATGCAGTAAAGAGTGGCCCTGCCAATCAGAGCTATGGTTTACAGGTTGCACAGCTGGCGGGTATTCCGGCCTCTGTAATCGAATCGGCGGGTCAGAAATTACGGCAGTTGGAGTCGGAGCCATCCCAGGAAAAAGTCGTACCCAAAAGCCAGGGGACTGCACCTCAACAATCAGAATTATTCGCAACTATCGAACACCCGGTGGTTGCCAGCCTGGAACGGCTGGAGCCGGATGAAATCACCGCCAAAGAAGCACTGGCTTATCTTTACGACCTCAAGAAAAAACTGAACTAGGCCAGCACCAGCAGCCACTAAGCCGGGAAAATTCAGCAGAAAGCTGGTAGAATCCCCCGCGGTTTCAGCGCTTGAGCAGAAACCCGCGCCCGAGTTAAAGCAGATAGCGCGGGAAACGATACAGATTGAGCGTTCAGTAAAAAGTACAGAGTTACATCAGGAGTATCAGAAATGACATTTGTAGTTGGTGATAACTGCATTCGCTGCAAGCACACGGATTGCGTAGAAGTTTGCCCAGTCGACTGCTTTTATGAAGGACCAAACTTTCTGGTAATCCATCCGGATGAATGTATTGACTGCGCACTGTGTGAACCTGAGTGTCCCGTCGATGCCATCTATGCTGAAGATGAGCTGCCTGAGGATCAACAGGAGTATTTGCAGCTCAACGCCGAACTGGCAGAACAATGGCCCAATATCACCGAAAAGAAAGACCCGTTGCCAGAAGCTGAAGAATGGACGGACAAGCCGAATAAGCTGCAATATCTGGAGCGCTGAGAAATCCAGTTCCCAGCAAAAAACCGTCAAGAATAAAAGAAAGCCGCCTTGCATCCGCAGGCGGCTTTTTAATATCCCGGATAGGCTTCCAGGTTTCGTCTCAAGAATAAGTCAATAATTCGGTCCGGTCACTCCAGCACGTTTTCTGCTGACAGCCCCTGGCTTTCCATAATCTCCCGCAGTCGCGCCAGACCCTCAACCTGGATCTGTCTGACTCTTTCCCGGGTTAGCCCGATTTCCCTGCCGACATCTTCTAATGTTCCAACGTTGTGGCCACGTAGCCCAAAGCGTCGGGTAAGTACTTCGCGGTGTTTGGTGGAAAGCTCATCCAGCCAGGTATCCATGCTTTTCAACAGATCAGTTTCCTGCAGCGTTGTGCATGGATCAGACTGGGACTCATCCCCCACACTTTCTAACATGGATTTTTCAGACTCAGCCGACATTGGCGTATCTACTGAACTGATATGATCATTCAGGGTCATCAGGCGTTCTACATTTTCCACTGGTCGTTCCAGCAGATCGGCAATTTCCTGAAAGCTCGGTTCGTGATCGAGCTTCTGCGATAGCTCGCGACTTGCTCTGAGATAGACATTCAATTCTTTAACCACATGAATGGGTAAGCGAATAGTTCGCGTCTGATTCATAATGGCTCTTTCGATATTTTGGCGAATCCACCAGGTCGCATAAGTAGAAAATCGGAAGCCTTTTTCTGGATCGAATTTTTCAACTGCTCGAATCAAGCCGAGATTTCCTTCTTCGATTAGATCGAGAAGTGACAAGCCACGATTGATATAACGACGAGAAATTTTCACAACGAGTCGTAGATTACTTTCGATCATGCGACGACGTGCACCCTCATCTCCTTTTAGAGACTTGCGGGCAAAATAAATTTCTTCTTCAGCGGATAAGAGCGGGGAGTAACCAATCTCGTTTAAATAAAGTCTGGTAGCATCGAGATTGAGATTGAGTTCAGATTCCTGGGAAGCGGCTGTGCTGTATTCATCCCAGTTTTTAGGAGATGCAACTTTAGCTTTCAGTGCAAGATCAAAAATATCCTTGGCTTCGGATTCAGATTTATCGATCGAATTCTTCGCACTTGATTTTGAATGTTTACCTGATCGGTTTTCCTTGGCCACGACATTGCTACTCAACGATTCCATGTTGAAGTCTCCTGCTACATACATCACACACGATTTCTCGTGCAGCTCATCCTTGAGAATTGGGCAACTAACTTTCCTGCACCAATACTCTTTGTAGCGACAGCGGGCCTGTCTTTGTTTAAGAAGAATTTGTTATTAGATCTGTCCCGAGCAGAACCTGAGACATTCGGAAGATCATAAGCTGCTAATTACCAAGAAGTTTTTTTAGCGAACAGGAAGGTACTGAAGCGGATCGATTGCCTGTCCGTCGCGACGGATTTCAAAATGGAGCATTGCCTCACCGGCTGGATTCACACCCACCTCAGCAATTTTCTGCCCCGCTTCTACTCGCATGCCCTCGGGCACAAGCATAGCGCTGTTATGCGCATAAGCACTAAGGTATCGATCGCTGTGACGAATAATGATCAAATTGTCTGATCCCTGCACACCTCTGCCGGAGTAAACTACATCACCAGATCCTGCAGCAAGTACCGGGTCTCCCACATTACCAGCAATATCTATCCCTTTGGAGATGCCGGCGGAAAAGCGGCTTAGTAACATTCCACTGTGTGGCCAGCTCCAGCTTTGCTGCTGTGGGACGGCTCCCGCAATCGGCTGTCTGATCACGCCACCGCTACTACCGTTTGTCGCCCTGGAACGTGCCGCACCATTGCCAGAAACAGGTGTCCCAACCGTGTTAATCACTGAGGCAACCTGATTCGCTGCATTAGCCGCAAGGTTTAATTCCTGACCCACGAAAATCGTATAAGGCGGTTGCAAACCATTGGCAAGCGCCAGATTTCTAAAATCCAGATCGTATTGGAAAGCGATGGAAAACAAAGTATCTCCCGCACGCACCAGGTGAGATCCGAGGGCTGCTGCTGCGTTGCCTGCCGTGCCGGCTGTTCCAACCACCGCCGATGCTGTACCTGCTGCGGTATTCGCCGCCGTTCTGCCGACTCGCCTTCCGATAGCTCTGCCAGCTGAAGATCTGGCAATGGATTCATTTACCGCTTCCCTGGGCGCTGGTGTTGAAACCGAAATTGTCGAGGGAGAAGACGACGAAACAGAGACTTCCGGTGGCTGAATTCGTCGCTCCGTTGAAGGCTGAGAAAGGTCCGTTTCGCGTCTGGGACTGCTACTACTGATTATCTCAGGTGCGGAAATATCCAACACCCTGCCTTGTTCGGATACAGGAGCCTGATAATTGCCACCGCAAGCGGCTAGCAACGTTAAACAACCCGCTATCAGGAAAATTCTGGAGAAATAGTTTTTACCAAGCAACAACTGCGACATGGTCCAGTCACTTTTTCACAAGGAACGGTCGGCAAACAGGCGGTTCAAAATCAGAACCACCGAAGCACCTATAAGACTACAAACCAGCACCAGCCCCAGATGGGGGTCCATTCCGGTCTGCTCTGTATAGTTTAACGGCCAAACGTTGGTAGTTTGTAATACCTGTTGCACACCATCGGCATCCGCGTAGAAGGATTTTGCCTGTTGCCATGGCCAGAGTACCGATAGCGAGCCCAGTAACAAGCCGGAAATAAACCCATAGCTCAGCTCATGGAATTTACTCAAAGCCAGCGCCAGGACACGGGAAAATGCCAATATCCCAACGACACAGCCACCAATAAAGACAATGATGGCGCTCCATTGCAGTCCTGTGAGTGCAGTCAACATATATTCATAGGCACCCAGCAGCAACAGAATGAATGCCCCGGAAAGGCCAGGCAGAATCATGGCTGATATGGCGATAGCACCGCAGAAAAACAGATAGGCTAAGGAAAATTCAGAGACCACAGGCTCCAGCACTCCCACTAATACGGTCACGCCTGTTCCCAGAATGACAGCTATTACATTCGATACCTTTGTCTGACTGAAATTTTTGAGCAGTAAAATTGTCGAAGCAAGCACCAGACCGATGAACATGCCCATAAGGGCTTCGAAGTGCTCCTCCAGTAAATAAAGCACGGTATTGGCTGATATCAAAAGCCCGGAAAGAATTCCCAGGGCAAGCGTTAACAGAAAAAAACCATTGATGTGGTCCCAGCACTGTTTGATCTCAGCTTTGAGAAGCAAGGCCAGTGCTTTTTCATCAACCGCTCGAATGCTGTAGATCAATTCATCATAAATACGGGTAATGACAGCGATAGTGCCGCCGGAGACGCCGGGTACCGAATCACCCAGCCCCATGGCTATGCCTTTTGCATATAGAGTGCCGTAGTAAGGAGCGCCGTCCTTCCTAGCCTGAGACTTGTTCTTATCCTCGGCTTCTACAGACATGATATCGGCTCACTCAGTGCTGCACCTGACCAAACAATAGAGGCACAAAGCGCACCATTTCCAGCACTCTTTCTTCAAATTCAGAACCTTGCCGTTGAATAAGCTTCAATTCTTGATGGTCGTCACCCCCGACAGGAATTACGAGACGTCCGCCATCCGCAAGTTGCTGCAGAAGTTCTTCAGGTACCCTTTGTGGTGCAGCCGTAGTGATGATTGCATCGAATGGCCCTCTCTGCTCCCAACCAAGGCTGCCATCATCATGTTTGAATTCAATATTGCGCAGGTCTAATGTTTTGAGATTTTTTTTTGCCCGGTCCAATAAGGGTTTAATGCGCTCAACTGTAAATACCCGATCTGCTAGCTGAGAAACCACAGCCGTCTGGTAACCACAGCCTGTTCCTATTTCAAGCACCCGATCCAGGCTGCCTGTTTTCACGATTGCTTCCGTCATACGAGCGACAACATAGGGTTGGGAAATTGTCTGATTGTGTCCAATGGGCAGGGCCACGTCTTCATAAGCCCTATGAGATAAAGCCTCATCGAGAAAGATATGTCGGGGAGTACTACGCATCACATCGAGAACTTCCATCGAGGTAATACCTTGATCCATTAAACGCCCCAGAAGTCTTTCCCTGGTACGTTGAGAGGTCATTCCTATTCCGCTGAGGTTTAGCTTGTTATTCACTTTACTGACTACCTGCTTTCTGTACTGCTTCTTTGTTTTTGTTTTCGCTAACCAGTGTTGATAAAAAGAGACTGCGACTATTTACTGGATACCATTCGAGCTTTCTTTTACCTGACATATTTCTCTTAACAGGCTGGTTGCGTAAGCACCTCTTGGCAGAGTGAAACACAGCTCAAGGGCATTCTCTTCAGGCCAGGTCCATTCCAGCCGGTCTACCCTGAAGCGAAGTGGCCGCCTTCCAGGTTTTAGCTCCCACCGGGACAGCGCTGTCGCCAGTTCTGGTAATTCGTTTAGCACACCCTGTTCAATATCGGCAGGCAGGCCTCTTGTTACATATTTATCTTGCTCTGCTGCCAGTCCTGGCAATAGCCCGCTGATATGAATATCCTGCTCTTGTAATCGTCGCTGTAGCTCCTCGTCCCAGGCTTCAGGGTCAACGAGGAAGCTTCTCTGTGTTCCTGCCAGATTTAACACGTCTCCCTCCAAAAACTGATTCCAGTTACCCTGCTCCAGTCGACGTGAAAGAATCTGATTAAATACAAAGGCCCGGGCAGCCGAGTACAGCATACTGCGTTTGGATCTGCCCTTGATTGCCGGCTGCTCGTCTTGCGTCAAATACTTTTGCAGCTGGTGCAAGTTTGAATATTCACGACCGAATCTCTGGCTACCAAAATAATTGGGCACTCCCTGATCCTTAATTCTACCTAAACGTTGCTCCAACTCACCCTTGTTTCCCGACACTTCTCTAAGAATCAGCTTGAAAGAGTTTGCCTTATGGCTGCCGATTTTGAGTTTGCGGCTATTACGATGACTCTCAAGCACTTCCAGGTCCGTCGTGGGTAATCTGCTCAATTCTCTATCGCCAGAGTCGTCTACTTCCACACTGAACCACTGACTGGTGCTGGCACGCCTGTCCTTCATGCCCGAATAGCCTATGTTGCGAGAGCCTACGTTTAATTCGGTGGATAGGATTCTCGCGACTTCCGGGGTAGACAAATTCTTTTTACGGATGCGCAGCAGCAGATGCTGGCCCTGACCATTTGGTTCGAAGCCCAATTGTTCGTCCACCTGAAAATCTTCCGGTAAACATTTGTAAAGTGCCGAACACGAAGGTTGCCTGTCGACGAAGGCTAATTGATGAAAACCCGCGAATTGGAAACCTTGTTCCATGTTCAAACGGAGTTACTCATGAGGGCTATGCAGTGACAGGCAATCCCCTCTTCCCTGCCAATGTAACCCATGCGTTCTGTTGTCGTTGCTTTCAGGTTTACGCGATCGGTATCCAGGTGTAACAGCTCTGCAAGACTGGCAATCATCTGTTGTCGATAGGGAGCTAACCTGGGAACCTGCGCGATCACTGTGATATCAACGTTGACAGGTTGAAACCCTTTTTTATTAGCGAGTTCAAGAGTCTGCAAGAGCAAGTTAGAACTATCGGCTCCAGCAAACGCATCATCATCGTCAGGAAAATGATCACCGATATCGCCTGCCGCAATGGCGCCCAACAAAGCATCACATACTGCATGCAGTACCACATCGCCGTCAGAATGTGCCAGCAGGCTTCTATCTTCCGGCAAAGTTACACCGGCGAGCTTGAGAGGCTTGTCCTCCTGGAATTCGGCAGCAAACTTGTGCACATCGAACCCATGCCCAATTCGTAAATTATCAGGATCCATCGCTGTCTTCCTGCTGCTGCAGAATCATCTCCGCCAGTTTCAGGTCAGATTCGTGGGTAATCTTGATGTTGAGATGATCACCTTCTACCAGCAACGGTGAATGACCTGCCGCCTCAATCGCACCTGCTTCATCAGTAATCATCGCACCGGCAGAAAGTGCCTGTTCCAGAGTGTGCCTTAGCAAACCATAACGAAAGACCTGGGGAGTGTAAGCTTGCCAGCAATTTTTGCGGTCTATGGTTGCCACTACTCGCCCGGAGTCATCTGTTCTTTTTAACGTACTTACCACTGGCGCGCCCAGAAAACCACCGCAATCATGGTTCGAGACTTTTTTAAGCAGCAACTGAATATCCTCTGGCTGCACACAGGGACGAACTGCATCATGGACCAACACCCAATCTTCATCAGATGCTCTATCTGTCAACGCATGTAGTGCGTTCATCACCGATTGTTGTCGCTCTTCGCCACCTGGCACAAACTCAACTGGTAACTGATCAATCGCTAATTCCTGATGCCAGCGATCTTGTTCGTGCACCGGAACAAGGATTGATTCAAGAGTGAAGTCTGACCCGGAGATCGAGGCCAGTCTTTCAAGACTATGCAAAAGAACAGGACTACCCAGCAAGGGTAAATACTGTTTGGGTGTAGTCGATCCCATGCGGAGACCGATGCCAGCGGCTGGCACAATAGCCCAAATAGACATAAGTAATAGTTGTTATGGACCTGTGGCTCAATTAGTCGATGATCAGGTAGAAGGTCTCGTCTTCACCAATCATGCCCAGTTCGGAGCGCGCACGCTCCTCTACGGCTTCCAGGCCATTTTTGAGATCTACGACCTCAATTTCCAACGACCTGTTTCGCGCTGCGAGGTCTTCATTCACAGCGCGTTGGGCATCCAATTCCTCTTCCAGCATATTGAGAGAGCGAACACTGTCATCCCCCAGCCACAACTGATATTGCAGCGAGAAAAAAACAACAGCGAGTGCGGACAAAAGAATTTTCATAGCGGCTGTCTATCAGCTGGCAATGCCTTTGAATTCCTGCAAGCCATTGTAAACTGACCTGTCCCCCAGTTCTTCTTCTATGCGTAACAGCCGATTGTACTTGGCTACCCGATCCGAGCGACATAGAGAGCCGGTTTTAATCTGCCCGGCCGCCGTCGCCACCGCGAGGTCAGCTATAGTTGTGTCTTCGGTCTCCCCGGACCGATGAGAAATCACCGCCGTATAGGCAGCGTCCTTAGCCATATTGATGGCCGCCAGTGTCTCCGTAAGCGAACCGATCTGATTGAATTTAATCAGAATGGAATTGGCTATCTGCTCATCAATGCCGCGCTTCAGGATACTGGTGTTGGTCACGAACAAATCGTCCCCAACTAATTGAACTTTATCGCCTATTTTCTCAGATAATTTAGCCCAACCATCCCAGTCAGACTCATCCATACCGTCCTCAATGGAAAGGATTGGATAGTTTTCTGACAAGTTTTGCAGATAGCTGGCGAAGCCTTCCGAGTCGTAAACCTTGTTCTCTCCCCGCAGATTGTATTTGCCATCTTCATAGAACTCAGAAGCGGCGCAGTCCAGCGCCAGATGGATGTCTTTGCCAGCTGTAAATCCCGCCAGTTCAATCGCCTGGAGAATGGCATCCAGGGCAGCCGCGTTAGACGGCAAATCCGGCGCAAATCCTCCCTCGTCACCGACAGCCGTACTTAGTCCCTGTTTGTTCAGCACCGATTTCAGAGCATGAAAGATCTCTGCGCCATAGCGCAAAGCTTCCGAAAAGCTGGGAGCACCGGTGGGTTGAATCATGAATTCCTGAATATCCACATTGTTATCAGCATGCTCACCACCATTGACGATATTCATCATGGGAACCGGCAGGCTGAACTGACGATCGCTGCCATTGAGCCTGGCTATGTGGGCATAGAGCGGTACGCCTGAATCAATGGCAGCGGCTTTAGCAGAAGCCAGAGACACAGCCAGAATCGCGTTAGCGCCCAGTTTCGACTTATTGTCCGTACCGTCCATGTCGAGCATGCGCTGGTCAAGGCCTTCCTGATCCAGCACTGAGCTGCCCTTCAAGCCATCCTGGATGACGGTATTGATATTCTCAACAGCTTTGAGAACTCCTTTACCACCATAGCGCTCAGGGTCTTTATCGCGCAGTTCCAGGGCTTCCCGGGAGCCAGTCGATGCACCCGATGGCGCACAGGCAGTACCCATCTTACCGTTGCTGAGCACCACATCCGCTTCCACGGTAGGGTTACCTCGTGAATCCAGGACTTCCCGTCCTCTGATATGAATAATTTCTGACATTTCAGACCTTTAGTGACGTTATTTTAACCAAAATATTAAGAAGTAGTGAGCACTGGCTGGGATTTGACGAGCTCGTCCAGTGCTTTGACTTGTTCCAGAAATGGCGCCAGCACTTGCAGGCGGAGAGCACAGGGACCATCACAAAGTGCCTTCTCGGGATCAGGATGAGCTTCCAGAAACAGGCCAGCCAAACCCTGTGACATACCGGCTTTGGCCAGTTCCGTGACCTGCTCCCTTCTACCCCCGGCACTATCGCTGCGACCTCCGGGTTGCTGAAGAGCGTGGGTAACATCAAACAGCACTGGATAGCCGAATTGCTTCAGCAAGCCGAAACCCAGCATATCCACCACGAGATTATTGTAGCCAAAGCTCGTGCCACGCTCACACAACATGAGGTTGCTGTTACCAGCCTGCTCGAATTTATTGAGTATGTGCCCCATCTCCCGGGGTGCCAGAAACTGGGCCTTCTTGATGTTGATAACCGCGCCTGTAGCGGCCATAGCAGTAACCAGATCAGTCTGCCGAGAGAGAAAGGCCGGCAGCTGAATCACGTCTGCGACCTCAGCAGCCACGGCTGCCTGAGACGGCTCATGTACATCGGTAATTATAGGGAGTTCCAGTTGCTGCTTAACATCCTGCAGCCAGTTCAGGCCCTCTTCCAATCCAGGACCACGATAGGAGTCGAGGGAAGAGCGATTGGCCTTATCAAACGATGCCTTGAAAACCAGCGGTATATCCAGGCTGGAGCAAACGTTTTTATAGTGCTCGGCAATAGTAAGGGTCTGATCCCTGCTTTCCAGCACATTGATCCCACCGAACAAAGTAAAAGGTTGGTCATTGGCCACGACCAAACCAGCAACAGATATGCTCTTCCCTTTCACGCAGTCAGACATTCAGATTTGAGTTCACGCTTGCGCAGCTTTGGCTGCAACCGGCTCATGCTCAGCTACTTCAGAGGCATTTAACTGATTGTGGGTTATAGCCGCGGCGATGAATCCTTTGAACAATGGATGACCATCTCTGGGAGTCGAAGTGAATTCTGGATGGAACTGGCAACCAACAAACCACGGATGATCAGGCACTTCGATAACTTCCACCAGCATATCGTCCGCAGACTTTCCGACAATTTGCAGACCAGCATCACTTAGTTGTTGTAGGTAGTCATTATTAAACTCATAGCGGTGGCGGTGTCTTTCCACGATCTCATCTTTGCCGTAGCAATCGTAAGTAGTTGAGCCTTTTTTCAAGCGGCATTTTTGGCCACCCAGCCGCATGGTGCCACCAAGATCGGAATTTTCGTCTCTGAATTCGGTACCACCACTGGCCGTGGTCCACTCACTGATCAATGCTATGACCGGATGGGGTGAGGATTTTTCAAACTCTGAACTATTGGCTCCCTCCAGTCCTGCCACATTGCGGGCGTAGTCCACCACGGCAGCCTGCAATCCCAGACAGATACCCAGAAAAGGAATTTTATTTTCCCGGGCGTACTGGGTGGCAAGGATTTTCCCTTCGAAGCCCCTTTCTCCGAAACCCCCTGGGATCAGGATAGCGTCATGCCCGGCCAGTATTTCTACACCCTTTTCAATTACATCCTGAGAGTCTATATAGGTGATCTTTACTTTTGATCGAGTCTGAATGCCGGCGTGAGTAATTGCCTCATTCAGAGATTTGTAGGCGTCCAGCAGATCCATATACTTGCCTACCATCGCCAGCCTGACTTCACATTCTGGATTTAATTGTGAATCAACAACTCTGTCCCATTCCGAAAAATCAGCTTTGGGCACATCAAGATGGAACTTACGGACGATAATGTCATCCAGACCGGCGGTTCCCAAAATCGATGGAATACGATAAATGGAGTCGGTATCCGGTAAAGAAATAACAGCTTGCAATTCAACGTTAGTAAACAACGCAATTTTGCTGCGAGATGATTCGTCTATCTCTTGTTCAGAGCGACACACCAGAATATCGGGCTGAATACCAATAGAACGCAGTTCCTTTACAGAATGCTGGGTTGGCTTGGTTTTAGTTTCACCGGCAGTACTGATATACGGCACCAGCGTTAAATGCAGGAATAGTGCACTGTCAGAACCTAACTCTACACGCAGCTGCCTGACCGCCTCGAGAAATGGTTGCGACTCGATATCGCCTACGGTGCCGCCTATTTCCACCAGCGCCACGTCAGCATCTCCTGCTCCTTCCAGTACCCGGCGCTTGATCTCGTCCGTAATGTGGGGAATAACCTGGATAGTTGCTCCCAGGTAATCTCCTCGTCGCTCTCTTTTCAGAACTTCTTCATAGACCCGACCCGTGGTGAAGTTATTTTTCTGCGTCATGGTTGTGCGACTGAATCGCTCATAATGGCCCAGATCGAGATCAGTCTCTGCGCCATCTTCAGTCACGAACACCTCACCATGCTGAAACGGGCTCATAGTGCCAGGATCAACATTAATATAGGGATCGAGTTTTAAAAGAGTTACTTTGAGGCCACGAGCCTCGAGAATCGCTGACAGAGACGCTGAAGTAATGCCCTTTCCCAAAGAGGAAACAACACCACCGGTGATAAAGATAAATCGCGTCATTGGGGCCCCATCTACTTGCCGCGAGCCATGCGGAAACTGGCTCTCACAGATGGAGTTACAGCCTACCAGAAGGGCCGATTAAGCTCAATCAGGAATCCTTCCTGACGGGAGATAATTCGGGCATCTGCCAGTCCACAGCGAAGGCCTGGGCGCCATTAACCGCCATAGCGTCCTGGGCAACCCCAATACCAGGAACACATACCAGTGAACCGGAGTGATAGAGCAATGGAACCCTGTCCCGAAGCCAGGGTGGTACAGTCATCTCCTGAAACAAATGCTTTAGAGACTTACTGGGCCGTCCCGGCAGTTGCAACTCTTCACCACCCTGGCGATATCGAATCTCGAGCTCAACCAGCTCAGCATTCAGCCCATCGGTGGCGCTTCGATTGACTTTTAGTCGTCCGTTGTTGGGTAAAGTCACTGCTGCACCATCAGCCAGAGCAATAGAATGCTGCCCCGGTGGCAGGGAGGGTGAAGCCGGCTCAGCAGACAAGACAAATAACTGATCTGCAAACACCCTGACTTCATAGTCCCGTAAAGACAGCGCTCCCTCCGTGTGTGCCTTGCCCAATAGATCATGCAGCAAACTGTTTAGCTGTTTCCAGCCCGGCATATCCAAACCCAGAGAGTCCAGCCAGAATCGCAACACATTTCTCTGGCGCATGGAATCAAGCTGTCGTAATAAGCCGAGATCGAGACTGCCTGCTGGTGTTTCCAATTGCTGTAAATCGATTGCCGCAAGCTGATTGGTCAGCTCTGATGACTCAACAAGCAGCTCAAGACTCCTGCTCCAACTACTCCGGTATCCCGGCCAGCGCTGTTCGATTACGGGCAATACCGAATGACGAAGAAAGTTTCTATCGTGATTCTCGTTTGCATTGCTCCCGTCCTCCATCCAGCTGAGTCTGTGATGCTGCGCATAATCGGATAATTGCTGCCTGCTGTATTGCAGGAACGGACGAAACAAATAGCTATTGACCAGTTTTCTTTCTCTTGGGATGGCACCTAACCCTTTGGTGCCCGCCCCTCGAGACAAGCGCAAGAGCAAGGTTTCCATCTGGTCGTCCAGATGATGCGCCTGTAGCAGGACCTGGTTATGGGAGACGAGAGCACCGAATGCCTTATATCTGGCCTTGCGGGCGGCGTTCTCCAGTGACCCCTCAGCCGATACCGATACCGACTCGCAATGCAGCGGAACATCTTTTTCAGCACAGAGTTTCTCACAGTGCTGCTGCCAGCGATCAGCATCAGCCTGGAGGCCATGATTGATATGAATTGCACCCAGAGATTGAGTCAGTGAGGATTTATCGCGCAGTTCGCACAGAGCATGGAGCAATGTCACGGAATCCATGCCTCCACTAAGTGCGACCACATACTCCTCACAACGAGGCGCATTAGAGAGACTTTCCAGTAATTCTTGTGCGCTTAAGGCCATAAGCGAATCCGCCTGCTCAGAACGAAGCTTAAGCCTGGATACAGCTCCAGCTACTGCTCGCTGCTGATACCGTAACTCATCAGACGTTGGTAGCGACGTGCAACTAACTCATCAATGTCAATATTCTGCAACCGATCCAATTGCTCAATGAGTGCAGCTTTTATATTAGCCGATGTTCCGGCTACATCACGGTGTGCCCCACCAAGTGGCTCAGCGATGGTTTGATCAACAATTCCCAATTCCTGCAGACGGGTTGATGTAACTCCCATGGCTTCAGCGGCTGCTGCCGCGTGCTCAGAAGATTTCCACAGAATCGTTGCACAGCCTTCCGGGGTGATCACAGTATATGTTGAGTATTGCAACATGTTCAGCTGATCTGCCACGCCAATTGCAATGGCTCCACCAGAATTTGCTTCGCCGGTCACTGTGGCAATTAAAGGTGTTCTCACCTTAGACATCATTGCCATGTTTTCGGCAATAGCCTCATTGATGCCCCTTTCTTCAGAGTCCATTCCAGGATAGGCGCCAGGTGTATCTATAAAACTAAGAACTGGTATTCGATACTGTTCAGCCAATTTAACGAGGCGTCTGGCTTTACGGTAACCTTCTGGTCTAGGCATCCCAAAGTTATGCCTTACCTTCTCTTTGGTGCCACGTCCTTTTTGATGCCCAATGACCATCACCGCTCTGTTATTGAGTTTCGCCAGACCACCAATTATTGCCAGATCATCTGCAAACAGCCTGTCGCCATGAAGCTCATCAAAATCAGTAAAGATGTGCTCGATATAGTCCAGGGTATAGGGTCGTAATGGATGGCGCGCGACCTGGGATATCTGCCAGGGACTAAGATTGGTGTAAATTTTCTCTGTGAGCTTGGTGCTCTTTTCCTGCAGATTCTGAATTTCTTCTGAAATATTCAGCTCATTATCTGAACCTACCAACCTGAGCTCTTTGATCTTGGCTTCCAGCTCAGCGATCGGTTGTTCAAATTCTAAATAATTGGGGTCCATGGTCTATCCAGTAACTACTAAAATGCTGATCTTGTCACGGGGAACTTACTGCAGGCTTATGGCCTGTTTATAGTCCAGCTCAATTCTGTCTTTTCCAAATGTGAGACGAAGACGCTGGATCAATTCATCTGTTGGTGCCACACACCAATCCTGGCCCAGCATTATACACCCTCTTGAATCAGCACGTTCGTAGTTGACGACCACCTGGCATCCTTGCTGATCTTCTGCCAATTGACCTGGATCACCACCGTCACCATTCGTGCCATTAGCTTCTATCGGCAGGGACAGCTCTGTCTTGCGGTAGGGCTCAAGGATTCTGGCTAAATGATCGCAAAAACTCGGTGGTAATGCTTCCGCTTCCAAATTAACAGCCAACCTATGGGCAAAGCGATTACGCGCCTCACTCAGTGTCATAATTTGCTTGGCCCGGCCACGCATCCCGCCTGTATAGTCATCAACGCTGACGGTGCATTCGGCAATGAGAATGACGTCTTTTTGCAGTAACTCTCGGTACTTCTCATATTCCTTGGCAAACAGAGACAATTCAAAACGGGCACTTCGATCATCGAGCGTGGCAAAAGCGATGGTATCCCCTGCCTTACTCTTCATAGTTCGAAAACCGTGCAACAAGCCAGACACTAGCTGGGTGCCTCTCTCGGGCCGCAGTTCAGCAAGACGATTCTTGGTAATCTTCGCCAGCTCAGGCAAGAACTCTTCGATGGGATGGCCCGAGAGATACAGGCCCAGAGTATCTTTCTCAGCCAATAGCCTCTGTTGCTCAGTCCAGTTCTGAATTTGCAAACCACTGGATTGCTCTTCAGTCGCCGGTTCTGTGGGGGCAATTTCGCCGAACAGGTCGTCAACCCCGCTGGCCTGATTTCGCAAACTCTGCTCCGCTGCTTGCATGGAATCCGCCAGCATTGCACTCAATACTGCCCTGGAATGATCGGGGTCCCCTTCGACCAGCTTGTCGAGCGCACCCGATTTGATCAGGGCTTCCATGGTCCGTTTATTCACCGTCTGGGAATCAACCCGTTGACAGAGATCCAGCAAGGTCTCGAATGGACCATCGGCGCGCGCGGCCAGTATTTTTTCAACTGGACCTTCACCCAGACCTTTAATCGCACCCAATCCATAAACAATGTCTCCGGCATCATTCACCGTGAAGCTGAATTGACCGACGTTTATATCCGGTGGAACAATCTTTAAATCCATAGACATACATTCATCGATAAGTGTCACGATCTTATCGGTGTTTTGCATGTCGGCAGTCAAAACCGCTGCCATAAAAAATGCCGGGTAGTGAGACTTCAACCAGCCAGTCTGATAAGAAACCAGGGCGTATGCAGCTGAGTGAGATTTATTGAAACCGTAACCTGCGAATTTTTCCATCAAATCGAAAATGGACCCGGCAAGAGTTGGGTCGATTTCCCGCTTTGCAGCTCCTTGCATGAAAATCGCTCGTTGCTTCTCCATCTCCTCCGGTTTTTTCTTACCCATGGCACGGCGCAGGATGTCCGCATCACCCAGGGAGTAGCTGGCAAGCACCTGAGCAATTTGCATCACCTGCTCCTGGTAAAGAATGACACCATAAGTGTTGGACAACACTGGCTCCAGTTCTGGATGGGGATACTGAACCTGGGTGCGACCGTGTTTGCGATCTATGAAGTCATCCACCATACCTGATTGCAGCGGCCCGGGTCTGAATAGGGCAACAAGCGCAATGATGTCTTCGAAACAGGTTGGCGCCAGTCGCTTTATCAATTCCTTCATACCGCGACTTTCCAGCTGAAAGACTGCGGTGGTCTCCCCTTTCTTCATCAGACTGTAGACAGAACTATCGTCCAGCGGTAAGGAATTGATATCAACAGGCTTTGCATCCGCTGGCAGTTGCGCGTTAATCATTTTCACTGCCCAGTCAATGATGGTTAGTGTACGCAAGCCAAGGAAATCGAATTTAACCAGGCCAGCGGTCTCAACATCATTCTTATCGAACTGGGTTACCAGACCGTCGCCACTCGGCTCACAGAATAGCGGAGTAAAATCTGTGAGCCTGGTAGGCGCGATAACAACGCCTCCAGCATGTTTACCTACATTACGTGTTATGCCCTCCAGCTTAAACGCCATTTCCATAATTTCCTGGGCGTCTTCGTCTCCGTCGACAAAAGCTCCCAGCTCCGGTTCGTTTTCGAACGCTTTTGTCAGAGTCATCCCAGGTTCAAACGGAATAAGTTTTGATAGTTTGTCAGCCAGGGCATAAGGCTTACCCTGCACCCGGGCCACATCACGTACCACCGCTTTCGCGGCCATGGTGCCGAAAGTGATGATCTGCGCCACAGCGTCTTTACCGTACAACTCTGCAACATGCTGGATTACCCGATCGCGACCCTCCATACAGAAATCGACATCAAAATCTGGCATCGATACCCGTTCCGGATTCAAAAATCGTTCGAACAGCAAGTCATATTTCAATGGATCAAGATCGGTAATACCGAGCACGTAAGCCACCAGAGACCCAGCACCGGATCCCCTTCCAGGTCCTACAGGAATGTCATTAGTCTTGGCCCATTGGATAAACTCCATCACGATCAAGAAGTACCCGGGAAAGCCCATCTGATTAATAATGCCCAGTTCCATCTGCAGGCGATCATCATATTCCTTGCGTTTCTCAACCCCTGGCCCCGAATCTCCGAAGAGCTCAAGCAAGCGAGTCTCCAGGCCGCTTCTACTTAAGGACTCCAGGTATTGCTCCAGCGTGGTGCCATTCGGTACGGGATAGTTTGGCAAACTGGGCTGATCCAGCTCCAGGCTCAGATTGCAGCGCTTGGCAATTTCCACAGAGTTGAGAATTGCTTCCGGAATGTCTTCAAATAATTCCGCCATCTCAGCAGTACTTTTAAGGTATTGCTGATCAGTGTAGTTTCGGGGACGACGGGGATCATCGAGAGTGCGTCGATCGTTAATGCAAACGCGAACTTCATGGGCTTCGAAATCCTCTGCCTGCAGAAAGCGAACATCATTTGTAGCCACCACAGGGCAAGATCTCCGCATGGCCAGATCCACTGCGGCAGCTATGTAGGATTCCTCATCATCCTTGCCTATCCGTTGCAACTCAATGTAGAAACTATCGGGAAACAGAGCTAACCAGTTCTGCAAAAGGCGATCAGCTTTGTCTAGCTCACCTAATAGCAATGCAGACGCGACATTGCTTTCAATACCACCCGACAAAGCAATCAGCCCTTCGCTGTATTTCGCCAACGAGGATTGGGTAACCACGGGCTCCGTTGTGCCGGATGCTTCGGTGTAGAGCTCGGAGATCAGGCGGGTGATGTTTAAATAGCCTGTATGATTTTTAACCAATAATACGAGCTTGCTCTGTCCACCGTCATCGTCTTCAACGATAAGATCACAGCCGCATATAGGTTTGATTCCTGCGCGCGAAGCCCTGGAATAGAATTTAATTAGTCCGAACAGGTTGGCCAGGTCAGTCAGTGCGACGGCTGGCATCTGCAGCTCACTAAGACGCTCAATAAAAGGCCCGATAGTGAGCAAACCATCGTTGATGGAGAACTCTGTGTGCAGTCGGAGATGAGTGAATGGGACGGTGTTGGCAGACTCTGACATGCAGCTCAGTGAAGGACGCTTATCTGTAAAGCCACAATATACTCCTTTTCACCACGAAAGTTTACTTCATCGCTTTGGCAACTGGAGCATAGCTGCGCCGATGAATTTCGCAGGGACCAAGATCTTGCAGCGCCTGCAAATGCACGGGGGTCGGATACCCCTTGTGTTGGGCAAATCCATAACCAGGGTATAAAGCATCCATCTGCTCCATTTCCCGATCACGGGTCACTTTGGCGATGATGGACGCCGCAGCAATAGCTGGTATCAGGCTGTCCCCTTTGATTACAGCCTGTGAAGGATAATCCCATTGTGGACAATGATTACCATCAACGAACACAAATCCTGGCTGAACAGATAACGATTCAATCGATCGCCGCATGGCCAGCAGACTTGCGTGCAATATGTTCATGGAATCAATTTCTGACACAGAAGCTCTGGCAATAGACGCCGCAGTAGCCTTTTCCATAATCTCCAGAAAGAGTCGTTCGCGTTTTGCCGGTGACAGCTTTTTCGAATCCTGCAAACCTTCTATCGGGTTTCCAGGGTCAAGAATTACCGCAGCCGCTACTACATCACCTGCCAACGGCCCCCTTCCCACTTCATCGGTTCCTGCAGCATCCGCAGGCAGGGAATCAAAACCGTCAAACAGCTGCTCCGGGCTATTCATGTCTGACCGACTGTTCCTGCAGCAAAGCATAAACAGCGTTGGCTGCACTGGACGAAGCATCTTTGCGTAACTCACGATGCAAACCGTCGAAGTCGTTCAGCATGTTTGCACTTGCTACTGGATCCTCAAAAAATGCGACCATCTCATCGCGCAACGCCTTCACAGTTACAGCATCCTGTATGTACTCCGGCACCAACCTTTTACCCGCCAGTAAATTTGGCAGTGCTATATGCTCAAGCTTCACCATGCGACTTGCAATTGTGTATGTGATAGCGGCTAGTTTGTAACAAACCACCATCGGTCTGCGCAGCAACATGGCTTCAAGGGTCGCCGTACCGCTGGCCATTATCACTAAATCTGCTGCGCTCATCGCCTGCCTGGAATCATCAAGCAAGATGAATTGATCGGGCCCCATTGTCCCTATAGATTTCAGTAATTCAATGATTCTGGATTTGGTAGACAATCCGCTGCAGGGGACCAGAAACTTTAACTCTGGAATATCGGATAGAGTCTCCATGGCCGCACTAAAGAAATCAGGTGCAAGCCGATCTATCTCACTGATTCTGCTACCTGGCATTAACGCGACCACTTGCGCGTCAGCGGCCAGGCCAAGTTCTTTCCTGGATTGCTGTTTTACGTCTTCGAATCCGATCTGATCAGCCAGAGGATGCCCTATGCATTGCACAGGAATCTTGTACTCGTCATAAATCGCTGTCTCGAACGGGAAGAGCGTCAGCATCAAATCTACTGACCGCTTAATCTTGTGAATTCTATTTTTACGGTAAGCCCATACACTGGGGCTTACATAGTGCACTGTGGTTATATTGTTGTTCTTGAGGGTAGCTTCCAGGCGCAGATTAAAATCCGGTGCATCGATGCATATCACTGCCAGCGGCTTATTTTCGATAAAGTATTCTTCTAACTGACGCTTTATTCGAAACAACTCTGGCAGACGACCCAGTGGCTCGACGAATCCCATCACCGACAGGCGTTCCATCGGAGCCAGTGAAATACAACCCTCGGCTTCCATATCTGGCCCGCCTATTCCGACAAAGCGGGCCCCGGGATACTTGAGTTTCAGGGATTTAATAAGACCGGCACCGAGAATATCGCCGGACTTCTCACCAGCAACGATGCCAAATAAAGGTGTGTTCGCCATGGCAGAGATGAGGCCTGCTAGGGAGAGATTCTATTATTAACGATGAATGCCTTTCTTGGATGATTCCAGAGACTCAACCAATATTTCCAGTGCTTCACAATGCTCGCTCATTACTCGCAACTGGTCGATTGCTTCCTGCAAACTGTTCTGGCGTTTGTAGATGACTTTAAACGCTTCCCGCAATTCGGAAATATCTTCCTTGGTAAATCCACGCCTCTCCAATCCCACGGTATTGATACTTCGCACAGCCGCCGGTTGTCCATTGACTATCATGTATGCGGGCACATCGTTGGTGATGTGAGTCATACCACCAACAAATCCGTGTGCTCCAATACGCAGAAACTGATTCACTCCTGCATAACCACCCAATATTACCCAATCACCGATTTCCACATGACCGCTCAAGCCAACATTATTGGCAAAAACAGTGTTGTCACCAACAATGCAATCGTGCGCCACATGGGCATAAGCCATCATTAAATTGCCAGACCCTATCCGGGTATATCCACCCCCGGCATGAGTCCCCCGATGCAATGTAACTCCTTCCCGGAAAACATTGTTGTCACCGATTTCCAACCAGGTAACCTCACCTTCAAATTTCTTGTCTGCCGGATCTTCTCCCACAGAGCAAAACTGATAGATCCGATTGTTTTTGCCGATCTTGGTGTGGGAGCGAATAACAACCTGAGAATCAATCACTGTGCCCGCACCGATATGAACATCGGGACCGATAATGCACCAGGGTCCAATAGATACACCTTCTTCAATCGTTGCACTGGGATCGATTCTGGAACTTGGATCAATTAATTCAGTCGACATCTACTTTTCTCTCAGCGCAGAGAATATTCATTGTTCCTACCAGCTCATCTCCAACAGATGCCTTGGCAGAAAATCGATAGACGCCTCTACGATTGGTAATGACTTTCGCTTCAAGTCGCAACTGGTCACCGGGAACAACCGGGCGACGCAACCGAACATCATCTGCACCTACGAAGTAGTAGAGATATCCGTCAGCAGGTTTTTTCTCCTGACTCTTGAAACCCAACACGCCAGCTGCCTGCGCCAGAGCTTCAATAATAAGCACACCAGGCATTATTGGTTGATTGGGGAAATGCCCCTGAAAAAAAGGTTCGTTTACTGTCACATTCTTGTAGGCAACGATAGATTTACCTAGTTCTATTTCCTCTACCCGGTCTACCAACAAAAATGGGTAGCGCTGTGGCAAGTATTCTTTTATTTCTTGTACATCCAATAACATGGCTTTGCTCTGCCTCTGGATCGCCAATAAATTCAACAACAGAATTGGCGAATCGTTCTATGTTTAAATTCCGATCAAGCTGAATGACACTTCGAGACTCAACTTTCTTGTTAAGAATCCTGATTGATGGCCAGTTCCAGTTCTTTCACTCGTTTTGCTATGCCATCCAATTGTTGAAAGCGGACTACCGCTCTCTTCCAATCAGTTGTTTTCATTTGCCCCGTACCCGATGAATATGTTCCAGACTCAGTGATCGACTTGTTTACAAGTGACATTGCACTAACCTGCACGCCATCAGCAATGGAGATATGCCCAACCATACCGCTGGCTCCGCCAAGCACACAATATTTTCCAATAATGGCGCTTCCAGCAATCGCCGTACAACCACATATCACGCTGTGGTCACCAATCCTGGTGTTGTGACCAATCTGAACCTGATTGTCGATCTTAACACCATTACCTATGACTGTGTTTTCGATAGCACCTCTGTCAATCGTTGTTCCAGCACCAATCTCAACATCATCTCCTATGTCGACACTACCCAGTTGATGAATCTTAATGGAACGTTCGCCGTCGAATGCGAATCCAAACCCATCGGCTCCAATTACTGCGCCGCTGTGCACTATAGCGTTATGACCCAGCTCGACTCCATGGTAGAGACTAACGTGACTGTGCAAGATGGAATTGGCTCTGATTTTAGCGCCCTTGCCAATATAGCTACCTGCACCTATGGAACAGTTCTCTCCTATTTCCACTCCAGATTCAATGACCACATGTGGAGCAATTGATACAGACGACGGTAGCTTTACATCCGGAGCAATCACCGCAGATTCATGCACACCACCGATCTGATCCCTTTCCGGCAGAAACAGTGCTGTTGACTGAGCAAAGCTCACATAGGGATTTTCCGAAATCAGTGAATTGACCGGGCATTTGTCGGCGAACTCTTCACTGACAATTACAGCCGCTGCAGAAGTCTGGCTCAATTGAGATATATAGGATTTGTTACTTAGAAAACTGAGTTGAGTGGGGCCGGCACCAGTCAATGTGCCGAGCCCATCAATTTGACATTCGCTATCACCATTCAAATCTATGGCGAGAAAACTGGCAACTTCCTTTAGCGAATAGCGTTTTTTGTGTGTCACGTGACCCTAACCAGGGTAACCGGATAGTAATTAGTTAGCACCATCAGACGATTGGTTGCTTTCATTTAGTTTAGCCGTTACGCGAGCAGTTATGTCGAGTACAGGCGCAAAATAAGGTGTGTTTTCTGCATTCAGAATCAAGTCAAAACCGCCTTCTGCAACCACATCAGTAACCGCAGTTGCTAACTGGGATTGCATGGCTGCCAAAAACTCCTGGTTCTTCTCTTGTAACGCCTGCTGAACACGCTCCTGGATCAGCTGAATCTGTACCTGCAGATCCTGCGCATTGGCTGTCAAACGTCGGATTTCTTCGTCTGTCATCACAGCTTCATTCTGTTGGTAATTTTCCTGTATTTCCTGCAACTGAGCACCCAGATCTACCGCGCGAGCTTCGTCAGCGGCAAACTCCTGCTCCAATTCTTCCTGAACAACTCTTGCCGCATCAGAATTGAAAAGCGCCTGCAAGGGATTGAGAACACCAATCTTTGTGTCCTGTGCGAAAACCGATTGCGAAAGCAAAACTACACTCAGGATTGCTAAAACTTTGTTAAGTGATTTCACTCTTTTTCTCCAACTAAATGTGCCCTGAATACAAACAGATTCAAGTATGATCCGCTTCATCAGGGCACTTGCATATCAAATTCTATAGACTCCACCGCGGCTTCAGCTCAACTAGAAGCCAGTTCCCACGGTAAAGTCGAAAGTCTTGGTATCATCCCCATCCTTACCAAACGGCGCTGCCAGGTACATGGTCAGCGGTCCAAAGGGCGACAGGTATGTAACCGAAAAACCTGCTGAATACCTGATCTCACCGAAATCAAAATCTGAGCAATTCTTCAGTAAACGCTGACGTTCGGTGCAGTATGAAGAGAACACATTGCCAGCATCGATGAAGAAAGACGATCTGACCTGGTTCTGATTCGGCACGAACGGCAGCGGAAAAATCAGTTCCAGCGATGCCGTTGTCAATATGTTACCACCGAAACTGTCAAAATCCTCGTCGAGGAAGAAATTTTGTACCGCCAGGGCCACGTCAGGGTTGCCGTTTGCATCGAGCACCGGGTTACCATTGCTATCCAGCAACGGCGTAGTCTGATAACCAAATTCACTGGCGAAACTGGCATTTCCGTTCTCGTCGCGGATTATTTCTCCGTTCTCGTCGCGTAGCAGACTGATTGGGCCCTCCGTCAGGTAGCGAGCGCCTGCCGTGCTTTCCGGACCCAGACTGTTTTCCTCGAAGCCACGGACGCGGCCTCCACCCTGGATCAGACCGCCAGCGAAAAAGTGATTGAAAAATGGCAATTCACTGGAATCTCCATAGCCAATGCCATAGCCGAGATTGGTGGTCAAACGCACCACCCAGCTTCTATCAGCCGTTATTGGCCAATAGACGTCATTACTGTATGTGAGTCGCGCGTACTCCAAATCGGAACCTGGCATGGTCACTTCGAGACCGATCTGGTGGAAAGCACCATCATTGGCCAGCTGTCCCCGATTCAGCGTATTACGGAACCAGTTTCCGGTAAGCGTGAAATTATCAAAAGCATCACCGAACTTATCCACAAATCCTGGCTCTGATGGAGACTGTAACTGATCCGGGCGCAGATCATTCACATTGCCAAGAATTGCATCCCGCACTGGTCCGTCGAAAGGATTCGGGTTCGCTGGCTCAATCACGTAACGATCCAGTCCGTCGATCAGTTGCGGACTTGAAATAATCTCCTGCACTGATCCAAGACCACTACCGAGTTCTGTGTGGGTGTAGCCAATATCAAATCCGAGAACCTGAATCTCACTCAAGGGGTAACTGAAACTTACTGAACCACCAAACGACGAAGTATTAAAATTTGATACGTTGAACGGGGAATCAATTTTCTGAGCAAACAGGTTGAAACCACGACTAACACCGTCGGGAGTAAAGTAAGGATCGGTGTAGCGAAAATTCAATCCTTCCTGAAAACGGCTCTTGTTAATTCCAAAGCCGATAGTTCGACCGGTGCCGAGGAAATTTTGAGCCTGAATACTGGAACTAATGAAAAAGTTTCCGCCACCGCCGGTACCAACCTGAAACTGAATCGCTCCGAAGTTTTGCTCCAATACATCGTAATTCACATCAATCTGATCTTCAGTGCCTGCCACTTCCGCCGTTTCCACTTCAACGGTTTCAAAGTATCCCAAACGTTGCAGCCGCACCTTGGACTGCTCTATCTGCAAACTGGATGCGGGAGCACTTTCCAGTTGTCGCATTTCTCTTCGCAATACGTCATCAGCGGTTGATATATTGCCTGAAAAATTAATTCTATTAACGTAGGTTCGGTTGCCAGGCTCGACAAAAAACGTAACTTCTACTGTTTGGTCCTCTTCATTAACTTCTGGGACACCTGTCGCCTCTGCAAAGGCATAACCAAGATTGCCCAGAAACTGCACCATAATTTCTTCGGTACCAGTCACGAGACTTTGTGAGTAAATCTGTCCAGGACTGACAAAAATTGCTGCTCTCAACAGCGTTTCCGCATCAACCAGATCACCTGCCAGATCAACATTACTTACCGTGTACTGATCACCCTCAGTGATATTGATAGTGATATAAACTTCTTTTCTGTCTGGCGTGATCGATATTGGTGTGGAATCAATACTGAATTCCACATAGCCGTTATCGAGATAAAAACTTTCCAGCCGCTCAAGATCTCCGGAAAATTGCTCTCTTGAATAGCGATCTTTACGACTTAGAAACAGGTACCAGGGCTTAGTGCCCAATTCAAGCAGTCCTAACAAATCATCATCTTCAAATGATTCGTTGCCGACAATGTTAATGTGTCGAATGCGTGATTCTTCACCTTCATTGATATCGAGATTAATGGCTACGCGATTACGAGGTAATTCTTCGACACTAACATCGACTGCTGCTCCGTAACGACCTCGGGAAGAATAAACTTCCTGGATACCTTGTTGGATTGCTTCCAATGCGGCCCGGGTAAAAATCTGTCCTTCAGCAATATCTGCTGTTGCCATGTTGTCAATTATGTCTTCAGTCTCGAGAACACTATTACCTTCAATAGTGATCTCCGCAACCGACGGCCGTTCGAGAACACTAATAACAAGGATATTGCCTTCTCGGGAAACTTCTATTTCATCGAAGTACTCGGACGCGACAAGAGCACGAATAATTTCCGCAGGCGTGCCAGCACCCACCTCATCGCCAATACCCACCGGCAACAAATTGTAGATAATTCCTGGAGAGATGCGCTGATAGCCGTCGACAATAATGTCGGCGATGACAAAATCCTGCGCTCGCAGGTTCGTGGAAAGCCCGAACGCAACCAGCAATGCAAAAGCTAGTTTTCTCAATATCACAACAAATTCACTCGATGATGTTGACTCGATGGCGGGCTGTTAAAAAGTATTGTTTAAAGCAGGCGGCTGACGTCGTTATAAATAGCCAAAACCATAATGCCTGAAATCAGGAGCAGACCTAGTTGTAATCCCCAGGCTTGAATCCGTTCCGGAACGGGCCTTCGAATTACTCCTTCGATCATGTAGTACAGAAGATGTCCTCCATCCAGTACCGGAATTGGCAACAAATTCAAAACCCCTAGTGAGATACTCAGCAAAGCCAAGAATCCCAGATATACATCCAGACCGTATGTAGCTGTTTCCCCCGCCACCTGCGCTATCGTAATTGGACCATTTATATTTTTGACTGAAATTAGGCCAATCACCATTTTCTTCACTGAATCCAAGACAAAGACCGATTTATCCCAGGTCTCTTGCAGCGCAGGCTTTATCGCAGAAAGAGCCCCATATTGAATCTCTCTTCGATGCTCTGCTGGCACAATATCTGCGAGAGTAACATTCTGCACAGAAGCGCCAATACTGCCGATCACACTGCCATCTTCCAGCCGGGCAGCTTCAGGTCTTAGTCGCAAATCAGTTTCTAATCCATTGCGTTGGACTATGACATCAAGTGAGAGTTCCGGTGCGGCGCGGATTACTTCTACCCAGTGATTCCAGCCCTGGATTTCAACACCATTAACCGACAACACTTCGTCGCCCGCTTGCAAATCACCAGCTTCTGCAGCGCCTCCGGCGATAATGCCACCTATGCGGGCTGGAATTTCAAACTGCACTATGCCCAGATCCGCTACAGGATTGGGCTCGGTGGCGCCTCCCATCCAGTTCTGCAGTGGAATAGCCACATCCTGAATACTATTGGAATCGTGGGGATTGATGGTTAAAACGAGGTCACCGGTCTCTCCCAGACGGGAAAGCATCTGCAGGGTTACCTGCTGCCAGATTATGGTTTCTTCGCCATCCACGGCCAGTATTTCATCACCCTGCTCCAGACCTGCGCGGGCTGCCGGCGACTCTTCTATAACACCGTTAATAACAGGCGCTATACCATTCACACCGTAAGAAATATTGATGATCCAGTACACGACGATGGCAAGCAGAAAATTTGCGATCGGTCCTGCGGCTACTATCGCCATCCGTTGCCAGAGGGGTTTATAGGCAAAGGAGAGATGTCGTTGACTGTCAGGAATTCCCGCGGCATCAGGCACACTGGTGTCTTCCTGGCCCAACATTTTTACATAGCCACCCAGTGGGATGGGCGCGATAACGTATTCAACACCGTCCTTGCCAATCCACGACTTGGCGGCGCGGCCAAAACCTATGGAAAATCGAAGAACTTTGACACCACAGCGTCGGGCTACCCAGAAATGGCCAAATTCGTGAAATGTCACCAGAATTCCCAGGGTGACAATCAGAGCAATAACACTGATTATGAAATCGAGCATGGTTTAATCACTGAACAGTCAGACTATACGCTGACACTTAGTTATATTTCTTAAAAATCAATTGCTTAGCCAGGCTTCTCGCCTTCTCGTCAGCGTCTCGAATAATAGCGAGACTTGCGGCCTCTTCACAAGGTGTTTTCGTCATAAGCTCTTCAATTATTAGAGGAATTTTGTCAAAGGCAAGCTTACCGTCGAGAAAAGCCGCAACCGCCACTTCATTCGCCGCATTCAGGACCGTCGGAATGGTGCCACCCTGCTCGGCAGCGGCCCGCCCCAGTGCCAGACAGGGGAAGCGATGCAAATCAGGCGCCATGAAGCTCAGCCTGCCAATTTCAGCGAGGTCCAGAGTCTGAACACCGGCACTTATCCTCTCTGGATAGGCCAGACCATGGGCGATAGGAGTACGCATATCAGGATTTCCCATTTGCGCCAGTACCGACCCATCGCAGTAATACACCATGGAATGAATTATAGATTGTGGGTGTACCAGAACTTCCACATTCGAGGCGGCAAGGCCAAACAAATAACAAGCCTCAATAATCTCCAGTCCCTTGTTCATCATGGTAGCGGAATCGACAGATATTTTTCGTCCCATGGACCATTGCGGATGCTGACACGCCTGTTCTGGTGTCACCGCGGACATCGTTTCCAGGCTGGCATCTAAAAATGGGCCACCTGACGCTGTCAGGATTAATTTTTCTATCTGATTGCTGTTGTCCAGAGATGTATTACGTTCTGACTCTGGCAGGCATTGGAAGATTGCATTGTGTTCACTATCGATTGGAATAATGCTTGCTCGTCCTTGCTGTACAGCATCCATAAACAGCTGACCAGACATAACCAGGGATTCTTTGTTGGCCAACAGAAGCTTTTTACCGGCTCTCGCTGCGGCAAGGCTGGAGGCCAGACCTGCTGCTCCAACGATGGCTGCCATGACAGTATCGACTTCATTACTTGCAACTATTTGCTCAAGACTTTCAGGACCGGTAAGCAATTCACTTCTGCAGTTATTGGCTTTCAGTTCAGCCGCGAAACTATCTTTCAATGACTCATCACTTAAGGCGACAAGCCGCGGTTTAAACTGAATACACTGCTGTAACAATAATTCAGTATTTTGGTGAGCACTGAGTGCTACTACTTCCAGTTGAGGATTGTTAGCAACTACCTGTAATGTGCTGATCCCAACAGAACCAGTGGAACCAAGAATGGCGAGTCGACTGGTGCTCATTACTGCCCCAACTCAAACAAGACCAGGAGAACTGTCAGCACAAATACAGGAGTGGCGGCCAGTAATCCATCCACCCTGTCCAGGAGTCCACCATGGCCCGGTAGCAACTGACCACTGTCTTTAATTGCCATGTTTCGCTTCAACATGCTTTCAACCAGATCACCCAGCACAGCAAATACAGCAACGGGTATTGCCAGCAACACAAGAGCCATAATCTGCCAGTTCACCAGCGGAATCAGATAGCGATTCAGCAGCCAGGTAAACAGCACGCCAACAAGGACGCAGGTAATGACCCCACCCCATACTCCTTCCCAGGATTTATTAGGACTCAAGTTTGGAGCCAGCTTACGCTTCCCAAATTGATTCCCAGCGAAGTAGGCGCCGACGTCAACCGCAGCAACCATAATGACAAGTGCCAGCACCAACTCACCCTGAGGAGCGAGATATTTGAGAACGATAACTCCAGTCCAGGTAGGCACCAGGGCCAACAAACCCATTACGGCAATGCGGGATTTATCGTTCCAGGAATTCTTGTTCGAGGGATAACCTAGTATCAAAACAAAGGCCAGGCACCACCACATCATTCCCAGCAGTAAAATCAATGCTGCACGAATAATATCTGGCTGTTCGCCACTGGGGTTCACCTGTAGCAGCACAAAGGCGCCTGCCAGCATCAACACCACCGTGAACTGGAACAAGCTGCTTGCGCGCCGGTTTTCCAATTCCATAAGACCACCCCACTCCCAACTGGCAGCAAGAACAATCAGAGTAATGAACAGAGCGAACTGGAATGGTGACAAAAACACGGTGAAACCTGCCAACACCAGCAACAGGATAACTGCCGTAATAACTCTCTGTTTAAGCCCTTCCATCATAATTTACGCAGTTCGCTTAGCAAGATACGATCAGTCCTTGTGGCCACCAAATCGCCGTTGACGTTGCACAAAATTCTCAAGAGCAAGAGAGAACTCAGATTCATTGAAATCCGGCCAGAAACAATCCGAAAAATATAATTCTGTGTAGGCGAACTGCCAAAGCAAGAAATTGCTAATGCGATGGTTGCCACCCGTTCTTATGCACAGATCTGGATCAGGGAACTCGCTCAGGCTGGTGTTGCTATTGACCAGCTCTACATTGATATCTTCTGGTTCCAACTTGCCAGCTTTTACCTCGGATGCAATATTCTTAGCGGCTCTCGCAATATCCCATCGGCCACCATAATCTGCGGCAACGATTACTGTCGTTCCTGTATTTTCCGCAGTGAGCTGCTCTACCTCAGCCATACCCTCCTGCAACTTTCCGGAGAAATCACTTCTCTCACCGATAAACTTCAGCCGTACATTCTCTTCGTGAAACTGTTTAATTTCACTACGTTTAAGGACAGCGAGAAACAGAGCCATCAAAGATTGCACTTCTTTTGCAGGGCGCATCCAGTTTTCACTGCTAAACGCGAATAAAGTGAGGTAGGGGATTTTGCGACGGATGCAGGAATAAACTATATCGCGAGCAGTTTCCGCACCCTGGCGGTGCCCTGCTTTTGTGGGCAAACCTTGCTGCTTGGCCCAGCGACTATTGCCATCCATGATGATAGCAATATGATTTGGATAAGCTGACTGCTCAGGTGTCATAAGGGAGCTTCTAGGTTACACAGACTACCTGACTATAGAAGACTTCAAAATTGCCCCAATGTTCCTTTCAGATGGAGAGTAAATCTGCTTCTTTGACGTTGTAAGCTGCTTCGATCTCAGCAATATACTTATCGGTGAGCTTCTGCACTTGCTCTTCAGCCCTATGCTGATCGTCTTCTGATATCTCCTTTTCCTTCTCCAGATCTTTGAAGTCTGAGTTGGCATCACGGCGGATGTTTCTTATTGCCACCCGGGCATTTTCCGCCTCCTGCTTTGCTTGTTTGGTGAATTCTCTACGCGTTTCTTCGGTAAGAGGAGGCATGGGAACGCGAATCGTGTCGCCATTATTCGATGGATTGAGACCCAGATCAGATTTCATGATGGCTTTTTCCACTTCACCTATCAGTTGCTTTTCCCAGGGAGAAATAACCAGTGAACGACCTTCTTCAACGGTAACATTAGCAAGCTGATTAAGAGGGGTATCTGCACCGTAATAAGAAACCATAATTCCATCCAGCAGACTTGGATGAGCGCGACCCGTACGAATTTTTTTAAATGCATCTTCCAGTGCAACAAGACTCTTTTTCATGCGATCTTCTGCATCGGCAATTATTTCACTTATCATTTTTCAGCCTCCATCGCCTTGTTCACAACTTCACAAGTGGGTCTTCACTTGTCTCTGTGGCCTTGCATTAACTCTAAAATTATTTGATCAGCGTCCCGTCTGTCTTGCCCATCACATTGTCCAGAAGAGCGCCGGGGCGGGTCATGTTAAACACTTTAATTGGAATCTCGTGGTCTCTGCTAAGACAAATAGCAGTAAGATCCATGACGCCAAGTTTCTTTTCGATTACGTCGTCGTAACTCAGCGTTTCGAACTTCTCAGCATCCGGGAATTTCTTCGGATCAGCTGAATAGACTCCATCGACTTTAGTCGCCTTTAAAATCAGATCCGCGTCAATTTCAATGCCCCGCAAACAGGCGGCAGAATCAGTAGTGAAAAAAGGATTACCTGTGCCGGCAGAGAAAATTACAACATCTCCTGCGTTGAGATATCGAATTGCGTTTCGGCGATCATAGTGTTCAACCACACCACTCATTTGAATCGCCGACATAACACGGGTCGGAATGCTAGCCCGTTCCAGCGCATCTCGCATCGCCAGGGCATTCATAACAGTAGCCAGCATGCCCATGTGGTCACCTGTAACACGCTCCATGCCAGCCGCATGCAACAGGGCTCCGCGGAAGAGATTACCTCCACCAATCACCATGCCAACCTGAACACCCAGACCGATCAACTGCCCGACTTCAACGGCCATGCGGTCCAGTACTTTTGGATCAATACCAAACTCTGCATCTCCGGTGAGGGCCTCACCGGAGAGTTTCAGCAGAATTCGATTGTACTTCCGATCCTTCTGAACCATGGTTTTTAGCTTTCTCCCAACAGGAACCTAACCAGCAAGTTGCGCGGCCACCTCGGCTGCGAAGTCATCATCTTCTTTTTCGATGCCTTCGCCAACTTCGAATCGCAGGAAGCTTATAACATCAGCATCAGCCTGTTTAAGCAAATCGCCAACTTTAGTGTCCGGATCTTTCACAAAGGGTTGCTCAAGCAACGTGACTTCAGCTATAAATTTTCGCAAACGCCCCTGAATCATTTTCTCAACAATTTCTTCAGGTTTGCCGCTTTCACGGGCCTGGGCTGAGTAAATCTCAGACTCCTTGGCTAGCACATCTTCGGGAACATCCTCTGAGCGTACAACCATTGGATTTACCGCCGCAACATGCATGGCCACATCGCGAGCCAGGGCCTCATCACCACCCTTAAGAGCAATCAGAACACCAATTTTGTTATTGTGGATGTAGCTTTCCACTACTCCTGCATTACCCTCGTCCAAAGCAATGCGTTCAACACGGCGCAAATTGATATTCTCGCCAATTTTCTGAACCAGAGCCTGGCGTGCATCTTCGACACCACCATCCAGAATCGCAGCTACGTCCGCATCTTTATTAGCAAAAGCAGCGTCCAGAGCTGAATCAGCAAATGCCAGAAAGTTATCGTCGCGAGCAACGAAATCTGTTTCGCTGTTTACTTCCAGCATGACTCCATAGTTTCCATCGTCGGCAATCTTGGTTAAGACAACGCCCTCAGCAGCGACTCGGCTGGCTTTCTTAGCCGCCTTCAGACCGCTGGCTTTACGCAAATCTTCAATCGCCTTTTCCATGTCGCCATCAGCTTCTGCCAATGCTTTCTTGCAATCCATCATGCCAAGACCTGTGCGTTCGCGCAGTTCCTTGACCATACTCGCCGTAATATTTGCCATTATCTTGCCTCGTAAAAATTGATAGAAGGAGTTGGCACTCCTCCCACTTATTCGGTTTGCTAAATCTATAAAAAGGGGGCTCTGGGCCCCCTTTTGCATCCTGAGTCAGGATCACCAGCCAGCACAGTCAGAGACTGTGCTGCTGGCAGTCTGATTACTCGCTATCGTCGCTTTTGGCAGCTGCCTTTTTCTTGGCAGGTGCTTTCTTCTTAGCCGTAGCTTTCTTCTTGGCTGGAGCTTTTTTCTTTGCAGTTGCCTTTTTCTTGGCAGGAGCTTTCTTTTTTGCAGCAGCTTTTTTCTCAGCTGGTGCTTCTTCATCTCCCTCAGCTGTAGCTTCCTGAGCTTCTGACTCCGCTGTCTCGGCAGCTTCTGTTTCTGCCTCTTCAGACTCCTCTGCTGCTGCTTCGACTGCTTCAGCCGGTGCTTCCTCCGCTGCAACTTCTTCAACTTCTGGCGCTGCTGCGGCAGCAGCTTCATTTGCCACTACAATTTCTTCGTCCACTTCAACGAATTCGCTGGTACCGCCATCCGGACCACTTCGCTTGGTTCCTTCTATACAGGCGTCGGCCACTGCTTCAGCGTAAAGCTGAATTGCCCGAATCGCGTCATCGTTACCGGGAATAACATAGTCGACACCTGCTGGATCACTGTTAGTGTCAACCACACCAATCACTGGAATTTTCAGGCTGTTCGCTTCGGTAATGGCAATTCGTTCATGCTCAACGTCAATGACGAACAAGGCGTCAGGCAGGCCACCCATGTCTTTGATACCACCAATACTGCGTTCAAGCTTTTCCTTGGCGCGAGTGAGCATCAATGCCTCTTTCTTGGTCAGACGGTTAAAAGTGCCATCCTGTTCCTGGGTTTCCAGATCCTTCAATCGCTTGATAGATCCACGAATAGTTTTGTAGTTGGTCAACATACCGCCCAACCAGCGATGGTTGACATAGGGCATACCGGCCCGCTCGGCCTGCTCTCTCACAATGCGAGCCGCGGCGCGTTTAGTGCCAACAAACAGAATTTTCTTCTTTTTATCAGCGAGACCAGTTACTTGATCGAGTGCTGATTGAAGAGCCGGAACAGTATGTTCCAGATTGATGATATGAATCTTGTTTCTGGCGCCAAATATGTATGGCTCCATTTTTGGGTTCCAGTAGCGACACTGGTGCCCGAAATGTACTCCTGCACGGAGCATTTCTTTCATGCTTACAGTCATTTTTCTACCTATGTTTGGGTTAGGCCTCCATACACCCCATGACTCAACCCGCAACGCCAGGCATTTTGGGCACCCGGAGTACATGTGTCGGTGTATGTGCGACGTTTAATAGTTAAATTGAACTCAGTTTCAGCGAGCCTACTTCTGAGCGCCGCGCTTTATACCATAATCCAGTGATTTCCGGAAGGTTTTCATTGGCTTAATAAACTTTGCACTGGCTGCCTGGGACTCAGCCCTGCCTGAGTGGAGCCGTCCCGGCTGACTGCCATGGTGCAACCAGGTCTGCTGAATCTGGAGCGCCGTACTGTATCTGTGTCCGGCTCTGCTTTAAAATAGCGACCTTTTTTGTCCAGCAATAGATCACAATCCGGGATCACGGAAGAGCAACGTTAATGAGTATTCATATCAAGTCATCCGAAGAAATAGAAAAAATGCGAGTTGCCGGCCAACTTGCTGCGGAAGTGCTGGATATGATCGGGACCCACGTGCAGCCAGGAGTGAGCACCGGGGAACTGGACCGTATCTGCCACGACCACATAGTGAACAAGCAACAGGCAATCCCTGCCCCACTAAATTACAACGGTTTCCCTAAATCTATCTGCACGTCGGTTAACCACGTCATCTGCCACGGTATTCCCAGTGACGGTAAAATTCTTAAGTCGGGGGATATCATCAATATCGACGTCACCGTCATCAAAGACGGTTTTCATGGCGATACCAGCAAAATGTTCTGTGTCGGGCAGGTACCGGATCACGCCAAACGGCTAATTAATGTAACCCAGGAATGTTTATACAAGGCGATTGACCTCGTGCGTCCCGGTTGCACCTTGGGAGACATCGGACACATTATTCAGCAACACGGTGAAACCAATAACTATTCCATTGTTCGAGAATACTGTGGTCACGGTATTGGCAGAATCTTCCATGAAGAGCCGCAAGTCCTGCACTATGGCCGACCTAATTCTGGCACCAGGCTAGTTGAAGGCATGACCTTCACGATCGAGCCCATGCTTAATGCTGGCAGCCGATATACAAAGCTTTCGAAGAAAGATGGCTGGACAGTAACAACCAAGGACCGGAGATTATCAGCACAGTGGGAACATACCCTTGCCGTGACCAGTGATGGTTGCGAAGTTCTGACTCGACGCGCCGATGAGTCACTGTGAGCTTCGATACCCTTTCCATCAACGAAGCCGCAGTTCAATCTACCGCTGAAGCCAGTGCAGAACTGCTTGATCGAGAATCGCTAAAAACAGCCATCGAAGAAGGTGTTAACCCCATACCCTTATTGCGCGATGCAATTAGTCGCAGCAGCGCAATTCTTGATGAGCGTTACAAACAGAACCTCAATATCACTGATATCGTTCGTGGCCGAGCTTCCGTTATCGATGAAATCCTCACTCTGGTGTGGCAACGTCAGGACTGGCCTGATCAAGAAAACATAGCCTTACTAGCTGTTGGTGGTTACGGACGAGGCGAGCTACTTCCTCATTCAGACATTGATCTGCTAATCCTTACCCGCAAGGACCGAAACAGTAAGTATCGTGACTGCATTAGCTCCTTTTGCACCCTGCTATGGGATATTGGTCTGGAAATTGGGCACAGTGTCCGTTCCGTTAAGCAATGCAAACAGGAGGCCATTAAAGATATCACCGTCGCTACTGCTCTCATGGAATCCAGAACCATTACCGGTGCCGCAGACCTGCATCAGTTGATGCAGGAAGCGACAAATAATAAGCGTGTCTGGCCCATCAAGAAATTCCTTCGGGCCAAACTCGATGAGCAGGAACAAAGACACAACCGCTACCACGATGTGGACTATGCACTGGAGCCTAATGTCAAAACTTCACCAGGCGGGCTTCGTGATATTCAAACCATAGCCTGGGTAATCAAACGTCATTTTGGAGCCAGTTCTTTTCAGGATTTGGTGGAGTTGGGATTTTTGAAGCCTTCCGAAGAGGCCATGTTGAATAAAGGCCAGCAGTTCCTCTGGAAACTCAGATACGGACTGCATTACCTCGAAGGTCGCAGCGAAGACAGATTGCTATTCGACAAGCAAAGGGAACTCGCCAAACTGTTTGGTTACGAGGACGATGACAAATCCCTCGGCGTCGAAAAGCTGATGAAGCAGTACTACCGCGCGGTAGCCAATTTACGCGAGCTGAACGATGTTCTGCTGCAACATTTTGATGAAGCAATACTAAGAGCCGGCGAAAGAGAAAAAATCAGACCAGTAAACAAGCGTTTTCAGTTGCATAACGGCTATATCGAAGTTGTTGACAACGAAGTCTTCAATCGAGCTCCTTTCGCGCTGCTGGAGATTTTCGTCTTGATGGCGCAGGACCCTGACATTCAGGGTATAAGAGCATCCACAATCCGACTGCTGCGGGATAGTCGACGCCTTATCGACAATGAGTTTCGAGAAGACATTCGCAATGTATCATTGTTTATGGAGTTGCTGCGCTCTCCCCATAAACTGACTCTGCATCTGAGACGCATGGCCCGCTACGGCATTCTCGGCCGATATCTTCCCGAATTCGGTCAGATTACCGGACAGATGCAGCACGACCTCTTCCATATCTACACCGTTGATGCACACACACTGCAGGTCGTCGAAAATATGCGGCGCTTCCGACTGCCCGAAGCGGAAGAAAAGTACCCTGAGGCAGCCCACGTAGCTCGCAACCTGCCTAAACTGGAATTGCTGTACATTGCCGGGCTCTATCACGATATTGCCAAAGGCCGGGGGGGAGATCATTCAGAGTTGGGAATGGTGGACGCTGAAAACTTCTGCCGACGTCATCGATTGAGTGAATGGGATACCAAACTAGTCTCCTGGATAGTCGATAAGCATCTGCTGATGTCTATGACTGCCCAACGCAAAGATATCAGTGATCCAGAGATAGTCCATGAATTCGCGAACCTGATGGGTGACAAACTCCATCTGGACTATCTGTATGCCATGACCGTAGCCGACATTAATGCTACCAACCCGGAGCTGTGGAACAGTTGGCGAGCCTCCCTGTTACGCCAGCTCTATCACAATACGGCACGCGCCTTTCGTATGGGTCTGGAAAATACGGTAAATCGTGCCGAAAGAATTGCCGATAAGAGAGACTCGGCTCGCAACCGACTACATGAACTTGGGATAAGCGATCAACAGATTGAAAAGATCTGGCAGAACACAGCTGAAGAATATTTCGTTAGAGAATCGACGACCAATATTGCCTGGCACACCGAAGCAATCGCCAACTTTGATTCAGACGGTCCTCTGATTTCATTCCGCGAAATTGAGTCCGATGGCACGATGGAAGGTGCGACTCTGGTATTTATCTATACCCAGAATGCTGACTTCCTGTTTGCCAATAGTACTGCGGCGTTTGAGAAACTGAATCTGAATATTCAGGGTGCGAGAATTTTTACTTCGACCAATGATTATTGCATGGACACCTACGCAGTGCTTGAAGCCAATGGTAAGTCTGTGGGTGGCAACGGCAAGAGATTGGAAGAAATCAGATCCGTGCTCGCCAATTATCTAAAGAGTGGCAACAAGCCTATGAGTGTCGCCAAAGTACGTCGTAGTCGAAAAGAACGCTACTTCAACAAACCGATTGAGACGACTTTTCTAAAGACTACGGATAAACCCTACTCTACTCTGGAGATCAACTGTCCTGACCAACCAGGCATACTCGCCTGTGTTGGCAAAGTACTTGCGGAAAACGACGTAAACCTGCAGGACGCTCGCATTACAACTCTGGGGGAACGCGTAGAGGATTTGTTTTTCCTCACAGGTAAAGATGGTCTAGCAATCAGCGACGAAGCTTTGCAAATTAGATTGCAGAACGACATCAAACAGGAATTGGAATCCCGATTCGCCAATTAGAATTAAGCTTATTGAACATCACTTGATAGAGAGGCTATATGATTACTCTGTATGGCATCAGCAATTGCGATACCATTAAGAAAGCCAGAAACTGGCTACAAAGCAATAACCTGGAGTACGAATTTCACGATTACAAAAAGCTTGGATGTGATCAGAAACTAGCCAAACTTTTTCTGGCAAAATTTGGTCTCGAAACAGCAATCAACAGACGAGGCACTAGCTGGCGCAAGCTCCCAGATAAAATCAAACAGGAAATAGATTCGGCCAGCGCCGTGGGGCTCATGAGTGAAAACCCCTCACTAATCAAACGTCCTATCGTAGCAACAGCTGAATCATGGCTTATAGGATTTGATGCTCAGGAATGGGCCGACAAGCTCCTTTAAACAGAATTTCACAACCACTCAACACTATCTAACATAGGCATATCATCATGACCCAATGCGCAGGCCTGGGACTGGCCACCTCCAATTCAAAGGGAGAAGTCATTGAAGTTTATTACCCACAACCAGAGCTTAATTCTGATCCGGCTTTATTGAACAAACTGGCAGAAGCTGCCGGTATCGAATCCGGAGGGAGTGGGTTTGGAGAGATTCCAGCCAGTGCTCTCGAGCAAATCTCGCAGGGTGGAGATGACGTTGCACAAAATGAAAATCTGCGACTGATTCAGGAACTATCTGGCGGCAGGGGAACCCTGCTCTACTGCTTGGATGACACAGATGTTCCACCACAGTCGATAGCTTCTGCATTCCTTCGATTGCATTTGCTGTCGCATCGATTGGTCAAACCCCATGACATCAATCTGGACGGATTGTTTGGTGTACTCAAGAACCTGGCCTGGACCAACGAAGGCGCGATCGATATTCAAGACCTGCCTGCCAGACAAATCGCCGCCCGCAAGGAAGGCCGTGTGCTGGACGTGCAGTCAGTAGACAAATTTCCAAAAATGACCAGCTATGTCGTCCCAACCGGGGTCCGAATCGCTGACACGGCGCGAGTCAGGTTGGGTGCCTATATTGGTGAAGGCACCACTGTAATGCACGAAGGTTTCGTTAATTTTAATGCAGGTACATTAGGTACAGCCATGATTGAAGGTCGGATATCGGCAGGTGTTGTCGTGGGTGAGAACAGCGACTTAGGGGGCGGCTGCAGTACCATGGGCACATTATCCGGGGGTGGAACGACCATAATCTCTGTCGGGGAAAATTGCCTGATCGGTGCCAACGCAGGAATCGGCTTCCCTCTTCCTGATGGCTGCATCGTCGAAGCTGGTCTCTACGTTACCGGTGGCACCAAAGTGAATGTGCTGGACGGCAATGGCAAGCTCGTTGAAACGGTGAAAGCAGGCTTGTTGAAAGACAGACAAAACCTGCTTTATCGCCGAAACTCCTTGAGTGGTACTGTGGAAGCGGTACCCACTCGCGCCAGTATCAATCTTAATGAAGAGCTGCATAGCCACAATTAGCTAGCGGCGGTATGGATCATGTCAGAGACCCTGGAATTAGCCAAACAACTAATCGAAATTGATTCCATCACTCCTGAAGATAAAGGTTGTCAGGATATCCTTGTATCACGCCTTGAGAAACTGGGGTTCTCAGTGGAGCGGCTTCCTTTTGGTGATGTCGAAAATTTTTGGGCTCAAATAGGCGATTCAGGACCACTGTTGGTGTTTGCCGGTCACACCGATGTCGTACCACCAGGGAACAAGGCTGAATGGCAAAGCGATCCTTTTCAGGCAAGCATACGCGGCGACTACCTCTATGGTCGCGGCAGCGCTGATATGAAAGGTAGCCTTGCGGCGATGATTACAGCAACCGAACGTTACATGGCTGCAAACGAAATCAAAGCAAGATTAGGGTTTCTCATCACCTCTGACGAAGAAGGTCAGGCGATCAATGGTACGCGAAGAGTCATGGAAGAATTTGCATCAAGAGGATTGCAAATCGATTATTGTGTTGTCGGAGAACCCAGCAGCACCGATTCACTGGGGGATACTATAAAAATTGGTCGCCGCGGATCATTAAGCTGCAAACTGATTGTGTCGGGCATTAAAGGGCATGTAGCCTATCCTCACTTGGCGAGAAACCCAATTCATGAGGCACTGCCGGTATTAGCAGAGCTCACTGCGATTCAATGGGATGAAGGCAACGAGGCATTTCCACCGACATCCTTCCAGATTTCTAATGTCCACGCCGGAGTTGGAGCTAACAATGTCATACCCGCGAGTATAGAAATAGATTTTAATTTACGTTACTCAACTGAGTTGACGGCAGAATTGATCAAGCAACGCATAGAAGAAGTTCTCGATAAGGCGAAGATTGATTATGAATGCCAATGGCATCTATCAGGTGAACCTTTTCTTACCTCAAAGAGTAGACTTATCGATGTTGTTAGCAACAGCGTCACCGAGGTAACCGGCATAATACCGGAGCGATCCACAGCTGGCGGTACGTCTGATGGCAGATTCATCGCACCTACCGGAACAGAAGTCGTTGAACTGGGCCCATGCAATGCCACTATTCACAAGATAGATGAGTGCGTAAAAATAGATGATCTCGACAAACTCTCACAAATTTATGAGTCGATAATTACTGAATTGGCTTAATGATTTAAGTAAACGTCGTAACGATTGCTGCTACCGCTAAAACTAATGTCAGGCTTCCTGTTGCCAGCGAGATTCGTAAGGCGGGCTCGTTTTACGACCACTCGTTTATTTGCTATTCCCAAAGCCTTCTCCAGCATCAATTCTTCATCGCTGTGATCTGTGATGAGCTGCTGTAATAGATACATCGATTTACCAGCGCGGGCAGAGTTCTTTTTGCCCTGAAACATAGGGTCCAGATAGACGATATCGTATCCCTTGCCATTGCTGCTATCTCCCTCAAATTCATGCTCCAGAAAATCTCCACGGATGAGAGTCATGCGGGAAACAATATCTTTGATCTCTGCCTCACCTGACCTGGCACGCAACAAAGCATCTGCCAGCAGGGCGTGAACAACCGGGCTGCGTTCCAACATCGTCAGGTTGCAGCCTGCCGCAGCCATCAGCAAGCTATCGACACCAAGACCGGCAGTTGCATCCAGTACCGACGGTTCTACCATGCGTTTGAGACCCAGCGCCTTTCCAAGGTTCTGCGACTTTAAAGACTCCGTCCTACGACGACGCATAGCCGGACTGTCCAGATCCACATGGAGACCACCTGGTGCGTCCACGTCAGTGCAATATAGAGTCAGACCCTGCTGTTCGAATCGCAGTTCAAACCTGTAATCACTCTGTTTGGGTTCCTGGGGTGGCAGCGAATTCAAATTCAGCGACTCAGTTAAAAATTGCTCGGCCGGAGTCAGAGTCGAAGCTGATTGCAACAGGACTATAGTGTCGGACTCAGAGGCGTTCAAAATAGTAAAAGACCCGTATAGCTATGCAGTGGTTCGATTGCTGCATAATAGCCGAATTCACAACAATACAAGTATCAGGACACCCAGCCCAACCCTATAAATAACGAATGGCAGAAAGCCAATACCTGAGATCATTTTCAGGAAATAGTGGATACATAAAATAGCAATCAGACAGGCCAGGCCTGCCGCATAAACCAACTGCATCCAGGGAACAGCCGAATCGTTGGAATTTAACAGCTCGACCAGCAATAATCCTCCGCTACCTGCAATTACGGGTATTGCCAACAGAAATGAGAATCGGGACGCAGCTTCTCTTGAGAAGCCACACTGAAGAGCGGCCGTCATGGTTACACCCGAGCGGGAAGTTCCAGGGATCAGAGCCAAAGCCTGAGCAACACCGACGAAAACAGCGCGCCGCAGATTCCAATCCTCCATTGATAGTTTCTGGTTTCCGTTGCGATCTACCCACCACATTAATAGCGCAAACAGAATTGATGTCGCAGCAATCAATTGGGCATTGCGACCATACATGGCGATCAAATCGTAGAGCAGCAGCCCGCTAATACCTGCGGGAATCGATGCGATTAGTAAAAACGAGGTCATGCGCGCATCGTGTCTATAGTGATCGGAAATATCGCGGCCAGATAGTTGGGCCAGGGAAGCCACTATTAGTTGTCGGAGGTCGCGCCGAAAATAAAAGACCACAGCGAAAAGTGTTCCCAGATGAACGGCGATATCGAATGCAATGCCTCGATCAGGCCATGCTAAAAGTAATGCTGGCAGTTGCAGATGGGCTGATGATGAAATTGGCAGGAATTCAGTTAAACCCTGAATCAATGAGAGAACACTTATTTGCAGGTAATCCGGGTTCAAAGTGTAGTTACTCTCATGAGTAATCCATTTGTTCTTTCACATAATTTGGCAACACAAGTTGCCTTTCATAGGATCCAGTACGGTAATGCAGCGTGGAAAGCTCGCATAGTTCCTGAATGTTGGGATTAAGATCAGGAAAGCACCCGATACCTCCCTCGATTTGCAGGACTTCAGCAATTTCAGCAGATGCGGAGCCAGCCAGGCCCCAATTATCATTCTTCATAGTTCCCCGAATAGCAGATTCAGGCAATAGGAGGTTTGCTGGAAGTGCGGCTTGTTCTTTGCCCTGCAAAATCGCTCCTTCATTGCTGTCACATCGATAGCAACCGAAATAGACCTCGGGTTCCCTGGCGATTTCAAAAACTAGCCAGTTTTCAGCCTCATGGCGATTCTTAGCTGCCCACGCCAGCAAAGCCATGGAAGATATGGGAACAACGGGAATGTTCTGTGTGTAGGAAAGGGCCTGCGCAACAGCTACGCCTATTCGTAATCCGGTAAATGATCCTGGACCCGAGACCACCGACAGAAAGTCAATCTTCCCCAGAGCAATGTCCTGTCTGGCGAGCAAATCCTCAATCAGCGGTAAAACCTCCTGTGCTGCCCGTCGGGAACTATCGCCAACGGCTTCATCGAGAATTGTTCCATCATTAGCAAGCCCTACTCGGCATTGCTGTGCTGAGGTATCTATTGCGAGGAGCAGTGACATGGCTATAAATGATAATCCAGGAAGGCAATAAAAATCCCCCTTGAGCGAATCAAGGGGGATTTCATGGGAGCGAGTGGTAGGCTTCCACCATCAACGCAGCGGTATCAGGTGGTCGCGAGGTCTAGCTTCAGTTTACGGTTATGGCTGAATCCACAACCGTAAACTGATACTGCTTACTGCCTATTTCTTCTTTTTGGCAGCTTTTTTCTTCGCTTTCTTACGAGCTGGCGCTTTCCGTTTAGCAGCTTTTTTCTTGGCCGTTTTCTTCTTGGCCTTCTTCTTAGCTACTTTCTTCTTCGCCTTTTTCTTGGCTACTTTCTTCTTAGCCTTCTTTTTGGCTACTTTCTTTTTCGCCTTTTTCTTGGCTACTTTCTTTTTCGCCTTCTTCTTGGCTACTTTCTTCTTAGCCTTCTTTTTGGCGACCTTCTTTTTCGCCTTCTTCTTGGCTACTTTCTTCTTAGCCTTCTTTTTGGCTACCTTCTTTTTGGCCTTCTTCTTGGTGACTTTTTTCTTCACCTTGCGCTTCGCTGCCTTCTTAGCTGCCGCGCGGCGCTTCACAGCCTTCTTTTTCGCCTTTTTCTTGGCTACTTTCTTTTTCGCCTTCTTCTTGGCTACTTTTTTCTTAGCCTTCTTTTTGGCTACTTTCTTTTTCGCCTTTTTCTTGGCTACTTTCTTCTTAGCCTTCTTTTTGGCTACTTTCTTTTTCGCCTTTTTCTTGGCTACTTTCTTCTTAGCCTTCTTCTTGGCTACCTTCTTCTTGGCCTTTTTCTTGGCAGCTTTCTTCTTAGCTACCTTCTTTTTGGCCTTCTTCTTGGCTACTTTCTTCTTAGCCTTCTTCTTGGCTACCTTCTTCTTAACCTTACGCTTGGCAGCTTTCTTGGCTGCTGCACGGCGCTTCACTGCCTTTTTCTTAGCCTTCTTTTTGGCTACTTTCTTTTTGGCCTTTTTCTTGGCTACTTTTTTCTTAGCCTTCTTCTTGGCTACTTTCTTTTTCGCCTTTTTCTTGGCTACCTTCTTCTTGGCTTTTTTCTTAGCTACCTTTTTCTTGGCAACCTTCTTTTTAGCAACCTTTTTCTTGGCTACTTTTTTCTTAGCTACCTTCTTTTTAGCTACTTTCTTTTTAACTGCTACCTTCTTGCGGGCTGTTACCTTCTTTTTAGCCGCCTTTTTCTTTGCTTTTTTCTTCGCTACTTTCTTAGCCATTTTCGACCTCGCTACCATTATCAAAGTTAAGTTACTAAGTACTACATACCTTGAAATTGCCCCCTAACGATGCATACCAGCCTTATAGGTTATCCATATACCAGCTGGCTTGCTTCGATTGGTTGCTACCTTCTTCCTTATATAGCCGCCTTCTCCTGCCAGACGACTCGTTTAAAGTCTTTTTGCTACTTTTTAGCCTTCTTCTTGCCTTTCTTCTTGTTGGCTTTCTTTTTAGCTTTCTTCTCTGCTGCTTGCTTCTTGGCTGCTCGCCTGGCAGCTGCTTTGGCTTTCTCTGCTACTTTTTTTGCAACCTCTTTATTATTGTTGGCTGCTTTTGTAGCGGCAATTCTTGCTTTTAGAGCATCCTTACGTGCTCGTTTTGCCGCCTTCGCAGCATCTGCTTTAGCCCTGGCCCGCTTCCATTTAACGGTAAAGGCTGCAATGGCTTTTTGAAGATCAGCCTCAGCCTGAGCGGCTTCTTCCAGTTTCCTGGCTTTCTCCTTGGCAGCTAACTCCGCTGCTCTGGCCTTTGCTTTAGCTGTTCGAATTCTGGCGTTGATTGCTGCGACCTTCGCAGCAGCCTTGTGAGATGCATTTTTAGCACTCTTCGCCGCTCTCTTCTTCTCAGCCGTTTTTGTTCTTGCTGCCACCTTTTTAGAAGTAGCTGCTTTTTTCTTGGCAGCGGTTAGTGCTTTTGCTGCCGTCTTTGCTTCTTTTTCAAGTCTGCTGACGGTTGCCTGTGCGTTAGTTAAAGCGACACTACTTACTTTTCTAGTTTTCGCCTTGCGTTTCGCTAACTTCTTCTTGCTCTTCGCAGGCGATTTTTTTTTCGCTTTAACCATCACTTTGTCTGGTTATATTCCAGGTATAGTTGTTACGAAACTTAATTCAATACAACTAATACCCATTGCTCGCGGCAACATATCACAGTTTTTATTTAGCAAACAACAAACTGTCAATCAATTTGCGCTTAATAAATCAAACTTCTTTTAAATTACACACGCAAATCCCACTTAAAAGTGGTGTCAATCTTCTATTTCGCTTGTTAAATAGAAAACTTTAAGAAAACTGGACAAGATTTTGATCAAATTCTTTAAGGAAAATGAGGTAGTGATCACAATATTTGCTCAAATAGTGAGCAAGTATTCTGCCAACATTGAGTTTTCGAACCGGTTTTAGCTGTTAGAAACAATATTTCTTTACTATATTTACTATTCATTCGGGTTTATTCACAAAAAACCCGAGTCGCTGCTCGGGTTCCTTGCTTGCAACATTGCAAATGTGGATAACTTAATTCAACGCTGTGGATATCTCATCTTTTATAGCATCAACGCTCGCCACGCCATTCACTTTTACGACTCTAACACTTTGACCAGCAGCTTCTTGTGATTCATAAAACGCTACCAGAGGCTCGGTTTGCTCATGATAGACCGCTAGTCGCTTGCGCACTGTATTCTCTTTATCGTCATCGCGTTGGATCAGAGGCTCACCTGTTACATCGTCTGTGTCAGCAACTTTAGGTGGATTGAAGTCAACGTGATAAACACGACCGGAGTCCAAATGCACTCTTCTGCCACTCAATCGTTTAACTATTTCATCATCTGGTACATCTATTTCTAATACAACATCAATTGGTACTGATGCATTAACCATAGCCTCTGCTTGCGGGATTGTGCGAGGAAAACCGTCAAAGAGAAAGCCATTGCTACAATCATCCTGTGCTATCCGCTCTTTGACCAGAGCAATGATAGTTTCATCAGTAACCAATCCGCCCGAGGCCATAACTTGTTCTACCTGTTTGCCGAGTTCTGTTCCTTCCTTCACTGCGGCTCGTAACATATCTCCCGTCGAAATCTGCGGTATGCCAAATTTCTCCGAAATAAACTGAGCCTGGGTGCCTTTTCCGGCGCCGGGCGCACCCAATAGAATGATCCTCATCTTTTTCTCCTGACTTTTCCTGCTAAGGGTAAAATTTGCTTACAGTCCTGCGTCTTTAGCCTGGCTCCAGAGTTCGTCCATTAGCTCCAGGGACACCTCTTCAATGTTCTTGCCTGCAGACTGCAGACTGTTTTCAATCCATTTGAAACGATTTTCAAAGCGTTGGTTCGCTTCTCTTAACGCAATCTCCGGCTCAACCCCGGTGTGACGGGCCAGGTTTACAGCACCGAACAGTATATCTCCAAGTTCGTGCTGCAGAGCGTTCGCGTCACTATTCTCAATGGCCTCTTCATATTCTTCAATTTCTTCTTTTAGCTTAGCTATTACGGGTTGGATTTCCTTCCAATCAAAACCTACCCTTGCAGCTCGCTTTTGCAGTTTTCGAGAGCGCTCCAGTGATGGAAGAGCCCGGGGTACGTCATCCAGTACACTTGCAACAGCCTGTTGATCAGCCAGGGCCTCATTGTCCTGCCCCCTTCTGGCTCTTTTCTCTGATTTCTCGCCTTCCTTTATCGCATCCCAGTTGAGTACAACCTGTTCTGAAGAAATATCAGACCTCTTGCCAAAGTTTTCCAACTGCCCATCTGGAAAAACGTGTGGGTGTCGTCTGATCAGCTTCGACGTAATTGCTTTCGCCACATGACCAAACTCAAAATGTCCCTGCTCCTTGGCCAGCTGCGCATAGAAAACAACCTGAAATAACAGATCACCCAACTCATCTTCCAGATCCACCATATCATTACGCTCAATCGCATCGACAACTTCATATACCTCTTCGATAGTGAATGGCACCAAAGATGATATTGACTGCTCCAGGTCCCATGGGCATCCAAACTCGGGATCACGCAACATAGACATAACCTTAAGCAAGCGCTCAATTTCTGAACTCGAAGATTCCTCAGCCGACAAAATTTGCTCTCTGTTTACTAAACTTTTTCAAATATAGCGATGGATTCAACATGCGTAGTGTGGGGAAACATATCTATTACCCCTGTAGATTTCAATTTGTAGCCATTTTCAATCAATTTGGCCGAGTCGCGCGCTAAGGTAGAGGGATTACATGACACATAAACAATGCACACTGCACCCAGTCCAGCTATTTCATCAATAATTTCCAATGCTCCAGATCTTGGTGGATCCAGTAGAACCTTATCGAATTTAGCTTGCGCCCATTCCTGTTCTGAGATCGATTTCGTCAGATCAAATGCATGAAAACTCACGTTCTCAATGTCATTTAGCCTGGCGTTTTCATATCCCCTTTCTACCATGAGCTGACTACCTTCAACACCAACAACACTACGGCAGGTTCGGGCCGCGGCCAGAGTAAAATTCCCCAGACCACAAAACAAATCCAACAGCTTATCCGCTTCGCTTAGTTGCAACATACCAATCGCGCGTTCAACGATCTGACGATTGATTGAACTGTTTACCTGGGTGAAGTCCTGTGGGTGGAACTTTAGTTGCAGATTAAATTGAGGTAGAAAATAGAGGAGTCTCTCTTCTCCTTCAGGCCAGACCTTTCTCACCGTATCTGGCCCACCTGATTGTAGATACAGATGTATTCCGCGATTAGCCGCGAAATCAACCAGCAGCCCCTGATCTTTTTGGGAAAGTGGTTGCAGGTGACGCAGAATGATTGCCATTTGACCCGGTGCTGAGGCATCAGCTGCTGATTCGCCGACGGCTACTTCGACCTGAGGAATTTCATTTGCCCCATCAAGAGACATCAGAAAATCGCGAAGCGCGGGAATTAGTTCCGCAGCTTTCGGCACCAGGATCTGGCAGTCATGCATATCAGTGATGAAACTGGAGTATTTTTCGCGAAAACCCACCAGTGCACCGCCCTTTTTCATTACTATGCGAACAGCGAGGCGAGCCTTACGACGATAGTGGTCGGTATCCCCTTTCAATTGCGGCAGGACATTAATATTTTCTGGTTTAAGAGAGGTCGCATGCTGGAGCTGATCCAACAGAACGGACTCCTTTAGATTCAGCTGCTCATCTGAAGTCAGATGCCGCAATGAACATCCGCCACACACGCCGAAATAGTCGCAACCGGGTGCAACTCTTGATTCAGAGGCATGCAATACTTCAACCGTGGAGTATTCATCGAAACTGGAACGGCGCCGGACATATTTTGCAGAAACCTGCTCCCCGGCTAATGCACCGTCTACAAACCCAACTTTTCCCTCAACGCGGGTTACGCCTCGCCCCTCGTGATTCAAGGATTCAATATCCAGCACTACCGGATCAGCTGGCAACGCTTTGCGGCGTCTTCTTCTCGAGCTCATTGCTTAATTCAGACTTGATTTAGGATGGTCTTGCTGCTGGCGGAGTAAATACTCCCGTGGAAAGATAGCGATCGCCGCGGTCGCAAATGATAGCCACGATAGTCGCCTGTTCCAGCTCCTGACTCAGTTGCAAGGCAGCATGGACGGCACCCCCCGAGGATACTCCGCAGGATATGCCCTCTTCTGTTGCCAGAGCACGCATGGTCACTTCGGCATCGGTCTGATCGATATCGATAATGCGATCCACCCGCTGGCGATCGAATATCTTCGGCAGATATTCCTGGGGCCAACGTCGTATGCCTGGAATACGGGAACCATCCTTTGGTTGCAGACCTATTATTTGCACATCGGAATTCTGCTCTTTCAGGTAACGGGATACCCCCATAATGGTTCCGGTTGTGCCCATTGAGCTTACAAAATGAGTCACTTGCCCCTTGGTATCACGCCAAATCTCAGGGCCAGTATGGACATAATGGGCATTGGGATTATCCTGATTGGCGAACTGATCGAGAACTTTGCCTTTACCGTCACTCTGCATTTTCAGGGCGAGATCCCGGGCACCTTCCATACCTTCTTTTTCAGTAACCAGAATCAATTCCGCACCATAGGCTCGCATTGATGCCTTGCGTTCATCGCTCAGGTTATCCGGCATGATTAGCGTCATGGAATAGCCCTTCATCGCCGCCACCATGGCCAATGCAATACCTGTATTGCCGCTAGTGGCCTCAATAAGCCGGTCGCCTGCCTTAATGTCACCACGTAATTCAGCCTGCAGAATCATGTTATGAGCTGGCCTGTCTTTAACCGACCCTGCAGGATTATTTCCTTCCAGTTTTACCAATAGCTTATTACTGGTATTTCCAGGTAAGCGTTGCAGCTGAATCAGAGGCGTGTTTCCTATCAGCGATTCAATACTTGGATGGGTCATGGTGAATAAAGTAGTGACTCAATACGAAGGAGCGCAGAATTCTACACCTAATGCCGGGACGGAGATAGACCGTTTACAATGTGCCGATAGCAACTAACGACCGAATAAATTCCTGCTATTCAGAGGTTTTTCTCCCAAATGCGCAGCCAGTGCCTGACGTAACAGTCGTTTGGCTGACTTGGCAACTTCAGGGTCTTTAAGCTCCATCTCTCTCAGTGCAATCAAATGAGCGCCACAATAGTGTCTGGGATTCTCTGAATCTGCCGTGATGTGGCTACTGCTTTCAAAGCCGACATCAGGTGTGAAACGATAGAAGCTTTCGGCCTCTATCGGTTTATGGTCACCGCAATCCTCGAACAAATTAATGGCATATCCCAAATCTGCCAACAGATTTAGTTCGAAGCGACGCAATATCCGCTCAAGATCCTGTTGATTTTGCAATCCTGCGAGAGTTTCCTGATAGCTGCTAAAAATTGCAGCATGTTCTTCCTGATTAACCAGTAAGCGTACAAGCAACTCATTTATATACATACCACTGAATAATCTGTCTCCTGTGAGACTGATTGCCGGGTGCTGGTTTTCAAGTGCAGTTAAGGTCTTAATTTCTCCACGGCCGCTTAGCGAAACCAACAAAGGCTGGAAAAGCTGCAGCAAAGAGCGATAGCGAGATTTTTCCCTGCGGGCTCCCTTGGCAATCGCTTTTACTCGACCGAAATCGTAGGTTAAGAAATCCACCAATAGCGATGTATTTTGGAAAGGCCTGGTATGCAGCACATAGGCTGGCTGCAAACTTACTCGTTTATCCAATTGGTTTCCCGTACTGCGCTAACTTTAGCGCTCAATATAACCCAGGGAATGCAGGGCGCGCTCATCGTCAGCCCAACCGGATTTCACCTTTACCCAGAGATTTAACATGACTTTGGTGGAAAACGCTTCCTCCATGTCCGCGCGGGCGGCTGAACCTATGCTCTTCAGTCTTTCGCCATCCTTACCGACCAGAATTTTCTTCTGACCAGCTTTATCTACAAGGATGAGTCCATGAATATGAAGCGTATTACCTTCCTGTTGAAACCGCTCAATTTCTACGGTCACTTCATAGGGCAATTCATCTCCCAACTGACGCGTGACTTTTTCCCGTATTAATTCGGACGCAAGGAACCTGGAACTTCGATCAGTAACCTGATCTTCTGGAAATAGGAATGGGCTCGCAGGCAAAGTCTGAATCACCAAATTCTCCAGAGTTTCCAGATTATGCCCTCCTAACGCTGACGCCGGAATAATCTCAGCAAAAGAGTAACGCTGAGAGAGCTTTTCAATCTGTGGCAACAGAAGCGCCTTGTCCTGCATCAGGTCGACTTTGTTAATGATCAGAAATACCGGTACTTGTATTTTCTGCAAATGCTCAAGAACCATTTCGTCGCCAGCGTTAAATGCCAGCTGCTCTACCACGAACAAGACAGCGTCTACATCGTTCAGGGTACTTAACACTGTTTCATTCATAACCCGGTTCAGGGTTTTACCTTCCCTGCTATGCAAACCCGGTGTATCGACATAAATACACTGGTACTTGCCTTCTGTATGTATTCCCAATATTCGATGACGGGTTGTTTGAGGTTTACGCGATGTAATGGAAATCTTTTGATGCAGCAGATGATTCAGCAGTGTTGATTTGCCAACGTTGGGCCGGCCGACTATCGCGACAAAACCACAGTAAGTGTCTGATGCTTGCTGTTCAGCCATATTTAATCCAGTCTCTCAATCGCCAGCAGAGAACTCCGAGCGGCCTGTTGCTCTGCATCACGCTTACTACTACCGTTGCCTCTTTGCGGTTCTGATAGCAATTCCACGGAACACTCAACCACAAACTCTTGTGAGTGGGCTTCACCACGAATTTCCACAACACCATACACCGGCAACGCTCTGCCCTGGGCTTGCATCAGCTCTTGCAAACGAGTCTTGAAGTCCTTCTCCCCTGCCGCTTCAGCTTCAGCCAATTTCTGTGCCGCAAGCTTTGTCACTACGCTTTTGCAGGTATGAAGATCACTATCAAGATAGATGGCAGCAATTATTGCCTCCAGAGCATCCGCAAGTACAGCTGCGCGCTTCCTGCCTCCGCTACTGGCTTCCCCTTTACTCAATATGAGGAAACCACCAAGATTTATAGTTTGCGCTATCTCTGCCAGAGTCGATTTCTTGACAAGCGCGGCTCGTATTCGGGTCAATTCACCCTCAGTGGCTTCAGGTAACTTTTCAAACAGGATTTCAGCCACTATGAAATCCAGTAAGGCGTCGCCAAGGAACTCCAGACGTTCGTTGTGGCTCTTACTGGCACTACGATGGGTTAACGCTTGTATGACAAGCGATTCATCCTGGAACTGGTATGAGAGTGCTTCTTGAAGCGTATCGAGCTCGACGGGCATCTACTGAATGGTGGTGTCGAATACTGCCACGATATCGAGATTTGCGACCAATGGCATCCTGCGTTCATAAGCGATTGTGATTACCGCACCGCCGTTTTCCTTGCGCATGCGAATATCATCGAGATCGAATCCCACAACATTATTGACCCGAAGGCTGTTGGAAACTCGATTTCTGACATCGGAGATAGTCATATTATTGGCTTCACCATTGTCTACTAATTCCTGGCAAACGTCGGTGATCAGGTTGTGGTCCACATATAGTGGCCCTACCTTTAATCCAACTGTGAAAAACAGCCCTATCAGAACAGCTATCAAGAGCAAACCAGATTTGGAGACACCACGTTGATATTCGATGTTTTTCGTTGAAATCAATGACAATGTATTCATTTTCGCTCTCACTGGTACTTAACTATTCCATCTGCCTTTGTCGGTATGAGCCGGCAATCTTATTTTATATAGCAATCGGCTCAAATACCGCTAATGAGTTCACACTCTAATTAATCGCCCTGTTATTGGAAAAGGAAGGTAAGTGCAGTCCTGGCTCCTTGTGCATCCATACCGCAATTGCCTTTCCAACAATATCTTCCTCAGGTACTGGTCCCCATTCACGACTGTCACCGCTGTTATCCCGGTTGTCTCCCATCATAAAGTAATGCCCATTGGGAATTACCCACGTCGTTCGGGTACGGCGACTGAGCGCTGCATCGATATATTGAGCAGGGTGCTCTACCCCATTAATTACTTCAGTGTAGAGTTTCCCTGATAAATCACCGATGCTGGTATCTACCGATATATCGGCCACATACTCCTTATCAATTAATTCACCATTAACATATAGGTTTTTGTCCTCGTAGCGAATAGTGTCGCCGGGCAAACCAATTACCCGCTTTATGTAATATTTGTTCTCGTGAGGCGGGATAAATACCATTACCTCTCCTCGTTGCGGATCATCAACATCCATTATTTTGGTTCCGATCACGGGCAGACGCAGCCCATAGGCATACTTGTTCACCAGAATAAAATCGCCTACTTCCAGCGTTGGAATCATGGACCCGGTGGGAATTTGAAAAGGCTCGACCAAAAATGACCTGAGAACGAGCACAATGCCCAGCACCGGAAAGAAAGACTTTGCATACTCAATAACAAGAGGCTCCCTACGAAGCTCTTCTACCTCAGTCGCAATTTGCTCATCTGACTTGTTAGCTGTTTTGCTTTTTTGAAACTGCTCAACGGCTTCGTCACGACTCTTCTTCAATAACAGACTATCGAGCAACCAAAGAGCGCCGCAAAAAGCCACCAGACAAACTAATACCAGGGAGAAATCTATGTCCATGCTGCTGCCTTCAGGAGTCCACTTTCAACACTGCCAGGAATGCTTCCTGGGGCACTTCTACATTACCAACTTTCTTCATGCGTTTCTTACCAGCTTTCTGCTTCTCAAGCAGCTTCTTTTTCCGCGTTATATCACCACCATAACACTTCGCTGTGACATTTTTCCGCAAAGCTTTTACTGTTGAACGAGCAATTATCTGGCCACCAATGGCAGCCTGAATGGCGACATCATAAAGTTGGCGGGGAATTAATTCCTTCATCTTTTCCACTAGCAGACGCCCTTTTGACTGGGCATGATCTCTGAATACAATCAACGCCAATGCATCAACCCTATCGCCATTAATCAGCACATCCAAACGCACAAGACTGGATGGTTGGAATCGCTCAAAGTGGTAATCGAGGGATGCATAGCCCCGACTTACAGACTTTAGTCTGTCGAAGAAATCCATCACCACTTCGTTCATCGGTAGTTCGTAATTCAGTGAAACCTGTTTGCCGATAAACTGCATATCTTTTTGCACACCACGTTTTTCTACACACAAGGTAATAACATTACCCAGGTGCTCCTGTGGCACCAGAATATTAGCGAGCACTATCGGCTCTCGCATCTCGGCTATATTATTGACCGGCGGCAAATTAGAAGGACTATCAACCTTCAATACTTCACCGCTTTCCAGCTCTACTTCATAGACCACGGTAGGCGCTGTGGTGATCAGCGACAGATTGTATTCACGCTCCAATCGCTCCTGAATAATTTCCATATGGAGCATGCCGAGAAAGCCGCAACGAAAACCGAATCCCAGGGCGTCAGAATTTTCAGGCTCATAATGGAGTGAGGCGTCATTGAGAGTGAGTTTTTCCAAGGCATCGCGAAAGCTTTCGAAATCGTCTGATGAAACAGGAAACAGCCCTGCATACACCTGTGGTTGAATTTTTCGAAAGCCAGCCAAAGCATCAACGTCTGCCGTTTTAGCCAGTGTTAACGTATCTCCCACAGGTGCACCGTGGATGTCTTTGATGCCCGCCTCCACAAAACCTACTTCGCCTACAGAAAGGGTTCCCGTTGTTGTACGTTTGGGTGTGAAGACACCCACATTGTCTACTACATGGGCCTTACCGATGGACTTAGCGATTAACTTTTCATTCTTGTTGAGTTCTCCCTGAACTACTCTGACCAGAGAAACCACGCCGAGATAATTATCGAACCAGGAATCGATAATCAGCGCTTGTAAATCGGCGTCTCGTAATCCTGTCGGAGGTGGCACCTTGCTGATAATTTCTTCAAGAATGTCCTCTACACCCAATCCAGTTTTGGCACTGGCACAAACTGCCTCACTGGCATCAATGCCAATGATTTCTTCTATTTCCAGACGAACTCGATCGGGGTCTGCCTGGGGTAAATCCATCTTGTTCAGTACTGGAATAACCTCCAGTCCCTGCTCGATAGCGGTGTAACAGGTCGCAACGGATTGCGCCTCCACTCCCTGTCCGGCATCCACTACCAATAAAGCACCTTCGCAAGCAGCAAGAGAGCGAGACACTTCATAGGTAAAATCTACATGCCCCGGTGTATCAATAAAATTCAGCTGATAGGTTTCGCCATTCCTTGCCTTGTAGTGCAAGGTGACGCTTTGCGCCTTGATGGTGATGCCACGCTCTCGCTCTATATCCAGGTTATCGAGAATCTGATCATCCATCTCCCTTTCGCTTAGACCACCGCAATGTTGGATAAATCGATCAGCAAGTGTGGATTTGCCATGATCAATGTGGGCAATGATTGAAAAATTTCGGATGTGGCTGAGATCTGTCACTGGCTTCGCTATAAGAATTCGGGATTTTGTGGATGTTGGGCCGGCCAAATCCGGCAGGCGCGCAAGTCTAACCTAATCTTGGTGGGAATTGCAGCGAGGAAGGCGGATGAATACCAGCCATGATGGTTGCTGTCTATCATTCGCGTGTAATGGGAAACCAGCATTGCTGGCGGATGAAACTAAGGACTCAATTCCAATGCCAGTGTTGTGGCCTGCCCTTCCCTTACAATCCTGATCGGAACAAAACCACTGCCGGGCAAATTGTTAGCTATCTCGGCAAATTCTTCTGTAGAACTTAACTCCCTACGGTTCAAGGCTACAATGACATCACCTTCCCGTAAGCCAGCGTCTTCTCCAGGGCCCGGGTTTAATTCAGCGATACGCACCCCCTGAATCCCGGAAACCTGTCTGGCCTCTTCGCTTAGTTCAGTCACCCGAAAACCCAAAGGGTTACCACGATCACGCACCGGCGTTTCCATAGTGCTGGCTACTATATTCGTAGGAGAGCTACCGAGAACCACGGTACGTTCCAACATTTCGCCATTACGGTAAATCTGTACATCTGCTCGTGTATCAGGACGATATTGGCCTACATAGAATGGCAAATCGGTGTAGTACTCAATCTCATGACCATTGAATTCGAGAATAATATCTTCATTGCGAATCCCCCCTGCATTGGCCGGACTATCTGGCTGAACTTCATCCACAAATGCTCCACGGGGTCGGTCAAGACCAAATATTTCAGCGAGGGCATAATCTACTTCCCGCATGCGAACACCTAATAGCCCCCGCTCAACTCGTCCTAGTTCCTTTAATTGATCTACAACATTCATTGCTACATTACTGGGAATGGAAAACGAAATACCGTTGGATCCGCCGGTGGAACTTAGAATCTGGGAATTGATGCCAATCACTTCACCGTCAAGATTGAATAGCGGCCCTCCACTATTGCCCTGATTGATTGCCACGTCTGTCTGAATAAATGACATATAGTTGTAAGCTGATCTGCCGGGTACAGTCCGCCCTTTGGCGCTAACGATGCCGGCAGCGGCGGAGAACTCCAGCCCGAAAGGTGAACCGATAGCTAACACCCATTCACCGACCCGGAGGCGGTCTGAATTTCCGAACTCCACGTGGGGAAGATTGTCTGAATCGATCTTCAGAAGGGCCAGGTCGCTGGGCTCGTCCAGACCAATCACCTTGGCATCAAACACCCGCCGATCATTCAGGGTGATTTGAATTTCATCTGCCCCAACGACGACGTGATTGTTAGTAATAATGTAGCCATCTTCCGAGATCAGAAAGCCAGAACCTACAGCAGCTCTCTGCCTCTGCTCAGGAATTCCTTCTATATTCAATTCCGGTTCTTCTTCCGGATTTAGTCGACGGAGTAGCTCCTCAAGCTCGCTATCGGGTATCGGGCTGCGGCTGGCAGTCACCTGGCGAATTGTGGCTATTTCAACGATGGTTGGAGCATTTTTCTCAACCAGGTCCGCGAAATTCGGTAATTCCGCTGCCTGTGAAGAAAGGGTTAACAAACAACCAAGAATCAACAAAGCAGAAGTCATGGATTTGCTTGCTTCGCCGCGAATTCTGAACATCATAGATAACACCTGTTGCAGCGCCCCGGTCGATTCGCACTGGTAGATTCCCAATCACACTCGCAGTATGTGGGACTCAATAGTTCACGTAAATGGATTGAATAACCGACAATGGGCTAGATCTAAAACAGCCCAACTGTAGCATATTGGAGGCGCAATCTCACGGCAGTAGACACCACCATGATTGGGGGAAATATTATCCGATTCGCTGAACTAGCGAGGACTACTCTGCAATTCGTTGACCAGTCGATAAAGCGGAGAATCCTGAATGTGCTCGATTCTTACGGGCTCTTCATCATCAAAGCTCATGCTTTCGATATATTCCTGCAATCGACGCTGTGCTTCCGGATCTACATCTCCAATCGGAGCGTCTGCAACCAGTGTCACGGCGGGAGAAGCAGAAATAGAATCCATTGCCGGAGCAGATTCCTCTGCTAGCTGAGGTGTAGATTGGGGTGAGGAAGCTGGCTGCAAGGCGACCACCGCCACCACCGCAACACATGCAGCAACTGCAATTCTTCCCAGCTGTTGACGAAAACCGCTAACTGACTGACTTTGCAGCTCGGGCTCTTGCTCTAAAGCCTGAGCAACTCCCCGGGCAACAGAAGAATTTACAGGCATTCCCTGGTCATGGATGACAGCTTGCACGAGATGATAACGCTCCCATGTAGCTCCCAGGTCTGAATCCTGATCCATTGATTTCAGCAGACGCCGCAATGCCAAATCATCGGCTTCGCCGTCCATTAAGGCAGAAAGTGATTCTTTCTCAAAGTCGCTCATAGATCGCCCCGATCCTGTTGATGGCTCCTCAGCCAAACCAGAAGGAATGCCCATCTGGTACTTATATTCAACATTACCCGCACAAGTTTATTTTTATCATGTTGCAGGTAAATGCGTTATAGCAATTCACGAATCTTTTTATCTATCGATTCCCGAGCCCGGAAAATACGGGAACGTACCGTTCCTACCGGACAGTCCATCACCTCCGTGATGTCTTCATAGCTGAGACCGGAAAATTCCCGGAGAGTAAACGCGGTGCGCAGATCTTCGGGTAAATCTTCTATCGCCTCAGCGATTGCTTGCTTTAGTTTGACTGTCGACAAACTGCTTTCAGGATTTTCGATATCCCTCAGCACAGCGCCAATCTCACTTACTTCTGCTTCATCCACATCCACATCGCTGGCCGGCGGCCGGCGGCTGCGCGACACCAGATGGTTCTTAGCCGTATTCACCGCAATGCGATAGAGCCAGGTGTAGAAAGCGCTGTCGCCTCGGAAAAGTGGCAGAGCCCGATAAGCCTTAATGAAGGCTTCCTGACTCACATCTTCTACTTCCTGTGCATCGTGAACGAAACGACCAACCAGAGCTGCAACACGGTGCTGATAGCGCAGGACCAACAAATTGAACGCGTTCTTGTTGCCTGCCAATACCCTATCAACGAGCTGTTGATCAGTATCCTCTGACATTTGTTCCTACTCCCTTACTGATCCCAGCCCCATTTTCCAGCGCATTGTTTATGCGATCTCGTGTGACTGCCAGGAACAAATGCATCCGTTCGCTTATCTCAGACAGTAGTCAGATGCAAAAGTTCTAGGAAAAGATAAAATTATGACAACTTTACAACAGTGATTCAGATTAGCGGCATGGAGCGGTAATCAGGGAAGACAGCGTCGAAAACCGGATATCTATGAAAGTATCCACTACTCACCCTATCAAGGCTCTCTTCCCCAGCTTAAATACCTTGCCACTAAACCCAGATTTCTTGCATTAATTTCAATGAGTTAGAAAGAATAAATTCTATGCCTGAGCGTAGTACAGACATATTGATAATAGGCAGTGGTGCCGCTGGCTTAACCCTGGCACTCCGCAGCGCTGACTTCGGACAGGTTACAGTGCTCAGCAAAGGCAGCCTGCAGGAAGGCGCAACTTTTTATGCCCAGGGCGGAATAGCAGCGGTTCTCGATGATACAGATAGCGTGGAATCCCACGTTCAGGACACTATTACCGCCGGTGTTGGTTTGTGCCACGCACCGGTGGTAGAGCATATGGTCACCCATAGTGCTGAAGCTGTCAGCTGGCTGGTAGCACAGGGTGTCCCATTCACTACCAAACAGGAAACCGGACCTGGACCTGCGCAATCGGAAGCTGCCACGCTCAGTTCACTGCATCTCACCCAGGAAGGTGGCCACAGTCACCGCCGGATAATCCATGCAACAGACGCCACCGGCAAAGCTGTGTTCGAAACCTTACGAGCACGGGCTGAGAAACACCCTAATATCGAAATGCTGGAAGGTTGTACCGCTGTAGACTTAGTGACACAAATGTCTCAGAACGGCTCTCAACGCGTCTGCGTGGGAATATACGTGCTAAATCAGGAGAATCGCAAAGTCGAAGTGATTCGCGCCCGATTCGTAGCACTCGCTACAGGAGGTGCCAGCAAAGCGTATTTGTATACAACCAACCCGGATGGTGCCAGTGGTGACGGGATTGCAATGGCTTGGCGAGCAGGCTGCAGGGTGGCGAACATGGAATTTAACCAGTTTCATCCTACCTGTCTCTATCATCCTCATGCCAAGTCCTTCCTGATTACCGAAGCACTGCGAGGCGAAGGTGCCCATCTCGAGCTTCCCAGTGGTGAACGCTTTATGGCGCGCTTTGATGAGCGACAGGAGCTGGCACCGCGAGATATTGTGGCCAGGGCTATCGATCATGAAATGAAACGGTTAGGGTGCGACTGCGTATATCTGAATATCACCCATAAACCTGCAGAATTTATCCGCAGTCACTTCCCCACTATTTACGAGCGATGTCTGCAGTTTGGAATCGACATAACTACAGACAGAATTCCCGTTGTACCTGCCGCCCACTATACCTGTGGCGGTGTGGTTGTGAATGAGCGAGGTGAGACTGATATAGGAAATCTCTATGCCATCGGAGAGACAAGTTTCAGCGGTTTACATGGTGCTAATCGCATGGCCAGTAACTCGCTGTTGGAATGTTTCGTGGTTGCTTTCGGTGCGGCAGAGAGCATCAAAGAGAATATTCAAAGCACTTCGCTTGTAGAGACTATCGCAGAATGGGACGAGAGCCGGGTCACCGATTCAGACGATGAAGTGCTGGTCTCTCATGACTGGGACGAAATTCGCCGCTTCATGTGGGATTTTGTTGGCATTGTACGCAGCACCAAACGACTACAAAGGGCCTACAGTCGCATACAGCTAATCCGCGAAGAAGTGCGCGACTACTACATCAAGCATAAAGTGACTAACGATAATCTTGAGTTAAGAAACCTGGCACTGGTTTCCGAGTTGATCGTACGTTGCGCTCTTACCCGAAAGGAAAGTCGCGGTCTGCATTTCACTCTCGACCACCCGCAACTGGACACTAAACCACAAGACACGATTCTAACTCCTTGAGACGAACCTGTTACCCACACCAAAACGCAGATAGGCTGAAAGTTGAGAGAATTGAGCTGGCGTCAGCATTCCAGGCAGAATGTACAAGATTCGGCTGCTCTGCAGTTTGAAATCTCGGATTTCTAACTGGAAAACAAATTTCAGGACAATCAAGTATTCGCTGTGATACAGCAGCGATGGCAGCGACATTCTCCTTGCCCCTTCCCTACAGACTAGTTCTGACCAGGTCTCGTAGATAGAAAAGCGGTTGATTCTGGAGGCAGAAGTCTTCCCCAGACTTTTCTGAGCCGAAATACAGGATACAGAGATGAGTAGGGAAAGAATCAGTTTGATCAGCATGGCTGCTGCACTGAAATTCGTTGCTAACAGCGCCGCACCATGCGATGCAATGGCAAAATAATGCAGGCAAAATGAGTAGTGACAGTTGAAATGCAAGGAAACAGACCAGATAAATACTGGAGTTTAGTTCTACCTCTCATTATGAGCGAGAATTGCGCGAATAATAGGATTGAATTTTGCCTTATCTGGTTCAGATCGAAGCATCAGCCATTTAAAGAGATCCTGATCTTCTTCTTCCAGAAGTTCACTATATAACACTTGATCTTGGTGGCTTAGTGATTCGAAAACCTCAGTGGCGAAAGGAACTAACAGCAAATCTAATTCCAGCATACCGCGACGGCTATGCCAGAATATTTTTTGTAGATTAAATTCAGTCATATAATTGAGTGTTTACTGCAGACCACGGACAGCGAAACGAATGCCGCATGCTTCCCTGAGTCATAAGGAACTTCTGATTACCAATAATCCAATAGTTTAGTTGAGGAATCCATGCAGATTACAGAACTTTCAGATTTAGACTATTTGGAAGTCTCCGGACCGGATAGCAAAAGCTTCCTGCAGGGACAGCTAACCTGTGACGTAGACGCCCTATCGGAAACCACGGCCTTACCTGGTGCCATCTGTAATCTAAAGGGGCGCGTCATCGCTAATTTCACATTATTGCAGCAAGGCGAGAATTGCCTGTTGCAGTGTGCTGCGGGTACTGGAGAGAAATTAAGGGAAACTCTCGCCAGATATGCAGTGTTTTCAAAAGTTGAACTTCACTCGGTATCAGCTCCCCACAGGGTATATGGTGTTATAGGAGATAACACCGAAAATGCCTTCGCTGAAATTTTTGCTGATTTCCCCAGTTCTGACTTCGGTACCCTTGTGCTGGATGAATTTAGAATTCTAAGCCTTCCTGGGCGTCAGAATCGCTTTCAAATCTGGTGCCTCACAGAAGCAGCCGATACGCGACTGCGACAACTTGATGTGATGGAAGAACAGGCGCCAGCCAGTGCATGGAAAAGAGCAGAATTAATGGCGGGAATTATTCAGGTTAGCGCCGAGCTCAGCGAACTGCATACTCCACAGTTACTAAACTATGATATTTCCGGTGTTATTGATTTTAATAAAGGCTGTTACACCGGTCAGGAAGTAGTGGCGCGCATGTATTACCGGGGTAAACCTAAAAAACGTCTCTATCTGATAGCAAGCGAAACCTCTCTGTCTACAGATACCACCGTAAGCACAGCCGAGAAACCAGACAAGTCCGTAGCCGAGATACTCGCCAGCGTCGACGCTACAGATTCTGATCCGAATCTGGCTCTGGCAATCTTGCCCACGGCGGTGGCCGAGCAATCATCAGCGGTACAGCTGCTTAATGACGGCAAATATTCCGTAGAAATTCTCCCCATGCCCTATACTGAATAGACTAGGATCAATTCATCGCAGGGATGAGCGCATGACTGTTGACGTGGAAGAAGTCAAAACTGAGCTTCTGGAGGCGCTCGCCAGGGATAAATTAGTACTCCCCACCCTTCCTGAGATCGCGCTTCAAGTTCGGGAAGCTGCAAATGATCCAAACACCGATATTCTCAGGCTACAGGAACTCATTGGTAATGATGCGGCACTGTCCGCGCGCGTAGTGAGAGTAGCCAATAGCCCGCTGGTCCGCGGCATGCAATCTATTGATCATCTGCAGGCAGCGCTAAGTCGCTTAGGTGTCACCTACAGCTGTAACCTCGTAATGGGGTTGGCAATGGAGCAAATGTTTCAGGCGACCAATGATGGCATCGACACCCGACTACGGGAGGTTTGGTCGAAAAGTGCAGAGGTTGCTGCTATCGCAAATGTGCTTTGCCAGCACTACACTCGCCTGGAGGCCGATAAGGCAACTCTTGCAGGATTAACGCATCTTATAGGTGTTTTGCCAGTACTTACCTATGCAGAAGAAAATGACATTCTCCTTGGCCCCGAAGATTCAGAATTGCTTGATGAAGTAATTGGAACTATAGCCCCTGAGCTGGGTGTGCATATTCTGGAATCCTGGAACTTCCATCCATCTCTGACCCAGGTCCCCAAAGAACACCTTAACTATCAAAGAGACAGTCCACAAATTGACTACGTGGATGTTGTCGTCGTTGCCCGAATGCAGAGTTACGGCTTTGAAGACGAAGAAGGCAGCAAGATCAGCTCAAAGGAAGTTCCGGCAATTGCCAAGCTGGGTTTGGAAGATGACGAATCGGAAGATCTGGAATTAGGGATTCATGTCGAAGAAATCGATATGGCCGTGGAATCCCTGCAATAATCAGAGTTAGCCTGGGCAGCAGTCAGCGGCGAAAGTAATTACCCTGCTGGGTAAATGACTCCCAGAGACTATCCATCATCAATGGGTTAATGTTTTCCAGCATCTGAATAACATCAATTCTGTGGGTGATTTCATCATTACTGATGGCTTCCTTCTCCAGAATCAGTTTATTGAGGGTGATGGCGTCTTTCACACCCATCAGGTACAACAAAGCTTCTGGCTCTTCAGTGACACGTCGGATGTGAATTGATTGAATGCCGTACTCAGCAATTTTTCCTAGGCAGGTGTTGCGATCGTTGAATCCAACCGCAAATTCAATGGGCACCAGACTATCCTTAGAAGACTCTACTTCTAATACAGGCGCTGGCTTTTGGTATTTTTTTAGTTCTACTACATCACCCATGGCAGATTTCTCTCACTAAGCACCTGTAAACTGACTACTTTACGGAACCAAGCATAAAATCTTGCTCAGACGGCCCGGCATGCTATGGCTGTCTGTAAAATCTGTCCAGTATTGTGTACCTGCAATGTTGCGAGCGTCAACACATTGATTTTTAAAGGGATTTTTTTGACTATATTGCATTGAAGAAATACTGATAACTGAAAATTGCAAGCTAATTTCAGCTTTGAAACGAGGAAGATAACGGCTTTATAAAGCACGCGGCAGTTATTATCACAAATATTGTGGGGTTTGGCGCCCCCCGATAGAAGTCGAACCAACTCAATTGGCAGTGTCTCTGTCTCAAAAAATTGTTGACTTTGACCTGGAAATCTCTCTAGCCGGGTTTTGCCGAAGCTTCGATTGAGGAAGGCGCCTTCGTTCGAGAAAACACCGGATTCTGCCAGATCAAGCAAGGGCAACTATAGAGCTTTAGGGTTTATAGCTTACTTGGGGTGCGAGACAGTGGTCGTTAGATGATCCAGCAAGAGCCATTATCAGACTCGCAAGTCGATAGCTCTCTGGGATGGAGAGATTCTCCAATTGAGTTGGCGTCCCCGGCAGGGGTCGAACCTGCAACCTACGCCTTAGGAGGGCGTCGCGCTATCCAGTTGTGCCACGGGGACGGGAGGCACGATTATATACTCAAGCGTTCCTCTGCCCTACTTCCATTTCATCGCAGAAGTTCACATGGCCCGGGTTGTGATAAGGTAACCGCCTCCTGAACAACCAACCGAACACATAATTCAAATTCCACCTTGCCTGAAGAAACTAACAATTCCTCCCTGAGCTGGCTCTGCAGTAAATTCGAAAGCCTTACCTCTGATGAGCTCTACTCACTGCTCAAACTGCGAGCCGAAGTTTTCATTGTTGAACAAAATTGCAGCTATCAGGACCTGGATGGCAAGGATCAGCTGGCTTTCCATCTGCTGGGCCGGGTTGCAGGCAATCTCTGTTGTTATGGGCGGCTGATACCTCCGGGCATCAGTTACGAAGAGGCATCAATTGGTCGGGTAGTCACCAGTTCAGGGACCCGTGGTGCAGGTTATGGAAGGCTTTTGGTAGCTGAATGCATTCGACAATGCCATATCCTCTGGCCGAACACAGACGTCACAATTTCTGCTCAACATTATCTGGAAAATTTCTATCACGAGTTTGGATTTAAAACAGTTTCAGATCCTTATCCGGAAGATGGGATTCCCCATGTGCGAATGAGTCTCGCAAGCAAGTAAGTTGCTTTATCGAGCCAAACTATCCACTCGCCAGAAGGGTCTGAGTATCGTCGAACAGCTCCAGAGTCTCACTGCTTTTTTCAGGACGCCAATGACTCACGAGCACAATGGCCACGGAAGCCAACAGAAACCCTGGAACAATCTCGTATAGATCAAACAGGCCGCCTTCCAGATTCGACCATACAACCACTGTGATAGCGCCAAGCAGCATTCCTGTAGTCGCTGAAAGTGCTGTCATACCTCTCCAAAAAAGCGAAAAAACAATTACCGGTCCGAATGCCGCCCCAAATCCTGCCCAGGCGTAGCTAACCAGATCCAACACCCTACTCTCTCGATCACTCGCAATCACAAGTGCCAGTAACGCAATCACGATCACTGCAGCGCGACTGACTGCAAGCAGCTCTTTCTCAGAAGCGTCAGGTCGCACAAATACGCGATATATATCTTCACTTATTACACTTGAGGACACTAGCAACTGCGAATCTATGGTGGACATGATAGCGGACAAGATAGCGGCGGTGATAATGCCAGCAACCCATGGATTAAAAAGGCTTTGACTAAGAACGATGAACACTGTTTCCGGATTTTCCAATGGCGCATCAGCAAAATAGGCAATCCCGGCAAGACCGGTTGTCACAGAGCCTATCAATACGACAACCATCCAACTCATTGCCATGCGCCGCGCTGGAACCAGTTTCTGCGCAGACTCCGCCGCCATAAAGCGCGCCAGAATATGCGGTTGACCCATGTAACCCAAACCCCAGGCAATGAGAGAGACGAAGCCGATTACGCTCAGGTTGGCAAACAGGTCCAGGCTATCGCCGTTGACTTCAAGCATCTGTGTGCTCGTTGCAGTGATGCCACCAGCCGAGCTAATTACCGCAATAGGAGCAATCAACAAAGCTGCCAGCATCAGCATTGCCTGTATTGCATCCGTCCACGCCACTGCTAAAAATCCACCGACGAATGTGTAGGCGACAATAATGCAACCACCAGTCAACAGGGCAACGCTGTATTCCAGGCCGAAGCTGTTCTCAAATAGAATGGCACCACCTACCAGGCCAGATGCTGTGTAAAAAGTGAAGAACAGTAGAATGACTGATGCTGATAACGATCTCAGCACCCTGCTACGATCGTGAAAACGGTTTTCAAAGTAATCCGGCAGGGTCAGGCAGTTGTTGGCATGCTGGCTATAGACTCTTAGAGGGCGCGCGACGAACAGCCAATTGCAGTAAGCACCCAGTACCAGGCCAATACCGATCCAGATTTCACTTAAACCCGAAAGATAAATTGCGCCGGGTAGCCCCAATAACAACCAGCCACTCATGTCAGAGGCACCGACGCTCAGGGCAGTAACAACCGACCCCAATTTTCTGCCACCGAGTATATAGTCACCCAAATTGTGAGTTTGTCGGTAAGCCTTGACCCCCAGGAAAAGAACCAGCAGCAGATAGGCTACAAATGTCAGCAACAGGGGGGCATCGAAGTCCATAATTCAGTGTTCCGGTCCGTTCTCAATCAATTCGGCACAGCCGTCCAGGGGACGCATTCTACTGCATTTTCGCTTGCTCTATGCCCCATGCTTACTGGTCAGTGTCCAGCCGAAGCCCAATTTCCTGGGAATATGCTTGTCTTTAATTTACTAAAGTAAAAACTTAACTATATGTGAAATTCATCTATTTAAAGTAAATACTTTACTTAATCAGCCGATAAGCTTCCAAAATGTGGACATTCTATGGAAACCTCCGGTAGTCAGGCGGAAATCCTTCAGCGCTTAAAAATCCGCGGCCCTCAGTCTGTAAAGATTCTCGCGCAACAGCTGGGAATTACGACCATGGGGGTCCGCCAGCATCTCAGGGGACTGGAAGATCTGGGTCTGGTCAAACAAACCCAGGAAGCACGCCAGAACCGGGGCAGGCCCGTGCACTACTGGGCCTTGAGCGGGAAGGGGCACAGTCAATTTGCTGACAATCATCAGAAGCTGAGCATCGATTTACTGGATATCATTGATGAAAGCCTTGGCAGTGAACAACTGGCCAGCCTGGTTCATCGCAGTTGCCAAAGCCAGAGAGACCGCTATAGCGAAGTATTACAAGCCGCTGCCCCCGACCTTGGCACGCAGCTGGCGGTACTGGCGGAGTTACGAACATCAGAAGGATTCATGGCCGAAATACGCCTGCTGCCGGATGGATGGCTATTTATCGAAAATCATTGTCCACTGTACTCTGCCGCCAAGCGTTGCTCCCAGTATTGTGATTCTGAACTCTCTCTTTTTAGTGAATTACTGGCACCGAACGCGCAGATTACTCGAACCGACCATGTCCTCGATGGTTCCCGTCGCTGCGCATACAAGGTAAGCGTAAGCCAATAGGCAAACCAATAGAAAGAACACTCATGCGCCGGGCGTCCACTATTCCTGTTATAGTGTGCACAATTGAATGGAGCCAGTCCCTAACTGATGCGAGTACTATTAAAGCCGGTCCTGGGTGGGCTGTTTATCCTGATCGTAGTTCTGTTGGCAGTATTGCCCGGAATTGTAAGCTCGAACATTCAAGAGTCCACCGCTGTAAGTCTCTACTCATTATTTCCACCTGAGACACGAAACCAGATAGAAATTGAAGAAATAGAATTCGTAAACGGCTGGTTTGACTCAGAGGCACTATACAATATCGGCTATACCACTTTTGGGGCAGTTGCACCGATCGAGATGCAACTCCGTTTTACCTTCAAGCACGGCCCTCTACTCTTCACCGACAACGGCCTGAAGCTGGGATTAGCCTACGCCGACATTGAACCGCATTTCGATGACCCACAGCTCAGTCAGGCTTTGCTGGACTTTCCCTTTGAACTTCCAGAATTGTCTATGAATATGCTGTTGGGAGTCAGCCAATCACTCGAACTCAATCTGGATATTTCTGAGTTCGAGGTAAGTGATGAGAGTGCCTCCGTCTCATTCGATGGTCTAACTGCGACTCTATGGGTTGCCGCTGATAACTCCGCGACTTTTGAGCTCTATATGGGGAGACTTGACGCCTTGGGCGCAGACGCCACTACCGGAATTACACTTGAAGGCCTCGATGTCACAAGTGAAACGGCAGCAATTGATAATCTGCTTGCTACCAGTGAAGCGAATGCGGAGTTCAAAGGTCTGGAAACTCCGGGCCCTATCCCAATTAGTGCTGAGTTTATTTCTGCAACTTCTAAAATCGAGAACAAGGGTCAAGGCCTGATTAATGCATTTCAGGAGTTCACTCTAAATGGCATCGACAGCGAGTTTCCACTGACAGAATTTACGTGGATTCTGGAACTCAGTGACCTGCACTCTTCTGTCATTCAACGGTATTACGAGGTGCTGAATGAGATGCAACAACAACTGGCAAGCTCGGGAAGTAATGGAAACTATGACAGCGACTTGCTCCGAGACATGATCGATGACTTGGGAATGATCGTTATTCAGAATCCACTAATACTGAATAACTATTTTACTGCCACAGCCTATGGCGGTGACCATAGTCTGGATATAGAGATGAACTGGTCAGGCTTACCCCAGGTTACCGACTATGAAGAACTTTCCTTTGCAGAAGTTATTGCAGCTTTAGAGCTACAGGTTGCCATGTCTTTGTCTTTAGAAGCCATACTGCAGAGCCCGGCTGCGCAGATGATCGATCCTTACGCACAGCAAGGCTACATTGTGCTGAATGGTGATCGCATCGAATTACAATTATCCCTTTCCGATAGAGAATTCGAACTGAATGGGGAAGTAACAGCCCTCGAACAATTTTTCCCGGCAGCCACGCAATGATCAACCCTACTCCCATAGCCGCCCCCCGCCATATAGATGAAGCCCCCAAACTCTTCAGCTACTCCAAATACTGGGCTGAGTGCTTTGGCACCGCACCTTATTTGCCCATGTCACTTGAGGAGATGGACGAGCTGGGTTGGGACAGCTGCGACATTATTATCGTTACTGCTGACGCCTACATTGATCATCCAAGTTTTGGTATGGCAGTTGTAGGCCGATTACTGGAAGCCTACGGGTTTCGAGTAGGCATCATTTCGCAACCCCCATGGGAATCTGCCAAAGCCTTTACACAACTCGGTAAGCCGAATCTGTTTTTCGGTGTGACCGGCGGCAATATGGACTCTCTGATCAATCGTTATACGGCTGATTTGCGAATGCGAAGCGATGACGCCTATACACCTAATGGCGAAGCCGGTAAACGCCCGGATCGTTCAGTTATTGTTTACAGCCAGCGTTGCCGTGAAGCGTATTACGACACACCGATAGTAATAGGTGGAATCGAGGCCAGCCTGAGGAGAATTGCTCAATATGACTATTGGAGCGATAGTGTTCGGCGCTCCATACTGGTGGACTCAAATGCAGACATCCTACTCTATGGGAATGCTGAACGAGCACTCGCGGAAATAGCTACCGAACTGGCGGCAGGTAAGAATATTCAGGATTGCTGGGATCTTCGGGGGACGGCCATGTTACGACAGGCTCCACCCGAGGGTTGGACAGAAATAGATTCAACCCGTATTGACTGGCCAGCAAAGATAGACAAGTTACCGAATCCCTATGACTACGGACACAAGGAATTAGCGCAGGAAGATAATCAATTAGGATCTCCGGCACGAGAAAACCAGGCTGAACCAGTTCGTATTATTCCACTGCCACTGCAACGTCAAACAGATTTTGACAGAGATAGCAGTTATATCCGTCTCCCGTCTTTCAATAAAGTGACGAATGACCCGGTTCTCTATGCCCATGCGTCCCGAATTCTGCATCAGGAAGCCAACCCATTTAACGCCCGGCCTTTGATCCAGAAACATGGAACCCAGGAAGTGTGGGTTAACCCTCCCCCTATACCACTTGAAACAGAAGAAATGGATTGGGTGTTCGACCTGCCCTATCAAAGACGACCTCATCCACATTATGGTGACGCGAGAATACCCGCCTATGACATGATCAAGACATCGGTGAATATTATGCGTGGCTGTTTCGGAGGTTGCACGTTTTGCTCAATCACGGAGCATGAAGGACGCATTATCCAGAGCAGATCGGAAGACAATATCCTGCGCGAAATTGAAAAAATCCGGGATCAGGTGCCTGGCTTTACCGGTACGATTTCAGACCTCGGCGGTCCGACCGCCAATATGTATAAGCTGAACTGCAAATCGCCAAAAATTCAGAAAACCTGCAAACGGCTCTCCTGCGTTTACCCAAATATCTGTAAACACCTGAACACCGATCATAGCCCTACCACCCAACTATACCGTAAAGCGCGGAAAATTAGTGGCGTAAAAAGAGTAGCCATCGCCTCGGGCCTGCGTTACGACCTTGCGTTACGCGATCCAGAATACATTGAAGAATTGGTCACTCACCACGTCGGCGGCTATTTGAAAATCGCGCCAGAACACAGTGAGGACAAGACTCTATCCAAGATGATGAAACCGAGCATCTCGGCCTACGACGAGTTCAAAAAACTATTCGACAAATACTCCCGCAAGGCAGGGAAGGAACAGTATCTGATTCCCTATTTCATTGCTGCTCACCCAGGATGCGATGAAGAAGACATGTTAAATCTTAGTCTCTGGCTAAAAGAGCACAACTTCAAACCTGATCAGGTGCAGACTTTTTATCCCTCTCCCATGGCGTTGGCGACCGCCATGTACTACTCAGAACGGAATCCATTACAGAAACTGCGTTACAAGTCAGACAAGCTGAACGTTTGTAAAGATATCGACCAGCGAAGATTACAGAAGGCCTTTCTAAGATATCACGATGAGAAAAACTGGCCCCAGCTTAGGGAAGCACTACATCAACTGGGAAGGGAAGATCTGATTGGCAATAGCGACCGGCATCTTATTCCACCAGCCAACTCCAGAAAGCCAGGCGCTTCAGTAAATAGAGCGAGGAAAAACCATAGAAAACGCAGGCCAACGAAACGCCGTTAGTTAACTGCGCACCTGCAGGTTAATTTCCTCCATGATTCGCCACTCGCCATCTTCTTCTACCATCAGTAATTTCTTCTGAGTGTTGTCACTGTAAGTTGGCGACTCGTAACTGAGCCAGAAGTGAACCTCCATCATACCCGCATCCACACCAATGAATTTGAAGTCACTCATCTCGAGCCTTATCCATTCTGCATTGCCAATTACTCTTCTGCGATTGCTACGCCATTCCGCTTGTGTATCCTGATAGCGAGGAATAAAGCCAGAATGGTAGCTGGCGAAATAGTCACCCAGTTCTTTTTCCCGCCAGGCTCTCACCCAAACAGCAACCGCAGCCTCCAGCTCACTGACTTCAGGTAACATGGACGATAGTGATGTTGCTGACTCAGAGTTTAATGCCAGACTTGCCAGTTCCTGCTGCTCTGCGGTTTCAATTGTGGGTGCAATAGTAGTTTCCGTAGCGATTTCGGCGGCAATTTCAGTAGCGGTTTCTGTAGTTGCAAATTCTGAGTCTGTATTTGAGGATGGTTCTTCATCACCAGACAGCTCAGGCTCTGGATCTTCAGGAACAATACCCGGTGCCTGATCTGTGGTTGTCGCAATCTCAGAAACCTGGGCAATTTCCTCGCCTGACTGCTCAACCGCAGCTAATGTAGCCGGTTCCTCTGTAGGTGATTGTTCATCAGCATTTTCAGGTACCTCGGCTCTGCCGCTGGATGCTTCCGCTGTTGCAGTCTCTTCGACCAGGGGCGGATCCACTTCTGCAGGCACTTCTGCAGCCACGTCACTGCTTGCATCTTCAGTTGCCAACATAGGCTCAAACTGTGGTTCAACAATTATATCGCTATTAACGCCCCTCTCCTGAGCAGTAACGAGAGCCAGACTGGAGTCTGATACGGGCTCTGGAATAACATCCGGCGTCACTAAATCTCCAGCGGGAACTTCTTCAGCAGGGATTGTTGGTTCAGTTTCCTCAGAAATTTCTTCCTGGGCTTCGCTGGATTCCGAAAAAGGTGACGTCGCAGTTTCCGTGAGCTGGGGACGTATAGTCTGTGGAATATTCGTCGCCGCGATCTGGTTCGCTGACGCCTCGTCCTGCGGTTGTAGCTGCTGATACAGGAACCCCACCGAAGCTACCGCTATAACTGCCGCCAGCGGCATAATAGCTCCTAAACGTGTACTGTTCTGGGATTGGCCGGTGGGAAGTACCTGAGTACTGGCAGCTGCGTTAAACCAATTAACCAACTCGTTTCGTGTTATCGGGTGTAGTTGCCCCTCTCCCAACCTGGCCTCCACCATAAGCTTGCACATATCTCGTGCCGGACCAGGATATCCTTTGCAGGACTTGTAAAAGTAATTCATGGCAGACTGCTCGAGCTGCAGGCCAGGAACTCCCGAATAGTCAGCATACTTGTAGAAAAACTGGCCAAGTGCTTCCACATCCATGGGCTCAAGCAGAAAGCGATGGGACACCTGAAGCAACAGTGATTTGAACTCCTGATTAGTGAGAAGCCGTTTTTCCAACGGCAATTCACCACAGAGCACGATATTCAGCACTCGCTTACTATCGATCTGCACCTCCGCAAGCCGATAAATTTCGAGCAACGTGATATCGGTTAACAGGTGTGCGTCATCGAACAGCAGAATGAGCGGTTTCTCGGACTTTTCACCCAGTGCGTCTTCCAGCAATCTGGGAAAGTTAGACGAATCGGGAAGATCAAGCTCTCTCGATAACATCGATCGCAACATGTCCGGTGATTCGATTGCACCCCGGAAATAAATTACAGAATAACCTTTGCGTTTAAGGTATTTACTTAGTTTTTCACACAGCGAGCTTTTTCCGCTACGAGCTGGCCCCAGAAGCTTCACAAACGCTTCTGGCGCAGATAGCGCAGTATGCAAGCCCTGCAAAATTTGCAGATATGGGCCATCACTGAAATAAAACGCTGATTTGGAAGCCATCTTGGTTTCGCTCAAGCTCTTAGCTCGCGGTATTTAATCTGAAAATCTATTAGTCATTCACTCTTGTCCTTAAGATTAAATTCAATATTCGTGAGAACGCCCCTTAGAATATTCATTTCCATTTCATCTATTCTAATTCGATTAAACAGCCTTCTCATTCGTTGCATTAACTGTCGGGGATTCTCAGGGTCGTGAAAATCAATAGCAATCAATACGCGCTCCAGGTGATCGTAAAAATGTTCGACCTGTTCCCCTGAAGCAAATCCCTGATCCCAACTTCCCTCTAATGCTTCTCCGCCTTCTCCCGTTAATTCGTCTGTACTACCTTCTTCTTTAACAAGTTTGGCTTTGTAAACCTCATAGCAAATCACCATTACGGCTGCAGCCAGGTTTAAAGAACTGTAATCGGGGTTAGCAGGAATCTGCACATGGTAATTACATAATTGCAGTTCATCGTTGTTGAGCCCGGAATCTTCCCTCCCGAATACGAGAGCAACCCGCTGCCCCGACGCACTCTCTGCCACCGTCTTGAGCCCTGTCTGCTCCGGGCTCAGCATCGGCCAGGGAATGCTGCGACGCCTGGCGCTGGCCCCAATAACCAGTGAGCAATCACCTATTGCTTCGGTCAGACTCTCAACGACTTGTGCCCGCTCCAGAATATCGAGCGCAGAAGCCGCCCGGCCTACTGCCACGCCACTGGGAAACTCTGCCGGCGCTACCAGTACCAGTTCGCTGAGCCCCATATTTTTCATGGCTCGAGCAGCGGCACCAATATTGCCCGGGTGCGAAGTATTCACCAGTACGATTTTAACTCTGCTGAATACGTCCATGTCCGAAGCTCATCCAAATGTCATCCACAGCCCAGCATTATAGCAGCTGATACCGATTACGCTGGTCGCTGTAAAGCGATACCAATGCTTCGAGCGACTCTGCTATCATTGCGCGCCTGCCGCGAAGGACGGCCGGTATACGTCGCCATAGCTATTTTCAGGAACACCCGTCATGCATCCGCTCATCAATATCGCACTGCGCGCAGCTCGTGATGCTGCCGAATCTCTCGCGCATCGCGTGGAGCGGCTCGATAAAGTTCAAATTCTGGACGATAGCCCCTCGGAATTTCGTACCAGTCTGGATATGGATGCTGACAAATCCATCCTCTATCACATACAGAAGTCGTATCCTGAACATGGCATTGTTTCCCGAGTTTCTGGCACCCATGAAGGTCGACCGGGGGAGCCGGTATGGCTTATTGATCCGGTATTGGGAAGTCGAAACCTGGCAAGCGCCTATCCGCAAATCGGCGTATCGGTAGCAGTCCGCATTAAGGACGTAGTCTCACACGGGGTGGTGATATGCCCCATGCTGCACGAGGAATATGTGGCTAGTCGCGGGACCGGGGCTCAGATGAACTCACGCCGAATTCGTGTCGCCGAATCCACTGAATTGTCAAACAGTCTTATCGGTCTTAATGAACAGGGCCTGGATCAGCAAAAATTTCTGGATGTTCAGCACGCCTTGTTGCGGGCAGAATCCAGTCCGCGAATTTCCGGTTGCAGCGCCATAGATATGGTGGCCACTGCGAGCGGTAAGTTGCAGGGTGGCTGGTGTCAACAGCTCGATGAGACAACACTGGCCGCTGCCAGCCTGATACTGCAGGAGGCCGGTGGACTGATCGGCACCGAAGATGGCAATCCAAGGGTGGCGAATGGCTCCGAACTGTTATTTGCCAATGCCAAAGTATTCAAGCAGCTTGTTAAATTGCGAATGCGCACAGGCTCCTGATTGCAATTTTCTGTAACGCCGGAGTATTAGCTTCTGCCTTGCTGTATATTCAGGCATCGTCCGGATTATTGAGACTTCATTCAAGGGACAAGCAGGAAGACTATAGGGAACAGTTCCACAATGGCGGAGCAAGCCAAGAATTCACGCAAGCACAATAATCTAGTTGAAGGTTCTATTAAGGACGCCCTCATCCGTATGACACTGCCCATGATAGTGGGCATGATCATGTTGTTTACATTTAGTCTGGTAGACACCTGGTTTATTAGTTTTCTGGGAACAGAATCCCTGACCGCTATTAGTTTTACCTTCCCCGTTACCTTCACGGTAATGAGTCTGGCCATCGGACTCGGTATCGGCGCATCCGCCGTAGTCGCAAAATATCTTGGCGCCTCCCAGTATGAAAGAGCCAAGGAAGCCTCGACTGTAATTAACTACATATCCTTTGCCCTGGCGGCGATCGTTGCGGGATTAGTAGGGCTGGTGATGGATGATCTGTTCCGACTAATGGGTGCCAGTGAGGAGCTATTACTACCGATTCGCGAATACATGGTGGTATGGCTTCCAGGCAGCGTTTTAGTAGTCTGCATCATGACTGGTAATAGTATCTTGCGAGCCAGTGGAGACACGAAAACACCAAGCATGCTGATGGCTGCTGCAGGACTTCTGAACGCAATTCTTGATCCGTTCCTTATTTTTGGTGTTGGTCCCTTCCCTGAATTGGGAATCGGGGGAGCCGCCTGGGCGACTATCATCGCCTGGGGAATAGGATTCACCTACTTGTTTTATACACTGGTATTCAAACTGGAAATGGTCAGCGCTGCCCTGCCTTCCCGCAGCACCATGATTAGCTCTGGACAGGACATGATGCGCATCGGTATTCCAGCCGCAGGTGCCAATATGATGACGCCGCTGGCAGCAGGCGTGATGACAGCCATTGTTGCCGGATTTGGCGACAGTTCGGTGGCTGCATTTGGCGTCGGTGCCAGAATCGAACCTATGGCTACACTTCTCGTGTTAGCCATGTCATCGTCTCTGCCACCATTGATCAGCCAGAATTTTGGAGCTGACCGAATGGATCGTGTAGTAGAAGCCTATCGCCTGTCGATCAAATTCATCATGCTCTGGCAATTTGGTATTTACTTGCTGCTGGCTGTCACCGCACCCTGGATAGCTGCCGTTTTTTCTGAAGACCCTACTGTTGTGGAAGCCATCAAGTTATTCATCTGGATTATGCCCCTGGGATACGGGTTCCAGGGCATCATTATTCTTACGAATTCCTCGCTTAATGCATTGCATAAACCGCTATCCGCTCTGTATCTGAGTGTTGCTCGATTCTTCGTATTTTATGTACCCCTGGCATGGGTCGGAAGCATGTATTACGGCTTGAATGGCTTTTTTGCGGGGGCAGTGTGCGGGAATCTGGCTATGGCTCTAATTTCATGGCGCACATTTAATAAAGCCCAGGAAGCTCTGAGCGACTCGAGCCCATTACAAGAACAAGCCGCCTGAGAATTGATTCTAGCTATCTACTGAAGAAATTCCTGACAGTAGTCATTAAACCGCCGGGCTTGGGATTTGAAGTTTGAGGCTGTAACGATCCGCTACTGTCGACCTTAGCCGCTTCAATTGCCGCATGATTTTCAGCAGCCACTGATATTTCAGTAGACTCTTCATTGCTGTCCTTGAGACTAAAGCTTTTGTCTTCAATAGTAGCAGGAGCTTGCTCCCCTTCCTCATCGGCGTAAGTGAGACGATTATTCCCTTCCTGAAATGCCAGCATTTCAAGACAGATTTCGTTGTACTCATCCTGAGTGAGCAGTTCGGGCCGCTCCGCCATATTAAGGGTAAACTGGCGGTCATTCGCTGCTGAAAGGTAGTGCAGTTCTTTCTTGTTGGTGAGCAACAGGCCTTCTTCTTTAGCAATGTTGTAAAGAGGTGTTCCACGCAATGGAATGTAAGGAAAGAAAAAGAAGTGCTCTGGCGCAATTCTCTTATTTAGCTTCAGAGTTTCCCGCATATTGTCTGCAGTCTCCAAAGGCATGCCGACGATATTAAAGGTCAATCGGTTAATGCCAGCCTTCTTGCAGTTATCAGCAGCGTCGATCACCTGCTGGTTTTTCATCTTTCTGCCCAGCATCTTTCCGCGATACTCTTCGTCACCACTTTCAATGCCAAACCAGATTGTGTGGCAACCTGCTTCAGCCGCAGTTTTGCAAAACTCTTCATTCATCACTTCGACGCGGGAATTGATGGAGAATGGCAGACGGATGCGCTCCTTATATATTTCAAAAAATTTGCGAACGAACTTGAGATTAGACAGAAATAGCTCATCCCAAAATTCAAAGTAACCAACATCATACAAATCCCGCAAACGCTCCAGCTCATCAACCATATCTTCGGCATCGTATTTGCGAAGGAATTCTTTCTTGCTGCGCCACCCTTCAAGTATTGGTGTATTACAGCAATAGGTACAACGGTAAGGACACCCCCTTCCGGTCATTACTGGCAGCACCAGTTTACCCTGAGGACCAAAGATCGAAGAGTTAACGTCATTGAATCCGTCTTCCTTGCTGAAGATGTCGTAATCGGGGAAAGGCAATGACTGGAGATCACCAATCTGATGAGCTTCGGTCTTATAGACATCGCCATCAGCAAGCTTTTCCCACATACCATCTGCAGGACCATCTTTGGTACCGCGCAAATGCTGGACTATATTTCCGATCGCATATTCGCCATCCCCAACACAAATATAATCAATGGCCGGATGCTCTATGGTTTCTTCCTGAGAAAGCATGGCCTGGTAGCCACCAATCAAAATCGGCAACTCAGGCATGAGTTCTTTTAACTTCAGGAAATAAGGCTCCATTGGATGCCAGTGTGGGCTCATAATGGAAAATGCGATCAAGTCAGCATCCAGCGCCTGAATTGTCCTGGCGTAATTCTCGGGCGAGTATTTTTCGGCATCGCGCAGGATCAACACCGGTTCCAGCATAACTTCTACTTCGGGGAAGTCACGTTTCAGATAGGCTGACATGCTCGCAATCGGCATAGCAATTTCGTTACCGTCAGGCGAATAGAAAGCTAACACCAGGCGCAGATTTTTGCGCTGAACAGTGCCAAAGAATCGAGATTTTTCCTGGGGATAAATCGGGCGATCTGTACTTACCGCAATTACGTCCGCTTTGGAATTCATTCAGCTACCTGCGATCAATTCTTGTATCTGCAAATTTGTTGGATGGTTATGCGCGACATGCGCTTAACATGAATTTTTATAAAACCTGAATCTCAGGTTTCTATATCGACATTGAAGAGCAAAATTATACCACGAGCATTCAGTTGTTATCATAGTCGATTGAATATAAAAGCCCTTGTTTTAATAGGGCTTTCCCATCGCAAACGAGTCCAGAAACAACGCTCGCTTCGCGGATATTCCGGGTTACACTATGACCGGCAGCAGAGACTACATTTGAATCTGCCTTCTCTCGATCGTCAAAACAGGACAAAACAGGCTTGAACGCACTAGAAGCATTACACACACGAGTGTCTGCCCCGCGACTTACCGAACCAGGCCCCAGCGCTGAAGAATTGAGAAATATTTACAAAGCTGCACTCAGAGCCGCTGATCATGGGCTATTACGCCCCTGGCGATTCCTGGTAATTCAGGGCGATTCCCGGCAACGACTTGGCGATCTATTTTTAAAGGCAGCCCTCGAAAAAGACCCTGAGCTTAGCGAGGTGCAGCAGGAAAAAATTCGCAATAAACCCTTACGAGCTCCCTTGATGATAGTCACTATCGCTATTCAGAAAGAGCATCCCAAAGTGCCTGGCTTTGAGATGGATCTGTCTGCTGCTGCAGCTACTCAGAACATGCTTGTAGCCGCCCATGCGCAAGGAGTTGGAGCCATGTGGCGATCGGGCTCAATGGCCTACGACAAGACTGTGCATAAAGGATTAGGATTGAGCGCAAATGAGAAAATGGTCGGCTTTCTTTATCTAGGCACCGCAATGGGACCATTGAAGCCAATTTGCGAAGAAGATATCTCCAGTTATTTTGAGGAATGGTAGTAGTGGGTAGTCGCAGTGTAGATATGCAATGCTGGAAATGCGGCAGTGAATTAAAAAACCTGCTGCTGCCTTTTTCTCGTTACGAAGAGTGCAGCACATGCAAGGCGGACCTGCATTGCTGTCTGGCCTGTCGCAATTATGACCCCGCTTTATCGGATGCCTGCAACGAAGACAGGGCCGATTTCATTCTCGACAAAGACAAAGCAAACTTCTGTGACTATTTTAAGGTAAACACCAGGGCTTATAAGAAAAAAGACAACGAAGAGGCCAAAGCTGCACGAGCCAAGTTGGCTGAGCTCTTTGGTGAGGAGCCACCCTCCGAAGATAATGACTCCGGTTCGTCTCCAATGAGTGAATCAGACAAGGCGCTCGCAGAATTGAAGCGACTGTTTGGAGACGAGAGCTAATCAGTTTAAGAAGTATGCGCACTACCGTTTTTTCCACACCAATCCTGACGCCACTTTTGCGGGGAATTTCCATTGTACTCCTGCAAGTCATGGGCTGGAAAACCCGGGGCGAACCCCTCGATCATCAGCGCTGTGTACTGATAGGCGCACCCCACACCAGCAACTGGGATTTCCCATTGATGCTGATGGTGGTTTTAAAATTAAAACTACGGGTATTCTGGATGGGAAAACACACTCTCTTCCCCTTCCCGTTTGGTTGGTTGATGAAATGGTTAGGCGGAATACCGATTGACCGCTCTGCATCTCATAATGTGGTAAATGAAACCGTTCGCCAGTACGCAGAAAATGATCAGCTCATTGTCCTGGTTCCACCCGAAGGTACCCGAGCTAAAGTTGCGAAATGGAAATCCGGGTTCTATCACATCGCCAATCTTGCGGAGGTACCAATTCTGCTTGGCTATGTTGATGCGTCAAAGAAAGAGGCAGGATTTGCAGACTTCTTTCAGCCCACGGGAAATTCAGAAAAAGATATAGCTGAGATTCGTGCGTTCTATGCCAATAAGCAAGGACTGGTTGCAAAGAACAGCTAAAACTCTGATCAGGCAGACTGTGCTATTTCCAGAGAGTCTGCTTTGGATTTTTGATATTGCAGACTTAATAGTGCAGTTTCTAAGATATGTGCCGCATACTCTTCCATGCTCACATCCCGTAACTTGAATTTCCAATGCTTGAGATGCCATTGCTGCAATTGAGCCGTAATTGAAGAAGCTAGCAATGGTGGATTGGCGCATATGAACTGGCCGTTCTTCACACCTGCATTAATTGCATCCACCAACAACCCATCAAACCTTAACTCTAAATCCATGGCTTGCTGCTGTTGTTCCCTATCGAGCCCCTTTAGCTCCATAAAACAAAAGTAGTACCAGGGATTGAGAAGTTGCATCATAAAGATTTCTCCACTGATGATTGCTTTCAAGCGTGCAACAGGGTCAAGATCTTTAGCTATTAGTTCTCCGATAACCTGATCGATATAGCGACGTAGCACACCTTCAATCACCGACGCGAGATCATTCTTACTACCTATATATGCATATAGGCCACCCATACTTATGCCACTTTCGCTACTCAGGTCACGAAGACTCATCGCCTGAAAGCCCTTGGAGTTAGCCAGTTTAAAAGTAGCGGTGAAGATCTTTTCCAGATTCCCAATGGCTACTTTGGGGTTTTTGATCTGGATTTTATCTTTATGCATATCGAAGACGCTGCTCCAGAACTCTTCGCCGTCCAGCACCCAGGCGCGACGAAAAGCCTCTAACGTGATCTCCTCTGGCCAATCAGCCATGAATTACTTCCCTAATTGCAATGGATTAGTGGTGTTTAATCGCCGATGCGAAAAACTGAATGGCTTTATACCAAACTCCAAGATTGATGTCTGCGGGAACTTCGATTTCCCCTGACCTGCAGGCCTGTGCAACGGGGGAGGCCTACAACCAGTAAGAGATGATTGCCGTTGTACCAGCGACTGCGCACAGCATCAAGGACGCTTTGCGCAAGGTCTGGTGAGAAATCAGGTGCAGTGTGCGCATTGCCACCCAATACCCAGCGAGAGTTGCAGGAATCAGTGGCAAGGAAATTAACATGTGCTCGCTGCCAAACCTATCCACCGCTGTCAGCATCATAAGGGACATGATACAACTCACCACGAAAAATGCTGCCAGGTTGGCCCGGATAAAATCATTTGCCTGGTGTTGTAGCACCAGCGCCATGGGAGGCCCGCCAATGGAGGAACTGGTACCCATAAAGCCAGACAGGAAACCTGCCGAAAACATAGCGGTGTTGCTTGGACGCAATACGATGTTTGCCAGACTGAGAGCTACTGCAAACAAGACTGACAGGCCCAGAACCAGGGCAAGGGCTTGCTGATCTATCCATAGCAACAGCAAACCCCCGGCAATCGTGCCAGGTACACGACCAATAATTGCAAATTTCAGCCCCTGAAACGAAATGGAATGCTTGTGCTTTGCTGCATTGGCCAGAGACAGGGTTAACGCACAGATGGTGATTGGAGCTGGGACATAGAGCGGGTCGATAAAGAACATCAGAGGCGCGGCGATGATGGCCAGACCGAAGCCAATGGAGCTCTGTACAAATGAGCCAACAAATATAATCGCCATGGCGATTGCGATGTCCAAGCCACAGTCTCCAGAAAAAGAATAGAAGCGAGTAATTACGCCATTGGCCAGAGGGAAGCGCGGCATAATAACCGTTGCAGAAAGCAAGCTCCAGCCTTTGCAATAACTGGTATTTCCGTAATCAGGGGATTTGATGATCCGTAAGCCAGAAATAGCAGCTGCGAGACACCACCCTCACGTCAACTCGTGAATGGCCGGCTGTTGGCTTCCTTCTGTTTCTATTTATACAATGCAATAAAAACTGACAACCACCAACAGAGCAGTCCCCCTCAGGAATCAATAATGAAAACAAGAGCAGCTGTTGCATTTTCTGCTGGAGCCCCACTCGAAATCGCGGAAGTTGATCTCGACGGCCCAAAAGCAGGTGAAGTCCTCGTAGAAATCAAAGCCACTGGAATTTGTCATACCGATGCATTCACCTTGTCTGGTGACGATCCGGAAGGCGCTTTCCCGGCAATACTGGGCCATGAAGGGGCCGGTATCGTCGTAGAGGTTGGGCCTGATGTGAAGTCAGTTAAGCCGGGTGACGCGGTGATTCCCCTGTATACCCCCGAATGCCGGGAATGTAATTTTTGCCTGCATCCCAAGACTAATCTATGTCAGGCAATACGCAGCACGCAAGGCCAGGGGGTTATGCCTGATGGCAGTAGCCGCTTCTCTCTGGACGGCAAACCTATCCTTCACTATATGGGTTGTTCTACTTTCTCTAATTACACTGTCCTGCCAGAAATCGCCGTGGCGAAAATCCGCAGCGACGCGCCATTTGAAAAAGTTTGCTATATCGGCTGTGGAGTTACGACCGGTGTAGGCGCCGTGGCTTTCGATGCAAAAGTTGAGCCCGGCAGCACTGTCGCAGTATTCGGACTGGGTGGAATTGGTCTCAACGTAATTCAGGGTGCTCGAATGGTTGGCGCCGATCGAATCATAGGCATAGACCTGAATCCCTCCAAGGCCGAGCTGGGCAAAGCCTTTGGCATGACAGATTTTATTAATCCCAAAGATGTAGACGACGTAACACAGGCGGTAATCGATCTTACCGGCGGGGGCGTGGATTATTCATTCGAATGCATTGGCAATGTAGAGACTATGCGTCAGGCACTGGAGTGCTGCCACAAAGGCTGGGGTGAATCCTACATAATTGGCGTAGCTGGCGCTGGCCAGGAGATATCAACACGCCCATTCCAACTTGTCACAGGCAGATCATGGCGCGGTACCGCATTCGGAGGTGCCAGAGGACGAACCGATGTACCACGAATCGTCGACTGGTATATGGATGGAAAAATAGAGATTGATCCTCTTATCACCCATACCATGCCCCTCGAAGACATTAATAAGGCATTTGATCTAATGCACGAAGGCGCCAGCATTCGTTCAGTGGTTATTTACTAAACGCAATTTCAGGAATATTTATGAAGTATCTGCACACTATGGTCCGGGTAAGCGATCTCGATAAATCATTGGATTTCTACTGCAACAAACTGGGTCTGGAAGAAATTCGTCGCTATGAAAATGAACAGGGGCGATTCACTCTGGTATTTTTAGCTGCACCCGGAGACAAAGAGGCACAGGTGGAACTCACATTTAATTGGGACCCTGAAGAGTACGATGAGGGCAGAAATTTTGGTCACTTGGCTTATCAAGTAGAAGACATATACGCACTTTGTCAGCAGCTGATGGACAAGGGCGTGACTATTAATCGACCTCCCCGTGACGGTCACATGGCCTTTGTCCGCTCCCCGGACAATATTTCCATAGAATTACTGCAAAAAGGTGAAGCCCTGGCGCAAAAAGAACCCTGGGCCAGTATGGAGAACACAGGAAAGTGGTAAGGGAGTCTCAAACCCCAGTCTCGGCTTGAGCCAAATCTATCCCTCGTTTATGATAGCTCCCCTTCTGCAAGGCTGACCATCTGCACTTGCTGGCCTCTCCTTTGGCTGATTTTGCAAAGATTTTGTATTTCCAAATTTAATCAACGCCTATACCCAAACCGGAACAAACACGATGCAATTACTCGACGGAACTGCATGTTCTCAGGAAATTCGACAGGAAATAGCCAAAGAGGTTGAGTCTCTGAAATCTGAAGGTAAACGAGTGCCTCATCTGGCAGCTGTATTGGTTGGAGACGATGGCGCAAGCCAGAACTATGTGGCAATGAAGATCAGGGACTGTGAAGAAATCGGGTTCAATTCAACCACTATTCGAATGGAAGCCGATACCAGCGAACAAACTCTGCTGGACAAGGTTGATGAACTCAACAATGACAGCGACATTGATGGCTTTATTGTGCAGCTTCCCCTACCGTCGCACATCGACGAGAACAAGGTCACCCTGGCCATTGACCCGGCAAAAGACGTGGATGGATTCTCACCAGTCAATGTGGGCAATATGTGCCTTGGCTTACCTACATTTATTTCAGCTACTCCCAACGGCATCATGGAGCTATTCAGGCGCTATGAGATTGATACCAGTGGCAAGAATTGCGTTGTACTCGGCAGAAGCAATATCGTTGGGACTCCAATGTCCATTCTGATGTCTCGGAATACCAATCCCGGGAACGCAACTGTTACCCTGGCTCACAGCCGAACTGAAAATCTCAAGGAGCTTTGCGCCAGTGCCGACATTCTCATCGTGGCCATTGGCAAGACAGAGTTTGTCACGGCGGATATGGTTAAAGACGGAGCCATAGTTATCGACGTTGGCCAGACCCGTGTGCCAGACAGCAGTCGCAAGTCCGGTTTCCGTAATGTTGGAGACGTGGATTTTGAAAACGTTAAAGACAAGTGCTCCTATATTACATTCGTAACAGGAGGCGTTGGTCCAATGACTCGCGCCTCCCTGTTACAAAACACCCTGAAAGCCTACCAACGCAGATAGAGAAAACATCATGTTTCAATCAATTCAGCCCCTCCCCCCCGATCCCATTCTTGGACTCTCCGCCGCTTATCGCGCTGACACCAATCCTAAAAAAGTTGATTTGGGGGTTGGCGTCTACAAAGACGCCGCAGGTAATACACCTGTAATGAGATCGGTAAAGGCTGCTGAAGAATATTTGCTCAAGAATCAAGCCAGCAAAGCTTATGTAGGACCAACTGGATTTGCTGACTACAACGCGGCTGTTGCGAAAATGCTGCTTGGCGACGAGCTGCTTGCCAGCCTGGGTGGTCGTCGAGTAACTGTACAATCACCTGGTGGTTGTGGTGGCCTTCGCTTGGCTGCGGAATTTATTCAGAAAGCAAATCCTGGCGCTACGATCTGGGTTAGCGACCCAACCTGGGCGAACCATGTTCCCCTGCTGGGGTCTGCCGGACTCAAAATCGAGCAGTATCCTTATTACGATTATCAGACTCACAGCGTTCGTTTTGATGAAATGCTCGCATGCTTGCAAAAAGTTGGTAGCGATGACCTGGTCTTGCTACATGGCTGTTGTCACAATCCCAGCGGCGCGGACCTGACAAAAGAGCAATGGCAGGCGGTACGTGACGTAGCTCTCGAGAACGGATTCACCGTATTCATCGACCTTGCCTATCAGGGGTTGGGAGATGGTCTGGAAGAGGATGTCTACGGTGTGCGGCTGTTAGCTGAATCATTACCTGAACTGATAGTTGTCAGCTCTTGTTCAAAAAACTTCGGTTTATACAGAGAGCGTACGGGTGCAGCCACCGTTATTTGTGAGAACGATTCTCTTGGTTCGGCGGCAACCACCTTGTTGGCGGCGAGTGCCAGAGCCAATTACTCTATGCCGCCCGACCACGGTGCTGCCATTGTAGAACTGGTGATGAATACACCCGAACTCCATGGAGATTGGGACCTGGAACTGCGAGAAATGCGAGACCGCATCAATAGCTTGCGCAGTATACTGGTCTCTCGACTTACGGAAGCGGGAGTCGATCAGGATTTCAGCTTCATCGAAAAAGAAAAGGGTATGTTCTCTTTTCTGGGAGTAAGCAAAGAACAGATTCAGACTCTGATCAACGACTTCAGTATCTACATCGTTAACTCCAGCCGAATCAACGTTGCCTCCATTAACGAAGAAAATATTGATTACCTGGTATCAGGAATCGCGTCAGTACTGAAATAAAGAAAGCATCAGGTGTGGGTCAGCCGGCTCACACCTTTACTGCCATCACGTCGGATGAAATCCCCTGAATGACACAGTTCGTTGTCGCTCCAGGCAACTGAATCCAGTCATTATTCTTCACATGACTTCCTACTATCACGAGATCGGCGTCGATCCGGGTAGCCATTTTCTTGATCTCACAGGCGGGTTCTCCTAACACCAGAAGTATTCGCTCTGAAGGTATATTTAATTCAGCTCGATGAAGGAACTCATGCACTCTATGAGTCCGCTGGTCCAGCAGATGTTGTTGATGAGCATCGACGGAAGACAGACCCTGGTCAATTTCGCCTATGCTGTAAAGCCCTTCCGTAACTACATGGATTACGTAGAGATGATCCATCTCATCGCTACAAACTTCCCTCACCCGCTGAATCAGGAGTTCTGAGAGCGGACTAAGATCTATCGCTAGCAGGAGCTTTCTGAATTGAGCCAAGAATACGTCCCCAATCAACACTTCATGCTGTTGCCCGGAGAATTATTTCTCCGAGCTTGAGGACAGAGTTTAGAGAATTCGATGGCGGTAGGATTTGATCTGCGTCAACTGGCGCGGGATTTCAGGGGCTCTCGTACAGCGGCAGCGAATGTGCGAAGAATCTCCTCCGTGGTTTCCCAACTAATGCAAGCGTCGGTTACGGAAATACCAGGCAGTATTTCATCAGGATCATCCGGAATTGGCTGGTTACCTTCTTCGAGATTACTCTCCAGCATAACTCCAATAATGGATTTATTGCCTTCCTGAATCTGTTCAGCAACTGAATTTAAAACAGCAAGCTGTCTAACAGGATCCTTTTGTGAGTTGCCATGACTGCAATCAATCATTATGTTTTCGAGGTGGCCAGCTTTGCGAAGCTCTTCTTCACAAGCTTGCACACTCTCAGCGTCATAATTGGGAGACTTGCCACCTCTGAGAATTACGTGACAATGAGGATTACCTTCTGTTCGGAATACTGCGACTTTGCCTTCACCAGTAACCGAGATAAAACTGTGATTGGCCGATGCAGAGCGAATTGCATTGATCGCAACAGACAACTCACCATCAACGTTATTCTTGAAACCTACAGCTGAAGAAATTCCACTGGATAATTTGCGATGAGTTGGAGATTCTGTAGTGCGTGCACCAATCGCAGTCCAACTTACAAGATCCTGCAGGTATTGTGGTGAAATAAGATCCAGAGCTTCAATGGCTATTGGTAAACCAATGTCTGAGATGTCCAGCATCAGTTTACGACCAATGCGAATCCCCTGATCAATTCGATGACTACCATCCAGATAAGGGTCGTATATAAGCCCTTCCCAACCAACCGAAGTTCTGGGTTTTTCAAAATACACGCGCATTAGAATTAGCAGATCGTCCGCCAGTTCATCAGCCAGCACTTTCAGGCGCCTGGCGTATTCCAGGGCTTCTTCCGTGTTATGAATCGAACATGGGCCTACCACTACAATCAGACGAGAGTCCTGACGATCGAGCACGGATTTAACAGCCTTGTGACCAGCTCGGACGGTTTTCAGTGTTTCACCTTCGAGGTGGAACTCTTCCAACAGCGCGTCAGGAGGAGGTAATTCCTCATGTCCGGTAATATGCAGGTTGTATATTTCTTTTCTGCCTTTGCCCATAACTCTATAAATTTCAGCGCCCTGCGGCGGATTTTTGGGAACGGGGATTATGGTGGAAAGTGGCCCTTAACTCAAAGAGATTTTGCGTGATTTTCGGCGGTTGGCCAGTTCCTACCAGCCCTGGAAAAGAGCAGTTTGCTTGCGCCGTCAGTTCGCTTTAGCTAAAGTGCGCCCGATTTAATCCAGCTTCAGGGCTGATACCGGGGAGACTCAGAACAATGCCAAAAGCCAGCGAACTTAAAAAGGGAATGATTGTGGAAATTGATGGCACCCCCCATATCGTAAAGCAACTAGAAGCCAAGTCACCTTCTTCCCGGGGCGCCGCAACTCTCTACAAGGTGCGTTTCAACAATCTGCAAACCAAACAGAAGCTCGATAGCTCATTCAAGGGAGATGACTTACTGAAGGATGCAGATTGCGAGCGCGTGCCGGTCCAGTTTTCATATGTGGACGGAGATATGTACTACTTCATGAATCAGGAAGACTATAGTCAATACGGAATGAATGGCGACGATCTTGAAGAGCAGGCACCCTATCTGGTGGAACAGCAAGAAGACATCATTGCACTCTTGATGGATGGCAATCTTTTGGGCATTGAGCTGCCCCAATCGGTGACACTGGAAGTGATCGACACTCCGCCAGCAGTTACTGGCGCATCAGCGACGAATCGATCCAAATCCGCCAAACTCTCAACTGGATTGGAAATTCAAGTCCCTGAATATCTCTCTCCTGGTGAGCGAGTCAAGGTGAATACCCTGACTGGAAAATTTATGTCCCGCGCTTGAGTTGCCGGACTAATAGATCACCCACAGTAAAACAACACAGACAGCAAATCCTGCCAGCACCCCCAGTAGCAAACTTAAGCGCTCTTCATTGGTATTGTAAGTAAATCTTTGACCGGAGCCCTCACCGCCTTCCTTTAGCACCTTGTCCAGCTCCTGGAACTCCTCATCGCTAAGCGGATCCTCCTGAGAAGTTCTGGTTGAAGGCGGTTTTTCCCAGGCAGGCTCCTCTTCTGGAAGCTGCATACTATAGCCGCGGCGCGCGGCCCGGCGATTGACAGCCATGCCCTGAGCCTGACTTAAATCGTCGACGGCTTCTGTTCCATTGTCAGTTTGCTCTGACACGGCGCGTGATTTAGATGATTTTTTGCCAGCAGATTTTAAAAGTTTAACGTCGCGCAATAATTGGCGAGCCTGTTTGAATGCTTTAGTGGAGTTTGCCAACGACCTGTTTGCTGGGTCTCGGGTTTTACCAAAAGTCAGCAAGGTGTAACGACAGCGAATATCTTTCAAGACTGTCAATATGGATTGCTTAAAATCATCGCTGGCAACGAGTTCATCCACTAACTCGGTCTGAGTCGACTCCGAAATTCCGCTATCAGCCAAATCGTTCCATTTCGCTCTGAGTGAATGGCGATACACACTCATCAGGAACCAGCGGGTAAGTTCGCGAATATTACGTTGACCCAACGCTCGTTCAATCTGCTGGATGACTGACTCCAGAGAATCAGCAGAATTCACGTCCACATTGAGAGATTCTGCAAATTGCAGCTGATTATGTGTTAAATCCAGTCCCTGATCATCCATATTCGCGACCGGTTGCTCCACTCCGTCGTTATCAGTCATAGCGGTATAAAATTACCGGTTTTCAAAAAGTGGATAGCATGGTCGATTAATTTATTGTTTCTCATCATGGTTGTATGAATCACCGGTAATACGAGATGTTCTTTCATACCTTCGACGCGTGTACTTTCCACAGTTACAACACTATCACTGTCCGACTTCAGTAATAAACTGGCCAGTGGATTGATATTTATATTCCCGGCAATAACTCCTAACTCAAAATCCACCGCACCAATTTCGTGGACTATTCCATCATCGCCAGTTCCCAAAGATATAGCTCCGGGCCCAAGAATTGAGAAGCCGGGCCAGTCACGCAGATGATCCACAAGTTCGGCGCCCTGATTCGGTGTACCCAACATCACGGCGCGACCAAGGTCTGGCAACTCATGAACAGATAAATAATAGCGAAGCAGGATACCGCCCATTGAGTGAACAACGAAGTGGACTTTTCCGCTGGCTTTCTCGCTGCATAACCCCAGACCCTCTCCAATTGCCATATCAGCCAGTTCCGGAACAGAATGCCTTCGCGAAGGATAGTTAATGTTCGCCACTTCATAACCAGCACGTTGCAGCTTGGTCTCCAATTCGCCCATGGCGTTGGAGACCCTGGCCAGACCGTGCAGCAGAATTACACAGTCACTACTCAACGCCGGGGAGGCCATTGTAATCAGCAGGCAAAAAAGAACAGGATGTTTGATCATGAAGCAATGCTACTTCATTCAGACTAATTCGACAGCAAAAGCCCGTTGACAATTCCAGCAAAGAGCGAAATTTCCTTCATTGTTCTCACCGCAGTGCTGGCATCGCCATGCTGCGAAGCCGCCTCCCTCACCCCTTTCCATTTCTGCTATCAATTGCTCAGCGAATCGATACGAGAGAGGCTTTAGGACCCAGACTTCTGCCATACATTCAGTCAGAGGGACTTCACCGGCAACTGTATAGAGCCTGTCATTTTTGACTTGCACCTCTATACCCTGAGCCTCCAGCATATTTCTGACATGCCAGACCATAGCGACGTTATTGTTTGAATACACTCGTTTCATTTCTCTCGGCAAGTTTGTTGCTATCACTAACGATAGACATGCTTCCAACGCAGCCCGGTAATCCCCAAACAAAGTAAATAGATTAGGATCGATCCAATAACCAAAAACAATAGTTGGGATACTTGCTCCAACACTACCCAATCAGTCCACTGTTCCCAGGATCCAGCAGCGTAGAGCAAGAAAGCAGCCATAGAGAAATTTGCAAACATCAATTGTGCCGAAAACTTCAGCCAACCGGCTTGCCAGAGAAAGACGCCATCTCTAAGCAGTCCTCGCAATAACAATCCAGCATTAACGAAAGCTGCAATACTCGTTGCCAATGCGAGTCCCACGTGGGCAAACCCATTTAAATAGAAAACCAGGTTCAGAACCATATTAGTAATCATCGCAATTACACCAATCTTCACTGGGGTGCTGGTATCTTGCCGGGCGTAATAGCCAGGAGCAAAAACTTTGATTGCCATAAAAGCAAGCAGACCCAGTGAATATGCACGCAAACTGCCCGAAGCTGCTATAACATCCTCCGTAGTAAACGCATCGGAATGAAATAGCGTAACGAGCAGCGGCTCTGAGATTAAAACTAATCCAATAGCTGCTGGCACTGCTATTAGCAGCACCATGCGCAGAGCCCAGTCCAGCGTCGATGCAAATTCATCCATTGACGACTCTGCATGTTTCCGGGAAAGGCTCGGAAGCACAACGATAGCAATCGCGATTCCGAAAGTTCCCAGAGGCAGCTCCATTAATCGATCCGAGTAATACAACCAGGCCACGCTGCCAGTTGTCAGGAATGACGCAATCAGAGTATCCAGCAGTAAATTCACCTGACTAACTGATACACCAAACAAAGCAGGGACCATTAGCTTCTTTATCCGTTGTACCCCTTCATGCTGCTTACCAGGGATAGGTTTTGGCAGCAATTGCATACGTGCAAGAAAAGGAAGCTGAAACAACAGCTGAGCTACTCCCGCTATCAATACTCCCCAGGCCAGCGCCATTTCCGGAACAACCATATAGGGAGCAAGTAAAAACGAACAGCCGATAAGAGAAACGTTTAGTAACGCCGGTGTAAAAGCTGGCACAGCAAAGCGACCATAACTGTTTAACACCGCTCCACAAAGAGCAGTCATCGATATGAGTAGCAGATATGGAAAAGTGATGCGCAGCATCTGTACAAATATTTCAAATTTGGCAGGCTCGTCTGTAAATCCATAAGCAATCGGCACAGCCAGCAGGGGTGCCGTCACCAAAACTATTACTGTTATTAGTAAGAGCAGACCACCGAGGCTTGCAGCCACCGCATTGATCAGTCCTTGTACGTCCTGCAGTGAACGCTGGCTCCGATACTCCGATAACACTGGAACGAATGCCTGATTGAACGCACCCTCCGCAAACAGGCGACGCATAAAATTAGGAATTTTGTTGGCCAGAAAGAAAGCGTCTGCCGCATCTGAAGTACCAAATAGTCTGGCAATAGTGATATCCCGCACCAGCCCCAGGACACGTGACACCATCGTCATGGAGCTGGTTACTCCGCTGGCTTTAAGCAGACCTCCGCCGTCGGCAGCCGGGCTGGCCTGCTCTCCTTCGATTACCGGGTCCTTTTGTTCAAACTGCTCTGTCATAGCTTTCGGGCTTTGATGCACCCTCGATGGATTGCCTGCTGCAACGCTTCTATAGAATTAATCTATCGGTTTAGTTGTTGATTTCATTAGACATTTTGTCCGACCAGCAGTTCCTGAAATCACTTCATGCTGTTGACATCAGAGGGTGAAAACGGCATAGTGTCGCACCTTTGAAATCGGCCCCAGCCCGCTAAGTACGTGCCTCGGGCCAGATGCTACGAATTTACTACTCTCTAGCCCAGCCCATAGCGCTGGATCCCAGAAGTAGATTGAACAAAGAACTGAATTTTCAATAAGGAGCTTCTCTTGGCTAACTCTCCCCAAGCCCGCAAACGTGCGAGACAGGGCGAAACCCGTCGTCGTCACAATGCCTCATTCCGATCTATGGTGCGCACTTATATCAAGAAAGTTGATGCTGCCATAGAAAGTAAGGACTACAAGGCTGCTACTGACGCCTACAATAATGCCGTACCTGTTATTGATCGTATGGCTGATAAAGGCATTATTCACAAGAATAAGGCGGCAAGACATAAAAGCAGACTCAATTCTGCGGTAAAAGCTCTGCAGTAAGAATCTAAAGAGCAAAAGAAAAACCGGCTGCTGGCCGGTTTTTTTGTATCTGCAGTCTGGTGAACAGGGCTGTCAGGAGAGAATCAAATTGTCCCGATGGATCACTTCTTCTTCTCCCACGTAACCCAATAATTGCTCAATCTTCGAAGAGCTTTGTCCAGCCAGCTTCACGATCTCATCGCTGTTGTAATTGACCAGCCCGCGACCAATCTCGGATCCGCTCTCATCAATACAGGCAACAACCTCACCCCGGCTAAATACACCTTTCACTTCCTTAATGCCCACTGCGAGCAGACTGCTGCCTGCTTGCTGCAAGACTGTTACTGCACCATTGTCCAGGTACAAGGATCCAGACAAGCTTAATTGGCCAGCCAACCACTGTTTTCGCGCGGCCAGTGGTTCCTTGTCGGCTTCAAGCAAAGTGCCATATGTCTCACCTTTGGCCAGCCCCAGCAGCACATCTTCAATTCTGCCATTCACTATTTGGGTGTGAGTCCCGGAACGAGCTGCCAGTTTTGCCGCTGAAACCTTGGTCTGCATGCCGCCACGACCCAAACTGCTTCCCTTACCAGCCATCGCTTCCAGAGCTTCGTCCATTGCGGATGCCCGCTTTATGAGTTGTGCATCAGGATTAAATCTGGGATCTGCGGAAAACAAACCATCCTGATCGGTAAGGATAATCATATGATCAGCATTAATTAGATTTGCCACCAGTGCGGCCAGGGTGTCGTTGTCTCCAAAGCATAATTCCGCGGTTGCCACAGTGTCATTTTCATTGACTACTGGTACTGTTCCCAGTTCAAGCAGGCTGGTTAAAGTGCTACGGGCGTTCAGATACCGGGTCCGGTCAGACAGGTCTTCATGGGTCAGAAGAATCTGCGCGGCATGAACCCCTTGTTCAATAAAACAACTTTCGTAGGCCTGTACCAGGCCCATTTGCCCTACGGCGGCGGCAGCCTGTTGTAAATTTATTTCTCGGGGTCGGTTACTCAGACCAAGTCGTGAGACTCCTTCCGCAACTGCCCCACTGGATACCAGAACCAGGTCGATACCTGACTGCTTCAGGGAGACCAGTTGTTTCGCCCAATTCTGAATAGCGCTGCGGTCCAGTCCCAGACCATTATTTGTGACCAGGGAGCTTCCTACCTTTACTACCCAGCGAGCAGATGCTGTCTGCCTGTGCTCATTCATTGCTCGAATTCCCACTGAATACCATCCAGGTCTTCGTCGAGGTCATCGTCTTCAGCGGAGGCCTGCCCTTTTCGCAATGCGCGACTTGCCTCAATACTACGTCGAATCTCGAATGCCATCTCTTGCTCTTTGCTTTGTTCTGACGCACGAAATTCTTCATCACTACTAATTCGCTCACGATATTCCTCAATCAATTCCATGAGCACCTGCATTAACTCATTGCAGCCTTCAGAACCAAGGGCAGATATGCGGTGGATATTTCCTTCCCAGGCAAGCGTTTCCCGCAAGTTTCGCTCCAGTTCTGCAAGCTGATCTTCTTCGAGCAAATCTACCTTGTTGAGCACTAACAAAATATCTTTACTAGCCAGCGTCTCACTGAATTTCTCCAACTCACCGAGAATCGCACAAGCATTTTCAACCGGATCACTATTATCCGCTGGCAGTACATCAATCAGGTGAAGCAATAATCGGGTACGAGACAGATGCTTTAGGAACCGAATTCCAAGACCTGCACCCTCTGCTGCTCCTTCTATCAGTCCAGGAATATCAGCCATGACAAAGCTTCTTTCCAGACCCAGACTAACCACACCGAGGTTGGGTACAAGAGTAGTAAAGGGATAGTCCGCCACTTTAGGTCGAGCCGCGGAGACTGCTCGAATCAGGGTCGATTTTCCAGCGTTTGGCAAACCTAATAATCCAACATCTGCCACCAACCGCAATTGCAATTGCAGGGTGCGAACCTCACCCGGAGTTCCCTTTGTTATTTTCCTGGGCGCTCTATTGGTACTGGATTTAAAACGAGTATTTCCCATACCATGGATACCACCCTTGGCAACCATGACTGTATCACCAGCCTGTTGCAGGTCTGCGATCAGCTCCTCAGTGTTTACATCGATGACACTGGTGCCTACAGGAACCTTGATGATCAGATCTTCACCGCCTTTACCTGTGCAGTTTCTACCTTGACCCGGCTTACCATGCTCAGCCCGGTATCTGGGTTGGAAGCGAAAATCTACCAGGGTATTTATTGCGGAATCGGCTTCCATGAAGACGCTGCCGCCGTCCCCGCCATCGCCACCATCAGGGCCACCCTTCTCTATATATTTCTCACGACGAAAACTCAGGCAACCGCTTCCGCCGTTGCCTGCCTCAACAGTTATTTCTGCTTCGTCGACAAATTTCATTAAGTATTTCTACATTTGTTCTTGCGTAAGAGTTAGGTCAGCCCGTCTCTGGGTAATTTAAGTGTCTAAAACAAAAAAGCCCCGTCGATGACGGGGCTTTTTGATAGATCGAGTAACTGATCAGACCGTTTCGACGCTAACGAATTTACGACTATGCGGGCCTTTCTCAGCAAATTTAACCACGCCATCTGCTTTGGCGTATAGAGTGTGGTCACGACCACAACCCACATTCTCACCTGCATGGAACTTCGTACCACGCTGGCGAATGATAATGTTTCCTGCCTTTACTTCCTGACCGCCGAAGAGTTTCACACCCAGGCGTTTCGAAACCGAATCGCGGCCGTTATTAGTACTACCACCCGCTTTCTTATGTGCCATGTCTGACTCCTGAAACTTAAGCCTTGATACCAGTGATTTTCACTTCTGTGAAATGCTGGCGATGTCCCTGTTTCTTTTGAGAATGCTTGCGACGACGAAACTTGATGATTGTCACCTTGTCATTCCGGCCTTGCTTGAGTACTTCTGCAGTAACCTCACCACCTTCTACATAAGGGGTGCCGATCTTGACGGACTCACCTTCGCCCACCATCAGAATCTTCTCAAACTTGACCTCTTCACCAGCGGCCACATCCAATTTTTCCAGCTGCAGGATTTCACCTTCTGTGACCCTGTGCTGCTTGCCACCGCTTTCGATAACCGCGTACATACTGAACTCCAAAACCTTTTTGAGACGGGGCTGGCCCATCTCCACGAGGGGGCGCATTTTACGGGATTGCCAGCCCCGGGGCAAGCGAAACATAAGGCTTTTGCCTACTTCCAGAATATCCTGAAAATCGCGGAAATCCCCGCAATACGGACTTTCTGGAACTTGACAGGGGTCAGCCGGCTCCCTAGCATGCCCCTTCGTTTGCAAACCACCCCATTTTCCGGACCAAAAAGCTCCTGCCGATGTACCAAGAACTGCGCGCTGTCGTCGAATCTGACTTCCTTGCCGTAAATGATTTCATTGTCGATCAGCTCTATTCCGAAGTTGATCTGGTGGAAAATATTGGGCACTACATCGTAGATGCAGGCGGCAAGCGTATGCGCCCGTTACTGGTATTGCTTACCGCCAGGGCCTGCAATATAGCCTCGGAAAAGCATATTTCCATGGCAGCAGTGATTGAATTCATCCATACCGCCACTCTGCTCCACGACGACGTTGTAGATATGTCCACTCTGAGAAGAGGTCGCCCTACTGTCAATGCAGAATGGAATAATCCCTCGAGTGTTTTAGTAGGTGACTTCATCTATTCACGGGCCTTTCAAATCCTCGTCAAAATCGGTGATATGCGCATTATGGAAGTCATCGCTGACACCACCAACAAGATTGCCGAGGGCGAGGTTCTGCAGTTGATAGCCAAGTCTAATCCCAATAGCAGCGAAGCTGACTATATGCGGGTTATTGAGAATAAAACCGCAATCCTGTTTCAGGCAGCAGCACAAAGTGGCGCCATGCTGGCAGGAGCTAATCCCGATACCGAGGATGCTTTAAAACGCTATGGTCGTCATCTGGGTATCGCGTTTCAGCTGGTAGACGATGTGCTGGACTATGCGGGGGATACTTCAGAGCTGGGTAAAAATGTTGGTGATGATCTGGCCGAAGGGAAACCTACTCTGCCACTCATCCATGCGATGGAAAACAGCGATGGTGCGAGCAAAGAGCTGATAAAACAGAGCTTATTGGCCGATAAACTGGACAGTCAGACTCTGAAAGATGTGATCAGTATCGTAGGCGACAGCGGCGCGCTCGCTTACACTAGAGATCTGGCAGAAAAAGAAGCCGACGCGGCTCGCGCTTGTTTGCACTCTCTACCCGACTCGGAGTACCGATCTACCCTGTCATCTTTGGTAGATTTTGCTGTAGAGCGCAAGAGTTAGCTTAAGCTTCGATTAAGGCGTGTTCCAGAATAATTATCGCATCCAGCAAATTCGGGAGATTACTATGGTCTTCAGGCAATCCCTTCTTACTTTTACAGTTGTGTGTTTTTTAGCTGGTTGCACGGCAACCGGTCTGGGTGGCGGCAGCCCCGCTGAGCGCCGTCAGGCTATTCTGGATATGCGACAGGAAGTGCTGACAGAGCTCTACAGCGTGAAACCCGACACCCGCGTACAAATCGGCAGCGCCAGTGGCTATGCAGTTTTCACCAACGCCAATGTCAATTTAATACTGGCCAGCTTCGGTGGGGGCGTCGGTGTTGTTCACGACAATGACGCAAATGCTGATACCTATATGCGCATGGGAGAAGTGGGCATAGGTCTGGGTGCCGGCGTGAAGGATTTTCGAGCTGTGTTTGTATTCCATGATGACGATGCATTGGAACGTTTTATGGACGTGGGGTTTTCTGTTGGAGGACAGGCGGACGCTGCAGCTAAAGCCGGCGATCTGGGCGCAGCTGTGGGCGGGGAAGCGATAGTGGATAACGTCACCGTCTACCAACTTACTCAATCAGGCCTGGCACTGCAGGCAACTGTCAAAGGCACGCGGTACTGGATTGATTCCTCGCTAAACTAGTAAAACACAATCACAAAAAAGGCGCTTAAAGCGCCTTTTTTACTTCCACATCATTTCTACATAGCGGGATAGTTAGGCCCGCCGCCGCCTTCCGGCACTACCCAGCGAATATTCTGAGCAGGATCTTTAATGTCGCAGGTCTTACAATGCACACAGTTTTGCGCATTGATTTGAAAGCGTTTGCCTCCGTCCTCTTCTTCTACCACTTCATAGACTCCCGCCGGACAATATCGCTGAGCCGGCTCGTCGTACATGGGTAGATTTACATCAATAGGTATAGAAGGATCAGCCAGCTGCAAGTGACAGGGTTGATCTTCTTCATGATTCGTATTGGAAATAAATACTGAAGAAAGCTTGTCGAAACTGATTTCACCATCAGGTTTCGGGTAATTGATCCTGGGAGACTCGGCTGCTGGTTTTAGCTGACAATGGTCTTTCGAGCGATCATGCAGGGTAATAGGAAACTTACCCATAAGTATGTTCTGCTCAATGAAGACCAGAGTACTACCCAACCAGAACCCAAGCTTGTGAAAACCGGCACTGAAATTTCGGGTTTTGTGAAGTTCTGTGTGCAGATCAGACTGTTGAAAGCGCTCGGTATAGTCGACCAGTTCAGTCGGTGGATCGTCAGAACTTAAAGCTGAGTACAGTGATTCAGCCGCCAGCATGCCGGATTTCATCGCTGTATGGCTACCTTTGATCTTGGCAGTGTTCATGGTTCCGGCATCACAACCAATAATTAAACCACCGGGAAATGTCATCTTGGGAAGGGAATTTAGCCCACCTTTAATGAGAGCCCTGGCACCATAGCTGATGCGCTTACCACCCTGAATCGTTTTCTTGATAACAGGATGATGTTTAAACCTTTGGAATTCATCATAAGGACTAATATGAGGATTGCTGTAACTCAAATCCACAATCAAACCTAATGAAACCTGGTTGTTCTCTGTGTGATACAAAAAACCACCGCTGGTTGCCGCATAAGAATCACCCTTCATAGGATAACCGGCGGTGTGCACAACCCGACCTTCATTGTGCTGCTCTTCCGGTATCTCCCAGACCTCTTTCAGACCAATTCCGTAATGTTGTGGATCGCTCTCCGCATCCAATTTGAATTTGGCTATGACTTCTTTACCAAGATGGCCACGACAACCTTCTGCAAAAATCGTGTATTTCGCATGGAATTCGAAGCCTGGTTCAAATGAAGCTTTTTGTTCACCTTTGTTATCTATCCCCATGTCTCCGGTAGCAACGCCTTTTACATTGCCTTGCTCATCGTAAAGAACTTCCGCTGCCGCAAATCCCGGGAATACTTCTGCCCCCAGTTCCATTGCCTGTTCTGCCAACCATGCACAAAGATTACCCAGAGAGATAATGTAGTTACCGTGGTTATGCATGGTTCTCGGCACCAGCAGGCCAGGGAATCGAAATGCTGAGTCTTTACCACCCAGGTAATACACATCATCACCTGTGACGCGGGTATTTAGCGGAGCCCCTTTCTCTTTCCAGTCAGGAAAAAGTTCGTCCAGCGGGCCAGGTTCGAAGACGGCACCTGACAAAATATGAGCTCCTACCTCTGATCCTTTCTCCAGCACGCATACGGAGAGCTCTTTGCCTCCTTCCTGAGCCAACTGAAGGAGTTTACAGGCAGTGGCCAGACCAGCCGGACCGGCGCCGACAATGACCACATCCACTTCCATAGATTCGCGTTGCATGCATGAACCTCTGCAATGTAATTGATAACTCTGATTATGCGATAAGCCGACTGAAATACAGCCAATCCATTGGTGTAGTCAGTATGATGGGAAGACCGCGACCGACATTATCCTTAATTCCTCAATGCAGCGCAAAATGCCGCCTTCGGCGCTTCTTACCATTACAAAATGTCACAAAAAATCAAGAATCTGAGACCCCGTAGTGGCCGTTAACTGTGATACTGCGCGGTCAAATCAGACAGCCAATACAGGACAGCGTTGGCGCCCTAAAATTAATAGCAATAGCCAGCGATATATGGAGTTCCTCTGATGAATTTTTTCCCTGCAATCCGCCTGCCCAGAGCTACGAAAACTCTGGCCTCATCCTGTGCGCTGCTTTGCGCGCTGCAAGCTGGCAGCCTCTCGGCTCAGACGGAACCAGTAGTTAATCCTGACGATTCAACAGTGACTTACCCCGCTGAGTATTTCACCCAGTTTCAACCATTTTCGGCGAATGACATGCTTGATCGCATTCCCGGCATCAATGTTGCCCGTCAGGGTGGTGGAGGAAATGGAGGTCCGGGTAGCTCCCAGGGCGCAGGAAGGCGTGGGCTGGGTCTCGGTGGGGATCAGATTCTTATCAATGGTCGGCGTATTACCGGTAAGAGCAATGAAGGCAATAGCCAGCTAAGCCGCATTCCCGCGGATCAGGTGCAATACATAGAGATCATCCGGGGTACTTCCGGAGATCTGGCCGTTCGTGGTGGTACTCAGGTAATTAATATCGTGCTGCTGGAAGCAGATTCTCGCTCTGCTGTCGCCTATGAGGTTAACTCTGATCAATACCATGATGGTGAAATCAAGCCTGGCGCCAAGCTTTCATTAACCGGACAGTCTGGAAACCTGGAGTATCTGGTAAGCGCAGAAACCGAACCGCGATGGGAGCATCGCACAGGTTTTGAAACCAGTATTTTACTGGATGGCAGCCTGAACGAAACAGTGACTCGACGTCAAACTACAGATCGACAGCCCCTTACTTTTGCCACCAATCTCGGCTATCAGTTTTCGACCCGCGACATCGCCCATTTCAATGTGCAGTATGAAAACAATGACGGACCGAATTTCACTGACCGCGTCATCATGGACCATTCAGTTGAACCCGCAACAGCGAGATTCGAATTCGATGATACGGATAACACATCGAGATTCTGGGAAATCGGTGGTGACTATGAGCACACTTTCGCCAACGGAGATCGATGGAAGACACTCTTCATCGTAAATGAGAAGGAAGACGATAATATTCGAAATCGATTCATCGTTGATGGCGATGAACGTACCAAGGATTTGTTTCTGGATAACTTCAACCGCTACCAGGAACGCATTATTCGCACTTCCTATTCGATGGACTTTGCACAAAATCAGGCTATCGAATTCGGTGTAGAGCGCGCACAAACTATTTTGGATTCCACATTGATGTTGGGCCTGCTTAGTGGTTCAGCAGAGCCATCCGCCCTCTTTGGTGGTCTGAGCCCTATTACAGACACAGATGCAACGGTAGAAGAGATTCGCTATGAGGGTTTCGCCGTTCACAACTGGCAAATCAATGACCGCATGGCTTTGGAAAGCACACTGATTTTCGAGCAATCCGAGATTAGCCAGAGTGGTGATGTCAGCAGGAGCCGAGACTTCGAATTTGTGCGCCCAAAGGTTGATTACAGATTCGACCTGACTCCTTCTCTGCAATTCCGCACCACCATTGAGAAAGATGTTGCGCAATTAAACTTTAACGATTTCACCGCGAACATCGATGGTGCTGATGACGAGCGTGACGCTATTTCAGGAAATGCGGATTTGCGGCAGGAGCAGTCCTGGCGTTATGAAGTGAATCTGGAATATAGATTCGATGAAGACAACGGCGTTATCAACACCAACTTCTTCTATCACGATCTCGAAGATGTTATCGATCGAGTCAATATTTCCAGTGGCGACTCCATTGCCTCTGCTAATGCAAACATTGGGGACGGTGAACGTTATGGCATGTCCATAGATGGTAGTTTGCGTCTGGCAATGTTCAATATGCCTCAGCTGCTTCTTACATCCCGTGTGCAGGTGGAAGACTCAAGTGTTACTGATCCATTCCTCGGCATCGACCGCAGACTAAATCGTCAGGGCCGAGGCAATCTACGCTTTGGTTTTCGACATGATATGAAGTCAGCCCCAATCAACTACGGCATGAATCTCAACTACGGTTTGCAGGACAATCGTCTTGCATACGACGTAGACAGAATCGAAAGCTTCAATCAGGACGCCTTTGCTTTCTTTTTCTTTGAATACCAGGGATTCGAAAATCTGATTATCAGGCTTGAAGCCAATAACCTTAATGAGGCTGAACGTTGCCGCGTCAGAACACGATATTCCGGCGGCACTATCGCAACAGGCTCAATTAGTGAAATCGAAGATTCTTGCAGCCACACAGGTGAGAAGTACGCGATCAAAATCCGCGGTACCTTCTAAGCATTCTATGCCCAAAAGCTGTTCTGAAAAGTAAGAAGCTCAATCTCGAGCTGTAGAAAAGGCGAAGGAAACTTCGCCTTTTTCATTGGACGTTCGATAGATTAGTGGACGTACCAAACCATCGAGCTGGCTAGCAGCAGCAACAAGCCCCCTTCCATCATCGCTAACAACCGCTTTCTGGCTGGTGACAGCCGAGTAACATAGCGATTAACCGGTACTAATATTTCTGTATATCTGTGATTAGTCATTTTAATTCTCCAGTCTGTCCCCTCAGAGCTGGCGGTAATTTCTCAACAAGACAATTTCTATCAAATTATTTCTTTGCTTCTTTCCTACTTAGACGATGGAAATCGCAAACAGTTACATGGGGTATTAGTTGGCGACCATTATCAGTAAATCTTAAGCAATTTCTTGATCCGGGAGGATTATGCTTATCTGAATATGAACTCAGTATGAAGATCACTGAGGATGGGAACAATTACGTCGGAGGTAGTTAGATGGCGTTAAGGACACTCATGGTGGGCAAACGGCTGTCGAAAGCCGATCTTACGCTCTCCTGCCTTGCTCGGAGACTTTCAATACAAATAGCAATTAACGACGCGCTCGCAGCCTAAGCTTACTCAGATGGCTTAGTAAAGATCATCATGTGCTGCCAGGGGAGGAAGTCCAGGGTATCTGTCCACTCCAGACCGAATACACTCATTTCTTTGACCGCCTGTACTTCAGTCATCTTGTGTAGCGGTCGGATCGGCACACTGTCGTCCTCACCCCGGTATTCCAGAAGGAATATTCTTCCACCGGGACGAAGCGCGTTATACAGGCCATTGATCATCTCAAAAGGATGGGAGAACTCATGATAGGCATCCACCATCAAGGCAGCATCAATGGAATTGGGAGGAAGATTCGGGTTATCAACTTCACCTAATACCAGCTCTATGTTGCCCACCTCTTCCTCGGTTGCCCGCTCTTCAATGAGCTGTAACATCTCTGGCTGAATATCTATGGCCATCACCTTGCCATCGGGAACCTGCTCAGCGATACGGAATGAGAAATATCCGGAACCTGCACCCACATCGGCTACTACTTCATCAGGACGGAGTTTCATGTTGGCAACCACCTCATCCGGCATTTCTTCCTGAATTCGCCCGGGCCGGTTTAGCCATTGCGCAGCTTGATGACCCATCACGAAAGAAATCTCACGTCCCATATAGAACTTGCCAATTCCCGTGGTACGACGATCGGGATCAATGACGTAACCAGGATGTTCAGCTGCAATGGAGGAATGCCCACTAATCAGGAACATAGTGATAGCAAGAAATTTGGCACTTAATCTGAGTTTAGTGATCATGGCGAGGTAAGTTCCTGACAATCCCTGGTTGGCGGTCTTTCGTCCGCACGACATATCCAGCATACGGCTGGAGTTAATTTATGGATTGTAATGCAGGGGTAAGCTCAGGTGAACAGAATGCTGCGTTTGATCTATTGGGACCGAAAGTTAACTACAGCAGTCTCAACAGTCGTTGACCGGAACCTTTGCACTTCGGGCAAGTGCTGGTTTTTGTAATTTTGCCGGAGCCTTTACAGACATTGCAGACATCCTGATAGGGCTTCTTCAATATTGACTGAAGCTCCAGTAGCGCCTGTTTTGGTACATCGTTATTTGCCGGAGACATCTTTACAACCTCGCAAACCAGCTGATTTCGCCGCAATTGGCTCTTGTTTTGATTTCTTTAACGATAATTGCCTGTGTTGTGAACAGCTTCTCACTGGTCTGGGATTTTGCCCAGCAAATATTGCAGAATTTGTTAACTACCTCACAAATAATCGACAATCACAGCTAAATACTGGAACCCTTTGATAAATATAGAATTTTTATTGCAGTATGGTAAACTTCGCCGGTTTCCGGTTATCCGAATTAACAACCAAAGTGAAAGGTAGGTAAAGATGAGTCAAGTGCTTAAGGGCATCCGCGTTCTGGACTTCGGGAGATATATAGCAGGCCCCTTCTGCGCAACTCTGTTAGCTGATATGGGAGCCGATGTGATTCGCATCGAGAAGGTCGACGGATCCGAAGACCGCTTTATCTCCCCCGTCACGGAAGATGGTACAGGTGCCATGTTTCTGCAGCTCGCTCGCAACAAGAAAAGTCTGACCCTGAACCCCATGAAACCCGAAGGAAGGGAAGTGGTGAAGAAGCTGGTAGCCACAGCTGACGTGGTTATTGCCAACCTGCCCCCGGATACTCTAGCGGCTATGGGCCTGGACTACGATAGCCTCACTGCCATCAAACCGGACATTATATTGACCATGATTTCGGCCTTCGGACGCGGCGGTCCCTATGAATACCGGGTGGGATTCGACGGCCTTGGTCAAGCCATGTCAGGCAGCATGTATATGTCAGGCACGCCAGAGCAGCCCGTGAAGGCCTATGCACCTTTCATTGATTTCGGCACAGCCTCTCTTTCCGCATTCGGCACGATGACTGCGCTGTATGAGCGGCAGAAAACCGGCAAAGGGCAAATAGTAGAAGGATCCCTGTTTAATACCGCCCTGACCATGATGAATGGCACCGCCATTGAGCAGGCAGCCATTCAGCGCAATCGGGTCGCCACCCTGAACCGCTCGCAGACCTCCGCGCCGGCAGACACCTTTCAGACAAAGGATGGCTGGGTATTAGTGCAAACCGTCGGCGGCCCTCTGTTCAAACGTTGGGCCGATTTGATGGGGGAAGATCACTGGCTGGATGATCCCAGATTTAAGGATGACATCACCCGTGGTGACAACGGTGAGGCAATATCCGAGCGCCTCGCCGCCTGGTGTGCAGAACGCACCTCTGAAGAAGCGCTTGCCGCCATGGAAGAAGCCCGCATTCCTGCAGGTCCGGTGCTCTCACCACAGCAGGTGCTGGACGATCCACACATCGCCGCAAAAGGGCTATTCCAGGCTACCGACTATCCAGGACTGGAAAACCCGGCGCCATTGATGAAAACACCTGTAGAACTGTCCGAGACTCCCGGCGAAATCAGACAGCGGCCACCAGAACTTGGCGAACACACAAATGAGATCATGACCGAGCTTGGCTACGGGGCAGAGGAAATCGCAGTTCTCAGAGAAAAGCGCGTCATCTAGATCAGCACTACCCCGCTCGTCATTTTACGGTTAATCGAGACGGTTTCTTCTGCTGAAGCACTCGGTTAGTCTGTAGTTTTCAAAACCTGAAAACTGGACTCGCCATGTCTACAAGCAAATTGAATGAAACAGGCACCCCTCCCAATAACCGTCGTCAATTTCTGAAAGGCTCTGTTGCCTTACTTGCTGGCTCCACCAGCCTGCTGCCCAAACTTGGGCTCGCGCAGTCCAGTGAAGAAGACTATTGGCAAATGGTACGTAGTCAGTTTTCATTCAGTGAAAGTGCTGTGCCCATGAATGCTGCCAATTTATGCCCTTCATTCAGAGCAGTGGCGGAGAGCACCGCTCTGCATACGGCGGATATTGATGCCGATTGTTCTTTCAACAATCGTGCTAAGTTCTCGGACCTGCTGGAAGGGTCTCGTAGCGCTGTTGCCAGACAACTGGGCGTGACAGCAGACGAAATCGCCCTGGTGCGCAACACCAGTGAAGCCAATAACGCCATAAACAATGGCTTGGATCTGAATCGCGGCGACGGGATATTACTTTGGGATCAGAATCATCCAACCAATAATGTTGCCTGGGAAGTTCGTGCCCAACGATTTGGCCTCCAGGTTAAACGTGTATCCACCCCCTCAGCGCCTGCAACACAGCAGGAGTTAATAGACAGTTTCGTTTCCCGCTTTGATTCCAATACGCGGGTATTGGCACTTACCCATGTCTCTAATGTGTCAGGCATTCGACTTCCGGTAAAACAAATAACTGAAGCCGCCCATGCTCAGGGAATCTATGTTCATCTCGACGGCGCACAGTCATGGGGAGCACTTGATGTTAATCTGAAGGACCTTGACGTTGACTCCTATTCAGGAAGTGCTCACAAATGGTATATGGGACCGAAGGAAGTAGGCCTCCTGTATGTGCACTCGCGCAATATTGACCGCGTGTGGCCAAATACGATCGCGCCTGGTTGGGGTAATGATGCAGAAACGGATCTGGTTGGGGCGAGAAAATTCGAGTCACTGGGTCAACGAGATGATGCTGCACTTGCCGCCCTCGGCGTCGCCGCTATGCTCCATGACGAAATTGGCGCCACCAGAATTGAGCAACGCATTCGTTTTCTTGCCCAACGAATTAAACAAGGTATAGAAAGCTCTGGCTTGCAGCTGGTTACACCAATGGCTGAAGAATTGAGTCATGGTGTGTGTATTACCCGCGCACCGTCAGGACGGGGAGGCGCAGCCAGTAATCGCCTATACAATGAATTCGGAATTGCTGGCGCTGCTACCGGAGGCCTTAGACTCAGCCCAACCATTTACAATACTGTTGAGCACATTGATCGCGCTATAGAAGGCGCGAAGGCGGTATTGGCTTAGATTGATAAATCCTGAAGACTAATGTGGATGCCAGGCATCAGGATTTAATCCAGACGTGCCAGAAAATGTAACATGGCCTGATTGGTATCTTCCGGCGCTTCCTGCTGAACCCAGTGCCCAATCCCGGGGAATAATTCAACACCGCGCAAGTCTGGCACCACTCTGCCTATTGCTCCTGCCAATCGTTCCTTTCCGGCGCCGTGGATAACCATATCTTTCTCGCCGGCAATAAAAAGAGTCGGCACTGACACTACTGGATCCAGGTCCGCAGTTATTTCCCAGTTACGATGGAGATTTCGGTAGTAATTAACGCCACCACGAAAACCTGATTGTTCAAACTGATATACAACGTAATCCAGATCGTCTTCACCAAGCCAGTCGGGCAGACTTTTAGCGGCTCCCAACCTTGGAATCCAGCCGCCGGCTGATCGATGCTTATCGGTAATTTCCGGTGCTTCTCGAGGTGAATCGGGTGAAAGGTAAAGTCGGCTGATAATTCCCCTGGGGTCAGCGTCATATTCTTTTTCAGCCACACCTCCTGCTTCATTGTGGTAGAGCATGTAAAAGAAGTTTTCACCAAATTGTTGCTGATAGGTCTGGAAAAGCGATTGAGAAGGTCTGCCCCCATAAGGAACACTCATGGCTATCAGCGCCTGAAACTTCTGAGGATGAAAAAGAACCGTATGCCAGGCCACGATTGCACCCCAATCATGTCCAACCATAATCGCCTGTTCTTCACCCATGGCATCGACGATACCTGCCATATCATCGCTTAGCGTCCTGATATCATAATCTTCAATCGAGTCTGGCTTATCTGATTGGCCATAGCCGCGCATATCAGGCACTACTACCCGATAACCATTCTCAACTAAAAATGGGATCTGATGGCGCCAGTTGTACCATGACTCCGGCCAACCATGGGCAAGCAATACCAGAGGGCCACTGGTGCCTGCAGTGACAACTCGAAAGCGAATGCCATTGGCTTCTATATACTCAAACTGCGCTCCTGGAACTGGACACTTCTCTTCCGTCATGTGCTTCATCACTACTCCTGATTATCCTGATGCACAAGATAGCACGAAGTTTGCTCACGCCTCGATAAGTCCGTAACAGTTAGTGCCAGACTCAATTAAAGACACAGAATTTCAGCATCCAGTCCTCATCTTAAGCCGCAAACTGCAGGCATCATACTGCTATGCGCTGACGGTAAGTTGCTGATTCAACCAGGAGTCAACTGAGTTCAGAGGGTGAGCTCCTACAAGATCGGCGACGACTTCACCTTTATGGAGTAGCGCCAGGGTCGGCACACCTCTTACGTTGAAACTAGCCGCCAGTTCACCGAATTGATCAACATCGACTTTGGCTGCATAGATCAAATCCTGATGTTCTTCAGCAATAGCATCGAAAACCGGCGCCATGGATTTGCATGGACCACACCAGGTCGCCCAGAAATCAATCAGCACCCAATCGTTTTCAGCTATAACCCGATCATAATCCTGTTTATTAGAAATTACGTTGGCCATAATGACCTCCCTTTTGACGTTAATAAATAATGATTCCATTTTAATCAGGGAACCAAATCAAAGCGTTCCGATCAGCCACGAATTGATTCAAATCGTCCAGAAGTGGTGTTAATTTGTGAACTCTTTTATGCAGGACATAAACTCAAGCGATGGATCAACTATCAGAAGTTCTTACCAGGTTTTCAATCTCTGCTGGTGTTTTCTACACCGGAAATTTGTGTGGCTTATCAAATTTCTCGCCAGACGGAGTGGAACAGGGACATTTGCATTTGCTGGAATCTGGCCGTATCAACGTGATTGACCAGAATGGCCGCACCATCACAGTTGAGGAACCTTCTGTTATGTTTTTCCCCCGCCCTACCCACCACCGCCTGATGGCTGAAGAACGAGACAATGCGCAACTGGTCTGCGCATCGGTACGTTACGGAACGGGTGCCAGCAATCCATTAGCCAATGCTCTGCCGGAGATGCTCGTGATCAAACTAAGCGAGGCTGGTAGCCTGCAGGCTGCGACAAAATTGCTGTTCGAAGAGGCTTTCACAGAAGAGAACGGCCGCCTCGCGATGATGGACAGATTGACAGAAGTTTTTATCATCCACCTACTTCGCTATGCCATGGACAGTGGACTCGTAAAACAAGGGCTTCTTTCCGGACTTGCTCACGCCCAATTAAGCAAACCAATACGAGCGGTCCATGCCAATCCAGAAAAAGCCTGGGCTTTGGAAGACCTTGCCGAACTGGCTGCCATGTCCCGTTCCAAGTTCGCAGAAGAATTTCGCAGTACTATGGGGCAAACCGCTGGAGACTATATCCTCGAGTGGCGAATTGCCCTGGCCCAGTCTCTGTTAAAGAAAGGCAAACCAGTTGGTGTAGTGGCCAATGAAGTCGGTTATGAAAACGCATCTGCACTGGCCCGAGCCTTTCGCAAAAAGACAGGACACTCACCAAAGCAATGGCTTGAATCAACAAGCGTGCATTGAGAATCAGGCGCACGCTTGTTCAATACTGTTACTTGCCAGATCAGCGAAGCGTGAATCAGGGTTTTCGATGCGATTAATTGCACGGTGAACCGCTAGTCTGCTTTCAATAGTACTTCGCCAATTCTTAAGCGCTGGAAACAAATCCAGATCAACACCGGCAGATTCTGCATAACGTAACCAGCTGTAGTTAGCGATGTCCGCAATTGTATAGTGATCGCCCGCCAGCCATCGACTCTGATTCACTCGACTCTCGAGCACTGATGCTAATCGCTGGGACTCAGCACGGAATCTGCGCAAGGCATTTTCCGAGGGATACTCGTCCGTCGAGTTGAAATAGTTTGCTTGACCGAACATCGGGCCCACGCCACCCATCTGGAAAAATAACCATTCCAGGCTTCTGACTCTATCCTTGTCGGACTCGCCAAGAAGACCACCGTATTCTTCCGCCAGATACAAAAGTATCGCGCCAGATTCGAATACAGTCTGGGGATTTCCGTTTTCATCATGCTTATTTGAATCAACGATTGCCGGGATTCGGCCATTTGGATTAAGCGCCAGAAACGATTCGCTCTTCTGATCCAACTCAGAGAGGTTCAGACTAATAAGTCGATATGGCACACCCAGCTCCTCAAGAGCAATGGGTATCTTAATGCCGTTCGGAGTATTGGCTGTATAAACTTCTATCATCGTTATCTCCTTAAGTATTCAGTTAATGCTGGTGCTCTGCTAAGCGCCTGGCCCACAATCAAGGCAGCGCTCTACAGGTATGGGTCCCATATGCAATTCTCTGTTTAAATTACGCAAGGCGGTACGTACACCTTCCTCAATTACCGGGTGATAAAACGGGCTATCGAGCATCTGCTGCACAGTGAGCTGATGTTGCACCGACCATGACAACAAATGACCGATGTGCTCGGCAGCAGGACCAAACATTTCTGCCCCAAGAAAGCGTCCGGTTGCTTTCTCGCCGTAGACTCTCAATACACCTTTGTTACGCCCCATAACACGACTGCGTCCCTGATCAGCGAAACTGACTTCACCGATAGAGAATTCTGCTCCACTCTCCTTCAGCTCCTTGTACCCTGCACCAATAAGCGCAATTTGCGGGTCGGTAAATACAACAGACAATGGTGTACGCCTTGGCCGCACCCGGATATCCGGGTATCGGCCTGCATTGTCACCAGCGATTCGGCCATCATCTGCGGCCTCGTGTAACAATGGATGGGCGTTGCTCACATCACCCGCGATAAAAATCGTTGATGACTCTATCTGACCGGTAGAGTCATCGAAGTCTGGTTCGCCCATTTCATTAAGCGCCACTCCTGTTGCCTGCAGATTCAACTGATCCAGGTTAGATCGTCTGCCTGTGGCGGCTAATAAATAGTCCACTTCCAGGTTATGAATTCCCTTTTCATTCTTGTAGTGAATCAGCACTCCGGAATCCGTAAGTTCGACTCGCTCCACCAGGGCATCAGCCTCCAACTTCAATTCACTTGCCAGATGGTCACCAATTGCAGTGTTTACAACGGCATCAGACACCGGACCAAACTGATTACCGACACCCAGCAGAGTGACTTCAACTCCCAGTCGGGCAAGTGCCTGGGACAATTCCATACCGATAACACCGGTTCCTATTACTGCCACACTCGAAGGCAAGTCGTCCCACTCAAAAACATCATCATTTATCAAAAGACGATCACCCAATTCATACCAGGGGGCCGGAACTGCCGGGCGTGATCCAGCGGCGATTACTATACGTTTGGCCAGCACCCGTGTGTGATCATCTACCTGCAATTCATTGGGACCAATGAATTGTGCTTTACCCCGCAGCTTATGTTCCTCAGGCCAGTTTTCCACCGCGTCTTCGACGAAACCCACAAAGCGATCTCGCTCAGACTTCACCCGCTGCATCACTTGTGCACCGTTAATACTCTTTTCAGAGACCTGCACACCAAATGTCGGGGCCTTATCTATCTGATGGCTTAACTCGGCTGCAGCAATTAGCAGCTTGCTCGGCATACAACCAACCCGGGCACAGGTAGTCCCATACACACCGGATTCGATAACCACTATGCTGTCAGTATGTTCCAGAGCGGCACGATAGGCCGTCATGCCTGAGGTGCCGGCACCGATTATCGCGACATCTACTTCCTTCGTTTTCATTAGCTGATTCCTCACTTTCAGCGCTGAGCGCCCATCAATTTCTGATGGAGTGCATTCTAGGGACAGAAAGCCAGTACCTGGATGCTGAACGTACACAGCTTGGCACCAATCGTCTCGCCAGAGCCGACATCCGCATTCTGCTACTTTCAGTAATCGCGGTTACTGGTTATGCTCATCTCCTGTCAGCCAGAGAATGTCTATCCAGGGAGAAAATACCAATGAAAACAAAACTCTCTTGCTTTTTGCTCGTATCAATACTGATTGCCTCATTCAGCAGCTATGCCCAGGAAGTACGCATGTACAACACCGTTAAAACCAAACTAATGGAAGGACGTCAGGTGGTAGGCGGCACCGTGGACACGAACGACCCCGACGTGTACTGCGCGATGGCGAATGCCGGATTCGATTTCATCTGGATCGAGATGCAGCATAGCCCGCTAAACTATACCGATGTCGCACGAATGATCTGGGCCTGCCGTGATGCTCCAGCAGTTCCGTTCATACGCATTCCGGACGCCACCGAGGGTGATATTCAAAAAGCCACAGACATAGGTGCACTGGGTATCATCGTGCCGATGGTTGATACCGCAGAGAAAATGGAAAATGCCGTTAAGTTTGCTCACTACCCTCCCCAGGGTCGCCGCAGCCAGGGCGGGGGGCAGTATGGTCGTCTGTGGGGACGCGACTATCGTCAAACCTGGAATGATAACCTGATGATAGTAGCAATGATTGAAACGCCAGAAGGTGCTGCAGCTGCCGGTGAGATTGCTGGCGTAGACGGAGTCGATGCCGTATTCGTCGCCAGTGGCGACCTCGGCAGCTTCACAGGAGAACGCCAGGGAGATACGGGCTATGAACAACTTGTTTCTCGTATCAAGTCCGAAACGGAGTCAGCTGATAAATTTGTCGGCGGCCCTTCAGCCTGGATGACATCCAGAGAGGGTTACCAGTTTTTTCAGGCACCCAGTGTTACCAGCCTTATTCGAATCGGCGCTCGCGTGACCCTGGAACAGGCAGATCCTTGCCGCTTTCTTCCTTCCGGCGCGACCCCTGTTGCTGGTGAAAATCCCTGCCCATAAGGGTTGTTATGGATCAATCAGCATTCAAAGAGATGTGGGAGCGTATGCAGGATGATGGCTATTTTAAGCATCATCCTCATTATCAGGATTTCTTCGGGCTGGAGTTATCTGATACAGATAAGGCACTGGATAATTCGGTACTCGCTCTCAACTTCGATGATGACAATATTGAAATGCCTGCGCCCTATTCTGAGGCTTTGGAGCGCTCCGTTAAGCGCACGGAAGCTAATTGGCTGCCCAGAATGTTTCAATTACCCGAACAAGGAACGGCAATGGACATAGGCTGTGGATTTGGCCGTTCGGTCTTATGGCTTCGGGATAAATACGAAAGAGTCCATGCGACAGATATTTCAAGCTCAGTAGTCAAACTGGCCGAACAGTTATGCGCCGCCGACAACGTCAGTTTTCATGTCAACGACGCGGACAGTTTACCTTCGGCGATTCAGCCTGCCACGGTTGATGTCATTTATATCTTTACTGTGTTTCAGCATATTCCGCGAGAGTTTGCTGGTAATTTGCTAAAACAAGCCGCGGAATTGTTAACGCCCGGAGGTGTTGCAGTATTTAACCTGATTTCCGAGGTCAACGAAAATCTGAATGACGGTGTGGTAGATACGGAATGGGCCATTGGTTATACAAGAGACCAGGCCAGAGAGTTGGTTGAAGAATCCGGACTCGAGGTAGAGAGAATTGTGCGATGGTATCGCCCGGAGAATGAGGTTAGCTGGCTCTGGGTAGCCGCCCGAAAGAACTAGCTATCTGTTGCCAATATCTCAGCCGTGCTCTGGTGGTGATCAGAATCAAATACTAAATTCCTGTGAGTAGTTCGATTCATCGTACTATCGATCAGTCACTACAGATTTTCCAATTGATGCTGTTATCCGTCCACCGCCAGGAAGTCAGGTCCATGGAATTTAGCGGAAAGTAGTGCGATACTGAAACTTAATAGAACGATCGGAGCAGAACTCACTCTAACCAAATCACGAAATCCAAAAAACAATAACAACCTGCCAGGGAACTGTTAGCTCGCTGTGTGGGGACAAGGGATTATCATGAGTAGATTCACAGTAGCGAAATGGTGGAAACCCATCGTTGTTAAGCATTTGCTTAATGAACACACGCCTTTTGACAACAGATTAGTTACGGAACAGATCGTCCACCACACTGACTGGCTGAACCACGTCAAAGGTGTAAATATTTCCGCCGGAGATCCAATAACAGAACCCGAGCCGGGAATCATAGAAGTCTCCTATACCAACCCTGAAGATGAAGAATGGTGGGCACGAGAGAACACCGAGACCGAGGGAGTCAAAATAATTTCATCGCGAATCGAATTTAACGCTTCCAAATGCCCCACACCGGACAAATTTGCAGGACTTTTATTTCACGAACTGCAACACTCGTTTGGAATTTATCACCGCAATGGTGTTTATTCGGTCATGAATGATGACCCTTACATGAATTTTACATATCAGGGTACCTGCAAGTTCGAAGATTTCAGAACCCTCGACGATCGGTTCCAGGGAGCACCAATCAAACATTTTCCAGCTGTCTACGATTACGGAAACCTTCAGGAGAAATGTATATTCAACATACCCTCCATCAGATACCTGGACAGAGATGTGCAAATGACGCTCTCTGGAGCAAAAGAAAACGATGAATGGTTTCTTACTGCCGAGTTAATAGAAGACGTGCCTTTTGAGCGCTCAGTTTGCACTATTGAAAACGGGACCTGGACGATACCCGTTAGATACATGCAGCACTCCTTCACAATTACGGCGGAACAAGTATCAGATAATCCTCTGAAGCTCAGGGTAATTTCAGTTAATCAGGATTAGGGGTTTTGGGTTGGTGTTGCGGGAAGTGCTTAGTGCTGTCCGTGGAACTCCCTCTACTTACTACCACCAACCTGGAAAGCTATCGTCTCTAATTTTCAGATGAATCTGTTGCTGGAATCTCTTACGGGAACTGACGGGTAAATCGCTCGGCACGATTGATTCAGGTTTTAGCTTAGCTAAAACCTTCACCCCCTTCGGGGCAGCACTTTGTGCTGTCTGCGGGACTCCCTCTCCTTACTACCACCAACCCAGAAAGCTATCGCCTCTAATTTTCAGATGAATCTGTTGCTGGAATCTCTTACGGGAACTGACGGGTAAATCGCTCGGCACGATTGATTCAGGTTTTAGCTTAGCTAAAACCTTCACCCCCTTCGGGGCAGCGCTATGCGCTGTCTGCGGAACTCCCTCTCCTTACTACCACCAACTCAGAAAGCTATCGTCTCTAATTTTCAGATGAATCTGTTGCTGGAATTACTTACGGAATCTGGCTGCGTTCAAGCGGCGTAACTGACGGGTAGATCGCTCGGCACGATTGATTCAGGTTTTAGCTTAGCTAAAACCTTCACCCCTTCGGGGCAGCGCTATGCGCTGTCTGCGGAACTCCCTCTCCTTACTACCACCAACTCAGAAAGCTATCGTCTCTAATTTTCAGATGAATCTGTTGCTGGAATTACTTACGGAATCTGGCTGCGTTCAAGCGGCGTAACTGACGGGTAGATCGCTCGGCACGATTGATTCAGGTTTTAGCTAAGCTAAAACCTTCACCCCTTCGGGGCAGCGCTATGCGCTGTCTGCGGAGCTTCGCTCCTTTCGAACGGGCACGTTGATTCGACCAGATGGACCATACAAAAAAGCCCACTGTAAGTGGGCTTTTTTGTATGGCGCACCCGGCACGATTCGAACGTGCGACCCCCTAGTTCGTAGCCAGGTACTCTATCCAGCTGAGCTACGGGTGCGTTATTTGAAAATTTTGGATCTTGCTCCGGCTTCGATAGATCTGGCGACAGATGCTTTCAGATACTAATTCTGGCCAGCACGCTGGCTATCTACCCCTAAGCCGAGGGAGCCGTATTATAGCGAAATTCCTGATTTTTCATAGTGATATGCTAATTCAATCTGAATGTGGCGGTTTTCAGCCGGATTCCACTGAGATACCATAGCCTCTGGCATAGAAGTTAACGAGTAGTTATGCAAAACAAGCAGTTATGGTTGGATCTCATGAAAAAGTTCGGCCCGATCCTCGCAGCAATTGTCATCATGTTCTTCGTATCTCGTGTCCATGCGGATTACGAAGATGGCCTCAATGCCGTTTTTAAGGGCGATTATCAGACTGCGCTGAGGGAGTTCACCAAAGCCGCTGAGGAAGGGTTGGATGTTGCACAATTCAACCTCGCCAACCTTTACTACTTCGGCCGTGGCGTTGATCAGGACCTGGAGCAGGCCTTCAGATGGACTGAGGCCGCTGCTCAACAGGGTCATCTGGGAGCCCAGGCGAACCTGGGAAGCCTGCTTTTGGATGGCTCCGGCACAGCGAAAGACATCGAAAAAGGTATGCAATGGATTGGCGCAGCCGGTCGGGGCGGGCATGTTCCGTCTACGATTACCATGGCAAAGATGTACTACGATGGCAGGCCAATCGATCGCGACTACATCCTGGCCCATGCCTGGGCCAGCATGGCCAAGATGTATGAACATGAAGAAGCACCAGAGCTGTTGAGCAAAATTGAACGTCGCCTGAGTTCTGCAGAAATGAGCCAGGCCCGTCGACTTTATGCGCGCTGGCAGATCGAACCAGTATCCCTACCCTCAAGCAACTAGCATCCCACAGTCAGCACAAAGATTACCTCTGAGGTAATAGTTTTGGCGAAACGCCAACGCTAGAATAGCTCCCATAGTCTTCGAAATACTGAAATCAGGAGCTTCCCATGCCAGCAGTGGGTCCATTACTAAGTGAGTATCGCAAACGTAACCGCTTGTCTCAGTTAGATTTATCTCTTCTAGCAGACGTATCCTCCCGGCATATTAGCTTTATAGAGACCGGTCGCACCAAGCCCAGTCGCTCCATGCTGTTACGCCTGGCTGATGTGATGAACCTGCCCCTGCAGGACAGCAATCTGTTGCTGAATTCAGGAGGTTACGCCCCGGCCTATTCCCAATTAGATCTCGATAGCTCTGAAATGGCTCCGGTGCGAGCAGCGCTGAATCTTATTCTGGAAAACCATAACCCCTTTCCAGCTCTGGTCATGGATGGCTGTTACAACCTTCTGATGGCAAACCAGGCGCAACAGAAGCTCATGGCACTTGCGCTTGACGACATAGAAGGCATTCTCACCCATAATCTGCTGGAAGCGCTGTTTCGGGAAGACATGTTCCGCAATCTGATTCCTAACTGGGATGAAGTTGCAGGACATCTGATGCGCAGATTGCGCAAACAAGTACTTGCTTATGGAAATACTGCCCATAAAGAACTTTATGAACGTTTACTGGAGATGAATCCACCGAAAGATTGGATGCAGCCCGATCATCCCCAGGAAGACGGTCCAATGCTCACCGTCGATTTTAAAATGGGCAACCTGACCCTAAGCACTTTTACTACGTTAAGCCAGTTCGGATCTGCTTTGGACATAGGTATGGAAGAACTATTGATCGAAAGCTACTTCCCGGCTGACGAACAAACAAAGGCGTTCTTCACGCAAGCAGACAATTAATTTTCTGCGGCTTGTTCTTCCTGCAGTTTCAGTCGAGCCTCGCGTAACCGAAGATCAAGATAGGCCGTCCAGCTTTCAGGATCTACAAATGGATGGGGATCGCCATCCTGTCGCTGTTCCAACATTTCCTGACGTTCAAATATCTCTCCTGATGCAGGATGGTTCGATATGTGTACTTCGATATCCGGCAATTTCTGCATACGCTCGATGCTGTCGATGTACATTTGCGTTCTCTCAACGCCAGAGAAATTTAAAGCAGCTCCACCAAAAAGAAATGCGGTATGGGGATAACCGTTGTCATAGACCGTAAAGATTGTGGATAGCACTCCGGGAGTATGACCCGGGGTTTGCATAAATCTCAGACGGGTTCTGCCAAGATTCAGGGTGCTGCCATCGCTGGCAGATAGATGTCTGATAGGTTTTGGATACTCCCTAAATACAGCAGGTTCCTCAATCATTGCCCAGTCAGCATCAGTCATCATGGTAACTGCACTGAACTCCTGCTGAAATCTCAGAGCTCCTCCAATATGGTCAAAATGAGCATGGGAAACAATCAGATATCGAATATCATTCGGGTCAAACCCCAGCTCCCTGATTCCTTCGATAGCCAAATCAGTTAACCCTTCGTACATGGCATCAAAGACAATCAAACCCTGATCAGTAACCAATAACCAGGAAGACACCCATTCTGCTCCAATGTAGTAAAGATTATCGAAAACCTGGAAAGGTTCTACTCGCTGTTGCTCAGGATCATGGAGATGATTGTCTTCCTGGGCATATAACCCTGGAATTAAGAGCGCCAATACAAAAAGGAGGGCCAGTTGATTATTTTTCATAAGTACTACCAGTTTTGTGTTTTAACTTTCAGGGGTCACTAAGCGCCGGGACTCCCTCAATAAGATCGGGGCAAACCTAGTTCATGCTCAGCCAGGAAATTTAATATCATTTCCTGAGAGATGGGTGCTAACTTCATCAACCGTGATTCGCGCCAATAGCGCTCAACATGAAATTCCCGGGCATAGCCGAACCCACCGTGGGTCTGGACGGCCTGATCAGCCGCAAAGAAACCCGCTTCCGCTGCCAGCCATTTCGCCATATTCGCCTCGGCGCCACAGGGTTGGCCTTCATCCAGCATCCACGCGGCCTTTTTAATCATGAGCTCTGCTGATTGCAGTCTTGCATGAGCTTCAGCTAGTGGAAAAGCGATTCCCTGGTTCTTACCAATCGGTCGGTCGAACACTACCCGATCATTGGCATAATCTACCGCCCGGCGCAAAGCAGCCTTGCCAATGCCCAGCGCTTCCGCTGCAATTAGTATTCTCTCCGCATTGAGTCCATCCAGCAGATAGCGGAATCCAGCCCCCTCATCTCCCACCCTGTCCTCAACTGCAACAGGAAGGTCATCGTAAACAACCTCGCAGGTTCTTACAGCATTTCGCCCAAGTTTCGGAATTGGAGATATCGCGACTTGCGGTGTTTGTAATTCCGCCAACAACAGTGTCATCCCCTCTGTTTTCCTCGTCACATCAGAACGAGGGGTTGTTCTGACCAGCAACAGCACTCGTTCAGATTCGAGGGCCTTGGTAGTCCAGACTTTGCGTCCCTTCACCAAATAGTGATCACCATTCTGACGAGCAATGGTTTCTATCGAAGTAGTATCGCTTCCGGCGTTGGGCTCGGTCACACCGAAAGCCACCTGCAAGCTACCGTCGGCAACTGAAGGCAGGTATTTCTGCTTCATGGCTTCCGAGCCATGTTTAACGACAGGATGCATTCCAAAAATAGATAAATGAAGAGGCGTGGCACCATTCATCGCTGCTCCGGATGCTGCAACTTCTTCCAATACAACTGCTGCTTCCTGAATCCCTTTACCTGAACCGCCATATTGTTCCGGAATGGCCACCCCCAACCAACCGGCTCCGGCCATGGCATCAAAGAAGTCCTGGGGAAATTCACCCTCCCTGTCCAGACGCTCCCAATAATCATCAGGAAAATCTCTACAGAGTTTTGCAACCGACTCCCGTATTAGGGACAGATCCTGACTTTCTGAAAAATCCATGCTGCCTTTCTTATCCTATCAACCGTTCTTACCGGAGATTAAAGAGTCCACTTCTAGAATTCGTTGAGCTTTCTTTAAATGCGCCACATCCACCATTGCGCCGCGAAAAGTAAATGCCATCTTTCCTTCAGCCTGATTAGCTTCAAATGCAGCTATCAGTTCGCGCGCCTCTTCGACTATCTGTTTAGCCGGGGTAAAGGCGTCATTGACGATATCGATCTGACTTGGATGAATGGTTAGCTTACCGGTAAAACCCATGAGCGCCGCGGCGGCACATTCCTTTCGCAATCCTTCAGGGTCTTTGAAGTCAACGTAGACAGCATCCAGTGGCTGCCTGTCTGCTGCACATGCGGCCAACAAGCAGGTAGATCGTACAAATCGAAACACATCCAGATAATTTCCATCACTATCCCGCTTCGCATGGGAACCCAGTGCACCGGCCAAATCCTCAGCACCCCAGGTTACAGCACTGACTCGATCATTCTCAGCCATAGTGTGAAGCTGGAATACAGCTTCAGGAACTTCAGTACCGATCAGCACGAGCGAGACTTCGCCCTGCCCCAGACCCAGCTCTTTCTCCAGAACAGTTACCACCTGATCAATTGCGTCGACGTTCGCACGAGTTGCAACTTTGGGCAACACCAGGCCATCAGGCTTTGCCGCGACAATTGCTTCCAGATCTTCTCTTCCCCAGGGCGTGTCCTGAGGGTTAACGCGCACCAAACGCTCCTTTCCCTGAAAGTCAGCTTCCTCCAGCCAGGTGACTACTGCCTGCCGTGCTGCTTCTTTATTTTCAGGTGTAACACTGTCTTCCAGATCAAGTATCAGCGAGTCGGCATTTAGTGATAATGATTTCTCAAACATGCGCTCATTACCCCCTGGCACGAAGTGCAGAGAGCGACGAAGAGTACGCTTACTGTGATTCTCTGAGTTCAAATTAGAAGTCCTTATTTAGATTGGTCGCTCTCTGCTGAGTCGCGCTTTATCATCATACCCTTGCGCAAACAGTCACAAACGATTTCTCCTCGCTGATTGGTTGCCTTATGCTGAAACCAGACGATGCCACGATCCGGTTTTGATTTCGATTCTCGTTTGTCTACGATAGTCGTCGAAATTCGCAAGGTGTCACCGATGAACACCGGATTAGGGAATTCAGTTTTCTCCATGCCAAGATTGCCGATTGTTGTTCCCAGCGTGGTATCACCCACTGAAAGACCTACAGTTAAACCCAAAGTAAAGTAACTGTTCACTAATATCTGCCCATAGGTCGTCTTGGATGCAAACTCTGCATCGATATGTAGTGGCTGAGGATTATGAGTCATGGCACAGAACAGAAGGTTGTCTGACTCTGTGATAGTCCGATGGGGTTCATGATCAAACTCCATTCCAACCTCTAGCTCTTCAAAGTATTTTCCCCTCAAATCTCCGCCTCCAAACCTTTCCCTCCACCCTCTTAAAGCTTGTTCTTTGCCTGTGGACTACAAATCCTCCATTGTAGTGGCAACTTCGATTGCTATCCATTACATTCATTTTTCGAAAAAACAAGCCAGGACACCATGTCTAACACAGAAATTTCAGATTGGATCGGGCGAGAGCAATCGGTAACAGACACCATTGATCTAAACCGTGCTCAGGCCATGAATGCAACATTAAATATCCCAGTAAACTTAATTCAAAGCGGTACCGCCCTACCCCATCTATGGCACTGGCTTTACTTTTGGGAATTGACTCAACATCAAGGCCTCGCAAATGACGGGCACGCCAGACGCGGCGGCTTCCTTCCGCCAATCCAGCTTCCCAGACGCATGTGGGCAGGCGGTCAACTGGAATTCCTTCATCCGCTCGAAATCGGGGCAATGGCAGAGCGTCGCTCTCGTATCGAAAATATAGAGAGCAAAGAGGGAAAATCCGGTAAGTTGAGTTTTGTTACTGTCGCACACGAGATATTTAGTGGAGGCAAGTGCTGTATTCGAGAGATACAGTCGATAGTTTATCGAGAGGCAGCAAAGCCATCGGATTTGTCTGGGTCGAGCACGAGGCAATCCAATTCAGCTTCTGTATCACCGCCACTTCACCCGGATTTCTCAAAGGAAATTAAGCCTGATCCGTTACTTTTATTTCGTTATTCCGCCCTGACATTCAATGCCCATCGCATACATTACGACCGAGGGTATGTAACTGAGGACGAAGGGTATCCTGGACTGTTGGTTCATGGACCGTTGTTGGCAACATTACTGGTTCAGGTAGCAGAAGAACAGTTTCCAGAGAAGATAATCCGTAGTTTTAATTTTAGAGCTGTGGGCCCAACATTTGACCTGGAGCCCTTCTCAGTTAATGGTAGGTTCACCGATAGCGATGAATCCATTGAACTGTGGATCGCCAATAAAGATGGCGAAATCTGTATGAAAGCCACCGCTGATGTCGGAAACTGAAGGTTCTTCTATAGGGTTTTGATGTGCTAGAATGCGCCGCTCCGGAGAGATGGCCGAGTGGCTGAAGGCGCGCCCCTGCTAAGGGCGTATAGGTTTACCCCTATCGAGGGTTCGAATCCCTCTCTCTCCGCCATACATACAAACCTCGCTCTGCGGGTTTTTTATATATGGGTTGAGGAGATGGTTAAGATCCCTCACGGTTAGAAAGCTGCTTGCCGAAATCGCTCCCAGCGATTTCGGCACACCTACATCCATGTAAACGAGCAGTGCTGACAGACGAAGGCTGCCCCGTGAGGATGAGGGAAATGTGTTCATCTAATTTTCGGATCAATCCCTCAGGATCGATTCTCGCCACCTATCAAAATTCAATCTAATCTTCATTAGAATATTATGGCCCCATCGCGTAGCTGAAGGATAATCCGAGCACGTAGCGGAGTTCTCCAATCCCGGAAAAACCGAAAATACTCTTTTACCCAGCCCCCCTGCTAAGGGCGTACAGGTTTATCTCTATCGGGGTTTTGAATCCCTTTCTGCGCCATATACAAAAACCCATCTCGCGGAGTTTTGCATTTTCGGTAGGAAAACCTCGCAACTCGCCTCATAGCCAAAGCATCCAAGGGCAGCGTCCCAGGCTCTCAGAAGAGCATGAAGAATCCCATGTACACGTAGTTAGGCTTTCAATATTGCTATAAGTAAAAACAACTTGTGAACTTAGCCCCTTCTCCAACGGGGTATAGAGCTAAGTCAATTGACGATTTGAATTCCGTATATAGCGAAGCCCCACAAAATTAATAAACAATCCCACCAATTTGCACAAAGGCTTCATATCTTTATATTTAGGGTAATCATTCCAAAAGCATATGAATTAGGAGTTTTTCTAGTCAACCACCACCAAACTGATAAAAACATTACAGCAGCCAAGCAAATTTCCACAAGTAGCTATACTTAGCCTATGGCATTGAGCCATCTTAAATCCTTTAGCAAGACTATGACTGAATCTTATTGTCTTCATTAGATTAATAGCATGTGAAAAATTCAGCGAATAATATTTACCCCGGTATTCATAGCTATGCACAACAACGGTTCACGTAAGAATCATTTTTCTAGCAGCGACAATGAAGCTGAGATTCTGCATAAAATTTTCGACTCAGCTCCAAGCGCGTTAGTTATGATCGATTCCAATGGGGTCATACAACAAGTTAACGATGCACTGCTCCTGATTTTCCTTTATAGCAGAGAGGAGCTCGTTGGTCAGGATATTGAAATTCTGCTTCCGGATCAGTTCCGCCATCTTCATGTCGGCCTCAGAAATAAATTTATAACCACTCCTTCTAAGCGAATTATGGGAGAAGGTCGCGATCTTTTTGGCGTGCGGAAAGACGGCATCGGAATTCCTGTAGAGATTGGGTTAAACCCAATAACAACAGATAGTGGTGTATACATCATTAGTTCAATCATTGACATCAGCGAACGTATAGAGCAGTTGACTATTCTCAAATCCAGAACAGCGGAACTTGAACGAACCGGAAGCTTTTTAAAAGGTATTCTGGACAACGCGGTAGACGGGATTATTAGCATAGACAAAGTGGGCAATATCCTGTCCGTGAATCCTGCAACTATTGCAATGTTCGGATATAAGCAATCTGAACTTATTGGGAGAAATGTGAAAATCCTCATGCCAGATCCTTACAAAAAAGAGCACGACAAATATCTAGAAAATTATTTGGAAACTGGTAGTAAAAAAATCATCGGTATAGGCAGAGAAGTTTCCGGACAAAGGAAAGATGGAAGCACATTCCCCATGGAGTTGTCAGTTAGTGAAAACAAAACAAGCGACAACCATAGTTTCACCGGAATCATTCGAGATATTAGCGAGAGAAAGCTATCAGAAGTCAAACTCACCAAAACATTAGAAGACCTTAGCTTAAGTAATAAAGAGCTCGAGAAGTTTGCCTATGTCGCTTCCCACGATCTTAAATCCCCCCTGCGTGCAATTGAAAATCTCTGTCATTGGCTCGAAGAAGATATGGGTGAACAATTATCAGGCAAAAACAAGGAACATATGGATAGACTATGTGGACGAGTCGCAAGAATGGGACAGCTACTTGACGACTTGCTGCTCTATTCAAGGGCTGGTCAAATCGCAGGTAAGAATGAAACCATCAGAGCTAGCGATTTGGTAGATGAAACAGTTGAACTAGTTAACATACCCAATGATTTCCAGATTGTTAAAGATGACAGTCTTTATGGGCATAGAGTGTTGAAATCACCATTGAACCAGGTAATTCGCAATCTGGTGGGCAATGCCGTAAAACATCATCACAGGGAATCTGGAACTGTCTCAATCTCATTAGAGTCAAAAGATAATTTTCTGGAATTTACCGTTGAAGATGACGGCCCAGGTATCGACCCAAAATTTCATAGCAGAGTGTTTGAAATGTTCCAGACTCTTAAGCCAAGGGATGAAGTCGAAGGTAGTGGCATGGGCATGGCAATGGTAAAAAAAATTCTCTACACGCATGGGGGGCGGATTCATCTTGATTCAGATGTGGGCTCAGGAACTCGCGTCATTTTTACATGGCCTAAAAACAGCGTTTTAGAGCAGCCGGTGAATCATTGATGAAAACTAATACTGTCAGCATTTTGCTAGTAGAAGATGACGATATAGATGCCGAGGCTGTCGAACGAGCCTTTGACAAGGCTAATATTGAGAACCCGCTAATACGAGCCAAAGATGGAATCCAAGCTCTGGAAATGCTTAGGGGGGAAAACGGGTTCGAAGCTGTTACCTTCCCACTGATGTTACTAGTGGACATTAATATGCCACGAATGAATGGCATTGAACTGGTTCAAGAAATTCGTAATGACCCAGAGCTAAGAAAGCTCATTGTTTTTATTCTGACAACTTCAAGAAGTGAGACCGATAAATCAGCCTCCTATGATCTGAACGTGTCTGGGTATTTAATTAAAGAGAACGTCGGAGCAGATTTTCTCTCAATGATAGAACTACTTAAGCGCTACTGGGAAGCAGTGGAATTCCCAGCTTGAACAAAACATCAAGCTCGTAAAGTTTAAACGTCGTCCTTTGGACTATCATCGATTTTTTCTTTCTGGATGCGTTGATAGATCTCTTCACGATGAACTGCGACCTCCTTTGGCGCGTTCACCCCAATTCTCACCTGATTACCTTTAACCCCTAATACGGTAACAGTGACATCATCCCCGACCATCAAGGTTTCGCCGATTCGGCGCGTCAGTATCAACATTGCCTTTCTCCATTTACCATTCCTTTGCGCGCTCCCGTGTGCTTCCTGAGCTGCTTCCTGACCTTCTCCTGGCTACTGTCTTCGCCCGTACAGCCTGATTTCACGAGGTGCTTGAATCGGGACTTCCTCCCCTACTGCGGCGAGGCCTGTAATTCCGGGAAGTTTCAGGGAAAAACAGGGTTGGCTAATTGCCCGATTTCGACCATAGCGAGCTATAGTATCTGCCTATCTTGGCGTGTTGCCAAGGATTTCCGGGGTTTTAAAGCCGAAAACCTTCGCTTAACGGCTCTAATTACTGCTATGGGGGGATTCTGGATCACCCAGATCAAATGCGCTATGTAGCGCTCTCACGGCCAATTCGAGGTATTTTTCCTCGATTACGATGGAAATTTTAATTTCTGATGTGGTGATAATCTGGATATTAATGCCTTCGTCGGCGAGTGCCTTGAACATCTTGGCGGCTATTCCTGCGTGAGAACGCATTCCTACACCTACCAGTGAGACCTTGCAGATCTTGCCATCCAGTACTACTTCTCTGGCTTGCAGGGATGTGCAAACGTCATCCAGGATTTTCTTGGCTTTATCGCTGTCACTGCGTTTCACTGTGAAGGTGATGTCGTTTGTTCCGTCTGCAGCCGCGTTCTGCACGATTACATCGACTTCAATACCCGCTTCACTAACCGGGCCAATTACCTTATAGGCGATACCTGGCACATCGGGTACGCCTGCCACTGTTAGCTTCGCTTCATCTCTTTCGAATGCGATGCCTGCAATGCTTGGATCTTCCATTTGAGAATCTTCCTCTAGAGTAATCAGAGTACCCGAGCCTTCCTCAAAACTGGAAAGTACGCGTAGTGGTACCCGGTATTTGCCTGCGAATTCTACCGAACGGATTTGCAATACTTTGGCGCCGAGGCTTGCCAACTCCAGCATCTCTTCGAAAGTGATCGCTGAGAGCAGGCGCGCACCTTCAACCACCCGTGGGTCTGTTGTATAGACACCTTTCACGTCGGTATAAATCTGGCATTCATCAGCATTTAGTGCAGCCGCCAAGGCAACCGCTGTGGTATCAGAACCACCCCTGCCCAGGGTTGTTATGTTGCCTAGTTCATCAACCCCTTGAAATCCGGCTACCACAACAACGTTCTGTTGCTCCAGCTGCGCCAGCATTCGCGAATTGTCGATCTCTTTGATACGTGCTTTGGTATGGGACCCATCGGTAAGGATACGTATTTGTCCACCCGTGAATGAGTGTGCTCCGTAACCACGTTTTTCCAGTGCCATACACAACAAGGCGATCGTTATCTGTTCTCCTGTAGATAGGAGCACATCCATCTCCCTTGGCACAGGCTGATCCGAAATTTCCTGGGCCAGTGCTGTGAGTCGGTTAGTTTCTCCACTCATAGCTGATACGACTACGACGACATCATCACCATTGTCGCGAAAGCCAGCGATCTTCTCAGCGACCGCCTCAATTCGTTCGACACTTCCTACCGAAGTGCCTCCATATTTTTGAACTATCAGCGCCATTCCGTTGCCTGCCTACAATCTCTCTTTCAACCAGGGTTGAACACTTTCCAGTGCAGCTGGCAGCGCGTCCAGATCGTTGCCACCAGCCATCGCCATATCCGGGCGGCCACCGCCCTTACCACCGACTTGCAAGGCAACCATATTCACCAGATCGCCTGCTTTGACACTACCGGTCAAATCTTTGCTCACGCCAGCTATCAGATTAATTTTCCCTTCATTGCTGTTCGCTAATACAACAACTGAGCTTCCAAGTTTGTTCTTGAGCTGATCAACTGTGTCACGCAATGTCTTGGGATTAAAACCGTCCAGTGAGGCGATCAATACTTTCTTGCCGTTTATATCTATAGCATTCTGAGTCAAGTCATCTCCGGCGCTGGAAGCCATCTTGGCTTTTAACTGTTCCAGCTCACGTTCCAGCTCTCTATTTTGTTTAGCCAATGCCTCAACTTTTCCTAGCAACTCATCAGGACTGGTTTTCAGTTTCACGCTTGCCTGACGAAGAGTAGCTTCCTGCTTCTCTACCAGAGCCAGGGCCACTTTTCCTGTTACCGCTTCAATTCGACGAACACCCGCGGAAATGCCGGTCTCACTGATAATCTTGAACAGACCGATATCTCCAGTTCGTTTGACGTGGCAACCACCGCAGAACTCTATGGAGAAATCACCGCCCATGGATACAACCCTGACTTCGTCGCCGTACTTTTCTCCAAATAACGCAAGAGCACCTTTTTCTTTTGCAGCTTCTATCGGCATGACTTCTTTCGTTGCCGATGAATTGCCCAGGATTTTGTCATTCACCAGGTTTTCAATTGCCGACAACTCATCCTGGCTTACCGGTGACGGGTGAGAAAAGTCAAAACGTAATCTGTCCGCATCCACCAGCGAACCTTTTTGCAACACATGATTACCCAACACTGTTCTAAGCGCTGAATTCATGAGATGAGTAGCTGAGTGGTTCAAAGTAATTGCAGCACGATCATTACCAGCCACCAATGCGCGAAGCTGATCACCTGTTTTTAGTTGGCCGCTTTGTAACTTGCCCCTGTGTAAGTAGACATCACCTTGCTTCTGGGTATCGAGCACTTCGAACTGTGCAGATTCCGATTCCAAAATACCCTGGTCTCCAATCTGACCACCAGATTCAGCGTAAAAAGGTGTAGTTTCGAGAATTAATAATACTTCGCTATCGACAGGCACCGTATCCAGGCTTTGGTTATCGAGGCTAAAAATCCCGACCAATTTTCCCTCGTCCTGTAATCGATCATAACCAGTGAAGTTTGTTTTCAAGGTCGGATCGAGATCCAGCTTGGCTACCGCACTGAAACTACTGGCAGCACGAGCCTGGTCTCTCTGCACGTCCATGGCACGTTCGAAGCCATCCATGTCCAGACTTAAATCGTGTTCTCTCGCTATATCGGCGGTTAGATCAACCGGGAAGCCGTAGGTGTCGTACAACTTAAAAACCGTATCACCAGCAATTACTGATCCGTCCAGATCCGCGATGGCTTTCTTGAGAATTGCCATGCCATTGTCCAGAGTACGGGCAAATTGCTCTTCTTCTTCTTTGAGTACTTTCTCAATAAACTCTCGCTGCTCGATCAACTCGGGGTAAGCTTCACCCATAATTCGCGCCAGTGAAGCGACAATCTTGTAAAAGAATATGTCCTGTACACCGAGCTGGTAGCCATGACGTACCGCGCGCCTCACAATACGACGCAGGACATAGCCCCGACCTTCGTTAGATGGAGTGACACCATCACTGACCAGAAACGCGCAAGAACGAATGTGATCGGCAATCACCTTTAGAGAGTTGTTTCCCAGGTCTGTAGTACCTGTAACGCCTCCAATGTCGCGAATTAACTCCGCAAACAAATCAATCTCATAATTGCTGTGAACGTGCTGCATTACGGCTGCCAACCGCTCGAGCCCCGCTCCGGTATCTACCGAAGGTTTTGGCAAAGGGGTCATGGAACCATCAGCTTTGCGCTCAAATTGCATAAACACCAGGTTCCAGATTTCTATATAGCGATCGCCGTCTTCATCGGGACTGCCAGGTGGCCCACCAGCCACCTCAGGACCATGGTCGTAGAAAATTTCTGAACAGGGACCGCAGGGACCGGTATCACCCATGGCCCAAAAATTGTCTTTCTCACCCATGCGTGAGAATCGTTCCGGGTCCACCTTCATCTCGTCCAGCCAGATACCCGCCGCTTCCTCGTCATCCCTGAATACAGTGACCCAGAGTTTTTCGGGTGGCAAACCCAGATCCTGGGTCAGGAATTCCCAGGCAAACTGAATGGCTTCACGCTTGAAATAATCGCCGAATGAAAAATTCCCGAGCATTTCAAAGAAAGTGTGGTGACGCGCTGTATAGCCAACATTTTCCAGATCATTGTGTTTGCCACCAGCCCTTACGCATCGCTGGGATGAGGTCGCGCGATTGCTGCTTCTTTTTTCAACCCCCAGGAAAACATCCTTGAACTGAACCATGCCGGCATTGGTAAAAAGCAGGGTCGGGTCATTTCCAGGCACGAGGGAACTGCTGCCCACAATCTCATGCTCGCGGGCTGCAAAGAATTCGAGAAATTTCTGACGTATTTCAGCGCTTTTCATATCCTGATCAATACCTTGGATACCATTCTGTCGGTTTCAGCAATTAAATCCTGGGGCCGGCTGGCGCGGATTCAAAAAAGCACAGGATTATAGCGCTTAATTCCTTGAGTTTGCAGGCTTTTTCGCCTAATTAGGCCGCTGGCTGATAATTTCCTGAATCTGAGATCACAGGAGTCTCACCACGGATTGCGGTCAGGGGTTGGTGGGAGGCGAATCACTGTCGTTAGTCAATAAACTGGAGCTATCGTGAAACCTGAATGCCTTGATGGTTTTATCTTCCGGCACCCGTAAATTGCCATCGCTTGAGAGGAAAATTGCTATAACCCGGGTTTGTGGAAAATGGCTCAGGATAATGGCCACAATAATGAGAAATGGAACACAGAGAAACATACCGATGATGCCCCATATAGAACCCCATAGTGCCAGGTTTAACAGGATAATGATTGGGCTAAGGTTAAACGAGCTGCCCATCAATCTGGGTTCGAGAATATTACCGATACAAATCTGAAATGCTCCGATTCCAATGAGTACGAGAAAGAATAATGTGTATCCATCTGACTGGGCTAGCGCAATCAGGGCTGGGAATATCGTAGCAATAATGGAACCCACGGTAGGTATGAAATTCAAAAGAAAAATCAGTAGCCCCCAAACCGCGGCGAAGTCGACACCAACTACCAGCAGAAATGTGTAGCTCAGAATTCCCGTAAGTGAACTGGTAAATACCTTTATGCTGATATATTTCTGAATGTCGTCTCTAATTCGCTCAATAATCTTTCTTGCTGCATCTTCTTTTTCATCATCCGCAACCAGGGCCGCAATCTTGTTCCCAAAATGTCCTTGCTCCAGAAACAAAAATCCGACGTAGATCAGGATTAGTCCTCCGGATGCCAGAATGTTGGCAAACGATGACGCGATCGAAGCAGCATAGGTAGGAATATCAATCCAGCCAGTTGTCAAATCGCTCAAGCTCTGCCCTTCAAAAGCAGCGAAATCGACGAAAGGAAGGGACTGTAATCGGCGTGAAAGATTTTCCTGATAAACAGGTGCAACGTCTAATACGTCAGCAGCGGTTGAGCTAAGGAAATTAATCAGCAACCAAATCAACAGGACGAAAGTAGTAATTGCGGCAACCAGGCATAATGCCATCGGCACCCGAACTCCGCCTAGCTCAAGGCGATTAAATCCCCGCGCCAGAGTATTGATGAGATACCAAAGAGTCACTGCGATTACGAAAGGCAGGAGCAGCGCTTCACCTACAATCAGCAGATAGAAGATCAGTACCACCAGAATTGCTGCGGCTGTAAAATTCAAAACCTTCATTCTGGGAATATTCCTACCCGAATTTGGTGAATGTCAGCATCTTAAGGCTAACTCCGTGGCTAGACGATGCTTCTAAATAGGCGTTCTTCTAAGAATTTTTCAGTAATAACCAGGATTTGCGAAGGATATCACATTTTCAATTGGCGTCCCTCTTTACGCTAATCCAGAGCCAGCGCGACTCTCAATCTATTATGCCGGTGGCTCGGGTAGTAAACGATGAAGCTTAACGGCTACTCAAACCTGATCAAGATTGGCGAGGGTGGAATGGCCCACGTCTACAAGGGAATCCAGGATTCCCTTCAGCGTCCTGTTGCTATCAAATTACTTATCAATGAATTGAGCTCTGAAGAAGAAGCACGAACTCGCTTCGAACGTGAGTCCTTCATCATAGCCCGGTTGAACCACGCCAATATCATTCATGTGATTGATCGCGGAATTACCCGCGACGATATGCCCTACTTCGTCATGGAACTGGTAGAAGGCATCGATCTTGGGACTGCCCTGAAAGCCAAAGAGCTCAGCTATCATGAAAAGATAGATATTGTGGTACAAATCCTAAAGGCGCTTTCTTACGCCCATAGAAACAATGTTATTCACCGAGACATAAAACCTGACAACATACTTATAGATGACGACGGCAATGTAAAAATCCTCGACTTTGGTATTGCACAATTCTATGACGACAAAATTCCAGACGATCGCACCTGCACTGGCATGGTTATGGGGACATTTAACTATATGTCACCTGAACAACGTGAATCGTCCGACAATGTCACTTCGCAGAGTGATCTCTATTCTGTAGGGGTAGTCATGTACTACCTTTTCACAGGTAAGCTTCCAACGGGACGATTTGCTGATCCGACCGAATTGAATTCAGATGTTTGCCCAAAACTAAACAGTCTTATTCTCAATTGCCTCGAACACAAACCTGAAGATCGCCCTGAATCTGCTGAACAGCTGAAAACCTCTCTCCTGGCTATAGCTCAGGGGGCCCACATCGATGAAGAACAGAAGGCCCGTGCGGAAAAAGGATTCACCCGCTTTAAATCCAGATTCATGCTATTGGATGTGCTCAGAGAAGACCGATTCGGTGGTGTTTATCTGTATCAACAAAAACAGAAAGGCACGCTACTGGTCGTAAAGAAGAAACTGTTAAGCAGTAGTGGGTTTGAAGCAATGCGAATGCTGGCATCTCTTTCCCATCCCAATATCGTTAATACACTTGGCACTTTCAGAAACGATGAGCATTTTATTCTGGTGCAGGAATACATGAGCGGAGGTACGCTGCAGGACAAACTCGCATTTCAATTGAACTGGAAACAAACACTGACAATCGCCAAACAGATTTGTGAGGCGGTAATATTCGCCCATACAAACCGGATCGTACACGGACACCTTCGCCCGACAAATATTCTGTTTGCTCCGGACGGGAGTGTGAAGGTAACGGACTTCTCCTTACAAGACGATATCGAACGAGTAGAGACGGCACATTACTATTTTCTGGAAGGAGAGAAACGATCCCAGGCCGCCGACATTTATTCTACGGGAGTGATTCTGTACCAGCTGTTTACCGGCTGCCTACCCCGTCGCCGCAATGAGACTGGCTTTGTATTGCGCAAAAGTTTTTCTAAACTTCCTACCGACATTCAGGAATTGGTGACAAATATGCTGTCAACCATTCCTGAAAACCGCAATTTGGACAGCCTGCAGCATGGGATAGAGTTATTCAATGATCACATGTTAGACAAACAGCTCAAGGCGTTTACTGAGAAGCCGGTACGTGATAAAAATCGCACTTCTAATCGCCGTAAGGGTGACCCAAAGAAAACAAGAGTTCTCAAACCAAGAGAGCCGCAGGCAGAAATTACTCCAATACCAGCGAACATTGTGGCCCAGGATAACGCCAGGCCACAATCGCGTATTCACATCTTGTTTGCACTACTTTGTCTCGTATATGCCCAGTACTTATTCTTATTTGATGGACAGGAAAAAATTAATCAGAGCATGCCAGTTGTTTATGCAGCTTTGCTTAATGAATTTCAGGGATTGTTAGGAAACACCAATGCCAGAGGAAATAGTCAAAGTGAGAATAGCCGGACTTACTGACACTGGACTAAAACGTCAGCATAACGAGGACCACATTGGGTACGATCAGGAACTCGGGATAGCGGTATTGGCGGACGGCATGGGCGGACATCAATCTGGCGAGATTGCTTCTCATATGGCGGTGGAATCCGTAATGGAGCACCTGCAATCAATGGCGGATCCTGAATCTTCCAGATCGATAACTGGGTCTCAGTTACTAGAATACGTTAGTAATACTATTTCCTACAGCAACAGCATGATTTTCCAGGCTGCTGAAGCTCTAGAACAACACAAGGGAATGGGTACGACTCTGGTTGCAGTACTCATTCGCGAAGGATTTATCTATGCCGGACATGTGGGTGATTCAAGATTATATGTTTTTCGAAACGACGATCTCCAGCGAATCACCAAAGACCACAGCCTGGTACAGGATTTAGTAGATCGAGGATTCTACACCGAAGAAGAAGCCCGTCAAGCCAGTGTTGGACATATTGTAACCCGGGCACTTGGTACCAAGGAGCAGGTTGAAGTCGATACTGTTCAGGAAGAGCTTCAGGAAGGAGACATTTATCTTCTTTGCTCTGACGGACTTTCAGACATGGTAGAAGATTGGAAAATTCAGGAAACTTTAAGAGAGACTCAACAGAACCTTGAAGATGCTGTTAAAAATCTGATTAAGCTTGCAAATTCGAATGGAGGCAAAGACAACATCTCAGTGATCCTGCTGCAAGTATCTTTTCAGTAGCTATGATTGGGATACCAGGTAGATTGCCGGTAGCTAGCGCATAGATCAGAGATCCGAACAAGTAGTACCAAGAAGTTAGCGGAGTGTAAACACAGCGATTAGAGCGAGCAAAGTAAAATGACTGGTAAACTGGAATTCAGCTTTAACTCCAACAAGATTGGAGAATTTGCGCTCGATAAAGAAGTCATGACAATCGGACGCAAGGAAGATAATGACATTCGCATAGAGAACCTCGCTGTAAGTGGTCACCATGCAAAATTGCTTACTATCTTCGATGATTCTTTTCTTGAAGATCTTGATAGCACTAATGGCACCTATGTAAATGGGCAGGCTATCAAGAAACACCCATTACGAAGCGGTGATGTTATTACCATTGGTAAACATGAGTTGCGCTATGTGAATGAGAGTGCAACAGCCCTGGAAGAAGATGGGGAGAAAACAGTATTAATAAAACCCAAGACAGCTTCACAGGCTCCGTCCTACCCCAATCCAGCTAATAGCAACGAAATCGATTATGAACCTGTAAGCAACCTCGCGAAGGCCAAGCTGCAGATCCTCAACGGCAATGGCGCCGGTAAGGAACTGCCTTTGGTTAAAGCATCCGTGAAACTGGGGAGAGCGGGTTCAGAGGTTGTGCAAATCAATAAACGCCCCGATGGGCACTTCATTGTTTGCCTGAATAACACTGCCGGTATTGCCCCGCCCAGAGTGAACGGGGAAGACATAGGTGCAGGTGCCAGGAAATTGGAGAATCACGACGTGATCGAGATTAACCGATTAAAGATCGAGTACTATCTCGCAAGCTAGTAACTTTACGTTCTGGCCGCCATCCATCGCTAGCAACAATTACTAGATTGACTCGAATGCCTCTGTCACTATTCCTGGTGTCAGGATCTGCGGCAGTATTACTGGCTCGCCTTCAAGATTTCCCGGATACAGTACATATAATGGAACTGAGGGTCGGTTGAATTCTTCCAGCACGGCAGTTATCTCTGGGTCTTCATTGGTCCAGTCACCCTTCATGTAGGTGATGTTTCTGTCGGTCATCACCTGCTGAACACTATCCGTACCCAGGGTTGTCTGCTCGTTCGCGAGGCAGGTAATACACCATGCCGCTGTCATATTCACGAAGACTGGATTGCCATCAGCGCGTAATTCATTCAGACGCTGACTGCTGAATACTTCGTAGTTCTGACCTCCCTCACCTTCGGCAGCATCGGCAGAGGCAACTGCGGAAACAGAAACTGTTTGCATGAATGGTGACTGCATCAAATAAATAGCAATCGCGAGAGTTCCAATACCGACCGCATAATTGGCGGTGCGGAGAATGGGGCCCATGGTAAAGCGGCGCTGGTACAACCAGGCCGCGAAGGCAAATAGCACACAAGTACCCAGCACCAACGACATGCCCATTACACCTACCTGATTACCCAGGACCCATAGGAAGAACAATGCTGAGGCATAAAGAGGAAACGCCATGAACTGCTTGAATGTCTCCATCCAGGCGCCAGGTTTGGGAAGAAAGCGAAATAGTGCCGGAATGAAGCTCAGCACTAGTATAGGCAGGGCCATTCCAAGGCCTAACGATACAAACACCAGCATCGCCACAGCCCAGGACTGAGTCAAGGCGAAACCTATCGCCGGCCCCATAAACGGAGCAGTACAAGGAGTGGCCACAGTGGTCGCAAGCACACCGGTAAAGAAAGAACCTTTATAGCCGCCCTGTGAAGTGAGGCTGGATCCGGCTCCCATCAGGCCGGTACCGATTTCAAATACACCCGACAGGCTCAGAGCCATCAGGAAGAAAACATAAACGATAAATGCGAGGAACCAGGGCTGTTGAAACTGGAAAGCCCAACCAACTGCTTCACCAGCTGCACGTAAGCCAATTAAAACCGATGCAAGCGCAACAAAGGCCAGCACCACACCCATTGTGTAGGCGATGCCATCCATACGCTGCTTTTCTTTGCTTTCGCCAATGTTCTTGGTGAAGCTAAGCGCTTTAATCGAAAGCACTGGAAACACACAAGGCATCAGGTTCAGAATCAATCCGCCCAGGAATGCTGCCCCCATAAACAGCAGCAAGCTGCCACCACTTCCACTGGAGCCAGAACCCTGGTTCTGACTCAAAGCCGCCATCGGAGCAATTGTGGTTGAGTTCGCATCAGCAGCGGGATTAATAAAATCATATGCTGCGCGATCGCCGTTCTCATCTTCCAGAACCAGAACGCCGTAGACTTCGGTGAGGTCATCCAACATGCGCCTGGGCTGCTGATGGGTAATCTGCAACAAATTGGATTGAATGCTTACATCGCGCAGCGGCCCAGGCTTAATGACCCTGCGCTGCTCCGGGAAAAACCAGGCCTCAGTATAGTTGGAGAAAATGGGGTCAGGTGCCTCAAATCCCAGACTTACGCGCTCACCAGCGACTGCGATTAGGGACTTAATACCATGCTCTGTTTCCGGCAGAGTTTCCCTGGCTGCAGCGAACATGGGCTGGGTCAATGCATCCAGCTCAGTCACCTCACCTACAGGAAGAGTGATGCTTAAGCGCTGCTCTCCTGGAATGCAAATCTGATCGCAGACGTTCCAATACGCCAGGGTACTGAATTCAACAGTTTCCCCAACGTAGTCCTCGGGAATAGTGACAGAAACAGGTAAAAGAATTTCTTCCTCATAACCAAAATTGACTAAATCAGTTTCATAAAATGGCAACCAGTGAGGGGCTGGCCACTGAATTTCACCAATCTGGGTTCCTTCCGGAGCCGACCATTCGTTGAGGCTTGTTGGTTCGCCACTGTCGCCACCCATTTTCCAGTAAGTGTGCCAGTGTTCGGCTGGATCCAGGCGCAGTCCAAGCCAAGCTGTTTCGCCTGGCACAATATTGGTTGCCTCCGCCATGAGCTCAACTTCGATACTGTGGTCCCAGGCAATATTATTGTGGCGGGCATTGATGTCGTAAGCATGGCGGGTGCCATCATCATCGACAAAAGAAAGTAATCCCGCTATCTCTCCGAGGCTATCGTCATAGCGTCGATGCTGCTCTGTACTTATTTGAATCCTGCCACCATCCAGCATCACATCGCGATAAGGCGCATAACGCATGATGCGTCGCTGGGTTGGAAAGAACCAGGCTTCATCTATTTCAGCAAACAGCTCTTCCGTGCCTTCCACCATGATATTTATCTTGCCATCATGGTCGTTAAAACTGGCGTAGAGATCGTGCTCATCGATAGTCTTGGGAGTGGCCGCCCGGGTTTCCTCGAATGCAGTAATCCATTGTGAATCCAGTTCCAGGGCGTCGCTCACTGGAATTGAAAGGCTGAATTGAGCATCTCCCGGGATGCAGATTTCTTCGCAAACCTGCCATTCAATAGTTGTGCTCAGATTGAAAGTGTCGCCACTAAAATCCGCCGGCACATGGAGGGGCATGGGCAGAAATACTTCGTGCTCATAAGTGAATGTAACGAGTTCACTACCGAGAAACGGGGTCCAGTCAGGAATTGGCCAGACAATCTCTCCTACCGAGGCACCTGCCGGCAGACTCCAGTCAATCGCCTGGGTTGCCTCGCCGCTATCTCCGCCGAATTTCCAGTAGGTATGCCAGTGTTCAATCGGGTCGAGACGAATAGCAAGCCATGAGGTCTCGCCTGGAACCACATTGACAGTTTCAGAGAGTAGTTCTACTTCTATCTGGTCGGTTCGGTGGACTTGCCCCCAGCTAACCCCAGAAATCAGCATTAAACCTATAAATATCAATCTCTTAGAGAACATATTCGTCATTCTACTTATCCTGATTTGGAGAACGTATTTTAACCAGTTTGGGGGTGGGTCAGTGTGCTAAAAGGTAACAAAATGCCCTATTTCTGTCATGAATTCAGTCGGCAAATTCATGCTCCCCTACAACGATTCTGGCAGTAATGATCGCCCCAGAGCTGGTAACACATCGACCCCGGCTGGCCACGTTGAGTTGTTGAAAATAGACCCGAATCGGCGCAATTTCGTGCAATCTTGTTGGAAATTCTTTTTATTAGTTCCTCAAAGCCTATAAATGACGCCTTATAGGACAAATCGGTTTAAGCGGAGTGTCAGGGTTCTGCTAGACTGAATGCCTTTCATAAAATCTATTCAGGGCCTGCGCAAGCGGAAATGAGTTCAATCTCCCGGCAAAACATGAGCGCGAGATCTATTCGTCTGGCTCTCCGAAATCACAGAGCAGATGACAGCTACAATCGCGTCACCTCGGCAACCGGAGCAAGTGCTACTGAGCGCCATCTGCGGGACTCAGACATTCTGGAGTGTGCGCCGGAGAAAAGATCCCGGGAATTCAGCGCCAGACAGCAATCTGATGGCAGTACCCTGTTGGCCAAGCTGAAGCTACAGCCCTCTGCGACAACCCTGACAGAAGCACAGCAAGACCAGTCTGCAAGAAAGCCCAGAAGAGGTCAGTTGATCGATATTCTTGTATAAGTCGAGGCTACCTGATTAATTTGAAGAGAGTATCGCTTCAACGATTAGCTGCAAGTTACGCAAGCCCCTAAATTCGTTCACTGACATTCGATACGCCAGGCTAATCCTTGCTGTATTTTCGGCTGGCCAGTCTTCATCACTCACATTAAAGGCGATTGCATCCAGTATTTTATCGGGCTCCCCAGGCGGACTTAGGGTCATTTTCAAATGACGTTCTCCTACCCTGCGTTGCTGCAGTAGCAGAAACTCATCATCGAATAAGGGCTCTGGAAACTCTTGCCCCCAGGGTCCACTAAATCCAATTAGTTCAGCTGTTTCCATATTGAGGTGCTCTGGGGCGACCTCACCGTCACTTTCAATAGTGGCCTGCAATTGATGATCGTCCAATACCCTGCCTGCTTCTTCAGCAAATGCGATGCGAAATTCTTCGAACTTTGACAACGGCAGACTCAATCCTGCTGCCATAGCGTGTCCACCAAATTTTTTAATCAGACCCGGGTTACGCGTGGCTATGGCATCAAGTGCATCTCTGATATGAAAGCCTTTTATGGACCGGGCGGATCCTTTCAACTCCAACTCTCCGCTTTCATCGCCGTCATCGACTCTGGCGAAAGCAATGGTGGGTCTGTGATATTTTTCCTTAACGCGCGAAGCCAATATACCCACTACACCCTGATGCCATCTTTCGTCATAGAGACTTATCGCCGAGGGTAGCTCCCGCTCTCCCCAATCCAATTCGTCCATAGCCGCGAAAGCCTGTTCCCGCATTTCAGACTCAATCTGTTTACGGTCTTCGTTCATGCCATCCAGTTGCAGGGCCAGATTGTAGGCTATGGCGTCAGTAGTGGCGGAGAGACATTCGATGCCTGTGGACATATCTTCCAGTCGGCCTGCCGCATTCAGCCGTGGCCCCAGAGCGAAACCGAGATCAATTGACGTTAAACCAGCCGGAGTTCGCTTTGCCACCTGTAATAGTGCTGCGATTCCCGGTCGTACCCGCCCGGCACGGATACGGCGCAGGCCTTCATCAACAAGAATACGGTTATTACGATCCAGAGGTACCACATCAGCGATCGTGCCGAGCGCCACCAGATCAAGGAACTCAGCCATATTTGGCTCCCGCAGATTCTGCCTGGTGAACCACCCTTCTTCTCTCAATTGAGTTCGCAAGGCAGACATCACATAGAAGATTACGCCCACTCCTGCGATACATTTGCTGGGAAAATCGCAGCCAGGCTGGTTGGGGTTGATGATGGCATCCGCGGTGGGCAGTTCCGTGGGAGCCAGATGATGATCAGTTACCAGTACTTTGATACCGGCTGATTGCGCCTCTGCCACACCGTCAATACTCGATATGCCGTTATCCACGGTAATGATCAAATCTGGATTCTTAGCCTTCGCCAGCTCCACGATTTCCGGTGTCAGACCATAACCGTACTCAAAGCGGTTCGGCACAATGTAATCAATATTACCTGCACCGAAACTTCGCAGGGCAGCCATAGCCAATACACAGCTGGTAGCCCCGTCCGCATCAAAATCAGCTACAACAAGAATTCTTTGTTGACTAGTGAGAGCGTCCTGAAGCAATGCCAGTGCCTTTGGGAGCCCTTTAAGGGACGCAGGGCTTTCGAGATTGCCCAATCCGAGTTCAATTTCTGACGGGTCTGAAATTTTTCTCTGCTGATAAATCCTGCGGAGAACAGGATGCAGATTTTCGGGAAATTCGAGTGATTCGTTAATCGTTCGACGAAGCAGGTTCCTCATATAGGGTCAGGTATTACTCTTAATGTATTCTGTCACTGCCCCCAGATCATTCGCCACGACTGAATACCGCTCTTCTCGCTCATACAAATCAGCCAGATGAATGGGCAATTCTGGCGAGTCCAGACCGGCCTGACTAATTGCTTCACTGAATTTGGCCGGATGAGCTGTGGCAAGGGTTACCATTGGCACGCTTCGATCCTGCCAGCAATTCCGGGCACACCGTAGCCCAACTGCAGTATGTGGATCTAATAAAACACCATGGCTTGCATACACTTCAGCAATCGTCTCGCATGTTTCTTCATCATTGACAGTCGCACTATCGAACTCTTGTGTAACACGACTCCATTGCTGATCCGACACACTCAAAGACTCTCTGGTGAATTTGGCCATAAACTCACTGAGCTCACTTCCATTTCGATTAAATAAATCGAACAGATAGCGTTCGAAATTACTGGAAACGAGAATATCCATGGAGGGAGAAAAAGTTTTGCTTAACTCACTCACTGAATAATCATTGTTGCTTATAAAGCGATGCAGAATGTCATTAGTGTTGGTAGCAACTACCAATCGGCCAACGGGAAGTCCCATGTGCTTAGCAAGGTAGCCTGCGTAAATGTCACCGAAGTTACCGGTGGGCACTGAGAATGACACCTTTTGTTGTGGACTTCCCAGTTTCAAAGCGGCTGAAAAATAGTACACGATCTGCATCATGATGCGTGCCCAGTTGATGGAGTTTACTGCCACTAACTGACGTCCTTCGCCCAGAAAGGACTGATTGGCAAATGCTGCCTTAACGATTCGCTGACAGTCGTCGAAATTACCTTCTACTGCCAGATTAAAGACGTTGTCTCCGGGTACGGTGGTCATCTGCTTGCGTTGTACGTCGGAAACCCGTTGATAGGGATGGAGGATGAAGATGTCTACGTGATCGGAATGACGGCAACCTTCAAGAGCTGCTGACCCCGTGTCTCCGGATGTAGCGCCGAGGATGACTACTCGTTGATCATTTTTCCGTAGCACATAATCCAGCAGCCGACCCAGAACTTGTAAGGCGAAATCCTTGAAAGCCAACGTAGGGCCATGGAACAACTCAAGAATGTATTCGTTTTCATTCAATTGAGTTAATGGTGCGACCTGGGAACTTGCGAATGAGCTATAGCTATCGTCTATTATTTTTTCGAGTTCTTCAGCGGGAATCTCACCTGCTACAAAGGGGCTGACAATTTTGAAAGCCAGCTCGGAATAAGACAGAGACTTCAGATTTTCTATCTCATCAGCACTGAGCTGGGGTAAAGTTTCCGGAACAAACAAGCCGCCGTCGGGCGCCAGGCCTGTCAGCAATACTTCCTCAAACGACTGTGGAGCTACTCCACCCCGGGTACTTATATATTTCACGAATCGATTTCCAATAATTATTTGCTACTGGCCTGGTCTAGGAAGTTTCGCCGTGAAACGGCTCAACTCTGATACGAGTAATTTTCCCTGTCACTTCATCGAGCGATTCCAGTGCTGTGATTGCATCATCCAGGTTTTTCTCCAGTACATTGTGAGTCAATATGACAATCGGCACACTTTCGCTACTGGGTTCTTTCTGAATAACAGCTTCGATGCTTATATCTTGAGATTGCAGAACACTGGAGATCTTCGCCATCACACCTACTTTATCGACCGCCGGTATGCGCAAATAATATTCGGTTTCAATTTCGCTAATGGACAGGACTTCAAGATCGCCATGTACATCCAGATATCCCAGATCGGGATAAACAGGCCGAGTTGCTCCAGCCCGCAATTGCCGGGCAATGTCGACAATGTCAGCCACCACTGAGGACGCAGTTGCTTCTGCTCCTGCACCAGGTCCGCTGTAAAGCGTGGATCCAACTGCATCTCCATGAACAAGGATTGCGTTTCCGACACCATTAACATTTGCCAACAGTCGGGATTTGCTCAAAAGTGTAGGATGCACGCGCATTTCCACTCCCAGGTCACTCAATCTGGCGATCCCCAAATGCTTGATGCGATATCCAAGTTCATCAGCATAACTAATGTCTTCTGGCGTAATATGGCTTATCCCTTCAGTGTATGTTTTGTCAAATTGAAGCGGTATTCCGAAAGCAATTGAGCCCATTATGGTGAGCTTATGGGCCGCATCTATACCTTCTACATCAAAAGTTGGGTCGGCTTCCGCGTATCCCAGTTCCTGCGCCTGCTGCAATACTTCATCAAATTGCCGAGCTTTCTCGGTCATTTCCGTCATGATGAAGTTGCCAGTACCATTGATTATGCCTGCCAACCAGTTAATTTTGTTTGCTGCCAGACCTTCTCTCAAGGCTTTAATTATCGGGATTCCACCGGCTACACTACTCTCGTAGGCGAGACAAACCTGATTGGCAGCTGCCACTTCAAACAATGCATTACCCCGTTCCGCAATAAGCGCCTTATTTGCGGTGACCACGTGTTTACCATTGGCTAAGGCTCGTTTAATTACATCAAACGCGGGCTCATAGCCTCCCATAGTTTCTACCAGCAAATGCACGTCCGGATCATCAGCTACTGCAAACGGATCATTTCCTGTTTTAGCTACGTTTTTGACCAGATCCGGTTTGGGAGTGCGGGTCGCGACATGATTGACTACGATTTTGGTGCCTGTCCGTCGGGTGATTTCATCTCCATTAGCCTCAAGCAATGCAAGAGTCCCACCGCCTACAGTGCCCAGTCCGCAGATGCCGACATTGAATTCAGAGTCAGAGTTGTTACTCAAGGTCTCACGTCCTTTATGTGAGCTAAGATAGCCCCGGTGTTCTGAACTGGGCCATTAGCGAAAACAAAGCGCGGATTATACTGGAACCGCTGCATAAACCCAGCGGCCGGGATATAAAGAAGAGCCGGGCGACGCCGGCCAGGGGCCGATGTCTAGGCCGATGTAGAGAGTATAGTAGGGAATTAGTCGATATTCAGCATGGCAGCAAGCCGGTCACTGTCCATGTAGCCGGGAACTACACGACCGTCTTCGAATACCAGCGCAGGCGTGCCACTGATTCCCAACTCATTGCCCACCTCGTGATGGGCCAATACAGGGGTATCACATTCAGTGATATCCAGCGCTTCATCATTCTTGGCCCTGGTCAGGGCATCGTGACGATCATCTGCACACCAGACTGAAATCATCTTGTCATAGGAAGCTGCATTAGCGCCGCCCCGGGGATAGGCCAGGTATCTCACTTTGATGCCCCGATCCATTAGCTTTGGCATATCGCCATGTAGAGCGCGGCAGTAAGTGCAGTCCACATCAGTAAATACTGTGATGGTCGCCTTCACCTCTTCAGGCTCAAATACGATCATCTCTTCTTCCGGAATGGCGGCTATCTTGTCCAGCGCCCGTTTCTGGCGAGTGCCGGCGGACAGATTCATTAATCCTGTTGGGGTGGTGGCGTACATATCACCTGCGAACAGATAGTCACCGGATATATCTGTATAAAGAATTTCGCCTGTATTCAGCTCTACTTCGAATATGGTGGATAAGGCGGTGGGATTGAGACTAACGATCTGTAACTGATTACCAGATGCTTCCTCGATGGCCTGACGTAATTTGCCTCGCAAGGATTGATCACCCTGGGCCAGGGTTACGCTGCAAATCAGACTGAGAACCAGCGTGGTAAGGGTTCGGCGTAGATATAATTTGCTTAGCATTAGCCAGTTCTCCGTTATCATTTTCCGGGCCGCAGTTTACGCTAGCTGAAGCGACCTTCACTCCCCATAAGACCGTGATATTAGCAAACTCGTTCCAAGAGGATTGTAAGGAAAGTTTACGTTTTTATGTCGGCAGAAACAAAAATGAGAAGACCTGCAGACAGATCTTCTCACTTTTTAACATTTAGGTCTTTCGACCCTCAATTTTTTTGTCTTTCGACCAGGGATCAGGAAAAGTCGGCTATTCAGCGGCTTTTTTGTCCAACTTTTCGGTAATTCGAGCAGCACGGCCAGTCAGCTCTCTGAGGTAGTACAGCTTGGCCTGACGTACGTCACCGCGACGCTTCAACTTAACACTGTCAACCAGTGGGCTAAATGTCTGGAAAGTTCGCTCAACACCTACGCCGTGGGAAATTTTGCGAACAGTAAAAGAACTGTTCAATCCACGATTTCGCTTACCGATTACAACGCCTTCGAATGCCTGTAATCGCTCACGATCACCTTCCTTGATCTTAACCTGCACAACCACCGTATCACCGGGGCCGAATTCAGGAAGATCTTTTCCCATCTGTGCGTCTTCGATCTGCTGAATAATCTTGTTCTTTGCCATCATACTCACTCCTGAACATCTGAACTTTGCGCCGCCACGCCCTGCTTCTGATGTTCCTCTATAAATTGTTTCAACAATCCTTCCTGTTCCTGATCAAGTTCGATTGCCTCGAGCAAATCAGGTCGCTTCAACCAGGTGACACCCAAACTCTGCTTGAGTCGCCATTTACGAATGGCTTCGTGGTCACCACTTAACAAAACTTCCGGTACACTGACGCCATCTATTTCCTGTGGTCTCGTGTACTCAGGGCAGTGCAGTAAGCCATTGGCAAAACTGTCCTGCTGTGCGGAGCCTTCATCGCCGAGGGCTCCGGGCTGGAATCGGATCATGGCATCAACCAATGCCATCGCGGCCAATTCCCCGCCACTTAAGACAAAATCACCGAGAGAAATTTCTTCGTCAATCTCGGACTCCAGCAATCGCGCATCTACCCCCTGGTAGCGTCCGCATACCAGCACTAGCTTATCCCTGCTTGCCAGCTCCAGAACCTTGCTCTGGTTAAGCCGGGCTCCTTGAGGCGACAAATAAACCGTACGTGCCCGTTTTTCCTGCGTGCCTTCACCACTTAACAGTCGGCGACTTTCTGCTATAGCAGCCATCAAGGGCTCTGACTTCATCAGCATCCCGGGACCACCACCAAAAGGTTTATCGTCCACAGTACGATGCTTGTCATTGGTGTAGTCTCTTGGGTTAACGTAATCCAGTTTCACCAAACCAGACCGTGTCGCCCTGCTGCTTACACCCTGTTCGCTAATAGCGGCGAACATCTCCGGAAACAGTGTGACGATTGCAATGTGCATCCCGCTCACCTGTTACCTTTTAAAAATCCACCTGGCTGATCTCTCTGTTCATTCCAGGTAACTGGAATCCCAGTCCACCAGGATAGAATCAACCTCTCTATCGACTGACTTGACTACCACTTCCAACAAATAAGGAATGAGGCGTTCCCGGTCATCGACACTGTCGTCAGTTGCCACAACAACCAGCACATCATTGGCGCCGGTTTCCAGCATTCTGCTCACCTTGCCGAGCAGCTGACCTTGTTCGTTGCTTACTGACATGCCAACAAGCTCATGCCAATAATATTCATCAGAATCCAGGGTGGGTAACTCTGAACTCTCTACCCAGAGTTCCAAACCAGTCAGCTCTCTCGCTGTTTCTGGCACATCGAAGCCTGCAAAGTGAACAAGCAGACCTTTTGCTTGCTGCCGGCTGGCGTCGATTTCCAGAGTTTGGATGCTTCGGCCAGTATCAGCTCGAAGTTGGGGGTACTCTAAAATGTTTTCAGGCGGTGTGGTGAATGAATTTAGTCGGAGCCAGCCTTTTATGCCGTGAACCTTCCCAATCTTCCCTAGCACTACCTTCTTCTTGTCCATCGCCGAGCTATCGGTCCCAGCTGCACAGACAGAGACTAGAATCAGGCCTCAGCGCTGGCAGCCGCCGCATCTTTAGCGAGAGTAGACACACGTGGGCTCAACTGGGCACCCTGGGATTTCCAGTAAGCCATTCTGTCCAGGTCCAGACGAAGACGCTCTTCCTGACCTCTAGCTGTCGGATTGAAAAAACCAATTCGCTCAATAAAGCGGCCGTCGCGCGCACGTCGGCTATCGCTCACAGTAATGTGATAGAAAGGCTTCTTCTTGGCACCACCACGAGACAATCGAATCGTGACCATAATTTATTCCTGATAAAATTCTTTGAAATTCCAAGCACTTAGACGCAGATATGAGTCCTGCGCGGGAGGCCGGGATAAAAAGGCGGGTATTCTATGTCAATTGCGACACTATTGGAAGCAAAGAAATGCAGTAATTACGGGGCTTGCGACCCTTTTCTGTGGCGGATTTTCCGACCTAAAAGCGGGGAAATTTCCCACCTGGAGGCATTCCCGGCATCCCGCCTGGACCACCTCCTCCCTGCATGCCACCAAGGCCTCGCATCAGATTGGCCATATTGCCGCCCTTCATCTTCTTCATCATCTTCTGCATTTGCTTGTGCTGCTTCAGCAAGCGATTCAGATCCTGAATCTGGGTGCCCGATCCCTGGGTAATGCGACGCTTGCGAGAGCCATTCAGCACTTCAGGATTTACCCTTTCACGCATGGTCATGGAATTAATGATCGCTTCCATGCGGCGAAATTGAGAATCATCAACCATATTAGCAGCGCCAGGTGGCAATGCGCCCATGCCAGGCAACTTGTCCATGATGCTGGCTACGCCGCCCATGTTCTGCATCTGCTTTAATTGTTCTTTGAAATCTTCGAGATCGAATCCCTTTCCTTTCTTTATCTTGCGCGCCAGCTTTTCGGCGTGCTTCTTATCGACTTTTTTCTCAGCTTCTTCGATCAGAGACAGCACATCACCCATGCCAAGAATTCGCGAGGCAATTCGATCCGGATAAAACGGCTCGAGGGCGTCGGGTTTTTCGCCCATACCAATAAACTTGATTGGCTTCCCCGTGATGTAACGAACAGATAGTGCAGCACCACCTCTCGCATCTCCATCGGCCTTTGTCAGGACCACACCGGTCAGCGGCAGCGCCTCATTGAAAGCTTTTGCAGTATTAGCAGCGTCCTGACCTGTCATGGCATCTACCACAAACAAAGTCTCTGCCGGGCTCAATTGCTGGTGCAAACCGCGAATCTCTTCCATCATTTCTTCATCGATGGCGAGTCGACCCGCAGTATCCACAATCAGAACGTCGACGAATTTCTTTTTCGCAGCGGAAAGCGCTCCAGCAACGATATCCTTTGGTGACTGGGCTTCATTGCTTTCGTAAAAATCGACACCGATATCCTGAGCCAGAGTTTGTAGCTGTTGAATCGCCGCCGGACGATAGACGTCAGCACTCACCACCATGACCGATTTATTTTTCTCTTTGCTTAACCAACGGGACAGTTTGGCAACAGTTGTGGTCTTACCAGCCCCCTGAAGACCCGCCATGAGGATAACGGCGGGAGGAACCGCCTTGAGTTCCAGCTCGGCATTGGCGGCGCCCATAATGCCTTGCATCTCAGCCTGAACGACTTTTATGAAGGCTTGCCCAGGAGTAAGGCTCTTGGCGACTTCCTGACCAACAGCTCGATTGCTAACACGCTCGATAAATTCTTTTACAACAGGAAGGGCAACGTCCGCTTCGAGTAATGCCCGGCGTACTTCCCGCAATGCATCCTGTATATTTGCCTCGGTAAGAGTCGCTTTACCGGTTATCTTGCGAAACGTACCGCTTAATCGTTCGGTTAGATTTTCAAACACTTGATGAGGCCTTTTGATCTGGTAAAGGTGGCGAGTGGGGAACGAATTATAGCCAAATCGTTACCAGCTAAAAAAGGACTTCAACCCCCATGGTACATATGCGAAACTCTAACTGATTTCAAACCTGTTCAATCTGATGCAACTCACTCTTATTACTGGCATTTTTGCTGTCGCCTTTTATCTGGCCGGGCTCGGTTTCCAGATGCTGAATTTCATGACCAGCAAGGAAACCCGACGTCAGGTATTCATGTTTGGCGTATTGGCTGTGATTGCCCATGGCATAAGCGCTAGCGGAATCATCAGAACTGATTCTGGATATCACTTTGGCGTAGTAGAAATCAGCACCCTGATTGCGGTATCGATTTCCATTCTGGTCTTGCTTAGTAGTATTCGAAAGCCCCTGGACAATTTGTTTCTGGGGCTGTTTCCCCTGGCAATCATCACAATCATCGTGTCGCTATCGATAAACAGTCGATTCCCACCTACCAGTCTGAGTACTGGTGTTGCCAGTCATGTGCTTATATCAATACTTGCCTACAGCTTCTTTACCATTGCGGCGGTACAAGCCGGATTCTTGGCCTATCAGGACTACCAGCTGAAACATGGTCACGCAGGTGGCTTCGTACGCAGACTGCCACCACTGCAGGATATGGAAATTTTCCTGTTTGAGTTACTGTGGGCGGGTCAATTACTACTTTCATTGGGCATAATCGCAGGCGCAATTTTTGTGGAGGATTTCCTGGGCCAGGACGGCATAGCCCATAAGACATTTTTCTCTTTACTTGCCTGGATTGTGTTTTCTGTTCTTCTTTGGGGAAGACATCAGCTTGGCTGGCGAGGTGGTACTGCCATTCGCTGGACGCTGAGTGGTTTCGGCCTTCTTCTGCTAGGTTTTTATGGTTCCAAATTTGCGCTGGAATACGTCTTTGCCTGAACATCTGGCTAATCCTCTACTCTAATTCTTGCTTGCCACGCTATTCATATCCCAATGACCGGACAGGAAACCTCACTCCCCTCCCTGCTATTCTGGTTTGTCGGATTACTCCTGGCCTCAGCCTATTTCTCCAGCTCCGAAACTGGCATGATGAGTCTGAATCGCTATCGGATGAATCATCTAAAACGGCATGGTCATACAGGCGCTAGCAGAGCCAGCAAGTTGCTGGAGGAACCAGACAAATTAATTGGCGTTATCCTGATAGGAAATAATTTCGTCAATTTTCTGGCAGCCTCAGTAGCTACCAATATAGCTCTTGTTTTACTGGGAGACCCGGCGCCATTTACCACTGCTATTGTGCTTACTCTGATCGTATTGATCTTTGCTGAAGTAACCCCTAAGACCATTGCGGCACTCTATCCAGAAAAAGTAGCCTATCCATCTTCCATATTACTGGGAATACTCCTGCGCCTGCTCTATCCCGTGGTGTGGGTAGTAAATATTGTTTCGAACAATTTGTTAAAACTTCTTGGCTTTGAACCTCAGGTTGACGATAGCCTGCAGCAATTGAACCCGGAAGAATTGCGTACAGTCGTAGATGAATCCAAGAGCCGACTGCCCAAAAAAAGGCAGGGCATGTTACTGAACATTCTTGATCTTGAGAAAGTCCAGGTTGACGACATCATGGTACCGAAACACGAGATTCAGGGACTGAACATCGAAGATGATATTTCGGTAATCCTCGAACAAATCTCCAATGCTCAACATACACGCTTGCCTGTATTCAAAGGCAATATCGACAATGTAGTTGGAGTGCTTCATATGCGCAGCACCGGACGCCTGCTGAAGCTGGAACACATTAACAAAGCAGCAATTGTGCAGGAGACCACGGACCCCTACTTCATTCCAGAAACTACTCCGCTACACACACAACTCTTCAATTTCCAGAATCGCAAGATGCGAATGGCCATCGTTGTGGATGAATTCGGAGCTGTTAGGGGACTAGTGACGCTGGAAGACATCCTTGAGGAGATAGTCGGCGAATTTACTACTGATCTTGCCGACAGCAGTCGCGAAATTCATGCACAAACAGACGGGAGTTTTCTTATCGATGGAGGGGCCAGCATCAGAGAAATCAATCGGGTTCTGGACTGGAATCTCGATGCCCGTGGGGCGAGAACTCTCAATGGCTTACTTATGGAGTACCTGCAGTCTATTCCAGACTCCAGTATAGGCATTCGGCTGGATGGCTATTATGTGGAAATTGTACAAGTGAAAGACAATGTATTTCGGACTGTTCGCATGTGGGAAGACAGGAGTCAGAACTAGGAACCGGCAATTCGACCAGTTATCGAAGTCGCCATCGTGTCGTATTCCCGTAATGATGAACGATGGTAAGAATTGATGTTAGTGATCAAGTCGCCGGCTTTCACAGCCAGAGCCAGCTTGTATTCTGCTCCTGCATCCAACTGCCAGAATTGCCAGCCATCCACGTTATCATCCATTTCCGGATCAAGGTACAGGCTAATCAGCTCCCCAGTCTCAAAGTCAAACCCAAACTGCTTGAGAGACAGCGCCAAACCCATTCCACGAGCTTTTATATAAGCTTCTTTCAGAGTCCAAAGATCATAAAATCGCTCTTGTTGTGCTAGTTCCTCAAGTTCCAATAGTGGCTGCAGTTCTCGCGCCGAGAAATACCGATCCGCAATTTTCTTCACACGTCGTTTTCTGTCGCTGCGCTCTATGTCTATACCCAGGAATTCATGTTTGCCAACTGCCATCACCAGGCGATCGCCACTATGTGAAAGATTGAAATAGATCGACGAACCATTCTGCCCGACAGCAAGAGCAGGTTTGCCGTATTCGTTTTCAATAAACTTCCATTGCGACGGGTTTAACCCACCGTATTCACTGAGGACTGTTCTGACAAGCACTTTCCCAAGCAAGAACTCCTTACGATGGCGTTCAAAGTAGAAGCGCTCATAGCGCGCCACATCTCTTTCCGTAAGCCAGTCCAGACAATGCGAGGTCAATTCATCAAAATCGAATGACGCTTCGTTTGCGAACCACAAATCTATTTGCGTTTCTGTCAAATTCATATTCTTCGTTGCCTGACGTGCGCTACAGTTCCATCACACAATGCAGTTTCTTACGCGCAATGCGATCCTCACGCGGATAGGCAAAAGCGTTATTGACGTAAGAAATACTATCCAATTCAATCTGCTGATTCACATGACTGTGTCCATAGATGTGAATGTCGGGCTTCAACTGCTTCACCTGACTGCCCAATTTGTCACTTCCCAATACGGGATAAACGACTCTTCGATCCTTGGGTATCCGCTCTGGCATAACATCTATCCTGGGAAGAAAATGTGAAAAACTGATGACATAGCTATTTCTTGCATTCAGGTTCCCCAGATTCTTTTCCAGGAAATAGTTTGTGACCGCATCCATGGTTGCCAGGTTCTCTGGCCAGCTGCAGGCACGAAAATCACGCCAGGCTTTCTTCAGAAAGTCATCCGGCTCACCGAATGTGAAGTCGTACCAACTGAACAAAGGAATAATGCTGAGCTTCTCATCATGATGAGGGTCAACATATATACCCAATTCTCTACATCTATTCATTACGGCATCAAACTTGGACAAAGAACACTCGAAATCACCCCTCTCTACCCAAAGCTCATGGTTACCGGGGATAAAGTGGACCGAAGCGAAAGCATTATTAAGCGCTGACAAAACTTCAGACAACAACTCAATATCATCAGTCAGGTCGCCAGCTACGATCAGCCGATCTTCCCGAAACATCTGTTGCGAGAGATTCAGGACCCACTCCAGATTCTCCTGGTAGTCCACATGTAAATCTGAAACTGTATAAATGCGCATGCTCATAGGCGTAGCCTGTCAACCTCCTTATAATGACAGCATGTCAAAACTAATCGCATCAAATCTCAGTGATTTGCTGAATGAAATCACCGCTTGCCAGATTTGCGAGGGGCAAATTCCCGCTCCCAGACCTGTCTTAAGAGCAGAGTCATCTGCAAAACTTCTCATTGTCGGGCAGGCTCCTGGTACCAAAGTTCATGCATCGGGCATTCCCTGGGATGATGCCAGCGGTAAGCGCCTGCGAGAATGGATGGGAATAGATTCACAAACGTTCTACGACTCATCCAAGATTGCCATAATACCGATGGGATTCTGCTATCCCGGCAAAGGTCGTTCTGGCGATCTCCCGCCTCGACCTGAATGTGCACCAACCTGGCATGAGAAGTTGATGGCGGCACTTCCTGCCATCGAATGCAAACTACTGATCGGTAATTATGCCCAGCGCTATTACCTGTCCGACGACTTCAAAACCCTCACAGATAGAGTGCGTAATTGGCGAGACTTTGCACCTGATACATTCGTTCTACCTCATCCTTCTCCCCGCAACCGGCTTTGGCTGAAAAAGAACTCCTGGTTTGAAGCAGATACCGTACCGGTTTTACAAAAGACTGTGCAATCTATTCTTTAGCTGCTGTGTATTCCTTAATAAATTCGGCCAGCTTCAGATAATCTTCTTTACGCGGATCAGACTTTCGCCACGCCATACCAATTTCCCTGCTGACGTTCTCATTGGAAAATTGTTTGATCGGGAGATGAGTTTCCCCCAGTACGTCACCATCAATTGACATCGCTGGGAGCAGAGTAACGCCAAGGCCATTAGCAACCATCTGCACCAGGGTGTGCAAAGAGGTTCCCTGATAAATCAAGTCAGCGTCATCGGTATCCAGCTTGCAAGCTTCTAGAGCATGATCCCGCAAACAATGTCCTTCTTCTAATAACAAGAGCTTCTCACCTCTCAGCTGCTGCTGCTTTACCTGGTTCAGCTTCTCCATGGAATGGCCAGGCGGCAGACAAAGCAGGAACTCATCTTTAAACAGAGTGATAGTTTCCATTTCGGGAAGTGGATACGGCAACGCGAGAATAAGCAAATCCAGTTGCCCTTGTTGTAATTGCTGAAACAATTGGGCACTTAAATCTTCTTTTAGATAAAGCTTAAGCTTGGGAAATTGTTTTCTGAGTTCAGCCAGGAGTCGTGGCAACAAGAATGGCCCGATAGTCGGAATCACGCCAAGCCTGATCTCTCCCGCCAGCAATTCATTATGGGATTTGGCGAGACCAACAAAGTCTTCAACATCGCCGAGCACTATCCTTGCCTGCTGAACGAGACGCTCGCCCAGGGGAGTAATCAATACATTTTTCTTGCTGCGCTCAAAGATCACTATCCCGAGCTGGGACTCCAGATCCTGAATCGCCGCACTCAATGTGGATTGAGTTACATGACAGGCTTCCGCTGCCTTACTGAAATGCCTATGCTCTGCTACCGCACAGATGTAGCGTAACTGCTTGATTGAGGGAATCATGGGGCCAAAATACTAATCGAAAAAAACGATCAACACATCAAAAAAATCAATTGGATTTGATGAAAAAATAATCTTACAGTGGCAATCTACAAGTAGAGTGGGTTGCGTTAGAAATGTAAGTAACAGAGTTGACGCATTCGCTACTTAGACTATCAGCAGTAATCAAAACCAGACTGGAGAACCACTATGTCTTTGAAAGGATCCAAGACTGAAGAAAATTTGAAAGCCGCATTTGCCGGTGAATCTCAGGCAAATCGTCGCTATTTGTACTTCGCCCAGAAAGCCGATGTTGAAGGCTATAACGATGTTTCTGCCCTGTTCCGCTCTACTGCGGAAGGTGAAACAGGTCACGCCCACGGCCACTTGGAATATTTGGAAGAAACTGGTGATCCAGCGACTGGCATGCCCATTGGCAGCACTTCAGACAACCTTAAGTCTGCTGTTGCTGGCGAGACCCATGAGTACACTGACATGTACCCTGGCATGGCCAAAGATGCCCGTGACGAAGGCTTCGAAGAGATCGCTGACTGGATGGAAACTCTGGCAAAAGCTGAACGTTCCCATGCAAATCGTTTCCAGAAAGCTCTGGATGCGCTGGACGACTAAGGTCCAGGTCTGCCTGCTGCCCTCCGGGTGGCAGGCACCCTTCAATTGGTTCCCAATTCCACCAATCAATCACTAGCTGAATTTCGGTAGCTTTCCCATGGCAGAAAATGGCAGAGAAGGTGGCCTTGACGCGCCTACCAGACACCCGCTCAATCAGAATGATCCAGAGTTCTGGGACGAAGATTCACTGAACAGGGAATTGGAGCGCGTCTACGACATATGCCACGGATGTCGACGCTGTGTCAGCCTTTGCAATGCCTTCCCTACCCTGTTTGATCTGGTGGATGAAAGTGACACCATGGAGGTGGACGGTGTCGACAAGGCTGACTACACGAAAGTAGTGGATCAGTGTTACCTCTGTGATCTTTGCTATCTCACCAAGTGCCCCTATGTGCCTCCCCATGAATGGAATGTGGATTTCCCTCATCTGATGCTGCGTGCTAAAGCGATCAAGTTTAAGAAAGGTGACACCAAATTCAGGGACAACATCATTACCAGCACAGACATGATAGGCAAACTGGCCAGCAAGCCCATCATCAATTCTCTGGTAAATAGCGGCAACGAGAATGGGGCCGTTCGCAGCTTGATGGATAGCGCAATAGGCATACACAAAGACGCCAGGTTGCCGCCCTACTCGAACAAACCTGCCCGCAAGAAACATGCAGTAAAATTATTCGATCCGAAACAGGCCTCTGAAAAGACTGAACCTGTGGGCAAGGTGGCGCTGTTTACTACCTGTTATTGCAACTACAACGAGCCAGCGATAGCAGAAAGCATCATCAAGGTTCTTGAACATAACAATGTTGAGGTAGTGCTCCCTCAAAGAGAACACTGCTGTGGCATGCCCAAGCTTGAGCTTGGGGATTTGGCCACGGTTACAAAACTCAAAGAGCAGAACATCCCGGTTCTGCAGGACCTGGCACGCCAGGGTTATTCGATCATGGCAGCAGTGCCTTCCTGTGTATTAATGTTCAAGCAAGAGCTGCCATTAATGTTCCCAGAAGATGAAGCGGTTAAAGATGTAGCAGCTGCCTTCCAGGATCCTTTTGAATATCTGCACAAATTGCACAAGCAGGGAAACCTGAAGACAGATTTTCAGACCAAACTCGGCAATGTTAGTTATCACGTAGCATGCCATCAGCGAGTTCAAAACATCGGTCCAAAGACGCGACAAATTCTTGAATTGATTCAGGACACAGAAGTTAAATCAATTGAGCGTTGCTCAGGCCACGACGGAACTTACGGTGTAAAAAGCGAGACCCTTAAGCACGCTAACAAGATTGCTCGTCCAATCGTGCGCCAGATCAATCAACAGGAACCAGATTACTACGGCAGTGACTGTCCCGTAGCGGGCAGGCATCTGGAAAACAATCTCGAATCAGGCCAGGAAACTACTCACCCTATCGATTTACTTCGATTGGCTTACGGAATCTAGAGAACTTTATGGAAACTATTCCTCAGGAAAGAATTGCTATGAAAAAAATCACGCTGGCAGATTTACTTTCTATCGAAGCCTATGAGGCTCAACGGCCAGTTATTCGCAAAGCCATCATGGAACACAAGAAAACTCGCCGGATTCCACTTGGCCCCAATGCCATGCTGCATTTCGAAGACTATATGGTGATGCGCTATCAGGTACTTGAGCTTATCCGGGCAGAAAAAATCACGGAGTTCTCCGAGTTGCAGGAAGAACTTGATGCATACAATCCACTGATTCCTGATGGTAAAAATCTGAAAGTCACTTTCATGCTGGAGTATCCGGAGGAGGAAGAGCGGAAGGAACGCCTGCGCCAGCTAATAGGAATTGAAGATCTTATTTCTATCCAGGTAGATGGATTCGACCCGATTTACCCCATAGCCAACGAAGACTTACCTCGCTCCACGGATGAGAAAACATCCTCTGTTCATTTTCTAAGATTCGAGTTCTCCGACGAGATCATAGAAGCGGCCCGCAACGGTGCGAACTGGGTAATAAGATCCGAACATCTGAATTATCAATATCAGACAGACATTCTGCCTGACGAAGTGACCGAATCCCTGCTCCGGGATTTCGCCTGACCCTTACTCCCAGATCAATACCAGCCTGTGGGTTCCGCTCACAGGCTGTTGTTAGAAATCACTAATCGACTTCAAAGCACCGCCATCTGATCTCTGAAACTATCCATGCCATGACAGGAAGCGTCTATCGAATAATAGAGTCTTAACATTGTCGGCTCTTTATCATTCCGCTAGTATCGATTCCCCTTATATTGACCTACAAGCTATAAAAATCACGTTCATTAGTGAGGACGACCCCATGAGACCAATTCGATTTCTGACACCGGCATTGTTGGCAGGCAGCCTGGCACTTAGCCCATTAGTTAATGCAGACGATCACCTCGACATCTCGGCTACTTCAATCAACATGATCCATCCCAGCAATTTCGGTATTGATCAGTCAGAGATTGATTCCATTAAATCTCGTATGCAGGAAGCCATCGATGGCGATTTCCTCCATGGCGCATTGATCCTGGTTGGTAATAGCGAAGGTGTAGGTGTATTGGAATCTGTCGGCTACCAGACAGCCGAGGAGAAAACGCCAGTTAATAAGGACAGCATTTTTCGCATTTATTCCATGACCAAGCCAATCATCTCGGTCGCCATCATGAGTATGGTGGAAGATGGGCTTATCGGTCTGGATGATCCAGTAGAGAAATACATCCCTTCATTTGCCGATCTGGAAGTCATGGATCAGGAATCTGGCCAAACCCGACCAGCAGAAAGAAGCATTTCAATTCGAAACTTGCTTACCCATGAATCAGGAGTTATTCAGGAATTCTTTTCACCCGATAGTGCGCTGGGTAAGTTATATGGCGAAAACCTGCGGGGCGACATGATGCTCCAGGACTGGGCATCCGTACTGGGCGATCTTCCTGTTTATTTCGAACCAGGAACTGCCTGGCACTACGGCCATTCCACATCTGTATTGGGCGCAGTTCTGGAAGTCGCGGGAGGCAAGACTCTGGACCTGGTGCTTGAAGAGCGCATCTTCGAACCATTGGGCATGGATGAAACTACTTTCTGGGTCCCACCCCAGAAGAAGTACCGGGTTGCTGAAGCAGTCTATGGCGATCTTCCTGACAACACGGTACCTCGCAAGATGCTCTCTGGTGACGGTGGGTTGAATTCCACCACAGAAGACTATGTACGCTTTGCCGAGATGCTGCTCAATGGAGGCGAGTATCGAGGCAATAGAGTAATTGACGAAAGCACTCTCGATCAGATGCTGGTGAAGCATCTTGGCCCGGATGTATCCCGCGAGTATTTCTTTTTCGGCAATCAGGGGGATTGGGGGTTGGGCTTCCATATACAGCCCACTACAGCAGATCCTGATGGTCCGTTCAATTTTGGCTGGCGCGGCATCGGTGGCACCATTGTAGTCGTGGATCGCGACAATGATTTCTACATGATTTATATGGAACAGAAACGTGGTGGACCGCAGGCACCGTTCAATAATAATGTTGCTCAACGAGTAGTATATGAAGCCATGCGCAATTAGGTTTCCGGTCAAGTAAACAAAAAGGGTGTTAGAAAATTTCTAACACCCTTTTTTTGTAATTGAATTTCCGCTTCTTGCAGATGACTGAAGATTAGAATTGATGCCCTGGATTATCCCAGCAAGTCATACTTCCTGAGATAGCCCCGTAACTGGTGATAAGACAGGTTAAGAAATTCCGCGGCTTTCTTTTGATTGAACTGGCATTGTTCCATGGCCTGTTTCAGCAGGTTTATTTCAAACTCCTGCACTTCGTTCTTGAAATCAAAAGAACTCTGCTGAGATAAATCAGGAACCGAGGTTGACGGAGTTTCAGATCCTGCATCCTTTTGCTCTGCTGATTTCACCGCTTTCCGAGCCAGAGGTCTATAGGGTGAATCGAACGGGTTGAAGATCAAATCAGTAATATGCCCATCACCGTTTTGATACACCGCCCTTTCCACAACATTTTTCAGTTCCCGGATATTGCCAGGCCAGCCGTACTCCATTAAGGCCCGCTCTACTTTTTCCGAGAAGCCTGCGAAAAATTCACCACCCAACTCCTTTACCATACCCACTGCATAGTGCTCAGCCAGCACCATGATGTCCTCTGCTCTTTCCCTTAACGGGGGCAAAGTGATTACATCGAAAGCCAGACGGTCCAACAGGTCTTCCCTGAATTCGTTGCGCTTCGCCAGTTCAGGTAGATCTTCGTTCGTGGCGGCAATAAGCCGAACATCCACAGTAATAGTCTCGTTGCCACCCAGGCGTTCAAATTCACCGTATTCGATTACACGGAGTACTTTCTCCTGTACCGACATATCGGTATTCGCCAGCTCATCCAGAAACAGGGTGCCGCCATGGGCGCGTTCAAAGAAACCTTTGCGTTGCTTCGTTGCACCTGTGAACGCCCCTGCCTCGTGACCAAACAGCTGTGCCTCCAATAGCGTTTCACTCATCGCGGCGCAATTAATTTTGAGGAAATTTTGCTCCCAGCGTTTGGATAAATAGTGTAAACGCGCGGCTACCAGTTCCTTGCCAGTACCTCGCTCACCGACGATCAGGACAGGCTTGTTCAGGGGAGCCACAACCGAGATATGCTCCTGCATCTCCAGGAAGCTGGCAGACTCACCAATCATGCGAGGGGGTGCTCTTCGCTCGTCCATAAGTTCTTTAATTTCAGTTAGTTAAATTCTAGCGCCTGAAATTCAGCCTGGTGGCTGGAGTGCCAGCCCGCCAAATTAAAGATAAACCTGAAAAGTGTTAGTGAAAATTACCACTTGTTTGGAATATTAGCTATTGGCTGTAGAGGGCGTGCTGACTCTGAAATATTTTTTTATAATTATCAATAACTTATAAAGTTAGAATTATTGGCACGGTATCTGCTCTATCACTGATAAGCCAAGCCAAATTGGCTAGTCACCTAAACGAGGTAAAAGTGATGAGTATTTTTTCAAGACTGTCCGACATCATCAATTCCAACATCAGTGCGTTGTTGGACAAAGCGGAAAATCCGGAAAAGATGATTCGCATGGTAATTCAGGAAATGGAAGAGACCCTGGTAGAAGTGCGTAGTGGTACTGCCAAGGTGATCGCCGACAAGAAGACGCTGACCCGGCGCGCCGAACAGCTGAAGAAACAGGCTGCAGACTGGGAAGCGAAAGCTGAGCTGGCTTTGTCCAAAGGACGGGAGGATCTCGCCAAGGCAGCACTGTTGGAAAAATCCAACATCAATGCCAGCGTTGAAATCACGGAGAAAGATCTCAAGAAACTGGACGAAACCCTGGACAAATTGAGTGTTGAGATTGAGCAGCTGCAAGCTAAATTGAATGACGCTCGGGCTCGCCAAAAGACGATCGTAATGCGTACCAAAGCAACTCGTTCGCGAGTTGACGTTAATCGTCACCTCAATAGTTACACTATTGACAATGCTATGGACAAATTTGAGTATTACGAAAAAAAGATCGATCAGATGGAAGGTCAGATGGACAGCGCCCATGTTGAACAACGCGGCCTACAAAGCGAGTTCGATGAACTTGAGAAAGAGGAATCTATCGACAAGGAACTGCAAGAACTGAAAAACAAACTCAAAAGCGATAGCGAAAGCGAAAGCGAAAGCAATCAGTAAGGTTCCTGAAGCACAAAAAGCATAATCAGCTTAGTAGGTAATTAGCATGGATCCATTAGAGTTTGTTATAGCGATAGTAGGAATGGTGTTGATGTTTGTCACCTTCTGGATATTGCTCCTTCGCAAAGATCGCCGCCGCCCTCCTATCGAGCCCGAAGGTAACTATGATCTGAATGAATTGGCAGCCATGGCCGAGTCGTTCAAGGATCGCATAGACACTTTGGAATCAATTCTGGATGCTGAAGTTCCAGATTGGAGAGAACAAAATGAGCACGAGGGTCAGTAACTTGTATCTCGATTCGCGAAATAGTGTGTGGTTAGGTGTTTGTGCAGGTGTAGCCAAGTGGCTCGACATACCTTCCGCTATTGTAAGAATAGTCTTTATCCTTTGCGTACTGGCCTGGCCGCCGGCACTTTTGGGTTACTTCATTTTATGGTTTTGCCTCGACAAAGACTTCACTCCCAATAAAGTCCGCGACTACTTCAGCAACGCACCAACAGCAGAACATTTTCGTAAGCTGAATTACAGAAAACCCATTCATAAGAACGAACGCGACAAAAAGATCGCCGGAGTATGTGCTGGAATAGCTGACTATCTTGAGGTAAGTGCTTTTTCGGTACGTATCGTTACCTTGTTATCCCTTTTCTTATTCGGACCATTTACATTTTGGGCTTATGTGATTTGCTGGATCGTATTTGATCCTGATCCAAACATGAGTGACCAGGATCGTTACGAACGCATAATGCGGCGCCGAGAACGCCGCGCTGAAAGGAAAAGAGCGCGCCATGCCCGACGCCGGGCAAGAAAAGTTCGCAAGAGCTATCGCAATGGTGAAGTCGACATGAACCTCAATGACATCGATGATGAGATCTCCGATGCCATGGACGAAGTGGATGCGCAATTAAGAGGAGATGTGGCTAGTGCATTCAAGGAATTCCGCAAGAAGAAAAAATCCAGGAGAGCTAAGGTTGAGGACGAGCCCCGCGTCAGTCAACAAGAATGCATCGAAAAATACTCTGCCATTGAATCGCGCCTGCGTGAGGTAGAAGCTTTTATGACCTCGAAAAAATTTCGCCTGCATTGCGAAATCAACAGAATCTAAAATCCTCACTGTATGAGCATGAGCCAGATTGCTAACTGGCCATGCAATTTCCCCCTACCCTGCAATCAAAGTAAACTTATCCCATAGCTATTCAATTTGTCGGCTCAGCTGACGTTCAACTATGAAGTATTGCCACCATTGCGCAGCACCTTTGGTACAGAAAATTCCAACTGGTGATGACAAGTTGCGCCATTGCTGCGAGCAATGTGACAGCATTTTTTATTCCAACCCCAAAAATGTTGTGGGCACCCTGCCTGTTTATGAAAATAAAATTCTGCTCTGCAGGCGCGCTATTAAACCAAGGTATGGAAAATGGACTCTTCCTGCAGGATTTATGGAGGATGGCGAATCCAGCCTGCAAGGCGCTGTACGGGAGACTCTGGAGGAAGCCGGAGCAAATATAGATGTGGACTCTAACAGTCTCTATACCCTGTTTAATCTGCCCACTATCAATCAGGTATACATGTTCTTTCGAGCCAATCTCATTGATTTGGATTTCGCTCCTGGTGCGGAATCTCTGGAAGTCGGGTTATTTGTCGAGGACGAGATTCCCTGGGATGAGATTGCTTTTCCTGTTGTAAAGAGCACTCTCGAGCACTACTTTGTCGACCGTGAGCAAGAGAAGTTCCCGGTTCGAATGTTTGATGTGTACCATCACCCGAACCGAAGCATTACCACGACGCTTATAAGCAAAAGCGACGAGTAAGCCTCGGACTCAGCCAGTAGCTAATCAGATTGTCATGCAGATTTCTTCATTCAGCAATTGCAAGGAATTGTGACGCTCCATCTGCTGCTACACGGAATTTATCCCAACAGTTTGTAGGAGCTATTCCTACGTTAGTTTTCAAAAGTAAGAAATTCCTCACAAAACGGGGCACATAGCCGAGTTTCATAATTGAAACCTTGAATTAAACAATTAGCAGTGAATGCGTTTCTTCCCATGAATTCGCTTTCATAATTGATATAGTCCTGTGGATAATAGTTTCACCCCTTTTCAAGGGGGGATTAAAACTACAGAGAACCAGAGGAATAGAGGATCACACAATGAACATGACAGGCTGCTCGCGCATTGAGTCCATCGGAAGTTCTCTCCCGGATCAGGCAGTTACTTCAGAAGAGCTGATGGATGAACTCAAGTCAGAATCACGGTTTGGTGTGCCGAACACCTGGCTGAGGAAATTGACAGGTATTCGTTCGCGGCGATTCGCGGGGGACTGCGCAAGGCCATCAGATTTGGCTATTGATGCGGGGAGGTCAGCCCTGGAGCGCTGCAATATGGACCCGGCTGATATAGACATGATTATCTACTGCGGTATTGATCGAGATTGGGTCGAGCCCGCCACATCACATCGAATTCAACGCGAACTCGGATGCAAGAACTCTGCATGCCTGGACGTCACCAATGCCTGCCATGGCTTTACCAATGGCATGTCTGTCGGTGATGCCATGATTGCTACTGGTGCCGCAGAGAATGTGCTTGTAGTAACGGGTGAAGTTCCGAGCCACGTAGTCAAGGATTGCATAAAGGACATAAACGACAACCCTACTGTCGATAATTTTCGCAGTAAAGTTGGCGGTCTCACGACGGGTGATGCCGGTGGCGCTGTGATATTACAGAAATCGAGCGACAATTCAGGTCTTAAGGCATATCGCTTTGCGAGCCAGGGTCGATTTGCAGAACTATGTTTCTATAAGTTCGACGAAGACGGTAAACGCTGCGGTCAGATGCTGATGGAAAAAATATCAGCGGCAGCAATCAAAATGCACAGCGCTTTGATTACAGATACTTATAAAGAGCTCAGTTGGAAACCCGCGGATATTGATTACCTGATTTGCCATCAAGCGGGACGAAGATTACACAGACGATTTGCTGAGATTGCAGAAGTAGATATTGCGAAAGCTCCCATTACATATGAGGACCTTGGAAACTTAACAAGTGCATCCATTCCTGTTACCCTCGATTTAGCGGGATCAAAGGAAGGTGACCGAATTCTGATTCTGGGCTCAGGAAGTGGACTATCTATAAGCCAGATAGGCCTTGTGCTCTAGATTCTTACTAGTTTCTTAGAAATAGTCTGAAATACCACGATAATCGTGTGAGAATTTTGCCGATTGGCAAAATTAATATAGCCGCAGCGATTTAGTTGGTGCTGTAATTCAGATAGTGGCAACTTTTTATGGATTCAGGATTAGGAATTATCCACGATTGTTCGACTAAGCATCGACTACTGAACTGCTGATAATTTAGTTTTTAACTATTCTCTTTACGAGAGATTCGCTTTACGCAAAACATACAATAAATAAAGGTATTCAATCTTGGAACCAATACTAATCCCTTCCTTTGTTGCGATTTGCTTAAAACTGGCAATTTTCACTCGTTACCATCGTTCGCTTACAAGAAAAAACATAGCGCTGTGCATGTTTTTCGTCTCCGTGTTAATTTGGAATTTGGTTGAGTTAATTATTCTTGATGGGAATTTTTCCGAAGATGTCAGCTTCTTCCTATTCATCTGCGGCTATTGCAGTGTAATTTTTGTTGTCCACTCTTTCTTAAGTATCTCCATTGAATACGCAAAACCTCAACTGCGTAACCTGAATCACATCAAGACAGGCCTGAATTTATTTCTAGGATTCTTAATTGTTAGCTTAATCTTCGATCGCGGAATTTTAGCAGGCTTCGAGCCTAACGGTTTCACCCTTACGAAGATTCCTGGAGAGAGGTATTGGATTTTCCAGATCTATCTACTTGCTGGCGTTCTCACTTCATTCGTACTTCTTTTCAGAGGAATATCAACTCTTAAAGATAACTTGGAGCGGCAACGCTGTCTGGCGATTTTACTTGCTTCCATACCGCCCGCAGCCGTTGGGTTATTCGTGGTTGCATCCCAGGCAATGGGAGCAGGAACCACGTCATCGATATTCCAGTCACTCGGCTTCACCGTAATGCTTGGAGCGCTCGTGTATGCTGAAGAAAAGAGCCGTCTCTTTCGATTACTCACCTTTGTTCCATTTACCAGAGAGCGCCAGCTACACAAGAAAATTCTGGCACAAATCACTGACTGCATAGCAATCAACGACGATCCCAGCACTCAGCAACCAATCAATCTAAAACAGATGATGAAAGAGTTTGAAGGGCTGGTTGTAGAACACGTATTGGATTATTACGGTGGTAATCAGAAAAGAACCGCCGGTGCCTTAGGAGTATCTGAAGCGACGGTATCCCGCAGAGCTCGTGCAGTGGCTGCACGTAAACAGGAAAGAGCTGAGGGAATGGATGAACACGCTGAGATTGCTCAGGACTCCATACGGATTACACCGTAAGCAACTTCTTCATAGGGGTGAGCTGCTTTCATAGCAGCTATAACCGCTTCTTTCTCGGCCTCCTGGCAAACAAGCTCGACTTTGTATTCAGCGACTGATTCTACTTGTCCCTGCTGGCCGAGATAGGGAACGCTGCCTTCCAGCGGTCGGAATTGACCTTGCCCCAGGGTTTGCCAGGCACAGCTGTCATAATCACCAACCCGTCCCGCACCTGCTTCGAACATTGCGCTCTTAACCTGCTCCAGGTGAGATTCAGGGACGTAGAATTCGATTTTGATCAAATCGGTCACCGATGCACCAGTAAGAATGACGCTACTCTAACCAGCGCCTTGCATTGCGAAACAACCGAAGAGTCGGACCATCCTCTTCCCAGTCGTCCGGACGCCATGAATTCAGGCAAGCTCGAAAAACCCGTTCCGGATGGGGCATCATGATCGTAGCCCTGCCATCATTCGAACAAATACCCGTTATTCCTGCCGGCGATCCATTAGGGTTAGCTGGATAGCGAGTAGCTTCGGCACCGTAGTTGTCGATAAACTTGAGCGCTATGCCACCCGAATGCTGCAAGTTCTGCAGATCACCATTCTTGAGGAACTCGGCCCGCCCTTCTCCATGGGCGACAGCTAATGGAAATCGAGAACCAGCCATATCCTGAAAGAAGACCGAAGGACTATCCGTAACTTCCACCATAGAGACACGGCCTTCAAACTGTTCGGAACGATTTCGAACAAATCGCGGCCAGTGTTCTGCACCCGGAATCAGTTCGTGGAGCAATGAGAGCATCTGGCATCCGTTGCAGACACCAAGACTTAGAGTATTGGGGTTTTCGAAGAAACTCGCGAACTGGTCACGCAGAGCATCCTGGTACAGTACTGATTTAGCCCAACCACCTCCTGCACCTAAAACATCTCCGTAGGAGAATCCGCCGCAGGCTACCAGCACATTGAAGTCATTCAGTCTTTTCCGACCGCTAATCAAGTCAGTCATATGCACATCGATTGGTGTGAAATTGGCGCGATGGAAAGCCGCTGCCATTTCCTGCTGACTGTTCACACCCTGCTCTCTCAATACAGCTACTTTAGGATTCGCACCGGTTGCAATATAGGGTGCGCTGATATCCTCACTGGGATCAAAGCTCAGTTCACAGTGTAAACCCGGATCTCCTCCATCCAGTATGGCGTCAAACTCTTCCAGCGCGCATTCGGAGTTATCACGAAGACTTTGCATGTGGTAACTCGTAGTAGACCAGGCTCGCTGAAGCTCGATTCGCGAATTCGAATACAACTCTTCTCCATTCTGAGTGACGATGAAACGATCTTCATCATTGACCGAGCCAAGGGTATGCAGTTGATTCGCGAATCCATATTCCTGAGCTAAAGACTGCAGCCGCTCTAAACTACTTGCCTTAATCTGGACTACCGCACCCAGCTCTTCGCTAAACAACAGGGCCAGGTGATTCTCTTCACCCAGACCACCAATATCCAGTGACAAGCCGCAATGTCCGGCAAAGCTCATCTCCGCCAGTGTAGTGAATAAGCCACCGTCCGAGCGGTCGTGATAGGCTAACAACAAGCCTTCAGCTCTTGCTGCACTTATAAGTCCAAAGAAACTCTTAAGTGATTCGGGGTCGTCCAGATCAGGAACTTCGCCTTGCAATCGGTTATAGACCTGTCCCAGCGCTGAGCCTCCCAGCCGATTTTTCCCTTTGGCAATATCCAATAGCAGTAATACGGTCTCACCCTGATCACTTCGCAATTGTGGTGTTAGCGTTTTGCGAACATCTTCAACTGGAGAGAACGCAGAAATAATTAGAGAAAGCGGCGCTGTGTTGCTTTTATCTTTCTGCTCATCTTTCCATACCGTACGCATGGACATGGAGTCTTTGCCAACGGGTATACAGATTCCTAACTGTGGACACAGCTCCATTGCTACTGCTTCGACTGTATTAAAGAGTTTTGCATCTTCAGCACAATGTCCCGCTGCGACCATCCAGTTGGCAGATAACTTGATGTTCTCCAGGCGATTAACGTCAGCGCTGGCAATATTGGTTATTGCTTCTGCTATGGCCATGCGTCCTGATGCTGGCCCATCAAAAATTGCCAATGGAGTGCGCTCACCCATTGCCATAGCTTCGCCGGTATAAGAATTATATGTGCTTGCAGTAACTGCAGCATCGGCTACGGGAATCTGCCAGGGTCCAACCATCTGATCTCTGCAAACTAAGCCAGTAATGCAGCGGTCGCCGATAGTAATGAGAAATGTCTTATTAGCGACGGTTGGCAATGCAAGGATTCGATCAACTGCAGCCGCTAACTCAATCCCATCTTCATCGAACTGTTGAGGGACCATGCTTCCCGACTCAACCTGTCGGTGCATCTTTGGTGGTTTTCCAAACAACACATCCATAGGAAGGTCGATCGGGAAGTTATCGAAATGAGAGTCTTCCAGGCTTAGATTTTGTCTGGCAGTAGCCTCGCCAACAACAGCAAATGGGCAACGTTCTCTTTCACAGAATGCAGTGAATATTTCCATGTCTTCCTCAAGAACCGCCAACACGTAGCGCTCCTGGGCTTCGTTACACCAGATTTCCAGTGGTGTCATCTGGGTTTCGGCATTGGGTATATCTCTCAATCGAAAGGCGCCACCGCGACCGCCATCCTTCACAAGTTCCGGCAATGCATTAGACAGACCACCAGCACCAACATCGTGGATGAACTTGATAGGATTGTCGTCTCCCTGTTGCCAACATCGATCAATGACTTCCTGACAGCGCCTTTCCATCTCAGCGTTGTCCCTTTGCACTGAAGCAAAGTCCAGGTCTTCACTGCCACTACCCGATGCCATGGATGAAGCAGCGCCGCCACCCAGACCAATCAGCATCGCTGGTCCACCCAAAACGATGAGCTTCGCTCCTTCCGGAATCTCACCTTTCAGTACGTGTTGATCCCTCACATTGCCAAGACCACCAGCAATCATAATGGGCTTGTGATAGCCCCTGACCTCAAAATTGCCGGCCTCGTTTACATGCTCTTCCTCAAAACTGCGGAAGTATCCACAGAGATTTGGTCTACCGTATTCGTTATTGAATGCCGCTCCGCCAATTGGACCCTCAAGCATGATGTCCAATGCAGACGCAATATGAGCTGGTTTCTCCAGCGGCCTTTCCCAGAGCTGGGGTGCATCTGGAATATGCAAATTAGACACTGAAAAACCAGTCAGTCCTGCCTTGGGCTTGGCTCCTTGCCCGGTGGCACCTTCATCTCTGATTTCGCCACCAGAACCGGTTGATGCTCCGGGGTAGGGTGCGATGGCTGTCGGATGATTGTGGGTTTCCACTTTCATCAGAATGTGGATCGGTTCGGCGTGGTAAGCAAATTCACCGGACTCTCCCGATGGAAAGAATCGCTCCGCATCATGGCCAGCCATAACTGCAGCGTTATCTGAATACGCCGAAAGGACACCCTGAGGTGATTGTTCATGGGTGTTTCTGATCATCCCGAACAGAGAGTTGCTTTTGTTTTCCCCATCGATAGACCAGCTGGCATTAAAGATTTTATGGCGACAATGTTCTGAGTTTGCCTGCGCGAACATCATCAGCTCGATATCGTTAGGATTGCGGCCTAACGCAGTGAACCGGTCAAAGAGATACTCAACTTCATCAACAGCCAGTGCGAGCCCCCACTCCTGATTAGCATCTATCAGAGCTTCAATTCCAGCACCCAGAATATCGACAGTTTGTAACGGTCTGGGCTCAGCGCTTTCAAACAAGACGCCAGCTTCTTCGAGTGAATTGATAACAACCTGGGTCATGCGATCGTGAATCAGGCCATCGAGATGTGCTAATTCATCATTGCTTAACGCTGACTGCGAGCAGACTTCATAGAGCACTCCGCGTTCGACACGAGATACTTTATCCAGTCCACAGTTGTGCAGGATATCGGTGGCTTTGCTCGACCAGGGGGAGATTGTTCCAGGTCGCGGCACGACCAGGCGAGTTAAGATTTCTCCTTGCGGGACTTCAGCGACAAACTCTTCACCATACTCAAGCAGTCCCGCCAGCACGACATTGACATCCGGTTCGAGGGAATCAGCAACATCGACGAAATGAACGAATCTGGCTGACAGCCGAGAGATATTGGGTGTAGAGGCGCGCAGAGTGTCTTGCAGTTTACGTAGCTTAAACGCTGATAGAGCCGAAGCTCCCAACAACACCTGCATTGAAATTGGTCCTGATCTTATTACTGCTGCAGAAAGCCTGGGAACAGCTCTGCAAGGAGGCGCTATGATACTTCAATCAGGCGGGAATTTCTAAAGATCGGCAAGCGGATTCTAGTTGGTTGGCGGAAAATAACTGCCTTGCTGGCGAGTCACCACCAAATTTCCATTGGCGTCTACTACCCAGAAATCTACATGAGTCAGCGTGGTAATATCCTGCCGCTCAGCACTGAAATGAGGCTCAGCCATAACTCTATAAGTCTGACCTGGTCGGGCATCAAAACTCAGAGTTCGGGAAAGAGTGTCTCGGGACGCCGCATAACTAACCAATGCTGGTGCCAGTCCCCGAGCCGATCCCATATCCCAATAGAAGTAGACATTTACATCATGTTGTCCCGGAAGGATCTCGATTCGATTATAGGCAACATTATTGTCCACCATGACTTCATCGACACTGGAGAATCGCACGGAATCGATATACCGGTTAAGCCAGTCCTGGCGAAGAAATTGAGCGCCTTCGATTACTGCCACTGATGATGAAGGACGTGCCTCACCGTCATACAGACGATAGGCAGAGCCCGTCACGCATGAAGCGAGCAGCGGCAGCAATACTATTAGCAGTAGAGCTTTCTTCATAAGCCAATATTTTAGACTGGTTCAGTCATCTGGCCAGTTTCGATGCCTGACCAGCGGTTCTTGTTATTAGTTCTTGACTATAAATTATGCGGAATTTTGAACTTCAGTTCACTCGGATTCCATCAGAATCCGACATCCTAATCGGCACGCTTCCGCTTTTCCTGGAAGAATGTCTGCATAATTTGACCACAGGATTCAGCCAGAATTCCTTCCACTATCTGAATTCGATGGTTGAACTGCCCCTCTGCCAACAGCTTCTGGCTACTCACGACTGCTCCAGCTCTAGGCTCGCGTGCGCCGAAAACTAACTGAGCTACCCTGGCATGAATCAGGGCTCCCACACACATCGTGCAAGGCTCGATAGTAACATAGAGGGTAGAGCCCGGGAGTCTGTAATTGGCTAAAGACTGTGACGCTTGTCTTAAAACCTGAATTTCCGCATGCGCTGTAGGGTCATTTTGGGATATTGGCGCATTGTGCGCCGACGCGATCAATTTACCCTCCAAAACCAGGGCCGCCCCTACAGGTACCTCCCCCGCTTCAGCTGCCTTAGCGGCTTGTTCCAAAGCGAGCTTCATCCAATATTCGTGGGATAGAAGTTCTTCCGTCTTGATACTCGAATCAGGGGGCATGAGGCATTTTACTGTATTTCCAGCCGGGTCACGCCTCATGCTTGTCAGGTATTTCTCTCGCCAGCATTCTCACGTTGTGCAATCCAAGAGAGACAGCAGGTCCGATACCGAATGCAAACAACAGAGTTCCCAGACCAACAGTTCCACCAAGTAGCCACCCCGAGCTCACTGCCATTAGCTCCAGGCTCATGCGTACCCAGGCAATAGGGAAACCGGTTTTTCTCTGCAAACCTGTCATTAGGCCATCTCGTGGTCCGGCACCAAGATGCGCAGTCAGATAAATTCCGCTTCCCATCCCGACAAGGAGTACACCCACTACCGCTTCGATAAATTTCAGTATGAATAGTTCGGGTTGGGGCAAGAATGGTAACGATACCTCGATCACGATTGAAATAATTATCGCATTCAGGAGAGTGCCAAGACCCGGCATTTGTCTGAGTGGAATCCAGAACAAAAGCACAGCCACACTGACAAGGAATGTTGCCCAGCCAATAGATAAACCCAACTGCAAACCCAGCCCCTGAGCCAACACAGTCCATGGACTGACACCAATGCCGGCGGCGATCAGCAAGGTTTCGCCAATGCCAAAAATGGTAAGCCCCGTGACAAGGAAAAATAAGGTGCTTGCTGGTGGTTTGAAATTCAGTGGATTTGATGAACTCCAGGATACTACCGGCACAGCTCTAACGGTTAAAAACTTCATGAAAGGGAATTCTCTCCAGGAATTACGGCATTCTCAATCCAGTGCGCTATAGACAGCTAGAGGAATACATATAGGGTTGGAAATTCGCATCCAGCTTGCAATTCAGATACTGGCTCAGTCTACAGCACAAGAGTTCGTACGCCAGATGAACAGTCAGAACAGGATGATGGGAGGCAACACGGTCTATGTTACAGAATTTAACTAAACTGTTCGAATAAAAGCGCACTCAAATTTCAGCGAATGTCCAACAACAATCAAGCACAATAGTTCGTTATCGATACCGGGGGCCGGTGCATCGCTTCTATATCAATAGAACCAGGAGTCCCAGGGAAAACTCCTGATTTTCAACCTATACTACGCGTACCGGAATAATGACAAGACCAGCGATGCGTTTAAGTATTCTCGACAACAAATCTCCAGCCAATGCTCACCTGCGTGATCGTGTCGTCTCTGTGGCTTTACTGGCGGGCGCCATAGGCATTCCAGCATTAACAGGCCTATTCCTTCTGCAGACTATATCCACCGGCGAGTTTACGCTTCGAACTGCTGTAGCCAGCGCTTACACGCTGTCCTTTATTGTGCTCTGGGCTGTATCAGGAAAATTGGGAAGTAAAGTTAGTGGCACAATTTTTCTGGGCTTACTTCTCTTCACCGCCTTTACTACGCAATTACGCGCAGGACCCACAGTATCGTCTGCAGCATTGCAACTTATGGTCCTTATATTAGCTGCTCTAATCTTCTCTACGCGTGGCGTTATCGTTACCCTCGCATTAAATTTACTGGGCTTTGGGCTTGCCGGGTATTTATTGCTCGAAGGAATTATAGAGCCCACCTCGTCTTCGCTATGGAATCCTCTCGAACCCAGTATATGGATTCGGGCAGGAATAATTCTGACTTTCTATGGCGCTGTAACAGCAATAGCTGTGACCTACACAGTTTCACTGCTGCGAAAAGAGACTGAAAATGCACAACTCTCACTGGAACGAGAGAAACAGCAACGGATAGATCTGGAGAATGCGCGTCAGGAGCAGGTGAAAGCCAAAAACGCTATGGCAGAAGCGCAGCGTGTTGAATCATTGGGCCGGCTCGCCAGTGGTGTCGCACACGATTTCAACAATTCGTTGACGATCATAACCAGTGCCGCGGAAATGGCTCAGCTGGACCCGGAGCTTTCTGAAACATCCCGAAATCACCTGAACACGATTAAAAAGGCCGCCCTGCAAGCTGCAGATATGACAGGAAGCTTGCTCGCTCTGGCAAGAAAAGATCCTTCACAGACTGTGGTTGTCGAAGCAAGAACCCTTGTGCTCGATATGATGGAATCCATCTCTCGACTGTTGCCGGAAGACATCGCGCTGCATTCGGATCACCAATCTCAATCCAATGTGGAAATTGATCGCACACAACTGGAACGAGCAATTCTCAACTTTGTTGTGAATGCCAGGGATGCGATAGACAACAAGGGCGAGATCGAGGTTGGGTGCTGTGATGAATTGCTGGCTGAAAATGAATCTGGACTTGCCACCGGGCGTTATGTGCGATTCTGGGTCAAGGACAATGGCTCTGGCATGCCAGATAGTGTCAAAGAGAAAATCTTTGAACCCTTCTATACAACCAAGTCTTCTGGTGCCGGCAGTGGCATGGGTATGGCTCTGGCACAAAGTTTTGTTAGTGAAGCCAATGGCTGTATCAATGTAAGTTCTACTGAAGGAGTGGGAACTACGATATCGATTTATCTACCGGTTTCAACATGTAAAAACACCCCTGATGAATTCGTGAGTGAAACCAGGGAATTCGCAAAACTGGACTCAAATCATTCAATTCTCGTGGTAGAAGACAATCTGGATGTACTGGCGTCCACGTCTGCAACTCTCGAGCATGCAGGTTTTTCAATTCTGCAGGCGCCGGATGGGGACGCGGCAATGGAGATCGTCCGTCAGGAAGATTCCAGTTTTGACCTTCTCTGCATCGATGGAGTAATACCGGGTGCCAGTAGCGCCGAGGTAATCGATTATGTACAAAAGAAAAACCCGGACATTCGAATTGTGGTGTGTTCCGGCTATGTAGAAGAAGAGTTGGTCTTGCGGGGGATCAGAACAGGAGAGCTTGCTTATGTAGGCAAGCCCTACCTGGGTTCAGAACTGGTGAGCTGTATTCGTAACGAATTAGGTATAAATTGAGCATTACTGGCTGAGCAAATTGCACTCCAGGAGCTATTAATTGTAAAAAGCTGGCGCCATATTCAAAGTCTCAGCCAGTGCTTTGTTATGCTCAATCCAGAACGTTGCACCTGTCTCCTCTATTAACGCTTCTATTTTGTCCATTGATCGCAGAGATTCTTCAGCGTTGGTGTTGAACACTGGTGTGGCTCTCAGCGCTCTGCTTGCTTCAAAGTGATACAGATCTCCAGACAGGATCAAGGGACCGAAGTTTTCAAGTTCGAGATACAACGCAGAGTGTCCAGGCGTATGACCTGGGGCCGAGATGATTCTCACACTCCCGTCTCCGAACACATCATAGTCACCATTCATTGTGACTCGAGTTGATTCCTGAATTTCCGAATACAACTCTGGTCTGAACACTGGATTGTTGGCAAAGTTATTGAATGCGGCGATGGCCTCAGCCTCCTGGATCAGCAAAGTAGCCGATTTGAACTCATTTGCCATGCCAACATGATCATAGTGAAAATGCGAATAGGATGCGAAGTCGACGTCCTCGGGGGTAATATTCATCGCCTTTAGCTGATCAATGAATGAAACTTCGTAACGTGAATTTCCTGAAGTATCTCCTACCGCCACGGCAGGTAATCCAGCATCCCATACCATAAGATGCTCATCATGCTGAATCAGATAACAAGGAACGATTAATTCACGCACGTCAGTATCATCATTACTGATACCAAACATACTCACGTCAGGCATCAGTATAGTTCCGCAGTTGAATACGTAGAGCCGCAATTCAGCATGTGATATCGCAGGTGCAATCGTTAACAGCAAGCCTAATATTACTGCTCTCGTATTCATTTCTTTCCCCTTCTTCAATTGATCAGGTTCTCTAAAAATCCGGCTAATCTTCAAATCCCACAAAAACTGCGGCTTCATCTACCGACTTTCTTTCAGATACTACAGCGTTCGCCGGAAAGGTGTCATCAGGATAACCCATAGCAACGCAGATCATGATTACCTGGTCATCGGGAATTTGCGCGTGTTCTCGAACTACTGGTGATTGCATAATACCCTGGCTATTAATCACACACCCCAAACCGCGGGACCATGCCGCATTAACCAGCGCGTTAGTAACACCACCGCAGTCAAATGGAGCAATATCTCCACCATGTATGGAACGATCATAGGTAACGACGATAGAAACGGGCGCGTCAAACTGACGAAACCCTCGTAACACCCAGCTCTGCCTCCCTTCCTTGTCATCACGTTCAATATTCATTGCCTTGAAGAGTTGCTTGGCTATGCCTATTTGACGCTCACGATGAACACCTTCATAGGCACCATGGTTCCTGAATTCACGTGAGTCGGGCACGCCGGAAAGATTTCGTTCCGTATTTCCAGCCCTGATCTTGTCCAACACATCTCCTGCAACCACATAGAAATTCCATGGTTGGGTATTGAGTGAAGTAGGCGCTCTCATGGCAATGCCCAGAACTTCCCTGATCAATTCCCTGGGTACAGGCTTGTCTTGATAGCCGCGAATACTTCTACGCCCTAATACAACTTCATCGTATTTCACTTTAACTTTCCTTTAGATTTCCTTAGCAGCAAACCAGCCACACTTAAACATTAGCGCTTGTGTTCTCGCTCAACACTCGCAAGAGTGATAGATTCGATATCCAGATGTCATTTCAGTCTACAAGCCAAGTTCCAGCCATGCCAACCAACAGTTATCAGACCCTAAGTTACTCGACCAATAATGGTATCGCCCATATCACATTTGATAAGCCACCCCTCAATCTTATCGACGAAGAGCTCACTCTTGAATATCACGCTGCGCTACGGCAAGCCGAATCAGATCAAGCAGCTAAGGTTATCGTGGTGTCTGGAAAAGGCAAAGGATTGTCTGCTGGTCTCGATATAAAATTTGTCGAGAGCTTTGAACAGCCGGAAATGAAAGAATTCCTGCGACTGTTTTATGTTGAAACTCTCTCCATCTGCCGCAACCTGAGTAAGCCGATGATTACTATGGTCCATGGTTTTGCCCGAGAAGGTGCATGCACATTGGCCTTTGCTGGCGACATGGTCATCGCGGCGGATGATGCAGATTTCGGGTATCCAGCCGTTCCCAATCTTGCCGGTCCACCAGGAATGCATGTATGGTTTCTGCAGCGGCTAATTGGTCGCATGAAAGCCGCCGAATTAATTTTCACTGGCGAACCTATTTCAGCAACAGAAGCTGCCAGCCTGGGCTTGATAACCAGAGTAGCCCCCGCGGAGCATCTGGAAACAGAAACCATGGCGTTAGCAGCCAGGATTGCGTCTATGTCTCCTCTGGCTCTGAAGAGAACGAAAAAATTACTTTATGAATTCGAAGACATGAGCTTCGACCAGGTTCCCGAAGTTGCACTGGACGCATTGTCCAGCGCATTCAACTCTGACGATAGTAAAGAGGCAAGAAAAGCATTTCGTGAAAAGCGGAAACCAAAATGGACGGGGCAATGAACGATCAATAGGACAGTAACAATACAAAGACCTCGAATTCATTTACAAAAATCTTTTTATAGCTTTCTGGTGCAGTTTGTTGACGCTCCAATCCAAAACGATCTAAGCAGAACTCTCCTAATACTATCTGCCTTTAGTTAGCCCCGATATAATCTTCCCAACTCGAATACCATTAGAAGACTCTTATAACAAATAGTTATATCTGCACTGAGCAACAGTGCAGCAAAACGGGAAGACACATAGCAATGAAGAAGCACTTACCACTGACCCTATTGTTCAGCCTGACACTATCTCTATCCTCTTCATTGCATGCATCCAACGGCAATGATGTGGAAGATATCTTACTGCACTTCGCCGCCGGCTCAGGAACAGGCTGGCAGTTTATTTCCACACCACCAAAGCATATTCTGAACGACGCACTGGACAGCCAGGCCAGGCTCGAAGCAAGGTTACTGGCTAAAGCACCTGAAGTCCTACGCCAGGAAATGGAAGCTGACTATCATTCAGTTATTTCATTCTATGACGAGGGAAGCGATCTATACCGTATCGTGTGGTACTACCGCTGGAGTTCAGACTGTGGTGACTTAAGCTATAAATTCAGCTTTGTCACCTACTCCGGATCGGACTCAGACATCGACCCCAACATCCCTCTCACCGGTGGAGGACAGCAGGAAGCGGAGTGCTCCGCGTAAGCCAGGAAGATCGTAGCAATTTTCAAGATCTAACAAAGTGCACAGGCTAATTTCAGGCTCCTGGATTTTCCCTCGCTACTCCCACTCAATGGTCGCTGGCGGTTTGCTGGAAATGTCGTAGGCAACGCGGGACACATCGGCGATTTCATTCATGATGCGGTTGGAAACTGTTTCCAACAGTTCTGGGTCCAGGCGCGCCCAGCGTGCGGTCATGAAATCGATGGTTTCTACAGCTCGCAGGGAGATGACATAGGAGTAACGTCGTGCATCTCCCACAACACCTACCGACTTTACGGGCAGGAACACCGCGAAGGCCTGGCTCACTTTGTTATAACAATCGGCGTTGTGCAGCTCTTCAATGAAGATAGCATCAGCCTGACGCAGGATATCGCAGTATTCTTTTTTAACTTCACCCAATACTCGCACACCGAGACCAGGACCCGGAAAAGGATGTCGATAGACCATTTCATAGGGAAGACCTAATTCAAGACCTATCTTTCTGACTTCGTCCTTGAACAACTCCCGCAGGGGCTCGACCAATTCCATGGTCATGTCCTCGGGTAGTCCGCCCACATTGTGATGGGACTTGATCACATGGGCCTTACCGGTTTTTGAGCCGGCCGATTCGATCACATCTGGATAGATCGTTCCCTGGGCCAGCCACTTGATGTTGTCCAGCTTCGCGGCTTCCTGATCAAACACTTCAATAAAGGTGTTGCCAATAATTTTGCGCTTGGCTTCAGGCTCATCAACACCGGCTAATTTGGAAAGAAATAATTCTTCAGCATCGGCTCGTATGACCTTTATGCCCATGTTCTTGGCGAAGGTCGCCATTACCTGATCGCCTTCATTAAGTCTGAGCAATCCGTTATCTACAAACACACAGGTGAGTTGGTCCCCTATTGCGCGGTGCAGCAACGCAGCCACTACTGAACTGTCAACACCACCCGATAAACCCAGTAAAACCGGATCACCACCTACCCGCGCCTGAATCGTATTTACTGCATCTTCAATAATACTGGCTGGGTTCCAAAGGGACTCACAGCCACAGATGCCATGAACGAAACGTTCGATTATGCGCATCCCCTGCAAGGTATGGGTCACCTCGGGGTGGAATTGAATGCCAAACATGGGTTTCTCACGATGCTGCATGGCGGCAATGGGCGCACTTTCTGTTTGCGCAACCAGCTCAAAATCAGCTGGCAGACCAGTCACTTTATCCCCATGACTCATCCAGACATCAAGTTGCGCCTGCCCTTCATCAGCAAATCGGTCTTCTATGCCATCAAGCAAAGCACATTCATGAATAACATCTACCTGTGCATAGCCAAACTCCGACTTCGCCGAAGACTCCACCTTGCCTCCGAACTCTTCTGCCATAGTCTGCATGCCATAACAGATTCCCAATATGGGCAAACCCGCCTCGTAGAGGAATGCAGGCGGCCTCGGTGATTCATCAGTATTCGCCGATTCAGGACTGCCGGAAAAAATAATCCCCTGAGGAGCAAACTCAGCAAAATCCGCTTCCTCAACTTCATAATCCCAAATCTCACAATACACCCCTGCTTCGCGAACCCGACGCGCTATGAGCTGGGTATATTGCGACCCGAAATCAAGAATCAGAATTTTTTGGCTATGAATGTTTGTTGATGTCATTTTGAATGAAATACCTAAACCAGAGCTCAAGTTATAAACCTAAACTCAACCAGTCATATTTAAAGGAGTTCTACAAACAGATCTCTTTCGAATTCACGAGATGAGTCTCTGAATGTGCAAGACAAGGCAAAAATATTTTCTGGTGTGGGAGCTTACTATTAGTAAGTGACCGCATCAGAAAATATTTTTAACGCCGTATTGCGCACTCAGAGGCGCATCCCCAATAAAGAACTCACACCCAACTAAGAGACTCGGTAGTTGGGGGCCTCTTTCGTAATTGACACATCATGAACATGCGACTCCGACATACCAGCACCGGTGATTTTGATAAATTGGGTCTTCGTCCTCATCTCATCAATATCTGCACAACCGGTATATCCCATACTGGAACGTAATCCGCCCATCAGCTGATGAACAATGGCCGCCATAGGACCTTTATAGGGCACCCTGCCTTCAATTCCTTCAGGAACCAGCTTTTCAGTGCCAGATTCAATGTCCTGAAAGTACCTGTCACTGGATCCTTGCGAGTGAGACATGGCACCTAAACTGCCCATTCCGCGATAAGACTTGTAACTGCGCCCCTGATATAGCTCGACTTCGCCAGGTGCTTCCTCAGAACCTGCAAGCAAACTTCCTACCATCACTACATTAGCACCAGCCGCAATTACCTTGGCTATGTCGCCTGAGTAGCGGATACCCCCATCTGAAATCACGCAGACATTAGTACCCTTAACAGCTTCTACTACGTTTGCTACTGCGGAAATCTGGGGCACACCCACACCAGTAACTATTCGCGTGGTGCATATTGAACCCGGGCCAATACCAACCTTTACAGCATCAGCACCAGCTTCAACCAGGTCTCTGGCCGCGTCAGCTGTAGCGATATTGCCGCCTACAACTCCAATGTACGGAAACTGTGTCTTGATCTCACGCACCTGGTCAATCACTCCCTGGGAGTGGCCATGAGCTGTATCCACAACAATGACGTCAGCTCCGGCTTCTACGAGAGACTCGGCTCGTTCCAGAGCTTCAGGGCCGGTGCCAACGGCCGCCGCAACCCGCAATCGTCCTAGCTCGTCCTTGCAGGCGTTTGGATAATCTTCAGATTTGCGAATGTCCTTAAGAGTAATTAGTCCCTTAAGCTCCGAATTACCGTTTACAACCAGCAGTTTTTCAATTCGATGTCGATGCAATAACTCTTTAACTTCGTCGAGATTGAAATCTTCCTCAACAGTAACCAGCCTGTCCTTCGGCGTCATGATAGATTGCACACTGGCATCAAGATTAACTTCGAAGCGCACATCGCGACTGGTGACGATTCCGGCAAGGCCTTCGTTACCTATCACGGGCATACCGGATATATCATTTTCCTTCATCAGCGCAACCAATTCTCGGATGGTTGCTGTGTCTGGAATGGTTATTGGATCTCTAACAACGCCGCTTTCATACTTCTTAACCGCACGCACTTCCTTTGCTTGCCGCTCCACGGTCATACTTTTGTGGATAACACCAAGACCACCTTCCTGAGCCATTGCAATAGCCAGCTTCGCCTCGGTAACAGTATCCATAGCTGAGGAAACCAGAGGAATATTGAGAGAAATCTCTTTTGTTATTCGAGATTGGAGACTGACTGAACGGGGGAGAACGTTGGAGTGTGCGGGCAGAAGCAGAACATCATCGAATGTTAGAGCCTCTTCAGCAATACGTAACATAAGATTTCCACTATCCGCAAAAACCAGATTATACAGATGCAACTTATGCTTGTACAGAATGACCTCAGCATGAAGCCCGGGAAGGTCAATCCGGGACTGCGATTTCGGATCGCTTTTGCTCAACTCTTTTGAATATTAGGCTGGCGAGAGGGATAGTAAAGAATAATGAGAAATACAAAAAACCGGCCTGCGCGACATTCTCTTCATTGGAATTTACTGCAAGCAAAATTGAGACAATAGCGGTAGTTGCTATTACTCCCCAGGTCAGGATCATTTCTCGACAATAGGTAATTTCAAACTTTGTCAGCCGAAGCTCTTGCGTGTAGCGAAGAGCGTTTTGATAGAACGCCACTATAATCATGGCGAGAGCAATCAGCCCCATACCAACGAAGAAGAACAGATCAGCTACTTGATTGTCCTGCCATCCTTCGTTGTCGAACAGCCCGGTATTTAGCAAATTGGTTTCAAACATCGTGATTGAGACATACAGGACAGTTGCCTGCATAACCAGTTTAATTGGATACACAAACACCAGCACCAACATCACCAGGGCAAGACTGAGGTAGAGAGTAGTTTTGTCTTGCAGCCCAAACGTTCGACTCCAATGAGAGTGAGAAATCCAGATGGAGCCGATAAATAATGCACTCAACACGAAGGCAGGAATATCTTTTGATAACTCAAATAATTCCACAGGACTGCTGGGAATCTCATCGATGCTGATTACCAACATGGTGAAGGCAAACGCGAATGCGGCATCGACAAACGTCTCTATGCGGGTCATATTATTGCCACGCAGAATCCTGCCCTGCTCACGCTGGCAAGCATCAATAAATTGCTGAGTCAGTGGCTCCATGACTGGATTGGACCTCCGCCAGAGATATAAAATCCCCAAATCACTACAATTACAAGAGAACAGAATAAAAACAAGGGCTTATAACGAGATTTGACATGCCTGAGCAGAATCCTGATAGCAAACAATCGGAATCCAGTCTAGTTGGCAAGCTATTGAATGAGCCAACTGTTCACTTTTTTATCATCGCCATTGGCATATTTGCCCTCTTTACATGGACAAACCGGAATAACGAAAATCTACTGGAAATAGATCAGCGGGAGCTTGACGCCCGCATCTTCATGCAGGAGCTAAGTGCTGGCGAGGCACTCACCGAAGAGCAACTTAGCTTTATCACCAATAGTTTTGTAGAAGAGCAAATTCTGGTTAAAGAGGCGCTGGCTCTGGGATTGGACAATGATGCCCGCATTCACGACCTGCTCGCTCAAAAGATGCGCCATGTACTGAGTGGTGACATCATCCAGGCGACGGACAAGGAACTACAAACCTATTATTCACGCAATGCGGCACGTTATCGAACCCCGGAATCTGTTGACCTGGAAGAACTGGTATTCGACAGTCGAGAACCCCTGCCTGATCCAATTCTTGCGATGCTCGAGTCCGGCACCAACAGTGAAGACTTAATTAGTCTGCAAGAAGGAAATGCTGCTCCACTAAACAATGTAAGCGAATTAGATCTCAGGAATATTTTTGATCCTGACTACGCAAGTCGTGTGTTTGCTGCAAACGACGGAAGCTGGACTGGCCCGTTCATCAGCAATCGCGGGCAACACTGGCTAAAGATTCTAGTGCGCACCCCGGCCCGGCTACCGCCGCTGGAAGAAATAGTCGATCGGGTTCGCCTGGAGTGGGTAACCGAAGAAGAGGAAGCCCGGCTACAGGTAGAAATTGAGAAACTATGGGACCAATACACAATCCGAATAGTTGAAGGCAGCAATGAAGAGTAAGACTAACTTCAGTATTCTTTATCAGGCAGCTTTGCTTGTTCTGTTGAATTCTCTGAGTTCACAGAGCTGGAGTCACGATGTCGATGTAACTGGTGTGGCTCGCATCTTCCTGGATGAAAGGGAGTCTGGTCAATACAGTCTTTCTATCGTTGATCAGCAAGTCCCTCCCCTTTTCAACATCGAACGTATTTTGCCCGACCACTGCCAGGGACTTACACCCGGAAACTTTGCCTACCGCTTTAGCTGCGATCCGGTTTTAAGTATCGATGATCAGTTATCGATTCCCTGGTCACTGGAAGGCGTTGTAGTTGTTGCCCGCTGGCACGATGGCAGCGATGTCTCTGCTTACTTTCCCGGAGATGGGACCCAAATAGAAATTCCTTTGTCAGAACTAAAGGCAGGTGCAGGTTCTCTCGCCAGTTTGGCAAGTCGCTATCTGATACTGGGAGCCGAGCATATCCTGTTTGGAATCGATCACCTGTTATTCATCGTAGGTCTGTTACTGTTGATCCAAAGCTTTTGGAAACTGATTCAGACCATTACTGCATTCACTATTGCTCACAGCATTACACTGGCATTTGCCGTGCTTGGAATTTTCCCGGTGCCAAATGCACCTATTGAGGTCTTGATAGCACTCTCAATTCTGATGCTGGCACGGGAAGTAATCATGGGTCAGAGGGGCCAGTTAACCCTGGTACATAGTAAACCCTGGATAGTGGCATTTGTATTTGGCTTGTTTCATGGCTTCGGATTTGCTGGCGCCCTGGGAGAACTTGGCTTAAACGATGCAGACATACCCATGGCTCTGCTGTTCTTCAACCTTGGTGTGGAAGCCGGTCAGGTAGGATTCATTTGCCTGCTCGTAGTGTTGCATGCCCTTTACAACAAATTCTTCACAAGCCTGGTTCTAAGCCTGCATCGAGGGTTAGCGTACGGGCTTGGAGGAATTGCCTGTTTCTGGTTCCTCGAACGCTTCCCCTCCTTGCTAAGCGTCGCCTGAATCTAACGAGGCTGATATTGCTGATGACAGGATTCACAGGGTGGATATAACTCATCATTACCCGCCGCGAACAGCGCATCCTCATCTTTATCAGCTACCGCGGCCAGCACAGAACGAGCAGCTGCTATCATCTCTCTATTATATTGCTTCCAGTCTTCCTCCTGCGCCGAAAGCTGAAACGTTTCATCCGCTCCGCCTGACCCAAGAAGCGTTCCAGCCTCGATTACTGCCATTGCAGCGTTTTCCACCTCCAGCCATTCGGCATCAGTTTGCAACTGATAAGCACCCCAGATCGTTCCAGTTGTCGGAGTAATAATCTCATTCATGATTTCCTTGACGGTCAATTCACGTTCGACCTGTGCTGATGTGGTGACGGTCGCCAGCAAAAATAGCGCCGATGCCGAAGTTCTTTTGAGATTGAAAGCCATAGAAAATAGTTCCTGATCCGGTTAGCAAATTCATTGTCTCTAAAGTAAAGCGAGCAGGCCCTGACATCGATCAAGGGATTCAAGTCATTAAACAACGGGCAATGAGCTTACGATTCTCTCTCAAATCTGCTTTAATCAGAAGCACTTAAGTGAGCATCTGTAGCAGGGGGAAAACCTCGATGAATTCGTCACTAAAAACTACCAGTCTGCTGATTTTTTTCCTGGCATCCAGCATTGCCAGCGCTGATGTCTGGGAGGACGTAGAACACGGCTACGCCGATAATAATGGCGTCAAGATCCACTATGCCAGTCTCGGTTCCGGCCCATTAGTCGTAATGATTCATGGCTTTCCGGACTTTTGGTATAGCTGGCGCGACCAGATGGCAGGATTAAGTGAGGATTTTCAGGTAGTAGCAATCGATCAGCGAGGCTATAACCGCAGCGATGCACCAGAAGGTGGTAGCAACTATGCCATGAGAAACCTGATTGCAGATGTCGCCACCGTCATACAGCACCTGGGCGAAGACAGTGCCACTATTGTGGGTCACGATTGGGGTGGCTCAGTGGCCTGGCAGTTCGCTTTTGCACTGCCTCAGATGGTAGATAACCTGATCATCCTGAATCTGCCCCACCCCAACGGCATGGCAAGGGAACTCGCCAATAACAGCGAACAACAGCAGAACAGCAATTACGCCAGAGTCTTTATCGAAGGTTCACCAAGTGACCCGGACATATTCTTTGGCGGACCAATGACGCCCCAAACGCTATCAGGTTGGGTGAGCGATGCAGATGCCAGACAACACTATATTGACGCCTTCTCCCGCTCTGACTTTGATGCAATGCTCGCCTATTACAAACAGAATTATCCCCGTGGCGGCGCCAATTCCACACCACCACCGACTGCACCACAATTGGATGTTCCCCTGCTGGTATTTCATGGTCTTGACGATACAGCACTACATTCCGATGGCTTGAACAATACCTGGGATTGGAACGATAGTGGGACAACAGTTGTCGCGGTACCAGGGGCAGGACATTTTGTTCAGCAGGACGCTGCAGAAACAGTAACGAATACCATGCGTTGGTGGTTACTGTCACAATAAATAACACCTTCGGCATGTAACGAATATGTCGTAATCAGGGTCAAGAATAGTAACGCCGTGACAAACCGGCTGACATTAATTTAGAAGTCAAAAAACATAACAGAGGAATAACATGAAAAAGCTATTAATCGCCGGTCTTGGCCTGGCATTGAGTTCACCTACTTTGGCCGCCGATGCTGCGGCTACCCGGAGTAAGATTGAACAGTTCCTGCAAGGGGATATCCGGGCAGAGGCGGAAGTCATTCGCGATGCCAATCGAAAGCCCGCTGAGGTTCTGGAATTCTTCGGACTTGAAGATGACATGAAAGTCATGGAAATTTCTCCTGCCACCGGATACTGGTCTAAATTTCTTGGTCCAACACTTTGCAGTAGTGGAGGCGAACTGGTTTTCTCAGTGAGTGTCAGCGGTGACTTCCAGAATGATGTAATGAGCCTGGACGGATTGGAATGCACCTCTGCCATCAATAGCGAAATCACATTACGCAATATCCCGGAGTTCGATTTCGAGGATGATGGCTTTGATATGGTGCTGACATTCTGGAATCTACACAACCCAAACGCGGAAGCGAGAGCAAATCTGAATGCAGCCGTCTTTGATGCACTGGATTCGGGTGGAATCTATGGCGTGGTCGACCACACAAGACGCCATTTGCAACCTACAGATCGGGCAGTTGGTCGCCGATTGGACCCTGTTCTCATCATCAAAGAGATGATTGATACTGGATTCGAGTTTGTAGACTTTAGTGATATGCATTATCACCCCGAAGACGATTTAACGCAGGAAGTTGGTACCCCTGGCGTGCGCGGAAATACTGACAGGTTCACTCTCAAATTCCGCAAACCATAGATCAGACAACTGACAACGATCGAAAGGAGGCGCCAGCCTCCTTTCTTTTTTCTAACACTTAAAACAGAAGCTATGAGCGAACATATAAAACCCTACCTGCCCGAGCAGGAATATTTCTTTGAAGAAGGCTGCCATATCATAGAGATTTCCAATTCCATTTCGGACGAGCAAGCTTCCATCGCCCAAGCCACCGTAAAACCAGGAAAACTGACACGTTGGCATCACCTTAAGGATACATTTGAACGCTATGTGTTAGTGAGCGGCGAAGGTCAGGTAGAAGTCGGAGATCACGCTCCTGTCAAAGTCACCGCCAAGGACGTGGTGCTTATTCCACCTAACACCAGACAACGAATAAAAAATACCGGCAATGAAGATCTGATATTCCTTGCTATCTGCACCCCCAGATTCAGACAGGAAAACTATGTCGACGAGGAGTCTTAATCCCTGGCTTGTCCAGCAATTGCGACGACAGATAGCCGCAATTTTAGTCCCAAAATTTGCTACAATTCCCCCTGTAGTCAAAAAGCCCCTATTCCATGTCTCGCTATCAATTTATCTACTTTTGCTGTCTCATTTTCGCACTGAGTTCTGGCACATATGCCCAGGAAGAAATCGCTGTAATAACCACAGCTCAAGGCAGGCAGCTGCAGATTTTTAGTCAAATTTCTCCACTGGAAATAAACCGCATTCACAGCTGGGAATTACAGCTACGCGATAGCGGGGGAACTGCGATTATTAATGCTGAAATTGAGGTTTCAGGAGGCATGCCTGAGCATGACCATGGTATGCCAACCCTACCGAGAGTTACTGGCATTTCGGAAAGCGGCCTTTATCTGCTGCAGGGAGTACGATTTCACATGCCAGGGTTCTGGCAGTTGATATTTACTATCAAGACCCCCGACGGGACCGATAGCGCCGAACTAGAATTCACCCTATGAAGAAAGTTCTGACAGCTTCTGCGGTGTTAGCAATCATCACAATGGCTGGCTTCATAGCCTGGCAGCAAACACCACTTCCACTGTCCGATGAATGGACCGAGAGTGAAGTAGCGTTAATTCGTGCCATGTCACTAAGCCAACTGCCTGAATTGCCGCCGGATCCCAGTAATCAGTATGCAGACAATGAGCAGGCTGCCCTGCTTGGTCAATCGCTTTACTTCGATACAAGATTAAGTGGTAATGGAGCAATCTCTTGTGCAAGTTGCCACAAGCCTGAGCTGAGTTTTACAGATGGGTTGCCTCTGGCGATAGCTAGTGACACAGGCACCCGACACACCCCTGGACTGGTTGGGCTTTCCTATAGCCCCTGGTTTTATTGGGACGGACGTAAAGACAGCCAATGGGCCCAGGCGCTTGCTCCGCTTGAAGCCCCCCATGAACATAATATTGATCGCCTCAACGTGGCAAAGCTTGTTACCACAGATAGCGCATACGCCGATCGATATCGCAGACTATTCGGGGACCCACCCCTCCTACCTGAACTTGACGCGGCTTCTCCACTGGGACGGCCAGAGTTCATTGCAGGCTGGAATCAACTAAACGACAACGAAAAACAAAATATAGATCGTGTCTTCACCAACGTGGGTAAGGCACTGGCGGCGTACCAGCGCAAGATTCTTCCGGGCCGCTCACGCTTCGATGAATATGCTGACAACCTGGGGGAAGAGTCCTCGACGTCAGGCAACAAAATTCTCAGCTCGAGCGAGCTAGCAGGGCTCGACTTATTTCTTAATAAAGGACAATGTGTGAGCTGCCACAATGGTCCGCTGTTCACTAATTATGAGTTTCATAACACTGGGGTTATGGTAGTAGCTGGTCAACTGCCCCCTATGGGAAGATATGATGGAATTCGAATTGCAAGAGATGACCCATTCAACTGTAAGGGTGAATTTAGTGATGCAGGAAACGGAGATTGCATTGAGTTAGAATTTGCCAGAGACACCAATGAACTGGTTGGCGCCCACAAAACCCCTAGTCTGCGTAATGTCGCTGAAACTGCACCTTATATGCATGGCGGTCAAATCGCCACTTTGAGGGAGGTAATTAACCACTACAATGAAGCACCGGTTTCCATGCTAAGTCACAATGAAGCAAAACCGCTGGCACTGCGGGCGGTGGAAGAGCGTCAACTCGAAGCATTCCTTCGGACGCTTAGTGCACCTCTTGCCACAGCGGACAAATGGCTGATACCGGCAGAATCGCCTGAATCGAGGCTTCCCTGACAAGCTTTTTCAAAACTGTAAGCTAATCATCACAATGTCCGATAACGAAACCATCTTTGTTTCAATTGCCTGTTTGGCTGATCCCGATGTCGTGGACACCGTCAGGGATATTTTTGCGAAAGCAAAACATCCAAATCGCATCTCTGTTGGACTATGTCTCCAAGCAGCACCTGATGATTCCGCGTATGAGTCATTAAGTGAATTCAACAATCTTCGCATTGATCACATCCACTATGAGGACTCCCTGGGGCCAATCTATGCAAGAGCAAGATGCGAAAGACTCCTGAACGACGAAGACTTTTACCTGCAAATTGATTGTCACACCCGATTCTTTCAGGATTGGGATGAGAGGATTCTTTCTGAGTTTCAAATGAGTAAGCAACTTACCGAGACTTGTGTCATCTCCCATTACCCAATCAATATTAGAAATATGGAAAATGCCGATTACCTGGGAAGCATTGGCCAGGTAAATCGCTATCGGCATGTAGATACAGATGCGCTAAAGAGCCATGGGTCTCTGGTTAAGATACCAAAAGAACCACTTCAATCGATTGGCATTAGCGCGGCAATGCTGTTTATGGAGTGTTCGACGAAGAAACTGATTCCGTACGACCCCTACCTTCATTTCGGACTTCATGCCGCTGAGCAAGTCCTGTACGCCATTCGACTCTGGACCCACGGCTACGACATTTACTGCCCTACCCAACACATTCTGGCAACAGAGTATGAGGGGGCGAGAGACCGTATACCGGAAAGTGTTAAACAGGCAACCGCCAGGAACCGGGGTAACTGGCCTGACCGCACCTGGAGCAAGGTTAAATATCTACTGGGGTTGGATAGCATCGGTCAGGTCGACGGTGTGTACTATGACGACGTCGCAGACGAAAACTTCCCCTATTGCCTGGGAACAAATCGAAGCTTATTGGAGTACTACAAACTGGCCGGGCTACACGAACAACTTAAAGAGTTGTTTCCCAACTATATCTATCGCGATTCATAGTCTGGTGTCAGTTTGTTGATCGCGATGTTTCCCAGATCACGCTGAACTTTAAAACGATAATGCTCACTGCCATCCTTAATCCTTGCTTCATCTTCCGTAAATAGAAACGAGATCAAAACATAACGTCGACCAACACCAATATTGTGCACCTGGTGAAACAAAGAACCGGGGAAGACTACGGCCCAATTTCGCGGGACCTCCACTATTTCATCAGTGTACTCAGGGAAGCTAATACCACCACCTTCGAAATCATCATTTAGCACCAGTGTTAGTGCATACCTCCGATGCAGATGGGGATCGATAGTGTCGCGGTGCTTACCAAAGCAGCCTTGTTCCGCTGCATCATAACAGCAGATTTTATAAGTCTCTCGATGACTTATTCGGGAATAGAAAACCTTCTCAATCTCCGGAAGCAATGATTTCGAGAGCTTATCGTCAAGTTCAATTTCGAGAGTCTTATCCGGATGAATATGGCTTCTGGATTTGTAGTCACTGGTATTGCGAAATGCATTGGCAGAATTTGCGTCGAGATAAGCGACTAGGCGCGCCGCCAGATCATCAGAAATAACATCAGGAATGAGAAGAACCGGAGGTGGAGAGCCAGGCGGACTATCACTTCCGTCTTCACTAATTTTCAAAAGCAGATCTTCTACGCTGTTTCCTGAACAAAAATGACGAATCTTCAGGTTACTGTCACACAGGCAAACACTCACAGCGCAACCATCCTTTGCGAACAATCGATGAACATTAGCGTCTATAAACAATGAGTCATCACTGATACCGGTCGAACCATCGGTGATAATGAAACGATTCCAGGGTACCGGTTCAGATAACGCCTTCGCCAGTTCATCTGTGGCCTGGTGAGAAATCGCGATAATTAGAATTGAATCGGCAGCCTTGACCTGAATATCCAGCACTCTGTCACCGTTCTTAATATAGAAATAAGGAACGTAGTCTCCTGATTCCAGACTTGAGCTGTATTGAGTATCAGAATTAGGGGAATGAACTTCCAGTTTCACTGCAGGCCTCGCACATAAATGTCCAAGCGTTCAGGTAATGAGCGCTCCAGAACGGGCAGTCTAACACAGCTGATCCCTGGCGATTTTCGGCTCCCAATTGGGACATCTGAGCGACCGCCACTTGATTTAGGTCAATAATCTTCATAGCCAGACCAATACCATAGAGGCTGCTTGAGCTATTTCGGAATAGCCAGACTTGGCCGCTGTGCGGCGCAACTATTACAGGTGTCCTATGAAAAAATTAGCTACTTTTACTTCTGTTCTGCTTACCGGGATGTTTTCTTCTCAACTCGCACTAGCTGAGTCACTGGTCGATGGAGTATATAGATCTCCTGGAGATGCCAATGGTAACGGCCAGTGCACATTGGTTATTAAAAGTGTTGAACAAGACCATAAATACGGCGATGAGTTTTTCGAACTGGAATCGACAGGCGATGGTGCCTGTGAGTGGAGTGCGCTTGGGGTTTCCAAAAGCTACGCAATCTCAGCTGGCCTTGTTACAAACAGCGGAGCCAGTGCTTTTGTTAAAGTGACCTTCCCATTTGGCCCGGCTGGCAAGAAACTTGAAGTAACCTCTTTCGAGCTCGACGGCTCTCTTCGCAATATTGAGAACTTTTCCAAGCTTGATGAAAATTATGTAGTTGGGGCTCCATAGGATAAATTCCACTTACCAGACTTCCTCTACACCCTCTACCAATCTATTCGACATGCCGCCCAATCAGGAGCGGCATGTCGTTTGCACTGCCACTGAGGTAGACTTGAGGCCATGCCTCATTTCGTCCAAATCCCAGACAAGAGTAGTGATTCTGTACTTAGTGTTTCCAGCCTGAACAAACTTGCCAGGTCTTTACTGGAAACCAATTTTCCCAATGTACTCGTGGAAGGGGAAATTTCAAACTTGGCAACTCCTGCGTCCGGTCACTGGTATTTCACACTCAAGGATAAAAATTCCCAGATCCGCTGTGCCATGTTCAGAAATCGCAATCAGGTGCTGAGATTTCGGCCCCGCGATGGCATGCAGGTTATGCTCCGCGGCCGACTTAGCATTTATGAAGGACGGGGCGATTATCAGCTTATAACTGATGCCATGGAAGAAGCAGGAGATGGGGCACTCCGCCGCGCATTTGAAGAATTAAAATCGAAACTCCACAAAGAAGGCCTGTTTGACGACGAGCACAAGCAGGAAATCACTCCGGACTTTCAACATATCGGTTTAGTCACTTCCAGCACAGGTGCTGCCGTGCGCGACATGATCACCGTGTTCAAGCGTCGGTTTCCTGCAATTAAACTCACCCTGTTCCCGGTTGCCGTGCAGGGAAAAGACGCCCCCGGTGAGATAGTTCGTGCCATAGCGACTGCAAACAAACTGGCTGAAAAACTCGAAATCGACGCCATTATCGTGGGCCGAGGGGGTGGATCTCTGGAGGATCTGCAGGCCTTCAATGAGGAGAATGTCGCCCGGGCAATCTTCGCCAGTGAGCTACCTGTGACTAGTGCCGTGGGACACGAAGTAGATTTCACAATCGCTGATTTTGTAGCTGACTTACGAGCCCCTACTCCGTCGGCAGCCGCTGAACTCATGAGCCCCAGCAAGGACGACTATGAGGACCTTCTGGAAGGCTACAAGCAGCAGATTACTCAGTTATTTTCCTCATCACTGAGAGAGTGCCAGCAGACTCTGGGGTTTATTCAGAGACGACTGCAACGCCCTGATCGACGCTTGCAGGAGCATGCGCAGACTCTCGATCGCTTAGAATCATCTCTGCAGCGAGCAATTGGTAGTCAGCTCCAGCTCTCCGCCTCCGGCCTTGACCAACGAAGGCGAACCCTGACAGCAAACTCTCCGTTAGGCCTGATTCAGCAACTACAGCAGCAACTCGAAAACCAGACGCATCGATATCGGCATTCAGTCCAAAGCACGGTTACCTCAGCCCGGTCCCAACTCGCTGAACTGAGCCGGGGACTGAATGCGGTGAATCCTCTACAAGTATTGGCGAGAGGCTTCAGTATCACGCGAAATCAGAGTGGAGACATACTCAAAAATGCTTCGTCAGTGAAATCCGGCGAGACCCTGATCTCCCAGCTTTCTGATGGCAGCGTGGAATCTGTGGTAAAGACCACATCTGCGACTTCCGTCAAGTAAGGTCCTGATAGCGTAGTCAGGATCATCTGGCATTCTCCACAATCTGCCGCATTCATACCTGGTTGATCGACTGCCACAAATTGTCACTAAGGTACAATTTCAGGCAATTTGTTCCTCACCCCGCAGTTAGAGAATCAAAAAACCAACAATGCAATCAATACATTAGGATTTCCCCGAGGAAAAGGTGGGAAAATTTCGATCGAAGCGCGCGTCAGAATGTGACCGAAATAACATAATAGGGAAACCATAAGCTCAACTGGCATTCTAAGTGCTTATTATCAGTGCAGTAGAAACAATTTTGGCGACTACTGGAACTGGAAATCGCCACTACAACGGATCATCCAGAATTCGGAAACATTGAGATGTTGATGCTAGAAAATTTATTCATGTTGCTATTCGGCCATGCACTGGCAGACTTCGTGTTGCAGCCTGAAGCCATGGGCTACGGCAAAAATCGCAACGACAAGATCCACGACAAGGAGAACAGCCTTTTCCCGGTATGGTGGTACTGGCTCACTGCTCATTCCCTGGTCCATGGTGGAGTTGTCTACCTCATCACGAATTCACTGATTCTGGGTCTGGTAGAAACCGCCCTGCATTGGATTACCGATTTCAGCAAGTGCGAAAACTGGATTACCGTGCATCAGGATCAGGGCATACACATAGGCAGCAAGGTCGGTTACTGCTTCTTCCTCTAAGATTCCCTTACCTAATCTGGAACCTGCTTGGCAAAATTATGTATAGTTAGGTGCTTGAGCGCTTTCAACTGCAGAAACTGTCAGCGCGAAATCACAATCAATCTCCAGACGATAACGGCAGCATAAACAAGCCGGTACAGGTAAGCAGGAATCATGGGAAAGCGGGACGAACAGCGCAAAAGGAAAGAGGAAAAACAGAAAGCAGCAAAGCAGCGGGAGCAAACCAGGCGCCTGATGGCCAAGATTGGCCTGTTTGTCGTTGCACCAGTACTGGCTCTCCTGGTTCTTTACACTCTATTTGGTCAAGGCCCTACCTATTCACCGGTTCAGATTGCTGAAAATGATCACATTAGAGGGATGCAGAGCAACCCTGTCAGCATAGTTGTCTATGCCGACTTTCAGTGCCCTGCCTGTGCGACAGAACATCAGAATATGACTCAGGTCTGGCCGGATATTCGCGATAAGGCTCGTTTGGTGTTTCGGCACTTTCCAATCACCACATCCCACCCACACTCATGGAGCGCTTCCCTTTACGCAGAAGCGGCCGGTAAGCAAGGTCGGTTTTGGGAGATGCATGATTACCTGTTCGCCACCCAGGCAATCTGGTCTGTGCTTCCCAATGCGGACGATGAGTTTGACTCCTATGCTCTGGAGCTGAATTTGGATCTGGACCGACTGCATGCTGATATGGAAACTGATGAAGTCATAGCCAAGATTCGCAATGACCAGCGCGGCGGCAACGCATCCGGAGTACGTGGCACACCAGCAGTCTTCATTAATGGTCGGCAAATTGCACGACCCACTCAGGAAAGAATCAGGGAAGTTGTAGAAGAAGAATTCGCTGCTGCAGGCGATTAAACGCGTCGCCGCTGGATAATTTCGGCAAACCTTTCCAGCAGGCTGGCGGACTCAGGCGTTTCTCTTAACTCTGACAGCAATTGATCAGGATTCAATCCTTCAGCAGAAATATCAGTGCTTCTTTCATTGATGTAGGCTCGCGTGATGTCTCTATCGAACTCGGGGTGGAACTGGATTCCCCAGGTTGATCCACCGTAACGAAAACAGTGATTGGCATCAAATTCGTTCGCTCCCAGCAAAACCGCATTCTCTGGCAATCGAAGCACAGACTGTTGGTGAGACGCCTGAGCGTATAGTTGCTCCGGTAAACCACTAAACAGTTCATCCGATTGAGCTTCCGGTGCAAGCACAATCGGAACAGTGCCAATTTCTCGCCCTCCCGGGTTAAATCCAACTTCACCACCAAATGCCCAGGCAATCAGCTGATGTCCGTAGCACACACCCAGTTGGGGAATACCGGCGCTGTGGGCTTCCCGTATGAATTCAGCTACCTTGAAGTTCCATTGCGCCAGATCGGTGAGGTAAGCAGGCGAACCTGTAATAATAACGCCGCCAATTGAGTCTGAAGGTGGCAAGTTTTCCCCTTCATGGACATTCCTTACAACTACAGAATTATTCTCATGCCTGGTATCGAACTCAATTCCCAGCCCTTTGCAGAACCAGTGTTCGAAATCCTCCCCTTTGTTGAGAAGACTCCCAACTGTATTCCCTGTCTTGATAATCAGTACCGGCAAATCCATCGTAATACTCCTGAATTTATTCCCGGCAATTCCAGGACGGCTACATAGAGAAACCCTCTAATCTCGACATTTCAGGCCGACTTACTAGTGTAGAGCGACTTGACCTGCCTTTCTACTCGAAAGCATCTGATCCGCTTATCCCGCTACTTCACAGCTATAGCCGGGCCCGATAGGAGAATTTACCTATGCTAGGCAAGATGAATAACCTGCTAAGCAGGATGACAGAACAAAGCAGAGAAGGTTCGTGGACGGTATTTCGAATCCTGGTAGCAGCGATGTTCATTACCCATGGTTACGCCAAACTCTTCGGAGACAGCCCGCAAGAACCTGTGGGCAGCGGCATGACTGTGCTGAGAATTGCAGATATCGTCTCCTACCCAATGCCGATGGATATTAACCTGTTGTTCGTCGCCGGCGTCATTGAACTGGTAGGTGGTGTGCTAATTCTAGTCGGCTTATGGACCCACCTGATCGCATTCATCGCCTTGGCAAATATGACCATGGCTTATGTGATAGCTCATCTGGCCTGGTTCCCCACGCTGAACAACGGTGAAATGGCCGCACTGTACTGGTGTTCGTTTTTAGTCCTCTTTACGTTTGGTGCTGGACCAGTTAGCGCTGACACGTGGCTGGCTGTTCGCAGGCAGGAGAAGCGAAAAGAGAAAATGGAAGCGAACTCCTGAGTACGCTAGTTGGCTGCTAAACATGAAAAGGAATCGCTTTCGAGATCAATTTGAGCTCAGGGGTCAGGAAAGAGCTCTAGACATTTACTAAAGTCAGTTGGATCTATATTGCCACCTGAAAGTACGATAGCAGCCCGTTGACCGCTGATATCAATTCGCTTGTTAAGCAGTGCCGCCAATGCCACAGCACCTCCGGGCTCTACAACCAGTTTTAAATAACGAAATGCGAAGCTGATTGCATGCCTGACTTCCTCTTCGGTAACCAGCAAATAGTCATCTACTAACTGACTATTTATCTCCCAGGTTAGTTCTCCAGGGGTAGTCGCCATTAGTGCGTCACACTGGGTTTCTGATGTGCCGTCAATCTTCACTCTCTCTCCTGCCTGTTTAGAAAGAAAGTGATCATTGAAATTTTCAGGCTCTACGCCCAATACCTGGACCGTTGACGAAGTGCTTTTCACAGCTGTTGAAAGTCCGGCCAGTAAACCTCCGCCGCCACAGGGACTCAATACCAGGTCCGGCACCACATCCCGCTTGGCCAGATCCTCCATTAATTCAAGACCACAAGTGCCTTGCCCTGCAATTATATGAGGATCATCAAATGCGGGGACCAATGTAGCGCCGGTGTCATTGGCTATGTCTTCAGCTATTTTTTCTCGGGACTCGGTACGTCGTTCATAGAGCCGAATTGTTGCACCGAGACGTTTGGTACCTTCAAGTTTTATTCGTGGAGCGTCGCCAGGCATGACTATGGTCGCTGGCATACCCAGTAGCGCGGCCGCATAGGCAACACCCTGGGCATGATTGCCGGAAGAAAATGCGACGACTCCTTTGACTTTGTCCGCTTCATCTAATTGACTCAAGCGATTGTAGGCGCCGCGAAACTTGAATGCACCGATGTGCTGTAGACATTCAGGCTTGATGTAAACCACACCACCGAGGCGTTCATTCAAAACAGCTGAGTGCAGCACCGGTGTCCGCACGGCAACCCCAGCCAATCTGCTGGCAGCTGCTTTTATCGCATTCAAATCAATAATCATTTCTTATGTCTGCCCACAACTAACGCCGCTAATATGAGCTACTTTATCTGCTGCCTGCACCTTTACTGCCATTTTTTCCAATACCGCGCCCTTGCTTTCCCGCCTTGCTGCCTTTCCGATTCTTGCTTATTCGGCGTTTCTGAGCGATCTGCTGCGGCGTTAAATTTTTTTCTTTCTTGGTGAAAGGGTTGTCATCACTACGCAGCTCGATCTTAACTGGTGTGCCCTCCAGTTGTAGACTCTTGCGATAGGTCTTCTCAAGATATCGCGTGTAATGAGCGGGAAGTTTCCCTGTTTGTTTGCCGTGTATGACGATTGTCGGTGGGTTTTGCCCCCCCGCATGTGCATAGCGTAATTTAATACGTCTGCCATTCACCGTGGGCGGAGCATGATCAAGGACGGCGTCTTCCAATATACGCGTTAACAGGTTTGTTGCGAGATCACGGGTCGCCGATTGGTAGGCCTTATCTACTGATTTGTATAGATCACCAACACCGGTGCCATGGAGCGCGGAAATATAATGTATTTGCGCGAAGTCAACGAAGGTAAACCGGCGGCGGATGTCCATGCGAACACGCTCTTTGTCTTCATGATCCATGCCATCCCATTTGTTGATAGCTATTACAAGAGCACGCCCGGTTTCCAAAACATAACCGAGCAAATGTAAATCCTGCTCGACTATACCTTGCTTTGCATCGACGATCAGCACGACCACATGGGCGTCTTTTATTGACTGAAGAGACTTCACTACAGAAAACTTCTCTACAGCCTCCCTGGTTTTACCGCGACGGCGAATGCCTGCAGTATCAATCAAAGTATAAGCTTTTCCGCGACGCTCAAATGGTACGTAAACACTATCTCGCGTGGTGCCCGGCTGGTCATAGACTACCACCCTGTCTTCACCCAGCATGCGATTAACAAGAGTGGATTTGCCAACATTAGGACGCCCGGCTATGGCTATCTTGGTACCTTTCACCTGTTCGACGGAGCTGTCGACTGCTGTTTCCGGTGATGATTCCAGTACCTCTGATAATAATTGACGCACACCCCGCCCCTGGCTGGCAGTGATCGCAAACAGATTAGATACACCCAGGCTATGAAACTCTGCACAGGCCTGGTCCGGGTCCATGCCATCGACTTTATTAACTACCAGGAAGAAAGGCTTGGAGGTCTTGCGCAAGTGATCGAGAATTTTGTCGTCATCAGGGGCCAGGCCATGTTGAGCATCCACCAGAAACAGACATATTGTGGCTTCTTCTATGGCTTGCAGCGACTGCGCAGCCATTTCCGCATCGATGCCCTCTTCGTAGCCTGTAATTCCTCCGGTGTCGATAGCGATGAATGTACGCCCACCCAATTGACCTTCGCCGTACTGACGATCACGGGTTAGTCCGGGCAAATTCGCTACGATTGCATCGCGGGAACGGGTTAATCTGTTAAACAGCGTCGACTTGCCCACATTTGGGCGACCGACTAGAGCAATTACTGGTTGCATCGCAGAAACCTGGCTACTGCGCTGGAGAGAGTTAATTATTGTAGGCTGTAGGCAGCCAGTGTACCACTATTACCGTAGGCGATAAGACGTCCACTGGTAGCTATAAGATTAGATCTGACCCCATCGTTGTCGACCTGCGTCCGCCCAACAATCCGACCATCGATCTGTGAAATAAGATGTATATATCCTTCGAAATCGGCCACTGCCACATAATTGGTGAACGCAGTAGGCGCGGTGATCGAACGAAACTGTAAATCTTCATTCTGCCAAACGACGTCTTCTGAATTATCTCGAACAGCGACAACTAAACTCTCGTCGTCGCAGTAATACAAATTCCCAAATCCTTGTGCGAGACCATGGTAACTTGATGTTCCTTCCAGCCCCCAAACTATGCGACCCGTGACTATATCAAGCGCCATTAAATTACCTTGATAACTGGAAGCGATGATTCTGTTGCCGTCCACAAGCAAATCACCATCCACATCAATTACCCGTTCGATATCGTAGCGACCCTCAGGTACAGCTACCCGTTCTTCCCAGCGCCAGACACCATCCTCTGCAGATACAGAAACAAGCGTGCCATTGCTAAACCCTGCTATAACTGAACCTACTGAAGTAATAACCGGTTTGCTGGTCCCCCGCAGAGTCAAAGTCGGTTGTGTCGATTCGTAGATCCATCTTTGCTCACCGTTGCTCACTTCCAGACCAGCAACCTTGTCATCGACTGTTTGCACAACGACAACATCACCATTAGTTACCGGTGGTGCCACAACTTCAGATGTCACTTCACTAATCCACAGCAACTCGCCACTCTCCTGATCGAGAGCAACCACTTCCGCATCCCTGGTACCAACGGCCACCAGGCCATCGCCGGCACCAACACCGCCGGTCAGAGTCACATCTTCCAGACGCTCTCGCCAAATAACGTCACCAGAGTCTATCTGCACTGCTACAATTGTTCCGTTCTCGCTGGCCGCGTAAACCACATTGCCATCGACAGTTGGCGTAATTCTCGTGTAGTTATCACCCTGTCCGTTTCCCACATCAACAGACCACTGACGCCGGAGGCTTATTTCTTCCTCGAAATCCACCAACTCTTTCGGTGGATTCACTTCGTCGTCACCACTGAACCAGTCAAGGGGATTTAAATTGACTCCCGCACAACCCGTCAAAAAAATGAGAGACGCGAATGTGATCAGATTGCGCGTTACTAGAATAGGCATGTGCGAAATTGCTTTCATGAACTTATTGTCTCTATCCCTGTTCTGGCAGATTATCCAGCTTCATGCGAAGGAGGTCGCTCTGGGAACCTGCCTGCTGAGCAGCGATATAGGCATCCCGGGCATCCACAAATCGATCCATGGCCACATAGATGTCACCTCGTAACTCAGCAAACCCGGCTTCAAATTCCTTAGGGTCAACGGCATTGATCAGGGATAGAGCACGCTCAGCATCTCCCTGAGCCAGGATCACCCGTCCCAGACGTAAACTGGTTGTTAGCAACAAGCCTTCATCAACTTCACCAAACATGCCCTGCTCGGGATTATCCAATACCCATTGCAAGTTAGCTTCTGCATCACCGAGATTACCCCGCTCTGCTTCTTGCTGAGCAGCAAACAAGGCCGCGAATCGGGCATAAATTGACGCTTCAAACTCACTGCGCAGCTGTTGAGAAATAGCCAGAACGCGATCACTATCTTCTTCTGACAAAATGGCACCAGGTTCAGCCAGCGACAGGGTCAGGATTTCTTCATAAAGGTCGGACGCAGTAGCTGCTGCATCGGCTCGCGCATTGGCCCACAGAAGCCATCCAGTGTAGCCAGCGAATAGCACAACGAAGGCAATGACCAGATTACGGCCATTCTCCTCCCACCACTTTTTGAGGGCCTCAAGGGTTTCCTCTTCTGCCGCGTTCATCGCCACGACTTACTCCTTCTATAAATACAGCTATCTGTTCGATCTTGGCTGGCCCCGAAAGTTCTGTCCGGGGAGCCGGAAAAAGGCGCTAATTTTACCCGTTCGAGGCGCCAGAGGCGACTCTAGCTGCCTGAATTTTCGAGAAATTCACCAAGCAGATCGGGAATTTTTGCTAATTCGGCGCTGACCACTTCACCACTATCATCAAGTCGGCGAATCCGGGCTGAATCGAGAGGCGCAGCATTATCAGCCTCGCGCTCCAGAATAACGGCAACCTGGGCCCCGCTGGCGAATGCTCGTTTAAGCTGAGAGTTGAATTTACCGCCACCACAATGACTTACCACACCCAGACCTGGGAAGCGAAGCCGCAGATCAGCAGCGAGCTGCAATACCTGCCCTGCCAATTCCTTGCCCACTGCCAGGATATAAACGTCAATCGGCTTAAGCTCTGCTGAAGGTACCTTCCCGAGCGAATCTAACATAAGCACGATTCGCTCAATGCCAATGGCAAACCCTGCCCCGGGTGTAGCTCTGCCACCCAACTGGGCGACCAGACCATCATAGCGACCACCGCCGCACACAGCGCTTTGTGCGCCGAGTTTGTCGGTAGTCCATTCAAATACACAATTGTTGTAGTAATCCAATCCGCGGACCAGACGTGGATTCACTTCGTAGTCTATTCCCAGCTGGTCCAGAATCTGTCGTAATGTTTCGAAGTGAACTTTGCTGTCTTCGTTAACGAAGTCTTCCAATGTCGGCGCATCCTGCAGTGTGTCTTGTACATCAGGATTCTTGCTGTCCAGCACCCGCATTGGGTTCGTAACCATACGCCTGCGAGAATCATCGTCCAGTTGCTCTGATCTGGCATTCAAATATTCCGTTAGCGCTGCACCGAACGCTTTACGATCAGCTGCACTGCCAATATTGTTTATCTCCAACTTAACCGAATCGGTCAGGTCCAACTCGCGCCAGAGTTCGGCTGATAGCTGAATGACTTCAGCGTCTATATCAGGCCCCGCCATGCCGAAAGCTTCAACGCCAAACTGATTGAATTGTCTGTAACGACCCTTCTGCGGCCGCTCATGCCTGAACATTGGTCCCTGATACCAGAGCCGTTGCTGCTGGTTGTATAGCAGTCCGTGTTGGTCCGCGGCACGCACACAGCCGGCGGTGCCTTCCGGTCGCAAGCTCAGATTGTCACCATTGCGGTCATCGAAGCTATACATCTCTTTTTCGACAATGTCAGTGACTTCACCGATTGAGCGTTTAAATAGTTGGGTTTGTTCCAGAATGGGAAAACGGATTTCCTGGTAGCCAAACTTTTTGACCACCTGATGAAATTTCTTTTCGAGATAGTGCCAGGTAAGAGATTGCTCTGGGAGAATGTCATTCATTCCCCGAATTGCTTGTATCTTGCTCATAGGTTTTTGAACATCTGATAATTTAATCAGATGCAATCAGATCCTTTTCCACTGCCAACTTCGCCGCAACACGTTCCCGCACCATTGCCTCGAGTTCGTCCACCAGCGTTTCATTCTTGATCTTGTGATCGGGTACACCTTCGACGTAAGCCAGGTTGTTGGGGCTGGCGCCGGTCAAACCAATCTCAGCCACTTTTGCTTCGCCCGGACCATTAACGATACAGCCTATGACAGCCACATCAATTGGCGTAATGATGTCTTCCAGCCTTGACTCCAATTCATTAACAACACCAATCACATCAAAGTTCTGGCGTGAACAGCTTGGGCAGGCAACCAGGTTAACGCCTTTGTGGCGCAGTCCGAGGCTCTTAAGGATATCGAATCCCACCTTCACTTCTTCCACAGGATCAGCTGCAAGTGAAACCCGAATAGTGTCGCCAATACCTTCCATAAGCAGTGCGCCCAGGCCGATGGCAGATTTTACTGTGCCAGAACGCTGTCCCCCAGCTTCTGTAATTCCCAAATGAAAAGGATTATCGATCTGTGTCGCCAGCTTGCGATATGCTGCAAGTGTCATAAACACTTCTGAAGCCTTAAGACTAATTTTAAAATTCTGGAAATCGAGTCTGTCCAGAATATCTATCTGCGTAAGTGCAGATTCAACCATCGCTTCTGCATTGGGTTCTTTATATTTCCTAAGTAGCGCTTTGCCAAGACTACCTGCATTCACGCCAATGCGAATTGGAATCTCCTTATCCTTGGCACTATCGATCACAGCCTTTATGCGCTCTTCACTACCGATATTTCCAGGGTTAATCCGTAAACAATCGACACCATTTTCCAGAACCTGCAATGCAATTCGGTAGTCGAAATGGATATCAGCAACCAAAGGCACACTGACCTGAGACCGAATCTTCTTAAACGCTTCGGCAGCCTCCATAGTTGGCACAGAGACGCGAACGATATCTACGCCAGCGGATTGCATCCGATGAATCTGTGCAAGAGTGGCATCAACATCCGTAGTCTCGGTGTTAGTCATGGTCTGCACCGATACAGGCGCATCTCCACCTATGGGCACATTGCCGACTTTGATCTGCCGGGTTTTACGGCGATTAATAGGGTTTTCAGCTCGCATTTAATTTAGAGCCCGACTGTGAGCCGGGCGGAATTGTCTATTCGGATATTTTCGGAGACATCTATCTCATCTCCGTTGAAGGTTAGCTGTGTAAATGGTGCATCGCCAAGCAATATATTGAATGGAGCTTCGCCGGTGATCTGCAGTACATCGCCGGCTTCCAACAGATCGCGATAGACCTGGTTAGCCGAACCGTCGTTTACTTCGACCCAGCTCTCACCGCTAAAACTAATTCTTAATATATCTTCACCGTCTTCCGTTATCGTGATGACTCGAAGGGACTCATCGGGAGTGACAGCTTGCTCGATTAACGCCACCGGCGTGCTAATGGCCTGTGGTTGAGACTCTTCCTGATCGAATTCTTCAGTGGAGTCGGCGGTCGTAAGCATTGTTTCTTCAGCTACTTCCGCATCAGAAGCATCCACTTCCCTGTCCAGCAACGTGGTCTCCGGGGTGGCTGGAATAACTGAAATGTTATCTGCTAGCTGCGAGCTGGAAGACGCAAGGTCCCTCTGGTCCTCAATCTGAATCTCTGCGGGTACAGCTGGCTCTGAAATATTGGAGCGTGGATCACTTTCAGTGATTGATTCTGCACCGCCTGCAACCGTTACAGAGTCTAAATCCTCACTGCCATTGAAGTACCAAACCGCAACAAACACCCCTACAAACAAAAACACCGAAGCAAAGGCAATGTTCAAATTGCGCTTACCAGTTGCCCGACGCTTTCGATTCTCCTGTTCTTCGGCACCGCTTCTTAACTGCGCTTGAAACTCTTCAAAGCAGTTAAGGTAGTCCTGCACATCAAGCCCGAGCAACTCGGCATAGCTTTTGATGTAGCCTTTTGCAAACACTGCCCCGGGTAATTTCTCATACGCATCATGCTCAATTGCATTTACATAATGGATGGTAATGTGGAGTTTATCTGCAACTTCTTTCTGACTAAGCCTATGTGCTACTCGTTCGTTCGACAGCCTCTGACCTGGCGTGGATCCCGAGACCTCAGTACCAGCACCGGCGTCTTCTGAAACAAACTCGTTCGCCGCATTGGAAAGATGATCAGTTGACATTACCCAACCTCAAATACTCTGCATACTCAGGTGAGTCCTGGTACAAGGTTGTAAGGATGCGCGTAAAGTCGTCGACCAATTCACGATTCTGAAAATTACCTTCAATTTTTATACCCGCTAACAAAGCACGGGGTGTATGGGGTAAATTGTAGAATTGTGCTGTGGTGAGGTATTGCTGGAATACACGTCGAGCGCCAACCCAGTCTTGTCTATTGGCTCTCAGTAGAGCCAGCTCAACGGCAGATATATAAAGATTTCCATTTAACTGAAGCGCACGTTGAAAAGCTAATTCAGCCTCATCAAGGCGGTTCAAACGAATTGCACTACGCCCAAGATTTTCAAAGGCTATGGCTCGACCCTCATACATGGTGTCAGAAGTAACTTCTTCCAACTGATCATAGGCCCCTCTGAAATCGCCCAGTGTGAAGAGCAAGGCAGCGTAATTGTTTCTTGCCCTTGAGTTAGTCCTGTCGAGACGTATGGAGCGCTGAAAGTTCTGAGTGGCGAGATCAAGATCTCCTTCTGCCTGTGCAATCAGGGCGAGGACGTTGTACAGCTCAGAATTTCGATCATCCAGTTCGAGTGCATTGCTGATATGCCTTCGGGCATTCACCATATCTCCGGCATCGTAGTACGCTATAGCAAGCTGGATATAGTCGTCCACGGCTTCTTCTGCCGAAGGTTCAACATTGAACCCCCCGGTAGTAGTGGTTACACAGCCCACAGATAGCCCGGCAAACAGCAGCAATATTAGAATTTTCAGACTTTTCATTCTGCCAATCCTGGTATTTTCACTCGCTCGTTGGTTGGAAGCTGGTTTCTCACTCTATTCTGTCGGCAGCGACCGCCAAATTATCAGTAGCATCAAAGACTTTTCCCTGATTTTTACCGGTTTTCCTCAAGTGCCTGTCATGCCGCCTGGTAAGGTCCGCAACTTCGCCGACGAGCTGACCGCAGGCCGCTCCAATGTCATCCGCCCGAGTCGTCCGCACGGTCACTGTATATCCGGCTTGCTGCAAAATCTGACGAAAGTTGCTGATGGCGGAGCCGCTGGGACGCTGATAATGGCTCAATTCAAAAGGGTTAAAGGGAATCAGGTTAATCTTGCAGGGAAAATCCCGCAGCAGCTCAGCTAACTCCCGTGCGTGTTGCCGATGGTCGTTAATCCCTTTTATCAATGTGTACTCTATGACGGGCACTCTACGATCGGGCAAACTTTCCATATAGGACGACACCGAATCCAACAACTGAGCTATCGGATATCGTTTGTTAATTGGCATTATCTTGCTACGCAATTCATCGTTGGGAGCATGGAGTGAAATTGCTATTGAGGCATCAGTGTGGTCTTTTAATTTCTCGATAGCCGGTACGACACCTGAAGTACTGATGGTGACCTTACGTTTCGACAAACCGTAGGCACAGTCGTCCATCATAAGATCGATCGCTTCCATCACGTTGTCGAAATTGAGTAAAGGTTCCCCCATACCCATCATGACCACATTGCTTACGCGCCTACCTTCATCACCAGAGAATGCTCCCAGCTCTTTGTTTGCCCACCACAGTTGGCCAATAATTTCTGCACTACTGAGATTGCTGTTGAAGCCCTGCTTGCCGGTCGCGCAGAAACTGCAGTCCAGTGAACAACCGGCCTGAGAAGAGACACATAAGGTGCCGCGACCAGCTTCCGGTATAAACACCATCTCCACTCGTGAACCAGAGGCTACTTCGATTATCCACTTACGACTGCCGTCTTCAGATGGAAAATCCTGTACCACCTTCGGCAGCTGCATCTGTGTGTTTGCCTTTAGCTTCTCACGCAGAGCTTTACTAATGTCCGTCATGGCATCCAGATCGAGAACACCACGTTGATGGACCCATTTCAGTATTTGTTCAGCACGAAAAGGCTTCTCCCCCATTCCTTCGAATAGAGACTTGAGATTGCTGCGGCTTAACCCAAGCAGATTGGGTTGGCTTGCTGTTTCCATGCTCAACTCACCTCGAGTCTGCGCGACGGATTAGGAACAAATTTCCTCGGGGTTGAAGAAGTAGCCAACTTCACGCTCAGCAGAAGTGGTGGAATCGGAGCCATGTACAGCATTGGCGTCGATTGAATTAGCGTAGTCTGCGCGAATAGTGCCAGGGGCTGCTTCAGCTGGATTAGTAGCGCCCATGAGCTCGCGATTCAAGGCTACTGCATTTTCACCTTCCAGAACCTGAACCATGACCGGACCTGAGGTCATGAATTCGATCAGGTCAGCGTAAAAGCCCTTACCCTGATGCTCTGCGTAGAAACCTCCAGCTGACTCATCGTTCAATTGTAGCATCTTGGATGCCACAATCTTGAGGCCTGCTTTTTCAAATCGGCTGTAGATTTCGCCAATGACATTCTTTGCCACTGCATCCGGTTTGATGATTGATAAAGTGCGCTCGATCGCCATCGTCACTCCAAGTATTCTGTGAATTCAAAAGAGCGCGCATTATACGTGGTAATTAGCTGGTTTTGTACGCTTTTTCCGTAGGAAAAAGCTCTATTTTTCAAGCGATTAGAGGCTTAAAAGCCAGGCCGGGCCAGGGCCTGCAGCCGATTAATCCTCAGCTTCCTCAATCCAGGCCATCTGAATGGCCTCCAGAATCTTTTCGCCGCTGCGTTCAGGGTCATCGTCAAAGTCTTCCAGTTCGCAGACCCAGCGGTGCAGATCCACAAAATTGACGTATTGCGGATCGATATCTTCATGATTATCCGCCAATGCCATGGCGATTTCGAATGTGTCAGTCCACTTCATTACGCGCTCTCGTCAGTGCTCTTCGGAAACCATGTTAATCGTGTATTTGGGGATTTCAACGACCAGATCATCATCCGCCACTTTTGCCTGGCAACTGAGCCGGGATTCAGGCTCCAACCCCCAGGCCTTGTCCAGGTAGTCCTCTTCATTCTCTTCAGCTTCTTCCAACGAGTAGAAGCCTTCCCTGACGATGACATGGCAGGTAGTGCAGGCGCAGGATTTCTCACAGGCGTGTTCGATAGAGATCTTGTTGCGCAGTGCAGCATCGAGAATGCTCTCACCTGTCTCAGCTTCTATCTCAGCACCATCGGGGCAAATCACTTCGTGAGGAAGAAATTTCAATGTCGGCATGGTTCTATTCTGTCTGTTAACTCAATTTATAGATTCAGGTTTGATCCGCAGTGCTGGTTGCTTCTTCGCCTGCAGAGTCAATACTGTCAATGGACTCACCTTGCAAAGACTTGATATGCAAATCCATTCGGCGAGCTGCAAAATTGCTGCTAATTTTGTTCAAGCTGTCTGTGAGCTCGTGGATCTCCACACTACTCGCTGTTTCCATCGCCTGTTTCAATGTAGCGATAGCTGCGTCAATCTTCTCGGATTCATCTGCCTGCAATAGTTCACCATCCACTTCTCTGGCAGCGTCGATGGCGTCAATTATTTGCCGGGCCTCGAGTTGGGCTTCGCGTTGAGCCCGGGTTTCCATGTCCTGTTTTGCATGTTCATGGGACGACTGCAACATAGTCTCTATCGTATCTGCATTCAGCCCGTAACTTGGCTTGATCTGAATTTCCGTTTTCTTACCTGTGCTGGTTTCTTCAGCCACTACACTCAGCAGACCATCGGCATCAACCTGAAACGTCACACGAATTTTCGCCGCTCCAGCTACCATTGGAGGTATTCCCCTCAACTCAAATCTGGCCAGGGACCGGCAATCACTCACCAGTTCCCTCTCACCCTGTACTACGTGAATAGACATGGCTGTTTGTCCGTCTTTGAAGGTTGTGAACTCCTGTGCTTTGGCGACTGGAATGGTCGAGTTTCGAGGAATTATTTTTTCAACCAGCTCTCCCATGGTTTCAATTCCCAGGGACAGTGGATTTACGTCGAGCAGCAGAAAATTATCTGCGGATTTATTTCCTATTAACACATCAGCCTGAATGCCCGCGCCAATTGCCACCGCCTTATCAGGGTCTATGGAGACAAGCGGCTCTTTGCCAAAGAACTCCGCCACCGCTTCTCTAATTACCGGCATGCGAGTGGCTCCGCCTACCATTACTATATTGTCGATTTGCCCGACGGTGATATTGGCATCACGTAGCACACGACGGCAGGTAAGAATGGTTTTATTGACCAGTGAGTGCACTAAAGATTTAAACTCGCCTCTGTCAATGTGAGCAGAGAGGCCGGCTATTTCAACAGACACTTCAACCTTTTCGCTCAGAAGCTTTTTTATTTCTTCGGCTCTATCTTGCAGTTCAACGCGGGCTCCTGCTGTCAGATTTTTACTACCCAGCTTCTCATGCAACCAATCAAATAGAGCTTGATCAAAATCATCGCCCCCAAGACTCGTATCACCGCCTGTTGCCAGCACTTCGAATACACCCTGCCTGAGACTGAGCAATGAAACATCAAAGGTTCCACCACCAAGGTCAAACACGACTACGGTACCCTGGTCCTGAGTATCAAGACCATATGCAACCGCTGCCGCGGTTGGTTCGTTAAGCAAACGCAGGACATTTATACCTGCAAGTTCCGCAGCATCTTTGGTTTGCTGGCGTTGAGAATCGTTAAAATAGGCCGGAACAGTAATCACCGCCCCTTCCAGCTTACCTTTCAGGCAAGTCTCTGCTCGCTCAACCAATGCTTTCAGTATATCCGATGAAACCTGCACAGGATTGCGGCTACCAGCCGCAGTAAGTAATGCCGGTGCCGTCTCTTCTCTGGCTTGATCAAACTCGAAACGTTGCGATTGAGGAATGCTGGAAATTTCTGACAGACTTTTGCCTAACCAGCGCTTTACCGAGGCAATGGTATTTGAAGGATCGGCAGCCGCCTTTAGTTTGGCCTCATAACCTACAATGGTCTCTCCACTGGAGGAATAGTGAACTACCGAAGGAAGCAGATGCTGGCCTGCCTCATCAGGAAGTATTTCAACTTTACCTCCACAACTGGCTGCCACCAGGGAATTGGTTGTACCTAGATCGATACCAACTGCCAGTCTATGAGCAGGTTTAGCAACCTCACCGCCAGGTTCAGATATTTGCAGCAATGCCATCTATCAATACCCTAGACGTTGCTCTTCAGCTTGCTCGGTCTCATTGAACAATTTGTTAAGAAACTGCAGTTCATGAAACACCTTCTTGGCCAATTGAAGGTCCTCTGCAGCCAAGGCTCCCGTGAATCGCGACTCACATTCCTGAATTCGCACCTGCGCTTCCCGCTTCATCTTATCTATTTGATCTAATGCCGATTCATCTTTAGGTAAGTCTGCAAGGGTTTCTCTTAGCTGCATTTGTTCAAGCAGCAATTCCATATCGAGATCTTTCTGATCTACAGATTCCGGATCTAAGCCGTTTCTCAGCAACAAATAGCCGGCTCGTTTCAGAGGAGACTTTAATGTCGCATAGGCTTCATTAAGGTAACTGTTTAACTGCACTGCCTGTAGCTTTAGTTTTTCTTCTGCGCCGGCAAAACGATCGGGGTGGGTTTCAGTTTGTAGCTTGTGGTAGCGATCTTCCAGAGTTTCTTCGTCGAGTTCAAACGCCTCGGCAATCTCGAAGATTTCGAAGAAATTATGTTCCAGAGAAAGCACTATAAAAAATTAGAGTAGAAAACAGGAGAAGAGCTAGACGCTAAAACTCTCGCCGCAGCCACACTCTCCTTTCGCATTCGGGTTCTTGAACTCGAATCCCTCATTGACACCTTGTTTTACAAAATCCATTTCAGTGCCGTCTATGTACGCCAGGCTCTTCGGATCAACGATAATTTTAACTCCTTGATCTTCAAACACCTGATCACCAACCTCCAGCTTGTCGACGAATTCCAGCACATAGGCCATACCAGAACATCCGGTGGTTTTCACACCAACACGAATGCCCATTCCCTTGCCGCGAGTCTCAAGTTGTTCCGATACGTGTCTGGCAGCAGTTTCTGTAATTGATATGGCCATTGGTTTCTCAGATTAAAGTAAATAGAACTCCGGGTCTGAAGCGCAGACCTTGCCTCACTTCGACTCCTGCTTTTGCTTCACATCGGCGATCGCCGCCTTGATGGCATCTTCCGCCAATACAGAGCAATGAATTTTAACAGGTGGTAAGCCTAACTCATCGGCAATGTCCTTATTCTTGATTTCAGTGGCCTCATCCAGTGAACGCCCTTTAACCCATTCCGTTAACAAGGAACTGGACGCAATTGCCGAACCACAACCATAGGTTTTGAATTTGGCGTCTTCAATCACACCATCATCATTTACCTTGATCTGCAAGCGCATAACATCGCCACATGCGGGAGCACCGACCATGCCAGTACCCACATTGCTGTCGTCATCATCCAGCTTGCCCACATTTCTTGGGTTTTCGTAGTGATCAATAACCTTGTCTGAATATGCCATGATTTCCTCGTAAGCAATCAGTTAACTATTAATGTGCCGCCCACTGGACCTGATCCAGATCCACGCCGTCTTTATACATATCCCACAGAGGAGATAGCTCGCGTAGCTTAGCTACTGCCTGATGAATTTTCTCGATAGCGAAGTCGATTTCATCTTCAGTAGTAAAACGCCCTACCGTAATGCGGAGGGAGCTGTGTGCCAGTTCATCGTTTAAACCTAATGCCCGCAACACATAGGAGGGCTCCAGACTGGCTGAAGTACACGCGGAGCCTGATGAAATAGCAAGATCTCGCAAAGCCATCATCAGGGACTCACCTTCTACAAAATTAAAACTAATGTTGAGATTTCCTGCTACGCGATGATCGAGATCACCATTAACGTAGACTTCTTCTATATCGTTCAAGCCTTCAAGAAGCCTGTTACGCAATGCAAGAATGCGGGCATTTTCGGCCTCCATCTCTTCCTGAGCAATGCGAAAAGCCTCTCCCATGCCAACTATCTGATGGGTAGGCAATGTGCCAGAGCGCATACCTCTCTCATGCCCACCGCCATGAATCTGTGGTTCAATTCGTACTCGTGGCTTACGACGAACGTACAGTGCACCTATTCCTTTTGGTCCATATATTTTGTGCGACGTAAGAGACATTAGATCGACTTGCATCGCCTCAAGATCAATAGCTACTTTACCCGGACTCTGGGCAGCGTCGACATGAAAAATTACTTTTTTCTCACGGGTAATCTTACCAATGGCTTCGATATCGTTAATTACTCCAATTTCGTTGTTTACATGCATTAACGAAACCAGAGTCGTGTCTTCCCGTATGGCAGCGGCTACGACCTCCGGGGAAATCAAACCATTCTCATCGGGGTCCAGATAAGTCACTTCGAATCCTTCCCGTTCCAGTTGGCGGCAGCTATCGAGCACGGCTTTGTGTTCGATTTTCGAAGTAATGATGTGCTTGCCCTTCTTTTGATAAAAGTGAGCTGCACCTTTGATTGCCAGATTATCTGATTCTGTAGCACCTGATGTCCAAACGATTTCGCGAGGATCGCAGTTGACCAGATCCGCCACATTACGGCGAGCAGTCTCCACAGCCTCCTCTGCCTTCCAACCCAGAACATGGGATCGGGACGCAGGATTGCCATAGTTCCCCTCGAGCGTTAGACACTCCATCATTTTCTCCGCGACACGCGGATCCACAGGGGTGGTTGATGAATAATCCAGATATATAGGAAATTGCATAGTATTCCTGACCTCGTTCAAGAGCCGGCGAGTTTACATGCTCGTGGCCGGTATCTGAAGGTCGCTGACCTCCTTTAAATCGATGTTTTCGGACGCCTGCATCTGTCGTCTGTCCTGATGTTCAGCAATACGCTTCACTTCAGATTTGGCAACAAGGTCTGCAAGGCTGATTCCCTGAAGAAAACTGTGAATCTGCCCACTTAAATCTTCCCACAGATGATGGGTCAGGCAGGTTTCTCCATCCTGACAATTGCCGGCTCCGCGGCATTTCGTTGTATCAACCGATTCGTTGACTGCATCGATTATCTCAGCGATATAGATCGATGTAGCATCACGATAAAGTTCGTACCCACCTCCAGGACCCCGCACACTGCTAACCAGGGAGCTCTTGCGCAGGCGCGCGAACAGCTGCTCCAGATAAGAAAGTGAGATGGCCTGGCGCTGGGATATGTCCGCAAGGCTGATAGGCCCCTGATCCTTGTGCAGGGCCAGATCCAGCATAGCTGTCACGGCATACCTGCCTTTGGTAGTTAGACGCATTGGAAAACCCGTTACCTGACTAAAACTGTAGGAATTATCAAATACCTAAGTATTTTAGTCAAGTATTGAGTCTGGTTTGAGGGACTTTAATTGGCTATTTACGCTCGTACACGATAGTGGATGGCGCTTTGCCGAAATCGCTTCCAAGGTCATAGCCAAGGCCTTTCGCGATCAGGGCAATAATTGCCAGATGGTGTGTAGTATGGGAAATCAGGCTCATGAGCTCACGATCAACGGTGCTCTCGATTAGGACCTGAGGAATCAGATGGTGCACTGATTCCTGGACCTGAATGGTGCTTTGAGAGGAATTCTCCAGCTCTTCAACTCTTCTGGCTGCTGAGGCAATAGCGAAACTGGCTGCTTCAAGATTGTTCTCAATGGATTTGTCCCGCTTTCGCTCGTCGTAATTAACGCATCCGCTATTCAAGCCCGCAAAAAAACACTGATATCGATCCAGAATATGCCTTAAATGACAGCCAATAGAGGAATTGCTCTCCTCCACGTAGGTGAACGAGGAATCAGACAGCTGCTGCACAAGCGCTGCGCACTGATCTAAACCGTGTTTACAACCCAGGATTAAACGTTGTGCGTCTGAGTCACACCGCTGAAGTGCATTGGAGGGTTTCATGAAGAATTGTTTACCGCCTATTGAGACAAAACCAGGTAACCAGTCAAACAGCTATCATTAGCATTTAGCCGTAATTCAACGGGAAATCTGTTCTGTAGCTAAATCCAATATAGCATATCGGCTACAAGGTCACTATTTACAGGTAATTATGTATTCCTGATCTTCAATCAAAAGACCTCAGCGCGGGGTTCTTTCTTACAAGATAGCCAGATTTATTTCCACCAGAGTGCTAATCCACCCTGTAACCAACGTATACTGCCATTGTGAAACCAGATTTCCATTGTCACAGCCATTATTCCGACGGCGAACACAGTCTGTCATTTCTGCTCCGGAGAGCTCAGGATAACGGCATTTCTCACCTGTCGATCACCGACCATGATTGTGTCGACTGCTACACGGATCCACAGGCAACAAGCACTGATCTAACACTCATTCCAGGTGTCGAGATTTCCTGTAACTGGCAAAACAGGGAAATTCACGTGGTAGGTTTGGGAATAACACCTGCTTCGGGAGACCTGACCCTTTCTTTGAATCGACAGCAGCTTAAACGTAAAGAGCGGATTCAGGCGATGGATGAACGACTGAAAAAGCTCTCGATTGAAGGATTAATCACTCACATGCACAACCTGAAAGCGAGCACTTGGACAAGAAGTCATGTTGCTGAATTTCTGGTGGACAACAATTACTGCAAAAACTGGGATAAAGCTTTTAAAAATTACCTGGGTCGCCGGGGTAAGATTTATGTGCCAATTAACTGGATGGAGATGCATGAATCTATCGAGCTTATTCGCACTTCAGGGGGAATAGCTGTCCTGGCTCACCCTGGTAGGTATTCGCTTACAAAACGAAAGCTGCAGCAATTGGTGGAGGAATTTAAAGAATCAGGTGGAGAAGCCATCGAAGGTTCCTATGGCAATATAGATCCGGTGACTCGCAAACATCTTTGCGAATTAGCCCTAGGCCATGACATGTACATTTCCGTTGGATCTGACTTTCACAATGCGGCCCGACACTGGACTGACCTCGGCAAGATGCCGGCACTTGATTCCCAGGCAACAAAAAATGCCATCTGGAATCATCCAAGATGGCATTTTAAATAGAAAACTTCTAAGCCAGCGCTTAAGCGCAAGTAGGTTATCTGGCTATCTACGCTTTATGGAGGAAACCACGTCGCGGAAAATATCCAGCAAGGTTTCGTGCTTGTAGTCTGTAAACTCACCGGCATCCATAAACATGCCATGCTCTTCACACACTTCATATTCCAGATGCTTCTGCTTGGGATCATTTACTTTCTTCATGGTTTTGCCACAACGAGGGCATTGAATATCTCTGACCGTGTTGTAACTTTTGCCAACTTCCGGATCGCCGCTATCTGCAAACTCAGCCATCCAATCGCCCTTGAGCTGTTCTGCTTCACCCTTGTCAAACCAAAGCCCGCTGCAGCTATTGCACTTATCGATGACCACTTGTCCATACAAGGTCTCGATCTTTAATTCTTGCATCTCAGAATTGCACTTTGGGCAGTCCATTCTTGTCTCCTCAACGACGACTTTTTCGAGCTGATTTTTCTATATCTGATTCCTGATTCTGTGCTCGCTGAGCATTGTAGCTCATCTCTGAATCAGGCTTATTCTGGAGCGGCCAATATGGCTGCACGCCCCTACAACGCTGGCATTCTATAAGATATTAAGGGTGGACACCAAGCATGAATTTTCAGGTGTAACCATTCCACACACTCACCCTGATTTGGGTGAGTTTAAGGGTACAGAATGTGAATTTTTGAGAAAGAAATTACTAATTCCGTTAGGAATATAACCGGTGTCAGACGTTGCGATTTGCCAATCTAATAACTATAGCGGGTAGCACGCCTGGCCAGTTCCGTTCCATCGAAATCTCCACTCCCGCAAGAAGTGATATCCGCTTTTCTGACAACGTGTACCTGATCAGTGCGCCGATTGTCACCACGATCTTCGCCCAGGTCTTTCAATATCAATGATACATTCTGATCTTCTGGGATTACTGAGAGTGTGCCGCCGTATTCACAGAGTGTTTCGTATAGCAAGATTTCAAATTCCACCAAATCCGCTTGCCACGCCAGCGCATAGTCCTGTTCTGCCTGCTCTGATCGCGCCTTCAGGTCCTGAGCCATAGACAACGCCTGATTCTGGATTGGCTCGATTCGCTGCAGCAAATCATCTAATCGAACTGCAAGTGAATTATCGGAACTGCTGATCGTTGATACCGCACTATCAAGTGTTGTAGAACTGCCCGCTTGATTTCTGACCTCTCTTTCAATACCACGCAACTCTGCAATACTGACAGCTACTGTGTCCCGCATACTTTCTATCTCGGTACTCAAGTTGTCGTAGGCTGAATCGTCCAATTCTCCCAATGCCCGCAAAGCACGAGCTGAATGTGTCGCCTGTTGAATTGCTGTTTGTGCCACCAGTGAATAATCAATATTCGCTATACGTTCCATCATCTGTTGATAGACGCTGTCGCCGGCAGCCGCAACTGGCGCCGCACTCAGTGCCTGAGTCGTTGCAGCAGGTGAAACAGATGTAGCACGCATAGCTTCGAAAGGATTCTGTCTTAATTGTAAGGACTGCATTGCCGAACTCAAAGATGCAAGCCCCATGCGATTGCGACGGCTGGCTAATGGCGAACGAATCTCTAACACTGCCCCCTGATGGAACAGATAGGTGCTCTCTACACCACCCAGGCTCATGCCAAACAAGCCAGTAGATTCATTTAAGGACAACGAGTCTTCCAAAATGCCTGAGAAGATCGAGAGGTTTCGTTGCACCTCCTCGATATTATGTTCCTGCGCTAATAGCGGGCCTGCTTTCATCAGAAGCACGCTGCAACACAATGACACTATTCTATTGAATGGACTATTTCTCATTTGAATTCTCAGTTGGCGCCTGCTCAATCATTACTGCACATTTTGGTAGCTTACAAATTGCGCTAATTCCTGCAGCGACTGAATTGTCGCGTAATCACTATCAGCCAATTGCTGATAACCCTGACTCATGAGTTGCATATCCTGTCGACGCTGCTCTTCGAAGTAGGCATAAATCTGATCTATATTTTCTACAGTCGCCTGTTGAGTTTGCGACATAACGGCCTGCATCAATTGCAGATTATTGGCATCCTGTCTGGTTTCGAAGCGAGCGATCAACGACTCCATTTCATTGCGTTGCTCTTCTTCGAATTCTGCGAGCATTACATCAAGGTTACCTTCTCCAGAACCAAAACTAACTGCAAATCCGCCCTCGCCAACACTCACAGTAGTGTTAAAAATTAACAGACAAAGCATGGCGAATGACGCAGCAGTTGGCATCCATTGCCAGCTGGAAAACCATGCGCCTGATCTGGTTTCAACTCGATGCTCACGGCGAAACAATTCAACACCGCGGTCCCAATGGGGTACCCGCTGCTCCTGCCAATCGGCAAGTCGGCTCTGGGTCAACATCAACACTTCAAGCTCATTTGAACAATCAGCACATTGTAATAAGTGGTTGTCGATTTCTTCCTTAGCTAAAGGTGCCAGGTCATCCGCAAAATACTCTTGCAGAATATGAGGTGTCTTAGGACAGGACATGCTGTTCCTCCGTTACGCCTTTGAGTTTTCTAAGCGCGGTATAAAATCTGGTTTTTGCAGTGTTGTCTGAAATTCCCTGCATTTCAGCTATTTCTTCAAAAGTCAGTGATTGAAATACCTTCAACTCCACTATCAGCCTTTGATCAAATGGTAAATTATTCAGCATAGCCATTATGTGGCTATTCTGCTGTGACTCCTGTATCTCCAGTTCGGGTGTGATCGCATCTTCATCAGGTATGGAATCGAAGGCATCACCTTCTCCATCTTTGTCCACCGGATAACCTGCGAGCAGCCTCTTCTTTCTATTCAGATCGATAGCCTTATTGTGAGCTATCCTGAATATCCAGCTACTGAATTTCGCATCTCCCCTGAACCTATGGAGATTGCGATATACACCCAAAAATACTTCCTGCATCAAGTCCATGGCATCGGAGCTGTTTCCCATCAGGCGCAAACCATGGTTGTAGATCTTGCTCTCGTATCGCTTAACCAGTTTTTCCCAGGCAAAAGCCGACCCATTGAGAGCTGCGGCAATCAGGGCCTCGTCGTCGTCAATCAAGCTCATTCTGGTACTCGTCCCAGGTTTGCGTACTTAAATCATGCCGGAATTAGGCACTATATCGGATAGTCCGTCATAAAGTTTCAGCACACAGGATACTGGTTTTAACTGATTAGTCGTAGTTAGTGACAGGATAGTTTGGGGAGATTTGGGTTTCATGATCAGACAGCCGCCGAGCCGACGCAGCCCAACCGGTTTGGGCGCACCCTTATGAGGCGCATGCTACGGCGGCTCGAACCACTGTTTGACCTTTTACAGAGTCTCTAGGCAGCCACTCGCTGCTGGGCAAGCAACTGACTTGCCGCACCCATGAACGCATTGAGTGATGAAGCTATGATGTCTTTGCTAATTGCGACACCACTGTAGCGCTGCCCATCACAACGTATCTGGATATAGGTTACAGCTTCTGCATCAGCGCCTTGACCAAGCGCATGCTCGCCATATTCCATGATTTCGAAATCAATATTGATAGCTTGTTTGATGGCTTCCACAAATGCATCGAGCACACCATCACCTGTGCCATTGATTTCCAGTTCTTGACCGGAATAGTTAAGCTGGGCAGTGAACGTCTCTTTGCCATCAGCTTTTTCAATTGTGAAATTCTCCAGGCTCAAGGCTTTTTCATTGTTCAGATAATGACTATTGAACAGTTCCCAGATTTGATCTGGAGAGATCTCCTGGCCAGTATCCTCAGTTACTTTCTGCACTACCTGACTAAATTCGATCTGCAACCAGCGTGGTAACTGAAATCCAAATTTGTTAGCCAGGACATAGGCTACACCGCCTTTGCCAGACTGACTGTTAACCCGAATCACATCTTGATAGGTACGTCCGATATCTCTGGGATCAATCGGCAAGTAAGCTATCTCCCAGGGGCTTCCCTCTTCATAAATATCGAGACACTTCTTGATAGCGTCCTGGTGAGATCCAGAAAATGCTGTAAATACCAGGTCGCCTGAATAGGCCTGTCGAGGATGGACATCTATCTGAGTGCATTCCCTGACGATTGAAACAATACGATCCATATCGTGTAAATCCAGACATGGATCAATACCCTGGCTATACAGGTTCATGGCCATTATGACAATGTCCATATTCCCTGTGCGCTCACCATTACCCAGCAATGTACCCTCAACACGTTGAGCACCTGCCATTACTGCCAGCTCTGCAGCCGCCACAGCACAGGCCCGATCATTGTGAGTGTGCAGACTAATAATGACAGAGTCTCTGTTTTTGATATTGCGGCAGAACCATTCAATCTGATCCGCATAAACGTTTGGAGTAGCCATTTCTACAGTGGCAGGCAAGTTGATTATTGAAGGGCGCTGGGGAGTGGGTTGCCAAACAGCATTCACCGCATCACAAACCTCAACAGAAAAATCTACTTCTGTTCCAGTAAAACTTTCCGGAGAGTACTGAAATACCCATTCGGTTTCCGGCGCAGCTTCAGCACAGCGCTTCACTTCTTCTGCACCTGCAACTGCGATGTCGATGATGCCTGCCTTGTCAGTTTTAAAAACCTTCTCTCGCTGCACGACAGAAGTCGAGTTATAGACATGCAGGATCGCACGACGAGCACCTTTCAATGACTCAAAAGTGCGCTGAATGAGTTCGGGTCTTGCCTGGGTAAGCACCTGGATAGTCACATCTTCAGGCACCTTATCTTCTTCGATCAGTCGACGAACAAAATCAAAATCCGGCTGAGAAGCGGCTGGAAATCCAACTTCGATTTCTCTGAACCCGACTTCAACCAGGAGCTCAAACATTTTCATTTTCTGGCTAACTGACATGGGCTCGATCAGAGCCTGATTGCCATCACGCAGGTCAACGCTGCACCAGGTAGGAGCTTTATCGATAACCTGATCTGGCCAGGTTCTGTCTTTCAGTCCGATGGGCTGAAACGGTTTGTATTTTCGATGATCAAAGCGTTCTCTCGACACGATCTGTCTCCATTGCATTGGCTGCTTAAATCCGGGCGATTCTCGGCATAATGAACCCTTGTGAGATTCCTCGCCGTCAGCTCAATACTTGTGATATCAAGCTCGTCGCTAGAATGTGAACTATAGTTCAAGATTCCTGGTAATTCTATTCATAGTTTCTACTATAACTAGCTCATATTAGCTATTATCTCTAATATTAATGTATATATTGGTGATATATTGCCATATGGTTGGTATCATCCAGTTTCTTATACATTTGGACGGGCTATTGTCATGCAACTGGACAAGCTGGATCGCCGCATACTGCGAGAGCTACAGCAAGATGGCGCCATAACGAATCTGGAATTGGCGGATCGAATCGGGTTGTCCCCTTCGCCCTGTGCGCGACGGGTAAAACAACTGGAAGATGCTGGCATTATTCGCGGGCAGGTCACCGTGCTCGACCCTTCAAAACTAGACCTTAAACTGACCGCACTAATTCAGATAAGCATGGACCGTCACACTCCGGATCGCTTCGAGGAATTCGACAAGATTGTATCGAGCTATCCCGAGGTGATTGAATGCCTGCTCATAACCGGCCAATCCGCTGACTATCAGCTGAAGGTGGTAGTTCCGGATATGGAGTACTACCAGGAATTTCTGCTCAACAAGATCACACGCATCGAGGGTGTATCCGATGTGCAGTCAAGCTTCATGCTAAGAGAGGTAATAAACACCACAGCACTACCTCTGGAACACCTGGCTCCGGAGCAACGTAAGTGAACGTAAACTAAAAGAAGTGTTTTACTTTCTCTTTGTAAGATCGGCTCATCTTTAGAGATGATCCGCAACTCAAAGTCAGATGAAATTCCCCGTTGATGTGGGATGACACCTTTTCCACCCGCTCGAGATTGACGATCGTTGAACGGTGTACTCGTTGAAATATCGTTGGGTCCAGCTTGGCTTCCAGATCTTTCATTGTAGTGCGCATAATGTGAGTCTCACCGCCGGCATGAACGCACATATAATCACCTGCCGCATCAATCCAGTCGATATCCCGAACCGGGACGAAAGTAATCGAAGAGCCATCTTTGATTGCGAGCCGATCAACATGCTCGACCAGTGCTTCCCCACTCTCCAGTATCTCTCCAATCGCAGCCTCAGACTTACCTGACAACGCGACCACCATCTCAAGTAACTGCCTCTTCTCGTCTTCCGCTTCCCTTTGGTGTTTACGTTTCTGGCATGTGGTAATAGCTTCCTGCAATCGATCAAGCTCTACTGGCTTTAGAAGGTAATCTACTGCATGAACTTTAAACGCTTCGATGGCATATGCATCATAGGCAGTGACGAAAATTATCATCGGCATGACATCGCCCTGTATCTCCGAAATCAACTCGAAGCCATTCATGCCTGGCATCTCAATATCGAGAAACAATACATCAGGCTCCAATTCAACTATCGCAGTGATTGCTTCTTTTCCGTTACTACATTGAGCAAGCACTGATACAGAATCGATTTCCTGCAACCTGAGATTCAGCCCCTGACGGGCCAGCTCCTCATCGTCCACGATCACGGTAGTAAGCGCTGTTAAGTTATTCTCTGTCATAGGGAATAGTTACCTTCACTGTAAGCCCGGCAGGCTTGGCATTTAGGAATTCAAGCGTGTGATTGTCACCATAAATCTCGCTTAAACGATTTCTAATATTACTGACCCCAACACCTTTCGAAAAAGAGAAAGATTTATCGAGAAGATCTTCTTCCGCTAACCCAGGACCATCGTCAGTGACCGTAATAATGAGAGTATTTTCAGACTTACAGGCAGAAATATCTATACAGCCACCCTGCTCAGATTTCGAAATGCCATGCTTGATTGAATTTTCAATTATCGGCTGCAGCAGCATGGTTGGAACCAGTGCATACTCAACATCCTCGTCTATAGAGACATCCAGTTTTAGCCGATCGCCGAAACGCACCTTCTCAATATCAAGATAGAGCCTGGAAGTTTCCAGTTCATGGGCAAAACTCACTCGATCCAACGGTGAATGATCAAGCGAGTATCGCAGAAATTTACTGAGCTTGATTAACATCTCATTCGCTTTTTCCGTTGCCTGGGAGAGAACCAGTGTGGAAATAGCGTTAAGCGTATTGAACAGAAAATGCGGATTGAGCTGATACCGCAACATGAGCAGTTGCGCCTCATGGGCAAGGGCCTCAGAACGAAGACTCTTTTCCTTTTCAGCCTGAAAAAGCTGATAATACTTAATTACGAAATACAGACCACTCCAGAGGAATAGCGTGGGAAAAGAAGAAGAAAATACACCGTCCCACAGATCTTCTACACCAACATCGAACACATCAAACACTTCCCCAAACGGCAGTAAGGCGAATGTATTCCTGAACGGTTGCCAAAGCATGGCGGCGAACATGGACCCGAACCAGGTAACGAGAAACCTGACTACAAAACCTCTCTCCCAAAAAAGCCTGTAGAGATAGCGGAGCCCGGTAGTCAGCACCATACCCACAGCAGCACTTAGACCTGCAACCAGGGCCCTGGAAAATATGTATTCAGGGGGAACAAAGAAAAGGTCCCTCAGGACCAACATGACGACCCAGACTGACCAGCCAAAAAACTGAAATATCCAGAATTGACTGCGCAGCACTAATTGGAAAGATTCGGGACCCATGGGAAGGTGCCAGCCTCAATGAGGCTGGCAGCAATTTAGCTCAGGGTAGCAACGAAGCAACAGCGTCTCTTTCTTCCTTGAGTTCCTGCGCTGTCTTATCCATCAGATCCTGGCTGAAACCGTTAACCGCCAACCCCTGAACGATCTGGTAGTTACCATTCTCACAGGTGACCGGAAATGAATAAATCAGCCCCTCTTCGACCCCGTAGCTACCGTCACTGTGAATTCCCATGCTTACGATTTCACCGTCAGTACCCAGGGCCCAATCATGCATATGTTCGATGGCAGCACTGGCGGCGGACGCAGCACTTGATGCACCGCGTGCCTTAATGATTGCCGCACCACGTTGCTGCACAGTTGGGATGAAGTCATCTGTGACCCAGGCCTGGTCCACCAGATCCATCGCAGCCACACCTTCAACAGTACAATGATGAATATCGGGATATTGAGTAGCAGAATGATTACCCCAGATGATCATGCTCTTGATACTTGTGCTGTGCTTGTCAGTTTTGGAAGCCAATTGGGAGATCGCCCGGTTATGGTCGAGTCTGGTCATGGCCGTGAATTGACCGGGGTTCAGATCTGGTGCATTACGGTAGGCAATGAGGGCATTGGTATTGGCAGGGTTACCGACTACAAGAACTTTTACATCCCGGCTGGCATGATCATTAATTGCCTTGCCCTGAACAGAGAAAATTTGGGCGTTAGCCTCGAGCAGGTCTTTACGTTCCATACCCGGACCTCGTGGGCGGGCGCCAACTAACAGACAATAATCAGCATCTTTGAACGCCACATTGGGATCATCGGTTTGCACAATCCCGGCTACCAGAGGGAAAGCGCAGTCTTCTATCTCCATTACCGTACCCTCAAGAGCCTCCAGGGCTGGAGTTATTTCTAATAATTGCAGGATTATGGGTTGATCTGGACCCAGCATTTCGCCTGCGGCGATTCTAAATAGTAGTGAATAGCTGATCTGGCCTGCTGCTCCGGTAATTGCGACGCGCACTGGGGCTTTCATTTTCTCTGAAATTCCTTATTGAATGATGAAGTTAAAAATCCGGGACGCGGATTATAGCAGAAGGAGAATCCCCTGTGGGGCCGCTTTCCTGGCCCCAAAATTGGCCCTGGAGCTCGATAACCAGCAATGTAATTAGGTATCCAGACAGATTATCTATGGAGGAACATCGCATCGCCATAGCTGAAGAAACGATATTCCTGATTGACAGCTTCCTCATAGGCGTCAAGTATCATTTTTTGTGAGGCAAAGGCGCTAACCAACATAAGTAGAGTGGATTCCGGTAAGTGAAAATTGGTAATCACTGCATCAACCACTCTGAACTCATAGCCAGGAAATATAAATATGTCAGATTCGCCCTGGAATGGTTTAAGCTCACCGCTCGCTGCTGCTGATTCCAGACTGCGAACACTTGTTGTTCCTACAGCAATTACACGGCCACCTCTACTCCTGCACTGTGCGACCGCATCCACCACTGACTGACTGACATCGATACGCTCACTGTGCATGGAATGGTCTTCTACCCTTTCAACTCTTATGGGTTGAAATGTTCCAGCACCTACATGCAAGGTCAGAAAAGCAGTACTGACGCCCTTCTCCCTTAGCTTTGAGAGAAGCTCATCATCAAAATGAAGACCCGCTGTGGGAGCTGCAACAGCGCCGGACACCTCTGCATAAACAGTTTGATATCGATCCTGATCGAGTGCCTGATCTTGCCTCTTTATATAGGGCGGTAATGGCATGTGACCGAATCGCTCCAGGACGCTATCCATACTTTCCGAGGAGTCTAATTTTATTTCGAAGAACTCCTGCTGCCTGCCGGTCACTGTGAAAACTACCAAATCATCGTTGTTCTTCAGTTCTCCCTGAGAGTGAGTCAGAAATAGCTTTGAGCCAGGCCTGGGTGATTTGCTAACCCGGATTTGTACGAGCAGGCGACGTTCATCAAGAAGTCGTTCTATCAATATCTCAGCCTGACCTCCTGATTCCTTGCAAGCAAACAATCGAGCCGGAATTACCCGGGTGTTGTTAAACACCAGCAGATCATTGCTGTTTAGCAATTCAATAAGATCTGAAAACTTTCTATGACTGAGCTTGCTGCTCTCAATATCGAGCGCTAGCAATTTGCTGGCTGTTCGTTGCTCTGTAGGAAATTTTGCGATCAGATGATCAGGCAAATGGTAGGAAAAATCGCTTACTTTCATCATGAGCTCTTTCGGCAGAGGCGCAAGATTATATAAATCCAGGCAAGGTTGAAAGCATTCTGACCTGCCACCGACACCCTATACTCCCATTCTTTGCGGTCTAGAGGGCAACTGGTATAATGCGCGGCCTGCTGAGCTACCGGGCCAATTGGGTTTGGTTAACTTAGCGGAATGTGCCAGCGTGGTGAAATTGGTAGACACGACGGATTCAAAATCCGTTGCCTTCACGGGCGTGGCGGTTCGAGTCCGCCCGCTGGTACCAGTTTTGAGGTTGCCAGATCAGGGAAGGGTTGCCTGCAAAACCTTATAAACCCCACTTTTTTCGTAGTACGGCGTCTGTTCATCTTGAAACAACCGCCATTTAGGGATTGAAGGCCTCCAGAAAGCTGCCGATACGCTTTTGTGAGGAACTGTACCCAGCCCAGTGGGCTGAAAACACCAAGGGATCGCAAATGAGTTTCGACGACGAAGATACTGGCAGCAGTCTGGATTCCAGTAGCGGATCTGATAGCAACAGCAAACCCAAAACTTTTTTTGGTATGGAGCTGAGTGATGGCGTGGTGTACACCATAGTCATAATTCTTACCTTGATTTTTATTCGTCAGGTAGCGGTCGTTCTGCAAGCTTTAAATCCTTAGTCCTCGGGGACGCACTTCCGATGTGTCCCTGGAAGCAGCCCTCAAATACCTTTCAACATTCTCGCCCTTTCCACTCTGTATTCCATCTGCCTGGCTGAGAGCTGATGCTGTTCAGCCGCTAGACCGCGTGATAAATTACGCGCCTCGCCGCAAAGTAAACTTAGAAGCAAATACAATATAGCGAATCATCCGCTACCAGGGATGAATAAGGAATGACAATGTCAGCAAAAACGATTGCTCTGCTCGATGGAGATGGAATTGGCCCAGAAATAACAGCCGAGGCGGAGAAAATTCTGCGGCTGGTGGAATCACGCAACGACATCGAATTTGATATTCATCACGCCGCATTCGGAGCAACTGCCTACTTCAGCCACGGTCATTCTTTTCCAGAAGAAACGAAAACCCTCTGCGACAAAGCTGATGCCATAATGAAGGGGCCCATCGGCCTGAGCCATGAGGAATCGAAGAAAATCCCAGTAGATGAACAACCAGAACGTGGCGCACTGCTCCCACTGAGACGTCGTTACGATACCTTTGCAAATTTTCGCCCGGTTTACTTGCCGAAAGGGATTTCTCACTTCTCACCTCTTAAGCCGGAAATTATTGGCGACGGCATAGACTTCATCATCATCAGAGAGCTGGTGGGTGGTTTGTACTTTGGCGCTAAAGAAACAGGCACCAACGAAAGTGGAAAACGCTACGTGAACGAATCCCTCGAGTACGATGAAGATCAAATTGAACGTATAGCCAGAGTAGCGTTCGATACAGCTCAAAAGCGCAAGAAAATTTTACACAACATCCACAAGAGTAATGTGCTCAAGTCCAGTGTGCTGTGGAATGAAGTGATGGAAGAGGTGGGCAAGGACTATCCAGAAGTTGAGGTAAAACACATTCTGGTAGATGCTGCTGCAACTTATCTTTGCTTAAATCCCGGCCAGTTTGACGTCATGGTGATGGAAAATATGTTCGGCGATATATTGAGTGATCAGGGAGGAGGTATTCTGGGGTCACTGGGATTAATGCCCTCCGCCTGTGTAGGACCCGAAAAAGCCTACTACGAACCATCCCATGGATCAGCACCAGATATCGCGGGTCAGAACATCGCCAACCCCTACTCCATGATTGGCTCGGTGGCCATGATGCTGGAAATGAGTTTTGGCATGGAACAGGAAGCACGCAATCTCTGGCACGCCATGCAAAGCGTCTTCGCCCAGGGTTTCACCACACCTGATCTCAAGTCTCCTGCCAGCGACGCTAAAATAATCAACACCGATGCCTTCGGCGACCTGGTAGCAGACGAACTCTCCAAGACTTAGGAATCCAGGAACCCCAAGCCTTACTGAGATTTGAGAACGAAACTCTGAAATTGAGCCATGGATGGCGGCATTTGCGTAGCAAATGCGAGGAGGATTTTACAAGGCGAATCGCACTTCGCCGCCGCTAAAATCCGACGACAGAGCAAAAGTGCATGGATGCACTTTTGCTCTATAAAAACTTAGACAGTCAACAGATTTATCATTCGCAAAGTAGCCTTGACTGCTGCCATCACCTGATTGGCATCAACACCCCTGGTCTTAAATCTGCGCTCTACTCCCTCCCAGTTGATAATACACTCTGTCAGCGCATTGGTTTGACCACCCCGGGGAATATGTACTTCGTAGTCCACCAATTCAGGCATATTGAAATCTTTGTCTTTCAATATTGAAGTAATGGCATCCATAAAGGCATCAAACCCGCCATTACCTGCCCCGGTTCCTTGCAGTTCCTCACCTTTATACTCAACACGAATGCTCGCTGTACTTTCCACATTGAACCCCGTGTTGATATAGCAATTGAGCAGGGTTATGTGATGGTAATCCTTACTCTCCATCACGTCCGCAATGATAAAAGGCAAATCTTCTGATGTGATCACATGTTTGGAATCGCCCAATTGCACAATTCGCTCAAGGACCTTGGCTTGCTCTTCTTCCGATAGCTGAATGCCCAGCTCATCCAGATTATTAATAAGTGACGCTTTCCCGCTCATCTTGCCAAGGGCGTAGGTGCGCTTGCGAGCAAATCTTTCAGGACTCAAGTTCGTTACGTATAAATCACCTTTAAGATCGCCGTCAGCATGAATGCCTGCCGTTTGTGTAAATACATCAGCCCCCACGATGGGCGTATTGGCTGCTATCCACTTACCGGAAAAGTTTTCCACCATCCTGGACAATAACGTGATATTGGTCTCGTCGATTGAGAGCTGCATACCAAGTTTATCTTTCAATGCCACAGCAACTTCAGCCAAAGAAGCGTTGCCCGCTCGCTCACCAAGACAATTCATTGTGCAATGAATATTATTGATTCCAGCTTCTACCGCCGCCAATACATTGGCTGTTGCCAGGCCATAATCATTGTGCGGATGAAAGTCGAACTCCTGCTCCGGAAAACTCGTCATCATGTCAGTTAGTGAATCATGCACTTCACTCGGAGACATTAGTCCAAGAGTGTCTGGTAGCAAGTAGTGCTCAATACCAAGATGTGCAGTGCCTTCAATTAAGCCGAATACATAATCCTTGCTATCGTTGTAACCATTCGACCAATCTTCCAGATACATGTTAGCGCGCAGTCCCTGCTCATGGGCATACTCGACAGTGCGGACGATATCTTCGATATGGCTATTCAGGTCTTTACCCAGTTGCTCCCGACAGTGTTTTTCACTGCCTTTACAAAGCAAGTTGATTACTTTGCCGCCAGCACTGGAAATCCAGTCCACACTGCGTTTGTAGTCAACAAAGCCAAGCACTTCGACCCGATCAACCAATCCTTCTTCTGCGGCCCAGCTGGTAATTCGAGACACTGCCTCTTTCTCGCCCTCTGAAACACAGGCCGAAGCGACTTCGATACGGTCAACTTTCAGCGACTGCAAAAGGGCGCGGGCAATATTCATTTTCTCATTGCTGGAAAATGAAACTCCTTGAGTCTGTTCGCCGTCACGTAAAGTCGTGTCCAGCAAACGGATATGCCGTGGCTGAGTAGTGTTGTTCATGAGAATTGTCCTGAGTTAGACCTCGAGTGGTCCCGCCGCCTGGGTATGTGCGCTCGAGGGCCGGGCATTCTAACAAAAACTCTGGTCCACAAGGAAATAAAAGCCAGCAAATACGGTATATCCAGCCTTATCGAGAGTATATACTGCCGCTCCCCACAACCAGGAAATGCTGAAATAGTTCATGGTTCTTAGTACTCCAGATCTCCAGGTACCTCACATAGACGGCCAGCGAGAGGCATTGCTGACACCCATCATTGGGTTCGAAGAGGTAAAGAGTATGAAAGAGGTTCCCATAGCTTGAGCGAATCACCGGAGCAAGAGGACATCAACGCTGAATTACCTCGGGCAGGCCTATTAAGACGTCTTGCCGCATTGCTTTATGACGCTTTCCTGGTCGCCGCCATCTGGATGCTGCTGGGATACATAGTTGTAGCGATTTTTGGAACCGAGAGTAATCAGGTCATCAATGAGCAGGTGCAGACTGACCCGGTTCAGGATTTTGTGCTGTTCACATTAATGGTTGCCAGCTGCACTGGATTCTATTTGTACTTCTGGCTGCGGAGCGGCCAAACTCTGGGTATGCTTGCCTGGCGATTGCGACTTGAAAATATTGATGGAACTCTGGTGACACCTACCCAGGGGCTAAAGCGATTCATCGCCGCCTGGCCTGCATTCTTCTGCCTGGGAATTGGTTACTTTTGGCTCTATTTCGATGCCAATAGAGACACTTTGCACGACCGGTTGTGCAAGACTCGAGTGGTACTGGTACCGCGTTCAAAGCGCCCGCTAGACAAGCCGCTTTAAATCATCAGACTCGTTCAGGCAACCTGCTCCTGAGAACGATCCAGGTGTGAGAGGAAAGCCAAGGGCACCTCGGCAATCTGATGCTTGTCGAAGTCGAAAAATACTACGCCAAATTTGGCCTGACAAACTATGGTTTCCAGCGCGCTATTGGTTATCTGCATGCAGATGTCGAATCCATAGCGATTAAAATCATCCACACCAACATCAATAATTAGTTTGTCACCAGCAAAGGATTCTGAACGAAAATCGATAGCCATATCAGTTACCACCATACCAAGGCCGAAGATATTGCCTTCAGTAAATCCTTGATTGGCGAGAAACTGTAAGCGTGCCTCGTGCAGCACATTGACCATGGCCACACTATCGAGGTGTTTCGCATAGTTGAGATCACTTATACCGACATTGCGCTCCATACTGAAAACGAACTGGTCTGGATTACTAAGTTTTACTCTGGGCATAAGGACTCCGACGAACTCTGAGAAACTCACTTTGGCTAAACAGTGATCAGCTTGAATCTCAGACAACTGAAACCTGTCTTGGTTCAGTGTGGTATCACCTGAAATTTGCGCGCATCTTATTAGAAATAAATTGGGTTTTGTAGTATTGACAGATTCAAAATTGACCCTTTCTTGCTTAACTATTTGAATAACTTTAGGATTGTTTTTTCCTATTTTTCCACCAAGTTTATTTCCTGCCAGGAGCAGCATTGACCCATGAGGTATTCAGTAAAATCAGGCGCCATTGAGAAGATTTCCACAGACTGTCTAGTCGTAACTGTCTGGAGCAAGGGCACTCTCACAGAGGAAGCCAAGAGCATCGACACAGCTTCCGGCAAGGCAATTGGCAAACTGATCAAGTCCGGTGACTTCAGCGGCAAATTGGGCGAAACCGCCATTCTTTATGGTCTGGACGGCATCTCCGCTAAACGAGTACTCGTAGTAGGAGGTGGCGAGAAGAAGAAACTGAATGCCAGTAATCTTGCCAAATTGATACAAGCAGTTGTGAAAGCCGTTACCGGACTTGATACCAACAGCCTCCACTTCGCACTAACCAGTTTACAAGCCAGGGATCGGGACGGCTCATGGACAGCCTCCTATCTGGCACGCACCATCGAAGACAAGTGCTATCGCTATGGCACCACCAAGAGTAAGAAACCCAAGACCCCTGCTCTTCGCAGTGTAAGTACTTCCACGGTCACGGGCACAGGTCGAAAGCCCCTGGAAAAAGCCCTGCAATATGGCCAACAAGTCGGCAAAGCCATGAACACTGCAAAGCAGTTAGGGAATTTACCTGGCAATGTCTGCACACCCACGTTCCTCGCGAACGAAGCCCAAAGTCTGGCTGCCCGCCACAAGAGCATTACGACGCAAATTCTCTCCGAGAAGCAGATGGCAAGGCTGGGCATGGGGTCTTTACTTTCCGTTTCCGCCGGATCCATCGAAGAAGCAAAATTAATTGTTATGCAATACAAGGGGGCTCCTGCTGATAGCAGACCCTATGCAATCGTTGGCAAAGGCATAACTTTTGACACCGGCGGCATAAGCCTGAAAGGCGGCGCTGGTATGGATGAAATGAAGTTCGATATGTGTGGTGCAGCCAGCGTAGTGGCAACCATGGGTGGAGTAGCGAGTCTCAAGCTCCCCATCAATGTAGTCGGCATAGTAGCAGCTGCCGAAAACATGCCAGGTAGTAAAGCCACCAAACCAGGCGACATCGTTACCAGCATGTCAGGTAAAACCATTGAGATTCTGAATACCGATGCCGAGGGCAGATTAGTACTGTGTGACGCACTAACGTATGTCGAGCGCTTCAAGCCACGCACGGTTATTGACATTGCGACCCTGACGGGAGCCGCTGTGGCTACATTCGGTTCCTTCGCCACAGCGGTTTTGAGCAACAATGACAAGTTGTCGGAGACTCTGCTTGATTGTGGTGAACATGCACTGGACCGGGCCTGGCCTTTACCCCTATGGGATGAATATCAGAGCCTGCTAAATAGTAACTTTGCGGATATCGCCAATATAGGTGGCCCCAAAGGAGGTACGATAACAGCTGCCTGTTTCCTCTCGCGCTTTACCGAAAAACTGAAATGGGCACATCTGGATATTGCGGGCAGCGCCTGGCATTCCGGAGCCAATAAAGGTGCAACCGGTCGCCCTGTCAGCCTGCTGATGGAGTATCTGAACCGTCAGAAGGCCTGATGACCCAAGTAAACTTCTATACGCTAAGTAGCGACGACGATCAAAGCCGTTTGCAGTTTGCCTGCCGCCTGGCAGAAAAAGCTGTTTCCCTTGGACACAGCGTTTTCATGAGGGTTGAGGATGGTTCGGCGGCGGCTCGGTTGGACAAGCTGTTATGGGAATATCGGGCTTCCAGCTTCCTTCCTCACTCTCTGGTATCTGAGTCAACTGACGGTAATGAAAAGCTACTCATCGGAGAATCGAAGCAGAGCCCGCCGGGAACTGAAGTCCTTATTAATCTGAGCACTGAACCTTGTACTGAAGGCGAAGGTATTCAGAAAATCAATGAGATATTAAGCACCGACCCCGACGTTCTCGCTGCGGGCAGATCGAGTTATCGAGCCTACCAAAACCTGGGCTATTCACTGGAAACTCATAAACTCTAGTCGGTTATTGCCCTCCAGGGCTGACAGAATCCACATCGGCCCGCCACCATAATGTATACTTGCGCCTTTTTGGCAGCACCTGGCTGCCAGACATGTCACCGAACAAGCTAGATGAGCCAGATGGACAAGACTTACCAGCCCAAGCAACTAGAAGATCATTGGTACAAAACCTGGGAAGAGCGAGGCTATTTCGCCCCTCAGGGCGACGGCGATCCCTACTGTATTGTGATTCCACCTCCCAATGTTACCGGACGTCTCCATATGGGCCATGGTTTCCAACACGCCATCATGGATGCGCTTACTCGTTACCATCGCATGACAGGAGCACAAGCTCTCTGGCAGGTAGGAACAGACCACGCCGGTATCGCCACTCAAATGGTAGTTGAGCGTCAGCTGAATGCCGCAGGGAGCAGCCGCCAGGAAGTCGGTCGGGAAGAATTCGTAAAGAAAGTCTGGGACTGGAAAGAAGAATCCGGCGGCATCATCACTCAGCAATTACGCCGCATGGGGTCCTCTCTGGATTGGTCGAGAGAGCGTTTCACCATGGACGAGCAACTCTCCGCCGTGGTGGAGAAAGTTTTTATCGATCTCTATGAAGAAGGGTTGATCTACAGGGGTAACCGGCTTGTTAACTGGGACCCTCAGCTCCATACCGCTATTTCAGATTTGGAAGTTATCTCGGAAGAGGAAGATGGGTTTCTCTGGCACTTTGACTATCCACTCAGTGACGGTGAAGGCCACCTGACTATAGCCACAACTCGTCCGGAAACCATGTTAGGAGACACCGCTGTTGCTGTGCATCCTGATGATGATCGTTACAAAGACTTAATCGGTAAAATGGTAGATCTGCCCCTATGTGACAGACAGATCAAAATCATCGCCGATGATTATGTAGATCCAGAATTCGGCACCGGATGTGTAAAGATCACTCCTGCCCATGATTTCAACGACTATGAGATAGGTAAGCGCCATGATCTGGAGATGATCAACGTGCTGACCAACGACGCCTCTATTAATGATGAAGCACCGGAAGCTTATCGAGGTCTCGACCGATTCGAAGCGCGCAAGAACATAGTTGCCGATATGGAAGCAGCCGGTCTGCTAAACAAGATTGAGCCTCACAAACTTAAGGTTCCCCGTGGCGATCGCTCCGGTGTTGTCATTGAACCTTACCTGACTCATCAGTGGTATGTAGCCGTTCAGTCCCTCGCTGATCCAGCCATCAAAGCAGTCGAAGATGGCGATATCGAATTCGTCCCCAAAAACTGGGAAAACACCTACTTCGCATGGATGCGAAATATCCAGGACTGGTGCATCAGTCGGCAGCTTTGGTGGGGCCATCGCATACCCGCCTGGTATGACGAGGATGATAATGTCTACGTGGGCACAAGCGAAGAAGCCATTCGGGAAAAACACAGTCTCGATGATTTGGTAGCTCTTCGCCAGGATGAAGATGTACTGGACACCTGGTTCTCCTCAGGTCTATGGACTTTCTCCACACTCGGCTGGCCGGACGACCGGGAGTACTTCGATAAGTTCCACCCTACTGATGTCCTGGTGACAGGTTTTGACATCATATTTTTCTGGGTCGCCCGAATGATTATGATGACCCTTAAGTTCACCGGCGAAATCCCATTTAAAAAAGTTTATATCACTGGGCTGGTGCGGGATGAGCATGGTCAGAAAATGTCCAAATCGAAGGGCAATATTCTCGACCCAATCGATTTGATAGATGGGATTTCTCTGGATGATCTGGTGGCGAAGCGCACCGCTGACATGATGCAGACTCATATCAAGGAAGAAATTGCCAAACGCACCCGCGAATCTTTTCCAGAAGGCATTACGGGCTATGGAACTGATGCTCTTCGCTATACCTATTACTCTCTGGCATCCACTGGCCGCGACATAAAATTTGATATAGGCCGCATGGAAGGCTTCCGAAATTTCTGTAACAAGATATGGAATGCCGCTCGCTATGTGATGATGAATTGCGAAAATGCCACTGTAAGCAAAGACATCAACGAATCCCATTACTCGGTCGCGGATCGCTGGATCATCAGTCGACTTCAGCATGCTAGCCAGGCAGTAGCTGAAGCAATGGAGAACTACCGATTCGATCTCGTGTCGCAAATTCTTCACGAATTCATCTGGAATGAATACTGTGACTGGTATGTGGAATTATCCAAGCCCATACTCTGGGACGAAGAAAACCAGCCGGAAAAAGCTCAGGCTACCCGCCTCGTATTGCTATCAGTGTTAGAGCAAAGTCTGCGTCTGTTGCATCCATTCATGCCATTTATTACCGAGGAAGTGTGGCAGAAGTTGGCGCCAATACTGGAGATCGACGGCGACAGTATAATGCTGCAGCCCTACCCTCGATTCAGCGCCGGGGAATCAAATCCCGAAGCGGAAGAACATATTGCCTGGCTGCAAGGCATCATCGTAGCCATCAGAAATATCCGGGGTGAAATGGATATCTCTCCCGGCAAGGCAATTTCTGTGTATTTGCGTGGCGGAAACAGCGGCGATCAGGAAAAACTTCAGAGCTACCGGCCCTACCTGCAAAAGCTTGCCAAATTGGAGAGTATCGACTGGCTGGCAGGAGACGCCGAAGCACCAGCATCTGCTACCGGTTTGTATGGAACCATCGAGGTGCTTGTGCCGCTAGCCGGACTGATTGATGTCAGCGCAGAACAAGCGCGTCTGGAGAAGGAGATCAACAAGATTCAGGGCAACCTGAAATCTGTGACAGCAAAACTGGGAAACAACAAGTTCGTTGATAATGCCCCGGCAGCAGTCGTTGACAAAGAAAAGGCCAAGGAGCGGGAAATGAGCGCTGCATTAGCAGCTCTTCAGGAAAAGCTGGAACAACTGGCGAACTTGTAGAAGCTCGCTAGGATCTGAGTTCCCTGGGCAAACTGAATACTATGTTTTCTTCCACGCCTGGAACTTCTTCCGATTCGCTGTCACAAAGCTCCTGAAGCGTTTCCATCACCTGCTTCACCAGAACCTCTGGCGCCGATGCGCCGGCCGTTATGCCAATACGCTTTTTACCAGCAAGCCACTTTGGTTCAAGGTCGTCCACGTGGTCGAGCAGATGGGATTCGCAGCCCAGCCTTTCAGCTAGTTCCCGCAATCGGTTGGAGTTTGAGCTATTAGGTGAACCTACCACCAATAACAAATCACACTCCAAAGCGAGTTGTTTAACAGCGTCCTGTCTATTCTGGGTGGCGTAGCAGATGTCGTTCTTGCGCGGTCCCTGGATCTGTGGAAACTTATCGCGGAGCGCGTCGATTACCATTGAAGTATCATCCATCGACAGAGTAGTTTGCGTAACATAAGACAAACTCTCTGGATGCTTGACCTCAAGTTGGGCCACATCTTCGACTGACTCCACCAGGTAGATGTCTCCCCCATGGCTGTCGTCGTACTGCCCCATAGTCCCTTCCACTTCCGGATGGTTCTGATGCCCTATCAGGACACACTCACGGCCGGCCTGACTGAACTTGACCACTTCCAAATGTACCTTGGTTACCAGAGGACAGGTGGCATCGAAAACCTTGAACTGTTTCTGCTCTGCCTCATGCTTTACCTGACGGGAAACACCGTGGGCGCTGAAAATAACTATCGAATTACGACCCAATTCATCAGTCGCCGGGATCTCGTCCAGTTCATCAACAAAAACCGCACCTCTGTTTCTAAGTGCATCAACAACATATTTGTTGTGTACAACTTCATGCCTCACATAAACAGGAGCACCAAACAGATCGAGCGCTTTCTCAACAATTTCAATTGCGCGATCAACGCCGGCACAGAACCCTCTGGGGTTCGCCAGATGAATACTTGGCTTGGAAATTTCTTCTAATGAGGACAAGTCAAATTCTCTTATGAAAGTTTTACTTCCACGGCTTGTTGATCCGCTGCCAATACTGAAATTATGCGAGCTTTAAACTCAATATCTTTCCCTGCCAAAGGGTGATTAAAATCCACCGCCACATGTGTGTCAGTAACGGCAGTAATGACACCAGGCAACTCGCCTCCGCCGGGATCCCGAAAAGAAACCACGCTGCCTATCTCCGTAGGAATCAAATCATCATCCAGTAGATGCCGGAACTTGGCAATGGGAAATTGCTGTTTATTCTTGGGATTTACAGCACCAAATGCCCGATCAGCAGGTAACAGTTCATCAACTTCCGAACCTGCCTGCAAGCCCATGAGGCACTCTTCAAATCCTGGCAACATACTGCCATCGCCAACTCTGAACCTGGCGGGTTTTCTGGAGAAATTTGAGTCTATGGTTTCTCCAGTCGTTAATGCCAGCGAGAAATGCAGTTCGACCAACGAACCTTCGGTTACCAGTTCTGCCAAATCTTCGTTCACAAAATCACCCAGGTTTTGAAAGGTAGTGACAGATCAGGCAAACTCACGATGCTCACCTGCACCAGCAATATTACTTAAACAACGAGAACAAAGAGTTGGGTGAGCGGTATCGCTTCCTACATCCTCGCGGTGATGCCAACATCGCTCACACTTTTTGTGACTGGAAGCTTTAACCTTCAATCGCAAGCCTTCCAGTTCAGTCGGAGTATCTTGATCTCCTGCTTGATCCGATCGCTGCAAACTGGCTCGTGATACGATAAGCACGAAACGCAGTTCCTCTCCCAGTCTTGCCAGCGTTTGCTGTAACTCAGCATCACAATAGAGATCTACCTCAGCACTAAGTCCGGAGCCAACCTCCTTGGCAGCACGCTTCACTTCGAGCTCTTTGTTTACAGCAGCCTTGACGTCCATTACCCGCGCCCAGAATTCATCAGAAAATTCCGTTGATTCCGCCAGGGCAGGAGTACCATCAGTCATATCTGTCAGCAGGACAGATTCAGCTCGTTCGCCCGGAATAGATTGCCAGATCTCGTCCGCGGTAAAACTTAAAATCGGCGCAATCATCCTGCTCAGGAGTTCAACGACATGATAGAGCGCCGTCTGGGTCGAGCGACGGGCAAGACTGTCGGCGGCTGTCGTGTATTGTCGATCCTTGATTACATCCAGATAAAAACCACCCAGTTCGATTACGCAGAAATTATGAATACGCTGATAAACATTGAGAAAATTGTATTCGTGATAGTGCTCAACTATTTCGTCGCGCAACAACTGACTCTGTCTGATTATCCAGTAATCCAGTGCCAGCAGGTCTTCTACGGGTAGCGCATTCTCTGGTTCAAATCCGTTTAAATTGGACAACATGAAGCGTGCGGTGTTGCGAATTCGGCGATAAGAATCGGCAACACGTTTGAAAATCTCATCCGAAACCGTCATCTCACCACGATAGTCAGTAGCCGCTACCCAGAGACGTAGAATATCAGCGCCATACTGTTGGTAAATCTTTGCCGGGGCGACGGTGTTGCCCAGAGACTTCGACATCTTGCGCCCTTCAGCATCTACAAAGAATCCATGGGTTAGCACTTCTTTATAGGGTGCAGTCCCGTTCATCGCGATTGCGGTTTTTAAGGAAGAATTGAACCAGCCACGGTGTTGATCCGAACCTTCAAGGTATAAATCCGCCGGGTAAGTTAGTTCTTCCCGTTTCTCCATCACAGAGTAATGGGTAACGCCTGAGTCAAACCAGACATCCAGTGTATCGCTGACTTTTTCGTATTGCTCCGCTTCGTCGCCAAGCAATTCTGACGCGTCCAGTTCAAACCAGGCATCTATACCCTGCTCTTCGATTCGCTGGGCAACTGCCTCGAACAGCTCGGCGGTACGCGGATGTAATTCCTGTGTTTCCTTATGCACGAACAGGGTTATTGGTACACCCCAGGTGCGCTGGCGCGACACACACCAGTCCGGGCTGCCTTTCAGCATCAGCTCTATACGAGCTTCGCCCCAGTCAGGAATAAATTTCACGTCTTTAATTGCCGCCAGCGCGGAGTCCAACAAGTTGTTTTCAGTCATGCTGATAAACCACTGTGGGGTCGCACGGTATATAAGAGGTGTTTTGGTTCGCCAACAATGAGCATAGCTATGGGTGATAGTGTCTTGCTTCACCAGAGAGCCATTACCTGCCATCACTTCGATGATTTTTTCGTCGACCTTGTAGACATGATCACCGGCAAACTGCCCCGCCGAAGAAGTAAAGACGCCATTCTCATCCACCAGGTTAAGCGTTCCGATTTCGTATTTCTTACCCACATAGAAATCATCAAGACCATGGTCAGGAGCAGTGTGTACTGCACCGGTTCCCGCTTCAGTGGTGACATGTTCACCAAGGATCAGCGGAACCTGCTTATCTATAAAAGGATGCTGAAGCAATTCGTTTTCAAAGACTCCACCCGCGGCGGTAGCCAGTACCTTGAAAGAGTCCGCCTGGTAGCGTTGCATGATGTCTTCCACCATGCCCGATGCCAGCAACAGCAGCTCATCTCCCTTGCCCACATCACATTGCACCAGCGCGTATTCCAGTTCACCGTGAAGACAAACGGCCTGATTTGAGGGCAATGTCCATGGTGTTGTTGTCCAGATTACAACAGATAGCGGAAGGTCCTGGGCACTGGCATCCAAACCATCAAATTTTCCCAGAAAGTCAGTCGGGTTCTTAACAGCGAAGCGAACATCGATTGCGAAGGACTGCTTATCCTGGTACTCAACTTCTGCTTCCGCCAGGGCGGAGGCACCCACAACACTCCAGTAAACAGGTTTGTAACCTTTCACCATATGTCCATTGGCGACAATCTTGCCCACTGAGCGGACGATGTCCGCTTCAGTATGGAAATTCATGGTGAGATAGGGATTCTCCCAGTCACCCAATACTCCCAACCGAATAAAACCTTTGCGCTGGGTATCCACCTGGCCCATTGCATAGTCGCGACAAGCCTTTCGAAATTCCGCAAAGCCAATCTTTTGCCCAGCTTTACCCTTCTTCTTTTCAACATTGTGTTCGATTGGTAATCCGTGACAGTCCCAACCGGGAATATACGGTGCATCAAAGCCTGTCATCTGTCGTGACTTCACTACAAAGTCTTTGAGGGCCTTATTGATGGCGTGACCCAGATGTAACTCACCGTTCGCATAGGGAGGCCCATCGTGCAGAATGAACTTGGGACGACCCGCATTTTTCTCACAAATTTTTTGATAGAGATTTAAATCATCCCAGTGTTGCAACATCGCAGGTTCCCGTTGCGCCAGGTTGGCCTTCATCGGGAAATCTGTGTGAGGTAAATTGAGCGTGCTTTTGTAGTCGGTCATCGTTTCATTCTTCAGTACAATGAGCTTAATTATCTAAGTTTTGCATTTGGCCTTATTCAAAAGTGCCAGATCAGGAATGTGCCACTCCCAGAACTTCCCTGACCTGCGCGACATCGGCGCTAATCTGTCGCTTCAGGGTTTCGAGTCCATCAAATTTTTTCTCGTCCCTGATCTTTTCTCGAAATATTACTTCGATGGACTTACCGTAGAGGTCTTCATCAAAGTCCAGAATATGAGCCTCTAGCAGTGCCTCTCCTGCCTCTGTGATTGTAGGGCGATAGCCAATGTTTACCGCAGCCGGCCGAAATCTGTCACCCAGTCTGACTTCGCAGGCATAAACTCCATGCAATGGAATTTTCCGGCGATGAGGGTTGATATTGCAGGTTGGAAAACCGAGATCACTTCCCAACTGTTGTCCTGGGACCACTTCACCCTTCATTGAATAGGGTCGTCCCAGTAGTAATTCAACGAGAGGAAAGTCGCTCTCTGCGAGTTTCTCCCTTATATAAGTCGAACTGATACGCTGGCCATTGCGTTCATAGGCGGCAGTTTCGATGACTTCAAACCCGAACTCCTCCCCTTTTGCCTGTAGCAGTGAGAAATCGCCACTGCGCTTGTGACCAAACCGAAAATCATTGCCGACAATGAAACTGCTTACACCCAGACCTTCCACGAGAAAACTCTCAACATACTCCTGCGCGCTGAGTTCGCTGGTCCGCTTGTCAAAGTTTAGTTGGAAAACAAAATCAATACCGAAGCTCTCCAACAATTCCATCTTCTCCTTAATGGATGTCAAACGGGCGGGGCAATTACCATCAACTCCCGCAAAAAACTCCTCTGGGTGAGGTTCCAGCAGGATTACCAGGGAAGGTAAATTGAACTGTTCAGCTTTTTCCTTCAATTGGTCCAGAATTAGCTGGTGCCCAAGATGTACACCATCAAATTTACCAATGGTAGCCACACAGTTCTGATGGAACTGGGAAAATCTTTCGGGATCATCAAAGATAATCATGCTTGGTCCGGCTGGAGCTAAAAGCGCGAGATTATACGCCTTTTCGAGGGACTATGCAGGAGCCAGCGAGCCTTAAACTTACTCGCCAATTCCTTCGCTATCGGCGACATCCGGGGCCTGGGAGCGATAACGATTGAGACCTCTGCGGAAAATGATGTTGCTGGCCGCAGCCAGGCAGATTATCAGCACGCCTTGACCCACCAATACATTGACCACAGAAAGAGTCTGGGAATTATTGGAGAACAGAACCAGATTTACAGCTGTTGCCAGGGCAAGAATGCCCAGTACCACCGCAGCTACCATCTGCAATACCGCGAGAAACTTGTTCATGCCTTGATTATAGAGAGCCTATGCAGAGTCCTGCAATTTGTGGAACGAGAGGAAATGCTGGAGACCTTCAGATCCCAGAAATCTACCCAGGGTCTTGTGCTCGGTTTTACGCACATCCACTACTATCAGGCCTTCTAGTGAATTGTTAAAGCCAGAATGGATATTGAAACAGACCAATCGACCATTGAGGGACAAGTAGTGGCGCAGCAAGACTGGTACTGCCTTACCCGGGTCGCAGCGACCAATGAGCTTGCCTAACATCTTCACGTTGGACAGTTCCGCCAGCATATCCTCCGTCCAGACTCTATTGTCTACTTTGTGGGGAGTAATTGGCTGTACCAGCGGTGCAAATTCGTTGGCCTTAAAGTTAGTTAGCATAGTATCGGCAATTAGAGATCGAGCCAGATCGCTGTATTCTCTCGAAATGCTCACTGAGCCAAATAAAGTGTGATACGTGGGCCGTTGTACAAGAATCGCACCAATACCCCGCCACAACAGATTTAGGGAAACCGGCCGCCGCTGATAATCAACGTGGATAAAGGAGCGACCCATTTCAATTGCCGACCCTAGCTGTTTGATGAATGCATCGTCGTACTTATATAGGGAACGGCTGTAAAGACCTTTCACGCCGTGCTTGGCAACGATCTCATCCACTAAACCAACTCGATAAGCGCCGGCGATGCGACGCTCTTCCTTATCCCAGAGGAACAGGTGCAGATAATGAGGGTCGAATTCATCGGAGTCCTTGGAAAGGCCGGTTCCCTCGCCTACAGCCCGGAATGTCACCTCCCGGGCTATGGCAATCTGCTCCATAATCGCACCCAGGCGGTCGTAGGGTGCACAATAGACATCGAATTCTTCATGCTCTACCAGACGAAATTCCGCCAGGTCCTCAATAGCTTTATCCACTTCACCTGCGGTTGTTGCCAGATCCAGCTCTTCAATGCCTTCCAATGAAGGCAAGCTCTGTGGTGGCAGCGCTTCTTGCCCCAAAGCGTCGGTACTCACACGCAGGTACTGAGTTACCGCAACAGGATTTTTTAACAGGCGAAGTTCCTGGGAAGGAATGGGGCGGCCGAATTTAAGTGGTAATTCGAAACCCTGCTTGTTTGCCAGCTGGCGGGGCAATAGTAAAGTACGCAGGCGTGGATGAATAACTCCCGCCCCATAGAAGTAGGAAGAATTTTTTCCGCCCACATGTACCGGAATAGTAGTTGCCTCATACTTCTTGAGCAGCTGTCCCGCCAGTCGATTCCATTCCCGATCCTGAATACGCCCATGACTGAATTCATAGGCGGAGACCATCCCTGCCGGAAACAGCAAAACAGCCCCATCATTTTTCAGGTGTTTATGTATTTGCTTGATACCACCTACGTTACCAGCAGCCGCATTACTGGAAAGCACATTCACCCCTATAAACAGTGGCGCCAGCTCCGGTATCATTCGCAACAATTCGTTGGTGAGAACCTGCAGATCTGGCCTCACTTCCATAATAACTTTCGCCAGGGCCATCCCTTCCAGCCCGCCGAGTGGATGATTCGCCACAATTAGCACCGGCCCGGTTCTGGGGATTTCTTCCAGATTTTCCCGATTCTCAGTCCTGATAGTGATGCCAAGCAAACCGAGTGTGTGACTCAGAAAATTATAGGGATCCAGACCCCGCGGGGTGTCGTCCCATACTTTCGCCAGTGGTTTGAGACCGAGGATACTTTCCAGCACCGAGGCAAGGAATCGAGGCTTGATTGGAAGCCGACAGGGATTAGTCATTATTCGGATATTGCTTAACTAAATTAGTTTCGTAACGCCAGGCTCTTATTAACGCCATCAGACCAGGTGTTTTGTGTCCACGTCGGCGATTTGCGGCACCAAGTTTAAACAGGGTGCGGTATTGCTGCAACAATGCTGCAAATGCATCGCTCAACCGGGTATCCCGATCCCAAATATTAATCGATTCAGAACTCGCACCGTTGATTTCTATAATTTCAAAATCATAACCAGCCTGCAGGCTCTCCAAGTCCCGAAATTTGATATCCAGACGCCCGTAGTAATAACCTGGTATATCATCAAACACCCGATCCAGAGCCTTCACCAATCGCTTGTCGATATAGTCTTTACCGTCGCGAAATACAGCGCCGCGACAATGACTGGCCGAAAACACCAGCCTGTAAGGCTCGCCATCAGGAATCACCTGCTCTAACTGGGCAGCATGTCTTTGTTGATACAAATGCTGTAATTCGCCAGCCCTTGGATCATTGGCAATCAGTTGACCAAGCGTGGAACTGCCGTCACCAACTACATAGGGTGTGTATTTAAGGGTCAATGAAGTAATCTCGCCCTGCATCGTATCGGGATGACGAACATAGAAGACACCTGCTTCTGGCTCCCAGCGGCTGAGTTTTTGAAATTGAATACTAGCCTCTTCCGGAAACTCTTCTATATAGGAAGCAAGATCCTTACTGGTCTTGAGCAACTTTACTCCTGACCCCCGGCAACCGATGTTGGGTTTTCCTACGACGGGCAGCTGCAGACCCATCATCTCCAGCCCTGTCTTTACAATCACTGCCTGTTGTTCGGAATCCTCTGCGGTTACTTCATAGACCATCCAGGGAAGAATCCATTCTCTGGCCTCTTCACCGGCGAGGTCGAATACGGCGGATTTCGCTACACCCACCATTCCTGATAGCGGTACGCCAGGACTGGCTATGAGAGGCAAACTCAAGCTTCTATAGCGCAATGCCAGGACAAGCCACTGGATAACCACAGGAATATACATGAGCCACATCGGCCAGAATTCAAAATAGGAGGTAGTTCTGCCACTCAAGTCCAAAGGCGGCATACCATCCGGTACGTAACTCTTCTCCGATGTTTCTGAATTCATAATTGCTGTTTGTACTGTCCTTTGGCTCATTGACCGGCCAATAGCGATTTACGTTCCCGGTCTTTAGAAACGAATTATAGCCCCGAGCGTCATTAATCCGCGACTGGCCAAGGAACTTGGGCCATTGCTATTATCGGCATCTCTTTGCGCTATCTATATACCTACCATGATCGGACGAATCCTGCTCACCCTCGCCGTTATTGCTATCGCCTACTTTGTTATTCGGCAACGAAGAATAGCAGAGGAAAGAGATGCCAAGGGTGAACAGATAACCACGGCAAATAAGGACGACCTCACCGATGACGTACGTACGGCAGCCTATATGTTCCTGGTGTTTATGGTAGGGATAGGTGGGGCTGTTTATTATTTTCGATGGCAGGACGACCACACAATACTCACCATAAATCTGCACAGGGAGAATCAGTTACAGCCGGTGAGCTATGAGGTTTATAAATATCAGCTACAGGATCGGTCTTTCACCACCATAGAAGGTACCCAGGTAACCGTCGCCGGCAGCGAACGCATGGAAGTGATTGGTCTGGATGACTAGGATCGATAGGCTCCGCGCTTGCCGCGGGCAGGTGCAAATGCGAATCGAATCAGTTCGTGCAATTCTCCATCAACATTCATCATTACCAATTCATTACGCTCTACAACAAATACAGCAACGGCATCAAGTGACTCTCTTTCCATGTCCATACCAACAAAAACCCACACCTGCTCATCTTCTTCGTTGACCTTGACTATCCGTTCCCACAGTAAACTGCCATCTTTTTCATTGAGAGACTGGTGAAATACATCATCACTGAACTGACGATACCCTCTTCTGGGAAAAACCTCGTAGACAGCCACCTGCAGATGATCGACTTCTGACAGATCAGCTTCATTGTGACTAATCAAATCCAAGAAGTTGAACATACCGCCACCCACGGCGATGGCAATTTCCTTCTCCAGACGAATCTCTGGCAGCTGTTGCTCAATAGATTCACGCACTGGTCGTAAACGACGCTCAGAGAAAGACATGCACGCAGTAAGAGTCAGTGACAACAAGGTTAAAACGATCACAGTTCGAGGCGATTGAAAACTAGGTGACTTCATTTTTACTCCTGAGTGCATGTCAGTTTGCACATTAACTGACTATGCGGCCTATCTGTTCATGCTTAATGGCTTATTACAAACTAATTGTTTGTTTCCAACTCCACCAGCTCATCAATATCAAAGCGACGGCCCAGAGCAGCGATATCGTCACCACTAATTTCACCCACGATATTGACCATCACCGTATCACCAGGCTCTGCCACCATTATGGCCACTCCGTGAATAAATTCTGAGTCTTCTGACATGCGCATATAGATATCCACATGGTCACCATCCTCACGTACACGAACGACTCTTTCCCATCCCTGATCATCCAGATTCTCAGCAATCTCAGACATCGAGTCCGCTATCTGATCGACGTCGACATCATCGCTCTCAAACACATTCACAGTAACCCGAAGCAGCTTGGAGATAAAATCTGCTGCCATATCGTCTTCTGCACGAATCAGATTGGTTATCATGTTCAGTAGCGGTGCCTTAAGGCTAATCTCGACCGTTGGTTCTGTATTCGCGATGTCAGTCAGACCAGAAAAATCGACATAACCTGGGTGGTTCTCAATATCGTTGTCTGCGGCCACCGCCGATGGCATCAGACAATACAGAATCGCTGTCGCGATTAGCATTTTAAACTTCTTCATATTTCACCTCGCCTTCTCATTGATACATAACACGTATGCATCGATCACCTGTTTAATTCTCAAAGATTGTCAATTTGTTAAAATCAAATTGGATCATTGTTCAGCGGACTAATTTCCCGCTCCCGAATGCGTTCGAATGACGCATTAAGATTTTCCTGCAGGGGTGCCATCAGAAATCGCCCACCAATCATGCTCTCCGTTCGCTCACTCACCTGGTTCAAATACTGAATGGCCAGATTCAGATCCTGCAAAGCCTGCATAACTTCTTCCGGACTGTATTCCACCGGCGTAGTAGCCAATGTGGCTGGCGTGCTGGCTATCACTGGCGCTTCAACCGGAGCGGTTTCATTAAGCGGCAATAAACCGACCGCCAGCACCGCCACCGCAAATGCAGGCACTCCATAACGAACTAACAAAGGAGCACTGGCTAACCAGCCTAAAAGATCGGACCACCCGGAAGATGAGCTGCTGGAAATCGGAGATTGCTGCTGAACCCTGGTGAGTACCGTCTCTACCAACTCGTCGCTGCAGTCCATAAGAGGCAGATCAACCAATCCATCGTGGATGGTCTGGGCATAGCGGAACTCAGCAGCGCATTCCGCACAAGATTGCACGTGACTAACAAAGGACTCTTGCTGCGATGCTGATAGTTCGCCATCTAGATAATTATCTATTTGTAGTTGCACCAAATAGCATTGGGTTTCATTGCTATCGCTCATAACTCTGAACCTGTTTACTCGTTGACTCGGATTACTGTCTATTTCTATCTGCTGCAGGCGTTTTTATTAATATTCCTGCGCTATCTTTCTCTGTCTTTTCTCTGTTTCCTGCTTCTTAATTCCTAATTTCTAATTCCTGCTGCCTAACTCAACTATCTTTCCTTGATCAGACTTATCGCTTTTATTTCCTTCTTTATTATTAGCTTTCTTATTCTCCGGATCCTTGCCTGTCATTGTTTCGAATAATTTACGGAGCGCCGGGTTATCTCTCAGTTTCTTTCTGCCTCGATGCAGATACACCTTCACCTGGCTCTCGCTCATATCAAGCGTATGCTGGATATCGCTGTAACTCATTCCCTGAATGTCTCTCATAATGATGATGCTGCGGAATGGATCATCCAGTAACTGGATACTGGCCATAAGCTCAACCCGAAATCTGCCGTCATCCACCTGTTGCTCTGTTCGAGTATCCGCTGCCTGTTCTTCGGGTTCGGCATATTCATCGGTTTGAGTACTTACATTCTTCTGCTTACGCACATGATCGATAACTGCATTGTGGGCCACTCTCATTAACCAGGCACCTAGTTTGCTGTGATCAATCTTTTTCCAGTGCTGCCAAAGTTTGATGAATACTTCCTGGGTTATATCCTCAGCATCTTCTTTGCCACGCAGGCTATAGCGGGCGAAAGAAAAAACTCTCTGCCGGTACTGGGCTATTGCCTGTTGGTATTGCGCTAGCATTTGTTCTTAAGGACGGGGATAGGCTTAAAAGGTTACAGTACCTGAGTCCCGGACAGCTCCCAAGCCAGATTTCGCCCGTCAGGTAGGGTATTTCATCTCATCCGGAATCGGCTAAAAGGAGCCTGCTGCTATAATTTCTGCTTCTTTTCAGTGGATTTATTATGGGAACTCTCCGTTTTCTGGTGTTTGCAGCTTACCTGATACTCTTTTCAGGGTACGTGCTCGCGGTGGAAAACACCCTGGATTTGGGGGATGGGCTGAGTGTTCGGGTCCTGTATTTCGAGCCGGAGAATACAACCGCGCCGCCACCCCTTGCCATTCTGTTTGCTGGTGGCCTGAATAATGAGTTCATGGCCAGGGCACAATTCTGGTTGGGCCGGGAGATGGTTAAACGGGGCTGGGCTATCGCGGTGCCTATTTCCGATCAGGGGAGAAAATTTTTTGTCCAGAATAGTAGCCTGATCCCCGAAATTGTTGATGAACTCGAAGACATCTACGAAATAAAAGAGCAAAACCCGCTATTGTTAGGAATCTCCTCCGGAGGAAGCGCAGCACTCGCTGTTGCCGCTCAGGACCCCGAAAGTTATCTGGGCGTGATGGCCACACCAGGTCGATTGCTGGAGGAAACTAACTTAGAAGACCTGGAAGGCCTGCCGATCTATTTGAGAGTGGGTGAACAGGACGACTTCCGGTGGAATCGCAAGCTGGATGATAGTGTCGCTTTATTGGAGCGAGCTGGCGCCAAAGTGGACGCTGCCCTTGTTACTGGCGCACACCATATTTTCACCCTGAACTGGGATGAGATTGAGAATTGGTTGCAGGAAGTACTGCAGTCAGCATCCGATCGAGACTGACTGCAGACTGAGCCGCAAATCAGCTGGAGCTAGAAGCGGTCTTCTTCGATCCAGTAATTGCTGACAATTCCATCGACAAATTCAATTGACAGAGTTTCCACCCTCTCTTCTTCAACATCGACGGAAAACACCAGAAATAGCCCTACTTCCGTGTCTTTCTCGGAGCGATTTCTGTATTTCCAGATTTCTGTGCCATCGGCATAATTCAGCTTGGTCGTTGGGTCACCAAATGAATTGCGCACATACTCCTGATCACTCTGACCTACCTGCATTCGATGAACATCTCCCTCGTCCCAGGCGGTTTGCAGCGGTCTGGAATCTGAATCCACCGTAATCAGGCAACCGGTCAGTGTTATGGCCATTGCCAGTAAAAGTGCCTTTTTGATCATTGTTCGTACCCCATTTTCTAAGATCTTAGATATATCAGCAGTTACTCATAGCAGGATCAGCGAAGCGCCAAGCTGAGACATTATCCCTTCTATGAATCCCTATCCACTGTTTTGACGCCATTGCGCAGAAAAAGTTACAGCGAATAGCCTGCTAGCATAGCGATACAGTCTGAATTGAAGCTTAATAGCCGTTCAGAATTGGAGTATGCTGGCAGCCCCTGAGAACCACAGCAGTATCGAAATGAACCGCTTCAACGCCCTGTTTCCGCTCTGGGCAATAGTCCTGGCCGTCGTTGCCTTCATCTTTAGCGATCTGTTCTCCAGGCTAAGCGGACTCATTGTTCCTCTTCTTTCTTTAGTAATGTTCTGTATGGGGCTTGCCCTAAGCAAAGAGGACTTCCTGAGAATTGGCAAGGATCCCAGAGGGGTCCTCATTGGACTGGTTTTGCAGTTCCTGCTAATGCCAATTCTGGCTCTGTTACTTTCCAACATTCTGCAGCTGTCCAATCAACTGACAATTGGCATGGTGTTAGTAGGCAGTTGTGCCGGAGGAACTGCCTCCAATGTCATCAGTTATCTGGCAAAAGGTGACCTGGCATTATCAATCAGCATGACAATTTGCTCCACCCTGGCTGGTGTGGTTGTCACACCTCTGCTCTGCTCTTTCTATTTATCAGAAACAATCTCTGTTGATCGCAGCGGGATGTTCTTCAGTATTGTGCAAATGGTGTTAATACCAGTCACATTAGGAACTTTGCTTAATTCTTTTTTTTCCGACAAAGTCTCACGCGTACAAAATTTATTACCGAGTGTTTCAATTGCAATCATCCTGCTGATCATTGCCATAGTAGTAGCACTGAATAGCGGCAATCTGCTGGAGGTTGGAGTACTCACCGTATTTGCTGTCGTGCTACATAATTTTGGTGGCCTTGCAGGTGGATTCTTCCTTTCGCGCTTGCTCGGTCTGGATTTACGTCAGAGTCACACAATAGCTATCGAAGTTGGTATGCAGAACTCAGGTCTGGGAGTTGCATTGGCTCTGGAATTCTTTTCAGTGACTGCTGCATTGCCCGGGGCCATTTTTAGTGTCTGGCATAACATTAGCGGTTCATTGTTGGCATCATTATGGGGTCGCAAAAGAGAATCTCTCGAATATATCTTGAAAGAAGAGCAAGAGTTTCGAACCAAGTGATCCAAATCACATGGATTCCGGAATTATTTCTTGACCTGATTAGTGATAAGAGTACAATGCACGCGTCGAAAGAAACTTCGCCAACAAATCGAGAGAGAGTATTTAATCGTTGCAGAACTGCAACACAACTTGTTGAAAGACCAATGAACATTTTTGCCATTCTACCCACAATGTACTCGACTATGACCGCCCTAGGTCATCAGTTCTGCGTGCGTGTGGCGAAGAATTGGGCGGCGAACTTGGAGCGCTTTTCTGCTTAGTAAGTATCTACTAAAAGAATCAAAGAAAAGACCTCTAAGTTCAAACAACTAGAGGTCTTTTTTTTTGCACCAAATTTAATTTCTACCCACATCGGATGTTGGGTACAGGGGGACTATTGTGTCCGGAAAATTGCACAGAAACATACCACTGATCTATGGCCTGGCATTTTTTCAATGCTTCATGGTCATAGTGCCGGTGATTGTGCCTTTCTTTGCGTCGAAGGGACTCAGCCTTGCGGAAATTTTTTATCTGCAGGCAGTGTTTGCAACCACCATAGTGTTACTTGAGGCACCTTCTGGCTACTTCGCCGACATATTCGGTCGACGTAACGCGTTACTGATTGGAAGCGTCATTCATGGCAGCGGATATTTTCTGCTTAATTTCGCAGATGACTTTTTCAGCCTGATGATTTTTGAGATCACATTGGGTGCTGGAGCCAGCTTGCTTTCAGGCGCTGACCTGGCACTTCTCTACGACACTCAGAAGGCATTAGCTGTAGAAGAATCTGAGGAGCACAGCACTGGCATTGCCCATATTGGAATAACCAAGTGTGTGGCGGAAGCATTAGGCGCTTTGCTTGGAGGAGCGTTGGCGCTCTACTCCTTCGACCTCATGGTATTGGCACAGTCGGCCTCGGCATGGCTATGTCTGGTATTTGCTCTATTTATTGTGGAGCCACCTTATCGTCGAAGTGAAGATACTGCTGATCGGGTACGCATCATTGAAATTCTGAAACACTTGCTGCATTCCGATCCGGTACTCAGACAGATAGTAATCGCCATACCTCTTTACAGTCTGGCGACCTTCAATGCGATTTGGCTAATCCAGCCTTATTGGGAGGCACAGGGATTATCCCTGGCGGTTTTTGGAGTGCTCTGGTGTGTTCAGAGTCTTACTGCTGCGGCGGCAACCCGATTTGGATTTGCTATCGAAAGACGATTCGGTGCCACTACAGCCTTGATCATTATCGGCTTACTACCGATCTTCGCCCACTTCGGGATGGCTATGTTTGAAGGTTGGCCAGGTATTGCAATCGCGCTCTTGCTCTTTACGGGGCGAGGCCTGAAACAGGTAATTCTGGTGAACGCATTGAATCGACGAGTACCAAGTGAGTTTCGCGCGACAGCGAACTCCATCACCAGCTTCCTGTTCCGGCTGGCATTTATTGTCAGCGGCCCGGTAGTCGGTTACGTGGCCGAATTGCAAGGCCTCGAAGTAGCACTGTATTTGCTCGGCGCATGTTACGTGATTGTCTTCCTCGTAATTATGTTGCCACTGATAAATTCAGTGAGAAGTATTCAGCAGCGAGTCGCTGCATAAGCAGTCCCTCCCCACTATACGGGTGATAAGTCAGCCTTCTTCCCCTCCCTCCCCTTAGCTGACTTATCACCCGTTTTTTTAGACCCCGCTTTTAGGAGTCCGAATTAAACGAGCAATCATGAGTTTAATTACGGTGGCAATGATAGTTACCGCTAAACATTCAGATTCAGTTCCCTCAATGAGTGACTGCTCTCCGATTTTTACCAACGGTAAAACTCATACCGCCCGCGGGCAATGCTTCAACAAACAAGTAAGCCCTGGCAGCTTTTTTCTGTGCTAATTGCCGAAGATGGGCTTTTGGCACTGCTCATGATTGGTGCTTTTAGGGTCAGCGTGATAAAGTTTTCGCGACTTCTGAGTGCCTTTTTTAGCGGTTTCTCTAGATCAACAAGAATAATGAACCAATAAGGTGCATAAATACCTCTAGGCAGAAGTTGACCCAAAATAGTGCAGGAGAATAACAATGAAATTGATTACCGCAATCATAAAACCTTTCAAGGCTGACGATGTTCGCGAAGCGATATCCGAGCTAGGGGTTAGCGGCATGACAATGACCGAGGTGAAAGGCTTCGGCAGACAGAAAGGGCATACCGAACTCTATCGCGGTGCGGAATACGTCATAGATTTTCTTCCCAAGGCCAAGCTCGAAATAGCGGTAGCCGACGAATTAGCCGATCAGGTAGTGGAAGCTATCTGCAAAGCGGCAGGAACTGGTCAGATTGGCGATGGCAAAATTTTCGTCACTAATCTTGAGCAATCAATTCGCATCCGCACCGGTGAAACTGGCAACGACGCCCTGTAGAGGAAATACTAATGTTAAAAACAAGAACAACATCCGCGTTGATGGCTGCGGCAATTCTTCTACTGCCTTCAGTTGCATTGGCACAGGATGATCTTAACGGGGCCAATACGGCCTGGATTCTGACCTCGACAGCCCTGGTACTGTTCATGACCCTGCCCGGGCTTTCTCTGTTCTACGGTGGGCTTGTCAGGACCAAGAATGTTCTGTCCGTATTAATGCAGTGCTTCTCCATTGCAGTGGCAATCTCAATCCTGTGGTTACTTGTTGGCTATAGCATTGCTTTTGGGCCCTCAGAATCCGCTTATTGGGGTGGTCTAGGAAAAGCCTTGCTGGCAGGTGTGGATATAAATGCCATGAGTGGTGATATTCCGGAAACAGTGTTCGCTGCATTCCAGATGACTTTTGCCATTATTACACCGGCTTTGATTGTAGGAGCCTTTGTTGAGCGCATTAAATTCTCCGCCATGTTGTTGTTCAGCGTCCTCTGGACCCTGGTGGTTTACTTTCCAGTCGCAAATTGGGTCTGGGGTGGCGGCTGGCTGGGTCAAATGGGACTTATCGATTTTGCCGGTGGCACGGTCGTTCACGTAACCGCGGGGGTTGCCGCATTGGTGTTCGCCATAATGCTGGGGCAGCGCAAAGATTTTGGCACTTCCTCTACCCTGCCCCATAACCTCACTATGAGCTTCACTGGTGCGGCCATGCTTTGGGTCGGTTGGTTTGGCTTCAATGCAGGCAGTGCATTAGCTGCGGACGGCGCCGCGGGCATGGCCTTATTCGTCACTCATATTTCCGCTGCAGTTGGGGCCTTTACCTGGATGCTGATCGAATGGATCAAATACGGCAAGCCAAGTGGACTTGGAGCGATAACCGGTATGGTTGCAGGATTAGCCACAATTACCCCTGCCTCTGGCAGCGTTGGACCGGCGGGTGCCTTAATTGTCGGTCTCAGCGGTGGCGTAATCTGTTACTTCGCCACTACCTACATGAAACAGAGCCTCAAGATCGATGATTCCCTGGATGTATTTCCAGTACACGGCGTTGGAGGAATTGTAGGAACATTCCTGGCAGGTATATTGGTATCCGGGAACCTCGGTATCTTTAGCGGAAACGGTCTCGCAGAAGGCACCACTATCGGTTCTCAGGTTATGGTGCAGGTCACCGGCATCCTGGCTACCGGCATCTACACCGCGATTGTGACTTTCATACTCTTCAAACTGGTAGGTGCTATTACTTCCGGCATACGTTCGAGTGATGAACAGGAACAGCAAGGACTGGATATCAGCGACCATGACGAGAAAGGCTACTCAATGTAACTTTTCTTCTATGATCAACACGAAGGGTGAATACCACGGTATTCACCCTTTTTTTTTCGCCAATTGAAACCCTGTGACAGCCTACTCTCTGCCAGGTCGATCTCTGTCTTCATTAGACAACTGCCCATGAAATATGTTGCTAGCTCCCATTGAGGCTGTATAAACTGGTCTCACGAAATCCGTGACCCAGATGGATTCTGAATCAACTCTCTCAGAAGCTGAACAAGACTATTGGGTGCTTCCTCAAATCTAATAATCAGAAAATCAAACAGAGTAGGGAAATTGCATATGAGTACGCTAGATCTTCTATCCAATGGTTCAATCGCTGACTTCGATGGCAACGCACTGCTTGTAAAAGCTGCTAGTGTCTTAGAAGAAAAAGTTAGTCGCATAAATGGAATTTCCCCGGAATTGAAGTCAGGTTTCGGCGCTCTCCTGGCAGCATTTAAAGACGAAACCACCACTGATGCAGCCAAGCAAAAGATCATATCCATTCTTGAAGAGAAGCTGGAAGAAGAGATTGAGGAGATTAAAGAACGCGTAATTGAATACATCGAAAAAGCAGGAATTAAAGTCCCTGAAAACTGGGAACACTTCAGAAAGGATGTTAAGAACTTTCGAAGCAGTCCCGCTGCAATAGATTGGGAGTTATTTGACCTGAATGGTTCTAACGATTTAGTTAAAACTGATAATCATAATTTTGCTCTAAGCGGTTCAGCCACTGCGGAACTGAATTTTGGAGCTGGGGTTCCCCTTCCCGACAGAATTGGCAAAGCACTGAGCAGCCAGCAGATATCAGAGAAAGATGTAATCTCAATTGGCGCATCTGGAAGCTTAGAAGGCAAACTGGCCCAATCAATACCGCTAATCTCAATGGAAAGTAAAGCCGATCGCAGTCTCGATCTGGATTATTACTTCAAAGCTTCACCTGATGAAAAATTCGGTATCGCTGTCGCCCGGGCATTGGATGACGTCGTTTCTCCTTTTGATCTAAGCGCTATTCAAAGCTCAAAATCGCTTTTGGCCGTTCGTTATCAAAACAAGTATGGGTTCAAATTTGGCACTAATTTCAAACTCGAAAAAGGATTCGATTTTCTTAATAGCGACGTAGGTCTCACAGTTTCCATTGCAGCCAATGTATTGCGAAATGGAGGCACCGAAATCACTGCCTGGAATAAAGGAAATAGAGTAATAGTTGCGATAGAGCGAAACAACAAGAATACCGAAACCACCACCATTGGACTAAAAGCAGGCATTGACCTTTCGGCCTTAATTACCCGAGTCAACACGATACTTAAGGAAGTACAGGGAGAATATAAAGCAGTACTCACAAAATTCGACAAATTCACGTCTCCCGGCAAACTCGTCAAGGAAAAACTAAACGAGGCGTGGAAAAATTCTGATTCGCTTAATGATGAAGAAAAAAGTCTTGTACTGTCCCTTATAGGGTTTGATGCGGGTACGAGCGCAGAAGAATCTCTGACAAATTTTCTTGAAGCAAAGGTACTTACACACAAAAATTCACTCGACGAAGACGTGGATGAAGTAGCCGAAAGAATTGCGAATGAAGTATTTACCGCACTTGGCATCAATCACTCAGCGGAAGCGCAACTAAAAGGAAAAATCAAAGAAGCTCTGGACAAAGGACTGGATAAGGTCCAGGAAGAATTAAACGAAACTATAAAGCAATTTGTAGCCTCGGATTTGTCACAAAGAACTTTAGATGCATTGGAGAAACAAGGCGCAAAGATTTCCAATCTACCCGCCAATGTCGATGCACGAGTCAAGCGACTCAGCAAACCCATCAGAAACACCCTGCAAAAATATTTTGAAGTTCTGGGCAAGATCGTTGAAGCCACGAATGATACCAACAAGGCAAAACTTGAGCTGGCTTTGGCGATGGAAGAGGTAAATACGGATGGCGACAAAATCGACCTAATTGTCGAATTCAGCAAATTTGAGCAACAGCATAACCATGCTTTTAAAGAGTTGATCCGGGGTTCCTTCGATGCGGTGCATACTTTGCTAACGGATGAAGGCATCGACGGTGTCAAAGCCAGTGGTAAGCTAATGAGTTTCTTACAGAGTAAGACTACTTCAAGCATGCAGATAAGTTTTCTCGGATTCGATCTCGGCTCTACTTCCATCGTAGATGTTGCGACCGAGCTTGAGATAGATACGAATGCTGCCGATGGGGGAATTTCAGTTACGTCCAAATCTCAACTGGAAAAATACTATGACCCGGCACTGGTGGATGAAGTTCGAAAACTTCGTTTTACCAGCTTAATGACCCTGGCTGCATCTGCGCAAAATCCGGCTCTGACAAATGTATTCAGACTCTGGCATGAAGACAAAGAACTTAAGCGAAGTGAAGTACGCGGTTTTCTCAAAGGGCTCGATGGGGCAGATCTGTTTGAACCCAGTACATACTTGAATGTACTAGGGGAATTCGACGACTACACGGAAGCAAATGGTGACACTACACCGGAGGGTACCCTGACAGTAGGATTTGATCTGAAACTAAAGCACCTGAAATCACTACTGAAGCTTGACAAGACCAGGCCTCAATTTAATGCCCAGGAGAAGCAGTACAAAGATGTAATTGCTAAAAACCTTGCCAGCCTGGGAATGACTCCCAGCGAACGCGCCGATATAGTAAAAACTCTCAAAAAGTTCGTTAAAGTGGGTGGTAAGCCTTTTGCCCACGACATCAACATCCATGATCCGAAGGCAACGATAGCGCCTGCCACGTCTGCTATTCTGATGATGAACGAAGATCTGTATGAAGTATTTGAATCACTGCGCACAGCAGACCCCATCAATAGAAAGCACTTTAGACAAGCTGAAAAAGCCTATCGTCATCACACTCTGATAGACGCCTATTGGCATACGTTGCTCATAATGCGTGATGTCTATTCCAGAGCTCAAAAACTTAACAAGAATAGTAAACGCAATGAGGAGTTGAAATATTTCAACCAAAAGCAGTCTGAATTGGCATTCCATCTCTCCCGATGGCTCAAGGTCAATAAAGGCTTATTCGGAATTCCAGACGAAGTGCGCCCGGAGACTATTGCGTATGTTCGGGCACAGATGGATTTAATTTCCGGTGCACCCAAACTATTTGCTCAAATAAGCTTTAGTTAAACCCGCAGCCAGCTAGAGCAAACAGGAGAGAAAAATGAACAATAAACTCTTCCCTAAACATCCCCGATCTCTGTTCGCCGCAATCTCGATATTGTGCCTGGTTATAGCAGGCAATTCCTTTGCAGAAGATGCCCCACCAGCGACTCCACCAATGGTAGAAAGTGTAACGACCAATAATGATGAAGAAAATACATCAGCACGCATCGGGTCAACACTGACGTTAACCGTTGCAGGGCTGGAATCTTTAATTCAAGAAGGCAACACTTTAGTTCCATATCTCGATGGGCTGGCATTGTCAGGGGTAAGCCTCAGTTTCCCCTCTGATAATACGGCTGAATTTGCACTGGAGAGAACTACTGAGTCCAAGGACACATGGGACAATATTATTTTGCGCCGTGATGACCCATTGTCCACTCAGGTTCGAGTTAGCCTGGGTGAAGAGGATGGATCACCCATTCAATCCAGCGCTTTGTTGACCATCGAATTAGCGAATATGAATTTCCTGATCGTATTTGCAATTCTGCTGATTTTAATTTTGCTGGCATTTATAAAATTGGCATTCGACAGCAACCTGGTCAGAGACGGAGGTAAAGAGCCGTCTACGGAAGGGGCGAAAAAGCCCTACAGTATTAGCCGGGTGCAGATGTCGATCTGGTTCTTCCTCATAATTGGCGCTTACCCTTTCATTTATCTGATTACGGGTGAGCTGGGCTCAATTAGTGCATCTCTTTTGGGGCTTATGGGTATCAGTGCGAGCACTGCCCTGGGCTCAGCCGTTATCGATGGCAGCAAGAAAAATTCCAATGCAAACAAACGTCACCAGTTAAGTGCCGAGATGAAAACACTAAGCGATCGTATTGGCGTTCTGGCCAGTGACCCGAATATTACAACTGATGCAACTCTTGCTGCAGAGTTAACAAGCAAGAAAACACGCCTGGTAGAGGTTGAGCGAATGCTGGCGGAAATTCCAGATCTCACTGTGGCAAGAGCCTCCAAAGGGTTCTGGAGAGACATCGTTTCAGATGCGGGTGGTGTGAGTTTCCACAGGTTTCAGATATTTGCCTGGACGCTGGTACTTGCAGCAATTTTTATATTTGAAGTAGTTACCAGTCTCAAGATGCCGGAATTTTCTGAAACCCTGCTTGGCCTGATGGGGGTAAGTTCCGGAACTTACATAGGCTTCAAGTTCCCAGAGCAACCCAAGGAAGAATAATCTTCTTCATTCTCGATTAAGCCCGCGCTCGCTAGCGATGACTGCTTCTGTCGCTAGCGGGGCATCGACGAAGGAACATGACCATATTGATAAGTATTCTTGGTTTCGCCCAACAGTCTGTTCACCAATTTTTCGGTAAATCCGGATGCTTTTGCCGCCGGTTGCGATAACGATCATCGCGCATCTTGCGATCCATCTTCTTGGCATGCTCCTCGTCAAAGTCCTTATTGAGTTTGCTCGCGGTAACGACCTGCATATGAATCAGCCACTTATAGATACCAGTTAATTCCAGAAGAGGACGTAGTCCCAGTCCCAGGAACAGTAATAGCAACAGATGCCACCCAAGGTATTCAGGGTAGTAAAGTGGTATAAGCAATGTAACGGCTATTAATGCCCGATAAACCCCCAGGGCCAGGGGTCCATACTCAAACTGCTTGTGCCTGATACTGAATGGTTTATCAAACATACTGAACAGCCAGAAATTAGCCTTAATTAGGCATTTTTGCGGAGCGTGGTAATGGCGTAAACCAGTTTCTCCCCTTCCAGTGAACTGAATGTGGTGGCCACCAGACATGTAGAGCGGCCGTCATTGATTAGTTCACCCAATAATTTGAACTTTGGACCGAGTACAGGTGCAAAATAGTCTATGCGCATGTTCACAGTGGCAGACCAACCCGCCTTAGCAGCCGAATCGAATAGCGTGCGACAGGTATACAATGAAATCATATCCACATAAGTGCCGGTGAACCCTCCAAATAGTTGCTTCCTTGGATTCATTAAATGATCGGGAAGATGCACTTCGATGTCTACCAGCCCTCTTTCTTCCCGTAAAATTTTCCACTTGTTTGCTTCCACAAGGTCTCCGGCATTGTGACCAGGACGCATAAATATTGGTCGCTCATCCATGTTCTTTAATTCCAATTCTTTCTTATAACCAATTATCGCTCATCGAGTAGCTCGTAGATTCGGCGCACAGCTCTTGGATCAACTCCTACTCCCCTTATCTGAGGATAGATTCTTGAGTGATCAGTCAGGTCAATTTGCTGGGCGGCTTCCTCCCAACTCACTCCGTTGCTGTGCATGGTCGATGCCTTCGTCCACAAATCTCGCAAATAATCCTGAAAAGTCTCGATAGGTCGTTTACTGCGCATGACTGGTCCATGCCCAGGTAACCAGAACTCAAAATCCAGTGCCTTCAGCCCGTCAAGAGAATTCGGCCACTCGTCAACATGACCGTCGCCCATATAGGAGAGCCCAGGCAACATCATATCACCGGTGAAAACCACCTTTTCCTGGGGCAGGAAAATTACCACGTCACCACCAGTGTGGGCCCGGCCAAAATGCAGCAATTGAATTTCGCGGCTACCATTTTCTACTACCTGGAACAGTGTCATCTTTGATTCGAGCGTTATATTGGGCGGTGTTGGTCGAACCTCTGGAATCGCGTTCATATAATCTCGCTGAACTCGTAAACGTTCTTCCAGTTCTGCACGCCGGGAAGCATCAGACTCGCTCGCCACTTGCTGTTCCAGATTGGCCACCAGAGATGGAACCGGGTCGGAGAAACTGCGGAATGTTCTCTCCTCGAGTACATTTCCAGCATCGCCATTTAGTTTTGCACGAGTAAATTCATGCCCGATTATCTCGATCCCTTCGGGAAATGCCTGGTTACCATGAGCATGATCGAAATGGTAATGGCTGTTCACGAGATAGCGAACAGGTTTGTCGGTTACTGCAGGAATGGAATCGATCAGACTCTGTGCTGCGGCAGCAGTTACATGAGAATCAACAACGAGTGTATCGAAAGCACCAACCAGTACCATGGCATTACTCATGGTATAGACTGACCCTGTGCCGGTAACCAGCCAAACCCCATCTTTAACTTCCACAAATCGATGAGTCTCTGTTTCCACGATCTCCTGGGCCAGTGTCGTACTACTTAACCCCAACAGCGCTAACGCATAGAAGAACCTGTACATTCTGACAATTGATTCAATCCTGATCATTCCGTATACCTTTTCAAACGTGAGCAACCAATAAAGACACTACCCATGACGAATTGAATTGCCTTCTGTGAAGCTACTCTGTAACAGTTTGGGCAAGAGTACCACAGGAGAGTGGTTAGCCAGATTTATGCAGTTCGAGCCTGCAAACTCGCTCAATCACAAACTGCTTCGCGGTTAGTCTAAATACCTCAAGGCTGGCGAAATTAACCAAATCCCAGTTTCTCGGCGATCAGATATATCGAGATATGTTGTTGTTTTTATTGTCTTTTTAAATTTGGCATCCATTTTGCTACTTAGTGTTCAGTAGTGAATAACAACAGTCTTCAATTGGGGGCAGAATATGAAAGCTTATAGTCATTCCTTGCGGCTCAGTACGGCAACCATGCTTGCCATGTTACTGGGTAGTTATGTATTTGCCGGGGAAGCAAACGCCGATGATATCCGCGACATCAGCCGGATAAATCGAGGAATAACAATAGAAAGTGCAGACCGCGTTGGCGATGTCTCGTCAATTAATGGAGGCATTCGCATCAACGATGGAGCAAGTGCCTTTGAAGTGTCCACGGTCAATGGTGGCATCACAATCGGCGACGGTGCTCAGGTATCGGAGGCCGAAACTGTAAACGGTCGTATCCGGGTTGGATCTGATGTACAGGTTCAGGGTTCACTGGACACGGTTAATGGGAGCATTCAAACCGAAAACGGTACTGAAGTGTCCCGCAATATCGAAACCGTTAATGGCAGCATCAAAATTCGCAACACCCTGGTAGGGAAGGATATTGAAACTTCTAATGGCAACATTGATATTCTGGAAGGCAGCGTTGTAGAAGGAGATGTAATCATTCGCGGCAAACGTCGTTGGTGGGATCGCTTCTTCGACTTCAGTCGCAGCGAACCGGAAATCACTATCGATAGTGACTCGTCAGTACTTGGCACTATCCATCTTTATCAGGAGGCTGACCTCAATATCGCAGATGAAGCATTTGTAGGCGATATTGTTGAGCATTTCTAATTTGCTGGTGCAGCCAGACAGAAAATATTTTCCTCACAATTTTCTACGCTCATTAGGTTCTGAACCAACTCATGCTATCGAGCTTTGATCCGGCTATAGTCGGACCAAAGCTTTTTTTTTGAACATTTATCGCATATTTACACCAATTCCCTACTGCATTTTTTCTATCAGCATCTATTAGAACTTCAAATCTTGCGTTTTATTTCAGCAGAAAAAATATTTTTCTGTGGAGAAATTTTTTCCGTCCAAGGTCTCTCTCATCAACTATGAGTGACTGGAATACCCAAGGCAGGAAGTTGCTCTTTCGTTTTTGTTAGTTCGAATTAGGAGGAAGTTTTTTAGATGATTCTTCACAACACGAAAAAAGCATTGGTGATCTCGGCGTTTGCCGTACTTGGTTCCATGTATTCTATAGGAGCCTTTGCTGAGAACTATCTCGTTAGCATCACCAACGCCACCATGGGGCAGACTTTTACTCCCAGGCTGGTTGCGACCCACACAGAAGGCAACTTCTTTGTAGTCGGGGATCCAGCACTGCCAGAAATTGCAACAATCGCCGAATCTGGAGATGTTAGCCCGGCGATGACTTTATTAGAAACAGCCGGTGATCTGGTGACAGATGTCACAGTAGGAGACGGGTTATTGGGTCCAGGCGAAACTCAGGAAATTACCATTGAAGGTAATCCTGGAGATTTGTTAACGCTTATCGCCATGCTGATTCCTACCAACGATGCTTTCACAGCAGTTAATGCCTATCCTCTGCCAGTGTCTGGTAGCTCAACATTAACTACTGTTGCTTATGATGCTGGCTCTGAAACCAATGACGAGGACTGCGCAAACATTCCTGGGCCTGTGTGCGGAGGCGCTGGCGATTCTCCGGATGATGAAGGCGAAGGATTCGTGCATGTTCATTCAGGTATTCACGGTATCGCTGACCTGCCTTCAGCTACTTATGATTGGCGCAATCCAGTTGCCAAGGTAACGATTACTAAACTGGACTAATCCCCGAGATCAATGGGTCAAGTAGCAAAGGACTGTACTTGGCCCATTACCCCTCACTTATAGGGGGCTGGCACTGATTTACTACGATTACCCTTCTCCAGTCAGAAACTCCCCAGGATGCCCCTAAATTGCTGCGCTAATATTGCAATGCAGTTCTATACTAAGAATCCAGGCCTTTTATAGAACCGCACGACCCACAGATTTACTTCGTGTGCCTTGTTTAGAGACACAGCGATTCCAATGAATGTCACACCCCTGCCAGTATTCGTTACACCTATGGTGAGTTCTCTCACCCTGTTTCTATTGTTTCTCTATCTCACTATTAACTACAAAGAGCGTTTTCTTGGGTTATGGACTGCCGCCTGGGGAGTCTGGTTTGTTCGCCTCGGATTTTCAGCCATAGAGCAAGATAATTTTTACGGTTCCTCAACAGTCTATATCCATAGTTTTCTGGTGCTGGTATACACAACCCTGGTTCTGCTTGGAGCCGCCGACCTGAGTAAGCAGAGCGTTCTCAAGTATTGGATTCCCCTGGGTGTGGCGGCACTGTTATTTCGTTATTTTGGTCCTGCCGAAGGGCTCTGGTCTCCTGCACTGATTGTATTTACCTTTGTCATAGGACTGGGCTGGACCTGGGCAGGCATTCTTTTTGAACGTGCCGATCAACGCTACGGCACGGAACGCTGGTTGCCAACCGTGGCATTAATACTAATGGGTCTGCATCAGGCTGCCGTACCTTTGGCTGTAAGATTTCCGGTATATAGTGATTGGAGCAGCAATATTACACTTGCTCTGCAGATAGCGATCGCGATTGGTGTCGTGCTGGTATTTGACCGCAGAACAAGGCTGCAATTAGATGAGACACACGAAGCGCTAGAAAATTCGCTTACAAAAATGTTGTCCGGCTATATTCCGATTTGCGCAAACTGCAAAAGTATCAGGGACGAAGAACAACAATGGCGTCGGCTGGAGTCCTATATCTCACAACAGACAGATGCGAAGTTCTCCCATGGCATTTGCCCCAGCTGCAAGGACGAACTCTACCCGGAATTAGTGGATAAGGCAGATAAGGCTTAACCTTTACCTGCCCAACCCAGACCTGACTCTTATCTTATCGTTTAAGGCGCCACGAGCTTTCGATAAAGATGCCAGGTAGCGTGTCCCAGGATAGGTAAAGTGAAAGCTAAACCTATCAGGAAAAATAGTGCCCCAATTAATAACAGGGCGACGACCAACAATCCCCAGACTGCCATTACATAAGCATTTGATGAAACTGCCCTTACGGAAACACTGATAGCGGTCACTGAGGTCACCGGCTTATCGAGGGCAAGTGGAAATGCCACTACGGAGATGGCCAGAGCCGCAAACGCAAACAGAAACCCAACCAGATTGCCGTAAGATATGAGAGCTGCTCCATGTCGGGTAGTAAATAGCTGCTGTATAAATTCCCCAAGAGATGCAGGTGATCTGTCGCCAAATGTGCCGAAATAAATTAGCTCCGCCATAGAAAGCCATCCGACGTAGAGCACCATCATAACAACAGTTAAGGCAAGAATCGGAGCGAAGGAATGGGTATGAATGAAGCTGAACGCATTCATCCAGTTAGGCGTCCGCCCCATCTCTCGCTGTCTGCTCATCTCGAAAAATGCCGTAGCAACTATCGGTCCTAGCAGATTAAAGCCAGCTACCATGGGAAAAGCGAGGTACCATAGTGCCTGCTCTGTTGCGAACAGAGCGATCACCAGAGCACTCATAAAGTAAAACGCAATCAGGACGAAGAATGTGCCGAAGTTAGCACCGTAGTCGTCGTAGCCACTGCGCAACGCGTCCCATAAATCGCCCAGCGTTATCTTTCGGGTCTGTATATCAGAAGTGGAGAGACAAATGTCTCTGAACTCAGGAATGTGATCGTAGTTTGCTAATTCCGCCATTTCTATACCGCCTCCCGTGTGCATTATCTGAAAATGAATGCAAAATGAGTTAGTCAGTCGGCAGCGAAGAATTTGTGCTGGTTCCCAATACAACTAATGGCCAGAGCCGGTAAAGCTCGGAATCTGACCAATAACCGGGCTCAGCAATTCCGCATCTGCCAGAGCATATTGGTTAACGATCAAGCGATTCCAGTCTACTACAAATCTATCAATGGCGTACCTATTGATTCCCACATATTTAAGTAGATACCAGCTGGTAATGGGCGTAGTCTGTAATAGGTGTATCAGCCCATCCTGGAGGGAAGCATGCCTAACTTCAATATTAACTCCCGAGAAGTTCGCTATGGCTGCCCTGAAGCCGACCTGATTCTACAAAATCGATTCTTCAGTGTGGGCTATTCCTACTATTTCAGGCAGGCAAAATGGGCGCTGGAAATCGTCGATCCAGACAAAAAAGACATGGATGAAGTCGAAAGGCTGAATAATTTCCGGCCTGATTTCAGGGTGCCCAAACGATTCCGTGCAGATCTAAGCGATTACACAGGCAGCGGTTACGATCGCGGCCACCTGGTATCCAGTGCCAATCAGAACGACGAACAGATTCAGAACAGCGAGACTTTCCTGCTTTCCAATATGTCGCCCCAGGCGTCAGGGCTTAATCGGCAGAAATGGAAGCAGCTGGAATCCTCGATTCGAAAACTCGATAGCAAAAGCGCCATCCTGGAAACTTATGTTATTTCAGGTCCGATATTTGACTTTACCCAGGCAACAAAATTCATCGGCAAGAATGACAACAACGGTGTGAAGATTCCCGTTCCCAGCCATTTCTATAAATGCATTCTGGCTGAGTATCTGTCTGGCAAGCTGGAAATGTGGGCCTTTGAATTTCCCAATGAAAAAGTAACGAGCGCATTGGGAAAATTCGCTGTCAGCACTTCCTATATAGAACAACGGGCTGGGATCCAGCTATGGAGTGAACTGACAGGGCCGGAGATTGAGAAGCAGAAGAAAAAGGTCAATGCGATCTGGAGATAATGCAAAGTTTACCTGGGAAACAGAAGAGATCAGGAGTTTGATAAATGGCCAATGTGCTAGGAATTGGCGGAGTATTCTTCAAATGCAAGGACAGAACTTCCTTGATTGACTGGTATGAACGTCATTTAGGGATGCGGCACAACGAACACGGAGGAATTGAATTTCCCCTGCAGGCGGCGCCGAAAGATGGCTACTGCGTCTGGGGTCCTTTCTCAGGAGATACAGAGTATTTCGCACCTTCGAATAAAGAATTCATGATCAATCTTATGGTAGATGACGTCGCCGGTGTATTGAAGAAGGTGCAAGCCGGGGGTGCAGAGATTGTTGGTGAAATTGAACAACATCCCTATGGAGAGTTTGGCTGGTTTATAGATCCTGAGGGAAACAAGATCGAGATCTGGAAGCCGGCCACTAAGGGGAATCAACTGCTAACTGCTAACAAATAGTACGGTAAATTGATGATGCAGACCTTCGAACCTGCGTCTCCATGCTTCCAACTCACTCTTGAGCTAAACGAAATTGCCTGATGCATAAACTGCAGTCGCAAAGCATTTCTTTCACTCCTACTCTGATACTTCCAATACCGAATAACAACTCAAGGAATCACCAACAATTGGCAACCTGTATTGATTCGGTAATTCCGAACGCAGTCTGGATGTCACAAAAAAGCGGGCATTGCCCGCTTTTTTATTTCTGACTTGAATCACTCTCGAAGAATCATTCCTTGTGCTCGTAATGACCCATCAACATGCCCGTAGCAAGCACATGACCATCAATGGCTTCTAACAGTTGATCCTTATTGAGCCCCGCGTCCAGATCCAACTCATCATCCAGTGCATAGACACGAAAGTGGTAGGCGTGCAGTGTACCGTTTGCAGGGGGGCGAGGACCAAAATAACCAGGACGACGTAATCCGTTTAGCCCATTAATCATGCCATCAAGTCCGGCTTCAGTGACTTCGGCCTCTTTGCTCATATCCGCTGGCAGACCGGAAGCTGATGCCGGGATATTGTAAGCAACCCAGTGTACAAAGGGTGTTTCCATCATACCGATCTCAACCACTATTGGGTCATCGCAGATTAATGCGAGCTGCTCTGTACCCTCAGGTAAATTGGACCAGTTCAGGTCGATAGAGACATTATCTCCCCAGGCCGAATTCGTTAACGGCACCATACCATGATGATCGAATGCCGAGCTGGTAACGGAGATAGTTTCCGGGACATCCTGGGCCAGTACGTGGGATGTAATTAGCATCGCCATCAGCATGACCAGTTTCGTAGATAGGGTTTTCATGTTTGCTCCTAAGATTGTTGTCTTGATTCTATTATTTCAATTAATGGAATTGTTAATTCTACTCATCATTTACCAAGCGCGAGCTCCACTTTTTCCGCCTTTTCTCTCAATAGATACTTCTGCACCTTACCGGTCGATGTCTTGTCAATCGGACCAAACACCACCTTCTTGGGAATTTTGAATCCCGCTAATTCCTCCCGACAATAGGCTATCAGTTCTTCAGCCGACATTTCCTGCCCAGTCTTCAGACAAACGAATGCACAGGGCACTTCACCCCATTTTTCGTCAGAACTGGCCACCACAGCAGCTTCCAGTATCTTGGGATGCTTAAATAACACCGACTCCACTTCCAATGACGAGATATTCTCTCCACCGGAAATAATGATGTCCTTGGATCTGTCCTTAATCTGCGCGTAGCCATCTTCATACCAAACTGCAAGATCACCGGAATGGAACCATCCACCGGCAAACGACTCTTGCGTAGTTTTCGGATTCTTCAGATATCCTTTCATCACCAAGTTACCACGCATGAAAATCTCGCCCATGGTCTTGCCATCTTTTGGCACGGGCTCCATGGTGTCGGGATTAGCCACCATCATCTCGTCCTGAAGCGGTGCACGAACACCCTGCCTGGCCAGCATCTCGGCTCTTGCGTCTACGCTCAACTCACTCCAGTCTTCCTGTGGTGCGCACATGATGCAGGGACCGTATGTTTCAGTGAGGCCATAAACATGAGTCACACTAAATCCCATATTCTCCATACCTGCGATAACTGCAGCGGGCGGCGCTGCACCCGCGGTCATTGCCCTGACCTTCTGCTCTATACCCTGCTTAAGTTCATCCGCTGCATTGATCAATGTATTGAGCACCACAGGCGCACCACAGAAATGAGTCACATTATGCGTCTTGATGGCGTCGAAGATAGCCTCATCTCTGACATGGCGAAGACATACGCTGGTTCCTGACACAGCGGCCAGACTCCAGGGCCAGCACCAGCCATTGCAATGAAACATGGGCAATGTCCACAGATAAACAGGATGAGAAACCATGTCCCAGCTGAGCACATTGGAGACTGCATTCAGATAGGCACCGCGGTGGTGAAACACCACACCTTTCGGATTACCAGTGGTGCCTGACGTGTAATTCAGACTAATAGCCTGCCATTCGTCTTCAATTTGAAAACAGCGGTACCCCGGATCTCCGGTCTTGAGCACGTCTTCATAATTCTGCTCACCCAGTAATTCACCTCCCTCGAAATACGGGTCATCAATGTCGATCACTACTGGTTTGTTGGCAACGAGTTCAATCGCATCTTTAATGGTTTCACTGTATTCACGATCCGTGAATAAGACCTTGGTTTCGGCGTGGTCGAGAATAAAGGCAATGGCTTTCGCGTCCAGCCTTACATTCAAAGCATTCAATACGGCTCCTATCATGGGCACACCGAAATGCGCTTCAAAGGTTTCTGGCGTATTGGCACCCATGAAAGAGACTGTATCCCCTTCACCGATACCCATTTTTGCCAGAGCTGAAGCCAGCAAACAACAGCGCTGATAGGTCTCAGACCAGGTGTAGCGTGTATCACCATGAATTATTGACACATGGTCGGGATAGACACTGGCTGCCCGCTCCAAAAAAGTCAGTGGTGTCAGGTGCGCGAAATTTGCCTGATTCTGATCCAGGTCCTGTTGATAGATATTATTGCTACCCATAATTCGGCTTCTTCCTTCTATATATAGGTACTTCTTAACTTAACGTTTTAACGTTCAGCTTTGGGTTCTGTCTGATGATCTGTTTGTAGAGAATTTTCATTGAAATTACTTCATCCGCTGACAGCTTTTCACGAACTCTTGTCAGGATCAGATAAAGTCCATATCTCCAGCTGTCAGCCACCAGGCGCCATAGAGTGTCTCTGCACTGGGGCCAGGATTCCAGCTATTACAGGGTATCTCAATCCCTAATTCTTTCACAGCCGATTCCGGTAGTTGCAATCGCTGTTGCCATCCTCTGGTAATCCAGAATTTGAGGTTACCCTGATCGCCATTTTCGCGAACCAGCGCATTTGCTATGGCCAGGGTATTTTGAAAATCTGAAATATCACAAATTAAATCCATCAATAATTGTCCTTCATCGTGGGATTTAATAGCGAAAAATGCTTTCACTTCTTTTCCGTCTTTAGCACTAATCAGGAATGCCCGGTACTGCCCCCGCTCGGCAAAAGGATGTTGAAAGTAACGATAGCGAATATAGTCTGCGTTGCGCACTCCAATGATGGCATTCTTAAAGTCAACGCTCATTGACTGCCATAATCGATCGATGATCTGACGATGAGTCGAATTATCGATATTTACCTGCTCGAGTTTGTAGTCCGTGTTCAGTTCTCCTGAGTATGGAACCCCGACTTCTATAAAATCATCAGTTTTCTCATACAGGCCCAGGCGCAAGGCAATGTTCATAGCCTTCTGATTCGGAAATCCAAATCCTAACAAGTGGTTTGCGGTGTTCCCTTCCTCTCTTTCAAGAAAAGTCGCTGCGGTTTTGAAAAACAGACTATTGCGACCATACTGACGACGCATCTCAGGCAAAACCATCACATCGCAGGACTGAAGCGCCCACGATGGATCTCCAAAATAGTGTATCTTTCGGGGAGCCCCGCCGTAGTGAGCAACAATCTCGCCACCGGGTTCTGCTCTTGCCACTACACAAACTCCTTCACCCAGCTGGTATTTCCAATGCCAAAGCTCGGGATCGAAATCCACACCAAAGCTGGCTTCAAAAAGCCCTTTTATCTCTGCCGCTTCAAATGACCTGATGTCGCCATATTCCGCCTGGGCATACTCACCTGCCTGGTTTGCCTGCTTCTGAAAAATGAAGAACCGGAAACAACGCCTGCCGCTTTGAAATTCATTGTTTATTAAATCCAGTTCGGTGATTTGTATATCCAGTTCAGCTGAGTTCAGATTGAGGGCCTGAGCGATTGCTCCAGAGTTCTGCTTGACGTGATCACTTAGCCATTGAATGCAGCGCTGCGCGTCTTCTGAGAAATCTTGCTCATCGATAATACCAAAGCCAAGCCGTTCTGATTGTCGGTGAAGGGAACTCAAATTGGCCAGGCGAGAATGCTCAATCTTCGAGTCATCATCAAGGTATTCCCCGAAAAGGAACAGATAACCGTCATCACTCAACACTTCTCTGGCATGAGATAGCACAGCCAGTTGATCCTCACGACAGACACTGCCTTCAATCATCAGCCCATTGAGTGATGCTGGAACATCAATTGGATATCCTGTTGTTTGTCCATCTTTAGAATTGTCTGTCGCATATTTGGTATCCACCAGTGATGAGTCTGGATAGCTCCGGCTTGTCTTTATATTTTGCTGGTCTGAGTGGAATGCGACGCTAGCAAGGCTGTGCCCATGAAAATGAACATTGCTGACTGCAGGACAGTGCTGCAGGATTGCCTGAGAGAGCAACTCCAGAAAATTCTGCTGCCTGGCAGCCATGCTCTCACTCTCCCCCACCCCATAACATAACGCATGACAGCCGCCGTATTGCCGACGCAGGACCGCGGCAATCAGAGGAAGAAGATCGGGGGCAGGAGCGGAGTATTTAGTTTGCAAGATTTGGCTGTTTACTGTATTCCGGGCGTTGCAATATAACCCGCAACCCTGAGTTTGCAAAGTTATCTGCCAGCCTGAACTCTACAGGCGCTTGCGCTAGAATAACACCATGAATGACAAGCCTCGTTTATTGAAACTACTGGAAATTTTGGTCCCCGCCGGCATGGACCAGAGTGCCCTCGCCCGCCAGGGACTGCAGCGACTTTTACTGCTACGGGCCTTTGTCACGGTGCTCAGCACAATTGGCCTGGTGATATTTCAGCAATTTTCGGACCTCAGCATCTCACCTGCATTAATCGGCTCACTTCTGGTAGCCGTCATACTTTCCATTGGCATCGGGTACTGGCGACTGCGGGTGGCAGGTGTGATTAGTGAGGGAGAGCTGTTTTGTCACCTGCTGGTGGATGTGGCGATATTGTTTACCCTCATTCTCAACACCGGTGGTGCCAGCAATCCTTTGATTTCCTATATGCTGGTTCTGTTGGCAGTAACTGCCACCCTGCTACCACGGCATTTCGTTTATGCTCTGACGGGAGTTGGCATCCTCATGTATAGCTACTTCCTGTTTCTGGACCTCGGAAGCGATCATGGCCCCAGCATGAACATGGATCAGGACACTATTTTTGAATTGCACCTTGTCGGAATGTGGGTAATTTTTCTGGTAAGCGCCATTCTAATCAGTGTATTCCTGACCCGAATGGCCAGTGCAATTAGAGACAGAGAACTAAACCTCGCACAAGCCAGAGAAAACGAATTACGCAATGAGCAATTAGTTGCAATTGGCACCTTAGCCGCTGGAACAGCCCATGCACTCGGCACTCCTCTTTCTACCATGGCTGTCCTTTTGACTGAACTGGACAAGCTTGATGAAGAAGGTCTGCGACAAGGAAATATCAAAGAGGATATTTCAATACTTAAGCAGCAAGTGACTCGCTGCAAAGAGTCTATCAATCAACTGATTCGCTACTACCAAAAAGACAACCCAGCGGAAGTAGAGGATGTACCTCTGTCTCAATTCGTTTCTGACGTTCAGGACTACATAACCAATATTCACCCCTCCGCTTCTGTAAGCTTCACAATAGACAGTTCAAGCGATCCCACAATTGCCACGGAATTGAGCGTTAAGCACGCTGTCATTAATATTATCGAAAACGGGATCAAGGCCGCCAAAGAGAATGTCGATGTCAAGTTTTCATTCGACGAAGATGAGATTGAATATGTGGAGATATCAATTAATGATGATGGCCCGGGGATTCCGGCCAAAGTGATGGAAAACATGGGAGAACCATTTATCTCGACACGCAAAGACAGCATGGGGCTGGGAATCTTTCTGGCCAACGCAGCGGTACAGAGATTAGGCGGCACAATTGAAATGTTTAATTTAAAACTCGGTGGAGCACTCACAATTATTCGTATACCACTGCCGAAAGCAAAGCAGGCGTAACCGATCATGTCTACGGAGAATTCACAACATCTGTTGCTGGTAGAAGATGACGAAGTCTTTTCCAGAGTGCTGGTACGGGCACTACAACAGCGGAACTACAATGTCGTGCAAGCCAGCAGCAAAGACGAAGCCGAAGTATTGGTGGGAAGCCAGTCTCTGGATTATGCCATCCTGGATTTAAATCTTGGAGGTGAAACGTCGCTCAGCTTGATCAAACCGCTATTAGAGAAGAACCCGGGTATGAGAATTCTGGTGTTAACCGGTTACGCCAGCATTGCAACTGCGGTTGAGGCAATTAAGCTGGGCGCGAACAACTATTTAGCCAAGCCAGCAGACGCAGACGAAATTTTATCAGCCTTGCTAAGCGAGGAATCGGAAAACGAAACTCCCATCAGCGAAACCAGCAAAATGGAACCCATGTCTGTGCGGCGACTGGAATGGGAACACATTCAGAAGGTATTGAAAGAGAACGATGGCAATATCTCCGCCACCGCTCGCCAGTTAAAGATGCACCGCCGCACCTTACAGAGGAAACTACAGAAAAAACCGGTAGCCCGCTGATCCTCAATGTTTCAATGTGACTATCGTCGGGTTAGAGGAGCCATCGCCAGATGTCTTCCTCCATCAACGATAAGAGTCTCGCCGGTAACTACCTGGGATCCAATCACAAAATGTAAGATTGCATCGGCGACAGTCTCTGCGGTAGCTGTACGTTGAAGCGGAGCATTATCGCGATTGAATTCCATCAACTTCTGATAACGCTCCTCACCAAAACCATCACGTAACCAGTCACCTTCGATAAAGCCGGGGCAGACGGCATTGATACGAAGTTTGGGTCCCAGTGCTCTGGCCAGGGATAATGTCATTGTCACCATCGCTCCTTTGGAGGCAGCGTAAGCAATACAGGAACCAATTCCCGTTATCCCAGCCGTGGAGGCAACATTTACTACTGCTCCTCCATCATCCTGGGATTGCATCTGCTGGGTAACCGCACGAGTCATTTGATAGGCACCAACTACATTCACATCATAGATGCGTCTGAAGTCTGTCTTATCCAGGCCATCGAGATTTTGGTGATCGACAAATTTCGTGGTTCCGGCGTTGTTGACCAGAACATCAATCCGGCCCCATTTTTCAATAGCAGCCTGGGCCATGGCGATGCAATCACTATCCTCAGCAACATTACCCCGCTGAATGAGAGTCTCGACCCCCTCGGCCGCACAGGCGTCAGCTACAGCTTGTGCCCCTGCCTCGTTGGAGTTGTAATTGATGATGACATTGCAACCCTGGCTGGCCAGTAATTTTGCCGTGGCAGCACCAACCCCACTACTGGAGCCGGTCACTATAGCTACGTTTTTGCTTAAATCTTTCACGGGTATTTCCTGTAAATCCCTATTCTGGAGGAGAGGGCAAAAACTAACACATCTGGCCCCAGATTCCTGCCCTCCTTATCTCCGTAGAGCGCCCGTTTCATGCGGCAAAACGATCACAAAATGTCACATTGATTGCTTGCATCCTGAATCGCTTCCGTTACAATACGTAACACTTTTCCAGAGGGTAAATCTGCTCTCTGCACGATACTTAAATTGCCCCCAGGATGTAGGGCATATCCCAATAACACGGACGAGCGACTCAAGCGCGAAACGAATCTTGGAAACGGTGGCGGACGTAAAAAATACCTCTGCCTGTCATAGTTGTTTCCTATAATTGAGGGGTTTGAGCCCTGCTCTGAGAATGGCTGGAGGCCGAAGTGAAAAAGCAGCAACTCGTAGCATTAGTCATCTTTGCCATTGTGGTGGCATGGATGATTATTCCCCGTTCCGAACCCAGCACCGCTGAGGAACCGGAAACCCCACCTGTAGCCCGGGTACAAGCTGTATCTCCTGGTCAGGCCGTCAGTGAAGACCCGTCAGTTATGACTGTCCGGGCTGAACGCATTCGGCCGGAAGCTTATGTGGAAAGACTCATGGTTCGTGGTAGGACCCAGGCATTTCGTCATGTTGAAGTTCGCGCCGAAATAGCTGGTCGCATCGTGAATGATCCTGTGCCAAGAGGTACTCGAGTAGCCGCCGGTGATGTCCTTTGTGAAATCGCCGTGGATGATCGGGAAGCCAACCTCAAGGAAGCCGTTGCCCGCAGAGAGCAGGCCCAGTTCGAATTTGATGCGGCTGTTGATCTGCAGAGCCGGGATCTGCAATCCGACGTGGCAGTTGCCCAATTCAGAGCAGCACTTGAATCTTCCCAGGCCGCCGTGGCCCGCGCCGAACTGGCGTTGAACAATACTCGAGTAGTAGCCCCATTTGATGGAGTGGTTGAAACCCGAGTGGTTGAGATGGGTGACTTATTAAACGTAGGCACTGTTTGCGCATCGGTTCTGGATGACAGCCCCATGCTAATGGTCGGTCTGGTACCTGAGCAGGAAATTGGGCGTATTCGAACTGGCTCCCGTGCGACCGGACAATTGCTAAATGGTCAACGTGTAAATGGTACCGTCACTTACCTGGCCAATTCAGCGGATCCAATATCACGGAGTTACCGTATTGAAATTGAAGTGGACGCCAGCTCGGAAAGTATTCGTGACGGGATTACTACGGAGATTCTGGTAGATGCGTCGGAAATTATGGCTCATCGCATTCCTTCTTCGGCGCTTACACTCGATGATAATGGCGAGATCGGCGTAAAACTACTCGATCAGAACAATCAGGTGTATTTCCGCAACATCGAAATAGTAGGTGACGACACAAATCAACTGAATCCGGGTATCTGGGTCACGGGCCTGACTGGCAACGTTGTGTTGGTTACTCTGGGCCAGGAAATCGTATTCCCAGGCCAGATCGTTGATGCAAATTTTGACTGGGACCAGTAAGCAGGGAACTCACTAATCATGCTTGGCTATATTGATTCAGCAATCAGTCGCTCGCGAACCACGCTCAGTATTTTTATTGTTACGCTACTGGCGGGTTTGTTCGCTTACCGTTCAATTCCAATCGAGATGTTTCCAGACGTACAGGTACCTGTTGTTGTCACAACTGTGCTACACGAAGGTATTTCGCCTGAAGATGCAGAGCGCTTGCTGACCAAACCGGTTGAACTGGAATTAAAAACCATCGACGGAATCACTGAGATTAGTTCTTTCTCCAGTGAGAACGCTGCCACCATCATGACCGAATTCGATATTAGCTTCGAATCGGCCAGTGCCCTGGCAGAGATCCGTGAAGCCGTTAATCGAGCCAAGGCTCGCTTCCCGCAATCCACCGAAGAACCCATCATCCAGGAAGTGTCCGCAGTTTCCATGCCTATCGTACAAATTGCCATCGGTGGCGACGGTGTGCCGGAACGCACTCTTCTTCGTGTAGCGGAAGATCTGCAGAGAGAGATAGAAATTCTGCCGGATATTCTGGAAGCGCCTATGGTAGGTAATCGGGAAGAATTACTTGAAGCGGTGATCAATCCATCGAAGCTGGAAACTTATGGTATTCCAAACAGTGCTATCGTCCAGACTGTCACCAGCAATAATAGACTGATCGCTGCCGGTCAGGTAGATACCGGACAGGGTAGTTTCTCAGTCAAGGTGCCAGGCCTGATTGAAGAAGCGGATGATTTGTTTAACTTGCCACTGGCATCTAATGACCTGGGTGTGCTCACAGTTTCGGATCTTGCTGATGTACGTCGAACATTTAAGGACGCTACTCGATATTCTTACTCCAATCACACCCAGACTATTTCCCTGAATGTGATGAAACGCAAAGGTGCGAATCTGATTCAGGCCATGGATCAGATTGATGCACTTGTGCAGGAGATGCGCCCCTCCCTGCCACCTTCGGTTACGCTGTCTTACATCAATAACACCATTCCACTGACACTGGAGCAAAACGCCGGTCTGTCTGGCAATATGGCAACTGCCATGGCTCTTGTGTTGGTCGTTGTAATCGCCGCTGTTGGTGTGCGTTCGGGTCTGCTGGTAACCATGGCGGTACCCTTCTCATTCTTCTTCGCCTTTATCATCATCAATATGATGGATTTCACCTACAACTTCATGGTGATCTTTGGTCTTCTTTTGGGGTTGGGGATGCTAATCGACGGCGCCATTGTGATGGTGGAGTTCGCTGACCGCAAAATGGCGGAAGGCCTGGATAGCAAGGAAGCCTATAAGGCTGCCGTACAACGCATGTTCTGGCCTATTACTGCGTCTACAGCAACCACCCTGGCAGCTTTCCTGCCTATTATGTTCTGGCCTGGAGTATCCGGTCAGTTTATGAGTTATCTGCCTATTACCGTATTCGCAGTACTGGTAGGTTCGTTGTTCTATGCCCTGCTCTTTGCGCCAGCTATCGGCGCCATGATCGGCACCTCGAGTGAAGCCGACAAAAAGTACCTGCAAGATCTGGAAGACGGAGATCCAGACAAGGTGTCAGGTGTCACTGGAATATATGCACGAATCCTTGCGTTTGCTGTTCGAATTCCCGGCACAGTTCTGATAGCAACCCTGGTTGTGATGGTTAGTGTTGTAATGGCCTATGGTCGCTATGGTGCCGGATTTGAATTTTTCGTTGCCTCCGAGCCTTTACAAACGCAGGTTCAGATCTTTGCCCGCGGAAACTATTCGCCTGCTGAGCTTCGCAACATCATGCTGGATGCGGAACGGCGTATTCAGGACATTGGCTACTATCAGGGTATCGTGACGCAATCAGGTGCCGGCCAACAGATGGGAGGTGGACAGGCTTCTGCCCCTGACCTCATCGGCACAATCTTTATTGAGCTAACCGACAGACGAACCCGTGAAGCAAACGGCTTCGAAATTGAAAACATGTACAGGGAAGCCCTGGCCGAAATTCCGGGTGTGCGCTCTGAAATCGTGTCAGTTGAACAGGGTCCACCGGTGGGTAAAGAAATTCAGGTTGAGCTGTCCGGAGAGGACCTCGACCTGCTTTACAGCGAAGCCAGACGAATTCGTGAGTTTATGGAAACCCAGATGACGGGTCTCATCGATATAGATGACACCACACCGGTTCCTGCTATTGAATGGGAAATCAACGTTGATCGCGCCCAGGCCGCCATGCTGGGTGCCAACATGTCAGAAATTGGCACCGCAATCCAGCTCATGACCAATGGTGTATTCATGGGCGATTACCGACCAAATGACAGTGAAGAAGAAGTAGATATTCGAGTCAGATACCCTTCTGAATATCGAGGACTTCATCAGATGGATGACATTCGCATCAGTACTACTAATGGGCCTGTACCATTGAGTAGTTTCGTGACCCGTGAACCACGTCCGAAGGTAAGCGAGATTCAGCGGGTTGATGGTAATCGTGTCGTCTACATTCGAGCCAATCCAGCACCCGGTGTACTGGCATCCAACAAACTGCAGGAAGTTGCAGCCTATATGGAAGAGAACCCCACTGTACCGGGTGTGATCTTCCAGTTCCGTGGAGCTAACGAAGAGCAGGCAGACTCCGCCGCCTTCCTGATTCAGGCATTCGCTCTCTCCATGGCGCTGATGGCAATATTACTGGTGACCCAGTTCAACAGCTATTACCAGGCACTGTTGATACTTTCTTCGGTTCTGATGTCCACTGTAGGAGTGCTTCTTGGATTGCTGACCACAGGTATGCCTTTCAGCGTGATGCTCACTGGAATCGGTATTGTTGCGTTGGCAGGCATCATTGTGAACAACAACATTGTATTAATTGATACCTTCAATGTTCTGCGCAGACAACATCCTGAATGGCACCTCAAAGAAATCATTGTCCACACCGGTGTTCAGCGTCTGCGACCCGTATTTCTGACGACCTTCACCACTGGGTTCGGGCTGTTGCCGCTGGCGGCAGGTATTTCAATTGATCTGGTTGGGGCCGAAATTGAAGTCGGAGGACCAATCGCTTCCCAGTGGTCAGGGCTGGCATCGACTATTGTATTTGGCCTGTCCTTTGCGACTATCCTGACACTGATCGTCACACCCGCCATGCTGGCGCTACCCGATTCGATTCGCAGCATGTTCCGCCGCAAACCTAAGCCGGCTGAAGTTCCAGCGGGAGCCAGCCTGTCTTCCTGATATTCGAAACTTCCTGAGCAACCCGGGTTGCTCAGGAAGTTTCCATGGGTTTGGCGCTGCCTGCTTATTCATGTAACAATCCTACTATTCCCGAATAGATTCAGGTCCAGATGGGACTTCTACTCACCTTCTTCTTTGTCAGTATTCTGTTTTCTTTCCTGTGCTCTATCCTGGAAGCAGTGCTGCTCAGCATCACCCCCGCCTATGTTGGCATTCAGGAACAGGAAGGCACCCGGGTTGCCCGCGACCTTGTGCGATTTAAAGAAGATATCGATCGCCCCCTGGCTGCCATTCTTACCCTGAACACCATTGCCCACACTGTCGGCGCCATTGGTGTTGGCTCTCAGGCTGCAGTGCTATTTGGCGAATCCTATATCGAAGTTTTTGGCGTTTCACTAATTAGCTGGGAAGCATTGATAGCGGGTTTAATGACTCTGGCTATATTGATTTTTTCCGAGGTAATTCCGAAAACCATCGGTGCCAATAACTGGGAAACACTGACACCCTTTGCCGTATCTTCTCTTAAAGTAATGCTGTTCGTGCTCGCACCGCTGGTCTGGGTGAGCCAATACATTACTCGTCACCTCAATAGAGACAAAAGCAAACCTGTGCTTAGCCGTACTGATTTCCTCGCCATGACCCGACTGGGAACGGAAAGTGGCGTACTGGAGGAGAGTGAGCAGACAATAATTCATAACCTGCTGCGTTTTTCACGAGTACTCGTCAAGGATGTTATGACACCACGTATTGTGGTTATTGCGGCCAGTGATTGTATGAAAATTCGCGAATTTCACGAGCAGAACGAAGATTTGCCTTTCTCCAGGATTCCCGTATATCACGAGCAGAATGACAATGTCACCGGCTACATTCTCAAGGACGAGCTGTTGTTAAACCTGGTTGAGGATAAGGGTGATCGCACACTGGAAGAGATCAGACGCGATATTATTGTGGTTCACAAAACTCTGCCTATTCCTGAACTGCTGGACAATTTCATTTCCAAGAAAGAGCACCTTGCTCTGGTAGTAGACGAATTTGGCAGCATGGAAGGCATCGTCACAATGGAGGATATTATCGAAACTCTATTGGGGCTGGAAATCGTCGATGAGTCAGATAGCACAGAAGATATGCAGGCATTGGCCAGAAAGAACTGGGAACGCAGAGCACAGCGTCTCGGGATTTTGGTATCGCCGAAAGATGAACAGAGCTCTTCTCAAACTGAATCTGATAGCTCGACCTAGGTCCTGCCGTACCATGCTAAAAAGTGCGACACGACCCTTATTCGAAACATCAGCGCAAACTCCAGATCCTTACACTTAAAAGTAAACAGTATTCACACTCGGCGCCAGGAAACGAACAAACGTTCGTTCTATATTTGCAGGTATTTACTCCTCTACAGGCCGCGTATTCTCTGGCAATGTGACAAATTGTTACCACGCTGGTGCTTGCAAAAAGCTGTGTTACTATCAGCTCAGTTTACGATCGGACACCTAACATGGAACTGGGCGTCTGGTGGTAAATAGCTAAAGTCTGGAGCTTGGGAGTTTTTCTTTGTTCCCCCCTTTTCTAAAGCATTGAGTGACTTGCAAGTCTCCGCTTTAGCGCCCTTCCAACTAATCTTTTTACTCCAAACTGCAAAACCACCGCGGCGGACTCATTTTAGAGATACGCACGCATTCTCTTCATTCGAATAATGCCTATCCAAGTGAGCGGTTGTTTTGGTCTTGGAGTAGCAGCACACAGTTGTGTGCAGGAGAAGCAACGCTTCTAGTCGAGGGTAGCGAGTAAGCTATCTCGAGCCGCGCGCTGTTGTTTTTGCACGAGCATCTTGTGACGCTCAGACATAAGAAAGAGATGCTGCTCACACAAGTAAATGCTCTCGTTGAGAAACGCAAACTTCGGATCCCCTTCAGGTAAGGTAAGGTGAGCAATTTCCAGACGCTGTTTAAGCACTAGCCTGGCTTTACGCAAGTGCTGCTCTTTTCTGCCGTCGAGATTCGCGTTGAACGCATTGACATGCCAGGAAGATATTTTCTGTAGCCCTTGTTCTAGTCTGGGATCGGTTATTTCAAACAGCCGGTTGTAAATCAATTCCATGTAGGCATAGTTAGCATCCATTCCCGCCCAGTCTTCCAATTCAATGCGACTGGTAATCATGCCTTCCAGCAGAGGAACCTGGGCTTCATGATAAAGCCCATTTGTCACCCGACTAATTTGCCAGGCCTGATCGAGAAGTTCCAGTGCCACCGCGTGTGCGCCCGCCTCCTGATGCAGTCGCGCTGCAACCACTAATTCCTCTAACTGCTCGTCATCATAGGGATTAAAATCATTGGATTCTATTTCTCTCAAAACTGAAGGCATGGTCACAGCATCATGCGAGGAACTGGTCAGGCTCAATATAAGATCTGTGCTGCTTTCCTGAGCTAGCGAAGGAAGAGCGAGGAATAGAGCTGCAATGCCTGCCAATGAATTGAGCACGAGATTGGGGAAATGGGTCGGTGCGTTGGTTTTTTTGCCGATATATTTCATACTAGATGCGCCTGTAATATTTCTAGCATGGATCATAAGTACTGATTTTTCAACGAGTTTTTCGAATAAATTTACACTTATATTACATAAGTGTTACAAAGCGAAATATTTTATCCTTAAATATCAATTAGTTAAAATTTAGCGCACAATTATGGTGCGTAACAAAATTGTCATATTATTTGACCGTTTTTTAATCAGTTTCCCACTGTATTTTTGGTAATTTCAACCCTTTCGTCCATATATTGGGAACTTCGGGAAATTTGGAACTAAATCTGCTTCCACTTCTGATTCGCGAAGTTGTCACAATTCACGTTGATCCGAGAATTTCACTTCCTGAGTTCTTCGGGGTAGGCAGAAAAGATTTCTATTTTTAACTATAGGCAGGTTTGTCGATCTGTGCCGCTACCGGTCAGAGCTTAGATAGCAGGAGGAAGGCCGGTCAGTTCGATGAACTGAATTCCAGATAATTGAGTACGATTTACAGTCGACTAAGTATTGTAGTGAGGGCAGTCACTGTCCAGGACTTATCTGTAGGTGCGATTCGCTATCAGAGCTTCAGCCAGAACCAATAGCATCACTAATATCAGAATGTACCACCGGGAGGACAGGCTAACTTCCAGGACTTACCTGTAGGTACGATTCGCAATCAAAGCTTCAGCCAGAATCAATAGCATCACTAACACCAGAATGTACCACCACACCCTCTGAGGCCTCTCCAGCTCCTCGATCATCTGCGCAGTCTGGACTTCCCTGGATTGAATAGGACTGGTATCCGGGTTGATCACGGCATCATAGAGCGTGGCGGGAGCCACCCGGGCGAAGTTGGATTCTTCGGCTAGAAAATTAACCGCATAGCGAGTCTGGTTGCCATCGATGTTGGCGCTGATGAACCCGGGCATACTGGCTGTAAGTATCGACCCATCTACCAAATCGATCGCAGCCCCGGATGGATCGGTGGCACTGATTGTAGCAGCAGTATTATTCAGGTCGAGATCGATAGTATCCCCTACCTCGTATGCTCTTTGCCGAATATCTGTCTGCACCAGATGCCTTAGCGTTTCATGGACAAAAGGAAGATAGAGTCCCTGCAACGCGAGATTGTTCCATTCCAGATCCAGAGTTGAAGCAAATAACATCACTTTACCCTGACCATAGTCCCGCTCTACGAATGCGGGCTCGGTGTTGTCGAACTGCATTAAGACGTCAGCATCTTCCTTGGCTTCCATGGGCCAGTGACCTTCAAAGCGGGCAGTCCAATCGCCTATAAGTGGCCGCAGCACCGGATGCCGGCGGTCATAGTCGGCAATCACCAGATAGTCATCGAACGAACCGGATGAACGCAATAAGGTGGCGGGTGCCAGATCTGCAAACTGTCTATTGAATAGTTCAGGTTCAACACGATCACCCGGTGCAATTAAAAGACTGCCGCCCTGCTCTACATAACTGCTAAGAGCCTGCGCCTGACCATTATTCAAGTCGCCCACATTAAGCAACACAGTCACATCACTCTGCTGCATGGCGGCAGCACTCAATTGAGAAGATTCTATACTTTGCAGCTCAAATGGGGATGTCGGGGTGCCGCCCACGGCCAAACCAAACCAGTGCCCTTCATCATCAAACCAGTTTTCAGAAGATTCGCCATTCACTACAAGCACACGAATTTTGGGCAGTACGTCGACCGTGAAGAAAAATGAGTTATCGTCACCGTACACATCTCCACTCACTCTGACCTCACCGGAGTACGTGCCTTCAGCCTCGAACAGGCTGGAGAACGTCACAACTTCTTCCGAACGATCTTCCAGATCGACAACAACACGATCTACCATCTGACCATTGATGCTCAGGGAAACATCACCTCTCCCCTCAAACACGGTGCCTGTGCTCCGCACTCGAGCCAGTATTTGCTGTTCTGCTGCGTCTTCCAGTAGTTGTTCCGGAGACCGAACATCAGTTAGCACTAGATTAGTGGATTCATCAGAACCAACATCGATAGTTGTCAGTGCGACTCCAGGAGCAAGTTTCCAGGCGGCATCGGCGTCCTGCATACCACTGTCCTGAAAATCAGAAATTAAATAGACTGCTCGATTGTCATACTGCGCATTCTCTAACAGTTGGTCTGCCAATCGCAGGTTAGGGTAGAAACGTGTGTTGCCAAAGCCGGGCTCTTCCAGATCATCAATCAGGGCACGTACACTTTCGATATCTGAATCAAGTTCGCGCACTAGCTGGGCACTATCGGCGAAAGTCACCAGAGCCACTTCATCGCCTCCACTCATCCTTCCCATTATGTCCAGGGCTTCATCCCGTGCCTCAGCAAAGGTGTCTCCATAACGCATGCTCATTGAGACATCCAGCAGAATGACTGCTGATTGGGGATCAGCATCTACCAGACGGGCCACAGATTGATTAAACAAAGGCCTGGCAAAAGCGATTACCAACAAAACTATTACTGCCGCTCGTAATGCAAGCAGGGCGATTTGTTGCAAATGCTGAAACAAGACCAGTTTCTTCGAAGTCTTCTTGAGGAATCGAATGGTGCTGAACATCACCTTCGGTGGTTTCTCACGTCGAATCAGGTGTATCGCGACAGGTATGAGCGCTGCCAGCAAACCGATTAGAAAGATAGGTGTCAGAAATACCATGGCCCGGCCTAGAAACTCTTCGCTCGTTTGGTCATATAGGAAGACAGTGCCTCATCCAATGGCTCAGAAGTATTCAGCAGACAGTAATCCACACCACTGCTCTGACATTGCTTGCGGCAGTAATTCAGAAACTCGTTCAGGTTTTCCAAGTAAGCGTTGCGAATTGCCGCTGGCGATGTGATGTAGGTTTCTTCATTTTCCATATCAATGAATTCGGAAGCTTCGTTGAAAGGGAAATTTAATTCCGCATCATCCATCAGCTGAAAAGTAATCACATCATTACCCATGCCTCGCAAATTCTGTAAGGTGTTGATAACCCGTTCTTCATCATCCAGCAGATCCGTAATAAGGATCACCATGCTCTTCTTGTGTAATGATGCTGCGAGATCTGACAAAGGTTTTACAGCATCAGTCTTCTGGCCGGATTCAACCTGAGAGAGAGTTCGCAAAATACGCATCAGATGAGGCTGACGACATTTTGCCGGAATATATTCCCGCACTTCATCATCAAATGTAATCAGTCCCACCGCATCCCGCTGTCGCATGATGAAATAGGCCAATGCCGATGCCAGAGTAATTCCATAATTTAGCTTGCTGATAGAACCCGAGCTGTAGGCCATGGAAGCACTGGTATCCAGCACGATGACACAACGAACATTAGTTTCATCTTCGTACTGCTTGATGTAGAACTTGTCGCTGCGTGCATACAATTTCCAGTCCACATGACGCATATCATCACCGCGCTGATAGTGACGATAATCATTGAACTCAACGCTGAAGCCACGATTTGGACTCTTGTGCAAACCTGACAGGAATCCTTCGACTACCGTACGCGCTCGCAATTCAAGATTGGAGAGACCGGATAGTACCGTTGGGTCAAGAAAATTCAGTGAATCTGACATAGAGCCTTACTAGTTTTTGAGTCTATCTGGGTTCTGGATTTACTAATAATATTCAGTCCTGCAACCTAAATCGTGGACGATGGCTCAGGTACCGCATCCAGTAGTTTCTGGATAACGATGTCAGTAGTAATCCTTTCCGCTTCAGCATGGAAATTTAACAACACCCTGTGACGCAATACCGATGGCGCGAGAGCTCTTACATCACCGTAAGAGACATTGTAACGACCATGCAGCAAGGCCCGTACCTTGCCAGCGAGGATGAGATTCTGCGAGGCGCGAATACCTGCTCCCCAACTCACCCAGTCTTTCACAAAGTCTGGAGAAGATTCACTCTGCGGACGGGAAGCATGCACCAGTCGCACGGCATACTGGATTACCGCTTCAGCAGCAGGAACCTGCCTGGCAATACGCTGGAATTCGAGAATATCTTCACCACCCAATGGATGGGACAAGGGATTGTCGTGGGTCTGGGTGGTCTGACTTACCACCTGTACTTCGTCTGCTTCTGACAGGTATCCAAGCTCAATCTTGAACATGAATCGGTCAAGCTGGGCTTCAGGTAGTGGATAGGTACCTTCCAGTTCGATTGGATTTTGTGTTGCCAATACGAAAAACGGCTGGGACATGGGATGGGTGACTCCAGCAGCCGTGACCTGCCTTTCTTCCATCGCCTCCAGTAGTGATGACTGAGTCTTTGGCGGAGTTCTGTTGATTTCATCCGCCAATAATATGTTTGTGAATATAGGACCCTTGACGAATTTCAATTCGCGCTGTCCATCCTTTTCTTCCACTACTTCCGCGCCGACAACATCGGCGGGCATCAGGTCAGGTGTAAACTGGATTCGGCTGAAATCTACCTGGAGGATATCTGCTACTGTTTTGATAAGGAGTGTCTTGGCAAGACCAGGTACTCCGGTTACCAGAACATGACCACCACCAAAGAGAGCAATCAGCAATTCATCAATAATGTCTTCCTGACCAACGATGACTTTCTTGATTTCAGCAACGATCTGGTCGCGGCCTTCCTGCATCCGTTTGACCAGGGCAACATCATCCTGATTTTCGATTTCCAATACTTCTTCTGTTTCTGCCATTTGCTGTTCCCGTCTATCAGTGGCTAAAAGCGTAAATGAGAAAGTTGATGCCTATTTTGTAAGCTTCATTGGTGTATTTGGTGGGGTAAGCTTCATAGAAAGTATGCTCCCAGCCATCACCGAGGTCTGTGTTGTAGTGCGCTGCCATCATGATGCGACCATCATCATCTAATACGGCATAAATTTCAGGAGGATAACTTGGGTCATCGATACTCATGTACCCACCGAAATCCCAGGTGACCATTCGCCCAGGCACCTGAGCGAGTTCATCTATATCAAAGAATATGTGAAAGACTTCATGGCTGGTATCGAGCTTTACGATTTCTCGATCGGGGAATATCTTGCCGATCTCCATAAACATGTCATCGAGGTGTGGCTCTCCCCAAAAATCATCAACCATCACCAGGCCGCCGCGGAACATGAACTCCCTGAGAGCTTCTATTTCTTCCGGAGAAAAATTTGGACCGCTGTAGGAGGAACCGATAGGTACCCGTTTCCAGTTCATATACAAAAAAATGTGTTCGTATATGCGTGGGTCAGTCAGCTGCATGAACGTATGATTGCGAGGATTAGTGTCAACATTTGTATAGCGCTGTACACCTCTCAGGAAATTTTCGTCAGAGTCAGGGTAGTCCGTATCCCACCAACCGCCACGACGACCAAAGCCATATGCACCACGGCCACCACCATGGTTTGTGTACTGACCACGCAACCAGGTGAATTCTGTAATATCCGTGCCGTATATGCTGAGATCCTCATTACCCCCAAAGCCTTCCGACAATGGGAAAACCTGAGCCATACCAAGCTGACTACTAACTAGCAGAATAAATGCCGCGGTTGTTGACTTCAGCAGTCTCAATTCCTGGTTTCCTTTTCCACCGCCTGGAGCAATAATTGTTGTGCTCGTTCAAAACTTGGTGCTTGTTCCAACGCATAGAGCACATTCTGTTTTGCTTCTGGCAGCTGACCATTATTGAGATAGGCTTCCGCCAGGTTCGTGCGGGCTTCAACCGGATCGCTGATTTCCAGCTTCATTAGTACTTCGTATTCCGTTACCGCTAATTGGGTATCGTTGATGGCATCAGCGTAGCGTGCTTTTAATTGATGTACATCCTGACGATAAGGATCTACCTGAATAGCGCGATCGATATAGTAACTAACTCGCTCCATATCACCGGCATCAAGTGCCGCTTCTGCCAGCTGAATGGCAGAGCCATAATCATGCTGCAGATTTTCCAGCAGAGTCTCGAGCCACTGTAGCTGCATTTCGCGGTTGCCTTCGCGATCGTAGATTTGCGACAGCACCAGTGCAGGACTTGGATATCCCGTATAGGTAGGCAACATCTCGTGGGCTGTTTCGAGGTAAGTCTTTGCTTCTTCGAAAGCCTCTTCCTTGAATAATACAATTCCCAGTTGCAAATAGGCCTGGAAATCTCTTGAATTTTCTTCAATACGCGAGCGCATGTGTTGCTTCAAAGACGCATTGTTATATAACTCTGCCAGGATTGCGCTGCTATTCTCTCTCATTCCATGGCCATGACCTTCACCTTCGTCCGGCACATCTTCTGTATGCGCGTAAACATTAATCTGCTGAACACGCTGGTTAATCCAGTCTCGAAAGCCGGCATCGAATTCTGTTATGTCCATATCAAACACTTCACTAAAGCGCTGGCTATCTTCTTTGATGAATGCGTACTGATCCACCAGTTCCAGAAGTTTATCGAAGCCATATTGCTTGGCAATGTAATCAACTACCAGATAGGACTGAAAATAGGCGAAGCTCAGATCAGCATTGTTTCGCGCACCGGAAAAACCGGAATTCAGTTCGGCGACCGGGAGTAACTGACCTTGTTCAGCTGCACGTACCAGATCCAGTCCCTGGCTTCTGCCCCAATAAGGGCGCCCTTCTCTTTCTTCCCAAACTGATATTCCTTCACTGAGCCAGCGAGGCATCCGGTTATCAGTCATCTGAAGCGTGATGACGTGCATGAATTCGTGCCACACAATCTCCTGCCAGTTGGCTGTCAACGTATCTGGTGATATCAGCGTGATCACCTTACCAAAACAGATGCCAACCAGCGGTCCGATATCTGGCAAGCCGACAGAACGCACGGCAAAGTCTTCGGAATTTTCAAAAACCTCTATCAGAATCGGACCTTCAGGTTCAAACTCATACTTGGCTGTCAGGGTTACCCATGCTTCTTCCAGCAGAGGTTCAAGATAAGGCCACAGAATGTCTGCATCCTTCTCACTCATATGCACCTTAAAATGTTCACTTTCGACAGTCGCATAGGTTTCAAGAGTGTCAAACACCTTGAGCATGTTTGATGTCATCACATTAAATGGGTCGTTTTCGAATCCGATCTCCAGATTAGCCTTGCCCTCTTCTTCTTCTCCAAGGCGAACCAGGTTGTTACCCAGTAAGGTGTATCCCTGCCAGTACTCCGGATCGGCTTCCAAGGCCGCACGGGCGTACTCTACTGCTTCCGTAAAGCGATAGTTATTGCCAAAGCTGTCAGCGACATCACCAAGAAAGTAAGGATTTGCCGGACTAAAGGCTTCCACCTGTGAGCGATATTGCTCATATTCATCCATTCTCTCATTCAGTGCAGCATTGGCCGCCAAGATGCTCAGGGTCTTTAATGACTCGGGATTCAGCGCCAACACCTGGGTGAAATAGGCCATCGCCTCATCTTCCCGCCCATTCATCATCAGCAGCTGACCATAGGTTTCCATAGCCGGAATGGAATTGGGATTGATAGCCAAAGCTCGCTGCAAGCTGCGCTCGTCACCCACTACCCTGGCAATACCAATCAGGGCTGGCAGATAGCGATTGTTTATATCCAGCGCTTCCTGATAACCACGTTCTGCATCAGTGGCATTGTATTTTTCCAGAAACAAATCAGCCCAGAGCGTATGGGCTTCGAGATTGTTTGGATTGGCACGAGTGGCTTCATCAAACAAGCTATTGGCATCGTAGAAATTGCCCATTAACCAACTCGCCAGTGCAACCATGGCCACGTCTTCAGAAGTGAAGACCAAACCACTGTTATAACGTTGAACTGCAATGTCTAACACCCGGTAGGCATCGGATCGCTGGCCTTTGAATTGCAAAAGACTGCCATACTGCACAAGCGTTCTTACAGGCGGATCAGGCAAGCCCTCCATTATTGCTTCGAAAATGGCGATGGCTTCTGTCGACTCACCAACTGCGCGTTTTACTTCAGCCAGTTGAGTACTTAAAAGTGGAAAATCAGCATAGTCATCGTTATCGATACCATCAGCTACTACGTTTTGGGCACGCTGATAATTACCCATCATGAAATAGGCCCGGCTAGCACCGATCAGACCATCTGTCTGATCCAGCCCATCGGCCATCTGGAACATCTCAGCGGCAGCAGCATAAGAACCGTTTAAGAGCAATTGCTCCGCTCGAAACAGAGCTGAATCACCGCCTGCTGCCGGCTCGTCGTCCTGGCCATAGACCTGGGAGCCAATCAGAACCACCAATAGTGAAAGTATGCGGATTAAGCGGATAGAGTTTCTCATTGAGCGACTCCCGAAGATGAACTATTGGTCTGTGCATTAAATTGAGCTGTAGCCCGCGCCAGATTCACCAGCAGAGTTTCCATCTCCTGCCAGTAATCGGCTTCGAGATATTCTGCTTTGCGGCCGCGCAGAATGAACACTGATCGCTCCAATTCCTGCATTCGGGCCTTCATACTGAGCGCTTCTGCTGACAAGCCCGCACTGTCGTCGACCAAGGTATCGATGTAGGCAATTTCGGCGAGCAATCCATCGGCTTCGTTAACACCAGGATTGAGACTAAACATGGAATCTCCATTGTCATCCAGTCCCGCGTGCTCGGGCGCAAGACGACCTTGCTCCGAATACCATTGTTCGACATTGGCTCTGGCGTACTCAAACGCCTCTAAAACCGAAACTCGATTGTTCTTGTCCCGATCGCCATTGCGACTGTCTAGCGCTTCAATGAAGTAACCTGAGAAAATAGGATCATAACGTTCCGAAGGTGAACGGGTTGATGACACAACTACCCTTCCTTCACTGGATAGAGAAGCTGAAAATCCATAACTGGCACTGGTGGTGTTAACGATCACAATGTCCTGGCGGTCAAAACGATCCAACATGTCAGCGAATTCATTACCCGTGATGTCAGGGCCAACGATATTAAATTTCGCTTCCTCTTCAGCGCCTGAACCATGACCAATGAGATAAATCGTGATTTGATCGCCTGTATCAACACGATCATGTAAATCACTCAATCCCTGTTCAATACCTTCTCGATCGGTCGCACCATCCACCCTATCGGAACCATTAAAGCTGACGTCTCCATCATCATACAGCAGCGTAATCCTGTCGGAACTATAACCGTAATCCCTTGCCAGGATGTCATGAAGACTCAATCCCCATTGGCGAAAACGTTCCTGATTAATCTCACCAACGGCAGGACCAACCATGATGACGGCATATTTCGTCGAATCGGGTCTATCGAGAAAATAATCATCGCCTGGATCCTGCGCAGACAGTAGTGAAGGCAGCAGAATCAAAAACAGCCAACTTGGATGCACTCTCGTCTTTCTGTTCAAAGCAAAACCTTCCTCATCAGGCCCCTATCAAGATAGTCCCTTCAATCTTCTTGCCACCCAATCCAGGCACAATAGCGAAATCAGTAGCGCCAAAATCCATGGCTTGTCCCAGAGATCGATCTGCACTTCTCTGGAATAGGCATTAGGTGTGAATTCGATAGCATCCGCCAATTGCGAGACATCACCGATATCGAAATACTGTCCGCCACTGGCATCTGCGATTCTACCCAGCAGTCCACTGTCTCTTTCAGCGTTGTTATATTCACGCAATGAGGGAGTCACCACAAACGCCGCGCGTTTCTCAGCTGCATCATTGCCACCTTCTCCGGCAGCGCTAGCTACATCGACCAGCAAATTAAATACGCCTTCATCTTCTACTGTGAAGTTAGCCCGATACACGCCATCTTCAGAAATATCCCATTCCATAGGTGTATCACTGACTTGATCAAGAGGTGTAGTCGTTTGCATCCACAACGTGGCGTCGCTATCAGGTTCATAACTGTCATCCAGCACGGTTGCAGTGACATTAACTTCATCACCGACGTTGTAGAACTCACGATCAAATTCAATGGTGATGCGTTCAGGAGCGGAGACTGCTGACCAACGCAGCATCTGGCGCCATAAAGTTTCCTGAGACTGATCAGCTGAAGGCATCATCATCTGCCAGCGCCAGGTGCTTGCAGTCGCGACAATCATGCTGCGTCCACTGCCATAACGTTGGGAAGCTATTACCGGCAGAGGTTGATTCTGATACTGAAGCCTGGGATGTTCCATTAGCACCGTTGCACCTGGCTTAATACGGCCTGTTACATAGACTCCCTGCAACTCGGGTAACTGACGCCACAGTGCCGCGTTCTCTCCATCGTCACTGGCTAATCTCAACAAAGGAGAGAATTCACCGTTATTAGTCAGACGCGGGAAGTAAAGCTCTCCAGTAGCGTGGGTGCCACGGCGAATGCCTCCGCGCAACTGCGTGGGCAGGAAGTTTTCTTCAACCAGGGTTACCGGTAATATGTCGGCGATAGGGGTCGTAATGAACTCTTCATCAATCATGCCACTCATGATCAATCCGCCACCACGTTCGGCGACAAAATCCTGAATCATCTGTAACTGATCCGCATTGAAAAAGCCTTCCTCGATATCTCCAAGGATCAGTGCTTCGTATTGATAAAGTTCCTCTTTATCCCGTGGAAAACCTTCACTGAGTTCAGTGGGAGAACGGATACCCTGTCGGTAATATTTTTCCGGACCTGTTTGCAGATAGGTTGCCAGACGCAGAGAGTTATCACCTTCCACAGCCCGACGAATAAATTTGTACTCATTCCTGGGGTGCCCTTCGAGATAAAGAACATCAAGAGGTGCCTTTTCGCTGTTATCGACCAGGAAGCTATAGATGTTGTTCTGTTCGATTATCTCTCCGCTTTGCAGCTCCACCTGCAAGTCGTAGACTATCGCCTCTTCCCGTTCCGGAGTCAGCTCCATCTCATAGCGACGGGTAACTCCTTCTGCCCCCAGAGTGATGATTTCTGATTCAACGACTGTGTCACCATCTAAAATAGAAAGCTCAACCTCCTGTCCTTCATAGCCCTGATGTTGTAACCCTGCGGCAATAGTAAAGACAGAACCTTCGAGAACAGTCTCAGCCGCACTCACATCAACGATACCAATATCCTGGGGAATTTCTTCCTGTCCCACTCCCACAGTGAATACAGGAATACGTCGGGTGCCAAACTCCTGGGATTTAATCACCGGGTCTACTTCGTCATTGTCGGCACCGTCCGATACCAGAACCAGGCCGCCCAATGGCAAACCATTTAATTGGCCATCAACGTACTCCAGCGCCTGACTAATAGAAGATGCCGTACCTGATTCGTTCAGTTCCCCCTCATTCGCAATACGTTCTGCTTGCTTATCGAAACGAAAGCTGCGGATCTGAAAGGACTCAGAAAGTTCATCAACAACACCACCTTCAAACAGCGCTTCCTGTAATGCCGCCATTCTTGAATCGCCACCCGGCATATCTCCAATGGCCATGCTCTGTGAATCATCGATGATCACACCTAAATAGGTTTCCTGCGGTGACACCTGCAATGTCGTAATCACCGGTCTCAACAAGAGAAATAGAAGCAGCACAAGAACGGCTGAACGCGTCACTATAAAGAAAGTCTTCCAGCCTGGACTTAGTGGACGCGTAGTCCTGCGATAGGTGAACCAGACTGCAGCGACAGCTGCAACGGCCACTGCAAGGAAGACAACAGGACTAATGCCGTAGGCGAAGCTTAGTGAGCCTTCCGAAAATGCGGTAAATAAGGTGGGTTCTGTGTATTGCATTGCTATCGGGTCGCGTTACCGGATCCCTGACTCTCAGACAATACACGATAATATTGCTCGACCAATTCCCGGTACTGTTCGGGAATTTCTTCATCGGCTGCCGCATAAAGTTTGTTGTTTATTTCGTTAAGTTCAGCCTGAGCCCGCAAGGCACCTTCCAATTCCAGAATGGGTTGTAAAAGCTGCCGGAATAATTCCGGCTGATTCAGGAAATCTTCGATATCCTGTTGAGTAAGCTGCTGTCGGATAGAACGTGCATTACCCCAGGGCATACTACTGCCATCTGTAGTTACCCGCCCGCCGACACCTATCTGATCCTGATTGCCACCACGTGCACCACCAATTTGCTGTCTGCCACCAGCACCTGCCTGTTGTCCAGGTTGATTACCCTGTTGTTGGCCTCCGGCCCTGGCCTGATCCTGCATTTGTTGTTGCAGCTGCTGAGCCAACTGTTGAGAACGCTGCAGCTGATCACGCATCTCTCGCAAGCTCGGTACACCAGGACCGGGTTGTTGTCCGGCTTCATTGAAGGCGAGTGCCTGTTCCTGCAGTTGCTCTATCTGTTCCCGCAACGCTTCCGCATCACTGGCCGCTTGCTGGGTCGGATCGCCGGCACCTCGCTGGGCAGAAGGATCGAGGGCAGCAAGGGAAGAAGCCAGTTCTTCCAACTGATCTTCGATCTCTTCTTCTATATCTACTGCCAGATTTACCATACCGTTGCGCAGGACACGATTACTGGTCTGCATCTCTTCCCGAATTGGACGCAGCTCACGTGAAGCTTCCTGGGCCTGGGACATTAGCCTTTGATCCTCGCTGCTGCCCCGGGCAATGATTGCTCTCAACATATCCTCAATCTCTTCCAGATCCCGCTGCTGTTGCTGCTGAGCTTCAATAATGTCCTGCAGGCTTTCGTCGTTGCGGATCGATTGTCGAGTTTGACCCAGACCCTGCTGGCGAGTGGTTTCTGCCATGTTCTCCTGCAATTGTCGTTGCTGATTCAACAGCTGCTGACCACGTTGACTCAAATTCTGAGCCAGCTGATTGACTGAACTTTCTCCTTCCTGACTCAATTCTCTTTGTTGCTCGCGAAGGTTCTCCAAAGCCTTTTGACTTCTTGCGGCGGCAATAGATGCATTGTCACTTTCAGCTGCCTCCTGCATTTGCTGTGCAGCGCGTTGCAGAGCAGTCTGTTGCTGCTGCTGACCACCGCTACTGCCTTGAGAAGGAGATGATTGGGACTGTGACTGGGATTGAGCCTGTGAGTTATTTTGAGAAGAAGCCTGCTGTGATTGCTGCTGACTATTAGAGCGATTCAATTGCTGAGCCAGTTGCTGAACCTCGCGACTCAACTGTTCCTGCTGACGCATTAAACGTTCCAACTCGCGACGTTTTTGCTCTTCTGTCATCTGGTCTTCACGGCGGGCCAGATTACGTTGCGCCCTGGTCAGGCTTTCCTGGCGACGGGCCAGCTCTTCAAGCTTATTAACTTCTTCCTGATTCTGTTGCGAACCGCCGCCACGGCTATCTGGGGTTTCGTAGCGGTTTTCCAGCTGCCCCATTTCCATCTCGAAGAGCTCGCGAAGATCTTCGCGCTCCTGCTGTGCGCCACCACCGCCGCCACCGCCACCGCTCTGCTGCATACTGATGTTAGTACGGTTGATGCTGGCTTCTGCTTTAAGGATATATTGCAGAGCGAGCTGCTCAGGTTGCAGCGCACTGGTGATCTGTTCCAACTCCAATTCATTGGCCGCCGCGTTCATTTGTTCGATAGCCAGAGATAGATTTTCGACAGCGGCATCATATGTATCATCGGAAAAGTTCAAGCGCTCTGCCAGTCGGTCAATTGACATTCTGGCACGCCCGGTTGCTTCACGCTGGGACTCAGCAATGATCTCCGCATCACCAGCAAATTCTTCTGGTGACACCTGACCCTGTCGATTTCGCAACTTCCAGGTGGCTGCAATAATATCTTTCTGTATTGACACTAACGCACTGCTGTCTCCACCCTGACCACCGCCAGCTCCCTGACCGCCACTCATGCCAGGATTACGACGAAATTCCTGATCGGTAGGAATAATCTGTAGAAAATAAATATCTGAAATAACCTGTGCCGGTCCATCGAGTCCATTGTTGTCCGCCAGAGTCAGGAAGTAGCTGACAAAATCACCGGGTTCTACATCAAGATCTTCAAGGTAGATGAGTTCACTACCGGAAACGCTGCGCATATTTTCTTCTTTAAGGAAGTCAACCTGCACTTCATTGGAACCAACCACGCTGTAGTTCAATTCAAATTGACTCAGCCCATAGTCATCACTGGCATCAACTTCCAGTACGACTTCTTCCAGTGGCATAACTTCCTGATCACGGCCAGGTCGTTTGAGGGCTAATTCGGGAGGTGTGTCTTCGATAGCGCGAATGAAGTAATCGAGGGGGTTTTGGCTTTCCAGCCCATCGTAATCTGTAGCGCGAACCCGATATACTCCATCGCTGCTCACGGTAAATGTTGCAGTGCCGGTATTTCCATCCAGAGTAATTGGCTGGTTCTGATAGACGGTAATGACTTCACCTTCTTCATTGATGCTCTCATCAAATTCGATAGTGGCTTCCTGCACAGCCTTGTTAAAGGTAATACTGAGCTCGACTTCCGTACCTTCTGGCACCACCATGTCACCACTATCTTCTTCTACCAGATCTTCGATGCCGGTGTAGTCCGGATAGTTAAGCGCCAGATCTATCTGTTCCACCTGAGGCAAATCAAACAAGCTTATTCGGAATTGCTGGGAGCTTTGCTCGCCCCTTTCTTCGAACGCAATATAATAGGTAGTGTCTTCCTGCAGACCCGGCAGAAAATAACTATAGGTCGCACTATCACTACCACTACCATCACGGTTCATTGAGACATCGCGCCAATTCACATTGTCATCCTGCAGTCGCAGATTAATGGAATCAGGCTGTGCATTAATCACCCGCGCAATGATGGTAACGCTATCGCCACGCTGCATTTCGACATCGCCCGGCTCAACGCTGATTTCGATATCGGGCAGAATTTCGACTATTTCGATTGGCTCACTGATAGCAAAAGGCCAGGCCAGTCTGGAGCCCGCATTTAACAATGCGTCAGAGCTCAGAAATACAGTAAGTACTATCAATGCAACAGCTGTTGCCGAGGCGAGGCTGATCCATGAAGTACGCGCGGGGGTGACGGTCTCAACTTCATGTTGCTGTTGTTGAACATGAATCTGAGCGTCTTGCCACAACTGACGGATAAACTGCTGAGAAACCCCCGCTCGACCGTGTTGTAGATCAGCCTCAGTAAATTCCAGGGAGGTTAACAGGCGCTGCTCGAGATCAGGGATATGATCTTCCACGTAGTGGGCCAGCGCTTTGTCATTGGAGTGCCGACGACCAAGAATACGGCTGAAATTCCACAGCAATCCCAGAGTCGCTAAAACGGTAATGATAAATAATGCGATGCTGCCTAATTTGGCTGGCTCCAGCCACAGCGCTACAGCCGCTGCTGCGAGAACTAATACAGAAATCTCGATAATAAGAAAGCTTGCCTGCTTTAGAAGAAACAGGTTGCTGCGTCGACGACGCAATTGCTGGAGGGTTTCACGGAGGCTATCAAATGTGGGTGTGGACATGAGACCTCTTTGTTTGGATTTAATGCATAGCAGTCGCTGACAGTATCGACAGCAAGCTGACCTTGCTCATCGATACGTTCTACCACAATTTACTATCTCAAATCCGGGCTGGATCACAGCCAGGTTAATTGAGTCCAGAGCAGTTGCAGCAGGCTCTGGTGATCCGGTAGTCGGCTGCTTTCAAATACAGGCCGCACGCTCAGTTTCACCTACTTCCAGCTGACCTTGTAGAGTCGCAGAAAGTTTCAAATTTCGACCTCAACTATCCCACTAACTCAACCTCAAAAGCAAGGGGTTCCGCGGTCTCCAGCAGGTCTGAAAGCCAGTAAAAACAATTAGTCTGAGAATTGCCTCGGTCTACCTGAAAAAAGCCAGATCAGGGCCATAATTGCACCCATCCAGAAATTATCCTTCTTTGCAGTTTAGACTAAGCCTGGGAATTGGACAGTTGATTCAACCAGCCTGATAGCCCATTTCTTCAGGTCGATAGTAATCAGAATCTTCGGGAAAGACCCTGATATTTCCCTGATTTACGTGGTTCACCAGGAGGTCCAGTGAAGGAAATCCCAACATATCTTTCAAGGTTGTGCTGGTGGGGCCTGGCAGGACCATTTGCTCAGCTTCAGCTTCCGCCAAAGCTTCCTCCGGGCTTAACCAGCAATAGTCGAGGATTTCATCGTTATCGACGCTCACTTCGGGTGCATCATAGAGTGGGCACAAGAAGAACCAGGTTGAAAATCGCCGTGGCAATCTGGGGGGAGTCGTCCAGTGAGCGATGTGAACAAGCTGGTCGGAGGCTATATTGATTCCCGCTTCTTCCCGGGTCTCTCTTACTGCCGCCCGAACCGCGGCAGGATATTCAAGTCTTTCTGCATCAGCAAAATCATCGGCGTCAATTCTGCCTCCCGGGAAAACCCAGTGGCCGCCGTGGAAAACCAGTTTTGCATTGCGCTTGAGCAGCAAGACTTCGATGTCCCGCTCCCCTTCACGGGCCAGCACCACCGTGGCGGCCGGCACCGGAGTAACTACTTCTCCCATTCCCTAACTTCTCATTCTCTGTCACTTTTGATTTCAGCCATGATAGCCCGAAACAGCCCCTACTCTCATCATAAAGTCAAAAGTGGCTATAGTGCGATTGCAGTCACCAGATACGCGGCATAGAATGCGGCCTCCATCGCGTCCGGTGCCGATAGTCACCGGGCCAGGCATAATTTAACCATGCTGTACGCAGGGACACCTGGAGAACACCGAATATGAGTATAAGTTTTGAAGATCGAGTCGCCATCGTTACTGGTGCGGGTGGCGGGCTGGGGCGACAGCACGCCCTTGAGCTGGGTCGTCGTGGCGCCAAAGTCGTAGTCAACGACCTTGGAGGCTCGGTCGACGGCTTGGGGGGCTCAATTTCTGCTGCCGAAGCTGTTGCTGAGGAAATCAATAGCAGTGGTGGTACTGCAATTGCTAACAGTGCTTCGGTAACTGATTTTGAAGCTGTACAGCAAATGATTGATGAGACCAAGGCGAAGTGGGGACGCATCGATATAGTCGTCAACAACGCTGGCATCTTGCGCGACAAAACTTTTGCCAAACTGGAACTGGAGAACTGGCATGCTGTACTAGATGTGCATTTGACCGGCAGCCTTAATGTAACCAAGTGCGTCTGGCCGGTAATGGTTGAACAAAACTATGGCCGCATCGTAATGACCACATCCACTTCAGGACTATTCGGTAACTTTGGTCAAAGCAACTATGGCGCGGCAAAACTCGGACTGGTTGGCTTTATGAATACCCTTCGACTGGAGGGTGCCAAGTATAATATTTTCACTAACAGCATCGCGCCAATCGCTGCTACGCGAATGACTGTAGATCTACCAGGATTTGAAGACAGCGAAGAGCGGCTTGCTCCTGAACTGGTCACACCTGCAGTGGTCTTCCTGTGCAGTGATCAGGCGCCCAATGGTCGAATTATTCAAGCCATGGGTGGACGCTATTACTCAGCTGATGTGCGAGAGAATGTCGGTGTTGATCTTGGCACGAATGCGTCGGTGGAAGATGTAGCCGCAAATATCGAGACTATCCTCGACATGAGCGAAAACAAGGGTGTGCTGGAGCGCACTCACCACCGATAGACTTCAATCACGGTACTGGTTCAGGCTGGCTCTAGTCGCCAGCCTGTTGATCAGCCATCGCCCGCTGTACCGACTCACGCTCATCCATGAGAGCCAGCAATGGCTTGATATTCTCTATTTCGTTGAAGGCATCCCAGCTCAGTGCCTTCTTGGCAACGACCGTGGCCAGATTAATCGAGAAACGAAAAAAGAAATCTGCGTAAGTGATTTCGTTACCTGCGATATAAGGTTCGAACCTGGCAATTCGAGCCAGCGCCTTAAAACCCTTCTCCAACTGCGCTCTGACCTCTTCCCTGAGTGCTTCGTTTGGCTCCTTACCGAAGAATACCTCTCCGTATAGCCGTCTTGCGGGAAGTTCTATATAGAGTTCCATGTAATGGATAAGCTCCTCAACTTTAGCCCGCTGATAAGGACTTGCCGGATAAAAACTGGGGCCCTCACCGAGCGCATCGATGTAATTGATGATGACCGATGTTTCAGTCAAAAATCCCTCATTAGTTTCAAGGCACGGGACCTTGCCCATCGGGCTTTGTTCCAGATAGCCTTCTTCCTGATTAGGCTTAACTACTACCTCTTCAAAATCCATACCCTTTTCAAGCAGGACGGTTTTTACCATGTTGTAGTAATTACTAAGTGGCATACCATGAAGCTTTAAACTCATTTTGTTCCCCCCGGAAATGTTGAGCGCAAATTCAAAATGCCGGTAAAGCTACCGGGTTAAAGGTGTTATTGCAAAGAATGAATTCGAAATCCCCAGTGAGTAATAGTCAGGTAAGAGCCTTGCTTCTCTCGGCCTACCATGCACAAAGCCATCAGGTTTGGGCTGAGCGTGTGCAGGAACTGTTTTCAGATTGGTATTGGCATTGCCTGTCGCTACCCCCCAGACACTTTAACTGGAGAATTCGCAGCAATGGACTGCAGTGGGCGTTCGAGGAGACCAAAGTTCTCGACCAGGAATGGGACTTGCTCATCGCAACCTCCATGGTCGATCTGGCCAGCCTGCGCAGCCTGGTCCCCGCCCTCTGCTCCATTCCCACTATCGTATATTTCCATGAGAACCAATTTGCCTACCCCGAGAATAATTTGACACAATCCACATTCAATGTGGAACCGTTATTGGTACCAATATATTCCGCTCTAAGCGCGGACAGCGTTTTATTCAACAGCGAATTTAACAGAATGACTTTTTTGGAAGGGGTCAGGAGTCTCTCTCAGAAATTTCCGGAGCCCATTCCGAAGGATGCATTGGAACAACTGGATCGGTCAACCGTGGTGCCGGTACCGGTAACAACATCAAACCAAACCGGTAAATCGATTCACGGTAAAGATCCGGGACTGCTGGAGGTGATCTGGAATCATCGCTGGGAATACGATAAGGGCCCGGATTTACTTCTGGCAGTAGTGGAAGAAACATTAAAAAGGACTCAATCAATTCGCTTTCATATAGTCGGTCAGCAATTTCGCCAGCAACCAAAGGAGTTCCAGGCAATAGTTCAATTGCTGGAGCAGTGGAGCAGAACCAGCGGCATCGAAGGTGGCGCAACTGGGTTCCTGGCCGAGCCTGACTATCGAGCACTACTACAAAGCGGAGACGTCGTACTATCGACAGCCGCGCACGATTTTCAGGGGCTGTCAGTACAGGAGGGCTGTATTGCGGGCTGCTCACCTCTGGCACCTGATGCTCTGGTATACCCAGAGTACCTGGGCCCTGAATTTCTCTATGAGGTGGCGGAAGCCCCCGCCGATACAGCAGAAACTATCGCCAGCATGTTGGAGCTTCGCCTGGCATTAAAACAACAGGGAGCAGAGCTCCCCTTGCCTGACCTTTCTCGTTACGAAGGATCAGCTGTCAGGGAAAGCTATAGGAAGATTTTCTTGGAAATGGAAATCGACTGAAACCAGTCCCGAATGTAAAACAGTACTAATTAACCTGTTCTACCAGAGGAAAGACTATTTCCTGGCCGATCTGAATTCGATTGAAATCCAGTGTGGGATTGTATTGTCGAAGCAACCAGATAGGGGTGGAGTAGCGCTCCCTGGCGATTCCACCGATATTATCACCCCGACTTACTGCATAGGTTTCTACATTCTGAATGCGGTAATTAGCAAAGAATTCCTGCTGCAATGTCGAATGAAACTCTCGTCTGGCGCGCTCGAACTCTGCAATGTTTACCCTGGAGAAATCCAAACGCAGTCGTTCACCGATGATTACCGGGTCGCGGTAAGCCATGCCATTGAGACGGCGAATATCCCATGCCCGGATGCCCAGCCATTCTGCATAATGTCCCAACGTCTCGGACGCCTGAATTTCGATGCTGTTATTACTGGCGACGGTATAGTCAGATGGGTCCGCTGATAATGCTTCTAACAACTGTTCGTTGCTCATCTGAATATCCAGTTGCGGGTCAATCGCTTCCGCAGCCTCGTCCTCTGGAGTTACTGCCAGTTCCAGTTCGACGTTATCAGGCAGCACCGCGGCCGGAGGTAGCAGATCTTCCACCAACGCCAGTTCGGTCTGTGTTTCACTGGGTGTGGGAGTGGGCGAAGGTTTTTCAGGCTCAGGTTCTTCCACAGGAACTCCACCCACGACTACACCATCGGAGAACTGAACCTGGGTCGGTGGGGTCGGCCGCAGATTTGCATCAATCACGGCCAGTTGATTATTTTCGTTTTCATAGCCCGGCATACGAAGCAGTTGGCCCGGGTAGATGCGATTTCGATCCTCAATTCCATTGAGTGAAAGTAGTTCCTGCTCCTGCACTCCATGACGCGCGGCAATCAACGATACGGTATCGCCCCGACGAACTGTGTAGACACCATCTTCGCCTGCCAGTGCCTCATTCATAAGCAAATTACCATTCCCGCCTTCCTGAGGCAGAAGCAGCCGCTGACCTATCTGGATACGGTTACGGCTGCGCAGTTGATTCAATGCAACCAGTCTCGAAACCGTTGTATTAAACCGACTGGCAATCACTGAGAGACTGTCGCCACTCTCCACCACATAGGCTACATCCGGAGTCTGCACGGCAAACTTGTAGTCGGCGGGCACCATTGCCAGTAAATCTCCGGAAGACACTGCCCCCGTTCGCACTTTGACTGGAAAACCTTCAGGAATTCGCTTATTACCTTCCCAAACTGCCGGACGCAGAGCTGGATTATCTGCCTGTAGTTGCTCAAGACTAATCCCAATAGATCGGGCAAACACTTCAGCGTCGATAAAGGCATCGGTTTCAACTTCATAAAATTCCGGCGCCGAATCAAAAGGTACATCACCGAAATAGTTTCGAGCATTGTTTTCAACGTCAATTACCGCGAGAAACTGGGCATAGAAGTTTCGGGATGCAAAACCGAAGGCCCGGCCACGGTAATTAGCGATAATTTTTTCAATGTCTGTAGTGCCAGTTTGTCTTACAGCCCTGGCTATACCTCCAGCACCATGATTGTAGGCAGTTAATGCTAAAGGCCAGGTACCCAATACAGAGTAGTTGTACTCCAGAAGACTCATGGCGGCATTGGACGCTATATAGGGGTCCATGCGCTCGTCAACGATATGATCAATACGCATGAAGCGACGCCCGGTGTCTCTTCCGAACTGCCACATACCTGCTGCAGCGGCGCTGGAATAAGCATTCGGATTAAAGGATGACTCCACATGGGGCAGCACTGCCAATTCAATAGGCAGATTCTTCTCTGCAATCACTTGTTGAATATGATCGCGGTAGGCCCCTGAGCGACGCAATCCACCCAGGAAACGATCTGACTGGCCAAGCTGCCAGCGTACATTGGAAGCAGCCGTGCGCAGGGTTTCGTTGCTTACATCATCGGGCCACAGCGCCAGGATTTCGGCCTGACTGTTGGTGAGACCCGTGCGCTTGCCACTGGCCAGTACCCTTAAATCTTCGCGAATTCGTGTGCGACGGTTTTCAATCTCTCGACGATCCAAAGGCAGAGCTGCATAGATTATTGAGAGATTCTGGGAGTCGTGGAGAAAACCGCTACGGGTATCTACTTCAGTGTAAACCCTGGTCCAGAACTGTACCGCTGGCTCGATTTCAGGAGGTCGGGGGAAATCCCGGGCAGATTGGGCGAAGGCAGAAAAACCCGGCATGAGCAGAAGCAGCAGCAGGATTATTATCCCGTTGCTCCAATTTTGTCGCTTTTCTGTCTCTTTCTTGCCCGGAAAAATCAAGAAATTCAGCCTCTTAACTCTTCTTTTCTGGAATCGCGCTAAACCATAACAACAAAGCCGGCAATCGCCAAGTGTTAAACGCACATGGACGTTAAATGGCCTGGATAACCAGATACTTAGTAGAGATTATCGAAATTTTCAGGCGGAACTTAATCTGCGAAGTAAAGAGATCAATAGACTATGGAACGTCGTCGAGCTCACTTCCTTCCTTAATGGGGATCATCAAATCCTCTCTCGTCACATTCATATACAGAATGACATTTGAGGCAATATAGATGGACGAGTAAGTACCGATCACCACACCGATAATCAGGGCAATTGCGAAGCCCTGGGTTGCTTCACCACCAATCAAAAGAATTGAGAACAGCACCAGCAAGGTGGTGAAAGATGTTATCAATGTTCGACTAAGGGTCTGATTGAGTGAGATGTTAACCATTTCTTCCGGCGTGCCTTTACGTAGGCGTCGAAAATTCTCCCTGATGCGATCCGATACCACAATTGTGTCATTTAATGAGTAACCAATGATGGCCAACATCGCCGCTAGAGTGTTGAGGTTGAACTCCATCTGTAGCACAGAAAATATGCCCAGGGTGATAATCAGGTCATGGGCCAGGGCTACTACTGCTCCTACTGAGAATTTGAACTGAAATCGGACGGCGATGTACACCATGATGATTCCCAGTGCCACCAGCATCCCCAGACCACCCTGCTCTGCCAATTCCTCTCCAACTTTCGCACTCACATAGTCAGAGCCCAGCAAGCTGATTTCGCTATTGCTGTCCGCCCGTAACATCTCAGCAAGTGATTCACCGACGATAGCAGCCTGCTCCGCCTGGTTTTCTTCAGCGATGTTCTCATCCACCGGCAACAGCACACGGATATCTCTGTCCGAACCAAAAGAAACAACAACCGCTTCTTCATAACCATTGTTCAGCAGTGTTGAGTTCACTTCATCAAGATTTACAGTCTCGGAATAATTCAGTCGAACCGAAGTTCCGCTGGTGAAATCCAGTCCGAAGTTTAAAGACATTGAAATCAATGCCACTACAGAACCCGCCGCCAGTGCTGCCGAGATGATTGCGGCAATCCTGCGGATGCCCATGAAATTGATTTCTTTCTTAAACATGATGTTTCTTACTCAGGAACTAGCTGCTTCGGGTTTTGTGTACTTGCCAATGGAAAGTTTGTCTAGCTTGCGCCCGCCATAGATAAGATTCACCAATGCTCGCGTGCCGACAATCGCTGTAAACATGGAAGTGACAATACCAATCATGAGAGTCACGGCAAAACCTTTTACCGGGCCGGTTCCGATGGTAAATAACACCACCGCAACGAGGAATGTTGTGAGGTTAGCATCCAGAATGGTTGTGAATGCACGGTTGTACCCGGCGTCAATCGCCTGCTGAGGAGGCATGCCATTTCCTAACTCTTCACGTATACGCGTAAATATAAGTACATTTGCGTCCACCGCCATACCTACGGTCAAGACAATACCGACGATACCCGGCAAGGTCAGCGTCGCCTCTATCAAGGACATTACCGAGAAGATTAGTAATATATTAAGCAGCAATGCCACATTGGCCGCCAATCCGAATACCCGGTAGTAAGCCAACATAAACAGCACAACCAGTGCTGCCGCTATCTGAACACCCAACATACCGGCTTCGAGGTTTTCTCTGCCCATAGAAGGTCCGATTACAGATTGCTCAACGATAGTCATGGGAGCCGCCAGAGAGCCGGAAGAAATCAACAACGACAGGTCATTAGCTTCCCGTGGCGTTAGGCCAGTTATAACAAATGTTCTTGGTAGTGCTGTACGGATAGTAGCGTGGCTTATCAGGCGTTTCTCTTCATAAAATTCCACCTCTTCCACTTCTTCACCGTTGTCATCCAGGGAGGTAATGGTTCGAGACTTTGTTTCGATGAGCAGAATATCCATATTGCGACCCACATTGTCCCGGGTCACACGATTGATTTGATTGCCTCCCTGAGCATCGAGATTAATTTGCACCTGAGGCAATCCATTCTGGTCGAGGGTCGAACGCACCGCACTGATTCGGTCACCTTGCAGAATGACATCGTTATCTACATTGACCAGCAGCCCGTCGGTATTCTGGTAGGTTTCATAGCTGGAACGAGGAGCACCGACATCTGCCTCCAGATGAAATTCCAGTGTTGCGATTCGCTGCAAGATACGAATAGCCTGAGTGGGATCCTGGACACCAGGAAGTTCAACTACGATACGATCCGCCCCCTGCTGCTGAACCGTTGGTTCAGCTACACCAAGTGCATCAACACGATTTAGCAATGTAGTTCGATTAGCCTGCAAGGTATCGCGCTGAATTTGCAGCACAGTATCCTGTGTCAGACGCATATCCAGTATAAAGAGATCGTTGACCTCTCTGTTCTGGAATTGTATTTCGGGGAAGTTATCCAGCAGCTCTGAACGCCCCCGGGATCGGTCTTCGGCGCTGGTGAACCGCACTTCAAGGTGAGTATCATCAATCAGATTCAGGCCACGGGTGCGAATTCTCAATTCACGCAAGATGGAGCGTACGTTGCTGAGATTGTCCTCCATGCGTCGTTCGAGAGCAGCGTCCATGTCTACTTCCATAAGAAAATAAACACCGCCTTGCAGGTCGAGTCCCAGGTTCATGCGGTCGGCACCAACTGCCTGCATCCAACCGGGTGAAGTGGGAGCCAGATTCAGAGCAACGATAAAATCGTCAGAGAGCGCGTCTTCTATTACTGTCTTGGCACGGAATTGCTCGTCCACATCCTCGAATCTGAACAGCATGCTGGTGTCATCGAATTCTTCGCCGAAGAAATCGATCTCAGCAGCTTCGAGTGCCGTGGTGACAACCTGAACATCAAATTCACTAATGTCCAGATTCTCGTTAGTGATGGAAATAGCCTCATCATCTGGATAGAGATTTGGAGCGGAATACAGTAATCCCATCAGAACAACCAACAGGATCAGCAAATTCTTCCATAGTGGATATTTATTTAACATCTCATGGCGTCCTGTTAGCTAAGTCAGAAACTTTCATTTTTGGTGACTGGATTAAGCGTCATGTCTCACTGATTAAGCAACCAACTCAACAGAACAGCTAATATCTATATATTGCTAATGGTTCCTTTCGGCAGCGCTGCTGCCACAGAAGACTTCTGAATTTTTAATTCAACGTTATCAGCCACTTCAATCGCAACATAGTCGTCACTTACTCGCGTTACTTTTCCAAGCAATCCTCCGGAAGTCATAACCTCATCGCCCTTGCCAATCGCTTCTACCAGCTCACGATGTTCTTTTGCTCGTTTTGATTGGGGGCGCCACAAAATGAGGTAGAACAACAGAAACATGCCACCAAACAGCACGAGGTTATAGGTCAACGATGGTTGAGGAGGCGCTGTTTCCTGAGCGTAGGCAGTAGGGAATAGTAAGTTCATGATGTTTCTCTCGTGACTTGCAGTTATTGCAAGATATTGGTCAACACATTAAATGTGCTCTTGTTGACTGTGTTCTTTTTGTTGATTTCGGAAATCTTGGGCCCAATTCTCATAATTCAAGGATATAGCTGAAAAATAAATGACTTATGAGGTATCTCGTCTTGTCATTATCCCTTCCTGGGCTACCCTGGTTAGACTCAATTAACCCCCATTCTCCGCAGCCAGACTGGCCTGTTCAGCCCTGAAGGCCGCCGCGAAGGCGCTCAATCTACCCTGTTCTATAGCACTCCGCAATCCAGCCATGAGCGTCTGGTAGTAGTGCAGATTGTGGATAGTATTGAGCTGGGCCCCCAGTATCTCTTTGCATTTGTCCAAATGATACAAGTAGGATCTGGAGAAGTTTTTACAGGTGTAGCAGTCGCAATTCGGATCCACAGGCCTGGTGTCTTCCCGATAGCGGGAATTACGCAGTTTCAATAAGCCCTGGGAAGTAAAGAGATAGCCGTTTCTGGCATTGCGGGTTGGCATTACACAGTCGAACATGTCCAGCCCCATTTCCACCGCTGCCACAAGATCTTCAGGTGTACCCACGCCCATCAGGTATCGTGGTTTATCATCGGGCATCCGGGGAGCGATATGCTCTATCATCGCCACCATCTCTTCTTTCGGTTCACCTACCGATAAGCCACCAATGGCATAACCGGGAAATCCGATATCCAGCAAACCAGATAGAGAGGCCTCCCGCAATTCGCCGTACATGCCTCCCTGAATAATGCCAAACAGCGCTGCCGGATTATCGCCGTGGGCAACCTGGCAGCGCTGGGCCCAGCGCAGGGAAAGTTCCATGGACTCCCGAGCCTGTTTTTCCGTAGCCGGATAAGGCGTGCACTCATCAAACACCATGATGATGTCGGAACCGAGTTTATGTTGTACTTCAATAGCAGATTCGGGACCCAGAAAAACTTCTGCGCCATCTATCGGGGAACGAAACTTCACTCCCTCCTCGCTGATCTTGCGCATATCCCCCAGGCTAAAAACCTGAAATCCACCAGAGTCAGTAAGGATAGGCCTGGACCAGCCCATAAAGTCATGGAGATCACCATGGAGATTGATGACATCAGTTCCAGGGCGCAGCATCAGATGAAAGGTATTTCCCAGAAGTATTTCGGCACCGGTGGCCTCGATTTCAGTCGGATTAAGCCCCTTCACTGAACCATAGGTGCCAACCGGCATGAATGCTGGAGTTGAAATCTCACCACGGGGGAAACGCATGACACCGTTGCGGGCGTTGCCATCGCGATTGAGTACTTCAAATTCCATGTGACTGGTGGAGGTTGTCATCGTTAGCGGAGAGTTAATGCTCTCTAGTGGCTCTGAATTCTATATCCGGATAGCGCTCTTCCATCAGACTTAGATTAACTCGAGTTGGCGCGAGGTAGGTGAGGTAACCACCTCCATCAATGGCAAGATTCTCTTCCGCCTTCTTCCTGAAAGCTGCAATCTTGCTCTCTTCTTCACTTTCCACCCATCGCGCAACATAAATATTGACCGGCTCATAGATACAATCGACTTTGTATTCATCTTTTAGTCGGTATGCCACTACTTCGAATTGCAGGACACCAACGGCACCCACAATGAGGTCGTTGTTACTCAGGGGCATAAAAACCTGAGTGGAGCCTTCTTCAGACAACTGAGTCAGACCTTTCTGCAGTTGTTTTAGCTTCAACGGGTCTTTCAAACGAATCCGGCGAAACAGCTCTGGCGCGAAGTGAGGAATACCTTTGAACTTCAGTTCTTCGCCGGTGGTGAAGGTATCGCCAATCTGAATTGTGCCGTGATTATGCAGACCAATGATGTCACCAGAAACTGCCACCTCAGCCCTTGCCCTATCCCCTGCCAGGAATGTCACCGCATCAGCCACTTTCACATCTTTGCCAATACGGCAGTGGCGCATCTTCATACCCTGACTGTACTCACCGGAGCAAATTCGCATAAATGCTATGCGGTCACGATGCTTCGGATCCATATTGGCCTGAATCTTAAACACAAAACCTGAAAACGTTTCTTCCTGTGCAGGGACTACACGATCATTAGTTTCCCGATCCTGCGGTTGAGGCGCCCATTCTACAAAATTATCCAGCAACTCCCTGACCCCAAAATTCCCGAGAGCCGTTCCGAAGTAGACAGGGGTCAGTTCTCCCTTTAAATAAGCCTGTTGGTCAAATTCGTGACTGGCACCCTTAACTAACTCGATCTCACCGATAAAGTCTTCCAGGTATTCTCCCAGCAGCTCCTTTGCCTCGTCACTCTCCAATCCCTTAATCTGAGTATCTTCAGGAATCTGATGCCCCTGACCCTGCTGATAGACATGAATGGTATCGGTGTAGAGGTTGTACACCCCTTTGAACTCTTTACCCATACCAAGCGGCCAGTTAATCGGCGCAGCCCTGATCTTCAGCACGCTTTCTATTTCATCAAGTATTTCTATGGGATCGAGTATGTCCCGGTCCAGCTTGTTTACGAATGTGAATATTGGAGTATCCCGCAGACGGCATACGTCCATCAGCTTAATGGTTCGCTCCTCCACGCCCTTGGCCCCATCGACCACCATCAGCGCTGAATCCACTGCAGTAAGAACCCGGTAAGTGTCTTCTGAAAAGTCTTCGTGTCCCGGAGTATCAAGCAGATTGACCATGCGTTCCTTATAGGGAAACTGCATGACAGAAGAAGTCACCGAGATACCCCTTTCCTGCTCCATGGTCATCCAGTCAGACGTGGCATGGCGATCGGATTTTTTTCCTTTGACCGTACCTGCCACCTGGATGAGATTTCCGAACAGCAGAAGCTTTTCCGTAATCGTGGTCTTTCCGGCATCCGGGTGAGAAATAATCGCCAGTACCCGACGTCGCTTTATCTCTTCCTGCAATTGACTGCTGACCATCTTAGCTCTTTCAAATATCTGTAGATTCGCGGCCCGACAGGACCGCAAAAAGTCGGCGATTATAGCAGCGTGAGCCCTTTCACACACGACTGACCATGGCAAAATTCCGGAAAATCTGGGCTCACCAGACCGTGGTTATCGGTTGAGCAAAATCCGCTGACCGTGCTTATGGACCAGCAAATTTAGACAAGCGTGCCACTTGCTCTACAATGTGCCCCCACTTATAGATTCTGACAGACCGGGCCCGGCTCCATGAAACTGGCCCGGAAAAGGAAAGACCTATGGATTTCAGCTTTTCACCAGAACAGATTGCCCTGCAGGAATCCGTTCGAAAGTTTGCCCAGAATGAACTACCCGAAATCGCAAAGCACATTGAGTCTTCTGACGAACCTGCGAGTCTGGAATTGCGCCAACGCTTTGCAGAACTGGGCTATCTCGGGGTTAATCTGGAGAGCAAATACGGTGGCGGTGGGCTCAGCCACCTTGATGCCGTAATCGTGCTGGAGGAAATTGCAAAAATCTCGATTGCTGTCGCCTTCCCTATCTTTGAATCCTGCTTTGGCCCCTGCCTCGCCATTTCCCATTTTGGCAGCGATCAGTTGAAAGAGTCTGTACTTCCCAAAGTGTGTTCAGGGGACGTGGTAGTTGCAGTTTCTATGTCTGAACCTGCCGCAGGTTCGGCACTCACCGATCTCACTACCAGGGCCACGATCAATGGGGACACGATTACCATCAATGGCAGCAAGCGTTGGTGCTCAGGTGCCGGGCATTCTGAGGCCTATGTTGTTTACTGCCGCCTGTCTGATGCGCCGGGAGCGAAGGGTGTCGGGGCTGTTGTGGTGTACAAGGACACACCGGGGCTCAGCTTTGGCAAACGCGAGGAACACATGGGATTTCGTGGCGTAACCAGCGCCGATATGCATTTCGACAATGTGCAGGTGCCGATAGGCAACCTACTGGTGCCTGCTGGCGGTTTCAGCAAGCTCATGGATGCATTCGATCTGGAGCGCTGCGGCAACACCACCATGTCTCTGGCAGTTGCCCAATCCGCCTTCGAATATGTGCTGGACTACAGCCAGGAACGGGAGCAATTCGGTAAACCGCTGGTGGATTTTCAGGCAGTACAAATTCATCTGGCGGAAATGAAAATGAAACTGGAGGCGGCCCGGCTTCTACTCTATCGAGCCGTAGTAAATGCAGCCCAGGGTTTGCCTTCTGTTGGAGAAAGTTCCATAGCGAAGTGCTTCGCTAACGAAGCCGTACGTGAAGTCACTGGTAAAGCCATGCAACTAATGGGAGGCTATGGCTACTCCAAGGAATATCCTGTCGAACAGAAACTCAGGGATGCCTGGGGATGGGGAATTGCCGGTGGCGCAATCGATATTCAGAAAGTGAATATAACCAGCGCGCTCGTTGGCAGGCGATTTAACCAGCGGGCAAAGTAGATCACGTCACAGTACTGAATGAATTACCTACAACAATAATCAAGAAGCATAGCAATTGAACAGCGAAAATCAGGAACCAATCAGACTCCTCATCCGTAAAGTTGAAGCCCCAAACCGACTTGAAGGCTTACTGTTGAATGGCCACATAAGTACTGGCGATAGTGTGGCTGCCATGCCCTCTGGACAGCAATCCACCATCATGGGCATTCAGTATCAGGGAGAGCAAGTTGAAAGCGCCGAAGCAGAGAGCAATCTCTCCATCGATCTGACCTACGCAGTTAAAGCTAATGTAGGCGACATCCTCTGTAATGCGGATCGCCTACCCGAATACGCCGACCAGTTTGAAGCCACGTTGGTTTGGCTGGGAAGTGAAGAGTTGTTGCCCGGACGCAACTATCTGCTGCAATCCCATGGCGGCTCATCGGAAGCCCTGGTCAGCAAGCTCAAATATCGACAGGAGAAAGATACTGGCAAGCAGATTGCAGCGAATACCCTGCAACCGGAGGAAACTGGTGTAGGCAATATCGCACTGACCAGACCCATCCTGTTCGATCCGGTTCTAACCTGCGGTGCACTGGGCAAGTTTCAATTGCTCGACATCAACAGCAACGCGCTAGTCGCCGAAGGCGAAATTCGCCACGGTCTCCGCCGTGCCAGCAATATTCACTGGCAAGCCACTGATGTAGATAAGGCCAGCCGCGCTGCCATCAAGAATCAGGTTCCCCGCCTGATCTGGATGACCGGTTTATCAGGTTCGGGCAAATCCACAATCGCCAACCTTCTGGAGAAAAAACTGCTGAGCAAAAATCTCCATTCCTACTTGCTCGATGGCGATAATGTGCGCCACGGACTAAACAAAGATCTGGGATTTACCGCCGCTGATCGGGTGGAAAATATTCGCCGGGTTGCGGAAACGGCAAAACTTATGCTCGATGCGGGTCTTATAGTCATCAGCAGCTTCATATCTCCATTCAAAGCAGAAAGAGACATGGCTCGCAGCTTGTTTGCTGAGAGCGAATTCATAGAGATATTTATTGATACACCTCTGGAAGTTTGCGAGCAGAGAGATCCCAAAGGTTTGTATGTAAAAGCGCGGGCCGGTGACATCACCAACTTCACCGGAATCGATAGTCCTTATGAACCACCTGACCGTCCTGAGATGGTAATCGATACCGTGAGCACCAGCATCGAAGAAGCCGCCGACATCATAATCGACTATCTGGAATCTCTGGGGTAGTGCTGGCTATTAGTGCAGCGTCGAACTGGAAGGTCTGGTGTGACTCTCTGCATATTCCGGATGCAGAACGTCGATGCGTTTTACAAGCAACAGATCATGCTTGCAGAGCTGTTCGAAATCCGTATCACTGGGAATCATGTCTATTTCATCCAGCAGGACACAAACCACATCGTCGTCATCCACATCGACAACAATACAGGATTTAAATCCATTCACCGTATTCAATGAAGCCAGAGAACCAATATCGAACTGAAATACTGGGTAGCTGCCATCAGCCTGGTTCAACAATCCATAGGAAGTAAATGCCACGCCGAAACCGGCGGCAGCAACGACATTGATGATGTCGATAATATCGGGGTCAGTCAGATCGACACGAACTGTGTCTTCAACAAAATCATTGCTACGAATACGCCGCTGATTCACCAGCTTGAGAAACAGGTCTATATCTTCCTGGTTCCATTCCAGAGTCTCTTCGGTTTCGGAACGGGTGCTGTCGGATGAAAGACTGAGCACATTGGTCTGAATCGTGAAATCCTGCACTTCTGTTTCAGGCGGGCAGGGAACAACCATCGATACGGAGCAATAGCCTTCGCTGCTTTCTGCACTAAGGCGCCACAAGAAAGGAACTTCGCTGCTGAATTCAATCATCTACTTCGTGTTTCCTGATGCAGGAATTTTGCTCCATCTACTAAGTCAGTTCGGCCGAATGATTGACAAAATTAGCCGTAACAGCAACTATTTTTTTGCTGCTTAAAAGCATCATTTAGCCGGCATAATTCAAGCTGTTTTAAGTAGTGTGCAATAAGCCGTTGAGACTACTCAGAAATCTATCAAAAGGTGCGTCCGGCAGTTTTTCCACAGAAACTGTGGATAACTGTGTGAATAGTTCCTGAGAATTTGCCTTCAGGCTCGTAATTTCCAGAGATTGCCACATTTTGCGCAAAAATTAGACAATCAATAAACTATATATTTTTCAATAGCTTAATGTTTTTTGAAGGGTCGAACAAAAATAAAAACCGCTAATTATTAGGCTTTTGTGACGTCTTCGTCTCTTTTGTGCATAAAATACCGGCTTAATCGCGATGGGGAGTTTTTCCCATTCATTTCTCATTGTTTTTATTGAAGTTTTTTCCGCTATAAAACCATTCGTTCCTAAAGCTATATTTGCCAATTTGGCGAGACAATCAGACTTCTCCTGGTCAGGCCAGGTCACTCTCTCCCATTGTGCAGATTAAACCCGCCCGATTACGACGTAGACAGCAGATCAGATAAGGGAAAAGTAAGCAAGGGAAATGGAAACGGAGAAAGCAGAAGCAGGGAATTGACTGCAGTCAGTGAGCCAATTTTGTCAGGCGAACCATTCCCCTGTTATTTGAAAACGATGTTGTATACCGAAGGAGCAAGAATCACCGCACATACAGCGGCTACCAGGACGTCGCGGTCGAGATTGTAAGTTGTCAGAGTAGCATCGGGCATGTTCATCAGAATCACGCCGCCCAGCACCAGGCCCAGCATCAGGATGTTCCGACTGAGCAATAGCACCGCAAACAGCAGTGCCAGGGAAAACAGCATCACATAGTTCTCTTCCAGGCCAAATCTGGCCAGGGTTTCATTGGCGATAGAGACACCGAGTGTGATGAATACAACAGTTCCGAATATTAGCGGCTTCATCACGCTGTTTGCGCGGCCTTCACGCTGCATAAGCCCCTCCTGACTGGCCCGTCGAAATTGGGCCTGAGTTAACTATAGAACAAGCTTGAGGGGTGAGGAGGAGAGAAATTCAGGATTTTGAACTGCATCAACCTGGAAGTGTGTTGCCTTCGACATTTTGCTGCCTGGGGGCTGCTGAATACCACGCAAAATAAGGGGATTTCAGAGTATTCGATTAATTGCAGACGAATTGAAAGCTGTCAGCTGCTGACATATCCAGGCTTATTCTGAAACTACCCGCAGCAGCTGTTGGTAATCGGTAAGACCCTGGAAAATCTTGAAGATACCGTCTTGCTTCATGGTGCGCATGCCGTCCTTGAGGGCCTGGGTACGAATATCATCCAGCTCAGCTTTCTTATAAATCATGCCCTGAAGGGTTGGCGTACCTGTGAGCAGCTCGTGAATACCGGTTCGGCCTTTATAGCCGGTGCCTCCACAGTCATCGCAGCCATCGGGATTTGCTCCCATCAACTCCACATTGCTGAAGTCAATGTGTGGCATGTCACCTTCAATCAGATCTTCTCCATAAGACTCTCTTAGGTGATCCAATTCCTTCTGATCTGGCTTATAGGGTTGCTTGCATTTACCGCAGAGAGTTCTCATCAGACGCTGTGCCAATACACCTAACAAGGCATCGGAAAAGTTAACAGGGTCTAGTCCGAGATCCAGCAGACGAGTAATCGTTTCTGGGGCCGAGTTCGTGTGCAGCGTACTCAATACAAGGTGACCAGTCAGCGATGCCTCGACACCAATGCTGGCTGTTTCTTCATCTCGCATCTCACCGATGAGAATTACATCGGGGTCAGCGCGGAGAAAGGCTCGCATGGCCGTGGCGAAAGTGAAATCAATCTTGGGAATCATCTGTACTTGCTGTAAACCAGGCTGGGTAATCTCCACCGGATCTTCCGCCGTCCAGATTTTACGTTCAGGTTTGTTGATGTGTCCCAGCACCGCGTGCAGGGTAGTCGTCTTACCAGAACCTGTGGGTCCCACCACCAGGAACAGTCCATGAGGATGGGCTGAAAGCTCAATCACTTTCTCGTGATTGGCCGGAGTCATATTCAGTTTTTCCAGCGGCATAGCGGCACCAGCAGCCAGAATACGAAGTACAGCACTCTCTCCCTGCACCGTTGGAACCGTCGCAACACGAAGCTCCAGCTTCTTACCACGTACTTTGAGCTTACATTTACCATCCTGCGGCAAACGCTTTTCCGCGATATTCAGACGGGACATTACCTTGATACGGGCAATCAGGGCTGCGCAGTGTTCCTTCGGAATTTTGATAATTTCCCGACACAGTCCGTCGACACGAATTCTAACGCCGCCAGGTGCACTGTCCTTGCCGGGCTCAATATGAATATCCGATGCACCCAGGCGGTCGGATTCAGTGATGATGCGATTTACCAGCTGGATAATCGCCGAAGTGGCGGCGAGGCTTTCATCCTCTTCATCCTCATCGCCATCTTCCATTTCGACGCCGCCATCGTCATCCATGTTAGAGAAGATGTCGTCGAAGCCCTCTTCGTAATCGCCGCCATCATCGCCGCGCAAAAACTGAATGATGTGTTCTGGCAGCCCAACGCGGAAAACATAGTTGCGGGCATTGACCACACCCTGAATTTCCATAATGCGCTGATAGTCAGAAGGATCATCGATAAGAATGACGGCCTCTTCCTTGTTACCTGCTACTGGCAGCCACAGGTTGCTGCGCAGGTAGCTGATGCCGATGTTTTCCAGTAGATCAGTTGGCAACTCATGACCTGAGTCATACTTCATATAAGGCACCCGGTAGTAATACTCCAGGGACTTACCGATCATGTCTGCCTCAATGTCGTACTCCTCCATCAACACCCGGCTGACAGAGCCACCATAAAGAGACGCTTTGTTCGAAACATCTTCCAGTTCAACACTGGAGATCTTGCCCTTTTGCACAAGGTAGTCGTATGGACCCTGTGTACTCTGCAATGAAGAGCGAAACTGCTTGGCCAACATCTGGCTGACCATGAGAGCATGCTTGAGATCAGTTTTATCGAAATCCCTGTCACCTTCGAAGTTGATAAGCTGCATCACTCCTAACAGGATTTCGTCTTTGATAGGCACCACAATCTGGGACTTAACAGCCCAGCCCTTAGCGTCACTAAACTTACTATCGAATTGCAGGCGCGGGTGAATATCAGTGAGCTCTTCACTGTCTTTCACATTTTTTATATTCAGCGCTCGCTGGCTAAGCGCAACATAGCCGGCTAATGAAGTGGTGCTGAAGGGAACCCGAATCTCTGCGGAATTATCATCGTCAGGATCACCGCCTTTGAAAGTGGCCAGGATTTCCTTACCGTTATCTACTGATTGCCAGATAGTAAACAGGCGAACGCCAAGCAAGTCGAGCAAGTCCTGCTCTACCTCCTTCATGGCCACCTTCAGCTTCTTGCTGTACTTCAGCTTCTGGTAGATTTTCGAAAGTTGGGCTACAAATGGATCTTTCTGATCTTTTGCTTCCGCTTTCTCTATCTCGTCCGCCGGCGGCTCTTCGACTTCGACTTCTGTAGTTGCTGTTTCTGCCATAGTTTTGCGTATTATCCGGACCAGTAATGGAAGTTTAAGTCACTTTTTCGCCCCGGCTTGCCGACTAATTGTGTACAGATAGCGACTCGCTGAGCGTATCAACTGATTGTCAGGGCCTATGCGGCCTGGTCCGAAACTAGTAGATCAAGCAAAAATGCCAGTAAATTCAAATAGATTCAACAGATTTTTAGGGCTAATCTGGGTCTGTATCGGGTACATATCCACTTCTTCCGCGGCTGTTCCCCAACTCCCTGCGGAACATCGGGACTGGCTGGCAGATAAAATCTTCGCCAACGAATGCAATCGCGAGCTCAGCTGTCTAACTCATTGGAATAACGGAGAAAACTTTCCATCGATGGGGATAGGCCACTTTATCTGGTACCAGCAGGGCCAGCAGGAGATTTTCGAGGAAACGTTTCCACAACTCCTGGGATTTCTGCAGAATTCAAACGTGGCATTGCCCGAATGGCTGACTCCACCTCTACAAGCCGATAATCCCTGGCCGGACCAGACCCGCTTCAACACTGCGAAGAACAGCGGACGTATGACAGAACTGCAGTCACTATTGTCAGACACCATGGGCTTACAGGCCCAGTTCATCGCTAATCGCCTGGGCACCACACTGGAGGAGATCATCGCGAGCTTTCCTGCTACCCGGCGGAGCGAGATAAATCAGATCGTTGATAAACTGACCGATACAGAGTCCCCTCTTGGGATCTATGCATTAATTGACTACCTGCACTTCAAAGGAAGCGGGCTGAAGGAGAGCGAACGCTACCGCCAGCAGGGCTGGGGATTGCGACAAGTCCTGGAACGCATGGATTCAAGCAGCGCCAGTCTTGAAACTTACGTTGTCGCTGCCACTGAGGTGCTTGAGCGTCGGGTACAGAATGCTCCTGCTGAGCGCAACGAACAGCGCTGGCTCAGGGGATGGATTAATCGCCTGCACACCTATTTGCCCGCCATTTAGTCGTCCCATACAGACTCTCAAAAGTTGCTCAGCACAGCCATTGCCTTTACTCTTCTGCCCTCCCCGACCACCAGCCTTACCACACAAAATTTTTTATCGTTATGACATTTGAACGCAGCAACATTGCCAGGATGCAGGGTTATAAACCGGGCGAACAACTTGAAGGCGACAGCATCATTAAGCTGAATACCAACGAAAACCCATATCCACCCAGTCCAGCGGTGAGAGATGAACTACAGGCAATTGATATAGCCAGTTTGCGGCGTTATCCACCTCCCACAGCTGCATCATTTCGGGAAGCCGCAGCCGCTTTGCACGGAATTCATGCTGACAACATAGTGGCCACTAATGGCGGCGATGAGTTGTTGCGCCTGGCACTCACCACTTTTGTGAACCCTGGGGAAATTATAGTTACAACGCAACCCAGCTATTCCCTATATCCGGTACTGTCTGAAATTCAGGATGGAGATTTCCGGGAAATCCCGCTGCAGAACGACTGGAGTATGCCGGGTGATTTTCTTGCGCAAATCAACGATCTCAATGCCAAACTATGTTTGTTGGTCAATCCTCACGCACCAACTGGCCGCCTGTTGAGTACCGACTATCTGGCAGGGATTGCCAACGGATTCTCGGGCATACTTCTGGTAGATGAAGCTTATGTCGATTTCGTTGATGATAATCAACGCTACAGCGCCATTGAGCTTGCCGTAGAAAGCAGTAATGTTTTACTACTGCGAACACTCTCAAAAGGCTATTCGCTGGCCGGGCTTCGTTTCGGTTACGGAATAGGTGCCAGGTCACTTATTGAACCTATGCAGTTCAAAACCCGGGACAGCTATAACACTGATCTCATAGCTCAGCGCCTTGCTACTGCAGCATTGAACTCGCAGGAGTACGCACGGGGCACCTGGGTGAAAGTTCGCGAAGAACGCTCAAGGTTGCAAAACGAACTGACCAGGATGGGGTTCCAGTGCGACGAAAGCCATACCAATTTCCTGCTAGCGGCAGTGCCAGAAGGTCTCAATGCTGAGTCTTTACAGCAAGGGCTGAAAGCACGGGGTATCCTGGTAAGGCACTTCAAACAAGCACGACTCGAGGACAAACTACGCATCAGTATAGGGACCAGAGAGGAGAACAACGCTCTGTTGGATGGGCTGAGAGAATTGCTGATCACCCAGTCCTGAGCAATCCTCTTCCAGCTATTCCATTCCGGGCCTGCAGGAAAAATTCCTGATAGAGACTAAACTTTAGTCTACTTTCCAGGGAAATTTCCGGGTATGGATGATCATCGTCGATATAAACGCCACCAGGTTCCTCTAAAGGTGGAGTTTTGGCAAGACCCAGCGCAACCACTTAGAGCAGAAGCTCGTGATATGTCTGAAAGTGGCCTGTTTTTGCTGGTGGATGAGAGCTTCCAACTCGAAGAAGGCGAAGAGATTACTGTCAGGAGTCTGGGGCTTGGCCCCGATGGCACCGATAATGGACCCGAGCTTGCCATGAGAGTCGTCCGTCGTTGCGCCGACGGCATGGGACTTGAAGTAATAACGTGTCAGGACTCCCACAAAGAAGAAAACGAAACCAGGGAACAGACACAGCACCATAGCAGCCCGAAAGCAATCATCCAGCGGTTAATCATTATCGACGACGATGACCTCGTCTTATTGCGGAGACTTGGCGATCACTGGCATCTCCCCTGTCGCGAGCTCGGTTTCGAAGAAAGCTGGAAAGACGGACTGCAAGCCTGCCTGTATGAACTGCAGCAGTTGGGCGCAATAGACAAAATCAGTCAGATTGAACCAGCACGACAGTGCATCCCTGCCGCGGAAACTGATTATTCCTGCATCGAACTGTTGGTACCCTGTCGTTATTTGAAAAATAGCGCAGCCGGTATGGCTTCGGATAACGTCCGCTGGGAGTCTGTAAGCGGGCTGGCAGAACTGGGATATGCAATGGACGAATCTATAATTAAATCCCTTGGCCTTGCAGTTTAGAATCCTGTTACTCTCTTGATTCTAAATACCAGATTGATTTCCAGTCATGCCAGAAGCTGAAGACAAGGCCACAGTTTCACGTACCTATAAATGCCCGGCCTGTAAAAAACCTCTGCGAAGAATTGAAGGCAAAATGGGCCCCTTCTGGGGTTGCACAGGATTTCCCGATTGCCGGCACACAATGAATGATGTCGATGGGCAGCCCAGTGAAAAAATAGATGAGCATTTCCGCTGCCCTATCTGTACTCGTCGCATGGTTCGAGCCGATCCCGAAAAAGGCGATTACTGGTTTTGCAGCGGCTTCTCCAGGGGCTGCAAGATTACGCTAAAAGACATCGATGGCAGGCCAGAACCTGCCTATCGCTGTCCTGACTGTGGCCATCTGCTGGCGAAACGAAAAGGCAAGAATGGTGAATTCTGGGGCTGTAGTAGTTATCCTGAGTGCACCAGCAGTTTCAGTGATCTCGACGGTGCACCCAGGTTTTGATTTTCTCACTTCTAAAAGTCCGCAAGAAAACCTCGGCAATGCTCGCCTCTCTGAGCATTGGCGCTCTCTGTCTCTGGGGAATCGCAAGCTGGCAAAACATCTCCCGGGGAGAACTGCTGACAATCCTGCTGGGAACTGTAGTCATGCTGGGGACCATTATGCTGGCTGCGCTGGCAATTATCACCGTGTTCAAACTAGTGACCCGCACTTTATTCGGCTCAGCGGAACAGAACGAAAATTCCGTTAACAACCAGGCGTTGGACAAAGAAAGCTGAACCGAACCAGGTCAGCGCGCTAAGGTAATGGTAAGGAACGGGACATAATCAATGCATCCTCTCGACCGTCGTTACCAGGATAATAGTTCTTCCGCTCACCAATCTGAGTGAATCCTAAAGATCGATACAGACTGATCCCTGCCTCATTGGAGGCCCGTACCTCCAGAAAACAAACTTCGGCATCGAGTTTGTAAGCCCGATCAAGTAGCAAATTGAAAAGCTTCCGGCCATAGCCCAGGCGCTGAAAGTCAGGATTCACACAGAGTGTCAGCAAATGACATTCACCGATTGCAACTGACATAACACCATGGGCAACGATCTGTTGTTTATTCGCCAACACCCAACACTGATAGCCAGCTCGCAGACAATCTACAAAAATGCGCTTGCTCCAGGGATGTTCATAAGCTGCCACTTCGTTTTGCACAACGATATCAAGATCGCTGTGGCGCATCGTGCGTGCAAAAAAACGGGTAGCCAAATTGGGTTCAGTGGACATAGGTTGAATGCAACAGCCAGATTTAAGCGACGCTTAAACGATTTCTCAGCGCCTGTAGATGGGACCATACTTCGGGTTTCAACTGGGGGTGGACCAGCATAGCTGGCAAGCTATGACTGAGAGTTAATTGGTAACCAGCCTCCACTTCACCGAAGTCTCCGAACAGGTCTTCACTATTATGTCGATTAGGTGCCAGCAAATCAGGTAATTGACTAGTGAAAACCAGCAAATTCTGAAAGCGATCCTGCTCCAGCCTCTGACTGACAAAACCCTGCAGTGCCAGACTAGCCGCCCGTCGAGGGTCTCCCAAAACATCCAGCCCTTCTGCGAGAGGCCAGTTAAATTGTTCAGCCATCAATCCTCTTTCAGGAATGGTAACGTTCAGAGCAGTCAAAATCGCTCTCAACAGGTCCTGCACTTCCTTATTTTGTTTACCACGCATCTGATGGGGTGATTCATTGATTACTGCTATCAATGAATTGACCGGATAGAACTGCAGACTAAAGCGCAGCTCCGCCGCTGGTTCAGAATCGTTCTTCGTTGCTGATGACTCTACCGCGAATACTTTCTCTTCCCGGGGAGGCTTGCTGGCCTGTTCACCGCCAGGGCTTGACTCGATCGTTTCCTGGGCGAGCTGCTCTCTCGCCTTTTCCAACTCACGGTTTCGCGGCCTGGCTTGCTGCTTTCTGTCGGCTGATAAATGAGCACTTTCGAGGGTAGCCGGCGTTGCTACATGCGCTTCATTCCCGACTTCAGGCTCAGCTGGCAATTCGTAACGAGGTGATGGCTTGGCGCCTGGCAGGACAAATCTGGGATAGTAAACCTGGTAACCCATACTGCGGAGATAGGCCACCCTTTCTTGTTCATTCATGCAGGGATCACAATGTTAGTGAGCGACTCAATATACTGCGTTCAACCTCTCACAACAACCAGAGCTGTTACAAGATTTCGCGGTTTGAAGTCCCCAGCCAAACATGGTTGAATCGCGCTTCTTAAATTTAGCGGTGACGTCATGAAAGCAGTGCTTTGCAAGTCCTACGGGCCTCCTGAAAATCTGGTAATGGAAGATGTTCCGGATCTCGAGCCGGGAGAAAACGAAGCAGTGATCGAAGTTCATGCAGCATCGCTGAACTTCCCTGACGGGTTGCAGATTCAGGGCAAGTATCAATTCCAGCCTCCCATGCCATTCACGCCAGGCTCTGAAATTGGCGGTGTGATAAAGGCTATCGGCCCGGGTTTTGAAGGCTTCTCAATCGGCGACCGCGTTATGGCAATTCCCGGAATCGGCGGACTGGCTGAGCAGGTGCTGGTAAAAGCAGATAGTGTTCACAAGATCCCCGACAACATGGATTTTAAGACTGCGGCAGGATTTGCCATGGTTTATACAACGTCCTACCACGCACTGAAGCAACGGGCGAAGCTGCAGCCAGGAGAAACTCTACTGGTATTGGGTGCAAGTGGTGGCGTCGGAATTACCGCAGTCGAGCTGGGCAAGGTAATGGGGGCCAGGGTCATTGCGGCAGCGAGCAGTGATGAGAAGCTGCAATTCATTCAGGAACACTGCCAGCCTGATCATTTACTGAATTACGGCGACGGCGAACTGAAAGAGCGAGTCAAAGAGCTGACCAACGATCGTGGTGCAGATGTGATTTATGATCCGGTAGGTGGAGATCTGTTCGATCAGAGTTGTCGTTGTATCAACTGGAATGGACGCTTACTGGTAATTGGATTTACCAGCGGACGGATACCTGAATACAAGGCCAATCTGGCATTACTGAAAGGCTCCTCCATGGTAGGGGTATTTCTCGGACGTTTCCGCAAGGAAGAACCTGCCGAGTATGAAAATAACTTCAATGAATTGTTGACCATGTATGAGCAGGGAAAATTACACCCTGTAGTTACTCAAACTTACCCGAAGGAAGACTTCGTCGAAGCCTTCAATGTGTTCACGCAACGCCGGGCAATGGGCAAAGTAACGGTAGAATTTAAATCCGAGTAGTACCTCTGCATGTTAACTGATGAAGAAATCCGCCAGGATCTGTTAAAGCTCAAAGATATAGTCGCGAACCACCGTGCTCCCGAAGCCGAGCTGGCAGTTCATACAGAATCCATTGATGGCGTTGAAACGCCGGTATTTGCCAAAACACCCGCAAACCTGGGCAAACTGTACGAAAGAGGCCTCGAGGAACCTGAACTTCCGTTTCTGGTTTATCAGGATGAGCGCTACAGCTTCGGTGAAACCATTGAATTTTCTCGCCGTCTGGCACGGGTATTATTGGAAGACTATGGTATCGGTAAAGGAGATCGGGTAGCCATCTGCGCCCGCAACTCCACCGAGTGGTGCATCAGCTACATGGCCGGAACCCTGATAGGTGCCATCGTTGTCCCAATGAACTCCTGGTGGAAAGGACCGGAACTGGAGTACGGTCTGCAAGATAGCGGCAGCCGTCTATTGATAGCCGACCTGCCGCGCTACCTTGCCGTTGCACCTTTCCTCGAAGGGCTAAAAGTAGAAACTATTCTGGTAAAACCCGGATCGGCTGAAGAAGCTGCTAATATTCCCGAATTTTTTCAGCTACTCAGATCAGCAGAGCCTCTGACGCAGTCTGAAATAGATGATTTGAATGTCTTGCCTGATGACGAGGCATCGATTATGTACACGTCAGGTTCCACCGGTGAACCCAAGGGCGTGCTGTCGACACACAGAGCTATAATCTGTGCACTCTACACCTGGAAGTTCGTTAAAGAGATCAATGAAATTCTCAGACCAGAATTGTATGAACCAAATCCACCGTGGCAGCCTGCTCTTCTGGCTAACGTTCCCTTGTTTCATGTTACTGGTAGTCATGCCCAGTTTCTAAACTGTTTCGTCTACCTTCGTAAATTCGTCATGATGTACAAATGGAATGCGGAAGAAGCTCTCTCTTTGATTGAAAAGGAGCGCATCTCCATTCTGCACGGGGTACCCACAATGACCTGGGAAGTGATGCACTCAGATAGATTCAATGAAACAGATCTGAGCAGCTTACGTGGCGTTCAAAGTGGCGGAGCACCGAGACCACCGGAACACCTGTCCATGATGGTAAAAAGCTTTCCCGAGAAAGCTCTGCCGGGGCTGGGCTACGGATTAACAGAAACTAATGCCATTGGCGCCATCATCTCGGGCAAGTTCTACTTGTCCCGCCCCAACAGCACCGGCAGACCTACGCCACCACTCACGGAAGTCAAAATCGTTGATGACGCTGGTAATACTCTGGAGAACGAGGAAATCGGCGAAGTATGCATCAAAGGCCCAACGCTCATGAAAGGCTACTGGAACAAGCCCGAAGATACAGCCGAAGTAATTAAGGATGGCTGGTTCCATACCGGTGATATTGGCAAACTGGATGCTTTGGGTTTTCTGATTATTCTGGATCGTGCCAAGGATATTGTTATTAGAGGCGGTGAAAATATTGGCTGCGCAGAAGTCGAATATGCAATTCATGAACACCCAGCTGTGAGTGAAGCGTCAGTCTACGGTGTACCCGATGAGCGTCTGGGAGAGATTCCCTGTGCCACAGTAATGCTGAAGTCGGACCACACACTCAACCAGGCCGAGCTCAGAAGCTTCTTGAGCTCGCGACTTGCAGAATTCAAAATACCGCAGCACATGTTTTTTCAGTTTGAACAATTGCCTCGTATAGCCTCCGGAAAGATCGCCAAGAAATTTCTGCGGGAACAGACCATCGAAGCTCTGAGTAACAGCATGCAGGCTGAATGAATTCCAGCCTACTCCTCGTGCCCGGACAGCACCCCCCCCAACCTCCTCCTCGGCAAATTTAGCACCGACGATGTGAACAGCTTCTCAGGATGAAAAGTTTTACCTGGGTCTGCGCAATTTTTATTGAAGATTCGGATCAAAGTAAACGATAACCCCAGTAACGGCTTCTTTTGCCAGTTTTATCCTGAGAGGTGTTCTATGAAAGAGCAAAAGTGGGATGATTCAATAGAGGAAAGCAAAGATATCTTCGAGATGGCAGCCGCTGCTGTTGAAGAAGATGTAGCTGAAGAACCCAAAGCATCCTCTACTTCAAATATTACGGAACTGCGTAGACGAATCGAAGAACGACTCGATAGCAAGCGAATAGCTCTGGAATACGACTACGACGACCTGGACGATCTGACTGAAAATTTTCAGTAATTTCAGCCCGATCACTGGCTCCTGAGAAAGCGTAGCCAGACGTCAATTTCGACCAGCGCCAGTGCTTGCCGTTTTGACAGGCGCTGGTCTCGATTCTGACCTTAAATTCTATTCTGGTACGGTTACAGCCCACGCCATTACTGGCATCCAAAGCATTTTCAATTCACCCTATTCTCGACGCACTATACTTAGTATGATTGGCCGCGGTTTAGAGATTAGAAGTTCACATGACTTATTGCGTAGCAGTATCAGTAGACGCCGGCATGGTGTTTTGTTCCGACTCCCTTACAAATGCTGGCATTGATCAGGTATCCACCTACAGCAAAATGTTTCAGTTCGGCGTCGATAACGAGAAGCAATTCGTTATCCTGACAGCCGGCAACCTCGCGACATCCCAGGCCACTATAGCCAAGATCAAGAGTGACATTTCCAAGGAAGCAGAACATAACCTGCTTTCTATGAATAGCATTGAAGAGGCAGCGGACTATATTGGTGACATCAGCCGCGAGCAACAGGAAAAACGTGCAGTAGAGGGTAAGAATTTCGAAGCGAGCTTCATCGTAGGGGGCCAGATTAAAGGCAGCAAACACGAGATCATCATGATCTACCCCGAAGGCAATCATATCACCACATCCAAAGACACAAACTATCTACAGATTGGCGAAAGCAAGTACGGTAAGCCTATTCTGGACCGGATACTGGCACCGGATCTTAATCTGGATACTTGCGGACTCTGTGCCATGGTGTCTATGGATTCCACCATGCGTAGTAATCTCAGCGTTGGCCCACCTATTGAGTTATTGATCTGCAAGACAGACCAGTTAGTGCAGGAAAAACCCCAACGCTTCGAAGAGGACAGCGATTTTCTGCGCGACCTCAAACGCAACTGGGATCAGCGCCTCAAAGACGCGTTTCGACAAATGCCACCTCTGGCCTGGGCGGCTAACTGGGATAAATCAAACCATGGACAAAGCGGAGCTTCCTGAGGGTTAACTCCGATAATATGAAGGGATAGGCGTCCTCCAGTCCCATCGAACGATTCAACGAATTTAGCATTATCGTTAATTCAGACCACTTTCCGGTCAACTCATCTATATCGTCCCAATGGGTAGACCCCTGCTGCATCCCATACTCGCCAGCAGTATCCAGCGTATCTACCATGTGCAAATAGTGCGACCAGACCTCCGCCCAATCCTCCAGTGGATGGGATTGAGCGTATTGACTAATCATCTCAGGGTTTTTAACCATAGATGATTTGTTAGCGTAGTAGTTTTCAATTGCCGCGACATAGTCCTGTCGCTCATCACCAAATAACTCACGAAATTCTTCCTGCCTGTTACCCTTTTCTACTAATAAGTGAAAATAGTAGTGGCCACTTTCATGACGGAAGTGCCCCAGTAATGTCCGATAGAGCTCGCCAGTATACTGGCGACTAATTTCCCGACTTACTTCATCAGCTTCAGCGATATTGATCGTAATGAGCCCATTGTGATGTCCCGTATTGACATGCTCTTCCAGCACGTCAGGATTTGTACGTTTATCTTCGATAAATTGAAACGCCAGTCCATTTTCGTCTTCCTGTTTGCCAGCTATAGGCAGCCCCAGTGAAATCAGAGAGTACATTAGTCTGCGTTTGGCGTGTTCGAGGTTTTTCCACCAACGCCGCCTGTTGGGCTCCAGCAGGTTAGGTATGGTGTGGTTTAAACTACAGGATGCACAGTAGCTGGCTCCTGGTTTGGATACAAACCAGTTACAAACATCGAAATCGATTCTATTCTGGCAGACAGTTCTGGCGCCCACGGGTCCCATGGTAAAGGTTAGCGGATCGAAACCCACATCTTCCCCGCAGTTGAGGCAACGGGTGTTTTCAAAAAACAGGGTCTGACCACAGCTACACTGAAAATTTTTCATAGACGTCTATCAGAAGACAGCAAGTAAATTACTGAGTGGCTATTGTTCTATTTATTAGGAAGAAACCAGGTTTCCGCAATCTTGAAATGCACCCTGGCAATTTCTTTCTGCACTGAATCAAGGTGGCGCAGCAATCCTCGACGGAGCAATCGATCTACATCTGCTTCTCTCACCATCTTGCGTACTTTATTCACTTGCCATTTAACTTTGGAATTTTTCGGCAACTTGGTGAGAACCTTCGTGATAGTTGTCAGGGTATGGGCAGTCGCGCGTGGGAACTCTTCGTTTTGCAGTAAGAATCTTACCACTTCTACAGCTTTGACCCGCTCCCGAACATGCTGGCGATACATTTGAAACCCACTCTGTGAGCGCAATACGTTCATCCATAGTATGTTCTCGTAAGGTTCCCGGGATTCGGAATCCCGCTCCTGATCTTCCAATTCGGGAAGCAAATTGCTCGATCCAACATCCACTATCCGTGTGGTCATGTCAGCTCTTTCCAGGCTACGACCCAGGCGAATGAAGCTGTAGGTTTCATCCCGGCTCATGGTTCCCGCCAGAAGCCCCCAGACCTGCTGGCAATCAGTAACAATTCCTTCCAGCATTTCGTGACGTTTACCGCGGTCCACACCTTTCTCGGCATTGTCCCGCACAGTCAGGTACATTTCATTGATCAGTTCAAACGCTTCTGTCGGCATAATCTCACGGGTAGTGCGGGCATTCTCTCTGACCGCCGCCAGAGTATCGACGATAGATACGCCACTGCGGTCAGAAAGCAAGTAGCGCATGACATTGCGTTCCTGAGCTTGTTTGAAACGCTGATTAAAATCCCGATCATTCCCTGTGATCTGGATGAGACTGTCCCAGCCCAGTTTGGTACGGGGTGGCAGATCCATAAGGAGGGCTGAGTAAACACTCAACAGGCGAGCTGTATTCTCTGCCCGTTCCAGATAACGGGCTTGCCAGTAGACTCTCTCTGCGACTCGGGATAACAACATAGTCATTAGCTATCGAAATTCATTCGAATTCAGAAGTCCTCAATAATCCAGGTGTCTTTACTACCACCACCCTGGGACGAATTCACTACATAGGAACCTTTAACCATGGCTACCCTGCTCAATCCCCCAGGAGTCACATAGGTATTCGCACCCTGCAGAATGAATGGTCTCAGGTCCACATGCCTGGGTTCCACCGAACGCTCTCCCAGTATGGGAACAGTCGAGAGGGAAATCAGAGGTTGCGCCATGTAATTTCTGGGATCAGCCTTGATGCGACGGGCAAATTCGTTGAGCTGACGTTTGCTTGCCTGGGGACCAATAAGCATGCCATAACCACCCGACTCGTTTGCAGGCTTCACTACCAGCTTATCCAGATTCTTCAGCACGTGATCCCGCTGTGCCTTGTCGATGCACATATAACTGGGCACATTGGGCAGGATGGGGTCTTCATCGAGGTAGTACTTGATAATCTTGGGCACGTAGGTATAGATAATCTTGTCATCAGCTACACCAGCCCCCGGTGCGTTTGCCAGGGCCACGTTTCCGTCATGCCAGGCTTTGAACAAACCTTTCACTCCTAACACAGAGTCCTTGTTGAACACAGCTGGATCGAGAAACATATCGTCGATGCGCCGGTAGATAACATCCACCTGTTCGAGACCATTGATAGTGCGCATATAAACTGTGTCGTCTTCCACGACGAGATCACCGCCTTCCACCAGTTCCGCACCCATGCGTTGAGCCAGAAAGGAATGTTCAAAGTAAGCTGAATTATAAATTCCCGGTGTAAGCACCACGACTGAAGGATGCTTAACCTGCCTTGGTGACAATGACGACAGCATGTCCAGCAACTCAGCTGGATATTCAGTTACCGGGCGAATGTTGTAATTACTATCGAATAGTTCAGGAAATACACGTTTGGTAACCCGACGGTTCTCCAACATGTAAGACACACCCGAAGGCACTCTGAGATTATCTTCCAGTACATAAAACTGTCCCTTCTCATCCTTGATAAGGTCGGTGCCGCAAATATGTGCCCAGACATTATATCGAGGCTTCACGCCTACGCATTGCTTGCGAAAATTTCCGGAATCATAGATGAGTTCTTCAGGCAGCAATTTGTCTTTGAGTATTTTCTGATCGTTATAAATGTCGTGGATAAAACAGTTCAGGGCCCGCAGGCGTTGATCGAGTCCTTTGCTGGTCTTATCCCATTCCGATGCTGCAATCATGCGAGGAATAATATCCATGGGCCATTCACGGTCGATATTCCCGGCATCACTGTAGACAGTGAAGGAAATGCCCATGGTCTTGATAGCCAGTTCTGCCGCGGTTTTTTTCTGCAGAAGATCTTCGTGATTTAGCGAACGTAGGTAACTGGCCAGGCGTTTCGCTGGTTTGCGTGCATAGCCCGGGCTACTAATGAGTTCATCGTAGAACTTGCCGGGGTTGTAGGATTTCCAATTGACTCGCATAACAGTTACAGGTCAATAAATTGAACAAAAATTATACTATAGCTATAGAAGGATCAAAGTAGCAGGTGTCCTATTTAGAGCAGATTATTCTTATATAGCTGCCAGCTTACAACGGCCATGCCAGGAGTAACATAGGTAGAGCTACTATTACGATAATAATCTCCAGAGGCAACCCCATGCGCCAATAGTCGCCAAATTTGTAGCCGCCCGGCCCCATGATCAGTGCATTGTTTTGGTGCCCAATGGGTGTCAGAAAAGCGCAGGATGCACCAACAGCCACCGCCATCAAAAAGGCGTCGGGGTTGTGGCCCAGGGATGTGGCAACATTGTAGGCAATAGGCGCCATTAATATTGCCGTGGCCGCATTATTCAGGACATCTGACACCGTCATAGTAATTATCAACAGCACCGCCAGGATAAAAACTGGCGACAGATCGCCCACCACAGCCACGATGCCACTCACCAGTAAATCTGTTGTACCAGTACTCTGCAGAGCCGCTCCCAAAGGAATCATGGCACCGAGCAATACCACCACTGGCCAGTCCACACCGTCATAAAACTCCCTAATGGGAATCACTCTCGTTATAGCCATCACTACCGTGGCGATACCAAGCGCCAGCTGAATTGGCATCAGCCCCAGGGCTGTTGCCGCAATCGCCAACAGAAAAGTGATCAACGCCGGTTTCGCCTTGGCCGAATCTTTCAGATCAAAACTGCGCTCCGCCAGGGGATAACACTGCAAGCGCCCGATAGCAGCATCAATCTGCTCCTGCTCGCCGTGAAGCAACAATACATCTCCCGCATCCAATTCAAAATGCCGAAGCCTGCTTTGATGAGGGGTTCCGGACCGGGATACGGCCAGGAGATTAACCTGATAGCGGCGATTAAACTTGACCTCTGCCGGCGTACGACCAACCAGTGGCGAGTTCGCAGTTACAACTACCTCCATTACGGCTGTATCACTGGAATGATTGAATGCCGTTTTCTGGTTCATCGCCGTATGCAGAGAAAGTAGCTGTTCACTCGCCACATTCTGAACATCATCGTGGGCACCCTGAATCATCAGATAGTCCCCTTTCTTGACCTTGTAGCGCCCATCGGGTGGTGCGTATTCAGTATCGCCACTAATGCGTGCCAGTAAATCCATCTTGCCTTCACGCAGCATGTCCTGAAAGCGAGCAGTTAACATTCCGATTACAGGAGAATCTTCTGTGACTTTGGTTTCGAACAGGTATTGATCGATGTCAAACAGATCTGTACCTGAATTGGAATCTCGTACCTTCACCAGTCTCCAGCCAAACATCAGCATAAAGATGATGCCAGCCAGAGTGATCATGCCGCCCACTGGAGAGAAATCAAACATGGAGAATGATTCGCCGGTAACTTCCTGCCTGTAGCTGGCAATCAATATATTCGGTGGTGTACCTATCAACGTCACCAGTCCACCCAGTATGGACGCAAAAGAGAGCGGCATTAATACAGTTGCGGGCGAACGTCCTGCCTTGCTAGCCGATTGAATCGCAACTGGCATTAATAGCGCCAGAGCACCCACATTATTCATAAACATCGACAACGTGGCAGCTACGAAACTTAACACCATGATATGCAGGCGAGGATGCCCTGCGAATGGGTCGACCAGTTCATTGATGTAGCCAACTGCGCCGGATTTGGTTAGCCCATGACTTACTATAAGAACCAATACGACAGTGATTGTCGCAGGACTACCAAAACCACTGAAAATCTCAGCCTGAGGTATCAGGCCGGCAAGACTGGCGGCAAACAGGGCACCCAGAGCAACAATGTCATAGCGCCATCGACCCCAAATGAGCAGCACCAACAGAGCCAACAATAAAAACAGTAAGCTGCCCTGCTCCGTGGTCAATGGTTTTCTCCTGCCTTATGGTGCTTTATACAAGCTGGAATTCAATTTCCCCAATATCAGCGATGCCAGCCTTGATTAAATCGCCTGCAATTACCGCTGACACGCCTGATGGTGTGCCGGTGAAGATAAGATCACCAGCTTTCAGTTCAAATAGTTTGGAGAGTTCTGCGATAATCTCCGGCACAGACCAGATCATGTCAGCGATATCACCATCCTGTTTCATCGCATCATTCACCGACAGCCAGATACGCCCATTTACAGGATGCCCATCTGAAACAGGCGTAATCGAAGAAATAGGGGCCGACTGATCAAATCCTTTTGCCGCATCCCAGGGTTTACCACCTGCTTTTGCCGCCGCCTGCAGGTCACGTCGGGTAAAATCGATCCCAACGGCATAACCAAACACGCATCCTTCTGCAAATTCCACGGAAATATCTGACCCGCCACTGGCCAGAGCCACCACCAATTCGACTTCATAATGCAGATTGTCAGTACCCGGTGGATAATTCACGGCCTCATTATTGGTAACGATGGCATTGGCAGGTTTCGAGAAAAATACCGGCGAATTCTTTTTCGGGTCGCCACCCATTTCCTTAACATGATCGCCGTAATTCTGCCCCACACAATAAATACGTCTTACCGGAAATTGCTGCGAACCATCACCTACAGGTACCAGCGGTTGGGGTTCAGCATTAAACACAAGTGTCATAGGGTTACCTTTTTATGACTGGCAGTTCAGCAATGACAGCAGCTCAGAATTTTCCATGCTACTGCTATTATCCAGAGCAGGTAACAAGATCAGCCCACTTTCTGATTCTACCTGGTCCAAGGTACTGACATAGCTGCAATAGTCAGCATGAATTACTGCGTCTTCCGGAAAGCGAAAAACAACAAGCTCCTCGCCATTGGTAATCAACTTGAAGAAATGAGTAGGTTCCAAATCTGTACGCAGCCCACTTCCGCTATAGAGAGGTCCTGCCACCACATACACTGACTCCAGCTCTGCCACTGATTCATTAATTGCCTGGTCCAGCCTGGACCAGCTTCCTACCCGCAAGTCTTGCGGAATTGGAGCCATGTTGCTCAACAGGTTCAATTCGTCCCAATAAGGAGTGCCAGCGAAGCTGGTCATTGGTGCCAGTCTTCCACGGTCTTCCGAAGTAAAATTCACTTCATTTACCCGGTAATCCCTGTCCTGGGCATTGCTGAGATCAGGCTGAACAAATGCAATACCACTATCGCTGTTTACCAGATTGCTATTGGTACGTACCAGTTCATCCTGTTGCCACCACCGCTCCAACAATGATGCCACACCAACTGCACCAGGCAGAACTCGATAACTAACCCATTCAACCAGGCCAGACTGCCCCATGATAGATGCCGCATAGAGATGGCGAACCACTACCTCATTTCGGGAATCAGAAATCTGGGGGCAACTCTTTAGACAATGAGCTATGTGCACATTCTGTGCGTCGACAATAGCTGACAACCCGGCAGCAACAAAAACAGTAAAGACTAATGCAGATCGACTAGCCCATGGCGTAAGGAAATTCTTCATGCACTCCTTCACATTGCTGCATTACTTCATCACTCAGGCTGACATCGAGAGCAGCCAATGATTCTTCCAGTTGATCAGCCGTGCGCGCACCGATGATCGTTGATGCCACAAAATCGTGCTGCATGCTCCAGGCTGTAGCCAGCGTTACAGGAGACAAATCTGCCTGTTGAGCAATAGTAAGGTATTTAGCAGTACTCGATAAGGTTGCTTCATTCACAAATCTCTTCGCCATGGCCTGCTGTCGTGGCGGTGCATCCTGATAACCTGTAAAGCGGGCATTTTGAGGCATTGCATCGCCATTGTATTTGCCACTTAACACCCCGCCAGCGATGGGAGAATATGGTAACAGCGAAACATTTTCCTGCCGACACACGTTAGCCAGCTCATCGAAGAAACGTTGATTCAGTAATGAGAAATTGTTTTGAATACTCTCGAAACGCGCAAAGCCCTCGTAGTCTGCGATGGTATTGGACTTGGTAAGTCCGTAGGCGTTCTCATTGGATGTTCCAAGATAACGCACCTTTCCTGACTCTACCAACCGATTCAGAGCCTCCATTGATTCATCAACGGGAATCACGGTGTCGGGCCAGTGCACCTGGTATAAATCAATGTAGTCGATTCCAAGACGACGCAAACTCCCCTCAACTGCCCGCTGTACATGGTGACGATCTATCGCGGTGAGGCCTTCCCGCACGGGGGGAACAAACCACCCGGACGCCGCACCGGCCACTTTGGTCGCAATGATTAACCCATCTCGCGGTCTGGTCTTGATCCACTGACCAAAAATCTCTTCTGTCAGACCTGCCAGCTCCGGGGTTGGCGGCACGGGGTAAACTTCTGCAGTGTCATAGAAATTTATTCCGCGCTCATAGGCTGTATCCAGAATTCGAAATGATTCACTTTTGTCACTCCAGGTACCAAAGCTCATGGTTCCCATACAAATGGGTGAGACGCGGAGCCCGCTTGATCCAATATATCGATATTCCATACTATTCCTTCTAACTATTACATCCCAAAATCATTAAGCCTCAAACCAATGGGGGACAACTGTCACCCAGATAACCTGTGCCTCCGCAGTATCCTGGGTCCTGCAACTGAATACGAATTCCGTCAGGATCTGAGAAATACAGTTCTGGTGTGCCACCCGCCGCTCCTCCCCGATTAGGCATACGCATGCTAACCCAGTGTAATAGCGGGCCCGAATCTGAAGGCTCAGAACGGGCACGCAACCCATAGTCTGTTAACTGCTCAAGAATTCGATCCACATTGAAATTAGTCACCGAAAAACACACATGGTGGATCAAACCGGGTTGTGTTGGCGGCTCTGTGGAACTGCCACCGGTATACATTAGAAATTGACGACCGTCTCCGACGCCGATGACGGGCGCGAGGGGACCTTGATAAACCAGATAATCTTTACCAAAAGCCCGCGTATAAAAACTGTTAGCCCGCTCACGGCTGCCCATAAAATTGGTGAAATGACTATAGTCAACCAACTCAAACATTCCATCAGATGGTGCCGCTTCGATTGCCTGACATTGATCACCCAATTCACCTCCGCCTCCACAGTAGGATTCACTGGCGAGGTGGTAGACCAGCCCCTCTTCATCGGCAAAATACAATTCTCGGGTTCCGTTTCTGTTTTCTATCCAGCTACGGGACGCATATTCCATAGGCGACGCTGCCACTACCGGTGGCGCTGATGATCTTATGCCATGACCCGCCAGGGTTTCACGTACCTGATCAACGTTAAAGTTCGCCACGCTCAACCCTATGTGAGTGAAACCCGGCTCCTGCCCAGGCGCGGCTGGGGAAATTGAGAAAAACTTCGGTCCACTTCCGACACGTAAACATACGCGGTCACCCTGTCGAGCCTGAATAGGTGCACCAAATAAATCCTGATAGAAACGCAGCGATCGATCCACATCAGTGACGCGAATATCAAAAGAATGAATCCTGGTGACTGCTACAGAACTGGCTTCCTGAGCCAGCGCTACAGGAGCTAAAGGGAGCAGTGCTGCGGACTGTAAAAGCGAGCGACGACTTAAAGTTCTACCATGCAACTGTGCTGTTTTTATTGTTTTCCAGGCCATTGCCTTTCTCCTACAGCGCGAATATTTCAAGGAAAAGCATCATAGCCAGTGATAGGGCCGAGCGTCCAGCTTGACTTGAGATGAAAATGTTCTCGGCTCAGGTGACTTTTACGACTGGAAGGAAAGGGAAAATTAATTGATAGAATTTAACGGTCCTTTGTATATAAGGTGTATGAAAGAACGCTACTTCTTCCTGTCCGGAAGTTTTTCCACCCGATTCACATCCTGCAGCCAGCGATCGTAACCACCGGCCATGTGAGCCACACTATCTATACCCATAGATTGGAGAGATTGTGCGGCAAGCGCGGAACGAGACCCTTTATTGCAATAGAGGATCACCGAGTCGACCGTATCGAATTCTTTTCGATAATATGGGCTGTCCGGATCAATCCAGAACTCCAGCATGCCCCTCGGCACATGGAGAGCGTCAGGAATTTTACCGTCCCGCTGCAATTCCCTGACATCTCTCAGATCCACAACCATCAGGCCCTCTTCCCCAATGCGCTGGTCGACCTCCTCGGGTGTAAGAGTTGTTACTTGCGCTTCGGCTTCAGCAACCAAAGCCTTCACACCTTTACTGATATTTAGCATGATCATTCTGTTCCACTATTTGCCGAAGATGCAAAGTAAACAGAATCAGTCATGTGTGCAAGCACACATTGTCAGCTAGGCAACCTTACGACAACTTATTCGCCAGAATGGAAAGACGGTACTGCCATCAAGACTTATCCATTCGCCTTTCCAGTTAAAACTGTTTTCAGAAATATCATAGAACGTTAGACGGTTGATTCCATCAAAATTAGTTCCTGGAGCCTTCTGTGCCTGCTCCAATTCAATGCGATCTTCCACCATGCCTCCACTCCAGACCCCGGATCCATAAGTTGGTGTAGAGAAAAACGTCACATGCCATTGTTCAGCCACGGGATCAAAAATTCGAATATTCCCGTTGGTCGCACTGCCAGACTGGCCGGAATCCCGGACTGCAAAACCATCAAGATAGTAGTATGCATCCCAGGATCGTTCACCACTCACCCACTCGCCTGTAGTATTGTTAAGCCGCTCTTCCTCACAATCATTATGACCAATCATAAACTCAAACTGTGCCAACTCAGGCGGCGCAGCCGGATTCATTCGACCATAGGGATACTGCGTGCTTGGATCATAAGTTAACCGGGGAGAAGTTGCAGATTCTATTGTGCAGGCGATAAATGAAAGAGAGAAACATGCGAGAGAAAGAATGCGAATCATGGAAATTCTCCTTGCTATTGATTTCATTCGAGAACCATTTCAATCAGCTTAGATCAAAGCCAGATTGAAATGCAGTGGTGCTTTAAAGTGTGGACAGAATCTGGACCCCGGTCACAGCCTGACCAGGCCTGAATGGACAATCCCGCCCAGTCTGATAGCCTTGGTGGGAACTAGCATTTCGTGGAGTACAGCCATGCATGAGCGTGATTTCCAGATATTGCTCAAAGCCAAGCGTCAGATCGAAAGAGAGTCCTCCATACGCTCCTTCCTGATCGTGGGTATCTGTTTTGCCGCGGTTTTACGTATGCTGAGTATAGACCTCCCGGTACTCTATCCCCTTCTGTTTGTAATTCTTCTGGTCTACCTGATTGTTAATTCTGACTTTATCGGTAACCGGGGCCTGGTTTCCAAAAGAGACTTGGTTAAGCTAATCGAGCGCAACATCAATAACGACCCCGACTCTCTCAGCCGCTATGCTCAACTGAAAAGCAAGAGCTGATTACATCACCAAGTTATGGATCAGACCAGACAACGAACCGTACTATTAGCCGTAGCCTTTCTACTGCCACTGATCTTCATCATGGTAGTCTTCGCTTCCACCTATATACCCAGCTCCCAATTGCAGACTGATTACGATTTTGTCTATGCAAGATGCATGGAAAACGGCAGTCCTGGAAGTTTCTACTGTAGTAACTACCTGCAGAATCTTTATCAGGTTGAGAATGGCCGTCTACAGGAACTCGCAATACCGGAGGATCTTGATTCTGACAACGATGGTGTTCTGGACATCAATGAAAATTATCGCACTCGTCTTTTTCTGCACGATACGGATTCCAATACCAGCGATGAACTACCCCTTACTGATGTTCAGCAACTGCAATTGATCGATGAGATCGTTTCGCCTGACGGTGTTGCGGTGGAGCACGATTATTCCGGTGGTGGCAGCTTCTTCCTGTTCGGCAGAATTTCGAGTCGCTATGGCTGGTATCTCACTAAAGGCAGAGCAAAACAAAAGCTCGAAATTATCGGCGACAACGGCAGAAACTATTATCGCGATGACTTCAGGTTTATAGGCTGGGTAGATAATGACTGATCGGACTCAGAATATTTCCAACAACGAACTACTCGATGAACTGGCATCACGCTTGGCGTCAGGTGAACTCAGTAAACAGGAAGTAGACCGTTGTCTGCAGAACACCCAAATCGATGAATCAGTGCCTGCCACAGAAACAGGGTCAGTTCTTCCCGCCTCGTCAATTATGAAGCTGCTCTACATTATAGGAGCAATCTTCATTTCAATTGGTGTGCTCTATTTTGTCTCCCAAATCTGGGATGATCTTAATGTGGGTGGCCGCATCTTCATTACTCTGGGGCTGGGGCTGACCTTCGCTGGTGCGGGCTCCTATTTCATGCTGGCAGATACCCGACCGGAATTAGGTACTGTGTTCCATGGTATTGGTGGATTAATGGTTCCCGGGGGTGCGCTGATTACGTTGGACGAAATGAATGTCGATTTCGATAGCCGCTGGCCAGTGACAATCACCATCCTGATTGTATTCCTGTTCTACGCCCTTCTCACTGTGGTCCATCAAAGGGTGGTATTGAGCTTCTACGCCATTGCCAACGGTACGGCATCTCTCTATTTGTTGATGTTTACGCTCGTGCCGACTGCATCAGGGGAAGCATTCAATTATCTTACGATGACCATAGGAATCAGCTACCTGCTATTTGGTCATCTGTTTAGACGAGACTGGAATGAGAGGCTCACGCCGCTACTGTTTTTCTTCGGTGCTGTCGGATTCTATGGCGCAGGATTTTCGCAGGTTCCCGACCATCTGATCATGGAACTGTTGTTCCCGGTACTGGCTTTTGGCGGACTGACCCTCTCGGTTGCTGTATTTCATAGCCGACTTATATTAGTCATTAGCACCTTCGCCACCATCGGCTACATTATCTATTTCACCGCCGAGTATTTCGCCGATTCTATTGGTTGGCCAATTGCGCTCATATTGCTGGGGTTTGTGATAATTGTAATTGGAAACTTCTCAATCAAACTTAATCGCAAGTATCTAAAAGCCGGCTAACTTCAGCGAACAGACTTAACCATCGCACCGCCGCCGGATACTACTGCGCCATAAACATTACCAGAGGAATCCACTGCGACACCTTCCGGGTTCGATCCATCAGGGTAGGCATCCACAGTTCCATCGATAAAATAGTCAACAATACCATCCAGCAATGAACCTACTCTAATGCCTGCTTCCCATCCGGGATTACGCACATCATCGAATTCCGACTCTGAATCGGCGACATAGATAATGTCATCGTCAGCGATGTAGATGCCGCTGGGTCGTGAGAATGATTTAAATTCCCCGATGTAGTTACCTTCCAGATCGAAGATCTGCAGACGGTTATTACCTCTGTCTCCCACCACCAGACGATTACGAGAATCAATATCCACGGCGTGAGGAGTCTTCAACTGGCCAGCTTCACTACCCCATCCACCCCAGTACTTGATGAGATTTCCTTCACGATCGAATTTCACGATTCGGGCAACCGTATCAGGTGTGGCATCTTCATTCTGCCCGCTATGACCATCTCCCACATAGATGTTGCCGTCCGCATCGGTTACTACATCACAGGGTGTTTCCAGTAATCCACCAGTGCCATCTCCTGCTACGCCAGGAGAACCCAGGGTCAATAGCAATTCACCTTCCGGGCTAAGCTTGTAGACCACATGACCTTTACCCGTGGTGGCCGGATTCGCCGGATCCGGCCCCTGGGCATCAGTCACCCAGACATTGCCATCACGATCAACATGCAAACCGTGGGGAAACAACATAAGCCCACCACCGATTGCTGCGACTACATTGCCTTCCGGATCGATCTTAAGAATAGGGTCCAGAGAAGAATCGGCACAGCTGTTGGCACCGCATCTGTCGATTGCCCATAAATGTCGGCCGTCAGGATCAATGTCCACTCCCGCTGTCGAACCCCAGGTTCGACCATTAGGCAGACTCACCCAATTGTCCATTGAAGTATATGGATTTGGTCGGTTGTTGATTGGTTCCAGCTGGCCATAGGACTGGGAAACCATTAGAAACAGTAAACCAAAGAAAGTAATAGTATTTTTATGTGGAAGATAGTGAGTCATGTGGAGTCTCCCGCGGACAGCCTACCGCTAATCTTAGTAAAGACACTGTCAAAATAGGAAAGTTCAGACAGACTATGTTAACAATCCATGCTTTGCAATGAGCTATGTCAACATTGAGCTGTAGATCACGCAGCCGAATCAGCAGGAAGTTCTGTTTCCGGTTTTATTGCCATTCGCAGAAGCACAGCAGCCCCCAGAGAAACTGCCGCGACAACCAACAATAGAAGCTGGCTGAATCCAAACAAGCCCCCCGCCGGGAGCGCAAGGGTGAGGCCAGAAATACCTACGAGAGATCGAATTAGGATTGCACCTGCCCCCTTCCCTAAATCCCCTACCCCAATCAAATAGCCCTGAATAGCGGCAGACACAAGTGCCACACCAACCAATGCCGTGGAGATCGCCTGGAGGTTTTCCATAGCACTGCCTTGCAATAACAATGCGGGATTAAAAACGAAAAAGAATGGCACAACATAAATAATGGCACCCAGTCGCATGGCTTCAATGCCCGCCCGCATAGGAGACACATTGGCTACCGATGCCGCTGCGAACGCTGCAAGGGCAACCGGAGGCGTGATAAAACTCAACATGCCCCAGTACATCACGAACATATGACTGGCCAGTGGGTCGAGACCGGAATTGGTCAGTGCAGGCACTAACACAATCGCCAAAAATATATAGGCAGCAGTCACTGTCATACCAATACCTAGAATAAAACTGGTGAGAGCTCCCATTAACAACAGAATCACCACGTTTTCCCCGGCCAAATACACCAGATCATTGGCAATGGTGCCTGCAATACCCGTTACCGCCAGGCCACCGATGATTAAGCCAATGGCAGCAAGAATGCCTGCCAATTCTGCCAGCAGCTTACCCATGGTCGCCACCAGCTGCATGAAACGGTTCAGATCCAGCTTGTGTTTGGTAAATTGATTAATCACCAACAGCAACGCCGTTGCGTAAAAAGGAGCCACTGCTTCCCGTTGCAGATACACCAGCATCCAGATCAGACTGATGAATACGGCAATGAAGTACCAGCCTTCTTTGAAGACTGTACTGAGCTTCGGCAGCTCTTCTTTGGGCAAGCCACTTAGATTATTGCGTGCCGCGTAGGCATCAATCTGCATAAACAAACCAAAGAAATACAATACTGATGGCACGATGGCAGCGATAGCAACACTCACGTAACTGATGTTAAGAAAGCTGGCCATAACGAATGCTGTGGCACCCATGATGGGCGGCATAAACACACCACCGGTCGAAGCACAGGCTTCTACACCCGAGGCATATTCCCGACTAAAACCAATGCGGCGCATGGCAGGAATCGACAAGGGTCCTGTGGTCAATACATTAGAGATCGGTCCACCACTCATGGAACCCATCAGTCCACTGGAGAAAATCGATACTTTGGCTGGCCCGCCACGCAGGTGCCCCAGCAAGGCAAAAGCGAGATTAATAAAGAACGGTCCGCCGCCGGTGTACTGCAAGGAAATCCCGAAAATCAGAAAACCAAAGACCAGTTGGGCAAACACCCGCATGGGAATGCCGAACAGACTTTCTTCTCCCAACACATGGAAAATCGCCACGTCCTGAACCGGAATGCTGAGAGCTGCAATCACGGAAGGCAGCGATGCCGCAAAGGTGGGGTAAAGGGAGAAAATCAACACGATTACGAAAACTGGCCAACCGCCAGCTCTGCGCCCTGCCTCCAGAACAATCACCCAGGTGAGCATCGCCAGCCAGATCCCAACCGGTGGTGCAGCGTACTCCCAGGCCTCCAACACAATACGTTCGGCATAGAAGGCGTAATAGGAAAATATAATGGCGATCATCACCATGATAGCGATGTCATACCAGGGAACATGGGATGGACTATTCCTGTTGGCTGGGAAGGTTATAAACACCATACACAGCATCACACCGGTGACGAGGTACATATAACGACTATCCAGCATCACATAGCCGACAAAGAATCCGAGATTAAAGATCTGGTTGACCGCCAGCACGATCGCCACTGCAGTCATGGCAGCCATTACCTGCCGCCATAGCAGAGGGAGTTCGCGATAGCGAAGACTGGCCGGCTCTGAAGCGGAATTTTCGGCGGTCTCTTCGGAATTAGTTGAATCAGTCATCTATTGGCAACAAGAACCTGGAGGGAGAGAAACTATAAGCCTGTTCCCAGAGTGATAAGACCTGCTTCAGTCAGTGCCGCTTCCCGGGCAACTAACCAGGCTTGTTCAAATTCTTCGTAACCTTCCGGGGCGGATGGCAAAAATCCATCCCACGCTGTTCTCAATACAGACTGGCGACGTAAATTCTTGTTGTTAGTTTCTTCTGCCGCAGTAGTCCAGACACCAATTTCTTTAAAGTAACGAATCGCACCAGGATGGTAGGGAACGAATGCCTGATCAAATTTCTGTCGATCCATTGCCCAGCCATTAGCGCCAGGTGCATTTCCTTTATATTGATCGAAATGCTCGACCATTACTTTCACCATACTGTAGACCATGGCTTCGTCCGAATCATCAAGTGCCACAAGAAATGGATACGCTGAGGAAAACACCTGAATACCTTCCGGTCCGATAGTGGGACCTTCCACCGCAATATGGGGCACATACCAGGGCAATCTTGCTCTCACCCGGGCGATAGCCTCCGGATCATCGTGCGGCATTTCGGGCCACTTTAATCCACGGGGTGAAGCTTCCACTCGCAGGAACGGTGGCGAGTTGCAGGCTCCACCGGCGGCATCGGCTCTGTTGTTTAGTACCGCATCAATAGAAGCGTTATATCCTCCCACTTCGACTGGAATCACATCATCCCAGGTCAAATTAGCATAGGACAGCAAGGCGGCGGTGGCATTGTTCAGTGAGGGCGCGCCCTGCACGAAAGTCATCCGTTTGCCTTTCATATCCGCCACACTATTGATATTGGCATCGGCCGCTGTGGCAAAAGTAAATGAACAGGCATCAGAGTAATTGGATAGCATGGCACGCACTGGTTGTGGTCCCCATATGCGTGACGCAAAATTCAAAATGCCTTCCTGTGCATAAACCGATTCAGAACCTCCGGCAGAAAAATGCACACGGCCCGCTCGCAGGGTTGCGAGTCGGGAGACATCGTTGCGTCCAGGTATTACTCGTAGATTGGTACTGTACTGACGCTGCAGGATATTACCGATGGCAACGGCCTGACTGTAACCACCGGTTCCGGTGGGATATGCAGACCAGGCGATGGTCTTGGGGAATTGAATTGCATCGGCGGCTGTTAGTTGAGAGCCGCAGAGCAAGGTGAACGAAGCCACCATCAGCAGAGCAAAATACTTCATGGGCTATGCATCTTCGAGGGATTTATCCCTTTCTGGTTTGCTCGAAGCATAACCCACGGCGATAGCCAATGCTACACGGACTATCCGCGAGAACCCTCAGTGCACAGCATTACTATCAGTGGCGGAATCTACCTTTAGTTCAGTCAACTGAGCCTGATAATGACGCAACTCTTCTTCCGACCCGCATAACTCAATGGCAGTCTTCAGAGCACGCACCCTGCCACTGTCATCTGACTGAATTTCTGCCAGCTTGGCTTTTGCTGCCCAGTAGGGACTGTATTGTCGTAATGAGCTTTCCAGTTCATTCAATATTCCGGCAGCATGTTGCAGTTGATCGGAGTACATGAGCGCAACACCATAGTTCAGTCTGACTACAGGTTCGTCTTGTATCGAGAGTAGTAATTTATACAGCGCGGCAATCTGAAGCCAGTCTGTGTCTTCCGCGTTGTCTGCGAGGGAATGCAATCCGGCAATGGCCGCTTGCAGTTGATAACTGCCCGAGTCCTTCCGCCGTAAAGCTTTTTGCAGCAATACGTCCGCTTCTTTTATCTGGGACTGCCTCCACAGGCTTCTATTCTGCTTATCCAGGGTAACCAGATTATTTTCAGCATCCAGGCGAGCGGGAGCCCGGGCATCCTGAAACAACATCAGCGCCAGGAGTCCCAGGTTTTCAGGAGTTGGATAAAGCCTGCATAGTGATCGACATAATATAATCGCATTGCGACAAATTGCCTGGTCCAGCATGGTTCCGGATGAGCCGTAATAGCCTTCATTGAATATTAGATACAGGACGTGCTGCACGGCCTGTATTCGCTCATTCAGATTTCTGTTTTCCGGCAATTCGAAATCGATGCCATTGGCAGCAATCTTTTTCTTGCTCCGGACTAAACGCTGTTCGAGGGTGCGCTCCTGAATCAATAACGCACTTGCCACTTCTCCCTGGCTAAAACCCATGACAGTCTTCAAAGTTAAAGCAATCTGATTCTCTAAAGCCAGTGCCGGATGGCAACACATGAAGATAAGTCGCAGCACATCATCTTCCATAATGTCAGCTTCATCCCCTGATTGACCTTCTTCAGCAGAGACCGACTCTTTATTGATTAGCTCCCTGCCACGTTGCTCCCGCCGATAGCTGTCACGGAATGCATTCAGTCCGGTAGTTACCAGCCAGGGAACAATCTTTTCCGGTATCCCGTCCTTCGGCCACACCTCAAGAGCCCTCATGAGAGCATCCTGCAGTGCGTCTTCTGCTAATTCCAGATCTCCAAGACGTCGCACCAGCGCAGCCTGAGCTGCGCTGTAGCGCCCCTGCACCCGTTGCTGAATCAGTTGCGGGGAGATTGACTCGTCTTCGACAGTCACGCTGCTACTGGTCAAACACCATGACAGGTCTCACTTCGATTGAGCCGTATTTGGATGAAGGAATCCTGCCAGCCTGCTCAATAGCTTCGTCCAGATCCTTGCATTCCAACAGATAGAAACCACCGAGCTGCTCCTTGGTTTCTGCAAAGGGACCATCTGTGGTGACACGCTTGCCGTCTCGGATGCGAACGGTGGTGGCGGTTTCGGTAGGCATCAGAGCTTCACCCGCTACAAATTGTCCGTTCTCTTTCACGTCATTGGTGAATGCCCAGTACTCCTCCATAATTTTTCCCTGTTCTTCTTCCGAGCGCGTAAGCATTTCCGACTCAACTTCGTAAATCAAACAAAGGTATTGCATGGTGTTATCCTCTTTAGATTATTGTCAGTTCATCAATTGGAATGACAAGCAAACCCGCCATTCATACAGTAAACGAATAAGACTACGATTTCCCGACAATTAATTTTCTCGAATGCAAAAAAAACGCCCGTCTAGTGCGGGCGTTTCTTATGCTGGTTTAAAGCTCAGGGGGTAACGTTCACCGTCACATTTTGGTAGGTAAACATCGAGCCATCGCTGGCGATGCCACGCAGAATGTATTCACCAGGCTCATCGAAGGTCACCGTGGAGTCCCAGATATTGTTTTCCGGTGGCTCCGGGATATAAAACGGAGGCGACCAGGGAGAATTGGCATACACACGAGTGTCGGTGTAGGTCTTCATCTGGGTCGGTTCGAATGTGGTCGCATCTTCCGGGCCGCGATAGACCGACCAGGAAAAGCGCAATCCCGGACCCGATGAGGCCACGATTGATGAAGGTGGTCGGTAGATCTGTTCCGGTGTGCTGGGCCGCGGGCGACGGGATCGTGCTGGAAAATCATCGGGATCATTGGCGTACACCGAAAGATCCAATGCTTCACCTACCCGTACCGTGCGGAAGTTATCACCCTGTAACTCAAGTTCAGGTGGAATATTCTGACGCAGGCGGTCGTCCAGACTGCCGAAGGCTCCGCCCACTTCAGTCGAAATCACCTGGGGATCGATGCGATAGTCTGGGTACAGGCTGCCGTATGCCCTGGCGGTCTTGCCCTGACTCTTGAGAGTCCACACGACTTCTTTTTCACCAAAATCTGCCGGGACATCGATAGTGAACAAGAAAGGATTGCGGCGGGGATAGAAATGGGTAGGCTGCCCCATATCTGCATTGCCACTGTCATAGCCGTCCTTCTCAAGATCATCCAGCTCTGCTTCTTCCACTACACTGAAATAATTACGCGGCCCGATCTGAATATCGAACTGTTGTTCCCAGTTGGTGTTCATATAACCAAAGAACAACTTATATGTACCATCGTCATTGGGCCACCAACCTTCATAGGCCGGCGAAACAATCTCGCCACTAAGAATCATGCGTCGTTCCTGCGCCGCTGCATTAAATGCAACAGCCAATAGCATCAACGCAACAAGACTTCGAGTACTGCTATTCATACTTCGCCTCAATCGTCGTCACTACTGGAATAGTCAGGAACAGGTGCCCAGCAAAGCGGACAGCCCACATCGTATTCGTTGCGATCCTTCATCTGCGCCCGGCGCATCGCCATCTCTTCCTGAAATTGCTCCTCAGTCATCGTGACCGAGTAGCCCAGGTCGATGAACATATTGGACACCGAGCGACGTCCACCGCCAGCCCAGTTACGAGGGTCTGCCAGATTTGGATTGGCGTCTGTGGTATCCATAAAGGCAATAGTTCGAAGTACTGTGCCTTTCGGCAATAAAGGCGCCTTGTCTTCTTTATAGATGTACTGCTTCACCCAATTGTGGTCATAACCAACACAGTTCAGGGTAAAAATATTGTGGCCCCAGATTGCTTCCAGACACATGCGCACGCCAGGAGCGTGAAGATGAGGCTCGAAAGCCATAATCTTGGTGTGCTCCTGTAGCACTACATAATTAGAAAGTTCCTGGTTTGCCCTATTTGGTACAACATCCAAATCGATTCCATTACCGGTACGGGGTCCGCGATTGGAATACTTGGGCTCATAGCCTCTTGGAAAAAAGGTAATACCGAACTCCAGGTGGCCTGTCGTCTCCCGGCCATTGGAATGCATATGGGCCGCTCGCAAGTGCAAGGCTGAATTAGCCTGCAATAATCGGCCAGCGCTATCAGGAAACACATCAGCATTTCTGCCAACTTCGTGAATTGGCCAACTTACCGAAGATTCGGGTTCAATGTAGGTGCCATCACCACTTAAGATCCCACTCTGATAAGTCATATGATGAAAAATATAACGACCACCCACTGTGCTGGTACCTTGATCCGTGGGTATATCGTTAACTTCACGCACCTCGATCGACTTTACGTAACGATCTTCAGTCAGACCAGTTGGTACGAGGCCAATATCACCCCACCAATCCGGACCAACTGCAGGCCTGGTCATGTCACGGCTGCGTAGTACAAGTTCCGGTTCACCCAAAGTCCATTCATTACCTTCGCTGAATTCCATCGGAGCAGGCTCATCAGCAGGATTACCACGAGGTGCACCGGAATTGGTCCAGGCCTGAATCAGGGCTAAATCCAGATCCGATAGAGAGTAATCACTTTCGAAACCGTCGGTGATACCAATGTCCTTCTCCACATACCATGGTGGCATCGCGCCCATGCGATCCCGAATAGCCGTACGGTACATAATCACTGGCGCCCAGGGTCGAACTTCTTCGAAGCTCGTGAATGACATGGGTCCGGCACCACCGGGGCGATGACACTGAACGCAACTACGCTGCAGGATTGGCGCGATGTGCTCGGAGTAATTGATGTCTTCCGCCTGCATGCCAAAATCAGCGATATCGTAGTAATGGGATTCGTGATTTGCCACGCTGGCATCATGGGTTTGAGCCCATGTTAAAGCGGGAGCAAGCAACAGCGGAAACAGGGAAATTCGGAGTATTCGGGCAATCATGGTGTCACCTCTGGTCTTCTCTTTGGCCGCCTGGCGGCAGGAAAACTTCTTTACTGTTTATAACGTAATTTCGCCCCTGTGACTGCGGGGCGTTGCAAATCGTTGCATTAGTCTGGATTTTAGCGGATTTGGGGCCTAATTCGATAGCGCAAAAGCGGTAAGCGTGGTGCCCGAAGGAATGAGCACCAGTTGGCGCCCATCCAGCATAAAGGTCATTGCTGCAGCCCCCCAGATACGGGAGCCTGTCTGGTAGTGCCAGAGGTTTTCACCAGTCTCTGCATTAAAGGCCATGAAATTGCCTTCATGATCACCGGCGAACACCAGACCCGAAGCCGTACTCAATACTCCGCCAAAAGTCGGCGAGGGATAAGTGAACTCCCATTCCAGCTCACCAGTGTGAACATCCAGCGCTCTGAGCGCACCACTACCCTGCTCAGCATCGATATGCACTGCACCACCGAAATTCGATTGTCCCGGCACATTCGCTGGCTCCTCCGGCACGTAAGTAGCGCAGGTCTCGCGAGCCGTCAGAATGAATAAATCCAGGCCAGGATAAAAAGTCGGCGGCATAAAATTGGTTGAGCCCCAGGGGTCGGGCAAACACCCCTGGCTGCCATCGTTGAGAATGACAGGGCGACCGTCACTGCCAATTTCCCGCGCCCAGGTAGTCGCTGTAAAAGGTTTACCTAACAACAGCTCTCCGGTCACCCTATCCAGCACGTAAAAGAAACCATTGCGATTACCCACCATTACCACGCGGCGTTGTTCGCCCTGCCATTCGATCTCAGCCAGCACCGGCATGTGATTACTGTCCCAATCATTGAGATCATGCGGCGTGAATTGATAGTGCCATTGTCGTTCGCCAGTATCCGCATCAAGCGCAACCAGCGAATTGGAATACAGATTATCGCCGGGTCTTACTTCTCCATAGTAGTCAGGATTAGGATTACCCACGCCCCAATACACCAGGTTTAAATCCGGATCGTAGCTGCCGTTCATCCAGGTTCCACCGCCTCCGGCTGCCAGCACCTCGGGATCATCGGGCCAGGTCTCGCTGCCAGGTTCGCCGGGACCTGGAATGGAATTGAAGCGCCACAGACGCTCACCGGTTACAGGATCATAAGCATCTATGAAACCACGGGTCCGGTATTCACCACCGGAAATGCCCACGATTACTTTGTCATCAATCACTAATGGGGCAAGAGTGGCGGCGTAGCCAATCTGATAGTCTGCCAGTTCCCGGTCCCAGAGAATATCCCCGCTGCGCCGGTCGAATGCCATCAGGTGAGCATCCAGAGTCACCATAAACAAGCGATTACCCAACATACCGAAACCTCTATTCACCGGCGCACTGGCACCATAGGTAAGATTATTTGGCAGGTTTCGGCGGTAGGACCAGAACGCACGACCGGTTCGGGCATCCAATGCCCAGGCGTAGTTGTTTGAGCCAGTTACATAGAGCACGCCATCGTCTGCCAACGGAGTGGTTTCGAATCCGCGGCCGCGGGTTGTAGTACCGGTTTGAAACGTCCAAATGGGACGCAATTCACCGACGTTCTCCGGTGTAATCTGGCTAAGAGGACTGTGGCGTTTGCCGGAGTAGTCGCCGGAATAAGTGAGCCAGCGCTGCGGATCTGCAAAACCAGCAAGGATGTCTTCGTAGTCTGGTCCGTCCTGCGCGAACGACAAGGGACTTGCGCAGCACAGCAATGCGCTCAGAAAACCGATGATTGATTTATTTCTATTCATTGAGCTCATCGTCCTTTCAGCTAGCGCTGATCGAGGAAGTTTAAGACGTCGACTAATTCCTGCGAGCTAATTTGCTGTTCGCTGAATGCTGGCATCAGGGATTGCTGCAGGCGATCAATAGCGCGCAGATCTGATTTCATAAAGGCCCGAAGTCGCTGATTGCTGTCCATCATCTGCAACGAGAATGCATCTTCACTTTTTAAGACGCCCTCAATTGTTTCACCCGCACTGGTTGTTACAGACAATGGCTTGTAACGAACACCTATGAGCGAACTTGGATTGCGTACTGATGTTTGCAGCGATTCCAGTGATCGACGATTCGTCACCGTGGAAAGATCCGGTCCCAGGCTGCCGCCTCCGCCGTTTGCCCGATGACATTCCGAGCAGTTCTCAGTAAATACAAGCTCACCATTGACTGCATTTCCCGGTGGCAATCCGATCACCCCTTCCACGGCCACACTCTGCAAATAGCTCACCAGCATCCATACCTCCGTATCGGTAAAGTCATGGGGCGGCATGATGCTACCCGCAATACCATCACGAATCGTATTGAATACATCCATTGCCGACAGCTGGCGCTGAGACCACATCAGAGTGAGATCAGGTGCATCAATACTGCTGATGCCTTTGGCATCCGCCCCATGACAGGTTGCGCATTGAGCCCGAAACAGTGCTCCTCCGGCATAAGTAGCCCGGCTATTGCCTTCCAGTGGATTAACTGTTTGTGCCCAAACAGGACTGGACGTTGCAGCCACCCAGAGCAGCACGCCACCGCCAAGCCAGCGCAGTCTGAATAGACATGTATATATAGAAGAAAGAACAGACATTATTATTGTTTTCATGGTTGCCGCAGCATAGCAAATATCCCGTGGCACAGGGAATCTGCTCCCAAGGCAGCAGATTTGAGCCAGTTGACTTCCCCGGGCCATTGGTTTTTACTGCGAAGGCTCTCATTTTCAGAATAACAATACCGGGCCTGCTCTTATTAGAAGCGAATATTGGAAGTAAGCCCGACCGTTCAAAAGCAAAAACGGAGAACCCAATGAGTTCAAATCCGAAGCAAATGAAAGAAATCCTCACTTCCGTCTGTGCTGCACTTGTATTGGGCCTCGTCGTTCTGGTTAGCCAGACAGATGTGATCTCCGCTCAATCCAGCAATTTTCAGGGCGGCGCTCCCCAGGTTTCAGAAGCCCCTGATGATGCACGCTATATACGCATTCTTTTTCCAGCGGGTGTACGCTCTTCCTGGCATAGTCACACCTGGGGTCAGCTACTCATGATTGAAGAAGGCATCGGTCTGCACCAGATTCGCGGCCGCGCCATCGAAGAATTTCATCCGGGCGAACCTTTCTGGACCCCGGCGGGTGTTGAACACTGGCACGGTGCCCACCCCGATGTCGATGCGCTTCAGCTAACCATCTATGAAGGCACTGTAAACTGGTTGGAAGCCACAACTGATGAGCAATACGGCGAGCGACGCACTCGTCCCCAATCCCGCTCTTCCAACTGAGAATCGAGCAAGACGAAAAAAGGCGGCTCATTGAGCCGCCTTTTTGTTTGGACTACCGACAGATCGATCGGCATTCGCTATGGGAGCTTACCGATCTCCCCGTCAGTAGCTGCGCTATGCCACCAGGTCCGGAACCGGAGCGTGTCCGTCCTTGATCCAGCTTACGATTTGCTTACGCTCGATCACGATCTGGGCACCGGTTCGCAAGTGCCGAACCTGAACCACTCCCTGTGACAATTCCTGCTTGTTAGCGAGGATTGCAAACTCAAATCCTTTTCTGTGGGCATACTTCATTTGCGCCCCGAGCTTGCGCTGTTCCGTGAATACCTCGGCACCAACCCCGGCGAAGCGCAACTCCGAACCGATGGCGAGGTACTCAGGCAGACTCCCTTCGTCCATCACTGTCACCAGCACCGGCGCCTTGGTAGCTCCGCCCGGAACAAGCACTCCGGCGTCGATCAGTTTCGGCAACAGTCGGCTGAGCCCGATCGAAATTCCGACTCCGGGCAACGATCTGTTCGCCCCCAGCTGTTCAAGCAAATGATCGTATCGTCCACCGGAGCAAATACTGCCGATATTGGAATGTTTCAGAAGCCGGGTTTCGTACACCGTACCGGTGTAGTAGTCCAGACCTCTGGCGATACCCAGATCAATTCGGTAGCGATTATCAGGGACGCCGAGAGTCTGCATGTGGCCAATGACATGCTGCAACTCTTTCACGCCGGTGTGGTATTTCTCACCGAAGTCATGGGTCTTCAGATTAGCCAACAGATCGGCATTCGGCATGTCTGCCTGGAAGAATTGGATCAGCTGGGACACTGCATCATTCTCCAGCCCAATTTGTTCCAGGTCACGCCGGGTTGCCTGGGCGCCAATCTTGTCGAGCCCATCGATTATCTTGATCACAGCAGCCTTGTGCTCAGCAGCAACACCAAAGTGCTCCAACATGCCTTCCATGATTTTTCGGTTGTTGATCAGCACTTCAAACTCACCGATCTCGAGCTCGTCGAAGATTCCGATAATTACCGCTGGCATTTCAGCATCAGCAATCAACGAGAGGTTTTCATCGCCGATGATATCGATGTCACATTGATAGAATTGACGATACCTCCCGGCCTGGGGTCGCTCCCCTCGCCAGACCGGCTGTGTCTGATAGCGGCGAAAGGGAAAGGTCAGGTCATTGCGATTCTGTACCACATAACGTGCCAACGGCACGGTCAGGTCAAAGCGCAGGCCTAACTTCGCCTCGCTGGACTCACCCGCGACCCGATTGACGGCATAAATCTCCTTATTTATCCCGCCCTTGGCCAGTAGTGTGTCCAGTGTCTCAACAGCTGGTGTTTCCAGAGGAACAGCACCAACCATTTCGTAGTGTCTTCGAATCACTGCCATCACCCGATCAAACAGAATCTGCTCAGCTGGCAACAGCTCCAGGAATCCGGAAATAGATTTTTTACACGGCATAGGAAGCACCTCCATGGTCGTAGGATTTGTGTTCAAATTCTGAATAGAGATCCAGGGCGTCGATCATCAGTTGGGCGGCATCGTACCCGGACAGTACCCGGTGCCGGGGCATGCTGACATCGCGTATATGGGGCTTTGCCCAGAGCTGATGCAGCTGATCGGCGACGCCGCCGGTACCGTGCATTGGTATTACGTATTTGGGTGTCTGACCGTTTTTAACGAGAGACTCATTAATCTTCATGATGTGAGCACACTCCGTGAGCGTACCTGCAGCACCACCGATTACGAATATCCCGTCCACAATCGTTGTCCAGGCAGGCCCCTCATCACCCCAGAATCCATTCCCTAACAACGGTTCAACCGTAATCTGCAGGTCAATATACTCATTTCCCAGAGCATACTTGGCCCCTGCAGCGGGGATGACCGCAATCGTCGGGAATCCGTTCTCCTTGGCTAATTTGGTGGCAATACTTGGTACGCCAGAGCGAGTACCTCCGGTCAATACGCCGATGCGGTAACCCTGCAGGGCATTCAAGGCAGAGCTAATTAGCTGGGATTGGAGTTTGTGCTGTAAATCTGAATACTGACGTTGAAGATCATCGTCGTTACCAAGACCTTTCAGATGATCATCGGCGCCTCCGGAAAAGCCGATCACTTTCTGCACACCATATTCGCGCTTGAAATGATCGAACTGGGCTGCATAGTCAGCAGCCCCTGCTATATCAATATGCATGGGAATCTCCTTTGCTCCTATGAATGAATTTGAGAAATTGAATGCTTCGTCTAATTCTCATGGTTCCTCCTTTACTGTTCGCGAAGCGAGTTGATAGGAGCCTGAATTGTCGCCATGCAGGAAAACCAGCGACAGTTGCATCGTGGTTGCAACCATACATTCAGGTAACAGTCAGATAGGAGCCTGATTTTGAGCGATTGAGCCAGTTCTTGTGAACATTAGCCCTGCTCTATGGCTGTTGGAGAGTCCACTCAGCCAGAAGACGAAGCTATTCTACAGCAACAGCGCTGGTATTAGTCAATGGGCACGCCTCATCTTTAACTACAGTATTCCAGCGTTCAATAAACAAATTGCGGCATTGTGATACTGCGTCCGTGTGATTTCCCAGGTCTCTTAATAGACCGGTTATGGCCTCGATGGCCGCGGGCCGGTCATCTTCCAGAAGACACATCGATAACGACAGGCGCGCACTTATAGCTTTGTACTCATGTCCATGTGCGACATAGGTATTGTGCGCTCTTTTAAATACATCAGCTTTGTTTTCAACCCTGCTGGGGAATGACTCCATGATCATCAACATGACCGTGGTCAGCCAGTACTCATTCCCCGCCTTTTGATATAGCTCCGCCGCCGCGCGGAGATTGTAGTGAATACGATTGGTTGCAATCTGGCTTCGTTTTTCAGCATCCAAATACATCGCTGCGATGTTTTGGTTGATTTTACCTCTTACTCCGGTGAATCGATTTTCCAGGCGCTTCAGATGGTGCCGATTTCTCCCTCTGGCACGCACGAGTTTCTTGCCGATCGCTTTCAGTTCCTTTTGCGCAATTTGATTGGCCTGCCGATAAGATGCCAGTGACTGTGCTTGCACCTTGCGCCTTCTGGCGTCGGATTTTTTAAATTTCTTGCACAGATTGGAATAGCCGACCCCCAGTGATACACGGGAAATGGTACGAAACCAGGCGATCTTTTGCGCTTCTGCCAACTCGATAGCCTCTTTCAGATAGGCAATTCCAAGTTTAATTTTTTCTATCTCTGGCTGATAGATACTTAGCACACCAACATTGATCAATATCGACAACTGGAGTTCGTAATCAGCCGGCTCCAGTGAAAACGCGTTGGTAAGCAGTTTCTCAAATCGGGTCAATGCATTTTCATAATCCCCATAGAGGCGAAGCAGATCAGCCTCACGAAGCAGCACCCAGTAGTAGGTCGATTCCGGCAAAGTCTTCGGAGAGGGAACATTGACGAGCAGAGCCTGACTTAGGGTTCTGTTTTCTGTATCTGATGCTATACGCTGGTGTTCTTCAAATATTTTTACAGCTTCCTGGGGATTAACCAGAAAGAGGTGGTACTGATAGCACAATATCAGATCCAGATTACCCGATACCGACCTGTCAACTCTGATCCTTGCCCAATCTGCAATTATCTTATGGGCGCTCTTCAGACCTTTGTATTTCTCCCCCAACTTGTTCAAAAGCTCTCTGATCAGGTCGTGAAAAACGTAGATAGTTTCCTCCTGCCGAACAATTTCTATCAGCCAGTCCTCTCTCTCCTTCAGAACAAGAAACAGGTCTTCACAACCCAGCCGCTGCGCCAGATCTGCAGTAATCCAGCGAGGCAGTGCCAACCTGACAAGGGACTGAGTTACATCTCCATAGTCCACGTCAGACTCATTGAGCTCCAGCTTCAACCGCTCGATAAAGTGAGGGATCAGAAATTCATTTACAAGTACAGTCGCAAACTTTCTCTTGCTGGCTAATATTTCAGCAAAGTGCTGCGGTCCCATGGAACCGATCAGCCTTGCAGACAGATCCAGAATAAGAGCCGTTGTGTTTTCGGTCTCCAATAGGGTCGCTTCTATCTTGTCATTTGTAAGTTTTTCGTTCCCGTAGGCCCTTAAACGGCTGTGGAAAAAATTCAGGGCTTCCTCAGGCTCCACCTCCTGCAGTTCCACAAGGTAGTCATAGCCACGGGGACTAATGCTTGGGGTACGAAAAGTACCCAGTTGAATTGTTCGTATTGAGGGGTTTTTCTGAATAAACGTATCGAGCGACTTCGAGGTGATCTTTGTTCTGTCCTGAATGTCATCCAGTGCAATAAAAAGCGTATAACCTTTTTCTGCCAGGATGGAGAGGCTTGTCAGTAGTGATTGCTGCAATTTAGCGATGAGCTGATTGTAGATTCTTGAGTCGGGCTTAACCCCTCTGTGCATAGAATCGAACTCTGACGCTAAATCGATCAACTGCTTGCGGCCAGGATGTTTGGGAAGACTGCGGACTATATGAGCCAGTAATGCACCATATTCAAGTACCATCAGATCATCGATTGTGACCACAATGATCGATCGGCTTTTTCGCAGGTTTCGAGCGTACTGTTTAAGAAAATAGCTCTTACCCATGCCGCTAGGCCCACCGATCAATAGTCGGCAAACGCCATTTCGAACAAAGAGTTCGTTTATCGCGCCAGCAAGATTCTGATGAAGCCGGTGATTCGACCACCGATGCAGATGGGCGAGATCATAGGCCCTTCTTTCGAATGCCTTCTGATCCGCTGCCGTCAGAATATCGATGTCGATACCGAACACAGATCCCAATTTTTCCAGATGGTGCCCCGGCACACGATTCTTGTTCTTCGACTCATTCCATTCAGGTGGTGGATCCCACCATTTGGTCACAGCCTGTCTTGTCACCCCCAGCGCTTTACTCAACTTGTTGATTGATGTGATTTCGGGATGGTTCGAGCAGAGGAAATCCAGACGCTGATGCAAATCGGGAACGAATATTTTTTCCATGGTGGCTATGGGACAAGCCTGCTCAGTTTAGAGAATTGTTAGGAATTGCAGAAGAACAGTAGCCGGTATTGGCTCCGAAAACATCCTCGACGATTATCGATGCTATCTATTCTATTTGTTTCCAAAAATAAATCGAGAGACTCTGGGCACATCTCGTCATTCTCAAGACGCGTTATGTCGAAATTATCAAGAGAAACTTATCTAAACGTATAAACAGTCAATCTATGGCTATAAAGCGACAGACTCCTTACGCACACTTCATCTCTGAATGAACATTTTTCAGGCAGTCCGATAAACATTGTGAATAGTCCTTTCTCACGATATATGGCCACTTTCAAGGATCAGGGCGGTCCAGCTCAACACTGTAATAAGGTTGCAGAGTATCGATAGCATCCAGCGGCTGGCTGTTTACATCCCATTTGAATAACCGGGCCACGATACGATCCCGCTCGAAATCCACCAGGGTGAACCCATGTTCCTCAAACGGTGGTACCTGTTCTTCGAAATTCAGGTATTTGGATGGCGCCGATTTCACCCCTCGCACCACAGAAGGAAAACCCCTGATGGATGTGCTCACCGGACCACAGAGAATATTGGTGATGGGATTGTCGCTGAAATCCAGGTTACCAGCCCCATGCATTCTGCCTACACCCGTGGCGTGCAGATCACCGCAGATAAACAAGGGATTGCGATGTCGCATATTAGCCACCTCCTGCATGATGCGATCGTGCTGGTTGAGCCACCCCTGTTGCCAGTAAGGCTTGGGGATCTGGGTAGTTAATTGCCCTGTCTCAGGATGCAGCATGTCGGGGTACCACTCTCCCCATTTACCCGCTGTCCAGCCAGGTGGATTGGAAGGCACATGCACGAGATGCCGGGTATCTCTCGCGCGAGTTCGGTCCGCCAGCCATTGCTCTACATTGCTGTCGAGAAACGCCGCATTGAGTTCACCAACACTCAATGTTCGTCGCACGTCATACAACAACACTTCCAACAGATCACCGTAGCGCAAGGTACCGAAGCTTTCAGACAACTCTCCCCTTTCACTACTTGTACTATAGGGAAGTCCGGGAGATCGGGTCGGGTCAGCCAGAAATTCCGGGTAATATAACTGCTGTGTGGTCCTCGCCAGTTGCAATTGGAACCAGGGCACGGGATAGGTCAGAGGCGAATCATTTTCCCAGTGATCATGATCATCCTGCAGGAAGTACACGGGTGTGGAACGAAAGTCCGTCCCGTACAGTGGGGCTATCTGGGGCCCTGCTGCTAACTTCATGGCTTCTTCGTTGCTACCGCCCATGACCCGGGCGGCAAAATCAAAATTGGATTGCTGGCCTGCCGGACTCAGCTCCCCCGCCTGCTCCCCCTGCCAGGTATGAAGATCCCAATAGATGTGATCGCCGTTCGCTACCGCTGCCTGGGGAGCAAAACTGAGTCCACGACGCAATAAACGACGACGAATGGCGATGGGCAAATTGCCGCGGCGATCACCTATACCGAAGTATTGTCCCTCCGGACCACCGGCACAGGTATAGAAGAGAACACGCATTCGCTCCGGAGTCTGATCAGGCGCCGGAAAAGTAGACAGCGGCCAGTCATCACAAAGTTGTGTACCATCTGCATCAATCAATGACAGCTTGTATTGGCTATCCGGATTGAGTCCGGTTCCGTAAAACTGCCAGAACTCTCCAATGGTATCGTTGCGATAACCTGGAATAGTCAGATCGATACTGCCACCGCGAACGCGAAGTCCCGGTGCTTCCGACAATGGCCGGGTAAATGAAACTTTGATCAATAGATGGGAATGATTAACCGCAGGCAAAAGATGTTGGACTGAGCCTGCCTCCCAATCGCCACTATCATTCTCGATAGCCTGTTGGGCCGCCAGTTTTTGCCAGGGCCAGGTGCCGAACCAGGCTCCCCCCATGGCTGCAGCAGAACCTTTCAGGAAGTTGCGGCGCTCGCGGGATGGCAAATACATGTCACGCTGAACGTTGCCAGACTTACGCCACTTATTCTTGCTCATCCCATGCTTCTCCTTCTTCTTTTTATTGGATTAGCGAGATTACGAGTCGCTCTCACGAAGCATATCCCAGCTATAGCGTGAGACCAATTGAATTCCTCCGCGCAACAAAGAGAGTTCGTCATAGACTCAACTCTATTTGCCCAACACCGCCCCCCAACCTATACTCCACGTCAACAGGCTTTACAGAGATAAGGCCATGCATGTGTAAAAGGGGGCAATCATGCAACATTCCAGACGAGTTCTTTCTATTTCTTTTATTGTTGGCCTCGGACTGTTCAGTGCCTGCAGCGAACAGGCACCGCCAGAGCCCGAACTCAGCTTCGAAGAACAGCTTCAGCAGCAACTTATCCAGGCCCAGCCCGGCGATATCATCGAGATTCCAGCCGGAACCCATGACATCAGCCGCGGTCTTTCCCTGAACGTGGACGGTGTCACCATCCGCGGCGCAGGCATGGATGCATCGGTTCTGTCTTTTGCCAATCAGGCACAGGGCGCCGAAGGCCTGTTGGTGAATGCCGATGATTTCACCATCGAAGATCTGGCCATCGAAGACACTGTGGGCGATGCCCTCAAGATTAATGAAAGTAACAATGTGGTTGTACGTAACGTACGCACGGAATGGACCGGTGGCGCGCTAACCACCAATGGCGCCTACGGAATCTATCCCGTGCAATCCAGCAACATCCTGATCGACGGTGCGGTAGCGATCGGCGCTTCTGATGCCGGTATCTATGTTGGGCAGTCTAACCAGATCATCGTGCGCAACTCCCGGGCGGAATACAATGTGGCGGGAATCGAGATCGAAAACTCTACCTACGCCGACGTGCACGACAATATTGCTACCAATAACACCGGCGGTATCCTGGTATTCGACTTACCCAACCTGCCGGTACAGGGTGGCCGCAATACCCGCGTCTTCAACAACACCATCGTTAACAACAACACAGCCAACTTCGCGCCGGAAGGCAATATTGTGGGTGAAGTACCCGCCGGTTCCGGTTTGATGGTGTTGGCCAACGACAGCATCGAGGTATTCGGTAATGAATTCACCGACAACGATACTGCCAACGTGATGATCATCAGCTACTACACCACTGAACGACCCTTCGATGATCCCAATTACGATCCTTTTCCGGAAGAAATCTATATCCATGACAATCAGTTTAATGGCGGCGGCACCGTACCGGACTCCGAACCACTGGTGATGTTAAAGGAAGCAACCGGTCAGGATATTCCCGATATCGTCTGGGATGGCATCACGGTACCCGGCAAAGAGGCAAACCAGATTCTTTGTCTGGGCAACAATGGCGACATGAGCTTCGTAAACCTCGATGCCGGCAACGGCTTTGCTGCACCCAGCTTCGATCCGGGTACCCACAGCTGCGCCCTGCCTGCGCTTACCGAGATTGAACTCAGCGGTGCCGACTAGAACAGACAGATAACCCGAACATCGCCGTTATGATAACCACGCGCAATGCAGTACTTGGCGCCGCACTCCTCTGCTTCGGAGCAGCACTCAGTGCCTGCTCCGAAGCACCTCCTACTTTCCATGCCAGTGACAGCCCGGGGCGATTGTCCGACTGGGGGCTCTTCAATCTCGATGCCAACAGCCTGACTCCGAAGGCCGACACCCTGGTGTTTCGCCCTGCCAATCAGCTGTTCAGCGACTACGCCCAGAAACTGAGAACGCTATGGATACCCGAAGGCACCCGGGCGAGCATGGTGAACGGCGAAATCAATTACCCCGTCGGCACGGTTGTGAGCAAGACCTTCTATTACCCAACCAACGCCGCAGGAAATCCGATTTACGAAGCCGAAGTAATCAGCCAGTCGGTGAGCCTGGCTGATAATCGCCTGATGGAAACCCGACTGCTGGTAAGAAGAGAATCTGGCTGGGATGCCTTCCCCTACGTCTGGAATGACGAAGAAACGGAAGCCTTTCTGCGGGTCGCTGGCACCAGTGAACCGTTGAACCTGACAACGGCAGCTGGCAACGAAGACTTTCTGTATTTTGTTCCCAATGAAAACCAGTGCGCGGGCTGTCATGTCACCGAACATCCCGATGGCGACATGCATCCACTGGGCGCAATCGCAAACCAACTCGCCGCCAGTTTCAATTACCCGGCAGACAACAATGAAACCCAACTGCAAGCCCTGGTAGACCGAGGCTGGTTGGATTCACTGCCGGACATTGAAACCCCAGTCGCCTGGCGCGACAACAATGCCAGTCCCGAGCAACGCTCCCTCGCCTATCTCAATATGAATTGCGGACACTGCCACAATCCAAACGGCGCCGCCGACACCTCCAATCTCATTCTCAATGGTGCCCACGAGCAACTGGTGAATATGGGTGTGTGCAAACCACCTGTTGCCGCAGGTGGTGGCGCCGGTGACCGACTGTACAGCATCGTACCGGGAGAACCGCAGGATTCAATCCTGCTCTACCGCATGCAATCCAGCGAACCCGACGAAATGATGCCCGAACTGGGACGCTCACTGATTCATCAGGAAGGGGTGGATTTGCTGAGCCAGTGGATCGGGCGGCTTAATGGAAGCTGTGAAACGCAATAGAGTGCATTCCGGTTCTATCACCCTACGGTTGTACTGGGTGAATTCCTGACCCAGTCTCGATTACGTTCCCTCGAAGTATTTTTCAGTAATTTTCAGACCGATGGACCTGGTACGCAGGGGCAACGGAGAAAACTCCTTATCCAGGAATGAGGGAAAATCTTCTGCCCTGCGCTAATTGAGACGCCTCGTTTCCCCACGATTAATCCATCATGTAATAGGTCCAAAACCAGTTCCATTTCAGAATTTTGGGAGATAGACTTATAGCAAGTTCCCACTAAATTAATAGAGGGTCTTCATATGTAAATGTTAGGTTAGGTGAGCCAGTTAAGAACTGCGCTAACGCCTGACCTGTTATCCAGAGGCCTATGTTTCCCTCTGGCCTGGAGTCATCAGTGAAGTTATTTGCACTTTTATTGACAACACTATCTTCATTAGCTTTATCGGCTGTACCGGACGACGGAAACTTCACAATATATAAAAGCGACAATCCTGTACCTAAATATGGATTGACTGACGATTTCCTGAACCTGGAATTCCTCGGAGGTGATCTGGTTAAGAAATTCATTATAAGCGGGAACGATCAGCTCATAAGCAGTGCGTGTGATAGTGAATATCTTCTGGATGCACCGACAGAAAGAAAATCAGTATGGGCTTTATTGCCGTTTAGTGGCTCGATAAATAACGGAGATGGTCACTTTACAATTTATAGAGATGTACTGGTCTCGGACGATGGAGCATTTCTGGGGCTTGTACCTGGTAGCAGAGACGCCTACCTGGGAACTATTAATTTTTCCGATCCAGAGACTGCTGAAATGCAAATATTTTCGATATTCACTTATTTCACCGGGTTTGATACAGGCATCGAATTCTGTCTTATTGAAGACAACTACGAATTGAGAAAGGAGACTTAACTATTACATCAATCAAGCACTGCGCTAACGCGCAACCCATTATCCTGGGCCTTAAGTGTCTAAATCCCAACCTGAACAGCAATACCTGATCAATATCTCACAATAGATAATTTCCTTTTTTGTCATTTAAAGGAGCAATAAAAATGAAAACAGATCAATCTCGGACTCAGCACCACCTGCTGAGGGTATTGTTCAGAGCGCCACACATCTAACGGAGTATAAAATTGAATCCTGTAACAATGAATGCACTTAAAGTCTTCCCCGACCAGTTGGAAGATTTTTTTTATGCAATCCCAGAACCTTCATGGCATTGGTCTCCGGAATCATGGGAAGGCGTACCCAGTGAAAGCCTGAACGCAATTGAACAAATATGCCACGTCCTGGATGTGGAAATTGACGGCTACCATGTTCGTTTTGATCGAATATTAAATGAGTTGGAGCCAACTCTGGATTCACTTGATGGCTATGCTTTAGTTCACCAGAAAAACTACGCGCAGGCTGATCCCAAAAAAGTGTTTGAAAATTTCCGGGTGGCACGCACAGAAACGTTGAATCTTTTAGAGAATCTGACTCAAGCGCAATTAGAAAGGACAGGATACTTCGAAGGTTATGGGCGATTGACCGTTACTGGGCTTATTCACTATTTGTGTAGTCATGATCAACAGCACTTGTCGGGACTGCAGTGGCTTTTAGGGAAAATTGAATCAGGGGCCTAATGAGCCTCCAGAAGGCTTACAATGTATAAACACTCATCACTAAAATGCTTGTTCTTTGCATTGCCATACAGATTACAGGAACTGACTTCGGCCGTGCACACCAAGCAAGCCCTTACAAGCACCATTTAACGGAGTGCCACTCATGAGGATAATACCGAAAATCGCTGGTTTTGTTTTAGTGACCTTGCTAATCGGATGTGAAGAAAAAGTGAGAGCCATTGATACTTCCACTGACGAATCAATGGAGCGAACGACAAATCAAATTAGAGAGTCACTGACCTCAAATAGACTCGAAGAGTTCGATGAGGCCCTTGAAATCCTGGCATTAAGCCAAATCAATTTAGAAGGAGTTTTTTCCGGTGCTTTTGCTGATCCAACTGTTGTCGAAAGGCGTGTGAAAGAAATGCTACACGGTAGAACTGCTGATGAAATAATTGCTGAAGCAGACAGGATACTCCTGGAAAGGCAAGCTAAAGAAAGAGAACAGGCTCTTGCTGAAATTGAAGAACTCCAATCCGAAAAAGAAGCTGCAGAGTTAGCTCGTATAGAGTTACTCAAATTCGAAGTACTTCGTAGCAGATTTTATAAAAGAGAGAGAGAGTTTGGGCGCCCAGAACCAATCATCGAATTAACCGTAAGAAACGGTACTTCAGATGCAGTATCCAGAGCATATTTCGAAGGCACAATAGCAAGTCCGAACAGAAGTGTTCCGTGGCTCCAAGAGACATTTAATTACAGTATTAGCGGTGGGCTAGAGCCTGGTGAAGAAGCCAGTTGGACTCTTGTTCCGAATTCATTTTCCGATTGGGGAACTGTTGATGCTCCTGAGGACGCTATTTTCACCGTAACGGCCTATAAGATAGATGGTGCGGACGGCGTAGCTCTGTATGCAGCAGATGAGTTCTCTGAGTTCGATCAAATTAGGCTGGATGAACTATTGGAGCAATTCAGTAACTAGAGCATACGACAATCATATGGAGCAATCAGATAGCTCCGAGTTAATTTAACGGGGTGTCATGAATCCCGTTTGTCATATTCAAAGAAACAACGAATAGAGAGCTAGTTTGCAGATCAACAGCCCAAAATTTTCGGCCTACGTCGTTAGAGCACCGTTGCTCTTTCTGATCTTCACTAATTCCTTATCCGCACAAGACAGCGTTGACACTGTGTTTTCAACCTACTATGGAGGAACCGGTACCGACGACTGTGATGCTGTAGCTGTCGACAATGAAGGAAACTCGTACCTGGGATGTCACTTAAACTCGCCAGAAATTCCCGGAAGTGACGAATACCAGTACTCGCTGAACGGTGATATGGATGCATTCGTGGTGAAATTGACTGCCGATGCTGACAAGGTCGAATACATTACTCACCTCGGAGGGTCTGGCTGGGACGCGGTGCTGGATTTAACTGTTGATGAACAGGGTAACGTCTACGCTGTTGGAGGTACCTATTCATCTGACTTCTCCGTGACCGGGAACGCGATGCAGCCAGATTTTGGTGGCAATATGGATGTATTCATTGCGAAGCTCTCTTCCACTGGAGAACCACTATGGACAAGTTTTTTTGGTGGTAGCGGTGAAGAAGAAAGCAGTGACATCTATCTGGACAACAACGGTATCGTGCATATCGTCGGATATACCGATTCAGCAGATCTTGTTACCAGCGGAGATGCGGTTCAGACAGTAATTGGCGGCGAGACAGATGCCTTCGTAGCCAGCTTTGATTCAAATGGACGCTTGCTTTATTCAACCTACCTCGGTGGCAATGGAGAAGACCGAGGCACAGGAATTGATGTGGATCTCTCGGGTCGCCGGTTCATTACCGGCTCAACAAACTCCAATGACTTCCCAATAATCAATGGGCTGCACACTACTCCTTTGGGAAACGGCGATGCCTTCGTGGCAGTCATCGACGAATCAGGCTCGCAGCTTGAACACTCAACGTATTTCGGCGGAAACGGAGTCGACGGAGCGGTTGGCATCGGTGTTAACGCGCTGGGACATGCCATAATTGCCGGCGGGACCAATTCCACAAATCTGGACATAGTAAACGGTTCACAAGAAAGCCTTAGCGGCAGAAGTGATGCATTTATCGCACAGATAAATCTCGACTCATCCAGTCTGGTTTACTCGTCTTATCTCGGTGGTAATGGGACAGATCGCGCTCGCAAACTTGCTATAGATAACTCGGGCAAGGCAGTTATCGTTGGCCAATCCTCATCTGCAGACTTTCCGGTAACATTCGACCTGCGAAGCGGGAAAAACATTGAAGATGATGGATTCATTGCTGTTGTTGACACGCTGGATTCCGAATCGTCATATTCTATTCTAAGTGGGGGGACAACCCAGGATAATTTTGAAGGCGTTGCCATTGGCATAGATGGGACTCTTACAGTATCTGGTGTGTCAAACTCCTCTGACTACCCTCTTGTTACTCCTATGCAAAGGGAGTTTTTGGGTGGCCGGTTCGATGTTGTTATTGCACGATTTACTCTTATGCAGTGATTTTGACGACGACATAAAATTGAAAACGGAATTAGCACTGTGATTATTTCCGACGCAGAAACCAAAACGAACTTAGTGACTTCAGCGTTACTAGTATTATTGCTTCTATCTGGAGAGACGACAGTGCATGGACAATCCGAGCAGGACTACTCCATTCGGTGGAATACTGAAACCAGTTTTGACGATGTGCCATTTGGCAATCTGGTTGCCTACGTATTCATGTCGGTAGCCTATGCAAAAGAACATGAAGTACTAACCGACAGGGAGCTGTCGATTATCTATGATGCAGAGATGAAGAATCCAAAACTTGAACGTACCTACAGATTGTTTGAAGAAGCCTGCACATGGTATCTCCAATCCAGACAGGATGAAGACGAACTCGACTACTGGTATATGGGAAACGTATTTTCTCTGGCCGATGAATACGAGGCTGAAGACAGGAATGCTCCTTATCTCGCCGCCTATGAGAAGCTATCTCGGGAATCCAGGCAATTTGTACTGGAAAAAATCGAGTCAATAAGAGGTACCCGGGTAATGAGTTCCTCGACAACTGACTATCGAAGATTATTCGTGGACCAACCAGAATTTGCAGTCAGAGCCTTCGAAAGATTATGTTCAAGATTGCCGGAAATGCTGGAAAGATTGGAGAACTGGCCTGAGTTAAAATCCGTTGAGGTGGAGGAAATTCGATTTTGAAAGCTGACTACGCAGCAGACAGGTCAGGACTGATCCCTGCTTTTTCATTCAGAGCGGCATATACACACTTCTTCCCAGAGCGAAGTCATCAGATGAAGTTACAAACCAAAATACTGGGCAGCGTGATATTGGTTGTAGCGATTGCGTACTATTTCATGATTCCCCGACTGGTGGTGCTCAGCGTAAGCGAAACAAATGATACTTCTACAATTCGGGCTATTGGTCGTGATCATCAGCTGTATCTGGACGAGGATCGAATGCTCTACTATAACGGCGAGATGAAATTTGCAGTTCCTCAGGGCAGCAGAGCTGTTCTTCAGGTAGGAAGAATCAGTAAACCTGTATTCACAATCGAAGACTTGGAGGCCAGATGAGACCTCAGCAATGCCACCAGCTAATTACAAACAGGACTGAAGCATCGCTCGCCATTCAGATAATTTAATTACTGTTAATTGGAGTGCCAAACATGGACAAAGTAAATATTCGCGATGAGCTTGGAAAAATTAACGAACACTGGTCACAGCGAACTATTGGTATTGCCAATAATCAATTGTTTAAACTCGCGAAAGGGGTTGGCGAAACGAACTGGCATAAACACGATGATCAGGATGAGTTGTTCATCCTGTATAAAGGCCACCTGACAATCCAACTCAGAGATCGCGATGTCGAGCTTTATGAAGATGAAATGTTTATCGTGCCGAAAGGAGTTGAACATTGCCCGAAAGCCGACGAAGAAGTTGAATTTCTGATCGTCGGACTGAACGTCACTTCGAATGCTGCCGGCGGAAAACCGAATTTGTAAAACATTCAGGTTTATATCATTGGCGCCATCTTAAAGGGTATATCTCACTATTCAGACGATGAATGAGAAACACAAACAGATCATTGAATATGCCGGCATAGCCGCTGTCATCATATCTCTGTGGTTCGTCATCTACGAAATTCGCCAATCCAACCGGATTGCGTTAGTCACCACAGAATACGAAGTCCGAAATAATTACTCTTCACTTAATGAATCCATCATCAATGATGCTGAATTGGCAGAGCTAATTTACAGAACTGAATCCGAATCGTACGAAGTTACAGGCCCGGAAAAGATCATCATTGAGAATTATATTTTCAGGTCATTGAATTCATGGCGACCAGTTGTGACTTCATTTGAGAACGGGCTCCTGGGAGAAGTAAGTTATGATGCGGCATTTGATGATATGCGATACAACATTGATCGTTATCCTGCCATGCGCCCAGTGTGGAGGAACATAATTGAAAATTTTCCCGCCAGACAGGACGATCCAATTTTTCGATACATTGATCAGCTGTTATCAGAACGTGGTCATTAGCAGCCGGATATGACTGAATACACACTACTGAATTAACCAGGCAAGAAAACGGACCTTCCTCTCAATAAGCTCAAGATTCGATTAAAGCAAGAGACTACATTTATCATGCAGATTGGACTAATAGGCGGCATTGGACCTGCTGCGACTGACTTCTACTACCGCAGCCTGATCGAAGCCTTCGCTCGACATAAGGCAACTCTGGACATGACTATCGTTCATGCAGATTCCCCTACCCTCCTTAATAATCTGGCAAACAATAACGTTGATGCCCAGGTAGCTATCTATAACAGACTCACAGACAGGCTGGTTTCGGTGGGAGCTGAATGCGTGGTCGTGACATCCATAGCCGGGCATTTTTGCATTGATGCCTTTACGGAGAATTCACCGCTTCCGCTTATCAATATGCTTAAGGTGGTTAATCAGGCTGTGACAGCTCGTGGCCTGAAGCGAATTGGTATTCTTGGCACCAGAACAGTAATGGAATCAGGATTCTATTCGGGTATTAGCTCGGCAGAAGTCATCGCGCCTGCAGGCAACTTACTCGACGAGGTTCATGAAGCCTACGTCACTATGGCTACAATAGGTGAAGTTTCCGATGAGCAGCGTCGAACATTCGATACCGCCTGTGAGCAACTCATTGGACAGGCTGGTGTGGAAGCCGTGATGCTCGGTGGGACAGATCTGGCCCTGGTCTATAACGAGCAACAGTCCCGCTTTCCTGTCGTTGATTGCGCTGCGATACACGTTGATGCCATAGTCAGGCATGCCCTGAATTCGGCCTGATGATTCTTCACAAGCCCGGTTGCCAGAAGAAGAGATACTGCCATGAAAAAAGTACTCACCGCCTTCCCATTTATTTTTCTGGGAATAATAGCCAACCATGGCACGGCCCAGTCCATTTTTTCACCTGAGGAAGCAGACTTCGCCGGGAACTGGCTGGCATCGATCAGTGATAGCAGTCCCGCTGAGGACCTGATCCTTGCCGCCATGGTTGCCGAAGCGCACGGGGATACGGGCTCAAGCACTCGTTTCTACGCCAGTGCACTTGCCACCGACCCTGGCCACATCAATGTATTGCACGGCGTGGCCGCGCGTTGCCAGGAATCCGAACTGATTGATCAATGTGAAGAGCTTGCTGTCCTGGAGCAATTTCAAAACAGAGAACCGGATAACGCTTTACCTCTGCTCTACGCAGCCCTGTTTTATGCCAGTGTCGGCAATGACTCACAGGCGCTCACAGAATTAAAAGACGCGACAAACAGCGATCGATTCAACGACCGAATAATTCAACGTACCTTCTCTATTCGCGAGAAGCTGATCCAGATTGGCTACCCTGGAGACCGAATCAGTTACATAGCCAATGTCTATTCCATTGATAACCTGAATTTCCACCTTTATGCAGGACTTGTGAATCTATGTAATGAAATGGGAGAAACGAATCAAGAATGGAATGATGCCTGCAAAGACATTGGGCGTCTTCTCGAAGACTACAGTACATCCTATATCGCCCTTCGAGTTGGCCAGGTCATTCTTAGCAATATGCTGGGATTTAATGAGGACGACCTCAGTGAACAGCAATCCGTAGACCGACGACGGGCCTATACTCATCGCTGGCGAGAGCTGGCTTCCGAAAGACTTGCCTTCATGAAGGCCCGGACCAGCGCCGCCGATATCTTCTATGAAGACTGGCTGACGCGGGATGAAATGTATGCCATGAATCGTGCGATGGGGCGGCTCGATGGCAAGCGCCTGCGTTAACCGCATCTTCGGCCACAGCTATTTTCAATGAAATTCAGAGTTGAGACTATCAACGTTCCATAGGCAATGTATGCTATGTTTGGGCTAACGATGGAGGGACACTCTATGCGCAAAGTCTATACACACGAGAACCTGGCGATTGTAACTTCAGCGAAAAACCTGCTCGAACTCAACAACATAGACAGCTTCCTCAAGAATGAGTTTCATGCCTCAGGTGGGCATGTAGGATTCGAAGCCGTTCCTATCGAGCTATGGGTGCGAGACAGTGCCGTAGCCGATACAGCAATCGCCATCCTTGAAAAAGAGCTGACTGAACCAGAAGCCGGTGATGCCTGGGATTGTGTCAGTTGTGGAGAACATAACGAAGCGTCTTTCGAAACCTGCTGGAAGTGCCAGCAGGCATCACCGAACATTGAAGAAAATTCAGCCCAATAATTTACTCCAACTCCAGAGTTGAAATAACAACGATGAAAACTGCCACCAAACTCTGCTCATTAGTTTTCCTGTTACTCGCTGGCTGCAGCATTCAACCCTCAAACGACACACCCTTCTCTAATGTAGCCATTACCGATTCAGTGATGGGAAAATGGGGTCGTAGCTGCGCGCTCTGTCATGTTGAAGGTGTAGCGGATGCACCTGTTGTCGGCGACAGTGCCGAATGGCAGCGTCGGTTGGCGCAGGGTGAGGAAACTGTGATGCAAAACATTTTGGAAGGCATCAATTCCATGCCACCACTTGGTTATTGTATGAGCTGTGAGCTGGAAGACTTTCGTGCGATGGTAGCGTTCATGGCGGGTACTAATCGATGAACAACAAAATTCTGGACAGAATTTCCCGTCGTTCATTTTTAGCATCCAGTTTGCGTGCAGCTCTGTTCAGTGCCGGGAGTCTGGCATTGCCGGTGTCGGGGCAGACTGTTCCGTGGCGTAATTGGTCTGGCGGCCTAATGTGCCAACCCGAGGGGCGGCATGACATCACCAGTGAAGAGCAGCTGGCGGATCTGCTTAGAACTACCGACGATCCTGTGCGACCCGTGGGTTCGGGCCATTCCTTCAGCCCACTCGTTCCCACCGATGGTCACCTGATAGTTATTGACCAGCTGCGAGGCATTCTGGATTACGACAACACAAGCATGCAGGCCACGTTCGGCGCAGGATCCCGTTTGGGTGATCTCGGTGCGCCACTACAGGAAATCGGCCAGGGTATGATGAACCTGCCGGATATAGATCGCCAAACGGTGGCAGGTGCCACCGCAACTGGCACCCATGGCACAGGAATCAGATTCAAAAGCCTTTCCGGTTACATTACCGCCCTGAGATTGATCACCGCCCAGGGAGAAATGTTAGACATTGACGAACGGGATGGCGATTTGTTTGATGCCGCACGGGTAAACCTCGGCGCACTGGGTGTCGTAACCCAGATTCGCATGCAGAACCGCAATGCCTACAAACTCAAGAAGCGGGAGTGGACAGCCCCCACCGAAGAATTACTGGCAGAGTTCGATGAGCGTGCTACTTCTCATCGTCATTTTGAAATCTTTCCACTGGTGTATTCCGATTATTCCCTTGCACTGCAAATTGACGAGTCCGATGAACCCATCGGCCAGACAATCACACCGGCAGAAGAAGTTGAGTTGTCTGATTTAAGACGCCCTGGATTGAATGCAACACCGGCAGAGAAACTGGCACTGAATAACGCTCTGGCCCAGAATGCAGAAATGACTGAGGCAGTGGATTTATCTTACAAGCTTCTGTCTAACATTCGCACCAATCCATTCAATGAGATGGAATATTCGGTGCCTGCGGAAGTTGGCGCGGATTGCGTGCGGGAAATTCTGCGTACTATCTATGATCAGGCCATTGAAGTGGCATTCCCGTTAGAGTTTCGTTACGTCAGTCCGGAAGATCCCTGGCTCAGCATGGCCTATGGCGATGAACCCCATGCCACGATTTCTATTCACAGAACGGCGAGCGCGGACTACCGCCCCTACTTCGATATTATCGAACCCATCTTCTGGAAATACGGTGGTCGGCCTCACTGGGGCAAGATTCACAGTCTCGGTCACAATGAATTGAAAGAGCTCTATCCACGCTATCGCGAATTCATGGAAGTTCGGGAATCACTGGACCCGGAGGGCCGTATGCTGAACGAACACCTCAAGAAACTGTTCAATGCCTAATACAGCGAATTCCAGAAGTTAATCTTCAGTTTCAGAAATAGCCGTCCACAGTCTGCGTGAAGTCACCACCTGAATTATCAACGCTACATTGGCAAAAATAATCGATACCAATGCCAGCCAATCTGGATTACCCAGAGCAGTATAGAGAATCCCGAACAGAGTCAGCATAAAGATATTGGTGAAGGCCCAGACAAAATCTCTCCAGGTTGCTGGTTCACGACCGACAAAGAATGCGGCGTTTACTTCCAGAATTCGTGCTCGTCGGAATGTAATATGGGCTACATAGTTACCGAACAGGAAAATTGCTGCCAATGAATACAGCCACATGGGATTAAATACAGGACCCAACAGGCTGACCATTGAAAACTGCAGAATACCGATTACAAAAGGAAGCAACAGATCCCGCATGCTGGGTCGCCAGGCAAATCCTAATACCAGGGTTGAGTATAAAACCCATACCTGCAATATTCCCATCATGGAAACCACGATACTTCCCCAGGCAATTATCGCTTGAATACCCCATTCCCACAGATAGTCTGCTTCAGCAATTTTTCCCCACATCAACTCCAGTGCCAAAGCCTGAATTATGCTAATGAATGTCAATAGAATGACTGGAAATTGGGTCATTACCCGGTCGCTGATTCTGCTACTCATAATGCGCCGTCGGCTTACTCCACCGGAAAGTTAAAATAGGTTTCTGGATAGGGCTCATCCGCCAGAGTGAAATGCCACCACTCTTCCTGCAAGGGATTGAACCCGTGTTTGGTCATTACGCTTCTTAAGAGTGCCCGGTTTGCTCGTTGTTCAGCGTTCACTTCATCACTCGAGCCCCAGGATGTGAGATCAAAAAAATCCCAGCGCGTACCCATGTCTAACTCATCTCCTGAGACAAGATCGACAAGGGTTAAATCCACCGTCGAACCGCGAGAGTGTCCAGACCGCGCTGCAATATAACCATCGCGAAACAAGTTGGCTTTATCGACACGCGGATAGTAACGCGCTTTCATTCGGGTATCGCTCAGGTCTTCAGCCCAGCGCACAAAATGATCCACCGCCTGTTGAGGGCGATAGGCATCAAATACCTTCAGCCCTATACCAAAGGTGGACAAATCCTCAGCCACTGCAAGTAATGCCTGGTGCGCTGATGATGTCATATAGATTGTGGGAGCCTGATAACCATCAACTGGCGCACCAACGAAATTGTCAGCGGTAAAATACCGGACTTCAGTTCTTATCCGACTCTCGTCTACCGTGACAAAATCATCGGGTCGCGAATCGGCAACGCCGGATTGTCCCGAGACTATTCCACAACTACTCAGAGTAACTGCCATCGCTACCTGCAGAATTGACGCTCTTATTAACCTGATCATGGACATGGAGTGTAGTGCATTACGCCACGGAAAACATGGTGCAACATGGCCAAACCCACTAAAATACCCGACCCCTCACCCTGTACGAACTATTCGGCCGGAGCATTCAATGAAAACCATGGGCCTGTTGGGCGGCATGAGCTGGCAATCAACCAGCACTTACTATTCTCTGTTGAACCAGGGAATAACAGACAATCTGGGTGGACTTCACTCAGCTCGCCTGATGCTCTATAGCGTAGACTTCGATGAAATCGAAAAGTTGCAACATGATGGCAAGTGGCAGGAAATGGGAGAAATTCTGGCCAGTGCTGCCAAACGAGTGGAAGCCGGGGGTGCAGACTTCCTGTTAATCTGTACCAACACCATGCACAAGGTAGCGGCTCAGGTCGAGGCTGCCGTAAATATACCACTTTTACATCTGGCAGATGCCACCGGTCAGCGCCTGCAGCAAGCCGGCATAACCAAAGTAGGTTTGTTAGGCACCCGCTTCACGATGGAACAGGATTTTTACAAACAGCGCATTGTCGATAACTTCGGCATCGATGTAGTTGTACCGGAATTGGCTGACATCGAAGTAGTTCACAGAATTATCTATGACGAGCTCTGCCTTGGTACAGTAAAAGATGATTCCCGTGAGGCCTACCTCGGTGTAATTGAACGCCTGGCCACAGCAGGCGCCGAGGCGGTCATTTTGGGCTGCACGGAAATTGCCATGTTGGTACAACAACAGCACTCCTCCATGCCACTGTATGACACAACCACAATACACTGCGAAGAGGCAGTGAAACTGGCAATCGCAGACTAGGTAAATACAGAGCACTATATGTTGGAAACTCTGGGCGTTGCCCTTGCCACACTATTCGCCACCATCGGCCCTCTCAATGCAGCGACTGTATTTGCAGGGTTGACGGCGGGTACGCCAGACACACGACGCCGACAGATGGCGATACGTGGCACTACTGTTGCCACATCGATATTGCTGGTGTTTGCCATCGCCGGAGAATTCCTCCTGGCAGGGCTCGGGATTTCTCTCGCTGCCCTGCGCACGGCCGGTGGAATTTTGCTTCTACTGGTTGGCATCGATTTGGTGTTCGCCCGCCATTCCGGTGTTAGTTCCACAACCGACGAAGAAGAGGAAGAAGCCCGAGGCAAGCAAGACATTTCTGTATTCCCACTCGCCACACCATTAATTGCCGGTCCCGGTTCCATGGGTGCCGCCGTTCTCCTGATGGCCAACGCGGGTGATGACTTTACTCAACAGCTTGCCGTGATTCTGAGCCTGATATTGATGATGGGTCTGACCCTCACTATGATGCTGCTTTCGAGCCAGATCAATCGACTCATCGGCACCACTGGCATGCAAGTTATCGAACGGGTTATGGGTGTTTTGCTCTCAGCCCTGGCCATCCAGTTCATGTTCGATGGAATTGCCCAAAGCGGGCTTTTAACTTAAGCCCAAAACAGGCTTCTGACCTGAGCCTTTAGCGTCAACTCCGACACGAGCAAAGGGCCTGTTGGCCACAACATGAAGCAAGGTGTAGACTCGATGAAAAATAACAGGAGTCTCCCATGGCCAAGACCGATGATCATTCTGCTAACTCCACAACTCACTCCACTACCCACTCTCCCTCCCGCAGACGTTTTCTCAAGAATTCTCTGCAGACAACGGGAGCAAGCGCAGCCGCTCTGCTGGCACCCGCGGCTGTGAACGGTTACACAGCACAGGAAGTACAGTCTTTCTATGTTGATGGGGAGATGCAGCAGGATGTCTCCAAATGGGAACTGGACACACCAGCCCTGTGTGTAGATCTCGATCTGTTGGATAGCAATATCAATACCATGCAAACCACCCTGGCCAGCAATGGTATCGCCAGTCGCCCCCATGCCAAGACTCACAAAAGTCCAATCATTGCCCAAAAACAGCTGGATACCGGTTCCGTTGGCATTTGTGCCGCCAAGGTCAGCGAAGCAGAAGTGATGTTCAACAATGGCATCAGTGAAATTCTGATGACCACTACAAATGTGACGCCTACCAAAATACGTCGCGCAATGAACCTGCGAGCAAGCAATCCAGGTTTTATTCAGGCAACAGACTCCGCTGACAATGCCAGATTATTATCGGAAGCAGCGGAGTCCATGGGCATCGTGGCTGATGTTGTGGTGGATGTTGACCCGGGCGGCCATCGTACTGGTGTGACACCCGGTCAACCTGCTCTCGCCCTGGCCCAGTTAATTGACCAGTTGCCAGGTCTCACACTTAGAGGCTTGCTCTGTTATGACGGTGGTTCGCAACACGTGCAGGGATTTGTAGCCCGTCGCGATCAGACTCTTGAGCGCCTGGTCGCTGCTACAGAAACCTATGATCTGTACAACAGAAGTGGTCTCTCCACCGAAATTTTTAGCGGTGGTGGCACAGGAACCTATAATATCGACCACAATACACGCGGACTGACCGATGTACAGGTGGGTAGTTATGTATTCATGGACGCCCAGTACATCGACATAGGTGGTGAAGACGATGATGAAGTCTATGGCGACTTTGCACCTTCTCTCACTATTCTGACCACCGTTCTGAATGACCAGTATGCCGGTCGCTGCACCACGGACGCCGGCGCCAAGGCCTGCACCATTAATCGTCCCTGGCCACGAGTCAAGGGTCAAACAGGAATGGCCTACACCTCGGGTTCAGATGAGTTTGGCACACTGCGTTATGAAGATAATGCCTCACGCACTTACAAGGTCGGCGATAAACTGGAACTCATTGTTTCCCATTGCGATCCTGTAGTGAATCTCTATAGTCAGATGTACGCCATCCGCAATGATCAGGTTGAAGCCGTATGGCCGGTAGCTGCCCGCGGTATGTCAACATGACCAGTCCCTCTCACAATAACTAACCAGAGCAATACCATGCATCAACAGAATTGCCTGCTTATGGCGCGCTACAACCAGTGGATGAATGACAAACTCTACGAATGCGCGCGCCAGCTTTCAGCGGAAGATCTAGAAAAAAATATGGGAGCATTCTTTGGATCGGTTATCGGTACCCTGAACCACATTGTGGTCGGGGATATCGTATGGATGAAACGTTTTGCTGAACATCCGGCAAACTTTACTGCGCTGCAAGGACTGGCAGACATAGCCAGACCTGAAACCCTGGATCAGACTATCAGTGACGATCTCGAAGCCCTGTATGCCTTGCGCCAAAAACTGGACAATATGATTCTGGACTGGGCTGAAGAGTTGACAGAAGAGTCATTGGAAACCAGGTTCCCCTACCAGAACATGAAAGGCGACCAGTTCAATGATCGCCTGATGTATCCACTCCAGCATTTTTTCAATCACCAGACCCATCACCGCGGCCAACTTACGACGCTATTCAATCAGCTGGATGTCGAGGTAGGCGTCACTGATCTGTTAATGACTATACGCAGTGCCGAGCTACCCTGAGCAGCCATGTTATTCGTTGCCAACTGGTTGGTGTTATTCGTATTCCTCTATTTTTCTGTGCAGGTATGGCGACAAGGTAAGAAGAAACTCACCACGGCTTGCGCGATACTCTGGCTGGCCGGCAGACTTGGCTTTCCACAACTGGGTATTAACGGTAGCCTGATTTTTATTCCATATGCTTCTGTAATCTGCCTTATTCTCATTTATACCAATATGATCAATAAACATCTGCCAGGTCACGCACAGGTAACTGCAGAACAACTACTGGACGACGAGCATTCAGATTAATGAAGAATCACGCTGAAGAATAAGGAAACAAGGATGGGCACAATAAGCATTCGTGAAGAAGCCGCGGATGACATTGACAGAGTATTTCAGATAAACAAAGAGGCATTTGACACAGCAGCAGAAGCTGATCTGGTTAACCGTCTGCGTGAACAAGCTGATCCGGTTCTGTCATTGGTAGCGGAGCGGGATGGAATCCTGCTGGGTCATCTGCTTTTGACTCCTGTCTCATTAGATAGTGAGCCAGAATTGAACCTGATGGGGCTGGCACCAATGGCGGTTACACCGGATAGCCAGAACAGCGGTATCGGTAGCGCGCTGGTAGAAGCAGGTCTCACTCACTGCCGAAATCTCGACGTGGGCGCAGTAGTTGTACTGGGCCATCCCGAATACTACCCTCGCTTCGGCTTTCAACCCTCAATTAATTTTGACATCAAGAGTGAGTACGATGTGCCTGCTGAAGTCTTCATGGTTCAGGAATTGCAGCCGGACTATCTGCAAAACTACTCCGGCACTATCCGGTACCATCCCGCCTTTAATGAACTTTGAGCCTGTCTCCTTCCACAATACAGCTGGCAATACAAACTGCACCTGGCGCACGACTCCTTCCGTTCACCATCCACTTGTTGAGCTTTAACAGACCCTGACATACTCTTGCCCTGACGACAGCAACAAGCAATTTGTCCGCAGGAAACAGAAAAATAACTATTAAAGAAGTAGTAAGGATATGCACCTTACCAGGGGGAATCTGCTTTGATCTTCAAGAGTTCCAAACCGGATGTAGAACTACCATCATTGGATCTGACCAGTGTTGTAATGCGTTATGCCGAGAAACTGGCTGACGAACCAGCCCTTATCGACGGCACCAGCGGACGCACCCTCACTTTCAGGCAATTGAATTCCCAGATTGATTTGCTGGCAGCTGGACTGCAACAAAGAGGTTTTAATAAAGGGGATGTAGTGGCAGTGTTCTGCCCCAATTGCCCTGAGTACGCAGTAATCTTTCTAGGTGTCGCAAAAGCGGGCGGTATCAACACCACCGTTAATTCTCTCTACTCGGAGCAGGACCTGGTACATCAGTTTACTGACTCCAATGCCAGGTTCCTGGTCACAATTCCCATGTTTCTGGATCGCGCAATACCAGCTGCCGAAAAAATAGGCATCGAAGAAATTTTTGTCCTGGGGGAGGCGGACGGCTGCACGCCATTTGCGGAGTTACTAAACAATGATGGCAATGTGCGGGCGGTGGATATCAATCCTAAAACCGATCTGGTAGCACTACCCTACTCCAGTGGCACTACCGGACTGTCCAAGGGAGTCATGCTGACCCATGAGAATCTGGTAGCCAACATGGTGCTTTCCAGCCAGATGAATGTATTGCAGGAAGGTGACCGCATGATTGGAGTATTACCCTTCTTCCATATATACGGCATGGTGCTCATTCTGAACCTGGCGATTTACCGCGGACTGCCCCTGGTTACCATTCCCCGTTTCGATCTGGAACTGTTTCTGGAAATCATTCAGAAGTACAAAATCACCAGCCTGAACCTCGTCCCTCCGCTAATACTGGCGCTGGCCAAGCAACCAATCGTTGATAACTACGATCTCTCCAGTGTCCGCATCATCGGTTCCGGTGCTGCACCTCTTGGCCATGAGCTGGAGAAGGCCTGCAGCGATCGACTGGGCTGTGAAATTTATCAGGGATATGGATTAACCGAAGTAGCTGGCGCCTCTCAGGTAAACATTTCACCAGTACCACCGGAAAAACTTGGCTCGGTGGGACCAGTTCTACCCAACACTGAATCGAAAATTACTGACACGGAAAGCGGCGCAGAACTTGGCCCGAACGAGCGTGGTGAAGTTTGTATTCGCGGCCCTCATGTCATGGTGGGTTACCTGAATAACGATGAGGCCACCAAAGGCTGTATAGATGAAGATGGTTGGTTTCACACAGGCGACATCGGTTATGCAGACGATGATGGATTCTTCTACATCGTTGATCGCGTCAAGGAATTGATCAAGTACAAAGGGTATCAGGTTGCCCCCGCTGAGTTGGAAGCTCTGCTTCTTAGTCATCCTGCTATCGCCGACGCCGCGGTTATTCCCAGCCCGGACGAAGAAGCCGGTGAAGTACCGAAAGCATTTGTTGTCCCCAAAGAATCAATCTCGCCGGAGGAAATTCTGGAATTCGTAGCAAACGAAGTAGCTCCCCACAAGAAAGTCAGACTGGTGGAGATTGTGGATGAAATCCCGAAATCTGCCTCGGGCAAAATCCTGCGCCGCGTTCTTGTCGACCAGGAACGGGAGCGATTAAAAACCGCATAGTCCGATACCTGATCGCCGATGATCTTTACACCTTACCAGGCAGCAGAACCCATAGCTCCTTACATAGAGGCTATCTTCCACTACAAAGACTTCGTGCCGGACCACTCTATCGAACGAGTGGTCCCTACCGGCCACGTCTTTATCATTTTTGAGCTGGATGGCATTGAACGTCACACCTTTGACAATGAAACCTTAAGGCCCAATGCCAACTATACCCGTGCCTGGATCTGCGGTATGCACCGTAATTACTTCTCCATATCCGCCCATGAGAACTCGGAGATGTTTGTCATCCAGTTCAAACCCCACGGCAGTTATCCTTTTCTTCATGTGGCTGCCGATATGCTGAACGAGCTTATCGTTCCGGCGCACGAGGTCATTGATGATAGTCTGTACACATTGCGCGATGCGATGCGTCAAACCGATGACACGGCGGAGAAATTCTCGGCAGCCGAACATTGGCTGCTTTCTCGATTTGATCCGGAGAAATTGCCACCGGTCGAGCTATTGGATTTTATTCAGCATCTGCAGGAAGAGCCTGTGGACAGTCTTAACGCACTAATCGATGCCTACCCTGCCAGCCAAAAAAGCCTGATTGATCAATTCAAAAAGTTCGTAGGGCTCACACCAAAATATTATCAGCGCATCCTGCGGTTTAACGATTTGTTGAAACGTATCCAGAATAAAGACCAGATTTCATGGACCGAGATCGCCAACGAATGTGGCTACTTCGATCAATCCCACTTCATCAAGGAGTTCAGACACTTCTCGGGATTCAACCCAAAGGAGTACATTGGTAAAGACTACAACAAAGATGAACCTAACTTCTTTCCTCTGGATCGAAAAGAGTAGCTTTTCAATAAGATTTTGCCGAAGCGTTAATTTTTTACAATAAACTAGGCAGTCCTTTCGTTATCTTCCTGATCATTACAACCAAGGAGATTCAACATGGACCCTGCAATCACTATTTCTGCAATCAACTGGTTATCTGTCATAGTCGCTGCACTATCGGCCTTTATGGTAGGCGGTCTGTGGTACGGCCCACTGTTTGGCAAAGCCTGGGCCGAAGGATTTGGGTTCAGCGAAGAATATCTGGCTGACCGTAATATGCCTCTGGTGTTTGGTTTTTCCCTGTTGCTGTCCATAGTGGCTGCCATAAATCTGGAGATGTTCATCGGCGCTGACGCCTCTCTGATGTTTGGTCTGTTCGCAGGATTCGCTGCTGGCCTTGGTTGGGTCGCCGCCTTTCTGGGAATTCTTTATTTATTCGAAGGGCGCTCCATGAAAGTTTTTCTGATTAATGGTGGTTATTGTGTTGTAGCGCTAAGTGTTATGGGAACGATATTAGGGGCATGGTAGATACTCTCGTTAGTCTTATCATTTTGAGAATCCACACAATAATCTCGAACGTGGTAAGCCGGTAAGAGGCTCTGCGAACACCGAATGGCGCTGCAAGAATGAATTAATGCAAGCAGATACAGCCTTCCTGGCCGCAATACAAACAATGCCCCAAAACCTGCGAACAGTTATAATCGCCACACCAATTCCCATTGATTAAGCAGTCAGATCAACATGTCCTCCAGTCATAAAGTAGGTTTCGTTTCGCTCGGTTGTCCCAAGGCACTGGTGGATTCGGAACGCATTCTGACCCAACTACGCATCGAAGGATACGATGTTGTCCCAAGTTACCAAGACGCCGATATTGTCGTGGTAAACACCTGCGGCTTCATAGATAGCGCCAAGGAAGAATCACTCAATACAATTGGAGAAGCCCTGCAGGAAAATGGCAAGGTGCTGGTGACCGGATGTATGGGGGCACAGGCTGCGAGTATCACCGAGGTACACCCCAATGTACTGGGGGTAACCGGGCCCCATGCCTATGAAGCGGTAGTATCACAGGTCCATGAACATGTTCCTCCGCCACAGCAACACGATCCCTTTGTTGACCTGGTACCTCCCCAGGGAATTAAACTCACACCTCGCCACTACGCCTATTTAAAAATCTCAGAAGGCTGCAATCATCGTTGCAGCTTCTGCATCATCCCCTCCATGCGCGGAGATCTTGTTAGCAGACCTGTGGGCGAAGTTCTGGACGAAGCAGAACGACTGGCAAACGCTGGAGTAAAAGAGTTGCTTGTGGTTTCCCAGGATACCAGCGCCTATGGCGTCGACATCAAGTATCAGACTGGTTTCTGGCAGGGCCGCCCCATTAAAGCCAACATGCAGGGACTGTGCGAAGCTTTAAGTGAACTGGGCATCTGGGTTCGCTTGCACTATGTCTACCCCTATCCCCACGTCGATAGCGTGATTCCATTGATGGCAGAGGGCAAGCTGCTTCCCTACCTGGATATTCCTCTACAACATGCCAGCCTGTCTGTACTGAAAGCCATGCGTAGACCTGCGGCCACCGAGAAATCACTGGAACGAATTCATCGTTGGCGTAAACAATGTCCGGAGCTTACTCTTCGTAGCACTTTCATCGTTGGGTTTCCCGGAGAAACCGACGAAGATTTCCAGCAGTTATTAACTTTCCTGCAGGAGGCTCAGCTGGATCGAGTAGGTTGCTTCCAGTATTCACCGGTCGAAGGGGCGACTGCCAATCAGTTGGATAATCCGGTACCGGATGAACTGAAACAGGAACGCTGGGAACGCTTTATGGAAACCCAACAACAGATCAGCAGCGAACGATTGGAGCTAAAAGTAGGTAAAGAGTTGAATGTCTTGATTGACGAAGTGAATGACGATGGTGCAATCGGTCGTTCTAGCGGTGACGCTCCAGAAATAGATGGTCTCGTATATCTCGCTACATCTTCAGAAACTAAAGTGGGCGACATGGTACGGGCAAGAATTAACGACTCTGATGAATATGATCTCTACGGCGAGTTAATCAAATGAATGATGAAGTAAATGAAATCAGCCCTGGAATATATCGCACTCCGGACGAACGCTTCAAAAACCTACCCGGGTTCGACTTTGCGCCACACTATGAAGCAGTGAACGGCTATCGAATGCATTACCTCGACGAAGGTGATGGCGAAGTCGTGCTCATGCTGCACGGTGAGCCAACGTGGAGTTATCTGTATCGTAAGATGGTGCCACCAATAGTTGAAGCCGGATATCGGACCATCGTTCCCGACCTGATTGGCTTCGGCCGGTCCGACAAACCAGCAGAAGTATCTACCCATAGCTATGCATTTCATGTGGAAAACATAAGCGCCTTCGTCGCTGCGAAAAGCTTAAGTAACATAACCCTGGTATGTCAGGACTGGGGTAGTCTGATCGGACTGCGAGTGGCAGCCGAAAATCCGCAATGCTTTGCCCGCATCGTGTTAGCCAATGGCGGTTTGCCCACCGGAGACGATGGCGCCAGCGAAGCGTTCATGAAATGGCGAGCGGCAGCGGAAAAAATGCAGGCGGCTGGGTTTATGCCAATTGGCAAGCTGATTTCCCGCGACCCCGCAAACCCTGACTCCGAACCAAAGTTTGGGGAAGAAATAATTGCCGCCAATGATGCTCCATTCCCCAACGGCAAATACATGGCTGGCCCGTTGGCCATGCCATTACTGGTGCCTATCTCTCCAGAGAATCCTGCGGCTGTAGCAAATCGCGCTGCCTGGGATGTTCTTAAACAATGGCAGAAGCCCTTTCTGACAGCATTCAGCGACGGCGATCCCATCACCGCTGGAGGAGAAAAAGTATTTCAGAAATTGGTTCCGGGAGCCCGAAGTCAGGCCCATGTTACGATCTCTGGTGGCTATCACTTCCTTCAGGAAGACAAAGGAGCTGAATTCGCTGCCGAGGTAATCAAATTCATGCGGGATAATCCGCTATAAACTGACGGAGAACCCCAGAGCCCCATAAAAAAAGGCCGACCAGTGGTCAGCCTTAAGCCTCTAGGGATCCGGGCTGAAAGGGATGGCGCCCGGATAGGACAGAGCTGAAACGAATAGATATTTACGTCTCTGTAGAATAAACGCCGGTTTCGAAGTTTTAGATCACAAGGCGATCACTTATTTTCCGCAAAAAAAGGGCCAACTAAAGTTGGCCCTCACGGTCTTGGAAATATCCTGGGATATTGCCCAATGCGCAACATTACTGAGGCAATACAACCTTATCGATCACGTGAATTACACCATTATCCGTTTCGATATCAGCAGCTATCACGGTGGCATCGTCTACCTTCACCCCGTTAGTGGCATTCACATTCAGCGAAGAACCCTGCACACTCGCTACTTCAGCGGTCTGCCCGGAAATATCCGCAGACATGATTTTGCCTGGAACCACATGGTAGGTCAGTACAGATACCAGTTGATCAAGGTTTTCAGGCTTGAGTAGTGTTTCAACTGTACCTTCTGGCAACGCAGCAAATGCCTCATCGGTTGGAGCGAATACTGTGAACGGCCCTTCGCCCTTCAGAGTATCAACCAGGCCAGCTGCTTGAACTGCAGCGACCAATGTATTGAATTGACCAGCAGAAATAGCTGTATCAACGATGTCCTGTGCTCGAACCTGAACGCTTGCGAACGTTAAAGGCAAAATTGCTAACAGCGCAAAACTAGTGTGACGAATCTTGGACATTGTGTCCTCCTCAGAAAAACAATAAGTAAATAGCTAACAGCGACTCTAGAAACGGCAGGAAAATAATTTCGGTTCAGTTATTTTTAAAAAAAGAATTGATATTCATAAGCAGGAATTTTTTGAATTAAAATTCGCCTCAACTTAAATCCAGGAAACGATACTCTTCGTAATTAACTTGTTAATATCTACCCCCTGCATGTCTTTCATCGCTATCAAATACATATCTGGCCATGAAAAATATCCTTATCAGTGGAGCATCCGGACTAATAGGTTCTGCACTTAGCAGATCCCTGTCCGATTCTGGTCACACCGTTTTCAGATTAGACCGGCGCAATCCCAACAGCCCGTTTTTCTACGACGAAATCAGCGGTGAGATCAGGATGAGTGACGAAATTCCACTGGATGCTGTGATCAATCTGGCTGGCGCCAGCATTGCTGATGGTCGCTGGACAGCAAAAAGAAAAGACATAATCTGGGATAGCCGAATTCGTACAACCCGGCTTCTCAGTCAGGCGATTGCCACCCTGGAGAAAAGACCGGAAGTTATGCTTTCCGCCTCAGCTATCGGCTATTACGGATCAAATCGCCCATCCTCTACCGATGAATTCGGCGAACCAGCTGATGACTTTCTCGCCCGACTTTCAGTTGCCTGGGAATCAGCAGCAGACAAAGCATCAGAAGCCGGCATTAGGGTAGTTAAGCTTAGATTTGGTCTCGTCCTCGATTCTCACGGTGGAGTGTTGGACAAGTTAGTGCTTCCGATGGGATTGGCCGTCGTGGGAAGGTTAGGAGACGGCAGACATCTTCAGCCCTGGATTACACTACAAGACGCCATAAAAATTATACTGGGGTGCATAAGCAATCGAAACTTTGCCGGAGCGGTTAATCTTGTTGCACCAGAGGTAGTCTCTAACAAGGACTTTGCGAAGACTCTGGGGGAAGTATTGAGACGACCACGGTTACCCGCGATGCCTGCCACTATAGTGCGCCTTATGTTTGGGGAAATGGCTGACGCCGCTCTCCTGGCCACGTCCAATATCTGCAGCTCAAGACTGGATGAATTAGGCGTTGAACTCCAATACAAGACCCTGCGTTCGGCACTGGAAAATATTTATCGTAAGTAGGGTGTGCCATTAACAATCATTATTTAGTTGCAGGCCTCACTGCTGGAATATAAGTCATCAGCGGCTCCTGCTGGCAGGTATGTAGATTCCGCGAAACCCTGTCTCCCAGGTTACACCATCATCAAGGGAATACTCAATCACCTGCAGAACTTCACCATCGGATAACTTGGTTAAAGTAGTGCGGTCCAGAACAATGTCATCACCATTGGGATAACTGCCCTGAAATTGAGCAAACTCGCCGAGTTTCGAGGCAATCAGTTGTTTCTCTTTGGTACCCCCGGGAGAAAGTGCCTGCCCGGTAACCCATAACTGACTCAGCTTGCCCGTCTCCGGATCAACATAGAACATGCTGATGCCGACACCACCACCCGTCCCCTGCCATCTTTCCTGGATAACGCAACCGTTCAACATTCGATAGATGGTGTTGCGGCCCAGTATTCGTCCTTCATCGTCCTCAACCCGCCATTCACCAAACCAGAAATCCAGAGTCGCTAGCTGGGGATTGCTGGTGCAATCCAGCTGCGACTGGGCTGAAGCCGCCGCAGGAAAAAGGAGAAGCGCGAAAATTGCCAGTACTGGTCTCATTCCAGGTTCAATCTCCAGATTTAACATCCAGATTCATTAGATTACTGCAACCATGATTTCAGACACTACAATGAAGAGCAATAGCGTACCAATTCTGTGCGCAGGGTTCTGATTTTTCTACGCATAATTATCTTAGATAGTGCTAGTATCATATATAGAAGATCATTCCAGAGACCGCTACCGATGAAAATGAGCAAAGTTTCACTTTTTATTATATTTGCCCTCTCAACTACTCTGTTGCAGGCAGACACTCGCGACAACGCAATCGCATTGTTTGATTTCGCGGAAGAGAATTTCCCCGAACTATTAAATCCGCCGGCACCTGAAGTGCAGGAAATTCAGGGATTCTATGTGCGCTTCTACGAGGGCACCGGAATTTACCTTGGGGTTCAGGGTGACAATGTATGGGCTGTTGGTGGCTCATTAGGGGAAACCGCTGAGATGGTTGGCAAACTGGAAGAATTTATTGAAGTACCGGAAACTGACATCAGTGATGCCCTGTTAACCAACAGGCGAAGCAGTTGTACCTACTACGCAGATAAAACCTTTTCTTCGGTCAGGGACGTAACCCGCAATATTCTTTTTTCTGGCAGCGTGGTAATTACTGTGGAAGGTGATTCCTGCATGATCAGTTCCAATAATATTCCCAATCACGACTTCAATGATCAGTCCGCGGCTTTTGCGGATGATGTTGCGGAAGTGGCTACTGAGTTAAGCATCCCCATAGAACCCAGCTTTGCCTCCAGCACCACTGAGTTATCGCTGGAGATCGATAATGCAGTGTTTCTCAATGGCGTAAAACTGGACCTTCTTCCCGCTGCTTGCTACAACGTCGGTGATGAGAAAATCGGTTGCAACGACCTCTCTCAACCCTGGCGCTTTGACCCTCTTTCTCCGAACAACAATTTCGGCACAGATTCCCACAATGCACACACGCAACCGGATGGCGCCTATCACTATCATGGCAATCCGGAAGCGCTGTTCGATCAGGAACCGAATAGCGAGTCTCCCCTGGTAGGTTTTGCCGCTGATGGATTTCCGATATTCGGCAGCTTCATTGATGACAATGGCGATATTCGCGCGGCAACCAGCAGCTACCAGCTAAGGTCAGGTAGTCGCCCCAGTAGCGCCGATGATCCTGGCGGAACCTATGACGGCACATACCGTGACGACTATGAATACGTTGAAGGATCAGGCGATCTGGATGAGTGTAACGGCATGATGTGGAAAGGCACATATGGCTACTATGTCATCAACGAATTCCCCTGGGTGTTGAACTGCTACAAGGGCACACCTGATTCATCTTTCAATAAAGGTGGCGGCGATGCAGGTGGCGACTCCCAGGGCGGTGGCCAGCAAGGCGGCATGGGAGGTATGTCACCTCCTCCAGGTATGTAGCGAAATTCCATGTCTCACACGCCAGCAACCAGAATAGTCTGGCGTGTGAGCAATGAGGTTCATGGCAGAAAAATATTGTCTTTCTACAGAACCAGATTGCAGACAACCATAATGATCGCCATGGCGATTACAAAAAATCCCTGAATCAGGGATGACGCCAGGCTGTGCTGGGAAAACAGATTTGCCGCGATCAGTAGAGTGGTGATCGTCAGTATTATCAGCACAGCGGCCGGATAGGCATTAATAGCATCAGCCAGTGCCATCACCCAGGCCAGCAGGAAGGTCCCGGCCAATTGCAACACCAACGCAGGCACCGGTTGGATACTGGCATCACCCATTTCCACCCCTACTCCTTCGGCCCACTGTTTCCCGAAAAGCACCGGTGAGTACCAGAGACCCCCGAGAAAAAAACAGATCAGGGTGCTTACACCAACTGCCCACCAGCTTATACCCGTTGTTATAGCTTCCATTTATGCTCTCCCAAAATAGTGCAGTATGACTTCAATTAGTGCAGTGGAAACATACTGCACCTCATGGCCATCGTTGGTCAATGCCACGCTGGCAGCTCCTGCAAAAACAGCGTAACCTCCGTGTCAAAACATCTGATTGGAGTTCTGCCATGAAACGCTTTTCTGCAACCCTCATTGCCAGCGTAATCCTGACTTTACTAATGGCTTTTTCTGCCCCCTCCTTTGCCCAGGGCTTTTCGGGATTGAAAGAAGAAGCGGTTAATGCAGTAGATCAACAGAGCAAGTTGGTACAGGAAATCGTCGATAGCCTGTTCTCTTTCTCTGAACTGGGTTTTCAGGAATTTCAGACACAGCGCTATCTGACCGAAATTCTGGAAGCGAATGGCTTCGATGTTGAACTGGGGATCTCCGGAATTCCTTCTGCCTGGTGGGCGCGTTGGGGTAGTGGTGAACCTGTAATCGCCCTTGGCTCTGATGTAGACGGTATTCCAAGAGCGTCGCAGATGCCCGGCGTCGCCTACCGGCAACCCATGATTGAAGGTGCACCTGGCCATGGTGAAGGACACAATTCCGGCCAGGCAGTAAATATTGCCGCCGCACTGGCAGTGAAAGACATCATGGAGCGTGAGAATTTACCGGGCACTATCGTAATATGGCCAGGCATAGCCGAAGAATTGCTGGGTTCCAAAGCGTGGTTCGCAAGGGATGGCATGTTTGATGGTGTAGACGCTGTTCTGTTTACCCATGTGTCCAATAATCTCAGCGTCAGCTGGGGACGTTCCCGGGGTACTGGCCTGGTGTCAGCTGAGTTTCTTTTCGACGGTATTGCTGCCCACGGTGCCGGTGATCCCTGGGATGGACGCAGCGCACTGGACGCTGTTGAGCTCACTAACATCGCCTGGAATTTCCGCCGCGAACATTTACATCCGCTGCAGAGATCACACTACGTGATCAGCAACGGCGGCGACCAACCCAATGTTGTACCCTCTTACGCCAGTGTCTGGTATTTCATCAGAGAAGTATCGGCCGATCGCATCAGAGAGAACTTTCAGACATTGCAACAGATTGCTCAGGGCGCCTCGCTGATGACTGACACTGAGATGTCCCAGAGAATAGTTGGCGCTGCCTATCCCCGGCATTTCAACAAACCTATTGCCGAAGCAATGTATGCAAATATTCAACAAGTGGGTCTACCTTCCTGGTCTGAAGACGACCAACAATTTGCACGAGCGCTGCAGGAGCTAATGGGTAACGAAGAACCAGAAGGCCTGGCCACTGAATTGTCGGAGCTGGCCGGGCATTTGCAAAATCCTATCTCTGGTGGTTCAGATGATATCGGTGATGTCAGTTGGAATGTGCCAACAGTTACTCTTCGCTATCCTTCCAATGTGCGCGGACTACAGGGACACCATTGGTCCAGTGCCATGGCAATGGCCACCCCCATTGCACACAAGGGCGCTGTCGCGGGAGCGAAAGTCATCGCTACCACCATGCTTGATCTGGTACAGAGTGAGACACTACTGGAAGAAGCCCAGGCGTATTTCGACGATGTGCAAACTGCCGAAGAAGAATACATCCCATTCATCGGACAGGATGATCCACCGGCCATCGAAAAGAATGCTGACATCATGGAAGAGTTTCGACCTCAGCTAGAGGCTCTATACTATGATCCGAGTCGGTACGATACCTACCTGGAGCAACTGGGAATCGATTACCCGCAACTGGAACCAACAACGATACAACGCCCCCAGTAATGTCAAAGCGCAGCAGTAAGACAAACTCATTGCGGATTCGTGAGCTTATACTCGCAAGTCTGCTGACAGTCGGATCAATTGCTGCGTCATTCGGACAATCCAGCCTGGAACTAGCCGATCCTTCATTAGACCTGGGTGAACGCACGCGAGAACCCCGTGTGCTGGCCCCCACCCTGGCGCCAGAAGAACTGGATCGTGCGGTACTGAATCGCCTGCTACAGGAAATTGCTCATTCACCAGAAATCACAGCTGAACGTTTAGCTTTTGACGATGACGAGATTCAGAATACTTACATCTCTTTATCCAATGCCCGCAGCTTCATTAACAACAATGAATCGGCAAACCTGAGAGCGATGTGTCGCGCCTGGAATGAATCGACTTCCACTGGTGACACACGCATCAAGGAGGCACTGGACGCCTACAAACGAAGACGTCAATTCACACTGGAATTTATTGAGACTTACTATCAGTTAGTAATAGCCGAAATCGAGAGTGGCCTGGATGAACCCTCACGCTTCCAGTTTCAACGCTATATGGACGACCGACGCCTGCGCATGGCCAATTCCGGAGCCACAAGTTTTGGCCCGGTGGTGGAAAATATCAGTAGCGGAAGAGAAACTGTGGAGTCCCACTGCAGACGATAACTAGATCCCCAAAGCAGAATCCAGAAAGACTTCCATAAGCGCCGCTCCTGCCCAGGCCGCTGGCACAATAAACGCATACATGACGAAACGGCTGAAAATAGATAAATCCATGGGCCAGTTTCGTAACTTGATGATCATTTCCCTGCGCATCAGCAAACTGTTCATCAAATCCAGTTCTTCGCTATCCAGGGCTGTTGATGTCTGGCGGATCTTCTCGTCAATTTCTTTCAGCACCCGACGCTTGGCGCTTTTAATCCTCTGGTGAATCTGCCATACCGGCAGAGGTAACAGAATCACTGCGGCACATGCTGCAACCAACAATCCGTTACGATAGTTGTACCAACGCAATTCAAGATCAATAGCCTGCAGCATGGTTACTGCCAATGCCCCGGCAATCATCAGAAAACTATTGAGCGCATTTCTGCCATAGCCATTCAGAGAATTGAGGTCGTACAGATTAAACCGGATTTTTGCGCTCATCGAGTGCAGTATAAAAGCCTCATGAAGCGCGAAGAACAGGGTAATTCCTACGGCTGTCCACATTGCCCATTGGCCCAGTACGATACACAGACTGATGACGAACATGGAAGACGAAGGAGAGAAATTCACTGTACCCACGTTCAAAAATATATTGACCACACCGAATACGAGAGCAAGCCACCACCACCGATACCAGCGTGCCAGAATATGCTGCAACTGATCGGGTTCCTCACTATTGTGCAAAATGAATTCGTGATTGCTCAAATTGAGTCGTCTGAAGCCAACCAGACACATGATCAGGTAAGCCGGCAATATTGCCATCATCAGAAACAGGCCTGTCATTTCCAACGGGTTGTCGGTCCAGGGTTCCACATCAGCCGGATAAATTGCGCCGGTAACTGAAAAAATTATCATTAGCGGAACAAAGATAGCTCCTCCTGTTACCAGCACAGGACGCCGGGTATTTGCGAGCAGCCAGTCGACAGCTCGCAGCGGTAAGGGATTCCTGATTTTAGAGATCATGGGCTAGTCTGTTTCTCCGGCAAGGCCAGAAGAATACTGAAATCCATCGACTCAAACCAGCAGGTCCAGGCCCTGATTTTCCCGAATTCTGAGAATTGCGTGGTGATCCAGCTGCAACTAATATGACGTATATCCGCTAAATTCGCCTTTATTTAGACCAGGAACAGCGACGTGTCAGCTTTGAAACCTTTTATCGGAATCACAGTAATTCTCATCGTCAGTGCAGGTATTGCTTTAGCCGGAAGCCAGGGCAGTGTGCTTCTCGGCAATACACCGCTATTCCTGATTTGTGCTTCCGTGGGATTCCTGCTCCACTGGGCGGTGTTCATTCCGTCATATGTATTCCAGACAGAACACTACTTCGACCTCACCGGCAGCATCTCTTACATAGCCACCGTGGCTCTCGCAGTACTCGCTTACCCTGAGATGGATCTGCGAGGTCAGATTCTCTGTCTTCTCATCGCCATTTGGGCGGCAAGACTGGGCAGCTTCCTGTTTATGCGGGTACGTAAGGCTGGCAAAGATGGCCGGTTCGACGAAATCAAAAAGAAATTCTTCCGTTTCGCCTTTACCTGGACACTGGGTGGTGGCTGGGTCTTCATCACCATGGCAGCGGGCCTGTCAGCAATCACATCAGCTGAGCAGAAGGCCCTCGGCACAGCGGCTTATATAGGTATCGCCATCTGGGCGACCGGCTTTGCAATCGAGGTGATTGCAGATATGCAGAAGACAGCATTTCGTAATGCACCGGAAAATGCTGATCGCTTTATAACAACTGGTTTATGGTCAAAATCGAGACATCCGAATTACTTTGGTGAAATCACGCTTTGGCTGGGCATTACCCTGATTGCTGTGCCTGTACTGAGCGGTTGGCAGTATGTGACTCTGATTTCGCCGATATTCGTCGCATTTCTGCTGACCAAGGTTAGCGGAGTACCTCTGCTGGAGGAACGCGCCAATCAGAAGTGGGGAACTGACCCTGACTACCAGCGCTACATCAGTTCTACCCCAGTGATGGTACCCAAACTGGGGTCTGCCACTTAAGGCTTGTATTGGAATATTTCTTCCAAAGATTTATCAAAGACCTGAGCAATTCTGAAGGCAACCTCTAACGAAGGCGAGTATTTGCCCAGTTCGATGGCATTCACCGTCTGCCTGGTAACTCCAATTTCCTTGGCGAGTTGCAACTGAGTCATTTCATTGTGTTGCAGCCGTAATTCCCGAATGCAATTACTGATTGGTAGCTCTGGCATTAATAACCTCTGCGGTACTGCACAATCAGCATGATCGCCCGGAGAATTTCCGACAGTATAATTACACCAAGATAGGCCATGCCCCAGCCCCAGTTGCGGCCTTCCATGTGGATCATCGGAAACGTTACTGCGACAACCAGGACTATCAATGCAATATAAGACACCCGAGCGGCTCTGAAAGCAAACAGCTGCTCCCTTTCATCTTGCGGTATCCCGGCATCATCTGGCGACAGAAACCGTGCCACCAGAATCAGCACAATCTCTAAACCGATAAATGCAGACAACGCGGTCAGCGCCAGCTGTCCCAGATACCCGAAGTCCGGGTTCGGGCGGTGGTATGCATCCATCATCAGAAGATAAAACGGAACAAACACCATGACGAGCACCGTCATCGTTACCCAGGCTTTCTTTTCTCTGAATGAAATTGAATTCATGGCTTGCATCCTGAACTTTATGGAGGACCAACCATGGCCACACTAAAATTGTCACAGTTGTCCAGGACTGTATGATCTTCCTGAATGATATCTACAAACTGTCGTGGAATGTCTTTGACATGTTCAATCCAAGCTGTTTTCTCTTCTTCTGAGAACTGCGGCCAGGCACGAATAAACGAGAACGTTTCCTGCTCCAACATTTCCACAGTCACATTCTCTATTCCTACCGCATAGGTAAGTTTCATGTTTTCGAATATTCCGGCAAAGAACGGATCGTTACATAGATAGAAATCGTCATTTTGCGCCATGCTGACCGTGACTTCCGTCTCTGGTATAGCAGTCTGCTCATTTCGGGATTTGGCAGGCACGCCATGAATGCGACTCATTAAATTGCTGTTTTGAGAGCTGTCTTCATTATGCTCGAAATCAACAGCATGAATCAGCACAAACAGCCCGATCAGGGATCCGACTGCGATCATTGCGGCTTTCCACATGATAGACCTCCTTCTGGCTCCTGTAGCCAGAGAATGTCAAAAATATTTGACACACGCTATCCCAGACAATCAGCCGTGTCAAATATTTTTGACATGACTGATCGCCTTAAGTGTGTTTCTGCAGATTTGCAGGAGGTGGGATTAATCGCCTGCTTGAGGCGGCAGGCGCCCGGGATCCAGGGCTCTTAGCTGGCAGGCATCCGTGCGGCACGTACCTCGATCTCAACAAGCCAACCGTCGACTACCAGGTCTTCAATCTCGACAAATGAACGTACTGGCTTCATAGGATTTTCGTCTGTTCCAAAGAACTCACGATAAGCCCGGTTGAATCCATCGAAGTCCAACAGACCGAATTCGTCAGCGACTGCAAAAGCCCTTACCTGCACAATATCAGACATTGCCCAACCTTCGGATTCCAGCTTTTCCCTGAATCCTTCGAAGGTATCGATAGTCTGGGCTTCCATATCTCCCCAGGTACCGTCGTCATTACGTGAAGCACCTGATCCACTCAGGTAAAGGGTCTCTGCACCCGCAGGAACCCTGATGGTAGTGTAAAAATGACGACCCTCGCCCTTACGCTCAATGCCATCGGGATCGATGACGTCTCCTCGCTGTTCAACCACAGGCTCGGTGGCTGCAACCGAAGTTGGTGTGGCAGTGTACGCCGCTTCCGCTGGCTGGCTGCCACTGTTAACCAGCAGCACCATCATTACAACGATAGCCACACCAACGCATGAAACAACCAGCATCTGGAAATTATTGAGTTCAGGCAGCATCGAATCACCGCCCGCCTCTTCAATTTCTTCCTGATCAATTGTCTGCGCTTCTGTTTCAATCTCTTTTTCAGCGACGTCTTCTATTTCTTTCTTACTTTTCTTCGGCATTAACAAAATCCCCCGAATTAGTAGTCAATAAACTGGGTTAAATGGAACAAGATTCTTAGTTCAAGGTTTTAATGAATGTCAGAACATCTATCATGTCCTGCTCAGAATTTAATGTACTCATTGCTGCACGCATCGGCGCGCCAATATGATCATCCGGATGAGCACCGCGGGAACCAGCCTTGAATAATTTCAACTGCCGCAGCATGTACCAATCGTCGCGAGAAGATAACGCTGGCGCATTCAGTGCCGGATTGCCTTCGGCATTCACGCCATGGCAGGCTGCACAGGTGACATAGAGTTCAGAGCCATGGGATGCATCGCCACCAAGAGTCTGCAATGAAACTGGTTGATCCCAGGTTGAAATGTAAGCGACCAGCTCATCGATCTCGGCGTCACTCAGTTCATTAACTGAATCCTGCATCTCGAAACCCGGGATATAGTCCGGATCAGTTCCGCGATACCCTGCCCGAAAAGACATCAATTGATTCTTCAGGTACCAGGGCTCCAGACCTCCCAGGCTTGGTCCACCTACAACAGGATTACCGACCCCGTTGGCACCGTGACATGTTGCACAGACTTTGTTGCTTAAGGGTTGAACATCAGTATTGAGTAACGAATACTGTTCTGCAGTTCCTGTCGAGAAACAGCAAAGCATTGTGACGAGTACAGTGCTGCGAAAGCTTGTCAGGTTCAATAGTTTCATTTGGCTCACTCTCCTTAGCTCAGCCGTTGACCGGGCATGGTGCTCAACCCGCTCTTGCGATTAATCATGTCCGAAATAGCCCAATGAGCTGACAGCACGGCACTCTCTTGCCAGGCAGAATGCAGAGTAACCTGATCACCAATCATGTAGTGTCGATTACCGGCTGGCTCCCGTATCAAATTGAATAGTCTTTCTTCCTGCGCTGTCATGCCGGAACGACTGCGCTGCCAGCGTGCCGCACAACCCAGCATATGGTTCATTCGATGCCAGGCAATTGTGATGCCCTTCTCCACCTGCTGGCGATAATCCGGATGAACTTTCTCACCTTGCCGAATAGCCGTTTCCAGCCTTTGCTCCTGGCTTAATTGAGTAAAATGCATGCCACCGCCAAAGTTATAAGCGGCCAGGATGATGCCTTTCTGTTTGAAGTTTCCGTGTGGCGGATACCAGATTTGTCGAATCGGTTGATTGGTCCAGCTAATACCACCGTAGATATCGTCTTTCTCCCAGAAGCGAGTCCTGGTTTGGAAGGCTGATTTATAGGCTTCACCGCGCCGAACGTATTGCATGGCTTCCCGGTAGTCGGTGTCGAAATTGTTCTTGATGCCCGTCATCAGATGGGTAGGAATACAGTTAAAGCAGTAATCGGCTTCCAGGCGGTAGTTAATGCCATTGTGTTCATAGCCAACAGCCACCCCATCACCAATCACTTCAACGCTATTCACGGCAACGTTGTAGTAGATCTTATTGGATAGCTTCTTGGTAAAGCCTTCGACAATCTTGTCCATGCCACCAATGGGTTGAAACAGCACAGGTCCGGTCTCACCTTCATTGGCACTGAGTACCGAACGCATGAAACTGGATTTCAACAGCTCTTTGAACGCCACCACGTCGTGCTGTACACCATGCTCAAGATAGCCGCCCTTTTGATATCCTGCTCTGAAGCTCCCTTTATAGAGATCATCTTCCGTCAGATCTCCAAATGAACGTATTGCACCTATTAGTGCTTCTGCTTCCCAATCATCAAGACTGACATCCAGCTGCTGCGGCTCGAAATTCTTGGCCATAATTTCAGCCATGAAGCCACGGGCATTGGTGGTGAAAAATTTGTTCTTAATGGGCTTGCCGCCCAGCATGGCATCGTCCTGTATGTAGGCTTCTTTGTTTTCGTTGATGAAAATCTCGAGCTCTACACCCAGTTCGCGACAATAGTGAAGTATATTGCGATGGGTACTTGGTAAACGGGCAGGTCCCGCATTGAAGTAAAGATGCTCCTCATCATCAAACTCACAACGCTGCGGATTGCCCACTTCATCAATAACATCACCTGAACGGACAGTAAGGCAGCGACCTCCCGCTTTGGGTGCTGCTTCCAGCACCACGCAGTCGTAACCTGCTTTATCCAGTTCATAGGCTACTGTTAATCCCGAAATGCCGGCTCCCAGAACCACCACGCTGGGCCTGTTTATGGGATCTGCACGGGGAATCTCAGGAACACTCAAATCGGTATTGGGCAACAAACCCATTGCCGCGCTCGCATTCATTACTGCAGCACTACTTCCTGTTGCTGCCAGATAGGTTAGAAGTTCCCGTCGGGTAACTTTTGGCTTCAAGCGGCTTTTCGAATCGGATGGCATGAATCTCCCCTGTCTTATCTCTGCTAATGCAATCGGGTCAATTAGCCAGACAAATGACCCACAGTCAGAGCCCTTCTATAAGCAGGAGTTGTGCCAGCACCCGCAATATTGTGAAAACACGTAATTTCAAACACTTAGCTAAATCGCAGAGAGTTTCTGCACCCCGCTTTGGTGCAAAACAGAGACTCACAGCCAATGTGGCCCAAGAAATGAACCTTATTGGAGCAAAATAAATCTTCTCACGGAAAATTCGATGAAAATCTCAGGTTTTCCTCACAAATTAAATTGAATCTTGCAATGTACTTATTCTGAACCACAACAAAGCAAGCGCTCCAACATGATTCAAAAAAATCACCAACACGATGCAGGAAACCAGCTGCACCATCTATGTGCAAAGTGCCATATACCACATTTTATAAGGACTGCGTCCATTTATTCAGCAATGGCATAACATTTGCACTTGGTGAAATCGAACACACAAGAAAATAATATATCTTAGGAGCAACTGAATGAATTTGTGCAGGCATAAGAAATCGGCACTAGCTGTATCCATACTTGCGTCTTTATCAACGCCCTCATTAATGGCACAGGATGCGGGTGCATCTCAACTAGAAGAAGTCATCGTTACAGGTTCAAGAGGTCGACCGCGAACAGTTTCAGACTCACCTGTACCAGTCGATGTTTTCGACGCAGCATCAATCGAAGCAGTATCTTATGCAGATACCAACAACATTCTGCAAACGCTTGTACCCTCATACAACGTATCCCGCCAACCAATATCTGATGGTGGTACTTTCATTCGCACTCCAACACTGCGCGGCCTGCCAACAGATAAGACCCTGGTGCTGGTTAATTCGAAACGTCGACATCGGGCCTCATTGGTATCTATTGGTGGCAGTGGTACTCAGGGTCCGGACGTAGCTACTATTCCGGCGGCAGCCTTGCAAAATGTGGAAGTACTTCGCGATGGAGCCGCGGCACAATATGGCTCTGATGCAATCGCAGGTGTAATTAACTTTATACTCAAGGAAAACAACTCAGGCGGAAGCCTAACAATAGATGGTGGCGAGTTTTCTGAAGGTGATGGAACCGCTACCACCATTCAAGGCAATATTGGTTTACCCCTCGGTGACGATGGCTTCATCAGCTTATCTGCTGAATATACTGATTCGGAAGCAACCGTACGTGCAGAACAATACTGTCAGTCATGGTTCTGCGTTGACCCTTCATTGCCAGGCTACAATCCGGATGCCTCCTACACCCAATATACTGAATCTGCTGAATATCAGGCTGGTGTAGCTGCCGCCAATATCGGACCCGGTGATGTAGTTCAGCCATGGGGACAACCTAACCGTGAAGCCGCAAGTATTTTCTTTAACTCAGGTTATGATCTGGATGGTGATACCGAACTCTATGCGTTTGGTAACTATTCAACCAGTGAAACCGATGGCGGATTCTTCTATCGCTATCCGGAAAATGGAACCATCGAGCGCCTGAGGGAACCAGATGGTTCAATCTATTTTCCGTTGGAAATATTTCCTGGCGGATTTACACCGAGATTTTTCGGTGAGATCTTTGATTTTTCGCTAGCAGGTGGAATGCGAGGCGAATTAGAGAATGGTCTTACATACGACTTCAGCGCACGTGTAGGTGAGAATGAAATTGAATACACCCTGAGTAATACCATTAACCCCTCGCTTGGACCAGATACTCCAACATCATTCAGACCGGGTGATCTGATTAATGAAGAGACGCAGTTTCAGGCTGATTTCACCTATGAGTTCGATACTGACCTTTCCAGCCCTCTTTTACTGGCGTTTGGTGCCAGCTACATGGACGAATCCTATGAGGTGGTTGAAGGCAACGTTGAGTCATACATAGACGGCCCCTATGCACTCCCGGACCCCTGGGGTTTTTGTAACGACGACGGTTCTGCTACAGCTGCAGGTTTGGGTGTAATTGCCGATGGCTCAACCCTGGATTGTGCTAACTCTGACGATCCGGTGTATCAGGTAGTCGGTGTTGGCTCGAACGGATTCCCTGGTTATTCACCACAATTTTCTGAGTTGTATGAACGAAGCAGTTACGCACTTTATGGTGATCTTAGCGCTGATGTTACAGACACATTGTTTCTACAAGGCGCAATTCGCTACGAGGACTACGATGATTTTGGTTCGGAACTCGTCTACAAACTCGCTGGCAAGCTGGACATAGCTGAGAATTTCGGTATCCGTGGATCATTCGGTACAGGTTTCAGAGCACCCACTCCAGGGCAACAAGGCACTATCAACGTTTCAACGCGACTTCCTAACGGGTTTCCCGTTGCTACTGGCCTCTTCCCCGCCGGTGGTCCAGTCGCTGGAGCTCTGGGTGCGGTGCCTCTGAAACCAGAGCTCTCAGATAACTACACATTAGGATTTACAGCAGCAATCGGTGATCTTGATCTTACCGTGGATTTTTATCGCATCGATATTGAAGACAGAACGCGAGCCATTTCCACTCGAGACGTATCAACTGATCCGAGCAGTGGCGAAGCCTACCAGAACTACCTCGCACTGGCAGCAGCTGGTGTTGCAGGTGCGGAATCAATAGGTGGCGTATTTTATTTCACTAATGCCTTTGATACTTCTACCGAAGGAATGGATATCGTTGCTACCTATCCTGTGAGCTGGGAGAACGGTAGCACCACCACTCTTACTGCGTCATTAAACTACAACAAGGAACAATTCGAGACTGATCCCAGCGCAGTGCTGAATGCAGAGACTCAATATGACTTTGAGAATTTTAATCCAAACTGGCGTGGCGTATTTACTGCACGACACGACATGGATGACCTGGCACTAATTGGTCGTCTTAGTTGGTATGGTGAATATACAAACTCAAACACCGGCGGGTCTCCGCTAAGATTCCAGACATTTGATGACATCTACTTCTTCGATCTAGAAGCACAGTATCAGATAAATGATATGTTCAAAGTTTCTGTTGGAGGACGAAATCTATTTGATGAATATCCTGAAACAGATTCCATCAGCGACTACTGCTGCGGACGAATCTATTCTTCCGCCACGGCGGTAGACTGGCAGGGCTCGTACTTTTATGGACGTCTGGCTGTTGATTTCTAGTTCTATTGAACCACAGGGATGAACGAAAGGGGTGGCATCTGTCACCCCCTTTTCATTTCAGGGAGCAGCTGAATCCATCAGATTCATATAACTATTTCGCGGATGCTCGCCATTTCCAACTTCGCTATCAAGAATCTGCACTGTATCAGTGGCGGGATCGTATACCGGCCACTCGGGAAGTCCCGGGCCATTTGGATCACCGTTGGCAGCAAAATTGAACCAGTAGTCGGCTACTGTTTCTGACAATTCACGGTCCTGATCGTCCCAGCCAATGCCGACTACATTGAGATTGTCGAAAACATAGGCGAGCTCGCCGGAGTGGTAGGCACCAAAAGCTCGTTCACCGCCGTTTCCATTCAGATCAGGTTGTGCAGGAACATATAGTCTGAACACAGGGGGTTTGCGTGAGAAATAGTAGACATAGGCATCATCACCACGAGCACTTATTGCCTTACCCCAGTCTCTTGCGGTACGAACAAAACCATTGTCCCCGGCAATTGTCTTTCGTGCAGACAGTGGCGAATCCTCAATCAACTCTGCATAGGCAGCTTTTACCCGGGCGGCATTGCTACCAAAGCTTCTATTCAGAAAAGAATCCAGCTGCTCTTCCGATATTTCTGTCGCTGTATGCTGCAAGCCGAAGAATTCATCAGCGAGACCTCCCATCATGGCAGGTATGCGATTGTGAGTTGCCGCCGCAAACAAATTTGCCGGGGCATCAGGTAATACCCAGCCATCGATCACCGGGCCGTTGGGACTACCCTGAGCAACAATATCCATAGGCGACAAATCCCGCATTGCCTCAAGTGCAGAATCTCCACGTCCATTGATACCCAGCCCGGCCATGAAACGCTCGCCTCTGGCATGGGCACTGTCATCACCTCCTTCAAGCCCGCGCTGCAAGCGCATGCAGCCACCGGAAGGTGATTGCCCGATCACACGATGAATCAAGCCATCGGCCAGAGGTGAAGCCATCAACAGACAAACATCCTCACCCCCCGCCGACTGACCAAAGATAGTAATTCTGTCGGGGTCACCTCCAAAGGCGGCAATGTTCTGCTGGACCCATTGCAATGCATCGACCTGATCCATTAGTCCATAGTTTCCTGAAGCCTGCTGTTCAGATTCAGCCGTCAGAGCGGGGTGAGCGAGAAACCCGAAGGCCCCCAGACGATAATTTGCGGTAACCACTACCGCCCCGCGAGCCGCCAGATTAGAACCATCAAAGATCTCTGCTGCTGCGTGCCCGGCAGTGTTTCCACCACCATGAAACCAAACCATCACTGGCAGCCTTTCACTGTCATCCTCTGCAGAAGTGTATACATTCAGATACAGGCAATCCTCGGAGCGATTGAGGTTACCCCGGGAATAGAGACTATTCATGCCATTGTCCGCTTGCCAACAAGCGGCACCGGCGCGGTCAGCTACACGAACTCCTGCGAATGGAAGCGGGTCAGCGGGTGGCGTCCAGCGTAAATCACCCACCGGAGGTGCTGCAAAAGCTATCCCTTCAAAAACAGTTATACCTGGCACATAGTCAGAAGCAACTCCCTGATAGATGCCTGCCTCGGTGCTTACCTGATCGACATCAGCAGCAGCCACGCCAGGCGTACCCAGCGACAGGGCCAGGCCCAATCCTAATGCAAAACGATTCATCGTTCTCTCCTATCATGTCTTCTTGTTCTGTTCTTTATCCCAACTGCCAGGAACAGGCTTATTCGCCAGGCTCTATCCTTAGCAATGCGCCTTGCTCTTCATCAATTAGCACATACAAGTAACCGTCGGGGCCCTGTTTAACGGCAGAAAAGCGTGCTGCCATTTCTCTTAGCAGACTTTCCCGTCTCACTTCCTGGCCCCGGCTGTTGAATTCGATGCGTTCAAGATGTCCGGTACCTGGTATCCTGCCTTCCATCATTGAACCCACGAAAAGATTGCCCTGCCATTGAGGGAGTTTATCGCCGTCGTAGAAAGTCATGCCGGATGGGGCTATCGATGGCCACCATATGACTTCCGGATCGATAAAATCCGATTGCTGCTGTACGTTGGTAACCCAGTCGCCCCGGTATTGCCGGCTATAGGAAACAAGCGGCCAGCCATAATTTGCGCCGGCCTGAATGATATTCACTTCGTCGCCGCCCTGTGGACCATTCTCAGCGGCCCATAAAGCACCGGTTTCCGGATGGAAATCCAGGCCAATCTGATTACGATGGCCCACCGAATAAACTTCCGGCAGATACTCTCCTGACTCTACAAATGGGTTATCTGCCACAGGGCTCCCATCATCATTCAAACGCAACAGTTTCCCGAAATGTACCCCGGGGTCTTGTGCATATTCACCATAGCCCGCATACATGTAAGCGCCCCCCACACTCATGAACAAACTGCCATCTTCGGCGAATAAAAGCTTCGATGCAGCTATGCCGCGATCCAGACCCTGGGCACTGAATATCTCTTCTACATCTTCCAGACGATCTTCCCGCAGACGAGCCCGTACCAGCGCCACTGTCTGTTCAGGTTCTCCATCCACGACAATTGCTTTGGTGTGAGTCAGGTAGACAAGACTATCGTCATCAGGATGTAGCAGAACCGACATCAATCCTGCGCGAAACACTTCCGAATACACCAGTGGCACACCACTAATAGTTTCGAGTTGATCGCTGCCCGCACGCAAAATTCTCAATGCACCGCTATAACGTTCGGTGATCAGAATGTCGCCATTGTTCCGGAATGCGAAATCAAATGGTGAGGCAAGATTATTGACAACTGGTGTGACTTTTATTTCAGGTATGGCAAAGCTGGAGTAAAAACTTGGCTCGGTAGGAATCTCGGGCGCGGGACTACTTGCACTCTGGGCAGAAACTATCGAAGTAGCTGACAGAAACAGCAGGCCAAGTTGGATGATTAGTGTTTTAAGTAATTCAAAGGGATTCATCATCAGTGTTCATGCCTCTGCCCATTCACAGCTGCCACGCTTTCATAGTGCAGCTGCAATAGGTCTCTGCCAAAGTCTCCCTCGAAATCGCGCCACACCAGATGCACATGATTCGCCTCATTCTGCACATTGTCATATTCGATGAGAAAACCGGATCCCTGTACGCGGAAATAATGAGGTGCACCTGGTTCTGTATTCCCAATCCAGACAAAACGCAAACTTTCGAAACCTTCATCTCTAATCTGCGCCATGCGCTCTTCATATATATTGGTCGGTTGCACAGAAGCCACTTCGCCAATCAATTCCATAAGCTGGTTCTTCTGACCAGCTGTAAGATCACTAGCACTAATACCAACTGTATCAAAGCGATCAATATCCACATTCGCACCAGTAATAATGTCACGTGGCACTTCTGTTTCGAGAATCGCTTGCTGCGCCTGGCTAACCGACAGAGAAGTGACCAGTTCCCGCGCCAGATCTTCCTCAGTGCCCAGCACCCGGGTTCCCGTTAGAGCGCCTGTACGAACTTCCGCCGGATTGGTGCCGAAGAATTGTGGCGAGCTGGCGATGCCCAGGCCGCGAACGAATGTCCAGTTAAAGGCCAGATGATGCCCTTCGTAGCGCAGGGCCCAGTTACTATCCAGGCCTGGTTCTCCAAAAACAGTGAGATAGTAGAGATCCGGGTTGCGCTCGAACCTGCCATTGACCTCGATTTCGGCCAGCACATTCTCAAGATTCCGCACAGCTTCTGCCTGGGAATAGCCTGATTCACTGAAGAACGTACGCAATAACCTGTGAGCTGCCGCCAGTTGTTCCGGGGTCATATCCTGCAACACCGCACCGTTGCGATCCCTGGGAATGAAATGCCAGTTCAGGCGTTCTTCATCGTCAAACCCGTACACGGCCCTGTTGTGCTGTTCCCGGGTCAAACTGGCGAGAAAACTGTCTGCCGCGGCGACCATGCTTTCATTAAGCTCGATCCGTGTATTCTGCGCAGCGAGAAATGAGGAATATAAAAAAGACAGCAGAATAAGACTGCTGCAGCGAACTAGTCTGGCCATGAGCTTCCCTCCCGATCTTATAGATATTATGCGGTTGGCCGGATTCTGGCGGGCATCGAATTATGATCAGAGCATAAACCCGACATCAGGGCAGGTCCAGCAATGGAATACCCCTCAGGAGTTGTTCCAGCGTCCCAATTCTGCGATAAAGAGCGTTTTTCGCGCATCCAATCGCGCCCAGGAAGAATACAGAAGGACAGGAAATGAAAGCTGTAAGAGTCAAGGAATACGGTGGCCCCGAAGTGATGTCCTATGAAGACATCGATACCCCTACCCCCGCTGACGATGAAGTGCTGGTTAACATAGAGGCTGCCGGCATCAACTACATCGATACCTACCAACGAAGTGGCCTGTATCAGATTCCATTGCCGGCCACCCTTGGACTGGAAGCGGCAGGCACGGTCACTGAAACCGGTTCTTCAGTCTCCCGTTTCAAGGTTGGCGATCGGGTTGCCTATACCAATGTTGCAGGAGCCTATGCTGACTTCGCCGCCGTACCGGAAGACAAACTCGTTTCCTTACCGGAAGGAGTCAGCTTTGAACAGGGCGCTGCCGCTATGCTGCAGGGTTGCACGGCACACTATCTTTGCCAGTCTACCTATAAAGTACAAAGTGGTGATCGTTGCCTGATTCATGCCGCGGCTGGTGGTGTGGGTCTGATCCTGATTCAAATGGTAAAAATGATGGGCGGGTTCGTAATAGGCACCGTCTCCACCGAGGAGAAAGCGCAGCTGGCGAAAGAAGCTGGTGCGGACGAGATAATCCTCTACTCCGAGCAGGACTTTGAGCAAGAAGTAAAACGTATCACCGATGGCGCAGGCGTCAATGTCGCTTACGATTCCGTCGGAAAAAGCACATTTGAAAAGAGCGTGGATTGTTTGTCCCGATTTGGCTACATGGTGCTATATGGAAATGCCAGTGGCCCGGTAACTGAATTCAATCCAGCCACACTTGGACCGAAAGGCTCCCTGTTTCTGACTCGCCCTACCTTGTTTGACTATCTTGCCACCCGGGAAGATCTGGACTGGCGCAGTGGCGATGTATTCAAATGGATTGCAGACGGCAAGATAAATCTGCGCCTCGAACATTTTTACCCTTTGGCCGATGTGCAACAGGCTCATCAGGCGCTGGAAGGAAGGCAGACGACAGGTAAAGTAATTCTCAAACCTTAGGTCCGCCCGTAAACACTTTATAGAAAACCCAAAAGAGAACAAACGATGAAATTAAAATTAATATCCCTGTTACTTGTAAGCGCACTTTGGAGCACAGTTGGGCTCGCTCAGTCGACGATGGATTTTGGCCGAGGCGATGTGCCAGTTGCGATCCCGGACTCTTATGATGAATCAACACCTGCCCCACTAATCATCCTGCTCCACGGATACACTTCAAGTGGAGCCGGACAGGATGCCTATTTCCAGGTTAGCCCTCTGGCTGATGATTACGGTTTTCTGTTTGTTGCACCGGATGGAATGAAGGAAGCAGGCGGACAGGAAAACAGATTCTGGAATGCATCAGACGCTTGCTGCCATTTCTTTGGCGGAGAGGTAGATGACAGCGGCTATATCAGATCGATCATCGACCAGATGAAAGACCAGTACAATGTAGATGAGAATCGCGTCTACCTGATCGGCCACTCCAATGGAGGGTTCATGTCCTTTCGTATGGCCTATGAGCATTCTGACGCTATCGCCGCCATCGCCAGTCTGGCTGGCGCCAATCATAATGAGATGCGAGATGCACCGCCGAATCCTGTCCACGTATTACAAATTCATGGAACAATCGATGAAACCATTCAATTTCAGGGTGGTGAGATTCAGGGAAATCGCTATCCCGGAGCACTCGCTTCAGTGCGACGCTGGGCAAGCTACAACGGCTGCAGCCAATCTGGCGTAGGACGGGAACTACGTGATCTGGAAGCCAGCTTACCTGGCCATGAATCAGGTGTACTGAAGTTCGAAGTTGGCTGCAAACCCGGTGGCTCAGCCGAGCTGTGGACCATTGCTTCAGGCACTCACGTTCCCGTGATTTCCGATACGTTCTCTGCCCAGGTTGTTGAGTGGCTATTAGCCCACCCCAAGGACAACTAAGCAGAAATAGCCCGAAGAGTAACTTCAAAAAGGGGCAGTGAGATAACTCTCATCGCCCCTTTTCATTTCTTGCTATTTCTATCAGCAGCTTTGCTTCAATCTTTCTGGTTACAATTCCAAATCAGCCATCTATAACAGTGCTTCGATTCGATCCATCAGATCAGTCATTCGACGCCTCACCGGTTCATAAGCCTCAGCGGTGGTCATATCCAAACCTGCTTCGTTAAGCAGGATTTCATGGGGATAATCTGAGCCCCCTGCTCGCAATACCCGAATAAAAGCATCACGCACGCCGTCGTCGCCAGCAAGGAACTGCTCCGCGAACCAGGCGGCACCGCTTATTGAAGTTGCGTACTGAAAAACGTAGAAGTCATAGTAGAAGTGAGGAATATACGCCCACTCCACTGTATAGGCGTCGTCAATAGTCAGAACACCTTCATCATGGCCATGATAACGCTTGAGCAAATCACCATAAATTTCTGTAAATCGGGGCCCCGTCAAAGGCTGTCCTGATTCCGCGGCTTCATGGATAGCCAGTTCGAATTCCGCGAACATGGTCTGTCGAAAAAAGGTGCCACGTATCTGCTCTAGTGCCCCACCAAGATAATACAAACGCTCTTCATCGGTACGGGCATTCTCAATCATGTATTCCTGCAGAAGAATCTCGTTAATTGTGGAAGCCATTTCTGCAATAAAAGTGGAGTAGCCAGCCGTCTCATAGGGCTGGGAGTCATTAGCCAACAATGAATGTACGGCGTGACCCCATTCATGGGCAAAAGTAGAAAGCGATTCATAATCATCGTTGTGATTAAGCAGCACGTAGGGATGCACATCATAGATGGAGCCATTCATGTAAGCCCCGGAACGCTTGCCAGGCTGTGGATGACTGTGCATCCAGTTTTGGGACAAGCCAAATTCCAGAAGCTCCAGATAGGTATCGCCAAATGGCCTGAGCGCCTCGAAGGTAATTTCGGTCGATCTTTCGATATCGAATACACCGGTATCCAATTCAACCAACGGTGGGTAGATGTCGTAATAACGAAGATCATCCACGCCCAGCATGCGGCCACGCAATTCCAGGTAGCGGTGGAACGATGGCAACGCAACATTAACCTGGGTTACCAGTTGGGTATAGGCCGCTGACGGTAAGCCGTCATCAAACAGATTATGAGAAAGCACACTGTCATGATTGCGCACACGCGCACTGAATAAATTGGACTGAACCTCGGATGCCAAAGTGGCCCCCATGCCATCAGCATACTGATTCCAGGTTCCCCAGAAAGTGTCGAATACTTTTTTGCGATCGTCCCGGTTGGGGGCTGCGCGCCACCGTCCGTACCCCGCCTGACTCAGAGTCACTTCATTACCCTCACTCAGAGTCACTGTAGGCCAGGGAATGTCCGCATTGGCAAAGTTGCCATAGATTTGCTCCGGAGAAGACAGAACCATGCCAGCCTGGGCGAGAATATTTTCAACCTCCTCGCTCAGAGTATGGGGTGCCTGTCGCAGGGCATCACGAATCAGAAACTCAAAGTCCGACAGACCAGGCTCATCCTGGAGAAATTGTTCGAGTTTCTGCTCACCAATAGAGAGGAGTTCAGGACTAATCCAGGAAGTCGCTTCTCCGAGTGAAGTAAACATCTGTCTGGAAAGACCAAAGCGGGATTGAGCATCGGGCTCACGCTGATCGGCATCCCGATTCAGGCTGGTATATACATAAACCCGGGCTGCTTCCTTATTGGTATCAGAGTATTCGTTGAAGGCTTCCAACATTGCTGCAGGGCTATTACCCAGAGTTCCCCGATATTTGCCAAGATCGGCGATGCGTTCATTAACATCGGCCAATGCCTCTTCCCAGGACGCAACGTCGGGATATATTTCTGTCAAATCCCACTCCACTCCCTGGGAGTTTTCATCCTGAGCTAGTACCACAGCCGAACTTAGCGCAAAAGTGAGAACTGCAAACAAATACCTGGCTACTTGCATTCGAAACTCCTGATTTCTAATTGCTGAAACTATATGCCACTGGGAGGCCTGAAATCTGCATCGGAAACGTCATTAAATGAAACGGAATCGATGGTTACTTCAACTTGCTGACCCGCCTGATCTACTGACATGATCGTCGGTAGGATTTCACCTTCAAACTCGCCATATTCATGTAAGTCGGTCACGGTACGCACATCCCCAAGTGGTGAGGCGATGGTAGCAATCTGGCGAGTTATCAAACCCGATTCTTCGGAAAAGTACATGGTGGATACTCGTCCGTCCTCCGCGGTCAACTGAACCTCAAATGAGTTTTCTCCGTTAACTTCGCTCATACCCACAGTCTCTTGCTGTGGATAGACGGAAGCGTAGGTCATGGAAATAAAGTACTCGCCCTGACGAGCCATATCAGTGAGTGCTTGCCCCGACATTCGCTGAGCACCGGACAGTGGATCGACTGACCAGGCAACGTCGCCGTTGAAACCGCTGTTGATTGTGCCCATGCCACCCAGTTCTATGTTTTGCACGAACAAATTAGGAGCAGCCACCTTCATTTCCATGGAACCAGAGAGTCCAAAAGAACTCAGATCGAAGCTGCCGGACATTGTCTTGGATTCATGGGACCGCAATACGTCCTCTCCTCCCAATGCCTCGGTGTAACGGGCAAATATTGCCCGAGGCGTCAAAAGGCCATTAGCACCGACTTCATTCCGATAGTCCGCACCGCCAGTGCTTTGGGCACAGCTGAAAAGCACGCAGGAAAGCGCGATAACAAAGAAGGATCTCAGAAGCTGTTTCATGTGTGATCTCCGTAAATGTGCTTGGTTCAATAGTACTGCATTGATCAAATCAATGCTCCTGCACTACAAGATGCAGGTTTCCGCCATTTAGATGCAGCTAGTCCAGAGTTTTCTTATTTATACGATCTGTAATTTCACTCAGCCGGGTCAGGGACTGTAGCGCGAAAGGCAAGACTATAGCCGCCTCCACATAGGTCCAGCTGTAGCTTACGATAGAATAAATACTACCAGTGGTCACATCGGGTAGTGACGTGCCAAACCACAGGTTATAGACCAGAAAGAGAATGACGAAAAAGAAAATAACACCATAGAGAATCGCTTCTGTATCTGAAAGCTTCACCTCCCATCTGCGAAGACTGCGCAAATGCTCCCGAATCTCAGCCGCACTGGCTATTTCAAGAATCTGCACCTGTTTCTCCATCTGACCATTGAGGTTTGCATTGAGCTTGTAGAAACGGGAATGCACCAGGGCGTAGAGAAGCAACATGCCAACAGTAATTGATAGTGCCGATAGTGCCAGGTTCAGGTGAAATATAGCCAACACGAAAAAAGCGACCACAACCTGGATTATTGACGTAATAATTGAAGGTACCTGCTCTTCCAGAAAGTCCACCAACTCCCTCGACATATTCAGGCGCGCATTGCGCGCGGAGACTGGTAATTCCTTGTGCCTGTCCTGTAATTCATCCCCAAGCTCTACGCGAATGGTTCCATAGGCACGGGTATCGAATATACGCCTGCCTACTGCCACGGCTATAAGTCCAGCCATGAGAAGTGCCAGGTTAATCAATTGATCAAAAGTTCCCGCCAGCAGATCGTCGATGGCAAGACCTATTAACAGAGGAATCAGAGCCATCAGAATATTTTCCAGCCCTACCAGTCCCCAGGTTACGCCAATACGGGTTTTGAAACTGCTTAGCAACTGCTTCAGATTTAGTTCTTTGTTTTGCAACATGGGTGTACCCCGACAAATATCCCTGACCCCGATTACATGGTAGTTCGACCATGGATTTCAATGGCTATTTCAACGTATAGTCACATTCAGAAAACATGCCTGATAAGAACCGCAGCAGAAAGGAAACCCAGTTATGCCAAGCCGGCGTTCGATTTTGAAAACAATGGCGTTTGCGCCACTTCTTAGTCAATGCACCAGTGCCTCCATCGGTAGCGCGGGAAACACTGCCAACTACTCTCCTTCTGGCCTTCCCTTGCGACGGGTAAAAGTCAGTGAAGAGAGAGTAATTCGCACAATTGCTGGTTTGCGTCCTTTCCGTCGCAACGGTTTTAACGTCAGTGCCGAGCGACGTAATGACAAAGTACTGGTTCATAACTATGGACACGGCGGCGGTGGCATCACCCTGAGTTGGGGTTCTTCCCATCTGGCCATGGAGCTGGCCATCCAAACGCCTCATAAAGAATGCGCAGTATTAGGCTGTGGTGTAATGGGACTTACTACCGCCAGGCTCATGCAGGATAAAGGCTGGAAAGTCACTATTTACTCTAAAGACTTACCACCCAATACAACGTCCAATGTTGCCGGTGGACAATGGTCAGCAACCTCAGTATTCGATCGGCCTGAGGTGGATGGGGCATTCATGAGCCAGTATGAACTGGCTATGCAGCATTCCTACCGTTATTTTCAGAATCTTGTAGGTCCCCGTTATGGCGTCCGCTGGATTAGCAACTACCACGTACTACCAGGACCTCTTGAGGGCGATACCTTACCGGAACAGTATCCTTATTTGTATCCGCAGCGAATTGATATGAGCCGTGCCCAGCACCCTTTTGCTGCCGACCATGTTTATCACTACGACACGATGCTGATAGAGCCGGCAATATTTCTGCCTGCCTTAATGGAAGACTTCTACACTGCTGGCGGTAAGATTGAACTGCGCGAATTTCACACCCAACAAGAGCTGATGAACTTGCAGGAACCAGTCATCATCAATTGCACCGGGCTTGGCTCTAAAGAACTGTTTAATGACCAGAATATGCTGGCCATTAAGGGACAACTGAGTTTTTTACTGCCGCAACCCGAAGTGGACTACATTATTCTTGGCAATAACGGTCATTACATGTTTCCGAGAAGTGACGGAATTTTGTTGGGCGGTTCTTTCGACAGGAACATTTACGACACCACGCCAGATATGCGAACTAGAGATCGGATTCTTAATGGTCACCGTGAATTCTTCAGCCGCATGAATGATCCATGGGCGTAACAGGGTTTGCCAACTTAAACTACAATGAAATTACAAAAAGGAAGAGCAATGCTCTTCCTTTCTTGATGTAACGCTGCCGTACAATCTAGAAAATCTCATCCAGATCAACATCGGCAGTAGCCCACACTCTATCCAATGTATTTTGCATGTCGCGAGCCTCGGCAGTTTTGCCCTGAGCTTCCATTGCCTTGATAGCGCCGTACAGAGACCAGCCATTTTCAGGAAACTTCGCCAGATCTTCCTTGAACACAGACTCTGCCGCTACATTGTTTCCGGCTTTAAGCAACAACGCACCAAATTCCTGTCTCACCGGGACCGACCACTCCGGCGGTTCCCCGTATAGCAGATTAGTCTCTAACCGGACTGCATCTTCCATAGCGGCAATCGCGGACTCAAAGTCATCTTCTGCTGCTGCCATCCAACTGGCTAGCACTCTCTCGCCAATAGCGAGTAAATCGCGAGACTGGTTGAACTCCATCCCCAGACCCTCCAGTGCCGGATTCTGAATAGTTAAGCGTAACGCTTCCAGATGATTGCCTACTGCATCGATATCGCCTGTCGCCAGCAACGCCCTGCCGGTAGCGTAGTGCCAAAGGCCTTTCGCATGGGGATAAATTTCAGAAGGTTCCGGGTGCTGCAAAATATCTTGCCATCGTGCAAAACGTATCTGCATTTGCAACGGACGTACGGTCCAGTGCTGCAGAAAATCCATCCCCGGACTTCCGAATAGCTCTTCCGGTAGCAAAGAAGTTACCTTTTCCGCCGATTCGATGGCGGTTGCACTGCGCCCAATCATCATGGCGGCGAATGCCATGAAGTCATAGTTGTGTGGATAATAGCCCGCCGTATACATTCCCATGCCAGGGTGCTGATCCTGAATATAGGTCTCGTCAGCATGAACAGCGTGCTCGTTGGCTTCTACTGCGTCCAGGTAACGCCCCACCCGAATATAGATGTGGCCAGGCATGTGAACGAGATGCCCCGCACCAGGCATTAAGATTGCCAATCGCTCAGCGCAAGGTACTGCCCGCTCAGGAAAGACTGCTTCCACAGCATGGATATAAAAGTGACAGGCACCGGGATGGTTTTCATTGGCGGCCATGGCATTTTGTAAATGGTTCAGCGCGATATCAATTCCCGGCTGAGTTTCACCCTGGGCATTCCAGTAATCCCAGGGGCGAAGATCCATCAGGGCTTCGGCATAGAGCACTCCAATATCCATGTCGTCAGGATACTGACGAACCAGTTTTGCTAATGCATCGGCGTAGGCCTGATCCAAATGGGCGCGATCTTCTGGCACATCCGCGGTATAGCGACTGGCCAGCACCTCGATCAGGGCCTGTTCTTTTGCGCTTGCATTTGCACTTAAAGCAACTGCCTGCTGAATGGCAGCGTAAGCAGCCTGACCGGAAGGCTGATCCATCGGCAAATTGATGTTGGGTCCATAGGACAGAGCCTCTCCCCACCAGCAAATAGCACAGGCTGGATCCAGACGCTGGGCTTCCCTGAAAGCTCTGATCGCTTCCGCATGGTTAAAGGCGTAGTAAAGACGCAGGCCTTGATCGAAGTACTGCTGAACCAGCGAATTGTTGGTGCTTATCTCGTAGTGGTAATCCCCCAGGTCATCGTAAAGGGGAACGGTTTGGGCACTTGCAGCGGATGTGAATGATACAAACACAGCAAACGCCGATGCCGCTATGCCCGCCACAGCCAAAAACAGATGTCTCATTGTTGAACTCTCCTGCTTTCTGTCTTTCCAGAGTAGTACCTGACTGTTCGTTCAGATTCTCTCGTTAAGTATTTAATCGTTATATTTGATTTGAGACAGGTCGCCGCCTGTCAATTGGGGGCGCAGTTTAAGGAGTCAGAACCCCTCATTCTAGTGGACCAGAAGTAAGAATATGATGCACTTCACATTAACCGTGAATTCAATCACTTGCATCCGGTTACGGTAATCAGTACCCAATTATTTAGCTGTTCTGAAAATTAACTATACCGCTGGTATAGTTAAGCGTCGCCTGAAAGCAGGAAATTCAGACGTTTCAACAGCAAATATCAGAATTAATGAGAGACACTGTGACCAATACCCGCTCAAATAGCAGCCGCGAGCGCATTCTCAGCACAGCGGAAGCGATCATTCTCCAGCAAGGTTTTGCCGGAACCACAATCGAACAGATTATCGACAAAGCCGCCATCACCAAGGGCGGGTTCTTCTACCATTTCGATGGCAAGGCTGAACTGGCCCGAGCACTGATTGACCGCTATATCCAGATGGACACGGAAGTATTCACTGATCTGAGCAAACGCGCTGACAGCCTCAGTGAAGATCCCTTGCAACAGGCCCTTATTTTCTTGAATTTATTTGGGGAAATGGTTGCCGGCATGACCGATGTTCATCCCGGGTGTCTGGCTGCAGCCTTCACCTATGAAACCCAGCAGTTTGATGAAGACATCCGCAGCCGGATCCAGATCGGTATGCAGGAATGGCGGGACATGATCGTTGTTCGCCTGCAAAACATCATCGCGAAGTATCCGCCGAAGATGGAAGTAAGTGTCGACGCCCTGGCGGATATGTTCACCAGCTGCGTTGAAGGTGGAATACTTCTGGCAAAAGCCTACGACGACAATCAGGCTTTAATTGATCAGGTACAGAATTATCGCAGCCACCTGCGTATGCTGTTTGGAGACGTTTAGTCTGTCAGACGACTTGGGCAGGTAAAAAAAGAACGGCGGCAAAGGGGGAAATATTCAGTAGTGAACAAGCCGCCGTTCCGGGGAAAGCGCTGTTGGCTGTTATGCCGCTAGCGCATCGAGAGATTCGATATAGGCAAGCATGGTATCTGCATCGCTGCATTCAAAAGGATCTGTTGCGCAGTTATCCTCTTTACCTGCTTCCTCAAAAATTTTCTTAACAACGCCGTCTTCTACCAGCATGGAGTAGCGCCAGGAGCGGTCACCGAAGCCCAGGTTTTCCTTCTTGACCAGCATATCCATGCCTCTGGTGAAGTGAGCATTGCCGTCTGGCAGAAGTTTTACATTCTGCACACCCAGTTGCCTGCCCCACTGAAACATTGAGAAGGCATCATTGACACTAAGGCAATAAATTTCATCCACACCCTGATCTCTGAACTCCTGATACTTCGCTTCAAACCCTGGCAGATGTGTGCTGCTGCAGGTTGGTGTGAAGGCTCCCGGCAAAGCAAAGATCACCACCCGGCGCCTGGCAAAAATTTCTTCACTACTCACATCCTGCCAGCGAAATGGATTTTCGCCTTCTACCGATTCATCTCTAACGCGGGTCTTGAAGACCACCTGGGGAACACTTGCAACACTCATGACCAACCTCAACCAAAAAAAGAATAATTAAGTAACTAACGAGCGCTATCTTAGCCATGACTAATCCATCGGTAAAACGAGAAATTTCGATAGGTTTGATCGAAATATACGATCATTATGAGAGCCAGTATCCGGCCCTGACAAAGAGCAGGAAACCCTGTGAAATACAGTGGTTTAGCTGAGTTGGCCAGAGCCCTGAACCGGTTCAATCCTATGGACAAATTGATGGCTTGGGATTAGTCTGTTGAGCAGCCTTTTATAAGAACAAGGAATCGCTATGAAATTCCCCGTTTCCAAGCTCTCAAGCCTGATGATTGCTGGCGTTACAGCATTATTTGTCGTCAACGCTTCAGCGCAAGACGCTCCCACTTTTTACGAAGACGCCCTGCCCGTGTTCATGAATAACTGTGTGGCCTGCCATCAGGATACACCTCCTGATGTGGGGGGAATTTCAGCCCCCATGTCACTGATGCACTACGACCAGGCAAAGATCTGGGCTCCTCTGATCAAGAACGCACTGGTTACTGGCTACATGCCTCCCTGGGGTGCCCATGAGCGCCATCGTGGAGAATTTAAAGGCGAGCGTTATATCGATCAGAAAGACAAAGATCTGCTGATTGCCTGGGTAGATGGTGGTGCCCTCGAAGGCGACCCCAATGCAGCACAAAGCGCGGCGGGCAGCTCCAGTGTGGGTACTGCAATGCCGGAATCCGGCTGGTGGATTGGCGAACCTGATTTGGTCGTAGGGTTTGAAAAGCCTGTTTATGTTGGCCCGGATGTAGAAGACTGGCAGCCAACTGTCCATATGCCTGTGCCGGAAGGTGCCCATGAAAATCCGAAGTGGATTTCTATGGCTGAGCTGGATCCAGGAGGCCCCCATGTGCACCACATCGTTTCCAGCCACATGGGTGTCGGAGTACCGGGGCGTGGTCCATTCACCTATCCCGAAGGATGGGGTGTGCTGCTTCCTGATGACCCATTCATCACGGTAAACATGCACTACCACAAGGATACCGGTGAAGGCACTGGTGTGGTGGACAACACCCGCGCAGGCTTCAAATTTTATGAAGATGGTGACGTGATTGACTACGTAGTGGAAACCAATCTACTACCTCATAGAGGTTGGACAATACCTGCCGGCGATCCAAACTATGAAGTAACAAATACCCATGACATTGAAGAAGACATCTACCTGCTCTCCATGGGTCCACATATGCACTACCGCGGCAAAGCGATGCGCTACGAAGTGGAATACCCTGATGGTGAACGCGAAGTGCTACTGTGGGTGCCAAAATACGACTTCAACTGGCAGTTCCTTTATGAGTACGAAACTCCCAAATTCTTGCCAGCAGGTTCCACCCTGCACATGAGCTGGTGGTTCGACAACTCGGAAGGCAATCGTTGGAATCCAGATCCAACTCAGGATGTAGTCTATGGACCGGCTACTACTGATGAGATGGCCAATGCCCGCATCTATTTCGCACCAACCACACCAAGAGGCATCGTGGTTGGCCGTGATCTGCCTCCGGACGTATTGGAGCAGGCAAAACGTGAAGAACAATTACGCCGCGAGCGTTCGACTATTCTGGATCAAAGCGAAGATGATTTTTCCTGGCTGGAAGAATCAGCTGACAGCCGGTAGGCTAACAAGCCAGTGATACTAAGGAGCGGGCTACGACATTTGTTGTAGCCCGCTTTTTTCTGGAAGTCCTGAAAACAAGAACCGGGGAACTACCATGGGTACTCAAGATTCTCTTATTAAAGCTACCAGCGGCCTGTTTGTGGCACTGGTTTTCCAGACTGCACTGGCGCAGGACTACATCGTCCCCCGCCTGGAAAATGGTCAGCCAGATTTCAGTGGCGTCTGGACCAATGACACCATCACTCCCATTGAGAGGCCAACCTCATTGGCAGATCGCGAGTTCCTTAGCGAGGACGAAATAGCCACGATGGAACGCAATATCGCTGAACGTAGGGAGCGTAATGACAACAACATCGTGGTGGAAGCCGGTGGGAGCGTTGGTGGCTACAACCAGGTATGGCTTGACTCAGGGGATACAGTTTTGTCCACCGGTCAGACTTCGATGATTGTTGATCCACCAAATGGCCGTGCACCTATTCGCGAATCTGCTCTCGCTACCAGAGACTATTATTTTGCCAACGTGGAAAATCATTACATCTATCATACGGTCTGGGATCGTTGTATCACACGTGGTGTACCTGGTTCGATGTTACCTGCCGGTTATAACAATGCCTATCGGTTCATTCAGACTGAAGACACGTTCACCATCGTTTACGAAATGATCCATGACGTGCGTACTATCCATCTGAATAAAACCGACTACATCGATGGCAAGGTTAAACTCTGGATGGGGGATTCGGTTGCTCGCTGGGAGGGTGACACGCTGGTAGTAGAGACAAAGAACTTTAACGATCGCGGCATGATCGCTAATAGCAGTGCCGGTGGACGTTTAAAGGGTGTGCCAGCAAGCGACCAACTACATGTTGTGGAACGATTTACACGTGTTAGCGAAAGCACCATCATGTGGGAGGCGCGGGTCGATGATCCGGTAAATTTTTCTTCGCCTTTCACTATTTCCATGCCACTGACCAATGAACCGGAATATGTCATGTACGAATATGCCTGCCATGAAGGAAATTACGCTATTCCAAATATTCTGAGTGCGGGACGGGTTAAAGATCGTCAGCAGGCAAGCCGCTAGTCTGATAGTAGTTTTCAACAAAGGAAAGCCAGAGACGCGATAACGCGTCTCGGCTCAATGTAATTGACCATGGATTTTGGCCTCTTCTCTCTTCTGCCTCTGGTAGTTTCTCTGGCTACCGCGTTCAAAACCCGAAATGCCATATTTGCTCTACTATGTGGCTGTTTTGTGGGTGTGATCATGCTCGGGTACAGCGCTGACGGATGGCTGTTTAACCCAATCTATATCTTTAGCGATCTCCTTCAGAATGCACTGAACGGAGATTTCATCTGGGTGTCACTGATAGTGCTTTTCATTGGCATCCTCTTCGAACTATTCAAGGCGTCAGGAGTGATCGCCAGGTTTGCTGACAAAGTTTCTCAACGCGGACAAACCGCAAAGCAGGTCAAGACCACCACCTGGATACTGGGTTTTCTGGTGGTCGACGATTACTTTAGCCCACTTATGGTCGGGCCTATCATGCGTCCATTGTCGGATCGCGCTGCTATTTCCAGGGAAAAGCTGGCCTACCTGCTCGACTCCACTACAGCTTCTGTCTGTGTGCTTATTCCATTCATGTCTTGGGGTGCTTACCTGGCTGGATTGATTGCCGCCGAAGGTGGTCCTGTCACAGGTCTTGACGAGGCAGTAGCAGTTTTTGCCAATGCCATACTTTACAATTTTTATCCCATGCTGGCTTTGCTAATAGCTTTCCTTGTTGCCATGGAGATCTTTCCGGACATCGGTATCATGAAAAATGCCGAGAACAGAGCGCGAACTGAAGGAAAAGTACTGCGAGACGGAGCGGTACCTATGGTAAGTGAAGATGGTGCGGATCTGTTTGCGAGCAAGAGCACAAGCTCTTCATTGCTTTTTGATCTGGCTGTGCCAATCATCATCGTGTTCGGCACTATCCTCATCAGTTACTTTGTCTTCGGTAATATGAAAATTGCCGAGGCGTTTATGCTGGCGGTTTTATATCTCAGCACCTCGCTGTATTTTAAAAACGTTGTTGGCACTATTAATGAACTGATGGAAATAGGCATGCGAGGCATCAAAAGCGTCATGCCGGCAATAGTACTTATGGGACTGGCCTATGCCATTAATGACATAACCCGGGATCTGCGCGCAGCTGAGTACATCCTCAACACATTTTCTTCGTTAATGACGCCAGCATTATTTGTGGCGACAACGTTTTTAATCACCGGGCTTATTTCATTTTCCACCGGCACCAGCTGGGGTGCCTACGCCCTGATGATTCCCTTCGCACTGCCAATCGCCTATGAGTTCAGCGGCGGTGACGCAAGCAACCCTCTGGTATATCAGGCTATTGCAGCGGTGGTTGGAGGCGGAATCTTTGGCGATCACTCTTCTCCCGTATCGGATACTTCGGTGCTCTCCTCTGTTGGCGCAGGCAGCGACCATATGGATCACGTCATAACCCAATTGCCCTATGCACTGCTGGCTGGAGCTGTAACCCTCGTAATCTATCTGCTGATCTAAGCCCGGCTGATGAACAGCTGGATGTACTAAACCGCTCCATGTGTTGACATGTGACCTTTAGGTCACATATAGTCTCCTGCATGGACAGGGTATTTAAGGCATTAAGTGACTCCACCCGGCGTCAAATACTGGATTTTCTCAAAGAGGAAGATGGTCAGACTGTGGGCGAGCTCGAATCCAGGTTTCCAGACATAACCCGCTTTGCTGTGATGAAACATCTAAAGATTCTGGAAGAGGCTGCACTCATCAGCAGTCGCAAGGAAGGCAGGAAAAAACATCTATATCTCAATACTGTGCCCATTCAGGAAATCGCTGATCGCTGGATTTCACGTTTTGCCGCTCCCTGGGCACAGGGGCTTATCGATCTGCGCGATGGAATAGAGCAAGGTACAGGAATAAAAAAAGCATGAAGCCAAAACACGTATACAACATCATTATTCAAACCAGTAACGCTTTGCTGTGGGATGCACTCATTAATCCTGAAATCACCCAGCACTACTTCTTCAAGTTGAAAGTTAAATCGGAATGGCGTTCTGGTGCCAGGGTGGAGTACTTCAATCCCGAAGGCGAAGACATCATTAGTGGCGAAGTAATCACCTGCCAGCCTATCTCCAAGATCGTATACAGTTTTCGCGGGCACACTGCGGCCAACGGTGAACGGGATCCGTATTCACGAGTTTGTTTTGAAATAGAAGAACTTCATGCAAATGCCTGCAAACTCACCGTCGTACACGATGATTTTGAATCAGAGAACACAACCTATAACAACGTTGGTGGAGGCTGGCCAACTATTCTGTCAGGACTTAAGACTTATCTCGAAACCGGTAAACCACTGATTGTGGAGGCCGACGATGTTGAATGTGGAGGATAGAAATGAGCCAAACTATTGTTAGCCGCGAAGAGTGGGTAAACGTACGTAAAGATTTCATGACGAAGGAAAAAGAATTCACCCGTCTTCGAGATGAACTCAGCGCGGCCAGGCGGAACCTACCCAAAGTTAAAATCGATAAAGATTACCGTTTCCAGGGACCCAATGGTGAAGCCAGTCTTGGGGAGCTGTTTGCCGGTAAATCCCAACTGGTAATCTATCACTTCATGATGGGGCAGGGTTGGGAGGAAGGCTGCCCCAGCTGTTCATTCTGGGCTGACAATTACAATGGAACCGAGATCCATCTCGCTCATCGGGATATCAAACTTACTGTAGTGTCACGTGGCCCACTGGACAAACTGTTGGCGTACAAAGAACGTATGGGTTGGGGTTTCGACTGGTTTTCTTCCGAAGGCTCAGATTTCAATTTTGACTTTGCGGTGTCATTTACCGAAGAGCAAAGAGAGTCGGGAGAAGCAAACTACAACTTCAATACAATACCCTTTTCAATGGATGAAGCACCGGGCTTCAGCGTTTTCCAGCAGGAAGAGGATGGATCAATCTACCACACCTATTCTACTTTCGCCCGGGGACTGGATATCTTCAATAGTGCTTATCACATCATGGATATGACACCGAAAGGCAGAAATGAGGAAGGCTTACCCTTTACCATGGCCTGGCTAAAACGCCACGATCAGTATTAATACCTGTATTGGCCGGCCAAAGGCCTGGATTTCTGGACATATCCCATAGTTTTAAATGCTTTCCTTGGCTACAATAGTTGTTGGAAGTCATAAAACTAAAGCAACAGGGATGTCATCTCAGTGGGTAAACGCCTTTCCGCATTCAAACATGCTGAAGACCGGTGGCCGGTCACCATAATTCTTGCACTTAGCGCGCTCGATTTTGTTCTGTATTTCACCATTCAGAACCCCTACATTCTGGGCGCCTATTTTTACTTAATGATTATTCCCAAGTCGCAGATTTGTGCCTGGAACCATCATCACCAGCATGCGCCTACATTCAGGTACACTCCGCTCAACCGCATCCTGGAATTCTTCTACGCATTACATACCGGAACCTGCACTAATCTGTGGGTTCTGCATCATGTATATGGCCACCACCAGAATTACCTGGATCAGACCAAGGATCAGAGTCGCTGGATGCGCAAAGACGGCAGCAAGATGGGAGAGCTGGAATACAGTTTTGTTATTACCGCAACAGCCTATTACCGGGGCTATCTGGTGGGTAAGGAATTTCCCAAGGAACAGAAACAGTTTCTGACTTTTACAGCGCTGACTTTTCTCATAGTCGCAGGGCTGGTAGTCAACAACCCGGTTGCAGGTTTCTTTCTGTTTGCTCTACCCATGGTCATGGGTTTATTTATGACAGCGTGGGCAACCTATGAGCATCACGCAGGCCGAAGCACGGAAGATCATTTCACTGCTTCTTACAACAATCTGAATCCCTGGTACAACCTGCTAACAGGCAATCTTGGGTATCATACCGCTCACCATTACAACGGCGGATTGCACTGGTCCAAACTGCCAAAGCTGCATGAGAAGATCGCAGACAAGATTCCGCCTGAGTTGATCAGCAGAAATCTCGTCTAGGAATTAATTAGCTGCGCCTGGCACTCAATTGATTGCGATCTAGTACAGATCTCTACCAATAGTGCCAACTGGCACCCTGTGGCCGACATCATGAATGTAATTGGAAGTGATTGAATCCAGAGTTGGTGTGCCACTACCGCGCATTGTAATAAGCAATTCCCTGTTGAGTAGATCCAATACTCTTTCTACACCAGCCTGACCAAATGCTCCCAAACCCCAGCAATAAGGTCTGCCAATGCCTACAGCTGTGGCCCCCAGAGCCAATGCCTTATACACATCTGTGCCGCGACGGAAACCACCATCAATAATGATAGGCACTCTTCCATTCACCGCTGCTGCCACTTCCGGTAAACACTCGATGCTGGCTCGGCCAGTTTCAGTGGCCCTGCCGCCATGATTGGAAACCCAAACAGCATCTGCACCATTTTCCACGGCTAGAGCCGCATCCACTCCTACTTCGATGCCTTTAATTACCACATTCATATTGGTCACTTCTTTCATACGACCAATCACATCCCAGGTCAGATTTGGATTGTTTAGCCCTACTCCACCCATATCCAATCCATCGAAGATCGGTTTGGACTGACCACGATGGCAATCAGAACAGGTACGCGTGTCTTCCCTCATCATCACAGACTGAGTTTCTGTGTTGCGGCCACCAGGTAAATCTATAGTCAGACAAACAGTTGTGCATCCGGCCGCTTCTGCTCTTTGCAACATGGCCACGGTGTATTCCCAACGTGTAGTTGGATAAAGCTGATGCCAGATCGGTGCTCCACGAGCTTCCGCCACTGCTTCCACAGCAGTGGATGATTGCGTGGACAACACCATATGGTGATCTTTGGCTGCAGCTGCCCGAGCCGTGCCAAGTTCGGCTTCAGCATGATAGGCACCCTGACTACCAACGGGGCAGATAAAGATTGGCGAACTGGCTTCCGAACCGAGCACATTCACCCGGGTATCTGTTTCACTGACATCAACCAGGCGCCGTGGTTTTATCTGAAATCGACTGAACCCATCACGATTCGCTCGTAGTGTGTGATCACCGTCTACACCAGTTGATAAGTATCCGTAGTGCGCTGGAGGAATGTTCTCCCTGGCAACAGCCTCCATTTCAAATACGTTTATGACATCTCCAGGTCTGGTAAGTCGCTGACCCAGAGTTTCCTCAACTTCCTGAGCAAAGGCTGAGTAATTGGTGAGCAAAGGGCTAGCTGCGAGATATTTCAGAAATTCGCGGCGATGAGTCATGGATACCTCCGACTACGTTTGTTTTTATGCTATGGCTGGGCCAGCTTTCCGCCGACCTAAAGCTATCTATCTCCGACGCCTTTGTCCAGCGCCCAGACACCGCGGTCATTCCAGGGAACCCTGAATTGCTCTATTGACACCCTGATTGAGGTTCAATAGTCTGCTAGAACACTTCTCAGGGGGTAGCCCGATGACTACAAGCACCAGAAAAAAACTACTAACCACCGTGTTTATGGGTTCCAGTGTTCTGCTAAGCTCGACAGCATTAGCTGGCGATGGCTTTACACCAGATCAGGCATTCCAGACCATGCTTAAGCTGGAAGGTACATGGACAGGCGAAGGCGCATTCGTTCCCGTGGGCCAGACGATTGATGATGTGGAAAAAACCACTTCTACTGTCTCTTTCAAAAATATTGGTAACTCTACAGTCATGCAGACCTTCGCAGAAGGTACCCCAGCCGAGATGGTGAGCATGTATCATCAGAATGGGAAAAGTGAACTTATCCACACCCACTACTGCGCGATCGGCAATCAGCCATCCATGGCATTTGTTGAGTCAAATGAAGCTGGAGTAATCGACTTTAAATTTACTGAAGGTACCAATATGGATGTTGATTCAGATCCCCATGCCCACCATAGCTGGATGCGAATCATTGATGAGGATACTTATGAAACCCGCACAGAAAACTGGGCTGGCGGCGAAGTAATCTCCTACCGCATTACCACGATGCGTAGAGTTAAGTAAGTATTAGCGAAGCAAACAAAAAGGGCGCTCCATGAGCGCCCTTTTTGTTTCAGACCTAAATCAGTCTCTATTCACTATGCCGTAGCTGCTTCCCAATCTTTCACACGGATCTTGACCGTATCCATATCGTGTTTACAAACACCTGAACGCGCAATCAATTTGTAATCGCAAATATCACAACGCACACATTCCTTAAAATCAATTTCTGGCCCGCGAATAGCGCCAGTTGGACAGGCGTGCTCACAGACTTTACACACATCACATTGAGGCACACGCTTAATGCGCCAGGGTGAAATCAAAGAAGTCACGCCCAGGGCAGCTCCGAGAGGACAGGCGTAGCGGCAATAAAATCTGGGAATAAAAACTGCCCCGAGAAGGAATGCAGCTGCAATGCCCCACAATAAAACAGATCGCGATATATAGAATACCGTACCAAAAGGTTCAAAATACTGGAAGAAGCTCATGTCGGCGTAAGCCACTGCCGCGATCACCAGAAACGCGAGTATTCCATACTTTAAATACAACGCCTTGTCGTGAATTGCCTGAGGCACATTGAACTGCCATTTCCTGGGCACGAAGCGCGTGATGAAATCCTGCAATGCCCCAAACGGACACAAAGATGAGCAGAATACCCGTCCCCACAGTAAGGTAGTCAGCACAGTGAATACGATGATAATCAGCAATGGCAAGTCTGAAAGAAAGAGCGAAGGCCCAAGTTTAATACCGTTTGTGATGTGGGATACTGAAACAAAGCCGCCATCCATCCAGCCCAGGTAGATCAGAGTTACCCCAAGAGTCGCCCATCGGACATAGGCATTCTTCAGTAGAAATCCGGTCATCACCATAGCGCAAATGAGGACTATCATGATCACTTCGTCTATAGGTGCGTCATACAGTAAAGAAGAGAGCAGACTGTCTTCTTCGTAATACTCCTCTTCATCTTCCTCTATAGGCAACAGTTCGGGAGGAATGCTGCTGCCTTCTGCAAGAGCAAGAGCGAGTGGTGGAACCTGATAGTCGATCTCATGAATACCTCCAAACTCGCCAACTTCTCCACCGGTGTTATACAGAACAGAAAATGGCAGCGACAAGTCGATCTCGGGCATCAAAACCATGGCACCAGCGAATCGCATCCGACCGGCAATCTTTCCGTAATCGGCACTGCCCGCGTAAACGAATCGGCGGCGCTCTATAGGATAAATCTCCTCACCCTGTTTGACCGCTAATCGCTCCTGACGGAATGGTCGCGTGGAGTCGCCATCGATACCTACCAATAGCATATTGCCATCACGTGAGCGATTACTGGCATCACGATCGGCACGAGAATAGTCCTCCTCACCTACAAGAATGCTGCCGAGGCCATCATGGCCCATAAACGCAAGAGTCAAGTTCAAATTACTTTCGTCGGGCTGAATGATCTTCCATTCCTTAACCAGCCCGGACTCGATCATTTCTTCCCAACTCTGCTCCTCAAATACTTTAAGGGCAACAGCATCTCCGCTTGTATTTGCTACAAATTCTGAATCCGGCAAGTAGGCCTGGGCCACGCGCCGTGCCGAATCCCGAACACCTCGTGCAACTGCCCAGCTGGTTATAGTAGCTCTGGATATTCCATCAATGTCTCTGCCTACCCGAAAATCTTCCACGATATTCTTGTCTGAAAACTGCTGCGGGAAATACTCGGAGTTAATGAAATCGCCGCGAATGCTTTTGTAGGACTCGATATAGTGCAACACTTCGATCCCGGTAATTGTGCCCTCAACATCAATACCGACAAGCACATCAACGGGAGCACTATAACCAATCTCCTCTGGAGGCCAGTCCGGGGTCTCAAATATATACCCCATTAACTGCGACTCGGAGCTGGCCGGATCTCTGCGGAAAGCACGATAGACTCCGGGACTACCTTCTTTAAGGGAGAAGGATTCAGCACCGCGCATTACCGTTCGCATCACGTCTTCAGTGACTTCGATTGGTTCCTGGGTGTGTGCAGCAACGGAAATCAGGGAGAGAAGCAGTAAGCTCACAATACGAATTTGTGAGCCGATGTGCGATTGAAACCACAAAACGCTTCTACGCAGGGTGCTGTTTTTATACGGCATTATTATTCAGCAGATTTGGGATGCTGGCGGTATGCTACACGTTTTTCCCCTGCAAGGTAAGACTGGGGCCAGCCCCAGTAATCAGCACTAATGCAGGGAATCTTCAACGACCTGGCTAAGTGATTCAAGGGTGAAAGGTTTCTGCAAAATCTGCGGAAGCTCCATGGTCCCGACTCTGACTTCATTCTGCAGTTCAGCGTTGTACCCTGTTGTGAGAATCAGGTTGAGTTCGGGATAGTGGCTACGGCAGTGTTCAATGATGTCCAATCCGGAAATATCTGGCATGGAGTAGTCTGTAATCAAAAGATCCAGTTCCGTGTGTGACCTGGCGAGTATATCGATTGCCTTGTGAGGGTCGGAACAAGGAACACAATTGTGCCCCATCGCTTCCAACATCAGGGTCACTGTTTTTAGCAGTTCATCCTGATCATCCAGAACCATAATGTTAGACTTCTTAGCAATGGTAATATTCTTTGCCTTCTGCCTTACAGCAACACCACCTTCATTGCTTAATGGAAAGTACAATGAGAATTCGAGACCACCTTCAGCCAAACTATCTACATCAATTGCCCCTTTATGTTCAAGCATGATGCCATGAACAATTGCCAGACCCATGCCGTTTCCCAGTTGCTTTGATGTGTAAAAGGGATCGAATATGCGATCGATCTTATCCTTCTCCAAGCCTGGCCCATTGTCCTTAACTTTAATCAGTGCGTAGTCACCAGCTACCAGCTGCCCGTGGTCAAATTCAACTTCTTCATCCACATGTACGGCTTCGAGCGAAACCGATATTTCCCCCTCCTCTTCGCCGATAGCTTCATAGGCATTGGTGAGTAAATTTACCAGTACCTGTTCAACCTGATTCGGATCAGCCAGGATTTTCAAGGCGTCGCCCTGAAAATTTTTAACAATGGAAATGTTTCTTGGCACACCAGTGCTAATGAGATCAATTGCTTCCTCAAGCACCGGTACTAATTCCGCAATTTCTTTGGCTCCCGAGGACTGGCGGGAAAAAGTCAGAATCTGACTGACCAATCCCCTGGCCCGGCTGGTTCCCTTCGATAATTTATCGATAAGCTCGATGGCTCGTTTGTTCTCTGCCAGTTCTATTTTCAACAAGTCGGTGATACCCATGAGGATTCCAAGGATGTTGTTGAAGTCATGGGCTATACCACCTGCAAGAGATCCGAGAGACTCAAACTTCTGAGCCTGCCTGACTTCTTTTTGCAGAAGCTCCTGCTCTTTTTCCTGTTGCCTGCGCTTGGTTATATCCCGGGTAACACCTACCCACTCTTGGCTGTCCCCTTCATCCGTTTCAATTTGTTTGGCGGCTATCTCTACCCACACTGATGATCCGTCTTTGTGAATCATCTCAGCCTCAAACACCTGGGAGTCCTGCAATTTATCAAATATTTTCTCCTTCGCATCTGCAACCGACTCAGGAGACATTATCTTTGTCAAATGCATGCCCATAAATTCTTCTGTCGTGTACCCAAGCAGCAGATGGATGCTGGGGCTGCAGTAGGAAAGCGCATTAACCCGACCATCCCAGGTCCAGATCACATCGAGAGAATTCATGGTAAGCAGGCTATATCTTTCTGCTATCTCAAGTGCCTGCCGTTCGCTCTCCTCTATACGCTTATTGGCAGTTCTTATACGCTGCAGAGAGTACTGTTGCACCAACAGGCCCAATACCAGAATTAAGAACAGATTGACCGCAGCCAGCGCATAGTAAGGATACTCTTCCCACAACTGCACCGGCCTGTTTACCAGTGTGTAAGGAACTGAAAGTCGATTGGGATCCAGGTTATTGCGCTGTAGCTTTACCCAATCCAGCACAGTGCTGTTAGTAGCCCGGATCGACTGAGTATAGTTTGCCCGCTGATAGATGATGTTTCCTATAGTGGTTGCCGCTGCTTCGGCATACACGTCAGTTGAGGACAATGAGCCCCCCAGTGCTCCCAATTCAGCCATGACATCTGAAATGGCGAATACCGGTATGTCCTCACGTGCCGCTAATATAGGCATCAGGACAGACTCACTGGTGCGAACACCGTTCCCATGCTGGGCATAGGGCAGCGCCATAATTACAGCCGTTGACGGTAAGTCCTGGGTAAATTCGACCAATTCAGTCGGTGTTAGGCCGCTATGAAAATTTATGTCGATCTGGTCCGAATAGTTTTCTGCCACCATTCGAGCCCGATCTCTATACGTAAGATCAGTCACACCATTGCCGCCGACAAGCTCAATTGAAGTGACATCTGGCACCAGCTCTAGAATAAGTGAGAAGTTCTCATCAATTCCCTGGATAGCTGTGGACTCAATTGCCCAGATATTCGAATTGGATGCAACGGCTTGCAATTGTTCTTCGGTAGGTAAGACAAAGAGGTTGTGTACACCCTCAACCGCACCTATTCCCTGAATGAAATCGATGGTTCGGGGCAATACTGAAATAACCATATCGATGTTCTTATCTTCGATCTGGAATTTCACCATATCAATAATGGCTTCTGGTTCCTCTCCTCTCTCGAAATAGTCGATTCCCAAATTAAGGCTTGTGAGTTCGACTACGCCACCGAATCGGGTGTCGAGGTGGCGATCCAGATCGCGATCAAACTCCCTATCCCAGGTTCGACTCCCCCAAACACCATGTATTGAGAGTACGCGATAAGTCTCTTGAGCGTTCGCAGCAGTAGCGGGTAGTAATAGGCTCAGGTAGAAGAAAGCGAATGCGTGGAGCAGTGACACACTGCCTGACATGCTGGGAGATGATCCAGCGCTGTGGCCGAATTTGCTGACCATAGAAGATTTAATTACTAGTAATTTCCTTAGTATTCAAATCAAGAGTATAGACGTCATTCTCCTATACGCCTACCGGGCTCAACGCTAATGACCGTGGTTTAGTCTGGTGATACTGGAAAATTCTCAATAACACCCGGGTTCTGTCTGTTTTCCATCAATAATCGACAGTTAGTGACATAGAGGTGCCATGTTAAGGTAGGGCTGAAGCCGATCACCCGGCTTCCCATGCATATATAAAGAAGAAGGAATTCGATCATGCTCACCGCTATCCTCCGGACAATTGCATTTTCCGGGTTGATAATCACAACTTCGATTCTGGCTCAAGAAGAAAGGCCACGTGCCCGGGAAGCCGGGGTAATTGTGGGAGTATTTGAAACCGGCGCTTTCAATGCCATTACCGATGTCGAAGGAGTGTTGGTAGGCCACGAAACCATCATCAGCGGCGATGATATTCGCACCGGCGCCACGGCGATCATCCCCGCCCCCGGCAATCTTTACACCCACCCAATTCCGGCCTGGGTCCATATTGGCAATGGCTACGGCAAACTTATTGGTGAAACCCAGATAAGAGAATTTGGTGAGATCGAGACACCAATTATTTTGACCTGCACGCTATGTGTCTGGAGTGCAGCGAATGGCCTTAAAGAGTGGATGTATGAACAGCCAGGTATGGGGGAACACACCTTAAATCCTGTGGTGGGTGAAACCAATGATTCCCGGGTCAATAATATGTGGGCTGACCCTGTGGGTCGGAACGAAGTCTATGCCGCTCTGAACAATGCAACTTCCGGTCCTGTCGCCGAAGGTAGCGTGGGCGCCGGCACCGGAACCCAGGCATTCGGCTGGAAAGGAGGAATCGGCACCAGTTCGCGAGTGCTCCCGGAGGAACTGGGCGGATACACTGTGGGCGTCTTGGTTCAGACTAATTTCGGCGGCTATATGACAATCAACGGCGCGCCTGTTGGACGGGAACTTGGCACTTATCCCTATCGGGATGTGTTGGAAACTGTCGAAGACCAGGATAAAGAAGATGGCTCGATTATGCTGGTAGTCGCCACCGATGCTCCACTGAATGCGCGGAATCTGGACCGATTGGGACTGCGCGCCATCATGGGGCTAGCCCGAACCGGGTCTTATGCCAGTAATGGGTCCGGAGACTATGTGATAGCTTTTTCAACAGATCCCACAGTTCGAAAACCGAGGGAAAGTAATTTACCGGTAAATACCACGCAACTGGTCAATGCCGCCATGTCCCCACTCTTCGCAGCAACTGCTGAAGCGACCGAAGAAGCGATCTATAACGCCATCTTCAAAGCCACTACAGTATCTTCAGCACGAGGAGTCCTGGAAGCGGTACCAATGGACCGCATGATGGAAATATTGGAGAAACATCAGGTATTGAACTGGGACGAGACCATTCCACAATAGACGAATTTCAGTCAGCAGTTACTCAGATTCGGATCTGATCCCATATGTGACAAATTGGGACTTTCGCTCGTCAGCGTCCAGTCCATGCTATGCTTCGGGGCTGAATTTTAGCTGTTAGAGGACAGAATAATGAAAAAACTCTCTGCCTTGCTCCTTGCCGGAATTACCGGCATTTCACTGGCTACCAGCACCATCGCCCAGGACAGTGTCGAGTGGTACACCCTGGGAAATGATTATGCCCACACCCGCTATACACCAGCCACTGAAATAGACGCCGATAATTTCGGCGATCTGGAAGTAGTCTGGGAATGGGATGGAGCTACCTTTGACGGCTACAGCGGCCGCTCCACCCCCAGCTATGTTAATGGCACTCTTTACACTGTGTCCGGACCGCGCCGCCACGTAGTTGCAATCGACCCCAAGACGGGAGAAACGAAGTGGTCGTTTCGTCTTCCTAATACCGGTCGCTGGGAATACTCGATGCGCGCGTCTTACGGAAAAGGCGTGACCATGACCCAGATCGATGGCAAGGATGTGGTTATTATTTCAACGCCGGGATTCTTCCTGGTTGCCCTTGACGCTGAAACCGGCAGACCACTGAAGGACTGGGGTAGATCGGTTCCTCTTGATAGCTTCCCTGATACTGGTGTGGTCGACATGCTGGCTGATCTGGGGCATCCCTACGATCCTTACGAAGGCATTCCATTGGAAGTGGGTTACATCACAACTTCTTCCCCACCTATTGTTGTGAACGACACCATCGTTGTTGGAAACTCCGCTGAGCAGGGATACCTTCAGGCGAGAGTCGAAAACGTACCAGGTGACATTCTTGCTTATGACAAAGACACCGGGCAGTTCAAATGGAAATTCAATATCATTCCACGCCCAGGTGAATACGGTCACGAAACCTGGGAAAACGATGCCTGGGAGTGGACCGGAGATGTGTCGTCCTGGGCACCCTTGTCAGCTGACCCGGCAAGGGATCTGGTTTATATCCCGACCAACGGTGCCACCATTGACTACTATGGCGGTTTTCATCCTGGAGACAATCTCTATGGCACGACCCTGGTTGCTCTGAATGCATCAACGGGGGAAAGAGAATGGCATTACCAGCTGGTGAAGCACGACATCTGGAATTACGATACACCTACTGCACCAGTATTACTGGACCTCAATGTACCAGGCCAGGGTGAGATTCCCGCAGTTGCACAGGTAACCAAACAGGGATTTGTCTACACTTTTAACCGCTACACTGGAGAACCTGTCTGGCCATTCGAAGATCGAGAAGTGCCTCAGTCAGAAGTACCCGGCGAACAACTATCACTGACTCAGCCCTACCCGACCAAACCAGCACCATTCGAAATGCAAGGCATTACGATTGATGATCTGGTGGACTTCACACCGGAGCTGCGTCAGGAAGCAATCGCAGCGCTGGCAGAATATGACATGGGGCCGCTGTTCACTCCTCCTGTACATAGCACAAACGAACGCGGCAAGATCGGCGGTATGATGTGCCCAGGTGGTGCGGGAGGCGCGAATATCTACGGCCCTCCTGTAGCTGACCCTACCACCAATATCCTGTACGTCACGTCCATGAACAGCTGTGAAAGCCTGCGCCTGATTCCGGGAGAAGAAGCAGACGCTCGAATTCCAGAACCCACTGGCTCAACTTTTGCAGCCTGGGCTAATGACCGTGGCGGGCGTCGACCAAGAATGCGTTCAGGCATTCCCTATGTAAAACCACCCTATAGCCATATCACTGCAATAGATATGGATACCGGCGAACACGTGTGGGCTATTCCGACTGGTGAGACTCCGGACCGAATCCGCAATAACCCCGCTCTGGAAGGCGTGGATATTGGCGATACCGGAACTGGAAACATAGTTTCCATGGTCGTGACGGCAAACCTCCTGATCTACTCCGACGTGGATAGCGATGGCGAAACTGCCCTGCTGTACGCGATCGACAAGGCAAGCGGCGAGGAAGTAGGACGCATCGAAGTACCAGCCCAAAGCCGCTACGGCATGAGCTCATGGGTGCACGATGGTCATCAGTACATCATGCTGCAAACCGGCGCGAAACTGACGGCGGTTGCCCTGCCTGGAGCCATTCCGGACTCCAATGCACACTAATTTGATCTAAGAGTTCGTAGTTTTTATACAAAAACGGCCCTAAAGGGCCGTTTTTTTTCCCCCACGAAAGACTTCTCAAATGCGGCAACTTTTTGCCGCCCCAGGTCTACTACACTTAGTACAGCTCGCCACAGCAGGATGCCACACCAGGACGGTGTGCAGGAAATTTCAGGGAGTGAATCGTGTCAGATACAAACCAGGCTGGTGCCCGCTCTGCAGTTAAAGAGCACAGGCGCGGAAGAAATTTACGCCTGGCATTTATCGTGTGCCTCGCTGCATTAGCCGGAGACGCAATCGATATTATTCCCGACAGTCGGGGTTTCGAATTATCAGATGAGCGCTGGTTGCAGGAAATTAAGTTTTACGTTGATAGCGGCTGCCCAGCGTTTGTTCAGAAACGTATTCTGCCGGTAATCAATGGTATGACGCCCATTGCCCATGAATTGGTTGGCTACAACAGCAGTGCAGGTTATGACAAGAAGCCCACAATTTACTGTGCTGCCGAACCATTACAGGCTTTGCAGTACCTCCCAAGTGATATCGACACCGATGCTCAGGAAATAAAAATTGGTGAAGCAAGAAGATACTGGCGCGCAACCACGAAAGAAATGCTGGACTGCGATATCTGGCTGAACGATCAGTTAATTAGTCCAATTAACATCGATGTGGTACTGGCTCATGAGTGGGGTCACTGCCTGGGTCTTCGACATGAGAATGAAGAAGTGTCTGTGATGAACGAAGTGCTGGACTTAATAGAAACGCCGGAGCCAAGTATTGATGATCGTGCCGGACTCAATGTACTTTATCGTCTGTGCATAGATGAGACAGACGACTATAACAATCACTTCATGCACAAAGTTCCGTTTGGTAAAAACTGGTTTTATGGCGTTATGCCTGCCGGTGGAATTTGGCCCGATGATGTGCGTTCGATTGGTTACAGTGACTGCTAATTTGTAGTCAAACTACAGAATAAAAATTCTTCGTGACAGCTGCGTTGCGATCTGCATAATACGCCCATGCAGCACTCACGGCGCCAACATATTTTCACCTCAGGTTTTGCTTCATGCTGGCAACGGTTGTTAAACCAATCGGTCAGTAATGTGCAGATTTGTGTACTCGCAACTTTCTTTGTTATTCCAGCTGCCTATTCCCAGCAAGAAGAATTTCCAGGAGAGACGATCGTACATTTATTCGATGAACCCAGGCATCGACCGGTGCGTCAGGAAGGCGACTTACATTTATTGGACGTACGTATCATTCCCGGAACGGTATCGTTTCCCCACACCCACGACCAGGCGATTTTGCTTACTTACATAAGCCTGGGATCCGGACCACAAAATGGCAGGGTTGGTACAAATATCGCCTATGCGTCAGAGCCTCTTACTCACAAAGTTAGCAATGATGGTCCTGGGATGTTCCATATCATCGCTCTGGTCCATGACGGCTCAGGGCATCCGGTGTCCGAAAACGATCAGCCAAGCGGTATGTCAATCGAACCCGAAATAGAGAACAGCTGGTTTAGATCCTATCGCTATGAGCTGGCCCCCGGTGAGTCAACAGGCATGCAAACCCACAGCAATCCTACGTTTGTGGTGCTTGGCACAGAGGGTATTGCCCACGTGAGCCGAGAGGACGGAATCACCCGGGAGCTTGCTCATCCCGGCGACTGGGCCTGGAGAGAGCCTGGCTCGAGCTATCAATTAACTAATGTCGGAGATAGCCCGGTCGCTATCATTGTCAATGAAGGCAGATTGCAGAATTAGCACATACTCTAATCCAGGCTTCACAGCCGCAGTCCCCCTGCCAGAAACAAATCTTGTATACGCAGTAACTCAACTTCAACCCACCACCTTAACCTAGACGAGCGGAGCCCATGTCATCGCAAGCCTTGTTGCAAGCCGAAGAATCCTTCACCCAACCCGACCTCAGCAAATACGGTATTGAAGAAGCGGTAGTCATTCATCACAACCCCAGCTATGAGTTTCTCTTCGAAAAAGAGATGGATCCATCACTCGGCGGTTTCGAGCAAGGCATACTGACTGAATCAGGAGCAGTTGCTGTCAACACTGGCGAATTCACCGGCCGTTCACCAAAGGACAAATATCTGGTTCGGGACGACACCACCCGCGATACTGTCTGGTGGTCTGATCAGGGCAGCAATGACAACAAGCCTATAGGCGAGGTCGTCTGGCATGAACTAAAGCACCTGGTAACCGAGCAGCTCAGCGGCAAGGAATTATTCGTTATTGACGCGTATTGTGGCGCCAATGAAAACTCACGACTCAGGGTACGCTTCATTACCGAAGTCGCCTGGCAGGCCCACTTCGTCAAGAATATGTTTATTCGCCCTTCTGCCGAGGAACTTGCCAATTTCGAACCAGATTTCGTAGTGATGAATGGCGCCAAATGCACTAATCCAAATTGGGAAAAACAGGGACTCAACTCAGAAAACTTCATCGCGTTTAATCTGAGCGAACGTATGCAGCTAATTGGCGGCACCTGGTATGGCGGAGAAATGAAGAAAGGCATGTTCTCCATGATGAACTACCTGCTGCCATTACAGGGAATCGCGTCAATGCACTGTTCAGCCAATATCGGACGCGACGGCTCTACAGCAATTTTCTTCGGACTTTCAGGGACCGGTAAGACTACTCTCTCTACCGATCCCAAGCGCGCATTGATCGGCGACGATGAGCATGGCTGGGATGATGAGGGCGTGTTCAATTTCGAAGGTGGCTGCTACGCCAAGACAATCAACCTGGATTCCGAAAGCGAGCCGGATATCTTCAACGCTATTCGTCGTGATGCTCTACTGGAAAATGTCGCTGTGGATATTCACGGCCAAATCGACTTTGCCGACAACTCCCGGACAGAAAATACCCGGGTTAGTTATCCCATCTACCATATAGAAAACATAGTCGAGCCCGTATCCAGAGGAGGACATGCCAGGCAGGTGATTTTTCTCACCGCCGATGCGTTCGGCGTGATGCCACCCGTGTCGAAACTCACCCCAGAGCAAACCAAATATCACTTCCTGTCAGGATTCACAGCGAAGTTGGCAGGTACAGAGCGTGGCGTTGACAAGCCCACTCCGACATTTTCCAGCTGCTTTGGTGCCGCTTTCCTGTCTTTGCACCCGAGCCGCTACGCGGAAGTGCTGGTAAAGCGTATGGAAGCCGCAGGGTCCACTGCCTATTTGGTAAATACCGGATGGAATGGCAGTGGCAAACGCATCTCTATTGAAGCCACACGTGCAATTATCGATGCAATTCTGGATGGCAGTATTGAAGAGGCTGATGTTGTCCAGCTCCCTTACTTCAACCTGGCTATCCCAACTGCACTAACCGGCGTCGAGACTTCACTGCTTGATCCGAGAAACACTTACACCGATCCAGCTGACTGGGATGAAAAGGCTAAAGAGTTGGCACAGCTTTTCATCAACAACTTCGAGAAGTTTACTGATGACCCAGACGCTGCGCGGTTGGTGAGCTCTGGGCCCCAACTGTAAGCAGTCAGGACCAGGGGTATAGAGCCAGGATATGGTGTCTTTACCCCTTTCCATTATGCTGATGGCTAGAATGAATTCTGCTCCAGGCTAAAAAAGCTCACCAGACCATTCAGATCCCGCGCCTGTTGTCCAATAGCTTCACTCGCCGCAGCTGCCTCTTCAACCAGAGCGGCATTCTGCTGCGTCATCTCATCCATCAGGTTGATCGCCTTGCCCACTTCTTCAATACCGGCCGCCTGTTCTGCACTTGCGGTTGATATTTCACCGACGATACTGGTCACCTGCTCCACTGATTCCACAATCTCCTTAAGGGTCTTACCAGACTCGTCAACAAACTTGGAACCTTCGTTAACTTTTCCAACGCTGTCCTCGATCAGCTCCTTGATCTCCTTGGCAGCAGTCGCACTGCGTCCGGCCAGATTTCTGACTTCGCTGGCTACGACAGCAAAGCCACGACCTTGTTCGCCAGCCCTGGCAGCCTCCACCGAGGCATTCAACGCCAGTAGATTAGTCTGAAATGCGATTTCATCGATTACTCCGATGATATCCGCGATTTTCTTGCTGGACCCATCGATCTCGGACATCGCGAGCACGGCCTTACCGACCACGTCCCCGCCATGTTGAGCTTTTTCACGGGCTACCTGGGCAAGACTATCCGCCTCTCGAGCATTATTGGCGTTCTGTTGTACCGTACTTGTCATTTCCTCCATGCTGGACGCGGTCTGTTCCAGGCTGGATGCCTGCTGCTCGGTACGTTGACTCAAATTCATATTACCCTGAGATAATTCATCAGCGCCGGTGGAAACTGATTTGGTTGAATCCTTGATACTGCCAACCACATCTACCAGTCTCTCTACTGTCGAATTCGCATCTATTTTCAACTGCTCGAAAGAACCCTGGTACTCTTTTTCGATTTTTTCTGACAGATTGCCATTGGATAATGCGCCCAATACTCTGACCGTATCTGTAACGACTGAATCACATACCGAAAGCAAATTATTGATTCCCTCACTTAATTTAAGAATGAACCCTTGCTTGCCATCGGTTTCAACTCGCTGGCTCAAATCACCATTCAGCGCTCCCGCAACAATCTCATTTACATTGTCTTCTACTGCCAGTTCTTCTGTCCTATCCAACCACTCAACAACCGTACCGATTCTGTTTCTTTGTTCATCAAAAAGAGGGTTCGTAGAAATCTGGAAAGTAAGCCCTGAAACCTTGGCTTCAGCAACATAAACATCCCTAAGTCCATTAACCAGACTTTGCTGGTGAGCCGGATTCTTATGAAAAACGTCCATACTCTGGCCAATCAGAGTTGAGGAATCGAAGCCAGGAATCCCTTTCTTTAGCTTGGACTCAACTGATTGAAACATGCGCAGGACAGTTTCATTCATATAGATTATGCGATTGTCGGCATCTGCCAGCATGATATTGGCACTGGCATTGTCGAGAGCCTGAGTGATCTGCTTGTTTCTCAGAGCTTCTTCTTCAGCAGCAAGCTCAGCAGTGATGTCTTCCCACTCAACAACTGTACCCAGGCGTGTGCCCGCATCATCTCTCAGAGGATTTACAGTAATTCGAAAGACGATTCCTGCTACACTGGCTTTTGAAGTGGTAGAGGATTTGAGTTCGCCGATTACTCTTTGCTGGTGTGATGGATTCTTATGAAAGACGTCCATATTGGTACCAATTAAAGTGTCCGCTGAAAATCCTGGAATTTCACTTTGTATCGCTGCTTCTTTTTCTTTAAACAGTGCTATAACCGCATCATTCATATATACGATGTTGTTATCCGCATCTGCAATCATTACGTTGGCATCAACGTTGTCCAGAGCCATCCTGACCCTGGCACTTTCTTTATCTTCAATATCCGAACTCATATCCGAACTCATATCCGAACTCATATCCGAACTCATCACAATCCCCCTTCTACTATTGACCTAGATTTTTCCCTGAATCGATAATTGTTAGCTGTGCTTGAGCGGTGACTTCTTTGGTTCCTTCCCAGTAATCCGCTCAATGAGAAGCAAGGCAATCCCATAAATTAATGCTAGTTGAAAATACAATCCCATCCATACAAAATTGAATTTAAATTCAATAACATAACAAATTTAATGGGATTTCCCTCGAAGTTATGGATGTCGGATATCCTCAGTAATGTGATATCGACTAAATTCGTGAGAAGTACTAATTGCAGAAGATGATTAACTACCAAAATTGGTGGTTAGACAGAGAGAAGTATTCGATCGAAGTGGGCTGTTGGGGAGTAATGGAATGATCATTTCCCCTGAACTGGTTTAGCCTTGTTACATTGCATTTCTGACGAATACAAAAAAGGCGGCCAATGGCCGCCTTTTTCGTGCTTGGCTAAATGCTAGTGAGCACCCCCGCCAGTATCCTGTGCGGCTGGCAATGCCATAGCTGTCAGCTTGGAGCCAGTCTGCAGCATGATGTACTGATGACCGTCATGGGTCCAGCTGCTCATACCGTAGTTGGATCGGGCTGGTGCTTCGATCTCAGCGGCAATTTCACCGGTATCTTTATCCAGCGCCCATAGCATGGGTGTGCCATCGGTAGCCGTATCGGAGTAAACCAACATAGTAGGTGTTACAACCATTGGTACCAGTGCACCTGTTCCAGTGTTGCCATAAACATCTTCGGAAACACCTGCACGCTCGAAAGCGTCTTTATAGCGCTGTGGAGTTTCGCCAGTAGGAATAGTGAACTTCTTCTCACCTGTATCCATGTCGTAGGCCACGATGGTGCTATAAGGTGGCTTCCAGATTGGCAGGCCAGATGGGTGACGCGGTGGACGTGCTGTCGCACCAGGAACACCATTAGCGTATTGAGCTGTCGTTACACCAGTAGAGTTAGGGAACAACAGGTCTGCTTCTTCACCTGGAATCAAACGCAGCGCAAAACACGCTGTATGCTCAGACAGGTAAAAGGTGTTAGTAGTCGGATCTGCAACCGGTGGCGACGTGATATTCACGCCACCCGCCCCACCAGGACAGTTCATAGCCGCGTATTTACCATCTGGATTATCGGCGTGAATCGGCGGATTGAACAGGCCACCCATGGTGTAGTCTGACATCGCTTCGATTGACTGTGCTTTCAATTCAGGTGTGAAGTCCAACATGTCGTCTTCACTGAAGCCCTGCAATGAGTAAGGCTCAGGCCAAGTCACATGGGGCTGTACCGGAGACAACACTTCACCAGGTACGATCGAAGATTCAACAGGACGATCTTCGATTGGCCATACCGGTTCGCCAGTCAGACGATTGAAGGTATACAACCAACCCTGCTTGGTAGCCTGCACAACAGCCGGAATATCCCGCCCATCTACTGTCAGATCCATCAATACTGGGGCCGTCGGTGTATCGAAGTTCCAGATTTCATGCTTCACAAACTGGAAGTGCCATTCTCGCTCACCAGTTGAGGCATTCAATGCAATGATGCTCGCACCGTATAGATTGTCTCCAGGTCGGAAACCACCGTAGTAATCGATCGTTGCACTATTGGTTGGAATGTAAACCAGATCGTTTTCAGGATCAGCTGAGAGCGGGGCCCATGAAGATACATCACCAGTCCATTCCCAGGCATCGTTTTCCCAGGTTTCATGACCGTATTCACCAGGCTTGGGAATCACATTGAACTTCCACTTGAACGCGCCAGTGCGAAGGTCATAACCAAGAATGTCACCTGGCACGTTTTCGATGCGAGCCTGGTGATAGCCCTGCTCTGCAGAGTTACCAACAACAATCGTGTCGTTCACAACGATTGGTGGAGAAGATGAAGTGATGTAACCAACTTCCAGTGGAATACCTTCATAAGGGTCATAGGGATGACCAAGGTCCTTCAGCATGTCCACGACACCGCTTTCCGGAAAACCTTCAACCGGAACAGGAGTTCCCCAGTCTTCCAGAGGTACACCAGTCTTGGCATCCAGAGCAGTCAGGAAGAAACCTGGCGAAACGATCAGCACAACACCACGGCCATCGATATAACCAAATGCCACGCCCTTGCCGTAGTCGGCGCGCATGGAATAATCAGATCGAGGTGTGTGGGGCTCGCGATACGACCAGAGGGTTTCTCCCGACTTGGGATCGATAGCAACTACGTACCGGGGATAGCCGGCGACGGTGTAAAGAATCCCATCAATATAGGAAGGAGTTGAACGGCCACTCACAGCACCGAAGCTGGCACCATCCCATTCCCAGGCCACTTCCAGGTCACCAAAGTTCTCGGGGCTCAGTTCATCAGACGGGGTATAGCGGGTGTGGGCATAGTCATTGCCCAGAGTAAACCACTCGACACTGTCCTGGGCGCTTACCAAGATGGGGCTTGCCAGGACCAGGAGGGCTAGAAAAACTCTCCTTAAATCAAGAATTTGCATGGATTTCTCCTTAGAATTAGCAGCCTTGCCGGCTAACCGGCGGGTTCTGCAGAACAGGTCTGTCGACCCTCTTCCAACCGTTTCTCAAGCAGTATTAAAGAGACGATTCAGGGGGCCAAATTATCCAGTTTTTGGCTGAATTTCATAGAGATACCGCAAAATGAAAAGTTACAAAGTTTGTCTTATGGAGTAGGACTATTTCGCTATCAACATCGCTGTTTTCAAGCATTAGTAGAGGGGAAGAATTTGCCTGACCCGATACTTCGAAAAGAGCATGGATTAATTGCCATTTCCTCTTAGTCCAGCGGCTCACTTTCGACTACGTAGGTATCAAGAAACTCAGTCGGCATTCGAACAGGTCGTCCGTTATCCAGATTGGTACAAACAAAGTCGCATTGGGCACGGGTGAGGCTCTTGCCACTGACCACATTGATGATCTGAAATTGCCGACGAAGACGGAGCTTGCCGTCGGATTTCACAATCCAGGTAGCCACCTGCAACTGATCTCCTTCATAAGCGGCACCCAATAATTTAACCTGCAGATCCACCGCCGCCATGCCTCTGGAAATTTCAGCACAGCGGGATTCAGGCAAACCTAATGCGGTGGAATGGGCAAATGCGCAATCGATCATCCACTGCACATAATTGTGTGTAGAGACATGGCCGTAACCGTCGACATTTTCAGCGCCTGCCGTCACCTCAACGATGAATGGATTGCTGCGATCCCAGTTCAACTCAGGCACGAGATCATTCCTTTAATCTACTTCGATTCCTTCGGCTGCAAGGCGCCGGGAAACTCTCTGTCCAATGATCGGACCAATACTAATTCCCCAGGACTGACCAATCTGCATGGATTCCTGGGTCAGCAAGGGCATCACTTCAATCGTCTTCTGTCCTATAGGCGTTCGATAAAACGCCAGTAATTCTTCAACCTCATCCAGAGAGAAGTACTTGGCATAGACAGGCACGATCTGGTTTTCAAAGCTGCCATTCTCCAGTTCTTCGCTAATCACTCCCATTACTTCTTCCTGAATAATGTCGAAAGCGCGAGGTGGAACATCAGGATTTGATTGGCGCAGGGCTTGAGACATCTGCATGGAAACAGCATTGGCAAACTGCTCGCCAATCTCCAGCGCACCTGTGGCCACAATCAGTTGGCGAATCGCCCTGTCGTGAGCGGGTTCAATATCCGTAGATGAGCCAAGGCTGACCACCTGTGCAGAAAGCGGAGTAGCAATAATAAAAGTCAGCAGTCCAGCGAAGATTTGTTTCAATATTCCCACTCCCATTCAGTAGGCTTCATTGTCGATGAATCGACGATATTTTGCCCTGTTATAAGCTGGACAGATTCCAGTCCCGTTCTATCTCCATAGCCCGTGTCTGCATATCGGAGTAACGCTTTGCACAGTCAGGCGGACCCAGCTCGGACAAAAATGCATCTATAGGACCCTTAACTGCGGGATCCGTAGTCCGGGCTGCCCACCACGCTCGTCCCGCTGCCATGGAGAAAATAAAGCTAAAGCGAGCTTCCAGTAAATTCCCCTGCCAGGCATTGGGTGGATAGAGGCCGCGACCACTTTCCAGCAGACGCATACGGTCGATCGATTCCATGGTTTCGTTGAAAACGAAATTTAGGATTATGAAGTCTTCGGTCGTAAGTTGCTCAGACCCTTCGCAGGCCTTCGCCAGAACGATCGATGGATTCTCACCAGCCAGAGATACTGTAGAGGCGCGATTGGCTATGGTACCTTCGCTGAACATTTCCATGCGGACCAATTCGCGATTCTGCTCCAGCTCCCAGATCACAAATCCCACGCCCGCCAGTACCGAAAGCATGGTGACGAAATGCATCATGGTGTTTAGCTGAGCATTGGTAAATTTCATGACAAGCCTATAGCTTCCCGTGAACTAGTCCTTAAGCGCGAAATTAAAAAGGCTGTTGCCGGAAATAATCGAAATATATTGTACTCCGTCTACCATATACGTCACCGGCGCCATAACGATCTGTCCGCCAAGGTTTTTGTGATAAAGCAGCTCCCCATCCCGTGCATCCAGCACATGGAAATACCCTTCACGACCACCTGTAATCAATAAGTCACTGGCAGTGGTGAGCATGCCACTGTCACTCACATCGTACTGTTCAAACTCCCAGACTTCTTCGCCGGTATTGGGATCCATTGCTTTCAATGAGCCGTGTCCCACTTCATCAGTCCAGTTGTTGATGGGATTGGTTCGCCCAATACCGATTGTAGGTGCACCCTGTGTTGGCGCCAGCACGCTGAAACCACCGCCAAGAAACGCACGCCCGGGCTCATATTCCTGCTCCTCGGAATAATAGATCGTGGCGTAATCTTCCCAGGCACTGAAATAGAACAGGTTAGTCCGGGGGCTGTAGGAAGGTGGATACCAGTTCGTGCCACCCTGATTGCCAGGATAGGTAGGCATGCCATCAGGTTGCGGCGTCGGAATTGGCCGACAGTTTTCATCCACACCGCTGGACCAGTTCACGCGCACGTAGGGTTCAGCAACAAGACATTCTCCCGTCGTGCGATCCAGCACATAGAAGTACCCATTCCGATTGGCCCACATCATGGCTTTTTTGGCAGTTCCATTCCAGTCGATATCAGCCAGCAATGGAACCTGCACCGAATCGTAGTCATAGGCATCGTTCGGCGTAAACTGGAAGTACCATTTCAACTCACCCGTATCGGCATCCAGAGCAATCACAGAATCAGAATAAAGATTATCGCCAGGTCGCTGCTCCGCATTCCAGTCGGGACCAGGATTTCCCACTCCCCAGAAAGTCAGATTCTGCTCAACATCGAAAGACCCGGTAATCCAGACCGGCGCACCACCATACATCCAGTCATCGTCCTGCCAGGTATCGTGACCCGGCTCACCCGGACCGGGTATGGTGTAAGTCTTCCAGACCTGCTCACCGCTATTAGCGTCAAAAGCAGCCACGTATCCACGAATTCCAAACTCTCCGCCACCGACACCCACAATAATTTTGTCTTTTACCGCCAAAGGTGCCATGGTGACTGAATAAGCAAGCCCAACATCGCCAACTTCTGTGCTCCAAAGTAATTCGCCGTTGATACGATCCAACGCCACTAACCGGGCATCCAGAGTTCCCATGTAAACCTTGTCACCAAGGATCGCCACTCCGCGATTATTCGCACCGCAGCAAACTCTCGAACGCTCATCTGGCGTATGAACATACTTCCAGAATACCCGTCCAGTGATTGCATCGACTGCCATTACGCTGTTAGGACGCTCAGTCACATACATGATGCCATCGACAACAATTGGATTAGATTGCCAGGCACCGAAAACCTGATTCTGTAGCACCCACTTAAGTTCCAGGTCACCCACATTGTCCCGATTAATTTGATCGAGCAGGCTATAACGCTGACTCATGTAGCTGCCGTTGTAGGTAAGCCAGTTATGTGGCTCCTGTTCAGCATTGAGAATTCTCTCGTAGGGGACCTGGCTATAGGCCACAGTGGCCACGAATAGTGAAACTGCGCAAAAGAACGCTTTAGTTGAAGTATTCATTACTCTGCTCCCTGCCCGTTGAGTGTAAGCAAATAAGCAACCACGTCGGCAACCTGGTCTGCGTTTAAGCTGGTTGCCTGTTTACTGGGACTGTCACTTATTTCATAGGTAACCAAATCTTCCTTAATCAGTGAACGCAGTCGCTCCTGGGAATCTATCAATTGCACTGTGTAAGTATCTTCATTGAGCCTGCGACCGGTGATGGTTTCTTCATTGCGGGTTACGATACGCACTGGCCTGTTGATTGGAAGTATGGCTGCCGCCGGATCCAGCAAATTGAGCTGCAATTGCGCCGGTGTCCGACTAACACCAATATCGGAAAGATCGGGAGCCGTGCGGGGGCCGACACCGTTTACCCGATGGCAACTGGCGCATTCACCACGGCCATTAAAAATCTCTCTACCGCTAACAGGATCACCGATACGTACAGCCACGCCATCGGGATCGAAACCTGCCCGGATGTAGGCGATAACACCGCCGAGTTCCTCGTCTCTCAAGTTAAATGCAGGCATCTGACCTTGAGCACGTCCCTCAGTAATTACACTTCGCAGATCATCATCTGATTGCGCAGTTCGGAACTGGCCTCGTCGCAAATCGATGCCACTTACCAGGTCACCCTGGGGCCCGTGACACAAGGCACATTCACGGGAATAAACCCGCAGCCCGGCCTGTATAGCTTCAGACGTATACTGGTGATCACCCAGCTCCTGGGCGATCCCCTGGCTGCTTGCAAATAGCGCTATTACCAGCCCCAGAGCATATCTGAAGCTTTTGTCGCCAGGGGCGTTACTAATAAATGAAAGAGGATGCTTCATAGTGTCCTGCCAATCCCGCCAATGGAGATGGGAGCATATAGCGACACACTGCGTGGCGCAATGTCGGGGAGCAAGCGAAAGAATCCCGGGATTATGCGTGGCGAAGCCGGTTTTCGCGCACCGGACACTTTGCTATATTGAGCCGACATGCCCAGTACGAAGCTGCCTGGCTGAACACTGGCAATAGTTCAGAGAATAAAAACAAACATTCAAAACAGAGGTACCTAAGATGACCTTGTCTCGAGAAAGACTCCTTTGGGCCGTCGGATTGGCGACCGCCCTGCTTGTCAGCTTCCTAATGCTGCCAGGTACTGCTCTGGCACAAGACAATAGCGACGGCCGTTACCGCCCGGAAGGCAGAATGATAGGACTAGCCGCTGGCCGTGAATTCGATGAGCGCCTCTATGAGGTTCGTACTTACGACGCGCAACCTGACAGTGAAGCTTTCGCCAGCGCCATGGTGTTCTACCCTCTTACCCTGAGTTTTGACATTCCAAACGGGGCTATAGCGTTCGTACCCGGCTATCAGGGCACACCAGCGAATTACGAATGGTGGGGGCCCGCATTGGCATCCCTTGGTTACTCTGTATTTATTCTCGAAACCAACACGGTTACCGACAGCCTCTCTGCTCGTGCCGAAGCTCTGATTGCCGCTGTGGATTTTATTAAGTCAGAGAATGCAAACCCTGATTCACCAGTGAACAACAAAATGGATCTGGAAAAAATCGCGATCATGGGCCATTCACTCGGCGGTGGTGCTACCCTGGCAGCGGCGGCGCAGCTTGGCGATAACATAGCAGCGGCAATCCCTCTGGCACTCTACTGCTGTGAACTGGGGCAATCGTTTGATGGGGATTACAGTAATATCTCGGCACCCACGCTGGTAATAGCAGCGGCTCAGGATCAGATTGCTCCGGTAGATCAACATGCCAAACTGGTGTACGACAGCATTGGTGCTGACAAGATCTATATGGAGTTAGCCGAAGGTAACCACATGCTGGTAACCAACAACGGAGAGGATAAAGAAACTCTTGGCCGATATGTGCTGGCATTCCTGAAAGCCAAATTAGATGGCGAGGAATATCTGGCTGAATTTATCAGTGCACCTGCTGATTCAGATGCAGGTAAATTCTCGCGCTATCTGACAAACTGAATCTTGGCAGAGACGAAAAAAGGGCAGCCACGGCTGCCCTTTTTTGTTTCACTCTAATCGATTTAGCTCACCTGGTTAACTTCGTCTTCCATCAACCCTTACTGCCTGGCGGGTTGTTCAACATTCGCTTGCTCTGCAGTATTGACCGGGCTCGCAGCTGTACTCATTTCCACCTCGTTGGGCAATGGACTTTCAATCGTCAACTGCTCATCCTCATTTCGGGTTAGAAAATATACCAGAGCAAGAAGGAGCCCCTGGATTACAGAAATAGCTATGGGTTTCTTATTCATGTCATTGAAGTTTGTGCGACTTCACAGGTTTTAACAGAACAGGCGCAACTAAGTGATAATCTGGTACCGGTTTTCACAAAGAGCTATCGTTTCTTTCTGCCTCGATTTAACTCCCAAAGCTTGGCGTACTTCATGAACGTATAGAATGCAGTATTCATACTGGACAATAAGCCATCAACTCCATCCAGGAAAAAGCCCTTGAAGAAATAGACCTGAATAAAAGTAACCGGGAAAATCAATACCAGAGTAACTATAGAAACCGAGTCTCTTTTTTCGTACTTGTCCTGAGCTTTGGCCTCACTGTATTTGTTAGCCTTATCGACTCGTTGAGTGTAGGTAAGATTCTCGAAGTGATCGATAGTTGCCTCTGTCGTTCCAATTTCTCCGCTAATGCTGATGCATTCATGAACTCGCTTTGGCTCATAGTGACCAACACTCTTTCTGAAGAATCGAATTAGTCTTTCCTTGCGGACGAAACGCCTTGGCTGAACACCCCATCGATATAAGGTGCGATTGGATTCCAATGCATCCACTTTATCTTCGGCGATGGTCTGTTTAATGGTGTCAAGATAGCCATCGGTGATAATTTCGTCCGCATCTACATTGAGTACCCATTCATTGCTGCAAAGACTTAAGGCATGGGTCTTTTGGGCGCTGAACCCGGGCCAGTCATTGAATGAAGCTTTAACGTTATCGTAGTGCTGGGCTATCTCAACTGTACCGTCAGTACTGCCGCTATCGACGAGAATCACTTCATCAAATTCCACCAGACGATCCAGGCAGGCACCGATATTCTCAGCCTCATTCAGTGTGATGATGTACGCACTCACCGGAATTTTCTCGTACATGGCCACGTTTTGCTGGGCAATGTTCATAGCAGGCTCGTCATCGTTGGCTTCAGTCTGTTCAATTGCACCAATATCAGCTTTGTTTATGGCATCCATGATCGCCGCCGGGTGCAGAGACCGCAGACAGCGGTAAGAATATTCGCAATCCCAGGCGTTACACTTGCTGCCACAGCTCTCTGTGCCACGTAGCAATGTGCTGTTGTCGCCGAGCGGTGCCCAAATTGCTTCATTACTGGGGCCAAAGAGTGCGAATACCGGTATTCCAGTGGACGCCGCCAGGTGCATGGGCCCACTGTCTCCGCCCACAAAAAATTTACAATGCTTATAGAAAGCTACCAGCTCTACCACTGAGAGTTCGTTGCAGAGATTAATGGTTTCAATCTCTAACTTCCTCCTTATGGCTGTAATAATTTTGCAATCCGAATCACCCGCACCAACCCAGGCAACCTGCATTCCTGAGGCATGTAATAGTTTTACGAGCTCCACGAAATAATCCTGCGACCAGAGTTTGTATGGAACACTGGCCCCTGGATGTATCGCCACAAGGGGTTTTTCTCCATTCGGCAGGGATAGCTTGCTGAGAAGTGTTTCTTCTAATTTTTCACCGAGGTTATAAGGTAAATGGTTGGAAGCTGAATCCACCTCAACATAGTCGGCAACTATGTCGCGAAACGCATTGAAACGGTGATTTTCATAATCCAGATCGAGAATGTCGGTGTAGAATCTTTCTGCTCTCTTCTCGTAGGGTCCTACTCGCCGACTACATCCACTCAATCTTGCCAATACGCCTGTAAACCGCTCACCTTCCAAATCGAGAATCGTGTCCGATCCTGAATTGCGCAGCCCTTTCAGGAATCGCCTGTAATGGGTAAAGCGAGTATGCAGAGGCTGACCTTTGCCAATGTACTGCCTCGGATAAAGCAAGACACGAGTATCTGCAGGTAAAACCAGGTTAGCCAGATCCTGAAATTGCCCATCGAGCACTAACAATGCGTCCGGGTATTTGCGGAGTACTTGCAACACCCATGGCAATCCCAGGACAAGATTCCCCAGGTAGTGGGTAGGAAATAAAAGGATGGGGGCTTGCAGTTCTTTCAATGTATGTTGCCTTAGGAATTCCGGTTCTAATGGTTATTCTTGTTATATATCTCAGAGCTTGGTTTTCACGCTTTTCGCAACTCGCTCTGGTAGTTGCATCACTTGACTGGAAGCTGCTCAGTTTACAATCTCGCTATACCCCTTATCTATATGTGCTGATTCTGAAAGGTTAAAACCGTATAAACAAGCAACAGAACTGTGAACCAGGTTCCCCGACTCTTTTGGTGAATGTTTTACTCTTAATTCATCAATTGTTATCGACCCTGGATGGCCACACCAAAGATGCAAATCACACCTGTTACGCTCAATGTAGGACTTCAGGGAATCAAGCGTGCGAACGCTGGCATTCATGAGGCCGCTTCAGAATTAGTCCATCATGCCAGCCGGATCGATCAGCGGGGCGCCAGTGAACTGGCTGCCCCGCTGATGGCTCTTAAATCTAACACTTTGCTATTCGAAGCGTCTGGCAAGGTTATTAAAATAGCTAATGAAAATGCCGGCAGACTTATAGACGTGCTGGTTTAAGGGTCCGGGACAGGAAATCGAGGCATTCTTGCAATATCGCTCTGGATTTCTCCGAATCATCCAGCAGATCGAAGGCATGGACTCCGTCTTCATAGCAGAGCAACTGGGCAGACAATGCCCTACCACCTGCCTGCTCTATGAAATAGTCAATACTCGCATTGACGCCAGGAAACTCATCCTTCCCTGCTTGCACAGCAAGTACCTCAACCTTGCGATCGAAAAAGTTTTCGCTTAGTGGGGGATGGTCAAAACGAAACTGTTGCGCTGCGTCACTGACAAACGTCTCGTCGGCCGGCTCCAGCATGAAGCCGTACATGAGGAGTGCTGCCGCGAGACCAGGCGAACGGTCAAGCACAGCCAGGGCGGCAGGTACATTGCCGGAGCAGGACCAGAGTGCGAGGCGGGTCTTGTCCAGTCGATAGTCAGCTGCCGACTGGCTCAGATGTTCTATTAAGGTGCAGGTATCTGTTGCAGGGTCGGTAGCCTGCAATGTGACAGCGCTGAGCCCTGAAGCCGCCAGTAGCCGTGCCCAACTGGTAACGGGCGGTGTGTCTTTCCAGGATTTGCCGAAAAGACTCTGAAAACCTGAGTCATTAAATCCACAAACAAGAATGACACAGGGCATCAAGCCGGTCTCGTCAGCAGAATCTGCGGGATAGAGATCGAAATGATGCTTATGGTCGTAGGGTATGTGCAGCTGAGGCTGGCCTGAATAAGGCTTTCGCAGCACTACTTCTTTGGTAAAAGGCGATTCGTTTTTTGTGGAGTCGTTCATAGTTGGTCTCCTGTTGTGGAATTATGCTTGGGAAACCAAATAAAAACCCCCGCTGCGCGGGCAGCGGGGGTCCAAAAGAGAACTTGATAGTAGAGGCTGACCGGATCGCCTGTCAACCGCGGTTTTTATGGCTCAACAGAATAAGTGAGATGTAATTTCACTGGCACAATCAGTGATTACCCAGCGATTGCCATGGAATTGCCACATTTTGCACCTGAATCCGCAGTCTGACCTACAATTTGTGACAAAGTACTGAATTTGCTGTCGATATAATATCTATCAGTCTTGAGTGAAACCGCTCGCGCCCCGACAGTTAGAACAAAAGCATGGAAGCTGACAGGTCGCATCGGTCAAGAAAATGAATTCAACGCGCAACGGAACAAACCGAGACACTATGCAATATTTGCTGTCCGCAATCCTGTCTGTTTTCCTGCTAGCCTGCTCAAACCAGGTCCTGGCTCAGGTTCCTCAGGAAGAAAACCCCACTGACGATTCCACTATCGTCTACCCTGCCTCCTATTTCTCGGAATACTATCCGGTATCCGCTAATGACATGCTGAATCGCATTCCAGGCATCGGTCTTGCCTTGCGAGGCGGCGGTGGCGGACGTGGTCTGGGTTCAGGAGCTGGTGAAGTCCTTATCAATGGTCAACGAATTTCCGGCAAGAATAATGGCGGACGCAGTCAACTGGGGCGCATCGCTGCTGATCAGGTGGACTATATAGAAATAATCCGGGGCACATCGGAAGAGTTAGATGTGCGCGGTGGTGGGCAGGTGGTTAACGTCGTCCTGCTTGATACCCCATCCAGCTCCAGTACCACTGTTCAGTTACGCACCGACTATCTGCGGGACGGGACGGTTGACCCCGGCGGTCAATTTGCTTATTCCGGACAAACCGGTGATTTCAATTACCTGTTCTCGGCAGAAGCAGACCCCCGTTACCGTGTTTGGGAAAGCAGAGAGTTCAGTTTCAGCCCTGACTATGAATTGGGCGAAGTACGCCGGGAGTTTCGGGAACGGGATGAGACCGAATTCAATGTCAGCACCAACCTCGGGTATACCTTTCCCAATAGCGTGGTCCAGTTTAATGCACTGTATGAAACCCGCGGCGATGTTCCTGACAACACCCTGCGCACTATCCACGACCTCACAGATGATAGCCTGCAGATCCAGAATGACAGGCGAATCAACCCTCGGGATGCCTGGGAAATCGGCGGCGACTTCGAATACGACTTCACCTCGGCTGGCACTTACCGGGTTCTGTTTATAGTCAACGACAGAGATTCGTTAAATACCCGCACTCGCTATGACCTGGTGGATGGTGAAGAAATCCCTAACCTGTTCACTGAAAGTGGTGGTCGAAATCGTGAGCGTATCGTGCGTACCTCTTATACATTCGACATGAAAGGCTCCCAGGGTTTGGAGTTAGGCGTTGAAGGTGCACAAACAATTCGCGACAACAGTTTGCAGTTGGCAACAGATACCGAAGAAGGTGAGCCTTCTCCAGCGTTTAATAATCTGATTCCGGTGGAAGTCAGCAACGCCAACACAACCGTGGAAGAGATTCGTTACGAGCCATTTGCTAATCACAACTGGCAGATCAACGATCGCATGTCACTGGAAAGCTCGCTGGTAATGGAAACTTCTACTATCAACCAGTCTGGTGATGTGAATAATAGCCGTGATTTTGAATTCTGGCGGCCCCGTGTCGACTATCGCTTCGATATCACACCCAGCTTTCAGTTACGTGCCAGTGTCCGAAAAGACGTTGATCAGTTGAGTTTTTCCGACTTCAGCACATCAGTTGATGGCGGCGACGAAGATCAAAATACACAGGCCGGTAATCCTGATATTCGTCAGGAACAATCCTGGCGCTATGAATTGAACTTCGAGATGCGGCTGCCTAACGACCTCGGCGTGGTCAATTCCCAATTCTGGTATCGGGATGTGGAAGACCATATCGATCGCATCGATGTCTCTACAGGACCCGACGATCTCGAATCCGCCCGCGGCAATATTGGCGACGGCAAACGCTATGGGCTGAATCTGGACATGAGCACCAAGCTCGATCCTCTGGGCATTCGCAACGCGTTACTAACAACAGGCATTCGCCTCCGCGATTCCGAGTTCGTAGATCCGTTTCTGGGCATCAAGCGTCGCCAGAGAGGCAATGGTCGCTGGGAGACTAATATTGGATTTCGTCACGATGTTACTGCTCATGGCCTGACCTATGGCTTCAACTACAGAAACAATTCCAATGGCAGCACAGGGCGTCTTTCCATCGATGTGGACGATATCGAAGAGCAGATTGAAGCCCCCTGGTTGTCTGCTTATGTCGAAAAGCGGGCATTTGGTAACTTCATTTTCCGCCTTGAATCGAACAATATTACCGAGGCCGATTGGTGCAGAAAGCGCACCCGATTTGTGGGCGCAACGTCTTCAGGGGTCGTTGAAGAAGTCGAAGATTATTGCAATGGGAGCGGCATGGAATTAGCCTTTAGAGTGCGCACAACATTCTAAGAAAACATATTCCATGAAACGCTCACTTCTACTTAACGTAGGAATTGCAGTCGTATTAGGCACTTGCACTACCCAGGACGGCAGCACAAACCTGGGCACATCGTTAAGCACACTGCCCCCGCCCAACCTTACCCACGGCTTGTTTGCCTACAATATTCCGTCGCCTCTTTACCCGCTGAGTGCCCGACGTATGAACCTGGAAGGTTGGGTAATGCTTAGCTTCAATGTTGCGGCCGACGGCTCGGTGATTGCAAATAGCATCAACACAGTCCAGGCGCAGCCATCGGGTTACTTTGAAACCGCAGCGACGGCAGCTGCCCGGGGCATGCGTTTTGAGAATCCCCGTAACGAAACAATCCAGGACGTTCGCTGGGTGTTTCGCTTCGAACTTGAAGAAGAAGCTGTGGCAGTCTCAGATGAAGCAGATGAAGATCTCATTCAGTTTCGGGAGCTGTTGCCCATGCGGCACATTACCCCGCCTTACCCGGAAACGGCGCGAGCACAGGGAATTGAAGGTTACGTGATTGTGAATTTTACCGTCACAATCACAGGTGAGATTGCGAATCTGGAAATTTCCGAAAGTGTGCCTGCCGGGGTGTTTGATGAGACTGCACTCAGCGCAGCTTCGCGCCTTAGATTCGAACCACGAATTGTCCTGGACCAGCCTGTTGCTGTTGACAATGTTGAATACCGATTCGACTGGGAATTGCCCTAGTCAGCATTAGCGCTCCGCATCAAGCGAAAACTTGTAGCCGTAGAAGACTCCCAGCAATCCAAATACTGGCACTGACAAGATATAGACCAGAGTGCCCATCAAACCCTGACTCATTTCATCTCCACCGCTGCCTGTTATGAGAGGAAACAGGAACAGTACGGCAAAGGTAAATCCCAGAGCGGTGACTGCACCGACAAATAACCCTCCGAGACAAAACAGAAAACGACGCAGCACCTAGATCAACCCTCTACTATTCATAGTGCTTTTTCCATTTTGATGACGAGATTATCTGAACCATTGGCGCCAACATGATTTTCACGAGCAACTTCTCTATATCCCTTGGCAAGATAGAGCGCTTCACCGGCCACAGTTGATCCCAGTTCCATTCGCTTGAATCCTTGTTGGCGTGCTGCGTCTTCACCTAATTCGATCAGCAATGAACCTATTCCCTTTCGGGTCCACTCAGGGTGAGTATACATAGCGCGAATGCGAGCTGCATCGACTGCCGGATCACTGAAGCTGTCATCTCTGCCAACAGTATGATCGCCACCGTAGAGCGTGCGGCGCTTGCCCCAGCCTCCACAACCCACCAGGACCGTGCCCTCATCGGTATCAGCTTCGATAAGGAAATAGGTGCCATCATCTATCAGTGTCTGATCCACGCCCATGGTTTCCTTCGCTGCCTCAATCTCATCTGATGACAGGTAAGCTTTCATGTTTTCTTCAATGGAAAGACCCATGAGTTCCTTGATTGCAGGAACGTCATCCGCTGTGGCGATTCTATGATTAAACTCCATTACAGTCTCAATCCATTTCAGTGTCTGAATTACTGTCTTCGTATGAGGTAGTGATTCTTCTGCTCACGAAATGCAGAATGGTTACCAGAAACACGAAAATAGTTCTGGCAACACAGGCAGGGGTTTACTTCAAACCCACGATGTAGCAGATCCAGCTGTCGTCATTGGGCATCTCTTCCACGGCAATCCAGTTGGCATCTTCATCGTCGTCTTCCTCTTCATCCCAGTACACCAGAGAGGTACTAAAACCGGCTTCCGCCAGAAGTTCTCTCACTTCAGGGATAGTCCAGAAGCGCCAGTTGTACTCGAATGCCCGTTTCATTTTACTGCCATCGCCAAACTTGAAATGGATGTAGAAAGTACAGTCGGAAGTCACAGGATTGAAGTACGCCTGCTGCCAGTGATACTTAAATCCCTTCTTGCCTTTGACAACAGTTCGCTTGTCTACCAGATCAGTGTCGTAGCAATCCTGACCACCCATCATATCCATGATCATGACGCCTTCATCAGCAAGATTGGCATGGGCTTTCTTGAAGTACTCCAGCAATTCGGCACGGGTTTTAAAACCCCAGAAGGAAAAGTTCTGGGCGGCTAATACATCCACTGGCGGAGTATTGGAATCTCTTACATCCTGCTCCAATACATGAACCCGTTCGGCGGCGGCTGGCTTGAGTTTGCTCAGTTGATTATCTTTACCCCATTGCAGGGTTTCCGAACACAAATCCACGCCCCAGGCTTCGCGTTTTTTGTTGGATTTGGCCCATTCACAGCAAACTGAGAACGTACCACAGAAATCTTCTCTGAGGGTTAAGGGCTTGCGGTCATAAATATCACGAAATATCTGATCAAAGATCTCTATCTCGTGTTCCGGTTCCTGTACAGATTGTAAATAGCAATCAAATTTATCAGCCTCATCTGCCATGGTGGGCTGATCATCTTTGGAATGTGATTCTTTGGCTGGCTTACTGTTCTTTATTGCGTGGGTGTTCTTATGGTTGCCTTTGGTCTTCGCCATCTTTAAAGCTCTTTATTCCTTATTCCCTTTTTGTGTTGACTTCGTCGTTCAGAAAACAGAAGCGATGGCGCACACTAATAAATATTCGCTGTAAGCGCAATTGCAATTTGCAGGAGTCCGTGGACCGATCTTCCGATCACAGGAACAGCTTGGTTCGACCAACTAATTCAGGACATGTCTTTCTAACATACGCCTGCGCACCACTGCCCCATAGACGTTGCCATTGGCATCTACTCCTACACCCTCAGCACCTGAATGATCGTCTCGCAGAGGCTCCATGTCTTCGATAAAAGTATCCACCTCACCCGTAATAGCCGAGCCAATACGAATACCTTTCATGATTCCCGTAAGCTCTCCAGCACCAGTGTCCGGGCCGGACTCCGAATCTGCCACATAGATGCGATCATCCGGTGTTACATAGATACCACTGGGCCTGCCAAACTGACGCCATTCATCCAATAACTCACCTTCCTGGGTGAATATCTGAATTCGGTTGTTCTCCCGATCTCCAACCAGTATCCGACCTCGGGAATCCATGGCAATGCTATGGGGCTCACTCAACTGTCCTGGATCAGATCCTTTCTCTCCAAATTCGCCGAGATAGTTGCCCAGCCGATCGTAGTGGACGATACGATTGTTGTCCCCGTTTCGATGGCTATCGGCAACAAAGATATCACCGTCGTCAGGGTCAACTACCACGTCGTTGGGCCAAAACAAAAGTTCGGAGCCGGAGCCACCCACACCTGCTTTACCCAGCTCCATGAGTATTTCTCCTTCCGGACTAAATTTTATGGCACGATGGCCCAACTCATCATTCGCCCGGGCGTCGGTTACCCAGAGATTGCCTTCATGGTCGACTGTGGCGCCATGGGGAAATATGAAAAGACCGGCGCCAAAGTGAGCCAGCAAATTTCCTTCATAATCGTATTTCAGAATGGGGTCTTCTGGACGATTCTCGCAGGAATTTTCAAAACAACGATGAACGACATAGATAAATTGTCCATCGGGCGATGGCTCAACCGCGGTTACGGCACCCCAGGCAGCAGTGTTTTCTGGCAGCGCTCCCCAATTGCGCTGGGTGATATAGGGGCGCGGCAGATTGTTGCGCACACCGTGAGCTACCTCATCCGGTTGCTGTGCCAGAACTGGCGAGACTTGAACGGCAATCGACATACAGAACAATACGCAAAGCCATAAGAGTAATCTGACCATGAGCAACTCCGGTGACCTGGTTTAACACTATTAAAACCAATTTAGCACCAGAAAGCACTCAACAGATTTAACCCGGCTGAGCTATTGCCGTTAGGTTGTATTGGAAAAGCAAATCGACATCAGGCAAGTATTAAACTGGGTCGTAATTGTCTGATGGACATACTTCCGATGTGATCGGCAATATACTTTGAAACTCCGGACATCCACCGGCTCGGACCCTGGTATGCAGTAGTATGCTCACTGTCGGAATGAGCCGACTATTGCTCCCTCAATTGAGACTTCAATGATTCCAGTAATATCGCCTGCACTCTGGTGTGAGCAGATGAATCATTGCAATGGATTTCATCAAGAGTAATTTGCTTGTCCCGTATTAGTCTTTCCAATGTCGGTGTATCGATGGTCAGAAAAATTGGATTAGTCATGGGATGATTCCTTTACCGGAACCAGATCCGTTAGATTGCGCCATCGACTTAACCTGGACTCAGCGTAAATCGATTGTGGAATTAACAGAGTTGCCGGCACCGGCCCCAGATATACTTCCATGACACTCATAACCTAACTCCTGGCTCATAGCTTTACAATTTAAATGATAATGATTCTCATTTGTATATAGTAAACAAGCTATCGGCTTCACGCAAGAAGTTCTTTAAGGATAGAGCCAGAGCTGACTAATTCGCGGGCATAAAAAAAGGAAGGCAATGCCCTCCTTTTTTATGGATTGGATTGCTAACTAATCAGCCACGATCTTCCAATTGGACCGCTCGCGCCATGATGGAATATTCCCGCACCTCTCCTTCCAGCTTCAACGTAGATTGGGCACCGGCGTCCTGGGCAAAATGCTCAGCTTCTTCTCCGCTCAGCACATGCTCGGTCAACACGCCATAAACGACCGAGCGTTGCATGCTGGTTTCCGTTGGCACGAAAAATCCATAATCCTCAAACATAACGCGGGCATAAGTATCGCCGTCCATGAGTATCATCCAGCAGCCCTTGGCCTGGCACACTTCCGTGATTTGACCCTGAATCTTGAAGAATTGATCGGTGCTTCCATCAAGATTGGTTATAGCCTGCTTCAAAGAGACAGTTTCAACTCCTGCTGGCATTTCCGCACCAAATGACTGGTCAGCGCTAAAAGGTGTGTCTGCTGTGGACTGAAATGCCATGAGCAACACTGAGAACACTGCCAATAATTTCAGAATACTGCTTTTCATTGCTAACTCCGCTGTGAGGAATTGGTTGTTAATGAGAATAGTTCTTATTGGCAGAATAGTACAGAGATTCTGACTGATTGATGACTAATGCCTGTAACAAAGAGCCCCCAGTTGTCAGCAGATAGACTTATCCGTACCAAAAGGACGGGTGGAAGTCAGCTTATATGTAAAGCACACTTGACACTTTGGGAGTCTTGCCTTTATTCTATATGACAAGCTTACTTTACATTATGGAAATAAGGTTTTACACATGAATTCTGACGAAACACAGCGCCCTGGGGCTGATAGCACAGGCAATAGAAGCGAGAGTAAACAAGGCTCTCGTTATCAGAGCAAAGAAAGAAAACTCTCAATGAACTACGTGTTCTGGTGTTTACTCTGGGCGATAGCCATAACAATCTCAGACTACACCGTAGAGAGAGAACTGATTCCCGATTTTATGGTGTGGCCAGTGGTACTGCTGCCAATTGTGTTAACTCCCCTGGTTTTCTATCAGTACTATCGCTTTTACATCGGAATAGATGAGATGACGCGAAAAATTCAGGCGGACTCATTCGTCATCGGTTTTGCGTTAGGGATGTTCGTTCTGATCGCTTTCATGTCCCTGGCGAACATTGGCGTACCGGAACCAGGAGTCAATGAGGTTTTTGCCATTTTTGCTGTCTCCGGCATGCTGGGTCAGGTATTTCGTACTTTGAGATACGTTAGATGAAAAACAAACTCAAGGTACTCCGCGCCGAGAGAGATCTTTCACAATCAGCCCTTGCTGATGAACTGGATGTGTCGCGACAAACTATCAACGCCATCGAAAAAGATCGCTACGATCCCAGTTTGCCTTTAGCGCTGCGCATCGGAAAGTACTTCCAAACGCCGGTTGAAGATATCTTTTTTGAAGAAGACTAGCATGTTCATTTCGATTGCCAGCGAATCCTGGAACTAAAGATGTTTTTAGAACTCAACTCTATCGAGAACACTTCTATTTCAGGGCAATGCTATGAATACACGAATTACAACCATGCAGGAAAGCCTGAAAGCCACCGAAGAAATTTTCTTTCTCTGGTTGTTTCGGGTAAGCCTGGTAGGCGCACTAATCGGTAGCGCCTGGATTGACGACGCACCCCCACTGGAAATTGCTGTTTTTCTGATTGGCATCTACACAGCCATCAGAGTAATTCTGCAAGTCCCACGTTTTGCAGACCTCTCACCGTTTAGCAATAGAGCATTGAGTTATCTGTTTGCAGGTTTTCTATTCATTCTTCTGGCACTGGTATTTCTGGTTGTGGTCAGCCTTGTTGATGCATTGGTAGTCGCGGCCATCGAATAGGAAAAAATACAGTGCACAAAAAAGGGGCTCATCTGAGCCCCTTTTTTGTGTATCAGGACTAATTCGAATTAATCGACTGGTTCCATTCGCACCACTGCAGTTTCTTCAGCGTTACGATCTGAAATTGCCAGGTAAATATAGCCGTCTGGCCCCTGGCGCACATCACGAATACGACCGATACCGTAGGCTAGCGTCTCTTCTACAACGACATTGCGATAGCTATCGTCCATATGCAGACGAGCCAGTTGTTCACCCGCAAGTGAGCCGGAGAAGATGCTGCCGTACCACAATGGGAACTTATCGCCGGAATAAATCATCAAGCCAGATGTAGCGATTGAAGGCACCCAGAATCGGGTTGGGTCAGTCATACCTTCTTCGGTAATGCCCACATGAATTGGTCGACCGAACTCGCCATAGTTAACGCCACGACCAACCACTGGCCAACCGTAGTTGTTGCCAGGTTCAATGCGATTCAGCTCATCACCGCCCTGAGGACCATGTTCTGTTTCCCACAGATCACCAGTAACAGGGTGAATTGCCAGGCCTTGAGGGCTGCGGTGACCGTAGCTCCAGATTTCTGGCAGTGCACCACCTTGCCCTGCAAAAGGATTATCATTGGGAACCCGACCATCATCATGCAGACGAATAACCACCCCATTATGATTGCTCAGATCCTGCGCCGGGTGAGCCATCAGTTCAGCTGCGTCACCCACTGGAGGTGCCATGCGATCACCTGCTGTCAGGAACATGTAACCATTGCCGTCGAATACCAGCTTGCCACCATAGTGGCCAAATCCTTCAGCCTGGGTGGCAAAAATTTCGGTGGTGTTATTCAGCCGGTCATTCTCGAATGTGCCGCGAGCAATGGCGGTCACTGATGTGCTGCCCTCTTCTCGGGAATAAGTCAGGTACACCCAGTTATTGCTGCTGTATTCTGGATGAGGGACAACTTCGAAAAGACCACCCTGCCCTCGATAAAACACTTCGGGTACACCTGGCACGGCTTCAGGCAGTAATCGGCCATCACGTACTATGCGAAGTCGACCTGGTTTTTCGGTAACCAGCATATCGCCACCGGGTAGCCATGACATGGACCAGGGTTGAACCAGACCATCGGCGACTGTTACCACCCGATAATCATGGTGAGCACTACTGAAGTCTTGTGCGCTGACCGCTGCAGTGGCGGTGGCCAAAAGACCCACAGTGGTAAGTTTAATTAGAGAACGAAACATAGTTATTCCTCCCAGAATTTCAATGCAGCTTCGCATATACAGTGAATTACTGCCAATTCTAATACGGTAAAGTTACAGAATTAATAGAGAATTCGAGTAGTTTTACGAAAGAAGGCGCCGGTCGGATGCCCGACCGGCGCCTTTTCAATCTATTTTGACTAATTTGGCCTTAATATCGAGATCAATCGCGATAAGAAGCCGTTGGTGGTAGTTGCGCACCACTCAGATCCGAAGGAATACTGGTTTCTCTGACCACAGTGTGGGTCAGGGTTCCAATGCCTTCAATACTGGCCTGAATTGTCTCACCATCGATCAGATAACCTGAACCTGTAGCGCGCTGAACTCGACCAGCGCCAGTGCCACCTGAAGTACCACTCTGCATGACATCTCCTGGGAACACAGTGATCAGTGATGTGGCGTATTCGATCAGTTCAGGAATATTGTGAATCATGTCACCGGCCTGGGCTTCCTGCACAGTAACACCATCAACAACAGTGATCTGATGCAGGCGTTCCATGGGATCGCCATAGAACTCCTTCGGCACAATCCAGGGTCCATGAGGGGCGAAGGTATCGTGGCCTTTACCCACAAACCAGTCTGAACGCACACCATAGCCACCTGGCGGACGACCACCGCGATCGGAAACATCCATAGCAACCATGTAACCGAAGACATGGTCATAGGCACGTGTTGCTGATACGTATTTGCCAGTCTTGCCGAACACGATAGCCATCTCTACTTCGTATTCAATTTCGTCACGCCCGTACGGCATGATGATATCTTCGCCATCACCGACTACAGCACCGCGGGTTGGCTTGAGGAACAAATAGGGTACGCCACGATTCTCCTGCCGCTCGCGAGTGCGTTGACGTAACTGCTCCGCCGTACAACCTTCACAGGCATGGGTGTAGAAATTTACCGCGGCATTCATGATTTTGCTGGGGTACTGAACAGGTGCCTGAATATCAACATCGGTTACGTCATGGACATAGTCGGTATCTTCAGTGAGCAGATCATTGGCCACCAGCCAATTCATTACTTCATACACCCGAAATTTCAGCCCATACTCATACTGTTCAATCAATCCTAGCATGTCATTAGGCATATCGATGTTGTTGTACTGCCAGCCGAGCTGCATGGCGCGATTAGCTGCTGGCAGGTCAACAATCAGGGAATCATCGCGCACCACCAGGCCAACGAACTGAGTGTCGTTAACTGCAAAGGTGCCGACTTTGAATGGTTCTACAGATTCAGACGCCTGGCCGAAAGCTGTAAGCGGAGCCAGCAGAGCCAGCGCAGCACACAGTGCCAGGGACTTAATCCTCGTTCTTATAGTTGTAAGCATAGTAAGCATCGCTCTCTCCCACTATTGGGTTTTTATTCTGGAAAGGGAATAAATTCTGCATCTCCCCCCCTGGAAGATCGCTCAAAGGTAGCGCTGTGGGGAGCAGTTGTCTAGGGGTTTACTAACCAGGAATTGTTCTCAAATGGTTGAATTCGCCGCATTTTCAGGTGAAGCGATTGGGATGTGGCTCGCCCTGTACAATTGTGGGATATTAGCAATAATTGTCAGACCACTATAAAAGAGCGCCTTCTCACCCAATTCTGGCTAACGGGGTCCTGGATTTGAAATACATCCAATCACTATCGCTTATCCTGGTTCTTGGCTTTTTAAACAGTTCTCTACTGGCGGAATCAGCGCGGTTCAATGTTTCGAGCAATATCCTGGAACTGGATTGTGTACGCGTACCACTGGCCGACAACGCCACTTATGTGATCGAGCTGTTGTACAACGGAGAAATTTTCCAGCTTCAATCCCTGGAAGAAAGCTCCACTAGTGCCACGTGTCCCAATACCTTCGATCAATTAACCAACACCCTGAATGCAACAGTTCGAGTCGTTGATGATTCTTATCAACTAGCCCTTACACTGAGTGGTGACAATTCGTTCTCAATTCTGTCCGTCGAGAACCTTGGACCGGGCCCTACTTCTCTGTGGCTGGTATCCAATGGTGTGAACGAGGTAATCATCGGAGGAACAATACATGTACTGCTTCCTTCTGATTTTCCGCTACCACCTGCATACACCCAGGCTCTTGCCCAGTCCGACATTCTTGTTACCGAGATTGGGGCCAGCCAAGACGTCGACTTATCTCTGTATGCACCACTGTTAAGAATCGATGATGGCGAACTCCCTCTCACATCATCCCTCAGTGATGAAACGTACCAGGCTCTCTCGGATTATCTCTTACCGACCGGATTCACGGCACTAAACTATGAATACGTTGATCCTAACTGGGTAGAATCCGATATCAATGGATTCGCACTAAGCAATCTGGGTTACGGCCCCGGTGTTGAAAGCCATATCGAAGGTCTGGCCCTCGACGAAGGAAAACCGATCTGGGCATTGGAGACAGTGCTGGATCAAATTCAGGCCATAAACACATTTAACCAACATCTGACCGCTGACCAGATCATACGACGGGCCCTTAACGCAGTGGAGAATCCAACCTACAGCGACGCTTTTCGTTCCCTGGTCAATGCATGGCGGGAAGGCAATGTGGAATTTATTCAGGAGAATGTCCTTGACCCAGCCATGGCAGAGAGCATCACTGACTTCAACACTTTATTCAGAGACCGGGATGCAAAATGGGTGCCCCAGATTGAAGAATTTTTCGCAACCAAAGAAGTGGAACTGGTTCTGGTAGGACTTGGACATCTGGTTGGTGATGGAAGTGTTCTTGATCTGTTGGAAGAACTTGGATATCTAATCAGCAAATACTAGATACCCGGGATCATTCACCTTTTCCGCCAGTCTCTTACTCAAAGGTTCCCTCGGTATACTCCCCATCTGAACTGCATACCTTTGATTTAAAAAATTTTTTGTTACTGCTCCCCTATTTTCGGTCCAGATCTCTGGGAAATAGCTTGACTTCAGACTGAGAGGTGCTATTTTTTACGCATAGTGCGTATTTTTACGCACACTTGCATCTGAAGGTAACAACAATGAATGACGCGACGAAACTCAGCCGTCGGGAAAGGCAGATAATGGACATCCTTTACCGACTTGGCAGTGCCACGGGCAAGGAAGTCATGGGCAATCTTGCTGACGCCCCCACCTATTCCACCGTACGAACTATTTTGCAAAAGCTGGTTGATAAGGGGCACATAAACTACCGGGTTGATGGGCCTAAATATGTGTACTACCCCATCGTCGACTCCAGCAAAGCATCCAAGTCCGCTCTGAAAAATGTAGTACAGACGTTTTTCCAGGACTCCCCCTTGCAAGCAGTTAACTCTCTCCTTGGCTTCTCCGGAGAAGAACTCAGTGACGAAGAGTTGGACGAACTCTCAGAGCTGATTGAAAAAACCAAGCGGTCGAGAAAGCAAAAATGAATACTCTGATTTCATTTGAGTCGTTACTAATCAGCGGAAGCGCAGTGTGGTTACTAACGGAATGGTTGGACACACTGGTGAAAAGTGCACTCCTGCTTTGTATACCCATGGTGCTTGGTTTCTCAACTAAATACCGTAAAGCGAGTTCACTTCTCCACAGTGTCTGGTTTCAGACTCTGATTGCTGTATCACTGCTCCCGGTTGCCGCTCTGGTATCTGCGCAACTTAGCGACGGGTATCCCTATAACCCAGCAATCATTGAGATAGGTGTAAAGTTAAATGCAGAATCAGCAATGAAAACTTCTGCCGCTTCGCTGGTTCCGGACTTCGAACCTTTGTTGCTTCTTTACTTCACTCCTCTGCTGCTGCTTATTACTCTGTCCATTCGTTCTTTTCTTGAAGTGATTAAATTAAGTCGCAGTGCAAAACCCTGCGAAGATAAGTCAATTCTTCAAACAGCGAGCCATATCAGGGAATCTCTGGGGCTTTCTACGCCAATCACGATTAAGTTAGGAGAACCATCGATTTCTCCATTCACATTTGGCTTTAGAAAACCGGAAATTATTCTGCCTGAATCGGCGATTCATTGGTCTTCCGCTATGACCAGGAATGTCCTGATCCATGAGATCAGCCACATTGCACGACACGACTGGTTAACAATGATCATTGCCCAGATCATCATCTGTCTTAATTGGTTTAACCCGGTTTGCTGGTTCATCAATTCTCGCCTGATGGAAGAAGCAGAGCACTCCTGCGACTCTGAAGTTCTTAAGACTGGCGTATCTGATACAGAGTACGCAGAGAATTTAGTCTCGATAGCAAAGCAATGCAGACATGGGCCTGATCTTCTGGCCCAGATGTTAGTAGGCAAATCCAAACTTCGAAAACGCATCAACCTTGTGTTGGAGGGAAATATGAAAACAGTGAATATCAGAACGGTAAGAAATGTATTAGGAGTTATTGTTGCTCTGGTGACAGTTTCTATTGGAAGCATCCAGGTCCTGGCAGCTAATCCTTCTGATCAGGAATATGGACCTACTTTCGAGCAGATACCGGTCTATCCAAAATCGGCGGCTGATGAAGGAATTACAGGTTGGGTGTGGTTTGAGTTTACAGTGTTAGCTTCAGGTGCAGTTGATGCAGGTTCGATAGTCCTGCTTGATGAATCCCCTAGCGGAACATTTACCAACTCAGCCCATTCCGCGCTAGTGGCATATGAGTTCAGCCCCCGAATAGAAAATGGAATTCCAGTAGATGTTCCTGGGGTACAGTATGTTTTTCGGTATGAACTAGAAGATTAATCACTAGAGGCATGGAGGCTGGGCTAGCACAAACTCTTGTGTATAGCTCGGGCTCCATATGCTTTACTTCTGGCTCCAATCACTGCCCAAACAATGCATAAGCATGCAATTGCAATTGTCTTTCTACTCCTGATTGGTTGTACCACTCAGACTGAGGTACATATATTTTCTCTGGGTATAGGTGATGAGGAAATCTTACTGCTCAGTAGTTTGCTGGAAGACAGTGGATTCTCAGCAAGACCTAACACTCTTCCCGTTCCCCCAAGCGTTGTCAGACACACCGTCATATTTCCAGCCCTGGTCCAGGATTTCGCCACTATTGAACTGGTGGAAGCTGCCATGCAGCAAGCTGGTTATCCCAATGCCAGACTGATCAGGGAAACACAAGCCAACCACTCCTATAGTACAAATAATATCGGCGTTTACCTGGTAAACCGGGAGTACAGACATATTCAAGCGGCGGCGATTGAAGATCCCTTCGCTTTGGGAGGTGCCAGTGCTACAGCGCTTACATACAATTACTTCAGTGAATGTGCGCAAGGCTCGGAGTCCCAATCGGAATTAAATCTGTATCCCGGAGGTGTTGCTCTCCTGGAAGAATTTGTATGGGACGAAGCTAATAATGAGGAGTTGAGTATCGTCCACGAAGGCGAATGGAGTTCTGATTCGTCTACTGTTGATGTCAGGCTGTTTGGAAATGGAGAAATCGCCTTCTCTATAAAGGAGCATACAGGTTCAGACTGGTTTGGTCCGTTTGAAGCAACCACCCTGGTAAGCATCGGTTCAACTCTGGAGTTTGAGAGTTGCGATTACACGCACCTTAGGCATCTCGACCAATAATCCCCAGTTTATTTTCAAATTTATTGTGAAACATCCCTGATGTGATTCGGGATGTAATAGCCAAGAACCATCACCTCCTGGCTCTCATAGATCTCCCAGCCACCTATCAATCGACCTGCTTTGCAAGAAAACAGTTGACTTCTGGAGATGATGTGCTAATTTTTTGGCATAGTGTTAATTTTTTGGCACAATCATTACATACCACCAGGACCTGGAGACCTATGACTAAAGCAAACCAGTTAAGTCGCAGAGAGCGACAGATAATGGACGCCATCTATCGCCTGGAGGAAGCGAGCGTAAAAGAAGTTATGGAAAATATCCCTGACGCGCCCAGTTATTCTGCGGTTCGAACCCTGCTGGGCAAATTGGTGGAAAAAGGCCACCTGAACCATAAGGAACAGGGACTCAAATACGTATACTTCCCGACAATTGCGCGTGGCGACGCTTCCCAGTCGGCTATCTCAAATCTGGTCACAACCTTCTTCGGCAACTCCGCTTATCTGGCGGTGAATTCACTGCTCGATATGGCGGCATCTGAACTGTCTGAGGAAGAGCTCTCCAATCTGGAAAAACTAATCAAACAGAAAAAACAGACCAAGAAAAAATCTGGAGCATAGCGGTGGAATACCATATCCCAGTTAGTTTCATTAGCAGCACATTCATCAACACACCGGAACTGGTTGTATTGATAGATTGGCTATTGAAGTCAGCGCTCATCACATTAGTTACTGGTCTGCTGATTGGCCTTTTTTCCCGAAGACTGGCTAGCGGCAGCAAACATCTGCTTCTGCTGAACGTCTATGTTTGTATTGCCCTATTACCACTATTTGATTGGATGAGCACACCATCGCATACAGTTGAAGAGTTTATCCCGGCCTTGCTTACATTTGATGTGACTTCAATCTCAGACAATTCAATGATCAGCTATGCCAACGACACAGTAATTCCCGGAAGCATTCTTCTAATCGCTTATTTGCTCCCTACTGCAGTTTTACTTTTACGTTTAACAGGCTCCGGAATACATAGCTGGCGAATTGGCAACCGTGCCCGTGAAATTGAAAACCGCAGGCTTAAAAATCGGCTTACGGAATTAAGGGAACAACTGAATATTAAACGGCACGTGAAATTACTGTTCAGCGATGAAATCTCATCGCCACTCTCTTTCGGTGCCATGTATCCACTAATCCTGCTTCCGGATACAGCCCGGGACTGGAAACCCGAATTACTTGATGATGTTCTCGTCCACGAACTGAGCCACATCAAACGCATGGACTGGCTGACAATGATTTTCGCTTATGTGATGTGCAGCCTGCTCTGGATGAATGCACTACTCTGGATCGTCCTTCGAAAACTCAATGAGGAGGCTGAGAACTGCTGTGATACCTCAGTGCTTCAGCATGGGCAAACAGAAACAGGTTACGCAGAACATCTGCTTTGCATTGCCCGGGACATGCAAGGCAGACCACACAAACACTTACTGGCTCAGATGATGTTAGACAGGAGCCTACTTCCAAAACGAATTCACCGCCTACTGGAGAATGATATGGTTAACGCACGCACACCCAGGCTTTTCGCTGCACCACTATTACTATTGACGTCAGTTCTGTTGGTTACCTGCACCAATGGAAGACTTATGGAAGTGGAATCCTTCGCACGTCCCGCTCCAACTGCAAACCCATCCCCAAGAACAGAAATCCTCCCTGAAACAGCAGTCGCTCCTCAGTATCCGCTACGGGCTGCCTACGAAGGAATCGAAGGTTGGGCGCTGGCGGAATTTACGATACTGGCAAACGGAGATGTCGACCCTGACTCTGTAGTTGTGGTTGATGCCGAACCTGCTGATGTTTTTAACCGCGCGTCAATCAGAGCTGCGAAGAGATTCAAATTTGAGCCATTGGCAAACATAGGAGTCAATGAAATACCCGGCGTGCAATACGTATTCCGATTTGAGTTAGGAGAGCCACGGAATGGAGTGGGCTCTATAAATCGGGAGCTGGAGCCGGTGAACTCAGTCACTCCAAGTTTTCCGAGCCAGGCAGAGTCTGCAGGTATTGCGGGCGGCAGCGTATGGACGGTTTTCCATGTGACTCGGGCGGGAGCTGTTCAGGATGTTGAAGTGAACTATAGCTCGAACGATACATTCAATGAATCAGCGATTGCTGCGGCGCAGCAACTTCAGTTTGCGCCACGAGTACCTGGAGATGGCATCGCAGGGAATGTGCGGGGGGATACCAGCGGGCTTGTTAAGGCGCAGTATTTGTTTCGGTTTGCCTCGGAGAATTAAGTCGCTTAAGGAAATCGGAATTATTGTTGTTTTGAAGGGAGTTGCTGGCTCCCTTTTTTTATACATGGGGTCAGAGTAAAAATGCAGTACTTTTTGGGAGTCGATTGGAGCGATGCTTCCTGGGGCCTGAGGCTCGGCGGAGAGGTTCGAACTCCCGACCAACTGGTTCGAAGCCAGGATATCGATTAGTACAAAATAACGGAAAATCAAGATAACAGTCTAATCATCTGTCCCATCACTCCACATTTTAATTATCAGTAACTTGTTGATTTTCCAGATCAATAATTGGCGTTTTGGGACAATCCAATTGCTTGTTAATATGAGCTTTCCCACAATATCTTTGGCACATAGAAGTGCAAGAATCCTACTGCTCTTTCAGCGTAACTCTAAAGAACTACAGGTGTTTTGAAGACACCGACCCTCTAGTTATTAATTTTGAAGAGGGTATTACCTCATTCATTGGATCGAACAATTCTGGGAAATCTTCTGCTCTCAGGTTTTTTTATGAATTTCGTAATTTTTGGGAGCAACTAGATACGACACAACAGTGGGTTAGACTAATTAATAGCAATTCCTTCCATGTTTCAATCTTCGATGTAACAGATCAGCATGAGATCTACTGCGACAATAATGAAAGGCCGTTATCGATAGAATTAACACTGCTACCTAATATTGAAAATTCACTTGATGGTCAGTTATCGAAATTTATTCTAACTTCAGATAGAAATACATGGACCATGAAGGTGTTTGAAGGTCCGCAATATCGGCAAATTAATACTAAGGTAAACCATGGAAATAGAGAAATTCTTCTTCCAGTTTCTAACACAGAGCAACAAATACTTGATTCAACCTCCATGAGAACATTATGCAAATACCTGCAGACTTGCATGTACATCGGCCCGTTTCGGAATGCAATAAATCAAGGTGCGGGAATTCACTACGATCTCGCAATAGGCACAGAATTCATTAATAAATGGAATAATTGGAAAGCAGGAACAGAAAAATCCAAAAACTTGGTAATTTCTCAAGTAACGAGTGACATAAAGGAAATATTTAATTTTGACTATTTAGAAATTGGCGCTTCAGCCGGCAGCAATTCTTTACAATTAAACGTAAATGGAAAACCATACAAACTACAGGAGATGGGCGCGGGGCTAGCTCAATTTATTATTGTCCTAGGAAATGTAGCTACCGCAAAGCCTAATTTGCTTTTTATTGATGAGCCAGAGTTAAGCTTGCATCCATCTTTGCAGCTAAGATTCCTCACAGCGTTAGCTTCCTATGTTCGAAAATCGATTGTTTTTGCAACGCATTCTATAGGGCTAGCTCGGACAGCGTCAGACAAAATATACTCTTTTGCAAAACTCGAAAATAAGTCAAGAGCTTGGCAGTTTGCTGAGACTCCCGAATATTCCGAATTTTTGGGAGAACTAAGTTACTCGACATATAGAGACTTTGGATTTCAGACTATTCTATTCGTTGAAGGTCCCAATGACATAAAAACTTTCCAAGAATTCCTAAGAAAATTGAGAAAAGACCAAGAGATTGTTGTTCTAAATCTAGGGGGAGATTCTTTAGCGAGTGGGTCTCGTGAACATGAATTGGCTGAAATTAAAAGGATTTCCAATGATATATATGTGATCGTTGACAGTGAAAAACCTTCGGAAAACGAAGAATTACCAGAAGTTAGATCTAGTTTTAAAAACCTTTGTGAGAAACTGGGTTTTCATATTCTTGTTCTCGAAAAGCGCGCAATTGAGAACTACTTTTCTGATAGAGCTATTAAAAAAGTATTTGGACAAGAATATGAAGCACTACAACCATTTCAAAAACTAAAGGATGCCAAACTACCCTGGCGAAAAAATCAGAATTGGAGAATAGCTCGAGAAATGCGCGTCGATGAGTTAATTGATACAGATTTGGGAGAGTTTATTAGTAAAATGGGTGCTTAGTTATACTTGCCAACAATTGCTTGCTCATTATCTGCGCTTGAGTTTAATGGGGACAGATCTATTTTCGGACTACTCCAATAAATAAATCTGCCACCTTTTACTTCTTCTATCTGCCTTACTGCCTCAATCTACTCCTTACCTTGAACCGGATGAGCCAATCGACTCGGGTATGCCCTGTCTCAGCTACCATAATAGTTTGATTCCCAACAGGAAGGAGGGGACATTAATAAGACATTAAAACAGCAGACATTAGCTAGACTTAACCAAAATGGCTCCCACTTGATCGCCGCCCACTTTTTGTCTTATTAGCCCCCCTAAACACATTCGAATGCACGGATAATCGGAAGTACTGGAATAGCTGTAACCCGTTCAGTGTGCTGTTCAATGAAGTCTTTATAGAGTATTGTGCGCCCCACGATAGTAGAGATACAGGGCAATCAACTATGACCGAAGAAAAGGTGCTTAAAAGCAAAGATGCCTACGAGCTATACAAAGAAGGTGCAGGTCGGTGGAATGATTGGGCCAAAAATCACCATGGCTGGAAGGTAGATTTCTCAAAGTGGGATTTTCAAACCGAGGAGAGAGTTATTTTTGCTGATTTTGTATTCCCTGGAGCTGTGTCATTCCGAGAGGCACTATTTCCTAAGGGAGCCGTGTATTTTATGAATGCAGTTTTTACCGATGGAGATGTGGACTTTACAGACGCGAAGTTTGGTAATGGAGATGTTGAATTTACAGGTGCAAAATTTGGCGACGGAATTGTTACTTTCGAGCGAGCAGAATTTTCTGGTACTCGACTAATTTTCCGTAGTACCCAGTTTGCAAATGGAAGGATCGACTTTACCGGAGCGTATTTTTGCAAAGACTTTTTTTTCAATTTTAACAATGCTAAGTCTCCAACTCGCGAGTTGTTCATAAGAGATATAAATATTGAAGACGCCAGATCTTCTCGCATGAATTTTGGAATGTTTAAGCTAGCTGATGAAAGCCTAGATGGGATCGATCTTCGTAGCGCATATAACTTTAGACTTAATGGGAATTCCATTGTTGGCACAAGATTTTCTCCGAACTCGAACGATCCTTATAGCATTCTTAGAAGAAAGTATACTGGAGCCAAATTCACATTGGTTCTTCTATTTACTGTGGTTACATTCCTGCCATTTGTTTCCAAAGCTATAACTTTTTCTATTCTTGGAGATGGGCAAGAATTAGTAATTTCTAGTGGGTTGCTTAACAGAGATGAAGTTGAACAGATACGATCCGCTACGAAAGCAACTAATACTCTCAGTATAGTCAGTGGTTGGACAAGTGAGAACAGGGAAGCAGCTGTAACGATTTCAGTATTGATATTCTTATACAACCTCCTACGTGGCTGGGTAACACTATCAATGGTTGCCCTAAGGGAAGCAGAAGAACGATCCCAGCATGCCCCGACAGTTTCCGACTACTGGAGATACTATTTGATCCACACATGGTTCCTACAATGGGTGTTTTACGGAATACTTATTATTACCACATTTAGAATTTATCAAATACTGGCTCAAGAAGTTTTGATTCCTATTGCCGGGATATGAATTAGTTGGTTCTGTCAATCAACATTAAGGGAAACCTTAGGGACACTTCTAACTTTACAAATCAAGATAACCACTTTGGGAGCCTAACGGCTCCACGGAGAGATTGATTCGAAATTTGGCTTAGCCAAATTCCTCACCCCTGCGGGGCAGCCTTCGGCTGTCTGCGGAGCTTCGCTCCTTTCGAACTTAGGAGTTCGAACCAAGTCCTCCGGACTTACCAATTAAAAAAGGGAGCCAGATGGCTCCCTTTTTTAATTGGCACGCCCGGAGAGATTCGAACTCCCGACCAACTGGTTCGAAGCCAGTTACTCTATCCAGCTGAGCTACGGGCGCGTGGAGATGAGAATTATATATTGAACTGCAGATAGGGTCACTGTACCAAATAAGATGCCTGAGGTTAATTTGTCCCTACCAGTGCCTTTCCGCACACCGATTCGGCACATATTTGTAGTTGTCTTCCGGCACGTTGCCGTCCTGGCCGCAAAGCCAGCTTGTAATATTGCCATTCACGATCTGGGGTTCCAGCTGCAACTCGAGTTGTCCGGTGATCCCCAGGGCAGTTTCCTTGAATTCCACCTCGATACGCTGATCATCATGCCAGTCAACTGTGTCAACATAGTCGCTGTCATAGGCTTGCTGAAATCCCGCTGCCACGTTGTCACCGCCTGGGGGCAATGTGCCATACCGTTGGAAGTAGAGAGTTACTGCAGTGCGCGCGGGTCCAACAGCGATCAGGGCTTCTGAGACCTTCGCTTTCACGGTGTATGTTTGATAGGAAGGCAAGGCAACACTCGCCAGTACGCCGATTATGGCGACTACGATGAGCAACTCGATCAGCGTGAATCCTCTACTTTGTGTTCGGCAAACTCGCACAGCTGGTTCTACCCCGGTTTCCGGTAAGCTTAATTATACAGAGTGGCAGATCAGCCAGGATTAACAAGTCCTATATGTGTGCTTTTTGACACTCTAAGCCCCTGATTTACCTAAATTGTGACGAATATGGCATTTGTTAACCTCCCCAGTTAAGCTAGCGTCCAATTGTCTAATTATGGGTGATTTAGGGGGAACTCATGACAGATATGACGGCAGGCGGCGCTGCACCTGAACTGGATTTCAGCAATAACGCGGCCCGTAACTTACGCAAGGTATTGGAGATCGTTGGCTGGCTGGTGATGGCTGTGCTGCTCTGGACCGGACTGACTTCCATCTTTGGTCGCGCTGACTTTTTGCTGGAGGCAGCGACGGTTGAATACACCGACCCAATTGAAGAGTTCAATCCGTTCGATGGTCGCTATGTCCAGTTCTCACTGGTGAGCTGGATGCATCTGATTCCGGGTCTGTTGATTTTTGGTCTTGGGCCGCTGCAATTTATCCGCCCTATTCGCAAAAAATATATCAACTTTCATCGTTGGAGTGGTCGGGTGTGGTTAACCGCTGGTGCAATCGCAGCATTCTCTGGTGGCTTTATCGGCATCTTTCAACCCTTCGCTGGTGTTGATGGACAGGGTTTCAATGAGTCCATGGCAACTGTGTTCTTCGCCATTTATACCCTGTTCTGCATGTACAAGGCTTACACCAGCATCAGGGCCAGGAAGTTTGGCATTCATCGGGAGTGGATGATTCGCAGCTGGGCGCTCATGCTGGGCATTGCTACCGAGCGGGTGATACTGGGTATATTAATGTCCACAACCGGAATTGATATTGCCGTGTTGTTTGGCACCACGTTCTGGATGGCAGCGGTGATAAATATTTCTGTATCAGAAATCTGGATTAATCTCACTCGCACACCTGGTAACGGTAATCGCCACTGGAAAGATCTGGATGCCAGAGCCAGTTAGGTACTTATAGAAATTATGGAGCTCAATGCCGTCGAAAGTATCGCTGGCGTCATTCAACTGGCGGTGGCACCGGTGTTTCTTCTGGCAGGTATTGCGGGCATGTTAAATGTCGTTTCCATCCGGCTCGGTCGCGTTGTCGATCGAGCTCGCATTGTGGAAGCCCGTCTTGTCACTGAGCAGCACGATAATCACCGGATAGCGCTGCAATCAGAAACCGAAGCACTCTGGAAACGCATTCGCCTGGTGAACTGGGCTTTACGAATGTTCGTTTCTGCTGCACTGCTGATCTGTTCCGTCATCATGACCTTGTTCCTGGCGGAACTAACGAGTGCTGATTTTTCTGTCATTATTACCACATTATTCATAGGTGCCATGGGGCTGATGATTTTCGGTCTTATTCTTTTTCTGATCGAAGTGAGCATTTCTACCCGTCGAATTCGTGAGGGCATAGTTGAAATACTAACCGAAGATTCTCACTGATTCCCTGTCTCGTATCCTCTATCTTCCGGGCGGACCAAACTGCCCCGGCGAACTCGAAAAATCTGGCCTATACTAAGTCCGCGAAGAACCAGGCTGACAATGTGCGCAGATAATCAGAAATGGAAGAACTAGAACTACTTACTGTACTGTTTGGATTAGGGATCGTTGTGTATTTCTGTTTTCAGTACAGACGTCAGGCAGTACTGCGTGAACTTGCACTTCCACTCCTGGGATTCACCCTGATTGTTTTCGGTTGGACTGCAAATGCATTTGATAATGCCGTAAACGACTGGATGCGAATGACGGAACATGTATTCTATCTCTGTAGTGCAATTGTGTTTGTATTTTGGACACGCAAATTGTACCGAGGCGAATCTAAATGGATTCGTTAATTACTCTTATCGATATCGCCACAATTTCATGTTTACTGGTGGCGATGAATCATATTCGCCTGGCCAGCAACATCCATGACGGTCTGCCCCGCACACTACTCTACAGCTTTTTCCTTACGGTGTTATTAATAGCACTATTTGATGTAACCAGACGTTCAATTCCAATCTCGCCAATACCGATTCTTGGCACAAACTATGTGCGAGACATCTTGCTGTTCGGTACACCGCTTCTGTTTCTGTTTTTTATGAATTCTCTGGCTCAGTCCAGAACTCTGAGTGAGCTTGAGTCAAAAGGCGCACAGTCTATTGAGCGCGAGCGCATGATGGAAATTCAACAGGCTGCCTTGCTGAAGCTATCAAGATACTCTGGCGATACGAAATCCTCTATTCGGCTAACTACGGAACTTGCAGCCAAGGTACTTAATGTCAGCCGGGTCAGCGTCTGGCTCTATGACGACAAGAAAAGCAGGATAATTTGCCAGGACTTGTTTCTTGCAAAAGGCGGTACCCACCTGACCACGGGTGAACTCCTTGCTGCAGACTTCCCAGTCTATTTCAAGGCAATTGAGTCAGGGCATGTGCTGGATGCCAGTGATGCGGCAAACGATGAACGCACCAGGGAATTCGCTGACAACTATCTTGCTGAGCACAACATAAAGTCCATGCTCGATATTCCTTTATCCAGTGGCGGCACGGAGATTGGCGTGCTGTGTTGTGAGAGTCAGGCCTCTTATCGGGACTGGACGATCGATGAAAAGAACTTCACCCGCGCTGTTTCCTGCATCATCTCACTTCATCTCGAAGTAGAAGAAAACAAACGTATTAGTAATGAGCTACGTATTGAAAAGGACACAGCAAAGCATTATTTCGACACGGTTGAAGTCCTTATCGTCGGGGTCGACCTGGATGGGAAAGTCAACCTGCTAAATCGAAAGACCTGTGAGCTTTTAGGGTACTCAGAATCTGAGCTAATGGGAAAACGCTGGACTGAAACCTGTGTTCCTGAATATGCACGGGACTTCATCAAAGATCGTTACGTACGAATTATCAAAGGCGAGCAAGGTATTCCGAAGTGGATCGAAGATCCTGTTGTGACCAAAAGCGGAGAAATACGCATGATCCGCTGGCGCGCAGCCTTTCAAAGGGATGCTGACGGAAAAATTTCAGGCGGGCTCACCGCAGGAGAAGATGTCACAGATCATTTGGCGCAGGCAGAGGAAAAAGTAAAACTTGAAAAACAAATGCAGCAAATGCAGAAGATGGAAACTATAGGTCGACTCACTGGCGGCATCGCTCACGACTTTAATAACATGCTCGCCAGCATCCTCGGTTATGCGGAAATGGCCAAGCTTCAAACCACAGACAATGATCACCCCGAAGTGGTTTCCAGTCTGGAGAAAATCTATACCGTGGGTCAACGTGCCGCCGAACTGGTTTCACAGATGATGGTCTATACGCGAACCAACGAAATAGAGATGCAGGCCACGAATCTGAACTCGATTATTAAGGAGTCATTGTCGATTCTACAATCGACAATTCCTTCCAGCATAGAAATTCGCAGCACATTGTCCAATGAGCTTCCCCAGATACGGGGCAACGCCGTGCAACTCCAACAGGTAATAATGAATCTGGCTCTGAACTCGCGAGACGCGCTGGACTGCGAAAATCCGATTATCGAGATTACATCTACGCAAAGAAATTCCCAGGAAATTGAATGTAATTCCTGCTATCAGAACTTCTCTGGTGACTTCATTTGTCTGACAGTGAAAGACAACGGAACAGGCATTGATCCGGGGGTTCAGAAAGAAGTTTTCAATCCCTTTGTGACTACAAAGGAATCCGGCAAAGGTACGGGCATGGGACTTTCTACAGTCCACGGTATCGTGCACATGCATGGTGGACACCTTACATTACAAAGTGAACCCGGACTGGGAACCACGATTAAGCTTTTCTTTCCATTGCCCAATCAGGAATTAATAGAAACCATGGAAGCTGAAGAAAATGATGTTGCCATGGGTGAAATAACTGAGGACTGTCAGGGCAAACGCGTATTACTGGTGGATGATGAAGAGGATGTAGCTAAGTTGATCGCTGACTTTCTCACCATGAAGGGAATTGAAGTTTCAATGCACACCAGCAGCGAAGCCGCTCTTGCCGAGTTCGAAGCAGATCCGGACTCTTTTAGTGCAGTTGTAACCGACCAGACCATGCCGAAAGTTAGCGGCCTTGAGCTTATCGAAAAAGTACGGGACCGGAGAGAAGAAATTCCTGTAGTAATTTGTTCGGGTTACAACGATCTGGTGAGCCAGGATCGTATCGACAATCTGGGTATTTCACAGATATACCAGAAACCCGTGAGTTTCAGAAAGCTGGTGGACGATGTGGCCTCCATGATCCAGCGGCACTAACCTCAAATCAGGCAATAGTCTCTAATTGAAGATATTCAGAATGCGAGAGTATTTAATCGCAAACTGCTGCGCATTTTCCCGTGGTGCAAACAATCCACTTTCATCCACTTCGTTATAAACGATATACAGGCCGGCATTGGCACCCTGTAACCAGGCAAACCGCAGATTTGTTGAAATCACATCATCACGCTTGTTGTATTGCACCAGCGTCTGAATAGACATGCGCGGAGTAAACGAATATGTCATTCGCAAGCGAGCGATATCAACTTCAAAGTCACCACCAGGTACAGGAAGATCGATATTACTGTGGCTCCAGGTTAATTCACTGCTGAATTTCTCACCGACGCGATAACGAATCGTAGAATTTAAGGCGTTTCGGTCACCACCAAAGAATCCACCGATCACTGAACGAAAATTTACACTGAATGGTGCGCTCTGATTACTCCAGTAAACCAGCTGTGATTCTTCGTGTTCGTAATCGCCAACAGGTACGGTCACACCTTCGACAATTTCAAATGGCTCGAAAACCCCTTCCTGAGTGAAATTGACACCAGTATGGATTTCCATACCACTGTTAAACTCCCAATGATTGTCTACATGAAGAAATCCAGTCTGCTGATTGCCATCGAAATCCCAATAGCCTCGATAATTCATATGGGGACGTAATTCCAATAAATTGCCCCAGTTTTGTGGACGATATCGATAACGCCAACCCGCGGTGTACTTTCTGAATCCACTGCGTGCAAGGAATCCCACTTCCGGATTAAAATTTTCTCCTACTTCCGAATATCCCGCATCCAGTGCCCAGTCTTCATCATTGTAGGACCACGACACACCACCCGCGGTATCGTCAGAATTGATTCCCGGCGTCTCAGTCTGGGATAGCCATCCGCGGAATACAGTGTATTCGCCTATACCCCAACGACCATCAATAGCGTATGTTCTGTTGATATCTGACGCCGGATTCCCACTGACACTTCCATCGCCATCGCGCTCTACAAACATCATACCGATGGCTGAGCGATTGGGTAGTTCCTGATTGACGCGTACAACGGAGAAATCATTCTGAGGCGAAGAGCCTTCAACTCCTTCTGTGCGCATACGTAACAAGCCAATGTTTGTACTGCTGCCAATTTTTCCCGTGAGACGCCCACCCCCTTCGATAGGAATTTGCGTACCACCGGTAATGCCTATACGGCGACTGAAAAACAACTCCGCTTCCCTGGGATTACCTATCGCGAACTGTCCTGCGTTTTCCAGGAAGAAAGGTCGTTTCTCAGGAAAGAACAAACTAAAGCGATCCAGATTGACCTGAATATCGTCAACTTCCACCTGAGCAAAATCAGTATTAAAAGTAGCATCCAGAGTCAGACTTGGGGTGATACCCCACTTCATGTCTACTCCGTACTCCTCTCGAGATTGAGTTGAGGTAAGCTCGCCACCCCTCTCGCTTAGACTCAGCACATAGGGTGTGATCTGAAGATTGCGTTGACTGGGCACTGCAATATTTTCGATGTACCCCGCTTCAGAAACACGGTTCAATGTGAAATTGCGATCCAGCGGCGCCCAAAAACTCTCTTCATTGTTACGACGAATATTGCGCTGGAAATTAATACCCCAGGTCTGATTATCGCCGCTGCCGTAACGCAACGAGGTAAAAGGAATAGAGAATTCGGCACTCCAGCCATCCTCTACGATTTGTGCTTCAACTTCCCAGGCTGCATCCCAGTTGAGATTAAATCCACCGGCGCCACCGCCGCCGCCACCGAAACCACCCTGACCACCTTCGTTAATCACCTGAGCATCGTATTCAATGCCAGCAGGGTTTGTTCCAAACACGTAACCATTTTGCCGATCCAGCAAACCATCGATGATGATCTGAAAACTATCTGTATCATCAAGAGGGGAATCGCGACGGGAATCGGTTACCAGAATGGCCCCGGGATCATCGTCATAAGCCATTACACCGATATAAAGTGTGTCTTCGGTGTAACCTATGAAGACTTCCGTTCGCTGACTGGCAGGTCTGCCTTCTGTTGGTCGGGTCTGGGTAAAACCACTGGTTGCAGCTACACCTGACCATGCCGGGTCTGATACCACATCCCCATCAATAGTTGGCGCGGCCAGCAATGCCACCGCACTGGCGCGAGGGCGCACAGATTCTGAGCTCAGTTCCTGAGCCTGACTGCTGCTGGGCAGCAAGAATGAAGAACACACCAGAGCAATTAACGATGTCTGGTTCCAAAACAACCTGCGCATGACATGGGACCTGCGTCTAAAAGAGAATAACAATGGATATCAACAGCTTAGTAACAATCTGTAGGGTTGATCTGTAATTGTTTGTTACGACTACCGGGTCGCGAATGAACCCGGTAATCAGGGATACTAGCGCTTTACGGCGATACCTTGTATCTCGAAACGAGCGTTAAAGAGCAAGGTGCCAGCTCCAATGAAAGCTCTGGCGGGGTACTCCTGAGTAAAGTAAGTACGGTAAACCTCATTGAATGCGTCATAATGACTCACATCGGAGCAGAATATCTGCACATACACCAGATCGTCCATGGTCATGCCTGCCTCTTCAAGAGTGGACTGAATGGCGTCCAGCACATTGCGTGCTTCCTGAGCAGGATCAGATGGCACAGCCCCGTTCTCCAGACCCAACATGCCAGAAAGATACAAAGTATCTTCAGATAACACTGCACCGCTGAATGGAGCGCCGCTGCTACCGCTGCTCGGGTTTATATAACTCCTGTCCTGGGCACCTGCCAGTTGAGCCGTGCACAGAAATATGCCCGCCATGGCCAATGCCAAAATCTGCATGGTTTTCTTTAGCATGATTATTCTCTCCTTCAATTATCGCCAAACCATTGGAGAGGATTCTCACTGATTGAACAGGAGAAGGAAAGCTAAATGCTCTATTTACATTTTATAAGCACAGTCTAAAACTTGTACTGCACAGAGAGTCTGGCTGATCTGGGCTCCAGTGGATGAAAGTGGATATCCTCTATGCCGCCTTCCTGTTCGCCTGCCAGTCTCGAAGCATAGTAATAGGCAATATCGTAATCATCTGAATCGATAGCGTTGAACAATTCGAAACGCCACTCGAATCGGTCTACCGCATAGCCAACTCCAAGATTCACAAGAGTCGATGAAGGAGCCCTTACAGTGTCATCTTCTGTTAACGGCGATTCCCCCAGATAGCGCAATTGCAGACTACTGCTAAATCCGGAATTAAACATCGCGTTGACACCCAATGAGAAACTGGACTCTATCGCTCCTGGAATTGCATTCATACCAGCTAGCAGATTTTGATACTCAGCATCGGTCTGGGAATAGTCAGCGTTGACTGTAAGCCAATCATTCAACTGCCAGAATGCAGCTGCCTCAAATCCTGTCCGCTCGCTTCCATCATTGGCCTCGGTGCCACCTGCATCACCAACGAACACCAGTTCAGAATCAATCTCCAGCCAGTAAGCTACCAGTGTGGCATTGAAATTTTCACGCTCAAAGCGCAACCCTAATTCAGCACCGAGTGACGGTACTAATACCTCAACAGGATCCACTGCTTCTTCGCTAATTGGGTCGATTACAATGCTTGCTCCACGCACGTCATTTGAATGCATACCACGCCCGTAATTCCCGTATAGCTCCAGACCATCAGCAAGCTTATAAGCCAGACGCAGCTTCGGGCTGATTTGCGAATCATCTCCAGAGCCATTATTGATGGACCGTCGAGCCTGTACTTTCCAGTCGTAATAGTCCAATCTGGCTCCTACTCCGAGGCGCAATCTTTCACTCAGCGAAAATTCAAGATCAGAATAAAGCCCAATTGACCCTTCGTTAACCGAATCCTGTCGCACGGCGTTCATGCGTTGACGTTGCGAGGTCTGAAACAATGCAAGTTCATTGATATCATCCCAGCGTGCTTCCGCTCCCCAACGAAGGCGAAAGGCTGTCTCGCTGAACAACCCCTCAAGATCACCGTTTACATTCAGGCCGTAAATCTGACGTGAATCTCTCTGTTCAAATTCATCACCCTGTAGTGGATCTTCCAGAAAATAAGTAAAGTTGCTGAATAAGCTAAAGTCGTAATCAATTGCATAGGCATTAACGCGAAATGAATCAAAGCTCATTTCAGCGTTAAGTGAAAGGCGCCGGGTGTCTCCACCAAGATCAGGGTCGATGTAGTCAAATGGCGTCACGATACCTGCATCGACTGCTCGCAGGGGAATCTGATCGGTAGCATTCCAGTCACCGAAATAACCATGCAGATCAAACTTTGTTTCTCTACCGGCAATTTCAGTTCGATAACTGGCGTAGAATTTTTCCTGTTCCAGGTCTTCATCCAGTGACCAGGGTCCTTCATAGCGCGTAATATCCAATGCCCCGGTAAATTCTCCAGATGCCAGTGTCTTACTACCTGCCAGAAGACCTCGCTGATAACCGAATTCGCCAAGACTAAACTCTATGAAGGGCTCAGCGAGACGATCATAGTAGTCGAAGCTGACACTTCCTGCCGACGAAAAATCTCCGTCTTCTGCAGCATAGGTACCTTTTCTATAGCGAGTGGTTGCGACCAGCTCCGGAATCATGAAATTCAGATCCAGATAGCCCTGTCCATGGCCATGGGTTCGCATATTCAGCGGAACACCATCAAGGGAAGCCGAAAAATCCGTTCCATGATCCAGATTGAATCCGCGAAGATAATATTGATTGGCTTTTCCTGTACCCGAATGCTGGGTGGCAACCATGCCTGGAACTGCCTCAGCTAATTCACCTACACGCAGCAAAGGTGGTAACTGGATGTCTGCGTACCCAACCAGACCTTCGGAAGCTGAACCAGCACTTCCAACCAGTTGCAGAGATCGCCCAAACACCACCAATTCCTGCAACACCGTCGCATGGTTTTCATGAGCTTTCGAATGACCTGCCAATGTAGCCAGGCCGGCGGAGGTGAAAACGGTAATCAATCTTAGTGAATCAAATTCAAACTTCATCGCAATCAAAACCAATAGAATTTACTAAGCAATGGGCTCTCAACCAGGCATTTACCAGAGTAAGCATAAGGGCTGCAGTTGAAAACGAGGCGTAGCCTACCATCAACTCAGACGTGGACACCAGCCTGGCCGATACAAGGAATATGAACACTGTTCGGTATGTTGGAAGAATGTATTTTTAGCGTCGTCTGCCCTCAATTCAAACGACGCTGATTGATGATATGCACAATATTTAATTCAAGAATTGATGTGCCTAAGCAAAGTTACTAATTAACGACTCTGGTAAAAGCGGGAATTCATAAAGTTGTAGTCGGTTGCCGCTGCATACAAATGACAGTCTCTGCAAAATGCACCGAGATCTGAGCTACCTGTTCCTCGAGCGCCATCGGGTCGAATGTATTCCCAATCGCCCGTAGCAGGAGACATACCCTGAGCAAGTTTGATCATTAAAGTCAGATCAGCATTGCGATCAGCGTTCAGATCCCTTTCATTATTAAAACTTTCCTTAAGCAGGATGGTTCCTTCCGGGTAAGGAAAGCCCTGTTGGCCCCGATTCACAGCTTCACCTGTTTCGTTGACATAAACTACCCGATAGGCCCTGTTACCATCGTGCACTCCGGATAGAAATCCAGTTGGATCTCCTGTCTCAGGTTCCGGTGTGACCTTGAACCAGGACTTGTAATCTGCCCAGGCACTGGATGGTGGACCCAGGGGTTCTGAAGTGGACATGCAGGCTGAAAGCAATGTCAGCACAAGCAAGGAAGTAAGTAATTTAATGTTCAAGATGATCGTCCCCCGAATAATTATGTTGAGAATAAGCTGACGCTCTTCTGAGGAGACCCGCCCTGAGCATTTCTCTTTCAAAATGCCTGAATGTCAGTAGTCTTATTTTTAACTGTTGCCACGACTACTGTATTTGTATACAGTGGTTGCGAATCAGGTTGTTGATTGGAAGATCAGAAGACTCAACGACTGAACGAGAAACAGGACATGAAAATGAGAATTAAGAGAAGGGAAGAACAGAACAATGGCTGAGCGCTGCTGGTGGCCGGGGTCAGACCCCCTCTATATCGAATACCATGACAAGGAATGGGGTGTTCCCATTCATGATGATCGCCTGCTATTCGAATTTCTCTGCCTCGAGGGTCAACAGGCAGGGCTAAGCTGGATTACCATCCTCAAGAAGCGGGAACATTACCGTAAATGCTTCAAGAATTTTGAGATCGACAAGGTCGCCAGACTCACAGATAAGACCATTGAGAAGCATTTGTTGGATACAGGACTGGTGCGGAATCGGTTGAAACTCTATTCCATCAGAACCAATGCGAAGGCAACACAATTGGTTCAAAAGGAGTTTGGAAGTTTCAATGACTACATCTGGTCATTTGTTGATGGTAAGACCATTGATGGCAAACGCCGCTCTGCCAAAGATGTTCCAGCCAGCACAACGGAAAGCGATGCGATGTCAAAAGATTTAAAGAAACGTGGGTTCAAGTTTGTTGGCAGCACTATTTGTTATGCCTTTATGCAGGCCGCTGGATTGGTCAATGACCATACAAGTAATTGCTTTCGCTATCTCGAAGTGAAGAAACTTGGCAAGTGATCCGGGAGTGAACTTAGGAATACCCGGGAAATACTCCTGATAACTCGATTCATTTAACCATTAACTGAAAAAGCAGCTGACTAGCGCTGCATACTGGAGGGAAATCCATGATTGGTTATGTAACACTGGGAACTAACGATTTAGAGAAATCGGCTGCGTTTTACGATGCCCTGCTGGGTGAAATCGGCGCATCGCGATTTATGGAAATGGAGACGTTTATTGCCTGGGCGGTCACCCCGGGTCAACCTGCGCTATCCATTACTTTACCTTATGACAAAAATCCTGCCACAGTTGGTAACGGCACCATGATTGCGTTGGTGGTAGACAGCACTGACAAGGTTGATGCGCTTTACAAGAAAGCACTTGAATTGGGTGCTACTGATGAAGGGCCTGCCGGTCCCAGAGGCGATACATTTTATGCAGGGTACTTCAGGGATCTGGACGGCAATAAACTGAACGTGTTCTGCACGCCCCAGGCTTCCTAAAACAGAATAATGCTCGATTGAGATCGGCGCATATGGCTATCCGGGGTCGACCTCCACTGCTACCCCATGAACCCGGATAGCCTTTTTTACACCTGAGATCGCGGATAAAACGCGAATATAAGAAATAAAAAAAGACCCGCTTATCATCTATAAGCGGGTCTTTTAGTTAAGCTTTTTGTTCTGACGATAAACTAGTTACCCTGCTCAACCTCATTGCGCAAAACACCGATGTTTTCGATCTCTACTTCATAAACATCACCCGGCACCATAGCCCGTGTGCTGCCCATTGTACCGGACCAAATCATGTCACCTGGTTCCAACGTAAAGTACTGAGAGATATAGCTCACCATTTCTTCCATGCCGAATATCAGGTCGGAGCTGTTTTCAGATTGCACGACTTCGCCATTGTGACGACCTGTAATCTGCAGGTTGTTATAGTCAATTCCTCGCACCAACTGTGGTCCCACCGCATTGAAACCACGAGTCCCCTTGGCTCGCACCCACTGAATATCTCCACCCTGCCAGGCTCGTTCGCTTACATCATTACCTGCTGTCACGCCAAATATATGGTCTGCCGCGTCTTCGACAGAGACATTTTCAGCCCGCTTGCCGATGATGATTGCCATTTCCGCCTCATAGTGAAGATTGCGTGCTTCTTCGGGTCGCACGATGGGATCTTCCGGGCCAACAATGGAACTCGAGGGAATTATAAATAGCCCGGGATACTCCGCAGGCTCACCCGAAATATGACTGCGAAAGTTAAACGCCGTCATAAAAACCAGGTTAGGATCCACAGGAGCGTGTAGCTTTACTTCATCCATTGGATGAGTGAGTCCAGTGTGATGCATTGTTTCGTACGGTGCTCCACCAAGCTGCCATACCCGATCACCATGTACCATTCCCCAGAAGACGTCTCCGTCATTCATGGAATAGCGCACAAACCTTTCCGGTTCCTGGCCATAGCTAAAGCTACCCAGAAAAAGTAATAGAGTTGCCCCGAGGGTCAGCATGTTTTTCATTTTCGCTTCTCCGATTGAAGTCTTGTCTTGAACTGAGATGTAATTTATTGCTGATGCTACGTTGTTGCAGAAGAGAAGTAAAAATCAGTCTTCCTCTTCCCGCTGTAATCGCGCATAAGCGATGGAATTCATTTCCTGGGTCCTGTTACCGAACACAACTTTGTGCAGTGCATCTTCAATCTCTTCCTTGTATTGCTCCGTTTGCAGATAGGCACTGACGTACCCATCGGTTGGATCAAGAGCCAACTGTCGCAAATCAAAACGATGATCTTCCGTGATAATAATCACAGGCGTGGAGCTGCGTAGTGGACTACGCTTTTCCTGATTACGAACATGAAAGAGAAACTGATCTCTGGGCTTTTTGTAGCTATTCCAACCAGTAATCACACAGGACAACTTATTGGTGAGCAAACCGAAACCACGATTGTATTGATGGAGCACTTCCAGCGCATTGGTTTCGTTATAGGTATTAATAGTTGTGTATAAACCAGTCTGCCCAATTATCGTAGAGCATTCATCTACCAGAACGTTGTCAAGATCGTATAGCAGTACTACTGGTTTCACGGGAGATTATTCACCAACTTAGCTGGAGCGGAATTCGATATTACTTGTTATGGGCTCTCGCGTCGTGCGAGTTTCGTTCGCATCAACGCTGGTATCTTCGTAACCAAAGCTTATCCCGAAAAGTATTTTCGTACCATCCTGGATGTCAAAAGCCTCTCTGACAAGGTCGGGATAATTACGCATTGTCCCCATGGGGCAACTGTGCAGCCCGAATGAAACCATGGTTAACATAAGTGTCTGTGCCCACATACCCACATCGATAGCCACAGTTGTACCAAACTTCGGGTCCATACCTATAAAAGCGATATATGGTGCATCGAAAAATTCGAAGTTCCTGAGTACGGCGCGCATACGCCCTTCCTTGTCCCCTCTCTCAATACCCATCTTTGAATATAAGGCTACCGCGCATTCAACTTGTCGACGTCGATAGTCTTCAATGAAATCGCCACGATATTCATAATCCGGGTTTGGGGAGACACCCCCCGCTGTTTTTTCCACCATCTCGCTGCGCAGGCGATCCTTCAGTTCACCCGAGGCAACATATACTTTCCAGGGTTGCACATTGCAATTCGAAGGGGCCTGTTGTGCGATCTCGAAGATTCTGTTCAATATTTCCTGAGGTACTTCTTTGTCCAGATAACCTCGTACTGATCGCCGCGTATAAATCGCGTCAATCAAATTCATTTCCGGATCGCCACTCATTTTTTCAACCACATCCACCAAAACCTTACCCCTAAAATCAAAATGCTCAATTCGAGTTTATGGCTCGAAATCACTAAATCCAAAACGAACGCTCCCGCGTTTTCTTTTGTTTACAGTGGATGCTGCTAGAGTTGCCCCGGAGGCTAATAGGCAAGATACACCTTTATCAGGTAGACGCAGCCTTTCACCGAGTACACAACGAAGCGCAGCACCGCCATCGGCTAAGCATCACTGAACGGAGAATATTCAGCCTGTTAATTAACTTAGTATCCGACCACCATCAACATCAACTGTCGTGCCAGTAACGAACGCATTATTCATTACAAAAATAATTCCCTCAGCGACTTCTTCCGACGTACCGGCGCGTTTGATCAGGTGACCTGCAGTCATCCCAGCCAGTTTCTCACCCTTCTCTTCGCCAAAGTGATCAAACATAGCCGTATCAATAGTGCCGGGCGATACTACATTTACGCGAATTGGCGCCATCTCAACAGCGAGGCAGCGCACCAGATTTTCAACTGAAGCACCCACGCAGCTAAGTGGTGATTGACCTGGTTTTATCTTGCGGGCAGGTGACCCACTTACCAGGGTTATTGCTCCATCGTCTGCCAGATAAGGTGCACCGACCCGAACCACATTGCAGTAACCCCAGAGCTTGTCATAGGCAGCCTGAAACTGCTCCTGTGTCTGCTGCAGAAATGGCGCAAGCGTGCGTTCACCACCAACCGCCGCTGACACCAGATGATCAATCGTGCCAGCTTCCTGAAATATGGCATCCAGTGCTCCTGCATCGTGAGTGTCAGCCTGTCTGACTTCAAACTTCCCGCCACTTTCAGTCCGGGCTTTCTCTATATGAGCTTCACTTCGCCCGGCTGCCCATACCTGAGCCCCCGCATCTGCTGCTGCTTTCGCAGCTGCCAGACCGATACCGGCAGTGCCTCCAATAATGACAACTTTCTTCCCTGCCAGATTGTTCGCAGTCATGAGTTACTCCCTTCGTAATTTGATCTTAGAAAATTCTGCCTGGATTCAAGATCCCTTTCGGGTCCAGGGTATGTTTCAGGGCTTTCATAAGCCCAATCTCTGCCTCACTCTTGCTATAAGGCAGAAATGGTTTCTTCATCATCCCGATTCCATGTTCAGCGGATACCGAGCCATTTAATTCCTGAATCAGACGATAAATCACTTCATCAATTTCCAGGTGGAGATCTTTGGTATCGGGCCCGACATTGATAATGATATGCACATTGCCGTCACCAATATGGCCAAACAACCCCATCACTGCGTCTGGCCATTTCTCTCGAAGGCGGCGCTCCACCTCTTCACCGAAATAACCCATATCGGCGATTTCGAGACTCACGTCATAGGCATGCATATAGCCTATTCCCATCACTTCCGCGGCGCCGTCGCGAATTGCCCATAGCCCGGCAATTTTGCTGTCTGAATCTGCAATAACAACATCAGAAACCAGTTCTCCCTCGGCGGCCCCACTCATGGCATTGACAAAAAGTTCAGCGTCTTTTTCATTGTTGGTGCCCATGCTTTCCACCAGAACATAGAACGGATAATCAGTGCTTAGCGGTACCGAAACATGAGGAACTTTTTCGTCAATCAGCTTATAGGTGTTATTCCAAAGTACTTCGAAAGCAGACAGGTTTGCACCCAGGGTACTTTGCACATGGACTAGTAAACGTGCCAGTTGATCAAAACTTTCAGTCGCGCAGAAAGCCACACTTTGGCTGTTTGGTTTTGGAGACAGTTTAAGTACAGCCTGTGTGATGATGCCCAGAGTTCCTTCACTGCCAATAAAGAGCTGCTTCAAATCGTAGCCAGTATTGTTTTTCCGGAGCTTGTGAATACCATCAATAATCGTACCATCCGCCAGAACGGCCTTTACACCTACTACCAGATCACGGGTCATACCATAACGAATAACGCGATTGCCACCAGCATTAGTGGATAGATTGCCGCCGATAGTGCAGCTCCCTCGCGCCCCCAGATCAAGTGGATAGAGCAAGTCATGGGCATCGGCCTGTTCCTGGATAGTCTGTAACTCAACACCCGCTTCAACCGTCATAGTGGCAGTATATGGATCCACTTCCAGTACCTGCTTCATGCGATCGAAGGTAATTGAAACTTCACCTTCCAACGGTGCTGCCGCGGACACCAATCCCGTCATACCGCCCTGTGGCGCTACCGGTTGTCCGGCCTCATGGCAGGCAGCCAGTATCTGAGAAACCTGTTCCGTACTGGCGGGTCGGAGCAGTAAAGCCGGAGGATTCGATCGCGCCCCCATCCAGTCCTTATAATATTTTATGTCTACATCTGACTGTTCGCGAAAACCGCCCGGACCGACGATCTCTTTCAATATATCAAGCAAGGACTGGTTCACAACTATGGCCGCAAATCGGCCCCCGTAATCGTTAAATGGACAGCAAATCTAATTTTATTCGGTCACCCGAGAATCGCCGGATGGTAACATAGGCTCCCACGTCATGGCGTGATGAGAATTTTCCTACGAATCGCGTTATTCAATAGCTGCATACACTGGAGTACATCATGCGCAATTCCCTTCTTCTGATTCCTCTAATAGCACTTAGCAGTTGCACATGGGTTCAACTCACCAGCGCAGGTGAACAGGTGGAAGTTCGCTCCGCCAGCCAGGTAACTGGTTGCGAACGCCTGGGACGGGCCAGCTCCTCAACTCTCGACCGTCTGGTGGTTGTTGACCGCAGCTCCTCTCGACAACAGGAAGAGTTATTTACCCTGGCCCGCAATGAGGCAGCCAATATGGGCGGCAACGCCATCGTTGCTATCGACGATGTGAATAACGGTCGGCAACAGTTCGACGTCTACCTCTGCCAATAGCGTAAACACTGGCCTGTAACCAAAAACCAAAGATTCTGTTGACTTTGATTAGATATTTAGATAATTTTCTAAATATCTAATCAGGTAACTGTCATGCAAGAAGTCCTGGAAGCCATATCTGACCCCACGCGCCGGCAAATTCTGGACCTGCTTAAGCAAGGTGAGAAGACCGCCGGAGAACTGGGAGGCCATTTCGATATCAGTGGACCTTCCATGTCTCATCACCTGAATAAATTGAAGGCGGCCGACCTGGTTATTACTCGCAGAAACGGTCAGAGCATCTACTACACCATTAACACCAGTGTATTCGAAGACGCAGCGCAATTTGTGGTGGCGTTCTTCCAAGGCAAGAAAGGAGAGGAATAATGAACCTCGCTCGATTGAATTCGTTGGCGATAACTCCACTGCTGATCATGATCATTACCAGCGTGATGCTTTACCCTGGCCTTCCGGAGCAACTGCCTTCCATTTCCTCTGATCCTACGGACACACAGTCCAAGCTATTAGTGGCCTTTCTAATGCCTACGATTTATGTGTTCACCCTTGCGGTTGTCTATCTCATAGTGAATCACTCACCCAGAAAGTTCTCCATGCCCAATAGTCGAAGCGCTGTTGGATCACTAATTTTTGGAATAGGTGTGCAGTTTGGCTTCTGCCATTTCGCCTTGCTTAATCATCGTGGCGAGTTCGATTTCTTTGTTAATTATTTTACCTGGGGCATGGCTATATTCCTGGTTATAGCCGGCAACGTAATGGGCAAGACCGAACGCAACTTTATTTTTGGTGTGTATTTACCCTGGACACTGGCATCAGAAGAGAACTGGCGTGCATCTCATCGTTTCGCCGGTCGTCTGATGGTGACAGCGGGCATACTGCTCATTATCGCCAACATCTGGATAAACAATATCGGCATGGTGATAGCAGCATCAACACTGCCATTGATGGTGATGACCGTTTATTCCTATCGTTACTACATAATTCACGAGCGACCGAAGGAGAATGAAGATGACTAAATATAAAGAGTTTTCCAGATTTATCGTATGCGCAGGTGCTATCTTCGGCGCAGTAATCGCCATACCTATGGCGCTTGCCAGCGGTCCAACTGATCTATTCACAATCATTTTGGGCACAGGAATTGGAACCTTCATCGGAGTAAACATCGGGCTTGCGATCCTGCGAATTGACTTCATCGAGCATCGACTCCTCAGGAGTAAGCTGTTTCGGATGTATCAGGCAGCATCTGATGTCGAATAGTTTGGGAATGGCGTGTGACTTTCCGCTATAATGCTCCGGCTCCAGGCGCCCCTGCACGAACGATAAGTCACACTGAATTCGTGCGCTGCATACCCACCTTCGGATTCCTGAACATTCTGATTTTCAGGAGATCCAATTCAGAGCTGCAGTTAATAGCAGCATGCAAGAAAGCCAACTGTGAACCGATTACGCAAATTGGCAGACCTTGCTTATGAAACGAAGACCAATAGACCTTACCAGGGAGTAAGGCGTCATCACAGCAGTTTCGTGGAGAGATAGGGATGGAAAACATTCTATTAGGGCTTAGTAACGCGTTCGAAGAAGCACCGAATAAAGTACTGCGCTTCAAAACATTTGTCCTCACAGGCCTGCTGGTCATCACAGCACTCATGGTATGGGGAATCTATACCCGCACCGAACTGGATATGACCACAGACAGCTTCCTGAATCAGGAAGATCCAGCCATGTCTGCTCTTAACGAATATCGCAGGCAATTTGGTAGTGACGATTCAGTGTTTCTGGTTTACAGAGCAAAAGATGGGGATGTCTTTTCAAGAGAGTCCCTTACTGCCATTCAGCAACTCACCGAAGACCTTCGCTATTGGGAAGGCCTGAACCCAACAGATTACCCGGAACAGGACAGTGGCGTTGATATCGATTTTAACGAGCTGAACCATATTCGACGCGTGCAATCCATCGCCAATATCCGCATTCAGGAGAATGTAGGCGACACCTTGCTTTCCAGTCGGCTGGTTCCGGCAGAACTGCCGGAAAGCGATGTTGAACTTGCTGCAATCAAAGAACGTGCCCTGGCCCAGGAAGACTACTTGCTGGCGTTCTATTCAGCCGATACCGAGTATGGCGCCATAATGATTCAAACGGACTTCGGCGCGCAGCCCCTAGAGGACTATGTGCCCGCTGTAGACTCATCAGAGATTGTCCTTGATGACAGTTTCATAGACTTTGATGCCTTCAGCGATGCGGACAGCTTCGATCTGGAATTTGATGAAAGCGCCGAAATTCAGGAAGTCTCTTTCGAACCGGTAGACATGCTGGGCTACACCGCCTTTCATGTGGTGTCTAAAGCCCTCTACCTGAAGTATGCAGATCACTTTGAGTTTTACCCCGTAGGCAACCCTCCCATGATGCAGTTCATGATGGACATGCTGACCCAGATGCAAGTCCTGGGTCTGGTGATGGTGCTTATCTTTACTTTGCTTCTGTACACCCTCTTCCGTTCTTTCAGCGCCGTGCTTTGGCCTATGGTAACCATCGCCGCCAGTATGGCCTGGACCTGGGGAATTACGGTCTGGCTGGGAATCACGGTTTCCCAGATGATCGCCCTCACTGTGCTTTTAGTATTCGCAGTAGGTATCGCCGATTGTGTTCATGTGATGAGTGCTTATTTTTCCTACAGGCGCAAAGGTGAGGACCACTATAAGGCCTTATCCCTGTCCTATGGGAAAACAGGGCTGGCTATCCTGGTGACCACGATTACTACGATGTGCGGTGTTTTGGCACTCACCACATCTGACCTGGTTCCCATTCAGGTCTTCGGTTTTATGTCAGCAGCCGGCGTGTTCATGGCGTTCTTCTTCACTATCGTGCTGCTGCCTATTCTGTTGGACGTCTGGCATCCGGGCGCACCTGGAGCTGGCGATGCCTCGTTTGCAGATCGAATCGGAAAACGTTGGAATGACCTGTACACCGGCAAAAAACTGGCGATAGCAGTCTTTTATGTCCTGGCCGTATACACACTGTTAGGTCCATGGGTGGGCACTTATATCACCATTATCACTGCGCTGACCTACATCGTTGTGAACTGGCAACTGGCTATTCTCTCCTATGTGCCTTACATCGTGGCGCGACGGCCCTGGCTGGTGATTATGGTTTTCGCCGCCGGTTTTTTCGCCTGTGCCTGGGGCATGACCCAGATCCGAATCGATACCAATATGACCGAACTCACCCGCGAAGGCAGTTCTATTCGTGTGGCCTACGAGACAGTTGATGAAAACATGGCCGGCGCCATGTCCATGGTCATCATGGTAGACACCAAACAGACTGATGGACTTTATAACCCACGACTGATGCAGGCTATCGATGAATTACAGAATCGCATAGAAACTCGTTATGCCGATCAGGTCACTCGCACCAATTCTCTGGCGAATATTGTCAAAGACACGTACCAGATAATGAGTGACGATGACCCCGAGTACTATCGTGTTCCTGATGAAGAACAGATGATTTCCCAGCTGCTGTATCTGTTCAACAGCGCAAATCCTGAAGATCGCCGCGCACTGGTATCCGATGACTACAGCCGCTCCCACATTTCTTTGAATGTTTACAATGCAGGCTCCTACCAGTATCAGCGTTTCTTCGATGAAATCGCGGTGGAAATTGATGAGGTGTTTGGGCCTCTGGAAAATGAATTCCCCGAGTTGAATGTTTATTTGACAGGCTCTATGGCGTTACTGATGCGAATGGCAGATGAAGTAGCCAACTCACAGTTTTCCAGCTTCAGTTTCGCCATTGCTGTCATCAGCGTCATCATGGTAATTACACTGGGATCTTTCCAGGGGGGTGTGATGGCAATGATCCCCAACATGATCCCTGCTCTGCTGGGTTTCGGTCTGATGGGTATTATGGGAATACCATTGGATACCGATACCCTGCTCATAGCACCATTGATAATCGGCATCGCTGTGGATGACACGATTCATTTTATGACTCATTACCGGGTTGAATTGATTAAAACGGGGAGCGTGAGCGAATCTCTGAAGTCCACCATTCGGGATGTCGGACAAGCCGTGATGTTTACAACCATGGTATTGGGTCTGGGATTCGCATTACTGAGTTTTTCGGACTATCTCGGCATGGCAAAAATGGGATTCTTCGGTTCCGCCGCAATCTTTGTTGCATTACTCTGCGACCTGTTCCTGATCCCCGCTATGATTATGATTTTCAAGCCCACCTTCGGTGTTAAAGACGCTGATACGCGAATTACTTTCATGGAGAAACTGGCATGAAGTTCAAACTGACCTGCAGCATCTTATGTCTAACTGCGTTCCTGGGTGCCAACAGTCTTGCTCAGGAAATGAGTGGTCTCGAAATAATGGAAGAAGTAGAAGCCGCACAGCGAGCCACTTCAGACTCCGCATTCAATCGCATGCAATTATCGACCTGCCGCTTTGGCATCAAGGATAACCGTATCACCTGCGCCGAACGCCCACGAATTAAATCGCTGGAGTCGGTGGGCAAGAACTACGGACCCGAAGGCAAGGATACGAAAAGTGTAACGATAGTTTTGGAACCAGCAGCGGAGCGTGGCGTGGGCATGTTGTCTTACGCCTATGATGATACCGCTCGCGATAATGAAACCTGGCTTTATCTTTCAGCTCTGGGGCGGGTGAAGCGCATCGCCAGTGGAAACTCTGATGACGAATCTGAACCGGCTTCTGTATTCGGCTCGGAATTTACAACTGAGGACACGGATACTGGCAAGCTTGAAGAATATGCTATCAGCATACTGGAAGAAACCACAGAGTCGGGTCGCGACGTTTGGAAGATTGAACTAATCCCCAACGAAGAACGGGCACGCAAGTCGAGATATTCCCGTACCGTGAGCTACATCGACAAGGAGCGTTATGTGGCCCTGCGAGTTGAAATGTTCGACCAGTACGATAATGAAATAAAGCGCTTGCTGGCCTCAAGAGTAGAACTGGTAAATGATATATGGATGGCTCGCTCACTGACCATGATGAACCTGGTTAGTAATCGCCTTTCCAACATGGCTATTTTGGAAATTCATGCTGACGTAAACGTTGAAGATGAGTTTCTTACAACCCGCACCCTGACCGATGTGGCGTTTCGCGAAACAGAATTGGAAAAATTACGCCAACAGGTCGACTAACGGCGCAATATGAATTCGCTTCTCTTTCGATTCTGCGCACTGGTGCTAAGCTGCGCAATATCTGGCGCTTTTGTATCGGCCCAGCAGAGTGACCCGCTGGTACTTGACCCGGACGTCAGCTTCGATCCCGATGCAGATTTCGGCTTCGACGATGATATTTTCGCTGGCGCATTTGACACAGTCGACGATACTGCGGATGAATCCTGGTTTGATGATTTCACTGTGCGTATCAGCCAGCAACTGTCAGCCCAGATAAACGATCACACCATCGACTTTGGCTCCTTCGGCTCTCTCCCGAAATCCAGAGAAATAGAAAACAGCCGCCTGCAGTTCAATATTCGCTACCAGAATGCTTTTGCTCCCGGCTGGTTGTTGCAGAGCAGCGGCTGGTACCGTGTGTACTGGGATCAGGACTACATGGCGGCCAGCTACAACAGCGACCACAATACGGAAGGCCAGCTCAACGAGTTGTTTGTTCAATACAGTAGTGGCGCCCATAGCTTCAAGTTCGGTAATCAGACTGTTGTATGGGGTGAAACGGTGGGCAACTCCGTGCTGGACATAATCAACCACACAGAGTTTCGTGATTTCACCATTATCGATATTGAAGACGCACGTCTGAATCAACCCATGTTTATCTGGGATTACTTCGGCAACGACAATAGCAGCAGCTTTTCCAGCTTTATTAACCTCTATCCGGAATTTAATCCGGCCCCGGTACGTGACAGCCCCTTGTTTTTCGACACTGGCTGGAACCTCCCCGACTACGATCGTAGCGGGAAAGTCCTGTTGGAAGCTGGCACCCAGTGGAAGAAATCATTCGAAGGCAGCGATATCGCCGTGATGGCAGCTTACCTGTATGAAAACCAGCTTCGTTATGAACCACCATTACCTGGCGAACTGGATGCACGACCGGATATCAACGACTTTCTGTTACTCGGCTTTAGCGCCAATCGAGCCATCGGCAAATTGCTTCTGAATTTCGATCTTGCCTACAGCCACAATGTACTGGCCAATAGCTTCGCCTTTCCCGGAGCCAGCTCCCTTGCTGCTCCAATTAATCTTCGTAAAGACCAGATAGGTACATCGTTTGGCTTTGAATACGGTATAGATAATGACCAAAACATCAGCCTTGGAATTCAGGCACGGAAAATCCTTGATGAGAATGAGGGCTTGCTACCTGGTCAGCAACTGGCGAACGAAGGTATTTTTGGCAGCTGGTTGATCCGCTATTCAAACTCCCTTCGCAATGGCGATCTGGTGCTTTCATCCACCGTGCAGGGAGATCTGGAGGCCGAATCTTTTTTGGCGCTCTTTGGTGCTGATCTCACTCTGGATGACAATTGGTCCATTAGCGGTCAGATTATCAGCATTAATTCGAGCACTAACTCTCCATTGGTCCTGTTTGATGAAGATGTCCGCGTTGCGGCAACACTTACCTACGGCTTTTGACGAATCTGTCAGTGCCACCAGGTAATCTGCCGCATTGGTCTGGATATTTACTGGATTACTTGTCACTTTCTCCTGGCAGGCAGATGGCTAAAATCTAAGGCTGAATTTACCGCCTATTGATGAGAAGTATTGACCATGAGTAATTTTAAAATTGGAATTGCAGTAGCCAGTTGCTCAGTGCTACTTGTCATCTACATGCTGTATTCAAACTATCTCCTGCAACGGGAGCAGCTGCAGGACTATCAGGAACATGCTGGCCGCCTGGAGGTGGAGCTTGAACGCAATGGCGATACCCAGGTGCAATACGAAACTGAAATCAATCGACTCAATCGCCAGATCAACAATCAGCAGGCCGCCATTTCCAGGCTGGAAGAGGAACTAGACACTGCTCTGGATCAGATTGATCCGGACATCACTCTGCTGGAACAACAAATTCGGGAACGGATTCTAGTCGAAGTTCAATCTCAACCCGAAGTCCAACAACTTTCACGTTTGGAGTTAGTAAAAGAACTTACCAGCCTGGATCCACTGGAAATGGCCCAGCTCATGTCTCTTCAGAGTCAATATGGTGGATTCCTGCAATCACTTGATGTTGATGACGAGAGACTGGAAGTCATTGCAGATGCATTGTTAAACCAGATAACTGAACTAAACCAGCGGCGAATGGAAATATTCCAGGCCAGGACAAGCGGCAATCCTGTCAACATTCAGGAAATTCAACGCATAATGCAGGAAATTAATTCTCCGGAGAGTCAAAGGGAATCTCTTTCCTATGTTTTCACCGCTGACGAAATGGCCGCATTTGAACGCTATCAGGAAACACTTCCTCCACAAGGAGGACTCTCTTCCGCCACGTTCATAGGGTCTCCCAGTGGTGATGTCATCCAGGCCGGAGGAAGCTTAGGTGTGTCGATACCAGGAAGCCAGAACCGCAGTGCGACTATTCAGCTTATCACTCCGGAGACTCAGAATTCCGGAACCAGTAACAACTAACTTTTATTGGGCTTTTCGAAAACCTCTCCGCTGAACTCACCTTCCCAATTCGCTACTGCGGTTGAAACAGACAGATCGCCGGTTACATTAACCACCGTGCGCAACATATCCAGGGGGCGATCGATAATAAATATAAATCCCACGGTTACAGCTATCTGGTCGGGTGACATGCCGATTGTGTCCATGACAGCTGACATCAGAAACAGTGATGCACTGGGCACCGCTGCAGTTCCAACGGAAACCAAGGTAGTAGTGCCTGCCATCACCAGGTAATCCGCCAGAGTCAGATCAATCCCAAAAGCTTGAGCGGCAAAGACAGATACGATGCCTACATACAATGCTGTGCCATCCATATTGATGGTCGCTCCAATAGGGAGCACCGTCGAGGCCACGATTGGCTTTACACCAAGATTCTCTTCTGCAACGGACATGGACACAGGAAGGGTGGCAGCACTGGACGAAGTAGAGAAAGCTACCAACATAGCGTCACGTGCCCCACGAAAAAACATTAGAGGTGATAGTTTGAGGAAAGATTTCATTATCACAGCACCATGCATTAGCACGACATGGGCTGCACTAGCTGTGAGCACTGTAGCCGCCAGTACTACAGCATTGAGCAACACCTCAAATCCCTGAGCCCCGGTTACTCGAGCGATTAATGCAAACACACCGAAAGGTGCAACTTCCATTATCCAGTGAGTGATGCGCAGCACAACATCGCTTGCGGCATCCATGAAATCAGCCACCGGCTTGCCTCGCTCCCCGATAGTTAAAAGGCTGACGCCAATCAACAGAGCGAAGAAAATTGTTGCCAGAATATCGCCCTCTGCAAGAGCAGCAAATGGGTTCGCCGGCACGATTCCAATTAGCCGTTCTGCAAGAGGAATGGGGTCCTGCATAGCCGTGGCAGGCTCCGCCCCGGTAAGATCGACACCCGCACCAGGCTGTACTATCGCGGCCAGTATCAGGCCAATCGTGATAGCCACCAATGTGGTAAGCATATAGAGGAAGATTGTTTTTGCGCCAAGGGAGCCAAGTTTGGATGGATCACCCATAGACACCACGCCAGAGACAATGGTGACGAATACCAGAGGCACTACGATCATCTGGATCAATCTGATGAACAGATCGCCGAGCCAACCTATACTCTCAGCACCCTCCCCCCAGATAGCACCAACAACTATTCCAATCACCATGGCTGCCAGGATGCGCTTCCACAGTGCAATCTCGAACCAACTCACGCCTAAAGATGCTCCGCTTTTATTTGTTTCAGAACTTTGATCCATAAAAATACTCTTGCTTGACTTGGTTAACGCCAATTGCGCCATAACCTGGCTGATTCAGGAGACTATGAATATATTTCCGCCGCTTCGCTCTTCAGCACTATGGTCCACAAAAATTCTCTTGCCAGCCCCGTCTAAATCTCTAACTGCCAACCCTCAGAGTAGAAGCCAGGGTAGTCAGAACAGAAAGCCAGTTCCCCAATAAATACTCAACACTTGCAGCCAGACTATAGAAATTCATACCATAGTTCCAGTCCGGAACAGGTCCCACACAGGCGTCAACATGGCAGAATGGATTCAAGGAACAATAGTCGAGAACATCCACTGGACTGATAATTTATTCACGCTGAAGATAGACGCCCCTATCCAGCCATTTAAAGCTGGCCAATTTACCAGCCTGGCTTTGGATATTGATGGCGAGCGCGTTGCCCGCCCCTACTCCCACCTCAGCGCTCCCGGCACGCAACCGTTGGAGTATTTTTTCTATACTGCGACAGATGGCGTGCTGAGTAATGCACTGGTAAAACTGGAACAAGGTGATCAGGTTTGGGTTAAGGCTCAGTCCAACGGTTTCTTCGTACTGGAAGAGATTCCGGAATGCCAGGACATGTGGATGTTAGGAACCGGGACAGGAATTGCGCCCTTTCTTTCGATTCTGCACACCGAGGAACCCTGGGAACGATTTGAAAATATCGTCCTGGTCTACGCGGTTCGTACCAGAGCAGATTTGCGCTATCTCGATACAATAGTCGCACTGAATAGCAAACATGGCGAAAGATTCAAATTCCAGACATTCGTCAGTCGTGAGGAGGTCGCGGATTCTCTTTATGGAAGAATTCCGGCAGCGATCGCGGATGGCAGATTGGAAAGTAGCGTTGGCTTGACACAAAGCACAGACCGATCCCATTTCATGCTTTGCGGCAATCCGGATATGGTCAAGGACGTAACCGAATTGTTGAAGTCTCGAGGCTTTTCAAAAAACCGACGTCGCACACCAGGACATATCACTACAGAAAACTACTGGTAGTTTTCTGGTGCTTTTCTCGCTTGCGTCAGAATTTCGAAGCGCGCACCTATATCAATTAATACCTGTTCATTAAACGGTGGCGCTATGAAGGTCAATCCAACTGGGCGGCCACTCTCTTCATATCCCATAGGTATTGTTAGAGCCGGATAGTTTGCCAGGGCTGCAAAGCCAGCCGTGCGATTATTGATAGACAACAATACCTCGACATTATTCTCAGCAAACAATGATTCCATCAACTGTCGCGCGCCATTTTGCAGCCTGTAGCGCAGCTCTTCCAACTCGTCAGCCGACATATTGAGGCCTACCATCATGTCGACTTCAGATTGTCCATAAGGAGCCCTGTTATCGAGGTCCTTCAGGTTAAACGCCTGCAAACTGTCAACAGAATCGATGGTTACCGTACTTGCAGCGTGGCTTTCTAAATAAAGCGCCAGATCTCTTACCATTTCCGCGCCTAACAGCTCGCTAAACCCATCACGATCAAATTCCGGCATTTCTACATTGATGACTTCAGCACCATCGGCTGACATGATTGCCAGCCCGTCGATGAAAAACTCGTTATCAGCAAATGGGCTAAGCGCACCAAGACGCTTTCCATCAAGAGCCACTTCGCGGTAGTTCAGAGAATAACCATCGCTGATCAATGGCATAGCGGTATCCGCCTGATCATAGCCTGCCATTGCATTGAACAACATCACCGTATCGGCCACATTGCGTGTCATTGGCCCCGTGGTATCCAGACTGCCAGAAATCGGCACAACTCCGGTTCTGCTCAAACTACCGGTAGTCGGCTTCAGACCAACCAGAGAATTAGCACTCGAAGGAGAAAGAATCGAACCAGAAGTCTCGGACCCAACAGCGACCACTGCATAGTTTGCTGCGATAGCTGCACCGCTCCCTGCGCTTGATCCGCCGGTACCAAACTCAAAGCGACCATAGGGATTCAGAGTTTGTCCACCCATAGCACTATATCCAGAGGGACACTCGCCACAAAAGAAGTAGGCCCATTCACTCAGATTGGCTTTTCCCAGAATAATGGCGCCTTTGCTGCGAAGTTGCGTGGTTATAAAAGCATCTTCTGCATGGTTATTCTGCAGAGCTACGGCTCCTGCTGTGGTAGCCATACCCGCTGCATTCACATTGTCCTTTAACAAAACCGGAATGCCATAAATCGGATCGCGATCCATCTCCATGGCCCGGGTTCTCGCCTGATCCAATTCCCGAGCGCGGGATATAGCATCAGGGTTGAGGCTGATGACACCATTAAGATAGCGATTACCGTCACTCTCGATTTCACGGATGCGATAGAGATAGAAAGTCGTCAATGCCTCGTAGTTAATCTCCCCACTTGCGACCAGTGCTTGCAGGTCGGCAATTGAACTCTCGAGGACAAGAGGTTTCAGTTCCTGGTATCTGTTACTACCGAAAGCATCGAGATCTTCTGAAAATTGTTCCCAGATCGTTTCAACATCACGAACCCGGGATTTGAGCACGATGAAACGCATGCGTTCGTTTTCGTGCTCCGCCAGACGAGCCAGGTCTTCGCTATCATCATAGACACTCTCAGCCGCAAAGCCTGAACTTCCGGTAAAGAAAATGAGCAGTGCAAGCTGAATGTAATTTCGAATTCTCATAGTTAACCCAGAAAAGAGTTAGGAATATTACTCATGTCGAAGCGCCTCCACCGGATCCATATCGGCTGCCCGCATACTCGGATAAATCCCGAAGACCACCCCAATCAAAGCAGAGATGGAAAATGCCAGAATCGGTGCCAGCGGAGTCACGATCGTCGTCATTCCCCATAGCAGAGAGATAAAGAAAGGGATGGTCACTCCCAGTATCACACCGATCAACCCGCCAACTCCAGACAGAATCACCGCCTCAATCAGGAACTGACCGATAATATCGCGTTTCTTTGCACCAAGGGCGCGACGAATTCCAATTTCTCGTGTACGTTCCGTCACGCTCGCCAACATGATATTCATGATGCCAATACCTCCTACCAACAAGGAGATTCCCGCTATGGCTCCGGCTACAATCTGATCTCGAAGGGCGCTCTCCTCAGCCTGACGCAGTAAGGCCAGTGGCACCTCAATTGTATAGTCTGCATCCCTGTGGCGTCGCTCCAGAATTTGTTCAATGACCTCGCCAACCTGAATAACCGAATCCTGACCCTCCACCTGAATGATAGCTTCATGAAGCTCGACAGTTTCAGATTCAGTACCACCCGCAGTTTGCCGAGTTGTAGTCTCGCCAAAGCGCGAACGAGAAGAAGTAATGGGAATAAAGATTCGGCTTGGGGCGGCATTGGAACTACCAGCCTGATTCTGTCCAAGATTGGAGAAACCTTCAGACTCCATTATGCCAATAACATTATAGTAGTCGCTGTCGATCCGAACGCTTTGCCCCAGCGGATTGTCGATGGGAAACAAGACTTGCGCTACTTCGTCACTCAACACTACTACATTGGCATGATCACGCACTTCAGACTGGCTGAAGAATCTGCCAACGCGAAGGTTATAGTTTCGTGAAATTGGATAATCCACTGCCGTTCCTACAACATCAGTATTCATGTTGTTACCGAGATTCCAAACGTTCTTCTTAACGATGCGGGAAGCGATAACATTGCTTACTCCGGGGATCGTATCCTGAATGGTTCTAATATCACCCTGGGTTAAGCCGTAGACGATTGCCTGCGGTGGCCCAAAGCCCTGGCGGGACGTTTCTTCAACCTCTGCCGGTTTCACGCTCTTGAGAAGAATATTGTTGGCGCCCAGATCTCTGAACTGCTGCTGCGCTTCGTAACTGGCGCCTTCGCTTACAGCCAACATCGCTATAACCGCAGCGACTCCAATAACGATACCCAGCACTGTCAGCAGGGACCGGAGACCGTGGTTGTAGATACTCTTTAATCCAACCTGGGTCGTTTTTTTCAGACGGACAAAACTAAAGCCCGAACGATTACGGGAATTTGACCGATCAGCTTGCAGATCGAGACTAAGATCGCTCATCACTTTCCACCAGGCCATCTAACAAACGAATACGTCGTCTGGATCTTTCGGCCAGTTCGTCAGAGTGAGTCACCATGATCAGAGTCTTACCTTGATCGTGAAGTTCATCGAACAGATTCAGTATTTCCGCGCCTGATTTGGAATCCAGATTTCCTGTAGGCTCGTCGGCAAGGATAATTAAGGGGTCAACGGAGAGCGCCCTGGCAATTGCAACCCGTTGCTGTTGACCTCCCGATAGCTCGAAGGGCTTGTGGTCCAACCTGTCTCCCAGTCCAACACGCTCAGCCAGTCCAATGGCAATGTCTCTGCTTTCTGCTTCTCCGTAACCCTGATAAAACAGCGGCATTTCAATATTTTCCAAAACATCCAGTTGCTGGATAAGGTTGTAGGACTGGAAAATAAAACCAAGCCGGGCTCCACGCACCGCTGAAAGATCATCGTCATTCATGGCCGAAGTGTCTTCTTCACCCAGATAGTAAGTACCCGCCGTAGGTTGATCGAGGCAGCCTAGAATATTCATCAGGGTGGATTTCCCACACCCTGATGGCCCCATGATGGTGATGTAATCGCCCTGGTGAAAATTCAGGGAAATTCCATGAAGAACTTCAACAGACATCGCTCCCATGGAGTAGGTCTTACGAATTCCGTCGAGCCGGGCAACGACTTCGGTGTGTTGGAGACTTGCGCGGTTATCAGGGCCTGAAGAGACTCTGGTGGGAGAACCCTGAATAGACATGACTAAACTATCGCCTCGATTTACGCCTCGATTTACGCCTCAACTATCGCCCCAACTTACGCCCAATTACAGCCTAACCTGGAGTGTTCGAGCTCGCCTGCTGTTGAGGTGGCAATAGAAGAACCTCCTCACCCTCACGAAGCCCACTGCGTATTTCTATAAAGGAATCAGAGAAGGTACCAACTTCCACTTCCCGCATTTGCGGTTCACCACCTCTACTGACAAAAACCACGCGCTTATCGTCAAAGTACGACACAGCCTGCAGGGGCACATAGACTACATCCCGCAAGCGGTCCACAAGAATTTCCACTTCAGCACTCATACCGGGTCGCAGCCAGTCATACTCCCCATCAATCTTGATAGTCGTTGGATAAACCTTGAGGTCAGGATTCATAAAAGAATTTGCTGAGTCTGCTACCACCGCAACTTTAGTGACAATACCGGTTAGCCTGGCATCAGGAAAAGCGTCAATCGTCACATTTACCGACTGACCTACCGCAACACGCTGAACCGCAGACTCGTGGATATTTACCTTAACAGCCATTTCTCGCATGTCCGGGATAGTAAGGATAGCCTGGCGCTCTCTCACGGTAGCCCCTTCCTGGATTGCTTCTTCGTTGCTGCGTCGCCAACGTGAACTGTTCTGGTCAGACGCTCCATACACAACCAATCCGGGACGTTCTGCACGTATAGTAGCTGCTGCTATTTGATTGTTTACGTCGGAAAGCTTTACCCGTTCCAGATTGAATTTGCGTTCAGCTGAGCGAAAGCGTGCTCTCTGCTGGGCTTCCTCTGCTATATTGTCGATTAACTGCCGCTGAAAACCCATCACCGCATTTTCATAGTCGGACAGTTTTTGTTCGGCATCTTTTGGAAATGAGTACTGAATATAGAGTGATAGTGCTGTTTCTTTTTCCTGTTGCTTATTGAAGGCTTTATTAAGATTAAGTTCCTCTGCTTCAAGTTCAGTTGGTGTGATAAACCCTCGATCAGCCAGGCGACGTTGACCTTCAATTCGATCCTGAGCCAGCAAGTATTCTTCCTGGGATACCTGCAGCTCATCCAACAAGCCCCTGAGTTGCTGTTTCGCTTCGCCATCTTCCAGTTTGTTGATATCAGCAAACTGGGTGAAATCCAGCGTATTGCGAATGGCCATGTAAGAGTCATCCATCAGTAAGCTTGTGCTTTCTTCGATTGGATCACTGCTGGCGCTCTCCAGGGTGAGAGTATTCAATTCCTGTTGCAGATCTGCTGCTTCAGTGGTCGGTAAATCTGCCTGAGGTTGCTGTCCTCCCCGGGCCAGTCCACCCTGCCCCCTCTGACCCAAGCCACCACCAGGACGACCGCCTGGCCGTTGACCAGGAGGAAAACCACCCTGGGAAAACTGTTGCATACGTTGCAACATCTCCGGTGGCAGTTCGCCGTTGTTCTCTGCCATCATGGCACGGACTCGCTCCTGTACGGGAGCAGGCAATGCATCGATATCCAATTCAGAATTAGTAGCAGTTTGAGCAACAGCCTGCTGATTCTCGATTGATGCTAGCGGAGTATCCTGACTTGCCTGTTGTGCGGCCTCTGCCTCTGCAAGCCGTCGCTCAATTTCAAGCTCATCAATAATGTCGCCAACAATGTTTGCCCCAAGAAATTTCTCAAAATCGAGACGGGCAAAACGCATGGTCTGGCGCGCATCATTTAACTCAGTCATGTTTTGATTCAGCTGAATCTCATACTCAGCTTTCTGTTCGATATAGCTGGCTTCAGCAGTTTCCAGGGCGATTTCCTGATTAAGGCGTTCATCGATCAGGGCATCGGTATCCAACTCCACGAGAATTTTCCCCGCCGTCACATCATCGGGAGTAACGCGATAGCCTTCCTCAACGATGCTGAGAATTTTGACACCTTCCCGACCTTTAACCTGGGAGCGAATTTCCTGAGACTGCAATGCCTCCAGTGCCCCTCCCTCCAGAACTGTAATATCCAGATCACCCTGTTGAGCCGCGAATGTCAGCGCGGCGACATCGTCATCACCGGAACCGGTCAACAATGAAATTACCAATAGTCCGCAAACGGCGGCACCACCCAGCACGGCAAACTGAACAGATTTCTCCGCTGACTGAAACCAGCCAGAGAAATCTGCCAACCGCTGCTGCAGGGGCTCAGGTAAGCGACCGAGCAGCCCTTTCAGACGAGCCTCTATTTCTTCCTTATCTAGGCTCATTGATGCCTTCCTCCCATTGCCCCGTGTCATCTACATAGAGCAAGCCCACATCGCGCCAGAATTCCAGTTTGGCGATATTGTGTTCTACGATAGAACTCACCAAATCTGTCTGGGCGGCCGTTAAATCATTCTGCGAGTCTACCGTGTCCTGAATGTTGCCGAGCCCCAATTCAGCCCGAAGCAGTGCCTCTTCAACCCGCCTCTCATTTATTTCCACACTGGTGCGACTAATTTCAAAACTCTTGCGAGCCTGATTCATGCGCCGCCAGGCATCCAGCACATCCAGCTTTATATTGTCGGACGTCAGCGTGTAGGCGCGAGTTGCTGCTTCGTAGTTGATTATCGCATTACGATAGTTGTTCCGTTGCAGCTTGGTATCCAGCGGTAATTCCAGGTCCAGGCCTGCCGTATATACCGCGTTCTCAAAATCAAATTCGCCAATAGTGTCACTGGTTGATGTTGGTACATTAGCAACCAGATTAAAATCCAATGCCGGCCTTAACTCGTTAGCTGCCACATTGATTTTTCTCGCACTGTCCTGAACTCGATCCAGCCCGGTATATAAATCAAGTCGTGATTGCATCGCCATCTCTGTGGCCCGCTCCAGGCTGATATCCGGACTATCCATTCCAGTTTCAGCTATCAAAGCCATTTCGTTGTCGTCCAGCACTATTTTGTTATCAGCAGGAATGCCGAGCAAAATCTTGAAATTATCCAGACTACGTTTGTAACGGGTAATGGCAGTTGTCCATCGCAGATCGGCTTGCAAGGCAGATTGTTCCAATCGACCAACTGCAAGTAATGTAGTCAGCCCTTCTGCCTGAAATGCCTGTTCTCTTTCCAGAGAAAAATTCGTTGCTTCCAGGCCCAGGAAATTGTTACGTGCCGTTTCCCGATTAAGCAGCACAGAGTAGTAATCTGAAGCCACTCGAACCGCGAAGACTTTTCTAAATCGAGTGAAATCCCGCAGTTGATACAGCAAATCCCGTTCCGCCTGAATTAACTGTTCCGTCTCGATGGCGCGGCCGTAGTCCCGAAGCAGTGGCTGGGTGAACGAGCCAATGAAGGCTCCCGTTACGCTTTCCGAAATATTCCCTGTCAGGAAACGGGTGAAATTATTAGTCAGGTTAAGGGCAATAGCGCCGCCACTTTTTAGTAAATACCTGGTTCCCAGACTGGTGGTTGAGAATGTGGATTCACTGGTACTTAATAACTCGCCGGTGTTGGTCGCATCTATCCCGGTGAGCGCCTCCATATCCGCTACGAATTGATCCTGGGCATCCCATTGATAATCACCACCTGCTGTTGCATTGAATATAGGTGTGTAGCGATAGCGATCGAAGGTCAGCGCAAGTGCTTCTCGATAGAGTGCCTCTTTCTGATTCTGGTAATCGCGGCTATGCCGAAAAGCCAGATCCAGAGCAGCATTCAAACTGAGTATATTGGCGCCCACTTCGCTTTGCGCCTCGATATCCAGAAAATCAAATAACTCGTTATTGACTGGAAAGCCCGACAGATCCACTTCCGTCATTTCATCGATTCCGATCTGATTGCTCATGCCGGGCACCAGAGACGCCTTGTCAGCGATCACAGCATAGCCTTCCTCATCAGCGGAGCGCCGATATGCGCTGTTGGTACAGGCCGACAGCGTCAAGAATAAAGCAATAAATATCAATGACTTATGGTGGGTCATGGCAAGCAAGAGATGGAAAGTTCCTGAATAGTTAGAGATCTAATGGGAATTATACGCCCTTCTCAACAAAATCCCCCTGCAGAACGACCAAAGCCCCCTCCCATGGGAGGGATAACAATATGATTTTCGTTCAATTTTTCTTAACATAGTCGTCCTTTTCTCTGCCCCGACAGGATCCAACATGAAGGTTTCCAGTTCGCTTATTGCCGCTCTGTTGTTGGCCGGAGGCCTCATCTATCAATTTGACGCAAACAGAGACCTGCAAGCTGAATTGGTAGCACAGCAGAATCGTAATGCAGCGCTGACTCAGGAGATCGAATCCATGGAGAGCAATCTGAGTGCAATGCGTGGCCAACTTTTAAATCTGGCTAACTCCCTCCAGGAAGCCAGAGAGCAACTGGGTGAATCCCCAACTCTGCGCACAAACAATGATCTAAGCTCTCAGCTACACGGCAAGCAACCTCCTTCAACTGGTACCAGCACCACGATTAGACCACCCAATTCCAGCCAGGACATGGGGCTACAAATGGCACGCATGCAAGCGAATTCTCGCTACGGTGAATTTGTTGCGTCTCTGCCAGCTAGCACCGCCGACAAAAACAGGGTCTCTGAAGTCATCGCCCAGGTATTTGTAGAGCGTATACAGATTAGCCAGGCGCGCTCTTCCGGTCGGGCCGGAGCAGCAGACCTTGAGCGGGTCGGCTCGCCTGAATACTTAAGAGAGCAACTGGCTGCAGTTTTAAACGCCGAACAGATGACGGTGTATGACGAATATGAGGCAGGTTTTCAGGCTCAGCAAATGCGCAAAACATTCGCTCAGGACATAAATCGATTTGCACCGGCATTGAATGAGGTCAGCCGCGAACTGGTTCTTGATGCATTGATCAAACATCTCGGCACGAACCTGCGATCTGACCTGAGAGCCGACGCCGATGCTGTTTCTAATGCTCAGCGGCAGCTGGTGGCCCTGGGGAATGCCAGAGCTGAAATACTGCCACAGCTGGATGAAGAACAAGCCTATGATGCAGAAAAGTTACTGACACGAATCCGGTCTGCAATGGTGCAGAGTCAGGCAATGAATGAAGGGGCGGAATCCCAGTAGTTATGAGTGCTCTGGACATAATCCGGAGCATAAACAATATCTTGCCAGACTGCGGAGCGCTAAGATGCAATCGCAGTAGGCTGCTAGCAAGAATCCAAATCAGGAGTACACATGAACATTTTTTCTCGAGTCTGGCGATTTACCACTCTATCGACCGCACTGGCTTTCATACTGGCGGCCTGTAGCGAACAGTCCACCAGCCCTGCCGACGGCACAGCTGATGTCGCTGTCACTGAAAGCAGCCCGGGTTATCGACGCATTAATACGCCAAACCCCGATGATCCTCTCAATGCAGCGATCTATGAGCTGGATAATGGTCTGCAGGTATTCCTGACTGAAAACCACGAAGAGCCGCGTTTCTATGCCGAGATCGCCGTACGAGCCGGCAGCAAGCATGATCCTGCGGATGCTACAGGTCTGGCTCACTATCTGGAGCATCTGCTGTTCAAAGGAAACCAGAATCTTGGCACATTGGACTACGAAGCAGAGAAACCTCATCTGGATCGAATCGTGGAACTCTATGAAGAACATTTCGCAGAGACTGATACCGCTCGCCGCGCTGAAATCTATGCGGAGATCAATAGCGAAGCGCAGCTAGCTGCCGAATACGCCGTGCCTAATGAAATCGACAAGCTCTATAACAGCATGGGCGGCAGCGGCCTGAACGCCCATACCTGGTATGAAGAAACGGTCTACAAAGTGGGCCTGCCGTCAAACCGTCTTCAACAATGGGCAGAAATAGAATCGGATCGTTTTGTTAATCCTGTATTTCGCTTGTTCCATACCGAACTGGAAACTGTATACGAAGAGAAGAACCGTACTCTCGATAACGCTGCCAGAATTATAGGCACTGCCATAGACGAATTGTTATACAAGGTTCATCCCTATGGCCAGCAGCCTACAATAGGTACAGTCGACCATCTCAAGAATCCGTCACTGATCTATATCCAGAACTACTTTGACACTTACTATGTGCCTAACAACATGGGCATTTTTATAAGTGGCGATATCGACACTGAAGAGACTATTGCCCTGATCGCGGATAAATTCGGACACTGGCAACCGAAACCTGTGCCTGATGTTGGTCCCTGGGACGAACCTGCCCTAGCAGGTGCAGAGCGTCGTACCGTGCAGTATCCCGGCGAAGAACAGGTCCAGCTGGCATTCCGTACTGCGCCCAATGGCCACCCAGACAAGGAAGCATTGATCCTGCTGGACATGATTCTGGACAACCGCACAGCAGGGCTCATTAATCTGAACCTGAATCAGCAGCAACTGGTATCAGGGGCCGGTTCCTCACCGCTCTTTTTAAATGATTTCGGCTCCCAGAGTCTTTATGGTGTTCCCAAGCAGGATCAGACTCTGGAAGAAGTAGAACAGCTTCTTCTGGACCAGATCGCCCTCATCAAAGCAGGCGAATTCGAAGACTGGATCATCCCGGCCATCATCAATGACTTCCTGAAGAATGAGAAAGCCAGTCTGGAATTCAACACTGCCCGGGTTTCCATGATGAGGCAGTCTTTTATTGAAGGCGCCGACTGGGACTATCACATAGCGGAAATTGACCGCATGGAAGTGCTAACCAAGCAGGATGTGGTGGACGTTGCCAATGAATATTTTGGCGACAACTACGTTTCCGTTTATCGCATAGATGCTCAGAATGAAATTCCTAATGTTGAAAAGCCTCAGATTGACCCTGTAGTTATAGATCCTACCCGTCAATCTGAATTCGCGGCCCGCATGTTGGCAATGGAAGTAGAAGAAATTGAGCCTTCATTTGTTGAAGTCGATCAGGATTATCGCGTAATCGAATTCGCTCCCGGGGTTGAATTGTATTACGCACCTAATCCGCTGAATGATCTGTTTTCTTTTTCCATTAATGTAGAAGTCGGAACGGAAGAAAATGAGAAGTTAAGCCTGTCTTCCGCACTTCTCGACGTTGCTGGTACTGATAGCCTTAGCAACGAGGAGTTGCAAAAAGAGTGGTACCGCATGGGCACCGAATTCAGGTTTGGTTCTGGCGAAAATTCATCAGCTTTCGCTATTAGTGGACTAGACGACCAATTTGAAAATTCCGTTGCCTTGATGATGTCTTTGATCGACTCGCCAAGCAGCGATAGCGAAACACTGGAACAGCTTAAAGGAATTCTTCTGAAATCCCGGGAAGATCAGAAGAGCGCACCCCCGGCGATTGCCCGCGCATTGTATCTATACAATCGCTATGGCGAAGAGTCACCCATGCTGGAGGCAATGACCAGCGATGAAATAATCAACACTGAAATTGATGAACTGTTGGGACTGCCTTCCGATCTGCTCAATTACAAACATACGATTGCCTATACAGGCTCCATGCCTTTGGAAGATCTGGTAGCAGTACTGCGCAGACATCACAACGTTGATGAAGAACTACAGGACACTCCGGAATTCCGATTCCGCCGTGCCAGGCAAGTCGAAGAGACGGAACTTATGGTGGTGGATCAGCAAACTGCCCAGGCACAGGTTCGCATCGAGTTTGCAGATGGCGTGCTAGAACCTGAAGACAATGTTATGGCTTCTTTGTATACCAATTATTTCGGTAGTGGCATGTCCAGCGTTGTGTTCCAGGAACTGCGTGAAGCACGCGCTCTCGCCTATTCCGCATCTGCTCGCTACGCCCAGGGCAATCGATTAAATGCCGAGAATCTGATGCTGGGTGCTATAGGCACGCAAACTGACAAAACAGCAGATGCTCTCGCTGCATTTATCGATTTGATCGACAACATGCCCTCTTCCTCAGAACGATTCGAAGAATCTGTGAACTCTCAAGTGAATCGCTATCGCACATCGAAGTTAAATTTTCGCGAAGTGATCGGCGCAGTTCGCAGTTGGGAAAGACAGGGATTTGAAAGCGATCCACGTCGTGCACGTTTCCAACAACTGCAGGAAGCAACCCTGGAAGATATGGAAGAATTCCAACAAACACATATAAAGGACCGCGCTAAACTGATCTCTATTGTTGGCGATCTATCCATTATTGATACCGAAGAGTTAGAACAATTCGGCTCTGTTCAGGAAGTCCAGGTCGAAGACCTGTTCGTAGATTAAGGACATTGGGTGCCGTAATTGGCACCCATTAAATCATTCACGGGCATGACCGCAATGAATGCACAGTCGTCTGATCATGCCCTTTCCATTTCCGGGCTCAGCAAGGCCTATGGGGCCCACCAGGTACTAAAACAGCTAAACCTTGAAGTATCGAGCAACGCAATACATGGCCTTGTTGGTCTGAACGGCTCAGGAAAAACTACAACCCTGGAGTGCCTGCTGGGGCTACGCAGCATAGACGACGGCAACATTAGTGTTCTGGGATTGCCCCCCGGTAATTTACATAAGGCAATGGGACGCGTAGTTGCCATTTTCGACCAGCCCAGCCTCAATCCGAACCTCACTGTAAGACAATGTCTGCAACAGGCATCACTCCTTACCCATACAACCCGGCGTTCTTTTAATGAAGCTGAAGAATTGCTCAGCATCCAGCGCTATAGTGACTTCAAAATCAAAAATCTCTCACTAGGCAACAAGAGAAGAGCGTCTATTGCCCAGGCATTGCTCGCCGATCCTGAACTGGTCATTCTTGACGAACCCTTCAATGGCCTGGATGCTGGCGGCGTCGAGGATATTCTGCAGTTAATTGGGAAACTCAATAGAGATGCAGGCACCACTTTTCTGCTTTCCAGCCATCAGCTTCCCTATCTGGAAAAAATATGCAGCCATATTGCCATATTGAACGACGGCGACATTGCTGCAAATGGCTCAGTACAGGAACTGTTAAACAATCAACAACTCATCAAGCTTGCTTCACCGGCATTACAAGACGCAGAAAAGATCATTAAAGAGTTAAGCAGCACCAGGGTTATAGGACGGGAAGGTGATTATTTAAGCCTTGAAAGCACAGACCTGGATTCCAGTGAAATAAATCAATTGCTGGTCTCGCAAAACATACCAGTTTCAGAATTAATCCTTGAGAAAGCCAGTCTGGAGAACCTGTTTCACGAAATCACGGGAGAGCAGCAACAGTGAACGGATTTACCGCAGCTCTGCGTTCTGAATTATTTGTGGCCAGGCATACTCTGGGAGTCCGCCTCATTATCGTCGTTCCAGTGATACTTGTTCTGCTGCAATATCTGTTTACCAAACTGGGAGAAGCCGGCAGCGCAGCTCGCGATAATTTGCTGGGTAGCAGTAACTTTGATGATCAGCTCGCTAACAATGCCTGGGGGCACTTCGTCGATGGTTTAAATACCGGACTAACCGTGCTTGGACTCTTGCTGGTCGCCCAGGCAGCTTACAGCTTTAGTTCCGATCGGGACAGCGGAGCAATCAGGCATCTCATAATTCGCAAGTGCAGTCGCTCCGCGGTCATTCTGGCTAAACTGGTTCAGCTACATCTGTTGGCCGTGGTATCAGTGTTGTTACTGGCCATCTGCTCCTATCTACTAAGTGGCCAGTTCTGGGAATATGGCGCGGTGATTGAAGATGGTTTCGAACTCATCAGCGAAGATGAGATTCGAACTGAAATCTTTCTGGGACTACGCCTGGCTCTGCTGCCACTGCCAGCAGCGATTGCCTTCGGTGCTCTGGTATCTGTTGCCGCCAACACGGCCAATCAGGCTGTAGTGTCAGCACTGGGGATAGGCCTGGTCCTGGACATCTTCAAATCCATGCTGGGAAGCGCAGCCGATTACCTCTATGTCAGTTACCAGCCTTCACTGATCAATCAGTCTTATTTGCAGGAGGTTAGCCGCCTGGTGAGAGGTTTCTCTGACGTGCTGATTGATGATCGTCTGCTACAGCTCAATACCTGGGTGCCATTTCCAGCATTGGCATTGTTTATCACCGTAACTTTAGTCATAGTGAATCGTCGTAGTCTATAAGTGCTATCAGAAATAAAGTTGCCTCAAGATGTCGTATCCACTAAAAATTATCACGCCAGTATTGTTCGCTCTGACATTGCAAACCTGTGTGAGTTACGAGCCTGCAGTGCTGGTTCCTGCCGTCACCCTGTCGCCAGAAACAGTCAGCCTGGGTACTGAACCCGACAGCTCAGCCACAGTCAGCTTCGGACTGGAAGCAGCCGTCAATGAAAGTGATTCTCTGTTTAATGTGGAAGTGCTTCCGGGAGTGCGAGTGCGTGATGTGGTAAGCAATGGTGCAGCAGAAAGTGCTGGCATCGTTTCAGGCGACGTGATTCTGAGCATCAACGGGCTGAATATTGATCATCCGGACACACTAACCAGTCTGGAACAAAACGGTAACCCGGAGGAGTACAGTTTCCAGGTACAACGAAACACCACAGTATTCGAAGCCACGGTACTGCCACAACTGTTAGCAACGGGTCCTGCACCTGTAGAACTTTATCGAATTGACCCATTGGCCACTCGAGCAGGCTACAGCTCTCAATTGGTTTCTCTGGATGACACACAACTCGTTGCTGCCAGGGTCGAAAACCTGTTTCCAGGCAGCACACTCCCGGACGCAGGTATTGGTATTGGCGATCTGATTATTGCTGTAAATGGTCGCTACCTGAACTCGGCCCAGGATCTGGTGAACCGACTCAATCGAGACTTTGAGTTAGGTGATCAAATTTCCATCTCTCGCCTGAGTGGAAACAATATCCAGGATATCGATGTGCGCCTCTGGAATCCAGGTCGGCGAATCAGCCGTATAAGCCTTGGCCCCGTGTTCCGCTACGAATCGAGCCTGAATCCACAAAGCAGTAGCGTCACATTGCTGGATCTTTGGTTATTCTCGCTTTACAACTATCAGCAACAGGAAGGGGAACGTTCGCACAGTATTCTCGGTCTAATCAACTTGAGCAGCGACTACGGCGAACTGATTGAAGAAAATAACGAATAACAGATTGAAGATGCACTCATTAAATCCAGTCAACCAGCCCGGGGCAGCCTTGTGTCTGGCAAGAATATTGGTCACTTTCTTGCTGTTGAGCAGCATCGCACGAGCCCAGACCAATTACGCGGCATTCGAACTACGTCGTGATGAGAACTGGGATCCGGTAGTCCTGGAAGACATGAATGGGGACAACCGCAAGGACATAATCAGCTCTGCCTATGCTCCTGAACTGGGGCGCGAACTCCATATCTATCACCAACAGCCCGACGGCAGTTTCTCCGCCGATCCACAAAGAATCGAAGTCAAGACAGAAATAATTGCAATCGGATTCGCTGATCTGCGACCCGAGCCCGGAAAAGAACTTATACTGTTCGCAAACAATGGTGTGTTTAGCCTTTCCAGTGCTATAGAAGGTTACTCAAACAACCTCAAATTGCTGGTTGAATGGCAACTTATTGCGGCAATTCCCAACCTGGATCGCGTGCAATTCACCAACATCCCTTCCGATATAAATAAGGACGGTCACGTTGATCTGCTTCTCGCTGGTGACGATCGATATGGTCTGTTCCTTGGTAGAGGCAATGAAGAGTTCGATCTGGCTTTCGAATTTCAGACTCTCAACGAAAATATCACCCCCTTGGAACGCCGACGCAATGATACTGATCTGGATGCAAATCTGGGTATAAACGCAGAGGAAGGTGTGGTGGTACAACTAAGCGTAGAGGCCCCCACACCCTTCAATGACTTTATAGAAGAATGGTCTATCGACAATGTAGCTGACGAGCCCCTGCTAAGCACGGACAAATGGATGCCGACTGCAGTTCTGGCAGAGATAGATGATGATGAACTACCCGACCTGATCTATCTCAATGCGGGGGACGATGGTCTCGGGCGCATCAACATTCATCTACAGTCTTCCGATTCTCTATTCCCAATAGACCCGGATTGGTCAGGCGATCTGGACTCCCGCGGCGAACTGGAACTGGTAGACATGAACGGAGATGGCCTGATCGATATATTGCAACAGAACGGAGATGGCAATAACTGGACCGTGCGCCTGTATCTGAACCAGAACGGCAGTTTCAACCTTTCTGAACCGCAACAACTCATGCGCTTTTCAGGATACGACCTGAACCTGAATATAATTACAATGGAGAATGGCGAGATCGTACTTAACGCAAATTACTATACGATCCCGGTCGTTGACGCAATTCGAAATGCAAGCATCAATCGTGTTCAGCTTTTGTACGGCAGCAGAAACAAAGAAGAAGGACAGGTATTCAGTCGCAGACCAGATTCCAGGCTGGAAGAAACTTTCTCTGCCGAAAATGTGCGAGGACTTTCCGAACAAATGTCACTACTTTATGACGTCAATGGTGACGGTGAACGCGACGCGCTTTACGTGACGGATAATGGCACCCTCGCTGCAAAAGCAATCAATAGTGAACTACAGATAGCCAATGAGCCTTTTTGGGAGTATGTCTCTCCTCGTACAGTATTCGAGTTTGAAGTTATGCAACTGAACGAGGATCAGTTGCCGGACTTGATGCTACGCCATGGCACCAGCACTACTTTTCTGATTGCACAGCCATAGACGAACCTGCCATGAACAGAGCCATCCTACTTACTTCTCTATCCCTGTTGTGCTCCTACGCGATAGCAGAGCTTGACCACCGTCAAATCGAATTCACGCTTCCCGGCAATGCTGAAAAGCTGGTAGTGGCTGATGTTACCGGTGACGAATTAAACGAGCTGATAACCGTGGTTGATGATAGCCTGCGCATCTACATTCAAACTGAACAAGGTTTCGATTTTACGAACGGGTACGTCGAGCTTACCTTCCCGGAAGAAGCCATAGGCTGGGATGTTAGCAGCGGACATGGTCAAGTCGATCACCGGTCGATCGTAACTTTACACAATGGATCAGTCGCCAGGCTTTGGACTATTTCCAATGATCTGACTTTCAGCAGCACTCCAATAGCCGAAAATCTACCGGGATTCATTAGCAAAGGGGTTAATCGCCTGCATTTTTCCCGCGATATCAATGGTGACGGAGCAGCTGATCTTATTGTTCCGGGTGCAGGAGTAATCAATATCCTGGTAAACAACGGCAATGGAAGCTTGCAGGCTCCTCTTATCATTCGTTCAGACGTTCGTTTGCGTACCCAACTCAACATCAATCGATTCAATAGATCCGCGGGACAAGCTATTCGTATTCCAGTACTGGAATTGAGAGATACCAATGGTGATGGTGCCGAAGACCTGGTCTCACGCACGGAAGAGATGCTGGCAGTATTCCTGGCTGACCCAACAGGTTCGTCATATTTCCCACAGACGCCCAATTATGCAGTGGATATTCTCGAGATCGAAGAACGCCTGGGTGAATTTGATATAGACAATCTGGATTTCAGCAACCTCACCGGAATACTTGCTCTCACTCACGAAGAAATACTGGATGACGTCAATGGAGATGGTGCAGAAGATTTACTAACCAGAGAAGGTGGCAAAGTTTCCTTGTTTCTGGGTAACCCCGGTGGAATGACTCTCGATCAACCACAACAGGTTCTGCGTTCTGGTGGAAATGTACTGAGCACATTTCTGTATGACGAAAACGAAGATGGCCTGAAGGATCTTTGGCTGTGGCGGGTTGAACCTATATCTGTGGGCGATGTTTTCGTCTGGCTGGCACTATCCGGAAGCATTGCCATAGAAGCTTTTATTTATCCAAACGATGGTGAGCGCTTTTCTCGTCGACCCAGCCGCAAAGTCAGTGTTGATTTGAAATTTCCCTCAGTACTGCGACTGGCTAATGCCTATGAAGATCTATCCAATCACGCAAGAGAATTAGATGATCAACCTGCTCAACCATCGATTGCAGCGAATATTAACACCGACATAGACCAGGCCGATCTGCTGGTTCTCGCTAACAATCAGTTGCAAATTTTTCTCGACACGATTCAACCTGAAACCGAGGACACTGACTTTCTTGGCGGCCTGGGTTACAACCGACAAAGAGACAACTACGAGATCGATATCAGGGAAATAATCGAGAATGTGGCATTTGAAGACGAAGAGTTTCGACAGACAATAGCGACTAATACGCCAGACGACACGGTGGAACTCGGTTCCTCCATCAATAACGGCGACCTGTTTGCCACCAATCTCAATAATGACGGACTGGACGACCTCTTCGTGTTCACCGGGCATGATGCTAGCCAGATCAGGGGAATATTGTTAATCTCAAACTGACCCTTCCAGCTCGTCGGAGCTGATCACCGGAGACATCCCTGAATGCGAAAAACAGTCTGGATAAGTTTCGGTATTGCACTGGTTCTGGTCAATGGTATTGCCGAGATTGGCAGATACTTCACCGGCATCGAAATTCATATGTTCCTCCGCATCGCCATAATTTTTGGTGTCACCATGGGCACATTCGTGTTTACCGGCGCTTTCGCCCTGATCAATGCAATGGATAGTGAAAAACCCCTGGCTGGCACGGTAAGAGATACACTCGGAGCCGACCGCAAGAAAGACTGACCCAGGGACCGCTAATTGAGGTTTACAGGATTTTGTGATTTCATCCTGAAACGTTTCGTTTTGGGTGCCGAATATCGTTACTCAGAACTCCAGAACCTAATTACAATAATGCGGTTGCCCCCTGTAGTGACTATTCTCCGCACTCACCCAGCTCCAAGATTTCACACCCTGATCATAGTGCTGCTAGCCTGTCTGCTCGGCGCCTGTAGCGATGAATTAAATCGTACTCGCCCCTATGTGCTGACCACAGCTACCACAGGTGGAACTTTCTATCCGGTGGGAGTAGCTATCGCAACAATTGCCCATGCTCAACTGGCAGAGTCCGAGGGTATCTCACTTACCGCAATCAGCTCAGCGGGTTCATTGGAAAATGTAAAACTTTTGCGCGACAACCAGGTTCAATTTGCCATTCTTCAGGGCCCTTTCGGTGCCTGGTCCTGGACTGGCGAAGGACCTGTAAGTAGTCCTCAGACCCAGATGCGAAGCGTTAGTGCCCTGTGGAAGAATGTCGAACACTTCGTATTGCTAAGCGAACTCGCCAGCAACGGCGATATGATGGATCTGGATGGTCTGGATGGCGAACGTTATGTATTGGGCGCGCGCAATTCCGGAGCTGAACAAACTGGTCGCTTTATTCTCGATACTCTCGGCATAGACTATCAGGATAAATTCTCCCTGGCCTATATGGGCTACGGACCTACTTCGAGCGCGATTCAGGACGGCAATATTGTGGGAATGAATATTCCCGCCGGTGCGCCGGTAAGTGCCATTACTCAGGCTTACGCGCTGGTGGGTGATCGAATGACTATCCTCAACTGGACTCAATCCCAGCTGGATCAGTTAAATAGTCGTTACCCGCTATGGGACTGGTATGACTTTCCCCCTGGCACCTACCCTAACCAGAACGAAGCGATTCGCACTATTGCCTCACCTAATGTACTTGTAACCCGAATTGATATCCCTGAGGAGCATGTTTACCAGATAACAAAAGTTATATGGGAAAATCTGGCCACCCTACAGGAGATTCACGGCGCGACTCGGGATATGAGACCGGAAATAGCGGTGGCCGGTCTGGGTGCTCCTTTGCATCCTGGCGCTCTGCGTTATTATCGAGAGATAGGCACTCCAATCCCAGACCGACTAATCCTGGAAGAGCCGACTACAATCTCAATGACGACGGATAGCGCTCAATGAAGTCACCAGTGCTCAGATGGGCGGCATTCTTTTTCGCCATTTTCCATATTTACTGCAATGTGTTTGCCAGTATCTCTGAATTATGGCTGTCTGCCATACACTTTGGAGGGTTCTGTGCAATCTGCGCCTTTATTGCTAACGAAGCTGAGGATATAGATTCCCGATCTATACAGTATTGGATCAATATTAGTCTTGCCGTAATTGCAATTGCTACATCGTCTTATCTCATCCTGTTCGAGAATGCTCTCTATGCACGGGAAACGGAATACATTCTCAGTGATTATGTATTTTCATTGATCGCTGTTGGTTTGGCGATTGAATTTACGCGACGAACCACCGGTTGGTTCATGCCGATACTTATTCTGGTAAGCCTCTCCTACATCCTGTTCCTGGGCAGGTATATAAGTGGCGTATTCGCATTCCCGGGTCTCAGTCTGGAGACTGTGCTCTACCGAAGCTACTTTACCAGTGAAGGCATGTTCGGCCTGACTGCCAATATTTCCGCCAGCTTTGTGTTTATGTTCATTATCTTTGGATCTTTTCTCCTCAGGTCCGGAGCCGGCGACTTTATCGTTCGACTTGCTCAATGCCTGGCGGGTCGATTTACCGGCGGTGCTGGTCTGGTAGCGGTTGTTGGTTGCGGACTTATGGGATCTGTGTCCGGTTCTGCAGTCGCGAATACTGTATCCACTGGCGTGATTACGATTCCCATGATGGAGAGATCCGGCTTTCAGTCTCGCTTTTCTGCTGGTGTTGTGGCGGCTGCATCGACGGGAGGCGCTTTAATGCCACCGGTTATGGGAGCAGGAGCCTTTGTGCTTGCCAGCTACACGCAAATCTCCTATCTCACGATCATTGCAGCGTCCACCTTGCCAGCCATACTCTATTTTCTGACTGTTTCCTATTTTGTGCGCATTGAAGCCAAGCGCCTTGGGCTTGCGCCGTCCAGTGCCGCCGACAGCGAACAGGTTTCTGACGTTCTTAAAGAAGGCTGGCACTTTATTATTCCAATGGCCGTGCTGGTTGGATTTCTGGTTGCCGGGCGAACACCAACCACATCCGCGGCTTTTGCCATCATCAGTGTCATTGGCGCATCGTGGATTTCGAAAACACCAATGCGACCCTTAGATATTTTTGATGCAGTGGTGGATGGCGTACGGACGATGGTTTCCACTGCATTATTACTGGTAGCGGTGGGAATTATCATCAACGTGGTCACAACCACGGGTGTAGGTAATGCATTCTCACTGATGATCGTGGAATGGGCACAGGGTTCACTCCTGGTGACACTGGTATTGGTTGCCTTAGCATCACTCGTTCTCGGAATGGGATTACCGGTCACAGCTTCTTATATCGTGCTGGCCACCCTCTCCGCTCCCTTGATTTTCGATTTAATTAGCCAAACTGCTCTGCTGGACAGCATCCAGCTGGCGACTGATTCAGGCAATCTGCCACAGAACGTTGCCGCCGCCCTGGGGCTGTTCGAAGGCAGCACTGCACAAGCACTACAAGAAATGCCTCTTGCCATGAAACAATTGATCAGACAAGAGATGCTTGATCCGGCATTGCTAACTGGCATGCTATTAAGTGCACACCTGGTGATTTTCTGGCTATCACAAGATAGCAATGTGACACCTCCGGTATGTCTGGCTTCATTTGCAGCTGCAGGAATCGCAGGTACTCATCCTATGCGCACTGGCCTTACTAGTTGGAAAGTCGCTAAAGGGTTATACCTGGTACCTCTACTATTTGCATATTCGCCATTGATTTTCGGAACCTGGCCTGAAAGGCTGGAGGTATTCCTATGGTCCTGTATGGGACTGTACGCCATGGCGGGACTCTTGCAATGGCATCTGGAACGAAGCATAAATTCAGTAATTGCTGGACTTCTCTTATTGAGCGCTGCACTTCTGATGTGGACACCTTTCCCAATTTATTTACATGTACTCGGTGCAGCCATCCTGCTTGGTATTATCTTGTACCAGCGGCGACTGCCTCCTACCGTTCAGCAAGCCACTTCCGGATGACACCATGAGCAATCGCACAGCCCGCCAATTCCACCTGATTAATCGGCCTGAGGCCATGCCGGAGCATCGCGACTTCGCACTCGTAGAAACAGAACTGGGGGACCTCCAACCAGGGGAAGCCCTGGCGAGAAACATCTACATGTCAGTTGACCCGTACATGCGTGGCCGTATGCGGGCACAGGGTGTTTACGCAGCACCCTACGAACTCAATAAGCCCATGTACGGCGGTGCCATAGGTGAAGTAGTTGAATCCAATGATACTGCACTACAGCCGGGAGACATTGTTCTGAACCAGGCAGCCTGGCAGGACAAATTTATCGCTCCCGCCGATCAGTTGCAGAAACTGGAGCCATTCGATCGAGACCGTATGTCACTCTATCTTGGCACGCTTGGAATGCCCGGCATGACTGCTTACGTGGGATTGTTGAGGTTTGGTGAGCCCAAAGAAGGTGAAACCGTATTTGTGTCAGCTGCATCCGGTGCTGTTGGCGCCAACGTATGCCAGATCGCAAAATTGAAAGGTTGTCGCGTGGTTGGTAGCGTCGGCAGTGATGCCAAGGCGAAATGGCTGCTGGATGAGTGTGGTGTTGATGCCGTAATTAACTACAAGACATGTGGCGATCTAAGCACTGCTCTCGAAGAAGCAGCACCCGATGGTGTCGATGTGTATTTTGAAAATGTTGGTGGTGTACATCTACAGGCTGCCCTGCATTGCATGAATCCATTCGGGCGCATTGCAGCCTGTGGAATGATAGGTGGCTATAACTCACCTCAACCAGGGCCAAATAACCTGATGCTGATCGTTGGCAAGAAAGTACGTATTAACGGATTTATCGTCTGGGATCATCGCGACATGTACTCCGCCTTCCTTGAAGATATGACCGCATGGATCAAACACGAAAAGATCCACTGCCGGGAAACCGTTGTTGAAGGGTTGGAGAATGCAGTTGATGCATTCCTGGCATTATTCAGTGGCGACAACTTTGGCAAGATGATTGTCAGGATCTAGAATATTCCAACACTCTGCTTTGTAGTTGACAGGCTGCCGCACCGGAGAATTCGCTGTACTACCCATGCTGATACCGATCCTGTTAATGATCGCCGGACTACTTATTCTCGGTTTTGGCGCAGAGTTTTTGGTAAGCGGAAGTAGCCGACTGGCTATTCATTTTGGCATTTCTCCCCTGGTTGTTGGCCTTACTATCGTAGCGTTCGGTACCAGTGCCCCTGAGCTTGCAGTCAGCATCCTGTCTGCCCTGAACGATCACACAGAACTCGCACTCGGCAATGTCATTGGCTCAAACATTGCCAATATTGGTTTGATACTGGGCATTACCGCCCTGCTTTGCCCAATACGAATCGAACTCGAAGTAGTAAAACGCCAGATTCCCTTCGTCATACTTTCCACCTTGTTATTAGGAGCCCTTTTGTGGAATCGAAGCCTGAGCAACATAGACGGTGGATTATTGGTAGTCGGACTGATTGCCTTTATCGTTCACAGTTATCGCCAGGAAAAAGCAGAAGATATCGGAGGAGCCGCAAATCTCGCCCTGGCACCGGTGGTCGTACATGACGAGTCATCCAGAGTCTATGTGCATGTGGCGCTGATAGCAGTTGGATTTGCGATGCTGGTAGCCGGCAGCAACGTTTTCGTGGACAACGCTGTCGAGTTGGCGCGCCTGATAGGGGTTAGCGAAGCGGTGATTGGATTGACCCTGGTCGCATTCGGAACCAGTATTCCTGAACTAGCGACGTCAGCGCTGGCAGCTTTCCGGGGGAAGTCTGATATCGCAGTGGGAAACGTTATTGGCTCGAATATTTTAAATATTCTGAGTGTGCTTGGCTTGACTGCACTGATCACACCAATCACGAGTGACACCTCCTTCATTACCGACTACCTGGTAATGCTGGCGTTCTCTCTGATTCTACTGCCGTTGGCGTGGACTGATCTTAGCCTGAGCAGGCGCGAAGGGCTGTTTCTTCTGCTAGCGTATAGTGGCTATATTGCATACGCCGGGTTTTTCGCCTGATACCAACCTAAAATGAATGCATCTTGTCCAGACTATGGTCAAACCCATTGCTGCGACCATTACCAGATGTAGAACTGGAACTGTCGGCCAGCAAGTCATCGTCAAGGCTTGGCCAAACATTGTCTGGAGGAGTGGGCTCTTTCCGACTTACCTGCCCCTTCAAGAACCGGTTTTCTTCAGCAAGCTGCTCATTCTTGGCAATAAGCGCCTTTATGGATGTCTGAGACTCCATAATTATTTGTTGGGATTGAACTGTAGTTTCCTGAAACTGTTTGATTGACTGCGTATATTCCGCATTTGTTTCGCTATGTTCGCGAATGGTAGCGCGGGCCTTACTGAGCAAGCCCTCGTTTTCCTTTAGCGCTCTCACTGCATCGTCATACAGTTCTCGATATTTGTTTTCTGCTTCGATGGCGGCTTGATATTTCTGCTCTGCCGCCTGCATGCGATCCTGATAATGTTGATTCAGCTTGACTGACGACTCCAGTTCTTCAGTCAGCTTTTCTGTTGCTCGTTTTGCCTCTAACGTGGTTGCCACCGATTCCTTGTTGAGGCGGATACACTCTTTCTGAATCAACGTTGAGTTATCAATATTAGTACGCATTGAATCAAGGCTTTCACTGGCTTCGGTATTGCTTTTTTCCGATGCCGTAATAAGTCCTTTCATTTCTTCCCGGATAGTTCGCATGCTATCCATGTAGTCGTTAATTCTGACAATGCTGTCCTGGGCATCACCATTGATCTGCATTGAATTTTCCAACACAGCCTGGGTCTTGTCCCGGGTATCGCGACAGGAACTAACCAGCTCAACCAGCTCACTTCGGGTAGTCTGGCTATCTGCTAATGACTCCGATAATTCATCGTTCAGCTTGGCATTAGCATTCTGTTGTTCAATGGCGCTGTCCTGTAACTTTGACATGGATTCAATCAGGGATTTGCTTTCCTGATTATTCTCAAATACCTCTTTCAGCACGCGATCAACCTGTAATTTGCCCTGCCTTGTTTCAGCAAGCGCAACACTGAGTTTTTCCAGTGCGTCTTTGATCGCCACCTCGTTGGTCTTCTGGGTTTCAACAGATTGATCTCGAACTTCCCGACACTCGCTGGTCAGAACAATTAGTTCTTCCCGCTGCTGCTGGTTACGTTGCAGGCTATGCTGTAAATCCAGGTTTAGGGATTGATTCTCTTTCTGCTTCGACGCGGCACGGTCAAGGGAGTCGTCCATGCGCGTAATTAGTTCGCGGGCATCGTCGTTGTTAGCAAGCACTTCATTCAGGACTCGCTCGGTATTCTGCCGCGACTCCTGTGCCTCTCTTGCCACTTCCCGACAATTGGTGAGCACTTCATTGGAAGTCGCCAATTGCTCTCTATTCGTTTCAATGTCTTCGCCTAGCTGCTGCCCAAGCGTTTCCAGCTGCTTCTGAAGTAATTCAGATTCCTGATTGCTTCGATTACCAAGCTCTACAGCTTGCTGCACTAATGAGACCTGACTCTTTACTTCATGCTTGGTATCGGTGAGGTCTTCAAGTAATTGCTTGGATTTCAGATTCGTAGAATGTGAGCGATCTGTAGCGCTGTCCATCTTTTGCAACGCCAGAGTAGATTCTTCTATCCCTCTGGCCAGATCTTCAGCCAGTTTGTAACAGCGTTCGTTAGTTTCGGTGCTATGCTCCAGCGCCTCGGTGAGAGACTGTTGCATACGCTGATTCTGATCTATTACGTGTTGAGCATCATAAGTAATTTCATAACATTTGTTCGTTGCATTCTCGCTAACGATATTCAGGCCATGAATGTCCTGTTGAATTTGTTCACTTCGTTGATTGAGCTCTGTAGCACGCTTGACCAGATTACGCAGTTCCCGCTCAGCGTCATCTTTGGTTTCCAGTTGATCAAGCAGCTCGATTAGTTGCTTTTGCTGGGCTTCATTGAGCAAAACGCCACTTCCACGCCCTTTGTTTCGGGCCAGTTTCTGCTCGAGGGCACGTATGTGCTTCTTAAGTTGGTCCTTATCCAGATCAGCCAGACGATCCGTGGTCTCGGATTGACTTGCTTCCTGGGCCAATTCTTGTCCTGTTTCCTGCCCTGCTTCCTGGTCTTCCAATGCCGGCGCTTGCGCTGTCATGAGCGTACTTCCTTCCATTTCCAACTGCTGATTACTGGGGTGATCAGCAAAATCAATTGGTTCGCGATATTTGCGGGTCTTCTTAAGGTCTAGTACGTTTTACAAAAATGCGCCATAAAAATGACGAGTTTTCGCAAACTAAAGGCATTCTATTGACGAAAATTATGAATTCGCCCTGGAATTGCACTGCAAGGGGGATTAGCGGAGGTCCTCTACAGCCTGATTGTGGCTGAGATAATTATTGCCGGTAAGGGATTGAAAAAAGCCAGTCGTTGCAAGGCGGTCCATAATTGGACCTTTTACTTCTGACAAGTGCAGGTTTATGTCCAGCTCGTGGAGTGTTTCATTAATCTTTTCAAGAGTTTCCAATGCAGAGAGGTCAATCTTGTTAACAGCGGTACACATTAGAATCACGTGCTCGAGATCGGGTTTGTCCGCAATGAGCTCGAATATAAGCTCTTCAAGATAGCGAGTATTTGCGAAGTAAAGACTTTCATCAATGCGTATAGATAACTGATTATCAAACGTCTCCACCTGGTGTCTGTCCACATTTCGGAAATGTTCGGTACCTGCCACCCGGCCAATTACAGCAACATGAGGTTTCGATTCCTTATACAGATGAATAAGAATCGAAACCAATACGCCAGCCGCTATCCCAAGCTCCACTCCTACCAGCAAGGTGAGACACAAAGTCAGAGTAACCGCCACGAAGTCAGCTTTTGAGTACTGCCAGGATTTCCGCAACATGGAGAAATCCAATAGCGGAGCAATGGCAACTAAAATAATTGCAGCCAACGATACTCTGGGTACCCAGTAAAGGAGTGGCGTTAACAGTACCGCAGCAATTCCAATAATTAAGGCAGTAAACAGTCCAGCGGCAGGCGTTGCAGCACCTGCTTCGAAATTCACGATTGATCGGGAAAATCCACCGCTAACAGGAAAACCTCCACCAGCCGCGGAAGCCAGATTAGAAGCACCGAGGCCCACCAGCTCCTGATCAAGATCTATTCGCTCCCGGCGCCGTGCAGCCAAAACCTGTGCAACCGAGATGGATTCAACAAAACCAATGATTGAAATTAAGACAGCAGAACCCAGCAATCCCCGGATTTGTTCCACTGTGAATCCAGGCATTTGCATGTCCGGCAATCCCGCCGGCACATCTCCCAGCAAAGCCACACCGCGTTCATCGAGACTGAATAGAAACGCCAGAAATGCCGCGAGAAAGGTAACCAGTAGCGGCCCCGAGCGAGCAAGTATATTGGCTATGGAATCAGAAACTCCTTTTGCCAACAACAGCGGTTCCAGCGCACGTTTGCACCACAACATGGCAACAATGGATGTGATACCAATAAACAGTGTAATGAAATTCGTTTCCACCAATCCCATGATTAGCCTGGGTAGCAGCTCTATCACGGACTGCCCATCGACATCGATACCAAGCACATAACGCAGCTGACTCAAGCCGATGATGATCGCAGATGCAGTAATAAATGCGCTAATGACTGGATGGGAAATAAAATTTGCCATAAACCCCAAACGAGCCAGACCCAGAAACAGCAGCAGTGAGCCAGAAAGAAAAGTCAGCGTTACTGCGGCGGCGACATAGTCGCTGGTCGTCGTGAGATCCAGCTTTGCCAGAGCAGCAGCCGTCATTAGAGATACTACGGCCACAGGAGCTACAGAGAGGGTATTGCTGGTACCAAAAAAGCAGTAAACAGTCAGCCCGAATAAACTGGCGTAAAGCCCTGTCTCTGCAGGCATGCCAGCTACCAGCGCATAGGCCAGCGCCTGAGGCACAAGCATTATCGCCACTATTACCGCTGCCAAAACATCATCAGCAAACTTGAGCCGCGTGTACTGCGGTGCCCATTTCAGGATGGGGAAGTAGCGGGAGAGAGAAAGTCGAACTGACAAATCGAAGGTCTTCTATGTACTGTCTGTTTTATTGGTTTGATGTTATTTGGGGCTTTGTACTTCTTAACTGAGTTGGACTGACTTCTTACTACTGAGCAATCGTGAACACTTGATACATCCTGCCAGGCAGAGCTCACCCAACACTACCACAAGCAACGCTATCGCTATGCCCCATTGTATCGCAAGACTGTCCAGAGGTACCGTATAAGTATACTGTGCCCTCGTCTCCGCCATGAGTTCAGAATCCGCTCCTGACAGCACATGCCATGCAGCCGCCAAGCTGCCGCCTTGCATTATCTCCTGCTCAATCTGAAATCTTCGATAACGCTGAACGATCGTTTGAATACTCTCGGCATCACTCTGAAAAACCCTGTCAGGGCTCGCGCGGTAATAAGACACCAGCTCATCCAGATTGCCATCGAATAGCAGATCCGCTGTTTGTTGAAATCCGGAAATATTGACACTAACTTCCTGAAAATGGGCATCGACTCTTGTGCGATATTCACCCACAAAAGCAGGCACCTGAATGCCGACTAATAATGCTGCGCCAAATGCGAACAGACGACAACAGTTTCGGAAAAGAGAAATCATCATATAACCATTAGACAGTTCCAGGCGTTATCAGTTCTGACCTGATCGCGACGTCACTTTATGGCGTGATTTATCCCTGAGCCAACAGATTTCGCAGATCGATAATTGCCGCATTGGCGCGGGAGATGTAGTTAGCCATGGTGAGAGAATGATTGGCAAAAATGCCGAATCCTGAGCCATTTAGTATCACAGGGAAATAAACTGTACGCTGACTTGCTTCCAGTTCCCGAATGATCTGGCGCAAGCTGGCGGTAGCGTTCTTGTCTTCCAGCACCTGTTCAAAGTCAATTTCTACCGCACGAAGAAAATGCATCAATGCCCAGGTAGCGCCACGAGACTCATAAAAGACATCATCGATTTGTAACCAGGGCGTGCGCACAGCCACTTCTGGTGAAGCAGGGGTTGACTGCGCTGCACCACCACTTCCCGCAGTATCGGTGTTTATCCTTTCCTGGCCCACGCTTGCACTAAGCCGCTGGGACAAACTGCCTAAACGTGATTCCACGTTAACAAGCCATGCTGCGAGGTTGTCGGCGCGGGCGAAGAACTGGGCGTCAGAATTCTGGGGGTCTGCTATGCGCTGGAGGTAGGACTCGATGTAGTCAACAGCTTCACGGTATTCAGATTCTGTGGGTGGAAACAACCAGCTGTCGTTATCGAAATGAAGATTTGGTTCCGCAATAATTAAGTCGGGATCTTCTGTAGATTGCGACTGTGAACGACTGAAGCTTTCCCGAAACGCTCTCGACAGGTCACGCACCTGAACCAGAGCACCAAATTCCCAATTAGGAATATTGTCCAGATACACTCCCGGTGGTATGACGTCATTTGTAAGATAACCGCCCGGCTTGTCCAGCAGGGTTTCAGCTACCCGAATCAACGCTGTGGTCGTAGCACTGCCGACAACATAGCTGTGTCCGCTGGGTGCGAGTTTCTCATCAAGATTAAGACGCACGTTGAAGGGGTCGGGCTCGGAGCTCCAGTAGACCCCTATCAGCAAAATAAAAATGACAAGAATACCGATGGTAGTAAAAAATGCGCGACGCCATAGCGAGTTTTCGTCAACCGCAGCAGAACGATTGTTACGAAAGTCAGTCCACTTTTGCTTCAGAAAATTCCACATCAGCTTTCTCTATCAGGCATCCGTAAGCGCACACTGCCTCGATTGGCTAATTCAATATTTCCCCGCAAACGATAACCTGCAACTGCTTCTCTCATTACTCCAAACATCCAGCGAGCAAGATCGTCATTCGGCGCGGTGATTAGAAAAAATGCATTGTGCTCTCTTGCCTGTTCTGCAATCTCCACTAATTGAGTCTGTGCACTTTCGCTACGCCCTGCCAGTTCCCGGGCATCGAAATTAAAAAACAGATCGCCTGATTCTCTCTCGGCTTGTAATAACTCCGCAGCCACAGCGATTTCAGGATGGCTATCATCCACAAAACGTGCACGACCTAATAGCACCTCAGCTTCTTCGAACAAACCTTGACGGCTGGCATCTTCCGCAAGCTCCAAATACCTTAGAACAATATCTTCCAGACCCTGCAGAGCAATTTCATTATCAGGATCATAGGCCAGAACTCTTTGAAATCGAGCGTGAGCATTATCATCTACCGGGGTTAGCAACCTGTCAGCATCCAGTGCCTGAAGCGCAGCGAAAAGAAGGTCTGCCATCTCCCGTTGACTCAATGACGAGCCAGCACCAGAAACCACCTCAGCTGCAGATAAAGTTCGAATCTGCATTCCTTCCCGGGTTGGCGCTTCTGAGGAAGAAGAAGGCACTGGCTCTGTTGCACATGCCACAAGAAATCCAGAAATAATAATGGCTAGTCCACGCATGATAGGAAGGCAGTTAGTCAGTAAATAAGCTCGGAAAACAGCAACAGGTCCAGCTGATCACCACGTTTGATCGCCGTATGAGGTGGAATTATGGCAAGTCCATCGGCGCTGCTCAAGGAAGCACCGACACCGGAACTCTGGTTTGAGAAAGGCATAACGCAGGATGAGCCATTTTCGTTCCGATCGATTACAACCCGGATATACTCTTGTCTCTCCCCCGACTCTTTTGCATCGAAGCCTGCAGGCATTGGCAGAGCTTGCAGAGATGCTGAATTGCAGGCTTGCATGGTCAGCAGCGCGGGCCTCACCAATAACACGAAGGTAACAAATGCAGAGACCGGGTTACCGGGCAAACCAAAAAACTGGGCCTCTTCAGCCTTACCACTGGCAAAGGGTTTTCCTGGCTTAATAGCCAGCTTCCACAGATCTATATGCCCGATACTCTCAATCGCGGCTTTGACGTAGTCTTCTTCACCAACGGATACGCCACCGGTAGTAATGATCGCGTCGCAACTGGATGCAGCATTCTGAATTTTTGAGCGAGTAGTTTCAAAGTCATCGCCAACGATACCTGTATCCACTACATCAATCTGTAAATTTTCCAATAGAGAAAATATCGAATAATGATTGGAATTGTAGATTTGACCCGGACTCAATTTAGTGCCAGGTGTCACTAGTTCATCACCCGTGGTAAATAGCGCTACACGCAATTTGCGCATGACTGAAATCTCAGTCAATCCTACAGACGCCAACATTCCGATGTCTTGCGGCCTCAACCGATGTCCCGCCGAAAAGAGCAGTTGGCCATCACGAACATCATCGCCTGCAAGGCGCAAATTTTCGCCAGCTTGTGCGCTCTGTTTAATTACAATCTGCTCACCGCTCTGCTCGGTATTTTCCTGCATTACTACCGCATCGGCACCAGGTGGTACGGGAGCCCCTGTAAATATTCTTGCTGCGGTGCCTGGAGCCAATGCCTCACCCACTTCTCCTGCCGCTATTCTCTGGGAAACAGGTAGAGTTACCGGGGCATTTAAAATATCTGCTGCGTACACGGCATAACCATCCATCGCGCTATTAGTGGCAGGTGGCACATTCATCGGCGAATAACAGGTATCAGCTAACACACGTCCGTTAGCATTGCTGAGAGCCAGGGATTCCGCACCAGTAATTCTGGACACTGAACTTAATAACGCAGGAAGAGCTTCTGCTATGGGAGTCATTCTGATGCTACTCACTTTGGAACTCTCAACCGCTTAGGCCGCATTACTGGACGCATCATCCCCAGAATCTTCCTCAGATTCTGTTTCGAATGGTTCGCGATCACCATAAAGCCTTTTCACCACTTCCTGTAAATGACCACGCCAGGATTTCTGCTTAATTCCGAAAGTGTCGAATATTTTCTTACTGGACAAAGTGGAGTTGCGAATCTCCGGCGGCCGGGAATCTCGGGAGATGCATTTTATGGAATCTAACAGCTGATAGATGTCTTCATCATAGTTAGCGGCGGACTTTAGGGTGAGCTCAGCGAATTCTGTTTCTTCCCGGGATTCCAAACCGCAGTAATGGTATGTGCCCCAGACATTGGCGTCACAATCTATTTGCTGGCAAATTGCAACGATGGCTGCCGCCATGTCACCAGTATATGTCGGGCTAAAGCGACGTTTGGTAACCTGAACCATGCCATTCTGTCGTTTAGCTGCGCGAATCCACGATTTGATTAAACCGCGTTTCCATTTGCCGAACAGCCAACCCGGACGCAGTATTATATGGGCGTTATGAGTCCTTACCGCCTGCTCACCCGCCAGTGTTGAAAGACCATAGACACCCATGGGATTTGGTGAGTCATTCTCGTTGTAACCCAGACGTTTCTCACCATCGAAAACATAGGTATTTGAAAGATGCACTATCGGAATGTTGAGGTGATCCGCAATCTCAGACAAGGTAGCAGGTAAACCAGCATTGACCCTGTGACAGCGATCGGCTGCCGTCTCAGCACGCCGCAGAGCACTATGATTACCTGAAATAAAATCCGATAAATTGATTAACTGGGTAGGCTCATAGTCAGTCACCATCTTGGCTATTTCCACCCCGTTATCAGGGTCGAAGTGCTTTTCCGGGGGTGCAAGAAAGCGAATCTTGCGTTTCCGCAGGATTTCAATCAGATCCTTGCCTGTGGGACTTCGCGCCCCCGCTATAAACAACCGCACTGCCAGATTCCGCCTGTAAATCAGTTACCTAGCTCTAAAATCGGGCAATCTCGACCCTAAGTCAAGCTCCGCAATTGAAAGAGAACCTCTTCGAAGAATCAGCAGAGGACGTGGCCTGGGTTTTTGTCGAAGGGGTTCGATGGTGAGGAGCGTTATGAGCGAAGCGTCAGCGAGGCAAAAATCGGCGCAAAGTAGGAGCATACTTTTAAGTATGTGACTGCTTTAAGCCGGTTTTTAACGAAGCTGCCGCGAGCGCAATAGCTCCGTTATTCAACCTGCCACAAGAAAAACTCTAGAATGGAATATCATCGTCGAAGTTATCGAAATTTTGTGCCGCCGGTGCTGCCGCCGCCTGGGCCGGCTGTTGCTGCGGCTGGGCCGCCGGTGCTCCACTACCAAAATCTGCGCCCGCACCACCACGACTATCCAGCATCTGCATTTCGCTTGCGACTATTTCAGTGGTGTAGCGCTTGACCCCATCCTGTTCCCAGGAACGCGTCTGAAGACGGCCTTCCACGTATAGCTTTGAGCCTTTCTTAACATATTGCTCAACAATTTCTGCCAGGCGATTAAAAAAGACCACGCGGTGCCACTCGGTTTTTTCTTGTTGCTCACCTGTATTCTTGTCTTTCCAGCTGTCGCTGGTAGCCAGAGAAATATTCGCCACGGCATTACCATTGGGCATATATCTAACTTCCGGGTCATTACCCAGATTGCCGACGAGAATTACCTTATTAACACCACGACTTGCCACGCTGATCTCCCAAACTGAATAAAATCCGATAACTGGACAAGTCTATACCATCGCAGTTTGGAAGTGGAAATTTCCATCGAAATTTGCGCGACTGTACAGATTTTCACCAGTAGCTGACTAAATTTGTCAGGAGTCTTTTATTTCAAAACCATCTCGCCTTTACTCGCGTAAAGATAATCTTCGATAATGAACGGTTTGTTGTTCCGCCCGAGATTTTCATGGACAAGATCGTAGTTCGGGGTGCCCGCACCCACAATCTGAAAAACATCAATCTAACAATACCCCGGGATAAACTGGTGGTCATCACCGGCCTGTCAGGGTCAGGGAAGTCATCACTGGCATTTGACACTCTCTACGCCGAAGGTCAGAGACGCTACGTAGAATCTCTGTCGACCTACGCGCGACAGTTCCTCTCCATGATGGAGAAGCCGGATATCGACCATATCGAGGGCCTCTCTCCTGCAATCTCTATTGAACAGAAGTCCACCTCCCATAACCCTCGTTCCACAGTAGGCACCATCACAGAGATATATGACTATCTGCGCCTGCTCTTTGCCCGCGTTGGAGAACCTCACTGCCCTGACCACAATATCAAGCTGGAAGCTCAGACCGTCAGCCAGATGGTTGATAAAGTGATGGAGCTGCCGGAAGGCACACGCATTATGGTTTTAGCGCCGATTGTGCGCGAACGCAAAGGCGAGCATCTGCACGTATTTAATGAATTGCGCACCAGCGGCTTCATCAGGGCGCGGGTCGATGGACTGGTTTGCGAAATAGAGTACCCACCAGAGTTGGAGAAAAACAAAAAGCACTCCATCGACGTGGTTATCGATCGCCTCAAGATTAAAGACGGACTGCAACAACGATTAGCGGAAAGCTTCGAAACCGCTATTCAGCTTGCCGACGGTTTGGCCATGGTCGCCAATATGGATGAAAAGTCAGGCGAAGACCTGGTGTTCTCCTCCCTCTTCGCCTGTCCAAAATGTGGACACAGCATCACTGAACTGGAACCGCGCCTCTTCTCATTCAATAACCCGGCAGGTGCCTGTTCCAGTTGTGACGGTCTGGGGCTCAAGCAGTTCTTTGATGAGAAGCGCATAATCGTCGATGAAACCCTGGCCTTGTCAGAAGGTGCTATTCGGGGCTGGGACCGCCGCAACATTTACTACTTTCAAATGCTCACCTCCCTCGCCGACCATTTTGGCTTCGAGATTGATAAGCCCTTTAACAAGCTCTCCAAGAAACATCGGGAAATAATCCTTCGCGGAAGTGGCAAAGAGGAAGTCGAATTCGTCTACGTCAATGACCGCGGTAATACTTATACACGCAGCCTGCCTTTCGAAGGCATCCTGCCTAATATGGAACGTCGATATCGGGAAACCGAATCCAACATGGTTCGGGAAGAGCTGGCTAAATATCTGGCTTCCCAGCCCTGCCCTGAATGCGACGGTACCCGTCTGCGCAGGGATGCTCGTCATGTATTTGTTAAAGGCACGAGTTTGCCAAGCGTAACCGAGATGACTGTGTCCCAGGCAGCTGACTATTTTGCCGCACTTAAACTGCGAGGGAAAAAAGCAACAATCGCGGAAAAAGTATTGAAGGAGCTACAGGACAGGCTCAAGTTCTTGGTGGATGTTGGTCTCAATTACTTAACCCTGAGCCGCAGCGCTGACACATTGTCCGGAGGTGAAGCCCAACGCATCAGATTAGCCAGCCAGATTGGAGCCGGGTTGGTTGGCGTTATGTATATCCTTGACGAACCATCTATCGGACTTCATCAACGAGACAACAATCGCCTGCTTAAAACACTCTTTCACCTTAGAGATCTCGGCAACACAGTAATCGTTGTGGAGCACGATGAAGAAGCGATTCGCAGTGCTGATCACGTTATTGACATCGGTCCTGGTGCTGGAGTTCATGGCGGAGACATCGTCGCGGAGGGGCCTGTCACCAAAATCGAGAAATCCCGAAAATCACTAACCGGGAAATATCTGTCGGGAAAAGAACTTATCGCTGTACCGGCTAAGCGCAACCCAATAGATGAAGAGAAAATTCTCCGCTTAACAGGTGCCACAGGAAATAATTTGCAGAGTGTGAATTTGAATATTCCCATTGGTCTATTCACCTGCGTTACCGGAGTTTCCGGATCAGGAAAGTCTACCCTGATTAACAATACGCTATATCCGATAACCGCAACGAAATTAAACAAAGCTACAACACTGAATCCGGCTCCCTTTGAGGAAGTAGAAGGACTGGATCACCTCGACAAAGTAGTCGATATCGACCAGAGCCCTATTGGCCGCACACCACGCTCAAATCCAGCTACCTATACCGGCATCTTCACACCAGTGAGAGAGCTTTTCGCTGGCACACAGGAAGCCCGTAGCCGTGGATACAAGCCTGGACGCTTTAGTTTCAATGTTAAAGGCGGACGCTGTGAAGCCTGCCAGGGCGACGGTGTGGTCAAGGTTGAAATGCACTTTCTTCCCGACGTCTACGTAGCCTGCGATGTCTGTCGTGGTAAACGCTACAACCGGGAAACCCTGGAAGTTAAATATAAGGGTAAGAACATCAACGAAGTGCTGGAAATGACCATAGAAGATGCGCGAGAGTTTTTCGATGCAGTGCCGGCGATCGCCCGCAAATTGCAGACTCTAATGGATGTTGGTCTTTCCTATATTTGCCTGGGCCAGGCTGCAACAACTCTGTCCGGAGGCGAAGCCCAACGGGTGAAACTTTCCCGGGAACTGTCAAAAAGAGATACGGGCAAGACTCTCTACATCCTTGATGAACCCACAACAGGTCTGCATTTTCACGACATCAAACAATTGTTAGCCGTACTCCACCACTTGCGTGATCATGGCAATACCATCGTTGTCATTGAGCACAATCTTGATGTTATCAAAACGGCAGACTGGATAGTCGATCTGGGACCCGAAGGCGGCAGTGGCGGAGGTCAGATCATAGCCGAGGGCACGCCTGAGGATGTGGCAAAAGCGAAAGGGACTCATACAGGAAAGTTCATTAAACAAGCGCTCAAAAACTAACAGCTTCTGAAGCAGTGGCTTTTCAATATCCTGATACAGCCGAACCTGATTTTGAAATTCATTCCTGAACTTCATTTCAATTCAAATTTGGAAATTCTCCCGGGGAATCACTAGTATTTGATCAATTTCTGATCAACGTAAATTACCTCATTTTTCTTTTTCCCGAATCAATGAAAAAAGGCTTTGGATCGCTCTTCCCAGTGTGACAAAATCGTGACAACGCTTTCGCTCTCTCTATAAAGGATTTGATTTCGGTTGCTTCAAAAGCCAGCAGGAATCAGGGGTTTGCTCAAGCGTTAACCGGGGCAATTAAGTCGGCTTGTCACAATACTGCAACGCACGTTCACGTAAAATTGCAGGACAACAAGGAGAGGCCGAATTCGATGCGCAGTGATGTGCTGAAATTATAAAAACGCGTTCGGTAAGTTAACTAACAATATCAATCCCTTACTATCAGGAGGAGCAAATGCGCTGTCCAAAGAGTGCAAAGAAGCTGCTGTGTGCCTCTGTTTTGCTAGCTGTCGGATATACCGGTCAGGTAGCAGCGCAGGATACTGCGTCCGCGATTCGAGGCCGTCTCGTAGACGGTTCTGGTAATCCGCTGGTAAACGCCACAGTCCAAGTTCAGGATTCCCGTACTGGTGCAACCCGAACGCTACAATCAAATAACTCCGGTACTTTCTACGCTACTAACCTGCCGGTTGGTGGTCCGTATGTAGTTACCATCAACAACAGCAAGACAGTCACTATTGATTCAATTCAATTGGGTGATGTTTATAACTTGACGGTTGATATGGGATCTCCCAATGAGATCCAGGAAATTCTGGTTTTCGGTGAAGCTAATACCCTGGTAGACGTAGCTGCTGGTCCCGCCGCCACATTTGGTGAGTTCGAAATGGACACCATGGTGGCATATAACCGGGACATTCGTGACGTGTACTCCGTGGACCCACGCTTCAACCTGGATGGCGACGCTCGAGATTCACAGGTCAACTGTGTTGGTAAGCACCCTCGCTTCAACAGCTTGAGCCTGGACGGTGTTGCCCAAAATGACCGCTTCGGATTGAATAACAATGGTTACGCGACAGCGACTGGTATGCCCTTTCCTTATGCGGCAATTGGTCAGGTCTCGGCCGAGCTGGCACCGTTCGATGTCACCTATGGTGGATTTAGCGCCTGTAACATCAATGCCGTAACCAAGTCGGGCACCAATGAGTGGACGGGTAACGCGTTCTTCGAAGGCACTAATGAAAATCTGCGCGGCGACTCAATTACTACCCCTCTGCAAGAGAACATTCGCTTCACTACTGAAGACTACGATGAAGAATACTATGGCTTCTCTGTAGGTGGTCCGCTGATTGAAGACAAGCTATTCATCTTCGGCGCCTACGAAGAATCAGAGTCTCCTGAATTTATCGCTCAGGGTTTCGCTGGTTCCAGCAATGGCGAAGCACGACCCTGGTTATCGCAGGATGATTTCAATCGCATTCGCGACATCTCTAATAATGTCTACAACTACGATCCCGGTGGTGAGCCTGGCAATGGCGTTCAAACCACTGAGAGCTACATCATCCGTCTGGACTACAACATTAATGAGAATCACACAGCCTCATTAATCTACAACAGCTATGACGGTCTGGAAGACCGTGCCTCCGATGGCGATCCTAACGAATTCGAATTCTCTAACCATTTCTATCAGAAAGGCGCAGAGCTCGAAACCTGGACGGCCAAATTACAGTCGCAATGGACCGACGCATTCTCTACCGAGCTTTTCATCAACACCAATGAAATGGTCGACTCACAGGTGACTGTAGGACCACGAGACTTTGGTGACCACCAGATCAGCCTGGGCCGTGATGTGGTCTATCTTGGAGCAGACGACTCCCGTCAGGCCAACCAGCTGAACTGGGAATCTACTTTCTATCGACTAAATGCCCAGTACCTGGCCGGTGATCATGTCATCACCTTTGGTTACGAGCGTGATGAGCTGGATGTATTCAATCAGTTCGTTCAGCACTCCAATGGTGGTGAGTACGACTACTTTGACGATTCCGGAGGCAATCCTGCCTCTTGTGCGGCACTGACTGCGCAAGGCCGATTCGATGATCCAGCTTGTGGACTCAGCGGCATCGACAAATTCGAATTGGGTCGCCCAAGTCGTGTCTACTACGGTAGTGGTGGCGGAACTAACAATCCTGACGATGCTGCTGCCAACTATGGCAACGATATGGATATTTTCTATATCCAGGACGAATGGTATATCCCTGATTACAACCTGACTCTGGTGGGTGGTCTGCGTTATGAGCGCATGAGCATGAGCGACCGGCCTACATTCAACCAGTCATTCCTTAACACCACTGGCGTTCGCAATGATGCAAATCTGGACGGAGTTGATCTGTGGATGCCACGCCTTGGTTTCACCTGGGAAGCTAACTACAACCTGACAGTACGCGGTGGTATTGGTCTTTACTCAGGTGGTAATCCAAACGTATGGGTGACCAATGCCTGGAGTAATGATGGTATTTCCAATGTTCAGTTACAGTTCCGCAACTTCGATGGCTCACAGTCACTATTGTCTGACGTGCCATTGAGTGGAGCTGGCCGACCTGGTTTCGATGTCCCTCAATCTCTGGTTGACACGGTCCTGGCTACAACTGTTGCTGACGGATCCGATGAAAACCTGGCGTTGATCGATCCTAACTATGAGCAGCCTTCAGAGCTTAAGTATGCTCTGGGTGCTACCTATACTTTCGACAATGGCATCAGTGTAGACGCGGACATCCTGTATTCTCAGCAGGACAATCCAGCCTACTACGAAGACATCTCCCAGGCGCAAGTTGGCACCACAGCTGCAGGTCAACCTATCTACGACTTCGTAGCAGGTGAAAGCAACTTCATGCTGACCAATGCCGAGACTGACGGTGATGGCCTTGCTCTATCCCTGGTTGCCAAGCAACGCATGGATAACGGCCTGGACTGGTTGTTCGGATATGCTTACACGGATCAGACTGACGTAAGCCCTATGACCAGCTTCACCGCGGGTTCAAACTTCGACAACCTGGCTACAACCCAACTGCTGGATCCATTGCCAGCGACTTCCAACTATGTGGCGCCTCATCGCTTCACGGCTCGTTTGAGCTATGGCCGGGAATTTATTCCAGGTCATGAGACTCGCATTACGGCACTGTTCTTCCGCAAGAAAGGACAGCCATCCAACTTTGTGATGAGTTCACAACCTCTGGAAGGTGATCAGCGTTTCGGCCGTCACTTGCTGTATATCCCAACTCTGAATGATCCGAATGTGGTTCTGGGTCCAGACTTTGATACCGCAGCCTGGGCTGAGTTCGTACGCACCAATGGTTATGCCCAGTTCGCTGGCGGTTTCGTTCCTCGTAACGAAACCCATGCACGCTGGTCTTCTCGTATGGACCTGCGTATCGATCAGGAGATTCCATTCTTCTTCGGCACTCGAGCACGTGCTTACCTGAAGGTGTACAACCTGCTCAACTTGTTGAATGACGAATGGGGCGTGCAATATGACGCTGAATTCTTCTCACAGGAAGTGGTTGATATGAGCCTTGATCCCCAGAATCGATATGTTTACAACAGCTTCGACCCTGACACGATCAATGACCTCAGGGAAAACGCGACCCTTTACGAAGTTCGTATGGGTATCCAGTTCGAATTCTGATTTCGAACCAGGGTTATCAATAAAAAGCCCGACCATCATGAGATGGTCGGGCTTTTTTATGGAATCTGTTTTCTACATTGCGGGCACCCGGAAGTTCGATCCCCGATTCTTACTTTGCTCCACAATTAAGATCAGAGACAATTGAAAGCAAGTTAACTGGATTTTCAAGCAATTGTCTGTCGATAAGAATTTAACTCCGGTATCGAGTGAACGCAGTGCCGCGAGTATCTGGCGCTATCGAGCGAGTTACTCCGGCCCAAAGCTGGATGCTCAGCTATTGGAGAATGAGTTTCTATCTGATGATGTGCGCCTGGAAAAAACCAGACTAAAGCTAAGTCAAATGCTGCTACACAGCTATGATGCGGTGTCTTTTTACCGAAAACTATGGTTTCGAAATCGTATTCGAAGACGTGAACTTTCCGAGGCACCAGAACTAACCCGCTTGCCAACCCTTAGCAAATCTGCCCTGATTGAAAATATTAGGACACTCCAGGCCACGACTCTATTGAGCAACCAGCAGTACGCAGGTTATTCAAGAACTTCTGGCACAACAGGTCAGCCAGTCGAAATCCTTCATAGCAACACCAGCATGGAAATGTTTGCCTGGCTCAAACAGAGAGAATTGAGATGGTTCAGATTCGATCCACAGGGCTCATTGCTATCGATCAGGCCCGGTGAAGAAATCGCGCGTAACCCTGACGGATCACGCTGGCCTGATGGCAAGCTATTCAGTGCTACGACCTGGCCTTACCTCCATGCCATTTTCGAGACAGGACCCGCAACAGGATTTACCAGCACCAGTTCGCTGGATCAACAACTAGCCGTACTGGAAAAAGAACGGCCGGATTATCTTTTAACAGAGCCAGCAACGCTGGAAAACCTGGCCATGCAACCACTGGCTACCGAATTCCTGAAAAATCTAAAGGGACTGCAAACAGTGTCCCAGACTCTCACTGCCGACATGCGTTTATCAATTACCAAAGTATTCGGACAACCTATCTTTCAAAACTATGGGCTGAATGAAATTGGTCTGGTCGCCTCTATGTGCCAATACAATCGCTATCATGTACATGAAGAACACTGCCATGTTGAGCTGATTACTGAGGACGGGCATCCTGCAAAACCCGGAGAGCGGGGAAGACTCCTAGTCACAACACTGACCAATTCTGCTATGCCGCTAATTCGTTACGAGACTGAAGACACAGCGGAAAGAGCAGATGATCAGTGTCCCTGTGGACGCTCACTTATGTCATTTATTGATGTGGAAGGGCGGTACCGTAGACTGGCGCAGTTACCGTCGGGTTCCTATCAACGGTTCAAGGCGATTCAGGCTACCGTAAACGCATATGCCAGATCCAACCCGGGCGCAATAAAGCGCTATCAGGTTTGCCAGTTAAAAAGTGGTGAATTCCACCTGTTGATACAGTGCAACAATAAAGCGCTGGATGCTCTCACCAGGCTGGTTCCATCCGCATTCAACGCCGCTTACACAAACTCTCCCTCTCCTCCCCTTTTTCTAAAGCAAAATGCCTCCTTTAGAGGGCTTGAGAAACGGAAGTTCCAGATCTTCTATTCTGAACTAATGCCGGAATAGAACCGAAAATTTAAGAAAAATGCTCTGCGCTACTAGCCAGACTGCTTGTTGATCTCCTCTTCGACCTCACCAAGCTTATCTTTCCCGAAGAAAATTTCTTCACCGACGAAAAATGTAGGAGAACCAAAAGTCCCTCTTTCCACTGAAGCTGATGTCGTGTCTATAAGCCCCTGTTTAATTGTCTGCTCCTGACTGCCAGCAATTATTTCTTCCGCAGAAAGTCCGGCTTCGATCAGCGCTTGTTTGATAACTTCAGGGTCTGACATGTTGAGGCTACGTTCCCACATACACTGGTACATGGCCTCGATATAGTCCATGTAATAGTCCTTAGACCTCGCAAAAACAGCGCCGCGCATGAGATGCAAGGTATTCACAGGGAAGTTCGAGTTCATCTGGTAACTGCTCAGATTATGTTTCTCAATAAATCGCTTTGTTTCCAATGCGTTGTATTCATTCTTGTTCTTGATCCCCGCAAATTGTTCCATTGGAGATTTGTTATTGGTTGACTTAAACACTCCCCCTAGCAATATCGGTACGTATTCGAAATTAGTGCCGGTCCGTCTTTCAATGTCAGGAATAACCCGATGGCAGAAATAGGTATTTGGACTGGCGAAATCAAAATGAAACTCTACTTTCACGCTCATAGCTTCTCTCTTGCATTGTTAAATAATTAATTGACCTGGTTATTAATCGAGAACTTTGAACACTGGATATTCGACTACATCGTTTTCTCCTAATGCAGGTTCCAAGTAGGCATCGAAGAGATTCCAGTAGGCCAGGCTATCGTCTGATTCCGGTTCCAACAAATAGAATATCAGATTGGCCAGGCGATCATTCATTGAGACGATGTAGTCGCCGCGAGAGAAAGTGCGTGTTTCATTGCGAAACTCACCTTCAAGCAGGGAGTTTCGATGGCCGTTTTGCACATAGTTCTGCTTTCCTACCTGGCTAATGACAAAGGTCTCTCCGTTAAAGCTGGTATCAGCTTCCAGCGTCTCCACCCAAATACCATGCTGACGCAACTTGTCAGCAAGACCTGAGAAAGCAGAACTAAAGATGTAGGCGCTTGGCACTGTAGACATCCTAGTTGGCGAAAAGGCGTTGTAGTTTGCCACATCCTCTATTACTACTAATTCAGAGCTGCGCACGAAGTCCGTCGTACCATCTTCTCGGGAAAATGGAATATAGCTATAGGTAAGCAAGTCGATAGGTTCATCTCTAGGCACCATATTGAAGGCTACCCCCCTAAGCTCCCCTATGGACTCATTTGCAACTCTCTCATCGGCCTCGCGATTAATACGTCGTATGTCATACCCATGAACATGAGTGTATTCAAGAATCTCTTCCACAAACGCATTGGCTGCGTGCACTCGCTTGTAAAAGCGATCATGGGAGAATGTTTCACTTAGAATCGCCATACGATTTCTTAATGCCATGTGATTGGTAATATAGCGAGGAGCATGATGAAAAGTACGTAGCTCTGTTGGCGGCCAGTCTCGATAGTTGTACCCACCATACCAGCCAAAATCCAGGTCAAACTTTTCTTTCACTGACTGCCGAATCGAGGGAAGCATCTCTTCGGACGTGTAATCTGAAGTCGCTGAATCCCCGGCGGTGTGATAAGAATGTGCATATGTCAGTGAGTAACCGTGCCAGGTGCCATTTGTTGTATGCAGATCTACCAATAAATCCGGATCCCAGCGCTGAATCAAATTTTCATACAGAGCCTGGGTTTCTTCGGCTTCCACGATCATGCCATCACGATTTAAATCATATCCGTGGGCAGTACGAACACCTGTCAGTACCGGGCTGAGTTCCTGATTGGGCCTGTTGTTCTCAGCCATGTCATCGTTGCCGTCGGCATTGTATATAGGCACGAAAATCAGTATCTGATTGTCCAGCAGGTGCTGTTTATCACCGAACAGAATATCCCGCATCACTATCAGAGATGCTTCTTTCCCTTCCACCTCGCCGCCGTGGATATTTCCCTGGATATAAATAACGGGTTTGCCACTGGCCTGGGCCTGTTCAGGACTGGTGACTGGCGGATTCGCCAACACCACTATAGGTACATCCCTGCCCTCCCTGGTCAACAGCAGCGACTCTCTGTGCATCAACTCAGTCCGTGCTTCCAGGGCATCCAGCACACTGACAACTTCAGCAAATGTTGATGTACGCTCATAATTGGATAGCTCAGCTACAGTCATCATGCTTTCCTGAAACCCGGACGTTTGGGCAGATGCGGGATGCATCCATATAAACAGCAAAGCAAGTAAAGTAATAAGGCGCTTCATGATCTTCATATACCCCTGAGCATCTGTGGAACAGGCAAGTTTATAGCTATTTATGCAGCGCTCCACAACAGGCGGATAAGCGCGCGCAGCTCATCAAGTTAACCTATACTGTGTACGCATCTCCCATTGAGCAATTTCTATGTATAACTCCACCCTCTGGATGACGGTCTTCGATCTGCTGATAGTCATGGCTGCAATCCTGGGGTGTGCACGTCTTTATTCTCTTTACCCTAAACTTGGCCGCGAGCGAACTGGCCTTACGCTGATTCTGTTAGGGCTCTCCCTTACCGGACTGTTTTATGCACTCGATCTTGTAGTGATGTGGGCGCTACCTGTAGTAACGGACATGGAGACCGCCATGGGCTGGATGGATTTCCTCCATCTGGAATTACAATGGTTTTTCTCTCTGACAGCCGTACTGTTGATTGCATTCGGCATACTAAATCTTGCCACATCCTTGCTTGCGGCCAAGGAAACGCTCAGGGAACAGGCAGATCTGGCAAAAGTGCAGGAGGCGGAAAATCGGGTATTGCTCACGCAGCTGCATCAAAACCAGAAGGTGGAATCCCTGGGTACGCTGGCGGGCGGTATTGCGCACGATTTCAATAACATTCTTTCATCCATAATAAACAGCGCCGAACTGCTGCAAATTTATCTGGGTGACGACCCCAAGGCGAGCAAGAACACAGACCGCATCATTAAGAATGGTAAGAAAGCATCTGATCTGATCCGGCAAATACTGACGTTTAGTCGCATGGACAGCCAGGAGCTGAAGCCTTCAAATCTGGCGAAACTGGTTGCTGAAGACCTGGAGATCGTGCGAGCAACCATCCCCAGTTACATCAAAATCGAAACTGATCTGGATTTCAATTTAGGCACCGTGCGAGTAGATCGCACACAGGTGAGCCAGATCATCCTCAATCTTGTCACTAATGCCTATCACGCCATTGGCGATCAGACCGGTGAGATTTCTGTTTCTGTTTCCCGCTGCGGCGAGGCTGAATGCAAAGCGAACACGCAAATGCATTCCGAGGACTACAGTGTGGCACTGACAATTGCAGATTCTGGCTGTGGAATGGAAGAAGCTGTGCGGGAGAGGATGTTCGATCCCTTCTTCACAACGAAAGAAGTCGGCAAAGGTACCGGGCTCGGTCTTTCCTCAGTGCACGGCATTGTGAAGGGACACAATGGCGCTATATTTGTTGAATCAACGCCGAACCAGGGCACCAGTATTCGCATCTGTTTTCCGGTTAGTGCTGATCTCGAAGAAGTAGAGAAAAACCAGGTGAATGCACAGGGTATCAGTAGCAAGTCGATTCTGTTAATCGAAGATAACCAGGAATTGGGCAGCTTGATCAAAGAGCATCTTGAACGCCAGGGGAATCAAGTGACTCACCAATCCGATGGTGTAGCAGCGCTGGAAAATTTCCGTCGCAACCCGGACGACTATGATCTCATTATTTCTGACCAGGCTGTGCCAAGCCTGTCTGGCCGACAGGTCGCTCAGGAAATACTGAAACTGACCCCGGAGATGCCAATTCTTCTGATGACTGGTTACAGCGAGGCGATTTCAGAAGCTGATGCCAAATCACTGGGCATTAAAGAGTTCATCCTCAAACCTTTTTCACTGTCGGAGCTCGATGCGATTATCGCCCGATGTGTGACAACTGAGTCTGCCAATTCAGAGATCGACGAACTCTCACCCCAGACCCAGGCAGCCAATTAGATCAACTCCCCACAGTCCTGATTTGTGACAGTTTGCAATTTTCCACCATCAGAGCGGCACTAGACTGCCCCAGAGGCCTTGTAATACGGGCCTTACAGCCTTTCTCTCGGGACTTGATTTATTGCATTTACGGCAAAAAAGGCATAGCCTCAGAAGTAGCTATAAATGCCTGTCAGGCATAAAGAAACCGGCATGCAATAACCATAAATCTTGTATGCCTTTCCATAACAAAAAACGGAGCTATGTCAGTGAATCCCAAACTAACACGCAGACGTTTTATCAAGGGGGTTATCTTCTCCGGAGCTGCCGCGACAACCGGCGCCGGAATGTACCTCGCCAATGCCCAATCCGGGCAAGGGGCCGCAGAGCGCTTGATAACGCTAAACATCAATGGCCGCAGTCGACCAGTTGATGTCATGCCCTCGGAAACACTCGCTTACACATTGCGCTATAAACTCGACCTCACCGGCACCAAGATTGGGTGCAATCGGGGTGAATGTGGCGCCTGTACGGTGCTGATCGATGGAGTGCCTAATTACTCCTGTTCAGTGCTTACCCACAATGTGAAAGATAAAGCCGTAATTTCCATTGAAGGTGTCAAAGCATCAGATGGCACGCTACATCCGGTGCAGCAAGCATTCATTGACGAAAATTCTCCCCAGTGTGGTTTTTGTACGCCAGGACAGGTGATGTCTGCCGTGGCCCTGCTTAACAACAACCCCACGCCCACCAGGGAACAAATTCGCGCCGGCCTCTCAGGTAACCTGTGCCGCTGCGGTGCCTATGAACATTATATTAATGGCGTGCTTCGCGCCTCGGGGCAGTTGGCATGAGTACACACATAGGAAAAGATTTCACTCCACCCTGTGTACCGGGCAAGGTCACGGGCGAAATTAAATACGCTGAAGACTATAAAGCTGAAGGCATGGTATTTGCCCGACTGCTTACCAGCCCGATGCCAAGTGGCCGGGTTGTAAATATCGATGCCAGCGAAGCTCTGCGCATGGATGGCGTTGTCGGCATCTTTACTGCTGATGATTTGCCTCCGGTTGCACCGCCGGCAAATCCTGCACTGGCGTCGGAATACATTACCTATGTCGGCCAGCCGATTCTGGCTGTTGCGGCTACTACCGAAGAAATTGCCGAGTCCGCGCTGGATCGAATTCGCATTGATTTTGAACGCCGCGAGTTTGTTGTAGATCCATTGGACAGCCTTTCACCTAATGGGCCGAATGCCTATCCGGAAGGTAATGCTCTTATCAGAACCCAGGAAGAAGGGCCTGAGGGTGCACCTATCGTTGGCGCACAAATTAAGAGTATTAAATGGCCGCAGAGTGCAATTGATGCCTTGAAAGCTGGCCGTGAGCCGGTCGGCGCCGAATTTGCCAACGAATGGGCATTTGGCGATATTGAAGCGGGTTTTGCGGAAGCAAGCACCATTATTGAAGAGCCTTTTGTCACCATGGGCTATCCCCACCACTCTCTCGAAGCCCGCACCTGCATGGCTTACTGGGAAAATGGCAAATGCTATTTCCACGGTTCTTCACAGAGCCAGAGTGCAAACAATGCCAGCCTGGCTCGCATGCTGAATATCGATCTTGCGGATCTGGTATTCATCAATGAAGCAACAGGTGGTGGTTTTGGATCGAAGATTGGTCCTTACCCTTACATGGCTATCTCCGGCAACTTCTCCAGAGTTCTGAATCGACCGGTGCAGCTGCGCATTACCCGCGAGCAGGAGTTCTACATTGGCTCTGCCCGTTCCGGTATGCAGGGCTGGATTAAAGTAGGTGTTAAGGACGATGGTAAAGTTTCCGCAGTGGATCTGGTTATCGTAAACGACGGCGGCATGACCGGCGGCGGCAGCGGTAATTCTTCTGCACAGCACGTCACAGTGGCATACCAGCCAGAGAACATGCGATTCCGACACATATCCGTTTACACCAACACCACACCGCGCGGTGCGCAACGTGGGCCTGGTCAAAACGAGATGGCGTCAGTGCTGGCTCCCATGACTGACAAGATCGCGGACACCATCGGCATGGATAGAGTCGCCTTCCGCAAGGTGAACGTGTTGGATAGCGATGGCTTCCAGGGTGGTAGTCAGGGCCCTGTTACCAGCGCGTTCGTACGCGAAGCTCTGGATCAAGGCGCTCGCGAATTTAACTGGTCAGAGCGAATTGCCCTGCCTAAGGACAAAGGTGGCAGCAAGCGTCGCGGAATCGGCGTTGGGCTTGGCTACCATGGTGCCGGTGGTCGCGGATACGACGGCCTGCTACGAATCGGTGTAGACGGCAAGCTGTACATCCACAGTGGGGTCGGCAACCTCGGCACTTACTCTTACGCCGGCACTTGCCGAGCTGCGGCTGAGGCACTACAGGTACCCTGGGAACGTTGTGAAATCGTGCGCGGTCGTACTGATCGACACCTGCCACATAGTTCAGGCCAGGGTGGCTCAAACACTATCTTCACCCATACCCGAACCAACTGGGTGGCTGCTCAGGATGCAATTCAGAAGCTGAAAGAAATCGCCGCCATGGATTTTGGTGGCGCGGCTGATGATTACGAAATCGGCAACGAAACTGTGTTCAACAGTGAAGATCCTTCCAAGAGTATGTCCTATGGACAAGCCGCGCAGAGAGCAATGGAACTGGGCGGTAAATTCAGCGGCGAAGAGTATCCGGATGATATCAATCCGCTGACTCAGTTAGCGGTTCAGGGATTGGCAGGAACCGGATTAGTTGGTGTTGCTAAAGACACCCTACCCGGCGTCGGTCAACCTCCGGGTAATGTAATCGGTTTCATCGAAATCGAACTGGACACAGACACTGGCAAGTATGAAATTCTTGATTACGCTGCGGTTGCAGATTGCGGCACAGTGGTCCATCCCAAAAACTTCGACAATGCAATGCGCGGCGGCGCAGTTTGGGGTGTGGGTCTAACTGGTCTGGAACGCCATGTCTATGATCCGCAAAATGGTCTGCCGGCGAACACAGGTTTGTACCAGTGCAAGCCACCAACCAATATGGATATTCCAATTGAGACTTATGCTGGCGGGGTAAATATTCCCGATCCGCAGAATCCGACTGGCGGTCGTGGTATTGGTGAGCCAACCCAGGGTGCAGCCGCTGCCGCACTGGCAAGCGCATTGCGTGATGCTCTGGGTGGTCATATGTTCAATACTGCACCAACCACTTCGGACATGATTATTAACCACCTTGCCGGCAACGATATCAGTTCCGGTGCAGGTTCTCTTCGAACTAACACTTTCTGAGGTAAACCATGCCATCACATGACGTAATGCCAAATATGGATCTGTACCAACCGGTGCAGGTTGAAGATGCGCTTGCGATTGCTGACCGCCTTGCAGAAAGAGGTTGGTTGGTCGGAGGCGGCCAGGACACTTACGGTTGGTTAAAAGACCGGGCGAAGTCTGCTGATGCTCTTATTGATCTGAGTGGGATCGAATCCCTCAGAGGAATCAGAGAAACTGCAGACGGCATCGAAATCGGTGCTCTAACCACGTTGACCGAAGTGGCTGAGAGCGAACTGGTACAAAATAGCTACTCACTGCTTTCCCAGGCAGCTTCTGTAGTTGCCAGTCCCCAGATTCGTAACATTGGAACACTGGGAGGCAATGTCTCACAGGATGTACGTTGCTGGTACTACCGCCGCGGGCTGTCTTGCTACCGCGCAGGCGGCAACCTCTGCTATGCCGACACACCGCAAGGGATGAATCGCGAGCACGCACTATTTGAACATAGCCGCTGTGTAGCAGCCGGTGCTTCTGATACCGCTCCTGCACTGGTCGCTCTCGAAGCTACCATGGTGATTCAAAATTCTAACGGTGAGAGAACTGTCTCGGCTGAGGACTTCTTCGTAGGTCCTGCCAACGACATTGAAAACACCACAGTATTGCGACCGGGAGACATACTTACTGCTGTAAGAATTCCATCTACCTGGGCTAATGCGACTTTCTATTGGGAGAAAGTCGCTGATCGCAATGTGTGGGATTTCTCTCTGGTTAATGTAGCGGCTGCGTTTCGAGTGGAAGGTGGCAACATCACAGACTCTCGAATTATTGCAGGCGCCGTGCAAACCACTCCCCGCCGACTGACCGATGTCGAAAATGCTGTTCGTGGTCAGGCCAAGAATGAGCAAACAGCAGAGTCAGTGAAGGAACTTGCTTCTGCTGGAGCTAGAACACTGGCACACAATGGTTACAAGGTTCCGCTTTGCAGAATCTTGTTAAACGAGCCATCAGCGCCTGATTACAAGCGATTCAGGTCAAAAAATAAAGGGGGCACATCGACGATGTGCCCCCTTTTTATATCCGCACTTCTACCTTTCGGTCTTAGTTTTCAGTTCCAGGACCAGCATAGTCCTGTGTCAAACTGTCGGTCTTTATCGGATGACTTTTGCCGGGCTGTATCATTCATTCCTGCAACGACAAGCCACTTAGCTGCCTATAGTATTGGCGCTGACAATATTGCCCAACAAACCATTCCGGTAGCTACAGGCACTACCATTAGATAAACCAATTTTCTGACATCAATCACCGGCGTCATCTCCTGCAGTCAAATAAATCACTTATAAAGTGCAGACTTTGTAACATGCAGAGATTAACGCAAGGCGCTCTGGGTCATTGTGACGCAGGCATCCATAGAGTGTACCTGTTAAGGAATCTGGTAAATCATGTTTCCGATAAAGTAACTGGAAGTAAGTATCACAACGTAAAGCCCGATAATCGTAGCGACCACTGGCGTCAGATTTTCTCGATGCGATTCGGTTTCATTAACACTGATGTCTGACATTAATCCTTCTCCCATTTCTAGTCCCATTCAGTAGGGACCATGTTAGAAGGAGCAAGGAAAATGGATATTGATTCAGATCAGGAAATTGACGAGTCAGGGTCTAGCGATAGGGCCGAACTGCTTTATGCAGCACTTCTCTGAGATCAGCATGTAAAAATGGCTTGGTGAGAAAGCCATTCATGCCAACTGTTTGAACTGCTTCCGGGCTTTCGGATGCAACATTTGCTGTAACTGCGATAATGGGGGTCTTGCCTTTCACACCTCGCATAGATCGAATTCGCCGGGTTGCAGACACACCATCCAAAACCGGCATCTGCAAGTCCATAAAAATGGCACTCACTTCGTGATCCGGCATATAGTCAATCACTTCCCTGCCATTGGACAGGGTTACAACTTCATGTCCATCTTCTTCAAGCATTCTGCACAGCACCATACGATTCACAGCGTTGTCGTCAGCCACCACAATAGAAAGCTGGGGAAGTTGATGTTGGTTTTCCACCTTTGGCCGCTTCAATGGCGACGGGCAGGCATCCAGAGGAAGAAACACAGTGAAGATCGTGCCACGACCCGGCATGGAGTCCACCATGATCTTCCCTTTCATCGCACTCACCAATTTCTTGACAATCGTCAGCCCGAGTCCAGAGCCGCCAAATTTTCTCTGGGTAGAAATATTAGCCTGCACATAAGGTTCAAACAGACTCGCCTGGGCATCCTGCGCGATTCCAATTCCAGTATCAGCAATCTTAATTCGAATACGCTCCAGTGAAGTATCTAAGGTCACGGTAATTTCACCGCTATTGGTAAACTTCACCGCATTGCCAACCAAATTGAGGATGATCTGTCGCAATCGAGTCGGATCACCCTTTACCCAGGCTGGAATATCGTCTTCAACAACCAGAGTAAATTTAATACCCTTTTCCCTGGCCTGGAAACTTAATGGCGCAGTAGTGGTGGCAACTAGTTCCCGCAAATCCACAGGGATTTCTTCCAATTGAATACTGTCAGAATCCAGCCGGGAAAGATCCAGCACATTATTCACCAGTTCCATTAGGGTTTCGCTACTGCGAAGCACAACATTTACCAGCTCCTGCTTTTTCTCCGACAACCCCCCGTCACGTTGCAGTAGCTGGGATGCTCCTATAACGCCGTTGAGTGGCGTCCGCAGTTCATGACTCATCGCAGCCAGGAATGTTGCTTTGGCTTGCTCCGAATGACGCGCTTCTGCTTCAGCCAGGGTTCTGTCATGAACCTCCTTCTCTAGCTGAGATACAGCGGTGCTGAGTCGTTGTTCCGCATTTTGCTGACCACTGCGAAATACAAAAATTGAAACCGTCAGCATGATGAGGACCATGGTGGCTTCGAAGGCGAGGGTCATTGGCTGAATTCCAACTTGCTCAGGGCCAAACTCAAACGAATAGCCTGTGGAATGAAGCCACGCAAATGCCCACAAGGTCATCCCGCAGATTACAGCCCAGATTACCCCTGCTACACGCCCGACAACCAGGGTAGCAATGGCAGGTAAACAAAGCAGCCAGGCCCAGGTGTGACCACCCAGACCGACACTAAGCATGGCCAGCACCATCACAGCCCAAAATGCCGATATGGATAAGTTGGAAGCTAGCTGACGATGTCCGGTAAAGGCCTGGATATAGAGACTCACAATCAGGACAGCAATGGCAGCAGCAATGTATGCATTGTCTCTTTCACCACCGGTGAAATAGTTAGATACAATCAATGCCAGAGCTACAGGTACTACACAGAAAATTGTGCTGGAAAGCGTACGTCGTTCCCTGAGACTAATCAGACTGGCGGTGTTGGGATCGAGTCCGCCATTCCAGAGAAAACGTAAATGTGCATTCATAGTGATTTATGATAATTCTGTGTAAAACCCGGACTGGTGTGAACCTGTCAAATGCATTGTAATCCATTCAGATGCATTCATTTGAGAAGGGCGACAAATTTACCACAATTCGCCCCTACGGAATAAGTTAGCACACTGGTTAGCAGGCTGAGAATTACAGATTTTATGTGGAACTTAAGAAGCCTGGCCAGCTGATGGCAGATGCCTGTTAGCAATTTCGTACACCGCCTTAAACCAACCAGAGTCATCATTTAAATTCGGTACCAGATAGAATTCCTGCCCCCCTGCCTGCTCAAATTCATGGCGATACTCTTTGCCAATTTCGAACAGGGTTTCCAGACAGTCGCTTATAAAGGATGGGGTAATGACTGCAAGTTTTTCCACACCCTTTTCCCGCAGGGCAAGTATGTGCTCGTCAAGATAGGGTTGAGTCCAGGGCAGAGGACCGAATCTGGATTGAAAGGCCATTGAATAATAATCCTTGTCCCAATCCAGCCCACCGGCGATGGCCTTGGTGGTTTGTACGCATTGCATCCGGTAACAGAGCCGATTCTGAGTATCTATCTGCTCACAACATTCGCCAAATCCACACACGCCATGCTGGTCTGCCTTGAGAATAGTTTTCTCGGGGACGCCGTGATAACTAAAGATCACGTGATCAACCTCTTCTCTCGGCATCTGCTTTTTAATCAGCTCAACCCAGGCCGCAATAAATTCCGGCTCCTGAAACAAATCATTCACGAAATGCAGATTAGGCGCTTTCTTCCATTTCCGGGCAGCCGTTTTAACAGAGTGGAAAATTGAAGCCGTCGTCGCGGATGAATACTGGGGAAACATAGGCAACAACAGAATGTCACGCACTCCTGCAGCTTCCAATTCTGCCATTGAATCAGCAACCAGCGGAGAGCTGTATGCCATAGCATTACGTACGAGGACAGGCTCAACAGATTCCGAGAAATGTCCCTGCACAGACTCCTGCATACGATCTGCATAAACCTTTAGGGGTGAGCCCCCTTTCATCCATATGCTCTCGTAGTCTTTCGCAACTCGAGGAGCACGAAACGGGAGAATTATCAGGTTGCGCAGCAACCATCGACCTATGGGATTAAAATCGAATACAAACGGGTCCGCAAAAAAATGCCTGTAGTAGGCACGCAGACCGGAGGGTGTTGGAGACGCAGGCGTTCCCAGATTTAGTAGTAATACTGCTCTTGTCATCTAAGGATTGGCTCCACTGCGATCCCGGTTCACTCTGTTAGGGTTTTATAGTTATCTGACTCTACACATACGCCGCCTGGCGCAACCGGGATCATCCCCCATCTCGCCGCAGAGTTTACGGTATGCAGACAGGAAATACAGTACTTGGAATTGAGTAATATCGCCTGATTTGGCAATCTGTAGCCATCTGATAAGGAGCTGTGGCAATGACTGTAGAATTGTTTCGAGAAGATGCTTATCTCCGCCAGTGTGAAGCAAAAGTTACCCTGGTGGACGGACAGAATGTATTTCTGGATCAGACTGTATTCTACGCAGAAGGCGGCGGTCAGCCAGGAGATACAGGAAATTTGATGCTCCCGGATGGCAGTCGCATAAACGTTATAAACACTCGCAAGGATGCCGAGGGGCGCGGCATTGCCCATGTTCTTGAAGTAGAAGCATCACCTCCTGCCGTCGGTGATTCAGTCATCGCCGAGATTGACTGGGAAAGAAGACATAAACATATGCGAATGCACAGTTGTCTGCACCTCTTGTGCTCATTAATTGAAGGTGGTGTGACGGGCGGCTCAATTTCTCAGGAAAAGGGGCGCCTGGATTTCGATTTGCAAAATACTAGCCTGGACAAGGAGTTCCTTACCAGTGAACTGAATCGTCTGATCAATGAAGATCATGCTCTATGCGCCAGCTGGATTAGTGATCAGGAGTTAGCAGATAAACCAGAGCTGGTGAGAACCATGAGCGTTCAACCACCCAGCGGCGAGGGCCAGGTCAGACTAATGGAAGTTGAGGGAGTTGACCTTCAACCCTGTGGTGGTACCCACGTGCAGCGCACGTCGGAAATTGGCGCGGTACGTATTGGAAAAATTGAAAACAAAGGCAGGCACAACAGGCGCATAAACATTTTGTTCGAATCCGGTCCAAACCTGTAATTACTTCTGGTTATAAATACCTCTTTACTGATTACCAGGACTAATAAGACTCCCACATGGCAGGTCGAAACATTAACTGAACGCAGAAAAATTCCTCTAATCTCTGAAATACGCCCCATCTGCCTCTACCCTTCCTTCTCCCTTTCTCTATCTGAGCTACATTAAATAGATACTGGGAGAATTTACGCGCGATGACCGATGCAGGTACACATAGCACCGAACTGGCTGATCGGTGGCGGTTGGTCCTCGACGAGATTACTGCCGATCGTCTGATTTGCTTATTCATTGCTATACCCGCATTTATTGCGGTGAATGTGATAGTTGGCTGGATATTCAACATTCCCATTCTGATGCAGGTACAGCCCAATTTCGTACCGATGCAATTCAACACAGCCCTGGGCTTCCTCCTCGCTTGCTATGCGGTGTTCAGCCTGTTCCGGCAGCAAACACTCAATGCCCAACTAAGCGCCTGCGTACTGATAGCGTTTGCCATCATCACATTAACGCAGTACGTATTTAACGTGAATCTGGGCATTGATGAACTGTTTATGGAGGCCTACGTCACCACGCACACCACTTTTCCCGGGCGTATGGCCGTGAGTAGCGCAATGAACTTTCTGCTTATCGGAGCGGCAGTGCTCTTGAATCTTGCATGGTCAAGTCACCAATGGGGGCAATTGGGTTCACTATGCGCAAGTGCTCTGGTTCTGGGATTCGGACTAGTTGCACTTATTGGATACGGTACCGGGCTTGCTGCAGCCTATGGTTGGGGATTCACAGAGATGGCGGTTCACACTGCGTTCTGCTTCGTGTTGCTGGGATCTGTGATAAATCTTCACACTATTAACGAGCGTGTTAGCAGTTCTATGAAAGAACTCTTTCAGCGCATTGCGCTCTTTGTATTCGGCGTGTTCATGTTCAGCATAACTTATTCAGTATTACGTGCTGATGAAACTTCGCGATTACGAGAAGGAATAGAGTCTATAGCCGGCTCTACTCACGATGAATTTCTGACCCAGGAACTTATACGAAACAGAATTCTTGGCGAGCTTGGCACCGAACTGCTCAGGATCAGTGATGATGAATGGCAGGTTAAAGCCAACGCTATTGTCAGCGCCCGGCCCAATCTCGTTGCACTTTCGGCAACTGTTGATGGTCTGGCTCCCATAGAAGTTAACTCCATAGATCCGGCTTTCGCTGAAAGTCTGTTAACTCTATGGCGAGAGACACCCTCAGGTTCGGCGATGGAGTATCGAGGACACTGGTATTACAAACACATATTGAATATCCCCCGCTTCGACGATAGTTCCAGATTGGACCTAATCATTCTTTTCGACGTAGACCGAATGTTAGAGCGAACTCGCACCAGATGGATGGGGGGAAATTTTAATATTTATGCTCAATTGAATGGTGAAGAGCTAAGTGCTCCGGAATTTGTGAACCAGCCTTCCGTTGAAATCAGTGTTCAGATGTTAGGCAATAAATGGAAATATGTAATATCTCCTACACATCAATTTATCAGCTCCACCCAGAATCAAGCTTACTCACTGCTTCTGGTCATGACAGCCCTTTTCCTAGCCGCCCTTATATTGTTGCAGCATTTATATTTTCGGACTCTTCACAGTAGAGAGCACTCCCACAGACTTAACTCCAGGCTCTCAGAATCCCTGGACGCCATGCTCGATGCTGTGGTCATTTGCAATGACCAGGGTGTGATCACAGAAGTCAACGAGGCAACTCTCACTCTATTCGGATACACCGGTGAAGACCTGCTTGGGCGTAATATGAATACGCTGTTTTACGACAACTATCGGGAGAAACACGAAGACTATATTAAAAACTTTCAGTACTCGGGAGCAGCCGTCGAGTTGGGACCTGAGTGGGACCTGAAAGTTGCAACACGAGCCGGCGATATTCTGCCAGTCACTGTACGTATTACGAAGAGCAAAGATATTCTGGGTGAAACAATTTTTATCGGGGTAATCCATGACCTCTCTCGGGTAGCGCAGGCGGAAAGCCATCGTGCCCTGTCCGATGCTACCCTGAGCGCCGCGATGGAAAACTCTCAATCAGGTTGGGCGGTAATTGACACCACGGGAACAATTCGGAAAGTGAATCAGGCACTGCTGGATTGGCTGGGATACGAATCTAACGACTTGATCCAACAATCCATCCACAAAATCTATCCAACAGACGACTTTGATTCAGAATCGAGAATTCTTCAGGGATTGAGAGATGGCTCACTCAACTCTTTCACACAGGAAAGAACCTACATAACTCGCACTGGTGAAACAAAGTGGGGGCTGGCATCCAAATCTATCGTTAAACTCAACAAGCAAGAGCCGATTATCGTCTATCAGATTATTGATATCAGCCGCCAGAAAATGCTCCAGAATGAGCTGGAAGATCATATCAGCGCATTGGAAAAGAGCAATGGAGAGCTTGATCAGTTTGCCTATGTGGCTTCCCATGACCTCAAATCACCTTTAAACGCTATCGCTAAATTAAGCAGTTGGATCAATGAAGACTGTGCTGATTTGCTTCCGACTAAATCCAGAGAATACCTTAATCTACTACAGGGAAGAGTTGAGCGATTGACCCATCTGCTGGACGACTTGTTGGTTTACTCGCGGGTCGGCAGGCGGGAGCACGAATTCGACTACATCAATGTAAAACAAATGAGCGAAGACCTGCTGGATCTTAACGCTCCCGATAAATCTTTCACGCTCACTGCAGAAGATCGAAATATATTTGTTCCTGTAACACCTTTCGAACTGGTATTACGAAATCTTATAAGCAATACAATTAAGCATCACGACAAGGAAGAAGGAATTATTGAGGTCACAGCTACTGTTAGTGAATCTGGTTATAAAGTGCGTGTTTCTGATAACGGCCCAGGAATACCGGATGAATTCAGGTCGAAAGCTGTGCAAATGTTTCAGACCTTGCAGTCCAGAGATGAGGTGGAAGGCAGTGGCATGGGACTAGCCATTTGCAAAAAAACTGTAGAGTACTACGGGGGCTCGTTATTTATTGAGGATTCTGCGCTAGGAGGTACTACAATTACTATGATGTGGCCGATTGGCCAGGGAAAGAGTTTGAGAACCAGGAAGTATGAGTTCGGAAGTCACTCTCTTCCTCATTGAGGATGATGACATAGACGCGATGACAGTCGAGCGGGCACTGCACGACTGTCGAATAGGCAATCCTGTTGTGCGGGCTCACGATGGGCTGGAGGCCTTAGAGCTATTGCGTGCGGGAAAAGTACCAAAACCCTATGTAATCCTTCTCGATCTCCAGATGCCTCGAATGAACGGCCATGAATTCCTGGCCACCCTTAGAAAAGAAAAGGAATTCAGTGATGCAGTGGTGTTTGTGCTCACGACGTCCAGATCGAAGGAAGACATAGAGATTTCCTATGAGAATTTCGTAGCCGGCTACTTCGTGAAAGAAGCCAGTGGTACTGAAACTTTAAAAATTGCTGAACTACTAAAAGGATACTGGCGAATTGCTTATTTGCCAGAAGATGGAACCAGGATGGGAACGCTATGAACATTCTTATTGTTGATGATGATTTCGTCGATCGCGAAAGCATCAAGCGTTCCCTTTTGAACCTCGGCGAAAAAACCTTTGTTACGGAAGCCGAATCAGTAGATAGAGCGCTGGTATTCTGCCAATCCATACAATTCGACGTAATTCTCCTTGATTATCGAATGCCTCCCAGAGATGGGGTGGAGTTACTTCTGGAACTGCAGAAGGACAACCTGGTCAAGAACAATGTCATCCTTATGATGAGTAATTCGGAAGATGATGAGATTGCTATCAGATGCATTGAAGCCGGCGCCCACGACTTTCTCCTCAAGAAAGACATTACTGAAACTCGTTTGCGACGGGCAATATTGCAAGCAGGCAAACGATTTGAACTGGAAAAAGAACTGCGCAAGAGTTTCAAGCAGGTCAAGAAGCTAGCCGAACGGGATCCACTGACTGACCTTGCCAACCGCTACCTTTTCGAAGAATCTTTCAAAATTGCGCTGGCCAACAACAAGCGCAATGAGTCATATCTTAGTTTGATGGTATTTGACATTGATGATTTCAAACTCATCAACGACAACTTTGGTCATCTGACGGGTGATCAGTTACTGGTAAAGCTAAGTAACCGAATTTCTTCTTGTCTGCGAGGCAACGAATTATTCGCACGATTGGGAGGGGATGAATTCGCGATCGTTCTCATCAATCAAGATGAGATACATAACAGCACTTCAGTAGCAAAGCGTATATCCAACGTTCTGCAACTTCCATTCACCATTGACAGTCATGAAATCAGAGTCACGATTAGCGTTGGCATTGCCATAGCTGCAGACAATCTTTCCAGCCCTGAAGAACTGCTGAAACAGGCTGACATCGCTATGTATCGATCCAAGCGACGGGGTCGTGGCAAGATAAGTTTTTTCGAAGAAGAGATGCAGCAATCCGTGGAACAACGGCTGCGCATGGAAACCGGACTGATCAGGGCATTGCGCGAAGATGAGTTCGTAATGTATTACCAGCCAATTCTTTACAGCGAAGACATGCGATTGCGGGGATTCGAAGCATTGATCCGGTGGCAGACAGCTGACGGTATGGTGCCCCCCAATGAGTTCATTCCGGTGGCTGAGCAAAGCCACAAGATGATTGAGATGGGGCGCTGGATTATTCGGGAAGCCATTCGTCAGATGGCTGAGTGGCAGGCTCAGGGTCACACAGACCTGGTCGTGTCCATCAATATATCTGCGGTTCAATTTTCGGATGAGTCCTTACCAGGATATGTCGGGGAACAATGTGAGGAATTTGACGTTAGCCCGGATTCCCTTGAGTTTGAACTAACCGAGACCGCCCTGATTGACAACCCTGAGAGTAAGCACAAGTTTATTGATCGCCTGCGGGAGCTGGGTGTAAGCATCGCCCTCGATGACTTTGGAACAGGCTATTCATCAGTCTCCCACTTAAAGCTGTTTCCAATAGATACAGTCAAACTTGATCGACTGGTATTGCCTGAAGCAGATAATGACAACCGGGACATTTTACTTTTTACAGCCCTGGCTCAGATGCTGAACACTCTGGGAATTTCTACCGTGGCAGAAGGTGTGGAAACTGAAAAGCAGGAGGCACTCTGCAAAGAGCTGGGAATTGCTAAATTGCAGGGCTACTACTATTCCAAACCGCTGGTTGCCGCTGAAGCAATTAAACTGGCAGAGCGAGCCTGGCATGTGCTTCCACGAAATGATGAACCACGACCCGGCGTTCATTAACGGCTACAGGCTTCAGAAACTCCGATGGATGGTCGCTTTATATTGGTACAGGCAGCCAGTAAATCTGCCAGCCCGGCATGGAAAGTGTTACCTAAAGTGTCACTGTAAATTTAACGGGAAAAGTGCCCTATTCTGGGTCTTTAAATACTTAGTAACTAGCTTCCGCAGGCCAGATAAGGCCTGAGTTTGCGGAATTTAGGAACTAACTTTCCTAACAGCTCGAATTTCTTCGCTTAGTCGACGGAATGAGTAGCTTGGTAACATTTTTTGTAAAAAATAGCTGCAATGCCCGGGAAAAGGCGTACACTAGCTCGACGATTAAATTAGTAAAAGAACGACCCGGAATTTTAATAATCTGTTTTTAGACAATATAAGGGAGCAATTCGTGAAAAAATCTCTGCTTATGATGCTATCCACCGCTGCTGTGGGCCTGAGTGCCAACAGCATGGCTGGTGAAAGAGTTGGTGATTTCGCACTGATCGACCATCAGGGCGCACAACACCATATGGCCTGGTATGACGATCAGCAGGCTGTAGTCATTCTGCCGCAAGGAGTAGATTCTACTGACGCCGCCGCACTGGCCGCTTTTCAGGATCTGCGCAGTCAATATGAAGAGCAAGGTGTGAAGTTCTTCCTGATCAATCCTGGCCTGCAGACTGATCGCGATGCAGTGGCAGCCGATCTCGTCGATCTGGGCGTTGAGATTGAAGTGCTGATGGACGATACCCACCTGGTATCTGAGCTGCTGGGCATCACCACCATGGACGAAGCTGTGGTTTATGACCCCAAGTCGTTCGAGATTTCTTATCGCGGCCCGCTTCAGGATTCCACAGAAGCAGCAATCAAGAGCCTTCTGAATGGCGAAGATGCTGATCTGGTGGCTGTAGCTGGAACAGGCAGCAGCATTGCAAGCAACATGGCTGATCATGCTGATCTGTCTTATGCCAATGACATTGCTCCTATCATTGCTGAGAATTGTGCTGAATGTCACCGTGAAGGCGGCGTAGCTCCTTTCGCTATGGACAGCAGCCTGGCCGTTCAGGGCTGGTCTCCAATGATTCGCGAAGTGGTTATGACCAAACGTATGCCACCTGGTCAAATCGACAATAAAGTCGGCCACAAGATGAAGAATGAAATGAACCTGAGCGACGAAGAAATGCAAAAGCTCGTACGCTGGGTTAATGCTGGTTCTCCGGTACAAGGTGATGAAGACCCATTGACTACCCTCACCTGGCCTGAAACCAAGTGGACTCTTGGTGAGCCAGACATGATCGTTAAGATTCCTGCGACTACTGTACCTGCTACTGGCGTGGTTGATTACAAGGACCTGGTAGTTGATCTTGAGTTGGAAGAAGATCGTTGGGTTCGCGGCAGTGAAGTCGTTCCGGGTGCACCAGAAGTATTGCACCACATCATTACTACTGTAGTACCACCAGGTGGTGGCGAAGATCCACAGGCACTGTTCCTGAAAGCTATCAACAGCTTGCCGGAAGAACGTGCCGCAGCGATTCGCGCCGAGATGTTTGCAGCAGTTGCTGCCGGTGAGCAGCCTGACATCGACAAGATTTTCCGCGAGAACCCGGAAATTGATGTAGGCGCTCTGCTCGGTGGTGGCGGTGTAGACCAGGCTTCAGTAGCTGGTTATGCGCCAGGCAATAGCGTTTCCTTAAGCCCCGAAGGCGTGGGTGGTCTGTTAAAAGCTGGCACTCAGCTGAGCTTCCAGATGCACTACACAACTTCCGGCAAGGAAATGACCGATGAGACAGAAGTGGGCATCTACTTCTATCCAGAAGGTTATGTTCCTGAAGAGCGCATGAGCGGTGGCGTTGGTAATGCATTCACGATTGCCATTCCTGCAGGTGCGAAGGATCACGAAATGGAATTGGTGACATATATTCCAAACGATGCCGAGATTCACAGCCTGATGCCTCACATGCACTTTCGCGGTAAGCGCATGAAATTCACTGCGGTTTATCCTGATGGTTCCGAAGAAGTATTGCTTTCAGTGCCTGCCTATTCATTCAACTGGCAGTTGGCGCACGAGCTGGAAGAGCCACTAGCTGTACCAGGAGGCACCAGAATTATTGCCAATGGCGCCTTCGACAATTCGTCCCAAAATCCTTACAACCCAGACTCAAGTATTGAGATCAATTGGGGTGAGCAATCCTGGGAAGAAATGTTCATGGGATTCTATTCCTGGAAGGAACTGAACCAGGGTGGCGATGATTAAGATTTAGTTCTTATCCGAACAGAAAAGGCGATCTTATGATCGCCTTTTTTGTGCCTGGCATTTGGGCTCTGATTATTGCAATGAGGATTAGAGAAATTTAAACCCCTATTATCTGCTGGATTTAATCCAGACGAGCATTCATTAAGGGTTTGAGATCAGGGAGGATGTCGTAGTGGCGTAATGCCAATACAAATGAAAACAGGGTGATGTCATTAAAAATGGATTGAGAAACCTGACGAGAAACCTCTATCGAGTGCCTGTGACTGCTAGAACCCTGGGCACGATTCTTCGAATGCCGCAGAACCAAGCAGGCTGCGGCCTCCGAAAAAGTCTAATTCAGATCACTGTCCGCGAGGGGGAGGTGGAGTCCAGTCACATGTGTCACAGTTTGGATCCACATCATTCTGATCCATCACTTCGAAAATAAAATCCCGCCATACCTCATTCGGCTGCCACACCGTATTCATATCTTCTTTGGCCTCAGAGATAGGAACATCTTCATAAATAACACGGTATAGAAAACTGAAGGCGGTGGCGCGTGCATTTACCTGGCAGTGAAGCAGAGTCTTCTTGTCTGTATTACGCTGCATAGAGTCGGCAAAGGCGTAAAAATCATCCGGTAGTGGATTTGAAAAGTCGACAGGCACCTGCATGTATTCCATACCCAGGCGTTTAACGATCTGATCTTCGTCGGCTAGTGCATTCTGATTATTAGTAAATGCGATATACACAATTCTTTCATAGCCGGCATTAGCGACAGCTTGCAGCTGTTCTTCGGTAGGCTGCCCGGCACTGGCGAAAGTATCGCTATACTGACGAAAGTTGGTAATTTCTGCCAAATCAGCTGGCGGTTCTTCCACCGCCAGTACTGACGTTGAGCATATGGCTGCAAGCAGCGCTATAACTCGATTCTTCATGCTTACCTCATTAAGTACTTCAGGATCAAAGGAACTTTTGAATGCCTACTATACCAGTATCCAGCCACCTTCTCCCAGCATCATCAGGCGCGTCACAGAGTCGCACCTGAGGCCAGCAGTCATGGAAATGGGTTGCGTGATCATGCTATAAGTTTGTGACATGAGAGAAGAAATACTCGATAAGTGGCGTCATACCCATAGCTTTGGCCAGGAAAACAAGCGTCCGGGGGAAACCCGAACTTTAATTGTTATCGCCATCACCGCGTCGATGATGGTCATTGAAATAGTTGGTGGTATTGCGTTTGGTTCGATGGCGTTGCTGGCAGATGGCCTGCATATGGGGTCTCATGCTGTAGCGCTGGGCATTAATGCTTTTGCCTACATATACGCGCGACGCCATGCTCACAATGACCGCTATAGCTTCGGCACGGGAAAGGTCAATACACTAGGTGGCTACACTGGCGCAATCCTACTGGCCATGTTCGCATTATTGATGGCATGGGAGAGTGTGTTAAGACTCTTTAATCCAGTATCCATAGCATTCAATCAAGCTATATTTGTCGCCATACTTGGGCTTGTTGTAAACGGCGTCTCCGTATTTATTCTTGGCGACAATCATTCCCATGATCACGGTCATGATCACCACCACCATGATCATCATCACCACCATGATCACAACCTCAAGTCTGCTTATCTGCATGTGCTGGCTGATGCTCTGACGTCACTCTTGGCCATAGTTGCCCTGTTAATTGGAAAATTTTATGGCGCGATTTGGATGGATCCGCTGATGGGGATTGTTGGTGCAATACTGGTTGGCCGGTGGTCGTTGGGCTTATTAAAATCGACCAGTGCCGTTTTACTTGACGAACAGGCGTCTGAAGAGATTATCGAGATAATTAAACATTCAATAGAGGAAATTGAACAACGCCGGATTGTGGACATCCATGTCTGGACTGTTGGCCCTGGAATCTATTCTGCTGTGTTAACGATCGTTTCCAAAGAGAACCTGCAGCCGCAATATTTCAAAGCCCTGATTCCAAATACCTTACCCATAGAACATCTCAACATAGAAGTTCATGAGTACACTGAAACTTCCTGATCAGAAAATACCTGGTTAGTAATTGGTATTTGAGTTCAATCGAGACTAATACAGTTCAAAATTCCAGGGTTAGAGAATTTAACCTGGCACTCGTTACCGAATTCTGGAAATTCATGCTAAATCCCCGGTCGATGTCCTAACGTGGCTGCAGCTCTAACTTTTCGAATAGCACTGATTCGATCTTTGAACGCGAATAAAATGCTGGAAACACATCATCGTTTGCCCATAGCTCAAACAGATTCGCGTACAGAGGACTCTGAGGATCACCGACCTGACCAGGAGCATTCATGCCCAGAGTGTTATCCCAGTCGCGGGTATCCACAAAGATTCGGAAGGAAGCACCTGTAGTCTGATTATCCCCGCTCCCGGTGTTGCCCAGGGTGAAACCATTTCCACCTCTGGGTAGTGGCCCGACATCCAACAGAGCCCGCGTATCTTCATTTACTGCTGCACTTAGCGGATGACGAATCAGGGCGTGTTTATAGTCAGCCTGGCCGTAAACCCAGTTCTCCATATTACTACCAAGTTTCTCTCGCAAATCAGCAATACCCTGCGCCAATGTGTCTAACAGGAATTGATCGCGTCCAGCTATAGGATCATTACCAAAGTCGCCATCGGGAGCTAACAGCATATCTATTGTGGTCTTCATTCCTACATTTAAATAGGCCTGTGCTGGTTCGGGAACCTTGAGAAGTTCAATATTCTCCAGCAGCCGCCTTTCAAAAGCCACGTAGATACCAGCAGTAACAGAATCCCTGTCCAGCTCAAAATCCCAGTCCATAAGCCTGAGCCGCGCCTGCTCGACTTGTGGATCATCGGCCTGAAGATTTTCAAAAAAAGGTATTAGCGACCTGGCCGGGATTGACACATAATCATGTTGCAGATCGATCATATCAGTCATATTAAATTTACGACCTGATCCCAACACTTCGCTACCACGTGCCCACCGGTAAGGATCAGTCCAGGTGTAGCCAATCGCGTCCAGATACTCATAATCAGGCGCCGTATAGTTACTATTGGATGTCTCTATGAATCCTCGAGCAGGATTGAACTCATTGGGCTTGGCTTTGATTGGCAAATAACCATCCCATTCATAACGACCATCACCTGGTACCGGCACCATGCCACTGAAATTTCGTCGAATAGGAGCAATTCCAACCGCTTGCCAGCCGATGTTGCCTTTACGATCGGCCCAAATCATATTTTCACCTGGGATATTGCTGTAGTTGGATGCCTCTCTGAATTCTTCCCATGTTCGGGCCTGATCCATGCGTAATGAAGCCAGGTACGGTGCGCCACCAAACTCCATCCAGGCAGGTCGTAAGGCATAGGCAAGATTTTTATCCAGGTCTTCAAACGCCACTGGACCATGTCGTGTATATTTCAGGTCTACCGTTACCGCGTCCTGTCCCCTCACGTTTATTGTCTCTTGAATAACCGACATGGGCTCCCAACGACCGTTATAACGGTACTCATTGGGGTTGTCCGGATTGGTCTCATAGACATACAAATCTTCACCATCGGTATTGAAAACAGTTAGCCCCCAGGCGCCGTACTCATTATGACCAATGGATATGCCCGGTATCGTTGGCTCACCTCCGCCTATGACATTCCACCCTGGTCCTATTAAATGGGCCCAGTAACGCAGCGAAGGAACTGCCTGTGTGCGGTGAGGATCATTGACCATCATTGGCCATCCATCCTGAGTCAGATTGCCACTGACCACCCAGTTATTGCTCCCGATGTTGTCCAGGTCGTTCTTGTTTAAGTCCTGCAGTTCGAAGTCCAGCACTTCGGCTAACTTGCGATAATTCGACTCATCATTGCGCACATCAGCAATAGCGATATCAGATGGCTCGAAGTCCAGAGTCTCACGATAGGCATCGTAGAGATGGAGGATGTCGTTCTCCAGCAATGACTCACAATCCACCATGGGATCAAGGGACAATTCAGGCTCGTGAGGATGGTAGTACTGCAACTCCTTAACAGCATCTTCTCCGATCTCACAAACTGCCCGGCCGGTGCGCAATTCAAGCCCGATATTTCCAAGTAATCCCTGGTGACGTGAAATCACTACTTCCTCAGTCCAGTGTTTTGGCAGGATATCCAGCAATTGGAACGGCAGTGGCAGTTGGTCCGGGTTTTCCAGGGCTTCATCAATATATGCATTAACACCATGAACAAAGGCAGCCACTATATCCACACCTCTGTCGTGGTAGTGGTTCAGCTCCTCGGCCATGGCTCCGCGAAATTTGAATAACCTGGCACCGTGATCCCGCTCAATAGCCCTGGGCCCAAGGATTTCGGCGGTTGTACCAGTAGCTCTGGCACGCCAGATTTCAAACTGAAACAGACGATCCCTGGCTGCACTGTAACCCTGGGCGAAAAACAAATCGTGCTCTGTTTGTGCATAGATATGTGAAATACCCCATCGATCTTTCAGAATTTCAACAGACGAATCCAGGCCTTCGACCGTAATACTTTCAGAAGACTGTGCGGAAAGCCCACTAGCTGCGGCTAATAAAATGCCTGACAGCAGGCTTTTTCGGGCAAGACTGAACACCATAGGGAGCGCCTCTATTATTTTAGTTGAATGAAGCAGAGTACAACTATAACCCAGCATCGATCCAGACAGCAGTATCTGGCCAGATTGTCATATCAACCTATGGGGCTCAGTATCGGAACAAACTAGTTTTCAAGTTCAGTTAACAGCTGCAGAGCGTAGTCGGCTCGTTCTGCCGGAACGAAAACGTGGTCGTGATAGTGAGCGGCGATTACGTTGGCTGAAACACCATGGGTCGCAAGTTTGCCAGCCACTGCCGCTGTAAGACCCACGGATTCCAGGCTCGAATGGACAGATAGAGTGATACCGCGAAATACACCATGGTAGGTCAGACCAAACTGGTCAGCTAATTGTTGTTCTACCAGCACGCTTAAACCTTCATCTTCCCTGTAGGTTGCCAGTGGCTGCAGGTTCTGAAGCTCAGTGTGCTGTTGTTCGGTAAGCGTGGCGAAAACGTAATAACCGTCTAACAAACGGGGCTGTAACAGGGTTAACAATTTTTCCAGATCTGTTTCACCACTCATAAGCAAGTTATTCCTCTGTTAACAGATACCCACATGGTGTTTATATTGCTGAGAAAGGGAGTTTCATTACATTACGTAGGCGCCGGGAATGGCTTGGCAAATGTAAATGCTTCGGCACCAGGGCCATTTTCCCGCAACATTTGCAGACGTTGTTCCGCTTCTGCCAGGTCAGGTTGATGTCCTGCAGGAACCCACCACAGAACAGAAAAAGCTTCATGCATTCTGTCAAACCACTGTCGACGCTTGCGCATGATATCAGCATGGGCAGTTCTATAGACGTACTCGCTCAATGAATCCACATCGGCCCACACCGACATATTCACTAAATAGTCTTCACCGAAGTGCCGAAATTCAGTCGCATCTCCATCCGCCGATTGTAAGCGCCAGATAAATCCGGGGGCTGAATCAGCCATCTCGTTGATACGATCCAGATTCTCGACAAACTCAGATAGTTCTGGTGAATCTATCGGCGCTAACATTCTGGCAATATTCAGTTGCGCCAGTTGCCATGGATTATCTGTCAATGATCTACTCCGCTGACTCTTCCATCTGCGCCTGGTTTTGCTGTTGCATGGACTGTAGTGCCGCGCGTGACAGCAGGCGTTCAGCGTAAGCTGAGAACGAGTCGCGCTTTTCGAGGGTGCCAAATTGTAGTCCCCAGTAAACATGGGAACCCACATAAACGTCCGCAGCAGTGAACTGATCACCGCAAATATAGGGACCAGGCTCCAGGGCCAGCTCCAGGGTATCTACTGTTTTTTCGTAACTTCCAAATCCCAGAGATCGTCCACTTTCTTCCGGGATGTCGAGTTCCATTGACTTGAATGAAATGGCTTGCTCAAGAGGACCGGCGGCGAAAAACAACCATCGATAGTAAGCCGCAAGAGTTGGATCGTCGCTGGACGGGCACAGACTTTTCTCCGGGAATGCTGACGCCAGGTAAGCGCAAATAGCCGGGCATTCAGTAATTACCTGACCATTGTGAGATATGGCAGGAACCTTGCCCATAGGATTGATCGCCAGATATTCCCCCGATTTCATCTGTTCACCATAGTCTATCCAGCGAATCTCGTAGGGCTCTCCCAGTTCTTCTAACATCCAATGTGCGATTTGCCCTCGGGATTGAGGATTAGTGTACAGAATCAGGTCACTCACGAATCTTCTCCAGTAACGAGTGGAAGGAGCCCAATAGTACATCACTTGGGTCGTGGAGTATCGGCGAGGGAATATTAAAAGACGCGTGGGACTATCGCGCTATGTGAAATTGATCCGGGAAAGGTGACCAAAGTTAGACGTAATTCTTACACTGGAAGACTACTCAGGACTGCATGGATTTTTGACAGTTTGGGCAAATTCCGTGACTAACCTGGGTCTGTTCTGCAATGTACTCATGCAATGGTTGCCAGCGAACTTTCCCCTGGTCCTTCCTTTCCACACTATGACACCAGGCGCACATACAGAGCGCTCTTTCGAGTGCCTCAAGATCATTTACATTGCGTTTCAACTCCAACTGAGTGACTACCGCATCACGGAGTAACTCCAGTGTCTCGATCTGCTTATCACTCAACTGATTAGGCTTGGTATCGATCACGCAGAGGGTTCCCAGATTGAGATTTTCTCCAACTGTCAGAGGTGCCCCGGCATAGAATCGAATGCCAGGCTCGCCTGTCACTAACTCATTCTGCGAGAACCGGGGATCTTCGAGAGCATCTTCGACCACCATGACTTCATTGTTCATTATGGCGTGAGCACAGAATGCGACTTCACGGCTCGTTTCAGTCGCACTCAACCCATAACGGGATTTAAACCACTGGCGATCCCTATCGATCAAACTCACGAGACTAATTGGAGTTTCGCAGACATTAGCAGCCAGGCGCGTCAAATCATCAAATGACTTCTCAGCCGATGTATCGAGCACTTTATATAACTGCAAGACTTGCAGTCGTTGATCTTCGTTGGCCGGGATATCCATACTTTTTGCCCTTTCGTTCCAAGGGCGAGTATTACCAATCATTAGCTGCGAATGGCGAGATAGTATATCAACTATTCCACCGTGCAAAATCTTCTTGCCAGTTCTAAAACCTCGATTGGTTCAAAAAGTTTGAATCCTCTTTTTTCCAGTGCAATACAGTCTTTCTCCTGTGGAAACCCATAGTATGATCCGTGACCAGTTTGGGCTTTGCCCCTTAATTCACGGCCCAGGGCGAGTTCATGCACAGCATTTATCATGGTCAGACACCCCTCCTCGTAGAGTGACTGAACATGCCAGAAGTAGGATTTTTCAGTAACCACTTTAAGTGAAGAACGTTCAATAACTGGCCCCGTATCTATGCCGGAGTCGACAATTCTATGCAAGGTAGTGCCGAGTTCGTCGTCTCCCTGCAGCAACGCCCTAAAGGTTGCCATTACGCCCTGATACTCAGGCAGCTTGCCGGAATGGAGGTTCAATACACCCAATTTCGGAACTGAAATCGCCTGTTCTTGCAAGATAAGACCGTACCTGATGGACAGAATCAGGTCAGGATTCGTATTCGCCAGGGACTCAAGTCCTTCTTCTTTATTGATGTTATTCAGAGGTAAACAGCGACCATCGAGCAGGCTGCAAATTTTATCGAAACCCAGCAATTCTCCCTGTTGATCGGATGGGAGCCTGGTCTGCAGCGGGAACACATAGTCGTTAAAGAAATCCTGTTCAAAAAATTTTAGTTGCTGCAAAGGGGCGCAAAGTGGTTTGCTCCCTACCCGGGATGAATAGAACACCGAGATTCTGTGTCGATTCAGTGATTTCATCAGGTAGTTAAGAGCAAGGCAGCTGGCAATGTCCTTGTTAACCAGAATCGTTAAGTTTAAGGGATGCATATCGACTGCAGAATTAAACCTTGCTATGTGACTTCTTCCGGGTCAGAGCTAATTAATCTAATGAAACCATGCGTCTGATTTGACCATCACCCTTGCTGATCAAATAGAGTTCACCCTGGGAGTCGATCCCCAGTCGAATATCGCTGCGATTCCCCCGCGCATAAGTGTTAGGAAAGCCAATCTGAGCTGCAACGTCCATCTCTCTATCATTATCAAATACTCTGAGGCGGCGAATTTCTGCGGGAGAATCTGGCTCCAGATTTCTGGCATCGATGTAGTATATATGACCGGTGACCATGTCGGTGAAAATGTACTTGTTCCTGAGTACAGGAATTTCTGAGCCCTCGTAGAGGAAGCCACTGCTGATTGCATTAGAAGGTGTATGATCATATTGAGCAACGGGGTAAACGTACTCTTCATTATCTACTGGTCGCGGATATACGGGGTTAGGACGAACATTGCCAATCCCGAATGCAGTGGCGAATGTGCCCTCTCGTAATCGCCAACCGTAGTTTCCGCCTGCCACGCCGATATTTACCTCTTCGATCTGGGACTGGCCAATATCGTTAATGAACATTGTTCCGTCCCTGGAAAAAGAAAAGTGCTGAGCGTGACGTAAGCCAAAGGCCCAGATTTCCGGCGCGGCTTCAGGCATATTAATGAATGGGTTGTCATGGGGTATTTCGTAGTCACTGACGCCAGAATTTACCGGATTGATTCTGGATATGGCTGCCATGGGTGTTGTTAATGACTGCCCAAACTCCATGGGGTCGTTCGCACCCCCACCATCACCAAGACTGAAATACAGATTGCCAAAATCAGCGTCCGTTTCAACGGCAGCGGGATTGAACGCGAGATTTCCAATACTGTGATTGGAAGCGAATTGACCGATCCTGAAAATTTCACGATGTCTGCCACTGAAAATGTTGGAAGCATGATCATCTGCTGTCCACTCCATCACAATCGCTTCGTGATCATTGTCCGGGGCTTCCAAATAATCTGCTTCGCCCGAATCTACGTGAGCTGTGTAGGAAAGATAGAATTTGCCATATCCTGCACTGCCCGGATTGCCAAACTGTGGATGGAAAGCAAAACCCATAAGCCCCATCTCATTCGGCAAACTATCTGCATAGAAGCCCACGTCTTGCTGGCGCAAATCCAGATAAATAGAGGGCGCTCTGCCCGTCTCATCACTTATATACAATAAGCCACGTAAGTCGTTCACCACCACACGCCCGGACCCATCAGGCACGGGATACATGTACTGCAGTCTTGCATGCGCGTTATTGGTTCTGCCATCGGTAGCAGCGTCCTGAGTCTGGGGAAACTGGAGAAAGCTTTTCAGAGCAACCTCTATATCGCCTTCAGGAATTTCACCCGGAATAGGGTCGGCAAGAGATTCCACCTGCTGTGCGAGTGTTAAACCCGGGAGCGAGATAACCAGGGCAGCCGTAATCACAAATAAATGCAAAGAGTAGTTCATGGGCACTGCCCCCTTTTCTCGAGCTTGGTGACTATTCAGACTTTCTTTTTGGAGGGTATGACAGTTGCAGTGCCACAGCAACCAGCCAATGCAGGCTATAAAGTACAGCCAAACAAGAGTAGACTGACTATTCAGCCTGATTTGGAAGCGGGAAATAGGAGTTCATTATGCAGTACCTTAGGCAGTACCCCAATGCGCGCAATAGCCTGATACTGGGCATTTTCTCTCTGACACTAAGCGCTTGTGCCCTTCCACCAATTACGTTGTTTGATGCACCAGATGCCGGTCAGGTATTAGCCAGAGGCGAATCGGCGACGATCCATTTCTTCACTAATATTCCGGATTTTGACACAGATGTAAGACTGGATGCCGGCGCCCGTTATTCTCTTGATGTGGTAATAGCCAGCAACTGGATTGACAGCAGAATCGAAGAAAATGAAAACGGTGAAGCTATTGATGAGACCGGATTTGCAAACAGTGTAATGCCTGTCCAATGGCTTGGATTTAGTCGGCGTTCAAGACAAAACAACTGGTTTGAACTGATGCTTTACCAACCAGACTGTGGGCGAACAAGTCTTCGCGGTGTTACCGATCTGGAAAAAAATGAAAACGATGGTAGTTATCAATTTACTGCAAGCTGTGATGGCAAGCTTTCCATGTTTGTGAACGACAGCCGTGGTTTTTATGGCAACAATGCAGGATATGCCAATATAAATCTGTCACGAATAAACTGAGTGCCGTCACTCCTTGAACTGGAGTGTACGATGCATACGGTAAGACAAATTCTCAATGACAAGCGTATCGACGAAGTCTGGTCGATCTCACCGGAAGCTACGGTTTATGAAGCCGTGCAGATGCTTGCTGACAAACGTGTCGGTGCGCTACTGGTTATGGAAGCCAACAACCTGGCCGGCATCATTTCGGAACGCGACTACGCCCGGGAAGTGATTCTCAAAGGACGGTCGTCGAAAGAGACGAAGGTGAAGGACATCATGAGTTGCGACGTGATTAGTGTCCCGTCTACAGAAAGCGTACAGGCATCGCTCGCCGTAATGACCAATAATCGTATTCGACACCTTCCCGTAGTCGATCAAGGTCATGTTCGGGGTGTGATTTCTATGGGTGATCTGGTGAAAGATATTATCAGCGATCAACAGTCGACTATCGAACAGCTGGAAAACTACATCAGAGGTTGAATTCTGACCTGTTCAATCCGGTAACCACCTTCTCTCTGCGGCAGGAAGCTCAATCTGGAGTTAATGCAGCTGGGGTATTCATCTGACACATGGCTCACATAAATAATCCGGGTGTCAGATTGGGATGCAATCAGATCCAGTGTGCCTAGTATCAGTTTCCGATGGTAATCGTCTAACCCGACGCATGGCTCATCCAGAATCAGTATCCTTGGTTGTTTGACCATGGCACGTGCCAACAACACCAGACGCTGTTGTCCGAATGAAATTTCATGGTAGTAAGCTTTTTCCAGGAAATCGATGCCCAGAGCGGTAAGCCAATTTCGCGCTCTATCCCACTCAGCAGCGCCGCTGTCATCGTAAAGCCCGACTGAATCGTAGAATCCGGACACCACTACATCCAGCACCTTCCAGCCTTTGACATATTTATTATGTAGCTCATTTGAGACCACTCCAAAGTTGGACTTCAGATCCCAAATGGATTCTCCACTACCCTTACGGCGCCCAAACAAGATGACTTCCTGTCCGTAGGCTTTATGGTTTTCGCCATCTATCAGGCTCAGGAGCGTGGACTTCCCACAGCCGTTTGGACCCTCAATAAGCACATGGTCATCAGTGCCCATATCCCAACTTAGATTAGAAAAAACTTGCTGTTCGCCGTAGCTGGCACTGACAGCTCTAAGCTCGATTAGCTTTTCCTGACGTTCGTGTTCCGCAGGACTGGAATCTTTTGTTACAGGCAAGTGTTCAGGAATTCTGGGAACTACGGCTTTGATGCGCAAATATTCATGTCCGTTCTGAATATCAGCAATCGGACCCTGTTTGATCAATTCGAGATCTTCGATGAGAGCGAGATGAGTAGTTCCTGGCAGAATGTCCTGTTCGCGCCTGCACAACAGAAGAGTTGAAAAAAGCCCGCCTGACTTTTTTGACTGCTGCACCTCCGTGATTGCAGTTTCAATCTCTTTTCGGGCATTTCGGTCTATGCTTTCCAGAGGATCATCCAGAATTAATAGCCTGGCCTTTCCCGAAGTTGCACCGTACAACGCCCTCGCTATCAGTACTTTGCGGATTTGCCCGGACGAAAGAAAACGAATCCCCTTATTCAGCAGACTATCCAGTTGCAGCCTCTTCACAATATTCAGCAACAACGGCTGGTCATGTTGCATTGGCGAGCGGCTACTCGTGATTAGCTGTTCGACGAGCGTGCCTTTGTCCTGGGCGCGCTCATCGTATTCGCTCATGTCTAACCTGTTGTCCCGCTGCCACAGATTTTGCTGCTCTTCAAAAGAGACGAGGAGACAGTCTTTGACTGGATCAAATCCGCCCCTGTAGCTTACGTAATTGCCGGACTCCACCCTGTTTCCACTTAGCAATGAAGACAACACACTTTTGCCGGAACCATTGACGCCGAAGACGGTCCAGTGCTCACCAGGACGAATCGCAAAATTGGCTACCCTTAGCTGCGACTTACGATTCACCCGGCAAACGGCATCATTTATTTCAAGAATGGGATTGGCAGACATGGGAATCAGCGAGCTACCTGGAGTATTGAGCATGCATCAGTACATTGAGGCATACTATCTATTCAGCATTCGTTGAAGTCGGTTTTTAATTCGCCCGAATATCCCTGCGTCACCCGCAGAATTCGGCAGAATGAAACTATCAGTATCTGGAATCCAGAAGGGATTTCTATATCTGATCTTTTTTTGTGTACTTTCCATCGGAGTGTAGTACTTACATCCTTCGAAGAAATAGTGAGTAACCTGGGAATGGCGACTGCGCTCAAGATTTTTCCGCGGGGCACCACCATGCAATAAGTTGGCATGCCAGATAATCGCTTCCCCCTTTTTTATAAGCCCGTATTCGGGCTCAAAATCATGTTCGCGTATGAGCTCCTGAATCTTTTTCTCATACTCGTGGTAATACTCATAACCCTGCTCAAGCCCCAGATCCTGCATATTCAAATAAGGAAGCTGGTGACTGCCTGGATAGTAAATTAGCGGCCCATTATCCTGGTCGATATCTTCAAGGGCTACCCAGACACCTGCCATATAGCCTTCAGGAATCGTACTGAAATGAATCGTGTCCGAATGAGCATATTGCGAGGTACCAATGGGGAAATTCAAGGTTTGAAATGGCAGGGCTTGCCGACCCAACAGCTGGGCCAATGCTTGTTTAACTCGTTGATCAACAGCCAGACGGCGTACTTCATCTACCCATTTCCAGGCGTCCTGAACGCGAGTGGCAATTGCA